>NZ_CP172449.1:0-570000 GCF_047324085.1 Microbulbifer sp. CNSA002
ATGGCTGAGGAGGTGACTGCCGAGCAAATGACGACAGGCGAACTGGCCCTGACAGATCTGCGACCACCGGCTATGAATGGTATGGCTCGCCCCGTACCGGAGCAGCCGGCCAGGCAGGTTGAGGTGGAGGGGGCCATCAAGCACGGTAGCTCACTCAATCGCAACTTTACTTTCAAATCCTTTGTTGAAGGTAAGTCCAACCAGCTGGGCCTCGCTGCGGCACAACAGATTTCTGACAATCCGGGCGGCGCCTACAATCCCCTCTTTATATATGGGGGCGTGGGTCTGGGGAAAACTCACTTGATGCACGCGGTTGGCAACGCGCTGTTGGAGCGCAACCCCAATGCTAAGGTGGTGTATTTGCACTCCGAGCGCTTTGTTGCAGATATGGTCAAGGCGCTACAGTTGAATGCCATCAGCGACTTTAAGCGCTATTACCGGTCTGTTGACGCCCTTTTGATTGATGATATCCAGTTTTTTGCCGGTAAGGAGCGCTCTCAGGAGGAGTTTTTCCATACCTTCAATGCCCTGCTGGAGGGTGGTCAACAGATTATCCTAACCTGTGATCGCTATCCGAAAGAGATCGACGGTTTGGAAGAGCGCTTGAAATCCCGCTTTGGCTGGGGATTAACGGTGGCTGTAGAGCCTCCGGAGCTCGAGACCCGGGTAGCTATTTTGATGAAGAAGGCCGAGCAGGTGGGTGTGGATTTACCTCACGACTCCGCTTTCTTTATTGCGCAGCGTATTCGCTCCAATGTGCGGGAGCTCGAGGGTGCACTGCGCCGCGTAATTGCCAATTCGCAATTTACCGGTCGCGCTATTGACGATGTCCTTGTGCGCGAAGCACTAAAAGACCTGTTGGCCCTACAGGATCGACTGGTCAGTGTGGATAATATCCAGCGGGTTGTCGCTGAATACTACAAAATCAAGGTGGCGGATTTACTCTCCAAGCGGCGCAGTCGCTCGGTGGCCCGCCCCCGCCAAGTCGCTATGTCCCTGGCCAAGGAGCTGACCAATCACAGCTTGCCGGAGATCGGCGATGCCTTCGGTGGTCGCGACCACACAACAGTACTGCATGCCTGCCGCAAAATACGTGAGCTGCAGGAGTCCGACGCGGATATTCGCGAGGACGTTAAATTGCTGACACGGTCGCTGACCACTTAATCGAATAACTGACAAAACAAGGCGAAACTACCGATGAAATTCAATGTGAGCCGGGACGCCCTTCTGAAGCCGTTACAACTGGTGGCCGGTGTTGTTGAAAAACGCCAAACACTGCCAGTCCTGGCCAATGTGTTGATGCAGTTACAGGGCCAGGAACTCTCCCTGACCGGTACTGACCTGGAAGTGGAAATTGTCGGCCGTCTCGGTGTAGACGGTGTAGAAATGGAGGGCGAGGTGACCGTTCCTGCACGCAAGCTGCTGGATATCTGTCGCTCTTTGCCCGATGGTGCTGAACTAAAGTTTGAGCGCGATGGCGAGCGCCTGATACTGCGCAGTGGTCGCAGTCGTTTTCAGCTGTCGACTCTGCCCGCAGCGGACTTCCCCAACCAGGAAGAGGCCAGTGCACAGACCCGTTTTGATATCTCCCAGCGCGAGATCCGCCGCCTGATAGAAGCCACCAGTTTTGCTATGGCTCAGCAGGATGTGCGCTATTACCTGAATGGTTTACTGCTAGAGTGTCGCCCGCAGCAGCTGCGCGCGGTTGCTACTGATGGCCACCGCTTGGCGCTTTGCGATCGCGATGCCCCCGGCCTGGATGTCGCCACGCCTATCCAGGCTATTGTGCCGCGCAAAGGCGTACTCGAGCTAGGTCGTTTGCTTGAAGACAGCGATGCACAGGCACAGGTAGTGCTGGGTAACAACCATATTCGTGTGGTTAGTGGTCAGTTTACTTTCACCTCTAAATTGGTAGACGGCAAATTCCCTGACTACGAGCGCGTGTTGCCGCGAGGTGCGGGCAATGTGGTCTATGCGGATCGCCAGGGGTTGCGCCAGGCCTTCTCCCGAGCGGCGATTCTCTCCAACGAGAAATACCGTGGGGTGCGCCTTCAGGTTTCTGAGGGGCTGCTGCAGATTGTTGCCAACAACCCGGAGCAAGAAGAGGCGGAAGAGCAGATGATGGTGGATTACGTGGGTGAGCCAATGGAGATTGGCTTTAACGTTTCCTATCTGCTGGACGTCACTGGTGCTATTCACAGTGACCAGATCCGTATCAGTCTGGCGGATGCCAATAGCAGTGCTCTGCTGCAGCAACCTGAAGAAGGTGATGCTCTGTACGTGATTATGCCTATGCGCCTGTAAGGCAGCCCACCCATTGCTCTTTTCTGAATGGATTGAGGCTACCTCCCCGCTCGGTGGGGTAGCCGATAAACAAAGCGATGCCTGTGCATCGCGCTCTTCACTCTGGGGGAGGTGTCTGTGGCGCTGACCCGTCTTCTCTTATCTAATTTTCGAAATATCTGCTCTGCTGATCTCAAGCTGGGTCCTGGTGTTAATGTGTTTTGTGGTGCGAATGGCAGTGGCAAGACTTCACTGCTAGAGGCGGTACATATGCTGGCAACCGGTCGTTCCTTTCGCTCTCGTCAGCACAAATCGGTTATTCAGCATGATACTGGTGGGCTTACGGTTTTTGCCCAGCTCGATACAGGTCTTAACTTGGGGGTAGAGCGCCTCACAGATGGCTCGGGCCGAATCAGGGTTAACCAGGCTCCAGCGGAATCCAGCTCACAGCTTGCTAGTTGCCTGCCACTTCAATTGATAAACAGTGAAAGTTTTTCCGCACTTGATGGTGGCCCCGGTGTTCGGCGCCGGTTGCTGGATTGGACAGTGTTCCACGTGGAACATTTATTTGCCCAGGAGTGGAAAAATTATCAAATCGCACTGCGGCAGCGAAATGCTCTCCTGCGTCGTGGTAAAATCGATGAGGCCAACATCGGCGTATGGGAAGAGCAGTTGGCCCTTAGTGGCGAGCGTGTAAACGATCTGCGATTAGCTCAGTTTTCTCAATTGCAGACCGCTGTTTCGCAACTTCTCGATGAGTTACCACAGAGCCTATTGAGCCGTGTCGATATGAGTTACCGTCGCGGTTGGCGTAAAGAAGTTGACCTGCGTAGCGCTCTATCTGAATCACGGGAATCAGATGTTTCACAGGGGCATACGCGTATTGGTCCCCATAGGGCAGATATTCGTTTTACCGTAGCCGGTGAGTCGGCCCACAATATCCTATCTCGAGGCCAACAGAAGATGTTGGTGTGTGCAGTGCGCACGGCCATGGCGGAGGTAGTCTGTAGGCAGGGGGATATGCCAGTATTCCTGGTAGATGACTTGCCGGCAGAGTTGGATGACAGTAACCAACAGATTTTTGCGCATTGGGTTGGGCGTTGTGCCAGCCAGGTGCTTGTAACCGGAATTGAGGAGGGCACTACAAGTCGCCCCTGGCGGCAACTAGATGCCCCTTGGAATTGCCCGAAAGTGTTCCACGTGGAACATGGGAAGATCAGTGCCGAAGCTTCGGCCGCACAATAAGTTTAATGGAGCGAATAAATGTCAGAGCAGCAAAGCTATGACTCAAGCAGTATCAAGGTATTAAAAGGCCTGGATGCGGTGCGCAAGCGCCCCGGAATGTATATTGGTGATACCGACGATGGCACCGGTCTGCACCACATGGTATTCGAGGTGGTCGACAACTCCATCGATGAAGCACTGGCCGGCCACTGTGATGAGATCCGTGTAACCATCCATCCGGATGAGTCCATTTCCGTATCGGACAATGGCCGTGGTATCCCGACAGAGATTCACCCGGAAGAGGGGGTTTCTGCAGCAGAAGTGATTATGACCGTCCTTCACGCGGGCGGTAAATTTGATGACAACACCTACAAGGTATCCGGCGGTCTGCACGGGGTAGGGGTATCGGTGGTAAACGCTCTGTCCAAGGAGCTGAAGCTGACTATCCGTCGCGGTGGCAAGATTCACGAGCAGACCTACCACCACGGTGTGCCCCAGGCACCCCTGGAAGTCGTGGGTGACAGCGATACCACCGGCACCACGGTGCACTTCAAACCCTCAGAGGACACCTTCAGCAATATCGAATTCCATTTCGACGTGCTGGCCAAGCGCCTGCGCGAGCTGTCCTTCCTGAACTCCGGTGTGCGTATTGTCTTGAAGGACGAGCGCAGTGGTAAGGAAGAGGTCTATGAATACGAAGGTGGTTTGAGTGCCTTTGTGGAGTTCCTCAACCAGAACAAAACCCCGATTAACAAGGTTCTGCACTTCCAGAGCCAGCGTGAAGACGGCATTGCAGTAGAGGTGGCATTACAGTGGAACGATAGCTTCCAGGAAAGCATCTTCTGCTACACCAACAATATTCCCCAACGCGACGGCGGTACCCACCTGGCGGGCTTTCGTGCAGCCCTAACCCGTGGCCTGAACAGCTATATCGAGCGGGAAGGCCTGGGCAAGAAAGACAAGGTGAACACCACTGGCGATGACGCCAGGGAAGGTCTCACCGCGATTATCTCTGTGAAGGTTCCGGACCCGAAATTCTCCTCCCAGACCAAAGACAAGCTGGTTTCATCCGAAGTGAAACCCGCAGTAGAGCAGGAGATGGGCCACCACTTCACAGACTACCTGATGGAGAACCCACAGGAAGCCAAATCTGTCGTCACCAAGATGATCGACGCGGCCAAAGCCCGTGAGGCGGCCCGCAAGGCCCGCGAAATGACTCGCCGCAAGGGAGCGTTGGATATTGCCGGCCTGCCCGGGAAACTGGCAGACTGCCAGCAAAAAGACCCGGCACTATCTGAAATTTACCTGGTGGAGGGTGACTCCGCCGGTGGTTCAGCCAAGCAGGGCCGCGACCGCCGCACCCAGGCGATCCTGCCGCTGAAGGGTAAGATCCTCAATGTGGAAAAAGCGCGCTTCGATAAGATGCTCTCCAGTGCCGAAGTGGGTACCCTGATTACCGCACTGGGCTGTGGCATCGGCAAGAGCGAGTTCAACCCGGACAAGCTGCGTTACCACAGTATCATAATCATGACTGATGCTGACGTGGATGGAGCCCATATCCGTACCCTGTTGCTCACCTTCTTCTTCCGTCAGATGCCGGAGCTGATCGAGCGGGGCCACATCTACATCGCCCAGCCGCCGCTGTATAAAATCTCCAAGGGTAAACAGGAACAGTACCTGAAGGATGAGGGCGCTCTAACCCAGTTCCTTACCAACGCCGCTCTGGAAGGCGCCACTCTGTTTGTGAATCCGGACGCCCCTGGGCTTTCTGGCGCCTCCCTGGAGAGCCTGGTAGGTGAGTACCGCAGCGTACTGGCGACAATCGACCGCCTGTCGCGTCTGTACCCTGAGGAAGTGCTGCGCAGCATGATCTACCTGCCCAGCTTGTCTCAGGAAGACCTGCAGTCCCAGGACAAAGTCGCAGCTTGGAGTGAGAAGCTCCAGGAGAAACTCGGTGACGAAGAAAGTGGTGGAACCCGACGTCACGAAGTGACTGTTCAGGAGAACACCGAGCGCGGCCTATTCCTGCCCCATATCCATATCGTGGCCCACGGTGTCGGCAGTGACTACCTGATTAACCACGAGTTCTTCGACTCTGCGGAGTATGCGTCTATCTGCGCTCTGGGCGAGAAGATGGTGGGTTTGTTAGAAGAGGGCGCCTTTATTCAGCGCGGTGAGAAGCAGCACCCTGTTGGCAGCTTCCCTGAAGTGATGGACTGGCTGATGGGCGAGAGCCGCAGAGGCTACGGTATCCAGCGCTATAAAGGACTGGGAGAAATGAACCCTGAGCAGCTTTGGGAAACCACCATGGACCCGGAGAGTCGCCGTATGCTGCAGGTAACAGTTGAAGATGCTATCGCAGCAGACCAGATCTTTACCACCTTGATGGGTGATCAGGTAGAGCCACGCCGTGACTTTATCGAGACCAATGCCTTGGCAGTAGAAAACCTCGACGTCTAATTGCCATTTTTCTGAAAATCCCACAGTAATTCCCCAAAAGGGGAATTACTGTGGATATTTTTTCCGCTAAAAAATAACTTGCGACAAATTCGGTCTTTTTTCTCCCCTATCAAAAGCGTCACGCCGATCGGGCACCTACCCTTCCTTTAAAGCTTAAAATTACTGACAAACCATTAAAGTAAACAGTAAAATTTTTAGTAAATTCTGGCCAAGCAATAATTTTGTTGTATTTTTAAAAAGAAAATAATTATAGGTAACCTTTCTACTTATCTATTTCTACGAAAAAATAAAACTAAACGGACCATAAGGCTTATGGGGAACCTAGTCTCTTCTATTCTCGGCGATGCTCGTCGTTTGATAGTTACTAGTGGTGTGATTGCACTGGCTTTATACGGTTGCACAAGCACGCAGAAATTAGTGAATTCCGAATGGTATGAGATCGAAACCGAGCATTTTCGGATCGTTACCAATGACAACCCCAAGCAAGTTGAAAAGCTGGCAATAGACTTGGAACGATTTCGAATTTTCGCAAAACGATACATCAGGTATTCAGCAGATCAACAAAAATTGACGATATACGCCCTGGATGATCGGCTCAGCTTTAAAGGAGTCAGCGGTAGTGAGTCGTCTAGAACTGTCATTGGACAATTCCATAATACTGCGTATGGGAGTTTTGCATTATTAAACCTAAACGGAAATCGCGTCCTTCCTGACAACCCGGCCCGTCAGACGTTGTTTCATGAATATACGCATTTTTTGACCTACAGCGGAAGCCAGCATCTCTACCCCTACTGGTTTAGTGAAGGTATTGCTGAAGTATTTTCCACGGTAGATTTTGAGGAAAATAAAAAGTACAGCTTCGGAAAAATACCTGTTGATCGAGCGATTAGTCTTACTCGAGCGAGAGAGTTACCACTGGATAAGCTGCTTTCAGCCACTCCTGGTTCACTGAATTTAAGAGATACCGGGGCACTTTATGCCAGTGGATGGATGTTAGCTCACTGGATGATTTTTGATACGGATAGAAATAAAGCCTTAAATGAATATTTGGAGGCTTTCAATACCGGCGATGATCCAATTGCGGGCCTACCTGAAGCTCTGGGAATGACTTTTGAAGAACTCAATGAGCAGTATAAGAAATTGCCGAAAAGCCATTTCAATTATTACGTGGGAGAGCTTTCCGATAATGGTGTTGTTGAGTCCCCCACCGTTAACCTGATGGAAAGTAGTAACGCAGTCGCAGAACTGGCCTACTTTATGGCAATTTCAGAGCAGGGTTCCGAAGCACTAGAGAGATATATTGCCTATGCAGATAAAAAGCAGGCTTCTAGCCCATCGTTAAAGTCCGCACTGGCCATTGCCTTGACAGGTGAAGGAAACTATTCCCGCGCTGAGGAAGTCTTGAACTCTATTCCGGCGCAGTACCAGGGAGAAACCTGGTATCTTGAAGCCCAGGCAAAAAATGATTTATCGGCAGCCTTGGCGGAGGAGGGACACCCCAGTCCTAGAAACATGAAACGTATCCGGGATAAATATGTTCAATTGGTAAATGCCAATGGGGAAGTACCGGCGTACTGGCATGAACTGGCGATCACAATGCAAGTTTTGGGGTATCCCCGCCAGAAGTATACGGAAATGTTGGAGCAGGCGTATCTACGCGCACCGAGAGAAACAGGAATTGCTTGGTGGTATGTGCTGGAGCTTTACCTGGACCGAGATAAAGATCTTTTCGCAAAAGTCTCCCAACCGCTATTCATGCAAATTGCAGAAGAGGGCTCGCTGGCACAGTTGCAGTCGATGCTGGATGAGTTGGAGGAGGAAGAGGGATTGGAGTTCGAGCCTGAGATCAGTGGTTTGGGCCAACTAATGTCAACTTACAGGAAGTACTCAGGAAACAAGGCCCTGGCAATGGCTGTGGACTATCGTGGCGCATTTGTGGCCGGTTTTAACGAAGATGGTGGAAGCACCCAAGCTGAGGCGAGTCAAAGCGCTCTTCAGGCCTGTGAGGAACAGCGAAAGCAGTACCAGATAAGGGATCGCTGTGAACTCTACGCGGAAGGTGAAGTATTGGTGAATTCAACTACGAGGATGTAATTATCCAGTGGGCGTTAGGTAAGGCGCAAAGTAGGCTGTAATAGAACTTGCTTTGCGACAATATTAAGCTTGGTGATGAGAGTGGATGAGCCGATTACCCCATTACCAAGTATCCACTCTGACAATCAGCTCCCAGAAAATTGGGTATTGGTCGGCAAAAATTATGGCCAAAAAGCGTGTAAATCAGTATTGAGTTATCACTAAAGCCACAATACATCCCATCACTTTTAGAAAAATATCAGTCGATGCAGTTAAGCCTTGCCTATTAACTTATCATTCAGGCGACTAAACAACTTCACGATAAACTCCCTAAAAACCTTAAAACGCATAACATTGCGGTGCTCTGGGTTGGAGACTAGCCACAGTTCATGCAGGCTGGATGGAGCTGCCCCAGGGACCCGAACGACGCCTTCAGCACCATCTGCAAGAAAGCAGGGCAGCCTGGCCAGCCCCAGTCCACTCTTAACTGCCTCTAGCTGTATCAAGCCATGATTAATCTGGTGCTGATAAGGCATCTGTGGATAGGGCGTGTCTTTGGCCCAATTCAATGTGGCGTCATCGCCACTCCAGCCGAGCCAGTGGCCATCGTCAGGTACAGATTTCTCGATATACCCCGGAGAACCGTAACAGCAACTGGGTAGGTCGGCGAGTTTGCGAGCAACAAGTCGATCCGAAACATCGACGTCGCCTTTGGGGAGAATACGAAGTGCTATGTCGGCTTGGTGACTTTCCAAATCGAGAACGTGGCTAGTAACCAGTAGCTGTACGTTGATCTCTGGATACGTACGTGAGAAGTCGTTTAGGTAGGGGATAATTAAGTGCGATGCGACTACATCCGGCATAGTGATGCGAACTTCCCCGGAGAGCTGGTTACTCCCCCCCTGTAAATGCTTCTGCGCGGCATTTAGATACTGCTCTGCCGATTGGGCGTAGTCGAGCATCGCTTTGCCATCCTCCGTCAGCTGATAGCCTTTGGAGCTGCGATAAAACAGCTTGGCCTGGAGCTTTTCCTCCAGGGCATCAATACGGCGAGAAACTGTGGAATGGCTGACTTTAAAGTCGTCAGCAACGCTGCGAGCGCTCTTACTCCTGGCTACCGCGATAAAGAACTGGATATCTCCCCAATCTATGGACTCTTTATGCAACACACTGTCCTATTTTGCTGTATTCCGTTGCATATAGTGTCCAGTTAATCTGTCTCCCGTCAATAGCACTCCCGTAGAGAAACCCAGGAGATCAGAGATGAAAGAAGCCCAAGTAAACCGAGAAATTGCAATTAACCGCCCCATTGATGAGGTCTGGAAAGTCCTCGCCGTTGATTTTGATACAGCTTACGAGTGGATGACGTTAATCCCTCACTCCTTCGCTAAGGAAGGAAAACCTGTTGAAAATGCGAGTGTAGAAGGCCGGGTTTGTGTGCTGACAAACAAGGGACCGTCGGGTCTTGTCGCAGATGAAACTATTACAAGGTTTGATGAGAAAAACTATGAACTGGATGTCTCGGTTGAAACCAAAAATACGCCACCGGGATTCCCCGTTAAAAAGAGTTTATCTCAATTTAAATTAAGCCCCTCTGTTGGTGGAGGCACAACAGTGAATTTCACTGCAAATATGGAGTTAAATGCTTTAGGAGGCGTGTTGAGTCCTGTGGTGAAGAAGATGACTGGATCTCAATTTGAGCAAATGCTGAAGGACCTGAAAATTTACATGGAAAAAGGAGGTCATCTTGCAAAAGGGGCAGTCGCCTAGCCTATCGCATGATAAGTAATCTAAGGACTCTTCTGGATTTACGCGGAAGTAAATAGAAGAGTCTCTTTTTTGAAAAAATACAGTGAGTCGAGACTCGCCTTTTGTAATAGATTTTTTTATTCGGTAAATACGCAAAAAGTATTCACTTTATAAACGGCTGGGATAGAAGGCCTTGTTAAAGAAATAGGCGAAGTACGCTAGTCCTCGCCGAGTATTCCACTCTATTTTTCCAACAGCAATCCGCACTCCCGGTGCTCCTCACCTTTAGTTGGATCAAAGTAAATATCGTTATCGGGGAGGTCATTCTCGTAAACATACTCTTCCACATCGATTTCCTTGAGGTGGAACATCGGTGCCACTCGAATAGTACCGTGGTTGCCCTGGGTGAAAATATCCAGGTTTTTGCGGTGCGAATTCTGATCGTGGCGGATACCGTTTAGCCATACATCCGGCTGCAATTCCTGCATAGCGCGGTTAAACGGCTCCAATTTAACGGTCCTGGAGAAGAAGTCATGCTCTGGGGTGTCCAGCTGCGGGATCCCCCCGTACACAGCGTTGTAGTGGGCCGCGGACATCTTCGGTGAGTAGGTGCGCAGGTTCAAATCGAGAGAATTGACCACGTTTTCGATATGGCGATAGGTTTCCGGGGTGTTATAGCCGTGATCCACCCAAATTACCGGGATATCCGGTTTGGCGCGGGTAACCAAGTGGAGAAAGGCTATCGCCAATGGGCGGAAATTAGTAAAAACCACCGGGTTCTGAGCGTGTTCCATGGTGAACTGCATAATTTCACTAGGCTTGGCGCCAGCGAAACGCAGGTTCATGGACTCCAGATCCGCATCGTGATGAAAGGTGCGTTCTGGAATAGGCTGTAAAGTTTGGCTGGAAGCGTTGCGTCCCATAAAAATTCAGCGCTCAGGAAAATTATGATGGGAGGCATGCTACCCGGTTCAAGAGTCGCGTAGAAACAATAAAAAGAAGTGATTCAATAAGCTTCAGTTATAAGGGAAAGCCTATTCAATGGGCATAATGCTGCAAATTTTATCTTGCAGATGCCCTCGGGCACTGCATGGAGATTGAATGCTGGCCATACTCCACGTTATAACTGCGCTCCACCTCTACAAAACCATGCTTTTGTAGAAAGTATCGAGTGCGAAGATTCTCACGAAGTACTTCAGCCTTTAGTGGATAACGCCGCTCACGAATTGCAGAAATAAGGTTAGTGCCGATTCCACAACCGGTAAATAAAGGACTGACACAGAGATGAGTGACGGTACCGTCACTAAGCAGCGTGATAAAGGCTTCCGCGACAGCGTTGTTGCGACCGGTATAAACCAGGCATTGAGTGGCATTACGGCAGTCTTTACGAAATTGAGCTATACGGTCCACCCAAAACTGGCGGGGTATGGAGGGGTGGGAGTTCGCTGATGCATGTAGCCAAAGTTGCTCCAACCTGTCCAGCTCTTTGAGTTTTGCCTTTCTAATCATGGGCACACCCGAAGCGGATACGTGAGCCCAATGCTAGTCAGATCGAAGAGTAGATCCTAGAAAACATCTGCTTATAAGAAAACCTTAAAGTTGCAGGCACTCCAACGAAGTTCGTGGCGCTAAACAACAAAAATAAGAGTGTAAATAAAGTGTAATGGGAATGTTAAAATACAATCATTCGTATTTATAAAAACAATGACTCAAGGTTACTAATAATCCTTGGAGGGTTCATGAAGCACATTCCATTTACACCCCTGGCCTTTACGATAGCCACTCTTATTGCTGCGCCGACTTTAGCCGAGCAACAGCTGGAGAGCGTAACAGTAATCGGCGACTCCTCATCTATTTCCAAGTTGCCTGGCTCTGCACACTTGGTTGATGCTGATGAGTTAGCCGAGTTCGAGTTTGTAGATATCAATCGCATGATGCGCTCAGTTCCTGGCGTCTACATTCTTGAAGAAGATGGCTACGGATTGCGTCCGAATATCGGGATTCGCGGTGCCCAAGGGGGACGCTCCGCCAAAATTTCCTTGATGGAAGATGGAGTGTTAGTGGCTCCGGCTCCTTACTCTGCACCAGAAGCTTATTATTTCCCCAGTGCGGGCCGCATGAATGCGATTGAGGTGTTGAAAGGCCCCGGATCTCTGCAATATGGCCCATTCACCGTGGGTGGTGCAGTCAATATGTTGAGCACACCTATTCCCACTGCCAGTGAAGGTATGGTGCAACTAGAGGCCGGAGAATTCGGTGAGACCCGTTTGCATGCTCATTATGGCGCCAGTACAGAAAATACTGGCTGGTTGTTGGAAACACAGCAGCAGTATGCAGATGGATTCAGACAAATCGATAGTGCCGGCAGCGCAGATATTGCTAAAGAAGACTATCTGTTAAAGGGTCGTATCAGTTCCGATAGAGACGCAACGTATCGCCAGCAGTTGGACATCAAGCTGCAGTACTCTGAAGAGGAGTCTGGCATGAGTTATCTGGGCCTAACGGATGCCGACTTTAAGAAAGATCCGAACCGTCGATACGGTATCAGCGCCCTGGATGAAATGCAGAATCGCCACAGCACTATCCAGCTGAACCACAGTATCGAACTGAGTGACAGTTTTACCCTGCATACCCAGGCTTACTACAACAAGTTTAAACGCGACTGGTTTAAGGTCAGCGAGGGTGACTTGATAGATGCTGTTAATACCGGCGGCAGTGTTGATGGAGTTTTAGACCCTCAAGCGGTTTTGGATGGTACTGAAGATTACACCTTCGGTGTTAAGCACAACAATCGTGAGTACGAGGCCAAGGGCCTGCAGATCAGTGCCGATTGGCGCTTCAATACTGCTTCCGTTAGTCATGAGCTGTCCTTTGGAGTGCGCCAGCATCGAGATGAGGTGGATAGATTCCAGCCTGTGGAAAACTATGAGCAGGTTGATGGCAAATTGGTGTATCTGAGCACAGATATTCCCGATACCGCTGAAGAAAGCAGCAATAACCGTGTTGAAGAAGCGGATGCAACTTCGTTCTTTATCTACGACGATATCCAGCTGAACGATAAGCTGACTCTTACTGCTGTTCTTCGCTACAAGGATATAGAGACCGAGCAGCAGCGTTATAACGACGCCGAGCGTACTGAGAAGGGCAGTTATCGCACCAATCAGGTGGATGAATGGCTGCCAGGTTTGGGACTTGTTTACCAGGCAAGCGAACAGTGGAGCCTGCTGGCAGGTGTGCACCGTGGCTTCGCCCCTCCCGGCGCAGGTGCAGCCGATGGCCAGGGGCCGGAGTTATCCACAAACTATGAATGGGGTGCACGCTTCGATAGTGGCAACCTAACAGCCGACGTGATTGCCTTCTACAGTGACTATGAAAATGCTGTGCAAAACTGCTCGGTGGCGGTGAAATGTCCCAATGGTGCCGAGAGTGGTACCTACCAGTTGGGTGAAGCAGAAATCAAAGGGCTGGAAGCTACGCTTGGAAGTGAGTGGGTGCTCACAAACGGTTGGATACTACCGGTGCGGGCAACCTATACCTTTACTGATGCAGAAATCAGTGAAGATAGTGACGGTAATGACCTGCTTGCCGGCGACAACCTCGAATACCTCCCAGAAAATGTCTTTGCGATATCTGCGGGTCTGGATAGCGGCGCTGCTTGGCGTTTGAACCTGACTGCAGCCTATCAGGACGAGATGTGTGTTAATACCCAATGCAACCGGGGAGATACCGACCAATTTGATTATACCGAGTCACTTTGGGTTGTAGATGCTGCTGCGCATTATGATTTCATGGCTGACCTGACCGGTTACCTGAAAGTGGATAATCTGTTGGATGAGCAGGTTATTATTAGTCGCAGTCCAGATGGCGCCCGTGCAAATCGACCCCGCACTGCCACTTTAGGCATGAAGTATGTCTTTTGACCTGAAGTAGGCTCATCGATCTGAGAACAAGGCCCCGGTCATTACCGGGGCCTTGTGGGGTTCATGAGCACCTACTTATTGGTGTTTCCCCCGAGATGTACAAAATGAGCTTTTAGGTAGTTGGTTTCCGGAATTGCTGGATGCACAGGGTGATCGGCCCCTTGACCACCACTGGCCAGAATTGAGGCTGGGCGCCCCAAGCGGTGAGCGGCGCCACGGATACAGTCGAGAAGCTCATCAGATTGCAGATGCATAGAGCAGGAAGCGCTTACTAACAGCCCATCCTTTGCCAACAAACGCATTGCGAGTTCATTGATATGGCGATAGGCTGCCAAGCCGGCTTTATGATCTTTCCTCCGCTTAATAAAAGCGGGTGGGTCGAGCACAATCGCATCAAACCTCTCCCCCTCTGCGACCAACCCTTTGAGGACATCCAGTGCTTTACCCTGGACGGTTTTGAGCTTGTCGGTGAATCCATTGTGATCCGCATTGAGCAAACACCAGTCCAAGGCCTGCTGTGAGGCGTCTACGCACACTACCTCTGCCGCACCATTGGCCAGTGCCTGAATACCCCAACCGCCCGCGTAGGAAAACAGATCTAATACTTTTTTGCCGTTGACCCAGCGATTCAATAGCCTGCGGTTTTCCCGGTGATCGTAAAACCAACCGGTTTTCTGCCCCTGGTGTACCGGGGCCAGAAGTGGAACGCCGTTCTCCTCGAACGGGACCATCTCGGGTACATCTCCAAAGGCTACGGTGTGTACCAGCGGCATATCTTCAACTGCGCGACCCTGATGATCATTGCGCAGCAGGATGCCCTTGGGGTTAACCATCTCTACCAACTTATCCACAATCGTTTGTTGGTAGCGCTCCATTCCCCAATTGCTGACCTGGACTACTAAATAATCCCCAAACCTATCCACTACCAAGCCCGGAAGCCAGTCAGAGTCACCGTATACCATCCGGTAGCTGGGGTGGGAAAAGTACCGTTGGCGCTGTTCAAATGCAGTTTGTATGCGCTCACAAACAGTATCTGTGGAAAAGTCAGAATTGCGACTGACTATTCGCCCACAAATAAGTTGGCTCGGATTTACAAAGGCTGTGCCGAGCAGCTTGCCCTGGCTATCGTGAACTTGGCACTGACTACCCGCATCAATTCCCTTTAATGGAGAGCGCTTAGTGTCCACCTCATTGCTGTAAATCCATAGGTGGCCACGCTTGAGTCGGCGCTCTGCGCCTCGATTCAGTATTAACTCCACCAAAAGGGGATCTCCGTTGATGTGTACAAATTAGGGGCCAATTGTGCGGACAGCTAAGTGAAGGTCAAGCCTGCAAGCTGATGTATGGCTCGTTCGGAGCTTTGAGAACCAATAGTCACCCGAGGGTTACTCATATCCGTCAAAGTTTATACGTCAGTACCGGAGAAAATGACTATCAATTTGGTGTAACAGGGTGTCTAAGCTGGCTATAACTGGCAGAATCTGGCGCCTGTAAGTCATTCTTATCCCCAGCCGTTGTGGAAAACTGCCGAGATGAATAAGCACCAACAAACACAAAATGGAGCTAGGAAAGTCGCCATGGTGGTCTGCCCGGGTGCAACTAGCCTGGATATCACAGGTCCCCTAGAGGTTTTTGCCTTGGCAAATGACCAGTTGCGCAAACAAGGGCGTTTCAACCAGGATTTCTATGATATTCAGTTGGTGGGACTTGAGTCTGGTCCGGTTACGACTTCGACAGGGGTTAAGGTTTTTATAGACCTTCCGTTTCATGAAGCTGAGGGGATTCATACCCTGTTAGTGAGCGGCATGCCACCGGACTCCTGTCAGCGCGCTTGTGCCAATAGTTCTGTTCTGGAGTGGCTGGCTGAGCAGCAGAAAAAAGTTGCTCGTATTGGTTCAATCTGTAGTGGGGCCTTGATGCTCGCCAACGCAGGCATTCTTAATGGACGGCGTGCTACAACGCATTGGGCGGATGTTCCTGAGTTGCAGGGGTTCCCCCAGGTAGAAGTGGATCCGGATGCCATCTTTGTCCGCGACGGTAATGTTTATACGTCGGCCGGAATTACTGCTGGAATTGATTTGGCTCTATCGATGATCGAGGAGGACCATGGGAGGGGCTTGGCACTCAACCTGGCTCGAATTCTTGTTCTTTACTTAAAGAGAGATGGAGGACAGCAGCAATTTAGTGTGCGATTGGAAAATCAGATAAACAGCGATCGTTTTGCAACTTTGATTGAATGGATGTACCAGAATATTAAGAAACCTATAACGGTGGAGAGGCTGGCTCAGGAAGCGGCTATGAGCCCACGGAATTTTGCCCGGAGCTTTGTGCGAGAACTTGGCGTAACGCCTGCTCGTTTTCTAGAGCAAATAAGAGTGGAACGAGCTTGCCAATTATTTTCCGAACAAAATCAGTCACAGGATAAAGTGGCAAAACTCTGTGGGTTTCAATCCCAAGAGCAATTGAGAAGAGCCTTTAAAAAGCACAAGGGTATTTTGCCTAGTGAATATCGAAAGCGTTTTCACTAAAAATATAGTTATTAATTACTTGCAGACAATTGTTAATATTTAATTTGGGAGATTTATATTTAGTGCAGTAAAACGTAATTGATGTTTTAAGTCGCATATCAACTGAACTTACTCATTCTTTTTTACCGAAGCTTATTTTTTAGCTTAGGAAGAATTTTCTGGATTGATGATACTACCGGAGTATAAGCTTTCTGCTGCTGTGAATATCAATCGAAAGACAAAAAATTTTTGGCACTTTGGTCGATTATCCCCAGACATAGCGAGCGCTTTAATTCATCAGCAGAATGCACTCAATTGCGAATGAAAAAACCGGCCAAACTCCGGCCGGTTTTGACTTTCACTTCCTACCATCAATTATCAGCGTGTGAGGCCTATTGAGTATTAATCATGACCTGGGTTTTGGAAAAATCTTTTTCTCCGTCACCATGAGTCAAAATACCAAGATGGCGGGTATTGGGAGTAATGTTCATCCACTCCAAAGAAACTACCCCAGTTCCGCCAATCTGTGCTTGAGCCGGCGCATCCACTGCGGTATTTCCATTGTCCCCGTTCAGATTAAAATTGAACAAGCTGAAATTGGTGGGGCCGGCGGATGTCGCATAATCGACAACAACGGCTGCATATTGACCGGGAGAGGGGTTAGCCAGGGAAACTGACTCTGCAGAAGTGGCGCTGCCGCTGGTACCGACTTCGGGATAATTTGGCGCTGGGCCATAAACTTCCAGGTCCAGGTCGTCATTTCCGCTACCGTCGCCCACATCGGCATCATACATAGCGATATGCGCAAGCTCTGTTCCCTGAGGGATATCAAAGAAAATTACTTGAACATCGCCATCTTCAACAGTGGTTGTAGTGGCCTCACCCTCCGCTAGGCCAGTGACATTCACCTGGAAATCACCGTTGTAGCCGAAGCCCACATTGAGTTCGAGGTTGCCATCGGTGCCGCTGCCAGTTAATTGCTGTGGTGCAGCTAGAGGAACAGGCCGAATAGCAATTGGGCTGCGCACACTGATCTGAGAGCCTACGGATTGCCAGGTGAGGTTACCAAAGACCCAGGTATTCATTTCGGCGGACTCTGTGGCGGTGAAGGTCACCTCAAACTCAGCACTCTCTCCCTCCCTGAGGCGCAGTACTTTCGGATTGATATCTACATCGATACCGAGTGGGGCGTTGATAGATGCCCAATACCAACGCTGGCCGGGGGCGACGCTAGTGACCCGGCGTTTGATAGTCTGGCTGCCGAGGAGGTCTGCGACCCCCATAGAAGCGAGGTTCAAGTCGCTGGAGTCGCTAGAGTATCCCAGGGACGTCAACGCATCACAGGTTGCGCTATCAACCATCTCGGGTTGGAGTTCAGCGCCACATAGGAAGGCGAGATAATCATTGAAGCCCGCATCGTAAACCAGCCCCGGTTTGAAGGCGTCACGGGGCACTATGGCACCGGCACCAATATCAAATGGTGTTGCATCCGCTGGTCCGTAAGACTTGCGCAGGTCATTGCGCGCACTCGTCATCAATGCGGACTTGGCCATTGCCGGGCTCCAGTGCGGGTTAGCCTGCTTTAGCAGCGCCATCACACCGGCCACATGCGGACTCGCCATAGAGGTGCCACTCAGAGCCCCAAACAGTTCTCCTCCACTCAGTACCGGAGAAATTCCCGCGATAATGCCAACCCCCGGGGCACTGATATCCGGCTTGATAATATCCGGCGCACCACCATTTTGACCGCGAGATGAAAAGTTTGCGACGCGGTCTTCCCTTGGGATCAATTGAGACGGATCGATAACTCCAGAAACTTCGCTGCTGGCTGCGAGAGTTTCACCCTCGTAGTACGAGATCATCATTCCGGGGATGCGGGTATCAGGGGCTGACATGGTAATCGGGTTGATGCGATCGTCTGCAGTACCGTCGTTGTAAACAACGATAGCCAAGGCTCCGGCATCGGCAGCATTATTATATTTATCGGTAAAGGAGCAACCCCCACGTTTTACTAGAGCAATACTGCCCTCCAAAGACTCACTGTTAGTGACTTCGCTACAGGCTTCTAACGGCTCGCTGAGAACAACCTCAGCAGAGACTGCTCCAACCTCTTCAAGGCTTACGGTGCTGTTGCCCTCACGCCCCTCATAAATTCCGGAAATGGATTCTGGCGAGGATATCTGTAGGGCTAAACCGAAGCTTTGGTCATCCTCTGAGGCGCCGACTGCGGTTATCCAGGGTACTCCTGAAGGAGTGCCCATAGTCTCGGGTCCGGGTCCGTTGTTACCTGCAGATGTGGCGACAAAAACGCCGGCATCGGCGGCAAATAAAAATGCGATGTCATCGGCACCACTAAAGGTGGTGCTGGCGCCACCTATCGAGAAGTTAATAACATCCACACCATCGGCCACGGCTTCATCAATAGCCGCCATGGAGTCGGCCGACGAACAACCACTATCGTCGGGATCTGGGGCGTCCCAGCAGACTTTATACACCGCGATGCGGGCTCGTGGCGCCATTCCGGTAAGGGTTTTTCCATCCGGGGTAATAACGCCATAGTTACCGGCGGCAGTGGTCGCGGTGTGGGTACCGTGCCCGTCTGCATCCCTGGCTGACAGGAATTCGTAATCTGCCAATTCGTTGTTGGTCAGGAAGGCATCGGAAAATGACTTGGCCTTGATCAGCTTATTGTTACAGGTAAACGCAGCGTCGTTGGGGTTTTGGTCACTGTTACCAAATTCGCAACCGTCACCAGTAAAGCTCTCGGGTATTGAACCGTAGGGAACTTGGGGCCCCAGGTTGCCCTGTAACGGTGTAGCTATGTCTGCGACACTCTGGTGTTCAGGGTGGATCCCTGTGTCTATAACACCTACAACAATATCCTCACCCGTAATCCCCCAGAGCCATGGGCTGGGCATATCTGTGATGCCGAGGAAGTCCGCAGTGGAGTCAGTATGGGGCTTTAGTAATTCATCTTCCCAAACACCTTTAACGTCGGCGCGACCGCGCAGAGCAGCCGCTTCCTTTTCGCTCATTACGGCGGCGAAGCCATTAAAAGCGGTGTCGTATTCATGAACAGTGCGTGCGCTGGGAACGGTGGATAGAACTTGTTCCCGCCGCGACCGAAGGAAATTGGAATAGTGCCGGTAGCTGCTGCTTTGGGGATCGAGTTTGCCACGGTTGGACGGTTTGGTGGCCGACAAACCGGGGATGGTACCGCTATAGGAAGACAGAGGCTCGCTATCTAATTGAACAATATAAACTTTTTTTGGTTTTTCCTGACTGGGGGCAAACTTACTTGTGGCTGACTCAGCAAATAGGCTGTTGGATAACAACATACCGGCTGTCAGGGCAGTAAGAATTTGTCTTTTCATTGGAGTATCCCTTTTATTGTTTTGTGCAGGCGGCAACAAAAGGCTTAAAAGAGCTCGTCGCTGGGGGCATTACTCCTTTTCCCCGACAGGAATGTTCAGAGCGTCATTCAAGCCTCACCCATCCCTGGCTTGGCACGAATCGCTGATACAACAATGGGCTCGCCCTCCCGCTAGTTGCTTTTAAAGGAATGCGCCATACAGCTCAATAAGTTGGCGCCTGGGTGAACAACTGATCGCAAAAATAGTGCGCCAGGTTAGATATTGGACGCTCGAATCATCTAGCGAAAAGAGAGAGGGAGCGGTTTAGGAGGATAATAAAAACTGAGAAAAATGCGAAAGATCAACAAATACTGAAGTGTTAGCCAGGCGGGGGTCGGGCTGCTCGATCAGGTGCTGTAACGTCTGATCACCTGCACCGGTTTTTACCAGAACGGGTTTACACCCCTTCTCCAACGCCAGATAAAGATCTGCCAGCTTGTCTCCGACCAAATAACAGTCGTGCAGGCTGGTATCAAATTCAGCCTCGATGGCATCCAGCAGACCCGCTAGGGGTTTGCGGCAGCGGCAATTATCTTCAGGGCCGTGGGGACAGTAGAAAATAGCGGCGATTTCGCCACCGGCATCCTCCACCTGAGTACGCATTTTAGCGTGCATTTCTTCCAGGTCATCCAGGTCAAATTGGCCCAGCGCTAGGCCGCTCTGATTGGTGGCTATCACCAGTTGATGGCCGGCCTGACTGAGCGCTGCCAGCGCTTCAATACTGCCGGGCAGGGGCTGCCATTCGTCGGCGGATTTGACGAATTTATCGGGGTTTTCGTTGATCACCCCGTCGCGGCCGAGAATGATAATTGCCATATTCTTATCTCCCTGATTTGCGAGGCGGGGGTTTAACACCCCGCCTCTGCAAGTCATTACTTGGCAGGAACCAGCAGGGAAATATCGGCAACTTCGAGGAACAGTGCGCGCAGCTGGGCCAATAGGGCCAGGCGGTTGTTGCGCAGTTGCTCATCGTCACTCATTACCATTACATGGTCGAAGAAGCTGTCTACGGTTTCACGCAGGCCGGCCAGACCGGCCAGACCCTCGGCGAAGAGCGCATCGCTATACAGAGGTTCGACTTCTGTGCGGGCAACCTGTACTGCGGCGAACAGAGCCTTTTCCGCCTCTTCCTGCAACAGAGCTTCATCGACACTGCTGGGTACAGCAGTGTCTAACTTGGCGAGGATATTGGAAACGCGCTTGTTGGCGGCGGCCAAAGCACCGGACTCCGGCAACTGGCTAAACGCGTTGACCGCGTGCACGCGGTTGTCGATATCGAGTGGACGCGACAGCTTGCGCGCGGCAACGGACATAAATACTTCGGTGGCGATACCCTGATCTTCATAACGGGCGCGGAAGCGCTCCAGTACATACTGCAGAGTTTGCTCCACCACCTTGTCATATTCACCCAGGGCGGTGCGTGGGTAGTTGTCGCGGGCCAATTCCAGCAACTCGCGCAGGTCCAGGTCGAGACGCTTTTCTACGAGGATGCGGATGATACCCAGACTGGCGCGGCGCAGGGCGAAGGGGTCGCGAGAGCCGCTGGGGGGTTGGCCTATGCCGAAGATGCCGACCAAAGTATCTAGGCGATCCGCCAGGGCGATTACAGTGCCGGTATCGCTGGCGGGCAGCTCATCACCGGCAAACTTGGGCATATACTGCTCGTACATGGCCTTGGCCACATCCAACGGCTCGCCGTCATTTTCGGCGTAGTAGTAGCCGGCGATGCCCTGCATATCGGCAAACTCGAACACCATCTCGGTAACCAGGTCCGACTTGCACAGGCGGCCGGCGCGCTCGGCCCAATCGCCGTTGCTTCCGGTTTTCTCAGCGATGGTGCGGGCCAGGGCGGCTACCCGTTCAGTCTTGTCGTAGACGCTACCCAGGTGCTGCTGGAACACGATTTGGCGCAGTTTCTCGCGGCGTGATTCCAGGCTGGTCTTCTTGTCGGTCTCAAAGAAGAAGGCGGCATCTGCCAGGCGCGGACGGATTACACGCTCATTGCCGTGGATAACCTGGGCGGCATCCTGGCTCTCGATATTGGACACGGTGATAAAGAAAGGCAGCAATTGGCCATCTTCATCTACCACATGGAAATATTTCTGGTGCTCCTTCATGGAGGAGATCAGGGCTTCAGCGGGTACTTCCAGGAAGCGCTCTTCGAAGCGACCGGTGAGGGCGACAGGCCATTCAACCAGTGCAGTCACTTCGTCGAGCAGATCGTCATCGATGACCGCTTCACC
This sequence comes from Microbulbifer sp. CNSA002, assembly GCF_047324085.1. NCBI lineage: Bacteria > Pseudomonadati > Pseudomonadota > Gammaproteobacteria > Cellvibrionales > Microbulbiferaceae > Microbulbifer > Microbulbifer sp. CNSA002. The sequence continues at coordinate 21,873 of NZ_CP172449.1, forward strand.
ATTGACGTTGTTGGCTTCGGCGATCACCTGGGCGCGAATGGCTTCGCGGCGCTCGGCGAAGTCAGCCATTACGTAGCCGGGTTCGCGCAGAACCTGTGCATAGTCGTGGGCGGAGTGGATCTCCAGCTCGCGATTGCAGTGGAAGCGATGACCACGGCTGGTGTTACCGGCTTTTAAGCCGAGTACTTCACCGTTTACTACCTTGTTGCCAAACAGCATGACGAGCCAGTGCACAGGGCGCACGAACTCCTCGCGGCGCGCCCCCCAGCGCATACGCTTGGGAATTGGCAGTTGAGCCAATGCTTTCTCGACAATGCCCGCTAACAGGGATTCGGTTTCAGCGCCTTTTTGCTCGCTGATATAGGCCAGGCGCTCGCCTTTGTCGGTCTCTTTGCGTCCCAGCTCTTCAACAGCTACGCCGTTGCTGCGGGCGAACCCCTCAGCGGCTTTACTGGGCTTACCCTCTTTATCGAAAGCGGCTTTGACAGCCGGGCCCAGCTTTTCAATTTGTTTGTCTTGCTGCTTATCTGCCAAACCGAATACTGCTACGGCCAGGCGACGGGGGGCTGCGTAGGCTTTAACTTCGCCAAAAGACAACTCGGCGCCTTTGAGGCCCTGGGTAATACCATCGGCGAAAGCGCTCATTAATTTGTGTAACGCCTTGGGCGGCAGCTCTTCGGTGCCCAGCTCTACCAGAAAATCCTGAGCCATTACTGCTTCTCCTCTTGCTCGATGTCTTCCGCCAAAATATCTGCCCGCAGTGCTTCATCTGCCATGGGGAAGCCTAAGGCGCGGCGCGCATCGTAGTAAGCCTGTGCCACGGCGCGGGCCAGGGTTCGTACGCGCAGGATATAGCGCTGGCGCTCAGTCACTGAGATGGCGTGGCGCGCATCCAGAAGGTTGAAGGCGTGGGAGGCCTTCATAACCTGTTCGTAAGCGGGGAGCGGCAGGCCCAGCTCAATCAGGCGTGTGCTTTCGCGCTCGCAGTGATCGAAGGTCGCGAACAGGAACTCCACATCGGCGTGTTCAAAGTTGTAGTGGGACATTTCCACTTCGTTCTGATGGAAAACGTCGCCGTAGGTGACGGGGCTGCCATCCGGGTTGCGGGTCCACACTAAATCGTAGATAGACTCGACACCTTGCAGATACATGGCGATACGCTCAAGACCGTAGGTGATCTCGCCGGTAACTGGGTAGCACTCGAGGCCGCCAACCTGCTGGAAGTAGGTGAACTGGGTAACTTCCATACCATTCAGCCAAACTTCCCAGCCGAGGCCCCAGGCGCCCAGGGTTGGGGATTCCCAGTTGTCCTCAACAAAGCGAATATCGTGGACAGCGGGATCTACGCCCATGGCGCGAAGGCTATCGAGGTACAATTCCTGGATATTGTCCGGGGATGGTTTCATTACTACCTGGTATTGGTAGTAGTGCTGAAGGCGGTTGGGGTTCTCGCCGTAGCGGCCATCGGTGGGGCGGCGGCAGGGCTGTACATAGGCCGCATTCCAGTTTTCCGGGCCTATGGCACGGAGGAAGGTCGCTGGATGAAAGGTGCCGGCGCCCACTTCCATATCCAGAGGCTGTAGAATGACGCACCCTTGGCGCGCCCAATAATCCTGCAGGGCAAAAATGAGTCCCTGAAAGGTACTGAGATCGTATTGCTTGGACACCGCTATCTCCGGATCAGTATCTGCTGTGGGCAAAGGGACGCAATTATAGCGGCAGCGGCTCCTGTGCTTAAAGCGCTATAGCCGCTTCGGAGGTGTCAATGTTCATTCTCGAACTAGATAGCCATCTCAAAATGGCTTTTGTGGATAGGAAGTAATTCAGTGGATATTAAAGGGCGCCTTGCAGTAGGGGCACTGAAAATCATTGGCAAACTGCCGTTGTCTTGGTCGCGACGCCTCGGTTTACTCGTTGGCAAAATTGCTGTGTGGACGCGCTCTGAGGGGCTGCGTCTGAGCCGTATAAACCTGGAGTTGTGCTATCCGGCCATGGACCCAAAGCAGCGCGAACGGCTCGCCAGAGAGAGCGTGATCAGTACTGCAATGACCGGCTTTGAGATGGCGACCCTATGGAACACCCCCTGGGCCAAAAGTAAGAATGCGATTGTGGGAGTGCGCAACCAGCACTTGCTCGACGGGAGTGAAGAAGGCAGGACCGGCACAATTGTACTGATGCCGCATACGGGCAATTGGGAAATTTTTGGCTTGCATGTAGGCACCCTGGCTCCCTGCACAGTGCTATACCAGCCTCCCAAAATTGAAGCTTTGGACCCGGTTATTCGCAATGGGCGGGAAGTGACCGGTGGCAAGATGGTTCCCACCAACGTACATGGGGTTCGCTCGCTACTTAAGGCTCTCAAAGCCGGTAATTTTGCCCTGATACTTCCCGATCAGGAGCCGGATATGGGCGGTGATTTTGTCCCTTTCTTTGGGCGCCCGGCATTGACGATGACCTTGGTTCACAATTTGATACAGCGCACTAATTGCCATGTGGTGTTTGGTTTCGGCAAGCGCGTTGAAGGTGGTTTTGAGCTGGTATTTGTCCCTGCGGAAAAGGCCATTTATAGCGATGAGCAGAAAGTTTCCCTGGCGGCGATGAATCGGGGAGTGGAGGCCTGTATTGCCCAGGCACCAGAGCAATATCAGTGGGAATACAAGCGCTTCAGGAAACAGCCGGAAGGCAAGAGTAAAATTTACCGCAAGAAAAAGTAGGGGCTCTTCATAGAAGCCCCCACATAAAATTATTTAAGTCGCGTGCCGGAAAGCGACCACAACCGGCATGCGTGCCGCGCGCCAGGCTGGGAAGAAGCCGCTGATAAAACCGATCACCAGCGCCAATACGGCGCCCTGCACAAACAGGTCTGGGGACATCTCAAAACTGAACACCACCTGGGTAAAACTGCCTCCCAGAGTTGAGGTGTTGAGACCGTCGAAAAACAGGTAAGCAGCCAGGGAACCCAAAAGCCCGCCGGCAACAGCTAAAACCATTGCCTCAGCAATAGTGCCGCAGAACGCGGAGAAGTTGCTGAATCCCAACGCGCGCAAAGTAGCGATTTCACGAGCCCGATCCGCTACCGAGGTATACATGGTGTTGAGCGCCCCGGCCAGTGCGCCTAGCGCCATCACAGAGCTGATAATCCAGCCAAAAGTAGCGATATATTGCAGTTGTTTACCCTGGCTGGCGAAGTACTCCTGTTCGGTTTGCGCTTCCAGGTTCAGGCGGGGCTCGCGTTTGATGGTTTCCTGAATGGGCTTGAGATCGCCGTTATTCTCCAATTGCAAACGGATTGACTGGTAGCTGTTGCCGCGGTTGTAGTGACTTTGGATAATTTTGATATCTGCCCACAGCTCGCTCTCAAATATATTACCCCCTGTGGAAAAGACCCCAACAACTGTCCACAAGTTTTTGCCAAAACGCACTTCTTTACCGATTTCGAAACCATTAAATTCACGCAATACCCCTTCACCAACAATCATTTCGTTAGTGCCGGGAGTAAACATTCGCCCCTCCACCATACGCATGTTATTGCGCATGGCCATGCCGGTTTCATTGAGACCGCGCAGGGGGATATTGGCTTCGGTGCCGGTGGATTTCTTCAGGCCATCGACAATAACGTAGAGCTCCGGTGATACCAGCGGGCCGTTCGTATCCCTGGCAACACCGGCCGATTCCGCAATCAGGTTGACCTGGTCCTGCAGGATTACAGAGTTGATTTCACTGGCAGCCCCCTCTCGCATCAGGATTGCGATCTGGCTGGAGCCGGCCCCACTCATGGTTGCCTCAAAGCCCTTGGCCATAGCGAGAAACGCCAGCAGGATTGCGACGACAACTGCCGAGGCAAATACCATGGCCAGTGACATCCACAGGCGCCGACGCAGGCTGCCCAGATTCATCAGGGTTACCGAAACAATTTGTGCAATAAGAGAACCCATAATTTCTTCTCCTTTAAGGTTTCCCCAGTGAAAACCATTGTGTAGTTTCAGTGGGGCACCAGTTTATTGTTGTCGGTTAAATGCAGTTACTATGTTAAGTCGCAGAGCCTGAAAGGCTGGCATCAGCCCGGTAATCAGACCCAACAACAACATAAATAGAATGGCTTGCAGGGCGATATCCCCATCCAAAATCAAGTTGGGCAAAAAGCGGGCAAGGAAGGTTTTTACTCCTTCGACCAGCAGCCAAGCTGCGGCCAGGCCGGAAAGGCCGCCGACAAAGGCAATTAACAGGGACTCCGACAGCACCATTCGGAAAATACGGGTGCTGGAAAAACCCAGGGTTTTTAATACGGCGATTTCCCCGGTACGCTCGCGAATAGCCAGCGCCATAGTGTTGCCAACCACTACCAATATGGTGAAGAAGGCAGTAAACACCACAGAAAAAATAATTAAGCCAATATTTCCGATTTGTTCAATAAAGGCTTTATTAAAGGCTTTTTCGGTACTGGTATCGGTTTCACTCTGTGAGTTGGCAAAATTGTCATCGATAGTTTTTGCGACGTTTTCATTGATGGCGGGATCATCGGTTGTTAGTGCCATCCAGCCAATCCAGTCGCCACCGAAAGTCTGTGTCTCCATAAAATATTTATAATGAAACAATAATTGGCGTGTATCGTACTGTTCCGTATCCCCTTTAAAAATCCCGGAAATCACAAATTCCCAGGTGTAGCCACCATCTTTGTGTGAAAAAATATTGGAGGATAAAGGAATCCTATCGCCCACTTTCCAGCCGTAAATCTGCGCGAGTTTTTCCCCAACCAAGGCCCCTTGCCGATTGTTAAACCAGGCCTGCTTTTGTTCCTCGGGAATAACAATTTCTTCATAGACTTTTAAATAGGATTCTGGATCCACAGCCATTGAAACGACCTGCCGGCTGGGTTCCTGAAAATAACCGCCAAACCAGTTGAGATGAGTTACATGTCTCACTCCCTCAACGGCAGCAACCTTTTGCACGTAGGCAATGGGTAGTGACTGGGTAAAGTTGATTCTATTGAATACCACCAGGCGATTATCAGCGGATAATTCCACGCTGGAATTTAATGCGGACTTGAGGCTGGTAACCGCACCGAAAATCAAGAAGGCAATAAAAATAGCAAAGCAAGTAAGGAATAGCCGCAAGGGCTTCCTTGTCATATTTTTAAAAACCAAATAAAAATCACTCATGCCACTATTTCCCTCTGCACAAATTGTCCTTTATCCAGATGCAGGGTGCGCTTGGCGTATCTTGCAGCCGCGGGATCATGGGTAACCATCACGATGGTTTTGCCGTGATCGCGGTTTAACAATTGCAGCATTTCCAGTATTTCATCTGCTGTGGCCCGATCCAGGTCACCGGTGGGCTCATCACACAGAATCAGTTTTGGATCGGAAACGATGGCGCGAGCGATGGCAACACGCTGTTGTTGGCCGCCGGACATTTCACTGGGCATATGTTTTGCCCGATCACTTAATCCCACCAGGGCCAGTGCGGTTTCCACATTATGGCGGCGTTGAGATTTGGAGAGATTTGTCAGCAGTAGCGGCAGCTCTACATTACGCTGGGCATTGAGCATCGGCATTAAATTGTAAAATTGGAAAATGAAACCAATATTTCTCGCTCGCCAGCGGGTTAGGGCGCCTTCATTGAGGGAGTCAATGCGCTCGCTGTCAAACCATATCTCTCCACCGCTGGGTTGATCGACGCCGCCCAACATATTTAACAGCGTTGTTTTACCGGAGCCCGAAGGCCCCATAATGGCAACGAAATCACCGCGATCAATTTCCATATTCAGGGATTCAAAAATGGAAATGGTCTCTTTGCCCTTGGTAAAACTTTTGCTGACATCCTTCAGCTGAAACAACACTTCCTCTGACATCTCAAATTCCCTCTTATAAATACTGTTGTGTTTTTATTGGTGTTTGCTAGGGAGCTGCGGCCTCGCCTGCGAGGAAGCCCACCTTAACGCCCATATCCGGCAGGATTCGAGCATCTTTGTCGTCGATAGCGATTCGCACCCGGACAGTCGCCTTGGCTCGATCGGCCGTTGGAATGATGGCGATAACGGTAGCTGGAATGTCCCAGTTCGGGTAGGCATCCAGGTTTGCGTTAACTTTCTGTCCCTTGGCGACCCGGCCGATAAAGGCCTCGTTCACATCCACTTCGATTTCGAGTGAATTCATATCCACGATGGTACAGATTCCAGTACGGGTAAAACCTCCGCCGGCAGAGCTGGGGGCAACTATCTCGCCAGGTTGTGCATTTTTTGTCGTGACTACGCCGGCAAAAGGCGCGCGGATAATATGATCTGCCAGGCGTTCTCGCTGCCTCTCAGCTTCAAGAATGGCGACTTGAATATTGGCGCGGGCACTTTTTAAGTCTGCCCGTAACCCCTCTACCGAGGATTCACTTTGGGTGAGCTGCGCTTTGCTGGAATAATTTTTGTCTCGAAGTCCGGCAAAACGCCGATATTGGCGTTCAGCCTCTTTTAACTTCGCGTGAATACTCGCTTCCTTGGCTTGAAGCACTTGAATTTGTGCCTGGGCAAAATCCAGCGCGACCCGCGCTTTGGCATCATCCAAGCGGGCCAGAACCTGCCCCTCCTCGACCTGCATTCCCTCTTCGACATCCACACTACTGATCAGGCCCATTACTTCAGCAGAGACCGTAGCCATGCGCCTCGGTGTGATATAGCCGGAAGCATTAAGAATGGTCTCGTGAAATTTTTCCTCCCTGGGAATCAAGCTGAGAGTCTTGGCTTGAGGTTCGCTACTTTGGGGGAGCACTGGTGTACTGTCTTCTGCAAATAGAGAAGCGCCGGCAAGGCCTATAACTATGCCAGTAACTAGGCCGACAGATGCCGCCAATATAACTTTGCGCGATGGGGAACTGGGTTCGGGCGCTGTTTCCCGATCAATTTTGAGTTGACCGAGCAGCGCACTAGTATCTCTGCTCATACAGCCTGTTTTTATTAGTTACTTCCTGTAAACAGCAACTGTGGCAGAAATTAAAAAATATTGCCACGCGTTAGCGTGGCCATGACATCTTGTGTCGTTAGTGGCGCCAAAAAGCCGGGGTAAGTAGTACTAGCAGGGTAAAAATTTCCAGGCGTCCCATCAGCATCGCCAGGATAAGAAACCATTTGGCGACTTCATTAACCGCACCATAGTGGGCAGCGGCTTCGCCGAGGGCGGGTCCGATATTACTCAGGCAGGAGGCCACAGTAGTAACGGAGGTGACAAAGTCCTCACCGGTGGCGATGACGATAATGGCGAGGATAAAAAAGGATGAAACATAGACCGCAAAGAAGCCCCACACAGCGTCGGTAACTCGATCGGGGACAATTTTCCGGTTGATCTTGATAGGGATAACCGCATTGGGGTGTACCAGGCGATTCAGCTCGCGCATACCGGACTTCATAATCAGCATACCCCGCACCGCCTTAATGCCCCCCGAGGTTGAGCCGGCGCAGGCACCGAGAATACCTAACAGCAAGAGGACGTAGGGTAAGAATACTGGCCAGGCTGAGAAATTTTCCGAGGCGAATCCGGCAGTGGTGCTGATCGAGACCACCTGGAAGAAACCGTGTAGCAGGCTGTTGCCGGGGGAGAAGATATTCAATATCCACAGGTAACAGCTGATCAACAGGCCGGCACCGAGAATCAACATAACGTAGAAGCGGAATTCTGAGTCGCGCCAATAGTGGCTGAGGGTCCTGTTGCGAAATGCGAAGAAATGCAGACCGAAGTTAATGGCAGCAGTAAACATAAACACGATACAAATAATCATGATCGCGCGGTTGTGGGCGTAGAAACCCATACTGGCATCGTGGGTGGAAAAGCCTCCATTGGCCACAGTGGAAAACGCATGGCCAACGGCGTCGAATACCGTCATGCCGGCCCACCAGTAGCCGATGCCACAGAGGATTGTAAGAATCACATAAATAACAATTAGTGCCCGTGCTGTCTCGGCAATACGCGGAGTCAATTTGGTATCTTTTACCGGGCCGGGAATTTCTGCCTTATACAGCTGCATACCACCGATACCCAGCATCGGCAGGATGGCCAGGGCGATAACAATTACGCCGATACCGCCAAACCACTGCAACTGCTGGCGGTAGTAGAGAATGGCAGGAGGCAGTGAGTCCAACCCGGTAATCACCGTGGCGCCGGTGGTTGTTAGCCCCGAGATGGATTCAAAAATAGAGTCGGTGATACTCAAGTCAGGCTGTGGGCTGATAATAAAGGGCAGGGCACCGAAGCTGCCCAGTACCAGCCAGAACAAAGATGTCACTACGAACCCGTCCCGGGTGCGCAGGTCTTCGCGCAAATCGTGCACTGGCAGCCACATGAACAGGCCGGTGATCAGAGTGATGACGAAAGCTGCGACAAATGCACTGTGAGTACCATCTTCATACCAAAGGGATACGCCAATCGGCGGCAGCAGAGTCAGGCTGAACACCGTCAAGAGAATTCCAAAAACTCGCGCAATTACCGCAATTCGCATTGGCGCCTATCAGCCTATCGTTATTTGTTGCAATGTTATCTGGACGGCGGAGACCGTTATCGCCGGAAAACGAAAATATTATTTGCTCAGAAAAAGCCAAAACCAACTTGGAACAGCTGTTCTACATGGCGGGTCTGGCGGCGGTCGATAAGGAAGACAATCACGTGGTCATCGCTTTGCACAATGACATCATCGTGTGCCATCAAAACTTCGCTGCCATTTTCCGTTTCCCGTACTATGGCGCCAATCGAGGCGCCCTCGGGTAAGTCGATATCTTCGATCTTGCGCCCCACCACCTTGGATGTGCGCTCGTCACCGTGGGCGATAACCTCAATGGCTTCAGCTGCACCTCGACGCAGGGAGTGGACGTTGACCATATCCCCTCGGCGCACATGGGTGAGCAGGCTGCCGATCGTATTTTGCTGCGGTGAGATGGCAATATCGATTTCACCGCCCTGTACCAGGTCCACATAAGCGCGGTTATTGATCAGCGTCATCACTTTGCGTGCGCCCAGACGCTTGGCCAATAGTGACGACATGATATTAGCCTCGTCGTCATTGGTCAGGGCAAGAAAAACATCGGTATCTTCGATGCTCTCTTCCAGCAGCAACTCCTGATCGGAGGCGCTGCCGTGCAGGATAATGGTGTGGGACAGCTCCTCGGATAAAAATACACAGCGCTCGTGGCTCTGCTCAATAATTTTTACCGAATAGCGATTCTCCAGCCGGGTGGCCAAGCGCAAACCAATATTGCCGCCGCCGGCGATCACCACTCGTTTATAACCGTGTTCCAATCGACGCAGTTCGCTCATTACCGCGCGAATATCTGCTCGCGCGGCAATAAAGAACACCTCATCGCCGGCTTCAATCACTGTATCACCCTGGGGAATAATTGGCCGGTTGCGGCGATAAATCGCAGCAACCCGGGTATCTACCTTGGGCATATGCTCGCGCAAATAGCGCAGTTGGTGCCCAACCAGAGGCCCGCCCTGAACGGCTAAAACAGTTACCAGCTGTACGCGACCACCGGCAAAATCCAATACCTGCAAGGCTCCGGGATGTTCCATCAGGCGGGAGATATACTCTGAAACCAGTTGCTCCGGGCTGATCAGTACATCGATAGGGATGGCCTGGGTATCGAATAATTCCGGGTATTGCAGGTAGGAGGAGGCCCGTACCCGGGCGATTTTGGTGGGGACGCGAAACAGAGAGTGCGCAATCTGGCAGGCCGCCATATTGGTCTCATCGTTATTGGTGACTGCAACCAGGATATCCGCATCCTCAATCCCGGCTTCCATCAGAATATCCGGGTGAGAGGCGTGGCCCAGTACCACGCCGATATCGATGCGGTCGCGCAGTTCGCGCAGGGTTTTCTCGTCGCTGTCCACCAGGACAATATCATTGCGCTCGGAGGCCAGGGCCTCCGCTAGAGAGCCGCCCACCTGGCCGGCGCCGAGAATGACAATTTTCATATCGGATGAGACTCGCGACTAGCGACGTCGTTATTCAGCTTTGCTCAGCAGAGCGTAGTAGAAACCGTCACCGCCGCCGGTTTGGGGTAGAAGCTGCATACCGGCAACTTGTTTCTCGCCCCAGGGCTTATCGTTTAGCAGTTCAGGGGTATTGTCGCTCGCATCCTCTGTCTCCGCAATGAACGCTGCGACGACTTCGCTGTTTTCCGTCGGTAGGCTGGAACAGGTGGCGTAAAGCAACTGCCCACCCGGTTTAACCAGGGGCCACAGAGCGCGCAGGATCTTGCCCTGCAAAGCCACTAACTCGGCAATGTCTTCTTCCCGGCGCAATAGTTTGATATCCGGGTTACGGCGAATTACCCCGGTTGCCGAACAGGGTGCGTCCAGTAGTATCTGGTCGTATTGCTGCCCGTCCCACCACTCATTCGGAGACGTGGCATCGGCACAAATAAGCTCGGCACTCTGCCCGTTGCGCTCGAGGTTTTCCTCGACCCGCACAAGGCGGTCCTCCTCAATATCCAACGCGCTCAGCTGAATGCTGGATTCCTGCTCCAATAAGTGGCAACTCTTGCCTCCAGGTGCCGCACACGCGTCCAACACCCGGGCATTTTCCTGCGGCTGTAACAGCAGCGCCGCTAATTGTGCGGACTCATCCTGAACACTGACCAAGCCCTCGGCAAAGCCCGGTAGCACTGTGACTGAAACCGGCTCAACCAGGGTGATACCGACCGGGGAAATAGTACAGGGCTCGGCGGAGAGGCCGGTTTCATCGAGCTGTTGTAAATAGTCCTCGCGCGAGATCTTGGCAGTATTTACCCGCAAGGTCATGGGTGGGTTGGCATTGTTGGCGCGGAAGATGTCTGACGCCTTCTCAGGCCAGGCGGCTTTAATCTGCTGCTGTAACCAGGCCGGGTGCATAGAGCTGAACTGTGGATTGCCGGACAGCTTGCGCTGAAGCTGCTCACTGTTGCGCAGGGCGTTGCGCAGCACCCCGTTGATCAGCCCGGTCGCTCTGTCCAGACCGAGGCTGCGCGCGGCATTGACGGTTGCAGATATGGCGGCGTGATCGGGTATGCGAGTGTACTCGAGTTGGTAAATGCCCAGCAGGATCAGTGCATTGATCTCAATATCCGAGACTTTTTTACGCAGTAACTTGGCGGCGATCAATTGCAGGCGCGGTGCCGTGCGGGCACTGCCGTAACAGAGCTCCCGCAACAGAGGGCGGTCGCGCTCCTCGACTTTGTCCTCGGCGGCAGGCAGAAGTCTTGCCAACGAGCCACGTTCTTCCAGCAGTGAGGCGATAACTCGGGCGGCCTCGGCGCGTACATCTCTGCTCATAATTATCCCAGTTTGGTACCCGGGGCGAATTGCTCCCGGTAGCCTTTCAAAATTTCTGCTGCGGGAAGCGCTTTTTTACCCGGTAGCTGTATTAATTGGAGGCGCAGGGCCTCCCGGCCGCAGGCCACTAAAATACCTTCGTCGTCACTGGAGAGAATGGTACCGGGCTGATCACTGTGGCAGCCTTGTTCGATGGCGGCGCTATAGATACGCAGGCGCTGCTCGCCCTTCTTGTCCCGATAAGTACTCCAGCACACTGGGAAGGGGTTAAAAGCGCGTATCAATCGATGCAGTTCAGCAGCGGGACGCTGCCAGTCGATCTGCGCCTCTTCCTTGGTAATTTTGTTGGCGTAGTTAGCCTGGGTATCGTCTTGTACCTGAGGGTTGGCACTGCCACTTTCCAGTAGAGCCAAGGCCTGGAGGAGGGATGGGCCGCCGAGTTCCGCCAGCTTGTCGTGCAAACTGCCACCGGTATCGGACTCAGTAATCGCGCAGCGGCTTTCCACCAAAACTGGGCCGGTATCCAGGCCCGCCTCCATTTGCATAATGGCGACACCGCTCTCGCTGTCACCCGCTTCCACCGCGCGTTGGATCGGTGCCGCACCGCGCCAGCGCGGCAACAAAGAGGCGTGCACATTGATACAGCCCAGACGCGGGGTATCCAGCACCACCTGCGGTAGTATCAGGCCGTAGGCCACCACCACCATAATATCCGCTCCAAGGGCAGTGAGCTCCGCCTGGGCCGTCTCGTCGCGCAGGCTCAGGGGTTGGTACACCGGGATATTGTGGGAGAGTGCCAGCTGTTTCACCGGGCTGGCGAGCAATTTCTTACCGCGCCCAGCCGGCCTGTCCGGTTGGGTGTAAACGGCAATGACATTGTGCTCGCTGTCGAGCAGCGCTTGCAGGTGCACGGCGGCAAAGTCCGGTGTGCCGGCAAAAATAATATTCACTGACTTGCTCTCAGGTAATGGGGGTGGGAGAGCTGCCGTAAGGCGGCAGCTCCAGGCTCCTGCGGCTGGCGCAGATCAGGCGCGGCGGCGCTGGGATTTTTCCAGCTTGGAGCGGATGCGGTTGCGCTTCAGTGGCGAGACATAATCCACGAACAGCTTGCCGTCCAAATGATCGACTTCATGTTGGATACAGACCGCCAACAATCCCTCGGCCTCAAGGGCAAAAGGTTCGCCATTGCGGTCCAGGGCTTTAACACGCACTTTGCGCGGGCGCTCCACCGTTTCGTAGAAACCGGGAACTGACAGGCAGCCCTCGTCGTACTGGTGGATCTCCGGGTCCAGCACTTCGATCTCGGGGTTGATAAACCCGAGTGGTTCATTGCCGTCTTCAGAGATATCCACCACTACAATGCGCTCCTGCACATTGACTTGGATGGCGGCGAGGCCGATGCCGGGCGCGGCGTACATGGTTTCAAACATGTCGTCGAGCAATTGGCGGTGGGCGTCGGTCACTTCAGCGACGGGTTTAGCGACCTCGCGCAGGCGCGGGTCGGGAAATTCCAGTATCTCGAGTTTAGCCATAACACCTGTGACAAACTTCTAGTATTCGTTGAACGTGCGCTGATAACATTATGATCGCGCTCAAAATTTACCGAGTGGACCCCTGTTTTTGCTGGCGCTATGCGCCCGGGTCCGGTCTCGCTCCCTTCACGGGAGTGGCCCGGCGCTGAGAATTATAGCGATAAAGAGCATAGGAATGCTTCCATGAAAAAAATTATCCTGGCCGCGATCTCGATGTTAGCGGTTGCCCTTGGTGTCGAAGCACAGGATCAGGTTCGCCTGAACCCCAGTCACCCCGACGCTTATGTGGTGCAAAAGGGCGATACGCTCTGGGATATTTCCAGTCAGTTTCTGGTGCAACCCTGGTACTGGCCGGAGATTTGGCAAGTGAACCCACAGGTGGAAAACCCCCACCTGATTTATCCAGGAGATAGCCTGCGCCTTGTTTACATCGATGGCCAGCCACAATTACAACTGCAGCGCGGCCCCCGGGCGTATCAACTATCCCCGGGGATTGATGGTAATCGGTTGTCGCCCTCGATCCGTCGCGAGGCGGTAGAAGACGCGATCTCGGCGATTCCGCTGGATGCGATTAATGCTTTCTTATCCCGTACCCGTATTGTGGAGCCCGGTGCTTTTGAAGGTACTCCTTACATTGTTTCCGGCTCCGATGACCACATTCTGATGGGAGCGGGTGACACCATCTATGCGCGCGGTAATTTTGGTGCTCCACTGCCGTCTTATGGCATTTATCGCCCCGGCCCGGTCTATACAGACCCTGTATCCGGTGAAGTCCTCGGTCGACAAGCCCTCGGTGTAGGTTCTGTCGACTTGCTGCAGTTGGACCCAGACAACAACCCGAACTTTTCCGTTGCGACTATGGGCGTGCGCAGCACTGCCCGTGAGGTTCGCCTCGATGATCGGTTGATGCCGGTGGAGGAGCGCTCAATTGAAGCCCTGTTCCACCCCAGCGCGCCCACTATCGCTATCGATAGCCTGATTCTAGGAGTCGATGAAGGGGTTACTCAAATTGGTAAATTTGATGTCGTAATTCTCAATGTCGGTGATCGGGATGGACTGCTGCCGGGTAATGTCCTGGCGATATACAAAGCGGGTTCAACAGTGCGTGACCGTATTGCTGGTGACGTAGTGAAGCTTCCGGATACCCGCGCTGGTGAGTTGATGGTGTTCCGCACCTTTGAAAAAATGAGCCTAGCCCTGGTACTGGACGCTCGTCGCCCGCTGGCAGTGATGGATATGGTGCGCAACCCCTAAGCGATCCCAGAAAATCTCGCGGCAGGTGTTGCTGTTTGCCCTGCCGCACAACTATCAAAACAGAAAATGGTAAGTTGCATGGATGCATTGACCGCTACTATGGCGTTGCTGCGTCTCGAGGGAATTGGCCCGGCTCGCTACTGGCAATTACTGGAGCACTTTGCCACTGCCGAAGAGGCTCTCCAGCAGTTTCCTCAACCTCTTCTGCAAAAATTATCACCACGGGCCCAAATCCAGTGGAGGGAATTTTCCAGCCGATCTGCCGCCAGTGAACTCGCTGATTGGGTTGAGCGTGAGCGAGCCCGCTGCGCAGACTTGGGCGTGCAGCTGATTTGTCACAGCGATCCCGACTATCCCGCCCTTTTATCGGAGACCTCGCGCCCCCCGCCTGTGCTATATATCCGTGGTGAAAAAAGCGTTCTAAATCTACCGCAGGTAGCGATGGTGGGTGCCCGTCGGGCGACTGTGGCGGGTCTGGATAATGCCCGGGCCTTCGCCGCGGAATTGGCCGGTTCCGGATTTGCTATCACTTCCGGGCTGGCTCTGGGCGTAGATGCCGCAGCTCACCGAGGGGCGCTGCAGGGAGCGGGCTCCACGATCGCAGTTTTGGGTAGTGGAGTTGACCGTATTTATCCAAAACACAACCGCCCCCTGGCGGAGGATATTCTCTCTGCAGGCGGTGCTCTAATAAGCGAATTGCCTCTTGGCAGCAATGCTGAAGCGAAGAATTTTCCTCGGAGGAACCGGATTATCAGTGGCCTTTCAATGGGGGTATTACTGGTAGAAGCAGCAATGCGCTCAGGTTCTCTGATTACGGCACGTTTGGCGCTGGAGCAGAATCGAGAGGTTTTTGCGATTCCAGGTTCTATCCACAATCCAATGGCCAGGGGTTGCCACCACCTGATTAAAGAAGGTGCGACACTGGTTGAAACCAGCGCAGATGTAGCCGGCCAGCTCGGCGGTTTACTGGCAGAGCCCACACCCACTGAACTCCCCCCCGGTAAACCACTGCCCGAGCTTCAGCAACATATCATCAGGGCGCTTGCCGGAGGGCCTCGGAGTATCGAGCTATTGTCTCGTGATACCGGGATTGAGGCGGGTGAATTGATGGCTGTATTGATGGAATTGGAGTTACAGGGCCTGGTGGAGCAACTCACAGGGTCTTACCAGTTAACAATGAAGGGCAGCCGTTATATGGATGGGAAAAAACTGGCTAAAACCTGTGAGGAGTCAGTGAGTCTCTAAAGGTCTTACTGGGAAGTTACGAAGAGAGTTAACCAGAAACTCCTTGTTGATGGTGTAGCCGCCGATCAATTCGCGCTGCTCTGGAGCAGCGTTAATACTCAGTGGATTCCAAAAGTGGAGTCTAATTATGGCGGATAAACCCAAACTCACCACTGATGCCGGCGCTCCGGTTCCCGATAATCAAAACAGCCTTACAGCGGGGCCAGATGGCCCGCTATTGATTCAAGATTATCAGCTTATCGAAAAACTGGCCCATCAAAATCGTGAGCGTATACCCGAGCGGGCGGTACATGCCAAAGGTTGGGGCGCCTATGGGGTTTTGAGGGTAACCGCTGATATTTCTAACCACACCTGTGCCCGGGTTTTACAGCCGGGGGCAGAGACCCCACTGTTGGCCCGTTTTTCAACCGTGGCCGGTGAATTGGGTGCAGCTGATGCGGAACGGGATGTTCGTGGTTTTGCACTGAAGTTTTATACGGAGGAGGGCAATTGGGATTTGGTCGGCAACAATACGCCGGTCTTTTTTGTACGAGACCCCTACAAATTTCCGGACTTTATTCACACACAAAAACGGCATCCACGCACTCACTTGCGCTCCCCCACGGCCATGTGGGATTTCTGGTCGTTGAGCCCTGAAAGCCTTCACCAGGTGACCATACTATTCTCCGATCGTGGTTTGCCCATATCTCCATTGCATATGAACGGTTATGGCTCCCATACCTTCTCCCTGTGGAATCACAGTGGAGAACGCTTCTGGGTCAAATTTCATTTTAAGACTCAGCAGGGACATAGGTACTTCACCAATAAGGAGGCGGGAGCAGTGATTGGACGCTCGAGGGAGAGTTACCAGGAGGCGATGTACAGTGCGATAGAAAATGGGGAATGTCCGAAGTGGACATTCCAAATTCAGGTCATGCCCGAGGCAGACCTTGGCAAAACAAGCTACAACCCCTTTGACCTCACCAAGGTTTGGCCCCACGGTGATTACCCACCTATCGAGGTGGGAACCATGGAGTTGAATCGCAACCCGCAAGACTATTTTGCAGAAATCGAGCAGGCAGCTTTCTCTCCATCCAATATCGTACCGGGTATCAGTTTCTCGCCGGATAAGATGCTGCAGGCGCGTATATTCTCTTATGCCGATGCACATCGTCACCGCTTGGGAACTCACTATGAGAGTCTTCCAGTGAATGCACCGCGTTGTCCTGTCCATAATTATTATCGGGATGGTGAAATGAATAGTACGGGTATCCGCAGTGGCAATCCGGATGCCTTTTATGAGCCGAATAGTTTTTCTGGGCCAGAGGAGGACCCAAAAGCGAAAGAACCCCCATTACCAATATCCGGTGCGGCAGATAGATATGACCACCGCAAAGGTAATGACGATTACAGTCAGGTTCGAGCGCTCTTTGATTTGTTCGACGATGAACAAAAACAGCGCTTATATAACAATATTGCAGAAGCGATGGCGGGTGTACCGGATGAAATAATTCAGCGACAATTGGCACACTTTTCCAAGGTGCATCCGGACTATGCCGCGGGCGTCAAGTTAGCGATGGTCAGCAACTGAATCTGGTGTTTTGATACGTAATTCATTTGCTTGCCTTTTGTGTTAAAAATATATCCTGCTGGATTGGTATTTAATACTGTATTAAAGGCATGCTTATGAAAAAGATCAAAGTAGCTTTATCCCTTATTTTTCTAGTTTTGGGAGGCTGCTCTACACAAATAAAAAAAACAGATATATCTATTTCTCAAGAATTTTCAGATGAACAGTTGCTTAGTGGTATATATTTTTGGAGTTCCCCTATAACTAACTCTGATTTGCCTGATATTGATATCCTGGCATTGAATAATGATATGAGGTTGTTTTTAAAATCGATAAGTACCAGAAAAAAAAGTGATAGGTTGGATGCTCTGATAAATAAATTGCAGAGCCAATATTTTTCAATTCTCTACGATGCAGATGCCACGCTCAATGCTGCACAAGTTTTTGATCAGCAGAGAGGAAATTGCATGGCTTTTAGTGCCTTTTTAGTTGCAATGATTCGTGAACTTGGGGTGGATGCTAAATTCAATGAGGTTTTTGTTCCAGAAGTGAGATATTTGGAGAGCCAACAGACCTTTGTTTACCAGCACATTAATGTTGTAGCTGATACTGGTAGTAGACAACGCATATTGGATTTTAACTTTACGGATTACAATCCAGAATATAATCAAAAAGAGCTGGAAGATAAGGCAGCTTTTGCAAAATTCTATAGTAACCTGGCTATGGAGTTTCTTGCGGATCGAGATTTTAAAAACGCCTTTCTTTATATTCGAAAGTCAATGTTACTGGCGCCAGAGGAAGCAGATCTTTGGAATAATTTGGGGGCTATATATCGTTCAGCGGGTTTGGTCAAACAAGCAATTAGTTCTTACGCTATAGCGTTGAAGCTTGATGGAGCAAACTTGGTTTCGTTGAGCAATCTGGAGAAAGTTCTCCGAGCTCAGGGTGACCTTCAAATGGCAAATGTTCTGTCAGCAAAACTACATGATTATAGGCAGGAGGACCCCTACTATTGGTACGGTCAAGCGCTTACAGCTTACGAAGATGAGTTGTATGAATTGGCGGCCAATAAGGCTGAAGATGCAATTTCGATAAAGAAGGAAGACCATCGTTTTCATTTTCTACTGGGAATGGCGCGTCTAAAGTCCGGAGCCAAGGGTTATCAGCGTAGTTTTAAGAAGGCTTTGGCGCTATCTGAGAATAGTCGAGATCAAGACCAGTATAGGAGGAAGCTAAAATCGTTAGGTATCCCCGAGCTGGAGAGGACTAGATTTCGGGAGCGTCGGCGACTGATAGTGCTGGGAAGCTGGTGGTGGCTGAATTGAAGGTTAGGCGCCAATATGCCAGCGAGAACCATGAAGTACTTAAGCTTGGAAAAAAGCGGATGGATGTTTTTTGAGCAACTGGGCTAGGCCATAAAGCAATATCTTGTGTCAATCAATGCAATCAGCTAGATTGCCAGCGTCCTTCCGCTTCGATAGTAAAGAGAGTTGAATTGAGTGAGCCTTGTGTTGCGACTTCAATGGATTCGGACTCCCATCTGCCTGTAGTGGAAGTTGTTCTGGAGACATTCGACATTCCCTATCAACAAGATTTGCAACTGCATAAAGGGAAGTAAGACTAGCGTTAAAATGAAGTACTCACCGCTTTCCGTAAAACAGGCTGCCCGCGCCCTGGCAGCGGGTGGTGTTATTGCCCATCCCACTGAATCTGTATGGGGCTTGGCTTGCGACCCCAATAACCTGTTGGCTGTCAGGCGTTTGCTACAACTCAAGCATCGCCCACTTGAGAAGGGTTTGATCCTGGTCTCCGGTGACAGAAGACATTTTGATCCGCTCCTTAGAAACCTCAGTGATCAGCAAGAGGAACAGCTGGATTGCAGCTGGCCGGGACCGGTGACATGGCTCGTACCCCATCGGGGCTTAATTCCTGCTTGGGTCTGTGGAGTACATAAATCTGTGGCCCTGCGCTGCACCGATCACCCGTTTACTGCTGCGTTAACACGCGCCTTTGGCGGTGCTATCGTATCCACTTCAGCAAACCCGGCCGGGTCTCAGCCCGCCCGTAATAAGTACCAGGTACTACGCTATTTCGGCCGCGACCTCGACTTTGTCGGCGGCGGCTCGACCGGCGGCCGCAGCGCCCCCAGTGAAATTCGCGATCTGCAAAGCGGCCGTGTGCTGAGGGCGGGTGCCTAACCTCAAACAGAGACGTAGTTTTCGCCTATGAGTGATATCGATACCAAGGAAGTAAAGGCCTATCTACTCGGCCTACAAGACCGTATTTGCAATGCCCTGAGCGAAGAAGACGGTCAGTCATTTCGTGAGGACAACTGGGACAGGCCCGGTGGTGGCGGTGGTCGAACTCGAGTGCTGGAAGAGGGGAATCTGATCGAAAAAGGCGGAGTGAACTTTTCCCATGTTTATGGGGATGGACTCCCGCCTTCGGCCACGGCTAATCGCCCCGAACTGGCCGGTTGTTCTTTTGAAGCAATGGGCGTCTCCCTGGTCATTCACCCGCGCAACCCTTACGTACCCACTAGCCATGCAAACGTGCGTCTATTTGTGGCGAAAAAGCCAGGAGCTGAGCCCATCTGGTGGTTTGGTGGTGGCTATGATTTGACCCCGTATTACGGCTATCACGAGGATGTCGTACATTGGCACCAAACGGCCAAGCAGGCCTGTGAGCCTTTTGGCAGCGAGGTATACCCTCGCTTTAAGCAGTGGTGTGACAAATATTTCTACCTGAAGCACCGAGATGAAGCTCGGGGAGTCGGCGGGCTCTTTTTCGATGATTTTAACGAAGGTGGCTACGACAACGCTTTTGCGCTTATGCGCGCTGTTGGCGATAGTTACTTGGAGGCTTATCTACCCATTGTGCAGAAGCGCAAAGAGACTGCTTACGGTGAGCGCGAGCGTGAATTCCAACTCTACCGCCGTGGGCGCTATGTGGAATTCAACCTGGTCTTTGATCGTGGCACTCTGTTCGGATTGCAAAGTGGTGGGCGTACAGAATCCATTCTGATGTCCTTGCCGTCACTGGTGAGCTGGAAGTATGACTGGCAACCAGAGCCGGGGTCTGCGGAAGAGAAGCTATACACTGATTTTCTGCCACACAGAGACTGGGTATAGCCAAGCAATTTGTCACAATGGAGGTTTGTTGTGCACCCATCGCGATTGGAAGGAATCAACTCCCTGTTTCTCGATTACAGGCGGCATTTTGAAACGGGAGATGTTGAGCAGATTGCTGACTTTTATCGTTTCCCACTGCACTACTACCGGGAAGATGGCGTAAAGCTCACCGTAGAACGGGATGAGTTTATCCAGCAGGTGGTTAAGCTCCTCAATGCTTATCGACGCCTTGGTGTCTGTCAGATTCTCGGCACTGTTACCGAGGTGATAGAGCTGAATAATTACAGCACCCTTGCGAGCTTGCGCTGGACCTTGTTACACCCGCAGGGGGAAGAAAAGGCAGTAGAGCTGTACAGCTCACAAACCCGCTATTTAGTCACCGAAGCTGCCGACGGCCTCAAAATTGACGGTTTAATAATTGTCGATGAAAGTGCCAAGATTCGTGAGGCAGCGAGAGAGCGCAAAAGGGCGGAATCATGAGTGACCGCTATGCGGTGGTGGGTAACCCTATAGAGCACTCCCTCTCACCGGAGATACACCGAGCCTTTGTCACGCAAACAGGCGAGGATATTGATTACAGTAAACTGCTTGCCCCCCTGGATGGCTTTGTTAATTACGCGCGAACTTTTTTTGCTGGGGGTGGTTGTGGCCTTAATGTGACGGTGCCCTTCAAGCTGCAAGCATTTGAGATGGCGGATAACCTGACCGAGCGGGCTGCGTCTGTGGGAGCGGTGAATACTTTGGCACTGACTGAAGGTGGAAAGATTCTCGGCGATAACACCGACGGGGCCGGCCTAGTATTTGATATTTGCACCAACTTGGGCTGGAAAATCAAGGATCGGAAAGTTCTCTTGCTGGGAGCTGGCGGAGCCGCCCGGGGAGCATTGCTGCCAATCCTTGCGGAAAAACCAGCACATTTACATATTGCCAACCGCACCGCAGAAAAAGCGGTACAGCTTGCGGCAGAATTTTCTCAGTTGGGAGAATTAAGTGGTGGCGGCCTGGAGGAGTTGAGAGGCTGCTACGACCTGATTATCAATGCGAGTTCTGCAAGCCTAGGCGGTGTGCTACCTCCATTGCCTGAAGGTTGCGTTGCGAGTCATGGCAAAGCATACGACATGATGTATGGAGCTAAGCCAACGCCTTTTACACAATGGGCCCGTGGGCAGGGGGCAGAGACTGCTGACGGTCTAGGCATGTTGGTAGAGCAGGCCGCTGAATCATTTTTGCTGTGGCGGAATATTCGTCCAGAAACAGCGCCAGTCATGGCTAAGCTGCGCCGGGACCTCAACCAGACAACCGATAATTAAAAGAGAGAAAGCGTTGTGCGTGATATTGTGCGAAACCTGTCGATTTGTTTTGCTGTGGGGTGTTTCGGTGGGCTTTGCTATGCCGTGGGGCTATGGGCGATGGGGCGGTATGGTTTCACCCAGTTTCTAGGGGTAGATTTGGCGCCATCCCTGAGCAATGCCTACCTGTACCAGCGCGTAGTTTGGGGTGGAGTTTTCGGGTTGCTGTTTTTGTTGCCTTTGCGCAACGCCTGGTTAATACGGGGCTTCCTCTTATCCCTGGTGCCGGCAGGGTTGATGCTGTTGTATCTTCTGCCGCAGAGAGGTTATGACTACGGTGCTCTGGTACTGGGACAAATGACGCCCCTGGTTATCGTTTTGGCTTGTGCCATTGGCGGCATAGGTGCATCGGCACTGCTGCGGCTACAGGGTAAATAGTGAGGAGGCCTTGGTTGCCAAGGCCTACCACATCACTGTTTAAATTCGATCTCAACCAGGCTGCAGCTTTGGGTATACCCCATAGCCCGCTTGATTGTGGGGAAGACTGACGCGGTAGCGACGCTGACCCCCAGCTCGATTCTCTGTCGGTTATCCAGTTGTGCACCTATCCGTTCATTGAGAACAGGATCGATCGTTTTGTAGCTGGCCACGGCTGTTGCAAAATCAAAAATGTCCTGCAAGTTCTCAGGCAGGCCGCTGCCGCCTTGGATACAAGCTTTCACCAAGTGGGGTTCAACACCAGCCTCTAAGGCCATACGCACATTCAGTTGCAGGCACATGCCGCAATCAGCTACTTGCATTGCCGCTATCTTACTCACCCAAAAAACATCAATAGGTAAAAACTCCCTGTGCATGGATAGGGGCTGAAAATTTCTAAATTTTTCAAAGCCTTCAGGAGAGCCCTGAAGAAACTCGCGCAAGTAGTCCATGTCATAGCGGTATTTTTGGGAGAAGGCCTCCATTTCCTGGAGATATTGCTGTTTGGACATAGTTTGGCTCCTAATCAAGTCGGATTGAGTCACAGACCATCGGCCTACAACGCCAAGTCTTATGTAAAAGCCTGATAGGTAAAAATTAGTTTCTATCGGATATTTCGATAGGTGGACTGTAAAAGTTACCGTAGAGTCGCCGGGCCTCTCGGGCAAACCATTGCGCAGCTAAGCCTTGTGGCGTCTGCTTGGACCAGAGCAGATCCACACCGAGGCTCCAGGTATTGAGAGAACCGGTTAAGTTGAGCTCAACCAACCTGCCGCTTTTTAAAAAGGGGCGGGCCAGTTCGTAGGGCGCATTGACCCACCCAACCCCCTTACATGCCAGATCCAGGGCCTGTAGCAGAGAATCACTTCGCCAAGTCTGTGCAGAGAGCTGCCAACGGTACCTTTGGGATTCTGGTGCTGTGGTGATCTGTCGGTGCTGGGCCGCTTCATTCAATGAGGATTGTTTTTTCTGGGCAAGGGGATGTTCCGGGCAGGCCAGGCTAAGTACCCGCTGTTGTCCCAGGTTACTGGTATCCAGCGAGCTGGGATAGGAATCCCTGGAGGTGACAAAGGCAAAATCGGCTTCACC
Source organism: Microbulbifer sp. CNSA002 (assembly GCF_047324085.1). Taxonomy (NCBI): domain Bacteria; kingdom Pseudomonadati; phylum Pseudomonadota; class Gammaproteobacteria; order Cellvibrionales; family Microbulbiferaceae; genus Microbulbifer; species Microbulbifer sp. CNSA002. The sequence continues at coordinate 44,727 of NZ_CP172449.1, forward strand.
ATGTGCCACCTGCTGGACCGCTTCCTTCCCAGTAACACTGCCGAGCTGAAGCTCAGTATGCGGGAAGCGCTCGCTGAAAGTTACCAGCATATCGTTGAGTCGATCCGGCATTACCAGCTCTTCAAATAATATATTGAGCTGGGGCTCTTCTCCCCGCTGGAAGGAATTTGCCGCCTGTTGGAAGCGCTGCAACTGCCCCAACGATTGACGTGCTAATGGCAGTAATGCCAAAGCGGCGTCAGTGGGTTGGGGATATTTCCCTTCGCGGTTAAAGAGAGTCAGCCCCAGGTCGAGTTCAAGATTTTGAATCAAGCTGCTTACAGAAGACTGAGCCCGGCCCACTTCGCGAGCAACCGCCGAAAAAGATCCGACTTCACAGGAGCGCACAAAAATATGCAGCTGGTCCATATTCAGGTTAAGCATAGCGGGGAGCCGGCTGTCACTATGGTTGCTGTTTAAGGAGATACTGATCTTTCAGTTTCACGTAGTTTTCAGCGGAATACTTAAAGAAAGCCTTTTCTTTGTCAGACAGGGGGCGCGCCTTTTTGCAGGGGGCGCCTACATAGAGATAACCACTCTCCAGGGTTTTACCGGGCGGAACCAGTGCCCCGGCTGCCAGTACGACATCGTCCTCAATAATGGCTCCGTCGAGAACAATAGATCCGATACCAATTAAGATCCGGTTGCCGATGGTACAACCGTGCAGGCAGGCTTTATGACCGATAGTGACATCTTCGCCAATAGTCAGCGGCCAACCGTCGGTGTTGAATGGTCCCGCATGGGTGATATGGAGAACAGCCCCATCCTGTACACTGGTTCGCGCGCCGATGCGGATCTTATGCATATCACCGCGCACAACGGCCATGGGCCATACGGAGCAATCATCCCCGAGGGTAACGTCACCAATGACTGCGGATTGCGGATCGATATATACGCTGTCGCCAAGCTCTGGAAACTTCTCGCCTTGGGAATCATCGTGGCTGCGCAGTGGGGACATAAATAAGCTCCTGTACAATGAATCCTCTATCATAGCTTTATCCTAATTCGAGCACAGAGTCTTATATGTCCAATCCACTGTTGAATATCCCGCTGCTGCCGCCTTTTGATAATCTCGAGCCCGAGCAGGTGGAACCCGCCATCGCCGAACTGATTAAAACGTGTGAGCAAACCCTTCAACAGGGATTGGAGACCCCCAGCTGGGATAATACACTGGTGCCTCTGGAGCAGGCGGAAGACCAGCTAAATCGAGCCTTCTCCCCAGTCAGTCACCTGAATAGCGTTCTAAGTGGCCCCTGGCGGGCGCCCTATGAGGCCGCTTTAGCCAAAGTGACGGCTTACTGGACAAAGCAGGGGCAAAATCGCGAACTTTACGACCTGTACCTCCAATTAATGCAGTCGCCCGAATTTGCAAACTGGCCACAGGCACGCAAGAAGTCTTTGGAGCTGGGAGTCAGAGACTTTGAACTTGGTGGTGTAGGCCTTGAAGGAGAGGCCCGTGAAAAGTTTGCCGCTAACAGTCAGCGTTTGGCGGAGTTATCCAGCCAATTTGCCAACAATGTCCTCGATGCAACTAATGCCTGGACCTGGCATACGAATGATGAAGCTCAGCTTCAGGGGCTTCCTCAAACTGCTCTCGCCGCTGCACGGAATGCAGCTGAGGCAAAAGGCCTCGATGGGTGGCTGATTACCTTAGAGGGGCCCAGCTTTCTCGCTGTTATGACCCACGCTGAAAATAGATCTCTGCGTCGGGATGTCCATTTGGCTTTTGTTAGTCGAGCATCCGAAGTTGGTCCCCAGGCAGGTGAATACGATAACTCCGAAGTGATGGAGGCAATTCTCGCATTGCGCGCTGAACAGGCCAGTTTACTGGGAATGAACAGCTATGCGGAGCTGTCATTGGCCAGCAAAATGGCTCCAAATACAGAGCGGGTTTTGGAATTTCTACAGGATCTGGCTGAACGAGCCAGGCCAGCTGCCCAACGAGAAATGGCTGAGCTGAAAGCGTTTGCTGCAGACCAACTCAGTATTGAAGAGTTGCAACCATGGGATGTGGCCTGGGCCGCAGAAAAGCTCAAACAGAAGCGATACGCCATCAGCCAAGAGGAATTGAGGCCTTATTTCCCTTACGCCAAAGTCGTTGAGGGCCTCTTTACTGTGGTGGACAAACTATTCGGAATCACAGTTGAAGAAGATACCAGCGTTGCTACTTGGCATGCCGACGTGCAGTTCTTTTGGCTGCTGAGAGATGGCGAAAAGATAGCTGGTTTCTATTTGGATGCGTTCGCACGTGAGAAAAAGCGTGGCGGGGCCTGGATGGATACAGTAAGTAGTCGTCGCCACACACTCAACGGACTCCAGTTGCCTATAGCTTATCTGGTGTGTAATTTCAGTCCGGCTGCAGGTGATATCCCCTCACTTTTAACCCACACGGAAGTAACCACTTTATTCCATGAATTCGGCCATGGCCTCCACCATATGCTGACACAGATTGATGTGGCAGCAGTTTCTGGTATTAATGGTGTCGCTTGGGATGCGGTGGAAATGCCCAGCCAATTTCTGGAAAATTGGTGTTGGCAACCCCAGGCTATTTCCATAATTTCTGCACATTTCGAAACTGGAGAGGCCCTTCCCGAAGCTTTACTGAATAAAATGCTGGCAGCGAAAAATTTCCAGTCTGCCATGTTTACAGTACGCCAGTTGGAGTTTGCACTTTTTGATTTTCGCCTCCATGCCAGCGAAGAGGCATTGACCGCCGATAAAGTTCAGGTTTTACTGGATCAGGTACGAGCAGAGGTTGCTGTTGTGCCTATCGCCGCAGAAAACCGCTTCCAAAATGCTTTTAGCCATATTTTTGCTGGTGGTTATGCCGCAGGATATTACAGCTATAAATGGGCAGAAGTGCTTTCGGCAGATGCTTTTTCTCTATTTGAGGAAGATGGTATCTTTAATAGAGAGACGGGAAATAAATTTCTGCACAGTATTTTGGAACAGGGTGGTAGCCGTGATGCGTTGGAGCTGTTTGTTCAATTCCGTGGACGAGAGCCGCAAATTGATGCCCTATTGCGTCACTCTGGTATCGAGCAGCAAGAGCTGAATATCAGTCCTGTGTAACGGATAAGTCAGTCATGAAATATTGAGTAGTAGTCATGATGAAGAAAGAAGATTCGGCTGAGTCTGGTAAGATCGTTAAAAAACGCTTTATTGCAGGGGCTGTGTGCCCCCGCTGTAGCGAAATGGATAAAATTATTAACTATCACAAGGATGGAAAAAATTATAGGGAATGTGTTGCCTGTGGGTTTAAGGATGAAATTCGATTGCAGTCAGCGCCAACAGAACTGTCTACTCGTGTTACCCAAGATACAGAGAAAGATATTCACGAGAAACCGGTGAAACTTATCCAACCCACAAGTAGCCGTAAAAAGTGAAAAAAATATTTTTTATACTGGTGGTTTTTATTGCGGTTGCGATCATAGGTCTCTATGGCCTTGATCGCCATCGAAAAAACACAGAACGGCAGAGAGAGCAAGTTGCCTATTTACTAACGAGCTGTGTGAATCAGGGGATACTTACGTTATTTCGTTTACAAGCTAATGACTGGAAGACCCATCCAGATTATTACATTGAAGAGGAAAATAGACTGGGAGCTGCGGTAAAAGCCCTACCCGATCAAATCCTTAAAGGGGAGTCTTTTGAAAAGTGGAGACATGCAATAAAGATTTGTGACAAGCTCACAAGGAATAGTAATTTGCAACATGTCACTATTTTTCGCCCCCTGGGCGATTTCTCCGAAAAGGAAATCTCCAATATATATACCTTGAAAGATCGCGGTGCTCTGCGGAAGCGGGAAAAGACTATTCACGCACTATATGAATCAGCAGAAGCTGCAGCTCGCTATATGAAAGACCTAAAGCGAGATATCAATACGCAATTAAAAGCCTTTCGTTTTTCAGATAAAGAGCGCGAATTAACTCTTCAAAAAATCAGTTCGCAGGTTTTAGATAATTACCAACAAGGTAATTTTTCCAAAAAGCAGGCAGATACCTATCTGGAAAGAGTATCCCTTTTTTACAAAACCATGGCTGAGAATCCAAAGTCCTATAGTGTCCGAAACGGCAGCCTATATTTTTATAGCCAAGAATTAAAGCAGAAGGTTGAAGACCTATATGGCGCTGTTATACAGGGAGAGGGAGCGTTTTATGGAAATTTTAAGCAAATTCTAGTGCAAAAACAGGTACAGTCTTCAAGCTATTAAAAATATGAGCGGGTTTTATTATTTGTTGCTTTGCCCGCTCATTATTTACCAACCTGAGATTATAGCTTTAAATGTGTTTGTAGTATCATAAGAGATTTACTATTTTGATAGTGAGTAATCCTGGCTGAAATAGTTAATTTCTCAATCGCAAAATTTGTCATATTCTGTTATTTATACATTAAAAAATTACTCTAAATATCCTGCCACAGTTTTACTGTAATTTACGTATCCAGGAATTGGTTACAGTGTAGTATTGAAAATATACTATGAGTCCTAAAGATCGTGCTCCGATCCACAAAAACAAGCTGAACCATATGCCTGTATTCCCCCAATCCCTTGTAAACCACCAGGCGGGAAAGAAAACCAGTACTGAGGCTATAAACATAGTATTACGCATATCGCGACTTTTCCCAGCACCGATAAAAACACCATCGAGCTGATAGCTCCAAACCGCTAATAAAGGTAGTGCACAGAGCCACCAATATACCTGTTCCGCTTGGTGGATTACTGGTTTGATATCTGTAAATAAGGATAGAATCAAGGGTTTCCCTGAAACTAGTACCAGCGTAATCAGGACAGCGCTTCCCAGGGCCCACAAACCTGCACTGCGAACGGTATTTCTGAATAGAGCCGTTGATCTCTTTGCCATGGATTCCCCAACCAAGGCCTCGGTAGCATGAGCAAAACCATCCAGGGCATAGGAAGTCATCATTAATAACTGTATAAGAATAGCATTTGCAGCAAGTACATTATCACCTTGGGCTGCCCCTTGTGCAGTAAAAAAAGTGAGTGTTAGCAAGAGCAAACAGGTTCTTATAAATAAGTCTGTATTTATCTTTAAAAGATTAATCCATGGGGATGAATCGATCCAGGGGAGAAGTTTCTTCTGCCCAATTTCTTTGCGTATATAGGCCCAGATATCAACATGAACCCTGGTAAGAAGATATAGACCCAGTAGAAATGCAAAAATATCAGCGAGTACCGTTGCCGCTGCTGCACCTTTTGCCCCTAGGCCCAGGCCAAGAATAAATAGGAAATCGAGGGCTATGTTCAGTAGATTGGCAGCGAAAAGTATATATAGAGGCGCACGGCTATCTTGTCTACCAATAAAAAAACCCAGAATGGCAAAGTTTGCCAGAGCCAGGGGGGCAGATAACAGACGTATTTGTAGGTAGGCCAGTGCGTGGGGTTGTGCTTCCTGACTGGCATTCATCCACTCAACGATATAGTAGATTAAAGGAGAGGCAACAATAAACAGAGTGATTCCCAACCCCATGGCTAATACTAGTGCACGTACTAACCATTGAATCCCAAGATCCGTACTCCGAGCCACCAGTCCGGTAGTACCCATGCGCAGAAACCCAAATGCCCATAAAAGCATCGACATTACGCTAGCCCCGATAGCTACACCGGATAGGTACTCTGCAGATGGGAGGTGACCAAGAATTGCGGTATCTACTATCCCGAGTAAGGGCACTGAAATATTACTCAGTATCATTGGCCAAGCCAGATTCCAGACGCGAGACATGGGTTGGGATTCAAGTTTTGTAGAAGAAGGCATAAGTCATAACAACTAACGGATAGATTGGCTTCTAGCCGAAATCGGAAAAAGAAAAGCTGTGCGGGCGGATTCTACCAATGGAAACAGTACAGAGCTGATAAGACCCTTTTCCTAAATTGGACTCCCAATACTGCTATTTGCAATTCATTTCGTAACGCTTACAAAATCGAAACGAAATATTTGGCGGAAAAATCATTTCGATTGAGTGTAGATAGTACAGGATTCTGTATTGATCTGCCTGATAATCCTCAAGCTTATTGAAACTAATCTGTCTTGGTTTTGTGAAGCAGTCAGAATTTAGTATTAGGGATTAAAAATCGTTGTCAATCCGTGTAAAAGCAATCAGGGACACTTGAACCGGAGGGTTTATACTTCTCTTGGCAGCATTATAAATGCTTGATTAGTTGTCATCTTTCACCAAATAAATTGCCATGTTTCTATTTGGAGCGATATTTTTTCTACTTGTGGAAAAATATCCTATCAAAGAGGTTAAATTTATTTGTTAATCACCGAATTTTTTCATAAAGCAGCAACGTTATTCAAAAATGATCCCGATTGACTTTTTCGTGTCGATGTGTTCCTTTTGTACCTGCAGTAGTTGCGACAAATAAAGAAACTGGTTGTTGGTTGTACCTTTCCGGACGACGACATCTGGAGTAAAAAATCTTTTACTAAGAATAACAAGTTGCACTGACGGCAGTAACGCGAGGTGGTCTCCTCGCCCAGTGTATGTAGTCTTGTGTTACTACAGTATGTCCACAAATTTTGTGTGGAATTAATCCTGTTAGGCAGTTGATACAGGTAAAATTCGCTTATCCGTGAAGGCCAGTGGCCAAAATAAAAATTACGGGTTTCCCTGAGAGACCCGCAACCACGGAGATCTGTAGGCGATGTTGAAAGGCTTTGATCGGCTGTTCGCCTTGCTGGCTACTTCGCTATCTGCACAAGCGGTGTTAGCGAATGAGCAGGACGTTGAGCGCTGGGGGGTTAATATGCCCCAGGGGGTGACAGAAGTCGCCCAGACCACCTACGAGCTACACATGCTGATCTTTTGGATTTGTGTGGCTATAGGGGCATTGGTGTTCAGCATCATGTTCTACAGCATGTGGCGTCACCGCAAAAGTAAGGGATACCAAGCGGCCCAATTTCATGAGAGCACGGTTGTGGAGTTGGTGTGGACTATTATTCCCACCGTCATCCTGATTCTGATGGCGATTCCGGCCACCAAAACGCTCTATGATATTTACGATACTGAGGAAGAAGATCTCAATATCGTAATCACCGGTTATCAATGGAAGTGGAAATATGAATATCGGGGCACTGATGTTTCATTCTTTTCCAGCTTGTCCACTCCCAAAGCTCAAATTGATAACCTCCAGCCTAAGGGTGCTAACTACCTCCTAGAAGTCGATGAGCCCCTGGTTGTTCCTATCAAGAAAAAAATCCGCTTCCTGATTACTGCCAATGATGTGATACATGCGTGGTGGGTCCCAGATCTAGCCGTTAAAAAAGATGCTATCCCCGGTTTTATCAATGATGCCTGGACGCGTATTGAGGAGCCGGGAATATATCGCGGACAGTGTGCTGAATTGTGCGGAAAAGACCATGGATTTATGCCTATTGTTGTGAAAGCAGTACCACAGGCTGAATACGATGCCTGGTTGAGTTCTCGTGCAGCAGAAGCCATAAAAATGCGTGAACTTACAGCGAAGACATTTACCTTCGAAGAGCTTTTTGCTCAGGGTGAAAAAGTCTATACACGCACATGTGCCGCCTGCCACCAGCCGAACGGGCAGGGAGTACCCGGAGTATTCCCGGCAATTGCTGGCTCAAAAATTGCTACCGGTCCCCTCAATGGCCACTTAGATATCGTTATCGATGGTTCTACGGTAAACCCCGCAATGCAGGCTTTTGGTGAGCAGCTATCAGAAGTGGATCTGGCTGCGGTAATTACTTACCAGCGAAACGCTTTCGGCAATGAGATGGGCGATACCGTCCAACCCGTAGATATCCTCAACTTTAAGAATAAGCAGTAAGCGCCCGGAGGAATTTAAGAATGGCACATGGTCCTCAGCCCGGTATAAAGCGTTGGCTCTATACGACCAACCACAAAGATATAGGCTCTATGTATTTGTGGTTTAGTTTTGCGATGTTCCTGCTCGGCGGATGTATGGCATTGGTTATACGCGCTGAATTATTCGAGCCCGGTTTGCAAATTGTACAGCCGGAATTTTTCAATCAAATGACCACTATGCATGGTCTGATCATGGTATTTGGTGCAGTTATGCCGGCTTTTGTGGGGTTGGCTAACTGGATGATACCAATGATGATTGGTGCGCCAGATATGGCACTGCCAAGAATGAATAACTGGAGTTTTTGGATTTTGCCCTTTGCTTTCGCAATGTTGGCATCGACCTTATTTATGGAAGGGGGAGCGCCTAATTTCGGTTGGACATTTTATGCGCCACTTTCAACGGAATATGCGCCACCCAGCGTAACCTTCTTTATTTTTGCCATTCATATTATGGGTGCCTCGTCCATCATGGGTGCGATCAACATTATCGCTACCATTTTGAATATGCGTGCTCCTGGTATGACCTTGATGAAAATGCCGTTGTTTGTATGGACCTGGCTGATCACTGCTTACCTTTTGATTGCTGTAATGCCAGTGTTAGCCGGAGTAGTGACCATGATGTTGATGGACATTCATTTTGGCACAAGTTTCTTCAGTGCAGCCGGTGGCGGTGATCCGGTTTTATTCCAGCATGTGTTCTGGTTCTTCGGACACCCGGAAGTTTACATCATGATTTTGCCGGCCTTTGGCATTATCTCTGCAATTATCCCCACCTTCGCTCGTAAGCCTCTTTTTGGATACAGCTCCATGGTATATGCCACCGCAGCAATTGCATTCCTGAGCTTTATCGTATGGGCGCACCATATGTTTACTGTGGGAATGCCGATTGCTGGTGAGCTGTTCTTTATGTATGCCACAATGCTGATTGCTGTACCTACAGGAGTGAAAATCTTTAACTGGGTTTCCACTATGTTCCGGGGATCCATGACGTTTGAAACCCCGATGCTTTTTGCGATTGCATTCATCATTCTTTTCGCCATCGGTGGATTCTCTGGTCTGATGCTAGCGATTGCGCCTGCAGACTTCCAATATCACGATACGTACTTTGTGGTTGCCCATTTCCACTATGTGCTGGTTCCTGGTGCAATCTTCTCAATTACTGCTGGTGTTTACTATTGGTTGCCCAAATGGACTGGCCATATGTATAGCGAAGTCATGGGCAAGGTACATTTCTGGCTGGCATTTATTGGTCTCAATGTAACTTTCTTCCCAATGCACTTTGTTGGTCTGGCCGGCATGCCACGTCGGATACCTGATTACGCACTGCAATTTGCGGATTTCAATCAAATATCCAGTATCGGTGCCTTCCTGTTTGGCGCTGCACAAATAGTATTTTTGTTTAATGTGGTACGAACTGTAATGGGCGGGAAAAAAGCATCCGATCAGGTTTGGGATGATCCTGAGGGACTGGAATGGACGGTTGCTTCCCCTGCCCCATATCACACGTTTAGTACGCCACCGGTTGTACGCTAACCTATGAAAGTTGGAGCAAATGCAAAGGTAACTATCAAGCTGCTGGCCGTGGCGACCAGCATGCTGGTATTTGCAATTTTCATTATGCCGCCTATTTACGATGTCTTCTGTGAAATCACAGGACTCAATGGTAAAACCGGTGGTCGTTATGAAGCTATGCCAGCTGCGGTTGATAAAAATAGGCTGGTCACAGTGCAATTTGTGGCAAACAATAATGAAAATATGCCATGGGAATTTCGCCCGAGTGTGATGTCTTTGAAAGTACACCCTGGAGAAATTAAAGATACTGTTTTTATTGCAGAAAATAAGACATCTAGGGATATGGTTGGTCAGGCAATTCCCAGTATGGTTCCTTTCAAAGCTGCTGAGTACTTTCATAAAACAGAGTGTTTTTGCTTCAACCAGCAAGAATTAAAAGCGGGAGAGACTGCAGAATTACCACTACGTTTTATTGTGGATCCAGATCTTCCCGCAAGTGTTAATACTGTAACGCTTTCCTATACGTTGTTTGATGTAACGGAAAGGTTTGCCAATAAAACCGATAAGAATGATATCGACCCCGAGCGAGAGGGATAAAAAATTATGGCTAGTGAAAGCAGTTATTACGTGCCCGAACAATCCAGGCTGCCAATTTTTGCGACGATAGGTTTATTCCTAATAGCGTTCGGCGCAGCTAATTGGATTAATGGAGGGAGCTCTTATATTTTCTTCACCGGTGCGTTAGCGATGGCCGCAGTTTTGTGGTTTTGGTTTGCTGCCGTAATCAAGGAGAATATGGCAGGGCTCAACAGTGAACAGTTAAAGAGATCATATGTTTGGGGGATGGGCTGGTTTATATTTTCTGAGGTGATGTTTTTTGCTGCATTCTTTGGAGCACTTTATTACATACGCAATTTTACAGTTCCCTGGCTAGGTGGTGAAGGTGATCGTGGAATTTCCAATATGCTTTGGGAGGGATTCGAAAGTAGCTGGCCCCTATATGTGACTCCTGACGCCGCAGCAAACGGAGAAACGGCAAAATTTATGGGGCCTAAAGATGTGATAGACCCATGGCACTTACCACTATGGAACACCATCATACTTCTCACTTCCAGTGTAACTGTACACTTCGCACATGTTTTCCTGAAAAAGAATCAAAGAAAAAATTTCAATATATTGCTGGCAATCACTGTGGCATTGGGTGGGGCGTTTATTTTTCTACAAGGTAAAGAATACTACGAAGCCTATCAACACTTGGGGTTAACACTTGAGTCAGGAATCTATGGTACAACATTCTTTATGCTGACCGGATTTCATGGTGCCCATGTCACACTCGGTACAATTATGTTGTTGATCATGTTGTTAAGGTCTGTGATAGCCAATCATTTTAGACCTGATGATCACTTTGGCTTTGAAGCAGCAAGTTGGTATTGGCATTTTGTCGATGTAGTTTGGGTCGGGCTGTTTATATTTGTATATGTTCTAGGTGCTTAATGTGGGCAAGGCTTTCTATCGTATTAATAGAAAGCCTTTGTTTTCTTAATATTTATCAGCCCAAGGTGCCGTTTTTGCCAAAATGCCACTTTCAAAGCCGTACCAAATGGCAAGAAGTAAGAGCGACGCTAGTAGTATTCTAATACCTAATGCGTAGAGTGTGCGCTTGGATTGAGGTGTTCCCATATCTCTAAGTAGAAAAAAAAGTGCACTTGAAAGACTGGCAAGTACGGAAAGGAATAAGACAACAATAACAATCTTCAGCCACATTTTATTATTTTCCATTATTTATGTAGTTGCGCATGATAGTAGATATTCCATCAGCTTCTGCGAAAGATATCAGTTTACCACTGATTCGCAATTGGCCCATCACGATATTTTCTCTGGGTGCATTCATCCTGTTTATCTTTTTGGGATTGTGGCAGCTTGATAGGGCAAAACAGAAAGTCGAACTTATACAAAAGGTAGAGAGTAGGCTCTCTCTGCAACCGCAGGAAATCTCAAATCTAAGTTCTTATCAAGAGTATGCGTCTGTAACTTTAGCGGGAGTTTTTCAGAAGGAAATATATTTTCTGGATAACAGAACCAGAAACGGTCGTGTTGGCTATGAAGTGCTACAAGTATTTTCAACAGAAAGTACTGATTGGCTTGTCAATAGAGGTTGGATTCCCTCTACTGGCGACCGAGATAGCTTACCTGAAATAACAGCTTCACTTGATGTGAAATCACTTCAGGGCTACTTATACCCCATCGATACTGAATCCTCCTCGAGTGTTAGTCTAGACCCGGTTTTTAATAATAGAATTCAACAAATAAATTCAAATTTCATTGAGACTATCGGTTTAGTCAACAATAGATGGTCGATCCGTTTGTTTGCGGATTCAGGTGCAGCTTTAATTACTGACTGGAATTTTTTCAATAGTGGCCCTGAAAAACATCAAGCGTATGCTTTCCAGTGGTTCACGATGGCAATAGCTGTCTGGCTTTTATGGGGTTATTCAGCCACAAATATTGTTTTTAGATTACGTCGTAGATTGAGTAGAAGTTTGAAAAAGGAGTTTTAAAATGAAATCAAATAGTCAGCCAGTTTCACCTGAAAGAGATCTGAGCAAAAGGAAGCCAGCGAATAAACTCATTCAAGGACTCTCAGTGCTAGCATCCGTCGTACTTCCAATTACGGCTGCCTATGTCGTTTACTATACGGGCTTAGGTATGCCTAAAGAGACGATTAATCAAGGTGAATTATTACAGCCCCCATTTGATATCACTGAAATCAAAATCACCTTTCAAGGACAGCAGCAGTCCCTGGCACAAGAGGGTGAATCAAAATGGCGCTATCTAATATTAAGTGACAGTGATTGTGGTAAAGATTGTGAAGATCTTTTGTATATAAGTAGGCAGGTTCATATTCGGCTGGGGGAAAAAGCTCATAGGGTTGAGAGGCTACTCGTGGTTGGTGATAGTTTGGATGAAAAACGACAAGAACAAATACAAATTGAGCATCCGAAACTAAAAATAGTGAATTTGGATGATGAAAACTTTAAGCAGTTGGTACAGAAAACTGATCATGACGGTGTGACTTCAACCAAGGCGTTGCTGGTTGATCAGGAGGGTTATGCAATGATGGCCTATGATCGGCAGCATAGCGGAAACCAATTGCTTAAAGATATAAAAAGATTATTGAAGTACTCCTACGAGCAATAAGATTAGAATTCGGAGATTTTCAATAATGTCTAAACAAGAAACCCCTAAGAATTGGCGACATATCATTACCTGGGCGGCCTGTATACTAGCTGTCGTAGTTGTTGTTCTAGGTGCATTTACTAGGCTGGTGGATGCCGGTTTGGGCTGTCCAGACTGGCCTGGTTGTTATGGTCATCTCACCTGGCCGAATGATATAAAAGAAATTAAAACGGCCAATATGATTTTTCCGGACTCTCCGGTAGATGTTAGTAAAACTTGGCCGGAAATGGTTCATAGATACTTTGCAGGAACTTTACTTTTATTCGTTGTATTACTCACTTATCTTGCTTGGAGAGATCGGCAAGCCCCAACCTTTAAGCAAACACATATTCTTTTAATTATTATTATACTGCAAGCTGCTTTTGGGATGTGGACGGTAACCTTGAAGCTTTGGCCGCAGGTAGTTACTGCTCATCTATTAGGTGGAATGGCAACATTATCTATGTTGTGGATTCTCTGTGAAAGGTTGGCTGGTAAACCTAGACAATTACATGGGAGGTATTTGCCGGGAATAAGGCGATTACGGCTACTTGCTCTGACTGCAGTTGCAATAGTAATTCTACAGATTGGACTCGGCGGTTGGACCAGCTCTAATTACGCAGCTTTAGCCTGTCCAGATTTTCCAACTTGTCATAACCAATGGTGGCCACAGGCAAACTTTGTAGAAGGCTTTAATATTTTTCAACAAATTGGCCCAAATTATTTAGGTGGTGCATTAGAGAATGATGCGCGTACAGCCATACATCTTGCCCATCGTATTGGAGCACTGATTACAACAGCAATTGTACTTATTCTTTCAGTTTTAGCTTGGAGATATGAATTGAGAGGTTGGTCATTATGGCTTACCGGGGTACTACTTCTTCAAGTCAGCTTGGGAATAGCAAATGTTGTTATGTCTCTACCATTAGGGATTGCTGTGGCACACAATGCTGGTGCAGCTCTTCTACTTCTTAGTTTGCTAACTTTTTGTTATCGAATATACACAATGAATGCCGTCATTATAAATAAACAAGAGGTAGTCAATGTGGAAGTAATAGTGCGGGGAGAAGGTTTAACTACCGTATCCAATCTTAATTAGATACTAAGCGTATATAAATATAAAAATAGGTGCGAATATGGCCATAAACTCCACGGGAATACATCAAATTCAATGGCGGGACTACTATGAGCTTACTAAGCCTCGAGTAGTTATGCTTATGCTGTTAACTTCTGTTATTGGAATGTTTTTAGCTGTTCCAGGAATGGTGCCGCTAGATATTTTAGTATTTGGTAATTTGGGAATTGCATTTTGTGCGGGTAGTGCTGCGGCAGTAAATCATTTAGTTGATCGTCATATTGATACAAAAATGGCTCGTACCAGTAATCGCCCGATTGCGAAAGGACGGCTTGAGCCAGTTAAAGCGGTTGCCTTTGCTCTTATCTTGGGTGTGACAGGAATGTTTATCCTGTTGGTTTTTGTAAATGCCCTTACCGCTTGGCTAACCTTAATATCTCTTCTCGGATATGCGGTGATTTACACCATGTTCCTGAAACGCGCCACACCACAAAACATTGTTATTGGCGGGCTTGCAGGAGCCGCTCCGCCCCTACTGGGATGGACTGCGGTTACTGGGGAAGTGCATGGGCATGCATTGTTGTTAGTATTGATTATTTTTGCTTGGACTCCTCCACACTTTTGGGCCCTTGCCGTACATAGAAAAGAAGAGTATGCAAAAGCTGATGTTCCTATGTTGCCGGTTACACATGGAATACCCTATACAAACCTAAATATAGTTTTGTATACCTTTATTTTACTGGCCGTTAGCCTATTGCCCTTTGCCACCGCGATGTTTGGGTGGTTATATTTGCTGGGAGCTGTCGTACTTGGATTTGGTTTTGTTTATTGGAGCCTTGTAATGCTCATTGGAAAGGATCTCAATGCTGGCATGGAGACTTTCAAATATTCAATAATTTATTTAATGGCACTATTTTTTATCATGCTATTAGATCATTATTTAATTGAGGTGTGAGGGAAAAGTGGAAAATCAATATTCTGCCATCGATAAACAGAAACGTGGAATTAGAATTACCGTTATTGTTCTTCTAGTATTGATTCTTGCTGTGCTTGCTGGATTTATACATAAGCTCGGACAGCCTCGTATTATTACTGATGAGGAACTTAGAATTAATGGCACTGTAAAACTGCAGAGACCAAGAATCATAGAAGATATACAATTATTGTCTGATGACAGTAGAGATTTCTATACCAAAGACTTTCAAGGTAAGTGGACTTTGGTATTTTTTGGGTTTACCCACTGTCCAGATATCTGTCCAACAACTCTATCTACACTTAATAATTTTTATAAAACTTTAGACGAAAGCACCAGAGCATCTACAGACGTAGTACTCGTATCGGTTGACCCAAGCAGGGATAAGCCGGAGCAGTTGGGGCAGTATGTCCGTTATTTTAATTCTGAATTTCGTGGTATTACCGGTGATTTTTTTAAGCTGAAGAAATTTGCCACTCAGCTAAATGTACCTTTTAATAAAGTTTCTCTTGCTGAGGGCGGTTATACTATCGATCATGGATCTCAAGTTGTATTAATTAATCCTAGAGGACATTATCACGCCTTTTTTAAGGCACCTCTAGATCCTGCGAAAATGAAGTTGACCTATCGTTCAATACGAGCGACCTTTAATGGATAGTGAAGGAATCGCATGAGTCATTGTTATCAAATAAGATATTAATTCTGAGCCAATCGATGCAAAATGAAGTTGCTGCTTTAAGGAAAAAAGGAGATCAGACACCATCTGGTATGGTTAGTCCTTGGGCTGCACCTATCTTGCTATCACTTTGTATAATTCCTTTTGGCTGGAGTGGGCTTATAGCCCCTTTAATCTGGATTTTCCTGCGAGCAATAGAGTCTACTAGCAGTTGGCCGAGAGCGCTGTCTTTTCTTTCTGTAGCAGTTTTAATGCTAGTATCGGGGTTAAATTTGCTTCCCGGTAGTGAACATATCCAGGTATTGCCACCCTATACAGATGCAAGTGGTAATCTTATCTATGCCAGCATAAACAGCGGTAAAGCAGTTATTGCTATTGCCTTATTGGCTTTTATGTTGCGCATGAAGCAGACCTTCCGTTTTACGGACTTACCCTATCTTTTATTGGCTATATTTACTCCCGTTGCATTGGGTCTACTCCTATATACGCCTTCGATAAAATTTACTGGCACTATCGCCGTTGCGGTAATGATAAACTTAGTAATTGTTTGCATTTCTGAAGAGGGGTTCTTCCGGTGGATATTACAGCGGGGTACCGAAGAACTATTAGGGCGCTGGCGCTGGTTATCCGTACCAGTTGTAGCTACGGTGTTTGTGCTTCTACATGGAGGGTGGTCAACAGATATCTCCGCAGTTCTATTATTGATAGTCGCCTCAATCTGTTATGCATTGATTTGGACATTGCGGCAGAATTTGTGGATATGCGTAATGACGCATTGGGGGGTAAATCTTTTGCATATGCTCTTGTTGCCTTACCCGTTACCCGGCTAGGCCATATATCATCTGCTTTGGATCATTGTTTTATTGTTACCCGTAAGATTCAGCCAATCTGCAGTTATAAGAAAGACAACGATTTAATCTTTGTAGATTAACAAATCAAAGTATTGTATTTAAGAAATGTGATTCTAGATGAGCACCATATACGGTAAATTTTCTAGATATATTCATACAAATAGGGAGATTGTCATTTGAAAAATTATTTTTTAGTTGGGACATTATGTGCACTAACTTGCAACCCTGTATTTGCAGGTGAAGGTAAAGATCTGGCTCAAGAGCTGGTTCAAGAGTATTTGATTGTTGATGGACATGTAGATGTTCCCTATCGTCTCGAACAAGCTGAAGAAGATGTTGGACTTAGTACGGATAAGGGAGACTTTGATTACCCTCGAGCTAAAGCAGGTGGACTAAATGCTCCCTTTATGTCTATTTATGTCCCTGCAGAAAAGGAGGACGAGGGTATTGCCAAATCGTATGCAGATACTTTGATTGATAAAGTGGAGGCAATGGTCAAACAGCACCCGGATAAGTTTGCAATACCTAAGTCAATAAATGATCTACAAAAGCAAGTCGATGCCGGCTTAATTTCCTTACCTTTGGGTATAGAGAACGGAGCTCCTATTGAGGGAGATCTTGCCAATTTAAAGTATTTCTCTGATAGAGGGGTGAAGTACATTACCTTAGCCCACTCAAAGAGCAATCATATCTCTGATTCCTCGTATGATAAAAACAGGCCCTGGGAAGGTTTGAGTGCATTCGGAAAGCGCTTGGTACGAGAGATGAATCGGATGGGAGTAATGATCGATATTTCCCACGTATCAGATGCAGCTTTTTGGCAAGTTGTTGATTTATCCGCTGTTCCTGTTATCGCTTCACACTCTTCGGCAAGGCATTTTACGCCGGGATTTGAACGAAATATGAATGATGAAATGATAAAGGCGTTGGCTGACAACGGCGGTATCATCATGGTGAATTTTGGCTCTACTTTTATTAGTGGTGATTCACTGAATTCATATCGTGAAATAACTGATCAGGTTGAGAAATTTGCTAAAGAAAAGGGTTTACCCAAAGATAGTAAGGAAGTTGAGGAGTACTCCGATAAGCTTTCAGCTGAGAAGTTCATTTATGCAGATTTGGAAGATGTTCTTGATCATTTCGACCATATTCGTGATTTAGTGGGAGTGGATCATATAGGCATTGGATCGGATTTTGACGGTGTCGGAGATAGCTTGCCCGTCGGCTTAAAAGACGTCTCTCAATATCCTAATTTGGTTGAAGGCCTGCTAAAGCGTGGGTATAGCAAGCAGGACATTAAAAAAATTCTAGGCGGAAATTTAGTTAGAGTTTGGCAAGCTAATGAAGATTACGCCAAGCGCAATAAAGGATGAGACTCACACTCCTCTAACCAGCTGAGGCTGCACTATTCTGTCAATAATGTTCAAACGGGCAAAGCCCGTTTGTTTTGTATTATTAATGCAGAAAATGCTTTTGGCCGGTTATTTTCGATCTAAGAAAGTACGATTGATGGTGGGTTGGACTGGATTGTCGATTGCCGGTGTATTCTTTATGTGGGGAATTTTGGGTTTTATTCCCTTTATTCCCTCAATGTTAGATATTTTTGGCGTATTGGGATTGCGAATTCCTGCGGCCCTCACCGTGCTTGGATTACTGATGGCTGCAATAGGATTTTGGGAGTCCGATGAAGATTAGAGGGCTTGCTAGGTGTTGAAGGCGTCAGATTTCTTTATCTTGTTGGCAGTTTTAGTTTCACTGGTATTATCCGCCGGTTTATGGTTTAGCGGCTATAAGGAGCAGGGCATATTTACCGCCCTTTGGGTTCCAACCGTGCTCACTTTGGGTATCTATTTCAAAGTGACGGCTCTATTGGCCCGCAGGAACTGACTATGCCAGAGTCTTACTTGCTTTTTATTGGGATAGCAGTCTCACTGTTTGAATTGATCGGTATTATGCTGGGTATCCATGAGTTTCGTAAAGCGGGACTGGAAATGGCTAAACAGAGAATTTCCCTAGAGGCTGCTGCAAAGAAGGCTAGACAGAATATAGAGAACAAATAAATAGCGGCTGAAAAAGCAAAGCGGCGAAAATTGAAAAGGGGAAGCGTAAGCTTCCCCTTTTTTATGTGCTGATCTACTTATAGTGATTAGAAACTATAAGTCATCTTGCCGTAGATAAAGCGACCACGGGGATCGTGTTGTGACTGCACATAACCATAAAGGTCTGCGTCGCCATCACCGATAGCGAAGGGCGGCTCCTCATCGAAGACATTATCCGCACCCAGGCTCAATACCATATTCTCGAAGCCGGTATAACGGGCCTGCATATTCATGGTCAGGAAGGAGTCTACAGTGCGGGAGTTATTGCTGTCATAGTCGAGAGTCCCGTCGAAATCGATGTCCGGAGTATCCTCAAACTCACCAATATAGCTGAGTCCGGCACTAAATCCGAAGGTGTCAAAGGTCCAGTCAGCGGTAGCGTTCCAACGGTGTTGTGGATACTCGTACTCTCCGGCCAGATCGCGGGTGATAAATGCGTCTCCGCTGGAGTTCAGTTCGACACGCTCAAATTCAGCCAGGTAGGAGTAATCCAGGCGCAGGCCAAGCTCTCCGCCCACTAGCTCGAATCCGCTGTAGACAATACTTAGGTCGACGCCTGATACGTCCTGTTCGCCGATATTGGTGAAGCTGCTGTCAATAGATTGCAGGGCGCCAAGGGTTTGGCCGTCAACTGGTGTATCGCGACGGCACACGGTGCTGTCTTGGTCCCAGCAGTAGAGGTTGTAGATATAGCCGAAGGGGACCTCGTCAATCTTACCTTCCTGGGTGATATTCCAATAATCCAGAGACAGTCGCAGGTCCTCTATAGGCTCGTAAACAGCGCCAATGTTGAAGGATTCAGACTCTTCCGCATCAAGGTCCGGGTTTCCAGAGAAGATAATGGTGTAATCGGTGCTCGCGCAGTAAGCATCGTTAACTTCACAGCCGTAGGTATCGACAAAGAATAGGGATTCCTGTGATGGGCCGAGACCGACCTGCGCCAATGATGGCGCGCGGAAGCCGGTGCCCCAAGAGGCGCGCAAGGACAGCTGATCAGTTGCAGTCCACAACAGATTTGCCATGGGGTTGGTGGTGCTGCCAAAGTCGCTGTAATCATCGTAGCGGGCGGCCACAGTCAGATCGAACCTGGCGGGGAGGGGAATAGCTACCTCTACATAAGCGGAGGAGATATCCCGGCTGGCGCTGGCGGATACGGACTCAGTACCGAAGATCAAACCGCGCTGGAACTGGTCATCAGGGATATCGGAAGCCTTTTCCTCCCGATATTCCAGGCC
Organism: Microbulbifer sp. CNSA002; assembly: GCF_047324085.1. Classification (NCBI taxonomy): domain Bacteria; kingdom Pseudomonadati; phylum Pseudomonadota; class Gammaproteobacteria; order Cellvibrionales; family Microbulbiferaceae; genus Microbulbifer; species Microbulbifer sp. CNSA002. The sequence goes on from NZ_CP172449.1 coordinate 64,251, forward strand.
TGCGGCCATTGCGATGGTGCCACTGGCGGTATCGACTAAATCTCCATTGACTGAGAAGTTATAGCTGGTCAGGTCAGACTTGCCTTGTCGGACCAGGCTGGTGGTGATGGCATCAATCACTGAGTCCGGGTTCTGAACCCCGCCAAACGGATTGTAGTTACCGGCATTAATCTGCTCCTGTAACAGGTCCGTACGCACCCAGCCTTGGGAGCGGTCACCGGTCTGGGTTGTTTCACTGCGGGAGCGCTGAACAGAAGCCTCCCAGTCCCAGTCGGCGACAGAGCCGCGCAGGCCGAAGACACCGCGCAAGTTATCGGTTTCGATATCCCACTGGCGGGCGCCTGCATCCACGGTACGATAGCGGTAAATATCAACATCTTCGCCGAATGGGTTATTGGGATGATCTGCCAATACATAGAGACCCGCGTCGCCATCGAGGGGGGTGGGTGCACCCTGGGCTACGGAGGTATTGTGCTGAACAGCGACCTCGCTAAAGAACTCCAAGCCTTCGGCCAACTGGGTATGGCCAAGCATTAATAGGCCAGTGCGCTCGGCTTCGGGTGTGATCAAAGTCCAGGGGCCGTAATCATAGACACAGACTTCACCGGTATCGCGCTCTTCGGGACAGTTGGGATCGGAAACAAAGGTACCGCCCACATTGAAGCTACCGGGATAGCCCCTGGAGGAGCGGAAGTCCATACCGCCACGGCTGGACTGGTTAGCGGTATCCAGTCCACTGCGCTCGGTGCTGGATAGGCGGCTGTTTTTATGGTGGTCAAAAATAACAGTCAGGTTTGAGTCATCCCCATTGATACCCCATACGGCGGACATGGATTGCTCGTCATAGCCATCGGCACCGCCGTAATCTACGGATACCTCAGTACCTTCAAAGTCTCTACGTAACACCAGATTGACCACACCGGCAACGGCATCGGAACCGTAAATTGCGGATGCTCCATCCTTTAGGACTTCGACCCGCTCAATCGCCGCAAGGGGTACACTGTTGATATCCACAAAGTTGGTAGTGATGCTCTCGGCAAATGCGCTGATAGCCACCCGGCGGCCATTTACCAATACTAAAGTGGCGTCGGCACCCATACCGCGCAGGCTCACAGCGGCAGCCCCATTTGCGGTAGAGTCTTGGTTGTTACCCCGGGTTGAGAAGGTGCCATTACCTGCGGCGGGGTTTTTCTCAAAAAGCTGCTGCAGATTGGTGTAGCCGGACTTTTCGATGGCATCGCGATCCATTACCTGGATCGGGGTAGCTGTTTCAAATTCAGCATTTCGACTAATACGGGAACCCACAACTGCAACTTCTTCCATCGCCTGATCCTCGGCGGCAAAGAGTGTTTGTGGGCTAGTGGCAGCGGTTGCCGCCACTATGGCTGTAGTTAATACCTTGCGACGAAGAGAGAACTTTTCCATATCGTTGTGAGTCCATTTTTTTGTCATTATTGGTGACCGGCCTAATACGGCTGGTCGTCGGGCAACACTAGCAACGACGGAAAATTGACACAATTAGCTAGCGGCTAACCATCAGCTTATTGCGATAAACGGTGACGGACATCTCACCAACGGGTAGATTTAAGCGACAATTTGCGACAAATAACGAAATAAAATAAGAAATTAGGATGAGATTAACCTGCGGCTACCTTCAGCTGGCACGCAGTTGTGAAGTGAGAAAGAACAGTGCTGCGGCCAGAACAATGGACGGGCCCGCCGGTGTATTCCACAGGATAGAGGCAAGAAGACCGAGTACTACCGCTAAGCATCCCAGTAATGAGGCCAACACCGCCATACGCTCTGGAGTGTGCGACAGTTTTCGCGCGGTAGCTGCGGGAATAATCAGTAGGGCGGTAATTAACAGAACCCCGACAACTTTCATTGCGATCGCAATCAGTATTGCCAGCATCAACATCAGAGCGATCCGCAATCGCTCGATAGGGACACCTTCCACTGAAGCTAATTCCTCATGCAGGGTGAAAGCCAGTAACTGTTCCCACAGGAAATAAAGGAGTCCCAGGATTGTGGCGGCGGCAATGGCCATTAGTACCAGATCCTGGCCACTGACCGCGAGTAAATCTCCCAGCAACAGAGATAAGAGATCCACCTTAATCTTAAAAAAACTGACGGTGACAATCCCCAGTGCCAGCATGGAGTGGGACAATATGCCCAGCAAGGTATCTACAGCGAGCTTTTGGCGCTGCTGTAAATACATCAGCAGCAGTGCCAGTACACAGCAAGTAATACCGACGGCCACCGTTGGCATAATCTGTAGTACAAAACCCAGCGTCACTCCAAGAAGGGCTGAGTGAGCCAGGGTGTCGCCGAAATAGGCCATGCGTCGCCACACGGCGAAGCAGCCCAAAGGGCCGCTGACAACAGCGACCATAAGGCCGGCGGCGAGGGCGTACCAGAGAAATTGGCTGTGCAGTAATTCGCCGAAATCAACCACTTATTTTTGCTCTTTGTTTTTAGTATTTGTGTGAGTGTGTTGATGATTGCAGCTGCTTGCGGGCGCAATATCTCCACTTAATTTATGTTGGTGGTTATGTTGGTGGGTATAGGGGGCGACCTTGTCCCCAAATAATTCCAGATAGGCAGGGTGGCGGCTTACTTGCTCCGGGTGTCCGTGACAACAGATATGCTGGTTCAAACAAAGGACCCGGTCGGTTGCAGCCATAACTAAATGAAGGTCGTGGGAAACCAGTAACACACCGCAGCCGAGCTCGTCGCGCAGAGTGGCAATTAACTGGTACAACTCACTTTGACCACCGATATCGACTCCCTGAGTGGGTTCATCAAGGACCAGCAGCTGAGGTTTGCGCGATGCGGCACGAGCGAGTAAGACCCGCTGCATTTCTCCACCGGATAGATTTGCCAGAGAGGCGCCTCTAAGCTGCCCTGCGCCCACCCTGTCCAATGCCGACTGCGCTTGCTCGGGCTTCATGGCCGGTTGGCCAAGTTGCAAGAAGCGTTCAACTGACATGGGCATTGAGCTATCGATATGAAGCCGCTGGGGCATATAGCCAATACGTAACCCAGTTTGTCGCCACACGCGGCCCTGGGTCGGCTGGCTGAGCCCCAGCAGAAGGCGCAGGAGAGTGGTTTTGCCGGCTCCATTTGGGCCTATTAAGGTGACAATCTCCCCCTGGGACAATTCGACTGTAATATCTTTAAGTAACTGCCTGCCGCCCACCTGAAGGGCGATATTGTCAGCTGTGATAAGCGGCTGGGGTGGATTCAGAATTCAATCTCCGCAGGGAAGTCTTTAAGATGTTTGCTTCCATACCTTCTTTACCGGATATGGACAACCAGGCTGGCAGCTTGGCGCTGGTTGTGATTATATCGCAATTTTTCGCCGCCTAATGTCTCTGATGTATCCCTTCAAACGTCTTTTTACAATCTCCACGGTGCTTCTATTCGGGCTCTTTCTCCCGGCTTGTAGCAAACCGGAATCCGGCAGTGGTGGAGAGCTGGTCGTCAGCGTGCGCCCTTTAGCCCTGATCGCCCGGGAAATAACCGGTGAGGATATTCCTGTTCGGGTGCTAGTTGAGGGAGCAGATCCTCACCATTATGCTCCTTCGGTTTCCGATCGGGCTGCACTAGAGCGCGCCCTACTATTGGTGTGGCTGGGGCCGCAAATGGAGGGGGTGTTGGCAAAACAGGCAGCGCTGTTACCAGCAGGCCGGCAAATGCAGCTGCTGGATATAGAGACCCTTGAATATGAGGGTGCCAGTGTTACCGACCCCCACCTCTGGTTGCGTCCCCGCAATGCGGCAATAGCTGCGGCGCAGATCGCTGAGCGCCTGGCGCAATTACAGCCGCAGCAGGCGGAATTGTTTATGGGGCGTGCACGGCAGTTTTCCAGTTCGATGGCCAACTTGCAGAAAGTACTCGATCGGGCCTTGTACGGGTATCGTGAAGTTCCCATCGTTGTTACGCACGATGCCTATGGTCACTTTTTTGGTTCTGCAGGAGTGAAAACCCACGCCCTGGGCGACGGCAGTGGCGGGGGCTATGGTGCCAAGGCAATGCTGGATTTGTCACAGATTGGCGACGGCTGTCTATTTGGAGACATGCCGGCTAATGAACGAGATCAACAGTTGGCAGAAAATTTGGGGCTGCGTTACGCCGCTTTGGATCTGCTGGGAGATCAGTTGAATGAAAATGCTGATTACAGGGAATTGATAGAGTCTCTCTTGTCTCAAGCCCGCACTTGCTTGAGTCAGGTTCCCGACCGCAACAAGGATAAATCAGAGGCTCCTTGAGGGCACCAAGTATCCCGCCTACCCAGGGAGGGGGCGGGATCTGGTAGGGTGGCTTCTAGGAACGATTGGTTATTTGCTGTAGTTTCTCTACCCGGGCAGCATCTCTTTCCGCTTGTTTTTGCAGTTTCTCCAGCTGCTGTTTTTGTCTCTCCAGCAAATCATTTTCTCTCTCACGGATAGCTTGCCTGAGTATTAACTCATGGCCTTCTACCTCAGACTGCTGTGAGTGTATTTCATCAGTCGCCTCGGCTTCAGCGGTATGCTCTCCACTGCAATCCGAGCCGGCACTTGCCGAAATGGCAAAGATACTTGCGGCAAACAACAGGGTGGCACGCATCACTCCTCTCATCTTTCGAATCCTTCCTTCAACATCGGGTGGCACAGTTTTTTGGAAATAAAAGATCCCTGACTGCCTGGGGGCAGCCTGTGACAATTTGATTTCCGGGGAGTAGCGAACGCATAAGGTCGCTACCGGCAAGACTAGCCAAGCCTGGAGATTTGGTGAGATCGATGCGCCGATAGTTTTAATCGGCGGGGTAAGTCGAGTGGGCTTTTGTGCAGAGGTTGCCTACGGTGTCTGGCGGGAAAGAATCAGTAAGCGGAAAAACAGAGCGAAGGGCGTTATCCTATCGGCCTGCCGCGCGTCCTGAACGCCAAACTAAGCAAGCAAGAATTCATCGTCTATGAGTAAACAAAACACCTCAGCCGCCCCGTTGATTTTGGTGGATGGTTCCTCCTACCTTTATCGCGCTTTTCATGCGCTGCCGCCATTGACCACCAGCCAGGGTAAGCCTACTGGTGCGGTGCGCGGTGTGATTAGTATGCTGCGCCGCCACCTCAAGGAGCATCCAGGCAGTCCTGTAGTGGTTGTTTTTGATGCCAAGGGCAAGACTTTTCGCGATGAGATGTTTGCCGAATACAAATCCCACCGCCCTCCTATGCCAGATGACCTGCGTGAGCAGATTCAGCCCATTCACGACATCATCGACGCTATGGGATTGCCGCGCTTGGTGGTCGACGGTGTTGAAGCTGATGATGTGATTGGCACCCTGGCGCTGGAGGCCCAGAGTCAGGGGCAGCAAGTCATAATCTCCACCGGCGACAAAGACATGGCACAGCTGGTGCGTCCGGGCGTTACCTTGGTTAACACCATGTCCAATACCGAAATGGACAGCGAGGGCGTGACTAAGAAATTTGGTGTAGGTCCAGAACTGATTATCGATTTTCTCGCCCTGATGGGAGATAAATCAGACAATATCCCCGGAGTTCCTGGTGTGGGCGAGAAAACCGCTCTGGCACTGTTACAGAATCTGGGAGGCTTGGAGACCATTTATTCCGACCTGGATGCCATTGCACCGCTGGGGTTCCGTGGCTCAAAAACCCTCGGCAAAAAGATGGCGGAGCACCGCGAGGCGGCAGAACTCTCCTATAAGCTCGCCACTATCAAAACCGATGTGGAGATGCCTTATCACCCCCAGGAACTGCACAATTCAGAGCCCAATACAGAGGCACTGGTTGAGCTATTCACGCAGAATGAATTTCGCGGCTGGTTAGAAGAGCTAACCAGTGAAGAGGCTGAAGAAGCCATGGCGGAAGCCGTTGAGCGCGATTACGTCATCGTCACAGAAATGTCGGAGTTCGATGCCTGGCTGGAACAACTGAAGAGTTCAGACATCTTTGCCTTCGACACGGAAACCACCAGCCTCAATTATATGCAGGCAAAATTAGTGGGGGTGTCCTTCGCGGTGGAGCCCTATCGTGCAGCCTATGTTCCCCTGGCCCACGACTATATGGGTGCACCAGAGCAACTGCCGTTTGACGAAGTACTGGCCAAACTCAAACCCCTGCTGGAAGATCCACAGCAGAAGAAGGTGGGGCAGAACCTGAAGTACGACAGTCATATCCTGGCCAACTACGATATTGAATTGCGCGGCATCGCACGGGATACCATGTTGGAGTCCTATGTTCTGGACAGCACTGGCAGCCGCCACGATATGGATAGTCTCGCACTCAAGTACCTGGGGGAGAACACGGTTCACTTCGAGGATATTGCCGGTAAAGGCGCCAAACAGCTGACGTTTAACCAGGTCGAGCTAGACAAAGCGGGCCCCTATGCGGCTGAAGATGCAGATATCACCCTGCGTCTCCACAATGAGTTGAGTGCGCGTCTGGAGCGAGAGCCAACTCTGGTAAAGGTACTCGATGAAATTGAGATGCCCCTGCTACCAGTTCTGGCCCGTATGGAGCGTAACGGTGCTTATATCGATGCCAAGATGTTGGCGGAGCAGAGTGCTGAACTTGAGCAGCGAATGCGAGAGCTGGAACAGCAGTCTTACGAAGTAGCCGGCGAAGAGTTCAATCTGGGCTCCACCAAGCAGCTGGGGGCGATCCTGTTTGAAAAGTTGCAGATTCCAGTGATCAAGAAGACCCCCAAAGGTGCGCCCTCTACCGCTGAGGCGGTATTACAGGAATTGGCCCACAACCACGAGCTGCCCGCACTGATAATGCAGTATCGCGGCCTGGCCAAACTGAAGAATACCTACACCGATAAACTGCCAAAGATGATCGACCCGGGTAGCGGTCGTGTACATACCTCTTATCACCAGGCAGTAGCGGCTACCGGGCGCCTGTCCTCCAGTGACCCTAACTTACAGAACATTCCCATTCGTACAGAGGAGGGGCGCCGTATTCGTCGGGCCTTCACCGTTGACCCAAGAATTAATGGTGGCAGTGAGATCATCGCTGCGGACTACTCCCAAATTGAGCTGCGTATTATGGCTCACCTGTCTGGGGACAAAGGGTTGGTGGATGCATTTGCTCAAGGCGCAGATATTCACCGCGCGACGGCGGCAGAAGTCTTTGAAGTAGCTCAGGATAAGGTGACTGATGAGCAGCGCCGGCGGGCCAAAGCGATCAACTTTGGTTTGATTTACGGCATGTCGGCTTTTGGCCTGGCCAAGCAGTTGGATATCCCCCGGGCTGACGCCCAAACTTATATCGACCGTTACTTTGAGCGCTACCCGGGTGTATTGCGCTATATGGAAGATACCCGTGCACAGGCCGCAGAAAAGGGCTATGTGGAAACCCTGTTTGGACGCCGTCTCTATCTGCCGGAAATTAACTCACGCAATGGCATGCAGCGCCAAGCAGCAGAGCGGACCGCAATTAATGCGCCAATGCAGGGTACTGCCGCCGATATTATCAAGCGGGCCATGATCGCTGTGGATAACTGGCTCAGGGAGAAGAAGCTGGCGACCCGGATGATTATGCAAGTACACGATGAATTGGTTCTTGAAGTACCCAAGGATGAGGTCGAAATTGTGGCCGATGGCATTGTTGAATTGATGCAAGGCGCGGCAGAACTCCACGTTCCCCTGATTGTGGATCTGGGGCAGGGCCGAGATTGGGATCAGGCGCACTAATTTGACCGAAAAAATCATCTAAGAATTGAGGGGAGGCGCGCTGTCCGGAATGATTTGGCGCGCTCTTGTTGGTACAGATGAATAAAATGCCAATTTTTGTGTTTTGTTAGGCGTTTTTACAATCTTTTTGAAATTCCGTGGAACTGTTCCGGCGACAGCCCCTCTAAAAAGGCAAGATCGTTGGAATGCGTCATCATCCCCCAAGGAAGTCAGATGTTTGCCCCGGTACTCCCCCAAGTCCGGGGCATTTTTTTGCCTGTTTTTTAGCCCTGACCCTCCCTATCCACGCAAGCCGCAACAACTGCAACACCCGCAGTACTCCAGATCCTAAATTCCACTGTCCATACTTCTATTAAAACGTGGGCAAGGCGCTTAGCGAGTGTGAGGCGCCAGGCAGGGTACTGAGCTTATGAGCCGCATTAAGTTATTCAGTCTCGATGTGGGAGCAGACTTCGCAGGACGTGTCGCCGCGAGTCTCGGTGAACCGGTATCTCGCCATGAAGAGCGTCAATTCGATGATGGCGAACACAAAGTTCGGCCACTGGATGACGTGGAAGGGGCGGATGTTTTTCTGGTCCAATCCCTTTACACCGATACCAGCAGCTGTGTTGACCAGAAACTTATGCGCTGCCTGTTTTTTATTGGGGCGCTTCGCGATGCCGGTGCCGCGAGAGTGACTGCGGTCATCCCCTACCTTTGCTATGCACGAAAAGAGCGGCGAACCAAATTGCGCGACCCCCTGCCGAGTCGCTATCTAGCCAGTTTTCTGGAAGCCGCCGGAGTGGATGTAGTCGTGACTATGGATGTTCACTCCCTGGCGGCCTTTGAGAACGCATTCCGCTGCCGCACAGTTCACCTGGTTTCCAACCCCCTGTTGATTGAAGTAGCGCGAATGCGCCTATCCGGAGACCCGGGTCCCCTGGTTGTTTTGTCTCCAGATGAAGGAGGGATAAAGCGTGCGGAAAAATTCCGTTTGGCCCTTGGGGATCAGTTGGGGGTGCCGGTGGCTAGCGCATTTGTGGAGAAGTATCGCAGCGGTGCTCTGTTGAGTGGGGGAACTTTGATTGGGGAAGTTAAGGATGCCACGGTCATTATCGTCGATGACTTACTTGCTACTGGCCACACAGTTACACGGGCAGTGGACGCGGTGATAAAAGCGGGAGCGAGGCGGATTTTGGTGTTTTGTGTCCACGGACAATTTAGTCGCGATGCCCATACAGCAATGGCGCGCTTGCCGGTGGAATCAATTGTGGTGACTAATTCTCTTCCTCAGTCGCAGCTGCGAGGAAACTGTGAGTGGATAGATTGTGCGCCGTTGATTGCAGATTGTATTCGCCGCCTGCACAGCAATGGGCCAGTGGCTGAGTTAACAATTTGATAAAAATCGACCGCCTTTATATAGAAGAACGTATGAGGCGCCAAAACACGTATTTTGTTTACACTTATTTACCAAAGGGGCGGGAACCATCGGGCTTGAGAGCCTATCCAAGTAATCAGTTCATTGTTGCTCCCTAACCCCAAAGCGTTTAGCTTTTTCTACCCCGGATGGTCCCCAACTCCGGGGTTTTTTTTATGTCTTTCATAGAGTTTTGCAATTTCATTCAGCGGGGCACCTGTACTTTCCTTTTTGAGTTAAGCGCTTAAATCGTTTTATGAGCCGCTCAGCTACTTTAAGTTTTCGTATGCGGCGAGCAGGTCCTTAGATTGGCTTTCCCCAAGACTCCCGCAGAGGTTTTTCACAGTTACCTCTAGGTCCCACGGTTACATTGCCTGTTATCCACTTCCGGCATAATCGGGGGCATGGCATAGGTCTAATCTAAAGGCTCAAATATGCGCTTGGGAAGCATGAAAGTTCAGCCTAATATCGAAGCAGGTAAAGAAATATTGGGATGAAAAGAACCCTCAGGCGTACCCGTCCCCCTGGGTGCGTCTGACAAGTGCCCCACCCCAAGGGCACTGTCCCCTAGCCGGCAGCCCCCATCTGCCGGCTTTTTTTATGTCAGTAAATGACGCCATCACAGCAGAAAGCAAAAGTTGCTTGTGAATGCGCTTGCAAATGATAATGGTTCGCATTATCTTTAAGTTAAATCAAATATGGGGGGTTATCGGTGAATTTACGTTACTTGTGTGCCAACCATCGCCAATGGTTGACCGCTGACACGGATCGAGCGGAAAAGGCGTGGCTCGATTGGATTGAGCGCGGCAAGCTTTTGCTTGAAGAGTGCAATTACGCCGAAGCAATACCTTATTTGGGATGCGCCTTCGATCTGGCCAGCTTTCTTCTGGAAAAGCAGTGGCCAACTTATGCCATTTCGGCAACGCGTTTTAGTGAAAGCGCTATCTGGTTAATGGCTGCCTACCGGGAGCTGGGTGATGAAAAACTTCGAAACTACATACTTGCCGGCGCCAGCTCAGTACTCGCCCGCGAGTTGGGCGATAGCCATAAGCAAAGGGTTGCGGCGGATTGCATCAGCTCACTCTACCCCGGAGAGACACAGCAGCAGGTACGCGAGTTCTCCACAGCCAGAATATCCGCCTGTATCAATGGCGGAAACAGAGTGCACTGAGGGGAGTGAAAAGATGAATGTCGATGGCAATTCCCGTCTGCTGACGATTGCCATACACGAAGAAACTCTTGCCGCTCTTCTCGCGCAGAGGTACTTACATGCAGAGGAATTGCATTGTTTAACTCCGGGGGCACGCCGACGGCTGCACCGGGTACTGCTTCGCTCCCTGATCCCCGAACAGAAGCGCAAAGCAGCGGCAACTGGTGTGCCCGGAGTTCACTTTTAGGAATTATCTCCGGTGTGAGAAAAATTGAAGTGCTTGTGTTGCTCGGGGGGGCGCTGCCCCCGGGCTCCCAGCTTGTTCAATCGTCAGTGGGGGCGCCTTCCTCTGGGATTTCCAGCCACTCATTGAGCTTGCGCTCGAGTTTGTCCAGGCCTGTTTTTTTGGTCGATGAGAAGATCTGCAGAGTGACCCCGTGATTAAGTCCCTGTTCCTTGAGGGTCTTCTCCACTGCAAAGCGAGTATTGTTGGCTGGACCGTTCTTCAACTTGTCGGCCTTGGTTAGCAGGATGTGCACTGGGAGCTCGGCCTCTACTGCCCAGGTGAGCATATGCAGATCGAACTCCTTGAGGGGCTGGCGAATGTCCATTAGTAACACGAGTCCACGCAAGCACTCCCGCTTCTCAAGGTAGGTGGCCAGATGGCGCTGCCACTCATCTTTCATACTGCGGGCGACCTTGGCAAAACCATAGCCGGGCAGATCCACCAGGCGCTGCTGGTCGGAGAGGCGAAAAAAGTTGATCAACTGGGTGCGTCCCGGTGTTTTAGAGGTACGCGCCAACTTGTTGTTTTCCGTGAGCGCATTGATGGCACTGGACTTCCCCGCATTGGAGCGACCGGCAAAGGCCACCTCCGCACCAAAGTCCTCCGGACACTCAGTCAGGGTGGGGGCACTGGTGAGAAATTGTATGGAACGGTAGTTCAGTTTTGGTGGTTGGGCTTTAAATTCTGAATTTGACATCGTATAAGTCTGTTTATTCGGTACACTCGCTTGGCGCGCAAGTATATAATGCCGCCGTTTTCGCGTCGCAGGACTATCGGGGGCGGTGCGAAACGCCATCTCTCAGCGCGCAACGGGACGACGTATGAACAGCATTATCAAGAACACTGCTCTGGCACTCGGTTTAGTTTTCGGCTTGGGCGCCGTGCCCTTGGCGCTGGCTGCGGGCGACGCTGCTGCGGGCAAGGCAAAAGCCGCTCAATGTGCAGCCTGCCACGGTGCAGACGGTAACAGTATTGCTCCGGCTTTTCCAAAAATTGCCGGACTCGGCGAAAAATATCTGTATAAGCAGCTTAAAGATATTAAAGGTACACCTGACGGTAAAAAGGCCCGCGATGTGCCGCAAATGATCGGTCAGTTGGATAGCTTCAACGATCAGGACCTGCAGGATATTGCCGCTTACTTTGCCTCGCAGCCAATGCAGCTGACCGGATCTGAGGCTATTTCCGTGATGCTAAACAACGGTGAGAACGTCGACGGCCTGATGCTTGGACGTAAAATCTACCGTGGTGGCAATATGGAGACTGGTGTTCCCGCCTGTATGGGATGCCACTCACCTGCTGGACTGGGCAATGCACCGGCCGGTTACCCTCGTCTGGGCGGTCAGTATCCAGAGTATATCGAAGCCCAACTGAAAGCATTCCGTGCGGGTACCCGCAACAATGACGGTGAAGTTCGCACTATGCGCACCGTGGCCAAGCAACTCTCCGATGCAGAGATCAAGGCGCTGGCCAACTATATCGCAGGCCTGACTGACTAATAGTCACAGGGTTTGAGTACACTGAGGCCGGTCTGCAACCGGCCTTTTTTGTGCCTGTCGCCTGAGCATAAAGCCGCTTTCCAAAGACGTACTAGGCAGTTTTTGCAGTGTTTCCTTGCACGAGGGTCCGGGAACTTAAATAATCTGCGTTGTCTATTGTGTCCTCAGTGGCTCGACAGCCCGCCGCTAGATGGCGTTCGCACCACTAAATAAAAGTTGGAGAAGACTTATGAGAGCATTTCTCGCCCCGATCACGATGGTTTTTGCTGTAATGTTCAGCCTCGTTGCCTGCGCCCAGGAAAGTGGCGAGTTCAAAGCGGGCCAGCACTATGAAGTATTGCCGCAGGCTGTACCACAAAAGAGCAACGACAAGATCGAAGTGACTGAGATGTTCTGGTACGGCTGTGCCCACTGCTTCACTTTTGAGCCAACTCTGGAGCGCTGGAAAGAAAAGATGCCCAGCGATGTTGCGCTGCTGAAATTGCCAGCAATTTGGCAGCCGGTTATGGATGTACACGCTCGTCTTTACTACGTAGCAGATTCCATGGGTGTTCTGGAAAAGATGCACACGCCTATCTTTAACACCATCTACACTCAGCGCCAGATGCTGGCTGTCCGCGAAGGTCGCAACTGGGTGCCTGACTTAAAGGCTATCGAGGCTCTGTTTAACAAGCATGGTGAAGATGGTGCCAAAGCTGCGAAGCTGATGAATTCCTTCGCTATCAACAGCAAAGTTAAGCAAGGTATGGCCAATCAGCGCGCTTACAAAATGACTGGTACCCCGGAAGTTGTTGTTGCGGGTAAATACCGCATCAGTTCCTCTTTCCCCGGATATAAGGGTAAGAGCAATGGCCAGGAGCTGATGCTGCAAGTGGCGGATTACCTAATTGCCAAAGAGCGAGCGGATCGCGGCTAAGCTTTCCGATTGCAGAAACCCCGCCTCGAGCGGGGTTTTTTATTTCTACCCTAATAAAGGTGCCCCGCAATCTGTCGAGAGGCTCCTAACATCGATCAAACTTGCCCGATCCGGAAGCCACTAATGGGATTCAAATGGATTTTACTGTTTACCCTCCTAGCTGGCTTAATCGCACCTGTTTCAGCCCAGGACACTTCAAGCAGCAATACTTTGGCCGCTCAGGCCAGCAATCTTCTCTCCTATATAGCGGTAGACTACGGCGACGCCGTAGAGAACGGGCAGCGACTGGACACTCCTCTGTATGAACTACAGAAGCAACAGGTAGAAGAAGTACTGCGTCTGGTCACTCAACTCCCCGATCGGCCTGGTCGGCAGGGTTTGCAGAAAAGCCTCTCGGACTTGCGTAAGGCGATTGAGAATAAGGATTCCGGCGCAGAGGTGCGCCGTCGAGCCAATGCAATCGCCGACCGCCTTGCTGCTTTGTATCAGCTGCAGCGGTCACCCAGTTACTCTTTGCCCTCGCCGGGCTTTATGATGCCTGTTTATCAGCAGCGGTGTGCCATCTGCCACGGTGTCGACGGTGGGGGTAGTAATGAAGGCCCAGCCCTCAATGATCTCGAGAGAATGGCGGGGTTCAGTCTCTATGATCTTTATAACACCCTGGACCCAGAAACTGACTCTATTCACACAGTCGACATTGATGGAGACTTGACCGGCCTACAGCGTTGGGGATTAGCGGTGACTGTCGCTGCTTTTCCAGTGGCAAATCAGTTGCCACCCTCTTCCGACTTGGCGACCCGTTACCCCGGCTTACTGGGACTGCCGGGAATGGCGACCACTAAACCGGCGGAACTTGATCCAACTCTGCAACAAGCACTGATGTGGTGGCGCGGAAACCCCCACCTTGTACGCACTCTGATCCCCCCTCTTATCAGCGCAATTGGCTTGCTGCAGCTGGCGGAGACGGACTATCGAGGAGGAGATATAACATCGGCATACGGTAAGTTAATGCTGGCTTATCGTGATGGGTATAGGCCGTTACGACAGGAGCTGCTGATTCGTGACAAGGTACTGGTGGAGCAGCTTCAGGTCCAATGGCAGCAATTGCGGGGTGACTTGATTGGTGGTGCCAGTTCTACAGAAGTTATTGCCGCGTTTCAAAATCTGCGGGCGGATCTCAATCTGGCCCACTCCAAGTTGGAGCCACCTGCGATGGGGGAGGAGCGATACCTATGGACTGCCGCTCTGTTTGCTTTGGCAATTGGTTTGGGGGCGCTGCTCTGGTGGGGACTGCGAAGACAAAAGCGAACTAGACTTTAAAAAGTTTTGTCCGCCATTTCCCTACGCAGTAGTGAGGCCATACCATGTCAAAATTAGTTGCCACTGCCTTCATGTTGTTACTGGCCCTGGATTGCCACAGTTCTGAGCCTCTGGATGCATTTCCAGAGGAGGTTGATGGCAAGTTACGTCACGTTATCAAGCTGCCCAAGGTTGTCGATGAAAGTCGCTTTAGGGTTGAGTTGATACCGGGAAAAAGCCAAGTCGCGGAATGCAACTTGCAAAGCTTTAGCGCCCCATTGCGCAAGGACATACTCCCAGGCTGGGGTTACCCCTTCTATGTCCTGTCCGACCTGACCCCGACCACAGATACGCAAAAGGTCTGTGCCCAAGGCAGTGAATCCCGGCGATTTATCACCGTGCGCGGTGATGGCTTGATGCTGCCTTATAGCAGTAAGTTGCCAATGGTTATATATCTGCCTCAGGGCGTGCAGTTAAAGTATCGGGTGTGGAGAGCAGACAAGAATTTTTCCGAAGCAAAATCCAGATAGATGGACTACCGGTAAAAGTGACTTGCCATTCTTTTTGTGAATTTGTCGTAAATTTGAATATTTTTAACGTTTAACCTGCCACCGTTGTAAATTGCGTCTAGCCTTACTTTTCGAGGAATGTGAAAAATAGCGCCTGAGCGTTTTTTCATGCCGATAAGTGAGGCTTTAGCCCCGTAATCGGAAAGGAAAATTGGCGACTTCCCCAGTCGTCTTTTGAATAACCCGCCCCCTGTAATGCACTGGGGCCGATACCGTAGGGCAGCGCATGAAGTTTTTGCGTCATTTACCAAAGCGGCGTTTTATCAAGCCGGTTGTTCCATTTGTCACAGCAATTTTCCTAGCGATACCAATGTGGGCCTCGGCGGAGTCCGCCCAGCAAAAGTGGGCGGGAAATTGGCTGGTTGTGAGTGAAGGCGATGATCAATTAGTGTGGCAACTGCATGCCGATGGCTCCGGATATGCCTATGGATTTAATGCCAAAGGCCTATTGACCCATGGTTTTGCCATTAACTGGCAATTGGATGGTGACCGGGTGCGGGTTAAAACGGGAACTTCGGTGCGCTGTAAGGGCGGGGTTGTATCTGTCGCATTTCGAGATTGGAGCCGTGCCACCCTCCTATTTGCAGTGATTGATGGCCGTCATTGGCTGCAGGCGGGCGGTGGACTTCTGAGCTTTCAGCGTCGGTTGGCTGATTGGCGAACCCCCAAGGCCGGTGCAAGTTGCCCGGATATTGTCAGTCGCTAGCAGCTTAATTCCGTGCGAACGCTATTTAATCCGTGCGTGGAAAAGATGAGTAGTGGGTGGGAATGGATAAAATTCTATCTCTTCCTGCCACTGCTAATTTTTGTCGTAAGTGCAAATGCCAGCGAAGAGAAACGAAAAACACTCAATGAAGGCTGGCATGCAAAATCACGCTACGATGCCAGTCAATGGGTTGGGGCCTGGCTGATTTCCCGCGATGGTGAAGCGCGGCATGTCTGGAGTCTCAAGCCCGATGGCACTGGGAGATCCTACGCTTTTTTAAGGCAAAATGGAGAGATGCAATTCGTATTTGGATACGATATTAATTGGTATTTTGATCCATTTACTCAAATGGCAAATATAAAGACCGGACGCAGAATTATTTGCAAGCGAGGGAAGATTTACCCCTATTTTCTCACTTTAAAATCCTACGAAAGCGACTATGCGGTAAGGGGAAAGTTTGCCTGGCAAACAACATGGACAGAAGTGAGTATTGGGCGAAATCGCCTGCATAAATCCTACGTAGTTTTTGTAGCCCCCCTATCCGCATGGCATGATCCAGATAGAGATTCACCCTGCCCCAAATTTCCCCGTGTGCGCCTGGAAAAGGATATTGACGCGGTGCTGAAGAGCTGGGAGGTTGAACAGGATTCGTCGGAAGTGGATACAACTCCGGCACCCAATGAACCGGAATTTGATGGTGAAGAGCTGAGAAATCCGTAACTTCTCACAGTCATTGGGTCAACTTCTCTCAATAAGAATTAATCCCATCAATATATTTTTAACTTTCCACCAGCTAAAATCCAACTTCTCTAAGCTTCAGGAAAACTCTTAAAAATATTTAGTTATTAAACTGCCAGCTCTGTTAGGAAAATAATTCTAAAAAAATGCGTGATCTTATTTTTTCCAAATTAGAATACTCTGCCGGGTAATAGAGAGCCCACAAAAAGTAGTTTTAGAGTTGGACTATTTTCATCTTAAGACAGGTATTAATCAGAAAGATTGATCCAAAAACAGTGCGACCGTGTAGAAACCGGTCGTATTAATCAGGTTGGAGAAAACTTCCAGACGGCAAAGAAAGCATGAAAGCTGATCTATCCATAGTGAGAGCATTGAGAACTTTGTATCCCAAGCTGCACGATGAAATCTATGTGTTTTGTCAGGTTTCAGATAGTCGGTTTACAGATATTTTGTCAGAGAGTTTGTGTTTCTTCCGAGAAGGTGAGGGAATGAGTGTGATACTGCCTCAACGTTCGGCTCGGCAATTAGATATTGCCGCAAGCGCCCCCTTTCGCCAAATCACTTTGCAGATCCTGGCTGGTCTTGATGCGGTGCGGGTTATTCCTGTGGTCGCCCAGGAATTAATGGAGGCTGGAATAGATACCAGCGTGGTATCCACACTACACCGTGACCACATTTTTGTCCCTGATGAGCGCGCGGAATTTGCAGTAAAAATTCTGCGCGGTATTCGAAATCGAGTTCAATATAGCTGATATGTAGCCTGCCAGTGCGTATCAACTATCCCCCCACAGAGCCCCACGGCGAGATTCGCCAACTGTTGCCTAATTTTTTTTATGTTCCCGGAACTATCAAACTAGCGCCGGGGGTCACTATCAATCGCAATATGGGAATCGCTCGCTGGCAGGATCACCTTACCTTGATTAATCCCATCAGATTGCGTCCACAGCAGGAGGAAAAGTTAAAAGATCTTGGGCGTGTGAGTCACGCGATACGGCTCGGCTATCACCATGGGCGTGATGATCTCTACTACAGAGACCACTTTGATCTTACCTTTTGGACACAACGCGGCTCAGATTTCTATCCGCCAAAAGCAGATAAGGTGTTGCGACAGGAGGATGTTTGTCCAATACCGGGGGGGCGCTTTATTGTCTTTTCCCAAAGTCAGTTTCCAGAAGCCGTATTGTGGCTCCCGTTTAGTGGCGGACTACTGGTCAGTTGTGATGCCCTGCAGTACTGGCAGTCATGGAAAGGATGTACCTGGTTTGGTAAAAACCTGCTGAGGTTTTCTGGTATCCGCCGAGGTATGCAGATTGCTCCCTCCTGGAGAGCAAGGGTGACACCAAGTGATAAAAATCCCAGGTTGTGGTTGAAGTACGACTTCGAACAAATCCTAAGGCAGCCATTTTTGCACTTTCTTGCGGCTCATGGAGATTTTTGTGCGGATAATGCCTACGAGAAAGTAGCTTATGCGGTTGGACAAGCGTTCCCCGGTTTGGGGAAGGCTGCATAGATGAGTTTAGCGAGTACAGTCAGGGCGCAGCTCACTGGGCCTCAGCTTAGATTGCCCTAAATCGTGGTAAGATGGGCAATTACTCGACGGTCCACAAGCACCTGTAGTGGTGCGATTTCAAATGACCTGTCCGTATCAACAATCACGCTTTGTATTCCTGAGAAGTAGCACTCCCCATGAGAGTTAAAAGTCTATTGGGTGCCCTGGCTATGGCACTATTGGTGGCTTGTACCACCTCCAGCATTAACAGCACTGGCCCCATTGCAGATAGTGATTACATCCGTAGAGATATCAATTTCCTCGCATCAGCGGAACTAGAGGGTCGCGATACCGGTAGCGAGGGTTATCGCCTAGCGGCACAGTATGTGGCTGGCCAATTTAAAAAGATGGGGCTGATTCCAGCAGGGGAGCAAGGTTACTTCCAGGAAGTGCCTTTTCGCAGTGCCAGTTGGGATGGGAGTGATCCTGAATTTGTCTTAGAGGGCCAGAACGATGAAATCGCCATGCAATTTGGCGAGGACTTTCTAGCATCGCCCTCCGCACTGAGTGAGCGCTCGCAGATCAATGCCGAGTTGGTATTTGTCGGTTACGGTATTGAGGCTCCGGATTTTGGCATTAATGACTATCACGGCCTGGATGTACAGGGAAAGATTGTCGTTGTGTTAGCTGGCCGGCCGCAGAGCTTGCCCAGTGAAGTGGGGGCTCACCACTCCTCTCCTCGCACCAAACGCCAGGTTGCAGCAAAACATGGCGCTGTGGGTTTTGTTCGCCTTTATACACCTGAGCGGGAGAAACGCCGCCCATTTGACTACTATGCGAAGCACCGTTTTGATGACACTTTTGACTGGGTGAAAAAGACTGGTATGCCCGGTAGTGCAATCCCGGGGATGCACCCGGGAGTTATGTTGAGCATCGCTGCAGGCGGCAAGCTGTTTGATGGCGCTGAGCGCAGTCTTGAAAGTATTTTTGCCGATATTGAGCAAGGAATAACTCCAGAAGGCTTCCCCCTTAGTTACCGTGCAAAAATGAGCAGCAGCTCTAACCACAAGCGCGTAACCAGCCCGAATGTAGTGGCCGTTTTACCGGGAAGTGATCCACTCCTGAAAGATGAATATGTTGTTTTTTCCGCACACCTGGATCATGTTGGAAAGAAAGAGGACGGCGAGATTTACTACGGTGCCCAGGATAACGCTGCCGGTATCGCGGTGATGTTGGAAACCGCACGTCTTTTTGTTGAATCCGGGCAAAATCCTCGAAGATCACTGCTGTTCGTTGCTGTTACCGCAGAGGAAAAAGGTTTGCTGGGATCGGATTATTTTGCCGAGTACCCCACGGTGCCACTGGAATCGATCGTAGCCAATATCAACCTTGATATGCCCATGCTGCTCTATCCATTCCGCGATATTATTGCTTTCGGTGCTGAACATTCATCTTTGGGGCGAGTTGCGGAGGAGGCTGCAAACCGTTCCGGGCTTAAACTCAGTCCCGATCCCATGCCGGAGGAAGTTATCTTCGTGCGCAGTGACCACTACAATTTTGTCCGTCGCGGAGTGCCCTCAATCTACTTGATTACCGGAAGGGAGGCAAAAGACCCCAGTGTGGATGGTACTGCTGCACAGATGGGTTTCTTCCGCGAGCGTTACCACAAGCCAGGGGATGCTGCGGACGAGCAGATTAATTATGAGGCGGCTGAGCAATTTACCCAGGTAAATTACCTGATTGCCCGGCAAGTTGCCGATGCAGACAGGCAACCATACTGGTACGACGGTGATTTCTTTGGGGATTTATTTTCCAGGGAGTGAGCGGCTTGAACACCCTGGGAGCAAGCCCTAACTGAAACCATTGATTGGCTTCAGGATAGTACTTTTGCTTGTTCTTTCGCAGTGGCTAGCTCTAAATGTGCCTATTGGGGTTACGACAGAGCTGGCTTGATTGTGTTTAACCGCAAGGCTTAGGTAGGCTCCAGGCCTCGGCTGTCCTGTCCACAATAGGTAATTCTTGTACGGATGGTTCAATTGCTGAGGTCGGTTAATTACAGGAGCTGAGGCCAGCAGCTGCCCCAAATCGACACCAGAACATTTAGCTAATGCTTCTTTGGCGGTCCATTTAGTGAGGAAACAAGCAGCTACTTGCGATGTCGGGAGCGAGTTTAGTTCGGTTATCTCCGCCTTGTGGAAGTATTGCTTAGCCATGGCCAACCAATTCCTTTGGTGGGACTCATTTTCGCAATCAATACCTACTGGAGTTTCCGCTATTGCTACGGCAACAAAGTCATCGGAATGGCTTATGGAAATATGACAAAGGGGTTTTCCTCTAACCATAGCAATGGTCGGTGCTTCAGCCTCAACTGTAATTTCCCAAGGTGAATACTCGTATTGCTCCGCAATTAAAGTGCGCAGTAATATTCGCCCGGCCAGGAACTGGGCTCGGCGTTTAATACTGTGTATTTTCTCCAGCCGTGAGAGCTCAGTGCTTCCCAGCAGGTGAATGGAATCTCCCTGCCAGTTTCCTGACCAGCTATTGAAGGAAGAGCAGGTAAAGTAAGGCATTTGATAACCCCTAAGAATTTGTTCTCTTTGGAAGAGATGGAATCTGGTCGACTTAAAAAACCTTCACTTTAACGGCTGGGGGGCTGTGCAATACAAGTTTCCATGGCAAATGTGTACCATGGTACGAGAGAATAAGTGGTCGGAAAAGCCCGTGTATTTCACTGTAATCTAAGGCTGCACTTCGACCTATAATTCAGCGCTTTTACTGGCGGCTATTGGTCATTTTGTGTACCATTCCCGCCCTGTCTCTGGTCGCGCAATACCTATTAGCCAATTAAAAATAATGGTGGGAAAGGCCAGCTTCAGCTTTTTGATTTTGGGGGATGGAGCTTTGCTCCAGAATTAATGTTTGGTTATGGAATTTGTTGTCAGTAAATGGCGAGCATGGTGCTCGGGAATATCAGATCAATCGGATTGGCAGGGTTGGCGTAGAGGAGAAAAGCAGCTTGGTGGAAGTAGCCAGGCGGATGTGTCTTTTCTTCCTGCAATGCAGCGCCGTCGTTTGAGTCCGCTAGCCAAAGCCGTTTTTAATACCGCTTTTCCGCTATTACAGCAGGAAGATATTCCTTTATTGCTTTGCTCAGTGCATGGCGAAGCAATGAGGACTTATTCATTGCTACAAGGCGTTGCAGCAAGTGAAGACCTATCGCCAACTGCATTTGGACTTTCTGTACACAACGCAATTGCAGGACAGTTCTCTATTGCCTGTAAAACCAGGTCTCCAGCACTTGCGTTAGCTGGGGGAGATTTTCCTATGCAGTCGGGTTTTATAGAGGCTGCTGGTCTACTCCAAGAGGGTGCTGAGGAATTGCTTTTAGTGTTCTGTGAAGAAACACTACCTGAGATGTACTATCCCAGCGCTGAGAGCTCAACATATATTTGCGCAACGGCTATGCGCTTGGCGAAACATAAATCTAGTGATACAGATATAAAACTATCGTTAACTGCCAGTGAATGTGCGGGAGCTGAGTCAGTATTTGCAGAGCCTGATTACCAGCTTCCGTTGATTAGATCTTTGATTGATCGCGAGGGGCGTATACCTGTTTCAGAGAGATGGGAGCTACAGATCAATGCCAGTTAACTTATTGCCGGCAAAGAAAAAAGACAAGTATTGGCTAAGGTTGGTCGCTACGGCGATAGCATTTAGCCTGTTCGGTATCGGTGGATTGATACTGCGGTTTGTTCTGTTCCCACCATTAAAGGTGATCTATCGGGACACAGAAGTTCGAAAATGCAAGGCTCGTTTGTGTATCCACAACGCTTTTCGATTGTTTATTGGCTTTATGCATATCACGGGTATCTACACTTATCAATTTCGTGATGAAAAAAAGTTAGCTAAACCAGGCCAATTGATATTGGCAAATCATCCATCGCTTATTGATGTAGTATTTCTAATATCCCGAATACCGAATGCCAACTGTATTGTAAAAGCCAGTTTATTTAGAAACCCGTTTATGCGCGGCGCGGTAATGACTGCAGGCTATATACCTAATGATGACCCGGAACAGATTATCGAACTGGCTTCGAAATCACTACAAAAAGGGGAATCAGTAGTTCTCTTTCCAGAGGGAACTCGCTCTGTACCAGGACAACCGTTTAGGTTTCAGCGTGGGGCAGCCTACATGGCGTTACGCTCCGGGGTGACCCCAACTCTGGTAACAATACGGTGTAATCCACCGATGCTGATGAAAAATATTCCTTGGTACAGTATTCCTCTGAGTCGACCACATTTTCAATTCGATGTGAATGAATCAGAAAGTTTTATTCAAGTAAAAGAAAAAGATGAAACACCACAAGTAGCCCGAGAGGTTACTCAAGAATTAAAAGCATTTTTTACCGAGGAGTGTGCTGCGTGAAAGAGTTAGTTGAAGAGCTTCAAGTTCTGATTATTGATGTATTAAATCTGGAAGATATTACTCCAGAAGAAATCGTAGCAGATGAACCCCTTTTTGGAGAGGGCCTGGGGCTGGATTCTATTGATGCACTAGAGTTAGGTCTTGCTTTGCAAAAAAAATACAACATATCAATAGATGCAGAAAGTGAAGATACAAAATCGCATTTTGCTAATGTGAATAGCCTGGCAAATTTTGTCAGCAGCAGCCGCGCATAGTAGAGGTATTTATGTTGAATAGCAGAGAAGAAATTTTGCCAAAATTGACCGAAATTCTGGTTGAGATGTTTGAGGTCGATGAGGCGGATGTAAAAGAAGAAGCCCACCTCTCTGATGATCTTGATATAGATAGTATTGATGCTGTGGACCTAATTGTTCGCTTGAAAGAAGTAACAGGAAAGAAAATTGCACCTGAAGAGTTCAAAAGTGTAAGAACTGTTGGAGATGTAGTTGGTGCAATTGAAAAGGTAATGGCAGAGAAGTGAGTCGATTCGCGCAGCTAATATTGGTCATTATTCTGACACTGTACCCTGTGGCAATTTACTTTGGCATAGAATACTTGTCTTTAAGTAGTATTCTGTTACTGCTGTTGATGGTTTCGGTTTTAAGGGTATTGTTTGGCGGCGCGAATAAGGCGATTGGCACCAAGTTAATGGCCGTGGCCTTGGCTTTTGTTGTTGGGGTTTCCTGGTTAAGGGGCGACTCAAACGGACTTCTTTGGTATCCAGTACTTTGTAACTTGATTCTATTTTCACTATTTTTATACAGTTTGAGTCAACCGCAAACATTAGTAGAACGGCTTGCTCGCCTTACGACTCCAGATTTACCACCTGAAGGTATTCTATATACACGAAAGGTTACCAAGGCATGGTGTCTATTCTTTTTAATTAATGGAAGCCTCGCACTGGCAACTGTTTTAAACGGCAATATGAAAGTCTGGACTCTTTACAATGGCCTTGTTTCATATGTGCTAATGGGAATTATGATGGGTGGTGAATGGCTACTGCGTCGTCGCGTCCAAAATAAGGTGTGAGTTAAGGCCGTGGACAAAGTACAGTTTGAACAGGTGTTTGGCTACTCGAATGACCAGGCAGTAGTTAGCTATTCAAGGCGTGGGGAAATTTCATTCGCACAATTTAAACGTGAATTGGCATTTGTTGAGCGAAAGCTAAAAAAATCCCTAAACGAAGCTGGGATCAAAAGAGCTGCCATTTTCTGTGAAGATAGTTACGAGTTTAGTTTGCTCTTTTTTGCAGCTATGTCTTGTTGTGAAGTCGTTGTTATTCCGGCAAATAACAAGCGATTTACTCAGCAAAAACTGGATGAGAAAACCCTATTACTGGGCAGCTGGAAAGATAGCTCGGCATTTAGTATAAATATTCCGGATCAATATAGCGAAGAGCTATCTGTTCCCAGTTATTTTGATGCTGGTATTCAATTATTCACATCAGGAACCAGTGGTGAACCACAAACCGTTGATAAAACCTTATCTCAATTGCTTAATGAGGTTAAGGCCCATAATCTGAAGTGGTCATCCCGGGTGGTTAATACAACTACTTTGGCAACAGTAAGCCACCAGCATATATATGGCTTACTGTTTAAATTACTGTGGCCGCTAGCCAGCGGGCGTCAATTTGTTAGTAAGACTTATGTGGATATTGTGGGATTACTCCAAGACGCCCAGAAATGGGGGCCTGCCGTGTGGGTTGCAAGCCCTGCACAATTAAGCCGCCGTATTTCTTCCTGGCCATGGGAGTTAGGAAAGTCCTTAGTGGATATCTTTTCTTCTGGGGGGCCTTTACTGGAAGTAGATGCAAAGGCGATTGATCAGTTGTGTGGAATCCAGCCCATAGAGGTCTATGGAAGCACTGAAACCGGGGGGATTGCCTGGCGTAATCAATTGCGTCAGAAAAGTTGGAGTCCACTAAAAGGAGTGAACATTGCAAAAAATAGCGATGGGTTACTTAAAGTCTCTTCTCCGTGGTTACCCAAGGAGTTTATTTGTCAGGACAAAGTACAAATAAGTACAGACGGTATGTTCGAACTTAAGGGGCGAGCTGATCGCATTATTAAGATTGAAGAGAAAAGAATTTCTCTTACACAGGTTGAGTCCCTACTAGTTGGTAGCTCATATATTGTAAAAGCCAATGCACTTGTCCTGGAGCGTAAAAGAAAAGTAGTTGCCGCTGTTGCCACACTTACGGAATCCGGGAAAGAACTATTGCAAAAGAAAGGAAAGGCTTCTCTTGTTCGTAAACTTAGAGAAACCCTGGCCATGGATCTTGATGGCGTGGCTGTGCCACGTTCTTGGCGTTTTGTTGATGAAATTCCCACTAACTTACAGGGAAAAATAACGAGAGACCTGCTAATGCAACTTTTTGATGAAATTCCGGCAGCAATGGTGCCACAGATTATTAGCAGCGAAATATTAGATAATACTCGTCAAGTTAATTTTACGGTTAATGACGATTTGCCTTGCTTGGATGGTCATTTTGAAGGCTCACCGGTAGTGCCGGGAGTGGTACAGCTGGATTGGGCTATGCATTTTG
This sequence comes from Microbulbifer sp. CNSA002, assembly GCF_047324085.1. Classification (NCBI taxonomy): domain Bacteria; kingdom Pseudomonadati; phylum Pseudomonadota; class Gammaproteobacteria; order Cellvibrionales; family Microbulbiferaceae; genus Microbulbifer; species Microbulbifer sp. CNSA002. Next base: position 88,999 of record NZ_CP172449.1, read on the forward strand.
GCCGCCCACTTGTAAAAGCCGGCAGTACGTTTACCCAAATGGAAGTGATTAAATTTAAGCAGTTAATGATGCCCGGTGATGCTGTCACTTTATCTTTGGAGTTCAGCCAGGAAAAGAACAAATTAAATTATTCTTTTCGAAACACTCAAGATGGCAATATAGAATATAGCAGTGGTAGGTTGTGCTTCAGCCATGTCTAACTTTTGTTTTGTAATACCCGTTTATAATCATGAGGGGGCGATCGCACAGACGTTGGCATCTCTGGATGGCTTTAACCTGCCTTACATTCTGGTAGATGATGGCTGTGATAAACCCTGTAGAATTGAACTACAACGCTTAGAGCAGAGCTATGGTCCCCGGGTTCACTTGGTTGTTCGCCAGGCTAATGGTGGAAAAGGTGCTGCGGTAAAAAGTGGTCTGCGAGCTGCGAAAGAGCTTGGATATAGTCATGGAATTCAAGTCGATGCCGATGGTCAACACAGCCCCGCTGACATACCTCAATTCCTAGAGAAAAGCAGAAAGTGCCCTGATTCACTGATTTGTGGCTATCCGCAATACGATAAATCAGTACCTAAAGTTCGTTTGTGGGGACGCTATCTAACTCATGTATGGATCTGGATTAATACTCTTTCTCTGGAGATTAAGGATTCCATGTGTGGGCTGCGTTGTTATCCCTTATCTCGAACTGTAGATTTGTTAGATAACGAGTATACCGGTGATCGAATGGATTTTGATCCAGAGATCTTGGTACGGTGGTATTGGAGCAAAGGCGGTCTTTGCCAGGTACCTGTTAATGTGAGCTACCCAATAGATGGCGTTTCCCATTTCCGGGGATTTGAGGATAACTTCCTTATATCGGCAATGCACACCCGTCTATTTTTTGGCATGTTGGCCAGAACTCTGCGTATTTCGACAGTAGGGCGAAAAGCGTGAGTAATTTACACTGGTCAAAATACCGGGAACAAGGCTTTTTCCTGGGCATCAAGTTCTTATTCTGGTTGCATCACTGGTTGGGTCCGATCGCCTTTAAAGTTGCGGTATACCCGGTAGTTTTATGCTATTACCTAAAAAATCAGAGTGGCCGCAATTCGATCCGTGAGTACTTGGAATTATTCACCAAACGCTACCCATCTAGCGGTATAGAACCGAATTGGAAAACCGGATTTAGAATTTTTCTTAATTTTGCTAACAGCGCTAGAGAAAAGCTTGAAGCCTGGTTTGTGGGTATCCCGGATAGTCAGGTAAATTTCCCAAAAAGAGCGGGTCTTCACCAGTTGGCGGCTAGTGGCCAGGGTGGATTAATAATTGGCTCCCATCTCGGGAACCTGGAGGTTTGCAGAGCGCTTGGCAGCCTGACAAAGGTACGGGTAAATGTGCTAGTGCATACAAAGCATGCGGTGAAATTTAATCGCATGATGAAAATGCTCAATCCCCTGAGTCAAGTACGGCTTATCCAGGTGACAGAAGTAACTCCCGCTCTAGCGATGCGACTCTCCGAGGCTGTTGAAGCCGGGGAGCTGGTTGTTATTGTCGGTGATAGAACACCTATTAACTCTATGGGGCGCACCTGCGAGGCAGAATTCCTAGGGCGAAAAGCGCCTTTTCCCCAGGGGCCATATATTCTTGCTGCGCTGCTCAAATGCCCGGTGTACACGCTTTTCTGTCTGCGCAGTACTTCCGGATACGATATTTATATGGAAAAACTCTGCGATCGCGTTGTGATGAAACGCGGTGACAGAGAGGGGCATATTCGCTCTCTTGTCGAGGAGTTTGCACGACGGTTGGAACGCTATTGTCATATAGCACCTTTGCAATGGTATAACTTTTACCCGTTCTGGGATCAGCAAAAATGAATTCAGCAGTACTACAACGAACCCAAATAGTCTTTGATGGCACAGATCTATCTATTGATCAGGTAAACACCATTGCAGCTGGCCGTGGCGATATCTCTCTATCTGATGAAGAGGGCTTTGTCGCAAGGATAAATCGCGGTGCCGAGTTCCTGGATAGCCTTTGGCAGAAGGAAGGTGTGATCTACGGAGTAACCACTGGATATGGTGATTCCTGTACCGAAAGTATTCCAGCAGACCTGGTGGAAGAGTTACCTCATCGGTTATTTACCTTCCATGGTTGTGGAATGGGGGAAGTCTTTACTCTTGAGCAGAGTAGAGCGATTGTTGCTGCCCGGATTGCCAGCCTTGCAAAGGGCAGTTCAGGGGTCCGATATCGGCTGTTGCAGCAATTGGTTTTGTTACTTCAGAAAGACATTATTCCGGTAATTCCCCAAGAGGGTTCTGTGGGAGCCAGTGGCGACTTGACCCCACTGTCTTATGTTGCTGCGGTTTTGTGCGGGGAGCGCAAAGTTTGGTACCGAGGCCACCAGAGAGATACTGCTGAGGTATTCGATGAATTACAGATTGAGCCATTGAAGCTATACCCAAAAGAGGGTTTGGCGATAATGAATGGCACCGCCGCAATGACTGGCTTGGCGTGCTTAGCCTACAAACGGGCAGAGTATCTAGCACAGCTGAGTGCTCGTATTACCGCCATGATGAGCGTTGCGTTGGATGGCAATGCCTATCATTTCGATAGCGCGCTTTTTGCAGTGAAGCCTCACCCCGGTCAAAACCAAATTGCAAAGTGGATTCATGACGATCTCAATGTTGGTGCCGCTCCAAGACAAAATAGCCGATTGCAGGATCGCTATTCACTTCGGTGCGCTCCCCATGTAGTGGGTGTATTACAGGACTCTCTGCCCTGGCTCCAGCAGTTTATTCATAACGAACTAAACAGTGCCAATGATAACCCGATCATTGATGGTGAAAACGAGAGGGTGCTTCATGGTGGGCACTTCTATGGTGGGCATATAGCCTTCGCCATGGATAGCCTGAAGAATGCGGTAGCAAACCTCTCTGACTTACTGGATCGACAAATAGCCCAACTGGTAGACGTTAAGTTCAATAATGGACTCCCGGCAAACCTATCAGGTGTAACCGGGCCTCGAAGATCGATTAACCATGGCTTTAAGGCTGTTCAAATTGGTGCGAGTGCCTGGACTGCTGAAGCACTAAAGCAGACCATGCCCGCAAGCGTTTTTTCCAGATCAACGGAGTGTCATAACCAGGATAAGGTCAGTATGGGCACCATTGCTGCCAGGGACTGTATCAGGGTATTACAGTTAACGGAGCAAACAACCGCAGCGGCACTGATGGTTGCTTGGCAGGGCATTCAACTTCGAGTTCGTAGTGGGGGAGTGGATTTGGAAAAATTATCTACCGCTCTTAATACCACAATCAGGCAGATAGGAGATGAATTTCCTTTTCTCGAGGAAGATAGAGAGCTTGAACAGCCATTGAGAAAATTTGTTTCGTTAATTCAGCAAAGACATTGGCGCTTATATGAAAACTAATAAACCTATGCGCCCTGAAAAATGGACGGCGCAAGTTGAACTACAAATTCCTTTCCACGATGTGGATATGATGGAGATAGCGTGGCATGGGCATTATGCAAAGTACTTTGAAATAGCCCGATGCGCATTGTTTGATCAGTTGGAATATAACTACCAACAGATGAAGGAATCAGGTTTTGCCTGGCCGGTCATAGATTTGCGCGTACGATATGCCAAGCCTTTGCGATTTCAGCAGTGGATTGTTATTCGTGCTGAGGTGTCTGAATATGAAAATCGATTTAAGATAAATTATACGATAACAGATAGAGATACCGGTGTACGCTTAACAAAAGGACATACCGTACAGGTAGCTGTCGAAATAAGCAGTGCCGAAATGCTGTTTGCATCGCCTCCAATTTTGCTGGAAAAATTGGGGGTAAATTAGTGATGACTGCCAAGCGCTTGGTTTTATTTTTTATTTGTTTTCTATTTTCCACAGTAACTTCTGCTTTGACTTCGGAGCAGCAGGCAGTTTTGCGGGAGATAGAGAAAAATATTGTGTCATCTCCACAGATGCTTGGCACTTTTTCCCAGACAAAGAGGCTGCCCCAGTTGCCCAGGCCTCTGGTTTCTTCAGGTGTCCTAGCTATTTCTGAAGAGTTAGGATTAAGCTGGCGAATAGAGAATCCAATAGAATCCCATCGAATATTTAAGCTAGATGATGCTGATTCTGGGAATCGGGTCAATAGCAATATTGTAGGAAATCATGTAGCTGATCCTCTATTAAAGATTATCAGTGGTGATTTTAGTGAGCTAGATCAGACTTTTACGGTGGGACCAGAGATCGCAGAAGAGCAATGGCGAATTAACTTAATTCCCAAGCAAGAAGCTTTTAGAAAGGTTATTGAATCGATAGAAGTCGTGGGAGATAAAAAGATTCGGAAAATAGTACTAGCTGAAGCCAACATGGCAATTACTGAAATAGATATTATGAATTTACATTCAGTTGAAGCTAATAACAGTCAACTACTGAGTGAATTCTCAGAAGATAACCAGAAATAATCTCATGTCACGTCGAGTTGTTATTTGGCTTTCCTTTGTTAGTGTAATTATTGGGATAACTGTATTACGCTATCAATCGAGCTGGCTACAAACAGATATTTTGTTATTAGCTGATAATAACTCCGACTCGGTAAGTAGTGCTGGCATCCAGAAAAAAGTCAGTCAGCAATTACAGGGAAGTTTAATTTGGGTTTTAGTTTCTGAAGGAAAAGAATCACATCGTCTGGCCAGGCATACCCAAGAGTTGGCGCAGAAACTAAAGGCCGCAAAATCTTTAGAGTCTGTTGAATATCGTTGGGCCGACTCTGAAAGCTATAAAGAGGAGTGGGAGCTGCTCTTCCCTCTGCGCCAACAGCTACTCAGCCCTGAAGATAGGGCGTTATTAGACGCTACGCCAGAGGAACTTATACAGCGTCAATTGAGTAAATTATACGGGCCTGACGGCGCTGGAATTGATTTGGAGAAAGATACTTTCTCAACTTTTCGCAATTACTTTACCGCTGATATTGGAGTTACTCCACAAGTCTTTGATGGAATTCCGGTACATACAGAAGGACATAAAGTTTTTACCCTGCTTTATACGCTGGCCGCACCAGTTGATTTGACTGGAGAGAGCGATATATCACTTCTTTCTTTACAGTCAGAATTAAAGCAATGGGCTCAAAAAAATGGTTATTCGCTGCTGGTAGCTGGAGCCCCCCTGCATACAGAGTATGCTGCTGCTATGGCGCAGGATGAAATACGCCTGATTGGCTCCCTTTCGATCCTTGCTATTTGCTGTCTATGTATTGTTGTCTTTCGCTCATTAAAACCTCTACTAGCCTGTACATTCGCAATTCTATGCGGCGTAGCCAGTGGTATATCTGGTGTTATTATTATTTTGGGCCAAATTCATATACTGGCTTTTGTATTTGGTACAACGGTTTCTGGATTGGCGATTGACTACGCATTTCACTTTATTTGTAATAGATTGAGGCTGGGCAAGCCAAAAGATAAGGATATATTACCTGGGCTATTGCTGGGCTTGATATCAAGCTGCTTGGCATTTTTCTCTCTTGCATTAACACCTTTTCCGCTTTTACAACAAATAGGGGTTTTTGTCGGCTGTGGTTTAATAGGGGCTTGGTTGACTGTAATCCTGCTATTCCCACGCTGGATTAATATTAAGCATAGGCCTTTATCGTTTTCCAGTCAGTTTCCTAAACTCAATATTAGGTACTACCTGTTTCCATTGGTTGGGCTGTTGATGTTTGGATCTGCGGCACTTCAGAAAATTCAATTTAATGATGACCTAAAACTGTTTTACCAGCCTCCAGAATTTCTTACACAAGATGAAATAGAGCTAAATTCTCTGATTAAATCCCGGCCAGACTCCCGTTATTTTTTGGTTTTTGGTGAAGATGAACAACAAGTATTAACACGAGAATGGGAACTTAGAAATCAACTAGGCCATTTAGTAGAAAAGGAAATTATTAGTGGTTTTCAGGGGGTAACTAACCGGATACCTCCAAAAGAGGTTCAAGAAGCTGACTGGAAGTTATTGTCGAAGTTTTACAGTGGGGATGCTGTCAGGTCTTTTTATCAGCAATTGGGTTATTCTGAACAAGATATTAACCAGCAGTTAAGTTCTAAAATACAGCCATTCAATACCTTTAATTTCTCTGAATGGTTGCCAGTTGCAGGTCGGCAATATAAAGGACTATGGTTGGGTTGTGAAAATAATCACTGTTATTCTGTGGTACGTATTTATGGCTTAAAAGAAGATTTGTCATCTTTAGAGTTACTGCCTGGAGTAACCTATGTTGATACTACCAGAAGTATCTCTAATGTTATGTCACAACAGCGTGATCTGTTGCTGCAATTACTGCCATTAATATTCTTTGTTGTATTTCTGGTAACTGTAACTAAAACAGGAATAAAGCAAGCCTTAAGTATAGTTGCACTTCCATCCAGCGCAGTACTAGGCACCCTGGCGATAGTGATTTTACAGGGATCAGCAATTAATTTATTTCATGTTGCGGCTTTATTACTTGTCTTTGGTATTGGTATAGATTACGCAATATTTAGCCATACAAGCAGAAAGGCAGAGCAGCATTATACCCTGCTGGCGATAGCTATGGCTGGGTTAACAACTTTTTTAGGGTTTGGTTTGTTAGCATTGTCTGGCACACCGGCGATAGCAAATTTTGGGTTAGTCCTGGCTGTGGGCACAGTATTAACTTTGTTGTTGGCATTTTTATTTTTTTGTACACGGGGTAAGGGATATTAGCCAATGAAAGAAATTAAGTCTGACGTTGTTATTATTGGTGCCGGTCCTGCCGGAGCTATCGCAGGTGCGTTATTGGCTAAAAAAGGTTGGCAAGTTTCGATAGTTGAGCGGGAAGAATTTCCTCGCTTTTCTATTGGTGAAAGCCTACTGGCTCAATGTATCGAGTATCTTGAAAAAGCAGATATGTTAGAAGCTGTGAAATCAGCGGGCTTTCAATATAAAAATGGTGCTGCTTTTGAGTGGGATGGTGCTCGTACATCATTTGATTTCCGGGAGAAGTTCTCCCCTGGGCATGGCACCACCTTCCAGGTACAGCGAGCTAAGTTTGATAAAATCCTGGCTGATGAAGCCGAGCGCCAGGGAGTTAAGGTCTATTATCGCCATTCTGTAGTGTCAGTCGATATTGCTGAGAATAACGCAAAGTTAATCGCCGAGAATGATGGAGAAAACCTGGCTTTCCAGGCGCGCTTTGTATTGGATGCCAGTGGCTTTGGCAGAGTTTTACCGCGATTACTTGATCTCGATCGTCCGTCAGAGTTTCCTGTTCGAGAATCTGTATTTACACATGTTGAAGACAATATTGATGATAGCCATTTTGACCGGGATAAAATCTTAATCACTGTGCATCCCAGTGAGCGGGATATTTGGTACTGGTTGATTCCCTTTGCAGATGGAAGAGCTTCTATTGGGGTTGTAGGTGAGAAAGAAAAGATTTCGGCCTGGGGGCAGGATCCGGAACAGATATTGAAAGGGGCTATTGCCTCCGCCCCCGAGTTGGCAAAAACTCTGCGCAATGCAAAATTCGATACGGAAATACAACGTATTCGCGGATATTCCAGTGATGTGACTAAACTGGCCGGCCCTGGTTTTGCGCTTTTGGGGAATGCCGGAGAGTTTCTAGACCCGGTATTTTCATCCGGTGTTACCATCGCAATGAAATCCTCAGAGTTAGCAGTTGAGTGCCTGCATCGCCAGCTCTCAGGGGATGTGGTTGATTGGGATGAAGAGTTTGTTGAACCCCTGAAGCATGGTGTGGAAGTTTTTAAAACCTATGTCAAAGCTTGGTATGACGGTCGTTTCCAGGATGTAATTTTTTATCAAACCGACCAAAAAGAAATAAAAGGCATGATTTGCTCAATCTTGGCTGGTTATGCATGGGATAAAAAAAATCCGTTTGTTGCCGCTGCTGAGCGTCGATTGAATACACTGGTAGAAATATGTTCCGCCAAGTAATACTGTTTTTGAGCTTTCTTACTCTGGTGGGATGTATGTCCACAGGGGGGAGGAAAGAAGAGCTGCAAAGTTGGCCTTTGGCCCCGCTATTGAGCGAGGGACCGCGCCAGCTCAATCAACATTTACGCATTGTCTATCAAGGCGATGAGTATGAATTGATGGCGGCTACTTTCCACACTATGGAGAGTTTAAAGATATCTCTTCTCAGCCCTGAAGGGATAAGCCTGCTGGATGTTACATACGATGGTAATCAGGTCAGCACCCATTACCATATGAGTAGAGTAGAGAGAGTGCCACCAGAGAAATTGCTGGCAGATATCCAGTTTGTATACTGGCCAATAGCCCAGCTTCGTGAAGTATTGCCCGTAGGCTGGAATTTGGACGAGGCTATTGTCGAGGGAATTTACACGCGAAAACTCTCACGCAGTGGTGAAGTGAATTCAGTGGCTCGCTATAGCAGTAAAGATATTTGGAAGGCCCAAATTGAGCTGGAGCACAAACTACTGGGTTATAGGTTAAGCATTAGGAATTTCTAAGTATGAAAAATTTCTATCTTAATCATATGGGGATCATCTGCACCCTGGGAAATACTGCTGAGGCAGTAGCTAATTCCTTGTTCGGTGATGAGAGTTCTCATATGCAGGTCGATGAAACCTATTTGCCACAATACAGAGGGAATCTGGGTATTGTGCAGGGGAAGCTGCCTGATTTACCGAGTTCGTTGCAAGATTACCACTGCCGCAATAACCAGCTGGCTATGGCTGTGCTGACTCAAATTGAAAGTGCAGTCGCTGAACTAATAGAAAAACATGGTGCGGGCCGAATTGGCGTTGTGATGGGAACCTCAACCTCGGGAATAGACTCAGGTGAGGCCTACTTAAGTGGTGAGAAAGAGACCGGATATAATTATCGGCTTCAACAGCAAATGGCTGGTTTGAGTACCTTTGTTGCGAAGTACCTGGGAATCCAAGGCGTTCAGCTTACCGTCTCCACAGCTTGCTCGTCCAGTGCCAATGCTTTTGCCAGTGCCCGGCGCCTTATCTCAACCGGTACTTGTGATGCCGTTGTTGTTGGCGGTGTGGACTCCCTCTGTGGCATGACAGTCCGGGGGTTTCATAGCCTGGGGGCACTTAGTGCCGGCCAGACCAATCCTTTCAGCGTTAATCGGGATGGTATTAACCTCGGGGAAGCTGGAGCAATGTTTGTGCTGAGCAAAGAGCCTGGTCCTGTGATGCTATCCGGTGTTGCTGCCACTTCTGATGCCCACCATATGTCGGCCCCAGACCCAGAAGGACGTGGTGCGGAAGCCTGTATGCGCGGGGCTCTGGAGAATGCTGGCTTGGATACCGCCGACATTGATTATCTGAATCTTCATGGTACGGGAACGCCACATAACGACTCTATGGAGGCTCTAGCCGTTGAAAGAGTGTTTGGAAGCCAACTACCGTGTTCTTCCACAAAACCTCTCACCGGGCACACACTCGGTGCTGCAGGCGCTCTTGAAGCGGCTTTTTGTTGGCTTGCCTTACAATATGATCAACTTCCCCGCCATCAGTATGATGGCCAATATGACCCGGAGATCGTGCGACTGAACCTGTATCAAGGCCACGAGGCTCCTGGAAAATTGCGCTATGTAATGAGTAACTCTTTTGCCTTTGGTGGGAGTAATTGCTCGGTAATCTTGGGCAGTCAGAGGTAAAATAGATGCACAAATATACTGCTGAAGAACTGGTTCCACACAGTGGAAATATGTCACTCCTCGATGAAGTGATCTCTGTAGGCGAGGAGCAGCTACAGGCAAAGTTGCGAGTTCGTGATGATGGAATATTTTCCCGCAACGGTCGTGTTCCCGCTTACGTGGGTATTGAATATATGGCCCAATCCATCGCAGCTTTCTCCGGATATCATGCAAAAGAACAGGGTAAGGACGTTCGCCTGGGTTTTTTACTGGGTACTCGCAAGTTCCTATCAAATATCGAGAGTTATCGCTGCGGTGAAGAATTAACAATTGATGTCCAGCGCATTCTCCAGGCTGAAAATGGCATGGCGACATTTGAGTGTGTGATAACCGGCTCATCTATCGAACAGAGCGCGCGGCTTAATGTTTATCAGCCGGATAATGTAGAACAGTATTTGAAGGAAAGAAACTAAATGTCAGAGTGGGTTTTAGTTACCGGTTCCAGTCGTGGTATTGGCCGGGCGATTGCACTTCAGTTAGCTGAAGATGGCTACGATATTGTTTTACATTGCCGCAGCCGCCGTAATCAAGCAGAGGAAACAGCAGAAGAGATTGCTAAGTTAGGGCGAAAAAGCAGAATTTTGCAGTTTGATATTGCCGACCGGGAGCAAGCACGGGATGTCTTATTGGAAGATGTCGAGAGTAATGGCTGTTACTACGGCATTGTGTGCAATGCTGGTGTTACTGCCGACAATGCTTTCCCTGCGATGCCTGCTGAAGATTGGGATTCTGTTGTACACACCAATCTGGATGGTTTCTACAATGTTTTACACCCCTTAACCATGCCAATGGTCAGGCGCCGTGCGCCCGGCCGTATTGTCGTGATGACTTCTGTATCCGGCATTGCTGGAAATCGCGGCCAGGTAAATTACTCCGCATCCAAAGCGGGTTTGATCGGTGCGAGTAAGGCATTGGCGTTGGAGTTAGCCAAGCGAAAGATTACCGTGAATTGTGTTGCTCCGGGCCTCATTGACACCGATATGTTGGATGAAGACTTGCCCGTTGAAGAAATTTTAAAAATGGTGCCTGCCCGCAGAATGGGTAAACCAGAAGAAGTGGCGGCAACTGTAGCGTTCCTGATGCACGAACGTGCTGCTTACATCACCCGTCAAGTTATCTCAGTAAATGGTGGTCTCTGCTAATGAAGCGCGTGGTTGTTACAGGAATGGCCGGAATATCCCCTATCGGCCAGGGTTGGGACTCGGTTAGTCAGGCTTTACAGAGCGGTCTTTCAGGCATTTCCTACATGGAAGACTGGGATAAGTATGAGGGGCTTGAAACCCGACTGGGCGCGCCGGTAAAGGATTTCGAAAAACCGGCTCACTACAACCGTAAACGTGTGCGTAGCATGGGGCGCGTTTCATTAATGGCGGTTCGCGCCAGTGAGATTGCGCTTGAGGATGCGGGATTGTTGGATGACCCCATTCTCAAAAGTGGTGCTGTCGGAGTCTCCTATGGCTCGTCAGCAGGCACTCCGTCAGCAGTGGCTGATTTCGGCAATATGTTGATAAATCACCGCACCGATGGCCTTAATGCGACCAGTTATATAAAAATGATGTCCCATACGGCGGCGGTCAATATCGGGGTATTTTTCGGCTTGTGTGGACGGGTTTATACCACAAGCTCCGCTTGTACCTCTGGAAGCCAGGGGATTGGGTATGCCTATGAGGCAATTCGCAATGGTAGCCAAACCATTATGGTGGCCGGTGGTGCAGAGGAGCTGTGTGCAACCGAGGCTGCGGTCTTTGACACCTTATATGCGACTTCAACAAAGAACGATACCCCTGAATTGTCTCCACGTCCCTTCGATCGCAACCGGGATGGATTAGTTATCGGCGAGGGCGCCGGTACACTTATCTTGGAAGAATATGAACACGCGATTGCCCGTGGAGCCAGGGTTTATGCCGAGGTCGCAGGGTTTGGAACCAACTCTGATGGCAGCCACGTCACCCAACCTCAATCGGCAACTATGCAGGTGGCATTGCAGCAGGCAATAGCACAGGCTGGGGTAGAGACTAGCGAAATAGGTTATGTCAGTGCGCATGGCACAGCTACAGATCGAGGTGATATTGCAGAAAGCCACGCAACTCGTAATGCATTTGGGCGTGCAGTACCCATAAGCTCACTTAAGAGCTATACCGGTCATACGCTGGGTGCCTGTGGCGCATTGGAGGCTTGGGCAAGCATTCAGATGATGCGTAACGGTTGGTTCCATCCCACGATTAATTTGGCAGAGGTTGATTCTGACTGTGCGGAATTGGATTATATCCAAGGTAGTGGAAAGCACATCGATACTGAGTATGTGATGAGTAATAATTTTGCCTTTGGCGGAATCAATACGTCTTTAATATTTAAAAGACGTATTTAATTTTCCTCTCAGAGAGCTTTAATCTAGGGATAGCATATGAAGTGGGTACTGGCTGTAGTTTCGACAATTCTTTTGGCTCAGCCAGTTACTGCTGATGAACTCTTAGTGAGTTTTGGCGGTGGCCCGCAGCCTGATTCAAGTCAGAATAATAAAACCTTCGGGATAGATTACTCCTTTAAAACTTTTGAAAAGAGTTACCGTCAGCATATTGATATAGGTGTTAGCTATACAGAGCTAACTACTGATGCCGATGAAAATAAACGTATAAGAGCGTTTTCCATCTATCCTCAATTAAATCTATATCCCAGGCAAAGAAGTTGGGGGCAACCTTATTTCTTTGTTAGAGCGTTGGGTCCTAGCTATATTTCCAGCAACCAATTGGGAAACCGTCGTCAGGATAATAACTTTTCTTTTCAGGCACAGGTTGGATATGCTGCGCGAATTAACTGGAGAGGAAAAGAAGATCTGGTGCTAATGGTTTCCTGGAAACACTTCTCCAATGCCAACCTGTTCAGTGATAACGATGGAATAGATATTCCGTTTGTTATTAATTTGGGCATGAAAATCTAATTTCTAGTTAAGATAGCTCCCCAATAGTCACAGCTACTGGGGATAGATATAAAAGCTATTAAATGGATAGTTCTTTTATTATCGCGTCATTCAAATTTCTAACCCAGCGATTGTAGTTTCTGTGAATGGTGTAATATTTTTCACTATAGTCAAGCATATCGCTATCTTTATAGGTGATACTATAACTATTAAGGTTATATATAATATCTGCTTCAGCATGATGCTTGCGAACGTTAATGGTGGCTAATATTTTCCCAGGAGCAACTTGTTGGCAAGTCCAGTTTCTCTCGATGCACCCTGCAATAATTGATTTTTTAATTGAATCTTGAGTTTGAGCTGACCCGTCAAGACGATCGGGAATTAATCTACTTTCAATATTCATAATCGGATTGCTTGTACAGCCAGATACTATTAATGCAAAGGCTGCAATAGATATGGACTTAATAATATAATTCATGAAGTTTCCTTATTTGGGTGAAGCTAAATTTTATGGTTTCTAGAGATCCACTTGGCTACGTCATTACCAAGGGTGTGAACACAACGTTCGAGAACACTGCAGGAGCTTTTGAATTTATAAAATAAACCTCCACTTGAATTTCTGGTGGTCTTGAGAGTATCTATCAAGTCGCCGTTTTTGTAGAGTTCAGCCTCAATTGAGACTGATTTTTGATGGCTACCTGAAATATATCTTCCGCTATATGCATTGAGAATTGTTAATTTAAGACTGTATCCCTCTGATTGAATATCCAACTCTGGGTCTAGTGAACTGGCAAATCCATGCTTACCAAGAAATTTCTTGGTTGAGCTTGAAAATTGATAACCAAGGTTATTACACTCTTTAACTATATTGGATGCAATTAATTCTTCGTCGTGATATTCGGCTTTTTCATTGATGGAAATCAGGCCATTTCCGTAAGCGGATAGTGAGAGGCTGAAAACAGCACAAAACAATAAGATTCCTTTAATCTTCATATAATCTCTTTGTAAGTAAGGAGGAAACCACTTAAATAATCATAGATAAAACTATAAGTTGGGGAGGTCGTCTTAGGTTGCGTAATTTACCAAAATAAGTAGATAGGTAGTAGATCCTGGATTGATGGTAGAGGTGGATAAGTATTCATCATACGCAAAACGCAGGGTTAGCCCATACGGCTTAAAGACTGAAATGATGTAACTTTACTGATTTTAAGCAAACTAGATAACTCTATGATTTAAATACAAATTTTCTCAAATAATTACTCTTTTTTTATCCTGCTGAGTCACATAATTCCATCCATCGCTTAATTCCGGCGCTTCTGTATTTTTGTCGATGCAGGACAAAATAGAACTCTCGATGAAAGTCTCTATGTGGTACGGGTAGCTCAATAAGCGAGCCGCGCTTTAAAGCATCAGTTAATGAAACACGGGAAAGGCAGCTGATTCCCAGCCCCGCTTCTACGGCTCGCTTGATCGCTTCTGTATGTTGCAATTCCAATAGGATATGTAGTTGTGGCAATAGCCCTGCCATGGCTCTCTCAAAAGTCTGTCGCGTTCCAGAGCCCGATTCCCGGGTGATCCAGGTCGCACCGATCAGGTCTTTATCGGCGAGGCGCTTGCGGCCTGCCAAAGGGTGGTTTGGTGCACAGAAAACAACCAGCTCATCATGGCGCCAGGGGATGATTTCCAGATCCGGGTGATTGATCTCTCCTTCAATTAATCCCAGATCCAATTCAAAATTGAGCACCCTCTCGGCAATCGCTGCGGTATTGGCAACTTCCAGTTGTACTTGAGTACCGGGCTGCTCTTCCATATAACGAGCCATCACGCTGGCAGTCAGGTAGTTACCAATGGTCAGGGTGGCTCCGATCTTCAGGCTTCCCAGTTCCCGGTGAGTGGCCAGTGTCTGCTCAAGTTCCTGGGCTCGCTCCAGGAGTTCTTCCGCCCTTGGCCACAATTGCCGTCCCAGTTCATTGAGACGCAATCGCTTACCGGTGCGCTCGAACAGGCGCAACTCAAACTGCTGTTCAAACTCTTTCAGCGCTGTGGAGGCTGCGGACTGGGACATACTCAGGCTCTCCGCAGCACGACTGACATTTTCGTGATGGGCACAGGCAAGGAACACCTCTAACTGGCGGAGCGTGTAGCGCAAAGGGATATCTCCAGTTGATCGTTAAAATAGATAAGGAATATCGAAATATCCCACTTTGCCAATAGATCTTCTAGGGCTAAAATTCAACTATCAAGAGACTCGTGGAATAACCGGTTTTAAGTTTATGTCCAAATTGAATATAGAGAAGGTGTTGGAAGTCCATCACTGGAACGACACACTGTTTAGCTTCAAGACCACCCGGGATTCGGGTTTTCGCTTTGAGAACGGACATTTCACGATGATCGGTTTGCAGCAGGACAATGGCCGTCCACTGCTGCGCGCCTACTCTATTGCTAGTGCCAACTACGAAGACGAGTTGGAGTTCTTCAGTATCAAGGTTCCCGATGGCCCCCTGACCTCCCGCCTGCAGAAGATTAAGCCGGGCGATGAGATCTACGTGAGCCAAAAACCCACCGGTACTCTGGTGGCGGACCACCTGCTGCCGGGCAAACGCCTGTGGTTGCTGTCCACGGGTACTGGCTTGGCACCTTTCATGAGCATCATCAAAGATCCCACGGTCTACGAGCGTTTTGACCAGGTAATCCTTACTCACGGTGTTCGCTATGTTTCTGAGCTGGCTTACCAGGAGCAGATCGAGAACGAATTGCCGGAACACGAGTACTTTGGCGAGATGGTACGCGAGCAACTGCTTTACTACCCAACCGTCACCCGTGAGCCCTATCGGAATACTGGCCGCCTGACTGATCTCATGCTGTCCGGAAAGCTTTTCACCGATCTGGGTGTGCCCAAGCCGAGTGTTGAGGAAGATCGCTTTATGCTGTGCGGCAGCCCGGCAATGCTGAAGGATCTCACCAATATCCTCGATGACTGGGGATTCAAGGAGACCCGCGCAGGTGTACCTCACGAGTATGTGATTGAGCGCGCTTTCGTCGAAAAATAAGTTGGTCAGTCCAGCGATAAAAAAACCACCCTCGCGGTGGTTTTTTTATGGGTGAAATACAGATTCCCGAAACTATCCTGATCTTGTGAAACCCCTGCCTTCTATTCTGACTTGAGGGGAGCTTGCTGGGAGTGGCTAGATGAAGCTGTTTTCACTGGGTGTATTACTGCTTTCCTTGTTCTGGCTGGGTGCCTGTACACGGGTGCCGGAGGGGGTTGAGCCTGTCCAAAACTTCCAGCTACAGCGATATTTAGGTCACTGGTATGAGATTGCTCGATTGGATCACTCATTCGAGCGCGGCCTGACCCAGGTAACTGCCGACTACAGTCTCAACCATGATGGTTCTGTCGCGGTGATCAATACCGGCTATTCAAAAGCGCGTGATGCCTGGCAAATGGCGGAGGGGAGGGCCGAGTTTGTCGGCCCGAAAAATGTGGGCCATTTGAAAGTCTCTTTTCTTGGCCCCTTCTACTCATCCTATATCGTGATTGCCCTATCGGATGACTACCAATACGCGATGGTATCTGGCTACGATAAATCCTATCTGTGGATATTGTCCCGCACCCCAACCATGCCCAAGGATGTGTTGGAGCAGTTTTTACAGAAGGCCAAAGCTTTGGGGTATCCCGCCGACCAGATGATATTTCCCAAGCAAGAGGCTAAGCCGGGAAATAAACCTACGGCGAAGCCCTCAGGGTCGTGATCTATTCAAAAGCCTGCGTTCCCGCCACCAGCTTATACACACTAGTAACAGCAATATAAGGGCCGGCCATTGGCGCCCCAACAAAACCCTGTTTGCGTGATTATTTGCTTCTGGCCCTAAACGTGCGGCAGCCATTAGTTGGGTTTCCCTGGCATTCAGGGACTGCTGCCATAGAGGCCAGTCCTCTTTGGCAAAGATATAGAAGTCTAGTACCGACTCCCCTTCCAATTCAGTCCAAAGCTGGTGCCAACCTGAATTTTGGGGCCAGAAGCTGTAGCACTGACCCTGGGAACTTCTGCTTGCGGCGATTCCTTTGGTAGAGCGGGAGCTATCTTGAAACTCTGATAAGAATGGACTCTGATCAGAAAAAAGTGGGCTGCATAGGGTGATGCGTTCTTGTGTACGCGGTAACTCATTGGAGAGGATTACTGGCTGCTGACTACCCAAATGCTTGAGTTGGTAATCAATAATGGACTTCCACAGGCTGGCGAATTCAGTAGTAAAGCCACTGGTTAGCCAGCGATGGCTGTCACTAAATAGGATAAACCCCAGGTGTTGTGTCTCAGTCGAACGCCCCCAGAAAAGTGGGGGCTCTCCATTGCCCAGTAAAAAGTCGTAGGAGCCGGACTGTGTGACTTTGAAGCCAAGATTACGCAGTGGGGGAATCTCCGGATTGTCCGCTTTTTGGTAGCCAAAGCCGGAATGTAAGTGGGTGGCTTCTTCCTTTTGTAGAGGCATGGATTGGGCAGCAGCGTATTGGAGAAACTCTTCAGAGCTGTCGTCACTGACTAACCATAACAGTGACTTTGTAGTGGCCAGTTCGTTGAGCTGACGCTTTTGCAGAGCAGAAAATTGTGGCCACAAACTGCTGTCGAGTATCACTAAATCGAAGGGACTTTCATTCGTGAATAAATCCGCAGACTCGGTAAGTGGAAGGCCGTTGAGAGTTTCTTTTCTACTAATTTCAGGTGCCAACTGGGTCATCACTTGTGCTGTTACACCGGATTGGCGCAGCCAGCGAGAGAGGGCGGCCGTCTCAAAAGAGGGGCGTGCCAGCCACAGTAACAATTTGGGTTGGAGCGGTTCACGCACCAGGATGGGTAAAGGATCTGTATGGGTTTCGCCGGCTTCGCTTTCCGTCCGTACTCGGTATAGCTGGGGGCCTGCGAGTTTTGGAGTGGCAGTGAGTTGTGCCTGAATTGCTTCTCCCACTTTCAGCTCAAGACTGTCTTCAATATGGCCGTAGGGATTGAGCAAACTAATTCGTAGGTTTTCAGTTAGTGGCTGGTTGTTGTGAACCTTTAACTTTAAAGAATCACCCAGGGTAATTCGCCGCTGCCAGTCGAATTCCCAGCGGCTATCAGATTCCTGGATCTTCGATAACTCCAGGCGCACTGGTGCCAGGTCCCGCAGTTTGTCGCGGCCGAGTGACTCCCCATTGAGGGAGATATTTTCCACACCATTGAGATTTATTGGGTTTGAGCTCGCCAGCTGTTTGCTGTCGATAGAGATATTGCGCTCGGCGGGAATGATTGCCGGCTGCTGCCAGAGCATCCAGGCACTCAGCCAAATCGCCAGTTGCAGGCCATAGTCGAACGGCTTGGCGCCACGGCGGCGTAACAGTACGAGTGATGCTAAACAGGCCAACAGGCACAAGCCAGGTATCAAGAAATCAATCACAATGATTTCTCCCCTTGCTGGTGCAGCCAACGGCTGAAATGGCCGTCTGCCTCAGTTTGCAAAGGCAGTGAAGGCGCAGATTCCGGTGCTGGCAGTAGCTGATAGAGCAGCTGATTCAGGGAGTTCGTGCAATCAATACAATTCGGTTGCTGGTGGCGCTGCTGGTATAAACGCAGCTGTTTGGACAGCTCCAGGCCAAGATCTAATGATTGCTCTGTGGCTAGCTCATTTATCTGCACCAGCAGATCGGTATCGAGTTCGGCGCCAGAGTCTACCTGGGCCATTAGGGCGAGCACCTGTGCTCTTTGTTTTTGTTCAAAGGCACTGTCGACAGTTTTTGGCGCTATGTCTTCCCGTTCACCGCTAAGCCGGCGGCTTTCGTCTATGGGGGGCGCCTCGAACCCGACTCTTTGTAAGTAAATACGCGAAGCCTGCTGTACTTCCTTGATAAACCGCAGAGCCCGGTGCTGGTGGGGCAGGGAGGCTTGGGGCTCTATAACCGACAGGTCGCGCCAGGAACTCCACATGGCATTCAGCGCGTTGCGCAGTAGCTCCTTGGTTTGGGGGTCGAACAGGGTGGCATGCTCTGAGCTGTCATGCCGGTGTCCGGCAGAGGCAGCTATGCGCTCTGCCTGTTGGAAATGGGAGTCTCGCTGTGAAAAGGGAGTGGCATTTTCTTCGCCATGTGCCTGGTGCTCACCTTGTTCTGTATGATCGTGGCTATGGCCGTGTTCGGACTCCTCTTTATCATCGTGCTCCTCGCTCTCTGCGCTAGAATACTCCACTTCCGAATCCTCTTCGCCGAGAAAGCGGCCGTAGCGCATGCGCAGCAAATTCTGTTCATAGGCTAAACCCTCGGAGCGTTTGCGAAACGCCTGCGGATGCAGCTGCTCTCGCTCGGCTAGCAGGGCCTCGGTGTCAATAATCAGCTGGCGTTGGCTGCGGAAGTACTCCGGTAATATCTTAATCGCCATCCCCTCGCTGTCACTCAGCCCGAAAATCTCTTCTTGCGGCCAGCGCAAGATAAAGTGTTGGCTCTTGGCAATGTTGGCGCTGGGCTCGCGGTTATCCCTGGCCTCCAGATACCAGTAGAGTTCATCTCCCGCTTCCATGGAAAACTGGTGGATGGGCAGGAGGAAATCGTAGCGAGCTGCTTTCTTATCTTCCGAGAGGCTTGTTGATAAAGCAGTGGATTGCAAACTGGTGAGAGGAATACGCTCTTCGCGAAAGCGTAAATTTTCCCCGGTGCCGCTGGCGAGGGTGACCAATAAATCTGCAGAACTCACCTGGTAATCATCACTAATTATTACTTTCACGGGAATACCTTGGGTGCTCCCTTGAATGGTATCGACGCGCAGGCTGGGTGCCTCAAAGGTAAACTCCGGGGCACTGTCTTTATGCACCCGAATATTATGGATTTCCGGCAAAAGTATTTGGTTCTCCCCGAATTGCACTGAAAGCTGGTAAAAGTCTGCCTTAGCGATAGTGCGTTGTAATTGCCATTTTTTACTGGGTAGATTACCTAGCGGAGAAAAGATGAAGCGCTCAGCTTCGGCCAGCATTTCCAGCCCTTGCACCGGCTGATTCAATTCAAGTTGCCACTCGACCGCAGACTGCTCCGGCACATCGACTTGTAGGGATTGGCTGTCGGCTGCGAGCCCAGTGTAGGCGGGCGGCTGGATATGGGTTGCCGCCCGCGTTATGGCGAGTTTTTCGGCAACGGGAATAGCTGTATTTTGTTGCGTGGTCTCAGCTTTATCCCAGGTGAAGTGAGAATCGCTCAGTACAAATAACAATAGTCCCAGGCAGGCACCGAAGGCATTTGTCAGGGTACTGCGGAGTTTTTTTGGACCGAAAGGCGACCGGTCGCCACTTTCCAGCAGTTTTTGCAGCTCTGTTTCGATACGCGTGCGCTGTAATTGCTGCAATGGATTTAGGTTGGTTTTCTGTTGGCTAAGCAACTGGCTGCTGTCTTGCAGCTGTGGATATTGTCCATCCAACTGTCGACATAGGCTCTCGGGGCTTGGGCGCCAGCTGCGATCCAATAGAATTGCTACAACAATAATTCCAAGCCAGGCGAGCAATAGCCACTGTGGCCAGCCGAATACAAAAATACCCAAGCCTGCCAGAAGGCTGAGGCCAGTGGCAAGCCAGAGATAGGGCCGCAGGGCTGTCAGTTGCCAGCGCCTGCGCACAGCGTTAAGGGTGGACTCACGCTTATCCATGGTCGGCCTCCCCGTTACTATCGGTTGCCATGATGACTGCGGGTCGCGATAGGACAATTAGGCGTTCAAAAGCCAGAAGTAACAGTAGGGCGGCTATTAACCAGGGTTGCAGTTGTTCAATACGGCGGTTTTCTACCTCGCTGTCTTCTACAGGAAGGCCTGCCACTACTTTATTGGCAGACCAGTGGCCACGATTTTGGTGTTGCAGAGCCCAGTCTTGCCCAGACCAGTGCAGCCATAAGCGTTCAGGTAAATCTGCGCGGCGATAAAAGGCCTCACTGTACCAGTCACTTTCGTAGCGCAGCCAACTTCCCCGTCCCATTGAGGCCGCTTGAGCTGACTGGCTGTTATCCACAGCAACGAAGTTGAGATTATCGGTAGGGGGGATACTGTTGTCGGTGATTAACAGGCCGCCATCTGAAACAAATTCCAGCACAGCTTGTGGCAGGGGCGCGGGGCCCGTGTAGATCAACCAATCTGCCTGCTCGGCATTGGGAGTCTCTTCTTGTTCCTGAATATGCACCGATAGTCCCGGCATATTGCCTTGCCAGTCTTCTAGCACCGGCGCCCACCAGCTGGGCGCTTTGCCCATTAAAGCGATACTCGGTAATGCCTGGCTCGGAGCTGTGGATGCTTTGTTGAGGCCGTGCCACTGCCAATGGGGACTGACTCTTAGTGCCTGGTGGGATGCTGGAACCCCGTTGTTTATCAACAGGATATGAGCCCTGCGCAAATCCGCCCGGCGTGATAGTGCTGATAGAGTTTTCCACAGGTCCACATTTTGTGGTGGGGGTGAGGTTACGGAAGACGTTTCTGGGGATAACCACAGCACTTTATTACCTTCCCCGACAAGCTGCGGCAGTGAATTGTGGATAAATGTATTCGCTTCGTCCGCCCCAATTCTGGGGTCTACCAGTATCACGCCCTCTTGGGGATAAATTTCCCGTTTAATCAGCGGCTGAGCCAATAAACTTGCCAGCATGGCGACGATTAGCAGGCGCAATAGCAGCAACCACTTGTTATCCACAATAGGGCGGCGCGCGCGACTCTGTGAATATCTTTGTACCCATTGCAGCGCAGCAAAGGAGACCTGTTGTGGATTACTTCGGCGCAGCAAATGAATGGCGATAGGGATAATCAGGGCTGTGAATAGCCATAGCCACTGTGGGGATTGAAATAAGTTATTTATCCACAACATCTCAGCACAACCTGCCGTGCAGCTGAACAAATTGTCGCAGTGACTTTTCCACAGGCTGCTCGATAAGGTCGGTCTGTAGTGAACACTCCTGTGTGGCAAAGCGCGCTTTTAACTCGCTCTGCGCTTGAGCAAAAGCATCCAGGTAAGACTGGCGTTGCCGTTCGGCGTCCACTTCCAAAGCTATGGGTCCACTGGCGTTCGCTTCCGGGTTAAGGAGCTTTAGCTCTCCGCCAAAAGGAAAAGTCTGTTCGGCTTCAATTAACAACTGCAGCGGTAGGCAGGGGCGGCCGGCGGCATGCAGGCGTGCGGCAAAATCGTCGATCTCATTGCCCTGTTGAAAAAAATCACTCAGTAACACCACCTGACTGGAGCGTTCAAAGTATTGCCACAGCGGCGCCAGTTGAGTGTGATCTGGCCAGTGGTCGCTGGCGTCGAGTTGTTGTAGCTGAAGGGCGATTTGACGCTGGTGGCTCTCACCCTGGCCTTCGGGTACATAAACCGTCCGGCTGCTGTTAAACGCCAATAGGGAAAAGCTGTCTCCCTGGGCGTTGAGCAGCCAGCAGAGGCTGGCAATCCAACACTTGGCGTAATGCAGTTTATTCAGGCTGGGCTCGACAAAGCTTGCCTGGCCCAGGGAAGCGCTGGTATCGAGCACAAAGCACACGTGCATGCGGCTCTCCTGCTCTGTCTCGCGCACATAGTAGCGATCACTGCGGGCGAACAGTTTCCAGTCTATATGGCGAATGGAATCGCCCGCTTGATAGCCTCGGTATTGGTGAAATTCCAGACCGGTGCCACGGCGCTGGCTGTGTTGCACACCGAGCATCACGCCCTCGGCGATATGCCGCGACAGCCACACCAGATCGCGACAACTGGCTAGGGTTTTGGGGGACAGATATTCCACGCTGATCAGTCCCGGCCCGGTTCCGGCACCGCCGTCAGTAATTCGTCAATCAGCTGTGGCATCTGTACGCCATCGGCCTGGGCCTGGAAGCTGAGCAGCACCCGGTGGCGCAGTACCGGCAGTAACAGGCTGCGGATATCCTCGCGGGTGACGGCGAGGCGTCGTTGCAAAAGGGCCCGCGCCTTGGCGGCGAGAATCAGAGCCTGCCCCGCGCGGGGACCGGCGCCCCACTTGATCCACTGTTGCAGGGTATCGCTGCCGCTGGTTTCCATACGGGTGGCGCGTACCAGGGCTGCTACATAGCGGTACAAATCGTCGCTTACATGAATTTCCCGCACCAGTTTCTGCATTTCTCGCAATTGCTCTGCATCCAGGCTGGGGCTGGGTTTGACCCTGCTGGCACCGGTGGTGGAGCGCAGGATTTCAACTTCATCCCGCTCATCGGGATAGTCGATATGAATATTTAACAGGAAGCGGTCCAGCTGAGCTTCCGGCAGCGGATAAGTGCCGGCCTGCTCGATGGGGTTTTGTGTGGCCAGTACGAAATAAGGATCGGGCAATTTCAGTGTTTTACCGCCCACGGTTACCGAGCCTTCCTGCATGGACTCCAATAGGGCTGCCTGGGTTTTCGGCGGTGTGCGGTTAATTTCATCGGCGAGCAGGATATTGGTGAAAACCGGGCCCTGCTGGAATTTAAAAAAGCGCTTGCCGGTGCTGTGATCCTCTTCGAGGATCTCACTGCCGAGAATATCTCCGGGCATTAAATCCGGAGTGAACTGTACCCGTTTAAAATCCAGCGCACTGGCATCGGCGAGGGTTTTTACCAGCAGGGTTTTACCCAGCCCCGGCACCCCTTCGAGTAGGGCGTGGCCGCCGGCCAACAGGCAGATCAGCATCTGTTCCACCACAGGTTTCTGGCCGACAATCACTCGCGCAATCTCCTGTTGCAGATTGTCGAGGCTGTGCAGTTGTTGTTCGATACTATTTTCCAGGGTGGTCAGCATAATCAGCTCGTCAGTGCGTAAATAACAATGTTCACCGCAAATTTTGTGTTATCGATGGCGAGCCAGCGTTTGTTGCGGTAGTCGTAGTCCCATTCGCAGCCGAAATCTTTGTTGCTGTAAAGCACGGCGATACGGCCGTTTACAACAATGGCTTTCAGGTAGTCGTGTACCAGATCATCACCCCAGCCATTTAATTCAAAGCTGGTTACCGGCAATTCATCGAATTGAAAGAAACAGCGGTAGAGGTCGTGATCGTCCGGGAGCTTTTGCAGGCAGTCTTCGCCAAACAGCTTGGCCATTTGCGCTTCGAAGGATTTGGCAAAGAGACCGTCGATATCGTGGTTGCAGTCGTCGACAAATATAAAGCCACCGCGATTGACGTAATCGCGAAAATTCTTTGCCTCTCCCGTGGTGAATTGCACCAGCTTGTGTCCGGCCAGGTAGCAGAAGGGCGCCAGCAGCATTTTCTTATCGGCCAGCGGCACTATGTGCTCTTTGGGGTCAACCCTGAGATTGGTGTACTCCACCAGAGAATTGAGCAGGTTGGAGGGCATGCGCTGATCCACATCCCAGTCACCGGATTCGTACATCAAGCGGGTGAAATAAAAATCGTAGTGCTCCTGTGCACTACCCGGTGCGGTATTTTGTGCGCGTGTGCCCAGCGGCAGCGCTGCGGCGCAGCTACCCAGGATCAGGCGCTGGAGAAAAGCCTTGCGGGTGAGGGACACGGGATAACTCTGTTACTGCGTTGGTTTTTATTGTTGAGAGCAAAGGAAAGAAAGTGCTCCGTTCGAGACACGCTGTAAATACATCCCTGTACGCTCGTAATCGGCATCCATGCCTCATACGGTCTCGAACGGAGCACCTTATTTCCTTCTACCCATTTATTTTCAATACTGGGAGCTGACTGGTTTGCTGGCCAGCTCCCGTGTGGATCAGTGGTTAGCCCAGCTTGCGCTTGGTATTGATCACATTGATACCGTCGAAGCGTGCTGTGGAACTACCGTGGGACACGGCACTGGTTTGCATCGGCTGTCCCTTACCGTCAAAGAAGGAACCACCCAGACGATAATCATCTTTGCCGCAGACCTGCGAACAGGCATTCCAGAATTCCTGGGTGTTGGACTGGTAGGCGACATCCTCCACCATGCCGGTAATCTTGCCGTCTTCAATCTCGTAGAACAGTTGTCCACCAAACTGGAAGTTGTAGCGCTGCTGATCGATGGAGAAGGAACCGGCACCCACAATATAAATGCCTTTCTCCACATCCTTGATCATATCGTCGACGCTCAGCTCCTCCTTGCCAGGCAACAGCGAAACGTTGGACATGCGCTGGAATTGCACGCTGGACCAGCTGTCGGCGTAGCAGCAGCCGTGGGATTCCTTTTGCCCCAGCATATGTACCTGGTCGCGGGTGGCCTGATAGTTCACCAGCACACCGTCTTTTACCAGATCCCAGTTGCGGGTCTTCACGCCTTCATCGTCGTAGCCGACGGCGCCGAGAGAGCCGGGCTGTACCTTATCGGCAAACAGGTTGACCTTGTCGCTGCCGTATTGGAATTTGCCGCTGCGCCATTTATCGATAGTGGCGAAAGAGGTACCGGCAAAATTGGCCTCGTAGCCGAGCACGCGGTCCAGCTCCAGTGGGTGGCCGACGGATTCGTGGATGGTGAGCCAGAGGTGGCTTGGGTCCAGCACCAGGTCGTACTTGCCCGGTTTGACCGATTTAGCCGTAAGCTTTTCCTTGGCTTGTTGCGCCGCCAGGCGTGCGTCTTCGGCCATATCGTAGGAGTCGCGGTAGAGCACTGTCTGTGCTTGGATCTTGTCTTCGGCGCGGCCATCCAGGTATTCAAAGCCGCGTCCTACCGGCTGGCTGAGGCCCTGGCGGGTACGGAAACCGCCAGTTTTCTTGTCCACTGCGGTGACCGAGAAGGGCGCCCACAAACGGTGAACGTCCTGGTCGATATAGGAGCCGTCGGTAGAGGCAAAATACTTTTGTTCATTCACCAGGTACAACATGGAGTTGATATAGCTGGCGCCGGCATCCATAGCGGACTTGTTCACGTCCATTAACAGGTCCACCTTGTCGGCCAGGGGGATCTGCATAGCGTTTTTCTGGATGGGTGTCTGCCAGCTCACCTCGCCGTGGCCTTTTACCGGAGCCAACTGTACGGGCTCCTGCTGGTACTTGGAGTTGGCCTTGGCGGTAGCTACTGCCTGGCGGGTGGCGCGAGCGACGCCATCGGCTGTCAGGTCATTGGTGGCAGCAAAGCCCCAGGTGCCGTTGGCAATAACCCGAATCCCCATGCCGATAGATTCGGTGTTCACCACGTCCTGCACTTTCATCTCGCGGGTGATCACATATTGGTTCAGGTAGCGACCAATACGCACATCGGCATAAGTGGCGCCGAGTTTAGTGGCGGTATTCAGGGCGACATCGGCAAATTCTTTTTTTACCGAGAGATCAACACCGCTTTGCGTCAGTTTGCTCTCGGCGACCAGATTGCCGGACAGCGGCAACATGGAAACACCCAGGCCGGCACCGCTGAGCTGGAGAAATTTTCTTCTTTCCATTTCGTTATCCTCGATGGGTGCTGGCTGTTATACGGCGTCGGAAAGGCTGCTGAAGGTGAAGTCGCGCACTTTCAACGCGGGAATCATGGCGGACATGCCCCACATACCCACTCGCTGGGGTACACCCATATCTTCGATATTGTTGAGCATGATTACCGGGCTCTCGTTGAAGCGGAAGTTCTTCACCGGGTATTTGATCTTGCCGTTTTCGATATAGAAGGTGCCGTCGCGGGTGAGGCCGGTCAGGAGCATGGACTGCGGATCGACCATACGGATATACCAGGTGCGGGATACCAAAATACCGCGGCGGGTATTTTTGATCAGTTCTTCGGTGGTTTTATCGCCGCCGATCATAATCAGGTTGTTGGGTTCGGGGACCACTTCGCCTTTGCTTTGCTCGGCCCAGTAGCGGCTGCGCGCCAGGTTTTTCACTACGCCGTCTTTCACCCATTCGGTGCGTCCCAGCTGCATAAAATCACCGTCGGTCCAGGGTTGAGCCGGCACATCGAGGCTGGTGGGGTCGGAGTAGAAATTTACTCGCTTGTCGAACATCTTCTCGCCGGTACGGTTGCCGCCGCCCTTTTTGCTCATAAAGCTGCGGCCCTCGTCGGCACTGCGCGCATCGAAGCCGCTCATCATGTAACCCACCAGGCCGGACACCGCATTGGGCTCCAGGATCACGGTGTACTTGCCCGGTTCCAGGGCACGGGCTTCCTGGGACAGGACCGCTTTGTCGATGGCGACAGAGGAGGTGCTGCCGGTATTCATTGCACCGAAATCGGTAACGTCACTTTCGGCCCAACCAGAACCCAGGCCATTCTCGGTGCGCATAGTTACAGTGAAATTGGCAGAGGTAGAAGCGTGGTAGCCGAACAAGCCTTTACTGGTGGCGACTGCAGCAAAAGAACGCTGGTCTTCCAGGTAACCTGCGGCAACCACTTTCTTTTCCTTGGCTGCAATAATGGAATCTGCCGCAGCCTTGGCGCGCTGGTCTGGAGTGATATCTGCAGTGGACTTGGCGAAGCCGTCTACGCTGACATATTTCTGCGGTCCCAGCATCGGCATGGCTTCCGGGTTTTCCGGAGATAGCTTGGCCAACTCTTCGGCGCGACGCATCACTTTTTCGAGTGAGGCATCACTGAATTCATTGATAGTGGCCACACCGGATTTCTTGCCGAAACGGGCTTCTACGGCCAGCTCGATATCATTGACGATACCACTGGTGGAAACGCTGTTGCGCGCGTAGCGAATATTGCCGGTTTCGCTGCCGGCCAGCTGCGCGCTGGCTTCATCGGCGCGGCTGTATTTTAAAACCTTGTCGAGAATACGCTTCGCTTCACTTCTACTCAGAATGGCCATTGCCTTTTCTCCAATTACTTATTCTTGTGCGCCGCTCAGGAAATCTTGCGCTTGGTATTGATTACATTAATTTGGTCAAAACGGGTGGTGGAACAGCCGTGGGAGACTGCACTCACCTGGCTCGGCTGGCCCTTGCCATCGAAGAAGGTTCCGCCCAAGCGGTAATCGCTGCTGTCGCATATCGCCGAGCAGGAATTCCAGAATTCCTGGGTATTGGACTGGTAGGCGACGTCCTCAACCTGGCCGACGATCTCGCCGTTTTTGATCTCGTAGAACAGCTGCCCGCCGAATTGGAAATTGTAGCGCTGCTGGTCGATGGAATAAGAGCCGCGTCCGACAATGTAAATGCCTTTTTCCACATCGCGGATCATGTCTTTGGCTGAGTACTTCTTCTCGCCCGGAGCCAGGGAGACATTGGGCATGCGCTGGAACTGCACACTGGACCAGCTATCGCCATAGCTACAACCGTGGGATTCCTTTTGGTCGATCATATGCACCTGATCGCGGGTAGCCTGGTAGTTCACCAGGATGCCGTCTTTTACCAAGTCCCAACGCTTGGTTTTTACCCCCTCGTCGTCATAGGCGACGGCTCCGAGGGAGCCCGGTTGCACCTTGTCGGCAAACAGGGTGACCTTATCGCTGCCGTACTGGAATTTACCGCTGCGCCACTTATCCAGGGTGGCGAAGGACGTTCCCGCGTAGTTGGCCTCGTAACCCAGCACGCGGTCCAGCTCTAGTGGGTGACCCACAGATTCATGGATGGTCAGGCACAGATGCGAGGGTTCCAGTACCAAATCGTACTTGCCCGGATCGATGGACTTGGCTGATAGCTTGGCTTGGGCCTGCTCGGCTGCAAGCACTGCATCCTCGGCCATATCATAGGAAGCTTTGTAGAGCGTGGTCTGACCGCGAATCTTGTCTTTGTCGTGACCGGCCAGGTATTCATAGCCTCTCCCCACTGGGTCACTGAGACCGTTGCGAGTCTTGAAAGCACCGCTCTGTTTATCAACAGCGGTCACCTGCATAGGTGCCCATAGGCGATGGACATCCTGGTCAATATAGGAGCCGTCGCTAGAAGCAAAGTACTTTTGCTCATTCACCAAATACAGGGAAGAGCGGATATAGCTGGCCCCAGCTTTGAGTGCCCCATTGTTAACATCCATCAGGAAATCGACTTTTTCACTGATGGGGACCTGCAGGGCATTTTGTTCGATAGGTGTCTGCCAGGAAACCTCGCCCACGCCTTTTACCGGTGCCAAACGCACGGGCTCGGTTTGGTACTTGGCATTGGCCTTAGCTACGGCAACTGCTTGGCGCGCGGCAAGGGCGACGCCATCCGCTGTAAGGTCGTTGGTGGCGGCGAAGCCCCAGGTACCATTGGCGATCACACGAATACCAGCGCCAAGGGATTCTGTGTTGACGATATTCTCCACGTTGGTTTCGCGGGTCATAACGTACTGGTTCAGATAGCGGCCGATACGCACATCGGTATAACTGGCCCCGGCTTTGCGCGCGGTATTCAGGACTACATCAGCCAGGTGTCTTTTATGGGAGCTGTGCATGCCCTCATTGAGCAGCTGCTCGGCGCTGACCTGAATGCCCTGTAGCGGCAACAAAATACCACTGGAGCCGACGCCGGCGATCTTGAGGAATTTTCTTCTTTCCATTGGCTACCTTTACCCCACGAGAGCATGAGCACTCTCTGCGGGTACTTATTGTTATTACGACTGACGCTGGAGGCCTTATGTGCACGGAGGTCAGACTTTGGATACGCACAACTAACAGGACCAACCTAAAGTTGTAAAGTACTCGCTCGGTAAAGTGAAGTTTCGTAGGGGTAAGACGTTGTGAGGGTGGAAAGGGATTCAAAGAGCAGCATTTCTTCGAACTTTGTCGAAAGTAAAATCTTTAAGCAGGATACCGTTGCGGTAAACGGGCCTCAGCAGGTTAGCCTCTGATTTTAGGTCGCTCTGCACAATAGTTCGAAGTGCACCATCATCACCGCGAATCAACGCAAGGCGGCCCCCCTTGGACCTTTTCTCGGGTCCGGTTCTCGGATTCTTAAAAATATCGTACCAACTGCCATTGATACAGATAGCGCTGGCTTTCATTGCAAACCCCATCATATCGCGGTCAACTTTTTGTAGTAATCCTCCTCCCATACCAAAGGTCAGATTTTCTGTGCTTTGATTGTTTTCTTTCATTGCTTGGAGAATTTTCGGGATTACAAATCGGGTGATACCGTCTCCTTGTATAACCCGAATAAAGGGGGGGAGTAATCGATACCCTTTTTTATTCTTCTGCGAGCCAAATATCCGCATCAACCTTTCTATTGCTTCTATCACGATTTCTTCTGGGTTGCCGGAGTCAGGCCTTATTACTAATGTGCCGCCACCGTGAGTAACTTTATCCTTTAATTTTTTTCCCCAGATATTTTCTATAGCATTCCATAAATCATAGCTATCGCTGACAACAGCCACAGTTTTTCCTTCCCCAGAAAATTGCTCAAGTATATTACGGTAAGCATCTTCCTCATGCTGCTGTCCCCAAGCGATAATTGTGCTGTGTTCAGCGGCGGGAATGGAAGCTCCAGGTACAGCGGCGTTGTAAAATCTTTTTGCGGCTAATATTCCGGATATCGTATCAGTCCCCTTAAAATTAACTAAATGAGCCATGCCTCCCAGCATGGCTGTTTCGAGACTGCTGGCTCCCCGAGCCCCGAAATCATGTAAACGAAATTCCAGCGTATCCAGATTTTCCGCTGTTTCAAATAAATACTGTGAGATAATTTTCTTTATTTCGCGGCTCTGGGTAGCTACGGTTGATGGATACCAGATGCTCCGTAAAAGTGCAGTTTCAATATAAGTGGTGAGCCAAAAGCAGGAGGGGCAGGTATTTACAACCTGAGCTAAAACATTGGTTACTGGAATGACTTGTCCTTCTTCTATCGCTGCAATTTCAAGGGGCATTAAACCATTGTGGTCATTTAAAATATGATTCCATCCATCACGGTTAAATGGTAGTCCATGGGGGGTTAAAATATTTTCAGCTTCATCAATTTGATGAGAACTGATGGGGGTGCTCAGGTATTGCTTGATAAACGCCTGCAAGCCAAAGAATACCGTCGACGTAAATTCTCCACCACGACACTCTACATAACTACTAATATGTGATGTTCCTGGGGGGTACTGCAGATAATGACTAGTTTTATAGCTATCGACATTGAGAATAGGATTTTCCAAGCACTGAAAGGATGAATTAGAACTGGGCGCGTTCATATTTTCAAAACCATAAGTTGGCGTTGATTTTATGTTACTATTTACCTGCTGTTATAGCGTGTAATTGATTTTTGAATTGTATGCCAACCACAATGTTCAGTTTTACAGCGCTAATAGCTGCTACTTTAGCAAAGCATAAAAGCAAGCGACCCACGTTTAAAAACTTGTCATCCACTCATTTTACCTTCTATTGATTGACCTACTCTATTGGTATGTGTACATTTATATGCATGTGAGGCAAAGGAACGTCATGCTCAATGAACTCCAGTAAATTTCGGCGTGTTTATCGGCGGATGACTATGCCTACCTTGGTGTCGATCGATTGCAGTAGCGCTGTCACACAAAGTAAAAAATGCGTAAATTGGTTGCTGTAGAGAGAGGTTCGGCAGAGCAAAAAAATCTGCCCGGTCATAACTTTCCTGTGTAGAAGCGTTCCTTCCATTAATGACTTGTTGTTTGGGAAAAAGTCATCGCAGTTTACTAATTTGAATGATATTGGAATTGCTCGTAGAGAATACGGCATTGATATAATTTACTATTGATTCCAATCCTATTGAGCTACTTATAAAAACTCTGCTGCAGACTCGTAATACTTTGCGGAAAAATTGTCTTGCCGTCATAGCAGGAAAGCATAAACAGTATCTTTAGTGAGAGATTGGATACTGTTTCGAGATCATTTGAAGTTTGTAGCTAATAATAAGGTGGATTTTTCTATTTGGGAGCAGGAGATAAGTTATGAGTGAAGGGTTTATAAAGCGCATATCACGTTTAATCTCTGTGTCCGCCAATGCCGTCGTGGACTCGGTTGAAGCCACTGCACCAGAGTCAGTGATGGAGCAGGCAATTCGGGAGGTGGATGATGCAATTGCAGATGTGCGAGATCAGCTAGGGAAGGTGGAGGCATCCAAGTATCTAAACAGTAGAGCGTTAAGCGATGAAAATGCTCGTCATAAGCATTTAGCTGAACAAATTGATATTGCTATAAATGAAGGTCGTGATGATTTGGCTGAAGTCGCCATTGCCAAACAAATGGATATTGAGGCGCAACTTCCAATTTTAGAAAAAGCGATCAATGAAAATGAGATAGAAATAAAGGAACTAGGTTCCTATATTCTTGCCCTGCAAGGTAAGAAACGTGAAATGCGTGAGCAATTACAAGAATTTATTGCAGCCAATAAAAAGGTAAGCAATAGAGTTACTGCCGATGAATATGGCAGGGATAGAAAGCCAAAAGCCCAGGTAGAACAAGCTACCGATGCATTTAATCGAGCAGTAGGTAATATAGCTATATCGACATTTGACTCTGGGATAGATGCCAGCAAATTAGCAGAGCTTGAGGAGTTCGCGCGAAATAATCGTGTGAAAGAACGTTTAGCCAAGATTAAATCGGGGGGCTGATGATATTTTTATTGCAAGACCAAAACCTGATCTTTACTGGTGCGCTGATTTTAATGTTTATGATAGCGCTTCTTGAAGGCGTCATGACATTGATTGGTGTTGGTATTTCAGATTTACTGGATAATTTATTACCAGATTTTGATGTTGACGTGCCAGATACAGGGTTGTCTGGCGGGATGACTAAGATGCTTGGGTGGTTGCGTTTCGGTGAAGTTCCTGCACTTATACTGTTAGTAACTTTTCTGGTTAGCTTTGGAGTCACCGGCCTAGTAGCCCAAATGCTCATAGAGTCTCTTGTTGGATATTTATTGCCAGGCGGTTTACTTGCTGTGGCAGTCTTTTTTCTTGCGCTACCTCAGGTACGTTTTGTTGGCAACATTATGCGGCGCTTTGCTGTGGGTGATGAATCCGAGGCAGTTGAGAGAAATTCCTTTATTGGCCGTGTAGCTATTATTACGATCGGTAAAGCAGAAATCGGTTCACCAGCAGAAGCACGTTTTAGTGATGAATACGGAACTACACATTATGTGATGGTGGAACCGGATGAAAGTGAAACATTTAATCAGGGGGATAAGGTGTTACTGGTTGAAGAGCTGGGAGCACATTTTCGAGTAACACGCCCCAGCAGTATACATCTTATGGAGAATAACTAAATGGAGAATCTAGAAGTGATAGGAAACCTACCGGTTATGGTATTTATTGCCGGGGCTGTACTAGTGGCCTTAATTGTTATTGGAACTATTTTTGCGCGCCTGTATACAAGAGCCTCAAAAGAACGCTCATTTGTGCGTACTGGTATGGGTGGTCAAAAAGTCATAATGAATGGAGGTGCATTGGTACTACCGGTTCTACATGAAATTATTCCTGTGAACATGAATACTTTGCGCCTGGCGGTTTCCCGTAAAGAGCATCAAGCGCTGATCACCAAGGATCGTATGCGTGTTGATGTACTTGCTGAATTTTATCTGCGGGTAAAACCGGATGTAGATGCGATAGCCAATGCTGCACAGACTTTGGGGCTGCGTACTTTAGACCCCGAAGCATTAAAAGAAATGATCGAGGGTAAATTTGTTGATGCGTTACGCTCTGTAGCAGCTGAAATGGAAATGGCCGAATTGCATGAGCAGCGCAGTCAGTTTGTACAAAAAGTTCAGCAGGTAGTTTCCGAAGATCTATTAAAAAATGGATTGGAACTCGAGGCTGTATCTTTGACCGGTTTGGATCAAACCCATAAAGAATTCTTCAATCAGGATAATGTGTTTGATGCTGAGGGCCTCGCCAGCATGACCCGCTCTATTGAGACGCGTCGTAAAGAGGTCAATGATGTCGAGCAGGAAACTATGGTACAGATCGAGAAGAAAAACCTCGAAGCTGAACGCCAAAAGTTAGAAATTGATAAGGAAAAACGTTACGCACACTTGGAGCAACAGCGCGAGCTGGAAAATCGTGAAGCTGCTCAGAAGGCGGATATCGCCCGTGAACAAGCAGAGCAGGAGCGCGCCGCACGCAAGGCTGAAATTGAAGCCCAGCGCGAGGTGAGCCAATCTCAAATTGCTGCGGAACAGGCAACTAAGTTACTGGAAATCGAGAAAGAGCGACGCTTGAAAGAGCAAGAGATTGAAGGTGAGCGTATTCTCGATGAGCAGCGTATTTCCAAAGAGAAATCAGTGGAAATTGCCAAGCAGGAACGTGCAATTGCTGTTGCAGAAAAGTCCAAAGAGCAATCTCTTGCGGACCAACAGGCCAACGTAGCTCGAGCTGAAGCCGTAAAAGCCGAAGAGCAAGTTCGCACGGCTCAGGATGTTGAAGTTGCTGAGCGTGATAAGCGCATTGAAATTATCGAAGCTCAAAAAGTAGCGGAGCGTCAGGCCACGGGTATTAAGGTAATGGCCGATGCAGAGAAAGCAGCTGCAGAGGATAAGGCTGAAGCATTGCGCTTGCAGGCTGCAGCTGAAGCTGAGGCTATTCGTATTAAAGTCGAAGCTGATCGTGAAAAATATGCGGTGGACGCTGAGGGGCAGCGCCTGATGAATGAGGCTTTTAATAGCCTTAATGAGGCCCAGATTGCACTTAAGAAGGTCCTCAGTCTGCACGAAAATCTGCCCAATATTATCCGTGAAAGCGTTAAGCCGATGGAAAGTATTGAGGGAATGAAAATTATCTCTGTTGAAGGCTTAAATGGTGTTGATGGTAGAGCAAGCAGCGGCATTTTAGATGGCGAGGCTGAATCCAAAGGACAAAGCTTGCCTGAGGCTCTGGTGGGTAGTGCTCTAAAACACCGAGCTATGGCGCCGCTGGTAGACTCGCTCTTAAAAGAAGCTGGAGTTGGCGACCTCAATAAGACTACTGAGATTGATAGTTAAAACAACGTACATTTTTTAAATTATATAGTACAAAACTAACTATTGTTTTTAGAAATAAATGATTCTTATAACCCGGTTCTAAATAGATAGATCCGGGTTATTTTTTATTAAGGTACAAAATATGAAGCGCTGTACCAGCTGTAAAGATGGCGTTCTTAAACCAGGATCTATCGAAGAGTTATTTCGTGGATATACCTGTTCTTCCTGTGAGGGTAACTGGATTCTTATTGAAGATTACTTAAGCTGGAAAAGACAAAATCCTGAATACAAATTTTCAGAAGACATTAGTAATCTGAATGATGTAGTTGCCGAAGATACTAAACGAGCTATCCTGTGCCCAGTGTCTGGCTCCATAATGCAAAAGATAAAAATTATTGCTAGTAGTGAGCACCGTATTGATTACAGCACTGTTGTCGGTGGAGTTTGGTTAGATAAAGGCGAGTGGGATTTACTAAAAGCTGAAGGACTTGCTGGCTCACTTAACTTTTTAGTTACTCATGAATGGCAGAAAAAGATCAGGGAGAATAAGGCCCAAGAGACTTTTTCTGAAATGTATCGGAGTAAATTTGGCGATGACTTATATGATAAAGCTAAAGAAGTTCGCAAGTGGCTTAATTCAACCGAACAGAAAGCAGATGTTTTGGCCTATTTAAATGCGGAAGATCCTTACTCTGCTGAACGTTAACGCCTAATCAATATGTCCTGTTCCAGGGAGGCTGACTAACGTGGCTTCCCTAGAATATTAGCTCCATTGTACTCTCATGTAAAAACAGATTTATTTTCAATCGATCATATCCGAAAAAATTACAGATTTAATTTGATTACATTGTTTTTTTGAATTAATGGAATTTAATTGTCTTGATTTGATAACTGGTTAGCTTATTTTTATGGCGTATTTTTGGAGTCGTATAGGAAGCGCAACTGTTCAATGATAACCTCAAATTCGTTGTTTACTTAAAAAAATAATAGAGACATTTAAATTTAAGGTTAGGTATATGGATATCAAAAAATTATTACTGGCAAGTTTACTATTAGTGGGTGCATCTATTTCGTTGCCTGCGCTATCTGCTAATCTTGTGTGTCAACTCAATGTAAAGTCTGGAGGTCAAGTTTTTGGCAATGGCACCTCTAGCTGCACGGGGATAGACTTTAGTTTTGGAAATTCCACCTCTGGTAAATGGACTATTACGAATATAACCAAGTCTATTGATCGAATAAATTGGATAAAAGGTTGTAGTTCAGGCCTTTCATGCAATGTGACAGTAAGAGCCTATTCAACAAATCAAGGCCAAGCATATATTCACTATGTTGATGGCAGTATTGAGTATGTGAGTGCTGATATGTGGTATGAAACAGGTCATTAACCTGTGGTATTTGGCGCCGAATTTTATGTCGGCGTCAAATATAATATATGTATTGCGGTATGCTTGCTGGACTTAAAGTATAAATGCGCCATATCGAAGTTTAATAATTATCCTCAGTGTCTTCACCTTAATGCTGTTTGTTCCGCATCCTAATGACTCTTAAATTAGGTTGGCGGATTCACTCATCACTGACATATTCTTCTGCTAGTTAATTAAATTATGCATGGCAAAATGCACCATCTTTGGCTTTTATTAAAGCCATGGAATACAAGGACTATTACAAAATACTCAGCCTGGATCGGAGTGCGGATCAGGCACAGATTAAGCGTGCCTATCGAAAATTAGCACGTAAATATCATCCGGATGTCAGTAAAGAGGAGGGCGCCGAAGAACACTTTAAGGAAGTAAATGAGGCCTATGAAGTATTGAAGGACCCAGAGAAGCGAGCTGCTTACGATCAGCTCGGCAGTGGTTTTCAGTCTGGCCAGGATTTCCGACCGCCCCCCAATTGGGACCAGGGTTTTGAGTTTCACGGTGGTGGATATACCGAAGCTGATCCTGAAGCTTTTAGTGACTTCTTTGAAAGCTTGTTTGGCCGCGGCGGGTTTCGTCAGGCTTATGGGCAGGGGCAGCGCCGCTCTTATAGTGCCCAGGGTGAAAATACCTATGCCCGCATCACAGTAGACCTCGAAGATAGTTATCGTGGCGGTACACGCCAAGTAACCTTAAAGCACTCGGTATTGGGTGCAGATGGGCGACCGCAACTGCGTGAGCGCACTCTTAATATAAAAATTCCCAAGGGGATCACTGAAGGGCAACAGATTCGCTTAGCTGGACAGGGTGAGCCTGGCATTGGAGAAGGTAAGCCTGGTGATCTCTACCTGGAAATTGCTTTCAACCCCCATCCCCTTTTCCATACAGAAGGTAAAACGGTTTACCTGGATTTGCCTTTGGCTCCCTGGGAGATAACGCTTGGAGCCAAAGTTCAGGTACCCACTCCCGATGGTCCCATTAAAGTGACCATTCCAGCAAACAGCACCAATGGTAAAAAACTGCGCCTCAAGGGCCGCGGTATCCCGGCAAAGCAGCCGGGGGATATGTATATAGTGATGCAAACTGTTACGCCGCCAGCCACTACTGATATTGAACGCGAGGCATACCGTCAGTTTGGCGACGCATTCAACTTCAATCCGCGTCAGTCCATGGGAGGATAATTGTGATGCCTAAAAAGGTTGAGCAGCTTAGCGGTGTTCTCCTGGATGAAGAGAGTGAGTTAACTTTGAGTGAACTGTGTCGGGCTTGTGGTGTGCCGGCGGAGCGCATTATTGCCTTGGTTGAGGAGGGAATTATTGAGCCGCGTAGCAGGGAAGTGCAGTGGCGCTTTAGCGGAATTTGTGTGCGCCGGGTGCGCCGGGTTTACAGCCTGGAGCGAGATCTGGGGGTAAATCTTGCCGGCGCTGCATTAGCGATAGAGCTGCTGGAAGAAATAGAGCGTCTTCAGGCGCATCTGGCACGGCTGGAGAAAGGTCGAAAACGCTAAGGTTATCTATTGTCTTGCTTGTAGATATGGGCCAATCAGCTCGATCTTCTCAATCCAAATAGCTCCGCTGTACCCTTCGGGCAGAAAACTGAGCTCTTCCGGTGTGTAAATACCGGGTAAGCCCCGCTTACCATTTTTATGGTCCACTGCCATCACCAAGCTATTGGCTTTGGCTACTCGTTCAGAGTAGCGGTTGGGCCAACCCCACAAAGCCCATCGCCAGGTATTGGGTGCAACAACAATGCTGTTTCGGCAAGACTCGGGAAAGTAGCCACTCCAACCGAACAGTGCATATTGCAAAGCACATTGTTTGGCGCTTGTCTTGCTGAAGGCCAATGCATTTGGCCGTAACTGGCGCATCCTTTTAATTGGGCGATCGCCACCGTAGACCATAAGCCGGGAATTAATAGGCAATTGGTGTTGCCGAAGATAGTTATCCAATCGCTCTGCTTCTGTTGGATCATTACTCTTAATATTGATCAGAAACTGCTTGCCGGGAAAGTGCAGCAAGACCTCTTTTAAAGTGGGAAGTAAACCCACCCCCTGGCCACGAAAGGGAAATGTCTTGCCGCCATCAAAGGTATAGCCGTAACCAATATCCAGCTTCTTTAAGTCCTTTATGGACTGTTCCCGGGTGACACCTGTTCCATCCGTGCGGCAGTCTATGGTCCAGTCGTGAAATACCGCGAAGTCGCCATCAGTGGTGGGATGGACATCGATTTCGACAATGTCCGCGCCATGAGAAAAGGCAGCTTCCATAGAGGGAATAGTGTTTTCCAGATAGCGGTGTTCCGGGGTATAGATACGGACTGCGGTGCATTCGTCACGGGTCAAATTATCCCGGTTGTAAGTTTGGTAGACGCCGCGATGGGCAATCAGGATCGGTTCCCCTTGCTGGGCTGTCGCCAGCCAAGAGGCATTGAGTAGGTAAATTGCACCGAGTCCAAATAGGGCTGTTAGCGCTACGGTTTTGCCAATGGTGCTTCTCTTCATCAAGCTGCTCTGCACTTTTCCTTGGTAGGTGTTGCAGATATTAGTCAGTTTTTGGGAAGAGAAATGGGCGCAGAGGTGGCGAATTATGGTGAATTCAGGCAGTAACTATGGGGTGGTGCGGCACCACCCCGAATATTATCAGAGTGCAGCTTTGGTAATGGTTCCTACCAGGTAGCCGGTATATACGAGGTAAGCCATTAGCAGCGCGGAGCCTTCCCAGCGATTGATTCGGCCCTGGCCTTTGAAGCCATAGGCAAAAATAAACAGGGCAATTGTGAGGCCCAGAACCATCGGCCAGTCCCGGGACAGCACCTCGTGGGGTACGTTGTTCATGGGAGCAATGGTGCCGGCAATGCCAACCACCGCCAGCAGATTGAACATATTGGAGCCGACAACGTTACCGATGGCGATATCGTGCTCACCTTTTCGTGCGGCCACTAAAGTTGCGGCCAGTTCCGGCAGTGAGGTTCCCAGGGCAACAATAGTCAGGCCTATCACCAGATCACTGACCCCCAAAGATTCGGCAATGGTTACTGCTCCCCATACGAGGATTCGGGAGCTGACAATCAATAGTACCAGCCCCGCTACCAACCAAAAT
The DNA here is from genome assembly GCF_047324085.1 of Microbulbifer sp. CNSA002. Taxonomy (NCBI): domain Bacteria; kingdom Pseudomonadati; phylum Pseudomonadota; class Gammaproteobacteria; order Cellvibrionales; family Microbulbiferaceae; genus Microbulbifer; species Microbulbifer sp. CNSA002. Next base: position 127,837 of record NZ_CP172449.1, read on the forward strand.
ATGGCAGTTCCGAGTGGCATAGGGTTGTCTTCCAGCTCAGTTTCTACTTCTCCCTCAAGCTGGTCACCTTTATTGCGCATGGCAGAAAAGATACTCCAGCCGATCAAGGCGAAGAAACCGAATAACAGAACAATACCCTCCCAGCGCTCCAAGCGGTCATTCCACAGGAAGGCACCACTGAGCAGGGTGATTGCCAGCAGCAGTGGCAGCTCTTTACGCACAATCTTTGAGTGTACCGATAGTGGGATCAGCAGGGCGCTGAAACCGAGAATCAAACCGGTATTGGCAATATTGGAACCGTAGGCATTACCCAGGGCGAGGCCGGGGTTGCCATTCAAGGCGGCAATGGCTGAGACCACCATTTCCGGAGCGGAAGTACCAAAGCCGACGATCACCATGCCTATTAACAGTGTGGGCATGCCGCAATGTTTAGCAGTGGCGGCAGCTCCGTCCACAAAACGATCGGCACTCCAGACCAGCACAATAAAGCCAGCAATGATGGCAGCAGCGGCGAGAAGCATAGGGGGTCCTCAATAAATACATTCAGGCGGGGTTTTTACCCGACAAACGGGGGCCGATTGTACCGGCTCTGGCAAATACAAAAAGGTATTCAGTTATTTGGATGGGCTGTCAGGGGCAAATTAACGTAAATGTCCCGTCAGTCAGATGGTTTCGCTGCCAGTGTGGGCTACAGTCAATGCATGGCCCGGTAAATCTGCAGGGTAATAATGGGATCGCGCGCCTAATCGCAAAATCCCTGAGCTGGTGGAGATGTCGGGTAAATCTACGCGGGTCGCACAAAGCAATGCGCGGCAGATTCCGCGATATCCATGTCACCGGCCGCTAAGCCGGGTATTTAGGAGGCCTTTATGAGACTCAAAGCTTCAATTGGGATACTGGCCGCGGCGATGGTTTTGACTCTGTCTGCCTGCGAACAGCGCAAGAAAGATGAAGGGATGGACGGCAATAAAGGAATGGGCACCGCTGAAACCGGTTGCTGCCAGCATGCCGAAAATGCCTGTGCCGGAGATGTGAGCAAATCCCAGTGCGACCAGATGACCGGCAAGTTTCACAAGGATCATATGTGTCGTACCGATACCGGTAAATGCACGCGTAAATAAGGTCGGCTGTGCATGGGTGTGACGCAACGTCGCACCCGGCTCCCGATTACTCTCCCGATCCTGTCCAAGGACCCGTTGCCAGCTGGTTATTCTCCCAGGCGCTAGCTTTGGAGACTGGTGACTAAAAACACTCTTCTAGTACTCATTTTTTAGCTGATCCAGAGTTCCTTGACATTAGTTACATCTGCAACTAACTTCGTTTGCGCTTTAAATCCACAATCCGCAGCCCCGCTTTGAAGTGCTGCGATGATAAGAAATGGAGGACCGCATGGCCGACTTATTTGAAAACCCGATGGGACTTAACGGCTTCGAATTCGTAGAGTTTACAGCGCCGGAAAAAGGCATCCTTGAAACCGTTTTTACCGCCATGGGCTTTGAGAAAATCGCCCGTCACCGCTCCAAGGCAGTGGAGTTGTGGCGCCAAGGTGATATCAACTTCATCACTAACTACGAGCCCGACAGCCACGCCTACTACTACGCCCAGGAGCACGGTCCCTCCGCTTGTGGCCTTGCCTTCCGCGTAAAAGATGCCAAGTTCGCCTACGAAGAGGCCCTGCGTAAAGGTGCACAGCCTGTTCATGTGAATACTGGCCCGATGGAACTGCACCTGCCGGCAATCAAAGGTATTGGCGGTGCGACCCTGTACATGATTGACCGCTACGAAGATGGTGAGTCCATCTACGATATCGACTTTATCTGGGAAGAGGGCGTAGAGCGCCGCCCCGAAGGTTGTGGTTTCCACACTCTGGATCACCTTACCCACAACGTGTATCGCGGCCGAATGGATTACTGGGCCAAGTATTACGAAGACCTGTTCAACTTCCGCGAGATTCGTTACTTCGATATCAAAGGCGAATACACCGGCCTGCTGTCTAAGGCGATGACTGCACCGGATGGCAAGATCCGTATTCCGCTGAACGAAGAAGCAGCTGGTGGCGGCGGCCAGATCGAAGAGTTCCTGATGAAGTACAACGGCGAAGGTATCCAGCATATCGCCTTTGCTTGTGATGACTTAATTGCCTGTTGGGATCGCCTGAAAGAGCGCGGCATGGAGTTTATGACCCCGCCGCCGGACACCTACTACGAAATGCTGGAAGAGCGCCTGCCTGGGCACGGTGAACCTACTGAAGAATTCCAGAGCCGTGGCATCCTGCTGGATGGCACCACCGAGGGCGGCCAACCGCGCCTGCTGTTGCAGATTTTCTCCGCTAATATGCTCGGCCCGGTATTCTTTGAGTTTATCCAGCGCAAGGAAGATGAAGGGTTTGGTGAGGGTAACTTTAAGGCCCTGTTCGAATCCATTGAGCGCGACCAGCTCAAGCGTGGCGTCATTAAAGAAAAGGAATAATAACGGAGGCTTCAATGGGCATTAAGCGCATTCACCACGTGGCGTATCGCTGTAGGGACGCCAAGGAGACAGTGGAATTCTACCGCGATCTTCTCGGCATGGACTTCCAGCTGGCCATTGCCGAAAACGAGGTACCCTCAACCGGTGAGCCGGACCCTTACATGCACGTCTTTATGGATGCGGGTATGGGGAATGTGCTTGCCTTCTTCGAAATCCCCAACTCCCCGGAGATGGGGCGCGATGAGAACACACCCAAATGGGTGCAGCATATCGCTTTCGAAGTGGAGTCCATGGAGGAAATGCTTGAGACCAAAGCACGACTGGAAGCGGCCGGGGTCGACGTACTCGGTCCTACCAATCACACTATCTTCCAGTCGATCTACTTCTTCGACCCCAACGGCCATCGTATCGAGCTGGCCGCCAATACCGCCAAGCCCGGTATGCACAAAGAGCTAAAGCGGGTTGCTGAGGATATGTTGGAAGAGTGGTCACGTACTAAAAAAGCCCCAAGGCACGCCGCCTGGATGCATGGGGAAGAAGAATTTGTGGAAAAAACTGAAGGGGAGGCACAGTGAAGTTAGCCAGCCTTAAATCCGGCCGCGATGGCCAATTGGTTGTTGTTAGCGACGACCTTACCCGTATGGTGCCAGCTGGCGATATTGCCCCCACCATGCAGAGTGCGTTGGACAATTGGGCATCTGTCAGCAGCGAGTTGGAGAAGCTACACGAACACCTGCAAAATGGTGAGATTCAAGGGGAAGCCTTTGACCAAACTCTGTGTGCTTCGCCTTTACCGCGCGCATATCACTGGGCCGACGGTAGTGCTTACGTGAATCATGTTGAGCTGGTGCGCAAAGCCCGCGGTGCTGAGGTGCCGGAGAGCTTCTACAGCGATCCGCTCATGTATCAAGGTGGTTCCGATACCTTCCTGGATCCACGCGAGCCGGTAAAGATGCCGCAAAGCAATGGCTTTGGCATCGACTTTGAGGCAGAAATTGCCGTGATCACCGACGATGTTCCTATGGGGGTGTCCGCTGAGGATGCACTGTCCCATATCAAGTTGATAATGTTGGTCAATGATGTATCCCTGCGCGGATTGATACCTGCGGAACTGGCCAAAGGATTTGGTTTCTACCAGTCCAAACCCTCTAGTGCTTTCTCCCCTGTTTGCGTAACCCCTGAACAATTGGGTGAAAACTGGCGCGCGGGTAAATTGCATCTGCCACTAATTTCCCATCTTAATGGTGAGAAGTTTGGCGAGCCCAATGCCGGTGTGGATATGACTTTCCACTTCGGGCAACTGGTCGCCCACGCGGCCAGGACTCGTCCGCTTTGTGCAGGCACCATTATTGGTTCCGGAACGGTGTCCAATAAGTTGGATGGCGGCCCCGGTAAGCCTGTTGCTGAGGGTGGTGTTGGTTACAGCTGTATTGCTGAGATTCGCATGATTGAGACCATCCAGAATGGCTCTGCAAGCACACCATTTATGGACTTTGGAAATACCATTGCCATCGAAATGCTCGATGATAAAGGGCAATCTATCTTTGGACGTATTGAGCAGACTGTAGAGCAGGTTTAACACCGCTTAGCCAAACCTCGACCGGATTTTATCCCCTGGAGTTAACGACCTAGGGGCAGAATTTGGTCGAGGCATTTTACTTACCATTCTGCTGTTGAATTATTCCTCCCTAAATTTTTCACAACCAACTTAGTAGTGCTGCCTTGAATGGCTAAAAGTGTGTTGGCAAAGAGACCGGCACAGATGTTATTGCTAAGTTTATATATGCAACTTATTTCATAGCTTTTGTACTTGCCCATCTGCTTTAACAGCTTTTTGTTGTTACAAGCCACATTTTTAAACTGATGAGTTTTGTAAAAGTGTACTTTATATAAATTGCTATGCATCCTATTTGAGATTAAGAATGATAAATATTTATAAGTAAAAATATCTTCTTATCTCTATTTTGTCTTCCCAGTTGGAAACGGCTAAATATTGTCTGTTGCCAGATTATTATCGGCTAATAGATTTCAACAAAGTAGGATTCAGGCAAGGTTAACGCTGGATAAAAAAATAGTGCCAGAGTCGATTTAAAAAGCGCTTTTATACTCTGTTGGCCCTGGAACTTTTCTGGTTCAATGCCCGCCCAATTCACAGGCGCTACAAATTTTCAGTTTTTAAAAAAGGATTTGTGCAGCGTTTTTATCTCATAAAATGAGGGATCGAATATGCCTATTTGGGTCGATAAAACCGTTCTCGCTGTAACTGGAACACGCGTAAACCCCGTACAACAATCTGTAGCCAATCATCGGGGTCAACTGACATACAACTTCAGCCAGTGTAAGGATCCGGTAAAAGCACAAATCACTATTCACGAAGATACTTCCGGTGGTGTTTGTGAAGCGCTTTCCGCTTTTTGGATCAAGTATCACTCTGATGGAGGGAGCTTGTGGGATTGGTTAATGCCGGCGGGTGCACTGGATGAACAGCACTTATTTCACGTAATGACCCTGCAACAGGCGGGCACACAGAATAACCAAGACGCAACTACAGAAGCCTGGCTCAGCACACAGAATATTTTTCCCACCAGTCAAAATGTATTTGGTGGTGCTTTCCCGAATGGCCGGGGAGGAAATACTATTCGGGGTATTCATCATTCCCGTAGAGCGCAAGGCCAGAGTGGCGTTTTCTCTCCCAATGCTTTGGCAAGGGAGATTATTTTGGATCAGACGGGCGGTGCTGGTTGCTATAAGAAGATAGGTCTTGATGGCACTTTTGCAGGTCATGCAATGGCTGCCTGGGTTGCGCAGGACATTACTTTTTTTGACCCCAACTTTGGTGAATTCTGGTTCGAATCCAGAAATTCATTCTTCAATTGGTTTACCCAATCATTTTGGCATAACTCTATGTATTCAGTAGGGCTAAGCGGTGGCTATGAAGTTCGCTCTTACGCTCGCCGCACATAAATTGGCAGTAACTGTTTTAAGTGGTTCTATTAGTAGTAGCAATCCACTACCAATTTTTTCCTCTTAGCCCTTCCCCCATGGGCGCTCGGCAGCCGGGTTCACCCGGCTGCCTTTTTTAGTTATTACCACTTCTACCTATTTCACTTCTTATCATTGACTCATTTTCAAGTCGTAATTATCTGGAGGTAATAAGCTCTATCTCTGGAAAGATAAAATCAATTGTCGCCAACTACAAAAAAATATTTCCATTTAGATAGTTTCCATGTCATAGGTCAATTTTTTTGCACCAAAAATAGTACCAGAGTCGAATTAAAGGACCTGTGTAATCTGACTGGCAAGTGTAGTTGGGTCTGTTCTAGCATGGAATTAATCGTAAATAGCCGTGATATTCTTACCCATAAAAAATAGTGCCAGAGTCAAATAAATACTTGCGCCTCAATCTATTTCGAACTGCTATCTATGGCCTGAGAAAAGAGTGCCAGAGTCGATTTTAAAAAAAAATGGACACCTATCTGCCCTGTAATTTTTCTGTTTCAATCTAATGCATATACCGGAAAGCACTTCTCAGAAGTAGTTAACTAATCGCTGAATAAGTGTTTCTACATTGTGAATACAGGGGAGATGGACATGCCGATTTGGTTTGATAAAACAGTACTTGCACTTACCGGGACAAGGGTTGGTCCTGTTCAGAGATCTGTGGCCCAGCACGGTGGCACACTTCAATATAATTTCAGTCAATGTTTGGATCCGGTGAAGGCACAGATCACCATACACCAGGATACTGCTGGCGGAGTCTGTGAATCCCTGAGTGCCCACTGGATCAAATTTCACGCAGAGGATGGAAGCCTTTGGAATTGGCTCTTCCCCAATAATACATTGAGTGAGCAGCATCTTTTCCATGTGATGACCTTGCACCAGATTGGTGGAAATGCACCAAACCAGGATCAGGTCTCAGAGACGTGGCTGCAATCTCACAATATTCTGCCTCTTCAGAATAATGGCGGTGTGGGTATCGCTGGGCCAAATGGTCAGCGCCAAATTCACGTGGTCACAGGCCCTCGGTTAGATCGTGGACAAACTACTATGCGCAACTCTGCAGCGCTTGCTGATGAAATTATTAGGGAGCCGACGAGAAGCGCTGGCTCTTACAAGAAAATCGGTATTTCAGGTAAGGTGGGTGCCCACGCCATGGCAGCCTGGGTTGCGGAAGATGTGTTGTTTTTCGACCCAAATTTTGGAGAATTCTGGTTCCCAACCAAGAACGCATTCCGCAACTGGTTTGTAAACTCTTTCTGGAATACATCTATGTATGCCATTGGTCTGAGTGGGAGCTATGACGTGCGCTGTTATGCGCATGCCACCTAAGTTGCCAGCCAACTGATTGACCGCTTGGTGGAGGAGATTATACTCCTCCACCCTGCTTGTGGCGGTATGTCTATTCCGCTGAGTCACTATTATCCATCCTTCGTGTATAGTGCTGGTACAAGCTTGCCACGCCTACTCTGTAGGGTAACTAAAAGAGCAAGCTCTGTTGTTCTTTTTAGATGCCAACAGCACTACGGAGCCAAGGGTGAAATTCAAGAAATCACTTACCTACTACCTCAAGTCCCTAACAGGACCGCTTATTGCCACTAGCCTATTGATGCCCTCAGCCTGGGCAGCAACTGCTACAGAAGAGCTTCAAAGTGTTCTTAACGATCACTGGCAATACACGCTGAGAGAAGACCCGATTACTGCCGGGCGAGTTGGCGTTTCCGATTACAATCGAGAACTGCCCGGGGTAACTGCAGAGGATCGTCAACGTCGTATAGAGGCTGAGCAGGCCTTTATCCGGCGCCTTGAGGCTATCGATCAAAGTAAGTTAAGTGCTTCAGACCGCGTCAATAGTGAGCTTCTCTCTTGGGTTCTTGCCAGCTCAGTTGAGGAAGAGGAACTGTTTCTCGACCGAATTCCCCTAAACACCTTCTCAAGTTTTTACGCAAGTGCGCTTGAGGCAAATAGTGGTTTGGCGATGAGGGATATCGCCGATTACGAGGACTATATTGCCCGTATCGGTGAATTTGGTCGCTACTTCGATGAGAACATTGCCAATATGCGCGAAGGTATTCGCTCTGGCTTTGTGTTGCCCAAAATCGTTGTAGAAGGTATAGCGCCAACGGTACGCGCTCAAGTATATAAAGATCCCAGTAAAAGCAGCTTGTATAAGCCTTTTGCTGAGATGCCGCAAACCATCGCGCCCGATGAGCAGAAGCGTCTGCGAGAGCAGGGTTTAGCTGTGATTAAGCAAGTAGCTATTCCCGCATTTGGACGAGTAGCGGATTTCCTTGAGGGCGACTACCTGAAGGCGGCCACAAGGACTTTGGGTGCTGAACAGATGCCTGGTGGTAGTGACTACTATCGCCACAACATCCGCTACTACGTGACCCTGGATCTGGACCCTGCGGAGATTCATCGCACGGGCCTTGCAGAAGTGAAGAGAATCCGTGCGGAAATGAAAGCCCTGATCAAGGAGTCAGGCTTTAAGGGCAGCTTTACAGAATTCACCCAATTCCTGCGCACAGACCCACAGTTTTACGCTAAAACGCCGGAACAGCTGCTCAAGGAAACGGCCTATATATCCAAGCGTATTGACTATGTATTGCCGGAGTTCTTTAACTTACTGCCGCGTACTCCCTATGGCGTGGTACCAGTTCCCAGTGAAATAGCACCTAACTACACTACGGCCTCCTATAATCCAGCCGCCATTGGCGGTACTCGCGGTGGTGCCTACTGGTTGAATACTCACGGGCTGGACCAGCGTCCCTTGTATGAGCTACCTGCTCTTACCTTGCATGAAGCAGTACCGGGCCATCATTTACAAAATGCTCTCTCGCAGGAGCTTGAGAATGTACCGGACTTTCGTCGCAACCTTTACCTGAGCGCTTATGGAGAAGGTTGGGCCCTTTATTCTGAGAGGCTGGGTAAAGAGATGGGACTGTACACCACTCCCTACGAGCACTTTGGACGCCTCAGCTATGAAATGTGGCGTGCCGCACGCCTTGTGATTGATACTGGTATTCATTCTCAGGGGTGGTCACGACAGCAGGCATTAAACTTTCTTTCCAATAATACATCCCTCTCTCCGGCTAATGTACGTGCAGAAGTAGATCGCTATATATCCTGGCCGGGGCAGGCGCTATCTTACAAGATGGGGGAAATTAAAATTCGACAGCTGCGAGCTATTGCGGAAAAAGAGCTTGGCGATAAATTTGATTTGCGATCGTTTCACGATGCACTGCTAAGTAATGGTGCTTTGCCTCTTTCGATGCTGGAAGAACAGATGCAGCGCTTTATTGAAGAACAGAAGTCTGCCTAAGCCTACCCTGAATCCCATTCACTACCTGTGGGTGGGATTCAACCTTTTCAATATGTCCTCTGTCGTAAGCAAAACTTTCTTTTAGATAGCTGAAAATACAAGTCCCTTTGTTGGCGCAAAATGCAATATTTTTGTCTCATATTTGGAGTGGAGGTTGTGTAGGCAATAAAGGTCTAATAATCACACAATATGTATTTTTTAAGATTGAATACCTGGTTATTCTTTCCTTTTACATTTTTATGAGAAGTAAAATGAATATCTTTAAGTGGGTGATTTTTTTAGGCTTGTCTCTGATAAGCGTTATGGCTTTTTCCTCAGCGAAAGTAACAGATAAAATAACAATTGATTTTGAGAGCGCTGATAGATTAGTTGATATTTTATCTGGAGACAAAGTATCTGATAATCAATTAGATAAGCTGATGAGTTTACAGGGTATACAAGCAACGATCCATCAAACCTCAAGATTTGACAATAAGGCCAGTGCTGAGTCATTTCGGTCTAGTTTGATCGATGTTGTTGAAGGTAATCCAGTTAAAAATGATCCCTTTAGATTTCAACAGTTAAATGAACGATTGTCCGAAGTCGAAGATATTCTCAAGATAATAAAGCGCAATCCTCAGCAATATTTAAATAGTGTAAAGAGGGGAATTGGTGATTATTCTCCTAAAGATATTTCCTTTGATACTAATATTTTTATGGTAGTCGGGGGAACTTCTGACGGTTGGGCCCAAGATGATAACTTTTATATTGCGCTGCAGTATTTTAAAGGAGATTATGAAGGTTTACTGACACTTTCAACGCATGAGTTATATCATGTTGCCCAGTCCAATTTTTATGGAAAGGGAAAAAATCCAGACTCTAATTGTGAGAAAATCTTAAATCAAACCCGTCTGGAGGGTATAGCCTCTATTGTGGGTTCTCCATTAAATGTTACAGACGGAAAAGAGTACACAGAATGGTTTAAGAAAAAATTTAAAAGAAATTTACAGCGAATAGATAGTAACTTTGTTTTATTTGAAACAATGCTTTTTCGTGCATGCATTGACTCAAGTTTAGACTTTGACAAAATCTATCAGTTGGGTTTTTCTGCAGTATGGGATAGCCCGCTGTATTTTGTAGGTTTCTATATCGGCAATAGAGTCGAAGAGTTAAAGGGCAGGGATTACCTGATTTCACTTTTACAGGAATCACCTTCAGCTATGTTTAAAGCTTATATCAAGCTTTATAAAGATGAGGAAAATAAAGATTTAATAAAGTTCGATAAACCGATTGAAGATATTATTCTTGCCATATAGCACCTAATCAAAACTCTAAGAGTTGGTTCTGGAAATTCTAGGCGCCTTGAGTAGGCGTCTAATTCTCTTGTTACATACCCTGATCTTCCCGAAAGCATCTAGCTTAAGCAAATTATCGATTAATAAGTTTGAAAAAAGGTGTATAGCTGTCTACTTTAAGTGGTACAGCCTTTATCAGACTTGATTATATTCAAATTAATTTACTTATTGTGTTTACATTTAATTCTGCTGCTTTGAGAGAATTATAAAGAGAATTTGTATGCCTAACAGTAAAGTTGGGGTGGTGATACCAACATACAATGAAAACAATAATATTGTTAATACGTTGAACTCTATTGTTCATAATAATACGACTGATGTAAAAATTTACTTATCTGACGATAATTCCTCAGATACCACGGTCGGGTTGGCTGCTGATTTTCTTCAGAAAAATAGAATCCCATATAAAATTATTTTAAACGATGGTAACAATGGGGCAGGCTATTGTAGGAATAGTGCTCTCGATCAAATAGCTGAACCGCTGACTTTATTTTTTGATGCCGATGATCTAATCCTCCCAAATATGTTGGATCGAGCGGTTTCAATTGCTACAAAAGTTAACAGTGATGTTTTGTTGATGGCCTATCAGTGTAGATTTCCAGGAAGCACTATTAATCTCGGTATGGCAGGTGATGACAATTTCATTTTCTACAGAGCGATTAGAACCTTTGGTAACAGGACTTTTTCCACTTTTGATCATGATAGCATTCTATGTTTAACACCCTTTCCTTGGAATAGATTGATTAAAACCAGTTATGCAAAAAGGGTTTCCCTTAGATTTTCACAAACGCCTGTACATAATGATGTGTTAGCACATTGGAATTTGCTCACAAATGCTAAAGATATTGCATTATTTGAATCCCCTTTCTGTATTCATAATGTCGACTCCACAGGAAATAGGCTTTCAAATATTTCAGATGCACGGCGTACATCTGTGTTACAGGTTTTTGATGAGATTGAAGACTTCTTTAATAAGAATATTAATCTTAGAGATAGATTTTACCACTTGTATGTCAAAAGCAAGTTAGCATTGTTTAACTGGTGCTGGCGTAATCTTGACGAAGAGTATAGGGGGAGCTTTCAATCTCAGTTTACAAGATCTTTTCTATCATTGAGTAATGCGGATTTGAGAATGCTCTTTGACAAAGATCCAGATACTGCTAATTCTGTATTAGATTACCGAACTTCAGTGGTATGCGCATGATTTCGATTGTCATTATTTCAAAGTCTAGCGGTGTCTATCTCAATACTTGTCTGCAGAGTATTATTCGACAGCAATACAAGGACATAGAGATTCTTGTCCTTCATTCTTGCGAAAATGATGGGCGAAACCGGATTAATAACTTTACAGGTTTAATGCCCAGAGTTCGAAGTATTCATATTCCGAGTACTTCACAGATTGATGACCAGCTAATTTTTGAATTTGGAGTAAAAAATACTTTAGGAGAGTATGTTGGATTTATCGATGAAGGAGATTGTTGGTACCCTACATTGATCCCTAAATTACAGGATATAGTCAATAGTGAGAATCCAGATGTAGTATTTTTTAGCCATAATAAACCCCTACAAAAATTCTCAGAATCCATTGGTGATAAATCCAGGTTTGTTTTAAAAATAAATTCTATAAATGTCAGGAGGTTTTATCGCAGGGACTTTGTTTGTGGAAATAAGCTATCCGAATTTATTTTGGGTTCCTGCGTTAATGGTCACTCTCTACATTGGATAACAACCGTCAAGGCTAAATCAATATTAGTTTTACCAGAAATTGGGTCGTATAGTTTAGTCAACATGGATGAAAAGAAAAGTGATCTAATGATTCAGCGATTGGTGAATCAATACCATTTTGTATTTGACTACTTAACAAAAAATGCTAGAGGTGCGGATTATAAGAATGATCTTCTGGGATATTGGTTGCTGTATTTGATAGAATTACGACCGCTATATGGTGATAAAAAAGTAATTTCTCTATTAATTAAGTCAAAATTAATAGAGAAATATACAGAAAGAGAATTTAATGAAGCTTTAGGCGCTCTGAAGTTAGATAGAGATAAGCAGAGTTTGGTGAGAGAGTGGTATTCTGACTGCAATAAGATGGATAAATATTTAAATCTATTTTATAGGTTGCTGCCATCAAAGCTATCTATCTATATACGGCAAAATGGTTTTAGATACTCCATGAGCAGAGGGTTTAAAAATACTTATTATCGACTGCCTGACTGGGTAAAGTCACTGATAAAATTTACCAGGGAAAGAGCCAAGAGAAGAGTTTCCAATGATGAATTGCTAGAGAGATTAGAATATCTAATAAAACAGGGACGGTTTGAGCAGTATATGTCGATAATCAATGAAGATTTTGAGAGCAAGCTATCGAATCAAATCACCGAGATCAAGAAGGAGTTGATGGAGCTTAAAAAAGAAGTTCATTAAAGATCTTTTTAGATACTCCATAAAACAATCCAAAGTCTTAATATTTAATCTGATTTTTCTGAGTTCCAGCCACCTCCATACCTTTCAGAAGATATAATCTATCCATCCCATAGAGTGGATATATTTTATTAACATTCCACCACACATAAGAACTACCATTCCCCGTAAATAACCAGGATTAATTTTAAATAGAAAATGAGATCCCAGCCAGGCACCTATAACTTGTCCAATCATCATTAAGATTCCCGCAGCCCATAAAACTTGACCGGCAAATAAGAATACGATTAAAGATGCGATATTAGTGGAAAAATTGAGAGGTTTTGCATTGGCCGTGGAGGTTAGTAAATCCTGTCCCCTACAGGCAACGCCTGATAAGGCAAAAAATGATCCAGTTCCGGGGCCAAACATACCATCATAGTAACCAATAAATGGGATTACGCCATATTGGTATTTCTTTCTTGAGACCTTGGGTTTAGTACTACTATGAGTAAGGGATGGCGAAACTATAAAATAAATAGCGATAAATAGAAGAACAGCAGGGATAATAAATGACAAAACATCAGTATTGATGAACTGTACCGCTATTGTGCCCATGGCTGCGCCAATAAAGGCAAATAGCATTAGATTTTTAATTCCATCCCAACTGATCTTGTTGTTTTTAAGCATCATGTAGGTAGCAGTTGCAGTACCAATACTGCCTTGTAGTTTATTGGTGCCCAAGGCAGCTAGTGGTGGGACGCCACTAAGAATAAGGGCCGGTACAGTTATCAGGCCGCCCCCACCTGCTAGTGTATCAAGTAGGCCCGCAATAACGGCGACGAAAAACAAAATAAACAATAACTCTATAGAGAGGCTAGCGAACTCCAAGAAGGTATCTCCTTTCGCTTGGTATTATGGTAGATAGTGATTAGTACCAAAAATAATTTTTAGTCGGTTTGTACCGGAATTCCAAAATTAATAAATCGATTTTTTTCCATGCCACCACATTAGGAAATTCTCTCCCACTGAATATTGGGGCAGGGAGTGGCGGCTTCTTTTAATCCCCTGTTCCTGTTCCATCTCGGTTACTTTTAACTTGGCGGCTTCAAACCATGCCCCAGGATTATTCACTCCCTGATTGAGGGCTTCACCGTAAAGCGCGGAACTAAACCAGGTGCGCTCGGAATCATCGCTACATCCAAAGGAGCTGCGATCCGCAGCGGCCGAAGTAAAGATGACCCGATTGGGGCTATGTAGGGCTTCTACCCATTGACCGGAAAAGCAGGCTGAAACAACGATCCACTGGTACTGGGCGTTAATATTGTTCAGCAATCGTTGCCCATCTTTCAGTGAGAAATCATTTAGGGGAATCTCCCCCTCGGCAATTTTGAAATCTCCATTTCGAGCACCATGGCTGACCAGGTGTATAAGAAGTAAATCTTCTTTGGGGTCCATTAACTGATCAATTGCATTAAGGCTTTCCTGGATACTGGTGCGGGTAGCTAGGGGGAAACCGTATCCGCCGCCGTTACTGAGGCGCAGCATACGTTGGTCAATGCTAAAGGCTTCGTCGAGGCGCTCTGCCACCCAGTCCAGCTCCCTGGCAAATACTGGAGAGGTGCCATCACCACCTATAAGTAGGGTATAAATATCGCGCACGCCGGGCCTCTGCGAGGGGAGGGCTTTTATAGCGTCATGTAAGCGCTCACTTTCGCTATAGAGACGGGTTTCTGCCTGGGCACCGGGAATATCCGTCTGTGCGCGCCAGGCGTCTTCGCTGGGGTAATAGGTACCCCCGGAGAAATAGGCAGACTCCTCGACAGTGTTTCCTTCAGCATTCGTACTTATTCGTACGCCTTCTCCTTCTGCTTCTCCATAGCGAAAAGTGGCACGGATAATCGTGCCGTCAGGCTGGGTGAGTTCACCTTCGCCTGAATAGGAGCCGTACTCGAAGCTGCCGGTATAGCGATAGCCATCGCTATCTGAGTAGCTGCCCTGTATTAAGTATCCGTATTCAAAGGCACCCTGATAAAGGCTGCCATCTTCTGCAGTGAGTTTGCCTTCGCCGTGGGGATCAAAGTTTAAAAACTCACCATGATAACTCCCACCTTCATCCCAATTTAAAGTACCGCTTTGCAGCTCCCCTTCATGGAACTCTCCCGCCCACTCAGTTTCATCGCAACTATAGCGACCTTTGCCGTGGGGCTCTCCATTGCGGAATTCCCCTTCATAGCTACAGCCATCACTTCCAGTTAACTCACCTTCACCTGTCATGCGACCTTCTCGAAAATCGCCACGATAATGGCTGCCATTTGGCCATTCGAGCTGACCCCGTCCATGAAACAGACCGTTAAGCATCTCGCCTTTGTAAACAGAGCCATCTGGCAAGGCGGTACCACCTGCGAATTGGGTTGGCTCACATGCGCTGAGAAAGAAAATAAGCGGCGTTAAATAGGTGTATTTCATTCCATGATCCAGCATCCGGCTTTTGGAATCAGACTAACAAAAAATAATGCCAAGTGGCCTCTATGTTTTATTCAGCTGGTCGAATTTAAGACCGTATTTATCTAAAAGTTGGCGTACCCGGTGTGAGTCGTTATTGGATTTTTTTGAGGTGCGGCTTACTTGAAATAATTTGCGTCCGGCTTCTGCCATCGAATTGGACTCTGCACAAACCTGAATTAGCCCAGCTAGTTTGATTTGCTCGTAGTAATCCATCTGTTCGGTGTGGTCACGACCCAACAGTGCTTCGATACGGGCAAGGGATAGTGATGAATCTGTTACTGGATTTTGCCATTTAATCCGCAACCTATGGATTTCCTCTTCTACTACCTGAGTCGTGATACGCCCACCATCGGCGAGGGTACCCATACGCAGGATACTGGCGTTAAGGTCGCGAAAGTTCGCAGACCAGCTGGCCTCGCGGGAGCGCCCAAAACTCAGGTACTTTTCCCGTGCTGCTCTATTAAAGCTGACAAGATGCCCGGATTTCCTGGAGAAAGCCTCCAGCTCAAAATCTATATTGGGTTCCAGGTCTTCAATACGCTCTCGTAGAGAGGGCAGTCGGTAGGTCCACAGATCGATACGGGCGAGCAGGTCCGCGCGAAATTTACCTTCTTGGCAGAGCTGTACCAGATCCCGGTTGGTACCGGCGATCAGCTGGAAGTGACTGCTTACTTCCTTATCAGAGCCGAAAGGCATAAAGCGTTTGTGCTCAATCGCACGCAATAACATGGCCTGCTCATCCAATCCCAACTCACCGATTTCATCGAGAAACAGCAGGCCCTTATCTGCTTCCATAAGCAAGCCCGGCCGGTGGGTGGTGGCACCGGTATAGGCGCCTTTACGATGGCCGAACAGGGCGGACATGGCATTTTCGCCGCGCAGGGTGGCGCAGTTAACGGCTACCAGGCCACCCTCCAGCTTGCCCCGCTGCTTGCGTAGTTCAAAGACACGCTGGGCCAGCTGGGATTTACCTGCCCCTGTGGGACCGGTAATTAGTATGGGGGCGTCGGAGCGAATCGATACCTGCTCCAGCTGCTCGATCATCTGGTTAAAAGCGAGATTGTTGGTCTCGATTCCCCCCTTCAGATAGGTGGTGCCCTCCTGGTGTTCCCTCTGGAAGCGCGAGGCAATCTGGTCGTATTTGGACAGGTCCAAATCGATGATTTGGTATTCGCCCGGCAAGCTACTGTTCTTTCGCGCCGGGGAAGTTTGCAGCAGACGCCCGGGGAAATACCCCGCCTCTGTTAACAGGTACAAGCAGATCTGGGCTACATGAGTACCGGTGGTGATATGCACCAGGTACTGCTCGTCATCCGGCTTGAAGCTATAGGCGCGGGCGAAATCCAGCAGATTGCTATACACACTCTCGAAATCCCAAGGGTCATTGAAGTTCACCCGGTGGTGGACCACTTCGGTCTCTGGAGAGACCCGCGCAATATCTTCTGTGACCTGGTCAGCCAGGCTTCTCGAGTGGTTGTCGAAAAGGAGCTCCAGCCGATCGATCAATAGGTCATCGTGCTGGCACATGGAAATGTTTGGGCGCCATTTATCCCAGCGCTTGTCGCCTTTGCCGCGCCGGTCCTTGCTGGTACCGAGAATACTGATAGCGATTGTCTTCATGCTATCTAAAATATGATTTAACTATCAAAAAAGATAGATATTTATGAATCCCCTGTCTCAAGAATTCTACGAAAAAATCCTGAGATAAAAAATAAATCGTTAAAAAACAATAGGTTACAAGTATTTTTCAGTTGTCTGCAAAAGTTGGCACCCAATTCGCTATATCAATAACTAAATGAAACACATGAATACCAAGCGCGGTTTCAAAAGGGGTGGAAGATGAAACCAATGCCATATGAAGTAATGCAGGCAGGTGGGGTACCGATTAAGTCTTGGACCCTGGGTGTGCCTTTTGAAGATGAAGCCAAAGCGCAGCTCAAAAATATCTCGCAGATGCCATTCGTCCATAAATGGGTCGCGGCGATGCCTGATGTACATCTAGGCAAAGGCGCCACCATTGGCAGCGTGGTCCCAACTCTAGGGGCAGTAATTCCCGCTGCCGTAGGGGTGGATATTGGCTGCGGTATGATGGCGGTTCGCACCAGCCTGACGGCGGCGCAACTGCCGGACAACCTGGCTGGAGTGCGCAGCGCCATCGAACGCGCTGTGCCCCACGGCCGTACTGGACGACACCGGGGGAGAGGGCGGGATAAGGGGGCTTGGGAGAACCCACCGGACGATGCACTTGCCGGTTGGGTGCCTCTTGCCGCCCAGTTTGAACTGCTCAAAGAGAGGCATTCAGTATTAAAAAATACTAATAATATCAATCACCTGGGAACACTCGGCACAGGCAATCACTTTATCGAGATGTGCCTGGATGAACAGGGTAGCGTGTGGTTGATGTTGCATAGTGGCTCTCGGGGAGTGGGAAATAGAATAGGTACTTACTTTATTGAGAAAGCCAAGCGGGATATGGAGCGCTGGCATATCCACTTACCGGACAGTGACCTGGCCTATTTCCCGGAAGGTACAGAGCACTTTGATGACTATGTGCAGGCGGTGGAGTGGGCGCAGGAGTTTGCCCGTATCAATCGCGAAGTAATGATGGTGCGAACTATTAGCGCGGTGAAGCAGGCCCTGGGAATGGATTTTGAGGCACGGATGGAAGCGGTGAATTGTCACCACAATTACGTTTCCCGCGAGCATCATTATGGCAAAGATGTGTTGGTGACCCGGAAAGGCGCTGTAAGAGCGCGTGCCGGCGAAATGGGTATTATTCCCGGTAGTATGGGGGCCAAGTCATTTATTGTGCGGGGGCTGGGTAACGAAGAAAGCTTCTGTAGCTGTAGCCATGGGGCCGGACGAGTGATGTCCCGTACCAAGGCCAAAAAGCTGGTCTCCCTGGAAGAGCATCGCGCGGCCACCGCCGATGTGGAATGCCGAAAAGACGAGGGTGTGATCGATGAAACCCCATCGGCCTACAAACCTATCGAAAAGGTTATGGCAGCACAGAAAGACCTGGTGGAAATCGTCTACACCCTCAAGCAAGTGGTTTGCGTCAAAGGCTGACGCGTTTTAGGCCAGGGATCGGCCGAACTAAGGCAATTGCTAAAGTATGCAGGCCGCCGAGCGAATTCGCCGGGTTGCCGCAACCGAGTTTGAGTTCTTTAGCCCGTCAGCGGAGCCGGTTCTGAATTCCGGCCCGGCACCACCGCCTATGGCGGCAGGTGTACCCACGGGATAGAAGTTCAAACGCCTACTTTGTAGCTCACTTGGTAGAGCAGTCGATAACTTATCGATTGGTAGCAGGTTCGATTCCTGTCAAAGTCCCATCGTTATCCAAACGACCTGGAAAGAGGCGAGAGCCTGGGGTTCGATTCCCCATTAAAAATCTACCTGGGGTCCGATAGCCTCTTGATACGGTAAATAGGATTTAGCGATTTACTGCGGAGGCATTCTGGCAACTGTGTCGTTAATCGTGGGTCTGCCCTGTGCGATCCAGCGGCAAGATTTATGATTGTGTCTCCTGGCCAAGAATTTTGGCTGTAGGCTCAGGGGGAGCTAAGTGGAGAAAATCGTAATTCCTCTGCCGCTGGGGCCAACTCGGCACAAACGGTTTACCACCTGTCGCTGGACGGGCCCCACCCTTGCGGCCCAATGGGGTAGCGCAGTATGGAAACGGAATAAAAGATAAGAACCATGATATCTCTGTTCAAAATATGGAAGAACGTGGATGTTGCGGATAGCGAGCGAGTGTTGCTATTTCGCCGCAACCGTTTTGAAGGGGTGCTGCCACCTGGCAGCCATCGTATATCCCTATTGTCCGGTGATGTACGGGCAGAAACTTATGATATTACCGATGTGGTATTCGGTGAAATCAAAGCCAAATTTTTGTTAAACACCTATGGTGAGATCCTTGGTGAATACCTGCAATCCTATGAATTGTCAGACCATCAGGTGGGATTGTTTTACCGGGATAATCACTTGGTCGATATTTTGCCACCGGGTACTTTTCGTGCTGTGTGGAAGGGCGGTGAATCCGTGCGGGTGGAAATCGTGGACATTTCTGAGGAATACGCCATCGATAAAAAAGTCCTGGGCTTACTGGGGCGAGGTGTACGTGCTGGACAAATGCGCACCGCCCTTCAGGCGGTAAGCTACAACGAGATTCCCGATGAGCACGTGGGCCTGTTAATGGTCAACGGTAAGTTGGAAAAGGTGTTACAGCCCGGCTGTTATGGCTACTGGAAATACAACCGCTCTATCGAGGTCAAGGTACTGGACTTGCGGTTAAAAACCATCGAAGTCAGTGGCCAGGAAATTCTGACCAAGGATCGGGTCAGCCTGCGTATCAACTTGACTGGTGCTTACAAAATTGCCGATGCAAAAAAAGTAGCGCTAAAGCTCAGCGATAGTACAGGCTTTATTTATCGCGAATTGCAGCTGCACTTGCGCGAGGCCGTGGGTACCCAAACCCTGGATAGCCTTCTGGCCGATAAGGACAGGCTGAATATTGTGATTGCGACTGGCATCCGTGACAAGCTGGTGAAATATGGTATCGAGCTTACTAGTGTCGGAGTCAAGGATATTATTTTGCCCGGCGATATGAAAATGATCCTTAATCAGGTTGTAGAAGCACAGAAGGAATCTGAGGCAAATCTGATTAAGCGCAGAGAAGAAACCCAAGCAATGAGATCTCTGCACAATACCGCCAAGCTGATGGATAACAACCCGGTACTGTTGCGCTTGAAAGAACTGGAAGCTTTGGAACGGGTCAGTACCCGCATCGATAAAATTTCCGTATATGGCGGTCTCGATGGGGTGATGAATGAGTTGGTGAAGTTACGCCCTACGGCTTAAAGGCGCCATTCACCAAAAAAAGATGTAAATTTTAAGGAATTAAACAGTGATTGAGATAGACGGCGCCCAGGGGGAGGGCGGCGGACAGATTTTGCGGACTTCCCTCACTTTGTCTGTTTGTTTGGGAGTACCGGTTCGAATTAAGAATATTCGAGCGGGTCGTAAAAAAACCGGTTTGTTGCGCCAGCACCTAGCCTGCTTGCGAGCAGCCAAAGCAATTAGCAATGCCGAAGTTAGCGGCGAACAATTGGGTGCTTCGGAAATAACTTTTGCACCGGGAAAAGTGCGTCCCGGTAAATACCACTTTCCTATTGGCTCGGCCGGTAGTACCAGTTTGGTGTTTCAAACCGTCTTGCTACCGCTGTTATTGGCCGATAGTGCCAGTGAGTTGCGCTTCGAAGGTGGCACCCATAATAAAAGTGCTCCCAGTTTCGATTTTATGGTCCATGCTTATTTGCCTTTGTTGGCTCGTATGGGCGCAGGTGTAGAAGTGGCTCTGGATGATTATGGCTTTTACCCTGCCGGAGGGGGCTCTTGGCGTGCTCGTGTCCAGCCGTTATCACAGTGGTCAAAGCTGGAACTGACGGAACGCGGCGAACTTCTGAATCGCGAAGCAGTTGCCACCTCTGCCTATATTCCCGCTCATGTGGCCCAGCGTGAACTGGCACAGGTGCACAGAAAGTGCGAATGGCCATCGGAGCAATTGCATCAAAGGCAGGTGAAATCCCAGGGGCCGGGTAACTTATTATCGTTGCGGTTGCAATTTGAAAAAGTGACAGAAGTTTTTGAATCTACGGGTGAGCAGGGGCTGAGTGCCGAGCGAGTTGCACAGCGTGGAATCTCACAAATGCAGAGATATTTAAACTCTAGCGTGCCGGTTGGTGAGTATTTGGCTGATCAGTTGTTACTGCCGATGGCCCTGGGCACTGGTGGTCGTTTTCGCACTATAAATCCTAGCCCACATCTTCTGACCAATATCGAGGTAATTAGGAATGTTATTGGTACGGAAATACAGTTAACAAAATTTTGTGACAATGACTGGGAGGTTTGGGTTGGTGATACTTAAAGCTCTTCAGAGAAAAATATAGTTATCGGATGAAAATAGTTTTAGGTTATCATAGCCCCCCTCAAAGAAGCTTTTTCTTACTCATCCTACAAGGAAAATAAAGGAGATTTCTGCAAGCGTTAGAGGTGCTTTGGTACTGATTTTGGCATTAATGCTCAGACTAGCGAATATCTTTTTTAATTTCTCTTTCTACGACATTTTTTCTTGATGAACTTTTTACAAACTTATAAAAGGAATTTATAGGAATGAGCACTAATTTCCTAAAGTTAGCGGTTCCTATGCTAGCTCTGATAATAACGGCATGTGGTGGCGGAGGGTCATCAACATCTGAATCGAATCAGGCACCAGTAGCCAGTTTTACTTTATCTCCTGAATCAGGGCTCTCACCAGCTGTTGTTAGCTTTGATGCATCTGCTTCCAGTGATAGTGATGGCAATATTAATAGCTACGACTGGGATTTTGGCGATGGTAGTAGCGCTAACGGGAAGGATGTCGAGCATACTTTTTATGCAGACGAAACCGCAAATCAGGAGTACACGATTAAGCTGACCGTAACTGATAATGATGGAGCCACGGATACAGCCGAGATAACGTTTACAGCACTAAAAAATTCACAACCGGTTGCAAAATTTTCGTACAGCCAACCAGATGTTAAATCTCGTTCAATTAAGTTTGATGCATCAGAAAGTACTGATGTGGAAAGTAGCGAATTACTCTACACCTGGGACTTTGGTGATGGTAATACCGGTGAGGGTGTACAGCCCGAGCATGAATACCAAGAAAACGGAGAATATGAAGTTCATCTTGTGGTGGACGATCAAACGGGGCTGACTAGTGAACAATCTATTAGCGTAATCGTCAGCAACGGAGAGTTTCTTATCTCGGGCCAGTTGTCGCTTTTGCAGGGTGTATTTGTTGATAGCGACACCAATGATTCAAACACCGAGCACATGCCTAATAACCTCATGAAAGATGCACAGGCAATTTCAAGTATTAGCGAAGTGTCTGGTTTTGTAAGCCGATTAGATAGCAGCTCCGAGGAAAGTCGGTACGATTTTTATCTCACTACCCTAAAAAAGAATCAAGAAGTATTCCTCCACATGCAGGAGTGGAATGATGGCAGTGCAGATATTGACCTGTATCTCATCGATGAATCTGGAAATTGGGTAGAAGGTTCATATGGTGTTGAAGATGAGGAGTCTGTGCTGGTACCTGAAGACGGTACTTACTATGTAGTTACACATGCTTACTGGGGTGCCTCAGCATACCGAATGCGATTGTCTTCAGTTCCGACGGTTGCCGGTGCAAGAAAAGGAATCCGGGCTAGTGACAATTTTGTGGCCAATCAGCTAGTAGCTCGTCTTAGGCCCAGTCTTAAAGCTGCTGGTATACAAGCGCTGGACTCAGTGGGTGCGATTAAGGGAAGTTCTGGAACTCATCGACCGATGCTGTTAGATGCTAATCAAGCTGCAATTGGGTTTGGTAAGGCTAAGGCAACCGGCACTGTTACAGATTTAAGCCGCATTGGAATAAAAGTTCCTAGTGAAGTGCAGTTCAAGTTGGAGACCATTGATGCACTTAAGGGCCTCCATGCCACCGGTCAGTTTGAGTATGTGGAATTAAACCGTATTCGCCAAAGTCAGTCAGTTGACGACCCACTTTACCCCAGAATGTGGCACTACTCGCAAATTGCTGTATCAGATGCATGGACAACTTCTACGGGTGAAGGGGCAATTGTCGCGGTATTGGATACGGGTATTTTATCCGGGCATCCTGATATGCAGGGCCAGTTAGTTTCTGGCTACGACATGATTAGTGATAGCGGAGCAGCACTGGATGGGGACGGTATTGACTCTAATCCAGAAGATCCGGGAGACGATCCCAACAGCATTTTTGACTCTTGGCACGGAACCCATGTAGCGGGCACTATCGCAGCAACGGCCAATAACGGCGTCGGTATTGCAGGGGTTGCTTATAACGCCAAGATTATGCCTGTGCGGGTACTCGGCTACGGCGGCGGGAGTGATTATGATATCGCACAAGGCATATATTTTGCAGCGGGCCTTACCAATGATTCTGGCACAGTCCCCGATCGCAAAGCAGATGTTATCAATATGAGTCTTGGTGGGCGGGGCTACTCCCAGACCTTGCAGGATGCGGTAAGCGCAGCTCGTGAGGCGGGTGTCATAGTGGTTGCGGCTGCCGGTAATTCTACAGATGATGCTACTAATTACTCACCAGCAGGCCTAGACGGGGTTGTGACGGTAGCTGCGACTCGAGAGGGGGGCGAATCTGCCTGGTACTCCAATTATGGCTCCGTTGTTGATTTGACTGCGCCGGGGGGGGAGACAGGAGAGTTCAATGCCGACGGTGGTGTGATTAGCACGGTCGGGCAAGAAACTGAAAGTGGGGAAATAGAATTTACCTATACGGGGATGCAGGGCACTTCCATGGCCGCACCTCACGTGGCTGGTGTTATTGCTCTTATGAAAGAGGAGTGGGAGTCAATGACTCCCGACGACTTTGATGGGTTAGTCACAGACTTCAAGGTTTCATACGGCGAGACACCGGATGCCTTTTACGGATATGGTGAAATTGATGCGGAGCTCGCTGTTGCCTCGGCAAGAGCCCAGGCCACTGGCTCAACTATGGCTGGTCGCCTTTATGTCGAGAATGGCCACCAGCGAGAGTTGTGGACCCAGACCGAGCTGGATATTGAGCTGCTCGCCGATACATCGGGAGTTTCGGTGGCTGAAGTTAGCGTGTCAGACTCTTGGTTAAGTGCTACTTACCTGGATGAGGAATCAAGCGGACTTGGTAGTTATCGAGTTACTGTAGATACCGATGCCATGCAAGCCGGACGCTATACCGGCACCGTCAGCTTTACAGCATCTACAGATACCCGATTTGATCTGTGGGTGTCGGTGCAGATTGCCAGTGAGGATGTTGCTTCAAATTCTTATGCTGGTGCCATATATGTGGAGTTTGTAGATATTGCAACTGGCGAAGCTGTTGGTCGGGTGATGGCAACTTATGATCCTGAGCTGGGAAGTTATAGTTACACCTCACCATCTTTGGATGCGACCTCGGAATCAGGCTTTGGTGTGATGGCTGGTACTGATGTCGATAATGATGGTGTTATCTGCGAGATAGATGAACTCTGCCAGCGTTTAGAAGGTGAGGATGGCTGGGATCCGGTGAGTGCAGGACCATCTCATATGAACGTGAAAAACGTAGATATGGAGTTGGGTGTGCTGTCGGATACCCTTGAAGAGTTATAAACTCAAGTACACTTGATTAAGTTTGGCAATCCCCATCCCTTGATGGGGATTGCTGCAAGTTTAAGCTCTTATCTACTTTTACTATTAAAAATAATGCATAGCATGGATTTTGAAGTACCGTTTAGTTAGTCAAGTCCGTAGAAAATTCCATAGTTTTTACAATTGTCAAAATCAATAACTGACTATTGGTTTTCGTAGTTATTGATCTTTTCTTTTGTTACGGCCAGGTTAGTTCAAGTATTAATACGCAAACGGTGTCACGTATTCTGCCCCGCGATATTAATAACTATTTGGCCTGCCATCACCACTTTCCAGGAAGTCCCTCAAGCTGCCGAGTAGATAGTGGTCCCAACCACTCTTACACATATCCCAGCATTTAATGTCAGGGGATAGGCCAATATGAGTGAATATGATTTCGGTTCCATTGTTGGCACTGCTAAATTCAAAACGTAGTGTGGTTCCTTCCCACTCTTTGGGATCATCAACATATTCTGAGATCATAAAAGACTGTATACATTCGAGTTCTATCAGCTGCATAGGTATTAATTTTTTGGCGCGAAATATCCAATATGACTTCCCTGTAAATCCAGTTTTGGCGATATCGTCAACTGCCAAGAACGGAGCGCTTGTGGGAGTCCACCACTTAGGCATTTGTTCAGTTACTGCCAGATAAGCTCTTTCCTGTGTAACTGGACTAAAGAAAGATACGGTATAGTCAGACATAACTCTCCTCCCACTTAGGTTTTTTCTTTGGATAGATTTTAAATATTAGTTTTAGCGTTAAATACTATTCTTGCAAATGTTTAAGCTGAAATTATTTGCTTTATTGAGCCGGCCTAATGGTATTACTCTTTTATTTCACTCATAGTAACTGGTGTTTATTATGATTTTTAATACCTATATTAGTTAAATTTGTTCAAAATGTTCCATTAAGCTGTTTTTTTCTATTTTATTTAGCTATGGAAGATCTGATTTCAAGTGGTTGATGTGTCTCAGTTAAATTAAATTGTAAAAGAGCTGAATATATTTAGAAGAAGACAATTTCACTGATTTATATCAATAGCTAAGTTGCTACTCGAGCTGCATAATGCTCCCCGCACCTGGGATGGCTGCTGAATATTGGAATTATTTTATGGAATGAATCCTGTTTCAGCGGTTGCCTTCTACTTAATCTTTTGCAAAGGAACGGCGAATGAAACAACAGAAATTATCCACCGTAATCGCGGCCATCATCCTTGGCATTTCCGGCTCTCAGGGAATTGCAGCAGAGAATGAAAGCGCCACACTCACTGATGCCCTGACTTCAGGGCAGGCGGGGGTAAATCTTCGCTACCGGATAGAAAATGTTGATCAGGACAATATGGACGATGTTGCTATTGCCTCAACCTTGAGAACCCGACTGAATTGGACCAGTGGCAGTTACCGTGGTTTTGATGCGTTTTTTGAAGTGGATAACATTAGTGAAATTGGCAACGACAATTACAATTCCACCGTGAATGGCAATACCGAGCACCCCGTGGTTGCCGACCCCCAGGGCACAGAGGTTAATCAAGCTTACTTAAAGTACAGTGGTTTTAACTCTATGGTGATTGCTGGTCGACAGCGCATTAACCTGGATGATCAGCGTTTTGTCGGTGGTGTGGGTTGGCGCCAGAATGAACAGACGTATGACGGCCTGCGTTACCAATTTGGCGGGGAAGGGGAGTTACAGCTGGATTACAGCTATATCTACAACGTAAACCGTATTTTTGGAGAAGACAGTGACTTATCGGACCTGGATGGGGATATTCAACTGTTTCATGCCAGCTATCCACTGGTAGAAGCGCATAAGTTAACTGCCTTCTTCTACAACCTGGACCTGGATAATGCTGAGAACTTCTCATCCCGTACTTTCGGTGCCGCTTACCGGGGAGATTTTGGCCTGTTCGAAACTCAGCTGAGTTATGCCCGCCAGGAGGATATCGGCAATAATCCCAGTAATTTTGCAGCCGATTATTATCTTGCTGAAGTTGCCGCACCATTGGGGCCGGTAAAAGGCAAGTTGGGTTATGAAGTTCTGAGTTCTGACGACGGTGTGGGTTTTAGCACACCACTGGCGACACTACACAAATTCCAAGGCTACACAGATAAGTTCATTGAAACTCCAGCAGATGGTGTTGAAGATTTATATCTCGGTGCCAGCCTGGCACTTGCCGGGGGAGACTTGGGAATTACTTACCACAGTTTTGAGGCCAATGAAGGTTCAGCAGATTACGGGACTGAGTGGAATATCAGTTACGGTCACGAGTTTAATGAATATTTCTCAGCGTTGGTAAAGTATGCCGCTTACGATGCAGATGAATATAGTGAGGATACCGATAAGCTCTGGTTGATGCTTACAGCAAAATTCTGATTTTTGTTAATTAACAATTTTCAAGTAGATATAAAAAAGCTGGGCTTGTACATAACGAAGCCCAGCTTTTCTTGTCTCAGCAGTAAACTCTGGCTTATAGATGCGTCAGTAAATTTGCAATCTACTTGTCCATTGTTAACAGGCCAGAAACCTCACCTTTGGGGTCCAGCTGGGTATGCAAGTTAACAAAGACCTTCCCATCCATTAGCGCCTTGCGATAGGGCTCCTCCACCATCCACTTGCCCATAATATATCCACTGGTGCCTTCAGCACATTTTTTTGCCAGGCCGTGCTTGCCCTTGTCAGTTTTAGTCTCGGGCCAGTCCGGGACCATACCCGGGTGATTGGGCATTCCGCAGATAGTCTGGATAATCGGGCCACTAGGTTTACCCGGCTTGCAAATAGGGGGCTCTTTGCCATCGCCTGCACATTGCATATGGAAGTGCGACATTGCCACCCCGCCCTTTGATAGATCGCTGTAGCCCACCATAAAGTGCAGCATATGTGACTGTTTGTCGTAGGCGCCAATAAAGAAGCCATCGGCATCTTTGGGGGTTTGCGGATTCACCTTCTTGCCGAGCATATTCTCATTAGCGGTGGTTAAGTCAGATTTAAAGATGGTGAACATCTTGTCATTGCCCGCTTTGGACCAGGCTTTCTCACCACCAGCCCCATGCTTGGCAGCTGATGGATCTTTCTCTTTTTTGTTATGGCTATCGGAAATCGTGAATGCAGAATAAGCCAGCAGAAATACTGCCAACATTAAGAAAGTGGCTCTGGGCAATGAACTCAGTTTCATAAACCTCTCCTCTCTATTAAATCGATATAGTCATTGCTTGATGGAATGGTTGGGTGCCAGGCCATCGAGGAGGCTGATATTCACCAATGTAATTGGTGTGAATCACGGGATAGGCTAGCGATAAGTACTTGTAGCATATGGGCTCGCGGTTGGCCCTTGGGGGTCAATTTAAGAGTCAGAATTTTTGACGATAGCTACTTGGGTGTTGGAGGAGCTTCAGGATGGAAGAGCGCTTGGATAGGTAATAAGGTCGTTGAAGATAGTTACTACTGGGGTGGAAGGAAAGAATACACCGCACTCGAGACACGCAGTGAATACATCCCTGTAACCTCCTAATCGGCATCCATGCCTCATAGGGTCCCGAGCGCGGTGTATTCTCTCTTTCTCCCTTTTTAGTAATAAAGATACTGGTGGATTTCGAATGATAGGGGCGGCACTAATGTGTTCGTTCCGAGTGACCTTTCATAAAGGTAGAGAGTTATCACCCCACGTCTTTCCACACCAATTCCCGCTCGCGGGCGTAGAGGGGAATAAAGTTGAAGCGCACTTCGGTGCCCCCTTCGCCGCGGCGGCGGATATTCAGATTGCCATTCAGGTTGCTGGCGCGCTCTTGCATGATCGACATACCGAAGTGATTGCGTTTCTCCGGCGCGTTGCTGATACCGATGCCGTTGTCGAGGATGCGTACATTGAGGGAGTGGTTGTCGGCTTGGGTCAGGCTGATCTGCACCATATCGCCCTGGGAGTGGTACACAGCATTTTGCGAGGCCTCGCGCACCAGTTGTAACAGGTGAATTTCCTCGTGGGGAGTTAGTGGTACTTCGTCCAGATGGTAGTCCAGCAGGACGTTAATCTGCGGGTGCTGCTCCCGGTAAGCGAGGATAGATTGCTCCAGGATACTGCGCAGGCCGCCGGGACCTATTTGCAGTCGGAAGGTGGTGAGCAGTTCGCGCAGCTGGCGGTAAGAGGAATCCAGGCCCTCTTTCAGCTCGGTAATAATCTCCTCTACCTTGGACTTGTCCACCTGCTCACTGCGATTGGCGCGGTTGAGTCGGGTAACCTGAATTTTCAGATAGGACAGGGATTGGGCCAGGGAATCGTGTAGCTCCCGGGCGATGATTGCGCGCTCGTCCAGTAGGGCAACACGGCGCTCCTGTGCCTCCCGCTCGTTGATGGCGATGGCTGCAGTGACACTGTCGGCAAAGGTAGCCAGGCGCTGCTGCTGTTCTTCGTCAAGATTCTCGCCTCGGGGCAGGGTACAGGTGAGTACGCCGTAATTGCGTTTGTCCACTTCCAGTGGGAATCGGTACACGCGCTGTTGGTCTTCATCGGAGGGGCCGCAGGTGTTTACGCAGATATGGCATTCACTACCCGTGCACTGGGTGTTGCCGAGCCCCTTCACCAGGTGTTCGTAGGGGGCCTCGCCCTCCGGGGTCATCAGGCATAGATCCAGGTTGTCCAGGCTGGCGACATTGGCGAACTCTCCCAGCCACTGGCCCAATTCCGCTCCCGAGAGCGGCCCCTCGCTTATCCGTCGAGCCAGGCGGTACTGGAAGTCCAGCGCTTTATGGCTCTTCTGTAACTGGGAGGTTTTCAACTCCACGCGATGGGCAAGATCCCGGTGGGTCGCGTGAATTTCATCGCTCATATAATTGATGGTACGCGCTAAAACCCCCAGCTCGTCCTCGCTGTTAATCTCCAGACGGTTTTGGTTGAAGTCTCCCTGGGCGATACTCAGGGAGCGGTTGGTCAGCTGCTTGAGAGGCTGCTCCACAGAGCGGTGCAGAATGCACAAAGAGAGATACACCAGGGTCACAATGGCAAACAGTGAACCCACCTGCACCAAACGCAGCAGGCTTATTTTTTCCTCGGCGATGGTCTGATAATCGAACACCAGTGTATCCACATCACCGATAAAGGGCTCCAGGCGGTTGGCCAACTGCAAGGAGTCCATGGAGGTGCGCTCGGTGGCAATGGACTCCAGCAGTGGGCGGATTTCTCCCTCCCAGCTTTCGATTACCTTGCGGTAATTGCGGGCTGCGGGCAGGTTATCGCTGGCGGTGAAGTCGGAAATGCTGAGTACCCGGGTCAGGCGTGCGGTCACCTCGTCTGCCAACTCAGCTGTGGTTTCGACATCCCCGGAGGGTGCGGTGGCCGCAAGTCGGTAGCTCATAGCCCGCAATGATCCGGCGAGGTTAACGGCGGCGGCATCGTTTTCGGCGGCATCGGAGATAATATAGGACGCCACCATAGAGCTCAGTGCTACCAGCACAGTGAGCAGCATCAGGGTGCCGATGCGGTAGACGATGGACTGTCGAATTCGGTTCAGCATATCGGATTCACTTCGCCCTGGGGCGGTTGTGGATGGCTGATCTCTATTGTGCCGTCCATTGGCGCACAAAGTTGTGGGTACCACTAAAGATCGCCAGTTTTGCACATAATTTAACCTGGCGCCTGTTTTTTGCACAGAGGCCCTGTTATTGCTGGGATAGGGCTCCACCATAGCGGCCCCCTGGCGTCGTTTCCCTACCCATTCGGGGGTAGTTCGTCGCTTTTCTACCCCTTTTTGGTCAGGTGATCCCGCCGCCCCTCCCTTTTATATTCCCGGTAAACCGATGCTTTAACCGCATGCCGATGCCCTGGGAGTACCGCATGAGCCATTTCCTGGACCGACTGAAATATCTGAAGAAACAAAAAGAGCCCTTTTCCGGAGGACACGGGGAAAAGACGAATGACGACCGCAGCTGGGAAGATGGCTACCGTCGTCGCTGGCAGTTCGACAAGATTGTGCGCTCCACCCACGGGGTGAACTGTACCGGTTCTTGCAGCTGGAAGATCTACGTCAAAGACGGCCTGGTCACATGGGAAACCCAGCAGACCGACT
The DNA here is from genome assembly GCF_047324085.1 of Microbulbifer sp. CNSA002. NCBI lineage: Bacteria > Pseudomonadati > Pseudomonadota > Gammaproteobacteria > Cellvibrionales > Microbulbiferaceae > Microbulbifer > Microbulbifer sp. CNSA002. The sequence continues at coordinate 158,152 of NZ_CP172449.1, forward strand.
ACCCGCGCACCCGCCCGGACCTGCCCAACCATGAGCCTCGTGGCTGCCCCCGTGGTGCCAGCTACTCCTGGTATATGTACTCGGCCAATCGCCTCAAGTACCCGAAGATCCGCAAACGTCTGGTAAAACTCTGGCGCGAAGCCAAGTTGAGACACAGCGATCCGGTGGAGGCCTGGGCCAGTATTGTCGAAGACCCGGCCAAGGCGCAGTCCTACAAAGAGCGCCGCGGTATGGGCGGCTTTGTGAGGATCAAGTGGGATGAAGTTAACGAGCTGATTGCCGCTTCCAACGTCTACACCACCAAGAAATACGGTCCCGACCGGGTGACCGGCTTCTCGCCGATACCCGCCATGTCCATGGTGTCCTACGCCGCTGGTGCCCGCTATCTGTCTCTGATCGGCGGCAACTGCCTGAGTTTCTACGATTGGTATTGTGACCTGCCGCCCGCCTCACCGCAGGTCTGGGGTGAGCAAACCGACGTGCCGGAGTCCGCCGACTGGTACAACTCCAACTACCTGATCGTATGGGGCTCCAATGTGCCTCAAACCCGTACCCCGGATGCGCATTTCCTCAGTGAAGTGCGTTACAAGGGCGCCAAAACCTGTGTGGTCACCCCTGACTACTCAGAGTGCTCCAAGTTTGGCGACACCTGGCTGGCACCGCGCCAGGGTACCGATGCGGCCCTGGCGATGGCCTTTGGCCATGTGATCCTGAAAGAATTCCACGTCGACAAGCCCAGCGCCTACTTCACCGAGTATGTGCGCACCACTACCGATATGCCGATGTTGGTGACCCTGGAAGAGCGCGACGGCAAGCTGGTACAGGGCCGATTCCTGCGCGCCTCTGACTTGGCGGATAACCTCGGCCAGGATAACAACCCAGAATGGAAAACCATCGGTGTTAATCACGATGGCCAGCTGGTTTCCCCTCAGGGCTCCATGGGTTATCGCTGGGGAGAGCCCTCAGCGAAAGAAGGCCGTGGCAAGTGGAATATTGAGCAGCGCGATGGTCGCAGTGGCGAAGAGTTGGAGCTGAAGCTCAGCCTCAAAGACTGCGCCGATGAAATTGCACAAGTCGCCTTCCCCTATTTCGGCGGCCAGACCCACGAGCACAATTACTTCCAGCACACCGAACACGATGAAGTAATCGACTACAAGGTGCCGGTGAAGCTTGTTCAAAACAAAGATGGCGAGATTCTAAAAGTAGCCAGCGTCTACGACCTGACCCTGGCGAACTACGGTGTCGAGCACGGCCTCGACGACCCCAACTGTGCTCAGAACTACGACGAAGACAAGCCCTACACCCCCGCCTGGCAGGAAAAGGTGACCGGTTGTCGTCGTGAGAATGTCATCCAGGTAGCCCGTGAGTTTGCCAACACCGCCGACAAGACCCGTGGACGCTCCATGGTAATTCTGGGGGCGGGTCTCAACCACTGGTACCACATGGATATGAACTACCGCGGGATCATCAATATGCTGATGATGTGCGGTTGTATCGGCCAGAGTGGCGGTGGTTGGGCCCACTATGTGGGACAGGAAAAACTGCGTCCGCAGACCGGCTGGACCCCACTCGCGTTCGGTCTCGACTGGCAGCGTCCACCGCGCCATATGAACGGTACCTCCTTCTTCTATAACCACGCCAGCCAATGGCGCTATGAGAAGCTGGAGATGGATGAAGTGGTTTCGCCGCTGGCCGACAAGAGCAAGTGGCAGGCTTCCATCATCGACTACAATAGCCGCGCCGAGCGCATGGGCTGGTTGCCCTCCGCGCCGCAGCTGGGGATCAACCCCCTGCAACTGACTAAAGATGCCGCCGCCGCCGGTATGTCTGCCAAAGACTACACGGTGCAGCAGCTCAAGCGCGGTGCGCTCAAATTCGCCAACCAGGACCCGGATAACCCGCAGAACTTCCCGCGCAATATGTTTATCTGGCGCTCCAACCTGCTCGGCTCCTCAGGTAAGGGCCACGAGTACATGCTGCGCCATCTGCTCGGTACCAAGCATGGTTTGATGGGCAAAGACCTGGGTGAAGAAGGCGGCAAAAAACCAGAAGACGTGGCCTGGCATGACGCCCCCAGCGAGGGCAAAGTGGATCTGCTGGTGACACTGGACTTCCGTATGTCCACCACCTGTCTCTACTCCGATATCGTATTGCCGACGGCCACCTGGTATGAGAAGGACGACCTCAACACCTCAGACATGCACCCCTTTATTCACCCGCTCACCAAGGCGGTGGACCCGGCCTGGGAAGCGCGAAGTGACTGGGAAATTTTCAAAGGCATAGCGAAGGAATTCTCCAACCTGACCGATGGGCACCTGGGGGTGGAAAAGGATCTGGTGACTCTGCCGATCCACCATGATACCCCCGGAGAAATCGCCCAGCCGTTCGGCGTTCAGGCTTGGTGGAAGGGCGAATGCGACCTGATCCCCGGCGTTACCGCGCCGAGCATGATTGAGGTGGAACGCGACTACCCCAATACCTACAACCGCTTTACCTCTATAGGCCCATTGCTGGAAAAACTCGGCAACGGCGGTAAGGGTATCAGCTGGAATACTGATGACGAGGTGGACTTCCTCAAAAAGCTCAATCGCACTTGGAAAGATGAGACTGCTCGCGATGGCCGCGCCCGTATCGACAGTGCGGTAGATGCTGCGGAGATGATCCTGTCACTGGCCCCTGAAACCAACGGCCAGGTAGCCGTGAAGGCCTGGGAAGCCCTCGGTGAGATTACCGGTCGCGATCACACCCATTTGGCCAAGCCCAAGGAAGACGAAAAAATTCGCTTCGCCGATATCGTGGCACAGCCCCGCAAGATTATCTCCTCGCCCACCTGGTCTGGCCTGGAAGATGAGCATGTGAGCTACAACGCCGGCTACACCAATGTGCACGAGTTGATCCCCTGGCGCACCATCACCGGCCGCCAGCAGTTCTACCAGGATCACGAGTGGATGCGTGACTTCGGCGAAAACATGTGTGTGTACAAGCCGCCGATCAACCTGAAAACCGTGCAACCGGTGTTGAACCAGAAGCCCAACGGTAACAAGGAGATCCTGCTGAACTGGATCACCCCGCACCAAAAGTGGGGCATCCACAGCACCTACTCCGACAACCTGCTGATGCTCACCCTGTCTCGCGGTGGACCCATCGTTTGGATGAGTGAGTACGACGCCAAGTTGGCAGGTATTGAAGACAACGACTGGATCGAAATCTTCAACGTCAACGGCGCCATTGCTGCCCGCGCAGTGGTATCTCAACGAGTGCCCGACGGTATGGCCATGATGTATCACGCCCAGGAGCGCATCGTGAATACACCGGGAGCGGAAACTACCGGCACCCGAGGCGGTATCCACAACTCCGTAACCCGCGCGGTGATGAAACCCACCCATATGATCGGTGGCTACGCCCAGCAGTCCTACGGCTTCAACTACTACGGCACTGTGGGCTGTAACCGGGATGAATTTGTGGTGGTCAGGAAAATGAACAAGGTCGATTGGCTGGATGGCGAAGACGTCAAAGAGCCGACGCGAGAGGAGGTGTAGCAATGAAAGTTAGAGCCCAGATAGGCATGGTGCTGAACCTCGATAAATGTATCGGCTGTCACACCTGCTCGGTGACCTGTAAAAATGTGTGGACCTCCCGCGAGGGGGTTGAATACGCCTGGTTCAATAACGTCGAGACCAAACCCGGTGTTGGCTACCCCAAAGAGTGGGAGAACCAGGACAAATGGAACGGCGGCTGGACCCGCAAGAAGAACGGTAAATTGCAGCCGAAGATTGGTGGCAAGCACCGCGTACTAGCCAACCTGTTCGGCAACCCGGATATGCCGGAGATCGACGACTACTATGAGCCGTTCGACTTCGACTACCAGAACCTGCACAAGGCTCCGGAGCAGAAGCACCAACCGGTAGCCCGCCCGCGCTCGCTGATTACTGGCGAGCGCATGGAAAAAATCGAATGGGGCCCCAACTGGGAAGAGATTCTCGGCACCGAATTCGAGAAGCGTAAAAAGGACAAAAACTTCGAGCAGGTGCAGGCCGACATTTACGGTGAATTTGAAAACACCTTCATGATGTATCTGCCGCGCCTGTGCGAACACTGCCTCAACCCGGCCTGTGTTTCTGCGTGCCCCAGCGGTGCCATCTACAAGCGCGAAGAAGACGGCATCGTTCTGATCGATCAGGACAAATGTCGCGGCTGGCGCATGTGCGTATCCGCCTGCCCCTACAAGAAGATCTACTACAACTGGAAAACCGGTAAATCTGAGAAGTGTATCTTCTGTTACCCACGAATCGAGGCGGGTCAGCCAACCATCTGCTCCGAGACCTGTGTGGGCCGTATCCGCTACCTGGGGGTGTTGCTCTATGACGCAGACCGCATCGAGGAAGCCGCTTCTGTAGAAGACGAAAAAGCGCTCTACCAGGCCCAGTGCGATATCTTCCTCGACCCGAGCGATCCCAAGGTCCAGGAAGCTGCCCGCGCCGAAGGTATCCCCGAAGCCTGGCTCGAAGCTGCGCAAAACTCCCCGGTGTACAAGATGGCTATCGATTGGCAGATCGCCCTGCCGCTGCACCCGGAATACCGCACCTTGCCCATGGTTTGGTACGTGCCACCCCTGTCTCCGATCCAGAACGCAGTACAGGCCGGCCAAGTGGAAACCGTTACCGTGGGTCGCGGCGCCGAGATCCCCGATCTCTCCACCCTGCGTATCCCGCTGCAATACCTGGCCAACCTGCTCACCGCCGGCGACGAGAAGCCAGTGGCCCGTGCCCTGGAACGCATGATTGTGATGCGCGCCTATATGCGCGGCATCCATGTGGACGGCATTCAGGAGCGCGAATTGCTGGAAGAGGCTGGCCTGACCGTAGCCCAGGTAGAAGAGATGTATCGCTACATGGCACTGGCCAATTACGAGGATCGCTTCGTGGTGCCTTCAAGCCATAAGGCCTACGCCGAAAACGCCTACGACATGAAGTCCTCTTGTGGTTTCAGCTTCGGCAACGGCTGTAGCACCGGCAACGACAGCACCAATATTTTCGGTGGCAAGCAGCACGCAGTGCGCGAAGTAATACCCGCCAAAGTAGTCGACTAAGGTCGAGCGGAGAATACCGATGAAAGTACTAAACCTGATCGCCCGCCTGCTGGATTACCCGTCCGATGAGCTGGTGGCGCACCTGGATGAGCTGACCAGCTGGTTGGCTGAATCCGAGGATCTGGATGCTCCGTTGCGCGACAAGCTGCTGGCATTTATCTCCCATTACGAGCGTATGGATGCGCTCGATTGGCAGAGCGAATACGACGGTTTGTTCGAGCGCGGTCGCGCTGTATCCCTGCATATCTTCGAGCATATCCACGGCGAATCCCGTGATCGTGGCCAAGCCATGGTAGACCTGACCGCGCGCTATCGCAGCGCCGGCCTTGAGCTGAATGAGCGCGAACTGCCGGATTACCTGCCCACCTACTTGGAGTTCTGTGCCACCCAGGGGGAAGCAGCCTACGGCTGGGTTCACGATATTACCCATGTGATAGCCCTGTTGAGCGCGCGTCTGTCCAAGCGTGAGAGTCCCTACCACCTGCTGATGGATGCGCTCTTGCAGATGGCCGGGGTATATGTCGATCTGACAGCACTCAAGGAAGAAGTCGCCAACGAAGAACGTGACGATACCCCCGAGGCGCTGGACAAGATCTGGGAGGAAGAGGCCGTGAGCTTTAGCGGCGCCAACAATTGCGACCAGTCAATAACGCGGCCCAGCAATGCGCAGCTGCGCGACGGCCAGCCCCTTAACTGGGCCAACGCCGCGCAGAATTCTGCCCAGCCCGCACCACAGGAGTAACAAGATGAACTATCTGAATACGCTGCTCTTCGCCATCTACCCCTTTGTCGCCCTCACGGTATTTCTGGTGGGTAGCCTGATCCGCTACGACCGGGATCAGTACACTTGGCGCACCGGCTCCAGTCAGTTGTTGGAGCGCAAGCAATTGCGCATCGGCAGCTACCTGTTCCATATCGGCGTGATAGCCATTCTCGCGGGCCACTTTGTCGGCCTACTCACACCCAAAGCGGTGTGGCACTTCCTCGGCATTGAAGCTTCCACCAAGCAGATGATGGCAATGGGGATCGGTGGTTTCTTCGGGGTGATCTGCTTTATCGGTCTTACCATTCTGGTTAAACGCCGCCTCACCAATAAGCGCGTACGCGCCACCACCTCCAAAATGGACTTGGCCATACTGCTGATGCTCTACGCGCAATTGATCCTCGGCCTGATCAGTATTGTGGTATCTGCTGGCCATATGGACGGTGCTGAAATGCTCAAACTGATGGCTTGGGCTCAGTCCATTGTCACGCTAGATGGTGCCGGTGCAGCTGCTGCAATAAGCGGAGTGAACATCATTTACAAGCTGCATATTTTCCTCGGCATGACACTGTTCCTGCTGTTCCCCTTCAGCCGCCTGGTACACGTATGGAGTGTTCCGGTGCAGTACTTCCGCCGCAATTACCAGGTAGTCCGCGCCAAAGCTGCGCGCTAATCCCTGCAACTATTAAATGGCCCGCCATGAGCGGGCCCAGTGTGGAGTTGAGTCATGAATACATTACTGGCCACTGATGCTGCCGGCGGCGAATTTGAGATGGCCGAGGTAGTGGCCGTTAACGGAACTGAAATCCCCGCCGACCTGATCTACCAAGAGATGCAGTACCAGCCTGCCGATTCTCCGCGTCAGGCGATCTACTGCGCCGCACGCGCTCTGGTTATCGGCTGGCTGTTACGGGATCGAGCCGCAGGGCAGGGTCTCTGCGCTGCCGACGAAGACTTGCACAGTGAGGCTTTCGATCGCGCAGTCTCAGATCTATTAAAAGGCGAGCTACAGGTGAACCCGGCAACCGACGCCGAGTGCCGCGCGTACTTCGAAGCCCACCCGTATAAGTTCCGCTCCGATCCCCTCGCAGAAGTACGCCATATCCTGATCCCGGCTGCACCGGATGACTCCGAGGCCTGCGCCAAGGCACGCATCGCAGCCGAGAATATGCTGGAACAGATTCGCGCCGACTCCAATCCGCTTCAATCTTTCGCTCGTTTAGCCCAATCCCACTCAGCCTGCTCCTCCTCCGAAGCCGGTGGTAGCCTCGGCCAAGTGGGGCGCGGTGACACCGTCGCCTCCTTCGAGCGCGCAGTGTTCGAGCAGGGCACCGGATTGGTAGCGGAACCCGTGGAGACCCCCTACGGTGTGCACCTGATTTATGTGGAGCAATGCGAACCGGGCCGCCCACTGGAATACGAATATGTCTCGGAGCGTATCGAGGAATACCTGACTGAGAAACGCCGCCGCCAAATGACCAGCGACTACCTGCAAAAAATGGTGCAGGCCGCGCAAATATCCGGCCTGGACTTATCGGGGGAGGCCCACTGAGGTGGCAGAGATTCGCCAATTGTTCGCGCGCAATCGCGCCTGGGCAGAGGATAGGACGGCACAGGACCCGGAGTTTTTCCAACGCCTGAGCCGCCTGCAAGTACCCAAGTATTTATGGATCGGCTGCTCCGATTCCCGCGTGCCCGCCAACGAGATTGTGGGCATGGCACCGGGGGAGCTGTTCGTTCACCGCAATATCGCCAACGTGGTGGTACACACAGACTTTAATTGCCTCTCGGTGCTGCAATACGCCGTAGAAGTACTCAAGGTGGAACACGTGGTGGTGTGTGGCCATTACGGTTGTGGCGGCGTACAGGCTGCCATGGGCCACAGCGAATGTGGCTTGGTGGATAATTGGCTGCGCCATATCAAGGATGTCTACGCCCGCCACAGGCAAGAGCTGGAATCCCTCGATAAAGAATCCCGCTCAGCGCGCCTTTGTGAATTAAATGTGATGGCACAGGTACAAAACCTGGCCATGACCAAAATAGTCCAGCACGCCTGGGACCGAGGCCAACGCCTCAGCCTGCACGGCTGGATCTACGATATTCGCGACGGCCTGATTAGAGATCTGGGAATGCGGATGGACGACCGCGGTCAGGTGCCAGAGATTTATCATGTTTATGGTGAGGTGCAGGAGGAGGGGTGAGTTTATAACTGCTTTATCCCGTTCTAGACCATAAGTATAAATAGTGCAGTTGCGTTTAAATATTTTTAGAAATACAGCGTTTGATTCCGCTTCGATTCTGCTAAAGCCGACGGCTATCAGCATCAGGTAGGGCGGCGATACCGCCTTCTCTTTCCAAACTGCAAAGAGGGTAACCATAAATACCGTTATCCTCAATCACATGTTCGACCCATGCTTATCTTTATTTCTTCTAACTCCCAATACTGCACTGAGTGCAAGGCACAGCGACTAAATCCCTAGTATGATAAATAAAGAGCGGTTTATTACTGACAGGGCCCTCAAATAGCAGAACTACCCAAGCTGCGAAATAAAGCCAACGCACTCAAGATCTCGGGATACTGGCGTAATAAGAGCTAGAGATAGATTTTAGTGAGGAGATAATCTTTTGGCAAAAACGGAAGGACAAACCCTAGAACGAGCTGAACAACTTTTAGAAGTACAAAATCAAATTGATCATTTGAACATCAATTTAGATATGTGAGTTATACGCTAAAATCTCTCTTTCTCCTATTCTGTGCTTGCTGCTCCCCGTAGCACTCTGCTTTTCCTAAAACGCTACTTTATATGCCACTTTATCGTCTGAAGTCTATCTGATTTTCGAACATCGATAGGAGACAAAAATATTTATCTTAAAACCTTCGATTACTGGAAACTCAATATTTGAAAAATATTCAAATTTAGTAACAAGAAATTAAGGATAAGCAGACAAAGATAAAGAGTTTTACGCCCCCAGATTGTGGCTTACTTATTATAAATAAATATATTCACGAATAAATGAAAATCATTAAGTAATTTATAAATTCATAAAATTAATAAGCGCTCCCGATATTTATCCTCACGAAAAAAATATAACTAAAACTGGCATCAAATACCATGTTTATCAAAATTTGTATCCCTCCGAACTGACGGAGAAAAGCGTCTTATAGGAGTGGAGATAAGAGGACTTGGAAGTTGAATGTTACTGCAGTTTAAGTGGGCCCAATTTTTTGCTTCTCCAGCGATGATTAATGTAGATGCATTACCCGTAAGGGATGAATACCCAGCGTATTCATGCTTCTACCTATTCTAATTACTAAAAATAGGAAATAATGAACATGAAAAAGATCCTTACCGCGCTCGCCCTGGCAATTGTTAGCACCGGCGCAGCCGCTGACACCTGGTCTCCCCAAGGTACCATTGGCCTGGCCAATGTCGGTGATATAAAAGTATCTAAGGGTATAAACCTTACTTGTGGTCTATCTGGTAGTTCTACTACAAATTCAGCAGGTAACGCCTCTGTGGGCAGCTTGTCATTGAATACTGGTTTCCTTTGTGGGTCAGTTAGCTTTACCAATCTGCCCTATACATTGGTAGGTAATGCAGGGAATACCGTTACCCTAAAAGATGTAACTGTTGCAGCTATTACCGGCAATTGTTTTGGTGATATTACCGGTAGTTTTAACCAATCTACCGGAGAAATTACTTTTAATGCCGCGGTACTCCCAAGCGTAGGTTTTGGTAGCGACTGCAAAATAACCGGTACTATCTCCACAAATCCCCAGGCATCTTTCGTGCCATAAGTAACCTTTAAAAGGCCAATATCTAAAGTAGAGTAGTCAGAAAGTACTGGCTACTCTACTTTTTCCCCGGCGGTATATTCATAAAAAAACAAGATATTTGTTTCTAAATATCAATCATTATCTGCAAAAAAATTCTCATCCTCTTTTTTTAATATGCCTGCCATTAGTTTACCCGTTCGCTTCATTAACTCTGCACGTTAATAATGTACCAAATGTACAGATATATAGTTTTTGCCAAACTATTTGTCTATAGATTGTATAAACTTGCATTTCGCCGCAAAGTTACTTTAGGTCTAAATAAGAAGACAATGTAGGGAGACTAGGGTATTCCCAAAATAAAGTACAATTGGGAGGTGTGTGGCTAGCCCTAGCAAACAATCACCAACCGCCCGCTATACGATTGATCGATGATCTATATGAGTGAAAAGAAAATTAGAAATGGAGGTATTTTCAAGCATAGCCAGTCTGAAATACCAGTAAGACACTATAGAACCATTAGTGTCTTACTGGAAATATAAAAATTAGAAACGCTTATTTAGACTAAAGCCTATAATACGCGGATCCAGGGTAAATACATTGGTGGTAAGGCCGGAGTCATCGCTATTGGTAAAGGCGCTTGTGATAGGCGTATCATCAAAGATATTCTTCACATACAACTGCATTTGCAATTCTGATTCCGGATGAGTAAGGGTCGCTGATGCATTGAAGTTATCCCAGGCTTTTAAGCGGTCATACTCGGTATTATAAACCCGCGCATAACTTTCAGACTGTCGATAGTAATCTGCACGTAAAGCTAATTCCCAATCCGAAAGGGGAATAACATGCTCCACTGCTAAGTTAAACGTTAACTTAGGAGCATTTGGTAATTCATTGCCACTTAGGTCAGCAGAAAAACCACGCCCGCCATTTGGGGCATCTGTTAGCGGGTTATATTGGGGCAAATCGTAACCGAAAAGAGCTAAAATTTGATCATATCTTAGGGGAGCTTCAATCGCATCAGAGTATGAGCCCCACTGCTTTGAGCCTGCACATAATGCCCATAAGGGTGTCATGAAAAACATAGGCTCCAAAGCAATAGCAGCTTCAACATACTCGACTGGGGCAATACAGTTGGAAGGTACCTGCAAGGAGGGCCGCAGTACGGTCCAATCTTCATTCCCCTGGGTACGATCCATGACATCTATGGATTCCTCCCCTTCCGCTATGCGGGTTCTTAAGTAACCCACATTCATATTCATCCTGGTACTCTCTGTCATTTGCCATGCCAGCTCTAACTCCAGTCCCATACTTTCTGCATCAAAGTTTTCGTTTAATGCGATACGGTCAACAATCTGGGAAACCTGGTAGTCGGTATAGTCGTAATAGAAGGCAGTTGCGTTTAAGTTTAGGCGGCCATCCAGCAAAACATTCTTGGTGCCGAATTCAAGGGAATTTACGAATTCCGGCTCAAAAGTGTTGTCTAGTGGCTGATATTGAACCCGCGCAGGGTCAATCTCCGCCCGTGGTGGGTTGGAGCCGCCTCCTTTATAACCGTGAGCAAAAGAAACATAGAACATTGTATCATCGGTAAAGGGGGTATCTGTTCGCCAGTCCAGCACCGCTCGTCCGGTATACTCCTTCCAGCTTTGAGAAAGCTTCTCCCCTTCAGGATATCCCATATGCGTATAGCCACCTGAGCTGTTACCTGGAACAGTAATACCATCTTCATGATACGTACCAAGTAATAACTGGCTGGATATAGGGGTGGTAGTTTTTTCGTCATCAGTATACCGGAGGCCTGTGGTAAGTTTTACATCGTCCGTGATTTGCCAATATGCCTCCCCAAATACAGCCCAGGAACGGGTATCTACTAAGTTACGACTGAGAAAGTAGTTGTGTCCCATTTCATCAATATTTTCCAGGGAATTAGGGTCGATATATATACAGTCTGAGCTAACTAAATCTGTGGTGGGGTCAACGCAATTGATCGGAATATTATTGCCATCCTCATCTGTTCCCCGGCTGTAAACATATTCAGCAATCATGGTGAACATATTATTAAAGACAAAGTAGTCATCCTGGGTTTCAAAATTCAGGTAGTTCGCACCGAAGGAAAAATTCCAGGGCCCATCAAATGCAGTCTGCAACCGGAATTCCTGGCTCCACTGTTCATTATCGGAACGGCTGATATCAACTCCTAAAATACCGTCAGAAGGACCAAGTTGTGGGTCAGTATAAATGCCTCCGGGGGTGGGGCCCAATGACCACTGATCACCTATTTCTGCTAGGTCATTAAAGACCGCGCCAGTGGTAAACCGATTATAATCCTGTGAAGAATAGTAATCATCCTTAGCATAGGTAGACTGGGAGTAAAAGGTGAGGGTATCAGATAAAGCCCATTCAAAATTCAGCTGTACCAAGTCATTTTCCGCACGAAATACTGGGTCAAAACTAGTAGATATTTCACGTAAATCTCGCGACTGCTCTACACCGCTGTAGGGATCTTTCCAGTCTGATAAACTACCTCCAAAAAGGTATGGGTCAATCAGCCCCGCTGCTGAAAGTATATAGGCGAGCCCCGTTCCATTGGGTGCATCAAAAGCATCTGCGCTGTATAGTGAACCAGGCAAACAGCCCTGACTTGTCATGCCTTTTGATAGACTTGTTGTCTCTGTGTTCCCGACCATGTCATCACCGGGGTCAGTAGTACAAAGCTGCTTACCAGTGCGGGATCGCTTGTCATCTTCATCAAAGTGTTGCCAAATCAAATTAGCATTAAACTTATCACTGGGAGTCCATTCAAAAATGGCACGCGTGGAGTAGAGATCCCGGTCGTTAACATCATTCTTGGTATAAGTATTGTAATCAAAGCCATCCCGCTTGGTCATGGCTCCAGAAAAGCGGAAAGCCATGGTTTCACCCAACGGTATATTCAACATACCCTTGGTGCGCTTACTATTATAATTGCCCACTTCAACCTCAATCTCTGAGGCGAATTCATCTTCCGGCATGATTGGTAACATATTAACCACACCAGCGGTGGCGTTACGGCCATATAATGTGCCCTGAGGGCCACGCAGAACTTCTACCCGCTGTACATCAAAAAATTCCTGCTCAAACAGACGATTCCTGATTAAAGAAGCATTATTAAAACTTACTGCAACGGCAGGATCACTACTGGCAGAAATTGACTGAGTTCCCACTCCTCGAATAGAGAAATTGTATGAGCTAAAGTTTGTTTTGGAGAAGTTAACATTGGGAACGGCTCGCAGCAGTTCATTGCCCCCTTCAATCTTTAAAGCATCCATGTTATCCCCAGATAGCGCAGAGACTGCAATAGGCACATCCTGAATGCTTTCCTCAATTTTCTGTGCGGTAACCGTAACTTCTTCAATAGCCGAACCAGAATAGTTACTGGGCTTGTCCCCTTGCCCCTCCTGGGCAAATGCTGCCACAGATGCAGTATTTATTACCAAACAGGCAATCGCCACACTGTACCAGGGGGTTGAATAGTCGCTAGGGTTTGCGGCGGGGATTGCTTGAGCAATCAAATTTTTTTGTTTACGAAGGCGCATCATCATACTGAGTTTCTCTCTCTTATGCTCACTATTATTTTTTTCAAGGCCAAAACTGCCTTCCTTGGGGCCCAACTAGATTGAAGACGTAAAAAAAAGATATTAGGGGGGATAAAAAAGAATATAGAAGTTTAAAAATTTTACTTTTTCTAAGTAACGCACAAAAATTGGGCGCAATCGAAGTCTGAGCGTTGAAAACCGTGCCTAAATGGTTGGTGGGTATCTATATTAAATAGAAATTTTTCAACAAATAATTACCTTCAGGATCTCATATTTACATTGTAGATATAATGTAAGTCCTCACAGAATGTTGACGTAGAACAGAATTGTATAACATATGAAAGAAAGAGCTTTTCATAGATATCATAAGGTTAATGTCTAGCTTGATTCAGCTTATTGTCCGTTAAAGAAGCATGGAAATTAAATGTGGTTACTATTTGGTAAACCTAAGTCTTACTAGATAAGTATGCTAGTAGTGAGAATGGCCTTGTCTGAAGTAGGTAGAAAATATCAAACAAATCATAACACTCTAATATTTAAAAATTTTTAATTTAAATTCTGGCGTTTGTTTTTCCTCTGACAGATATTTTTCCAGGTAAGCTTATTCTATTAAAAGCATGTCATTCTATTTGGTGAATTTCGATACGTATTCTATAGAACAGGATGTACAACTCATCAAACAAATTTTTGTAAAAATTCTATATATTAAATTTATAGCATTTTTCAGGCATGTGATTTTTATGCTCTGATTTGGTGCATGTCTTCCGTTCTTGATCCATCAGTAGGGTGCTAATCCAGTCTTTTTAGGGGGAACCTATATAGATATGTCTTGGCTCCTAGAAGAGCAACTTGAATTCAAAATACTTTTATAAAATAGTCAACCAATAGAGGCGTAACAATGAAATTTATCACCACTCTAATTGCTGCAATAATTTATGTATTACAGGCTGTTATCCAAGATTATAAAACCAGAGAGCGGGAGTATTCCGTTCCACTTTCGACTATGCCAGATAATGTACAGGCACTTGCAGATGAAATGTTTGAAGAAGCAACTAAAGATAAACAGCTTTCTGTAGAGCAAGCTCAACAGATTGAAGCTGGTATTTGGAAGATGTTAGGTGAGGGCGCTGTGTTGCAGAGAAATCATGAGCTGAAAAAAACAAGAGAAAAAATATCTTACTTAGGGCAGCTCCTGTCTTGGTTTATGAAGGCAAAAGGGCTGACCTATGAACAGATTGAAGAAAAATATCGAAGTGAATTTACTGAGTCTGAAAAGGAGATGCATAGAGCCATTGTAGAATCTGCCTCTCGCTCCAATCAGGATCTGCTCGGCAAACTTTGGAAGTCTATTCGTAAAAAATTTTGGGGGTAGGCAAAGTTATAATCAGAAATTTATTTAACTGCCAATCTTATTACGTCCCTAAAATATTAGGGACTTTACCGATCAAGAATTTTTAGTCTGGACAAACTTTGGCTCTCATAAAGTGCGACTATACCAGGGAAATTAGATTCTTATTTTATTGGCAATTCCAAACCAACATGTTGATCTCTTTCGGTGCGCTGAACGGTACGCACACTGAGCCATGTAATCTGTGCTAATTGCTCCTGAGTCATGCCATGTTGCAGCCTTAACTTTCGTACCAGCAATACATTGTACTTTTATCTTAAGTGCTCTGTAGAAACGTATGACATAAAAAATTCAGTGTACCTGAGGGCTATTTATGAGATGTTGATGAATATATCTATAACAATTAGATCTCTCTATCTATGGATAGAGGATACTGGCCTTTTATAAAAAAGACCGTAACCTAAACCGCTAGTAGCTCCAAAAAGGAGGCCTACTGTAAGTACATGCTTTAGGTAAATTAACCAACCCAAAAGCGTTGGATAGCCATTAATTGCTTTGATCACATCTATGCCCATTAAAGTATCTTCAACCTTACCAATGTAACTTCCATCAGGATACGGCCAAGCATTAACTCCAGGGTATAGTGAGCCAACAATTAGGCCTAGACAAATACATTTGAATAGATTTAACCCAAAGTATCGTTCTATGATTAATGCAAGTGGTACATAAATAATCATGTGTGCTAGTGATATAGGGATTGAAAAAATAAAAATAAATGCTGGGCCGGCTGAATTTATTTTAGAAAATCCAAACGTGCCGGCCATTAGCAAAAGTACTATCGAAGGAATAAGAATTGCAGCAATTATTGATGGTATATGTCGCACAGAAATTAAATTTTAAATAAATTATAAGCTACTATTGTGTGCTGAAGCTATGTCGTTTATTGGTGCACTATATCCATATAGTATTTTCGTGCCAATGGGTCGAATGATACCTATATGCGTTAGTGTGACTGTCTTCGCAAAGACCACAGAGAAGCAATTATTACTAATCCACAAAAACCCAAATATATTATTTTACCGCTTAAATCTTCAACATTAACACATTTCCAGTTTTCACATTGACGGACTATAAAAACATTTCTCTGATCAATCCAGAAAATTATACTTGCCGTTATTGCGGAAAATATAACTGGGTAAGATCTTACTTTGGGGATAACTTCTGCCAAGAAGGCCGCAAGCCAAAAAGCGAAGAGTGAGGCTAAATATAATTTTAAGTAGCTCTCACCAGAGAAAATCAAGCTGGCGATTGTACTGAAAAAAGCACATAGCCCGATAAAGAAGCGGAGCCCACTTAATCTAGATAGCCCGCCATCATCTTTGGCGAATTTGTAGCCGTATCTTTTCATAATTTACACTAACGTGCTTGTCAGTAGCTCGAACGAAATTACCTTTAGATGGAGGTTGAATATTTTATCTGCCTATCTCTGCAAGTCTACTTTGGAGTTCAGCTAAACATTTGGCTGCTTTGTTTCTAGTATTTGCTTGAATGGCATTGATAGAAACATATGCAATACCAGCTACAGCTGTTTCATTTATCTTATCTAAAGGCAATACGCTACATTGAGAAGGCAGATGTTTTGCCACTGCATCAGGATATGCGTGGGTAACAATATCTGCATATTTTTGAAGCTCTTTTGCTGCCAAAGCAGATAATTTCAGAGTGGAAACTTCCTCAGGTGTGTATACTAAACCAAACTGATTGAAAGATTTACCTTCGATATTATTTGTGTTTATTTTTCTAGCATGTTCAATAACTTCAGGAAAAGACCATGATTCTGGTTCTAAAATTACCTCTTTGGCGTGCACACTTTTCGTCATTGAGAATAATAAACTCATAAGACCAATTATTACATATCTATTCATTTTTAAAGTTTCCTAATTAAGTTTTGTATTAAAAATAATGGCTAGCTAGCAGCAATGTGCTGACATTAGCTAGATTTGCTATTATTCAAATTCATCATGCCTTAAAATACTTATTTTTCCTCTACCATTGATTTTTATAGTCAATATGTTGGTGATTTCGCATTGAGTAAATGATAACTCTATTGTTAATAATTTATCCATTGCTTTTTATATGAATCTATATTTTTTTCATAGATCTTCTAAGCGGACTTGGGATTAAATTTTCTTTTGAGCCTAAAAAATAGCTCAGTACTAACAACAAAAATATAGGAATATTTTCTGCTTGAGGCATGAAAAAAGATAGGGTGTAAGAAAACAGTATATATGCAACTACTCCTGCAAGTATTGAAAATATCAGACGGCTAGCCCCGCAGACAGCATATATCCAATTTCCAAAATTATATTTTGTAGAAATGCTATAAATATGCTCGACAATTGAAGCTAATCCTCCAAAGCATGCGAACGCAATAGCGTATATAATTGTTGGTAGTTCTGGGTCAATACTTGATATTACTCGTGGCTGAAATAAGTAAACTGACAGAGCTAAAATAAATAAAGTAAAAGTTATGATAAATGGGCCAAGAAGATAGTAAAACAATCCAGGCCCTCTATATTCTTTCCGTGCATCAGATTCTATTTTTTCGAAAAGAAATTCTGCCTCAGCTATATTCCCTTTAATGGCTGTAAGAATGGCGCTTGATGCGCGCCTTTTATATGATGCGTCCGCATCGACTTTATCTAGATATAATATTAATTCTTTGAACTTATCTTTTGTGCGCTGAAAATTGTTAGTTAACATATCGTCGCATTCGTCAATAGTATCCAAAGTTATTTTGAAATGATGAAACCCAGAAGTTCCTTCCGAACCGAAAATAATAAATTCTTCTTCGCGAGCATAGATTTCAGTTATCGTATAGTCTGTTTTATCTTTTGTTCCTACAACATATTTAGATAGTCTATTTCTCTTATCTAACTCATCATGTGAATTACTGCTGCTCTCCTTTGGAGCATTTATCACATCACCCATACAATATCCTTTTAACTTAGAGCTGAAGTATTAGCCAGTATTCTGTAGTTTATTGTCCTAGAGCTGTATTCTAAGGAATCTTTATCATATCACCTATAAATACATCTCAAGAATGGGAACTGTCTTGGTCAGATTTATATTGATTACCACGTTAGCTAATACTAGTACCAAGTTGTTTGATGAATGTATTGCAAATAATCAATACTAGACTAATTAACTCGACTTGAAAAAAGGTTGTAATAAATAAGTGCCAGCAAGTTATCGTATAAGTTAATCTGGATGTGGGACGTCGTGGCGATCTTTGGCGATGACAATAGAGGAACTAGACATACTATATGAATAAAGTGCTAATTTTTGTGAGAATCAATAAATTAACACTTTATAGTCTTTCGTGGTCAATCTATTTGTGATGAGAGTCATCCCCTTAAATAGGGATGACCTTAAGTATTAGATAAAGCTATTGCACTGCCACTCGAACTAAAATAGTTATTGCTCCTCCTTATCAAGCTCGATAACTTCTATTCTTACCCCTTTATCAACCATCTCGGATAAATGAAATTTTCCATTAGGTTGTTTCACTATGGATTTTTCAATATCACCAGATACAAATTCCCATAGCTCAGGATTCAGTGCATTTGGCTTTGGTTTGTAAACTTCCGCGGTGAAACCGCGTTTTGGCTCATTTTCACGTAAAATAACGATATCACCCTTGTAATCTGGAGCTGTTATTATCGTTAATGTAGTTGTTTCAATCTTATCGCCGAATCCTTTTTTGTTCCACTCTCGTAAAACAACATCAACTTGAGCTTTGTCCAGTTTAACATCATCCGTTTCCGTGCTAGCACAGGTGAAGGATGACAATGTCATTAAAAATAGTAGTAGGATTTTTATAGGTTTTAGCATAGATATAATTACTTACAGTTGGTGGAAGTAATAGTTAAAAGGTTGTGCGTGTCTGGCGGTACAACAATAATTCCTGAGAGCCAGGGAAACATTTTTAATTGTGTCTTAGTATATAATCCATCGCCAGCTTCTTTTTCCCAGTGTGATTCGTACACGAACTCTTTTGAATAAAGCCATACATGCCTACCGCCACTTGACATTCCCAGTCCAAATGGAATATTTGAAAATGTGTTGTAATCTGCGTCTTGTTTCTTGGTTAAATCCAAATAGGTGGTCACTTTATTTTTGCTCGGCTTATAGTTTATAACAGTATTGCTGATCGGCACACGACTGACACTATAGGTACAGTTTTTCTTTACCTGATTGTAGTAGCTCGCAATATGTTCACCAAGACCATCACTAGGGTGCTTAACGTCAGGATTATAATATACGCCTTTCCAGTTATGAGTATTAATCAAGTATTTTGCTAACTCGGTACCTTTTTCTCCAAGTCCACCCACTCGCTTGCTGGAATTAAGCTTTCCAAGCTTCTCAAAACTATATTTAAGAACCCAAATTGCCAATGTTATACAATCGCTAGAAATATGATTTTTATATTTTGTGGGGTTACCTATTTTAAGCTGGCTACCAACATGATTGCTGTGATCATTCATAATAGAATTAATCTTGTCTACAGCGTGCTGTGAAAATGTCTTTGTCATACCTAACTTCCCAGTTGTTATTATTGTGGAATTTCCTTATCGAGAACGATTTGATTAGATGACAATAGCCAATTAGGGTCAAGGAAGTGAAAACAGAGATCCTGTACTGCTGAGTTTGTTATAGTGTATTTTAGGCTGATAATATCGCTCTAAAAACGGAGCTACTTCACATATTCTATTTTTGATATTTATCAATCACCGGCATAAATCATTAAGAATCAGAAAGTTAGTACGGTGAATAGTAGGTATACACTTGTTAGCCATTGAACCTTGATGCTGCTAAAGCAAGAAATAACAAAGCATTACACCGAGTATAAGAAATAAAAAATGGGGTGTGATAGATAATCTTCGCCCAAATTTTTACGTTAAATCAGAGCGCGTTATCTATATTTGGAGCTACATTTCTGTAAGGCGGACTATCGTACCGGATATGCCTGGTGTTAAGTGTTGGAGAAAACATCCCTGCTATCTAAACCTTGTAATATTATCTTGATGGCTTGCTGGATGCTTAGATAATTAAATAATCTACGGGTGTTGCGTTGAAGAGGTTTGTTCTGTGATTGCTGGGGCTTTAATACCTTCAGACTCCAATCTTATGCTCAATAATTTCTTTGCTAATGGATGTAAACTTGCTGTATCAATCTCCTTGAGTCTGCGCTTACCTAAACGCTTATCCAGTGTGGCTAGGGACTGAATCAATGGGTTCTCGGAGTTTAGAGCTTCATCAATTTTGAGGGTATGAACGAATTCCCAGCAGGCTTGATAGGCATCTTGCCGAGATAACTCTCCATATTCCATCTCACCATAGGATATTTTCTGCTTTTCACTTACATGCTCAGGCACTTCGGAATCAGTAACCCAGCGATTATCCTTTCGATAGTAATCACCACTCGCTCTATTCCAAAAAGCCCTTGTACAGAAATTTGCTATGACTTCTTTATCAAGAGTCAACCAGGCATGTCCACACGAACAGTTTCCATAACTGGTACTATTGATAGAGATACGGCCATCCAGGGATGGAGAAAATTTTTCTTCAACTAGAGATTTAAGCTTGCTCCATTTCATTGGGGGATATTCCTACTTACTAATAACATCTAATTAATAAATTGATTCGATTGCTGTGGCCAATCAAAGATTAGGGTTCTGATAACTGCACCCTTCTACACGAGAACACCAGAACTCTACGCTTTTGTTATAAGTTACTTTTATAGGGTTGTCCATTTCTAAATGTTTGATCCATGGAGCATATAGATACTTGTTAAGATTAATACCCAGTTGAGAGTAAGCTAAGGCTTGAGTAAAGAAGCCTAACGTATACAAACTTAACATCATTAAAAATAAGATCACTATCTTCTTCATGGCATCAGCAATTATAGTAGTAGAATTTTTATTGACCTGAGGTTCATCATTACCAATAAATCCTATTGGCTTGAGGATCTATGGGTATTTAATATCTGTACAAGTCGGGGTTGTATGTGATCTCCCCTTATTGGTTGTGCCTATTGTTTATCGACTTCGTTTTACAGTTTGTATTCATAGTGAAGAATTCAAGCATTTTCTGAAATGGAGCTCATTTTTTTTCGTGCCAAACTTCAGCTTCCTCAATCCGTTGAGCTTACTTTGTTTAGAGATGGTCCCGAAGACTCAGCCTCTTCAATTTCTCGATTTACTAGAGCCAACAAGCGTCCCAAATATATAATATCATCTTGTATTTCTGAGAACTCTTCTTCACACTCTCCTTCAGTTGTTTGGTTTAGAATGCCTTCATAGGCCTGAATAGAAGCTCTAATATAGGTAAGATCTTTATAGCTAAATGGCATTTAATATCTTTTGATTTATGTACTTGCTAGGTAGTTATGTATAAATTAACAATAGGTTTTTTTGAGCTCTAAATCTATGTATATCCAAGATTACTACCTTGTGTTATTCAGGGCTACTATATATAAAAGTTATAGTTTCTGCTGATCCTTCAATTTATTTGACTTTATAGCCGTTTCAATCTCTTTAGCTTCCTTCAGTATTTTAGATTTGTTTTTTTCAACAAAATTTCTAATATCTGCTTTGCTTAGTTGTTTATCTTTAGTTGTCATTTTTCTGGTCTCTCATGTGGTCGATTTCAGTTGGGTTTGTTTGTTTTCCTAATGGTTCTTCTATCGTTGTGCCTTTTGATTTCTTTTTTACTTCTTCAGCATGTTTCTTCATTTTTGAACGAATCTCATTGATTCGGTCTTTCTCTGTTTGTAAAAACTTGTAGTCGCTCATAATTTTTTTATTCCGTCTCTTTTCCCGTGATGGATCTCAGGTGCTGAAAGCCCTTGGCTTTCATAATAATCTATTACACCATCTCTTAAAGGGTTTGGTCTTACGGGTTCTTTGTGCCATGTTTTGATATAATTCTAAAATAAAGCCCACAAACTTAATCCACAAATCAAACTGACATCCCATTTGATTTGATATGTATTCAATTCTGGCTCCCAGTCCATATCTCATGGATGTCTAGAATCACATTGGGGAGAAAAGTATATGGATGTCTAAAAATACTGTGCTAGCCTGCCGCGCTCTCTAGGACGCGACTAGGCTGGTTCAAGTTCAAATTCCGCTTCGATATTATTAATTATCTCCGCAATAACATTTTTAGATACGCCCGACAGCTTCGCATTGCCCTTATTATTTTGTTCAACATCGTAACCTCTTGACTCGAGGAAACCCCGTACCTCTTCAAAGATATCTCTGCTTCTTCCTATTGAAAGGTGATGCTTTCCGGATTTTCTAGCATTAACATAATATGTCAATTGTTTGATATCGCTAAAGAAAGTGGGACCAGCTTTCCTTGAACTCGATCTAAGTGGCTGTCGGAGAAGATTAGCTATTTCCCCTAAAAGAATATGATCTGTTTTTTCTCTTTCTTCACATTCTCTTCTGAGGATACCACGAGTGTACTCGTCATTACTTTCCTCTATAGATAACTCATTAGCACTAATGAGTTTCATTAGAGGCTGCATCCTTTCAACGAGAGTATCATCTTTGTCTAGAAACCACTCACCTTCAATATGACTATCCTCTAATAAATTGTGTAATGCTGTTTCAACTGCTTTTGCATCCTGATGTTTCCATGCAGCTACGCACTGAGCTTTTATCGGAGATTTAGTGCTACTGATTTGCTGAATTCGAGAATTTAATGTGGCATTTCCTTCGCCAGTAATTCCAATCTTTTTATATGGAATTTCTATATGACCACCAATATCAATGTGACGCATCACATAAATTATTGTGTGCATAATTCCTCTCATTATTCATTAAATATCATTAATTACACATGCAGTTTTTGAGTTGATTTAGTGGCTTTGCTAGCGCTTTTAGGTGAAGCAATTGCATTTGCCTTTACTTTATTTAGAACTAAGGCTTTTTTTGCCTTCTCTTTTGCTTCTTTTTCAATGTTACTCATCGTTTTCAATATCCTTCTTAAAATCTTCTTTTGACTCAGGTCCTGCCATAATCCCCCCTTCATCTTCAGAGCTATACGAAGGTGTTTTATTCTTCTTTAGAGCTTGGCGAGCCTTTTCTCGAATAATCTTTTCTTCTTCGGTCATTTTTTTATCCCCTTTTTTATCCATTTTTCTATCTAATAACTTTATATAAGTAATCAGGAAAATGCTGTGCTCCTGTGGATGGAACATAAGTAAAATCAAGACTTTCGTAGTAGCCAATTAATGGTTGAGCTGGCCTCATGATACGTAGCTCTTTAGCGCCTAAAATTCCTGCATAAGCAGTAGCATTCATAATCGTTATTGGAACAACGCGTCTTGGACCTAATGGGTTTCCAGATCTTGGTGCACCTTCAATAAGCTCAATACGCATTCTGCTTTTTCCGAAGGAAGGTCGCCCATAAGATAGGCCGCAGAGATGACCTTGATGCCATATTGAAAGCTCAAACCTTTTAGGGTAGCGCTTGCGATATTCGGCAGAGGCCTCTTGCCAACTCCATTCTGCCCTTGGTCTAGAGCATGCCATATCACACCAGGCTTCTGAAGCGCTAATGGCTTCAGCATCAATTCCTAATAGCCTTATATTTGCATGATCTTGATATAAATCAGATAAGCTCTCTTGTGTTACTTCTCTGGCAATGGAGCGTAATTGCTCATACCTTTCATGTGTTTCTCTTAGTCCATAGTGAATATTCACCCTATAACTCCTTTTGGTGCTATCGTCTGCTTCAGCCCTGGAACGAACTAGAAGCACTTGTTAGAGCTAGTCTATCAGCTTTGTAAACAATGGTTTGCGTAAAGGAAAAAATTTATCCTGTCTTTACTTCTACCATTGAATATTACTTCTTCAAATTATTTTGATGTAGCTATTTCTCTGCTTAATATTTCTATTAACTCATCTATCTAAAAACTTTGAAGCGATAATTCTTGCCATGAAATCAAAATTTGCACCATGTCTAGAAAGCCTACCTGGAGGAGCAAAGCTGCCTCTTTTTTCAAGAAATGTTTCGTATATCAGATAAGAATGGACAAATTTATGTGGCTTTTTCCGTGGTTACATACCTAAGTGTGTACTATCGAACCAAATAAAGGCTTTACGATCTAATCGAAGGTAATACTAATACTTCTTACAGATTGTCATCAGAATACCACGTTAATATTTTAGAGCCTGTGAGATATTTTAATCATTTGAAATACCTCGTTATCGATACAAGGGAGACAGATCTAGTAACCGCATAGTTGCTCTTTTGCGTTCAAGTTCTAATGTGAGAATCAGAGGGAAGTATTAATTCAATCTGCCATTCCTATGGACTTCTGAAATCTCTTAAGCGTAAATGCACAAAAATATAGGCACAAAAATGATCTTATTGGATTTTATTCAGTTTGTTTTAGTGTCAAAGCTGCGTAAAATCGATTGATATTTATTGGTATTTTGGCCGGAATTGGGTGGTCTTTTGTAGGCCGATGACCAAAGTCCAAAGGGATTCGAGAGAATCAAGACATCTAAGAGTTTTCTAAAGAACCATCTTCTCACAGGAGAACGGTAGCGTGACGTAAGAGACAGTAAAAGGCGCTGACCCAAGGTGCAGCAACACCAGGGGCCAGCTGACCAAATTGATAACCTAACTATCAAAATGGCTATATGGATCATACGCTAGAAACCCGCTCGTCTTCAATAAAGTGGAGTACATCCAGCGGCTTGGAGCGATTCCCCAAGCTCTGGAAGCGTTGTGCCTGCCTTTTCTTCTTCTATGCCTACCGTTCCCGCGCACCACCCCGTATTTCCTCAAAAAGTTACTTTCTCAGCCTTCCATCAGAGAAGGTTTACCCATGATTTGAGTATCAGTAGGAAATCAATATGTTGATTTTAAAGCGCCGGACAGGTGAAAACTTAAGAATTGGAGCTAATGTTTCAGTCACCGTATTGGAAGTTAAAGGTAATCAGGTGAAGATAGGAATTCGTGCTCCTAAATCTCTCTCCGTTCATCGTGAAGAAATATATATACGTATTCAAAGAGAGCTGGCGATGGGGGATGAAAATTTTTTATAAGTTGATAGCGGCAATGGAACACTCCGCTTAGGGATGGCTGAGGCAAAGTATATGCCATCTCTAAGCGTATCTAACATTGATACAATTATTTAAAAAACTAGGGTAGGCACTCTGACCAAAGGTATACATTTGAAGGTGCTTTATAATTGTATCTAAGGCCTCATTTTGTATGTAGTCTATGAGCTTCTAAGCTTATCATAAATACGATAATAACTTTGGCAACTTAGCTGTATCCTAAATTAGAAATACAAATTTAGTATTCTAATTCAGAATAGAAGAATCAGATTATAATCCTCAGCTAAATTCGATTTAAAAACTTATTCAGCATCTATGTTGTGTTAAGGGTTTTCGCTATCAACGCAAACTTTTCTCAGTATTTTAATCTGTTCTGATTTTGAAAGTCCTTTAAAAGACAATATGGCAGCCTTTAAAACATCGCTTCTACTGCACTTGAAGTCCCGAGGAAGAAAACTAATATCATCAATATCTTTACTGACAGGATCAGTAAGACTGAAATTAAATCTTTTGAATTTTGCCTGGCTCACAATAACCCCTTAATTTTTTTCGGAAGGTTAACATAGCCATTACCTATACACAACTTGCATAAGTTGTGTATAGGTAATGGCTATGTTAAAGTATTTGAAAACGTATATTCGAGGGTAGTATGGCTACAGGCATAGTAAAAGGCGAAAAGTTGGGAGACGATGCTCTTTTGGCTGATTCCGCGAGAAGTGAGCCTTTCCCCTTACCGTCCAATAAAGATAGCTTTGAATTGAATTATCCAAACAAGCTTTCAAAAGAAGAGATCTTGGGGGATGTGGATCATGAGTATTCTTCTGTTAATACTCGAGGTAGGGTCTCTCGTCAAAAAGATATCAATGTAAATGCATTTTTACTAGCAGATAATTTTTATGGACTTAAGAAACTTGTAGAAAAGCATTCAAGTGAGATTTCTTTAATTTATTTAGACCCGCCTTATGGAACTGGGAAAGATTTTCAGTCGAGGGCTCTTAAACATGCATACAAAGATGTTTTTGGTACAGTTTCTTGGATTGAATTCATGAGGAGGCGACTAATATTAATGCGCGAGCTACTTGCAAGTAATGGCTCTATCTATGTGCATATTGGGCATCAAATGCTATTCCATTTAAAGTTAGTTATGGATGAAGTTTTTGGTGCGAACAATTTTCGAAATTTGATAGTTAGGAAGAAATGTAGTTCAAAAAACTATACAAAAAATCAATATCCAAATTTGAATGATTACATTTTGTTTTATTCAAAAACTGATTCTTTTATATGGAATCGACCAAGCGTACCAGCAACCGAAGAATGGATTAATAAAGAATATACAAAAAAAGATGAGAGAGGACGTTATAAGTTAGTACCTATTCATGCGCCTGGAGTAAGAAATGGTGAAACAGGAAAGCCTTGGAAAGGAATGAATCCCCCTAAAGGAAAACACTGGCAATTAACTCCAGAAAAATTAGACGAGCTGGACGAAAATGATGAAATTCATTGGTCAAAAAACGGAAATCCTAGACGAAAGGTTTATTTGCCGCCTAACAAGCAGCGGCCATTGACAGATTATTGGGATCAATATCGTGATGCTCACCACCAAAGTATCAAGATAACAGGATATCCCACGGAAAAAAATCTAGATATGTTAAAAATGATTATTAGCGCATCTAGTAATGAAGGTGATATTGTCCTTGATCCGTTTAATGGTTCAGGCACCACTATCCATGCAGCAAACGAATTAGGTCGAAATTGGATTGGAATTGATCAATCTTTTACTGCTGCTGAAGCAACTTTAAAAAGGCTAAGGCATGGTTTGGAGGAAATGGGTGATTATGTCAATGGAAGGAAAGCAGATAGAACAAATGATTTGTTTAGCTCCGAGCTATCCTCTCCACCGATTAATCATCTAGCAGAATTTGATTTCTATGTAGATTCTGATGTGTTAGAAAAGCACTTTGAAGAAGTACAATTACTAGCAAAGATATAATTAAATGTGCAGCTTAAGCTGCGCATTTAATTTCGAAGCCAATCTTCAGTTATCCTTTCATTAGCTAGCTTTAAGGAGGATACTCGTACCCGATCATTTAATTTACCATCTAAAATGCAGGCTTCGTTCCAAGTGTCTCGATGAGTTAGGCCTGGTCCGTCTGCTAAGAATAGTACTTTAAAGTTAGCGCTAGAAGATTTTATAAATTCATCGGCTTTCATTACTTTATCATTATTACCACCTGTTCGATCATCAGACTGTGATCCACCCCTGGTACTATCGTAGCGTGCAAATCCAACTGCAAGAACATCGTTATTTTCAATGTCTCTAATGATAAAATCACATGGGTAATCACTCTCAAAACTATTGAAGATACTTTGCAATTGGATATCTTTTCCTGCTCCTCTGGGGCCTTCAATAGTGAATTTTTCTGAAAACTTATCTTCAAACCAAGTAAAGAATTGATCCGTTAGGATATAGCCTTGCTTGCCTCGATCATCATATTCTCCAATAAGTGTGGTTAAAGCGTATTTATCTTTATCAGGCATATCAGAAAACTGCCTTTTTAGGAGATTTATATCCTTAAAGGTATGTCCGTAGTACTCAACAAACATAGAAGTTGGGACTTTTATTTTCTTTGATTTTTCTGTGTCTATAACTGTGCTAACACATCTTCTGAAAAGTTTAAGGAGAGACATTCTTACATGGTTCTTATATGCTGCTGGGTCTCGAATCTTATTTAAGAGCTCCGCAGACGATGATGAACTCATAATCAGAGATTGAAATAAGTCTACAAATTCTATGTATCTATTAAAGCGACCTTCGACAAACTCAGGAAAAGTGGGGCTTGAGGGGATTGCTGTCACAATTGATTCAGGGTTATTAATTTCAGATAAATATGAAAAATTTACTGCCATAATATCTAGAGCTCTCGCCTCTCTCCTTTGAGGAATTAATATAGGTTCGTGATTATCTAACAGCATATTAAAAAGAAGCCGTACAATATCACTTGTTTAAGTGTCCGAAGAATGGAAGTTCAATCTAGCTGCGAAAGATAATAAACTAGCATATAAGTCAGGGCTGGCGCAAAATTGATCTGTTGAATATATTGATTTTTTCCCATATGTCATTGTTTATTTTTCTTATTAAGGATTCAGATCATGAGGAGCGACCGGTTAACCCAGATTGCTGTGGATATACGAAGTTTCTTTTGGTAATTAGTACTGATCAGATGAAAATATGGCCAAATGCAGTTGACTGTTAAATTTATCGCAAGGAAAGCGTTAGGAATGGTATCTATCTAAAATCATCAGGTAAACCAGGATGCTCTATAGGTATTCGGACTAGCATATTTTAGATTTGGCACGTTTGCACCAAAATTTTTAGCCTCAACCACTAGACGAAAACAACGCCGCCACCGCCAATAAAGTAGCCACCCAAATCCCACAAAGAATCTTCCAAAACAAAGACGCATCCCCTTTCTCAGTAGGATCTTCCCTTAGGTAATCCGGGTTTGGGTTAGCCAGGTCGCGCATAAATTCCGTCAGCGTGGAATAGCGCTGTTCCAGGTCGATACTGCATCCGCGCTCCAGGGCGCGGTCGAACCAGATGGGGACTACCGGGTTGAACTGGCTGGCGGTGCGGTAGCGCAGGCGTTCGAAGTCGGCGTGGGAACGGCAGTTCTCGATTTCTTCGCCGTAGGGCAGTTCGCCGGTAAACATCTCGAAGGCAATAGTGGCGAGGGCATAGATATCGCCGCGAATACCACTGTTGTGCCCGAGGATATAGTGGGGGTCGGAGTAGCTGGCGGTGCCCAGCGCTTCTGGGTGTTCCAGGGGGCGGAAAATCTCGGCACTGCCGGCTACATAAACTGAGCCGAAGTCGATAATTTTCACCCGCCCATGGCCGTCGATCATGATATTGGCCGGGCGCAAATCCTGGTGAATGGTTTCCTGATCGTGGAAGGCCTGTAGTCCGGTGGCAATTTCCTTAAGGATGCGAAACGCTTCCGCCGGTTTGGGAAAGCGGTTATTGGTGATCCACTGTTCGAGGGTGCTGCCCTGCACATACTCCATCAGGTAGTAGAGCGCGGTGCGCGGGCGGGTCTGGCGGTGCAGGCGCACTACCTGGGGACTGCGAATACGCAGGCCTATCCATTCCTCCTGAATAAAGCGGTCGATATAGTGGATATCGTCCTCGTAATTTACTGAGGGGGTTTTCATTACCAGGATTTCGCCGGTGGCACTGTCGCGCACCAGGTACAGCTGGCTGCGCTGGGAGGAGAACAGCTCCCGTTCCACCTGGTAGCCATCCAATACCATGCCCGGTTCTAACTCCGGGGGGAAGGGCAGGCGGGTAAGCTGGCGGCTGTAGTCGTCCAGAGTGGTTTGTGGCAATGCCTTTACCTTTACCACTAATGCGGAGAGGTTATCGTCACTGCCGTTTTCCTCGGCAAGGCGCACCAGGGTTTCCGCTGTTTCCTGTTCGCTTAGTTGGGTATCTGCCAGCAGCTCGCGCAGTAAATCCTGTTTAATAAAGTCGTGCACCCCGTCGCTGGTAATCAGCAGTACATCGTCCTTAGCCAGGCTGAGCTGGCCGTAATCCACTTGCAGGCCGGTATCCATTCCCAGCGCGCGGGACAGCATCTGCTGGCGGTGGGCCAGGGTGATGTTGTGGTCCCGGGTGAGGCATTTAAGGTTGTCGCCGCGCAGGTGATAGATGCGGCTGTCGCCGATATGGAAATAGTGGGCGGTGCGGGATTTAAAAATCAGGGCAGAGAAGGTGCAGAGGAAGCCCTTTTCCTGTTGGGGAAAGTCGTGGCTCTTGCGGTATAGCTTGCTGTTAATGGAGGCGAGGATTTTCTGTCCGGCGTGGGCGACAGACCAGGTATCCGGCACCTTGTAATAGTCCCGCACAAACTGCTCGGTGGCGGTGTGGCTGGCTTGGGCACCAGCTTCGGCAGAGCTGACTCCATCGGCCAGTGCGGCGACTGCGCCCAGGTATTCCTGTAAGTGCGGGCTGGCTGGCCAGTGATAGATTGCCGCGTCTTCGTTCTGCGGTTTGATGCCGGCACTGGTGCAGAGGCCGTGGCTCAATCGCGGTGTCTGGGCTTCGGGGTTTGCCTCGGTTTCTGTTTGCACCCCGGAATTGGTTTCGCTCACAGCTTTCTCCTATCTCGTTTCGTCCCCTCAGACCAACGGCGAAAAACAAAGAAGGGCCATTGGCCCTCCTTTGCGTTAGTTGCTTGATAACTGCTTTACGATCACTCCACGCTGATCAGCTGCACCGTGCCATCCGGTAGCACTTCGGCGATATTGCCTTTGGGCTCCTCCAGGAACAGGCAGGCGAAGAAGATCACCGCTGCTGCGCCGCAGATAATCAGGAAGAACTGGCTGTAGCTGACATAAGACAGGGCGGTAAGGAAAGTAACCGCACCCACGTTGCCGTAGGCTCCGGCCATACCGGCGATCTGCCCGGTCATGCGGCGCTTCACCAGGGGTACGACAGCGAATACGGCACCTTCACCGGCCTGCACAAAAAAAGAGCAGCACATGGTGGCCACTACCGCAGCGGGAATCCACCAGCCGCCGTTGATCTGGCTCAGTACAAAGTAACCCACTGCCAGGCCGCCGATCAGGAACATCAGGCTGCGGCGGCGTCCCAGTTTGTCAGAGAAGTATCCACCGGTTGGGCGAGCCACCAGGTTCATAAAGGCGAAGCCAGAGGCGAGCAGGCCGGCCTTCACCGGGCTCAAACCTTCAAAGGTTTCCAGGAAGAACAGGGGCAGCATAGAAACCACGGCCAGCTCTGAGCCGAAGGTGACGAAGTAGGCCAGGTCGAGGATGGCTACCTGCTTGAAGTTGTATTTCTCCAGCTCGGGCACACCTTCGCGCAGGTGGTCTTTGTTTACATTCCAGATCATGCGGGTCTGGAAGGCGAACAGTACTACCAGCAGTCCCCACATTGCGTAGGTGGCATTCTGGCTCAGCAGGGCTACGCCGCTGGGAGACAGTTTGTAAGCCAGCGCTGCCAGTGCCAGGTACATGGGCACATTCATCAGCAGGTAGAAGTAGAAATCCCGCTTGCTGGTGACTTCCAGGCCGCCGCTCTTTTTCGGTTTGAAGTAAGTGGAACCTTTAGGAGTGTTGCGGGCAACGCGGTAGTAGATGATGCCGTACAGGCCGGCGATGATGCCGGTGAGGCCCAGGGCATAGCGCCAGCCGTCTTCACCGCCGAACAGCAGGGCGATGGTGGGTAGGGTCATGGCACCGGCAGCAGAACCGAAATTCCCCCAGCCGCCGTAAACACCTTCTGCCAGGCCGACTTGTTTGGCTGGGAACCATTCACCCACCATGCGGATACCAATTACAAAGCCGGCACCCACAAATCCCAGCAGGAAGCGGAACAGGGCCAGGGATTCATAACTGTCTGCGGTGGCAAAGCCCAAACAGATTAAAGATGAGGTCATCAGCAGCCCGCTGTACACCAGGCGCGGCCCCAATTTATCCACCAGCATACCGATAATGATACGGGCGGGGATGGTGAGTGCCACGTTGAGGATTAACAGGGCTTTTACTTGCTGGCTGGTGAGGTCGAACGCTTCCTTGATAAAGACCATCAGCGGAGCGTGGGAGAACCACACCACGAAAGTCAGGAAAAACGCAAACCAAGTAACGTGCAGCGTCTTTATTTTGGGATCGCCCCAATTAAATAAATTGAGGCCGCTGGATTGACTCATGACTATTTTCTCCGGCTTCTCAGAAATTTTTAGAGGTGGATAGGGTCATGACCGATAGTATTTGAGCAGCGCCAGAGGGAAAGCGCGCAAAAGGGGTAAGTGGAAGGGAAATCGATTTGTAGTTGGAAGGGAGTAACCCCTTGGGGTTAGTCGCTCGGAGTGGGTAGGGATGGTTTTTAGTGCGTTTCTACCCCAGTGGAGGTAGTTGGTGGAAATTGATAATGATTAAAAAGGGTTTTTGGGAGTAATTGTCGCTAGCCGATTTTTTGTGCATCTTGCCAGTAGCTTGCCTCTGTAGATTTCTCGCCCCCGCTGTATTTCTGTGATCACTTATCTGGGGCGCGGGCTCAATGCGGTGCATAACCGGGGTGGCAATTAATTTTCGACAGCCAATATTTTGGAGATGCCTGCCGTGCAATATACACAGCAACTCGCCGGGCGCGCGCTGATATTTGCCTCGGCCATGTTCGCCGCTAACTTTTCTGTTTGGACGCTCTACGCGGTATTGGGGGTAGAGATTCGCGGGCAACTGGATCTGTCTGCAACTGAATACGGGGTTCTACTGGCTGCGCCGATTTTGAGTGGGGCGCTGTTGCGTTTTCCGGTGGGATTACTGGTGGAATATTTTTCTGCGAAAAAGCTGATTTTATTGCAGATGCTGTTGTTGTTGCCGGTGCTCTTTTTGTTGCCCTTTATCGATAGCTACGGGGCCCATTTGCTGGCGGGGTTGTGGCTGGGTATTTCCGGGGTGTCTTTTGTTTTGGGGATTCGCTATATCAGCCCGTGGTTCGAAAGAGGGCGGCAGGGTACTGCGATGGGCATTTTTGGTGCAGGAAATGCAGGAGCTGCAATTACCTTGGCATTGGCTCCAGCCATTCAAAATTGGTTTGGCCGCGAGTGGATAGGGCCGGCTTATGGAGCCGGGATTATCCTGATGATGGTTTTATTCGAATTTTTTGCACCAGAGGAAACCCGCTATATGCGCAGCCGCGGAAAACCGGATCTGCGCAGTCATTTAAAGCCGCTAACGCAAATCCGGGTTTGGCGTTATGGGCTCTACTATTACTTTGTTTTTGGCAGTTTTCTCGCGCTTTTATTGTGGTTGCCGAATTACTATCTGTCGGTATACCAAGTCAGTACACCGGTAGCAATGGCACTCACCCTGCTGTTTGTGGCCCTTTCCAGTTCACTGCGCGCTTTAGGGGGTTGGTTTGCCGATCGCTACGGTGCGCGCACCGTCAATTGGAGTGTTTTCTGGACCTGCCTGGTCTGTCTTTTCTTCCTCAGTTATCCGCCCACCAGCATGACCATTCACGGGGTGGAACGGGATGTGCATTTAAATATTGAAGTGGGTATTGAGCTGTTCACTTTACTGCTACTGGTTATCGGTATCGCCCAGGGATTTGGCCGCGCGTCTGTTTACAAAGCGCTGCACGATAATTTCCCCGCGCATATGGGGAGTGTTGGCGGTACCGTAGCCACTATTGGTGCCCTCGGTGGTTTTACCCTGCCTGTTCTTTTTGGTATCGCTCAGGACTTAGTAGGTATCCACAGTGCGGCCTTTATGCTGCTCTACGGTGTGCTCGCTATTTGTATGTTGGTTATGTATTTGGCGATTCAAAGAGAAAATTATATGCAGCGTTTACAGTACGCACAGCAAAATAATTTCCTGCTTGAGGAAACCAGCGAAACCGAGGCTTTGCCGGATAGGTAGTGCCCACTACCAATAAGGGATTACGCCTGAGTAAAGGCTAGGGAGTAAAGATTAATTAAGCAGGAAAAAATATATGGTTTCAGTCGAGTCTGAAAAATTGTAATTTGTCACTGTTCACTCCGTTGTTGCAAAGGAAAAGCGTCATGACCGTTTCCAAATTCCCAAAAATTCTCGGTGCCTTACTGTTGGGGGCATGCAGCACTGTTGCATTGCAGGCCGCTGCGCAGGAAAGTGAAAATGCCACTCTGGTGGATGCGTTGAAATCTGGTGAAGTCGGATTGAATCTGCGTTACCGAGTAGAAGTTGTCGATCAAGATATCTTAGTTGACGATACTGTCGATCAGTATGATATGGAAGAGGAAGCTGTTGCATCCACGTTAAGAACCCGCCTCAACTGGCGCAGTGGCAGCTACCGTGGCTTTACCGGCTTCCTGGAAATGGATGATGTTACTGCGATTGGTAATGACAGTTACAACTCCACCACCAATGGCAATATCGACCGCCCGGTGGTGGTTGATCCAGAAGGAACTGAAATTAACCAGGCCTATATTCGCTATAGCGGTGGGAACTCCATAATTACCGCAGGTCGCCAGCGTATAAATCTGGATGGACAGCGATTTGTCGGCGGTGTTGGCTGGAGACAAAACGAGCAGACCTACGATGGTGTTCGTTATCAGTACGGCAGTGCCGATAGCTTCCAGTTGGATTACAGCTATGTGTACAACGTTAACCGTATTTTTGGTGAAGACAGTTCCAATTCCGATATGGGCGGTGATATCCAACTGCTACACGCGATTTATCCAGTAGCTGAAAATCACAAAGTCAGCGCTTTTGTTTACAATCTGGATTTGGAAGATTCTGTCAATAATTCCAGCCGCACTTATGGAATAGATTACAAAGGTAAATTTGGTCCGGTAAAAACCAACCTCAGTTATGCCCACCAGTCTGAAATTGGTGATAGTAATCTGGACTATAGCGCTAATTACTATTTGGCGGAGCTGGGGGCCGACTTGGGTCCGGTTGCGACAAAACTTGGTTATGAAGTTTTGGGTTCCGATAATGGCGTTGGTTTTAAAACCCCGCTGGCAACCCTGCACAAATTCCAGGGCTTTGCCGACAAATTCCTGGCAACCCCCGCTGACGGTATCGAAGATTTATATGTTGGCGGCTCTATTAAACTTGCCGGCGGCAACCTGGGCTTGACCTATCACAACTTTGAGGCAGCTGAAGGCTCTACAAGTTACGGGGACGAGTGGAACTTGAGCTACGGATACAAACTCACCAAGGATATTTCCGCCCTGGTTAAGTACGCCGCGTTTGATGCCGATGATGACTCCACAGGGCTTACTAACACCGATAAGCTCTGGGTTATGGTAACCGCTAATTTCTAAGCGGCTGAAAGAACTCCTTAGCGAGGCCCCCGGCTTTGGCCGGGGTTTTCCCCGCACCTTGAACCTGTTTTTATAATTTATAAATTTTAATCGACTGAAGCTCCACGTTTTGATGTCTCCTTGAGGAGCATCAGTTCGAGCACCAAGGGAGTACCACCTTTGCCCCAAGCATAAATTAACCAGCTTGATACACTGACATCAGTTTAAACACCGAGTCCCGCTACCTAAACCGCGTCGTTTTTTATTGACGTTGCAAGGTGCCGGGACCGTGGCCGTACCGGCCACCAGGGTCTAGCGGGAAACTGCGCGGCCTCCCGACATTGGAAAGGCGTTTAATGTTACAAGACAATTTTGGCCGTAGGTTTTACTACCTGCGCCTGTCCGTGACGGACATCTGCAACTACCGCTGCAACTATTGCCTGCCTGAGGGCATCGGTTGCGGACGTTCCCTGGAAGGGGAAAATCCTCTCTCAGTCGCTGAGGTGGGCACATTAGTGCGCGCTTTTGCTTCACTGGGTACGGAAAAGGTACGCCTTACCGGCGGAGAGCCCTCCCTGCGCAAAGACCTGGTGCCGCTGCTCGAAGCCGTGCGCGCTAGCGATAAGATTCGCCGCTTAGCCATCACCACCAATGGTTACCGCCTGCCCAGTCAGATAGACGACTGGCACCGCGCGGGCTTGGATCAGGTGAATGTCAGTATCGACAGCCTCGACCCGGCTCAATTCCACCATATCACCGGCCATAATCGCCTGGATAAAGCCTTAGCAGGCCTGGATCGCGCCCTGGCCTTGGGTATCGATACCAAGGTCAACGCAGTGCTGATGCGCCAGTACAACCTGGCGGAGCTGGATAACTTCCTCGCCTGGGTTCGCGAGACTCCGGTGACCCTGCGTTTTATTGAATTGATGCGCACCGGCGATAACCGCGAGTTCTTCGCCAGCAACCATGTCTCCGGTGGCGATATAGAAACCCTGCTGCTGCGGGAAGGCTGGGAGCAGGTTATCCGCACCCGCGATGCCGGTCCGGCGCGGGAGTATTTCCACCCGGATTACGCCGGTCGTATCGGCCTGATTACCCCTTACGGCAAGGACTTCTGTGCAAGCTGCAACCGCCTGCGGGTATCGGCCCAGGGCAAGTTGCACCTATGCCTGTTCGCCGACCAGGGCTTTGATATGCGCGAAATCATCGCCGATGGCGATAGCGAGGCGCTGGCAGCTCATATCCGCGAGTTGATTGTGGATAAGACCGCAGGCCACCAGTTGCATGAAGGTTTTACCGGCGCTACCCGCAATCTGGCGATGCTGGGGGGCTAGGGTTATGGCCAGGGCTATTGTTAGTAAATCGACAATTGGTGTGGTGCTGGCCGGCGGCCGCTCCAGCCGGATGGGCCGAGACAAGGCCCTGCTGGCCCACCCCCAACAGGGCAATTTCTTGCAGCATGCTGAGGCATTGCTGAGTGGGCTTCCGCTGGAAAAAGTCGTCACCAGCGGCGCCCGCCCCGGAGCGATTGAAGACCTGGTGCCAGAGCGGGGCCCTCTGGGCGGCCTTTATTCGGTAGCCCTGGCAACCGGTGCTGATGCTGCCCTGGTGATCCCGGTAGATATGCCCCTGCTCGGGCGGAAGCACCTCGCAGAGTTATTGGCTGAAGGGCAGACAAGTGGCCGGCCCTGTTATTTTGAAAACTTCTTTTTTCCCCTGTGGCTGCCTTTAAATGGCGACTGCCTGGATTATTTGCGCCGTGCCGTTGAGGGCAGTGCGCGCAATTCTGTCGGCGCGTTGCTGCGTCACCTGGGGGCCAAATCCATACCCATAAAAAGTGCTGGCGATTGGCATCGCAATATCAATACGCCGGCAGATTATCTCGGCTTGAGTACGCCGGATAAAACTCCAGAAAACAGTTTTTTGAGAGACCACTGATTATGTCCGCACACGCTAGCAAAGAATTTGTACCGCTCAATATCGCGGTACTTACCGTATCCGATACCCGCAACGAGCAGACTGATACCTCTGGCCAGTATCTGGTGGAAGCCCTCAAAACTGCCGGCCATCAGCTCGCAGATAAGCGCATTACCCCGGACGATGTTTACCAGATGCGCGCGGTGGTCTCCGCCTGGATTGCCGACCCGAAAGTGCAGGTGGTATTGGTGACCGGTGGTACTGGTTTTACCGATCGCGACTCCACGCCGGAGGCCCTGAGCCCGCTGTTCGATAAAACCGTCGACGGCTTCGGCGAGCTGTTCCGCCATATTTCCCTTGGGGATATCGGCAGCTCCACCGTGCAATCCCGCGCGCTCGCCGGCCTGGCTAATCGCACACTGATATGTTGTATGCCTGGTTCCACCGGAGCCTGCCGCACGGCTTGGGAAGGCATATTGCTGGAGCAACTGGATGCCCGCCACAAGCCCTGTAACTTTATCCCTCATGTGCGCTTTGCCAGCGCGCCCTGCGAGAGCCGGGGGTAATTTGTGAGCCAATTAACCCATTTAAACCAGCGCGGCGAAGCCAGCATGGTGGATGTTACCGAGAAGGACATCACTGACCGCAGTGCCCTGGCCGAGAGTAGTATCAGTATGAGTGCCGAGGCTTTTGCACTGCTGAGCCAAGGGGCGCACAAAAAAGGCGATGTGCTTTCTGTAGCTCGTATCGCCGGCATCCAGGCCGCGAAGAAAACCTCGGATTTAATTCCCCTGTGCCATCCGCTGGCGTTGACCAAAGTAGCGGTGGATTTCGAATTACAGCCGGAAAAGCACAGTGTGCATATCACCGCTTTCTGCCGCCTGGCCGGGCGCACCGGAGTAGAGATGGAAGCGTTAACCGCAGCTTCGGTAGTGGCGCTGACCATTTACGATATGTGCAAAGCCGTGGACCCGGCGATGGAAATCGGTCCGACCCGCCTGCTGCAAAAAACCGGCGGTAAGCGCGGCCACTGGCGCGGCGATGCTGCGGACAAGGCGTAAAAATTTCAGAGGTGTAAAGCGATGGTAAAGGTTCTGTTTTTCGCGCGTCTGCGCCAGCAATTGGGCATGGGCGAGATTACCCTGAAGGATTTTTCCGGCAGTCTCAGCGAGTTGCGCAAAACCCTCTGTGAACAGCACCCGGATTGGAGCTCGCATCTGCAAAGAGACGATATTCGTATGGCCCTGAACCAGGAGCTGGCAGAAACCGGAGCCCAGGTGAAGGCTGGGGATGAAGTTGCATTTTTCCCGCCGGTTACCGGCGGTTAGTGGTGCCAATATGACAGCTGTTGATCGTATTGAAGTCTGTGAAACGCCCCTCGACGTAGCGGCTGAATATACTGCGCTGCAAGGCAACAGTGGTGATGGTGCCTGCGCCCTGTTTGTGGGTTCGGTGCGGGACTTCAATGCCGGTAGTGATGTCTGCGGCCTGGCCCTGGAACACTATCCGGGTATGACCGAAAAAAGCCTGCAACGGATTATCAATGATGCCCGCGATCGCTGGTCCCTGGGTCGTGTGGCTATCGTCCACCGTGTTGGCCCCATGCAGATCAACGATGAGATTGTTTTTGTCGGTGTTACCAGCCCCCACCGTCAAGCTGCCTTTGCCGCCTGCCAATACATCATGGATCGCCTCAAAACTGAGGCGCCTTTCTGGAAGCGCGAAGCGGTAGCAGATAAATCCGGTAAGCCTTCAGAGCGCTGGGTCGCAGCTCGGGCCAGCGATGCTGCGGAGATGGAAAAGTGGTCCGCCGGCTGAGCCTGCTGCTATCCGCTTTACTGGTGGCCATCGTGCTGCCGGTTAATGCGGATAACTGCACCTTGCGGGTGGCCGTAGCGGCCAGCTTCCGACCGGCACTGGAAGAGGTACTACCGGAATTTGAGCGTCGCCATGCCTGTGTGGTGCAAATCAGTAGCGGCAGCTCCGGGGTGCTCTACCAACAAATAGCGCACCGCGCGCCCTTCGATTTATTCCTGTCTGCGGATCGTGAGCGACCTGAACTGTTGGAAAAGCAGGGTGGGGCACTGGCCAACAGTCGTCAGACTTACGCCCTGGGTTTACTGGCTCTCTGGCACCCAAAATCGGAATCGAATATCGAGCAGTTACTGCAAACCTGGCCCGATAAAATTGTATTAGCCGATCCGAAAGTAGCGCCGTTCGGCAGTGCCGCACGGCAAGCGCTGCAAAGCCTGGATTTGTGGAAGAAAAAACAAACTCAATTGGCCCGGGCCCACAATGCAGGCCAAGCCTATTTAATGCTGGATTCCGGCAATGCGCAGCTGGGCTTTGTCGCCGCCAGCCAGATGCAAGCAGCCGGCCGCGACAACTACTGGTTGCTGCCGCAGCATTTGTACAAACCCATTGAACAGCAGCTGCTGATTCCCACCCAGAGTCGTCGACCTAAAGAGGCACAATCCCTCGCTAACTATTTGCGTTCAGGGGAAGTGCAGGCGCAGTTATACCACTTGGGTTACGGTGTTTTGCCAACTCAAGATCGAAGTAGAGATGGAGGGAGTGGCTTATGAATATCGCCACTGCCGACTGGCAGGCCTTGTGGCTAACTTTAAAATTGGCCGGATTAACCACCTTACTCCTGTTTATTATCGGTGTTCCCCTGGCCTGGAAATTGAGCCAATGGCAGAGTCGCTGGCGCCACGGTATCGAGGTATTAATTACCCTGCCGCTGGTACTGCCACCCACGGTGTTGGGTTTTTATTTACTGCTTTTATTTTCCCCCAACTATGCCCCCGGGCAGTGGCTGTCACAACTTTTTGATGGCCCTTTGGTGTTTTCCTTCACCGGCCTGGTGTTTGCGTCAGTGATTTATTCCCTGCCGTTTATGGTACAGCCGCTATTGGCAGCGTTTAATGCCAATGGCCAGCGTTTGACCCAGGCTGCCGCAGCACTGGGTATACCGCCCTGGGCGGCATTATTAAAAGTTCTTTTGCCGGCGAGTCGCGCCGCTATTGTGAGTGCCTGCGCTTTAACGTTTGCCCATACCCTAGGTGAGTTCGGGGTAGTGCTGATGATTGGTGGCGCTATTCCCGGTGAGACCCAGGTGGTTTCTATCGCTCTTTATCAGCATGTGGAGGCGATGGAATACGGTGCGGCGCACCGGCTGGCTTTGATGTTGATGGGGATTACTACCGTACTGCTACTCGCTGCCCGTTGGCTGGGACATAGTTTGGCCCCGCGCGGATCAAACAACGAGCAGGCTAAACCGGTAATGGGGGTGCTGGGCTAATGGAAATAACCTTACCCCTTTTCGGTACTGCGTCTACCACTTCTGATTCCACCGGATTGAGTGTTACAGGGCTAGAGACTCCGCTTAACGCTGCGACTCCCTGGCAATTAGAGCTGCCTGCCTCTGGGATTTTCGGCCTTACCGGCCCCTCCGGCAGTGGCAAGAGCACATTACTGGCTGCTTTGGCTGGCCAGCGCCACTGCCGTGGCAATATCACTTTTGCCAATACGGTTTGGCAGCGCGGACGCCGCGCCCTGGCCACCCATAAAAGAACGCTTTCTTTAGGCTTTCAGGACAGCCGCTTATTTGCCGGCCAGTCGGTGGCAGATAACCTGGCACTAGCCCGCCGTTACAGCCGCAGGCCACTACCCGAGGAAGAGTGTGATCGGCTGTTAAAGGCTTTTGGTATTGAACCGCTACTCCATCAGCCGGTGGAGCTATTGTCTGGTGGAGAAGCCCAGCGAGTGGCTGTATTACGCCAGCTTTTTAACAACGCGCCGCTGCAATTATTTGATGAGCCGCTTTCAGCGGTTGACCGCGCCCAAGTGCTGCGGCGCCTATTGCCGACCCTACGGGATTTCTGGGCTCGATATCCGGCGCTGGTAATCTGGACCAGTCACGACTTTGATGAAATCCAGCTACTGGCCCAGCGCTGTTTGTGGATGGATTCTGCCAATTTATCCGCACCACTTTCTTTACCTGAAGTTGCCCAGCGCCTGGATAGCCACGGCGTAGGGGATAGCTGTCGCAGCCGGATTGAAGCGCGAGTGGAATCCCTAAACGATGGTCTGCTGACTTTGGATTTGGGGGGGATTTCTATCTTTGCAGATAGGGTGGCAGGCCATTATCGCAAAGGCGATACCGCAGCTTTTCTGCTGGAAGCTGGAGATATTAGCCTCAGTGTAGAGAAGCCGGGCTTGTCCAGTATCCTCAATTGCCTGCCGGTAACTTTAGTTGCTAAGCAGAACCTTACCGACGGCCGCATTCGTTTACAGTTAGCCGCTGCTGATCAGGTGTTCTACGCAGATATTTCCCGTCTCTCCTGCGAGCGCCTAGAACTGCGTGAAGGCACTACCTACTTTGCCCAGTTTAAGGCCGGTAGTCTTGCTGGTTTGTAAGTAGTTCCAGGGCAATTTCTGAAAGTGCATTTCTTCGATCCCTAAAACCCCAGCAATTTTTTTGCTAAGTTTGAATATCAGCTAACTGAGTGGTGCTCCTATGGGCGTTGTGTTGGGAATTTCTCTCTTTAACGAGGGCGATAAGTTTTACCGGGAAAAAGCACAGGTCGAGGGCTTACCTGTAGCGAAAGCTGTGACCATTGAGGATCTACACCCAGTACTTACTCGCTGCATAGACGAAGGCGGGCACAACTATCGAGTAAGCCGCCTGGAATCGGGTGAGCTGGAAATTGCCGAGCTACTTGAGGATTGCGAGCCCTACCGGATCGATGCTTTCCGCTATCAGCTTCGCCGAAAGGGTGACGCTATCGTTATCCGCTCTACTTACAAAGACGATGCCTTGTACTTTCATCTGGCTTGCCGCGCAGCCAGTGGGCAGAGAGTTAAGATAGATTTCCACGGCGAGCACCCGTTTTATAACTATGACTCAATAGCGGAATACCAGGGTGGTGGTAACTATCATCTGGCTAATCTCTTCGACCTTCAATATCTGCCCGGTTATATCGAAGAGCACTGCCGGCGATTTATTCACTGCCCGGAGTACTGGTCCTTTACCTTTTTTATCCCGTATTTGGGCAAGGTAGAGCTGAATAACCACACTTCCGATCCAGAACAGCCTCTCTACCACCTCGATTTCTATTGCCCGGAGCGCAAGCTAAAAATCTTCCAGTCGGCGCTTGAGAGAGAAGGCTCTTACTATTTTCGCGACGCTATTTCGGCAGAAAAGCTGGTGCAATTGCTTGAAGATATGGCGACAGAACTGCTGCCAGAGCTGCAAGAAGCGGGTGTTATGTCCTGCTTGAGCTGTTTTGAAGCTATCCATCAAGCCTACAGTGAAATTGAGAGCACCATTGAGACGGATGACAGTCTTGCCTCAGTTGCGGAGGATCTTATTGGGTACCAACAGAGTATCTGCGGCAGACCTGTCCAATACGAAGTCACTGAAAATGCAGATGGATCTATTACTGTGCAGGCCTACTATTTTCAGCCGCCCATAGGTTACAACTATACGATTAGTGCTGAGGATATCGCAGGGTGCCATATCTATCTGGATAAGCTGCACGATTTAGATTTTTATGAGCAGATGTGTATGGCTATTGCCAGGCATCTATGCCCGACGATGCCGACCGTTGAAGACTTGGATGAAGTGACGATCTACTATCGCAGGGATACCGATAGACAGCTGATTTCCAGCCTGCTTGAAGGTTCGGATATAACGCCGATATTTATTCAGGTGAAATAAAAAAGGGGAGGTTAAACCTCCCCGCAACAGCGGTTTCCCGCCCGTGAGACCAAATTATGGATTGTAGAATTCGCCGTTCTTGCGCAGGTAGAACCAGTAGTTAACCACCAGGCAAACCGCGTAGAAGATAGCAATGCCTGCCAGAGCGTATTCCGGGGTGGTGGCTTTGATCTGCTCGCCGAAGACCTTGGGAATATAGAAGGCACCGTAGGCGGCAACTGCTGAAGTCCATCCCAATACCGGGCCTGCCTGCTCTTTCGGGAACACCATGGCGATGGTGCGGAAGGTAGAGCCATTGCCGATACCGGTAGCGGCGAACAGCACCAGGAACAGCAGGAAGAAGGGCAGGAAGAACTCTTCCGGAGTGGCTGAGCCGTAGGCGGCCTTCATGTAGTAAGCCACACCCAGGGCACTACCCACCATGATTGCAGCACAGATTTGGGTAACCAGGGCTCCGCCGATGCGGTCGGAGATCCAACCACCCACCGGGCGAATCAGGGCGCCGATAAATGGACCCATCCAGGCGTACATCAGGGCGCTGGGGCCATTGTTGTTGATGGTATCGTGAGTCATAACCCCATCCACCATCACGTGGCTGTATCCGAAGATCACCTTGATAGCCAGGGGGAAGGCCGCAGCGAAACCGATAAAGCTGCCGAAGGTCATGGTGTAAATGACACTCATCACCCAAGTGTGCTTGTTGTTGAAGATACGGTACTGACGCTGCAAGCTGGTTTTGATCTCACCGGGCAGCAGCTTCAAGCCGAACACGGTAGCGGTGATTACCAGCACCAGCACGATTTCCTTGGGCACGCCCCAGCCTGAACCATTGGCCGCTTCGGGAAGCAACAGCCACAGACCTGTGATTGCGGTGAAGAGGCCGATTCCCAGCATCATGGTCATCTTCAACATCGCGCCGATAGAGCTGCCCACATCCGGGGTGACTTCGTCGGTGCGCAGGTTGTTCATACCGAACCAACCGACAAAGGCCAGTGGAATCAGGAACAGCAGCCATACAAAACCAGCATTTTGAATCCACGCTTCAGAACCAGCTGGTACTTTGCCAATCAGGGAGCCAGAGCTGCTAACCAGGGTCATGGGGTCGCCGCCGGCAGCGCCGAAGGCACCGAAGGTCATAAACAGCGGTACCAGGATCTGCATGGTGGTAACACCGAAGTTACCCAAGCCCGCATTCAGGCCAAGCGCCAACCCTTGTTTTTCCTTGGGGAAAAAGAAGCTGATATTGGACATGGAAGAGGCGAAGTTACCACCGCCAATACCAGACAGCAGAGCCAGCAGCTGGAATACCCACAATGGGGTCTCAGGATTTTGCAAGGCGATACCCGTGCCCAGGGCAGGGACCATCAATAGGGCTGTGGTAAAGACAATGGTGTTGCGTCCACCGAACAATCGAATAAAGAAACTACTGGGTATTCGAAGAGTAGCGCCGGTGAGGCCGGCAATTGCCATCAGGGTAAATAGATCGGCTTTGGCAATGGGGAAGCCAAGGTTGAGCATTTGAACGGTAATAATGCCCCA
Source organism: Microbulbifer sp. CNSA002 (assembly GCF_047324085.1). Classification (NCBI taxonomy): domain Bacteria; kingdom Pseudomonadati; phylum Pseudomonadota; class Gammaproteobacteria; order Cellvibrionales; family Microbulbiferaceae; genus Microbulbifer; species Microbulbifer sp. CNSA002. The sequence continues at coordinate 201,843 of NZ_CP172449.1, forward strand.
GTAGAGCCACACGGCGAAGCCGCACAGCAAACTGGGAATGGATATCCACAAATTCCGGTTTGCGATTTTTTTGCCCTTGGACTGCCAGAACTTGCTGTCCTCTGGGGCCCACTCGTAGATGTCAGACACGGCGGCCACTCCTCCTCGAAATGATTCGTCCGGCCACTATGGGCCGGGGCTTATCCCTGCTCAATTACCAACAGTAAGTAACCCCTTTGCCCCCGCGCGTAATAGCTACCCATTTGGGGGTAAGCGCAGGCACTGAGCCCTGTGTTAAAGTCACTGTTCAGAATTAGTACAACTTACAGCAATGAAGCAGGACACCCCATGACTTCTTCTGCCACGGTAATGATGGTTGATGACCATCCTCTGTTTCGTAAAGGTCTCAAGCAATTGTTTGCTATGGAGCCCAGCCTGGAGTTGGTAGCCGAGGCAAGTAGCGGGGAGGAAGCGCTGGAGCTGGCCAAACAGCACGAGCCGGACCTTATTCTATTGGACCTGAATATGCGCGGTATGGACGGGCTGGATACCCTGCGGGCAATGCGTGCAGCCGATGTAGCCTCACGTATCGTGATACTCACCGTTTCCGATAACAACGCGGACGTAGTTTCCTGTATTCGTGCCGGTGCCGATGGTTACCTGCTCAAGGATATGGAGCCGGAAGATATTCTCGATCAGGTTATCCAGGCCACACACGGCAAGCTCGCTATCAGCCAGCGCCTTACCGAGATCCTCGCCTCCGCCCTGCGCAAACCGGACAATTCCGGTGCGGATACCCTGTCGACGCTTACCAGTCGCGAATACCAGATCTTGCAATTGATCGCCGATGGCCTCAGTAACAAGTTAATCGCCCGTGAATTGGATATCAGTGATGCCACTGTAAAGGTTCACGTTAAACACTTATTGAAAAAGTTGGGCATGCGCTCCCGCGTAGAAGCTGCTGTGTGGATGGTTAATCAGAAGCGACCGGAATCCCAAAACCGCAGCCACTAATTTGTCCCAACCGCAAAGGAATGAAGTAAGAGATATTGTCCATGCCCACTATCGACTGCTGTAGCCAACCGGGCCTGATGCCCATCGAAAGCGCCCGCGAGAAACTTCTTGAGGCACTGAGCCCAATCAGTGGCACTGAGACTTTGCCCCTGGCACAAGCCGCCGGTCGAGTATTGGCTGAGGATGTTATCTCCACAGTAAACCTACCGCCCTGCGACAACTCCGCAATGGACGGTTACGCCCTGCGCTTTGAAGACCTGGCTAGTGGCTTGCCGCTGGAACTGATCGGCAAATCTTTTGCCGGTGCACCTTTTGATGGTGTGGTGAACCCCGGCACTTGCGTGCGCATTATGACGGGAGCCGCTGTCCCCGCTGGTGCAGATACGGTAGTGATGCAGGAAAATGTCGATGCCCAGGGGGAGTCGATACGAATAAATTGCGAAGTTCGCACTGGCGATCATATTCGCCGCTGCGGTGAAGACGTAGCCGAAGGAGCTAGTCTCCTTAAGGCTGGAGAGCTCATCAGCGTTCCTCATATTGCCCTGCTCGCCGCTGCCGGAGTGGGCGTAGTGAAAGTAGTGCGTAAACCGATAGTCGCACTTTTCTCCACCGGCGATGAATTGCGTCAGCCCGGTGAAGCCCTGGGTAAGGGCGATATCTACGATAGCAACCGCATTGCCCTGTTATCAGCCCTGGACCAGCTGGACCTGGATATTTTGGATTTGGGTATATTGCCCGATAACAAACAGGCTATTACCAATGCCTTGCAGCGTGCTTCCGAAGAGGCCGATGCTATTATCACCTCCGGTGGAGTTTCCGTTGGCGAAGCGGATTACACCCGTGAAGTGTTGGAAGAGCTGGGAGAGATCGGCTTCTGGAAAGTGGCGATGAAGCCCGGCAAACCTTTTGCATTTGGTTTCCTACAGGGAACGCCCTTCTTCGGCCTACCCGGCAACCCAGTTTCCGCCCTGGTAACTTTCTACCAGCTGGCCGTCCCCGCCCTGAGTGTGATGAAAGGCGATCAGTGGACTGGCCCGCAGACCTTACAGGCAAAACTGTTAAAACCGCTGAAGAAAAAGCCGGGCCGTACCGATTTCCAGCGGGGTGTTTATCGCAGTGATGAAAACGGGATATTGGTAGTAGAACCGGTTGGTACCCAGGGGAGCCATATTCTTTCCGGTCTGGCTGCTGCTAACTGCTTTATCGTTTTGGCGCGAGAGAGTGGCAGTGTAGCGGCCGGGGAGCAGGTGGTGATTGAGCCTTTGAGGGTGCCGTTGGGGTAGGGTTTTTTACAGCTGCTTTTGTATTGGGTATGGGCTCGTATAAGCTATATCCAAATTAATTTGATTGAAGTTAGTAAAGGCGGGGAGGGTTTGCTTCGCCCTTTGGGGGTGCTGCTCTGCGGCAGCTTTGCTGCCTCTGAGTTGAACCTGAGTTCGAGCAAAACCTGGGAGTTAGCCATATACAAAGAGGCCCGCATAAGCGGGTGGTGTGCGGGAGGATTAGCTTCGCCCTTTGGGCTCGCTGCTCTACGACAGCTTTGCTGCCTCCGAGTCGAACCTGAGTTCGAACAAAACCCTGGGAGTTAGCCATATACAAAGAGGCCCGCATAAGAGGGTGGTGTGCGGGAGGATTAGCTTCGCCCGTTGGGCTCGCTGCTCTACGGCAGCTTTGCTGCCTCCGAGTCGAACCTGAGTTCGAACAAAACCCTGGGAGTTAGCCATATACAAAAAAGCCCGCTTATGCGGGCTTTTTTGTATATGGCCCGCCCGAGAGGATTCGAACCTCTGACCTTCGCCTCCGGAGGGCGACGCTCTATCCAGCTGAGCTACGGGCGGTTTAATTGGCTATCTGTGCCAATGGGAGGCGGATTATACAGAAGCTGGGGGGCGGGTTAAAGGACATTCTGTTGGCTTATATAGTCTTTGGCAGGTGGCGATGCAGTGCTTATAATGCGCGGCGTAGGAGTTTGCGACGATATTTTGAACGTTTGTGGGCCAACTCACTTCGGTCCTTTTGGGGGAATATGATGAAGCGTATTTTGGGTATTGTGGCGGCATTGGCCGTCAGTGCGGCTACGGCAGTGGCCCAGCAGTCTGTTAATGAAGAAATCGCAGAGCGAATTGCTCCGGCAGGTGAAACCTGCATGAAAGGTGAAGAGTGTGCGGCGGCAGTAGCGGCGGCACCTGAGGGTGCTAGCGGCGGCGCTGCTCGCAGTGGCCAGGATATCTACAACGCAAGCTGCCAGACCTGTCACGCAATGGGTGTTGCCGGTGCGCCAAAATTTGGTGATGCCGCAGCTTGGGCTCCCCGTATTGCCAAGGGCATGGATACTCTTTACAACAATGCCATTAACGGTATCAATGCCATGCCGGCCAAAGGCCTGTGTATGGACTGTAGCGATGACGAGATCAAAGCTGCTGTGAATTACATGGTGGATAACAGCAAGTAAGCTGTTTCTCTGTTGGAAAAAGGCCGCTCATTGAGCGGCCTTTTTTGTATCTAGCCTAAAGAAAACTTGCTTTCAGCCAATTTACTCTTTTTAGTCGGTGATTTTCAGCCACATATTTGACTTTTTAATTAACTTATTAAGTCAAATATAAAGAATAGATTTGTTAGTTGTCATACATGACTATTGGAAAAATTCTTAAAATATAAATGTAATAAGCCGTAATTAGGCGCCATTTCCCTCCAACCCAGCAGAATCTGTATTATCCGCACCTGCTTCTTAAAAAGATGTATATAACAACACAGGGAATTTATATATGAAGCTAGGGAAGTTGCTTTATTTCACTACTCTATCGATTTTATTAGCTGCTTGTAGCGGCGGCGGGGGTAGTGGTGGAAGTGATAGCGATAATGGAGAATTACCTGATACTTCTGGTGGGGGTGGTTCGCAATCAGTACAGTTCACGATTCAAGGCCTAATCGGAGAAAGTATTGATGATGTTGCTACTGTGAGAGTCAAAGTGGGTGACACTGATTACGATGCAACTGTTGATGGAAAAGTCTTTTCTGCAGAAATAATGGATTCAGAGGTTGATGACTTAGTCAGCATAGTTGTTAGTTATCCTGCCAATGAAAATCGTAAAGAAGTTATCCTCAAGTCTTATGTAGGAGATGTTTCACTGGTAGAAGCGCGTGAAAATGACGGATTGGTTTCTGTTGATGAGCTACCGACACTTTATGTAAATGCGATGTCTACCGCTGCAGCTGCTTTTTTAGAAAAAGTTAATGGAGGCGAAATTACTTTATCTACTGAGTTGTTGAATGCATCTCAGGTTTTGCCACAAGAAATGCTGTTAGAAAGTGCTGTTGGGCTTCGTTATGTTATTAGTGGTGGTGAATCGCCACTTTTTTCTCACGATAATACTTATGAATTTATTCAAGATTATCCGGTAGCTGCAAAGGTAGCACTACAGTTGAAAAATACATCTTCTGTAAATGCTGAAAATTATGAAGATCTTCTAGCCCAGCTTTTGAGTGATAGTGAGCAAATTACACCTGTTGAAGGTTATTCTGGAGAAGATGTAATACTTGTTGCAGCAGATCCCCAGATAGAGCGTATTCATGGATTTGTGATGAACTTATCTGGAGAGGAATCGGGTTCAGGGCAGTTTATAGATGATCACTATGATGTTGAAACAATTAATCCGTTAACTTATGTAATTTCCGACAATAAAACGATTTTAGATGTATCTGGCTGGGATCGAAGTGGCTATTTTCCAGAAGAGTGTACGGCGGATGGAAGTTCTTCGGCTAAACTCAATAGTATCCAATTAACAAAATATTACGATGCTGCATTTTATTCAGCGTATAAAATTGATTATGCCTATTCGTGCGAATCACCAGATTTAAATGAGGCAAACGCAGTTAATTTCCAAGCGGGAAATCAGTTTGCCCAAGTAAATATCCAGAGAGCAGGAGATTTGAAGGAAATAGCTTCAGCTGAATTTTCTATTGCTGGCTTTAGAGATCAATCTGGGGATAGCAATTTTTCATACGCAGATTCTTGGCAACCTTCGATCATTACTCCAAATGCAAATGGAACGATTGATCAAAGGTTTGACCTTCTCTCTGGTTATAAAGATGGTGGCGTACTTTCTTTTAATGATGCCGGAAACCTGGTTATAGAAAGTAATCGTGGGGTAAAAGTAGAATACTATACTTTTGGTGCTTACGGAGCTGCTATTCGGACTTTGGGTGTTTTGCGCAGAGCAGATGGTTCTTTAGTTTCGGTTGGAGGCCACTTTGCCACTCCGGTTGTGCGCGGTACTGTTATGCCTGCTCCTTCCGACATATTCAATTACGGTGGTATCTTCGATTTACTGGATTCGGAATTCCCAAGCTATCAGGAACAATTCGGATTACGGTACTTTGCCGATGGAAGTGGTACACACGTTTCCGAAGGGAGTGAAGGAATTACAGAGTCTGGATTTAACCTTTTCAGCTGGTCAGATACAAATATTATGCGTGAACATCGCTATTTTGTAGATCCTACTACCAGTGAAACTTTCAGTTCTTGTCCTGCAGACAATGTTGATTGTGTAGAATGGCGATATCGAGAAGTAGAACCCCTCTTTTTTGATGGTACTTACTACTACCTCCGTGTTTATCAGGAGCTGGACTACTGTAAATTAAGTGGTATTGATTCATGTAAAGAAGCCTCGGGCTATATCGATCGCTGGACCTTGTCAGCAATCCAGTAATTGATTGATACATATAATAAAGGCCGCTTTTCAAGCGGCCTTTATTGTTCTTGGAGCTGATGGGTGGGTGAATAAACTTCAATCAAACATACTCAACAAAGACCCTAAAGTTTCCTCTCCCTTCGCCTGATTCTGCTCCGGCGTCGCTTTACCAAATCCTTCCAACAACACATCTTCTTCCGGCAATTCGTCAATAAAGCGGCTGGGTGTGGTGTCCTGGGTTTCGCCGAACTGTTTGCGCTTGCCTGCCAAAGTCATGGTGAGGGTGCGCTGGGCGCGGGTGATACCCACGTAGGTGAGGCGGCGCTCTTCTTCGATATTGTCGTCTTCAATACTGTTGCGGTGGGGAAGTAAGTTCTCTTCCATACCGATCATAAACACATGGGGGAATTCCAGGCCCTTGGCGGCGTGCAGGGTCATAAGGCTGACCTTATCGGTGGCTTCCTCTTCTTCCTGGCGCTCCAGCATATCCCGCAGGATCAGTTTGGAGATGGCCTGTTCCAGGCGAATATCCTGCTCCAGCTCATCGTCGGTGCCCTCCATAATCTTGTTGAGGCTCTCCAGCAGCCAATACACATTTTCCATGCGCTTCTCGGCCACCTTCTCGCTGCTGGCGTTTTGCGAGAGCCAACCGGCGTAGTCGATATCTTCCAGCATTTCACGCAGGGCACCATTGGCGGTGGTATCGCGACAGTTGCGCTGAATCCCTTCGAGCCACAGGGCGAAGCGATTTAGGCGCTCGTAGCCCTGCTCGTTGATATGCTCCTTAAAGCCCAATTCCGAGCAGGCTTTGAACATGGAAATCTCGCGGCCCTTGGCGTAGTTGCCCAAGGCTTCCAGGCTGCTGGTACCTATTTGGCGACGCGGGGTATTGATAATGCGCAGGAACGCGTTGTCATCATCCGGATTCACCAACAGGCGCAGGTAGGCCATCACATCCTTGATTTCAGCGCGGGCGAAGAAGGAAGTACCGCCGGACATCTGGTAGGGAACCTGGTGTTCCTGCAGTTTCATTTCGATCAAGCGCGCTTGGTGGTTGCCGCGATAGAGCACGGCAAAATCCATAAACTTGCAGCCGCGACGGCTCTTTTGCAGAAAAATCTCGTTGGCGACCCGCTCCGCTTCCTCGTTTTCATTGGCCACTTTGAGTACGCGGATCTCCTCACCCAGACCGCGATCGGACCACAATGCTTTGTCGAATTCGTGAGGGTTGTGGGCGATCAGGTGGTTGGCCACTTTGAGGATGCGGCTGGTGGAGCGGTAGTTCTGCTCCAGTTTGATCAGGCGAAGGTTGGGGAAGTCGGTCTTCAGCGCACTCATATTCTCCGGGCGCGCGCCGCGCCAGGCGTAGATAGACTGGTCATCGTCTCCCACCACTGTGAGGCCGCCGCGCCCGCCCACTAGCAGCTTCACCAGCAGGTACTGGGAGTTGTTGGTGTCCTGATATTCGTCCACCAGCAGGTAGCGAATCTTTTTGCGCCAGCGTTGCAGCAACTCTGGATCTTTGTCGAACAACTGTACCGGCAGCAGGATCAAGTCGTCGAAGTCGACGGCATTGTAGGCCTTGAGGGCTTCACAGTAGCGATCGTAGGCAACCGCGATGGCCTGCTCACCGGGGCTCTGTGCCTGCTCCAGGGCACGGCGCGGGGTGAGCATATCGTTCTTCCAGTTGGAGATCTGGTTTTGTACCCGATCCAACAGGTCTGTATCCAGGTCGCCATCCCTGAGCATCAGCTCCTTGATCAGGGCGCGGGCGTCTTCCGCATCGAAGATGGAGAAACCGGGCTTAAAGCCGGCGGCGCGGTATTCCTTGCGCAGGATATTCAGCCCAAGGTTGTGAAAGGTGGATACGGTGAGACCGTGACTCGCTTTTGAGCGCTTGCCATCAGGGCCCGCCAGCAGTTTGCTGACCCGCTCTTTCATCTCCCGTGCCGCCTTGTTGGTGAAGGTGAGGGCGGCGATATTGCGCGCGGCGTAGCCACACTGCTCGATCAGGTAGGCGATCTTGCGGGTGATTACGCTGGTCTTGCCGGAGCCGGCACCGGCCAGTACCAGGCAAGGGCCATCGACGTACTTCACGGCTTCGGATTGGCGGGGATTGAGCTGGGTCATAGATGGGGCTGCATCTTCGCGTCGCGGAAAAGCGGGAGATTCTAGCAGTCTTGGCTCGAATCATCCCAGTACCAGTGCGAACCACCGGCCACACGTATACTTTGCCCTTGGGATTGGCTATAACTGCGCCTTATTCCCTGCTTGTGTAACCCCATGCAACAATCCATCGCCGGCTACCACCTGGATGAAGAGAATCACTGGGTGGCGGAGCTCGCCTGTGGCCACTTCCAACATGTACGCCACAATCCTCCCTGGACCAACCGGCCCTGGGTGATCACTGAACAAGGGCGCGAGTCCATGCTGGGATTCCAGCTCAATTGCAAGAAATGCGATGAGGGCGCACCGCCCGATACGCTCGAAAAGGTTGTATAGCCATGACAAAACTCTGGGTCGATGCCGACGCCTGCCCGGTCGCCATCAAGGAAATCCTGTTTCGCGCCGCTGAGCGTACAGCCACAGAACTGACTTTGGTGGCCAACCAAGCGGTGCGGGTGCCGCCGTCGCGCTATATTCGCTCCGTGCAAGTGACAGCGGGTTTTGATGTGGCGGATAACGAGATAGTGCAGCGCTGCGAGGCGGGGGATCTGATTATTACCAGCGATATCCCCCTGGCAGCAGAGGTGATCGACAAGGGTGCTGAAGCCCTTAATCCCCGTGGGGAGCGCTATACCAAAGCCAATATCCGCGCGCGTCTGAATATGCGGGACTTTATGGATACCCTGCGCTCCAGCGGCGTGCATACCGGCGGACCACCGGCCCTTAGCCAGGCGGACCGAAAAGCTTTTGCCGATCAGTTAGATAGATGGCTGGCAAAGAGTCGCAAGTAACTTTAAGGAGAATTGCCGTGGATAATTTGAGACTGAAGCCAATGGAAGAGTGGCAATTCCCAACATTGATGTCTTGGCTACCTGATAGGGAGCAGTGCCAACAGTGGGGGGGGCCTGATTTCAGGTTTCCGTTCGAGGGGAGGTCCTTCTTGGAGGATTGTCGCTGGCCGGAGTTTCCCAGCTACGCACTTCAGGACAGCAGCGGTGATGTGCTGGCTTTTGGGCAGTATTACCAACACCTGGGCCGCTGCCACCTAAGTCGCTTAATTGTCTCCCCCAATCATCGCGGAGCCGGATTAGGGCGTGCGCTGGTAGTACAGCTTGCACAAACAGGAGCCAGAGCCCTGGATGCAATCGAGTGCTCTTTATTTGTCCTGCGTACTAATCTAGCGGCACGGACTCTCTATCAGAAATTGGGCTTTGAGGAAGCGGCTTACCCAGGGCAGCGAAAATGGCTGGATCAGTGCGATTTTATGGTCGCACCGTCTGTAGATTTTCAGCAGAAACAAAATATTGAATAGCGAATATTCCATGCCTGAATTAATACAACCTATGACAGAGCGCTTACAGCTGCGCCAGTGGCGAGAGGAAGATAAGCCTGTACTTGCGGAAATGAATGCCGACCCCAGGGTGATGGAGTTCTTCCCCTCATTGCTGACGCGACAACAGAGCGACGCCGGTGTGGATCGCAGTATTGCGCATATTGAGAAATACGGCTGGGGCTTTTGGGCCTTGGAGCTGAGAGAGACTAAAGAGCTTCTTGGATTTGTCGGCATGAAAAATGTGACCGAAGATTTGCCCTTCACTCCAGCGGTAGAGATTGGCTGGCGCTTGGCCTTTCCCCACTGGGGAAAAGGCTATGCCAGTGAAGCTGCACAAGCATCTTTGGATGTAGCTTTTAATACCCTGAATCTCAGCGAAGTCGTTTCCTTTACTGCACTGCAAAACCTTCGTTCCCAGCGGGTGATGGAGCGGCTGGGTATGCGGCGGGATTCTCTCGTCTTTGAACATCCACTTGTCCCCAGCGAAAGCCATCTGCAGCGGCACTGCCTTTATCGCTTAAGTGCTGATGATTGGAAAAAATCTTGATGTGATTAGCTTCAGTTAGCTCGGGAACCATTACTTTTTCTTGGGTTCGGAGAGGGGGTGAATATGAGGTTCATCCCCTCTTCAACAATAACCAAGCAAATATAGCCCCACCATTAATTTCAGGTGAGGGCAGGGAGTTCTCGCTATGGGTTGTGTTAAATCGGCCTTTATAACGGCAACTGGTCTTCTGCTAGCGACTTTGCATATCGGCGTGTCCGCCGAACCTCTACTTAAAGTCAGTAAACGCCCAGATGGATCAACGCTTTACTGGTCTTTAGAGCAACCATCGGCTAACGGGAAGTATGGCTTGTTTTTGATAGCCCAGGGGTCTGGCTGCCTACCTGCTGTTAAAAATACTACTATCCAACAGGCTAAAGAGTTAGCGGCAGGATATGCTGTTTTATTGGTAGAAAAATATGGTGTAACTCACTCTGACAGCCCGGAAGAGCAATTTAAAGATTGTTCAAAAGAGTATGTAGCTAACCATACTGTTGAGCAGCGTGCGGTAGATGTAGAGCAGATTGTCGACGAACTGCGCGGGGCTGATTGGTGGAATGGCAAGCTGGTCTTGTTCGGCGGTTCCGAGGGTGGTGATCTTGTTGCACGACTGGCGCCGAGGCTAAATCCCGATGCGGCAGTGGTCTTTTCAAGTGGATTGGGGGAATCCTTTGCTCAAGTGCTAAAGAGTTTGGTTCCGCCCCACGTAGCTAAAGAGGTAGATGCCAAACTCGCCTATGCCCGAGCTAACCCAGAAAGCGCGGAAGTCTGGGGTGGAAACTCTATGCGTTGGTGGGCCGATGTCGTCGATCGGGTACCAGTTAACGATTTATTGAACAGCCATGCCCCCGTATTATTGATCCAGGGTACAGAAGATAAATCTGCCCCGGTCAGTTCCGGCCGAGCAGCACAAGATGCCTATGCATCAGCCGGACGTTGTGAGCTGACTTATTGGGAGTACCCCGGTTACGATCACTATATGACAGATAAGGATGGTGTAAATCACCGGGGAGAAGTTTTTGAAAGAATTTCTGGATGGATCAAAAAGACTGCACTAAATGGAGCTCCCGGGTGTATCTCTGATGCCGGTAAAAGTTGAGACTGATCAATGAATATAAGAATCCAATTAGCCGCAATAGTGATGGCCGCTTATTCCAGTTTTTCGGCAGCGGAAAACTATGCTGTCTTACCACAACTGGAAACCTACAAGGTACCAGAATCCTGGCGTCAGCCAGTAGCGCCTCTAAAGATTGCAGGTAACACGTGGCAAATAGGTACCGAGGGAATTACCTCACTGTTATTAAAAGGCAAAGAGGGATCGATTCTAATTGATGGTGGCATGGAGCAGACGGCTGAGCATTTATTGGAGAATATGCGCAGGTTGGGAGTCGCCCCCTCGGATCTCAAGTTAATCTTGCACAGTCAGGCCCATGCAGACCATGTAGGTTCCTTAGCCGAGCTAAAACGCGTAACTGGTGCACAGGTAGTAACCAATGCCGAGTCAGCGGTGTTAATGGCTCGCGGTGGTGCCAATGATATTCATTTTGCCGACGAACTTTTATATCCGCCAATAAAGGCGGATCGTATCCTGCACGATGGCGAGCAAGTGGTTCTAGGGGATTTGCGTCTACGCGTACATTTTATCCCAGGCCATACACCAGGGAGTATGGCCTGGACCTGGGAAGACAAAGTTGATGGTAAAACTAAAGATATAGCTTATGTGGATAGCCTTACAGCGCCCGGTTATCAACTGATTGATAACCGCCGCTATCCCAATATCTTAGAGGACTTCCGCACAAGCTTTGCCCGTGTGCGGGATTTACCTTGTGATTTACTACTTACCCCTCATGCACCTGCCAGCGGTTGGGAGTTTAAAAACAAAGCTATACAGAAAAAATCAGTAAGCTGTCATCAATATGCAGAGAAAGCGAAAAAAAAATTAAGTGAAAAGCTGGAAGCTGAGAAAGATCCAGCTGACTAGATATTTGCGCTACAAAACATGGCTCGGCATATTAATGCCGGGCCAAAAATTGATGCACCTTTGGCACAAGATAGAAATACATTAGTGGGACCAGAATAACGGTCATTATTAGCGCTTTTAAACCAATTGCAATTTGCAATTCCAGTGCCTGCATCCCTAGAAGTAATAGAGTAACAATAGGGTAAACCAATGCCCAGATGCACAGAGCATGTAGTATCGGTTTCTTCATTTGTTCAATTCCTCCATAAATTTAGAAATTGTCTTAAAATATCCGGGCAAGATTTTCTGTAGAAATTGTTTTCCATTCTCAGTAAGTGCTACACATTTTGCCCTGCCATCGCTGGAGTCTGCTTCCATAACGATGAGCTCATCTTCCACCATGCTTTTCAGGGTTCGTGTCATTACCGGGCGAGAAACATCGATGCGCTCTGCGATTTCTGAAGCGAGTAAACTATCTCTTTGAGGCTCCCGGTCGATAACGATCATTACCAGGAAGCGCAGCTGGGAGGTTCCGTGTTCAGAAAAGTAACCCTCCAGCTCCCGCAATAGGAGGCTCGCATCCCGCATCATGGTGAGGGCGCCCTGAATGGCAGTGGGGTCTTTTACAGAAAATCGTTTGGAATATCCCTCAACCATCTGTTGTGAGGGAAGTTCTTTGAGAAAAAACATAAGGGTATTAAGCCAACCTCACCAGCTTATTGATCTCCACAGGCTCTTTTAGCCACTCTTGATAGGCTTCGAATATCGGAGCGATATAGGGCATAGCGTAATGCTTGTCTAAGTCTTCCTGGCTGCGCCACTCCTCGTATAAAAACAGGTGTTCCCCGTCTTCGTGCACAGCAAACTGCAGGCAGCCCTCTTCCTTCAACGTATTAGCCACTATGGATAAGATGGCCTGTTTGGCTTGTATGAAGAATTCAGCCTTGGGGGAAATCTTGGCAATAATGAATAGATGCTTGTTCATATATAGTGCCTTTACATAGAGATGATTGCCATGATAACTATTTGGGTGGTTATGTCAACTGATCGCCATGTCAATAATTGCAATGATTAATGTGAATGAATACAGGCCTATTTTAAGTGGGTTGGGTTTATAAAATACTGAAATCACTAGGGGGAGAAATAGCAAGAAAAATCAAAAATACAGTAAAGCCTCACTGTAGGATGAAGGTTAATTGTTCATGTACATGCAATCGGACGAAAAGTTGTCGACAAGTTGAGTTGCAATAATTTGTCGAATAATGATCGAAGCTTTTACTGGGTGAGGATAAATATGCCTTTATGGATGAATCGAACTGCAAGAGATACTCGCAGAATTATAGAAAGAGTTATCTTAGCAGCAAGAGCTCGGGGTTGTATTAGAGTCGTTGAGTTTTCACAATCCCCTGGAAGTAAAATTCACACTGTACTCACTAAAAGGGGAGTTGGAGATGGTATATGTATAGCACTAGCACTTTATTGGCTTGAGGGGCAAATTAAAAACAGGGTCTATCTAGACCCTATGGTCGGGCAGAATAAGAGAGTTATTGCTGATGCTCTTTCACCGGCAATAGAATTATTTAATGCCACAAAAGCTGCGAGTACTCAGATGAAGGATGCCCATTTGTGGATGAATACTCACGGTTTCGTAGGAAATATGCCCCGTAAAGAATATGTCAATAGACTTAGAAATTGGGTTGGTGATTACTGCTGTCAGGGGCCAGATATAAATCAATTTCGAATAATTTCCACTCGAAGTTTTCATTCGCATACTATGGCCTTGGATCTTGAAAACTTGATATTTTTTGATCCAAATATTGGGACTTTCCAATTTAATTATCTGGCGCACCTGAGGAATTTTTTAAGCGATGTGATCTTTCCTTATGGGGTTGGGGGACGTGAACAAGGTGCACAATATTTGGGGCGTAAAGTGCTCCATGTTTTGGAAATGGGGTCTTATAGTCGGGATCCTAATTTAAATTACTTCATGAGCTGATATTGAGTATCCACCTCAGCTCACGAATAAAGGTATCGAGACCGGTATAGATTCCTCGGGATGTGTAAGTGTTCATATAGGCAAGTTATGCCGTAGCCGTTTGGCGCCTGTCCAGATTGCGGTACGCCAAAGCTTCAGCAATTTGAGTTGTGCTTATACGTTCAGAATTAGCAAGGTCTGCCAAGGTTCGGGCTACTTTAAGGACCCGATGGTAACTACGCGCGGATAGCCCCAGTTTTTCCACCGATTGACGTAAGAGGTGTTTCTCCTTTTCCCCCAAGGCACAGTGCTTTTCCAGCTCTGCGCCTTTTAACAGGTTATTTGTCTTACCTTGCCGCTGTATTTGTTGCTGGCGTGCGGCACAAACTCTCTCTCTCACGGTATCGGAAGTTTCTCCGGGAGCTGAATCCTGTAATTGCACAGCATTCATAGCGCCCACCTCTACCTGCATATCGATACGATCCAGCAGAGGGCCTGAGAGCTTGTTACGATATCGATCTATCTGGTCTGGGGTACAGCGACAGCGGGGTTCGCCTAAATAGCCACAAGGGCAGGGGTTCATAGCCCCGACCAGCTGAAAGTGGGCGGGGTAGGTGACTTGGGCTCGGGCGCGGGAGATACGCACTTCACCATTCTCCAGGGGTTCCCGCAGTATCTCCAGGGCGTGCCTGGGAAATTCGGGCATCTCATCAAGGAATAGGACTCCCCGGTGCGCGAGGGATATCTCACCGGGCCGTGGAGTACTGCCCCCACCGACCAGCGCTGTTGGGGAGGCGCTGTGGTGTGGGGCCCTGAAAGGGCGCAGGCTCTGGTGAGGTAGGCCTGCGCTGGAGTAAACGCTCGCTACCTCTAGTGACTCTTCAGTTGTCAGCGGGGGCAATATTCCTGGCAGGCGGCTGGCCAGCATGGTTTTGCCGGTGCCGGGCGGACCGTAAAAAAGCAGATTGTGGCTCCCGGCTGCTGCCACTTCGAGAGCGCGGCGGGCCTTTAGTTGGCCGCGCACATCGGCTAAGTCTGCGCACAGGTGCTCTTCGGCAATAGGCTCTGTAACAGCTTTGGGCATAGATTCACGCCCATGAAGTTCGGCGCAAACTTCCAGTAGGGAGTTGGCAATGCTGACTTCGCCGGTTGCCAGCGCGGCTTCCGCACCGTTCTCGGTAGGCACAACGAGTTTACGGTCTTCATTGGTGCAGGCCACGGCTGCCGGTAAGCTACCACTTACTTCCCGCAAGGCGCCGGTGAGTGCTAGCTCGCCAATAAATTCATAGCGTTCCAGAGTTTCGGTGGGAACCTGTCCCGAGGCACTGAGAATACCGATGGCGATGGCCAGATCGTAGCGGCCACCTTCCTTGGGTAAGTCGGCGGGGGCGAGGTTGACGGTAATACGGCGCTGGGGGAAGTCGAAATGGCTGTTGATTAGGGCGCTGCGCACACGGTCGCGGCTCTCCCGCACCGCCGCTTCCGGTAAACCCACAATATGAAAAGCAGGGAGTCCATTTGCCAGGTGGGTTTCTACGGTAACCAGAGGTGCAGAGACCCCGAGCTGAGCTCGGGAGTAGGTGACTGAGAGGCTCACGATTTCATCCTTGAAGTGGCTCCCTGGGCTTAGTCCTTGGCGGCGCTGTCTCTCTGCGCCAGGGCCTGCTCCAGCATTTCGACCTTATCTTCGAGTCGTGCCAGCTTTTCCCGGGTCCGGCGCAGTATCTCCACCTGAGTGTCGAACTCTCGCTGGGAGACCAATGGCAATTTATCCAGTGATACTTCCAGAGCACTGCGCAAGTCACTGGTCACCACGGCGCCCTGTTGTTGTAGCTCTTTCAGCAGCTGTTGCAGTTTATCTGCTGCCACGGGCATTTCCTCGCTAAATAAGATGGATATGAATAGCACGGGATTGTAACCCAGTGCATTTTTTGGAAAAAGCAGCCTAACAGCGCACCGTTCTGAGCGCACCTTAATCTTTACCTCCCCACTTCAGTGCAAAGGAAGAAAGGCAGTTCCATGTTGGTGCAGCACTTTGCCTCCGAGTTTCTATTCGTACGAATTTTACTAATTCAATTACTCCTAACTTATTGATTTTGCTTGCGGTTGCAGTGTTGGCATCAAGTCTGCAAACAATCTGTGCAGGTGTCCCATTAACGATCATTGGGAGTCTGGGAAAGTAGCAGTTCACGAGACGCAAGCGACCCTCTGTCACACCCGACAGTGAAGGACTGATTGCAGGCGGCGCCATAAAAGCACTCGAAAAAACAGCTTCAAAAGCCTTGGAGGATTAAAGTGGAAAATAAAATGTATAAAGTTGCCACTCTCGTCACCGGTGCCGTTCTCGCACTGGGCGCTGCAAATTTATCGATGGCTGCCGAGGGCGGTCCCAGCATTAGTGCCAATGTGGGTCTTGTTTCTGACTATAGATTCCGTGGTATTAGCCAGACTGATGGAGGCCCCGCATTACAGGGTGGTGTCGATGTCGATTTTGGAAACGGCATTTATATTGGCACCTGGGCATCCCAAGTGGATTTTGATTACGAGACTGATCAAACCGACTACGAACAGGATTTTTACGGCGGTTATAGTGCGGATATCAATGACAGCGTTAGCTTTGATGTTGGCTACATTTATTACGCCTATCACGGAGGAAGTGAAGATGAAGATTATCAGGAAATATACGGCAGCCTGAGTTTTTCAGACTTAACGTTGGGGTTTGCCTATTCCGATGATTATTGGGCGGATACCGGTGAGTTTTATTACCCTTATGCGGAATATAGTTTCGCTCTTCCCTCAGATCTTTCTCTCGATCTACATCTGGGATTAAACCTTTTTGAAGAAGAAGGTTTTCTCGATGGATCTGATTCCTATATCGATTACTCCGTTTCCCTCAGTAAGGAATTTGGCGGCTTGAGCCTGAGCGCTTCTTTCGTGGGCACCGATGTCAGCGATAAAGAGTGCTACGAGACCGACTGGTGCGAACCTACATTGCTCGCCGGCGCGACTTATACCTGGTAATACAAAAGGGCCTTCGCTAATACGAGGGCCCGTTTTTCTTTAGGGGAATACCATGAAATTAATCACTGCAATCATTAAACCCTTCAAGCTGGATGCTGTGAGAGATGCCCTGCGGGAGTCGGGGGTTAATGGTGTAACGGTTACTGAAGTGAAGGGCTTTGGTCGCCAAAAAGGGCATACGGAATTGTATCGCGGTGCAGAGTATGTGGTGGATTTTCTTCCGAAAACCATGCTGCAAATAGCGGTGTCAGATTCGCAACTGGATGCGGTTATCGAAGCAATTGGTTCCAGCGCGCAGAGTGGCAAGATCGGTGACGGAAAAATATTTGTCGCAGAGCTTGAGCAGGTCGTGCGCATACGTACCGGAGAAACCGGTAATGCAGCAATTTAATTAAAAACCGAAAACATAATTTTAATAAATATCCAGATTTGAACGGAGAGGAATATGGAGAACCAAATTTTTCAATTGCAGTATGCAATTGATACTTTTTACTTTCTGATGTGCGGCGCCTTGGTAATGTGGATGGCCGCCGGCTTTTCCATGCTGGAAGCCGGCTTGGTGCGTTCCAAAAACACCACGGAAATTCTCACCAAGAATGTGGCCCTGTTTGCGATTGCCTGCATTATGTATCTGCTGACTGGCTACGCCATTATGTACGATGGTGGCTGGGCATTGTCCGGTATTGAGGCGTTTAGTCTGGAAGGCGTCCTCAGCGATTCTGCAGAAAATGGTTTTGAAGGTGACTCCGTTTATTCCGGAGCTTCAGACTTTTTCTTCCAGGTGGTTTTCGTAGCTACCGCTATGTCCATTGTATCCGGTGCGGTTGCCGAGCGTATGAAGCTGTGGAGTTTCCTGGCCTTTGCAGTAGTTTTGACCGGTTTCATCTATCCACTGGAAGGTGCCTGGACCTGGGGCGGCAAAGAGGTTTTCGGCCTGTACAACTTGGGCGATCTCGGTTTCTCTGATTTTGCCGGTTCCGGTATCGTGCATATGGCGGGTGCAGCGGCTGCGCTTGCTGGTGTCCTGCTACTGGGCGCGCGCAAAGGCAAATACGGCCCTAACGGCCAAGTGTATGCCATTCCCGGTGCTAACTTGCCGTTGGCAACCCTGGGTACCTTTATCCTGTGGATGGGCTGGTTTGGCTTCAATGGCGGCTCCGTACTGAAGCTGGGCGATGCTGCCAGTGCACACTCCGTTGCCATGGTCTTTGTGAATACCAATACCGCTGCTGCCGGTGGTGCTATTGCTGCACTGATCACCGCCCGTATCCTGTTCGGTAAAGCTGATCTGACCATGTTGCTCAATGGCGCCCTGGCTGGTCTGGTAGCAATTACTGCGGAGCCATCGACCCCGACTGCATTGCAGGCAACCCTCTTCGGTATGATCGCCGGTGTGTTGGTGGTCTTCTCTATCATCACCCTGGATAAGCTGAAAATTGATGATCCGGTGGGCGCTATCTCTGTACACGGCGTTGTCGGCTTGCTCGGTTTGCTATTGGTACCTGTGACTAACAATGATTCCAGTTTCAGCGGGCAATTGATTGGTGCACTGACCATCTTTGGCTGGGTATTCGTCAGTTCATTTGCAGTGTGGTACCTGCTCAAGCTCGTCACTGGTATCCGTGTGAGCGAAGATGAGGAGCAAGAGGGTGTTGACTTGACCGAATGCGGAATGGAAGCTTACCCGGAATTTATGAACAAGTAAGTTAACAGTGTCGGTGCTGCCCCATAGGCGGGGCAGTGGCCTGGGTAAGGTTCTCTCGACGAGGACGAATCAGGGGAAATACTCAAGATGAAATTGATTACGGCTGTAGTAAAGCCCTTCAAATTGGATGATGTACGCACTGCCCTGTCTGAAGTGGGCGTGCAAGGAATGACCGTCACCGAGGTAAAAGGTTTTGGGCGTCAAAAGGGCCATACAGAACTTTATCGTGGCGCCGAATATGTGGTGGACTTCCTACCGAAAGTAAAATTGGAACTCGCTGTTGATGATGAGATGGTGGACTCCGCTGTTGAGGCAATCACCAAGGCGGCGCAAACCGGCAAAATCGGTGACGGCAAAATCTTTATCACGGCTCTCGAAGAAGTCATTCGTATCCGTACCGGTGAAACCGGTAGCGAAGCTGTGTAACCTGTTTGATAACTCTTTCATAACGTAGCGATTGAGTATCATAAGCCCCGCAAGGGGCTTTATATGCACTTCTGATAAATCCCGCTATCTCGCCTTCGATCTTTGTTATCTATTTTGCTTGAAATATCTGCTACCGGTGCAGGCGCAAAAATCTGCATAACTAACTGAAATATTCCCATTTCATTTCCCAACAAAAAACTCTACAGCCTCCTCCTTGTGTTACTGGCACGGGGGTGGGGAACTGCCTATAAATTAATCGCCGCTATTGACGCGGTAGGGGATCGCCACTGGAAAGTGGTTGTCAGTTTTGTAGATGCCGCGGGAAAGGGGCGGCACAGAGGTACTCCCTCTGTAACAGGAGTAAAGGTTACAGGGTTTTAGCTATGAAAGATGGTTATGAAGATCAGGGTAAGAACTCTCGCAGCAAGGACTCCGAGGAATTTGCAGAAGAACGCAGTATCACCTCTCGCCAGCGTGCCAGAAGCCAGTTAAGTTCCGATGTAGAGGAGTTTCTCGCCGGTGGCGGCGCGATTAGTGAAGTTGATCCAGAAGTTACCGCCGACCCCCCGCGCAAACCGCAGCCAAAATACGGCAGCCGCCCTATCTAATCTCTCTGGTCGCTGTTGCTCCTCCAGCAGGAGGAGTGACAGTTGGCCAAACCCCTCTCAGAGCTTTTACCGATTGAGCAGTTTCGGTAGCAGGCGCTCCAGGACTTCGCCGATATAGGATAGGAATAAAGTACCCAGGCTAGACCGGTAATACTGGGGATCAGCAGAGCCTACCGCTAGAGTGCCAAGTTGATTGCCCAAAGGAACTACGGCAGCTGAAGCGATATATTGCGCTTTTTCCGCAAATAGGAATTCTTTTTCCCGCTGGCGCAAAACACCACAGATGGGGCGGCCGTTACGAATTATTCCGCCAATTGCCGTCTCGGCATCGGAAAATGTGTTGGTCTGAACTTGTCCCAGGCTTTGGCGGGGAACAGATAGTGGCTCGAACAGAGTCAGGCTGGTGAACTCAACATTGAAGTCAGCGGCGAAACTGGCATAGAGAGCTTCTGTGACTTCACCGATATTTTCAGCTTCCAGCAGTGCCAGGATAAGTCGGCGGCTATTGAAAAATAACTGGTCGTTGTCCCGTGCGTTGTGCAAGAGCTGGTCGAGGCGCTGGCGCATTTCGATATTGCGCTCACGCAGCAAATTCGTTTGGTGGGTCATCAGCGACACGGTCTTGCCATTTTCCCGCGGCAACTTGATGGTTTCCAGAAGTTCCATGCGCTCTTCAAAGAACTCCGGGTTTTGAATCAGGTAGCGGGCTACCTGCCGTGCCAGCAGTTTATCGTCACGCTGGGTTTCCTTGTGAGTGTCGCCGGCAATCTCTTCGGGGGGCTGATTGGCGTCTGTGTGTTCCATTGTGTTTGCTTTTTCTGGCACGGGGATGGGGCATCGGACAACTGATGTGGCGAAGCGTTCTGCTCTCTGAGTTATCCCGTACCCGCTTGTGGCGGGTTTACTGCCAAATACCCGGACAATTGTTTAGAGAATAATCTGCCCGTGAAAAACTGTGGTTGCGGGCCCGGTCATAGTAACTGGCTGGCCGGGTCCGCTCCAGTGAATTGTCAGTGTGCCGCCGGGGAGCTGAATTTGGACTTTGTCATCCACCAGGTTTCGCAGGCGAGCGTATACCATGGCAGCACAGGCGCCGGTGCCACAGGCACGAGTTTCGCCAACGCCGCGCTCAAATACCCTGAGCCGGGCTTCGGTGCGTGTATCCACTTGCAGAAAGCCAGCGTTGACCTTTTGTGGGAACCGCGGGTGGCGTTCAATTAGGGGCCCGAGTCTTTCCACCGGTGCGGAAGCGATATCTTCCACCAGCAGAACCGCGTGGGGGTTTCCCATGGATACAGCACCAATGGTGAAGGTCTCCCCGTCCACTTCCAGGGGATAGGACTCTGCACGGCGATCGGCGGAAAAAGGTACTTTTTGGGGCTCAAGGACTGGTGCTCCCATATCGACACTAACCTGATCCCCGTCCAGCACTCTAAGGTGCAGTAAACCGGCGGCAGTTTCTACTTGGATATTTTTCTTACCGGTAAGGCGGCGTTCACGTACAAAGCGGGCAAAGCAGCGGGCGCCATTGCCGCAATTTTCCACTTCGCTGCCATCAGCGTTAAATATGCGATAGCGAAAATCCGCCTCGGGTGTGCGGGGCGGCTCCACCAGCAGTACCTGGTCGCAGCCCACGCCGAGGCAGCGGTCTGCCAGGCGACGAGTTTTTTCCGGGGTCAGTTTAATTTTTTGGCTGACGCCGTCGAGCATCACGAAATCGTTGCCGAGCCCATGCATCTTGCTGAATTTAACGCGCATTCCATTTCTCTATTCGTACTGATTTTCCGCGGCGTTAGCTGCGGTTTGGGGCCCGGGCTGAAAAATGGACCCCACTGCGATGCAAGTAGCTGATCAGGCTTTTTTGGGGACAGTGGTTTCACCGCGAACCAAGTCAGCAAAAGTCTCCCGCTCACGCACCAGGTAAGTTTTGTCGCCATCCACAAGTACTTCAGCAGCGCGACAGCGGCTGTTGTAATTGGAACTCATGGTGAAACCGTAGGCACCGGTCGACAACATGGCTAACAGTTGCCCCTCTCGCAGAGATTGGGAGCGGTTTTTACCCAGGAAGTCGCCCGTTTCGCATACCGGACCGACAATATCCCACAGGGTACTTTCACTCTCGTCCGGTGTCACTGGCACAATATCCTGCCATGCTTGGTAAAGGGCCGGACGCAGGTTGTCATTCATGGCGGCATCGACGATAGCGAAGTTGTGCTCTTCGGTACGCTTCAGGTATTCGACCCGGGTCAGCAGGGCGCCGCCGTTGGCGGCAATGGAGCGGCCGGGTTCGAGAATCAGGGATAAATTGCGTTCGCCGATACGCTTGTGGACCTCCGCCAGGTAATCCCCGACAGGGGGTGGTTCCTCACCCCGATAACGCACACCGAGGCCTCCGCCCAGATCCAGGTGTTCCAGGGTAATTCCCAGCTCGGCGAGCTGATCGATAAGAACCAGCAGGCGATCGAGTGCATCCAGGAAGGGGGCGACTTCGGTGAGCTGGGAACCGATATGGCAGTCCACACCGGTAATTTTCAGATGCTCGGAATCCGCCGCGTGCTGATAAACTTCGATCGCCTTGTCTATGGCGATGCCAAATTTATTTTCTTTGAGACCGGTAGAAATATAGGGGTGGGTTTGTGCATCCACATCGGGATTGACTCTGATGGAAATCGGGGCGGTCTTGCCACACTCTGCGGCCACGCGCTCAAGGCGGTCAATTTCCGCTTCTGATTCAATATTGAAGCAGTGCACTCCAACCTCCAGAGCACGCCGCATTTCCTCTGAGGTTTTACCCACTCCGGAAAATACGATTCGCGATGGGTTGCCGCCGGCGAGCAGCACTCGCTCAAGTTCCCCGCCGGAAACAATATCAAAGCCCGCCCCCAGCTGTGCCAGCACTGACAGAATGCCCAGGTTACTATTGGCTTTCACTGCGTAGCAGATTAGGCCGGGACGATTGCCGAGGGCCTCGGCGTAATCCCGATATTGCCGTTCAAAGTGCGCGCGGCTGTAGACATAAGTGGGGGTGCCGAAATTCTCAGCTATTTGTTCCAGTGAAACCTGCTCAGCCCACAGGCTACCGTCGCGATAACTAAACTCTCTCATATGACCGGTTCTTACTCTTCTAAATCTTCCTCGACATTGGAGTCATCCGCTGTGCCCGATTCGTCGTCGACTTCGATAGTCGGGCCGGTCTCAATGGTGTCATCGATATCAAAGTCGGGCCCATAGCCGTCTTCAGATTCAATTTCATCAACGGTTTCCACCGCTTGCTCTGCTGCGGAGCCGGGCTCGCCCGGTTGTGCTGCACCACTGGTGGGTACTGTCTCCGGCGGGCCACCTGGAATATTGGAGGCGGGCATGGCGGGGTCCTGTGGAAGATAGAGAGGACCTTTTTGGCCACAGCCCAGTAACAGTGCGGTGGCACCGATGGTGATGGTTAATAGAGAGAGTCGTTTTTTGAGCATCGATAACATCCTGAGAGTCGGAGATTCGCAGCGGCAACCGGCAAAAGCCTGATAGTATAGCGGCCCACCTGATTCAACACATTACACGGTAACAGAAGTAACCAAAGATGAGCCAAGCGGAATATGATGCGGCTGTGGAGCAGACTCTAATCGGTATTGAGGATGCACTCGATCACTGTGATTGGGATATTGACTACGAACGCAGTGATGCGGTGCTGACCCTGACCCTGGAAGACAATGGCAGCCAGGTAATTCTCTCGCGCCAGTCTGCCAACCGGGAGTTGTGGGTCGCCGCCAAATCCGGTGGCTACCATCTTTCTTTTGAAAACCCCGGTTGGAAGTGCACCACGACCGGTGAGGACCTGCCGACTTTGCTCGACCGCGTATTGAGCGAGCAGCAAGGCGAACAGGTTTCCCTCGGATTATCCGCTTAAACAGCGCTTAAGTGCGCTGCGAAATCTCTTCCCGTGCGCGTTTACAGGCCGCGCGCACCTGGTTTGGTGCGGTACCGCCAATATGATCGCGAGCCGCAACCGAGCCCTCTAAAGTCAGCACCTCAAATACATCTTCGCCAATTTCTGTTGAGAACTGTTGTAGTTGGGCCAGGTTGAGTTCGGATAAGTCTTTATCCTGTTCAATAGCAAAGGATACGGACTGCCCGACAATTTCGTGAGCATCGCGGAAGGCCACCCCTTTGCGCACCAGGTAATCGGCCAGATCCGTCGCGGTGGAGAAGCCCTTGGCCGCAGCTTCCAGCATATTTTCTTTTTTTGCCTTCAGTGCCGGCGCCATATCGGCAAACGCGCGCAGGCAATCCAGTGCGGTATCGGCGGCATCGAATAGTGGCTCTTTATCTTCCTGGTTGTCCTTGTTGTAGGCCAGCGGTTGGCTCTTCATCAGTGTCAGCAGCGCAATCAGGTGGCCGTTAACCCGGCCCGTTTTTCCGCGCACCAGCTCCGGAACATCGGGGTTTTTCTTCTGCGGCATAATTGAGGAGCCGGTGCAGAAGCGATCGGGCAGGTCAATAAAGTCGAACTGGCTGGAAGTCCACAGCACCAGTTCCTCACTGGCCCGGGATAGATGGGTGAGCAGCAGCGCGGCGAAAGCACAAAATTCGATAGCGAAATCCCGGTCGCTGACGGAGTCGAGGGAGTTTTCTGTGGGGGCATCGAAGCCCAGCAACTCCGCTGTGCGTGCGCGATTGATCGGATAGCTGGTGCCGGCCAGTGCTGCGGCTCCCAACGGCGAGCGGTTAACCCGTTTGCGGCAATCCATGAGGCGCTCGAAATCCCGGCTCAGCATGGCATTCCAGGCCAGTAAGTGGTGGCCAAAGGTCACTGGTTGCGCGCTCTGTAAGTGAGTAAAGCCGGGCATAATGGTATCGGCTTCGCGCTCGGCTAAATCGACCAAGCCATTTTGCAGGCGGGTCAGTTCGGCAGCAATCAGATCGATGCGCCCACGCAGCCACAGGCGGATGTCGGTTGCCACCTGATCGTTGCGCGAGCGGCCGGTATGCAGTTTCTTGCCAGTGGCACCAATGCGTTGGGTCAGGCGCGCTTCGATATTCATATGGACATCTTCGAGCTGCACAGACCAGGGAAATTCTCCCGCTTTTATCTCTTCGGCGATGCCCTTCAGGCCGTCGGCTATCTTGTGATATTCATCAGCACTTAATACCCCCACTTCTGACAACATCTGCGCGTGGGCAAGTGATCCCTGGATGTCTTCCATGGCCATGCGCTGGTCAAAAGTCACCGAGGCGGTAAATCGCTCGACAAAGGCATCGGTGGCTTCACTAAAGCGGCCGCCCCAGAGTTTGGCGGCAGGATTGTTGGCGGACTCGGAGGGGGATTTTTCGTTACTCATGGTTTTCCTGGCTGCAGTGAGATGAAAGGCTGGGGAGCTTGGTGATATCTTGCGCTTGGAACTTTGGGACAATCAAGAATAACAACTGCATGTCATTCCCCTGGCCGTCGGGCATTATAACGCAGAAAATTCGAAAATATCGCACAGGAAATAAGGATTCTGCGCTATCTGGGCAGCTTCCGTTTCTGCCAGACCTCTGTAGTGTCACCTCTCTGGCGGTACTGGTGTTGATGGGGGAGTTGCTGGCGTTGGTGCTGGTCCTGGCCCTGGATGGTTTACCGGAATTCAGTTGGCAGCGCCTGGGGCTGATCTCTCTGGTGATCCAATGGGTGATATTACCTTCGGCCGCGCTGCTGTGCCGGCTTCGGCCGAGCCTGGCGAAAATGCCCCACAAACTCGCTGGCGGCTTGAGTTTTATTGCAGTGCTGTCGGTGCTCATATTGGTGATGGCAGTGCAGCGCTCCCTGCGCGCGGTGTTGTTGCAGACCAGCTTTGATAGCTGGGGATTTGCGGGCGACTGCCTGCTTGGGGCTATTTGTGCGGGGGTGGTATTGCGCTACGCCTATCTTCAGCAGCAACTCTACAACCAGCAGCAGGCGGAGCTCGGTGCCCGAATCGAGGCACTTCAATCGCGGATTCGCCCCCACTTCCTTTTTAACAGTATGAACAGCCTGGCTAGTTTGATCGCTGTTGATCCTGATCGCGCGGAGCGGTTGGTAGAGGATTTATGTGCATTATTTCGTGCAAGCCTCGCCGATCCAAAGCTGGTGCCTTTAGCGCAAGAGATTACTCTAGCCCAACGCTATTTGGAGATTGAAGCCCTGCGTCTGGGGGAGCGTTTGCGCCAGAGTTGGCAGCTAGACGCGGGCCTGGATAAGATTCAGCTGCCCAGTATGTTGCTTCAACCCCTATTGGAGAATGCGGTGTTGCACGGTGTGGCACAGTTGCGGGCAGGCGGAGAGATCAGCGTACAGCTCTCGCAAGGGGGGGGCATATTCAAAGTTGTTATTGAAAACCCATTGCCACAGGACAGTGCAGTTCCTGCGAAGACTGGTAATGGCATGGCGACAGAGAATATTCGCCAGCGTCTCACTGCATACTACGGCGATCGCTTCAAATTTACCGCCCGTCGGGAGGAGGGCCGGTACCGGGTCATACTACAGCTACCCTTATCTCCCCGGGAAGTGGACCGGCGGGAAATAGAGTCCAGCACAAATTCCAAGAAGACTATCGAGGTGATGGAGTGACCCAATTGCGCGTACTGATTGTTGATGACGAGCCTTTAGCTCGTGCCCGTCTGCACCGGCAGTTGGAGAGGATCGATAATTGTATTGCTGTGGGAGAAGCGGCAGATATTGAAGTCGGACTATCACAGATCCGCGAACTCGACCCGGACCTTGTGCTACTGGATATTGAAATGCCCGGTGGTAGCGGCCTGGAATTGGCTCAGCAGTTATCCAGCTTCGCGTGTCCGCCGGCAATAATTTTCTGCACCGCCCACGATGAGTTTGCTTTGCCCGCTTTTGCCACCTCAGCGGTTGGGTATCTATTAAAACCTGTGAATGTCGAACAGCTGCGTGAGGCGGTTTCCAAAGCGCAGCGTCTGAGTAAGCCGCAGCAGCAGTTGTTAACCAAGCAGGATCTGGAGGAGCCCAGTGGCCGCAGCCGTATTAAGGCGATAAGCCGCCTGGGGGTGGAGTTGCTGGATGTAGATTCTATCCGCTGTTTGGTTGCGGACAGCAAGTATGTTGTAGCCCATCACTCCGCTGGAGAGACCATTCTGGATGAGTCTCTAAAAGAGCTTGAGAGTGAGTTTGGACAGCGTTTCGTGCGTATTCACCGCAGCGCACTGGTGGCTGTGCAATATATTGTTGGGTTGCGCAGGGAAGGTACAAATTACCGGGTAGAGCTGGATGGCGTAACAGCAGCGCCGCTGGTGAGCCGGCGCATGCTGCCTTCGGTAAAAGGATTGATCGCAGAGATGTGTTAGAGCTTAAATGCTTCCGCGGATAAAAACAGCGAGTACGGCTGCCACCATTAATACCGCAAAACATACCCTGATTATTCGCGCCTGCCTGGGTTTATGAAAAACCGGCCTCAGGCTTCCTCCTAAGCACAACCAGATAAAATCCACCGCAGCGGCTACCAGTAAACAGACCAAGCCTGTGGCTAAATAGCTCAGGCCACTCTCTTCAATCGGTAGTAAGAATTGGGAGAATATGGCGAGAAAAGCAGCATAGGCCTTGGGATTCAATAAGTTAAAAATAAACCCATCCAGCAGCGACGGAGGCTGAGCCGTCGACGATTCGCCCTGCTCCAGTACCGGGGCCGTGGCAATTTTGATCGCGATATAGCCAATATATAAGGCACCGCAAAGCTGAACCGCCAAGCGCGCTTCTGGCCAGGCTGCCAGTAGTGCGGCGATGCCGGCGGTTGCCCCGACAATGGCGACACTCAGGCCAAGCAGGATGCCGATAAGGAAACCGCCGCTTTTTCTCACTCCAAATGTCGCTCCCGATGCGGCCAGGGCAAGTGGTGCTGGACCAGGGGAGCCGAGCAATAGAGCGGTTGCTGCAATTAGTGAAAAGAGTGCTTCTAACATATTTTTTGGTCCTACTTCCCGCCTGCAACGTCAATAAATGAACCGGTAGTAAAGGTGGATTCATCACCGAGTAGCCAAGCCACAGCTTTAGCCACTTCCTCTGCTCGCCCCCCACGCTTGAGTGGAATCGCAGACTTTACTCGCTCAATTCTGTCTGCTTCGCCACCATCAGCGTGCATTTCTGTATAAATAAAGCCAGGCCTAACACCATTTACGCGAATCCCTTCATCGGCAACTTCCTGGCTGAGCCCGATGGTCAGCGTATCGACAGCGCCCTTACTCGCTGCATAGTCGATGTACTCGTTAGGTGATCCCGAACGGCTGGCAGCAGAGGAAATATTCACGA
Source organism: Microbulbifer sp. CNSA002 (assembly GCF_047324085.1). NCBI lineage: Bacteria > Pseudomonadati > Pseudomonadota > Gammaproteobacteria > Cellvibrionales > Microbulbiferaceae > Microbulbifer > Microbulbifer sp. CNSA002. The sequence continues at coordinate 229,546 of NZ_CP172449.1, forward strand.
TGGTTCCTCCAGTACCCCCATTTTTGATAGACATTCTTTTGATTGCTTCCCGGCAGCAGAGCAGGGTGCCGGTGATGTTGGTACGCAGGATTTCATTGATACGCTCAGCGTCCATCGTTTCGACGCGCATTTGCGGTTTAATGATTGCCGCGTTGTTAACCAGGCAGCTAATTGGGCCTAGTTGCTCGTCGACCGTATTGAATAGCTGAACAATATCTTTCTCTGAGGAGATATCGGCGCGAACGGCTATTGCTAAAACACCAAAAGATCGAAGTTCAACGATCAGTTCTTCCGCTTGCTGCTTGCGCTGCCGGTAGCTAATGGCAATCTGGTACCCCCTGTGGGCAAGTAATTTGGCTGTCGCGGCACCAATGCCCCGGTTGCCACCAGTGATCAAGGCGACTTTTTTATTCATATTGATTGGTCACTCTTTTAACGGGATATTGCGCAGGAAAATAGAGACTTATTGAAAGGCTATTTTCTTTCAATAAAAATGCTGCAGAAAAGAGCCTGCGATATCATTCAATATCGGGCGGGATCAGCTTTTGCATTGCGGAAATATCCGCAGCGGATTATACCGGGTGAAAACCGTTTACAGGCTGGGGACCTTTGATATGTCTGTAAACGGTTTTGATCTGGCTGGATCGGGGGCTAGTAGAGCTGAGGACCACCGTCTCCGTACTCTGAATCATTTTGTAGACTCAACTCGCCAGCGGCACTATTTAAGTACTCGGCATCGGATTCGGATTTGAGCTTAATCATCAGGCGCAAATCGTTGGCGGAGTCGGCGTGGGAGAGGGCATCCTCATAGGTAATTTCTCCCCCATCGTAGAGCTCGTAGAGTGCCTGGTCGAAGGTCTGCATTCCCTGCTCACCAGAGCGCTTCATCAACTCCTTGATCTTATCCACTTCGCCTTTGCGGATCAGGTCCGACATCAGCGGGGTATTGATCATGATCTCAAGGCAGGCACGGCGGCCATCGCCATCGGGGGTCGGTACCAGCTGCTGGGCCACCATCGCCTTCAGATTGAGGGACAGGTCCATAAACAACTGTTTGTGGCGGTCTGCCGGGAAGAAGTGAATGATCCGATCGAGGGCCTGGTTAGCATTGTTGGCGTGGAGGGTACACAGACACAAATGGCCGGTCTCGGCGAAAGCGATGGCGTGGTCCATGGTTTCGCGGGAGCGCACCTCACCGATCAGAATAACATCTGGTGCCTGACGCAGAGTGTTTTTCAGGGCTACATCGAAAGACTCGGTATCCAGGCCCACTTCGCGCTGGGTCACAATACAGCCGCGATGCTGGTGGATAAATTCGATCGGGTCCTCAATGGTGATGATATGGCCCTTGGTGTTCTCATTGCGGTGGCCGATCATGGAGGCGAGGGATGTGGACTTACCGGTACCGGTGGCGCCCACAAAAATGATCAGCCCGCGTTTGGTCATGGCCAGGTCTTTGAGTACGTCGGGTAGTCCGAGTCCATCGATAGTGGGGATTTTGGTTTCGATGCGACGCAGCACCATACCCACCAGATTGCGCTGGAAGAAGGCCGATACCCGGAAACGCCCCACGTTGCGCACTGCAATCGCGAAGTTCAATTCCTTTTGCTCGGCAAACTCGCGCCGCTGTTTCTCGTTCATGGTTCCCACCACCAGCTCGCGCGCTTTCTCTGGCGTGAGCGCGGTGCTGCTACAGGGCACAACTCGGCCGTGCAGTTTGATGGAGGGCGGGACGCCCGCCGTGATAAATAAATCCGAAGCGCCCTTCTCTACAACCAGTTGTAGAAGTCTTTCAATATCCATGGTGATTACCGCGTTTTATCTCGACTTTTCTTCCCCAGATTGGGGGCGGGTTTTGGCCGTTTAGAAGTTCTCCGGCATCTTGGCTTTTTCGCGAGCCACTTCGCGGCTGATGATGCGGCGTGCCACCAGGTCTTCCAGGCATTGGTCCATGGTCTGCATGCCGACGCTGGCTCCGGTCTGGATGGCCGAGTACATCTGCGCGATTTTGTCTTCGCGGATCAGGTTACGGATGGCTGGGGTACCGCGCATAATTTCGTGGGCAGCGACCCGGCCACCGCCGTTTTTCTTCATTAGCGTCTGGGAGATAACGGCCTGCAGGGATTCCGACAGCATTGAACGCACCATGGCTTTCTCCTGCGCCGGGAATACATCTACCACACGGTCAATGGTTTTGGCGGCGGAAGTGGTGTGCAGGGTGCCGAATACCAAGTGACCGGTCTCTGCCGCAGTCAGCGCCAGGCGAATGGTCTCCAGGTCCCGCATCTCACCCACGAGAATGATATCCGGGTCTTCACGCAGTGCAGAGCGCAGCGCTTCGGCAAAGCCGTGGGTATCCCGGTGCACCTCACGCTGGTTCACCAGGCACTTCTTGGATTCGTGCACAAATTCGATCGGGTCCTCGATGGTGAGGATATGCTCGTATTTATTGTCGTTGATGTAGTCCATCATCGCCGCCAGGGTGGTGGACTTACCGGAACCCGTGGGCCCGGTCACCAGTACCAAGCCACGGGGAGTATCTGAGATCTGTTTAAACACCTGACCCATTCCCAGGTCTTCCATAGTGAGAACCTTGGAGGGAATGGTCCGGAATACGGCGCCGGCACCTCGGTTGTGGTTAAAGGCGTTTACACGAAAGCGGGCGACACCGGGGACTTCAAAAGAGAAGTCTGTTTCCAGTAGTTCTTCGTAATCCTTGCGCTGCTTATCGTTCATGATCTCGTAGATCAGGCCGTGTACCTGCTTGTGCTCCATTGAGGGCAGGTTGATACGGCGCACGTCGCCGTCGACACGGATCATCGGCGGCAGGCCCGCCGAGAGGTGTAAGTCCGAGGCGTTTTGCTTGGCGCTAAAGGCGAGGAGTTCAGTGATATCCATACTGCTACCTTATGGTTCTTGTTTGGGCTCAGGTAAAATCGCCGCTCAAATCGGTAAGGGCATCAGTATATGCGCAAAGAGACAATCGTCGAAAACCTGAATGCAGTAGGTGAGCGGATTGTGACATGCTGCAACAACTGCGATCGCAACCCTGCAGAAATTACCCTGTTGGCGGTTTCCAAAACACGACCGGCGGAAGACCTGCGGATTGCTTTTGCAGCTGGCCAGCATCACTTTGGCGAAAATTATTTACAGGAAGCCCTGCAAAAACAGGATGCCCTGTCCGACCTGGATATTCACTGGCATTTTATTGGGCCGCTTCAATCGAACAAAAGCCGCGCTGTGGCAGAGCGATTCCAATGGATGCACACGGTGGATCGCTTAAAAATCGCCCAACGTCTGTCGGCACAGCGTCCCAGTAATATGGCACCACTCAATATCTGCTTGCAGGTGAATATCGATGGCGAGCAGAGCAAGTCTGGCATAGCTCCACAGGATTTGGTGGCTCTGGCGCGTGAAGTGATGACATTGCCGGGGCTATGCCTGCGTGGCTTGATGGCGATTCCCGCTGCTCGTGACAATGTATTTGAGCAGGAAAAACCATTTATCCAGTTGGCAGGGTTGCTGCAAAGTCTTCGCGAAGAATTTCCTGAGCAGACCTTCGATACTCTATCCATGGGGATGTCTAAAGATATGGAGGCTGCTATTGCCTGCGGCGCCACTATTGTGCGTATCGGCACAGATATTTTTGGGGCACGAAACTATTCTGCATGACAGAATTAGTACGCAAGTAGATTTTTTTGGGATACGGGATGACAAAATCTGGGACTGTAGATGTATTGCTGCTGCTTTTATCAGTGAGCGCGGTGCTATCTCTGTCTGTAACGAATAGTGTACTGGTGACTTGGGTGGCGCTTGAGTGGTTGGCTTTTATCTGCCTGATTGCATTTGTTTCTCCCAAAATCTCATTGGTGACCGGTTTTTTGAATTCGGCAGTTATTGGGATATTCGGAGATAAGAGCCGCTATTGGCTTTGGATATTGGCGATTGTTTTGAACTTGATTGCGATTGTGGAAACATTTCCTTTTTTGTTTAGTTAATCATCAGGGGCTCTTTACATAGTTAAGTTCTAAAAAGAAAACGGCCCTAAAGGCCGTTTTCTTTTTCTGGGAACAAATAATTATTGTTCATTCAAACTGAGCTGCTTTTTTTGATCTTCATTCAGTAGGTGTTCGGCAAAGAAGAGCGCTGTTGCCTGGGTAAAGGCATCACTGTTCTCTTTCTTGCGATAGCCGTGCCCTTCATTGAGTGCGTTCATATACCAGACTTGATTGCCATTCTCACGAAGTGCAGCCACGATTTGCTCAGCCTCGGTGACAGGTACCCGAGGGTCATTTTGTCCCTGCACTACAAACATTGGCACCTGGATCTTGTCCACATTGTTGTTGGGGCTGATTTTTTCGAGGAAGGCGCGCATCTGCGGATCCCGCTCATCACCGTATTCGACTCGACGAAGGTCGCGACGATAGCTCTTGGTATTGGTGAGGAAGGTGACAAAGTTAGAGATGCCTACGATATCCACTGCTGCTTTTAAACGATCGGAGTAGTAAACACTACTGGCCAGCACCATGTAACCACCGTAGCTGCCGCCAAACACAGCAACGCGTTCCGGATCCAGATCAGGCTGGGTAGCAATCCAATCCAGAAGAGCGCCGATATCCCTAACTGAGTCCTCTCGCTTGTAGCCGTTATCCATGGCTAGGTAGCTCTTACCATAACCAGCGGACCCGCGTACATTTGGAGCAATTACAGCAACGCCAAGTTTTTCTAGCCACAGCTGGTATGTGCTGGAAAACATGGGACGGTACTGTCCTTCAGGGCCACCGTGGATTGAAATAACCACAGGTACAGGGCCTTTGGCATTACGCGGCTTATAGACGAATGCGGGAATTTCACGCGGCTTTCCATCCACCTCGTCGAAAGTCGGATAGTGCACCAGTTCGGGTTCGACAAAGCTTTCGCTGTCGAGACCACCGACTTCACTAAATGTCCATCGGGTAAGGTCACCACTGGATAGCGGGCGGCGGCCAAGGTCCATGACAAAGGAATCGGAGGGAGTTTTAGGTGTGTTTAGGGTTAGGGCCAGCTTATCACCTTCGGGGTTAAATTCTATTCCGCCGATAAGACCGATCGGCAGCGAGTCGACCTTGCGGTAGCGGTCATTGCGTGGATCGTATAGATAGAGGGTGGACATACCATTTTCGTTGGCGACAAAAGCGCCGCGGCGACCGTCTTTACTTAGGATAAAGCTGCTGATATCCCAGGGGATATCGGAGGTAATTATCTTTTCACTGCCACTCTCCAGGTCTTTGCGGATCAGTTGGGTAAATTCGCGCCCTTTGTCAGAGATGATATAAACCGAGTGATTGTCATAACTGAAACCCGCTGGGAAATTGCGGGAATCAGCCTCTTCATCGCTCGTGCCGGCGAGTAGTGAGACTTCGCCGCTGTCGAGATCCAGCAAATGGACATTGGATCGAGTGGAGGAGATATATTGCATGACCAAAATTTGGCTGCCGGATTGTGAGAAATCACTGGGCCCCCACCAACTGCCATCCTCAGACTTAAGGATCAAGCGGTCTTCTTTTTTGTCACCGTCGAAAGTGGTTAGCCATATATCATTGGCCCTGCCATCTCGGCGAGTACTCTGGTAAGCGATAGCTGAGCCCTGCTTATTCCAGAGAATACTGCCATTGCGAGATTCACCATCGGTAATCATCTCGCTAGTGCCGTTTTCTGTATCAAACAGGAAAATCTGGGCGTATTCATTGCCACCGGCATCCATGGTGAATGCCAGCTGGCGGTGCTCCGGGCGGGTAGACATACCGCCTATCGGCTCTTCGAAAAAAGTTAGTTGTCGGCGAGCGCCACCCGCATTCTCTACTTTGTGTAATTGAGAAACTTCGCCGAAGCGGGTACTGACATAGATACCGTTACCGTCAATGTCCCAGCCCCGGAAGCTAGCTGAGCGTACGTTTTGATAACGATTGAGCTCATTGATGATAGTTTGGGGAATGTTTGGCACATCTTCGAGTACCAATTGGCCGTTATTTAGCGTGCGAGTTTCTACTGCACCAGCTGCACTGGTCGCAGTGATCAGTGTCGCTATAAGCAGTGAACGCCATCCTTTTTGCATACTGTCCTCCGTTAGGAGCCACTTGGTATGGCTCTCTTGTTATTTGAATCTGGCGGCCACATATTAGCGGAATGCCCCGAACGGGGAAAAGCGACAAAATTTTTGTAACCGCCCAAGGTGATATGAGTGAGTACAGCGAACCCTAAGATGGTTTTTATTGGTGGTGCCGGCAATATGGCGGGGGCAGTGATCGGTGGTTTGGTGGCCTCCGGTTATCCGGCGGACCGGATCACTGCTACAGGCCGTGATCGGGACAAGCTCAATGCTTTTGCCGAGAGCCACGGGGTAGCTATTAGTGACGATAATGTTGCCGCTATTGTCGATGCCGATGTAATTGTGCTGTCGGTGAAACCGCAGGTTATGCGAGAACTTTGTGAGGGACTGAAACCCCATTTGGTGGATCGCTCGCCCTTGATTATCACTTTTGCTGCGGGAATTCCGCTCGCGGCTTACCACCGTTGGATGGGAATGCACCTCCCTATTGTCAGGGCTATGCCTAATACCCCGGCCCTGGTGCAAACCGGAGTTACCGGTCTTTATGCCGATAGCAAGGTTACGGGCGAACAGAAGGAACTCGCCGGGCGCATCGTCGATGCGGTAGGCATCTCATACTGGGTTGAGGAAGAGCGCGGCATCGATCAGGTGATTGCGGTAGCGGGATCGGCGCCGGCTTACTTTTTCCAGTTTATGGAGGCCATGATTGATGCGGCTTCCGCCGGTGGCCTTGCCCGTGCAGATGCGGAGCGCCTTGTGTTGCAAACTGCCCTGGGCGCCGCCAAACTGGCGGTCGCCAGCGATGTTGACGTCGCCCAGTTGAAGCGCAATGTGATGTCACCAGGTGGAACCACTGAGCGCGCTGTTCAACGGTTCGAGAAGGGTGGGTTGCCGCAGTTAGTGGCCGATGCCATGCGCGATTGCGAGGAGCGGGCGACAGAAATGGCAAAGGAATTGGATCGGTAACAGGTTCCGGTCCAATTGGGTAGGTGCAGCGGTGGCTGCTGAAAATCTTTTTGTTTAGGGTTTATCCATGGTCAATACCTTCAGCGATATCGGCGTTTATGTCGTGGGCATACTGGGCATTTTGTTCCTTTTCGCCGTGTTATTGCGTTTCCTATTGCAGTTGGGCCGTGCGGATTTTTACAACCCCATATCTCAGGGCGTTGTGAAGGTTACCAACCCTTTGCTGCTGCCGCTGCGCAAAGTGGTGCCAGGACTTTTTGGCGTCGATATGGCCTCAGTAGTACTGGCGTTGATAGTCGGTTGGGCGATGATTATGGCTTGCGCCATGATCGCAGGTTACGGCCTGGTTAACCCCCTCAGTGCCCTGCTGTGGTCGTTGATCGGCTGTGTCTCCACTGTGATAGCGATGGTGTTTGTCGGCTTATTGGTCTCCATCGTTGCCAGCTGGATTGCGCCGAATAGCGGCCATCCAATTCTAATTTTACTGCACCAACTCCTGGAGCCATTTTGCGGACCTGTGCGACGCTTGATTCCCCCGTTGGGGGTGATTGATATCAGCCCGATTTTTGTCTTTATCCTGCTCACTGTGATTAACAGGCTGCTTATTGGTTTTGCCCAAATGGCCAACATGCCGGCTTTCGTGTACAGCCTGTTTTGGCATATCCCCGGCTTTTAACCGGACTCTGATCACCCCAAAATATCCCCTGCATCTTTCAAGCCCCGCCCTCTGGGGCTTGCGCAGTTGTTCGAAGGTTTCTTAAATTGTGACCGGCTGAACATTTCTTCACCTGTGCGCACTAGATCGTATTTGGCGCGGTGTTAGACTCTTATACTATTGACTGACGGCTCTTTCTCTTGTCTTAGTAGGGGCCGGTAGTTCCGGGTCTCAATAACAAGAACACCGTGAAATGGAAGACGCACTTTTACGCCAGCATATTTCTGACTACGACCGTTGGAAAAAGAATCTCGATCGCCAGTTTGCCCACTTCAGCCAATGGCTTGAACAGCACTTCTCTAATTCCGCTGGTGCCTGCCAGGTTGTACAGCAGGCCCGCGCCCTACTTGCAGATGATCAGTTCACCCTGGTTTTAGTTGGGGAGTTTTCACGGGGGAAAACTGAACTGCTCAATGCCCTGTTGTCGCAAACTTACGGACAGCGTCTACTGCCCTCAAGACCGGGGCGCACCACTATGTGTCCCACGGAAATTTTCAGTGATGGCGGCGAGCGCGCCAGTTTGCGGCTGCTTCCGATTGAGACCCTGGCGACGAATACCAGCCTGGAGAGCTTCCGTCGAATTCCGCAAAAGTGGGTAACTCACGAGTTTGATGCCAATGATCCCGAGGCGACCCGAGAGACTTTATTGAAGGTTGCCTCGACCAAGTCAGTAATGCCGGAAGAAGCCGCTCGCTATGGCTTCGATCGGCGCCACTTGGATGGCAAAGGGAATCTAGTTGAGATCCCCGCCTGGCGTTTTGCTTTGATTTGTCTGCCGCACCCATTGCTGGATCAGGGGTTGCGTATTATTGATACCCCGGGACTGAACGCCCTCGGCAATGAGCCGGAGCTCACATTGAGTACACTGCCTGGGGCCCAGGCGGTTGCCTTTCTGCTGGCTGCCGATGCTGGGGTAAGTGGTACCGATATGAGCATGTGGGAAACTCACCTGGCGCCACTGCAAGAGCATCGCGGAACATCCGTGATGGCCCTGCTCAACAAGATGGATGTGCTTTGGGATGATCCGGAGGAGGATGCTGAGCTGCTGCTGCGACGCATGCGCAGTGAAGTGGCCGGCCTCTTGTCTCTGCCTCAGGAAAGTGTTGCCGGAGTCTCTGCAAAAATGGCTCTGTTGGGGCGCCAGCAGCGGGATGCGGATTTGGTGCGAAGCAGCCGCTTCGGTGAGTTTGAAAGGATGCTGGTTCAGCGCCTGTTGGAGCACCGGCATAAAATGGCCGAGCACCGCTCACTGCATCAAGCTCTCACTCTGATGGCTGATACCCGCGATCTACTCAAGCGTCGTTTGAATAGTGGCCGGGCAGCGTTGGCTCACCTGCAGCGCAATAGTGGCAACACCTCAGAGCAATTGGCAGAGTTGGAACAGTTGCAGACGACCGTGCGCGAGCAGCATAAGATTTGTCATCAGGAATTGCTGACGCTCAAATCCAGCCAGAGAATGCTTACACGACAAAGCACTTCTTTGTTGGCGCCGATATCCAGACAGCAGTTGCAGGCGCTGATTGACGATACCCTGGCTACTCTCAATCGCCGTTGGACGCCCATGGGCATGGCCAGGGCTATCGATACTTTTATGGAAGGGGTAGACCATCAGATGTCTAACCTCGAGCGGGAAGTGGATCAGGCTAATCGCTTGCTCGACGCTGTCTTTGAGCGCTCCAGCTTAAAGAAAGTGGATGATGCCGAGCAGTATTTTACTATCCGCAAATTTCGCTTCGCGTTGCGTGGACTGCATCGCCAGGCCGCTCAGCTGAGGCGATCCCCGCAGCTGTTATTGGCGCGCCGCAGCCGTCTCAGCGAGCGCTTTATTACCACGCTTGCCAGTGAAGTGGGTCGGCTTTACGACGATATGGGTAACAAAGCGGAAAATTGGTTAGAGCAGGCTCTTGAGCCTCTTAAACAGCATGCGCAGTATCAGAAACAATTACTCAATCGCCATTTGATTAAGCTTACCGAGTTGAAACAGAAAACTCGCAGTCGTCGCACGGATCTTCGAACTCTCGAGGATGAGGTTCAGCGCAATGATAAGGCGCTGGTGGCGTTAGAGGATTTACTGCGGCACAACAGCTCTGCACCACAGCCGGTTGCGCCGGCGCCGCGCGCGCACAATGTAACCCCCTTGAAGGCCTCCCATACCACCTGAATTGGGTGCTAATTGATATTGGTTCTGACTGGCATTTGTTATAAGTTGCAGTGATCTTATTCACTGACTGCTTCGGCAATTTGCCAGGCAGCACCTATCAACCTGACAGATACAGTGCCTTGTCAACGGAAAATCCTATCGCTTCTGCGGAAGCCCAAACCGCAACTACCGGTGACCCAGGCTCCGTGGGCCTTGTTGAGCCTAAAAGCCATCACTTTAGTGAACCGCTGGAATTGGCCTGTGGTCGAGTACTGAAAAATTACACTCTGGTTTATGAGACTTACGGTGAACTCAATAGGGAAAAGACTAACGCAGTTCTGATCTGTCATGCTCTGTCTGGGCATCATCACGCTGCGGGGCGACACAGTATCGATGATAAGCGTCCGGGGTGGTGGGACCACTATATCGGTCCGGGTAAGCCGATAGATACTAATCATTTCTTTGTGGTGTCCGTTAATAATCTCGGCGGTTGCCACGGATCTACCGGCCCCGTATCCATCAACCCGGATACCGGCACTACCTGGGGGCCGGATTTTCCATCACTGCGTGTCCGCGACTGGGTCCACAGTCAAGCGCGTCTGGCGGATATGCTAGGTATTCGACAATGGGCGGCGGTTGTTGGCGGCAGTCTCGGTGGAATGCAGGCGATGCGCTGGTCACTGGAATACCCTGAGCGCCTGCGTAATTGTGTGGTGATTGCCTCTGCCATGAAGTTATCTGCACAGAATATCGCGTTTAATGAGACCGCACGCCAAGCGATAACATCCGATCCAGACTTTTGTGATGGGCACTACCTCCAACAGGATAAGTTACCCCGTAGAGGCCTGGCCGTTGCGCGTATGATCGGGCACATCACTTATCTGTCTGACGATGGGTTGGGGCGCAAGTTTGGTCGAGAATTGCGCAGTGGCAGCTTTCAACAAGGATCGGATGAAGAAGTGGAGTTTCAGATACAAAGTTATCTGCGCTACCAGGGAGCCAGTTTTTCCACCACCTTCGATCCCAATACTTACATTCTGATGACTCGAGCGCTGGATTTCTTCGACTTAGCTCGAGAATACGGGGATGACCCGGTAGAGGCCTTCTCCCATGCCAAGTGCCGGTTTTTATTGGTGTCATTTACTTCTGATTGGCGCTTTGCGCCGGAGCGCTCGAGGGAAATCGCCGATGCCCTGATGCACGCGGATATTCCAGTCAGCTATGCCGAAGTAGAGTCAGCAATGGGACACGATGCCTTCCTGCTGCCCAATGGTCGTTATGAAGGTGTATTTCGTGCCTATATGCAGAGAGTTGCGGCAGAAATTGCTGAGGAGGTGTACTGATGCGGATAGATTTGGATGTGATCCAGGAATGGATCGCTCCCAACAGCCGGGTTCTCGACCTCGGCTGTGGCGATGGTGCACTGCTCGATCAGCTGGGGAGAAATAAAAATGTGAAAGGCTATGGCCTGGAGATTGATCCCGAGCAAATAGAGCGATGTGTGGCCCGTGGGGTCAATGTTGTCGAGCAAAATCTGAATACAGGGCTGGGAAATTTTGCTGATGGTAGCTTTGATGCTGTGGTGATGACCCAGGCACTGCAAACCTTGAGTCAGCCTCATTTAGTGGTAGAGGAAATGCTTCGGGTTGGGCGGGATTGCATTATTACGTTTCCCAATTTTGGGCAGTGGAAGGCCCGCTGGCACCTCGCATTCTCCGGGCGCATGCCAGTATCCGACTTATTGCCATACGAATGGTATGACACTCCCAATATTCACTTTTGTACTTTTACAGACTTTGAGGTGTTATGCCGAGAAAATGGCTGGGCGATTCTGCATCGGCAAGTGGTTTCTGAGTCCACGGTTGGACGGGCATTCAAAGACTTTTTACCAAATTTGTTTGGTGAGACAGCCATCTATCATCTAACTCGCTAAACTAAGATTTGCGCCAGCTCTTTTGTGGAGGACTTTGGCGCGATAAATAGATCGAGAGAGGCACTCCTGAGGGGGCCTGACTGGAATTGACCACCAAACCTACCGGGAGAGGTGGCGCCTATAACAACTGGAGGTGGAGCGTGAAACGCATCCTTACCCTGGCTGCTTCTGTGGCCTTGCTATTTTTATCTGTCGGCGCTGCCGCGCAAGAAGCGCGTACGATTAAGAACTATGCTGATTTTGGCGACTATCGAGTAGTCTATTCAGTGTTCAATAGCGATTTTATCCAGCCGGATATCGCCCGTCAGTACCAGTTGGCTCGAGCAAAAGATCGGGCGTATGTAAATGTCTCTGTCGTCAAGAAAGAGGGCGGAACCCATGGCCTCAGCGCTGAGATGTCTGGCACAGCTACCAACCTGATCCAGCAGTCAAGACCACTTAAGTTCAAAGAAATTCGGGAAGGGGATGCTGTTTACTATCTCGCACCCCTGCGCTTTGAGGATGAGGAGACCCTTACCTTTAACGTAGATATCAAGCTGCCCAATGGTAAAAGTGAGACGATCACTTTCCGTCGCAGATTGAACCGATAGACATCTGCCAAGGTTCCGCTGGCTGAGAGCTGGTCGAAACCCCTTCTTTAAGATTCACCGCGGGCCGAGGCCCGCTTTTTGTTTGAAGCAATATGGTAAATAAAATTGTTCTTGCCAGCGGTAATGCCGGCAAACTTCGCGAATTTTCACAGCTGTTCGCCTCATGGGATATACAGGTTCTTCCTCAGTCTGACTTTGGGGTAAGTGACGCTGATGAGACCGGATTGAGCTTTATTGAGAATGCTTTGATTAAGGCCCGCCACGCCAGCCGTATCAGTGGCCTGCCGGCATTAGCCGATGACTCCGGGCTGTCGGTAGATGCATTGAGTGGTGCGCCGGGAATTTACTCTGCACGCTACTCAGGTGCCAGGGCGACTGATGAAAAAAACAATGCGAAGTTATTGGAGGCCATGGTTGATGTTGAATCTAAGCATCGCACTGCCAGTTTCCACTGCGCGCTGGCTTTTGTGCGGCAATGGGACGACCCGGTGCCTTTGGTATCTAGTGCAAAGTGGAGCGGGACAATTTTGCGGGAGCCGGCGGGAGAGCAGGGTTTTGGTTATGACCCGCTGTTCTTTGTTGAATCTGAGGGAATGACCTCCGCTGAACTGCCGAGAGACTTGAAGAATCGACTGAGCCACAGGGCCCAGGCTATGTCTCAATTTGAGCTTTTATGGCAGCAAAATATGCAGGGTGCCGACCTTGCCTGATCAGATTGCTGAATTACAGCTGCCACCACTAAGCCTGTATATCCATATCCCCTGGTGTGTGCGCAAATGTCCCTACTGTGATTTCAACTCCCACCAGGCTGATAGAGACCGGGCTAATTCGGACTACGCCCTACCGGAATCCGAGTATGTGGCGCAGTTGCGCCTGGATCTGATCAGCCAGTTGCCCTGGGTGCAGGGGCGAAAATTGCAGTCCATCTTTTTTGGTGGTGGTACGCCGAGCCTGTTCTCCCCCCAAGCAATTGGGCAGATCCTGGAGACTGCTGAGCAGGTGGTGGGTTTTGCTGAGGGGGTCGAGATAACCCTGGAGGCCAACCCCGGCACTTTTGAACAAGCCAAGTTCACTGGCTATCGATCTGCTGGAGTTAATCGTCTTTCTATTGGAGTGCAAAGCTTCGATTCCAATCAGCTACAACAGTTGGGACGTATTCACAGCGGAGAAGAGGCCGAAGGTGCCCTGGCAATGGCGCGTCGCGCGGGCTTTGACAATATTAACCTCGACCTGATGCACGGATTGCCCAATCAGACCGAGGTGGAAGCCCTTGCCGATTTGCGCCGAGCAATTTCCTTGGCTCCAGAGCATATTTCCTGGTACCAATTAACGATTGAGCCAAATACTGCATTCTACAGTGCGCCACCAGTCACCCCCGGCTCCCAGCTGATCGCCAGTATGCAGGGCAGCGGACGCGAACTACTGGCGTCCGAGGGCTATTGTCGTTACGAGGTGTCGGCTTATAGCAAACCCGAACTTGAATCCCGCCATAATATTAATTATTGGTCATTCGGAGATTATCTGGGGATTGGTGCCGGTGCTCATGGCAAGGTAACCCTAGCTGAAACTGGGCAAATTCTGCGCAGTCGTCGCACACGCACTCCGAGGGACTACTTGTCTATCGCCAGGCAACATCCCGAGCTGCTGCATAGTGCCTTGTCTGAACCCCATACTGACAGGGTTGAGAATGAGGATTTGCCACTGGAGTTTCTTATGAATGCCCTTCGCCTGGCGGATGGTGTTCCCAGTGATACTTTCACCCGCTACACCGGATTGCCGATGTCCGAGCTGCAAAAACAATGGCCTACCCTGATGGCAATGGAGCTTGTAGAGCGTCTGGATAAGCGGATTGCTGCCACGGCTTTTGGCTTTGACTATATCGATGAGATTTTGCAGCGCTTCCTGGAGCAGGCGTAAGTCTGTGGAAGGAAAGACTTGAAATCCCATTTTGCGCCCCAATTTTGAGGGCAATGGTGCATCGCAGCTGTATAACCACCGCTGTGACCGTGAGAAGATGCGTTGGCGGTGCCCACGCATCGAGTAACTAAAGAACAGGAATGCAATATGAGCGAGCACTCAATCGTCAACGTATCTGACGCTGAATTCGAAGCAGAAGTTCTCAAAGCTGAAGGCCCGGTGTTGGTAGATTTTTGGGCACAGTGGTGCGGTCCGTGCAAGATGATCGCTCCAGTGCTGGAAGACCTGGCAGGCCACTACGGCGATAAGTTGAAGATCGTAAAAGTAGACGTTGATGCGAATAAAGAGAGCCCGGCCAAATACAATGTCCGTGGTATCCCCACGCTGCTGCTGTTCAAAGGCGGCAATGTCGAAGGCACTAAAGTCGGCGCACTGTCCCGCGCACAGCTGACTGAGTTTATCGACGGTCAGCTGTAAGACTGTCGTTTCCATCCTGCAAAGGGGGTAAATTTCTTTGCAGGATTGGAAACACCCGTTATACTGGCTGTAATTCTGAAATAGTTCAGCGGTCTTGAATTAAATGAGACGAGCTGACAAAACGCCCCTCCACAGGGTCCCTGACCATCCCCGGCGCGTATACTCCTCGAGTTGAACTTGTTCTGATAATGCTCCATAAATTGATTATGGAGAGCAAAAGTTTACTGAGTACTGTGGTCTTGGTAGGAAAAGGTACCTAGGTGTATCGGGTAAATAAACGAGCTAATCTCTAATATCAAACCCCTCCTCAAAATTTCAGGCGTGTCCGCGCCATATGACAACAGAAACATTAATAAGCAATTGGTATGAATCTCTCCGAATTAAAAACCAAACCCATTGAAGAGTTGATTGAAATAGCCAAAGGCATGGGCCTTGAAAACCTGGCCCGTTCGCGCAAGCAGGATATTATTTTCAATATCCTCAAGCGCCACGCCAAAAGCGGTGAAGATATTTATGGCGACGGCGTATTAGAAATCCTTCAAGATGGTTTTGGATTTTTGCGTTCTGCTGACTCCTCTTATCTTGCGGGACCGGATGATATATATGTATCTCCAAGTCAGATTCGCCGATTTAATTTACGTACGGGTGACTCAATTTCCGGAAAGATTCGCCCACCGAAAGAAGGCGAAAGATATTTTGCCTTATTAAAAGTTAACGAAATTAATTTTGACAAACCGGAAAACGCACGTAACAAAATTCTTTTCGAAAACCTCACTCCTCTATTCCCCAACGATCGCCTCACCCTCGAGTGCGGAAACGGCTCCTCCGAAGACCTGATTGGTCGTATTATTGATCTTGTAGCTCCAATCGGGAAAGGCCAGCGCGGCTTGATTGTTGCGCCGCCGAAGGCCGGTAAAACGATTATGTTGCAAAATATGGCACAGGCCATTACGCGCAATAATCCAGAGTGCCATTTGATCGTACTGCTGATTGACGAGCGTCCTGAGGAAGTGACAGAAATGCAGCGCTCCGTGCGCGGTGAAGTTGTTGCCTCTACTTTTGATGAGCCGCCGGCACGTCACGTACAAGTTGCGGAAATGGTAATTGAAAAAGCCAAGCGCCTGGTTGAGCACAAGAAAGATGTGGTTATCTTGCTCGACTCTATCACCCGCCTGGCTCGCGCTTACAACACAACAGTTCCTAGCTCCGGTAAAGTATTAACCGGTGGTGTTGATGCTCACGCCTTAGAGCGCCCGAAGCGCTTCTTTGGGGCAGCGCGAAATATTGAAGAAGGCGGAAGTCTGTCTATTATTGCTACTGCACTTATCGATACCGGCTCGAAAATGGACGAAGTGATTTTCGAGGAATTTAAAGGTACCGGTAATATGGAATTGCAGCTGGATCGCAAAATTGCTGAAAAACGCGTATATCCAGCCATTAATGTGCGCAGATCCGGCACTCGCCGGGAAGAGCTGTTAATGCCTGAGGGCGAGCTGCAGCGAGTGTGGATTTTGCGTAAGCTGTTACACGATATGGAAGATGTTGCATCGACTGAATTCCTAGTGGATAAATTGAAAGATTTCAAGACAAATGACGAATTCTTCCTATCCATGAAACGGAAATAATTTTTGTATATAAAGTAGCGCCTAAAAAGGCGCTCTTTATTTATTAGGAGCAGAATAAGACGATTAATTGCGTCTATTACTGTTGAAAAGGCGAGCCATTAGGCATATAAAGTTCCACATTGTGGCGCTTGATATGGATTTTAGGCAACGCGCCTTACTGAATTGGCCCAGGGGTTTATTTCTCCGCAAAGGGCCAATCTCAAATGGTTAATCTGGTGGAGCTGGTTATCCATTTGTGACTGCACGACAGCCCACACACCTAGTGAGAACCTTTTGTGAATATCTATATTGGAAATCTGGCCTACGCGGTAACCTCTGACGACCTGCACGAAGCTTTTGGTGCATTCGGAGAGATCTCTCGGGCTACTGTTATCACCGACCGTGAGACTGGCCGCTCTAAAGGCTTCGGTTTCGTAGAAATGCCTAACGACGATGAAGCGCGCAAAGCTATCGAAGAGATGAACGACCAACCGCTGTCTGGCCGTAACATCCGCGTTAACGAAGCTAAGCCTCGCGAAGATCGTCCGCGTCGCCCCCGCTTCTAAGCTGTAAAAAGCTTATTATTTCCGCGGCTCGCAGCCTAGGCTTGCGAGCCGCGACTCCCTCCCGCCTCTCTCTTCATTCCAATTGGTGTGTTGTTACCCATCCTGCGCCTTCTGTTTTACACTGCGCTCTGGTTTATAGTCACGCCTTGTTAGCCCATGAAATATAAAGATCTACGCGACTTTATTAAGTTGCTGGAAAAGCGCGGCCTACTAAAACGAATCAAGCACCCTGTTGACCCCATTTTGGAAATGACAGAAATTTCCGATCGCGTATTGCGAGCTGAGGGGCCTGCATTGTTGTTTGAGAACCCGGTAGGCTTTGAGACCCCAGTTCTTGCCAATCTTTTCGGAACACCAGAGCGAGTCGCCCTGGGGATGGGAAGAGAGAGTGTTGCCGAACTGCGTGAAGTGGGAGAACTGCTGGCTTTTCTCAAGGAGCCGCAGCCACCGGAAAATCTCCGCGATGCCTGGGAGAAGTTGCCGGTCTTTAAGCAGGTCCTGAATATGGGGCCAAAAGTCGTAAAGGGTGCAGTTTGCCAACAGATAGTCCTTGAGAGGGATCAGGTTGATCTGCATCAGCTGCCAATCCAAACCTGCTGGCCGGGAGATGCCGCTCCGCTGGTCACTTGGCCCTTAGTAATTACCCGAGGGCCTGAGAAGAAACGGCAAAATCTGGGCATATACCGGATGCAATTAATCGGAAAGAACCGCCTAATTATGCGTTGGCTCAGTCATCGCGGGGGGGCGCTGGATTATCGGGACTGGTGCAAGAAGCATCCCGGTGAACCCTATCCGGTAGCTGTTGCCCTGGGTGCCGATCCCGCCACAATTCTGGGGGCCGTTACCCCAGTGCCGGATACTTTGTCTGAGTATGCCTTTGCCGGCCTGCTGCGGGGGGATAAGACAGAAGTGACCGATGCCTTACTCAGTGATCTTCAGGTGCCTGCCAGTGCCGAATATGTTCTGGAAGGGTTTATCTATCCCAATGATATGGCTGATGAGGGTCCCTATGGGGACCACACCGGTTACTATAACGAAGTGGACAGCTTCCCTGTGTTTACGGTAGAGAAGGTTACGCACCGTAAAAACCCCATTTACCACAGCACCTATACCGGGCGCCCACCGGATGAACCTGCGATTTTAGGCGAGGCTTTAAACGAGGTTTTTGTGCCAATCCTACAAAAGCAATTTCCTGAAATTGTCGACTTCTATTTGCCGCCGGAGGGATGCTCTTACCGTCTCGCTGTGGTCACTATGAAGAAGCAGTATGCGGGTCATGCCAAGCGGGTAATGATGGGTGTCTGGTCTTTCCTGCGTCAGTTTATGTACACCAAGTTTGTTATTGTCGCTGACGAAGACGTCAATGCCAGGGATTGGAAAGATGTAATCTGGGCGATGACCACGCGTATGGACCCGGCGCGGGATACGGTGATGGTAGAAAATACTCCGATTGATTATTTGGATTTTGCTTCTCCGGTCTCTGGTTTAGGCTCAAAAATAGGTTTTGATGCGACAAATAAATGGGAAGGTGAAACTAGTCGTGAGTGGGGTGTACCTATTGAGCGCGACCCGAATGTGGTTAAAAAGATTGATGAAATATGGTCTAAATTGGGTCTCGAATAAGCACGGCGTTATATTCTCAGTACTCCCGTCCGAATAAGCGCCTCTGGTGGCGCTCAGTACAGTGACCGCTTAGCGGTCACTCTTTATTTTTCCTCTTTCTCTACATATATAATTTTTATTGCTGGCGTCGCAGTTAGGTATGGGCTCGACCGTGGCTCTGAATTAACTATAAGGAATGCTTTAATGAGGAGAATTTATTTAGTACGCCTGATAGAGATAGTTGTTTTCGTATTTTGGTATTAGTACCAAGTGAGCAGGAATAAAATACTGGAAATAATAATATCGAAGAGTTTATATCTGTAGTTATTTGGTATGCAGCCATACCTTGAATAGCCATTGCCAGAATAAAAGTGTGGGGGCTAATCCGAGCGTATTTGTCGCCATTTATTTTTGAATTGGAAATTAAATATAGTTTATCTTCTTGATGAGCAGAGATATGGATATTATGTCGGCCAATGCGATGAAGCGTGTTGCTATTCGTCTCATTAAAATATAAAAAAAACAACTGTGGAATAACCACTCCTGAAATTTCTATTTTGAGGGGGCTTGTTGTGTATTTTTCTAAGGTTGGACGGGAATATGATAGGAAATTTATCAAAACTAGTAGTTCTATTTTTGGGGATAGCAATATTTCAGCCTGTGATTGCCAGCCAGGATAATGATGCAGAGGCAATTTTTGAGAAGATCAAAGGGCTAGCTGGAGAGTGGAGAGAGGAAGGGACGGAAAATGACGATTTTGTTATTAGTTTTACCGGTACAGCTGGGGGAAGTGTAGTACTGGAAAGTTGGCTCTATAACGGGCGCCAACATTCCCTGACGGCCTACCACTTGGATAACGATAATTTAATAGTGACGCACTATTGCCCCCAGGGTAATCAGCCCAGGTTAAGCTGGCAAAATAATAGTGCTGAAAATACTTTGGCATTCTCTTTCAAGGATGTAACTAATTTTACTTTGGATAGTAAGAGTCGTCTGGATAGTCTTTCTTTTACCTGGTTAGGTAACGGCAAGTTACAGCGGGAAGAGACTTACTTGAAGAGCGGGGAGCAGTTACCCTCATCCCTGACCCTGATACGTAAATAAGCTGCCAAATCGTTATTAACTGATAGTTTAGATGTATTATTTCTCAAAGCTGGAGCGAAATTCGCGCCAGCTTTTTTATTTGTGAACTTTATTGTGGTTTTGGTTTATATAAGTATGATTCGCGACTGAATTTGCATGCTGCTGCCAGTATATTGGCATGGGGTGACAATGCAGGCTATGTCCGGGTTGTGTTTTTGCTTATGGCGACATGCTGCATTAAAAACAAGTGGATATCTAATTCCTGGGGTTGGGAAACGGTAGAAGTTGGAAGTGAGTAAATAACTAAAATTAAATGGAGAGGTAACAAATGGAATTAATTATTTTTGTAATTATTATGGTGGCAGTTCTTGTTCTGCCTCTGAAGTTGGCAGCTGCCATGTTGGGGGCGAAAAATACGGGTGTATTTTATTGTCTTTTCGCTTTGCTATTAGCCCTAATTATTCAAAGAATTGTTGGCGGCATGTTGCCGGGTGTGACGGATAGCGCTGGAATTTTAATGACAATTCCCCTGGCTGCTATTGCCTATATGCTGGTACTTGGTACGGGTTTTTTAAAGGCTATTCTAATTGCCCTTTTGCAAGGGGTAATTACATATTTTGCCATGCTACTCTTTGTGGGATTGCCCTGGGCTGTTTAAAAACGAAATAAATTCTCGCAGAAAAGCTGCAAGCGGCGATTTGTTGAATGTTAAATCGCCATTTGCACTATCATTGATTGCTAATAGTCTCCTTGCGTGCAAGCTATAACTTTCTAAACAAGTGGATGCTCTACACATCAGCCTCCGTGCCAATGATATGTTTCCTAGACTGGGTTTCTACTGAGCAGCCTGGAGGTTAGGCTTTTCAACAGGGGCCATAAGAAACTTACTTAAAACATCAATATAAGTTGGAAAAGCTTCGAATTGGGGTAAATGTCCAACTCCTTCCATCTCGACTAATTCGGCTTTGGGGATTTCTGCTGCTGTACGCTTGCCTAATTGATCGTACCGGCCTAATTTTTCTTGTACAGCTTTAGGCGCGCGGGCGCGGCCAATAGCTGTTCGATCTCGGGTACCTATAATCAGTAGGGTAGGTACCTTGATATTGGCAAACTCATAAAGTACCGGTTGAGTGAATACCATTTCGGAGGTTAGGGCATCCACGGTTGCCATATGAGCTGCATCGGGTCCCAGGGTCCAGCCAGCTTGAATATCCAGTAGCGGGTTATATTCTTCGCGCCACTGCTCAAAAAAGTAGGCTTTACTCATGTAGCGTTTGATAGATTCTGGAGTTTGTTTTTTCTCGCGAGCAATGGCTTGGTCCAAAGGTTCATAGGGAACCCATCGCTTCCAGTCTTCAAGGCCTATAGGGTTTACAAGTGCTAACCTTTTGACTCGCTCCGGGTACATTAGGGTAAACCGGGTAGCCAGCATACCTCCCATAGAGTGCCCAACTACCATAACCTCTCTTATTTTCAATTTATCCAATAAAACTTTGGTATTGTTGCTAAGCCCCTGAAAAGTATATTGGGTAAGCGGTTTACTGGATTTTCCGAAACCGATCTGGTCCGGTGCTATAACCCGGTACCCCAGCTGACTGAGTTGGGAAATAGTCTCCTTCCAGTAGGCCGCCGAAAAATTCTTACCGTGCAACAGGAGTACCGTGCCTTTTGCATCTCTACCCTCTGCAGGTGGTACATCCATAAAGGCCATTGCCAGTGGTTGTCCCTGTTGTTCGAAATGAAAGTGATGAACTGGATAGGGATATTCGTAATCAGTTAAGGCTTTATCTTGAGGCGTTACTGAATATTCAGCAGATGCATGGCCGGTAAAAAACACACTGGCGGTAAAAAGTAAGGCAACTATGTAGCGCACACAGAGGGTCACAGCCGTGTCCTTATTGGTAAACGGGAGTTTACTATAGGCGCAATTGGGGAGTGGCTGAAAGGCCCGTCGGCCTTTCAGGGGGAATGACTCAAGCGTGTGCGCCTAATAGGGGAGTGCCTTGGCTGGGCATAGGCAACTGGGGCAAGTCCTTGACTGCTTGCAGCAAACCTTCCTCATAGAGTTTTGCTGCTTTGTCTTTTTCCCCAAGGGATTGAAATAGGCGAGCTAGTTCAGCGGAGGTAGCGGGATCTTGGCGCAACAACAGGCTTTTCTCGAAATACTGCTGCGCTTTGCCCCAAAGTTCATTGCGCATTGAAAGGCGTCCGAGACAGGTTAGCAGTGCGGCACTCTCCCCATACTCTTTCAGCCAACCTTCAGCTGCTGATATTTGTGCCGCAGGGGCGGCCCCCACCAGGCAGCCGTATAGTTCGGCAAGCTTGGGGTCCCAGGCTCGATTGAGTAGCCAGCGCAAATGCTTCTCTGCCTCTGCGTCTTCACCAATCCGATGCAGTTGCTGTGCGTAGAGACTGCGCAGGGCTTCGTTGCGTTGCCAGCGGCCACTCAGGCTTTGCCAGGTATCGTGTAATTTATCGATATCTTTGCGATTAGCTGCTTCGGTCAGCTGATGTTGATAGACCTCGAGTTCAAGCTGGTGCAGCTCAGCTTCGGGCATGTTCGCATGTTTCTCCAATTCGGGCAGTAATGCGCGAAGACGGCTCCAGTCACCCAGAAGGTAATAAGCCTGCTTGAGAAGTTGTAACAGGGCAGGATGTTTCGGCTCGAGCTGCTTGGCGCGCTCCAGGCTGGCAATACACTGCTCGTAATGTTTATCGAGGAGCTGCATACGAGCTTGGCTTAGGGCTACAGCCAGGCGGGTATCTTCACCACAGGCCTCCGCCTTGGCTAGCAGCTCATTGGCCTCCTCGCGAAAGCCCAGCTCAAAGGCGCTGCGCGCTGCCGCCAAATAATTGATCAGCGGGGCTTCAGATCGAGGGGCGCTCTTCAGCAGCTGACGGCGCGCCCGGGACCAGTTGCCCTCCATAAATTCCACCAAGCCGCTGGTCAGGCGTCGGCGCGCTACACGCTGGCGACCAAATCTCAGCCGGTCGACACTACCTCGGAATCCGCGAAAGATACTGCGAGCCAGCCAAATGGCAAAGAACAGGATAATTAGAGCTACTGCCAGCGAGAAAATTGCGAACCAGAGGTTCATCTCGTAGCCTTTATTCAGCTCACCGCCAATACCGATTACCAGGTAGCCGGGATAATTGTTAATAGCCTCCGGTAGAAAAGCGCCGAGCAGCAGTAGTACCAGGGCGGTGAAGAACAGTTTTTTCACTGGTTCTCCTCCTGTTGCGAGGCAGTTGGTGCGGCGGTGCCGGATGTTTTGTGTAAGCGCTCAATGTAATTGCGGAGGGCAAGTTGGGAAGCGCTGAGATCGGGCATTTCGACCTGGATGCGCTGTTTGCTAAGGTCCGCTAGTTGTTGGGCCAGTGCATCGCGCTGCGGACTGGCAGTGCCGTAACTGAGTAGTAGCGACCGCGCACTATCCAGAGCGTCTCTGTAAACCGTGGTATCGCCGCGAAGCAATGCCAGTTGGGCCTGCTCCATATAAAGGCGCAGAGTCTGGCGAAAGCGAGCTTCACTCTGAGGGGACAGCATTACCGGGTTGATGTCTCCATCAATGGGGCGTACCGATTCGCGCATAAAGCGGGTGAAGTTGTGCCACTCCCGCTTCCACAGGGGGGCACTCTCCTCAATGCTGGGCTGCTCTTCACTGGGTTGTTGTTCTGCCGAAGCCATATCGAATTGCGGTTGAATATTTGTGCGGACTAGCTGTTCTTCCAAGGCGCTGAGACGGAGGTATAAACCCTGGCGATCGATGTTTTGGACCAGTTTCAGTGAGGTGATATCGCGGGCAAGTTGTTGGCGTACTCCGTATAGATCCGGTAAGTCCACATCGCGTAATATCTCGTCCACGCGCTCGACAAGCCCCAGCGCAGTGCGACTATCGTCTTCGAGAAGCAGGCGTTGGTTGGCTAGACGCAACAGGTAATCTGCCTCAGCCAATTGCCAATCGTCGCGGCTTACATTTCCCAGCTGACCCAAACGGTTTCCCTGTGCGGTGACACTGCGCTGCATGGAAGCCAGTTGCTGCTGCAGTTGGGCGATAGTGCGATTTTGTCGCTCCAGTTGATTGCGTAAATTGGCATCGGCCTGCTCCAGCTGACTGAACTCCCCGGAATAATCGGGGGTTTGGGGTTCAGTTGGGGCTGGGGTAGCTGCAGGGGTTTCCGAAGTGGTATTGGAGGTCGGCGCTTGGGTGGTGTTTTCAGCGGCAGCCGGCACTTCCGTTGCAGGGGTAATAGTGGTGGTGCTCTCCGGGACTGCCGTTTTTCCGGGTAGATAGTCGAGGTAAGCGCCAAGGTGTTCGCGCAGCTGCGGAGAGTTGAACCAGGCCAGTGAGGCCACAGCAATCAAAATGATGATGAACAGTAGCCACCACCACAGTCCATTGGATTTACTGGCCGCAGCACCGCCGCTGGCTTTACCCGTAGAGGCTTTTTCCTCTGAGGCTTTGGCGAAATTACTTTTGCCTTTTACAGGCTTTGTGTTTTCCGGGGGCTCATTGGTCGCGGCTACATTTTGATCTTTTTTATCGGTCATGGGTATGGCGGCGCAGGTGGAAAATGTCGTCAGATTATAACGAGTGGCGCGAGCCTTAATAGCGGGCTAAACGCCGTTTTAAGATTTTTAGCGCAAAGCGATCGAGAATTCGATTGCAAATCAGCCGAGGGCTTTACACAGTGTTTCCAGCATAGCGTTATCGCCGGCATTTAGCGCGCTATAGCAATGGGCAAAACCAAGCTCATTTGCCCGATTGGCAACTCGTATACTCGGGCAGATAAGAGCGGTTTCAAAGAGTGTATTGCGGTTTATCTGGCGGATACAGGTAACCAGGTTATCGAGTGTTTCACCGCTGTGCACACTGATAATATCGGGTTGGAATTTATACTCAGCCAGGGAGGTTGCAGCCTCCGGTGGCAGCACTCGCCGATAGAGTTCGCAATAAGTTACTCGCGCACCCCTATGACTCAAGGTGTCGCCGATAAGAGGGCGGCCACCGGAGCCGCGAAAAATAAGAACTCTTTTCCCGTCCAACTGCTGTAACCAGGGTAGGCGCAGCAACTCCTCGGAGTTCATCGTATTGCCACTTTGCTCGCAGGGTATACCGCGCTTCTCCAGGGCGCTTGCGGTTGCCGCGCCGATCGCCAGAAAGCGAGGACCCTGGGGAAACTGTGGCCAATAATCTTCAAGCCAGTCTATGCCGTAGCGCACGGCGTTCTGGGAAACAAAGATCGCGACATTCGTTTGATCGAAATCGAGAATTGAGTTTTTTAAGGCCTGTATGGCAGCTTGATCCTCAATTGGCTCTATGCCGAGCATGGGGATGTTATCTACCTGGGCCCCCAGGCCGCGCAGTAGCGCACACCAGTTATCAGCCTGCTGCGTTGGCCGCGTACTGAGAATACGTTTACCCTGCAGCAGGTCGGAGGTGAGATCGCTCATATCAGATAGCGGCGAGGATTTTATCGGCACCATCGGCCAGTAACTGTTCCGCGAGCTCAGTACCCAGGCGCTCTCCCTCAGCGGCAGGGCCACGATTGTCGGCATGTATCATGGTTTTGCCATCGGGACTTCCAACGAGTCCGCGCAACCACAGGGTGTCACCATCTAGCTCGGCGTAGCAGCCGATAGGCACTTGGCAGCCGCCGTTGAGGCGCTTAACTAGGGCGCGCTCCGCACTGAGTCGGGCTGCGGTTTCCGGACAGTGGAGCGGTTGGATCAAGGCTTCCAGTTCGCTATCGCGGCGCGACTCGATACCCACTGCGCCCTGTCCACCTGCGGGGAGCAGGATGTCCGTTGCCAGGAAGCTGCGGATGCGTTCCGGCATTTCAAGTCGCAGCAGTCCGGCCGCAGCGAGGATGATAGCGTCGTAATCGCCGGCATCCAGTTTGGCCAGTCGAGTATTCACATTACCCCGTAAAAAGGTGACTTTGAGGTCCGGGCGACGGGCAAGTAATTGGCATTGTCGGCGCAGGCTGGAAGTGCCGACTACTGCTCCCTCGGGCAGGTCATTAAGGCTGTCATAAAGATTACTGACAAAGGCATCGCGGGGGTCTTCACGCTCGCAAATAATCGGCAGGTGAAGTCCTTCGGGGAATTCCATGGGGACATCTTTCATCGAGTGAACTGCGATGTCCGCACGGCCTTCGAGCATCGCCACTTCCAGTTCTTTAACGAACAGGCCTTTGCCGCCCACTTTGGTTAGTGGGATGTCCAAAACCTGGTCACCCCGGCTGGTGAGGGGCAGTAACTCGATAAGAAGTTTGGGATGCGCCTGTTGCAGGCGGTCTTTGACATAGTTGGCTTGCCACAGAGCCAAAGCACTCTGTCGGGTGGCAATGCGAATACGATCTATAGACATGCGGCTCAATCACTTATTGGTTGAAGCGGCTATTCTAACAGAGTCGCAATGCCATGAGGTTCTCTGTAGCCGAGGGGCTAGCCCCTGGTGCGCAGCCAGTCTTCGAGAATTATCCGTGCGGCTATTGAGTCCACTGGGTCTTGTGCGTAGTTGCCACGATGTCCGCGTTCGTTGGCCTCTTCTTTGGCGGCTCGGGTGCTTAAACGCTCGTCAATGAGCTCTACCGGTAGGCCATAGCGACCGTGCAGGCGCTGGCTGAATTTGCGCGCACGTACGCCAAATTCACTTTCGCTGCCATCCATATTGAGGGGGAGGCCAACCAGTAAAAGGTGGGGCTGCCACTCTTTGATCAGGCCTTCGACGGAATCCCAATTGGGTTTGCCATCTTTGGCGGGCAGTGGGGCCAGTTCCCGAGCTCCACCGGTAAGGCTCTGGCCGTAAGCTACGCCAATAGAGCGGGTTCCAAAGTCAAAAGCTAGCGCTGTGACGGGTTTATTCATAGAGGTCAGTAGTTTTTCTGTTAGGCGTGGCCAGCTTGGGAGCCGAGGCCGGAAAGATCGATGCCGTGGCGGGCGGCGGCGCTTTGCCAGCGTTTTTCGACCGGTGTGGCGAATAGGGTTTCGGGCTCTGCCGGCAGTGTCAGCCAGGCGTTTTCTGTCAGCTCTTGCTCCAACTGACCGGGCCCCCAGCCTGCGTAGCCGAGGGCGAGTAGTACATCGTCAGGGCCGCGCCCTGCGGCGAGGGATTCGAGGATGTCCTTGGAGGCAGTTAGGCTGATATCTGAATTGATTTCGGTGGTAGAGTCGAAGTGCATGCCGGTGCCGTGCAGTACAAATCCCTGCTCTGGTGACATGGGGCCGCCCAGTAGAACTGGTTCGTCACCGCGCAAGCTGAGATCCTCCAAAGACAGCTGCTCGAATACCTCGTGCCAGTGCACTTTACTGGGCATATTGATCACTATGCCCATGGCACCGTCGCTATTGTGCTCAACAATCAGTGCGATAGCGTGTTTGAAGCGCGGGTCCTCCATACCGGGCATAGCCAGAAGGAACTGGCCGCGCAGGTTTCCGTGAGTCAGGTCGCTATCGATATTCGAATTAGGCATAGATCAGTAATAAACCGCCAGTTGAAAGCCCATTTTAGCCTCGCTCGGGCAGATCTCCCTCAGAAGTGGAGAAACCAGTCAAGTCAAAATGCAGTGTTCGGACAATTTCCAGAATATCAGCCTTGTCCTTGATCTCTTTTGGAAAGGGGGCGAAAGGTGCGGCTAAACGGACAATTTGTTGTGCAGCATCATCTAGGATGCGCTCGCCGGAAGACTCAGTGATAACAATTTTCTCGACAGCACCCGTGGACAATAGTCGCACCATTATACGCAGCTTCCCTGTAATTTTATTTTCCAATGCTTTCGCCGGAAAATTATCGTTACCGGTCGCTTCTATTTTCTGGCGCAAAGCATGCAGATATGCAGCATCTGCAGAAGCTTTGGTTGCTACCGAGGTGAGGCGGCGGACCCGAGGGCGCTTGGCATACTTCTCCCGCTGTTTAGCTAAGGTTGCGTTTAAACTGGCAACTTCTTTTCTTATCTGAGCTAGATCGGAAGGAGCACTGCCGCGCTTTTCTTCAGAAAACTTATCTTCCGCTGGAAGTTCAGGGGCTTGAAAAGTGCTATCGCCAATTGTGGTAATCAACTGGCGGCGTTGTTCAGCCGGTCGCGCAGCCTGTTGCTGTGGTAAAGGATTGACATCTTGAATTTGTGTGTCGGTAAACTCAGCACGCCGATTTGTGGATAACTCTTTAGGGGAGTCGGTAGTACCGCTGGCTAATTGGTTATATTGTGCCAGGTAGTCTGCGTCTTCAGGAGCCCGCGTGGAGTGGTATTGGGCCAGGGTAACCTCTAGTGTCGGTGGCGCCTGTGCACCTTTCGGAGCAGCAAAAGCCACTCCGAAAACAATTAGCGCATGTAAAGCGGCGGCTAAAAATAATGAGAACACAAAGCGTTCACGCTGCATTGCATGAAATTGTGTCGCGTTGGCAGAGGAATTCATTATCTATTATCAACTACTACTTATTCGAGCGTGCGTTTCACACAGCCGTGTTCTCAGTGGTAAACCGCCCTGAGAGTTTATCAAACGCCCAGTTTACCTTTTTTGTGCCAGCAGGTGTGTGATGCCGCTCATTAGTCGCGCGCCTATGTCCGTATTGTAAGCGGCATCAATTTCCCGTACACAAGTGGGACTGGTGACGTTAATTTCTGTTAGATAGTCACCAATAACGTCCAACCCGACAAATAACAGGCCTTTCTCCTTCAAAGTGGGCGCGACTTGCTCAACGATCCAACGATCTCTATCGGTCAGGGGGCGTGCTTCGCCGCGCCCGCCGGCTGCAAGATTGCCGCGAGTCTCGCCCGCTTCCGGAATTCGCGCCAAGCAATAGGGAATCGCTTCACCGTTAACGACCAGGATACGCTTGTCACCGTCTTTGATTTCGGGGATGTAACGTTGCGCCATAATCTGCTGGCGACCGTGGTCGGTAAGCATTTCCAAAATTGCTCCAAGGTTGGCGCCATCTGGTTTGCAGTGGAAGATTCCTGCGCCACCCATGCCATCCAGAGGTTTATAAATGACATCTTGGTGAGTTCGGTGAAATTCCCGCAGCTTGGCCATGTCGCGACTAACTAGAACCGGTGGGCAACACTGGGGGAAACTTGTTGCAAAAATTTTCTCATTGCAGTCGCGTAGAGCCTGGGGCTTATTGACTACCGTCGTACCTTCGCGCTCTGCCGCTTCGAGAATATAAGTGGAATAAACATATTCATTATCAAAGGGAGGGTCGACGCGCATCAGGATTACATCCAGGTCGCCGAGTGGCATTTCTCTAGACTCTTCCAGAGAAAACCAACGATTCTCATCATCAAAAACCTGCATAGGGCAGCCGCGCCCAGTTGCGCGTCCATTCTCAAGGTAAAGATGGCTCTGCTCGAAATAAAACAGCTGGAAACCACAATCTTGTGCGGCTTGTAACAGTGCAAGCGTCGTATCTTTTTTAAAATTGATCTGGGCGATGGGGTCCATCACCACACCGAGGGAATAATTCATACGGGTTTCCAAATCGTTGGGTATTTCTATCCCAGTTATCACTGGTTTTGCTCCCAAATTTGTGGCGGCTACCAGCGTTGTTGGATAGATAAGGTAAGAGCAGCTTTGCGAAGGTGCAACCTTCTTAACGCAATACCTCCAATGAATGTATAAGTGGTGATAATTTGAACTGCGTCGCCTGCAGTGTGTCGACTCAGCTAGATTCGCCTGGGGTTCTGTGATAAAAGTTCGTCTCAGCGTGCGACCTTCGCCAGGCTAGGCGCCCGGACCCCGCAAGCGGTTTGAAAAAAGGGCGCAACTAAAGTTTTCGCGTGCCCGAAAATAAGTAAACAGGGGATTCAAAAAAGACTATGGAGCTTAACTGGGAAAGTCTGACTGTCATGGTGATCGACGACAGTAAGACAATTCGCCGCACTGCGGAGACGTTGCTGCAAAAGGCGGGCTGTACCGTGGTCACCGCGACAGACGGTTTTGATGCGTTAGCAAAAATCGCGGACTCCCGTCCGGATGTCATTTTTGTCGATATTATGATGCCGCGCCTGGATGGCTATCAAACATGTGCGTTAATAAAAAATAACAGCGAATTCCGCTCCACCCCTGTTGTAATGTTGTCGAGTAAGGACGGTTTGTTCGATAAGGCAAAAGGGCGTGTTGTTGGTTGCGATCAATATCTGACCAAACCTTTTAGTAAGAGCGAGCTGCTGGGTGCTATTTCCGCTCATGCCAAGCCGCACCATGCCGCATAAGTGGCCTACAGAAAAAGAAAATATAGATAACGGACTCCATTGTGGGCATTGTGCCCACAAGCTCGGTACCAAAATTTAATTAGAGTACAGATTTTCCGGTTGTTACAGACCGGTTGATTTTTGTACCCACACTATCGGTAGTCATAGTGCATCTCGGCACATGCTAGCGAGGATAATCACAACAAAAACCGCCGAGCGCAGTAGTTGTTGCCGAAAAGATGTCATGGGGGAAATGATGGCAAGAGTACTAATAGTTGATGACTCTCCTACAGAAACACATAAGCTGACAACCATTCTTGAAAAAAATGGCCACGCAGTAATCACCGCTCCCAACGGTGAAAGCGGAGTTGAAGTAGCCCGCGCCGAGCGCCCCGATCTGATCCTGATGGATATTGTGATGCCGGGTCTCAACGGTTTCCAGGCCACCCGCCAATTGAGCAAAGACAGCAATACCGGTGAAATTCCGATCATTATGGTAACTACCAAAGATCAGGATACAGACCGTGTCTGGGGTATGCGCCAGGGAGCTAGGGCTTACCTGACCAAACCTGTCGATGAGAGCAAATTGCTGGATGCGATCGGGGAGGTGTTGGCCTAATAGCCAGCTGCGAAAAGTGCAGTCACAAACACCTTATTTAGCTCTGGTTGATATTGCACGGCGCGCCAAAGCGCAGGCCACTGGCCTGCCTGGCCGCCGGGAAATCAAACCCTACTGGACCGGTATCGGTTTCTCTCTTCTGGATAACCACTTTGTCGCCTCCATGGATGACGTTGTGGAATTGCTCGAAGTGCCACAGCACACCTTTATTCCCGGCGTTCAGCCTTGGGTAAAAGGCGTCTCTAATGTTCGTGGTCGCCTGCTCCCCCTTATTGATCTCGCAGCTTTTTATGGCGGCTACCTCTCAGGTCCGCGCCAGCAACGTCGCGTTTTGGTGCTCGAGAGGGATAAGACCTACGTGGGGCTTATCGTGGATAAATTGTTTGGGATGCAGCACTTGGCGTTTGAGTATGCCCGTGAGGCACCGACAGATTTGAGTGAACCATTTGCACCAATGGTGCACGGCCAGTTTGTTTTACAGCAGCATCGTTGGCTCGTTCTCGATATGCGGGCACTGATCAAGGATGCGCGTTTTATGGATGCAGCTTTACGCTGACTAATCCAGTTCTTTCTTTCCGGTAGCCGAGGGTGGTCGACCGGATGGCCCGCAATTAGTGCAGGGATGTACAGCACTGACTGAGGGGTCTTGTCATTAAAGCGTTAAAACTAAAGTGGTATTAAACCGGCCTAATGCAATGGCCCGCTAGGAGTAAATTATGAAACCAGGCTCCCAGAGTTCCTTTTCCGCGCTGCGCAGTAACCCTGCCGCGCTGGTATTAGGTCTACTGGTACTCGCCACGCTGGCGGGGCTTATTGTCAGTATTTATTTGGTACAGACTCGAGACGAGCAGGATAAAGAGTACCTGCAGCAAGTCGCCGAGCTGCGGGCCCTTTCCTATCAGGTAGTTTCCTATGCGCCGGCGGCAACCGCAGGCGATAGTGAGGCCTTTACCGAGCTGGAAAATGTTACCGAAGAAATGGCTAATGCCTGGAACCAGCTTCAGCGAATGGATGACAATAGTCGCCGCGCCCTGGGTGCTCAGCTGTCTGCTTACGATCAGGTTTGGCGCAGCTTGCGCGAGCAGGTCGACACGATTATCGGCAACCAGGAAACCATCGTATTTCTTAACGATATCGCTTCAACGCTGAGTGACTCGCTTCCGGAATTACAGGCTGAGCACAACAATATTGTAGAAATTCTGCTGGCTAACAATGCCCCGGCAAATCAGGTGGAACAGGCCCAGTTGCAGGTTTGGCGTGCGGAGCGTATTGGTCGAAATATCGATAAAATGCTCCAAGGTGGCGATGATGCTGAAGCCGCCGCTGACCAGTTTAATACCGACGCCAGTCTTTTCGGTAAGGTGGTTGACGGTATGAAGAGCGGCGATGTGGTGATGGGGATTTCCCGTATCACCGATGAAGAGGCTCGCCACTCATTGGATGAAATTACTGAGCTGTTCGGCTTTGTAAGCACCTCCGTACGAGATATCTTCGAAGCAACTCCGGCCCTGTTTGCTACCCGCCAGGCCTCTGACGGCATTATCGCGTCATCTCCCCAGCTGATCGAAGCATTGAGTACGCTGAATGACCGAATCGTAAACCTTTCAGATGATCGCCAGCCCAACAACTTGACCATTGCTGCACTGGCTTTGGTCTTCGTTTTGTTGATCTTCGGTATGATGGCGATGGCCTTCTCCGGTACCCGCCGAAACCTGAAAAAAGAGGAAGATACCAACGAGCGTAACCAGCACGCGATTATGCAGCTGCTGGACGAGCTGGCCGACCTCGCCGACGGTGACTTGACCACCTCTGCAACGGTAACCGAAGCCTTTACTGGTGCGATTGCCGACTCCATTAACTTTACTATTGACCAGCTGCGTGTGCTGGTATCGCGGATTAATGGTGCTGCACAGGAAGTATCTGGCTTGTCCCAGGAAACCCAGCAGACTGCCCTGCACCTCGCCGAGGCCTCTGAGCACCAGGCACAGGAAATTGCCGGAGCTTCTGCCGCGGTTAACGAAATGGCGGTCACCATTGACCAGGTATCTGCCAACGCCTCCGAATCTGCCCAGGTAGCCGAGCGCTCGGTACATATCGCAAGTAATGGCGCCAAGGTGGTACAGAACACCATTAAAGGCATGGATAACATCCGCGAGCAGATTCAGGATACCTCCAAGCGAATTAAGCGCCTGGGTGAATCCTCCCAGGAAATTGGCGATATCGTAAGTTTGATTAACGACATTGCCGACCAGACCAACATTCTTGCATTGAATGCTGCGATCCAGGCGAGCATGGCCGGTGATGCCGGTCGAGGCTTCGCGGTGGTTGCGGATGAGGTACAGCGACTTGCGGAGCGCTCTGCAGCTGCAACCAAGCAGATCGAAGGTCTGGTAAAAGCGATTCAGTCCGATACCAACGAGGCGGTAATCTCCATGGAACAAACCACCAGTGAGGTGGTACGTGGAGCTCGTCTGGCCCAGGATGCGGGTGTTGCACTGGAAGAAATTGAAAGTGTATCCAACAACCTGGCATCGTTGATTCAGAACATTTCTAACGCTGCTCGTCAGCAGGCTTCGTCTGCAGGCCACATTTCCAACACGATGAACGTGATTCAGGAAATTACCTCGCAAACTTCTGCGGGTACCCAAGCTACCGCCCAGTCCATTGGTAACCTGGCGCAGACCGCGAGTGCACTGCGCGAATCCGTTGCCGGCTTCAAACTTCCGCAAGAGGAAAGTGTTGAAAGCAACAGCGAGCTGTATGACGTGGAGTTGCCGGAAATGGATACAGATACTTTCGCTATTGAAGGTGAAGATACTCATTCATTGGAGTCCCGCGAAGACCGGGCCCTGGCCTAACCCACACAATAATGCCCGGCCATTATGAAAGTTGGCCGGGCGCAAAAGGGGCGCACGGAATTGCTTCCGATAAATCCGCGAGTTTTTCTCGCAGAAAACTGTAGCGCTTGAGTACTGAATAAATTATTGGGGACTTGGCGTGAGTCACGACAATCCGAACTTCATGGCCTTGGATTGGCTGATCGGTGAAATTAACGAGACTTTGGCACAAGCGCGCCAATTTCTTGAGACGTTCGCTGTAGAACCCGATGCGGGTGCCTCTCTTCTGCAAAACAGCTTGTCGCTAGTGCACCAGGTGCACGGTAGCTTGCATATGGCACAGCTCAGTGGTGCCGCGATGTTAGCAGAAGAGATGGAGCAACTTATCCAGGCCCTGGCTACTGGTGCGGTTGAAAATACTGACGAGACGCGCGAATTTTTGATGCGTGCATTGCTGGAGTTGCCCCTTTATCTCGAAAAGGTTTCTTTTCAGCGTCGTGACAATGCCGTTCTCTTACTTCCCCTGATGAATGACTTGCGCGCAGTGCGCCGCGAGCGATTGATCAGTGAAGGAGCACTTTTCTCGCCAGAATTGTCTTCATTGGCAACGGTGATTGGAAAGCGCCAGCCCCTCGTCGCCGATAGCGCCCGCCTAAATGACCTGGTCACCAAGTTGCGCAAGATGTATCACGTTGCGGCTGCAGGTCTGATCCGCGATGTAAACAGCGGCGAAAGCCTGGCTTACCTCACCAAGATTATTGAAAAAATGCAGCTGCTCTACAGTGGCAGCTGTCGCCAATCCCTCTGGGAAGTACTGTTCGGTATTTTGGAGGCGCTCGGCGAACACCGTATTAATGTGCAGCCCGCACTGCGCCATTTACTGCGCAAGGTGGATATTGAATTCAGGTTGTTACAGGGGCGTGGCGCAAAGGTATTGGATGCACGCCTGGATCAGGACTTTCTGCGCAACCTACTTTTTTATGTCTACCTCGCCGGTCCGAATGGGCCGCACTGCGAGAAACTCTACCAGCGCTTCGCACTAGATAAGGCGGTTCCCGGTACGCCTCGCCCGGATACTGAAGATGTATTGGCGATGGGGCCTGAAGCCCTGGGCAGTGCAATTGCTGCAGTGCGCGATGAACTGCAGTTGGTGCGTGAAGCACTGGAGCCCAGTACAACCGATACAGAACAACCCTCGCTGTCAGATACGGCCGCTGTGGCCAAGCGCCTCGCGGATACACTCGGTATTTTAGGATTGGAAGCGCAGCGGGTTCGCGCTCGCAGTGTCTACGAAGACCTTCGCGACGCCTCCCGTGGCACTGACGTTGAAGAGTACCTGATGCGTGCCGCCGGGGAGTTGGTTCAGCTTGATTCAGCGCTTGCCGCCACCGTCGATCGCAATAAAAAAGTCGACGATGAGCAGCCCATTATGGGCGACGCCACTGACTCTGTATTACGCGAGGCCAGACTGGGTCTGGAAGCGGTAAAAGAAGCAGTCATGGAGTATGTGGCCAGCCACTGGGATATCAGTTACCTGAGTCGTGTGCCACAGCGTTTACAGGAAGTCTGTGGTGGTCTCGAAATGGTGGGTTACCAGCGAGCGGGTGAAATCATCTCCGCTTGCAACCGCTATATTGGCAGCTCCCTGATTGAGGCTGGAGAACAGCCCGAATGGACAATGCTGGATACTCTGGCAGATGCCATTACCAGTGTTGAATACTACCTGGAGCGTCGTGCGGAAGGTCTGGCTGATGCAGAAATGCTTTTGGCACTGGCTGAAGATAGCGTAGAGGCTTTGGGCGTTTCGCTGAAGATCGTCGACGAGAGTGAGGCCGACGCCAGTCTGGAAGCGTCCCCGATATCAGAACCCGAACTGCCAGATCTTATTGATTACGATTTAATCCCCGATGACGAAGCCACTGCGGTTTCTGACGAATCTCTGGACTCTCAAGCTGAAATAAATGCGGAAGAGTCATCTGCCATAACTTTGCAGCTGCCTGTCGATGAAGCAGATTCTGTTGTGGAGTCCGAGCTGGAAATCGATGGAGAGTCTGTTCCGGAAGAGTCTTGGTTCTCTGATGGGGCTCCTCAGGTTGAAGCTGCTCCGGTACTTGAAGTTGAAACTGGGATAGAGGCTCCTGAAGCTGAGGAAGCGCCTGCTGAGATTGCTGACTTCATTGAAGCTGCACCGATGGTAGAGTCTGCTGAGGTTGAGCCGGTTGCTGCAATTGCAGAGGTCGCGGATACGACGGAGGAACTCGGTGATGACACTGAGAGCCTGATTGACGATGAAATTATCGAGATCTTCCTGGAAGAAGCCGGGGAAGTTCTTGCGCATATCAGTTGCTACTTCCCGGAGTGGGCTGCCAATTTTGCCAATCAGGATGCCCTGGTAGAGTTTCGCCGGGGCTTCCATACCCTGAAGGGGTCGGGCCGTATGGTCGAGGCCCTGGATATTGGTGAACTGGCCTGGTCTGTGGAGAATATGCTCAACCGGGTTATCGATGGCAGTGTGAAACCCGGGCCTGCCCATGTATACCTGATTGAGCAGGTGTATCAGAAGTTCCCCTCAATGATTGAGGCGTTTAAACACGGACAGAGCGACCCCGATCAGCAGCTTACCCTGCAGTTACAAGCTTGGGCTGAGCAGCTGAGTGCGGGAGAGATGCCCGCTGATCTGGAAGCCCAAAGTGCAGGCGGTGTCGCGGCAGTTGACGTTGTTGAGGACACCGGAGAAGACCTGGCTCAACTCTGGGAAATTTTTGCCCAGGAGGCAGAGACGCACCTCAATGTCGTAGATGAGTATCTGCTGGATATGCAGGCTGCCGCGCCTTTGTATGGTGTTCCGAGCGATCCAATGCACCGGGCACTCCACACACTAAAAGGCTCTGCACATATGGCGGAAGTCAAAGTGGTTGCCGAAATTATGGCGCCACTGGAGCGCTTCGCTAAAGAGCTGCGTATTTATCAGGTGCCTATCGATGCAGATATTTTTGATCTGATCAATGATAGCGCCACCTATGTGCGTGAAGTGCTGGAACAGATTAGCTCTTCAGAGCCTCTCGCAATAGAGAAATCGGAACAGTTCCTTGCTCGCGTTGCTGAATTGCAGGAGCGCTCTGTAGGCCACTTGATTCGCGAGCGCGAGGCGAATGAACCTCGCGCGGTCGATCCCCAGCTTCTCGAAGTCTTGATGGCTGATGGCATGCGGGTGCTACTTGATGCAGACCAAATGCTGACTGAGTGGCGCGCCGACCCGGCAGATAAAAGTCGTGTTGTATTGGTCGCTGATGAGCTCAATGTTCTGCAGGAGGCGGCCAGCCGAGCGCAGTTGCCGATCCTGGCTGAGCTCGCTGAGCTGTTGCTGAATGTTTATCGCAAAGTCCTTGCTGGTGACCTTGAGCAGGAGCCCGCGCTATGGGCCTCTCTTGAGCAGGGACACAACGAGTTGCTCGATTTAATCGATGCAGTAGCAGCAGCACAAGACCTCCCTGAAGTCAGCGAAGCTGTGGA
This sequence comes from Microbulbifer sp. CNSA002, assembly GCF_047324085.1. NCBI lineage: Bacteria > Pseudomonadati > Pseudomonadota > Gammaproteobacteria > Cellvibrionales > Microbulbiferaceae > Microbulbifer > Microbulbifer sp. CNSA002. The sequence goes on from NZ_CP172449.1 coordinate 266,393, forward strand.
AGAGGCGCTTCGCTACCTGGCTCAGGGTGAGGAAACCAGTTCATCAGCAGAAGATGACTACGACCTCGATGAACTGGGAATCGATAGCGAAGCACTGGCTATTGCCGAGCCTGAAGAGCAGGCGCCGGAGCCCACGGAAGTAACCGAGCTTCTGGTTTCAGAAACATCCCCTGATGAGTGGATTGAGCCACCTGTATTACAGGTGTCGCACGACGGGGAATCTCTCGATGGCGAGGCTGAGGATTCGGAAATTCCTCAATTGCAGGCCATAGAAGTTGAGGCCGCCGTTGAGGACGTTTCTCAATTTGAAGAACCCTTCTCTGCACCTGATGTTGAACCTGCTGGCGACCTGGCTATCGAGCAACCGGGTAGCGAGGTGTCATCACAGGATTCCGCTCAATCAGTCGATTTACAGAAGTTGTTGGCAGACATTGACCCGGATGTTGTCGATGTCTTTATGGAGGAGGCGGGAGATCTTACCGATGAGCTGGAGGAACTGATCCAGAGTTGGGAAGAGGAGCCGGAAGGCCGCGAGCAAGGTGAGGCCCTGAAGCGTGTATTGCACACCTTTAAAGGTGGTGCACGTATGGCTGGCCTAATGGGGTTGGGTGAAGTAGCTCACCGTTTTGAAACGGTGATCGAAGGCATGCGCGACAACGATCGGCCCTCCGCAGATTTCTTCGCCAATGCCCATGGTATCCACGATCGTCTCGCCGATGGAGTAGAGACAGTTCGCGCCTGGATGGCTGGTGAACAGCTTGATGCTTTTGTACAGCTGGTCAGCACCGATTGGGCGGATCAGAAGCCGGCTAACTCGGCAGCCGCAGAAGCAGTGATTGAATCTGAAGTTTCAGACGAACAACCTCAAGAAACTGTTCTCGTAGCGGATGCGGAACAAGATGATGAAGTCACTGCGGCCGAGAGTACTCAGCCGGATGCTGATGTAGTTGCTACGCAGCTGCCCGAGATCGCTGTAGGTCAGGAAAGCGATAACGTTTTGCCGTTTATCCGCAAGGCCGGTAATGCAGAGCAGGAGGTAGCGGCACCGACCCGGAACCAGCCCCAGGAGATGGTGCGTGTCGCTGCTGAACTTCTGGAGGAGTTGGTAAACCTCGCCGGTGAGACTGCAATTTCCCGTGGTCGTCTTGAAGAGCAGATGAGTGAGTTCGGTCTCGCCCTAGACGAGATGGATGTGACGCTGGTGCGTCTCAACGAACAGCTGCGCCGCCTGGACCGCGAGACCGAGGCTCAGATCCTGTTCCGCCAGGAGCAGTTGGCAGAACAGGACGGCGACTTCGATCCGCTGGAAATGGACCGTTACTCGTCTATTCAGCAGTTATCCCGTTCCCTGCTGGAATCCACATCTGACTTGATGGAGCTGCGCTCCACTCTGAATAACAAGGCGCGGGATACAGAGACCCTGTTGCTTCAGCAGTCCCGAGTAAATACCGAATTGCAGGAAGGTCTGATGCGCAGCCGCATGGTACCTTTCTCCCGTCTGGTACCGCGCCTGCGTCGCATCGTGCGCCAAGTAAGTGCTGAGCTGGGCAAGCAGGTCGAGTTGGGATTCTCCAACGTTGAAGGCGAGCTGGACCGGTCCATGTTGGAGCGTATGGTTGCACCACTGGAGCATATGCTGCGCAACGCTGTGGACCACGGCATTGAAATGCCAGAGGAGCGTTTGGCTGCCGGCAAGTCTGAGCGTGGGCGTATCGATGTGGCGCTGAAAAGGGAGGGCAGTGAAGTTGTCCTCACCATCCGCGATGATGGTGCCGGTGTCAATTTGATCCGGGTGCGTGAAAAGGCGGTGGAAAATGGCCTGATGAGGCCGGATGCTGAGCTCTCGAATAATGAGATTCTTCAGTTCATTCTGCAGGCCGGTTTTACCACTGCAGAAAAAGTTACCCAGATCTCTGGCCGGGGTGTGGGAATGGACGTTGTATCCGCCGAGCTGAAGCAGATCGGTGGCAGCGTCCATATCAACTCAGAGGCAGGCGCAGGAACAGAATTTGTCGTTCGTCTGCCGTTCACAGTTTCGGTTAACCGCGCTTTGATGGTGCGAATTGGCGATGACCTGTTTGCACTGCCGCTGAATACTATCGAAGGTATTGTGCGCCTCAGCCCATTTGAGCTGGAGCACTACTATCGCTCAGATGATGCGCGTTTCGAATACGCTGGAGAACTCTATCAGGTTAGCTATTTCGGTACTCTGCTGAAGTCTGGCGCCCAACCTAAGCTCAGTGTCGATGATATGCAACTGCCCGTGCTGTTGGTGCGCTCTGAAGGGCACGCTATGGCGTTACAGGTGGATGCCATTAAGGGCAGTCGCGAGATTGTAGTGAAAAGCCTCGGCCCGCAGTTCTCCGGGGTTCAAGGGGTATCAGGTGCAACAGTAACTGGTGATGGTAGCGTCGTGGTGATTCTCGACGCTCACGCCCTGCTGCGTCGCCAGGCCACCCAGCTGGCAAGGCCGGAAGTGCCGCAGCTTCAAATTCAGGAAGAGCCTGAAGTGCAGTCCGAGCAGGAGGCGCGCCAGCAGACCGTTATGGTTGTGGACGACTCGGTTACGGTACGCAAGGTAACGACGCGCTTCCTGGAGCGAGAGGGCTATCTGGTTAGCACTGCAAAGGATGGTCAGGATGCTGTTATCCAGCTGCAGGATAAGATCCCCGATCTGATCTTGCTGGATATTGAGATGCCGCGCATGGATGGCTTCGAAGTTGCCCGCCATATTCGCTCCAGCAGCCGCCTGCGGGATATTCCTATCGTAATGATCACCTCGCGTACCGGTAATAAGCACCGCGATCACGCTATGTCCCTGGGAGTTAACCACTACCTGGGTAAGCCTTACCAGGAAGATGTACTGTTGGCGGCTATTCGTGAGTACGCGGATGCCGAAGCTGTAGGAAGCTGAAACGGCAAATATCAGGAATAATATAGAGATAGGCAATGAGTGAAGTTGAAGCGCTGCCGGTAGATGTCCCTCAGGAAGTGAGCAGCCTGTTATTGCCCCTTGAACAGGGGCAGCTGCTGGTGCCGGTGGACAGCCTCTCAGAGGTTGTTGCAATGCAAACGCCGATGGCAGTTCAAGATGTGCCCGAATGGTATTTGGGAGATCTGATCTGGCGGGAACAGCGCCTGCCAGTGGTATCTTTTGAAGTGATGCGTGGCGGTGCCTTGGGAGCAGTTGCAGAAGAGGGGCGTATTGCGGTGCTGAGCACGGGAAATCCCGATGGCGAGCTGCCGTATTTTGCATTGCTCTTGCGCGGCACTCCGCGCCTGGTGCGGGTTACCCCTGAGGAGTTAGCGCTGCGAGAGCAGCCACTAAACCCTGGAGAGTTAATGCATGTGGCGCTTTCTGGTGAGGAGGCGGTTATTCCCGACCTGCAGGGATTAGAGCGGGCCTGCCTGCGCTATCGCAGTGACTGACTTGTTTTGCAGTGTATTATCAAAAAAGGGGCCTGAGGCCCCTTTTTTTTTGATTGGGCTGTTCGTTTAGAACAGCTCTTCCGGTAAAGAATCCTCCCGGCTATCGTGGCTGGGCATATCCATATCTTCATCGGTGTAGCGATTGCGATATGGGTTATACACTTCGCGGCCGGGCACCCGGTTGGTCCTGAATATCTCAAACATGCCCCCGTAAGAGGTGCGCAAGCCATTTTGAGGGTTGATGCGTACCGTAACTATGCCATCTGGTTGAGCCAGGTGGCGCTCGGGAAGACCTTCGAGGGCACTGCTCATAAAATCGATCCAGATAGGCAGGGCGGCTGAGCCACCGTATTCATTTTTACCCAGTTCGCCATAGGAATCGAAGCCAACCCAGGCACTGGTAGCCAGGTAGGGGCTATAACCCGAGAACCACGCATCCCGTGGACCATTGGTGGTACCGGTCTTTCCGGCAATATCACCGCGCTTCATCGCCAGAGCGCGGCGCCCGGTACCCTTTTTGATAACATCTTTAAGCATTGAATCCATTATGTATGCCGTCTCTGCAGACATGGCTCGCGGAGCGCGAGGACGCGCTTGGCTCTTGCTTGGGTCGAGGGGGCCAACGGGCAGTACGTGTAGCTCCGCAGGCTCTTCACCCTGATCGACCCCTTGCCCTTCCAGCTGTAATTCCGCGAGATCGACGGGTTCAGCGGACAGGGTTTCAGAGCCGGTGCCCGGCTCGGGACAGTTATCGCATACCGTGAGAGGCAGTGCCTGGTACAGGACTTCGCCATTAACATCCAATACCCGGTCAACCAGGTAGGGCTCCACTCGGTAGCCACCATTGGCGAAGGCGGCATAGCCTCGCACCATCTCCAGGGGCGTGAGAGCGGAGCTACCCAGAGCAATGGTCAGGTTGCGGGCGAGCTTGCTGCGCTCAAACCCAAAGCCTTCGACAAAGCCAAGGGCGTAGTCCAACCCGAGGGATTGTAGCAACCGGATTGAGACCATATTGCGGGACTTGTACAAAGCCATACGCAGGCGGGTTGGGCCGAGGAAGGTCCCCCCGTCATTCTCAGGCCGCCATACATCTTGCAGGTTGGTTTCCTCAAAGATAATCGGGGCATCATTGATAATGCTCGCCGCTGTATATCCGCGCTCGATCGCCGAGGCGTAAATAAAGGGCTTGAAACTGGAGCCGGGTTGCCTGGCAGCCTGAGTGGCCCGATTGAAGTGGCTCTGGCGGAAGTCATAACCACCGACAAGGGCGCGGATAGCCCCATCTTCCGGCTCAATAGATACCAGGGCGCCCTGTGCTTCCGGGACCTGGGCTAGAACCCACTCCTCGGTCACCTGGGGTTCAGCAGGCTCGGTATCACCGCTCTCGGGATCCGCAAATGGATCGGCGTTAAGAGGCTCATCTACAGCGGTGGCGATCATCTCGCTACTGGAGTTGCTCCCTTTCTTTTCCTTAACGACCTTGCGCAGCCGAATAACATCTCCGGGAGCAAACATTTTTTCAGCGGACTGAAGGCGGGCGCCTCGGGCGCTCTCAGAAATATAGGGCCTGATAGAACTGAGCCCATTGCTCCAAGGCAATTCAATTACGCGCCGATCTCTCAGTTGAACCTGAAGTTTCTTGGGTTCTACTGCAGTGACAACGCCGGGTTCCAGACCGCCGAGAATCGGAATCTCGTTGAGTAAATCGATAAGTTGGTCGCTATCTTGCAGCAATTCCGGTGCAAGACGCTGTTCTGGGCCGCGATAGCCGTGGCGCGCATCGTAGGTTTCCAGACCGTGCTGAAGCGCATTGCGAGCCGACTCCTGCAGGCGACTGTCTACCGTTGTTATGACCTGGTAGCCATCGGTATAAGCGTTGTCGCCAAAGAGGTCTACTGCCTCTTTCCGTGCCATCTCGGCAATATAGGGTGCATCCAGGTCGAGGTCGCGGCTGTGATAGCTGGCTGTTACTGGCGCAGTAATAGATTGGTTATATTGATCCTGATTGATATAGCCAAGGTCGAGCATCCGCATCAGGATCCAGTTGCGGCGTACCAGGGCTCGGGAGGGGTTGGCGAGAGGGTTGAAGGTCGATGGCGCTTTGGGAAGCCCCGCCATCATAGCCCACTGGGCCAGATTGAGGTCCTTGATATCTTTGCCGTAATACACCTGGGCTGCAGCCTGGAAACCGTAGGCGCGGTTTCCGAGGAAGATCTTATTGATGTATAGGGCGAGGATCTCGTCCTTGGTCAGCTCTTGCTCAATTTGCAGTGATAGCAAAATTTCATTGAACTTGCGCACAAAACGCTGTTCTCGGCTGAGAAAGAAGTTGCGCGCCACCTGCATTGTCAGTGTACTACCACCAGACTGGATAGAACCGGTCTTAATCAGCTGCGAGGCGGCCCGCATCAAACCTTTGATGGAGACACCATTGTGGGAGTAAAAGCTGGCATCCTCAGCGGCAAGAATCGCTTTGATAAAGGGTTCTGGCGTTTGCTCGATCGTGATAGGGTTGCGCCGCTTTTCACCGAACTCACCGATCAGTTTCATATCCCGTGAGTAGACCCTCAGAGGGGTCTGTAAGCGGATATCGCGGAGGCTCTCCACTGAGGGCAACCCCGGTTTGAGGTAGAGGTAGATACTGGCTAGGGCCATTGCTGTAGCGGCCACACCGGCAAGGCCGAGCCAAAGCAGTGCGAGCAGACGATTGCGGGCTTTTACGGTCATGAAACTGCTTCTGTGTACTTCATCAAAGTGATTAGGTGAATAATTATACGAATATTGTGCGCTATTACCTATGCAAATGCAGGTTGAAGCGTTAATTTAAAGTGCTATAACATCAAACCCTCATAACCCACGGAAAAGATAAGAAAAAATGGGAATTTTCCCTTTTCTGAGCAAAGGCCCCAAGGCCATGTTGGGACTCGATATTAGCTCTACTGCAGTCAAGTTGCTGGAGCTAAGTCGCAACGGCGACAAATATCGTGTCGAAAGTTATGCCGTGGAACCTCTACCACCCAATGCCGTAGTTGATAAGAATATCAACGATGTGGGGGCGACGGCTGAGGCTATCCGCAAAGTTGTACGACGCTCCAAGACGCGCTTACGCGAAGCTGCCGTTGCTGTGTCTGGATCAGCGGTGATCACCAAGACCCTCGAAATGCCGGCGGACCTCACTGAGGAAGCATTGGAAGCCCAGATCGCAATCGAGGCTGACCAGTATATTCCTTATCCGCTTGAAGAAGTCAGCCTGGACTTTGAGGTGCAGGGGCCTTCCGAGAAGGGGGAAGGTCAAATGGAGGTCCTGCTTGCGGCTTGCCGCACAGAAAACATTGAACAGCGGATCTCTGCGTTGGGTGAGGCCGAACTGGAACCCGGTGTGGTGGATGTTGAGGCTTACGCAATAGAGCGAACTTACACATTGCTGGAAGATCAGCTCCCTCCTCAAGAGCAACTAGTCGTAGCCGTTATTGATATCGGAGCGACGATGAGTGCCCTGTCAGTTCTTGTGGATGGCAAAACAGTGTATACCCGCGAACAACTCTTTGGGGGGCGTCAGCTCACCGACGAGATACAGCGTCGCTATGGGCTCTCAGTAGAAGAAGCTACTCTGGCGAAACGCCAGGGAGGTAGTGGCTTACCAGATGATTATTTTGCTGAAGTGTTGGAGCCTTTCAGAGACGCGGTAGTTCAACAGGTAACCCGTTCTTTACAATTCTTTTATTCCTCTACCTCATATAGTGATGTGGACCATATCCTTCTCGGCGGTGGAGTTGCGGCGATGGAAGGAATTGGTGAACTTGTTAGTGAAAAGCTGGGTCGACCGACATTGATTGCTAATCCATTTCACAAAATGAGTGTGTCTTCACGGGTTAATCGCCAGGCTTTGGCAAATGAAGCCCCCTCACTAATGATTGCCACAGGGTTGGCGATGAGGGAGAAGGACTACTGATATGGCAAAGATTAACCTTCTGCCTTGGCGTCAGGAATATCGTGCACAAAAGCAAAAAGAATTTCAGCAAATAATGGTAGTCGTTATTTTTGCTGTGGCTGCCGCCGTTTTTGGCTGGATGAAAACAGTTGATAAGCAAATAATCTATCAAAATGACGGCAATCAAATCCTGAAAAACAGGATAAGTGAGTTGGACATCCAGGTAAAAGAAATTAAAAACCTGAAAAAACGCCGGCAGGAATTGATTGATCGTATGCGGGTGATCCAGGAGTTACAGGGTAACAGGCCGCTTGCTGTGCGTTACTTTGATGAGTTAGTTCAGGCTACGCCTGAAGGTGTGTGGCTCAGCTCTATGGAGCGAGTGGGCAATAAGTTATCCCTGTCAGGTGTGGCAGAATCTAATAATCGGGTTTCTTCTTTTATGCGAAATCTGGATCAATCTGATTGGTACGAGTCTCCAGCTTTAGCAGGGGTTACTGCTAGTCCGCGACATGGCGAACAAGCGAGTGCTTTCGAGTTGACGGTTAATGTCACAGGTAGAAAGCAGGAAGATGACCAAGGCGCTGCAAAAAAATAAGGGACCGCACCATGGCACTGGCAGATACGCTGAAGCAGATCAATGAGCTTGACCTCAATGATATCGATTTTTCCCGTATGGGAATTTGGCCCTTACCTGGGCGCATAGCCCTGCTGGTTGTTATTTCGGCAATCATTGTTGGACTTGGTTATCACTTTTTAATTAGTGATCGATATCAGCAGCTTGAGCTGGCTGAGAGTAAAGAGCAGCAGCTGTTTTCGCAGTTTGAAGTGAAGCAAGAGCAGGCCCACAACCTAGAGGCCTATAGAGCTCAATTAGAGGAAATGAATCAAACTTTTGGTGCATTGCTTAAGCAGCTACCCAAAGACACCGAAGTTCCTGGTTTACTCGAAGATATTGATGAGTATGGACGGGGAAGTGGCTTAACGATAAGTGATATTGACTTGCAACAGGAGCGGGTTGGTGAATTTTACGTAGAGTTACCGATCCAGATATTCGTTAAAGGTGGGTATCATGAATTTGGTGCTTTTGTGAGTGGTATTGCTGGTATGCCCCGAATAGTGACTTTGCATGATTTTAAGATAGTAAATGATAAAGAAGGCGGTTTGCTCAGTATGACAATTAACGCCAAGACCTATCGCTATAAAGATCAAGGTGAAGAGGGATGATTAAGTACCTCTCGGTTGCAGTTGCTCTGCTATCAATTGTCGGGTGTGAATTAAACTCAGATCACAGTGAGTTGCGTAAGCGAATGGCTGAAGTGGAACGTAGGCCGAAAGGTCAAATTGAGCCGATACCGACATTTACTCCTTACAGCCCCTATGTTTATGTTGCCACTGCCCAGCGAAGCCCCTTTACCAAGCCAGTTCTTGAGTCCGAACAGCGTATAGTGGGACGCAGGTTAGATGTTGCTCCAGATTTAACTCGTCAGCGAGAGCTACTGGAGGGCGTTAATATTGATGTGCTATCTATGGTTGGTAGCTTGTCGCGTGATGGACAGATTTGGGCTCTGATAGACGATGGCGCAGGCGGAATTCATCGCATAACTGTTGGCAATTATCTCGGAAAAAATCATGGCCGAGTAGTGAATGCCACTGATGCACAGCTCGATATTTTAGAAATTATACCGGATGGCACCGGAGGCTGGATTGAACGGCCGCGGGCTCTGGCGTTGGAAGAGAGGGACAACGGATAATGAACAATAAACAGTTCGCCTTTTTAATGACTCGATTCCAGCTGATGCTGCTGGGTTTGTTGTTATTTCCAATTGCGTCGAATGCTCAGGTAAGCCAGCTCAATGACATTCAATTTGCTGAGCTGCCTGGTAGTCGGGTTCAGCTTCGTCTTACCTTCAGTGATACACCTCCAGAACCAACGGGTTACACAATAGAGCAACCCGCGCGAATAGTTTTAGATTTTGCTGGAGTAGAAAGTGTGCTTCCGCAAAAGAAATACTCTCTAGGCATTGGAGCCGCGCGGAGTGCTGTCATTGTGTCCAGCGAAGACCGCACACGCCTTATTGTTAATCTAGATGAATTACCAGTGTACTCTAGTGAGCGTCAAGGTAATCAGCTGGTAATGGAGATAGGAGCAGATTCTTCTGAAGGTGAAGCTAGTGTTGCTGCGGCTCCGCAACACGACGCTGGCATGAGCTTGGGCGGTGACAAACAGTTCCGAGCGTCAGGGAGTGTGGCTGTAAATAATGTTGATTTTCGCCGTGGTGAAGAGGGTGAAGGCAAGGTAATAGTCAGTCTCACAGACCCTGCAGTAAATATTGATGTTGAGCGTACAAACGGAAAAATCTATTTGACTTTCCTTGGGGCTGAACTGCCCGAGTCTTTACGCCAAAGGCTGGATGTTACAGATTTCGCGACTCCTGTTAGCTCAATTACTGTAGATTATGATGGGCGCAACACTGTTATTTCAGTTGATCCAAGCGATGTTGAGTACGATTACTTGGCATATCAGGCGGACACCGAATATGTATTAAGTGTTAAGCCGCTCTCTGCTCAAGAAATTCGTGAAAAAGAGAAAGAGTTTCAGTTTGATGGTAAGAAGCTTTCGCTCAATTTTCAGGATATCGAAGTTCGCTCAGTACTGCAGGTAATTGCCGACTTTACCGACCTTAATTTAGTGGCCAGTGATACTGTTGAAGGTCGTATTACACTTCGATTAGATGGTGTACCTTGGGACCAAGCATTAGCCCTTATTCTTAAGGCTAAAGGCTTGGATAAGCGCCAGGAAGGCAGTGTCATTATGGTTGCGCCAGCGGCTGAGATCGCTGAACGAGAGCGCCAGGAGCTTGAAACCCGAAAGCAGTTAGAGGAATTGGCTCCGCTGCGAACGGAATACATTAGTGTCCGCTACGCTGACGCAGGGGAGTTGTTTGAACTCTTCTCTGGGGGACAGAGCGGAGGTGCTGGCCAAGGTGGATTTGCGGGAGGTGGTAGTAGTGGAAACTCAAACACTCCTACAATGCTTTCTGCCCGTGGTAGTGCAATTGTGGATGAACGCACTAATACAATTATCTTGACGGATACTGAAGATAAAATTGTACAGTTTAGAGCATTAATTGAGGCAATTGATATCCCGATCCGGCAAGTGATGATCGAGGCGCGAATTGTAACTGCTACTAGTGACTTCCAGAAAGAACTAGGTGTTCAGTGGGATTATGCTGATCTTACCGAAATTGGTGATGGTACTTATGGCCTAACCTCGGCGAGTAACTGGTTGGAAGAAGACACTTCCCTGGCAGAGCTAAGTACTGAATTTGACCCAATGTTGGTTGATCTTGGAGTCACTAACCCAGCCGGTAGTCTTGCCTATCATATTTTGAAGGATAACTTCTTCCTTGGCTTGGAATTATCCGCCTTAGAGGATAGTGGACTCGCAGAAGTTGTTTCCCAGCCAAAAGTTGTTACCGGCGATAAACAGGAAGCCACGATACAATCTGGTGTCGAGATTCCTTATCAGGAAACCACTTCTTCTGGAGCTGCTTCTATTACCTTCCGAGAGGCGGTATTGGAGTTGAATGTGACCCCTCAAATTACTCCAGACAATAACATTATTATGTCTCTAAATATTGAGCAGAATAGTGTGGGTGAGTATGTAAGTGTGGGGGCTGGTCAGGTTCCCTCTATTAATATCAACACACTGGTGACCAAAGTATTGGTACGCAATGGTGAAACAATTGTTCTAGGTGGTATTTTTGAAGGTACCGCTGTAGAGAGTGAAACCAAAGTTCCCTTGCTGGGCGATATTCCTTATATCGGTAACTTGTTTAAGCAGACTATACGCACGGACGATAAACGTGAGATCCTGATGTTTATCACACCGCGTATTCTTGAAGATGAGGCTTTTTACTCTAAGTGATCACCCGCTCTATTTTCCTGGTCGGCCCCATGGGGGCCGGCAAGTCTACTATCGGCAGGTTGTTGGCAGCGCAATTGCAGCTGCCTTTTGCCGATACCGACAAAGTGCTGGAAGAGCGCACTGGTGCGGATATTCCCTGGATTTTTGATGTGGAAGGCGAAGCGGGATTTCGCCGCCGTGAGACTGAAATATTGGAAGAGCTCTGCCAGGGTGAGTGCCAGGTTATTGGTACCGGTGGTGGAATAGTTTTGCTCGAGGAGAATCGACGCCAGCTACAAAAATATGGCCATGTAGTTTATTTGCAGGCCAATATCGATCAGCTTCTGGAACGCACTTCAAAGAATACCAATCGCCCGTTGCTTCGTGTACCCAACCCCCGTCAGCGTATTGCGGAAATTTTGCAGGAACGCGAGCCTCTGTATCGTGAGGTTGCAGATATTATTTGCGACACCAATGACCTCTCCCCCAAACAAGCATCCCTCCTGGTCGCAGAACACTTAGGCAGCCTGCTGTCCGATTAGTCCCAAGCGTCTGTGCTAAAGTGCGTCTCACTTCTGTTGAGATAAGCACTAGGGGATTGAGAGCAGTATGCAAAGCCTTAACGTAGAACTCGGCGAGCGTAGTTATCCGATAATTATTGGTTCAGGTTTGCTCGGTGACCCGCAATATATCCTCCCTTACATTAAAGGCCGGCAAGTTTGCATTGTTACCAATGAAACTATTGCTCCTCTTTATTTGGCGACATTATTGGAAGGGCTAAAAGGGCTCGATAAAGTGGATGTTGTCGAGCTTCCCGATGGGGAAGCTTTTAAATCACTCGACACAGTGAATCGAATTTTTGATGTGCTGCTGGAAAAGCGTCACAACCGCACTACGACACTAATCGCGTTGGGTGGGGGTGTTGTTGGAGATATGTGCGGTTTTGCTGCAGCCTGTTATCAGCGCGGGGTTAACTTTATTCAGGCACCGACTACCCTGCTGTCTTTGGTTGACTCCTCTGTTGGGGGAAAGACCGGCGTTAACCATCCCCTTGGTAAAAATATGATTGGCGCCTTCCACCAGCCCCGCCTTGTCCTTGCGGATACCGATACCCTTGCCACATTGCCTGCACGTGAATTTTCCGCAGGCCTCGCCGAGGTCATTAAATACGGATTGATCTGTGACAGCCCATTCTTCGAATGGATCGAAGAGAATTTACAAAAGTTATTAACTCGGGAGCCCGATGCACTGGCTTACGCTATTGAGCGCTGCTGCGCCGACAAGGCGAATGTTGTTGCCAGTGATGAGCGCGAGAGTGGTCGTAGGGCGATACTGAATCTTGGTCATACCTTCGGCCACGCCATTGAGGCAGTGCAGGGGTATGGCAGTTGGTTACATGGTGAGGCCGTTGCCGCCGGAATGGTTATGGCGCTGGAGTTATCCAGGTTGCGCGGAGATATCGATGCAGAGCTGGTGGAACGGTTGCGAGCGATGCTAGAGGCAGCTGATTTGCCGCAGCAGGCACCGCAGGGCATGACAACCGATGAATTTCTCCAAGTAATGCAGGTGGATAAGAAGGTGCTGGACGGAAAATTGCGCTTGGTGCTGCTAAAGGCACTGGGAGAAGCAATTATTGTCGATGATACCCCCAGAAAAATGATTATAAATGCACTGAAAAACTGTGGTGCCGAGTGATAACCCTGCTCTTATTGTCTAAAAAATAGGACTGAGTACCAGAAAGGTTAGCTGCTAGAAGATAAGTTTGGTTTTGTTTGATTTGACAGACTAATACACTGCTAAAAGTTGAAAATGTAGTGTTGGACAAGTAATATTGCGCCCCCCCGAAAGGAAAGGCGGGGCAAAAAACCGCCAATAACAACAAAAAAAGCCCCAGCAGAGGGCTTTTTTTATCTCGGGATCTTTTTCCAAGGGACCGCAGGAGAGCGTAGCGCGAAGCTTAAAGTGACATTCGCCCATAACAGGCACTTCTTTTTTTAAGCGCCAGTGGTCCCCCAATCGATAGCGACGAGGAATTCTATGGGTAGCAGTCTGTATCAGTTGGATGAGTTTAAGGACAACTGCGGTTTTGGTCTGATCGCTCATTTGCACGGTGTGGCAAGTCACAAATTAGTGCAGACGGCCATTGAATCCCTCACTTGCATGACCCACCGGGGTGGTATTGCCGCCGATGGTAAAACCGGTGATGGTTGCGGTCTTTTGCTGCAAAAGCCGGATGCTTTCCTCCGCGCAGAAGCCAAGACCCTGTTTGGTGCTGAGCTGACAGCAACCTACGCCGTGGGATCAATCATGCTCCCACTAGATCAAGCCGAAGCCGATAAAGCCCGCAAAATTATCGAAACTGAGTTGCAAGCTCAGGGCCTAAAGACCGTCGGCTGGCGCACCGTACCGACTAACCCGGAATGCCTGGGCCCTATTGCCCGGGATTGCCTGCCACACTTTGAGCAGTTGCTGATCAACAATGCAGACGAGCCCCTCGGCGAGGCGAAATTCAATGCCCGTCTCTATGTGGCCCGTCGCAAAGCCGAGTTGCGCTTAAGTAGCGAAGTCTATATCGCCAGCCTTTCAACCAGTGTCCTCTCCTACAAGGGTCTGATGATTCCGGCTGATCTGCCCAAGTTCTTCCCAGAACTGGCCGACCCGCGCCTGGAAACCGCGATCTGTGTTTTCCACCAGCGTTTCTCTACCAACACCATGCCCCGCTGGCCCCTGGCTCAGCCATTTCGCTTGCTGGCGCACAATGGTGAGATCAACACTATTACCGGCAACCGCAACTGGTCTGTTGCCCGCACCAGTAAATTTGCCACTGACCTGATTCCAGAGCTGAATGAGCTGGTGCCCCTGGTTAACCGCGAGGGTTCCGACTCCTCCAGCCTGGACAACATGCTGGAGATGCTGTTGGCGGGCGGCATGGAGCTGCACCGGGCCGTGCGCATGCTAGTGCCGCCGGCCTGGCAAAATGTTGAAGGAATGGATGCGGATCTGCGCGCCTTTTACGAATATATCTCCATGCATATGGAGCCCTGGGATGGGCCGGCTGGATTGGTGATGACCGACGGCCGCTACGCAGTGTGTACCCTGGACCGCAACGGCTTGCGCCCCTCGCGCTGGGTGATTACCAAGGATGACCTGATCACCGTGGCTTCTGAAGTTGGCGTGTACGACTATGCCCCTGAAGATGTTGTGGCTAAGGGCCGCCTTGGACCGGGGCAGATGCTGTCGGTAGACACCCAAGAGGGCAAGCTCTACCACACCGCTGACATCGATAATATGCTCAAGCGGGCACAGCCCTATAAGCGTTGGCTCAAGAATAAAGCACGCCGTATTCGCTCTACTTTGGTTACCGCGCCGGTGGACAACAACTTCTCCCACCAGCAATTCAAGGTCTACCAAAAGCTGTTCAGCTCCTCCCTGGAAGAGCGCGATAAAGTCGTCCGGCCCATGGCTGAAGCGGGCCAGGAAGCGGTCGGTTCAATGGGCGATGATACGCCGATGGCGGTTTTGTCCCGCTACAACCGCTCGCTCTACGACTACTTCCGCCAGCAGTTTGCCCAGGTAACCAACCCGCCAATTGACCCCCTGCGGGAAACCGTGGTGATGTCCCTGGAAACCTGCCTGGGTCGAGAGAAATCCGTATTTGAGGAAACCCCCGAGCACGCGGATCGGGTGATCCTGTCTTCGCCAGTACTTTCCCATATGAAGTACACGGCACTCTTATCCCTTGATCGCCCGGGCTTCGAAGCGGAGATCTTCGACCTGAACTACGACCCCGCTGAACAGGACCTCAAGTCGGCGATTGAACAGCTCTGCGCCAAAGTTGAGGCCTCAGTGCGGGCGGGGGCTGTGATTGTAGTACTGTCCGATCGCGATATTCGCGAGGGGCACTTGCCAATCGATGCACTGCTGGCGACGGGCGCGGTGCACCACCACCTGGTACATGCGGGCTTGCGCTGTGACTCCAATGTTGTGGTGGATACCGCCAGCGCCCGCGATGCACATCAGTTGGCCTGTTTGGTTGGTGTCGGTGCCACCGCAGTACACCCGTATTTCTCCTACAGCATTATCAATCACCTGATCGATACCGGTGAATTGCTGCTGGATGCCGCTGAGGCGCAGAAAAATTACCGCAACGGCATTATCAAGGGCCTGTTAAAGATCCTGTCCAAGATGGGCATTTCCACCGTTGCCTCTTATCGCGGCGCACTGCTGTTCGAGCTGGTGGGTATTTCCAAGGATGTGGTGGACCTGTGTTTCCCCGGAGCGCCCACTCGCATTGAAGGTGCCGGCTTCCCCGAGCTGCAAGCCGATATGGCGGCCCGCTCTGAAATTGCCTGGAAAGCCCGCAAACCTGTTTCCCCCGGCGGCCTGCACAAGTTTGTCTACGGCCAGGAGTATCACGCATTTAACCCGGATGTGGTGACTACCCTGCGGCGCGCTGCCAGCACCGGTGACTATGCCGCGTGGCGGGACTACGCGGAGCTGGTTAACCAGCGCCCGGTGGCGACATTGCGGGATATGCTGGACTTCAAGGAGAACATCGAACCGGTAGCTCTGGAAGACGTGGAGCCGGCAGAGCAGATTTTGCGTCGCTTTGATACGGCGGCCATGTCACTGGGGGCCCTGTCCCCCGAAGCCCATGAATCCCTGGCCCAAGCGATGAATCGCCTGGGTGGGCGTTCAAACAGTGGCGAGGGCGGTGAAGATCCAGCCCGTTTTGGCACTGATAAAGTCTCCAAGATTAAGCAAATTGCCTCCGGTCGTTTTGGCGTAACACCGCACTACCTGGTAAATGCGGAGGTATTACAGATTAAGGTAGCCCAGGGCGCCAAGCCCGGTGAAGGCGGCCAGCTGCCCGGCGGCAAGGTCAACGAATTGATCGCGCGGCTGCGTTATTCGGTGCCCGGCGTGACCCTGATTTCCCCGCCGCCGCATCACGATATCTATTCCATCGAGGATTTGGCGCAGTTGATCTACGACCTAAAACAGGTCAATCCCGATGCCTTGGTCTCGGTAAAACTGGTATCGCGGCCTGGGGTTGGCACCATTGCTGCGGGTGTTGCCAAAGCCTATGCGGATTTGATCACCATCTCCGGCTACGACGGCGGCACAGCAGCCAGCCCAATTACCTCGATTCGCTATGCCGGGTCGCCCTGGGAGCTGGGATTGGCGGAAACCCACCAGACCTTGCGTGCCAATGATCTGCGCGGCAAGGTTCGGGTACAAACCGATGGGGGGCTGAAAACCGGCCTCGATGTGATTAAGGCGGCAATTCTCGGTGCAGAGAGCTTCGGCTTTGGAACGGCACCCATGGTGGCGATCGGCTGTAAGTATCTGCGCATCTGTCATCTGAATAACTGTGCCACCGGTATCGCCACCCAGAAGAAGGACCTGCGTGACGAGCACTATATCGGCACCGCAGAAATGGCGATGAACTTCTTCCGTTTTGTCGCCGAGGAGACCCGCGAGTGGATGGCCAAGCTCGGGGTGCGCAGCCTGGAAGAGTTGGTGGGGCGTGTGGACTTGCTGCGCGTACTGGATGGCGAAACTGACAAGCAGAAAAAGCTGGATCTCGCGCCTCTATTACATACGGATGAGCTGTTGGACAGCAAGCCGCAAACCTGTCAGTCCGCGACGAATGATCCCTGGGATAAGGGTGAACTGGCGGAGCGGATGGTGGCGGATATCCTGCCTACCATCGAAGGCTTTAAAGGTGGCGAGTTCAGCTACGACGTGACCAACTGTGACCGATCCCTGGGGGCGCGCCTGTCTGGTGAGATCGCCAAGCGCTACGGTAACCAGGGCATGGTTGAAGCTCCGGTGAAACTGCGCCTCAAAGGGGTCGCCGGCCAGTCATTCGGTGTGTGGAATGCCGGTGGTTTGGATATGTATCTGGATGGCGATGCCAACGACTATGTGGGTAAGGGCATGGCCGGCGGCAAGCTGGTTATACGACCGCCGCAAGGTAGCTCATTCGCCTCCCAGGAAACCAGTATTGTCGGCAATACCTGTCTCTACGGTGCCACTGGCGGCAAGTTATTTGCGGCGGGTTGTGCCGGTGAGCGCTTCGCCGTGCGTAACTCCGGTGCCTTTGCGGTAGTCGAAGGGGCTGGAGATCACTGCTGTGAATATATGACCGGGGGTATGGTCGCGGTTCTCGGGCGCACCGGATTTAACTTCGGCGCCGGTATGACCGGTGGTTTCGCCTATGTCCTGGATATGGAGCGGGATTTCTTCGATCGCTGCAACCATGAGTTGATCGAGCTGCGCCGAATCAGCAGCGAAATTCTCGAGCCACACCAGAGTCACCTGCGCGAAGTTATCGAAGAGTATGCGGCGGAGACCCAGAGCGCCTGGGGCGCCGAGTTATTGGATAACTTCGATGATTACTTGAGCCGTTTCTGGCTGGTTAAACCAAAGGCGGCGAGCCTTGCAGATCTTCTTTCCGACGTGCGCAAGCGCGGCGAATAAAGGCGGGGTGGAGAAACAGTATGAAAGACAGACTGAACAACGACTTCCAGTTTATCGACGTAAGTCGCATCGACCCGCCGAAGAAGGACATCATCACCCGCACCGGCGAGTTTGTTGAAATTTATGAGCCTTTCAGTGAGCGGCAGGTGGCCAGCCAGGCGCACCGCTGCCTGGATTGTGGCAACCCCTATTGCGAATGGAAGTGCCCGGTACACAACTACATTCCCAACTGGTTGAAGCTGATCAGCGAGGGCAATGTTATTGAGGCAGCTGAACTCTGCCACGAAACCAATACACTGCCGGAAGTCTGTGGCCGGGTGTGCCCCCAGGACCGCCTCTGTGAGGGCGCATGTACCCTCAATGATGGCTTTGGTGCGGTCACCATCGGCAATGCGGAAAAGTACATTACTGATACAGCCTTCGCCCTGGGTTGGCGTCCAGACTTAAGCCATGTTGAGAAAACGGGCAAGCGAGTGGCGGTGATTGGTGCCGGCCCGGCGGGTCTGGGCTGCGCTGATATTTTGGTGCGCAACGGCGTGCAGCCGGTGGTGTTCGACAAGCACCCGGAAATTGGCGGCCTGATTACCTTTGGTATTCCCGAGTTCAAGCTGGAGAAGTCGGTAATGCAGCAGCGCCGGGAAGTGTTTACTGAGATGGGCGTTGAGTTCTGTCTCAATACTGAGGTGGGTAAGGACATCAGTTTTGAGCAGCTGCTCAATGACTACGATGCTGTCTTTATGGGGATGGGCACTTACAACTACATGAGGGGCGGCTTCCCCGGTGAAGATCTGCCTGGTGTTCACGATGCTTTGCCATTCCTGATTGCCAACGTAAATCGCAATATGGGCTGGGAGCGCGACGCCTCGGAATTTGTTTCGGTTGAGGGCAAGCGCGTGGTGGTTCTCGGTGGTGGTGATACCGCCATGGACTGTAACCGCAGCTCGATTCGATTGGGCGCTAAGAGCGTAACCTGTGCCTACCGCCGCGATGAGGAAAATATGCCCGGCTCGCGTCGGGAGGTGGCCAATGCCAAGGAAGAGGGCGTACAGTTCCTGTTCAACCGCCAGCCGGTTGAGATCGTTGGGGATGGCAAGGTGGCCGGAGTTAAAGTGGTAACCACGGAGCTCGGTGAGCCCGATGAAAACGGCCGCCGTCGCCCTCAGGTGGTGCCTGGCTCTGAAGAAATTATCCCGGCGGATATTGTTCTGGTGGCCTTTGGCTTCCGTCCCAGCCCGGCAGAGTGGTTTCCGCAGCACAATATTGAAGTTGCCGACTGGGGTGGCGTCGTCGCTCCAGAAAAACAAAAATACAAATTCCAGACCTCCAATGAGAAGGTATTTGCCGGCGGCGATATGGTGCGCGGCTCCGACTTGGTAGTGACCGCTATCTGGGAAGGGCGCCAGGCCGGTGAGGGCATCCTCGATTACCTGGAGATTTAATCGTTGCTGATTTGCAGTGAGGGCACCGCCCCTCACTGTCCTATTTTCCCGTGCACATTTGTGCCAGTCTCAATAAGCACCCCGCAATATCTTTGCCACCCTGTGTATAGCGGCCAAGCCCCTGTACAATGCCCGTTTTTTTAGCCCGCTCGGTGTGCCTATGTCTGATACCAAACCGTCCGAATTGAAAAACGATCGCTTTCTTCGCGCCCTGCTGCGCCAGCCAGTGGATCGAACGCCTGTGTGGATGATGCGACAGGCGGGACGCTACCTGCCGGAATATCGAGCCAGCCGTGCCGAAGCTGGCAGCTTTATGGATCTGTGCCGCAATACCGAGCTGGCCTGTGAGGTAACGCTGCAACCCCTGGAGCGCTACCCGCTGGACGCCGCTATTCTGTTTTCCGACATCCTGACTATTCCCGATGCCATGGGCCTGGGTCTCTATTTCTCTGAAGGAGAGGGCCCGAAGTTCCACAAGCCCCTGCGCACGGCGGCCGATATCGAAGCCCTGGAAGTGGTGAACAGCGAAAAGGATTTGGACTATGTGATGAATGCCGTGTCCACCATCCGCCGCGAGTTGAATGGTCGCGTGCCGCTTATCGGCTTCTCCGGCAGCCCCTGGACGCTGGCGACTTATATGGTTGAAGGTGGCTCCAGCAAGGATTTTGCCCGCTGTAAGGAAATGCTCTACAATCGCCCTGAGCTGATGCACCAGTTACTCACGGTGCTGGCCGACTCTGTTACCGATTACCTGAACGCCCAGATTCGCGCTGGTGCCCAGGCCGTACAAATCTTTGATACCTGGGGCGGGGCACTCAGCCACAGTGCTTATCGTGAATTCTCCCTGAAATATATGCAGAGAATTCTCCAGGGGCTGATTAAAGAAATCGACGGTCGTCGAGTGCCGGCCATCCTGTTCACTAAGGGAGGCGGTCAGTGGTTGGAAGCAATGGCTGATACCGGCGCTGACGCCCTGGGCTTGGATTGGACTACAGACATTGGCAGTGCCCGCGCCCGAGTGGGAGACAAGGTGGCCCTGCAAGGTAACTTGGACCCAGCTGTTCTCTACGCGAGTCCCGAACGAATTCGCACAGAAGTGGCGGCTGTTTTGAAGTCTTTTGGTCAGGGTAGTGGCCACGTTTTCAATTTAGGTCACGGAATTACCCCGAAGGTAGATCCCAAACATGCCGGAGCCATGATTGAAGCTGTGGTAGAGCTGTCAGCCCAATATCACGCCTAAACTGGCCACTGATCTCTGAGTCTGTGAATACAGTCTCACTTTGGGCGGGTGAACCTTAATATCTCTCCATGATATAAAGGTGAGCTTGCCCAGAGGACCGAGGATCTTACGCCACGGGGTCTTTCAGGGCAGCGTTTTAGCGTTAACTACAGTTGTCGGCACCTTCCCCAGTGGCAATCGAACAAGCAAAAATTTCTGTCGGTGATTTACAGCGCGGCATGTTTGTCTCCAAGCTTGACCGGCCTTGGACGCGAACCCCATTTGCGCTGCAGGGTTTTTATATCCGCGATTTGGAAGAAATCCGTCAACTACAGAAATACTGCCGGTTTGTTTATGTCGATGTCCACAAAACTGTCGGTAGTGCCGGTGTCACCCTGCGCCGATTGCTCGGAGGCAGCGACACTTCCGCAAGAGGTCGTTCTTCTGGCCGCACAGCGGTCACTATCCCTTGTAAGCCTGTCACTGTTTCCCATAAAAAATACCCCCCTCCGCAGCCGGCGCAGCGAGAAGCCAGTAATGCGCGTAAGCTTCACGGCCAGATCCTCTATGGTATGAGTGAAGTGATGGGGCTTGTCGCTAACAACAGGCCCATACCGGTACAGCAGGTCAACCAAGTCGTTGAGGATTTAGTAGAAAGTGTGCTGCGCAGTCCCGATGCGTTTGCCTGGCTGGCTCGTGTACGAGATAAGGATGAGCACACCTACAGTCACTCGGTACGTGCCAGTATTTGGGCGGTGCTATTCGGCCGCCATATCGGTCTTTCACGCAGTGATTTACTAAAGCTCGGGGTGGCTACTCTGCTGAAGGATGTAGGCAAGCTGGCTATCGACGGGGAAGTGCTGCAGATGAAGCAGCGCGATCCGCGCAGTGAATTAGAGTATCGAAAGTTTGTGCAGCATAGCGTCAAGATGCTGTCGGCAGACCCACAAATAGATCCGAAGGTTATCGAGGTCATTAGTGCCCACTGCGAGCGCCACGATGGTAGTGGTTACCCTGAGGGCTTGCGCGGTGACAGGATTTCAGTGTTGGCGCGCATGTGCGGAATAGTGACTTTCTATGATGAAGCCACTAACCCAAGAGGTTCCAGTGAGCCGGTAGCGCCATCCCGGGCAGTTGCCAAGTTATATGACCTGCGGGGTATCGCCTACCAGGAACAGTTGGTAGTGGAGTTCATTCAGGCTATTGGCCTCTATCCCACGGGTACCCAGGTAGAGTTGTCCACCGGAGAAGTCGGCGTGGTCGTGGAACAGACCTACGACCGGCGCTTGCGACCAAAGGTAATGATCGTTCTCGATGGGCAAAAACAGACGCTCAGCAAGCCTCGCCTGTGTGACTTAGCTGAAGTTGAGGATCGAGAACAGAAGCTTATCGAGCGTGGCAAGATGAGTGTCGAGGAAAAGGTCAGTATCCTCAGGGATATAGAACCCGGAGCTTACCCTCAGGTGGATGCGGCGAATATTCGCGACAATTATTTATTCCGCGGTGGTCGACTGGGGCAGCTGCTGACGCGCCTGACAAAATAAGCTCCCTTTTTCAGAGGCGGCTGTTAAAACTGCCGCCTCTCCTTATTAATATCAGTCCTTGCCGGATAGTAAATTACCGAAATGCTCACCCATGCGGACAGGCGACTCGGCTTCCAGCTGGTCGAGCCAGCTCACCTGGTCCGCACCAAATAACATAATGACGGTAGAGCCCAACTTAAAGCGTCCCATCTCCTCACCTTTCTCCAGGTGAATGGGTGCCTTATCCAGATAATCCGTGCTGATGACTTTGCGCTGGATAGGAGCGACTTGTCCGGCCCAAACGGTTTCGATACCGGCGACAATCATTGCACCCACCAGAATCATTGCCATGGGGCCTGCTTCCGTATCGAATACACAGACTAGGCGCTCATTGCGAGCGAACAGGCGCGGAACGTTTTCTGCCGTTACCGTATTTACAGAGAAAAGCTGCCCGGGCACATAGGTCATGCTGCGCAGGGTGCCTGCCATGGGCATATGCACCCGGTGGTAATCCTTCGGTGACAGATACACAGTGGCGAAGTGTCCGTCATTAAATTGCGCCGCTACCTTGGGATCACCGCCCACCAGTTCAACCAGGCTGTAGTCGTGACCTTTAGCCTGGAAAATACGGCCGTTATGGATCTGGCCCAGCTGGCTGATGGCGCCGTCGGCAGGGCTGGCAAGGGTGTGTTGCCCTTCGACAATGGGGCGGGCTCCGTCCACCAGTTCGCGGGTAAAGAATTCATTGAAGGTGCGGTAGGCAGTGCAGTCGCTCTCTTTGGCCTCCTGCATATCTACACCGTACTTCTCAACAAACCAGCGGGTGAAAGGATCTTTGATCCACTTGAGCTCTGTATTCGCCAACCAGCCGGCAGCGCGGGAGAGTGCATGTTGCGGCGTTAGGTATTGCAGGGCGGCAAAAAGTTTAGGGTTCATAAATCTACGTCTTTTCTCAATGTATCTACTGCTGTACCGGAGTATTGGGCAAATTGCCCCACTCACTCCAGGAGCCTGGATAAGCGCGAATATCCAATCCCAGGGACTTGCCCACTAACCAGGTAAAAGCGGAGCGGTGATGGCTTTGGCAGTGGGTGACAATCTTGTGTGAGCTATCAATTCCCAGTGCAGCGAGGAATTCGCGGGCATCCGCTCTAATGCGCAGATCTTTTTGCGGGTCCATCAATTGGGTCCACTCGCAATTGATTGCTCCCGGGATATGACCGCCCTTCATGGCCAGGACCCGCTCACCGCGATATTCCTGGGGGGAGCGAGCATCCCAAACTAGGAATTCATCATTGCCCAGTTGATCCTGGATTTGCTGGGCGTCCATCGCAGCTGTGCTGTTGACGGTGATTTGAATATCACTCGGCTCAATATCCGGTGCCTCGGTAGTGAGAGGAAGGCCGGCGCCTCGCCAGGCCAACATGCCACCATTCAAGTAGCTGTAATTGCGGTGGCCTATCATTTCCAAGGTCCACAAAAAGCGCCCAGCCCAACCGCCACCTTCGTCGTCACAGGCGACCACATGTTGTTCCGGCTTCAAGCCGATAGCTTGAAAAATCTGGGTCAGCTGTTCGATACCGGGAAGTTTGCCTGGTGCGGGCGCGGTGCCAGCCATCAGCGCCTGGAACGGCAGATGAATAGCACCTGGAATATGACCGTTGAGGTAATTGTGGGGTGAGCTGAGGTCTACAATCAGCAGTTCTTCGCGCTCAAGCTGAGTCGCGAGTTCTTCCGCTTCGATGATCAGTTTCAAAACTTGTTCTCCGATTCCAGGCTGTTGCGCAAATGCAGAAAACTATTCATGCGGCGCTCGCTAATTTTTCCATCGGTCAGAGCCTCCTGGATAGCGCAACCGGGTTCGCCCTGGTGACGGCAGTCGCGAAAGCGGCAGTGTCCTATAAATGGTCGGAATTCGACAAAACCTTCCAATAGGGCGGACTCCTCCATATGCCAGAGTCCAAACTCGCGAATCCCGGGGGAGTCTATCAGATCACCCCCACTGGGCAGGTGAAACAGTTCCGCCGCTGTAGTGGTGTGAGTCCCCTTTTGGGTTGCCTCTGACAAGGCACCGGTGCGGGCGCCGGCACTGGGAAGCAGAGCGTTGACCAGGGATGACTTGCCCACCCCGGACTGCCCTACAAAAACGCTACATCCCTGCGCAAGGGTTTCCAGCAGCTCCGGCAGGCCCTCGCCAGTTTTGGTGGATAACCGTAAAACCGGATAGCCGAGCTCCGGGTAGGGGGCGAGTAGCTCCTCCAATGAATCGCGATTGCGTTCATCGATCAGGTCGGTTTTGTTGAGCAGCAGCATGGGTGCTATGCCGGTGGTCTCTGCGGCTACCAGGTAGCGGTCTATGGCATTGGCAAAAGGTTCGGGGTAAGGGGCGATAACGATCAATATGCGATCGATATTGGCTGCGACAGTTTTGAGGTCGCCGTAGCGATCGGGTCTTTGCAGCTCGGAATTGCGCGGCAGGCGCGCGCCGATAACACCAATGCCCCCATCGCTGTCTTCGCTGGCAGGGTGCCAGGCAACGCGATCGCCGGTCACCAGGGTTTCGATATTGGCGCGCAAATGGCAGCGCTGGCGCAGGCTCGGATCACTCTCGCTCTCCACTAAAACCTGTGTGCCATAGTTGGCAATAACCAGACCGATCTGTTCCTGCCCCAGTTGCCCCTCTTCCAGGGCCTCTTCGGCAGATTGCTCGCGCTTGCGGGCGCGGGCTTCGCGTTCCTGCTGGATTTTGTTGATACGCCACTGTTGGCGGCGATTTAATTTGCGTTTACTCATGCACTAGCACCTGGAGACTAGCGGCGGATTATAGCTATTGCAGGGTAGTTGCGGTAACTTGCGCGGAAAGTTTGAGGAGACCCGTTGTGGATCAGAACAACCTGATCTGGATTGACCTGGAGATGACAGGCCTGAATCCGGACAAAGAGCGCATTATTGAAATTGCCACAATCGTGACGGATTCACGCCTGGAGATTCTCGCCGAGGGTCCTTCAATGGTCATCCACCAGAGCGATGCCTTGCTAGATGCAATGGATGAATGGAATACCGAACAGCACGGTGGTTCCGGGCTGGTAGCTCGGGTCAAAGAATCCAGTATTTCCGAAAGGGACGCGGAGAGGGAGACCCTGGAGTTCTTGCGACAGTGGGTCCCTGAGGGAGCATCTCCCATGTGTGGCAACTCTATCGGCCAGGATCGCCGGTTCCTGGTGAAATATATGCCGGAGTTGGAGTCCTATTTCCACTATCGCAACTTGGATGTCAGCTCGGTGAAGGAATTGGCTCGTCGCTGGCGCCCGGAGGTTTTGGATGGAGTTAAAAAACACAGCAGCCATTTGGCGCTCGACGATATCCGCGATTCTATTGAGGAATTGCGCCACTACCGCGAGACTTTTTTCCGCCTCTGACCCCCACTCCCGATTAGCCAGCGGGCTTGCGTTTGATTTTACGCTTGCGCCTGCGCCCGCTGCGCAACCGCTCCAGCGCCCAATCGATATGCTCCAGAACCAGGGGCGTGGCGCCGGCGCGCGCACTTTCCAGGGTATTGATGACTTCGGGCGTGGCCTCCCCATTGCCTAAGGCAACAGCCAGGTTGCGCAGCCAGCGCTCGTGGCCGATTCGGCGAATGGCCGAACCCTCAGTCTTGCGCAGGAACTCCTCTTCGCTCCAGGTAAACAACTTCAGTAGCTCACCATTGTCCAGTCCGTGTCGGGGATGAAAATCTTTTTCCTTGGTGGGCTTGGCGAATTTATTCCAGGGGCACACTATCTGGCAGTCGTCACAGCCGTATATTCGGTTGCCGATGGGCTCGCGAAATTCCTCAGGGATTGGGCCTTTGTTTTCAATAGTGAGGTAGGAGATGCAGCGCCGCGCATCCAGGGTACGGTCATCGATGAAGGCATCGGTAGGGCAAACCCTGAGGCAGGCGACACAGTCGCCACACTGATCATGCTCCTCGCTGATATCTATGGGGAGTGGCAAGTTGGTGTAGATTTCGCCGAGGAAAAAGTAAGAGCCGGCGGTCGAATTCAGTACCAGAGTATTTTTACCAATCCAGCCCAGGCCGGCCTTGGCTGCCAGGGCCTTCTCCATTACCGGGGCGCTGTCGGTAAAAGCCCGACCTTTCGATTCAATGCCCCGCTCGGCGCAATAGGTATCAATTTGCTTTGATAGATTGGCCAGGCGTTTGCGGATCAACTTATGGTAATCGCGGCCATTCGCATAGCGGGATACATAGGCCTTACTCGAATCCTTCAACACTTTAATCGGCTGGGTGTCCGGCGGCAGGTAGTCCAGACGCACGCTGATTACCCGCAGTGTTCCCGGCTCCAATAATTCGGGGCGCCAGCGTTTCTCACCGTGAGCGCCCATCCAGTCCATATCAGCGTGATAGCCCGCATCAATCCAGGCGCGCAGGCGTTCCCCTTCCTCCTCCAGCTGGCAATCGGTAATACCCACTTGTTGGAAGCCCAGTTCTCTGCCCCAAATTTTGATCTGTTGGGCTAAGTCGGCGAGCAGTGATTCGGTCATAGATAAAGCGGCTCGATATTCCCTGCAAGCACAATGCCTGGCCGGGGCGGTATACTTTGCGGTTGGCGCAAACGATGGCGATGTAATTGCCTATTTTGCCACAGATGAATTCTTGACCACATCGCGGGAGCTGCATGGACACGCCTCAACCTCTATACAGTGCCGAGTCGGTACGTGAGCTGGATCGACAGACGATTGCTGCACTGGAAATCCCCTCCATTCAACTGATGAAGCGCGCCGGTCGCGCGGCTTTTTCACATCTACGCAGGCACTGGCCGGAGATCGGCCGCCTCCAGGTTTTCTGCGGTGGTGGGAACAACGGTGGGGATGGCTATGTGATTGCCGCCCTCGCCGCGCAAAAGAAAATCCCGGTCACCGTTTATGCGTGTACCGATCCTCAGCACCTGAGTGGCGATGCCTGGGAGGCCTATGAGTACGCCTGCCGGGAAGGTGTCCAGGTGGTGAACTCTCTCGCAGAACTGGATACGGCGGATGCCAATACACTGATTGTGGATGCATTGCTGGGAACGGGCTTTAGCGGTGAGCTGCGCTCCGGCGTGGCGCATGCGGTTGAGCGAATCCGCAAAAGCCCTGGCCCGGTGTTGGCTGTGGATATCCCCTCCGGTCTGAGTGCCGATACCGGCAGTGCCGGCGAGGCGGTCAGTGCCGATATAACGGTGACTTTTATCGGCCGCAAAATGGGGCTCTACTGCGGTCGCGGCCCGGCGCTTTGCGGAGAGGTAATTTTCGAAGGCTTGGGGGCACCTGAGGCTGCCTACCGAGCAGTTGAGCCTTTGGCTATGCGATACGAGGCTGATGCCATCCGTCGCCTGCCAGCACGTGCCGCCGATAGCTTTAAAAACCAATTTGGCCATATTTTGGTTGTCGGCGGTGATACCGGATTTGGCGGTGCCGCATTGATGGCTGCGCAATCCTCAGCGCGCTGTGGGGCCGGGCTGATTTCCCTGGCGACCCGCCCTGAGCATTTGTCCGCAGCGTTAACTCGCAGTCCGGAAGTGATGGCCCACCCGGTGATTTCCGGGCAGGAACTGGAACCGCTGCTCGAAGGCCCCAGCGTGATTGCAGTGGGTCCCGGTTTGGGACGCTCCCCCTGGAGTGAGCAGCTTCTGGCGCGAGCCGGCCGAGCTGAAGCGCCCTTGGTCGTAGATGCCGATGCATTGAATATTCTCGCCGAGGGCCGGGTTCTGGCCGGGGTCCGGCGGGATGACTGGGTGTTGACCCCACATGTGGGGGAGGCCGCCCGCCTCCTGGGTTGTGATACCGCCGAGGTGCTCGCCGATCCGCGCGCAGCTGCTATTGCAGTTCAGCAAAAATTCAGTGGCGTGGTGATATTAAAAGGCGCCGGCACCCTGATTGCACATGATGGTGGTGTTGACCTGATCAACAGCGGTAACCCGGGCATGGCTTCCGGTGGTATGGGAGACCTCCTCACCGGTATTGTTGCAGCATTGATTGGCCAGCACTTGCCGCTGGTGGAGGCTGCCCGACTGGCGGTGTGGTTACACGGAGAGGCGGGTAATCGCGCTGCCGAAGAGGGTATGCGGGGATTACTCGCTACGGACTTATTGCCCTGGATTAGACGTTTGGTAGATTGATGGCGAGTGAATTCAAATTACATTTGGCTGATGAAGCAGCCACCGTATCCGGCGGCAACTTGCTCGGGCAGGCCTGTCTCGCGGCGGGCCTGCAACAGGGGCTGACGCTGTATTTAAATGGCCAGCTGGGTGCGGGAAAGACAACTTTCTGTCGGGGGGTACTGAGGGCCTTTGGGCACGAGGGTGCGGTAAAGAGCCCCACTTACACCCTGGTGGAACCCTACGAACTCGAGGCTCACCGGGTTTACCACTTCGACCTCTATCGTCTGGGTGACCCGGAAGAGTTGGAGTTTATGGGGGTGCGGGATTATTTCTCTGCGCAGAGTTTGAGTCTTGTAGAGTGGCCCGAGCGGGGCGAGGGCATATTGCCCGATCCAGACTTGGAAGTTGAGTTGGAAGTACCGGAAAGTGGTCGCCAGCTCAGGTTAATTGCGCACTCGCCCGAGGGTGAGCGCGTAATAGACCTGCTGCAAAAGCTGCTGCGAGCATCCTGAAAACGCCTGAACACAGGGAAATACTGATACCAATAAGCAAAGGGGCTGGGAAGTAATGAGTTTTATGTGGCGGTCTCTGTTAGTTGTCGCGCTGTGGTTGGCAGTTTTCCTGCCGGCTTCTGCGACGCAAGTGGAAGGTGTGCGCGTCTGGAGAGCACCCGACCATACGCGTCTGGTTTTTGATTTAAGCGACCCGGCAGAGCACAAGTTATTTACCCTCAAGGACCCCCACCGGGTGGTTGTCGACCTCTCTGATACCGAGTTGAAGGCCGAGCTGGACAAGTTGGATCTGGACAAGACGCCGATCGCCCGGGTGCGCCATGCCCGTCAGAATAAAAAAGATCTACGGGTTGTATTGGACCTAAAGCAGCAGGCCAATCCGCGTAGCTTTGCTTTGCGGCGCCATGAAAACCTGCCGGATCGATTGGTGATCGACCTTTATGACGAGGTTAAAGGCAGCGAGAAGACGCTGGAGCAGGTCAGTAGTGAACGCAATATCATTGTCGCTATTGATGCAGGGCACGGCGGGGAAGACCCCGGGGCTTCCGGTCCCGGTCGCTTGCGGGAAAAGGATGTAGTGCTGGCGATTGCCAAACAGCTGCACAAAAAGATAAACGGTGAGAAGGGCTTTACTGCCAAACTGGTGCGCACAGGGGATTACTATATCCCTCTGCGGGAACGGGTAAAAATTGGGCGCAATATGCGTGCGGACCTTTTTGTGTCGATCCATGCCGATGCCTTTACCCGTAAAGATGCCCGTGGCGCTGGGGTCTACGCGGTCTCCTCCCGGGGTGCAACCAGTGAAACCGCCCGCTTTTTAGCCGCGCGGGAAAACGAGTCCGACCTTATCGGTGGCGCCGGCAGTTTGAGTCTGGGCGATAAGGATGACACCCTGGCCGGCGTATTGCTCGACCTCTCTATGACTGCCACCATGAATGCCAGCCTGGATATCGGCGCCAGTGTGCTGTCACAGATTGGCACCGTCACTCACCTGCATAAAAAACAGGTGGAGCAGGCCAATTTCTCGGTGCTGCGTTCGCCGGATGTGCCTTCAATTTTGGTGGAGACGGGTTTTATTACCAATCCCCAGGAAGCGAAACGCCTGCGCGATCCCAGTTTCCAGCGCAAGCTGGCGCAAAAGCTCAGTGACGGTATAGTGGCGCACTTTAAGAGCCGCCCCCCGGCGGATACCTGGCTCGCCGCCAACCAGAGCGATAAGTCTCGCAACCACGTTATCGCTCGCGGGGAGACCCTTTCGGGTATCGCGGCGCGATATAATATCTCCGTCGCCGCCCTGATGAGAGCGAATGGCATCAAGAACTCCGTGATTCGAGTGGGGCAGACCCTGAGTATTCCTTCCGGCTGAGACCTCAGTGTCGAGCGGTCCTTGCAGCATTAACAGGCCAGATTCATGCACGATAAAATCCAGCAACTCTCTCCCCGCCTCGCCAACCAGATTGCAGCTGGTGAGGTAGTTGAGCGCCCGGCATCAGTAATCAAGGAGTTGCTGGAAAACAGCCTGGATGCGGGCGCTACACGGCTAGAGGTCGATGTGGACGGCGGTGGTAGCAAGCGCATGAAAGTGCGCGATAACGGCAAGGGCATAGAGCGGGAAGACCTGCCAATGGCCCTGGCCCGCCACGCGACTTCCAAGATTCATGCATTGGAAGATCTGGAGGCGGTGGCCACCCTGGGCTTTCGCGGTGAGGCCCTCGCCAGTATTTCCTCGGTGGCGCGCCTGGCATTGACCAGCAGCCGCGATGAAAGTGGCAAGGGTTGGCAGGTAAGTGCGGAGGGCCGCGACATGCAGGCGCAGCTCGCGCCCTCGGCTCACCCCCGTGGCACCACGGTGGATGTGCGCGATCTGTTCTTCAATACGCCCGCTCGGCGGAAATTCCTGCGCACAGAAAAAACAGAATTCAATCGCATTGACGAGACGATTAAGCGCTTGGCGCTGTCCCGATTTGATGTCTCTATCAGCCTGCGCCACAACGGCAAGGGTGTGCATAATCTGCGTGCGGGCACCGGGCGGGTGGAAATGGAGCGCCGTGTGGCCCAGGTGTGTGGGCCGGCGTTTATGCAGAATGCGCTGCATATCGATGTGGAGCGCAGCGGCCTGCGCCTGTGGGGGTGGGTTGCGGAACCCGCATTCTCGCGCTCCCAGGCCGACTTACAATTCTTTTATGTCAATGGCCGGGCTATTCGCGACAAGGTGGTCAGCCACGCGGTGCGCCGGGCGTTCGCCGATGTTTTGTACCATGGTCGCCATCCGGCATTTGTACTTTATCTGGAGCTGGACCCGGCTTCCGTCGATGTGAATGTGCACCCGACCAAACACGAAGTGCGTTTTCGCGATAGTCGCCTGGTACACGACTTCCTGTTTGGCAGTTTGCACCGGGCCCTGGCGGATGTGCGCCCGGGGCAGAAAGAGGAAACAGAAAGCGAGCCAGAGCAGGAGCGCCAGGAACAGGTCACGGGTTTGCAGGCCGGTGAATTTGCCGGGCAGCATAAAATGCCACTCAGCAATCGTCCCTCGCCCTCAAATTTGCGCGAGCAGATGAATGCTTACGGCGCTCTGCACCAACCGTATCAGGACTCATCCCCGGCGACACAACAGCCGCAGGATGCTCCTACCAGCCGGCCAGTGCCCGTGCCCCAAGCATCTTCCGGGACGACCATAGGGGCCGGTGCGGGCATTGAAAGCGAATCCGAAGTGCCGCCGCTGGGCTTTGCTCTGGCGCAGTTGCATGGAATCTATATTCTCGCGCAAAACGAGCATGGGATGGTTGTTGTCGATATGCACGCTGCCCATGAGCGCATTGTCTATGAGCAGATGAAAGTGGCTTATGCGGCCGGTGGAATTCAGGCTCAGCCCCTCCTGGTTCCAGTGAGTCTGGCTGTCAGCCAGCGGGAAGCGGACTGCTTCGAGGAGCGCAGCGAGGTGTTTACCGCGCTTGGTTTCGTATTGCAGCGGGCCGGTCCGGAGACCTTACTGGTGCGCCAGGTACCCACAATGCTGCACGGCGCGGAAGTGGAACAGCTTGTGCGCGATGTACTCTCGGACCTGCTCGGCGAAGGCGACAGCGCCCGTATTGGTGAGCGCATCAACGAAGTGCTGGGGACAATGGCTTGTCACGGTTCTGTTCGCGCAAACCGACGTCTGACAATCCCGGAAATGAATGCTCTGCTGCGGGATATGGAGCGCACGGAGCGCAGTGGCCAGTGCAATCACGGTCGCCCGACCTGGACCCAGGTTAAACTGGCAGATATGGATAAGTGGTTTATGCGCGGCCAATAGGTACGCGGCAGAAGTGGGTGGTAGTTTGAATAACAGCTTGCCGGGTGATAAGCCCCGTGTAATTTTCTTGATGGGTCCAACGGCCTCCGGCAAAACGGATCTGGCCATGGCGCTTGCCGATCGTTTGCCCGTGGAACTAATTAGTGTTGATTCTGCTCTCGTATATCGAGGCCTTGATATCGGCTCGGCCAAGCCCTCAGTAGAAGAGCTAGCTGCATACCCTCACCGTTTGATCGATGTCTGTGACCCGTCTGAGTCTTATTCGGCAGGTCGCTTCCGCAAAGATGCGCTGGAAGCTATGGCAGAAATTACCGCCGCTGGTAAAGTGCCATTACTGGTTGGCGGAACTATGTTGTATTTCCGTGCTCTGTTGGAAGGCATGGCAAAATTGCCTGAAGCGGATGCAGCGGTGAGAGCAGAAATTGAAGCACGCGCAGAGCGTGAAGGGTGGCCTGCACTGCATGCGGAGCTGGCCCAGGTGGACCCGCAGTTGGCGGCTGAGCTACATCCCAACCATTCGGTACGTATCGAAAGGGGGCTGGAAGTTTACCGCCTCACCGGTGTTCCGCTTTCGCAGTTGCGTCGCGAGCAGGAAGCTGGGGGAATACAGGAGCAGTACCAAGTGTGTCAGATGGCCATTATGCCCCGCGATCGATCCCTGCTTCACCAGCGTATTGAACTGCGTTTTCGCAAGATGCTCGCGGCGGGCTTTATTGATGAAGTCCAGGGCCTGCTGGACCGGGGAGACCTGCACGAGGACTTACCGGCAATTCGCGCGGTGGGATATCGGCAAGTTTGGCAACACTTGCAAGGCCAAACCGATTACGATGATATGGTGGCCGCTGGAATTGCGGCGACGAGGCAGCTTGCCAAGCGCCAGTTAACCTGGCTGCGGCGCTGGCCAGACCTGCTAACTTTGTACACTCAGGATGAGCAAGGTGGGGTGCGTGAGAATGACGAAATATTGGCAGAAGCCTTGAAATTTCTCGCTTAAGCATCCATAACGTGGTTGGGCTATTAAACGACAAGCCCGTTCAGTCAGTTTTCACAGAGTCCGGCCTTTTCCGGCTCGCTACTACACTACTTATACGCGTATTCAACCTCAGTCGTTTTTTGATCCGCGCTCTTCGCGGGTGCGATTGCGGCCTGCATACCGCATTCAGCTTTTTGACAAGGAGAAAAAAGATGTCAAAAGGGCACAGCTTACAAGACCCTTACCTCAACGTATTGCGCAAAGAGCGTATTCCGGTTTCTATCTATCTGGTAAACGGCATCAAGCTCCAAGGGCAAATTGAATCCTTCGACCAGTTCGTGGTGTTACTCAAAAATACTGTGAGCCAAATGGTGTATAAGCACGCCATTTCTACGGTTGTTCCGTCGCGTGCAGTGCGCGTACCGCTATTGAATCCCGCAGCCCAGCATGGCGGCGAGGGTAATGGTGAAGGCGGTGAGCGCGAATCCTTTAGCTAAAAGATCCGTATCAATTTCACCTGCACCCCGTTTTGCCGGGGCGCCAGCAGCTCGGTGAGCCCCTTGCAGGGCTTGCCGGTTGTCACCTCAGTCAGGGCTTATCGCGCCCTTTTCGCAATAGAGAATTCCCATTGTTTTTCGATCGACCGGAATCCGGTGAGCTCGCAGTACTGGTACACCTAGAACTCTCCGCCATCGACAGTCCCGACGACCCTCGTGAATTTGAGGAGTTGGCCCTATCTGCCGGAGCAGATCCTGTCAGTTTTATTTTCGGCCAGCGCGCCACTCCAGACCCAAAGACCTTTGTTGGCCGAGGTAAATTGGAGGAGATTCGCCAGGTGGTCAAAGATCAGGAAGCCGCCCTGGTTATCTTTGATCACATCCTGTCTCCGAGTCAGGAGCGCAATATTGAGCGCGAATTAAAGTGCCGGGTGCTGGATCGCACAGGGCTTATTCTGGATATTTTTGCCCAGCGTGCGCGAACTCACGAAGGTAAGCTTCAGGTGGAATTGGCCCAGCTGCGCCATATGGCAACGCGGCTGGTGCGAGGTTGGACCCACCTGGAGAGGCAAAAGGGTGGTATCGGCCTGCGTGGACCCGGTGAAACCCAGTTGGAGACAGACCGGCGATTGCTGCGCGCGCGCATAGACTCCATCGAGAAGCGGCTGGAAAAGGTACGCCGCCAGCGGGAGCAGGGGCGCCGCGCGCGTTCCCGGGCAGAAATGGCCACCGTATCTCTGGTCGGCTACACCAATGCGGGCAAGTCGACTCTGTTTAATCGCCTGACCGATGCAGATGTCTATGTCAGGGACCAATTGTTTGCCACCCTCGACCCGACCATGCGCAGGGTTGAATTACCCAATGTTGGCGCCATGGTATTGGCTGATACGGTGGGATTTGTCTCTCACTTGCCGCATAAACTGGTAGAGGCATTCCGGGCAACCCTGGAAGAGGCCGCCAGTGCGACGTTGCTTCTACATGTGGTGGACGCTGCGGCAGATGATCGATTACACCTGATGGAAGAGGTGCAAACGGTTCTGGAGGAAATTGATGCTTCAGAACTGCCGCAACTGGTGGTTTATAACAAAATTGACCTGCTGGCAGATTTTGAACCGCGTATAGACCGGGATGATCAGGGTGTACCCCGAGCAGTTTGGCTCTCTGCGGTAACAGGCGCGGGTTGTGAACTTTTAATTGAGGCTATTGCCGAGCGCCTGGGCGAGCAAATGGTGCGCGGGCAATTGGTAGTGAAGCCCCATCAGTCCAGGCTGCGAGCGCAGCTATTTGAAATTAATGCGGTGCAGTCGGAAGTCTACCGCGACAATGGTGACTGCGAATTGCAAATATTATTGCCGCGTAGTGATTTCCAGCGTCTGCTGGCGCCACATATTGCTGGCAATGACGCGCCGGAATGGGTTTTGGAAGAACCCATTGCCGAGTAGTTGTCGTATAAACATTGATTTTAAAATTCAGGTCATATTGCGACCTTTAGTCGAATTTGTTCGGGGTTGGTCTCCGCAGACTGCCCACTTGCCTCAGGCTAGGGCCTGTCGGCAATATTTTGTCGGCAATGGATGCTAGAATCCGCCGAAGTAAAAGATTAAGTGATCATAGTTGGAGTAAGTTAAATGGCCTGGAATGAGCCGGGTGGTAACAATAAAGACCCCTGGGGTGGTGGCGGTAACCGCAATAACGGAGGCCCGCCCGATCTCGATGAACTACTGCGAAAAATTCAGCAGAAACTAGGTGGCCTGTTTGGTGGTGGTGGCAGCGGCAGCCCAAGTGGCGACTCTGTCAAATTTCCCTGGGTACTGGTTATTGGTCTCGCCGTATTGATTTATGGCGGCCTGGGGATTTACCAGGTCAACGCCAACGAACAGGCGGTTGTTTTGCGCCTGGGCAAATACCACTCCACGGAATCTGCCGGCCTGCACTGGAATCCGCCGCTTATCGATAACGTCACCAAGGTCAATATGACTGAGGTGCGTACCGAGCGCACTACCGGTCAGATGCTGACCGAAGACGCCAATATCGTAGAAGTGGTACTCACTGTGCAGTGGCAGGTTGGGGATGCTGAGTCTTTTGTACTGCGTGTTCGCGATCCGGTGAAGAGCTTGCAGGAAGCCACCGACAGCGCCCTTCGTCACGTGGTGGGCTCTCTCACTTTAAACGGTGTGATTTCCCAGAACCGGACCCAAGTATCTGCCGATACGCAGGAGCGATTACAGGAATACCTGGACCTGTACCAGACCGGTATACGCATTGATGTGGTTAACCTCACTGATGCTAAGGCGCCGCGCGAAGTGCAGGATGCGTTTGACGATGTGACCAAAGCCCGTGAGGACGAGGTGCGTCTGCAAAATGAAGCTCAGGCTGATGCTAACCAGATAATCCCGGTTGCCCGTGGTCAGGCTCAGCGCATTATCGAAGAGGCCGAGGCATACAAAGCCCGCGTCATCGAGAGTGCCCGAGGTGAAGCTGTACGCTTTGAGAAACTGCTGGCTGAATATGAGCGTGCCCCGGAAGTTACCCGCGAGCGTCTCTACCTGGATGCGGTACAGGATGTGATGGCCAACACCTCCAAAGTGATGGTGGATGTAGAGGGTGGCAATAACATGATGTACCTGCCGCTTGATAAATTGGCGCAAGGCGGCGCTGGAGCAGCGCGAGCAGCCCAAAGCCAGGACACCTCGCCTGTAATGATTGAGGAAGTCTATCAGCGTGTTATTGAGCGCCTTCGTCGGGATGACGCCAGCACCCGTCGCAGTCAGACTATTCGCTAGGAGGGGATGATATGAATAACAAAACACTGGGTATCATTGTTGTCATCCTGGTTGGAGTATTGGTACTTTCTTCCAGCGCCTTTGTAGTGAAAGAGACTGAAAAAGCCGTGTTACTGCGCTTTGGTGAGCTGGTGCGCACCTACACCGAGCCGGGTCTCTACTTCAAAATCCCTTTTGCGGAAAGGTTGCGCAAGTTTGATGCGCGTATTCAGACGGTGGATTCCAGCCCCGTTCGTATGCTCAACAGTGAAAACAAATTCATGATGGTTGATTCGTATGCCAAATACCGAATCTCTGATGTGGATAAGTTTTATATCGCCACTCGTGGTGACGATCGCAATGCGGTGCGCCTGCTGTCGGAGCGGATCAATGATCAGCTCCGGAACGAGTTTGGTGTGCGTGATCTGCATGAGGTAGTCAGTGGCGAGCGCGATGAGTTGATGGCGGAGATCACTAAAAACCTGAATAAGGTGGCTCAGGATGACCTGGGAGTGCATGTGATTGATGTGCGCGTCAAGCGGATTGACCTGCCGCCGGAAGTCTCCGAGTCTGTGTTCCAGCGTATGCGCGCTGGTCGTGAGCTGGAGGCGCGGGATCATCGCGCCAAGGGTCAGGAGGCCAGTGAGCGTATCAAGGCTAATGCCAATCGCCAAAGAGTGGTGATTGAGTCTGAGGCCTACCGCCAGGCGGAAGAGTTACGCGGTGCGGGTGATGCAGAGGCGGCAGCTATTTACGCTGCGGCCTACAGCAAGAATCCGGAGTTTTACCGCTTTACCCGCAGTTTGCAGGCTTACAAGGAGTCCTTCCGGAGCAAGTCAGATATGATGCTGGTCGATCCAGATAGCGAATTCTTCCGCTACCTGAAAGACCCGAAAGGAGAGTAGGGCTGAAAATGCTATGTAGCACTGGGCAACTGGTGCTACAGGCGCCGGGTTAGATTCGATAACCCTACCTTCCTGTTAGCACTTGATGCTAAAATCACGCAAACCGGGCCCAGCCCGGTTTTTTTGTGGGAAGTGCTGCGGCTCGTTTGTGGCAAGCGCTGTGGCACCGCAATTTCTTCGCTGACGAATTCATTTCATCATGACTCAAGCCGATCGCTGGATGTTACCGGATGGCATTGCAGAAATTCTGCCTGCGGATGCCGTGCAATTGGAGACTCTGCGCCGTCAACTACTGGACCTCTACCACTGCTGGGGGTACGAGTTGGTGATACCGCCGATGTTGGAATTCACCGAGTCCCTCTTGATTGGGATGGGCCATGATGTAGATCTGAGCACCTTTAAGGTTACCGACCAGATATCTGGTCGCACTTTAGGTATACGCGCGGATATGACTCCGCAGACTGCTCGGATTGATGCCCACAGCTTTCCCCGCAGAGGCGCTAACCGCCTCTGCTATGCCGGTCAGGTGGTGTACACCAAGCCGCGAACCCCGATGGGTTCGCGAGCGCCGATACAGGTTGGTGCCGAACTGTTTGGTGTGGACAACCTCGGTGCAGACCTCGAGGTGATCTCGCTGATGCTGCAAAGCCTTCAGGTAGCGGGTGTCAGCCAAGTGCACCTGGACCTGGGCCACGTCGCGATTTACCAGAGTCTGGTTGAAGCGGCAGGCCTCAATGACGAGCAGCGCAGCGCCCTGTTGGCCATGTTGCAGAGCAAGGCGACTGCTGATCTGTGCGAGTGGGTCGAGGAGAATGTTGGCGACCAGAAGGCTGCCGAGTGGCTGAAGGCGCTCCCGGGGCTGGTTGGGGGACGGGAATGCCTGGATAAGGCCCGCGAACTCTTTTCTGGAGCCCCGCAAAATTTGCTGGCGGCAGTCTCCGATTTGAGGCAGGTAGCTGAGGCTCTGAATGAGCGCTATCCAGAGGTGACACTGTTCTTCGATTTGAGTGAAGTACGCGGCTACGACTATGAAACAGGTCTGGTATTCGCCGCCTACACACCGGGCCACGGCCAGGCATTGGCCAACGGTGGACGCTACAACGGTATCGGGGCCGTGTTTGGGCGCGATCGCCCGGCAACAGGGTTCAGTAGTGACCTGGTGGCATTGAGTAATCTGGGCAGCGCTGCCGTTGAAGAGGGCGCTGCGATATTGGCGCCAGATGTCAGAGGCTCCCAGGGCGCTGAACTGTGGAAGGCGATTCACGAGCTGCGGGCTCAAGGTGAAGTGGTCATCACAGCCCTCGCTGGTGGTGCCGATAGTGAACTGGATTCCCGCTGTGACCGAGAGTTGGTTGCTGAGGGTGATTCGTGGGTAGTAAAACCACGAGACTGATTTTTCGGGCGCAGTGGATGTGCCTATTATCGCGCGGGCCTACCCGCAGACATCCATTTATGTGGGGCCCCCGGCTTCCGCAGAGAAAAACCTGAGTTTAGAGATTTATACAGATGGGCAAGAACGTAGTAGTACTGGGTACCCAGTGGGGCGATGAGGGCAAGGGCAAGATTGTCGATTTGCTAACCGAGAAGGTCTCGCTGGTAGTGCGTTTCCAGGGTGGTCACAATGCGGGCCACACCCTGGTTATCGATGGCGAAAAAACCGTACTGCACCTGATTCCCTCCGGTATTCTGCGCCCCAGCGTAACCTGCTTGATCGGCAATGGTGTGGTGCTCTCCCCGGAGGCGCTGCTGAAAGAGATGGCTGAGCTGGAAGAGCGTGAAGTTCCTGTTCGCGAGCGCCTGCGTCTTTCCCCGGCGTGTCCGCTGATCTTGCCAGTACATGTTGCCCTCGATCAGGCCCGTGAAAAAGCACGCGGCGCCAAAGCGATCGGTACTACAGGTCGCGGTATTGGTCCCGCTTACGAAGATAAAGTTGCTCGTCGCGGTCTTCGCCTGGGTGATCTGTGCAACTGGGATAACTTCTGCCACCAGCTGAAAGAGCTGATTGATTACCACAACTTCGCTCTGACCGAATACTACAAAGTTGACCCGGTCAGTTATGAGGACACCGTTGAGCAGGCCAAGATCTGGCGCGAGCAACTGGTGCCGATGATCACCGACGTTGCCGATCACCTGCACAAAGCGCGCGAGAACGGAGAGCATATCCTGTTCGAAGGCGCCCAGGGTTCCCTGCTGGATATTGACCACGGTACCTACCCGTTCGTAACTTCCTCTAATACCACTGCTGGCGGTACCGCTACTGGTTCTGGTTTTGGTCCTCTGTACCTGGATTATGTATTGGGCATTACCAAGGCCTATACCACCCGCGTTGGCGGTGGTCCTTTCCCAACTGAGCTGGACTGCGAAGTTGGTCGTCACCTGGGTGAAAAAGGTCACGAGTTTGGCGCTACCACTGGCCGCCAGCGCCGTACCGGTTGGTTTGACGCTGTTGCTGTGCGCCACGCGATCCGAATCAATAGTATTTCTGGCCTGTGCCTGACCAAACTGGATGTTCTCGATGGCCTCGAGGAGGTAAAGGTTTGTGTGGGCTACCGCAACAGCGCTGGTGAAGAAGTACCAGTACCTTTTGATGCCGCAGGTTGGGAAGGTGTCGAGCCGGTTTATGAGTCTATGCCCGGTTGGACAGAGAATACTTTCGGTGTGCGTCGTGAAGCGGATTTGCCGGCCAATGCACGCGCCTATATCGCTCGAATCGAAGAGCTGGTGGGCGCTCCGGTAGACATTGTTTCTACAGGTCCCGATCGCAACGAAACCATTGTTCGCGAATCTTCCGCTTTGTGCGAAATGGGTATTCACAACGCTAGCGTTTAAGCCCTGACCGCCCGGTTGTGAATGTGCAGTCTGGTGATGGCCTTGCTATTTTAAGTGAGGCCTCTGATCATTAGACCTGTTCCAAGTTATTGGTCGTGCACTACACGCAGGCTTATGACCTGAATTTAACCGGGCTAATTTATGTCATCTTCCGTTTCCGTTGCCAGTCGTTACAGTTTTGCTGAAGAGATCGCCAACAGTGTGACACATGGTGTTGGAGCGCTTCTGGCGATTGCCGGTCTGGGTGTATTGACCGGATTTGCTGCCCTGCGCGGGGACGCTTGGCATATTGTCAGCTCCAGCGTCTATGCCTCCACCCTGATACTCTGTTTCCTAGCCTCCACGCTGTACCACGCAGTCAGCCATATCGGCGCCAAAGCGATACTGCGGACCCTGGACCACTCGTCAATCTTTCTATTGATTGCTGGAACCTATACTCCCTTCACCCTGGTCACCCTGAGGGGCCCTTGGGGTTGGTGGCTGTTCGGTATTATTTGGGGGCTCGCGCTGATCGGATTGATTATTCAGTTCACTCCGCTGAAGAAGATTCGAGCTCTGTCTATCACTCTCAGTGCCTTGATGGGATGGGTCGTGGTGGCTGCTATCAAGCCGCTGTCGGATAGCCTGGAAACTGGCGGTTTGTGGCTGTTGGTTCTCGGTGGTCTCTGCTACACCGGCGGAATCGCTTTTTACCTCTGGCGCAGCCTGCGCTTCCACCATGCAATTTGGCATCTCTTTGTGCTGGCGGGCGGTATATTGCACTTCTTTGCGGTGCTGTTTTACGTCATTCCCTAATCTTCCCGTTTTGCGGCAGAGCTCACCCTAAAGGTGAGCAGCACGAACTTCCCTCTCATGTGACTGTCCAGTTTAATAGCAGGTGGGAAGTTCAACGGTTACCGGCCAATCCACCTTTCGGATAAGAGTGGCTCGTTCTACCCTTGAGCGAGCAAAAGTTGTGTCGAAGGTAACTCCATGCCCAAATTGCAATGGTTTCAATATCTGTCTGCCATCCTCGCGATAAGCGCGGTTCTCCTGGTTTCCAGTACCCATGCACAAGAGAAGGCCGATCCGGCCTTCGAACAGTGGGTAAAGGAGTTCCGTAAAACCGCGATCAAGAGTGGAATCTCTGCGGAGGTTTACGACCAAGCCTTTAAAGGAATCACTTCTCCAGACCAATGGGTTCTGGATCGCGCAGCCTATCAGCCCGAATTCAAAGCACCGGTGTGGCAGTACTTTGATAATCGGGTGCAAAAGAGAGCGATTGAACGAGGCAAGCGGGAAAAAGAAAAAATGAAGCCCTGGTTGGACAAGATCCAGAAGCGCTTTGGGGTGGACCCCAATATCCTGCTTGCGATCTGGTCTGTGGAATCCAGTTTTGGCGGCATCCTCGGTAATGACAAGGTAATGCGCAGTGTCATTCGCTCACTGGCAACACTCGCCTACGCGGATCCCCAGCGTAAAAAGTTTGGCCGTCAGCAACTGCTGGCCGCGCTAAAAATATTACAGGCAGGAGATATCGAGGGTGAGCACTTGTTGGGCTCATGGGCTGGAGCTATGGGGCATACCCAATTTATTCCCACCAGTTATCAAGCCTATGCGGTGGATATCGATGGTGATGGTAAACGGGATATCTGGAACTCCATTCCGGATGCGCTCGCGACTGCCGCCAACCTGCTATCCAGTAACGGTTGGCAGCGAGGAAAACCCTGGGGTTATGAGGTCAATATTCCCGCTCGTAAAATGCCTGCGGGAAAGATGTCGGTAGCCGAATGGGAAAAGCTTGGTGTCAAACGGGCTAATGGTGAGCCCTTTCCCAGCAAGAAAGCCATTGCCGAATTAAAGTTACCAGACGGCCGCAATGGCCCGGCATTTTTAGTGTTCAAGAACTTCTTTGTCCTCAAGCGTTACAACAATTCAGATCGCTATGCGATAGCTATAGGCCTGTTGGCAGACCGGATTGGCGGCGGTGCGCCTTTGGTAAATGATTGGAAGCGCCCATTTACTCCACTGGATAGTGTTCAAGTGGAAGAGTTACAGAAGTTGCTCAAACAAAAAGGGTTTTACACCGGAGAAATTGATGGCAAGGCAGGTCCGGGTACCCGCAAAGCGGTGAGTGAATTTGAAAAGAGTGCCGGCGTTGAAGTTCAAGGCTACCCGAGCAAGGAAGTCCTGGAGTTGTTGAAGAAACAATAGGGACTCCCTAAAAGTTCTCATCCGGTAGGAGCGTATCCTGGAGTAGCTCCAGGTTCTCGACAACACCCTCGGGTTCACGGAAGTAGGCGATGTGGTACATCGCCTCGCCTTCCTGAACCAGGGGGATATTCTGTCGCCCAATAATGATTCCATCCTCATTGCAGATCAGCTGGTCCAGTTCCTGGCCGTATGGATCTGCAATG
The DNA here is from genome assembly GCF_047324085.1 of Microbulbifer sp. CNSA002. Lineage (NCBI taxonomy): Bacteria > Pseudomonadati > Pseudomonadota > Gammaproteobacteria > Cellvibrionales > Microbulbiferaceae > Microbulbifer > Microbulbifer sp. CNSA002. The sequence goes on from NZ_CP172449.1 coordinate 308,642, forward strand.
GTCGCCAGCAGGTCGCCCCGGTAGACCTGATCCCCGAGTGCCTTAAGATGATTGGCGATGCCGCTATCCCCCGCGCGAAGCCAACCGCTGCGTCGAGCAACAAATGGCTCTATCACATTTGTCTTTCGGGTTTGCGGCAACATCTCCAGGTGTTTCATCACATTGATCACACCTTTAACACCGGCGCGGATACTGAGTTCATCAAAGCGCAGGGCTTCACCAGCTTCATACAGTAATACTCTCACCCCGAGATCCGCGGCTGCTTGGCGCAGGGATCCGTCGCGAATAGAAGCATTGAGTAGCACGGGAACACCAAAGGCCTTGGCAAGTTTTCGGGTTTGCTCATCGTCCAAGTTAGCGCGAATTTGGGGGAGGTTACTGCGATGTACGGCCCCTGTGTGTAAATCGATGCCATAGTCGCATTTGGTGACAATCTCCTTGAGAAAGACGTGAGCCATACGTGCGGCGAGAGAGCCCTTTGCCGACCCTGGAAATGAGCGGTTTAGGTCGCGCCTGTCAGGTAGGTAGCGAGTGTGTTGCAGTACCCCGTAAACATTAACCATTGGAACTGCAACCAGGGTTCCGCGCAATGACTTTAGGCGGCCGCTTTGGATAAGCCGGCTTATTACTTCAATACCGTTGAGTTCGTCACCGTGTATGGCGGCACAAACGAACATCTTGGGACCATCTTTTTTACCGCGCTGCACATAAACTGGGATTGCCATTTCTGTGCTTGTGTAAAGCCGCACAACGGGCAGATCAATATGGCAGGACTCGCCCCTGGCGACATGGACCCCACCGATCTCAAAATCCGAGCGCTCTTCCATAACACTCACGGGCAAATAGATATACCCATAGTGTATAGGCAGATAAGAGTTGACCCGGGCAGCAAATGTTGATGCAGCTGCCCGAGTACTTCGCTACAGCTGCCCGATTGATTGGGCAGAAGTCGCCAAGTTATGAGAGCGGTCCCCATTTAGCCAGATACCGAGGGCAGGGCTCCAGTAGCCTGAGGGGTGGTACCACAGCCCAGTCTCTACATCTGCGAGCAAGTTAGTTCCCCGCCAGGCACTCGGCCCTTGATTGTGGGGGTCTTTTCCTTTCTCTCCAGCCTCCCCACCTTGTGACCACTGAGCGGCACCTTGAGTATCAAAAATCGCGAGTGGCTTGCCGTCGGGGTTGGAAAGGTAATGCTCGATATTGTCGGCAGTCCATTGGCAGAGAATGGCATTGGTTTGGGGTTGGTGAATCCAATGGCTTAAACCTCGGGACTTGCCGTCAATATTGTGAATTTCCCCCCAGATACCCAGGCTGCTCCAAATAGTGACAACGCGGCGCTGCCGGGTTGATTTTCGGTGGGTACATGTCTTGCTTAACCGACGACCGAAGGGGTCGTAGCGGAAATAGGTTTTAAATTCTCCGCACTCCGCGTGGCTCATCAGGCCCCAGCCGTCGTACTGGTATTGATAATCCTTGCGGCCTGGTATGTTGCTTTCACTAATAATATTGCCGCGCTTGTCACTTTCTGTTTGAGGTTGAGTCGGACTTTGCTGTGCCCGCAGCGGGTTGGTCATTTGCAGGGGAGGGGATTTCTCAAAGTGCCAGGAAAGTGCTTGACCGGACTCCATACCTACCAGGCGCCCAAATAAATATTTGTGATTACTGCGAACCTCCCCTTGAACCTGGAGGATATCTTGGCCTTTGGATTCGGTGCGAACAATGGCTTCACCATTGGCATCGATTCCATACAGGGCTCCACAAGGGGCGAATGTATAAGACAAGTCGAGATTGTCGGAGCTGGCACTCTTTAACCAGCCGCGTTTGTCATATTGATATTGAAGACTGAAATCCCGGATATCGGCACTGTCGTGATGCTCTGCGGTTACCCGACCGCGGCTGTCGTATTTAAAGCGCACTGAGGAAAGGGCATTATCTGCCTGTACCAGCCTGTTATGTTGGTCGTAGTGGAACTCACTATTTTGGCCACTGTTATTGCGAATACCGGTTAATACACCGCTGTTGTTATAATTGAAGTACCAGCGAGAGTCATTATCACAATATTCATGCAGGCTGCCGTCTATATTGTAATGCCAACGCCAAGTTCGATCCTGTGGTGCCTTGTGGCTAACTAATTGTCCGTAGTGATCATATTCCCAGTAGTAATTCCCTACGGGGCTCTCCAGGCAGGTCAGTTCATCCCTAGGGCTATAGATTAATTCCCAGTTGTTACCATCAGCGAAATTGATATGGCACGGGCGGCCCGCGTTGTCATAATCACAAAGAATACTCTGGCCACTGTCTCCGTGGATAGCATTGGGCAGGCCGCGTTCAGAGTAGTCTAGACCGTACTGGTGAATACCCAGGTGGGCTTCACGCAATTCACCCGCATTGCCATAACTCCACTCACGCCATATTTCGCCATTCATTTTAAGCGAAGTGATTCGTTGCCAGTGGTCGTACTCAAAGCTCAGGACTTTATCGTCTCTACGAACGGATTGCAGCTGGCCTTGCCCATCCCAGCTGAAGTCCACTTTGCCTCCCTCTGGGTCCTGAATCTGTGTGATCTGCCCCCTATCTGTATAGAGAAACAGCCAAACTTGTTTTGCCGGGTCGACAATACGTTCTGGGCGTCCCTTCTCGTTAAACTTGTATTGCCATAGGGTCTCTCCATTGATAACTGCCGCTTGTAAGTAGCCGCGATCGTCATAGAGATATCGATTACTAATATTGTGAGAGGTGGATCGGACAAGCCGGCCGAATTCATCGTGACGGAAGAAAAGCCTATGGCCGTTGGCCTGAATTTCTTCACTGAGATTGCCGTAGGAATCAAAAAGCCAGCTAAGGCTACGAGATTGCTGCTGTTCAGAAATTCTCTGGCCGAACTTGTTAAAGCGTATATAAATGGGACCGGGCAGCTCTGACTCGATCGTGCAGGTATTATGACTTGCGTGCCAGTTTAGACTGGTGATTAATTCATTGGACTGTATTAGCTGGCACCGGTCGTGTGTATCGTAGGTAAATTGATGAATTCCAGACTGGCTATTATTTAACTGTACCAACTGTGTATTGTTATATTGGTATCTTTCTCTTTTAAGGCCGCTACAACTTTCGAGTAGTTGACCATCTTGATAATTGTAGTTGCAGAGGTCGCTTTGACCTTCGGCAGCGTGGCTATTTATTAAATTATGGATATGACCGTTCTGGCAGTTAAATTCAACAACACGACCCCAGGAGCTGACCATTTTCTTAGGCAGGCCCTCCTGATAGTCGATTGTTATGGCGTTACCAAATTGATCCCTGATTTCTACAAGTGGTAGAGCGCTATTTACACCATCAGCGCGAAATATTTTGTGATGCTGATTGAATGTCGTCAATCGATAACTGTGCAGGCTTTGCCTGAATAACATCAACCGCTCAAAGCGGTTGTAGCACCCGTGACCAATGGCGGGTAATTTGAATTTTACAGACCTCCCTTCGGCAGTAACCAGCTTTACAACGTTATCGTGTACAACAAGCTTTTCACTGAGAGAGTGCCGCCAGCCCACACCAATGCCAGTATCCTCATTGAGAGAGGAGCGAAAATATCGTTTCCATTCAAACGGCAGCGGTCCAGGAATAAGTACGTCTGTTCGCTCGAAAGCGACTTCCCCTGTTGCGGTAACGACGTGCCCGTTAATTCGATGGCAACGATCTAAAGCTGGTACCACCTCGTTCTCGGGGTTAATACCAGGGGTATTGGTGAATTGCGTGGGGTTGTCTTCAGCTTCATACAGGAGGGGTAATATTGGTGCTGAATCGATACTAAAGCGATTAGACGTGATACTTGGCAGCTTTGGCCAAAAGCCCTCACTCACTGGAGTGGATGAGATGTTTTTTAAAGTATGTTCGACCTGAGAGAGCCAGCGCACAGCCGATGCAGGGCTCTCATGAGAAAGAGTAATTGTCGGAGGGGTAAGCGTATTGAGTAAGTTAGGTATTAGCTGGGTTAGACGTTCCGGTGTCATATTACAGTATCCGGTAAATCAAATTAGCGGTGTAACTTTCTAATTGTTACGTCAGAAGAACTGGGACGTTCGGTAACACTTTGTTCGTGGGGGAGTATTTGACGCAATGATTGTGAAGAATATTCCAATATTCCTGCAGTAATATTGTCGCGCCCACCTAGGCGATTAGCATCGTCAATAAAACGATATACACACTCTAATGCCGGACGATGAGTGGCCAGTACGCGCTCTATCGCATGATCATCAAGATATTCAGTGAGCCCGTCGCTACATAACAAAAGGAGTGCGTTTTGCGTGAGTTTCCAGCTATTTATATCCGCCTCTACACTGCTGGAAACCCCCAAGGCACGGGTAATATGGTTGCGGACATTGGACTCTTTGGCTTGCTCGGGGGTTAATTGACCTGAATCAATCATCTCCTGTACAACGCTGTGATCTCGTGTAAGGCGCTGCAATCCATAATTGTTCCACAGGTATGCGCGAGAATCGCCAATATGTGCAACGATTAAAAAGTCGCGCCACATGACCGCGGCAACCAAAGTTGTTCCCATATTGGAAAACTGGGGGTTCAGGTTTTTGGTATTGATTAGAGCTGTATTTGCGCTGTTGACTGCATCGATAAGGGTGGCGCGCAATATAAGCTGTTGCTGTTCAGACGTGCAGGAGAAAAAAGTGTGTTTCAGCAGGTCATCGAGATGGGCTTGAACTGTCTCAGCTGCAATTTTACTGGCGGTGGCGCCACCGGTGTAACCGCCCATCCCGTCGGCTACCACAATATAGGCAAAAGGCTGCTCCGCCGACGCATACCAGCGAATGCTATCTTCGTTTTCCTCACGAACCTGACCAATGTCAGTGCGCCCGTTGACCGCCAGACTAATTTGATCCATGTCTGGTGCAACTCCCCTTTAATAAAAAGCAATACAATGCGGCGTAATATTATTACAACCGATCACCGAGGCTAATGTTAACTTGCTCGCATACCAAGTTTGAAATACTTTTCACTGATTTGCGATAATAAGAGCCTTACCTCTCTACAGAAAAGGCTTTAAGCCAGCTAAAAAAGGACCCATAGGCAAAATGCCCCGTTTGCCCAGGCTCAATTTGATAAATGTTCCCCAGCATATTGTGCAGGTAGGCCACAACAATCTGCCCTGCTTCTTTGATGAGGAGGATTATCAATATTATTTGATTAGTTTGCGTAACGCGTCAGACCAATATGGCGTTGATGTTCACGCATATGTTTTATTGCCCAATATGATCCAGATCATAGCTACGCCCACGATACCGGATGGGATATCATCTATGATGCAATCCCTTGGGCGTCGCTATGTGCAGTTTGTCAATCACCGTTACAAGCGCTCCGGAACACTATGGCGAGGACGCTATAAGTCCAGCTTGATTGACTCTGATGCATATTTGTTGACCTGTTACAGATACGTAGAGTTGCGCCCACTGTATTTGGGGTTGTCAGACTCCCTTGAGGATTACGAGTGGTCAAGTTTTAACCATCATGCAAACATTAAGAAAGATAATTTGATCAAGGATCACCGCTTGTATCTATCTCTTGGGGATACAGTGGTGGAGAGAGCGCAATCTTACAGGAAGTTATTTCAGTATAGCTTTGATCGAAAGTTGCTCGACTATATCGCTGAAACGATTAAGTTAGGTCATGTGCTCGGCGGGGATGCGTTTAAAGAGAAAATTGAGCAGATTGTTAACCAAAGAGTACGACCGCTTAAGCGTGGTCGCCCTAAAAAAGCAAATAAAGTCGAAAAAGAACCAAAAGAAACTGCCTAGCTAAAACCTAATGTCGGGTTGAGGGCGTTAAAAGGCCATAAGAAGTAGGGTAATTAAGCCCTGTCAGCAGGTGACAAATTGTGAGTAGGCCCAGCATTTCAACGGGATTTCAGATCCTTGGCGATAACAATAAGGAAAAACCAGTTATGGATTTTGGCACTGATAGATTGAAAGTTGCGATCCTGGGTGATTTCAGCGGGAGAGCGAGTCGCCGCCAGTGTGAACCCGAAACGATTTCCAGTCGAAGGGTATACCTGTTGAACCGCGATACCTTTGAGGGCGTTTTTGCTGATCTAGGCGTGAGTTTGCAGTTGCCCGTACTGGATCGCCCTCTGGGATTACCATGCTTTGATGATTTGCACCCAGATTACCTTTATAGCCGTTTGCCATTGTTTAAGAAGTTTATTGAGCTGGAGCGCAGGCTGCTCGATCCGCGTCAGTTCCAGCAGGCTGCTGAGGAAATTCAACAGTGGAAACCAGAGTTAGCCACTCAGCAGGGCTTGGGTCAGCGCGATAGCGAGCAGTCGATATTGGATGAAATCCTGGCTGCCGGTCGAGAGCGTAATGCAAAGGAAGGTCAAAATACTTTCCAGGTTGACCAGCTAATCAAAGATATTGTCGCTCCTTACGTGCAGAAAAGTGAGGACCCTCGCCAGGGTGAATATCTAAATGCCCTGGCTGAAGCTACGTCTGATGCGATGCGTAAACTGATGCATCACAGTGATTTTCGTCAGTTAGAGGCTAGTTGGCTGAGTCTGCAACTTTTGCTGAGACGTGTCGAAGAGCACGGGAACCTGGATTTTTACTTAATAGACGTTAGTAAAGAAGAGCTTCTAGCTGATTTTGCTGAAGCCGAAAGCGACTTGGAAAAGTCGCAGACATTTAAGTTACTGGTTGAGCGTGAAACAGCTTCTGGAAATATCCCCTATAACTTAGTCATAGGGGATTACTTTGTTACTGATGAGGAGCGAGACCTTCACCTGCTGATAGATTTATCCACGATTGCAGAAGCTGCGGGAAGTGCACTTTTATTGGGTGGGGATCCAAAATTAGCAGGCTGTCCAAACTTGTCAGGTTCAGTAGATCCTGATGATTGGTACTATCCGTTGAGCGATCAGTTTGCGGAAAGTTGGCAGGCGGTCCGTGAATACTCTGCTAGTGAGCATGTTGCGTTGGCAGCTCCCAGATTTATGCTGAGACTCCCCTTTGGGAAAAATACTTCTACAACAGAGTATTTTAATTTTGAAGAATTAACCCCAGAGCAGGGTCATGAATATTATCTTTGGGGGAATAGTGTTTATTTGTTGGGGTTAGCGGTTTGCCAAGGCTTTTCTCAAACTGGCAAATTACAGCCCCCTTCGTCTGCAAGTTATGAAGACTTACCCCTTCATTTACGCAAGTTACCCAATGGCGAATTATTGACGCCCTGTGCAGAAGCGCTCCTGACAGATAGGGCGGCTGCAAAATTTATGCAGGCTGGTATTAGCACTATGCGTTCGGTGCAAGGGCGGGATCAAGTCATTCTTCCGAGCTTTAGTTCTTTGAGTGGCGGTACACTCAAAGGCCCTTGGGCGTAAGTGTAGGGGTTGGATCTTTACAGGAATATGCGGGCAAAAATCTACCTGAAGACTATGAATAAACCACTATTGTGAGTCAGGAATAAATGGATCTAATTCTATCAGTATTGGCCGACCCTTCTGGCGCCAATATGCTTAAACATACAAAACTGTTCACGAAAGCTGGTGGCAGTTTGGGTCGCTCTGCCGATAATTATTGGGTTTTACCCGATCCAGATCGAGTGGTTTCCTCAAAACACGCACAGATTTCCTTTACCGATAATCAGTTTTTTCTGGTAGATACTAGTACTAATGGAACCTATTACAATGATTCAGAAAATCCGTTAGGAAAGGGAAATCAAGTCCCATTAAAAGAGGGCGACATGATCGTTCTCGGGGAATATAAATTGAAAGTTTCACTGCGACAGCCTAAGGAAGAGGGAGATCTTCCCAAAGGTCTGGGAAGTGCAGATTTTCTCGATACCTCGGATCGAACAACATTCAGCGCGGATGCCATGGCAAAAATGCAAAGCCAGGCAGAAGCGAAAGAATTGGATAGTTGGCTTGAGCCGGGTTCCAGCCCGCAGTCAGATGTGGCTCAAACTGGGGAGTGGGGCTCGATTGGGCTGGGTAATCAGGCTAATACCCCAACTAGCGATAGTCTTCTCACCTCGGAATCGGGCCCTCTGGACCCACTTGCTGCCTTTGGCCAATCTGACCCGTCTGGTCTTGTTGGTGGTGCTCCTGAGATGTCACCCGTCGGTGGCTTAGTGGGTTCTACGGGTCAGCAGCAATCCAGTAATCAATGGTCTGATGATGAGTGGTGGAAAGATGGTAGTGACGATGATCATGTGCCAGCTGACCAGCACTCAATGCAAATAAATCCCCAGCCGGTACCGGAACCTGTCGTTGAGACGGTTGCGGTGCCTGAATCTCAAGTGGTATCTCCGCAGCCGCAAGTTCCTATGGGTGGTTTCCAGGGGATTTCACAGCAACCTGTCGCAACTCCGATACCACAACCTCAGGCTATGCAGCCACAGCCACAGCCACAGCCACAGCCACAGCCACAGCCACAGCCACAGCCACAGGCAATGCAATCTCAGCCGTTAGGGCAGCCCCAAGGGTTTAATCAGCAACCAATTTCTCCGCCTGCTCAAGATAACCCCTTTGCAGACTCTTTCGCTGCTATGCAGGGGCAACAAGTTGATGGTGCTCCAGGGTTTGGTTCCGGGCAACCGTCCTCGCAACCGCAACCGCAACCGCAACCGCAACCGCAACTACAGCCAAAACCAAATCCACAACTGGATTTGGCTGCCCAAGCTCAGCAGTTTTCGCATTTACAGCAATCCCCAGTAACTCAGCCCACAGGTTCTTCAGGGGGGAGCGTTTTTGCATCTACTCTCGGCCTGAATATGAACACGGTCCAGTTGCAACAGGCGGACCAGCAAGCAGCTGAAATTGTCCGGGAAACAGTAGCTCGTCTTATTGACCTTTTGCGCGCAAGAAACAGCATAAAGAATGAGCTGCGTGTGCAGCGAACCATGATTCAAACGGAAGCTAATAATCCGCTGAAATTTAGTGCTACGGAACGGGATGCATTGGAAGCCATGTTTGCGGGTACCGGTGCTTTTATGAATCCCGCTGAGGCAGTGAAGGATAGTTTTGATGATTTGTCGGATCATCAAGTTGCGGTTTTGGCTGGAATGAGAGCAGGTTACAACGCCATGCTCAAATTCTTTAGCCCGGAAAATATTGAGCGCAGACTGGGGAATACTTCCGGCGTTTTTGGAAACAAAAATGCAAAAAAATGGGAAGGATTTACTGCAATTTACAGGGAGCTAGTTGGTGATCCCGATAATTGCTATCGCAAGTTGTTTGGTGATGAATTTGCAGTTACTTATGAAAATCAATTATCAGAGTTAAAAAATGCGCGAAGCATTAAAAATTAATAAGTTGACGGAAAAGAGGGAATTGCTTGTGTCGATAAAAAAATTATTTCAGGTCAGTTTAATCGCTGTTTTGGCAGTTGCAGTTGTTGGTTGCCAAACAACGAGGCGGACTCTAAATCTGGATACCAGTCTCGAGTTGGTTGTAGAGACACAGAATGACGTGAACCCAGATGATGATGGCCGAGCTTCTCCCGTTGTTATACGAGTGTTTATGCTCGCGGACGAGCGCCAGTTTGCCCGTGAAGATTTTCTTAACCTTTACGAGAATGCTCAATCCCGCCTCGGCAAGGATTTGATTGATACTGTAATCCTTAAAGAGTTTGCTCCAGGGGAACAGCGTATAGAAGAACTGGCTTTAACGCCGGACGTAAAATATATCGGGCTTCTAGCTGAGTTTGTACAGTATCAGGATGCAGAGGCACTAATGGTGCTGCCAATTACAGACCACAAAAAAAATGAATATGAAGTATCGCTGGCTGATGTACGAATTGGTTCACCAGATGATATTGCCAAGCGTCGTCGAGCAAAATTGACTACTCGTGGCAGTGAAGATGATAGTGGGGAAACAGTAACAATCTCCAAAGAAGATTATGAAAGAATGAAAAAAACGCTCCCTGATATGCAGCGGTCTCAATAGGGCAGAAATTATTGCCCGGGCAATAAAAATTGCTGCCCTGGAAATATTACGAGAGCTTTTTAAGGAACATTTATGTCGGCAAACAATAAAGTGATCTGGAGCGAGGGCATGTTTTTACGCCCTCAGCATTTTCAACAGCAGGATCGCTATCTCGAACAGCTTGTCGAAGCGCGCACAGCTCCGCTCGGGCCTTATACCTGGGGGATTGTAGAGCTGGCGATCGATAGTGAGCCATTATCGATGGGAAAAATTTCTCTATCGAGAGTGAAAGCTGTTTTTCCCGATGGTACCCCGATACTTGCCCCTGAAAATGAGCATTTGCCGGATGTTCTGGATGTTCCGGTTAATACTCGTGATGAAATAGTCTACTTATGTGTGCCGATGAAGCGCCCAGGTAGCCAGGAGTCGATTCGAGATCAAGAGGACTTCCCGCAGGCACGTTATCAGGCTTCGAACTTTGATGCCCGTAATAGTGCGGCGTCTTCTGGTGAGTCCGCGCGTATCCAAGTCGGAAAGTTAAGAGCTTGTCTCAAATTAGGTAGTGATGATCTGAGTGGCTATGCTGCGGTTGGAGTTGCCCGAATTAAAGAGCGCCAACCAGAAAAGCCGGTAGAGCTTGATTCCGACTATATCCCACCGCTGTTAAATGCGGAGACTTCTGCGGTTATCAATGCATATATTGAAGAAGTAAAAGGATTGCTCGACCATCGAGGCTCGGCTCTGGGTCATCGTTTGAGCGACAGCGGAAGAAGCGGATCTGCAGAAATTGCTGATTATTTGTTACTGCAGGTTATTAACCGCTTTGAACCCTTATTAAAGCAGATCACGGCTCAGCCCCGATTACATCCGCACAACTTATTTCTTGAATTATTGCAGTTGGCAGGCGAACTTTCGACGTTTACTGCTCAGTCTAAGCGCCCTCCAGAAATTCCGGTGTATGCACATGAGGATCTGCAAGTAAGCTTTGCTGGGCTGTTTTCAGCACTTAGGCAGTCGCTCTCCACAGTACTGGAGCAAACAGCGATTGCAATGGAATTGGTGCAGCGCAAATTCGGGATATATGTTGCTCCGGTTACCGATCCTTCATTATTAAAATCAGCCAGTTTTATTATGGCCGCAAAAGCGGATATGCCTGGCGATCTATTGCGCAGCCGCTTCCCCACGCAGGCAAAGGTTGCCCCAGTTGAGGCGATTAGAGAACTTATCTCTGCGCAGTTGCCTGGCTTGACTCTGCGCCCACTTCCCGTGGCTCCTCGACAAATCCCCTATCACGCAGGGTTCACTTACTTTGAGGTGGAGCGCAGTGGAGAGTTATGGCAGGCCATGACTCGCTCGGGTGGTTTTGCAGTGCATCTGGGCGCAGAGTTCCCTGGATTAACTATGGAACTCTGGGCCATAAGGAATAATTAATATGAGTAATGACAGCTTTACTCCTCCACGGGCCCCTAATGCTGGGGATAGAACGGTTTTGATACCGACACCCGGTGCTGCAGCGGCACCGGCAGCAGCTCAGGCTCAGCCACAATTCTTTGCCAGCCAAGATGCCCCGGTCGAGGCTCAGGTCCGCAACAGTCTTAATCCATTGGTGTCTGCGGCTTCAAAATTGTTAGGCGTAATTATCAAATTGCGCACAACGATGAACCACGCCAACGTACCAGATCTGCACAAGCGACTTACTACGGAAATCCAAAGCTTCGAGCGTGAGGCAAAGCAGCTGGCTTTAACACCTGAATCAGTGCTAACAGCCCGTTACTTGCTATGTACTGTCGTGGACGAGGTTGTTTTGACCACGCCTTGGGGTACAGCTAGCGGTTGGAGCCAGCACTCTCTACTTAGCCTATTTCACAAAGAGACTTTTGGAGGGGAGAAGTGTTTTGTCATTTTGCAGCGCATGCTGGAAACTCCCGCAAGTCATTTGGAACTCCTTGAGCTTTTTTACCTGTGTTTGAGCTTGGGCTTTCAGGGTAAATATCGGCTCGTACAGCGTGGACACGAACAAATAGAACAGATTCGTGATGAGCTCTACAGAACAATTGAACAGCATAAGCAGCCAATGGACCGAGATCTTTCGCCGCGTTGGCAAGGATGCGTAGAGCGAAAATCCCGGCTGATTCACTATATACCCCTCTGGGTGATTATGAGTGTTGTTCTGGGATTGTTACTTGCAACTTATAGTGGTTATCGCTGGTGGCTCTATGAAACGACGACACCGGTCGCAGACCAGATTTTAGATTTGTCCAAAAGTGATGATGAGTCTCCGCAAGGAGAAGGGTAACACTCGGGCTGATATTGATCCTGGGTATGGTCGATACCCTGGAAGACGGAGCAATTCATGAAACGCTTGCGTAACTTTTTTACCAATAAGTGGGTGTTGGGGCTCATAGGGCTCTCAGCTCTTTCCCTCCTCATTTGGTTTGCGGCTGATTACATTAAGTTTGGTAGTGATAATGCCACGCTTTCTCACTCTGTCCGACTAACTATTATTGTTTTTATTTTTGCTATTTGGCTTGTGTGGAATATAAGCCAGTGGTTGGTAGAGAGACGCCAAAATCAGGCTTTAATTAAAGGCATTGAGGAATCACAAGAAGCCGATTCTACAGATCCAGACGAAGAACGCTCGCTGGAAGAGTTGAATGCTCTTTCTGGTCGCTTCCGTGAAGCGATGGGTGTATTACGTAGTGCTCGGTTTAAATCTGACAAGGGACAAGTTTCCCTTTATCAGCTTCCCTGGTACATCATTATTGGGCCTCCCGGTTGTGGTAAAACAACAGCCTTGGTGAACTCCGGGTTGGAATTTCCGCTGGCGCAGAGTCATGGGAAGGAAGCCCTGGGTGGGGTAGGGGGCACCCGTAACTGTGATTGGTGGTTTACCAATGATGCAGTTTTAATTGATACCGCAGGGCGTTATACGACTCAGGACAGTCACCGGGTTTACGATAATAGCGCTTGGAAAGCTTTTCTGAGCTTATTGAAAAGATACCGCCGCCGCCGCCCGATCAATGGTGCTCTGGTTGCAATTAGCTTGCAAGATTTAATGGTGCAAACTGAAGAGCAGCGCCAACACCAGGCAAAAATTATCCGCCAGCGTGTAAATGAACTGCAACAAGAGTTGGGTATTCGCTTCCCGATCTATCTCACTTTCACAAAATGTGACTTAGTTGCAGGTTTTACAGAGTTTTTCGACAACCTCTCTCAAGCTGAGCGTGAGCAAGTTTGGGGAATGAGTTTTCCCCGTGAAGCTAACGCCACTGTAGGGGCCCCTCTCGATAATTTCAAAGCAGAATTTGAGCAGCTGATAGAGCGTTTGAACCAGCGCGTATTGTGGCGTGTTCATCAGGAGAGGAATGTAGAGAAGCGGGCGTTGTTGCAAGGTTTTCCTGCCCGAATGGAAAGTCTTACAGATATTCTGACAGATTTTGTAAAGCAGACTTTCGGTCCAAATCGTTACGAAACCGTCCCTATGGTCAGAGGGGTCTACTTTACTAGTGGCACTCAGGAGGGCAGTCCTGTTGACCGTATGATGTCCTCCGTAACTGCTGATTTTGGACTAGAGCGTAGCGTCGGGCCAAAATTCCAGGGTGTTGGTAAGAGCTTTTTCTTGCATCGACTATTGAAGGATGTCGTTTTCCCAGAGGCTGAATTAGTGGGCGTTAATCGCCGGATTGAGTCAGCCAACCTTTGGTTGCGCCGGGGAGTTTTTGCTACTTTGGCGGGAGGCTTTGTCGGAGCTATTTTCTTATGGAGTGGCAGTCTCGCACAGAATAAATTATCCATGGGAGAGGTTAGCGATAATCTCAGCGCGTACCAAGGTGCAGAGAGTGAGCTGAAAGGTAAAAATATTACGCCCATCAGTGCCTTAAATTTGTTAGAGCCTTTGAAGCGGGCTAGTGCGGTCTACGATCGTGAGGAACATCCGTGGATTGGCAATTTGGGACTTTATGACACCAGAATTGATACCGCGGCAAATGATCTCTATCGCCATAAATTAGAAACTATTTATCTTCCCGCTTTACTTCGTGATATAGAGAGTGACTTAAGTCGTCTCGGAAGTAATGATCCCGCTTTGGTAAGTACTCTCAAAACCTATTTGATGTTTTTTAATCCAGATAAAATGGATTTGAAAACCATAGAGGCTTACTACACTGCTCGCTGGGAGCGTCAGCTACCCGGTGAAGCTGGGAGGCAGGAAGAACTGCGCTACCACCTAGATCAACTATTTATTCAGCCTCTACCCAATTCAATTGAAGAGAATGAGAGGGTGGTAGCTCGCGCGCGACAACAGCTGCGTCGTATCCCTGTGCCTCAGCGGTTATTTGCTCAACTACAAAATAGTGACTTCGGATTGACTCCTGTAGATCTCTACCAGGAAATTGGTGGAGACACTCAGCAAATTTTTGGTATGGGAGCCAATAATCCAAACTTCACGATTCCCTTCCTCTATACAAAGGCGGGTTATAAAGAACTGGACTTTGGAGCCGACTCTCAGCTGATGACAAATATGGCTGAAGAGCGCTGGATTTATGGAGGAGATCTGAGCGGTGAGGACTTTACCGAAGCCGACCGTGAAAAGCTTGGTGAGGAAGTAAAACGAATCTATCTTGGGGAGTACTTACAGCGTTGGCAGGGCTTCCTTGGCGGGTTCAAAATACAGAGGTTTGGTAGCACTTCACAGGCATTGGATGTGTTGTCAAAGTTGTCTGATCCTATTTATTCACCCCTGCTTGCGATTACCGAGATAACTTCAGATAACACTCGTCTGACCCTTCGTCCTGAAGTGCCAGTCGATGCTTCTGGGGTACCTCTACCTGTATCCAGTACTACTCGAAAGCTGGGACAAGCCGCACTGGGTAGTGCAACCAGTGCCTTGCAGGATCATTACAAGCCAAACATTGTTGATGTTAGGTTTGAGGAGGTTCAGCGAATCACTCAGAGTGAGAAGGGGCGGCCAGCGCGTATCCAAGAATACCTGGATACTATTAATAAAATTCAGGAATACCTCACTGAGATCGACAGCGCTCCCGATTCGAATCAAGCGGCCTTTGGACGTGCCAAAGCGCGTTTTGCCGGCGGTAGCGATGCGATTAAACAGTTAAGGGTTAAGGCTGCCAATGCGCCAGCACCCTTTGACCAGTGGCTGACAGATATTGCTGACAGCGCTTGGGGGCTGGTAATGGCCAAGACTAAGGCGCATATCAACCGTGTCTGGCGTGAAGAGGTGTATCAAAGCTATAGCAATAGCCTGGCAAACCGGTACCCACTGCGTAGCGACCGTGATCAGGAAGTGCCGGTGATGGAGTTTAACCAGTACTTCAAGCCAGGTGGTATTGAGGAGAAATTTGTCAATCAGTATCTGAAGCCATTTGTGGATACCAGAAACTGGAAAATCAAATACGTTGAAGGGCAGGGTATTAGCCTTTCAAGGGAAGCCCTTTCCCAGTTGCGTCGAGCTGAACGTATTCGAAAAACTTTCTTCAGTGCCGGCGAAGGAGCTTCTTACTCTTTCCGTATTGAGCCAACGAAACTGGATTCCAGTGTTCGTTTGTTTGAACTTGAACTTGGAGAGCAACGAGTTCCTTACTCCCATGGCCCTAAAACCACTAAAAAGCTGACTTGGCGTGGTGGTGAAAGTAATCGCGTCCGCATTATCTTTGAAGATCTGAATGAGACTGTTCATCGCAAGCATTTTGAAGGGGACTGGGCATGGTACAGGCTGTTAGCGAGCTCAGATTTGGAAGCCGGGCGAAGTAACGCAGAACACTTTGTTACTTTCTCTGAGGAAGGGCGAAAGGCTCAATTTAAATTGATTGCATCTAATGTAAACAATCCGTTCGACCGCAGTTTACTGCGCGGATATCGATGCCCTGAGACCCTGTAGACGGAGTAGATGATTTGCAAAATACAGTTGGTATTTTTGGTAAGTTGCCGGGTCACGGGGACTTTGTTCAGCGACAGCTGCCGGGTAGTTTTGTCACTGTATGGGATGGCTGGTTACAACGAGCGGTATTCGGTTCTCGCGAACTCGTAGGTCAAGAGTGGTTGGACTACTACTTGACCAGTCCTGTTTGGAGGTTTGTCCACAGCAAAGGCATCATTGATACCAATGCGTGGGCCGGAATTTTAGTACCTAGTGTGGATAGTGTTGGGCGCTATTTTCCGTTGACATTTGCTGCTCCGCTATCCCCGGTAGTGGATGCATTTGCTTTTATGTCTGATGCTAAGAGCTGGTTCCAGAGCTTGTCTGAATTAGCAATTACATCGCTGCAAAATATGCTACATGCAGACCAGTTATGTGAGGCATTTAGTGCTCCCCCTGACAGGGCGGGCATTATCTCTCTGCCTCCAGCACAGGGAGACTTTGTCGTCTCCACAGGCCAATCGAATAGTCTGGAAAGAGGTTTTGCAGGTCTATTAGGGCAGATGAGCAAAAGTAGCTACTCTGCATATAGTCTGTGGTGGAGTGAGGGGTCTCAACACTTGGCCCCGACAACCTTGCTGTGCCCATCATTGCCAAGCCCTGAGCTCTATAGCTCAATGCTTGGTGTGCAGTTACAGAAGAATATAAGTTAGGATTGAGGGCACAGCGTGAGACAGCTGGTTATCTTGGATAAGAAGAAGCATCGTAATTGCAAATTAATCAAAAGTGATCTTTCCCACAGTAAGAATTCGCATATTTGCCCAATCTTATTGCCTGAATTCATACCGGTGGCGCGTGCCTGTCCTATTATATTTACTCGATCAAAAGAGACGGGAAAGCTTGAGAGCTGTGCATTACTTGGCGTAACACCTGGAGAAAACCTTTTTTGGCAAGAGGGACAATGGCAGGGTGATTATATTCCCGCATCTATTCGCTCTTATCCCTTCTATTTGAAATATAAAGAAGGTGACTCTTCCAATGCATTTGTTTGCGTTGAATCGTCTCTATTATCTGAAGACGGAAATAGTTCTTTAGGTGTTAGGTTGTTTGAAGAGAATGGGAATCCAAGTGGTCACTTATTGGAAGCGCAGCGCCGCTTAGAGGATATCCATCTTAAAAAGACACAGGTTTGGAAGTTTGTCAGTATTTTGCAGCGGAATAATTTGCTGGTAGAAAAAGAAATAAATATAGACTTGCCAGGTGATGTTAAGCATAAATTAACAGGTGTTTATTGTGTTTCAGAGAAGAGATTGGGAGAGCTTAATTCTGCAGCTTTCCTGGAATTGCGTGAATCAGGTTGTTTGCCTTTTATTTATGCACATCTTTTCTCCTTGCAGAAGTCGACAGCTTTAAGTGCGCTGCATAAAAAATTTCATGCGAAAATTCTTCACTGATATTAAGAGTGGACTTTTACTTTTCATCTATGGATTTGTTGATCAGAACGTTAATTTAAGAAGACCTATAAAGTTTGATTGAATTGAGATAATTGTATTAGAGGTTCTGGTTGTAAAGTGAGTATCAGAGCAGGAAGCTAAGGTTACTGATATGTCTTACAGAATAATTTTTACTGGGGAGATAAGAGGTTCTGTAGAGCGGCGCTATGCAATTGCTGCATTGGGGCGTGAATTTGGTTTGGGCTTTAGTCAGATAAAAGGACTGCTGACCGGGGCAAAATCTCAAATCAAAGCTACGGAAGATAGAAGGGAAGCCTGCCAGCTAATGAAAAAGTTCTGGGAGGCGGGATGGCATACACAGCTCTGTTTGGGTGATCAATTAATACACTGTACTGAAAAGTCTAGTAATTGTGGCGACCCTCCGTTACCTCCTGCCCTGGAGTTTTTGGAAAGTACTGATGGAACAGCTTCTATTGGTATTCCAGCCGGTTGGCAGGGGTTTGACAATCTGAATAAGGAAGCTGTGATTCAGGCTGGAAGTTCAGAGTTAAGTCGCTATTTGATAGTACTAAAGCAAGATCGATCCCTGCTTCCCCACGATTTGTCGATTGAGCATTTTGGTAAAGCACAAATACAGCAGTGTCTGACTAGAGTGGAAAATGGCGTTATTATATCTGGGCCTGAACCACTGATAAGTAACAGTCAAAATGGCCATATTTATGAGATGTCTGCTGAGGTTGTAAAAACACCAGTTCGCTATTTGGTCACTTTCTTTCAGAGCCCGGATAGTTTCTATTCTGTGTTTTTGTGGTCATCTCTTGAGAACTTTGAAAAGAGTAGGTCTGAGTTTTTGCATATTTTTGCCACATTTAAACTTGTGACTAGTATGGGGAGTTGCGATTCAACAGCGGTTCCTATGTAATGGCTTGGAATAAGAAGCCAAAATCTAACAAAAATAAATAGCGTAAAATTGTCAACTGAACATGTTTTTTAAAGTAATAGGTACCAAGCGCATTATTTGCCTTGATTAGATATCTACAACGTGTACTCTTCTCAGAATTCTGATTAAAGGATTTGATTCGGTATAAGGGCCTTTTTTGATGGCATTCCCAAACACGATAAATATCGATGAATTAGTTGCTCCAATCTCAGAGGATAATCCCGTAGGGGAAGATATCCGAGAGGATCGTTCGCCAACTTCTGATTATTACTCGATCAAAGATGCTCGCAACAGTGCAAGAGCTGCTGAACGCTCCGCAATGTTCGATGATGCAGACACAGACCTACTCGCACCTTGGAGGGATGTAGCAAAAGCTGCAGAAAATATCCTAGGGAAAAAGAGTAAGGACTTAGAGGTTGCCAGTTGGTATACCGAGGCCTTGATTCGCTTACATGGCTTTATTGGCTTGAGAGATGGCCTGCAGGTGATCGACTCGTTAGTAGAGCAATATTGGGAAGGTCTGTATCCCTTACCAGACGAAGATGGCCTTGAGACAAAAGTAGCACCCCTGACAGGTTTGAATGGTGATGGTGGTGATGGCACCTTGCTAATGCCTATTCGCAGTGCCGGTATTACTCCCGAAGGGGATTATGGGGACTATTCATTCTTCCAATTCCAACAGGCTCGGGATGCTGACAGAATTGCAGATGACGATGCCAAGGCTGCTCGAATAGAAACGCTGGGTTACAACCTTGAGCAGATTGATCAATGTGTAAACAGTGCGAGCGGTGAATGGGCTCAAAACCTCGTTCAGACAATCGAGGCAGCGCTGGGGCACTTTAAGACCATAAATGATAGCCTGCGACAAAGCTGCGGTCATGATGCCCCCCCATCCACGAATATTTCATCTCTATTGGATGAGGTGTTGCGGACAAGCCGTTTTATTTATAAGACGCACTTGGAGTCTATGGAGCAGACTCAAGAAGATGTGGCGCCTGAATCGTCAGAAGAGCCTGCTGGGGAAGTTCAAGCTGGAAATGCAGCTGCAGCAGCGGTTACTTCTGTGGCTGCCTCTGCTGTAGCTGTCCCTACCGGTCCGGTAGTGTCCAGAGAAGATGCCTTAAAATTGCTTGAGCAGGCGGCAAAGTATTTTCGTACCTATGAGCCGCATACGCCGCTGGCGCCCGGCCTGGAGAGGCTGATAGGCTGGGGACGAATGACCGTTTCACAATTGATGTCTGAATTGCTACCTGATGATCAGTCGAAGGCGCTTTACTCCCAGTTGACGGGAGTTCGTCTCGATGGCACGGATACACAAAAATATATAACCCCACCAGTGACTACAAGTGGCACGTCATCAGCTCCTGCGGTTGCCGCAGATACACCTACTGAAAGTGTATCCGCGCCAGTCTCTGATGAAGGTTGGGGTGAGCAACCGCAAGAAGAAGCCAGCACTGGTTGGTAATTAACTGAGAACAGCAGTCCCTAAAGTCGGAAAGGAGACCTTAGATGTCTGAAAGCATCCACAACAAACTTAAGCGCGTGCGTAAGCCGCGTGTACATATCACTTACGATGTTGAAACTAACGGAGCCGAAGTCAAAAAGGAGCTTCCTTTTGTGGCGGGTGTTATGGGTGATTACTCTGGTGATAATGCCGAGAATCGCAAAGCTCTGAAAGATCGTAAGTTTATCCAAATTGACCGCGATAACTTCAACGACGTAATGGGTAAAGTAAACCCAAAGTTGAACTTGCAGGTGGAAAACACCCTGACTGGTGACGGTAGCAAGATGGCTGTTGATCTCGACTTCAACAACATGGACGCCTTCTCGCCGGAGCAGATTGTTGAGCAGGTTGAGCCTCTCAAGCAATTGCTTGAAGCTCGCAGCAAGCTGCGTGATCTGCTGAGTAAAGCTGATCGCTCTGAGGAGCTTGAAAAAGTACTTGAGGATATTCTCAAGAGCACAGAAAACGTCAGCGCTATCTCTGACCAGTTGGGCTTGAATGAGGATAAAGGAGAGGACTCAGAATGAGCACTGAAGTAGAAAATGTTGCAGGAAGTGAAGCTGAAGAGCAATCGGCCAGTCTCCTAGACCAGGCGATTGCAGCAACTAAACAAACTGAGCCTCAAGAAGCACAAGACTTGCTTGCGAATTTGACAGAGCAAGTAATGAAAGGGACGGTCACCTGGGATCGCAACCTGACCCAGACCATCAAGAAAGCTGTTAGCGCGATTGATAAGGCCATGTCCCAGCAGCTGTCTGCGATTTTGCATGACGAGAAATTCCAGAAGCTGGAAGGATCATGGCGTGGTCTGAATCACCTGGTCATGAACTCGGAAACTGGCGCTACCATGAAAATCCGCATGCTCAATCTGAGCAAGCGCGAGCTCTTCCGCGACCTGGATAAGGCAGTTGAGTTCGACCAGAGCCAGACCTTCAAAAAAATCTATGAAGAAGAGTTTGGTACTGCGGGTGGTGAGCCATACGGTGTAATGATCGGGGATTTCGAGTTCACCAGCCACCCTGAGGATATCGAGCTTCTGAGCAAGATGTCTAATGTTGCTGCGGCTGGCTTCTGTCCGTTTGTTGCAGCTGCCGGTGCCGGCATGTTTGGTTTTGATGACTACACAGAACTTTCCAAGCCGAGAGATCTGGGTGGTATTTTTGAATCCGCCGAGTACATCAAGTGGCGCAGTTTCCGTGACAGTGACGACTCCCGTTTTGTCACCTTGGTAATGCCGCGTACCCTGGCCCGTACCCCTTATGGTGCTAATACCAAGCCGATCGAAGCTTTTGACTTCGAAGAGTTTGAAGTGGATGAAGACGGCGTTTCCCGTCCAGCAGAGCACGATCAATACTGCTGGATGAATGCTTCTTATGTTATGGGTACCACCATGACTCAAGCATTCGCTGAGAACTCCTGGTGTACTGCAATTCGCGGTGCTGAGGGTGGTGGTAAAGTAGAAGGACTGCCATCTCACGTGTTCAAGAGTGACGATGGGGATCTCGATCAGAAATGCCCCACAGAGATTGGTATTACCGATCGCCGTGAAGCGGAGTTAAGCGCTCAAGGCTTCTTGCCTCTGTGTCACTACAAGAATACGGATTACTCGGTATTCTTTGGTGCTCAAAGTGCGCAAAAGGCGAAGGCATACGATGACCCTGACGCTACTGCTAACGCAGCTATTTCTGCTCGCTTGCCTTATTTGATGGCGACCTCTCGTATTGCACATTACCTCAAGGTAATGGCACGCGATAAAGTGGGCTCCTTTATGGAGGCTGGTGATTGTGAGCGCTGGTTGAACAAGTGGATCTCCCAGTACACTAACTCCAACCCCGACGCGAGCCCTGAAATGAAAGCGAAGTACCCGCTTTCTGAGGCGCGTG
Organism: Microbulbifer sp. CNSA002; assembly: GCF_047324085.1. NCBI lineage: Bacteria > Pseudomonadati > Pseudomonadota > Gammaproteobacteria > Cellvibrionales > Microbulbiferaceae > Microbulbifer > Microbulbifer sp. CNSA002. The sequence continues at coordinate 330,220 of NZ_CP172449.1, forward strand.
TAGAAGTAAAAGAGATTCCGGGTCAGCCTGGATGTTACAGTGCGATTGCCTATCTGAGACCCTGGTTACAGATGGAAGAGTTGACGACGTCCTTGCGTATGGTGGCAAATATCCCATCTGCGGGATAAGGCTCCGGGCCCGCCTCTAGGGGCGGGTTCTCTCTTCACATGGCCTTGTTCAAGGCCTGCGTTTTACCATTATTTATTCAAATAATAATTCTTGTTGGAGTATACCGGTGCCCCGTGCAGCACATGACCAAATATCGGAAGATCAATCAGATGTTCTACCGGAGAAATTGGCGAGAGGGCAGCAGAGAGAGCTTCATAAATTTCTGCAGGAACCGGATGACCTTTTTGCATTTGAATATTGGCTCACAGAATTATCCCCCTGTACAAATAGGGGTAATTATTCCGTTCGCCACTATCTGAGTCGAATTATCGCCGAGTTGGACGAACTGATCTGTGACCAGCTGAATTGTATAATTCATCACCAGAAGTTTCAGAGACTGGAAGCGAGCTGGCGGGGGATATCCCTATTGGTGTTTGATACACCCCACGCTGAAAATATTAAAATCAAACTCTTGGATGCCAGCTGGAAAGACCTCGCGAAGGATATAGAGCGGGCCCCGGATTTTGACCAATCTGGTCTGTTTCATCTTATATACAATGAAGAGTTTGGTACTCCAGGCGGCGAGCCATTTGGTTTGCTACTTGGAGATTACTATGTATCCCATCGGCCGCTGCCTGACCACCCTTATGATGACGTCTTTACTTTGCAGGGTATCGCACATACTGCAGCCGCAGCCTTTGCACCGTTTGTTTGTGCATCAGCACCGCAACTTTTTGGTGTAGACAACTTTTCAGATCTAGCAAAGCCTATCAATTTTTCAGAAGTGTTCCGCCAAAAAGAATACATTCGATGGAATGGCCTTCGGGACCTGGAAGACAGCCGATTTATCGCTTTGACACTTCCTCAAGTTTTGATGAGAGAACCTTATAATCAGGAATTTTCATCCTATCGCGGTTTGAGGTTTCAGGAGCAGGTACGGGCATCCCATAACCAGAATTATTTGTGGGGGAACGCCTGCTTTGCATTGGGTGCCGTACTGTTAAGAGAATTTAGTGAAGTTGGCTGGTTTTCACATATTAGAGGGGTTGCACGTGACCATCTTGGGGGAGGGCTGGTAACCCAGCTACCAATGGTGCCTTATAGGCCAGACAGTACTCCTGGCATGATCCGAATGGCCACGTCAATTTTGGTAACTGATTTTGCTGAGCGGGATTTAAGTGACTTAGGATATGTATGCTTGAGTCATTGTTACGATACTCCTTACAGCGCCTTTAATAGTGTTCCATCACTTCAAAGGCCGAAGCAATACACTTCTAAAGCAGCCACGGCTAATGCGCGTATTAGCTCTATGTTACAACAAATACTTTGCGCATCCCGCTTTGCTCATTATATCAAAGTAATGATACGGGATAAGGTGGGTGCGTATATGAATGCTGCAGACTGCGAGCGGCAGTTGCAACATTGGCTGGATGAATACACAACGGGAAGGGATGACCTTTCCTGGGAAATGCAGGCTCGATACCCTCTACGGGAGTCCCGGGTGCAAGTAACGGATGAGCCAGGCAAGGCGGGTAGCTATCAAAGTGTGATTCATCTCAAGAGCCATTACACCGTTGACCATCTTGTATCTGAGCTAAAACTTACAACCGCATTGGCAACAATCGGCGTCGGAGCTACCTAATTATTATGGTTAGAGAAAAGCGATTATTGGCCCCGGTATTGGATCGATTATTACAATCATCTAGTAAATTGGATGTACATCAATCCCATCAAGTGTTGAGACAGTTGCGTGAAGGGGTGCGTCGTGATTTGGAATACTTGTTCAATACAAGATTTAAATGTATTTCCGCACCTTCAACTCATGAAAATTTAGAACAGTCGAATATTAATTACGGGTTGCCAGACCTATCAACAGTCAATCTTTCCTCTGCCGCTAGCCGAAAACAATTTTGTCGAGATATTGAAAAAACAATTTTAAATTTTGAGCCCAGAATACGTTCGGTAAAAGTAACCACCCAAGACAAAGTGGATGTCGAAGATCCTAGTATACGCTTTCGTGTTGAAGCTGTATTACATGTAAATCCAGCATCGGAAGTAATTGTATTTGATTCGGCACTCAACCCAGTTACCCAACTGGTGGATGTCTCTGAGATTATGTGATGAGTGAAAAATTAATAGATCTCTACGAGCGAGAGCTCGCATTTATTCAGCAAACTTCTGCTGAATTTGCAAAGATGCACCCTGCTGCCGCATCCCGGCTTCAGCTGGATGCAGACACAGTTGATGATCCTTTAGTAGGGCGATTGTTGTCTGGTTTCGCTTACATGAACGCTCGGGTGCAGCAAAAGCTGAGTGATGATTTTCCGGAGTTAACAGATGCAATGCTGGAAACTCTGTATCCTCATTATCTTCGTCCTATTCCCTCTTGTGCCATTGTCCAGTTTGAACCGGAAAAGGACTTGGATGCGATAACCAGGGTAGAAAGAAAGACGTTACTCGAAAGTGATAGCTTTCAAGGGCAAACCTGCCGCTTTACAACTTGTTACCCGGCAGAAATTTGTCCATTTCAGGCGGTGAGTGCCACCCTGATGCCAAGGCCATTTATTGCCCCGGGCTGTAATGATATTCAGGGCGCTAATGCAGTTTTAAAATTGTCCCTTAAAACTTTTAGCCCAAGCATTAAATTTTCTGAGTTAAACCCTGAGAGTCTCCGCTTTTTCCTTCGTGGCCAACCATCTCATATCTATAGTTTATATGACTTGCTATTAAGTAAGTGTGTAAGGTTGGTTGTTGCCAATGGGGAGAGTGATCCAAAGCCAACTTTTCTCTCTCCTGATGAAATAAGTCAAGTAGGGCTAAGTCCAGAGGAGGGTTTATTACCATATCCTGATACCGCATTCGTAGGATATCGACTCCTAACTGAATATTTTGCTTTTCCGGAAAAGTTCCTTTTCTTGGATATATTAAATATTGGTGAGGCGTTAAACGAGAGCTTTGACGATACTTTAAATCTGTATTTTTATTTATCCGAAACTCATGAAGAGTTAGAAAAACAGATTTCTCCAAGCATGTTTGCCTTGGGTTGTGCTCCGGTTGTTAATTTATTTAAACAAAGTGCAGATCCTATTCCACTTAATCACTCGCAGTATAGTTACCATGTGGTCCCTGATGCTCGTAGAAGTGATGGCTTAGAAATATACTCAGTGGATGAAGTAGCGGCAACTAATGGTGATGGAGAGACAACCAGTTACCGGCCTTTCTATGGAATTCGACACAGTCAACATCATGCTGATCAATCTGCCTTTTGGTTTAGTCGTCGCAGAGATGTGATCGAAGGAGAGCATCGGAATGAACAAGCATCTGAGATTGATATAAGCTTAGTCGATCTGGACTTTAATCCGCATAGAATTAGTGATCAGACATTAGATATTAAGTTAACTTGCTGTAATCGAAATCTGGCCAAAAAATTACCTAGTGGTAGCGCCCAACCATATTTAGAGGTTGTTGATGGTGATTTGCCAGTTAGCCGAATTAGCTGTGTGGTTTCCCCAACAGCAACTATACGGCCGCCTCGACGAGAGCGAGGGTATTGGAGGTTAATTTCCCACCTTAACTTAAATCATCTTTCCCTTTCAGGTGCAGAGGGATGTAATGCGTTAAAAGAAATTTTTAGGCTTTATGACTTCCGTGACTCTGCTAGTACGCGCAATTTAATCGAATCATTGTTAAAGCTTAACACTAAACCAGTTACTGCTCCGATTCAAATAGATCAAAGTGTAGTTTTATGTCGCGGCACGGAAGTTGAGATTGAACTTGATTCCATGATGTTAACAGGAACAAGTCCATTGTTATTTGCTAGCATCATAGAGCGTTTCCTGGGCTTATACTGTTCAATTAATTCATTTACAAAACTGATTGCCACTATGAGTGGTCGAGATGGGGAGTTGAAGCGATGGCCACCTCGCGCCGGCGAAAAAGCTTTACTGTAATTGAGCGTTTACGCCGAGAGCCTTATAACTTTGATTTTTTTCAAGCGGTAAGGCTGGTAGAGCGTGCAGTACATCTGGCAGGTACAGGTTTTAGTAAAGAACCTATAGCTAGCGCTGCCCCTCCGACTAAAGAACTGATTCGGTTTAGTGCTCAATCTGGTTTGTCTTTTGTTAGCTCGGATGTTTTACGTCTAGAGAAAAAAAATGTTGTACATGAAGAGCCCGATGAAAATGAAACTCATCAGTGGCATATGGAGGTGGGTTTTACAGGGTTAATCGGTAGTCAGGGGGTGATGCCGTATTACTTGACTGAGTTAGTGCAGAGGGAGCTTAGGGAGAACAATACGGCACTGCGTGATTTTCTGGATATGTTTAATCACCGGAGTATCTCTCTCTTTTATCAAGCTTGGCATAAATACCAGTTGCCTGTGAATTATGAACGGCAACGGCTGCAGAATTCGCGAGAGCCAGACAAGTTTACCCAGGCTCTTGCGTCCCTTGCAGGGCTTGGTACAAATGAAATGCGCTATCGAATGCCGATACCGGATGAAGCCCTTGTTGGAATGGGGGGACACCTTTCCAGTGGACGCTGTTCCGCTACCGCTTTATCCAGCATGATCAAGCATTATTTTGATTTAACGGTAAGCATCGAGCAATTTCAGGGACAGTGGGATGAGTTGCCGGATGATATTTTGTGCCGATTGCCCAGTGCTCAGGTGCCGAAGGGTATTAATAATTGCTTGGGAGTAAATACCATTCTGGGGATGCACTGCTTCCAAGCCCAGAATAAATTTCAGGTAATTATAGAGTCAATGCCTTATGAGCAATTTATGACTATTGCTCCCGGTACGAAAAAGTTGGAATCGCTTAAGGAGTTTATTCGCTTTAGTGCTGGTATTGAACTGGATTTTGAGTTGTCGGTGACACTTTCAACCAGCCAGGTGGCACCTATCCAGCTAAATAGAAAAGCTGAGAATGAACCTTTACTGGGATGGAATACTCACATGGCTAGTGAACAAGATGGTGAAAGGTTAGTACAAATAACCTTAAGTGCAGACAATATTTCACCTGATGAAGCTTTACCTGCTGCATAAGTAAAATTAACAACATTATTATTTAGGAAAGGATATTCAACGTGATCAATATCGATTTGAAGCGATTGGTTGATACCATGACTCCGCATATGCGTGACTCACTAGAGGGCGCTGCTGGGCTTTGTCTGTCACAGAACCAGTACAATGTTGAATTAGAGCATTGGTTACTGAAACTTTTGGATCAGTCTGATACTGACCTTTACCATCTATTGGAAAAACACGACTGTAATCCAGCAAATTTTGCCAAGCAGCTGGCTACAGCGATTGCTGGATTTCGGGCCGGCAGCAGCCGTCCACCAGCCCTGTCCCCAACTATCGTAGAAGCAGCGAAGAATGCTTGGATGCTGGCTTCTATTGATTATGGACATAGAGCAATCAGTTCCGGACACTTTTTGGCTGCGCTTTTACTGGAAGAAACTTCTCGTCGCCAGATTTTAGAATCCTGCCCAGAACTGAAAGAGATAGCTCCAGAATCAATCCGCGAAACCGCTCGTGCAATGTTTGGACAAAGTGGAGAGTCTAGCCATATTAGCGCTACGGCGGATATGGATGATGGCGCAGCTGCAGTTGCTGCAGCTGCTTCTAAAGCTCCGGCTCTGGACAAATATACAATCAATTTAACTGAAAGAGCGAAGAAGGGAGAGATTGACCCTGTACTTGGTCGTGATGAGGAAATACGCCAATGTATCGATATCCTAACCCGCCGGCGCCAAAATAATCCAATCCTGACTGGTGAAGCAGGTGTTGGTAAAACTGCTGTCGTTGAAGGTTTTGCTCTTCGAATAGCTAGTGGTGATGTACCTGAGCCATTGCGCGGTGTAGCCGTACGCACGCTTGACTTGGGACTTCTCCAGGCTGGCGCCAGTGTAAAAGGTGAGTTTGAAAACCGCTTGAAGTCTGTAATTTCAGAAGTGCGAGCATCTGCAACGCCAATTATTCTATTTATTGATGAAGCACACACCATGATTGGCGCGGGTGGTAAAGAAGGGCAAGGAGATGCTGCTAACCTCCTGAAGCCTGCACTGGCACGCGGTGAATTACGTACTTTAGCCGCCACAACCTGGGCGGAATATAAGAAATATTTTGAACGAGATCCTGCTCTGACCCGTAGATTCCAGGTAGTAAAAGTTGAAGAGCCTGATGAGAGCAACGCGATTGATATGATGCGTGGTATTGCAACCTCGTTGGAGGAGCACCATAAAGTACGCATACTGGACGAAGCTGTCATAGCTTCGGTCAAATTATCTCATCGTTATATTCCCGGGCGCCAATTGCCAGATAAGTCTGTTAGCTTACTGGATACGGCCTGCGCGCGTGTCGCTCTCAGTCAGTCTGCTACTCCTGGGGCGATTGAAGATGCTCGTATCAATATAGATCGCACTAATACTACCCTGGCTAAACTTGAGCGTGAAAACGCGGCAATGGGTGAGCATGAGGAGCAACTGGCAGAGCTAAAAGAGTTTAAAGCTTCTGAAGAAAAGCGTTTGGAAGTTCTCGAGCAGCAACTGCTTAAAGAGAACGAGCTAATCGGACAGATTCAGCAACTCCGCGATCAGATCGATATAGAGTTTATGAAGGCCCAAGGTGGCGAAGGTGAAGATACACCCGACGAGGCCTTATTAGCCGACTATCAGCAGCAGCTCAAAACATTAACTGCGGACTTGGAAGTTATCCAGGGGGATACCCCGTTAATGCAGCCAGCTGTTGATGAACAGGCTATTGCCGCAGTAGTTGCCAACTGGACTGGAATTCCTGTCGGCAAGATGGTTAGCGATGAAATTATTGCTGTGAAAACTTTGGCAGAGCGCCTGAATAAACGTGTTATTGGTCAGCCCCATGCTATCGAGGCTGTCGCTCAGGCAATTCGCACTTCTCGAGCAGGCTTGACAGACCCACGTAAACCGGTGGGTGTATTTATGTTCTGTGGTACTAGCGGTGTAGGTAAAACAGAGACAGCCCTTGCCTTGGCTGATGAGCTGTTTGGTGGTGAGCAAAATATCACGACCATCAATATGGCTGAATTCAAGGAAGAGCATAAAGTATCTATGCTGTTGGGCTCTCCTCCCGGCTATGTAGGTTACGGAGAGGGCGGTGTTCTTACCGAAGCTGCACGCCGTAAGCCTTATTCGGTAATCTTATTGGACGAGATGGAAAAAGCTCACCCAGGTGTACAGGATGTCTTCTATAACCTGTTTGACAAGGGGACCATTAAAGACGGTGAAGGAAGGGATATCGACTTCAAGAATACCGTAATAATTATGACCTCCAATGCAGGGGAGGATGCAATTAGAGCTATCTTCAATCAGGTAGAAGAAAAGCCCGAGCCAGATGTATTGATGGACAATATCCGCCCACATCTGCTACAAAAATTCAAGCCGGCTTTCCTCGGTCGAGCAAATGTGATTGCTTATTACCCTCTCGATGATGAGAATCTGGTAGAGATTTGCAGAATCAATATGCGTAAGATTGAAAAGCGCGTTCACGAGCATTACGGAGCTTCCTTTAGCTATGACGAGGATGTTTTGATTAACATTGTTGCTCGTTGCCACGAAGCTGATACAGGTGCTCGTAATATTGAAGTTATTCTGAACAAAACATTATTGCCGGAATTGGCTAGTGAATGTTTGGATAAAATGGCGCGTGGTGAAGAAGTGAAGGCAATTAAAGTATCCGCAACGGAAGAAGGGGACTTTAGTTACACAGTAGAATAGAGAATTGTATATAAGCCCGGCAGTGATATTGATGAAAAATCATTGCTGGGCTTGGTACCACTAATAACCATATAGATACAACTGGTCTTAAGAAATAATTACTGGTTTGGCCTTCCTGCCCTCATTACTAAGTCAGAAACAGCGCGGTGCATACGTAGAAATACCATACGAATAAAGGAAACCGTGATATCAGTACCTTCAACAATAGTAAGTCCGATTAGCTGTGCCAGCCTACGGATAAGTCGTAAAATCCAAAAAGAGATATCCTTACTAATCTGGTAAGCTTTGTGTAGAAATATTGCAAGTCTATCTAGAAGTGTAAAGGTTGTCCCACCGGTCACGATTAAAGAAATTCCTGCAAGATGAGTGATCTTCTTGAGCACCCAAAGCAATGCCTCCCCAGCTATCCATGCCGTATTCATAGTTAGTGAGAGAATACCATCAGATCTCAACCATGCTTCAACACTTTTTTCTAGGCTACCTTTAGGTTTTCTGAGTTTTACATCATCCCAATCCAAACCTGTTCCGTTGGGAGAAACAGACTTTATATAAGTCTTACTGCTATGGTTTGTTCCTGGGTTGAGGCTTGGGGTTGGCAGTTCAAAGTCTCCAGTCCCACCATTTGGAACGTGGATAAATGGCCAGGTAGGCACCATAGGAACAGGATCAGCACGATGATAAACGCGATAAATATTCTCAGCCTTCAGTTTCCTTTTGCAGCCACTGGCGAAGTGATCAAGTCCCACTCGAGGGCTGCCAAATGTATACAGCTTTACAGATTTACCTGTATGTGATGAAAGCCAGTCTGCAGCAAGAGTTGCTAATGCACCACCAAGACTATGTCCAACGCAATGGATTGTATGAATGTCTTTTGGAAGATTTCGAGCAAAGTTTTCCAGTTTAGGTAAAAAAGATTCAAAAGTATAAAAAAAACCTTGATGGACAGCCCCCCCAGTATGAAATCTTTTCACACCAGCATTTAAGTCTGTTAATACATCATATAGGCTGTCAGTACCTAGTATGCTTACAAAAGCTTGTCCTTTATATTGTTTTTTTCCCGAAAGTACTATGCCTCTTGTGTCTGTACTTTTTATTAGGACAAGAGCACCGGCTTCCCCATTGAATTTGCTTGACAATTCTTCATCAATTTCAAAATCATCTTTATAGGCATCAAAGAAAAGTTCCCGGGTATTAGGTTCTTTAACAAGATATGTGTCAGCAGCAAGTTTAGCGCTGTATTTTGGGCTGAGCATAGTGTTGTCATCCTTGTTTCTAAGTTTAGGTAAATTTGCAGGAGGTTTTTAAATATGAATCAAAAACCTCTTCTAGTTGTAATTCGTCTGAAAGTTCACAGGTTAAGTTAAAGGGCTTTCCATCAAGTTCTGAGTTCTCTTCCGGGTGTCTTTTTGCGTATACCCAGATTTTGTAGGAATGATCATTATGCTCAACTGTGATTTTCTGGGCAGACACAAACTCAACTGGCAATACCTGAGTTAAAGAGCTAGCAAATTTGGATGGAAGAATTGCTACTCCATCCTCATCGGATGTAAATGTATCTATCCATTCTTTTTGCCATTGTATGGAGCGTGTGATCTTAGCCCCTGATACAGGCTCGCCATTTAGTGTTAACTTGATTTTCATTTCTGAAAATGTACAAGCTTTAAAGGGGTTGAATGAAGCCATAGCGTTAGTCCCTCCAGGTGATATGGCAATTAATAAAAAAGATATTAAAAATAATTTAAATTTATGTTTCTTTTGCATGGTAAAAACCCTCTGGCCATTTTGGCTAAAGTGATTATTTTCTGGTTGGTTGTAATCTTTACTTATATTTCGGTCCTAGGCTAAGTTCTTTAATAAAGAGTCATCGAAAATATATTGTTAATGAAAATTTATTGTGTGAAATATTTTAATTAGTGATCCGTAGGTTATATAAACATATTGTTTATATTTGATTGGTAATTCTGTGCTATTTTTAGCTGAATAAAGTTGTTTAATATTTCCGGTTCTTAGGTAGGTTTTCCTAAGCCTATGCAAGACATGCGTTAATGTACGAGTAACGATTTTTGGATTTAAAATAATTGTGCTAGATAGCTAGCTTTACCATTGCGGTCGGCTAAATATCCTAATAAAAGAGGGCGTCACTTTTAGTACACAGAAATATTGTCTTGTGTACTAGGGCATATATTTTAAGCCGTTATCTTTATTCAGCAGATATGGTGTGGCAGAGAGATGCCCACTCGATAAGAGTGGACTTGTGTGAGTACTCTTAAGCATAGATATGGGATGATCTTAATTGGATAACACCAGTTTCCAATTTTATCTATGCCGACACACCGTACTTAGTTAGTACGCGGGATGGACCTATTTTATCCGCCTATCAATACTGTAGGGCAACCAATAACTATTTTTCCACCATGCCCTGTGGTGTCTCCCATTCTTGCTGCAGGTTTCTTTTGCAGCATTACCGTTGTACTTCCCATGGCGACCGTATCGGGCGGTCCAACACAGGTACAAGTGCTACCAACGGTTGCTGAAGGCATCCCACCGATGATAACGGTGGGTGCTCCTGGGCTTACTACTGGGCCACCCACATGAGGTACTGTGCCGGTGACCATTGGGCATACGTGCATATCACCAATACGGGAAGCTGGCTTACCCATAGTTTATCCCTCAACCCTACCGTTTCCGCCTCGTGCTAGATCGAGACCTTGCTCCATATAGCGCATGAACCTTTTGTTTGGATCGACTGGGTCAGATAGCACGGCAGCAAGGGTAACACTGCCTGCGACTGCATGAGCATAAAGGTGTTCTGGCGGCTCTACTACCGGCTCACCTTCGGCTGCTAAGCTGCCATGACACCAACTCGCTGCAGTAGCCGCCCAGCTCGCTGGAGTTTTATGTTTTGTTTTATCGCCGAATAGTTTGCAGCGTAAGCGGGCTTCTTCACTGGGCTTTTTGGCCCAAGTCTCTGCTGCATTTAGCGCATTCACATTGTCATCGTCAGTTTGAGGGCCCTGGATATCTCGGGCCGCGAGGCAAGCCCACCACACGGCTTCCCGCTTTGGTAGGCCATGAGCAAGCAACTTGATTGCGTCTGGAAATAGGCCTGCTTCCACAAGGCGGTTTATGCTGACTTCTGGTGCTGTATCCGGTACCAGATGATCTTCTGCCTCGTCACTAACTTCAAAGTTCTTAAGTAGCTCATCTGCGGTGAGAGCTTCTACTTTAATGAGGTCTGTCATTGGTATATCCCCCATCAGTTAATCATGGTTACGCCGCCTTTCAGGGTCAGCATCCCGCCACCTTTAACTTCTGCAGTAGCGTCGCCCTTACAGGAAAGCATTGTTCCTTTGATGGTGATACCAGCTGGAGTCAGTTTAATACTGCTACCGCCGACTTTTAATTCAATGGATGCTTTGGAGGAAATCTTAATTGCACCCATTGCATCAGTAGTTTGAGAACCTTTACTGACCTTGAGTGTGTGATTTCCTGACCCGATAGTTACAACTTGATTGCCTTTACTGACATTGAGTTTCTGATCACCTTTTGAGATGGTGACAACTTCACTGCCATCGGTAACCGTAATAGTCCGGTCTTGCTTAACCTCAAGGGTCTGTTTGTTCTCTATCTTACCTGTTTGGTCATTATGGACGACAAAGTTATGGTCTTTGCCGGCTTCCATATAAAGCTCTTCGCTTCCGCCTTTGTCATCAAATCGAAGTTCGTTAAAGGCGCTACCTTCATACTCAGTTTTCCAGCCGCTTTGAGTCGCAGTGTAGTTGGGACCAGGATTATCACCGTTATATACGGCTCCAGTTATCAGTGGTCTATCTGGATCACCATTAATATAAGTAACAATAACTTCTTGATTGACTCTGGGGACAAAGTTGGCGCCCCAGTTTTTTCCGGCAAATGACTGCATCACCCGTACCCAACAGCTGTTCTGCTGTGAATTCCATGGGAACTTGACTTTGATTTGGGTGTAGGGGTCTTGTGAACTATCAGAAGTGGTGGCCTTAACTTCAAGAACGCGTGCGACTTGCGGAGAGTGTACCTTCTTCGCAAAAATATTTGGCTCAGGTCTTGGAGTTACTGATGATGGAATGCAACTGAAAGTATTGTGGAAATGTGTTTCCGCACTATTGCCGTCTGTAGCAGAGATATGTACGGAAGTAATCAGGTACTTCCCTTTTTCTGACGATAATGTGTGGTCAAAATTAAAGCGACCGCCAGCTGTGAATGAGGGGCAGTCACTGCGCCCATGGCTCACATCAAATAAAGCTTCTTGTGCTTCCATTGAGCGCTCGGCTAGCGCCTTATGGTAGCTATCTGTAAATTTGTGCTTATTTTCACCGTCAGCCTGAAAATGATTTAGCCCATAAAGGCCGCGCATGTAATTGCTGACATCATTTAGTTGGCTGGTGGTTTTAACTTGCTGCTTATTATCTTTTGTTGCGGTGAACTCACAATAATCTTTCAGTTCAAAGCCGCCACCATGATAATTGAAATTTCGCTGCCAGCTACTTACGGTATTTTTTGTCGGATGACTACCGCTCCCATCGTATTCTATCTGTTCGCTTTCGCAGTCATAGAAATCCTGGCTATCATCACAAAGTACAAGTTCGTGTTGCCCATTTGAGTGCTTGAAGTAATAGGAGATACCCTCTTCAGCCATAAGGCGATTGATGAATTCAAAATCACTTTCATCAAACTGCACACAATATTCACGAGTTATATATTCAGCATTTAATTTAACGCTTAGTTTTACAACTTTGCTGTACTCGCCCAAAACTTCTTCAAGAATCTGTTTAGCAGATTTCTTTTCAAAAATTCTGTTGGAACCCCCGAGGCTGGTAAACCAAAGGCCTGGTTGAATCGTGGCGCTATAACTTCGTACTCCCTCAGCATTTACATCGCGCAGAGACAGTTGAGTAACGTAACCATTGATATAGCGAGGAGTTTCTGAGTGGTGTACAGAAACGGTAACAGCCTTGCCGACGATATCTTTCTGGCTTATTGCATGGTCATCGGACAGGAGCTGAAGTTCATAGCGGAAGAGTTTGGATATGTGCTCTTCGCCTTGCAGGCTGGTAGCGATTACCGCATCCGTGCCGAGCGGGCTGTCGACTTTAATCAGTCTTCTATCTTGATTTAATGTAGTCATGGGCAGCCCCTACTATCCCTACGGTGCCTTGGAGAATAGTACTAGTTATTATACATTCAGTTATTTAGCTGAAAACTCAATAAGCGCTCAGCTAAATAACTGCTAAATAATGGTCTGCAGAATTTCCTGCAGACCATTGTATATGCAGATCAGGTTCTGCTGGCTTACAGCGGCTTGGCTGTTTCCAGGTCGTATCCAACACGCATATTTTTGGGGTTCTTGTTGGTCTTGTCTGCGTGGTTGAGGTCCGCTTCGATTTTAGCGTAGCTCAGGGATACAGACTCAGCCGGAGCGCCACCAGCGGAAGCACCGATGCTGTAGGAGGAAATCAGGGTGTTTTCCAGTTTGTAAACAGCGTACTTCTCTACAGAGTTAGCACCGGTTTGTACTACGTGGATCTCAACGGTAACACCTTCGTCACCGGTTACAGAAGATTTGAACAGACCGCCGGAAGCAGCGTCGATGCGCTTGGTGAAGCTTACTTCGCTCAGGCTTGGGCGAGAAGCTTCGCGGTTTGACATGGCGCCAGCTTCCATGGTAATGCCGCGGCCAACACCGAAGTTGAAGCTGTCAATTTCGATCCAGTCCTCGTAGCCGGAAGCAGTAACATTGCCTTTGATGGCTTTGTTGTTGTAGTTCATGTAGATAGCCATGGGATGTCCCTCATTAGTTGGCGTGTGATGTTGGTGGTTAATCCCTTACCACCGCGATTCGCAGTAGTTCAGGTGGTCGTCGCGGTGGCAACTGTGATGATTTAAACAAAGAGAAAGCTAAAAACAAACTAATTTTCGAGTTATTTAATCGACTCTGGCACTAATTTCGAGAGGCAATTTTATGCTGTTACGATTTATGCCCGTTTGCCCTAATTGACTCTGACACTAATTTAATATTGCTAAAAAGTAACAAACCTCTAATGGGGATAAATAAGTGGTTTGAGTCATGGATATCGATTGACAGTCAAATATCTATTTGAAAGCATTTACTGGTATTTTTTTGATAAGCTTGCTTTGTAATAATATGTAATTCAGCCATATAGAGAAGTGATACTCAGTGTTTTCGGGGGCTGGATCAAAATAATAGTTTGATGGCGTGTTAAGGCAAATTTATTTGAATATTGATTCATTGTTGCCACATAGGCTGTTCGATATACTTCGCACCCTACTTTATTGCCTTGCCCATTAGATCAATAACAAAGTTTTTGCGGATTTGGATGTGTCGTAATGGTTTCCCATGGAGGCGGAATTGAACGATAAGACGCGTATTGTTCGGCCGAGTGACACTCCGCCGGGCTCAGGCCAATCAACCAGCGGGCTGACAGAAGATGGTGATATCACCGTTGTTGTGCAGCAGGATAAGACTGGAGCAAATGATCACCCTCCGGTTAAAGGTGCCCAACCGGTAATCCCTTCGGCTGCTGCCAGCTTTAGCTCAGATGCTACTGTCTTTGCGCCTTCCCCTAATCCTAATCGGATGGGAAGTGGGGCTGGGGCCAATGAAGTTTTGGGTGGGGTTTCTGCCGATTCGGCAGTAATACCTGAACCCTTTGAAGCTTCCGGCTCAAATGCAGTGACCAAAACTGTAATCAAAGGTCGATTTGAGCTTGACAAACTCCTGGGTGTTGGGGGAATGGGGGCAGTTTACAAAGCCCTTGACCGCCGTAAATTAGAAGCCAGTGACAGCGAGCCCTATGTCGCTATCAAGCTGCTTAATGATGATTTCCAAAAGCACCCCGATGCTTTTATTTCTCTCCAGCGGGAAGCGCGCAAGTCACAAACGCTTGCTCACCCAAATATCGTAACGGTTTACGATTTTGACCGCGATGGAGATCGCGTATTTATGACAATGGAGTTCCTTGAGGGTGCTCCATTGGACAAGTTGTTGCGCGATCATGCCGATGTTGGGTTGGAGCCCGAGCGTGCCCGCTCGGTATTTTGGGATATCTCCCAAGCCCTGATATATGCCCACTCCCATAAAATTGTTCACTCGGACTTTAAGCCAGGCAATATTTTTGTCACCAATAAGAAAGGTGCAAAAGTATTTGACTTCGGTATTGCCCGAGCTGTTTCTGAAGGGGGAATCGCAAATAAAGCTGGCGAAACGACAGTATTTGACGCTGGCACTCTTGGAGCCCTAACTCCGGCATATGCGAGCCTTGAGATGCTCAAGGGAGCTGAACCGGCACCAAGTGATGATGTATTTGCGTTGGGTTGTGTTGCCTACGAACTATTCTGCGGGCGCCACCCTTATGACAAGACACCTGCCGATAAGGCCATGGAGCAGGGCCTGCGGCCCAAGCGGATCAAAGGGCTTAATCGCAGGCAGTGGCGCGCACTTGAGTCAGCACTCGAACTAAAGCGCGAAAACCGCACTAGTACCGTAGAGAAGTTTGTACAGGCGTTCTTTGTTAGCCATGCCTGGAAGTGGGTACTAGGCAGTGCGTTTGTCATGGTGTTGGGCGGTGCTGTAGTGGGTTATGGCCATCTGCAGCAGCAAAATGCTGTAGAGCAAGAGCGAGTCAGAATTGAGCTCGAACGCAAGCACGAACAGGAGCTATTGGCCAGGCGTATTGCTGATAAGAAAGAGGCCATCACTCGCTTGATTGGCCTGAGTATTTTGACCCCAGCCTGGGAGCGAGACCTTCAGCTGGAGTTAGAGGAGTACTCTGAGCTGAACCCTACGGATAAAGAGTTCCTGGATTCCTCCCGTCGCCAGGTATCAGAGCTTTTCCTGGCTGCTGCAACCGGCCAGTTAAACCTGGGTAACCTTGATCAGGCCGATGTCATGCTGGCGGGGGTTGCCAACTGGTATGGTGAGTCTAAAGAAGCTGAGGCTATCAAAACCCAGCTGGCGAATGATAGAGAGAATCTTCGCGCTCGCCTTGAAGCGGAGCGGATTGCTGAAGAGCGTGAAGCCGAGCGTATCCGCCTGGCGGAAGAGCGGGCGGAGCGTCGCCGCCTGGCTGCGCAAAAGCAACAGCAGATTGATGCTGTGCTCGATGATATGGAAGTAGCACTCACCTGCAGCTTTTCCATGAGTGCCACTGCAATAGGTTCACAGTTGTCCAGCCTGGCAAAGCTGGACAGTGCAAAAGCCTTGAAGATCCGTCCAGTGGTGGGCGAAGAGTTGGTAAATTGCGCATCCAATCTCGGAACCAAGGATCCGATTCAGACGGAAGCCCTGGTTGATCAATTCAGGGCTCTACTGCCTGCATACCAACCACTGAAAGACTTTAAGCTGGATTTTTGTGGGCACCTGGTTCCGGGCAGCGGTCGGCGTGGTGATCGTTACACCTGTCGTGATCGTCTTGCGGATGGCAGCAAGGGGCCTGCAATGGTGGTGATTAAAGGTTTGAGTGGCCGGCCACTGGCTGTGGGTAAATATGAGGTGAGCAGTACTGAGTTGGCTCAATTCTGCCGCATTGCTGGTCAGTGCGGAGAGCAGACTCCAGAAGCAACGGACTTGCCGGTAAATAACTTATCCCTGGCGACTGCAGAGGCTTATTTAAGCTGGCTCAGTGATGAGACCGGCTATCGCTACCGCCTACCTTCTGAGCAGGAGTGGTTTGCTGCTGCAAGTGCCAGGGGGGAAGACGAAGTAGCGGATCGAAACTGTCATTTGAAGTATGGCGGTATTGAAAAAGGTGCTGAGTTAGTACCTGCCCGAGCTGGCTCCTCTAACGGGTTTGGATTGCTTAATGCTGTAGGTAATGTCCAGGAGTGGGGATTAGGTACAGAGGGCGAATTGCTCGCTTTGGGAGGTAGCCGCATTGATCCAATGAGCCGTTGTCTGGCAACAACCAAGAAGCTTCATAATGGCCAGCCCGATGAGTTTACTGGTTTCCGTGTTGTTAGAGATGTTAACTAGATTAAACAATTACCAGCGAATATCGATACGATAGTTGAGTTGGTTAGATTAAAGATTAAGAGATTAAAACTGGGGGAAATATGCTTGGGCTAGGAAAAAGTAAGTTGGCATTATTTGTAGGTGCTGGCTTTCTTGTATCGCAAGTACCGGCTTTTGCCCAGGAGGATGGATCTAGTTTTCGCAACCGAGTGCGGGAAGCTTTTAATCAGGATACGTCTACTATTAATGAAGTGGATGTAACCCAAGACTTTCTCCAGCGTACTTATGAAGCTGAAGACCCCAACTTAAATACAGAAATTCCTGAAATCTCTCAGAGAAATCAGGGGCCGCGGATTACTGTAAAAGAATTTAAGTTTCATCGCTTAGAAGAGTATCCCGAATTTGGTATTTCCCGGGAAACCGTAGAGGAAATGGCAGAGGAACTTCGGGCTAAATTTATGAAAGAGGATCAAATCCTCGCTAGCGGTTATACCGTAGACAACCTGGAAGAGCTGGCAATATTACTGGGCAATATGAATGCTCAATTTAATCCTGGTGGCTTGGGGCCTGCTGAGCTTAAGAAGCTGGTAAGTGTAATTGAAAAACAAAATAAAGAGAGAGGCTTAAGCTATGGCGATCTCGAAGAGATTGCTGCTGAATTGACAAGCTTCTATCGTCGCCAGGGGCTGTTTTTGGCCCAAGTGCAAATTCCCGCTCAAGACGTAGAAAATGGAGTGGTCACTCTTACGGTACAGGAGGGGCTTCTAGGGCAGGTTGTTGCTGAAGATAACGAAGAGTACACAGACGAAAAACTGGCAGAACCCTTTGAAGATCAGCGTGGCCATCTGGTAAATCACGAGAATATCGAGGAAGGGTTATATTTACTTAATGACCTGCCAGGCTTAAACGTTACCGGCTACTTTAGTGCGGGCGACAACCCCGGTGAAACCAAGCTTAATTTAAAAGTACGTGAGTCGGATTCCTGGCGCGCTTCATTTAGAGCTGATAATCACGGTTCTCTGTATACCGGTAGTGAAAGGGTTTATGCAACCGTAGACTGGTTGAATCCTCTAGGAATCGGTGATGCTTTAACTTTAGGGTACCTAAAGTCAAATCCAGGGTCTAACAGCTATTATGGCTCTGACCTCGGACAGTTTAGGTATAGTTTTCCTTTATTTGGCCCACGCACTCGACTGGAAATATCTGCAGATCACAATGAGTTTAATCTTTTTGATGAAGAAGATGACGATAACGTAATTAACTTACTGGAAATTTCGGGTGTAAACAAAAGTTACGCGCTGTCTTTAGATCATAAATTTCGGCGTTCAAGGGATTTTAACTTCACAGGTTCCTTTGGCCTAACAGAAAAGAAATCAGATTTGGAAGGGATTATTGAGTTCACCAGCGATCACGTCTATGGGGGTGAAGTTGGTGTCTATATGGATAGTCTCTCTAATGGTTTCCTTTCCATGCTGAATATATTGAGTGCGACCGCGCAGTATGGTGAGCATCAAAATACGGTTGAGGAAGGAAGGGGAGATGAATTTAATAAGTTGGCAATTAATACCAGCTCTCTGATCTTCCTTCCAATGCCCTTTACTGATGACCATTCAAGGCTGATCGTAAAAGGAAGAGCACAGTATAGTGAAAGCAGCCTTCCTGGATTTGAGCAATTGTCTCTCGGTGGTGCTAATGGCGTGCGTGCTTTCTCTGCAAGAGATTTTTCTGCTGATATGGGAGCCGTCGTTTCTGCAGAGTGGTATGTCAATTTTCCTGAGTTCATGAATCCAATTCTGTTCAATCAGCGTTTGAATGATATTTTCCAAGTTGCACTGATCGCTGATGTTGGATATGGCTATGTAAATAATTATGAAGATTCCCTTGAGGATGATTGGGCTCGATTTTCTGGAGGCGGAATGCTGTTTAAGATGAATTGGAGTGACAGCTTCTCGAGTAAGGTCTCTGTAGCCTGGCCAATTATGTCGAGTTCCTCGATAACGAATATAGCAATTGGTAAAGACGAACCCACCGTCTACGCTGATTTCTCCGTTTTTTATAACTGAACAAATACTGTTTCCTAGAAACCTATAAGTAGCAAGGTTCCTCTTCGCAAGGTGCTGGTATGAAAGCCAAAAACAAAAAGCTTGAGTTAAGAAAATTAGCAAGTGCCATTAAGGTGTCAAGTTTTGCCTATGCTGGTCTGTTTGCAGGGCTAATTAGTCCGATTGTTCATGCCGGACCTGAAGGCGGAGTGGTAACCGGCGGTAGCGGCACTATTGATGTTGACGGGGCTACAACAACGGTTGATCAGGTAACAGACCTGTTATCAATTGACTGGGATTCTTTTAACTTAAGCGAAGAAGAGCTGATCCAATTCCTACAGCCGGACTCCTCTTCTATCGTACTTAACCGAATTCTGGATCAGGATGTCACTACCATTCAAGGTGCGATAGAGGCCAACGGACACGTTATCCTGGTGAATCCGCGAGGAGTTCTTTTTACTGAAACAGCCACAGTTAATGTCGGCGCTATAACCGCTTCTGGGCTTGATATGAGCCCAGAAGACTTTATGAATGGTGATTTTGCCTTTAAAGGTGAGTCGGGTTCTTCTGGTGTTGTTGTTAACCGCGGAGTAATTAATGCATCCAGCGCGATCCTGGTAGGTAAGCAGGTTACAAACTCGTCTACCGGCTTGATCAGTGCTGAGCTCGTCAGCTTGGCAGCAGCCGATGAAGCCTTATTAACTTTTGATGCCGATGGAATGATAGGTATCAAAGTCACCAAAGAGGTTATGGAAAATGACCTAGGACTTGACAGTGCTGTATTAAATGAAGGAGCCATTGAAGGCGCTCAGGTTTTAATGGAAGCCAGCGTGTCCGGTGACTTGTTTACTGCTGCAGTGAACAATGAGGGTACGATTACCGCGCGTGGTATCGATACCAGTGGTGGAAAGATTCGTCTATTTGGTTCTGGCTCTGGTGTTGTTAGTAACGGAACCCTAGATGCATCAGGTAGCGCTGGTGGTGAGGTTGTATTGGAGGGCGATTTTGCCGAGCTCCGCGGAGATATTTCAGTAGCGGCTGACTCTGGCAATGGTGGTGATGTTGCTGTTTTAGGTGATGAAGTCATTGTCAGCGGGAATATTAATGCTAGTGGCACTTCCTCTGGTGGCAAAGTCCTTATTGGTGGAGATTATCAAGGAAATAACGTTGATATTCGCAATGCTGAAACAACTACGGTTACAGCGGACGCTTATATCGATGCTAGTGGCGTTGGTAACGCCGATGGCGGTACTGTCATTGTTTGGTCCGATGTCACCACAAAGTTTGGCGGTACAGTTCTTGCGGAGTCAGGGACTGATGGCGGTGATGGTGGTTTGATAGAAACTTCTGGCAAGATCTATCTGGATCTGGATGAAGGGAATATGTCTATCTCTACCCTTAGCCATGGCGATGGGGAGAATGGTCTCTGGCTGTTAGATCCAGGCTGGATGGATATTATTGAAGATGACTGTTCCTCAGCAAACTGTATTTCAGTAACTTCTCTAGTGACTGCCCTTAGCGGTTCTGACGTAGAAATTCTGCTAACCGATGAAGATTCCGGAAGCGGTCCTGATGGAAGCGTGACTCCGGCAGACCCTACTACAAGTGATTTTTCTGACGGTATTCGAGTTCTCGCTGATATCGATTGGGATGAAGACACCACACTTACTCTGAACTCTTATAGTAATGTATTAATTGAAAGTGGATATAGCATTACTAATGATACAGCAGGCGGACTTGAAATTTTGGCGGGAGGAGATTTCACGAACGCCGGAAATATAGCTTTTGATGCTGGTCTGCTTGATGTGAAGGTTGGTGGGGCATTTACCAATTCTGGCACCATCTCAGCTGCCGACTTTCTATTGAATGTGGGTTATCAAACGGGCTCTAATACTACCAATACGTTAGGTGATATTTTTGTAACAGGTACAGGTACAGTTACAGGTGGAACCGGCACTGATATTTTCACTTTGTCAGATAGTGATAATGCAATAACCATCACTGGTGATAATGCATTTACGCTCGATACTCTTTCTTTCAATAGCGTTGAAGAGGTCGATTTAGGTGGCGGTGATAATAGTATCGTTGCGATCGATGCTACGACCCTGACAGGAGTGGATAACGAAGCCGAAACGAGCTTAATTACGTTTAGTAATATTGACAGTATCAGCACTAGCGGCAGCCTCACAGGCTCTGAAAATGACGATACCTTTGTCGTGATAAGCGATACAGAAATCACTGCCAATGAAATTAGTGTGGAAAATACGGCAGGGTTTAGCGCTATTAATGCCGCAGGTGGTGAAGACAATGTTATTGGAGAGGATGGTGAAAGGTGGACTCTGACCTCCAACGATAACGAAGCTGAAAGTAGCGATATTACTTTTAGCGATGTAGAAATCCTGGAGGCTACTAATACCTATCTACGGGGTACCTCTGGTATAGAAGAGTTCGTTCTGACCTCAGGCGGTGATGTCGCAGTCAATGGCATGACCGTTTCAGGTATGACTGAGGTACGCGGCAGAAGTGGCGATGACACTCTTGATGCTACAGCTTTTGATGCTGGTTTAGCCCTCAATGGCGAATCTAGCCAGGTTACTGCTGGCTCTTTGCTCTTTAAAGGAATTACTGACGCAGAGACATTAACGCTGACCGGCACTAGTGGTAACGAAAGCTTCACCGTGAATAGTGATAATGCGGTCACGGTGAACGGTATTGCCTTTACCGATGTAATTACGGTCGATGGAGGAACGGGCAGCGATAGCGTTACCACGGCTAGCACGGTGACCCTGACAGGTACCAGCAATGAAGCGATCTCTAGCTTAATTACTTTCAGCGATATTGACAGTATCAGCACTAGCGGCAGCCTCACTGGCTCTGAAAATGACGATACCTTTGTCGTGATAAGCGATACAGAAATCACTGCCAATGAAATCAGTGTGGAAAATACGGCAGGGTTTAGCGCTATTGATGCCGCAGGTGGCAATGATAGTGTTACAGGCGCCAGCGGTGAAAGCTGGACTCTGACCTCTAACGATAACGAAGCTGAAACTAGTAGCGGTATTACTTTTAGTGATGTGGAAACCTTGGTGGCCAACAGTGCCAGTCTTCAGGGTACTGCCAGTGTAGAAGAATTCGTTTTGACCTCCGGTGGCAATGTCGAAGTTAATGGCATGACCGTTTCCGGTATGTCCGAGGTGGTTGGCAATAACGGTGATGACACCTTGAATGCCAGTGCTTATACGGCTGGCCTGACCCTTACTGACACAGCGAATAAAGTCACCGCTGGGTCTCTCAATTTTAGCGGTATTGTGAGTGCCGTGACCTCTCTACTCACTGGTACCAGTGGCGACGAAAGCTTTACCGTAAATGGAGATAATGCGGTTACGGCCAATGGCATCGCCTTTACCGATGTAATTACGGTCGATGGAGGAACGGGCAGCGATAGCGTTACCACGGCTAGCACGGTGACCCTGACAGGTACCAGCAATGAAGCGATCTCTAGCTTAATTACTTTCAGCGATATTGACAGTATCAGCACTAGCGGCAGCCTCACTGGCTCTGAAAATGACGATACCTTTGTCGTGATAAGCGATACAGAAATCACTGCCAATGAAATCAGTGTGGAAAATACGGCAGGGTTTAGCGCTATTGATGCCGCAGGTGGCAATGATAGTGTTACAGGCGCCAGCGGTGAAAGCTGGACTCTGACCTCTAACGATAACGAAGCTGAAACTAGTAGCGGTATTACTTTTAGTGATGTGGAAACCTTGGTGGCCAACAGTGCCAGTCTTCAGGGTACTGCCAGTGTAGAAGAATTCGTTTTGACCTCTGGTGGCAATGTCGAAGTTAATGGCATGACCGTTTCCGGTATGTCCGAGGTGGTTGGCAATAACGGTGATGACACCTTGAATGCCAGTGCTTATACGGCTGGCCTGACCCTTACTGACACAGCGAATAAAGTCACCGCTGGGTCTCTCAATTTTAGCGGTATTGTGAGTGCCGTGACCTCTCTACTCACTGGTACCAGTGGCGACGAAAGCTTTACCGTAAATGGAGATAATGCGGTTACGGCCAATGGCATCGCCTTTACCGATGTAATTACGGTCGATGGAGGAACGGGCAGCGATAGCGTTACCACGGCTAGCACGGTGACCCTGACAGGTACCAGCAATGAAGCGATCTCTAGCTTAATTACTTTCAGCGATATTGACAGTATCAGCACTAGCGGCAGCCTCACTGGCTCTGAAAATGACGATACCTTTGTCGTGATAAGCGATACAGAAATCACTGCCAATGAAATCAGTGTGGAAAATACGGCAGGGTTTAGCGCTATTGATGCCGCAGGTGGCAATGATAGTGTTACAGGCGCCAGCGGTGAAAGCTGGACTCTGACCTCTAACGATAACGAAGCTGAAACTAGTAGCGGTATTACTTTTAGTGATGTGGAAACCTTGGTGGCCAACAGTGCCAGTCTTCAGGGTACTGCCAGTGTAGAAGAATTCGTTTTGACCTCCGGTGGCAATGTCGAAGTTAATGGCATGACCGTTTCCGGTATGTCCGAGGTGGTTGGCAATAACGGTGATGACACCTTGGATGCCAGTGCTTATACGGCTGGCCTGACCCTTACTGACACAGCGAATAAAGTCACCGCTGGGTCTCTCAATTTTAGCGGTATTGTGAGTGCCGTGACCTCTCTACTTACTGGTACCAGTGACGACGAAAGCTTTACCGTAAATGGAGATAATGCGGTTACGGCCAATGGCATCGCCTTTACCGATGTAAGTACGGTCGATACTGGCAATGGCACAGATAGTGTTACCGGTGCTACTGGAGTAGATTGGACTCTAACCTCCAACGATAACGAAGCAGAAAGTAGCGAAATTACTTTTAGCGGTGTGGAAACTCTGGTGGCCAGTAGTGCCAACCTTCAGGGCACTGCCAATGTAGAAGACTTCGTTTTGACCTCCGCTGGCGATGTCGAAGTCAATGGCATGACCGTTTCCGGCATGTCCGAGGTAGCTGGTAACAGCGGTGACGACACCCTGGATGCCAGTGCTTATAGTGCTGGCCTGACTCTTACTGACACAGCGAATAAAGTCACGACTGGTTCTCTCAACTTTAGCGGCATTGTGAGTGCCGTGACCTCCCTGCTTACCGGTACCAGTGACGACGAGAGTTTTACCGTAAATGGAGACAATGCGGTTACGGCTAATGGTATCGCTTTTACTGATGTAAGTACGGTTGATACTGGCAATGGCACAGATAGTGTTACCGGTGCTACTGGAGCAGATTGGACTCTAACCTCCAACGATAACGAAGCAGAAAGTAGCGAAATTACTTTTAGCGGTGTGGAAACTCTGGTGGCCAGTAGTGCCAACCTTCAGGGGACTGCCAATGTAGAAGACTTCGTTTTGACCTCTGCTGGCGATGTCGAAGTCAATGGCATGACTGTTTCCGGTATGTCCGAAGTGTTTGGCAACGATGGTAGTGACACCCTAGATGCCAAGAGTTTTGATGATGGCCTGACACTCACCGACACGGATAATAAGGTCATCGCCGACACATTAGTGTTTTACAACATTACTGATGCGGTTTCTTCAGCACTTATCGGTACTAGTGGTGCAGATAGTTTCACAGTCACTGGTAATAATGCCTTGAATGCCGCAGGTATCAGCTTCACTGAAGTGGATACAGTTGATGCAGGCACGGGTAGTGATAGTCTCACTGCGATCGACACAGTGGTTCTGACAGGAACTGACTATGAAGCGACTTCAAGCCTAATTACTTTCAGCGATATTGAAAGTGTTAGTGGGGGTAGCCTGGAGGCTTCGTCAGGGGACGATACCTTTGAGGTAACTGGCTTTGAATCCCTGAAGGCTAATCAGATTGCATTCAGCGATATAGACAGTGTTGATGCAATGGGTGGCACAGATAGTGTTACTGGGGTTAGTGGAGAAGACTGGACACTGGGAAGCAGTGCTAATGAGGCGACTAATAACGGCATTACTTTTACTGATGTAGAAACCCTGGTGGCTAGCAGTGCCAATCTTCAAGGTACTGCCAGTGTAGAAGAATTTGTTTTGACTTCCGGTGGCGATGTCGAAGTTAATGGCATGACCGTTTCCGGTATGTCTGAGGTGGTTGGCAATGGCGGTAATGACACCTTGGATGCCAGTGCTTATACGGCTGGCCTGACCCTTACTGACACAGCGAATAAAGTCACCGCTGGGTCTCTCAATTTTAGCGGTATTGTGAGTGCCGTGACCTCTCTACTTACTGGTACCAGTGACGACGAAAGCTTTACCGTAAATGGAGATAATGCGGTTACGGCCAATGGCATCGCCTTTACCGATGTAAGTACGGTCGATGGAGGAACGGGCAGCGATAGCGTTACCACAGTTGGCACGGTGACCCTGACAGGTACCAGCAATGAAGCGATCTCTAGCTTAATTACTTTCAGCGATATTGACAGTATCAGTGCTGGTGGCAGCCTTGTAGGCTCTGCAAATGACGATACCTTTGTAGTGGTGAGTACTACAGAAGTCACTGCCAATGGGATCAGTGTGGAAAATACGGCAGGGTTTAGCGCTATTGATGCCGCAGGTGGCAATGATAGTGTTACAGGCGCCAGCGGTGAAAGCTGGACTCTGACCTCTAACGATAACGAAGCTGAAACTAGTAGCGGTATTACTTTTAGTGATGTGGAAACCTTGGTGGCCAACAGTGCCAGTCTTCAGGGTACCGCCAGTGTAGAAGAATTCGTTTTGACCTCCGGTGGCAATGTCGAAGTTAATGGCATGACCGTTTCCGGTATGTCCGAGGTGGTTGGCAATAACGGTGATGACACCTTGGATGCCAGTGCTTATACGGCTGGCCTGACCCTTACTGACACAGCGAATAAAGTCACCGCTGGGTCTCTCAATTTTAGCGGTATTGTGAGTGCCGTGACCTCTCTACTTACTGGTACCAGTGACGACGAAAGCTTTACCGTAAATGGAGATAATGCGGTTACGGCCAATGGCATCGCCTTTACCGATGTAAGTACGGTCGATACTGGCAATGGTACAGATAGTGTTACCGGTGCTACTGGAGTAGATTGGATTCTAACCTCCAACGATAACGAAGCAGAAAGTAGCGAAATTACTTTTAGCGGTGTGGAAACTCTGGTGGCCAGTAGTGCCAACCTTCAGGGCACTGCCAATGTAGAAGACTTCGTTTTGACCTCCGCTGGCGATGTCGAAGTCAATGGCATGACGGTTTCCGGCATGTCCGAGGTGGCCGGTAACAGCGGTGACGACACCCTGGATGCCAGTGCTTACAGCGCTGGCCTGGCACTGACAGGCACTAACAATCAAGTTACGGCCGAATCCGGAAGCCTGACTTTTGACGGTATTGTGAGTGCAGTGACTTCTGCACTGACTGGTAGCAGTGGTGCGGATAGCTTCACGGTTGATGGTGATAACGAAGTTACCAGTTATAACATCGCCTTCACTAATGTCAGCACTATTGACGGTAGTGGTGATGTTGACAGTGTCACCGGTGCTAATGGCGAGAACTGGACTCTGACCGGCACAGATAACCAAGCCACTGGCAGTGGTATTACCTTTAATAGCGTGGAAGCCCTGACAGCAACCAATGCAAGTTTGGTTGGTACTGCGGGTGCGGACTCCTTCATTCTGCAGTCTGATGCGGATGTTGAAGTTTACGGCATGACAGTATCCGGCATGTCGGCGGTAGAAGGTAATGGCGGTAGCGATAGTCTGAATGCCAGTGCTTATAGTGATGGATTAGCCCTGACGGGGACGGACTATCAAGTTACAGCTGAATCCGGCAACCTGGTTTTCAATGACATTGCCAGCGCTGTAACTTCAGCTCTAACGGGTACTAGCGGCGCGGATAGCTTTACCGTTGATGGTGATAATGAAGTTACCAGTTATGAAATTGCCTTCACCGGTGTTAGCACCGTTGATGCGGGTAACGGCACAGATAGCGTTACTGCACTCAGTGTTGTCACCCTGACCGGTACAGATAATCAAGCCACAACAAACTCGATTTTGTTTAGCAATATCGACAGTGTGAGTGGAGGTAGCCTGCAGGCATCAAGTAGTGATGACTCGTTTGAAGTCACCGGTACCAATGCACTGACGGCGAATGAAATTGCGTTTAGCAGTATTAGCAGTGTGGATGCACTGGGTGGTGATGACAGTGTTATCGGTGCTGATGGTAAAGATTGGACCTTAACCGGCACCAACTATGAAGCTATTAACAATGGCATTACGTTTAGCAATGTAGAAATCCTAACCGCGGTAAATGCAAACCTGGTAGGCACAGCCAGTGCAGATGCTTTTGTGCTGCAATCGGATGCAGATGTCGCCATCTACAACATGACTATTTCCGGTATGTCTTCTGTTGAAGGCAATGGCGGTAGCGACAGCCTGGATGCCAGTGCTTACAGCGATGGTTTAGCTCTGACAGGAACGGACTATCAAGTTACGGCTGAGTCCGGCAGCTTAGTTTTCAATGATATTTTTAGCGCAGCAACCTCAACTCTAACCGGCACCAGCGGTGCAGATAGCTTTACCGTTAACGGTGATAACGAAGTTAGCAGTTATGAAATTGCCTTCATCGGTGTAAACACAGTCGATGCGGGATCCGGTTCTGATAGTGTTGTGGCGCAGAGCGTTGTAACTCTAACCGGGACGGGTAATGAAGCTACAACCAACTCGATCGATTTTCTTGGCATCGACAGTGTGACGGGCGGTAGCCTGGAGGGGTCTGATAATGCAGATACCTTCGTAGTGACCAGCAGTACCAGTGTTACTGCTAACGATATCAGCTTCAGTGGCTTTTCTGGCGATATCGATGCGAAGGGTGGTGTCGATAGCGTTACTGGTCTTAGTGGTCAAAACTGGATTTTAACCGGCACAGATTACCAAGCCACTGGCAGTGGCATTACCTTTAGCAGCGTAGAAGCCCTAACAGCAACCAATGCAAGTTTGGTTGGTACTGCGGGTGCGGACTCCTTCATTCTGCAGTCTGATGCGGATGTTGAAGTTTACGGCATGACAGTTTCCGGCATGTCGGCGGTAGAAGGTAATGGTGGTAGCGATAGTCTGAATGCCAGTGCTTATAGTGACGGATTAGCCCTGACCGGGACGGACTATCAAGTTACAGCTGAATCCGGCAATCTGGTTTTCAATGACATTGCCAGCGCAGTAACTTCGGCTCTAACGGGTACTAGCGGCGCGGATAGCTTTACCGTTGATGGTGATAATGAAGTTACTAGTTATGAAATTGCTTTCACCGGTGTTAGCACCGTTGATGCGGGTAACGGCACAGATAGCGTTACTGCACTCAGTGTTGTCACCCTGACCGGCACAGATAATCAAGCCTCAACAAATTCGATTTTGTTTAGCAATATCGACAGTGTGAGTGGAGGTAGCCTGCAGGCATCAAGTGGTGATGATTCGTTTGAAGTCACCGGTACCAATGCACTGACGGCGAATGAAATTGCGTTTAGCAGTATTAGCAGTGTGGATGCACTGGGTGGTGATGACAGTGTTATCGGTGCTGATGGTAAAGATTGGACCTTAACCGGCACCAACTATGAAGCTATTAACAATGGCATTACGTTTAGCAATGTAGAAATCCTAACCGCGGTAAATGCAAACCTGGTAGGTACAGCCAGTGCAGATGCTTTTGTGCTGCAATCGGATGCAGATGTCGCCATCTACAACATGACTATTTCCGGTATGTCTTCTGTTGAAGGCAATGGCGGTAGCGACAGCCTGGATGCCAGTGCTTACAGCGATGGTTTAGCTCTGACAGGAACGGACTATCAAGTTACGGCTGAGTCCGGCAGCTTAGTTTTCAATGATATTTTTAGCGCAGCAACCTCAACTCTAACCGGCACCAGCGGTGCAGATAGCTTTACCGTTAACGGTGATAACGAAGTTACCAGTTATGAAATTGCCTTTACCAATGTAAGTACGGTTGATACTGGCAATGGTACAGATAGTGTTACCGGTGCTACTGGAGCAGATTGGACTCTAACCTCCAACGATAACGAAGCAGAAAGTAGCGAAATTACTTTTAGCGGTGTGGAAACTCTGGTGGCCAGTAATGCCAACCTTCAGGGCACTGCCAATGTAGAAGATTTCGTTTTGACCTCTGCTGGCGATGTCGAAGTCAATGGCATGACGGTTTCCGGCATGTCCGAGGTGGCCGGTAACAGCGGTGACGACACCCTGGATGCCAGTGCTTACAGCGCTGGCCTGGCACTGACAGGCACTAACAATCAAGTTACGGCCGAATCCGGAAGCCTGACTTTTGACGGTATTGTGAGTGCAGTGACTTCTGCACTGACTGGTAGCAGTGGTGCGGATAGCTTCACGGTTGATGGTGATAACGAAGTTACCAGTTATAACATCGCCTTCACTAATGTCAGCACTATTGACGGTAGTGGTGATGTTGACAGTGTCACCGGTGCTAATGGCGAGAACTGGACTCTGACCGGCACAGATAACCAAGCCACTGGCAGTGGTATTACCTTTAATAGCGTGGAAGCCCTGACAGCAACCAATGCAAGTTTAATTGGTACTGCGGGTGCGGACTCCTTCATTCTGCAGTCTGATGGGGATGTTGAAGTTTACGGCATGACAGTATCCGGCATGTCGGCGGTAGAAGGTAATGGCGGTAGCGATAGTCTGAATGCCAGTGCTTATAGTGATGGATTAGCCCTGACGGGGACGGACTATCAAGTTACAGCTGAATCCGGCAACCTGGTTTTCAATGACATTGCCAGCGCTGTAACTTCGGCTCTAACGGGTACTAGCGGCGCGGATAGCTTTACCGTTGATGGTGATAATGAAGTTACCAGTTATGAAATTGCCTTCACCGGTGTTAGCACCGTTGATGCGGGTAACGGCACAGATAGCGTTACTGCACTCAGTGTTGTCACCCTGACCGGCACAGATAATCAAGCCTCAACAAACTCGATTTTGTTTAGCAATATCGACAGTGTGAGTGGAGGTAGCCTGCAGGCATCAAGTAGTGATGATTCGTTTGAAGTCACCGGTACCAATGCACTGACGGCGAATGAAATTGCGTTTAGCAGTATTAGCAGTGTGGATGCACTGGGTGGTGATGACAGTGTTATCGGTGCTGATGGTAAAGATTGGACCTTAACCGGCACCAACTATGAAGCTATTAACAATGGCATTACGTTTAGCAATGTAGAAATCCTAACCGCGGTAAATGCAAACCTGGTAGGCACAGCCAGTGCAGATGCTTTTGTGCTGCAATCGGATGCAGATGTCGCCATCTACAACATGACTATTTCCGGTATGTCTTCTGTTGAAGGCAATGGCGGTAGCGACAGCCTGGATGCCAGTGCTTACAGCGATGGTTTAGCTCTGACAGGAACGGACTATCAAGTTACGGCTGAGTCCGGCAGCTTAGTTTTCAATGATATTTTTAGCGCAGCAACCTCAACTCTAACCGGCACCAGCGGTGCAGATAGCTTTACCGTTAACGGTGATAACGAAGTTACCAGTTATGAAATTGCCTTTACCAATGTAAGTACGGTTGATACTGGCAATGGTACAGATAGTGTTACCGGTGCTACTGGAGCAGATTGGACTCTAACCTCCAACGATAACGAAGCAGAAAGTAGCGAAATTACTTTTAGCGGTGTGGAAACTCTGGTGGCCAGTAATGCCAACCTTCAGGGCACTGCCAATGTAGAAGATTTCGTTTTGACCTCTGCTGGCGATGTCGAAGTCAATGGCATGACGGTTTCCGGCATGTCCGAGGTGGCCGGTAACAGCGGTGACGACACCCTGGATGCCAGTGCTTACAGCGCTGGCCTGGCACTGACAGGCACTAACAATCAAGTTACGGCCGAATCCGGAAGCCTGACTTTTGACGGTATTGTGAGTGCAGTGACTTCTGCACTGACTGGTAGCAGTGGTGCGGATAGCTTCACGGTTGATGGTGATAACGAAGTTACCAGTTATAACATCGCCTTCACTAGTGTCAGCACTATTGACGGTAGTGGTGATGTTGACAGTGTCACCGGTGCTAATGGCGAGAACTGGACTCTGACCGGCACAGATAACCAAGCCACTGGCAGTGGTATTACCTTTAATAGCGTGGAAGCCCTGACAGCAACCAATGCAAGTTTAATTGGTACTGCGGGTGCGGACTCCTTCATTCTGCAGTCTGATGGGGATGTTGAAGTTTACGGCATGACAGTATCCGGCATGTCGGCGGTAGAAGGTAATGGCGGTAGCGATAGTCTGAATGCCAGTGCTTATAGTGATGGATTAGCCCTGACGGGGACGGACTATCAAGTTACAGCTGAATCCGGCAACCTGGTTTTCAATGACATTGCCAGCGCTGTAACTTCGGCTCTAACGGGTACCAGCGGCGCGGATAGCTTTACCATTGATGGTGATAATGAAGTTACCAGTTATGAAATTGCCTTCACCGGTGTTAGCACAGTTGATGCGGGAAATGGCGCTGATAGTGTGACTGGTGTAGATGGTGCCAGCTGGACTTTGACTGGTGCTGATAATGAGGCAATTAGCAGCAGTATAACTTTCAATGATATAGAGAGTATCGCCGCGACCAATTCTGACCTCTTAGGTAGTGCTGGAGCCGATGAATTTGTATTGCGGTCTGATGCCGATATTGAAGTTTACGATCTGCTGATATCTGGTATATCAGAGGTAGATGGTAATGGCGGTAGCGATAGTCTGGATGCCAGTGCCTATAGTGATGGATTAGCTCTGACGGGAACGGACTATCAAGTTACAGCTGAATCCGGCAGCCTGGTTTTCAATAATATTGCCAGCGCAGTAACTTCGGCTCTAACGGGTACTAGCGGCGCGGATAGCTTTACCGTTGATGGTGATAATGAAGTTACCAGTTATGAAATTGCCTTCACCGGTGTTAGCACCGTTGATGCGGGTAACGGCACAGATAGCGTTACTGCACTCAGTGTTGTCACCCTGACCGGCACAGATAATCAAGCCTCAACAAACTCGATTTTGTTTAGCAATATCGACAGTGTGAGTGGAGGTAGCCTGCAGGCATCAAGTAGTGATGATTCGTTTGAAGTCACCGGTACCAATGCACTGACGGCGAATGAAATTGCGTTTAGCAGTATTAGCAGTGTGGATGCACTGGGTGGTGATGACAGTGTTATCGGTGCTGATGGTAAAGATTGGACCTTAACCGGCACCAACTATGAAGCTATTAACAATGGCATTACGTTTAGCAATGTAGAAATCCTAACCGCGGTAAATGCAAACCTGGTAGGTACAGCCAGTGCAGATGCTTTTGTGCTGCAATCGGATGCAGATGTCGCCATCTACAACATGACTATTTCCGGTATGTCTTCTGTTGAAGGCAATGGCGGTAGCGACAGCCTGGATGCCAGTGCTTACAGCGATGGTTTAGCTCTGACAGGAACGGACTATCAAGTTACGGCTGAGTCCGGCAGCTTAGTTTTCAATGATATTTTTAGCGCAGCAACCTCAACTCTAACCGGCACCAGCGGTGCAGATAGCTTTACCGTTAACGGTGATAACGAAGTTACCAGTTATGAAATTGCCTTTACCAATGTAAGTACGGTTGATACTGGCAATGGTACAGATAGTGTTACCGGTGCTACTGGAGCAGATTGGACTCTAACCTCCAACGATAACGAAGCAGAAAGTAGCGAAATTACTTTTAGCGGTGTGGAAACTCTGGTGGCCAGTAATGCCAACCTTCAGGGCACTGCCAATGTAGAAGATTTCGTTTTGACCTCTGCTGGCGATGTCGAAGTCAATGGCATGACGGTTTCCGGCATGTCCGAGGTGGCCGGTAACAGCGGTGACGACACCCTGGATGCCAGTGCTTACAGCGCTGGCCTGGCACTGACAGGCACTAACAATCAAGTTACGGCCGAATCCGGAAGCCTGACTTTTGACGGTATTGTGAGTGCAGTGACTTCTGCACTGACTGGTAGCAGTGGTGCGGATAGCTTCACGGTTGATGGTGATAACGAAGTTACCAGTTATAACATCGCCTTCACTAGTGTCAGCACTATTGACGGTAGTGGTGATGTTGACAGTGTCACCGGTGCTAATGGCGAGAACTGGACTCTGACCGGCACAGATAACCAAGCCACTGGCAGTGGTATTACCTTTAATAGCGTGGAAGCCCTGACAGCAACCAATGCAAGTTTAATTGGTACTGCGGGTGCGGACTCCTTCATTCTGCAGTCTGATGGGGATGTTGAAGTTTACGGCATGACAGTATCCGGCATGTCGGCGGTAGAAGGTAATGGCGGTAGCGATAGTCTGAATGCCAGTGCTTATAGTGATGGATTAGCCCTGACGGGAACCAGTAACGAGGTAACGGCAGAGTCTGGCACTCTTACCTTCGACGGTATTTTCAGTGCGACTACCGCGACACTTACTGCTACTAACGGTTCAGATAACTTTACGGTAGACAGTGATAACGCAACCACTATTTATGGCATAGCCTTTACGGGTCTGAACAGCATCGACGCGGGAGAGGGGGCAGACAGTGTCACTGGTGCAAGTGGTGCTGATTGGACTTTAACCGGCAATGATTATGAGGCCACTAACAGTAGTATTACTTTCAGCAATGTAGAAACTATCACTGCTGTAAATGCCAACCTTGTCGGCACGGCCAATGCTGACACCTTTGTATTACAGTCTGTTGGTGATATCGAAGTTTACGGTATGAACGTCTCCGGTATGTCTGCGGTGGACGGGAATGGCGGTGATGATAGTCTGGACGCTAGCGCCTATAGCGACGGGTTGACACTGACGGGCAGTAACGGCCAGGTAACTGCCGGTTCTCTTGCGTTCAGCAGTATTGCGAGTGCTGTGACATCATCGCTAACCGGTACTAGTGGCGCAGATAACTTTACCGTCGACGGCGATAATGCTATCTCTAGCTACGATATTGCCTTTACCGGTGTAAGCACCTTGGATGCAGATGGCGGCACGGATAGTGTGATCGGCGCCGATGGGGCTGACTGGACCTTGAGCGGTACAGACAATCAGGCTGCGAGCAGCGGGATCATCTTTAGCAATGTAGATAGTCTGACTACTGTGAATGCAGAATTGGTCGGTACGACAAGTGCTGATGCCTTCGTGTTGCAGTCTGGTGGTGATGTTGAAGTTTACGATATGACTATCTCTGGTATGTCCGCAGTGGACGGCAACGGCGGCGGGGATAGTTTAGATGCCAGTTCCTACAGTGATGGATTGAAACTTACTGGCGCTTCTAATCAGGTAGCGGCAGGCTCCCTGACTTTTGATGGTATTGCAAGCGCGGTAGCTTCGACACTGACCGGTACGAGCGGTGCGGATAGTATTACTGTGAATGGTGACAACGCCGTCACCAGTTATGACATTGTTTTTGCCGGTGTAAGTACAATTGATACAGGTACTGGCACAGACAGTGTGACCGGTGCCGATGGTGAAGATTGGACTCTAACGGGCTCAGATAACCAGGCCACTGGCAGCGGTATTACCTTTAGTAATATAGATAGCCTCACAGCCGTGAATGCGGATTTGATTGGCACTACAGGTGCTGATGACTTTGTTCTGCAATCGGATGCCGATGTTGAAGCTTATGGCATAGCGGTTTCTGGCATGTCTTCGGTCGAGGGCAATGGCGGTAATGACAGCCTGGATGCCAGTGCTTACAGTGATGGCTTGGCCCTGACAGGAGTAAATAACCAGGTTACTGCAGAATCTGGTGCTCTGATATTCAATAGCATCTTCAGTGCAGAGAGTTCAACGTTAACTGCAACCAGCGGCTCGGATAATTTCACTATAGATAGTGATAACGCCACTACCATCTATGATATTGCCTTTACTGGCCTGAGCAGCATTGATGCAGCTGGTGGTGCAGATACTGTGACAGGAGCTGATGGTGCCGATTGGACTCTGACGGGCAATGATAGTGAGGCTACGAATAGTGGAATTACTTTTAGCAGCGTAGAAACACTTATTGCTACCAATGCCGACCTGCAGGGAAGCAGCAATGCGGATGCCTTTGCACTGCAATCGACTGGAGACATCGAAGTCTACAGTATGACGGTCTCAGGCATGTCGGCAGTCTATGGTCAGGGGGGTAATGATAGCCTGGATGCCAGCGCCTATAGTGATGGTCTGGCGCTCACCGGCACTGACAATCAAGTAACGGCAGGTAGCCTGACTTTTGATGGCATCGTCAGCGCTGTAACTTCGGCGTTAACAGGCACTAGTGGAGCGGATAGCTTTACTGTAGACGGGGATAATGCAGCGACCAGCTACGATATCGCCTTTACCGGATTGAGCACTATTAATGCTCTAGGTGGTAACGATACTGCTATCGGTGCAGATGGTGCTGATTGGAGCCTGACGGGAGCTGACAACGAGGCTGTTAACAGCAGTATCACTTTTAGCAATATCGAGAACCTTACTGCCGTAAATGCCGATTTGGTTGCTACAACTGGCGATGACGCATTTGTGCTGCAGTCTGATGCAGATGTGGAAGTTTACGGCATGACCGTATCCGGCATGTCTGCGGTCGATGGTAATGGCGGTGACGACAGCTTGGATGCCAGTGCCTACAGCGATGGGCTTTCTTTAACTGGTGTTGATAATCAAGTAGATGCCGGCTCACTGTCTTTCTATAGCATTTCCAGTGCGGCCACTTCTATCCTGACAAACACCCATGATTCTGCTCAGTTCGAATTGCAGGGTGACCAGGCATTAGCAACGGCAGGTATCAGTTTTACTGGCCTTGAAGAAGTGAATACTTCGGGCAGTAATGACACCTTGGTGGCTACAGACAGTGACGATAACTTTACCCTCAACTCCGATGGCGATATCAGCGTTGCAGGCATCGACTTCAGTGGGCTGGAAACTGTGGATGGCGCAGGTGGTAGCGACACGGTTAGTGCAGATGGAGCTACCTGGACCTCGACCAGCTCCGGCAACTCCCTTGTTGAAGGCAGTGTGGAGGCTGAAGTTAATGGCCTGACCGTCTACTTTGATAACCTCGAACTCGTAGAAGGGGCGGGAAGTTATACTGGCCAGGATATCGATGGTGAGTATGAGTTTAGCGCTCTGGATACCATGACGATTGGCGGAGTAACTTTTGCCAACCTGGATAGTGTTGCTGCGGGTTCCGGCACAGATACCGTTTACGGTGCAGATATTGATACTGTCTGGGATATCAATGACTCTGAACACACTGTTTCCAGTGGTGGAACATCACTCACGATTACTGGCATCGAGTCTATTATTGCCGGTTCAGGTGCTGACGAGTTTAATTTAAATGGTGGTGAACTCGCAGGGATTGATACTGGAGCTGGCAGCGATACCGTCACCTTCTCTGGCACTGTGATTGACAGTATTTCCCTTGGTGCCGGCAATGATTTCTTGACGGTAGAAACTGATATTGGCCAGGAAGTAGAGCTTGCTGGTGGTGGCGGATCTGATGATTTCCAATACAACTTGTCCGGTGCGACCTGGGAGCTTTATAACAGTGGCAATCAGGTAGGTAACTTCAGTTTTGCTGGCTTCGAATACCTGGATAACACCTCTGACAGTATTACCGTCTTGACCGATCGGGCATTTGATTTTGAAGATGGTGGAAGTAGATCTGAAAGCTTCAATAAAAATGGTGCCGGGCTCCAGTTCAGCGATATGCGGTTGGGCTACGATGGCGAGGGCGATATTTATGTTACCAGCAGCTCAACAGATACTATCGGTGGCAGCCTGACCGCTGATCGTGCCGAACTGGTTGTTGGTGGCGATGTAGATATTGAGACAGATGTGAGTGTCTTGGCTGTTGCCACCTCGGGTGCGGATATCAATATCAGTGTGCAGGCTGCAGGGGATCTCGTTATTGACGAGATCGATGCAGGGCGGGGCACAGTTTCCCTGGCCAGCTCCAGCTTTGGCACCCTGACTGCTGAAACTTATGGAGATACCCATATCACAGCATCCGCTGTGACCTTGGGAACGGAAACTGAGTTGTGGACCATCATTGGTGAGGCGACTAACCCTCTCCGCATGGATGTCACCAATACAGTGGATATCTATTCCGTCAGTTACTATGAGCCTGACTTTATTGGCCAGATCCCGACGGTTACCAGCACTGGTGACGAGCTGCAGTCAGTTGCCGGTGCTCAGGCATCCCAGGGCCTCAAGTCAGCAGTTCAAAATGCGGTAGAGGATTTCAGTCATGTAGACCCTGCGATCTTTAGCGCTGTGAAGCCTTACAGTAGTGGTGTCGATGCGGTGAACTCCCCTGAGATGCGTCTCAGGTCCGGGGAATTGAGTCCCGCCGTAGCTTCAGCTGCTGAGGAGGTCGAAGCTGCACCTAAGTTTGACGCTGAACTCGAACTGGGCACCAGCGATGCGCCCAGCGATATTACTGTAGATCTTGGGGAGTTTAATGGAGGTAGTGCAGGACACTAAAGTAAACTCCCCTTTGCAAAAAAGCCGGTCTTTAGGGGCCGGCTTTTTTTATGTCCGGAATTTTTATGGTAGGGATTTGAAAAGGAAAGAGTTAAAAGCGAGGGCTGGAAAATTAAATCACCCAAACGAAAAAAGGCCGACTCTTTCGAGTCAGCCTTTTTGGAATTGGTGCCCAGGAGAGGACTTGAACCTCCACGACCGTTAGGTCACTAGCACCTGAAGCTAGCGCGTCTACCAATTCCGCCACCTGGGCAAATCAACGTGTGCTCCGTTGAGGACGCGAACTATAGAGATCTGCCCCCCTTGTGTCAACGGCTGCGTTGCGCTTTTTTCATCATTTTTTTCTTAGGTCGGGAAAATTGGCGAAATCGCTTATAATGCGTGCAATAGCGGCGAATTATTGACCAGGAATCCACCACCAACGCCGCCTTTCTTTATGGCCGGATAATCTCCGGAGGTTGCCAACCCTGGCAACTGCCCAACAACGGATGCTGTTTTGACTCAAAAAAATACCTCAGACCCTTTCAATGCTGACCCTCATGCCCAGCGCGAGGCAGAGAAATACGAAAAGCCCGTGCCCAGTCGGGAGTACTTGCTGCAAATTCTGGAAAAACAAGCGGAGCCTGTACCCTGGGAAACGGTGGCTGATTTACTCGAATTGGCCGACGAGGATCGCCGCGAAGGAGTCAGGCGCCGTTTGATCGCCATGTCCCGGGATGGGCAGATTGCCAGCAACCGCGCCGGTGATTTTGGTGTACTGGATAAAATGAGCCTGATACGCGGCCGGGTTATGGGGCACCGGGATGGTTTTGGTTTTGTTATCCCCAGTGATGGCGGCACCGATCTATTTTTATCCCATCGACAGATGCGTAAAGTTTTTGATGGTGACGAGGTATTAGTTCGGGAAACCCCCGGAGGTTTTCGCGGTAAACGCGAGGGCGCTGTTGTTCGGGTGATCAAGCACAATACCGAGCAGCTGGCTGGGCGCCTGTATCGGGAAAACGGTATTTGTTTTGTGCGCCCGGACAATCCTCGTATTAACCTGGATATTATGGTGGCCTCTGAGGATACCGCCGGAACCGATCACGGCCAGTATGTCGTAGTAAAAATTGTTACCCAACCGGGCCGGGATAAAGTGCCGCAAGGTGAGGTTAGCGAAGTTCTCGGTGACCACCTTGCCCCGGGTATGGAGATTGACGTTGCGATTCGCAATTACGGAATTCCCCACACCTGGCCCAGTGCACTGACGGCCGAGGTCAATGAAATTGCCGATGAAGTGCTTGAGGACCACAAGAAATCCCGGGTGGATCTTCGCCAGTTACCATTGGTTACTATCGATGGTGAAGACGCGCGGGATTTTGATGATGCGGTCTACTGCGAACTTTTACCCGATGGCAATTGGAAATTGCTGGTAGCCATTGCCGATGTTTCCCACTATGTACGTCCGGGTAGTGCGTTGGATGAGGAAGCGCACGGCCGTGGAAACTCGGTTTATTTTCCGGATTTCGTTGTACCCATGCT
Organism: Microbulbifer sp. CNSA002; assembly: GCF_047324085.1. NCBI lineage: Bacteria > Pseudomonadati > Pseudomonadota > Gammaproteobacteria > Cellvibrionales > Microbulbiferaceae > Microbulbifer > Microbulbifer sp. CNSA002. The sequence continues at coordinate 369,156 of NZ_CP172449.1, forward strand.
GCCGGAGAAATTGTCCAACGGCCTTTGCTCCCTGAACCCCGATGTCGATCGGTTGTGTATGGTGTGCGAAATGCACATCAACCGAAGCGGTGAAATTCAGGATTATCGTTTCTTTGAGGCGGTTATGCGCAGCCACGCGCGCCTGACTTATACCCAGGTAGGGCAAATACTCGATGAGCGGGATAACCGCGACAGTGGTGCCCGCAAGCAATTTGCGACCCTCACCCCACACCTGGACAATCTCCACGACCTCTACCTGGCGTTGCGCCAAGCGCGGGAGCGCCGGGGTGCTATTGATTTTGAGACGACCGAGACCCGGATAATATTTGACGCCCAACGAAAAATTGAGCGGATTATTCCGGTGGTGCGCAACGATGCTCACAAGCTGATCGAAGAGTGTATGCTCGCGGCCAATGTCAGCGCGGCGAGTCTGATGGAGCTATCGGAACTGCCCGCACTCTACCGGGTACACGATGCGCCCAAAGAGGAAAAACTCAGTAATTTGCGCGAATACCTGGGTGAATTGGGATTGCGCCTTCCCGGTGGTGGTGAGCCCCAGCCCAAAGACTTCCAGGACCTGATGGAGCAGATCGAGGGCCGTGCAGATGCGCATATTATTCAGGTGATGCTGCTGCGCTCTATGAACCAGGCGGTTTACCAGCCGGAGAATCGAGGACACTTCGGTTTGGATTACCCGGCCTATGCCCATTTCACCTCCCCGATTCGCCGCTATCCGGATTTGCTCCTGCACCGGGCGCTGCGCTGGTTGATACGCAACGGCAGCGCCAACCAAGCTGCGGTGGCAAAAAAAGTTCACTCTGTGCCCGGTGCCAAACCGATTGCTCGAGAGCAGATTTTACCCTACGACATGCCGGCCATGTTGCAACTTGGGGAACAGTGTTCGCTGACCGAGCGGCGCGCCGACGATGCGACCCGGGATGTGCTCAGCTGGCTTAAGTGTGAATATCTGCAAGACCATGTGGGCGAGACCTATTCCGGTGTTATCAGTGCGGTAACCGGCTTTGGATTATTTGTGGAGTTGGATGAACTCTACGTGGAGGGCCTGATACATGTCACTGCCCTGCCCAAAGACTATTATCGCTTTGAGCAGGCGCACCAGCGTCTTATCGGGGAGCGCAGTGGCAAGCGTTATCATTTGGGTGACTCTGTCACCGTGCAGGTTGCACGGGTGGATCTCGAAGAGCGCAAGGTGGATTTCACCTTGAATGAACTGGTCCCACGCGCAAAGCGTGAGTCGAAGAAAAAGAAAGAGAGTACGCGGGTGAGTGCCCGCGCTATGGAAATGGCAGTAGAACATCAGTTGGAACGCGAGCGCCGGGGCCGCGATAAAAAAGAAAAACCCAGCAATACCAGTGCTAACCCCTGGGCCAAGCATACCGAGACCACAGCCAAGTCCTCGCCTTTCCGCAAGCGCAAGGTGGGATCAGATGAGGCTGTGCCAGTGGAGGCCAGTGTTGAAGCCCCTGTAGCAAAACCGGAAAAAGAGCCGCTCAATAGGCGAGGTGAAGGCAGGCAAGGTGAAGATGCCCAGCCCAAACGCAAGATTAAAAAGCGTACCCCGACACGCAAGGGCGGAAAGCGGCCTGCAGTGGCTGCCCGTAAAGCCGCGCAAAAGGCTGAAAACGCCAAAACCCGTTCGGGTAAACTAAAAAAGAAGAAAAAGATTTCTTCTAGCAGTAAAAAGAAAAAGTGATCGAGGAATAAATTGAGTCAGGAAGTTATCTATGGCCTGCACGCGGTGCAGGCCCTCCTAAAAGGTTCTCCGCAGAATGTATCGGAGCTTCTGTTACTGCGTGGCCGCAAGGATCAGCGCCTGCAAAAAATAATCCAGCAGGCGGAAAAAAATGATATTGCCGTGCGCTTTATCGACCGGCGAGCGCTGGATGAGAAAGTAGAGGATGGCGCTAATCACCAGGGTGTCGTTGCCATCTGTTCTGGCAAAACAAAAGTCCACGATGAGAAATTCCTGTTCGACCTGCTGAAAAAACTGGATCAGCGCGGGGAAGCACCTTTCTTATTAGTGCTGGATGGAGTGACTGATCCCCACAACCTGGGTGCCTGCCTGCGCTCGGCAGAGGCTGCCGGAGTACATGCGGTGATTGCGCCGAAAGATAAATCTGCCGGGCTGACGCCAACAGCCCGCAAAGTGGCCTGCGGCGCTGCCGAAGTATTGCCCTTTGTCACCGTGACTAACCTGGCTCGCGCGTTACAGCAGCTGCAGCAGGCGGGAGTGTGGATTTATGGTGCAGCCGGTGAGGCGAAACAGGATGTATACCAAAGCCAATTAACCGGCCCCTTGGCACTAGTCATGGGGGCCGAGGGCAGCGGCTTGCGGCGTCTGACTAGGGAACATTGCGATCATCTGATCAAAATTCCTATGGCGGGAGAGGTAAGTAGCTTAAATGTTTCTGTTGCCACAGGTGTTTGCTTGTTTGAGGCCGTGCGTCAGCGCAACGGCTAATAGTTGATCTATTCTGCGCGTGCTAGGGATGATCTTCACTGGCCGTGCAATCTAGAGATTATAACAAATCTGGCCTCTATAAAGCTTTCCAAATAACCTCTGGATGGTGATGAAAGTATCTACCATGACTTTTATTGTTAATTGGATTCTCGAATCGCTTAGTTATTCGGAGCCCCTTAGGGCTTTCTTATTAATATTTGCTGAGATAAAAAGCAGCAATTTGACACTGCTCTAAAAGTTAAATTGTCATGGCACTTATATCAGAGGCATAGAATGATACTAGGAAAATAACATATTTCTGAGAATGAAAAGTATTTGTGGGTGGCTGATAGTAGTACCATTTGTTGTCCTGGTAGATGTTGCTAAGTGGGCAGGTTGGCAATCGAAATAAATAATGGTAACTGGCTCTTACCTAATAGATGTAATGGTTTCTTTAAACTCATCAGTTGGGTCGTATAAATATCTACAGCTAATTTTCCACAATTTAAGATTTAGAGAATTGCTTAATATTTAAACTTGCGGTGTTCCCATATTAGGTTGGTGAGCGGAGATTTATTTAGTTCTTTCGAAACTTTGATCCACGGGGTTACTGCAAGTCCTTACAATCCGGGTATAGAAATACCCGGACATAAAACTTCTTTCCACATCCTTTAAGTAAATGCAGAGTTCAGTGTGCCGTAGTCCAACGCCTTACTAAACAAATTAGTGTCACTTTTAACCGCTGCCAGCTGTTTTAATGATTCGTTTAAATGGCCGTAGACAGACTGGAATAATGCTGGTCCGGTACTAAAACGTTTTATACCTGCGGCAGAAAATTCCGATAGAGGGGCCATATCCGGAAGCAGCATAATATTTATTGGCAGGTCGATACCCGTTGCCAAACTCCTTGCCTCCTCAATTGAAGAGAGCCCAGGCACAAAGCCGCAGTCAGCACCGGCACTCTTATAAAGCTCTAACCTCTCTATGCACATATTTACCGCTTTATCACCGCTTGCGAGTGCATTGAGATAAACATCGGTACGGGCATTAATAAAAAGCGGGCGGCCGTTCAGTGCTTTACGAATAGCGCTGATTTTTTTGCCGAGAGATCCGGAGGTGTCGTTACCATCTTCAATATTGATGCCTGCGACTCCCAGCGCAACCATTTTACAGGCCAGCTCAGCTACCTGTTTGGGGTTTTGGGAATATCCATCTTCAATATCCACACTCAGAGGTAATGAGGTTACCCGGGCAATCCGCGCGATAGCATTTAGGTGTTCCTCAACTGGCAGGGCACCACCATCGGCATAACCCAACGACCAGGCGACGGCGGCACTGCTGGTACCTACCGCTTGGGCGCCTGTGTTTTGGCAGATTAAAGCGCTGGCAGCATCCCAGGCATTTGGCAGGATCAGTGGGGTGTCAGTTTGGTGCAACTTGGTGAAGGTATTGAATGGGCTGTTGTTCATGGGGATAACCTACTTGAGCGATGTCGTTTGAGTGGTGAATTTACCGCTCAAGAGATTGATTCACTGGCCACAAACGGAACTGAACCGTGAAAACCGGAAAGACAAATAAGATTGTTGGCTGCGATGTGGGAGGGAGGTGGAGCGGGCAGTTTTTATTAATACATGGCTAAGAAAGCTATGAATTGCTTTCTTGGCCATGCAGGAAAGACAGAAAAAAGGAAAATCAGTTGAGAGCGGGATCTTTATGTAGCCACTGCTGTACTGCCTCAACTACGGGGGCGGGATTCTTGATCCAGCTGAGGTGAGGGTTGCCCTTGGGATAAGTGGGTTTCATCTCCCGGGTTTCGCCGCCGACGATCGCCGCTAATTTACGGGCGGCCTGAATAGGGGCGAAGGGGTCGCCGTCAAGTGCAATATGCAGGGTGGGCTGGCTTGTCTTTTCCATTTGCCCAAAGCGATCCTCTGGAGCAAAGCGGCCGCTAAATATGGATCGGGCCCAGTCTTTCATTAGCCTGCGCGCTTCGCGCCAGCCGAATCCCATGCGCGCACCGGGGAAATAACCCAGCAGGCTTGAGGTCACACTGGCAATTGAGGCGAAGAGCAGGATGGCGTACTTGTGCAGACCACTCCAGCTGCGGTGGTCCACATGGCCGGAGGCGATGCTGACAACCTTGGCGTTACCAGTGAGGCCGGCGCGGGCTGCCAGGGTGCTGGTTTGACCGCCGATACTGTGGCCGAGAATCAGCGCTGGCCCCTGGGGGAATTGCTGTTCCAGCAGTTGGATTAACAGCGGGATAAACGAAAACACCAGATCGTTGTAGCCGTAGTCGGCATTTCGGTGGGGGCGCGGCAGGCTCTCCCCGGTGCCGGGCAATTCGCTGATGGCGGTGTTGTAACCGAGCTTTTGCAGCTCTTCCAGAAGCAGGCGGTAGCGGTTGGCCGGTACGCCCATCGCGGGAAGCACCAATACCAGGGGGCCTTCGCCGTTGTGTACTGTGGTTACTGGTACCTGGAAGGCGCCAAATTCTAATTGGTGGGTTTGTTGGGGCATGGTACTTCTCCCTTTAACAGTCCGGCATCATAGGCGAAGCCAGCTTGCCAAACCCATGACCAGACCGAGCAGTGCTGTGTCCCAATCCGCCAAATCCCAGAAACAAGGCGAGTGGCAGGGTAGTCATTTTGATCAACTTCTAACTTGGAATGCGAATGCACTTGCTTGAGGTAATTGATCAACTTGCAACCGGGTGGGCGAAGGCACAGGGCCTGATGCAACTGGTTAACTTGCAACCGGGATAGCGAAGGCATTGGGCTGAAGTAATTGATCAACTTGCAACCAATCCCACAACTGCCTAGAATACGCCGCCCGCAATGGGCCCGGTTTATCCGTGCCCGTTGTACTCCTTGCCTCATCGGACTGTCCGAGAGGCTGATTAACCCGTAAGGAGCTAAAATGCGTCATTACGAAATTGTATTCCTGGTTCACCCGGACCAGAGCGAGCAGGTACCTGGCATGGTGGAGCGCTACACTGCGTCCATCAAGGAGAGCGGTGGACAGGTTCACCGTCTGGAAGACTGGGGCCGTCGCCGTCTGGCTTACCCGATCAACAAGATCCACAAGGCTCACTACATTCTGATGAACGTAGAATGTTCTGAAGAAGCCCTTGAGGAACTGACTACCAACTTCCGTTACAACGATGCGGTTATCCGTAATCTGGTAATTCGTGAAGACGAGGCGATCACTGAAGAGAGCCCGATCATGAAAGCGGAAAAAGAAAGCCGTGAGCGCAAAGCTGCCCGTGCAGAGCGCACCGAGCGTCGCGAGCGCGCCGGAGAAGAGAAAGCTTCTTCCGACGCTGCAGAAGCTTCTTCCGATAACGCTGAAAGCGAAGAGTAAGGGGATTATCAGATGGCACGTTTTTTCCGTCGTCGCAAGTTCTGCCGTTTCACCGCTGAAGGTGTTAAGCGTATCGACTACAAAGATCTCGATACCCTGAAAGCCTACATCTCCGAGACTGGCAAAATTGTTCCTAGCCGTATTACCGGTACCAAAGCCAAGTATCAGCGTCAGCTGGCCTCTGCGGTCAAGCGCGCTCGCTACCTGGCCCTGCTGCCGTACACGGACAGCCACGAAGCCTAAGCCGCAGTTTGCTTAGACTCATTAATAGAGAAGCTATCTAGATATGCGCGCCGTAGCTGAATTTATTATGCGCGGACGCGTCAGGGCGGTAATCCTCACCATGTTGGGGATTCCGCTGATAAGCCCGGCAATTCTCGCTCTGGTGAGTTTGCGCCGAGGCAGCAGTGACGGCCTGATGGTTTTGGCCTGGGCTCTGTTGCCGATTGTCGTTATGGGTATGAGTGGTCATGTACCACCACTGGTGACTGGTATATCCGCAGGCCATTTTGTTGCAGTTTTTTGCGGCGCCATGGCATTGCGCAGCAGTCGCTCCTGGGCCGCTGGCCTGGTGGCTGTAACGGCGGCATCAGCAGCAGGCATATTGCTGACCTCTCTCTTCAGTGGAGGACTGATGCAAGGGTTCTTGCAGGCAGTCGAGAATGCAGCGGAACAGCCCAATACTGTTCCAATGGATGAACTGAAGCAGATATTTTCGGGTGAATTGCAAATTACCGGTTACCTGGGCCTGATATCGGCGATGAGCGCCACATTGGCTCTGGTACTGGGGCGTTACTGGCAGGCCCTGCTGTACAACCCCGGCGGTTTCCGCCAGGAGTTCCACCAGCTGCGCCTGCCCCTGTGGCTGTCAGCGACAAGTATGTTGTTGTGGGTAGTCAGCTTGGTAACCCCAGGCTACGCATTTTGGGGAGCGGTGATTGCGTTCCCGATGGTGGTAGCTGGTATTGCCCTGGTCCACTGGCTGGTTGCCAGTCGCGGTTGGGGGGTAGGTCCCCTGGTGGCGATGTACATCATGCTGGTGATTGGAGGGCTGCCCCTGGCAGGCTTCCTCTGCGGCCTGGCCCTGGTAGATAGCTGGATAGATATTCGCGGACGCTCTTCCAAATAAGCGCGCCCGCACAATACAGAAATTGAGGAAACCGAGATGGAAGTTATTCTGCTCGATAAAGTAGGCAAACTGGGCAACGTGGGTGACCGCGTTGATGTTAAAGCCGGTTTTGGCCGCAATTTCCTGCTGCCGACTGGTAAGGCAATTGCTGCTACCGCCGCTAACATTGCTGAGTTCGAAGCTAAGCGCGCTGAACTGGAAGCCGCTGCTGCCGCTAAGCTGGCTGAAGCTGAGAGCCGCGCTACCAAGCTGGCCGATCTGGTTGTTACCATCGCTGCTAACGCTGGCGACGAAGGCAAGCTGTTCGGTTCTATCGGCACTCGCGACATCGCTGAAGCGATCTCCGCTGGTGGCGTTGAAGTAGCTAAAGCTGAAGTTAAGCTGCCGGAAGGCGCGCTGCGCGAAGTGGGCGAGTACGACGTAGACGTACAGCTGCACTCCGACGTAATTGCTGCAGTTAAAGTCGTTATCGAAGCCGAGTAAGGTTTTGCTGACGAACGGTTGGTGCTTCGGGCGCCAGCCGCGCTACAATCGGGCGCTGCACCCTATCGGGTCCAGCGCCTGTTTTGTTTTTACTATCCAGTAAAGTCCCATGATCGACGAATACGCCGCCCCTGAAGAAGAGATCCACAGCGAAGAGAGTTCACCCCTGCCGCATTCGGTAGAGGCGGAGCAGTCTGTGCTCGGCGGCCTGATGCTGGACCCGGGCCGTATTGATGCCGTTGCCGAACAGCTGAGTGAAGAGGATTTCTTCAGCGCCAGTCACCGCAAGATCTTTGCGGTTATGGGCGAGCTGAGTAATGGCGAACAGCCCCTGGATATCGTTACCCTCGCCGAAGGCCTCGCCAGCCGCGACCTGCTCAGTGAAGTGGGTGGCCCTGCCTACCTGGCGGAATTGGCCGAAAACACTCCCTCCGCAGCGAATATCGTCGCCTACGCCAAGATCGTGCGTGAGCGCTCCATGCTGCGCCAGCTGATCGCCGCTGCCGGTGAGATCAGCCGCACCAGTTTTAATCCCGGTGGCCTCGCCTCCGCCGACCTGCTGCAGATGGCTGAGCGCCGCGTGGCGGAAATCGCCGAGGGGCGCGCCAAAGAGGGCGGCTTTGTCGGCGTGGATACCCTGCTGAAAAAGACCGTCGAGCGCATCGATGAGCTGTTCAAGACCGAGGGTGATATCACCGGTATCAGCACCGGTCTGACCGAACTGGACCAGCGCACTTCCGGCTGGCAGCCGGGCGAACTGGTTATTCTCGCCGCGCGTCCCTCCATGGGTAAGACCGCGCTCGCATTGAATTTTATCGAGAGCGCCATGCTCTGCCAGGAGAGCCCGACGCTGGTCTTCAGTATGGAGATGCCCTCGGACAGCCTGGTGATGCGGATGTTGTCCTCTATTGGTCGTATCGACCAGGGGCGCATCAGGAACGGCAAGCTGCAGGAAGAGGATTGGCCCAAGCTGTCCAGCGCCGTGCAGAAGATGAAAGGCAAGTCCCTGTATATCGACGATACGCCGGCACTGAGTCCCAGCGAGGTGCGCGCCCGTACCAAGCGCACGGTGCGCGATCACATCAACAAATTGATGCGCGAGAACCCCAAGTTAAGCCGCGAGGACGCCGAGGCCAAGAGTATGCCCGCCATGATTATGGTGGACTACTTGCAGCTGATGCAGGTGAAAGGGTCTACCGAGGGCCGTACCCAGGAGATTTCCGAGATCTCCCGCTCTCTCAAGGCGCTGGCGAAAGAATACGAGTGCCCGGTGATTGCCCTGTCGCAGCTTAACCGGGGAGTAGAGCAGCGCCCCAACAAACGGCCGATGAACTCGGACCTGCGGGAATCCGGGGCGATCGAGCAGGATGCTGACGTGATCCTGTTTATCTACCGCGATGAATACTACAACGAGGACAGCCCGGATAAAGGCATGGCCGAGTTGATTATCGGCAAGCAGCGTAACGGTGAGATCGGCACCTGCCGCGCAGCCTTTGTGGGCAAATACACTCGCTTCGATAATCTGGCGCCGGAATACTACCAGGGCGAATAAGCCTTTCTGCTAGGTTTGCGGCTGTCGAATATCCGAGCCTAGGGGAGCCACTTCTTGTTATCCGAGCAAGAGATCCGCGCACTGGTGCTGCAACGCCAATTTATCCACAGCTCCTGGACTGAAGGATTGTCGGGGTTGTTGCAACATCTTGGCGCCCTACAGTTGGATGCTATCCAGCGAATTACCCGGGCCCACCACCACCAGCTCTACAATCGCCTGCCCCGTTACCGCGAGTCACACCTGGCTGAAGCTGAAGAGCGCCGCGAAATTTTCGAGTACTGGTCCCACGCCGCTGCCTACCTGCCAATGGCCCACTACCCCTATGCGCGGGTGCGTATGAATCGTATCCGCGCCGGTCAGCGCCACTGGTTTGAAAAGAATGCCAAGCTGTGTCGCTATGTTCTCGATCGTGTGCGAGAGGAGGGTGCCCTGCGGGCCAGTGATTTTGTGCGCACCAAGAGTGGATGGTGGGAGTGGTCCGATGAAAAGAAAGCCCTGGAGCAGTTGTTTCATGAAGGTGAGCTGATGGTCAGCCACCGGGAGGGCTTTCAAAAAGTCTTCGATCTCCCGGAGCGGATACTGCCAGCAAAAATCTCGACCAATGCTGCCTCGGAAATTGAGTATGGTAGCCATCTGGTGCGCACTTTTCTGGGGTGCCAGGGGATTGGCCGAGTGGAGGAAATGGCTTACCTGCGCAGGGACGACAAACCCCTTATCCAGCTGGCAATTAAGCGCATGTTGGCAACCGGTGAGCTCACTCAGTGGGGGAAAGAGCTGATACTCACCGAGCACCTGGACTGGGAGCCGGTACGACCATCGCGCAAAGTGCGCCTGTTATCCCCATTCGACCCAGTGATATTGCAGCGCAAACGCCTGCGCCGGCTGTTTGATTTTGAATATCAATTGGAGTGCTATGTACCGGCGGCCAAGCGTCGCTATGGCTATTTTTGCCTGCCGATTTTATACGGCGATCAATTCGTGGGGCAGGTGGATTTGAAGGCTGATCGGGATGCGGGTGTATTGCGGGTAGAGGCCCTGCACTGGGACAAGAAGCCCGGTGTCTCGCTGGAGGCGAGTTACCACCGGGCTCTGGGGCAGTTTGCCCGTTTTCACGGGCTGGAAAGCGAAGCCGCGCTTACAGCTTGACGACTACGTAGACTTCCTGGCCATCGCGCTGGGTCGGCATAAAGTAATTGCCGCCATAGCGGTAGTACTGGATGCCATTGATAATTTCAGCGGCATAGCCATTGGGTAGGGTTTCCACCACTTGTCCGGGCTGGAAGCCCTGCGGGCCAGGGTCCGGGGTTGCAGGCACAGTAGCGGGAGCTGCTGCCGTTGCAACAGGAACGGCTACAGCCGGCGCAGGCGCTGGAACAACGGCTACGGGTGCTGGAGCTACAGCCACTGCAGGTGGTGCTACTACGACATAAGTTCGGGTAGCCGGGTGCCACTGATAGTAGGCATCGGCGTACTGGTAATAAGTAATTCCGCCTACATGGACTCTGACAGCACTAGTTGGCAGGGTGACTACCGAGGCGCCCAGAGGGGCAGCGACAACGACGTAACCACGGGGACCGTGGCGGTAGAAGTGCCCGCCATGGTAGTAAAAAGGACGTCCACCAACTGCGACACGCACATGGCCAACGGGTAGTACGGGCGCAACAAATCCGATCGAAACACGTGGTCCGCGATAAACACCGCCACGGTGGTGATGGCGATGATCTCCCCCGCGCTCATAACCGCGCGCATCGGCCGGTGGGCTAAAGGCAAAAGCGGCCAGCGCCAGGAACGCACTGGCGCCAATTACGACATTCAGTTTATTCACAGTCTCTCCAGCGAAGTGATTACTCACATTTGACATACTAACCCTTATCCTGACATTAAAGACAGGTTAATTGGTTAAGAATTGTCAAAGTGCCGGAGGCTGGATCAGTGGTCAGCGGTTGCGCTGGATGATTCCCATCAACTTATACATCAGCTGTGCGGCGGCAAAATCATAGGCGTGAAAGCCCTCGATCGGTGCAAATTCCAGCAGATCGAAGCCGATAATCTCCCTTTGTCGCGCAACGGATTCGAATAAGTTGAGGGTCTGGTACCAGCCGAGACCACCGGGTACCGGGGTGCCGGTGGAAGGGAAGACCGATGGGTCCATACCGTCCACATCCAATGTAAAGAAGACTTTCTTGGGGAAATTCTCCGGTAACTGGAATTCCTGCACGTTGTTGGGCACCAGTTGGTGGGCATCCAGGTAGCCCACGTTGTGGTCCTTGCGGGCCTGCACTTCCTCTTCGCAATAGGCGCGGATACCCAGCTGGAACAGGGGGACACCGGCCTCTACCACTAGACGCATCACGCTGGCGTGGCTGTGTTTGTGGCCCTCATAGCGATCGCGAAGGTCAGCGTGGGCATCGATCTGCACCACGCCAAAATCGGTTTCACCGGCGTCCAGTAGCCCTTTGATAATACCCCAGGTCACCGAATGCTCACCGCCGATACCCACCGGCATCTTGCCAAGCGCCAACACTTCTTTGGTGGCGGCGGCGATATTCTCCATCACCTGTTCTGCAGGGCCGGAAACCGAGACCGGCGAGCGGGTGTAGATGCCCAGGTCACAGGGGTTGGAGAAGTTGTCAAAAGTTTCCAGTTGCCAGGATGCCTCCAGGATGGAGGCCGGGCCCTTGCCGGTGCCGCCACCGTAGGAGACGGTTTCCTCATAGGGGATGGGAATAATGTGAAAGAGGGCGTCTTCCGGCTTCGGCTGCTCGATTTCGGAGCCGAGAAAAATGGGGTATTCGTTTTCTGACAACATCTACTGGTCCTCTGGCGGAGGCAATAACTCATTGCCTGCCGCATCTATCTCTATCGGCACTGTTTAGGAGAGGCGTTCCTTAAAATCTTCGTAGCCGAAAGTTTTGATCATCTTCAGGTCGTCGGTATCCGAATTCCACAGGGCGATAGCCGGTAGGGGGATACCGTTAAAAGTATTGGTTTTCACCATGGTGTAGTAGGCCATTTCCTCGAATACCAGTCGCTCGCCAATCCGCAGTGGTTGACTGAAGCTGTATTCGCCGATGCTGTCGCCGGCCAGGCAACTCTGTCCGCCCAGGCGATAGGTGTGGGGTAAGTCACCGGGGCGAGCGGCACCGGTAATTTCCGGTCGGTAGGGCATTTCCAGCACATCGGGCATATGGCAGGTGGCAGAGGCGTCGAGGATGGCTTGGTTTTCACCATTCCAGGCGATATCCACTACCTCAGCCACAAGGACTCCGGCGAACAGGGAGATGGCCTCACCGGGTTCCAGGTAGACCTGTACATTGTGCTTGTCGGAAAAGCTGCGCACCGCTTCGACCAGCTCATCCACCTGGTAATCCCGGCGAGTAATATGGTGGCCGCCGCCGAAATTAATCCATTCCATTTGTGGTATCAGATCGCCAAACTTCTCCTCCACGGCAGCGATTGTGCGCTGCAGAGGTTTGAAATCCTGTTCACATAACGTGTGGAAGTGCAGGCCACTGATGCCTTCGAGGGACTCTCCTTCAAACAGCGAGCGCACGATGCCCAGGCGCGAACAAGGGGCGCAGGGGTCGTAGAGATCGGTGTGGCCCTCGGAGTGCTCGGGGTTGATACGCAGGCCAAAACGCAGCTCTGGCCGCTGCTGTTGCATATCCAGGCACAACTCCCGAAAACGCTTCCACTGGGAGAAGGAATTGAAAATTACATGGTGGGCAAATTGCAGTATTTCCCGCAGTTCCTCATCCTTGTAAGCGGCACTGAAGACATGAACTTCCTTGCCTTTGTCGCGACCGCCGTACTCTTCGAACCCCAGTTTGGCTTCGTGCAGGCCACTGGCACAGGTCCCGGATAGATATTCAGCCACGATGGGCCCGGTGCTGAACATGGAAAAGGCCTTGAGCGCTGCCAGTACCTTGGCACCGCTGCGTTCCTGTACATCGGCGAGCAATGCTAAATTATTGCGCAGGGCAATTTCATCGATCACAAAACAGGGAGAGGGAACGCGGTAGGGATCGAAGCTGCCGAAATAGTCAACGGGGGGAGTGAGGTCCATGGTGCGTTATATCCTGGTGCGGCGGGGCGGGCACTGGAGTCCGCCCCGCTAGGTCGGGAAAGAAGCGATTTACTGGAAGGGCTTATCCAACCAGGTTTCCTGCCAGGGCAGGCCGTACTTGTTCAGGTCATCCATAAAGGGATCCGGATCCATCTGCTCCATATTCCACACGCCGGGCTTCATCCACTTGCCTTCCAGCATCATCTTGGCACCGATCATGGCCGGTACGCCGGTGGTGTAGGAGATCGCCTGGGACTGAACTTCCTGGTAGCAGTCCTGGTGGTCGCAGGTGTTGTAGACGTAGTAGATTTTCTCTTCTCCGTCTTTGGTGCCCCGAATAATGTTGCCGATGCAGGTCTTGCCCTTGGTCAGCGGACCGAGGCTGGCGGGATCTGGCAGCAGCTCTTTAAGGAACTGGATAGGTACAATTTCCTGGCCCTGGAATTCCACCGGCTCAATGCCAGTCATGCCGACGTTCTGCAGAACTTCCAGGTGTTTCAGGTAGCTCTCGCCAAAGGTCATCCAGAAACGCGCGCGCTCAATTTCCGGGAAGTGCTTGGACAGGGATTCCAGCTCTTCGTGGTAGAGCAGGTAGATATCCTTATCGCCAATGCCTTCGGGGAAGTTGAACACGCGTTTCTCTTCCATCGGCTTGGTGGTAATCCACTGGCCATCTTCCCAGTAGCGACCGTTGGCGGTGATCTCGCGGATATTAATTTCCGGGTTGAAGTTGGTGGCGAACGGCAGGCCGTGGTCGCCGGCATTACAGTCGAGGATATCCAGGGTGTGGATACGATCGAAGTGGTGCTTCTTGGCGTAGGCGGTAAATACGCTGGTGACGCCGGGATCGAAGCCGCTGCCCAGCAGTGCCATTAGGCCGGCTTTCTCAAATTTCTCCTGGTAGGCCCACTGCCACTTGTACTCGAACTTGGCCTCTTCCGGCGGCTCGTAATTGGCGGTATCCAGGTAGTGCACGCCGGTTTCCAGGCAGGCATCCATAATGTGCAGATCCTGGTAGGGCAGGGCCACATTGATGACCAGGTCCGGCTTCACTTTTTCGATCAGCTTTACCAGTTCAGGCACATTGTCCGCATCTACTTCAGCGGTGTCGATTTTGCGCGGCAGCATAGCGGCAATCTTGTCGCACTTGCTTTTGGTGCGGCTTGCCAGGGTGATATTTTCAAATACCTCAGCAACCTGTGCGCACTTGTGCGCAACCACCTGGCCGACACCGCCGGCGCCGATGATCAGTACGTTGGCCATAAAGATCTCCTTAAATCTGCGGCTAATGTTACCGCTATATTCTCAAAGGCGTTGGCGCCTCATTTTTAAAATTTATTTTTCAAAGTAGGTGTAACCGCTCATGCTGGCGGTATAGGTTTGCAAAATCTGTTTGCGTTGGGCGGCGGTAATCAACCCCTGCTTGACGGCGCGTTCTGCCAGGCGGCGGAAGCGCTCAAACAGCGCCTTGGGCTGGTATTCCACGTAGCTTAACACGTCAGAAATACTGTCACCGTGAATCTCGTGGCTGAAGTCTATGCTCCCGTCTTCCTGGATGCGCACACTCACAACATTGGTGTCCCCAAACAGGTTGTGCAGGTCACCCAGGGTCTCCTGGTAGGCGCCAATTAAGAAGGTGCCGAGAATATAGTCCTCGCCATCCTTTAGCTCGTGTAAAGGCAGGGTTTTCTGCTCTTTTTCCCGGCCAATAAAGCGGTCGATCTTACCATCACAGTCACAGGTGATGTCGGCGATGATGGCGGAGCGCGTCGGCGCTTCGTCCAGGCGGTGGATCGGCAGCAGTGGGAATACCTGATCGATAGCCCAGATGTCCGGTACCGATTGGAATACGCTCACATTGGCGTAGTAGATATCCGACAGTACCTCCGGCAGGGCTTGCAGGTCTGCGGGAATCTCTTCGGCCTCATCCAGTAATTTGCGAATATCCTGGGCGCTCTGCAGGAACAGGTTTTCCGCATTGGCGCGTTCGCGCAGGCTCACCTGGCCGTGCAGATACAGAGAGCGCACTTCATCGCGGTAGTAGAGTGCGTCGTTGTAACTCTCTTGCAGGTTTTTGGGGGTGATACTGCGCACTGCGTCCTGCAGGTTGAGCAGCATCTGGTGGTCGCCTTCGCTGATCTTGGTGTGCTCCAGTTCCACCGGCTCGAAACGGGTAGTGTCGAGAATATCGAATAGCAGTACAGAGGAGTAGGCTACAGTGGCGCGGCCGGATTCGGTGATAATCACCGGATGTTCGACTCCCTCGCTATCGAGGGTGCCCATAATGGCTTCCACTACATCGACACAGTACTCGTCCAGGGAGTAATTCTTTGAGTGGGTGTAATTGGTCTTGCTGCCATCGTAATCCACCGCCAGGCCACCGCCCAGATCCAGGTAGCCCATGGGTGCGCCTTCTTCCACCAGATCGGCGTAGTAGCGGCAGGCTTCCAAAACTCCGGTGCGGATGTCGCGGATATTCGGTACCTGCGAGCCCAGGTGATAGTGCAACAACTTGAGACAGTCGAGCATATCGTGGTTGCGCAGTTGATCGACCATGGCGATCAGGTCGTTACTGCCCAGACCGAAAATACTGCGGTCGCCACTGGTCGCATTCCAGTAGCCGCCCACCTTGGAGGCGAGTTTTACCCGTGCGCCGATATTTGGGCGCACCTGCTCGCGCTCGGCGCAGCGGATAATGGTCTCCACTTCCGAGGGCGTTTCCACGACGAAGAAAACCTGTACGCCCAGGCGTTGGGCCTGCAGTCCGAGGTTAATAAATTCCTCGTCCTTATAGCCGTTGCAAACGATCAGGGATTCGGTGTTATCCAGAATGGACAGGGCAGCGATAAGTTCTGCTTTACTGCCCGCCTCCAGGCCGTGGTTAAAGCGGCGGCCGGCATTGGCAATTTCTTCAATGACCTGACACTGCTGGTTCACCTTAATGGGGAACACGCCGCGAAAAACATTGCCGTAGCCGCAATCGTCGATAGCGCGAGCAAAGGATTCGTTAATCCGGGCGATCTGCGCTTCGAGTAAATTCTCAATACGCAATAGCAGGGGCATACCCAGGCCGCGCTCGGTGGCGCCTCGGGCAATGTCCATCAGCGAAACACTGTGTGTTACCCCGTTGGGGCCGTCGACTTGCAGTGAAACTTCACCATTTTCGTTCAAATCGAAATATCCGGCGCCCCAATTGCGGATGCCGTAGAGCTCGGCCGAATCTTCGCAAGTCCAGTCTTTTACTTGTTGCTTTTTCATGGCGCCTTTCTGTTGATATTGGCGGGCGCGAATCTTGGGCCCAGCAGGGCCGGAAAGCAATAACTATAGATAAAAAAACGCTAATTTTTGCGCACTGAAAAGTAAATGGGGAGCGAGTGGATGGCCAGCTCTTTTGCACTCTGCGACAGGGGGCTTAAGAAGGTGATTGATCTGCGCAAATTTGAGTAAAAAAAGGCGGCCCGAGGGCCGCAGGGAGGGGGGGATTGGGTAATCAGTAATAGGTCGGCTTGGGGACAACCCGGTAGCCGCGGTGGCTATGGTCCCACAGGTAGTAGGTGTCATAGGCCACGTAGTAATTGTGTCCACCGGCTACCACGGTCAGTGCTGATGCTGGCAGGCTGTGCACGATGGCGCCGTGGGGGGCCTGGGCTACTACGTAGCCGTGAGAAGCCGGGCGATAAAAAATTCCATCGCTATAGTAGAAGCCCGCTGTTCCGATACTGATACTGACGAAATTACGCGGCAGGTGGCGCCAGCGGTAGCCATAACCGTAGTGCGAGGGACGGTAGTGGGGGCGGTGGCCGCGATAACCGTGGCGGTAAACCGGTCTGTGTGCCGCGCGATATTCGTGGCGGTGGCCCTGCTTGTGGCCTTTTCTATGCCCTTTGTTATAGCCTTTGTTGTAGCCCTCTTTATAGGCGTGGCGAACTTCGCGGCGGTGCTGGCGCTCCTCTCTGCGTTCACGTCTGCGCTCTTCTTTCTTGCGCTCTTGTCTGCGGCGTTTCTTTTCCTGCTGGCGGTCGTGATGCTTGTCGTGCTGTTTCTTTAAGTGGCGCTGCTCGCGTTCGGCTCTTCCATATTTGTGGTGGTCGTCCATGGCGCGCTGGTGCCCGCGATGTGACTCGGACAGGGCGGGTGCTGCGATCAGCAGCAGGCTTAGGGTGGCGATGGCAGTAGTGAGGTGTTTCATAACATCTCTCCCGAGCGTGGGGCTCTTTTCTTTCAGATCAGGTCTTTTGTGTATCTTGGCGTGAAGTTTGCCCTGGCGGGTCTGAACACTTCCTGAACTGAATGGGGTAAAATTCGGCGGCAATCGACGGCATAGATTGTGACTAATAGTTCAGATATGGGCAGAGATTGTCTGGCGGGGCCACAGGCTGGATTCTGCGGCGAAATCTTATTGAGAGCGGCAATTTTGCTATGTTGAGACACCTGGTCTCAGCGAGTATGATGCCGCGCTGATTCATAGTGAGCGGTAGCAAGATGCAAGTCTTCCACCACGTAGCAAGTCTGCGCGAGGCGCTGGCCCAGGCCCGCAAAGACGGCAAGACCGTCGGCTTTGTGCCAACCATGGGCAATCTGCACGATGCCCATATAGAACTGGTCAAAATCGCCCAGCAACACTGCGATCTGGTTGTGGTATCCATCTTCGTCAACCGACTGCAATTCGGTTTGAATGAGGATTGGGATAAGTATCCGCGCACTATGGAGCGGGATATGGCCAGCCTGCGGGAAGCGGACTGTGACTTCCTGTTCCATCCGGATGAGAGTGAGATTTACCCCAACGGCATGGACCAGCAGACCCGCGTGGTTTGTCCGGCGATGACCGATGTCCTGTGCGGCGCCAGCCGACCGGGTCACTTTGAAGGGGTCACCACCGTAGTTTCGAAGCTTTTCAACATTGTGCAGCCGGATAAGGCTATTTTCGGGATTAAGGATTTCCAGCAGTTAGCAGTGATCCGCCGTATGGTGGAAGACCTGTGTATGCCGGTGGAAATTGTGGCGGCGCCGGTGCATCGTGAGGAAGATGGCTTGGCAATGAGCTCTCGCAATGGTTATATCACTGCGGAAGAGCGACCGAAGGTTGCTGTACTCAACCAGTTACTTAACTGGGCTAAGGATGAAATTGTGGCTGGACGCCGGGATTTCGCCGACCTCGAGACAGAGGCGCGCAAGCGAATTGAAGAGAGTGGCTTTCGAGTTGACTACTTCTCCATCTGTTACAGCAAGGATTTACAGCCAGCGGCAGATGACGATAAAGAAATCACGATCCTGGGAGCTATGTACACCAGTGCAGCGCGCCTGATCGACAATGTTTCCCTGAAACTCTGAGGGGCATCCAACTATGCAAATTGAAATGTTGAAGTGCAAGTTGCACATGGCCGCAGTGACTCAGGCCGAACTCTGGTATGACGGTTCCTGTGCAATTGATGAGGACCTGGTAGAGCTGGCTGGCCTGCGCGAATTCGAGAAGATCGATATTTACAATGTGAGCAATGGTGAGCGCTTCCACACTTATGTGATCCTCGCCGAGCGCGGTTCCGGTATTATTTCCATGAACGGCGCCGCTGCACGTAGAGTGCAGGTGGGTGACCGCATTATTATCGCTTCCTATGCGCAGATGACAGAGGGCGAAGCCGATAACCACAAGCCCAAGCTGGTCTACCTGGATGAGAACAACAAGGTAGAGCGCAGCACTAATACTATTCCGGTTCAGCTAGCCGAAGCCTGATTCTTTTCGCTACGGGGCGTTGTGCCCTGTAGCATCCCCGCCGCTTATTGACCAGACATTAATAACACTTCCTGATTAAACCTCTTTTCCAGGTAGGACTCGTCCAGGGTGTAATGCCAGAGATTTTTCTTTTGTCCCTTAGCTAAAGCGATTTCGCCGATTCTGCCAGGGTTATATTTAATCGGTTGGGCGAGTTGGTATTTGGCGATGGGGTCCCGATAGGCCTCCTCTAAAGGAATTATCTCCCAGCCTTCCTTCCTCAGTCGTTCAGCCAGATCACCAATAAACAGGGCTGAAATATCCATTTCATGCAACAGTATGACGTGCTTTGGGGAGCGCCCGAGATATTTAATTGCCATATCGTCGTAGTACTTAATGCTCGCCATAAGAACGTCGACATAAAAGTTGGAGAGTCTTTCCATATCAACTGCTTTCCCATCTTTTACTGCCGTTTGGAAAAGTTCTTCGATATACCAGTCGTAGTTATTTAAGGTGATATAGGCGTTTTGATAGTTATTTTTCTGTAGTAGATCTCGGATACCATCGCGTTTTTCGACAGTTTCGCCCTCGCGCAGATAGGGAAAGCGAAAATAGGGTTTAAAGTTGTCAAACTGTTGAAGCAGCTGGTGGGCCTGCAAAAAATCCGCTTGATAAGTGGATAGCCCTGTTTCCAGAAAATTGGGATGGCTATGGGTGTGATTGCCAATAATATGCCCAGCCTTATCGTAGCGGTTCATCCGCTCCACCCCTTCCTTATCGAAGGATTGAGTATTGGAAAAGAAGGCTACTTTGCCAACTTTATATTCTTCTATGTTTTCAATTAATGTTTTGGCCCGAGTTGGTCCATCAAAATAACCATCGGCTTTACGGGGGGCATCATCGAAAGTAATTGCCAGTTGTTTGGCGTTAGCGACTGGGATTGCCAATAAGTAAATTATCAATAATATGACTGAACGCTGCATGGTTTATTACTCTAATGAGTTTAATTACGAGCTGTTCGCCAGGCTAGGATTTAGTTGTCCTTCTATTCAGGTTTTCTGTCTTAATTTACTGGTCAGATAACCTGCGTTGTCCAGTAGCCTAGGCTCAGTTGCGGTAGAGTTCGGCTTCCTATTGTGTCCACTATAGCTTCAGATGTATATGGCCAAAATACTTGTTAGTTCCTGCCTTTTGAACTGCGCCGTGCGCTATGACGGTAGTAGTGTTGAGGCTTGTAGCGATGATTTTGAGTGGCTTGTGGATACTCAGGAAATTGTTTCCTTGTGTCCGGAAGTGGCGGCGGGATTGCCTATTCCGAGGGTGCCGGCTGAGATCTGTGGCGCAAATGGAACAGAGGTGTTAGATGGAACTGCCGGGGTTATAGGTAGTGATAGAACAGATCTAACTGAGCAATTTATGCTGGGGGCCAAACTGGCTCTGGAATTATGCAGGAAACACAATATCCAGTATGCAGTGCTTACGGAAAATAGTCCCTCTTGCGGAAGTAACTATATTTACGATGGCAGTTTTTCAGGAACAAAAATAATGGGTTCTGGTGTTGTATCTGCGCTTCTTCAACGGGCGGGAATAATAGTTTTTAGTCAACATACTGTTGGGCAACTTAGAGAATTGATAAGTGCATCCAGAGCTAACTAAGTTGTTAGCATTAATAAAATTAGATCGGCAAAAAGGGCATTGGTCACAGTTAGGCCCTGTAGGTTGATTAATACCGGCGAAGCCGGTGGCTGCCAGATGTCGGTACGATTAGCGCAGTGTCCCTGAAAATTATCCTTTTGTGACGCAGCACCCAGCCTGTTAGGTTTTGTCATTTTTAGGGTCCAGATTGGCAGTGACTGCTGTGGCAATAAACAGGTAAGACTGAATACCCTGTTGGCTATTTAAATGGCTGCAGGAGGCAGTGGTGGAAGGCAAGTTTTTTAAAGCCGATAGCAAGTTTATCAAAGCCGCATTGGTACTGGCGATCAGTTCCGCGTTTTATGGCTGCAGCGGTGGCAGCGGTGGTGGTGAAGATCCTGCGCCTGTGGATACCACTCCGCCGAGCCTGACACTGACTCCCGCCAGCGGGGCCTCTATTGCAGCAACCGACACCCTACTGCTGGATTTTAGCGAAGCGGTGGCATTGGAGGATGTGTCCCTAAGTGGCGCCATGCAGGAAATGGGAGAGCTCTCTCAAGTCGATCAGGACACCCTGATCTTAACCCCGATAGCGGAGTGGGCAAAGGGACTAGAACTCTCCCTGACAATTGCCGCGCAGGATGCGGCTGGCAACCAGATGGCAGAGGTTGATGCTCACTATACCGTGGATGAAATTGCCCCTTCCGTAGTCAGTGTATCCCCAGCACAGGAGCGTTTGGAGAAGGATGGCGCAATCACGGTACAGTTTTCTGAGTCGATGGATCGCGACAGCCTGCAAATTAGCGGTTTGTTGCTGAATGATGAATACACTTTGACCTGGTCCCAGTCGCGCTTTAATGACGACACCTTGGTGATAGCTCCCAAGAGCCGCTGGCTGTCCGGGCAGGATCGCAGCCTGCACCTTGAAGCCAAAGATCCCGCTGGCCTGGATCTCCCCGCTGAACAGCACAATTTTACTGTGCCATTGTACTTTGAGAATTTTGACAGTGCGCAGGTCGTGATAGGCCAGGATGATTTTTCCAGTACTTTGACGGCCATCAATGCAAAAAATCTTGGCGAGGGGCCCCTGGGTTCCGCTGCCGTTACTGATGAGGGGAAGTTGTTCGTACCCGATTATACAAATAATCGGGTGT
This sequence comes from Microbulbifer sp. CNSA002, assembly GCF_047324085.1. Taxonomy (NCBI): domain Bacteria; kingdom Pseudomonadati; phylum Pseudomonadota; class Gammaproteobacteria; order Cellvibrionales; family Microbulbiferaceae; genus Microbulbifer; species Microbulbifer sp. CNSA002. Next base: position 390,709 of record NZ_CP172449.1, read on the forward strand.
TAATTTTTAATTCGGTCCCCACAAGCAATGGAGCGCCGGCCAATGCGGCGCTTAACAAAGATAGTCTTGACGATAGCAGCGGGGGAGAGTTTGGTGGCGGGCCCACAAGCATAAGTTTTGATAGTGGAAAACTTTTAATAAATTACTTGTTTGGTACTCGGGGCCACAGTATTTTTGTTTACGATACTATTCCCGAAGATGGTCGGGCACTGCCTAGTGCCAAACTGCCGCAGGACAGCTGCCAGGGTAACGGCTCCGTATATTCCAGTGCAATGATTGCGGAGGGACGCGTATTCGCGGCCTCGTGGTCTAAAGCTCGAATGGTGGTGTGGGATGACTTGCCCTCAATGGAAGATGCGGCACCGGATTGGCTGCTGGGCCAATCCACACTGGAAAACTGCACCCCTAACGACCGTGAGCAAGATGGCTCGGTTATGCAGGCCAGTGCTCGCACATTGGCTACGCCAGGAGATGTGTGGAGCGATGGAGAAAAGTTAGCTATCACCGACTCGGAAAATAACCGGGTACTTCTGTGGAACTCAATGCCTACTAGTAGCTTTGCTCCGGCGGATATAGTTTTGGGGCAAGCAGATTTTGTCAGTGATGAAAGTCAGCCCCCGAGTCGACAAACCCTGAGTTTGTTAGAGCGGGGTATCTGGTCTAACGGCATTCAGCTTTTTGTGGTGGACGGCGAAAATAACCGAGTGTTGATCTGGAACCAGTGGCCACAGGAAAATTTCGCTCCAGCAGATGTTGTCTTGGGGCAGGGAGATTTTGATCGCAGTGCCTTCAACGACAGCAACCAAAATGGGGTTGCTGACGAGGGGGAGTTGTCAAGTGCTGCTACGCTGAAATGGCCCGACGGAATTACCGCTTATGAAGATAAGTTGATTATCAACGACTCAGGTAATAACCGCTTTCTTATTTTCCAATCTCGCTAGTTTTCTCTGTTAAATGTACCGGGCTGGTAACCCGGTACAGGCAAACTTAAGTTGATTTGTTTTCTATTGTTGCGGTCTGGCCCCAGCGCAATACCTTTAAGTTTTTCATCAGTTCTTGTTGGATGTTTGCTTTCTCCCCCGCCCCCGCCACAGTGCAGTGGATTTAAAACCGCAGTGCATGTCCGCCCCGTTCCCTCCAATTTCGCCGACCTTGAGAAAGGGACGCGCAAGCGAATTGAAAAGAGTGGCTTCTGAGTTGACTACTTCTCCATCTGTTACAGCAAGGATTTACAGCCAGCGGCAGATGACGATAAAGAAATCACGATCCTGGGAGCTATGTACACCAGTGCAGCGCGCCTGATCGACAATGTTTCCCTGGAACTCTGAGGGGTATCCAACTATTCAAATTGAAATGTTGAAAAGCAAGTTGCACATGGCCGCAGTGACTCAGGCCGAACTCTGGTATGACGTTTCCTGTGCAATTGATGAGGACCTGGCAGAACTGGCTGGTCTGCGCGAATTCGAGTAAATCAATATTTACAATGTGAGCAATGATGAGCGCTTCTACACCGATGTCAGTACGATTAGCGTAGTGTCCCTGAAAATTCTCTTTTTTGTGACGCAGCAACCAGCCCGTTAGGTTTTGTCATTTTAAGGTTTCAGATTGGCAGTGACTGCTGTGGCAATAAACAGGTAAGACTGAATACTCTGTCAGCTATTTAAATGGCTGCAGGAGGCAGTGGTGGAAGGCAAGTTTTTTAAAGGCGATAGCAAGCTTATCAAAGCCGCATTGGTACTGGCGATCAGTTCCGCGTTTTATGGCTGCAGCGGTGGCAGCGGTGGTGGTGAAGTTCCTGCGCCTGTGGATACCACTCCGCCGAGCATGACACTGACTCCCGCCAGCGGAGCCTCTATTGCAGCAACCGACACCCTACTGCTGGATTTTAGCGAAGCGGTGGCACTGGAGGATGTGTCCCTAAGTGGCGCCATGCAGGAAATGGGAGAGCTCTCTCAAGTCGATCAGGACACCCTGATTTTAACCCCGATAGCAGAGTGGGCAGAGGGGCTAGAACTTTCCTTGACAATTGCCGCGCAGGATACGGCCGGCAACCAGATGGCAGAGGTTGACGCTCACTATACCGTGCAAAAAATCGCCCCCTCGGTAGTCGGTGTATCTCCAACGCTGGAACGCTTGGAGAAGGATGGCGCAATCACGGTACAGTTTTCCGAGTCGATGGATCGCGACAGCCTGCAAATTAGCGGTTCCTTGCTGGATGATGAATACACTCTGACCTGGTCCCAGTCGCGCTTTAATGACGATACCTTGGTGATAGCTCCCAAGAGCCGCTGGCTGTCCGGGCAGGATCGCAGCCTGCACCTTGAAGCCAAAGACCCCGCTGGCCTGGATATTCCCGCTGAACAGCACAATTTCACTGTGCCATTGTACTTTGAGAATTTTGACAGCGCGCAGGTCGTGATCGGCCAGGATGATTTTTCCAGTACTTTGACGGCCATCAATGCAAAGAATCTTGGCGAGCGCCCCCAGGGTTCCGCTGCCGTCACTGATGAGGGGAAGTTGTTCGTACCCGATTATGCAAATAATCGGGTGTTAATTTTTAATTCGATCCCCGCAAGTAATGGAGCACCGGCCAATGCAGCGCTCAATGAAGATAGTCTTGACGAAAGCAACGGGGGAGATTTTGGTGGCGGACCCACAAATATCAGTTTTGATAGCGGAAAACTTTTAATAAATTATTCTATTGCCTCGATTGTTAATTATGGCTACAGCGTTTTCGTTTACGACACTATTCCTGAAGATGGCCGGGCGTTGCCGAGTACCCAGGTGATACAGGATTTCTGCTTTGGTCCTAGCACCTATTCCAGTGCGATTATTAACGAGGGACGTGTTTTTGCGGCTTCACCGTATATGGCTCGAGTGGCGGTATGGAATGACTTGCCCTCGTGGGAAGATGCGGCACCGGATTGGCTGCTGGGCCAATCCACAATGGAAAACTGCACCCCTAACGATCGTGAGCAAGATGGCTCGATTCTGCAGCCCAGTGTCCGCACATTGGATATGCCCGAAGATGTGTGGAGCGATGGGGAAAAGTTAGCCATCACCGACTCGGGTAATAACCGGATACTCCTGTGGAACTCAATGCCGACTAGTAGCTTTGCTCCGGCGGATATAGTCCTGGGGCAAGCAGATTTTGTCAGCAGTGAAGGCTTGCCCCCAAGTCGACAAACCCTGAGTTTATTCGAACGGGGTATCTGGTCGAATGGCATTCAGTTATTTGTGGCGGACGGTGGTAATAACCGAGTGTTGATCTGGGACCAGTGGCCACAGGAAAACTTCGCTCCGGCAGATATTGTCTTGGGGCAGGAAGACTTTGATCGCAGTGCCTTCAACGACAGCAACCAAAATGGGATTGCTGACGAGGGGGAGTTGCCAAGTGCTGCTACGCTGAAATGGCCCGACGGAATTACCGCTTATGAAGATAAGTTGATTATCAACGACTCAGGTAATAACCGCTTTCTTATTTTCCAATCTCGCTAGTTTTCTCTGTTAAATGTACCGGGCTGGTAACCCGGTACAGGCAAACTTAAGTTGATTTGTTTTCTATTGTTGCGGTCTGGCCCCAGCGCAATACCTTTAAATTTTTCATCAGTTCTTGTTGGATGTTTGCTTTCTCCCCCGCCCCCGCCACAGTGCAGTGGATTTAAAACCGCAGTGCATGTCCGCCCCGTTCCCTCCAATTTCGCCGACCTTGAGAAAGGGACGCGCAAGCGAATTGAAAAGAGTGGCTTTTGAGTTGACTACTTCTCCATCTGTTACAGCAAGGATTTACAGCCAGCGGCAGATGACGATAAAGAAATCACGATCCTGGGAGCTATGTACACCAGTGCAGCGCGCCTGATCGACTATGTTTCCCTGGAACTCTGAGGGGTATCCAACTATTCAAATTGAAATGTTGAAGAGCAAGTTGCACATGGCCGCAGTGACTCAGGCCGAACTCTGGTATGACGTTTCCTGTGCAATTGATGAGGACCTGGTAGAACTGGCTGGTCTGCGTGAATTCGAGAAAATCGATATTTACAATGTGAGCAATGGCGAGCGCTTCCACACCTATGTGATCCTCGCCGAGCGCGGTTCCGGTATTATCTCCATGAACGGTGCCGCTGCACGCAGAGTACAGGTGGGTGACCGTATTATTATTGCTTCCTATGCGCAGATGACAGAGGGCGAAGCCGATAACCACAAGCCCAAGCTGGTCTACCTGGATGAGAACAACAAGGTAGAGCGCAGCACTAATACGATTCCGGTTCAGCTAGCCGAAGCCTGACTCTTTTAGCTACAGGGCGTTGTGCCCTGTAGCATCCCTCCGCTTAGTGGTCAGACATTAATAACACTTCCTGATTAATCCTCTTTTCCAGGTAGGACTCATCCAGGGTGTAATGCCAGAGATTTTTCTTTTGTCCTTTAGCTAGAGCAATTTCGCCGATTCTTCCAGGGTTGTATTTAATCGGTTGGGTGAGTTGGTATTTCGCGATGGGATCTTTATAGGCTTCTTCCAGGGAAATTATTTCCCAGTCCTCCTGCCTCAGCCGCTGGGCCAGATCGCCAATAAACAGGGCTGTGATATCCATTTCATGCAGCAGTATGACGTGTTTGGGGGAGCGCCCGAGATATTTAATTGCCAAATCGTCGTAGTACTTAATGCTCGCGATAAGAACGTCGACATAAAAGTTGGAGAGTCTTTCCATATCAACTGGTTTTCCGTCTCTCACTGCTGTTTGGAAAAGTTCTTCGATATACCAGTCGTAATTGTTTAAGGTGATATAGGCGTTTTGATAGTTATTTTCCTGTAATAGACCCCGGATACCATCGCGTTTTTCGACAGTTTCTCCCTCGCGCAGATAGGGAAAGCGGAAATAGGGTTTAAAGTTGTCAAATTGTTGAAGCAGCTGGTGGGCCTGCAAAAAATCCGCTTGATAAGTGGATAGTCCTGTTTCCAGAAAATTGGGATGGCTATGGGTGTGATTGCCAATAATATGCGCAGCCTTGTCGTAGCGGTGCATCCGTTCCAATCCTTCTTTATCGAATGATTGGGTATTGGAAAAGAAGACTACTTTGCCAATTTATGCTGTTCCAGGCTTTCAATGAGCGTTTTGGCCCGAGTGGGCCCGTCAAAGTAGCCGTCGGCTTTGCGGGGAGCGTCATCAAATGTGATTGCCAGTTGTTTGGCATTAACCACAGGAATTATTGACAGGTAGATTATCAAAATAAAGATTGAGCGCTGCATGGTTTATTTTTCTTGTCAGTTAATATAGAGGCCGTTTGCTAAGTTTGGATTTATTTGTCTCGGTTCGCCGGTTTTCTGTCTTAATTTACTTGCTGGGCAATCTATTTGGGCAATCTATTTGGGTAATCTAATCATCGTTTAAACATTGTTTTCTATTGTGTCCACTTTGGTTGCAGGTGTATATGGCAAAAATATTAGTGAGTTCTTGTCTGCTGGGGTGTGCTGTGCGTTAAAATGGTAGTCATGTTGAGGTCCATAACAATCATTTCGATTGGATTATAGAAACTCAAGAGATAGTACCTCTATGTCCAGAGGTTGCAGCCGGACTGCCTGTTCCCAGGGTTCCGGCTGAGATTAGCGGCGGTAGAGGTGCAGAGGTTTTAGCGGGCTCAGCCAAAGTTTTAGGGATAAATAAAGAAGACTTAACTGAGCAATTTATACGGGGAGCTAAACGGGCATTACAGCTATGTCTGCAGCACAATATTAAATACGCAGTACTTACGGAAAATAGCCCATCATGTGGTAGTGATTATATTTACGATGGTAGTTTTTCTGGTGCGAAAATAGTTGGTTCTGGCGTTGTGTCTGCACTACTGAGGAGGGAGGGTATACAGGTATTTAACCAGGATATTGTGGGCAGGCTTAGGAAACTTTTGGAAGTATCCAGAGATAACTAAGCTTTCCAGATATATAGTCATATTAAAGGTAGGTATAAAAGTGAATTCTAAAGTTATCAATTTTAAAGAAAAATTGAACCTGTTCTCGGAGCACTGGTCCCCTAAAGTGATTGCCGAGATGAACGATTACCAGTTTAAATTGGTTAAGATCCAGGGTGAATTTACCTGGCATGATCATCCCGATACCGATGAGGTGTTTGTTGTAGTTTCCGGGCATATGCAGATCGAGTTTCGCGATAGTGTCATATCCCTTGGACCTGGTGAGATGACGGTAGTACCAAAGGGTGTGGAGCATAAACCCAGAGCTGAACAGGAATGTGAAGTACTATTGATTGAGCCTAAAGGGGTCGTTAATACGGGCGATGCCGGTGGAGATCTAACTGCGAAAAATGATGTCTGGATCTAAGTGATTGAGCTGTTAATCAACTATCTTTTACTGTTTGCTTGTCTGATTAACTTGCACCTTTCAGGCCTGCGTTGGATTGTCCTCGCCCCATGCCAAATTTCGAGATGAGGGATTGTTTCGCAGCGGCTATGTTATAAAGTGACAAGAATAAAGCTCTAATAAACTCAGATTTCTCTAGGCTAGCCATGCCACGCTAATAATAAAGGAGAAGATGATGTCTGAAGTGCATACCCGCCCAGTCTCCCCCGGTTTTGCTGCCAATGCGCTTATTAGCGCCGAAGACTACGAGACAATGTACCGCCAGTCGGTAGAGAGCCCAGAGGCGTTTTGGGCACAACAGGCCAAGGACTTTTTGCAATGGGACAAGCCGTTCACCCAGGTTCTTGAGGAGGATCTGCACAAAGGCCATACCGCCTGGTTCTCCGATGGCCAGTTGAACGTAACCGTAAACTGCATCGATCGGCACCTGGCCAGCCGTGGCGAGCAGACCGCAATTCTGTGGGAGGGAGATGATCCCGCTGATAGTAAGGCAATCAGCTATCAGAGCCTGTACGAAAATGTGTGTCGCTTGGCCAACCTGCTGAAATCCCGGGGGGTTAAAAAGGGAGATCGGGTGTGTATTTATATGCCGATGATCCCGGAGGCGGCCTACGCCATGCTCGCCTGTGCCCGTATCGGCGCTGTGCACTCGGTAGTATTTGGTGGTTTCTCCCCGGTGTCCCTGAAAGACCGTATTCTCGATTCCGATTGTCGCCTGGTGATCACTGCTGATGAAGCGGTTCGCGGCGGTAAGCGAGTACCGCTGAAAGCCAATGTGGATAAAGCGCTGGTGGACTGCCCTAATGTGCATACGGCCATTGTGGTTAAACACACGGGCACACCGGTAGACTGGGATAGCAAGCGGGATATCTGGTATGGCGAATCCATAGGTGAGATGGAGCCGGACTGCGCGCCTGAAGTGATGGGAGCGGAGGACCCGCTGTTTATCCTTTATACCTCGGGCTCTACCGGTAAACCCAAAGGGGTCCTGCATACCACTGCCGGCTATCTGCTGATGGCCACCATGACTTTCAAATATACCTTTGATTATCGCGAGGGTGAGATTTTCTGGTGTACTGCCGATGTGGGCTGGATCACTGGGCACAGCTATATCGTCTATGGACCATTGTGTGCCGGGGCCACCAGCCTGATGTTTGAGGGAGTGCCCACTTACCCGGATGCTTCACGCTTTTGGCAGGTTGTGGATAAGCACCAGGTCAATATTTTCTACACCGCGCCGACAGCGATTCGGGCGTTGATGGGAGCGGGTGACGAGTTTGTAAAAGCCGCCGAGCGCAGCTCCCTGCGACTCTTAGGCACCGTGGGTGAGCCGATAAACCCGGAGGCCTGGGAGTGGTATTACAGCGTAGTGGGCGATGAGCGCTGCCCGATTGTGGACACCTGGTGGCAGACTGAAACCGGTGCGCAGATGATCACTCCACTGCCCGGTGCCATGGCTCTGAAACCCGGGTCGGCAACCCGGCCCTTTTTTGGGGTACAGCCCGCGCTGCTGGATAGTGAAGGGCGGGAGATTGAAGGGGAGGGCGAGGGCTCTCTGGTGATTAAAAAGAGCTGGCCCTCGATGATTCGGGATGTGTACGGCAATCGCCAGCGAATGCTGGATACTTATTTTTCCGCATTCCCCGGCTATTACTTTACTGGCGATGGTGCCCGCCGCGATAGTGACGGTTATTACTGGATCACGGGGCGCATTGATGATGTGTTAAATGTCTCTGGACACCGCCTGGGAACAGCTGAGATTGAGAGCGCCCTGGTACTGCACAATGATACGGCGGAGGCAGCGGTGGTAGGTTATCCTCACGATATCAAGGGGCAGGGGATCTATGCCTTTGTGATGCTTAAATCCGGTCATGAGCCCAGTGATGAGCTTAAGGCAGAATTAATTGAACTCTGTCGCAAGGAGATAGGGCCAATTGCCAAGCCTGACTTTATCCAATGGGCGCCAGCACTGCCAAAAACCCGTTCTGGCAAAATCATGCGGCGTATCCTGAGGAAGATTGCCTGCAATGAGTTGGACAATCTGGGAGACGTTTCCACTCTTGCCGATCCCACTGTGGTTGACGCATTGATTGATCACCGCGAAAATCGCTGACCATAGGTGTGGCGCGTGAAGGTTTTATTGGCCGGGCATAGCCCGGCCTTTTCATTGGGGCAAGAGGTTAAATTCCTCCCCGATTTTTGCGCCATTTTCAGCTAAATAGACAAGTAAATGCCTGCTGGTTTGCGCAGTTAGTAACCCTCTAACTCCGGATATTGTTTTAAGGGTATTTACAGTTAAGGAGATTCCGTTTGGAACAGGGACAGTACCTCTGCGATCACTACCGCTTCGCCGCCGATCAGCGCCTCAAGGTTTTTAATTTTTTTGTTGTGTTAACCATGTTTGTTGAGGGCGGAATTTTCACTGCTATGGAGAAAGACTTCCACCCTCTAATCCTGGCGTTGCTGGGAGGGTCTGTGGTCATACTGGTAACCGTATTTTGGCTGATGGACATTCGCAGCCGCCAGCTTATCAAGCTTGCTGTTCCGGCACTGAAAACCCTGGAAATGGGATTCCCTGAGGAAGCGAGAATTTTTTCCAACGATGCCATTCGCCGAGGTGACTTGGCCCGATACACTTTCGCTTTCAGGGTTTTGTTGGTGGGGCAGCTGTTCTTTGGTCTGGGCGTCGCTTCTTACGGTATTTATCACTGGTATATCGCCCCTTAATCCCAACCTTGCAGTGGCGGGTATGACTGCATGAAGTGAACTACCTGCCACAACCTCCTGTTTGTCTCGCACGTCTAAAAGTCGGCGTGACTCCCCTCGCTAGGCTATCTTGCAGAAGTATCCGCTTCCCTCCCAAGGTTTATACGATGCTTGATCATATCCGCCTTTATGTGCACAGCTATGAACGCAGTAAGGACTTCTATCAGCAGGCGCTGATGCCACTGGGATACCAGTTGGTGATGGAGTTTGACGATTGGGCGGGCTTTGGTTGGGCAGATAAAGCGGAACTCTGGATTCGTGGGGGGACCAGCACCACTCCACAATTGCATATCGCCTTTCGCGCTGAAGAGCGGCAAGTGGTCAGGGAATTCTATCGCTTGGCCCTGGAGGCCGGGGGCAAGGACAATGGCGCACCGGCTGTCTACGAACAATATCACCCGGATTATTACGCCGCCTACGTACTTGATCCCGATGGACACAACCTGGAAGTAGTGTGTCATTTACCGGGGGACTTACAGGAATAAGTCGATCGAGATTTGGGAGTAAATTATGAATGAGACAGCCCGGGCAAAATGCCTGCCAATAGCACTGGTCGTTGTAGGAGTGCTTTTTATTCTGGCGATTTACCCGATGATGATGTGGATTTGGCCGGAAGGGTGGGGCTGGACCCCACGGCAGCCAGAATACGAGCAAATGATTATCGGTATTTATGTCACCCTGGGGGTGTTCTTGATACGCGCTGCAAAAAATCCCGCCGCAAATACCAGTTTAATTTGGTTTACCATATGGTCCAGCCTTGTACATGCCGTCATTATGTTGGTGCAGGCATTGGTGGATAAAACAGAACGGATTAATTTGATGGGAGATATTCCCGCACTTTTTTTGATTGCTGCTGTGCTTTGGTATCTTATGCCCAGGCAAAAAAAATCTGATTAAACTTTTTTCCTTTTCCGATTTCTCAGAAATTCTGAATTGCTCCTCCTGACTCATTATTATTGATCTCTGCTATAAGAGCGATAACAAGGTCTAATTTCCCGCTTATTGTTCTCCCCTATAAGCTCTACTCCTGTAATAGAGATGGCAGTAGAGATAAATAATCCCATGAAATACTTACCCTTATTTGCATTAACTATCGGTCTGATAGGCGGTGCCAATGCAGAGACATTGACTCGCGATAATGGCGCCCCAGTCGGAGACAACCAGAACGCACAAACCGCCGGAGAAAATGGTGGTAATTTGCTGCAAGATGTTCAATTGATTCAAAAATTACAGCGTTTTGCCCGTGAACGTATTCCCGAGCGTGTAGTACATGCGCGCGGTACTGGTGTTCACGGTGAATTTGTTGCGACGGCTGACCTCAGTGATTTAACCCGCGCAGCGGTGTTTGAGCGCGGTAGTAAAACGCCAGTGTTTGTGCGTTTTTCAACAGTAATCCACTCAAAAGGTTCCCCGGAAACCCTGCGCGATCCCCGTGGATTTGCCACCAAGTTTTATACGGAAGAAGGCAATTGGGATTTAGTGGGTAACAACCTGCCGGTATTTTTTATCCGCGACGCGATTAAATTCCCGGATATGGTTCACTCCCTAAAGCCCTCCCCGGTGACTAATCAACAGGACCCCAACCGTTTCTTTGATTTCTTTAGCCATGTGCCGGAATCTACCCATATGCTGAGCTGGGTCTATTCCGATTACGGTACACCGGCTAACTTGCGCCAGATGGATGGCTGGGGTGTTCACGCCTATAAATTTATCAATGACAAGGGTGAAGTGAACTATGTGAAATTCCACTGGAAAACTCGCCAGGGCATTAAGAACCTGACTGCGGAAGAGGCAGCAGAAATTCAGAGCAAGGACTTCAGCCACGCAACTCGCGATATGTATGCCGCGATTGAAAAAGGCGAGTACCCCGAGTGGGATCTGTTTATTAAAGTATTGAAGCCCTCCCAGCTTAACAGCTTCAATTACAACCCCCTGGACGCCACCAAAATGTGGTTGGACGTGAAGGAAACCAAAGTTGGCACCATGACACTCAATCGTGTGCCCACAAATTTCTTCCAGGAAACTGAGCAATCCGCGTTTGCGCCAGCTAATATTGTGCCGGGTATTGAGCCTTCGGAAGACCGCTTGTTACAGGGCCGCGTATTCTCATACTCCGATACGCAAATGTATCGCCTGGGGGCTAACCACCAGCAATTGCCTATCAACCGTCCCCGTGTTGCCGTAAATAACTGGAACCAGGATGGGGCGGGTAATTACGGCCAACAGACTTCAGATGTGAACTATCAGCCGAGCCGTATCGATGCGCGCACCGAGGACCCCAAAGGTCTTTATAGCAACAAGGCGTTGAATGGCAGCACCCAGCAAAAGGCCATTGAAAAGAAACTGCCTTTTGCCCAGGCGGGTGCTTTCTACCGCAGCCTGAGTCCTGAAGAGCGCCAGAACCTGATTGAAAACCTCGCTGGTGATCTGGGTAAAGTGAGTGATGAAAACACTAAGCACATTATGCTGAGCCACTTCTACCAAGCGGACAAGGACTACGGACAGCGCTTAACCAAAGCGGTTGGTGGCGATCTGAGTCGCGTGAAAAAACTGGCCCGGTAATTTTTACCCAAGCGCGGGCGACCTCTGTCGCCCGCTAAATTTATACAGGTGAAATTATGAGATCATTTTTATTCGCACTACTCTTTCTTACCCTGGGGGTTCAAGCAGGGGAGCCGGAAAAAACGGAATCTGATTTTACCGAACTCTCCCAGTATTATTTTGCCGCAGCCAGGATTGGTGATACCGAGGTGCTGCGTGAATTTTCGCAAGCGGGTTTCCCCCTGGATGTACGCAACCCGAAAGGTTATACGGCACTGATGATTGCCACTTACAACGGCAACGGGGAAGCTGTGGATTACCTTTTGCAGAGAGGTGCAGATGCCTGTGCCCAGGATCGCCGTGGCAATACTGCCCTGATGGCAGCGATTTTTCGCGGTGAGTTTGCCCTTGCACGAACCCTGCTAAAGCAGGATTGCGATTCACAGCAGGTGAATAAGGCCGGCCACTCCGCAGAGGATTTTGCCGAAGTCTTTGGTCGTGACCAAATGGTTCAGCTATTGCAGCAACAGCGGGCAAATGGCGGTTAAGCCAGTTTTTTGTGCGGTTGGCATTGGGTGGTGTCACCGCTCCTGTCCTGCGTGAACTCCCCTTGAGTTGGCCGCTTTAGCTTGCGGCACATTTCTCAGTTTGTCCCCGCCCCCGCGACCGCGTTAGCATAGCCAGCTGCAATCCAGTTGGTACCCACTATGACCTCGAATCATCATCCCTATGAAGCCCTCACGCCGGACGTGGTGATCGACTGTGTCGAGACTACCGGGCTGATTTCCGATGCGCGTATTTTCCCTTTAAACAGTTATGAAAACCGCGTCTATCAGGTGGGTATTGAGGATGCCGAGCCGTTGATTGCCAAGTTCTATCGCCCGGGGCGCTGGAGTGATGAGCAGATAATGGAGGAGCACCAGTTCACCCTGGAGCTGGCAGAGGCCGAAATTCCTGTGGTGGCACCGATACAGTTTGATGGGCGCACCCTGATGGAGTCCGCTGGATTCCGTTTTGCGCTTTTCCCCCGACGGGGCGGTCGCCAGTTGGAGCTGGATAACTTTGACCACCTGGAGCAGGTGGGGACCATGTTGGGTCGCATTCATGCGGCCGGCAGCGCTAAACCTTTCAGCTATCGCCCATCCCTCACTTTGCAGCGATTCGCAATCGATAGCCGGGAATTTATCCTGAATGGAGATTTCCTGCCACGTGAGAACCAGGAGGCCTACGCTTCCGTCACGGGCCACATTATCGAACAGATAGCCCCGCTGTTTGAGCGGGACTGGGATATGCTGCGCCTGCACGGTGATTGTCACAGTGGCAACTTCCTGTGGCGGGATGAGACTCCCTGGTTTGTGGACTTGGACGACTGCTTGATGGGGCCGGCGATCCAGGATATCTGGATGTTGATTTCCGGCAATCGCGCAGAGCAAACCGCTTACCTGGATGCAGTGTTGGAAGGCTATGAAACCTTCTATAGTTTTGATCCCCAGCAGTTGCAGCTGGTGGAGCCTCTGCGCTGCCTGCGGCAGATGCACCACGCTGCCTGGTTGGCGCGACGCTGGCAGGACCCGGCTTTTCCCCAGGCGTTTCCCTGGTTTAATACTGCCCGTTACTGGGCAGAGCATATACTGGCATTGCGCGAGCAGCAGTCTGCGCTGCTGGAGCCCCCGTTGACCCTGGGGGCTGTGTAACATGGAGAAAGCAATAATGGATGCGACATGCACCGAGGCTGAGGCGGATCTGATCTGGGAGAAAATTCGTATAGAGGTGGCGCAGCAGGTAGAGCGGGAGCCGATCCTGGCCAGCTTTCTACACGCGACCATCCTGAACCACAATTCCCTGGAGGCGGCGCTCAGCTTTCACCTGGCCAACAAGCTGGACAATGCGGTGGCACCGGCGCTGTTAATTCGCGAGGTTATCGATGAGGCGCTACAAGCTGACCCTTCCATAGGGCATGCGGCGCGAGCGGATTTGAACGCAATTTACCTGCGGGATTCCGCCTGCCACTCCCTGCACGAGCCCTTCCTGTACTTTAAGGGCTTTCACGCCTTGCAGGTTCACCGTGTGGCCCACTGGCTGTGGCAGCAGCAGCGCCGCTCCCTGGCTATGTTCTTACAGCACCGTGTCTCTGTCGTATTCAGTGTGGATATTCACCCGGCTGCGCGTATGGGTGACGGTATATTGCTGGATCACGCGACCGGTATCGTTATAGGTGAAACGGCTGTAGTGGAAAACAATGTTTCCATCATGCAGTCCGTTACACTGGGCGGCACTGGCAAAGAGAGCGGGGACCGCCACCCGAAAATCCGCCACGGGGTTTTAATCGGTGCGGGCAGCAAGGTGCTGGGCAATATTGAAATTGGCGAGTGCGCCCAAATTGCTTCCGGAAGTGTGGTTCTTAAAACGGTACCGGCAAAGGTGTTAGTGGCCGGAGTGCCGGCAAAAGTTGTCGGGGCAGCCACCTGTGCTGAACCGGCATTATCCATGGATCAGTGTGCCCTGTCGCAAGTACAGAAGTAAGGCTTGTCGCCCCGTAGCGAACACCGGCTGCGGGGCTGGGATCACTGGGGAAATGATGCAACGGCACTGTTCTTGGCACTATCCTTTGACCCATGAAATATAGTCTCAGCGCTAAAAATCTTACCTGCCGAAATTTGGAGGCTTATGCGGATTACCGCGCGAGCCTGGTAACTCCGGATTGCACCAAGGAAATTACAGGTATTGTCCGCAGTGATAGCGGCCTGCCTTCCATTGGGCTCAATCAGGTGATTTCCAACATGGTAATGCCGCCGCGCATTATTCAGCGTTTTGCGCTGGATTATTTTGCCGAGCGGCACAGCCCCTTCACCCTTTGGCACAGTGCCTCCAAACCCCTGGACAATGACGCTTTGGATGAGCTTGGACTAAAGCGGCGCCAGTCCCAGGTAGCTATGGCTGCCGAGATACCCCGACTCAGCGCTGCCGAGGTTCCGGTAGTGGAACAGTTAGCCATTAGTGCGGTGAAAAAAGAGGCCTTGCCTGATTACGGCGCGGTGCAGGCTGCGGCGGCAGGGGAGCAGGAGGGGGCGCAGTTGGCGCACTTTTATCAGGGACTGCAGGAAATTCCCGAGCAGCGACGCGGGCGACTGAAATTATTCCTCGCTAAGCTGGATGGTGTGCCGGTGGCCGCCGGTTGCCTGTTTGCGGCAGCGGATGCATTGGGACTCTATGACCTGGTGACGCTTCCGGACTACCGGGGTCGCGGGGTTGGCCGGGCTCTGTTCAAGCATTTGCTAACCGCTGCCCAGGGCAGCCACCATAAAAATCTGGTGGCTTTGGTGCCGGCGGATCGCCAGCAGTTATTACTCGATAGTGGCTTTTTTGCAGTTGGCGAGGTTGCCCGCTATCAATACACTCCGGCGCAGACGGCTGCTAAGCCCGACTGAAAGGGAAGGCGATAACTTCCTCAATCGATTGGTAACCGGCTTTTAGCATCAGCAGTCGGTCGACTCCCAGCGCGACCCCGGCGCACTCGGGCATGCCTTGATCCAGGGCCGCAACCAGACGCTCTTCAAAGGGGTGTACAGGGCGCTGGTTAGCATGGCGGTATTCCAGATCCTTTTCAAAGCGGCGCTGCTGTTCCGCGCTGTCGGTCAGCTCCCAATAGCCATTGGCCAGTTCCAATCCACCCACATAGGCTTCGAAGCGCCTGGCGACGGGGGTCCCCTGTTCGTCCGCCACCACTTTTGCCAGTGCCGCTTGCTCTGCGGGGAAGTCGTAGAGCAGGGTGATGCCCTCACTCATGGTGGCTTCCAGGCGGTGGCTCATCAGCAGGTCCAGGCACTCACTGCGTTCACGGGGTACAAAAGACAATTCCATTTCCCGCTTAACGCAGGAAATCAGCTCAGCTTCGCTGGCACCGTGGGGGTCCAGTTGAAGTTCCCTTAAAAACAATTCCCGGTAACTGAGGGACTGAATCTGGTCCGTCGCCAAAATACCGCAGAGCAGCTTGGCGACCTCCTCCATCAGTTGGTGATCATCCCAACTGCAGCGGTACCACTCCAACATGGTGAATTCGGGGTTGTGTCGACCGCCGGATTCGCCCTGGCGAAAAGCCTTGCCCAAGTAGTAGCAATCTCCGAGTCCTGCGGCGAGTAAACGCTTTAAACCAAATTCGGGGCTGGTGGCCAGGTAGGCGCTTTCGCCCCGGCATTCGGTGGTGATGGACTCGATATGGGGATCGCTGGTGGCGCGCTGGGATAGCACCGGAACTTCGGCTTCCACAACGTTTCGTTCAGCAAAAAATGTGCGTATTTCAGCGAGTAGCGCAGCGCGTTGGCGCAGGGCTGCAATAGTGGCGGTGGGGCGCCAGGTATCTGTGCTCATGGGGGGTAGCTCTGGAGACGAGCGGCCGTAGGCCGCTCGAGGGGAGGAGGTACTTAGTCTTCCTTGGCACGGCCCAGGTATTCGGCGGTGCGGGTGTCTACCTTGATGGTTTCACCGATTTCCAGGAACAGAGGAACCTTCACAACGGCGCCGGTAGCCAAAGTGGCCGGCTTGGTGCCGCCCTGGGCGGTGTCTCCGCGCAGGCCCGGATCGGTATCGGTAATTTCCAGGATAACGTGGTTGGGCGGAGTAACTGCCAGCGGAGAGCCGTTGTACAGGGTTACAGTGCAGATATCCTGCTCTTTGAGCCATTTTGAAGCATCGCCCACAGCGTCGCTGCTGGCTTGGTGCTGCTCAAAAGTCTCGGGCTCCATGAAATGGTAAAACTCGCCATCGTTGTACAAGTATTCCATTTCGCGATCCATCACATCCGCCGCTTCCAGGCTTTCACCGGAGCGGAAGGTGCGTTCCCATACACGACCGGTTTTCAGGTTGCGAAGCTTCACGCGGTTGAATGCCTGGCCCTTACCAGGTTTGACGAATTCGTTTTCCACGATTGAGCAGGGGTCGCCGTCCAGCATCACCTTGAGGCCGCCCTTGAATTCGTTAGTGGAGTAACTAGCCATAGCAAATAGAGCCCTTTAAGTCATTTATCTATATGATTTTTAACGAGTTTTTTGTTTCTAGCCGATTCCGGCCAAGGCTGGGCTAACGCCCTCCGCTTCCGCCACAAATGGTAGCCGCAGGTAACTCGTCTGGCTGGGGAAAAGAGACTTCACCGCCAGCCCTGCATGATGGAGCGGGATTATACAGGAGGGTGGGAGC
This sequence comes from Microbulbifer sp. CNSA002, assembly GCF_047324085.1. Lineage (NCBI taxonomy): Bacteria > Pseudomonadati > Pseudomonadota > Gammaproteobacteria > Cellvibrionales > Microbulbiferaceae > Microbulbifer > Microbulbifer sp. CNSA002. The sequence continues at coordinate 407,576 of NZ_CP172449.1, forward strand.
TTGAACGAATACCAGAGAGAAATGGAGGGGAGGCGTTCCGGTTGTTATAGCCAAGCTGCAATTATTGGGGCAGCCGGCAGTGCAATGGGCCTTGGCCCATTGCACAAAAGCACTTAACTTAATGGGTCGTCCCCGCCGCCATAACCTTTTCTCTGCATGCGGCGCACAAAGTAAGCAAAAGTCGCTTGCGTGCGTTTTTCCTGGAGGATCCAGTCGTGGGCTTCGCGGCCCAGTTCGGGATCAATATCCTGGATGGTGCCGGCGGATTCAGCCAGTATTTGCAGTTTGGCAGCGCGCTCACACTGAACCGCCATTACACAGGCTTCCTCAACAGAGCGACAGGCCATAATCAGGCCGTGGTGTCCCAGTAGGATTGCGCGCTTGTCCCCAATAGCGGCGGAAATCAGCTCGCCCTCGCTGTTACCCACGGGTACACCCGGCCAGTCTTTGAGGAAGGCAATATCCTCATACAACATGCAGGCGTCCATATGGGAAATCTTTAGCGGGCGCTCCAGCATGGAAAGTGCACATACGTGCATGGGGTGGGTATGCACGATGCAGTTCACATCGGGGCGCGCCCGGTAGATCCAGGAGTGAAAGCGGTTGGCCGGATTGGCCATGCCCTCTCCGGACAGTACTTCGAGGTCTTCGTTGACCTCCAATAAGTTGGATGAGGTAATTTCATCGAAGCCGAGGCCCAGGCGTTGGGTGTAATAAGTACTGGGTTTTTCCGCGCGGGCGGTAATTTGCCCAGCCAGGCCGGAGTCGTGACCATCGTTAAATAAAATTCGGCAAGTCAGCGCAAGCTTTTCTCTCAGAGACCACTCGGGGGTGCTGAGGTGCTGTTTCATTGCTTCACTGGCTCGTTCAACCAGTTCGTTTTTTGCCAGTGATAGTGTTTCAGCCATTGTTATCTCCAATTCTCACAGCAAGTCATATTAATTCTGCGATATTTAATAAATTTTCCTTTTTTATTTTCTTATCGCAGAATAATTTTTAAAAACCTAACTCAAAATGATTCGATCTCTGTCGAATTTATGTTGGTGGCATTTCCCTATGCCCGTGCTTTCTCCAACAACACCTGTGAGTGGGTTGATAAGTGCTTGCTAATTAAGCTGTAACAGCTTCAACTTTTTTATGTTTAGTGGAGTGGTAGGCGGTTTCAATAGAATCGAAGAATTGTAAGCGGGCCTCTACAAGGTGGCGCCCGGCTTCGAGCATTATGTCCAGTTGGCTGGGATCCTTGGAGCCGATATCTACCATAATATCGCGAATGGTTTCTGCATGGCCGTCATCACATTCAATATGCAGCAGGAAAAATTGCATTTCTGCATCGGTTACGCCGCAAGAGCGGAATCCGGCAACAATATCTGTATATAAATCGGGTACCAGGGCTTCGGCTCCCAGGCATAGGGCGCCCAATCCTGCACTGGCCCTGAGGTCCCGGCAGTTTTTGAACATGGTATCGATCAGGTGCTGAGTGCCTGGTAAAACTTCTGCGTTTTCCAGGGTCAAACCAAAATGCTCGAGGGTTTCGCGATAGATTTCTGCGTGGGGTTTGGGGCTGTCTGGTTCCAGGCCCAGCTCTTCCATTAGATTTTCGGCAAGCTCCAGGACTTCGTGGTTACTCGGGAGGTTTGCCATCATTGCACAGAGATATCTAACAAAGAATCCACTGTAAATACCTTGTTGAACCAAAAATATTTTTAATTCGTCCAGCGTAATGGAGCCTTCACGGCAACGCTTCAAGAAAGGATGTGCGCGAGTTTGCTCAATCAGTAGGTCTTTATTGGCTTCAAGCAATTCAAGCTGCATTTCCATTGGGTAATTCCTTTTTGTAATTCTAAACTTACTGTTTGAACACCTTTTAGGTGTTTTATTTATTTCTTGATAGTGCCCGCCTTTGGCGGGGTCGACAAAATGGTTTTCTTTGCCGGCGTTTAAATTAACACCGAATTATCCCTATTGTGAATAAGGGAATTATGAATTTTTTGATATTTGTTGATGGTTTTTGGAAGATGTTTTTTCTAGTGATAAAAATTTTATTAATAAATAATTTTTGCTTTGCTTTATCCTTGTTGGATTTATCAAAGAAAATGTTTTTTGCTCCCTGAATTCACTGTGGAAATGTCGACTGTGTAGATTTTCTTTATTGCAGTGGAGTGTTTTGTGGGGTAGGGGTTTTTATTGGTAGGTAGAGTGAACACTTGCTTCGCCGATAATGAGTCTACTCCTAAATTCAGGTAAAGAAGAGTTAAGGCTCTGGTTGCTTAAAGATACAGTCCAACTATCCGATATTTTTCCACAGAAGATTGGTGAAGATTTTTTGATTATGTTTACAGGGTTTCTGCAAAAATAAATTCAGTTTATGTAATTACCCTAGGGAATCGATTTGAGGGTTCAACTAACTCACTAGATAGGGTCTGAAACAGATGCCATTTCTCTAATGGGTTTGTGCGAATTATCATGTCTACCTGGTCACGGAACCCTTTGTGGGGCATCACTGTCAGTGGTGGCGGGAGATTGCAGTGGGGGATCTGATACAATCTCTTATTTTGTAGTGTATCTCCATGATGGCGTCATCATCGGCCCCCGGTATAGAGCTTATCGACACACAGGAATCCCGCTGCTGGCAGGATGAGTTGTCTGATCTGGTCACTGATCCGGCAGAGTTGATTCAATTACTACAGCTAGACCCGCGTAACCTCCCCAAGGCCTTGCAAGCGGCTTCTGGCTTTTCCCTACGCGTGCCGCGCCCCTTTGTCCGGCGCATGCGTTGCGGCGATCCCGAAGACCCATTGTTGTTACAGGTTTTACCCGGTGCGGATGAGTTGAAGAAAGTGCCGGGATTTAGTGCAGACCCCCTTGAAGAGGCAGAGGCTAACCCTCTGCCTGGAGTTGTTCACAAATACCACGGGCGCCTACTACTGATCACTGCGGGCCAGTGTGCGGTCAATTGTCGTTACTGTTTCCGACGTGAATTCCCCTACGGCGACAACCATCTAACTCGCAGACAGAGCCTGGCAGCTCTTGACTACATTCGCGCGCGCACTGAGCTGCGCGAAGTGATTCTGAGCGGCGGTGATCCTTTGGTTATGAGTGACCGTCAACTGGCCTGGCTCACCGATGAGCTGGCCGAGATTCCCCATGTGGATAAGCTGCGAATTCACAGCCGCCTCCCGATAGTTGCTCCCAGCCGGGTAAACCAGAAAATGTTGGATTGGTTTACCGGTTCCCGCTTGAAGCCCGTGCTGGTGTTGCACTGCAACCACGCCAATGAAATTGATAGTGAGGTGCGGGAGTCTCTGCAAAAGTTGCGAAGCGCAGGGGTCACCCTGCTCAACCAAGCGGTGCTATTAAAAGGCGTCAATGATAGTCGCGAGGCGCTGGGTGCGTTGAGCGAAGCCCTCTTTGCAGCAGGAGTACTTCCGTACTATTTGCATCAGCTGGACCGAGTAAATGGTGCCGCACATTTTGAAGTCTCTGATGCGAAAGCGCTGGAGCTAATCGAACATCTCCGCCAGCAGTTACCCGGTTATCTGGTACCAAAACTGGTGCGTGAAATCCCCGGCGTCCCATCAAAATCCCCGATAGTTGCTGAACATAACTAAACCTCAGCTGATAGCTGTAAGGGTTATCTTTGTATATTCGACAGGGATTTTCATAAAGAGAGATAGGTTGGGCGAATAAATATCGCCAAATTGATCTAGGCTAACCCCGTAACGCCAGTGCCAGATATAGTTGGCCGGTCGACCTATTCAGCAGCTGCTATTTCGCTTTATAGCGCTGTATCCAGGGGCTTCTTAGGTTGGGAAAGTTTGATTAGCGGCTGTGGTTTCGCAAATGGGAAAGGCGGAAGCTTTTATAGGGGAGCGTTGTGTGATTTAGATCACAGGTACCAGTTTGATCTACCCTTGTATGCCATCCTTGACGCCCCCTAAAATTACCGCCAGCGGTAGCTGTGTGCCGCCATTAAAAAAATAGAGCAAATAATGAGTAGCAACGACACAATACGACTTCTCCTGATTCACGATACCCCGTCGGAAGCCCAGCGCCTTGTGAGTATGCTGCACAACGCAGGCCGCCCCAACCGAGCACAGCATGTGGCCAGCGAGGCTGTGTTTAACCGCCTGCTCCAGGATAAAACCTGGGATTTAGTGATCGCGGCTGAAAGCAGTACTCAGGTGCCCCCCTCAGTGGCGTTGCGCACCATCAGCAAGCTGCAAAAAGATGTCCCGGTAATTATGCTGACCGAGCGCACCGGTGCCCAACCCGTGGTGGAAGGTTTGAAGCTCGGAGCCCGCGATGTTGTAGTGGTGGATGAAGACCAACACCTTCTCTTTGTGATACAGCGGGAGCTAGGGGCGCTCGCCAATCGCCGCCAGGCTCGCCTACACGACCGCCGCTATCACGCGACCCTTAACCGTGCCAAGGAGCTACTCGATAGCTCCAAAGATGCCATCGCTTATATATCTGATGGCTTGATCGTCTACGCCAATGACTCCCTTGCAGAGCGCTTTGGTTACGACTCTGGCGAGGACATCGAATACCAGCCACTGATTGATATGCTGGCTGAAAATGAGCAGGAAGAGGGGCGTGAATTCCTCAAAAGCTGCGCTATCGACAACAATGAGCTGGAGGCGAAAGAGTGGAAATTTACCGCTAAGACCGCCTCTGGCGAATCCCTGCCCACTCGCGCAGAGGTACTCAGTACCACCTACGACGATGAGCGCTGTCTGCAGGTGCGTATTGCCTCGCGCCGGGGTGATACGGAGCAATTGGAAGCGCAGCTCAGCGATATCAAGAATCGCGACCCGCTGACTGGGCTTTTCAATCGTCAGCACTTCTTGCAGGTATTGGATTCCAGCATCAAATCTGCAGCGGACTCCCACAATACTGGCGGTCTGATGCTGATAGAAGTGGATCGCTTTGAAGATGAAGTGTTGAAAGTTGTTGGAGTGGCAGGTGCCGATGCCCTGCAAAAAGGCATGGCGGAATTACTCAAGTCCTGCCAACGCAGTGGCGATACCCTGGCCCGGTACAGTGAAGATGCCTTCTGCCTGCTCAGCCCGAATACAACTCCGGACAGCATCGAGCAACGCGCGCAGGATATATTGAAGAAGATTTCCGATACCATCTTCGATGCAGATGGCAAAACCCTGCAAATTACTGCCTCTATCGGTATTTCCCTGATGAGTGAGGCCTCCAGCGGTGCGCAACAGGTGCTGGACCAAGCGCTATCTGCTCACAAGCAGGCCTTGGGTGAAGAGAAGAAAGGTGGGAATTTTGCGCTCTACGAGCCGGATACTGAAGGTGGTGCCGACGCCGATACCTACCACCGTGCACGGGTGGTACAAGCGCTGGAAGCTGGCAGTCTGAAGTTGCTCTACCAGCCAATCCTCAGTTTGCAGGGAACTGGCGAGCAGCTGTACGAAGTATTGGTGCGTATGCTCGATGATAAGGAAGAGCTGGCGCCGCTGGCCTTCCTGCAGGAACTCGGCGATGCGGGACTGTCGGCGAAAATGGATCGCTGGGTAATTATTACCGCGATCAAGGCCGCCGCAGCCGCCAGGGCTGAGGGTAAGAATATTTCTTTGATGCTGCATATCACCACTGCTTCACTGGTGGACAGCAGCTTACCCGGTTGGCTGGGGGTTGCCTTCAAAGCTGCCAAGGTTGCGCCGGGAACGGTGATCTTCCAGTTGCGTCAGGAGGATATCAACAGCAACCTGCACGCGGCCCGGGACTTTACCACTCAGGTCCAGCAATTGGGTTGTCGCGTTTCGGTCTGTCATTTCGGCACCGGACTCAATCCGTTCAAGGCTCTTGAGCATGTGAAAGTGGATATCGCCAAGATCGATCCCTCCTTCGTGCGCGAGGTCCAGGATGAAGGCGAGAGCAGTGACTCCCTGGCAGGATTGGTACAGCGCTTGGGTGAGGCGGATACCAAGGTGATAGTGCCCCATATTGAGCAGGCCAGTATGCTGCCGACTTTGTGGCAGACCGGTACTGATTATATTCAGGGGTACTATGTGCAGGCGCCGGCGGAGGATATGAACTTCGATTTCAGTCTCGAATAATTTCTCTCTGTAAGCTTTTTAAAAAACCGCACCGCCTTAACAGGGGTGCGGTTTTTTATTGCCTGCAAATCAGACGTTGTAGCGGCTGCGTAGGGCGGCGATGGTATTGCGCGCTAGGGCGCCGTACTGCGGTGCCGGTGTCGGTACCAACTCATCAGCTGTGCTTTCACTCCAGGCGCGCTGGATATGGTTCTGCCCCGCTTCCTGCTTATAAATCCTTGCCAGGCTGGCGTTGTAATTCTGACTGGTGACTGTATCCACGTGATACCAGTGGGCCTTGGCGCGGGAGTGGGAAACATCCATCAACAGGTAACCGCGCTGGGTGATCTCCACCCACTTGAGGTGTGGTATTAACCCGTCCATAGCAATCGCTGCAACATCCGTCAGGTGGGATTTGTCCAGGAAGCTGGAGGTTACTCCGGGGGTGACAAATTCTCCGCCGAGGGCGCCACGTCCGGTCAGGCGCCCGTATTTCAAAATACTGAAAGGATTGCTGGCCAGGTCCCAGGCCCAGGAGCTGTGGATATCTCCAGTGAGGACGACAAAATTGTCGATATTATTGTCGGCAATGTGGTCGAACAGACGCTCGCGGGATGCGGTGTAACCATCCCACTGGTCCATATTCACAGACAAATCCCGAGCCAGGGTGAGTTGCGCCATCATTACTTGTTGCCCTAATACCCGCCAGCGTACGCCATCCGACTGGGACTGGGTCAGGCTACTGTGCAGCCATTGTTCCTGCTGGGTACCGAGGATGCTGCGCTCCGGGTCGTCGGCGGTCTGCTGATCGAACCAGTTGGCCTGCTCGGAGCGCGCGGCGATGCGGGTATCCAGCATCATCAGGTCCATCAGATTGCCGAAGCGGAAGCTGCGGTAGATGGCCCTGTCACCAAATAGATCAAAGATGCCGTTATCGCGGATGGGCATCCACTCGAAGTAGGCCTGGTTGGCTACCGAGCGGCGTACAAACCAGTCGCCCTCGCCATCTTGGACATTGTGGTTCTCAGCACCGCCAGCCCATGCGTTGTTAGTGGTTTCATGGTCGTCCCATACACAGATAAATGGGTGTTGGCGGTGTACCTCCTGTAAATCCGGGTCGGAGCGGTACTGGGCGTAGCGCAGGCGGTAATCCTGGATATCCACCATTTCCTTGGCGGGGATTGGCTCTCGCCCCAGGCCCGTGCCGGTACCGTAGCCACCGGGTCCGTACTCGTAAATGTAATCTCCCAGGTGCAGTACCACATCCAGGTCTGCACGCAGGGCAATTTCCCGGTAAACATTGAAATAACCCATGGGATAGTTGGAGCAGCTGGTCACCGCGAAGCGCAGCTTATCCACATGGCCGATGGGCAGTGTGCGAGTGCGGCCTATGGGCGAGTCGATACCGTTAGAGTAGAAGCGGTAGTAGTAACTGGTGCCGGGTTGCAGACCGCTGGCATCCACTTTGATGGTGTAGTCCACATCGGGCCCGGTAATACCGCTGCCGCTATTGACCACCATGGCCATTTCCGGGTCCAGAGCGACCTGCCAGGTGTAGGGCACCATGGACTGGAATTCTGGATCGGCGGACGGAGTGATACGGGTCCAGAGAATTACGCGATCTGCCAGGGGGTCACCGCTGGCTACGCCGTGCTGGAAGGGCTCCTGGCCGGAACCGTAGGCTTTCAGTAGGGGCAGGGCCGCCAGGCTTGCGCCGGAAAATTGTAGAAACCGCCTCCGGGACAGAGACATGGGGTTCTCCTTATAGTGCTTGTTATAAAAGAGCCGCAGTCTGAATCTGGAAAGTGAACGATGTATTAATTCCCGGTCAGTATTTTTCTTCCCTCGCTGCTATTAGTCATGAAATTCGTCCTAAGGCGACGAAACTGAGACATTAATCTGGTTTATTGGCAAAACGCGGCATGACCGTCGGTAGCTGTGGCTCGAGCGGGGGATCGGTGTGCCCGCTTACGGTGGGTGCAGAGTCCCCTGTCGTTTCTCATCTGCGCTCTGTCAGGTATCCTGTGGCGCAAATTGAAAAGCTGAACTCAGGGAGTAGACCCATGTTGCCCCGTTTACTGTGTACCAGTCTGATCGTTGGCGGCCTTGCCGTTGCCGGTGGCTGTTCCAAGTCGGAGCCTTCCAAGGCCGAATTAGACAGTGCGAGCGCGCCGATAAAGGCGTCCGCTGTGATCGAGAAGAAGCCGGGTGTTGAAAAAGCGCCCCAGTCCGGAGTGGATTACCACTCTTTTGCCAACAGCAATGATTACCAGGTTCAGCACCTGGATCTGGACCTGACTGTCGACTTCTCCCGCAAGGTTCTTGAAGGTGAAGCCAAGTTGGACTTCAAGCGTCTCAACGACAAGAACCTGCCGATGGTACTGGATACCCGCGAACTGGAAGTGGTTTCTGTATCCGCTAATGGCGCGCCAGTAAAATTCTCCATGGGCGAGAAAGACAGTCACCTGGGCACTCCGCTGAATATTGAGCTGCCGGAAGATGCCGACAGCATTACTATCCGCTACCGTACAGCGCCGGGCGCCTCCGGCGTTCAGTGGCTGGAGCCTCAGCAGACTGCGGGTAAAAAGCATCCGTTCCTGTTTACCCAGGCCCAGGCGATTCACGCGCGCAGTTTTATTCCACTGCAGGACTCCCCGAAAGTTCGCATCACTTACAACGCCACTGTACGCACTCCGAAAGAACTGCGCGCAGTCATGAGTGCGAACAATGACCCGCAGGCGGCCAAAGATGGCGTCTATGAGTTTGAGATGCCCCAGCGCATTCCCTCCTACCTGATTGCCCTGGCGGTTGGTGACCTGAAGTTCAAGCCCATGGGCGAGCGCACTGGTGTCTATGCCGAGCCTTCCATGCTGGAATCTGCAGCGGCGGAGTTTGCCGATACCGAATCCATGCTGGAAGTGACCGAAAAGGCGTATGGCCCCTACCACTGGGATCGTTACGACCTGCTGATTCTGCCACCCAGCTTCCCCTTCGGTGGTATGGAAAACCCGCGCCTTAGCTTTATCACTCCGACGGTGATCGCCGGTGATAAGAGCCTGGTAGCCCTGATTGCCCACGAACTGGCCCACTCCTGGTCCGGCAACCTGGTGACCAATGCCAGCTGGCGAGACCTTTGGCTGAATGAAGGTTTCACCACCTACCTGACTAACCGCATTATGCAGTTCGTCTACGGTGATGAGCGCTATCAGATGGAAATGGCCCTGGGCTATGACGACCTGCAAGCGGACCTGGCTGATAAAGAGCCCCGCGATGAGATTATGGCGATCGACCTGCGCGGACGTGACCCGGATGAAGTTTTCTCCAATATTCCCTACGAGAAAGGCTCCCTGTTCCTGTATGAGCTGGAGCAGAAAGTAGGTCGCGAAGCGTTTGACCGCTTCCTGATGGAGTACTTCAACCACTTCTCCTTCCAGAGCATCACCACCGAGGACTTCGTTAAGTATCTAGACAAGACCCTGTTGGTTGAGCACGCCGATAAGCTGGACCGCGAGCGTATCCTCGAGTGGATCTTCGATCCGGGTATTCCCGAAGGTGCGCCGCATCCGAAGTCCGATGCCTTCACTAAATTGGATCCAGTGCGTCAACAGTGGTTGGACGGCAAACTGGCGGCGAAGGATATCGATACCAAAGGCTGGACTTTCCACCAGTGGAAGTACTTCCTCGATGGTATGCCGGAAAAACTGACGGAAGCTCAGTTGAAGGAATTGGACGGCGCCTTTGGCCTGACCGAATCTCGCAATAACGAGGTGGCTTTCAGCTGGCTGATGATTGCAGTGCGCAACGACTACGAGCCGGCCTTCGAGCGCCTTGAGAATTTCCTCACCAGTATCGGCCGCAACAAGTTCCTGCGCCCGCTATATCGCAATATGGTTGAGACTGGTAAAAAAGACGTGGCTGCACGCATTTTTGAGCGCGCCAAGGTGGGTTATCACCCGCTGACGGTAAAAGTAAATAGCCTGGTTATTTACGGTAAAAAAGAGAGTTAATCGCTCTCTTTTCCCGGTTGTCGCAATTCCCATAGGTCAATATGAGAGTTGCGGCAACTCTCCCCTTTCTTTTTCCCTTCCACTTTGGCTAATGCTAAAGTTTGCTCCACAAAATATTTTTTATGGGCATTCTTTCAGTTTGTTTTTATAGTTAAGTGAACTGGTACGATAGCGTGATTAATACGCCAGATTTCTGGCATAAAAATCATTAAACGGCTGTTCAAATGGATTGCCTTTGCGTACTCTGCTGCCCAGAGATTTTACTCAGGAAGGGAGGCACCTATGTATAAACGGGCTTTACTAATAGTCGTCCTGGGGCTTTTTCTTGCCAGTTGTGGGCAGAAACCCGGGCCCAGTGCTTGCACGGATCACAACAAGCGGCCGAGTTTCCCTTTTCCTCACGCGATGCTTTAAGAGCTAAGCCGGGTTATACCCCGAGCTTGGCAATTTGTTGGTCATTGAGACCAAATAAGTAGAGGGCGGCGTCCAGGCCAAACAGATTGATGGCCTGGGGGGCCTGTAGCCTAACCTTGGGCTTGGGGTGAATGGCGATACCCATTTCCCCTAAATTCAACATGGGAATATCGTTGGCGCCGTCACCCATAGCGACCACACTTTCCAGCGCCAAATCTAAGCTTCCGGCAATTTCCTGCAGTAACTTGCGTTTGCGATCGCCATCAATAATGGGTTCCACTACTTCGCCGGTGAGGGCCCCTTCGGCAAATGTCAGTTGATTGGCATGGATATAATCCAGGGGCAGGCGCTCTCGCTGTAGGAATTTCGCGAAGTAGGTAAAGCCGCCAGAAAGCAGTGCCGTTTTGCAGCCCAGTGCGCGCAAGGCTGCCAGCAATTCATAGGCCCCTTCTTTTAACGGCAATTCCCGGGCAATTTCTGCCAAACGCTGCTCGGAAAAACCTTTTAGCAGGGCCATTCGCCGTTTAAAACTCTCGCAGAAGTCTATGTCCCCGGCCATGGCAGATTGGGTGATAGCGGCAACCTGATCACCGATACCAGTAATTTTTGCCAGCTCGTCAATGACTTCAGCATCAATCAGGGTTGAATCCATATCAAAGCCCGCCAGCTTTGGCACCCTCTGGGTAACAGAAGCCTGGATTGTTAGGTCTACTCCCAACTCATCGGCCACTCCAAGGCAGGCCAGGCGCGCGCTGTCAAAATCGAGGTCGCCATCAATTTGGAAGCGGATAACGGTGCGATCGCGTCTTTGTGCCAAAGTATCAGCGGCGAATAGGCTCCACTGTTGTTCATCAAAAAATCGCAGAAGGTATTGGAGTTGGGATAGGGAGGCAGAGGGGCTCAGCAGGGTGATACACCAAATGGCTTCAAGTGCACTCGGTTCTTCGGGGGGCGGGGTAAAGTCCGTAGCCTCACCGGGAAAAGGGGCTGCACCGGAATACTCCAGGCCGAGCTTGGCGACTTGATCTCGGAAGCTCAGGTAGCGCAGGGTGCCACTTCCTGAAGCCTGGGAAATCTGTTTCAGGGAGAGGTGGAATTCCTGTGAATTTATTTGATCACCCATAAGCTCTGTCCCGATTGAATTAAATGTCCGGCGCATTATAGCTCTTATGAGATTCTTCGCTAAAATTGCCGGGCTTTAATTTCATTGATTGCCGGTCAGCAGGGTTTTAATGGGCTCAGTTCGAATGGTGAGTAAAATTCCTTTTCGAATTGTGCGAGTTGAATTGAACTATTTCGTCGTCTGCTTTACCAATCGCTCAGGAATTAATTGGGTATGCACAATTTTGGTGCCTACCGTTAAAATGCTCGCTGCTCCAAAACAGCTGGGGCAATAGTAAAAAAACAATACGCAAGATGTCTGCCGCCGTTTATGTCAGTTTCCATTGTATCTATTCTTCGCAAAATACCGGCTCAATTAGCACAGTTGTCCAAACGCGCCCGTCAGCGCCTATTGGCACTGGTTATCTGGGTGACACTGGCAATATTCTGTGCGGCGGCACTGGGGCATTTTTATGGTCAGCAGCGCGATGGTCAGATAGAGCGAGACAGAATTACTGCAAAGGCGGCTGCGACTATTCTCGCGGGGCAGAGCCTGGAGAGTATTGTGGCCGGGGATCGTATCAGCTTACAGCTGATCGCTCGCCAACTGCTGGAGCTTCCAATGGTTTCCGGCATTTTAATTGAGGATGTGGAATCGAATTCCCTGGCCGAAGTGGGGGACCTGAAAGAGGGGGAGACGATCACCGAGCCAGTGGTCCTGCACGATAGTATTGCCGGCAATATTACCGTAGCGTTTGAGCCCGGTAATTCCGTTACCTTCCCTTGGGCCAGCTTGTTGCTGACCCTCGTTTTTGCCCTGCCATTTAGTGCAGCTGCGGCCCTGCTTACCGGTAGCTTGTCCCGGGAGCGCAAATTGCCCGCACAAGTCACTGAGTCTGCTCAAGCTGTAGCTGAAGTTACCGAGCCCAGCGTTGGGCTTTATCTTCGCCCCCTCAACTGGGCGCAGTTGGGCAACCAGTTAAGTCGCAGCGCCCTGGAGGGTTTGCAGCGGGAGCTAGATGGACGCATGCGTTTGCTGCAGCGCATATACGGTGCCACCCCCCTGAGTTGCGCCGGGCCACAGATCGGCCTGGATTTCTCTGGCACCGATGCGGCCTTCCGCGCAGTCTGCTGTGGTTTATTGTTGCGGGAGATGCAGAGCGTTAGCCGTGCTACCGGTTTGAAGCTGGCTTTGGCGGTAGTCCCATCCCAGCCACAGAGTCCGGATTTCTGTGCCGATCAGTTACTCAACCAGTCCCGTGGCTTGTTTTTGCACCCGGAACTTCTTGAGGACAGTTCCCTGGTGGGGCGAATTGAGCACCACGGTGCCGGTTGGGCATTGGAGGTGACTGGCCTAACCCCTTCCTATCAAAAACTTCTCAACAATCAGCTGCAACAACTGCTTGGCGCTGAGGCTACTCCCCACAGGACCCCCGTGGGCTAAGTGACTGGAAGTGCCTCAGGGTTCTTTTTTGGCGCGTGCTTTACGTTTACGTTAACGTAAACTCTTGCTAGGCTTGATGGCATCTTGAGGAAGTCGTTATGAAAGCAGAAGCAAGCCAAATGGAGCCCCATAGTTACAGCATTTCCGAGCTGGCGCGGGAGTTCGATATCACTACTCGCGCCATCCGTTTCTATGAGGACAAGGGCCTGCTCAATCCGGAGCGTCGCGGCCAGACTCGAATCTATAGTCCCGAGGAGCGAGTGCGGTTAAAGCTGATCCTGCGGGGAAAGCGGCTGGGATTCTCCCTGGATGAGAGCCGCGAAATTATCGATATGTACGACCCGGCCCACGGCAATGTAGAGCAGTTGCACCGTCTATTGGAGCGCATCGCGCAAAAGCGACTGCAGTTACAACAGCAACTGCGGGATATCGAAAGCCTGATGGAAGAGTTGGATGAAGCTGAATCCAGGGCCCGTGAGTCCCTGGCGCAAAGCGATGACAGCAGCGCTTCCTGAACAGATTTCGGCACTGCGCCAAGAGTGGCGCGGTTGCCTCATGTGGTATTGAACAGCCGCCAAGGCGGTCATTTGAATTAAAGACATTTTAAATATCAGTGGAGCCGTTATGAACACCTCCTACCCAACCCTGAATTTCGGTCTCGGTGAAGACATCGATATGCTCCGTGACATGGTGTACAAGTTCTGCCAGGCGGAGCTGGCCCCGCGCGCGGCACAGATCGATGAAGACAACCTGTTCCCAGCGGACATGTGGAAAAAGTTTGGTGAGCTGGGCCTGCTGGGTATGACCGTGGAAGAGGAGTTCGGCGGTTCCAATATGGGTTACCTGGCACACGCTGTGGCCATGGAAGAAATTTCCCGCGCCTCCGCTTCTGTGGGCTTGTCCTACGGTGCCCACTCCAACCTTTGTGTAAACCAGATTCGCAAAAATGGTACCCGCGAGCAGAAGCTCAAGTACCTGCCCAAGCTGTGTTCCGGTGAACATGTAGGCGCCTTGGCCATGAGTGAACCCAACTCCGGTTCCGACGTGGTAAGTCTGCAACTGCGCGCCGAGAAGCGCGGTGATCGCTTTATTTTGAACGGCAATAAAATGTGGATCACCAACGGTCCCGATGCCGATACCTATGTGATCTACGCTCGCACTGAGCCGGGCATCAGCTCCGGTGGTATCACTGCATTTATCGTTGAGCGCGGTTTCGCCGGCTTCTCCCAGGCGCAAAAGCTCGACAAGCTGGGCATGCGCGGTTCCAACACCTGTGAGCTGGTGTTCGAAGACTGTGAAGTGCCGGAAGAAAATATCCTCGGTGAACTGAACGGCGGTGTACGCGTATTGATGAGCGGTCTCGACTACGAGCGCACCATTCTCTCCGGAGGCCCTGTCGGAATTATGCAGGCCTGCCTGGATGTGGTGGTTCCCTATATTCACGAGCGCAAGCAGTTCGGCAAGGCCATCGGTGAGTTCCAGCTGATGCAGGGCAAGATCGCCGATATGTACGCTGACCTGAATGCCAGCCGCTCTTACCTGTACGCTGTGGCCCGGGCTTGTGATCGCGGTGAGGACTCGCGCAAGGACGCCGCCGCTGTAATCCTGTTTACTGCGGAGCGCGCAACACAGATGGCCCTGCAGGCTATCCAGACACTGGGCGGCAATGGCTACATCAACGAGTACGCCACTGGTCGTCTGCTGCGCGATGCCAAGCTCTACGAAATCGGCGCGGGCACTTCTGAAGTGCGCCGTATGCTGATTGGTCGCGAGCTGTTTAAAGAGACCCGCTAAGGCTGGGCATTTCTTCTCGCCGCCGGCGCCTGCCGGCGGCAGCTGTCTCCAGCCGGGCACTGCGGCAATAAGCTGCGCCCTGTGGAGGTCTTTTCTCCGGGAAAGTGAATCGGACTTTATGAATCAGTTGCAGAGCAAAATAAACACGCGCGATACCGCCTTTGGCGAAAACCGCGAGCAGATGCAGGCGCTGGTGGCAGACCTGCGCGAGAAAGTGGAAGCCATCGCCCAGGGCGGCGGCGAGCGCGCAAGGGAAAAACACCTGGCGCGAGGAAAATTATTGCCACGGGACCGTATCGATGCGCTGCTCGATCCGGGTAGCCCTTTTATGGAATTTTCCCAGCTGGCCGCTCACGAGGTTTACGGTGAGGATGTTCCGGCTGCGGGTATTATTACCGGCATCGGCACCGTCTCCGGTCAGCCCTGTGTGATAGTAGCTAACGATGCCACTGTAAAAGGTGGAACCTATTATCCCCTCACAGTAAAAAAACACCTGCGCGCGCAGACCATCGCCGAGCAGAACAATCTGCCGTGCATTTACCTGGTGGATTCCGGTGGTGCTAATTTGCCGCGCCAGGACGACGTTTTCCCAGACCGTGAGCACTTCGGTCGCATCTTCTTTAACCAAGCCAATCTCTCTGCACAGAATATTCCGCAGATCGCGGTGGTTATGGGTAGCTGCACCGCCGGTGGAGCCTATGTGCCGGCCATGGCAGACGAATCCATTATGGTGAAAGAGCAGGCCACCATCTTCCTGGCGGGCCCGCCCCTGGTGAAAGCGGCCACCGGTGAAGAAGTTTCCGCTGAGGAGCTCGGCGGTGCCGAGGTGCACTGTCGCACTTCCGGGGTTTCCGATCACTACGCCAATAATGATGTACACGCCCTGCAGTTAGCGCGCCGCTCTGTAGCTCGCCTGAACCGTATCAAAAATCCTGGTCTGGATATCCAAAAGCCTGTGGAGCCGATTTATCCACCGGAAGACATTTACGGCGTGGTGCCCAAAGATTCGCGCCAGCCGTTTGACGTGCGTGAGATTATCGCGCGGGTTGTGGACGGATCTGAGTTCGATGAATTTAAAGCGTTGTACGGCACCACCCTGGTAACCGGTTTTGCCCGTATCCAGGGCTATCCGGTGGGAATTGTTGCCAATAACGGCATCCTGTTTGCGGAGAGTGCGCAGAAGGGCGCGCACTTTATTGAGTTGTGTGCGCAGCGCAAGATTCCATTGGTTTTCCTGCAAAATATCACCGGCTTTATGGTGGGCAAGCAGTACGAGGCGGGCGGTATCGCCAAACACGGCGCCAAGATGGTGACCGCTGTCGCTACCGCCAAGGTGCCCAAAATTACCATCCTTATCGGCGGCTCTTTCGGCGCCGGTAACTACGGTATGTGTGGCCGCGCCTACGATCCCAACTTCCTGTTTATGTGGCCCAATGCGCGCATTTCGGTTATGGGGGGTGAACAAGCTGCTGGCGTATTGGCCCAGGTGAAGCGCGACCAGATGGTCGCCCGAGGGGAATCCTGGAGCGAAGAGGAAGAGCGCCAGTTTAAGCAGCCGATTGTGGATAACTACGAACACCAGGGGCACCCCTACTACGCCTCCGCGCGCTTGTGGGATGACGGCGTTATCGATCCGGCGGATACCCGCCGCGTGCTCGGTCTGTGCCTGGCGGCGGCCAGCCACAAGGAACCGGAAGAGACCAAGTTCGGCGTGTTCCGCATGTAAGGAACCGTGGTTGCGGCGCCAGCGAAATGTTCCGGTGCCGCTTTTGATAGACGCCCCAATCGAGGAATTACAATGAGCGATAAATTGCTGTGCGAAGTGGATAGCGAGGGCGTGGCCACGGTCACCCTGAACCGGCCGGAAATCCACAACGCTTTTGATGATGAACTGATCCACGAGCTGGCCACCACCTTTGACACCCTGGCGCAAAACCCCGCTGTACGTGTGTTGGTACTAGCCTCCAATGGCAAGAGCTTTTCTGCCGGAGCCGACCTCAACTGGATGAAGCGCATGGCGACTTATTCAGAAGAGGAAAACCGCCGCGACGCAGCTGCGCTCGCCGCCATGCTGTACAAGCTCGACACTTTTCCTGCGCCCACCATTGCGCGAGTACAGGGCGCCGCTTTTGGCGGGGCCGTGGGCCTGGTGAGCTGCTGCGATATGGCCGTGGCCTCTGAGCGCGCCAGCTTCTGTTTGTCCGAAGTCAAAATCGGGCTGCTGCCCGCCACCATCAGTCCCTATGTCATCAATGCTATCGGCACTCGCCATGCGCGTCGTTACTTTGTCACAGCGGAACGTTTCCCCGCCGAGCGCGCGGAACAGATCGGTTTGGTATCCGAAGTCTGTGCCGAGGCTGATCTGGACCTGCATGTGCAGAAATTAGTGAATGCCATTGCCGACAATGGCCCCAAGGCAGTCGCCATGGCCAAGCAACTGGCTATGTCCATGTCCAACCGGGTTATCAACGATGAATTGCAGGGCCAGACCAGCGCGCTGATCGCTGCCGTGCGTGTGTCGCCGGAAGGACAGGAAGGGTTGAGTGCGTTTTTGGAAAAGCGTGCACCCAGTTGGATGAATGGTAGCGAAGGGTAATTTTTATGATTCGCAAACTGTTAATAGCTAATCGCGGCGAAATTGCCTGTCGCATTATCAAGACCGCGCGCCGCCTGGGGGTGGCCACTGTCGCCGTTTATTCCGATGCGGATGCCGACGCCCTGCATGTACAGATGGCGGACGAAGCGGTGCACCTGGGTCCGGCCCCGGCCAGGGATTCGTATCTGAATATCGACAAAGTATTGGGTGCTGCCAAGCAGACTGGTGCCGATGCCATCCATCCGGGTTATGGCTTCCTGTCGGAAAACGCGGAGTTTTGCCGCGCCTGCGATAGCAACGGCATTATTTTTGTCGGCCCACCCACCGGCGCGATTGAGGCGATGGGCTCCAAGTCCGCAGCCAAGCGTATTATGGAAGAGGCCAATGTGCCCCTGGTGCCCGGTTACCATGGCACCAATCAAAATGAAGAGCTGTTGGAAGGCCATGCCAATCGCATCGGTTACCCGGTATTGCTGAAAGCTGCTGCCGGCGGCGGTGGTAAGGGCATGCGCCGTGTCGACAGTGCCGATGAATTCCACGAAGCTCTGGCCGCTGCCAAGCGTGAGGCCATGAATGCCTTTGGCGACGACATTATGTTGCTAGAGCGCTATGTGGTGAGTCCCCGCCACGTGGAAATCCAGGTGTTCTGTGATCAGCAGGGCAATGGCGTCTACCTGTTTGAACGGGATTGCTCGGTGCAGCGCCGCCACCAAAAAGTAGTGGAAGAAGCTCCCGCACCGGGCATGGCTCCGGAGCTGCGCGCCCGCATGGGTGAAGCGGCCCTGCGCGCGGCCCACGCGATTGGTTACGTGGGGGCCGGCACGGTGGAGTTCCTGCTGGATGCCAGCGGTGCCTTCTACTTTATGGAAATGAATACCCGCCTGCAGGTGGAGCACCCGGTGACGGAAATGATCACCGACCAGGACCTGGTGGCCTGGCAGCTGTCAGTTGCCGCTGGCGATACCCTGCCCATGAGCCAGGATGAGCTGCAGATCAACGGCCACGCCATGGAAGTGCGGATCTACGCCGAAGACCCGGACAATGATTTCCTGCCGGCAACCGGCGTGTTGGTGCGCCACCAGCCCCCGGCGGAAGGCGAGGGTGTGCGAGTGGATACCGGTGTGCAGACCGGCGATGAAATCAGCGTGCATTACGACCCGATGATCGCCAAATTAATCTGCCACGGCCGCACCCGCAAAGAAGCCCTGGCCAAATTGGATCGCGCACTGCGTGATTATCAAATTGCCGGTGTGCGCCACAATATTGAATTCCTGCGCCGAGTGATCAATCACCAGGCATTTGCCAGCGGTTGTATTTCGACGCACTTTATCGAGGACTACGAGGCGGAAGTACTGCACCAGGAGCAGACACTGACGCCGCTGAAATGTGCTGCTATTGCCGGTTATTTGCAGCAGCGTGAAGAGCGCGATCTGCGCAATAGCGCACCTCAGCGGGATCCTTTCTCTCCTTGGCACAATGGTGATAACTGGCGCAATGCTCTGGCTGGCAGTCGCACCCAGACGGTGGACTACCGTGGCCAGCACGCTCAAATTCGCTTTGTTGCGGAGGGCGATAGCCTGCGCTGGACTTGCGATGCCTTGCCTGAGGAACAAAACAGCGGTGAGATTCGCCTGCTCCTGGGACGTGACTTGATGTTGGTGGATGGCCGCCGCATGAGTTTCTCCGCCGTGGATACCCGCGATGGCGGTGCTGTATTTATCGATGGCACTCAGGTGGAATTCAAGCTGTTGCCACCGGATATCGGTGAGAGCAATGACCAGGCCCACGGCCTCGATGCCCCCATGAACGGCACCATAATTTCGTTGCTGGTTGAGCCCGGCTCTACGGTGGAAAAAGACCAGCCGCTACTGGTAATGGAAGCCATGAAAATGGAACACACCCTGCGGGCTCCAGCCGCCGGCACCGTGCAGCAGTTCTTCTGTGCCGAAGGTGAATTAGTGGATGGCGGTAGTCTGCTGGTGGATTTTGCCGGGGAGGAGCAATAATGACTTTGCCCAAACAGGTCAAAATCGTCGAAGTGGGCCCCCGCGATGGGCTGCAAAATGAAAAGCAGCCTATCTCTGTGGAGACCCGTATCGCTCTGGTGGACAAGCTCAGTACCAGTGGGCTGTCGGTTATTGAAGCCGGCAGTTTTGTCAGCCCCAAGTGGGTACCGCAAATGGCCGCCAGCGAGGAAGTGCTGGCGGGTATCCAGCGCAAAGACGGTGTTATCTACAGCGCACTCACGCCAAACTTAAAAGGCTATGAGCGCGCAGTGGAAGCCAAAGCGGATGAGGTCGCCGTATTCGGCGCGGCCTCAGAAGCCTTCACCCAGAAAAACATTAATTGCAGTATTGCAGAGAGCCTGGAGCGCTTCCGCCCGCTGGTGGAAAAAGCGAAGCAAGACGGAATACCCGTGCGCGGTTACGTGTCCTGCGTGCTCGGTTGCCCCTATGAAGGCGATATTGATCCGGCCAAAGTGGCAGAAGTTAGTGCTGCTCTATTGGAAATGGGCTGCTACGAAATCTCTCTCGGCGACACCATTGGTGTCGGCACCCCGGAAGCCGCCAAGCGTATGCTGGAGCAGGTGATGGCCCGCGTGCCCGTGGAAAAACTTGCTGTGCATTTCCACGATACCTACGGCCAGGCACTGGCCAATATCTACGCGGCCTTACAAATGGGTGTTGCAGTAGTAGATTCCGCCGTAGCCGGCCTGGGCGGCTGCCCCTATGCCCGCGGCGCTTCCGGTAATGTTGCCAGTGAGGATGTGCTTTATATGCTCAATGGCATGGGTATTGAAACCGGCGTGGATTTACAGTTGCTGGCAGAGGCTGGGAACTTTATTTCTGAACAGCTGGGGCGGGAGACTAACTCCCGTGTGGCCAAGGCTTTGGAGTCCTGCTGAGTTTTTTGAATGCCCCCTACAGAACAAAAGCCTTTGTCTTGGAGAGGGGCATGATTTTACTTTTCACCAAAACTCGAATTTGGCCAAGATATTACCAATCGGTAGGAGCATAGTCTTTTAAAAATACTCCATATAGAGCTTTATCGCCGTTGATGGTATTGAAGATGGGGGCTAGGATTCTGGATGCCCCATCAATACAGTCCAATGGAGGAACAACCCCTTTTGCTCTATTTTTTTGCCGTATTGGGAATGGATGTTCTTCTGTCACCCACCCCGTATCTACGCTAGTGATATAAATATTGTCCTGGACATAGTCTTTGGCACTAGTCCGAGTAATCATATTTAAGGCTGCCTTGGCCATGTTGGTGTGAGGATGCCTATGGGTCTTATTTTTTCGGGAGAACTGCCCTTCCATAGCTGAAACATTTACGATGAATTTATACTTATTCTGTGATTTCAGCAGTAGTGGTTTTAGTTTTGCACAGAGAATACCAGGGGAAGTTGCATTTATAATCATTACTTCTACCATCTCTAAAGGGGCTATTTCGTCCAAAGCTAAGCACCAAGAGTTTTTTGAGGCAAAGTCAATGGGCTCATCATTTTCATCCAAAAATTCAATCTCTTGAATAGAGCCTAGCAAGAAGCGAGAGTGATTTTTCTTTAGATCTGGATCAGAAAATCCAGCGATAAGTTCGCATGGAGTTTTACTTTTTAGCTTAAGCTCTTGCCTAGCCATATAAATATAGTATGAATCAGGTTTTCTAATCGTTTGCGCTGCATTATTAATCAGTATGTCTAGGGGCTTTCCTATATCAATAAGATACTGGATAAAAGATTCCACCGAGGGTAGGTGTTTTAAGTCTAAAGCGTATATGGATAGCCTGTGTTTCCATTCTGAGAAGTCATTTTGCTGCTGGAATCGCCTGGCTGCGTCATTGGTAAACCTTGTTGTGATCAATACTTCAGCGCCACCTCTAAGCAATTTAAGTGCTGTCTCGAAACCAATTTTTATACGACCTCCAGTTATTAGGGCACGATATCCTTGCATGGAGGGGGTATAATTTCTCTTTCTGATGTTGTAATCAGCACAAGAGGGACAAAGGGAATGATAGATTTCTCCAATTTTTCGATACGGCTCTTTGCAAATGTAACATTTCTTTGATTTGAAAAGAGTTCTAGTACCTTTTAATTTAGGAGGAAGGCTGATCAGCCTTTTTCCTATAGGTGAAAAAATCTGACTTTTCCTAACTATTTGTGTACTAGCTAGAAGAAGTGAATCATGGGATTTTTGTTTGAGCTTCCTTGAAAACATGCTTAAGCCTCCCTCGCCTTTGCAAGTAATGACTTCATTCGCTTGAAATGGGAGCCTATCCAATAAATTTGTTTACACGTTTGGCACTGACTGAACTCTTTCTGTGTTTCAAGGATACTTGTAGGAATTTTGTCAACAATACTTTCAGTCGTCACCTTTTCAATTTCACCATTACACTTAATGCACCGGCTAAATGGCTTGAACTCTTTCGAAAGTCTATAGTGTTTTATAACTTCAAGAAACTGAGTTTCAGGATCTTGACTCCGTAACCAGCGACCATAGTTGACTTTAGCGTGTTTAAGTAGACCTATATCTCTGGTAAGAAGTACGCAATTTTGAAGTGCCGCTACTTCTGCTAAAAGTTTATCACATTGATCTTGTGGATTATAAAGAGTGTCAAATCCTGCCATTCGAAGGTATCGGGCAAGAGTTCCTAAATGAACGTCTAGTAAAAAAGTAATTTTTGATGGTTTGTAGGAAAAATAACTATCTTGGTTACAGGGAAAGACTTCAATATAGTCTTTGTCTTGAATCAATATATCGAAATTAGAGGAAACTCCATTAATACGAATACTACCTACTTCGGTGTGAGGAACGCCTAAGGATTCAATGCAATCCTTAACACTAGGACTAGCATCAAAATGATAGATAAGTGATTCTTTATTGTCAGTAAAGTCTAGGCACTCACCGTAGAGGTGAACTTTACTTTGGTATAAAAGAAGATCTTTGTACTCTTTTAAATATCCATACCAAAGCTTGATGATAAGTTGCTTTGATTGGGCCTGATTCATTTTTCCGAGTGTGGCAAGCTTGGCCGACCACTCAGGTAGATTCATTGCGACAATTTTGGCATCTAAGGGCTTCTTATCGCAGCTAGTTTGTGATTCTACTTTTTGAAAATGGTGGTAGTTTTTATAACCGTATAGGATGCACAGGATTTCTCTTGTGCGCGAGGCTTTTGCACCTGCGAAGGGCCAAAATTTGGTTGCAGTCTTGACTTGCTGTTTGAGGGTTCGGCTTGTTATAGCGTACAACATCTTATTTCTCAACCTTGCGATCAGTACCTGTCCCACTCTATGGTATTTCGCGTTGATTTTTGAGAATAAGCTATTGATGAACTAATTCTTATTGAGAGTTCAGGCTTCGTGATCTATTGATCTGCTCTTGTGGGAAGAAAGGGTTGAAGCTACCTTGAGGTGATAATAATCAATCATTATGGTTGATGTAAAGAGTAATTTATCAGTTATGTTGCTCACTTATCCAGTGAAGCGAGGTGCTTAGCGTATTCTTAACACAAATAGGTTGGCTGATCAGCTTGTCGATTGCCCTCAAGCTTCGATAAATTTTGAAAGCGATTTGCCTCAAAGAACAAAGATAGCAAAGTCATTAAGGGGGCATTTTAATATGTTTAATGCTCAAACTGCATGGATTGATATTTGAGTATGATCTATTTTTCTATATATCTGGCATCATTTTCAGTTTTCGGTTATTTATCTTTTAGTGATTTATAGAGTTTTTGTGTCGTAGCTTTTTGTTCTATTGTCTACTATTCACTTCATCAATTAAGTTTTAACTTCTTGATGGACTCTTTAGATTAAAGAATGACTATTTAGTGTTTATTTTCTGATTTGGGCGCTAAAACTCTAAACGGCCTCATCATATCGTAATCCTCATGGGAGAGCAGATGACAGTGCCATACATAGAGGCCTTCTCGATCAAAGCGCGCAATTACCCGTGTTACTTGGCCGGGAAGGGCGATGACCGTATCTTTGGGGCCGCTTTCTTCTGGTTGTGGTGGAAGGGGTTTCCCTTGTAGAGATTCTATTTCCAGGCGTGCACCCTGAAATATCTTATCTGTATGCATAAATTTCTGCTGCTTGGCAATAAGTTTTCCTTTAAAAGGCTGGCGATCCAGTACCTGGAATTCCACCAGATGAATATGGATTGGATGAGCCGATACTGTAGGGTTGTATATTTCCCAGATCTCAACGGCGTTGTGTTGGATTATTTCTGTAGTAGGGTCTTCAAAAAATAGGGAGCCCTCCTTTACTGGACCTAACATGAGCAGATTGCGGCCATAGGGATCATCCAACCGATAGGTGGCAAGTTGTCGTGTGCGGCTGGCATGGTTAAGCCTATTAAGTGGGGTGCGCAAGGGAGTATTTAGGCTGAGTTTTAAGTCTCGAGTGGTATTTTTAATCTCTGATTTCTGTTTATTAGAAGGGGGGGGTATCGGTGTTGAAGCAATATGAAATTGTAGGATCTGGCCTGTAGTATTTGGATCGGTAGTTGGTGTGATGCCGCCGCGTCCATCGCTTAATACGCGTTTACCTCCCGGGTTGTAGACAAGTGGAATCGAACTCTTTGGGTCATTGGCCTCTACAAAGCCTTTAAAAGGGACATCCGGTCCAAAGTTTCGCAGTGTTAGTTCACGCCCTTCATAACCGCTGAAATCTACTAAAACATCTGCTCGCTCTGCGGGTGCCAATATCAACTCGTTCAATTTTACAGGGTAATCGAGAAATCCGCCGTCACCGCCGACTTGTACAAAGGGTGTATTTTCGTCGATCCTGAGTATCAGTGTGCGGGTATCGGATGCGTTGAGTAATCGCAATCGATAGACGTGTGGAGTGACACTGACTTTGGGCCAGGTCATACCGTTTACCAGAATAAAATTGCCAAAAAATTCGTCGAGATGGGACGGATTGGGCCAATTGGCCTTAACCACCTCATGGGAAACCGGTGATGGAGGCTGGTCCCTCCAGCCAGGAAAATACAGCTGCCCATCGGAGCTAAACAAGCTGTCTGTAATAGCGGCTACAAAAGTGCGCTCTTCTGCAGGGAGCAGCTTCTCCTGTATCAAATGGTCTTCATTGTCATCGCCAACCAGGTAAAAACCGAATAGACCTGCGTAAACATTAAGGCGCGTCATGCCCAGGGTGTGGTCGTGATACCAGATAGTGGCGGCATCCTGGGAGTTGTCGTATTCGTAAATCCTTTTCTCAAATAATGGTCCCGTCTCACGATAATTGCGGGTGTACCAAGCGAGGGGATTGCCGTCACTTTTCCACTCTGTATGCCCGCCGTGAAGGTGGATAACCATAGGTACAGCTTTTGGATCTTTTACGTCGGCGAGGTGAATGGATCGATCCACAGGAAATAGATGTGGACCCGGTAGCTCATTGGCCCAGTGTACAAATACCGGTTGGCCTTCTCGGGCGCGAATAGTAGGGCCAGGAGAGTGGATGCGACCTGCATATTCAAAACCCCAGGCTTTTGTCATTAAACGTTTGCCTTCCTTATCCCGTAGCCCCATCCAAACTTCAGTGGGGCGGGCGGGTAGTTTAATCGGGGCTGAGCCCTGAGGGCGGATTTCTGCGGGTATTGGCAGTTCATTGATGAACTTATCCACAGTTGCTGGATCCAGCAGCCGCAGGGGAGTGGCTTTAGCTACATCTTCAGCAGCAGTCAGGGCAAGGGGAATTAACAACAGCAGGGAAAAGATTACCCGAAACATTGGCTGTTTTTAGCAGTAAGTATTTAACAGTCAAGTATAGGTAAACAAGCGGTATCGGTGGCGTTAACTTGGGGGCAGGGAAGGGTGTACAGGGCCCTTCCCAGATGCGACCCTTCATTAGATAAAGCGATTGATCG
This sequence comes from Microbulbifer sp. CNSA002, assembly GCF_047324085.1. Lineage (NCBI taxonomy): Bacteria > Pseudomonadati > Pseudomonadota > Gammaproteobacteria > Cellvibrionales > Microbulbiferaceae > Microbulbifer > Microbulbifer sp. CNSA002. The sequence goes on from NZ_CP172449.1 coordinate 432,862, forward strand.
CCGTTTTGGCATTGTCTTGATAGGTAGGATTGTCCAGGTCCGGGAAAAGCTTCCACTGTTCACCAAGAGGTCCAGTCAATCCGCGTTCACTGCCGTAAAAAATACCTGTGCGGAAGGATGTTGTATCCAGTAGGGCATCGATATAGCGCTTGGCGCCTACTTCTACTTTGTGGACTTTGCCAAGTAGCAGCATAATCCGCATCATGCCCTTCATCATATATTGCTTGAATAACGACAGTGTATTGAAGCCCTCTGTGCCTACAGTAGCCCCTGGACTCATGGTTACGAAGCGGATATGGGGGAATTCTCGCGCCATGGAAGACATCCATAGGGCGCCCATATACTTTATCGGACCATAGGGTACCGTAGCGTCTTTGGTACTGGCATAGAGCTCTCCTTCGCAGATCTGCATAAACTCCTCCACAGAGGCGCTTTTCAGCTCTGGTCGCTTCATACCCATCTCTTTTACACCGCGAGCGGCCTCGGAGCCGGCATAGATAGCAGTCTGGGTTAATTTATTGGCTTTCAGTAACTCGTTAGTCAGTAGAGCATGTCCAAGCAGGTTGACGGCGAAAATTTGTGTGACTCCTTCGGGGGTCTTGTTGTAAAACTCTTTCCCCCCGGTACCGCCAGCATTCATAACCAGCGCATCAACTGGGGAGTCCAGGTTGTTAACTGCCTCTTTCACAGATTGTTGATCCGCGACATCGATCAGCAATACTTCGAAGATATTCCTGCCTGTTTCCGACACTAGCTCGGCCTGGGCTTCCTTGGCTTTGTGCAGATTGCGGCAGCCGAGATAGATCTTGTTAATCTGCTGGTATTCCGCCAGTTGCTTGGCGCACTCCCTGCCTAAGCCTGCATTCGCTCCGGTAATCAAAACACTCTTAATCATCTTTCTGTCTCTGTGGATATTGGGAACTGGTGCCCGGATATGGATATACCCGGCTGTTGGAGGGAAAGATAAGCGGTTAAGCGCCTCGTCTTTTGACATTTCTTGCTGTCTTAGTGGGATACCAAGACCGCAAGAAATATCAAAAATAGGGCCTTACTGGCCAATATGATTAGGTCATCTCTTCAAATACGGCAAACTAAGGTGACACTATGAATCAGGCGAGTTCTATAGAAAGAAAAATTTTCCAATTGTTAGTGGTAGCGCTGGCGGTGATCTGTTTTGTACCCGGTGGTATCAGTGCATTTGGAGGGCTGAATGGCAGTGCTGCCCTGAGTGGTGGCGCTATGATTTTTGGCCCGGATAGCCCCTTGAGAGGATTTGGGGATAATCAATATCGATTTGCCTTTGGTGTTTTCTTTGCCCAGGGGTTGGTTTTACTGTATTTCCTGAGCAATATCGAAAAACATAAAGCATTGTTTTACTTCGTGGCTTTATCCCTCTTCATTGGCGGTCTGGGCCGTTTAAGTAATATTCTGGAATTTGGATTGGTGGATGATCAGGTCTTACCGCCTACGATTATTGAGCTTGCGATAGTTCCACTTCTGGTTTTTTGGCATAGGCGAGTAGCCTCTCAAAGTTAGTCATTAGAAGCTCTTAGTTAAGCAACTAAAATTTATTTACACTTAAGAGGTTATTACTTTGTTACCAGTATTTTTACATATAGAGTCTTCACCAAACTTACAGGAATTGCAGGCTCTTCAGCAGTATATAGGTCTGGCACCGCAATTAATGCAACAGTATGGGGGGGTGCCTATTGCTTCTTATGATGTGGAAGAGGCCCTGGACGGGGGGCGGTCACCAAGGGCATTTGTTGTGGTATCTTTTCCGGATCGGGAGGCGATCTATGCATTCTTTAATGATCCAGCCTACCAGGCGATTATTCCTTTGAGGGACAAAGCATTTGCCCATTTACGCTTTTTTATCACTAGTGAGCGAATTTAATTTAAAGGCATACTAAACCGGGAAGGTATTGTTCGAAAATTTCACCGTCCCAACGTAGACTGGCAGTAAAGGAGCCTCTCATGCAGCGATTTTTTAAAAGTATTAACTTCGTAGAGCAGCATCTATATGACAAAATTTCTGTTCACGAAATTGCTGCTGCCTCTCATTACTCCACCTACCACTTCAGCCGTATTTTTAAGGCATTAGTGGGGGACTCACCGAAAGAGTATTTGCGTAAGCGCCGATTGACCGTCGCCGCAAAGAGGTTGTTGAGTGAAGATATTGGTATTCTTGAGCTTGCCATGGAGTGCCAATTTGACTCCCAAGAAGCGTTTACTCGCGCGTTTAAAGCTTTATTTAACGTAACCCCGGCACAGTATCGAAAGCAGCAGGATCCTTTTCGGTTGTTGTATAAGGATCAATTTAGCCCTCATATGCTGCACTTCTTGCAAAATGAGTTGTCCATGGAGCCACAAATTATTTCGCGGCCAGCGATGCAATTGGTGGGGGTAGCGCAGGAATACGACCATGAAAATCTCAGCTTGCCAAAGCTCTGGTCTGCATTTCGGCCCTACAGGGATAAAATCCCCAATCGTATCAGCGATGAATCTTTTGGTATCTATGAATGTTATGAGGAAGCGGGTGATGAAATTCAGTTTAAGTATGTCTGCTGTGCGCCGGTTGCCGACCTGACTCAGGTACCCGAGGGAATGGTGGCGCGGGAACTACCGGAGCAGCTATATGCAAAATTTGTTCACCGCGGATCTATTACCACCCTGGAACAGACATTGAAGTATATTTGGGGAAGCTGGTTGCCAAAGTCCAATTACGACTATATTGAGAGGCCAGACTTTGAGCTGTACCCACCCAGATATCAGGTTACCAGCCCGACAGCAGAAATGTTTCTCCATATCCCGGTCAAAGAAAGGCCGTAATCGCTTGGCAATAGCGTAGTTTTTTCGCTACTCAATCTTTTCGGTTGCCTGACCTGCGTTGTATCGGTAATGCCCGGTAATTTTAAAGGAAAACAGCATGTCTTCCAGCACGGGTCCAGCCCCGATATTGTGTGCGACCAAGTACCGGTTGGTCTTTAGAGAGCGTTTCGCAGTCACAATACCGATATGTGGTAAATTACCGGGCAGCATCCAGGTAACGATGTCCCCTGGTAGATAATCCTCTGCCTTGTCACTTATTGAGAGTGATTGTCCTTTGCGAGTAAAAAAAGCCTGTAGATTGGGTACTCGCCGGTGATCAATATTTTTATCTGGCCTGGAAAGTCCCCAAATGCGTTTAGATGGGTAGGCTTGAAAATGACCCGATATGTCCTCGTGAACTTCTTTTTGCAAATCGATCCCCAGCTTCCTATATGATCGAATCACTACGTCGGTACAAACACCGGTATCAGCCGGCACATCTCCATTTGGATAGGGAATAGACACATAAGCAGGATCGTAGCGTACCTTATGATAGGTTCGCTCCAGAGCAGCTTCGGCCAAAGTTATATTTTGTGCATAACTGGCGGCAGAAATCAGGGTACCCAAAAATAGAAATATCCGTTTCACTAGGGCTCCAGTTTTTTTGAGTCTAGGTTGAAATCCTATACTATCGTTTATTTACCCTGCAACACATCAATAACTATTTTACCTTTGGCTCTTCCCTTATTTAGGTAGTCGAGTGCGGCTTGAGTTTCATGTATGGGGTAGACTCTATCAATAACCGGTTTCAAAAATCCTTTCTCAAGTAATGAAGCAAGTTCTGCGAGAGTAGTGCCACTTGGCCATGAATAGACTAGTTGGAGACGCTGCCTCATCTTTTCAATTAAGGTATCTGCTCCTTTAGCTTTGACGGAGACTGATACTAATAGACCATGTTTGTTAAGAACTTTGGCAGACCTTTCTAATACTTCTCCGCCTAAAGAGTCGAGTACAAGGTCATAATCCTCGAGTAATTCCTCAAATTTTTCGGTTTTATAATTGATAACAGTGTCGGCACCGAGTCGTTTGACTAATGTAAAGTTGGCATCACTGGTGGTTGTGGCAACGAAGGCGCCAATATATTTGGCTATTTGTATAGCGATAGTACCGACTCCGCCGGAGCCAGCGTGGATAAGAACTCTTTGCCCTTTCTGTAATTTTCCCGCTTCAATGAGAGATTGCCAGGCTGTTAAACCCACGAGAGGGAAAGCGGCACACTCATTGTTGGAAAGATTGCAGGGGCGGATAGCTGCGTCCATTGCTTTGATTGAAGTGTATTCGGCAATCGTACCCGCTTGATTTGTATCGGGGCGTGCAAATATCAGATCGCCAATTTTAAAATTTCTGACAGCGCTGCCAATTTCTACTACTTTCCCAGTAACATCGTACCCGACAATATGCGGCATTTTTACAGGCATTACGTTTTGTAAAGCCCCCGATATTGCCCAGTTATCGAGGGGGTTGATACTGGCCGATTGTACCTTTACTAAAATACTATTTTTATCCGGTGAAGGTTTAGGCATCTGTGCAATTTCGATGGGGCTGCCATAAGACCTGATAATAGCGGCTTGCATATTTCACAGCTCTAAAATTAGAGGATTGATAGCTTTAGTGTGTTGAAAGACTTGCTAGTTTAGTAACTGTAAAAAAATAACGATTGAAAAAAGGGGCCCGAAGGCCCCTTGTAGCAGTAAATATAGCCACAATGGCTAGCGCAAGTTACTGATACAGCGGTTATATTCGCGAATATAAATCTTACCACCTACCGCAGGGTTAGCATTTGCCATATCTGCAGCGGCATTCATACAGCCTTCTACCTGGTCTCTAGTCAGACCCCAAGTTTGGGGGCGAGGTTGTGAGCCGCGGATATACATATCCCGGGGATTCTCATAACTACGAATAGAGGTGGGGGGCTGTACTCTGTAGAAATAACGGCCCTGCTCATTAAAGGCATAGAAAGTATTACCACTTTGATAATAAGTCTTGCCGAGAATTTGCACGGGTTCAGCGTTGGATGGGAGGCGCGTCATGCGGTCATCTGCATAACTGAAACCTGCGAGAGAACACAAGAGCACCATTGAAACAAGATATCGCATAACGTCTTCTCCTTCTCCTAGTTTGGCCACAAGTCTACTCAAACTGGGGGAGTGTCCCAACGTGCGGTAATGGAAGTTTCGGTTGTTGTAAAGGTATCTTTTAAGATCCGATCGAGATAACGGTTATGAATTCAATAATTATTTTTTACATGAATAGGTAGAAAACAAAAAAATTTCCTAGATAGCGGTTTTCTTATAGTAATCAGGACCTTTATTTTGCGGAGGTATTTGTAAGAAAGCTAAATCGTGGAGATAAGAATCTGGGTTAGATTGAAATACAAGAAAAATAGATTGTTACCTACCATTTTAAATTTCTCTGATTAAGGGGAAGTTAAAGGGTGGTTTAAAAAATTACATTGTTGTTTAAAACTGTCATCGAGCCATAAAATTACTCAGGCGTGCCACAGGAGATCAAGAGACTTGTGAGCTGATCTCTAGCGATAATGGTCAATTTCAATTTATGGCCGCTTACAACCCCCTCTTCTTAGGCTTGATCAGAGCTTTTGAAATATTAGATTTACTAATTTACAAGCCGAGATTCTGCTCTTTAGAGATGGGTCGTAGGTCCTTATGCCGTGGTTGATGAATGTTCAGCATTCGTACCAAGTAACGAGGCTCATGTCGCACTAATAGCCTCATAATCTGATACCATCGGCGCAAACCCCTTCGCTAGATGATTTTTTATGAAACTACTGCGTTCGCTTCTATTTATTGTGCTTGCCCTAATGGTGATATCTGCGCTGGCTGCGCCGGGTTTTATCGGCCCCAAAGTAGAGGAAATTTGGAAGCAGCAGTTGGGCCGCTTGCAGGGGGGGAATTCCACGGGTTACGAACGCGGATGGTTTGGTGCTGAAACCAATACTGAGGTGGCATTGCCGGATGGCACTACCCAGCTCAATACAGAGATCCATCATGGGCCGGTGTTGCTTACCTCTAAGGGGCCGCGCCTGGGTGTGGTTTATACCGAGACCCGGCTGGAGCTGGATCAACTACAGCCTGAATTGCGCGCTCAATTGGAGTCCATTTATGGCGCTTTACAGGCGAGTCCGGTAGTTCTGGAAACCCTGGTTACCGCCGACAACCGGGTGCTGAATACCCTGCGCTTAGACCCTTTCAAAAATACCGGCCCACTCGGGGAGCTGGAGTTTGACGGTGGGGAGATTGCCGTATCTACGGATTACAGCGGTGCTGTGCTGAACGGTGTCGTGGAGCTGGGAAGCTTGCGCCATATTCGCGAAGGTATCGAAGTACTGTTTACCGAGCCCCTTGAAGGCGAGTTTGAATATATGCCCGGCGAGGGCGGTAATGCGGAGCTGCGCTTGTCGTTGCTGAGGGCAGAATCAGATTCCGGGCCGGTTCAATTGCGCGATGTTACCCTGGACCTGACCTTGGAAGAATTGGCGGCACAGACCCTGAAAGTTATCAGTGACCTGAAGCTCCCCACCGTGGACTCGGCAACACCGATTACCTCTGTGCGCCAACAGATGACCTTGCCGAGAATTAAGACTGCGGATCTGGGGCACTACCTGCGCGTATTGTTGCCGGCCCCTGAGCGGAATTGGGCCCGTGAAATGAGCCGCCCGCTGCGCCTGGAGCAACAGCTGGCGATTCAATCTCGCAATGGCCCTGTGTTAGTAGATGCTGATATCGATTGGCGGGGTATGCGCAAATCCTCCCGCCGAGGTGCCAGTGAGATCGATCAGTGGCTCAAACCGCTGGTAGGTAGTATGACCGTTAGCGCTGCAGAGCAGGCGCTTTTGCAGTCTCCCCTGGTAGGACAGGCAATGCTTTTGCGAGATTATGGCCTGCTGATCGAAGACAATGGCGAGCTGCAAATGTACCTCAAGGTCAACCGTGGCCAGCTGGAGGTGAATGGAGAACAGTTGCCGGCAGACCTGTTCGTGATGGCACTTACCGGCAGGTTCTGATTGCTTGGGGGCCTGCTGTTGTGAAAAGAGCAGGCCTCAAATCCCAGTATCAGGGTCTTTTAACCCGTATTGCGCATGCCCGCTGCAATCCCCGCGATAGTGACCATCAGCGCGCTTTCCAATACCGCATCACTTTCCCGTTCGCGCAAACGTGCCATCAGCTCGGCCTGCAATAGGTGTAAAGGGTCAGTGTAGGGATCACGCACGCGGATGGACCAGCGCATTACGGGATTGTTATCCAACAAGCTCTCCCGCCCGGTAAGTTGTTTTAGGGCCTCTACGGTGTGAGCCAGTCGCTCTCGCAAACTGACACCCAATTGGATTAGTTCTGCATCCTGGGTGAGTCGTTCTTCGTACCAGGAGGCAACGCGGGGATCGGCCTTGGCCAGTACCATTTCTAGCATATCCACAACGCCCTGGAAAAAGGGCCATTGGCGACTCATATCCCGCAAGATATCGGTTTCATCTGCATGCTTGAGGGCATTCTCCAAGGCGGCGCCAGTGCCCAGCCAGGCCGGTAGCATCAGTCGTATCTGGGTCCAGGCAAACACCCACGGAATCGCCCGCAGTGATTCGACACCGCCACCGGGTTTACGCCTTGCCGGGCGACTGCCCAGGGCCAGGCGGCTCAGCTCGGTTTCCGGGGTGACAGTGCGCAAGTAAGCCACCAGGGCTGGATCATCCTGCACGACTTCCCGATAGTTGCCGACGGAGACTTCCGTGAGCCGGTCCATCTCCGCGCGCCACTCCGAACGCGGCTCTGCCGGGGGCATCAGTGTTGCCTCCAGAGTTGCGGCGACATACTGCTCCAGATTGTAGGCGGCTACAGAGGGACGGCCGTATTTGAAGCGAATCATTTCTCCCTGTTCGGTAACGCGAATACGCCCGGCTATTGATCCCGGTGGTTGCGACAGCAGGGCCATACGAGTAGGCGAGCCGCCCCGGGATATGGAGCCGCCACGGCCGTGAAACAGAGTTAGGGGGATACCGTGGTTGCGGAATATTCCGGTGAGTGCTTCCTGTGTGCGGTACTGGGCCCAGGCGGCGCCCAGGAAGCCAGCGTCCTTGGCGGAGTCCGAGTAGCCGATCATCACTTCCTGGCCATCTAGGACACGCTGCTTGTAGAGGGGGATATTCAGCAGGGTACTCATAGTGGTAGCTGCACCATCGAGATCGTCGAGGGTTTCAAACAGGGGAACCACTCGCATTGGCACCTGCACCCCGGCAATTTTTTGCAGCAGCATTACTGCGAGAACATCGGAAGGTGTGGTTGCCATTGAGATAACGTAGGCACCTAATCCCTCGGGACCCTGTTCGGCAATGACCTTGCAGGTCTGTAAGACCTCGCTTACCTCTTCGTCACAAAAGTCACTGCGGTAAAAGCTTTCGTCCACCAGTGGGCGGCGGCTGTCTAGCTCGGACACCAGGAACTCCTGTTTCTCCTCTTCACTCCAACTGCTGTAATTGCCCATACCCAGATAGCGGGTAATGGCATCCAGGGTGTCAGCGTGGCGGGTGGATTCCTGTCGTATATCCAAGCGCAATAAAGTGATGCCGAAGCAGTTGAGTCGCCTCAGGGTATCTTTAAGTTGGCCATCGGCGATGGCTGAGAGGCCCACAGCGCGCAGGGAGCGGTCGATCAGTCGCAGCTCGTCGGCCAGCTGCTCGCTGCTGCTAAACGCGAGGCCGGAAGGCTCTGCGCGTCGACCAATGCGGGCCTCCATTTTTTCCCGGGTTATTTTGAGACGGTCGCGAACCTGGCGCAGCACCAGGCGATAGGGCTCGTGGCTGGGCCCAGTGCGCTGTAAAAGTTCTTCGCTGGCGCGATGCATGGACAAATCTGCGAGCAGGTTTTCCACATCGCGCAGATAGAGGTCGGCGGCCATCCAGCGGGCTAGGTGCAGGACTTCCCGGGTGACGCTCGCGGTGACATTGGGGTTGCCGTCCCGGTCTCCCCCCATCCAAGAGGCAAAGTGGATGGGAACCCAATCCACCGGTAATGGGGGCAGCTTGGCCAGGGCCAATTCACTGTCTATTTCCCGCATACTTCTGGGAAGTGCCTGCCACAGGGATTGTTCAATGGTGGCAAAGCCCCACCTGGCTTCATCAACTGGGGTGGGCCTGGAGCGGCGGATCTCGTCTGTGCTCCAGGCAGAAAGGATCTGCTCTTGTAGGTGGCGACGTAAATCCTGGGATTCTTCTGGGGTCAGGTCGGGCCTGTCCAGTGTGTTGAGCAGGTCTGCGACTCGATCGTATTTGCGAATTAGGGTACGGCGTGTCACTTCGGTGGGATGAGCGGTTAGGACCAGTTCTACGGATAGCTCTTTAAGTGTTCCGTGGATTTCCTCGGGAGATTTACCCGCTTTGCTTAACTCCGCCAGTACCTGTCGCAGGCCGCGGTCAGTATCGGGATCTCCGGGAAAGCGCTGGTGCTGGCGGTGCAGTCTCTCGCGGTGGCGCTGTTCGGCAATATTGGCCAGGTTTAGAAATTGGCTGAATGCCCGGGCAACTTCCAATAGGGTCGCATCATCCAGGGGGTCGAGTAGCTCTCGCAAATGATCGGCCTGCATAGCCCCTTTGCTGCGGCTTTCAACGGCCGCCTGACGAATATTTTCAACGGTATCAAATAGTGGCTCGCCAACTTGGTTTCGTAATACTGCGCCGAGTTCTTCACCCAGCAAGCGTACATCTTCCCGCAAGGGGGCATTCTGGTCCTGGTTCACGAATCTATTTCTCCCTGTTAACAACGCGGTGAAAGTCAATCGGATAGGCATATTCGCACACTTTGCGCTGAAGCATGCAATGTTGCAGCTGCAACTTTTGGCGGAAAAATAACGGGAAATATCGGTGCGTTAATGTCCAGCCAGATTGTGGCGGTTTTAAAGTGTCAACATTTCGGACAGTTTACTGAATTCGCTATATTCAGGTACAGATTCGGATTTCAGCCGATAGATCCATAGCTGCATAGGCATCATTGGATCTTTAAGCAGCAATCTATAGCGCCACAGCCACCATGCGGAGCATTGCCCACAAGAGCGATAAGTAATGGCTCAAAACCAGTTTAAGCTGCTCGGTACGCGGCGTTTTCTACCGCTGTTTGTAACCCAGGTTCTTGCAGTTTTCAGTCGTAATATGTACAAGAATGGGTTAATAGTTCTACTCGCATTCCGTATGGCTGAAGAAGAAGCTAACACGCTGATCAATATTGCCTTTAGCCTGATGATTCTGCCCTACTTCCTCTTTTCCTCCTTGGCAGGCCAAATCTCCGATAAGTTCGATAAAAGTAAGCTCATCAGAATCTACAAATTGGCCGAAATAGGCATAGGTATCGTGGGTATTATTGCTATGTTTACCCAGCATTATGCCCTGAGCATGGTGGTCTTTTTCTGCTATGGCACTTCCTCTACACTTTTCAGTGCGGCAAAATTTTCCCTGATACCCCAGCAATTAAATAGAAGTGAGCTACTCGCTGGCAATGCGTTAATCCAAATGGGGTCTTTTATTGGTACCCTGACCGGAACAATTGTCGGTACTATATTGGTCGGATTCACCCATCCCGGCCAACACGGATTGACATTTATCGCGGTCATTTTGGTATTCATGGCCGTCATTGGTTTTCTGGCAAGTTGTGCAATTCCTAAGGCCCCGCCTTCATCTCCGAAACTGCACATCAATTGGAACCCGGTGGCACACGTCGTGCGTGTCATGTACTTGGCATGGCAGACACCTCCAGTGTTTTACTCCATTTTCGCTATTTCCTGGTTCTGGCTGACAATCACCGCATTCCTTGCGCAGATTCCCAACTTTACCCGCGATACTCTTGGTGGAAATGAAGATGTTATCACTTTGTTGTTGAGCAGCCTCACTGTGGGCACTGCCTTGGGGTCGTTGCTGTGCAACTGGCTATCCCGAGGTCGTATCGAATCGGGTTTAGTGCCATTGGGTGCTATTGGCATCACTTGCGCTGGATTGGCGCTGGGTCTCCAATCCAATAGTTTTCATACACTTCCCAACGCAAACCTGACTCAATTTTTTAATCATCATGGTTCCTATTGGATCCTTCTCAATATGGCGCTCCTTGGTATTTTTGGCGGTATTTTTACTGTTCCTTTGTACGCAATGATCCAAGACCGCTCAAGTGTAAAGATCCGCTCGCAGATTATCGCGATCAGCAATATGGTCAATGCACTGTTTATGGTGGCCGCTACTCTCGTGAGTATCACTTTCCTGGATATCCTAAAGATCTCTATCCCCACATATTTCATCATTATCGCTTTACTAAACCTGATTGTGGTCGCCCTGATTTTTGCCAAGCTACCAGAGTTCATCATGCGCGGGCTGCTATTGCTGCCTGCACGAATCCTCTATCGGGTCAGCCTAAAAGGATTGGATCAAATCCCCAGAGAGGGACCCGCCCTCATTATCAGTAACCACATCAGTTTTCTAGATCCAGTAATATTAGCGGACACCATCGAGCGTTATGTGCGCTTTATCGCACACCCTAAAATCTATAAATCCCGCTTACTGCGATGTATATTGCATATGAGCGATGCTATTCCCATAGGTTTGGATCTCGATGATCCAAACAGCCGTGAACGCACTTACAAAACCATAGTGGAGAGTTTTGAAAATGGGGAATTACTCTGTATTTTTCCTGAGGGAAAAATCAGCGAAGATGGCGAGTTGCAGCCATTTCTGAAAGACCTTGAGGAAATTTTAAAGCGCAAGTCTGTTCCGGTTATTCCCATTGCCTTACATGGAGCCGGTTCCCAAGCCGAGAATTCAGTGCAGCAGTTTAAAAAGAAAAGAAAACGACGCTTATTTCCCGAAGTTCTTGTTATCGCAGGGCAACCGGTAGAAAGTATTAATACAGATTCGGAAAGCCTACAAAAACAAATGCGAGATCTTAAGGAAAATTAATAAGAAAGGAACGATAGAAACGAGAATGCGTACAGAGGCTTAGTTATTCTTAGCTCAGAAAATCAATAATTCCTTTATATTACCTGAAGCCAAGTTGTATATTTAACTGACTCATACTCACAGTAGGAAGCTACGCGCGCTCCTTCTATAGCATTCTCATGAGAGAAAGTGCTTTCTAGAGTTCGCCAATTTTCTATGTCTCGATCACTCTCATCACGGTGAAGCCACTTATAAAACTCCTGGGGTGAATCGCTCAAATATCTACATAGGTACCTGACACCAATTCCCTACGGATTAAGGGCTGCCCACGCGAATCTTTCAGAAATACTTCCCACTTTTTAGGGAAGCTTCCTCCTTCTATAATTTCTTAACCTATTTTCTTAAACATTTTATCTCATTATCATCATTTTGAGATTGAGATTGAGATTGAGATTGAGATTGAGATTGAGATTGAGATTTCGCTGCCTTTGTCATACTTATTCTACGGCTGGGCCTCTCGACCAATTTGCCTTCTCTACTTTCAGTTGATTAATGAGAACTACCACTCTAACTTTGAAATCTCTTGTGTATTCAATATACATGTTCTTCACTCTGTATTTTCACCATTTTTTTCCTACCCTATCCAAAAGGTTGGCGTCTACTCAATAGAGATAGATTTCCCACGCCCACGCCATAGCGTTGTAAATGTGGGCTACTAACCCGTTGCTGGGCGCGCATCTGTATCGCGGCTTTTGAATAAAACCTGCAAGAATGGCAATCCCTGCGACATTGGGCCCTGTTCATAGATCCATAGGACTTTGGTGGCCTGTTCACTGCAGAGGCGGCAGACAAAGTGGAGCCCTGTGTGTGCGCACTACCGTAGAGAGTTGCAGCCAAGCCTCTATCATTGATGTGATCAGTAGCAATGAGAAGCTACACCCAAAGGTAAACCTGCGTAGAAATGGCTAATGACGGCAGTTACTTACCCGCGATAACGAAGCGGAACACAGCCAAGTGTGATAATCCCGTACTAGCCTAAATTACTTTATCGCCGTTAATTCTGAGTTTTATGACGTCAAAATTGACGCCGACAAGCACCTATATACAACAAGAGTTATAAAAAGATTAGTGAGTCAACTTTTTAAGTAATAAACAGGATGACCAACCTTCATGAAAAAGATTGTGATCATCGGTGGCGGAGCCAGCGGCCTTCATTTAGCAACTCGACTTGGACGCCATTTCAATTCTACTCGGATGTTTGGGCTTAAGCGTAAGGCCCCATCTGCTCAGATCACTTTAGTCGATAAGAATCGCACCCATATCTGGAAGCCCCTAATCTATCAGGTGGCCACTGGCACATTAGATACCAGCATGGATGCTCTTAACTACCAAATTCACGCCAGCTCTAATGGCTATGAATTCCAGCTCGGCTCACTACAATCCCTCGACAGGAAGCGCCAGATTTTGACCCTAGGGGCGGTGCTGAATGACAAAGGCTGCGAACTAATACCTCCGCGCGAGCTAGAGTACGACTATCTCGTGATCTGCGTTGGCAGCATAAGCGATGACTCCAATACACAAGGAGTGCGCGAGCACTGCATTCCTCTCGACAGCATTGAGCAGGCACACAAATTTCACAAGCAACTGCTCGATTACTTTTTATGCCTAGAAACACACCCCGATAGAACATTACAAATTGCCATTATCGGCGGTGGCTGTACTGGGGTGGAGCTTTCTGCGGAGCTGATGGCTGCTAGTAGACAGGTTAGTCAATATGGTCGTATCCGAACCGGTGCCATTGACATTACATTAGTCGAGGCCGAGCCTCAGTTACTACCGGGATTACCGGCAAGATTAGGCAACAGCGCCGCGCGAGAACTATCTAAAATGGGGGTTCGTATACTTACCAACTGCCATATTGAGACTGCAAGTGCCAACAGCCTCACTACCGATGACGGCAAAGAGATCCCCGCAGCAATTCGAGCCTGGGTCACCAGGGTTAAGGCACCGGAGTTCCTCACTCAGTTGGATGGTCTCTTCACCAACCAACTCAACCAGATAGAGGTGAAAACCACCCTGCAAAGCAAAAATGACCCCCATGTCTTTGCTATAGGGGATTGTGCCAGCTGCATCGACGGTAACAAACGGCGTGTACCATCACGCGCACTCGCCGCACAACAGATGGCCAAGCTCTGTTCCACCAACCTGATCGCCCTGATAGAAAAAAAATCCCTGGGGCACTTCTATTACCGGGATCGTGGTTCGCTGGTTTCTCTTAGTACAAACACTGCTGTAGGAAACTTAAGGGGGTCTTTTGTAAGAAGAAACCTTACTCTTGAGGGCCGTATTGCCAGTTTGGCCTACCACTCCCTTTACCAAATGCACTTGGCGGCAATCCACGGCTGGCCCAAGGCCATACTGCTCTATTTACTTAGTCAAGCCAATCGAGCAGTGAATCCCGGTCTTAAATTGCACTGATAAGGATAAATAAAAAACTATCACGACAAAAAGATGGCTACACACCGAAGTCGCCCTGTTTAAGGTTAATCCTCACCGGGGGGCACTGAAGTAGTGACAATGCATAGGATACTGAGACGCGAGCAGGGCAAAAGGTCTTCAGAGATCGGGGAGTTGGCTTATTAGTAATATCGACAGGAAGACAACCTCCCCATGAAAAAAATTGTGATTTCTTTCTCCATACACAACTGCTTTACCTCACGTCGCAGGTATTGGTTCCTACAGCCTCTGCAGTCCTAGAAAATGAATATCCTTGCTCAGAGACTAGAGCTCAGACACCTTTCTTGAATTCCAGCTTGAATTTCCTTCGTGTACTTTTTGTTTTCATACTTAACCTCGCTTGACAGTTTTACTATCTTAGCGAGATACCCGGAAGGGTCGAACCTTATTTTCCTCAGGGTCTACCCAAGGGCCGGCCTGTTTTACAGCCTAAAACTGCGCGAAATTTTTAGGATATGGCAAGCTATTCGAAATAGTTTAGACAGAAACCTAAATTCAAGATAAACCAACTCTAAAATATTGTTTATGGAGAGCCATGTGATACCCCCACAAAATACAAAATCTTGTGGTCAGCGATATAACCATAACCATCTTTAAATATTGAAAGTGCATGCTTAGCAAGCTCACAATTGGCACTCCAAACAGCATCTTCAAAAACATACGTCTTGAAGCGAAATGAAGCACTTTGTGCAGTAGCCAGGACACATATGTGTGTTTCCACACCGACAATAAAAACTGTATCAACCCCTAAACTTAGTAATTCCTCTTCCAGGGAGGTACCAACAAAGCCGTTATAAACATGCTTTTCAACTACAATTACCCCCTCTTCTGCCATCTGCCAAATAGGCTCTATAATTTCCGCACCCCAAGTACCTAACTTACACGGATAGTAACACCTACCTCTATTTTCCTCGCCACGAAGAAAAGAATTAAGATATTTATGATCTGGCTTAATAACTGTCTTTAACAGAAGAATAGGAATCTCTCTCTCTTTGGCAACCCTCATACATAAAATAATATTATTAACTACCTTTTTCAGATCATCACCTTTGCGGATGATCCGCGGACTCCAATCTCTACTTGGTGACGGAGTTTCAAGCTCAATATTGCTGGAACCCTGTCGCCTACGGTCGTAATAGCCCCCCGCGCAACAAAAATCGTTTTGCATGTCGACAACAACCAGAGCCGCGCTGATATTCGTTGACAGATAATTTACCACATTGTCATCTCCATCATCAGCCATACTCAAGTCTTAGTTGTTGGGGTTATCGATGAGACAAAACTGTTATAGCAGCCCCACAGAACCACAGCAGTACTATCTTGTAATTCTTAAATCGTAACACTTCGGAAGGCTTTATCCAGCTATAGCCCCGTAGTCACTATACCGTTCATAAATACTGGCAACTTTTCTGCATCTTAGACCTAGATCCAAGTCGTTGAAAGTTGTGTCCATGAGACGTTAGGCAATACCTGCCCATAATTCCTACCCATTTCATCTCTTAAAACTGTCCGAAGTATTGAAGTGTGAAAGTGGATTAAATATTCGAAGCGGGGAATTTATTTAAATAACTCAGAATTTTACAAGGGCCCACAATCACTCGGGCCCCAAATTGAAGGCTTACTTTTAATAGGTCGGACGTCTGTCTACCAGCATCAGCCAGCCGCGAATAACCCGATAGATTACCCACACCCAGTTAATTGCCAGAATCAGATAGCCCAGCCCCAGTACCCAAATGGTTAGGGAGCCAACAATGGTCCACAGCAGCCAAAACCAGAAGGTGCGAATCTGCCAGCGGAAATGAGACTCGGCCAGGGTTCCGCGAACATCGCTGCGCTTAAAGTAATTGATTAATACCCCGATAAAAAATGGTACTGCGGTAAATAAGCTGATCGCCTGGATCAGGTAAACCATGATGGCCAGGTCGCGCCCGCTTTGTTCTCGGGCTTCGTGGCTGCGTTCGGGATACTGCTCTGACATAACTTGTTCTCTCTACTATTCACTCCAATATAGTGTGGTGCAAATAGTGCATTTCAACTTAGCTGCGCTGGGATGTGTTATTTGCGCGGTGGACTGCAGACGCCTCTTCCGCCCCATTGTTTCCCAGTAAGAGTACTGTGACTCGAAATCGGGCCACAGTAGGGTGGTTTATTTTAATGCCCACTCAGTGTGAACATTGCGCTCGCGCCAGGCCTTTAGTTGGCGCACAGATTCGCGCATAAGCTGTAACAGCTCTGTGCGCTGTTGGCGACAGTGTTCTCTTTCACTATCGATAGAGAGGTTTGCGGCCAGGGTACGTAAGCGAGAAGCTATTGTTTCGAGGCCGACCTCAATAGCTGAGCGAGCCAGTCTTTGTGCCTGCTGTTCTGCATCAAGCCAATGGCGTCCAGTAATAGCGCTGGTTAATGACGTTATTTGTTTTGGCAGGGTAGCGGTGCGCTCACTGAGTAATTCGGCAAACGTATGGTGGTCCAATGTATCCCGCAGGCGAAATAGAGTATTGGTATTAAGGAGTCGAGTGGGCTTTGCTCCCTGGGGGCCTGCAATGCCCTGGCTTCGGCGAACAGCCCAGCTCAATAATTGCATCAGCTGTCGGTCGCCGATCGGGTGGGTCAATACCCCGGTAAAGCCTCTGGCCTGGTAGCGCTCCTTATCGCCAGAGCTGGCATTTTGTAAAAGGGCAAAAATAGGTAGTTCTGCACCTCTCTCCCTACGGATTTCCCGCACTGCTTCAACACCATCCATCAATGGAAGATGGGTGTCTGCCAAAATAAGATCGAAGTTTTTTTGCAGTGCAGCGCTGCTCCCATCGATCCCATTGCACTCCCGCTGTACGTTATGGCCCATGGTTTCCAGGGTGGGTTGAAGGGAGTCATGCTTACTGTTTTCAACGAGTAAAACAGAGAGCTGTTTGCCGGGCGCACGATGGCTTTCAGTGGGGAGTTTTAATTCTACTGTCTCAACATTACCGCACTGATGTAAGTTCTCCAGGGATTTAAGGGCGCTGTTTAATTGTCTTTTCCCGATTTCTACCAGGGCGCGTGTATTATTGTCTTCGCTGCGAGCCAATAAATTCAAAGTGCCGAGAAGTGTATCCAAGGGATGTTGTAAGTGGTGCCGGGTTATGGTGAGGAGATCAGATTTTTCCTGGCGCAATTGTTCAAGCTCACTAAGGGCATCAGCAAGTTGTTTTTCCAGTGCGACAAATTCGCTGTTACGACTGTGTACCTGTTGGAAAAGATTGCTATTTTCCTTGCTCAAATTTTTAAGCCGAGCATTGGTATCGAGGGTTAATTGGCGTAAGTTAACTTGCCTATTTATTGCAAACGCACAAATTAGCAGTACAAGTACAGCGGGTATTCCCACCCAAAAGAGCGGGACCTGACTTTTTAGTGTGGTAATAACATCGGCCTGTGCAGTACTCGATAAAAATACCGAACCCGAGACCAATAGGCCGAGGCATATGACACGCAAGAATACGTGACGAGAGGGAATTCCCCCAGACAAAGTGGTTTCTATCATCCTTGTAACCAACGTTATTTAAATTGGACTAAATCCTGCAGTCCAAAAAGGTTTTAATACGACTTGTTGTAATGGATACCCAGGTACATCGGAGATTTTTGATACTGCAATAAGCCCGCTTTTGGTACAAGAAAAATTTTCCTTCTGCTGTGGGGGGAGCAGAGGCGCTTCAGTGAACGTACCAATAGAGAAGTAGCCTGCCAGCCCCGTCTGTTCAGCCCTTGGATCGGGTAGCCGGGTTGTTGGCAGGGAGTTAATCCACAGATTGCATCTGATTACATAGAGGGATCTAGCAGCAATTTACTAGGTTGGATGGGTAGTTTAGCGACAGCTCCAGAACAAATTACGCCGGAGCTGCTGTGAGGAAATAGTATTCAGGCAGCCTGGGGAATGCGCTCTTGCAGCAATTGCAACATACGCTCTGAGGGAAGGAAAAGGCGAATGCCATCGCAGTGTGCGAGCAATTCCCGATAAAAATAATCGAAATGGGTGCAGCCCAAAATCAGGATCTGTACGCCGCTTTTCACCAATGCCGCGACCAAGTCATCAAGGGCATGTTGGCGAACAATCATTTCTGCGGCGAGGCCGTCCTCGATATCTTCCACAATTTGCAAGTTGCCAATACCGATGACTTTGGCGGTTGTATTGCGCTCGAGTATTTCCCGCTCGATATTGGCGCAGCTCTGGCAGTTGGCGGCCAGCAGTCCAAAGTTGCGATAGCGCTGGGTAAGCTCAGCGTAGACCTCTAGAGGGGATACCACCTCAATGGGGGAGGAAGCTTTTACCGCCGCCATATCCACAGCACCGGAAAGTGAGTTGCAATAGATCATGGCCGCTTCTGCACCGGCCTGGTACAGCTGCTCTATGGCTTCGATCAATTGTTGGGTAAGGGCGTCGCGCTCCAGCGCCTGCAATTGAGTCTGGGCCTGGGGAGAGGAAGATAGGGACAGGCCCACGCCACGAAGTTGGCGCGCGGCGAGGAAGTCCAACCCGAAGCGGGTATCTGTGGGGGTGCCGGCGACCACGCCAACGGTCATGGAACTGTTTTCAATGGCGTTATCGGTCAACACAGTCATGTTCCTCTCTCGTAATGCCTAATCGAGTATCGGTGCCCCCTCAGGCAGCGCGTTTGCTCCACAGGGGGACAAGCGTATTAATCCACACTCGGCGCACCCAGTCGAGATAAATTCCGTAGGGGCGGCCAAGAGCTCCCGCGATGAGCATAAAAGTAATACTGGCGGTGGCAATTTCGTCCCAGCTGGCCCCACCGAGGCGCATATTGGCCATATATAGCGGGAACTGGAAGCTGAGGAATACAAAGGTGTCTACCAGATAGGCATTGATAAAGCCGCCACCCCCAAAACGGTTCACAATCCAGTTGCGATACATACTGAATGGACGGGCGATAAGGGTATTGAATACCAGGGCCATCAGGCGAACTTTCAGGTGTTCGTTCCAACTCATACCCGCCAGAACCAGCTCGATGGGGATCGCTACAGCCCAAGAGAAGCTATTCATGGCGAAGATGTCCAGCATAAAGTCCCAGCGGCGCGCACCAGAAGCCTTTTCATCTGGGGCATCTGGACTGGATGGGGATAGTGCGGGCGCGGACATTGGGCAAACAACCTCGTAGACAGTGGCCGCCTAAACGACTTTGGCGACAAGCCGGCGATTATATCTCCAATTTGCATAAAAGCTAGCCTTACATCTCGACTGTTAGTTTCTGTCGATACATTTGTCCTATTTTTTAATGTTTTATTAATCTAATTATCTTGCTATGAAAACCCGGCAGCTGGTCATAAATGGCTGGCTCCGGTTAATATGCAACTCTTTGCATAAGATGAGTTGGAGTTTTCATGTCTCTGCGCTTTGCCGTTCTCACCTTGCTGGATATTGAGCCCGGCAGTGGATATGACCTTAAGCGGCGCTTTGAGCGCAGCGTCTCCCACTTCTGGAGTGCCAGCCATCAGCAGATGTATCGCGAGCTGCACAAGTTACATGAGGAGGGCCTGCTGGACTGTGAGGAGCAGGCCCAAGAAGGCAAGCCGGACAAGAAGGTCTATAGCCTCACGGATCTAGGTCGCGCCGAGCTGCGTGACTGGGTCACTCAGCCCAGTGCGCCGCAGAAGATTCGCGAGCCTTTCCTGGTGCGTATGTTCGCCGGCCACAACCTGAGCAAGGATGAAATGCGAGATGCTCTGGAGGCCCAACTGCGCCAACATCGCAGCTCTCTGGAAAGTTACCAGGAGCAAAATGAGCGGGTATTAAAGAGTGATACAGCGCTCCAGGAGCGCTACTGGTTGGCACATCAAACCCTGCTTTTGGGTATTGAGGCGGAAAAGACCTGGATCAGTTGGGCGGAAGGTCTGCTGAGTGAGCTTGAAGAGTCCGTAAAAAAATAACCGCTACTCGCTTGGAATGACGCGCCCGAATCTGGCCAGCGATGCTGTTTGGTGTTCAGTAACCTCGCTCTTTTAGCAAGTGGGGTGACCTTAGCCATGACTTTTACCGTAACACCTATCCGCGAAGATTTTTTAGAAAAGGTTCGTCAAGCAGGTCTAGATGATCTAGGGCAGCCGGTACGGCAGCTGAGCGCCCAGGGCGGTGAGCCATGTCGTGATGTGCGACGGCGCGCACGGCCGGGGGAGAAAATCCTCTTGGCGAGCTACTGCCCTTTCTCTTTTGCCGGTCCTTACCGGGAATACGGGCCTGTATTTGTACTGGCGCAGCCGCAGCCGGAACAAGACTTCAGAGCACAGAATAGCTTCCCCCCGCTAAATAATAATGCGGAAGATTATTTCAAGAGTGGTGTGCCACTAGTGCTTCGCGCCTATAGCGCTGAAGAGCACATCGTGTCTGCGAAATTGGTGGGCCCTGAACAAATAAAAACAGAAGTGAGTGAATATTTTATGCAGGATGAGATTGATTTCGCTCTGCTGCGCTTCGCTGCTTATGGTTGCTATGCGCTGCGGCTGGATCGCGCATAGTTTTAATAGATATTTGTGAAGGCCAGGTCGCCGGTTAATAAAATCCTGGTGTCAGTGGTAGTGAGAACCACCGGTCTTTTTGGTGGTTGTTTCGGAGTTCAGTATTTATTCCCGAACTCCGAAAATATTTCAAAATTAAATGGAGATTTTTTCCAATACCAAGCTGCCAATGGAATAGCCCGCGCCAAAGGAACAGATAATTCCCCGGTCACCGACCTGCAAGTCATCGCTGTGTAAATTAAACGCGATAACTGAGCCGGCACTTGCCGTGTTGGCGTAGCGGTCCAGAACGATGGGCGCGCGCTCAACGCTTGCATTGTCACCCATTAGCTTCTTGGCGATCAGGTTGTTCATATTGATATTGGCCTGATGGAGCCAGTAGCGGCGCACGCTGTGAGGATCGGTGTCCGTCTCTTGCAGGTGGGCTTCAATATGAGACGCCGCCATGGGGCAAACTTCTTTAAATACCTTTCGGCCATTCTGGCGGAACAACTTACCGGGACCAAATGGGTCCACATCGGCGGCGCGAGCGGTGTAGCCAAAGTTCGAACGGATATTGTTGGAGAAAACGGTTTTCGCTTTGGTGCCGAGAATTTCCCAGGCGCTTTCGACAGTACAGGTTTCTCTGCGCTCGATAATGCTGGCTACGGCTACATCGCCAAAGATAAAGTGGCTGTCTCGGTCGGTGTAATCCACTTGTGGTGAGGCCAGCTCAGCATTGATGACCAGTACAGTTTTGGCTGAGCCTGAGCAGATCGCATCCACCGCACGCTGAAGTGAGAAGGTGGCTGAGGAGCAAGCCACTTCCATATCAAAGGCAAAACCATCGATACCCAGTGCACCTTGGATTTCAATAGCAATAGCGGGGTAGGCGCGCTGCATATAGGAGGCACCGACAATGACCAAATCAATGTCAGACGCCTGCTTGCCGGCTTTCTCCAGGGCTAGTCTGGCGGCCTTTAAGCCCATTTCGGCTTGTACACTCAGCTCGTCATCTGCGCGCTCGGGAATAAGGGGGCGCATGCGCTTCGGATCAAGGATGCCATCGCGGGTCACCACATAGCGGCTCTTGATGCCTGAGGCCTTCTCGATAAATTCTGCAGAAGAGAAAGGTTTTGCTGCGCGCTCACCGGCCTCAATCTCTTGAGCATGCTCAAGATTGTACTGCTCGGCATGGGTGTTATAGGCATCTACCAACTCTTCATTGCTAATAGATTCCGGTGGGGTCCACAGGCCTGTGCCGCTGATGACAATGCCCCGTGGCAACTTGTATTCACTCATCGCTGAATTCCTGGCCCGCGACAACAGAAATGCGGGCAATTTAGTCGCTGTTAGAACCTTAGCAGTGCTGGCAGATGAGGGACTGAGGCGCCAGAACGGCAAGGTAAGCTATTGTGACGTTGGGGTGACTATGGGTCTATTTGTAGTCGCGCCGAACAGTCATGGCGTTCTGGCCAAAACGAAGGCGCTGACCTGTTTTGCCCCGGCTGTGAGTAGCTGGCGAGTGATGATTTCAAGGGTCGCTCCCGTGGTTACAACATCGTCTACCAGGCCGATATGGGCACCCGATATTTCTCCGCGCACGGCAAAGCTATCAGACAGGTTTTTCAGCCGTTGGTTGCGGCTGAGTTGAGACTGGGTTTTGGTGGAAGTTGTTTTGCGCAGTAGTTGCAGATCTACTGGCAGGCACCAGTTTTGCCCCAGCCCACTGGCAATAAGTTGAGCCTGGTTGTAACCGCGTTGCCAATAGCGACGCCAGTGCAGAGGAACCGGGGTAAGTATGTCAGGCATATCCTCTGGAAGCCCCAATTGGCGGGCCGCTAGCTGTATAAGGCTGTGTCCGGCGGCCAGGTCCCGGTGGTATTTGAAATGTTGGATTAGGTGGTTGATTGGGTAAGCGTATTGCCAGGCAGCACTGATCTTCTTTAAGGCGGGTGGCCTCTGTAAACAGGCCGCGCAAATATTATCTTTTGCCGCCGCCAAGGGTAGGGCGCAGTAGCGGCAACCACGGCCTAGCGCCGGTAGTTCCTGAGTGCAGGCAGAACAGATTCCAACCTCTCCCGATGCTCCGCCGCACAGCAGGCAGCGGGCCAGACTTTGGGCAAGTTTTCTACTGAAAAGCTTGTAAACCATATCGTCTCTTCCGAGTTGACAGCGGTTTGGCCGTGGCTAAACTGGCCAGTCTGGTGGATTGAACGGCAGACGCTGAATTAGAGCCCGCTGATCGATTCCACTAGAGCCTGCTAACAGGCTGTGAGTATCCGATTTTAATAAGCAACAGAGAGAGTACGCCCTGTGACTGCCGCCCAGCAAATGCCCGCCGCAGAGATCCGCCACGACTGGACCCGCCAGCAGGTACTGGACCTCTTCGCCATGCCGTTTAGCGACTTGATGTTTACCGCGCAGCAAGTGCACAGAGCTTATTTTGACGCTAATCGGGTACAGGTCAGTACCCTTTGCTCTATCAAGACCGGTGCTTGCCCTGAGGACTGTGCCTACTGTCCCCAAAGTGCCCGCTATGACACCGGGCTGGAGCGGGAAAAACTGATGAAGGTTGAAAAGGTGTTGCAGGAGGCAAGGGCAGCTAAGGCCGGCGGTGCTACCCGCTTCTGCATGGGGGCCGCCTGGCGCTCCCCCAAGAAAAAAGACATGCCTTACGTGACCCAGATGGTACGTGAAGTAAAGGCGTTGGGTATGGAAACCTGTATGACCCTGGGCATGTTAAATGATGATCAGGCCCAGGAGTTGGCGGATGCAGGCCTCGATTACTACAACCACAATTTGGATACTTCGCCGGAATATTACGGTGAGATTATTACCACTCGCACTTACCAGGATCGCCTGGAAACCTTGGGGCGAGTGCGCTCAGCGGGAATGAAGGTCTGTGCTGGTGGCATTGTGGGAATGGGTGAAGGCGATAAAGATCGCGCCGGGTTATTGATGCAATTGGCGAACCTGCCGGAGCACCCCGAATCAGTGCCCATCAATATGCTGGTAAAAGTCGCAGGTACCCCGCTGGAAGAACAAAAGGACCTGGACCCCTTCGAATTTATTCGCTGCATTGCTGTGGCCCGTATCATGATGCCGAAATCCCATGTGCGCCTATCCGCCGGTCGCGAGCAGATGAGCGATGAGATGCAGGCAATGGCCTTCCTCGCCGGCGCCAACTCTATTTTCTACGGTGAAAAACTGCTGACGACTGCGAATCCGGAAGCTAACGAAGATATGCAGTTGTTCAGTCGCCTGGGTATTAAGCCAGAAGAGTATCAGCAGTACGCCGATGAGGCTGAGGTGGAAGCGGAATTGAACGCGCAGATCACCGAACAGCAAAATGATGCCTTCTTCTACGACGCGGCCAAATGACCCTGAATGAAGTCCTGCAACAGCGCCTCGCCGAGCGCCGCCAGCAGAATCTGTACCGGGAACTAAAAACCCTCGATCGCGCACCCGGGCCGCGAGCCCGGGTCGATGGGCGGGAGCTACTGGTATTTAGCAGTAACGACTACCTGGGGCTTGCCAGCCGCGAGGAAGTCATCGCAGCACAGAAGGCGGGAGCAGAGTGTGGTGCAGGCGCCACAGCCTCTCACCTGGTTAATGGTCACCTGGATATTCATCACCGCTTGCAGCAGTGCATCGCCGAAGTAAGTGGGCGAGAAGCGGCGCTGATATTCTCGAGTGGCTACATGGCGAATATCGGCACTATTTGTGCCCTGTTGGGGCGAGCCGACAATATTGTTTCGGACAGGCTTAATCATGCCTCACTGATTGACGGTGCCCGCTTGAGTGGCGCCAACAGTCTGCGCTTTGCCCATAACGATCTCGCTGGCCTTGAACGCCAATTGCAGCGCGCTACTAGCCGGGGTGGCGCTACTTTAGTAGCGGTGGATGGCGTTTACAGCATGGATGGTGATTTGGCCCCTCTGGCTGAGATTGCCACTCTGTGTAAGCAATACAACGCCTGGTTAATGGTTGATGAGGCCCACGGCTTTGGCGTAATGGGTAGTGAAGCATACCCGCTGGCGGGCAGCTGTGCCCTGGCGGGGCTGACCCAGGAACAAGCCCCGGTTGTGATGGGTACCTTGGGTAAAGCGGTTGGCAATGCCGGTGCCTTTATTGCGGGCTCCCGGGCACTGATAGATTTCCTCACCCAGTTTGCGCGGCCCTATATCTATACCACCGGAATGACGCCAGCAGTGGCTGCCGGTGCCTTGGCTGCTATCGAATTGATTCGCGATGAGCCTCAGTTACAAGGGCGCTTGCGGGTAAATATCGCTTATTTCCGCCGCAGGGCACTACAGCTCGGCTTACCTCTACAGGCGTCGGCCAGTGCGATACAGCCGCTGGTGTTGGGCTGTGAAAACACCGTGATGGCGGTTGCCAGAGAATTGCAGGAGCGTGGATTCCTGGTGGGTGCCATTCGCCCGCCTACAGTGCCGCTGGGCACTGCACGCTTGCGCATTACCCTGAGCGCGGCTCATCTGGCCGAGGATATCGATGAGCTACTAGGCGCACTGCAGCAGATTTTGCAGGGCGCAGGGGTACTGGATAAGTGACACGGGTTGAACACTTGGTTTTCCTGCACGGGTGGGGCGGGAGTGCAGACCTTTGGCAGCCGCTTATAGAATCCCTGGCGCGTCGTACAGAAGTGCAACTCCACTGTATTGAGTTACCTGGATTTGCTACACAAGGTGCTGAAGACTGGCCCCCACTAGAAGCTTTGCTGCAGAAGCTTTACCAGGAACTTCCCCCTAGCTGTATCCTGGTTGGCCACTCCCTCGGCGGTATGCTGGCCGTTCGCCTGGCTTCTATAGCGAAGCAGGACAAAGTTCTGGGTTTAGTGACCATAGCTGCCAATGCCTGCTTTGTGGAACGAGACGGCTGGCCAGGCATGGCCGAGAGCACTTTCAAGGCATTTTTCGATGCTTTTACATCATCTCCGGAGAGTACCTGGGAGCGTTTTTGCTCACTACAGGCGCGGGGTGATAGCTCCATGCGCTCTTTGCTTAAAGACCTAAAGGCACAAAAACCACAAATAAATAGTGATGCCTGGCGGGGAGCATTGTGCTGCTTGGCAGAGCTGGATAATCGCCAATACTTGGAACATCTGTCCGTGCCGGCACTGCACCTGTTTGGTGACAGGGATGCCCTGGTTCCCATTGAAGCTGCTCGGTCCATTGAGGCGTGTGGGGGCACCGTCAAAGTCATACCCGAGACGGGCCATTTACCCCATTGCACCAAAGCTGACATCGTCGCTGAATATCTATTCGAGCTTCTCGAGTCTATTGGAAATCCCCCGGCTGAGCCGTTTGATAAGGCTGCGGTAGCTCGCTCTTTTACCCGGGCAGCACAGGGCTACGATGATTGCGCCCATCTGCAGCGGGCAGTCTGCCGGCAACTGTTGGCCCAAGCCGATGACAGCTGGGCACCCCGTACGATCCTCGATTTGGGCAGTGGCACCGGATTCGGTACTGAACTGTTACGACGGCATTTTCCTAAGGCGCAAATTATTGCCCTGGATCTGGCGGAGGGGATGCTGAAATTTGCCCGGACGCAAAGACCAGAAGCTGATGGTTACGTTGCGGCCGATGCCGAACAGTTACCCCTGGCGGCGGGTAGTATTGATTTGGTGTTTTCAAGTATGGCGCTGCAATGGTGCTACCGCCTGCCGCAATTGTTTGCTGAGTTGCAGCGAATACTGGCCCCTGAAGGGCGGTGCTTGGTTGCCACCCTTGGCCCTAAAACCCTGGTGGAATTGAAACAGAGTTGGGCTCAAGTGGATGGGGGTGTACATGTCAATCAGTTCCTGCCCGCCGAGCAATGGCGTGAAGCGGCACTGCACAGTGACCTCAGCGGATTGGTTACGGATGAATTGCGCCTACTGCACTTTGATAGCCTGCGGCAGTTGATGCGGGAGCTTAAGGAAGTGGGTGCACACAATATTAACCGGGCGGCGGATAAAGGTATGACAGGTCGTCGCAAACTGCAGCACTTGTCCGTAGCCTATGAAAATAAGCGGGAAGAGCGAGGATTGCCGGTAACTTACGAGGTGATCTATATGAATCTCACCGCTTGCAGGGCAAAAAAATCCGGCTGACCTGCGCCTATCGCAACGCAGGGAGCCGGGTGCAAGATTGAAGAGATCAGGGGTAGATGTCGATAGGGATTGGCGTCTTCACCAGAGCCCAGATTTCGTCCATTTCACGGTTGGAGGCCACCGCGATGCAACCATCGGTCCAGTTGGTGCGGCGCAGATGTCTTTCCATATAGGACCACTGGGGCTTGATACCGTGGATCATAATGTCACCGCCGGGACTGACCCCCATTTTGGCTGCCCGTGCACGGTCCTGCTTGTTGGGATAGGACACGTGGATTGAACGGTAAAAGCGGCTGTTGGGATTCTTCCAGTCCAGTGTGTAGCGGCCTTCAGGGGTTCGCTCGTCCCCCTGGCGAACCTTGTGTCCCCTAGGGTTATCGCCAAAAGACACGGTATAGCTTTTCACGACACGGCCGTCCCGTATCAGCTGCATGAGTTTCTTGGATTTATAAACCACGACGTGGTCAACGGGATCAACTTTCGCTGAAGCAAAGATTGGCACCAGCAGGAGCAGGGCAAAGGTCAGGTATCGCATGGTCTTTAAGCAGTTCGGGTAGTTGTCGGTTATTTCGCAATGACACCGCATCCCTGCTGTCTGTCCCCTTTAAAAGGGGGTTATTGTGTGAGCGCAACCCCGTGCCTTCTTATCGATGTACGGCTTGATTTGTTCGAAATTTGCGCTACCCGGTTAATTTATCACCATCTGAGTGGCGTGAAAAGTCACGTTATGAAAAAAGTTAACTTTTATTGGAGGAGGGAGTTAGGCCTTGGCAAAAACCTATTTTATCGCCGGTACTGACACCGAGGTCGGCAAGACATATGTGAGCGCCGCACTGTTATCGGCAGCGGCGGAGGCAGGCTTGCAAACGGCGGCAGTGAAGCCTGTGGCGTCTGGGTGTGAGCACACGGATGATGGCCTGCGCAATGAAGATGCCCTTTTGCTCCAGGAAGCGATGACTCTGAAGCTGCCTTACCAGCAAGTAAACCCTTTTGCCCTGGAGCCCGCTATTGCTCCGCATATAGCGGCCGCAGAGGTGGGAAAGCAGTTAAATGTTGCGCGGATGGCTGGCGTCTGCCGGGGAGTGATGTCTGCAGGGGCCGACCTGGTTTTGATTGAAGGTGCTGGTGGCTGGCGCACCCCGCTGGGCCCAAGAAGCTTTCTGTCCCAGTTGCCCCGGGAACTAAACCTACCGGTCATACTCGTGGTGGGAATGCAACTTGGCTGTATCAACCATGCATTACTCACGGTAGAGGCAATCCGCCGTGATGGGCTTCCGTTAGTGGGTTGGGTAGCCAACTTTGTACGTGGTGAGGGTATGGCTCGCGCAGAGGAGAATCTGCATACCCTTAAGGCTCTACTGCCGGCTCCTCTTCTAGGCTCCCTTCCATTCGATAGCGCCGCGAACTATCGCAATGCTGCCCAGTACCTGGATATCGATGGGTTAATTGCCCAAGCCGATCACTGATGGGGCGGTAGGGTTAGGAGAAGACGCAGAATGCTGTTCTTACAAGGTGATATTACTAGGCCTGATTATATCTGATTTAAAAAACTAGTTCGCAGGGCGATATCATTTTCCAGAAGTTGGGCGATATTTCGTGTGTCATCGATACCGGAATGCTGTCGCCCTTTAAATTTAAGCCCCGATAGTTGAATAGCCTTGGCTAGGTCGACGCGGTATCCTTTATTGTCAGCGAA
Source organism: Microbulbifer sp. CNSA002 (assembly GCF_047324085.1). Lineage (NCBI taxonomy): Bacteria > Pseudomonadati > Pseudomonadota > Gammaproteobacteria > Cellvibrionales > Microbulbiferaceae > Microbulbifer > Microbulbifer sp. CNSA002. Next base: position 461,470 of record NZ_CP172449.1, read on the forward strand.
TATTTGCTTCACATTAATGTGAGGCAGGTATTGTAAGGGGTTTACTATTTCCTTTCCGCCTGTTTCCATGTGCAATTGCCATGCATCAAAATTTCCCCAGCTGCCCCATGCGGCTAATTCATAGTTGGAAAGCCAATCTTTGAATTTATCCAGTACCCCGGGTAACAACGAGGCCTTATCAACCTGCTCCTGAGTAATACCCGTTAATTCCGTACAAAATAGTGTCAATTCTCTGTGAATAGTGGGTTTTACGTAAAGCTGCCTTTCATCTAATTGAACAAAAGCTTTTTGTGTCAAACTTCCCACTATCGCACCCAACTCTATGGTTTCGGCTTCCTCTGGAGGGAGGGGCGGCTCGTTATCACAAGTACATTCGAGATCAACCAAAAGAATATAAGTTTGATTTTTCATCTTTAATTGAGAAACTTTTTGCAAGAATATTCATGGCAATGTTTAATTTATAGTCTATGTAGTTATTCTGATAAAACTGTCGTGATTTTCTCTAATTTTTCATTATTTCCTTATTCGGCTATTGCAGTTATTGAATTTTTAAAGGGGGAGCTAAAATACGCAGCAAAAATTTGTATCACCCGGCAGTAAAAAGTAGATGGATATATTCTTATGGGGATATCTCTCTGATTGGGGTTGTGAAATTGACTACGAATGGGCATACAAATGGCTGGCAACCACCGATTCTTGAAGATCCCAGCAGATATTTGAAACTCGCAAATAATCCTTGGTTTAACTTACTGGTAGATTTACAAGACATACTTACTCGAGAGACAGCTGTGTTTTGGTGGAACCAGGGGATTGGCACCGTTCACTTACCTGTTACGACTGGCAGTATTTCAAGTCCAGTTGGGCTGGGAAGTGACTCAATTCCTGTATGTATTCAATTAAATGGTCAGGAAACATATTTAGCCGACTCCATGCAGTTTCAGCTTGAGTTGTGTTGTCGAATGAAGCCCCGAGGCGCTTATTATCTAATGCCGTCATTTCGTGGGGAGGACTGGGACGCTACACATCTCTGCCAGTTTATGCACAGCGAGGTAGAAATTAGTGGGGACTTGGCTGAGGCTATGTCTTTGGCTGAAGGGTATATCCGCGCGCTCAGCAAAGCGATGCTTAGGGAGCAAGCTGAGTCGATTACACGAGCAGCCGGCAGTCTAAGTCACTTAGAGTCAGTGGCAAACGGAGATTTAACTTTTAATTCTGTTACTTTTGATGAGGCCGCCAAGCTTCTTCAGGACAAGCCTGAGTTTATCGATAAAACTGATTACGGGCGAAATCTTACTAGAGCGGGAGAACGAGAGCTTATCAGAACTATTGGCCCCTTTGTTTGGGTTACCAAGTGGGATCATGGGGTTGTTCCCTTTTATCAAGCCATGGATAAAAATGGCTATAGCGCATTAAATAGTGATCTCTTATTTGGGTGTGGCGAAGTGGTCGGTTGTGGCGAAAGACATGTTGACGATTTGGCTGTTCTCACAGCTATGAAGGTGCATGGGGTAAATCCAGAATCCTATAAGTGGTATACGAATATGAAGCGGGTTTATCCATTGAGAACTGCTGGGTTTGGCATGGGTGTTGAACGATTTTTAATGTGGGTGCTCCAACACGATGACATTCGGGATCTCCAGATATTGCCTCGCAGAAACGGATTTGAATTGTCACCATGAGCTCTTCCGATAGGGACCCTTCAAGTTACAATATTTCTAAGCAGGTAAGAATAAGCTCATTGGGATTACCTGAAGATAAATTGCCTCAGCACTTACGCCCCATATTTTCATTTATCAACTCATGGGCAAATGGACAAGATGCACCAGTGACTATAACTATTGGTGGAAGCATCGCATCTGGCGAAGCCGATGCTTTTAGTGATTTGGATGTCACGGCAGTCTATATGTCGACTAATCCACTCAATAGGGCCAGAGCTGAATTTGAGCAGATGTTCACACAGCATTTTAATATTTGCGTGACATTCTCTGCTGTGCATGCGGGAATTCCAAGTTTACTTGTTTTCTACACTCGAAAAGATGACTGGATTGTAAAGTTAGATATAAGCTTTTTGTATTGTGCAGATCCACCTTGCTGTATCCCAGAACCATTCATCGTCTTGCGTAAAGATATTCCTATCAGCCAAAACACCATGTCTGGTGCGAAATCAATGTCAGTGCAGGAGATTATCCCGCGCTACTGTGGCTGGCTTTGGTATACATTTGCAAAAATTAAAAGAGGTGAAAATTTGGCGGCTTGTGACTCTCTCGCCTTTACACGTAAACATGCCATTATTCCACTTATTCAACAGGCTACAGGTGTTAAATTACAAGGGGATCGGCGATTAGAGCAGCGATTGCCGACCGACTGGGTAGAACAACTTCATAACACTCACCCTCGTACTTTGAAGTCTGAGGATCTTTATTTGAGTCAAGCTAGCCTTCATCAAATTTTCCTGCGAGCGGTTAATGAAATAGGAAAGTCTGATTTGTTACTAGAGGGGCAAAAATATAATCAGCTTATTGATGTGTTACGACGGCAGGGGCTAACCATTGACTGGCCTGAATAATGATGCAGTGTCGGTAAACTTTGGACGCTCTGGGCATAAGCCCAGAGAAACAATGTTTGAAATGAAAAGTTCACGCTATCAACATGAATAACAGGTTTTATCCTAAGCTAATACCGGGAAAGGCGATAGCAATATATTCACCCTCTTCAAATGTAGCAAGTAAATATCCTGACCGATTAATTCGGAGCGTTAAAGCCTTGGAGCGAACCTTGAATACAAAGGTTGTACTGCCGGAGCAGGTGTGCTTTTCAAGAGGGTTTACGGCAGGGACTGCATTGGAGCGGGCTCAGGCGCTTGAGAGTTTATTACTCGATCACTCGATTGCGGGAATCATGTGCTCAATTGGAGGATTTAACTCAGCTGAAATATTAGAACACTTGAATCGAGATATTGTTTGCCGACACCCCAAAGTGTTAATTGGCAACAGCGATGCGACAGCCTTGATTTTAGGTATTTATAGTTTGAGTGGATGGACTACTTATTTTGGCCCCACACTGTTACCTCAGTTTGGCGAATACCCACAGCCTTTTGCTTTTACGGACGAGAACCTTTTTTCTGCCATCGGTAATAATGAGACCTTGACAGAGCTAAGAGATCCTGCTGCATGGACTCGTGAATTTACGGACTGGGGTGAAAGTCCGCAACGTCGTCGTTTGATGGAAAAAGACAGTCACCGAATAGTTTATCGAGAAGGGCTGGGTGAGGGGATATTGTTTGGAGGGAATATAGAGACGCTAAATATGCTTGTGGGTACGCCATATCTTAATATCCCCTCAGATATTATTTTTTTCTGGGAGGCCCATGCTGAAGAAGCGCGACTAGAGAGGGTTCGTCGTGCCCTTACCCATTTGCGTCAATCAGGGATACTCTCTCACGTTAGAGGTATGCTTATTGGACGCTCGCCATATTGCACTGATATAGCCGGCGTCACGCTAAAAGATACGGTTCTTGAGGCTTGTGCGGATTTCGACTTTCCAATAGTGGCGAATCTAAGCTTTGGGCACACAGATCCCATGTTGACTTTGCCAATCGGTGTTTTGGCTAATGTTTGTGTAATGAAAGGTAGTGAGGCCCGTATCACAATTGTCTAACTTACTTTTATCAAAACAGGGATGCCCATGCGGTTATTGCTTGAGTACCCCGGGGGAGAGGTCGCAATTTATTGTCTGCCAAAATGATGTTGCGACCGCACTAATACCGATACGGCCGAGAATTAGGGGGAATGTGGTGGTGGTGCCTCACGTCTATCATACGGATTTTTCCACATTCAATCAGAGTGAGTTCCGCGATCTATTTAAGTGTGTCAGGGAGTCTACTTTTGCAGTAGAAAACCTCTATGATCCGGATGGCACCAATGTCTGGTGTGATTGGGGGGAAATTACGGGGCGATCCTATCTTCACTTAGTTTGGGAGATTGTCCCCAGGAGTGACAGGAAAGCGGGTAGAAAATATCGCTATACGGATATTTTTTCGTGTCCGCAATGGAGTTCGCCGGAGAGGGCGAAGGAAGCTGCACGTCTACGCGGTGCTCTCAATTTCTCGAAATAACCCCTATTATACAACGATCATAACTTGTATTGAGTTTGCTGTGCCTTATACGTTTCGAGTTCGAAGGCCGTGCCCGCTATGTACACTGATGCATTCGAGTGTTCCGCTGGTAAAGGAGTTGAAGCACGCTTGCCTGGCGGTAAATCCGAGGCAGCGCAGTAAAGGCGCATTGTTAGTAATCCCTTCTTTGCACACGAATCATTTTACCGCTTGTGACTCGGTAGTTTTATCAGATGTCAGCAATTTGATCCTAACGGGTGTTGATATTCTGCGAGAGGCATTTCAGCCAGATGGTATTCATACATTCTGCAATTCTGGAGTGTCCGCAGGCCAGTCTGAAGATCACATGCATGTGCAAATCATCCCGCGATATGCAGATGAGCCCTATTCATTTGTACCCAGTGATGAGATTCCACTATTAGCTGAGGATAAGTTAGCCGAACTCGTCAGCGTTCTACTGCGAAGGAGCGCCAATGTAGACTAGCAGCAGTTTTTTCAGCCGGCTCTAGTGAGCGGTACAGCATCCATTCAACAGATTGTTCCCACTCTTTAGAACTGAGTGCTTGTCAGGTTCCTCAAAGCCCGAGACTGTTGACATTAGGGCGCTTCGGCCCTAGATTCAAACGAGCGTTTGAAACACTTGAATGAGGACCGGGAGCATGGCCGACTATAAGGCGCCACTAAGGGAGATGAACTTCCTACTTCACGAGGTATTTGCTGCGGAAAAACTCTGGGCGGAATTGCCCGGGTTGGCTGGAGCGGTAGATCGTGAGACCGCAGATGCGATTCTCGAAGAGATGGCCAAGCTGGCTGCCAACACCCTGGATCCGATCAATCGCACTGGCGACGAAGAGGGCTGCCAGTGGAATGACGGTGTGGTGACCACGCCGAAAGGCTTTAAAGAAGCCTATGCCACCTTCTGTGAAGGCGGCTGGGGTGGACTGCTGGGCAACCCGGAATACGGCGGCATGGGTATGCCGAAAATGCTGGGCGCTCAGGTTGAGGAGATGATCAATGCTTCAAATATCTCTTTTGCACTCTACCCGGTTCTGACTAACGGCGCCTGCCTGGCAATTGATGCCCACGCCAGTGATGCGCTGAAAGAAAAATACCTGCCCAAGATGTATGAGGGAACCTGGGCTGGTGCCATGGGCCTTACCGAGCCTCACGCCGGTACAGACCTGGGTATTATCCGCACCAAGGCCGAGCCCCGTGGCGATGGCAGCTTTAGCATTAGCGGCAGCAAGATCTTTATCACCGGCGGTGATCAGGATCTGTCCGAAAACATAATTCACCTGGTATTGGCAAAATTGCCAGACGCACCTAAGGGGCCGAGAGGCATTTCGCTGTTCCTGGTGCCCAAATACAAGGTGAACGAAGACAACAGCATCGGCGAACACAACGATGTGAACTGTGGGTCAATCGAGCACAAAATGGGTATCAAGGCCTCCGCTACCTGTGCGATGAACTTCGACGGTGCCCAAGGCTGGCTGGTCGGAGAGGAGAACAAAGGACTCGCGGCCATGTTCACCATGATGAACTACGAGCGCCTGGGTGTCGGTATCCAGGGCCTCGGCGCCTCAGATCGCTCCTATCAAAATGCTGTTGAATACGCTCGCGATCGTATCCAGAGCCGCTCTCCAGCGGGCGCCAAGCAGCCGGAGAAAGCCGCAGATCCCATCATTGTGCACCCGGATGTGCGCCGCATGCTGCTTACCCAAAAAGCCTTGGTGAACGGCGGCCGCGCCCTGTCCACTTACGTGGCCAAGTGGTTGGATATTTCCAAGTTCGGCGAGGGTGAAGAGAAAAAGAACGCGGAGAATATGGTTGCCTTGCTGACCCCGGTAGCCAAAGCCTTTACTACCGATATGGGATTGGATTGCACCATCCTCGGTCAGCAGGTCTTCGGTGGCCACGGTTATATCCGCGAATGGGGCCAGGAACAGTTGGTGCGCGATGTGCGTATTACCCAGATCTATGAAGGAACCAATGGTATCCAGGCTCTGGATCTGGTGGGCCGCAAGACTGTAGCCACTGGCGGTGCTCTGTTCGAGTTGTTTGCTGCAGATGTACAGGGCTTTATCGATGCCCAGATTGATCGCGAGGAAATGGCCGAGTTTATCCAGCCGCTTATCGCTGAGATGCAACGCCTGCGTGAAGCAACTGAGAATATGGTTGCCGCCACTCAGCAAGACCCCCACGCACCGGGTGCGGCTTCTGTAGAGTACCTGCACCTGTTCGGCTACGTCGCTTACGCCTTTATGTGGGCGAAAATTGTGTCTGCGGCGCTGCCGAAAGCGGAAGCGGACAGCTTCTACAACGGCCAGATAAAGACAGCGCGCTTCTACTTCGCTCGCCTGTTGCCACGCACCCAGGCATTGGCCGGCAGTGTCAATGCAGGTAGCGCTAGCTTGATGGACTTGGAGGAAGAGCTGTTCTAACCGCTCCCTGCGAAAGTGTTAAAAAGCCCCGCATTGCGGGGCTTTTTTGTGGAGCTGTAGAAAGCTTTCTCCTAAACTCAGGGCACAAAAATAACGAGCGAAAGTGCCCATGTTAGATCCCTCCGAAAAGAAACTCTCCGATGAAGACCAAGCCAAGGTCGATAAATACCTGCAGTCCGGCATCAACAGTGTCGAACGCAAGCCTTTCCGCCCCTGGGTACTGTTACTCGGCTTGTTAGCGTTATTGACCCTGCTATCGTTGCTGAGCCTGTATATCGCCCAGACAAAAGGTATCGTTTAGCGCGGAGTAGAGCTTCCCAAGTGCTGGAGTAGTTGCCATTCGTCATCGGAAACTGGCTGGATAGACAGGCGCCCCTGTTTTACCAGCACCATCTCAGCCAATTGGGGGATGCCCTTGATTTCTGCGAGGGGCACCGGCCGTTGGAACTCACTTCGCCAGCGAATATCGACGCAGTACCAGCGCGGTTTATCCTCGCTGGCCTTGGGGTCAAAGTACTTGCTTTCCGGGTCGAACTGGGCCGGATCGGGGTAGGCAGAGCGAACCACTTCAGCGGTGCCCACAACTGCCGGCACCTTACAGGCACTGTGATAAAACAGCACGCCATCTCCTTCCTTCACCTTATCGCGCAAAAAATTGCGTGCCTGGTAATTGCGGATACCATCCCAGCGACCGCAACCGCTGGATTCGGCAGCGAGGTCCTGGAGGCTGTATTCATCGGGCTCAGATTTAAATAACCAGTAGGTCATGCGGCAGTTTGTCTCTTTGCTGCGCCGGTTGGTGTTTCGCCGGCTTTCGACGCCATTTAGTATGAAGCTGCCGATTAGTGTCAAATCGGAGCACAGATTTTTACCCAATAAGCGGGAGATTATGGGAAGCAAAACACTTCAGTGGCTCTCACAGAAGCTGGCTAGTCGTCGCTCACAGTACTGGGCCCTGCAGCTCTCTGGTTGGGGGGGCTATACGCTGTTGACCTTTGTGGGCAGTTTTTTCTGGGTGAATGACCACTGGATTCACTCGGGCTACATCATAGTTGCCACTACCGCGGGGGTTGTTCTCAGCGAGAGCATGCGCCAGGGGTTCCACCGCCTGTGGAGCAAGCCTCCAGTAATGCGATTAATAGGTTCTTTACTGCTGGTAGTGATGGCGGCGGTGATTTGGGCGGCAATAAAGTTCAGCGGCTCCCTGTGGCTGTATGGCCACGATGGTGATGAGCACCCGGCACTCCTGGCTATCTACTGGTTCACCTATTCATTTCTGATTCTGATGACCTGGGCGGCGCTCTATTACGGTATCAAGTATTACCGCTCCTCTCAGGCCCAGCAGGAAAAGGCGTTACGGGCTCAGTCAATGGCGCATCAGGCCCAGCTGAAAATGCTGCGTTACCAGTTGAATCCTCACTTCCTGTTTAACACGCTCAACGCAATCTCCACCTTGATCCTCGATAATGATGGGCGCACGGCCAACAATATGGTGACGCGCCTGTCTCAATTCCTGCGCCACTCCCTGGATAATGATCCTATGCAAAAGGTCACCCTGGCGAAGGAAGTTGAGGCGCTGATGTTGTATCTGGACATTGAAAAGGTGCGCTTCGCCGATCGCTTAGGGGTGAATCTGGATTTACAGGGGGAGTCCCCCCAGGCCTTGGTGCCGAGCCTGCTGTTGCAGCCGCTGGTTGAAAACGCGATCAAATATGGGATTTCACAGCTGGAGTGGGGCGGTGAGATTGGCATCAAGTCACGGGTTTTCGCCGGCGAATTATTATTGGAGGTCAGCGATAACGGCCCCGGCATGTCGGAAGAGGAGCTGCGCCTGATTGGCAAAGGCTACGGAGTGGGCATTCGCAATACCTGTGAGCGCCTTAAGGCCCTTTATGGCGATGACCAGAGAGTGCGTTTCCGCAACCGCCCAGAAGGGGGCTTGTCGGTAAATATTCGTATTCCCTTTGAACAGGAATAAAGAGATGAGTGGAGTAGAGACCCTGAGGGCGATCGTTGTCGATGATGAACCCCTGGCTCGTCGCGGCTTGCGGCTGCGACTGGAACAGATGGCTAATATCGAGGTGGTTGCAGAGAGCGGCAATGGTCGCGATGCGTTAGACAAGATACTGGAGCTGAAGCCCGATGTAGCATTTGTGGATATCCAGATGCCCGGCGTAAACGGTTTGCAACTGGTTCAGTTGATTCCGGTGGACTCTCTACCTCATGTAGTTTTTGTCACGGCCTACGACCAGTATGCGGTAGAGGCTTTTGAAATCAATGCGGTGGACTACGTATTAAAACCCATCGAAGAAGAGCGCTTGGAGTTGGCTCTCACCCGAGTCAGGGAACAGAGAGCTAACGCTGATATCGCTAACCAACGGGAGCAATTACTCGAAGCTGTTGCCGATTTGACCAAGGAATCCCCTGAGGTGTTGGAGCAGAAGCTGGTTAGCGGGCAATTTGCCGGTAGTGCCTATCCGGACAAAATTGCAGTGAAAGATGCGGGCAAAATAACTTTGGTGCCCTCCAGTGAAATCGACTGGATCGATGCTGCCGGTGATTATATGTGTGTGCACGCTCGGGGTGAGACCCATGTGATGCGTATCACCATGAAAGAGCTGGAGCAGCAGTTGGACCCGAAATTGTTCCAACGGATTCATCGTTCGACTATCGTCAATTTAAGTCGAGTACGGGAGATACGAGCCCATATTAATGGTGAATACCATCTGGTGTTAGATAGCGGCGAATGTTTAAAAATGAGCCGCAGCTATAAAAATAAAGTCCAGCACTTCCTCTGATCCATAAATTTTTTATGGCTCTCAGGTGAGGCAGCAAAGCAGGTGGGTTTTCCACTGTAACGCTGCCTCTTAAGGCATGGATTTCATTTTGTGAATTTTTATTTTCTTTCCGGTGAATAAACGGGCTCTTCATGGCCTGATCGAATTTTCCTGGCAACTAGTCGCAACTGCCTTGTAAGGAATTCATATTCCGCTAGCCTTCAGTCCCAATAAAAAACTGGGGCTGAAGTAATGGCATTAACACGCGCCGCTTTAAAAAATCCCGCTGCTGCGGGGGTCGCAGTGGTTATGGCTGTTCTGCTTGGAGCTTTCCTCGCCAGCCAGCTGCCGGTTCAACTTTTCCCCGATATCGACAATCCTCGTATCGCTATCCAGGCGGGCTGGAGAGCGGCCGCACCGAAAGAGGTGGAGGCGGAAATTGTCGAGCCGATCGAATCCGTATTACAGGGCCTCACCGGTCTGGAAATGATGCAAGTCAACGCCGGTCGCGGTGGCGCCTGGGCAAATCTGGAATTTGCCATGGGCACCGATATGAACAAGGTGCTGATTGATGTTATCAGTCGTATGAGCAGCCTGCCGCCATTGCCCCGGGATGCGGAGCCACCGCGAGTAATGCTGGGTGGCTGGGGTGGCGATGCCACAGCACTGACCTATTTCTTTCTGCAAAAATTACCTGATAACCAGAATAACCTGGATGACTACGCTGGCCTGATCGAAGATGTACTGCGCCCGGAGTTGGAGTCGGTGCCCGGGGTTGCCAGTGTCCAGGCCCAGTCTGGGAGTGCGGCACAGGAAGAGTTACAGATTATTTTTGATCCCTGGAAAGCAGCTGAACTGGGAGTAGAGCTGCCTACAGTGAGTCGGCAGCTGGCGTCTGCCAGGGATGTCTCCGGCGGATTTACCGACGTGGGGCGTCGTCGCTATACCCTGCGCTTTGTCGGCGAGTATGAACCCAAAGACTTATCCGAATTAGTGTTGGAATGGCGCAATGGACAGCCGGTGCGCCTGGGCGATATTGCTGAGGTCAAGGTGGGGCCTTCCGAATCCCGCGGTGTCACCACGCAAAATGGCAATCCGGCAGTTTCTCTCCGTATTAACCGTACCAACAATGCCAATATGCTGGCGACTTTGGAGCGGGTTAAGCAAAAAGTCGCTGAGCTGAATGAAACTAAATTGAAAGCTGAGCAGCTTGTGCTGGTGCAATCATTTGATGCATCGGTGTTTGTTTACCGGGCTTTAAACTTGCTCGGCGGTAATATGATTTTAGGCATCGTATTAGCTGTCGGAGTGCTCTGGTGGTTTATGCGACGCATGCGTGCGACTTTGATCGTTGCCGCAGCGATTCCAATTTCATTACTTTCGACCTTTGTGGTGCTGTCGGCCGCAGGCCGCAGCGTGAATGTAATTTCTCTGGCGGGGCTGGCCTTTGCTACCGGTATGGTGCTCGATGCTGCGATAGTAGTGTTGGAAAATATTGTGCGCCTGAGAGAAAAAGGTCGGGGGGCAGAGGAGGCTGCGGAGCAGGGTGCGGGCCAGGTGTGGGGTGCACTGTTGGCCAGTACTGCGACAACCGTTGCGATATTCCTTCCGGTATTTTTCCTTAACAGTGTCGAAGGGCAGGTCTTCGGTGACCTGGCCCTGACTATTGCTGTGGCTGTGGTGTTTTCCCTGTTGGTTGCGGTGGCTGTGGTTCCCCTGGCTGCGCGTCTGTGGCTACCCTCTATCTCTACTGAAGACCGTCTCTCCCGAGTATGGGAAAAAATAACTGCGCGGGTAATGGCTTTGACGAGTACCAGGACCCGCCGTTGGCAGGTGATCGGGGGGCTTTTATTAATGCCCATGGTTGCGACTTATTTATTCTTACCAAACCTGGATTATTTACCGCCGGTAAAAAGGGATGCAGTCGACGTGTGGATGAATTTCCCCGCATCCACTAATACCAAAACTTTAGAAACAGAAATTGTCAACGAGTTGGATAAGCGCATGGCACCCTACATGAGTGGTGAGCGCGAACCAGCCCTGAAGAACTACTACGTGATCACCTGGCCCAATGGCGGCACTATGGGAGTTCGGGTTAAGGATATGGATCAAGCCAAGGAGATGGAGAGAGTCCTGCGGGAAGAAATCCTGGTGGATATTCCTGATTTCCAGGGATTCGCCGCGCGGGGTAATCTGTTTGGCCAGTTCGGTGGTGACCGCAACATTGCTTTACATCTGCAATCCCGTGATGCCGAAGCATTGATGCGTGCGGCTGCCCTTGGAGTTGAGGTTGTTGAAGAGGTGATGCCGGGAACGCCGGTGCAGACCAACCCGGGCTTATCTTTATCAGAACCTGAATTGACAGTGCGCCCCAATGATCGCGCAATGCTGGAGCAGGGCTGGAATCGCCAGGATATGGGCGGACTGGTTCGAACGCTGGGTAATGGTCTCTATGTTGGCGAGTATTTTGACGGTGAAAAGCGCCTGGATATTATTTTTAAAGCGCAGCCCTGGAGTACTCCAGAACAACTGCAAAATACGCCGTTGGTAACGCCCCGTGGGGAAGTGGTGCCACTCAGTCAGCTGGCCAGTGTGGAGCGGACTGTGGGGCCGGGCAGTTTGCGCCGGGTCGATGGTAGGCGCACTATTACACTGAATATAGTACCGCCGGAAGATGTGTCCCTCGAAGAGGTGCGCGCACAGCTGGAAACGGATGTATTGCCGAAGATTCGCGAAGCTCTGCCCGCTGACGGGAGTATTTTGGTGGGGGGAAATGCCAGTGACCTGGATAAGGCGTTGGCCTCGCTTTCCAAGAATTTCCTGTTAGCGCTGCTAATTTTATTCCTGCTGATGAGTGCACTGTTCCGCTCCTTGCGGGATGCCTCTCTGGTATTGCTCACCGTGCCCTTAGCGACAGTGGGCGGCGTGTTGGCGCTACAAATTTTAAACTTGATCGATTTCCAACCACTGGATCTGCTCACCATGATTGGCTTTGTGATATTGCTAGGCCTGGTGGTGAATAATGCTATTTTGCTGGTACACCAGACGCGAGCGGCAGAAATGGCGGGTAGCACTCGGGTGGACGCTGTAGAGCAGGCCTTGCGCCTGCGTTTGCGCCCTATTTTTATGAGTACCCTGACCAGTGTATTTGGCATGTTGCCACTATTGGTTGCTCCCGGTGAGGGCAGTGTTATTTACCGCGGCCTGGCCGCAGTGATTGTGGGCGGCATGGCAGTGAGCACGCTCTTTACCCTGGTTTTATTGCCGGCATTACTGCAAACCGGCAGCCTGCCACTACCCAAATTTACGGCTATGCGCGAAAGGTTTGCCCTGAGGAGTTCACAATGAAGAAATTGCTCGCAGGTATCGTTTTATCTCTGGGCGCCAGTGGCGTTTGGGCGCAGGGCGATCCTATTGCGGTATTGGTGGATCGGGCCCAAGTTCGGGAAATTGCTCCGAGCCAGTGGTCTGCAGGTGAGGTGGTGAGCCGACGAGATATCCTGGTTTCTTCTGAACTGGATGGTGTGTTGGAATTTGTCGCTGAGCCCGGCAGCTTTATTAAAAAGGGTGAGCGCCTGGCCGAGCTGGACAGTACTCATTGGCGATTACAGCTGCGCAATAGTGACAGCCGTATCGCACAATTGCGTGCGCGGTTGACCTATATGGATGCTCAGTTAAATCGACTGAGTAAGTTGGCGGAAACCAATAGTACCTCTCGAGCCGCATTGGAAGAGCAGCAGGCTGAGCGCGAGGCAATGGCTCAGGACCTGATTGCGGCTCAAATTGAGCGCGACCGCCGGGCCTATGAATTATCTAAAACAGCCATTGATGCAACCTTTGATACTTTAGTGGTGAGCCGCGAATTACAGGCGGGAGAATATGTGCGCACCGGTTCGGAATTACTGCGAGCCCTGGATATGTCACAGATGGAAGTGGAGGCGGATATTCCCTTGACGGCTCTGCCGCTGATTCGCATCGGTGACACAGTGGCGCTGCGCAGTGATTCTGTCTCTCTGCCGGGAGAGGCACGGGTGGATGATCAATTATTTAGCGGCCGGGTACGTCAATTTGTGCCTGTGGCCAGCGATCGCTCCCGGCGAGTTAAGCTGATGGTAACTTTGCCACAGAGTGCGCCGGAGCAGTGGGACTGGATTGTCGGTATGCCGGTACAGGTCTCTGTGCCCATTGCGCAGGCGCAGGCCACCATGTCTGTGCCAAGGGATGCCTTGGTTTTAAGAAATGGCGATACCTTCGTATATCGAGTGGGCGAGGAGGATAAGGCTGAGCGATTATCTGTGCGTATCGGCAGTGGCGATGGTGAATGGGTGTCGGTAAGCGGTGATCTCACCAAGGGCGATCGTGTGATAGTGCGTGGTGCTGAGCGCTTGCAGCCTGGACAGGAAGTTAAAGTGCTGTCGGAAGTGGTGCGAGATAAAGAGCCATTACAGGCGGGCAGTGGCTAATTCCTGATTTTTCCTGAAGGCCTTCTGATCAAATACAGGGTGACTCGCTGCTTGTGATCGCCCTGGCCCTCCTAATCTTTCACCAAGTAATGATGTTCCCTCCCCATCCAAACTATTTGTGGGTACATCGACTAAATAATAATCATTCGCATTGACTGACGTATATTTCTTCAAATATCATCCGCTCCGTTTATGGTGCCCCTGCACCGTTCACTGATTTGGAATGAGGTTTTAGCCGATGAAAATTAACGGCTTAATGAAGAAAAAAGCGCTGTCAGCCTGGATTGCTGCCGCCGTGCTCGCCCCGCTGGGAAGTTCTGCTTGGTCTGCTGAAAGCGAAACTGCTGAAACCATGGAAGAAGTCAGTGTCTACGGAGAGCAGGAAGAGACCAGTACTGCCTCTCGCCTAAGCCTATCTGTTTACGATACTCCGCAAACGGTAACAACTGTATCCCAAGCTCAAATCCAGGACTTTGCCCTACAGGATATTAATGAGCTGCTGAAATATACCCCAGGGGTAACCGTAGAGAACGTAGAGACGGATCGTACTTATTACACCGCTCGCGGCTTTGATATTGTGAACTTCCAATACGATGGAATCGGTGTTCCCTTTTCCTCTGGTTTATCCCATGGGCATCAAGACACCGCGATATTCGACCAGGTTGAAGTGGTGAAGGGCGCAGCAGCTCTGACCACAGGTCTGGCTAACCCCTCAGCGACGGTTAACTTTATCCGCAAGCGTCCGACAGAAGAGTTCAAGGCGGGTGTAGATCTGGTTGTCGGTGAAGAGGGACGTTTGCGCACCCAGGGAGATATCTCAGGTTCTATCAGCGATAACGTCCGAGGACGGTTGGTGGTTGCAGAGGATCAGGCTGACTCTTATCTTGACCGCTACGAAACTGACGGCAGTGTCTACTACGGTATTGTGGAAGCAGATTTGACTGATTTCACCACCCTGACCTTAGGCCACAGCCAAAATCGCAGTGAAGCCGATGGCAGTATGTCTGGTGCCCTGCCACTTTTCTATACCAATGGCAGCGCTACCGATTTCGATGTTTCCACAAGTACGGCACCAGACTGGGCTTTCCGCAATGTAGACAGAATCCAGACTTTTGTTGAACTGAAACAGGATCTTTCCGCAAACTGGTCCGTCACTGCATTACTGACCCAGAATGAAATCGATATGGATGTCGAGGAGATGTATGTCTACGGCACTCCAGACAGAGAGACCGAACTGGGTTTATATGGATATGCGTTTGGCTACAAGTTGGATGAAAAGCAAAAGATTGCGGATGTATTCCTGTCAGGAACCTACAATTTGTTCGGCCGCGATCACGAATTGGTGGTGGGTGCCAACTATGCAGATATCGAACTAACCGGCCAATCTTTCTACAGCTACTCCGATGGCTATCCGGTTCTTGGCAGTGACTGGGCTAATGGCACAACGGCGCGGCCTGACTTTGTCGATACCGATGCTTATTACACTGGCCACTACGACGATCAAGAGCACAAGTCTTTATACTTTGCTACTCGCCTGAACGTTACTGATAGACTGTCCCTGTTGGCCGGTGCGCGCAAAATGGAAGTGGAACAATCCGGCTACAGTTATGGCGTTGATGCTGACACTTCGGCGGATGAAACTGTTCCTTATGTGGGGGCCACTTTTGACCTGAACGATAGTTTCTCCCTCTATGGTAGCTTTACCGAAGTCTTTACTCCGCAGTCTTGGGTTAACCCTGAATTTAAACCACTGGGCGCCGCAGAGGGAGACAGTTCCGAGGTGGGGTTTAAGTACTCCCTTGCGGGTGGACAAGCAACGGCTAGTGTTGGGCTATTTGAATCCAACCTGAATAATCTCGGTGAATACCTAGATAAGGTTGATGGAAAGAATGTTTACGAGAGTGGTGATTTCACTACAAAGGGCGTTGAGCTGGAGCTAATCGGTTCAATTACCGAGAATTTCAATATCAGCTTTGGCTTTACCCACTTAAGTGAAGTAGTCAATAAAGACGGTGAGGAAGATCGCACTTATATTCCGCGCAACACCCTGAAGGTGGCCGTGGCTTACGATTTACCTCAAGTTCAAGGCTTGAAGTTCGGCGGCGGTATCAATTGGCAGGATGATATTTACACTGAGCCTGCCGAGGGTGTTCGTGTAGAGCAGGATAGCTATGCGTTGCTCAGCGCCTTTGCCAAGTACGATATTTCTGATGCTTTAACGGTTGGCCTCAATATTGATAACCTGACCAACGAGAAATATATCAACAGCCTCTATTGGACCCAGGGCTATTACGGCGCTCCGCGTCAGGCACAGTTGAGTGTGAGCTGGCGCTACTAAGGCGCCTAGTTAACTCCGTTGCAGTTTAACCCGGTACTTGTGCCGGGTTTTCTGTTTTTTAGTTTTAGGTAAATGTTATGCGTCAAACCCTGGTTCTTTTACATCGTTACCTGGGGCTTGCTACTGCGGTCTTCCTGATAGTCACCGGGCTAACCGGCGCTATTATCTCCTGGGATCACGAACTGGATGAGTGGCTCAATCCCCACTTATATAAAACTACTTCCAGCGGCGAACCCTTAGCCTCTATCGAGTTGGCAGAACGGCTTGAAGAGTCCTTGCCGCAAGTCCAAATATCCTATTTTGAATTAGCACAGGAGCCTGGGCATACCCAGTATTTCTGGGTAGAGCCTCGAATTGACCCGGCTACCGGTCAATTCTTTGCGGTGGATTACAACCAAGTATTTGTCGATCCGACCAATGGGGAAATTATTGGTAAGCGCGAGTGGGGACGTGTCTGGCCAATAACAACTGAAACCCTGATGTCGTTTTTGTACAAGCTGCATTACAGTTTTCATATACCCGAATTTTGGGGCACTGATCACTGGGGGATTTGGCTGCTGGGCGTTATTGCACTGGTATGGACAATCGATTGCTTTGTGGGACTAGCGGTGACTTTACCTCGTCGCAAGAAATCCACCCGAAAGCCATCTCGGACTTGGTGGCAGCGATGGAAGCCCGCATGGATGATTAAGGCCGGCGCTGGGCGTGCCAGGCTCACATTTGATTTACATCGTGCGTTCAGTCTGTGGACCTGGGCGCTGCTGCTGACAATTGCATTTACGGCCTTCTCGCTGAATCTCTATCGAGAAGTGTTTTTCCCCCTGATGTCGCTGGTATCAGATGTGACTCCGTCGCCCTTGGAAGAGCGCATACCTAACGATCACAGCAATCCAATTACCCCCTCGTTGTCTTTTCGGGAAGTAGCCGCGATTGGAGAAAACCAAGCTGCGCAGATTGGCTGGCAGCAACCGCTGAATTCCCTGTGGTATGCCCGGGAGTGGGGGATATATCGGGCTGAATTTTTTGATGCCAGCGCAGGGCATGGTGCCGGGGGTGTTGGTCACAAGGCTCTATTTTTTGATGGCCACAGCGGCGAATATCTCGGAGACTTTATCCCCTGGGAAGGGACGGCAGCAGACTTATTTGTACAGGCGCAATTCCCTGTGCATTCCGGTAGGATCCTCGGTCTCCCTGGTCGCATACTGATTTCAATTACGGGGGTGGTGATTGCGATGTTGAGTGTGACTGGAGTTTTAATCTGGTTACGTAAACGTCGTGTGGCAGTCAGTAGTCGGATGGATAGCAGGTCTCCCTTGCCGAATACAGCTGTATAATTCTATTGGTTAGACCAGTGGTAATTGGAGCAATTTAATGGCGCTCTAGTTACCGCTTGGGATAGTCTTGGGGATGACTTGTTCGCACCATACCCTTAGCGGATTGCAATTTGCTGATGATATTAGCCATGCGATCCCTGCTTACCCTATTTCTTGTATTCTTCTGTTCTGTTTCGGAGTCTCAGGTTCGATCGGACCACCTGCCTCCCGGAGCTGAGCCTATCGAAGTGAATAACCAGACAGTTTTTTATAAAAATGGTTATTTCTACCGCAAAGGCCCCGACGCCTATACCCGGATTGAGCCGCCTCTGGGAGCTCGGGTCTCCCGAGTACCTTTTGGAACCCCCATTAACTTGGGTAACAAGCATTATATGCTTGCGGGTAATGGTACCTTTTTCTTATTAGACCCCAGGGACAATCAATATGTGGTGGTCACGCCCCCTCCCAATTGGCAGCATGTTAATCGCAATCCCCTAGCTCCGAAAAAGAAAATATACCCCCGAGCGTATCCGCCCCGCCATTTGCGGCACCGCTCAGAGGGTAAACGAGTCGATCGTAAGGATTGGGATATTTACTGTGAAGCCCGGGCGGCAAATTTGCTGCGCCGTACGGGTGAGCCTGGTAAAACAACCAGGCAGGCTATGCGTGAATATCGCAAGGTATACAGAAAATGTTTGCGTCAAAGTCGGCGCTTCAGGTAAATGCATGGGGCAGGGAAGTCCCTGGGCTACACTGAACAATATGGCCCAGTAGGCGCCAATTTTATTAGTGCCGGATTTTTTCACGGATAGAAGTATTTTATGCCGGGTGCCAGCCTTTTCATCCCTCGTTGTAGTGCCGGCAAAGAATTTTCTTTTCTTCACCTCGCCCTTTCATTTCTCCTTATCTTTAGTGTCGCCTGTCTCTCTGTTTCCAGTGTGGCCCAGCTTCCCGGTAGTAAACCCAAGGAGTTTAAGCCGGAGGTTCCGGATTTTGCTGATCCCTCTGCAGATTGGTGGACTGGATGGACCAGTGCTTCTCCCGAAGAGCGAAGAGAATGGCTTAGCTTGGTCACAAAGAGTTGGGAGGAGTGGGAAAAGGATTTGCCGGAGGATGAGGCCTTACAGGACGGCGCAGAAAAGATTAGCCAAAGTTTACAAGGGATCGCAATTACCTGGAAAAAACGAGAGGAGTACCTGAAAGTCCCTTTAATGCCGGATGTGGATTTTCCAGAGAACCCAACGGTATTGAACTGGGCCAAGGCCGATTCTGCCATCAGCCGTGGCCGACGTAGGTTGAAAGGCGTAGAACTGGAGGCTCGCCAACTTAAATCAACCCAGTCCCAGTCTCTATCTTTACTGCGTAAACAAGTGATTGTACTGCGCGATTCCAGTGGACGAGAGGAGGATGAGGCGGCGCAGGCTCTACTTTTAGCTCAAATAAATCACCTAAATATTATTGAGCAGCTGAGTACCGTTAATACTTTCCTGGGAACCTGGCGGGAAAAGATTAACAGCGCAGAAATTAAATTGCGGAGACTTCTGGATACCCTCGTCTACTCCAGTAAAGATGCAGAGGAAATAGATAAGGATATTGCCGCGAACGAAAAGAAAATCGAACGTATTTCTGCGACCCGCACCAGTATTCAAAGCACTACAGAACCCTCCACTGACCCCACCATCAATATGCAGAAAGACCTCACCCTGATGCAGCTTGAAGTGGACTTGTTGGAGGAGCAGCTGGAAAAACGCAAAAGTGAGTTGCTGCAATCCATCAATGAAGTCCTGAATGAAGAGGGCGAAGAGCGCCCCCTGATTATCAGTCGGGATTTATTGGAAAACGCCAACTCTGTGATTGAAAGTGCGTCACGGGAGCTGGCGGTGCGCCAGCGCCAGGTGGTGGCCTGGCGTGAAGATGAAGAGAATGAAGACCTGAGTCGCTGGTGGTCTTACTTTGAGCGTATTGGCAGTGGTTTAGCCCGCGCCAATGACCTCGAACAGGATATTCAGCGCTATGAAAAGGCTCAGCTGGAAGTTTACAAGGAGCGCCAGGGTTGGTGGGCAACAGTGCGCGAACGAGTCGCACTGGGCGCAAGACAAGCTTATAACCGCTGGCGTAAGTTGGCGGACTATCAGCTATTTACTGTTGCCCAGAACCCGATAACCCTGCGGTTGATCGCCAAGATGATTGTGGTCTTGGTGGGGGCCTGGCTATTGTCTGGACTCACCCAGGCCTTCCTGCGCCGGCTTGTGCGCAGGGAGCATGCCAGTGAATCCTCCATGTACAATCTTGGGCGGGTGTTGCACTACATCTTTATTTCTGCGGCCCTGATTGTGGTGCTCAGCATGTTGGGCCTGGATACCTCCAAGTTGGCCCTGGTCGCTGGAGCCCTGTCGGTAGGTATTGGCTTTGGGCTCCAGGCGATCTTCTCGAATTTTATCTCCGGTTTGATTTTGCTGTTTGAGCGCCCTCTCAAAGTGGGTGATCTGGTGGAGCTGGAGTCGGGCGTTTTTGGCCGCATCCGCGATATCAGCGTGCGCTCAACCCGTATTACCACGCGGGACAACGTGGATATCTTGGTGCCCAACACTGAGTTTGTTGCGGGCCGGGTTATTAACCACACACTGGATGACCCTGTGCGCCGTATTCACGTACCCTTTGGTGTGTCTTATGCCTCGGACCCAGACTTGGTGCGGGAAGCTGCCCTGGAAGCTGCCGCTCGAGTCAATATCACCCATACCGACTGGAAGCGAAAAACCGAGGTGTGGCTTATGGGGTTCGGGGATAATGCCCTCGACTTCAAGTTGGTGGTGTGGGTCAACAGCAATATGGTGACTTCCCTGGGAGACTCCTATGCCCTGTACAACTTGGAGTTGTTGCGGGAATTTCGCGATAAGGGTATTGAGGTACCTTTCCCTCAGAGAGATCTGCATCTGCGCAGTTGGGATGTTCCGGCGATCATTGGCCGTACCGCCAGGAAGTAAGTGAGGTCCGGCTGGCATGACACCTCCGGGATTTCATAGTATTTTCAGCCCACTGGCCTTTGTGTCGGTGCAAGTTCATTTACCGGTGTTACTGCGTTTTCTCACAGGGCGCTGATGAAATCACAATAAGGGAAGCCCGTGCTGATCATCCCCATCCAAAACAAACCCGACTGGCGCCGGCCGCCATTAATGTGTTTTGCGTTGATTGCCCTTAACTTGCTGATGTTTGTTTTCTATCAAGGGGGGGATGAAGCTCGCTGGCAGGAAGCTGAAGATTACTATTTTGAGAGTGACTTACCGGACCTCGAAGAGCAACGTTTTCTTGTGTATGTCAATGAAATGCACCCAGAGTGGAGAGCGCAGATGGGTGTGGAAGGGGAAGAGTTTTTTTACCGGGAATCCCTCGGTAACCCTGAATTCCACCACTGGCTGTTGCCGAAGCTCGAAGCCGAGGGTGAGACCGAGTGGTTACGACAGAGGCAGGAGTTTGCCCAACTGCGGGATAGGGTCAGTAGCAACGCACTGGGGCTGATACCGGCAGACCCGAGTATTGCTGGGGCCTTTGGCCATATGTTTCTACACGGAAGCTGGGATCACCTTATTGGCAATATGGTGTTTCTGCTGTTGTTTGGCTTGTCTGTTGAGTTGGCCCTGGGAGGGTTGTGGTTTATAGGGCTCTACCTGGTGGGAGGATTGGCGGCAGCAGGTCTGCATGTGCTGGTGGAATCCGGCAGCCATGTACCGATGGTGGGTGCCTCCGGTGCGGTCTCGGCAATTATGGGTATGTTCGTCGCGGTTTACGGTGTGCGCCGGCTACGTTTCTTTTACACCATTGGTTTTATGTTTGGCGAATTCAGTGCACCGGCGCTGCTGGTGTTACCGCTGTGGTTGGGTAAAGAGATTTTCGGTTATTTGTATGGAGATGCCAGCATTGCCTACTGGGCCCATACCGGTGGTTTACTTGCGGGTTTTGCCCTGACTTTGGCGGTGTTGTATTGGCGCCCGATGGTGGAACCTATGCCGGAGGAAGAGGAGGCCCCGTCCCCCCAAAGGGTAGCCTTGGCACGGATTGATCGTTTTTTGGAAGAGGGAAAAATCTTGGAAGCCACTGAAGCGGCAGCCTCAGCGGTGCGGCAATATCCACAGGCGTTGACACTGATTGAGCGCTATATAGAACTGACCTCAGCGGCGCCAGAGAGTGAAGGTTACCACCGGGCCAATCTCGCTTTATTTGCCCAGGCAGGAAATCTGCAGATCGATGGCCATACCCTGGCAAGTGGCTATCGCCGCTACTTGGCGGCAACAAAAAGTCCAAAGGCCCTCACCGGAAAGGCAAACTTATTGATGGCACGGCGTGCAGCGGAGGAAAAGGACTGGCCGTGGCTAGAGGAATTACTGCGCCACTTGAAACAGCAGCGAGTGAATCACCCCTTGATTCCCAAGCTGGGAATGGTTCTGGTCAATTACTATCGTCGCCTGGGTGAGGAAGGCCGCGCGCGCGAGGTGAAAGAGATGACCCAAGATATGGCTGCCTCAGGTTGAAGAACATAATTTGGTATGTCTTATAAATAATTAAGTAATGTATTGGGGGCAGAGTGAGTCGCTATATTTTGACCGGGACCGAAATTGCAGGGATGGAGGGGGAGCGCAAGGTACATTTCCTCAATGCCAATGCGGTGCGTAAAAACAAGTCCCTGGGTGATCTTACCGGCATATCCGGCTTTGGTTTTCATATGATCGAAATCGAGCCAGGTTATGAATCCACAGAATTCCATTGTCACTATTTTGAAGACGAATGTGTTTATATCCTGGAGGGTAGGGCCGAGGTGCGGATTGGTGACGATCACCACCAGGTTTCTGCAGGGGATTTTATTGGCTACCCCGCTGGTGGCCCGGCTCATGTGATGCGCAATGTGGGGGAAGTGACCTTGCGCTGCATAGTTGTAGGCCAGCGACTGCAACATGATGTTGCCGACTACCCAGAAAAAAATCAGCGGATCTACCGAAATAGTGGCTTACCTTGGGAGTTGGTGAACCGCGATGATATTGACCACCCTAAGTAGTTTTCGCCGGTAGAAAAGAATGGATTTTTAGCTTATGCCTGAAAAGATTCGGGTCTTTTATAATTCCGCTTGTCCAGTTTGTAACGCAGGAATTTCAGCACAAAAGAAAAAATCCGTCACCTGCCAAGTGGATTGGGAAGATGTTCATATTGATGAAGATAAAGCGAAGGAACTGAATACAGATTTAGAGTTCGTCCGTGAGCGCTGCATGTATTGGATGCGGATGGAAATCTGAAAGTGGGCTACGAGGCTTTTATTACGATTTGGGAGAACTCTCCCAAGGAGCAATGGAAGGCTAGGGTGTCGAAGCTAGCCGGCCTTAGGTGGTTTTTGAATAAAGGTTACAACGTTTTTGCGCGAGGTTTGTATCTATGGAATCGGGCGCTAAAGCATTGGTAGCGAATGTCGGGCTAGGTTTAGGGTAGCCACCATAGATGGCTACCCATATTTTGTTATTTAGTGAATTTCGGCAGTGCTGTTAAGTACTTTCCACAGGGTATCGATTTCAGAACGCAAAGCACTCTCTGGAAATTTCTGTCGGACAAAGTGCAGTAGCTTTTTTGCCAAGTCTTCTCTATCCAATCCATCCATATACACTTGTGCCAATAACAGATAGGCAGCATCGAGTTGTGAATAGGCCTCTTTATGTAAATTATTGAGTAGCTGTGCTGCCAATTGGTACTTATGCTGTTGGTATAGCACCTTGGCTAGTGCATGGCGTATCTCGGGCTTAGCCACAGGTGGGCTGGGCTCTGTGGCCATATACAGTTCAGCTGCCTTATGTGGGCGATTTATCTGTACAAATTTTTCTAATAGATGTGGCCCCAGCTCCTGAAGGGCTTTTTTATCGTCGGTAGCAAGTAAAAGGCGGTAGTAGCGCTCATTAAGAGTTTCGTCGTTAGGGAAGCGGCGCAACCCTTCAACCAAAGCCTGGCGAGCGCCCTTGAAGTCCCCTTCGCGTAAAAATATTTGCGCTTCAGCCCGAGCGCGCTTACACAGGAATTCATTTTCCTCTAAGTAATTTTCATCATCTTCTTGTATTGAGGCTATTCCCAGTTTTTGCTGTCGAGTTAAGCAGATATATCCCATCACAGCACTTGAGACGATGGAAAAGTAAGAGACAATGGCTGCTGTGGTCGGGAAAATTGCCCAAGCCGGCAGTTTATCGCTGACCACGGCCATTAGTATATTGGGCGCGAAAGAAATGATATTGGTAATAATTAACAGCAACCAATAGGGCCAGCCAATGATTAGGGTAAATTCCAATAATTTGAGTGGGTTGATTGCGGACCTCAAACTATGGGTAAGCGCTAAGGCAATCATTGCAGCCGGCGCTAAAAATGACAGGGCGGCCGCATAAATCATTATGACATTGAGGCTCCCAGTAAATTGTACAAGCTTGTAGCCAACAAAACCGGCGATCAATGTCATTCCAATGACTTTCAGAAATAACATTGCACCATTGCCATCAAGTGCATCTGCCAGCGGAGGGGCTTCCAGTTGGCCTCCTGCGAGTCTTTCGATGACCAAGAGATTGTAGCGGGATACAACAGCTACAATGGCTACCAAAGCGACAAGGGTTAGAAGACCCATTGACGTTATTGCCATACTGCCAGCTGCTGCAACAGCCATGATTGTTAGAGGGCCAGGCTTAAAAGCATAGAGAAAGTAAAATAGCCCCATTTGCCAAAAAGGCTTGGCGTTGTTACTGGCTCCAATATATTCCAGGCTATCGCGGCAGAGCGGGCATTCGGGACCCTGCCCATGGTAATTGGCACTAGAACCCGGAATACACTCGCCACAAAACTGACGGTTGCAGGGCTGGCACTGCCAGGATGCAGTCTTGCTAGTGTGATAGTGGCAGGAATCAGCCATTTATTCTTCCCTAACGAATTTCTCTACTTAATAGTTATTTTGTCTTGGTTCACAGTTTATCTGTCGACTCGGTGGCGGTGCAATCATCAAGTATTTTTAATGTCCTGTTAGAATGCAGGAGAAATACCGATAAAATTGGTACACAAGTTTCAAAATAGGTGTTGTATGACAAAGGCTATGCATATTCATTTGGTTGAGGGCTTTGCGCCGGAACCCTGGGGAGAATCAGCTCTGCTGAGCTTTGATGGTAGCGCTGCCAATATTCATATTAGCGCTGCGAAAGGCGCTGTGTTGGTTGCAGCGCAGCGAGCTGCCCGAAAGCTCGATGGTATGGGGGTCAACGATGTTGTCCTCAAAGGAGAAAGCTGGAGCATTGAAAGCCGCTGGGCATTTTGGGCAGGTTTTTTTAACCCGCGTAAATCCAACAAAATTGACTGGGGGACTGATGACAGCGCCGAGTTAAAAGAACTCGCCGCCCGTGAAAATGCCAGTCGCTGGGTTCGTGAAATTACTAATGGTACTCCTGATGATGTGTCTCCGCGTGTATTGGCGGAGAGCGCTGCAGAAATGCTGCAAAAGCTGGCTCCCAGTGCGGTAACTTACCGTATAGTTGCCGGGGATGACCTGCTGCGTGAAGGGTTTGTCGGTATCCACAACGTTGGGCGTGGTAGTGTACGTGAGCCGGTGATGTTACAAGTGGACTTCAACCCGACGGGTGATGACCAGGCGCCGGTTGATATGTGTTTGGTGGGTAAAGGAATTACTTTTGACTCCGGCGGCTACAGCATTAAGCCGTCCAACAACATGGCCACAATGAAATCCGATATGGGTGGCGCGGCCATGGTAACTGGAGGCTTGGCTCTTGCAATAGCCAGAGGTCTCAACAAGCGGGTCAAACTCTATCTCTGCTGCGCAGAAAACCTGATCTCCGGTCATGCCTTTAAATTGGGCGATATTATTAAATATAAAAACGGAGTGAGTGTAGAAATACTGAATACCGATGCTGAAGGGCGTCTGGTGCTGGCCGATGGTTTAATTGCAGCTTCGGAAGAAGATCCTCGCTGGTTATTGGATGCCGCTACTCTGACCGGTGCAGCAAAGATGGCTGTAGGTCGGGATTTCAACTCTGTCTTTAGTTTTGAAGATGAAGCAGCCCAAAAGGTATTGTCTGCAGCTTCTGAGGAAAATGAAAAGGCGTGGAGGCTTCCTTTAGAGCGTTTCCACCTTGAGCAAACCCCGTCCAACTTTGCCGATATCGCCAATGTTGGTATTGAGGGAAGTCCTGGTGCATCTACGGCAGCCTCCTTCCTGGCGCGCTTTGTACGGGATGAAGGTCGCAATTGGGTGCATATGGACCTTTCAGGCTCTTACCAGCCCAGTGGCAATGATCAGTGGGCGCCAGGTGCTAAAGGGCACGGCCTGCGTACAATTGCACGCTTCCTTTTGGATAATTAGCAACCGGCAATTTATGCCAAATTCCCTTCGAAACGCGCCTAATAGTCGGCGCGTTTCTTTTACCTCTCCCTTAATACTTATAAGTCATAAAAAAATTGTACTCCAGCTGATATTCGGGATATTAGTAGAGTTCTGCTAATTGAGGTATTTCGGTTCTGGTTCGTTAGCAGATACTTGGGCCTGGAAGCTTTTGCCAGGTGAATAAGATAATCAGTGATTCGGTGAGCGGTAATGAGCACTGCAACCTCTACAAATAATTCGGATTATAATCCAAACCATTGTGCCAATTGTCATGCAGAGCTATTGGGGCCCCATTGCTATGCCTGTGGTCAGCCGGTTAAAGGCATGGTTCGTCATTTCTCCTCAGTAATTGGAGACTTTTTTGATACCCTGCTTGCTTTTGATTCCCGCACATGGAAAACAATACCCTCTCTGTTTTTTAGACCTGGATTTTTAACCGCTGAGTATTTCTCTGGTCGACGGGTGCGTTATGTCAGCCCTGTACGCTTGTTTATCTTTCTATGTATCACCAGCTTCTTTGTAACCCAGATAAACAGTGATTGGGCTATTAATTTTGGAAATGTAGACGTTGAGTCAGTCGATGTTGAAAAAGCGAGCCAAGGTTATAACGACGCCATCGAAGATATTCGAAAAGGCAAAGAAAAGCACGTTAACAATAGTTATGCTGTCGCTGTTTTGGAAGATGTTGAGAAAAATCTGATTAGCGGACAAGAGAAGCTTACCGGTGATTTGCATAAACTCAATGAAGATTTAAGTGAAATTGATGGAGGCCAGAATGGATCGGAAAACCTTTCTAAGGAGGAACTGGCCTCAGGATTGAATGAGACTATTAGTGAGTTAGATAGAGAGTTTCTTCAAGTTGATTGGCTTCCCAAACCATTAGAAGATTGGGTTAACCGTAAAGTAGAGAGCGCCCATAAAAATGTAGAAAGGGTGACCGATGATCCAAATCGTTTCAAAAAAGCATTCTTGGGAGCTCTTCCGTCAACTCTTATAGTCATACTGCCAATATTTGCCATGATGCTGTGGGTGCTTTACGTCTTTAAACGCAGACTTTATATGGAGCACCTGATTGTAGCGTTACACAGCCAGGCTTTTATCTGCCTGAGTATTCTGATTGGCAACCTGTTTTATAGTATTAGTAGTCAACTGGAAGGATACGCATTTATATCCTCATCTCTTAACATCTTGATGGCACTATTAGTTCTTTGGGTTCCTATATATCTTTTTTGGATGCAAAAGCGTGTATATCAGCAGGGTTGGATCATGACCCTGTTTAAGTATTCTTTTTTGGGTTTAGCCTATCTAGTTTTATTATCTGTTGGTGCGGCTCTTACTGTATTTTGGAGTTTAGCAGAGTTGTAAGGATATATTCTAATAGGATTCCAACCATTAAACGCATAAGCGTTAAATGGTTGGTGTTGGGGAAGTTGTGTTGTTTGGGCTCTAAGCTATCCAGGCTAAAAATTTATTTTCAGCACTACCGACATTTAGAATATTGTATTGCAAACCTTTATGTCCGTTACTCAATTCAGAACCGGCTTTATTAGCTCCAGAGGTTCTCATTTTAAGGTGTCTATCTGGAAGGTGAATTCGGTTTGTAAACCTGGCGAAGTTGTTTGTTGCGATGGCTGGCTATTAGCCAGTGTTAAATACGCTTTGTTATGCTTATTTTATCTGCTACCAATTCTATTCGCTCAGCTGGTAATAGTATTTTATAGCCTGATCTAATTATAGGTGATTAGATATTCCATTTGAGAATTCTTTAAGCTGCCTTCAATCTTTCAGTATTAATAACCTTTCTAAGGTTATGTTGGCGGTTCTAATTGATTTTAGAAATTTATAGGGTGGTAATATTTTGTTTGTTATTAAAATGATCAAATCGCAATAAAATTCCCGCCATAATTTTGTCTGTCTTGGTAGACCTGCAGTAAAGTCTGCATACAATCTCCCTGCCCAAAAGTTCTATTTTTAGTGTGCATATACATTATCTTGGGTAAATCAAATATGTATTTTTTAATTCAAAGGAGGGCGTTATGTTTAAATTTGTTTTTCGTATGCTCACAGCAGTTGCTACTTGTTTTATTACGGTTATCAGTTATGCAGACCCAATTCAAGATTTAAGTATGCAAAACTATGAAGCGGGTTGGTTTCCAAATTATTGGCAGGGGCAGGGCCCACTGACATGTCGTCGGACTTGCGCAATTTGGGTTGGAGGGGTGCCTGAGTCAGAGGTTGCTACTGACTTGATAGATGATTTTGAATCTACCAGTGTTTGTAAGGTAACTCGCGACCCTGAAATAATCGAGAAACCTGTCAATGACCCATCATCTCACTGGCTCTATGGCAATCAGTTTGACGATAAGCCGGTTTGCTATGTCGGAACCCCTTATGGTGTCAAAGAAGATGATCACTATATGTGCCTATGTGTATGTAATAAACCTGACCTGATAGTGAGCCAAATCTATGATCCGATCTGGAATCCTGGAACCGGGCAATCCATTATCGTAGTCGATATCACTAATATAGGTGCTCTGGCAGCGCCAATCAGCCAGGCTCGCCTTTTAGATATTGATACACTAGCCAACGATGTACAGGCGACGCCTGCAATTCCAGCAGGTGGTACTGTAAGTATCGTATTCACTTTGGGTTACTGGGTTTTTGATCCGGATGCGGTTTTAGAGGTAACTGCTGACTTTACCAATCTCGTCGATGAGTGTAACGAAAATAACAATACACTGACTTATGCCCAGCAAGGGTAGTAGTAGATAGGGGGAGAGCTCCCGGAACTAAGCCGTAGGGAGCTTTGAGATACTAAATAAGATCAGCTCGAAAGAAACACATTAATAACCTGGCAGCTTTCTTTATCCACCGCAGCATTAGGCTGTTCATTACCGACTGTTTGCTCCCCTGGTATTTTAGGTAGCACGAGATACATTCGTGGATAGTCTCGGACTATATAATCTTTTTTATCTGCACTCAGCCAAGGGTATTCAGCGGCAATGGCTGTTACTCCATGGAGTAAAGCGATACCATCTGTGCAACTATTAGGAGTAGTAGCTGTGGTGAGCATGGCAAAAGCTAATGAAGAGAAGTTCATAATCTCTGCTATCCCAATGGGTCTTCAGACTGACGTTAGTTTATTCTGGGGACAGTATAGCTGAGCTTGATTATGAGCAACAGATGCTCTATTAAAGCGGCCAGCCGAAGCTGGCCATCTTCTGCACTATGCGTGCTCTACAGAGGTTTCTTCGACTTTCTCCCAGAGGCGTGTCTCTGTCGGACTAATTAATTTGGACAAAAGATTCGGGGCCACAGAGGTTAGCCCAATAAAACCAACTATCGCACGGAAAATAAATGAGTCAAGCCAGTAGATAAGGCCTATTAACAGTATTGCTATCACAAGTGATGGTAGAGTGGCTTGCAAACGAGACCGCTGAATATGCTGATAATCCATTGTCTCAGGTAGTTGTTTCTCGATACGTTCTAATGCGTGCGCTTTTACTGTTTGATTTAAGAACTCAACAGAATGGGTCTTATCCCCGTGCTTGATAGTTATTACATCTGAATTGTGGTCACTGCTAAGTGAATTTATTTCATTGAGAGGGATTCGTGCTGCGGTATCAGGTTTACACAAATGATATATTTCTTCAGGGGATTTCCCCGCTTGATAGGCGGATTGAGCAGTTGAAGCCTGTTTTTTCGGGATATCAAAATAGACGAGTTCATCTCCTTCTAAGGCGACGAGGTAGTTATCATCGATATCAAGCCAGGACGTCTCAGTATAAAAGCCCTCGGGTAGTGCTTTTTTTGACTCCCTTACAAACAAGAAGCTTAAAATCCAATATAAGACGAGGCAGATACCTATAGTGATAGGTGCTGCTTGAATCAGGTTTCCTACAGGTGTGTTATTTTCGACATCTCTTTGAGCATTTTGCGCTAATACATGCCCGTAGATGTCGCCCTCTGGAAACCATACTTCGATAGGTTGACCTTGTTTATATTGACTATAAATTCCTTTTGAAACCTCTGCGGAGGATTCAAAGTCTTCATCTTCATAGTTAAACTGGTAGTCAATATAGTAATTTGTACGATAGCGCTTTTTACCTTTGCGGCCACGATACTCTTCTTCCTCCTCTCTTAACGCTACTACTTCAGCATCTAGAGCTTGATGATTTTCGATCCAACTTAATGATTCATTGTTGGCACGAGAGTAATAGTTTGACAGAAAGTAAGTCAGAATAAGGAAAACTAAAATGCATACTGTACGTACCATTGATTTTCTTTTTTGTCCGGGGGACTTCTGTAACGCCATTTAATACATCCTTACTGTATTTCTTGTACTTTAGGTATTGGTACTTTTGGAGTAATAAGTTGTTTTTTATGGGGTGGAAACTGGGTGTGGGTAAAAGATACAACTGCAGTTTGTTTGATGAATAAAACTGAAGGTTAACTCTAAATTAATTTTTATTACTTGACCGGCATCATGGTTGGTTCAGTTGCATCTTGAGTATTTTTATAATGCTTATTTGTTATTGAGTAAAACTTCCTATTTAGGATAAGAGCTGACCAATTTGGTACGAACAGTTTGAATAATAAGAGCCTTACAAATATTGAGCAGCTGAATGGTAGAGTTTTAATTGCTTTGGGATTTGGACTGACTAGCTAATCTTTTGCCAGCCTTATGAGGTTGGGTGGTTCAGTTTCATGGAGGTAGTTCTATGTTGAACTAGTTTAGGTGAAGTACCAATGTCGTTTTGTGTCGTAAATGTGTCATAGCAGACGCGCCCACTGGAGTACAATTCCCTGTGTGGAGGAGATGCTATGACCAAGAAGATAGGTTTTTTTGTTGCAGATAGATTCCAGGCGTTAGACCTTTTTGGGCCCTTGGATGCCTTTATGGAGACTAATAGTTTCGTTAGTGAGGCCTATACAAGTCGTTTGATAGGTTTAACCAATGCATCAGTTAAAACCGCGTACGGCCAAGCCCTATCAGTGGATTTTGATATTTACCAGGATAGGGAAATTGATTACCTGGTCATTACTGGCGGTACTGGGATGCGGCAGCTGCGCTTAAGTCCTAAGCAGGTAAATGCGCTGCGTGCAATTGCAGACAAAGCAGAGCGTGTCTTGAGTATCTGTACAGGTGCATTCTTACTAGCAGATATATTTCCGGAACAAAAGCACCGTATTACCACTCACTGGCGGCATTGCCGGCAGCTTGCCGAGCAAGCAGTCAATTATCAGGTTGAGCAGGACCCTTTGTTTATTGAAAGCGGAAAACTGTGGTCTTCAGCGGGAATTCTATCTGGAGTCGACTTGGCCCTGGAAGTGATTCGCCAGGATTATGGTAATACTATTGCAGCCAGTGTGGCTAAAGACCTGGTGGTTTATCTGCAACGCAGGGGAGGGCAGTCCCAGTACTCTGATCTGCTTAAAGTGCAATCCAGTGACAGTATGAGGCTCAATCCTCTATTGGAGTGGCTGTCGGAGAATTACCAGAAATCAATCAGCGTTTCCGATATGGCGGAGCGTATTTCTGTTAGCGATCGCCAGTTAACTCGCTTGTTCAAGCAACATCTTAATAGCACCCCCGGACATTATCTAAACCAACTCCGTTTAAACCGGGCGCGGGATTTAATCACCTGTGAATCAGCAAGTCTTGTTCAGGTGGCTCGGCAGGTAGGGTTTGCAAGCTATGATAGCTTTCGCCGGGCTTTTTATGGCCAATTTGGTGTGTCCCCCTCATATTTCAGTAGGAATCGTTAAGCCGCGCTCTCACAAGTGTCTTAGCTTTAAGAGTGCGGCGAGATTGAGAGCTATTCCATTACCACTCGACGCAGATCTTGCCAAAGTGCGACCCGCTGGCTTGGTACTCAAATGCCGCAGCCAGTTCCTCCATAGGGTAAGACTTATCAATCACTGGCTGTATCTGGCTGGTTTCCAATGCGGTGATATATTCCCGTTGATCCCTACGGCTTCCAACGATCAAGCCCTGTAACCGGGCCTGCTTGGCCATCAACTGTGCTGTGGGCACTTCTCCCGAGCGGCCAGTTAAAACACCAATCAATGAAATATGGCCGCCAACTCTGACTGAATGGATCGATTGCTCTAGTGTACCGGGGCCACCGAGCTCAATAATATGGTCCGCACCTTTGCCTTCCGTCAGCTCCATAACCTTTGTTGACCACTGTGTATGAGTGCGATAGTTGACGCCATGATCGGCGCCTAATTTTTTAGCGCGCTCCAGTTTCTCGTCGGAAGAAGAAGTAACAATAACTTTGGCCCCCAGTATTTTGGCAATCTGAATTACCGTAATAGATACTCCGCCAGTGCCTAGAGTCAATATTGTGTCGCCAGGTTTTACCTTGCCGTCTACTACTAATGCCCGCCAAGCAGTAAGGCCTGCGGTAGTAATGGTTGCCGCCTGAGCGTGGCTCCAGCCTTTTGGGGCAAGGGTAAAGGCGCTCTGATCGCGCACAACAAACTCAGCGGCCATCCCATCGATACCGTCACCAGGCGTATTGGCAAAGTTACCCACGGAAGCCATAGGCGTACCTGCTGTCCACTGTGGGAAAAAGCACGACACAACAGAATCGCCGACCTGAAAATCGGTAATATCCTCACCAACTGCATCCACGATACCGCCGCCATCAGACATCAGAATGCGGCTGTCTTCTGTAGGAATACCGCCATTGGCGACTAAAAGATCGTGGAAGTTGAGAGAGGAGGCTTTAATTGCAACACGGATCTGGCCTGGGCCGGGTACTCCCGGGTCATCGATGTCGCTAACCGAAATATTTTCTAGTCCGCCTGGTGTTTTTAGCGTCAATGCCTTCATAGTTTTTTCCTTTTATTGATTTCTTAGTTCACTAGATAATAAATTAACTTTGATATGTTTGATAAGTTGGGAAATATTTAGATTAATTGTGAAATCAAAGAGAACTAGTCTCTCGGCATCTAAAGGAAAGGCCTTTTTAGGTAATCGAATCTATCGTTGATTCAAGTGAAAGATATCCACAATGGAAGGTCGGCCTGTAAGGCTGTTATTGATTATTTATTAAATTATCCACTTGGATATTCGCATTGATATCTTTCAGTGGGGTTAAGTGCTGCTTGAATTTAGGAAAGGTCTTCCTCTTTACTTACTTCTACGTAATATAAGATTTTTAAATTTTCTAAGCTTCAGGATAGGCATATAATAGCCTAGTGATACCCTCTGGATTCTTTAGAATTTCAGAGTCAAGTAGAGCTTTATAGTGTTTAATGACCTAGAAGATTGTCTGCAAGAAGGAAAGTAATATCCCATTATCTTTATAGAAATTTATATTCCTTATGAGTCCATTTCCTGTTGCAAATGCATTAGATACGTCTAAAAGTCTTCAAGCACTAAAACATGCGGGTGCAGGACTTTTTATGTCAGTACTGCTATTTCACTTTGGAATGGTGGTCAGGCCTTAAGTAATGGGAATGGCTTTGGTGTATTTAATGCAGGCGTTGACTTAGCGTTTGGTGTAGCGGGATTTGCAGGGGGTACTGTGGGTGCTGTTAGCTATGGTGGAACATCAGCAGCTATTAAATATATTCCTGGAGTGTATGATTATACTGTCAAGCCTGGAACAGATTTCTTATGTTGGTATACTGAAAATTGTTAGATCAAAATATGCTTAATTCTTTTTATTTTAAATTTTTTGCGCTCTCCGAAAAGATCAATGGTGTGGGCAGACATAATCACTACTATGCCTGTCTGTCCCTCTCTTTCTTTGAGGTTGCCCTTTTTATAAACGGAGCTTTGCTTGCTCATATGTTTTTAGGGATAGGAGAGGTTTTTTCTGGTGTTACCAAATTTTCGGCAGTATTATTTTCCATTACTGTTTTTTTAGTAAATTATATACTTTTTTCTATTCGAAGTCGCAGTAAGGGTTTTTTAGTTAAGAAAAAGGTTGTTCTCTGTCAGCCTTCTGGGTATGTGGGTGGAGTGTTGAGCTTATTGGTTCCTATAATTTGTATATTTTTTCTAGCATACTTCTTGACTGAAAGATGAGCTGCTGCACAAAAGGATGGTCTTTGGAATTCTGCTAAAGACTATGTTGATGCATTCTTGGATGGTGCTAAATGGCGTTATAACGCGGTAGCAAATGGGTCAAGTCAAGATTTCTTTGAAGGCATTCTTGAGGGGATAATTAATTTTACTGGTGGTTGGACAGAAAGTTCTTTTACTACTGCCATGAAAAATAATTTCATGACAACAAGTATTGCAGTTGGTATTCTGAAGTCAGTAGATAAAAAAGTAGTGGGATTATTTGTCGGTAGTGCAATTGTACGTGAAACTGGATATATGACGTTTGGACAGTTTTTTAAAGGTGGTTTAAGCCGACAGCCCACTTGGGAGCAAGGCTTTAAACTCTAGGTCATGTGTCTACAGGTGCTGTAGTTAATGGTGCACTTTTAACGGCTGCATATGAAGCTAGAAAATTTTTTCTCATTTGTTCGTATTGCTGTAAATAGAATAGCAATTTGGCTATCTGAATAGTAGGTTTAAGTTTGGTGGAGAATCCAGTTGAGTGAAATTGATCCGATAGGCTCTTCTAGAGTGAAACCAGTTTATAGAAAGCTAGCTTTAGTTCTTGCAGTATTATTTATAATTGCGATTTGTGGAGTAATTGTATTAGTGATTGCGGAAAGGTTTGATTGGTTTCTTATTTTTGGGCTTGTAATTTGTTCATGGTCGGCTCGATTCTTTATGAGGGTTTTCAGAAGCTAAAAATACGGACATTAGTTTGAGTGCTACCGAATAAGAAAAGTAGATCGCTAACTATCAGTAGTTAGCGATCTAATGGCCGCATGGCATGTTCCACTTGGCTCTGGGCGATAATCGCAACAATCACCCGCATCACCGTGTCCTTGTCTTGATCATCAAAAGTCCCCAGCAGCTTGAAATGCTTAAATAGCACCATCGCTGCGGATGGGGCATTTTTCATCGACTGGCCCATTATCAGATAGTCCAGTGACATCTCAAAAATAATAGAAATATTCAGGGATTCGTGAATTACACGATTTTCCTTACGAATCCTTACACCGCATCAATAATAGGCCAATAAATACTTGAGCTTTAAGCAATTGGCGGGCCCTAGAAAGCTACGAATATTTCTTTAGCTAATTTTTTGTAAGGTGGCGAGTAAGTAATCGCTTCCCCTGAAAGCTAAGGACAGCGGGGGAGTTGAATTACCTAGAAATGGCTTGGGTTCATAGGGGATTAAAAATGGTGGGCCCTCCGGGACTCGAACCCAGGACCTGCCGATTATGAGTCGGATGCTCTAACCAACTGAGCTAAGGGCCCACACATTGCTTGCGAGGATCGTTGCAAGCGGTTGGGAAAAGTACAAGATTTTCCCTTGCAAATCAATGCCTTTGTTAGCACTCAAAGCCGATATGGGCAAATTCTAGAAATCTTCTTTTCCTGTTGCTCAAGCTTTCGCCAACAACTGATCTTTATGGAATAGATGCTCACCTTGAGAGAGCTGCCAAACAGCTTAATTGGTTCGAGTGTCTTAACTAGAGACTTTAATTGGTACAGATGTCTTATTTATGCGAAATGGAGGCCAAAATCTCATACTAAAGTATTTAAATCGACAGTTTGGGGATAAGAATACAGCACCAAACCAGGAATGCAGCGAAGAGGGCGACGGCCACGGCGGCGGAGCCCGTGTCTTTGGCAATCTTGGCCAGCGGGTGTTTCTCGGGGCCGATGCGGTCCACGGTCGCCTCAATAGCGCTGTTGATAAGTTCGATTGGGAGGACAAACATCACGGCTGCAATCAATATGGCGCGCTCAGTAGGTGTCTCCCCGGCCCAGAGTGCGAGAGGCACCATTAGGCAGGCGGCAATCACTTCCTGGCGAAAAGCTTCCTCATTGCGCCATGCAGCGACGAGCCCCTGACTGGAGTAGCTAGTGGCAGCCAGGAGGCGAGCAAACCCCTTCTTGCCGGGCTTGTTGGCAAGCTCTTCAGATTTTTCCTGCTTATTCGCCATTTCTTTTTGCATGCTTATCTCCTGCTTTCACTAAGCCTGCGCGGGGAGGTCATCTTTATGTCACAAAAAAAAGCCCGGTTGAACCGGGCTTTAGTCTAGCGCTTACTCGTCGAGGAAGCTGCGTAAATGCTCCGACCTGGAGGGGTGTCGCAGTTTGCGCAATGCTTTCGCTTCGATCTGACGGATACGCTCGCGGGTTACGTCAAACTGTTTGCCCACCTCTTCCAGAGTGTGGTCGGTATTCATATCAATACCGAAACGCATACGCAGTACCTTGGCTTCACGGGCGGTGAGGCCGGAAAGCACGGAGCGGGTGGCGTCGTGCAGGCCAGTTTGAGTGGCGGTATCCACCGGCGAGGATTGATTTTGATCCTCGATAAAGTCACCCAGGTGGGAGTCTTCGTCGTCGCCGATAGGCGTCTCCATGGAGATTGGCTCTTTAGCGATCTTGAGGACTTTGCGCACCTTGTCTTCCGGCATTTCCATGCGCTCGCCCAGTTCTTCCGGAGTGGGTTCGCGACCCATTTCCTGCAGCATCTGGCGGCTGATACGGTTGAGCTTATTAATAGTCTCAATCATATGTACCGGGATACGGATGGTACGGGCCTGGTCCGCAATAGAGCGGGTAATGGCCTGGCGAATCCACCAGGTGGCATAAGTGGAGAACTTGTAACCTCGGCGGTATTCAAATTTATCCACAGCCTTCATCAAGCCGATGTTGCCCTCCTGGATCAGGTCCAGGAATTGCAGGCCGCGGTTGGTGTACTTCTTGGCGATAGAGATAACCAGACGCAGGTTGGCTTCGA
The DNA here is from genome assembly GCF_047324085.1 of Microbulbifer sp. CNSA002. Classification (NCBI taxonomy): domain Bacteria; kingdom Pseudomonadati; phylum Pseudomonadota; class Gammaproteobacteria; order Cellvibrionales; family Microbulbiferaceae; genus Microbulbifer; species Microbulbifer sp. CNSA002. Next base: position 498,152 of record NZ_CP172449.1, read on the forward strand.
CCATCTCTTTCTTGGCACGGCGTGAACGGGCCTCACCAATGGACATGCGGCGGTTGATCTCTTTGATCTGGCCTACGTCCAGCTTAGCGCGCTCCTGGAACTGAGCCAGTTTGCGCTGGGCGCGAACAACTTCGTCTACGACGTGGCGCAGGGCATCGGAGTAATCGCGCTTTTTCTTGATGATTGCGGGAATCCAATCATCATTGGTCTCGTTGCCGGGGAATTCCTTGATAAAGGTCTTGCGCGGCATACGGGCGCGTTTGATACACATGGCCATAACCACGCGCTCTTGTTCGCGCACGCTGTCGAGTACGTAGCGAACTTCGCCGTACAGCGGGTCGAACTGACGGGGAGCCAGTTTAAAGAAGCGGAATACATCGCCAACGGCTTCTAGGGCCTGGCCGGCTTCTTTGGAATCGCGACCGTGGGCGGCGATGGCTTCGTCGGCAGCTTTTTGTGCGGCGATCAGCGCGTTCATGCGCTCGGCGAGCTCTTCGGGGTCGATACCGCCGGTAGCTTCCTCTTCCTCGTCGCTGCTGTCGTCATCGCTGTCGTCGTCATCGCTGTCGTCGTTATCGGAATCTGATGATTCCGGCGCGCTGGCAGCGGCGGCGGCTTGGCCGGCCTGGGCTCCGGGCGGAACCTCGTCGGCGGGGTCGAGCCAACCAGAGATAATATCGGGGATGCGGCGCTCTTCTTTCTCGATCAGAGCGTACTCATTGATGATCTGCTGCACTGCACCCGGCCAGTAGGCTAGGGCGGCCATCAGTTCGCGCAGGCCCTCTTCAATACGCTTGGCAATGGCGATCTCGCCCTCGCGCGTGAGCAGCTCTACGGTGCCCATTTCGCGCATATACATGCGTACTGGATCGGTGGTTCGGCCTACGTCGGACTCTACGGCTGCCAGGGCAGCGGCAGCTTCGGCTGCGGCGATTTCATCAGCGGAGCTGTCGCCTTCAGCCATCAACAACTCTTCGGCATCCGGTGCGGTTTCAAACACCTTGATGCCCATGTCGTTGATCATGCCAATAATGTCTTCCACCTGATCGGGATCGGAAATATCTTCCGGTAGGTGGTCATTTACCTCGGCATAGGTCAGATAGCCCTGCTCTTTACCGCGGGCGATCAGTTCCTTAATGCGGGACTGTTGCTGGGTTTTGTCGGTCATGCACAACCCTGAATTCTGGGAATGAAAATACGGGACAAAGACGCGGGATTATAGCGTATTTGCACTAGCAATAACCACTCTAGCTGTCAAGTAACGGCGTAGGTGCGATGTTTAGGGTGCTGGGGTTCCCGATCCCGCCCGGCGGGGGTGAGTGAATATAGTGCTGAGCCCGCAGTTTTCAAGGGGTTGGCGCTTATTAATTCTGCTTTTTTCGCCAATTGGCTAATAGAGCCAGTTGTTCTTCGGGGCTCAACTGGGCGCTGTTCTTAAGTTGATCGAGTAAATTGCGGTTGCGCTGCTTGTCTGCAGCTTGTTTCAGGCGCAGCAGACAGTCGTTAAATTCGGTGTGCGGATCGTATTCCAGGTTGCTGTCATCCTGGGCGAGTTGCCGCGCGACCGAAACCAGTGGAGAAATAGCGAGCTTGGCCAGGGTATCGCAAGATTCTGCGCTGTGGTGTGCGCGCCAGTGGCCGATCAATTGATAGAAATTTAATTGGGGGCGGCTTTTGTACAGCTCTACCAGCTGGATAAACAATGCCAGGTCTGCATTGCCCTCGATGGGGAATTGCTGTGGATTTTCGATTTGTGCTGCCAGCTCCGGGTGGTGCAACAGCAGGGCGATCAGCATGCGCTCCGGTGGCAGGAGATATTGGCTCTGGCGGCGCGGACTGTCGTAACTCGGTGCTGCACTTTCACTGAAGTTACTGTCGCGCTGCCAGGGTTCCGGCGGTGTGCGGTGCTCCAGCTCCTCGTGAGGGGAGGGTGCCTGGCTTGGCTCTCCCTGTGCAGCTGTAGGTTGCGGGTGGGGCTGTTGTGGCGCGCGAGCTTTTTCTGTGCGGATAACCTCTTGCAGGGTTTCCTTGTCGAGTCCGGTGCGCGAGGCCAGTTGTTGGAACATCAGCTGGCGGTAGACACCATCGGGCAGCAGGTCCAGCAGGGGGGCGGCGAGTTTGGACAGGCGCGCGCGGCCGTCCATGGTCTGCAGGTTGATATCTTCGCTCAGTAGGTCGAAGAGAAAATCTTCCAGCGGTAGGGATTGCTCCTTAATTAACTGCTGGAAACGTTCACCGCCCAGTTGGCGTACCAGGGTGTCCGGGTCCTCGCCTTCTGGCAGCAGCAGGAAGCGCAGGCTGCGCCCGTCCTGCATCTGCGGCAGGGCCGACTCCAGAGCGCGGCGGGCGGCAGCGCGGCCGGCACGATCGCCGTCAAAGCAAAATAGCAGTTCCGAGGTGTGGCGGAAGGCGAGTTGAATATGGTCTTCGCCACAAGCGGTGCCCAGGGTGGCGACGGCGCAGCGGATATCGAACTGGGCCAGGGCCACCACATCCATATAGCCTTCAACCACAATCAGGCGCTCTAAATTGCGGTTGGCCTGGCGCGCTTCCCACAGACCGTAGAGTTCGCGGCTCTTGTGGAAAATCGGGGTTTCCGGGGAATTTAGGTACTTGGGTTTGTCGTCGCCCAGTACCCGCCCGCCAAAGGCGATGGCGCGCCCGCGCTGGTCGCGGATCGGGAAAATAATACGGTTGCGGAAGCGGTCATAGTGGTGGCGCGCGTTGGGCTTGGTGTTGCCATCACTGTCCTGGCGGCGAATGGCCAGGCCTGCCAGTTCCAGTTGATCCGCTTTCTCGGGGGTATCGGCTAATGCATTGAGCAGGTTGTCCCAGCCGGGGGGCGCAAGGCCGATACCAAAGTCCCGGGCAATCTCACCGGAGAGGCCGCGATTACGCAAGTAGGCCACCGCATTGCCTGCGGCGGGGTGGTTACGCAGTTGTTCACGGTAGTAGTCGGCGGCTTTCTCTGTGAGCTGGTAGAGAGATTGACTCTCCCGCTGGCGCTTTTCTTGCCCCGGTGCCAGTTGTTCCCTGGGAACTTCCAGTCCACGGGTGGCCGCGAGTTTTTCCACCGCTTCTGGGAAGGGCAGGCGGTCGTACTCCATGAGGAAGCCGATGGCATTGCCATTGGCGCCGCAGCCGAAGCAGTAATAAAACTGCTTGTCCGCACTCACGGTAAACGATGGGGTTTTCTCGTCGTGGAAGGGGCAGCAGGCAGAGTAGTTTTTGCCGGTTTTACGCAGCTTGACCCGGCTGTCCACCAGCTCGACGATATCTGCCCTTGCGAGCAGATCGTCGATAAAGTGCTGGGGTATCTTGCCGGCCATGGGAATTCGCTCAGCTTAGGCCAGTTGGGCCTTCACCAGTTTGCTCACCGCGCCCATATCTGCACGGCCCTGCACCTGGGGTTTAACCTGGGCGATGACTTTGCCCATATCCGCCATGCTGTTGGCACCGGTGTCTTTGACGGCGGAGGCAACGATATCGGTGATCTCAGCTTCGCTCAGCTGCTTCGGCAGGAATTCCTGGATAACTTCAATTTCAGCCTGCTCTACTGCTGCCAGCTCAGCCCGGCCAGCTTTCTCGTACTGGGTAATGGAGTCGCGGCGCTGCTTGGTCATTTTGTCCAGCAGGGCAAGGATGCGGGCGTCATCCAGGTCGATTCGCTCGTCGACTTCAACGCGTTTGATCTCGGCGTTGATCAGGCGCAGGGTGGCCAGGCGCTCTTTGTCTCGCGCTTTCATTGCGTCTTTAGTGGCTTGAGTCAGGGTTTCCTTGAGAGTGCTCATAGTGAGTGTTCCGAGATTGTTGGCAATGAATTTTGGATCAGGGGCTTAGGATAGCTTGTCTGTTGGGCGGGGGAAATGTGTTAGCCCAAACGAAAAACGGCGCGCGAGTATGGCTCGCACGCCGTTCTTTATAGCTCCGCTACGGGCTAAGCCCGTCCGGCCGCCTCGCTGCGACAGGCTTATGCAGCCTGCGGCTCTTAGTAGAGACGCTGGAACTTGCGGTTTTCGCGCTGAAGCTTTTTAGCGTGACGCTTTACAGCGGCAGCAGCTTTGCGCTTACGAACAGCGGTGGGCTTCTCGTAGAACTCGCGACGACGTACTTCAGACAGTACGCCTGCTTTTTCACAGGAGCGCTTGAAACGGCGCAGGGCGATATCGAAAGGTTCGTTGTCTTTGATTCGTACAGAGGGCATTAGGATACCTGTTAAAATTCGTTTCTCTCGGCCATTCCGGCAATGCTCTCGCAGTTGCATCCGGTGGCCGGTTCACAGCGAGGGCGCAAATTCTAAACACTCCTATACGGGATCGCAACCCCATTTTCCAGTATGATAACCACCCCTCGAAGTAGTCACGAGAATGAGATCAAGTGCGCGTCCTTGGTATAGAAACTTCCTGCGATGAAACTGGCGTCGCTATTTACGATTCTGAGTCCGGTTTGCTCAGCCATGCCCTGTTCAGTCAAGTGGACCTGCATGCCGATTATGGCGGCGTAGTCCCCGAGCTGGCGAGCCGTGATCATGTGCGCAAGCTCTTGCCGCTGGTTCGACAGGTAATGAAGAAGGCCGATACCAGCCCTTCAGACCTCAATGGTATCGCCTATACCGCAGGCCCCGGTCTGGTGGGAGCGCTGATGGTCGGGGCCTGCGCGGCCCGTGCACTGGCCTATGGCTGGGATATTCCGGCGGTGGCGGTGCACCATATGGAAGGCCACCTGCTGGCCCCAATGCTGGAGGATAATCCGCCCGCCTTCCCTTTTGTGGCCCTGCTGGTTTCCGGCGGACACACCCAGCTGGTGGAGGTGCGGGGGCTCGGCGATTACGAACTGATGGGTGAATCCCTGGATGACGCTGCCGGCGAGGCCTTTGATAAGGCCGCTAAAATGCTCGACCTGGATTATCCCGGTGGCCCGCGTTTGGCTGCCCTGGCGGAGAAAGGAGATCCCAAACGCTTTACCTTCCCGCGGCCTATGACGGATCGACCGGGGTTGGATTTCAGTTTTTCAGGTCTTAAAACCTTCACCCTGACGACGGTGCGTAAACACGCCCTCGAGGATGGTTTGCCGGGCGAGCAGACTTGCGCAGATATTGCTGCGGCTTTCCAGGAGGCGGTAGTGGATACCCTGGTGATTAAATGTCGTCGCGCTATTAAGGCTTCCGGCTATAAAACCCTGGTGATTGCCGGTGGAGTTTCCGCAAATAAATTATTGCGTGAGCGTTTGGAAACGAGCCTGCGAAAGGATCACGCCAGCGTCTACTATCCCCGCCATGAATTCTGCACTGATAACGGCGCCATGATCGCCTACGCCGGTAGTTTACGTTTAAAAGCAGGGGAGCAGACGAGCCTTGCGGTAGATGTGCGTCCGCGCTGGCCTATGACAGAATTGCCCAAGACCGAACTTTAAAAATCCCAGGAATAGCCTGGCAGTAAAAAGAAAAGAGCCGATAAATGGATATTGTTTATATACGGGATTTAAAGGTGAATACCATTATTGGTATTTACGATTGGGAGCGGGAAGTGCGACAGACGGTCAGTCTCGATTTGGAGATGGCCTTCGATATTAGTGAGGCGGCGCGCACAGACAATATCGAGTACACACTTAACTATAAAGCGGTGGCCAAGCGCTTGATCGCTTTTATTGAAAGCAGTGAGTTTCTGTTGGTGGAGACCATGGCAGAGCAGGCTGCGGCAATTGTCAGGGAAGAGTTTTCTGTAAGCTGGCTGCGAATGCGGTTGTCCAAGCCGGGTGCGGTCAGAGGGTCCAGGGATGTGGGTGTCATTATTGAGCGCGGCGAGAGGCCGGCAAAAGGTGCAGCAGCGATGTCTGCGGGAGTGTAAACGTGGCTCAGGTGTATCTCAGCCTCGGCAGTAATATCAATCGTGCGCAATATATCCGCGCAGCGCTGGATGCCCTGGCCGGGCGGTTTGGCGAATTACAGGTGTCCCGGGTCTTCGAAAGTGAAGCGGTAGGTTTCCAGGGCGATAACTTTTACAACCTGGTGGTGGGGCTGCAAACTGACCTGCCGGTAGGACAGCTGGCCCTGTGTCTGCGCGGTATTGAAGATGCCAACGGCCGCCTGCGCTCCGGGCCCAAGTTCAGCGCGCGCACCCTGGATATTGATATTCTCACCTATGATCACCTGACGGGAACTGTCGACGGGGTAAAATTGCCTAGAGGTGAGATTGTAAAAAATGCCTTTGTTTTACAGCCCTTGGCAGAAATTGCTCCAGAAGTATTGCATCCGGTCGAGCAGAAAACATACCGCCAGCTGTGGGATGAGTACGACCAGGCTTCACAAAAATTGTGGCCGGTAGAATTTATTTGGCCGTGATTCCAATAAATTTTTAAAAAATGCAGATAAAAAAGCAGCCCTTTGAGGCTGCTTTTTTGTTAGGAATAATTAACTCAGGCTCATTAGCGCCTCTTTGGTAAACGGCGTGATTTCCTCCGCGCGATCTTCGCGCACCTTGGCGAACCAGTGTGGGTCTTGTAATAGCGCGCGGCCAACGGCAATCAGGTCGAACTCCTGGTTGTCCATACGGCGGGTCAGTTCGGCTAAATCGGTAGGGTTGGCAGTGCCGCCCATGCCCTGGTTATTGCCGCCGATAAAATCATCGTCGAGGCCGACACTGCCGACAGAAATTACCGGTTTTCCCGTCAATTCCTTGGTCCAGCCTGCCAGGTTGAGATCAGAACCCTCAAATTCTGGCACCCAGAAGCGTCTTGTAGAGGCGTGGAAAATATCAACGCCAGCTTCAACTAGCGGTGTTAGGAAACGTTTCAGTTCTTCAGGGGTTTGCGCCAACTTGGCTTCGTAATCCTGCTGCTTCCATTGGGAGTAGCGCAGCACTATGGCAAAATCTTCGCCCACGGCTTCACGTACTGCTTTGATAATTTCCACTGCAAAGCGGGTGCGATTTTCGATGGAGCCACCGTACTCGTCATCGCGTTGGTTGGTACCTTCCCAGAAAAACTGGTCGATCAGATAGCCGTGGGCGCCGTGGATCTCTACGCCGTCGAATCCGATTTCCTTGGCTGCTTTCGCCGCGTCCGCAAAAGCTTGTACAACTTCCTGGATGTCCTCTTTGCTCATCGCCTGGCCATTGGGCTTGCAGGGTTTGAACAGGCCTGAGGGGGAGTAGCCGGGCACTGATTTATCCGGGCCTATGCCCTCTTTGCGCACGGAGCCTACGTGCCATAACTGCGGGATAATCTGGCCACCGGCAGCGTGTACTTCGTCTACCACTTTTTTCCAGCCGGCGAGAGCGGCCTCACCGTAGATTGCCGGAACATTCTCGTAGCCGTTTGCAGCTTTATGATTAACGAAGGTGCCTTCGGTAATAATTAGTCCCACTTCACCTTCAGCTCGGCGGCGGTAATAGCCGGCCACTTGATCATTGGCTGCATAGCCCGGTGACATAGTGCGGGTCATGGGGGCCATTGCGACCCGGTTGCGCAGCTTTAGGGATTTATGCTCGAAAGGACGCAGTAGGTTGTCCAGGGAACCACTCATATTTCTCTCCTGAATGTCTCGATTCAGCACTGGGACTCACTGGTCCCACTAGGTCACAATTAAAACGGTTGCGTTATAAGACCTTATTTTGGTGGTGAGTTCAATATCTAGTTTCGTATTGCAACTTTTTTGTCGGTATACTAGGGGTATGTCACGTAAACGCTTTGATGATCTTGATTGCTCCCTGGCTTGCGCCCTAAATGAGGTGGGGGACTGGTGGTCCCTGCTGATAATTAAGCAGGCGATGCTGGGTACCCGCCGTTTTGTGGATTTCCAAAGAAACCTGGGAATTGCCAAAAATATCCTTGTGGATCGGTTATCACGTCTGGTGGATAACGAGGTGTTGGTACGCTTTGATGCGGGTGAACACGGCACTCGCTACGAGTACCGCTTAACGGAAAAAGGTCGGGACCTGTTTACGGTGGTAATCGCCCTGCGCCAATGGAATCTGCGCTGGAACGGCAATAAAGATGGGATGCACCTGGTCGATAAAAACAGTGGTGAGCCTATCTCTGAAGTGGCTGTACAGAATGTCCAGGGACAAAAACTTAGCATTCGCGATGTATTATTTGTGGATGAAAATGGCCAGCCCCTAGAGCAGGCTGGCTAGCTGGCTTTTTGAGGGACTCTATCAATCCTGGCTCTTGGACAGCAGTCTGATTATGTCCAGAGCCCTGCCCGGCTCCCAACGCATAACAGAGACAACGCCGTGCATGGCCAGTAGGCGCTGGTCTATTTCCCCTTTCTCCTGCAGCTTGTGTAATTTCTCTGTGGCCTCGGTAAAGCCGCGCTGCTCATAAGTGAGTAGTAATCTGACGGTCTGTTCCGCCGGAGTGACTTGGCGCGGAACAGGGGTATACCCCATCGCGCTTACCATGCTCTCAGCCGCCAGCCAGGTGGACCAGGGGTTTTGCCCGGTAATAAGCTGGCCATCCACGCTGACTTGTTCCAGGTAAGTGGGCCCAGCCTGAAAAAGCGCGCCTTGCTCACGTAAGCGATCCTCAAGCAGGAATGGAAATCGTTGCTCGGCGTCAGGGATAAGAAAAAGCTCCTCTTCGTTAGTAAAAGCACTGATCTGCCGATCGGCGATTAAGGGCTTGCCATTATCCAGGGTGACATTGGCAAGGGCCGCTGGCCCGTGGCATACCGCTCCGATAATTTTGCCGCTGTTATAGATTTCCCGCACCAGGGACTGGATATGGGGATTGTCGGGGAAATCGAACATGGTGCCTTTACCGCCGACAAAAAATACGGCCTGGTAATCCTCTGCTGATACCTGATCGATAGGAATACTGTTGTTGACCTTTTGTTGTGCCTCCGGGTCATTGAGAAAGGCATAGTCGAAAGGCCCCAGATCATCTTTATCGATCACCGCAGGCGGTTTGCCGCCTTTGGGGCTGGCAATATCGACAATAAATCCGTTGGCTGAAAAAATGTAATAGGGGCGTGCCAGTTCAGTTAATTCATAACCAGTTGCCTTGCCACTATCTCCCATCGTTTCAGTACTGGTGACAACAGCTAAGATTTTTCCTCGGCTTTCCCTGGGTAATTGTTGTAAATACGGCAGGTCACTTACTATCGTAGTGGAAAAGTCCTGCTCTTGGGGTGGAATTAGGCCTTTAATCCAAATAATAAAACCAAAAAATACGGACAAAGTCAGTGCCAGGGAAATAACAATTTTCTTCAACATATTAATCTCCAAAATTGCAGTAGCAGACGGAAAATCTTCTAGTGAGTTCGTAGGAGAATAAGGGGTGGAAGGTGAAATTCAGGTGAGATTGCAATTGCTATTTAGGAAGAAAGAAAAAGCTGCGCTCGAGATCATATAAGGTATGGATGCCGATTCACTGTGCATATCGAGCGCATACGGTAAAAATTTGAATCTTAGAACGCTACTGTGTAAAAGATAGAGCGCACTGATAAATATTTTTTTTACACTGGATAGAGATGGTCCAATTTAAGGCTTCACAGATTCTCTTGGCCAGGAAAAGGCCTTGACCAATACCGTCACTGCTTTCCCTTTTTTGGCCGGGTAAGAGGGAGGTTTCTAGATCTAATTGGTTGTCTGTGGCGTTCTCAAAAAAGAGTGTGCCCCCCTTATAGGTAATAATCAATTCAGGGCTGGTAGCGTGCTGTAATGCATTGCTGATCAAGTTGTCGAAGAGCAGACTTACCAGGTGTCGATTGGCCAGGACTCTGACTTTGTGCCCTAACTTTAAATCAACATTAAAATGCTTTTGTACAATTAACTGGTGTTGAACTAAAAGACGTTCCTCTAGTAAAGCGCACAATGGGATATCTTCCGACTGTAGAGACTCAGAGCGGGCGAGGGCTAATAGTGTCTTAACGGTTTTTTCCATACCGGTAACAGTTTCTAATAGCTCATTTTTCTCAGCTAAAGTCATTTCCCGATTTTGACTGAGAGCCAGTGTGCTTTTCAGAATGGTTAGCCCTGTGCGCAACTCATGGCTTGTATCCCGGGTAAACTCAGTTTCCCTGCGCAATGTTAGCTTGAGCTGGTTAAGTGTATCTTGCAACGTACTTGCGAGATAACCGATTTCATCTTGTTCATTGTTATAGGGCAGGGAAATTTGAGAATCGCAGTTTCTCTGCTGCTGAACTGCTTTAGCAAGGGTTACTACAGGAGCGATGGTTTTACGGGAAATACGAAAAGCACAATAGAGGGCTAAGAGTAGGGTCAAGATACAGGCGCTGGCAAAGAGCCAAAGAAGTTTTGAAGATTGTCGGGTAACAGTGAGCAATTCACTGACTTCAGCTACGAGAATGGCGGAATGGTTGTCCGGAAAATGTACTCTGCGTAAATGGAAGTGATGTTCAGTATCACTAAACCACTCAGCCTTTTCTGCATAGCTTGGTAGGGCAGTGCGCAGTTCGGCCGGAATTATTTTGCTTTCAGTGTATAGCGTTAAATAGGGTAGGCGTGGCTCTGGGGTCGTATTAGTCAGTCTTGCCTGCTGTTCGAGGTAGCGGACTTCTCCGGCCAATAAGTTATCGAGTAAATGATCTTCAACTACATAGGCCACCATCATACAAATGGCAAAAAACACCAAGCATAGCAGCAGGGTAAAACTGCCAAAAATAGCGAAGACCTTCCTCTGTAAATTACTGGTTTCGCGCATTGGGAGTTTCCAACTGATAACCGAGATTGGTGATGGTTTTCAACATAGGGGCCTGGAAAGGCTTATCCAGTGTTTGGCGAAGACTATAAATGTGGGATTTTAAGGCGTCTGTTTCTGGGGGTTCATCACCCCAAATATGGTGGATTATTGCCGAGCGGCTTACTGGTGCTGGCGACGCCTGGGCGAGCATAGTGAGAATGCGAAAACCGATAGTTGTCAGGGGCAGAGGTTGTTTATCCCGGTAGGCCGTTTGCTGGCGCTGGTTTATCTGTAAATCACCGACCTTAATTTCTTCACTGGTATGCAGCTGGTGTCTACGTGCCAGGGCGCGGCATCTCAGTATCAGTTCCCTTGGTTCGAAGGGCTTACATAAGTAGTCATCGGCACCGATACCAAATCCGCGTTCTTTATCTGCGAGAGCATCTCGGGCAGTTAACATCAGAATTGGCATGTTAACTGGCGCTTGTGCCTTGATCTTTTCGCAGACCTCTAAGCCGTCCATATCCGGCAGGCCCAGGTCGAGAATAATCAGGTCGAAGATTTGTTCCAGGGCCAGCTGTAAGCCCTGGCGGCCCCGCTGGGCATAATCTATCTGCCAGCCCTCAGCGTGCAGGAATTCGGCAAGCTGGCGGGCGATAGTGGGGTTATCTTCAATCAACAATATCTTCAGTGAGCGCACCGGCAAATCTCTTTTGGCAGAGGAAGTTACAAAACATTCTGACAGAGTGCCGGTGAAATTGAAGTGAAGCCCCGTTGTTGGACTGTTTTAGATGTTGGTTGGACCGCTCTAGATATTGAGGTTGCGGCCGCCGTCAACGGCAATAACCTGACCGTTGATATAGGGGGCATCACAGGCAAGGAAGCGCACGGTCTTGGCGATATCGCTGGGGACACCGGTTCGAGCCAAAGGAATGCGCTGGGTGATTTTTGCTTTCTTGGCTTCGTTAGTTGCCTCTTGCTCCGGCCAAAGAATGGCACCGGGGGCGACTGCATTGACCCGCACCTGGGGCGATAGCTCCAGAGCGAGGCTTTTTGTCAGCATTACCAGTCCAGCCTTGGCGGCGCAGTAAATAGTATGCTTGGGCATCGGGCGCTCGGCGTGAATATCCGCCATATTAACAACGCAACCCTGCTGCTGGCTGAGTGTTTCTTTCAGGGCCTGAGTGAGAAAGAAGGGGGCTTTGAGGTTGCTGCCTACCAGCCGATCCCAGTCCTCCTCGGTCGCCTTTCCCACAGGTGTGGGGTGAAATGCTGAGGCATTGTTGACTAGAACATCAATACCGCCCCAGGCCTCTTGTGCACGCTGGGCCAGATTGGAACAGGCTTCGGCGCTATTCAACTCACTGTGCAGCGCTATGGCTGAGTTGGGGCGAAGTTGGTTCAGCTTGTTTGCCAGGGCCTTGGCAGCATTAGCCGAGTTGCGATAGTGAATAACAACTCTGTGATCTCTATGCAGCTCTTCAGCAATAGCACGGCCCAGGCGTGCGGCGGCACCGGTAATCAACACATTACGCAATGTAGTCATCCTTTACTTTGGCGATTGCCTTGATGCGCTCCCGGTCCAGTGCTTGCCCGAGTTTCGCACCCTGGTAGCCCTGTTTAATCAACTCCTCGGCAGTTACTGCCGCTGCCCCATCTCGAGCGGCACGCAAAAAGTCCACCTGTGGATAATCTCTATTCTCCAGCCCCTCACGACCTCGGGCATCTGCCTCACAGGCGCGAAGAAAGTTTTTAAATCGCTCGGGACGTCGCAAGGCATCCAGACTGCGGATCATTTTCATAATGGTCTGTGGGCGCAATTCGAAGGCTCTGTGGCAATGCAGATGATATTCGCAGACCCCGACAGCTAGTGCAGTCAGCTCCTTTGGGGTACGCCAGCGCTCACAGACGGCCTTTACCAGGGGCACGCCGGCGGCCTCGTGGCCGTGGTGGCTGGGAAGAATTTCCTCGGGAGTCAGTCCTTTGCCCAGGTCGTGTAGCAGAACTGCAAAACGCAAGGGGAGTTCTGCCGGTGCGGCGCGCAGGGCTAGCAGTACGTGTTCTCCAGTGTCCACTTCGGGGTGGTGTTTGGGCGGCTGAGGAACACCAAACAAATTCTCTAACTCTGGTAAAAGTACTGATAGGGCGCCGCAGTCTCGCAGTACCCGAATAAAAATATCGGGGTCTGGCTCGGTAAGTGCCCGGCTTACCTCTTTCCAGACCCTCTCGGCCACCAGATATTCCACTTCACCCGCTTCTACCATCTGGCGCATGAGTATCATGGTCTCAGGGGCAACGCTAAAGCCAAGGTGATGGTAGCGGGCGGCAAAGCGGGCTACTCGCAGTATTCTTAGGGGGTCTTCGGCAAATGCAGGAGAAACATGGCGCAAAAGCCGTGCCTCCAGATCTTTCTGCCCGCCGTAGGGGTCTATTAGCTTGCCGTCGATGTCTTCTGCAATGGCATTAATAGTGAGATCTCGCCGCAGGAGATCCTCTTCCAGAGTGATATTGGCATCGGCGTTAACGGTAAAACCGCCATAGCCGTGGCCGCTCTTTCTTTCGGTGCGAGCGAGCGCGTATTCTTCATCGGTCTCAGGGTGTAGGAATACTGGAAAATCTTTGCCGACTGGGCTGTATCCGAGGTCCTGCATTCTATCTGCATCTGCCCCAACCACTACCCAGTCACGCTCGGTGACTGGGCGATTCAAAAGTCTGTCGCGCACTGCGCCGCCAACAAGGTAGATCTTCAAAGCATTTGCTCCAGAGCTGGAGGGACCAGTGATCTGATAGGTGATTGTACTGCCATAAGTCCATTTGTTCCGGCGTTGTTCCAGGTTTGTCTGCTGGACGGAGGATGAGCGGTAGGAGTGTAAGAAGCTTCGGCAAGATAAAAAAAAGGCCCCGAAAAAACAAGGGGGCCCAGGGTCTTAGGGTATTCGCTTAGCAAACATTTCTTTGCCAACTGTGGGGGCTCTGACTTAACGGCCACGCCACTGGAAAGGATCGCGTGACAAGTCCCAAGTCACGAATCTAGTGTCATTCTAAGAAACCTGTCTTACCTGTCAACTATATCTATTAGTATTTTTTGAGGGGGTTGTTCCGCTGTTCGTTAATAAGTTACATGGACCGAATTTCGGGCTGGGTTTGCAGCATTAAACAGCATAATTTATAGGGGCGGTTCAGCTGGGCAGGATAATTTCACGTGTAACTCTGTGGGGCAGAGGATACCTTCGGGAAGTTGACTGTTCTTCTTTTTAATCGCAGTTGTTGGGGAGAATAAAGATGAGCGAATTACATGTGCTAACCACCGGGGAAGCAGCCAGGTACTGCGGTGTTAACTTCCGAACGGTGATTCGCTGGATTGAGCGTGGCCAGCTCAAGGCATACAAACTTCCAGGGCGTGGTGACCACCGTATCTGTGTTGAGGATTTCGTGGGGTTCCTGCGGGACAACTCAATGCCAGTTCCGAACGACCTGGCAGTTCCCAGTCGAAAAGTGCTTTTGTTAACGACTGATCCTGAGCTGACTTCAGGTGGACGCCAGGCGCTTCAGCAGATGGGGTGTGAAGTAGAAGTAGCCAGTGATAGTTTTTCCGCTGGTATCTTGATGGCGAGTGCCAAGCCGGCGTTGTTAGTGGTTGACACTGGATTGCTTGGGGAGAGTGGGTTTCAGGTGCTGGACTACCTCAGATCCCGCAGTGAATACTCGAACCTGAGCATTCTGGTTGTGCCTTCTGATGACGATGGCGAGAAAGCCCGTTGGCTGGATGCTGGAGCTGATGCTCTTTTAACTCACCGTTCTGAGCACGGTGAACTTTCTGCAAAGGCCAAGCTTTTGTTGGAAGCTGATGCCTAAGTAGCGCGATTCGCTAGTGGGTATTATTTCCCCATTCTGTGCGGGGCTGGTATTTCAACAGCTCCCGCGCTGAAACCTAAATGGGTTTTGGTATTAACATAGACTCTTCTTCACCCTCCGGTCGGTCCCGACCTTGCTCCGGGCAGTGACAACTGGCCGTTATTTGATCCCCGTTCAAGCTGTTCAGGTGAACATCGAAGCCCCATAGCCGGTGAAGATGCCTTAATACCTCTGCTGTATCTTTACCAAGAGGGCGACGGCGGTGTTGTGTGTGGTGCAGGGTCAGTGAACGGTCACCACGGGTATCTACTGAATATACCTGGATGTTTGGTTCCCGATTGCCTAGGTTGTACTGTCCCGCAAGGTTCTCTCTCAACTGGCGATAACCGCTCTCATCGTGAATTGCGCTGACAATGATATCGTTCTCTTTATCGTTGTCGCTGATACAAAATAGTTTCATGTCTCGCATAACCTTGGGAGACAGGAATTGTAAAATAAAACTTTCATCTTTGAAGTCGCGCATGGCGAATTGAAGGGTTTCACGCCAATTGCTTCCAGCAATGTCTGGGAACCAGCGGCGATCCTCTTCAGTGGGGCTTTCACAGATACGCCGTAAGTCAGTAAAAATACTGAAGCCTAGGGTATAAGGATTGATACCGCTGTAGTGAGGGCTGTCAAAAGAGGGTTGGTAGATAACATTGGTGTGGCTTTGTAGAAACTCCATCATAAAGCCTTCAGTCACCCGCCCGCGCTTGTACAGCTCGGTTAAGAGAGTGTAATGCCAGAAGGTAGCCCAGCCCTCATTCATTACTTGGGTTTGCCGCTGTGGATAAAAATATTGGGCCAGTTTACGTACAATACGCACCAGCTCCCGTTGCCAGTTTTCCAGGAGAGGGGCATTTTTCTCAACAAAGTACAGGATATTCTCCTGAGGCTCTTCGGGGAAACGTTTCTCCTTTGTCTCCTCTATACCGTCACCGAGTTTTGGGATGGTCCTCCATAAATCATTGAGCTGTCTCTGGCGGTACTCTTCTCGCTCTTGCTGTTGGCGTTCTTCTTCAATAGCCGAGATTGGGTAAGGGCGTTTATAGCGATCTACACCGTAGTTCATTAGGGCATGACAGGAGTCGAGAATGGCCTCGACTTCATCAAGCCCGTAGCGCTCTTCACAGCGGGAAATATAATTTTTGGCAAAGATCAGATAGTCAATAATACTGCTGGCATCTGTCCAGGAGCGAAATAGGTAATTCCCTTTAAAGAAAGAATTGTGCCCATAGGAGGCGTGAGCAATCACCAAAGCCTGCATTGTCATGGTATTTTCTTCCATGAGGTAAGCGATGCAGGGATTAGAATTAATGACTATTTCATAAGCCAGCCCCATCAATCCGCGCTGGTAATTATTTTCCACGCTGATAAATTGTTTGCCAAAAGACCAGTGGTGATAACCCACTGGCATTCCTACCGAGGAGTAGGCATCCATCATCTGCTCTGAGCAGATAACTTCAATCTGATTTGGGTAGGTATCTAACCCAAACTCTTCTGCCAGTGCGCCGATGGCGCGATCATATTCCTGAATTAATTCAAAAGTCCATTCTGAGCTTGTTGATATGGGCTGAGGCGACTCAGATTCAGATGCTTCAGCACCACTGGCAAATTTGTCGAGCATCAGGCAGTCACCTTTTGGCGGAACAGTTGTCGGAACACCGGATAAATATCCTGTACATCGACAATCTGCTCCATAGCAAAGTGATCGGGGAATAAAGTGCGGACACTTTCATACTCTTCCCACAGGGCCTGGTGATCTCTGGGAGTAATTTCCACATAAGAGTAATACTGCACATGGGGCATAATATCGTCGATAAGGATTCGGTGGCAGGTACTGGAGTCGTCGTTCCAGTTATCACCATCTGAGGCCTGGGCTCCATAGATATTCCATTCGCTGGCGGGGTAGCGATCTCTTATAATACGTCGCATTAATTTGAGCGCGCTTGAGACAATGGTGCCGCCAGTTTCCCGTGAATAGAAAAACTCCTCTTCATCAACTTCTTTGGCGCTAGTGTGGTGTCGAATAAAAACGACTTCTGTATATTCATAACTGCGCTGTAGGAACAAATATAAAAGTAAGAAGAAGCGTTTGGCCATATCCTTTGTGGCTTGGTTCATCGAGCCGGATACATCCATCAGGCAAAACATCACCGCCCTAGATCGAGGTTTTGGTTGTCGAATCAGCAGGTTATATTTCAGGTCGAAATCATCGAGGAAAGGGACTCGATTGATACGGCTGCGAAGTTCGGCGATTTGGTTTTTAAGAGCCTCAATTTTGCGCTGGTCTCGCAGAGCAGTATCTTTGTTTTCTTCTTGGGATAGGTCTTCCTCTAAATTGCGCAGGTTTCTTCGCTTATTACTGGTCAAGGCTATGCGTCTTGCATGGGCAGCCCTGAGTGAGCGGATCACATTGAGACGACCTGGAGTTCCTTCATTACTAATTCCGGCACGTACTATTTGAAAAGACTCGTTGCCGGCCAGGCGTTGCTTGATCATATTGGGCAGCTGGAGCCCCTCAAACATAAAGTCCAGAAACTCTTCTTGTGATATCTGGAAGACAAATTCATCAACCCCTTCCCCGCTATCACTGGCACCACCACCATTTCCATCACCGCCTCGCTGACCTTGACGAGGGATACGATCACCAGCAGTAAACTGCTTGTTTCCGGGTAAAACTCGCTCTACGTGCCCACCGCTACCGTGAGAAAATAAGGGTTCGCTGATATCCCGAGTAGGGATACTGATTTGCTCTCCCTTATCCATGTCCATAATAGAGCGGCTATTCATGGCGTCGCCGACAGCTTTCTTAATGTGAGCCTTATAGCGCCTTAAGAATCGCTGCCGATTAACGGTACTCTTTTTCTTTCCATTCAAGCGGCGGTCGATGATATAGCTCATATTTCTGCCTTTGTTCTGAATAAAGCTCACAGGCATTCATCGCCATAAATCTATTCAGAATATTTCCTGCTGAATCCACCAAACACAATTATTGGTATCTTCACTATAGCGAGCCATTGAGGGTCCCGATGAGATGCGGTGAAATCACTCAAGTGCTCACTAAAAGTTAATGATCTAATCAGTATCCGGGTTTGGCTTCCTCGTGTTTTTCCAGTGACCTTAATGGAGGAAAACCTTACTATTGAGATTTTCTCACGCGTAGATACCATTCGGATAACAGTCTAACCTGCTTCTCGGTATAGCCGCGTTCAACCATACGCGCAACGAAGTCTGCATGCTTGCGTTTATCATCTGCTGACGCCTTGGTATTAAAGGATATAACTGGCAGAAGATCTTCCGTATTGGAGAACATTTTTTTCTCGATAACGGCACGTAATTTTTCGTAAGATCTCCAGTCGGGGTTTTTTCCTTGATTGTTAGCCCTGGCGCGGAGTACAAAATTGACTATTTCATTGCGGAAATCTTTCGGATTGGAAATTCCTGCAGGTTTTTCTGTCTTTTCAAGCTCTTCATTAAGGGCGCCGCGATCCAGTATTTCACCGGTTTCTGGGTCGCGATACTCCTGGTCCTGTATCCAAAAGTCGGCGTAAGTGACATAGCGATCAAACAAGTTTTGGCCGTATTCAGCGTAGGATTCCAGGTAAGCTGTCTGAATTTCCTTGCCGATAAATTCTACGTATCTTGGAGCTAAATATTCTTTGATAAACCCAAGGTAAGTCTCTTGCACTTCCGGTGGAAATTGCTCCTGCTCTATTTGCTGTTCCAGAACATAGAGCAGGTGGACTGGGTTTGCCGCCACCTCAGTAGCATCGAAATTGAAAACTTTTGAGAGGATCTTAAAGGAGAAACGGGTGGATAGTCCGTTCATGCCTTCATCTACCCCTGCATTATCTCTGTATTCCTGAATGGTTTTTGCTTTGGGGTCGGTATCCTTCAGGTTTTCACCGTCATAGATACGCATCTTTGAATAAAGGCTGGAGTTCTCAGGGTTTTTAACTCTCGACAATACAGAGAATTGCGCCAACATCCGCAGGGTGTCTGGTGCACAGGGCGCTTTTGACAAGGAGCTATTTTCTAGCAGTTTCTGATAGATTCGTATTTCTTCCTGCACTCTTACACAGTAGGGCACCTTGACGATATAAATACGATCCAGGAAAGCCTCATTGTTGCGATTATTGCGGAAGGATTGCCATTCCGATTCATTGGAATGAGCGAGGATTGTACCGTTGAACGGAATTGACCCCAATCCCTCTGTACTGTTGTAATTTCCTTCTTGTGTTGCAGTTAGTAGGGGGTGAAGCACCTTGATAGGCGCTTTGAACATCTCGACAAACTCCATCAGTCCCTGGTTGGCCCTACATAAACTACCAGAAAAGCTATAGGCATCAGGGTCATTCTGGGGGAAATCCTCAAGCTTACGAATGTCGATCTTGCCAACCAGTGATGAAATATCCTGGTTATTTTCATCACCGGGCTCTGTTTTTGAGATGGCAACTTGATCGAGAATAGAAGGACGAATTTTTACGACACGGAATTTACTGATGTCCCCTTTAAATTCATGCAATCGCTTAACAGACCAGGGAGACATAATAGTGTTGACGTATCGACGTGCAATGCCGTAGTCCTCTTCAAGGATGCGGCCATCCTCAGTAGGAGAGAAAAGGCTCAAGGGAGATTCAAATACTGGAGATCCCTTAATTGCATAGATGGGCACCTGCTCCATCAAGGCTTTTAGCCGCTCTGCAAGGGATGACTTTCCGCCACCAACAGGACCTAGCAAGTACAGGATTTGCTTCTTCTCTTCCAGACCCTGTGCGGCATGTCGGAAGAAAGAGACAATTTGCTCTATGGCTTCCTCCATACCATAGAATTCACTGAAGGCCTTGTATCGCTTAATAACCTTATTACAAAAAATACGTGACAGGCGCGGGTCCCGTGAGGTGTCTACCAGTTCGGCCTCGCCAATGGCCATCAGCATCCTCTCAGCTGGTGACGCATAGGCACTGCGGTCTGTCTTACACAGCTCCAGGTATTCCTGAATACTGAGTTCCTCGTCCTGGATAGATTCGTATCTTTCCAAGTAGTGATTGAAAATTGTCATGGTGTCTACCTCCCTGTAGCCTACTGGAATTAGCTCAGTTTCCTGCTTTGGTTAGGATGTCGTACGCCCTTGGCTTCTCTTGCCCAAATGGGACGAGCGATGTATGAGCTGTAAAGTCCAGATCGTGTTTGGGATACGCTTGGCGTGAAGCACTATCGTTATTGCCGTTGTGAACCTTGTTCTTTGCTGGAGTAAGTGTTGAATGCTCTCCAGCTTTTCCAGCATAGCTTTCCCTTTGAATGAGACAGTGGAATGTCACTTATATAGGTTGAATTGGGCGGCTGTTTTACGCTTTACTACAGCCCATATTGGGTATTAGAGAAATATTGAGGAACATAAATGGCGATTTTGGTGACTGGAGGTGCCGGATATATTGGCAGTCATACCTGTATCGAGTTGCTTGCTGCCGGCTTTGAGCCTGTAGTTGTGGATAACCTATCGAATAGCAGTGAGGAAGCCCTACGGAGGGTCGAGTTAATTGCTGGCAAAAATATCCCTTTTCACCATCTGGATATTAGTGATAAGGAAGGTTTACGCAAAGTATTCTCTGATCATAAGATTGACGCCGTAATTCACTTCGCGGGGTTGAAAGCAGTTGGTGAATCTGTTGCGCAGCCTCTGCGCTATTACCAGAATAATGTAGCTGGGACCTTAACTTTATGTGAGGTGATGGAGGAGTTTGGAGTTCACCGCCTGATCTTCAGTTCGTCGGCAACGGTCTATGGTGATCCTGAAACAGTACCAATTAAAGAAGATTTTCCTACTGGCGCAACCAACCCCTATGGCTCAAGTAAGTTGATTGTGGAAAACATGTTGCGAGATCTTTGTGCTGCGCCGAACAGCCAGTGGAAAGTGAGCTTGTTGCGTTATTTCAATCCGATTGGGGCCCATGAAAGTGGGACTATTGGTGAAGATCCCAGTGGTACCCCCAATAACTTACTACCCTATGTTTCCCAAGTGGCAGTAGGTAGATTGGAGCAGCTACAGGTTTTTGGTGGTGATTATGATACCGTCGATGGTACTGGGGTTCGAGATTATATACATGTAGTTGATCTGGCTCGCGGACACTTGGCGGCGCTAAACTTAATATGTAAAGAAGAAATTTCTGAGGGTTGTTATACCCATAATCTGGGGACGGGACAGGGCAGTTCTGTTTTACAAGTCGTTCGTGCTTTCGAGAGTGTCAGCGGGAAGGAAATTCCCTATAACATTGCTCCGCGGAGACCCGGAGATATTGCAGAGTGTTACGCAGATCCAGAGCTGGCTGAAACAGAGCTGGGGTGGAAAGCTGAGTATGATTTAGTGCGTATGGTGAAAGATACCTGGCGTTGGCAGTATAAAAATCCTAAAGGGTACAGTGCAGATTAGGCAAAATTAAGTTAAGGAAATTTGATCCTATTTTTGCCTCACAGAGGATTAGGTTTTTCTATCAACCTGATAATGCTCATTGCTTGCGCAGCTCCATGCGGATATTGCAGGCAATGAGTTTCTTTCATGTTCTAAATAAAATTATATCAACAGTGCCTGCGTTAAGGGGTCATTAAGCTACTGATAGATACAATCCTGTTGATTGACTTGAACGTTTCTGATTAACGAAGAATAAGAATTATTTGTCTGTCTGGTTGTATGTATAACTCTGTATTGATAGTTATCAATATATGGAAGCATTTATTACTTCAATTTTTATTTATTTTTCTCAATCTAAAAGGAGTTAAGATTGAAATATATTCAGTTTTTACTGTTAGTTTTAACTGGTTTTTCAGCTTTAGCTGAAGATATATCTGGGGTGGATATCGCGATTGAGAAGCAGGGCGATAAGCTCTGGAAGCTTACTTATCAAATGGATAGGCCGGCAAGCCGGATTAGCTTTGTACGTAACCCGGATGCCTCTCGTATAAAACGCTGGAAGTCTGTGTCACCAGAATTTGAATTGGTTTCTATGGATGGTGAAGAGTTTCTGGTTAGAAAAGATAGAAGTTCATTCGAACACATTGAAATTTATTTGACGCCTAGCTATATATCTCTTCCCAAAGACTATGCACCTTTCTCTCCCTATTCAGATGGTGGAAGCCTGATATACACAGGCCGCTTTTTTGCTTGTATTGACAACTGTGATGATAAAGTAAAAG
The DNA here is from genome assembly GCF_047324085.1 of Microbulbifer sp. CNSA002. Lineage (NCBI taxonomy): Bacteria > Pseudomonadati > Pseudomonadota > Gammaproteobacteria > Cellvibrionales > Microbulbiferaceae > Microbulbifer > Microbulbifer sp. CNSA002. The sequence goes on from NZ_CP172449.1 coordinate 519,881, forward strand.
CCTGGCGAATAACTATGCAAGTTCCCCCAGGTGAGCATATGATCATTAACGGGAAGATAAATGTTGGGACCGCCAGCTGGATTGATCGTGATAATGGAATGAATGTCTATGTTGGAACTCAAGAACCTATAAATACAGCTAGTGTTGTAGCTGTTATTGATAACGGTTTGCCAGAAAAATTGAGATTGTCTTTAGAATCAGATATTCCCAGGTTAATGAGTTATTTTGAGCAAAGGCTTGGGGCACTAAGTGGAACAAAGCCTGCTTTGTATGCATCCTATGCGAATGTCGATGATAACTCTTGGCAGGGGGGGACCTTACCACATCAGGTTTTTATGCATTGGAATATGAATGAACTTGATGGGAAATTTTCCGACCCTAACTTTATTAATGAAACCATTTGGTTTTTTGCTCATGAGGTCGCACATTTATACCAGCAGGGTAGCGAAACAGGATTGTATGGTGATGCAAATGAATCGTGGTTACATGAGGGGAATGCGGATTGGTTAGCCGCGCTGGCTTTATTAGATTTGTATCCCGAGTCATCAAAATATGTCTCTAATAAAATTAAGGCTTTTAAGGAAAGTTGCACAAAAGGTGTAAAAGAGATTCCTTTGGTTGAGGCTGCTAACAGGGGCAGGTTTGATCTGTATTATAGCTGTGGTCTGCTCATACATCGAGCAATTGACCTGTTTCTGCAAGGTGAAAATACTGATCCGTCAAATATTTTTTCAATGTGGAGCAGTTTTCGTCAAGAGGTCGAGGGCGGCGGAGAAAAAGGCGCTGATACTTTCTTGGTGCTTCTCAGCCAGAGGGAAGGAGCAGCGGAACTTGTTAACTCTATTGAGCTTTTACTTGATGGGAAACCGTCGAGTGTAGGAGTTGCTTTGGATCAATTAACTTATGGCTTATAAGGTTATTCAAGCTAGGTAAACTGACAGTTACACTCCCAGGTGATAACTGTCAGTTTATTTTTTTAGATTCGGTCGGTTTAAATTCTTCTTTTAGGCTTCAGGGCGAAGTGATTTTTATAAGCTACAGTCTGTACAAAAAAATTCTTCATCACTTAATCGCATTGCAGTCAGGTATCCTCCCCAAACGCAACCTGTGTCTAGGGCATAGATATTCTCAGTATCTGCACGGCCTTCCAGGGCAGCCCAATGCCCAAAAATAATCTTGTCATTTCTGGTTTTTCGATTGGGAAAGCTAAACCATGGCTGGTATTCACCGTGAGAGGCCTGGACCCCCTTTTTATTGATTAGATCCAGCGTGCCATCAGCCTTACAAAATCGCATTCTTGTGAAGTAATTGGTAATGGACCGCAGGCGTTCGATGCCGATCAAATGATCATCCCAACAGTGTGGCTCATTACCGTACATGCCATAAAAAAATGCCTTTGCCATAGCTTCGTCGGCGAGGGCCTTATGCACTTCAGTGGCGAGCTTTTGCGCTTTAGTAACGCTCCAAATGGGGGGGATACCCGCATGCACCATGGTGTACCCCTTCTTATGTACTAGAAGGGGTAGGCTTTGTAGCCACTCCAGTAACTTATCAGAATCTTTTGCTTTTAAAACCTTGGCAAGGTCGTGCTCTTTTTCAGACAGAGATTTAGCGCCATGGGCGATCGCCAGTAAGTGGAGATCATGGTTGCCCAACACTGCTGTAACCTGCTGGCGGTGCTCATAGAGATAGCGAAGGGTGCTCAGGCTATCCTCACCCCGGTGAACCAAGTCTCCGGCAAGCCAGAGTTTGTCACGGTCAGCACTAAAATTGATTTTCTTGAGAAGGCTTTGAAAAGCTGCAAAGCATCCTTGAATATCTCCGATGGCGTAAGTTGCCAAGGTTCCCCCCAATAATGTGAAAAATAATTATTGTTGTTGCAAGTTTGTACAGTAGTCGGCCAGCTTAACAAAGTCCTCGACGCTTAAGGTTTCTGCTCTGCGGCCGGCATCAATGGGTAGCAGCTCGGGGTCGAGATCCGGGAATAGGGGTTTTAAAGCATTGCGCAGGGTCTTACGGCGCTGCTGGAAGGCTATATTGACGATTCTTTCCAATAATCCTTCATCTCTTGCGGTAAATGGCAGAGTGCTGTGGGGAACCAATCTCACGATGGCAGAATCCACTTTGGGGGCGGGCCGGAAGGACTGCGGAGGGACAGGGAATAGGCCCTGTACGCGACAGTAATATTGAACCATCACGCTAAGTCGCCCATAAGATTTAGTCGAAGGCGTAGCGCTGAGCCGATCTACCACCTCTTTCTGAAGCATAAAATGCATATCCTGGACTTGCCCGCGAAAACTGAGCAGATGGAACAGTAATGGTGTGGATATGTTATATGGAAGGTTACCGACAATGCGTAGCTGCTTATCTCCAGCAAAGGTGCCAAAGTCAAATTTTAATGCGTCCTTTTCAATGATGCTAAATTCCGGGTATTCCCTGAATTTAAATTCCAGCATCGGAATCAGGTCGCGATCCAGTTCGACAGCGGTTAGAGATGGGCACCGTTTTAGTAGTAATTCTGTAATTGCCCCTTGGCCCGGGCCAATTTCCACTAGCGTATCTGACTCTTTAGGGCCTACCGCACGAACAATGCGCTCGATAATATTTTCATCGACGAGAAAGTTTTGTCCAAAGCGTTTGCGGGCTTTGTGTTGAAAGAAGTTATCCATTGATATATCTGTAACCTGGATGATTAATTTTGCGGTTAAGCCTTGGGGTGCTAGTGAGCATTTCAGTTGGATACCCTTTAGGGCCTTTCACTGCGCTCACGTGGTGAGGGCATGGTTTACACTTTCTTCAAGCAAGTTTTAGGCACTGGTTAGGAACTGCGCAATTTAGCTATCGCCACAGCCTGAGACAGTGCGGCTTTGAGGCTGCCGCAGTCTGCAATGCCTGTGCCCGCGATATTGAGAGCTGTGCCGTGGTCTACTGAAGTGCGGATAAAGGGTAGCCCCAAAGTGATATTGACGGCGTGGCCAAAACCCTTGAATTTTAACACTGGAAGCCCCTGATCGTGATACATAGCTAAAACGGCGTCACATTCCGACAAATGCGGCGGGGTAAAAAGAGTGTCTGCGGGAAGTGGACCTTTCAGTGATATACCTTGGTGGCGCAAGTGTTCGAGTGTGGGTTCAATTATTTCTATTTCCTCATGGCCTAAGTGTCCCCCCTCTCCAGCATGGGGGTTGAGGCCGCAAACGCTAATACGAGGATTGGAGATGCAGAAATGTTCCCGCAAACTGGCGTCGAGGATGGTAATAATCTGCTCTAGAAGCGGGGGGGTGATAGCAGCGCTCACCTCTTTGAGGGGCAGGTGAGTTGTCACTAGAGCAACTCGAAGGTCCTCTGCTGCTAGCATCATAACGACACGCTCAACACCGGCTTTTTCAGCAAAGAACTCTGTATGGCCGCTAAATGGAGTACCGGCATCATTGATAATGCCTTTGTGTACGGGCCCTGTAACCACGGCATCAAACTGGCCGGCCAGGCACCCCTCTGCCGCAACTGTAAGAGTTTCCAATACATAGGGTGCATTGACTGCATTCAGCAAGCCGGGTTTAGCAGGCTCGGCTATGGAGACCGGTAGTATGTAGAGAGCACCGGCAGGTGTCCCCTCTGTGCCTGCTGTGGACAGAGGAAGGAGCTGAAGAGGCAACCCCAATGCCGCAGCGGTCTCTGTCAGTAGCAGGGGATCAGCAATTGCGACAATCTGTGCTGGAGAACTCTCTTGTGCAATCTTCACAGCCAGCTCAGGGCCAATACCTGCAGGTTCTCCGGGGGTGAAGGCAATTTTAGGAGCCATTGCTATATAACTTTCCTGTAGCTACAAAAAAAAACCGGGCACAGGGCCCGGTCTTTCCCGCTGAAAAAGCGGCTTACTATTGGTTTCCTGAGTCCTCGGTGGTCTCAGAGTCCGGCAATTTGATCTCAACGTATGCCTGGTCGCGAATCTCGCGGCGCCAGTTTTGCAGTTCTTCTTCATAGCGGCGGTTGCGCAGCAAATTGGCTGCCTGATTGCGGATATATTTGTCGGTCATATCCTGTTTGCGCCGATCTTCAACCTGCAGGATATGCCAGCCGAACTGGCTGCGGAAAGGCAGGCTAATGCTGCCAATCTCAGTTGCATCCATAGCCTGGGTAAACTCTGGCACAAACTGTCCGGGCATAGACCAGCCAAGATCGCCACCGGATAGCATAGAACCTATATCCTCTGAGTTCTCGCGCGCGAGCTCGCTAAAGTTATCGCTGGCCATGGCCTCTTCACGCAGCTCAATCAGCTTATTATAAGCTTGGTCATCGGTAAGAATAGCGGATGGCTTAAGCAGGATATGGCGAACTTTTGTCTGTTCTACCAACTGCTCACTAGCACCTTTCTGTGCATGAATCTTTAACAGGTGAAAGCCTGCATCACTGCGGAAAGGCTCGGTAACATCGCCGGCTTTTAAGTCGGTGAGGGCATCGGCAAAAAGAGTTGGAAGCTCGACGGTCTTGCGCCAACCCAGGTCACCACCGGAGAGGGCATTCTGGCCGGCAGAGTTAGCGATTGCCAGGCGGCGGAAGTCAGCGCCTTCTTTGGCCTGTTTAGCTAGGTCTTCAGCCTTCTCCCGTGCCTGGGTAACTTCGCTGCTGGGAGCGCTGGAACTTACGGGGATCAGGATATGACCCAGCTCAAATTGAGGGGACTTCCAAAACTCCCCCTCTTTGGAGCGCAGAAAGTTATCGATATCCTGGTCGGTAATCTGGATCCGACGGTTAACGCTGCCTTGCTCGACGCGGCGAATCATCAGTTCCTGGCGAATTTGCTGACGAAAGCTCTTCATGCTCATACCGTCAGCGAGCAGGCGCTGGCGGAAAGTTTCGGGGCTGACTCCTGCATTTTGCTGGACGCGGGCGATAGCTTGGTCTAGTTCAGATTCAGAGACGGTGACACCTGCGCGAGAGGCCATTTGCAGTTGCAAACGCTCGATAATCAGTTGTTCGAGGACCTGACGGCGCAAAACGTCCACGGGAGGGGCCTGCACCTGTTGTGCTTGGATTTGGCTTGCAATGGTATTCATACGCTGGTTCAGTTCACTGGCCATCACGACATCGTCGTCAACAACAGCAACTACCCGGTCAAGGTTTCTGACTTGTGCGGTGGCAGTGGCGGCGATCAGAGCGCCAGCCGCCAGTACGGGGGCCAGGCCTAGTTTCGGTACGAACTTCTTAATTATTCTCATCACTGTTTCAGCTCTTCTCTCTGATCAAAGTTGGCAATCCCCTGGGTCAGCATTTCTGTCACGGTTGAACCAAAGCCTGCTAATCCTTTGAGTTCGACTTCAAGATAGATACCTTCGTCGTACTCAAGGTCTTCAGCATTTACAACCCCTGCCAGATAGTTGTCCAGTGTGCGTCTCCACACCAATCGAGTACGGTAGCAGCAGTCGTCATATTCGATACCTGCAAGGTATTCCAGTTCCCGATTTAAAGTAAGATCATAGCTCGCCCGTGCCATGATTGAGGTGTGGGTACTAATTGGGAGAACGGTTGAGGCGTTCAGCTGGCTTACGGTCTCATCCTCATCTTCGTTCTCATCCTCTTCATCCGCCGTGTCTGGGCGCTCGTAGTAATAGCTTAAGTTAAAGATGCGGAAATCTTCATCAAAGTAACGCAGGCTCAGGTTGCCTCGGTTGATATTGTGCTCACTATCCTCGTAGACCAGCTCAGTACCCAAGCGTAGAGACTGGAAAGGGCGAGTCTCAATCCGTGCGGCCAGTTCAGAGCGGGGAGTGTCTTCGATATACTCGAAGCGACCGAGTTGCCGGTCGCTGGAATAATAAGCTTGTCCCACGCTGGCGGAGAAAAGGTCGCGGCCACTGACAGGGTCGATGTAGCGAGTGGTAAGCCCCAAGGCGAGTCGATCGGCATCGTCTATTCTGTCATTACCTGCAAATCGACTGTCGCGGAACAACTGGTCATAACTGAAAGTATATAGCGATGTATCGTAAATTAGGTTGTTGCTTTTTTTGTCTATATCTACAGCATCATCACTGATGTTAAAGAAGTCACTTTGATCGGCGTTACTGCTAATCAGGGTGAATAGACGTGGTTCCAAAGTCTGGGTGAAATTGCGGTTGAAGATATAACTGTCCCGCTCAAAATAAAGGCCTGTATCCAGGGTAAATTGGGCAGCACTAGCGTCTGGCGTATCGTCGGCATCTTCGGGTAGAAACTGATCGCTGACACTATACCCGAGATAGCGGCCTGCTATCCCGGGTTTAAAATATCCCCAAAGCCACTCTTTATCCCAGTAGAATTCATAGTCGAGGCGCAGACGATCTGCAGTAATAAAGTTTCTTGTCTCACTCGTGACACTATCGGGATCATCGGTATCTTCAATGAAGCGAATCGTTTGCGTGTCGCTGTGATCCCAACTGGTGACTTCATTCTGCATAGTCAGTAGCCAATCATCCCAACGGTAATCACCATCCACATCAAAGCGGGGATACTGGGCAAATCTATCGAACTTATCGTTTTCTAGTACCTGATAGTCCTGAGTACGCAGTGTTGCCTGCCAGTGCTCGCTACGCAGAAGTCCTTGGAATTTCTGGCTGACTTGAGTTTCCGCGTTGATATCTAGGCTGGCGGGACTTAGGTCGCGAAAGTAGTCCGGGTCACTAACCTTGGTGTAGTCGATGTCAGTGCGCCAGATACTGCCGCTGTATCCGCCTTGCTGCTCCATACTGACTAACCAACGATCTTCCCCTTTGTTTGGTAAAACTAGGTCTTCTGGAAAGCCCTCATCAATCAGCTCCTGAGCAAGGTCAATATTGCCTCCATCGTCGTCGGGCAAATCAGCTAGACGGATTTCAGTACTAAACATTTCTGCCAGGTGTCTGAACTCAACCTCTAACCCGGCTCCGCGATATTGGATGTAACGCGGGGAAATGGTGGCGTCCATCTGCGGGGCAATATTCCAGTAGTAGGGAATGGCGAGGTCCCAGCCATTCTTATCGCTGTTGCTGAGTGTGGGAAACAGAAAGCCGGACATGCGTGCATCGCCCACAGGAAAGCGGAAATACGGCAGGTATAAGACAGGTACGTCCAGAATCTTCAGTCGCACATCCCGTGCAGTACCCTGGCTTTCTACTTCATCGATATTGATCTCGCGGCCCGTGAGTTGCCAGAACTCACGACCGGGCTCACAGCGGGTATATGTCCCTTCGGTCAGGGTTAACTCACCACTGGTTTGACGCGCCACCAGTTCCGCTCCGCCATGGATAAAAGCATCGTGCACCACATAGGTGGCATCCTCAACAGAAGCCGCTTCGCTTTCGGTGTGAACTTCGGCGGAAGAACCACGGATCAGCAAACCGGGCTCCCGAAGCTCAATGGCGCCATCTAAAGTGGCTATATTTTCCGGGCGATTCAGTTTGACCTGGTCGGCGAAGAGTTGCCGGTAACCCTGGGTAATATGCACATTCCCGCTCAGCTCGGCTGAACCATCTTCCAGCCACTGGGATTTTTCAGCAGTGGCTCTCAGTGGGGCCTCCCCTGGGGGCAGGTCAGAACCGGGATAGTTGCGCGGAGGCGCCACAAAGGCGCCAGAGCACACCGCCGGTAGATTGGCTAGCTCCTCTGGGGTTAGCTCAGAGCGGGGCAACCAGTCCAAGTACAAATAGGGGTTGTAGTCGGGATCAGGATACGGTTCGCCCTGATTGGCTTGCGCCCACAGAGGCTGAGCAGCGATCAGGCCGAGAGCGATGGAGCGGGCTTGGGAGTTTTTAGCAATCGCCAGAGCGAGGCGACGCCACCGGGAGACTTCAAGCATCAAACGATATGTTCCAGCTATCTTTTAGTGTTTCTTTATCGATAGATACGTGCGACAGCTTTCGAGCCGGGGCGCGCAAAATCATCGTCCGATTCTACTTGAATGTAGATGTGGTTAATAGCCGTACTGAAGCCGTAATGTTACAGCTAGGGGCTCAGCTTCGAAACGCAAATTACCTGGAACTCGTGTTCTGTTTTTACCTGAGGCAAAGTAGGAGCTCCAATAAATATAGTGATGGCGTCTCTGGACGCAGAGAGGCTCGGGGTTAAAATGCAGCTAGAAACAGTTGGAATATAAGATGAGCCTAAGATCGAGCAGTGAAGTTGAGCAAGGGTGCGAGATCGACTCCGATCCCAGACGCAATGCCTTGAGTGAGTGGGTTGGCGTGGCCCTGGGTATGGGGGCTCCGGCTGATTTATCGAGCCTGGCGGGAGATGCTGGGTTTCGTCGTTATTTTCGCACTCAAACCGAGCCGCCACTGATAGCTGTGGATACGCCTCCCCAGTTGACCAATCCCGCTCGATTTGTGGCTCTGGCCGATTACTTGCGTCGCAATGGTATTCACACACCGATGGTGGTAGCAGCAGATACTGCGGAAGGTTATTTGTTACTGGAGGACCTCGGGGATACCCAGCTCTATAGTGTGCTCAATAACGAGAGTGTTGAAGGGCTCTATGCAGAGGTAATGAGTGAACTTTTATGTCTTCAGCAGATCCCTTTTGAGGAACAACTGTTCCCAGCTTATAGCCGTGAACTGCTTCTGAAGGAAATGCGGGTTATGCCAGAGTGGCTGGTTCGAGAATTACTCGGACATCAACTCGATCAGCAAGAAGAAAAGCTACTGGAGCAAACCTTTGAGTTATTGCTCAACAGTGCTGAAGAGCAGCCCCACACTATTGTTCACCGGGACTATCACAGCCGCAATCTGATGATTCGCGACGGAGAGCGGCCCGGGATTGTCGATTTTCAGGATGCGGTGTGGGGGCCTGCTACCTACGATCTGGTGTCTCTGCTCAAAGATTGTTATATCCGCTGGCCCCGCGAGCGGGTAGAGCGTTGGGTGCTAGCTTACGTTGCGACCGCTGAAGCGGCGGGTGTTATGCAGCCTGTGGACCCACAACTTTATCTTCGTTGGTTCGACTGGATGGGATTACAGCGTCATATTAAAGTGCTGGGTCTGTTCCCGCGCCTCAGTCTGCGTGATGGAAAGCAGGGATACTTGCAGCACCTGTCGCTGGTGATTCGCTATGTTTTGGAAACTGCTGAGCGCTACCCAGAGCTGAAGCCGTTTACTGATTGGTTCAGCGGCACCCTACTGCCGCAGATAGAGCCTTTGCCCTGGTACACCGATTACCGCTGTGCCGGTGACCAGCTGAAGTAGGCCGTACGAAAACTGTACAGATTAATTTAATGAGCAAACCCAAAGAGAATTCCCCTTTGACTGCCATGGTATTGGCAGCAGGTTTTGGGCGCCGTATGCGCCCACTGACGGACCAAACTCCAAAGCCTCTGTTGCCGATTGCCGGTAAGCCCCTGATTGAATATGCAATTGAGCGCTTGGCAGCTATTGGTGTGCAAAAGGTCGTGATTAACCTGGGCTACTTGGGACCCAAAATTCGTCAACAACTCGGTTCTGGTTCCCGCTGGGGGGTGGATATTCACTACTCCGTCGAGCATGAGGAGGAGCCACTGGAAACTGCCGGTGGGATTCTCAAGGCGCTGCCACTGATCGGCGATTCATCGTTTCTGGTGGTTAATGGTGATGTTTGGTGTGACTATGACCTGTCGCAATGGATCGAGAGGCCGCTGCCGGAGTCTTGCCCTGGGCGCCTTTTGATGGTCCCCAATCCTCCCCATAACCCCGATGGAGATTTTGGCATAGAGGGTGGCTTGCTGTCGGGTACAGCCAAGCCCCGCTATACCTTTGCAGGTATTAGCTGGCTGCGAGCTGAAACCCTCACCGAATACCCTAAGCGCCGCGAATGCTTCGGGCTTGGGGAAGTGTTCACCTTTAATGAGGATAAGCTACAAGCTGAACTCTATGAGGGGGACTGGTGCGATGTGGGAACCCCCGAGCGCCTGGAAAATTTAGATCGCCGACTGACTGGCGAAAGTTGAGTTACCAAAGGATATTTTGATGTCAGATTACAAGATCGCCCCCTCTATTCTCTCCGCAGATTTCGCACGTTTGGGTGAGGAAGTGGACAATGTGTTGGCAGCCGGAGCGGACTGGGTGCATTTTGATGTGATGGACAATCACTATGTGCCAAATCTCACGATTGGCCCTATGGTATGCCAGGCCCTGCGCAAACACGGTGTTGAGGCTCCGATTGATGTGCACCTGATGGTGGAGCCGGTGGATGAAATGATTCGCATGTTCGCCGATGCCGGAGCTACCTATATTACGTTCCATCCAGAAGCCTCTCGTCACCCGGACCGCTCCCTTCAATTGATTCGCAGTCTCGGCTGTAAAGCCGGGCTGGTGTTCAATCCAGCCAGTGGCCTCGATGCGGCCAAGTATGTAATGGATAAGCTGGATATGATCCTGCTGATGTCGGTGAACCCGGGCTTTGGAGGGCAGAAGTTTATCCCCAGTACCCTGACCAAGTTAAAAGAAGCCCGCAAGTTGATTGATGAGTCTGGGTTTGATATTCGCCTTGAGATCGACGGCGGTGTGAATCGCGACAATATTGCCGAAATTGCTGCAGCTGGAGCAGATACCTTTGTCGCTGGGTCTGCCATATTCAATACCCCGGACTACGCTGAAGTGATTGCAGCCATGCGTAAGAGTTTGGCTTAATTTACAAAACTGGCGGGCAATCTCTTGCCCGCCATAGACGGGATTTGTTAACTTGTGCGCCTGCACTGAGGGAATTTCCGTGAACCACTCTTTCTCCCTGACAAACAGTTGGCGATGGCGCCACTGACCTGCTGAGGCCCAATCGAGTTTGGCGATTGAGGCACCTTTCCCGTGGGCGCTGCTTATACTCTGGCGCCAATCATAAAGAATGAAAAATTGATCGGAGTCTCCATGACCCCTACTGAATACGCTCAACTTGCGTCTGAGGGTTATAATCGTATCCCCCTGGTAAGGCGCGTACTGGCGGATATTGAAACGCCACTGTCCACCTATTTGAAACTGGCCGGAGGCCGTTACAGCTATTTGCTGGAATCGGTTCAGGGCGGGGAGAAATGGGGACGCTATTCCATTATTGGTTTACCTGCGCGGACTCTGCTCAGGGTTAAGGGCACTGACATCACCGTGGAAACTGATGGTGAGGTTGTAGAGAGCCACAGCGCCGCCGACCCTCTGGAGTTTGTTGAACAGTTTCAGCAGCGCTATCAGGTGCCTGAATTAGCGGATCTGCCCCGTTTTAACGGCGGGCTGGTGGGCTATTTTGGCTATGACTGCGTGCGCTATATCGAACCGCGTTTGGCCGCCAGTACTCCGCCGGATACCCTGGGAAACCCGGATATCCTGTTGATGGTCAGCGATGAATTGGTGGTTTTTGACAATCTTGCCGGTGCGGTAATTCTGATTGTCCACGCAAATACCGCTGAAGAAGCAGCCTATGAAAAAGCCCAGCAGCGCCTGGACCAATTGGTTGGCCAGTTAGCGCAACCGCTGCCGGATACTGTGCCCCTCGATTTGCATGGGCGCGGCATTGATGAGAGCGAATTCCAATCCCACTTTGGCGAGGACAACTTTAAGCGCGCAGTAGACCGGGTTAAAGAGTACGTGCTTGCCGGTGATGTGATGCAGGTGGTGCCCTCCCAGCGCCTGTCTGTGCCTTTCGATGCGCCGCCACTCAATTTTTACCGTGCTTTACGCAGTTTGAACCCTTCGCCGTATATGTATTTCCTCGATCTGGGTGACCACCATGTAGTGGGCTCCAGCCCAGAAATTTTGGTGCATTTAGAAGAGGGAGAAATGACTGTGCGACCTCTGGCGGGAACCCGCCATCGGGGAGCCACTGAGGAGGAGGATCTTGCCCTGGAGGAAGAGCTGTTGGCAGATCCCAAAGAACTCGCCGAACATCTGATGCTGATTGACCTGGGGCGCAATGATATCGGCAGGGTGGCTGATACTGGCAGTGTTAAAGTCACCGACCAAATGTTTGTCGAGCGCTATTCCCACGTGATGCATATCACCTCCAATGTTGTCGGCCGGTTAAAGCCGGGCCTCACCGCCATGGATGCTCTGCGCGCGGCACTGCCGGCCGGTACCCTGTCGGGCGCCCCCAAGATTCGCGCTATGGAAATTATCGATGAGCTGGAGCCAGAAAAGCGTGGCATTTACGGCGGGGCGGTCGGCTACCTGGCTTGGAATGGCAATATGGATACCGCTATCGCCATTCGTACTGCAGTTATCAAGGATGGCCGACTATATGTGCAGGCGGGGGCTGGCCTGGTGGCCGACTCAGATCCACAGTCAGAGTGGAATGAAACAATGAATAAGGCCCGAGCGCTTTTCCGAGCTGCCGGTATGGCGCTGGCCAAGAGTAGTGACCCTTTAAAGATCGAGCAAGATGAGCGAAGTTAGTATTTCTCAAAAGTTGACCCTGGCTGAACGCTGCGAGCGAGTCGTCGCAGCGCCGTTATTTAACCAAATCATTATCGGAATGATTCTGCTCAATGCCGTCGCTGTTGGGTTGGAGACTTCCACTTGGGTGACGGAGCGCTTTGGTACGCTGCTGGGCGCTATTAATCAACTGATTCTCGCCTCATTTGTTATTGAGGCGCTGGTTAAGATTTTTGCCCATGGGACTCGCCCCTGGCGTTACTTTGCCAGTGGTTGGAATTGCTTTGATTTTACTATTATTGCACTGAGTTTGATTCCTGCTACAGGGCCGCTAGCTACCCTGGCGCGTTTGGTTCGGGTATTAAGGGTTTTGCGGCTGGTGTCTGCATTCCCGGAACTCCGCACACTGGTAGATACATTGTTGCGAAGCTTGCCAAGCATGATGCACATTGCTTTGCTGATGAGCATCATTTTCTATATCTATGGTGTAGCGGGTTATTTCCTATTTCACGATATTGATCCAACTCATTGGCGCACTTTACCCATCGCATTTTTGAGTTTATTCCGCATAGTCACCTTTGAGGACTGGACGGATATTATGTATACAGCGATGGATTCGATGCCTTGGGCCTGGCTTTACTTCGTCAGCTTTGTGGTCATGGGGGCGTTCGTAATGATTAACCTCTTTATCGGTGTAGTCTTGAATAACCTGGAAGAGGCCAAATTGCGACGAATGGATGAAATGTGTCTGCCTCCAAGCCAGACCGAAATCCTGCGCGAACTCCGCGCAACCCAGGCCTCTCTCGCACGCCTGCAAAAAAGAATGGAAGAATCCACTTATCAACCAGAGGCTAAGGGGGCCGCACAATGATTTTAATGATCGATAACTACGACTCCTTTACCTGGAATGTAGTGCAGTACCTGGAAGAGCTGGGTGCAAAAGTGATGGTAAAACGCAACGACGAAATTACCCTGGATGAAATCGAGGCAATGGCGCCAGAGAAAATTGTGATTTCGCCGGGTCCCTGTACCCCCAATGAGGCGGGTATTTCGCTCGATACCATTCGCCGTTTTGCCGGCAGTATCCCTATTTTGGGTATTTGTCTGGGGCACCAGAGTATTGGACAGGTCTTCGGTGGCAGGGTGGTTCGTGCCCGGCAGGTTATGCACGGCAAAACATCTCCTATAGTGCACAACAATTTGGGGGTGTTCCACGGTTTGTCCAACCCGTTTGAGGCGACTCGCTATCACTCACTGGTAGTGGAGAAAAGCAGTTTACCGGTATGCCTGGAGATCACCGCCTGGACTGAGACAGAGGATGGTGAAATTGACGAGATCATGGGCGTGAAGCACAGGGAATTAGCGGTAGAAGGGGTGCAATTTCATCCTGAGTCGATTCTCACCATGCACGGTCACGATATGTTGAGAAACTTTATCGAGTCTTGAGGGCCGGAAGAACAAGTGCGCGGCGGGCAGGCCCCGCCAGAATCAATAACCAGAGCGGGGCAAAGGGGGAAAAATGAATATTCAACAGGCCATTGCCAAACTGGTGGATGGCGAACACCTTACTCGTGAAGAAATGCGCGAAACCGTGGGCCAGATTATGTGTGGCGAAGCGCTGGAGTCTCAGATAGGCGCACTCCTTATCGCACTGCGCATTCGCGGGGAAACAGTCGATGAAATTGTCGGCGCTGTGGAAACCATGCGTGAGCTGGCGGTAAAGGTTGAGCTCGATCTGGAAAACACGGTTGATATTGTCGGCACCGGCGGTGATGGCGCCAATCTGTTTAACGTGTCCAGTGCGAGCAGCTTTGTGGCAGCTGCCGCCGGAGCTAAGGTAGCCAAGCATGGCAATCGCTCGGTGTCGTCCAGTAGTGGTTCTGCGGACCTGCTTGAGCACGCCGGCGTATTTTTGGAATTGAGTCCCTCGCAGATGGCGCGTTGCGTAGAGACTATCGGTATTGGCTTTATGTTTGCGCCCAGCTTTCACAATGCAATGCGCCACGTTGGCCCATCGCGCAAGGCATTGGGACTGCGTACCATCTTCAATCTACTCGGGCCGATGACAAATCCGGCGGGGGTAAAGCGCAAAGTAATCGGTGTGTATGACAAACGCTACTGCCGTCTGTTGGCTGAGGTTCTGCAAAAGCTCGGTTCAGAGCATGTGTTGGTTTTACATAGTGATGATGGGCTCGATGAAGCCAGTATTGCTGCGGATACCTTTGCTGTGGAATTAAAGGATGGTGCCTTGCAGGAATATACCCTCAAGCCTGAAGACTTTGGCTTGCAGCGCCGTGACCTCTCTGATCTTAGTGTTTCTGGTTCCGAGGACTCCCTGGCCCTGATTCGCGATGCGCTGGGTAAGCGCAATACTGAGGCGGGGCAAAAAGCCGCGGATATTATTGCGCTTAACGCTGGCCTGGCAATTTATGTCAGCGGCGTTGCGCACTCTGCAGAGCAAGGTGTCGCTATGGCACAAGATGCTATCGACAGCGGTCTCGCCGGAGAGAAAATTAACGATCTTGCCGCGTTTACCAGTGCGTTTCGCCCAGAGGAAATTCAATCGTGAGTACACCGACCATTTTAAAAACAATTGTCGAGCGCAAGTGGCAAGAGGTTGCCGAGCGCAAGGCTGAGTGCTCCACCGACGAAGTTCGACTTCGCGCCCGGGATCAGGAGCCGGCGAGAGGTTTTGTTGATGCAGTGGATCGCAAGATTTCCACTGGTGAGGCTGCAGTAATCGCCGAAATTAAAAAAGCCTCTCCCAGTAAAGGTGTGATTCGCGAGGATTTCCTTCCTGCAGAAATTGCTACCAGCTATGAAAAAGGTGGCGCGGCTTGTCTGTCAGTACTAACCGATGTGGACTTTTTTCAGGGTGCAGATAATTACTTGCAGCAGGCCCGCGATGCCGTACGCCTACCGGTGCTGCGCAAGGACTTTACCGTTGATCCCTACCAAATCTATGAAGCTCGCGCGATTGGGGCCGACTGTATTTTGCTGATTGCAGCCTGCCTGGAAGATCCACAGATGGCGGATCTCAACGGGCTCGCTTTGGAGTTGGGTTTGGATGTCTTGGTGGAAGTGCATAACCACAAGGAGTTGGAGAGGGCCCTGGCATTGCCTAACCGCTTAATCGGCATCAATAATCGCAATCTGCACACTTTCGATGTGCAGCTGGAAAATACCTTTAAGTTACTGGACTTGATCCCCGAAGACCGTCTTGTGGTCACGGAAAGTGGTATTCATACCACAGATGATGTTGCGGCGATGCGCGGTCATAACGTCAATGCTTTCCTGGTGGGAGAGGCCTTTATGCGGGAGGAGGAGCCGGGCAGGAAACTGATGGAAATGTTTAACTGACCGCTTACTCCAGTAGTAGAAATAAAAAAGGGCGATGTAAAAATCGCCCTTTTTTTTATGCGGTGTATTTATTCGGTTACTAGCGGGTACCGTACACCACCATGGTTTTACCTTTAACGGAAACCAGGCCCTGTTCTTCCAGGGTTTTTAATACGCGGCCCACCATTTCCCGGGAGCAGCCGACGATACGGCCAATTTCCTGGCGGGTGATTTTTATTTGCATGCCCTCGGGGTGAGTCATTGCATCCGGCTCATTGCAGAGGTCGAGCAGGGTGCGAGCGACACGTCCGGTAACATCCAGGAAGGCAAGATCGCCAACTTTGCGCGTGGTGTTGCGCAGGCGGCCTGCCATTTGGGTGGCCAGGGCGAAAAGAAACTCTGGGTGCTGGCGAGTGAGTTCCTGGAACTTGGTGTAGGAGATTTCTGCCACCTCACACTCGGTTTTGGTGCGGACCCAGGCACTGCGGGTGTCCTGATCGAACAGGCCCATCTCACCGAAAAAGTCTCCGTCGTTGAGGTAGGCAACGATCATCTCGCGGCCTTCATCGTCCTCAATCAGAACTGTAACGGAACCGCGCATAATGAAATAAAGGGATTCACAGCGGTCGCCAGCATAGATAATTGTGCTCTTGGCCGGGTAGCGACGCCGGTGGCAGTGGGCCAGAAAGTCTTCAATATTGCCGATAGTCATGGGGTCTTCGATAGCAACCGTCACGGATTTATTCCTCATTTTTTGTCTTGTGCTCTATCCCGGCTTTAGCAGCTGAGCACTATTGAATTATCGCGCGAAAACAAAATCCCCAACAGGGGCTGACCGCGGCAAAGTTCCGCAGTGTGACCTGTGACACTATGGCACTGGGTCGCTTGGACTTCATAAGCCACGATGCGTTCATAGAAAAAGCATTTGATCATGCGTCATTCGGCTTTCGCGCGGAGGCGTACCAGACACTATACCGGAAACATACAGGTGCCGGGATAGACTTCGCCAATATGCTAAGCTTCGCCGCTGAAGTTTTAATGGGAGTGGAGTGATGCAGGGGAAAGTAACCTGGGTAAATGATTTAACCTTCGTCGGTGAAGCCGGCAGTGGTAATTCGGTAGTGATGGAAGGCGGCCGCACAAATAGTGGTGTGCGCCCGATGGAAATGATTTTGCTGGGCGTCGGTGGCTGCGCGGCTTACGATGTGGTGAGTATTTTACAGAAGGCGAGACAAGACATTATTTCCTGTCATTGTGAACTGGAAGGTGTGCGCCCAGATACAACCCCATCGCCGTTTGAGCGAATTGAAATGAAGTTTGTAGTGCGCGGTCGCGGATTGAAGGAATCCCATGTTGCCCGTGCAGTGGAACTCTCCGCAGAGAAATACTGCTCAGGCTCCATCATGTTACGCAATGCGGGTGTCGAGATTGTACACAGCTACAGCGTTGAAGAAGCTTGAAGGGAAATTATCCGGGAAGGGAGGGAGGATACTGGGCGTAACCTCCCTAAAATCCAAGTCGTTTTAATGAGTGAAGAGTAACGGTCAGATTTTATAACTGGCCGAGGTCATCACTTTGGATACCAGAGACATCACTCCTTTTACCGGAGCGGGGAAGCGGGCACCACCGGCGGCCAGTGCAGCGTGGGCGTGCTCGTCTTCGTCAATTAACATCTGTTCCACTACCGCACGGCTTCTCTTGTCGTCGGCGGGAAGCTTTTCGAGGTGGCTCTCAAGATGTTTACACACCTGGTCTTCCGTAGCGGCCACAAAACCGAGGCTGATTCGGTCGCTGATTTTCCCGGCGGCGGCGCCGAGCCCAAAGGACATACCGTACCACAGTGGGTTGAGTAGGCTGGGGCGGCTGTCTAATTCCTTCAAGCGCTGTTCACACCAGGCCAGATGGTCGATCTCCTCATCGGCAGCACGCTCCATTTCCCCCCGCACCTCGGGCAGCTTGGCGGTCAGGGCCTGGCCCTGGTAGAGCGCCTGGGCGCAGACTTCACCGCTATGGTTGACCCGCATAAGGCCAGCGGCGTGTTTGCGTTCGCTGTCGGTGAGGTCTGTCTCGGCTTCACCCTTCGCCGGGGATGCCCGGCCGTGGCAGGGTTCGCCGGGACTCAGGGTGCGCAGAGCCCGATCCGCTTGAATTAACAGGCGGTCGAGTCCGCTGAGGCTGCGTTTACTCATAGTATTCTGCTCCCTGTGGAAGGCGACCGCTTATGAGCGGCCGCCGATGCCAGCTGTTAGTCCTGCTGCTCTGCAGAAACCTTTTCTCTTTCGACAGCGCGGTAGCCGATATCTTTCCGGAAGAACACACCGTCCCAGTAGATAGCCCGAGCTGATTCATAGGCATTTTCCTGAGCTTCAGCGACGGTATCCCCTAATGCTGTGGCGCACAACACCCGGCCACCATTGGTGACTACACGCTCACCATCCAGTGCGGTACCGGCGTGGAAGACCTTGGCGTTGTCACCGTCTGCTTTGTCCAGGCCGCTGATGGCGTCGCCTTTGCGGTAGCTGCCGGGATAGCCGTGCGCGGCAAGTACCACACCCAGGGCTGGGCGGGGGTCCCACTCAGCAGTGACAGTGTCCAGCTTCTTGTCCAGAGCAGCCATGCAGAGGTCGACCAGGTCTGATTTCAGGCGAATCATAATTGGCTGGGTTTCCGGGTCGCCAAAGCGGCAGTTGTACTCGATAACCTTCGGAGTACCGTCGCTATCGATCATCAGGCCGGCGTAAAGGAAACCGGTGTAGGGCGTACCCTCAGAAGCGAGACCTTTAACGGTGGGTTCGATTACCTCTTGCATAATGCGCTGGTAAATGGTGTCGGTCACTACCGGTGCCGGGGAGTAGGCCCCCATACCGCCTGTATTGGGGCCGGTATCGCCATCGCCAACGCGCTTGTGATCCTGGCTGGTGGCCATCGGCAGGATGTTTTCACCATCCACCATCACGATAAAACTCGCTTCCTCACCCTGGAGGAACTCCTCGATAACCACGCGGCAGCCGGCTTCACCAAAGGCGTTTCCAGACAGCATATCGCGTACAGCGAGCTCAGCCTGCTCTTCGGTTTCGGCAACGATTACACCCTTGCCCGCAGCCAAGCCGTCGGCTTTAACCACGATGGGCGCGCCGCGCTCGCGAATGTAGGCAACCGCCGGCTCCACTTCGGTGAAATTGCGGTAGGCAGCGGTGGGGATTTTGTGGCGCTCGAGAAAGTCCTTGGTAAAGGCTTTGGAGCCCTCCAGTTGGGAGGCGCCTTTGCTGGGGCCAAAAATGGCGAGGCCACGGGCATTAAAGAAATCGACAACACCCTCTACCAGCGGTGCTTCCGGGCCGACAATAGTTAGTTCTACGCCGTTTTCCTCGGCGAAATCTGCCAGGGCGGCGAAGTTATCCACACCGATTGCGATATTTTCCAGCTTGGGTTCGCGGGCAGTGCCGGCGTTGCCCGGGGCAACATAGACGGTGCCGACATTTGGGTTTTGCGCTGCTTTCCACGCCAGGGCGTGCTCGCGGCCACCTGATCCGATAACCAATACGTTCATTCTTAAATCCCCCTAAGTCGACCGATCCGGTCCATTGCACAGGTTATAGGTGTGCTAGTTTAACGTGGAATTGATTCTGGGGCCTGAGTCTCGCCCCTGGATTCAAATGATTTGTGCGGGCTGGGAAGTATCGATACTTCCCAGCCCGTTGATCATAGCCCGCAGCAGTAAGCATTTGCGGGCGTACAATCTTAGTGGCGGAAGTGGCGCATACCGGTAAATACCATGGCCATATTGTGCTCGTCCGCTGCGGCGATCACTTCTTCATCGCGCATGGAGCCGCCGGGCTGGATGACCGCCTGGATTCCTACAGCGGCAGCATTATCGATGCCGTCGCGGAAGGGGAAGAAGGCATCGGAAGCCATAACGGATCCTGCAACGGCGAGGCCGGCGTGCTCGGCCTTGATTGCGGCGATGCGTGCGGAGTTTACGCGGCTCATCTGGCCTGCGCCTACGCCTACAGTGCGACCGTCTTTGCCGTATACGATGGCATTGGATTTTACGAACTTGGCCACTTTCCAGGTAAACAGCAGATCGTGGATTTCTTCTTCAGTGGGCTGGCGCTTGGAGACTACTTTCAGGTCGGCAGCGGTGATCAGGCCGTCGTCGCGGTCCTGAACCAGCAGGCCGCCATTAACGCGCTTGTAGTCCAGTGCCGGGGTGCGCTCGCTGCTCCACTGGCCGCATACCAGCAGGCGCAGGTTCTTCTTCTCGGCCACGGCCTGTTTGGCCTCCTCGGAGACTGACGGCGCAATGATCACTTCGACAAACTGGCGCTCGACGATAGCGCGGGCAGTGGCACCATCCAGCTCGCGGTTGAAGGCGATAATACCGCCAAAGGCGGACTCGCTGTCGGTAGCGAAGGCCAGGTCGTAGGCCTTGCGAATATCTTCAGCAATCGCCACACCACAGGGATTGGCGTGTTTTACGATCACGCAAGCGGGTTGTTCGAAGGATTTCACGCACTCCAGCGCGGCATCGGTATCGGCAATATTGTTGTAGGAGAGCTCTTTGCCCTGCAGCTGGGTGGCAGTGGAAATACTGGCCTCAGCCGGGTTGGCCTCGGTATAGAAAGCGGATTTCTGGTGCGGGTTCTCACCGTAGCGCAGGTCCAGTTTCTTGATGAATTGGCTGTTGTAGGTACGCGGGAACAGCTGCTTTTCTTCGCCTTTAATGGCGCCCAGGTAATTGGCAATAGCGCCGTCATAGCCCGCCGTGTGCTCAAAGGCTTTTACCGCAAGGTCAAAGCGGCTGGCGTGGCTCAAGGCGCCATCGTTAGCTTTCATTTCTTCGATGATGTTGCCGTAATCGCTGGCATTGACCACGATAGTGACATCTTTGTGGTTCTTGGCGGCAGCGCGAACCATGGTGGGGCCGCCGATATCGATGTTCTCGATAGCGTCTTCGAGGGAACAGTTGGGCTTGGCAACGGTTTGAGCGAAGGGGTAGAGGTTAACCACCACCATATCGATCGGGGTGATACCGTGCTCGCCCATGATGGCATCATCGGTACCACGGCGCCCCAGAATGCCACCGTGTACTTTCGGGTGCAGAGTTTTGACACGGCCGTCCATCATTTCAGGGAAGCCGGTGTAGTCGGAAACTTCTACGACGGGAATACCCGCTTCCTTGAGCTGGCGGTGGGTTCCGCCGGTGGAAAGAATCTCAACCCCCATTGCGGAGAGCTGTTGAGCGAACTCTACAATGCCACTCTTGTCAGAGACACTAATTAGAGCGCGGCGGATGGAAACCTTGTCTGTCATTGCACTTGATCCAACTGGTTTTCGAAAAGGATGTTTAAAGGGTTTTAGCGGTTGTCCACTGTGGCAACAAAAACGCTGCCGGGAAAATAGCGAAGGGGGATGAGTTACCTCATCCCCCTTCAAAATCTCGCTTGGTGGGAAGCTTACAGCAGGCCGTAGCGCTTCAGCTTCTTGCGCAGGGTGCCACGGTTGAGACCCAGTAATTGCGCGGCGCGGGTCTGGTTGTGGCGGGTGTATTTCATCACCACTTCGAGCATGGGCGCTTCGATCTCCGACAGCACCATGTCGTAGACATCGGTTACCATCTGGCCATCCAGGTGGCGGAAGTAATTCTCCATTGCGTGCTCGACGGCATCGCGCAGGGACTGCTGCTGTGGCTGTGCCAGTTGAGTCTGTCCCCTGGAGGATACTTCTTCATTGCCAGTATCCGGAATTAATACTTCGTTGTTCATGCCGCTTGTGCCCCTCTCGTTATTCGGCGTTCAAACCACTCGTGAACGCTGGCATGTTGTACTTCTGCACTCTCTATTTGGAAAAAGGTCTTGCGGAAGGACTCGCTATCCGCGAGCGTCTTCAAGTACCAGCCCACATGTTTGCGAGCGATACGGACCCCCATCACTTCACCGTAGAATCGGTGTAGTTCGCCCAAATGGGCGAGCAAAATATTCCTGACTTCATCCAATGTCGGTTCGGGTAGCCGCTCGCCAGTGGCGAGATAGTGGGCTATTTCCCGAAAAATCCATGGTCGTCCCTGTGCTGCACGGCCAATCATGACCGCCGATGCGCCAGTGTAATCGAGCACCTCTCGGGCTCTCTCAGCACTGCAGATGTCGCCATTGGCAAAAACCGGGATTTTTACCCTGGATACAATTTCGGCAATGGTATCGAATTCAGCCTGTCCGTGGTAGCCACAGGCGCGAGTGCGACCGTGAACCGCCAGTGCAGCGATCCCGGAATCCTCGGCCATTTTGGCTACAGTGACGCCATTGCGGGAATCCGGGCACCAGCCGGTGCGGATCTTTAGCGTCACCGGGACGGAAACAGACTGGACCACGGCTTGAAGAATATCCGCTACCAGCTTTTCATCCCGCAGCAGGGCGGAGCCCGCTGCTTTCTTACACACCTTTTTTGCCGGGCAACCCATATTAATATCGATGATTTGCGCGCCGCGACGAGCATTCTCCCGAGCGGCTTCCGCCATCATCTCAGGATCACCGCCGGCGATCTGCACCGATATGGGCGCCGCTTCGCCACCGTGATCCAGGCGCAAGCGGGACTTGCGGCTGTTCCACAGGCGAGTGTCCGAGGTCACCATCTCCGAAACCACCAATCCGGCGCCGAGTTCTCGGCACAGCTGGCGGAAGGGGCGGTCGGTGACACCGGCCATGGGCGCCAGAATTACCGGGTTGTCGATAATATAGGGGCCAATGGCAGTAGACACGGTAGCTCCATTTGGGCTGTAGGAAGGGCAATCTGTGCCCCGGCAAAACAGCCGCCTATGATAGCGGCTGGCCCGTTAATGGCAAAGCGAAAAAGCGGGCAATTTGATCGATCACTGTTCATTTAGCCTGTCGAATGCGCAGGTTTGGTTGTTTATGGCGCCAAATCCCCTTTGCTAAAAACTTAGCCGGGGAGCTTGTGTGTGTTCAGTGAGTGATGTTCAGCTCGTAGTTTACCGCTTCTGCACCGGGGTCAACCACCTCAATAGCGATATGAATGGGGCTGTCCTGGGGCATTAGTTTGCGTCCGGCCAACTCCCCCTGTAGGTACTCGTTCGGGGTAAACCGACGACTGGCCACAGCCTTATCCTTCAGGTCGCTGAAGTTCAACAATAAGTTGGGGAAGGGTTGCGCGTAGGGGGCAGTATTTAGCAGCACTGCATCCACTACCAGGGCGCCCTGCAGCTGCGGGTGGGTGCGCACCATTAAGTTTGTGGCCTGGATCGCCCGGGTATCTTTTAGTTGGGGTAAGGTGCAGCCGAATAGTGGGCAGGCGGCAGCATAGAAGTCGCGCCAGGGCTGTTTGCGGCTGAGGCTATCGAACTGGAAGTATGCAACCTGAATCACTATGCCGAGGATCGATAGGGGAATCAATGCACGCCACAGCCAGGGAGAGGCTGTGCGTTTCTTTTTGGGTACTCCCCACGACATCTCCACAGGCGCGGGCTGGATAGCTGAGATTAATTGCTCCCGCTGGGGCTCTTCAGCAGTGGTAGATTCGCCACCGAAGTAAGGCTCCTGGCGGCTTTCCTCAGTGGGGGGAGGTGTATCTACAGACTCGGTTGATACTGCAGGCTCATTGTTGTCCCAAGACGATTCCTCAGCGAGGGAGCTAGAAGTTTCAAACTCCGGTACTTCAGGTTGGCCGTTGTACTCGGGCGAAGGGTCAGAATCAAAATCAGGAAGTTCTTCCCAGTCCGGCTTGAGGATTTTATCCAGGTCCTCTTCGGGTTCCGCTTCCTCTTCGGTGTGAGATGCTTCCAGCTCCTGCCACTCATGGTCGCCAAAGGCGTCACCAATTAATTCCTGCGCTGCTGCACTATATTCTTTTGGTTCAGATTTGGGCGCGCTGTCAGGTGCAATCTCATTGGTTGCACTCTCCTGATTGGTAGTTTGATCCACAGCTGGTGGAGATGGCGGGGTGGCGGGTTCGTCCTCGTCGAGCTCGATATCGTCGTGGATCAGGAAGTCATCGTCTTCCAGCAAAGCCTCCAAATCATTGCGGCTCTCGCTATCACTTTCTGAGAAAACGATATTTTCGTCTGCGCGAAACACCTGCAGGCAAGACCCACAGCGAACGGCGCCGCGGGCAGCGCGCAGTTGCTGGTCATTAATATGAAATGATGTGCTGCAATGAGGGCAGCGGGTTACCAGTTGAGACATTCGACTAGAGCGCAGTTTATTTAGCAGCCAAGTTTATCAGCCCAAAGGGGTCCCGCGTAGTGCTCGGGGGCGCATTTAGCGCACCCGCTTGCCTGTCAGTCTGACCCATCCCTCGTGTTCGCCGTCAGGATCGAACTCAATCCATTCGCTGTAAGCATTTTTCACCTGCTCTGCCTGGGAACTGAGGATGCCGGACAGACAGATTTTTCCGCCCAATTGAGTGAGCTGTATCAGTTTAGGGGCGAGTTCTACCAGGGGACCGGCGAGGATATTGGCCAACATAACATCGGCGGCTTCGCTCGGCATTTGTTCTGGCAGGTAGACCGGGAAGCGCTCGGGGTCTATGCCGTTGCGCTGGGCATTGTCGCGGCTGGCGAGCAATGCTTGGGGATCGATATCGGTGCCGAGAACTCGCTCTGCTCCCAGTAGTAGTGCGCTAATCCCCAGAATGCCCGAGCCGCAACCGAAGTCGATGGCACTCTTACCTGCGAGCTCCTGCTGCGCCAACCATTGCAGACATAGGAAAGTAGTTGGGTGCGTGCCAGTGCCGAAAGCTAGGCCCGGATCGAGCAGCAGGTTCACGGCGTCTGGCTGTGGTGGCTCACACCAGCTGGGGCAGATCCACAAATTGGGGCCGCACTGGATGGGTTTGTAGTGGGTCATCCACTCCCGCTCCCAATCCTTGTCCTCAAGTTGCTCCCAGCGGGCATTGGGCAGCATTTCGCATAGGAAGGAAGCTGCTTTTGCCTCGGTAACTGAGGTGTCGACTTCCGCATCGAACAACCCGGTAACCCGTGTTTGCTCCCATAGGGGCACTTCTCCGAGCCCGGGTTCAAGGATCGGTTGGTCAGCGTTGTCTTGCAGGGTGACAGATACGGCACCGGCAAAAAGCAGTGCGTCTTCGATTTTTTCCGCGTGATCACGGTCGGTGTCCACGCGGAGTTGTAGCCAGGGCATAATTATTCCGGAAATGTTGTAGCGATGTTTACGGCATTGTTGCGGCCGGGCCGCACTCAGATAACGACGGTTGCCACGCCATCCTTGGCAAGGTTCAGTGTCGTTATGTTTGCCGCAATTCTCGCTAACTTTGCCCCGGCTGGCGAGCGCTTAAAGACCTAACTTCTTCTCCAGGTAGTGGATATTGACCCCACCCTTGGCAAAGTTTTCATCTCGTACCAACTCTTCCTGTAGGGGAATATTGGTTTTGATGCCGTCCACTACCAGTTCCGACAGGGCCACACGCATACGCGCCAACGCAGTTTCGCGATCTTCCGCATGGGTGATCAGCTTGGCGATCATGGAATCGTAGTTGGGGGGTACCGAGTATCCGGAGTAGAGATGGGAGTCGACCCGCACACCCAGGCCGCCAGGCATATGGAAGTTGTTTACCTTGCCGGGGCTGGGGAAGAAGGTCTGCGGATCTTCGGCATTGATACGGCATTCAAAGGCGTGACCTTTGATTACGATATCTTCCTGCTTCAGGGATAGCTTCTCACCGGCACAAACCCGAATCTGCTCTTTGATCAGGTCGACGCCCGTTACCATTTCGGTAACGGGGTGCTCCACCTGGATACGGGTGTTCATTTCGATAAAGTAGAAGCGCTCATTTTCATACAGGAATTCAAAAGTACCCGCGCCGCGATAGCCGATATCGATACAGGCTTGTACACAGGACTCATGTACCTGCTCGCGCACCTCGTCGGGAATACCCGGAGCTGGGGCTTCTTCCAAAACTTTTTGATGGCGGCGCTGCAGGGAGCAGTCGCGATCGCCCAGATGGATGGCGTTGCCCTGGCCATCGGCCATTACCTGGATCTCAACATGGCGGGGATTCTGCAGGAATTTTTCCATGTAGACGGTGCCGTCACCGAAGGCCGCTTGGGCTTCGGACTTGGTCACGGCAATCGCGTTCACCAGCTCCTCTTCCTTTTCCACCACGCGCATGCCGCGACCACCGCCACCGGCGGCAGCTTTAATGATGACCGGATAACCGATGCTGCGGCCGATCTCCATGCAGCGCTCGCTATTATCGGGCAGCGGGCCGTCAGAGCCTGGAACGGTGGGAACGCCAGCCTTTTTCATGGCGGCAATCGCAGACACCTTGTCACCCATCAGGCGGATCACATCCGGATCAGGGCCAATAAAGGTAAAGCCGCTCTTTTGCACCTGTTCGGCGAAGTCCGCGTTCTCTGCGAGAAAGCCATAGCCGGGGTGCACGGCTACTGCGTCGGTGATTTCCATGGCGGAGATCAGGGCCGGCACATTTAGGTAGCTCTGCGGGGATGGGTTGGGGCCGATACATACAGATTCGTCGGCCAGGCGTACATGCTTGAGATTGCGGTCTACCAAAGAGTGCACCGCCACAGTGGCGATGCCCATCTCTTTACAGGCGCGCAAAATCCGCAATGCGATTTCGCCGCGATTGGCGATTAGGATTTTGTCGAACATTGTGACTTACCCCACTCAGACGATGGTCACGAGGGGCTGGTCAAACTCAACCGGTTGGCCGTCTTCCAGCAGGATCGACTCAATGGTACCGGCCTTGTCGGCTTCGATCTGGTTCATCATTTTCATCGCTTCGACGATGCACACAACATCGCCAACTTTGACCTGCTGGCCCACCTTCACGAATGCCTCGGCGCCAGGGCTGGGGGCAGCGTAATAGGTGCCTACCATCGGGGACTTCACCGCGTGTCCGCTGATAGCCGGCTTGGACTCTTTTTCAGCTGGGGCAGCAGGAGCGCTGGGCGCCGGAGCAGCGGGGGCGGCAACCGGTGCGGGAGGCGCGCTGTAAATCGGTGCAACGGGTTGGGCTGCGCTGCTGACGCCGCGACTGATGCGCACGGACTCTTCGCCTTCTTTGATTTCCAGCTCGCCGATATCCGATTCTTCGAGCAGCTCAATCAATTTTTTAATTTTGCGGATATCCATAGTTATTTACTCGCAGTTTGATTCATTGTTGTGCAGGTGTGGCATCCAATTGGTGGATGGCTGCCTGTAAGGCCAGGGTGTAGCTGTTGGCGCCAAAGCCACAGATTACGCCGCAGGCAAGGTCAGAAAGATAGGAATGGTGTCGGAAAGCTTCCCTGGCATGGGGATTGGACAGATGAAGCTCAATAAACGGGATGGCAACGGCTGCCAGGGCGTCGCGCAAGGCGACACTGGTATGGGTGAACGCAGCGGGATTGATCACGATAAAGTCGACCCCACTAGTCGCCGCCAGGTGGATTCGTTCGAGCAGGGCTGATTCACTATTGCTCTGCAGGGCTTCCAGTTCGTGGCCGGCGGCGTCGCACTGGCGCTCGGCGGCTTCATTGATATCCGCCAGGGTGGTAGACCCGTAGATGTGAGGTTCGCGACTGCCTAAAAGATTTAGGTTGGGGCCGTGAAGGAGAAGAAGTTTAGCCATAATTCGCCCTGAAGAAAGTTGCCGAAAACCCATATAAAGTGGGTTAAAATTGGCTATCTTGCGGGCAAACTCGAAATTTCGGCCTAGCTGCCCGAACTCATTAACCGAGTCTGCCGCAAAAGTGACTCCCTGTCCATGCCAGACTCGGAGTTTATCGAAGTTAGCAGCAGTTCGGCGATATTGGGCAAAAAATTAGTTCAAAATATCCGGGCTATGGCCTGTTTACCTTGGGTTGTTGGCTACAAAGGCGCCAAAAACTTTACTGAGTCACCCCAGTGCTCAAAGGGGAGTCCACAGCGTTCTCCAATTCCTGTAGTAAATCATCTTGAGAAAGTATTTGCGGCAGTATTTTTGCGTCGCCCCCATCGGCGGGATAGAGGAGATACAGCGGCACACTGGTACGCCCGTATTTGGCCAATAATTCACTGATTCGCGGATCCTGGTTGGTCCAATCTCCTTTCAGCGCGACCACGTTGAGGCGCTCCAAAGCATCACTGACCTCGGTGCTCGACAGCACAGCTTTCTCATTCATCAGGCAGGTGATGCACCAGGCCGCTGTCATATTGGCCAGAACTGCACGCCCCTCACTGCGTGCAGTCTCCAGTCTCTCTGCCGAATAGGGCTCCCAGTAATCGCTGCTGGACAATTGTTCAGACTGATTGATGGTTTTCAGTTGCGGAAGTAGAAAAACCGCCAAGGCCAGGGAGGCCAGAGCCAGAGAACCGCGCAGCCAGTGCCATTGCGGACGCGGCCAAAGCCACAGGGCAAATGCAATGGCTACAGCACCAGCCAGTACTAGGGCAACCCCATCACCCCCGGCTTGTCGGCCTAGAACCCACAGTAGCCATACCGCAGTGAGATACATCGGAAATGCTAACAGCTGCTTTAGGCGATCCATCCAGGGGCCGGGTTTGGGCAGCTTTTCGGCTAGAGCGGGGATATAGGTCAACAACAGGAAGGGGGCCGCCATACCGGCGCCAAGGGCGGCAAAAACACTTAGCGCAATTAGCGCGGGTTGCGTAACAGCAAACCCCAGTGCGGAGCCCATCAGCGGCGCAGTGCAGGGGCTGGCCACCAGTGTTGCCAGCGCGCCGGATGCCACAGAGCCCGACAACCCTTGACGTTTATTCAGGTTGCCGCCAATACCCATCAGTTTACTGCCGAGTTCGGTCATTCCGGACAGACTCAACCCCATGATAAAAAACAGGTAGGCGAGTGCTGCCACCAACCAGGGGGATTGAAGCTGGAAGCCCCAGCCGACAGCCTCTCCGCCGGCGCGAAGGGCGAGCATCACAGCGGCGATAGCCACAAAGCTCAAAACTACGCCCAGTGTATAAGCCCAGCCGTGGTGGTGCCTTTGGCTTGCATTTTGTGCCGCCTGGCTCACTGCCAGTAATTTAATCGACAGTACTGGGAAGACACAGGGCATCAGGTTCAGGATCAGGCCACCGGCAAATGCGAGAAGTAGCGCCAGTGATAAGGTGACATTGCTACTGCCTGCGGCACCGCCAGCACTCGCTGGCGGAGTGGGCGCGCCTGTAATTAAGGCGCTGTCCTGCGGTTCTATATCCTGACTGGCAAAATCCACACTGTAGTATCGGGTTTGAGGTGGATAGCAAAGGCCAGCATCTGCGCAGCCTTGATAGTGGAGCTCCAGTTGGGTAGAACCGCTGGTTTCAGGGATATCCAGGGCAAATTCGAGCTGGCCTCGGTAGACCTCAGTCTCTTTCTCGAAATAGTCGTCCCAAATAACTTCACCGGTTGGCAGGTTCAGGGGGATGGGAGTTTTTTCACCATTATCGACCCTGTACAGCGCCAGTTTTTCGCGATAGAGGTAGTACTCTGGGGCGATCTGGAAGAGTGCACTGAGGCCGTTGGCATCAAAGAGCAGATCCTGCTGATAAGCTTCATCAACCGGCAGAAAAGTGTTTTCCTGGGCGCTGCTCAGCGAGGCAAAAGGGTTATCGGAATTCTGCGCTGTAGCTCCAATGCTGGTTGTGGCCAGCAGGATTGTCAGCAGAACGAGGAAATTTTTTCGGAAACTTTTGGTCATCACAGCCATAGATGAAAAAATTCATTATAGTCGGGCGCATAGTTCAGACTGCTGCACCAGACGGGGGTTCAGTCGCCGCAGCAGTATAGCGACGCCAGTGGTACAAAAAAACAACAATAGGGGATTGTTTTGCCGTCATTTGAACGCCTTCACAGCCTTGGGGTTTTACTGCTACTGGCATTTTGCCTGGGGGCCTGCTCATCCAATAAGCCCGCACCTAAAACGGTTGTCCCTCCTCCCGCCCCTAAAAAGACGCCATCCCAAGACCAGGTTCGGCGCAACAATATTTCCTTTTTTTTGAGTCGTGCGGAACAGGCGCTGCGCAAAGGGCATCTAACCCAGCCTGCCGGCGCCAGTGCCTACGACTATTACCTGCGTGTATTGCAACTGCAACCGGATAACAGCAAGGCAGAAACCGGTATTCAAACCATTGTGGTCACCTATGTTGAGCGGGCGCGGGACGCCCTGCGTCGCAGGGATTTTGGGGAGGTGAATACCCTGTTGAAACGGGCCGAGATGTTGGCCCCGGCCAATCCGCTGGTGGCTGAAGTGCGTACACAGTTGGTCCGCGAGCGGGGGAGAGCGCAGCTCGATTTACCGCAAGGGGAGGTGATAGGTCTGCCAGCCGGTGAACTTGCAGCAAGGTCTGCCGGGCTGGTGGAACAGTTGCAGCGAGTAGCGGGCAGGATTCGCAGCGAGCAGCTGCGCGTCATTATCGTAGCGCGCAGTGATGCTGAGGGCCGTTGGGTTTATCAGCAACTGCGCGAGGCTGTACCCGGGTATCGGGTGCGTGGAGATATCAAAGTCGGGAATCCGGCGAAACTGATTCTGATTAAGCCCAGCGGAGGGGCACCATGAAAAAAGTATTGGCATTTGCCTTTTTAATCACCGCACTCCTTGTGTCTAAAGGCGCCTATTCCATAGGAATTACGGCGGAGGGGTATGCCCGGGAAACTCCTCCGGGGCCTTCGATGAGCGCTGCCTTTGTGTCGCTGCACAACACTGGTGATTCGAGTCAGGTACTCACGGGTGTGGAGTTGCCGGGTGTTGAACAGGCTTCAGCAGACCTGCATACCACAATATCGGAGAATGGAATAAACCGGATGCGCCCGCTGGATCAGCTGACGATTGCCGCCGGGGCAAGTGTAGATATGGCTCCCGGTGGAGTTCACTTAATGATTAAAGGTCTGCGCTTGCAGGCGGGGGAGGAGTTGCCGTTGCGACTGCTTTTTGCCGATGGCAGCAGTGTAGATATTCTTGTGCCAATAGTTCGGATGAGTGATGAGGGTGAGCACCACCACCATCACCATGGCTGAATTGGCAGTTTTTTTGAAGTGAGGGGGAATTAAACATGAAGAAGTTATTGGTTTTTGCTGGTGCACTGCTACTCAGCGCTTGTGCTCACAGCCCGCTGCAAATTTGGCTGCAGCCTCAGGTCCAGGTTGCTCCTGAAGCGATAGGCGAAGGCTTTAGTATGAGTGTGATGGGAGTTAATGAACTGCCCTCTGGCGGCTTGGGATCATTGGGTGGTGTTTATGCGGATACTGCTCAGGTAAGTATTGGCAATGACGCTGGTGAGGCTATTGCAGCGGGATTGCGTGAGGGTTTTTCAAATTGGTCATTCCGAATTACCGATACCGCGCCGGAAGTTCAGATGATCGCAAAATTGGTAAAACTCACCTACAACAGTCCAAATACGGTTTATACCACCGAGATTGACACCTCTGCTGAAATTCACCTGGAAGTGAAAATTGGTCCTCGCACTTATTTCGGCACTTACAGCGCTTCCGGCAAAGATCGGAACCTGGTTAAGCCCAGCCGTGAAGAAGTCCAAAGCCGTGTGAATGGACTGCTCAGCACAACTCTACAACGAGTATTTGAAGACGAGAAATTAAAAAATTTCTTGCGCAGCAATCTGTGAATGTGCAATTTATACATTTGTAGAAAAAACTCGGCTGGGAGGCTGGATAATTGAATAAAATCGGCGATCGTGGGCGATGATGTCGGTAACCTTTTTCGGTTATGGCCTGTCGCAAGGCACCTCCCCGCTGCCGGGAAAGGTTTGCGCTTTGCTCTGTTGTGTTTTGAGTGAGTTTTCCCGTGACGCTGTTTAATCCAGAGGCGGCAAGTTATCTCGGCCCCCTCGCCCAGTTGGAAGAGGGGCTGCGTCCCTGTGAGCAGATCAGTTTACAGGCGGCGGAGGCGGCTCTCGGTGAAGTTGCCGATGGTGTCATTGTCACCGATGCTGCGGGCACGGTGGTTTACACCAACCCCTTGGTCAACGAAATGACTGGGGACCTGGTTGGACTGCTGCCCGGCCAGCCACTCAGTGAAGGTTTGCGCCTGTGCAATAGCCGGGGCGATGCGATAGAGCCGATATTGCCGGCATCCAGTGACCTGGGTGAAGTACCCAGAACCAGAGAGTTTAATGCCTGTATTGAGCGCCCAGGGGAAGAGCATGTCCCACTTGAAGTGACCGTGCAGGTAATGGCTCTTTGGGATATGGGGGTGCTTAAAAATTATGTTTTGGTGCTGCGGGATACCTCTGCCGCACGCCGGGTTTCCACTCGCCTTATGTGGCAAAGCAGCCACGACGCCTTAACCCGACTGCCCAACCGACAATTCTTTGAGAGTGAGCTGCAAAGCCAACTCAGCCTCTGTGTCGATAAACGCCAGCACCATGTATTGCTCTACCTGGATGTTTATCAATTCAAAGTTATTAACGATACCCTGGGCTTTGTTGCCGGGGACCAGTTGTTGGTTCAGTTGGTGGAGTTAATCAAGCGCTGCCTCTCCAGCGATGATCTATTTGCCCGAGTCGGCAGTGATGAGTTTGCGATACTACTGCGCGACTGCACCCTGGAAGAAGGTGGTCGTGTGGTGGCTCGGCTGCGCGACTCTGTGCAGAACTTCAGTTTTTTCTGGGAGGGGAATGACAACCGGGTCGCGGTGTCGATCGGTGTTGTTGGTGTCGATCACTTTACCCCCAGTGCCAGTCAGTTACTGGCGTCGGCCAATGATGCCTGTTGCAGTGCCCGCGAGCAGGGCAGAAATCGCGTTAAGCTGTTTGGCGACTCCCGTAAGGTATTGGAGAAGCGTCGCGAGACTACCTGGGTTGCGGAAATTCACGCGGCTTTGCGGGAAGATCGCCTCATGTTGTACCGACAGCCAGTGGTTTCACTAAAGGGGGACCGCAATGTCCACCACTATGAAATCCTGGTGCGGATGCGCGGCCGTGATGGTGGAGTGATTTCACCGGGGCTGTTTTTGCCAGCCGCAGAGCGCTACGGCTTGATCGAGGAAGTGGACCGTTGGGTAATTCGCCGGGTCTTTGACTATATGGCCCAGGAGCAGCGCCTGGGGATGGGCGGAATTAATTATGCGGTCAATATTTCCGGTATCAGCCTGGGGGATGAGACCTTTGCTGATTTTGTGCTGCAGTCTTTGTCCGATGCCGGTGTAACGCCTTCGCGGGTTCAATTTGAAATTACAGAAACCAGCGCCATCAATAATCTTGAACGAGCCCTGATATTTATCCACAAGCTGAGAGCCGCCGGTTGCAGCTTTGCCCTGGATGACTTTGGTCGCGGTGTTTCCTCCCTGGCTTATCTGCGCCAGCTACCGGTAGATTTTCTTAAAATCGATGGAAGCTTTGTGCGCAATATGCTTGAGGATGAAATTGATAGCGCAATGGTAAGCACTATTGATCACTTGGCGAAGAGAATGGGTATCAGCACTATCGCCGAGTATGTAGAGAGCCCGGAGTTAATGGAAAAATTGAGCCAGATGGGGGTGGACTATGCCCAGGGGTTCGGTATTTCCGCAGCGACGGGGTTGCCGGAGCTGGATAGCTACCCGGGGATGCTCCACCATTCCAGAGGGCCCAAGCCTTAGGGGCCCCTGGAAATCATGTGTCTATAGATAACTGCTACTAGGCAATTACTATTAAACAACCGGTGCGAGTAATTCGGAGTGCTGCTCGGCTTCTAGGCGCGGGCCGTATTGGCTCACCACCTGGGCGGCAGCGCGGCAAGCGAGTTCGCCAGCTTCGGTAAAACTCATTTCGCGGTTGATACCGTAGAGGAAAGCACCGGCAAACATATCGCCTGCGCCGTTGGTATCGATGGCGCGGACTTCGGGGCTCTCTATGCGGTGAACGTCGTTGCCGTCCCATAGCAGTGCGCCATCGGCGCCCAGGGTAATCGCGAAACTGCGGCAGTAATCGCGCAGCGCTTCAACGGCGCCCTCCACAGAGTCGGTACCGGTAAAGCCCAGAGCCTCATCCCGGTTGCAGAACAGCATATCCACACCGCCGCCAATCATTTCCCGCAGCCCTTCGCCGAAGAACTGAACCATAGCCGGGTCAGACAGGCTGAGAGCGGTTTTAACTCCGTGGGCTTCGGCTTCTTCGCGAAGCTTGATCGCTGCGGCACGGCCCGTTTCAGAGGAGACCAGGTAGCCTTCGATATAGGCCCACTTGGAGGCGGACAGTGCATCGCTATCCAGTTCAGCGACTGAGAGCTGTTCACTCATTCCCAGATAGGTGTTCATACTGCGTTCGGCATCCGGGGTGATAAGCACCAGGCATTTGCCGGTAGTGCCCTCATCAGCTTGCTTCAGTGTTTCGGGATAGTCGACCCCGGCGCTGTTAAGGTTGTTTCTGTAGAAATCACCATTCTCGTCAGCGGCAACTTTGCAAGAATAGAAGGTGCGGAGACCGAAATAGCTGGCAGCAATGACTGTATTGGCACCGGAGCCACCGCAGGCCAATTTGGCAGTGACCATATGGTTTTGAAGGTCGTCTACCAGCTGCTGCTGACGGGCATCATCTACCAGGGTCATGATTCCCTTTTCCACGCCAAGGCTGCTCAAATCCTGGTCCGACACTTCGATTTCTGTATCGAGTAGGGCGGCACCTATGCCGTAGAGATCGTATTGCTGCATATCATTCCTATTCGGGCTTATTGTCTACATTTCCGCCGCATTATGGACGTGATTTTGCCAAGTGCAAGGCATTGGGGAGGGCTGGCGACAGCAAACCCTCACATAGGCGCTTGTTACATCTTGGTGAACTTATACGCGGTTGCTGCGGTCAATCCTCGCACAGGTGTAAATAGCACCTTCACGTAAACCGCCAGGTGATAGATACTGCCAAGCCTGGATTTTAGCCCGCTAATTGAGTGGGCCCGCCAGTGCTGAAAGGCGCTGGCAGCAAGATACCAGCGGAGCTGCCACCTGCTGGTACCCTGCCTTCGACTCTTCGATTGGGGCTGGTTAGGTCTCATGAGTCGCTTGATGTACTGAGTTGGCAGCGGGACTGAATCCTCATATGGCATCAACGAAACGCCGGCGCGTCAGAGCGTCAAAGCCCAAACGACGATATCGCTGGCTCAAGCTGCTAGTGCTTTTAGCCCTGGTGGGCTCCCTGGCGCTGGCAGCGTATATGGCTTACCTGGATGTGCAGCTGCGCGAGCGACTGGATAGCCGTCAATACCAACTTCCCGCCCGAGTCTATGCTCGCCCGCTGGTGCTGCGCGAGGGTATGGCAATGCATCCGGATGAGTTGGAGTCCGAATTTGCTGCCTTGAATTACCGCAAGCAGGGCACTCTGAGTGAGCCCGGCTCCTGGGTTCAGGACGGAATGAATTACAAAGTCTGGCGCCGGGACTTTATCCATGCCAATGGCCGCCAGCCTGCTGCAGTGGTCTCCTTCCGTCTGCGCAATGATCAAATTAGCGGCCTGCGTGATGACAATGGCCGAAGCCTGGCAGAGTTTCGCCTGGACGCAGCTAATATCGGCTCTCTACTAGGGGGAGGTGACGACCGCAATCCAGTGCGTTTCGATGATATTCCTCCTTTGGTAGCCAATACCCTGATTGCTGTTGAGGATCAGGACTTCCTCAATCACTTTGGTGTTTCCCCTCGCGGTATTGCCCGGGCCATGGTGGCCAACGCAAAAGCCGGACGATTGGTACAGGGTGGCTCCACAATTACCCAGCAGTTGGTCAAAAATATCTTTTTTGACCATAAGCCCAGCCTGAGACGTAAATTCAACGAGGCCCTGATGGCCATCCTGATGGAGGTGCACTACGACAAGCGCTATATCCTGCAGGAATACATCAACGAAGTGTGGTTGGGTCAGCAGGGTGCCAGAGGTATTTATGGCTTTGGGTTGGCCTCTGAATTCTATTTCCAGCAGCCCCTGGATACCTTGGAACCCCATCAGGTAGCGCTGTTGGTGGGGCTGGCGAAAGGTGCGTCTTACTACAACCCCTGGCGCAATCCCGAGAGAGCACTGCAAAGGCGCAATACCGTGCTGGAATTGATGCTGGAGCAGGGGCTGATTACCCAGGAGGAGTTCCAGAAGTATTCCGCCAAGCCTCTGGGGGTGGTCAAGGGTGGTGTCGGTGCGCAGAATCCTTACCCGGCCTTTACTGAGCGGCTGTTGATTGAATTGCGTCCCTACTACTCCTACGAGGAATTGCGCACTTCGGGTTTACGGGTTTACACCACCTTGGCCCCTTCGGTGCAGAAGTTGGCGGAGGAGTCCATCAGTCAGGGCGTTAGCCAGCTGGAGAAAGACCGAGGGATCAAAGCCAATTCACTCCAGGCCGCGACAGTATTGTTGGATAATCGCAACGGCAATGTGCTCGCCATGGTGGGAGATCGGAACCCGGACTACCCAGGCTTCAACCGGGCGCTGGAAGCCCGCCGCCAGGTGGGCTCCCTGATTAAGCCGGCTGTGTTTCTCACTGCTCTAGAGCGACCGGAAGAGTACAACCTGGCCACCCTGATCGATGATGCCCCGGTGAGAATTGAAGAGGCGGATGGCGATGTATGGATGCCGCAGAACTTCGATAAGCGCGCTCACGGACAGATACCGCTTTATATCGCTCTGGCCAAGTCCTATAACCTGGCGACGGCCCATTTGGGATTGGATCTCGGCCTGCAGAATGTGCGCCAGACGATTCGCCGCCTGGGTGTTGAATCCAGGCTCCCCCGAGTGCCGGCGATGTTGCTTGGTGCAGTGGAGATGACCCCGTTCGAAGTTGCCGGTATGTACCAGACCATCGCGAACAATGGTGAGACGGTACAGCCGCGCACACTGCTGGCGGTTTCCGATGCCCAGGGCGGCCGTGTACAGCACTTCCGCCGCAAGGCTAATCGCGGTGTCGACCCCGTTCCAGCTTACCTGTTGCGTTGGGGGCTGGAGCAGGCTATGCGTGAGGGTACCGGACGCCGCTCCGCCAAGCGCTTGCCAAGTAGCATCGCCTTTGCCGGGAAAACCGGAACCACTAACAATAACCGCGATAGTTGGTTTGCGGGCTTCTCCCCGGAAGTAACCGCGGTAGTCTGGCTCGGGCGCGACGACAATGAGCGCACGCGCCTAACTGGCTCTACTGGCGCACTGCCGATCTGGACGGAGATTATGCGCAAGCTGCCCCATCAACACGGACCGGCAGAGATGCCCCGAGGAGTGGAGCTTAAGTCAGTGAACTCCCGGGGGCAGTTTATGGACCCGGATTACTGTCGCGGTGGTTATGAGATTCCTTTCTCCTACGAAAGCCAGCTGCAACCGGCGCCGGAATGTCGGGGGCAGAATCGCTGGCGCTGGTTCCGCAATCTATTCGGCAATGGTCGCGACGATGCGGCTCCCAGAGAGGAGATGAGTCCCGGTTGGGGGGTGGATACCAGTGAGCAGCAGATGCGCGATCAGCGCCGCCAACAATTGCAGGAGCAACTTCGAGGTGACGATGCGGAAGAGTTTGGTGTAGATCCCGAGTATGGCTCCGATTATGAAGAGGAGCCCCTGGAGCTGCCAAGAGATAATACTTTTGGCGGGAGGGCTCAGGGCGTACCGGTAGAGGAAGCCCAGCCGGTGGGGCCTGACCTGGAAGATCAGTGGCCCTAGGGAAGGTAGCGCGCGATTGAATCGCGCGCTTTATCGCCGGCTATCAGTCTTGCAGCAACTGTGCGGCTTCTTCGGCGAAATAGGTGAGGATGCCGTCGGCACCGGCGCGCTTAAAGGCCAGTAAGGACTCCAGAATAACCGCCTCTCTCTTCAGCCAGCCATTTTCAAAGGCGGCGCAGTGCATCGCATACTCCCCGCTCACCTGATAGGCGAAAGTGGGAACCCGCAATTCTTCTTTTACCCGACGCACTATATCCAGGTAGGGCATACCGGGTTTCACCATCACCATATCCGCGCCCTCTTGCAGATCCAGGGCGCACTCGTGCAATGCCTCATCGGTGTTGGCGGGGTCCATTTGGTAGCTCGCTTTATTGCCACCTTTCAAGTTCCCGGCAGAGCCCACTGCATCGCGGAAAGGGCCGTAGTAAGCGGAGGCATATTTAGCGGCGTAGGACATAATCAGGGTATTGCTGTGGCCCGCGCCCTCGAGAGCATCGCGAATGGCTCCGATACGACCATCCATCATATCCGAGGGGGCTACCATATCGGCACCGGCTGCAGCGTGTGACAGGGCCTGCTGTACCAATACCTCAACGGTTTCGTCGTTGACGATATAACCGCTGTGGTCCATCAGCCCGTCCTGGCCGTGGCTGGTAAAGGGGTCCAGGGCTACATCGGTGATAACTCCCAATTCCGGTACCGCATTTTTCAGCTCGCGAACAGCCCTTTGTGCCAAGCCATCGGCGTCGTGGGAGGCACTGGCGCAGTCGGACTTTGCTGACGGGTCGACTACCGGAAAAAGGGCTATGGCGGGGATTCCCAACTCTCGAACTGTCTTCGCTTTCTTGGCCAACAGGTCCACGCTCAGGCGTTCAACACCCGGCATTGAGGCGACTTTTTGGGTTTCATTACGCCCCTCAATAACAAATAGTGGCAGGATCAAGTCGTCACTGCTCAACTGGGTTTCCCGCACCAGTCGACGGGAAAAATCCTTAGCACGCAGGCGACGCAGGCGAGTGTTGGGGTAGGCACCACGGCCGAAACTTTGGCTCATCGGGAAATTACTCCGGCTATCCATAGGGCCGCAGAAACCCCGCAGCCGCAATTGGCAGCTATCATATCAAATTGCCGCAGTGGGTGATTTTCGATTGCTGAGGGAAAGCGGTTTAAAAATGGGGCTGATGTAAGTGCCTTACCAATAGTTTGCCGGCGGCTTCTATATGTTTTGCCAGCAGTGCGGCGGCTTGGTCCCCGTTTCCCTCTTGGAGTGCATTGAGTATTGCAAAGTGCTCGTCCTGACTGGTGTCCTGGTAATTCAGACCGTGGGATTGGTAACCGATATAACGCTCACATTGCCGGTGCAGTTGCTCGACGGTACTAAATAGCGTGGGTCTTGCAGCTGCCCGGTAAATACAGGCATGGAACTCCCAATTCATTTTTCCGATCTGCTCGGCGGAGAGTTTAGGTTTGGCTTGCATGGATTCCAGAATATCTCTGGCCCGCCCCAGGATCTCTCCATTAAGGTTTTCCAGTGCCAGGGATTGCAGCAGCGGTTCCAGGCGCATGCGCATCAGGTAGAGGTCTTCCACTTCAATAGGGTCAAACTGCGGCACTGCGACGCCGCGTTTCCCGTGTCCGGTTAACCAGCCCTCATTTTTCAATCTTTGTAGAGCGTCCCTAACCGGAATACGGCTGACGGCGTAAAGCTCTGCCAGTTCGGCCTGCTTTAGCACTTGGCCGGCGGCGAATCGCCCCTGCTGCAAGTCCCACTTAATTTTTTCGTAGAGGCCCATTGATGTTTATTAATTCCTGCGCTTGAAAAACCAGTAACACACCAGCCCCCCCAGCAGCCCCCAAAAGGCAGAGCTAATGCTAAAGAGGCTGATACCAGAAGCACTGATCAGAAAAGTGATAATTCCGGCTTCACGACTGTCGGCCTCGGCTGTTGCTCCAGCCAGGCTGCTACCAATGACGCCAATCAGTGCCAAGCCGGCGAGGCCAGCAATCAGCGACTGGGGAAAGGCACTGAATAATGCCACAACGCTAGCGCCACAGAGGCCCATCAACAGATAAAAAATACCGGCGGCAATGCCGGCGGTATAGCGTTTGTCGGGATTGGGATGGGCTTCCGGGCCGGTGCAAATAGCAGCGGTAATAGCTGCCAGATTAAATGCAAAGCCACCAAAAGGTGTCAGCAATAAAGAGGTGAGGCCGGTGCCGCTAATAACAGGAGATATAGGCACTCTACTGTAGCCACTGGCGGCCAGGGTTGCCGCTCCGGGCAGGTTCTGAGACGTCATAGTGACGATAAAAAGAGGAAGGCCAATTCCAATTAAAGTGGAGAGGCGGAATTCTGGGGTGACCCAAACAGGGTGTGCCGCTTGCCAGCCGATCTGGGCCGATGCAATGAGTTGCAACTTCCAGCAAGTCGCCACTCCAGCCGCTAGTACCAAAATAATGGCGTAGCGAGGCGCCCAACGGCGCCCGACTAGATAGGTCAGCAACATGATGCCGACCAATAATGGTTGTGCCTGCAGAGAAGTAAATACAGAGAGACCAAATTGCAGAAGTATGCCTGCGAGCATAGCGCTGGCAATTGGAGCCGGCACCATTCGCGCTACCCGCTCAAAGGCTCCGGACACGCCCACGAGGAGTGTTAACAGGGCGCTAAACGCAAAAGCACCGATCGCCTCAGCAATGGGGATGCCACTTAAACTGGTGGCCAAAAGTGCAGCACCTGGAGTCGACCAGGCAGTGATTACCGGGGCGCGGTAATACCAAGAGAAGGCAATACAGGTAATGCCCATCCCCAGGCCCAGGGCGCCAATCCAGGAGGCGATCATTGCTTCACTTGCGCCAGCTGCACGCGCGGCTTCAAAGACTATGGCGGCGGAACTGGCTACTCCCACCAGCACGGCGACAAAGCCTGCGCTGATGGCGGACAAGCTGGTATCTGAAAACGGAGAGTTTTTCAAAATGTATACCTTTTATATTTTGTATACATTTTTAGCTGTTAGTTTTTTTGAGCGCAATAACTTTGCGGTGAAGCGACTGAGGCTTTATAGGAGGGGGGTAAAGTTAAACGGGCATAGAAGCAGCACCCGCAGGCTGCGGGTGCTGGAGAGAGGTGGGCAATTAGCCGAGGCGGGCGAAGACGCGTTCAGCGGCAGTGATTGTGACCTCAATATCCTCATCGGTATGAGCTGCGGACATAAACCCTGCCTCATAGGAGGCCGGTGCCAGGTAGACACCTTCTTCCAGCATGCCGTGGAAGAAACGGTTAAAGCGCTCGTTATCGCAGGCCATTACCTGTTGATAGTTAGTTACTTTAGGTTCTTCGGTGAAGAAGAATCCGAACATGGTGCCGGCCTTATTGGCGGTAATTGGGATACCTGCGGCTTTACCAGCCGCCAGGATGCCCTCTACCAAACGGTCGGTTTTGGCAATTAAAGGCTCGTAGAAGGCGGGTTCTTCCACCAAACGCAGGGTTTCCAAGCCCGCGACCATAGCTACAGGGTTACCGGACAGGGTGCCCGCCTGGTAAACCGGACCCAGGGGTGCAATTTGTTCCATGATCTCGCGTTTACCGCCAAAGGCGCCAACGGGCATACCGCCGCCGATGACTTTGCCGAGGGTGGTGATATCCGCTTCGATACCGTAGAAGCCCTGGGCCCCGGTCAAGCTCACCCGGAAGCCGGTCATCACCTCATCGAGAATCAACAGGGCACCGTGCTGGTCGCAAACTTCGCGCAGGGTTTCCAGGAAGCCGGGTACCGGCGGAATGCAGTTCATATTGCCGGCAACAGGCTCGACGATGATACAGGCGATTTGATCGCCCAGCTCATCGAAGCAGCTGCGCACACTATCAGTATCGTTGTAGCTCAAGGTGATGGTGTGATCTGCCAGGGCGGCGGGAACGCCGGGAGAGGAGGGTACACCCATGGTCAGGGCCCCGGAGCCGGCCTTAACCAGCAGGGAGTCGGAGTGGCCGTGGTAGCAGCCCTCGAACTTCACAATCTTGTCGCGCCCGGTAAATCCACGGGCCAGGCGAATCGCGCTCATGGTGGCTTCGGTACCGGAATTGACGAAGCGCACCAGGTCCATATTCGGCCATAGGCGGCAGAGTTCTTCGGCCAGTTCGGTTTCCAATTCGGTTGGCGCACCGAAGCTCAGTCCCGATTGGGCCTGTTCCACCACGGCTTCAATAACTTCCGGGTGTGCGTGGCCCAGCACCATGGGGCCCCAGGACTGTACGTAGTCGATGTAGCGTTTCTCGTCTGCATCGTAGAGGTAGGCGCCCTCGGCACGGCGGATAAACACCGGGGTACCGCCGACTGCGCGAAAAGCCCGTACCGGAGAGTTAACGCCGCCGGGAATGTACTGCTGTGCTTCTGCGAAGAGCTGCTCGGATTTACTCATAAACTTATATTCAGGTTCTGCATAAAGGGCCTGGGGAGCATTATCGCGGGGGTGGCGCCTGAGAACAATGTGTAGATTGGCGACGACCGGTCAGAGACTGTGTAGACAGAAGATCTCACCGTCATGGGGACGGTGAGACTGATCGGGGCAGGGGCGAACTTTGTGTCAGCAGCTCCAGGTTTAGCGTTCGCACCAGAACAGCCGGTTGGGGATCGGCCTCCCCATTCCCAGGCGCCGGCTGTCTTTGATCGCACTCCAAGCGTATTGCTGACTGCGGGTAACGGCTTCGATAATGGTCAGCCCGTGGGCGATATGGCAGGCAATGGCAGTAGCGAGGGTGCCACAGACGCCATAGGCCGCTGGCTGCAAGCGCTCCCACTTGAACTCCCGCATCAGGCCGCGCTCATCGTAGAGCCGGTTCTGCAATTGTTGCTCGTGGGGCACGCCAGTCAGCAACAGGTAGCGACAGCCGGATTCGAGGATTTCCTGGGCCATGGCATCGAGGACATCGGCCTCCACAGCCATGGCGCGCGCTTCCCTGCGGTTGGGACACACCATGGTCGCCTTGGGCAACAACAGCGACACCATAGCCTCCCACAGAGGCGGGGCGAGTACGCTATCTTTGTCGGCCAGTGTGGCATCGGGGTCGATAACGACGGGAATATCCGGGTAGTCGTGGAGTACGCTGTGAAGCGCGCGCACATTCTCCACAGAGCCCAGGTAGCCGACCTTGATCGCGGCGATCGGCATGTCTTCCAGAACGGCCCGGGTTTGTTCAATTAGCAGGCTGTCGTCGACTGGGGCGACACCCAGCAATTCACCGGTGTTACACACGCTGATGGCGGTAACTGCCGAGGCCGCATGGCAGCCGAGACTGACCGCTGTCTCAGTATCTGCGGCAATTCCGGCGCTGCCGCTGGGGTCGTGGTGAGTAACGGTCAGAATAACGGGCTGAGGTGTATCCATAAGTGCTCTACATGACGGCCATTAGCTGTGCGCCTAATTCTAGTTGCTGAGCGCCTTTGACAAGGAATGAATACGCGCCAAATTAAAATGGCTTTACGACAACCAAAATGACGATGGCGACAAGTGCAACTGCTGGGAACTCATTAAATATTAGGAAGTAGCGGCGGCTGCGGGTAACGGTTCCCCGGGCAAACTTGCGAACATAGGCGCCACAGATATGGTGATAGCCCAGGAGAAGAACAACAAAAGTCAGTTTTGCGTGCATCCAGCCAGCGGAGGTGTAGTAGGCCGGGTTCAAGCTGTAGAGCCAAATGCCCAGGGCAACGGTAGCCAGCATGGAAGGAATGGCAATACCGCGATAAAGGCGGCGTTCCATAATACAGAAGCGGTCGCGACTAACGGCATCAGTGGCATCGACATGGTAGACAAACAGTCGTGGCAGATAAAAAAGTGCGGCAAACCAGCACACCATCGCAATAATGTGAAAAGCCTTGATCCACAGCATTGAAAGTCCCCTTAAAAGAAACGGGAAGAAAAATTACTTCCGGTAAAAGTTGTTAATTTGTAGCGGCAGAATAATGCCCGCCGTGCGATTGTCCAGCGAACCGCTTTTATGACGGCAGACATATAGGCCATCCGCGCCACTTCTCTCCAGCTTTTGCGAGGCCTCCAGCATTGTCGCTCGCCAACTTAGGGACGCCAGCTGTTTGCGTTCGCCGGGTAGTCTCAATAAATCGATCATTTCTCCCGGGTCTAGTAATTTATCTGATGCGGAGGAAGCCTGTTTTTCGCTCTCGGCTGCCTCTTTCGCACCACCGCGAAGAAAAGTTGCCAAGTCTGCTGCACGCAGTAGTTGCGGTGCCGGCTCCTTGGGTAAGTCGATAAGAATCCACTCGGGATGTTGATTAATTAATTCTGTTGCCGCAGCGCGGGTAATTTCCCTAGGAGTCACAACAAAGCTCTGATTCATTTCGCTGGCAACTCCGACACTGCTCAGCATTTGCTGTCGCCAACTCGGCATTCCTGCTTTATTCAGGGCTCGCAGCGTTTCGTGATAGAGACCGATAGTGGAAAAGAGTTGTCGGCTTACTAGTGTGGCCACCACGATCATCATCATTCCAGGGAATAAAATATGTGGGTTATAGGTAAGTTCCAAGATAGCGAGTAGCGCAGCTAGAGGCGCATTGAGCATGGCAGCCATCATTGCCGCCATACCCACCATGGCATAAAAGCCGGGGCTCGCGGTGTGCTCACCCAGCCACAAGTTAGCCAGGCCACCGGCAATACCACCGATACAGGCACCGATAATCAGGCTGGGGCCTATTACCCCACCGGGAATTCCGAGCCCTGCCCCCAAAGCGGTTGCGACTAATTTCGCGGCGACAATAGCAATGAGTGTCGCGACCCCTAACTCCCCCAGCATTGCCATCTGCAAAGTGTCATATCCACCGCCCAGGATTTCCGGTACCCAGATACCCAAGGTGCCAGTAACAAGGCCAACCAAGAGAAATCGAAGAAGTGGGGAGTAACGCTGCTGGGGAATTAAAATACGCTGGGAGCGGATAAATAATCCGGCGAGAACCCCAATAACCAGTGCGCACACAAAAAGTAGCGGCAGCTCGGCAAGGGAATTGAGTTGAATCGCGGGTACATTAAAGTCCGGCTGGCTACCGAAAGTCAGCTGGGTGATGGCGCTACCGGCAACAGCCGCGAGAATTATCGGTAAAAAACCTGCCACAGTATATTC
This sequence comes from Microbulbifer sp. CNSA002, assembly GCF_047324085.1. NCBI lineage: Bacteria > Pseudomonadati > Pseudomonadota > Gammaproteobacteria > Cellvibrionales > Microbulbiferaceae > Microbulbifer > Microbulbifer sp. CNSA002. The sequence continues at coordinate 564,253 of NZ_CP172449.1, forward strand.
GAGCATCACGACTTCCATCGCGAATACCACGCCCGCCAGCGGGGTATTAAAGGAGGCCGCAATTGCTGCGGCTACACCACACCCCAGTAGGTTGCGACCGGAATTATTGGGGAGCTTCAGCGCCCTAGCTAACCAGCTGCCACTGGCTGCTCCCAAGTGTACAGCTGGGCCTTCCCGCCCCACCGAGTGGCCGCTAATTAAAATTATTGCGCCGGCAAAAAACTGTAGCAGGGCATTTTGCATTGGCATTTGCCCCTGGTGGTTGTAGAGCCGGTCCAGGACATGGACCACTCCGACCTGGCGGCGTCTGGGATTTAGAAATAAATAGATACATCCCACTACCAGAGAGCCGATGACAGGCAATGCGAAGCGCCAGAATGGGGGAAGGGATTCGTAATTTTGTGGGATTGATAAAAACAGCGTGGTCGGCCACTCCATCGCCAGCCGAAAAAGTACAGTTACCCCTCCGGCCAGGATGCCGGTGATCAGGGCCATCCCCAGCAAAGGCGCTAGCGCGTCTTTGGAGGAAAGCTGTAAGCGTATATTTTCGAGGCTGCCAGGCCTAACTAAATAACGCGAAAACGACTTTTTTAGCGAGTTCCTTGGGGGCTGTGACACCGCACATCCTTAAAATGCTGGGGCTTGTGGTAGAGTGCCTGTCTGGTTTTACGATTATCGTCTCAGTTGGCGGATATACCGGAGATTTTAGCAAGGTGATAAAAGTAGCGATTGTCGGGGGCACCGGCTATACAGGGGTGGAATTACTTCGGCTTCTCTCAACACATCCACAAGCGGAAGTTACCGCAATCACCTCCCGTTCGTTGAATGGTACCCCGGTTGCCGAGCTTTTCCCTAGCCTGAGAGGGCACTCGCAGCTGTCTTTCTGTAGCCCCGATCTCGAACAGCTGGCGGATTGTGACGTTGTATTCTTCGCTACACCTCATGGCGTTGCCCAGGCCCAAGTACCGGCACTTATTGAACGCGGAGTTCGAGTGATCGATTTGTCCGCCGATTTCCGTTTGAAAGATATACCTACCTGGGAGCAGTGGTACGGCCAAGCCCACGCCGCTCCGGAATTAGCTCAAAGCGCTGTTTATGGTTTGCCAGAAGTTAATCGGGAACAGATTGCCAATGCGCAGTTGATAGCCTGCCCGGGCTGTTATCCCACCGCGATTCAATTGGGATGGATACCGCTTTTGGAAAAGGGCCTGGTAGAACCTGGTGAGCTGATCGCCAGTGCGGCCAGTGGTATCAGTGGAGCGGGGCGACAGGGTAAGACCGACTTGATTATGGCTGAGAATAGCGACAACTTCCGCGCATATTCTGCCGCCGGGCACCGTCATTTACCCGAGATTGAACAGGGGCTTCGTCGAGTGCAGGCCACTGAATCCTCTCCCGCGCAGGTGACTTTTGTACCGCATTTACTTCCCATGATTCGCGGTATCCACGCTACTTTATTTGCCCGGTCAGTGGGGAAGGTTGATGCCGATGAGCTTCAACAGATCTTTGAAAACCGCTATAAAAATGAGCCTTTTGTAGATGTGATGCCGGCGGGCAGCCACCCTCAGACTCGTACGGTTAGAGGGACCAATATGTGCCGCATCTCGGTATTGCAACCCCAGGAGCGGGATACGGTACTGGTATTATCGGCCATTGATAACCTGGCCAAAGGTGCGTCCGCCCAGGCAATCCAGAATATGAATATTATGTTTGGCTTAACTGAGACGTTGGGCCTGGATAGCCCGGCACTGCTGCCTTAGAATCGGGTGTTTCCCGACAATCGATAAATCCCGGATAAGACTTAGCAGATTTCATGGTGCTCAAAGTTAAAGGCAGCAAGCAGTACCGCATGAAAGTGGTGCCTCATAAACCCTTCTCTGGTGTCATTGCCGTAGTGGGGGTCGTTTTTTTGGTATTAGTGACCTCGGCCGGGTCCTATTTTGCCGGGCAGTATCAGCTGCGCCAGAGCCTCGATCGCAAGACACTGGAGCATACTCAAGTACTCGATCGTGTTACCGCGCTTCAGAGTGAGAATGAATCCCTGCGAATGAGGGTTGCCACTGCAGAGCAGTCGCTGACTATCGGTGAGCAGGCGAGTGAGTCGGTGCGTGCGGAACTGGTGCAGAAAGAGAGCCAGATCGCAGAGCTAAAGCAGGAAATTTCTTTCTATCGCGGCGTCATGGCCCCTGAAGATGGGGGTGAGGGGGTGTCCATTGGACGCTTTATCCTCTCGCAGACCGGCGATCCAAAAAGTTACCAGTACAAGTTACAGATCAAACAGTCCGCAGCGCGTCGGGATGTTGTAAAAGGCACGGCCACATTTACCGTAGTGGGCCGTCAGGATGGGGAACCGAAGAGTTACCCTCTGAAGGAACTGTCGGAGCAGGTGGATAGTGAGTCGATTCAGCTGCGTTTTAAATATTTTCAGAATATCGAGGGAGAGCTGCGCTTGCCGGAGGGATTTGTGCCCGAAGGTGTGGAGTTGTCACTTAAATCTTCTGGGCGCAAGGGCTTTAATATTGAGCAGCGCTACGGTTGGTTAGTACAGGAAAGTTAGCATAGGTGCCAAAGGCACGAGGTTTTGGGGATTATGTTAAGAAAAAAAGAGAAACAGATAACTATGGCCAATACCGGTAGTAACCACACGACTTTGATCGCTCGTCAGACTGAGATCAGCGGTGATATCCACTTCCGTGGCAACCTGGTCATCGAAGGTAAGGTGCGTGGCAATGTTACCGCTCACAGTGATAGTGATGCGCGCCTGCAAATTGTGGATGGCGGCATCATTGAGGGTGAAATTCGTGTGCCTCAGGTAGTGATCAATGGCAATGTGAAAGGGGATGTGTTTGCTGCGCGCCACCTGGAACTCGCTTCCAAGGCGATGGTTGAAGGCAATGTACACTATAAGCTTATTGAGATGCTGAAAGGTGCCCAGGTAAACGGTGCCCTGGTATCCAGTGCCGACTTGAGTAGCGCGGGTGAGCCCCATATGCTCGGCTATTCCGAAGATGAAACTGTCATTGAAGCCTCTTAAGTCCGGGTAGTATTGGCTGGCGCTGGTACTTTGTTGTACCGGCCCTCCTGCCGGTTAATACTTGACTGAATTGCTGGGTTTAAGCAAGATGACGCCCCCGGGGCTGCACTCGTTATAACTTTTATACGAGCGGTGAATGTCCCGATGAGTTGAGAGAGACTTATGTCAGAAGCTGTATCCTTTTCTCCCGCGCCACTCGTGGTCACAGACAAGGCTGTGGCCAAGGTAAAAAGCCTGTTGGAAGAGGAGGGCAACCCGGAGTTGAAACTCAGGGTGTTCGTGACCGGAGGCGGCTGTTCCGGTTTCCAATACGGTTTTACCTTTGATGAATTGGTTGCCGAAGATGATGCCATCATAGAAAAGGATGGCATTCAGGTCTTGGTGGATGCGATGAGCTACCCCTACCTGGTTGGCGCCAATGTTGATTACGAAGAAGGCCTTTCGGGGTCGCGCTTCGTAGTACAAAATCCCAATGCGTCCGCTACCTGTGGCTGCGGCTCCTCTTTCTCTATTTGAGAAATCCTAACCCGCCCTATTGATCAGGGCGGGTAAATAGCCCCTAGAACCGCCTCTTTCTGCGCGCCAGTCACTCCCGGGCAATTACCGGGCAGCCCTCTCAATGTCTGGCGGGCCAACCAAGCAAATCCAACGGCTTCAAGCCAGTCTGCGTCAATACCGTAACTGCCCGTGTCAGTAATAGACCAGGTGGGCAAGCGGCGCTGTAATCGCGCAACCAAGTCCTTATTTTTTGCCCCGCCTCCGCAAGTGAGCAGCTCGCCGCCTTCGGCAAAATTATGCACGGCATCGGCGATACTGGCTGCGGTCACTTCAGACAAGGTTGCCTGCACATCTACCGGCGCCACTTCCAAACCGGCGCAGGCCTGTTCGAGCCAGCTGGGGTTAAAAGTTTCACGGCCAGTGCTCTTGGGTGGCTCGGCGGAGAAATAGGGATCTGAAAGCAGGCGGTTGAGAAGTTCAGCATTGGCGCGACCGCTCGTGGCCCAGTCTCCATTTCTATCGTAGGGCTGGTTTTTGTGTAGGTTCACCCAGTAGTCGAGCAATGCATTACCTGGACCTGTGTCATAGCCGTAAACCTGGCCATCTGCCGTCAGTTCAGTGATATTGGCCATCCCCCCAATATTGACCACAGCACGGCTTCCATCAGTTTTGAAGGCGGCCTGGTGAAATGCCGGCATTAAAGGCGCTCCTTGACCACCGAGAGCGATATCCCGGCGACGGAAATCCGCAACGGTGCAGATGCCCGTCAGTGCTGAGATGGTGTTGGGGTCACCGAGTTGCAAAGTAAAGGGAGAAGTCACTGTGCCTGGGGGGCGGTGGCGTACGGTTTGGCCGTGACTGCCAATGGCGGTAACAGACTGACCCTCAACACCGGCTCGGGCTAGCAGGGTATTGGTGGCCTCGGCAAAAACCTGTCCCAGTTGCCGGTCTAACTGTCCGGCGCGATCCAACTCTGAAGGGCCGGGGGCGCAGAGGCTGAGAATAGCTTCGCGGAGGCCGCTGTGAATCGGGTGGGCTAGCGCAGCCAGGATGCGGGTGTTAATTTTTTCTTCATCGCCAAAATCGACCAGCACCGCGTCAATGGAGTCAACGCTGGTGCCGGACATCAGGCCGATAAACAGATCGGGCATATTCGTTGGCGCTTGTTAGGGGCTTTCTTCATCCAGTTGAGCCAGAGCCGGCCCCTGGAAGTTTTCTAGTTTCGCCAGAAGTGGCTGGGTCTGGTTTTTAAAACGGATCATCTCAGAAGTCGGTACCGACTTTGCCTTGGGCAATTTGCGCACAATGGTGGCGGGGTTGCGATGTCTGCCATCCACCAGGAATTCGTAGTGCAAGTGCGGGCCAGTGGCATAACCGGTAGACCCCACAGTGCCAATAACCTGGCGCTGCTTAACGCGCTGGCCCTTTTTGACTTTGCGCTTGGTCAGGTGGAGATAGCGGGTTACATACCGTTCGCCGTGCTGGATAAATACGTAGTTGCCGTTGGGTTTGCTATAGCCGGACGCGATAACCCGACCATCGCCAGTAGAGTAAACGGGGGTGCCTCTTGGAGCGGCATAGTCGGTGCCATTATGAGGTCGGCGTGACTTGAATACAGGGTGCAGGCGGCTCGGGTTGAAGTGAGAGCTGATGCGGACTATGTCCAGCGGTGTGCGGATAAATGCCTTGCGCATACTTTTGCCTTCAGGCGTGTAGTAATTGGCATCACCACTGTTATCCACATAGCGTACAGCGCTAAAAGTTCTTCCCTGGTTGGTAAAACTGACCGCCAAGATAGGACCGTTGCCAATTTTCTCCCCATCCAGGAACAACTCTTCGAACATCACACTAAAGTTGTCGCCCTTGCGAATATCTAGGGCAAAGTCGATATCGGAGCTGAATACATCCGCCATCTCCATTATCAGGCTGTCACTCAGCCCAGCATCGCTACCGGCCAGGAATAGGGAGCTATCGATCTGGGCCTGTCGGTAAGCCGGGTGGCTGTCGGGCTCACGAGTTATCAGTGCGTGTTCAAACTTATCTGCATTTGTGCGGGTAAACTCAATTTGATTGAGTCGGTCCCGCTGCAATTTAAGGGACTGCAGCTGGCCATCATTATTTGTTTGAAAGGTCAGCTCTTCACCCGGAGTTAGACGTGCCAGCTGTTTTGCCTCTTTGCCGCTACCCAGAAGCTGGTACATCTCTTTGGCGCTGAT
>NZ_CP172449.1:575000-687500 GCF_047324085.1 Microbulbifer sp. CNSA002
TTAGAGTGAAATCGAGTAGGTCGGGACACGTGTTATCTTGACTGAATATGGGGGGACCATCCTCCAAGGCTAAATACTCCCAGCTGACCGATAGTGAACCAGTACCGTGAGGGAAAGGCGAAAAGAACCCCGGAGAGGGGAGTGAAATAGAACCTGAAACCGTATACGTACAAGCAGTAGGAGCCCTTCGGGGTGACTGCGTACCTTTTGTATAATGGGTCAGCGACTTATTGTCTGTAGCAAGGTTAACCGCTTAGGGGAGCCGTAGAGAAATCGAGTCTTAATAGGGCGTTTAGTTGCAGGCAATAGACCCGAAACCCGGCGATCTATCCATGGGCAGGTTGAAGGTTGAGTAACATCAACTGGAGGACCGAACCCACTAATGTTGAAAAATTAGGGGATGACCTGTGGATCGGAGTGAAAGGCTAATCAAGCCGGGAGATAGCTGGTTCTCCTCGAAAGCTATTTAGGTAGCGCCTCGCGTCTCACCCTCGGGGGTAGAGCACTGTTTGGGCTAGGGGGTCATCCCGACTTACCAACCCCATGCAAACTCCGAATACCGAGGAGTGCAATCGCGGGAGACACACGGCGGGTGCTAACGTCCGTCGTGGAAAGGGAAACAACCCAGACCGCCAGCTAAGGTCCCAAATATCAGTTAAGTGGGAAACGATGTGGGAAGGCCCAGACAGCTAGGAGGTTGGCTTAGAAGCAGCCATCCTTTAAAGAAAGCGTAATAGCTCACTAGTCGAGTCGGCCTGCGCGGAAGATATACCGGGGCTCAAACTGATAACCGAAGCTGCGGATGCTCTTAGGAGCATGGTAGAGGAGCGTTGTGTAAGCCGTTGAAGGTGGATCGGGAGGTCTGCTGGAGGTATCACAAGTGCGAATGCTGACATGAGTAACGATAAGGGAGGTGAAAAACCTCCCCGCCGGAAGACCAAGGGTTCCTGTCCAACGCTAATCGGGACAGGGTTAGTCGACCCCTAAGGCGAGGGCGAAAGCCGTAGTCGATGGGAAACAGGTTAATATTCCTGTACTCGCTATTACTGCGACGGAGTGACGGAGAAGGCTAGGCCGGCATGGCGATTGGTTGTCCATGTTTAAGGTTGTAGGCTGGGGACTTAGGCAAATCCGGGTCCCTAAGGCTGAGAACTGATGACGAAGCCCACTTAGTGGGTGAAGTGGTTGATGCCCTGCTTCCAGGAAAAACTTCTAAGCTTCAGGTAATAGTGAATCGTACTCTAAACCGACACAGGTGGTCAGGTAGAGAATACCAAGGCGCTTGAGAGAACTCTGGTGAAGGAACTAGGCAAAATGGTACCGTAACTTCGGGAGAAGGTACGCCGGTTTTGGTGATGGGACTTGCTCCCTAAGCTGAGGCCGGTCGAAGTGACCAGGTGGCTGCGACTGTTTATTAAAAACATAGCACTCTGCAAACTCGTAAGAGGACGTATAGGGTGTGACGCCTGCCCGGTGCCGGAAGGTTAATTGATGGGGTTAGCTTCGGCGAAGCTCTTGATCGAAGCCCCGGTAAACGGCGGCCGTAACTATAACGGTCCTAAGGTAGCGAAATTCCTTGTCGGGTAAGTTCCGACCTGCACGAATGGCGTAACGATGGCCACGCTGTCTCCACCAGAGACTCAGTGAAATTGAAATCGCTGTTAAGATGCAGTGTACCCGCGGCTAGACGGAAAGACCCCGTGAACCTTTACTACAGCTTTGCACTGAACTTTGAGCCTATTTGTGTAGGATAGGTGGGAGGCTTTGAAGCAGCGACGCTAGTTGTTGTGGAGCCGTCCTTGAAATACCACCCTGGTATGTTTGAGGTTCTAACTCTGGTCCGTTATCCGGATCGAGGACAGTGTATGGTGGGTAGTTTGACTGGGGCGGTCTCCTCCCAAAGAGTAACGGAGGAGTACGAAGGTGCACTCAGCATGGTCGGAAATCATGCAATGAGCATAATGGTATAAGTGCGCTTGACTGCGAGACAGACATGTCGAGCAGGTACGAAAGTAGGTCATAGTGATCCGGTGGTTCTGTATGGAAGGGCCATCGCTCAACGGATAAAAGGTACTCCGGGGATAACAGGCTGATACCGCCCAAGAGTTCACATCGACGGCGGTGTTTGGCACCTCGATGTCGGCTCATCACATCCTGGGGCTGAAGCCGGTCCCAAGGGTATGGCTGTTCGCCATTTAAAGTGGTACGCGAGCTGGGTTTAGAACGTCGTGAGACAGTTCGGTCCCTATCTGCCGTGGGCGTTGGAGATTTGAGAAGAGTTGCTCCTAGTACGAGAGGACCGGAGTGAACGAACCTCTGGTGTTCCGGTTGTCACGCCAGTGGCATTGCCGGGTAGCTATGTTCGGACGGGATAACCGCTGAAAGCATCTAAGCGGGAAGCCTCCTTCAAGATAAGATCTCCCTGAGGCCTTGAGCCTCCTGAAGGGCCGTGGAAGACTACCACGTTGATAGGCTGGGTGTGGAAGCGTTGTGAGGCGTTGAGCTAACCAGTACTAATTGCCCGTGCGGCTTGACCATACAACAGAGATGGTTACTAACGACTAGCTAAGCTAGCGGATTGTGAGTTAGAGACATACGATCGCTTGCGGTGTATTACTACAGATTGTTTTACCGACTTATTTGGGGTTATCGCCGGTCAACAATATGACCGAGGCAAACAGCGATAACACGGCAGGCCAAGCACATTGCTTATAAGACCAACGCCAACCCAAGCCAGTTTGCCTGACGACAATAGAGTTGTGGAACCACCTGATCCCTTGCCGAACTCAGAAGTGAAACGCAACATCGCCGATGGTAGTGTGGGGCTTCCCCATGTGAGAGTAGGTCATCGTCAGGCTTCTAATCCGAAAAGGGCCACCCAATAGGGTGGCCCTTTTTTTATGGCTGAAAATACTTTAAAGAAGCAAAAAACAAAAGAAAAAAATAAGAAAGGGAAGGAAGAGAGAGAAAGCAGAAAGTACTTAGTCGAAATTAAATAGAAAAAATAAAAATAGCTCTGAAAAATTTTAATGCTCAACTTTCTATTTAAAAAGTCAGTCAGTAATTAAAAAAAACCTAAAACTACCTGAGCACCTTAAACAGACGCTCTCCTAAAAAGCCTATAAAAATAGGTCTTTACCGATCTTCTCTCCAAACGCCTTTACACTCACTCAAAAAATAATCCAACAAAATAACTCGCGCAAAAACCAGAAAAGTACCCATACCACTCCCGTCAAAAATTAAATTTAGCCGGTAAAAATATCGGTGATTTTTTAGTCTCTGCAGTAATCCCCTGTAACCACGGGGCCTGTAGCCCGTTTATTAAAGTTATGCACAACTCTATCCAGACTTTCTGTTAGTAACCGCTGGCTGTGGAAATCCACGCAAAAAGTGCTGCTTTTTTACCCGTCTTCAATAGAGCCAAGCAACCACGGGGCTGGCAGGGGATATCCCGGAGTTATACACAACTCTATCCATGGTTTCTGTTGGTAACAAAGACGCCATAAAACGGACATCAGTTATTAACAGTGTTATGAGCGGTAAATCTGTGGATTACTGCGGCTGATTGGTACGCCAGTATGCGAGAGAAGAAAAATTTGGGGATAAAAAAAGCCCCACCAGGTGGGGCTTGGGCGAGCTAATAGGCAAAGGCGTTATCTGGAACGAGATCAAAGTTCATATCATTCAAACTGAGGTCTTCCAGTGGAACCAGCTCGGCAGGGAGAGCAAAGCGTCGTGTGGCATTGTTCTGGTGCCAATCCAATACTTCAATGTCTGCTGACTCTTCTTGCTGTAGATCTTGTAAAAAGGTCTTCAGCTCAGTGGTACTCGCAGTAATTAGCGACTGGTAGTCGTAGGTTCCCAGTAGTTTAACGAAGCGGTATTCATCTGTGGCCTCTTCAATACGCAGCCAGGCCTGCCCATTGGAATTACTATCCTTGCCGAGAATAACCGGGCCGTGATCATCGTCGAACACTGGAACGAGCTGATAATCGGGAACAGGTAGTATTGTCCCAACCCAAACCCATCCAGAGAGGCTGGTGCGGCTTAATTGCCATTCACAGAGCCATACCGTCTGATCATCGTCAATGCGAAATTCCCGGTACTCCCTTTGGCTTAAATAGTTGTCAAAGCTCACTTCGGCATTGGGGTTATCTTTACGAAAACTATGAAGCTGTTGTGTCATTTCATAGTTTACTTCCCAATGCTTTTTCAAGCGCCACTGCATTGGGTATTGGCCCCATTCAACGATATATTCTTCGTGCTCGCGAACAGTTTCGACTACGCGCCAAAAGGCACCGTCAATAAGAATGCAGGTATCCCCGAGCTTACAGCCCGGTGCAATGATGCTGCATTCAGGTGAGGCTTCGGATGCACTCACTAAGTGTTCGCTACGCCCTTCAATAACGTCATACCAGGGAAATCCGTGACGCAATGGTGGCGGGAATGCCAATGGCGGCCGGCCGCCAAGTAATCGTCGGAAGAGAACCGATTTTTCAATTTCAAGATCAGAAAGTGTATAGCCTTCCTGTTGTGTGATTTGGCCCCAGGCAAAGGCGGCTCGGATTAGGTGTTTTTCTCGGTCTGAAAAGCTCATGGGTGCAATCATGGGCAACTAAATACGAAACCATACCACTGTGCAGGGGTGGGCGCTAATGCAAATGCAATTATCTGCCTTTTGCTGGATGACGACACCTTAGGAGCAGTTCGATACACTGGTTGGGATAAATTTGTTGGATAGGGGGTTGGCAGTGGTTTGGATACAGAGGTTTGCGATCTTCGCGGTTAGCTTGTTTATATGGCTATCTCCAGCAGTTGCAGAAGACAGAGAAGAAAATAACTTCGAGTCCTGCTACCTGGACGGCTGGAGCCATGCTCTGCACTGTACAAAGATACCGGTTGGTGAAGGAGAAGCGGCAGTAGATCTAGCGGTAATGATAGCCCCAGCAGTTAATGACATTGGACTGGAGCCACTTTATTTACTGGCCGGTGGCCCCGGTCAGGCAGCGAGTTATCTGACCCCGATTCTAAATGCCTTATATAAAGTCAATCAGAGTAGGGCGATCGTACTTGTCGATAGGCGCGGTTCGGGTTACTCGGCTGCATTTGACTGTGGGATCGACGGAGAAGTCCATATGGATCTGGAGGCGGTCACCGATCAATTCTCAACTTGCTACCTTGAAAACTCCTCCTTTGCTAAAACACTGCATAGCCGTCAAGCGGTTGATGATCTGGAGGAAGTGCGCCTTCAGTTGAGACATAAAAAAATTGCTTTGTGGGGAGGTTCTTGGGGAACTCGCACCGCGCTTCTTTACCAGCAATGGTATCCCGAAAGTTTAAGTGTCCTGATCCTGGATGCCGTAGCCCCGATTGATTCAAAAGTTTTTCTTACTGCGCAAGCTGCTGAAAAGGCGCTGCTAAAATTGGAGAAAGACTGCAGTCAGGATCCGGTGTGCTCCGAATTTGGCGATTGGAGATCTGACCTGGATAGCTTGCTTAGGGACTGGGATGGAAGAGCATCGAACTTCCCGGACCCCCACTCTGGTCGCACAATGGAAACAAGTGTTCCCCGTAGCTTCATACAAAACCTGATAAGGACCGCGCTCTACGCACCTGAAATGGCAGCGCAGTTACCATACGCTATTAGCCAGGCTGAGGAGGGTAATTATTTACCGCTATCGGGGTTGGTTGGACTTTTATCTGATGATGGAAGTATGTCTATGGGGCTCACCTTATCAGTTGCTTGCGCTGAAGAATTAAATCGCACTACAGAGGAAGAGCTGGCTGCAGATATTCGCGATAGCTTTTTAGGTGATGCTTTTTTTGAGATTTTTGCTGAGGGTTGCAAGGTGTGGCCCGTATCTCCTATCACTTACGAAGTCCCGGAAGAAAGAAATCATCCTGTGTTAATTATTTCCGGGGAGGCTGACCCTATTACCCCACATTATTATGCGGAACAAAGCTTGGGGTATCTTTCAGAATTAAAACAGGTAGTGGTTCCAGGTGGTGGACATATCAATAGTATGCGCGGTTGTATACCAAAGCTAATAGATGATTTTCTAAAATCTCCACTTGCTTCTTTAGATAGTGACTGTATTGCGGATATTCAAAGACCACCTTTTATGGCGGGTGCTTTTGGACCTGAAATTGATAAAGCGGTATCGAGTGAGTTGCTATCGAGCCAAGGGGATAACAAATGATTGCTGTTAAATCTATTCACAAGCAATTCTCTGGAAAGAAAGTACTCAAAGACCTGAATTTCAATATACCTGATGGCCAAATAACCGCTTTGCTGGGGGCCAATGGAGCCGGTAAAACTACTTGCCTGAGAATTATAGCGGGGTTGGTAAAACCGGATGAAGGTACAGTATTTGTTAGTGGGCTTAATGTGGCCGAAAATCCATTAGAAATAAAGCGGCAATTGGGCGTTGTCGGCGATCGTGAAGGCTTGTATGAACGACTTACTGTAGCGGAGTACTTATCATTTTTCGCCAGTGCGCAGGGATTATTTGGGGCAGAGCTTAAGCGCGCATTGAATTCTGTTCGAGAAGAGCTGGAATTAGAAGATTTGTGGCAACGTCGGACAAAAGGCTTTTCCCAGGGGGAGAGAATGAAAGTGTCGCTGGCGCGGGCACTAGTCCACCGGCCTACGCATTTGATACTTGATGAACCGACGCGCGGGCTTGATGTCCTTGCAGCGAGACTGCTGCGGAAAACACTTCTGCGGTTGCGCTCTGAGGGCGTAGCCATTTTATTTTCCAGCCATATTATGGCTGAAGTTACTGAGTTGTCAGATAGGGTATTGGTGATGGCTAACGGTGCTATTGTCGATAGTGGTACCCCGGATGAGCTTGTAGAACGCACAGGCTGTAAAAACCTGGAAGATAGTTTCGTCACTCTGGCTTACGGGGTTAAAGGGGAGGTGATGGCATGAAATTTTTAAACCTATTATTTACTCCCGCCATGTCTGCTCTTCTGAAGAAGGAGTTATTAGAGGTTTGGCGTGACCGGCGAGCACTGTATTTATCTTTGCTGTTTGCCATTTCATTTCCCGGAATGATCGCATCGATGACTCTGTTTATGTTTAAGTCCCAAGGGGAGAGGACATTTCAGCTAGCGTTGTTAGGCGGTCAGGATTTACCAGTATTGGAGCAGCAGCTGAGTAAAGGGCGGGTGGAGCTGGATAGCCTGTCAGAAGGGGACCCGATAGCTTTACTTGATGAAGGTTACGACGCAGTTGTGAAAATTGACGAAGGTTTTTCTACCGATTATCGCAATTTCCGCAGCCCCAAGATTTATTTGTATGTTGATAGCTCCGATCGTTTCAGTGGGCAAGGCGCGAGTCATGTTCAACAAAAGCTGGGTGAGCTACAACAGCTCATTGTTCAGCAAAGAATGGTCGCTAGGGGAGTCCCACTAAAAACAATGGCACCCTGGCAAGTCCAGGTCAGGGATGTCAGTACCCCGTCTACCCGCAGTGCCTGGATTGTTGGTTCAATACCGACACTCTTGATAATGACGCTGTTTATAGGTTGCCTGTCCTCGTCCATTGATGCCTCTGCCGGTGAGCGGGAGAGAATGAGTTTTGAAATATTACTGCAACAACCTCTGGCCGCCTGGCAGGTGGTCCTGGCCAAGGTGCTCGCTGTAGCCAGTATCAGTTGGTTATCTTCAATTCTTGCGTTAGTTTCGCTAATGGCTGTTTTTCCATTTTTGCCCTTGGCTGAAATGGGGATACAACATGCAACTACGCTGAGTGGCATGGTTGCGATGGCGCTAGCCCTGCTCCCACTGGCTCTATTGGTTGCCGTACTGCAAATATTGTTAGCGTTGCGTTCCCAGTCATTTAAAGATGCCCAAACTCAATTGAGTATATTGCAGATTTTACCTGTCACTATGTTGTTAATATTGGATATGTCATCCATAGAGCTAGAGGGGCCTGCCTGGCAGTTGGTCCCGCTGGTCGCGCAACAGCAGTGGTTTAAGGCTCTACTGGTTGGGGATACGGTCTCCATATCACTGATGATCGCTGGCTCACTGGTCAGCCTTTTGTTGGTTGTTGGGTGTATATTAGGCGGTGCCCGAGCGCTGCAGCGAGAGAGTCTGCTCGGAGCTACCTAGCTTACTGATTTAGAGAGTTGTACTGGTATGAGTGACTTTCGTGAAGGGTTATTAAGTATCAACCTGAGGTCTATAGCAGATAACTATCAGGATCTGGCTAATCGCTTGAAAGCCGGCGCCCGGTGCGGTGCTGTGGTTAAAGCGGATGCTTACGGCTTGGGAATGGCTCATGTTGCACCAGCGCTATACGCTCAGGGATGTCGCGACTTCTTTGTGGCCACCCAAGCCGAGGGGGAGCGCTTGCGCAGTGACCTCGGCAACGATGTGAATATAGTCATTTTTACCGGTGTTAGGCCTGGTGCTGAACTAGAGTGCGCTCGCGCGGGTTTGATCCCCACATTGTTTACTCTGGATCAATTGAAGAACTGGGTCGAAATCTGCGAGAGCGCTCAGTTGGAGGCCCCTTGCGCCGTAAAAATTGATACCGGCATGACTCGGCTGGGCTTGACCCCAGATGAGTTCGAATTACTGCTCAAGGACCGCCCTCTCTTGGAGTCCGCCGATGTTCGGATGTTCTTCAGTCATCTTGCCTGTGCAGACCAGCCCCAGCATCCGCATAACAAGCTTCAGTTGAACGAGTTTAAGACCGCGGGCGATCGCTTGCGGGAACTGTGCCCGGATATCCAGCTTAGTCTTGCGAACTCATCCGGTATCTTTTTGGGTGAGGACTATCACTTTGATATTGCCCGACCGGGCTCCGCACTGTACGGCCTTAACCCTGTCCCTGAGGCTGAAAACCCGATGCGTCCAACGGTGACTTTGGGCTTACCAATTGTCCAAAAGCGCTATGTCAGTCAGTCCCGGTCTGTGGGGTATGGTGCGACCCAGGAAGTTCCCGGAGATAGTTGGCTTGCGGTAGCTCGGGGTGGATATGCCGATGGCATTATACGAGCCCAAGGGGGGCGGGGGCGCGGATGGGGGCACGGCCGCCCTCTGCCAATTGTCGGGCGTATATCAATGGACTCTACCACTTTCGATATTTCGGGTCTCAGCGAAGAGGAGCGGGACTCCCTTCAGTCGATCGAGATTCTCAATGACCAGCTTACGGTGGATGAGGTCGCTGGGTATGCCGGGACTATCGGTTATGAAGTCCTGACGAGCCTCGGGCATCGCTATGGCCGCCATTATGTAAAAGGTTGAACAAATTGCAGGACGTCGCCGCAAAAACACCATTAGAACAGCTTCGCCCGGTGCTGGAGCTTCTGGCGGATGGGGAAATACACTCGGGAGAATCCCTCGGGAATGCGCTTGGTGTCAGCCGAGCCGCTGTTTGGAAACAACTACAAAAGCTCGAGAGCTACGGCCTGACGCTTGAGTCTGCTAAGGGGCGAGGTTATCGCTTGCCGGGAGGTCTTGACCTGCTATCTGAACAGACTGTTACCGCTCAGCTGGATGGTTCAGCCCGAACGCTACTGCGCGAGTTGCAGGTTTTTGATGAGTTGAGTTCAACGAACTCCCTGTTACTGGAACGTTTTGAAGAAGGTAAGGGACACGCTGTAGCGATTCTCGCCGAGCGGCAAAGTGCCGGTCGGGGCCGCCGTGGTCGCAACTGGGTCAGCCCCTATGCCACAAGTATCAGCCTCTCAGTGGGCTGGGAGTTTAATGGCGGTGTACAAAGCCTGGAGGGGTTGAGTCTTGCCGTCGGTGTTGCTGTGGCAAAAGCGCTCGAGCGTTTTTCTGTACCGGGCGTGCGCCTGAAGTGGCCAAATGATGTGTGGTGCCAGGGCCGTAAATTGGCCGGTGTATTACTTGAGCTAAAAGGGGATTTAACCGACCGCTGTTCAGTGGTTATCGGTATCGGGTTGAATAATGGTCTCAACGCAAAGACAGCAGAGGAGATTGATCAACCATGGGCAGATCTCCAGCAAGTCCGTCCTGGTATTGGCCGCAGTGAATTAACTGCGGCGATACTCAGCGAGCTGTTACCGATGCTGGAAACTTACCCGGAAGGGGGGTTCGCCACTTACCGCGAATCATGGTCAACCCTAGACCAGTTTGCCGGGCAGCCAGTTCAGTTGCAGTCAGGTAATTTGAGCTGGGAAGGTGTTGCGGCCGGTGTCGATGAAAAAGGAGCCTTGTTACTCGACACTGATAAAGGGCAAAAGTCATTTCATGGGGGGGAAATCTCGTTGCGGGGGCAGGTGTGATTCTAGAGCTGGATGTCGGCAATACACGGGGTAAGTGGCGCTACCTGGTCGAAGGCGAGGTGATAGCCCGTGGTGATATCGAAACTGGGCAGTTGCGCCAGCAGGTTTTGCCTGAGGGTTGGGCAGACTTAACCCCCTACCGTTTTCGGGTAGTGAATGTCGCCGGTCCCGTTGTTGCTGAATTCTTGAGTCAGGTGGCCCGAGACCTGTTCACACTGGAGGCTGAATTCTCTGCAGTGGCACCTCAATGTGCCGGCGTTATCTGTGGGTATGAAGACCACTCCGCCCTGGGGGTGGATCGGTGGCTGGCAATGTTGGCGGCCTACCAGCAATCTCCCCGAGCATCATTAATTGTGGATTGCGGCAGTGCGGTCACCTTAGATTTGCTGGACAATAGCGGGCGCCACATTGGGGGATATATCGTTCCCGGTTTCGGATTGATGAATCGCGTTCTCAGTGTCGATACCCATGCAGCAAAGAGTCGTGAGGCACTGGCCCTGACAAAAACATTGGGCGCGGGACGCAATACCAATGAGGCGATAAACCGTGGCCTCTTGCTGATGGTGTTGGGTGCGGTTGATCGAGCAATGGAAGAATTGCAGGTCCACTCCGGTTCCCCCCCTTTATTGTGGTTAACCGGTGGAGATGCGCAGTTGCTCTCCGCAGTTTACCAGCACGAACATCGCCTGGTTCCTGATTTGGTGATGGATGGGTTGGCCCTTAGTAATCCATAAAAATTTACTCTGTTATGCGCTGGATAGCCCTTTCTTTAGTTGCCCTGAACGCTGTGCTTTTTGCCTGGTATATGTTGGTAGCGCCATCTCCGCAGTTAAGTAGCGGCAAGAGCCCGATCCCTCTCGAGTCGGAGGGAAAGAAAATTACCCTCGTTAGCGAAATATCCCCTGAAGAGCTGCCTGCTCCAGAGAAGGCTGGGGCACTGAGTAAGGAGTCCTTTGAGGTTGAGCAGCTTTGTACGCTGTTGGGGCCTTTCGCGGAGGAGTACCAGGGCGAGGATCTCTTGCAGCGAATCCGGTCCCTTCAGGTTAAAGCCGAACTGCGTGATATAGAAATGCAGGGGCAGATGCGCTACTGGGTATATCTGCCGCCACTGAGTTCGAGGCGGGAGGCCTACAACCGCTTGCGTGAACTACAGTCTCAGGGGATCGACAGCTATGTCATTCCCAAAGGCGCATTGGAAAATGGCATTTCATTTGGGATTTTCAGTGAGCGAGCCCGAGCTGAGTCCCATACCGCCGTTTTGAAGGAGAGGGGGGTTACCGCGCAGTTCAAGGAGGAGCCGCAAACCTATATGGAGCGGTGGATAGTTATGCCCCCTGGCAGCACAGAAAGTCTTGCAGAAGAATTTTGGCGACAACTGCAAAGTGAATACCCGGATCTGGATCGGCGCCCAAATCTTTGTTCTGAAGTACTTGGCTAACAAAAAAGCAGATTTATCAGAAAATCATCAGGTGGTGTCTCGAATCGCTGTTTTTTTCAACAAGTTGGAATAGGCGACATAAAAAATATGATTTATCTGCAAAAAGGGTGTTGCGTGTCGAGATAAGTTCCCATAGAATCCCGCCTCCATTGACGAGGGTGACATAACAACTTCGGCAATGAACGGGATAGGGCTGGCGTAGCTCAGTTGGTAGAGCAGCTGACTTGTAATCAGCCGGTCGGGGGTTCGACTCCTCTCGCCAGCTCCATTTTCATCCCGTTGCTGTCAAAATTAGGTTTCGCTGCTAAGTGTGTGAAATTTAAAGAAAAATTGTTGACAGCGCAGCGAGATGTGTAGACAATGCACACCGCTTTGAGCAGGGGTTCCCGAGTGGCCAAAGGGATCAGACTGTAAATCTGACGCGAAAGCTTCGGTGGTTCGAATCCACCCCCCTGCACCATATTACACCTTAGGGTGTTGCGCGAAATCGAATGGTTTCGCATGGAGGTCCCGAAAGCGGGCATAGTTCAATGGTAGAACCTCAGCCTTCCAAGCTGATGATGCGGGTTCGATCCCCGCTGCCCGCTCCAAGTTTTGGGGTTGGTTGGAATGCTCTCCAGGGTGCAACATTTTAAGATGCCGTTATCGGCAAGATTTTAGCTCATGTAGCTCAGGGGTAGAGCACACCCTTGGTAAGGGTGAGGTCGGCGGTTCAAATCCGCCCATGAGCTCCATTTTATATGACCGCAAGGGTGAAAGCTCTTGCGGTTGTTTGTGTCCGGGGTCGGATTTTCCGGGTCGGATGTGCATGTTCTGGACGTGGGTGGTGCCGTTATCGGCTCGCCTATATATAGGAGGCTGCAATGGCAAAAGAAAAGTTTGAACGTTCCAAGCCCCACGTGAACGTGGGCACCATCGGTCACGTTGACCACGGTAAAACCACCCTGACCGCTGCTCTGACCCGCGTATGTGCGGAAGTTTGGGGTGGTGACGCTGTTGCTTTCGATGGTATCGACAATGCACCGGAAGAGCGTGAGCGCGGTATCACCATCGCTACTTCTCACGTTGAGTACGAGTCCCCGACTCGCCACTATGCTCACGTAGATTGCCCGGGACACGCCGACTACGTTAAGAACATGATCACCGGTGCTGCTCAGATGGACGGCGCTATCCTGGTATGTTCCGCAGCTGACGGCCCCATGCCGCAGACTCGTGAGCACATCCTGCTTTCCCGTCAGGTAGGTGTACCTTACATCGTTGTATTCCTGAACAAGGCGGACATGGTAGACGACGAAGAGCTGCTCGAGCTGGTAGAAATGGAAGTTCGCGAACTTCTGGATCAGTACGAGTTCCCAGGTGACGACACTCCGATCATCGTTGGTTCTGCTCTGATGGCCCTGAACGGCGAAGACGACAACGAAATGGGTACTACCGCTGTTAAGAAGCTGGTAGAGACTCTGGACGAGTACATCCCTGAGCCAGAGCGCGCTGTAGATCAGCCGTTCCTGATGCCGATCGAAGACGTATTCTCTATCTCTGGCCGTGGTACTGTTGTAACTGGTCGTGTAGAGCGCGGTGTGATCAACACTGGCGACGAGATCGAAATCGTTGGTATCAAAGAAACCACCACTACTACCTGTACTGGTGTTGAAATGTTCCGCAAGCTGCTCGACGAAGGTCGTGCTGGTGAGAACATCGGCGCACTGCTGCGCGGCACCAAGCGTGACGAAGTAGAGCGTGGTCAGGTACTGGCTAAGCCGGGCTCCATCACTCCGCACACCAAGTTCGAAGCGGAAGTGTATGTACTGTCCAAGGACGAAGGTGGTCGTCACACCCCGTTCTTCAAAGGCTATCGTCCTCAGTTCTACTTCCGTACTACCGACGTAACTGGTGCGGTAGAGCTGCCGGAAGGTACTGAAATGGTAATGCCGGGCGACAACATTCAAATGGTTGTTACCCTGATCGCTCCGATCGCCATGGAAGACGGCCTGCGCTTCGCTATCCGCGAAGGTGGCCGTACCGTAGGTGCGGGCGTTGTTGCTAAGATCATTGAGTAATCTTTGATTTCTGCATCACAATACTCTATGTGGTGCACCAGGTGGGAGAGTTCCTGTAGCTCTCTCATCTTTGAGTGCGAAAGTGCTCACACTGTACAGGCCAGTAGTTCAATTGGTAGAGCACCGGTCTCCAAAACCGGGTGTTGGGGGTTCGAGTCCCTCCTGGCCTGCCATTTTTAATCACTCCGCTTAGATAAGCTTAGGGGTGTCGCAAAACCCTACTTGTCAGTGGGGCTTTTGTGTTTATGAGCGCTAAAAGATTATCTATAGTGCGCTAAGGGCTTCTTATATGAATGCTAAAACAGAAGCGAAAACCTTTCGTCTTGACGGTCTGAAGTGGTTGTTAATAGTGCTGCTGGTGGGCGGTGCTGTTGCAGGCAATTCATATTACGCCGAATTCCCTTTGTTTTACCGAGTGTTGGCAGTAACTGCCATCTGTCTGGTAGCTCTGGTTGTGGCTGTAAATACCGCCAAAGGCAATGCGTTGTGGCAACTGTTGCGCGAAGCGCAAACTGAAGTCAGGCGTGTGGTTTGGCCGACCCGCCAAGAAGCAACCCAGACCACAGCGATTGTGGTTGTTTTCGTGTTGATTATGGCGCTTATCTTGTGGGCGCTTGATTCGGCTCTGGGTTGGGCGGCTTCCAAATTTATCGGCTAAAGGTTGATACATGTCAAAGAATTGGTATGTGGTCCAGGCTTACTCGGGCTATGAGAAGCGTGTCGCCAGCTCCCTGAAAGAGCGCATTGAGCTGAACGAAATGGACCACCTGTTTGGTGAAGTCCTGGTTCCCACGGAAGAAGTGGTTGAGATGCGCGCAGGGCAAAAGCGTAAGAGTGAGCGCAAGTTTTTCCCGGGCTATGTTCTGGTAGAAATGGAATTGAATGACGATACCTGGCACTTGGTGAAAGAAACTCCCCGAGTACTGGGTTTTATCGGCGGTAAGGCGGATAAGCCAGCCCCGATTACTGACCGCGAAGCGCAGGCTATCCTGAATCGCATCGACGATTCCGCCGATAAGCCCAAGCCCAAGACTCTGTTTGAACCCGGTGAAATGGTTCGAGTTATCGACGGTCCGTTTAATGATTTCAACGGTGTGGTTGAAGAGGTTAACTACGAGAAGAGTCGCTTGCGAGTGGCTGTGTTGATCTTCGGACGTTCCACCCCGGTTGAACTGGAGTTCAGTCAGGTAGAGAAGACCTGATTCCAGTATAAATTTTTTGCCCCCTTTCGCCGCGAGGTGGAAGGGGGTTTTCGCGTCCCCGAAAAATGAGTTTTCATTTCGGGGTTCGGGGAGCTTGCCCTTAAACCTTATGGCTGAGTGGCGGGCGTTAATACCCAACTAGAGGAGAGCTGTAATGGCTAAGAAAGTAGAAGCTTATATCAAGCTGCAAGTTAAGGCCGGCCAGGCCAACCCGAGTCCGCCCGTTGGTCCCGCACTGGGTCAGCACGGTGTGAACATCATGGAATTCTGTAAGGCGTTCAACGCCCAGACCCAGAGCCTCGAGCCAGGTCTGCCAGTTCCAGTTGTAATCTCTGTATACAACGACCGCTCCTTCACCTTCATTATGAAGTCGCCGCCCGCCGCTGTACTGCTGCGCAAGGCTGCCAAGATCAAGAGCGGTTCCGGTCGTCCGAACACTGAGAAAGTGGGTAAAGTAACCCGCGCTCAGCTGGAAGAGATCGTAGAAATGAAGAAAGCAGACCTGACTGCATCCGACTTGGACGCGGCCGTGCGCACTATCGCCGGTTCCGCTCGCAGCGCCGGTATCGAAGTGGAGGGTCTCTAAGTGGCTAAATTGAGCAAGCGTCAGCGCGTAATCGCTGAGAAAGTTGAAGCTGGTAAGGCTTACGGTATCGAAGAAGCTGTAGCCCTGCTGAAAGATCTGTCCAACGTTAAGTTCGCAGAAACTGTAGACGCTTCTGTAAACCTGGGCATCGATCCGCGTAAATCCGACCAGGCTGTTCGCGGTGCGACCACTCTGCCGCACGGTACCGGTAAAGAAGTTCGCGTAGCTGTTTTCACCCAGGGTGCAAACGCTGATGCCGCTAAAGAAGCGGGCGCTGACCTGATCGGTATGGACGAGCTGGCTGCCGACGTTAAAGCGGGCAAAATGGACTTCGACGTAGTTATCGCTTCTCCCGATGCGATGCGCGTTGTAGGTCAGCTGGGTCAAATTCTCGGCCCGCGCGGCCTGATGCCGAACCCGAAGACTGGCACCGTAACTCCAGACGTTGCGACTGCGGTTAAAAATGCCAAAGCGGGTCAGGTGCGTTTCCGCGCTGACAAAGGCGGCATTATCCACGGTGGTATCGGTAAAGTGGCTTTCGATGCGAACTCTCTGAAAGAGAACCTGGAAGCTCTGGTTGCCGACCTGAAGAAAGCCAAGCCGGCTTCTGCAAAAGGTGTATATCTGAAGAAGATCACCCTGAGCACCACTATGGGCCCGGGTCTGGTTATCGATCAGTCTTCCCTGAACATCTAAATATCACTGCGGGGTGTGATCACCTCTCAGTAAATCGAACTTTGGGGTCCACCTGAATGCTTCGGCACAAGGTGGGCCGTCAAAGACCGTAGGTGTCAGGTGCGTTGAGGTTTAACGTGCCTGGCTTAATCCGAACTTCGGCCAGGTTGGCCATTGCGAGGTTCGAGCCTACGCAGACGGTGTCGCCCAAACCAGTATTTTTACTGGATTTGAGCTTTATGCACCGGAACGGATCGGACGTTTAAGTCCGGTTTTTTTCAAATCCAGGAGTGACACTATGGCTATTGGACTCGAAGACAAGAAAGCGATTGTCGCAGATGTCCAGCAAGCTGCTGAAGGTGCTCTGTCTGCGGTTGTTGCGGATTCCCGCGGCGTAACCGTGAATGACATGACCACTCTGCGCAAAGAGGCTCGCGAGAACGGCGTTTGGTTGAAAGTCGTCCGCAACACTCTGGCGCGTCGCGCTCTGGCAGGTACCGAATACGAATGTCTGACTGACAAATTCGTAGGTCCTAGCATCATTGCATTCTCTAACGAACACCCAGGTGCCGGCGCGCGCATCCTGAGCCAGTTCGCTAAAGGCAATGACAAGCTGGAACTGAAAGGTGCTGCCTTCGAAGGCGCGATCACCGACGTCGCATTGTTGGCAAGCCTGCCGACTTACGACGAGGCGATCGCCAAGCTGATGAGCGTGTTGAAAGAAGCATCTGCTGGCAAGCTGGTTCGCACTATTGCGGCCGTTCGCGACCAAAAAGAGCAGGAAGCTGCGTAATTTTTTCGCTAGAGCGAATCGCAGTTTCAAAACGAAATACGAGCAGCTACTGCTCAAACCAATTCAGGTACTGAATCATGTCTCTGACTAAAGAAGATATCATCAATGCTGTTGCCGAAATGTCCGTTAAGGATGTTGTTGAGCTGATCGAAGCAATGGAAGAGAAATTCGGCGTAACTGCTGCTGCAGCAGTTGTAGCTGGCCCAGCTGGTGGCGAAGCTGCCGCTGAAGAGAAAGACTCTTTCGACGTAATCCTGACCTCCCCAGGCGACAAGAAAGTGAACGTGATCAAAGTTGTTCGCGGCATCACTGGCCTGGGCTTGAAAGAAGCTAAAGGTCTGGTAGACGGCGCTCCGAGCCCGCTGAAAGAAGGCGTAAGCAAAGACGAAGCTGAAGCAGCTAAGAAAGAGCTGGAAGAAGCTGGCGCAGTTGTAGAACTGAAGTAATTCGGTTCTTGCGTCTCCCGCTAGCTGTCGCGTAAAGCGGCGGGTAGCGGTAAGGCTGGTGGACTTTTGTCCGCCGGCCTTTTTGCCGTTTGCGGTACTGAGGTTTTTACCGGTGCCGGCGGAATTTAAAAACCGTGGCAAACCTCATTTAACCATAGCGCAGTAGCGCTACCCAAAAGCAAGCGGAGAGGTTTCTGGCCAGTGCAGGCAAGTTGCATTGACCAGAGGCTTCTCGCCCGGAGGGGCTCTGGACTGGAGTCCCACGAAGTCTTGTCACTGATCAAGCTGGGGAATTTGAATGGCTTACTCATATACTGAGAAAAAACGTATCCGCAAGGATTTTGGCAAACTGCCTAAGGTCATGGATGTGCCCTTTCTGCTTGCGATACAGCTCGATTCTTATCGCAACTTTACACAGGCCGACAAGCGCCCCGACGACCGTATGGACGTTGGCCTGCAAGCGGCGTTTAAATCTGTATTTCCGATTGTCAGCTATTCCGGCAATGCCGCCCTGGAGTACGTAAGTTATACGCTGGGTAAGCCCGCTTTTGACGTTAAGGAATGTACCCTGCGCGGCGTAACCTATGCATGTCCGCTGCGCGTGCGTGTGCGTCTGATTATTTACGATAAAGAATCTGCGAATAAGTCCATTAAGGACATTAAAGAGCAGGAAGTTTACATGGGCGAGATTCCGCTCATGACCGACAACGGTACCTTCGTAATCAATGGTACCGAGCGCGTTATCGTATCCCAGCTGCACCGTTCCCCGGGTGTATTCTTCGATCACGACAAAGGCAAGACTCACTCTTCCGGTAAGCTGTTGTACGCCGCGCGTGTCATCCCCTACCGTGGCTCATGGCTGGACTTCGAGTTCGATCCGAAAGACCTGGTGTTTGTGCGTATCGATCGTCGCCGTAAATTGCCAGCGACTATTCTGCTGCGCGCCCTGGGTTACACCTCCCAGGAAATGCTGGAAATGTTCTTCGAGACCAGCACCTTTGAGCTGTTGGAAGACCGTGTCAGCCTGGAGCTGATTCCGTCTCGCCTGCGCGGTGATGTTGCTTCTTTTGACATCAAAGACGGCCAGGGCAAGGTGATTGTCGAAGAGGGTCGCCGTATTACCCCGCGTCATATCCGTCAGTTGGAAAAGGCCGGCGTAGAAAAGCTGGAAGCACCGCTCGAGTACCTGTTTGGCCGTGTACTGGCGAACGACATCATCGATGAGTCCACCGGTGAGATCGCGATCGACTGTAACACCGAGATTACTGATGAAGTAATCGCCAAGCTGCGTGTACTGAACGTTAAGAGTTTCCAAACCCTGTACACCAACGACCTGGATCGCGGTCCGTTTATCTCCGACACCCTACGTGCAGAGCCGTCTCGCACTGTGTTGGAAGCGCTGGTAGAGATTTACCGTATGATGCGCCCGGGCGAACCGCCCACCAAGGAGTCCGCAGAAGCGCTGTTCGAGAACTTGTTCTTTACCGACGAGCGTTACGACCTGTCCGCTGTTGGCCGCATGAAGTTCAACCGACGTCTGGGTCGCGAAGACGAAACTGGCCCCGGCACTCTGAGCAAAGAAGATATCGTCGAAGTTCTGAAGACTCTGATCGATATCCGCAACGGTCAGGGCATGGTCGACGATATCGATCACCTGGGTAACCGTCGCGTGCGTTCCGTAGGCGAAATGGCTGAAAACCAGTTCCGCGTTGGCCTGGTACGTGTAGAGCGCGCTGTTAAAGAGCGCCTGTCCATGGCGGAGTCCGAAGGCCTGATGCCTCAGGACCTGATCAATGCCAAGCCGGTTGCCGCTGCCGTGAAGGAATTCTTCGGTTCCTCGCAGCTGTCCCAGTTTATGGACCAGAACAACCCGCTGTCGGAAGTGACTCACAAGCGTCGTGTTTCCGCCCTCGGCCCGGGTGGTTTGACCCGTGAGCGCGCTGGCTTTGAGGTGCGCGACGTGCACCCGACTCACTACGGCCGCGTATGTCCGATTGAGACGCCGGAAGGACCGAACATCGGTCTGATTAACTCCCTGGCCACTTACGCCCGCGCCAACCATTACGGTTTCCTCGAGAGCGCCTACCGCAAAGTGGTCGATGGCAAGGTAACTGATGAAATTGCGTACCTGTCCGCGATCAATGAAGCCAACTTCATTATTGCCCAGGCGTCTGCGGAAGTAGATGACAACGGCAACTTTGTTGATGACCTGATCAGCGTGCGTCACCAGGGCGAATTTACCCTGAAAGCACCGGGCGAAATCCAGTATATGGATGTTTCCGCCAAGCAGGTGGTTTCCGTAGCTGCGGCGATGATTCCATTCCTCGAGCACGATGACGCCAACCGTGCATTGATGGGATCGAACATGCAACGTCAGGCGGTACCGACCCTGCGCGCTGAAAAGCCGCTGGTGGGCACCGGTATGGAGCGCACTGTAGCGCGCGACTCCGGCGTGTGTGTGGTTGCTAAGCGCGGCGGCATTATTGAGCGCGTTGATTCCAGCCGTGTGGTTGTTCGCGTGGCCGACGCTGAGGTGGAAGCCGGTGATGCAGGTGTGGATATCTACAACCTGACCAAATACATCCGCTCCAACCAGAATACCTGTATCAACCAGCGCCCGATCGTTAATACCGGCGATCGTGTAGTCCGTGGCGATATTCTCGCCGATGGTCCCTCTGTAGACCTGGGTGAGCTGGCTCTGGGCCAGAATATGCGCATCGCATTTATGCCCTGGAATGGTTACAACTTTGAGGACTCCATCCTCATCAGTGAGCGCGTTGTACAGGAAGACCGCTTCACCACCATCCACATTCAGGAGCTGACCTGTATTGCCCGCGATACCAAGCTGGGCAGTGAGGAAATTACTGCGGATATCCCCAATGTTGGCGAATCTGCCCTGAATAAGCTGGACGAGTCCGGCATCGTATACATCGGCGCAGAAGTAGGCGCTGGCGATATCCTGGTCGGTAAGGTCACTCCGAAGGGCGAAGCCCAGCTGACTCCGGAAGAAAAACTGCTGCGCGCAATCTTCGGGGAGAAAGCTTCCGACGTTAAGGACACCTCCCTGCGCGCGCCCAGTGGCACCCGCGGTACGGTGATCGACGTTCAGGTATTTACCCGCGACGGCCTGCAGAAAGACCAGCGCTCCCTCGATATCGAGAAGTCACAGCTGGACGAGGTTCGCAAGGATCTGAACGAAGAATACCGCATCGTTGAAGGTGCGACCTTCGAGCGTCTGCAACAGGCTCTGCTGGGCCAAAAGGCCGCCGGTGGTAAGAGTGTTAAGAAGGGCGATGAGATGACCGCTGAAGTCCTCGCCGCTCTGCCGCGCGAAGACTGGTTCAAGCTGCGTATGGAAGACGACAGCCTGAACGATCAGCTGGAAAAAGCGGAAGCTCAGCTGAAAGAGCGTCGCAAGCTGCTCGACGAAGCCTTCGAAGACAAGAAGAAGAAACTGGAGTCCGGCGATGACCTGGCTCCGGGCGTGCTGAAAATCGTCAAGGTTTACCTGGCGATCAAACGCCGCATCCAGCCGGGCGACAAGATGGCCGGTCGTCACGGTAACAAAGGTGTTATCTCCGTAATCAAGCCCGTTGAGGACATGCCTTATGACCAAAACGGTGAGCCGGTAGATATCGTCCTGAACCCGCTGGGCGTTCCCTCGCGGATGAACGTTGGTCAGGTTCTGGAAATGCACTTGGGCATGGCCGCTAAAGGCCTCGGCGTTAAAGTCGACAAGATGATCAAGGAGCAGCAGGAAATCGCCAAGGTGCGCGGATTCCTGGAAGAGGTCTACAACTCCACTGGCGGACGCAAGGAAGAACTCGACGAGTTCTCCGATGAGGAAGTCATGACCATGGCGCAAAACCTGCGTCGCGGTGTACCTATGGCGACCCCGGTATTTGACGGTGCCGATGAAAGTGAGATCAAGCAGCTGCTGCGTCTTGCCGATATCCCGGATTCCGGTCAGATCACCCTGCACGACGGCCGCACCGGCGATGCTTTCGAGCGTCCGGTAACTGTGGGCTACATGTACATGCTGAAGCTGAACCACTTGGTAGACGACAAGATGCACGCGCGTTCTACCGGTTCCTACAGCCTGGTTACCCAGCAGCCGCTGGGTGGTAAAGCCCAGTTCGGTGGTCAGCGTTTCGGGGAGATGGAAGTGTGGGCGCTGGAAGCTTACGGCGCTGCATACACCCTGCAGGAAATGCTCACGGTTAAATCCGATGACGTGGAAGGCCGTACCAAGATGTACAAGAACATCGTGGACTCCGACCACCGCATGGAGCCGGGCATGCCGGAATCCTTCAACGTACTGGTTAAGGAAATCCGCTCTCTCGGTATGAACTTCGAGCTTGAGCACGAGTAAATCCGAACCCGTACCGAAGCCTGTTGGCAGGTGAAATGAGACAAGTGCCAGCGCCCCTCGAAGCAGTGGGGCAGCTGGCTAGCCCGGCGGCTAGTGCGAGTGCCGGGTTGACTACCCCCTAGTGGAGGAAAGGCCTTGAAAGATTTATTAAATCTGGTGAAGTCCCAGGAGCAGCTGGAAGAGTTTGATGCGATTCGTATCGGTCTGGCATCACCGGACATGATTCGCTCCTGGTCCTACGGCGAAGTGAAAAAGCCGGAGACCATCAACTACCGTACCTTCAAGCCTGAGCGTGAAGGCTTGTTCTGTGCCAAGATCTTTGGCCCGGTAAAAGACTACGAGTGCCTGTGCGGTAAGTACAAGCGCATGAAGCACCGCGGCATTATCTGTGAGAAGTGTGGCGTTGAAGTGACCAAGGCCAAGGTTCGCCGTGAGCGCATGGGTCACATCGAGCTGGCCAGCCCGGTTGCACACATCTGGTTCCTGAAGTCCCTGCCGTCCCGTATCGGCCTGCTGCTGGACATGACCCTGCGCGATATCGAGCGCGTGCTGTACTTCGAATCTTACGTTGTTACCGAGCCGGGTATGACTACCCTGGAGCGCGGCCAGCTGCTGAATGACGAGCAGTACTTTGAGGCGATGGAAGAGTTCGCCGACGAGTTTGAAGCGAAAATGGGTGCCGAGGCGATCCAGGAGCTGATGGCGGACATCGAGCTGCCCGCAGAAATCCAGCGCCTGCGCGAAGAGATCCCGGCGACCAACTCCGAAACCAAGATCAAGAAACTGTCCAAGCGCCTGAAGCTGCTGGAAGCCTTCTACAAGTCCGGCAACAACCCGGAGTGGATGGTGATGAAGGCTCTGCCGGTTCTGCCGCCGGATCTGCGTCCGCTGGTACCGCTGGATGGCGGTCGTTTTGCGACCTCCGATCTGAACGACCTCTACCGTCGTGTGATCAACCGTAACAACCGTCTGAAGCGTCTGCTTGAGCTGAACGCGCCAGACATTATCGTGCGCAACGAAAAGCGCATGCTGCAGGAGTCTGTTGACGCACTGCTGGATAACGGCCGTCGCGGTCGCGCCATCACCGGCTCCAACAAGCGCCCGCTGAAGTCCCTGGCTGACATGATTAAAGGTAAGCAGGGTCGTTTCCGTCAGAACCTGCTGGGTAAGCGTGTTGACTACTCCGGTCGTTCCGTGATCGTGGTAGGTCCGACTCTGCGTCTGCACCAGTGTGGTCTGCCCAAGAAGATGGCACTGGAACTGTTTAAGCCGTTTATCTTTGGCAAGCTGGAATCCCGTGGCCTGGCCACTACGATCAAAGCTGCCAAGAAGATGGTTGAGCGCGAGGAAGCCGTCGTTTGGGATATCCTCGACGAAGTGATCCGCGAGCACCCGGTACTGCTTAACCGTGCACCGACCCTTCACCGTCTGGGTATCCAGGCGTTTGAACCGGTACTGATTGAAGGTAAGGCAATCCAGCTCCACCCGCTGGTTTGTGCGGCCTATAACGCCGACTTCGACGGTGACCAGATGGCGGTACACGTACCGCTGACGATCGAAGCGCAGCTGGAATCCCGCGCGCTGATGATGTCCACCAACAACATCCTGTCGCCTGCTAACGGTGAGCCGATTATCGTACCGTCCCAGGACGTGGTACTGGGTCTGTACTGGATGACCCGCGAGCGCGTTAACGATAAAGGCGAAGGCATGTTCTTCTCCGATATCAAAGAAGTGAGCCGCGCTTTCTACGCCAAGCAGGTTGGTCTGCAAGCGAAGATCAAGGTGCGTATCCGCGAAAATATCGTCGGCGAAGACGGTGAGAAGCACGAGACTATCTCCATTCAGGACACCACTGTAGGCCGCGCGCTGCTGTGGAACATCGTGCCGGAAGGCCTGCCGTTTGCGCACGTCAACCAGCCGATGAAGAAAAAGGCAATCTCCCGCGCCCTGAACGAGTGCTACCGCAAGGTAGGCCTGAAGGCGACGGTTATTTTTGCCGACCAGCTGATGTACACCGGTTTCGATTTCTCTACCAAGTCCGGTTCCTCCATTGGTGTGAACGACTTTGAGATTCCAGCTGAAAAAGCTGAACTGATCGATGCCGCTGAAGCGGAAGTGAAAGAGATTGAAAGCCAGTTTGCTTCCGGCCTGGTAACCCAGGGAGAGAAGTACAACAAGGTTATCGACGTTTGGTCCCGCACCAACGACAAGGTAACCCAGGCGATGATGGCCGGTATCAAGAAAGAGAAGGTGATCGACCGCGAGGGCAACGAGACCAAGCAGGACTCCTTCAACTCCGTATACATGTACGCAGACTCCGGTGCTCGTGGTTCTGAAGCTCAGATCCGTCAGCTCGCTGGTATGCGTGGTCTGATGGCCCGTCCGGATGGCTCCATTATCGAAAACGCCATTACGGCAAACTTCCGTGAAGGTCTGACTGTACAGCAGTACTTCATCTCGACCCACGGTGCTCGTAAAGGTCTGGCGGATACCGCACTGAAAACCGCTAACTCCGGTTACCTGACCCGTCGTTTGGTTGACGTGGCCCAGGACGTGGTAATTACCGAGCTGGATTGTGGCACCGACGATGGTCTGACCATGGCGCCGGTAATCGAGGGCGGTGATGTTATCGAATCTCTCGGTGACCGTATCCTCGGTCGTGTAGTGGCCCGCGATGTACTGAAGCCAGGCAGTGACGAAATCGCCGTTTCTGCCGGCACTATGATCGACGAGAAGTGGGTAGAGCGCATCGAAGCCATGGGCATCGATGAGGTTCTGGTTCGCTCCCCGATCACCTGTGAGACTGCACACGGTATCTGTGCCCAGTGTTACGGCCGCGACCTGGCCCGTGGCCACCGCGCCAACCCGGGTGAGTCTGTGGGCGTTGTTGCCGCACAGTCCATCGGTGAGCCGGGCACCCAGCTGACCATGCGTACCTTCCACATCGGTGGTGCTGCAAGCCGTGCCTCCGCTGCGGACAGCATCCAGGTGAAGCAGGGCGGTACCGTACGTCTGCATAATGTTAAGACGGTTAAGACCGAAGTTGGCACTCTGGTAGCCGTGTCCCGTTCCGGTGAGCTGGCGATTGCCGACAGCGCCGGTCGCGAGCGCGAGCGCTACAAGCTGCCTTACGGTGCTGTGATCAGCGTCTACGAAGGTGCCGAGGTAGACGGTGGCCAGATCGTGGCCAAGTGGGACCCGCACACCCACCCGATCATCACCGAGGTTGCCGGTTGGGTGAAACTGTCCGGTATGGAAGAAGGGCTCTCTATCCGCAAGCAGACCGACGATATCACCGGCCTGTCCTCTATCGAGATTATCGATCCGGCCGAGCGCCCGGCAGCGGGTAAAGACCTGCGCCCGGCAGTAACCCTGCTGGATGAGAACGGCGAAGAGCTGACTCTGGCGAACAGTAATGCGCCTGCGCACTACGCCCTGCCGCCGCGTGCAATCCTCAGCCTGGCTGAAGGTAAGCAGGTGAACGTGGGTGACGTAATCGCACGTATTCCGCAGGAATCCGGCGGTACCAAGGATATTACCGGTGGTCTGCCCCGCGTTGCCGACCTGTTTGAAGCGCGTAAGCCGAAAGAGCCGTCCATTCTGGCGGAAATCTCCGGCACCGTTTCCTTCGGTAAAGAGACCAAAGGCAAGGTTCGTCTGCAGATTACCCCGCGCGACGGCAAGCCGCTGGCCAATGGTAAGGACCACTATGAGGTTCTGATTCCAAAGCACCGCCAGCTGACTGTGTTCGAAGGTGAAACCGTAGAGAAGGGTGAGGTTATCTCCGATGGCCCGTCCAACCCGCACGATATTCTGCGTCTGAAAGGTGTTGAAGAGCTGGCTCGCTACATCACCAACGAGATCCAGGAGGTTTACCGCCTCCAGGGTGTAGGCATTAACGATAAGCACATCGAAACCATCGTGCGTCAGATGCTGCGTAAAGTTGAAGTCACCGAGATGGGTGATTCCAGCTTGATTAAGGGCGACCAGGTTGAATACCAGCGCGTGATCGAAGAGAACGAACAGCTGCGTGCCGAGAACAAGCAGCCCGCTCAGTTCGAACGCCTGCTGCTGGGTATTACCAAAGCGTCCCTGGCAACTGAGTCCTTCCTGTCAGCGGCTTCGTTCCAGGAAACCACTCGCGTTCTGACCGAAGCGGCGGTAACTGGTAAGGAAGACAACCTGCGCGGCTTGAAAGAGAACGTGGTTGTGGGTCGCCTGATCCCGGCTGGTACCGGTCTGGCTTACCACAGCGAGCGCAAGCGCAAACGCAGCCTGCAGTTGGAAGAGGCCTTCGGTGAAGGACCTTCCGCAGCTGAGGTTGAAGCAGCTCTGACTGAGGCACTGAAGTCCTCAGGCGAATAAGGCGTATCCCACTCTATCTGTTGGTGGAGTGGGGTAGGTTGGGGCACTTAGGTGCCCGATCTGATATTGGCGACTGTCTGTGATGTAAGCACTTACTTCCGTCGCCGATTGACTAGGCGGGTTGTCGCTTATAGAATGCGGCCCCCGCTTATGTGGGGTGTTCCGTTTGATCCCAGGATCGGACGATACACACAGACGATAGGCCCTCACTGTTAGAGGTGGGGGCATTTTATTTTTGGAGTGATTTTTAATGGCAACGATCAACCAGTTGGTTCGTAAGCCGAGAAAACGCAAAGTTGAAAAAAGCGACGTTCCTGCTCTGCAGGCTAGCCCGCAGCGTCGCGGAGTTTGCACTCGTGTGTACACCACTACACCGAAGAAGCCGAACTCTGCACTGCGTAAGGTTTGCCGTGTGCGTCTGACCAGCGGTTACGAAGTAACTTCGTACATCGGTGGTGAAGGCCACAACCTGCAAGAGCACAGCGTGGTACTGATTCGCGGCGGTCGTGTAAAAGACCTGCCGGGTGTGCGCTACCACACTGTACGCGGTGCACTTGACTGTGCCGGCGTAAACGATCGCAAGCAGGGCCGTTCTAAGTACGGCGCCAAGCGTCCTAAAGGTTAATCACCTTTAACGATTTGCGTTTCGGTTTCCAACCGGAGTAAGGCTGAGCTCGCCGGATTGTAATGTTTTACGGCGGCGTCTCAGAATAACCCTGAAGAGAGGCAATACCCATGCCGAGAAGACGAGTAGTCGCCAAGCGCGAAGTGCTACCGGACCCCAAGTTCGGGAACGTCACCCTGGCCAAGTTCATGAACCACGTCATGATCAGCGGCAAGAAGTCAGTTGCAGAGCGTATCGTATACGGTGCACTTGAAACTATTTCTGAAAAATTGAACAAAGATCCGATCGAAGTATTCGAGGAGTCTTTGGAAAATATCGCGCCTATGGTGGAAGTAAAGTCCCGCCGTGTTGGTGGTGCGACGTATCAGGTGCCTGTAGAAGTGCGCCCCTCGCGTCGTACGGCTCTGGCAATGCGTTGGTTGGTGGAGTTCTCCCGTAAGCGCGGTGAGAAATCTATGGCTCAGCGTCTGGCCAACGAAATGATCGATGCAGCCCAAAACAAGGGTGGCGCGGTCAAGAAGCGTGAAGATGTACACCGCATGGCAGAAGCCAACAAGGCATTCTCTCACTACCGCTTCTAAGTCTGATGAATACCAACATCGGAAATTAATACCGAAAGGCAGCACGGAAAATTCCAGGCTGCCTTTTGCCGTTATATCGAGGATACAACTGTGGCACGTAAAACGCCCATCGCACGTTACCGTAACATCGGTATCTGTGCCCACGTAGACGCCGGTAAAACCACTACTACCGAGCGCGTACTTTTCTACACTGGTCTATCCCACAAAATTGGTGAAGTACACGAAGGTGCTGCCACCATGGACTGGATGGAGCAGGAGCAGGAGCGTGGTATCACCATTACTTCTGCTGCAACTACCTGTTTCTGGTCTGGCATGCAGCAGCAGTTCGACCAGCACCGCGTAAACATCATCGATACCCCAGGACACGTTGACTTCACTATTGAAGTTGAGCGCTCCTTGCGCGTACTCGACGGTGCTGTTGTTGTACTGTGTGGCTCCTCTGGTGTTCAGCCTCAGACTGAAACCGTATGGCGCCAGGCGAACAAATACGAAGTACCGCGCATGGTATTCGTAAACAAAATGGACCGCGCCGGTGCGAACTACCGCAACGTTGTGAGCCAGCTGAAAGACCGCTTGAACGCGAATGCTGTACCTCTGCAGATGACCATCGGCTCTGAGGACGAGTTCAAGGGTGTTGTTGACCTGGTGAAGATGAAGGCCATTCTGTGGAATGAAGCCGACCAGGGCATGACTTTCGACTACGCTGACATCCCCGCTGAGCTGCAGGACGAGTGCGACGAAATGCGCGAGTACCTGGTAGAAGCGGCCGCTGAAGCCAGCGAAGAATTGATGGAAAAATACCTGGAAGAAGGTGAGCTGTCCGAAGAAGAAATCAAGGCAGCTATCCGTCAGCGTACCCTGGCCAACGAAATTGTACCGGTTCTGGGCGGTTCTGCGTTTAAGAACAAGGGTGTACAGGCTGTACTGGACGCAGTTATCGAATACCTGCCGGCGCCGACTGAAGTTAAGGCGATCGAAGGTACTCTGGAAGATGGCGAAACTGTTGAGAGCCGCGAAGCTGACGACAACGCGCCGTTCGCTGCACTGGCGTTCAAAATTGCTACCGACCCCTTCGTTGGTACCCTGACTTTCTTCCGTGTTTACTCCGGTAAGCTGGAGAGCGGTACTGCGGTATACAACTCCGTAAAAATGAAGAAGGAGCGTGTCGGTCGTATGGTGCAGATGCACTCCAACGATCGTCAGGAAATTAAAGAAGTACTGGCTGGTGACATCGCTGCTGCGATTGGTCTGAAAGACGTAACCACTGGTGACACCCTGTGCTCCGAAGCCAACAAGATTGTTCTGGAGCGTATGGAGTTCCCCGAGCCGGTAATTTCTGTTGCGGTTGAGCCCAAGTCCAAGCCGGACCAGGAAAAAATGGGTATTGCCCTCGGCAAGCTGGCCCAGGAAGATCCGTCCTTCCGCGTGAAGACTGACGAGGAAACCGGTCAGACCATTATTTCCGGTATGGGTGAATTGCACCTGGATATCATCGTTGACCGCATGAAGCGTGAGTTCAACGTTGAAGCGAACATCGGTAAGCCTCAGGTTGCCTACCGTGAAACTATCCGCAACACCTCTGAGATCGAAGGTAAGTTCGTTCGTCAGTCCGGTGGTCGCGGTCAGTACGGTCACGTATGGGTGAAGTTTGAGCCCGCCGAAGACGAGTCTCAGGAAGGTCTGGAATTCGTTAACGAAATCGTGGGCGGTGCAGTACCGAAGGAATACATTCCTGCGGTACAGAAAGGTATCGAAGAGCAGATGAAGAACGGTGTTCTGGCTGGCTACCCGCTGCTGGGCCTGAAGGCGACTCTGTACGACGGTTCCTTCCACGATGTGGACTCCAATGAAATGGCGTTTAAGATCGCCGGTTCTATGGCGACCAAGAAGCTGTCCAGTCAGGGCGGTGCGGTACTGCTCGAGCCGATGATGAAGGTGGAAGTGGTAACTCCGGAAGAGAACATGGGTGATGTGGTTGGTGACCTCAACCGTCGCCGTGGCCTCATCCAGGGTATGGAAGACAACCCCTCCGGTAAGGTTGTCAATGCGGAAGTACCTCTGGCAGAAATGTTCGGTTACGCAACCGACCTGCGTTCTGCTACTCAGGGCCGTGCTACCTACACCATGGAATTCCTGAAGTACGCCGAAGCGCCGAAAAATGTTGCCGATGAGATCATCGCCAAGACTAAGGCCTAATTAACTTCTGCTTAAAGGGGGCCGGGCCAACAGCTGGGGCCCCTTTGGCAAACTTTTAGCTAGAGGACATCTAAAGATGGCAAAAGAAAAGTTTGAACGTTCCAAGCCCCACGTGAACGTGGGCACCATCGGTCACGTTGACCACGGTAAAACCACCCTGACTGCTGCTCTGACCCGCGTATGTGCGGAAGTTTGGGGCGGTGACGCTGTTGCTTTCGACGGTATCGACAATGCACCGGAAGAGCGTGAGCGCGGTATCACCATCGCTACTTCTCACGTTGAGTACGAGTCCCCGACTCGCCACTACGCTCACGTAGATTGCCCGGGACACGCCGATTACGTTAAGAACATGATCACCGGTGCTGCTCAGATGGACGGCGCTATCCTGGTATGTTCCGCAGCTGACGGCCCCATGCCGCAGACTCGTGAGCACATCCTGCTTTCCCGTCAGGTAGGTGTACCTTACATCGTTGTATTCCTGAACAAAGCGGACATGGTAGACGACGAAGAGCTGCTCGAGCTGGTAGAAATGGAAGTTCGCGAACTTCTGGATCAGTACGAGTTCCCAGGTGACGACACTCCGATCATCGTTGGTTCCGCTCTGATGGCCCTGAACGGCGAAGACGACAACGAAATGGGTACTACCGCTGTTAAGAAGCTGGTAGAGACTCTGGACGAGTACATCCCTGAGCCAGAGCGCGCTGTAGATCAGCCGTTCCTGATGCCGATCGAAGACGTATTCTCTATCTCTGGTCGTGGTACTGTTGTAACCGGTCGTGTAGAGCGCGGTGTGATCAACACTGGCGACGAGATCGAAATCGTTGGTATCAAAGAAACCACCACTACTACCTGTACTGGTGTTGAAATGTTCCGCAAGCTGCTCGACGAAGGTCGTGCTGGTGAGAACATCGGCGCACTGCTGCGCGGCACCAAGCGTGACGAAGTAGAGCGTGGTCAGGTACTGGCTAAGCCGGGCTCCATCACTCCGCACACCAAGTTCGAAGCGGAAGTGTATGTACTGTCCAAGGACGAAGGTGGTCGTCACACCCCGTTCTTCAAAGGCTACCGTCCTCAGTTCTACTTCCGTACTACCGACGTAACTGGTGCGGTAGAGCTGCCGGAAGGTACTGAAATGGTAATGCCGGGCGACAACATTCAAATGGTTGTTACCCTGATCGCTCCGATCGCCATGGAAGACGGCCTGCGCTTCGCTATCCGCGAAGGTGGTCGTACCGTAGGTGCGGGCGTTGTTGCCAAGATCATCGAGTAATAGTTACTCCTGATCTAAATAAAAAGCCGCAGCGGACGCGCTGCGGCTTTTTTTGTGCCCGATAATTGCCTACTTGCACCAGCTGGTGTTGTTTGGTGCTGCGAGCATCACCCCTCTCTGTTAGGGGCTCAATATTGAATCCTTTCCGGCATATCTGCGGCCGCTAATATTTGCTTTTAATCTAGCGAGCTTATGGCCAATCCCGGCTTAAATCACAGCTTCTGCTGCCCGCAAACAGCTTGGTGAATTGAGGGCCGCTCATCTCGACCAGCTCTTCGTGGTCACCGGCCTCAAAGTAAATGGTTTCACGGTGTCCAAGGCTGGTGTCTAGCAGGGTGGTAATTCCGTAAGCCTGGCCTAGGGCGGGCAGGGCGCCCAGTTCACAGTCTGGGAATATGGCGCCGAGCTCGGTTTCCGAGACCATTTGCAGTGAGTTTCGCCCTGTCTCATTGTGAAGAGAGCGCATGTCGAGGCTGCTGCTGGCTGGGATCACAGCCATTACGTAACCCTCTATATCCTGAAGCAAAATCGCTTTTGCCACCTGATCCTCTCGCACATGGGCGGCGCGGGCGCTTTCCCGGCTGGTGCGTGTGTGCGGGTGCTGAATCAGATGGTAATCGACCGATTGGTCATTTAAATATTGGCTCAGTGTTGCGGCGATAGTCATTGTGGATACCTCGTTCCGCTTGGAGTACTCAATTGTAGTTTCGACAGATTGAAATTTGATCAGCCTGTACAGTTGACAGCCTGCTGCGCTCCCCGTAGAATTCGCGCTCCTTTTCGCCCGCCCTCGGGGCTGCGTAAGAGGACGTTCTTTAGTTAATAATTGGAGTTTGATTCCATGCAGGGTCAACGTATCCGTATTCGCCTGAAGGCCTTCGATCACAAGCTGATCGATGCGTCCACTCAGGAGATCGTAGAGACGGCTAAGCGCACTGGCGCACAAGTTCGCGGTCCTATCCCGCTGCCGACTCGCAAAGAGAAGTACACCGTACTGATTTCCCCGCACGTTAATAAAGACGCTCGCGATCAGTATGAGATCCGTACTCACAAGCGTTTGCTGGACATCGTTGAGCCTACCGAGAAAACCGTCGACGCGCTGATGAAGCTCGATCTGGCGGCCGGTGTTGAGGTCCAAATTAGTCTCGGCTAACACTTTTACTAACTACCGAATCCCGGGCGAAAACGGTCCGGGTAGTGTAACGCTCTGAAATTGGGCGGCCGCAGTGGGTTAAAGCCCCGTGCACTGAGAGGTTAAAAAAGATGACTATAGGTATTGTCGGCCGCAAGAGCGGCATGACTCGCATCTTCACTGAAGATGGCGTATCCATTCCGGTAACCGTTGTTGAGGTTGCTCCGAATCGCGTCACCCAAGTGAAAACTCAGGAAACTGACGGTTACAGCGCTGTTCAAGTAGCAGTAGGCAGCCGCAAAGCTTCCCGTGTCTCCAAGCCCGCAGCGGGCCACTTCGCCAAAGCCAATGTAGAGGCTGGCACAAATCTTTTCGAACTGCGCACTGACGGTTCCGAAGAGACTTTCGAAATCGGTTCTGAAATTACTGTTTCCAGCTTCGAAGCTGGCCAGATGATCGACGTAACCGGCACTTCCAAAGGTAAAGGCTTCCAGGGCGGCGTTAAGCGTTGGAATTTCCGCACCCAGGACGCAACCCACGGTAACTCCCTGTCTCACCGCGCACCCGGTTCTATCGGTCAATGTCAGACTCCTGGCCGCGTATGGAAAGGCAAGAAGATGGCCGGACATATGGGTGCTGAGCGCGTAACCGTGCAAAACCTGGAAGTGGTTCGTGTCGATGCCGAACGCAACCTGCTGTTGGTTAAAGGCGCTGTACCCGGTGCACCCGGTGGCAACGTTATCGTTCGTCCGGCAGTTAAAGCCTAAGTCTGAGGGGAAATAGATATGGAACTGAATATCGCTACTCCCGAAGGCGCTAAAGGCACAGTAGCTGTCTCTGAAGTGACTTTCGGACGTGAGTTCAACCAAGATCTGGTACACCAGGCAGTTGTGGCCTACATGGCCGGCGCTCGCCAGGGTACCAAGGCGCAGAAAAATCGTTCCGATGTTTCTGGTGGTGGTAAGAAGCCATGGCGCCAAAAAGGTACTGGCCGCGCACGTGCCGGTACTATCCGCAGCCCGCTGTGGCGTTCCGGTGGCGTAACCTTCGCCGCTGATCCGCGCGATCACAGCGTTAAGCTGAACAAAAAAATGTACCGCGCTGCACTGCGTTGCATTCTGTCTGAGCTGGCTCGTCAGGAGCGCCTGGTAGTGGTTGAGTCCTTTGATGTGGACGCACCCAAGACCAAGCAGCTGGTAAGCAAACTGGCTCAGTTTGACCTGTCCGATGCGCTGATCGTGACTGAAGAGGTTAGCGAAAACCTCTACCTGGCCGCACGCAACTTGCACAAGATCGACGTCCGCGATGTACAGGCGATCGATCCAGTAAGCCTGATTCGCTTTGATAAGGTCGTGGTTACCGTTTCTGCGCTCAAGAAAATTGAAGAGGTGCTGGGATGAACCAAGAGCGACTCTACAAAGTACTGCTGGGCCCGGTAATTTCCGAAAAAGCTGCTGGACTGGCGGATAGCGCCAATCAGGTAGTTTTCAAGGTTACCACCGACGCCGAAAAAGCTGAGATCAAGGCTGCGGTTGAGAAGCTGTTTAACGTTTCCGTTGAGCAGGTTCGCACCGTGAACGTAAAGGGCAAAACCAAGCGCACTCGCAATGGCATGGGCCAGCGCAGCGATTGGAAAAAAGCCTACGTTCGCCTGGCTGAGGGCAGCGACATCAATTTTGAAGCTGCTGAGTAAAGGGGACCGTTACAATGGCAATTGTAAAAACAAAACCGACCTCCGCCGGCCGTCGTCACCTGGTTAAGGTTGTTAACACCGACCTGCACAAGGGTGCTCCTTACGCTCCTCTGTTGGAGAGCAAGAGCAAAAGTGGTGGCCGTAACAACAATGGTCGTATCACTACCCGTCACATCGGTGGTGGCCACAAGCAGCACTACCGTGTAATCGACTTCAAGCGCAACAAAGACGGTATTCCGGCTAAAGTTGAGCGTCTGGAGTACGATCCCAACCGCAGCGCACACATCGCTCTGGTGTGTTACGCCGACGGTGAGCGTCGTTACATTATCGCACCGAAAGGCCTGAAAGCAGGTGCCACCATTCAGTCCGGCGATGCCGCACCGATTGTTGTGGGTAACACTCTGCCTCTGCGCAACGTTCCGGTAGGTTCTGTAATCCACGCGATCGAGCTGAAGCCAGGCAAAGGCGCTCAGCTGGCCCGTTCTGCTGGTGCCTCTGTGCAGCTGGTAGCTCGTGAAGGTCAGTATGCGACCATTCGTCTGCGTTCCGGAGAAATGCGCAAGGTTCTCGCTGAGTGCCGCGCAACCCTGGGTGAAGTGAGCAACTCCGAGCACAGCCTGCGCAAGCTGGGTAAAGCTGGTGCTGCACGCTGGCGTGGTGTTCGTCCTACCGTTCGCGGTGTGGCGATGAACCC
Source organism: Microbulbifer sp. CNSA002 (assembly GCF_047324085.1). NCBI lineage: Bacteria > Pseudomonadati > Pseudomonadota > Gammaproteobacteria > Cellvibrionales > Microbulbiferaceae > Microbulbifer > Microbulbifer sp. CNSA002. The sequence continues at coordinate 609,394 of NZ_CP172449.1, forward strand.
GGTAGATCACCCGCACGGTGGTGGTGAAGGCCGTACCTCTGGTGGTCGTCATCCGGTTACTCCGTGGGGCGTTCCGACCAAGGGTAAGAAAACGCGCAAGAACAAGCGCACCGATAAGATGATAGTACGTCGTCGCGGCAAGTAAGCCGCGCGATGTCTGAGCAGCTAGAGAGGAATCGACAGTGCCACGCTCATTAAAGAAAGGTCCCTTTATTGATCTGCATTTGATCAAGAAGGTGGAGGCAGCGATTGCAGCAAACGATCGTCGGCCGATTAAAACCTGGTCCCGCCGTTCCATGATTATGCCGGAAATGGTTGGACTGACGATTGCCGTGCACAACGGTCGTCAACACGTGCCCGTTTTGGTTAACGAAGAAATGGTTGGCCATAAACTGGGCGAGTTCGCTGCTACCCGCACTTACCGCGGTCATGCTGCGGACAAGAAAGCGAAGAAGCGCTAAGCCGAGGTTATAAAGATGGAAGTAGCAGCAAAATTACGCGGCGCACGTCTATCGGCGCAAAAGGCGCGACTGGTAGCTGATCAGGTTCGCGGCAAAGGCGTTGAAGAGGCCCTGGATATACTGGCTTTCAGTACTAAAAAGGGTGCGGCGATCATTAAGAAAGTACTGGAGTCGGCCATTGCCAACGCTGAGCACAACGAAGGTGCTGACGTTGACGAGCTGAAGGTTTCCACAATTTTTGTGGACGAAGGTATGACCATGAAGCGCATTAAGCCGCGTGCTAAAGGTCGTGCTGATCGCATTCTTAAGCGTACTTGTCACATCACTGTGAAAGTGGCCGAGAAATAAGAGAGCAGGCGAGAAAACCATGGGACAAAAAGTACATCCTACCGGCATTCGTCTGGGTATCGTTAAAAAGCATACCTCTGTTTGGTATGCCGGCAGCGACGAGTACGCAGACAAGCTGTACACGGATCTGAAAGTTCGCGAATACATTCGCAAAAAACTGGCCCACGCTTCTGTGAGCCGTATTGAGATCGAACGTCCGGCAAACACTGCACGTGTGAAGATTCACACTGCACGTCCGGGCATCGTGATCGGTAAAAAAGGTGAAGACGTAGAACGTCTGCGCAAAGAAGTAAGCGCGCAGATGGGCGTACCTGTGCACATCGACATCGAAGAAGTGCGCAAGCCTGATATGGACGCGGCTCTGGTTGGCCAGAACGTTGCCCAGCAGCTGGAACGCCGTGTTATGTTCCGTCGCGCTATGAAGCGTGCCGTACAGAACGCTATGCGTCAGGGTGCCGAAGGTATCAAGATTCAAGTAAGTGGCCGTCTCGGCGGTGCAGAAATCGCGCGTACCGAATGGTATCGCGAAGGCCGTGTGCCCCTGCACACCCTGCGCGCCAACATCGACTACGCCAATGTTGAAGCGAAGACTACTTACGGCATCATCGGTATCAAGGTGTGGATCTTTAAAGGCGAGGTAATCGGTGACGAAGTGCCCGATGAGAAGCCGGTAAAGAGCCGCAAAAAAGCTGCTAAATAAGGGGTACGCAAATGCTGCAACCAAAGCGTACAAAATTCCGCAAGGTACAGAAGGGTCGCAACCGCGGTCTTGCTCAGCGCGGCTCTAAAGTGAGCTTTGGCGAGTTTGGCCTTAAGGCTACCGGTCGTGGTCGCATTACTGCGCGCCAGATCGAAGCGGCTCGTCGCGCAATGACTCGTCACATTAAACGTGGCGGTAAAATCTGGATTCGTGTGTTTCCAGACAAGCCCATTACCAATAAGCCCCTCGAAGTTCGAATGGGTAAAGGTAAAGGTGGCGTTGAATACTGGGTAGCTCAGATCCAGCCGGGCAAGGTCCTCTATGAGATGGAGGGTGTGTCCGAGGAGCTGGCTCGTGAGGCTTTCGCACTAGCTGCGGCCAAGCTGCCTGTAAAAACAACTTTCGTTAAGCGTTCGGTGATGTAATGAAGACTGCAGATCTACGCGAAAAGTCAGTTGAAGAGCTGAACCAGGAACTGCTGAACCAGCTCGAAGCTCAATTTAAGCTTCGTATGCAAAAATCCACCGGTCAACTGGCTCAGACTCATCTGCTGAAGCAGACTCGTCGCGACATTGCTCGCATAAAGACTGTGTTGACCGAGAAGGCAGGTAATTAATCATGGCTGAAGCAAAACTGAAGCGTACTCTGACCGGCAAGGTTGTGAGTGACAAGATGGATAAAACCATCACCGTTTTGATCGAGCGCCGTGTTAAGCACCCGATCTACGGCAAAATTGTAAACAAGTCCACAAAGCTCAAGGCACATGATGAGAACAATGATTGCAGCATCGGTGATGTTGTAACCATCGAGGAATCTCGTCCTCTGTCCAAGAGCAAATCTTGGGCTTTACAGAAAATTGTAGAGCGTGCGGCGAAGGTATAACCCCTAGCGCATTGACTGCCGAATTGAAAGGTTTCGGAGAGAGACAATGATTCAAGCGGAATCCTACTTAGAAGTAGCTGACAACAGTGGGGCTCGCCGCGTCATGTGCATCAAGGTGCTGGGCGGCTCCCATCGTCGTTATGCCGGCGTGGGCGACATTATCAAGGTAACCGTTAAGGAAGCCATCCCCCGCGGTAAAGTGAAGAAAGGTCAGGTAATGAACGCCGTTGTGGTTCGCACCAAAAAAGGTGTGCGTCGCGCGGACGGTTCCCTGATTAAATTTGACGATAACGCAGCGGTGCTGCTGAACCAGCAACTGGCGCCGGTTGGCACCCGTATTTTTGGTCCGGTAACTCGCGAATTGCGCGGTGAGAAGTTCATGAAGATCATCTCCCTCGCTCCCGAAGTTATCTAGGCCTCGAGCGGAGAAGAGTTATGCGCAAGATCAAGCGTGACGACGAAGTGATCGTTATCGCCGGTCGTGACAAGGGCAAACGTGGTTCAGTACGTAAAGTACTGAACGACGGTCGTCTGATTGTCTCCGGCATACAGATGATCAAAAAGCACCAAAAGCCAAACCCACAGATGGGTATTGCAGGTGGCATCGTTGAGAAAGAAGCTGCTATCCAAGCTTCCAACGTAGCCATCTTCAACCCTAACACCCAGAAGGCTGACCGGGTGGGCTTTAAAGTACTGGAAGACGGCACTAAGATTCGCGTCTTCAAATCCAGCGGCGAAGCCATCTAAGGCTCTTGACGCAAAAGCAGGTTGGTAGATCATGGCAAAGCTTAAAGAGCTCTACACTAAGGACCTCGTGGCCAAGCTAAAAGAAGAGCTTGGTCTCGAGAATGTGATGGCAGTGCCGCGCATCACCAAGATCACCATCAACATGGGTGTTGGTGAAGCGATTGGTGATAAGAAGGTGCTGGAGCACGCTGTCAACGATATGACAGCAATTACTGGTCAAAAGCCCATCGTTACTAAAGCGCGCAAGTCTATTGCGGGCTTTAAGATTCGTGACGGTTGGCCGATCGGCTGCAAGGTAACTCTGCGCGGTGAGCGCATGTATGAGTTCCTGGAGCGTTTGGTTGACATCGCGATTCCGCGTATCCGCGACTTCCGTGGCATTAGCCCGAAGCAGTTCGACGGCCGCGGTAACTTCTCTATGGGCGTGACTGAGCAAATCATCTTCCCGGAAATTGACTACGACAAAGTAGACAAGCTCCGCGGTCTGGATATTTGTATTACCACTACAGCTGCAAACGACGATCAAGGTCGTGCGCTGCTGAAAGCGTTCAACTTCCCTTTCAAGGGTTAAGAGGATTCCATGGCGAAGAAATCCATGATTGCGCGCGAAAACAAGCGCGCTCGAACCGCAGCTAAGTACGCCGAGAAGCGTCAAGAGCTGAAGGCGATCATCGCCAGTTCCACTGCTTCCGAAGAGGAGCAGTGGGAGGCTCAACTCAAGCTGCAGAAAATGCCGCGCGATGCAAGCCCGGTACGTCAGCAACGCCGCTGTCGTATTACTGGTCGCCCCCACGCTGTATACCGCAAGTTCGGCCTGTGCCGTAACAAGCTTCGTGAAGCTGCGATGCGTGGTGATGTTCCTGGCCTCGTGAAGTCCAGCTGGTAATTACCAGCTGGTTTAAGGCAGATTTGAGGAGTCTCATAAGATGAGTATGCAAGATCCGTTGGCAGATATGCTGACTCGCATCCGCAATGCCCTGGCGCGCGGAAAGGCGGAAGTCACCCTGCCATCATCCAAACTGAAAGTAGCAGTGGCCAAAGTCCTGAAAGACGAAGGTTACGTTACTGATTTAAACGTAAGCGAAGGCGCTAAGCCGGAACTGACCATTGCTCTGAAATACTTCCAGGGCAAGCCGGTTATTGCCGAGCTCAATCGCGTTTCCCGTCCGGGCCTGCGCGCTTACACTGGTAAAAAAGCTCTGCCTACCGTACGTGGTGGCCTGGGTGTCGCGATCGTTTCCACCTCTAATGGTGTGATGACTGACCGCGCTGCACGTCAGGCTGGTATCGGTGGCGAAGTGCTTTGCACCGTATTCTAAGCGGGGGTTGCAATGTCTCGAGTAGCAAATAGTCCGGTAGTTATCCCCGCAGGTGTAACCGTAGACCTGAAAGGTCAAAATATCGCTGTTAAAGGCGGTAGCGGTAACCTGGATATGGTTATTCACGGTGATGTAGAAGTGAGCGAGGCTGAAAGCCAGCTGACTTTTGCCGCGCGCAATAACTCCAAGCAGGCCAGAGCCTTGGCGGGTACCACCCGTGCTTTGGTCAATAACATGGTGATAGGCGTAAGCAAGGGCTTCGAGAAGAAGCTGCAGTTGCTGGGTGTTGGTTATCGTGCGAAAGCAGCCGGTAAAGCGGTTAACCTGACCCTGGGCTTCTCCCATCCGATCGATTATCAGTTGCCGGAAGGCGTGACTGCGGAAACTCCATCCCAGACTGAAATCGTACTGAAGAGCAGCAATAAACAGCTGCTGGGCCAAGTGGCCGCTGAGATCCGCTCGTTCCGTCCGCCGGAGCCCTACAAAGGTAAGGGTGTCCGTTATGCCGACGAGCGCGTGTATCGCAAAGAGGCCAAGAAGAAGTAAGTAGGGCATAGATATGAACGTTAAGAAAGCATCTCGCTTGCGTCGTGCACGTCGTGCCCGCGCCAAGATCCGTGAGCTGGGCGCCGTTCGCCTCACCGTGAACCGCACCCCGCGCCACATTTACGCACAGATCCTGTCTGCCGAAGGCAGCGCGGTATTGGCTTCTGCCTCTACCCTGGACAAGGACCTGCGCTCTGGTAAAACTGGCAACGCTGACGCTGCTGCCGCAGTTGGCAAACTGATCGCTGAGCGCGCGAAAGCCGCTGGCGTTGAACAAGTTGCCTTCGATCGTAGCGGCTTCAGATACCATGGCCGTGTTAAGGCTCTGGCTGACGCTGCCCGCGAAGCCGGTCTGAAATTCTAAGGGTTGAGTTATGGCTAGAGAGAAAGACAAAAGCAACGACGAAGGCCTGCAGGAGAAGCTGGTCCAGGTCAACCGCGTTGCCAAGACTGTTAAAGGTGGTCGTATCTTCGCCTTTACCGCACTGACCGTAGTTGGTGATGGCAATGGCCGTGTTGGCTTTGGTCGTGGCAAGGCACGTGAAGTGCCTGTAGCGATTCAAAAGGCGATGGAATCTGCACGCCGCAACATGATCCAGGTAGACCTGAATGGTGACACCATCCAGTACGCTACCAATGGTCGCCACGGCGGTTCCAAGATTTACATGCAGCCCGCTTCCCAGGGTACCGGTGTAATTGCCGGCGGTGCTATGCGCTCCGTTCTGGAAATGGCTGGTGTACACAACGTATTGGCTAAGTGTTACGGCTCCACCAACCCGGTGAACGTAGTACGTGCAACTTTCAAAGCTCTGGAGCAAATGCAGAGCCCGGAAGATGTAGCTGCCAAGCGCGGTAAATCTGTCGAAGAGATTCTGGGCTAATTACAGCTCGGATTTAAGGTTATTGGTGGGTTAAGACCATGGCTAAGAAGACCATAAAAGTGACCCAGACCAAAAGCATCAACGGACGCCTGAAAAGTCATCAGGCGTGCGTTGCGGGTCTGGGCCTGCGCCGCATCGGCCACACAGTGGAAGTGGAGGATACTCCCTCCGTGCGCGGTATGATCAACAAAGTAAACTACCTGGTTAAGGTTGAGGGGGAATAACATGCGTTTGAACGACTTGTCTCCAGCACCAGGCCACAAGCACAGCGCCAAGCGCGTTGGTCGCGGTATTGGTAGCGGAATTGGTAAGACCGGTGGCCGCGGCCACAAAGGTCAGAAAGCGCGTTCCGGCGGCAGTGTTCGTCCGGGCTTCGAAGGCGGTCAGATGCCTTTGCAGAAGCGTCTTCCTAAGTACGGTTTCACCGCTCGTGTTTCTCGCTTTACCGCAGAAGTACGTCTGGCTGAGCTGGCGAAGGTAGAAAATGACGTAATCGATTTGGCAGCGCTTAAGAATGCCGATATTATCGGCAGCCATATTAAACGCGCCAAAGTGTTCCTCTCAGGTGAGCTGACTAAAGCTGTTACCGTTAAGGGTCTGGGAGTTACCAAAGGTGCAAAGGCAGCGATTGAAGCTGCTGGCGGTAAAATAGAAGACTAATCGAGGCGCCAATGGCACGACCAGGATCCGGTGGAAATCCCCTGGGCAACAGCAAGGGATTGGGCGAGCTTTGGGCTCGCCTTCGTTTTCTGTTTCTAGCGATTCTTGTTTATCGACTGGGGACACATATTCCGGTGCCCGGCATTGATCCGGAAAAGCTGTCAAACCTGTTTAACCAGAACCAGGGAACCATCCTTGGGCTGTTTAACATGTTTTCAGGCGGCGCCCTGGAAAGGATGAGTATTCTGGCGCTGGGCATCATGCCCTACATCTCCGCGTCCATCATCATGCAGTTGATGAGCGCGGTGACTCCCTCTCTGGAAGCGTTGAAGAAGGAAGGGGAGGCCGGAAGACGTAAGATCAACCAGTACACCCGCTATCTGACGGTAATACTGGCCCTGATTCAGGGGATCGGTATGACTTTCGGCCTGGCAGGGCAGAACCTGGCTTACTCATCTGAGCCCGCGTTTGGTTTTTACTTTGTGGCGGTAACGTCACTGGTGACTGGTGCTGTATTTATGATGTGGCTCGGTGAGCAGATCACTGAGCGCGGTGTTGGCAACGGCATTTCCATGCTGATTTTTGCCGGTATCGTCGCCGGTTTACCCGGTGCCATCGGCCAGGCATTTGAACAGGCGAGACAGGGTGAGCTGCACATACTCATGCTGTTGATGATTGGCGTCATCGCTCTTGCTGTAGTGTTCTTTGTGGTTGTTATGGAACGCGGCCAGCGTCGCATTACGATCAACCACGCCAGGCGCCAAGCGGGACGTTACTCTGCAGCTCCAGCTGCACAGGCGAGCCACTTGCCGCTGAAGGTAAACATGGCCGGTGTAATTCCGGTAATCTTTGCCAGCAGTATCCTGTTGTTCCCGGCCACACTGGCACAGTGGTTTGGTCAGGGCGGGGAAGGTCTCGGTGCAGAGATCCTGCAGTGGATGGCGTTGCAGCTTGGACCAGGGCAACCGCTGAACATTATTCTGTTCGCACTGTTGATTGGTTTCTTCTGTTTCTTCTACACGGCGTTGATGTTCAACCCGAATGAAGTTGCGGATAACCTGAAAAAGTCCGGTGCTTATGTGCCAGGTATTCGCCCTGGAGAGCAGACGGCCCGCTATATCGATAGCGTGCTGACTCGCCTCACTCTGGTGGGTGCTGTATACATCGCACTGGTATCCCTGCTGCCGCAGTTCCTGGTGGTTGGGTTTAACGTTCCCTTCTATCTGGGGGGTACCTCACTGCTGATCGTTGTAGTCGTAGTGATGGACTTTATGGCACAGGTACAATCGCATCTGCTGTCGCACCAGTACGAGGGTTTGATGAAAAAATCTAACCTGCAAAGCTACGGTCGTCGCTAGGGCGTCGCCTGCTCGCAGTTTGATTGAATTGAGGTAAGGTCATGAAAGTACGCGCTTCTGTAAAAAAGATCTGCCGTAACTGCAAAATCGTGCGTCGCAAGGGTGTTCTGCGGGTAATCTGCAGCGCTGAGCCACGTCACAAGCAGCGTCAAGGCTAAGAAGGGGCCAGCCCCTTGCGGAGAGCGCCCTCAGGGCGCCTCTGTAAAAGCTGGAAAAATTCGCTACTCGATACAGCCCCGTATCGAATGGCAACACCCCGAGAAGTTTTTTGGGGTGGGAAGTTAGCAACAGCAAACTTCCAACTGGGGGCGTTGACTGTCGTCTTCATCCGCTTCGGGGGACCGATGCGGACGTTGGCTATTGCAAATTAGTGTCTGAAAAGCTATTCTTGCGCGCCTTTTTGGTGGCGCCGCCGGTTTTTTAGTCGCTGTCAGCGCCGAAATCAAAGTAGAGTCACATACTTAATATAAAGCAGTGACTCCAATACGTGGAGTACGCCTCTATGGCACGTATTGCTGGTGTCAATGTACCAGACCACAAGCACGCCGTAATCTCCCTGACCCACATTTATGGGGTTGGTCGCACTACGGCTAAGTCTATTTTGGCAGCGGTTGGTATCGCTGAATCCACCAAAATCCGCGAACTGTCTGAAGAGCAGATCGAAACCATCCGTGGTGAAGTTGCAAAACTGACCGTGGAAGGCGACCTGCGCCGTGAAATATCCATGAACATCAAGCGTTTGATGGACCTGGGTTGTTATCGCGGTCTGCGTCACCGTCGCAGCTTGCCGCTGCGTGGTCAGCGCACCAAGACCAATGCTCGCACCCGTAAGGGTCCGCGCAAGCCGATTCGCAAGTAAGCCTTAACTAAAAGGCGCGAAATCGCGGTTCAAGATGCCCCGTCCGGTTAATCGCCGAGGGGATTTGATACAGGATTTAGGATACTGGTATGGCTAAGCCAAAAACTACTGTTCGCAAAAAGGTCAAAAAGACCGTTGTCGACGGTATTGCCCACATCCACGCATCGTTCAACAACACGATCGTGACGATCACTGATCGCCAGGGTAATACCCTCAGCTGGGCCACCGCAGGTGGATCTGGCTTCCGTGGCTCGCGTAAGAGCACCCCGTTTGCAGCCCAGGTTGCCGCTGAGCGCGCAGGTACTGCAGCTCAGGAATACGGCCTGAAAAACCTCGACGTAGAAGTTAAGGGCCCTGGCCCCGGTCGCGAATCTGCCGTTCGTGCACTGAACAACTGCGGCTACAAGATCACCAACATCACCGACGTGACGCCTATCCCGCATAACGGATGTCGTCCACCTAAAAAGCGTCGCGTGTAAGAGGGGGCTGACAAAATGGCACGTTATATTGGACCAAAATGTAAACTGTCCCGTCGTGAAGGGACTGACCTGCAGCTGAAGAGTGGTGTTCGTCCGCACGACTCCAAGTGTCGCGCAGAATCCAAACCCGGTCAGCACGGCGCTGGTCGCGGTCGTCTGTCCGACTACGGTATTCAGCTGCGTGAAAAGCAAAAAGTTCGTCGTATCTACGGCGTACTGGAAAAGCAGTTCCGTAACTACTATAAGGAAGCAGCACGTCTGAAGGGCGCTACAGGTGAAAACCTGCTGCAACTTCTCGAGCAGCGTCTGGACAACGTGGTTTACCGCATGGGCTTCGGCTCAACTCGCTCTGAAGCGCGTCAGCTGGTTTCCCACAAAGCGATTCTTGTAAACGGCACTACCGTTAACATCCCTTCTTTCCAGGTTAAAGAAGGCGACGTTATCGCTGTACGTGAGAAAGCCAAGAAGCAGCTGCGTATCCAGAATTCCGTTTCCCTCGCTGCCCAGCGTGGCGATGTCGAGTGGGTAGACGTAAACGCGAGCAAACTGGAAGGCACTTTCAAGCGCACTCCGGATCGTGTCGATCTGCCGGCAGAGATCAACGAAAACCTTATCGTGGAACTGTACTCCAAGTAACAATAAGTCCACTTTAAGGAATGCAACTGTAAACAGGTATGGCTATGCAGACTGCTGTCAACGAGTTTTTGACACCGCGTCGTATTGACGTCACCGAGTACAATCCGAATCACGCCAAAGTGATTTTGGAGCCCCTGGAGCGTGGCTTTGGCCACACTCTTGGCAATGCGCTGCGTCGCATCCTGCTGTCCTCCATGCCGGGCTGCGCCGTCACCGAGGTGGAAATCGAAGGTGTCGAGCACGAGTACAGCGCGATCGAAGGTGTGCAGGAAGATGTAATTGAAATCCTGCTCAACCTGAAAGAAATCGCCGTTGTTATGCACGGTAAGGATCAGGCGGTATTGAGCCTGAGCAAAAAGGGCCCAGGTGCGGTGACTGCTGGAGATATCCAGGTAGATCACGACATCGAGATCGTTAATCCTGAGCACGTGATCGCCAATATTACTGGTGATGTCGAGCTCAACCTGCGTCTCACTGTAGCGCGCGGCCGTGGCTACCAGCCCGCCGATGCTCGTCGTGGCGAGGAAGAGGAAAGCCGTGCAATTGGCCGTCTGCAGCTGGATGCTTCATACAGCCCGGTGCGTCGCGTTTCCTACAGCGTGGAAAGCGCGCGTGTAGAACAGCGCACTGACCTGGATAAGCTGGTTCTGGATCTGGAGACCAACGGTACCCTGGACCCGGAAGAGGCTATTCGTCGCGCCGCCACTATTCTGCAGCAACAGCTCGCAGTATTTGTGGACCTGGAAGGCGAGAAGGATGCACAGCCGAAGGCTGAAGAGCCTGAAGTTGATCCGGTACTACTGCGCCCGGTAGACGACCTGGAGTTGACTGTACGTTCGGCGAACTGTCTGAAGGCAGAGAACATTTACTACATCGGTGATCTGATTCAGCGCACTGAAGTAGAACTGCTGAAGACGCCGAATCTTGGTAAGAAGTCTCTGACTGAAATCAAGGACGTACTGGCTTCCCGTGGTTTGTCCCTGGGTATGCGCCTGGAAAACTGGCCGCCGGCCAGCCTGAAAGGCGACAGCAAGTTAAGCCCCCTGTAAGCATTTGGTAGTCGCGACGGTGTCGTGATTAGTAGAAAGAACCCGAGCGGTGCTACAGCTTAGCGCGACACCGCTCCAGAACGACCTGCTGTGACAGCAACTTAGGTCGTAAGGAATTGAGTCATGCGTCATCGCTATAGTGGCCGTAAATTCAGCCGCACGAGCGCTCACCGCAAGGCCATGTTCAAGAACATGAGCGCCTCTCTGGTGGAGCACGAACTGATCAAAACCACACTGGCCAAAGCCAAAGAACTGCGCCGCGTTGCCGAGCCGCTGATCACTCTGGCTAAGAAAGACAGTGTTGCTAACCGCCGTCTGGCTTTCGCTCGTATCCGTGATAAGGATGCTGTGCGTAAGCTGTTCGACGAGCTGGGTCCTCGTTACGAAGCCCGTCCTGGTGGTTACATCCGTATCATGAAGTGTGGTTTCCGCGCTGGTGATAAGGCGCCGATGGCATACGTTGAGCTGGTAGACCGTCCTCAAGTAGAAGACGAAGCTGCTGAAGCTTAAGCGTTATTAGCCATAGCGCTACGGAAGGCCGGTCTTTGACCGGCCTTTTTTTTGCCATAAGGAGATTTTTGTATGTCTTTTGAGCAACTGTTAAAGAGTTTGAATCCCGAGATTGTGGGCAGCTTAAAGCGGGCCATTGAACTTGGAAAATGGCCCAATGGTGTTGCGCTATCCCCTGAGCAGCGCAGCCTCTGCGCAGAAGCGGTTTCCAATTGGGAGTCCGCAAACCTTCCGCGGGAGCAGCAGGTAGGCTATGTGGCGCCGAAGACCAAGGATGAGCCCTGTGTAGGAAAAAAAGACGATGAGCAAGCTGTTAACTGGGTTGGCTAGCTAATCAGTCTGTAAGATATTGGCACTTTATTCATTGGTGAGGGCGTTATTTTCTTTCATGCTCTCCCAATTCTCTGCTTAGATAGTTACCGACAGACAAATACATAATTTCTAATTTGCTCGGTAACTAATTATGAAAAAGCTGATTTTGCTTGCCGGAGCAGTAACGCTCGCCGTTGTAGGGGTTGATCACTACGATATTGATGTGCGCTCAAGTGTGACCAAGGTGCGCCAGATGATAGAGCCGCTAAAAGATGATAGTGAATTAGTAAAGAATATTTCTGACAGCATACCCTGGTCCCAGCTGGAACATGCGGAGGTCGAAGAGTTGTTAAATCATCCTCGGGTTCAGGCTTATCTGGACCGTGAGAATGTTAAGCAGGCGCTCAAGGACTACTTTGCAGACCTGGGCAATCTCTCTGGTGAAGAGGCCTGGGATGCAATTGAAAAAATAGAGCGGGAATCGCGTATTACAGGCTATGAAGCGCTTTCAATGAAGTTGGCCTGGCTGGAAAAAAATAGCCTTAACCAGGCAGAGTTCACCCAAAGAGCTGAAGAGCTATTTAATATTTATCGGGATAAAGCGCAAACGGTGATCAGGGATTACGACCCTCATGTCGAGGTTCCGGGCTTTTCCACCTATAAGGATCTTGAGCGCTCGATCGTTGAGGAAGTTCAGCAGATGACGTCCTTTCCCGATGGTATGAGTAGACATGAATACTTACGTAAACGCCTTCAGGACGCCCGTGAGGCGGTATATGGCAGTTAGGCTTTCTATCATTCAGCGCTGCCAGCGAGTTACCGGCAGCGCTGGGGGCATTTTAATTACATAAACAAGCCGATCAGATCATAGAACCAGTTACTATTGTCCTCATAATCTGAAACCTCATCGGTTTCGTATGCCCGAATCATTCCTCCACCGTTATGATTGACGATGTTGTCGAGGAAATCTTTTAATTCAAGCCCGTGCTCGGCAATCTCACCATAGTTTAAATCGATAATGGTTGTGCAGTGGCTCTCGTTCAAGTTGCGGAACATCGGGAAGTAATAGCCCCAGTTACTAGTTTGATCCAGCAGTGGAATCAAATTTTCATGGGTATCTTTCTGCCAGCGCTGTCGCAATTTATTTAAACGGGAGTCTGCATCGGGATCATTATAAATATCCTCATAAAATCTCTCGTAGGAGTACGATGAAAAATTCCCGTCAGCAAGAAAGTGCGTAATACCCAATCGATCTGAGGGGAATTTATTGGAAAGCGCAGCATAAAGTGAGGCTAGCTGATTGGCTTCGAATCCCGGTGTTATGGCTTTTAACATAGTGATGGGGTTTTCCGAGCTTTCATCGCTATCGGCGGTATAGGTAGTCCAAGAGCGCAGCACTTCTTTATGTAGCGGTAATGAGGGATATTGGGTGCTGTCACTCCCGTCTAAAGGTGCCTGATAGAGAGGGCCTGAATCATCGAGGAGATAGCCATAATCGACATTCATATCCTCGCGCAACTTTGAATAATTAAACAGAGCACCAATACTGCCTGCACTACAACCCGCAGCGAGCATCTGCTTCGGTTTTTGCAAATTATTTTTCACCCAGGAAGTAACTGCCTGAACGTTGCGTAATCCATTGTGGTGCCAGATAAGGTCGGGGTTCTCGCCAGTAGTATCCTCGTATATTTCAGTTTTATCGCCTACGTAGATATCCCCTGTGCAATACGGTACATAAACCATATTCCACTCGCCAGTTTTATACTGGTCGTAGGGGTGATGTGTATAAATCAAAGGGGATACGCCAGCGGTAGTAAGATTTTCGAAATTTGTAAAATCTAACAAGTGCACATTGCTTAGGTAATCATCGGGAATGCCATTGGGGTTGCGAGCCCCGCGAATACCAGCTTGTCCTGAGCAGCTTTCATAGTCCCAGCATGCCCCACCACCCTCGAAATAGAAAATGGTGTTACTGGTATCTGGAACACGGTGAACAAAGAACTTATAGGGTGATCCATTCCCACACATGGCACCTGTACTGGTAGGTACATCAATTTTTTGCCAGGTGTTGTAGTCGCCAGGATCAAAATCATCATTAAAACTGGGATCATCCATAGTTAGTGGATACATCCCCTCAGCTTGCTGCGAGGTGACTGGCGCATCGGCATTGGGTGGATCAAACAAATGCTTTAGGGTAGTCCAGAAGTTGTAATCACCCGGTTCTGCATTTGCATGCGCTGTGATAAGTAGAGAACTCGCTAAGAGTATTGAAATAAAACCGCGGAGAATTTTTATCATTATTAATCCCCTTAAGGTATTGTGTGTTTTCTCTTTGGAATGTGCTTTGTTGATCCTGAAATAATTGTTTGGAGATTTATTTGCTCCCTATAGATAATCAACTTGCACGCTAGTCCAAATCGCTGTTTGGGTAAAACCCAATGAGGTTAGTTAATAATGATGTTTTGGTCTAGAAAGATATGAGGGGAAACTTGCCGGTCACAGAATTTCTGTAATATTTTTTCTTTTTTTGTCCAAAAATATTCCATTTAAATTTTTAATAAAATTATTTTGTCTATTTTGGCGTAATTTTTATTCTCTACTTTATGCTGTTATTTTTGAGCATTAAATAGTTCTGTATCTGATAATGTTTATGCTTGTATTAAAGGGATAGTGCCTCCCTGTGATTAAGATTCAGGCTCTGTTGGAGTTTTTTAATTAGGTCTTGTTTCTTTTTGAAAATTTCACGCGATTCTTCAATGCTTATTTCTTGAAATGTGATTTTGTTTTTTGGGGCTAGCTGACCCAGGCGATGAAGTTCCGATTTTATAATATGGCCTATTCGGGGGTACCCGCCAATAGTCTGTCCCTCAATAAAGGAAATAATAGGATTGGCATCGGGTGGTACTTGAATGCTGCCGGGATAGAGTCCTGCTGATGATAGTTGTGTCTTTCCGTTTGTAATTTTATGAGTTGTAGAATTGTTTTTAGTGGATAGACGAATGCCCATACGATTGCTTTGGGTAGAAACCAGATAGGTTGAGCCGTAAAAGTGTTCAATAAATTTCTTGGAAAATAAATTGCTCTCTGGTCCAGCCACTAGCCGTAGCTTTGAATTATGTGAGTAGTGAAGGTGAAACCTTTTATTTAGTACAGATTCTTTTGCGGTGTGGACTTCTTTAAAGTGGATGACTTCGTTAGATGTGATCGGTTTGCCACTATTTGCACCAAATTTACTTATAACGTGAGTTGCAGAGCTACCTAAGATATTGGGTGCGTCTATCTTGGCAGAAATCGCAAGGTAGGTTCTTGCACCGGAAATAGCTTGAGCTATATCCAAAATATCACCAGGCTTAACCCTATAGGTGCGGAAATTATCAATTGACTCGTTATTTAAGGAACCTCTGAATTGGCCTCCGGCTATAGCGATAGTGAGATTGCAGAGGAATTCGATTCTAGGACCGAGCAGGGTGATCTCAAAGGTTGGGTGCCCTAACGGGTTTCCTAATAACAGGTTGGCTATTTTCATCGATAGTGGGTCGGCAGCACCTCCCCATGGAATTCCACAGTGCATCATGCCTGGACGACCCAGGTCCTGAATACTTGTCTGTAGCCCTGCTCGAAGAAAGTGAATACCCATAGACCCTCCTTTTTAGGGTGAACTACTTTTAGTACTCTGCGAGAGTATATGAAATTGCTGAGAATCTATTGCATAAAACTCAATTTCATCTAAAGGTGCAGCGATAAATGGGGAGGGTTCCGCAGGTTGAAAAAGACTAAGGGGTGTCTGGCCAATAATTTGCCATCCCCCCGGTGTAGCTTGTGGGTAGATGCCTGTTTGTTCTCCACCTATCCCGACAGCGCCTGCGGGAATTCTGGTTCGGGGAGTTTCTTTTCTGGGGCAATATAGCTTTGGGTCAAGTCCGCCAAGGTATAAGAAGCCTGGAGTAAAGCCCAACATATGCACTAAGTAACGTTGTGCGGTATGTCGTTTGATGATTTCCTGTGACGATAATTTGGTATGTTCTGATAATGCCTCAAGGTCTGGAGAAAAGCCTTCTTCGTAGCATACGGGAATACGCACTATACGTGGTCTACTGGTGAAGGGGGCAGGGTTGTTTAGAAAGTCCTCGGTAGTTTTAGTGAGTAATTGGTATAAGGTTTTGTGATCCCATAGGGAAGGATTGAAAATAACAGTTAAGCACTGGTATGCAGGAATGATATCAATGATACCTGGATGCACTTCATTTAATAGAGCCGCTCTCAAACCGATAATTGTCCGGCTAAGAGCTTTGCATGGTTTGCCGGAAAAGCGGATATCTACTGCACAATCTCCGTTAATGGTAATAGCTAGTGGTATATGGGGGGCAGGGTGTGTCACCGAGCTATACTCACGCCGTTTGCATTGAGATGTTGATTAAGTTGTCTGGCGATAATGGGCGCTTGGGGATTATCGCCGTGGAGGCAGATGGTATCCACAGAGAATTGTAATTTTTCACCATGATAATCGTTAAATTCTAAGCCCTTTGCCAAGCAGATAGCCTGCTCTAAGCACTGTTCTGTATCAGAAATAACAGCGCCCGCCATTGAGCGTGGAGCTAGTTGGTTATTGCTGAGGTACTGCCTGTCCATAAATCCTTCGCGAATAAATGTTTTATTTTGTTTGGCAGCAGCGAACTGCATGGCAGCGTTGGCTAACCCAATAATTTTCAGTGAAGGATATTCTTTGTCGAGTAGGGTAATAATGCTTTTAGCGAGTTCTCTGTTTGACTCTGTATCATTGTAGAGAGCGCCGTGTAGTTTAATATGGTCTAAAGTTGCTCCTAGGCTGCGCGCGACATTTTCTAGTTGGTTTACTTGTGTGCAAAGAGAGTCGAGCAATTTATTTTGAGGAATAACTAGAGATTTGCGGCCAAAATTTCCCCTGTCGGGGTAGCTGGGGTGCGCGCCGATTTTTAAGCTGTTTTTTAGGGCGTTTTCGATTGATCTACCCATGATCTCGGGAGTGCCAGCGTGACCGCCGCAAGCTATATTGCAACGGGAAATAAACGGCATGATTTGGGCGTCCCTGTCACAGCTGTGTAAATCAGCACCTTCACCCAGATCGCAGTTGATATCAATGTTCACTGTGGCATCCTGCCTGTATATATTTTGAATGGGTTTTAACGCTAAGAATCTGCCTATTAAAGTAGTTAATTGTCAGGGCACTGATTTACTTCCATAGAGATTTTCTTTGAATTTGATTCATAGCAATTTCCCAGTGGGGAGCAGAAGCAGGCGGAAATTGAAAGGTTCCATCTTTCGTGATTAATTTTTTCCCATAGTTCAGAAGTTGCAGTGCCACGACTTAAAGAATAGAAAGGGTACTCCGACTGTGAGGGAATGATAACTTCATTTATTTCTGAAGAGCTTTGAAAGCCTTCGTCAAGGGGTGGGTGGTGATTTTTATAGTTTCTATTAAATTTATTTTTCATCATTTTATGCTCTTCCTGACAGCAGGCGCGCAAAAAATCATGGGTGCTTGAGTATTCTACATTTTTATATTTAAAGCTAACGGATTTTAGGATGGCAGGGCCGGCCCCAGCATTGCGAAAGCCAAATGTAATTTTGCTTTGATTGCTCTCCTCGTCATAGTTGCCATGGCTGAACTGAATAACAGGCATTGTCATTATTTTGACTTGTTGATTGGCAGCTCTGGCTTGTAAATAGGTGGCATAGAAGGATGCCAGAGAAATCATAATTGCACTTACTGCGATCACTGAGTTTAAGCGGTCGCGATTGAATAACTTCATATCTTGTCGCACCTACCTACTAGTTATTTTTAAGTGAATTGAGCAAGAAAGGATGCCGATCTATAGATTGGCACCCTTTCCTATTCAATTAGTTCAGCATGGTTTTTAGAAAGCGCCCGGTATGGGAAATGTCCATTTCTGCAACATCCTCAGGTGTCCCCGTGGCAATAATTTGCCCGCCGCCAGAGCCACCCTCCGGGCCAAGGTCTATAATCCAGTCTGCAGTTTTGATCACGTCCAGATTGTGTTCGATCACTACGATGGTATTGCCGTGATCGCGCAGGCGATGCAGAACATCCAGCAGTAATTGGATATCGGCAAAGTGCAGGCCGGTAGTCGGTTCGTCGAGGATGTACAGGGTTTGCCCAGTGTCTCGTTTGGATAGCTCGCGGGAGAGTTTTACCCGTTGGGCTTCACCACCTGAGAGAGTGGTGGCAGCCTGGCCCAGCTTGATATATGAGAGGCCGACATCCATTAGGGTTTGCAACTTCTTCGCGATTGCGGGCACAGGGTCAAAGAATTCCCGTGCATCTTCCACGGTCATTTCCAATACTTCGTGGATATTTTTGCCCTTGTAGTGTACCTCCAGGGTCTCGCGGTTGTAGCGCTTGCCGTGGCAGGTATCACAGGGTACATAGACATCCGGCAAAAAGTGCATTTCTACCTTAATCACCCCGTCGCCCTGGCAGGCTTCACAACGCCCACCCTTGACGTTAAAGCTGAAGCGCCCGGGTTTATAGCCCCGTGAGCGGGCTTCCTGGGTGCCGGCAAACAAGTCGCGAATTGGGGTAAAAATACCGGTATAAGTTGCCGGATTTGAGCGAGGAGTGCGCCCGATAGGACTCTGATCAATATCCACGCATTTGTCGAAGTGCTCCAGGCCGTGCACCTCTTTATAGGGGGAGGCCTTAAGGGTTGTTGCTTTGTTAAGTGCAGTGGCGGCAAGTGGATAGAGGGTTGTATTGATCAGGGTGGACTTACCAGAGCCCGATACACCGGTTACACAGGTAAATAATCCTACTGGGATTTCCAGATCGACGTCCTGTAAATTATTTCCACTGGCGCCTTCGAGACGCAACAAATAGTCCGGGTCGGGTACGTAGCGCTCTTCCGGTACGGCAATTTTCTTTTTGCCGGAGAGGTACTGACCGGTTAGGGACTTCTTACATTTGGTAATTTTATCGGCGGTGCCCGCTGCCACGACCTCTCCGCCATGGACACCGGCACCGGGGCCAATATCGACAATAAAGTCAGCACTGCGAATGGCATCCTCATCGTGCTCCACCACAATAACCGTATTGCCGATATCGCGCAGGTGGGTAAGGGTGTTGAGCAGGCGCTCGTTGTCCCGCTGGTGTAGGCCGATAGAGGGCTCGTCGAGAATATACATTACGCCCACGAGGCCGGCGCCGATCTGGCTGGCGAGGCGAATGCGCTGCGCTTCGCCGCCGGAGAGGGTTTCTGCACTGCGGTTTAGGGTCAGGTAATTCAGGCCGACATCGACGAGGAAGCGGAATCGATCGCGCAGCTCTTTGAGAATCTTATCGGCAATCTCTTTCTGGGCGCCTTTAAAAGCCAGCTCATGGTCGAAATACTCGAACGCATCGCCTACAGGCAGCTCAGTAATTTGCGCCAGGGTGCGGTTATCCACAAAGACATGACGGGCCTCGCGGCGCAGGCGGGTACCGTGGCACTCTGGGCATTTTTGTGTACTCAGATACTTGGCTAACTCCTCCCGTACCGATTGGGACTCGGTATCCCGATAGCGGCGTTGGAAGTTGGGGATAATGCCCTCGAAGGTGTGCTGGCGCACGGTGACATCGCCGCGATCATTGACGTAGCTGAAGTCTATCTCTTCGTCGCCACTGCCCTGCAGGATAACCTTGCGGTGGGCTTTGCGTAATTTTTTCCAGGGCTTATCCAGATCGAAACCGTAGTGCTCGGCGAGGGAGTCGAGCATGTGGTAATAGTAAATGTTGCGTCTGTCCCAACCGCGAATGGCGCCTTCGGAAATACTGCTTTCCGAATCGATAATTACCTTGTCTTCATCGAAGAACTGCTTGACGCCCAGGCCGTCACAGCTGGGGCAGGCGCCCGCAGGGTTGTTGAAGGAGAATAGGCGGGGTTCCAGCTCATCCAGTGAGTAGTCACAGACGGGGCAGGCGTGGCGGGCAGAGAAGAGGCGATCTTCCTGGTCTCCATCCATAAAACTGATGGAGGCGATACCGTCGGTGAGATTCAGGGCAGTTTCGAAGGATTCCGCCAAACGCAGTTGCAGGTCCTCACGCACCTTAAAGCGGTCTACCACCACCTCAATGGTGTGCTTGCGGCGCTTATCCAGCTTGGGGGTGTCGTCCAGGTCACAGATAACTCCGTCGATCCGTGCCCGCACAAATCCGTCCCGGCGCAATTGTTCAAATACGTGCTGGTGCTCACCCTTTCGATCGCGAACTACCGGCGCCAGCAACATAATCTTGCTGCCTTCCGGTAAAGCCAGTACCTGATCCACCATCTGGCTGATCGTCTGGGCTTGCAGGGGTTCGTCGTGCTCGGGGCAGCGGGGTTCTCCAACCCGGGCAAACAGCAGCCGCAGGTAGTCATAGATCTCTGTGATGGTGCCGACAGTGGAGCGGGGGTTGTGAGAGGTGGACTTCTGCTCGATTGAAATAGCCGGTGATAGCCCCTCGACGGTATCCACATCCGGCTTTTCCATCATCGACAGGAATTGACGGGCGTAGGTGGAGAGTGATTCCACGTAGCGGCGCTGCCCCTCTGCGTAGAGGGTGTCAAAGGCCAGGGAAGATTTGCCGGAACCGGACAGGCCGGTGATAACGATCAGTTTATCGCGGGGAATGTCCAGATCGATATTCTTCAGGTTGTGGGTGCGAGCACCCCTTACATAAATCGTGTCCACGCTCTACCTATATGCTGCTAATACTGGGCCGGGCCTCGGACTTGCTCCGCGCGGGGCGATCACAACTGCGGTGCCGGAAAAACAGTCAAGTATAAACTCGCCACCTGATGTGCGAAAATTGTCTTTCGCAATACCCGACATTCAGGCAGATAGCATCCGATGATTCCTGTGATTCTCTGTGGTGGCACCGGCTCGCGCCTGTGGCCACTCTCTCGCGAGGCCTACCCCAAACAGTTCCTACCCCTTATCGGTGGTGAAACGATGTTACAGGCAACCGTAAGGCGCCTGGAGGGCATTGAGCCATTACAGGCGCCGATCCTGGTATGCAACGAAGAGCATCGTTTTGCCGCCGCCGAGCAATTGCAGGAAATCGGCCACGGAGCCCAGTCCATTTTACTGGAGCCCTGCGCGCGCAATACTGCACCGGCTATTGCCCTGGCTGCCCTGGCAGCACTGGAGTCAGGAGCTGACCCTTTACTGCTGGTATTACCGGCAGACCACGCCGTTTCCGACGAGGTAAATTTTCAGGAGTCTGTAGAGTCGGCCCGAGCCCTGGCTGAGCAGGGGCATCTGGTCACCTTTGGTATTGTGCCGACCCGGGCGGAGACCGGCTACGGCTACATTCGGCGCGGGGATAAATTGGCGGAAACTGCTTGGAAAGTGGCGGAGTTCGTCGAAAAGCCGGACACTGAAACCGCTGAAGCTTACCTGGCCTCCGGGGATTACTCCTGGAACAGTGGCATGTTCCTGTTCCGCGCTTCCCGCTATCTGGAGGAGTTGGAGCGCTACCGTGCAGATATTCTCACAGCCTGCCGCAGTGCCTATAAGAGTGCCGCGAGGGATCTGGATTTTACCCGGGTGGATAGAGAGGCTTTTGCAGCCTGCGCAGATGAGTCTGTGGATTATGCAGTAATGGAGCCGACTGAATCCGCGGCAGTTGTACCTATGGATGCGGGTTGGAGCGATGTGGGCTCCTGGCAGGGGCTGTGGGAGTTGGCAAAACGCGATGCCAATGACAATTTGCTCCAGGGTGATGTGTTGCTAGAAGACTCCCAGCGCTGCCTGGTGCGTGGTGAGAGCCGCTTGGTCAGCCTTCTCGGTGTATCCGACCTGGTTGTTGTCGATACTGACGATGCGCTTCTGATCGCTGACCGGCAACGGGTCCAGGAAGTCAAAAAACTGGTCAGTAACCTCAAGAGCACTGGCCGCAGTGAGGCCCAAAGGCACCGCAAGGTATATAGGCCCTGGGGCTACTACGACTCGATTGATGCGGGTCCACGCTTTCAAGTGAAGCGTATTGTGGTGAAGCCGGGCCAGCAGCTATCCCTGCAGATGCATCACCACCGCGCTGAACACTGGGTTGTGGTGCAGGGAACTGCGAAGGTTACCCGGGGTGAAGAAGAGGTCCTGATCACCGAGAACCAATCGACTTATATCCCCCTGGGGGTGGTCCACCGTTTGGAGAACCCCGGTACGATTCCCTTGGAGCTGATCGAGGTGCAATCCGGCAGTTATCTCGGGGAGGATGACATTGTCCGCCTCGATGATGAGTACGGTCGTAACTAGTTGTGGATAAAAGTTGTGCTGTTTCCCCTACAGCCGGGAGGCGGCTCACTGTACAATGCGCGCCCTATTTGATGCTGTTCCGGGATTTGCATGAATTCCATTGAGCGCCGCGCCCTGGGTGGGCTGGCTTCCCTGTATGTCTTTCGTATGCTGGGCCTGTTTATGGTCCTGCCGGTTCTCACTGTGTACGGCGAGGGCTATCGTGATAGCACGCCCATGCTGCTGGGGCTGGCAATGGGTGCCTATGGCCTGAGTCAGGCGATACTCCAAATTCCTCTGGGGCTCCTGTCCGATCGTTGGGGGCGCAAGCCGGTCATTTATACCGGCCTTGCACTGTTTGCCCTGGGCAGTGTCATCGCTGCGCTGACAGATTCGGTTTACGGCCTTATTGTGGGGCGGGTACTGCAAGGTTGTGGTGCTATTGCCGCTGCTGTGATGGCGCTGGTTGCCGACTTAACCCGCGATGAAAAGCGCGGTATTGCGATGGCGATTATCGGAGCGTCTATTGGCGTTGCATTTATGCTGGCGGTGATCCTGGGGCCGGCGCTGGCCGGTGTGGGCGGCTTGCCGGCAATTTTCTGGGTCACTGCTGGATTAGCACTGCTGGGTGGATTATTGGTTTGGCGCCTGGTGCCGACTCCGGAGGCGGCTCGGCGGCCCGCGGTTTATGGCAGTGGTTTTCGTTCGGTAGTTAAAAGTGGTCTTGTTTGGCGCTTGGTTTCTGGGGCCTTTTTCTCCCACTTGTTGCTCACGGCATTGTTTGTCGCCTTGCCATTGGTGCTAGTCGATAGATTGGATTGGCCGGCGAGCGAACACTGGAAACTGTATGGGCCGCTAATGCTCGGCACCTTCCTGGTGATGTTGCCAATGATGAGGGCGGCAGAGAAAAGTGATCGGGTGCCTTTTGCGCTTAATTTTGCTTGTTTAGCTTTGATCGGTGGCAGTGCGGCCTTGTTGTCTGCAAGCACCTGGGTGCTGGTAGTCTTGCTGGCAGTGTTCTTCACCGGTTTCAACCTGCTTGAAGCCCTGTTGCCGGCGCAGCTAACCAGGAAGGCTCCGGCGGAAGCGAGAGGTGCAGCTACGGGGCTCTATGCGACTTTACAGTTCTTTGGCACCTTTGTCGGCGGTAGCCTGGGTGGCCTGCTGTTCGGTCTGGGGGGCGCTTCCGCAGTTGCTGCTCTGGGCTTGGCGGTGCTGCTGCTATGGATGTTGCTGTGGTGGGGTTTGCGCGAGAGAGCGTGAAGGTAGCGCTTACTAACACTGAGCCGCTATTGTATCCTACTGGATAAAAATACAATATTTACCGATGGTGCAATGTAGCACTGACGGTATTTCATAACACTTGATAGATTAATTGATTGTTTAAATAGTTTATTGCCCCGGGTGGAGCCCGGGTTGACGAGAGGAGAGGGCCATGGCCAGGGGTATTAATAAAGTAATTCTGATCGGTAATCTGGGGAATGACCCGGAAACCAAATATATGCCGAGTGGCGGTGCTGTTACCAACATCAGCCTGGCTACCAGTGAGAGCTGGAAAGACAAGCAGACTGGCCAGCAGCAGGAGCGCACTGAGTGGCATCGCGTAGTATTTTTTAACCGCCTGGCTGAGATCGCCGGTGAGTACCTGCGCAAGGGGGCCAAAGTTTATGTAGAGGGCTCTCTACGCACCCGTAAGTGGCAGGATAAGAATTCCGGCCAGGACCGCTACACCACTGAAATCGTTGCCAGCGAAATGCAGATGCTGGACGGTCGCGGTGAGCAGGGCGGCTTTGGTCAGGGTATGGGTGGCGCTGGAATGGGCGCAGCCGCAGGTGGCCAAATGGGTGGCGGCCAGCCGATGGGTGGTTCCAGCGGTTTTGACCAGCAGGGCGGCGGTTTCCAGGGTGGCTACCAGCAGCAGGGCGGCCAGGAGGCATATGGGCAGGGGCGTACCGCTCCCTCACCGATGGCACCAGCTAACCAGCAGCCCCAGCAACAGCCGAACCAAGGTCCTGCCGGTGGTTTCGATAATAGCTTTGATGACGATATCCCGTTCTAAGAACTGGATTTACCAGTGTCTGAATTGAATACAGGTTATATGCCGGATACCGTCGCCATTATCACAGCTGGTAATGAGATTGATGGTGCGCTGCAAAAAAGACTGCAGCGCGCAGGCTTTCGCATACAGCAGTTGACCCCTGGGGAAATCGATCAATTGAGACCGGGCTCAATTGTGATTAATGCCTCCGCCTGTGCCGACAATCGAGGCATGCCGGAGTCACTGCTGGTGAGTAAGCGGCTTTGTGCTGCACCCTGTGAATATATTATTCACCTCTCATCCTACCAAGTTTTTTCTGGCGGTGAGCGCCGCCGCTATGACGAGGATGAGCCCGCAGAACCACAGTCCCCGAGTGGACGCGAATGGCTGGCCTGCGAAGATGCCTTTAATGGGCTGCAAAACCTGACGATTTTGCGTTTTGGCTGGATGGTGGATAGTGGTCAGGATGCCTTGTTAGGGCGTATTTTACGCAACTTTGTGTCTGGGGAGCCTTTAGCCCTGGATGGAAGGAACAGCGGCAACCCAGTAACAGTGGTGGATATGGCTCGTGTCGCAGTGGCGGTTGCCCAGCAGCTCGCTAGCGGGGCTAAGGCAGGAGGTGTTTACCACTACGGTAGTTCTGATAGCTGCACAGCGATGGAGTTTGCCCTGGAGGTGGTCGAGCGCGCCCAGGCTTTTTACGATGAAGAGCGCTTTGCGCAATTTATTTCATTAGGGGATGAGGCAGAAAAGCGGGATCGCAGCATAGTACTTTCATGTGGCAAGCTGCGGGATGTCTTTGGTGTTCAGCAGCGGAGCTGGAGACAGGGACTGACACGCCAGGTTGAGCTGTGGTTGGAGCGCTTGCACGCGACTCCGGAATAGTTTGGTTTCTGTTGTGCAGTCAATAAAAAGGGCGCCTTGCGGCGCCCTTTTTATTTCGATTAGATTTTATCGAATATCAGGCAAGCATTAGTTCCGCCAAAGCCAAAGCTATTGGACATAGCCCGTTTGACTTCAGTCTCACGCAGCTGGCGGACAAGGTCCATGCCTTCCGCAGCGGGGTCGAGGTTCTCTACATTAGCTGATGCAGCAATAAAGTTATTCTGCATCATCAGCAGGCTGTAAATGGCCTCCTGAACCCCTGCAGCTCCCAGAGAGTGGCCTGTCAGAGATTTGGTAGAGGCGAATGCCGGAACGGTATCCCCGAAGACCTCGCGCATGGCTTTCAATTCGGCGACATCGCCTACGGGTGTAGAGGTGCCGTGGGTGTTGATATAGTCCACGCTACCCTGCAGGCCTTTGCCGTCCATACCGGCCAGAGCCTGCTGCATACAGCGGGTGGCGCCTTCACCGCTTGGGGCAACCATATCGTAACCATCGGAAGTTGCGCCGTAACCGGTCAGCTCCGCATAGATGGTCGCACCGCGAGCCACGGCGTGCTCCATTTCTTCGAGTACCAGACAGCCACCACCACCGGCGATCACAAAGCCATCGCGATCGGCATCGTAGGGGCGTGATGCTTTTGTCGGAGTATCGTTATATTTGCTTGAGAGGGCGCCCATAGCGTCAAACAAGTGAGTCAAACTCCAGGCTAGTTCCTCACCTCCGCCAGCAAACACTACATCCTGCTTACCCATCTGGATAAGCTCAGCTCCGTTTCCTATACAGTGGGCACTGGTAGCGCAAGCGGAGGAAATACTGTAGTTCACCCCTTTGATTTTGAATGGAGTGGCTAAGCATGCGGAAACGGTACTGTTCATTACCTGGGGCACGCGGTAGGCGCCTACACGGCGAACACCTTTTTCCTTCAGAGTATGTGCAGCGTCAATAATCTGCTGAGTGGATGTGCCGCCAGAGCCCATCACGATACCCGTGCGCGGATTAGATATCTGCTCCTCCTGCAGGCCCGACATCTCGATTGCTTCACGCATGGCAATGTACGCATAGGCTGCAGCGTCGCCCATAAAGCGAAGTTGCTTGCGATCGATATGCTCTTTGAAATCGATGTCCACAGGCCCAGCCACATGGCTGCGCAGGCCGAGCTCCTTATACTCTTCTTGGAAGCGGATGCCGCTTCGACCAGTTTTCAGTGACTCGGTGACTTCTTTAGTGTTGGTACCGATACAGGAAGTGATACCCATTCCGGTAATGACGACCCGACGCATAGTGATCTCCAGCATAGCTTGTCGGCAGAGGACTGATGGTTTCTACCGGTATTAGTCTTAAACGAGTTTAAAAATTGTCCGTACGGGTAAATAAGCCTACGCGAAGATCCTTTGCTGTGTAAATTTCTCTTCCATCCACAGAGACACTGCCGTCGCCAATACCCATAACAAGCCTGCGCTCAACAATCCGGCTCATCTGAATATGGTAAGTCACCTTCTTGCTGGTGGGGAGAATTTGGCCTGTAAATTTAACTTCACCACAGCCCAGTGCACGACCGCGGCCGGGGTTGCCTTTCCAGGCCAGGAAATAACCCAATAATTGCCACATAGCATCCAGGCCGAGGCAGCCGGGCATTACGGGATCGCCGGGAAAATGGCAGTCGAAGAACCATAGGTCGGGGTGAATGTCGAGCTCAGCGATCAGCTCTCCCTTGCCGAAAGCACCACCTTCCTTGGATATATGGGTGATACGATCGAGCATCAACATATTGGGAGCCGGCAACTGGGCGTTGCCTGGGCCGAACATCTCGCCACGGGAGCAGGTCAGGAGCTCCTCTCTGGTATACTCACTTTTTTGTACAAAATTACTCATCATTTCCCCGTTAGTGGGTGGTTATGCAATTGAGATTGGACACTTTTGCAAGAGCGGGCATTCTAAGGGGTCTGTGTCGCTTGTCCAGTCGGTCAAGGTGGTTTTTGTGACTGGCGTGAGAATTGTCTTCACAAATACCCCCTATTTAGCGTATTAATTCCTCATCTTATTCGTATAGTTTTGGTGTTTATCCTCGGGGGAATTCACATTTTGGGCCAAGCTTAACGTTATCGAGTGTAAGTGCTTGCACAGCGACGCTATGATAAGTTGCCAGCCCTGCGCGGGGGTGCGCTGTTTTAAATTGATTGGGGGAGCAGAATGCTCAAGAAATGCCTATTTCCTGTTGCCGGTTATGGCACTCGTTTTCTTCCTGCCACTAAGGCGATGCCGAAAGAAATGTTGCCGCTGGTGAATAAGCCATTGGTTCAGTATGGCGTTGAAGAGGCTATAGAAGCGGGGCTGACCGAGATCGGTTTTGTCACAGGGCGAGGCAAGCGCGCAATTGAGGATCACTTTGATACCAACTTTGAGCTGGAACACCAGATCGCGGGTACCGGCAAAGAACGTTACTTGGACTCAGTGCGTAAAGTGATCGATAGGGCGAGCTTTTCTTATACGCGTCAGGGCGAAATGAGAGGCCTGGGTGACGCTATTTTGCAAGGACATCGCCTGGTTGGCGATGAGCCGTTTGCCGTCGTGTTGGCTGATGACCTATGTCTAAATGAAGATATGGGCGTTTTGGGGCAAATGGTTCAGCTTTATAAGCAATTCCGCTGCAGTATTGTTGCGGTAGAGGAAGTGCCGAAGGAGCAGATCCATAAATTTGGTGTGATCGGTGGTAATGAAATTAAGCCTGGTCTGTATCAAGTCACTGACATGGTCGAGAAGCCTGCAGCGGAAGATGCCCCCAGTAATATGGCGATTATTGGTCGTTATATCCTGACACCGGATATCTTTGATCTGATCCGAGATACTCCTCCAGGCAAAAATGGTGAGGTTCAAATTACCGATGCGCTGATGGCGCAAGCTCAGCAGGGCTGTGTATTAGCCTATGCCTTCAAAGGTCGCCGCTTTGACTGTGGTTCTGTAGAGGGCTTTATTGATGCTACTAACCACGTCTACGAAAATGTGTATTTGCCAGAGCAGGCTGCTGAGGAGAAAAGCAAGTGAGTGAGCTGACTTGCTTTAAGGCTTATGACCTTCGCGGCCGTGTACCCGATGAACTTAATACCGATGTCGCATATCGAGTGGGGCGTGCCTTTGCCCAGTTCCTGAATGCTCGTCGAGTAGTTGTTGGGCATGATATTCGGCTTACCAGTGGCGAGCTGACAGATGCGCTGGTCAATGGATTACGAGATGCGGGTGCCGATGTTTTCCATATCGGCGAGTGTGGTACAGAAGAGGTCTACTTTGCCAATTTCCACGGGGACTTTGACGGCGGTATTTGCGTTACTGCTAGTCACAATCCTATGGACTACAACGGCATGAAGTTTGTGCGTGCAGGCAGTAGTCCAATCAGTGGTGATACCGGTCTACTGGATATCAAGCGCTTGGCAGAAGAAAACAGCTTTGCTCCGGTTGAGCAAAGAGGCACTTTGCAGCGCTTTGAACACCGCGCTGATTTTGTGCAGCACTTATTGGGATATATCGATAATACTGCATTGAAGCCATTAAAACTGGTGGTTAATGCGGGTAATGGTGGTGCGGGGGCGGTTGTTGATGCACTGGCTCCACACCTGCCGTTTGAGTTTGTGCGAGTTCACCACGAGCCCGACGGCAACTTTCCCAACGGTATTCCCAACCCAATTTTGCCAGAAAACCGCAATTCTACTGCCGAGGCAGTGCGGGCAAGCGGTGCTGATTTTGGTATAGCCTGGGATGGTGATTTTGATCGCTGCTTTTTCTTCGATGAAAGTGGTGATTTTATTGAAGGTTACTATGTTGTTGGCTTGCTGGCAGAAGCTTTCCTGGCAAAAAACAACGGTGCCAAAGTTGTTCATGATCCACGCCTGCTCTGGAATACCGAGGATATTGTCCGCGCTGCTGGTGGAGAGCCGGTACAGAGTAAAACCGGTCATGCCTTTATTAAAGAGCGCATGCGCAAGGAAGATGCCATTTATGGCGGTGAAATGAGTGCGCATCATTATTTCCGGGATTTCGCCTACTGCGATAGCGGTATGATTCCATGGTTATTGGTTGCTGAGTTGGTAAGTCGCAGTGGTAAATCGCTGTCACAGCTTGTTGGTGAGCGCATGGCTGCTTTCCCCTGTTCGGGAGAGATCAACTCTAAGGTTCAGGATGCTGCAGCACTGTTAAAGGCGGCAGAGGAAAAGTATGGACCTGCAGCTGACAGCGTTGAGCACGTGGATGGGTTGAGTATCGCTTACCCCGAGTGGCGTTTTAATTTGCGTATGTCAAATACTGAACCGGTTGTTCGCTTGAATGTTGAATCCCGAGGAAGTGAGGAGTTAATGCGGGAGAAAACAGAGGAGCTGCTTAAGCTTATCGGTTAATACTCGTTTTTTAATATTAAAAAGCCCCGCAACTGCGGGGCTTTTTGGTTTGGGGGTGCTAAAAGTTATTTATCTGGTTTTATGGAAGAAATTATAAGAGTCGGGTGACAGCTTGGATGGGGCCTTTGGGGGTCTTTACGTGTTGAGCGAAGATTTGCCACTGGTTCTTAACCCGTACTCCAATAACATAGGCGTAGTCTGTGTAGATGTGATGGTGGGGCTTTAGCGTTGAGCGCCCAAGGGATTTTGTGACGTTACCTAAAAACCTGAACTTTCCCCGGTTGATAATTTCGTTGTGTGTGGCCTTGCCATTGAGTCCCTGCTTTTTCCTTGGGCGAACATGAGCAACGGCAGGCATATTCGCATTGCGCCCGCCAATACAGAAACAGCAGTCACTGAGTTGCCCGGTAATCATAATGTCGGCACCGCTGCGCATTTGGTAGGGTTCAAGGCGATCTAGGGCAAGGTCTTCACCCCAATCGATCATGCGAATATGGTGGACTTTGATTGTTTGTGGATCTTCGATAAAGACCCCTTGGCGGTGGAAAGCAAAAATTTCATTGGGGCTATCGATACCAGGTGCGCCCATGCCCATGGTGTAGGTCCCGAATTGATAATCCATGACTCCAGTATCTTTTGTACCGGTAATTCTCACCAGGTTATTTTTTAAGAACATTTCAGGGTAATTTCTAAGCTGATAAAGCGCAGTAGAGCTTCTCATGTGCGGATCTCTCTATACCAATTATATTTTTCTCGTTATTTTTGCTCCTGAGGAATTGGTGTTGGCGCTTGAAATAACAAGAGGAACAATCGTACCCAATGTTGAAGGGGCAGAGGAAAATAGATACGAATAAACTTTGGAGTCCAGTCAGGGTTGGTAGCTGTTCGAGGGGAAGGGAACTGCGTTGTTTCACATTGTGCTTAAGGTAGCGGCGCTGCCCGTGCTATCGATATAGCCCGAGCAGCATTTACTTCTAGACGTTTCTCTCTATAGCAAAACTCGCCAATTGCTGCAGGGCGATTTTTTGTTCGCTCTCGGGCATAAAGGCCAATTGCTTTTTGGCGTCTTCTACAGCGGCCCGGGCACGATCCATGGTGTAGTCCAGAGCACCGCAGGCTTCAATGGCCTCTACTATTTCACTGAGCTTTTCCGCACTGCGCTGTTCAATTGCAGTTTTTACCAGCAGTGCCTGGTCCTTGCTGCCGTTGGCCATGGTGTAGATCAAGGGCAGGGTCGGCTTGCCCTCCGCCAGGTCATCTCCAACATTTTTACCCAGTTCTTCCGAATTACCGCGATAATCGAGAGCGTCATCAACCAGCTGGAAGGCGAGTCCCAGGTGCCGGCCGTAGAGTTTCAGTGCAGTTTGTTCTTCACTTGAGCAGTTGGCTAATACGGCCGCAGTTTCACAGGCGGCTTCAAACAGTGCGCCGGTCTTTTTGTGGATAACGGTGAAGTAATTCTCTTCGCTTACTGCGGGATCACCGGCGTTGACCAGCTGCTGTACTTCACCCTCTGCGATGGTGTTGGTGGTCTCTGAGAGTATTGCCATGATGCTCATGTCTTCCAGAGCAACCATCATTTGGAAGGCGCGGGAATAGAGGAAATCACCCACGAGTACGCTGGGCGCATTGCCCCACTTGGCATTGGCGGTAAGGCGGCCGCGGCGCATGTCAGAGGTGTCTACAACATCGTCGTGCAGTAAGGTAGCAGTGTGAATAAACTCGATAATTGTGGCGAGATCGATATGGTTCTCACCCTGATAGCCGCAAGCTTTGGCACAAAGCAGTACCAGTAGTGGGCGCAGGCGCTTGCCCCCGGCTTCGACCAGGTAGTGACCTATATTTTCCACCAGGGGAACGTCCGAGTGCAGTTGATCGAGAATGCGCTGGTTAACCGCAGCAAAGTCTTCGGCGGCGACCCGGTGAAAAGGCAGCATGTGAGAGTTCCTTATACGACTAGACAGAGGCCTCCCGGGGGCCGGAAGGCGAAGGGGCGCTATTGTATCAACCCGGCGAATTGATTAGAATCTGCGCCCCGCCAATTGCGGGCTCTTTGCGGCTATTGGGTCGTCTGCGGGCCTTTTGGCGAATAGATGTTAAACACACGGCGCAAGCTCCCGAAATGCGGAGCAGTGACTTACTGGTCCTCCCGCTGCTTCGTGTCGTCCTTACCGGAGCATAGAAATATGTACGCTGTTTTTGAGAGCGGTGGCAAGCAACACCGTGTAGAAGAAGGCGAAGTACTTCGCCTGGAGAAGCTGGAAGTAGCAACTGGCGAATCCATCGATTTTGATAAAGTGTTCATGGTTGTCGATGGCGACAAGATCAACATTGGCGCTCCCATTGTAGATGGCGCTAAAGTAACTGCTGAAGTGGTAAGCCACGGCCGCGGCGAGAAGGTGAAGATCATCAAGTTCCGTCGTCGTAAGCACTCCATGAAGCGCCAGGGCCACCGTCAGTGGTACACCGAAGTTAAAATCACTGGCATCAAGGCATAAGAGAGGAGTAACGACTCATGGCACATAAGAAAGCTGGCGGTAGTACGCGAAATGGTCGCGATTCCGAGAGTAAACGCCTGGGCGTGAAGCGCTTTGGCGGCCAGTCTGTAGCAGCAGGCAACATCATCGTTCGTCAGCGTGGCACCAAGTTCCACGCCGGTGTTAACGTTGGTATGGGCAAAGACCACACCCTGTTCGCCACTGCGGACGGCGTTGTGAAGTTTGAAGTTAAGGGCCCCAACAACCGCAAGTTCGTTTCTATCGAAACTGCTTAAGCGGTCATTAGCCCAAGCTTCATAAAAAGCCCCGCTATTGCGGGGCTTTTTTGTTGGAAAAGTCGTAAAAAGACCGCGACGGGAAGTTAGGGTGGCAGTTGCCCGCAGGAGGCGGCTTGTCGGCTGGTATGATGATAGTGCGCGCATCTGCGCGCCGAATGAGACAACCGCTGTGGCGGTGGAGTGATTATGAAGTTTGTCGATGAGGCGCCCATCTCTGTGCAGGCAGGTAAGGGCGGCAATGGCTGCCTGAGCTTTCGCCGGGAAAAATTTGTTGAGAAGGGTGGCCCGGATGGCGGTGACGGCGGCGATGGCGGCTCCGTGTACCTGGAAGCTGATGATTCCCTGAACACCCTGGTGGATTATCGCTACCAGCCCCGCTACGCCGCTGAAAGTGGTCAGCCGGGTCGAGGGCGCAACTGCACTGGCGCCAAGGGTGAGGACCTGGTCCTTAAGGTGCCGGTGGGCACCACGATCATTGATGCGGATACCGGCGAGACTATCGGCGATATGACCGAAGCCGGTGAGCGTCAGCTGGTGGCTCAGGGTGGCTTTCACGGCCTGGGTAATACCCGATTCAAGTCCAGTACTAACCGTGCGCCGCGTCAGACCACACACGGCACTGAGGGTGAGATGCGCAGTCTCAAGCTCGAGCTGAAGGTTCTGGCAGATGTGGGCATGTTAGGGCTGCCCAATGCGGGCAAATCCACGTTTATTCGCGCCGTCTCTGCGGCCAAACCGAAAGTGGCCAACTACCCCTTTACCACTTTGGTACCAAATTTGGGGGTAGTGCAGGTTCAGAAGCATCGCAGCTTTGTGATTGCAGATATCCCCGGCCTGATTGAAGGTGCAGCCGAAGGGGCGGGCCTGGGGATTCGCTTCCTCAAGCACTTAACCCGCTGTCGAGTTTTGTTGCACCTGGTTGACCTGGCTCCCTTTGATGGCTCTGATCCGGTAGAGAATGCCCGAGCCATTGAGCGTGAGTTGTCCACCTTTAGCCCGACACTGGCAGGGCGTGAGCGCTGGCTGGTATTGAACAAGACCGACCTGGTTCCCGCTGCGGAGCTGGAAGAGCGCTGTCAGGCGGTAGTGGATGCTCTGGGCTGGGAAGGGCCTGTGTTCCGTGTGGCAGCTATTCGCAAAGAGGGTACCGATGCCCTCGGCGGTCGCCTGATGGATTACCTGGAAGAACGTCAGGAAATTGAGGCGCGAGATCCCGACTTGGCTGTGGCGGAGCTGGAAGCGCAGCGTCAAATGCAGCGCGAAGCTCGCGAGCGTATCGAAGAGTTGAGAGAGAGTCATCGCGCCAAGCGCAAAGCGGCCAAAGGGCAGGTGGATGACGATGAGGATTGGGATGATGACGACGACCACGATGTGGATGTCGAGTATCGCTCTTAAATTGTGTGGAGCGAGCAGTTGCTGAAGTAGCTTGGCTCGCTCAATAGTTATCTTGTCCTGAGGGGGAAGCATGGACTCCGCAACAGTGTCCCGGCAGGCGTTGACCAAGGCCCAGCGGTGGGTGGTAAAAATTGGTAGCGCCCTTCTGACAGATAATGGTCGAGGTGTGAATACCACCGCCATTTCTGCCTGGGTTGCACAGATGGCTGATTTGCGCCGTCGAGGGATCGAAGTTGTTTTGGTTTCATCCGGTGCTGTTGCGGCCGGAATGGATCGATTGGGTTGGTGTCGCCGGCCCGAGTCTATCCACCAATTGCAGGCGGCTGCCGCTGTGGGGCAGAGCCACCTTGTGCAGGTGTATGAGCAGGCTTTTGGGTGCTTTGATATTCGCAGCGCTCAGATCTTGTTGGATCACGACGACCTTTCCAATCGCACTCGCTACCTGAATGCTCGCAGCACCTTGCGCACGCTCCTGTCACTGGGGGCTGTGCCTATCGTGAATGAAAATGACACGGTAGTGACTGACGAAATACGTTTCGGCGACAACGATACCCTGGCGGCCCTGGTTGCAAATCTGGTTGAGGCAGATGCGCTGCTGATTTTGACAGATGCGGATGGGCTGTTTACTGAAGATCCCCGCGATAACCCCGAAGCAGAATTAATTAGTGAGGCATCTGCGCTTGATCCCAAGCTGCTGGAGATGGCGGGGGATTCCCGCAGCGGTCTGGGTCGTGGTGGTATGACCACTAAAGTGCGCGCAGCGCAGCTGGCAGCGCGCTCAGGTGCTCGCACAGTGATCGCTGGCGGCGCCTTGGAGGCGGTAATAGATAAAGTCTGTACCGGCGAGCAGCTGGGTACCCTGTTGCTTCCAGAGGCAGATCCCCTGGCGGCGCGTAAGCGCTGGCTCGCGGGACAGTTACAGGTGCGCGGAACCCTATTAGTGGATGCCGGAGCCGAGGCAGCTATGACTGGGAGTGGTAGCAGTTTGTTGCCGGTGGGGGTTACCGCTGTTGAAGGGCATTTCAGGCGCGGGGATCTGGTGTCTTGCAGGAATGCTGAAGGTCGCGAGATAGCGCGGGGCCTGGTTAATTATGACAGTAGTGAGAGTGGTCGGATTCTGGGGCAGTCATCGGAGAAGTTTGCCGACCTTTTAGGGTATCGGGATGACGATGAATTAATTCATCGCGATAACCTGATCCTGCTCTGAATTGGCAAGTTTCGAATACAAAAAAGCCCCGCAATGCGGGGCTTTTTTGTGTCTGCTGCCTAAGGGATTAGGCGGCCAGAGCTTTGATCTGAGCGTTCAGACGGCTCTTATGACGAGCGGCTTTATTCTTGTGAATAATGCCTTTGTCTGCCATACGGTCAATAACGGGAACTGCTTCTGCGTACGCAGTTTTTGCTTTTTCCGCATCGCCGGCATCGATGGCCGCAACTACCTTCTTGATGTAGGTGCGCACCATGGAGCGCAGACTGGCGTTGTGCATGCGGCGCTTGTCGTTCTGGCGCGCGCGTTTCTTCGCTTGAGGTGAGTTGGCCACCGGTTGCTCCTGTCTGGAATCTATAAATCTGTAACTAACAGGCCCTGGGGCCCGATCGGGACGCGACATTATCCCCACAGTTGGTTGTTTGTCAACCATAGCGGGCGTCTCGGTGCAGATATGTTGTCAATCCACAACGGCGGTTACCCGGTCGGCAACTCCAGGCTGAACTCTACACCGCTGCCGTCGCTGCGGTTTCGGGCTTTTAGGGAGCCTCCGTGGAAGTCTGCGATCAGTTTGGCGATATGCAGTCCCAGCCCCAGGTGGCCGGCATTATCGCCTTGATTGCGCACAGAAACGAGAGAGTCAAATAGCTTGTGAGCGTAACCTTCCGGGAGCAGAGGGCCGTCATTGCCTACTGTGATCAGGTACATATCTCTGTTTTTTGCTACTGACAGGCAAATTTCACTGCCTTGGGGGGCGAAGCTGCAAGCGTTATCCACCAGCTTGTCCAGTAGTTGAGCCAATAACTCCGGTGCGCCGTGGCAGGCTAGCTCCCCAGTAGGTTTGTTCAGAGTAAATTGGTGTTCGCTGTGAGCATCGTCATAGCACTGTGTCATGACTTCAAGCAGGTCTGCCAGGTCGAAAGGCTCCCGCTCCGCTTGGTGGATGCTGGTTTCAAGATTGCTGGCTGCGGAGAGACTGTTGAGAATCCCCGACAGCCTTGCACTACCATCCATAGCCCGCCCTGCATAGCGGCGGCTGTGGTCGTCGAGTTCTCCGGCGGCGAGGTTATCCAGGGATGAGCGAACCACTGCCAGCGGTGTGCGTAGCTCGTGTGACAACTTACTGGCGAGAGTGCGCAGGTACTGGTGATATTGGTCCAGTTCTGCGAGCAGGCTGGCGAAGGCCCGGTTTAGGTCTCCCAGTTCATCGCCAGCCTTTGAATGGGGAAAGTTGCCGCGCAGTTTGCCGCTGGAATCTACTGCGTTGCGGGCGGCCTGGTGTAGCTTGCGCACGCGCCAGGAAAGCCAGCTGGCGTAGCCCAATAGGAAGAGCAGGGCAGTTGCGGCCGCGGCGCAGCTGATCAACCACAACCGGTGGGCTGCTCCCTCGGTGACTGATTGCATCGCTTCGCCAGATTGCAGGACGAGGACCTGCCCCAGAAGTGGCCGCTCAACCACTTCGTCGACCCGGGTGATAACGGGCACACTCACCGCACCAATTCGGGATTGCAGCGGTCCTGAATACCATTGCTCCTGGGTGCCACGGCTGTCAGGCGTTGGAAGAGGCAAGCTATTTTTCGGCAGCTGTGGCAAATCCTCTCTGGAAAGCAATTTGCGATAAGCCCAGTCTCTCAGCCACGAATTGCTCTCGGAATCTGCCAGCTGTAGTTGCCCGTTGCTGGCAAGAAGAAACCCCTCGCTGTCCACTACTGCGAGGCGTAGTCCAGGGCGCGCAAAGTGGTCGAGCTCTTTCTGAAGGTCTGGCAGAGGGCTCACCAGGCGTCCTGGGTGGCCATCTGTCGGAAGTGTGCTGGCGCTGCGAGTCGGTGAGGAGCCACTGCTGTTTGCCCTGTCGTGAATGCGGATAGCGAGGGCTCCACCGGTTAGGGTTTGTGGCAGAGCCAGCTCCAATTGGTAACCGGCACCAGAAGTAGTCCATCGGCCCCTGAAACGCAGCTCGCGCTCGTAGCGGCCCTCTCTAGGGTTGTGCCACAAGGCGCTGGCGGCCCCTTGGCTGGCGACGGGCAGGATGTAGTGCTGTTCAGCGGTAAACAGTTCTACGGTGTCGCCTCCAGCGATTAGGCCTGTGCGGGGGTCCCGATAGGCGGGGGTTGAGTCTGAAACAGTGAGAAGCAGGTAGATTTGCTTATCCAGTTGCCCCAGCGTCACCTGGGCCATAGGGGATAGCTGCCCGTCCTCAAGCGTTCTGGGCTCAAGTTGCTGCGCTCGCCACTCATCGCCATAGCCGTCGACTCTCGGAGCTTGAGATAGGGGATTCAGGTAGAGCTGAGCGCCTGGTGGGCGCGATAGGCGCTGAGGGTCCGGGGCGATAAGCTGGGGGGCACTGGCCAAGCGTGCGGCAATTGCCGCCGCAGTTGCTTCAATTGCCTGGATCTGGCCTTGTGCTAGGGCGGCGTCCACCTGGCGGAGGTACTGGCAGCCGGCCCAGGGCAGGGTGAGTGCGACAAGGCTGACGAGCAAGAGTTGGCGGCGTAGGTTCATACTTAAATTTTTGAAATTGTTCGCCCGATGGCGGTTTACAGCTGCCAGCGATACCCCATGCCGTAGGCGGTTCCTATGGCATTAAACTCGGTGTCCAGCGCCTGGAATTTGCGCCTGATTCTTTTGACGTGAGAGGTGATGGTGTTGTCATCCAGCACTACGCGGGCTGCTTCCATTAGTTGGCTGCGGGATTTAACGTGGCCGGGCCTTTTTGCCAGGGCGTGGACAATCCAGAATTCGGTCACGGTTAAGTCCACGGGTTGCTCATCCCAGTGGCAATGGAGCCTGGAAATATCTAGCCATAGCTTTCCCTGAGTTAAGCTCTCGCCTTCATCGTTTTGATCTCGCAGCACGCTAACGCGGCGCAGTAGGGCGTTAATTCGCGCCTGCATATGGGGTAGGGAGATATCCTTGGTGAGGTAATCATCAGCGCCCAGGCGCAGTCCGGAAATAATATCCAGCTCTGAGTCCCTGGCGGTGAGAAATAATATTGGCAGGCTCGGCGCCATAGCGCGCAATTCCCGGCAGAGCTCAAAACCGCCCTCCACCTCGCTGCCCAGGCCAACATCGATCACGGCCAGGTCTGGCAGCCGCTGGCGAAAAGCATCCATGGCCTCAATCCTGGCGCTGTATAAATCGACCCGGTAACCGTGGCGGCGCAGAGCATCGCGGTAGTTTTCTGCGATAGCGCGTTCATCTTCGACAATGGCGATGGTTGCACTCATGACAAATCCCGACTTAATTCCTTTCTGGCGGAGAATCATGCACGAAGTTGCAGGGGTTAGGCAAAAAGGCGGGCGCAAGGCGCCCGCAAATACAACAGGGTTTCTATCAGCTTGGAGTTGCGTGAGTGGATTTGCGATCCACTCACGCTTATGTAGTGCGGCTTGAAGGCGAAGGGATATGCGGATTTGTTGTCCGCCGTGCCCCTTTGACTCAGAAGTTTCCCGCCATGGACTCCGGAAGGGAGAAGCGGATGTCGACGCGGCGCTCCATGGCGTAGGCGTCTACATCACCTCGGGCTGCCTGGGAATAGGTGGAGCCGAGTGCGCTGCGGCTGATTCTTGAGGCATCAACTCCAAGTGATACCAAAGCCTCTTCCACACTCAGGGCGCGTTGATCGGACAGTACATTGTTGTAGCCGTCGCTGCCGCGAGGATCTGCGTGTCCCTCCAGGTGAATTTGCAGGTGGGGGTGTCGCTTGAGAAAGTCAGCCATGGCACTCAGCTGGTGCATTTGGCCCTCCTGAAGCTCGTCCTCCCCAGTGGTAAACAGCATTTGGAATTGCAGTGAATCCAGGGCCAGTTGGCTGGCGTCGTTCGCGGACAGTTGAGCCGCATCCAATTGCTGTGCCAGGTTGCTGAGCTCTGCACGGCTCTCTGTCAGTTGTGTTGCCAGCATATCTGCCTCGTCTGCTTGCTTGATCTGCTCTCCGAGCCAGGCTCCGCCGAGTGCTCCGGCGATAAAGCCAACGGGCCCACCCAATGCTGCACCGGCAATTGCAGAGCCGGTAAAGACTGAGGCCTGCTTGGCCGGAGTCAAATTGGATTCGTTTTGTTCCTTAGCGTGGGCTCCGGTGGCAATCAGAGAACCCAGGGCGACGGCCATCACTACTTTTTTCATTGTTCTGCTCCTTAGCGGCTTTTCTTACTCGTGTGGGCCTGTTCTGTTGTGGCCCGTTTGAGTGTTATTAAAAAGCTCCAAGGAGGCGCTGGCGTGGCGCAGCTATGACCAACTGCGGCTCAATTGTGGCGAAATATGGCGATCGCTCCGAAACCCAGCTCAGAAGCTGGAAGGGGCTGGGCGACCGCAGTTATAGCAGGGGATGGATGGACAGACGGGGCTGGGGCCATCAACAGCTGCTATGTACCGCACAATTGCCAGAACCAGGGCAATAATCAAAGCACTAATGGTCATCCCTTCTCTCCCCGCACCACCAGCTCCTTGGGTGGCGCGACTAGCTCGCTCTTAGTATAGGCTCGCGGTCCCGCAGTCGCAGGGCCTCAGCTCTGTAGAGGAGCCCATATATCCCCTGGTTTTGGGGTAGACTTGCCGGCCAACAAGTTTCAACTTTTGCCAGGAGTCCGAGTTTTGTCGCAGTCATCCCCAGCTCAGGAACAGGCAGTCGAAAAATCTGGTGCTTCCAGATTGCTGCGGGGCAGTTCCGTTGTCGGTGCTGCCACTATGCTGTCGCGAGTGGCCGGGCTGGTTCGTGACGTGGCGCTGGCCCGCTTTGCCGGTGCGGGCGATGCTGCCGATGCCTTTTTTGTCGCATTCAAGATTCCCAACTTTTTTCGCCGTCTATTTGCAGAAGGTGCATTTGCCCAGGCTTTTGTGCCGGTACTGGCCGAATACCGCCAAAAGGGCGGTAAGGCGGCTGCGCGAGAGTTAAATGACCGGGTTGCGGGCGCTCTTGGTGGCGTACTTTTGTTGGTTACTCTGTTTGGTGTTCTCTGCGCTCCACTAGTGACGGGTATTTTTGCTTTTGGCTGGTGGTGGGACGGCAGTGAGCGTGAGAAGTTCGATCTCGCTACCGATATGTTGCAGATCACTTTTCCCTATTTAATGCTGATTTCCCTGGCGGGATTTACCGGGGCAATACTCAATACTTTCGATCGTTTTGCGATTCCGGCGCTAACCCCGGTGATGCTCAACCTGGTTTTGATTGCTGCGGCGACTGTTGCTACCAATTGGTTTGATCCGCAAATTATGGCGCTGGCTTGGGGCGTTTTTGTTGCGGGGGTGGTGCAGCTGCTGTTTCAACTGCCTTTTCTCGCTCGTGAAGGATTGTTGCCTAGCCCTAAGTGGGATTGGCAGCACAAAGGAGTGCGTAAAATTTTACGCCTGATGGCGCCGGCGATTTTTGGTGTGTCAGTGACCCAGATCAGCCTGGTGATGGACACTCTGCTGGCTTCATTCCTGCCCAGCGGCAGTGTTTCCTGGCTCTATTTTTCCGACCGGCTCACCGAGCTGCCCCTGGGGGTGTTTGGGGTTGCGGTGGCAACGGTGATTCTGCCGAGCTTGTCGCGGCAGCATACTGACGGAGACCCCCGCCGGTTCCGTCATACCCTCGACTGGGCTTTGCGCAGTGTCACGCTAATTTCCCTGCCCGCTTCTGTAGCCTTGGTGGTACTGGCTGAGCCGCTCCTGACAACCCTTTTTCAGTATGGGCAGATGCAGCCGCGCGATATGCAAATGGCCGCCTGGTCCCTGCGCGCTTATGCCATGGGGTTGTTGGCGTTTATGCTGATTAAAGTGCTGGCGCCGGGCTATTTTGCCCGCCAGGATACCTACACCCCAGTGCGCTTTGGCTTAATCGCTATCTCGGCCAAAATGGTGTTGAGCCTGCTGTTTGTGATACCGCTTAACTACTACTTCAAGCTCGGCCATATGGGTCTGGCGCTGGCTACGGCTTGTCAGGCCGCTATTAACGCCTGGCTCCTCTATAAAGGCCTGCGTCGAGATGATGTCTATAAACCTGAGGCTGGGTGGGGCACTTACCTGGTAAGGTTGCTTCTGGCGAATTTGGCGATGGTTGCGATTTTGCTCGGGGCCCTGCACCTGTGGTCACAGTGGAGTGAATGGGCCTGGTATGACCGCGCCTGGCGTATGGGGCTGATCGTAGCTGCGGGGGGAGCGACCTATCTGTCCGTTTTACTGGTTTCAGGATTGCGCCCCCGCCACTTCCGCGCCACAAGTTAATTTTTTAAGTGGGCATATCTGGATAAATATGGCCTCTGGCCGCCCAGTGGGAATCCGCTATACTGTGCGGCTCGATTTTATGAGGATGGGAAAATCGCTTTGGCCCAGGAGCGCGAACTAATTCGCGGGTTGCACAACCTGCGCCCCCGCCACCGGGGAAGCGTGGCGACAATCGGCTCGTTCGATGGTGTACACCTCGGTCACCAGGCGATTATTGCGCAGCTCAAGCAGCGCGCGCAGGAACATGATCTGCCCTCGGTGGCGATTATCTTTGAGCCCCAGCCACATGAGTTCTTCTCTGGGGAAAGGGCGCCCGCGCGTCTGATGCGCTTTAAAGAGAAGGTATTGGCGCTATTTGATGCTGGTGCCGACCGGGTGCTGTGCCTGCAGTTTAACGAGAAACTGCGCAACCTGAGTGCCGATGCTTTTGTGCGCCGTATTCTGGTGGACGGCCTTGGAATCCGCCATTTGGTGGTGGGAGACGATTTCCGCTTCGGCTGTGATCGCAGTGGCGATTATCGACTTCTCCAGGGCGCCGGAGCCGAAAATGGATTCACGGTGGAAGACACGGCTACGCTTGAGGTTCGCGGAGCCCGGGTGAGCAGCACCCGCATCCGCGAAGCCTTGCAGCGGGGCGAATTTGAGTTGGCCGAGGCCTTACTCGGGCGCCCTTACAGTATTACCGGGCGGGTTGCCCCCGGCCGCGCCTTGGGCCGGCAACTGGGTGCTCCCACAGCCAATGTGCGTTTGCACCGCTACCGCTCCCCGCTGGTTGGCGTTTACACCGTTCGCACCAAAGCCGCGAATGGAAGTGAACTCGCAGCTGGGCGGCCGGAAATTGACGGTGTTGCCAATGTGGGGTTTCGCCCGACAGTTGAGGGAGAGGGCGCCCGGCCACTACTGGAAGTCAACTTGTTTGATTTTGATGGCAACCTCTACGGGAAAGAACTAGCGGTAGAGTTTTGCCACAAACTTCGCAATGAAGAGAAGTTTGCCTCCCTGGAAATCCTCAAAGCCCGCATCGCTCAGGATATTGACGATGCTAAAGACTGGTTTGTGCAAAACCCCAAGGGACACTAACCGGTGTATAGACGATGAATTATTCTCTACTAGAGCTGAAGTAGACATCCAATGACTGATTATAAAGTGACCTTAAACCTGCCTGAGACCGACTTTCCTATGCGCGGCAATCTGCCCCAGCGCGAGCCGGCTATTTTAAAGAAGTGGCAGGAAACCAAGCTCTACGAAAAAATCCGCGAAGCGCGGGAGGGGCGCGAGCAGTTTATCCTGCACGACGGTCCTCCCTATGCCAACGGGGATATTCACATAGGTCACTCGGTCAACAAGATTCTCAAAGATATTATTATCAAGTCGAAAACCCTGAGCGGTTTTGACGCTCCCTATGTGCCTGGCTGGGACTGCCACGGCCTGCCGATTGAGCACCGCGTCGAGAAAAAGATTGGCAAGGCTGGCGCAAAGGTGGATCACAAAACTTTCCGCCAGAAGTGCCGCGAATACGCAGCCAAGCAGGTGGACGGACAGAAGAAAGACTTTATTCGCCTGGGGGTGTTCGGTGAATGGGACAATCCCTACCGCACCATGGATTTCCAATTTGAAGGCGATATCATCCGAGCGCTTGGGCAAGTGGTCAAAAATGGCCATTTGGCACGGGGTTTCAAGCCTGTGTACTGGAGCGTTGTGGGCGGATCAGCTCTGGCGGAAGCGGAAGTGGAGTATCAGGATAAAACCTCCTACTCCATTTACGTTTGCTATCCGGCGACGGAAGAGACATCCCTGGCTATCGCCGATGCGGCAGGTGGACACGCGGGTGAAGGCCCCCTATCCGTTGTTATCTGGACCACAACCCCCTGGACGCTTCCTTCCAGCCAAGCGGTTTCTGTCAATGCTGAGCTGGAATATGTTGTGGTGCAAACGGCTGAGCGCCGATTGCTCGTTGCCGAAGCACTCAAGGATGCCGTATTGGAGAAGGCGGGGC
Organism: Microbulbifer sp. CNSA002; assembly: GCF_047324085.1. Lineage (NCBI taxonomy): Bacteria > Pseudomonadati > Pseudomonadota > Gammaproteobacteria > Cellvibrionales > Microbulbiferaceae > Microbulbifer > Microbulbifer sp. CNSA002. The sequence goes on from NZ_CP172449.1 coordinate 652,278, forward strand.
TCGAAGGTGAAGTGGTAGGCCGTATTCGCGGTGCTGCCTTGGAGCACCTGAAGCTAAACCATCCTTTCTACGAGAAGCAATTGCCGATGATCCTCGGCGACCATGTCACCACTGATGCAGGTACAGGCTGTGTACACACTGCGCCGGACCATGGTCCCGATGACTTCCAGGTGGGCAAGCGCTACGGCATCGATACCCTGAACTATATCGATGACAATGGCGTATACCGCGATATGGTACCGCTGTTTGCCGGTGAACACGTCTACAAGGTGGACGACAAAATCGTGGCCCTGTTACAGGAGCGCGGAGTACTTCTGCACCAGGGTAAGATGGAGCACAGCTACCCTCACTGCTGGCGCACCAAGACGCCGCTTATTTACCGCGCAACTCCGCAGTGGTTTGTGAGCATGCAGCAGAATGACCTTCTGGAGAATGCACAGAAGGCAGCGGATGAAGTTCAGTGGATCCCCGGTTGGGGCAAGGCTCGTATCGATGCCATGCTCGACGGCAGCCCGGATTGGTGTATTTCCCGCCAGCGTACCTGGGGCGTGCCCATCGCTTTGTTTGTTCACAAAGAGACCCATGAAATCCACCCGGACACTCCCGCTTTGATGGACAAAGTGGCTGAAAAGGTCGACGCCGAGGGTATGGACGTTTGGTTTGACTTGGACCCGCAGGAGCTTCTGGGAGATGAGGCAGGCCAATATCAAAAGGTTACCGACACCCTGGATGTCTGGTTCGATTCAGGTGTGACTCATTACGCCGTACTGGAGCGCCGCAACGGCCTGCGTTTCCCGGCAGATCTGTACCTTGAGGGCTCTGATCAGCACCGAGGCTGGTTCCAGTCTTCACTGAAGACCTCCATCGCTATCAACGATTGTGCCCCTTATAAGCAAGTGTTGACTCACGGTTTCACGGTAGATGCACAGGGACGGAAAATGTCCAAGTCCATCGGCAATACCGTTGCACCACTGGATGTAATCAACAAGTTGGGTGCAGATGTATTGCGCCTTTGGGTTTCCGCCACAGACTTCAGTGGTGAAATGGCGGTTTCCGATGAGATCCTGAAACGCACAGCGGACTCTTACCGTCGCTTGCGCAATACGGCTCGTTTCTTCCTGTCCAACCTGGCTGGGTTTGACCCGGAAAAAGATTTATTGCCGGAAAGTGAACTTCTGGCGCTGGATCGCTGGGCGCTGGATAAGGCTGCGCGTCTACAGGATGAAATTATCGAGGCTTACGATAACTACCAGTTCCACCAGATCTATCAGAAGTTACATAACTTCTGTGTCGTGGAAATGGGTGGCTTCTACCTGGATATCATCAAAGATCGCCAGTACACCACCAAAGAGGACAGTACTGCACGCCGCTCTGCGCAAACTGCCCTCTATCATATTGTTCAGGCATTTGTTCGCTGGATTGCGCCTATCCTGAGCTTTACCGCAGAAGAACTATGGCAGTTTATTCCCGGAGCCAAAGCGGACAGCATCTTTATTGAAGAGTGGTATTCGCTGCCGAAGCTGCCAGCAGACTCGGTTAAAGGTGCGGACTATTGGGCTGCCATCGCCGAAGTAAAAACTGCGGTAAACAAGGTGCTTGAAGAGCAGCGTGGAGCTGGTGCTATTGGCGGCTCCCTGCAAGCGGCGGTGACTCTGTTCGCCGAGGATGACCTGCGCGAAAAGCTCTTGGAGCTCGAAGACGAGTTGCGCTTTGTTTTGATTTGCTCCTCCACTTCTGTACAGCCACTCAGCGATGCTGCCGGTGCAGAATCCACAGAGCTGGAAGGATTGAAAGTCAGCATAAGCAAAGTGGATCACCCCAAGTGTGCGCGCTGTTGGCATTACCGCGCCGATGTGGGTGTATCAGCAGAGTATCCAGACATTTGTGAGCGCTGTGTGGAAAACGTTTCTGGTGAAGGAGAAGTGAGGCACTATGCCTAGTTCCAACCCTGTTTGGGGGCATCCATGGCGCTGGTACTGGCTGGCGCTGGTGGTGGTTGTCCTCGATATCGCCAGCAAAGTCTGGGCCGTGGATATGTTTATGCACGGCCCGTCAATACAAATTATTCCCGGCTTGCTGCAATTTACTTATGCCGAAAACTACGGCGCTGCCTTTAGCTTCCTGTCTGATGCTGGGGGATGGCAGCGGTGGTTTTTCGGAATTATTGCCTTTGTATTTAGCGTTGTTGTCAGTGTTTGGCTATGGCGCTTGCCGGCAACAAAGCGCTGGGAACCCTGTGCCCTGGCGCTAATTCTGGGGGGGGCCTTGGGCAACCTTTGGGATCGAGTGCTGCTGGGTTACGTAAGGGATTTTATTTCGGTCTATTACGGCAACTGGCACTTCCCGGTATTCAATGTGGCGGATATGGGAATTAGTATCGGCGCTGCAATGCTGGTGATTGAACTGCTTTTTTTTGCGGAAAAAGAAAGTGGCAAAGCAAAAAATAACGTGGAAGTTTAACGAACTATGAGTAATGCCGTTATCGGTGAACACTGCCGGGTGACACTGCACTTTAGCCTGAAATTGGACGATGGCACTGAGGTGGATTCAACCTTCAAAGGTGACCCAGCCTCTTTTAGTGTTGGCGATGGCAGTTTGCTGCCGGGCTTTGAAAAAGCGCTTTTTGGTTTAAAAGCGGGAGATGAAGCTGAGATCGAGATACCGCCGGAGATAGGGTTTGGCCAGCGCAACCCGGAAAACCTGCAAAAGGTGCGCCGGGATACCTTTTCTCCCGATATGGAGCTGGAGCGCGGGTTGGTAGTCTCTTTTGACAACGGCAGCGGCGAACTCCCCGGAGTAATCAGTGAGATTGGTGAGGACGATGTTACTGTCGATTTTAATCATCCATTGGCCGGTCAAACCTTAAATTTCCATGTGAAAATTATTGCGGTGGACTCGATCCAATAGGGTCGGGGTTCCCCCTTTGTAGCAAGTAGGGTGCTGAAGTAGACATGCAAATCCGAATGGCTAACCCCCGGGGCTTTTGTGCCGGTGTTGATCGGGCAATTGATATTGTGAATCGTGCCCTGGATGTATTTGGTGCGCCGATCTATGTCCGCCATGAGGTGGTGCACAATAAATTTGTGGTGGAAAGTCTGAAAGAGCGAGGTGCGGTCTTTGTCGATGAACTCGATGAAGTGCCCGATGATGTTATCGTTATCTTCAGTGCTCACGGTGTTTCAAAAGCTGTGCAGCGCGAAGCTGAAGAGCGTGGCCTGCGTGTATTCGATGCTACTTGCCCGCTGGTTACCAAGGTGCATATTGAAGTGAGTAAGTTCAGCACCGACGGTGCTGAGTGCATACTTATCGGCCACGCCGGGCACCCGGAAGTGGAGGGCACAATGGGGCAGTATGACAACTCTGCTGGCGGTGCCATTTACCTGGTTGAAGACGAAGAGGATGTTGCGAAGTTAACTGTTAAAGACGAGAGTAATCTCGCCTATGTTACCCAAACAACACTATCCATGGATGATACCGCTCGAGTCATTGATGCCCTGAGAGCGCGTTTCCCTGAAATCCGTGGGCCTCGAAAAGATGATATCTGTTACGCGACCCAGAATCGCCAGGATGCTGTAAAGCAGCTGGCCCTGGAAAGTGACCTGGTCCTTGTTGTTGGTAGCCCGAATAGTTCTAACTCTAATCGCCTGCGTGAACTCGCTGAACGCTGTGGTGCTGCTGCCAAATTGATCGATGGTGCGGATGATATCGATGCAGATTGGCTTCAGGGTAAGTCGGCCATAGGAATCACAGCGGGAGCGTCAGCACCGGAAGTCCTGGTACAAGGAGTGATTGACCGACTGCAACAACTTGGTGCAAGCCTTCCTGAAGAAATGGATGGAAGGGCTGAGAATATACGTTTCTCCCTGCCTAAAGAGCTGCGTTAATCAGCAGCTCTATCTCCTATCGGCAAGCTGGCTAGCCCACTTATCGCCCCTTCCAAGCCGTTTGTCGGCAAGCTGCAAAACCCTCGACCCCATCGCTTACCTGCTTTCCATAAACTGGTATATATACGATAACAATACGAACCAAAGTGTTGTGCCTCCACTTTACTTGCACATTGTTTGTAAAGTACTGGGGTGAGAATTTTTGTGTGCAAAATTTATACTGAAAAGTTGCACGCTTTAGATAAAGTGAGATTTTTCTCTCCATGCCAGGCAGCATAGCCCAGTACTTATAGGTTCTTTAAGGCAGCAAATATGATTAGCTTCAAAAAATACATAGGGGCAACCCTTATAGAGTTAATGGCGACTATCACCATCTTAGGGATTGTACTTGCGATTGGACTACCTTCATTTAATTCATTATTTGATAGCAATCGCTTGTCGGCTATGACAAATGACTTGAACGGTGTTCTTCAATATGCACGTTCTGAAGCTGTGCGTATAGGAGGTAGCGTAGAGGTAGGTGCAATTGACGATGATATTGGTAATGGAGTTATTGTCTGGGTTGATAGTGACGGGAGTGATTCTTATGACGATGGAGAGGAGTTAAGAATGCTACTTGTCGAGTACGAGGATATTGTAGTTACAGCGGAAGTCTCTGGTGCCGGAGTGGCAGACTTAGATTTTAGCTATGGCGCGCAGGGGGAGATAAGTCTTGGGGCCACTTTAACTTTGGATTTATGTGATAGTCGGACAGGAGATTATGGTCGCCAGTTGCAGGTTCTCGCTTCTGGGGCTTTAAGATTGAATACCAATATGCCTTGCCCGTAGGAAAACGGATTGAAAAGAGGATAATTTGAATGCTCAAGCAAAAAGGGGCAACCCTAATTGAAGTGCTTGTATCGGTTTTGATCCTGGCGGTTGGTCTTTTGGGGCTGGCGGCAACACAAGTGATGAGTTTAAAAAATGGCAATGGGGCTCATCACCGGTATATGGCTGCACTTGCAGCACAGGAAATTATTGAACGAATGCGCGCTAATCCTACGGGGACTATGAGTAGTGAGTATGATGGCACTGTAGGCGGTTCTTCTGGTGATGGCGGGTCAGATGGTTCGGGTGGTTCAGATGGCTCGGATGGTTCAGATGGTGGAGCTGGCAGTAGTTCTACGCCGGATTGTAGTAGTGCATGTTCAGATGCTGAACTTGCAGATTTAGATCTCTATGAATGGGAGCTCATTCTATCTTCCAATCTACCTGACGCAACAGGAACAATTGCTCACAACGCCGGTGTAGTAACGGTAACTATATCTTGGAGTGAACAGCATACAGGGGAAAATTACGGGGTATTAGATGGTGACGTGGATAATGCCTCCTTTTCGATGATAGTGGAGCTTTAAGGATGCAATCTTTTAGTAATCAAAGAGGCCTTTCATTAGTTGAATTAATGATAGGTATTTTATTGGGCTCCCTTCTTTTACTTGGCGTATTACAAATATTTCAGAGTAATAGCGATACTTTTCGCATGCAGGATGGGTTCTCGCGTGTACAGGAAAACGGTAGATTTGCGATCGACTTGCTGAGCAAGGAAATACGACTTGCAGATTATTGGGGATGTGCACCAGATCAAGACAGTATCGAGAATCGGTTGGATACGACGGATGCCTTCTTAAATTCTATTGGTTCTGACGGAGTTCAAGGTGTTGATAATGCCAGCGGTATAACAGTTGGAACAACGAACGTGCTGGATGGAAGTGATGTATTAATTCTTGGTGGCGTTATTGATGCCTGCGGGGGATCTGGACGTATGTTAGATCCTAGTGGTAGTGATCTGGTTGTAAGTTCAAATTGTCCTGTAGCGGCTGGAGATATTGTCTTGGTCTCCACTTGTATTAACGGCGACATTTTCACTATTACAAATATTGATACGGCCGTTGGCGCTGGTAATAGGGCTTTAAAGCACGATGTGAGTACTACAACTGGGTGGGTTAATAATAAGAGTGACGTACTTCAGGAAATATATGGAGCAGACTCCGCAATTTTTCAGCCGTATCAAAAAACCTATTTTATCGCTGTGAATACAGCCGGTACCAATTCCCTATTTGTCAGTGATGAAAATGATTCCGTCGAAGAACTGGTTCCTGGAATAGAAGATATGCAAGTTTCTTATGGTCGGGATACCACAGGAAGTGGAATAGTTGATACTTGGCAAAGTGCTAGTACATCTCTTGATGAGATGTCAGAAGTTGTTGCTATTAAATTAGAGTTATTGGTAGCTAGCGATAGCGATGCAAGTGTAGATAGCCAAACTATTCGCCGGCTTGATGGTAGTGAAACTGAATATAGTGATGGAAGAATTAGAAAATTGTATGTGGCTACGGTAAAAGTGCGTAATCGAGGTGATATGTAATGAGGACTATCAGATCACAAAGCGGCGCCGTTCTAATGGTCAGCCTGATTATCTTACTGATATTAACTTTAATTGGGATCTCTGGGGCCAGGAGTATCCTGATGAGCGAACGCATGACCTTTGCTTCTCGTGATGCAAAGGTAGCTCTCGAGGTGGCAGAGTCTGTTGCCCGTCGAGGTGAAGATTATATTGAGACGCTGACAAACTTAGACGACTTTGGCACTACAGGTTGGCGGCGTACTGCAGGTGATGGCCCGGATGATTTGTTTGATGAAAATACTTGGACTGATGCCAGTTCAGTAGAGCAAGAGGTGCCCATGGAGGGGGTTGGTGGTGAGGCCCTAACTGGTCGCATGTTTATCGAGCTTGCAGGGCTTACTGAAGATGACACAAATATTACTGATATGGATAAGAGTGCAGACTCCATCCGAAGCGACGGTACAGAGATTCAGGTGTTTAAAATTGTTTCTCGTGGTGTTGGGGTAGGTGGTACTGAGAGAATCATTATCACTCTCTATGGTAAAGAAATATAAAAGAGTAAAAGAAATGAATTTTTCACTGTCAAGTAAAGTCCAATTCCCATTGAAACCTATCGCTGCCGTTGTATTGTTTTTTTGCGCGAGTAATGAGGCTTTTTCTGCACCGGGTGAGTTATCTGATGTTCCGCTTTATTCCCGCGGTTCAGCAGAACCCAACCTGATGTTTGTGTTGGACTCTTCAGGGTCAATGGAAACAATGGTTTTGCCCGTAGATGGTTATGATACTTCAGACCCTGCGGGGTCTAGCTGTAGCTCTCCAGTATCAATGACGTATACGTCGAACTCCTGTGGTCATGGTGGCTGGGGTTCCTGTACACGTTATTATGATGATGTTGAATATCGGGTTAATACATCCGATGGAAGTGTTCAGATCAAATTGGTGGATAGAAACCGTGCAGAGAGTGATTGGTTTACTTGGGATAGTAGCAGCAACTGCTTTGACGAAGATGAGGATTATACTGCTTGGCTTTATGCGGAAGCTAATTCTGGAGGGGATAGTTATTATGAAACTGGTCAGGATTCAGATGACTATAGGGAAAGTACTACCGGGCATTTTCTAAACTGGTTCTTCTCCAAAGAAAATGGTAGCGGGGGTTATGTAGCCGATGAATTTACGGATGAGGATGGCAGTGCTACAAGATCTAAAGTAGATATACGTCGAACCGATATTATGATTAGTGCAGCCCAGGAATTAATTTCAGGGCTTAATGATGTGCGTGTCGGTGTGATGCAGTTCAATACAGAACACGGTGCAAAGCTGCTATCCGGTTTGGTTAGTCTAACCGAGACCAATCGAAATAGTATACTCAACATTATTGAAGATATTGATGCAAATGGTAATACCCCTCTTGCAGAGAGTTTTGCAGGTGTAGGGCGTTATTTTATTAGCGGCTATGAGGGAAATAACCTCACCTATATAGATTCTACTGGAGCAGAAAAACAGGTTCCCGGAGAGGATATATTTTCTGGAAGCGGCACTAGTACTATATTGAATTGGGGCGATGTTAGCGCGCCTGATGATACAGTTGATGGCGGAGCTATCCAGTATTATTGTCAAAAGAGTTTTATGGTGGCTCTAACAGATGGTGAGCCAACAAGGGATAATAGTATTAGCAGTGACTTGACCGACTATGATTATGGTTGCTCCTCAAATAGTGGCGGCTGCACAAGTGATGAGATGGATGATGTCCTTAAGGCTCTTTACGATATTGATTTACGACCGGATTTGAAAAAGACTGGTGGTGAAGAGGTCGTTAACAATATTACCAGTTATATTATTGGCTTTGCTGAAGATGGTTTGTCAGACACGAACCTGATGAAAAATGCCGGGGAATTGGGTGGCGGTGGTGTGTATGATGCTGGTAACGCCGCAGAACTGAAGGTGACTTTTAATACTATTATTAATAATGTTCAGTCTATAGTTGGTAGCTCAAGCTCTGTAGCTTTTAATACTTCTTCCCTTAAAACAAATTCCAGCATATTTGCTGTAGGTTTTGATAGTAGTGCATGGTCGGGTAATTTAGCGGCTTGGAACCTTAGTGATGAAGGGGATATCGAACTTGATGACGATGGAAATCTCGACACTTCATCCATTTGGGAGGCGAACTCTGAATTGGATTCGATAGACCCAGATAGCAGGGTTATGCTCTCCTATAGCAATGGTGCCGGGGTGCCTTTCACTGCATCAGGGCTCGGTATTACTGGGACAGATCATGCTGATGATTTAAATCTTGATATTCAATCTAATGCGGGAGTAAATGATGGCCGTGCCTCCGATCGTATTGATTATCTGAGGGGTGATCGGAGCAATGAGGGAACTAGTACTGGTAGTTTCCGGGCTCGTGAAGGGCGTTTAGGTGATATTGTAAATTCAACACCGGTTTATGTGGGAGAACCCAGCGGCCCTTGGTCTGATTACGAGTTCAGTGGAGCTTCTAGCTACGATGATTTTGTTAGCGCTAAAAGCAATCGTACTCCAGTTGTATATGTGGGGGCGAATGATGGCTTCTTACATGGTTTTAATGCCAGTGCCAGTGGAGCTAATGCCGGTAAAGAGCTGATAGCTTATTCACCTGCGGCCTTACTCAGTACAACCGCTGATGAGGGGCTGCATGCTTTGAGTTCGCAATACTATAGCCATAAATATTATGTGGATGGTACTCCCACAAGTTCTGATGTCTACATAAATAGCAGCTGGAAGACGGTACTTGTGGGAGGCTTAGGTGCTGGTGGTAAAGGATACTATGCTCTCGACATTACTAACCCCTCTGATTTTACTGAAGAGAATGCCGCAGATATTGTTTTGTGGGAGTTTACCGATTCGGACAATAATAACTTAGGTTATACCTTTAGTCGTCCTCAAATTTACCGTATGTCAAACGGTGAGTGGGCTGCAATATTCGGTAATGGATATAACAGTTCAACCGGCGATGCGGGTTTATTTATCGTATATTTGGATGGGGAAGATAGTAGTGGCAATAGCTATGTCTATATTTCAACGGGTACTGCCGATACTTCCGATAAAAACGGGATGTCAGAACCGACTATCGTGGACTCTGATGATGATGGCACTGTAGATCGTATCTATGCCGGTGACTTAAAGGGCAATATGTGGGCTTTCGATGTCTCATCGACAGGAAGTTGGGGTGTTGCTTCGTCAACTACTTCCCCGTCGCCACTTTTTTCTGTTCCAGGGGAGCCAATTACCGCTGCTCCGCAAATTTCAGGTAATGCGGAACACTCCTCTGGAGCGTCCCCTAATTTACTAGTTGCCTTTGGCACGGGACAATACTTAGTTGACTCAGATACGAGTGATACTAACCCCGGTGGATTTTATGTTGTAGCTGATAATGACGTGTACAATTTAAGTACAAGCGATCTGGAGAAGCGCACATTGAATGAGGGTTATGTCCCATTTGACAATGGGAATGAGGTGTATCTGAGGACATCATCTGGAGATGAGTTTACCTGGAGCGATAAATCAGGTTGGTATATGCCCTTGAATAAGGGCAGTGGATTGGAGGGCGGTGAGCGTGTTGTTACTCGGCCAACAGTACTGTCCTATCTCCTACTCTTTAATACGCTGATCCCAACCGGACAAGTCTGTGCTGCGGGTAGCTATGGCTGGCTGATGTCTGTGGATATTCGGACCGGCTTGGCCCCAGAAGAGCCCGCATTTGATGCAAATAATGACGGTGTAATCAATGAAGACGATTATGGCTATGTAGGAGAGCTGGGAGAAAGAGGCCCAAATAAGTCCGGCTTCCTGGGAAGTAAACAGTATACAGGGACCACTGATGGTGGGATTGACGTGAGGGAGATAAATATTGGTGCTGGAGACAGGGCAGGTCGTCTGTCTTGGGAAGAAATTACTCCAAACTAACGGTTATTAGATGATGGAACTTGCCCGGCTCTGTCGGGCTTATCTGGATATTGAAAACGTATGAAGATGAAAAATCACGGTGGTTTCAGCTTGATTGAGCTGCTGATAGTTATAGGAATCGTGGGTATTATTGCTGGGCTTGCATGGCCTGCCTATCAGAGTCACATTCTTACCTCAAATAGAGCGGATGCTCAGGGTGCTTTAATGGGATTGGCTCAGGCAATGGAGCAGCACTTTACTCAGAACGGCTCCTATACCGGAGCGGCAGATGGGGGTGCAGATATCGGTGCTCCAGCAATCTTTCCTACAGAAGCCCCACTGGATAACAGTAACAAAACTTATGACTTGACTATTCAGGCTGCCAATGATTCTTCCTATACCATTCGTGCAACTCCTAAAAACTCTCAGGTAGGTAATGGGGAGCTTGAATTGCGTTCAAATGGACTGCGAGCATGGGATCGAGGGAATGATGGAGCTTTCGACGACCCAGATGACTTGTGCTGGAACTCCAGTTGTATTTAAAAGTAGCTAGGGGCAGATTAATTCCTGGCCACTTCCATTTTCCACAATGCCATTTAGATCTTTATCTTTGGCGTAGTAAGGTCTTCCTATCGCATTGAGGATTATAATCCAGCCATACTCTGCTTCGCCGCTTGCGGGGCAGAATGAGAAGTTGCCGCTTTGGGACGGAGTAGTTCCTTTTGGTTTATAAATCAGAAACCCTCTATTATTGAATGCATTCCAGCTTAGAGATGCTCCCTGTTCAACCCGGTCCATATATCTTACAACCTGATCTTCTGAGTCGACTTCGCCATTGCCATTTTCATCGGTGAACAATAATGCGCCATCTGCCCAATCGCCAGCGCACTCATCAGACCCCCCTTTTGGACAAAGAGTAAAGTTACGTTTTTCAATAAGGGCCCTGTTACGCATAAATATAAGTACGCCAAAGAGCTCTCTTTGTTTAGCTTTACTTTTATACCTTTTAAGGAAGTCGCTAAAAGAAGGTAAAGCTACAGCTGTTAATACAGCAATAACCGTAATACAAATTATTAACTCTATAAGGGTGAATCCTGCAGATCGTTTCACGGTGCAAACTCCTCCTGGTTGAGTTTGCACTAGAATACTAGCTAGTTAGTATATTCCAATCACATGAAATTACGGTACCTTGATCTTCACAGTCTAACTCTCAAGCCCTAGTTTTTTTAATCTATATCTTAGAGAGCGGAAGCTAATACCCAGCTTCTGCGCTGCAGCGGTTCGATTCCATCGGGTTTTTGCTAAAGTTTCCTCAATAACCTCTTTTTCTATCCTTTGTAGGAATTCATCCAGGGAATCATACTTGTGTGGATTGAAATCTTCCGAGTTAGCCTTTTTTTCAGTTTGAGGTGAATTATTGTTGTGTTTTTTATCTGTGGAGCTTTCTTGCCTATTGTTACATTCAAGTAGGAGGTCTTCTTCTCGAATTATATTTTGATCAGATAAGGTGAAAGCTCTTTCAAGTATATTTTCAAGTTGTCTGACATTTCCCGGGAAGGAGTAATTTTGTAAGGCAATCATTGCTTCATGTGACAAGGCAGGCGGGGTAAGTCCGGCAGTAGAGGCTATACGTTGCATGATTATATCGGTTAGAAGCGGTATATCCTCGACCCTGTCCCGAAGAGGTGGGACAGAAATTTCGATAACATTTATGCGGTAGTAAAGGTCATTTCGGAAACGTCCATTGTTTACTTCTACACTTAAATCTTTGTGGGTTGCACTTAAAATACGAGTATCTATTGATACCTCTTTATTGGAGCCAAGTGGCCGTATAGACTTTTCCTGAATCGCTCTAAGGAGCTTTACCTGCATTTCCAGAGGAAGATCTGCTACTTCATCCAAGAAAAGGGTGCCGCCCTCGGCACTTTGTAGAAGGCCTTGTTTGTCTTTGTGTGCACCGGTAAAGCTACCCTTTTGGTGGCCAAAGAACTCACTTTCCATCAGTTCAGAAGGTATTGCACCACAGTTTATGGCGATAAAGGGTTGCTCAGCTCTAGCGCTCTGTAAATGAATAGAACGGGCAGCAAGTTCTTTGCCTGCGCCTGACTCACCACTGATATAAACAGGAGCGTCACTGCGAGCAACCTTACTGATCTGTTGGCGCAGCTTGCGGATATTATCTGCTTCGCCAAGTAGGAGGTCTTTTTTGGAGATTTCCTGTTGTGGAGCCTGGTTGCTATCCAGACGCAGGGCGAGTTGTGCCAAATTGCGTAAGCGCTCAAGATCTACTGGTTTGCTCACAAAATCGAAAGCGCCAAGCTTTAGCGCTTTAATTGCAGTATCCATATTCCCGTGAGCAGTTATAACCGCAATGGGGAGTTCAATCTCTGTACTTCCCTGGATATATTCAACTAGCTGTAGCCCATCTCCATCAGGTAGGCGTAAATCAGTTAGGCAAAAGCTATAAGTATTTTGGCTGAGTGCATTTTTAGCCTCGGAAAGCGTTGCAGCGGTGTGGCAATCAACATCCATCCTTTGAAGGGTGAGACTAAGTAAGTTACAAATATCCGGTTCATCATCGACAACCAGTGCCAGTGGGCGCATCGTTATTCTTTCTTTTCTTGTTTTGTTCACTTTATACCAAAAGGCATGAAACGCGATTATGTCAGAAATTTCTGGTGAATAATGATCTAGTTACAGGGAAAATTTCCTGAGCTAGATCAGGTCACACCCATAGAGTGAGCGAATTCAAGACGGAAGCAGCTTTTATTGTCTTCACTTTGGCAATGATACAAACTGATCCGATTGGCTTCACACAGTTCTCGAGCAATATACAAACCGAGCCCGCTACCGGCCTTATCGGTGGTAAAAAACGGCTCAAACACCTGGTTTTTGAACTCAGAGGGAATGCCACTACCATTATCCTTAATATCCAATATAGAGTGGCCTTTCTCAGTATTATAGTAGGCATGAACAGCTGCATAGCGCTGTCCAGTTTCCATTTCTGAGTGCCGCAATGCGTTGTCTGTAAGGTTCGTAATGACTTGTGATAATTGAGCAGAATCAAAGTTGGCCGGGATAAGCTGGTCTGGGACATCTAGTTCAATTCTGTTGTTTTGGGGGTTGGCTGTATTGAAGTCGGTAAAAAACTGGTTGAGCCAATTTCGCAGGTCATGTTCTTCTGGTGAATTTGCACGCCTTCTGGATAGTTGCATTACATTTTCAATAATTTGATTTACACGACCACTCTGCCGGCAAATAATTTCGATTAAATGTCGATCTTCATCTTTGAGCTGGGCAGATTCAGATAAAAGTTGCGCTGCATGGTTGATTGCAGAGAGTGGATTGCGAACTTCATGTGCAATAGAGGCGGTTAAATGTCCTAAAGATGCAAGTTTGAGCTTTTGAGCTGCTTCAGTGAGCTTTCGATTGTCTTCGACAAAAATGAGTGTGCTATTGCCACTTTTATGGCGTAGTTGGGCAAAGTTGAGTTGTAGCTCATTATTGTTACCGGCTTGAAAAAGTATACTTGTGTTTTCACCTTGCTGGCGCCAAGACTGAATCTGGCGGTGTAGCTCGGAGTTGGGGGGGGCGCCAGAAGTTAGCTGTGTTCCAAGTAAGCGAGAGGCAGCTCGATTGATCAATTCAGGCTTATTGGATGGCCCCATAACAAGCACGCCTGTATTCATCCTTTCAATAATTTGCTGTGCCAGCCTCTGGAGATGTGCGGCCTGACGGCTTTGCTGGTCTGCACGCAGGTTGGCTTTATGGATACGCTCAGACAAATATTGAATTGCGCTGACAGTTACGAACATTAGTAAGCCAAGTCCACCTGCAGAAACAATATCTCGGCTGGAGCCGGAGCCTGATAAAAGGTGAAACAGTTGGAGGGAAATTACGCCTAGGCTTGCGATGGCTGCAAAAAATGCGCTTAGGCGTCTATCCAGCAAAATGGCACCGATTGAGCAACTGATCAAAAGTAAATAGCCCAGACCGGAGTTCAGTCCTCCACTGGCTTCAATCAGCAACAGAAATACCAGGATATCGCACCCCAGAACAACTCCGACTTGGCTGTTATTAGTTTGATATGCCTTTTGTCGGAGAAAGAATAGCCATGTGATATTAAGCAGGGCATAGGATGCGGTGGTATAGACAAATAGTGTTGGCAAGTGCTCACCAAGTGAGCCCTCCCCGATATCTGAGAAAAATACCCCCAGCAAAACCAAGGCTATTGCAACCCGATATATAGCGCTAATCCGTAGGAGTTCGTGATGTTGTAAGGGGGATGTCTGGGAACTGCTCACTGTAGATGCCCGGTATTCTTGTAGTGGTGAGCCGCTGCTGTTGTTACCCCGATGGGGTTACAATAGCGGCCTGTCTTGTCCGAGGTTCAACGATGTCTACTTTGCAGTTAGTGCTGGCACAAATCAATTCCCTGGTGGGAGATATTCCAGGGAATACCAAGCAGGTGATAGAAATTGCGCGCCGAGCGTACCAGGAACTGGGTGCTGACTTGGTACTTTTCCCGGAGCTGACCCTGTGCGGCTACTCTCCTGAAGACTTGTTGTTGCGCCCCAGTATGCAGATTCGTATTGATGCGGCATTGGATCAGCTCAAAGCTGCAGAACTGCCTTGCGCCATTGTTGTGGGTTACCCAAAGTTGCTCGATGGCGTTATGTTCAATATGGCGGGGGTAATAGTTGAGGGAGAGTTAATCGCAGAATATGCCAAACAGAAGCTGCCTAACTATCAGGTCTTTGATGAAAAGCGTTACTTCAAGCCGGGTAAATCCCCCTGTGTAGTGCATATCAAGGGAGTTCCTGTGGGGCTGAGTGTTTGTGAGGATATTTGGTTTCCAGAGCCCATCAAGCAGTCAGTCGATGCTGGAGCCAAGTTGATTCTCAACATCAATGCATCACCTTTCCATCGGGGCAAGGCTCAACAAAGGCTGGAATTGGTTTCGAGGCAGGCAAGAAATGCTGGAGTCCCCATTGCCTATGTAAACTGGTGCGGTGGTCAGGACGAGCTGGTTTTTGACGGTGGCTCAATTGTTGTTGACGCTGAGGGAGAGGTATGTGCCAGGGCTGAGGAGTTTACAGAGCAGTTGTTGCCAGCTTCCATATCTTTGCAGGGACAGGATTTGACGGTACACCCTGGGGAAGTTGCTCCTCCTCGCAGCGATTTGGCTTCCGTGTACCAAGCCTTGGTACTCGGGGTGCGCGACTACGTTAATAAAAATGGTTTTAATGGCGTTGTGTTGGGGTTGTCGGGTGGAATCGACTCAGCTCTTACATTGGCAGTTGCGGTCGATGCGTTGGGCAAAGAGCGTGTTGAGGCTGTAATGATGCCGTTTCGCTATACCTCGGATCTGAGTAAAGGCGATGCGGCCGATCAGGCGGAAAGAATGGGGGTTCACTATCGGGAAATTAGTATCGAGCCCATCTTTGATTCGTTTATGGGCGCTCTCGCTGAAGAATTTGCTGGCAGTAAGAGGGATACCACTGAGGAGAACCTGCAGGCCCGCTCTCGTGGCGTTCTTTTGATGGCTATCTCCAATAAGAAGGGCGCGATGGTCCTGACAACCGGTAACAAGAGTGAGATGGCCGTTGGTTACGCAACCTTATACGGGGATATGGTAGGCGGATTCAATGCCCTGAAGGATGTTCCCAAAGTATTGGTATTTGAGCTGGCCCGTTACCGCAACACAATTTCTGAAGTGATTCCTGAAACGGTCATTACCCGCCCACCCAGTGCTGAGCTGGCCCCGGACCAGGTGGATTCTGACAGTCTTCCGCCTTATGAGATCCTGGATCAAATTCTCAATTTCTATGTCGATCAAGACCACAGCGCTGAGGAAATCATTCAGCGTGGCTTCCAGAGAGAGGATGTAGAGCGTGTGGTCAGGTTAGTGGGGCGCAATGAGTACAAGAGGCGCCAGGCAGCCATCGGGGTGCGTATTTCTGAACGAGGATTTGGAAGGGATCGCCGCTATCCCATCACCAATGGCTGGAAGCTGGGTGACTAGCTCTCCTGAAAATAGAAACGGCGCCGAATGGCGCCGTTTCTATTTTTAAGTGATAAGTTACAGAAGCTCTGGAGGTAGGGGAGTCTCGTCCCGGTTGTATTCGGGATTATAGAGCTCCCTGCTGTCAAAGCCCCGCGGGTCAGATTTTTCAAACAGGCCCAGGGTGACTCTGTGCACTAGACTGCGGCCGCTCGGACCTTTGTAAAAGTCGTAGTTGAAAGTGCCGTCTTCGTTAAAAGCGGGGTGCTTTGGATAGTTATTGCGCAGTACATCCAGGGCATTAGCCTCGAGATCTTGCATTTCCATCAAATGGTACCCTTGGACCATAACTGCCAGGGCATCGGGAATTGCGGGTGTCTGCTGGAAGTTTTCCACAATGTAGCGGCCGCGATTGGCTGCTGCGAGGTAGGCGCCACGCTTAAAGTAGTAGTTGGCCACGTGAACTTCATAGCGGGCCAGCAGGTTACGCAAGTGGATCATGCGCTTTTGCGCGTCTGGAGCGTAGCGGCTTTCAGGGTAGCGGGCCATTAACTGGGAGAAATAAGCGAATGACTCTCGAGCTGATCCTGGGTCGCGACTGGTTAAGTCGGTAGGCATAAAGCGCTCGAACAGGCCTGTGCCCTCAGTAAAGGAGGACAGGCCCTTCATGTAGTAGGCGTAGTCGACATTGCGGTGCTGGGGGTGTAGGCGGATAAAGCGGTCTGCAGCGACGATAGCAGCATCGTTTTCATAGTTGCGGTAGTAGGCATAGATCAGCTCAAGCTGAGCCTGTTCCGCGTAGTTGCCGAATGGGAAGTTGTCTTCCAGGGCTCGCAGGTTTCTGATGGCAAGATCCCACTGGCTGGTTCGCAGCTGTCGCTGGGCCATCTCGTAGTATGCCTGCTCTGTACGTGAACCTGTGGGTAGGCCCACTTCCGAATCATCTGTGTTGGCGCAGGCAACCAATATTGCGGACACCAAGGCCAGCCACAGCATTTTCCAGGTCTGCATAGCCCCTCGCTCTATCATTCTTACACTCTACCTTATTAAACTACCCACCAGTATTAACCTGGCGCGTCGGACATTTAACCACAGTCGCGGAGCTGCCCAAAGTATTTGCAATTGATTGATGATTGAACACCTAAAACTAGATATCCAAGTTCCTGCCAATATGGCTGGTCGACGCTTAGACCAGGCCGCAGCCGAATTAATTCCCGATTTTTCGCGCGCGCGCCTCCAATCGTGGATCAAAGGCGGTCAGCTCACCTTAAACGGAGCCCCAGCTAAGGCCAAGGAAAAGCTCTTTGGCGGCGAGCTTATCCAGCTTCGCGCAGAACTGGAGCCCCAGGGTAGCTGGGCTGCCCAGGACCTCGACCTCAATATTATGTACGAAGATGACTGCCTGATGGTGGTCAATAAGCCCGCGGGCCTCGTAGTCCACCCCGCTGCCGGTAACCCCGACGGCACTCTGCTCAATGGCCTGCTTCATCACAATCCAGCACAGGAGCTGATACCCCGAGCTGGTATTGTTCACCGGCTGGATAAGGACACCAGTGGCCTGATGGTTGTGGCTAAGACTTTGGCCGCTCAGACCCATCTCGTGGATCAATTAAAGCAGAGAACGGTGAGTCGACAGTATGATGCCCTGGTCCAAGGATATATCACCACTGCGGGTCGTGTTGATGCGCCCATCGGTCGGCATCGTCAAAATCGTCTCAAGATGGCTGTTTTGGACTTTGGCGGCAAAGAGGCGATCACTCATTATCGTGTACAGGAGCGTTACAGCGCTTACACGCTCTTACGCTGCAAGCTGGAAACCGGTCGTACTCATCAGATTCGGGTACACATGGCCCATATCAGGCACCCGCTCGTGGGAGATCCACTCTACGGAGGCCGCCCAAAGTTGCCTCCAGAGGCCTCGGCAGACCTTGTTGAAGCTCTCCAGAGCTTCCCTCGGCAGGCTCTGCATGCGGCTGAACTCGCGCTAGTGCATCCCACCAGTGGACAGGACATGCATTGGTGTGCGCCAATGCCTGCTGACATGCAAGCACTGCTCGATCAGTTGCGCGCTGATGAGCCTTGAAGTACCGGTTATAAATTCGCCTGAGTACCTATCGCCGGTTCTCGAAAGGACAATTTCGCAAAGCAAGATATCTCAATGCCAAGTAACCACTACCTTATACCCGATTGGCCCGCACCCGCAGGGGTGAGGGCGGCGACGACGCTACGCACTGGGGGCCAAAGTTGTGGCCATTTCTCCTCCTTTAACCTGGCTGCTCACGTGGGGGACAAGGAGTCAGCTGTTACTGCTAATCGCCAACAGTTGAGAGGGGAGCTTGAGCTGCCCTCAGAACCGCAGTGGCTGGAGCAGATCCATAGCGACAAGGTAGTCGAGGCAAGTGATGACGCCTTAGTTCGAACCGCAGATGCCTGCTTTAGCATGAAAAGAGGTGTTGTCTGTGCCGTGTTAACCGCAGACTGTTTGCCTGTTTTGCTAAGCGATAAGAGTGGTACCCGTGTAGCAGCAGCCCATGCCGGGTGGCGCGGATTGGCCGGTGGTATATTGCGCAACACCGTACGCGCGATGAAGTGTGATCCTGAGGAGTTGATGGTTTGGTTGGGCCCAGCGATTGGCCCGGAGGCCTTTGAAACCGGAATCGATGTCCTCGAGGCATTCTTTGAAAATGCAATTAGCAGTCGGCACACAGAAAAAATCGCTAGCTGTTTCCGCCCACACACTAAGAAACCACTGCACTTTTTAACAGATATTTACGCCCTGGCTCGTGCGGAGTTGGCAGAGCTGGGGATTGGCGAGGTGTATGGCGGGGGGCTCTGCACAATGTCAGAACCTGAGAAGTTTTTTTCCTACCGCAGAGAGTCTGAAACCGGTCGTATGGCAACTTTGATATGGCGGGATAAAGACTGAATTGAAGTTCTAGATGGCTTATTTTTTCTGTGTAAGCCAATCGATAATATTGGGGCAGCTTGGGCAATTACAAGGCTGGGTGTTGACTGAGCTGTAAAAATTATAAGAGATAGATTTGCCGCAAAACCACTTTGCATAGAATAAATGCCGCTATTGATTTAAATCATTGAAAACCCTTCCTGCGCCCCTATTTTACTTGTCAGTACCATAGCGAATGTAAAAGGCAAATTAGTGCCACTATTGCAGCGCTTTTGAAAAAATCGAGTAAAAGAGGTTTCGTTCATGCGAATTGACCGAATGACAAACCCGCTACAGGCGGCATTTGCTGATGCGCAATCCCTGGCGGTAGGGCGCGACCACAACCAGATTTATCCCGAGCACTTGATTCTGGCACTGCTTAACCAGAACAACGGAAGCGTACCCGCATTCCTGTCACAGGCGGGATTTAACCTAAACGGGTTGCGCAATGATCTTGCCAAGCGGTTGGATAGCTTGCCGAGGGTGACTTCCCCCACGGGTGATGTGGGGATGTCCCAGGAATTAATGCGCTTAATGAATCTCACGGACAAGCGAGCCCAACAAAATGGTGACAGTTTTATTTCCAGTGAAACTGTATTACTGGCGGCTTTCGACTCTGCGGCGGGAGAGATTTCCAAAATCCTAAATGCCAACGGCGACATTAAACAATTAGAGGCGGCAATTCAAAAAGTGCGTGGCGACGAAAAAGTGGATGACCCCAATGCGGAAGAAGCGCGCCAGGCGCTGGATAAATATACTCTCGACCTGACCGAGAGGGCTCTGGCCGGCAAGCTTGACCCGGTGATCGGCCGCGATGATGAAATACGGCGGACGATTCAAGTCTTACAGCGGCGTACCAAGAATAACCCTGTACTAATTGGTGAGCCGGGTGTTGGTAAAACTGCCATTGTTGAAGGGCTCGCTCAACGTATCGTCAATGGTGAAGTGCCGGAAGGGTTAAAGGACAAACGTCTTCTTTCCCTGGATCTGGGGGCATTGTTGGCGGGCGCAAAATTTCGTGGAGAATTTGAAGAGCGATTAAAAGCGGTACTCAACGAATTATCCAAACAGGAAGGTCGCATTATTCTCTTTATCGATGAGATCCACACGATGGTGGGTGCCGGTAAAGCTGAGGGGGCCATGGATGCGGGAAATATGCTGAAGCCCGCTTTGGCCCGCGGGGAATTACATTGTGTCGGTGCAACCACTCTGGATGAGTATCGGCAATATATTGAAAAAGATGCAGCGCTTGAGCGGCGTTTCCAAAAAGTGCTGGTTGATGAACCAACTGAAGAGGATACGGTTGCGATTCTGCGCGGATTAAAAGAACGCTACGAAGTACACCACGGTGTTGATATTACCGACTCTGCAATTATTGCGGCGACAAAATTATCGCAGCGTTACATCACTGATCGTCAATTACCAGATAAAGCGATTGATCTTATTGATGAGGCCGCCAGCCGGATACGCATGGAGATCGACTCCAAACCGGAATCCATGGATAAATTGGAGCGCCGTTTAATTCAATTAAAGATTGAACGTGAGGCAGTAAAAAAGGATACGGATGATGAGGCGACTAAAAAACGCCTGTCGAAACTGGAAGAAGAGATTCTACAACTGGAGCGGGAATACTCCGACCTTGAAGAGGTTTGGAAGGCGGAGAAGGCACAGCTTGCCGGCAGCCATGACCTCAAGGAAAAGCTCGAGCAGGCCAAGCTCGATATGGAGTCCGCACGGCGTGCAGGTGATCTCAATAGAATGTCTGAATTACAGTACGGTGTAATTCCACAACTTGAACAACAGCTTAAAAGTGCCGCTACCGCTGAAGCTTCTGAAGAACCCCGCCTGCTGCGCAATCGGGTTACCGATGAAGAGGTGGCTGAAGTGGTATCCCGCTGGACGGGTATTCCTGTATCTAAGATGCTCGAAGGTGAGCGTGAAAAGCTACTGCGAATGGAAGATGAGTTGCACAAGCGGGTCATCGGACAGGGGGAAGCGGTGGAAGCGGTTGCTAATGCCGTACGCCGCTCGAGGGCGGGGCTAGCTGATCCCAACCGACCCAATGGCTCATTCTTGTTCCTCGGCCCAACCGGTGTGGGTAAGACGGAATTATGCAAGGCATTGGCTCAGTTCTTGTTTGACACAGAAGACGCCATGGTGCGTATCGATATGTCGGAATTTATGGAGAAGCACTCTGTGGCCCGACTGATTGGCGCACCTCCCGGATATGTAGGTTATGAAGAAGGGGGATACCTGACTGAAGCGGTGCGGAGAAAACCCTATTCTGTTGTGCTATTAGACGAAGTGGAGAAAGCGCATCCCGATGTATTCAATATTCTTTTACAGGTTCTTGATGATGGCCGCCTGACCGACGGCCAGGGGCGCACGGTAGACTTTCGTAATACCGTTGTCGTAATGACTTCAAACCTTGGCTCAGATTTAATTCAAAAATACGCCACAGCTGAAAATGGTGATGACCTGGACGCTGAAATTCGTTATCGACAGATGAAAAGTGCGGTGATGGAAGTGGTGGGGAACCATTTCAGGCCAGAGTTCATAAATCGTATTGACGAAGTGGTTGTTTTCCATCCACTGGATAAGGCAGAAGTACGCTCTATTGCCGAGATTCAGTTGCAACAACTTTGCCGTCGACTGACAGAGAGGGACCTGAAATTAGAGGTATCTGAAAGTCTGCTGGATAAATTAGCAGAAGTTGGGTTCGATCCCGTTTATGGTGCACGGCCATTAAAGCGTGCTATTCAGGTATGGCTGGAAAACCCGCTGGCGCAAGATGTTCTCGCCGGTAAGTTTTCCCCTGGAGCAACGATCCACGCGGATGTTGAAGGCGATAAAGCCGTATTCCGATAAAAAAGCACTTGGGGGTGCCATATAGTGCACCCCTAAACTCCCACCGATTCCTCACTCTCTCCATATCTATACTCACAGGTGCGCTAATCCGTTTGTTCGGATATTTACGTAGAGGGGCACCCCTCCGTAGCGCATAGTTTCCCTTGCAAGTATCAGTTTATAGTTTTTATTGACGACACCTTACGGGGGCCTGATATCAGTAAGCGTATGTTGCTAATGCTGCTGGGATGCCTTTTGCTCTTCGGCGGAATTTTTGCTTATAAATTAATTGGCAGGCATATGGTGAATCAGTTCATAGACAACTTAGCCCTGCCTGCGGCCACAGTGACTTCAGCAACCGCCCAGTTTCAATATTGGAAGGAAGACCTGAGAGGAATAGGCACCATTCGAGCTGTTAATGGTGTAGAGGTTACTACCGAAGCTCAGGGGGTTATCAGCGCTATTCACTTCAAGTCGGGCCAGCATGTTAGGAAGGGCGATTTATTGGCGGAAATTTTTGCCGAACCGGAAAAGGCGCAGTTGCAGGTGTTGGATGCAGAGCTTCGCTTGGCCCGTCGTAATTACGTGCGGATCAAGACTCTGCTGGGGCGAGGTGTAACAACTGAAGCAGATTTGGATAGCGCTCGCAGTACTTTGGACCAGGTGGTTGCCAATATAGAAGTGCAGCGGGCCAGGGTGGATCAGCGAGTTATCGTGGCGCCTTTTAGTGGAGTACTGGGAATTCGACAAATCGATCTTGGGCAGAATGTAAGCCCGGGGGAGTCTGTTGTTTCTCTACAGCAACTTGATCCTATTTTTGTTGATTTTTCCCTCCCTGAACAAAAATATGCCTTGGTTAAGGCTGGGCTTGCTATTCAGTTGACAACAGATGCTTTCCCTAAAAATACCTACAAAGGAAGAATTACTGCTGTTGACCCTCAGGTGGATAGTGCAAGTAGGAACTTTCTGATTCAAGCGACTCTGGAAAATCCCCAACACGATTTACGTCCTGGGATGTTTGCCCAAGTATCCGTAAAGATAAGTGCACAGCGAAAAGTGCTCGTCATTCCCAGAACCGCATTGGCTTTTGCTCCCTATGGGGTGGCGGTTTTTGTGTTGGAGCCCGATAAAGATGGTGAGCATATGGTCGCAGTTAAACGATTTGTGAAAACTGGTGAGGAGCGTGGGGATCTAGTTGAAATCACACAAGGACTTTTGGTGGGTGATATAGTGGCTAGCAGCGGATTACTTAAACTTCGCAATGGAGAGAAAGCGGTTATCAATAATCAAAATCAACCCCCAGAAAGTGCGGACCCCACACCGGAAAATAGTTAAACCTGGAATTTATAGGTTGTGAATTTCACAGAGATTTTTATTCGAAAACCAGTGTTGGCCTGCGTAGTCAGCCTATTTATTTTTCTATTGGGTTTAAGGTCGCTAACGGAATTAAATGTCAGGCAGTACCCGGAACTTGAAAATGCAGTTATTACAGTAACCACCGTTTATGTTGGTGCCGACTCAGATCTAGTACAGGGGTTTATTACTACGCCGCTGGAGCAGGAGATTGCTACTGCAGATGGTATCGATTACATGGTTTCCACCAGCGTGCAAGGTCTCTCGACGATAAACGTTTATGTACGTTTTGATTACGATCCAAATGAAGTGTTAACTCAGGTCGTTGCCAAGGTAAATAAGCTGCGCAGTGAATTGCCTGATGAATCAGAGGATTCCAGCGTGGAAATGCAGCAGGGAGAAACCACTGCTGCAATGTACCTTTCTTTTTCCTCAAATATTCTCGCTAATAATCAAATCACGGATTATCTGACACGCGTTGTTCAACCTAAATTGGCGACTATAGCTGGTGTGCAGCGAGCTCGCCTTTTGGGGGACAGCACCTTTGCAATGAGAGTCTGGTTAAAACCGACAGAGATGGCGGCATTGGAAGTCACACCTGCGGATATTTCTGATGCGCTTAGGGATAATAATATTCTGTCGGCAGTTGGTTCGACAAAGGGAACCCGTGTGGCACTGGAAATACGTGCGGATACAGATATTGCACGTCAATTGGATTTCCGCAAGCTAGTGGTTAGAGCCGATGGGGATAAGTTGGTTCGTCTAGGTGAAGTGGCGGAGATAGAGTTAGGAGCTGAATCCTATGACAGCTCTGTGACTTTTAACGGGCA
The DNA here is from genome assembly GCF_047324085.1 of Microbulbifer sp. CNSA002. Classification (NCBI taxonomy): domain Bacteria; kingdom Pseudomonadati; phylum Pseudomonadota; class Gammaproteobacteria; order Cellvibrionales; family Microbulbiferaceae; genus Microbulbifer; species Microbulbifer sp. CNSA002. The sequence continues at coordinate 676,444 of NZ_CP172449.1, forward strand.
GTCTGCCACTTTTATTGCTATTGAGGTGGCACCCGATGCGAACTCCCTTGATGTTATTAAAAAAGTACGCGAGGAGTTGGAGCAGAAAATTTTTCCACAGTTGCCAGAGGGTATGCTAGGCGAGATCCCTTACGACAGTACTGAATATATTCAGGACTCCATTGAAGAGGTCGTCAAAACAATTGTTGAAGCAGTATTTATAGTAATTTTGGTGATTTATTTGTTTCTGGGGTCAGTTCGCAGCGTATTGATTCCAGCAATTGCACTACCTCTTTCTCTTGTTGGTGCATTCTTTTTAATGTTTTTAATGGGATTTTCCATCAACTTGCTCACATTGCTAAGCATGGTTCTGGCAATCGGAATTGTTGTTGATGATGCCATTATTGTTCTGGAAAATGTCCATCGACATATAGAGGAGGGCTTGCCTCCAAAAGAGGCTGCGATCGTAGGGGCTCGAGAGTTGGCATGGCCTGTAGTGGCTATGACTACAACGCTAATTGCAGTATATATTCCTATTGGTTTTCTCGGTGGTTTAACCGGGACCCTATTCATAGAGTTTGCATTCTCCCTAGCTGGCGCCGTATTACTGTCTGGAGTGGTCGCTCTTACTTTATCTCCCATGATGGCCTCGAAAATATTAAAGCCTCGCGATGGTGGAGGTACCCGGTTTGAAATTTGGCTGGAACGCCAATTTAATCGACTTCAGACGAGATTTGAAAAATCGCTCCATTCTTCTCTTGATGAGCGCCGAGTTATTTTGGTTTTCGGCTTAATTGTATTGATAAGTTGTTACTTCTTATTTGTGACGTCCCCTCAAGAGCTTGAACCTACAGAGGATAGGGGGCTTGTTCTTACAATTTCTACTGCCGATGCTTACGCAACTTTAGATTATGTTGAACAGTACAGTGGTGAACTTAATGTCATTGCTGAGAGATTTACTGAGGTTGAAAATCTTTTTCTGCTTAATGGGGCGGGCACCTTCAGTAGTGGTGTTAATAATGCGGTGGCCGGGTTTGTTTTGGCTCCCTGGGAAGGGAGAGACCGCGATACGGAAAAGATGCAGGAGTTGATTAGCAGTGATGTGCAGCAAATAGCCGGGCTAAAAATAGCTGTAGTGGTGCCACCAAGTCTGCCAACTGCGGGAGGGCAGCTTCCGGTTGAATTTGTTATCGGTTCTACAGAGCCCATGGAGAATCTGGCATCGGTGGCAAGCGATATTATGACCCGAGCTTTGGAGAGTCGAAAGTTTATTTTTCTAGATTCTGATCTGAAAATTGATAAGCCAAAAATTGTAATAGAAATTGATCGTGATAAAGCAGCCAGTATGGGTGTGGAAATGGTGGACCTGAGTCGTGACTTAGGAGCGATGTTATCTGGGGCTTATGTCAACCGTTTTTCCCTGGATAATCGCAGTTATAAAGTTATCCCTCAAGTCGAGAGAGTTGATCGCCTTACCCCTGATCAGCTGGAGCAATATTATATTCGGGCGGTAAACGACAAGTTGGTTCCTGTGAGTACTTTGATAAGGCTCACGGAAACCGTTGAACCACAGCAACTAAAGAGATTTCAACAATTAAATGCCGTCACTATTTCGGGTGTGCCACGCCCTGGGATTACGTTGGGTGAAGCATTGATGGTGTTGGATAATGCGGCTAAAGAAATCTTACCGGTCGAGTATTCTGTAGATTACTCGGGGCAGTCCAGGCAATTCAAAACTGAAGGATCAGATTTGGTGGTTACCTTTTTCTTTGCCTTGATAGTGATTTATTTGGTGCTGGCTGCTCAATTTGAATCCTGGCGCGATCCCTTGATTATGTTGGTCACCGTACCGATGAGTGTTTGCGGAGCGATGATTTTCGTCAGTCTAGGATTGACGACCCTCAATATTTACACACAAGTGGGCCTGGTTACCCTGATTGGGGTTATTTCCAAACACGGCATTCTGATAGTGGAGTTTGCCAATAAATTACAGCTCTCAGGGCTTGAAAAGCGATCAGCGATTGAGCAGGCCACTTCAATCCGTTTGCGACCGATTTTAATGACTACGGCATCTCTGGTTTTGGCGATGGTTCCATTGTTAATAGCGTCGGGGCCTGGTGGAGGAGCAAGGTTTGCAATGGGCTTGGTAGTGGCGACCGGTATGACAATTGGAACGTTATTTACTTTATTTGTCGTGCCGGCGATGTATATGTATCTTGGGCGGAATTTTGAGGCGGAGGCTGTAGCGGCCTCCTGAGCCTCTTTACACTTATTTACGCTTCGAAAATATCTCTGCCGACATTACTGCGACGGAACTCGGAAGGGGTGACTCCCTCATGTTTTTTAAAGAAGCGGGTAAATACTGCGCGTTCGGCAAAATGAAGTTGTACCGCAATGCTTTCTACGGAATCACTGGTTGAGAGAAGGAGTTTCTTGGTCAGAGATAGCGTAACACTGTCTTTAAGCTGCTGGAATGTTACTCCCTGTTCTCTCAATCTGCGCTGTAAAGTGCGGCCACTGGTGCGGAAGTGGGCTGCGGCTTGTTTGATAGTGATTTCTTCACTGAGCAAGTGCTTCTCGAGCCAGGCTCGCAAACTCGCTGCCAGGTTATAGCTGGTTAAAGTGTTGTGTAGAACTGCTTTTAATATATTTCGGCTTTGGCTGCGAATGATTTTATGGTAACTGGGTATAGGGAAGTCCAGTATCTGGGAGCCCAGGATAATCGCATTTTCATCAGCGGAAAATTCAATTGGGCACTGGAAAATCCTCTTGTGGATAGAGTCATCTTCTGGCTTTTCACTGCGTAACTTTAATCCCCTGACCTCGGGAAATCTGGGGTTAAGAGTGCGCAAGAGATCTACTCCACGACTCATCAGCATTTCAGCAATAAAATGATTGACCGGAGCGCTAAAGAGTTCCTGCTGCCAGTTGAGTGTGAGTACCTCCGCATCGACTTCCTGGTAAGTCTGGAACCGCAGGAGGGGGGCCAGAGTTTGTGAGAGTACAATTTCTGCAGGGCGAAAGATCTCCCTCGGCCGTCTCAAGGAGGGCTGAGCTTCGATAATAGTTTCTTCAAGCCAAAGCATAATTGGAAAGCGACTAAAGCTGAGACCTGGTGAGGTAACAGGGGATAGCGCCAGTATGCTTTCAATTAGAGCATTGAATTCACTGTAATTGAGCCATTCACTTTCTCCTGGATTCCAGCTAAATGAGAATGGCAATCGTTCAATTAGCGTCTCGGTGGGAATGCCGAGCCTGGCGGCGGCAACCACAAAGTAAGGCGCAAATATCTTGGGCACGCCGGCATGGCCGGACATATTTTTATTTTGGTCTCTCATGACTTACTGCCGTCCGGGTGGCGTTGCCGGCATCATAGCAAAGGCGCCTCAAAGCACGAGTATAAATTGAGGAATATGACGAATTGGTCGCTTCGCGTGGCGGATTCGACCCCCCTCTGGCGCCTTTAATCCTATTCCCAAATAGAGGGTAAAGGATAAGTTTTAGTCGTCTGCTGTACATTGCGTTATTCAGATTTTTTAAAACTCTTCAGTCACGAGAGTTACCACTTACTAAAACAATAAAGGAAAATAACAATGGCACTGTCTAAAAGGCTGGGTACAAGCCTGTCTATTTTTTTCTCGGCGATAATTGGAGCTTCATCAGCGGTAGCGGAAAACTGCTATATCCTGGTTCATGGACACGGAGTCGAAGGACACACTACAAGTGAAAGTAATGATGGGAGTTTAGTGCAGCCAGCACTGGACTATTGGAGTGAGGCGGTTTTCGACGAATATTCTAGCAGTGATTTTATTGAGCAATTGTTAGTTGATGGCGGCAATTACGGCGTTGTCGGTTATAACTCAACTGATGAAGGTGAATTTCCCTACTGGCATGATGAGACTGCGGGTGAAATTGCTCGTCAAATTATAGAGATCCGCTCTGGCCAGGGAGATCGGTTTGAACACGAAAACCAGTGCTCAGCAGAGGACACTTTCTGGATTATCTCCCACAGCCAGGGTGCCGCCCAAATGATGTATATCGCGGGTAACGCTGTTGAAGGATCCCCATACTACAATCGCGCCTACAACCAGTTCGATAGCAATACAGAAATTCAAGAAGTAAAAAAATGTTCCACGACTTGGTATGGCAGTAAATCCTGTAAAACGGTTGAAGAAGAAGTTCGAGTTGCCGGGCTTAACGAAAGCTATGCAGTGAGCGTTGATTTTGATGCGGCTATCAGCGGTGTTGCTGCAATATTCACCACAGGGGGAGCAATTACCGGTACTGAAGGCGTTGATCGGATATGTAATGGAAGCTGGTATGACGATTTGGTCAACGCACTATTTCTTGGGCGTGAGTGTTCGGCGGTTCGCTATATGCAGACTAATGATGTTTACACTGTGAGAAATTATGTGGGGACTAATCTCGGTGCGCCGGTGTACACCATTGGGGGTTATGCGGGCTTCCCAGGTGTGGAAAGTGCTACCTCCATGCTGCTGAATGGTGAGGATGACGGTTACATTAATTTGGCTTCGCAAATGAACTGTTCCGGGTCTGCCAAGCGCAACCTGTGGTCGAATCTCAAAGAATATGAAACCCTGTTTGGAGTAGCTTACGGCAGCGCGATTTTCTCTTGTGACAACGACAGCAAAGGCACTGCTCGATCTTACAATTTGGCCAGTATCTATACAGATCATGATGCGCAGCGTAACGGTGGCATTCTATCCCCCGATTATGATTCTATTCCCGATGGACTGGACTGTGGTTCAGGAAAGAACAGCGCGGGTAGAATCTCAGCCTGCACGAATTAACTAAAAAAATAAAAGGCTTCGGAGGTATTGATGTCCACATCAAGCAAAGATCGCTCAAAGGCCCGGCTGGCAGGTTGGGGTGTACTGGCCGTAGTTACTGGATTGGTGGGTTACTGGGCCCTGACTGGTGGTGAAGAGGCGACGCCCGCTGTTGTAGCCAAAGCAAAAGCTGAAGAGCAATCTATCCGAAGCCGCAAGCCTGATAACGTCAAGCCGGCGGAACTGGAGCAAGAGGAAGAGGATCAGTCTGTAAAACTATGGAAGGGAATTCAGTCCCTGCCCAACAAGACTGAGTTACACGAATCCCTTCTCTCGGATCTGGCCCGCTTTCATCGCTATCCGCCAGAAAACCGAGCAATTAAAACTCCTGAACAGGACCCGATTACTCAGACATTTGCGGTGGATGAAAGAACCACTCACAGTGAGGAAGGGGATTCTCTGACTATATGGACAGATGAAAAGTTTTATTTGCGTGGGGATACTATTCGGGTTTTTGCCTATCAGACCGATAGTGATGGAGATCGGGTTAGTGCTGACTTGACTGCGCTGTTGGTTTACGAAGACCAACAAGTCGTGGGTACCTTGGCTTTCAGTGATTCGGATGGAGACTTAGTCTACGAAGTATTGATGGAGGCGGGCTCCTTTAATAGCCAGGTGCTGGAAGCGGGTATTTTTAAGGTCATTGTGGATACGGATATTGATGGTCTCCGCGATGCGGCAGCATTCACTCTTTCTGAGGATACGGGAAGCTATACAGGATCGCTGCGGGATTCTGTTACCGCCGATGGCAATTTATTAATTGAGGCGGAAGTCGATATCAGCAGAGAGGGGCGCTACTATTTTCAGGGCTCCCTGTATAACGATGAGCAATCCCCGATAGGCACAACGCAAAATGCTCTTGAGTTAACGGCGGGGCGGCACTGGATTCCCCTGGAGTTTTATGGGCTCTTGATTCGCGATGCCGGGCAGGACGGCCCCTACCTGGTGAAACAATTGAGTATTGCCAGGGTGACGGTACCTATGGCCAGGGATAGTGCTTTTGAACCAGGCTATTACACTGAACGCTATAGCCTGGATCAATTTACTGATACTCCCTACCAGGAAATGTAGGGAGAATAGGGGGGCTTTAGCAGTTATCTCGGATACGTTGTTGAGCGGTTGATATACGTTGCTGCCGCTCATCCTCACCCAGGCTTCTATAATTTCCATTTTGGTCGACTGCGCGAATACGAGAATGAGTGGTCAAGGAACTCAGAGACTTTCGGGCTGACTCACAGCGCTTAGCGCGAAGAGCGGCTTGCATTTGCGCTGCTTTTTCCTGTTCTTGCTGACGTACATCGAGTTGCTTTTCAGGTTGCTTTGCTGCGGGTGGCTTTGATGGTTTTCGGGGTTTGGCAGCCTCCTGTTCAGCCTCCCATTTCTTATAGCGCTCTGACTTGGGCTTTTTGATCACGTCCACTTGGGCGCCTCCTGGAGGTTGCTCACCGAAGTGGACAACACCATTTTCATCTACCCATTTATAGATTCCGTCGGCTTGAGCGGTCGTAGCTGTTACTGCAATCAATAGCGCCAGTAAGATGCGCATGGTGCTTACCCCTTGTGTTGATGTTCCTTCCGTCCCCTTATTGTACCGGTACTGGCGGGTTTTCCTGTAACTGTCTTAACACTTTCGCAGACACCTATTGACAGCTAGGACTCAATTGGCAAAATCGGGGGTTTACTCAGTGACTAGATTTCACCGCAAACCCGTGGTTTTGAGTCTAACCCTGGTGGAACATCCTCCATCGAAATTCCACTGAGTGGCCCTCCCCACCCCTGGAGGCCTGCTAACCCCGTAGTGAACCTATGTAGATTTACTTGGGGTTGGGTGTTTATGCGCGATCAGTTCATCCTAAAAATCGGCAGCTAAACACGCAACAGGCTGATATTTGTCACCATTTTCCCCTATAATTGCTGCCTGGCATTCTTGCTAGTAGGCGTTTTATACGTTTTCGGTGATGGCTATCCTATAAAACAGGAAAATTGAGGAGACTCAAGTGGAATTACTTTCCGGCGGCGATATGTTGGTTCGCGCGCTGCAGGATGAAGGGGTGGATCTGATTTTTGGATACCCGGGCGGCTCAGCGTTACATATCTATGATGCTATTTTTCGGCAGAAGTCGATAAAGCATATTCTCGTGCGTCACGAGCAGGGTGCGACCCATGCTGCCGATGGCTATGCACGGTCTACTGGTAAGGCGGGTGTGGTACTGGTGACGTCTGGTCCCGGTGCTACGAACGCGATTACTGGCATCGCAACGGCCTATATGGATTCTATCCCTATGGTGGTGATATCCGGCCAGGTACCCAGGGATAAGATCGGTGAGGATGCGTTTCAGGAAACAGACATGGTCGGTTGCTCGCGGCCGATCGTGAAGCACAGCTTTTTGGTTAAAAATGCTGAAGATATTCCTACGATTGTCAAAAAGGCATTTTTTATCGCCAATACTGGCCGTCCCGGTCCCGTAGTGATCGATGTTCCAAAGGATGTAACCAACCCGGCGGAGAGATTCCCCTACCACTACCCTGAAAAATTGCGGATGCGCTCCTATACCCCAGCCGGTAAGGGGCATAGCGGCCAGATTCGCAAAGCGATTGCTATGTTGCTGTCAGCTCGCCGCCCGGTGATTTATGCCGGCGGGGGAGTGGTGCAGGGTGGCGGCGCCGAGCTTCTCACTGAGCTGGCTAGAAAGTTGAACTACCCGGTGACTAATACCTTGATGGGGCTCGGAGCATTTCCTGGTAGTGACAGGCGTTTCTTGGGAATGCTTGGTATGCACGGCACTTTCGAGGCAAATACAGCCATGCATCACGCCGACGTTATCCTGGCAGTAGGTGCGCGCTTTGATGACCGGGTGACTAATACTCCAGGCAAATTCTGTCCGGGTGCCAAAATTATTCATATCGACGTCGATCCGGCTTCGATCTCTAAAACGATTGTTGCCGATATCCCGATTGTCGGCACGGTCCAGGCTGTTCTTCGGGAGATGCTCGAAGCGTTGAAAGCCAATGATGAGCAGCCGGATCACTCCGCGATAGTTGACTGGTGGCGCCAAATCGATGATTGGCGTGAGCGTCACGGACTCTACACGGCTCCTCGTTATCAGACTAATGGTGCTCTGATAATGCCGCAGGATGTGATCAAGGCGGTATATGACATTACTGAGGGTGATGCTTTTGTGACATCCGATGTAGGGCAACACCAGATGTTTGCTGCGCAATATTACCTGTTTGATAAGCCGCGCCGCTGGATTAACTCCGGTGGGTTGGGGACTATGGGTTTCGGCTTACCGGCAGCCTTGGGGGTGAAAATAGCTCACCCGGATAAAGAGGTTGTGTGCGTAACTGGCGAGGGAAGTATCCAGATGTGTATTCAGGAGCTTTCTACGGCTACCCAATATCATCTGCCAGTAAAAATCCTCTGCCTTAACAATCAGGCTCTGGGGATGGTGAAGCAGTGGCAGGAGATGCAATATGAAGGAAGGCTTTCCAATAGTGTTTACGAGGAATCGCTGCCTGATTTTGTAAAACTCGCCGAGGCATACGGTCACGTCGGGGTGAAAGTGGAGCGTCGTGAAGACCTACACAACAAGTTGCAAGAAGCTTTTGCAATTAAGGATCGCACTGTATTTATCGACGTGTACGTCGACCCATCTGAGCATGTCTATCCCATGCAAGTGCTACCAAATGGCTCCATGCGTGACATGTGGCTGAGCAAAACTGAGAGAACTTAAAGGGTAGGGCGATGCGTAGAATAATTTCGGTTCTGATGGAGAACGAACCAGGGGCATTGTCCCGTGTTGTTGGCTTGTTTTCCCAGCGTGGCTACAACATTGAAAGCCTCACCGTGGCGCCTACTGAGGATGCGACTTTATCGCGTCTCACTTTGGTGACGATTGGTGACGATCACAAGATTGAGCAAATTACCAAGAACCTAAACAAGCTTATCGATGTTGTGAAATTGGTGGACCTCACTGAAGGCTCTCATATCGAGCGGGAGCTGCTATTGGTGAAAGTGCGAGCCAATGGTGCCCAGCGCGATGAGGTGAAGCGCAGTGTCGATATTTTTCGCGGGCAGATCGTCGATGTCACCAGCAGTATGTACACGGTACAGGTGGCAGGAACCGGCGAAAAACTCGATGCGTTCCTACAGGCGCTGGGGGAACACACAATTATGGAAGTGGTGCGATCCGGAGTTTCCGGAATTGCCCGCGGTGAAAAAGTATTAAGTGTATAGAGCAAAAAGCAGGAATTGAGCGATGCAAGTTTATTACGACAAAGATTGTGACCTTTCTTTAATTCAGGGAAAAACAGTAGCCATTATTGGTTATGGATCTCAAGGTCATGCCCATGCCAATAACCTGAAAGACTCTGGTGTAGCGAATGTTGTTGTTGGGTTGCGCGAGGGGTCTGCTTCCTGGAAAAAGGCTGAAGGCGCGGGCTTGAAGGTAGCTGAAGTTGTCGATGCGGTGAAAGATGCCGACGTGGTTATGATTCTCGCTCCGGATGAATACCAGGCGAATATTTACAAAGAGCAAGTTGCTCCAAATTTAAAGTCTGGTGCAGCACTGGCTTTCGCGCATGGTTTTAATGTGCACTTTGAATTGATTGAGCCACCAGCGGATGTCGATGTCATTATGGTTGCTCCCAAGGGGCCCGGCCATACCGTTCGATCGACCTACCTTGAGGGAGGCGGTGTCCCTACCTTGATTGCTGTTTATCAGGATGCGACAGGTAAAGCAAAAGACTTGGCGCTGTCTTATGCCTCAGCTAATGGTGGTGGTCGCTCAGGTATTATTGAAACCAATTTCCGCGAAGAGACTGAAACAGATCTCTTCGGTGAGCAGGCTGTTCTGTGTGGGGGTGTTTCCGCGCTTGTAACGGCTGGTTTTGAGACTCTGGTAGAAGCTGGCTATGCTCCGGAAATGGCGTATTTTGAATGTCTGCATGAATTGAAGCTGATTGTCGACCTGATGTACCAGGGGGGCATTGCCGATATGCGCTACTCTATCTCCAATACCGCAGAGTATGGTGACTACGTAACTGGCCCGCGTATTGTTACGGAAGAAACCAAGGCAGAAATGAAACGGGTTCTTAAAGATATTCAAACCGGTAAGTTTGCCAAAGACTTTATGCTCGAGTCCCTGGCGGGGCAGCCGCGTCTGAAAGCAGAGCGTCGCATTGGTAGCGAACACGAGATTGAGCAAGTAGGGGCAAAACTCCGCTCCATGATGCCGTGGATCAAAGCGAATAAAATTATTGATCGCACCGAAGGTAATAGCTGACTTAAGGTTGGCAAAAACGGCAGGGGCGACCCTGCCGTTTTTTTTTGCTCTGGGCTCGGGTGGTAAATTGGCGTTAAACTCGCTGACTGCACAATGCATCAATGGAGAGTATATGAGCGGTCAAGGGGGCGAAAAACAGCCCATAGACTCAAGTAGTGAGGCTACTGAGGAAATTCGTTTGCCTGTCGATGAGCATGTTGAGGAAGAGGTTTCTTCCAGTGGTAAAAGAGTGCGCGCACGAGGTATCTACCTGCTGCCCAATCTTGTGACAACAGGCGCACTGTTTAGCGGTTTTTATGCCATTGTCGCAGGTATGAGTGGGCATTTTGAATCGGCTGCGATAGCGATTTTTGTCGCGATGGTACTGGATGGATTGGATGGGCGCGTCGCTCGCCTGACAGATACCCAAAGTGCCTTTGGTGTTCAATACGACTCGCTTTCAGACATGGTTTCATTCGGCCTGGCTCCTGCCTTGGTCGTTTTCAGCTGGGCGCTGGGAAACCTGGGTAAATTTGGTTGGGCTATAGCATTTTTATATGCGGCTTGTGCGGCATTGAGGCTTGCGCGCTTCAATACACAGGTAGATACCGTTGATAAAGGGGTCTTTATTGGATTGGCGAGCCCAACAGCTGCTGCGATCGTCGCGAGTATGGTGTGGGCAGGCCACAATGCTGAAGTAGGACCAGGCTTGGCTATAGTGGCGGCACTGGTTACTGCGGTTTCGGGTCTCCTGATGGTATCGAATTTCCGCTACTCCAGTTTCAAAGGGCTCGACTTTAAAGGTCGCGTGCCCTTCGTAATGATGCTTGCGGTTATATTGGTCTTTAGCTTAATAGCGATTGATCCGGCAGGTGTGCTCTTAACCCTGGCTGTTCTATACACGCTTTCGGGTCCGGCTATGTGGCTTTGGAATCATTTCCACCGCAGCTCGGAAACTGATGCG
>NZ_CP172449.1:692500-3872500 GCF_047324085.1 Microbulbifer sp. CNSA002
GACGCTAGTTGTTGTGGAGCCGTCCTTGAAATACCACCCTGGTATGTTTGAGGTTCTAACTCTGGTCCGTTATCCGGATCGAGGACAGTGTATGGTGGGTAGTTTGACTGGGGCGGTCTCCTCCCAAAGAGTAACGGAGGAGTACGAAGGTGCACTCAGCATGGTCGGAAATCATGCAATGAGCATAATGGTATAAGTGCGCTTGACTGCGAGACAGACATGTCGAGCAGGTACGAAAGTAGGTCATAGTGATCCGGTGGTTCTGTATGGAAGGGCCATCGCTCAACGGATAAAAGGTACTCCGGGGATAACAGGCTGATACCGCCCAAGAGTTCACATCGACGGCGGTGTTTGGCACCTCGATGTCGGCTCATCACATCCTGGGGCTGAAGCCGGTCCCAAGGGTATGGCTGTTCGCCATTTAAAGTGGTACGCGAGCTGGGTTTAGAACGTCGTGAGACAGTTCGGTCCCTATCTGCCGTGGGCGTTGGAGATTTGAGAAGAGTTGCTCCTAGTACGAGAGGACCGGAGTGAACGAACCTCTGGTGTTCCGGTTGTCACGCCAGTGGCATTGCCGGGTAGCTATGTTCGGACGGGATAACCGCTGAAAGCATCTAAGCGGGAAGCCTCCTTCAAGATAAGATCTCCCTGAGGCCTTGAGCCTCCTGAAGGGCCGTGGAAGACTACCACGTTGATAGGCTGGGTGTGGAAGCGTTGTGAGGCGTTGAGCTAACCAGTACTAATTGCCCGTGCGGCTTGACCATACAACAGAGATGGTTACTAACGACTAGCTAAGCTAGCGGATTGTGAGTTAGAGACATACGATCGCTTGCGGTGTATTACTACAGATTGTTTTACCGACTTATTTGGGGTTATCGCCGGTCAACAATATGACCGAGGCAAACAGCGATAACACGGCAGGCCAAGCACATTGCTTATAAGACCAACGCCAACCCAAGCCAGTTTGCCTGACGACAATAGAGTTGTGGAACCACCTGATCCCTTGCCGAACTCAGAAGTGAAACGCAACATCGCCGATGGTAGTGTGGGGCTTCCCCATGTGAGAGTAGGTCATCGTCAGGCTTCTAATCCGAAAAGGGCCACCCAATAGGGTGGCCCTTTTTTTATGGCTGAAAATACTTTAAAGAAGCAAAAAACAAAAGAAAAAAATAAGAAAGGGAAGGAAGAGAGAGAAAGCAGAAAGTACTTAGTCGAAATTAAATAGAAAAAATAAAAATAGCTCTGAAAAATTTTAATGCTCAACTTTCTATTTAAAAAGTCAGTCAGTAATTAAAAAAAACCTAAAACTACCTGAGCACCTTAAACAGACGCTCTCCTAAAAAGCCTATAAAAATAGGTCTTTACCGATCTTCTCTCCAAACGCCTTTACACTCACTCAAAAAATAATCCAACAAAATAACTCGCGCAAAAACCAGAAAAGTACCCATACCACTCCCGTCAAAAATTAAATTTAGCCGGTAAAAATATCGGTGATTTTTTAGTCTCTGCAGTAATCCCCTGTAACCACGGGGCCTGTAGCCCGTTTATTAAAGTTATGCACAACTCTATCCAGACTTTCTGTTAGTAACCGCTGGCTGTGGAAATCCACGCAAAAAGTGCTGCTTTTTTACCCGTCTTCAATAGAGCCAAGCAACCACGGGGCTGGCAGGGGATATCCCGGAGTTATACACAACTCTATCCATGGTTTCTGTTGGTAACAAAGACGCCATAAAACGGACATCAGTTATTAACAGTGTTATGAGCGATAAATCTGTGGATTACTGCGGCTGATTGGTACGCCAGTATGCGAGAGAAGAAAAGTTTGGGGATAAAAAAAGCCCCACCAGGTGGGGCTTTAAAAATATCGTCTGTATCTTTTATTTATTCAGAGGCAGTAGGTACTCGCCCCAGGTCTCCTTCCATCTCGGTGGTCAGGAAAGACATTACAACCCAGGCCGCTACATTCTGGCGAAGATTCTCAGGGTCGACTTTATCCAGGGTATCGTTGGGTGTGTGGTGATAATCGAAGTAGTCGGTGCCGTCCTGGTATAGACCAAAGGCTGGCACACCGCGCGCAACAAACACACTGCTATCTGGGCCACCGTAAGATTCATTATTTCCGCGCTCAATACCCAGGGGGGCGAGGAGTTGCATCATTTGATCTGCAATATCAAATTTGCTCTCAGGAAGACGGGTATCGAAACGCCAGACTTTCCCTGCTCCAAAGTCTGATTCGGAGACGGCAATAATATTGTCCAGTTCTTTTACGTGTGCCTCCACATACTGCTTAGCACCTACCAATCCGATTTCCTCTGCACCAAACAGCACGACTCGCAAGGTACGGCGGGGGCGCTGTGGCAGCTCAGCAATTAGACGTGCAGTTTCCATAACAATGGCAACCCCAGCTCCGTCGTCCAAGGCCCCGGTGCCTTCATCCCAGGAATCCAGGTGCGCACCGATAATCATGACTTCTTCAGGTTGCTCACGGCCAGTAATCTCACCGATGACATTAAAAGAGGGGCCGTCACTCAGTCGCTCAGTTTCAACATCAAGTTTTACCTGGACTGGCTTGCCGCGTTGGAGCATAGCCTCGAGCAGGTTTGCATCAGGAGCGGAAAGTGCGAGTGCAGGAACTGGGTTTTCCACATCATCAACCGACATCATACCGGTGTGGGCAAATCGGTCTGAATCGGTTCCTACGGAGCGCAACAGCATGGCAGCAGCCCCTTTTTCAGCGGCAGCGCGCATTCCCAACTTGCGGCCTTGCGCCGCAGGGCCGTAGCCTTCTCCCGTGCGCGCTCTCTCCATACGCTTATTGATAAAAGCAATTTTGCCTTTCACTTGGCTGGCTGGGGCCTTCAGCAGGGCCTGCACATCGGGAAACTCGATAATTTCCGCTGTTAACCCTCCCGTAGGAGTGGCGGCGCCATAGCCGAGGGAGGAGACAACTAGTGGCTGGGGGAAAGGGGATATGACTTCGGCGTGAGCATGGCCACGAATCCAGCGGGGTACCTCAATTTGCTCGGTATAGACGCGATCAAAGCCAAATGCCTTCATTTTGTCTTGTGCCCAGGCAACGGCTCTTTCATCGCCCTCAGTGCCTGTCCGTCGTGGTCCAACCTCGATGGTTAAAGACTCTACAATACTGTAGGCGTCGGAGCTTTCCAGTGCCCGGTCACGTAATACTTCCGCCACAGATACATCTTCCTGTGACAGAGGGGCTGCCTGGGCTATTCCCAGTGCAATGGTAGTGATCAGTCCCCCGGTAAGGGAAAGCAGTGGTTTCAACATCGGTCTATCCTTTGTTAATACTCTTCGGTCTTAAGCTTTTGGCTCGTTATTTGATGAGGCAGCGATCAGTTGCTCGCGAATTTCACGTAACGTATGCAGGCCTTTTTCTGTAAATAAGTAGGGCGGTTCGCCAGTATATTCGCTGTCTTCAATACTGAGGCAACGTTGTCGCATCTCTTCAAGCTTTGGGTCGTGTCGCATTGGGCAGGCGAGGAGTGCTCGCCATTCAGTATCGCTGGCTTGCCCGGTGATTACATCTTCAAGGCCCTTAACAAAACTGCCTCGGTCCATTCGAAATCTGGGTCTGCGCAGGTGCATAAGAACCCAAACCACAATAACAAAGGCAATGAAAGAAAGAATAAGCGTTGCCAGCCAGGTCACGATATCAATCCTCCACTAATAGTTTTATTGCCACAGCAATGGTGGCAATAATGATTACCGGTTTGATAATACTGGCACCTCTTGCAATCACGAGGTTGGAGCCGAGACGAGCTCCTACAACCTGGGCAAAAGACATAGCGATAGCGAGCAATAGAAAAACATGGCCTCCAGCGATAAAAATTAGCATAGAGGTCACATTGGTAGCGAGCACAATAGGTTTTGTTGATGCCGTAGCCGCACGCATATTGTAGCCGAGTAGCGCTGCGAAGGCGGCTGCACAGATAGACCCCATCCCAGGGCCAAAGAAGCCCCCGTAAAAGCCGAGCCCACCGCCAACAACTAGATTAAAAGTAACGTTACTGATTCTGGGTTTTGAGTCAATGTCGGAAATGCGGGGGGACAGAATAAAGTAGAGGGCAATAGCAATGAGCAGGATGGGAAGTAAGGTATTGAGGCCAGCCTCCCCAAGTGAAGCGACTGTTAAGGTGCCTAGGCAGGAACCGATAATTGCAGCAAGTAGTCCTGGCCAGAGGGGGCGTAAATTCAACTGGCCTTTTTGCAGGAAGTTAATGGTGGATGATAGGGTGCCAAAGACGCTTTGAAACTTATTGGTACCGAGAGCATCGAGTGGGGGAATGCCGGCCCAGAGTAAAGCGGGGAGGGTGATTATTCCCCCTCCCCCGGCGATCGCACTGACAAAGCCTGCGGTAAAGGCGATTACTGTCAGTATCAGGTAGGTATAAGTAGAAAGCTCACTACTTAACTGTATCACGAGTGGACTGGTTACCCCTTTTCAAGAGTACTTTCATTATCGTGGTAATACCCCTGATACTTGCTAAAGCGCTTTTGGATCTCTGCCATATCCTGTTCCAGATCACCGATAGGCTGGTACAGGGAGTCAATGCAAATACGCTTATTGGGAAAGTCCCAGGCAACAAGCAAAATAGGAACTTGAGCGGTATAGGAAATCCTTAAAAAACCGTTCTTCCAGCGCCCTACTTTTTTGCGGGTCCCCTCGGGAGTAATCCCCACCCACATTTTTTCATTTTCCCGGTAACTCGATGCAACTTGTAGAGCGATATTACCTGCGGCGCGCCTATCGGTAGGAACACCTCCAAGCCACATAAATAGTCCTTTAAACGGGAAGAAAAAAGCTTCCTTTTTCATGAGCCAGGAAATTTTAATACCCAATGCCATAATAAATGGCATGGCAACCACAAAATCCCAATTGGATGTGTGGGGAGCCAAAGCCACCATGACTTTTCTTTCTGGAGGGATTTCCCCATCCATTCGCCAGCCGAGCATCTTGATTATCAACTTGCCAATAGCTTTGGTGATGCGATTGCCCAGCCGAGGTACTTCATTGGGTACTTCAGTAGGTATTTCTACAAACTGACTCATTATTTGCCTCTTTCTTACTGCTGTCACACTAAGGTTTCAACAAAGGTACTTAGACTTGCTGCTTTAGTGTTCCCGCGTGGCATAAAAGCGAACTTCCGGATAGCGCTCTTCAGCCAATTGTAAATTAACGCGCGTCGGTGCCAGGTAGGTCAGGTGTCCGCTGCCATCGAGTGCCAGGTTGGTACTGGCCTTGCGCTTGAAATTCTCTAGTTCTTTGGCACTTTCACTATCTACCCAGCGCGCAGTGTTCACGTTGACGTTTTCGTAGATGGCTTCAACTTTGTATTCGTCTTTTAATCGGTAAGCGACTACTTCGAACTGTAGTACACCAACTGCGCCCACGATAATGTCGTTGTTATCCAGCGGGAAAAATACCTGGGTGGACCCCTCTTCAGAAAGCTGCTGAAGCCCTTTTTGTAATTGCTTTAATTTGAGAGGGTCTTTTAAACGTATGCGACGGAACAGCTCCGGGGCGAAATTGGGAATGCCGGTAAACTTCAGTGCTTCGCCTTCGGTAAAGGTATCGCCGATCTGGATAGTACCGTGGTTGTGCAAACCAATAATATCGCCGGCAATGGCCTCTTCTACGTGGGTTCGGTCGCCAGCCATAAATGTCACCGCATCAGCAATTTTTACATCCTTGCCAATGCGCACATGCTTCATTTTCATACCGCGATTGTAGGTGCCGGAGCAGACACGCATAAAGGCAATTCTATCGCGGTGTTTGGGGTCCATATTCGCTTGGATTTTAAAAACAAAGCCGGAGAATTTATCTTCGCTGGGCTCTACTTTTCTCTCTTTGGTTTCCCGGGATTGGGGTGAGGGCGCCCATTCAACGAAACCATCGAGCATTTCCCTTACGCCAAAGTTACCCAAGGCCGTACCGAAAAATACCGGGGTCAGTTCACCGGCAAGATAAGCTTCCTGGTCAAACTCATGAGTGGCTCCACGAACCAATTCAATCTCTTCCCGAATATCCTCGGCGTACTCGCCAAGTAGTGCGTCAGCCTCAGCGGAGTCCAGACCCTTAATTTGAATATCATCGGGAATTCTGTGGCCCTGACCCTGGGAGAATACATGGATGGTATCGGTGTAGAGGTTATAGACCCCCTTGAAACCTTTTCCTGAACTCAAAGGCCAATTGATAGGGGCAGCCTGGATATTCAGAACTTCTTCAATCTCATCCATTACCTCGATCGGGTCGCGAATATCCCGGTCGAGTTTGTTGATAAATGAGAGAATCGGCGTTGTTCGCAAGCGGCACACATTCATCAACTTGATGGTGCGGTCTTCCACACCTTTGGCCCCGTCAATCACCATCAGTGCGGAGTCGACGGCGGTGAGTACCCGGTAGGTATCTTCAGAGAAGTCTTCGTGCCCCGGTGTATCCAGTAGGTTTACAGTCCTCTCTTTGTAGGGGAACTGCATAACGGAAGAGGTAACAGAAATACCGCGTTCCTGTTCCATCGTCATCCAATCAGAGCGTGCGTGGGGACCTTTTTTCCCCTTAACGGAGCCCGCTTGCTGGATTGCATTCCCGAACAAAAGAAGCTTTTCGGTCACGGTTGTTTTACCGGCGTCCGGGTGGGAAATAATGGCGAAGGTGCGGCGGCCGGCAAAGCCTGCCAGGGAAGAACTTTGACCCATACTTTAAGATTCGATCACTGGATATTCGAAAAAAATAGGGGCGTATTATACACGCAGGCGTTGCTCCGAGGGTGGGGTATACTGCGAAATTAGACTTGTCAGTTTACCAGCTCGGCGAATGGGGTCATGTCAATGGGCTGAGTTGCCAGCGGGACTGGCACACCTGGACAATTTGCTCAAATCCATTTGGATTAACACTGTACTCTGTTGTGGCCAACAGTCATCGAGGGGCTTTTAGCGGTGCAGTGGCAAACTCAGTTATTGAAGGGGAGAGGTTATGAGCCGGGAGCGTTTACAGGCATTGCGGGAAGAGTTGCAGCGGCAGGGTGTCGATGCTTTCTTGGTACCCCGGGCTGATGAGTACCAAAATGAAAGTGTGCCTGCGGCAGATGAGCGACTGCCCTGGCTGACAGGTTTCACTGGTTCCGCAGGAATGGCTGCGGTAGGCAGTCGAGAAGCGGCATTATTTGTTGATGGTCGCTATACCTTGCAGGCACAGCAACAACTCGGTGATCAACCCATTGAGTTAATGAGCCTCAGTCAAGTCGCGATCATTGAGTGGCTATGTAGTCAGCTGGATGCTGGTCAGTCTCTGGGGTATGACCCGCGACTGCACACGGAGCCGGGATTGGCCTTGATCAAGAAGCGATTGGCTGAAAGGGATATCCAACTACAGCCGATGGAACAGAGCCCGATTGATGCCATCTGGAATGACCGCCCCGCATCTCCCTGTGGGCCTGCACGCCCACACCCCTTCATCTTTACTGGTGAGCATTCCAAAGAGAAACGGCAGAGGATTGCCCGACGTCTCGCAGAAAAACGAGCCGATGCTTTATGGCTACCAAATCCTGAAAGCTGTGCTTGGCTTTTTAATATCCGAGGAGAGGATATTCCGCACTTACCAGTGGCCTTGGCCAATGCAGTACTTTACCGGGATGGCAGTGCAACTCTTTATTTGGGGGAGGGCGCTGTAGGGGATGCGTTGATCGAGCACTTGGATAAAGATGTAAGTCTAGTCGTGGCCAAAGGGGAATTATTTGAAAATATTAAGCGCCGCCACGTCAATAAAATATGGATAGATCCCCTGATTAGCAACAGTTGGACTTTACAGCAATTGCGAGCACTGGATATTGAACTAATGCTGGAAGGTGACCCGGTCACTGAAGCCAAGGCCTGTAAGAATGCGATTGAACTGGCAGGCAGCCAGGCTGCACACGAAAGGGATGGTGCTGCGGTGTGTGAATTCTTGGCGGAAATACCTGAACAGGTTGCCACAGGCCATTTTGACGAATTGTCCGCAGTAAAGCTTTTACGCAGTAAAAGGGAGGCTCGCGAAGGGTTTCAGGGCAACAGTTTTGAGACAATTTCTGGCTATGGTCCGAATGGGGCCATTGTGCACTATCGGGTGAGCCCTGAATCCAGTTTGGTTATGAAGCCGGAAGGGGTATATCTGTGCGATTCTGGTGGCCAATATCCAGATGGCACCACCGATATTACCCGAACTGTTGCTCTGGGTGAGTTCCCGCCCTCGGCAAAAGAAAACTTTACCCGGGTTTTAAAGGGGCATATAGCAATTGCGACTTTGCGATTCCCCAAGGGGACTTGTGGAGAGCAAATTGATGCGCTTGCACGCCGTTCGCTGTGGGAGGTGGGTCTGGATTATGCCCACGGTACCGGTCACGGTGTTGGTAGTTTCTTAAGTGTTCACGAGGGGCCACAGCGGATAGGTAAGGCTGTGACAGGTGTTGCTCTTCAGCCGGGGATGATCGTTTCCAACGAACCGGGGTTTTATCTCACTGGGCAGTACGGCATCCGTATTGAAAATTTGGTGTTTGTGAAAAAGAGTGAAAATTATCCAGATTTTCTAGAGTTTGAAGAACTTACGTTAGCTCCGATCGATCGTAATTTGATTGACGTGGCACTACTCACTGAGACTGAACGGGAATGGCTGAATCGCTACCACCAGAGGGTGCGAGATGTGATTACCCCGCTGGTTACTGAAAAAACTGCTGAATGGTTAAAATTGGCTACTGAAGCTTTGTAGTGTGAATCTGGGGGCTGCGTGCCCCCAGGCATAATTAATTTATCTCAAACTTATAGCCAGCACCGTAGACAGAGTGAATCAACTCTTTTTCAGGCATAAGCACTGATATTTTTTTGCGCACTTTTTTGATGTGGCTATCAATAGTTCGGTCGCTGATTACGCGGTAATCGGAATAGATGCGGTCCATGATTTGTTCACGGGAAAAAATTCGACCGGGCTCACTGTAAAGTAGGTCAAATAGGTGGAACTCCAGCGCAGTAAGGTTGGCGTCTTTACCTCCGATTCGCAGTTGCCCGGTATTTCTATCTAGTTCGATGCCACCATTTCCGACTTCGCCCTTTTGTGGTCGACGGCGCAACACCGCTTTCACCCGTGCGACGAGTTCCCTGGGGCTGTAGGGTTTACAAACATAGTCGTCGGCACCGGATTCCAGGCCGCGCAAACGATCGGGTTCCTCAATTTGCGCAGTCATTATAATAATTGGAACGTCGTTGCCTTTTTGGCGAATCTCTTCGCAAATCTCCATCCCATGCCGCCCAGGTAGCATCAGGTCGAGAAGGATCAAATCCGGTTTCATAGTTTCCACTTTGGGGATAACCTGATTACCATCAGAAATGATCTCGGCTTGATAGTCGGCGGCATGAAGATAATCCAGTAGTAGGTGCGCAAGTTCGGTTTCATCTTCGACTATTAATATTTTGGCGCTCATAACTTCCTACCATTTAATCCTTTGGCTTAGGGGTAAAAAAATACTTATTTCAAGACCGCCCATAGTGGACGGAGTTGCAGAAATGCTACCCTCGTGTGCTGTAACAATATTTTGGCAAATTGATAGCCCCAAACCCGCACCGCCGGTTTCCCGGCTGCGTGAACTATCTGCTCTATACAGGCGCTCGAACAGGTGTGGTATATCAGCACTGGCAACACCGGGGGCGGAGTCGGCGAAAGTGATAATGGCTGTTCGGGCTTCACAGCGCGCAGTTACTTTGAGTTGTCCCCCACTATCGGTGTAGCGTAGGCTGTTGGTTAACAGGTTGCTAAATAACTGATTGAGGCGTGCTTCATCTGCGTAGACTAACTTATCTTCCGATAGTTGGAGGTCGCTGCCCAAGCGAATACCTTTCTGGTCGAATGGAATTTCAAAGTCTTCGATAACACTTCGTAGGATATTTTCCAGGGAGATGTCGGACTTGCAGTAACTTAGTGCCCCCGCGTCGGAGAGAGACAACTCATAGAGATCATCTATCAGGCGGCTCAATTGTTGAATTTTGCTGTGCAGTATACGCAGGTTCTCTGGTGTGGCTGATCTGATACCGTCTTGAATGGCTTCAATCTGCCCTTTTAATACTGCGAGAGGTGTGCGCAGCTCATGCGAAATATCTGCCATCCATCGGTTTCGAGCATGTTCGTTTGCTTCCAGCGTTGCGGCGAGCCGATTAAAGTCAGCACTTAATTGGCCCAGCTCATCTCGTTGCTCTATATCAATACGGGTTTTAAAGTTGCCGGATGTAAGATGGGATGTTGCTTCGGTCAGCTTACGGATGGGCCTTACCAGCTGCCAGGCAAGGGGGATGGCAATGGCTAGTGCCAGAATGAAGGTGGCAACAGAGATAAGAGCGAAAGTCCGCGATTGCTCTTTAACAAACCCTACGGCCAAATCATCATCTAACACCGGTAGTGGATTGATAGCCAGGTAACCTACGGTTTCTCCATCCACAACCAGAGGCTGCATTACCATGTTCTCAGATCTTGAATAACGACCTATCAGAGGTCTTTTCTCTTTGTTCAACAGGACCAGGCGGGCATTAAGCGACTTGCCCACTGCGTGTTCAGGTGGGGGCTCAGGCGGGCGGCGGGGGCCCCTCGTACCCGGAGGTGGACGATGTGGGGGTGGCATATCCTCAAAGTGACTGGACATCACGCGTCTGTGGAGTCTTTGCCAGCGCCTGCTATTGCCGTCGATAGATTGCCAGCTTCCTTCGCTGGCGTAGATTTCTTGTAACTCATCTACTAAATCGCCGACCTCGCGAAGCTCCTGAGACTGGATATAGGTCATAAAACCATGCTTAAAGCTCCACTGAAAGAATACGAACATTCCGCCAACAGTAATTGCTGTAGTCAATAAGAAAGCGAGGCTTAGTTTATAGCGAATATTTAACGACATAGCCGGTAGCTTGGATTTCAGTAGCCTGTGTTCACAGTGAGCTCAGGTGCATTTTACTCTGTTTCCACTGAGGAAACGCGGCTCAGAAGATCAAGCCTACACTTACTGTAAATATCAGGGCAATCTTTTAACACTCCGAGAGTCTCACGATAAGAGCTCAAGCTAAGTGCCAATAAGCTTAGCTTGGTTATCCAAAGCTGTTCTTGGGGCCTCCATGCCCTGAGTCGGTAGGAGAGATTGAGTCCTTACTGGTAGTTACTTCTATTATTATCCCGGTTTGCCTGTGCTTACTCCCGGCTTTATTGGAGATGTAGAAAAACGATGCAATATCAGATCGGGCTTATCGAGCCGGATAAATAGAGTTGCAAGAATTCTCTTCCCTCCCCGGCTCCAGGTACTGTGGTCATGGGCGTTAAGAGTGACAGTAATTTGGTTGAAGTCCGATTTAAACAGCTTGTCGGGAAGGTGTAAGTCTGGACCATAGATTCGCTGTATTTTCTTACCGTTGATATAGAGATGGGCATGACCTTCCAGATATTGCTTTGAGGCATCATTGGCGTGGCGAGGGGATTCTAATTCGAACCGGTCGTAGTCTATATGTAGGTTATATCCGGACATTTTATCGCGACTAATGTCCAGTTCGATGCGCGGTGCAGCATTGTGTAAAGGGATCTCGACTACTGGGTGTTGGTCGCCGTTATGGCCCGTGTGTGAGTCTGGCTGTGCTGTAGCAAGGTTGGTTATTCCCCAGATAAAAGACCCGATAAGAACGGCTCGAAGAATTTTCATTATTGTCTCACTCCCAGGTTTGGCGATGGGGCAACATACTTCATTCAAACTGCTGTTGCTGTGAATACTTCTGGTTACCAGTGCTTTTAGTCTATCGGGTGCTATTGCTCCAGTTACTTCCATTACCTGGGGTGTCGGTCCCCGTAAAAACAAGGGACCGCAAAGCTTACACTTACTGCGACTCCAGGGAGATTTCCGGCGTATTAGGAAAGTGGCTTGGCCTTCAATGTTAGTGCACCGCTGAACTACTGTGTTGAGCACTCATTGACAATAGTTTGATCATCTAGCTTGCCGTAAAAGCGGGGGCCAAAAGTATATGGGAAGGCGGGGACAAGCTCACCATCATCATCGACAGTGACAGTCAGGTGGTAATGGTATCCCCTTTCGTCATCTGAGTGACCGTTATGCTGGTCCAAATATACTCCGCCTTCATTAGTCAGGTCTTCGTCCCAGTAATAGTCCTCGTAGAAAAAGCCCGCTGCTGTAGTGAACTCATTGCCTGACAGGGAGGTATAAGAGCCACTTGTCGTGGGGCCGGTATTCGATGTTGTTTCGACTCCTTGGGAGAGGTCGTATTCATCCACCAAGAGACAGCTTCTCTCGCCTGCTACGCCGCAACCGCTCTCGGAGCTGGGGTCGTCATAATCTCGTACAGCCCAGCTGCTTTCTGCGAGTTCTCCTTCACTCTGCCAGGGGCCATAGATTGCATAGCCGTCGGCGGTATAGCCGTAGACAGGGGAGTGGTCGTCACCTATATCGCCAACAAGATCGGCTAGGCAATCGCTATAAAAGTGATGGTGGTAATCTCCGTTTGCGGCGTGTCCACCACAGATATCCACATCGTAGACCTCAGCAACCGGTGCCAGGGTTTGCCAGGTGCCATCCACTGATTGACCATCACCCCAATCATAAATAGAGACGCCATTTACCCAGTAGCCCTGTACGCCGAGCCCCGTTGCGCACTCCTCCGTTGCGGGCTCGGGTTCGACAGGGATGTATCCGACATGAGAGACGTTCTCTGGGCAAACGAGCCCTGGTGGCCAAAATCCATAGCCGGCATCTACATCACAGGTGCCAATACCCGTATAGCCAATATCTTGCCCAAAGCTGACAATATCTCCAACGCTGACAGTGGGGCTGCCGGTTTCAAAATCAGAGGAGGCTAATGGACGTTCAAGTAGTCCGTCTAGAATACTTTGAGTAATTTCAATCTCGTAGTCGGGAACACCGGTTGCTGATACAACGGTGTATTCCCGGCCATCTACGGTTTCTGATGCTACGCTCTGGACGTTGACCAGAACCTGCTCATTGCTGTTACTTTCATAAATGTAAGGCGCGCGTTCGTCATCAGTATTCATAATCCAGACACCAGTATCAGTGCTGGAATCTGACTCTTCAGAGGAGGTCTCAGAAGAATCATCGCCATCCTCATCTGAGGAAGAGCCACTATCGCATCCCTGAAGAACTCCGAGAGATATTATCAACGCTAGTGTATAAGAGAGTGTAGGATGGCCATTCCGGTCAAAAATTTTAATTATTTTCATATCACACCGTGGCATATGGAGGAGTTGCTCCCCGAACCTAGCGCACAAAAGTGAATGAAATGTGGATGGCCTGCTAGCTACATTTTATATCCTCTTTATCGTCTTAATTTTTTTCAGATTTGTGCACTGCGTTCAAAAGCGATACTCCGTGAGTCAGGTAAAAATATCTTATTGCTTTATTGTAAATAGCCTAAGTAGCCTTTAATTATTGGGCCGGCTATTAATTAAATATTTTTTTGGGTATTAGCTCCAATTCTTTCTTTGAAAAATTCCAGATCTTAATCTAATTATCAGGTCGGCTGACTTTGGCTATTTGTTTGTTGCCCCCGATAGGTGATGTTGAAAAGCGGTGTAATACCAGCTCTTTCTTATCGAGGTGAACAAATAAGGTTGCCAGTATTCGCTTGCCACCGCGGCTCCAAGTGCTGTGGTCGTGTGCATTGAGAGTCACGGTGACTTGGTTAAAACCAGGTTTTAGTAATTTTCCGGGAATATGTAAATCCGAGCCGTAAAGACGTTGGATTTTTTCCCCATTGATGTAAAGGTGGGCGTGCCCCTCCAGAAACTGCTCAGAATCGTCATTGGCAAAGCGAGGGGATTCCAGCTCAAACCGATCGTAGTCAATATGTAGGTTATAGCCGGACATATCGTCGCGGCTCATGTCCAGTTCGATTCTGGGAGCGGCAACATGCAGAGGTATCTCTATCACCGGATGCTGATCGCCATTGTGGCCTGCGTGAGGATTTGGCTGTGCCGCATACGCGGTCATAGAGGCTGAAAAAATCCAGGCCAAAGACCCAGCGATAAAGAACCTGTGCATTTTCATTTAACTCTTACTCCCAAGCTTGAATATGAGTTAGCGGCCAACGGTGGTTGAGCAGCGATTGACGATAGTTTGGTCATCCAGCTTGCCGGCAAAGCGCGGGCCGAAGGTAAATGGGAAAGCTGGGATTAGTTGGCCATTGTTATCCTGTGTAACTGTCAGGTGGTAGTGATAACCTCTTTCACTGTCAGTGTGTCCATTAAATTGATCCAAGTATTCGCCACCTTGCGCTGTCAGGCTTTCATCCCAGTAATAATCCTCGTAGAAAAAACCTGCCGGAGTTTCAAATTCGTTTCCGGATTGAGAGGTGTAGCTGCCGCTGGTAGTGGGGCCGGTGTTATTTGTATTGGATACGCCACGATCAATATCATATTCATCGACTAGCAGACAGCTGCGTTGCCCGGCAACGCCACAGCCGGTGTCTGAACGGGGATCGTCGTAATCCCGTATTGCCCAGCTGCTTTTAGCTAGCACACCTGCGTCTTCCCATGGACCGTAAATTGCGTAGCCATCGGCGGTATAGCCGTAGATAGGGGAGTGTCCATCGGCGGTGTCCCCGGCAATTTCAGCCAGGCAATTACTGTAAAAGTGATGGTGGTAATCGCCGTTAGCTGCATGGCCGCCACAGATATCTACGTCATAGACTTCTGCCATGGGAGCCAGGGTATGCCAAGTGTTATTTACGGACTGTCCGTCACTCCACTGGTAAATTGAGGTTCCATTTACCCAGTAACCCTGTACACCGAGCCCAGTTTCACAGCTGTCAGTGGATGCCTCAGGCTCAGCAGGAATATAGCCTACATGGTCGACGTTTTCGGGGCACACGGGACCTGGGGGCCAGAAGCCATAACCGGCTTCTGAGCCGCAGCTGGAATTACTGCGATAGCCGATGTCCTGGCCGAAGCTAACAACCTCACCAGTTTGTACCAAGGGGTAGCCATTGACGAAGTCTGTAGAGGCTTTTGGACGGCTGATGAGTGCGTCTAGTATTTCCTGGGTTATTTCAATCTGGTAGTCCGGGATACCGGTAGCAGATACGCGGGTATATTCCTTTCCGGCAACGGTTACAGATTCAATACTTTGCACATTAACCAGAACCTGCTGATTACTGTTACTTTCGTAAATATAGGGGGCGCGTTCGTTAGTTGAATTGATAATCCAGGTAGTACCGGAGCTCTCTGTTACCGAGCTTTCTTCGTTACCTGAAATTGTCGAATTATCTGAGGAGCCGGAATTGTCTTCGTTAACGTCCGAAGAAGTGTCCTCGTTATTATTCGATGTATTGCTTGTTTCGTCGGTAGTTGTTTCTGTTGGATTATCTACCGTAGTATCTGTTGGACTTTCCTCTTCAACTGTATTGCTGTTTGAGTCGGTGGAGGAATCTGCAGTGTTATTTCTAGTGTTTTCTGAATTTATCGAGTTGTTGTTTTGCCAGTTTCTTCCATTGCTATTGCGAACAGGTACTTCCCTAACCGAACGTTGATCGTTGTTATGCCCAGAGTTGGGATTAGGTTGAGCCACAACACTGGCTGCAGTTAGCCAGGCTAATGAGCCGGCAAGAAAGTACCCGTTAATTTTCACGAGAAGGTTACCTCAATTTATCTTTATTGGTTACCGCCCCACGGTTGTTGAGCATCGGCTGACAACAGTTTGGTCATCCAATTTTCCGTAAAAGCGCGGTCCAAAAGTGAAGGGAAAGGCGGGGATTAATTGTCCATCGCTATCGACAGTGACGGTAAGATGATAATGGTATCCTCGCTCATCATCCGAATGGCCATTGTACTGATCTAAATAGACTCCACCTTGAGCTGTAAGTTCTTCGTCCCAATAATAATCTTCGTAGAAAAAACCAGCAGCTGTTTCAAATTCATTTCCGGAGGCGGAGGTATATGAATCACTTGTAGCTGGGCCAGTATTAGAAGTAGTTTCCACGCCTTGGGAAATATCATATTCATCGATTAATAAGCAGCTGCGCTCGCCGGCGACACCACAGCCACTTTCGGATGAGGCATCATCGTAATCTCGAACAGCCCAACTACTTTCCGCTAATTCACCCTCACTTTCCCAAGGGCCATAAATTGCATAGCCGTCGGCGGTGTAGCCATAAATTGGAGAGTGGTCGTCACCAATATCGCCGACCATCTCTGCGAGGCATTCACTGTAAAAATGGTGGTGATAATCACCGTTTGCTGCGTGACCACCGCAAATATCAACGTCGTAGACTTCAGCTAGGGGGGCGAGTGTATGCCATGTATTATCAACACTCATCCCGTCACTCCATTGATAAATAGAGGTTCCATTTACCCAGTAGCCCTGTACCCCTAAACCAGTTTCACAACTGTCAGTTGCAGGTTCAGGTTCAACGGGAAAATAGCCAACATGGGAAACATTTTCAGGGCAGACAGGCCCCGGTGGCCAAAAGCCATAACCAGCTTCTGCACCACAGGACGAATTACTTTTATATCCAATGTCCTGCCCAAAACTGACAATATCTCCAACGCTGACATAGGGGCTGCCGGTTAAAAAGTCAGAGGATGCTTTTGGACGTTCCAGGAGTGCATCGAGAACAGTTTGTGTAATTTCGATAGTGTAATTTGGAATGCCGGTTGCTGATACAACAGTGTATTCTTTACCGTCGACAGTTTCAGATTCAACGCTCTGAATATTTACTAGTACTTGTTCATTGCTGTTACTTTCATAGATATAGGGTGCGCGCTCATCATCAGTATTTAGAATCCAAACCCCGCTATCGGTGCTCGAGTCTGAGCTGTCACTATCATCTGATGAATCGTCATCGTCATTATCGTCACCGGAATCTGAGCCGCTGTCACTAGTATCTTCAGATGACGAATCTGAATCAGATGAAGAGCTGCCGCCTCCACCGCATGCTTGGAGTACGCCGGAAAGTAATACCAGAGATATTACATAAGGCAAAATGGACTTTCGGTCCGTGTCAAAAATTTCCGTTAACTTCATAGCACACCGTGAACTAGATGGGGGTTAGTCCAGAAATTAGCGGATAAAAGTGGAGAAAATGTGGATAAATATTAACCTAATTTGCAAAGGGTTAAATTGGCTCTCTATTTCTGCCTAGTTTGTGCGTAAGTTCAAAAGGATGGCTTTTTTTTCGGTATCAACAGTTAAAAAATTTATTTGCTGGAAAATTACTTATCTCGTTAATGACTTTCTTTGTATTTAATTTAAATAAAATATTATTCTTTCGATATTTTTTTGACTAAAAGGTCTAGGGAGCCTCTGAATAACTCCGTAATGCCTCTGCGGGTCTTGAAGGCTGCAGATGTTAGGCGCAGCTCGCCGCGAATGGCCGTAGCCCTTGGCAAGAGCTGCAACGCAGCAGCTGTGGCCTTCAAGGCCCGCCCTTCGGGGCTTGCAGAGCGATTCACACTCCGCGTTGCGACTTCTTGAAAGGTCTAGACATTCCTGCGAAGCCGCGCCTTGATTGTGAACCGCTCTGCATGCCAGAGGTATCACGGAGTTATTCAGAGGCTCCCTAGTAGTTGGCTGGCTGTATCTAGTGAAGCCAGCTACTGAAAGCAGAGGCCTGGATTCTGAGACTGTATTTGGGAGAGTCGCCAGTCTGGAAGCTTTGACCGGTTCCAGGCTGGCGTGGGGCTTTATCAATGATTTATAGGTGATATAGGTAAGCTGTTTTCTGCTGGCCTAGCTACATGGGCGGTGGGCCAGGGGGAAAACCTCCGCCGACTTCATCGGAGCAAACATTCACAATTGTCTGGTCATCGAGTTTGCCGTAAAAGCGGGGCCCAAAAGTATAGGGGAATGATGGTGTCAGCTGCCCTTCATCATTCAGCTCTACCGTTAGGTGGTAGTGATAACCATGCTCGCTGTCACTGTGCCCATTGTATTGATCCAGATAAGCGCCCTCCTGATTGGTCAAATTGGAGTCCCAGTAATAGTCTTCGTAAAAAAAACCGCTGGTGGTTTGAAAAAGGTTGCCTGATAGGGACGTAAAAGTATCGCTGGTACTGGGGCCGGATTGGGCAAGTGTATTTGTGCCCTGTGATAAATCGTATTCATCTACCAGTAAACAACTGCGCTCACCGGCAATCCCGCAGCCGCTGGTAGAGTCGGCATCGTCATAGTCTCTAGTGACCCAACTACTTATTGCAAGTACACCATCGGCCTCCCAAGGGCCATAAATGGGATAGCCATCAGCGGTAAACCCGTAGACGGGGGAGTGGCTATCTCCAGTGTCTCCAACCAAGTCGGCCAGGCAATCGCTGTAGAAGTGGTGGTGATAGTCTCCCCGAGCAGCGTGTCCACCACAGATATCAACATCGTACATCTCAGCGACCGGTGCCAGAGTATGCCAGGTACCATTCACGGACTGTCCATCGCTCCACTGGTAGATAGAGGTGCCGTTGACCCAATAGCCCTGTGGTCCGAGTCCACTTTCACAAGCTTCTTCTGAGACCTCTGGCTCAGTTGGAAAATAGCTGTTGTGGGAAACATTTTCTGGGCAGACAGGGCCCGGCGGCCAGAATCCAAAACCCGCTTCGGCGTAGCAGGTATGTGGATTGCTGCTAAAGCCGATATCCTGACCAAAGCTCACGATATCGCCAATTTGTACCGTGGGGCTGCCGTAGACAAAGTCGGTGCTCGCCTTGGGACGATTGATTAGCTCGTCGTAGATAGCGGTGGTGATTTCAATTTCATAATCCGGGATGCCGGATGAAGTGACTTGAGTGTATTCCCTGCCGTCGACAGTGACGGTTTCGATGCTTTGTACATTGACCAGGACCTGCTCATTACTATTGCTTTCGTAGATGTAAGGCGCCCGTTCATCGTCGGTATTTAGCACCCAGGGGCTGC
This sequence comes from Microbulbifer sp. CNSA002, assembly GCF_047324085.1. Taxonomy (NCBI): domain Bacteria; kingdom Pseudomonadati; phylum Pseudomonadota; class Gammaproteobacteria; order Cellvibrionales; family Microbulbiferaceae; genus Microbulbifer; species Microbulbifer sp. CNSA002. Next base: position 711,436 of record NZ_CP172449.1, read on the forward strand.
TGTCATCGCCAGTATCGTCATCTGATGGGGGTGGATCTGAATCGTCATTGTTGCACCCTGTTAAAGGTGCACAGACCAGAAGTATTGTCAGTGCGCTGATTAATAGGGTGCGGGTTTGAAGGGGGGAAATCTCCTGAAGCCTCATCGAATCACCATCCATGTTTCGCAGTAAGAGAAGAAGGCGGGCTATGCTGCTGTCTGCCGGGGTTTGGAGGAATTTGAAGTTATCGGCAAAAATGGCAAGTAATGTGTACGCTGCCCGTTAAGGCACTAATTTCCTTGTGTTGTGTTTTTAGGGGGGGGGATAAATATGGGCCCAATCAGGAGTGATTCGGCCCACAGGTCGATCAGTTGGTTGACAGCTCGGGGCTGGATGTCGTCTCTGCTGTGCGTTGGTGCGTATCGCGGCGCAGCCACCACCAGGAAATAAAGCCGAGAATCAGGTTGGATGCTGCTGTAGCGACAAACAGGCCGGTCATGCCCCACAGGCTGTTTCCAATCCAGGCCAGGGGTAGGTAGAGGCCCAGTACCCGCAGGAAAGAAATAACAGTTGCAGGCAGCGGTTTTCCGAGTCCATTGAATGCGGCATTGGCAGACATCACAAAGCCGTAGCCGGCATAGCTGAGAGGCACGAGGGTCAGGTAGGCAACAGCGACAGCGAGAACCTCGGTGGAATCACTGAACAGACTTACGATAGGTTCTGCAACAAAGTAGAGAAGCACCGCCAGTCCCGCTCCAAATACCAGGCAGAACCTTGCCAGTACGCTCACGGTTTCCCGCAGGCGATCGGTTTTTTCCGCCCCGGCATTCTGTCCCATAAAGGGGCCGACCACAGAGGAAAGTGCGTAAAACACAATGAGTGCCAGGGGTTCTACCCGGAGTGCGACTCCCAGGCCCGCGACGGCATCTTCGCCGTGCACGGCAACGAGTGCAACGACAACACCTCCCGATACGGGAATAATGACATTGGTGAGCACAGCGGGAAGCCCGACAGCTAACACTTTGCGCCAGGATTCGAGTAGGCCGCTCAGCCGCCATTGTGGGGCTGTCATTAGGTGTTCTTTTTTGATGATGAAGTAGAGTGCAGCAATAAAGCTCAGGGCGCGCACGATAATCGTAGCGATAGCTGCTCCCTGGAGCTCAAGCCGGGGAAAGCCGAAAAGCCCAAAAATCAAAATGGGGTCGAGAATCAGGTTCAGCAGGGCTACCGCCACCATAATACGGCCGGTTACCGCGCTGTTACCAATGGCGCGAAGAGCGGCGAGCGCGACGGTCGGGACAATGACAAAGATGGTTCCCAGATACCAGGGGATCATGTAATCGGCAATAAGCGGAAGCATATCGGGGCCGGCGCCCAGCAGCTCAAATAGAGGGCGCATGGTGGCCAGGCCGATTACAGTAATCACAATAGCAATCAGCAGTGCCAGTACAGATGCGTCAGTTACCAGGCGGCGAACGTTCTTTATATCTCCAGCGCCGTAAACCCGGGCCACAGCCGAAGAGGTACCTGCGCCGAGACCGATAGCAAAGCTGTTTATGGCCATCACTACCGGGAAGGTAAAACTCATCGCTGCCAGGGGGCCATCGCCCAGCTGGGAGACAAAATAGGTATCGGCGATATTAAAGGACATGGCGGCGAGAATTCCCCAGACCATGGGTAGTGCCAGTCTCTGTAAGTGACTGGAAACTGAGCCTTCCAGCAGTGATGGGCTGCTTTTTGATAGAGACATGTATAACTCTTGTCAATCCAACGAGGGGGTTGGGAAGTCGGGAATAGTGTTACAGAGCAGGAGTGGTTGCCTGCCGTTCAAGGCCTTGTCGGTAAGGCGGGAATTCCGAATGAGAGGCTCATTCTACGACTGAGTGTCATTCAGAGCGAGACTCATGAGTACAGCGTCCTCGCGCATGCCGTTTTGCGCGGGGTAATAATTTTTGCGTATCCCGTCTTCAGAGAAACCCAGTTTGCGATAGAGGGAGCGCGCAGCGAGATTGGATACCCGCACCTCGAGCAAAATTCGCTCAACTTCGCTGGGTAATTCCGTTTTCACGCTGTTCAGCAGTGCCTCAGCGAGGCCCTGTCGGCGTCGCGCTGGCGATACGGCAATGTCCAGGATCTCTGCCTGGTCAAACAGGCTACTGATCACGCAACAGGCGATAATGTCGTCGCCTTGGATCAGGACCCAGCAGTAGTGGCCGGCGCTGAGACTCTGCTGGTATTGGGCTTCACTCCACGGATGACTGTGGGCACTTTTTGCCAGCTGGGCCAGAGATGCACAGTCGTCGGCAAGGGCGGAGCGCAACTGTAGCTCAGTGTAATTTAAATAGGTCATTCTGCGCGGGTTTCAGTCGGGTAACTAGTGCGCAACAGATTCCACAGGGGGCGTTTTAGTTCGGGGGCTCGCAGTAGTTGCGAGAGGCTGGGCATACTAATTAAGCGGGCCTTCTGCCATTCGACAACCTGGCTTTCCAATGGGATCGGAGTGCAAAAGTCTTGAGCTTCACTGCCCATCAGCCAGATGGATTTAACCGGCATACGGGAATAAGAGGCCTCCAACCAGCTGGAGAATGTATCGCGAGTCTGTGAGGCGTCTTCGGCAGGACCAAAGCGATTTTCTGTTAAAGGCCATTGCAGGCGCTCCTGTTGCCGGGGGAGCTGGTGCCAATGCAAGGCGCGGAGAATATTGTTGAACAGGGCTTCCAGGGGAAGAGCTGCACCGGGCTCGTGGCTGTCCACGGCCAGGAGTTCCTCCCCAATACGCCAGCAGTTCAAAACAAAAGGTTTAACACTTTGCTGGGGGGGGGCAACAGGAGCCGGTGTCACTGCCACCGTCTCTTGTGGGCGTTTTGTCTGGTCGGTGAGAGCGCTTATTTCATCTAGCACACGGGCGTTGCGCTCTGGACTTTGCACCGGCTGGGTAATTATCTGATCTGCTGAGTGGGGCAGTGGGTTTTGAGCTATTCCACTTGCAACCGGAAGCTGCTGAGTCCCAGCAGCTTCTTCGGCGGGAGGCAGTTCGGCTTGGCGAGGATCGGGTGCGAGCGGCAATACGAATCGGGGCACATAGCTTGGAACCCCAAGTACTGATAAATATTCCGCTCGCTGAAGCTCGTTCACTTATACGCCCTGTTTCTTACTCTCACTGCTGGCGAGCAAGTTTAACGCATCCATGTAGGCTTGTGCTGAGGCAATCAGGATATCTGTATCTGCGCCAACGCCGTTGACCAGGCGGCCGTCTTTTTCCAGGCGCACTGTAACGGACCCTTGGGAGTCTGTTCCTTGGGTGACCGCATTTACAGAATAAAGTTTTAAGTCGGCGCCGCTGTTTACCAGCTGTTCAATAGCTTTGAAGGTGGCATCTACTGGGCCGCCACCGCTGGCTTCAGTCTGTCGGGGCTCTCCGTCAATGGTGAGGCTGACAAAGGCCTGGGGGGCTGAGCCGATTTTGGTGCGCACATCCAGGTCACTCAGTTGGAATCGCTCTACCGGTGACTCGCCTCCGCTCACCAGAGAGTGCAAATCTTCGTCAAAGATCTCATGTTTCTTGTCGGCGAGGTCTTTAAAGCGGGCAAATACCTGCTGGAATTCTTCGGTATCGGCGAAATCTACCCCCAGCTCTTCGTAGCGGGCGCGGACGGCAGCCCGGCCGGAGTGTTTACCGAGAACCAGGCGGTTTTGACCCCAGCCGACATCTTCTGCGCGCATGATTTCGTAGGTCTCGCGGTGCTTCAGAACACCGTCCTGGTGAATACCAGACTCATGGGCAAAGGCGTTGGCGCCGACAATGGCCTTGTTGGGTTGCACTGGGAATCCGGTAATCGACGACACCATTCTCGAAGTGGGCACGATATGGCTGGTATCCAGCCCTGTTTCTACCGGGTAGAGATCCTGGCGGGTTTGTACTGCCATAACGATTTCTTCCAGGGAGGCATTACCGGCGCGCTCTCCCAAGCCATTGATGGTGCATTCCACTTGGCGCACACCGTTCATCACAGCCGACAGGGAGTTGGCAACGGCGAGGCCCAGGTCGTTGTGACAGTGGGTCGAAAAGATGGCTTTGTCGGAGTTGGGAACGTTTTCGATAACGCGGCGGAACATAGCCCCATATTCTTCCGGCTCTCCGTAACCAACGGTGTCGGGAATATTGATAGTGCCGGCTCCTGCCGCGATAACCGCTTCGATGATGCGGTACATAAATTCCGGCTCGGAGCGGCTGCCATCCTCGAGGGAGAATTCCACATCGTCGGTAAAGTTGCGCGCTGTTTGAACCGCTTTCACTGCCTGCTGCAACACCGCTTCCGGTTCCATTTGCAGCTTGTATTTCATATGGATTGGAGAGGTGGCAATAAATGTGTGGATACGCGAGGCGTTAGCATTCTTCAGGGCTTCGCCAGCGCGCACGATATCGGCATTGACCGCTCGGGCAAGGCTGCAAACCCGTGATTCGGTAACGGCTTCAGCGACGGCCTTGACCGACTCGAAGTCCCCGGGACTGGCAATCGCGAATCCAGCCTCAATGACATCGACACGCATTCTCTCGAGCATGCGGGCGATACGAATTTTTTCCTCTCTCGTCATAGAGGCGCCAGGACTCTGCTCACCATCGCGCAGAGTGGTATCAAAAATGACTAACTTATCTTTTTTAGTGCTCATTTTCGTTTGTTCTCCTTATTTGCTTTGAGGCTAAACAGGGGGCCTTGCCGCTGTCTATGCATCGCTCAAATAAAGTTTGGAATTCTGTTGGGGGTGGGGGGGAGAAAAATTATATGCCGCGCAGGGGCAGTCGTAGCGAGAAAGCTAGGGCAAGAAAAGACTGGCGCTGAGTGATAAATGGAGTCTTCATATACAACAGTTTCCGCATTAGGTCGGATTCAGGGCATTATGAAGCGGAATCAACCGAGAGGTCAATGTATATCCTAATATTGGCGTATTGTTTTCTTATTTTGTTATATTATTTTCGTTGCTGGCTATTTTTTAGTGTTTATATCCTGTTTTTGAAGGGCCGCCCCACTGAGGGTTTCAATGGGGGCCGCTATTAAGGGGTGGTATCGGTCAATTTATGCAGAAACTGCCACAAGTCTCCGTGTAGTTGCTCTACCTCGCTGCGGCTGATATGGCTGTTGTCCAGCTGTGCTGTCACCCACTCTCTGGCTCTTGGTTTAAGGGCAAGGCCTTCCTCTGTCACAGTGATCAGGGTTATCCGTTCATCCAGATTGCTGCGGCGGCGCTTGACCAGGCCGTTTTGCTCCATCCGCTTAAGCAGCGGGGTCAAGGTGCCGGAATCCAGCATCAGCCTCTGCCCCAGTGCACTGACGCTCTGCTCTTCTTCCGATGGCGCCTTGGTGTTGGCCCACTCCCACAGAACCATTAAAACCAGATATTGCGGATAGGTGATCCCCAATTCCTTTAGCATCGGCTGGTAGGCGCGGGTCATGGCTCGGGATGCGGCGTAGAGGGCAAAACATAGCTGGCGGTTCAGTGCCAGCTCGCCGGAATCGTCATCACAGACAACCATCAGAGCATACGCTCGATTTCTATCTCCAGGGATGCCGGTGCATCCTTTGGCGCGTAGCGTTTAACATTCTCGCCATTCTTACCGATCAAGAACTTAGTGAAATTCCACTTAATGCCCTCGGTTCCCAATAGGCCCGGCGCACGTTTCTTGAGCTCCACAAACAGCGGGTGAGCTTCATCGCCATTGACGTCCAGCTTGGCGTAGACGGGAAAGCTGACTCCGAAGTTCAGTTCACAAAACTCCTGAATTTCCTCATCGCTACCGGGTTCCTGCTTGCCAAATTGATTGCAGGGAAAGCCCAGGACGGTAAATCCACGGTCTTTATATTTTTTGTATAAATCCTCAAGGCCCGCGTATTGCTTGGTGAAGCCACACTTACTGGCCGTGTTGACAACTAGCACCACCTTGTCTTTGTAATCGGCCAGAGTGGTCTTTTGCCCATCAGCGGTTTGCACGGGAATTGAGTAGAGATCGGTCATTGGGAGAGCCTCGACGGTTTGTATTTTGCTAAATTTAGTTGTGCACAATCTTTTTTGCAACCGCTTTATTTGGGAGTAGCCCTTTTGCAGGCTTTATTGTGAGAATGATTACCAATTATATTATGCGCCAGATTGATAAAACCCTTTTGCAATAACAGTAAAGGATTCTCCATGCGCCTCACCTTACACTTGGCCCGCCTGCTAGTGGCGCTACTGGCCATTACGGTTCTACCCGTCCAAGCCCAGGCCTCCGGTCTATCAGAGCAGGAATTGCGCCAGCTGATGCAGATGGCAGAGTACATCGGTGTGGATTATCCGGAAGCGGTGGCAGATGGGGAGATCATTAGTGACGATGAGTTTGCAGAGATGCAGGAGTTCGCCTCGGTACTGATCGATCGCGGCGCACAACTGCAAGAGTCGCCCGAAGCGGTGATGATCCGCACCGAGGCGGATGCGCTGCAAGCGGCGATTCTTCGCAAGGCCAGTGTGCAGGAAGTGCAGGCACATACCGCCAAGTTGCGTCAGGGGCTATTGTCTATCGCCCCCGCGCTATCTTTGCCCACTGCATTGCTGAATGTGGATGAGAGTCGCGCTATCTACCAGGCGCAGTGTGTTACCTGCCATGGTATCGAGGGTAAAGGGGATGGCCCCTTAGCGGCACAGTTGGAGCCGGCGCCTACAAACTTCTACGAGTTGGAGCGCGCTGAGAATCGCTCCCTGCTGGGCCTTTACGATGCTATCAGTAACGGTATCGATGGCACTGCAATGACCGCCTTCAAAAACTTGAATGAGCAGCAGCGCTGGTCCCTGGCATTTTATGTTGGCGGCCTGGCTTTCCAAGGTGAAGTGGGGGAGGGCAAAGGCGTTGAGCCGAGCTTGCAGGATATCGTGATGTACAGCCCCAATGTGCTGCAGAGTGATCGCCCGGAACTGTCCGGCGCGGCAGTTGCTTCCCTGCGTGCCGACCCCACACCTTTCTTTGCTGGTGAAGAGAACCTCGGCGCCCAGCCGATTGAAATAGCCCGTGTACAACTGGAAAAGTCCCTGGTGGCCTACCAGGAAGGTAACTACGATCACGCTCGCACCCTGGCTATTAGTGCCTACCTGGACGGTTTTGAGATGGCGGAGAGCTCTCTGGATTCCCTCGACGCCGATCTGCGTAAAGCCACTGAACGGGAGCTGCTCGGGCTGCGCAGTCAGCTGAATGCCGATAGTAACCCCGAGCAAGTCACGGCTCAGGTACAGGTAATTCTTGAGCAACTGGGGCGCGCCGAATCTTTAATGCAGGAGACAACTCTCTCTGCGGGTGCACTATTTATTGCCAGCTTGGTGATTCTTCTGCGCGAAGGTCTCGAGGCGCTACTGGTAGTGATTGCACTGACAACGATTCTGGTAAAAACCGGTCGTCGCGATGCGTTGAAATTTGTTCACTTCGGTTGGATCAGCGCCGCGGTCGCAGGTGTTGTTACTTGGGTTGCCGCACAGAGTTTGGTTTCCATCAGTGGCGCCAGCCGGGAAGTTATGGAAGGGGTCGCAGCGCTTCTGGCCGCAGTTGTGCTCTTCTATGTGGGTTTCTGGATGCACAGTAAGACCCAGGCGGATCAGTGGCAGCAATATATCCAGAACAGCATCAACCGCAGCCTTAGCGCTGGCGCCCTGTGGGGCATCGCCGGTCTCGCATTTGTCGCTGTGTACCGCGAAATTTTTGAAACCATCCTGTTCTACCAGGCCCTATTGGTGCAAACAGCTTCCAGTCAGTACAGTGCCCTATGGGGTGGCCTCGCTGCCGGTGCGATATTGCTGGTTGTGTTGGGCATTGCCTTTGTGCGCTTCTCTGCTCGCTTGCCTATAGGCAAGTTCTTCTCCATGACGACCTATTTACTGTTGGCGTTGTCATTTGTTCTTGCGGGCAAGGCAGTCGCGGCACTGCAAGAAGCGGCGTGGATTGCGATTTCCCCGCTGCCGGTAAATCTCAGCTTTGACTGGTTGGGTATCTACCCGACTTGGCAAGGTGTTGGTATTCAGGGGGCAATACTGGTTGTCGCTCTGTGGTTGCTACTGAAAGGCAGTCGCTCAGATTCCAGTTCCGCTAAAGCGGCCTAAATGGCCTTCGGGTACCCGCAACTCTGTGGGTACTCTATTTTTAATAGCCGCCCCTCTTTATTCGGCACCCTTCAGGTTATCGAATAGCAGTTCTGGAGAAATTTCTGCAAGCGGTATTGGGCTGCCAACCTGTACTGTTGTCTTTAGGTTTCGTTTATAGCTAAACGAACCTTGGATCGATAGAGGGATAAGTGGCAATGATGCGCTTTGAAAATTTTCCTTGAGCAGAGTGACAAGCTCTGTAATTTCTTTCCTGCTGTTTTCTTCAATCAGGATGCACAGAAGATCCCTGTTTGCCTCTGCCTCATGAATCGCATTGTGCTTTCTCTTGAGCTCTGAAGCTTCGATTTCATAGTAGTTTTTGGGGAAATAGTCACTTTTGCGTAAAAGTGCGTGAAGCCTAGGGCTGTTAGTAATGGCGTCGCTGGGGATAAAGCGAACCTTGCGTTGCGTTGCCCCGCTAACAATAAATGGGGTTAGCAGGTTAGAGTAGCGAGCAATTAGAAGTGCTGAACCTTCGCTAGGGATTTGCTCAGTCCCCTCGTATTTCGTGCGCCTGGGCAGGATATAGATAAGCCAAGAAAGGGTGTCAAATAACATTTCCGGCATTCGAAAAATCAGGAGTACTAAAAGAGCGAAATTTAGTACGGCCAGCAGGGTAAATACCTGGGGAATTGTCATTCCCACAGGCCCGAGTAGCCCAATAATAGAAAAAGAAATAATGACTACAAATACGGCATTAAGGACATTATTTACAGAGATAACCTGCGCGCGAATTTGTTCTGCTGTTCTTTCCTGAATAATAGTGTATAGCGGTACGATAAAAATACCGCCGGCAACGCCAATGAAAGTCGTAATAAATAAGATGGTCAGTCCACCATCACTCTGTAGAAATTGGCTAAGGGATGCGTTGGAGAGCATCTGATAGTTTCCCGATAGGATGCCCAACCAAAGTCCCGCCACCGTCATTCCCAGCCCGCCGGCTGCCACCAAGCCCAGTTCAATACGCCCGCGAGACAAGCTCTCACACATTAGTGAGCCTATAGCAACGCCAACAGTTAGGCAGCAGAGTAGAATCGTGATTATTGGTTCACTGGCGCCAAGCACATTTCTTACAAAGCTGGGAACCTGGGTTAGGTATGCCGTGCTAAATAACCAGAACCAGGAGTTTGCAATAATTGCGTAAAAAACGGTGGGTGTTTTAATCACTTCCCGCATAATTCTCAGCGTTTGGCTGATGGGGTTCCAATCTATTTTTAAATTGGGGGCTGAGGAAGGAGCCGGAGGGATTGCCCTACTGGCGAGATAGCCTAGTACGGCGACAGTGACCATCACCAAGCTCAGATATAAAAGCCCAGGTTTTCCCTGGCCCACATCACCGGCTAGGAGGGTGCCGACAATTGTTCCAACCAATACTCCGGAAAAGGATGCAACCTGGGCTAAACCATTTCCTCCAAGCAATTCTGATTGCTTTAGGTGCTGAGGTAAGATGGCATATCTGACAGGGCTAAAGAAAGCTGTGTGGGTGGCAAAAAGTATCAATACAATGAAACTTAAAACTCGGTCATCAGTGAGTAGCGCAATGGCCCCGAGGATACCGATTAGTATTTCGGCGGCTTTAATAATTCTTATGACTCGACCCTTTTCATACTTGTCAGCTAATTGTCCAGCGGCGAGTGAAAATAGAAAATACGGTATGACATAGAGGCTACTGGCGAGATTAATCAGTGTATTGGCTTCTGCTTTGGCTAAATGAAATGCCAGTATGACTAGCAGGGAGTTTTTAAACAGGTTGTCATTAAAAACGCTGCTTAACAGTGATAGAAACAGTGGCATAAAGCGGCGACTGGCGAGGAGCTTGAACTGGTTGCTTTGCGCCATGGATAGGCCTTCGTCCCTGTGCCGCCCTTAGCAGCTATGTATTTCTATTCTCGCTATCAGAATAGGTGATCGGAATGATTTAAGGGGGGGGCTGGCATCGTGAGGGAGGAGAAGAATTTATGTGCCTACCAGTGAAGTAGGCACATATCCTTGTTGGTCAAGAAAAAGGAGAGGCTAGCGTTTCTCTCCGCGCAAGCCCAGCACCTGGCGGTATAGAGCCTCTGCCTTGGCACCGGCTGCTTCGACAGGCCTGCCGGCAACGACGCTCACCCGCGACCAAAAGCGCTTGGGCAATGTAGTGAAAGCATGGCCGTCTTTATGGCTGAAAAAGCTTCCCCAGAGACCTTGGAGGGCCATAGGAATTACAGGGACGGGGGTTCTCTCCAGAATTTTTTCTATGCCGGCTTTAAATGGCTGTAGCTCTCCGTCTTTAGTCAATTGACCTTCGGGGAATATACAGAGAAGATCTCCATCTTTTAGCCCGTCCTCAATGGCCTGAAAAGCCTGTTCATACCCTTCGGGGTCTTTCTGCTTGGAGCAAATTGGAATTGCCCTGCCTGTTTTGAAGACGAAGTGCAAAATTGGAATTTCATAAATGGGCTTATACATAATAAAGCGGATAGGACGGCGGACAGCGCCGGCGAGTAATAGTGCGTCGACATAACTCACATGATTACAAGCGATTAGGGCTGGTCCCTCTGTGGGTATCTGTTCAAGCCCTTGGTGCTTTACCCGGTACATGGTGTGGGAAAGGGCCCAGATCAAAAAGCGCATAGCAAATTCTGGCACTTTTGCGAACACAAAAATGGCGACCGCCGCATTCATAAGCGCAATAACAAGAAAGAACTGCGGTATGGTCGCGTCCAGCATATTGAGGAACAGAATTCCAAGTAGCGCCGAAGCCACCATAAAGAGGGCGTTCAAAATATTGTTTACGGAGATAATTTGTGCACGAATTGCCGGGTCGGATCGATCCTGGATCATGGTGTACAGAGGAACGATGTAAAGACCCCCAAACCCCCCCAGTAGTACCAGGCAACTGAGAAGAGAGTATGCACCATCGGTACTTAGAAATGCGGTAAAGCTGGGCTCATGGAGTTCTGCAAAGTTTCCCCCGACAATGCCCAGGGCGATACCACTTATGGTGAGTCCAGCAGCACCAACAGGCACCAGGCCAAGTTCAATAAATCCACTGGAGAGGCGCTCGCAGATTAAGGACCCAATCGCAATACCAATGGTAAAACTGCACAGCAGTAATGTAACCACTGATTCACTGCCACCTAGGACATTCTTGGTAAAACTGGGAATTTGTGTCAGATAGGCCGCCCCCATTAACCAAAACCAAGATATTCCAATAATGGAGTAGAAAATTGAGGGAGTATTCGCGCTGGCACGGAGTATTTTATGGGTTTGAGTAATGGGGTTAGGGTTTATTTTGAGATTGGGTGTGGGGGCTGGCGCTGCGGGGATTGAGCGGCTGGCCAGATATCCCAGGGTAGCTGCGCTCATAATTACGAGGCCTAAGTAGAGAATTCCCTGTTGCCCATGGCCTGTGAGGCCTGCGAGTAGGCTACCGACAATTGTTCCCGTTAAAATGGCTACAAATGTCCCCATTTCCACCAGAGCATTGCCCCCTATCAGTTCGGAACGCTTCAAGTGTTGAGGGATAATCGCGTACTTCACCGGGCCAAAAAAGGCGGACTGTATGCCCAGGAGAAAGAGCACAGTTAAACAGAGTGCGTTGCTTCCGCTAAAAAGAGCGAAAACTCCCAGTGCACCGATACCGATCTCTCCTAGCTTAATCCAGCGTATTAACCTCCCCTTGTCGTATTTGTCTGCTATCTGACCGGCGGAGGCAGAAAATAAGAAAAAGGGAAGAATAAACAAACCAGCAGCCAGGTTAATTAGTGCGTTCGCTTCGCTTTCCACCAGGCGAAAGGCGATCATGACAATTAGGGCATTTTTATAAACATTGTCATTGAAGGCGCCCAGGAACTGGGTGCTGAAGAACGGCAAAAAGCGGCGGCTAGTGAGAAGATGAAACTGAGACTGGTTAGCCATTGGCAACTCTCTTCTTATTTAAGTGAGCTAATGGTAAGTCATACTGCCGACGGGAGGTATCCCCCGTGATAGTGGGTACATTGGTTCGATAGATTAGGGGTTGTTGGGGGGAATTGATCGAGGGAAAACCTGGCCGCATGGGCGGCCAGGTGAGGGTACCGGTTTACCAGACAGTTACCCGTTCCTCTTCAGGCAGGTACATACCGTCGCCTTCCTTAATGTCGAATGCTTCGTAGAAGGCATCGATATTTGGCAGTACGCCTTTCACACGATACTCAGCAGGAGAGTGGCTATCTACCTTCAAGCGGCCACTGAGGGCTTTATCGCGCATCTTGCTGCGCCACACCTGAGCCCAGCCCATAAACACCCTCTGATCGCCAGTAAAGCCGTCAATAACAGGTGCCTCTTCGCCATCTAGAGACATTTTATAGGCTTTATAGGCAATTCCCAGGCCTGACAAATCGCCGATATTCTCGCCCAGGGTCAGCTCGCCGTTGATGTGTTCACCCTCAAGCGGCTCGTATGCGTTGTACTGGGACACGAGCTTGCTGGTCAGCTGCTCAAAATTGTTACGGTCGGAGTCGGTCCACCAGTTGTTGAGATAGCCGCGTCCATCAAATTTACTGCCTTTATCATCGAACCCGTGCCCAATCTCGTGGCCGATTACACCGCCGATACCGCCGTAGTTGACTGCATCATCCGCATTCATATTAAAGAATGGTGGTTGCAGAATCGCTGCAGGGAATACGATTTCATTCATGGCTGGGTTGTAGTAAGCATTCACCGTCTGTGGGCTCATACCCCACTCATCGCGATCAATCGGCTTACCCAGCTTATTGCGATCGTAAGAGGACTCAAACAAGTTGGCTGCCAGAACGTTGCCAATCAGGTCGTCGGATTTAACCGTCAAGTTACTATAGTCACGCCACTTGTCTGGGTAGCCGATTTTGGTGGAAAAATTGCTTAGCTTAAACAGAGCCTGCTTTTTGGTATCTTCGCCCATCCACTCGAGGGATTCGATAGATTCTCGGTAGGCGGCTTTCAGATTGTCCACAAGTACAATCATTCGCTCTTTGGCTTCGGGTGGGAAGTGCTTTTCTACGTAGCGCTTACCGACCAGCTCGCCAACAGAACCATTAACGAATTCTACTCCGCGCTTCCAACGGGGTTCCATCTGTTCGATACCGTGAACGGTGGTGCCATAGAAGTCAAAGCGCAGTTGTGCGATTTCGTCATGCATGTAGGGCGCCATTGCATTGAGTACTTTGACCTTCAGGTAGCGCTTCCAGGTTGCCAGTTCAGTATTAGCAATAATCTCATTGGCCGCTTCCAGATACTCAGGCTGGCCGACAATAAAACTATCCGCTTTCTTCAATTGGGCTTTGGCCAGGTAGCTGTCCCAATCTATAACGGGCATTAGCTCTTTAAGTTCAACAATAGTTTTCTTGTTGTAATACTTTTCCGGATCCCGGTTATCAACGCGGCTGCGATGGTGTTTTGCCAAACTTTTCTCGAGTTTGAAGATTTTGTTGGCAAAGTCGTCAGCCTCTTTAAGTCCCGCGAGGTCTTGCAGGTCAGTGAGGTAGGTTATATAGGCTTCGCGGAGTTTCTTACTCTTCTCAGTGTCCTCGAAGTAGTAGTCGCGGTCAGGGAGTCCAAGGCCTGCCTGCCACAGGAAAGTCATGTAGTTTTCTACTTGCTTCAGGTCCTGCCAGATGCTTCCGCCAAATGGTACATCGTAGCCGACGGTATCCGCATAGGCGAAGAAATCGGTAAGATCCTTGCGGTTTTTAATTGCATCGACTTTGGCGAGTTCGCCGGAAACCGCGGAGAGCCCTTTTTTCTCGATCAGCTTTTTATCCATAAAGCTGTTGTAGAGATCTCCAATTTGCTTGGCATCGGCGCTCTTGGCTCCCTGGCTGGCTTCCATAATCAGAGCTTTGACTTGTTCGGTACTTTGGTCTCTCAGAATAGAGAAACCACCCCAGCGGGACTTGTCCGCAGGGATCTCAGTATTCTTCAGCCAAGTGCCGTTTACATAAGCAAAGAAGTCGTCTTGAGGCCGTACACTGGTATCCATAGCGCCCAGGTCAATACCCGAGGAAAGCTGAACTTGCTCAGCGGTAGCTTTACTACCGGTGGAGTGGTCGTGAGCGACAGCAAACAGAGGGAACTGGGCTCCCGCCAGGGTACCGGCAATAGCGAGTGGTAATAGTAACTTTTTCATTTTTGCTCTTTTGGCTGAATATCCGCCGAGCATACTAAAAGCAGGGGGTGAGCTGGGGCAAGAGGGCTGCGCCTAGCTGGGGACAAGTTGAGTTGGAGGGAGTTTAACCAAAAGCCCCGCATCGCGGGGCTTTTGGCACAAGTTGAGTAGCTATTTAATCTGGTAGGCGGAAAGTGATAGGGATAGAAAAGTTATAAGTATCTGTACCTAGCTGCGCAGGGACTCCAGGGTAGGGTCCAGCTCTGCGTACAGCAGCTTGGGCCTCCCGGTTAAGGCTGGCATGACGGGATTCTTGTATCGGCTGGATATCTCGTACCTGGCCTTGAGAATCAATAGTCACATTTAGGCGTACACTGCCTTCATGGCCCCGCTCTTGGGCCCGTTTGGGGTAGCGAATGTAGCGGAAGGTGTGCCGCAGCAAGCTGGAGTGATAGATCTGGCGTGCCAGAATCATATCAGCCGTCAGAGGAGCCTCTTCCTCCTCTTCCATCATATCTTCGGCATCTGCAGCCAGGAGCGGGCCATCCTCAGGAGGTACCGTAATAAGCTCAATCTCTTCCTCAGCTTGTGCTGGAACGGCCCCTTCCGGTTGAGGTCCCTGTTCACTGTCCTCTTGAATACTATCGGCCTCAGTTACAACCGCTGCTGCGGGAGCGGTTGCGGCTAGGGCCAGAGTTGGAGGCGGAAGATCAGCAATTTCAATAGCCGGTTTAGGTTTAGTGGCTTCAGTTGGCGCCTCTTCCGCGGCAGTGGCCTCTTCCTGGCTTATTTGCTTGAGTTGTAATTCGGCAACTCTCTCGCTTGTTGGGGCCAGGGACTCGAATGTAGTTACCAGGCTACCTGACACTTGGCCGGCGGAAAGCAACCCATCTTTAAAGTCAGTAGAGGGAGGGACAGAGCCAATCCAGGCTCGTAGCAAGGTATTGAAGAAGTCGGGGTCAGCAATCTCTCCAAGTCGAATACTGTTGAGGGAGATTGTTGTCGAGCCGGTATCGGCGGCGAACTCGATACTCAATTGATCACCGTGAGCAAAGCGCCCCTTAAACAGATTGGCAAAGGTCACCATGTTTTCTGCCTGGCTGCTGAGCGTATCTCCGCGGTTGTTAATCGCAATGGCTTCCATCCATTGATTGCGGAGTCGCCGTGCCGGCAGACTTTTGGTGATAACACGAACCTCCAAGCGCCGAGGAATATTGTTATCGAGTAGTGTGCTGGAATCCCGGGTTAGATTTTCCGAGTATATTGCAGCGATATAAATGTCTTTATTAAATTGTTTTTCTAGTGCAAGACCGTTTAAAAGTGGTGCAGCTTTCGCAGTGAGAGCAAATGTAAACACCCAAAAGGAGAGGACAATTTTTATCGATTTCATTGTTCTACGGTGTCTCAGTAGCAGGAGCAAAATGTTCCGCTAAGTAAGAATTCAGGGGCCCCAACCCCAATGCACACAAGTCAGATTAAAAAGTGCGCGCCCAAAGCTTGTGAGAGTACAATGTACTACTCACTACACCTAACTCTACTGTAACTGGAACGGAGTTCAAGCCTGATAAGGTCAGACTGTCCTCATTCGCCCAAGATAAAGGGTTGGTAAGGAAACGATTGTCACACTTAGAAACAGGTGTGCTAGGTCGATATCGTTTAGAATGGCACTTTGCAGAGTGGCTTAGGCCACTCTTTTCAGGAAAATGGAATAGTTTTCACTAAATTTGAATTGTGCATGGAAATTAAACCTCTTAGCGAGTATCCACGGGATGCTGTGGATCGTCTTCTCAATGTCATCCATCTATTTCGGGATATTCGTGCCTCGAGTGAGTGGCAATACGATGTATTGCTAAAGCGCTCCCGGTTGGTCAGCCTTCAGTCGGGTGAACAGCTGCTGCGTGCAGGGGATGTGGATCAATGGGTCTACTTCTTGTTACGCGGCGAGTTACATGTGAAGGTGAACAGTCCCGCAGCTGAGGAGGCTCCGGGAAATGAACGTCCTTTGGCGGTAATACGTCCAGGTGAGTTATTTGGTGATTTGTCGATGCTATTGGCGGAGCCCCGCAGTGCTGATGTATTTGCCGCGAATAATAGCCAGGATACTCAGGTTCTAGGCGTTGATTGTACGCTGTTTGGTGACCTGGAAGACTTATCACTTTTACAGTTGCCAGCAAAACTGGTTTTCTATCGCAATATGGTGCATTCATTGCGTTGGAAACTGGAGGTCTATAGGTCCAAGTATCCGGGGCATCAGTTGGCGAATAGCCATAGAAAGCTGAAACTTTATACGGGACCAAAAAATAGCCGGGAAGAGTTAATTGCCTTAGCGGAACAGGCGAAAGCTTTGGCTCAAATTCTGCTCGACTGGAATGCGGAGTTTGGTTCTGGTGAGCTGGTTGATGATGAATCCGACATGCTTGGATTTCTGGAATCTATGTTGTCGTAGAGATTTCCCGTTCAAACCAAGGGCGAGAGAATTATTTCCTCGCTCCAGACTGCTCTCCCTCCTCTTTGTACTTATTTTTATTGGCACATGTGTACACCTTTCTTAAGGGGGGACTATCTGCTGATTCCAGTCTAAATTTGTAGATCACTCGGATATTTCATTTGCCCGACATTAACCACGTATTTATTGACAGAATTCGAGTAGGACACAGCGGAGTTTTTTATAAGTCGCTGTGATTGTGTAAAAATCGCTTCGCTTCAGTTGTTATCGCAGATCCCTTCGATTGGATTTAAGACCCGCTTTTGCGATGGCGCATCATTGCCCAACAGGTTTAGTAAGTTATGAATGTATTGGCATCAATCTGGTCAAGGCGCAATTACCGGATGGCAATTATTGTTTCGGTGATCGCTATTTTATGGCTGCTGAGTGGGCAGTTATTCTCCGATGCAGAGGATGAGCAGTCAGAATCTAAAGAGGTAACTGCCAAGAAGCCAGAGCCTGAATTGCGAATTCAAGCCCAAATCATTGAGTCCAGCCCATACGCCACTCAGATACTAGTGAATGGGCGCACTGAGGCTAACCGGCATGTACGTTTGCGCGCTGAACTGGATGGCATTATTGCTGCACTTCCAGTTGCGGAAGGGCAGACAGTTAGACAAGGGGATGTCATTTGCGAAATCGAGGCTGAAGATCGTATTGAGCAACTGGCATTAGCTGAAGCGGCAAAACGCAAAGCAGAAATAGACTTTGCCGGTGCCGAGAAACTTAAGAAAAAAGGACTGCAGTCGGATACCGCAATGGCCCAGCAGCAAGTTGAGCTTGCCCGAACCAAGGCGGAGTACACACGTGCCAAAGTGACGGTAGAGAAACTGCAAATTCGTGCACCATTTGCTGGAGTAGTGAATAGCCGAGCGGTGGAGCTGGGAGATTTTATTCGCCGGGGAGAGGAATGCGCGACCATTCTTGACTTGGATCCCATCCTAATTGTTGGCGAAGTTTCAGAGGATCAAGTGGGGAGCCTTGTTGAGGGCGGGCCGGCGAGAGCCCAATTACAAAGAGGACTGTTAGTAGACGGATACCTTCGTTATATCAGTCAACAGGCGCAGGAAATTACTCGGGCTTACCGAGTGGAGGTAGCAGTAGATAATCCAGGTAATCAACTTCCCGGAGGCTTGAGTGGTCAGCTGGTCCTCCCGACCGGTGAAATAACGGCCCACCATATTAATGCATCTCTACTCACGCTGGATGATAGCGGTGAATTGGGGGTGCGGACTCTCAATGATAAAAACCGAGTGCAATTTATCAATGTTTCATTGGTTGGGGATGGTGATGGCGGCGTCTGGGTTTCTGGACTGCCTGACACAGTCACTCTGATTACTGTGGGACAAGAATATGTTACTACGGGAGATTTGGTTCGTGCAGAAATACTGAAAACTGGGGAAGAGTTTTCCCGGGAGAACCAAGCGAAGGAAGCTTCCCCAGTAGATTCCGCTGAGGTGACTCCGGTATCCGAAACTTCAGTGATTCCCGAGGGGGATTCGCGATGAAGATGTTGGAAAGCGCTATTCAAAGAAATCGCAGCACAATATGCCTGATGCTGCTGATTGTTTTAATTGGCATAGTTGCTCGCGCAGCGATGACAATTGAATCAAGCCCTGAGGTGAACCCCCCATTTGTAATTGTACAGGTCACTCATGAGGGAATTTCCCCAGAGGATGGTGTACGCCTGTTGGTCCGCCCTCTGGAGAAGGAAATTCGTGCGGTAGAAGGGGTTGTCGAGGTGATTGCTGTCGCCCGGGAATCCCTTGCATATATCGTGATTGAATTTGACTCTGCCATTGGTGTAGATGATGCCGTCGATGATATTCGCAATGCTGTAGAGCGGGCCAGGGCTGAGCTGCCCCGGGATGCCGACGAGCCCACCGTGGAGGAAGTATCCGCTCAACCTTTCCCCACCATTGTCGTTACCCTATCCGGCGAGCAAGTGAATGAACGGGTTTTACTGCGCTCGGCTGAATTGCTTAAGCGAAAGATAGAGAGTATCCCTGAGGTGCTCGGTGCAGATCTCCACGGTAATAGGGAGGAGGTTGTAGAGGCAGTGATTGATCCGGTGCGACTGGAGCACTATCAAATCACCAGTGCGGAGTTAATCAATGCGGTATTGGGGAACAATCTCCTAATTCCTGCAGGGGAGCTGGAAACCAATCGGGGCCGTTTTTCAGTGAAAGTCCCTGGGTTGATTGAGACCGCTCAGGATGTTTATGAAATTCCGCTCAAGAAGTCACGCGATGGAGTTGTGACCTTGGGTGCTGTTACAGATATTCGCAGAACCTTCAAAGATGCAGTGAGCTACACCAGTATCAATGGTCGTCCGGGGCTCGCTATTAATGTTGAAAAGCGCAACGATGCCAGCTCTGTCGATGTCGCGGATCGAGTCCGGGAAGTCGTTCAGGCTGAATTTGGTGTTTTGCCGCAGGGAATTACGGTTGAGTTTGTTTTTGACCAATCTGATTTTGCGCGGGATATGGTCAGTGAGATGCAGGGAAACATCCTGACCGCGATGCTACTGGTAATGATTATTGTCGTTGCCGCGCTCGGCTTTCGCTCGGGAATTCTGGTGGGACTGGGAGTGCCCTTCTCTTTGCTGTTTGGTTCCATCATCACCTGGTATCTGGGTTATTCGTTTAACTTTATGGTGATGTTCGGAATGTTGCTGGCCCTCGGTATGTTAATTGATGGTTCCATTGTGATTACCGAGTTTGCCGATCGGAAAATGGCTGAAGGCTTGTCAGCAAGGGAGTCATATATTGCATCAGTCAGTCGGATGTTCTGGCCGGTAGTTGCCTCAACGGCGACTACCCTTGCAGCATTTTTGCCGATTATGCTGTGGCCTGGAGTGGTGGGAGACTTCATGCGTTACCTGCCCGTTACAGTATTTGCAGTATTGGCGGGGTCACTCTTGTACGCCCTGTTTTTTGCTCCTGTGCTGGGTTCACTGTTTGGCAAAAGCGCAATGGATGCCTCTACTCGTAACTACCTGAGCCAGTTAGAGGATGGCTTACCTCGAGCCCTGCCTGGAATTACCGGCTGGTATGCGCGTATTCTTGAGAAGGTTCTGCAGAGCCCATTGGGTGGGTTCTTAACCACTATTGCCATTCTGGTTGCCATCTTTATTGGCTTTGTCAATTTTGGTGCGGGTGTTGAATTTTTCACGGATACAGAAGAGCAATACGGTAATGTAGAAATTAGGGCCCAGGGCAATTTGTCCATGGAGGAGAAAAAAGCCCTGGTGGTGCAAGTGGAAAGAGCCGTGCTTAGTGTGCCTGAGGTCCGAATAGCTCACACTACTATTGGTTCTGGCGGAATTTCTGGAAATTCTGATCGTTCCCCAGATCAAATCGCCAATATGTTAGTGGAGCTTTATCCCGCAGAGGAACGCGAGCGACGGAGCCGCGACATTTTTGCCGATATCCGTTCCCGCACCTCAGATTTTGCCGGAATTAAAGTAACCGCAAATGTAATGGAGGGAGGGCCGCCGGTAGGCAAGGATATTGTTCTGGAGTTGCGCAGTCAGAACTATGAGCAGCTACTGCTGGAAACCTGGCGACTACACCGTGCAATGGAGGAAATTGGCGGGTTGCGAGATATTGTAAACACCGCGCCACTACCTGGCATCGAGTGGGAAGTGAAAGTCGATCGAGCCAAGGCTGCTCTATATGGTGCCGATCTAACTGAAGTTGGCAGGGCGGTGCAGTTGGTTACCAATGGCGTCCGGGTTGCAGAATATCGACCCGATGATACGGATGAAGAAGTAGATATACGTATCAGGTACCCCAGAAGTGCCAGAGGCATAGCCGCGCTCGATCAGCTAAAAGTTAATACCGTGCAGGGTACCGTTCCGATTAGCAGTTTCGTACATACGGAAGCCATGCCCAAGGTCGATAAGATTGAGCGAATCGACGGAATTACTCGCATGCAAATTAAGGCTGATGCGCAAGAGGGGATTCTGCCGGATGACAAAGTGAAGGAAATAAGGAAGTGGTTGCAGACTAATCCGGTGGATAATCGGGTTGAGCTGCTATTCCGTGGGGCGGACGAGGAGCAGAATGAGTCTTTTCAATTCCTAGGCATAGCCTTCCTCCTGGCTCTGTTTTTAATGTTTATCCTGTTAGTAACACAGTTCAACAGCTTCTATCAGTCTTTATTGGTACTTTCATCTGTGATTATGTCCACTTTGGGAGTGATGTTTGGCCTGCTAATAACACAAAGCACCTTCAGTGTGATTATGACTGGAGTGGGTATTGTGGCGCTGGCTGGAATCGTGGTGAACAATAATATTGTACTGATAGATACCTATAATTTCGTGCGTAAGAATGAGCCGAGCCTCACACCAACAGAAGCAGCAGTAAAGGCATCGACACAGAGGCTGAGACCGGTCTTTTTGACAACGGCAACAACTATCCTCGGGTTGTTGCCCCTGGCGCTAGGCGTCAGTGTGGATATGGTCGGGCGCAATATTGTTGTCGATGGAGTGATAGCCTCTTTTTGGGTGAAGCTAGCCAGTGCAATTGTTTACGGGCTTACCTTTTCCACTTTGCTGACGTTATTGGTTACACCCATTATGTTAGCACTACCGGGCCGCTCCAAGAAGAGGGGTAATCCAGAGGGGGTTATTGAGTCGGTAGCAAGTTAGTGATGGCTATATAAGTACTGTAATCATAATTAGTGATCACAAAGTTCGGGGGCTTAGGCCCCCGTTTTTATAGCGGGGAATTTATGAATAAGGCTAAATGGCCGAATGAAGTTTTAGAGCGTAGTGGACAGCTTAAGGAGAATTTATCGGGACCTTTTAAGGAGCTGTTGCGTGAGCATCAATTACCATGCGATTTCCTCCTGGTGCTCGAACAAATTTTTCTTCCCCTCGGAGTTTGGGTACTGACTCGCCATAAGCGCAGTAATCCATTAATAATTGGGGTTAGTGGGGGGCAGGGTACCGGCAAGTCGACCCTGGCGGATGTGTGGCAATGTATTTACCAGGCGATGGGCTATCGCTGCTGTGTTTTGTCTCTGGATGATATCTATTTAACTCTGGAACAGCGCCGCAAGTTGGCTACACAGGTACACCCTTTACTCGAAACTCGTGGTGTGCCGGGAACCCATGATATTGGCTTGGGGATCAGCACGCTCAAGGCCCTGTGTGCATCCAGTAGTGATTCCGCTATCGCATTACCTAGGTTTGATAAAGGACGTGATGATCGGATCCCTAAGCACTTGTGGCCCGTATTCAGGGGGCAAGTTGATGTTGTTATCTTCGAAGGATGGTGCCTAGGAGCCAAGCCTTCAGAAGGGTATGAAGGATCGCTCAATGAACTGGAGTGCAGGGAAGATAGTACTGGCGAATGGCGAAATTTTGTTAATCAACAGTTGGAAGATTCTTATCGAGATCTTTTTTCGCTTATCGATGTATGGGTGATGCTCAAAGCGCCGAGTATGGAATGTATCGTTGAGTGGCGTAAGTTACAGGAACATAAACTCAGGGTTCGCTCCGGAATGGGGATGGCAGATCAACAAATTGTTCAGTTTGTACAACACTACGAAAGAGTGACGCGGAGCTTGCTAGAGGATATGCCGGATTGGGCAGATTGTGTTATTGAGTTGGGGGAGGACCATCAGGTGAAGGGCTTGCGGATGCAGTAAGATCTGTTTAAACCCTGGCGAGGCCAGGGTTTAAACTAACTGAATAAATCAGTTTTACTTAAGCGCTGGCTTACTTAGCCTTGGGCGGACGACCGCGACCGCGCTTTACAGGAGCAGCTTCAGTTGCTGCTGCGGCTGTGGCTTCTGCTTTTTTGGGGCGCCCTGGCTTTTTCTTAGCGGCTTCCGCTTTTGCTGGGCGACCGGGCTTCTTTTGTGCGGATTCTGCCTTAGGTGGGCGGCCACGACCGCGTTTTACAGGAGCAGCATCAGTTGCTGCGGCGGCTGCGGTCTCTGCTTTTTTGGGGCGGCCGGGCTTTTTCTTAGCGGCTTCAGTTTTTGCTGGGCGACCGGGCTTCTTTTTGGCTTCAGTGGCGTCTTTTTTGGGACGGCCAGGCTTTTTCTTAGCTTCTTCGGTCTTAGCGGGACGACCAGGCTTCTTCTTGGCTTCTTCAGTTTTAGCTGGGCGGCCGGGCTTTTTCTTAGCTGCGGTGGCTTTCTTCTTGTCAGCAGCAGCGGCTTTTTTAGCGGCAGCAGCAGTTTTCTTCGCTTCGGCAGCGGCTTTTTTCTTTTCAGCAGCAGCCAGTTTCTTAGCTACAGCAGCTTCTTCTTTAGCGACGATCTTAGCTACCTGAGAAGCCAGCTTGTTGGCGGCTTTGATTTCAGCCAGTGCATCTTTGGCTTCAGTTGCGGCAGTTTTGGCTTCAGTTGCAGCAGTTTTAGCTGCAGCGGCGGCTTCACGTGCTTTTTTCAGCTGTTGCTGTTGAGCAGCAGTCTTTTTCTTAGCTCTAACAGTCGCTACTTTATCTTGAGTAGTTTTTGCTTTAGCGGCAGCCTTCTTGGCACTGTTTGCCAATTTCTCGGCTTTGACAGTCAGGTCTTTTTCCTGCTTAAGGCGGGCAGTTTCCAGTTTAGCGGTAAGGGAGCGTAGCTCCGCTTCCATTTTTGCGACGTCGCTGGTAGCGACTTGAGCAGCTTTTTTAGTAGCCATTTAAATATCCCTGCAAAATGAATTGTTTTAGTAAGTGGGGGCATTCCTATCAATTATTCTCAGCCATCTTTAACGGAATTAGGCACCGTCCAAGATGCATGTTTTCGGCAGAAAACAATTGATAGTGAGTCCCCCCAAGCTAGCGGCGCTAATTGCAGCTTATTTGTATACCTAATTGCAAGTCCTTTAGATGGTTTTTTTCTATTTAATGTAAAAAAAATGGCTTTTTTTTACATATTTTTCAATTGGGGGCCGTTTGAACTGTGTTTTTGATCTTTTTGGGAACTTGAAAGCACTCATTACTGGTGATTCTTTAACTTCAATATTCTTTGTATCAAGTCAGTATCAGTGGCGTTAAATAGTTGAGTAATTTTGTAAGCTTTATGAACCTGTTGGTTTAGTTGTTTTGGCTTTTATAGTTGGATTTTGATGGTGGCAGATAGTTTCTGTTCATCAATTAACAGAGAGCCGGATTAACAAAACTTAACTGCGAGCTTTTGCCTGCGTCAATTAGCGGGCAACTTCCATAGCTGGTTGTGTAACCTTGCGTATTGAAGTGTGATATTCAAATTGCGGAAAGTTGGCAAGTGTCAAGATGTCAGAGACAGCTTGAGTCCTATTGCCGTACCCTGGTATTTAGTAAGGAATTAAAAACTGGGGGAGAACTCACACTCATGTACGGGATCTAGTGCCGCGTATATAAGTACCAACCGGTTGGGGTATTTGGGGTCTTGGCTGCCGGGATCTGCCATTACTGCTACGAGGTTTACTTTTACACGGCGGAAAGTAAACCAGTGATAAATCTAGTTATAACCATGTATATAATGGGACGGAACTGTATTAGTTTGTGCTCTTCGGTCGAGGTCTTTTTCATTACCGAGAAAGCGAGCGCTTGGTCTCCAGTCATTTGTTTTGCTATCACGTGACATCCCTGCTAGTCATAAAAGGAGTAGAGGGCAGTTATTCAGAGGCAAGTAATACCAGAAGCTATTTGAATGCAGTCCTGATTATCCGTGCGTTGATCAACAATCTTAATGATATTTTTATGGGCAATGCTTCTGCTTTGGAGTGGCTGCTCTTACCAAAGGCAACCTTATGAGTTTTGCAATGGGAGAGGGGGAGAGGACTGACCCAGTAACAGAATATCTCTGTCACTGGGGTGATATGGAGTCAATCGTGTAGCTTTATAGTGGCCCGTAGGGCAAATAACGATTGTTGGAATTCTGGCGAATCCATAACAGTTGTTCTTTTGTTAATGGCGTCGAGCGTTGCTTGAGTACTTTGGCGAGGGGAATTACTGCAGACTCAGCGCCGGCGTCCCAGCCTGGCAGATTCATTTCTGCCAAGGTAAAGAAGCGGATCAATTGCCATAGCTGGGCACTGTTCCAATTTTCGCTCTCTTCAATCCAGTGTTGGAAGGGAAGGCGAATAAGTGTGGAGGGTACTTTTTCAAACGCTCCTACTGATTCTGTAAAAGGTTTATCTGACTCTGCAATTTCGATAAGTCTGAGCAACTGCTCCCGGTTGAATTCTTCACTGGTTTCATTTTGTGGGCCACTTACCTGTGGCTCCCAGGCTCCTACGCTCATACTTACTCCTTATAAAGGTCCGGTTTCTTGCTGTTGCATTATAGCGAGGGGGGCTGTGTTCAGGGGGATCTTACTCTAGATAACAATGAATAAAGAGGTCTTTGAATTAATCCACATTACTTCTTCGAATCTAATGAATCGTTTTGTAGTAATTTTGGAAGTCTTTATAAAGGAGTTGGGTTGCGATAACAGGGACTAAACCTACGGGAAAATCAAATCTGTCGGTGCTTATTTGAGATACTATAGAAGAGATTCTTGATATTGAGGTTCAAATGGAATTTATTGCTAAAGCACTGCCGGCGACAAAGCGAGTGGCTCTGGTAGCCCATGACAACCGTAAAGACGCCATGATTCAGTGGTGTCTCAGACATCACAATCTGCTCAAACGACACCAGTTATTGGCTACGGGGACTACTGGTGGAAAAATTGAAGATGCGACGGGTTTAAGTGTCGAAAAGCTCTTAAGTGGCCCTCTGGGAGGTGATCAGCAGCTCGGAGCGAGGATTAGCGAGGGGCAGGTGGACTTACTGATATTCTTCTGGGACCCCTTTGAGCCCATGCCCCATGACCCGGACGTCAAGGCACTACTGCGTATTGCTGCAGCGTGGAATATCCCAGTGGCTTGCAACCAGAGCAGTGCAGATATGGTGGTACAGTCACCATTGATGGACCAATCCTTCGAGCATGAGGTGCCTGACTATCACAGCTATCTAGCAGGACGTTAGTCGGAATTTTTGCTTAAAATTTGATCTTTTCTGTCGGCTCGATTCTGTAACTTATTGATTTTTAAAGTTTATTTATCTCTGTTATCGCTCGCACTTGCAATGCTTGCGAAATCGCGGCAATCTTGCCCACCAGATTAGACCGGTCAATCCGGCACCCCTGATATTTGAAAATTGCACGG
The DNA here is from genome assembly GCF_047324085.1 of Microbulbifer sp. CNSA002. Classification (NCBI taxonomy): domain Bacteria; kingdom Pseudomonadati; phylum Pseudomonadota; class Gammaproteobacteria; order Cellvibrionales; family Microbulbiferaceae; genus Microbulbifer; species Microbulbifer sp. CNSA002. The sequence goes on from NZ_CP172449.1 coordinate 737,303, forward strand.
TGTTTTATGAGTAGACGACGCGGAAAGGCCGTAGAAGAAGAAAAGGCAGATATCGACCTGACGCCCATGTTGGACGTTGTGTTTATCATGTTGATCTTCTTTATCGTGACTGCTTCATTTGTTAAAGAGAAGGCGCTGGATGTGAATGTGCCTGATCCGAATGAGACCAGCAATGCTGAGCCAGATCCTACCAAGCAGAATATTCTGTTGATGGTTAGCGCAAATGATGAAATCACCATGGCGGATGGCAGCCGTATTGACAGCCGTGCTGTACGGGCCCGTATCGCCCAAATGTATGCGGAGAACCCGCAGGCAATGGTGATTGTGCGTGCACACAACAAGTCTAGTGCGGATACTTACGTACAGATTGCGGATGCCGCGAAGGAAGTGAGCCTGGGTATTCAGGTCTCCCTGGTACCTTACGAGGACTAAGTTCCCAGTGAGTTACCCGCGCTTAAAAAGCCAGCATATTGCTGGCTTTTTTCATTTGTGAATTATGGTTTTGAACTGGTCACAAATTGGGGGTACTCAAGTACCCCTCAAATGAAATCCGATATCAAAATTCTGAACGAATTGCCCAGAGGTCAGGGAAAACCGGTCTAAATAGGGTTCCCTGTAAATAACCTACCCCGCTCGATCCACCAGTCCCCATTTTCCTGCCAATTGTTCGCTCGACCATTTTTACATGTCGGTAACGCCACTGTTGTAACGAAGTATCGATGTCCACCAAAGCCTCACAGATTTCACTTACCAGTGGATCATTGCGATAGATATCGATCAGTATTTTCTGGACGGCTGAAGAAGGCTCCGCAACTTGGCTAAAATCTCTTTCAAGCTCATTAGCGGGTACCTTATGCCCCTCGTGAACCAAAAAATTTAGGAAAGCATCCCAAAGGGTCGGCGCCTCAAGGCGCTTCATCAAGCGCTGGTAGTGCTCTGAGCCAGGGGTATAGTTTTCCAGTTTTTTCGGGTCCTTGGCGCCGTAAAGAAATTCCAACTCGCGAAACTGGTACGACTGAAAACCACTAGCCGTGGATAGTCGATCGCGGAAAGACATAAACTCCAGGGGGGTTAGGGTTTCCAGGATATCGACCTGCTGAATCAAAGTACGATAAATCGTGTCGACACGTTTAAGTGTATGCAATGCGCGATTGCGTTCACCTGCGTTGAACAGTCGCACCAGGAAATCCAGTTCATGCAACATTTGCTTGAACCAGAGCTCGTAGCTTTGATGAATAGTAATGAAAAGTAGTTCGTCGTGCTCGGGACCATCGGAAAGGGGTTTCTGGCACTGCAAAAGCTCGTCTACTTTTAGGTAAGAGCTATAAGTTATTGTCATAGTCAGCTGCTTCCTGAGTGTGTTTTGACCAGTTACAAAATAATGCTCTCTTTAGCCGGTGTGGATCAAAACAAAAATTACGGCAAAGTGATTTATATTGGACCCATTATAAAGCCCGGAGCTCTTTGAATGGAAAACCCAGCACAAAACCTACGTGTCAATGGCGCTCGCCTTTGGGATAGCCTGATGGAAATTGCTGAGATAGGCGCGACCCCAGCGGGCGGATGCAATCGACAAGCCCTGACAGATGAAGACCGTGAAGGGCGCGACCTTTTCGTGCGCTGGTGCCGAGATATAGGCTGTGAGGTCAGAGTGGACCAGATGGGCAACATTTTTGCCCGCCGACCGGGAGCAGATAACAGCTTGCCTGCGGTAGTGACTGGTTCTCATTTGGATACCCAGCCCACGGGTGGCAAATTTGACGGTGTATATGGCGTACTTGCCGGCCTGGAAGTTCTGCGCACTCTAGAGGATCAAGGTATCAGGACCAAGGCCCCATTAGAGGTGGTTGTATGGACTAATGAGGAGGGTGCGCGCTTTTCCCCTGCAATGGTGGGCTCCGGGGTTTGGGCTGGTGAATTTAGCTTGGAGTATGGGCACAGCCGCGCGGATAAATCGGGTATCACTATCGGTGAAGAGTTGGAGCGGATCGGCTATCTCGGTACTGAGCCCGCTCAGCCGAGGGCTATTAAGGCTTCATTTGAAGCGCATATCGAGCAGGGCCCGATCCTCGAAAAACAGGATCAGGTAATTGGTGTTGTCACTGGTGTACAGGGTATTCGCTGGTATGACGTAACTTTTTACGGAACGCCTTGCCATGCGGGTCCAACTCCGATGGAGGACCGCCGTGATCCGGTCCAGGCAATGTCCATTCTGTGCGAGCGCATGTATCGTGAAGTCCGGGAGTATTCAGAAGATGCGCGTATGACCTGTGGGGATTTAAGGGCGGCGCCGGGCAGCCGAAATACAGTTCCTGAAGAGGTTGTGCTAGCACTGGACCTCCGTCACCCGTTACCTGAAGGCTTAAACCATCTGCATAAAGCCTTGTATAAGGCGGCTGAAAGAGTACAGGAAGAGACAGGTACCAGAGTCGATATTCGTGAAGAGTGGTACTCACCTCCCGTCGCCTTTGATAAGCATTGCATTGATTCGGTTAGCAGTGCTGTGCAGACCTTGGGATATAGCAATCGCAAGATGGTTTCAGGTGCTGGGCACGATTCCGTATATGTTTCCCGAGTCGCCCCTGTCTCTATGATCTTTGTGCCCTGTGAAGGAGGGCTGTCGCACAATGAAGCAGAATCGGCGGAGCCGGATCATCTTGAGGCGGGTTGTAATGTGTTGCTTCACGCAATGCTAAACAGTGCGGAGCAGGCTTAAGTAGCAGTAAAACAAGTGCTTCTGTCAACTCTCGGCGTTGCACTGTCTTTGTTTTGGCATAGTTGATAACAAGTTGGAATTTAGGCGAATGAGTAATTTTACTTTGAAGCACCGTCAGGATAACGGCGGTACGGCACCCCTGAGTGAGTGGGGGATGGATTCAGAATACGGCGTACTGAGAGATGTTCTAATTGGGCCTGTGGATAACTTCAGCTGGCGCACTGGTAATGCGAGTGCGCGACGTGCCGAGCGCCTCGGTATGAAGTTTGATCACAAGGTGGCGATGACACAGCATGGAGAGATGCTCGATGCCTACCGCCATGCAGGAGTGAATACGCACCTTATTCCAGCGGATAACACATTGCCCTACCAAATTTACGGTCGCGATTCCTCGGTAATGACCCCTTGGGGGCCTATCGTGACTCAGATGTTCAGCCCTTGGCGCCGTGGTGAGTGGGCGCCCATAGTGAAGAAATATGCAGAGCTGAATATCCCTATTTACGACATTATCACCGCAGGCTCTCTGGAGGGCGGTGATTTTATGGTGTTAGAGCCCGGCGTTATTCTGTGTGGCTACTCCGGCGAACGCACCAGCCCGCAGGGATTTGAGCAGATGAAAAGTTGGGTGGAAAAAGAGGGCTGGGAAGTTAAAGGCTACCAGTTCGATCCGTTCTTCCTGCATATTGATGTGATGGTAGCCATGCTTGCGGAAAAGCTGGCAGCAATTTGTGTTGATGCTGTTGAGCCGGAGCTGGTGCAGTGGTTTAAAAGCCGAAATATAGAGATTATTGATATTCCCTTCCCGCAGGTATTGGAACTTGGAGTGAATGTCGTTGCCCTGGGGAACGATCGAGTGATGCTACCTAAGGCCAATACCGGACTGGCGGAGAAGTGTCGCGCACATGGCCTGGAAGTTATCGACCCAGATATTTCAATGATTACTCCGGGGGGCGGTGGCGTTCATTGCATGTGCCAACCTCTGCGCCGGGATTCAGCCAATAAAGTTTGATTACTGTTGCTGGTTACCTAGAGGGCCCGGTCACTGGTGACCGGGTTAATCCCGTCAACGAAAGTGGTTGATTAGGAACTCGAACCTCTGGGAGTAGCGGTTAATATGAATCTCCTAAATAGATGGCCTACAGCGGATTAAAAGTGGCTTCCGTTGGGGTTCCATAATTAGGCTACTGAGAGTAGCCCAATCTACTTCTTACCCCGGAGAACAATATGCAAAGCGAATGCGCTGAAATTCAGGCTCAGCTTAAGGACCGCATCCTCGAGATTACGATTAATCGACCCGGTCGCAAAAATGCCCTGACTATGGCCATGTATACCGCGATGGCAGGGTTATTGAATAGCGCTGCTACAAACCCGGATGTTCGCGTCGCGATTATTACCGGTGCTGAGGGCATATTTACCAGTGGTAACGACCTGACAGATTTCCTGGGTGGCTCTGCCGAAGGGGAGGAGTCTCCGGTTTTCCAGTTTATGAGTGCTCTTTACCACTTCCCCAAGCCGGTAGTTGCAGCCGTTAATGGCCCCGCAGTAGGTATTGGTACAACCATGCTGTTGCATTGCGACCTGTCTTTTGCTGGAGACGACGCCATGTTCCAGATGCCATTTGTGGACCTGGGGCTGTGTCCAGAGTATGGCTCCAGCTACTTGTTGCCCAGGATCGCCGGCCATGCCAAAGCTTCTGAACTGTTATTGTTGAGCAAGCGTTTTAGTGCTCAGGAAGCCGTTGAATTTGGTATCTGTAATGCCGCAGTGGCGCCAGAACAGGCCATTGTTCGCGCACGTGAAGCCGCCGCTGAGTTAGCGAGGAAAGCTCCGGCTGCCCTCCGTTTAACTAAACAGCTTTTGCGCAGAGCAACTCTAGAGAAAGGGTTAGAGTTTATTCAAGACGAAGGCCGTTACTTTAAGGAGCGCCTCGCCTCTGATGAGTTTAAAGAGGCTGCTATGGCCTTTATGGAGAAGAGACCAGCGGACTTCTCCAAGTTTGATTAAGTAAAAAAAGGCCGCACTATGCGGCCTTTTTTCTGATTTCATTTTTTAACGATCCCTATGTCCCCGGGAAAGATAGTTAACGGCTCTGTCGGGGTGGTCGGTAAAGAGACCGTCAATGCGCAGCTGATATACAGCGAAATGCAGGAAGTCCTCGAAGCTTTCAAATTCTTCGGGAACCTTGCCTGTATCCGCGCGGAAGGTATAGGGGTGAACTTCTAGCTGTCTGCGGTGTGCCCGGCGGACAACACTGTTAGCTCTTGGTTGGCCATCCGTTACTTCCATTAACATAGGATACCAGGGGCCAATCCCATCTGCGTAGGTGGCGATTTTGCGCAAGCCCCCCTGTTGCAGCATCCAGTCATAATTGTACTTTTCAATTTCTCCATTCACTTCGACCAATTTTTCCCCCCAGTCGGTAGCGGCGATCAATTGAACTAATGATAGATCCATCCCCATGGAGGGCATCAGCTCAAATTTAACTCGCTGGAGCTCCTCTGCGTCAAAGCATTGGAAAAAAACTTTGTGATCGCGATCGGTATAGCCGTATTTCTTGAGTGATTGCAAGGCTATAGAGGCAATATCTTTTCCTTCCCAGTGATGGAAGTAGGGTTTTTTAATCTCCGGGTAGATGCCAATATCGTAGCCCAGGGATCGGTTAAGCCCCTGGATCAATTCCAGTTCTTCCTCAAAGGTGGACAGCTTAAAGCTAGATTTCCATATTGGAAATCTCTCAGGGTATTTTGCTTGAAGTCCATCCTCACTATCTATGAAGGGCTCTGATACCTGAAGCTGCTTAAGTTCGCTCAGGGTAAAATCGATAGTGTAAAAGTGACCATCATCGCGTGCACGCTGGGGAAAAACGTCGGCGACATTAGTTACACTATCTAGATAAATATCGTGCATTACGATCAAGTGATCATCTTTGCTGAGTACCAAGTCTTGCTCGATATAGTCTGGACGCATAGCGTAAGCCAGCGCTTTGGATTCGAGGGTGTGTTCAGGTAGGTAGGCAGAGGCACCTCTATGAGCTACCACAATAGTTTGTTTATTTCTCTGATCAAAGTTGTCCGCGCAGGTTAGTGTTGCGGCTACAGAAAAGCCAATCAACACTACTGATAGAAGGTTTTTTAACATGTGATAAAGGCCCGTGATGAATTGTGGGGCACTTTCTAGCAGAGAAATATGACAGGGATATAACTGAATACGAGAGCCCCGTCGGGGCGAGGCTTTCGCAGAGCGAGCGTAGAGCTATTCAGCGCGGCTTCGTCTATCTGATAGGCATTATGAACCCTGGACACTCTAATTTCTTCTCTCTTGAAGCTTGGCTTTGAAGGCTGCTCGATTTTCTTCTTGAAGCTTTTTGAACTCTGCTAATTGTTGATCCGTCAGTACGGTGGACATTTCACTGAGCGTAGATTTTCTGATAGCGGCCATTTCTTTGCCTAACTGGCGCTTCTCACGAAAGCTCATCTTTTGGATAGCGCCAGAGGGACTTTCTATGTTAACGCCGTATTTTGCAAGCACTTGGCGGCGTTGTTCATTGGCTGATTCCAGGATTGGCTTTACTTTTTCTACCTGCTCATCAGAGAGGTTAAGCTTGGCTTTAGTTGCCTCTAAGCGCTCCGCAAGTTGTGCGGCATGGTCATTATCTGCCCAAGCTAGGGTATTTGCAGAAATGGTAATTATTGCAGCGATTATCAAACTGAATAATTTCTTCATTGTGACTTCCTCGTTAATGAGTAAATGCCGTTGCTGTGAGGAGTATGATAATGGCTAGATTGTAAGCCAGTGCCATCCAACGCAAGGAAGTGTAAATTCCCTATTCCCTCTCATATGGACTGAGATATTCCAGGATATCCACAGTCAGATACTTCTACTCAAGATAATTCTAGACAATTCTGGTTGGCTAGTGCGCCTAGGTAAGTTAATAGAAGATAAACCGACATCCAGTCAGCCCGGGAACCATGAATCGATGAGGGTTAATAGTCAGCAAGCAAAGATTGTCGCCTACAGAGGAACCGGTGAAATAGAGGGTAAGGAGTAGCACTCTATAAAGGGCTTGCTTATAAATTGGTGTATCGTCTTGGACCGCTGGTTTAGGTATTAGTAGGAAGTTAGGCATTCTAAAACGGCGCTATTTCAGCGCCGTTAAAATCTAATCAAGACTTGAGGCAGGTAAAATTGCCTTGTTGGAGTACAACCGCTGTGCTATGCCGCGATGATGCCTGCCAAAAGCGTCTTAATCCCCTTCACACAGTGGCTTCGTGAGACCATAGATAGTCGGCATAGATTTCCCGAAGGTCTTTTTTGCTGACTTTGCCTGTAGCCGTATGGGGGATTTCCTTGGCAATGACACAGTCATCGGGAATCCACCAGTTGGCAAAATGCCCTTTAAAGGATGCCAGAATCTCCTCAGTTTTTAGTGTTTTGCCTTCAGCAGGAACAATGATCAGGAGAGGCCGCTCAGCCCACTTTTCATGGGCAACCCCAATAACAGCGGCTTCGGCTACTCCCGCCTGTGTCATGGCAAAATTCTCCAGCTCAATAGAGGAAATCCACTCGCCGCCGGACTTGATAACATCCTTAGTGCGATCAGTGATTGTCAGGTAGCCGTCAGCATCGATCGTGGCAACGTCACCAGTATCAAACCAGCCGTCTTCGGTAAGTGCTGACTCTTTGGATTGGTAGTAGCGCTCACAGACCCAGGGACCACGCACTTGAAGGGCTCCAAAAGCCAGCCCGTCTTGTGCCAAGGTATTTCCCTCGGGGTCTACAATACGCATCTCGACCCCAAAGCCCGCTCGGCCCTGCTTGAGCCTGAGGGCCTGTGCTTCGTCTTTAGAGAGGTTCTCAGGTATGCGGGCATTGTAGGTTCCCAGCGGGCTCATTTCAGTCATGCCCCAGGCGTGATGGGTATATACCCCATGCTTTTGCTCGAATTCCTCCATAATACTCCAGGGGCAAGCCGATCCACCCACGACTACTCGATTCAAGCTGGGTAGGGTCTCTTCACTTTCCCGCAGGTACTTGAGCAGGGCGAGCCAAACGGTTGGAACGCCGGCAGCGATAGTAACGGCTTCCTTTTGAATTAATTGACTGAGCGTTTCTCCACACCCCATTTTGGGGCCAGGTAACACGAGTTTTGCTCCAACAGCCGGTGCCGCATAGGGTATTGACCAGGCGTTGACGTGAAACATGGGAACAACAGGCAATATGGCTTCGTCCCTTCTAATCGCAAAGACATCTGGCATCAATACGCCGTAGGTATGCAGCATCAGAGAGCGATGGGAATAAAGCACCCCTTTGGGATTGCCTGTTGTGCCTGATGTATAACAGAGTGCTGCTGCACTCTCTTCCTCTAATTCAGGCCATTGAAACTCAGTGGGCTCTGCTGCAATCAATGTTTCATAGCAGTAAACATTGCTCAGGCTTGTGGCGGGCATATGTGCTTTATCAGTTAGCACAATGATGCCTTCAATCGAATCTAGATATTCTGCCAGAGATTCGATTAGGGGCATAAATAGTGGATCAATAAACAGCCATCGATCTGCGGCATGCTCAATAATGTAAGATATTTGCTCAGGGAAAAGCCGGGGGTTAATGGTATGGCAAACGAGCCCGCTGCAAGAAGTTGCGTAGTAGAGTTCAAAATGCCGGTGATCGTTCCAGGCAAGAGTACCAATTCGATCTCCATCATTGGCTCCAAGCTTTTGTAGTGCATTTGCCAATTGCGAGACTCGCTCAAAAGCTTGTTGATAGCTATAACGAAAATCGGGGTTATCCAAGGTAACTGAAACAATCTCACTATCCGGTGAGTTGCTTAGAGCATGCTTCATAATACCGGTGAGGATGAGCTGGGATTGCATCATCATGCCATTCATCACTTACTCCTTATTATTATCTTTTATTTTCAGATAGACACTAACCCTCCAAAATTTTGGGGGGTGATAGAAAAAGGATTAGGGGCTGATTCTTATAAAATTATTGAACGATCTTTATCCATTCTCCGGGCTTGGGTTCTCCTCGGGGATAATAACCATTTAAGAGGCGTAATTGCTCCTCTGCATATTCGCCGATTTCCATATGTTTTGCCAGGGAGGCAAAAGTAGTTTTTTCATTGGCCTGGACGTAGCGCAAGCGTTTGATGTCCTTCTCTTCTACAATGTCAGTTTGTCGTAGCGGCCTGAAGCTTCTAATGCTGGTCAGGAATAAATTGTCATATTTATCAATAGCTTCTGGATCTGAGTCTTCATCATTTGTGACTTTTCCCTGCAGTACAAATTGTCTGCTACCATAAAAAATTACCGCAATTCTGTCTGGATCTGCATCCTCTTTTTCAAGCGGTGGAATTTTTCCGGTATGGCCTTCAAGTCGATATTGATTGAGTTTCTCCCCTTTCTCCAGTTGTCGTAGATCGAACTCTGAGCGCAGAGCCATGTCAGCGGGCTGGTTGCCATCACGTTGGGTCACTGTAATGGTAATTTGTGCACTTTTATCAGGTGCAGAGCCGACAATGGCTGAACGTTGATTTTCTACCAACCAGCCATCGGGAAATAGAAGGGAGAAACCCAGCCGCTTGTGATTGTAGCGATTTTTAGTGGACTGCTGTGTGTTTTGTCCATATACAAGGCCATCTGTTTTTTCCCGATAGTATTCTACTTTGGTTTCTTTGTTATCTTCGGGAAGCTGGCCCGCAGCGTTTACAACTTCCTGTAGGCGAAGGTCATTTCTCGGGTGAGATGCAAAAACACCATGGTAAGTTTGCGGTTTCTTGCCCTCAATACGGGCACGGCGCCGGGCAAATGTCTCCTGATCCTTTAATAGCCCAATAACATTGATCATGGCCTGGGGATCATAACCAGCGTTGAACATATACTGGGCGCCGAAGCGATCCGCTTCCAGTTCCATCTCGCGGCCGTAGCCCTTCACAGCAGCTGTGCTATATAAATTTGCAACATCTCCGACTACACCACTACCGGTAACCAAAACTGACAGTACTGATACAACGCTGGCTCCGGTCGCAGCTGTTTTTTGCCTTACCGCATGACGGGCGGTGATATGGCCAATCTCGTGAGCTAGTACAGCGGCCATTTCAGCTTCTGAGTGCAGGTAAGTTAGAAGGCCTCGGTTGATGTAGATATACCCACCGGGAAGGGCAAATGCGTTGATATCCTGGCTGTCGATGATCGTAAATTGGTACTTGATATCCGGTCTGTCACTGGCGGCGGCAACTTTTTGGCCGACATGATTGACATAAGCGGTTAGGACTGGGTCTTTATAGATTGGAGTACTCTCTATCAGTTTTTCATGCATCTCTTTACCGATAGAGATTTCCTTGTCCTCTGACATTAGAACCAGGTCAGGCTTATTGGTGGCAGGGTTAAATGCACAGCCTGCACTGAGTATTAGGATAGCGCTGGCAAAAACACGCTCGATGAATTTCATTACCCCTGGCCTCCCGTAGCGTCTTAATTTTTATGAACTGGGTGTTACTGCTGGCATCAAGAATTGTTGGAGCTGCAGCGCCATTCCTTTACAGGCATTATTCTGGACCCTGGCGATTAGTGGTATTGGAACCACGATTGCGGGCATATAGGAGGTTCCTTTGGCATCTGCACTAAGTTTCCCAGACAGTTCGCGGTCCCTGAAATCCCATACTGCCGCTTCGTAGTCAGATTCTTTATCCCAAGTCCCAAAGCCAAAGCACCCTGCACCGCCGGTACTGATGGTACAGCTGATAGAGCCGGCACTGGCTGTGGTCTCTGTCGAACCATCAATCCAGACGATGTACTTCACTCCATAGGTTTCCATTCGCTCACGCACACTTTCATTTTCCATCAGGCGATCTAGGGAGCGAACATGCATAGGTGCTGTCCTGGGTTCAAACCAGGGGTACATAAGATCGACAAAGTCTTGCTCTGGAATAATGTTTACACCTAACTCAGGGTTGTGTAGTTCTCTACCAACACAGGCAATTAAATCAGGCTCTGTTTCATATTCACTGGAGTGACGGCGGCCCAGGATGACGACGGAATCTCCTTCGGCAAGCTCACCGTCGGAGCGCCGATACTCATCAATTACGACAGTGGTACAACCGCTAATAAAGATTATCGCTGCAACTAGAAGTGGCTTGAACACGATTTACTCCTCTTATTCAGCCTTTTTGGCTTTCACCTTGATTTCTCTCAGTGATAGCGATCGGCGTTTCCCTGAGAGAAAGGCCTGTAGTTCAGGAACTTTCCCAAACCCGGTATAGAGATTTGCTCCGGCATCGCGCAGGGCGATATTTATCGCCTGAGTTAATGCCTGTTCCTGGGACTGTAAAAATGCGGTAGGGGTTTTTCCGTAAGCGGTTATTACCCAGTTGGCAACCTGCCCGCCACTGGGGTCAAATGCGGTCATGTTGTATTTAATCCATACCTCAAAAATATTGACCCTTGTCTCTCTGGGCATTGTGAACTGCAGCTCTCGCACTTCTGGAACTATCACCAGTTCGACATTGGCGGGGACTTCTTGTGGATAACTGGATAGAGATACGGTATCGGTAAACATGGAACCCAATACTGTTTCAAAAAGATTTTTTTGTGCTCTGCCTGTGCTTATATTCCATTCTTCACGATCTTCACTGTCTTCTTTATAAGTGAAACTTTTAAAGTCCTCACTGAGGTAGAAGCCTACTGTTATTGGCAATTGATCGCCTATTGGGGCTGGGTAATTGCCATCTACCTGTACTGTATGACTGCAAGCACCCAGGAAGAAACTTACAAGAATAAGTACCTTTAGGTGTCCAAAAGAAGTCGACCTATACCTCATATGTTCCTCCTTGAATCATTTAACTAGCGAAAGTCATTCAACCCCACGAAAGTGCCGCCATTTCGATAGGTGAGTTCGCGCATAAGGGCCGCAAAGCGCAGTCCTGTGGTTTGTAGGTGTGGAGGGCGAGAGAACTGTACAGGGAATCCTACAGCATGGATTCTGATATTTCGTTTTCCCTCACCGTGCTTAGCATTTACCCGTTCGACAGCTAACATAACCCTGCGGATTGATTTTCCGGTGAATTCATCGCCAAGCACATAAATACTGATTTTCTTACTGGGATCATAAAAGCTGCGGACGGCTTTCTGGATACCTTCAACAGGGCTGGAGTTACTAAAAGGATTCCAGGACTTCAACCGCTTTAATATCGCTTGGCGGCGTCCTGGGGTATCAGGTATCCACTTGTTTCGATAATTGAAGAACATATAGTCCCCCATATCATTCATGACCTGGATACCTTTAACATTGGGATAAAGGTCTAGAGTATTGACCATCTCCGCCATCATTCGGTCCCAGCCGTAATTAAACATACTGCCGGAGGTGTCGATAATGAAGAGAATGTATTCGCTGTCGACAGGGATTCCGCCAATAACATTGTTTTTACGCTGGTAGTTCTCGCCCAGTAGGCGACGCATTTCATCAGTGATGGATTGTAGTGCAATGGTCAGCTCACCTTTGAGTTTGCCATCCTCACTTTGCCCTTCGGTTTTACTGGCAAATTCCGCTTGAAGTGCTTCCAACTCACCGCGTAGGTTGGCAATTCTCTTGCGCTCGATATCGATTTGTTCTCGCTTTGAATTTAGATCCCGGTTGATAACTGTGGTCTCACCACGGATTTCCGCCAGCTGTTGCTGTAGTTCCAATACCTGCCCTTCGAGGTCTACTTCAGCTTCCTCTAATACAATCGGTTCTGCAGTCTTGGCGATCATCAGCAGCAAAACAATTGCGCCAAATCCGCAGCAGATAACATCCAGGAAAGAAATGCTGAACTCCTCCTGGCGACGCTTTTTTTGTGCTCCTATCATGGCCAGTCCCTCGAAGGTGCAAGGAAAGAGCCTTTGCTTTGCATCGCCAGCTTCCAAAATTCACTAGCCGCAAATGGGTCCCCCTCCATAGGGGCAAGAATGACATTGATGGGGATATTCTTGGGGAGCACTTTAACCGCGCGCTTGAATAGACTGCGCCTGTCTCTACCCGAAATAGTGGGTTTTCTGGGCGCACTCATCCCTTGGGTCGGTAACCCATCGGTAATGAGAATAATGTTGTCGGGCAGTGGCGTCATAGCGTTAATAGCGTTAAATACTCTCTCTAGACTGGTACCATTTTCCGGCACTACTTCATCTAGCCCCTTGATAGCCTGGTCCAACTGGTCGCGGTCATCCACATTGAGCCAGCGATCTTCTGTACCGGCTATTGCGGCACGAAAAGAGGTATTAAAAGTATAGATCTGGTATTGGCTATCCCTGGGAAACTGAGCAGTAAGCCAGGAGACTGTGCTGACGGCCCTGCGCCATTTTTCAGTTTTGCGTTTTACCGGTGAAGACATGTTACGGGCGCGTATTATTTTAATAAGCTCGTCGCCGAGCATAGACGCCGATGAATCTAATAGTATCAGGATGCGATTACCGCCTAGGCGCAGGCCGGTGAGGTATTGACGATCTCCATCACCGACAAATTTGCGAACGTTATTTCCCAGCTTTTTATTTTCTTCCTCAAGGTTCTTTTTCGCCTGCTCCAGTTTTTTGAGTTTATCTTGTAGCCTCTTGATATCCTCTTCTTCATCGATACTGTCGATTTCAGCGATATTGCCTTTGGTTTCCTCTATTTGCTCCAAAATGCGTCTGGCAAGCCCTTGAGCCTCAACCAGTTCATCACTAACGACATCCAGAGTATTTCTGGCTTGAACTAAGTGTTCCTGTCCAAATTCCACCTCCTCTTCCAGAAGGTTCACCTCGGCAGTGAGATCTTCAGTCTCTACTTCAACTTGGTGATCGGAGCCGTGTTTGATAATAAGAAAAATTAACGCTACTGCCCCAAAACCACAGGACATGATATCGAGGAAGGACAGGCTAAATGTGGAAAAACGACGCTTTTTACGCCCCATATCGCTCCACGCTAATCGCAGTTATCACATCTTGATAATCTGCAACTCCAATTGTATCGCCGGCGTTGAGATTAACGGGTGACTCAATCTCTTTTCCATTGAGTGTGAGCTGAATTCCAGCATCCACCCGCAAAGCAAGTCTGCCGGCATGATTTGTGACTGTTGCGGCAGGGTGCTCCGGTGGTGTTGGGGTGACTTGAAATTTCTCGTCATGCCAGAAAACGAATAGAGGTTCCTGGGCGGCCAGTGCCTTGTGGCCAAAAAGTAAATGTGTCGCTACGGTTTCTGAGGATTTCTCTACATGCACCTTGACCTCGTTGGGGGGGAGGGCAGTGACAGAGTTGATCAGTTTCAATGTACTGCTATCACTGCGTAATTCTTTCCAGCGATGATTTATGGCATGTGCAATGGAGTCTCTTGAGAGAAGATGTACACGTTGGGCCAATTGAATTCCCCCTGGGATATCAGCCCAGCGATGGGAGATAAAACTCACACTTTGACTTTCCTCCAGGTTTTCAATCATTGCCCGTATACGAGAAAGGAGAGGGGTTGTTGCATCTTGAAGCTGCCGCAGGCTGATCTTTGCTGTTCGATCATCAAGTTCAGCTAGAACTTCTCCGTGACGCATCGCTCGATCAGTCCACTGGGGCATCAAATCATAGAGTTGCTGTTCTGATTCAGCTGAATGGAGAGGGTCAAATCGGCACTGCATAATAAATGCATCGGTAAATACGCGAGCCCAGGATTCCTGGAAGTTGTGTAGTCCTGCGTCGGCAACAGTTTCTACCGTTTTCACCGTGGCTTGCTTATCCACAGCAATCTTTGTTACCAGTGTCTGGTGGAGTTGTAGGTCGATATGCAGTTGGATTCCTGCAGGAGCCAAATTACCCAGGCACGCGGTTGCTGCATCAACAATGCCTACGATATTGATATCGCTGACTTTAATAACTCCCAGAAGTAAGGCCAGTTGTTCGTGGGTAAAATTGCCGGGAACAGCGAGAACAATTTCATCGGGAAGGTCACAGTGCTCCGCTATTTCCTGAAGGTGGCAGTAGACCAAGTCGGCATGATGGCGGCAGCGTTGATTTTCTGACTTTAGCGACTCGAGGCTCAGTCTTCTCCAAAACTGGTTGTTAACCTGAGTCGGATGGCTCCTGGCACGCATTTGAGCTGAGGTACCAATATGAATTTTATTGTGTTCAATAACTGCAATTCCAGGACTTTCCAGTACCTCGTTAGTATTTGAAAATACACGTAATCCGCAGTCATTTATTTCCAGGACGCCTTGTCCCATGGGTTTATTCCTCGCTACGACTTATTCAGGTAAAACCGCTAGCTGATTTTCAGAAAACGCAGTAAGCGGTTGTCACAGTAACTTTGTGTATCCAACACCAGGCGCTCCTGCATGAGTTGTAGCTGGTGAGTGAAAAACATAATGACGATACTAATTACCAGGGCGATAAAGGTAGAGTTAAACGCGACCCCCAGACTTACCGTCACGCCAGCTATATCCCCCTCTACGGCTCGATGCGCCTGTGATAATGCTTCGCCGATACCTCGTACCGTGCCAATAAATCCGATAGATGGAATAGCCCAGGTAATATAGCGAACCATTGCCAGTTCAGAGTCGAGTCTGTCTCCCTCAGTTTCGCAAACCTCTTTTACAGAGTTGGAAACGGCGGCGACATTCTTGGTAGAACCGAATCTCTGCAGGGCGGTGAGTAGTGCCCTGGGAACTAAATATCGTCGTTCCTCTTCAGGAAGGGCTTGTATCGGGCGGGATAAATCACGGGTATCCTCGGGAAGAATAGGAGTTCCCTCGCTGATATTAAGTAGAGCTTTGTCCAGTAATTTTCGTTCGCGAATGCTTCTCTGTGCCTTTAGTCCCATAATGGCCATTGCCCACAACATCAGAACAAAGCAGGCCTCTTGCTCATAGTCGCGCATCACAATGTAGATAGAGCGTTGTTGAACGTAGGTTTCCCCAGCGGCCTCCCTCGCCAGTTGCTCCTCAATTAGCGCATCTGCATTAGGGCGAATAATGGCGACATAAATCGCGTGGACCAAAATAATAGACCCCAGAAGAGCAAAGACCTGGAAGACAAAATCTGATGATTTAAATTTCATGGCGATACTCGCTAGAGGCTATTTCTATATATCTACGGGAAAGGAAACCGATAAGTCTTCGGAGATTTCTTCCGAGGCCTTATAGTCATCTGAATTACTTTTATTCCTAGTTATTGGTGCTTCTTTCTTTGGAATTACTGCCGCTGTTTGTTGGTTCTCTTCCGGCTTGTTTTCATCTTCTGCGTACGCGAAGTTGATAAATAGAAGCAGTAAGGTAAGTAATAAAAATTTCACACTAGTCTCCTAATTCACCCAGCGGGCAAGGCGGAAGCCAATATCATTACGAGCGGACTCTCCGTAATCACGGTAGGAGAGGCGTAATTCAGTCAAACCCGAATGACGCCAACTGGAACCACGGATTACATGGAAGTCCCCATCCTCCGGACCGACAGGGTTTTCTTCGATACGTCGGGATAACCCGGTCCCTATCGTGTATAGATCGTGAATCCATTCAGAGACATTTCCACCTAAGTCATAAATACCAAAAGCATTAGGACTGTAGCTACCTACCGGTGAGGTAGCTGCGTAACGATCACTGTAGGTGCGAAGGACTGCAGGAACTAGTTTTGTGGCAGTAGTATCTGCGTAGTTTCCGGAATTGTTCTTTATTGGTAGCTCATTTCCCCAAGGGAATTTTTTCATGGTGCCTTGATCGTATCGTGCAACCCAGGCCCATTCGGCTTCAGTCGGTAAACGATAACCGTTGGCTGCGCCATCAAAGCCCACAACACGTCCGGCTTCCGTCAAATAGACCGGTGTGAGACCGTCTCTTTCACTGAGCCAATTGCAAAATAGCACTGCCTCTACCCAACTGACATTTACAACTGGCAGATTGTCATTGTCGAGACTGACACCATTTACATGGCTTGAGGTGTGTAGGCGCTTGAAACGCCGATATTCCCGGTTGGTAACTTCAGTGGTCCCAATATAGAAAGGCCGATTTAGAGATACTTGACGCATAACCTCATTTGCCCGCCGCCCCTGTTCTCGTCGGGATGATCCCATGGTAAATACGGCGTTGGGGCGCATGAGCTTCATGGTGCCGCCAGCTGCGTGACGCAAAGTTGAGGGGGTTTCTCTCCAGCGCGCTTGTTCGGATGTAAGCAGTACCGCTCTGACAGTTTGCTCCAGTTTGGTGCTGGGAATGACACGAGTGTCAAATTCCTGGTAGCCCTGTTTGCGTACGACAATGTTATGGCTGCGAGCTGGTAGGTTAAAAGTTTGTCCACTGTTCCCGGCGTATTGACCATCAATGTAAACTTCCGCATCTGGAGGGACGCTACTGACGTGTACCCTGCCGTACACAGCATTTAGGTTTATATTCAGGTCACGCTGTGTGCCAGCACCGAGGTCAACAGTGTGCTCAATAGAGGCGTAGCCATCCTTGAAGAAGCGAAGTCTATGCCTGTGGCCGGAGGCCAATTCCAGTTCCAGTGGGGTATGACCGCGAAACTCTCCGTTGACTGTCACTCCCGCTCCCTCTGGGGTGGTAACAACGCGTAAAAGTCCATCAGCGGGTCCCAGGCTGACGGTTGCTAGCGTTTGATCGACACCGGCTGTAACAGCGACAGGAATATCGACAGTTTTATGTTCCGGCAGTGAAATGGACACGGTTCTGTCGCCCTGAACTAATTCGGTGGTCAGTGGTGTTCTGCCGAGAACTTTTCCTTCAACCGTGACCGTGGCCCCGGGAGGGTTGCTGCTGACGGTGATATTGGCCCAGGCCGGTCGAAGCGCGGCCTCCAGTGTGTGGGTATTGTCTAGCCCCTCAACATTGATTTCACGGGTGAACGGCAAGTACCGGTCTGATAGGACAGTCACACGCATAGGACCTGCGTTGATCGCTTCCACAAGACCATTTCTATTGGGTACTTCCCGTCCATTAATAAGGATTTTTACTGGTACAGGGGGCGTTGTTTTAACCTGTAGGTGGCCTGGAAGTTTTTCCAGGGAAACAGAGTGGCGACTGTGTCCGTCACGTTTTACTTCGACTTCGCCGCTCTGGGGTAAGTAGCCGTCGGCACTGATCGTGAATTGATAATTACCAGGTAAAACCAAATGGCCATCGCCCAGAGGGATGGCGAACCCACTGACCTTGATGCGGGCATCAACCGGGTTGGTATCAAAGATTAATGACCGCGCCATAATCAGATAGCTGAGTGCAAAAATAGCGAGTAAAAGGCAACCTGCGACAATCAATGCTCGCTTAGAAAGAAAGAGTCGCGCGCGGGTAGATTTTATTTGTACCGGGGTGAATCCAACTGGCTCAATCAGGCTTTGTTCCTGAACTGGCGGCTTTTCATCCTGGACAGGTACTGCTTCCTTCACTGTCATTTATGTTTCCCTATTGCTGGTACTTATAGATTTTTCGCAATGGCATTGGTTTGGCACGCATCGCTTTATGCTCAGTCAGCCTGACCAAAGGTGGGTACACAATTTTCTATCTGCAGAAAGCTTAGCTTGCTGGCGTAATCTGCATGGGGATTTATAGGGTGTTTGTCACAGAACACCTCGTTTCGCTCAGCTCAACGAGGTGTCTGTTGTCATCGCAGCTCATTACGGAAAATCTTATTTTTAGAGTTTATGCTGCTGTCTGGGTTCTCTCATTTAACTATTATTGGCACCGTTTATCCTTTCGGCACATTGGATAACAACTTCCGTTGTGGGCTTACCTGGTTTTACAACAAACTCTTGGCGAACGTCCCGGTAACCTTCTCTGGTACCAATGGCGATATAGCGCCCAGGTTTCAGCGCGATTTCCCTCTGGTCAAAATTACCTAATTTCCCTACATGGTAAATGGTGACACTGGTGGTTCGATCCGACTTGAATTTAACCGGTAAGGGGATCAGGGCTTGTGTCAGGGCATTTTCAAGGTCTTCAATTTGTCTTTGCAGCCTTGGGGTTTTAGTATTGAGTTTGCGAGCGTCTGTTAGTACTTGTCGGGCAAAATAGTTCCTTTTACCTTCGCCAAGGGTTAATGGATCTTGAATTAAGTCTTTTAACTGGTCATCCAGCTTTGCTCTGGCAGCAGCTCTAGCCTTGCCTGTTATTGCGTCCACCAGGCTAGAGTCCTTCTTGACCAGATCTGTATAACTTTTTAGGGCTCTGTGCCATTCTTCCTTGGTTTCTTCCATGCGGGCTTGTTGGAGGAGTTTTTCTATCTGCACTCTGTCAGCTTCATTTTGTGCTTGTGCTAAGCCGATATCGGGGGCTTTTGCTGTTGGCTTTAAGTTCTTTGCTCGATGAAAATAGGATTTTGCCGATTCAAATTTTTCTTCGGCAATTGCACCGTAGCCAGATGACATCGCGCTTTGATAATCCCTTTCTGTAATTGCACCCTCAACCTTTACTAATAGATCCTGAGCATCGGCTGTTTCTGAGTCGATCGCGAGAGATTTCTTGAGCTGTTCCTGAGCCAAATCCAATTTGGCCTGTTTAAATGCCTTTGTTCCTTGAGTTAAGTACCACCAAGCGAGGGGGAGTTTGTCGGCTCGCTCAATACCCTTAAGGCCTCTGGGATGGTTATTGGATATGGTTAATACCATCTTGAAAGCATCGCTGGCGGAATCCTTATCTCCCTGACTCAGAGCTCGATTACCTTCACTAATATGCGTCTCAATGCGCTCGGGAATACTATCTTTCAGGTACTCTAATGCCTGGAGTGATTCCCGGTATTTTTCGAGCGCTGCCATAAAATTGCGTTTGCGATAAATTTCATCAGCTTTTAGAGCCAGGTCTTCAGCAGAGTAGAATTCTTCAAAAGCCCATACTTCTACCTTTCGATCTTTGAGCTCTTCTTTGATTTCAAGAATTTCCTGGAGAACCTTTTGAACCTCCCTGCGCTGCTGCATTATTTCTGCATCGCTATAAGGAGATTTTTGGTTGCTCTCTACAGCTGCGCTGTTTCCAGGCTGTACGGAGACAATTGTATCGGCTGAACGCTTTGGTGGTTTTACAACTTGAGGAAGCCCCCAAAATACACCGACCAGTGCGCTTACCATTATCACCCCAAGAACGGCGGGCCAGTAGGACCTTTGCTCCCGTTGATGAATAGCGTTGGCAGTCGTTGACTTAGGGGATTTAGAGCTTTCCTCTCCGCCGAATGTGAATTCTGCGGGCTCTATATGAACTGTATCTTCCTTGGAGTTATCGCGGTGCTGCATAGTGATTCCGCCGTGTTATTCAATGACCCAGTGAAGATGTTGGGTATTCAGTAATAACTAATCACAATGATTAGCGTGCTTTTTGGGTACCTCTAACGTGATTTAAATGCTGTTACTGACTGCGCCAGTTTCGGCTTCATAGATTTCCTTGAGAATTTCCCGCCATTGCCGATACTGATTTTCAACAGTACCTGTGAGGGTAATAGTGCGATCTTCCAGCTCAACAATTTGCGGTTCTACCTCTGCCTCGATGGAGTCTCCTAATTCTTGCAGAGCTTCCAAATGCATCTTGGCATCGGATTTTCGGTCAAATGCACTTTTAACAAGATAGCCCCCGGCACCGATCCCAACCTGCCCAGCTGCCTGGGCGCTTCCAGTACCAGCGCCAGCAGCTGCAATACCTCCAATAATGGCTGCTGCTCCCATAATTGTGTGATTGCGGGCTTTGCGCTTTAACTCTCGCATCTCCCTTACTTCTTCATAGCTGCGGGCTCGCCATTCCTGATAGGGAACTTCCATACTTTTGGCGAAGGTGCCGTAGTACTCCTGCAGAGTGTCGACAAACAGATAATCTCTTTCCCGTATTTTTCTTACCCTCTGTAACATGGGGTCATTCTCTGCGGGTAAAGCACTTAAAAAATAGACACCCTCAGCACTTTGAGTTAAATAGCGATTGAATGCCTGGGGAGAAAAATCCCGTGCAAACCGCATCTCAGAAATTGTGCGCAGCTCTACGATTTGCTGATTTGAAAGCTTTTGTCGGTAATTCAGCATATCGTTAGCAATACGGTTATAGATTCCCTGAAAAGCATCTCCTTCAGTAGGGTGCTTTCGGTCGTAGGCATAGTGGGATGCGTTCTCTGAATACTGCTTGGTAAACCACAACTGCCCCCGGGAATCGGATACGGTGATTTCCACCGTCAGCTTTTCTCCATCAGATTGCAAAATACGCCCGGATACGGTCACATCAATATTGGTGCGGCTCGATGGAATAACCCTTACAGCTCCCCACCCCAGGCTGGACTGCAATGAATCGGCAAGGGTGACAGCCATATAGCGGGATTCAGCTTGACGAAGCTCGGGAAAAACAAGCTCATCTTCATCTGCTTGTGCTGTATCGAGACCTGGATTGAATTGAATAACGCCGACATCCAGCAGTCTCTCTTCGGGAACATTGTTATCTTCGATTGTTAGCGGAGTAAATGCGGTAGTTCTGACTTCGGTAGTGGTACAACCATTGATAACAACAAGAGTTAGTAAAAATGCTGCGACTCTTGTTATGAACTGATACTTAACCGGTCGGGTTTTTTGGTTGGTCGACATATCGGCGTTCTCCAAGACTACTGCGTTGCACTTTTATACTTGCGATACTCTTCCCAAAGCTTTTCGCGCAATTCGGGGTCAGTCTCGCGTGTGGCAGCTTCACGAATCTGTCGAGCTACGACGTCATCATCTGTACCACTGGGTATATCGGCAGGCACAACTGCCTGTGAACCACCGTGATTAAAATCACCTTTACGTCCAGAGGCGGGCAGTCCGGGACCGGTTATTTGTCCACTGGAGTTATTATTTTTGGGGCCGTTACCTGATGTTGGGCCTGCATTGGGGGGAGGTGGAATTTCGGCTTCTACAGATTGAATTAAGTCTTCTAGGGATTCCCCTGCTGGTGGTGCCTCATCCATCGCCTCTTCTTTATTTTCATCGGAGGCTGACCCCGGTCTGTTTCTTACAAAGTCACGCTCCCGCAAAATCATGCCGTCATAGCTGACCATAGTGGATTCAAACTGGCCCTCAAGTTCTGCAACGCGATCTGCCGATGAAGTGGGAGCTTCATTGGGGGCACTTCCGGAACGTGGCGAACCACCGCCGGGTTGCCCAGAAGCTGAACTGCTGGCAGGCGCGCCGCTGGCCGCTGAGCTACTACTGGATGAGCTGCTGCTAGAAGCTGAGCTACTACTAGATGATGCGCTGGAAGACGAGGATGATTGCTCCTCCTCAGAAAAATCAATTTCTTCGGGAGGCGTTCCATCTTCACCAGACGAAGGATCAGTAGGTTTCTCTCCATTTTGGCTGGTTTGTTCGGGATCCGTATAAATTGGTGACGATGGATCATTTGAACCGTTTGGGTCCGGCATTTGATCCCCAGGTGAACTTTGATCCCTCGACTCTGATCCGCTACTTCCACTACTGGAGGACTGGCTCTGTTCTGATCTTGCTGTAGGCATATTCGCACTGGGCTGGCTGGAAGAGCTGCTACTAGGCTGCCCACTGCTTGAAGCCGTTGATTGGCCAGATCTTTGCGAACTACTGCTGCTACTAGATTGCGATTGCGATTGTGATTGCGATGCAGAACTGGAAGATGAACTGGAAGATGGTAAAGATGGCATTGCTGGTGGCTGTGACTGAGTTTGTTGGCTCTTGCACCCACCGGTTAAGATCGCCGCCAAAGCAATTGGTACCAGTACATTTGACAAACAGCTGTGGCGGTGAATTTTTTCTACCGCTGCTCGAGGTGTCATCTCTTTCTCTCCTAGACTGTTTGCCGGTGTGACCGCGTGAGACACATGAAGTGTTTTTCCGGTACTAGCAAATGCTCAATGTGGAACTTTAAAAATAGTTGTTATTTGATTATTTGCGTAGATTCCACATCGAGCTGGTGTCAGTGGTGATAGGTTTCTCAGTCGAATATAAAGCGTTGCACAATTCCGCGGGTTTCCACCGCCTCTCCATCTTCAAACCTTGGTCTGAATTTAGCGCGTTTTAGAATGTTTCTAACTTTTGAGCGGATCTTCACTTTATCTGAAGGGTAAGCCCTGAGTATTTTTATATTCCTCGCCTTGCCAAAAGCCGTGACATCATAGGAGACCGTAATCCGGGAATTGGCTAGGGCTTTGCTGTCCGACTCCAAAACGGGGAGCGCGGGTAAAGCCACAGGCCGTCCAAATATGTCCTCAATTTCATCGTTAGAGGCACCGTTATCCCAAAGTGCCTTGTAGGCCTCACCGTAGGTTTGGCGTGCGGAGTGCCACTTGTTAAACATCATGTACCAGTCGCCGAGTTCAACTTTGGCTTTGGCTGAGGCTGCCGGGGGGGACTTGGGGTTTCTTTGGTAGACATCAACGATACGGGTAATGGCTTTTTTCCCGGTGTTAAAACTCTTCATCCGGTAGTGATCTAATTTGGTTCGCTGATGTGAGTCGGGGCCACTACCACCAAAGCTGGCGTTAACAAAAACTGGAGAGTTGGGTTCACCCTTATAGGTGGCCAGATAATAGTTAGTTGCTTTTAATCCGCGCAGGGCATCAACAAGGCGAAGGTCGGTGGAACCAAAGTTTTTTGTAATAATATCTACCGCCAAACTGTAAAGATTGGTTGCACTAATTAGATGCTCAAATAGCGTGTCCCCTTTTTCCTCCACATAAGCCTGTAAATGCCAACGACTCAAGTTGTTGATTACTGGCAGCATACGGGGGTCTTTTTCGCCGTAATTTTTCTGGTAGAGCCAGTAGAGGTACTGCTGGTTGTCGTTAGCTTCTTCCCACTGATTGAGCGCTATTTGACTCTCGATCAAGCGCTTGATCATAGGGATTTGGCTTAGTGAATAGAGCCCCTCATTGACTCTGCTAATCAGCATTGCACGACGAAATTCAGTGACAGCCTGCTCATGATCGCCAGCTTTCTGTAATGCGGTGGCCAGCCCCAAAAGCTGTTCATCAATACCGGCGCCATAAGCACCATATTGGGCTTCGAGCTCCTCTATACGTTCACGGTAATTTTCTACAGCCTCGGAGGGCCTTAGCTGTCGAGGTGTTTTCTTGAGTGGTTTCGAGGCGGCTTCAATAAAGGCTTTTGGAGGTGCATTAGTTTGGACTGCCACAGGTGCGCCATCGTCGGCCAGGGCGCCATTACACAGCAGTGCTGTGGCTGTAAACATCAAGCCGATAGCAAAGGAATTGCTGGTATCTATCTGTGTCACGATTGAACCACTTCCGTTTCATATTTGGCTTCACCGAATACCAAACAGCTGAGGTTGGAACCTGCACCTGTCAGTTTTCGGGTCTTATTTCCGCTCGCCCACTGCAACAGCGAATACGGCGGAAGTTCTCTCCTGAATGTGGTTCTCTCGACCCTGAGCGCATTGAGGGGGTATCCTCAAGCTCACAGTGACGGCGCGACTGGATGCTTATAAGTGCCTGCCTGGCCGCGTATTAGTCAGTATAGCTAGCACTATGTGCCAAGAAGGAAGCTGCGGCGGGTACTTCAGCCACTTAATGCCCATTGCGCCAGCATGCCTGTGACCACCCTTTTGGTTTAGCAGTTGGGAGTGCAAATTAGGGGTGAGGGACTGTAAGTAGATGCCAAAAATTTGTTGATTACGTCCGATATCGCGACTTGGCAGCGAAGTGTAGCGAGTGGCTTGGTTGGCGCTGGTGCCACATCAGGATGGCGGAAGCTAAATAGGTGGATCATCATCCTAACAAGTATGCTGAATTTGGGGTTAGATTACTGCTGTTGCTGTATCAGAGGTTGATCTATTTGGATTGCAGCGTAACAAGCGCCATAATCAGCTGATTCGAATTCAGAGGAGAGCTCAGTGAGTATCTATATCGATCCAGAGATCGCGGTAAGCCTTCGGGGCTATGAAGCACCCGAGAAGCTGGGCTTTGGAACCGCCATGGCCCCAGTAATGTTTCGCGCCATTTGGCAGGATGGTTGCTGGAGTAGTGGAGAGTTGATCCCCTATGCGCCTCTGACCGTCGACCCTGCTGCTAAGGTACTTCACTACGCGCAGTCATGCTTTGAAGGAATGAAGGCCTATCGAACTTCCGAGGGGGGAGCTGCACTGTTCAGGCCCGAAATGAATGCTGCACGAATGGCATATTCAGCTAAGCGCTTATGTATGCCTCCGGTTCCTGAGTCCCTGTTCCTGGATGGCGTTCGTGTTGTGACTGCTTACTGCGCTGGCCTGCTCCCGAGCAACAGCGGTGAGTCCCTGTACCTGCGTCCTTTCCTAATGGGAACCCAGCCGGACCTAACGGTTTCAGCCAGTAATGCCTATGAATTTTATGTAATAGCTAGTCCCTCGGAAGCCTACCATTCCGGCAATATGCGTTTGTGGGTTGAGAGAGAAGATGCTCGAGCTGCAGTAGGGGGAACTGGGGATGCTAAAGTTGGCGGAAATTATGCCAGTTCTCTACTTAGTATCGGCCGCCTTAAAGAGCGAGGTTATGATCAGTCGCTTTGGTTGAGCCCCTCTAACCGGCAGAGTATCGATGAGCTGTCAGGGATGAATTTTTTTGCGGTCATTGATGGCGCTATATATACCCCAGCGTTGAACGGCTCAATTCTCGAAGGCATTACCCGATATTCTCTGATCCAGCTTGCGGAGGGATTGGGGTACAAGGTTGTTGAGCGGGCGATCCCCATTGATGAACTGTTAGAGCAGGTAGCTTCTGGAGACTGTAGCGAAGCTTTTGCTTGTGGTACTGCTGCAATAATCAGTCCTATCAGCGTAATCGGTGATGGCGATAGGGAGTACGAACTAGCCGATGCCCCAGGTCCTGTTGCAGAGCGTTTGCGACAAGCACTGCTGGATATTCAGGAGGGGCGTTCTGAGGATGCTTACGGGTGGATGCACTCTGTTGAGCCTGTAGTTTAAGTACTAAATCTTCGTACCCGGGCAGTTTCCAAGGCTGCCTGGGTCTAGTAACCCGCTTTTCCCCACCATAAATCCTGCTTTATCCTTCGCGGGTTTTTTTGTAGCAGTATTTTCTATTTACTTGTTTCCAAGCGAAACGCTCGCGTAAACATTCCCGCCAATTTAATTGAGTTTGTTGACTTGTGCGACCTTAACACCTAAAAGTGAAGGGGTTAAATAAGAAATAAATTGGAGCTTGAGAGTGGCCTGATTGCGGTACACCTCATTTTGACAAGCAGTTCCAAGATCAATTTGAGCTAATAGGTCTCGCTTATAGTTCCTTGCACAGTCGAGGATAACGAGATGTTGACCCATATGCTTGGCCTTATGCTGCAACCACGTAGACAGTGGCAGCTTATTGGCAGTCTCTCTGAACGTAATCTGCGTAGACAGGTTCCTTATGTCATCGTTCTGGCATTACTTCCTGCAGCTGCTTGGTATTTTGGCACGACACAAGTTGGCTGGACGATTGGCACTGGTGCCCCGGTGAGAATTACGGGACAAAGTGCTTTGGAATTGGTCGCCGTATTTTATTGCACAATGGTTTTGGCTGTTACTGCTATTGGTTATTTTATCCATTGGATGGCAAAGACTTACGGAGCTGAAACTCACCCCCTTAAAGGCGTTGTTGTAGCGGGTTTCACTGCCACGCCTATTTTTATTGTGGGTATTGCAGGGATTTACCCTGTGTTGTGGCTGGACATATTGCTCGCAACTCTGGCGGTTGCTTACGCCGTCTATCTGCTTTATTTGGGAATTCCTATAGTGATGGGTGTTTCTGAAGAGCGTGGCTTCCTTTTTGCCAGTGCAATTATTACGGTGTCACTCGTCATGGCAGTCATTGTTATGGTTGCTACAGTTCTATTCTGGAGCTATGTATCCGCACCGGTCTTTTACTCCTCTTGAGTAGTTTGGGCTCCTAGCTATCACTAGATGAAATGTCGTTTCAGGCATTTTCGCCAGGAGATTTAGGGCTGTTGTTGTGGTGGGGATACAAGCTATCGACGTCGTACCCGGTGAATGGCTCATATTCACGGGTACGGCGAAGTCTCTTCTATCCTGGCTGTAACGACAATGCGTAAAGTAAATGACCGCCTTTCGGGGTTTCTTGAAGAATTCAACAGCTCTATGAAAGAGCTCTACTCGAAGGGCTTTGAGTTCAACCCCATCAATGTTCGGGAATCGACCACAAAGTTTATAGATAAGTATGTGACCGATATTCCAGATGTTGCCTCGGTACGAGATGGCATTATCTATGCCTCTGGATACGATGTACCAGTAAGAGTCTTTGTCCCCTATCCCGATGAGGTTCTACCTGTTCTTGTCTATTTTCATGGCGGTGGTCATGTAGCTGGAAACGTTTATTCATTTGACCCGATTTGCAGAAAGATTGCCCGGGAGACTCGACATATTGTTGTTGCGCCTGAGTACCGGTTGGCCCCTGAGAATCGCTATCCGAGCGCAGTAACAGATTGCTATGCTGCAGTTATTGGGGTTTGGGCGGCACTGGATAGATTGGGCCTATATTATCAACAGAGTTTGTCTGTCGCTGGGGATTCTGCAGGTGGCGCTCTGGCCGCCACAATGTCTCACCTGGCTCAATTTGACTACAGCGTTAAGATTAAAAAGCAGGTTTTAATTTATCCGGTTCTCGATTACACCATGCATTTACGGTCCCATGAAGAGAATGCGGTAGGCTATTTTTTAGAGGCACGAAAATCAATTTGGTACTTGGGGCAATATTTTGCTGAGGGGCAGTGTAGAAAAAAAGCATCCCCTCTTTTTATGGATTTTACGGCAGCTCTTCCTGAAACCTTGGTTTTTACCGTAGAGTTTTGCCCGCACCGGGATACTGGGGATATTTACTACCGGAAAGTGGAAGAGGTGGGTGTTAGATCTGAAAATGTTCACTTTTCCGATATGATTCATCCATTTTTGATTCTTGAAGACTTGGTGAAAGGGGAGTGCGCAAAAGTTTATGCTGGCATGAATAGTTTCCTGAATGACTAAACTTACGGCTTTCCTTTTGTAATTGAGTACTGGTAAGATAATTTATACCCATTATCAAACTCTAGTATTTCTTCTGAATTTATTGATCTTTCGATAACTATCTCCGCTATTGATTTAATAACTTGTTTAGGTTCTGCGTCCATGCAATGTATGCTCATGGAGTTAATGGACATGTCAGCGCTAATTACTCGGTGTTCAACAACCTGAATGAGCAGCTGCTTATCACTTTGGTAGAGCTTGAAACCAGGCCCCTCCGTCATCCATTTTTTGTACTTTGTAGCGCCCCACGGGCCTTTGCACTTTATTGCTTGATATTGAGTTGATGATATTTTGATATAGATAGGCTCGCTTCCTTTGATATCTGCACTTTTATCGATAGGTTGTTCTGTGTAGAGGTTTGATCCATTAGGAGCAGTGATCTGTATCGCTATCATTTCGGCAGCAGCGTCAAGTGAGCAGAATACGTAAATAAGAAAATACAAAAACTGACATTTTTTAATTGAAGTGCTGGCCATCTTGATTTCAATAAGTGGTTTTTGTTTTTGGGAGTATGGCGCTTAAATGAATTTCTAGGGTTGTCTTCTGTATTAATAATAGCGCCTTGATAACGAGGTGTTGGTTGGATAGTATCAAAGTGTGTATTTAGTCCTGTTTTCACCTTTAAATTGGTACATGAGTACCAATTTGAGGTTTGAGTAGCTCAATTGACAATAATTTATATAAAAGGTGTGGCTATGAAGACTTTAGCGTATATGGGAGTAATTCTGGCTTTAATAGTATCCGTTGGATGTTCTGAACGGCCTGAATCCAGAGTTGAGGACAGTTCCAGTAAGGTTAATTTTCAAAAGCAACTATTAAAAAAACTGATATCTGCAAAGACCGGGGATGTTATTACTATTCCTGAGGGTAAATTCCATATTAATCGTAGTTTATCCCTGAATATTGATGGGGTAACGCTACGTGGAGCTGGCATGGATAAATCTGTCCTCTCCTTTGAGGGGCAAATTCAGGGTGCTGAGGGGATATTAGTTAATGCCAGTAACTTTATTATTGAGGGGTTGGCTATTGAGGATACCATAGGCGATGCCCTGAAAATTAATGAGGGCAAAAACATTATCATCAGGGATGTTCGTGTTGAATGGACCAATGGCCCGTCTACCCAAAATGGTGCCTATGGTATTTATCCTGTACAGACTGAAAATACTTTAATCGATGGTGTGGTAGCTATTGGTGCTTCAGATGCCGGAATTTATGTCGGTCAGTCGCGGAATGTTATTGTTCGCAATAGCCGTGCAGAATTTAATGTGGCGGGTATTGAGGTAGAGAATACGATCGGTGCAGATGTTTACAACAATATTGCTGTGAATAACACTGGGGGAATTCTTGTTTTTAATATGCCTAATCTTCCGCAGCCAGGGCACGGTACACGTATCTACAACAACCAGATAAAGAATAATAATACTGGAAATTTTGGTCATGAGGGCACGCCGGTTGCTGCCGTGCCAGCAGGGTCTGGGGTGGTTATTAACTCGAATGATCGGGTGGAGATTTTTGAAAATGATATTTCTGATAATGATACTGCTAACATATTGATCAGCAGCTATTTTACGGCTGGATACTATAGTGATAAGTCTACGCAGGCTGATTTTGACCCATACCCAGAGGGGATCTATATCTATGCCAATAACTTTTCTGGCGGTGGTACATCGCCAGATCATCTTAAGTTAAAAGCCCTGAAGCTAGCTATGTTTGGAATCTCAGGTACACTGCCGGATATTCTTTGGGATGGGGTTGTTGATCAAAGTAAACTGGTGGATGGTCAAATACCTGAGGCATTAAAGTTATGTATTGATAACGAACCTGCAGGAATTCTCAATATAGACTTTGGAAATGAGTATAAGAATATATCCACGGATATAGCGCCTCATCAGTGTCATTTGGAAAAGCTTGCCAAAGTAGTTTTAGACTTTGATTCAAAGCTGGAAAATGAAGACCATTTGGCAGTGATAGAGGTAGATAATGAAGAATAATAATCAAATAAGTAGGAAGCTTATCTACTCTATTTGGAGTCTTATATTATTGGTTGGCCTTGCGGGGTGTGAATCATACAAAAAGGATGTTCATTTATTTCCAGTAGAAGAGGTACCCGAAAAACTCAGTGCATGGAATTTATTGAGGCTGGAGAAAGGTGTGCTCTTCCCTGCGGAAAGAGCATTACCTTACGATTTAAATACGGGGTTATTTACCGATTATGCTCATAAGTTCAGAACTGTCTGGCTGCCTGAGGGGGCTTTTGCAACCTACGGAGAAGAACAGTTTAATTACCCTGTCGGAACTATCCTAAGCAAGACATTTTACTATCCACAGGAGAGTAGTGGTGTAGTTCGTCGTACCGATGACTTCTCTGCGGATTATGTTGAGGGGCGCTTTGGGCAGGCACTTGATTTAAATCGTGTCCGTCTCGTTGAGACACGACTTTTAATCCGCAGGCAGGAAAATTGGCAGGCGCTGCCCTATGTCTGGAATAAAGAGCAGACTGAGGCAACTCTTGAGATTGCTGGAGATGTGAAAAATTTTCAGTTGGTTAGCCTGAGCGGGCAGCAGGAAAACCTTAGCTATGTAGTACCTGACGCCAATCAATGTGCTGGTTGCCATGCAGAAAAGTTTACTGACAAAGCCATTTCTCCTCTCGGCCCTAAAGCTCGACATCTGAATAAAGACTATCCCTATGGTAGCGGAGTAGAGAATCAATTGCTGTTTTGGCAGAAGGCCGGCTATTTACGTGGGCTGCCTGATCTGAAAAGTTTGCCGAGAAATGCCAATATTTACGATGCGACTGTGTCGCTCGAGGATCGCGCCAGGGCTTATTTGGATATCAATTGTGGCCACTGTCACAATCCCACTGGGCCGGCAGATACCTCAGGGCTTATGTTGCATCATGGCGAAACTGATTGGCGCAAACTTGGGCTATGTAAACCGCCTATTGCTGCGGGTACAGGCAGTGGAGGGCATTTATTTGCAATAGTACCGGGAGAGCCTGAAAATTCTATTTTGAATTTTCGTGTAGAGTCTACCGCGCCTGGGGCCATGATGCCTGAATTAGGTAGAAGCATGGTGCATACAGAGGGCGTTGAATTACTAAAGCAGTGGGTAAGCTCCCTACCGGGAAGCTGCACTTAATCTTTATTGGAAGCTATCTGGAAAGAGCTATATGAAGAGGAGTTGGGTATGGAGGGGACAACTCCATACCCGTTTCCTGGAGACGAGTAATTCAGAAAGATTCAGCCGTATGCTGCAGTTTCAGCAACAACTGTTGCAGCTGGAATTAATCCGTTGATCATCAAGGTGACGGTGCGTTCCAACAGCGGTGAGTCGATAGCAATAGCACCGCTCAAAATTTCATACTCAAGGTTCAGGATCGTACCGTGAGCAATTTGTGCAGCCGCTTCAGAATCAGCCAGACCCAGTAATTGGAAGAATTCCTTAATCATTGACTCTCTGGCGTGATTGGCCATCCGCACCGCGCGGGTCAGCTGCTCATTGCGAAGCGCTTCATTGCGGAATGCCAGTTCAACCAATCTGCGATCCCGGTCTTCAGCCTGGGTGCGGACATGAGTAAGAATAAAACGGGTCAATTGTTGAATCAGCAGTTTACGACTGCTATGTGACGCCCGTTCTTGTGCGGATAAATTCCGTGCCGCACTAAAACTCTCTTCATGCAGTTGGCGTGTAGCCTCGAGTCCCTGCTCAACAAAATAAGTAAATGAATCGCTGATCAGGTCATTCAGGTCTTTGAAATAATAAGTAGTAGCCGCGAGAGGAACGTTAGCTTCGCGGGCGACTGCACGGTGCCTGATGCCGCGGATACCTTCTTTAACGATCAGTCTCAGGGTGGCCTCTAGAATCGCCTTGCGCCGCAGACGGCTATCTGCGCGTTGGGCCCGGCGGCCGTGGTAGACCAATTCAGACTTTCCAGTGTCTACAGTCATAGCATTATCCCTGTCTTATTGCGTTGGCGCCGATAGCAAGGTGAAGCTGGTCGGCCGTGCCATTCTAGCCAAACAAAATTAAAAAAAGGGAATAATGCTATTACATTCGATTACACGAATATTGCACTGGTACAGCGCAATAAATGTAAAAAAGTGGGGATTTGATGATGTATCTCATCATACTGAAAAAGTGAAAGATGAAAAATCCGCAAGATACAGATTAGTGAGGGGGTTCACATTTTGGCTTTTGGTGAAAAAATTAAGTTCTGCAATCGATTGGCAGGATAAATCGCCATTCAATTGCAGAATTAAATTGGTTAGCTGCTGCTTATCTTAAGAGATTTTTCCGGTAACACGTACGCGCTTTGAGCCTGGAATGATCTTAACTTTCTGGCTTTTATGTCTTTCAATACCGATATCAATGGCGTTTTTTGCTGCGATCAATAAGCCGGCGACAAGGAATGCACCGGGAGGAAGCACGGCAACAAGAACGCCTGGATAGTCACTGCCAAAAATGGAAATACCCCAATCTTTTGCCATTGAACCAAATAACAAGTCCATATCTGAAAATAGCGTGCCTTGGCCAAGAATTTCTCTGACTGCGCCAATGGCGATGAGTACTGCAGTGAAACCTATACCCATCATAAATCCATCTGCCAAGGACGGAAGTACGGGGTTTTTACTGGCAAAAGCATCTGCTCGTCCCAGGATCGCACAGTTGGTTACGATTAGCGGGATAAAAATACCTAGCACCAAGTAAAGCTCGTAGGTATAAGCCTTCATCAATAGCTCAACGCAGGTAACGAAGGTGGCGATGATCATAACGGAGGCTGGTAAACGGACAGTATCCGGAATTTGTCGTCGGATCAGGGAGACCGCAAGGTTGGAGCAGGTGAGAACTCCGGTAGTGGCTAAGCCGAGGCCGATGCCGTTCACTACGGAACCGGTGACCGCCAGCAGGGGACAGAGGCCAAGCAATTGCACCAGCGCGGGGTTATTTTTCCACAGCCCATTTTGGGCGATCTCTGTGTAGCCGGGAGTTGCCATCAGTTCTGCTCCTCAACCGCCGCAGGTACTTGTTCCGAGTCGATTTCAGAGTTCTCAATCTCTACCGCTCGCTTGGACATTGGCGCATTAAATATTTGTTCGTGGTGCTGGGCTACAAACTCAAGCACCTGGTGCACTTCATTGACGACAGCGCGAGGAGTAATTGTTGCGCCAGTAAATTCATCAAAAACACCGCCATCCTTTTGTACCTTCCAATCGGCTGAAGGCGGATTTTTTAGTGACAGGCCGTCAAACTGGAGCACCCAGTTACTTTTTTTCAGCTCGACTTTATCGCCCAGCCCCGGAGTTTCTGTGTGGCTTGTTACCCTGACGCCAGCAATAGTGCCATCGCGATTCACACCAACGAGTATTTTTATCGGGCCGGAATATCCATCCGGTGTGACTGCGGGCACAATGACTGCGGAGACTTTTCCGTCCTCTTCCCGCGCGAGATTGATATCTCCACCTTGTTGCAGGCCTAGCTGATTCCAGTAAGGTTTTGGAATTGGATAGGTGTCTACCAACATGTCATTACTGTGGCGTTCCAATGGGATAATTTCCAGTAGTGCTTTCGCCGAAGCTTCCCGGATAGCTCTCTCAATCGGTTCTTTAGTCGTAATTTGGGTCACTGCGAGTGTACCTGCAGTGACCAGGGCGATAAGAGTGAGAACGGCGGCATTGGAGGCCATTGACTGTTTAAGCATCAGCTCTCCTCCAGGTCGGTAGCGCGGCGGGAGCCCTTGTGGCCATAGGTCCGTGGAAGCGTGTAGTTATCAATGGTTGGTGTTGCAAAGTTCATCAGCAATACAGCAAAAGCCACCGCATCGGGGTAAGTGCCCCAGGCCCGGATTACATAAGTGAGCAGCCCCACACCAGCCCCAAAAATCAGGCGGCCCCGGTTACTGGTGGCACCGCTGACAGGGTCGGTAATAATAAAGAAGGCCCCAAACATGGTGGCCCCAGAAAATAAATGCAGTACGGGGGATCCCTCTGACAAGGAACTGCCGCTGTCGTAGAAAAACAGGGAAATCAGAGTGAGGGTGGCGAGCATGGCAACCGGTGCATGCCAGGTAATAATGCCGCGAAATAATAAGAACAGTCCACCTAACAGGAATCCGAAGCTGACGGTTTCCCAACCGACTCCAGCAAATGTGCCTTTATTGAGGACCGGCTCCATTTCATAGAGCTGGGAAAGAAGCACTGACTCGTTTAACCGCACGATTTCCAGCGGTGTAGCGCGGGTAAAACCATCGACATTGTAGCTACCGATTACCAGAGAGAAGGCTTCTTCCAGGCTAGGTGTCCCACCGATAACCTCTGCAGCTCCCACCCAGCGGGTCATATCTACCGGGAAACTAATCAGCAGGACAACATAGCCCACCATTGCGGGGTTAAATGGGTTGTACCCCATGCCGCCATAAAGATGCTTGGCCAGGACAATTGCCACCGCAGTGCCCACTATCGGCAGCCACCAGGCACAGTAGGCTGGAAGCGCGATACCGAGCAGCAGTGCAGTTACAAAAGCACTGCAATCCCGCAGATAGAATGCTGCCGGCCTGCCGCGCAATCTCATTACTGCTGCTTCACACAGAAGCGCTGTGATTGTGCACAGGGCAATATTGATCAGCACTCCGATACCGAAATAAATCACCATCGCCAGCACACCGGGTATGGTGGCCGCGGCGACTTGTAGCATGACTTTGGTGGTGTCATTGCCGGAGCGGGCGTGAGGGGAGGTGGCGCGCATCAGAGACATTATTGCTTTCCGTCCTGTGCTGCTTGTTGTTCGCGCATTTTGTCTTCCAGTTTTTTTTGTAGCTTCTCCAGGGCACTTTCGAATGCGCCCAGATTGGCATCATCTTCATCCCGAGCCTTTTGCAGGCGAGTCTCAGCTTTGGCGACGCGCTTGCGCAGTGCTTCGATATCTGCAGCAAGTCTGTCGGCGTCACTCATCTGGGCTCGCGCCTCAGCGGAGGCACGGGCTTTGGTAATTGCCCGCACAGCTGCATTGGTTTCTTCCTGGTTGGGCTCCCGGGTGGCATCCCTATCGGCGCGTCGTTCGGCAAGGGTCAACTTGTGTTGTGCTTCCTGCAATTTCACTTCAGCAGCTTTGAGTTGCGCTGCCAATTGGTCGCGCTGGCTCTCATCGGCAGCTTCCAGTTTATTGCGGATGCGTTCCACCCGGCTCTCGGCACTGGAAAAAGTACGCTGGGCGCGGGCCAAAAGCTGCTTAGGATCCTCCTGGCGGGACTTAACTCGCGCCAGGGCGGCGGCGACAACATCCGCTTCCTGCTTCTCAGCTTTGGCAGTCGGAGATTCAGGGTTTTGGTCCCTTTGCTGGCGAGCTTGTTCAGCGGCTTTGCGCCGGGCTTCGCGTTTCGCTTCTTTCTCTTTTTCAGCTTTTTCAAGACGCAACTTGCGGAATTCGAAACGATCGCGTGCGCGATCGGACTTTTCTTTCTCCGCTTCAGCAGTGCGAATTGCACCTTTGGCAGCGCGGTAGTACTGAACCAGGGGAATCGTACTGGGGCAGACGTAAGAGCAGGCACCGCACTCGATACAGTCAAACAGGTTATAGGCCTGTAACTTCTCCCGTTCGTCGGCGCGGGCATACCAATAGAGTTGTTGCGGTAGCAGGGAAGCCGGGCATGCCTCTGCGCAAAAACCGCAGCGAATACAAGCTTGGGCCACCGGTGCTGGCGGTAGCTCCTCACGGGTCGGTACCAGCAGGCAGTTGGTGGTTTTTACGATCGGAGCGCGTTGATCGTCAATCGTATAACCCATCATCGGACCGCCGATGATCACCTTTTGCATCAGGCCCCGATGGACACCGTGGTATTTGAGGATATGTTCTATGGGAGTGCCGATAGGCACATCGATATTGCGCTGCTGCTCCAGTGCTTTGCCGACAACAGTCGTCACTCGGCTGATCAGGGGTTCGCCAAACCGAATCGCGCGATATACCGCGCGAGCAGTGCCGACATTCTGGCATACAATCCCCACATTGGCCGGTAGCCCTTTGTTGGGCACTTCTCGGCCGGTAAGGATTTGAATCAGCTGTTTTTCGCCGCCGGACGGATACTTTGTGGGGAATACCACGATATCGAATCGAGTGCCTTCGACAGCTTTGCGCATCGCGCGGATAGCTTTGGGCTTATTGTCTTCGATACCAATCAATACCCGTTCGGGCTGGTCGAGGATATGGGCAAGAATTTCCACGCCGGCAATAATTTCGTCGGCACGCTCCCGCATAAGCATATCGTCGGCAGTGATATAGGGTTCACACTCTGTGCCATTGATAATCAAAGTATCAATTTCGGCGCCGCCGTGAGGGTCTAGCTTCACAGCGGTTGGAAACCCGGCACCGCCCATGCCGGCAATACCGCAGTCGCGGATCTTGTCCAGAAGCTCTATCGGTGAAACCTGAAGGTAATCTTCGCACGGGGTGAGATCGCACCAGGCATCGTCGCCGTCTGTGCGAATGACAATGCAGTCCTCCAGCAGACCCGAAGGGTGTGGCACTGGATAGGGTTCAATGGCCATAACCCTGCCGGAGCTGGGAGCATGCACTGGACAGCTAATGAAACCGTCGGCCTCGGCAATCTTTTGTCCCTTTAATACCTTATCACCGAGGTTCACCAGCGGTATGGCGGTGGTACCAGAGTGCTGTAGCAGTGGTACGATCAAGTCCTCGGCGAGGGGGATCACTCCTATAGGCTCACCGGTACTCTGGTGTTTGTTCTCGGGAGGGTGCACTCCGCCGGGGAAGTCGTTGGGGCGCAGCTCGCGCGCTTTTTCACTGGCAATCAGTTGTGCCTCGCGGGCTGCGCGTCTCTCCTGAACGGCCTCTCTTTGTTTGGTCTTGCTATCTACGGGGTTCAAACCGCGCCTCCCCCGGTATGTTCTTGAATAGTGCGGCGATCGCTGGCAATTAGCACCGAGCTATCGCTGGGTTTGTGTGGATGCCAATCCTGTAAAGCGGTTTCCAGGGGAACCATATCGATACAGTCAACGGGGCAGGGCTCGATACAAAGGTCGCATCCTGTGCACTCGTCGGTGATCACCGTGTGCATATATTTGGCGGCGCCCGCAATAGCATCTACCGGGCAGGCCTGAATACATTTGGTGCAACCGATGCACTCTGCCTCGCGGATAAATGCCACTTTTTTTACATCTTCAACGCCGTGCTCGGCGTCCAATGGCATGGGCTCTATATCCAGCAGATTGGCCAACTCATTGATAGTGGCCTGCCCGCCGGGGGGGCACTTGTTGATGGTATCGCCGTGCACTATCGCTTCTGCGTAGGGGCGACAGCCGGGGTAGCCACACTGGCCACATTGAGTCTGTGGCAACAGGGCATCGACCTGCTCAACGAGCGGGTCACCCTCCACCCGGAAGCGAACGGCGGCGAAACCCAGCAGGGCACCGAATACCAATGCCATGCCACCGAGCACCAGCAGGGGAGAAGAAATTTGTGAAATCCAGTCCAGCATTTCGAAACCCTATACCAGACCGCTAAAGCCCATAAATGCCAGCGACATCAGTCCGGCAGTGACCATACCGATTGCAGCGCCGCGAAATGGCAGCGGGACATCGGCGGCAAAGAGGCGCTCGCGCATCGAGGAAAACAAGATTAATACCAGGGAGAAACCCACTGCTGCGCCAAATCCGTAAAGAGTGGATTGTATAAAAGTATGCGCTTTCATAGTGTTCTGTAGGGCGACACCCAACACGGCACAGTTGGTAGTGATCAGCGGTAGAAAAACGCCTAACACCTTGTACATCAAGGGGCTGGTCTTCTGGATAAACATCTGCGTGAACTGTACGACAACAGCAATCACCAGAATAAATGAGATGGTGCGAAGATCTTCAATACCAAAGGGGGCCAACAGATAGGTGTTGACCAGGTATGAACAAATAGAGGCCAAAGTAAGTACAAAGGTGGTAGCGCCGGCCATACCCACAGCGGTCTCCAGTTTATTGGAAACTCCCATAAACGGGCACAGGCCGAGAAACTGCACTAACACATAATTATTGACCAAGATGGTGCTGAGCAGAATGACGGCAAATTCGGTCATAACAGGTCCGGTTAAAGCCCGAGGGCGGAGTGGCGCGAACAGCGGCAATGGCGTCGGCAGGGTTAAGGTGAGACTAGCACCTTCCTTGTGAGCACCGTCGAATGCCGCGCAGGGCGGCTATTATGGTTGAGTCGCTTGGGGGCTTCAACTCGTGAGGAGGGTGGCAGGGGAAAAGGGCCGACAAAGGGCCACCTCTGGATCAAAAGGCCTCCACTTGGAGTAAAGGTGGAGGCCTTTGTGGATACTATTTGCAGTACCTATGTCAATTTGAAACGATAGGTACAAAATGGGTAACCCAGTTTGGTACTTGGTGTTAAGCGTGGGGTAGAGGCAATACAGTATATTGACGCGGCATGCGTGTTTTTGCTTGAGAGCAACCTTAAATTCAGTTGGAGCAGTTTAATGTCGAACGAAACCTACACTCCCCCCAAGGTTTGGCAATGGGATAAGGAAAGCGGGGGCGCTTTTGCCAGTATCAATCGGCCGGTAGCGGGTGCGACCCATGATAAAGCGCTGCCGCAGGGGCAGCACCCGATGCAGCTCTATTCTTTGGCCACGCCGAACGGGGTTAAAGCGACGGTGATGTTAGAGGAGTTATTGGAACTCGGGTTTGAGGGAGCCGAATACGATGCCCATTTAGTCCGTATCACTGAAGGAGAGCAGTTTGGCAGTGGTTTTGTTGAGGCAAACCCAAATTCCAAGATTCCGGTCTTAGTGGATCACAGCACTACGCCACCAATTCGGGTATTTGAAAGTGGCTCCATACTGCTTTACCTGGCAGAAAAGTTTAATGTCCTTTTGCCCCATACACCCGAGCAGCGCACCGAGGTTTTGAATTGGCTCTTCTGGCAGATGGGCTCGGCCCCTTACCTGGGGGGAGGCTTTGGACACTTTTATGCCTATGCACCGGAAAAATATGAATATCCGATCAACCGATTTGCTATGGAAGTAAAGCGCCAGTTGGACGTATTGGACCAACAGCTGGCAAAGCATCCGTATGTGGCGGGAAGGACTTATACCATCGCCGATATTGCGATCTGGCCCTGGTATGGGGCTCTGGTGCGCAATGAAGCTTATAGTGCGGCGGAATTTCTCGATACCCAGAGTTATAAAAATCTCAATCGTTGGGTGGGGGAAATTGCAGAGCGGCCAGCAGTAAAGCGCGGACGAATGGTCAATCGAACCTGGGGTGAGCCCAGCGAACAACTACATGAGCGCCACAGCGCCGGTGATTTTGACAATAACACCCAAGATAAAGTGACTGATAAGGATGTTGATTAATACAGGGTATTAATAGGTAAGGCTGGCACAAGGATGTGCCAGTATCTATTTTCTAAGGTTATTTTCCGGTGCCCCTCTTTTTAGAAGTGGCCGTTGAATTAATATTTATATAAAGAGTAGCGTCGGCTAAAAAGCCCTCATAGACAGCATAAACTGAACCACCTGTGAGGTGCGGGGCAATTGCCATAATTTTTCCGCCGCGAAGCCGGCGATTAAAGCGAGGCCTAAAACCAATGGCAGGGGAATTCCCTGTAAACGCTGCTGAACATCTTGCTGTTGCTGATTTACGATTGCCAATACACTGAGCCGCTGTCGCTCCGTATCCCGGCTGCATTGTTCGATCTGTTTATTTAAAGACTTCAGTGACATCGTTTAAAGCCTCTTTAACTTGTCGCTTGGTCTCTTCAAAACCCAGTAGGGGCACCAGCTTCTTTTGATAAACGATAGCTCCCGCCAAAATAGCGACCTGGATAAGAATAAATACCAGAAATGCCAAATAAATAGACTGGGAAAAATAGTAGGCAATCAGCCCAACGCCTCCACAGAGACTGACGATGAGGGCCGCACTTAGAGGCAGTAACATCAGTTGCAGGGCAACAATACGCTTGCCGGCTGCAATCGTTCTATCCAACTCCAACTGGAATAGCTTTTGAATATTAGCCAACCAGGCAGTCAGTAGGGTCAGTGTTGCCTCGGCGCGAGCAAGGGTAGCTTCAAGGCTATTTTCACCTTCTCCATCAGAGTCTTTCCCTGAGGGAGAAGGTGAAGACTGACCCGGGCTGCGCTCCTGCGCAGCGGAATCGGCATTCTCGCCAGACGCTTGGGACTTTTTTTCATTGCCCATCAGGGGGTGTCCTTACCAGTCGAAAAAAAGAGAGAAGCGTTACTTAAAGAGCTTCGCAATTGCCCAGCCAACAACAAATGCACAGCCAACAGCGAGAATGGGGCGCTCCCGAAGTGAGGACTCCGCTTTTTCCATTACATCGGTGGCACGTTGTCTCTGGGACTCTACAGAGGTCCGGGCCCTCTCTTTCAAGCTGCCAGCAGCTTGTGAAGCGGCCTCTCCAGCAAGATTATAGGCCTGTTGCAGCTTCTCCCTACTGGAGTTCGTATGTGGAGATCTTGCGGTTGCCATCAGGTTTCTCCTCTCGGGGTTTAATTGCCGAGGAAGTCTATAGTCCCGCGTGGTAATTCCCACTTGAAAAAGGGGTTTTTTTCACGCGATTTTTGCAGGAAAAAGTCCCTGTCTCTGCTACTGATCTTGGACTATGGCTGGCAGCTGTTCGGGCCCGGTCGTAGTTTCAAACGGCAAAAGCCGGCCTGAGTTCACAGAGGGGATTAGTCCTCGGACCGGCAGATGCCTGAGATGGCTTGGGTTAGATAAAAGCGAGTTGTTTATGGATGGCTGGTACTCTCACTTTTCCAGGTTTCAATATTCTCTACGACCCCGTTGAGTAGGCGCTGGCGTGATTCACGGCTGATCCAGGCGTTGTGGGGGGTGATAATCAAATTGGGGATATCTCTGTCCAATAGTGGGTGACTGGCGGGTGGGGGCTCCTGGCTGAGGACATCCAGCGCCGCCCCCCCAAGGTGTCCACTGCGCAAAGCATCCGCCAGTGCCTGTTCATTGACCAGCCCGCCCCGAGCCGTATTGACCAGGAGTGCGCCGGGTTTCATCGCGGCGATGAATTGCTCGTCTACCAGCTGATCGGTTTCTTCTGTGAGCGGGCAGTGCAGACTGATGACATCGGACTCTGCACACAATTGTTGCAGTGGCGTCCTGCCTTCAGCGGGTGTGCCGCTAAATGATTCAGCCACCAGTACCCGCATGTCCAGGGCTTCCCCCAGTTTTGCCACCTTCTGCCCGAGGGCACCAAAGCCAATGATACCGAGTGTTTTTCCTGCGAGTTCAACCACTGGGTGATCGAGCAGGCAAAAAATTGTAGATTGGCTCCAGCGTCCGGCAAAAACATCGTTGTGATAGCGGTGCCACTTGGAAGCAAGAGCCAGGATCAGGGCAAGAGTGTGCTGTGGTACAGAAGCCCCCGCATAACCTTTAACGTTATACACCGGAATATTTAATTCCTGTGCGGCGGCGAGATCGATGTTATTTGTACCGGTTGCACAAACACAAATCATTTTTAATTTGCTGGCCTGCTCCAATAATGTGCGGCTTATTATGACTTTATTGGTTATTACCACCTCGGCCTCGGCGATTCGCTCCGCGACTTTTTCGGCGGGAGTCGTTTCATAGAAGTCCCACTGGTCTAGACTATTTGTTAGGGCCGAGGTATCCAGCTCCTCAAGCTTCATTGTCAAAGTGTCCAGAAATACGCCGCGCATGACATCTCCTCGATAGATTTGCAGTGTGGTGGACATGCTACGGCAGTGAAGAGGGAATGCACAACTTTGCTGGCCAGCGGCCTTAACTGCGCATATTCGTGGCTACGGTTGGTTTGTCGGGGCCTTTCTGTCGCAATTGAAGAGGGCCTCTATGGGAATATCGTTTACCGCTGCCAGTCTTGTTTTAATTTCTGCATTTCTACACGCGGGTTGGAATTTACTGGGGAAGTCCCGCACACCAACTCCCGCCTTTTTTTGTATCGCGACTCTCAGTGTTGGAATTTTTCTTTTACCGCTAAATTTTTGGTTGCTATATCAGGTTGATTCACTCCCGCGAGGTTTTTGGATCCTCCTTATCGGTAGTGGTTTTTTTCAAATGATTTATATGGGGGGCTTATCCCTCGCCTACCAGCGAGCCAATATGGGATTGGTCTATCCCGTTGCTCGAGCATTGCCGGTATTGCTGGTTGCACTGGCAACGGTATTGTTGGGGCAATCGTTGCCTTCACTCGCCTGGGTGGGAATGCTGTTGGTGACAATTGGCTGCCTGCTGGTACCGCTGGTGTATTTCCGCGAGTGGCACTGGAGAGCTTATTGGCGCGCGGACTGCGCCTGGGCGCTGGTAGCAGCCATTGGCACTGTGGGCTATTCACTGGCGGATAAAGGGGCGCTGATTTACCTGGGGGATGCTGCGGGAGGCACTATCCCTGCGCTTGTTCTGGCCTACAGCTATTTGGGGATGCAGTTTCTCGCCTGTGGTGTATGGCTGCTTCTGGGGTGCTTGGGGCAGAGTGGCACTGCGCCATTGATCCAAAGTTTTCGGGATTTGAAGGTCGGGGCTCTGACCGGTGCCATGATGGGAGCGACTTACGGCCTGGTACTGCTGGCGATGACAATGACTGAAAATGTGAGTTATGTAGTCGCCCTAAGGCAGTTGAGTATTCCCCTGGGCGTGGGTTTGGCGGTCTGGTTACTCAAGGAGCCGGCACACAGGCCCCAGCTGCTGGGAGTGGGGCTGGTGTGTGCCGGCTTGATTGCAGTTTCCCTGCGTTAGCGCAGGGAAATTACATTACGCGCATACCGGGTTTGGCGCCCTCGTGGGGCTCCAGTATCCACAGGTCCTTACCTCCGGGACCCGCTGCCAGAACCATACCCTCACTGACACCAAAGCGCATTTTACGCGGCGCCAGGTTAGCGACCATAACGGTGTGCTTACCTTCCAGGTCTTCAGGGGCGTAGGCGCTTTTAATACCGGCGAATACCTGGCGGGTTTCGCCGCCCAGGTCCAGGGTTAAGCGCAGCAGTTTACCGGCGCCTTCAACATGCTCAGCTTTGGCGATCAGGGCGATCCTCAAGTCTACTTTGGCGAAGTCATCAAACTGGATTTCCTCAGCAATGGGGTCCTCCGCCAGAGGGCCGGTAGCAGCTTTGGTTTCCGCTTGTAGCTGGGCCAAGGATTCCGCAGCCGCATCCATAACTGCATCTACCTGGGTTTTCTCCACCCGTTGCAGCAGCGGCTTGAACTTCTTGATTTCGTGATCTGTCAGCGGTTTGGTTGCGCTGTTCCAATCCAGCTCACTGTTAAGGAACTCCGCCGCTTTTTGTGCAGTGTTGGGCAATACCGGGGCGAGCCAGGTGATCAGGGCGCGGAACATATTCACACCCTGGGAGCAAATAGCCAGAACCTCAGCTTCGGTGCCCTCCTGCTTGGCCAGGGACCAGGGAGCCTTGTCGGCGATCCAGGCATTGGCGGCGTCGGCCAGAGCCATAATGTCGCGCATGGCGCGGGCGTATTCTCGCTGCTCGTAATACTCAGCAATTCGTGGAGCCGCTTCTACAAATTGGTTCCACAATTGTTCGTCGGCCAGTTCGCCGGCCAGCTTGCCACCGGACTTGCTGACAAACTTGGCGGTGCGAGAGGCGATATTGACTACTTTACCCACCAGATCAGAGTTCACCTTGGCGATAAAATCGTCCAGGTTCAGATCCAGGTCATCGACGCCACCGGTCAGTTTGGCGGCGAAGTAGTAGCGCAAATACTCAGGGCTCAAGTGATCCAGGTAGTTGCGGGCATTGATAAAGGTGCCGCGGGACTTGGACATCTTCTTGCCGTTTACGGTAAGGAAGCCGTGTACGCAAACTTTGTTGGGGGTGCGGAAGTCCGCTGAGTCCAGCATGGCTGGCCAAAAGAGTGCGTGGAAGTTGACGATATCCTTGCCGATAAAGTGGTAGACCTCGGCGTCGCTGTCTTTTTTCCAGTACTCCTGCCAGTCCAGCCCTTTGCTGTCGCAGTAGTTTTTGAGACTGGCCATATAGCCAATGGGAGCGTCGAGCCACACGTAGAAATATTTGCCCGGCGCATCGGGAATTTCGAAACCGAAGTAAGGGGCGTCGCGGGAAATATCCCACTCTTGCAGGCCCTCTTCCAGCCATTCGGCCAGCTTGTTGGCCACTTCATCCTGGAGAGTGCCGGAACGGGTCCACTCGCGCAGGTATTCGGTGAATGCGGGCAGGGTAAAGAAGAAGTGCTCTGACTCCCTTTCTACCGGAGTGGCGCCGGAGATTGCTGATACCGGATCGATCAGTTCGGTAGGGCTGTAGGTGGCGCCACAGGCTTCACAGTTATCACCATACTGGTCAGGCGTACTGCAACGGGGGCAGGTTCCCTTGATATAGCGATCCGCCAGGAAAAGCTGTTTCTCCGGGTCGAAAGCCTGGGTAATAGTGCGCGATGCGATGTGGCCGTTTTCGCTGAGGCGGCGGTAGATCATTGCCGACAGCTCGCGGTTTTCCTCTGAATGGGTGGAGTGGTAGTTGTCCACACCAATCAGGAAGTCTGCGAAGTCGCGCTCGTGTTCTGCCTGCATATTGG
Source organism: Microbulbifer sp. CNSA002 (assembly GCF_047324085.1). Lineage (NCBI taxonomy): Bacteria > Pseudomonadati > Pseudomonadota > Gammaproteobacteria > Cellvibrionales > Microbulbiferaceae > Microbulbifer > Microbulbifer sp. CNSA002. The sequence goes on from NZ_CP172449.1 coordinate 781,552, forward strand.
CGATATGCTGTTCCGGGGTCAGGCCCAGTTGTTCAGCTTTCAGCATAATTGCAGTGCCGTGAGCATCGTCGGCACAGATATACAGGCAGTTATTACCGCGCGCACGCTGGAAGCGGGCCCAAATATCGGTTTGGATATATTCGAGCACATGGCCCAGATGTAGGGAGCCATTGGCATAGGGCAGTGCGCTGGTGACGAGAATGTTGCGCGTATCGGACATCGGTTTTTCCATCGCTGTGGGGTTGCGGCCAGGGACTCACGGAGAGTGGGCCGAAGATCGTCAAAAGACCGCGGAATATAGCAGATTTGCACTATGTCGTGGAGGGATCAAGCTGGCTTATGTGAATCCTTGTTTGGCTGCTGTGGCTGGTGTTAGGCCGCGTCATCCGACACAATGCGAGCCAATCTAGAAGCGCTGAGAGGGAGATACCGTGAGCGATCATCATCACGATCATGACGAGCTGTCACAGGAAGTTCAGGCTGAACTGGAGCGACTGGCGGAGTGCCTCGGCCAGTTGCATGATCCTGCCAGTGGCTTGCCGCTGGATGATTTGGACGCAGAAATTGAAGTTGGGTATGAGGACGAAACTGTTTTCGCCGGGATTACCCTGGGATATCCGTGTGCGAGCCAGGAGGCAGACTGGCACCAGAGAGTAGAGGAAAGCTGTCAGCCGCTGTTGAAAGCCGGGCCCCTCAAAGGCTCTAAGTTGCAGTTTGAGCTGTTCAGCGATATTCCCGCTACGCCGACTTCCGGGGCGCCGGAAACTCTGGCGAAGGTAAAAAATATTGTTGCCGTGGCGTCGGGTAAAGGCGGGGTTGGCAAGTCCACGACTGCGGTCAATCTGGCCCTGGCCCTGGCGGCGGAAGGTGCCCGGGTTGGTTTGTTGGATGCTGATATCTATGGCCCGAGCCTGCCCACTATGCTGGGAACTGAAGACCAGCGCCCGCATGTGAAAGAACAGAAATTCTTTGTGCCGGTAGAGGCCCATGGAATAGAGACAATGTCTCTGGGGTACCTGATGACCGAGGAGACCCCTGCGGTATGGCGCGGGCCTATGGCCAGCGGCGCGCTCAACCAGATTCTCAGTCAAACCCTGTGGGGGGAAAGTCGGGATGGGCTTGATTACCTGGTTGTGGATATGCCCCCGGGTACCGGGGATATTCAATTGACGCTGGCACAGAAAACTACCTTGGCCGGTGCGGTAATTGTAACTACCCCTCAAGACCTGGCACTAAAAGATGCCATTAAGGGCGTGGAGATGTTCCGCAAGGTATCGGTACCTGTGCTGGGTATTGTGGAAAATATGGCGCTGCATACTTGTTCCAAGTGTGGTCACAGCGAGCCAATTTTCGGTACTGGTGGCGGTGAGCGAATCGCTGCAGAGTACGATACCCATTTACTGGGAGAGCTTCCGCTGGCACAGAAAATCCGCGCCGATGTGGATAGCGGACAGCCCAGTGTTATTTCCGATCCAGATAGTGAAATTGCTGGTTTTTATTGCGAAATTGCCCGCAAGGCTGCTGCCCAGATCTGGTTAAACAGCAGTGATGACAGCGATATGCCGGAAATCGAAATAAGTTGAACCCATTCGCGATATTGATCACAAAGAAATAATTTTCTTTGTTTTTCTGTTTTTACCGGGCTCCAATATTTCTATATTGATGCAGCCCGGTGTCCCTCATTGAAGTAAGCCGTACTAGTTTGTTCCTTGTTTTATGGTACATATTTCCTTTTAGCGATAGCCCACTTCTGTCGCGCCCTGGGTAAATTAGAAGTTTCAAAATATTTCATAGAATTACCTGGTAAAAAACAGGGGTATTTTGATCGTACTAGTTACTTATTGTTTTAAAAATCATAAAGCCGATATTTTTTTGCGATATAGACCGCTTATGATTTTTAGGTGGCAGTATTTGCAGGTTTTTTGTCGCTTATTAAATGTAGTTGGGGCTGAGGGTATTAAAACGGGTTTACGGGTGCAGTATTTTCGCCGACAAACGTCAAACCCTTTATACGGATGTTGGATTGCCGTTGAGGTAGAAGTAAATATCAGGAGTGTACGAGAAAAAAGTCTGCCTTATTTCGCGTTTTCAATACAGGTAAGACAATAAAAAGAGGCATTGCGGAAGCTGTAGTCGATAAAAATAAAAAAGACAAGCGCACGGGTGCTGTTATCAATGAATTTTCATATTAGCTATCGGCCGGCGGGTGGAATAGCGCGTGTGCTTTTTTTTGGTCCGGTGGGGTATAAGGACAAAATAGAAGCCATTGCACTACTGGTGGAAAAGTATCGCCACCGAAAACCCCTACGTGTACTACTCGACCTGCGTTATGCGCGCAGCAAAACCACACTGGAGGAGCACCAGAAATTTATTCACTTTATTGCTGAGAACCCTGTACTGCGACGGGCATTTATCGCGGTGTTACATCCGCGAGGGCGCTGGACCTGTCCGCTGCCCAGCCATGGCTCCTGCCTGTGCAGGCTCAGTTCTAGGGAGTTCGTTGTGGAGGCCGAGGCAGAGGCCTGGCTAGCCCAGATAAAGGTCGTACCTCAGCCTCTTGCTCTCTAGGGGAGGAGTTAGTCCTGCTGGTTGCGCGCCTGTTGGGCTTCAGCCTGGCGGCGGCGCTCCTCCCTCTTTTGCTCGCGGCGGGAGACGGTTTGCGCGCGGGCGTCCTGGCCAATGTGTACTTCACCGCGCTGTTTGGCCAGCTGAATTTGCTTTTCGCGCTCGCGGAAACGGGCTCGGTCGGCTTCCGGTACCTTGTCGTGGCAGTGCGGGCAGCTTACGCCCTGCTCGAACAGGGGAGATTGCTGGTCTTCCTCAGTGATGGGCATGCGGCATGCATTGCATTGATCGTATTTGCCGCGTTCCAGGTTGTGGTTGACTGTCACCCGCTCATCGAAAACAAAGCACTCGCCTTCCCACAGGGATTCTTCTGCTGGGACTTCTTCCAGGTATTTCAAAATACCGCCGTGGAGGTGATATACCTCTTCAAAGCCCTGCTCTTTCATATAGGCTGTGGACTTCTCGCAGCGGATACCGCCGGTGCAGAACATGGCGACCTTCTTGTGCTTGGCCGGGTCCATATTCTCTTTTACGTACTGCGGGAACTCGCGGAAAGTTTCAGTTTCCGGGTTGATGGAATTCTTGAAAGTACCAACCTGGAATTCATAGTCATTGCGGGTGTCCACGACAACAACCTCTGGGTCGCTGATCAGGGCATTCCAGTCTTTGGGTTTGACATAGGTGCCGACGGTGCGCAGTGGATCAATGCCCTCTACACCCATGGTGACAATTTCTTTCTTTAGCTTCACTTTGCTGCGCAGGAAGGGCATTGCCTGGGTGATGGACTCTTTGTAGTCCAGGTTGGCGAGGCGCTCGTCTGACTTCAAATGGGCTAATACCGCGTCGATACCTTCGCGGGAGCCGGCTACAGTGCCATTGATGCCCTCTTGGGCCAACAGCAGGGTGCCGCGAACACTGTTTTCTTGCATCACCTCCAGCAGTGGGGCGCGAAGCGTTTCAAAGTTCTCAAGGATAACGAACTTATACAGTGCACAGACAACAAATTGGTTCATGGTACTTCCTCAGTTGCGGGCCGGATCGCAAATCCGGAGCAGAAAAAATCGCCGCGCATTTTATCGCAAAAAAAGGAGCTTGTCGTACAGTAAGCAGGCGGTCCGCATCTGCAAGAAAAGGGATTTGTAGTTGACCGTCGGGCCGCAAGTTGTCAAAGTTCTGGCCGAAATTTCAAGGTCACAGCGAGGCGAATCCCATGGGCGAAGAGTTTGCACCGAAAGAGTCGGAGTTGAGCCAGATCTATCGGGAGGGCGAGGTTTCCGTCCAGATCGATATTTATGAAGATGGTGAGGGCGGCTGGCTGCTTGAAATCGTCGATGAACACAACAACTCAACCGTTTGGGAAGACGCGTTTGAGAGTGAGCGGGAAGCGCTGGATGAAGCGCTCGATGCTCTTAAAGAGGAGGGGATCGCTACCTTTGTTGGGCCAGTTCAGGAAGCCGATGGCAGCTGGTAAGCCCTCTTCAGAATGAATCGGCTGACTGGCAATTCCCAGCGGGAGTTGTGGCAAAAGTCGGCTGACATTTGTTCAAACTGCTATGGTTAATGTGAGAAGGGAATCGCGACTGTGTAACAGCACACCCAATCACAGTGCCGCCGCGAGACAATGGTGGAATCCAGGTCTCCGGCGGTACTACCTAACCTGCGGTTACCCTCCCCATGAACCTGCGCTACCTTATTCTGCTGGTGACTGTATTAAGTCCACTGGTATCCGCAGAGAGCATCCGCCTTTCCAATCGACAGCTGCTCACCACTGACCTGAAAGAAGCCCGACTTATCTCCGAATTGAGTGGCTATGCCATCGTTGCCGGGCGCCATTGTCTCGATTGCGACGAGAACCTGGCAATTTATATACAGAGAGTTGGCCGCGCCGATATGGGGATAAACCCAGAGAAAATTGGTATTGAGGCTGATCGCTATACCTATCCCGGCCGTTATCTAGATTACATGACCAAGAAACTGGTGGAAAAAACCCGTATGTTTTATGGGCTCTGTCACGAGGGGCAGCCATCGCTTTTATGGCTAACGGAATACAGGGAGGGTGAGCGCTGGGTAAAATCAGAATACTTAATATTAATTGGCGAGGATGGATTAAAACATCGCTATACCGAGAACCAGCAGCCGAGCCTGTTTTATATCGGAAATTCAAATTGTATAGAGCTAGAAGGGTTTTTAATGGAGATGGAACCCTGATTGCTTTTTGCTGGATTAGATATAAATTCTTTTAACAATAAAAAAACCCCGCTGGAGGGCGGGGTCACAAGCTCTGTTGAAATTAGGTCTAATTACTTTACGGGTTCAAAAACAATCTTCAGTTTTTTCTTGCCCCAGGCGCGGGCTTTCTTAATGTCTTTCTCCATCCAAACATCGATTCGGTTAGTAAAACGCTTGTTCATACGGTCGCGCACGGTATAGGTGCCAGGCAGACCTTCAATTTTAACTTTGGCGCCGTTAGTCAGACCGTGTTTTTCCAGGTCACGGGATACGGCGATAATTTTGTCACCGGGGCGCAGGCGGTTGTTCCAAGCTGCTACCCAGGGATCACTGTCAGTTTGTCCGGGTACAGAGTTGTAAGCAGTTGCGTCAACAATCATGGTTTTCTTAAGTGCTGCTGAGGCATTAACGCTTACACCGATAGCGAGCAAGGCAGCAATAAAAAAGGCAGTATTTCGCAGAGTCTGTTTCATCATGTCCCATTACCTCCAGGTCATAAATGGTCACAAGCCAAGGGCTGCTTGTGAAATTTCCAAGTTTGTTTGGAAATCGTTGATCAATATTTAATCAACGCTGGCTATATTACCGGCGATTCCTGAGGTATCAACTTTTTCCTGCAAAGCGAGAAAAAGCCGTATGAATTGGCGGGTTATTTACAGAAAATAAAAAAATGGCTTAATTCTCAGATATAAAGAACAATAAAATTGCACTGTATATATTTTGTACAGAAGGAAATGGCCGGATAGAACCCAGCTCCTTGGTAAATGGTTTCAAAAGAGAAAAATTGCGTGACAGCGATGTCATTCTAAAGAGTCGTGCTAGGAGTGGTGGTGGGCATTGCTTAGCATGACTGGAACAGTAAAAAATTCCTCATAAATTATTTGTGACTTATTCTCCATATATTGCTGATATGACAAAAAACAGCAGGTTTTAGCGGAAAAACCGGTGCGTCACATTAAAAAGTGCAGGGAATCCCCAGTACTTACAGCGCGGTTTCGGGGTTTTCCAGTATCGGTTCCACCTGGCTGCGCAATGCGGATAAGTAGTCACTGTCTTCCTGGAGGTCCGGCAGCTTGTGCTGCATGTCCAGCTTCACCGTTTTTTCCAACCAGATGATGGCTTCCTCCAGGTTTCCCTGCCATTCACAGACTTGCCCCAGGTTGAAATAGGTGATGGCAAGGTTCTGCCATTCCTCCTGTTCGCGCAGGCCTTGGATTGCACTCTTATATAGAAGGTAAGCCGAGCGTAAAAGATGAGCTCGCTGAGTGTGCTCCTTCTCTGTTGCTGCTTGCTGATGGTAAGTGTGTGCCATGGCCGACCGCACTCTTGCGGTGGACTGCGGTAGCACCGCGCCCTCATCCAGGTAATTGAGGACCGATTCGAACTGTGCGCGGGCAAGGGGGTAGAGGTCAGGTCGCGCTTGGGCGCTAAATGCATTGAGCACAATACCGTAGCGGTAGCGCAGGGCCTGCTGTTGATCCGGATAGTCGGACAGCGAGGAGATGGCCTTTTCGTAAAGTGGCAGTGCGTCGGCGTAGTTGCCCGTGCGGGCGTAGGTTTCAGCCTCAGTAACCAATGCCAGGGAGTGTTGGGCCTGGGATAAATGGTGCCCTAATTGTTGTTTCCCGGAGTTTGAGCTTATGGATATTGCTGCTAGCAATACGGCGATGCCAAGCAGTGCATAAAACAGCATGAGCAGGTTTGAGAGATGTTTGTGCATAGGCACTTCCCGCAGGCTACTTTGGGTGGACGGTAAGAGACCCGGAGATATGGGCCTCTTACGTCAGTAAATGCCTATTTATCCAGTTGCGCCAGTAGCCCCTGTAGCGGATGGCGCAAGGATACGCCTGCAAAGCGACTGGCCTGGCAACGACAGGAATAGCCGGTGGCCAACTGGTTTTCGCCACTGTTCAATCGGGGCGCCCAGGATTGCTGGAAAATGACTCGTGAGGTCTCTTTGTGATCTGCTTCGTGGCCATAGGTACCGGCCATACCGCAGCAGCCGAGGCTCTCGGTAGCGAGTTCCAGGCCCAGGGCAGTGAAAACATTTTGCCAGTCTTTCACCGAGGCGGTGGCATTGGTTTGTTCACTGCAATGGGGCAGAAGCTGGAAGCTGGCGGGTTCTATGCGGTGGCGCTGTTGTTCCAGGTGCTCCCGCTGGGAAGCCAGCCATTCCTGCAACAACTGGACCTTGGGGGCCCCATCGCCCATCAGCTTTTTATACTCCGAGCGATAAGTCAGGGTCATTGAGGGGTCGATGCCCACAAGGGGAATACCGCTGGCGGCGAGGTCGTTAAGCATCTGGCTGTTTAATTCAGCGACCCTCTGGAACTGGCGCAGGAAACCGTGCACATGCAGGGGTTTGCCGTTGGCGCGGTAGGGCGCCAGCATGGGGACAAAATCGAGCTGCTTTAGCAAGCGCACAATGTCGGCAACCACTTGGGCATCAAAATAACTGGTAAAAGCATCCTGTACTATCACCACTGCGCGACTGCGCTGTGCCGGGCCCAGGGACTCCAGGCAGGCCGCACTGGCGACAGGCACACCCAGCTCCGCCATAGTCGCTTTCAAGGTTTTTTCCGATAACAGTGGGCTGTCCACCATGCCGAACAGGCGCTCCATCAGAAAGGAAACTGGCTTGAGTTTTAGTGGCCAGTTGTATAACTGAGGTAGCTTGGCCAGGTGTGGCATCAGGAATTCCAGCCCACCGACGGCGTAATCTTTTAGCGGACGCAAATAGCGGCTGTAGTAGAGTTCAAGGAATTTGCTGCGAAACTCCGGCACATCCACTTTTATCGGGCACTGCCCTACACAGGATTTACAGGCCAGGCAGCCTTGCATCGCCTCGTTAACTTCGTGGTTGAAATCGTACTCTCCCCGGGTTTTTGCCAGGGAATTGATAATGCGCTTGGGGAGTCCGACAAAAAAGGAGCGTTCCCGCAGGCGCTGGGCACTGGAGACCGCATCAACATTTTTTTCGCTGAGCAATCGCAGCCATTCGCGCATTAATGAGGCGCGCCCCTTGGGAGAGTGAATACGGTTGCGAGTGGCCTTGTAGGAAGGGCACATGGCATCGTCGGGGTTCCAGTTAAAGCAAGCGCCATTGCCGTTGCAGTGCACACCTTCTTCATAGCCCTCCCAGACCTGGGCGGGAATTTGCCGGTCCCGCTCGCCTCGGGTGGATACCTCGTCAATTTTCAGCAGCTGGCTGTCATCATTTGGGGTAGCTATTTTCCCCGGATTGAGTTGGTTGCGAGGATCGAAGGTGGCTTTGATTTTTTGCAGCTCAGGGTAGAGCTCGCCAAAAAATTCCGGTGCGTATTCAGACCTGACACCTTTCCCATGCTCCCCCCACAAAAGGCCTTTATATTTCTGTGTGAGGGCGACCACCTGATCGGTAATCGGACGAATTTGTGCGGCTTGCTCGGGGTCTTTCATATCAATTGCCGGGCGCACGTGCAGCACGCCCGCATCGACATGGCCAAACATACCGTAGTCGAGATTGGCCTTATCTAATACCGCGCGGAACTCAGCGATAAAATCCGCCAGGTTTTCCGGTGGTACCGCCGTGTCCTCGACAAAGGGAATTGGGCGTTTTTCTCCCTGGGCATTGCCCAGTAAGCCCACGGCCCGTTTGCGCATGGCCCAGATTCGATTGACCTCGGCGTGGCCTCGGGCAATGGAATAACCGAAACTTTTACCTGCTTGGCCAATAGCTTCATCAATATGAGCAGTAAATTGGGCCAGTGCCTGCTCCAATTCCTCTTCGCTATCGGCGGCGTACTCGACTAAATTAATGCCCTTGACCGGGCGATCGTCCGCTGGGAAAAATTCACTGACGCTGTGCCAGACGATATCTTCCATCGCCAGCTGCAACACTTTGCTGTCCACTGTCTCGATAGACATGGGACCGGCCAGCATCAGGTCTTTGGCGTCGCGTAGCGCCTCTTGAAAATGGTCGTACTTTAAATTGACCAGAGCGACACATTTGGGGATTGGCAACAGGTTGAGTTTTGCCTCGGCGATAAAACCCAGGGTTCCCTCTGAGCCACAGAGAACACTATTGAGGTTAAAGCCTTTATCGTCGCGAATATGAGCCAGGTCGTAGCCGGTGAGGCAGCGGTTGAGCTTGGGAAACTTTGCTGTGATTAATTCTGCTTTTGTACGCGCGATAGAATCACAGACTTGGTGAACCTGTGAAGAGCGTTTATCCCCGACACTAACTTGTGCCAGCTCCTCATCGTCGATCGGGGCCGAGTGCCAAATCTCACCGCCCAATAATACGGTGTGTAACTCCAGCACGTGATCGCGGGTTTTGCCGTAGACACATGAACCCTGGCCCGAGGCATCGGTATTGATCATGCCGCCAATGGTGGCCCGGTTACTGGTGGAAAGCTCCGGAGCAAAAAAGAGGCCGTGGGGTTTGAGTGCTGCATTCAGTTGATCTTTGACCACACCGGCCTGTACCCGGACCCAGCGCTTCTCAACATTGATTTCGAGGACCTGGTTCATATGGCGGGAGATATCCACAACCAGTCCATCGGTCAGGGACTGGCCGTTTGTACCGGTACCACCGCCACGGGGGGATAGCACTACCGAGTGAAACTCCTCCCTGTCAGCCAGCTCGGCGAGCAGCTGCAAGTCACGACTGTCGCGGGGATAAACAACGGCCTGGGGGAGGACCTGGTATATCGAATTATCGGTAGCCAGGACCGTGCGGCTGGCATAACTGGGGGTGGTATCGCCACGGAAACCTGCGTCCTTCAGTTCCTGCAAGAACTGCAAATAGAGCGCCTGAACCTCGTCGACTTCGCGCAATGCTGGAATCATGAGCTAATCCGTACTTTCCGGGAGGTGTGGGCCGCATCGCAGACCGGGGACTGGCGATAAGAGTGCGCGCAGCGCTAAATCTCGGAATGAACGCGGCTTTGCATTGTAGCTTTGGTTTGCATTTGCGCAAGCCACGGCGACCTTGCAGGAGATTTTCAAAAACTTATACAAAGGCAGAGCTTGTATAAGTTTTAGTGGCAGGCTATAAAAAAGGTAGGCCATTACCTGCTCACCTTGTGACTATGAATATTCAATTCCTGCCGCATAAGATTCCCGTTGGTATCAGCCGCTGTGCCGTGGGTGATCCAGTTCGATATAACGGTAGCCATAAGCACAGCAAAGTCTGCACTCAGCTGCTGGGTAATTGCTTTGATCTGCAAGCTTACTGCCCGGAAGTGGCAATAGGCTTGGGAGTGCCCCGCCCGCCAATTCACCTGATTGTCAGTGATCGCCTGCGCGCAGTTGGGCGCGATGACACCAATATCGATGTGACAGAGGACCTTGAGGCTTACGCAGATGAGATAAGCCCGGAGGTTGAGCAGTTGCGCGGTTTTATCCTGATGCAAAAGTCTCCCAGCTGCGGTGTGCGTACTACCCCCCATTACAAAGAAGATGGTCGCGGTGTAATGGCGCATTCGGCAGGTCTATTTGCTGCGCGTGTGAGAGAGAATTTTCCCCACCTCCCTATGGAGGAAGTCGGGCGACTGAATGCCAGCGATATTCGCGAGAACTTTTTAACCCGAGTATTTGCTTACGATGCCTGGCATCGCTATGTATCGCCGGATCCTCGACCCGCTAAAGTTATTGAGTTTTACACCGCTTATAAGTACCTCTTGTTAGCCCATAGCCAGCCTCTAACCCGTGCCTTGGGTCAGTTTGTTTCTAACTCTCGTGCGGTGACCCCCGAAGAGTTCGCTTATGAAATTCGTGGGCGGATTATGAATATTCTCTCCCAACATGCATCGCGCAAGGATCGAACCAATGCACTGATGCACAGCCAGGGGCATTTAAAGGGCTATTTAAGCCGGGAAGAGCGGGCTGAACTGGCCCAGCTTATCGAGGAGTACCGGCAAGGGCATAAACCGATTTCGGCGGTGCTTACTATGCTCCGTCATTACTTGCCGAGAAGCCCACACCACTTTATCCACAGCCAGGTCTTGCTCGCTGCCGAGCCGGCTGAATTAGGTTTATGTGAATTTCGATAATGAGCGTCATGTCAGCCCCAGAAGTTGTTGAAAAAAACTATTTTCCGATTCGTGAGATAGCTCGGAGGACCGGGGTGCACCCCGTGACCTTACGGGCCTGGGAGCGCCGCTATGGTTTACTAAAACCCATGCGCACCAGCAAAGGGCATCGACTTTATAGTGAAGAGGAAGTCGAGCAGATTGAAAAGGTCCTGCAATGCCTCGCCAGGGGCGTTTCCATTGGTCAAGTGCGAGACCTGTTGGCGAGAGAGCAGGACAAATTGGGGTTGCCAGCGACTACAGGCGATGGAAAAAACAATTGGCAGGCGATGCTGGATGAAACCTCCAGTCTTCTCAGAGACTTTGCAGAACCCCAGCTGCGCCGCCGTCTCGATCAGTGGTTTTCCTCATTCCCTGCCGCTTTGCTATTGGAGCACTGGTTGAAACCTTTGCATGTGCGGCTTGAGCGATTTCGCCTAACTGAAGCCCATGGAGCGCAGACATTTTTCTGGCCTCTGTTAAATGAACAGCTACTTCTGGCTAATGGTATGGCCAGGAAAAACCTGGACAAAGACAAGTCCCAGGCGAAGCCCCGTGTTCTTTTACTGGAAATTGGCGTTCAGGGCCAACAGGCATTTATACAGATGTTTATTGCGGTACTCCTTGCCGCAGGAATAGAGGTCGTTACCCTGGCTTATCCTGCGGGATTATTGGAGCTGGGAAGTACGGTCAAAAAACTGGGTGCTCAGGGAGTGCTTTGCTATAGCCACAAGGCTCTGCCGAAAAATATTCTTGAACGTGAGCTACCAAGTGCTGTTCAGGGGATGACGGATCCTCTGTGGCTTGCGGGTGATTTTATTGAGGTGCAGCGTTTGGCTTTGACTGAACTGAACCGACTCCCTTTAACAAAAGTACTTGCCGGAAATACAGAGAGTGCAGTTACACAATTGCGGGAGTCTTTAAAGCTATGAGTCGCCCAGTGACTTTGCCGCGTGGCCTGGTATGGCTACGCAGTGACTTACGCCTCAATGATAATTCAGCACTTTACCAAGCCAGTGTGCAATGTAAGGAGGTGGCTGCTGTATTTATTGCCTGTCCGGATACCTGGCAGAGCCAGGATGAAGGCAATCCGCTGGTGACTTTTCGTATCGCCTGTTTGCGTGAATTACAAGATGGATTAGAGGAGCGCAATATACCGCTGTACTTCATTGAAGTTCCTACTTTTGCTCAGGTTCCAGGGGTTCTTCAGCAAATAGCTGAGCGCCTGAATATCAATGCTCTCTATGCGAATGCTGAATATCCACTCAATGAGTTGCGCCGTGATAATGCAGTAAAAGATTTACTGACAAAAGAGGGGGTTCAGGTTCAGTTCTACAGTGACCGCACCCTGCTTCCACCGGGAGCAGTAAGAACCGGCGGAGGGGAACCCTACAAGGTGTTTACCCCATTCAAGCGTGCACTGATTCAATTGTGTGCCGATAGTGAAATAAAAACCTTACCTAAGCCTCGGAAAATTTCAAACCGGGAAAATGGAGCACATTGGCCAAAGTGGTTTTCTTTATCTGAAGGGCAGAAATTAAGCCAAAAGATTCCAGCGCAACTGTCGACATACTCGATAGATAAGATCGACAATGAAGGCCTGATTAAAGGTTGGCAAGCAGGAGAAAAGGCGGCACTGAAACAGCTCAAGAAGTTCAGTGGAAAAATATCTGCTTATCAGGCAGAGAGAGACTTTCCAGCACTCGATAGTACCTCCTGTTTATCCCCCTACCTAAATAGTGGCGCTGTTTCGATTCGCCAATGTATAGCTATGGCGCTGGATATGAACGAGGGACGTTGGCTGGGTGGAGATGATGGGGCGGCCTGTTGGATTAGCGAATTAATCTGGCGGGAGTTTTATACCCATTTGTTGGTGGACTTTCCCCGTCTGAGTAAAGGGAGGCCATTCAAGCAGGAGACTGACCAAATCCCCTGGTCCTACAATAAGGGTCAGTTTGAGCGTTGGACTTTGGGTGAGACTGGGGTTCCGATAGTTGATGCAGCGATGCGACAGTTAAATGAGACTGGCTGGATGCATAATCGACTGCGTATGATAGTAGCTTCATTTCTCAGTAAAAATATGCTGATAGATTGGCGATGGGGTGAGCGCTACTTTATGCAGCGCTTAATTGATGCAGACTTTGCTTCCAACAATGGGGGCTGGCAGTGGACTGCCTCCACGGGTACTGATGCTGCTCCCTATTTCCGTGTATTTAATCCTTATAGTCAGTCGCAACGTTTTGATCCCAATGGAGATTTTATCCGCAAGTTTATACCTGAGCTAAAGGAGCTGAGCGACAAAGCCATACACGATCCACCGCCGACTCAAGGCTATCCTCAAGTGATTTGCGATGTGGGGGGTGGACGGAAGCGAGCGATTGAAGTTTTTGCCAATTTGAAGTGAATTTGAGTGCGACAATGCGATTTAGAACGCTTCATCCTCAGTATGAGCCACGATAGATAGCTCGCCATTTAAATCGAGTTCCACAGAGAAAACGATAGGCCTACAGCAAACTTGGCAGTCCTCAGTGTACTGTTGAGGCAAAACTGATGAATCAACCAGTATTTTTATGATTTCACCACAATAAGGGCAGTAAATACTTCTCTCCACTATTACCTCTGGCACAGGATAACTCCGTCTGGTGATTGTCAGATTTCCTTCTTTAGTCCATGCGAATTAATAGCATAACTATACTTCAACCTTTAGTCAGTCCCCTCTAATTGCAGAGTTACTCAAAATAGGAAGCGGTAACCATGAAAATTGCTATGGCGCTGTTGGTTGTCGTATTTATTGTTTTTTCATCTGAGATGTATGCAAGCTCGCGCAGTGAAGTATCTGATCTTATTAAAAATTTTTACAGCACATTTAATAGTTCATCTCCGCCGAGTAGTTTAAAGAAGTACTTTGCTCAATCCCCTTTATTTTTTATCGGTGAGCAGCCGGGGTTGTCTAATCATCCCGATTTAATCCCAGTAATTATCGGCCAGTTGCGTAAAACTATGGATCTAGAGACATATCCATTTTCCGGATTATATATAGAGAAAATTTATGTTTCAGAAGATGGCTCAGCAACATCGCTTGTTGTTTTTCAGCGATCCAAATCAAAAGAAAGGAATAGGAAAGCTACCTGCAATATCTTGTCGATAGCAAAACTGGAAGGTGGCTGGAGGATTATGGGGTGGACACTGATTTCTACTTCGGATGAGCGGGTCTGTACTTGGGCCTAAGTAAGTCTGGGTAAGGTTATGAATTCTAAAGTGTGTTAACAAGGGTGAATATAAAAAGTAGAGGCTTGTGGCTAGTATCGCTATCACTGACGAGGCGGGTTGTTGGGATGTCCCCCTTTTTCGATTATAGTGGCGCAATTATAAGTATAGATAGAAGGAATGCCGAGTTTAGCTAGGTATGAGTCGTCACTATGGGGTACTTTCTTGAGTTTGGATTTTTGGGGCTTTTCGTATCAGCATTCCTGGCAGCGACCATTCTGCCGCTAAGCTCAGAAATTGTAATGACTGGTCTATTGCTCCAGGGGCTCTCCCCTTGGATCCTGATAATAGTCGCCACTACTGGGAATGTAGCGGGCTCTCTTCTCAATTATGCATTAGGCTACTGGGCCAGTTTGGGCGTGATCAAGAAATGGTTGAGAATATCTGAAGAGGAATTTATAAAGGCTGAACAGAGATTTAAAAAATATGGGGTATTCTCCCTGTTTTTTTCCTGGGTGCCTATTATTGGTGATCCCCTTACTGTAATGGCTGGTATTCTAAGAATTCGCTTGGTTTGGTTTTTGTTGTTGGTTGCCACGGGTAAATGTCTACGCTATCTGGTGGTTTACTATATGGTCTTGCAAGCATCTTGATGCGGATATTAAGTTAATAAGAGATTTTATTTGAGTGTTTTCACAAAAATTTGAAGTACGAAGAAAAGACGTATTTAAAATGAAGTCAGGCTCTCCTTCAGGGCGGCAGCCAATCGATAGTAGCTATATACTTGATTTGGCAGAAGTGGAACCGGGTATCTACTTGGTTGAGTATCCTAATGCATTTGGCACCTGGTTAGCCTCGTTTCAAGGAAACTCCCATCTCCTGTCGAAAGTGGATTTTCTAAATCAGTTTAGTTTCTCCTTTTCTATTCAAGTGGGGGATGATGGAGAGCTGTCTTTAATCCATAAAGAAGAGGTTGTGAAGTTTTGCTCAGTAATTGAGTATGGGCTTGTTACACAAGGGGTTGATAAGAAAGAATTAGATTTATTGTCTCTAATAGAACAAAATATTTGTAATGAGGTTAAAGTAATTCTTGGTGATTACAAACAGTTTTTAGATATGGAGGAGGGGTTTTACGATATAGAGAATGGGGCCATTAAATGTAGCTCCCTATATATTGGCCAGTATGATGAAGGTACCTATATTGTAACTCTCTCAGGGGTACGAATGGCCCAGAGTATTTCAAGTTCAGACTTAAAGAGAGCTTTTGTTGATTTTGAAAGTGGGGCTTTCCAATCTGTTGATGACTATAAAAATGTAAATCTAAAAGTCAAAAGGGTTTTTGTTAATGCTCTAGGTGAATTGATAGGGTATGCTAACCATCTGAGAGCTAACTCCAGATTGTATGATAAAAATCAACTTCTTGTAATTGAGAAGTGTGAGCCTTAATGAGTTTATGCAGTTATGGCTCTAGACAGTGAAGGTGGTGGTATCTAAGGTTAATCTTGACAGTTATTTTTTAGAAAATGACATTGTTTAAGAATTTCCTTTCTCTGTTGTGATGAAAATAGGTTTAAATCAACATGGGCTGAGTGGTTGTGTCCCGTTATGGAAATGGAGTTAGGTGGTTTGCCGTGTGTTTTAATTGAAAGTTTATCTGACATTGGAATGATTATATTGCCATAGAGTGATCTATAAATGATGTGACTATCCGTGAACTCAAGGCTATACTCGTCTACCTTTCCTTTTCCTGAGTTAAATATTAATAGCCAGAGTGTGGTCAGCACTGGGATTAAGCATAATCCTACTAGATATATTTCTAGGACTTCCGTTTCTTGGGGGGCTTTAAATATATAAGCTAGTGTTAGGTATAGAGATAAAGGTAGACTGATTTGGATGGCCAGTCTTTTGGATCTAAAAATAATTCCCTGTGATCTAGATTGGGTAAACTTCATATTTTTATATATTGATTGTATTGCTGTGTAATGTAATTACCACAACATCTCTAACAGCCTCCCCTGGAAAAAGAGGGGTGATGGGGCTTACGTAGTGTTTGAGTGACCTGTCGTTCAAAACTAAAGCTTTTCCTGGGGTTAGTGTGCCATGAAATATAATTTCATTTTCATCCAAGCTGCTGATGAATGACTCGCCTCCATTGACATTATTCCTATTAATACAATTAATCGCTACATAGTCAAACCCATCTTGGTGAAAACCTTCAGGGGTGGGATAAGCGTTGAATTCATCTGTAGCACGAACTCTTATCTGGTGGCATCCGACCTGATACTCGTTTGCCGGTATATATTGGCTGGATACTAGGTGCCTTACAATGCTCTGCGAAAATATTTTAGCACTTGGTTCCAGTGCGGGGTAGTGACGCTCTATATCCCCGAGGTATTTGTTAATCGTTTTACTTTGCATGAAAATGGTACTAGAGCTCCATTCGATTGAGTTGCCACGATATAATCCTGAGCAATATGTTCGATAACGATATGAATATTGGGATTTTAAATATTCATCTGGAGGGAGTCGAGCAAAGCTGTCCTCAAGATCCTCAGGGATATGTCTACGAATTTGGGTAAACTGAAACATCTGACTTGCCTCATAATACGAATAAGATGAGGTTTACATTAGAATTTTAATGTGAATGACTGTTCTTCAAAATTTTTAAACGCCGTTTTTTGTTTGTAAGATATTAAATTAATCTGGGAAGGGAGGCTAATGACTAGGCCTCCCTCCTGATTTAATAGACTGAATACTTATTGTAAGGAGGGTGAGGTAATTTAAAGGCTAACGAGATCTTGTAGCTTTTGCTGGATTTCTTTTAAATGTTCCGGGTGTGCAGTAGAGATTTTGGCCTCTTGTAAAGCGAGTCTATAGGCTGTTGAAAGTGCTTTCTCCCGAGATGTCTCGATATCTGGTTTTACACCAGTCCCCTCCCAGTTAGTTTTGGTAATCGGATTAACTGCCTTGGCGATAGGGATTGCTATTGTAAAGCCATTCTCAAGGGAGAAGTACTGCCAGGGATTTGCCCCACCTTTGGTAGCCTCTCCAATAATGGTTGCACGGTCCAGGTGCTTTAAATAGTACGCAAAGGCCTCTGCTGCTGAGAAGGTATCGCTACTGGTTAATATATATACCGGGGTAGCTTGCTACCTTTTTACCCTGAACCTTTTCCTGACTCCAAATCTCTGTAATATTGCCCGCTGGCTTCCAGTGGATGCTATTGAGGTGGGTGGGTTTATCAAAAAGATAACCGCTGATAAGGCCGCCCATAAAGCCATTGCCACCACTATTCTTTCTCAGGTCAAAAATAATAGCGCTAGTATCTTGGATTAACACTATAGCTGCAGCCACTCGACCTTGGGACTCCTCGTTAACATGGTCAAACCCCCAGAAATCAATATAGCCGATGTTACCCTCTAAAACTTCGACTCGGGTAAATCCAGAATTTTTTCTACTGAGCTTACTAAACCAATCTTCGTGTTTCGGCTGCTGTTGGGGAGATTCTGGATCATCCCAGCTTACACCAAAGTGTTTATCATGATTTGTTAAATCGGATTTAATAATTCCAGCCACTGACTCTGTATCAGTGGCTTGTCTGAATGCCTCTGATTCTGCAACTTTATCTAATGAAGAGTGAATAGCTTCCAGGTTTTCTTGCAAGACATAGTTGGAGGCAATCTTTTTCTCGATAGAATTAACAAGCTCCAACTTCCTTTCCTGAGAAATTTCAGCGCCGATTGCCGTAAGTGAACAGGAGAGCAAAAGTTAGGTTAGTAATTGTTTCATCTTATCCATGATTTATATTTACTTATTGGTTTTCAGGTGTTAACGATAACACGCAATCAAGTCGTAATAGATAGTCTCGGAAGCCCAAAGCTGGTTAACATTAAGCATATCCAGAGGCGCTAAGGGGCCAGTTTCGCACCTATACCGGGATTGGAGCTTGCCCTCCATCTTTGAAGATTAAAGTTAATCTAAATACAGCGAAAACTTGAGGGAGATTGCTGCGAGCCAGGTGAAAGGGGCATGGGGCGCGGACGGGATGTCAAAAAAGAACATCGCAATGAAGCTTTGTCCATAGCCCTGGGATTTTCCTGGCTCCGGTTAATAGTATTCAATTGCAGTGGGATGGGGTGATACCTTGCTTGAGTTTTACTCATTACTCGCTCTCTCTGGGACGCCAGGATCGACCTGAGTAACTGAGACTAAAAATCTATTTCTAGTCGCGATCCGCGCGAACACACTGGCCCCCGCATTATCTGCGGGAATACCTGAGAAAAGCTCCCTCTAATGCGAAATTGACGGTCATATAGCGGCACCGATTACCCAGATGGTTGTTACCTTAGCCCCTATAAATGGCTGCTAAATAGTGAAAAACGTGACAAATTTTACCCCCAGGTTCAGCTTGCAAAGTGAGGCTTTGAATGGTGAGGACGCCAATGTTTGGGCTGTGAGTGACCGGGCTCACGATCTCGCCAATAAAGGGGAGGATGTCATCTTTCTCTGTGTAGGTGATCCCAACTTTGACACCCCCGAGCCGATCCTCGACTTTGCCCGCGCTCGCCTGGGAGTGGGGCGCACCCACTATTCCCCTGCGGCCGGGGAGCCAATGTTGCGCAGGGCTATCGCGGATATCGAGAGCAAGGTCTCTCCCCACCCCTGTAATCCGGATGATGTTGTTGTTTTCCCCGGTGGAACCAACGCTATCTACGCAGTACTTGCCTGCCTGCTAAACCCCGGTGAGGAGATAGTAATTCCCGAGCCGATGTATATCGGCTATGTCCCCATTTGTGATGCCTTGCGCCTCTCCGTAAAGCGAGTGACTTGCCCGGCGGAGACCAATTTCGCTTTTGATGTTGACGCTATCAAGGCCTCCATCAGTGAGCAGACCAAGGTCGTTATGATCAATACGCCGGTAAACCCGACTGGCGCGATGGCTACCCCTGAACAATTGCGCGAGTTGGCGGCATACTGCCGCGAGCGCAATATTTGGCTGGTGTGTGATGAAGTTTATTCAATGATCACCTTTGCCCGCCGCCACACCTCTCTGCGTACGGCAGCGGAGTCGCTGGATAATATTGTTGTGGTTGATGGCTTGTCCAAATCCCACGCCATGAGTGGCTGGCGCCTGGGGTGGGCAGTGGCTCGTGGTCCCCTGGTAGATCGTTTGATTGCTTTTGCAGGGGCGACAATTTTTGGATGCCCTCAGTTCATCCAGGAGGCTGCAGCCTTTGCCCTGGAGTTTGATAGCTACTTCGTCAAGCAGATGCGGGATGCCTATCAGCAGCGTCGAGACCTGATTGTTGAGAGGATTGGCCAGATACCAGGCTTGAGTTGCTACAGCCCTGAGGCTGGGATGTTTGTAATGGTGGATGTCTCCAAGGTATCCAGCTCCGGGCAAACCTTCGCTGAAGCTCTTTTGGATGCTGAGCGGGTCTCGGTACTGCCTGGCGCGCCCTTTGGTAGCAGTTCAGTGAATCATGTTCGCCTCACCCTGGCGGCTGATGAGGCCGAGTTGTCGCGGGCCTTGGATCGCATTGAACAGTTCGTCACCAGTGGTAACCGCCAGGCCGGTTAGGCCTTTGCCGGGAGGCTGGTTGTCGCCAAATTCGCCTTTGAAGTGATGACAAGTTTCCCATGCCGGTGGCTGTAATGTTTATGCCACCGGCGAATACCGCTATCCTTGCCCCCTTTCAGATTCAAAAGAAAATAGCTCCGTGAAAATTGACCGGCATAATTTGCGTATTTTGCAGGCCCTGCAATCAAACGCACGTACAAGTAACCTGAATTTGAGTGAAAAAATTGGATTATCGGAAAGTGCCTGCCTGGCCCGGGTTAAACGCCTGACCAGTGAGCGCTATATCCGCGAGTTCTTTGCCGAGATAAACCTGGATAAAGTTCGGCATGCAGAGTTTTATGTAAACGTTGCGCTTAAGCGGCAGGATGCCCGTACCAGTGAGAACTTTCGC
Organism: Microbulbifer sp. CNSA002; assembly: GCF_047324085.1. Taxonomy (NCBI): domain Bacteria; kingdom Pseudomonadati; phylum Pseudomonadota; class Gammaproteobacteria; order Cellvibrionales; family Microbulbiferaceae; genus Microbulbifer; species Microbulbifer sp. CNSA002. The sequence goes on from NZ_CP172449.1 coordinate 801,578, forward strand.
CGCATTATTAGCGATATTCCACAGATTGTTTCCTGTGTGAAGATGTCTGGTGAGTTCGACTATATGCTGCATTTCGTCTGCCCGGACGCGGCAGATTTTAATCGAGTCTCAGAGCAGTTGTTGGCCAATGAAGAGGCGGCGATTTCCCGTATGACTTCTCATTTGGTGATTGAGAAAACCAAGCCTTTTACCGGCTACCCACTGGAACTCTTGTTTCAGGACTGAGCCTTAAATTAACCGGTGCCCGTGATTTGCAGGGCGCCGGTTAATGTTCTCTGTTATGGGAAAACAATAAGCAGGATGCGCTCAATCACCCAGTAGCAGGCAATGCCCCCCAGCGTATACGCGACCACCGTAGCGACTGGTATTCCGATACCTCCACCCTCCCCGAAAGAGTATTGTTCGCGGTTCCGAATGGCATACCCTGGCCAGAGTTTAAGGAGCTTTTGATACAAGTTGATTGCTGTAAGAACAGCAGTGATAAATACTAATTGCCCCACTTCCACACCGAGATTAAAAGTCAGTAATGCCTGGGGAATAGCCCCCTGGGGAAGCCCAATTTCCCCCAGTACACCGGCAAAACCCAAACCGTGTAAAAGTCCAAAAGCAAAGGCAACTGCCCATGGGTAGCGACTGGTCAAACTGAAAACACCATGCCTCTGGCGTACAGCCTCTCTGGCTGCCAGTAAAATACTGAGGGCGATAATCGCCTCCACTGGCGCTGATGGCAGATGGATATAGCCCAGTACGGCAGCTGCCAAGGTAATACTGTGGGCGATAGTGAAAGCAGTGATAGTGCCGATCAGCTGGCGAAGGCTTTGTTTGAGTAAGATCAGGGCCAAAACGAACAGCAAGTGATCGACACCGAGAAGAATATGTTCAACGCCCAGCACAAAGTAAGTTTGAGCGATTTGGAACTCGCTGGTGGGTTGGTCAAGGGTCCATTCTGGCTGGTCCGGTGTCAGTCGGATAACTTGCTCGCGCCCATCTAGCCAGGAGAGCCACACTAGCGCATCGGTCATTGTGCTCTGTAGGCCATCGATATGAATAGATAGCTGTTGTAGCTCCCTGGGGTGATGGATGGTCCAGTGCTCTGTGTAGTAGCCCTTACTTATTTGCGCTCTGGGTTGGCTTAGGGGGGAGGCAGCTTGGTCCAAATGGACATTCAGAGCTAGGCGAAGATCGCCTTGTGCGGGCAATCGCCAAAGTACTTTAAATAATTGTGCATCAACTTGAGTTATGCCCAGGTAAGCCGGGCGCAGTTCGTGGGCAGATAGTATTGGGGTAAAGCTGAGGAGCAGAATGAACAGGAGTGGCCGGATGTGCATCACTTGACGGCAACCTCGGCTGAGAGGTTATCCGGCTTGTGGACAGTGACCTCGTAGTTTTTACGGTACTGGAGATACTGCTCCTGCAGAATCTTCTTTTGCGCCTGGAATTGCCAATCATTTAGTACGCGGCTGCGTATTTCAGCCAATGCCGGTAGCTGGGTGGACTTGATTTCCTCAAGGAGGACCAGGTGATCACCTAAGGTCGAGCGGACTGGACCACTCCACTTGCCAATAGGCAACTTGGACAATTGAGCGGAAAATCCCAGCCCAAATTGCCTGTCTATTCGTGGCTTTGAAGTGTCGATAAAAGCAGCTGGCAGTAGGGTTGAGTCTCCAATCATTGGGAAAGCCTGACCGCTGTTTAGCTGCATGAGTAAGTCGTTAAAATCACGTGAATCTGATGAGGCCAGATCCACTGAGAAAAATCGTTGTTGGAAAGATAGGGTGGGGGGATTCTGGTATTTATCAGCCTGACCTTGAAGGAATTTCTCCAATACTCGATCGCCAGGGTCTTGAGTGTCAGCGAAATTACGCGCCGTAAGTTCCATTTTCATTCGTAGGCGGCGGCGGATTACCGTATCGTTCTCGGCTAATCCCAGGGCAAGCGCTTCCCTGTAAAGTATTTCCTCTCTTAGGTAATTCTCAATAAGTTGCTCCAGCTCGCTATCGGTGGGGTACCTGTGCCACTTGCGCTCAAACACCGAACGTAGATGTTCGACGCGCCCCTCGCTGATAACAATCTCTTGTGCAGGCGGTTCCAGGATTTCTCCCAATCCCAATAGGATTAGGGCGATCGAAATAAAATACAGCAGGGGCTCTTTCGCCAATGACTTGAGGAAGGTGGTGGTATTCAAAAGCGCGGCCCTTATTTTGGAGTGGGTCGGAGTTGCGCTGTGGATTCTAATTATGGAAAGACATTCTCAGTTTGCCAGTAAGAAAATATTGATAAATCCATCGCTTTGTACCAAATTGGTGAATTGTTCCGGCGTATGGCGGGGTGTGGCTCATATATACTGTGACAGTACTCCAAAGCGGTGTTCCCCTTGTATAGGGGTGAGTAACAGAAATTAGAGGGGAGAATCGATTGAAATATTTGGGAAGAGTCTATTTGACACTCAATCTATTGGTTTTTGCTTCTATTGGCCTCTGGGCCCTGTTTAAACCGCAGAGCCTTGCGAATGAAGTGGATTTTTCATTTGATACCCCCGAAGCCATGCCCGAGTTTATGGCCACTTATGGCGGGTTTATGTTGGCCATTGCGGTGATTCTACTGGTGGCTTTGGCTATGCGCCCGCACCGCAGGGTTGCTTACGCTGCGATGTCTATCGCCTATATCGGCTTCGCTCTTGGGCGCCTCTACGGAATGTTATTTATCAGTGGTTTTGATCAGCGCAATTTAGTGCTTTTTGCTATCGAAGTCGTCTTTGTGATCTGGGGACTTTACTGTTACCGAGAATCCCGCTGGTTGCCTTTGCAGCATGGCCATTAACACGGTTGTTACGGCTAGTAGAAAGGAGCCGGGAGAACCCCGGCGCCCATTTAAGTGATTTGAGTGGGTTAAGCGTGAGCTTTTGCGCCTTCTGCTGCGCTGTTGTCTATTTCCACCTCTTTTTCTCCCCCGTGTAATTGCCCATCCACTGCTTGCCGGAAGACTTGCTTGTAGTCCTTAAATTCTGTGCCCATCCAGCGATCCCACCAAGTGAAGTAAAAGCCGTAGTTACCCTGGAAGCGCTGGTGGTGCAAGTCGTGGTGAGTCGTGGTTGTGAGCCTGTCCATAGGGCCGTCGACCCAGCTGCGGGGGTGGAACTCGCGGCCAGTGTGCAGCATGGCGTTGCGGAAGATGCTGATAAATAAAAAGGTGAACCAAATAGTTGGATTAAGTGGCAGTATCAGGGCTATCAGGGGAGAGAAAGCGCCCATCAGGACCGCTTCACCTACGGAAAAACTGTATGCCGTCCAGGGCGTGGGTGTTCTGGACTGATGGTGTAGGCGGTGGAAGTGTTTAAACACCTTGGGATGGTGCATACCTCGGTGGGTCCAGTAAAAATAAGCGTCGTGGATCAAAATCACTACTGGCAGGCTGGCAATACTCCACCAGAGTGGATAATCGCTCCACTGCCAGTAAAATTTGGTCAGTCCCAGATCGTGCATCATGGTGGTAATAATCCCTACCAGGGTAAAGATACACACCGTTAATAGTGAATAACTCACCTCCCGCCGAATATCTTTCCACTCGGCACGACGCTTTTGGATACGGCGCCGGTTCATCCAGGTGCGAAACAGCCAGCCGGCCAAAATACTCATTACTGAAGCGGCCAGCACATAGCGAAATAAACTCAACTGGAAATGTTTGGCTCCGTCCTGGGATATGTCGACTAAAAAATCCATATTCTCACCATCATTATTCTTCTATTGAAGGGAGACTCACCGGTGTTAAATCGGGTCTCGGTGAGCCGGGCACGCAGCGGGAAAATCGCTTTCACCGCGCTCCCAGTCTGGGAGCCTTTTACTTTGCGGGCTTACGGAATATGAAAAAATGCTGACGGATTATTTCAGGAAAGGAGATTCAGGCGGGCAGCTTTTCCCGGCGGTACTCAGTGGGGGTTTGGCTGTGACGGCGCTTGAAAGCAGCGTTAAATGGGCTCAAGGAGCGATAGCCGATGTCCAGAGCAATGGTGAGTACTGGCAAATGGGCCTGCTCCGGGTCTGCCAACCGGTTGCTGGCCTCATCAATACGAAACTGATTTAGGTATTCGTTAAAATTGCGATAACCCAGATGGCGATTAATCAGCACACGCAGCACATGTTCGCGAATATCCAACTGCTCCGCGAGCTCCCTGATGGTGAGTCCGGTATGGCGATAACCACCGTTGTGCATATGTTCCTGTAATTTTTGCAGCTGGGTTTGCTGTTGTTCATCCAGTTCAGGTGGCGGAGCTAAAGGCTGTTCTTCCTCCTCTGGCTCGCTCCTCTTCGGGCGCGGCAGGGATTCTCCCAGAGCGCTGGGGGAAAGGGCCAGCAACCATAGGCAGGCAACCAGTGACAACAGGCTGGCAAATAGTGCGTGCAGTGTCGGTACACCGTTGGGAAGCGGGCGGTAAGCAAAGATAGATTCTGCGCCAATTACTACCAGCATATAGGCGCCGACGGCGATAAGTAGGGTTGTGCGCAGGCGTCGGCGCTCTGCGACCAAGTCCAGGTGAAACTGTCGTTGTAGTGTCAGTAGGCCGAGGCTGATTAAACCGAGTTTGAGTAGCTGCGAAAGGGTAAATAGTGGGGATTGCTGATCTGACGTCAATGGCAATGGTGCGTGGTAGGCGACTATGCCGATGACCAGGGTAATACCAATCGGAATCCAGCCCCACAGGGGAAAAGGCTCTTCCTCGCGGCATAACAGGTGAGTAAACAGCCAAAAAATTGCGGGAATCAGAGTAATTGGCAGGTTAAGCAAGAGCGCAGTAGGTCCACTCAGTTGTGGCAGGATGGGCCAGAGTAAATAGCAGATCACGGCTATCAGCAGGGCCAGTAAGCAGCGCCCGGCAACAAGCCGGTAGTGATGTATAGCAACCTTGGTTGCCGCCAATAAAAGAAGAGCGCATGCACCGCCGGAGAAAAATAAGTAGCCGGCGGTCATCGTTTATCTCCAGCGCTCGGCCCAGGCATCCAGGACCTTGCTGCTATAAGTATGGCGGCCGTAGCTACCATTGTAATAGGCGAGGGCGTTGGCTAGATTGCCTTTGGCTTTCTTGATGTAGTGTTTAAGAATGGTACATCCGTACCTTAGATTGGTGTCCATATCGATCAGGTTATCGTCGGGTCGACCGATTTCATTTTTCCAGAATGGCATTACCTGCATCATACCCAGAGCGCCAACGCGGGATATCGCATAGGGGTCAAAAGCACTCTCAATCTGGATAACCGCCAATACAATTTCCGGGCGCAGCCCGGCCCGAGTTGCCTCCCGGTGGACTGCTTTCAGTACGTGCATCCGCCGCTTGGGATCTTTGATATAGCGGGACAGAGGCTGGGATTTAGACATTAGCCACACTTCCGCATCGAAGCGGTCCACAAAGCTGTCGGCCTGGGTAACTGCGTCCTGCAGGGCGAGGCGCAACTCCGGGTCGATCTCGGCTCTACTGCTTTGAGCCTGGGCGGCACAGCAGGTAAGGCAGAGCAACAAGAGGGCGGTGGCTTTTTTTATCATGGGGTGATTCTACGAAAAGCCCGGCAAAATGGGCAGCGTGATTTTGTGACGCCGCCGATAAAAAGCACTTTTGCCGTAAGAGGTCCCGGCCTGCTTGGGGGCAGACCGGGCGGCTCGACAATTATTGATTAAATTTTTCCAATAACACTTCTTCGAGCTGGGATACGGCAAACTCCTGGCTTTCCGCATCTCCGCGACCTTTATATTCCACCACACCTTTTTCCAGGCCGCGATCGCCGATAACAATGCGGTGGGGAATACCGATCAGCTCCACATCGGCGAGCATAGCACCCAGTCGCGCTTTGGCTTCGTCCATCAGCAATACATCAATACCCTTGCTGCGCAGGGACTCATACAGGTGCTCGCACTTTTCCCTTACCACATCGCTCTTGTGCATATTGATTGGCACAATCGCCAGCTGGAAAGGTGCAATCGCAGTGGGCCAGATAATCCCTGAGTCGTCGTGGTTCTGCTCAATGGCCGCAGCAACGATACGGGAAACGCCGATGCCATAGCAGCCCATGGACATAACCTGCTCTTTACCGTTTTCATCCAGTACTGTGGCATTCATAGCGCGGCTGTATTTGTCGCCTAACTGGAAAATGTGGCCGACCTCGATGCCCCGTTTGATTTCCAGGGTGCCCTGGCCATCGGGACTGGCGTCGCCTGCCACTACATTGCGCAGGTCTTCGACGCGGCCCAACTCCACATCGCGACCCCAGTTCACACCGGTTAAGTGGTAGTCATCGCGATTGGCGCCGCAGATAAAGTCTGCCAGGTGCGCTGCAGAGCGATCCACAACAGTCTCGATCTTTATGCCCGCCGGGCCCAGGGAGCCAATGTTGCAACTGAGTTCTTCGGCGATGCGCTCTTCCGAGGCGAACTGAATAGGGCTGGCGATTCCAGCCAGCTTCTCTGCTTTTAATTCGTTCAGCTCGTGATCGCCACGCAGTACCAGGGCAATTAATGGAGCGGTTTCACCCTCTTCGCACTCGCCCAGAACAATCAGGGTTTTTACTGAGTGGGCGGGATCACTTTTCAAAAACTCGCTGACATCGGCGATGGTTTTTTGGTTCGGCGTATGAACTTCCTGCATTTCCTGCGACGGAGCAGGGCGCTCGCCAGCTGGGGCAACCGCTTCTGCCAATTCGACATTGGCGGCGTAGCGGGATTCTGTGGAGAAGGCGATATCGTCTTCGCCGCTCTGCGCCAGCACGTGGAATTCGTGAGAGCTGGAGCCACCGATTGAACCGGTGTCTGCCAGCACCGGACGGTAGTCCAGGCCAATGCGCTCAAAAACCTGGCAGTAGGCGCCGTGCATAATATCGTAGGTTTCCTGCAGGGAATCCTCGTTCACGTGGAAGGAGTAAGCATCCTTCATGGTGAATTCGCGCGCGCGCATTACGCCAAAGCGCGGACGGATTTCATCGCGGAATTTAGTCTGCACCTGGTAGAAATTGGCGGGCAACTGCTTATAGCTATTGATTTCACCGCGGATCAGGTCGGTGATGACTTCCTCGTGGGTCGGGCCCAGGCAGAAGTCATTGTTGTGGCGATCCTTGATGCGCAGGAGTTCGGGGCCGTACTGCTGCCAGCGGCCGGACTCTTCCCAAAGCTCTGCCGGCTGCACGACCGGCATCAGTACTTCCAGGGAGCCAGCGCGGTCCATCTCTTCGCGAACAATACGCTCGACCTTGCGCAACACCCGCAACCCGGTGGGCAGCCAGGTGTAGAGACCTGAAGACAGACGGCGGATCATGCCGGCACGCAGCATCAGCTGATGGCTGATCACCACTGCGTCGTTGGGAGTTTCTTTTTGGGTTGCGATGAGATAACGAGATGCGCGCATAGGAATTATATGGATTCTATTACGGGTAAGCTGGCTATTTTACGCTATTCGCTGGGCAATAAATATTGCCTGGGGGCAGTATTGCCTCAAAGCGGATTGCCTTTTGCTATACCGGGGTATCTATTTAGCAGGTGCCTGGGCACTGGCTTGGAATGGGAGTGAATAAAAAACCCCGCATAAGCGGGGTTTTTAAGCTGAGGCTTTACAGAGTGTATTAGTTCTCTGCCATTTCCTTCAGCTTCTTCAGTGGGCGAACTTTAACCTGGATGCTGGCAGGCTTCGCCTTGAAGGTAGTCTCTTCACCGGTGAACGGGTTGATACCCTTGCGAGCTTTCTTAGCCGGCTTTTTCACGGTGGTGATTTTCATCAGGCCCGGCAGGGTGAATTCGCCAACTGCGCGCTTCTTGATGTGGCCTTCGATGATATCGTTCAGCTCGTCCAGAACAGATTGAACCTGCTTGCGGGACAGCTCAGTGCTTTCTGCAATCTGATTAAGTACTTGAGTCTTAGTGTACTTTTCCTTGATTGCTTTTACTTTCTTGGCCGGTGCAGCTTTGGCCGCAGCTTTCTTTGCCGGGGCCTTTTTAGTAGCAGCTTTCTTGGAGACAGCCATGGCTTACTTCCTTCTTTGTTGTTCGGTATATATCCGGTAAAAGTGTGTTTTTTCTCCCGCTGCGCTGCATCCGTTACGGGTGTCTCAGCGGGTGATGGGGGAAGTATATATAGTTTTTGTTCGGCCGCACGAAGAAATACTAGAAAAATAGTGCTTTTTTTACATTTTTTAGCCTCACGTCGCCTTTATGGGACGCTTTACCCAGGGAAAAGACCCGTGCAGCTTCTTACCTCTGTAGGCCTCATGTATACTCTCTCCCCCTTTTTTTAAGCACCAGGTACTGTGTAATGCCGATATATGAATACCAGTGCAATGCCTGCGGCCATGAAATGGAAGCTTTGCAGCGGATGAGCGATGACCCGCTCAAAGACTGCCCAGCTTGCGAGAAGGCCGAGCTGCGCAAGAAAATCTCAGCGGCTGGATTTCGCCTGAAGGGCGCCGGTTGGTATGAGACTGATTTTAAAACTGGTAGCAAGAAAAACCTCGCTGGCGGTGACTCTGCCAACAGTGGTAAGGCCAAAAGCGACAAGTCTGGCACAGCGGCGGCAAAGACGGCCTAGGCGAGCTGTGCGGGGCTGTCCGTGCGGTGTACCCTCTAACTAATCTTTTCACCTATCGATAACGGGAATTTTCATCCATGCGCAGCGATTACTGTGGCGTCCTTCGTTCTGCGGACATTGACCGCGTAGTAACCCTCTGTGGCTGGGTCGACCGCCGCCGCGATCACGGCGGAGTGATTTTTATCGACCTGCGCGACCGCGAGGGAATTGTACAGGTGGTGTTCGACCCCGATGCGGCCGAACACTTCGAGATGGCCGATCGCGTGCGCAGCGAATATGTGCTTAAAGTGACAGGTCGTGTGCGCGCCCGTGCCCCAGAGGCCGTGAATCCCAATATGGTGACCGGTGAAGTTGAGGTTTACGGCACAGAGCTGGAGATCCTCAATACTGCTGAGACAGTGCCTTTCCAGCTGGATGAGCACACCGAGGTGGGTGAAGATATCCGCTTGAAATACCGCTATCTGGATCTGCGCCGCAACGAAATGCAGAACAACCTGTATTTCCGTTCCAAGCTGACTACCGCAATCCGCAATTACCTGGATGAGCACGGCTTCCTCGATATCGAGACCCCAATCCTGACCCGCGCCACCCCAGAAGGTGCCCGGGATTATCTGGTGCCGAGCCGCACCCACGAGGGCAAGTTCTTCGCCCTGCCACAGTCACCACAGCTGTTTAAGCAGTTGCTGATGGTTTCCGGTTTCGATCGCTACTACCAAATCGCCAAGTGTTTCCGCGATGAGGATTTGCGCGCTGATCGCCAGCCTGAATTTACCCAGATTGATATTGAGACCTCCTTCCTCGACGAAGAGGAAATCATGTCGATCACCGAGAATATGGTTCGCAAGCTGTTTAAAGAGCTTAAGGGTGTTGATCTGGGTGAATTCCCGCGCATGACCCACTACCAGGCGATGCTGCGCTACGGTTCCGACAAGCCGGACCTGCGTATTCCGCTGGAGATGGTGGAGATCAAGGACCTGATGACCGAGGTGGACTTCAAGGTATTCTCTGGGCCGGCCAATGATCCGAAGGGACGTGTTGCTGCGATTAAAGTACCTGGCGGTTGTAAGAAACTGACCCGCAAGCAGCTGGACGATTACGGCAAATTTGTCGGTATTTATGGCGCCAAGGGCCTGGCGTACATCAAGGTTAACGATCGCTCTGACCTGGAAAATGGTCTGCAGTCGCCAATCGTTAAATTCCTGCCGCTTGAAACCCGTGCAGCTATTCTCGATCGCCTGCAAGCGGAAGACGGTGACGTTCTTTTCTTCGGTTCGGACAAGGCCAAGATTGTCTCCGAAGCTCTGGGTGCATTGCGCTGCAAGCTGGGTGAAGACCTGGACCTGTACACCAGCGAGTGGGCGCCGCTATGGGTTGTCGCCTTCCCGATGTTTGAAGAAAATGATGACGGCAGCCTGACTGCGTTGCACCACCCCTTCACAGCGCCTTCCTGTACCCCGGAAGAGTTGGAAAAGAATCCGCTCGAAGCACTTTCCCGCGCTTACGATATGGTGCTCAATGGCACCGAGCTGGGCGGTGGTTCTGTTCGTATCCACGACCAATTGATGCAGGAAGCGGTATTCCGCATCCTGGGTATCGATGCTGAAGAGCAGCGCGAGAAGTTTGGCTTCCTGCTGGATGCACTCAAATACGGTGCGCCGCCCCATGGTGGCCTGGCCTTTGGCCTGGATCGTCTGGTGATGTTGATGACCGGCAGTGACTCAATTCGCGATGTTATCGCTTTCCCGAAAACCCAGAGCGCCGCCTGTGTGATGACAGATGCCCCGGGTGCTGTAGATGCGAAACAACTGCGTGAGCTGAGTATTCGCCTGCGACAAAAAGAAGAGAAAATCAGCTGATTTTTCCCCGATGGGCCGAGCGAAGCGGGCCTATCCAATCGTAGTGATGGGCGATTCGCTTCGCTCTTTGGCCCATCCTACGCACTGACTGAAGAGAGACGGAAAATGGCCGGACATAGTAAATGGGCCAATATTAAGCATCGCAAAGCAGCTCAGGATGCCAAGCGGGGCAAGGTCTTTACCAAGATCATTCGCGAGTTGACGGTAGCCGCCAAATCGGGTCCAAACCCGGACGATAACCCGGCGCTGCGCGCCACTATCGATAAGGCTTTGGGCGCCAATATGAAGCGCGACACCATCGACAAAGCTATCGCCCGTGGCGCCGGCAATGCGGATGGTGAAAACTACGAAGCCGTAGTTTACGAGGGCTACGGCGTTGGTGGTGTAGCGGTCCTGGTGGAGTGCCTGACTGACAACCGCAACCGCACTGTGGCTGAAGTGCGTCACGCCTTCACCAAGCGCGGTGGCAACCTGGGTACTGACGGTTCCGTTAGCTATCTGTTTACCCGCAAAGGTCAGATGTTCTACGAGACCGGAGTGGATGAAGATGCGTTGATGGACGCAGCTCTCGAAGCCGGGGCTGAGGATATCGAATCCAACGATGACGGCAGTGTTGAAGTTACCACTGAATTCCAGGACTACCTGACGGTTAAGGACGCCCTGGTTGCAGCTGGTTTTACCCCGGACAGTGCCGAAATTGCCATGATTCCGTCCACCACGATTCCGCTGGATAAAGACGGTGCTGAAAAAGTACTCGCTCTGATCGAGATGCTGGAAGACTTGGATGATGTGCAAAACGTTTACACCAATGCGGATATTCCGGCAGAGGTGATGGAGGAGCTGGGCTAAAGCCGGTTCCGTAACTGGAGGCGGCTACTGTCCCGCCTCTGGTTTTTTATCTTTTCAAGCCCTTCTTACTCCCCCTCCCTTGACGCTTCCTGTTCACCTTGGGACACTCCCACCACTATATAAACATACAGATATTTGGGGAGCTGCCTTTTGACCCGAATCCTGGGTATTGACCCCGGCTCGCGAAAAACGGGCTATGGAATTATCGATGTGGAGCGGGGCAAGGCTCGCTATGTGGCCAGCGGGGTGATTCGTATTCCCGAAGGTCCCCTGCCTGAGCGCCTCAAACTGATTTTTGATGCAGTGAGCCAGATCGCCCAGCAATACCAGCCTGCTCAGATGGCAATTGAAAATGTTTTTATGTCCAAGAGCGCCGGCTCCGCCCTGAAATTGGGACAGGCCCGGGGGGCAGCTATTGTAGCTGGGGCAAATAGCGGTCTGGCAGTAGCCGAATATGAAGCTCGCAAAGTGAAGCAGGCAGTGGTCGGCAACGGAGGAGCGGATAAATTGCAGGTACAGCACATGGTCAAAACCCTGCTGTCCCTACCTGCGTCGCCACAGGAGGATGCCGCCGATGCGCTGGCCGTGGCTCTGTGCCATATGCATACCGAGCAAACCCTGGTATTTACCGCTGGCGGTGCGCGCAGTCGTTTTCGTCGCGGCCGCCTGAGCGTGTGATCGGCTGGTAGAATCGGCCCCATAAAGGGCGCAGACAATATAAACCTGGAATAACACATGATTGGAAGATTGAGCGGTACCCTGGCAGCAGTGCAGCCACCTCTGCTGTTGGTGGATGTACAGGGGGTGGGCTATGAAGTGCTCGCACCCATGACCACGATTTTTGAACTGCCCGCACTGGGGCAGCCGGTGCAGCTGCACACTCATTTAGCGGTATCGGAAACGGCCCAGCAGTTATATGGTTTTATTCGCGATGGGGACCGCAAATTGTTTCGCACCCTGATCAAGGTGAGTGGAGTGGGTCCCAAGATGGCCCTGGCTATTTTATCCGGGCTGGACGGCGCTGCCTTGGCCCGCTGTGTGTCGGAGGATAATGTAGCGGCGCTGGTCAAAGTCCCCGGCGTCGGTAAAAAGACTGCCGAGCGCCTGATTGTGGAGCTGCGGGATAAATTGACCCCGGATTTTGGCGACGCCAACGATATCCCCTTGATGGCCGCTGCTGCCGAGCCCAAGGTGGATCACACCGGTGAAGCGGAGAGCGCCCTGGCGGCTCTGGGTTACAAGCCCACTGAAGCCAGCAAAATGGTGGCCCGCGCCAGCAAGGAGCAGCCGGATGCCGATAGCGCGACTTTGATTCGCCTGGCCCTTAAGGGAATGGCCCCCGCTTAATCTGAGGCCCTGGAGTTGTTGCAATGATCGAAGCCGACCGTTTGGTGGCACCGGAGCCCGTGGGCCCCTCGGGCCAGGAAGAGCAGTACGACCGCGCCGTGCGCCCCAAAACCCTGGATGATTATGTGGGTCAGCCAGTGGTGCGGGAGCAAATGGAGATCTTTATTCAGGCTGCCAAGCTGCGAAAAGAGGCCCTGGATCACACCCTGGTATTCGGCCCACCGGGGCTGGGTAAAACTACCCTGGCAAATATCATCGCCGCCGAAATGGGGGTGGCCATTAAGACCACCTCGGGCCCGGTACTGGAGAAGGCTGGCGATCTGGCTGCGTTGATGACCAACCTGGAGCCGGGGGATGTGCTGTTTATCGATGAGATCCACCGCCTCAGCCCCCATGTGGAAGAGGTACTGTATCCGGCGATGGAAGATTACCAGCTGGATATTATGATCGGTGAAGGGCCTGCGGCGCGTTCGATTAAGCTCGACCTGCCACCCTTCACATTGGTGGGTGCCACCACGAGGGCGGGCCTGCTTACCTCGCCACTGCGGGATCGCTTCGGCATCGTCCAGCGGCTTGAGTTCTATAACGTTGAGGATCTCACCAGTATTGTTCGTCGTTCCGCTGGCCTGATGGGAGTGGAGATGGATGAAGGTGGTGCTCTCGAAGTTGCCCGTCGAGCTCGGGGTACCCCCCGAATAGCCAACCGCCTGCTGCGCCGCGTGCGCGACTACGCGGAGGTTAAAGGTGATGGTGCCGTGGATTCCGGAATTGCCGATGCCGCCCTCAACATGCTCAATGTGGATTCCCGTGGTTTCGATCAGCTGGATCGCCGTATGCTACTGGCCATGATTGAGAAGTTCGATGGTGGGCCGGTGGGGGTGGACAGTCTCGCTGCAGCAGTCAGTGAAGAGCGGGATACTCTGGAAGATGTGTTAGAGCCCTACCTGATTCAGCAGGGTTATATCGCCCGCACACCGCGAGGGCGAGTGGCAACCGGGCTGGCCTACGAGCACTTCGGCCTGCCGAAGCCAGATAATAAGTAGAGAGAGGATGGGGTGAAGGAAGTTTTCAGTATTCCGCTGCGGGTTTATATCGAGGATACCGACGCAGGTGGTATCGTTTATTACGTCAATTATTTGAAGTATATGGAGCGCGCGCGCACAGAACTGCTGCGCTCCCTCGGGTATGATAAGCCGGCGATGCCAGAACAGGGACTGTTACTGGTGGTGCACTCCGCCGAGATCCAGTATCGAAAGTCCGCACTTCTTGATGATGCATTGCGCGCTACGGCCTCGATTGGCAAACTGGGGCGGGCCGCAGTGACTTTTGAGCAAAAAATCTGGCGCGGCGATGAGCTAATTTGCGAAGGTGTGGTCAAAGTTGCTTGTGTCGCTGACGACAGCCGCAGGCCCTGTGCCCTGCCGGAACCTATTTATTCAGCATTAAAGGCAGTTATTTAAGAAGATGAACGCCGGTGAACAACTTTCTCTTTGGGGGCTAATCCAGAACGCCAGCCTGTTGGTACAGTTAGTTATGCTGCTGCTGTTACTGGCCTCTGTGGTGTCCTGGGTGATGATTATCCAGCGTGGGCTTTACCTGTCTCAGGCCAAGCGCTCCCTGAACAATTTCGAACGCCGCTTTTGGTCCGGTGCCGACCTGAACAAACTCTTCCGCGAAGGTAACGAACGAGCGGAAAAAGGCAAGACGGATGGTGTTGAGTCCCTTTTCCGCGCCGGTTTTACCGAGTTTACCCGTCTGCGCCAACAGGGCAGCAGCGGCCCTGAAGCGGTGATGGAAGGCACTGAGCGGGCCATGCGTGTGGCTATGTCCCGGGAGCAGGAAAAGGTGGAAATGAACCTACCGTTCCTGGCAACCGTAGGCTCTGTCAGTCCCTATATCGGTCTGTTTGGCACCGTGTGGGGGATTATGAATTCCTTCCGTGGTCTCGCCACTATGCACCAGGCCACTATTGCTACGGTCGCACCTGGTATCAGTGAAGCGTTGGTGGCTACGGCTATGGGCCTGTTTGCAGCAATTCCTGCGGTGATGGCTTTTAACCGTTATTCCGCCAAAGCGGAGTCGCTGTTGTCCAGCTACGAAACTTTCGCCGAGGAGTTTTCCTCTATCCTGCACCGCAAAGTGCATTCCGGCTGAGTAGTGAATAGGCGAACCCTATGAGTGTGTTTCGCAAGGGAACCAAAAAGAAGCTGGTCTCCGAGATCAATGTGGTGCCCTACATTGACGTAATGCTGGTGCTGCTAATTGTCTTTATGGTCACGGCACCATTGTTGATGCAGGGGGTCAAAGTCGACCTTCCAAACGCGCCCTCGGCGCCGATGGAGGAAACCGATGAGGAGCCGCTGATTATTTCTGTGCGCTCCGATGGCACCTATTACCTAAATCTGGGGACTGACGAGAAGAGCGCCAAGCCGCTCGCAGAGATTAAACAAACGGTCGCTAAGGTATTGCGCCAAAAGCCGGGAACCCCGGTTTTGGTGTGGGGTGACACCGAGGCCCGCTACGGCCTGATCGTCAATGCCATGACCGAACTGCAGCAGGCGGGAGCGCCCAGCGTCGGCCTGGTGACAGAGCCACCTCAGGGGTAGGGTGCCGGTGAATAAAGGCTTTTATGCATTGGCGATCATTATCAGCCTCGTGTTACACGGGGCGTTGATAGCTGCCATGACCTACGGCTGGGAAGCCAGCAGTATGCCTGAGCGCAAACCGATGCCAAAGTTTGTGCAGGCTAAGCTGGTGACAATTGAAGCGGCAACACCGAAGAAGAAACTGCCGAAAAAGGTCGATAAAATAAAACAGCGTGCCGATCGCGCTGCGGAGCAAAAACGGAAGGCTGAGGTCGAACGTAAGCGCCGCGCAGCCCTGGAGCATAAGAAAAAGCTCGAGGCGGAAAAGAAACGCAAAGCGAAACTCGAAGCTGATCGCAAGGCACAGGCAGAGAAAGCCCGTCGCGAGAAAGAGCAGCAAGAGAAGGCGCGCAAAGAAAAAGAGCTGAAGGAGAAGCTGGCCCAAGAGCGCCAGAGTTCCTTTGACGAGGCACTTCAGGATGAAGAGGACCTGCTAGATGCCCCCGAGGCGGAACAGGCTTTAGCTTCGGTTAGTGATGCGATCAATCGACATATTGCAGGTGTATGGAGTCGTCCACCCAGCGCCCGTAACGGTATGCTAACCACGGTAAAAATAAACTTTGTCCCCACCGGCCGGGTGGTGGCAGCTAATATCATCGAGAGTAGCGGAAATGCGGCTTACGATCGCTCCGTACTCACCGCCATTAAAAAGGTGGAAGTTTTTCCCGAAGTAGCCGAGTTGGCCAGAGAGGAACCGGTGATATTTGAGCGGGAAGTCCGTACAACTATAGTTAACTTTAGACCCGAAGATCTGCGCCAATGATCAAGAGCTTATTGAAAACAATTGTTATTTTTGCAGTCGCCTCGGTAAGCCTGGGAGTTCGAGCCCAGCTGGTGGTGGATATTACCAGTGGTATCGATGACCCCACGCCGATCGCCGTATCTCCATTCAGCTGGTCTGGTGGCGGGGTACTGGCGGAAGATGTTTCCGGGATTATTTCCGCAGACTTACGCCGCAGTGGCCTTTTCTCCCCGGTGCCCAAGGAGGACATGCTGTCTTTCCCCAAGGCCCCGGAAGACGTGGTATTCCGCGACTGGCGTATCCTCGGCACCGAATACATAGTGACCGGCCGCATTGAGCCTCAGGCCACTGGTTACCTACTCACTTTTGATCTGGTCAATGTGTTTGGGCAGCACAAGGTGTTTACCAAGCAAGTGCGCGGCGGCCAGACCCAGCTGCGGGATATCGCCCACCGCGCCGCCGATGAAATTTTTGAAGCCGTCACCGGTATTCGTGGTGCCTTCTCCACCGAAATGGTGTATGTGCAGGAAGAGACCCGTGGCGGCAAGCCCAGCTATCTGCTGATGCGTGCGGATATCGATGGTGCTCGCGCCAAGCAGATCCGCCGTTTCAGCGCGCCGGTGATGTCTCCCATGTGGTCCCCCAATGGCCAGGAGCTCGCCTACGTCTCCTTTGAAACCGGGCGCCCGGCAATTTTTCGCGAGAACCTGCGCACGGGTGTGCGGAAGCAATTAACTAACTTCAAGGGCATCAACAGTTCGCCGACCTGGTCCCCGGATGGAACCAAACTGGCGATGGTGCTCTCCAAGGACGGCAACCCGGAGATCTACGTGCTGGATCTGGTCAGTAATAAGCTGACAAGAATGACAAGGCACTTCTCC
Organism: Microbulbifer sp. CNSA002; assembly: GCF_047324085.1. Classification (NCBI taxonomy): domain Bacteria; kingdom Pseudomonadati; phylum Pseudomonadota; class Gammaproteobacteria; order Cellvibrionales; family Microbulbiferaceae; genus Microbulbifer; species Microbulbifer sp. CNSA002. The sequence goes on from NZ_CP172449.1 coordinate 818,455, forward strand.
ATTGATACCGAGCCGAACTGGATGCCAGATGGTAAATCACTGGTTTTCACCTCCGATAGGGGAGGGAAGCCACAAATTTACCAATTGACTCTTGCCACTGGTCAAGTCGACCGCTTAACCTTCGATGGCGATTACAATGCGCGGCCCCGTGTTTCTCCCGATGGAAAGACACTGGTGATGGTGCATCGTAATAGGGGCGTATTTACCATCGCTACGATGGATATCAACTCGGGCAGAGTGCGTGTCCTTACGGAGACTACGCTGGACGAATCCCCTAGTATCGCGCCGAATGGGGCCATGTTGATGTACGCTACCAAACGTGGGGATAAAGGTATTCTGGCAGCGGTGTCGCTGGATGCCGGGGTGAAGTACAACCTGCCCTCTCAGAGGGGTGATGTCCGTGAACCGGCCTGGTCGCCGTACTTTGAATAAGGCGGGGGTGCCCGACGCGCTTAAGCGAAGGGTGTGAATTAGAGCAAGTAGAAATCTTTCAGGATTTTCGATAACACTATATATAAAGCGGAGTAGCTTATGTTGAAATCAGTAAAAACAGGCCTTGGGTTAGCCTGTGTATTGGCAGTTATGGCTGGTTGTAGCAGCAATGATACCAAGACTGGCGGGGAAACCATTGTTGATGAAACCGCAAATAATACCGCGGTTGAAACCACCGATTTTGATACCCCGAAAGAGCCTGTAGCACCTCTGGAAAACGTAGTTTACTTCGATTTCGACCAGTCCCTGCTGAAGCCCGAAACCCGTGAACTGCTGATCCGTCACGCTGACCGTATGCGCGCTGCCACCGGTTCTGTTCGCCTGGAAGGCCACGCTGACGAACTGGGTACTCGCGAGTACAACCTGGCTCTGGGTGAGCGTCGTGCCAATGCCGTTCGCGACTTTTTGGTACTGCAAGGCGTAGACGCAGCTAACCTGGAAGTAATCAGCTACGGTGAAGAGCGTCCGGCTCAAATGGGTTCTAACGAATCTGCCCGTGCGATGAACCGTCGCGTTGTTATTAACTAATCGTAAAAATGGATGCCAATGGCTTTAACGATTAGAAAACTAGCGATCGCCGCAGCAGTAATGACTGCGGCATCGCCGGTATTTTCCCAGGCCCCGATTGTAGACCTGTCTTCTAAAAGCCAGGACCAGTCGACCATTACTTATACCGATGAAGTGGAAAGCAGTGCTCCGACACAGCTCGCCCGCGCCGGTATGTCACCACCCCGAGCCCAGGGCAACCCCCAGGCCGAAGCCTACTATCAGATGCAGGTTTTGCAGCAGGAAGTGCGGGAGTTGCGTGGCACAGTTGAAGAGTTGCGCCATGAGATCAAGCGTCTCAAACAGCAGCGCACCGAAGATTATATGGATCTGGACCGGCGTATTGCGCGCCTGAGTGGTACAGAGCCAGCGGCTCAGCCGCCGTCTACCGCTGAAGGCGGTGCTTCGTCAATGCAAGGGCAGGGGGGCTCAGCAATGCCGCCTAAACCCCAGGGCCCGAAAGACGGCAAGAGCGAGCGCGACCGCTACCAGGCCAGCTTTGGCTTGGCCCGCAATGGCGATTACGGCGGCGCCAGTGAAGAGTTCAAAAGCCTGTTGCAGGACTTCCCCAATGGTCAGTACGCCCCGAATGCGAATTACTGGCTGGGTGAGATTGCACTGGTTCAAGGCAACCTGGAAGAGGCTCGGGAGTGGTTCGTAGCCCTCCTCGACGGTTACCCGAATTCCAGTAAAGTCTGGGATGGCCGCTACAAGCTGGGTACTGTTTACCACCAGCTGGGCGACCAGCAAAAAGCCCGCAACCTGCTGGAGCAGGTGGCAGCCAGTGACGCCAGAGCGTCGAATCTGGCGAAGAAGTATCTGCAGGAGAACTTCCAGTAGCCTTCAGCCGCTACTGACTGCCATCGCTGGTTTTTTGAGCAGAAAAAGCCTATGATCCCGCGCCCGGGTGGCATGTGCCACTCGGGCGTTTTTGTGTTGGGTGTGTATGACCGATCTTTCCAAAGAATCACTCAGAATCAGTGAAATTTTCTACTCCCTCCAGGGAGAGGCGCGAGAAAGCGGCCTTCCTACGGTGTTTGTACGCCTGACGGGCTGCCCGTTACGCTGTACCTATTGCGACTCCGAGTACGCCTTTTACGGTGGCGAGCGCATGACGCTGGAGCAGATTTTGCAGCAGGTGCAAAGCCATCCCGCTCGCCATGTGTGCGTTACCGGTGGTGAGCCCCTGGCCCAGCCCAATTGTTTTCCCCTGATGAAGGCGCTTTGCGATGCGGGCTATGCGGTGTCCCTCGAGACCAGTGGCGCTATGCCTGTGGATAAAGTGGATGAGCGGGTGTCGAGAGTGGTCGACCTGAAAACGCCGGCCTCCGGGGAGCAGCACCGCAACCGTATGGAGAATATGCAAGTACTCACTCGCCAGGACCAGGTCAAGTTTGTGATCTGTGATCGCGGGGATTATGACTGGGCTCGATTTACCCTGGATCAGTACCGCATACCTGAGCGGGTTGGAGAGGTGCTTTTCTCCCCCAGCTACGAGCAGCTGCAGCCGCGCCAGCTAGCTGAATGGATACTGGAAGATGGGTTACCGGTGCGTATGCAGATGCAAATGCACAAGCTGTTGTGGGGCGACATCCCAGGGGTTTAAAGCGCCGCTGCGCCACATCAAGAAAAGAGGAAAAAATGACAGCAAAGAAAGCAGTAATCTTGCTATCCGGAGGCCTGGACTCAGCCACCGTACTGGCCATGGCTCGCGCTGAGGGCTACGAGTGTTACGCCCTGGGCTTCGATTATGGCCAGCGTCACGAGGCAGAACTATTGGCTGCGCAGAAGGTGGCGAAGGACTTGGGGGCCGTTGAGCACAAGGTGGTTAAGCTTGACCTGCGTTCAATCGGCGGGTCGGCGTTGACCGATGACTCTATCGAAGTACCTGAAGAGGAAACCTCCGGTATTCCGGTGACCTATGTGCCGGCGCGAAACACGGTATTCCTGTCTATTGCCCTGGGTTGGGCAGAGGTGCTGGGCGCCCAGGATATTTTCGTGGGTGTGAACGCCGTGGACTACTCCGGCTATCCGGATTGCCGGCCGGAATATATTGAGGCCTACGAGAAGATGGCCAACCTGGCTACCAGGGCCGGTGTCGAGGGCAATAAGCTGTCTATACGTGCGCCGCTGATGGAGATGAGCAAGGCGGATATTGTTACCGAAGGAACCCGCTTAGGGGTGGACTACAGTTTAACTGTGTCCTGCTACCAAGCCTTGCCAGATGGCGCTGCCTGCCGTCGCTGCGACAGTTGCCGCCTGAGGGCTGCCGGCTTCACAGAGGCCGGCCTGGAGGACCCCACGGTCTACGCACCTTAATTGGCCGTTGGCGCCAATTTTTTGAACAAATACCTAACTCCTTAAATTTGTTAGATTTTTTTTTGAGTTAGGTATTGTCTTTTCGAAATAGATCCGTAAGATACGCAGCTCCTCACAACGAGGCATCGAAAAGGGTCGTTAGCTCAGTCGGTAGAGCAGTTGGCTTTTAACCAATTGGTCGCTGGTTCGAATCCAGCACGACCCACCATTTTCGACAGGGATGCCCAAGGCAGCCCACCCAGTTTTTACACTTCTGCGCGAAGGTAAAAACAACCCAAGTTGGACCATACCAAATTAGTCCAACCATCCTGGGGGTCGTTAGCTCAGTTGGTAGAGCAGTTGGCTTTTAACCAATTGGTCGCTGGTTCGAATCCAGCACGACCCACCATCTCTCCTTTTCCCCACTATCAATTAACCAGTTTCTCTGTATTACCATCGTACACGTGGGCTAGTTTCAGACTTTCTATTACCGTGCTTATTTGCTGTGTTAATCAGCTCCTTTCATTTTCGATTCTGAATGGTGGATATTACTTGTATGGTGATCTATCAGAGTTTTCCGTATCTTAAAGGCTCGCCGACTGCGCAGATGTGCTCGCCAGGGTGTGCTTTAAGTTGTGTGTGCTTAACCCTGGGCTCAATAGCCGCTATTTACTTTAGAGGGCCTTATGTTGGTCTTGGCGGCGGCTTTTGCCGAGTTAGAGAGTCTCGCCAGATCGGCAATGAACACGATTTAGTGCTCGTTGGTGTCAAGGTTGCATGTGGAAAATAAGCTGTTGTAGAAACTTTTAGCTAAGATAAAAGTCAGTTCGAGACAGTAAAAACACCTTTATCGATAATTGTGGTTAACACTTGAGCTTAAAAGGGGGCGTGTATAGCCTTTAGGTTATTCTGCCCTATAAGTCTCTCAGTCAAGGGTAGATCCTGGGCGCAGGGGCTGCTCTTGACCGAGAGTTTTGCTTGAGAAAAAGGCTAGTTCTAATTCGAGGCTTTAATGTAGCCAGACGCTTCCTGTGGGGGTAGGCTGGAACCAACCCTCCTAGCTCTTGGCTTTCTGCGTGCTAAATAAATAGCCAATCCAAAGCAGGACATTGCAATTAAGGCGAGTAATGTAATTACAATCAATATGTCACGCTTTTCAGCTCCTATTAATGGGCGTAAAAAATTCCACTTGTGAAGCAGTGAAAATGAAAGTGATTCCAACCGGTCAATCTTTCGATTTTGGTCAACTAAAATACCTGTTACTGGATCAACAAAATACCTGCTACCGGCTGGGTCATTCAAGTCGACCTGCCAAACCGGTAACCGTTTATTGCGGAAGTCATAGTTTGGCCCAAAGTGTGTGACCAGCTTGATTTCATCAATTTTAATATTGTCGATTGTATTGCCATTAGATTGGATGAACTGTAGAGCTAGTTCTTTGGCCAAGTCCTGGTCTTTAACCGACTCTTTCTCCCCCGTTTGAGCATTGATTAAAGCTGATGATCTTTCCAGAGGCAGTCCGCCAAAGCGTGCTTTACGCTGTTGGTAATTGGACATTGACTCTTCAATCGGAACGCTAATTCCAAGTCGATAAAGTGGTTTTTTATCGATGGACTGATTGAGCGAAATAGCATTTAAATGCGCTTTCTTAGGAATGCTACTCCCTATGCTATGCCGCCACTGAGCCATCTCGCTTTCCGCAACTGCAAAGCTTTCCAGTTGCACAGGTTCAAGCAGTCGCAAGCCTGAAATGGGCTGTATGTATTCTGCCTGTAATAAGTGATAAAACCCGCTTGCTGACCAGCCAAGTAATGGCAGCCAAAGTAGGTAGCTGAGGCGGCGATGCCAGCGTCGATTAGACTTGGGAATTTTGCGGCTGGGGAGTGCAAAAATCAGATAGAGTCCCGTTGAAGCTATCGCTAGAAGCGTCAACATAAATAGTGCAACAGTGAGCACACGCCCATGGCCGGTAGTATCTAGCCAGCTCCAGGTATGTAGCGCTCTGAAAAACAGTTGCGTTTTGGCTTTAAAACTATTGTTTAAAGCAGCTAAGGCACCTGTTTCGGTGTAGATAAAAGCTTTGAGTAAATTATCGTCGGCGGCAATGGTCACCTCATAAACTGGCAGCAGGCGATTAACTCGCGGGTAATCAGTGCTAAAGCTCTCCTTGAATTTAACATCAATAATATTTTCTTGTGGTAAGTCCAAGTAATGAGATGTGAGCCACTTTGCTTGTGCTATATCATGATCAAACAACTCATTTCCAGTTTCGAGGTTGAAATAACGCCTTGGACTGTTATCAGCTTCTGTAATCTGCAGTAGATTACCCTCACTTGAAGGAACAACTTTAGCGATAGCCACCCTTTCAATAGGCAACTTATCAACAATTTTTTCAAGTTTATATAAGGTCTCTGCATTGGCTTGAAACGTGGGTGGCATTGTATTTTTGGCTTGCGGACCAAACCAAGCCATTATTGGATGGAATATTCCAGACAAAGACCAAGTTACAACACCAAAAAAAGCTATCCAGGTTAGGAATCTGTGCCATCTAATGAATTGCAGTTTCATCAAGCTACCTCGCTTATGTATTTCCTACTGTGAGGGGCTATTAAAAGTTAGTGCTGACACCAACATAGAAGGCGCGACCTTGACCTGGAGTAAAAACTGAATTACTGGAAGCCATACTAAGATCTGATACTGTTGACACATTTGAGATATATTTTTCGTCGGTTAGGTTTTCCGCAGATGCAAATAAGTCGATCGCTTCGTTTATCGAGATACCGGCAATAATGCCAATTAATTCATATCCCGCAGTTCTTTCAGTGTTGGCGTAGTCAACGTAGGCTCCGTTGGCAATATGTCGCAAGTTAATGCCTGCATACCACCTGCCATTGCTCGAGTATTTCAATTCGCTGGCGTAGATTGATTGAGGTATTCCAGGTAACTTGTTATCCCCTCTATCCGGATCATTATCAAAGCAAAAGTCGTTATAGTTATAGATGTTCCGCCAGAGAATATTCTTATTTATTTGTATATCGAGACCAAGCTCGACACCTTTGTGTAGTGTGTTACCTCTTGCGTTTTCTGTACTTGTTGTTTCGCCGCTAAACCCGGACTGCCCAACGTCTACAAATTCGTTGCTAATTTCACTGTGATAAATAGATGCGTCCCAGCTTACAATACCTTTCTGCCCGCGAGAGCCAACCTCAAAAGTCAATGACTCTTGTGCATCAAGAATTGTAAATGGATCCGCTCCACCCGAAGTTAGATCAGTTATTCCTGGTGGCTCATAACCTTCACTCACATTAGCGTATAGCTGATTTTCATCTTGTAGGGTATAAATAACACCAAGACGCCCATTGAATTTTTCGAAGCTCAACTTACCGGTGTCATCTTCCGGTCCACCCGTATCCTGAGCGGGGTCAGAGTTAAAGATATTTTTGTTTTCTCTGACGCTACTAATATATTGAGCTCCTGCGATCAGGTTAAGTGACTCGCTTAGGGAAAAGTCTAGCTGTCCATAGATGACAGTATTCGTCGCATTCCGATCATCTTTACTTGATAAATCCCCCTTCTCGGCAGTTGGTGTTGGGCTAAAAGGGCCCTCAGAGTACGCAAACAGTTCTGACTCATTGTTACTTTCAGCATGGGTTATACCTATAACCCAGGAAATATCAGTGATATCCAGTTGGAAATCACCAGTAATATCAGTAGATATACCAAACTCCATTCCGCTTTGCTCAATGATGCCGGCATATGGTGTTATGGCGTGATCCAAATATCTTGTTGCTAGCCAAGCCCCGGCTTCAATAGTGAGCGAATCTAGTGCAAAAACTGTTCGATTTGATAAGCGAAACACATCAAGGTTTCGATCCATATCGCGTTCAATATTTGATTCTGGCGACATGTCAGGATTGCTTAATGCTTGGTCGTGTGTCAAAGAGCCAGCCAGCTCAAAATTGTCCTGCAATGCGGTCAGGAAAAAGCGAGTTTCCATGTTGTCACTAAATTTGTAGCCAACATTACCAAAGCTATAAATACTGTCGACTTCGGAATGTTCTCTAAATCCACTACTATTTAGTTTGGTTACCGCACCATAATAATCAAAAGCGTCATTTCTTCCTTTAGTGTTAATACTGGTTCGGTATGTATCGAATGACCCGCTTTCCAACCTTATATTACTTCCAGCTTTTGACGTAGCTCCCGTCGGTGTTACCACATTGATTGCACCTCCCAGTGAAGCTGCACCATAACGAAGGCCGTTTGATCCTTTATAGATCTCGATATAGTCAATAGATAGTGGATCTATTTCTTGATACTCGGTGCTGCCACTGGCACGTGAAATCGGTACTCCATCACGCAATACAGTAATTCCTCGGCGTTCATAAGTAGCATTCGCAGCGGATCCCCGAATAGAAATTCGATTGTCACGCTGCGCTGAAGTGTCTGCGTAAACGCCGGGTGTGAACTTCAGCGCGTCACCAATACTCTGCGTAAACTCAACTAAATAGTCTTCAGCACGAACCAAGTCAACTCCCCCTGGAACACGCTGAAGGTTATGAATTGCTTCACTTGCAGAGTGTGCAGATAGTGAATTATCGATATCAGCTGTAACTACAACCTCCTCAATTGACTGGGATTGATGATCTTGGCCTTTAGCTTGAGGCGCGCTACTGATAGCAATAAGTGCTAAGGAGATGAGCAGCTTTCGAGTAATTTTCATGTATAGGTATCCTGTCGGAACGCTATGTAGCGTGCCGATAAAATAAATTAGATGCTGTAACGCAGACGATATAGCGACAGGCACAGGTGCTCTGATACTAGATTGGTAGTATCTACGAGCAAGCTGATTTGCTTATATCGAATGCCTTACTGGCTTCATGATTTGGGCAGGCGTAAACGAGCCCAAAAAGTGAAGAGCAAAGACTTAAATTGTGGACAAAGAGGTGAAGAAGGGAGGAGCGCGCTGCTGCTGTTTGCGATGTAGGCTGGCGATTACTTCCTCAGCCAAGTGTCGCTGCTGGATATAGCGTGTTTTTGACAGGCTAGATAGATAAGGGGTAGATAAAAATGTTACTTCGGAATTTGGCTTTGCAATACCAAACTTGCAGTCCAGCTGCCAATTACCTTCGGCATGGTGATCATGATCTGTACTTTCAGCAACTTTATCGGCTGACATACTCGCCATCTCATGGTGTATATGTTGATGATGGGAGTGGTGATTCTGCTCGCTCTTTGTACCGCTGCTTAATGGCTTTTGATTATGTCCCTGATGAATAATCGCCATTACTTCTGGTGAGACGCCACTAGGACAGAGTTTGATAGCTGTACCATCAGTAGCGATCGAGGCTGGCATGTACCCAGTGGGAATCAACGCTTGTACCAAAAATAAAAACAACGCTATACGAGGCAGCAGGTTTCGTGCGCCTCGTGATTGTTTGGTTTTGGTAAAGTAGCAGATTGACAAAGCTGGTACTTGCGAAGTGACAATTTGAGGCGCATTCTGCTCTACTTATTGAGAGTTATCAAGGGCTGGGAGTTGCTTTATATGGTAAAAATGCCATTGCCGCTGGCAACCTCGATCTTTAGTAAAAAAAATCTGCTGATAGGTTTGGCGTGATTCTGCTGGATGATTTTTGGTGACTGGTTATCCAATTCCACATTTGTATATTGCTTGTGGCAGATGAAATATTTTCTTACTGATTGATATTGGAGGAGTCGAGTTTTAGTGGCAGTAAATAGAGGCTTGTCGAACCTGTTCTGGATAGAGTGGTGAATCGTTATGCAAAGTTATGGTTGGTTTAGTGAGATATCTCCAAAACAAGGCTAGTATAAGCTTTATATCTCGACTTTTAATCGGTTGCTCAAGGTATGAAGCCAAGTGCGACCAAAAATTCCTTTCTTATAGTTCTCAATGTCTGATTTTCTTGGTTCTTCCCTGAATGCACTAAACCTGCCACTTCTATTCTTTGTAAAACTTTATACCTAGTTATTGGGTACTTTATTCCCATGGATGGCTTAGATTATATTTGTAGTATTGAATGAGCCATCGACTTGTCTTCTGACGCATTGGTAGGAATTTGAAGCCAGTTAATGCTATGAATCTAGTTTCAGAGAAATAAGGATGCAGTCTTTGGCGTTGCTACCTCCTCAAGCATTTCGTGCCACCAATTATGGTGGATACTGCTTACCTTGATGTTGCGGATTTAGTTTCTAAGGAGCCTCTGAATAACTCCGTAATGCCTCTGCGGGTCTTGAAGGTTGCAGATGTTAGGCGCAGCTCGCCGCGAATAGCGTAGCCCTTTGCAAGAGCTGCAACGCAGCAGCTGTGGCCTTCAAGGCCCGCCCTTCGGGGCTTGCAGAGCGATTCACACTCCGCGTTGCGACCTCTTGAAAGGTCTAGACATTCCTGCGAAGCCGCGCCTTGATTGTGAACCGCTATGCATGCCAGAGGTATCACGGAGTTATTCAGAGGCTCCCTAAGTAGTGCGGTTCGATCTGTGTAGGTAAAGGAGTTGGTTTTTGTAAGAGATATTTCTAATTGTCGGCCCGAGTTTTTCTCTATAGCAGCAGACGGTCGATTCTACTTTGCTGGCCACACAAATTGGCCAAATGAATCAAATGGACGTTAATCAAAACTTAGGCGTCAGCTCAAGTTTGATAGTTGGTGCTCAGGATGGCATAGGAAATGTCGCAGCCCTGGATCAGCTAGGTTCGGTTAGCTTTCTTGTGATGGAGCTGTTGCAAATGGCTAATGACAATATGGCGCTCCTGGAACAGGTGTTTACGGTTGAAAATTCAACTATGATTGTCGACCAGTTTGGTGATATGAATATGTCTACGCTGGATCAAGGAAATGCCTTCTTTACCAGAGCTACAGTGTTGCAAACCGGCGACTCCAATGATGTAAATATTGATCAGAACAATATCACTACGGGTGTTGCCACAATATCCCAAACGGGTACATTGAATATGCATGTTACCTCTCAAGCGGGTACCGCCGAGACAGCAATAGCGACACAGTCTGGAGTAAGTAATACCGGCACAATTTTACAGTAGCAGTCAGTTCTTTGATTTCTGTGCTGCTAGGTTCTGATCTGTGTGGCACAGAAATTTAATCCCATACTTTGTTCCTAGTTTTTCCCCACTTCCTTCTTATAGCTGTATCGCCGCTTATCGTTAACTCTTACCCAGTAGTTGGTCGGCCCATGATCAGCGATTTGAGAATAGTTTCTAAATATTCAGCCGTTCATTATCGCAAGTGACCTTGTGCCAGTGCATGTCAATTCCTCTTGGGGTTTGTTGTTCGCATAATTGCCTGTGTCAATTTTATTGCCTCAGCGCTCGAGTTTGGCGAGCTTTAACACTTCTTTGGTGGATACTGCTGTTTGGAGTAGGGATGGCGCTAAATTGGATTTTGCGCATGCCTTATGCCAGCATGCCTATTGGTATCGATGTTGTTGATGAGGCCCTCTAAGTTGAGTCCCAAGAAAAGCTTGAATAGTTAATGAAGGATTGAATTATGAGGAAGTTGAAGCCTGTAGCTCTAGTTATATTGGCCGCAGTGAGTGGAAGTGCGATGGCCAGTAATAATACGACGTTAATAGATCAGCAGGGAGTGGGTAATACAGCGAACGCCAATCAGGTTGACCCTACGGCTATAGGGAACCTGATAGATGTCACCCAGATTGGCGATGGTAATTCTTCGTCATCGACCCAGGCGAGCGATGCCATAAGTAACACCATGACCCACTACCAAGAGGGTGATGGCAATATGGCTGAGTCTTTCCAGCAGTTTATGACTGAGTCAAGTTCGTTGGAAATTAACCAGATTGGGAATAATAACGATACGACAGCGGAGCAACTTGAGTCACTTGGTTCTACCCAGGAACTAAATCAAGCTGGGGAAATGAACTTTATGACCATCACCCAGACTGATACTGAAGCATCCAGTATCGCGGTGACTCAAACTGGGGATATGAATGATGCGATTATAATGGGGCAGGTATTCGATATTTTGGGAAGTGATGTCATCCTAAATCAAATTGGCGATGACAATATGGCCCAGATTTCCCAGCAGAGTGTTGTTGAATTTAGCTCTGTGTCAGCAGATCAGCTTGGCAACCAGAATAACTTTGATAGTGAGCAATTAATGGGGGTTTTTAACTCTACCGTTACTGCTATTCAGTCAGGCGATATGAATGATATCGAGTCTGATCAGGAAAATGGAGTTACTTCAAGTACGGTCCTTATTACCCAAACCGGTACCAGCAACTTTGGTGGGGCACTACAGCAGAATGGTGTTGCCAATAGTACTGTAAGTGTGACTCAAGTAGGGGATGGAAACTTTGGTGGCGGCGTTCAGGATACTGGTATAGATGCCAGTGTTGGTATAGTGAGCCAATCTGGTACTGCGAATATGGGCGTTACCCAGCAAGCTGGGGGAACTTCTTTTGCCTCTGCAACTGTTACTCAGTTAGGGTCAATGAATGATGCGACGTTGGGGCAAATCACTGCCACCTCAGTTACGGGCTCCATATTTCAAAATGGCACCAGTAATATTGCCGGTGTTCTCCAACAGGGAAATATGCTCAGTGTGGCGACAACTACTCAAATCGGTGATTTGAATCAACATACAACATCGCAAATGCTAGATTCACAAACTGCAATCGCAACGCAAAATGGTACTTCCAATATTGGATTTATTTTTCAATAGATTTCATTGGGGCTTTGCGATATCAGTATGAATACCGGCAGTTGTCGTGTATCTGCAAAGTCCCAGTTTTTCTTTTGTGTTTTATTCAGTCCTATATTTGAGATATGAGTGATTTTTTAGGGAGTTGCATGTTCTCTTTCTATTGACTCTCTCCTGTCTGGTTTGGCTTTTAACTCTAATTTAAATTGGCTTAGATTATTTTCTGGGATGCTTTGCTACGCCTGGACTTTAAACAGAAGGGGTGGGATTTATGTACAAGGGATTAGTTAAATGAGAATTTGGACTTCAGTTACTGCAATAGCTGCGCTCACTTTCAGTGGCCATTCTATGGGCGGCAATAATACGACAGATATTGATCAGGATGGTGTTGGGCATCTGGCAACAGTGGATCAGTCTAATCCGACCAGTACCAATAATTCCGTCTCGATAACTCAAACTGGGGATTCCCACCAAGCATCTGTTTTGCAAGGTGCCCTTACAGATTTGAATACGGGCACGATAGAGCAATCGGGTTTGATGAACGAAGCAATTCTGGAGCAAATTGCAGAAGTCTCTGAGAGTACGGCTCTAATTATCCAGTCTGGCGATGGCAATTTGGGTTGGGTGGTCCAGGATGATTTTGTTGAAGCTGGTAGCGCCACTGTTATCCAGTCCGGTTCAAATAATGAGGGTATTGCTGCCCAGGTGGATGTCGGGGGAATACAGGGTACTGTCGCTGTTACTCAGAACGGGACAATGAACTTTGCACAAGCAATCCATGAGGATTTTGCGCTTAATAGCACTGGGCTAATTAATCAACTTGGGAGTGAAAATAGTGCCGAGTTATTTCAGGGGGACCTAACTGAGTCAAGCTTTATCAGCGTCGAGCAAGATGGAACTCTCAACGAGGCATTGGTAGGGCAGGGCTTTGCTCTTTTCTCCTCTATTACCACCTTCCAGAGTGGTGATATGAATTATGTAGAAGTCTCTCAGTTGGGACTAAGTACTGGATTGGCCACTGTCTCCCAGATAGGTTCTTCCAATATTCATGTCACGACACAAACAAATGATGGGCAGGTGGCTATTGCTAGCCAAGTGGGGGGGGGTAATACGGGAAGTATTATGCAGTAGAATTTCAAGGCCATAAAATTATGCCTGTATTTATTATTGTTAATTCATAATTTTTAATTGTGATTGATAGTGCTAAATAGTTATGAATTCCTCGTTGTCCTTGTGAGGAAGTCCCCTGCTCAGTAGTTTGGTCGGTAATTTGTTTGAAAAGGAATTTGCTATGAAGTTTATGAAGCCATTGGCTGCGGCGGTGTTGGCCGTGGTTCACTGTGGGGCTTTAGCAGACAGTAATGTCAGCAGTGTCTCCCAGCAGGGCTCTATGAATACAGCCACAATTGACCAGTCTGATCCTTCGGTTACAGATAATCAGATTGTGGTTATTCAAGATGGAACTGGAAATGTCTCTGATGCGGAACAGGTGAATAATACAACCAGTAGTGTGATTACACACATACAAATTGGAGATAACAATGAGGCAAGTTCGATTCAGGATATAAATGTTAATGCAGCTAATAACACAATTAATCAACAGGGGGATATGAATCAGGCTGAGTCATTTCAGGAGAATACAGTTGAATCATCCAGTTTAACGGTCAACCAATTTGGCAATTCCAACGATGCGGACCTTGATCAGGAGGAGGGAGTTACCCAGAGCTTGGTGTCGATTACTCAAACAGGGGATATGAACGACGCAGTGGTCCCGCAAGGAGATATCGTGAGTAATAGTTCTGTGGTCGCAACCCAGTCGGGAACTGATAATGAATTTGAATCCAGGCAGGATAACCAAGTTAGTTTCAGTAGTGTAATCTCATCTCAGGTGGGCTCAACAAACAGAGCCGAATTGGAGCAGGAAGACTTAATTGATACCAGTACGATTAGTGGTGTTCAAAATGGTGATATGAACGATGCAGATGCACAACAGTCGACTGTAATTTCGGCTAGCACTATTATTGTTAATCAAGTTGGCGATGATAATGTTTTAGATGTCGATCAGTTTAGCAATATCACTTCATCCACCGCGACTATTATACAGCTGGGCTCTTCAAATGATGGTGATATAGTTCAGGCTTCAGTTGTTGATTCGTCTACCGCGAGCATTTTTCAATCTGGTGCAAGTAATCAGGCAGACGTAGATCAGGGTGATGAGATTTCAAATAGCTCTATCATTGTTACCCAAAACGGTAATGACAATGGAATGTTTGTAGATCAGGAAGACCTGGTTTCCCAGAGTTTTATCACTATTAACCAGACTGGCGATAATAATGAAGCCGGGGTAAGTCAAGAGGGAGACGTTTCCTCAACAGCCGCGACTGTTATACAAAACGGTAGTATGAATGAAGTAGATATTAGTCAAAGTAATTTTGTAGACTCTTCAACATTGACGGTATTTCAGAGTGGTTCCACCAATATGGTGGATGCTGAACAGGACGAATTTATTAGTAATAGTGTGATTGATATCACCCAATCGGGAACGGATAATACCGCTGATGCTGAGCAAGATACATTGGTTGACCTGAGTAGTGTGACTACTTTGCAAACTGGCACATCAAATTTTCTGATGGTGTTACAAACGGATGCCACATCATCCAATATCACCATTACCCAAGATGGAAATATGAATACGGTTGATGTTAGCCAAACTGGGGTTTTCAGTAGCGCCAGTACCACCTCTCAGACAGGTACTTTAAATACTCATACCACCACTCAAGTGAATGATTTCCAAACCGCACTGGCAACACAGCTGGGTACGGGGAATATGGGTATGATTATTCAGTAATTCGGACCGTAAAAGCTAAGGGGAAAGAATACCCTGGGGTTTATATTGAACTTGATGTAGGTGATTGGTAGATAAATACTATTTCTACTTTATCACTTCAATAGCGTATTCTTTCTGCTTTCGTTGTGATTGTTTGAGTTAAACAGAATTTCTCTTCCAGTGGGTAAATAATTAGCAAATCATTTTTACGATTACTTCTCCGAGGTACAGTGAAGAGGTCAGCCCGGGGGATTCAATTCCAAAAAATGCCACTAACTGAGATTTATTCGCTAGTCTTTTGTGATAAATCTGGAAATCACCAGCGGGGTGGCCCCTGCGTACAATTTTGGAGCGAATGCCCGCATAGCCAGGCTGTAAAGTATTCTTTGATATTCCAGGCCAGTAGCGACGGATGTTGTCATAAAATGTATTTAGTTTACTCGGATCCACTTGGTAGTTAATGGTCTCGACCCACTCCACATCCGGACCAAACCGCGCACCTCCAGCCAAATCCAGAGTGAGATGAATACCCAAGCCGGCACTTTCGGGTAGAGGGTAAATTAAGTGTGAAAAAGGTACCTTACTTGACTGGGTAAAGTAACTGCCCTTAACAAAATACGTGGTGGGAATTTCTCGTTTTATAGCTTCGCTATTTATCGTCCCCACTAGCGAGCTTGTGTGGAGGCCTGCGGCCACAATTAGATTGCAGGTTTTCAGTTTGTAGCCATCCTCCATCACGAGTTGACAAGTGCCGCTGGATATTTCAATTCGCGCAACTTTGCTCGCAAGTATAACTTCTCCTCCCCTGGCTTCCATGGCACCCTCAAGGGCTAGCATCAGGCTGTGGCTATCGATAATGCCGGTCGTCGGGGAGTAAATGGCACCGGCACATTGTAATTCCGGCTCCATAGATCGGGCTTCAGAGGCGCTTAGTAATCGAAGTCCGCCAGCGTTATTAGTATCCCCCTGATTTTTGAGGTCTCTCAATTGCGCAAACTGTGCTCTATCGGTAGCGACTACCAGTTTGCCGATTTGCTTATGAGGCACCGCATATTCCTGGCAAAATTGGTACAGCATGGATTTACCCTTAACACAGGCACGGGCTTTCAAGCTGTCTGTTGGATAGTAGAGGCCTGCGTGAATAACCTCACTATTGCGCGCGCTGGTTTCAGTTCCAATGGCACTGTGTTGTTCCAGTACCAACACTTTGTGGCCGGCACGACTCAGCTGGTAGGCGCAGGCAAGTCCTAATACCCCAGCCCCGACTATCACGGTATCCAAAATCTCCATAGCGGTCCTGTTGCCGAAATGTGTACTTTCTGAGATGACCAGGTTGACTCCCTTCGGCCTATTTTGCCTGTAACGCCAGATTAAAATTGCTGTCGAAAGGGTGCGTGGTGGTGTCGTTTCATTGCGCTATAATGCGCGCTTTTCCGCGACTGGAAGTTAGTCATGACTCATAAGTCCATTGCCGCAGACAAGGTAGATTCTCGCTCTTTGGTGCAAGCGCACCTGGCGGAGCCGGTAATGTCTCAATATAGCGAAGAAGAGCTGCAAGAATGGCGCGAGCGCATCAAGCGCTTGTTGAAAGAACAGAATGCAGTATTGGTCGCACACTACTATACCGACCCTTTGATTCAGGCCCTGGCGGAGGAGACCGGCGGCTGCGTTTCTGACTCATTGGAAATGGCCCGTTTTGGCGCTCAGCACTCGGCGGACACCCTGGTAGTGGCCGGGGTAAAGTTTATGGGTGAGACCGCCAAGATTCTTACCCCAAACAAGAAAGTACTGATGCCGACCCTTGAGGCAACATGCTCCCTGGATATCGGCTGTCCCCCGCAAGAGTTCTCTGATTTTTGCGATCAGCACCCGGACCGCACTGTGGTGGTTTACGCGAATACTTCTGCTGCGGTAAAAGCCAGGGCGGACTGGGTGGTGACCTCGAGTATTGCGCTGGATGTAGTGGATCACCTGGATGCCAATGGCGAAAAAATCCTTTGGGCACCTGACAAACACCTCGGTGGCTATGTCCAGCGGGAAACCGGCGCAGACGTACTGTTATGGGATGGTTCCTGTATTGTGCATGAAGAGTTTAAGGCCAAGGGGGTTGAGGACTTAAAGGCCCTCTACCCGGATGCTGTGGTTCTAGTGCATCCTGAATCTCCCGCCTCTGTGGTAGCCCTGGCCGACGTTGTGGGTTCTACCTCGCAGATTATTAATGCTGCCAAGACCCGCCCAGAGAAGCGCTTTATTGTGGCTACCGACCAGGGCATTTTCTACAAGATGCAGCAGGAGTGCCCAGACAAAGAGCTGATGGTGGCGCCAACCGCCGGTGCTGGAGCCACTTGCCGCAGCTGTGCTAATTGCCCCTGGATGGCGATGAACTCTCTGGAGAACCTCTGTGGTGTACTGGAGCGCGGGGACAATGAGATCTTTGTGGACCCGGAACTGGGGCGCAAGGCGATGATCCCGCTGCAGCGGATGTTGGATTTCCGCAAAGGTTAGCTCTCGGGGGAGTAGCGGTGAGTAAACAAAAAGAGCGGCCAGTGGCCGCTCTTTTTCGTTGGGGGGGAGTTACAGCTCCTCGATTCTTTCCTGCATTTTCAACACATCTTTGAGGCGCTGCTCCAGGATGGCATTGACCTGGTAATCGTCTTTTGACATGCGAATTCCATGGCGCAGGTGTTGAATAGCCTTGTCGAATATGCCGTTGAGGATGTAATACTCGGCCCGGGCTTCGTGTACGCCAACAATATCTCCGGCCAATCCGTGAGTCTCCGCCAGTAGATACCATACTGCTGGGTCTTTCTTCCGCGTACGGCTATATTTCGCCAGCAGGCGTTCTGCAGCCAGGTAGTTACCGGCTTTAAAGTGGGCATTGGCGAGGCCCATGAGTAAGGCGTGGTCTCCCGGATTGCGATCGAGGGCCCACTGCAGGCGCTTGGTGGCACTGCTGTAGTCTTCTCGCAACAGATCGATATCCGCTCGGGCCAGCACATAGGCTGCTTTTGAGGGAGTTTTGTCTAACAGGGGCTGCAAGGTGTCCAGCGCTGAATCGGGTCTACCTACGGCTACTTGGGCCAGGGCGAGGCCGTAACGGGCGGCATCCTCATTGTCATTAATACCATTCAGCTCCGCGCTAAAGCGTTTTACTGCTTGCTGCGGCGTTGGTTCTGTGGCGAGCCGTACCCGGGCGCGCATCAGGTGATAATCCAGGTCCTCGCTGGGAGCCACTTTTTCCATACGCTGAGCGCGCAACTTGGCATCGGCAATACGCTTTTCCGTAACGGGGTGGGTCAGGAGAAATTCTGGCGGGCGCTGGTAGTAGCGTGTGGCCTTGAGCATTTGTTCGAACATTTCACCGGCGGCCTCTGGATCGCGCCCGGATTTGGCTAGGGTATCAATACCGACCCTATCTGCCTCTTGCTCATTCTTGCGGCTGAATCGCAGCTGGTTGTCCAGGGCTGCAGCCTGGGTCACGCTCATGGCCGCGATCCCCGCTTCGCCACCGGCGGTAGCCGCCAGAACCAAGGCACCGAGCATGCCGGCCAGGGTGGGAATTGTGCTATTGCGCTGTGCTTCCAGAGAGCGGGCGTAGTGCCGCTGGCTGAGGTGGCCCAATTCGTGGGCAACTACCGATGCAAACTGGTCTTCACGCTCTGCAAACAGAAACAGGCCGGTATGGACCCCCATGACTCCACCGGGGACTGCAAAGGCGTTCATGGTTTTGTTGTTTACTACAACAACATCAATTTCTTTGTCTTCCAGTGGGCTGTACTCGGCCAATTCCTTGACCATGCCCTCGACAAATTGCTGGATCAGGGCATCACTGGAGGTGCGAACCTGACTGCGAAATATACGCAGCCACATCTGCCCCAGCTCTTTTTCTTGGGTATGGGAGACAACCCCACTGGTTCTATCACCGAGCTCGGGGAGCCGTATTTCATCGCTGTCCGCTATGGCAGCAAACGGGACTGCGCCGAGTAACAACCCCATACCCAGGCTTCGCAGTCCTGCGCGAAGTCGATGGAGGATAGCTGGGGGGCGCGTTCGGTGAAGCAGGCTGTCTTTGGAATCAGTCATCTTGATTACTGCTCGGTCTGTCCATGAAGGATCTATAGTCCAACTCTATACGCTACCCCGTTGGACTGTCGAGGTTTGGACTTAGTGGACCATAAAAGGTTCACACTTGCGCCAGGCGGAAAGTTAAAAAGCGTAAAGCCTGCGCGGGTTATGGCGTCTGGTTCGCGCTATAATCCCCGGCAATTCTGGTTTGTGACTAAAAAGGCAATGTCAGTAACTTCTTCTACCAATCAGCCCGATACCCAGATACCGAACTGGGACGTGGCCACTATTGTGGATGCAAGAAATCTGCCCTGCCCACAACCGTTACTGGCCATGCGCCGGGCATTGCGGGAATACCCAGAGGGAACGCTGCTTTGTGTGCTGGCCACTGATGAAGGGTCCTGGCGAGACTTCCACAGTTTTGCATCTTTAAGTGGCCGGTCCCTGCTCCGCGCTGAGCGACGTAATAATACCTTTCAATATTGGCTGTACGCTGGCAAATGAATAAAGATAAATCCCGAGAGTCTATGTTATCGATTGTAAAAGGCTGGGTGAACCGCTACTTCAGTCAGGAAGAAGTGGTGCTTCTGGTTTTAATATTGACCCTGGCCCTGGTGGTTCTGGCGACTCTGGGCGCAGTGCTGGCCCCGGTATTCACCGCACTGGTGATCGCCTTCCTGATGCAGGGAATGGTGCAAAAGCTGAAGTCTTGGCGTGTGCCACACTGGCTAGCGGTTACCCTTTCCTGCTTGGTGTTGGTGGGTACTATTGTGGCTCTGTTATTTGTGGTGCTACCTATTATCTGGCGTCAGTTGGTGCGGCTTGGGGCAGAGTTGCCCAATATGGTGCAGCGCGGCCAAGAACTATTATTGTTACTCCCTGAGCGCTACCCACGACTAATTTCGGCCGGGCAGATCGATGAAATCTTCAATACCCTTGGCAGCGAATTGGGCGGCCTGGGACAGACACTGCTGGCCTTCTCCCTTACCAACCTACCCATTTTTGCCGGGTTGCTGATTTACGTTGTAGTGGTGCCGATCCTGGTATTTTTCTTCCTGAAGGACGCAGAGCAGCTGATTCGCTGGTGCACCTCTTTCCTGCCGAAAGAACGGCCCATGCTCCACCAGATTTGGCATGAGATGAATGATCAGGTGGCCAATTATGTACGCGGTAAGGTAATAGAAATTGGCATTGTGGCTGCTGTCAGTTATGCCGCCTTCCTGCTACTGGGGGTGAACTACGCCCTGTTGCTGGCGGTAGCCGTGGGTTTCAGTGTGTTGATTCCTTATATCGGTGCAGCGGTTGTCACTATCCCCGTTGCGGCTATTGGGCTTTTCCAGTGGGGGTGGAGTAATGAGTTTCTATACCTGATGATGACTTACGGCATTATCCAACTGCTCGATGGCAACGTACTGGTACCACTGCTGTTTTCTGAGGCAGTTAACCTGCACCCGGTTGCCATTATCCTCGCGGTGCTGTTCTTTGGCGGCATCTGGGGCTTCTGGGGAGTCTTCTTTGCAATTCCCCTGGCGACCTTACTCAAGGCCATTATGAGTGCCTGGCCCACCCATGAGCACCAGGTGGAATGGGAGGCCCGGCGAAGCTCGGAGTAATTGCCCGATATCTTTCTTTGTCTGTAGGCCGCGGCATTTGCTAGAATGCCGCGCTTTCTTTTATTTGGTCCCTTCAAATAGGTGAGAGCCCATGAGCCTGGCTGACAAAGTTCTAGCGGTCAATAATGACCTGCCGATCCGCACCGACAAGCCTATCCACAGTGGCAAGGTCCGCTCCGTATACTGGCTGAGCGAAGAAGACAGCCGCCGCCTGATTGAGGAGAAGGGCTACCCCGTTTCTCCTGACACCCCACTTGCGGTAATGGTGATTTCCGATCGCATCTCCGCGTTCGACTGTATCTGGACTGGCGAAGGCGGTATGCGTGGCGTACCAGGCAAGGGCGCAGCACTAAATGCTATTTCCAATCACTGGTTCAAACTGTTTAAAGAGCAGGGCCTCGCCGATAGCCACATTCTGGATATCCCGCACCCGCTGGTGTGGATCGTACAGAAGGCGCGCCCGGTTATGATCGAAGCGATCGCCCGTCAGTACATCACCGGCTCAATGTGGCGCTCCTATGAAAAGGGTGAGCGGGAGTTCTGCGGTATCGAGATTGCCGATGGCTTGCAGAAAGACCAGAAGCTGCCTGAATTGCTCATTACTCCCTCCAGCAAAGGTATTCTCAAGGGTATCCCCGGCGTGCCGGAAGCAGACGATGTGAATGTCACTCGCAAGAATATCGAAGACAATTTCGAGGCCTTTGGCTTCCGCAATGCGTGCGATATCGATCTGTACGAGAAGTTGTTAAAAGAAGGTTTCGATTTGATTTCCGCAGAGCTGGAAAAGCTCGATCAGGTCTTTGTCGATACCAAGTTTGAATTCGGCTATGTCACCGATGCCAATGGTGAAGAAAAGCTGATCTATATGGATGAGGTGGGAACCCCGGACTCCTCCCGTATCTGGGACGGCGAACAGTATCGCGCAGGTAAGGTTGTGGAGAAATCCAAAGAGGGTTTTCGCCAGGCCCTGCTCAACTACTTCCCCGATGCCGATATCCTGTTGAACAAAGATCGCATGGATGAGCGCTCGGCTTTAGCTCGTGATAACGAGCTGCCAGAATCTATGCTGATGGATCTCTCTAATACTTATATTGGTATTGCGGAGAAGATTATTGGTACGAAACTTGAGATATCTGATAATCCCAAAGAGGAATTGCTCGAAGTTCTCCGCAAGGATTACGGTCTGGTCGACTAATCTGGATCGAACTGAAAAAAAACCGGCGTTTTCGCCGGTTTTTTTATGTCTGCTATTTATTTTTCCGAAGGTCAATTGTCTTCATAAATATTGCTTTTGGAGTCTTCAGTGGTTGTTGCGTTGTGGAGTTGATGCCTTTCGCG
The DNA here is from genome assembly GCF_047324085.1 of Microbulbifer sp. CNSA002. Taxonomy (NCBI): domain Bacteria; kingdom Pseudomonadati; phylum Pseudomonadota; class Gammaproteobacteria; order Cellvibrionales; family Microbulbiferaceae; genus Microbulbifer; species Microbulbifer sp. CNSA002. Next base: position 840,329 of record NZ_CP172449.1, read on the forward strand.
TGTGTTTCATTTTCTGTCGCAGTATTGCTTCTCCATATGTGTGGTTTTGTTATTGGCATTCTAAATTTCATAGGTGCATTTTTTTGATTTATTTTTATCTTGTTTTTAATTTCTAGGTTTTGTTTTTGTTTTCTTGTAATGAGTTGTGATTGATCTTTCCTTAAGTGGTTTTATTATGCCGTATTGTTAATTTACTGGGATTTTAGTTGTTGTGATGGAGCATAAAAGGCTGCGCCTCGAAAAAGATTATTTCTTGAGGGATATTGAAAATATTGCCCATTTTGTAAATGGTGCAAGACGGTCATGTTTTGATGTGGAGAAAAATCCTGATAAGGAGAAAGATAAGCTGGGTTTCATGGCGGTTCAACTTGAATATCGTAGGAAGCGGATAGATTTTTATCTTTCTTTGTGTGACTTGTATGTGGTCGGCTTTGATCCAAATCCAGAAACTCCTTTTGCGGGAACCAGATATCATTTATCGATTATGCGTCCTGCTATCAAGCAAGGGTCAAGCGTTCCTCTTGGGAAAAGTACAGAGATATTGGATTTGCGTCCAGAGCAGCAGGAGTTGAGGTCAAAGACAGAGATTTTTGATTTTGTTTTGAGTAGAGGTGAGTCTTACAATGCATTAGGCTATCATGGGGCATATGCAGAAAATGAAATGAATTTTGGTAAGCTTGATGCGGATTTTGATCTATTAAAAATGGCGGTTAATGGCTTTGGTGGTAAGCCTGAGGATAGTTTCTATCGTGCTTTAGGTACTATGGCCATGGTTATCAGTGAGAGTATTAGATTTGTTTCTATTTCGAAGTATTTTAATGATCTGTTAAAAGGGGAAGCTTTTACTGTTAGGGATATTAAATGGATTTTGGATGTCGTTCAAAATTGGGAAGTTGGTACTAAAAATAATGATATCGATGTTCGCGTTCCTTTGATTTTGACTGATGAGGTTGTGAGGCTTCGGTGTAATTATTATGAATACGTGGCTGAACTAATGAAAAAGGAGGAGGAACGGCGCGAGAATGCCCTGGTGAATGCAAAGGAGGGGCTCAAGTCTGATGATCTGACGATGATGGAAGACTTTTTTAAGGAAGAATGGGGAGAGTTAACTTTCGTAGAGTAGCGTGTGTGGAGGTAAGTGATTTTGTCTGAAAAGTTGCTGCTTTTATCCTTTTTTCTATTTCAAGAAAGTAGCTCTTGTGGTATCGGATATTTATTTAAAAGAGTATTTCTAAAATTTGTAGTATGTGTTTAGGTTTAGATTGCTTACTTGCGGTTGGTGTTTTAAGTAATTCACTCATTGGTGATGCGTGCAGTAAGATTTGTGCAGAGTTTGAAGGCTCTGCTGTTAAGCGATTATTGGTAACCGGATTAGATTCGCTTGGGTGTGTTTAATTTTATGATTTGTAGAGGTTTTTACATGTTTTTAAGGTCAATCGTGGGGTTGTGATAAGAGTGTAAAAAATGCCTCTTATGCCACAATTCGCCATAATTCCTCCCATTTCCCGCCCATTTCCCTGCCACCTTTCGCCCATTTCCCCCTATTTAATGACTTCAACATCCAATTTAAAAGTGGAGGGAAGTGAGTGAGCAGGGTGATGTTATTCGGGCAGCGGTTCCATAAAGACGATCTGATGTTGCCGAGAGAGGAATACTATCGTCGCCGCCAGAAAACTGGTGGTGCCGGGCGCTGGCTGTTATTTATTGTGGTGGTATTGGCGGTGGTTATTGCGGCAATCGGGGCAGAGGTCAATGCCCAGGAGATTCCCTCTGTGGGTGATGCGATCCAGCAGGAGTTCACTGAGACAGTTACCCTGGAAGATGTAAAAGGGGGGGACTTACTTTTTACTGGCAATGAGTCCGGAAAGTATATTCCAGCGGTGCACCTGAAAAGTCAGGTCAGTATTTCCGTGCGGGGTCTGGTAGCGGAAGTCGAGCTTCAGCAGCAATTCAAGAATACTACTGACGGCTGGCAGGAAGCGGTTTATGCATTACCACTGCCTGAGCGAGCTGCGGTGGCGGGGCTTGAAATTCAGGTGGGCGAGCGCCGCATTGTCGGTAAGGTACGCGAGCGGAAAGAGGCCTCCAAGATTTATAAGGCTGCTCGTGCGGCGGGTAAGCGTGCAGCTCTTCTAGAGCAGCAGCGCCCAAATCTGTTTACTAATAAAGTGGCCAATATTGCCCCCGATGAAATGGTGCAAATTAATATCCGCTTCTTGCAGCCGGTCAGTTATGACAGCGGCGTTTTTTCACTGCGTATGCCCACGACATTGACCCCGCGCTATATCCCTGGCAAGCCAATACCCTCCCAGGCGTTGAACGGCGATGAACAGGAGTTGGTGGCAGAGAGTAGTGGCTGGGCACTGCCCACTAATCAAGTGCCGGATGCTGCGTCGATAACTCCGTTTATGCAGTCAGCGCAGGAGCTACAGGCACTGGGTAGCCATAATATTTCTATCGAGGTGGATCTGCATGGCGGACTGCCACTAGCAAAAATCGATAGCCCCTATCACCAGATTGATATTGATAACCGAGGTGACGGTCGCTATCGGATTCAGTTGCGAGATGAAACAGCTGCTATGGATCGGGATTTCTTATTGAATTGGCAACCGCGCGCTTCTGCTATGCCGCGGGCGGCGCTGTTTAGCGAGAAAATCACAGCGCAAGAGGGAGCAGAAGAGCAGGCTGGTGCTTATCTACAGGTCATGCTGCTGCCACCCAGCGACGGTACTGCCGCGCAGCGTTTACCAAGAGAAGTGATTTATGTGATCGATACTTCCGGCTCCATGTCTGGCAATTCTATTCGCCAGGCAAAGGAGAGTCTTACCCTGGCACTGTCTCGCCTGCACAGCAATGATCGCTTTAACGTTATTGAATTTAACAGTACAACCCGCGCATTTTTCCTGCGCCCGATAGCCGCGAGCGCGGAGAATATCCGCCGTGCGCGTCAGGAAATCGAAAACCTGAATGCAGAGGGAGGTACAGAAATGGCGCCGGCCTTGCGAATGGCATTCGGTCAGCAAATGCAGGATGACACCAGTACCGTTCAGCAAGTCGTATTTATTACAGATGGTGCGGTAGGCAATGAGCGGGCCCTGTTCGAGTTAATTAGCCAGTCCCTGCATAATGCCCGGTTGTTTACTGTGGGTATTGGTTCGGCTCCCAATAGCCACTTTATGCGCAAAGCTGCTCAGTTTGGACGCGGTACTTTCGTCACCATCGGTGATATTTCCGAAGTTCGTGAGCGTATGCAGGCTCTGTTCGCCAAGTTGGAAAATCCTATGGCTACAGACCTGCAACTCAGTTGGCCCCAGGGAGTCGTCGCGGATGCCTACCCCAAGCGCATCCCGGATCTCTATAACGGTGAGCCTATGCAGTTGGTGGCCAAGGTGCAGGGTGATCTCTTGCAGGGAGATATCCAGCTGCGGGGCCGAATGGCAGGTAAACAGTTTGTGCGCAAACTCGCTCTGAAAGTAGAGAGTGGTAGCGATACTTCAGGCATCGGCAGTGTCTGGGCGCGCAGCAAGATAGATTCTCTGCGGGACCGGCAGCTTCAGTCTGGAGAACAGTCGGATGCGGGCCTGGCTCTGCGCGAACAGATTTTGCAGATTGCCCTGAGGCATCAACTTGCCAGCCCCTACACCAGTTTTGTTGCAGTCGAAGAGGAAGTTGTACGCAGTGCTGAAGAGAAGTTATCTCGCAGCTCGGTCACCAATATGGTGGCTAAAGGGCAAGTGCTACAGCGCCAGGCCTATCCGCAAACTGCTACAGGTCTCTACGGGCAGTTATTGGCAGCGGCGGTATTGTTGATGTTTGCGGCGATCTTCCAGCGCGGTCGGGCCTTGCGCAGCAACTTGACCCGAGCCCTGCGCTCCTTCCTGCGCAGGGTTTTACCAGACCCCCGTCAACCCAGCAGCGCTAATCCTCTGCAGCGGGGAGGTGTGTAAGCGTGGCTCGCTCACTGCTCTTTATGCTTTGCTTGGGAACGGGGGTGTGGCAGTTGGGTTCAGCCAGCTGGCTTCTGGCCAAGGCAGAATTGGCCCAAGTGTTGATTAATAGTGCTTGGGAAGAACAGCTACAGGGCGGGGCTCTGCAAAAGCCCTGGCCCTGGGCGGACACCTGGCCTGTGGCCAAGTTAAAGTTGGAAGGGCAGTCGCCATTAATTGTTCTCAGCGGCGGTAGTGGTCAGGCGTTGGCTTTCGGCCCTGGTCTCTTAGCCGGGTCCGGCAATCCTGGTGAGCCTCGCACCACGGTTATTGCCGCACACCGGGATACTCACTTTGCGGGATTAGAGCGTGTCAGGCGGGGTACCTCCATTTACCTGCAGGATAAACGCGGACGCTGGCATACTTATCGGGTTGCGGAAATGCGAATTGTGGACAGTGAGAGAGAGCGTTTGCCGATCTTTGCCGAGCGGGGTTTATTGCTGGTGACTTGTTACCCCTTTAATGCCCTGGCGGCTGGTGGCCCGCTGCGTTACTTGGTCTACGCTGAATATCAACCCGGTGGGGAGCTGGTTCAGCTGTGACTGATGTCTTTGTTTGAGACTCGATTTTGTAGTTCATTTTCTCAAAAATTCCACTAAATGTTCCGGTGAAACGGCCAAACGGCAAATAATTGTTTTGCTCTTTTGTTTTATTTGTTACTAACCGTCCTATCTGGAAAATTTTTTGTAGTAATACTACAATTCCCTCCGCTAACAACCGGGGATGGGGTTTTGTCCGCCAGTCTGCGCGGGCCCCGGAACAAATAATCACAGTCAAACTAGGCACTTGCGGCAATCAATTGCGCCGCTTTCCTCACCGTCATATTCGAGTAAAGATTCACAAACTTTGCATTTACGCCAACAAAGTTGGTGAATTGGCGGAACCAAGAAAAAAAGGAAGCTTTTTTTTGCTCGCGCTGTAGTTTGCCCGCGTACCGATTTTTGAGAAATAGACCGACTCGACGTCGCCTAATTCGCCGAGGAGCACTTGATGCACGAAGATACCGATAACCTCGAAACGCAGGAGTGGCTGGACGCGCTGCAAGCGGTTATCCGCTATAGCGGCAAAGAACGCGCAGCCTTCCTCCTGAAGCAGCTGTCTGACCGCGCTACCGATGTAGGCGTACAATTGCCTGCGGCAATCACCACTCCCTATCGCAACTCCATTCCGCCCAATGCGGAAAAGCGTATGCCTGGCGACTTATTTATGGAGCGCCGCATTCGCTCCCTGATTCGCTGGAATGCCCTGGCGATGGTGGTACGTGCCAACCAGAATGACGATGGCCTCGGCGGCCATATCTCCAGTTTCTCCTCTGCGGCCACACTCTACGATGTGGGCTTTAACTACTTCTTCCGTGGCAATGAAGGTGAAGAGCGCGGCGACCTGATTTTCTTCCAGGGCCACAGCGCACCGGGTATTTATGCTCGCTCCTACTTGGAAGGGCGTTTTGATGAAGAGCAGCTGGACAACTTCCGCCGCGAAGTGAACGGCAATGGCCTGTCCTCTTACCCGCACCCCTGGCTGATGCCAGAGTACTGGCAGTTCCCCACGGTCTCCATGGGATTGGGGCCGATCCAGGCGATTTACCAGGCGCACATTATGCGCTACCTGTCTGCCCGCGGCCTGTCCCCGCGCGGCGATCGCAAAGTGTGGGCTTTCCTTGGTGACGGTGAGTGTGACGAGCCGGAAACCCTGGGCGCAATTTCCCTGGCCGGCCGCGAGCAACTGGAAAACCTGGTGTTCGTGGTTAACTGTAACCTGCAGCGCCTGGACGGCCCGGTACGCGGCAACGGTAAGATCGTGCAGGAGCTGGAAGGCGTATTCCGCGGTGCCGGTTGGAATGTTGTCAAAGTACTCTGGGGCCGCCTGTGGGATCCGCTGCTAGAGAAAGATGACAAAGGCCTGTTGCAGAAAGTCATGGACGAAGTGGTCGATGGCGAGATGCAGAACTTCAAGGCCAACGGCGGCGCTTATACCCGCGAGCACTTCTTCGGCAAATACCCGGAGTTGCTGGAGCTGGTTAAGGATATGTCCGACGATGAGATTATGAAGCTTAATCGTGGCGGCCACGATCCTTACAAGGTATACGCAGCTTACGCAGCGGCGATGGCCCACAAAGGCCAGCCCACCGTGATCCTGGCCCAGACCGTTAAAGGTTACGGCTTAGGCTCCGCCGGTGAAGCGGCGATGGACACCCACTCTGTGAAGAAGCTGGACCTTGATTCCCTCAAGCGTTTCCGCGATCGCTTTGCCATTCCGCTCACCGATAAGGAGCTGGAAGAAGTTCCTTACTACCGCCCATCTCCGGACAGTCCGGAAATGAAATATATGGCGGAGCGCCGCAAGGCCCTGGGCGGCCCGGTTCCCCGTCGCCCAGTTGAGTGCCCGAAACTGGAAGTCCCCGGCCTCGATGCCTTCAGCGCACTGACCAAAGGCTCCGGTGAGCGCGAAATCTCCACCACCATGGCATTTGTCCGCGCTATCGCGGCCTTGGTGAAAGACAAGAATATCGGCAAAAACATCGCGCCGATCGTTCCCGATGAAGCCCGTACCTTTGGTATGGAAGGTCTGTTCCGCCAGCTGGGTATCTATTCCTCCCAGGGGCAGCGCTACACCCCGGTGGATCACGGCCAGATCATGTATTACAAGGAAGATAAGAAAGGCCAGGTGCTGGAAGAGGGCATCAACGAAGCCGGTGCTATGTCTACCTGGATGGCGTTGGCCACGGCTTACAGCAACCACGGCGTGCCGATGGTGCCTTTCTATATCTACTACTCCATGTTCGGTTTCCAGCGTATCGGCGACCTGGCCTGGGCCGCTGGCGATATGCAGGCGCGCGGCTTCCTGATCGGTGCCACTGCTGGCCGTACCACCTTGAACGGTGAAGGTCTGCAGCACCAGGATGGCCACAGCCACGTACTGTCCTCCACTATCCCCAACTGCCGCAGCTACGACCCGGCTTACGGTTATGAGCTGGCGGTGGTTATGCAGCGCGGCTTGAAAGAGATGTACGAAGAGCAGAAGAACCTCTTCTACTACATCACTATCGAGAACGAAAACTACTTGCAGCCGGAAATGCCTCAGGGCGTGGAAGAGGGCATTATCCGCGGTATCTATAAGCTGCAGTCCAACGTCAAGAAAGGCGCCAAGGGCAAAGCGGCGAAGAAACATGTACAGCTGATTGGTGGCGGTACTATTTTGCGCGAAGTACTGGCAGCGGCGGATATCCTCGCCGACCAGTTCGGTGTGACCTCCGATGTCTGGAGCCTCACCTCCGCTGTGGAATCGGCCCGTGAAGGCCAGGATGTGGCGCGCTGGAATATGCTGCACCCGGAAGCCGAGCCGCGCAAAGCCTGGATCACTGAGCAGTTCGAAGGCAATACCTCCCCGGTTATCGCCTCTACCGACTACATCCGTTCCTATGTGGAGCCACTGCGCGAATTTATCGACGGTGAACTGACCACCCTGGGTACCGATGGTTTCGGCCGCAGTGACAGCCGCGAGCAGCTGCGTCGCTTCTTCGAAGTGGATCGCAACTACGTGGTAATTGCCGCACTGAACGGCTTGGCCAAGCAGGGCGTTATTGATGCGAAAGAGGTTGCGGAAGCAATCGTGAAGCTCAATATCGACGCCGAAAAAGTTAACCCGCGCATCAGCTAAGAGAAGGCAGAACTCCTATGGCAAAACAAGTCATTAAAGTGCCTGATCTCGGTGGTGCCGATCAGGTGGATGTGATTGAAATTTCTGTTGCTGTCGGCGATACCGTCGCGCAAGAGGATTCACTGATTGTGGTGGAGGGCGATAAAGCCTCCATGGATGTGCCAGCCCCAGTGGCTGGCAAAATCCTCAGCATCAGCGTGAAAGAGGGCGATAAGGTCTCTGAAGGCGACGTGATTGGGGAAATCGAAACCGATGTGGCGGAAGCGCCGACAGAGGAGCCGGCTGCGGCCCCCGCCAAGCAAGAAACTGCACCTGTTGCAGAGCCTGTGGCTGAAGCCCCTGTGGCGACGCCGAGCGGCGAGCCGAAAGAGGAAACGATCCAGATCCCGGATCTGGGCGGCGCTGATGCGGTTGATGTGATCGAGATCAGTGTGCAGCCCGGTGATGCAGTCGAAGAGGGCGACTCCCTGATTGTGGTGGAAGGCGATAAAGCCTCTATGGATGTGCCTTCCCCCAGCGCCGGTACCGTGGTTTCTATCGCAGTAAAAGAAGGCGATAAGGTTTCCACGGGTGACACCCTGGGCATATTGAAAGTCGTTGCTGCAGGCGCCGCCGAGCCTGCGGCTACAGCTGCAGCCCCTGCAGCGACAGCGCCTGCCGAGAGCGCGCCACAGCAGGTATCTGCGTCTGTTGAGCCCCCGGCAGTGCCGCAGAAAGACTATCAGCTGGAGCGCAACCTCACCGCAGCAGCCCAGGTTTACGCTGGCCCGGCCGTGCGCAAACTGGCCCGCGAGTTGGGTGTTACCTTGAATAAGGTGAAGCCTACCGGCCCGCGCAACCGGGTCTCCAAGGACGATCTGCATAATTACATCCGTGAGCAGGTGAAGAAAGCTGAAAGCGGCGCGGTTGGTGTCGGCGGTGGAATCGGTATCGCCAAGATGCCGGATATCGACTTCAGCCAGTTTGGCCCGGTGAATGTGGAGCCGATGAGCAAGATCCACAAGATTACCGCAGCCAACATGTCGCGCAACTGGCTCAATGTGCCTCACGTCACCCAGTTTGATGATGCGGATATCACAGAGCTGGAAACCTTCCGCAAGTCCATGAAGGCCGAGGCGGAGAAGCGCGGAGTGAAGCTCACTCCAGTGCCTTTCCTGCTGAAAGCGGTAGCTGCGGCCCTGCGTGCAGAGCCGAGCTTTAATGTGTCCCTGCACAACGATGGCGAGCACATTGTGCGCAAGGACTATGTGCATGTGGGTATGGCAGTAGATACACCCAAAGGCTTAATGGTGCCGGTTATCCGCGATGTGGATAAGAAAGGCTTGTACGAGCTGGCGGCCGAGGCCACTGAAATGGCCCTGAAGGCCCGCGATGGCAAGCTGAAGCCCAACGAGATGCAGGGCGCCTGCTTTACCATTTCCAGTTTGGGGGCTATCGGCGGCACCGGATTTACCCCGATCGTCAATTCTCCGGAAGTTGGTATCCTCGGTGTTTCCAAGCTGGCGATGAAGCCGGTGTGGAACGGTAAGGACTTTGAGCCTCGGCAGATGTTGCCCTTGGCGCTCTCCTACGATCACCGCGCGGTAAATGGCGGAGATGCCGGACGCTTTATGACTTACTTGGTCAGCGTGCTGGCAGATGTGCGCAGACTGTTGCTGTAATTGTCAGCGAGTTAAAGTCAGTAAAAAAAGCGGCCAATCGGCCGCTTTTTTTATAGTCAGGACTAAGGAGCCTCTGAATAACTCCGTACATTCCATATAAGTAAGTTAGCCTTTAAGTGGAAATGAAATATTCGCCGCGAAAAACATCAACAAGATGATTTACGCGCAAATCGATTCTGGGTTGCTGGCTGCTAATGCCTCGGCAGCTAGACTCACAGAGAGGCTACTATCATCGCAGCACTGAAAATGTGAGGTGTCGGATTATGGGACCTACAAGGAAATTCGCGTTGCCGCTTGTGGCGGTATTTGCGATGCAGGGCTGCTTGTTTTTGCCTGCGGAAGAAGTGGAGGGTGAAGACCCTTTCTTTTATGAGGCAGAGGCTGCCGGACAAAGCGCCAGCTTTGTGGAAGTCGGCAGTAACCACACAAAATACCCACAACCCCTTACCGCCAAAAGCGAATGCGAGGCGGCGGATTGCGTAGATAGCTTGCAGGACTCCATGGCCTGGTTTTTCCCTATATTGCGGGTTTACTAACGACAGTAGCCGAGCCCAGTGTGGAGCTGTTGCGAAATAGCCGGATCTAAAAGTGCGTGGATTCTGTCCGCGCGGTGCTGATACGGAGCGCTACCATGCAAAAGTTTGCGATATTTATTTCTGCCTTGTCGATGGGTGTATTCCTTGAGGGTTGTGGAACCCCCGATACGCGCAATCAAGTGGTTTATCCCGTAAGCCCGCCAATTCCCCGCCATGCGGAATACCGGGGTTACCCCTCTTCTCACTCCTCTCATTCCTCCCATGTGCCAGATGCGCCTGCGTCTCCAACAAGCTGCCCGGGAGATTCTGAGGAGCTGGCGCCGGGTTCTATTTGTCCACCCAGTGCCCGTTGTTTTGATATTTCCGGTGGAAGGCGTTGTATTTCCTATGAAAATTAGCGTTGTTTTTTTTCTTATTCTTGTAGCGCAGTCCCTGGCGGGCTGCGTGGCTGACGGTTTCGGTTATGACTTAACCGGCACGGCAACTTACTACACCTACAAAACTACTCCGGTGCCACCGGATGAACTTACAGCATTCCCGCGTTTTTGTCTGGCCGGTGATCCCTATATGGGAAGTCTCGACAACTGTATTGCCGAGGGTGTGCACTGCTATCAACTGGACACCGGTGATTGGTGTGAAGGACCTTATTCACCATTTGAGTTGAGTTACAGTTTCTACTGACCAAGTAATTTTCCGCTAGTGCCGCTTTTTGAGCCGGTGCGAAATGGTGGTATGGGGGCACGCAGTTTATTTTGACTCCATTGTTTTTTCCTGAGTGGAGTAAAAATTAAGACTGGATCGTTTTATTTTGGGATGCCGATTTAAACAGGTTTAATAATGAGGGGTGCCAATAGAAGCTGGATGCGAAATGTAATTGTCGCAGTGGATCAGCTGGGAAATGCTATTGCCGGTGGTAATCCCGATGCAACAATATCGGCACGCTGTGGGTATTTTTCCAGAGTGACGGAAACCCGTTTTCGCCACTATTGGAGATTTTTGGAGCGGGTGATTAATTACACCTTGATGCCAATAGATGGGCCGGATCACTGTTACCAGTCTTATCTGTGGGATCGCGCTGAGAAACACGAAGAGGGCAGTGACTATATGCGAGCCATTCTGGGGGTGATCGTTATTATTTTTTGTGTACCCATGGGGTTATTGATTCGGGTTTATGTAATTTTATTTCCGAGAGCCCGCTGGAAAAAGGAAACGCGCAAATAGAAAAAAGCCCGGACGCACAGCATTTATGCGCCCGGGCTAAGCGGGGTTAAGTGTTAGCTACTTGCTCCAGAGGTAAGTTACTCTTCTGGCTATCTGTAGTGCGGGCAGCTGATAGTTTGCCGCCGGCAATCTTGCGCAGGGCAACATAAAATACCGGAGTGAGGAACAGGCCAAACAGGGTTACACCGATCATGCCGGTAAATACGGTAATGCCCATGGCATTGCGGACCTCAGCGCCAGCGCCGCCGGCCAATACCAGTGGTACAACACCGGCAATAAAGGCGACTGAGGTCATAATGATCGGGCGCAGACGCAGGCGGCAGGCTTCCAGTGCAGCCTCGACAGTGCCTTTGCCTTCCATTTCCAGTTCGCGAGCAAATTCCACGATTAAAATAGCGTTCTTACAAGCGAGCCCCATCAGTACAACCAGCCCGACTTGAACAAATACATTGTTGTCGCCGCCAGTAGCCCAGACACCGAATAGTGCAGCCAGCAGACACATGGGCACGATCAGGATCACCGCCAGTGGCATTACCCAGCTTTCATAGAGGGCGGCCAGCACCAGGAATACCAGTAATACTGCGAGAGGGAAAACCACCATGGCGGCATTGCCCTGGTTGACCTGCTGGAAGCTGAGGTCGGTCCATTGGATTTGCATGCCCGGTGGCAGGGCTTGGCTGGCAACCTGCTCAACCGCTGCCAGTGCCTCGGAAGAGGACAGCATGCTGGGATCGGACTGCCCCATCAGGTCGGCTGCGGGATAGCCGTTGTAGCGGATCACCGGATCGGGTCCGTAACTCTGGCGCAGGGTCACCATGGTGCTGATGGGCACCATCTCCCCATTCATATTGCGAGTGTAGAGATTATCGAGATCCTGCACTTCATCGCGGAAGGGTGCATCAGCCTGGGCAACGACCTGGTAGGTGCGGCCGAAAAGGTTGAAGTCGTTGATATACATAGAGCCGAAGTAGAGCTGCAGGGTGCCGAACAAGTCGTCCATACGCACACCTTGAGCCTTGGCCTGTAGTCGATCCACTTCCGCGTCCATCTGCGGCACATTGGCCTGGTAGGAGCTGAAGGGGTAGCTGAGGCCACTGGCTTGGCTCAGGGCGCCCGCCAACATATTGGTGGCGTTTTGCAACTCACCGTAGCCGGCACCGCGACGGTCCTGAACATAGAGGGAGTAGCCGGAGCCGGCACCCAGACCGAAGATGGGCGGCGGCATAAAGGTCATGGCAAAGCCTTCCTTGATCTGTGAGATCTTGCCATTTAGCTCCGCAGCGATTTCCTGGGCACTGCGCTCACGTTCATCGAAATCGTCGAACAGGATAAATACCGTGCCCACGTTGGGGGTGTTGGTACCTTGCAGGGCATTGAAGCCGACAAAGGCCGCGGCGTTGGCAACACCTTCGGTTTCCAGGGCCAATTCACTCACGCGGCGAGCAACTTCCTCGGTGCGGTCCAGGGAGGCACCTTCCGGCAGGCGGATACTACCCACCAGGTAAGTCTTATCCTGAACCGGAATAAAGCCGCCGGGCACCTGTTGGAACAGGGCAAAAGTACCGCCGAGCAATATCAGGTAAACACCAAATACGATACCGCGACGCTTGAGGCTGCCACCCACGATTCGCTGGTAGCGCTCGGAATTGCGCTGGAAGAAGCGGTTGAACGGGCGGAATATCCAGCCGAACAAACGCTCAATAATGCGCGCGGGCATATCCGGTTTGGCGCCGTGAGGCTTCAACAGAGTTGCCGCCAGAGCCGGAGATAGAGTCAGAGAGTTGATCGCGGAGATAATGGTGGCGATGGCAATAGTGGTGGCAAACTGGCGGTAGAACTGGCCGGTGATGCCGTCCAGGAATGCCATGGGCACAAACACCGCGCAGAGTACCAGGCTGATCGCGACAATCGGACCGCTCACCTCGCGCATGGCCTGGTGGGCAGCGGCTAAAGGCGTCAGTCCCTCCTCGATATTCCGCTCGACGTTTTCCACCACCACAATGGCGTCATCCACCACAATACCGATGGCCAGCACCATGGCGAACAGGGTTAGGGTGTTGATTGAGAAGCCCAGCATTAACAGCACCGCAAAGGTGCCGACAATAGATACCGGCACGGCCAACAGCGGGATCAGTGAGGCGCGCCAGGTTTGCAGGAACAGGATAACTACCAGAACCACGAGTAGTACAGCTTCCAGTAGGGTCTTGATCACTGAGCTGATGGAGGTGCTAACAAAAACCGTGGGGTCGTAAGCGACTTCCCACTTGAGGCCTTCCGGGAACTGGTCATCCAGTTCAGCCATTTTCTCCCGTACCGCCGCAGAAACTTCCAATGAATTGGAGCCGGGGGATTGGAAAATAGGGATGGCGACAGCCTGGCGGCCGTTGAGCAGGGCGCGCAGGGAGTCCTGGGAAGAGGCCAGCTCTACACGAGCCACATCTCTCAGGCGGGTGATCTCACCATTATTGCCGGTCTTGAGTACAACATCGCCAAACTCCTCTTCACTTTCCAGGCGGCCTTTGGCGTTAATGGAAATCAGGAAGTCGGAGCCGTTCGGCATGGGGGAGGCACCGATCTGGCCGGCGGAAACCTGTACGTTCTGCTCACGCACGGCACTGACAATATCGGCAGCAGTAATGCCTACGGCGGCGGCTTTCTGCGGGTCCACCCACAAGCGCATGGCGTAGTCACCGGAACCGAATACGGCGGCGAGGCCTACGCCGGGAATGCGCGATAGCTCATCGCGAATATGCAGTACGGCGTAGTTGCGAATATAGGTAGCGTCGAGGCTGTCGTCCGGTGAAATCAGGTGCACCGCCATCATCAGGTTTGGCGACTGCTTCTGGGTAGTAACACCTTGCAGGCGGACATCTTCGGGCAGGCGCGGCAAGGCCTGGGACACCCGGTTTTGCACCTGTACCTGGGCTTGATCCGGGTCTGTGCCCAACTCAAAGGTCACGTTCAAAGTCAGGGTGCCGTCACTACCAGCCACTGACTTCATGTAGATCATATTTTCCACGCCGTTAATCGCTTCTTCCAGCGGCGTGGCTACAGTTTCTGAGATCGTCTTAGGGTTAGCGCCAGGATAGCGAGCACTCACTTGCACGCTGGGGGGGACAACTTCGGGATATTCGCTGACCGGCAGTGAGGGAATACTGATCAGGCCGACGACGAAAATAATGATCGACAACACGGATGCAAATATCGGTCTGTCGACAAAGAAACGGGAAAAATTCATATACTGCTACTCCGAGAGCGACTTAGTCAGCCGCTCGGATTCCATTGATAGGATTAGCTGAATGTATGGGCTCACTTCGGCAAGCCCCTTGCTCTTTGTTTAGTGGCCGGCGACTTGGGTCGCCTTTACCTGCTCCTGCATGGCCACCATTTCCGGTGCGACGGGCATGCCCGGGAAGAAAATCTTTTGCAGGCCATTCACCACAATTTTCTCGCCGGGCTCCAGGCCGCTGCGGATAACAACGAGGTCACCTTGGCGTTGGCCAGCGACCACGGGGCGCTTTTCGGTGACATTACTGTCGTTGACGATGTAAACATACCGGCGGTCCTGATCGGTAAGAACCGCTTTGCTATTGATTAAAACTGCCTGTGAAACCTCTTCAATTGGCATTTCCACCCGAGCAAATTGCCCCGGTCTGAAAAAGCCGTCCCTGTTGTTAACCACAGCGCGGAACTGAATAGTGCCGGTATGGCTGTTCAAGCGGTTATCAATAAAGTCCAACTCTCCACTGTGTGGATAGCCCTGCTCACCGGCGAGACCTACGCGCACAGCAGGTTTTTGCCCGCTATTAAGTAAGTCGCGGCCCTTAGCAAAAGTCTGTTCGTCACTTTCGAAATACACGTACATTGGGTCGACAGAGACCAGCGTTGTCAGCAGGGTGCTGTCGGCATTGGCGAGATTGCCTTGAGTAACCAGGGCGCGGCTTACCCGGCCACTTATTGGTGCTTTAACTTCAGTGTATTGAAGGTCCAACTGGGCATTTTCCAGTGCTGCCTCGGCGGCGCTGAGGGCCGCTCGGGCCGAATCTCGCGAAGCGATACGCCGATCGTATTCCTCGCGGGAGATGGCTTTGCTGTTGAGTAGCTGTTTTGCCCGGCCGGCTTGCTTCTCGCTATAGGAGAGGTCGCTGCGAACCCGAGCCAGGTCTGCGCGGGCGGCGCGTTCGCGGGCCTGATAAGGGCGGGGGTCAATGGTGAACAGGACATCGCCCTGTTTGACCAGAGTTCCCTCGGCAAATGAAACCTTGTCGATATAACCGCTAACCCGTGGGCGCAGTTCAACGGTTTCTGGGGCTGCCACACGGCCGGTAAAGCTGCGCCACAATGTCGTATTTCCTGCAGATACCTGGGCGACCTCCACGGCTGGGGGAGGCGGTTGTTGACCGCTGGGTGCGTCACTGTTGCAGCCGGCGAGTACCAGTGCAGATACGCCGAATAAAACCGTCGTTAATTTTCTTACCATTACGCGTGTACTCCCTTTGCTACGGAGGGGGAAGGGCTATTGGGTGCTTCTCCCAGTAAGGGCGTAACTCTAGCGGTGGCCAAGTTGGTTGCGGTATCCGGGAACTGTTAATTGATTGCCTATTTCTACTTAAGGCGTGCTTTTGGGTTGGAAGGATCACATTCTGGTGGACGTGTAAAGAACTGGATATATAACTAGTTATCGCAAAAAGTGATTAAGATATTACAGCGACTGTAGGCCTGTTAATCGATTATGGTTACCTATTACTGCACAGTAATTGCCCAATCCTGCAAAACTGCACGAAAATTGCCTAAAACTCCGTATACTCTGTGCCACTTCGTGTTGAGTCGTGGAATTGTTAGCGGGCACAAGGGGAGCATATGAGCATTGAAAAAAGAGCGGAATTCAACTCTGTCGCCATGGATATGGAGTCGATACGGCAGAAACTGATCGCCTCCCTGATGCGTCAGGCACCGGAACAGGGATTAAATGAAACAGTACTGGGTGGTCTCTCCCTGATTCGCTGCAACGAGCCGGGAGCTTGTGCGGCATCGGTGTATACACCGTCCCTGAATTTTATTATTCAAGGCCGCAAAACCTTGGAGCTGGGAGACCGGGAAATTTCCTATATGCCGCTGAGCTATGTGGCAACCTCGGTGCACTTACCGATCCTGGGACGTGTTGAAGACGCTTCCCTGGATACTCCGTTTCTTGGCGTAAAGATAACGATCGATCCGCAAGAGGTGGCAGACCTGGTTATGGAGCTGGGTGATAAGGCGCCGGGTGTGGAGGCTGGCTACGACTGTCCCGAAGTCAGCTGCGGCCTGTGCCTGACCAAAATGGATTACGGTATGCTCGATGCGCTAAACCGGCTGGTCTCCTTGCTGGATAGCCCTAAAGATGTCCCGATACTGGCGCCATTAGCCCGGCGTGAGATTATCTATCGCGCCCTGATGGGGGAGATTGGCGCGCGGATGCGCAAGTTTGCCATGGTAGATAGCCAGGCGAACCGGGTATCCCGGGTGATTGAGGTGCTAAAAGACCGCTTCTCAGAACCGCTGCGTATCAGTGACTTGGCCGACCAGGCCAATATGAGTGAGTCATCCCTATATCACAGCTTTAAGCAGATCACCCGCATGTCCCCGTTGCAGTTCCAGAAAAAGCTGCGCTTACATGAGGCGCGACGCCTAATGTTGACCGAGGGGCTGGAAGCGGCTTCCGCCAGCTATCGGGTTGGCTATGAGAGCCCCTCTCATTTCAGCCGTGAATACAGCCGCATGTTTGGTCTTCCGCCCCGCGCGGACGTGATTAAATTGCGCGGTGAACAGCGGGTCCCAGCTTAATTTGAAACTGGGTTGCCCTGCTTCAGAACAAATAAGCTACACCACCCTTCGGGACTGATATCGCCCTCCACAACCAGGCAGGCATTGGGGGGCTCAAACAGCTGACAGTCCACGCACTTTTTCCCATCCTTGGGAGTATCCTGGTAATTTACCTTATCTTTTTGCGCTTTGATTTGGGCCTGAGCTGAGGGTGTTGCAATAAATGTGGCAGGAATTAAAAGTAGCGATGTCCCTGAAAGCTTAAGAAAGTGGCGACGGGAGTTGTCTAGAGGCTTTTCCATAAATGAACGCCTGAATGATGAAAATAAGTTTCTGGCATTCAGGTTAGCTGGAGAAGGGAGTTTTGCTCAAATTAAAGGCTTTGTTTTAAGCGGTAATCTTATTCTATTTGTTAAATTGGAGACGGCGCCATGTAGGCGCCGTCTGTTTTTACTTCTTTACTTGGTTACGCGTATTTTAGCTACAGATTTATCTCCGCTGCGAGATACGACCCGAACCTTTAAGCCGTAAGGTGTGATAGCGCGGCCGGCATCTGGTATTTCTTCGCTGCTATAGCTCCGGGTGTCATTAAACAATGGGTAGCGGCGGTTGTGAGTGTCACTTAAGAGTATGCCGTAGTCCTCGAGTAAATCCAGAACCATGTCGTCGGCTCTTTCGATGTTAAATGTGGCATCGTGAACCTGATAGCGGGTACTGGCAACGGAATCATCACTCCATCTCAATACATTTTGGTCGGCATCAACAACTCCGAGGAAGCCGTTTCCTGGGTGTACGCCAACCCAGTTATTATCGTAGCTGGAATCTACGTACCAAACCAAGAGGCCTTCTGTGAAAGTGAGCATCTCGCCGGCTACATTCACATGTGCCAATCCGGCATCAACGCCGCGATGCGTACGCCATTCGAGTAAGTAGTAGTGATCGTGCTCGAGATAGCCTGGGTTTCGGCTAAAGCCTGCAAGGCTAAAGTTGCCATCAGTTTCAGCATCATCGAAAAGGAATGTTGTGTCATCAATTTCGATGCTGATGTCATCGGCAAAAAGACCTGAATTCGCTACGGCGCCATCAGTAATATAGGCAAGTGAAAGGCTAATTTCTTGCCCGGCGTAAGCGCTTAGATCGAATGTAACGTCAATCCAGCCCTCGGAGCTACCAGTAATACCATTACCTGGGTTGGTGCCGTTGGGGTTGGTATCTGTAGTTACTGAACCAGGAATGGAGACAAAGCCATCACCGGAATCTACCATGATCGCGGCGTAATCCCAATCCAGCTCAATGTCGTACCAAGCTTTGAAAGAGAGGCTTGCTGTTTCTGCATTGCTCAGATCAACAGATATTGTCATAGAGTTTTGCAGGTTGTTGCCGCTACCGCTGAAGTAGGCGTATTCTCCACTGCTGGGTTCGGTAACTATTTCTTGTTTTGCTGGTAGGTCAATTCGTACTGCATCGTTATTGGTCCCCTTATTAACCGCTTCATCGAGTAGCAACTCGATACCGCGGCGAGGAATTTCATCTAGTGCAATAGTTTCACCATGAAGCCAGTTACCACCATGGTTGTGTTGCAGGTATTCCTTGGCATAGGCAGAGAAGCCGGTGGGCTCTGAACCCGGAATAATACCGGCCCAGCTACCACTGGACATAATGGACCAGGAGGAGACGGGTTCACCGCGACCGCTACCATCGGTATCGTATTCATCGGGCAAGCCCAAATCATGGCCATATTCATGGCTGACAACCCCTGCAGCGGCGTCCGCCGGCTGAATGGTGTAATCATAAGCAGCCATAGTGCCGCCCCAGTAATCTACCTCCGCAGTAGTTCCTTCAAGTGAATAGACGCTGCCAAGGTTCCAACGGTGAGACCAAATAGCGTCTTCACCCAGTTGCCCGCCACCTGCTTCTTCACCAACCGAGGAGTGGAAGATCATGATGTGGTCTACCAAACCATCTGCTTCCCAAAAATCGCCATCACCATCCAAGTCGTAACGGTCTTCAATATCAAAATCTGACAGGTTTACTGTGGGGTCGGCAGCTGCAGCTTCCAGGGCCTCACGAATTAGGGAGCGAGCATCACCATCAGTGTTATTGCCGTAAAAAGCTGCTGGTTGGCTGGCCATATACCAACCTGCTACAGAGCCTTCAACTGAGTAGCTGTTACCGGATTGCTGCCAGTAAAACTGTTGCATGGATAGCATGTTTTCCCCACTGGGGCCTTCAAAGCCGTTTTGGGAGAAAAGTAAGTCAGCGTAATGTTCAGCGGCGTAATCCGCGTAGTACATATCACTTTCCCCGGGCTCGATGCTGTTATGGGGAAAATCGGGGAACTCCATCAAAATAGCGAGAACCCGTGCAGTTTGGGCTTCACCGTCGTAGCTCTCTAGTTGAATGTTTCTAGGGTGGCGGCTGCCATGGTTGCGGTGAAGGGAACCTTTGCCTCTTTTAAGCCGGGGGTGATGTTTTCCACGGGCATCGCGCATCATCGTTACGGTATCGCTGGAAAGATCTTGAGCCCCATTAATGCTATGGGTGGCCCGCTCTTTTAAGTAAGCCCTTAAAGTGCGTTCAGCTTCTGCAATAGAGGCATCTTGGCTGATGCGCCCAGAGCGCTTGAGCATATCAATTAATTTGGCTTCATTGGCAATGACCAAGTCAACTTGATCACCACCTTTTTGATGTGAATTAATCGCCTGGGCATTGGCTGCCATCAGGCTCAGTGCAAGTGTGCTGGCGGAGAGCAAACTATTTATTTTTAGCATGATCCCTTCTTATGCGTTCCGAGATGATTTTAAGTTTCGAAATTAGACATAAATAAAATTTACTAAAATAGTCAGATTTCGAGTTGTGGCAGCTCAGGTTTTTTATTATTAGCTACAGAGGGGTGACGTTTCAGGATGATTAGGTAGCAATAAATTTATGGGGATTTTGCATAATTTTAAACTAAAGTGTGATGTTAATTTGATCGCTGATAAATTTTCCTAATGATGTTATTGGGAATTATTTCCTTATCTGGGTGGCTTCTGTAGCATAACTTGTTGTACATCTAATTTTTATTGTTTTTCCATGGCAGCCAGAGACAGATTTGCAACCCTCCATTGGGACGATTCAAAAGCTGAATATGCCCATCATGCGCATCAATGATTTCTCTACATAGAGCTAATCCCAAACCCACGCCTTGCTCTTTTGTTGAGAAGAAAGGGAGTAGTGCCTGCTCAAGTACTTTCTCACTCATCCCGCAGCCTCGGTCGGAGAGTACTAGCTTTTGCCCAAAACTGTCTGTACTAACTTCAAGTTCAATATCTTTGCTATCGCTTCCAGCTTCTCGTGAATTCTTAATTAGATTTAGTAGGGCTTGCTCTATTTGGACGGGGTCAAAGTAACCGGGTTCGTCTGGCAGGCTTCCCTTTAGGGAGAAGGCTTGAATTGGCATTATGCGATTGACTAGCTCCTGCCAGCTAATAGTCTCACAGCTTGGAGCGGGCAGTTTGGCAAAAGAGGCGTATCCCTGAGTGAACTCTGTCAGATGCTTGCAGCGGTCTGCGATAATATCGAAAACCTTTTCCAAAGCCTGCTCTTTGCCAGGCTTTGTTACCAACATTTTTCCAGAGTGTGCGAGCGATGAAATTGGAGCTAGAGAGTTATTCAGTTCATGGCTGATTAAGCGGATAACTTTTTTCCAAACTTCTACCTCCGCACGGGTCAGCTCACGAGTCATTTCGCGTAAAACGATTAGTCGATGTTTTTGTGTGTTTAAAACAAAAGAGCTGTTTCCGATATGCATGGAGTGGGGGCCATTGATATCGGCATAATTAAAAATTCCATTCTTCCAACTATTAATGGCGCTGGCTATTTCATTGGGGCTCTTGGATAAAAGCTTCGGTAAAAGTAGTCCTTGTATTGGTCTTCCATTGTTAAGAAGTTGCTTGGCACTACTGTTTGAATAAATAATGCGATCGTTTTGATCCACTAGTAGAAGAGCTTGGGGTGATGTTTGGATAACTGTATCCAAGAGGAGTTCCCGTTGATAAATATGGGCACGTTCCTTACGCAAGTGTTCCCCAATCTCGTTATAGAGAATTGTTATTTGCCGGAGTTCACTATCCTTGGGGTGTACGAGGGAGATTGAGAAGTCGCCGTCACGAAAATTTAGCAGGCCATTTTGTAGTGATTTTAGGGTGCTAGTTAGGGGGGCAAGTATAAGGCGAATCAGTACAATTAATAACGGCAATGAAATGATGAGTCCCGCTGACCAGGCGAGTGATGGGTTAAAGCCAGCCCGAATGCCGAGCCAGGATATGGTAACACCAGCGACTAAGGGAATGGCCGCTGTTGCAATAAGGCGGCCTTCAAGTGAAAAATATTTCGACATCAATAGGGTATACCGTGTTTTTCCAGGCGGCGGTATAGCGCTTGGCGGCTCATACCGAGTTCTCGTGCAGCCTGGGCAATAATTCCATTGCAGTTGGATAGTGTCTCTTGTAGCAGCTCACGACTGGGCTCGAAACTCACTTCCACTTTATCGGATGGTGTTTGCTCAGGAAGTGCCAGGACGGCTTCATCGATGGTATCCTCCTGACTAAGGACGGCCGCTCGCTGCATAACATTTTGAAGTTCTCGCACATTGCCGGGCCAATGATAGCGAGTAAGGGCGTTTAACGCTTGAGGAGATAGCTTTTTTGAGTTGCCACTTTCTGCGAGGAAGCTCATCGCGAGGGGAGGGATGTCTTCAGGGCGCTCATGCAGTGGTGGGAGGCGCAGTTCTATAACATTGAGTCGATAAAATAAATCCTGGCGAAACTTGCCTTCCTCGATAGCCTTGTGGAGATCTCTATTGGTAGCACTGATTACCCGAACTTTGGTTTTGCGGGTTTGGCTGCTGCCTAAACGTTGGAATTCCCCGGTTTGTAGTACACGCAGTAGTTTCACCTGACCGCTGGGTGATAGCTCGCCAATTTCATCGAGGAACAGGGTGCCGCCATCGGCGGCCTCAAACCTGCCCTCCCGTGCCCGATTGCTGGCGCCGGTATAGGCTCCAGGTTCGGCTCCGAACAGCTCTGCTTCCATCAGATCTTCCGGCAGTGCACCCACATTAACTTTAATAAAAGGCCCTTCTTTAGATGAAGAGTTCGCCTGGACAATCTCAGCAATCTTCTCTTTGCCGGCCCCATTTGGCCCTGTGATCAGGATGGGAACTTCAGATTTCGCTACTTGAGTGGCCATCTCCAACAGCTTTTGCATTTTATCGCTGCGGTAAATTATGTCTTGTAGTAGAAAGTCCTCCCGTAATTGGCTGCGAGCATTCAAAGCTTGTTGCTGGGATGCCTGCTGGCGCTTTTGTAGTTCTCCCAGTTCCAATAAATTGTTAATTGTGGATATTAGTTTATTGTCATCCCAGGGCTTACCCAGGTAATCAGCAGCACCAGCTCTGACTAACTCGACGGCCATTTCCAGTTGAGTCCAAGCTGTCAGCAGGATAATCGGAAGGTCCGGATTTATTTCCCGAATCGCGAAGAACAGTTCTTTGCCTTCTTCTCCAGAAGTTGTGTCAGCGGTGAAATTCATATCCTGGATAACCAGGCTGACATCGCTGTTCTCTCGTAGTAGCTGTAAGCCGGCTTGAGGAGTAATCGCACAAAGTGGCTGCAAGTCATGCAGAGACAACAGGATCTCCAGGGCGGAAACGATACTGCTGTTGTCGTCAATAATAAGTACTTTGTCCATAGTTTCTAAGACACGCTATTAAGGCGCCTATTATGCAATGTGTTGATGGCGAGGGGGAATGCTTGTGGCAGGTTTTCCCTGCCACAAATAGATTAGGGAGAGTTAGTGGACGATGTGTTGCTCAGCAGGTTTATGGTCGAAGCTGAGTACCCTCGCGAGCTGCCACTTTCCATCTACCTGTTTCCAGAGGTGAGTAAACTGTGAACTTTCCCGTAAGATCTCAGATTTGTCGTCATTGATGCCATAAAATCGATGGGTGCCTGACTGAATAGCACCGTAATGGTTAACAGGGTAGATTTTAGTGCTCTCGATTACCAGTTCACGACGTGCACGAATACCACTTCCATTTTCACGCTGTTTACACATATTGGTAATGGCCTTGACAAACTCTTCTCCAGACTTTGCTGTTTGACCCCACTTGTCATGGTACATTTCAAAGTCATCGGTCACCAGGTTTTGTGCTTCTCTTAGATCACAATTATTGAATAATGCATCAAATAAGCGTTGGTCGGCTCTAGTAATTTGTTGTACTAGTTCTTCAGTTACTAGTGGACCAGCAATAACCGGATGTTTTTCAGCTTGTAAGTTTGGGCTAATGAAGGTTAGCCCCACAAAAAATAAAGAAGATATTTTTTTAAACAAGATCAATGTCCCTATTGTTTTTTTGCTGGGGGGTATGTCGACCGAATGTGGCAGATAAACCATGAAAATGAATGAGGAAAACTTTTACCTTATCTTGGGGGCGAGCAATTAGCTCACCCCCTAAAGGTTGTTGTTTAAATACTTCGGGTGGCTGTCGCCGGCGATATATTGGCTGCTCGTAGTGCTGGGGCAAGTGCAGCTACAAGGCTGACTAAGAGAACCAGTAGCGCACAAATAACTAGAGGTACAATTGTTAAAGTAGGCTGTGAGTAATCGCGAACCATATATTGATTGGCAATCAGTGCCGTTGCACTGCCAACTGCGATACCCAGACTCGCTATCATTCCGTTTTCAATAAGGAAATATCGGCTGATATTAGTACGGGTGGCCCCTAATGCACGTCTAACACCAATTTGCTTGGCCCTTTGGTTAATCCAAAAAATGGTTAGACCTACAATGCCAAGGGCTACAATAAAGCTCAGCATAGCTGCAACGATAGAGAGTACTTTAACCATCATATTGTCGATAGCATAGCTGCGTTTGACATACTTAGAGAGTGGCTCAACAGAGATTACTCGCTGAGGGTCTCGCTCGGAAAGCTTGTCAGCTAACACCTTCATTACCTCATCGCGTTTACCCGGCTCTGTACGTACTATATATTTTGCATAACGCCTATTTTTTATTTCTGGGTAAAACATCACATTACCAGCTTTGGACCATCCAACCCATGCTCCCAGATGCCGTTCTACAACTCCGACTATTTCCATCGGTTCAGAGCTACCACCGGAGAAAATTGGCCGTCCTATAGGATCCTGATTGGGGTAGAATTTATCGGCAAGTTGCTGGGTGATAATGACAACAGGTTTTTTTGTAGCCTCGTGAGAGTTGCTGGCCTGCATATCGGCCTCGGTAAAGTTACGACCTGCGACTAACTTTAAATTGAGGGTGTTAATAAAGTGTGGATCAACTTGATAGTAGTTGGCTCCTTCTCCGCCGATTTCCTGATTGGCTTTATTGTGATATACCGAAGACGATCCTGATTGCGATAGAGGGATTTGTTGAGTGATCGAGGCATCGACAACATTTGGAAGTTGACGGAGAATCCCTAAATCGGCTCGTACCGCCCCAATTGTGTCGTAGTCTTTTGGTATTGCCATGAACCCAATAGTAATAATGTTGTCGACATCGATTCCTGTGGGCCGGTTTATCTTTTCTACTCTATCTTGGATTATTATTGCTGTGTTGCTGATAATTGCCAGGGTTAAGCCAAGCTGAAGGGCAATCAGCAGTGCAGAAACTTTGTTGCGCCAGAGGGCGGACAGCATCGGTTTTAATTCAAGCATGGTCAGGCCTTACTGGGTTTTCAGGTAGATAGAAGGGTTGGTTTGACTGATCTTCAATGCTGGATAGAAACCTGCCAATAGGCTTGCGACAATAGCCAGGCCAATAGCCGCAACCATCATGACCCAATCCATAGTTGGAAGTGTGTCGATTTGGCCCATGGCCAGGTAGCGAATGCCGCTAAGGCCGAGTATGGCGAGAAAAATACCTGCTACTCCGCCGATGATTCCTATGGTTGCGCTTTCAATTAAGTGCTGGGTGAAAATCGCACTTCTACTTGCTCCCAAGGCGCGACGCACACCAGCTTCTGGTGCTTTGCGTAGAAATTTTGCCAACAATAATGCAACGGCATTGATAATACATACCAGGAGAAACGCCAAAGAAACCCACCCAAGAATGCGGTTGTCATCGCTGAGTACCTCATTGAGAACCAACCACTCAGATGGCTTACTCAAGGCAAACTTTAGTGGTCGCTCGAAACGTCCTTGAGCTTTCTCTTGCTGAATATAAGCACGAAGAAAATTTTCGTAATGTGCTTTTTGTTCGCTAGTTGTAAGTTCAACCCAGTATTGAACCCAGAGATATTCACTCTGTAGAAACTCTTCATATCCCTGCGGATCGGCATTGTCCCAGCCATTGGTGTTGCCCCAGCTGTGAATTTCCAATTTGCGGTGTAAGCCAAAGGGTATGAATAACTCTTCTACTGTATCAAACGGGCTGTTGTTGACATCATATACCTTTGGTGAGGGCTCCCAAGTGTCGATAACGCCCACTACCGTATAGGGTTCGTCGTTGAGTTTTATTGTCTTTCCAACGCTATTTTGACCAGAGAAAAGCTTGTCATTTGTCGGCTTGGAAAGCACAACTACTTGAGTAGGAGAGCTATCAGCAGACTTTTCCCAAGTGCCACCATAAATAAAGGGCACATCGAACAAAGCGAAAAAGTCTCGGGTAGTTACCCGGGTATGTGATTCAAAAGGTCTAATAGCAGAATTTTCAATCTCAACGGTAAAACCGTAGCGATGCATGGCAACTTGGCGGGTGGGAATATCTGAGCGCAATAACGCTTCGGCGTCCCGATAGGTCAGCTGCCAGGGTATTTCATTCTTACTTTTGTAAGCTTTATTAACATCCCAACTGTCTAGCTGTACGGCAAAGAGAACGTCGTCTTTGTGCTTTAAAGCATTCTGGGACATAGTGTAGTTCAGGGTCAGCACCGTCATAGAGGCGCCGACACCGACTGCAATAGCGGCAACCATTAAGCTGCTTAAAATCGGGGTTCCGCGCAAACTTCGTAGGGCCAGGGAAATATAGTATCCAAACATGGTGCAGTCTCCTTAAGCAGTAACGGCAGCAGGCTGCTCGGGGACCGCACGTAAATCGCAAACCTGTCCATCTACAATCTGGATGTTGCGGTGGGCACGGCGTGCGAGTTCTGGATCGTGGGTAACCATTACGATGGTGGTTCCCCACTCGTTAATAAACTCCAGTAGCTCCATTACCTGGCGGGCCATTAAGGAGTCGAGGTTACCGGTGGGCTCATCCGCAAGTAGAAAACGGGGTTCGCCAGCTAAAGCGCGGGCGATAGCGATACGTTGCTGCTGTCCACCGGAGAGCTGTGCCGGCAGGTGTTTAGCGCGTGCAGAAAGGCCTACCTGCTCGAGCACTTTTTCAATACGCTTGCGACGTTCTTTTGCATTGAAACCACGATAGCGCAGGGGAACGTCGATATTGTCGAATAAAGTTAGGTCGGGAATCAGGTTAAACCCCTGGAAAATAAAGCCTATTTTTTCGTTGCGCAGATGTGAGCGCTGGCGGTCATTGAGATTACTAACATTCTCACCGTCGAGCAGGTACTCTCCACTGGTGGGCGTTTCCAGTAGGCCGGCGATGTTGAGAAAGGTGGTTTTACCGGAGCCACTGGGGCCGGTCACAGAAACAAACTCACCCTCTTTAACTTCAAGGCTGAAATCGCGCAGCGCATGAGTTTCGATAGTATCGGTACGGAAACTTTTACGGATATTGTTCATTTTCAACATTGCGATATTCCCTTTTTCTTAAACTTTAAATTATTGATTGATTTACTAAAGAGCTTTACTGAGCTCCAATTTGAATTTGGGGTTAATCTGTCAGCGCAATTAGCTGGGCATTTTCGAGTTCCTCGGAAGAGGAGATAATGATTCTGTCTCCCTCTTGTAGACCTGAGATAATCTCTACCTGTTTTAAGCCAAAGGCGCCTATCTGGATGGAAACTCGCTCTGCCTGTTGTTCGCTGTTCAAACGAAAGGCATGGTTGCCACCGCTTTGATCGAGGAAGCCACCGCGTTTGACCAGTAGCACGTTATTGCGGTTTTCCAGCAGTATGCGGGCGGTGAGGCGGAGATTTTGTCGAAGCTTTTTCGGCTGCCCCTCAGTGAAACGAACCCGTGCGACCACCTGGCCGTTTATAACCTCGGGGGAGATTGCAGTAATTTCCCCTGGTAGCTCTTTTCCACCGAGTTTGATTACCACGGCCATGCTGATACCCAGGTCGTCGGCATAGTTTTCCGGCACTTTGGCCTCGAGTTCAAAACTGGTGAGATCGACAACTGTAATAAGTGGCGCATTGGCGCCCACGGCGCTGCGCTGTGCCACAGCTAAGCTACCGATGGTGCCGTTGACCGGTGAGATAATGTTCAGCTCGCGCACTCGGCGCTCAGTTTCTTCTACCTGAAGGCGTTGTTGTGAGACCTGGAGTTCCAGGTTCTGGGTTTCAAAGGTCAGTGATTCTTTTTCCAGTCCCGCATTTTGTACGGCTTGTTCGTACTCCAGCTGGGCGCGGGCCATATCGTCCTTGGTTTTTTCAAAATCCAGCCGCGAGATAATTTGCTTTTCCATCGACAACTCTGCTCGCCTCAATTCTCGTTTGGCAGCGGTGAGGTTGACTTTGGCCAGGTCGGCCTTTTGCTGGTTTTCCATATGCTGGCGTTTGGCCTGGATTTTTTGGCGCTGCAGGTTCACCGTCAGCTGGTTGAGTTGAGCGTTTTCCTGGGCCAGCTGATTGGATAGTTCCGGGCTGTCGACGGTGGCCAACAACTGCCCTTCGTCAACGGTATCCCCAGCTTTCACTGCAAACTTCACAATGCCCTGGGCAGGGCTGAAAAGTGTGGGGCTGTTTGCGGCGACCACTTGGCCCTGAACCACCAGATCTCGCACCAGGTCTCCTCGCTGGACCTGGGCGATATTGACTTGAGACAGGGAGAGGGTGCTGTCGACAGAGCTATTGCTGTGCCAGGAGCTAATACCCCAGGTCAGGAATGCCAATGTCAAACCGGCAAATACCGAGGCTTTGACGACCTTTTTGTTCTTCCAAACCGGCACGGCTTCTATCTTGGTATCTTGTCCGGAAGTATCTCTAATCATTGCGGCTTTCCGTTTCTCTTGCTGTTTTGCCTGTCATTGCTATTTGGATGCAGGCTTTTGGAAATTTGGATTCAGAGCTAAGAATCTGCTTGTTAGGAGGGGTATCGCAATAAGCATGCCAACAGTTAAATTTTATTTAACCTGTTGATATAAAAAGACTTTTTTAGTTTTTTGTGTTTTTTTGTTTTCTTAATGGTGTCCGCAAAAAGTGTCCGGTGTCCGCCTTGTCCGCGGTCGGACAGCTGTGGACAGTTCTGATATTTATCAGGGGAAAAGTGGGGAGAGGGAGGCTGCGCCATGCGGGGTTACTGCCGTTTATGTTAGAGTGCGCGGCCTTTTTTTGATCAATCTCAATTTAATTAGCTGTCTCCTATGTTTCCTTCGCTGCTCTCATCGACCAAAGCCGACTGGTTCGGCAACATACGTCGGGATGTTCTCGCCGGCCTGGTAGTGGCCCTGGCTTTGATACCCGAAGCCATCGCTTTCTCGATCATTGCGGGCGTTGACCCCAGGGTCGGGCTCTACGCCTCTTTCTGTATCGCTGTTGTGATTGCATTTGTCGGCGGTCGCCCGGGAATGATCTCCGCTGCCACCGGGGCCATGGCTCTGCTGATGGTGACTCTGGTGAAAGAACACGGGTTGCAGTATCTGCTTGCGGCAACCTTATTGACTGGGGTACTGCAGATTATTGCGGGTTACCTGAAGCTGGGGAGCTTAATGAGTTTTGTCTCCCGGGCTGTGGTGACAGGGTTCGTCAATGCCCTGGCAATATTGATATTCCTGGCGCAAATGCCGGAATTGATCGGCGGCACCTGGGAAGTCTATGCAATGACTGCGGCGGGTCTGGGGATTATTTACCTGTTCCCTTATATCCCCGTGATTGGCAAGGCTGTGCCATCACCGCTGGTGTGTATTCTGCTCCTCACCGCAGTGGCAGTGACGATGGGATTGGATATTCGCACTGTCGGCGATATGGGTGAGCTGCCGGATACTTTGCCTGTTTTCCTCTGGCCAGAAGTTCCGCTTAACTTTGAAACCTTACAGATTATCTTTCCCTACTCCGCAGGTCTGGCCGTCGTGGGCTTGCTGGAATCCCTGATGACCGCGACGATTGTCGACGACCTGACGGATACTACCAGTGACAAGAACCGCGAGTGTAAAGGTCAGGGTATTGCCAATATTGCTGCGGGTACCCTGGGTGGTATGGCTGGCTGTGCGATGATCGGCCAGTCTGTTATTAATGTGAAATCCGGTGGCCGCGGCCGTCTTTCCACTCTGGTGGCCGGTATCGGTCTGCTGACACTGGTAGTGTTTATCAGTGACTGGGTTGCTGTGATCCCCATGGCGGCGCTGGTGGCAGTCATGATTATGGTCTCTATCGGCACCTTTGACTGGGGCTCCATCCGCAACCTGAAGCACTACCCACTCTCTACAAATTTGGTCATGCTGGCCACTGTGGTTGTGGTAGTGTGGACTCACAACCTGGCCTATGGTGTATTTGTCGGTGTGCTGTTGGCATCGCTGTTCTTTGCCAACAAAGTCAGTCACTTTATGTATGTGAGCAGCTCCCTGGATGAAAAGCAGAGTCGCCGCACTTACAAGGTCATTGGGCAGGTATTTTTCAATTCAGCCGATAAGTTTACCGCTTCATTTGATTTCAAAGAGGTGGTGGATACGGTGGTGATCGACCTCAACCGCGCGCATTTCTGGGATGTTTCCGGGGTTAATGCGCTAGACAAGGTGGTGCTTAAGTTCCGCCGCGAGGGAGCACAAGTTGAGCTGGTAGGACTGAATGAGGCCAGTGAAACGATCGTCGACCGTTTTGGCGTACACGATAAGCCCGAGGAAATTGAGCGGGTTCTTGGAGGACATTGATGGCCGTAAGCAACAGCGAAAATAACAATGAGAACACAGGTAATGGCGGCAAAGCGCCATTGATACTCTCTTGTATCGATGGCTCTCATTACACTGGAGCGGTGTGTGATTACTCGGCCTGGCTGGCCAGGAGCCTGCAAGCACCGCTGAAGCTGTTGCACAACATCGAAAGAAGCAGTGTCCCTGCGGTAACCGATTTTACCGGCAGTATTGGCCTGGGAAGTCAGGAGGAGTTGCTGGAAGAGTTAACTGCGCTGGAGCAGCAGCGGGCGCAGTTAATGGTGCAGCAGGGCAAGCTGATGCTACAGGCCGCCCGCAGCCGCGCCGAAGATGCCGGTGTGCAAAATATCAAAGCCTGCCAGCGTCACGACAGCCTGACAGAATCAGTGGTGGAAATGGAAGACTCCATTCGCGCGCTGGTGTTGGGAATTCGCGGTGAAGAGCACGGGGATTCTGAGCGTGGACTTGGCGCTCACCTGGAGACAGTAGTGCGCTCACTGCACAAGCCGATTTTGGTGGTCAATCGGGACTTCACAGAGCCCAGCAGGGTGATGCTTGCCTACGATGGCAGTGAGGCCTCGTGCAAGGCATTGGCGATGGTTGCAGAGAGCCCATTATTTCGCGAACTCTCCTGTCACCTTGTCTATGTAGGGCCCGCTGAAACTGCGGAGAATTTGTTGGCTGAAGCCTCGGCCAAACTGGATTCTGCAGGACTCACTTGCACTGCCAGTAATCTCACCGGCAATACCGTTGAAGCTTTGGTGGCCTACCAAACCGAGCACCAGATTGACCTAACCGTGATGGGAGCTTTCAGTCACAACCGCCTGCACGACCTTCTGATGGGAAGCATCACCGTTAAAATGTTGTTGAAAGCCCGCCAGCCTCTGTTGCTGTTGCGGTAGAAGCCCCTTCGCTTCCCACTTAAAGTGCCAGTGCCGCTTCCCGGGGGCTGGCAAACCAGCGTAGGGGTTCTGCCTCATCGGGTAGTCTTAAATCGTAGAAATGGGCTTCGCGAGCAACTTTGCGAAGCTCTTTTTCTCCCATCATTAAATAGCTCTTAAGATCTAAGTTGCAACGGTTTTCCTGCTCTTGTTGCGTGTCTTTATCAGTAAATGTCAGCTGAGAAATATCAAGCGATGTCCTCATTTTCTTATCCTGATATCTCCATACGCCGGTGAGCGGGTCAAAACGGTAAAACGGCAACAATCTCCAGCCGTAGTTGGCGACCAGGGCCACTGCCTCCAATAAGTATTCGAAGACCTCCTCGCTGATAAAATAGTTAAAATTGAGTCTTATCCAACCGGGTCTCAGTACCTTCTGACCTTGCAGGATTTGTTCTTCCAGGGATTTACTGTGGGCCATATCGATGCCCAATAAAGCGTGTCCATAGGGACCGGCACAGGAGCAGCCTCCGCGAACCTGAATACCAAACAGGTCATTGAGCAATGCCACCACAAAACCGTAGTGAAGGTCCTTATTGTTCCATTTAATTCGCAGGGAGATGATGGATAGTCGTGCGGAGTCAGTATTGCCGAGTATCTCAATGGCCTCCTCCTCCGACCAGCGTTGCAGTGCCCGCTGTAAAAATTGGGTTTCGCGTCGACCAATCTCTTTTGCGCCCACCGTCTGTTGAAGTTTGAAAACCATACCGGCCCTGATCGACTCGATAATGGCTGGAGTGCCGCCCTCTTCACTGCGCTCGGCGTCTTCCAGATAGCGGTGATCCTCCGGTGTGACATAAAGGACGGTACCGCCTCCCGGTGTAGCAGGTACCGAGTTTTTCAGCAGGTCTTCGTGTACAACCAGAATACCTGGAGTGCCGGGTCCTCCGATGAATTTGTGCGGGGAGATAAATACGGCATCCTTTTGGTAGTGGCTATCCGGCGTTGCTGGCCCTTGCATATTAATTTGCACATAGGGTGCTGCGGCGGCGTAGTCCCAAAATGATAAAGCTCCATGTTTTTTAAGGAGTGCAGTCACTGCCTCTACATCTGTTTTGATTCCGGTTACGTTAGAGGCCGCAGAAAAACTGCCGATTTTAAATGGTCTATGGGCATGGGCGCGCAGTTCTGATTCCAGTACTTCAAGGTCAAGTTTGCCTCTTTTATCCAGTGGAATAGCGATTAAATCGGCAATGCTCTCTCGCCAGGGGAGTTCATTGGAATGGTGCTCGTATGGGCCGATAAATATTACCGGGCGATCATGTTCGGGAATTCTACTTAAGAGCTGGTGTTGCCTATCCAGGTCTGCGGGCAGGCGCAAGTTGAGAATATCGATCAATTTGTTGATCGCGGCTGTTGCACCAGAACCACAAAAAATCACTTTATGGTTATCACTGGCGTTGACTGCCTGACGAATTTCTTCACGGGCCTGCTCCCGTAGCGCGGTGGTATGGGCACCGGTATAGGAGCTCTCGCTGTGGGTATTGGCATAGAAGGGCAGTACCTGCTGGCGGATAGTCTCTTCGATAAATGTCAGCGCACGACCGGAAGCTGTGTAGTCGGCGTACACCAGAGGACGTTTTCCAAACGGCGTTACGATTGCTTGCATATCGCCGATTACTGAGTCGCGGATGTGCTTTATCAGGTCTGTCATGATTTCCTTTCCCCTGTTTTGTGGGGCTCACTTTAGTCCCGAATGCTTGAAACAATGTCTCTACTTGTATCCTTTATTGTGTGATTTATGAATGATTGTGCCGATAATAAGATTTAAATCGTAAAACTGTGCCATAAAGCGTTATTTTTGTGTGATTGGGCGAGGCGGGGACTGAGTGATGACTGAAGGATTAAGCAAATTGGATAGGGCAATACTCGAGCTGTTGCAGGCTGATGCGACCCTGTCAGTGGGGGAAATTGCCGAGCGGGTTGGGATGTCCAAGTCGGCATGTTGGCGCCGCATTCACCGTCTTGAGAATGAGGGGGTGATTTGCGACAGGGTTACCCTCCTCGATCAGCAAAAACTGAACTTGCCGCTGACGGTCTATATTTCAATTCGTACCAACCAGCATAATGATCAGTGGGCCGCCCGTTTTAGCGAATTGATACAGGGGGTGGCTGAAATTCTTGAGGTCCATCGTATGAGTGGAGATTTGGACTATCTGATCAAAGCGGTAGTCACCGATATGCCTGGCTACGATCGTCTCTACAAGGAACTAATCAAGGCCGACCTGTTTGATGTCAGCTCCAGTTTTGTGATGGAGACGATGAAGCAGACAACCCGTTTACCGCTAAATCATGCATTGTCGAAATAGGGGTGGATTCTAGCCGCGTCGATTACTCCACCAGTGGCGCAATCGGGTTTCTCCCAGGGCGCTGTCACCCGAGGGGGCCTTAAGGCTGTTGCGAATCTCACTCCAGGCGTTGGAGTTCAACCACAGGTTCAGGGCGAGTACCACCAGCATGGTGGTGATAGAGCCGAGCCCCGCCAGCAGCATGTCTTTCTGCGCGTCCCAGATATCTCCCTGGGAGCCGAGGAAGGCTGCGCCCAATTCTGGAGAGACAGCTTTTGCCGCTTGCCACTCAATGATTTCGTAGATTGATGAGAGCGCAAAAGTCACGTCTACCGGGAAGAAATAGGCCCAGAATCCACGCAGCTGAGCCAGGCGCACAAGAATCTCTCGCACCGGATAGGCCAGGAGAAGGCCAAAGCTGAAATGCACCAGGCGGTCGTACATATTGCGATCGGAGCCCAGCCATTCCTGCAAGGTGTAGCCAAAAGGCGTTTCGGCATAGGTGTAGTGAGAGCCGATCACATGAAGGCACATGAAGATGGTGATCAATGTATAGGAGATATTTGATAAGGGAAAACTCCGTGCACTGATCAAAATGATCGGTAGAGCGGCAAATACCAGATAGTTCTCAAGCAACCAGTCATCGGGGTGCAGGGGGTTCCAGGCAGACCAGGCCCAGGTAATGGCAAATGTGGTCAATAAGAACAGGTGGAACCAGTGTTGGCGAAGGAAAGTCTGCATATGTTTGGCGCCTCTACGTCGGGCTAGAGATTGGCGCCAGGATACACCATTGGAGGGGAATAGGAATTGCGTTGAATTACGGTCCGCTAATGCAATGCCGCGCGGTGTGGGAGTGCGGCAGTAATCGCGGCTTCCTCGTCGAGTAATTCAGATAGCCTCGCTTCCACTTTTTCGCGGGGAAAGTACTCCAGGGCGAGTTCGACAAATAGTTCGTGGTGGCGAGCTTCACTATCGGTGATGACCTGGTAGAAGGTTTTCAGGGGGCCAGCTGGCAGTGCCTCAGCCACCAGTCCAAAGCGCTCGCACCCCCGCGCTTCGATGATCGCTGCGGTGAGCAGGCGGTCCATCAAGTATTCATCTGGCCCCCGGCGAATCAGTTGGCGCAGGGCGTTGATATACGGATCTTTCTCATCCGGTGCCTGGTAGATCCCTCGATCATGCATAATCTTAATAACCTGGCGGAAGTGGTTCATTTCTTCCAGTGCCAGGTTGATCATGGCTTCCACTAAAACGGGCTTGTCGGGATAGTGGGAGAACATGGATACCGCCATGCCGGAGGCCTTTTTCTCTGCGGCAGCATGGTCCTGCAGGAATCGATCAAAGTCGGCGAGCACCACTTGAGCCCAGGGTTTGGGGGTGTGAAATCGCAGTTCAAACATAGTCGATGGCGGTTAGTGCAAAGCGTCAGTATACCGCCACCGTTTCACTGCTCTAGAGCGTTATTGCTCCGGGGTAGAGTCAGCTGGCAATTCTGCGTTCGCGAACCTCCCGCTCTTGTTGAGTAACAATTCGGGCCTGTTCCAGAGACATGCCGGCCTTTGCGTGAGGGGTGGGCTTGCCATTTGCGTCCAGCGCGACAAAAACAATTTGGTCCACTTGCACAATCAGCTGCTGCGACTGTTTGTTGCGAACCTCGCAGTGGACTGTGAGCGAGGTTTGGCCGATACCAACCACTTCGAATCCAAACTCCACCACATCACCGCAGCCAGCGGAGCTGACGAAGTCAATTTCCGACATCAGTTTGGTGACCAGCATTGGAGTACCCATCTGGCAGCCGGCAAAGATTGCTGCTTCCTCATCAATCCAGGACAGTAGCTGTCCGCCAAACAGGCGCTGGGCAGGATTGAGGTCTCCGGGTTTCACACAGTGTCGCGAATAGTATTTCACTCTGACCTTCCTAACTTACTACAGGTTTAACAACGCTCGAGCCATCCCTGGCTTGCTGTATGACAGCGAAAAGCTTCCTTCACTGGTGAGACTGCATACAGCGTGCCAAGCCAGAAAAAGCGCGGTTGATGAGTTTTCCTGTGGAAATATGTCAATTAGCCCTTTTGTGGCACCGGCTTGGCGCGACATTAATCACTGTAGCCCCTTTTATGTGCAGGAAAGTCAGGAAATATCGATTTCCTGTTTGGGTTTTGAACAGGATGTGGCGCTTTGGCCGGGATAGTAGATATTTTGGACGTCATCTATCGATTGTGGGAAATACCGCTATGGGACTCCTCGGCGACAGAGATTAGAATGGCCCACGAACCTGACCCAGGCGTCGCACTCACGACCTTGGGTTGATAGTTCTCCGGAGCGCCACCAGCGTATCTGTAATCAGGTAACAACGATTCCCAAAAGACGAAGGGAGAGACTGTAAGGATGATCATCCAGCCGAAAGTACGCGGTTTTATTTGTACCAATGCCCACCCGCAGGGCTGCGCTGCTAACGTACGCGAGCAGATTGAGTATATTCAGTCCCAGCCAGCGGTCGAAAATGGGCCCAAAAAGGTGCTGGTGATAGGTGCCTCCACAGGCTACGGCCTGGCATCACGAATTACAGCTGCTTTTGGTTGCGGCGCAAGCACCCTTGGTGTGTTTTTCGAGAAGCCGCCTACTGAAAAGCGCACGGCTTCTGCGGGTTATTACAATTCCGCAGCTTTTGAGCAGGAGGCCCACAAAGCGGGGCTTTACGCAAAGAGTATCAATGGCGATGCCTTTTCAGATGAGGTGAAAGCCCAGACTGTAGATATGATCAAAGAAGACCTCGGTCAGGTTGATCTCGTGGTTTACAGCTTGGCATCCCCGCGTCGCACAGATCCGAAAAGCGGTGAGCTGTATAGCTCTGTACTCAAGCCCATTAACAAATCTTACACTGCCAAGAATCTGAACACTGACAAGCTGGAGATCTCCGATATTACTTTGGAGCCGGCGAGCGACGAAGAGATCGCAAATACCGTCAAGGTTATGGGTGGTGAAGACTGGGAACTGTGGATGCAGGCCCTCGGTGATGCCGGGGTATTGGCTGATAACTGCAAGACTGTGGCTTATACCTATATCGGTGAAAAGTTGACCTGGCCGATTTATGGTCACGCGACTATCGGTAAAGCTAAAGAAGATCTTGATCGCGCGGCAAAAGCGATCACCGATAACGGTAAGGCTGCGGCTAACGTTGCCGTTTTGAAGGCGCTGGTGACCCAATCCAGCTCTGCTATTCCGGTGATGCCACTCTATATCTCTCTTGCGTACAAAATCATGAAAGAAGAGGGGACTCATGAGGGCTGTATCGAACAGCTATACCGCCTCTACACTGAGGGGCTCTATACCGATACTCCACGTCTCGATGATGTGAACCGTTTACGTATGGACGAGAAAGAGCTGCGCCCTGAGACCCAGGCGAAGATCGAAAAGTTGTGGCCAGAGGTAACTGCTGAGAACCTGTTCGACTTGACTGACTTCAAGGGCTATCAGGCGGATTTCCTCAAGCTGTTTGGATTTGGTGTTGATGGTATTGATTACGATGCCGACACCTCACCCATTGTAGATACCAAATTTGGCTGATTTTATGCGGGACTCCATTTGGGAGTCCCGTTTCCCCTTCCGTAACGCACTCCTACAACTCTTCCTAGCAAAGCTGCATAATCCGGTTTTTCGGTTTATGGGGGCTTTTCAATGGAGTATCGCCAACTCGGCACCACCAACCTTAAGGTAAGCCAGATTTGCCTGGGCACCATGACTTATGGTGAACAAAATAATGAAGCTGAATCCGCTGAGCAACTCGACTATGCAATATCTCAAGGGGTTAACTTCATTGATTGCGCGGAAATGTATCCCGTACCGCCACGGCCAGAAACCCAGGGCCGAACCGAGGAATATATCGGCAACTGGTTGGCTGCGCGAGGAGGCAGGCACCAGGTTGTTGTCGCAACTAAAGTGGCGGGCCGCAGTGCCGCCAATTCAGGTGTTGGCCATATTCGCTCGGGTCCCCGTCTGAACCGAGAGCAGATTTTGCAGGCCTGTGACGATTCCTTAAAACGTTTGCGCACTGACTACATTGACCTCTACCAGGTCCACTGGCCTGAAAGGCAAACTAATTTCTTCGGGCGCCTGGACTATACCCACGGCAGCGACGATGGTGTGTCTATAGCTGAAACATTGGGCGCACTCGAGGAGTTGGTTGAGCAGGGCAAGGTTCGTCATATCGGTGTTTCCAATGAGACCCCCTGGGGTATGTTTGAGTACCTGCAGCAGTCGATTGCCTACGGGAAGCCAAGGATTGTATCGATTCAAAACCCCTACAGTCTTTTAAACAGGGCTTTTGAAGTTGGCTGCGCTGAAATTGCTATTCGCGAGAGATGTGGCCTATTGGCGTACTCCCCCCTCGCATTTGGGGTTCTTTCGGGTAAGTATCTGGGGGGAAGGAAGCCTGAGGGTGCGCGACTTACCCGCTATGATCGCTTTCAGCGCTACGCCGGAGAGCGAACCCTGGCTGCGACCCAGGCCTATGTGGATTTGGCCCGGGAGTTTGGTCTGGACCCTGCGCAGATGGCACTGGCATTCGTGAATCAGCAGCCATTTGTCACTTCAAATATCATTGGCGCCACAACTATCGAGCAATTGCGTTCCAATATTTCCAGCGTTGAAATTACCCTGGACAGTGAGCAATTAGCGGCTATCGAAGCTATACACCAGGGGAATCCCAACCCGGCGCCCTAAAAGGGCAGAGTCTGAATTCTATTGATGAAAGCCTGTGATGCCTCTGAAAGCCCCGCAGGAATAATGCGGGATGAATCAGGGGCTGCCCAACTATAATTGGGGTAGTCGCCATGAAAATATGGCTGCCAGAATAGATAGCGGTAATCGTTATGGAAACTACTGGACATCACACACTGAAGGACCTGTTTTCCCAGTTGGGGCTGGCGTCTGAAGATGCACAGATCCATGAATTTCTGGTCACGCACTATTTGCACCGTCACGAGAAGCTTTCCTCCGCCTCCTTTTGGAGCGATGGGCAACGAGAGTTCCTGGAGAATGCCATCTTGGATGATTCGGATTGGTGTGTCGCAGTGGATGAGTTGGACACCCTGTTAAGGCACTGACCTCCTGTGGTTGTTACTCAGTCCCCGCTCTCCTCGCATAGGGTATACTACGTCGTTTTCAACCGACTTAGGTTGCGCCTCGGCGCCACACCCTGATATAGATCTGATGGAAAAACCCCGATTTCGCGCGGCATTGCTGCATCCTCGCTACTGGCTGACCTGGCTGCTTTTTGCACTATGGTTTTTGATCGCGCAACTGCCCTATCGCTGGCAGTTGGCCATGGGCCGTGCGTTTGGCCGCCTAATGCTAAGAGTAGCTACCAGTCGACGCACGATTGCTGAACGCAATCTTGCGCTGTGCTTCCCCGAGCTGGGGGAAGGTGAGCGAGCTGAACTTCTTAGGCGTAATTTTGAGTCCAGTGGAATCGCCTTAATGGAAACCGGCATGGCCTGGTTTCGCTCTGCCGTATGGTTACGAAAACGCTTTACCTTTGAAGGGCTGGAAGCCCTGCAGGCCATCCAGGCCCAAGGCCAGGGCGTTCTCCTGATGGCTATGCATTTCACTACCCTGGAAATCGGCGCCGCCATGATGGGGATGAGCATTACTCTCGATGGCATGTATCGGCCGCACAAAAATCCGGTTTATGACTACATGCAGCGCAAAGGGCGAGAGCGCCATACTGAGAATGGCAGTGTTTATCAGCGTAAAGATGTGCGCGGGGTATTGCGAGCCCTGCAGCGCGGGCGTGCGGTCTGGTATGCTCCGGATCAGGATTATGGGATTAAGCAGGGGATCTTTGCTCCTTTCTTCGATGTTCCGGCGGCGACTGTTACGGGAACCTCACGGTTCGCCAGGGTCGGCAAGGCCAAAGTGGTGCCCTATGTGGTGACACGACTGGATGATGGCTCAGGTTACCGTTTGAAGATTTACGATCCTATTGATCAGATCCCTTCGGGAGATGAGCTGCAAGATGCCATTTTGGTGAACCAGTTTATCGAAGCGCGTATTCGCGAGGCCCCAGAACAATACATGTGGGTGCATCGCCGTTTTAAGACCCGTCCTGAAGGGGCAGAAAATGTGTATCACGGGGTACGCAAAAAGAAAAAGAAACGCAAAAGAGTGGCGAGCTAGTCGCACTGGCGCAGATACCCTGGCCTAAGTAACATACTGAACTGACTCTGGCGGTGGTATTCCGGGTGGAGTGCAAAAAATAAGGAGTGAGGATGTTAACCGGTAGTATGGTGGCCCTGGCCACCCCAATGTACGCAGACGGAAGCCCGGATTGGGACAGTCTGCACAACCTCGTTGAGTGGCATATCGAGCAGGGGACCCGAGCACTGGTTGCTGTGGGGACTACCGGTGAATCTGCAACCTTGGACTTCAATGAGCATATTGAGGTTATTCGACGTGTTGTGGACCAAGTGGCAGGTCGAGTGCCAGTGATTGCTGGAACTGGCGCAAACTCTACTTCTGAAGCGATTGACCTTACAGAGAATGCCGCCCGATGTGGTGCAGATGCCTGCCTACTGGTTACACCTTATTACAATAAGCCCACCCAAGAAGGCCTCTACCAGCACTATCGTGCGGTGGCCAAAGCTGTCTCCATTCCCCAAATTCTCTACAATGTTCCCGGCCGCACAGCAGTAGATATGCTGCCAGAAACGGTACAGCGCCTGGCGTTGGTCGGCAATATCGTAGGCATTAAGGAGGCCACTGGTGACCTGGAGCGGGCTAAGGTTTTAATAGATACTCTGCCCGAAGGGTTTGCCGTTTACTCTGGCGACGATAGTACCGCGGTTGAACTAATGTTACTGGGTGGTCATGGAAATATTAGTGTAACCGCTAATGTGGCCCCCGCAGCAGTGGCCCAAATGTGTGAAGCGGCGCTGGCCGGTGATGCGGTGACTGCACGGACAATTGACCAGCGAATACAAATATTGCACAAAGTGCTGTTTTTGGAGTCCAACCCGATACCGGTGAAATGGGCTCTCCGGGAGATGGGTCGTGTCGACGGTGGAATACGCCTGCCTCTGACAAGTTTATCCCCTGAGCACCACGGAACAGTGCGCGAAGCTCTGCGCAGTGCCGGTGTACTCTAAACCCGCGAACTGAGAATTAACCAGGATAGCTTTAATGAAAAAATTGACCGTTGGAGCCGGGCTCTTTATCTCCAGTATTACACTGGCGGGGTGCGGTGTGTTCGGCAACGATGGCTATTTCCGCGATCGCAGTAATGATTACCAGCATGCCGATAGCCTGACGCCTCTGCGGATACCTGAAGGTGTTAATACCAAGCACCAGGAGGAACTCTATGAGATTCCGCAGATTGCAGGAGAGCAGCTGGCCCAGGGGGATTTTGAAGTTCCGCGTCCTCAAGCGCTTTCAGTGAATGCGGGTCTGGAGAGAGTAAAGATTCAAAAGCTCGGCGGAAATCGCTGGGTGCTGGTATCCCAGCCTCCTGAAGAGGTGTGGCCCCAGTTGCACCAATTCCTTCGCAGCTCAGGCTTGAATATAGAAATGTCAGATGCCAATGCGGGTGTGATGGAAACTGCCTGGATGGCCTTTAAAGAGAGTCCTGACACTAAAGATAAGTATCGCTTGCAGGTAGAAACCGGTGTGCAACCCGATACGACAGAGATTCATGTGCGCCACTTGTCTGTGCCTTCTGCAGCCCCGGTTGGCGGTAGCGTTAATTGGCCTGATCGCTCTTCGAGCCCTGAGCGTGAAGGGTGGATGATTGATGAAATGTCCACGGCACTGGCGTCAGAAACAGCTGCTGCTACAGCGTCTTTGGTTGCCCAGGCAATTGGTAGCAGCTCACTTAAGGTCCAGTTGAGGGAGCCTGCTGGTCACGAGCCCTATATTGCAATGGGGCTCGAAATGGATCGGGCCTGGGCTACTGTCGCTCATGCTGTGAATTCTGGTGCTTATCGCCTGCACCGTGAAGATTCCGATATTGGACTTTTTTACGTCACCTACGATGAAGACCGTGCACTTGCTTCTGATGAGGAAGATGGCGACGGAGGCTGGTTCTCCTGGGGTAGCAAGAGCGATGAAGATGAGCTGGCAGAGAGCGCTGATCAGGTAAGCCTACAGCAGATCTTGGCTGGAATTGATATGACTGAGGGGGCTGAACCTGCTCTCTTCAAGGAAATCAAAGGCCTGGGAGTAGGAACCGCTACAAGCGAGGCTTATCCCGGTTATCTGATTGTTATTCGTGGTAATGACGATGAGATTGAAGTGCGCGTGCGCGATACTCGCGGACAGCCGCTTTCAAAGAATGAAGCTTCCCAGCTGCTTCAATCTATCCAGCAGAACCTTATTTAATGGGCCTGCGCTTCGCCTCTTTGGGAAGCGGCAGTAAAGGCAATGGAACAGTGGTCGCCAGTGGCGACCACTTTCTTTTGGTTGACTGCGGTTTTACCATCAAGGAAACCGAACGCCGTATGGCGCGGCTCGGTATGTCTCCCGCTGATATCTCTGCGATTGTGGTTACCCACGAACACAGTGATCACCTCTCTGGTGTAGGTCCACTTGCGCGCAGATATGGCCTGCCTGTCTACCTGACGCCCGGTACTTTTAAGGCGCGTGATATTGGCAAGTTACCGGAGTTGCACTTAATTGAGGGGCACCAGCCTTTTGTTGTCGCTGATATTGAAATAACCCCGGTCGCGGTTCCCCACGATGCTCGTGAGGCGGCGCAGTTTGTGTTTCGCTGTCGCGGTAGCAGTCTGGGCTTGTTGACGGACTTGGGGACTATCACCCCTCATGTTGAAGCGCACTTTGGTGATTGTGATGCCTTGGTTCTAGAGGCAAATCACGACCCTCTGATGCTCGCTCAAGGGCCCTATCCACCTTCGTTGAAGCGACGCGTTGGAGGTGCCTATGGCCATCTGAGTAATCAGCAGGCTGCTGGCTTTCTACAGCGCGTTGGCTATGAACAGCTACAGCACCTGGTTGTAGCCCATATCAGTGAAAAAAATAACAGCCTTGCCCTGGCAAAGGAGGCCCTGGCAGAGGTTGCCGAAACAGTGGAGAGCTGTATTTTTGCCTGTCAGCAGGAAGGGTTTGACTGGCTTACAGTGGAAAGCCGAAGTTAAGGTCGCTATCTATCCCCAGCTTATATCTGTTTAAATGCGACAAAATTGTTTGTCGTATTTAAACGGGGTGGGCTATGGAAATACTACTGGTTTATTTGTTGGTCGGTGCCGCTGCTGGAACTATTGCCGGACTATTTGGCGTAGGTGGTGGCCTGATCATTGTCCCTGCCTTGGTTTTTGTTTACACCGCTATGGGGATATCCCCTGAAATCCTCACCCACATGGCTGTGGGTACCTCCCTAGCAACAATCATTGTCACATCAATAAGTTCAGTGCGCGCCCACAATAAGAAAAGGGCGGTGGACTGGAAGATCTTTGGGATTATGGTCCCCGGTATTTTGGTTGGCTCTTGGATCGGAGGCGCAACGGCTGAATTACTGCCTGGAGCCTGGTTGCAGTTGTTGATCGGCATTTTTGCGATTGTGATCGCGGTGCGCATGTGGCTGAGCGGTATTCGTCACGCCCAGGTAGCTGAAGGGGCTGGAAACCTGCCCGGTGCGCCCGCGCTGGTCTCTGCGAGTGGAGTGATAGGTTGGGCATCTGCGATTTTTGGTATTGGTGGCGGTTCATTGACGGTGCCATTTCTGTCCCACTGTCACGTACAAATGCAGCGGGCTGTCGCTACGTCTGCTGCGTGCGGGCTACCCATCGCCATCGCCGGCGCCCTCAGTTTTGTCTACCAGGGGTGGAATAACGAACTGCTGCCTGAGTGGAGCAGTGGCTATATTTACTGGCCGGCCT
Organism: Microbulbifer sp. CNSA002; assembly: GCF_047324085.1. Taxonomy (NCBI): domain Bacteria; kingdom Pseudomonadati; phylum Pseudomonadota; class Gammaproteobacteria; order Cellvibrionales; family Microbulbiferaceae; genus Microbulbifer; species Microbulbifer sp. CNSA002. Next base: position 883,304 of record NZ_CP172449.1, read on the forward strand.
TTGTCGGTATTGTTATCACCAGTACCCTATTTGCCCGTTTCGGCGCAAACCTCGCCCACCGGCTTTCAGCGAAAATGCTGAAGCATTGTTTTGCGCTTTTACTGTGTGTGATCGGCCTGCGTTTTATCTGGTTGAATATGGGGCTGCTGCAAGGGTTGATTTAATCGCGCCTATAGGGGCTCAACAGTAGACCAATAAAAAAGGCCACTGCAATGCAGTGGCCTTTTGGGTTTTGCGTCATTGCCGCGATTAGCGGATACCGCACATTCCTTTTTTCAGGAACGGGGAGATGATAATCATCAGAGCACCCACACCGAGGCCCCACCACATCAGATACTCATACAAACTGGTATAAGTGGTCAGGGTTGAGGCCAGGTCTGTGGCTTCACCCTGTGGAACGGCAGCCATCTTACCGATTCGCGTTGCAACGGTTTCAGATAGGGCGGTCGCCAGGAACCAGGTACCCATGCTGACGCTGACCACTTTACCAATAGACAACTTGGTTACAGCAGACAGGCCAACAGGGGACAAGCACAGCTCACCGGAGGTGTGCAGCAGATAGGCCAATACCAGCCAGATCATTGCAACCTTGCCCGCCTCTGTGGGGAACTCCGCACCGAGAACCAGGGCGCCAAAGCCGAGGCCAGCCTGGATAATACCGAGGCCGAATTTTACCGGGGTGCTGGGTTCCCAGCCGCGCTTGCCGAGCCATACCCACAGGGCGGCGAATGGAATCGCCAGGAGCATGATAAAGCCAGCGTTCAAGGAGCCGAACATGGAAGCGCGAACTTCGCCATCGCCGATAGAGCGATCCAGTACGCGGTCTGCATAGAGAGTCATGGAGCCGGCAGACTGTTCGAACAGCGCCCAGAATACGATGGTGGAGGTAATCAGAACCATCAATACCACAGTGCGGGAGAACTCTTCGCTATAGTGGCGAACAAAGCCATAGCCAATAAAGCCAACCAGTGCCAGCAGCATTCCACCGAGCCAGATGTCATTGCCGCTAAACGCCCAAATTAGGCCGAGGGCAGCGGTGAGCGCAGCCATACCGATAGCAATAAAGTCTTTGCCTTTATTGTCTTTATACAGCATGGAGAACAGGATCAGGCCGACAATTGCCACGATAAGAAGGCTGTTTTGCGCAAGGTGAACGGCGGGCTCACTTTGTACGAGGTACCAGACCGCACCCAAAGACAGGATGGCGCCAAGGTACACTGCCCACTCTTTGTTGATAGGGCCGAGGGCTTTCTCTTTGAGCACTTCGGGGCGGCTTGGCTCTGCCAGGCCATCCAGGTACTTTTGTCCCCAGACGAAGGTGATCAGGCCGAATACCATGCCGATACCAGCGAGGCCAAAGCCATAGCCCCAGCCGTAGGTTTCCCCAAGCCAGCCGCACAGCAGGGTAGCGATAAAGGAACCGACGTTAATACCCATATAGAAAATGGTAAACCCGGCATCGCGGCGGGAGTCATTTTTGGGGTATAGCTGACCTACAATTGTCGAGATATTTGGCTTCAGGAAGCCCACACCAACGGTGATCAGGGCCAGAGCCATAAAGAAGACTTTGAGTGCAACAACATCCTGAATCACCACTTTTTCTGTGAGGGTGGTGCCCGCAGCGATGACCGTGCCATCATTTAATGTAATTGCCTCACTGAGAACAGTGCCGGCGGCGTAGGAAATCGCCTGGTGGCCTTCGACCGCCATCAACAAGTGCCCCAAGCAGAGCAAAATGCCGCCGAACAGGACAGCCTTTCTCATGCCCAGGTAGCGGTCAGCCAAAAGACCACCAATCAGGGGGAGCGCATAAACGAGGCCAGCGTAAGCCCCGAGGACATCATAGCCAGCACTGTCCGTAAAGAGGTGATACTTTGTGAGATAAAGTAGCAGTAAGTACTTCATCCCATAGAAAGAGAAGCGTTCCCACAGTTCTGTCGCAAAACAGATGTAGAGACCCTTGGGGTGCCCAAGCAACTCGCCTGAGCTAGGTGTGGCCGCCGTGGTGACGTCCGCGACATTAGAAGACATAGAGGTTCCTCTGTCTGTAATAGTTATTGGGGAACCTCAGGCAAGGCTAGTCATGCAAGGGGGGAGCAAGACTGGGCGTCCAGAGTTTCCAGTACAACGGGCAGAGTTTACCAGCTGTCTATTTAACAGGGGAACTGTTGTGAGGTTATTCATAAAAATGGCAATAGGGTACTTTGTGAGTCTGTAAATTAGAGTTAAATCCTATTGTGATCCTAATCTTGAGGGGAAATAACTGTGAAGCTTCTATTCGGACTTACTCTGGTTCTACTGGCCACTGGTTGCTCCCAGTCTCCAAGCCGTCATGTGGAAATTGCAGATAGCGATCTTGTCTTGAGTGGTAAAGCAGTTTTCGGCAGGCCAGTTGAGAAATTTGAGCTCCCAAGCGAGGGATTATTAGATCTTGATAACGATATAGAATCTTACCTCAGTACGATTTCTCCCGGCTCAGCTCCCGATGTGCGGTTAAAGGGGCTGCTTGGCGCCTTCCGTCAGGGAGATATGCAATTTGAATACGATGCCGATAGTACCCTTCCCGCAATAGAGGCTTATCACCGAAAGCGTGGCAATTGCCTGACATTTACCTTATTGATGGTAGCTATGGCTAGACAATTGGGTGCCCAAGCTTATTTTAATGAGGTAGATGTACCTCCAGTTTGGAACCAGGATGAGGCCGAAATCTTCGTTGTCTACCGCCATGTGAACATGGTGTCCGAGCATGCACGGGGCCGGCGGGTGATTGACTTCAACTTGGCTGCTTATGACCCTATCTACAAGCAGCAAAAGCTCGAGGATAGAGTTGCTTTTGCGCTCTATTACAGCAATCGGGGGGTTGAGTTGATGCGCGAGGGAGAAGAGAGGCAAGCATTTTTGTACCTGCGCAAAGCTATTCAGTTACACCCGAATAGGGCGGACCTATGGTCAAACCTAGGAGCTTTCTACAGCCACTTTAACCATCTTGACGAAGCTGAACAGAGTTATTTACAGGCGTTAAACCTGCAAAAGGGAAACCTTGTTGCGAATAGTAATTTAGAGCGTTTGTATCGTAGCACAGGTAGGGAAGTGCTGGCTGATGGCTACGCAGATAGGGTTCGCTATCATCGTGAGAGAAACCCTTATTACATTTACTATCAGGCGCGGAAAGCCTATGAAAATGGCAAGTTTAAGCTGGCTGAAAAGCGCCTTCGAAGGGCTATAAGAGCCGATAGCAGTGATCACCGGTTTCATTTTTTGTTGGGATTAACTCGATACCAGCTTGGGGATGTGGTGTCTTCCAGGGAGAGCTTTACGGAGGCATTTTCACTGGTAAATAATTTATCCGTTAAAAATAGATATATGAATAAGTTAGAGTTCTTAATGGGCGCTGGGGAGTAGTTAGTGTAAGAGCGGTTGTAACTTTATTTGCGAATACTTAACTAGAAAAAATAAGGGCGCCAAATAGCGCCCTTATCGATTTGACTTAGTAAAGTCAGTACTTAGAACTGGTAGCTAACACCAGCCCAGGCGTAGCGGCCTTGGAAGTCGTAAGTACCATTCCAGTCGCTACCAGAGGTAGTAGACGGTTCGCGATCGGTGACGTTGTCGATACCTGCAGTAAGACGCATGGAATCGTTAACATCCCAACCTGCTTTCAAGTTCAGGTAGGTGTGTGAAGGCATATCCATATAGGGGCTATGGCCATCACCGATATACTGAATGTCTGCTCCAAAGTCCCAGCTGTCGGCATACCAGGTTGCACTGGCCAGCCCGCGCCATTTGGTGTATGCGTCGCCAGTAGTGCCTATGTAGTCTACATAGTCAGTAGTTTGGTCAGTCTGGGTGTTGTACTCCTCATACTCAAGCAGGTGGGTCGCTTGAGCGCGCAGAGCCAGCTTACCAGCATCGTAGTAAAGGTTTTGAACTACGTCGATATCAATACCACTGGTATTAATTTCGCCAATATTCAGCAGAGAGCCTTCCAGGTAGTTAATTTGCCCACTGGTACCACGGCTAACAAGCTCACAGGCAGAGCTGATACCGTCTCTGTAGCAATCATCCAAAATCTGCTGGGTGTCGGCATCTGTGATGGCGTCTTTGATTTGGATATCGAAGTAGTCCAGGGTAATGGACAGGTCTTCTACAAAGCTAGGAGTCCAAACAATACCAGCGGTGAAACTTGTTGATTCTTCAGGCTGAAGATCTTCGTTACCACCGATGTTTGTCGGTACCTGGGAGCCGGCTTGGGTGAAGCCCGCGCTTACCATGTCGCAGTTTGCGCCCTGGCCAGCAGAGTTGTTGCTGCTAGTGTCACATGGGTCGATGAGATACTCGTAGCTCTGTGAAGAACCGCTGTAGAGCTCATAAATGCCTGGAGCACGGAATGCAGTAGACAAGCTGGTACGGAAGCGCAGGTTTTCAGTCGGCGCATAGACTGCACCGAGCTTGTAAGTCGCTTGGCCGCCAAATGTGTCGTAGTCGGAATAACGAACAGCGGCGTCAACAGACAGCTCATCCGCATACTTTAAGCCAGCCAGGATAGGCAGGTTAAACTCGGCAAATACTTCAGTTACAGCGAAGTCTCCGGATGTCGCATCTTGCTGGTTGCTAAATGTGGCACCGGATTGAGTTTCTTCACTGGGGTTAAATTCGCCAGACTCCTCTCGATATTCAAGACCAGCAGCAAACCCTAAGGCACCGCCTTGGAATTGAATCTGTTCGATGTCTCCAGTCAAGCTCGCGCCGACATTGAGCATGTCGTACTCGTTGTCTTCGCGATCGGTGTAGCTGATGTAGTCGATAACTTCATCGCTCATGCCACCGAGGAACTGAATATCCTCGTCAGCAATTCCACTTTCCCCATCCAGGATTTCCTGCAGCATTGTTTTGCTGATGGAATTTCCGACAGTGTTTTCACCTTCGTTTTTACCGTAGCTTACGAAAGCGTCCCAGCCCCAACCATTGGCAAGATCTCCGCGTAAGCCGCCGAGGATACGGTAGGTTTCAGTTTTCTGTTCGGAGTCACGAGTTCCACCGGCTACAGGGCGCAGGCGAACATCAGAGAGGCCGTCTGACCAGCTGTCCCCGTGGGTTGCAGTTGGTGCTGTAGGCTCAAGATCCTCAGGGCTACCTTGTGCTTCCCACTCTGCAACTGCAGCATTGTAAGCTGCAAGTTCAATCTGGTAAGCATCTTCAGCTACCTGCCATGCTTCTGCCAATTGCTCTTGAACTTCATCAGAGAGGTGGTCAGCGGTCAGGTTGAGGCCATTGCCAGCGTACATGGGCTGAGCGGCAAGCTGCTGATTGGTAGTTTTCAGGGTGTAAGAACCTTCCCCGTAAAACTCAATGTCGTCGGTAATGGAGTATGAGCCACTTCCGGTGAAGCTGGTGCGCTCCATGGAACCGGAAAGCCACATGTATTGGCCGATATCATAGCTGGAGTAATCACCCAAAGTGACACCGTCATCGGCAACGCTGAAGGAGCCGTAGTTGGTAAAGATATTACCGGTGGGAGACATTGAGCTTTGCAGGCCCGCCCAGTCGCGGTCGCTATAAGCGATTTCGTCGCGCTTACTGTGAGTCACGTTAGCGATAAACTGGCCACGGTCGAACTCTTTACCAAAAGTGACAGAAAGTTCGCCATTCTCACCACCGCCAGCTTCGGTTGCTCCCGCACGAGCATTTATACGAACGCCGTCGAAAGAGTCTTTCAGGACTACGTTAATTACGCCTGCAACCGCGTCGGAACCGTATACAGCAGACGCACCGTCGGTCAGTACTTCGATGCGGTCGATCATGTCTACAGGGATATTGTTCATATCTACTGCAGAGGCTACGCCAGAGCTGGACGATACGAAGCGACGACCGTTAACGAGAACCAGGGTACGTGCAGAACCTAGGTTGCGAAGATCTACAAATGAAAGACCAGCACCGCCGTTGTTGTCATTTGCATTGATGCCGGTGGTGCCCATAGAAGGAAGTTGGTTCAGCAGCTCATCAATAGTGCCTACACCAGAGCGTTGAATCGCTTCGGAATCAACCAGGGTGATTGGTCCGGTAGTGGACAGTGGGTCACGAGCAATGCGCGAGCCAGTAACAATTACTTCTTCTACCTCTGCGCCAACATCAGCAGATTCCTGAGCAAAAGCGCCAGTGCTGGCGATGGTGCCCAGAGCAGCGATGGCGATGCTCAATTTGGTCTTGATCATAGTGGAACCTTCTTATACTTAAGGTGCTTATTAGGCTTTATTCGATAAAAAGCTTTAAGTGACATGAGTGACTTTAATGCATATTTGCTTATTATGGAACTATTGTGACATTTCATGCACCCAATAATTTGGCCTAGAAGATAGATTAGGATTGGCTGATATTGGGTTAAACAGTATTTTTTTAGGTTTTTTGTCCTATTTACAGGTTTATGCCGTTAATTTATTGCGTAGCCGAGTCTTTTATTAATATAAAAATTTTTAGCGCTGAGGCTGGGGATTTGCCTGAGGAATAGTGGAAATTTCTTCCAGAAATAAAGGTGAGAGGAATAGTTAATGTAGTGAGGTGGGTATCAAGCTGGAGGTGTTTGGGGGAAAGTGTGCACTGTATGCAGCTTTGAGTTGCTTGCCTGCGAGGAGTTTTCACAGGCAGTAAGTGCAATCGTGAGAAATTGATATGATTTATTTGTCGTGAAACCAGCCGCTTATAGCGAGTCGTAACTTGGGTGCAAATGGAGCAACACAAGTTACGGAATGAATATGTTTGACATGAAATAAGCAAAGGCTGTTGTAAGTGGGAGACCAAGACTTAGTGGGAGTGCCATCATCTTTGTAAAACTGCAAGAGTCCCCCCCAGTCAGGATGCCAATTTTCGGATAAGTTATAAACAAAAGCCACTCTTCTTTTTTCTGCCGAAACATCGTCTCTATGGCGAGTTAAAAAATCCCCAGGAGCAAAAGCTGTTATTTGGGCGCTTGGGTATGCTAACGATGAAATTCCTGTAATAGTCCTAATATTCTTTATCATCTCTTCGCTAGAAAGCCAGCTGTAGATATTGGCTAGATGAGGGGTTGAGCTCTGACTCAACTCTTGCCTTCCATACCAAAAGCCAACTCCATCGCTAGCTAACTTATGTACGTTTTGTACTAGTGTGCGGCGATCATTAAGATCTAACTGTGCAAATTCATCTTTTGATATCTCAGAGTATTTCCCATTGGAAATATGTGCCTGCTTAAAACTCGCATATTTTAAGATTTCTTTTTTCAAAGTGTGGGCTGAATCGTTACTTAATAAGTTTGTAACTCGGCAGCTCAGGTCTTGATTAAACTCATTGCTCCAGTAAAGGGAGTCAAGTTCACGATTAATTATATATTGCATATCTCAACTTCCCGTATTAGATGTTTGATGCTTTAGGGCTCTTTTTGATTCGTTGTTTAAGGCTGCGAGGAGGTCTTCGGCAGCCTCAGAAAATTTGCTCCATTTCTTGGCTTCTGAAGGATCTATAGGTTTTCGTACTTGCAGCTCGCTAAACGTAAAATTGTTAGATTTTCCCCTCAGGGACAGTATGTTGTCGCTCCATCTAAGGCCTAAAAAGGAGTATAGTTTTTGGGCAGTTTCTTTTTGTGTGGATAGAAATTCATCAAAATTCAGGTTGAAAATACTCTTTGGGAAGGTTTTGCCCCAAAATTGCATTAGTCTCATTGATTGGTAGTAATAGTGAGCGACATCTTCTGCTTTGCACGCATATGTATGCCCTTCGGGAAAGGGCTTTGAAAGAATTGACATGCATACATCGAAAGGATTTCTGGCTACTTGAATAATGCGGGCATTGGGGAATAAAGATAAAATCAATCCAACGTTTAGTAGGTTGCTGGGCATTTTGTCCACAGTGTCTTTTTCTGCTTCCGTTTCGAGTTTCATGTAATGCTCAGCAAGCTGGTTCCAGTCGGTAGAGCTTAATTTGTGAATGTTCTCATAGGCTTTCCCCTGAAATTTCAATTGCAGCTGGGATACCGTTCTAGGTATTTCTTCACTTTCTCCGAGACTGTAAACACTATTGGAATTTTCTATAATTTTATTTATTAAAGTTGTTCCTGATCTTGGCATTCCCACTATAAATATAGGGCTGTTTTGGTTGGAACTCTTGTTGTGCGCATGCGATGATAGGCTGTATGTCTCTATTATTTTCGAGAACAATTCTTCTGTTTTTCGAGGGTCGTAGGTGTTATTTGCCCTTTTTAGTAGTTCAAGCTTGATTTTGTTGGCTATTCCAATTTGCTTGTAGGATTTTTGGTATTTGTTTTGTTTTATATAGATTTCTGAAAGTGCAAAGTTACATATTTCCGCATCGATCGATGGTTCTAATAGAGATTTAATGGCCGAATTTAGTTTGTTTACTAGAGCTTGGCTAATGTCACTTGGAGGGGTGAGTTCAGCAATAATTTGCCATCCAGCGCTGAGTTTGGGGTTCTTTGAAGTGGCTAGTGTTGCATGCTTAATTGAGTCGCTATAGTTCCCATTTAGTCTTTTTATTTTAGCCTTCAATAGATCAGCCTGAGCGGATGTTTCCCCCATGCTTATTGCTTTCTCGAGCTGGACTTGGCTTTCTTCAGTTTTTCTTGCCATTAGTAATAGATCTGCATACTTTAAACGGTCGGAGGCTGAGGGCGATACTAACTGAATATATCTAGAGTATGCAGTGATGGCGGTTTCATAATCCCGGAACTCCGCTGCGACCAATGATAGCTCGCGGGCAATAGCCAGATTGTTCTGTAAATGAGAAAATAATTTTTTATAGATTGGAAAAGCTTTCCCTATATTCCCTAACTTAAAGTGAGAAAGACCGAGCAAATGGAATGTTTGCCCATCCATTGGTTCAATTCTCTCAATTGCTGCGACTGCATAATGGTGTTTTTCTAGGGCTACATATTCTGTTGCTATAAATTTGAGATCAGCTGCTGTGATACCGTTTGTAGTTTCAGCTTCCTTTAGCTGGCTAAGTGCTTCGGACCTCTTTTTTAGCTGTCTTGACGTAAAGGCAAGCATCAACAATTTTTGAATTTGCCTGGAGGAGGTCGAGGTTGGCAGATTAAGAAGTTGTGTATGTGCAGAAGTATAATTTTTCTGTTTTAGATCAAGTTCAATTGAGGCAATAGAGGTCTCCCATTGAGAGGGTTTGGGGCTTTTGGGTGGGGTGTGATGCTTCATATGACAGATTTATCTCGGTATACTTCCCTAAGTGTTTTAAATTGCCGACCTTGAGTGAAATTTAATTGTCTTATAGGCATCTCTTCTGATCGATGCTTACTGGGAGTTGTAATGTATTGTATATCATCTGATCTCGATGTTGATAGGCTGCGGGAGGAGTTCTTAAGGTCATCAGTTGTACAGGTACCTAATTTTCTTCATAGTCAGTCGGCTAGTGATATTTTTTCTTTTTTGAGGGAGCAGAAGGAATGGAACCTGTCTTTCAATAAGCTTGGTGTTCATACGGATATTAGCTTTTCTGATTATTGTGGTTGGAGTGCTGATCAGAAAGGTATGTTGAACGATATCGTGTGGTCTCAGGCTGGGACAGAGTTTCAATACCTTTACAAGAGCATCCCTATATTTGATTTTTGTAGTCGTGGTAGTGGTCAGGATAAGCGGTTTATGTCTATTTTTCAGTTGGTTAACAGCGAGTCATTTTTATCCTTAATGCGCTCAGTTGTTGGGGACAATAGTATTGCTTTCGCCGACGTTCAAGCGACATGTTTTGACCGTGGGCATTTTCTAAAGGAGCATGATGATGGTGTTTCCGGGAAGAATAGAGTTGCAGCATATGTTATTAATTTAACCCCAAACTGGAATTTAGACTGGGGCGGAGTTTTGCATTTTTATGGGAAGGATGGAGGGGCAATCAAGGGACTGGTGCCAACATTTAATGCTGTAAACGTATTTAAAGTCCCTCAGAAGCATTCAGTTTCATATGTTGCTCCATTTGCGCCTGAGAGCCGCTATTCAATTACTGGCTGGTTAAGGCGTGGGGAAATGGCGTAATGCGTTCACAGTTAATTATTAATTGCTAGGGATTACATCAAACGGCGTGGTTACTCTCAGATGCGTGGATTCTTCTGGTAGGGGGATTGTTCCGTGCCAAGTGTATGAAGGAAATAAAACTAGTGATCCTTTAGAGGGCGTTATTTGCTTTTCCACAAAATCTCTCTCTCCAAGTTCATATGGAGACTTCCCGAAAAAGATGTCACCTGGATTTGTTGGGGCTCCTTCATTTTCTGGTGGTGGTAATTCTACATAAAAAGCGGAGCTAATCCAGCCTTGGGGATGCACATGGCTAACATGGTGTCCACCACCTTTTAGCATTACGGACCATGATCCAGAAAATTTAAAATTTGATGACGTTCTTCCTAAAAATGGGTGTTTCTCATCTTCAGGTGAGTTTGATATGTAATCGCTAATGACCTCTTTAAGGCTTTCCTTTAAGGAGCATATTACAGGATGACTTTTGTGAAGCAGTCTGCCAGGTGTTTGAACTCCAGAGCGTACCGATTGAAAAAGGGGGCGCTCCTTCAGTTTGTGCATGTCTAATAGATTTGCTTTTAACTCCAGAAGGAACTCGTTAAGGCTGGAATACCCATTTGGGGTTGGTATTACATACTCTTGAATATAGCTACTATTTTGAGTGAGCCATTGGTAGCGCTCATTCCCCATCATTTTCCAGCACGTCCCTTGAATAGCCCAAAGAAGTTGGTCATTTGGGGCTTGTTTTAAGGCCTGCTTAACAAGTTTATCAGCCACTTCGAATTCATAGTTTCTAACAAGGGTTATTAAGTACTGCTTTGTAATGCTGAGGTCAGGTTGCACTGAAAAAACAGTTTCATAGAATTTCAAGGCAAGCTTTAAATCTCCTTCCTCTTCGGCAATTTTGCCTCTGAGAAATAGAAGTTCGAAGCTTGTGTCAACATCTGGACGTGACTCAAGTACGCTTTGTGCCTCTTTAATTAACCCTGCTGCGATTAAGCTTTCAATATGAGCAATGGTGATTTCTCGATGATCTTTTGGGGATTGCGATAACTTGCGATAGCTTTCGCAAAATAGCCCTTTATTACCAAGCTGCCAATATGCTTCATTCAGGGTTTTGTGCGCCTCGGTATGAAGAGGTTCTGTAGTAATGAGTTTCTCAAGTGTTTCTATGGCTGTTTTATGGTAGCCAAGGTTTAGTTCGGCAAGTGCTTTGGCATAAAGTGCTTCGCTCATATCAGGTGCCAAGCTAAGAACTTCTTCAAGCAAAGCTAGCGCTTTTTCAGGCTCCTCAAGGTCAGAATAAGTTATGGCTAATCCATAAGTAGCCTTCAAATTCTTTGCATCTTGAGCCCTCGCTTTTTGAAAGAAATCCAAGGCATCTTGAAATTGGCTGTTTTTTCTGCAGATATTTCCAAGGAGGGTTAGTGAAGCAGGAGAGCTAGGCGTGAAGCTTGCGGCCTTTAAGGCATGTTCATAGGCTAGAGTTAGGTTGTTTGATTCAAACTCAAGTATTGCCAAATTTCGCCATGCGGCTGTAAATTTCGGATTGTAATGAATAGCTTGCTTGTAATGGTACCTTGCAAGATCTATCTGCTTTTGCGCTTTTAGAAAGTTAGCAAAATTATTATGTACCGGCGGTTGGTCATTTTTTGCTTTAAGTGATTTTTCAAAGAAATCTTTAGCTTCTCTTTTACTGTTGACTGCACCTAACGCGAGAGCGGAGAGGTGTAATACATTCGGCTCGTTCGGGAACTGCTGATTCAATTTTTGGATTGCAGGTAGCGCGTTCTGAGCATGTCCAGACTCCACCATTTTTCCAAGGCTCGCCAGGACTTGTTGAAGCGTTAAATTTCTCTTCATAGACATTTTCTAATTAAAGAAACGGCGAGCAATGCTCGCCGTTTCTTTGTGTCAAATGACAATCAGCTTACTTCTACTCAAAACGATAGCTTGCGCTCAGGAAGTAGCGCGGACCTAACAAGTCATAAGTAGATGGATAGGTATTAGCTTGCTCAGCAGAATCCCCCAAAGTGGTGGGTTCAGTATCTAGAACATTCTTAATACCAAAGTTGATGTCAAAGTTTTCATTGACTGCCCAGCCGGCGCTGAGGTCAAGGTAAAACTCATCATCAATAGACTCTACAACCAGTTGGTTGCGCTCATCGAATGGATTGGTGACAGTGTCTCCAACGGCGATGTTGGTGAAAGCAGAGCCCGCATCCATCAGATCATCGATGTTGTCAGCGGTAACTTCGATAGTGCGAGGTCCACTAACGGTCATCAACTGGTCATCTTTGGTTCCATCAAGATAGCGAACCAAGGCGGACAAGGTTAGTGGGCCACTCTGCCAGCTAACACGTGTATTCCAGTTGAATTCGCCTCTGGGTGCCTCACAGGTGTTTCCGTAATAGCCGGCACACTCATTCACAACACTTGGGAACTCAGCAACGGGAGTTACGTCGTACTGGAGCAGGTAGGTGCTGTTGAAAGTGACGCTCAGGTAGGAGGCACCATCAAAGCCGAAGTCCAGATCGGTACCGTAGTTAATGTTGAGGTCAACACCTCTGGTCTCAATCAGGCCGATGTTCGCATTAAACGCTTCTACGTAGTCAACGTTACCGTCGCTGCGGCGGTTAATTGCTTGGCAATATGGTGAGCTAGCATCTTGGAATTGGTTGTAGCAGAGATCCAGGATGTTATTTACACCACCGCCGTATACGTCGATCGCATCTTCGATTTCAATATCGTAGTAGTCGATAGCGATGTCGAGGCCATCCATCGGCTCAATTACTGCACCAAATGTGATCGTAGTTGAGGTTTCCTCTTGAAGCTCCTCATTGCCGCCGAAAACACCTTCAATCTGGGTATTCGCTTGAGTAAAGCTGCCTGCAGTTACGCCATCAGGCATGGTGGCGTTACAGGTATCGGTATCCCCTGAACCGCCTACAGCACATGGGTCGCTAGCGGGCGGGAAGCCTGCGGATTCACCTAGGTAAAGCTCGTAGACATTTGGAGCGCGAACAGACTGCTGAAAGCCTGCGCGGAACTTAACCATTTCAATTGGAGCGTAGTTTAAAGCAGTTGCGAAAGAGTTAACTCCGCCAATATTCGAGTAATCGGAATAGCGGTATGCACCCCACAGAGCTAGGCTCTCAACTCCAGGCTTGCCAGAAACCAGCGGTACGTTTACTTCGGCAAAAGCTTCCATTGCGGTATAACCACCAATGGTCTGCTGCCCGGCATTAAAGCCCAAAACGTCGCCTGTAGCGAGGTAGCTATCAGGGTGGAAGCTAGACTCATCATCGCGATGCTCTAAACCAAACACCACACCGATAGCTTCATCTGCAGAGGGAACAGTGCCCAGAAGGCCGGATACGCTTGCAGAGATTACTTCTTGTGTGATGCTGGTAATGTTTGTGGCATCGACAGTGATGAAGTTAATCGCTTCGTCACTGATATTGCCTGCGCCCCAAATATTTAATGGTACACAGCCATTGGAAGTATCTTGACATGCTGTGCCGTCATCTGTGACAAGGATAGCTTGCTTGAACTTGGAGGCCGCAACGTCGTTGTTTTGACGGTTGGTCTGATCGAGATTGGAGTAGCTGTAGTAAGTATCAAAAGACCAGTCGTCATTGATGTCGCCACGGAAGCCAGTCACGATGCGGAAAGCGTCACGAGTATCTATTGATTCGCGAGAACCATTTTCAACCATTCGACGTCCGATGAAAAGATCAACCGGATCATCTGCATTGTTGCCATTTGCAACATTCAGGTTTCTAAGAGTTTCTTGGTAAGCTTCATCGAAGAAAGGTGTATTTGGGTTTACTGAAACTGTAGTAAATGCAGGGGTGGGGGCCAGTTCCTGTGGAACTTGGTTGTGAGAGAACGCCATTTCACCATAAGCGGTGACTTTGTCATTCAGGTCGTAATGCGTAAACGCACTAATCAGGAAGCGCTCTTGCGGCAGCTGCAAATAGTTATCTGGAGCGTAGTTAAAGCGGTCTTCTGGGTCTTGGAAAGCGCGAGAAGTGCCATCTGGCTCAAAGGTTGTGCCAGTACTAAATACGTTTGTGCCAGGAATGCCACTGGAACCAGAGGTGGACAGGCTATCGTTGAAGCCGTCCCCGTCAGTGTCCGCTTCGCCCCAAGTGTTAGTACTGAAGTTGCGGTCAGCTTGGAAAACGGGGTCACGGTCAGTCCAAGATGCATATACGGTAGCATTACCGCGTCCATCGGCAAAGTTACCACCGATAGTCAGGTCGATATTGCGCTTGGTGCCATCACCTTCCTCTGTAACATCATAAAGGCTGGTAAGTTGAACCCCTTCGAAATCGTCTACTAACTGGAAGTTAACTACACCGGCGAGGGCATCGGAGCCGTATACCGCAGAAGCACCACCAGTAATTACATCAACACTCCGGATCAGGGTGCTGGGAATGGTGTTCAGGTCAACGATACCTTCTTGAGTAGAGGGAATATAGCGGCGGCCGTTGACAAGAACCACTGTACGATAGCTTCCGAGGCCGCGAAGGTCTACCTGGGCAGTACCGTCCCCAGGGTTGTTAGAGCTGGGACCAAAGCTGGGCCGAGTCTGAGGTAGTTCAGCGAGTTTCTGCTCAATATTGAGGTTACCGGAAATCTTGAACTCTTCTGCCCCAATAGAGGTTAATGGAGTAACAGATTCAAGGTCTTGGCGCTTGATACGAGAGCCAGTAACGATAACTTCTTCAACCATTTCCGCATCTTGCTGAGCGAAAGCAGGCATTGCAGGAACCATAATTGCGGCAGCGGTGAAGCCCAGGGCTCCCTTTACGGCTGCGGACAGGAGGTTCTTTTTCATTGTCAATCCTCTCTTGATCGTTGGATTTATAGTCTGTTGTCATTAATGACGATTGCTGGAAGTAGCTACCCCCAAGTGGCTACTTCCCTCCCAACACACCTATTAACGTTTGGCGGGCGGAACCCCTCAAAAGAATCGTGTTTTTTTCTGATACTACGTATTGTCAGGTTTGGTAGGTCAGCGCGTGCTCGCTCATCGATCTTTTTGTTTTATTTTTGGTCTGTCTGAGAGCGGTAAAAGGGGAGGCAGAAGAGGTTTGAGTAGAGAGGTGTAACTTAAAGGCTTAGGGAGAAGCTTCCGTAAAAGAATCGACCTGTTAGGTCATATGTAAGGTAGTCGTGGTTATTGCTCTCTGCGGTTGAAGCAAAAGGAGGTGAGCGATCTAGTAAATTATTGATACCGAACGCAAATCTCAGTCGAGAGCTCGGGGTGTAAGCAACCTGAATGTCATGTGATGACCAGTCGCTGATATTGCGGCTTTCGTTAGTGCCGTCCAGGGTGGTAAACGTTTCTTTAAGGCTGTCCACGTAATGGACGGTATAGCCGGCATTCCAAGGGCCTTTTTTTATGTATGCTCCAGCATTGGCTTTCCACTTTGGCAATGATCCTGGGCCGCCGGCTGAAATATCTGTGAAGGTGCCAGATAGATCTTCT
Organism: Microbulbifer sp. CNSA002; assembly: GCF_047324085.1. Classification (NCBI taxonomy): domain Bacteria; kingdom Pseudomonadati; phylum Pseudomonadota; class Gammaproteobacteria; order Cellvibrionales; family Microbulbiferaceae; genus Microbulbifer; species Microbulbifer sp. CNSA002. Next base: position 898,811 of record NZ_CP172449.1, read on the forward strand.
TTGGTTGAGTTAGGTGAGCTTTGATTGAGGTAGTGAAGCATTCTGCTGATGTTTAAAGCCAAATGCAGCTCCTTATCACCCTCTAGCTGGAAGTGATAACGAAAAGCGGCGTCATATCCTCGAATTTCACGGCTTCCTTGATTTATACGAGAAGCATATATTTTGGTGATATCGCCACTTTGGTCGCGTTTGACTAAATCCGTATAAAGGTTGTAGTAGGCATTTTGATCCAATAAAAACTGGGGGTTAGTGCCGATCACTTGGTCTTCGTCGATGTCATAAAGGTCAAACTTAGCAATAAAGTCGGGAAGCCTGAGAGGTTCCCATGTCACTCCAAGAGAAATTGTTCGGGATGTTTCTGGAGCTAGATCTGGATTACCGCTAAATTCAGTTAAATATTGTATCCGTGAACTGTCTGACTGAAATTGGCAGCCAGGAAGGTCGCTTGCATTTGTGCTGGTACAGGGGTCGAATAGAAATTCTTGTGTTTGGTAGCCCTGTTGATTCATGTCTGTAAGAGTTGGGGCTCTGAACCCAGTGGTATAGCTGCTTCGTACAAGAAGGGAGGGAGCTGGTTTCCATCTTAGAGCCAGTTTGGGATTACTAGTATCCCCAAAGTCGTCGTAGTGAGAGCTTCTAATGGCACCATCTAGCCACAGCTTTTCTGAAATAAGCGGGATGGACACCTCAGCAAAAGCTTCTTTGACAAGCCGGGTTCCTTCTGTAGATCCAGGGGCGTGCCCACCAATAAAGGACATTCCAAAATTATCATTGGAGTGAAGATTTACGCTTTCCCGTCTGAACTCAATTCCTGCTGCTGCAAGAATATTTCCTGCTGATATCTTTTTGATAATGCCGTCAGTTATGAATGTGAAAGATGTCATTCGGGAGTTGCTAGTGGTTACACTTTTGCCGCGAATGAACTCTAGCTGTTCCGCATCAATACTTCCGCTGGGGCCAAGAAGGTTTACAGCCACACAGGAGGTCGTGATATTGCAGACATCTGGTCCTTTTAGCCCCAGGGAGAGCGCAAAGGGATCTATTACATTGTTTAGTGTTTCTTTCTTAGAGGTTCTGTGAATTGAGGCACCTAGTTCCCATTGCCACTCATTCCAGAAGCCTTTAATTCCGGTATTGAGTCTCCAGGTGTTTGTTCGGTTGTTTTGTGTCCTTGGGCCAAGCTCGATAACGCGTCTGCGGACATCATAAATTTCTTCGTTAAAAGTATTGTAAATATTATCAGCCGCTATCGTTAGGTCCCCGTTGTCAAAGCGTGTAAATACAGGGGTGGGAGCAGAGGTTGATACTCCGATAGATCGGACTCCCATAATTTCAGAAAAAGCTTGCGTGCTTTCGCCGATATCCAGGTTGCCGGCTATGTATATTGAGTCACTTTGGGTGGGGGTAATTGCTGAGGTGTAGTCGCTGTAGTTAAATTTCTCTTCCGGCGACCAGCTCTGATAGGTTCCGGGGGAGAGGTTGGTTAACACCTCATTTCTCTCGAGGGCGATAAAGCCATCTGGGATGGCGGATGATCTCTGGTCTGTCCCCCCAATTGCGCGACTATCCGCTGAGCTGGAGAGATCTCGGTCCCGGCTCATTACTTTTCCCTGGCGATTTTGGGCCAGGTTTAACATTAAGTGAGACCGGTCCCCCCTCCATCCCCAGGTTAAATGGTGGGATTCACTCTGTCGATCACCTTGTGAAGCTTGTCCGTAATAGCTCTTCACTGTGAGCCCTTCAAAGTCAGTTTGCAGGATAATATTCACAACTCCTGCGATAGCATCGGAGCCATAAACAGCCGAAGCCCCGTCTTTTAGAATTTCGACTCTTTCAACAAGAGCTAGAGGGATAGTGTTTAAGTCGGTTGCTTCTCCATTAAACCCATCGCTGATGATTCGTCTCCCATTGAGGAGAACAAGAGTGCTATTGGCTGGTAGGCCGCGCAGGGAGACTGCTGCAGTACCATCGCTCTCCTGGCTAACTGAAGTGCTTGTGGAGTTGCCGGAGATAGCAGGTAAAAACTTTAGCAAATCGGCAATAGTCTGAGCGCCGGTCATTTCCAGCTGGTCTCGCGAAAGACGGTCTACCGGCAGGTATCCTTCTGATTGGAAGTGGCGCAAGTGACTTCCCGTTAGGCTCTGACCCGTAACCGTTACTTCTTCAGTTTGTAAAATACCTGTTGCTATTTGCGGGCTAGTATTAGCCTGGGGTGATTCAATAACTGCTACTGATGATGGGCCTACTTTTTTGAAGGATAGCGGCACTCCTTCTAATAGTTGCTTTAAAGCGGGCTCAAATTGGCCGTCGGGGCTAAGTAGTGTCCGCCTGTTAACTTGAAATTTTGCAGCTGATGAGGCTCTAACCAGCAGTGATATTTTACATTGTTGGCCCAGTGATATCAGAGCTTGAGAGAGGCTCCCTTTGGGGATTTCGATTCCCGATTCAGGGCATAGGGCGTAGGTAGCGCTAGGGGAGCAAAGCGCTAACACAAGGGATATTGTTATCCAGTACCTAAGTGTCAATGAGGTGCCCATTCAAATACATGCAGCATGTCAAAATGCAGCAAATTGATAGTTTTTCTTAGTTTTTGGGCGGGCTTATTTTGCTTGTGTAATATATAACCGCCGTATCGACGGTTATAACCTAGTTATGTGCGGGAGACAAGATAGTCAGGTTGGAGTCGCTGTGGTCTTCATGTAAATCGAGCGCAGTAGCGATTGCTTTCAAGGTGCTATCTGGGTCGGAAATCTCAAAGGTTCCTGAAACCAACTTGTCCTCTACTTGGGGGGAGGCGGCAACTGGAACAGCTAAATAACGGTTTAACTCGGTTAAAGCGTCCTTAAGTGGGGTTTTTTCAAAGACTAGCAGTCCTTTTGTCCAGTCGGTAGCTTCTTCCGGTGATGTTTGGCCAATTGGACTGAGTCCTCTTTCAGAAACGCTGACTTTCTCGTTCTTGACCAATTGTACTGATTCAGGCTCCAAGCCGGGAGCGCTATCGGTTTCGCTGACTGAGACTGTGCCCTCAGTTACAGATACTCTTGTGCTCTGTGGGTTGAGTTCAACGTTAAATTCGGTTCCCAATACGCGGATATTGGCGCTGCCGGCAGTAACAGTAAAGGGGCGAGAAGTTTGCCTTGCCACTTCGAAGAAGGCTTCACCTCGAACTAACTCAGTGCGGCGCTCATTGCGGTTATAGATCACCCGCAGTTCACTATTGGAGTTCAGCTTTACTTCTGAGCCATCGGACAGGTTTATTGTCTGTATTTGTCCGCGTTCAGTCGCATATATTTGAGCCTTGAGTTCGCCGCCCATACCCTGATATCCAACCCACAGGGCAACTATTGCTCCGCAGGTTGCTAGACCGCCGCCCATAAGCCACTGCGGCAATGTCCATTGCTTTGAGCTTTGTTGCCCCTGTGCGTTATCGGTGGATGCGGAGCAAATCGCAGTTCTATTTTGCGGAGAGGGGATGCTTTCAGGGAACAATGTATCTACCGGTAGGTGAGATAAAGCACCCAGGTCTCCCCAGAGTTCAGTGATTTCGGCAAAAGCCAGCTGATTCTCCTCTTGGGAAATCCACTTCTTGAACTGGTGACGGTCGCTAGATGTAATCGAGTCAGAGCGCAAACGAGCAACCCAAGCGCAAGCCTGGTCAAGGCTTTCTTCACTTATTGCTTGCTTAGGGTTAGTCATCATGGTTGCTCTAGCATCTTGGGTTTACGAAGTGTTACTTTAGTACTTTGATATTCAGGGCGGCATATTACTCAAAGTTTCTGGATTTGTGCGACCTCTACCGCGCATACCGTCGAATAAAAATGTCATTCCAACGAGTTTTTACTGAATTGCAGTAAAATGTTCTGTTGTATGTAGAGTATTTAGGTTTACTCAATTCGGTCCTTCGAAGCTGAGACGACTGAACAGCTTCCCCCCTCAAATAATTTTGTGGAGTTGTTGTTAAGGTGTGAATACTGGTGGTTCATTTTTTTATCGTTATTTTAAGGATATATGTCACAAGTGGCGCAACTGACTGAAGGTCACCTTTCAGGAGTCACCTTCTTACGACACGCTTTCAAAGCCTGCAAAATATACTTTTCCACACTACTCACGGAGATATTCATCTCCTTAGCTATCTCGCTATAGGAGAGGCCCCGGGTCCTATGCAATAGAAAGGCCTGGCGACACTTAAGGGGCAGCTTGTCCATGGTTTCGTAGATGGACTGTAGTTGCTGGCGGGCTGCCAGCAACCTTTCTGGTGACTGATGGTCCGCATGGTCGTCGGTGTAGGGCTCACCCTCCATGGGGATCTGCTGGCTCACATACTCTACATGAAGCTTGCCCCGACGCAGCTGGTCCACAGCAAGGTTATTGGCAATCTGGTAGAGGTAGGCCCGTGGATTCTCAAGTTCCTTCTCATCGCTGAGTTTTTGCAGGCGTAGATAGGCATGTTGGGCGATATCCTCGGCATCGTCAGGGCTTTTTACAATGCGAGAGACAAAGCGTACCAAGGCCTGTCCGTGTTCGGTAAACAGCCTTTCAAGAAGCGTCTTCCTGGCCTTATTCATTACTGATCGTGATCCCCGTACCCTGCTCGCTGTAGTTATGGACTGATTGTTCTTAGTGCGAGCTGGCGCACAGTTATATCACAAGCATTGGTTTCGCTACGAGAGGTACGATAGAACTTGACTGGTCACACTCTTCGATTCTCTATGCCTGGCGATGGATGCCGGTATAATGGCGGCCGCGCCACAGGCGCAGACAATAAGACCTTGCAGAGGTGTGTCGAGCACCGGAGATTGAATGAGTTATCAAGTACTGGCACGGAAGTGGCGGCCGAAGCTGTTTCGCGAGATGGTGGGACAGGAGCATGTTCTCCAGGCGTTGATCAACGCCCTGGATAATGGCCGCTTGCACCACGCCTACCTCTTTGCCGGTACCCGTGGTGTGGGTAAAACCACGATCGCACGAATCCTGGCCAAGTGTCTGAATTGTGAAGAGGGAGTTAGTTCTGAACCCTGTGGCCAGTGCCACACTTGCAATGAGATTGCCGATGGCCGTTTTGTCGACTTGATCGAAGTGGATGCAGCCTCGCGTACCAAGGTCGAAGATACTCGTGAACTGCTTGAGAACGTGCAGTACGCACCGACCCGGGGTCGCTTCAAGGTTTACCTGATCGACGAAGTCCATATGTTGTCGAACAGCTCGTTTAACGCGCTGTTAAAAACCCTCGAAGAACCGCCTCCCCATGTGAAGTTTCTACTGGCAACGACTGATCCGCAGAAGTTGCCGGTTACCGTGCTGTCCCGCTGTCTCCAGTTCAAGCTGAAGAATATGAGCCCCGAGCGGGTTGTGGGGCACTTGAAGTTTGTGTTGGAGCAAGAACAGGTTCCGTTTGAAGAAGGGGCCCTGTGGCATCTCGGTCGCGCCGCAGATGGCAGTATGCGAGATGGGATGAGTCTTACTGACCAGGCCATCGCATTTGGTGGGGGGCAAATTACCGAGGCAGAAGTGCGCGGTATGCTGGGCAGTATCGATACCGGTTTGGTGTGGAAGCTGCTGCAAGCCTTGTCTGAAGAGGACGCACAGGCTTTATTTGCCACAGTTGCTGAGTTGTCTCAGCAGGCCCCTGATTACAGTGCTGCGCTGGCAGAACTCGCCGATAACCTGCACCGTATCGCAGTGGCTCAGGTGTTGCCGCAATCTATCGATAATTCCCTGGGTGATGGTGAGCGACTGAGAAATTTAGCTGGGCGTATCGCCCCGGAAAATGTGCAGCTGTATTACCAGATGGCCCTGCTGGCCCGGCGTGACTTGCCCTTGGCCCCGGATCAGCGCAGTGGCTTTGAAATGGCTCTACTGCGGATGCTGGCCTTCCGTCCTCAGGGAGTTGCGGATATTCCCCGTTCTCCACTGCCATCGGCTTCCGAATCCGTTTCACCAGCACCAGCTCTAGAAGCGCTACAGCCACAGGCCCCTGTAGCGCCAGAAGTACCGGAGGTCAGTCCGGCAAAAAAGCCTGAAGCGGCACAGCCGCAGGCTGTTACAAAGGTTGATGTGGCTCCCCCGCAGGCAGTGCAGGGCCTGCAGCCGTTGCAGAATCAGGCAGAGCAAAGGGAGGTAGAGCCTGCAGCCCCAGCTGAAATGATCAGTGAGCCAGCGACGGAGGCTCAGCCGGAGCAAATTACAAGCCCGCCTCCTGTCCAGGGAGTGGCAGAAGAGCGTCCCCAGCGTAAAGATGTCCTGGCCGAGCTTCGCCAGCGAGTTGCGGAAGTGGAGTCGGCGCCGGCATCACAGCAACCAGTACCACAAAATACGGTGAATACCTCGCGGGAGGCTCCGGTAGAAAGCCGCAGTCAGGAAGTGCCAAAAGGGCGTTTGGAAGCATTAACGCCTGGCAGTTGGCCGGTAATGTATGGACAGCTGGGTATTACCGGTATTTTGCACTCTATTGCCCAGCACTTGGAGATGGTGGGCAGGCAGGACAATATACTCTCGTTCACCCTGGATGAATCTTACAGCAGCCTCTACGACGAAGTTCACCAGCGGCGTCTGGGGGACTCTCTGGCTGACTTCTTCCAACAGCCTGTGGTAGCGCAGATACAAGTAGGGCAGGTACATGGGAGTACCCCCGCCCGATTAGTCGCAGCTACCCGCCAAGCGCGGCTAGAAGCTGCCCAGGATGCACTGGTCGCTGACCCACTGGTTCAAGAATTACAGGCAGAATTGAGTGCGGAACTGGTGCCGGGCTCCGTAGAATCACTAGTAGTAGAAGATTAATGACAATTAGGGCCCGGTTTATTCCGGGGCCACATGCACAAGATAGAGGTTACCTATGAAAGGTTTGGGCGATTTGATGCAGCAGGCCCAGAAAATGCAGGCCGATATGCAGGAAAAAATGCAGAAGATGCAGCAGGACCTGACTGAGCTTCGCATCTGCGGTGAGTCTGGGGCGGGTATGGTCAAGGTGACGATGAATGGTCGCCACGATGTGACATCTGTGGAAATTGACCCCTCCCTGATGACTGAGGAGAAGGAAATGCTGGAAGACCTGCTGGCCGCTGCGGTCAACGACGCTGTGCGCCGTGTAGAGGAAAAAACACAGGAACTGCAAAAGCAGGGGATGGGAGACCTGACTTCAGGTATCAATTTGCCTGAAGGCTTTAAGTTCCCCTTTTAAGAAGTGGCCATCCACTGGTTTTGAGTTTGTATGTTTAGTCCCCTGATTGAAGAGCTGATCCGCGCGCTCCGCTGTCTGCCCAGTGTGGGCCCCAAGTCCGCGCAGCGCATGGCGATGTACCTGTTGGAAAAAGACCGGGAAGCTGCCTCCCTGCTGGCCCAGAGTTTGGCACGAGCGGTGGAACAAGTCGGGCGCTGTGGGCAGTGTCGCACCCTGACAGAGGAGCCCGTTTGCTCATTGTGTAGCAATAGCCGGCGCGAGCAGGACTCACTGTGCGTGGTTGAGACGCCCGCTGATGTTCTGGCTATTGAGCAGGCCGGTAATTACCACGGTCGCTACTTTGTCCTGCATGGGCATCTCTCGCCCATCGATGGTATTGGCCCGGGGGACCTGGGGATCGACTTGCTGGAGCAGAGGCTCGCTACTGAGCAGTTGCGCGAACTTATTGTCGCCACTAACCCTACGGTAGAAGGTGAAGCTACCGCGCAGTACATCGCGGAGAGAGCTCGTGCCCAGGGGGTGACGGTGAGCCGGATTGCCCACGGTGTGCCCATCGGCGGAGAGCTGGAATATATCGATGGCGGCACTCTCGCCCACGCCTTTAATAGTCGAACCGCATTTTTTTCCGGCAGTTGAGTGATATCAATGACAGAAATAGATACCACTCCACGCTGGGTCGACAGTTACGAGCAGCTGGTAGAGTTGTGTGCAGAATGGCGCAAGCAGAGTGCGGTAGCCCTGGATACCGAGTTCATGCGCAGCCGTACTTTTTATCCCCAACCGGCCCTGGTCCAGGTAGGTGATGGAAAACACTGCTATCTGATCGACAATTTGGCGATTGAGGAGTTACAGCCGCTTCGCGACCTCTTGCTCGATACCGCTGTCACTAAAATCATGCACAGTTGTAGTGAGGACCTGGAAACCCTGGAGCGCTTGCTGGGGGTGATCCCCGAGCCCATTTTTGATACCCAAATTGCCGCTGCGATCTGTGGCATGGGAGCGGGCTTAGGTTATGCGGCGACAGTTAACCAGCTACTGCATATTGAATTGCCCAAGAGTGAAACCCGCTCGGACTGGCTGCAGAGACCTCTCAGTGATGCACAGAAAACCTATGCCGCCCTCGATGTCGCTTGGTTGCCGGTACTCTACGGCGTACTGGTAAAGGACCTCAATGGGAAGGGGCGCCTGGAGTGGTTGCAGGAAGACTGTGCATCATTGGTGGTCACGGCTCGAAACCCGAACCCGCCTGAGATTTACTACCAAAAAGTGAAAGGTGCCTGGCGCCTGCGCAGTAAACAACTGGCAGTGCTACAGGATGTGTGTGCCTGGCGCGAAAAGCAGGCCAGGGCGCTGAATATGCCGCGCAATCACTTGTTGAAAGAGAATATCTGTCTCGGCCTGGCCCAACAGTTGCCTCGACATAGAGGTGCCTTGAGCCAACTGGGTATGGAAGGGTGGGCTTTGCGTGAGCACGGAGAGGCCCTGTTAAAAATCGTTGCCCAAGCCTGCGAGAGAAGCGATCCTCCTGCGCGAATGCAGCAGCCTCTCAACCGGCAGCAGGGAGAGATCCTCAAGCAACTGCGGCTTGAGATGGTGTCTATTGCCGAGCGGGCCGGGTTGCCTGCCGAAATATTAATTCGCAAAAAAGAGCTGGAAGCCTTGGTCCAGGCCCGTCGACCCGAGTTAGAGGGGCGGCTCACAGGGTGGCGGGCCGATGTGATTGGCCACCCTTTGCTCGAAGCTCTGAAACAATTGCGTAAAGAGGAATTGAAGTGAAAGTTTTATGCGATATTTATCGCAGTCCAAATAAAGACGAAATGTATCTGTACGTGGATAAGCGCGAAGGCACTACGAGGGTTCCCAAAAATCTACTGGAGCTTTTCGGCAAGCCGCAGCACGTCACTACGATGTTGGTGACGCCGGACAAAAAGCTGGCCCGTGCAGAGGCGGACAAGTTGCTCAAAGAGGTGCTCACTCGCGGCTATTACTTACAGATGCCGCCAATAGCCGATTCCGAAATGAGTGAAATCGCGCTGAAGAACAGCAAGTTGCAACGCTGAGTCGAGCTAAATGGCACAGGAGCCTTTTTGGCGGCGGAAAACGCTGGAGCAAATGAGTCGATCCGAGTGGGAGCAGCTTTGTGACGGTTGTGGTCGCTGCTGTCTGCACAGCTTGGAGGATGAGGATACGGGTGAGGTCTACCTCACTAATGTGGCCTGCCGCCTGTTGGATACCCATTCCTGCCAGTGCAGTGAGTACAGCCAGCGCAAAGCCCATGTTCCCGGATGTATTCAGTTGCGTATAGAGGATATTGCCGAATTCGATTGGTTGCCGCTCACCTGCGCATACCGCAGTCTTGCGGAAGGGCGCCCTCTTGCGGACTGGCACCCACTGGTGTCGGGGGACCCGGAATCCGTACATCGGGCGGGGATATCGGTGCGTGGGCGCGTTGTCAGTGAAGAGTCGGTTCATTCAGACGATATGGAGGATCATATTGTCTCTTGGGTTGAACAAGGTTGATCGCAAACGGGAACTGCGACCTGTGAACGCCTTTGAATATTGCGCATAATTAAATCATTCTTCGGATCGATTTATGGCTGGCAGTGCTTGTCTGCGAAGCGGCGTAAATATGCCGGTTCCGAGCGAGTGACGATGTAAAGGACCCTGGCATATTTGCCCGATATTAAATCGGTGTGCCAGAAAGTAGAGTGAGAGAATGACAGAAGATTTCCAATTTGCCTGGATGGTATACGCCGCTTCAACACTGGTTATGCTGTTGGCGGGCTGGTGGTTTATGCGCAATTGGCGATGGAGTTGGGTGCGCCAGACTCTACTGTTAGTGGCTGCGGCGGTGTTGCTGGCGCCGGCAAAGACCTCTGTAGCGGAGTCAGTTGCTGTGCCGGTGTTGCCGCTATTTGTTTATCAAACGCTGTTTGAAGAAAATGGAGCGGCGCCAGAGGTCACTACCAATTTGATATTCGCTTCGGGTGGAGCCCTGGCGATCATGGTTGTTTGGGGGATTGTCAGCTTGCTGATGAGGTTTCGCCGGGACAGGCGTCGTCGCTTTGATGAAGATCCCTACTTTAACGAACAATAACCCAAGATATGGCTGTCATGCCTGAGGGCAGGGTAGCCATTCCCCCAGTATTTTTTGTTGCACTTTAATTCACTTGCGCAGCCATCGTCCCTCCTCGACGCCTATATCCAGGCCTTCACTCGGTTGCTCGTATCAAAGGCGCTAAAACCCTTTAGACCGACAACCCCAGTCAATGACAGCTGCTATATCTATTAAGCTGGTTCCCGCTGTGGCGCAATGCAAAACAATGTAAAAGCAGTGTCACTTTTCTGCCAGGTATCCAGTAACAACAAGAGGCGGCTGTATCCGGCATGTGGGAAATACCTCGCACCTAATAGGGGAAGAGGGCAAGGGCAGTCGTGAATAGAGTGAAATATTCAGTTCAATACCCACTTGCCCGGATTGGCAGTGAGAGCCGAATGGCTGAGGAATACTGATGCTCGATCACCTGCTTATATTGACTGCAGTAATGCTGGTTTCGGGCATTTTGGGTGGGTTGGTCAATTACTATCAAATGCTGTTTACCGAAGAAGATCCAGCGGGGCTCGCACGTTGCCTGATTATGGGGCTGTGTGGCGCCTTGATGGTACCGATATTCCTTAAATTCACCCAGAGTGACTTGTTGATAGAAATCCAGGGTGACCCCTCGCGTTTATTGATTTTTACCGGTTACTGCCTGCTCGCTGCAATTGCATCACGTATGTTCGTGTTTAACGCCGCGCGGCGCCAGTTGCGAGACGCCAGTATTGCCCGCGCCCGAGTAGAGAATATGGAGCAGGAACTGCGCACCATGCAGTTGGAAATGATGCCCCTATTGGAGCATGAAATTGAGGGCGACCCCGAGCAGGGGCCGACCATCGATTTCAATCAGATCCGTAAATTGGATGACAATGCCCTACAGGTGCTGCATTTGTTAAATACCGGGGAGTGTGTATTTCGGTCTCTTTCCGGCATGGTGCAGGACAGCGGTATGGAAACCAATTCTATAGCCCGCGCCTTGAATAGCTTGCTGGTGCTGGAGATGGTCGGGAAAATTCACAGTCACCTGGGCATCCGCTGGTATATCACCGGCAAAGGTCGCCAGGTTGTACACCGCCGCAGTACCCAGATGGCCTAGGCTGCTTCGGTAAGCCCACGCGTACTTTCAAGGCTCGCCCTGCGGGACTGGCAAATTCCCCCAGCGCAAGCTGGTCATCCAAATTGAGCGTTACCGCCTCGCCCCCAACCTGTTGTTCAATTATCATTCGCTAAAAGAGATAGTTAGCCTCGACGACAGGATTGGAGCAGTTATGAAGTTTACCGGTACCGAAAGCTATGTAGCGACCGAAGACTTGCAGATGGCGGTGAATGCGGCCGTTACCCTGCAGCGCCCACTATTGATCAAGGGTGAGCCCGGCACCGGCAAAACACTGCTCGCCGAGCAGGTAGCAGAGAGCCTCGGACTAAAGCTGATCCAGTGGCATATTAAATCCACCACCAAAGCCCAGCAGGGCCTGTACGAGTACGACGCGGTATCCCGCCTGCGGGACTCCCAACTGGGGGTGGATAAGGTTCACGATATTGGCAACTACATTAAGCGCGGCAAGCTTTGGGAGGCCTTTGCGGCAGAAGAGCGCGTGGTGCTGCTGATCGATGAAATCGATAAAGCGGATATCGAATTCCCCAACGACCTGCTGGTTGAACTGGATCGTATGGAGTTCTTTGTCTATGAGACTGGCGAAACCATCAAGGCCAAGCAGCGCCCCATCGTAATTATCACTTCCAATAATGAGAAAGAGTTGCCGGACGCCTTTTTACGCCGTTGCTTTTTCCATTACATCAGCTTCCCCGATCGTGACACCATGCGCAAAATTGTCGATGTGCACTACCCAGGGATCAAAGGGCAGCTGGTGGCCGAGGCAATGGATATTTTCTTCCAGCTGCGCGAGGTTCCAGGCCTGAAGAAAAAGCCTTCGACCTCCGAACTGATCGATTGGCTCAAGCTGTTGATGGCTGATGATATTCCCGAGGAGATCCTGAAAAACAGCGATAGCAGCAATGCCATTCCGCCGCTCTACGGTGCCCTGCTGAAAAACGAGCAGGATGTCCATATGCTGGAGCGCCTGGCGTTTATGGCCCGTCGCGATAATCGCTAAACTGTGTTGGTTAATGTCACCGAGGGCTTAGGTTGTCCTCGGTGATTTCGGCCCGGTTTAACCGGGTGTTATTTTTTCCCTGTGCTGACTGCGAATTATTATGCTGATTGGCTTTTTCCAGAATTTACGCCGCTATAAATTACCGGTAACCATCACCGAACTGCTGGCCCTGCTTGAGGCATTACAGCAGCGCCTGGTGTTTGCCGACCTTGAGGAATTTTACTTCCTTGCCCGCGTTTGCCTCGTCAAGGACGAGAAGCACTTCGATAAATTTGATCGCGCTTTCGACTCCTATTTTAAGGACCTTGAGACCCTCGACGACATTGTCGAGCAAATGGTTCCCGAGGACTGGCTGCGTGCAGAATTTATGAAGCAGCTGACCGAAGAGGAAAAGGCCCAGGTGCAAAGCCTCGGTGGCTTGGAAAAACTACTGGAGGAATTTAAAAAGCGTCTAGAGGAGCAGAAGAAGCGTCACAGCGGTGGTAATCGCTGGATTGGTACTGGCGGCACCAGCCCGTTTGGCAATAGTGGTTATCATCCCGGCGGTATCCGTGTGGGTGGTAAGGGACGCAATCGCTCGGCGTCAAAGGTTTGGGAGAAGCGCCAGTTTAAAAATCTGGATGACAGTATCAGTCTGGGCACCCGCAATATCCAGGTGGCTCTGCGCAAGCTGCGCAAATTTGCCCGCACCGGTGCCGCAGAGGAACTGGATCTGGATAACACCATTTCCTCTACTGCACGCAACGCCGGGTTACTGGATATTCAAATGGTGCCGGAGCGACATAATGCGATTAAGGTGCTGATCTTCTTCGATGTAGGGGGCTCTATGGACCCCTATGTGCGCGTCTGTGAAGAACTGTTCTCCGCCTGTCGCTCCGAGTTCAAGCATCTCGAATATTTTTATTTCCACAATTTTGTTTACGAGCATGTGTGGAAAGACAACCAGCGGCGCTATAGCGAAAATACCTCGCTGCTGGAAATACTGCGCACCTATGGCAAGGACTACAAAGTAATTTTTGTCGGCGATGCGTCTATGGCGCCCTACGAAATTACCAGTCGTTTCGGCAGTGTCGAACATATGAATGAAGAGCCCGGTGCGGCCTGGATGGAGCGTGTTACCGATACCTACAGTAACCTGATCTGGTTGAACCCTGTAGGAGAGGAGTACTGGCAATATACTCCCAGTATCGGTATGACCCAGAGACTGGTGGACGGGCATATGTATCCGATGACCCTGGAGGGGTTGGATCGAGCCATCGCTTATTTGGTTAAAGGGCGTTAAAAAGCTGATCGCTTTTTCAGGTAGCACCTTAGGTGCTACCTGCTATTCGTGGGGTTTCGTTAGTTGCTCAACTAGAGAGAGAAGCGAAAAATCGCTTCGTGGAGTCATTATCAATGAGAAGCCACTGGGTTTCTCTATCTCTTTTCCCCCAGTATTAATCTCATTTTCTACGATAGAAAACAACGGCAGATGACATTGGGGGGTGCCCCAAAGCCCTGCAATAGCGGTTAAACCCAATAGTCGCTGGCGATTTGTTTGTACTTTACTGGGTTCACTATCGGTCCCTTTCTTAATTGCGGTTGTGGGGGTGGTTGGTACTAGTAAAACGCTACTGTTGTCCGGTAGTAATGTTTCCATCAACTTGCACCACTGTTGTCGTTTTTCGTTGGCCCAGGATATCTCATCATCGGTAATTGATAGGGCCATAGTAATTCTTGTGGCGATGTCCTCTGAAAATACCGGCCGGTATTTTCGCAACCAGTCTCCGTGAGTATTGGCGATGGCGCGGCCCTGCAAAATTCTGAATACATCCGCCAGTTCGCCCAGTAATTCAATGTCAGACAGGTGTTTAATCTCGCAGATAGAAAATTGATTATTTAATGTAGGAATAAATTCCTGGATTGCTGATTGAATAGGCGTATCTGCCAGTTGACTTATCTCGGGGCAAGTAACCAGGCGGGTTACTTTATTTGCGGATAAGTGCTGTGACGGGATTAGAATTTTGCCGACGTCTACAAGTAATGAAGGAGTTTGACTAAACCAACCGACAGTATCAAAGCAGGGTGCTAAACCGATAACACCGTCGGTAGGAATAAGTGAGTGACTGGTTCGAATGCCGAATAAACCACAATAGCTTGCAGGTACCCTCACCGATCCGCCGGTGTCGGTGCCTAAGCCAATATCGGCTGTTCCTGAGGCCACGGCGGCGGCCGATCCCATAGAGGAACCCCCACAAAAATAGCCGGGCAGTTTAGGGTTGTCGGCAGAACCGTAGTGTAAATTACTCCCCTGCATGCTGTAGGCGAGTTCATCAAGGTGGGTAAACCCAGTAAAGGTTGAGCCGGCCTCCAGTAATTGCTGCAAGCTAAGTGCGGTTTTATTGGCAGGAGGGTGAGTATTAAACCACTCGGGGCTGCCTGCCGTATTTTTCTCCCCTTTCAATTGAAAGAGATCTTTGACCGCTAAACGCACGCCTGTTAGCGGCCCGGAATCTGATAACGTTAAAGAGCGAGGTCCGTGCTGGCAAAATACGCCTTTTATGGGTTGGCTCCCTTATTTGTCATTGCCGCTAAAATGCTTCGGCGGTACACCGTCGTGATCGGCGGTGATGCTCAGTTCCTCCTTGGTGGTTTCGCCCACCTTTACATGAACCTCTTCTGCACCGTGCATCCAGTCCACCAGTTTCTCGCGAATAAAGTACAGGATAATTCCGGCAATAATTGCGGCCAGGGCTACTCCGCCAAAGGTTGCGAGTGGACCGGATACACCAACGAGTTTACCGATCTCTGCGGCTCCTTTGTTGGCAATACCAATAAAGGCAAACCAAAGCCCCATCATCAGGGATAAATAGCGCAGCGGAGATAATTTAGTTACGACAGAGAGCCCAATTGGCGATAGGCAAAGTTCGCCAATGGTGTGGAAAATATAGGCAAATACCAGCCACCAAATACTCGCTTTAATGGTCTCTGAATCGCCAATTTGTAGGGCGGCACCGCACATGGATAAGAATCCCACGCCGAGAAAAACCAGCCCCAAACTGAATTTGGCCGGTGAGCTGGGCTCCCGATCCCCCATGCCTACCCAGATACTGGCCATAATTGGCGCGAGGATAATAATAAACAGAGGGTTTACCATCTGCAGCCAACTGGCTGGAATCTCCCACCCCAGTACATTCAGGTCGGTTCGATATTTGGCGAATAAGTTCATTGAGCCGGCAGCCTGCTCAAAGCCGGCCCAAAAAATCACGATAAACACGCCCAAAACCAAAATAACTTTGATGCGGTCTCGCTCCTCCTGAGTCAACGGGCGGCGCTTATCGACGTCCTCATCTTTCTTGTCTTTCAGTTCCAGGTGCGCAGAAGGTTCTACACCGATTTCTCCCAGGTAGCGCTTGGCTTGGGTCATCTGCAGGATTAGGCCGGCTAACATGCCAAGGCCAGCGACGATAAAGGCCAGCTGGTAATCCACCTTTTCCCCAATCCAGCCCACCAGCAGGTAACCGAGGATTGAGCCCAGGTTGATGCCCATATAAAAAATGGTAAAAGCGGTATCCCGGCGGTGATCACCTTCTTCATAGAGGTCCCCGACCATGGTAGAGATATTTGGCTTGAAGAAACCGTTGCCGATAATCAGTAAGGCTAACCCGATCCACAGCATGTAAATTTGGCTGCCATTTGGCAGCCAACCGTGGGGAAATCCCAGGGCGAACTGTCCCAGCATCATCAAGGTGCCGCCGAACATAATACAGCGGCGCTGGCCCCAGCGATTATCTGCCATCCAACCGCCAATAATGGGGGTCAGGTAGACCAGCATTGCATACCAGCCCAGGTAGCTGAGGGCTTTGGATTGCAACTCGGTATCGGTCAGTTGTTCCCAGCCGAAGACTGCGGCAGTCGCTGTAGAGGTCAGGTAGAAGACAAAAATACCACGCATGCCGTAGTAGCTGAGACGTTCCCACATCTCAGTACCAAACAACAGGAAGAGTCCCTTGGGGTGGCCAAACAGCTGGCCTGCGCTGGCGGGGGGCTTGGGCTTGATCTCTTGCATAGTACTGCTCGCAAGGTATGACCCTGAGGAATTGCACCAGCAGTAAAGGCCGTGCCCCTCAGAAGAAGTGCTATTCGCACCAGTATAGATGAGCGCCACAATAAGGTTTGATAGCCCTGCGGTGCTCAGGGGGTATAATCCCGCGTTTGCCATTGCTGTACGAATTATGAGTCACACCGAAGCAGAAAAAGTACTGGGGGCGCTGCAGGCCCGAATCTCCGCGACCATGGGGCGTGACCGCTATGGGTTGCGCAGGACCGTCAAAAATGTACGTCGGCGCCAGAAAGAGGGCAAGCCGGTAGATCGCATGTTGGCCCAATTGGAGCAGCAGCTCCAAGCGTCTGAGACCCTGGTGGAGGAGCGTCGGCGCAAGTTGCCGGAAGTGCAGTGGCCGGAGTCTTTGCCAGTGGTAGCGCGGCGGGAGGAAATCGCCGAGCAGATCGAGAAAAATCAGGTTGTAGTGATTGCCGGTGAAACCGGTTCTGGTAAAACCACTCAGTTGCCAAAAATTTGCCTGTCACTGGGCCGGGGAATTTACGGCCAGATTGGCCACACCCAGCCGCGCAGGATTGCCGCGCGCACTGTAGCCAACCGAATTGCTGAGGAGCTGGGGCAGCCCCTGGGAGAGTCCGTCGGTTACCAGGTACGCTTTACCGATCACAGCAACGAGCATACCCACGTCAAACTGATGACGGACGGTATCCTACTGGCTGAAATTCAGCGCGATCCCCTGTTAAATAAATACGATACGTTGATCATCGATGAGGCCCATGAGCGCAGCCTTAATATTGATTTTCTGTTGGGCTATTTGAAAACCATACTGCCCAAGCGCCCTGACCTGAAACTGATAATTACCTCGGCCACCATCGACCTGGAAAAATTTTCCCGGCACTTTGGCGATGCGCCGATTATCGAGGTTTCCGGTCGTACCTACCCGGTGGAAGTTCACTATCGCCCCGCAGCGGATACGGATGCAGATCTCAACGAGCAGGTGGTCACTGCTGTGGAGGAATTGCTGCACGAGGAAAAGTCCAGCAGTCGGCGCGGTGGGGATATCCTGGTATTTATGAGCGGCGAGCGGGAAATCCGCGAGTGCGCCAAGGCTTTGCGCGATGCACAGATAGCGCAATTGGAAGTGCTGCCCTTGTATGCCCGCTTGAGCCTTGCGGAGCAAGCCAAAGTTTTCCACGGCCATAAAGGCCGTCGCATTGTACTCGCTACCAATGTGGCAGAGACCTCTATTACGGTGCCCGGTATCCGCTATGTGATCGACCCGGGTACTGCACGAGTGAGCCGCTACAGTTACCGCAGTAAAATTCAGCGGCTGCCTATAGAGCCGGTTTCCCAGGCCAGCGCCAACCAGCGTGCCGGTCGCTGCGGCCGTGTCAGCGCTGGTGTTTGTGTGCGCTTGTATGAAGAGCGGGATTTTGAGCAGCGCCCGGAATTTACCGATGCGGAAATTCTGCGCACAAATCTGGCCGCAGTCATTCTGCAAATGTTGCAGTTGCGTATCGGTGATATCCGCGAGTTTCCATTTGTCGATCCGCCGGACCCACGACTGATTAATGACGGCTATAAATTGCTGCAGGAATTACAGGCGGTAGATGAGCAGGGCCGGGTCACTAAATTGGGGCGATCCCTATCAAGGTTGCCTTTGGACCCGCGCTTGAGCCGCATGTTATTGGCGGGGGCAGAGAATGGCAGTGCGCGGGAGCTCTTGATTATTGTCGCCGCTCTGGCCGTGCAGGACCCGCGCGAGCGCCCGGCAGAAAAACGCCAGGCTGCGGATGAAAAACATCGCCAGTGGCAGCATGAACAATCGGATTTTTTATCCTTCGTTCAGCTATGGGATGCCTTTGAAGTCCAGCGTCAGGAACTGAGTCAAAATCAGTTGCGCAAGTGGTGCCAGAAAAACTTCCTGTCCTGGCTGCGTATGCGCGAGTGGAGAGATATCCACCACCAGCTGCGCGTGGCCTGTCGCGATCTCGAAGTTAAAGAAAACAAAGAGCCGGCGGAATACGAAGCGATACACCGAGCCATCGTGGTGGGATTGCTGGGCAATATTGGCGCGCGGGATGAAAACAAGGAGTTTAACGGCTGCCGCAATCGTCGTTTCCATATTTTCCCAGGCTCTGGCCAATTTAAAAAACCTCCCCGCTGGGTGGTGTCTGCCCAGTTACTGGAGACCAGCCGCCTATTCGCCCATACCGTAGCTAAGGTCGAGCCCGAGTGGATATTGGCCGCCGCGCAGCACCTGGTTAAGTGCAATTATTTTGAACCCCATTTTGACGCTCGCTCCGGGCAGGTGATGGCCTTTGAGAAGGTCTCCCTTTACGGTTTGGTGCTGGTGGAAAAACGCCGAATTCCCTACGGCAAACTGGACCCGCAAACTTCTCGGGAAGTGTTTATTCGCCAGGCGCTGGTGGAGCAACGCTATCGCGGTAAGGGCCGGTTTTATAAGCACTATCTCGACCTGTTGAAGTCCCTGGAAGAGCTGGAAGCCAAATCCCGTCGCCGGGATATTCTGGTGGATGATGAAGTGGTGTACCGTTTCTTTGATGAGCGTATCCCGGCGGATATCGTCAACCTGGCTGGATTTGAGCACTGGCGCAAGAAAGCGGAATCCAGCGATACACAGCTGCTGTTTATTCCCCGCGACTTATTGATGCAGCAGAGTGCCGATCATGTGGGAGAGGCCCAATTCCCCAATGAGTTGCAGGCGGGCGGTATTGTCTATCCGCTCAGCTATCACTTTGAGCCTGGCAGTGTGGATGATGGCGTCAGTATCCAGGTGCCGGTTGCAGCGCTGCACCAGGTGCCGGCAGCTCGCCTCTCCTGGTTGGTGCCGGGCATCTTGCGGGACAAGTGCATCGCTCTGGTAAAAGCCCTGCCCAAGCAGTGGCGCAAGTATTTTGTGCCAGTGCCGGCTGCGATAGATAAGGCTTTGCCCCGACTGCGTGCAGACAATACCCCGTTGTGGCAGTCGTTGGCTCTGGAGCTGAAACGCCAGACAGCACAGCAGTTGCCAGATGAGGTATGGGAGTCTGCGGAACAGGCCTTGGAAGATTATTACCGTTTCAATATCCAGGTGATGGATGAAGCCGGCAAATTGCTGGATCAAGATCGGGATTTGGCCCTATTGCAGGCGCGCTACCGGGATCGGGTACAGCAGGGGTTGGCAACGGCTGGCGACAGTTTTGAGCGGGAGGGTATTTCCCGCTGGGACTTCGGTGATCTTCCAGAGACTCATACCCTCAACCAGGGCGGGCTCAAGGTGCGGGCTTACCCCGCGCTGGTTGAAGGAAAAGACAGTGTCTCCCTGAAGCTACTGGATAACCCCAGTGAGGCTCGCAGGCTTACTCGCGCGGGTATTTGCCGTTTGGCTCTGTTGCACTTGCCGGAGAAGGTGAAGTATCTGCGCAAAGAGCTGTTGCGAGGCAAGGAGCTGGGGCTTTCTGCAGCGGATCTGGGGCGTCGTGAGGAGGTAGCTGACGACATCCTGATGGCAGCCGTGCGCGAAGTTTTCTGGCCTAAAGAGGAGTTGCCGCGCACCGAAGCTGAATTCCTGGCCGCTTTGGAAAATGACGGTGACTTGGTGGGGGTGGCCCAGGAGATTGGTGATCTGTTGGTCAAGGCCCTGGCTCAGCTGGTGCCACTGCGCAAACAAATCAAACAGCAGAAAAACCTGGCGGTCGCAATGGCGGTGGGGGATATCCAGCAGCAACTGGGTGGACTCTTCTACCGAGGCTGCTTGTTTGATACTCCGCTGTCATGGCTGCGCCAGTACGGCCGCTATCTGAAGGCGATCGCAATGCGCTTGGAAAAGGCCGCTCTCGACCCTAACCGTGACCGAAAACTGCAAGTTGAATACCAGAAGGCGGCGGAGCCTTACTTGGCGCAAGTGGAGAAATATTCACCCAGAGAACTCTCTGCAGAGGCAGAATTGCGTGAGTTTCGCTGGATGTTGGAGGAATTTCGTGTTTCCTTATTCGCGCAGACTCTAAAAACCCTGATGCCGGTGTCATCCAAGCGCTTAAGCAAGTCATGGGCAGAAATTGATGGGAAAGGTTTGCTTGGTTGATTTTCTCTATGGAAAAGAGATCACAAAAAAAATTTTGATCAAGTGTAAGAATTTGATGGAGAGCCCGACAGAAGTACTGAAAGCAGGCCTGGAGCCCAGAATGACCCCTTGATACCGGTTATTTTGTGGCGGGTTCTATTCAATGACTGATTTTTGTTTCGCAGCATTATACTTCTGCGGAGTGGAAAAAAGTCTCTTGTACTTTTTATTGCTAAGGACACCTAGTTAGGAGATTCACTATGAACAAGAAGCACCTTTCCCCTGTAGCCGCCGCAGTTGGCGCAGCGTTTATCGCCACTGCCGCTATGAATGTATCTGCTGCCAACAGCAATGCTAACCCCTTTGCCGCAGCAGACCTGAGCTCAGGCTACAACGTGGCGCTGGCTGATCACGATGGTGATGATAAAAAGAAAGAGGGTAAGTGCGGCGAAGGCAAGTGCGGCGAAGGTAAGAAAAAAGAAGGCAAGTGCGGCGAAGGTAAGTGCGGCGAAGGTAAGAAAAAAGAAGGTAAGTGCGGCGAAGGTAAGTGTGGCGGGTAATTTTTCGCTGTACTTAAAGAGGGTGGATACGCTTTAGCGATCCACCCTGTTTTTTATTGATCGCTGAAAAAAGTGAGACCTGAAAGTGTTGCGCGAGTTTTCCGTAGAAGGCGCTGGGTTTGGATTGCGCCGCTCAATGATGGGTGAAAACCTTGATACAGATGCCGTAGATTTTCTGGAGGTAGCACCTGAGAATTGGATTGGTGTTGGCGGTCGCTATGGGCGCTGGTTCAAGGAATATACAGAGCGTTTTCCCTTTTTACTTCACGGTTTATCTCTCTCGATTGGTGCACCAGAACCATTGGATATGGAATTGGTTGCAGCCATTAAAAAATTTATCAAGCAACACAATATTCGCGGTTACAGTGAGCACTTGAGTTATTGCTCAGATCACGGCCATCTGTACGATTTATTGCCCATTCCCTTTACGCAAGAAGCGGTGATGTATGTTGCCGAGCGAATCCGTATGGTTCAGGACGCACTGGAAGAACGGATTGCAATGGAGAATGTCTCCTACTATGCGGCGCCGGGCCAGGAGATGACTGAACTGGCTTTTTTAAATGCGGTGCTGGAAGAGGCCGATTGTGATTTGCTTCTGGACGTGAACAATATTTATGTAAACTCGATTAACCACCGCTACGATGCGCTGGACTTTCTATCTGCACTACCTACTGAAAGAATTCGCTACGTACATATTGCCGGGCACTATGATGAGGCAGAGGATTTAAAGGTGGATACCCATGGTGCACCGGTTATTGATCCTGTGTGGGAACTACTCGACCGCGCCTACGATATTCACGGTGTGATGCCGACGCTACTTGAGCGGGATTTTAATATTCCGCCGATTCCCAAATTACTCGAAGAAGTAGGACATATTAAAACCATTCAGGCCAGTCACCAGGTGGAAGAGAATTATGTCCTCAGTCGTCGATAAGCGCGAGACATTCAAAAGTGTGCAGCGGGACTTTGCTGCCCATTTGCGCGCACCGGATCAAGTTGCGCCGCCGGCAGAAATTGAGGACCGGCGTGTCGCTATTTATCGAGATTTGATTTACAACAATATTGAATCCTTTGTTGCCAGTGGATTCCCGGTATTGCGCAGTCTTTATAGCGACGAAAACTGGCATCAAATGGTGCGTGATTTTGTCCACAAACACACATCCGTTAGCCCGTATTTTTTGCAGATCAGTGAAGAGTTTCTCTCATATTTACAGAATGAACGGGGAGAACAACCACAAGATCCCCCCTTTTTGTTGGAACTTGCCCACTACGAGTGGGTAGAGTTGGCTTTAGATGTCAGTGATGTGGAATTACCGAAAGGGCTGGCGATAGAGGGGGACGTTTTACAGCAAGTTCCTGTAGTTTCCCCTCTCGTCTGGAGCCTCAGTTACCGCTACCCAGTGCATCGCTTGGGGCCGGATTTTCAGCCCCAAGAGCCGCCGGAGGTACCGACGTTCCTTTTCGTTTACCGGGATCGTTCCGACAAAGTGAATTTTATGGAGATCAATGCCGTCACCGCCAGATTGTTACAGTTGGTCTCTGCGGGCGATTACACCGGCTTACAAATATTGGAACAGATGGCTCAGGAATTACCCAATATTAGTCGTGACTCCTTATTTGATTTTGGTGCCGATTTATTAGAAAAACTACTGAATAAAGGGGTTATTGCCGGTTTAAAGGCTTAGCCTGTGATTGCCTGAAACTCCTTTATCTTTGGCAAATCCCAGCTGCTATGCTGCCGAGGGTAGCTTACGAATTATTAGGGCGTTAGAATCCTTGGTCTCACTAGTTTGATATAAGAGGAGCAGGGTTGTGCTTGGAAGCAAAACTTTATCGCCCTGGTTAATGGCAACTCTGATAGCTGTTACTCCAGTAGGGGCGCTAGCGCAACAAGATCCGTTTGGTGGTGCAGCTCAAAACCCGGCTGCGGTAGATACCAGCGGAGCAGAGGATGCCAGTGCCGATGACGGGGGCCTGTCTCTCGAGGATGAGTACGGCTTTGATCCTGCCGATGAATTTGGTGGTGCTGAGGGCGAAGATTTATCACTTCGCGACCCCTGGGAAGGTTTTAATCGGGCCATATTCTCCTTCAACGATGGTGCAGATCGCTATGTGTTGAAGCCCGCCGCTGTCAGCTATCGCCAAATTACCCCGATTTTCGTGCAGCACGGTGTCAGCAACTTTTTCGACAATCTGCGCGAAGTTACCAATACTTTTAATGATGTTCTGCAGGGTAAATGGGGCCAAGCGGGCAATGACGCCGGTCGTTTCCTGGTGAATTCCACGGTAGGTATTGTCGGTATTCTGGATGTTGCCCAGCATATGGGTCTCGAGCAGGGTGATGGCGAGGACTTTGGCCAGACTTTGGCTGTTTGGGGTGTGCCTTCTGGCCCCTACCTGGTTTTGCCGCTACTGGGTCCATCCACTGTACGGGATACTCCTGCCAGAGTAGTGGATTACTACACCAACCCCTTGACCTATGTAAATGACGACGCGACCAAATATGCATTGAAGGGTACAGATATCATTCAGAGCCGTGCCAGCCTGCTGCAAGCGGAGTCCCTGTTGCATGGTGATCGCTATGTACTCTTGCGGGATGCTTACCTGCAGCGCCGCGACTATTTGATTGTCGATGGTGAAATGGATGTTCAAACCGAAGAAGAGGCCGCAGAGGCAATTGATCAGGGTGAAGTGGAAGAGGCTTCCGACTACTGATTTGTCACCTAGGGCAGATAACTTTTTAGAGCCTTTATATGGCCGGCCCCAGTAGCCTGGTGCTTACCGACGATGAGCGCTCCCGCAATTTTTTGCGAGGGGCGCTTTCGCGTTTTGGCTTCCAGGTAAGTGTTGCCAACAACGGGGAAGATGGCATCGGCCAGTTCAGCCCCGGTGCTTTCCATATCGTATTGATTGATCGCTATTTGCCGGATATGAGTGGGCTGGAAGTGTTGCGGCGGATAAAGCGCATAGCCCCAGAAGTGGCCGCAGTAATTATTGCCTCAGATAGTGCTGCCGATGATGTACTCCAAGCGATGCGCCTTGGAGCCAAAGACTACTTGGTTAAACCCCTGGAAGAAGCAGCGGCTATTGATCGTATGATCTGCCGTATCAGCGGTGAAGAAAACCTGGCGAAGCAGAATCGCGAATATAAAGTGACCTTGGAGCGTCGCAACAGTGAACTGCGGGATCATGTTGAGCTGCTGCGCAGGGACCAGGAAGCTGGCCGTTTACTGCAACAGCATTTACTTCCCCGTACCCCCTATCACTACCCCAGTGGCGTGGAAGCATCCTACCGGCTGGTTCCCTCCCTGTATCTGAGCGGTGATTTTGTTGATTACGGCTTGTTCGGTGAGCGCTTTGTAGCCTTTTACCTGGTCGATGTGTCGGGCCATGGTGTCTCTTCTGCGCTGGTTACTGCCCTGATTAAGCACAGTATTATGCATCGCTTGCGAGAGCGCCCCTTATTTGCCCAGCTGGATTCCCTCAGTGATGACTTGTTGGATGTCCTTAATCTGGTCAATGGCGAGTTGTTATCCACAAAATTGGGCAAGCACGCCAGTATGTTTGTCGGGGTTGTGGATAGTAGTGCCCGGCAGTTGCACTATGCCGTCGCCGGGCAAATACCTATGCCGGCCCTGGTAAGTGAGGCAGGTGCAGACTGGTTGCCGGGAAAAGGGCGCCCCCTGGGTATATTTGAACGGGGTGATTGGCAAGTGATGCGTGCTGAGCTGCCGCCCGCTTGGCGCCTGGTCGCTTGTTCCGACGGTGTACTTGAATTATTACAGGGCGATCTGCTCGATAAAGAGGCCCAGCTTTTGCAGGCTATTTCAGAGAGTGGGGGAGAACTCGACAGGCTCTGTCAGTCTCTAAAAATGGATACTTTTGGTGCCCTTCCGGACGATATTACGATTCTCACTTTAGGCCGTCAGTAATGCCTAAAACTTCTATCGATAGTCTTCGACTATGAAGTCGAATTTTGTGCTTTATCGCACTTGTCAGTCTGCATAGTCAGGAGTAAGCTCCGCCCACTTTATGCACAAAATTGCACTAGGCGCCAAAAACGTCAAATGCTATTGTGTTCTCTACCAGTGAACTTTTGCCATCCGCCTGCACTTCTATCAAAAGGTGTATTCGGGTGAGCCAGGGGTTGTTATGCAGTCCGGGCAAATTATGGTTGGGGCCCACCAGGGCATCTACGTCATCAAGTTAGTAGGTGATGTTCGTCTCAACCTTTGTACCTCATTTGATAGCTTTATCGACAACATGTTTGCACGGGGTGATTTTGCCGGAGTGGCATTTGATCTCGGTGGTGCAGAAGGTGTTGATAGTACGACCCTCGGCCTGATGGCGAAGATTGCTATTCGCGCTTTGGAGCGGGGCTGTGATAAGCCGCTGGTATTCTCTGCGGGTAAAGGTATCCGCCATCTATTGGACGCTATGGGCTTTGATTCGTTGGTTGAAATCAGCGATACGGTCCACGATATGAGTGTACCCACCACGCCTTTGGTATGTAATAGCCCCGACGAGTGTGCTGCGCGGGAAAAGGTGCTGGAAGCTCACCGGGTATTGATGAGCATGAACGAGCAAAACGCCGAGACTTTTCGCGACTTGGTACATACCCTGGAGCGAGAATGCTCCCCGGTTGCCAAATCTTCGGCGCATTATCACTAGCGCTTATTCTCTCCTAATCCCCAGTTCTGGAAATCTCCCTTTCTTAGCAACGCTTCATATCCCTCGCTTCGGCGCGTGCCTTGGTGAAGAGTCCGTGTGGCAAATAAATTAGCTCTGCCACCCTGCGAATCAGGTGCTCCTCGAAAGCCTCGATAACATCATCTGAAAAAGCTACCTGCCACATCTGCAAAATCAGCAGGTATTTATCTCTCTCGCTGAACTGTTCATTCACCGCCTGGGTGAACTCGAACAGGGATGTGGCTCTGTCCCGTTGGCTAATAGCTTCACTGACTATTTCTGTGGCACTAGTCTGGTCGAGAGAGTAGTGTTGGCATAGGAGTTGTGTGAGCGTTTCACGCTCACACTCATCGAGCTTTTGATCGACAGTGGCGACCTCGACTAACAGCGCAGCGCTGATCATCCGCACGTCTTTTTCATCACGTGCTTCAACATCAACGCTATTTCCTATCTGCTCAAACAGTTTACGGATTTGTTGCAGCATGAATTTCCTGCTGTCCCTTTACTCGGTTCTGTAACAATAGCTCTAAACGTTCCTGATCCTTCACGAAGTTCCGGATGCCATCGGCAAGCTTTTCAGTGGCCATGGCATCGCTATTCAATTGAAAGCGGAATTCGGCTTCAGCCAGATCCTGTGTCGGCCGGGATTTGGTTGCGGATACCGGTGGCAGGCCAGCAGCGAGAGGTGCCTCACTGTCCTCCAGGGCTTGTAATAGCTGAGGGCTGATTGTCAGTCGATCGCAACCAGCCAGGGCCTCGATCTCCCCGGTATTGCGGAAGCTGGCGCCCATCACAATGGTTTTGTAGTCTCGGGACTTGTAGTACTCATAGATATTGCGCACCGAGATTACGCCCGGGTCCTCTTCCGCAGGGAATGACTCGCGGCCGCTGTTGGCGATATGCCAATCGAGGATTCGACCGACGAAGGGGGAGATCAGAGTTACCCCGGCTTCGGCACAGGCAATCGCCTGGGATTGACTGAACAACAAGGTCAGGTTGCAGTGGATTCCCTCGCGCTCCAGTACTGATGCGGCAGCAATGCCTTCCCAGGTCGATGCGATCTTGATCAATACCCGCTCTTTGGCAATACCTGCGCGTTCGTACAGGGTGATCAGGTGGCGTGCGTAGTCAATAGTAGCGCGGGTATCAAAGGAGAGACGAGCATCGACCTCGGTGGATACCACCCCGGGCACCAACTGCAAGATTTCCGTGCCAATGCTGACAGCCAGTTTGATGGCGGCCAGGCGTGCAATATTTTCCGCGTTCGAGCCACCCTGGTGGCTCTCAGCCCACTCGAGCGCCTCGGCGATATGGTTGTCGTACTGAGGGAGCTGGGCGGCCTTAAACAGTAGGGAGGGATTGGTTGTTGCATCTTGAGGACAATATCGGCGAATCGCTTCAATGTCTCCGGTATCTGCTACAACCTGGCTGCGCTGTTTGAGTTGCTCCAACTTGTTCATGGTTCCTCCCTTAATTATTCACTGGTCTACATATTGAAAGCGGTCTAAGCGGCTTGGGTGACCTGGGCCAGTGCCTGTTCAAGCACCTCGGGACCCGCCCCCGGCTTGTGGGCATTTTCGCTCAAATGGCGGCGGAAGCGCCGAGCACCAGGAAGCCCCTGGAATAACCCGAGCATATGTCGGGTGATATGATTCAAGCGCTGTCCGCGCTGCATTTCCTGCTCGATATAGGGCAGCATCTGCTCTACCACCTGAATGGCATCCGGGCCTGTTTCACCGCCAAATAATTGGCTGTCCACCTGGGCCAGGATTGTCGGGGTTTGGTAAGCCGCGCGCCCCAGCATAACACCATCCAAGTGGCTTAAATGTTGCTGGCATTCCTCAATTGAATTGATCCCCCCATTAATAACAATTTGTAGCTGGGGGTAATCCTTCTTCAACTGGTAAACCATGTCGTAATTGAGCGGAGGAATTTCACGGTTTTCCTTGGGGCTTAGTCCCTTTAGCCACGCTTTGCGCGCATGGACGATAAAGGTATCCACACCGGCATTGGCCTGGGCCTCTACGAAGCGGGTCAGGCCTGGATAGTCTTCCATATCGTCGATGCCGATACGGTGCTTGACGGTAACCGGAATAGATACCGCTTCTCGCATGGCAGTGAGTCCTGCGGCTACCACATCCGGTTCCGCCATAAGGCAGGCACCAAAACGCCCGGACTGGACTCGGTCACTGGGGCAGCCACAGTTAAGGTTGATTTCGCTATAGCCCCATTCCTCGGCGATAAGGGCGCATTCAGCCAGTTCTTGAGGGTCACTGCCCCCCAACTGCAGGGCGACAGGTTGTTCAGCTGCATCAAATTGCAAATGTCGCTGTTGGTCACCATGCAGTATTGCCCCGGTGGTCACCATTTCCGAATACAGGCGTGCATGCTTGCTCAATAGGCGCCACATATAGCGGCAATGGCGGTCGCTCCAATCAAGCAGCGGAGCGGTACAAAAGCGATGGGGGCTAAAATCGGACATAAACTACGGTGTAACAGACTAATAAAAACAGAGTAGCCCGCCATTATATGGGATGTAAAACGTAGACCCCATGTGGAAATGTATCTGGATGAGGGTATTTTGACCTCTTGAGCATTTATTGTGCCCAACAGTTGTACCGGTTGCATGGGGCTGACAGCTGTCCCGCTGGGCAACGTATGCTTGCTGGGCTGGTTGTGTAGTTCCAGAACCGGGGCCTCTTTTGGTGAATACTTAGCGCTACTAGGCTCGCCTAAGTGGTGAGTAACTGGGATAAGGTCAGAGTATTATCTTGCCAGCAGTTCATTGAGAGCATGGACTCTGTATGGCGTTATTAAATAGCAGCTTCTTTTTAACTTAGCTTTCCGTAGTGGAAAGACAGAAGTTTAATTGCTTAGAAATAACATTTTTTCGTCCGCTATTCTTGCGGCCAGATATTACATAGTTTTCTTTGTTTAAATATCTCAGCTAGAGCCCCAATAAACGCAAAGATTTAAGTAATCTTGATCATATTTTATGGATGTGGTGCATAAATGACCTTTCTTTCCATGCTCTAACTTTGCAATAGGTTGGCAACAGTGCCTCGATTAATAATTTAGAAGTCATCCGAAAAACTTAGACTTATATTTTCTCGAGCACTTATTATTTCATACTGCGAAATTATGGGGAGGATCTTACCAGGGCGCTAATTAAATAACTTTCGATGATTCTCCTAACCTTTAATTTTCGTAGGAGTTTCATATTTTAAGGTGAGCTGGGTCGGTAATGAACCTGCAGGATTTCAGACACTTCCCCTTCGGCCAGTATCATCTCTTCTTCAATACGCAGACAGTGATTTAAATACTTCCTACCCATCTCCTTTAAACTTTGAGAGCCTGACTGATAGCTGACCCTCCAGGTGGGCGACTTTCTTACTTAGGTTGGCTTTTGGTATAGCCAGGCGATTTGCGGCTTGGATAAAGCTACCTGCTTCCATCACGGCTAAAAGCACCATCATCTCTTTGAGATCTTGGCTCATAGAAATCTATTGTTGTTGAAAATGAGATAGTTATATTCTGATTTTGGTATATATAAAACAATAAGTTGTACCTAAGATACCTCCATCGCTTACATATTTTGGAGGCATATCATGAAAATCCTCAAACGTGACTCACTACCACTTGGCGGTTTTGCTGGGCTTACCGAGCACAGGTTGGTCACGGATAGCCAGGTGTTCGGTCCGCACAAACATCCACATACCTCTGAAGGGCTCGATAATTTTGTTTATCTGGCCGATGCCCGCTTCAATCCGAAAGGCGAAACAGGCATGCATCCTCACCGTGAGATAGATGTGATCTCGGTCATGGTGGATGGACGAATACAACATGAGGGCTCTTTAGAGCATGGCAAAGGTTTAGATAAAGGAGGGGTGCAAGTCCAGCGAGCTGGAGGCCAGGGGTTTACACACAACGAGGTGAACCCGGATAGCAAAAAAAATCGAATGATCCAGTTATGGGTCTTACCAACTGTCTCTGGTCAAGCCGCAGGCTACAAGTATTACATGCCCAGCCAAAATAAGGTCACCCGGGTTTATGGGGGCCGCGATGATCAAACAGTGACCTTTGATAACAGTACGATTATCGAGATCGCCAATTTAAATGCAGCTGAGCAAATTTCATTTAATGGCGAAATTCTGGTTTACCTAACTAAAGGCTGGGGAGTCTTTTCTGAAGCCGGGCAAAAAGAAAACGTGAAGGATGGAGATTTAATTAGGAGTTATAGCGGTAAGTTAATTGCAGATGTTAATACAAGTGCAATTGTTATTAGAAAGTTAAAGCATTAAATAGGTAGGTAGCACCGTGAATAAGTTTTCAGAGACCTTAACTAAAGACAATTCTGTGTTGGCATTAATTGATCATCAAACGGGACTATTGGTGAGTTGTCGGGATCTGGATCCGCATCTGATGACGGAGAACATAAAGGGATTGGCAAATCTTGCGAAAGCAGTAGGTTTACCCACTGTTGTTACCGCGAGTATGCCTGAAGGCCCTAATGGTCCTATTATGCCAGAGATAACAAACATCTTGGGCAGTGAAATAATTGAGCGTGAAGGTGAGATAAACGCGTGGAAAAGTCCGGAGTTTAAGCGAGCTATTGAGTCAACCGGGCGTAAAAAAATAATTATGGCTGGCATTGTTACGGATGTCTGCTTGATGTTTCCCGCTATCTCTGCTGTAGCCGAAGGGTATGATGTATATGCCGTAGTGGATGCTTCTGGTACTTGGAATAGTACAGTGACACAAGCTGCTATGCATCGTATGACGCAGGCGGGCGTTAAAGTTGCTACCTGGTCATCCGTGTTGGCTGAGATGATGGATGATTGGCGAAGTGATCACGGCACGGAGCTTGGGGGCATATTAGCTCAACACACGACCTATCGATGGGTATATAACAGCTACCTTACTGCAGCAAACCAAAAGTAATTCAAAGCCCCTCTCATTTTTACGGGAGGGCGGGAGTATATCTATGGTTCATCACAATAAGCATTTTGCTACATTAATTACATTTTTATCCTTGATTCCTTTGGTTTATTTTATTCCCGACAGCTTAGCCCTAATTTTGCCAGATCATAAATTGTTACAAGTAATTGCTGCTGTGGCGATTATAGTACCGATTATTAGCTATTTGATTATACCGTTCGCTTTCTATTTGGTTGGGCACATTTACGGTAAAAAGGTGAAGAGATAAATTATTTATCAGATGATTATTTGGGGTTGGTATTCAAGTGACTTGAAGTCGAAAAATTAAACTGCACATTCAAAATGTATTTAAATATTTCGCTCTCTTTCGGAGGAACTATCTTCTGTTTTGGTCGGGGTATTTTTTGTGGCAATCGATCGACCAGCCTGGAGGGTGGGCTCCAGTTTTTTCAGTATCTTGCGGGCAGTAGCGCGGTAGCTGGTCAATTTGCCGCCTGCTACGGCCAACATCCGTGGCTTCTTATCGTCATCGCAGCAAATAATGGACTCCCGGGATCGCGCGAAGGGGCTCTTCTCCATTTCAGGGAGTACTCGCAGCCCCGCGTAGCTCTCACAAATGTCCTCGCCGTTCAGCCCTCGGGCTTGCGCAAAATATTTCTGTACGGCCTGTAAGAGATAGCTCTCTTCCTCGAGAGTCGGTGTTACGTCGCGAGGATCGCCGAAATAGGGCCGCTCTGTGGTCCCTACCAGGGTTTTGTCTTGCCAGGGCATTACAAAAATTGCGCGTCCGTCATCAGCTTCGACGTAGTAGATTTTGTCGCCCAGTGATAGAGGCAACAAGATATGGGTGCCTGCAACCAGGTCGATAGGTGGAATATCTACTGGGGGCGTACAGCGAGCATTGGTATTGGCTACCCAGGGGCCACTGCAATTGACCAGTGCACGGGTGCGCAGGGTGTTGAGCTTGCCGTTTGCTACATAATCAACCCGGACATGGTCGCGGGTGACTTCTGCGCCTACCAAACTGCCAGGGCAAATTATTTGAGCGCCTTGAGCGACTGCCGAAGCCACAACGTCACGGGTTAAAGCGGCATCGTCGGTTTGTGCATCGTAGTAGCGAAATACGGCCTTCAGGCCCTCCCGATTCAGACCCGGCAAGCTGTCCCATTGGGATTTAGGGACTTTTCGAAAGCGGGAATCGCTGTTGTTTATTCCCGACAACAGGCTGTAGAGGCTCAACCCCAAGCGGACCAGCCAGGCCGGTCTTTTGCTGTGCTGGTAGATAGGGATATAAAAAGGGACCATTCTCACGAGTTCAGGCTTGTTGTCCAGTAGCCACTTTCTCTCCCGCAGGCACTCGTAGACCAAACGGAACTGGCCGCTCTCCAGGTAACGCAAGCCGCCGTGAATGAGTTTGGAGGAGCGAGAGGAAGTGGCGGCGGCGATACCCAGCTGTTCAAGTATCACTACGGAATAGTGATTTGTGGCCAGGACCTCAGCGGCTCCGGCTCCCTGTATACCTGCGCCGACTACCAGGACATCAAAATCCGTAGACATCACTCGCTTCCCGGGAGCGCATCAGCAGCGGCAAGTTGCCGGTGAGAATATGGTGAGCACCGCGCTTGCGCCAGAGTACTGCCTCTTCTGTCGAGTTGATTTCATAAACAACCCATTGCCAGGGGCCTGGGGGCAATTCGTCACATTCAACCTGGCTGTCGCGAATTAGTAGATATTCTGGCGCCAAAGTAACAATGTCGGCAGATAGGCACCGGGAGACACTATTGATCTCAAGGGCAACCCGATGCCAGCCCATATTGCGGGCGGCTCTGAGGCTGCGGCAGTCTGCGGTGAGTAGAGCGAATGACTCATTCTCACTGCGCATCAGCTCCATTAACTTTTTAACGGCGGTGACAAATCCAGTGGCGGCGATATTGGCAGGTGAGATACCGATAAACCAATCCAGGTGGCGATGGCAGCTGGCCCAGTCTACCAGCTCGATAAAGCGATTGATCGACTGGTGGTGTAACTGTGAGTCCCTAAGGGAGTGGAAGACCTGGGACTGGTCATTGCCGGGGATGTGCAGGCTATCCTCGTGGAAGCACCAGGGGGTGCCGTCGGCGCTGAAGCGGATATCGCACTGAATAGCGCAGGCCCCCAGATTATGGGCCGCCTCGAAAGCGGCAATCGTATTCTCTGGTTGGCGGGTCTTGTCGCCGCGATGAGCAATTAACATGTGAATCTGGTCCGAAAAGCGGGTGTTATTGTCGTCTGGAATTGGGCGTAATTTGGCCTTTGCCCAGAGATGAACCGGACCCTGGCTGGAGCCGGGTCATACAGGAAAAATAGACGGTGCCACCGCTGTTGCAAGGTTCACGGGGAGGAAATATGGGACCAGAGGGCTATCAATGGAGGGCTGGGGTTTTTACATAGTGATGATGCTGAATCGATTGCATACTGCCCATATGGATAGCGCGCCACTGAGTTAGCTAGCGGTATGTCCCGTCAGGATGATCTATTACGTTGGCAGTGTTTTACTTTTCAGGCGGTGTAGGGCAAATCAGTATTGCCTTTTATTTACTAGCGGGGCTGGTGATGTTGATTTAAGGGAGGCTCATTAGGTTCCGATTTGACTTGTGGATAAAACAGCCCGATATTGCGCTTACTATAAGAAGTTCTAAAACTACCCGCTCTTTATGAAAAAAGTACTGCTTTCACTGCTACTCTTTGTCGTCCAGCCAGTAATGGCAGCTATGTCTGTGGATAAAATTGTCCTTTACCTGGAAGATACTCCCAGCGCCCGGGATGATGTTCTCGTCAGCAATCCAGATAATGAGACGCTATATATCCAAACTGAAATATTCCGTGTGGATAACCCCGGCCATGATAATGAGAGCCGAGTCAGGGTGATAAATCCTGATGAATTTAAACTCCTTGTCAGCCCCGCAAGAGCTGTCCTGGCTCCCGGAGAGAGAAAGCGCTTTCGCTTAATGGCCTTAGATAGAGATCTTGAAGAGGAAAAAGTCTACCGGGTGACTTTTAAACCTGTTGTAGGTGATATCAAGAGTGACAGAACGGCACTAAAAATCCTTGTAGCTTATCAGGCATTGGTATTTGTGCAGCCAAAAGGCGGAGCTTATAAAATTGATTTAGTGGCTGAAGGGGATAATTACCGACTCACGAATAGTGGCAATATTAATGTAGAAGTCGTGGAAGTACGTCATTGTGTGACTGAAGAGAAGTGTGAAAAACTTGAGGCCACCGGTCGGTTATACGCTGGCACCAGTATCGAAGTAACGGGTAAACCCGTTGGCGGTGAGCTGGAAGTTTTACTGCGAGGGCAACAGAGTGAGCGGGTTCGTTTTCCTCTTAGTGGCTAATTAGAATTGGTTGCTTGCCTATAGCAGGCTGGGCGGATTAAAGGATTATTTTGTATTTAGCTCACTGGCTGCTCACCGTTACTGTGAGTACATCGGTGTAGAGAGGTTCGTCCGCGTTTTCCCAGTCTGAGGGCGCAATAGAAATATAAATTCGCGCATTATCAGAAAGGCAGTTTTCATCCGAAGTTCGGCTAAAGCTGCCGGAGATATCTCCCAGGCTATCTGGGGAAATGCCTGAAGTTGCAGCCAGATTGTCTGAGAAGGCTACGCTGTAGGGGATTTGTTCACTGTTTCCCCCCAATTCATAGGCACTGCTGCCTGATCCCCCGGTGCTGCCATTGGCGCTGGACAGGTTTACTGTGTAACCGCTAAATCCTATACCGCCAACACAAAAGTCCTCACTGCCCTCAATGGCCTGTCCAAACAGGGTGCCACTGTTGCTGAGGTCAATATCACCCAGATTGCGAATGGCGATGTTTGGCTCTACGTCCAGCACAATGTCAAACTGAACTGTTTCGGTGCCGGCAGTCCAAATAATAAAATAATTATTCAGTGTCATCTCAAAGCTGGCGGAGTAGCGGCTGGAAGAGGGTATTTGGCTGCTGTCCAGCTCGATCACTAAATAAGTATCTGCATCGTCGCTGGTGCCGGCAAAAGTAGCGGACTGAGTTCCTGGACTGAGTGTTTCCGTGGTGCCGTTATTGGCTCGAAATGAAATATCAATATCCAGCTGTTCACCACTGTCCGCAAATAGTGCGAAAGTAGATCCACTGAGCGGGCTCACTTCTACATCGTAGCGCAGGGTCCAGCTTCCCAGCAGACTTCGGGTAGTGAACTGAATTTCTTTAGGTTCTGATTCGTAATCAATAGTG
This sequence comes from Microbulbifer sp. CNSA002, assembly GCF_047324085.1. Classification (NCBI taxonomy): domain Bacteria; kingdom Pseudomonadati; phylum Pseudomonadota; class Gammaproteobacteria; order Cellvibrionales; family Microbulbiferaceae; genus Microbulbifer; species Microbulbifer sp. CNSA002. Next base: position 933,743 of record NZ_CP172449.1, read on the forward strand.
TGTGAATCTTCCAGGCCACAAACTCGCAAATCGTTATTGCTGGAGCAATTTACCTGGGCTTGTACTGGTATATTAAATAGCGGAATCAACAGCGCAGAGGCCAGGCCAAGTTTGTGCAGCTTCTTAATTACGGACACGGCTTACCTCTGCTATTTGCCCAGTCTGGCAGTTGGCCTCTGACTCTTCTATGGTTCCCAGGTTGAGCCAGCTATCGCCCGATGAAGCGGCTTCGATTGAGGCTTTACAATTTCCCCAGCGAACTTCTGTATTTAGGATGGTGCTATGTTCACCGTGGAATTCCATTTGGAAAACACCATATTGGTCAGTTTGCGCTGAGTGTTCGCCAATGATTATTTCTGTATTTGCCAGCCCCTGGCCAAGGCTGGTCAATCGGCCCAGTACCAGGATTTGTGGCAGTATCTGGTAACTGCTGGCGCCCACATTGCCCGGATACAGGGTAATCGTTTCGGAGGTTTCCCGGTAATCGAAAAAGCCCTCTTCCAGGGGCCGGAGGGAAAGGTTGTAACTGCGATAAGCCGGTAAATTAATCACTGACGTTGTGCCGCCTTTGGCGTATCCACGGCGGCTGCCATTAACCAAAACTTCAAAATCTTTATCTTCACTGCCTTCGATATTTACGATAACCGCGCTCTGGAGATTTTGCTCACCGCCCCAATTGAGGGAATTTTTTGTGGCAATCAGGTTGGTGCTGAATCCTCCGAGGTAGTTGATCGCACGGCCTTCATCATCATCATAAAGACCAACTGCAGTATTCAAGTATCCGTGATGTCCCGCTAAATGCGTACGGGCCTCCAGGTAATTGGCTTCTGGGGATGCTTCCACAGAAAGCTGCTGCTCAAATTCAGCCGCCCATAAATCCCGGTCGTACCAGCGGCTTTGTAGTGCAAATCGCTCGCTGCTAGTGCTTTGTTCACTGTTGTCGCTATAGAGATTAGCGGTGTGTTGCCAGTGCTTGGAGCGCATTCGGAACTGGAACTCCAGACTGGTGTACTGCTCGCCGTCTGCATCACTGTGGGACAGAGTGGCGTTGCCGAGCCAATGGGTGCTCTTAAAAATGGGGTGGCGGAACTCCAGGGTTTTTAACTTCTGGGCACTGCTCAGTGAATCGCCGCTGTCGATGCTGCCGGGGAGTTGGTTTTGGTCCCGCTCGCTGAATCTTAGGGATAGCTGTCCGCCCAATACTGCTGTGCGCAGACTCATACTTGTTTGGGAATAGCTGCCCGGCAGTAATGTATATTTATCGTTGTTGAACGGTGTTGTATTGGCATCCAGCTCGGTTTTTACTGCACTAAAAGTCCCGTAGGGCATTTTAACTAATGCCTGCAATCGGTATCCGCTGCGTCCATCACCGGATGTCACCAAGCTTGGGGAGACTTCAACGCCTTCGCCAATCCAGCGACCGCCGACTTCCAACAATTGCTGCTCCTCGGCTGCGGCGCCAGAAACAAAAAGACCCAATCCGGTCGTTAAACGGCGTGCGACAGAGGTAGTAATAATTCCATCGTCGTAGTGGTCCGGCAGAGTGTCGTCCCAAAAACTGCGGGTGGGCAAACCTGCCTGCAAGCTCCAAAACCACTCGCCGGGGGCCGGCAGTAGCGAATCCTTGGCAAAGAATTCGATATGCCGGCTCAATACCCGCCCCGCTTCATCGTAGGTGCGCACCTCAATATCGTAGGCGCCGTGGGGTAGGGTAGAGGTATTTAACAGACGGTTGCCGGCCTCCAGTAGTTCGGTGTGGATAAGTCGTTCATCCCGATATACCTCGACTCTACCGCGCACCGGCATATTAATTTCAACCGGCGCTCCCTGTTGATAACTGATATCAGTTCGGGTGCGCTGGGAAGTGCGTAGCTCTACGCCATAGATCGCTTCCTGAGGCCGGAAATAGCCAAAGCCCCCTTGGGGTTGTAAAAGGCCGGCCGAATAGGCTTGCCCCTGAAAATCGCGACTCCAATATAGATTATGGATCCGGCTGTCCTGCTCTGAGGCCACTGACCATTGTGAATGCAGAGCGCTTTCACCAAAGCTCACTATGGTGTTGCCATTTAATGCAGCGCTATAGCTGTCCGGGCCCCAATCACTTTCAACCCCACTCCAGGAACCGCTCAGGTTTTGTACGACAGAGAAGTCAGAACTCGCTTCCGGCAAATAGGGATCATTGATTGCCGCTTGTTGCGGCAACAGCTCTTGTGAGAAAAAAAGATCCAGCCGGTAGAGCTGCTCATCGTAAATAACGGCAAACTCCGATGGCATTAAGTAGCCACAGCCAATCTGCCGGTTTGAGCGGCATACATGGTGACTGTTTCTTATTTGCGGTCGTTCGAGGATGGAGAGAATCCGCTCGGTATCGCGAACTTCGGGCAACAGTTCGAGTACCTCAGACGGGGAGTCAAAGCGAACAAAGCGCGGATCTATTGTGACTTGCGCAGCACCAATTTCCCGGCCGCCGTAGTAGAGATCCACCACGAGTTGCTGGGGTTCGGTGAGATCATCAAACCCTTCAGGAGCAGAGGTTTCCAGTAGGAAAGTCGCTGCAGTCGCTGCAAGGGTATCGGGGCAGGAGGCTTGCACCAGACACAAAGCCAGTGCAAGGCGCCCCAGATGACGTCCTGCCATATTGAGCTATGGCTGGCAGGGCCAGCCACTCTTTACTGTTACTCGGAGGCGACAGTGATCAGCAGGGTATCGGTATAGGTGGTGCCATTTAGCACAGTTGCAGTTTCCCAAGCGCTGTTGGCCACAGTGATTTGGAAGCGCGCGTTATCGCTGGAGCCGCAGGAAGCGATATTCCGGGTTTGGCCTGTCAGCGCATCGCCCTCGATAACAGTAGTAAAAGTACCGGAGGTGCTGTTATCAAAACCAACACTGTAGGGCACGTTGTTGGTGCCGTCGGTCAGGGTAAATTCCGTGTCATTCTCACCGTCATTACTGTCGAAAGTAATGCTGTAGGTGGAGAACCCGAGGCCGCCCACACAGAAATCTTCGGTGCCTACGGCATCGGTACCCAAAGTGGGATCGGTAATCGTGAGGTTGTCTACACGAGTGATCTCAATAGTGGGTGTGAAAGAGAGGGTGATATCACTGCTTGCACTATCAGTAGCGGCCATTGAAGCGGCAGAAATGCTGAAAAGGGTACCTGCTGCAATAGCAGAAAACAGTGTGCGAACTACATTTTTTTGCATGGTATGCCATCCTGAGCGATTAATTTATCGTTCTTAGGGAGAAGCTGCTCGCGGAAACCCCTGCAAAATTTGGGGTAATACGTTAGTCAAGCCATTCCTTCTTTATGGCGGCAATAATACTTTTTTCGTGATGTATGTCACGTCATTAGCTCACAATAATGAAGTTATGGCGCGTAAATATTCTTATTGAGGAGAAAACCCCGCCTGTGCCAAGAGGCTGGCCAGCGCTATAATCCTGCGGTTTAACGAGTCCTCCATTTATCAATCAGGTTTATCATGACCGTAAGAACCCGAATCGCACCGTCTCCAACCGGTGATCCCCACGTTGGTACAGCCTATATTGCCCTCTTCAACCAGTGTTTTGCCCGCGCTCAAGGCGGCCAGTTTGTATTGCGTATTGAAGACACCGACCAGCAGCGCAGTACCCCGGAATCGGAGAAAGCCATTCTCGACAGCCTGCGTTGGCTCGGACTGGATTGGCAGGAAGGACCGGATGTCGGCGGCCCTCACGGCCCCTATCGCCAGAGTGAGCGCGGCGATATCTACAAAACCTACTGCGATGAGCTGGTACAAAAAGGGCACGCCTTCCACTGCTACCGAACTGCAGAAGAACTGGAACAACTCCGTGAAGGTTTGCGCGAAGCGGGCCGCACTTCACTGAAGCCCAGTGACCTGGCTCTGCCGGAAGAGGAAGTTGAAAAGCGTCGCGCTGCTGGAGCACCTTATGTAGTGCGTATGAATGTGCCTGAGAGCGGCACCTGTGTGGTGGAAGATCTGCTGCGCGGTACTATTGAAATCGACTGGGCCCAGGTAGACGCACAAATTCTGCTCAAGTCCGATGGTATGCCCACTTACCACTTGGCGAATGTGGTGGATGATCACCTGATGGAGATCACCCATGTTCTTCGCGGTGAGGAGTGGATCAACTCCGCACCTAAGCACAAACTGCTGTACGAATACTTCGGTTGGGAAATGCCGGTGCTCTGCCACCTGCCGCTGTTGCGCAACCCGGACAAGACCAAGCTTTCCAAGCGCAAGAACCCCACTTCTATCCTGTATTACCAGCGCGCCGGCTTTATGCCCGAAGCACTGCTTAACTACCTCGGCCGCATGGGTTGGTCCATGCCGGATGAGCGCGAGAAGTTTTCTCTCGAAGAGATGCTAGAGCACTTCGATATTAAGCGTGTTTCCCTGGGTGGCCCGGTATTTGATGTAGAGAAGCTGTCCTGGTTGAACGGCCTTTGGATTCGCGAGCTGAAAAATGAGCAACTCGCCGATCGCCTGACCGAGTGGATGTTTAACCGCGACAACCTGCTCAAGGTTCTGCCCCAGGCGAAAGAGCGCATGGAAACCTTCGGTGACTTTGCCCCGCTGGTTAGCTTCCTCGCCTCTGGCAAACTGCCCCTGACCGAAGACAGCTTCAGCGGTAACAAGCTGCCCCTGGATGACCAGAAGAAGCTACTCCAGTTTGCCCTGTGGCGTTTGGAAGCCCTTCGCGCTTGGGACAAGGACAGTATCTTCCAGGCGGTGAAGGCGCTGTCCACGGCCATGGAAATCAAGCTAAAAGACTTTAACGCTCCACTGTTTGTCGCCATCAGCGGCACCACTGCGTCCTTCTCCGTGATGGAAGCCATGGTGCTCCTGGGCCCCGACCTCAGCCGCGCCCGCCTGCGCCAGGCGATCGACGTATTGGGCGGTGCCGGGAAGAAGGTGCTGAAGCGCTGGGAAAAAGAGTACGCTGGACTCAAGTAAGGCTTATCCGCGTTGGTGACCCCCCGGAAGCAGCAGCCTCTGGGGGCCTGTGGTGTCAGCAGCTAACTAATTGATTAAAAAGTTATTTTTTCTGTTGACAGGCGCCTAAACCTTGCTAAAATGCGCCCCGCTTTCGACGGAAACGTCAGGTAACAAAATTTGGGGCTATAGCTCAGCTGGGAGAGCGCAACACTGGCAGTGTTGAGGTCAGCGGTTCGATCCCGCTTAGCTCCACCAAATTTCCCTTGTCTATCAAGGGGTTGCAGAAGAAGAGAAATTGACTTCTACAAACTGCACATAAACCCGTACACAAATTTACGGGTATTGAAAAAGGGCCTTATCGGCCCTTTTTTTTCGCCTGAATTTCTCTCCCTCATAGTTTTCTTAGGTGGCCTGCTGGCCTTCCCGAATTAATGTTTAATTCTGGGCAGGTGAAGCTTCACCGCTTCGCGATCAGCCTTTCTCTAAAACTCGAGAAAATCTATTCATTTAAATGTGTACCATAGATCCAATTCGGAGGCCGATTATCATATGAGTTTTTCAGCTTAAAAAGGATCTTATGGGTGTATGGGGCGAAGTGGTATAAATAAGGGGAGTTTTAATTAATTGCCGTGGTTTAGTGCAAAGGGAAAGTGATAGCCAATGAATGATGAAGCCTCTGAGATAGAAGCCGATAACACACTGAGCTCTGTGAAGAAAATCAAATTACCTTTGAGGGATGGTAATGAGCCGTACACATTTAATTCTGTTGAGCAGCTTGAAGTCTTTATTTCAGAGGAGAAAAATTGTTGGGAATGGCTTAATGGTGTCCCAGCTCAATGGAGTATATTTTCTAAACATCTTAAGACTCATATCTTAGATGTTGTTTTGAGTATGTTGTCCAGCGTCGCTTCACATTGGAAAAACAAAGATATGGCAGCTGTACATCAAAGTACAGCACGTATTGAAGATTTACTTAATGTTATAGATTTTCCATTTTCATGTCGAAAAAAAGGAAGAGCAATATTACATGAAAGAAAATATTCAAATATAGTCTCTATAAATATGCTGTACCTGAGTTGCGTCCCGAGTGATGGATTCCAGGGGCAAGAAATAAAAAAAGTTGTAGATCAATATCTATCGATAGCAAGTTTAAATAGAAATTCACATTTTTCTAAACTTTACAAGGCATTTGTAGACTCAGAACCTTTCCGATTAAAGGCAAATAGGATATTAAATAGAATTGAGCTTTTTGGGATTGATAGTGAAATTGAAAAAGTTTCTGAGGAGTTAACAAAGGTTTGTAATGAAGTATCGAGCATTAAAGAGCTCTGTGAGGAGTCATCATCAGAATTTGAAAGCTGGAAAAGCGATGAAAAAAAAGAATATATTAAATGGGTAGGCGAGACAAAGCGAGACTTAAATGTACTGGCTAGAAAGGTCCTACGAAAATTCGTAACTCTAAAAACTACATATATTAGAAGATCAAGTAAAGTTCTTTCTATAGCTGAGAAAGAAGTTTCGAGCGCAAAGGATGTGTATCTATCACAGGTGGAGCTTAATGCGGCTGTAACCTACTGGGAAACTAAAAAAAGTACACATAATAATTCAAGAAAAATATGGCTTGGTTTTCTTATTACTTTGCTCGTTATAACTTCAATATCACCTTTTTTGATAATGAAGTATCTTCCTGTTAAGGAGTTGGCTGATGATAAGCTTCTTTTGAATGTATTAAATCCAGCAACACTTATCACTACGGTGTTGGTGATATCTATACTTAGTTTCTCTATACGTTTATGTTCAAAGCAATTCTCTACTCAACAACATCTTTATTTAGAGGCTGAAGAGAGGAAAACTATGCTTAAAACATACTTAGCACTTATGAATGAGGGTAAGCTTGTGGAGCAGGAAGATCGAAAATTGGCTCTTGATGCTCTCTTTAGACCAGCACAAACGGGAATGGTTACGGAAAGTGGTAATATTGTACCATCGGATTCTGTAGTTAAAATTATTGAGCGTCAGTCAGGTAAAACATGATGAGATTTTGTGGGGGAATTTAATAGGTATTGTTGTTCGCTGGATAAGACTGAAAGTGACGAAAATAAAAGGGTTTGGGGGCGCGCAAGCCCCTTCTTAATTCAAAACTCTCTCCCAATAGCCTGCTCATCCAAATAAATACTAATCTCCTCATAATCAATACCATGTCCCGCTTGATAAGACTGCGTAACAAGCTCATCAGTATGCGCCATCAATTGCTGCACTGACTTCACGTCATATCCCATTCGCTTAAAACGGTCTGAAGCCAGACTACGCACTTCATGGAAGCTGGGTGGGATTTGGTTTTTAGGTAAGCCGATATAGAGTCCGGTAGCGTTGCGGACTTCAGTGAACATATCGCTAAGTCGGTCTGGGCTTACCTGGCAAACATGCTCTTTAGTTTTTCCGGTGCGCCGTTGCTTAGGTGAGTGACTCGGTATGTAGGGGCAGCGGTAGTTTCTTAGGCTGAGTTCCCTTGCACGGCTAATAAGTTTGCCAAGTTGTTGGTGGGTTTTTAAATTAAAACTCAAATGGCTGGCGGCGAGGCTATCTCGTTGCGCTTCAGATTTATTGATTGTTTTGCGAAGGTGGTCGCCTTGCAGGTGTTTATCAAAGTTCAACTCACAAATATCGGCGCGACGCATGGTAGTGAGCATACTGATACCCATAGCCACCTGTAACGCTTCATAGCCTAATTCCCCGGCCTTTTCATAGATGGTCCAGTAAGCTTCCAAGGTTAAGCGTTGACGCTTTTTAATGGGCTTTCCCTTTTCCAGCAAGCGCGGACGATCGTCGGCGGTGGTAAACGGGTTGCTTTCTAATTTGCATAACCCTTCAGCCATTAGGTAATTAAAGAATTTATTAAACTCCGCGCGGCGTGCGTGCTGTTGATGATAGCTGAGGGATTCCCACCATTTGCGCAGGTCAGCCAATTTGGCTTTATGTATGGAGATTGCTTCGAAGTCTTCGCCAAAACGTTTCAGAGCGTTACACCGATTTTGCCAGCTGGCCTTGCTGGGTAATTGTGAGTCATTCTCAACCCGCCATTCGATATAGCGTACAGCATGGAAAGCGAAGCTTGCTCTATCCGGAGCTTTTGTCGGTTTGCGCTGGACCTTCTCACCGCGCATTTTATTGGCTTCCTCTGCCATCCTTACCGCATCTTCTAATGATGCAGAGAAAACCCGATAGCGCCCGTCGGGTAAGCAATATCGCCAGTAGTTTTCACGTTTGCGTGCGTCTGGGTAAAGGTTGTCGGGTAGCGGTGTATCGCCCCACATGCGTATCTTTTTAGGTCTGGCCATTTCCTTGCTCGCCTACTGCTTAATCTGTTCTCAGCCTGCCAACAGGTCCATCCCGCTTCTGGGCTGGCCGTCATTGGCGGAGGTGTTTTGTGCTGGGGTTTTGCCGGTGTGGTCGCGTATGGCGAACCTGTCGGCATCCACATAGGGCTCCCCTGCGATGATCTGGCCGGGGATATGCTCGGCCTCTATCCACTCCAAGATTTTCTCTTTTCCAGGGCGGGAGCCTTTTTCGAATTGCTCCTTGGCCCATGTGACCCCTTTAACCAGCTTACCCATTGGGCAGCCCTCCCTGACTCGCGAGGAAGTATCCCCGGCCATTTTTATTGAGTGTGCCCGCCTGTTGCAGGGCGTCGAAAACGGGTTTAACGGTTCCGTGTCGAAGGCGCATTTCGTTGATGATGTTGCGCATGACGGGCTTGTGGCCGAACTCCCCGGCGCGGATTCGCTGGGCGAATTGCTGTTGTTCTTCGCTCAAGTGGGTGGTGTGTAACAGTTGTGTTTCCACCGTTTCAGGCTGTTGCAACGGTGCAGTGGCGCGTTTCGCAACTGTTACGGCGGCGTTAAACGCGAGTAACGCTATGTCGGTGATGATCGCTAGGGCGAGGAAGCCGATATGCTGAACCTTTGCCGGGTCTGCGTTGAGGGTGTTCGCCAAGCTGCTGAAGGCGCTGTGGGTGCTGGGTGTCTGTTCGATTGTGGATAGCTTTTCTATGAGCTGCGTGCGCTCAGCCTCCATTGTGGATAACTTTGCGGCGGTATTAATGGCGCGTTGGCGGTAGCCGTTGTTGGCATTGGTTTTGATCAAACCGATTAGGGGGTTGCCCTACTGTCCTAGGCTGGTTAGCTACTGCACGGTTGCTGTTCCATGTCATCGGCAGCAGCGGTTGGAAGGTGGCCAACTACCCTGTGATTTTGCTGGTGATTAGTGGGAAAAATTCGACGGGGTGGTTGGGCAGATATTCGGGAACTTTAATGGGATTTACTGGAAGTCCCCAGTATGAACACCTTGTTCTTTATTAAAAATTGAGATAGGTCAGAGTAATATCGAAGATAGTGATATAATGAACTATCCCTTTGAATGCACTGAAGTGAATTTGAAGTAGTATTCCAATAAATTGAGATTAAATAATGCGCGTAGTATTTGTTGTGTTGGCTTTAATATTTGGGTTGGCCGGGTGTGTACAGCAATATGTCTTTAATCATGAGTCTTCCAGTCAGATAGTGGAAGAACCACAATCAGACAAAGCACAAATAATATTTCTTCGTCCTTCTGCTGGAGTGTTCGCAGGCTTCAATGCATTAGTATTTGATATTACAGATGATAATGATCAAATTGTGGGAGTTGCGTCGGCTAAGTCAAAATTCTTGATAAATGTTGATCCCGGTACTTATACATTTATGGCTACAGAAGGTATTAAAGGCCATGTCATGCAGGCCACGGTTGAGCCTGGGCAACGATATTACATTGTTGTAAGACCTATATATGGGCAAGGTTTCCAATTACGTCCTATGAAAAACAATATAGATGGAGAGTTTTCTCTAGAAAGTTCAGAACTACAGTTATGGCTATCAAAAACCTTGATTGTCGATAAATCTTCTGGTGCAGATGATTGGCATGCCTCATATGAAGAAAAAGTACAAAAGGTGAAAGAAAAAGCTTACGAAGTCTGGGCTGAAAAATCTGATGACCAACGTCAGCTTCTGACGATAGATGTTAAGGACCGAGTTCTTTACTAGCTATAAAAAGCAGGGTAGCCAGGTGTTTAAGACAAAGGTTGCTCAAGTGATATAAGAGAAGTCAGAGTATTTGAATAAGCGTAACATTTTGTACTTTTACATTTAGATGTACTTACTCTCCATACTTGTTGTGGCAGCCACACTAAGCGGCTGCCACAAAACCAGATCCCATGCCCAATAATGCCAGCTGTTACTCCCCTGTTGGTAGCGATTGCCAGAATTTTCGTCTAGAAGTGTTGACTCGCTTCTCTCTGGTTCCAATAACCTTTAGCAATAAATTATTTATACTGTCGTATCAGGTTTATGGTTGCCCTTATACCGGCCAGATCTTAGACCAGGCTTCAGATTTAGGCGTAGAACATATAGTACTTCTTATAAGAGCGGTAGTACCAAATGGGTCCTAAACGGTGTGTATTAGGTAAAGATTCAGCCAATCTTTGGTTGATGGGCTAGGGGCAAAAGTAAAGCCGAGAGGGTAAAGGCCTTGATGAGTGATTGCCGCATAGCCTGCCCGGGAACTCTATTTTCAGCAGGCTGAAGCAGTGGCGAATCAGTATGGGCTGTTGTGTTTAATTAAAGTAAGTTGCCAAATCTTTTGGGAAAAATTACTTTACTTGGCTTGGAAGCGACTACTGTGATGTATCTTTACTACCTGGTTGATATCTCGGGTAAACTATATCGATATCAAGTAATTGATTAATTAAATACTTTAAAGGATTAAAATATATGGCCAAGCTATTCTTGACTTCGTATTTTGCTGAGGTCGCTAGTGCGATCGCGAGTTTTGATAAGCGGCTTGAAGGTAAGAGGGTTACATTCATCCCTACTGCAAGCATTCCCGAAGAGATCACTTTTTATGTGGAAGATGCCAAGAAGGAACTGGAGCAGTTAGGTCTTATTGTAGATGAGTTGGAAGTCTCTAAAGCTTCAATGGATGAGATAAAAGATAAACTGCAAAACAATGAGTATATCTATGTAACTGGTGGTAACACCTATTTTCTACTTCAAGAACTTAGACGTAGCGGGGCTGATAAAATCTTGTTGGAGCAGATTAGTCTGGGTAAGCCCTATATAGGTGAGTCGGCAGGTACTGTAATCCTGTCGCCGAATATCGCATATATCCAGGAGATGGATAACCCCGATGCAGCGAAGAATCTAGAGTCTTATGACGGGTTAAATCTCGTGCACTTCTATCCCTTACCTCATTATGGAAACCAACCATTTGAAGATGCTGCTGAGCTTGTTATTTCCAAATATTCAGACGAGCTGGAATTAGCTCCGTTCAGTAACAATCAGTTGATCGCCGTAATCGATGGAGAAGCAGAGACCTGGATTGCGGTGTCTTAGTAAGTCGATAACCACTGTATGATAAGTCATACTATCTATATTTTATTAAGATTGCTGCAAGTGCCTAGTGGTTAGGAAAAAGATAAATTCTAGAAATTCTCTCTTCTTTAGAGCTTTTCTTTCAAGGAGTGCTTAAAATTGGGGAAGGTAAGAAGTTATAGCTTGAGTTGATCGGAACGTTAAAGAATACTGCCGGGGAGCAAGTGATAATGTGACTTACTCCCTGACGATGCTAGTGCTTATTCGCTTGCAGCATTACAGTTATAGATTTTCGCTGGGATATGCGTGCCTGTTACAGTCTTACCTGCCGATACTCCATTAGGCATATAGATATCGCCAAATTGCGCCATTGAAGAAGCCTTAACCACATGGGTTCCACCTCTTCGCACAGCCCTTTTTTGTAACCAAGGAGTACAAACATCTCCCTGGTTAACCCTGATTGTTTTGCATGTTACATCTTCTACTAGTACGCATTCTTCTATAGCCTCAGCGTTAGAAAATACTATCTTCTGCATCGCTTCTTTTTCCTGGGCACTTGTACATCCCATCAAAGTAATTGCGGACGCTAGGATGGTAAGGCCAGTTTTAATGGATAACTTTTTACACATTACATCGTTTCCATAGGCTGAAAGTTAATCTGCTTAGATGAATATGATGCCACAACCAGGCTCTGCTTGCTGTTTAAAAAATGCTCAAGCGCCATATATGACTGTATTTTTTTAATGGTAAAAATAGGAGATTTACAAGAAGCTCTTAAGTGAGGCTCTTATTTAGCATATCGCGACATCTGTAATTCGAGAATTTGAAAAAGGGCTAATTATGACAGTCCTCTATTAGCAACTTTTACAGTTCTCCCTGATTTTTTGATGAATACTTATAAGGGCATGTTTAATTGTGATTCGAGAATACCTGAAAGAAATATTATGCACTACTGTTTATTAGACCAAATTCCTGACAATACGCAAGAGTAGTCATAGGTATCTCGAATATTCTGAGAGGGTACTTTAGGTGTAGCCTTTGGTATATATGAATTATTTGGTAACTTTCTTTGGTCACTATTTCGATGGCTATTTATCGAGTCTTTAGAAAAATAAAAATTAGCTCTCAACATCTATGCTTCTCTTTAGAAACCTTTCGGCTGGTTAGATAGATGAAAAATGAATAAATCTTAAATAAAAGCAGGAGTATTTATTGACTTTTTAGTCGGCCATATGTTCCTATCGCAAAGGATGGATAAATAAGAAGTTTAAGAATTAGTTCTAAAAGGAAGTCAATGAAAAAGCATAGTATCTTACTCTCTGGGCTACTTGGATTGGTAGTTTCTCTTGGGGCTTTAAACGTTTTTGCTGAAGCTGATCCTGAAGAGGGTAAAGAGCAATCAGATGAACAGTTAAGTGAATGCTTTGCTGCTACTTTATGGCAAGTATCTGGAAGGTCATTAAACAATGGGGAAGTTCCAGAAAAAACTGTAAAAGTACCCGAGGGGTGGAAAGTTGTAGGGGGAGGTATTGGTGGAGCAAGAGGTGAAGCTCTTATGATTCTTTGCCGATAATACTCATTCGTATAATCCCAATTTTATTAATGGGTGAATGCTTCGGCTGATCTGTGTCAGCATGCACACGTATGCTGACGATTAACTGCCTCATAGAGCAGATGAGATAAAGTCCATATCTGTATCATGAAGTTACAATCATGCTGGTTTATATGGCTAATTTAACTGTTAAGGATTATCAGATGTCAGAAGGATACCAGCGAGTAAAGTTATCTATCAAAAAGTATATAGTGATTTTTTGTGTATTTGCTCTTGGTTTTGTTATTTCCAGTTTTTTAAATGCCAGAGCTCAATTACTGGAGGATATGAGTAAATATAATAGAGAAGCAATATTTATTGATAGGCTATTAAAAATTTACAGCAATACCTGTGACAAATTTGAGTATGGCCAGTATTATGCTTTTCAAGAACATGCCTTAACGAGATATGAGTTTATTATATCTAACAATAGTGGTTTCCCATATTATTTGGATCCGAATACTTTAACGTTCCACTATGATGCAAGTATTTACTATCGTGAAAGCTGGGTTTCAACCAAAAAGCAAATAGAAGGCTGTCAATCTATGCCCCATTAATTCAGGGGCTTATTGTATCCCTCTTTGGAACTTGTACTTGAGATAATACTATCTAGAACGGTAGCCCTTTAATGGGCATCAATGCTGAGTTCTTTGTCCTTATTTACAGGGTATATGTAGGTATAATGGCGTTCTAAATAAGGTTGAGAGTTTTAGGTGCTCATCTACGTCATTAAGAGACGTGATGGAAGATAAATCTCCTATCTCTACTTCTGCTATTTTCGGTTTCAAATATAGGTTGATCAGTATGTTCATAGTATCCCTTACCTACATAAAGCCCCTTGAAGAAGTGAATAAGTTTATTCCAGAACATCTTGAATTCTTGAATGAATACTACGAGCTAGGATACTTCCAGCTATCCGGTCGTAAAGAGCCTCGCACAGGTGGGGTAATTCTGGTGACCATAGGTAGCCGGTCCGCGTTAGAGAAGGTACTTAAACAAGATCCATTCTATCGTGAAGGATTGGCCAATTATGAAGTGACACAAATAATACCGACTAAATCCTCACCAGAGTTAGAGTTTCTGATTGAAACCTAGTCAAAAAATTAAGAAAGGTAATAGTTTTTCGATCGTAAATACTTTTGAGCTGTAGTGGCTTATGTGAACATAATTGCGGGGGTAAGCAATATAAGGAGTCAGAAAATATGTAGTTGAGAGGCGAGCAATAAATTACCCGCCTGTGAGTACGTAGAGTCACTATAAGACCCTAACTCGCTAGATAGATCTCAACCTAGAGGAGTTGACAGCGAGGAGGTGAGGATTTCTTTGTGCTTTATCCGTATGCCCCTAATCATGGCTGTTCAGTAGACTTTGTCGAGCAAATCATGAACCTTATGGATAATGGACTAGCGCCAGCCATATCCATATCTTCGCATATTTAGTTGATCTCTGAGGGCAGGATTGCGGATACGAGTGGAAGGATATTCAAAACCCTCATTTTTTCCCCAAGGTGAATCTTACTGTTCTCAAAAAAAGTGGTACACAAATGCAAGATAGGTTGTGCTGATGCGTAGTTGAAATGATCCAAAGTCACTTTGCCTACGATTGTACGGATGAAGAGCAGTCTTAGAGAGGGGTACATTGGTACCAATTTCTTCTCTCAAGGGTATCTCCAAGCCTTCGAAACTTTTACTGAAAGTACTCGGATAACCTTTTCTTTATAGCTTTTATATCCCTCCTAAAAATTACCTTGGCGTGAATTTTGCTCAGCAAAAATGAATGAATATTGAAATAGCTACGTATAGAGGAATACTGGATGGTTTCTGTAAGCGACGAAAGAAGTTATGCCAGCGATGGCGTTAAGTACTTCTCTGATGTCTTTTTGCGCCTGTTTTTTCCAGTTACTGTTGGTGTTTTCACATTCATAAAAGATGTAAGTGATAGCATTTAGTCCCGTGACTAGAATGTACCTAAAGGATGTCGCCTGCTTGTTCATAGAAGCTTTAGTGATCCTTGTGAGAGGGTGCCTGCTGGGCCTATCAGCTGTTATGGGCAGCTTTAAACGAGACTATTGAGGCGAACGTAATGGCACGTAATTAATTAAAAAATGACGAATAAGGAGCGCTACGATAGGATTCTGCGTCCATTTTGACGTGCGCTGACAATTGAATGGCGACTTTTGACTCAGAATGAACGGGGTGTGACTCAGAGAGGCCGATCTAATAAAGGGTTTTGATTCTCTGAGCTGCCAAAATTTAACGAAGTAATTGTCTCAGTTTCCACCCAAGCTAGGGAAGCGACTGGTTCACAGAATGCCAAGAAAATAATCACTATGCATCCATCAACCCAACGATCCTTTTGGCAAGTTCAGCGTGATGTAATTTACGCATTGTTGGTGCGCGAGATGAAAACTCGCTTTGGTAAGTGGCGACTGGGGTATGCTTGGATGCTTCTCGAGCCGGTGCTGCATATTATGGTCTTGGTAGCAGTATTTAGTTTCCTGAAAGATGCATTTTATCCAGGTGTTCCAACTCCCCTATTTATGCTTGGAGGGATCGCGCCTTTCCTATTTTTTACATACTGCTTTCAAAAGGGGTTAACGGCGGTAGAGTCAAATAGAGGGTTGTTTAATTATCGCCAGCTTAGGCCATTTGATGCTGTACTTACTCGAGTGCTTCTAGAGTTTGTTATCTACTTGGGAACAATTATTGCACTTTTGGGTATATTTGCTTGGTTTGGCGTTTCAACTCGATTTAATGACTTTTTACTTCTAGTGGTAGTAAATGTTTTCTTTTTTTGTTTTGGCTTAGGTTTAAGTCTGGCTCTTTGTATCGTAGGGGTGAAATTTCCCGAAATTGCAAAGTTTTCTCCGATGCTTGTACGACCTCTTTACTTTATGTCTGGAGTGTTCTTTTCTCTAGAGCAGGTCCCCAAGGAATATCATATATATTTAGAGTGGAATCCAATATTACATGTGATTGAATTAACCCGAGAAGGGCTATTCGAAAATTATCATGGGATGTTTGGGGATTTGACATATTTAATTGGCGCTTCAATTACAATGCTGGCTTTTGGGCTCTTGTGCTATCGGGCCAATTGGCGTGATTTGGTAAGAAGTCAATGATTCA
Source organism: Microbulbifer sp. CNSA002 (assembly GCF_047324085.1). Classification (NCBI taxonomy): domain Bacteria; kingdom Pseudomonadati; phylum Pseudomonadota; class Gammaproteobacteria; order Cellvibrionales; family Microbulbiferaceae; genus Microbulbifer; species Microbulbifer sp. CNSA002. The sequence goes on from NZ_CP172449.1 coordinate 949,797, forward strand.
ATTAGAAAATCTCACTAAATCTTTCCGGACTCCACATGGAAGAAAAGTGCTGTTTAAGGATGTAAATGCAAATTTTCCAGAAGGAAAAAATATAGGAATTCTGGGGCGAAATGGAGCTGGAAAAACAACCCTACTGCGGATTATAGGGGGGATTGATTATCCGGACTACGGACGAGTTATCACTGATCAGAGGATTTCATGGCCAATGGGATTGGCTGGAGGATTCCAGGGTAGTATGACCGGCCGTGAGAATGTTGCTTTTATCTGTGGGATTCATGGTATTTGGGGGAGTGAACAGCGGAGGTTGATGGATAGAGTTCAGGGCTTTGCAGAGATAGGAAACTACTTTGATATGCCAGTAAAAAGCTATTCATCAGGAATGCGTTCACGAGTAGCCTTTGGTTTAAGTATAGCCGTTGATTTTGATATCTATTTAGTGGATGAGGTAATGTCAGTTGGCGATGCTCAATTCAAAAAAAAATGTGAAGAAGTCATTGCTGAAAAGCGTAAAAACTCTTCTTTTATTATTGTGGCACATGCCATGTCGATGCTGAAAAAGAACTGTGATGTAGGTATTTACCTTGATTCTGGTGGTCTCAGCATCTTTGACACTGTTGATGAAGCTATTGAACTTTATAGAGGTGAAAAAGCAGATGATAAGCCTGAGCCAAAAAGTGGTTTCGTCAAACCGGCAGTAAGCGCCTAAGAGTCATTTATGGAAGCTAAAGAGTTAATTATCGACCAAGAGAAACAGGGTTTAGATAAAAAAAAGGAGGAGACCAAAATCTTTTCTAAAAAAATATACCATGGCTTTTCAAAACTACTAAGAAGTAAAGGGAATGCAGCTGGAGGGGGCATTCTAAAAATGCTCTATCAATCTAAAGGTATTTCGCTACTTGTGGTATTACCAATTCTTTTAATGAGTGGATATTATCTTTTTGGTGTGTCTGAGCGTTATGTGAGCAGTGCCCAGTTAATTGTAAAAGATAGTGTTTCTTCACAGGCAGCATCGCCTGCATTGGGATTCTTGATACCTGGTATGTCGGCAGACAATCAAGATGCCTTTTTAGTAGTCAATTATATTCAATCATTGGATATGGCTCTATATTTGAATGAAGCCTTACAGCTGGCAGATTATTATAAAAGTTCCAGTCACGATGTCATCTCGAGACTGGCTTCAGATGCCACCCAGGAAGACTATTTAGAATACTATCGTGATCACATAGGTGTTGGCCACGATGAAGCTACTGGAATCATCACGATAGAGATGCAGGCCTTTGATCCTAAATTTGCTAAAAGTCTGGTCGAAACAGTTATTCAAAAGTCAGAAGATTTCGTTAATGGAATCAGTAATCAGCTTGCAGATAAGCAGGTAGCTTTTGTAAAAAATGAAGTTGACTTGGCTCAAGCTAAATTGCGTAGCACTAAGCAAGAGATACTCGATTTCCAAAATAATCATAAAGTGGTTAGTCCAGAAGAACTTACTAAAGGTATAAGTACTATTATTCAGGGGTTGGAGGCGCGGTTAGCTGAACAACGGGCTAACCTGACGGCTGCAAAATCTTACTTGAATATTGATTCCTCCCAAGTGGTATCTATGCAAGCCGATATAGATGCGCTTGAAAATCAAATTGAAGTAGAAAGGGTACGTTTGGTGGGCATAGATGAAGATGGAGGCGATCAGCGGCTTAATTTTCTTGCTGCAGATTTTCAGAATCTTGAGCTCGATCTGCAATTTGCAACTGACGCCTATGCTGCCTCCTTAAAAGCACTAGAAACTGCCCGTATGGAGGCTTCTGGGAAACTCAAACACTTGATGGTAGTAACTCAGCCATCTTTGGCAGAAAAAGCTGAGTATCCACATAAACTCTATAATCTAGCCAGTCTTGGGATTATTCTTTTGATGATATATGGAATAGGGAAAATGCTGGTTGTGACTATTCGAGATCATAGAATGTAATGCCTGATAAGGTAAGTAAAACCCACAGTGTCGGTGAGTATTTTTAACTAGCTGATTTGGTAAATATTAATTCACAAAGAAAAGCAAATGATTACTGAAAAAATAAAACGCTTCAGTTTTGGGTTGGGACTGTTGGTTTCACTATCCAGTATTCAGGCTGGAGCACTGGAAACGCAATTGATTGATGAGGTTGCCTCAACAGAAATGCCTAAGACAGGTATACCCGTTTTTGGGGAGTCACTGTTTCAGGGAGCGTTTAAAGATCAGCCATTTAGTGGATTTAATCCCGACTATAGAATATCGATTGGCGACCAGGTTAATCTACAACTTTGGGGTGCCTATAGCTTCAGCGCGACATTACCGGTTGATCCGAAAGGTAATATTTTTGTTCCCGAGGTTGGTCCAGTCCATGTTGCTGGAGTGAAGAATGGCGCATTGAATGACTTTGTGTTGCGCCACGTAAAACGAGTATTTAAGAATAATGTGCAAGCTTATGCCAATTTAGAGGCGAGCCAGCCGGTTAAAGTCTTTGTAACGGGCTTTGTTGAGAACCCTGGTCTGTATAACGGCTTTAGCTCAGACTCGATCCTTTACTATTTAGATAGTGCTGGAGGTATCGATGAGCAAAGTGGCAGCTTTGTTGATATCAAAGTAATGCGCCAGGGAGAGGAAATACAAAAGGTAAACCTGTATAGCTTCTTGGTCGATGGAATTATGCCTGCTTTACAACTTCGCAATGGCGACGTGGTAGTCGTTGGTGCTCGCAATGGTTCGGTAACAGTTGAAGGAGCTGTTCAGCAAGCCGCACAGATGGAATTTACTGGACCATACACTCAACTGGGTGAAATGCTCCTCGTAACGAAGCCTGATCCGCAGGCAAACTTTGCACGAATTACTCAGGTAATTGATGGTCTCCAGCAAGCAGACTATATGCCCCTTGCAAATGCTATGACTACACGCCTTTATCCGGGAGCTCATATAGAGTTAGTGCGAGATAACGATATTGAGTCAATTTCAATCAGGGTCTCTGGTGAATTAGATGGGCCTGCAACTTATGTACTGCCCTATGGTGCAACTCTTGATGAATTACTGAGTCAGTTAAATTTTCGTGATAATGCAGACAGAAACTCCATACAGCTGTATAGAAAGAGTGTCGCTGATCGGCAGAGAGCTGCTCTTGATCGTTCTTTAGATGCGCTTCAGATGGAGGTTCTAACTCGTCAGCCCAACACTGACCTGGAAAAATCTGCGCAAAAAGATAGTGCCATGATGATTCAGAGCTTTATCGAGCAAGCGCGAAAGGCTGAACCCAGAGGCCAGGTTGTTATTGCGAACAATCCAAATGCAGCAGAAATGCTGCTTGAAGATGGTGATGAGCTGATTGTGCCTTTGAAGTCATCAACTGTGTCAATCGTGGGAGAGGTAATTTTCCCAACTTCCTTGGTCTACAGCAAGAAGCGGACTCTGGAAGACTACATAGAGTTGGCCGGCGGGTTTGCTAATAACGCAAATCGTAAAGAGCTGGTTATTCTACATCTCGATGGAACGATTAACCGTATAGAAGATGGTGATTTTGATAATCGTTTAGGGGATAGATTGCGCCCCGGAGATGAAATTATGATTATGCCAAAAATTCACTCCAGTGAATTACAAGTAACCAAAGATGTAACAGAAATACTCTACCGTATAGCTGTCGGAACCGCTGCAGTTCTATCTTTCTAACTTGGTACCAATAGGTTGTAAACTTTTTTAAGATTGGCTCTCATATTGCACGATATAAATCGGTATGGTTAGTTTCCTTACAGGCTGTTATAAGCTGTAAGTCTTATATCATACCGATTTTAAGTGTTGTATGTAATTATTCACTCCGAATTTGTCATTCTAAAGTTTGATGTCTTTCCAGGATTATCAGGTCTGCTAATCCTGTTTTTTCACGGCAACTCTTAATGCTTGATGTGACTATTAAATGAATATTGATTCAATGGTGGGGGAAATGCTTGTGAAGGGGTCTTCTGATCGGAAAGGAATAATTTTGGCTGGAGGTTCCGGCACACGCTTATATCCTTTAACAAAAGGTGTAGGGAAACAGTTAATGGCTGTTTATGACAAGCCTATGATCTACTATCCATTAACGACCCTTATGTTAGCAGGCATTAGAGATATCCTTATTATCACAACACCAGAAGAGCAGTACCTTTACCAGCGCCTGCTGGAAGATGGTGCACAGTGGGGGCTAAATATCTCCTATGCGGTTCAGCCCTCACCTGATGGTTTGGCCCAAGCATTCGTAATTGGTCGTGATCATGTAGGTGACAGTAATAGTGCACTGGTTCTGGGCGATAATATTTTTTACGCACATAACTTTAGCCGACTTCTTCAGCAGGCTGATAAACGAGACAATGGCGCTACTGTCTTTGGTTATCATGTTGCTGACCCTAAAGCGTACGGTGTAGTGGAGTTCGATACTGAAGGAAAAGCGGTAAGTTTGGAGGAGAAGCCCGAAGCACCCAAGTCAAACTATGCTGTAACGGGGTTGTATTTCTATGACAGCCAAGTCTGTGATATTGCTAAAGAAATCAAACCCAGTGCTCGTGGAGAGCTGGAAATCACCGATATCAATAAGGTTTATTTAGAGCAGGGGCAGCTAGACGTTGAGCACCTTGGTCGAGGTAGTGCCTGGTTGGATACAGGTACCCATGACAACCTTTTGGATGCAGCGCAATTTGTTCAGACAATAGAGCGTCGACAAGGACAGAAGATAGCCTGTCCTGAAGAAGTCGCTTATCGCAAAGGCTTTATTAGTGCTGAAGAACTGGAAGCTCAAATACAGCCTCTTATGAAAAGTGGGTACGGTAAATACTTAATGCAATTGCTAATTGAAAATGGCGAAATATTATCTTTAAGCGAACGCCGGTACGCTTCAAATATTTAAGTAATTGATTACATATATTGGTTATTTGAATTTTAACCAGGGTATCGTCTAGGGATGGACGGATCCATTACTTACAGTTTAAAGCTTGAGCTTGATAGAGCTTGGTCTTGGCGGTTGTAGGCATTTAGACGTTATGAATATTATTGAAACAGATATACCCGACGTAAAAATCATCGAGCCAAAGATATTTGGTGATGAAAGAGGATTTTTCTTTGAGTCATTTCGTGATGATGTATTTTTGGATAAATGTGAAAATAGAGCATTTGTACAAGATAATCATAGTAAATCTTCAAGGGGTATATTACGCGGACTGCATTATCAAACAGAGCAGACTCAAGGAAAACTTGTGCGAGTGGTACAAGGAGAGGTCTTTGATGTTGCTGTAGACCTACGCAAAAGCTCATCAACTTTCGGCAGCTGGGTTGGTGTTTATTTGTCAGCTGAGAACAAACGACAACTATGGGTGCCAGAAGGATTCGCACACGGTTTTTATGTTACAAGCGAATCGGCTGAATTTGTATATAAATGCACAGATTATTATGCACCAGACTATGAGCAGTCGATATTATGGAATGATCCGGACCTAAATATAAGCTGGCCGATCGAAGATGGGCGTCCCCCTCTACTCTCAAGGAAAGATGCTGAAGGCAGGCATTTCCGGGATGCCGACTACTTTGCATAACAAACAATAACAGTATATTTCTGAAATTGAAGTTAAGCCTTTATATAAGGTCTCCTCGTAATTAATAAATTAATTGCATTTTCAATGCTGCGATATAAGTCATGCGTATCATTATTATATGCAATCGGTTGGTGTATCTATGAAAATTTTAGTAACTGGCAAAAACGGTCAGCTTGGACGTGAACTTCATCGTTTATGTCCTGTGGAGCATAAGCTGATTGGCTTATCTCGCGAGGAGCTTGATATTACTGATCGGTCCGCCGTTGAATCGGTAGTAGAGAAGCATCGCCCAAATCTAATTATTAATGCCGCAGCTTATACGGCTGTAGATAAAGCTGAAAAAGAGCAAGATCTAGCTTTCGCTGTTAATACAATTGGCGCATCAAACCTGGCTGAGATATGTAAGAACCTTAGTGTTAGACTTATCCACATATCTACTGATTTCGTTTTTGATGGGAAAAAGTCATCCCCTTATTTGATAACAAATAAGTTGAATCCATTGGGGGTTTATGGTGCTAGTAAAGCGGAAGCTGAAGTTGCCGTTCAGAATGTACTACCAGAAGCGGTAATAGTACGTACTGCTTGGGTTTATTCTGCCGATGGTAATAACTTTGTTAGTACGATGCTTCGACTAATGTCTGACAGGAAGATATTAGGTGTGGTTGCAGATCAGATAGGCACACCAACATGGACTGGAACTCTTGCTAAGGTTCTATTCATATTAGCCGAGCAAAAGAGTGTAAAAGGTATCTTTCATTGCACCGATCTGGGAGTGGCAAGTTGGTATGATTTTGCAGTAGCAATATTCGAAGAAAGTAAGAAATTTGGCCTTATTCCTTCAGATAAAGAGCTTTCCATTGATGCAATTAGAACTGAAGACTATCCAACACCGGCTGAAAGGCCTTCATATAGTGTCTTAGATAAAAGCCGATTGATACATGAGCTAGAAGTTGAACTGCCACATTGGCGGGAGTCTCTGAGACAAGCACTATCCCTAAAATCTCAATAGTACAAATCGAGTTTAAATAAATCGTAGCTAATTTTTTGGTATGAAGATGAAACACTTGCTGGTAACCGGTGGCGCAGGCTTTATAGGAGCCAATTTTGTTCACTACTGGATGAAAACCTATCCACTAGACGTAGTAGTAGTTCTGGATGCACTCACCTATGCTGGTAATTTTGCAAACTTAGATTCAATTAGTGATCGGCCCACTTTCAAGTTTTATCAGGGTGATATTTCTGATACGCAATTGGTCGAAAATATACTTAGAGAGCATCAGATTGATACTTTGGTACATTTTGCAGCTGAGAGCCATGTGGACCGTTCGATAAGCGGGCCTGATGCTTTTATCCAGACAAATATTATCGGCACTCATAGCTTACTGAAGGCGGTAAAAAAAGTATGGCTGGATGAAGGGCTCCATCGAGAAACTCACCGTTTCCACCATGTATCAACTGATGAAGTGTATGGCACCCTTGAAGCAGAAGATCCTGCATTTAGTGAAACGAGCCAATACGCTCCAAATAGCCCGTACTCTGCCAGCAAGGCTGCCTCTGATCATCTAGTTCGAGCCTATCACCATACTTATGGACTGCAGGTAACAACCAGTAATTGCTCCAATAATTATGGCCCGTATCATTTTCCAGAGAAATTGATTCCGCTGGTGATCACAAATATTTTGCTCAATCAACCATTACCTATATATGGAGATGGAAAACAGATTCGCGATTGGCTTTATGTCGAAGATCACGCTAGGGGCATTGAGCAGGTGATACAAAAAGGGCAACTTGGAGAGTGCTATAACATCGGTGGCATTAATGAATGGGCAAACATCGATATTGTTAAACTCATCTGTGACTTGATGAATCGTGAGTTTGCTGAAAACACTGCGCTAGCCACTAAGTACCCTCAAGCGCTATCTGTTATCAAAGGTAATGCGCAAGAGTTAATTACTTTTGTCCAGGATAGAGCAGGCCATGACCGCCGCTATGCCATTGACCCAAAGAAATCCAATAATGAACTTGGTTATCAACCCCTGGAGAGTTTTGAGACAGGCATTTACAAGACCTTGCAATGGTATTTGAACAATGATTGTTGGTGGAGAGCGGTAATGGATGGCAGTTACCGTAAATGGATTGCACAACAATATAGTACCGCTGAATAAGGATGGAATGAGATAATGGGAATTAAGATACTAGAGCGTTTAAAAGCGGCAACAACTAAGCCCGCTAAGAATTTCCCGGAAATAGCTCAGGTTTGGGTTGATATATGCGGTGTTATTGGTGGCAAGCATTTATTAATACAAGGTTGGGCTTTTCATCCCGTCCATAATGCACTGGATTTTCACCTTGAATATATTGATAGCGATGAAGATTTTGAAGGGCCAAATATTGGTGAACTTAATTACTCAACGCTTCGCACAACTCGCTTAGATGTAAATCGACATTTTGGCTTTGAAGGTAGCGCCCGTTGGGGGTATAGCCTGTTGGTGGACTGGCCTTATGATCACCCAGTGAACGAAAAATCCCTGTGTTTATCTGTTGCTGCTAAAGACACTCAATCTAAGAGCGTTGAGTTAAATGCTTTTGTTGAATTAAGTGGTGAATCCCTATTTGGCCATTGTATGACTTGGCGTACGGATGAAAAGGCACAACTACTTGACTTGATGTTCGAAAGGATGGGTAACAGTGTATTTGAAATCCCAGGATTGCGTAAACTTGATGAAAACCAGCTTAAATCTAAAGTTAACTCCCACTGGGATAACATTTTAGCAGTCCCGGGTCACGGTTTATTCCTATCAGGCTGGCTTTTAGACGGACAAAATGATATGGCGAGTCTGGTTTTGCGCACTACCGATGGTAGTTATAGCGAAAACTTACTTAAAGAGTCTGCTCGCTATACTCGTCAGGATGTTCTGGAAGCTTTTCCTGGAAAAGCAAGTCCAACTTATAAGGCTGGATTCTTTGCTTGGATACCTATGCCACATTTAATTGAGCAAGCTAAGTTAGAACTTCTTTTTGTCACTAAAGATGGTGCTTTAGGCACTATTTCAGTACAGCAATCCAATGTGCGAGAAGATATCATTTTAGCTAGCCAACAGGTGTTAGTGAATTTTAATGTTACCGGAAGAGATTATCAGGTAAATATGCGTCAACATATCGGCCCAGCATTATCTGCATTTTGGTCGAATCGACGTGATCTTCTAGACGAACCTCGAGTTGAAGTACTGCAGTTTGGTACAGAGGTTCGCAATCCTAAACGTAGTGTCATTGTTCCGCTTTATGGCCGCTATGATTTTCTTCTACACCAGATTGCACAGTTTATTAATGATGAAGATTTTAATGAAACTGAATTAATCTACGTCCTGGATGACCCCAGACTTTACGATGAGTTTATCCCATTCTGTTATGACACCAGTATGTTGTTTCCTATTAGCTTTAAGGTGGTCTATGGGGGCAGAAATCTGGGCTATGCAGGTGCCAATAACCTGGGCGTCAAGTATGCAACCGCAGATAAACTAGTACTGCTTAACTCAGATATTATTCCAAGTAGTAGTGGTTGGCTTTCTCGAATTGAAAGAAAATCATCGGGCTTGGAAGATGTTGGCGTTGTTGCACCAAAGCTGGTATTTGATGATGGCACCATACAGCATGTGGGTATGAGTTTTTCCAAGAGTATGCAGTTTGGCAATCTATGGCTCAATGAACACCCGGGAAAAGGTAATCCGGAGTGGCTGTTAAATATCGATCCAGTCACTGAGTCCCCAGCTGTTACTGGGGCTTGCATGTTTATCACTAAATCGCTCTACCAGTCTGTCGGTGGTCTGGATGAAACTTATGTACTCGGTGATTTTGAGGATTCAGATCTTTGTTTGAAGTTGCGTGATATGGGATATCGTCATTACGTGCTTTCAGATGAGAAGCTCTATCATTTAGAGAGATTATCTCAGAACTTATTTGAAAATCGCGATTGGAAATTCAAGATTACCTTATACAACGCTTGGCAACACACAGAGCGCTGGGGAAATCTAATTGAGCAGCTGGTGCACTAAGGACTTACCGATGACAGAACAAAGAATACTGATCGTTTCGCATGGCCACCCGGATCACAGTAAAGGTGGAGCTGAAGTGGCCGCCTACAATCTGTTTAAGGAATACGAACGACTGGGCTTGGACACTGTTTTTTTGGCACGTACCGACCAGCCTTCCCATGGAGGATCTGCTTTCTCCACTATTAATTCGAACAAAGAGATTCTATTCCATACTCATATGTCCGATTTTTTTCTGTTTCAATCGGGTTGTAAAAAGCATGTTTGGCAGGAATTTCGTGCATTATTAAAGCGCTACAAACCAACTGTAGTACATTTTCATCATTATATTCATATGGGGTTGGAATTGATCCGTGAGGTAAGAAATACCTTACCGGATGCACGTCTTGTTGTAACACTGCACGAATATTTAGCTATCTGTGCTAATAATGGCCAAATGGTTAAGCCTGGAAAACAGATGAAGCTTTGTTATAAGTCATCTCCCACTGACTGTGCACATTGTTTCCCCGATCGCTCTGCAGCGGACTTCTTCCTGCGGGAGAAGTATATCAAATCCATTTTTAACTTGGTGGATATGTTCGTCTCACCCAGTCATTTTCTCATTGAGCGCTATAAAGTCTGGGGGATCCCCGAAGAGAAAATGGTAATGATCGAAAATGGCCAGCCGGAGATTGAAACGCCTGCATCTCGCCCCTTAGCAGAAGGAGAAGGACGCGGCCGTTTCGCTTTCTTTGGTCAGATCAATCCTTTTAAAGGTGTAGATGTATTACTGGAGGCCTTTAAACTGTTGCCCGAAGATCTCCAAGAGAAGGTTCACTTGGATATTCACGGAGCTAATTTACAAGGACAGACGGAAGAGTTTCAGGAGAAAATTCTTAGGTTGTTAGAGGATCTGGGCGATTTGGTTACCTTGCATGGATCCTATGAGTCCCATGAAATAGGTCGCTTAATGGAGCAAGCCGACTGGGTGATTATTCCATCGGTATGGTGGGAGAACTCACCGATGGTTATTCAGGAGGCCTTTAACCATGGCCGTCCTTTGATCGGTAGTGATATCGGCGGCATGGTTGAAAAAATTTCCGATAATATAAGTGGATATCATTTCCGTAACGGGAGTAGTAATTCTCTGAAACAGGCAATACTGAAGGCCTGTGGAGAGGGTAGTAGCTGGAACCTGATCGCAAGTAATATTCCGAAACCTCTAACTATTAGTGAATGCGCAGATAAACATATGGGTATTTATCATGGCTAAACTATATCTGCATGTCGGAATGCCTAAGACGGGCACCAGTTATATTCAAGCCTATATGAACCTGAATGTAAAAAGGCTAAAAGCTGATCAGGATGTTGATGTTATATCGGGGCTGGATCCACATATTATTGCATGTGAGCATATTGGGGATGCTCGCTTACGAAAGCGCGAAGATATTAACGGATTGCTGCAGGAAAAAAAGTTATCTGAAATATCCAAAAAACTGACTAAATTTAGCACAGGCTCTGTAGCTATCTGTTCATCTGAGTATTTTACGCTCTCCGATAAGAAGTCAGTTTTGAGTTACTTCTCTTCCTATTTTGATGAAGTAGAGGTTATCTATACCGTTCGTAGACAAGACAAGTTACTGGCTTCAGGATTTAACCAGGATGTAAAAGCTTTAGGTAGAACTTCTAATCTTGTTTGGTCAAAAAAAGATAGCCTTCTGGATTATTATGCCAACTGTCAGGAATGGATAGATCTTGGAGCGAAAGTATCGATCATTAATTTTGATCAGGTGCGAAGTTCAAACCAAAAGATAGAGGAACAGTTCTTTGAGGTCTGTGGTATATCTGGAAATTTATCAGGTTACGCTATTCCAGATTCAAAAGGAGCAAATTACTCCCTGAAAAAGAGAGAGGTCCTTTTAAAGCTGGCTCTTAATCGGAGAGGCGTGTCTGCGCCAGAGCTGCTGGAAGAGTTTATCTCCTTTAACAATCAGGATGTTGAGTTTGTACTTCCCAAATATTATGCAAGGGTATTGATGGGGTATTACTCTGAGTCAAATAGGAAGTTTGCTGATAAATTCTGTATCGGAACTGATATGAGTGAATTTATAGTTTCTGAACCCCTGGTAAATGGTATAAATGGATTTGAGTGGAATCCATTGTCCGAATCTGAATGTCTAGTCGATTTCTTTATTCAAAAGTTAATTCCTTAGGTGCTGTATGAAAAGAATAGCATTTGTTGGTGCTAACCCAAATGGGTCATCATTTAATAAAAATACAAAAGAAGCTTTTTTAAATTCCGGGAATAACACGGGAAATTATGCATTTTGGAATGCAGTAGATCGACAGGTTTTAGGTGATAAGAAGTATATCGAAGGTTGGAATTTCGATCCCAAGAAAATTCAAAGTGAGTTTGATCTAATTGTTCTTCCTGCGTCAAATTTTATACATCCTGATCGGGATATGGGAAGTTTGGCAGACAAGCTGGAAAAAGCCAACCTCCCAGTCTTAGTGGTTGGCCTAGGGGCGCAAGCGACTCACAAGAATGAGGGGGTTAAGTTTAAGGAAGGGACTATTAGGTTTGCTAAAGTTTTGAGTGACTTAGCTACGAAAATCGCTGTTCGAGGAGAGTATACGGCTACACTCCTTGAGTCATTTGGGGTTAATAATGTAGAGGTTGTAGGGTGCCCATCAAATTTTACAAATTTAGATCCTGAGTTGGGTTTAAAGAGTGAGAGTTCTTTAAGAGCATTAAGGAATATGCCAGAGGAAAAATTAAGTATTTTGGTGAATATTGATGCGCACAGGAAAAAATTTAAAAAAGTTTTTGATGGATTTCATTTATCAATAAAGAAAAACTATTTCGAGGTTGTATGCCAGAATCCCCTTGAATTAGTTTCTTTGGCACGTGGAGACGCATATGATGAGGGAAATCATCATATGCTTCATCAGGCTGACTTATGGTGCCCTGGTGAGTCAAGAGATGTATTCGAGCGCTTTGTTAAAGAACGGTTTGTTACTTTTTTTAATGCAGAGGCCTGGATGGAATATGCTCGAAAGTTTGATTTGTCAGTTGGTACACGATTACATGGAAATATGCTTGCTTTCCAAAGTTATGTTCCATCATTGTTTGTTTCCCATGATACGAGAACAAGTGAGCTTGCAGATATTATGATGCTGCCAACTTGCTCTTGGGATATGTTTGTAGCTGGAGGTGTTGCAGACATGGTAGATAGTTGTAAATTTGATGGGGCGGCTTATGACAAGAATCGAAAAGCTCTGATAAAAAGATATCTTGCTGTTTTAGCTGCTTATGATATTTCAGTTTGCAATAAACTTACTGAGTTTGTGAATTAAAAAATTGGGGTTACTTTTGTGAAGTGGAGCTATGTTGGTCCAGGTTATGGGAAAAAATTTTTCCCGAATGATATTAATAAATATAAATCACAGTTTAGTGGTAATACTGGAAATTTAATTTACTACTTTGCTACGCAGTGTGTTATTGATTTTTCAGGTAGGCCGATGAGTGTTGGCACTGATACGTCGATTTTTAATCGTGAGGGTGCTGGTATTGTGCTTTCACTTGCAAATCAACTCGGGTTTCATACTGATTTGTCAAAAAGAGGGCTGTCACTTTGTAATTTGAATGTTCCTGTGATTGGTTTGGGATTGGGGGCGCAAGTAAAAACCAAAACAGATGACATTAGTTTCATACCAGAAGGAACAATCTCTTGGCTTAGAGATTTTTTCGAACGCAGAAAGGGGGCAGCAATAACACTGCGAGGGGATTACACTTTAAGTTTGATGGAAAAACTGGGGTTTTCTAACAACGTGGTATCAATAGGATGCCAAACTAATTTCATATCCTCCGATAAGAGATTAGGGGAAAATATCTATAAGAAAATATGTGGAAATGAACTGGAGAGAATAAACATAGCTGCGGGTAGTCCATTCAATAAAGAGCTAAGAAGTCTAGAGGCATCTTTGCTAAGGATGGCCGTGCAATCAGGTGGTGATTATATTGTTCAGCATCCTGAGAGTTTTATATCGCTGGCGGCAAATTTTTCCGATGATGATTTTGAAAAATCCTTTGAGAAGATATTCCCTGCTTTTTCATCTTATGGATTTTCTGAAGCAGAATTTAGGGGCGCAGTTAGAAAAAATTTTAGACTATATAATGATGCTGTAAATTGGATGTTGTCTCACAGATCTACGGATGTCGTTGTTGGTACTAGAATCCACGGTGTTCAGTCTGCAATACAATCTGGTGTTCCTGCTATTTGTTTGTATATTGATTCTAGGACACATGAGCTTTGTGAAAAAATGAAAATCCCCCATGTATCAGCGAGTTCTTTTGAGGCTGGTATAAGCAAATCTCAGATTGAGTCAATTCTTAAAGATTGGGATTTTGAAGAATTTGATAGGAATAGGCTAGAGCTTGCGAAAAAAATGGAAAAATTTCTTGATGATAATAGTGTTCCATTAGGGCGTTCTCTAAAAGCCTTGGTGGATTAGAAAATAGAGTAGAAATTTTAAAAGGATTTTTATTCTTTATATTAATTGTTTGTAGATACACTGCGATTTTAAATGAAAGCAATTTTACCTGTTGCCGGCTTGGGAACCCGTATGCCGCCTATCGTCGATAAACCGTTTATTCGGTATGTGGTCAATGAGGCGGTTGCCGCAGGGATAAAACAATTGTGCTGGTTACCCATTCCAGTAAGAACTCTATTGAGTGGGATGATGATTATAGATATATTTCTCAAGGCGCAGAAAAAATCAGCTTATAAGGTTGTTGTTAAGTGATAAGTTGTGATTTATTTTTTTTGAGGGGTAGTTATATTTATGATTTTCCCTCTATTGCTGTACATGAGCTTTTAATTTACTTCTTCAGTTGTGGTTGAAAGGTTTGTGGTTAAGAGCTTTTTTAGACTGGCGGATACTGCTTGGGATGCTTTAGTGAAACCTATTATTTTTGTGCATATCCCAAAAACAGCTGGCACAAGCTTCAGGAAAGGTGCTGATACTTATTTTGGAAGGTCAAAAATTTGTCAGGATTATGGCAGGGTTTCGCCTTTGACAAGTCCCCTTATTAAAAAATGGGCTTCTGGGGAGATGGATAGTTGGAGTTTTTATCAGGACTTTAACAGGCAAGGATATCAATTTTTGACTGGTCATTTTCATGCGTCAAAATACATTGATATATTTGATGCTGGACAGATGATAACTTTTTTGCGCGATCCCGTTAATAGAATTGTTTCTGAGTATAATCATAAAGTTCGGCATCAAGGTTATAAAGATAGTTTTGAGAGTTTTTACCGCTCTCGTGAAAATATTAACAGACAGCTCCGTCTTGTCGGTCAGGGTAATTGGTCTCAACTTGGCTTTATAGGGCTTGTTGAATCATTTGAGGATTCTCTGCTCCTGCTTAACAAAAAGTTTGGTATTAATATTCCAATTTTGCGTCAAAACATTACTTCTAATGAGGTTGTTCATTCGAGAGGGCTCACGAATGAACAACTATCTGAATTGCGAACCTTGAATGCAAAGGAATATGAATTTTATAACTGCGCTCGTACACAATTTGACTGGCGACTTCATTTAGCTCGAAACGGCGCATGCTTTACACGAGGTGCCGCTACAGCTTTGGAAAGCGGGTATTTGAAGGGGTGGGCGATGCCTGAGGGAGGGACTGAAGCGGCGCTGCTTAGAGTTAAACATAATGGCGAAGTTGTAGCCGAGACAAAAGCAAGTGAATACAATCCTATCTACAAGGCACGAGGGCTGGGCAGGAGGGGGTTTATTGGCTTCTCCTTTGATTTAACTGATATCAAGGATTTATCCTCTATAGAGGTTGTTGTGGCCAGAACGGGCCAACCCCTGCCAATTTTATCATCTCTTACAAGGCTTTCTTAGTATGTATGCCTCACGATTTTGGAACCGGGGTACCTTACAAGGTGTTGACGGGGGTGGTTCTGTCCGGTGAAATGTATCATGGGGCATTTCTCCACCTTTACTCGGTATAATTCATCCAAGATGTGTGATTTAGTAATGTAAGCTACTTTTTCCTGATTGCTCTGTTTCATCCTCTTGATAGTGTATGTTATGTAGTTTGATGAAAGTTATAGTCCTTGGTTAGCGGTGTAAATAGCTAAAAGCAAGACCCAAATTCTGTGTTACTTTACTGTTTCGATTTGGATCAAATACAGGCAGCTCGACGTTAAGAAGCACTTTGGATGAATAAGCTTTTAAAGATTTTTTTAGTATGAAAGTATCTCAAATTGGGTTCAATAAGTGCGGTACAACCAGTGTAAATCATTTTTTCTTACGTAATGGCTATGAATCTGTCCACTGGGATCATGGGAGCTTGGCTTTACGACTTGAGGACAACTACTTACATGGGAAGCCTCTATTAAGTGGATATGAAAATTTCGATTTCTATAGTGAAATGGAGTTTGTCTCAAGTCGGTGCCTATATGCTTTCGAAAAGTACTATCAGGAATTAGATCGACAGTACCCCGATTCTCTTTTTATTTTAAATGCTCGTCCTGTAGAGAAATGGGTTGAGAGTCGGCTTAATCACGGTAATGGTAGTTATTTGCACAGATTTGAGAAGATCTATTCATACTATCGAGAAACTGTTATACGGCGCTGGAAATATGGGTGGCATAGGCATCATTCAAATGTGCTTCAGTATTTTTATGGTCGGAAAAATTTTCTTCTTTTTGATGTAGAAAAGGATGATGGGCGCAAACTAAAAGAGTTTATTGGTTGTTCAAGGTTGCAGGCTCTTTTTTATAAACATGCCCACAAAACAGCTTGATAATTAGTCTTTTGGAAAGTTGAGCTTTCATCTTTTTGATGATTATTGTAGACGGTCGCGAATTGTAAGTTATATTTAGTTTATTGTGAGAGTGTTGAAAATAGTACTCTCACCTGGAAAGGTATTTTGAGCGCGAATGAAGTTTGGAATGGCAGCGATTTTTAAGAACGAATATGAGTACATCCTTGAGTGGGTTGTTTATCATCAGTTGATTGGTGTTGATGCTTTTTATATTGCAGATAATGTCAGTGATGATGGCTCCTCCCAATTGTTGGAGGCTCTGGATAGCTTGGGAGTAGTAAATAGGATTTATTTCCCCAGAGTAGGAGATCATGGTCCACAGATGCCGGCATATAATCTGATCTTAAATCGCTTTGGCGATGAGGTTGATTTGCTCGGCTTTATTGATGCTGATGAATTTATCGTTACTGCGCAAGGCGTTAATTTAAAAAGCTTGCTATCTGATTTTAATCAAATTGAGGATGCCAGTGCACTAGCGCTCAATTGGAGAAATTTCGGCTCATCTGGACATAAGTTCAAGAGTGATGGTTTGGTGATTGAGCGATTTACTCAAGCTTCCAAGCAAGAGCACGAATTTAACCGACATATTAAAACAATTTTGAAGCCATCTTTGGTTGAAAAGATGCATGTCCATGAATGTGTACTTAAAAGCGGACGTTATTATTCTGCTAACTTACAACCTACTGAATTTGAAAATGGTACATCCAGTGAACCCAAGACAACTCGAGTTCTCTATGACGGGTTAAGGGTTAATCATTATGTTGTCAAGTCCAGGCATGAACATGCGATGAAAAAGGAGAAAAAGGGTTCTGGTGCTGGTAGTTCAACTAGGAAAAAAGGTGAAGCTTATTTTAAAGCTCATGATTTAAATGATGAGACTGACGATGCACTTCTCTGTCATGTAGAAAGTGTAAAAAATGGCGTTGCCCGTTTGAAGGAACGCATAACTGCTGAGACTCCATATCTGTGTTATGGAAAAATTTTTGTAGATGTGGGTCCTGACTTGATTACTGGTTGGGCGACAGCAGAATTTGCGGGATCGATAAAAATTCGCTTACTGATTAATGGGGAAGAGCACTTAGTTGAGTTAAATAGAGACCGGCCCGACGTTGTGCGAAAGGCACTTTCACAGAATTTGAAATGCGGGTTTGCGTTTAAGCCTAAAATGGGTTTGTCCAATCGAGACGAGATTGAGGCCTATATTTATGGCACGAACATTGCTGCCAAAGTAAACTTCAGACTGGATGGTAGCCCTTAGTCTAAGGTGTGTATCAGTTGGCTGATACTTACCAGTTTCAGTGTGAGTTGAACTAGCTATTATTTTATTGGCGAATGCATGCGGTGCCGCTAAGAGTGCTGAGTAATAACTGGATTTGTTACGGTGTTAAATATTTTTAAGTCCTTTTTCTATGTTGATTTGGCGCCCAGGCTTAAGCCCGGAATTGCGATTGAGCCCTCTGATTGCACTGAAACAGATTTTTTATGGTGTGCATCTGGACCGGACCCCCAATTCCAAGTACTGGGACGAGCTCCTGGCCCTGGCTGGTATATGGTGGAACTTGGACTGCAGCACAATCAGTCGTCTGCAGATTCTAAACTCTATTTTGACTATGGAGATGGCTTCACCGAGCCGGATAGTATATTTCTTCCAAGTAAATCGGGTCGTGTTAGTAAGCGTCTACTCTACCTTCAACAACGCCCTAAAGCTTTGCGCTTTGATCCTATGGAATCCGAAGGACTATTTACAGTACAACACTTCCAGTTAGTGAAGCTTCTCCCCCGGTTTGCCTACGATCGCCTGGCGCAGCGCTTGGCCAATATGCACTTTAAATTTCGTAGTCAGGGAAAGGCAAAGGTTTTACAACTCATTCGTGGCGAGGCTCGTGAATCAGGTTGCAACTGGCGGGATTTGGCTTTACAGCACTATGCAAGAACTTTTGTTAAACGGAAGCAAACCAGTGATTATTCTGAGTGGATTAGAACTGTAGAGGCAAAAAGAGTTGCTTCTTATCCGGGCTCACTGGATTTAGCTAAAGGCTCTGGTAGACCTTTAATTTCTATTATTCTTCCAACCTATAACACTGATATTGAACTGTTAAGCTCATGTATCAATTCGGTTTTAGCACAAAGTTATAGTCATTGGGAGCTGTGTATTGCTGATGATGCTTCTTGTCAGGCTCAGGTTAAATCCTGCCTGGAGAAATATCAAAAGCTAGACCAGCGTATCAAAGTAATATTTCGAACAGCAAATGGACATATTTCGGCTGCAAGTAATAGTGCCTTGTCGTTGGCCGGTGGTGAATATATAGCGCTTTTAGATCATGATGATACCCTGGCTCCATTCGCGCTACAGCGAGTTGCCCAGTCAATTGTAGAAAATCCGCAGTTACAATTAGTGTATAGCGATGAAGATAAAATTGATGAACAAGGCGTGCGCTTTGATCCTCATTTCAAGCCAGGCTGGAATCCAGATCTCCTACTATCACAAAATTATATTTGCCATTTAACCGTATTGCGCCGTGAGCTGGTTGAGCGTGTAGGTGGATTTCGTGCAGGATTTGAGGGAAGTCAGGACCACGATTTGTTACTGCGTTGTATGCCCTATTTGAATAAGGAAAACGTAGCACATATTCCCGAAGTGCTCTATCACTGGCGGGCTATTAGCGGCTCGACAGCACAAGAGAGTTGCGCGAAAGATTATGCGGCTTCTGCGGGGCTTAGGGCTGTAAGTGACTACTTGGGAAGTGAAGGTCTGAAAGCCAGAGCTCTGCCTGGTGTAGCCCCTAATAGCTATCGGGTGCGATGGGATATTTCTGAGCCGCCCCCCTTGGTAAGCTTGCTCATTCCAACCCGCGATAGCCTGGATATACTGAAGCCCTGTGTGGAGGCTATCCTTACCCGAACATGTTACCCCAATTTTGAATTACTGATTTTAGATAATCAGAGTCGTTGTGAGGCAACTTTACACTTTCTGGATGAAGTGAGGGCTACTGATTCCCGAGTCTCAGTGCATCGCTGGGATCACCCCTTTAACTACTCTGCAATTAATAATTTTGGAGTCAGCCTTGCCAAGGGTGAGATCATCGGACTGATAAATAACGATATTGAGCCAATTAACGATGAATGGCTAACGGAGATGGTCGGCCAGGTTCAGAGGCCTGAAATTGGTTGTGTCGGGGCGAAGCTCTATTACCCAAATGATACCATCCAGCACGGTGGAGTGATTTTGGGAATTGGTGGTGTTGCTGGTCACTCCCATAAGTACTTCAGCCGCCATGAATATGGATACTTTTCGCGCCTGCATCTGGTGCAGAATCTGTCCGCTGTAACTGCAGCATGCCTATTGATACGGAAGTCGGTATTTTTAGAAGTTGCTGGCCTGGATGCGGAGAACCTGGCTGTCGCGTTTAATGATGTTGATCTATGCCTAAAAGTGCGTGAAGCAGGTTATCGCAACTTATGGACACCATACGCAGAGCTGTATCACCATGAGTCGGTATCACGCGGGGCCGATAATACCTTAGCTAAACGCCGGCGGGCACAGCGTGAGGCAGAGTATATGCGGGCTCGCTGGGGAGGCTTACTGGATACTGATCCTGCCTATAATCCGCATCTGACGCTGATTCATGAAGATTTCTCGCTAGCATAGCGATATGTCACGGTATTCTTGGCATTGTTGTAGTTTCATGATAGAGCAAGTGCTTAATCAGGATCCCTGAGATATCTCGCAAGTTGTATTTTAACCTTGAGTCTAAGCCAGCTTTGTTGGAGAAAATGCGCTGGGGGGCATACTCACCTAAGATTTGGCATAATTCGATCTCAGCACAGGTTTGTATATAGAAACGAACACTAGAATCGGTAATCAGAGCGACCTTTCGATCTTATGACTTTCCCCCAATTATTTGTTTCCGGTATCTTCGCCCTGGTTATCGGATGTTTAATTTTTACTCATTTTCGTCCATCCTTGGTGTTTGCTGCGGCAGCTGGTGCTTGTTTCCTGACTGGATTGGTCCCAGCGGAGTCAGCGTTACAGAAAGGAGCAAACCCAGGTTTAGCCACTTTAGTAGCTCTGATGCTCGTGTCGGTGGGGTTGGAGAAGGCCCGCTGGTTGCGGTCGATTTCAGAAGGACTGATTAAGGGCTCCTTAAAGGCAAGTTTGCTGAGGCTTACCACTGCTACTGCATTAAGTTCTGCGTTTCTTAACAATACGGCAGTTGTGGCTGCCTTATCCTCAAGTGTGAAGGGGCAGCGGCGCTTACCCGCGGCCAAATTACTGATTCCGTTATCTTACGCGGCGATTCTCGGCGGTACTCTGACGCTTATTGGTACCTCCACTAACTTGATTGTTAACAGTTTTGTGCTGGATCGCGGCCTTCCCAGTTTGGAGTTTTTTGCCTTTGTACCGGTGGGCTTGGCCGCAGCTTTAGTAGGCTTGGCGGTACTGCTCTTATGCAATCGTCTTCTGCCGGAAGGGGGAGTAACGGAAGAGCCTGTCACTGAGTATTTGTTGGAGGCGGAAGTGATAGCTGACTCCCCATTGGATGGGAAAAGTGTCGAGCAAAACCGCCTACGTCAATTGGAGACTTTTTATTTAATTGAAATTGTCCGTGGCAGCCAGGTTATTAGCCCAGTGGGTCCCTCCGAAGTTATCCGTTGTGGGGATAAGTTAATTTTTAGTGGTGATGTACGTGACCTTGGTCGCTTACAGGATATTGAAGGGCTGCGTTTATTTGCGTTGGAGGATGAGGATCTGGACCTGAATCTTACAGAAGTAGTGATTACGCCCAGTTCCAGTATTCTTGGCCAATCTTTAAAAGGGTGCAATTTTCGTACTCGGTTTGATGCAGCCGTGGTTGCTATGCGTCGTGGTGGTGAGCGGTTGTCTGGCAAGCTCGGTGAGATTGAGCTTCGCGCTGGGGATGCCCTGCTGTTGGCGGTGGGCCCGGATTTTCGTCATCATCTGAATATTGATAAGAATTTCTATGTGATCAGCGGCACAGAGGTTCGGCGCGACCTCTCTCGACGTAATAACTGGCTTTTGGGGTTGGGCTTTGCTGCCGTTGTGGCCGGTGCGGCACTGGGTGTCTTCTCGCTGCTAAAAGGGCTCGTGGTTCTTCTTGGAGGAATGATTGGTCTGGGAATCGTATCTACTACTGAGTTACAGCGGCGTTTCCCATTCCAGATATGGCTGATTATCACTAGTGCCCTGATTTTGGCTGAGGCTTTCGCGGGTAGTGGTTTGGCAGATTCGTTAGCGCTAGGGCTGCGTAGTTTACTAGCGGACTGGGGGCCATTAGCCGGGTTGGTGGGCATCTTCTTACTGACATTGGCGCTTACAGAATTGATGACCAACAACGCCGCTGCAGCACTGGCTTTCCCACTCGCATGGAGCTTGGCTGAGAGCTTTGGGGTTAGCTGGATGCCCTTTGTAATGGCCGTAGCCTATGGAGCTAGTGCCAGCTTTCTCACCCCATTTGGCTATCAAACTAACCTGATTGTGCAAAACTTGGGAGGATATCATTTACGTGATTTCCTCAGGGCTGGATTACCCCTGACTATTGCTTATTCGATAACAGTTTTGATTTTGATTCCAATCGTGTTTCCGCTCGAGGGGTAGTAATTTGGCACTTGACTCGGTTCCCACAGAAAGCTGTTTAGTCATTGAAGAGGGAGCAAACCCATCAACAGACTATTTTATTCGGCCATATTTGTATGACAGGGGAATCAAATTCCGGTGTATAACTTGGTCCAGCTCTCCGTTTGAACAGGATATTAATGGCAAATCGTTAGTCTTTGTTCGTTACATCCCCCGGAGTTGGAAGTCATTTATAGATAAAAATAGAGGTCGGTTTCATAGAATTTACCTCTTTATCGATGATGACCTATTTGATTGGTATGCGTTCTCCAGCATGCCACTTCGGTATCAAGCAAAAATATTACGGCTTAGTTGGTCTAAACAGAGGTGGTTAAAATCTGTCGGCGCACAACTATTGGTTTCGACATCCTACCTTGAGGAAAAGTACCAAAGCTGGTCACCAGAGTTGCTACAGCCGGCTCCCTTGAGTTGTGAGCAGGAGCAGCCTTTGACCGTGTTTTACCATGGCTCTGCGTCACACCTTGAAGATGTTCTGTGGCTGCGGCCGGTGATAGAAGAAGTCCTCAATCGCAGTCCAATTCTCAATTTTGAGATAATTGGAGATCAGCGTGTCAATCGACTCTTTCGAGGATTGCCACGGGTACAGATACTGCACCCGATGACGTGGCCTACCTATGTGTCGATGCTTCGAGAGCGAGGGCGATCAATTGGTTTGGCACCTTTGCTCGATTTACCGTTTAATCGCGCCAGGTCGCATACAAAGTTTTTTGATATTACCCAGGCTGGTGCCGCAGGTATTTTCGCTCAAGGGGACATATACGGTTCCGTAGTGCGGCACGGGGAAAATGGTCTGTTGCTACCAATGGAACCTTCAGCTTGGGTTGAGGGAATCTTAGACCTTGCTAACGATCATAGTCTTCGGGATGCACTTTCTTTTGAGGCAAGGAAATGCCTGTAATTGGACACTGCTCACTCGGACTTCGGCGTTTATCTAACCTTGAGAACTTCCTGGGAGCTGAATGTCGCTATGTAGCTCTTAAGCCCGATAGATCAATTACCATGATGGCCGGCTGGGGGTTAAAAAAAAGCGCTCTTAAAGCACAGCGCCTCGCCACTCATTTGAGTTTGCCCTATATTTCCATAGAAGATGGTTTTTTACGTTCACTCGGCCTTGGCGTAAATGGTGCTGAACCTCATAGCTTGGTCGTAGACTCGACAGGTATCTATTACGATGCCTCCCGGCCAAGTGACCTGGAAACATTAATTAGAGAAGCTGATTTCTCACTGGATGACCTTGCTCGTGCAGAGAAAGGCTTAAAACTGATACGAGAGAGCCGACTGTCGAAATATAACCAGTCGGCTGATATATCACTGGAAATTTTGCCAGGACAAAAATCTATTTTAGTGGTCGATCAAACATTTGGGGATATTTCCGTTAAAGGAGGGTTGGCTTCTGAGCAGCATTTCTCTCAAATGCTTGAGTCCGCAATTAATGAAAATCCTGATGCTGAAATTCTTGTAAAGATTCATCCCGATGTTGTCGCAGGAAAAAAGCGTGGCTATCTAAAGGAACTGGCTGAACTGAGGGGGTGTAGGATTATCTCTGAGGATATCTCTCCCTGGTCAATCCTGGATGGAGTTGAAAAGGTCTATGTGGTCAGCAGCCAGCTGGGTTTCGAGGCGCTGGTCGCCGGTAAGGAGGTCCACTGCTTTGGAGTGCCTTTTTACGCGGGCTGGGGGTTAACTCGGGATAGAGGAAAGTGTGGTCGCCGCAGTGTGAAGCGAACGTTGCTTCAGGTTTTTTGCGCTGCGTACCTCAAATACTCCCGGTATATTAATCCGTATACTGGCAATCGATGTAACTTTGAAGACACTGTGGCATTAATTGCTGAACAACGCAGGCAGTGGAATCGCTTTGATGGCGACTGGGTTGGAGTAGGATTTTCTCACTGGAAAAGGAGTTTTATTCCAGGCTTTATCGGTGGAAAGGGAAGGATTAAATTTTCTTCTGCAAAGGTACCAGATGCAAGGGCAGGAACCAATGTTCTGATATGGGCAAGTCGGATTACAGATGGTTTGCTTGATGAGGCTAAGAAATCTGATTTAAATGTCTGGAGGGTTGAAGACGGTTTCTTGCGTTCCGTTGGTTTGGGTGCCGATCTGGTCGTTCCGAATTCACTGGTTCTAGATAGTCGTGGTATTTACTTTGACGCCAGGCAGCCCAGCGATTTGGAGATGCTGTTAAATACCTGTAGTTTTCCTGATCCTCTTCTAGATAGAGCTAGAAGGTTACGAGAAAAATTGATCGATAAGGGGATTAGCAAATACAACGTTGTAGAAGATAAACCTACAGTTGATTTTGGTTTTTCCTCTGGTAAAAAAATTATTTTAGTTCCCGGGCAGGTAGAAAGTGATGCCTCGATAGCTAATGGTTCCCCAATAATAAAAAGCAATCTGGCACTTCTTGAGCGCGTCAGGCTCAATAACCCCGATTCTCATATTATTTATAAGCCGCACCCTGACGTAGTTTGCGGTGCTCGTCTAGGTACTTTGCAGGGGAGTTCTGATTCCCTTTATGACACTTTGCTTGAACAGGGTGATATAGTTTCTGCTATTAAAGTCGCTGATGAAATTCACACCATGAGCTCCCTGAGTGGTTTTGAGGCACTACTGAGAGGCAAGCAAGTGGTCACTTATGGGTTACCCTTTTATGCTGGTTGGGGACTCACAAGGGATACGCTTGTCGAAGATAGAGAAATCCCCACGGGTGAGTTAAGGGATTTTACATCGAGAAGGCAGCGCAATTTAACTTTAAACCAGATGATTGCCGCTACTTTGCTGTTATACCCGGTCTATGTGGATCCCAAAACGACAGAATTTATCAATGCAGAAACTACCATTGAACTACTTGAAAAGGCACGTTCTTTGGAAAACAAAAAAGGAGTTTGTTTTAAACTCTTTTCCTTATACCGAAGAATCTTTATGAGATATTGAAAGCTGTACCCGAAATCCAGTATAAGGCTATCTATTCTATTTCTTTTGATAGATTGGTTTAAATTTTTAGATCTCAGGGAATATAGTTTCAAACTTCTACTTAACAAACTTTTATATTTTTCCCTTCTACGCTAAGTGTTCGGGAGCTGGTTTCCAAGGCTTTCTGGCTGCAAGCCATTCTTACTCTATTACGCCCGATTACACTTTGGTGATTATAGTACTAGTTGTACTGACACCTATTTTTTCCTGGTATAAGATGTGGGATTAAATGGAGTTGGAATTTATTCGGCTTGCTACAGGGGTATCTTTCTCTCGCGTGTCGCCAGATGTTAATTTCTTGGCGTGCTGAGTGGTTGTGTTTTTATATGAATTGACTTTATGGTTTGTACCAAATACAAATTGTGTGTTGGCATTTTTACGCTATACAGTTTGATTGATGGGAAGATCCTTGAAGTAAGAAACCACAGTAGGGCAGTTTTTGCTGCCAAATTTACAGAAGTTTCTGCCCTGTTAGTAGCGGCTCTAATATCCAAGTTCTATGTTGTTAGATGGCTCGCATAGATGTAAAAAGCAGTTCATTATAATAACTGTGAAGTTTGCCTAATTTCACAGTCATTTCTTTTTTATTCATCGCCTCGTTTCAACGTATCCAGTGACCTTAGTTCAAGGAAAAGCCAATACATGTCTGAGGCAGTATTTTTACAAGGACCTCATGGACCATTCTTTGCCCAATTGGCAAGGCGCCTGTCACAGAGCGGAGTCATTACTCATAAGATCAACTTTAATGGCGGGGATCGCTACTTCGCTTGGGCTGATTTTCAGGTGGATTTCACCGGGGGAGAAAGTGATTGGAGTGCCTTCTTCTCAGATTATCTATCTAAAAATAATGTAGATACTGTTTTTTGCTATGGGGACTGCCGCCGCCTGCATACCATTGCAAAATCCATCTGCGAGTCCAAGGGTATCGCTTTTGGTGTATTTGAAGAGGGATATTTGCGCCCGGATTTTATCACTCTTGAATTTGGCGGGGTTAACGCTCATTCGCGTACGGACTGGTCTCGAGAAGCAATTAATAGTTATCGAGCCAGGGAGCGAAAGCAGGTTAAGCCTGTCGGGCAAACTTTTTTTAGGCGAGCGCGTTTTGCAATTGCCTATTATCTTGCGATGCGGGCTTCTCAATCGGAATTTCCCCACTATCGGCACCACCGTAGTCTCAGTTGGCTAGGTGAAGGCGTTTGCTGGATCAAGAGTTTCTATCGAAAAGGCCTCTATAAACTGATGGAGCGCGGACTTACGGCCCGTTTGACGGGTGAGCTCAGCGGCCGGTACTTTCTTTTTCCACTTCAAACCCGCGATGATTTTCAACTGCGAAAGCACTCTGATCTGGTTTCTATCGAAAATGCGATAGAGGTGGTGTTGCAGTCGTTTGCACAAAATGCTCCAAAGGGTTCGATGATGGTAATAAAGCACCACCCTATGGATCGAGGGTTTTGTCACTATCAAAAGCTGATACAGGAGCTGGAAACTCGCTACCAAATTACTGGCAGGGTTATCTACTGTCATGACCTGCACCTGCCGACTTTGCTCGATCACACCCTAGGGGTTGTAACAATCAACAGTACAGTGGGGATATCTGCACTCTTCCACGAGGTGCCAACTCAAGTACTTGGAAGATCACTGTACGACTTACCGGGGCTGACTCATCAAGGGGGGCTCTCCAGCTTTTGGAGTCAATCCGACCCGGTAGACACGGAGTTCTTCCAGCGATTTCGGGCCTATCTCTATGATAAGACCCAAGTGGATGGCAGCTTCTCCCGCCATATTACCGCTACAATCGATGGAGTTTGCAGGCGCTTGACGGAGGCCCGTGCAAGGGAGCTAAGGCAGCAGCCTGAAACTGAGGTGGATATGGTCTAAGGAGCGCTGTACTCTTTTTACCTCTAGATCAATGACGCTTTTCTTTTTATCTACCCAATATTGATATCCTATCTGTCGGGGCAGATACATGCCAATCAACTTGCCTAAAAAACAGGCTGATCTGGATCGTCTAACCTGTTAGACTGCGCGGCCTTTTACCCACCGCTCCGGTCCCGCGATAGGGACTTTGGCTTCAAGTGAATTCCGAAATGACCGATACCCCTAAAGCGGCCGGCTTCGACCAGTTGGGTCTGCCGTCTGAAATTCTCAGCGCCATCGAAAAGCTCGGCTATGAGACTCCCTCCCCGATCCAGGCACAAACTATTCCGTCCCTGCTGGAGGGGCGGGATGTGCTAGGCCAGGCCCAGACGGGCACTGGCAAGACCGCAGCTTTTGCGCTGCCGCTACTCTCCCAGCTGGACCTGAAGGATCGTCGCCCTCAGGCACTGGTGCTGGCACCGACCCGCGAACTGGCTATTCAGGTGGCTGAAGCCTGTCAGTCTTACGCATCCAAGTTGAAAGGTTTCCACGTTGCGCCTATCTACGGTGGCGCTGACTACCGCGGCCAGATACAGCAGTTGAAGCGTGGCGTTCAGTTGGTGGTAGGTACTCCCGGACGGGTGATGGACCATATGCGTCGTGGTTCCCTGGATCTGTCCAATCTACGCACCCTGGTGCTGGATGAAGCGGATGAAATGCTGCGCATGGGCTTTATCGATGATGTGCAGTGGGTATTGGAGCAGATTCCTGAAGAGCGCCAGATTGCGCTGTTCTCCGCCACTATGCCAAAAGAGATTGCCCGCATCGCCCGCGAGCATCTGGATGAGCCGGTTGAAGTAAAAATCCGTGTTAAGACTGAGACTGCGGAAACCATTCGCCAGCGCTATTGGCCGGTTGGTGGTCTGCACAAACTGGATGCACTGACCCGTATTCTTGAAGCGGAGCCGGTGGACGCCACGATTATCTTCGTGCGCACCAAAAACAGCACCGTGGAACTGGCAGATAAGCTGGCCGCTAGAGGGTTCGCCAGTGCCGCCCTGAACGGTGATATGGCGCAGAACCTGCGTGAAGCCGTGATCGACAAGCTGAAAAACGGCAAGCTCGATATTGTTGTAGCCACCGATGTTGCGGCTCGTGGACTGGACGTAAAGCGTATCAGCCACGTGATTAACTACGATATCCCCTACGATACCGAAGCTTATATTCACCGTATCGGTCGTACCGGCCGCGCTGGTCGCGAAGGCGATGCGATCCTGTTTGTGGCGCCCCGCGAGCGCCGTATGTTGCGTGTCATCGAGAAAGCGACCAAGAAGCCGATCGAAAAACTGGATTTGCCCAGCGCAGATGCAGTTAACAGCGCCCGTATGCAGCGCTTCCGCGAGCGCATTACCGCGACCCTGGAAGGCCAAACTGATCTGGCGCCCTATCGCCAGCTGGTTGAGGAATTCCTGGCGCAGAATGAGGTTGACCCTCTGGATGTTGCTGCCGCGCTGGCTGCAATGGCCCAGGGTGACCAGCCCCTGCTGATTCAAGAGAAAGAGCAGAGGCCGCGCAAAGAGCGTCGCGAGCGCGATGATGACTTTGACGGTGGTCGCCGCCGCAAGAAGGAAAGCTTCGAGAAAGATCGCAAGCTGCCGCCGCCCGATGAGGGGCTGGAGCGCTTCCGTATCGAGATCGGCCGCGAGCAGGGCGTGCGCCCCGGCAGCATTGTTGGCGCTATTGCCAATGAGGTGGATCTGGACAGCTCCTATATCGGCCGTATCGAAATCTACAACGATTTCACCACGGTAGATCTGCCCCAGGGAATGCCGAAAGAAGTGTTCCAACACCTGAAGAAGGTGCGTGTTTCCGGTAAACCGATGAAAATCACCCGCTTCGATGAAGCGGCGGTGAAATCGAAAGGGAAGCCCAAGGGTAAGCCTAAGTTCAAGCCCAAAGGTAAGCCCAAAGCCAAGCGCGGCAATAACGACGAGTAAGTCGTACCTGTTTAGCAGGTTTATTCCGGGAGAGCGCAGGCCTGCGCTCTCCCATTCAGTTTCCTTTCTTCTATTTCTTCCCTGACTTGAATTAGCGCTGTGGCAGCATACGGGTGAGTGTGTTATCGCGGGCAATAAAGTGGTGCCACAGGGCGGCGGCGATATGCAGTCCAACCAGTACGAGCAGGGCGGGCCACATTACATCTTTGTGCAGGAAAGCGATTTGCTTGCCCAGATCCGGGTTTTTGGCGAACAGGTTGGGAACGGCAAACAGGCCAAAAAACTCGGTATCGCGCCCAAACAGTTGGCGCATCACGATGCCTGATACCGGCATAGCCAGAATCAACAGGTAGAGTCCACCATGGGTCAGGCTGGACAGTGCCTTCTGCCACTTCTTGCCTTCAATCTGTGGGCGCTTGTGACGTGCACGCCAGTAGAGGCGAAGGGCCAGAAGCATCAGGACACCGACTCCCAGCGAGAAGTGCAGCTGCATAAACCAGCCGCGCATGGGGTCGCCGCGCTCGTAAAACTCATGCAGTTCAACCGCTCCCCACACAGAGAGCAGCAGGATTACAAAAAGCCAGTGCAGTCCTTTACTCACTGAGTTCCAACGTTCAACCGGGTTTGACATAGAGGGTCTCCTACAAAGTCCAGGCATTTGGCCGGGTACAGGCCACTGCCGTATAGTTATTTGTGTGATTTTACCGGCCTCTCCGGCCAGACCAAACCATTGATTTGTTTGATCTGAAAATATTCAGTTTGTTTGATAATTGTGCTGAGGTTGAGTAAGTCATTATTTCCGCAAAGGCTTAAGCCGCCCAGTTAACTTTTGTAAGTGGTTAGGCAGGTTCTGGCCGCTCTCACACCTTGTAGATTGGCAAAGCTGGTATCCCGTGCGGTTTTGAGGAAGTCTGTGAGATAAGGTTGCTCGAGCATATCTTCCCGCACTGCCGCGTAGAGAGTGCTCCAAAGGCCCTCTTTACCCAGCTGGAATTGGGAAACAAACCCCTTTTGCAGGTACTCATGTAGCGCCCAATTGGGCAGGGCGCAAACCCCTCGGCCGCTGGCTACTAACTGAACCATCATCACGGTGAGTTCTGCGGTTCGAACTTCTGCGGGTTCAATTCCAGCGGGGTCGAGGAAGTGCTGGAAGATATCCAGCCGCTCGCGCTCAACCGGATAGGTAATCTGGACTTCACCAGCCAATTCCTGCGGTTCTACCCAACGCCGCTTGCTCTCCTGCGCCAGTGGGTGTTTGCGGCTTATGGCAAGGCACATTTCAAAGCTGAACAGCGGCTCGTAGTGCAGGCCTTTCAGGTCCGGGTCTGGATTGGAGGTGACAACCAGGTCCAGGTCGCCGCGCACCAGTGCGGGCAGCGGAGCGAAGTGGAAGCCGCTGCACAGGTCCAGTTCCACTTCTGGCCAGCCGTCCCGATAGGTATTCAGTGCGGGCATCAGCCACTGGTAGCAGCTGTGGCACTCGATAGCGATATTGAGCCTGCCCGCTTGACCAGATGCCAGTCGAGACAGGTCCCGTTGTGCTATAGCTACCTGGGGCAGTATGTCGTCCGCCAATTGCAGCAGTCTCAGACCGGCACTGGTAAATCGCAAAGGCCGGGATTTGCGTATAAACAGTTCTTGGCCGAGCCGGTCCTCCATTTCGCGAAATAAGTGCGAAAGAGCCGACTGGGTCAGGTGAAGGCGCTCCGCTGCGCGTACCAGGCTGCCTGTCTCACGCAAAACACTCAGCGCACGCAAATGGCGCAATTCAATCATCATTAAAATTATTCATGTTATTTGCAAAAAATATGAAATTGATTGAACAGCACTGTGCGCACACAATCAAGTCAGGACTCTCGCTAATGCGACCGTTACCGAGATCGCAGCTGCGGGGTATTTTTCAATGGGGCAACTTTGATCCCCTCACAGGAAAGAGCTTGGGAAGGCGGCCATGGTGCAAACACATATCCTCGGCTATCCGCGTATCGGAGCCAATCGCGAACTGAAGAAAGCGCAAGAAGCCTATTGGCGCGGTGATATGCCCCAGCAGCAGTTGCTGCAAGTGGGCACAGAGATACGCCGTGGTAACTGGCAGGCCCAAAGTGAGGCCGGTTTGAGCCGTGTAGCTGTGGGGGATTTCGCCTGGTACGACCAGGTTCTGAATCACTCCCTGATGTTTGGTGTGGTCGGTCAGCGCTTTAAAGAAGGAGCGGCAGATAACAAGCTGGACCAGTATTTCCGCTTGGCCCGTGGTCGCGCTCCATCGGGACAGCCGGTAGCGGCCAGTGCCATGACCAAGTGGTTTGATACCAACTATCACTACTTGGTCCCTGAACTCTCCAATGATCAGGCCTTCTCCCTGGATAGTGAGTGGTTACTTGACGAGGTGCGGGAAGCCCAATCCCTGGGCTACAAAGCCAAGCCGGTGGTTATCGGACCACTCACTTACCTGTGGCTGGGGCGAGGTGTGGATAGCCCTCTGGATTTAGTGCCAAAACTCCTGCCTTGCTATGCCGAGTTGCTGTCTCAGCTCGCTGACCTCGGAGTTGAATGGGTGCAGTTGGAGGAACCCATACTAGGCCTGGATCTGCCGGATGAATGGCGTGGGGCTTTTGATAGCACCTACCAGCAGATTGCGGTAGTAGCCCCGGGGGTGAATACACTGCTGGCTACCTATTTCTCACCTTTGCGCGAGAATCTGGAGCTGGTATTTTCCCTCCCTGTGTCCGGGGTACATATTGACTGTGTACGCGCACCTGAAGAACTTGAAGCTGCGGCCCAGCTGGCAGGTAAGAACAAGGTTCTGTCTGCGGGTGTGATTAATGGGCGAAATGTGTGGCGAGCAGACCTCAATCGTTGGCAGGGCACTTTGCAGCCTTTGGCGAAGCAGTTGGGAGATCGCCTATGGCTATCAGCCAGTTGCTCCCTGCTCCATAGCCCTGTGGATCTGGAAACGGAGGTCAAGCTGCCCAGTGAGCAAAAACAGAAGCTCGCTTACAGCCGCCAGAAACTTCAGGAGTTGGCTCAATTACAGCAGCTGCTCAATGAGGACACAGAGATCCCTGTCTCAGGCGGAGAGAGTGGTGTAGCCGAGGGCTCCATTGCTGATCAATTACGGGATACCTGGCGTCAACAGTGCTTTCAGGATCGCTCTTTAGTACAGGCCAAGCGTTGGCAATTGCCACTGCTACCAACCACCACAATAGGCTCATTCCCACAGACGGATCTTTTGCGCGGTGTGCGCCGCAAGTACCGCAATAGCGAAATTTCTGAAGCGGATTATTTAGAACATCTACGCGCTGAAATTGCCGAAGCTATCCGTCGTCAGGAAATACTCGGTCTGGATGTACTGGTGCATGGTGAGGCTGAGCGCA
This sequence comes from Microbulbifer sp. CNSA002, assembly GCF_047324085.1. Lineage (NCBI taxonomy): Bacteria > Pseudomonadati > Pseudomonadota > Gammaproteobacteria > Cellvibrionales > Microbulbiferaceae > Microbulbifer > Microbulbifer sp. CNSA002. The sequence continues at coordinate 982,100 of NZ_CP172449.1, forward strand.
ACGATATGGTGGAATATTTCGGGGAGCAACTGGATGGTTTTGTACACACCGGTAATGGCTGGGTGCAAAGTTATGGCTCTCGCTGTGTGAAACCCCCGATTATTTTTGATGATATTTCCCGACTTAACGCTATGACAGTAGAGTGGAGCAGCTATGCCCAGAGCCTTACTAATAAGCCGGTAAAAGGTATGCTTACCGGCCCGGTGACAATTCTCAACTGGTCCTTCCCGAGGGAAGATATTCACCGCAGTGAGAGCTGTCTGCAAATTGCCAAGGCATTGCGGGAAGAAGTGTTGGATCTTGAGGCGGCCGGTATCGGGATCATCCAGATTGATGAACCGGCTTTGCGTGAGGGAGTTCCCCTTCGAGAGTCTGAGCACCAGTATTATTTTGCCTGGGCGGTAGGGTGTTTCCGCTACACCTGTAGCGAAGTAAAAGCGGAAACCCAGATCCACACTCATATGTGTTACAGCAATTTCAATGCAATTATGGATGCCATTGTTTCCCTTGATGCGGATGTAATTACTATTGAATCAGCTCGCTCCGATTTGCGCCTACTCAGCGCGTTTGCCGACAAGGCCGGTGGTTACCCCAATGAAATTGGACCTGGCATTTACGATATTCACTCACCCAATGTGCCGGAAAGGGGGGAGCTGGTTGAGCGACTTAAGAAAATTGCACAGGTGGTGCCGGTTGAGCGACTTTGGGTAAACCCAGACTGCGGCCTTAAAACCCGTAACTGGGCTGAGGTCGGGTCATCCCTACTGAATATGGTAGAGGCTGCACGCACTGTGCGTACAGAACTGGCCTAGCCAATTTATAAATAAAAAACCGGCAATCATTTGGATTGCCGGTTTTTTTTCTGTTTTTTTCGCTTCTGTTTTTTTAACTTACTCGGACTTGGTGGCTACTGTAGTAGTATTATTTAATTCAAATGGCACTGAAGGGTGGAAAGGTTTAATACCCAAGGCAGTGTAAAGTTCATCCGGGCGATACATATTTTGTCCCTCGAGCACCAGTGCAGTGCGACGCAGCGCGGTAATATCCTCAAGGGGATTTCCCTCCAGTAAAACCAGGTCTGCATTTTTTCCCACTGCAATACTGCCAGTGTACTCGTCGGCCCCCATAACCTGCGCCGGTACCAGTGTAGCCGTGCGCAGTACATCAATATTGGGAATACCTGCTTTGGCATAGAGTTCGAGTTCGCGTAACAGGGTAAATCCGGGGATGCCATCGGAGCCCGCGACCATAGTAACCTTGTGCTCGTGTAGTTTGAGCATCATGGCCAGCAGGGCTTCCGCTGAAAGGTCGTAGTCATCCCGGTGTTCCGGCTTCACATCCAGTTCGGCCCCAACAAAGGCGCGCTGGATATTGACTGGAAGGTGGTCGGTAATATCGGCAAACTCAGGATCTACTTTGCCCGGCTGGCGCAGTAACATCGAACTGAATACGGTGGTGGTTGCGTCTACGACAGTGCCTTTTTTGGCTAGCTTATCCAGGAAAGTAGCCACTTCTTTGCTATCCAGATCCAGCTCGTGGGCGTGCTCTCCGATTTCTGTAAAGCGCAGTCTTTTACGGGTATCTATCTTGCCCATAAAATTCAGAAACAGCATATTGATATGCTGAATTTCATCAAAGCCCGCGTCCACTGCCTCTTCGGCGGTCATAAATGCAGGAATATGACCGGACAAACGCATACCATTTTCGTGGATATGCTTGGCTAAGGGAGCGATCCACTCGGGCTCCATCGAGCTGTAAGTTTTAATTTGCTGATAGCCGCGATCGGCATACCACTCGACAATATCCTTGGCTTCTTCCAGGCTGTCCGCAGTCTTGCCCATTCGCATGGCATTTTCGCTTTCCCGGTCCATAAAGCCCGCACGGAAAAGGTCGCCGCCAATGATTTGCTCTGACTCAAACATGCCTTCAATACGCATGATACTTTCATGGGTATTACCGATGTCGCGAACATTGACAATGCCAGCGGCCATATTCAGAACACCATCGGTAGGGGATAAGTGGGCGTGCATATCCCAGAGGCCGGGGATCAGCGTATGGTTACGGGCATCAATGGTGGTTGCCCCGTTGGCTTTGATCGGTTTTTTACTGATTTTTGCGATCTTTCCATCTTTGATCAGAACATGGTGCTTTCTCTGTAGTTTGCCAGATTCAACATCAACCAGGTTGACGTTGCTGATCAGGATGGGTTGGGTTGATGTGTGGGTATGTTTCTTGGCAATACCTTGCAGGTACTGGTCTGCGGCTGCGACTTGCCGGGTTTTCAGTTCTTCGAGGTGAGATTTATCCCAGCCTTTGCGCAGGATGGCGAACCATCCCCCTTCGTCGGAGGCAAATAAATCCCCATTGTCATCATACCAGGCGAGATCTGGGGTAAAGCCCAGGCCGCTTACGCCGTAAAGGTGGACCGTTTTCTTTTTCTCGCCTTGTTGCAGAGTCAATTTATCAAGCTTATGGAGGCGTGCTTTTCCTTGCGGCAGTAAATCAATATTTTGATCTGCATCGGCAATCAGTGCTTTTACCAATTGCGTCTGTACGGCAAGGGTGCTGTTCTTGGGAATATAAAATTGAGCTTCGGAAGTTTTTGCGCTGCCATGTTCATCGGAACCTTTCCAGCGAGCGACACCATTTTCCAGGGAAAATTCTTCGCTGACTGGAGCACCAAATGGGCTGATCCCTTCAATGGATAATTGCTCGGGCATTGCCGCCTCACCGATAGTGAAGCTCTCCTTGAGGTTTAGGCGACGGTTATTCCAGCCGAGCTTTAATTCACCAGATACCTTTGTTCCATCCTGATGAATAACTTCAGAGCCAGCAATGCCCTCTTTATCGTAAAAAATATACTCGATTGATTTTGCATAAGCGCTATTGGCTGCGGCTAGAACTGTGGCTGCGATAAGCGTTGCCAGTGTTTTTTTTCTCATGAATTGTCCCTTTTCTTGTTGTAATACCGGTGATGGACTTTGGCTTCTTTTCGGTGAGGGGGCAAGCAGCTTAGGGGCGCAAGCGGCGAGAGGAAAAGCGGGAGCGGTAGGGCGTTTTTTAATGTTTTAACTTTCGGAGTAAGGTAAAGGTATTACGAGAGCGCTTACCTGTAAGCACTCTCACAATATTGCTTTAGTCTATGAACTAAGGGGTGCGAGAAAGGTTTTCGTTACCGGATGCGTGTACAACAATATTATCTTCAATACGCACGCCGCCGTAGGGGCGGAAGCTGTCGACCTTATCCCAGTTAACCTCGGCAGCGAGGTCTGAGTCTTTTAGCTCTCCCAATAGGCTATCGATAAAGTAGAGTCCAGGTTCGATGGTAAATACCTGGTTCTCCTCGATAGTGCGGCTGGTACGCAGGAACGGGTACTCGGTCGGTGGGGGTGTCGTGCCTCCATCGGGGCCGGTCTGGTGACCGCCGACATCGTGTACCTGGAGGCCGAGGAAGTGACCCAGGCCGTGTGGCAGGAAGGGGCGAGTTAATCCGGATTCCACGGCATTCTCGGCAGAGGTTTTGATAATGCCAAATTGGAGCAACAGCTCGCCTACGTTTAAGTGGCACTGGCGATGTAGTTCCGGGTAAGGCAGGCCAGGTTTGAGGCCGTCTACCAGCTGCAACTGCTTTTCATCCATGGCCGTTACCAGCTCTGCGAACTCATTATCGGCATAGGCGTAGGTGCGAGTGATATCAGAGCAGTAGCCATTGCAGTCAGCACCCGCATCGATCAGGAAGCTTTTCAGCTGCGGCTCAGGCAGGCGCTCAGTAGACAGGTGGGTGTAGTGCAGGATTGCGGCGTGTTCATTCAGGGCAACAATATTGCCGTAGGGCATACGGTTCTCACCCTGGCCTGCAGCGCCCAGGTAGGCCTGATTGATTTCAAATTCACTGGCGCCACTGCGGAAAGCCTGTTCGGCGGCGCGGTGCCCATTGACCGCAATGCGGTTCGCTTCACGCAGGCAGGCGACCTCATAAGGCGTTTTATAAGCGCGGGCCCAGTGCAAGCGGTTGATCAGAAGCTCCGGATTTTCCTCCCCCAGTGACCAGCCTTGCAGCTTGTCGCTCTCACCGATAAAAGCGGCATTCTCTGGGCTCAGGAACGCCTGGGCATCGGCCGGCTTGCTCAGTAGCTCGATATCGTAGAAATCGCTCCAGAAGGTCTGGGGTGCCGGCGGTACATAGTGCCAAAAGTCTACTGGGCGGTAGAACAAAAGCTTTGGCTTTTGTCCGCGCTGATAGATAACCCAGCTGTGGGGGTTGTCGGTAATGGGAATCAGTGCCTTAAAGTGGGGATTCACCTTAAACGGGTAATAGTTATCGTCCAGGAACTGCACCCTGGGAGCGCCACTGAATACGTTGAGGGTATCAAACCCGCTCTGCTCGAGGATTTCGTCGTAGCGGCGGCACAAGGTGGCCATATGATCGGCGTAAAGGTTTTTATCCATGTTCTCCCCGGAATGGATCGCTGAATCGTAAAGTCGGCATAGTGTATAGTCTGGACTCTGGATATTTGGCCTGAAATTTGACCATGGAAAAGAAGATACTGCTGACCGACTGCCCCGATGATAAGGGTCTGATCGCAAAGATTACCAATATTTGCTACAAGCACCAGCTGAACATCATCAAGAATGATGAGTTCGTGGACCGGGTTGAGGGGCGCTTCTTTATGCGCACTGCCCTGGAGGGTATCTTTAACGATGCCACCTTCCTGGAAGATCTGGATATGACACTGCCCCAGGGGGCAGAGCGTCGCTTGGTATCCATAGAGCGGAAGAAACGCCTGGTGCTGATGGTTACCCGTGAGCCCCACTGCCTGGGGGATATCCTGATGAAGTGCTATTCCGGCGCTATGGATGTGGAGATCGCGGCTGTTATCGGCAATCACCCGGATCTGGAGGGGCTGGTACAGAAGTTTGATATTCCTTTCCACTGTATTTCTGCAGAGGGGATGGAGCGCGGAGCTCACGAGCAGCAAGTGGCCACCTTAGTGGATGAGTACAACCCGGATTATCTGGTGCTGGCCAAGTATATGCGCGTGCTGACCCCTGATTTTGTTGCTCGCTATAGTGGACGCATTATCAACATCCACCATTCTTTCCTGCCCGCATTTATCGGAGCCAAGCCCTATCAGCAGGCCTACGAGCGTGGAGTAAAAATTATTGGAGCCACAGCGCACTTTGTTACCGATGATCTGGATGAAGGGCCGATTATTGAACAGGATGTAATACATGTGGATCATGCCTATTCTGCAGAAACTATGGCGGATGCAGGTAGGGATGTTGAAAAATTGGTTTTGACTCGAGCGCTGCAACTAGTTTTGCAGGAACGAGTGTTTATACACGGAAATAAAACAGTGGTATTTAAATAGAAACGCAGTAAACAATACTAACTTTGCGCTCGATGTAGTAAAGCAGGTTAGCGTTTAGAGAGGATTTTGAGTGAATAATAAAAATATTAGCAGTTTTCAGCCCCGTTTACTTATTGCCGCTAGCCTAGCGTTACCTATTTTTCTCTGTGCCTGTTCCAGCAACAAGCCGATTCCCGGAATGAAAGAGTCGTTTGTAACTGAGATTGCTCAAAATGGAGCTAAGCGTTTTACATTTACTCTTGAGAAGGATCGACAGGATCTTCCTCCCCCAGTTTCAAACCAGCCTAGTTCTCAACGTCGAATGCAGCGGGATACTATCGGTTTGGGAGGCCGTTCAAGTGACCGTGTAGAGCTTTATTTAGATTGGGCTCTCGAACAAAAGATGTTGGAAAGCGGTTTCTGTGAGCGTGGCTATTTTGAAATTGAACGGGTTATTTCCGCATATGGTGGTGAGGTGCGGGGAGAGTGCCGAGAAGGCGCTTTTTAGTGCCTTTTCTGCTTGCTGGATCTGTACAGTAATAAAAAAGGCAGGGACTCTTTACCAGCTATTGTAGATAATAATAATGAAGTCTGAATCAATATTGGAAATGGTGTCTACCCAGCAGATTATTGCGGTTTTTGATTTAATATCAGATATTATTTTTTGGGTAAAAGATGATTCTGGTTACGTAGTACATTGTAACCGAGAGTTTATTGAGCATGTTGGATGCAGGTCCCTTAATCAGGTTGTGGGCCGCTCTGATATGGATTTTTCCCCCTCTTATCTCGCAAAAAACTATATGCGTGATGACCAAAGAGTGATGGAGGGCGAAACGATTACAGATCGACTGGAGTTGAATATAGGGAAAAGTGGAGAGTTGGTTTGGTTTACGACATCCAAGCGCCCACTAAAGAATTCCACTGGAAAAATTATTGGTACCTATGGCGTAGCTCGCGATCTTAATGAGACGGTCAAAACGCTCTCCAGAATGGATAAGCTGAAAAAGCCTGTTGAATATATTAAAAATAATTACAGCCAGCCGATTACTGTCGAACAGCTAGCAGAGGTGGCCAGTTTGTCTGTTAGCGCACTTGAGAGGCGATTTAAAAAGTATTTGGAGAAAACTCCAATGCAGTTTGTCAGGGAGGTTAGGTTAGAGAACTCTCGTCGTATGCTGGTGGATACTCAGCGGCCAATTTCTGAAATCGCATACCGTGTCGGATTTCCATCTCACAGTTACTTCAGTAGACATTTCAAGACCATGTTTGGGCAGCTTCCCGCTATTTATAGAGAAGAAGTCCAGTCTCAACTTTGAATGCGATAGGCCATTCCTGAACTACTTAGAGATGGATAATCAATAGAAGTTTTTTGTTGAAATGGTTTGGTGCTGGCTTTCTTCTCTTTAAACATAGTTTATCTATTTGTTGAATATCCTGTAAATCCATAATCGAATTTTGTCCTTTCATACCTTCTAATACCTTTCCCTTAGTGTCCTCCAAAATTCCAAACGCCGATTTTGTTCTATTCCTGTCTCAGTTTCTATTACCCCCTTATCCCGTTTTTTTCTTAGGGTTTTAGTGCTCAACAAGTGGACTGTCATTACGGGGTTTAGGGTCCCCTGACGGTTTCTCGCCCCTCTCCAACTTGGAGAGGGGCTCTTTTAAAAAACTTATAAGAAAAGAAAGTTGGGATACTATGAAAACAGTCAAGAATAATAGACGAACCACGGTCAAAATCTGGAGCCGGGAGATTAAGCAGAAATCGCTAGTCTCCGCTATTTCATTAGCCATTAGTAGCGTGGCGATTGCTGATGATATCTCTGAGAAAGACAAACCGATGGATCATATTGAGGTAATCGGAATTCTTGAGAGTAATACCAGAAACCTGGAAATTAAGCGGGATTCTAATGCTATTGTAGACGCGATAACCGCCGAGGATGTGGGCAAGTTCCCGGATAAGAATGTTGCAGACTCTCTTCAGCGCGTGCCAGGGATCACAATTACACGCAGTGGTGGAGAGGGTAGTCGAGTCAGTATTCGTGGCACCAGTGCCGAGTGGACCTTGACTCAGTTAAATGGAAACTACATTGCAACCTCTGATGGAGAAGCGCCATCTCGAAGCTTTAATTACACTTTGCTGCCATCCAACATGATTAGCAAAGTAGAAGTTTACAAAAGCCCGGAAGCTAGAATTGATGAAGGAGGAATTGGCGGAACGGTTATTCTACACAGTCGTAAGCCTCTGGAAATGGATTCTGGTGAGGGTGTTATAACTACTGAAACCACTTACTCAGATACTAATGAGCAGTGGGAGCCTCAATATAGTGCTTTTTACTCCTGGAAAAATGAGAGTGAAACCTTTGGTATCCTGGCTGGCTATACCAAGCAGGACAGAACCGTAACCTCAATTGAAAACTACGCGAGCCATTGGCGATTCCATTCAGATACAGTTGAAGGTGCTGAGCGTCCGGCAATTGTTGACCAGGAAACTGGTGAAGTTTACAACAATGTTTGGGCGCCCAGGGCTATGGGTATTGGTAATCATGAGCAGGATAGGGCCAGGGATGGTTATCAAATTACTACTCAATGGCGGCCAACTGAGCGCTTGGAATTTTCTCTGAACTATTTCGGTTCCCAGTTAGGGTACGATACCCGTAGTCAGAATCTCACCTTAGCTGAATGGAATGATAACCATAACCCCTACTTTGGCGTTGAGCTGGAAGGGGATACCGTAGTTACCTATGGCAACGGTGATAACGGCCTGCTAAATGCTGATAACTGGGGCGATGCTGATGTCAATGGTGGTGTCGAGGTAGAGCGAGGTTTAATGTCTCCGCAATTGACCGGGCAGGATAGCTACGGTGAATCAGAATCTCATACATTCGACCTCGAAATTCTGTATGAAGGTGACTCTTACACAGCAGCAGTGAATATAGGGCGCAGCTCTGCAAAAGGAGGTGTCTCCGAAAGAATCATGGCAAATATGGATGCACGTTATGGTTCCGTAAATAGTTGGCTGTGGTCTATTGCCGACGGGGAACCTAGCTACGAAATCTCTACAGATCTCACCTCGGATCAGGAGGCCTATCCATACTATGACTGGTTTAGTTCTGACGCTACCCAAAATCGGGATAGAGAAGATTATTATCAGCTTGACCTGGGATTTGATACCAATTGGGGAATAGTTAACAAAATCTATGTCGGTACTAAATATCGGGATCATGAAGCTAAGTCCCTAAGAGATACTTTCCTGTGGGATGACGGTATTTCGGATAACGGTGGTTATCGTGGGTGGTTGTCGGGTACCGAATGGTTCCACAACCCGGATTTTCATCCAGACACTTCAATCTTACTTGGCGGCAGCGTAATCGATAATAGCGCAGGCGATACCGGGGCTATTAACTATCTGCCTTTTGATATAGATGCGCTTAAAGCCTACGTTAGTGATAATTTTACCCGGACTGTAGTTCCTGTCTTATCCGGTACCTATACCATCGAGGAGAAAATATTTTCACTTTACGCACAGGCAGATTTTGAATGGGAAGCCTTCCGGGGTAACTTTGGTGTCCGCTATGTTAATACCGACTTAACTACCTCGACGTACGATGACATCATTGGTCAAGAGACAGATATCACCAATGCAAATAACCGAAGTGCTGATAGTGAAAACTTCCTGCCAAGTTTGAATATTGCCTGGGATCTAACTGATGACCTTGTAATACGATTTGCTGCAGCAAAAACCATGTCTCGAGTTAGTTATGCTGATTTGGGGCAGGCTGAGTCTTATGGCCCCCCTGTAAATATTAACTCGCCGGATTCTTGGACCGGCCGTGGGACTGGCACTTCAGCAAATACTGGGCTAGAAGCGATGCTTTCCAATCAATTCGACCTGGGAATTGAGTGGTATTACTTTGATGCTTCCGCACTTGGGGCAACATTATTTAGTAAGGATATCAGCAACCTTCCTATAACCACAACTGAAGTTGTATTACGTGAGCACAATTGCTGCAATGGACCCATTGAAGTCGACATGACCACAAAAACGGGTGGTGCTGAGGCAACTTCAAGAGGCGTTGAGCTGTTTGCACAACACGCGTTCGAAAGTGGTTTTGGTGTAATGGCAAATTATACCTACACCGACACCAGTACTTCAGGGGTGTTTGTTAATGGTGAAGAAACTGAGGCAGAAATTCCTGGAACGGCTAAGCACCAGTACAATCTTTCCGGTTATTATGAAAATGATTTGTACAGTGTGCGAGCATCTTATAACTGGAAAGATGATCGAGCTGGGGGGCTTCACCAAGGGTATAATTTATACGATAAAGCTTATGGGCAGCTTGATCTTAATGCCAGCTTTACCTTTAATGAAAACCTCAATTTCACGGCATCTATCATTAATTTAACGGAGGAAAAGGCAGAGGGGTTCTGGAAGCAGGAAAACAGAATGACTTATTATAATTACTCTGGGCGCAGACTATATATTGGTGCAAACTATAAATTCTAATACCTCGTTGATCGTAGTATTGGGTGTAGAGTGTAAGCTCTACACCATTTTTTTTGACTATCGATATTAGATTATAGAATTTACATAACCACATAATAAAAATGAGCATAAATATGAAACAATCGACACGTAGAGCAATGCAGGCTGCTTGTGCCACCATTTTATTTCAGACTGGTGCATACGCAGATATTGAAGTGGTCAATTCGGATGACTGTCCCTCGGACACTACAACAGTAAGCTATTCTGAAGCGCTTAATTATCCTAATGAATTTTGTGATCTTCTCAATAATGGTGATTTGGTTGGTTTATCAGACGGGTCCTCAATAGAACATCTGGGAAATAATTGCCAATTGACGAGTAATGAAAGTCGCCAATTATCCATGACATTGTGTAAATCCGAACCTTCAGCGCCTCATGTTGTTAGTGGAAGCAGCTGTGCAACTGATGCAAGCCCGGTCACCTATCTTGAGGCTCAAATCTATAAGGATGAGCTGTGTTCCATCCTGGGGGACTGGGAAATTGCAAATCTTGCCGATAATGCCTCCATGGATGGCAGCGGGTATGGGTGTGGTTCACGTAAGAATGAAATCCGTGAGCTGGGCTCAACTCTGTGTAAATCTGATACTCCTCAGGAAAGTGTGTCAGCGCCTAAAGTTGCTTACGTAGAAGTTAATAGTAATAACCTGGGCAATGCAGGCTGCTTTACAGAGAGCGATGGCAGCCAGTTGTTTGATATAGCTGTGATCTTCGCGGCAAATGTTAATTACGATGGTCAGAAAGCTGTACTGCATTTTAATGACCAAGTGTCAGACTTGCTCAATAACAATTTGAGTACAGTACAAGAATTGCAAGACAAGGGTACGAAAGTGGTGCTCAGCGTTCTCGGAAATCACCAAAATGCAGGTTGGTCCTGTTTTGCCGATGAGCAGTCCGCTGATGACTTTGCTCAGCAGCTAAAAGATGCCGTGGATCAGTATGGGTTGGATGGTATTGATATTGATGATGAGTACTCACAGTGCAGCCAAACCTATTCTGACTCCTTGGTAAAAGTGACTAGTGCATTGCGAGAGAAGATGCCTAACAAAATTATTTCTAAAGCACTTTGGAGTGATACCGATGCTTTTCAGGCTGAATGGAATGGGAAGAAACTGGGCGACCAATTAACTTATGGTTGGGAGATGAGCTATTGGTTGGGCTCAAGCTGTACTTCACGAATCCAGAAATATATCAATCTGGGTGTTGATAAGTCTAAGCTAGGTGTTGGAGCTTCCACTGTGATGAATGGTGCATCTACTGCAAGTGCTTTGGCCTCCTGTAATGAAAATAATAACCTTGGTGGTGGCACTATGATATTTAATGTGACTAAAGATTCTAGCAGTTACCTTTCTACAATATGGCCAGGTACTTCAGCGGTTCCTAGTTGCCTTAAGTAGTTAAAAATTCCCCGTGGAATCTTGTGTGACTTGCTGAAGCGGGGATGTGCTAAAGCTAACTAATCAGTACAGGCAGGAATGTCTGTATTATTACTGTTTTTATGGGGATATCCTATACAGCTATGGGCGATAAGTGGTGTGGATATATTTGTTTAGCTTAATATGCTTCAGGGTGGTTTGAAGCCACCCAGAAGAAAAGCTTTATAATAGTTTTTCTAAGGGTATACCTGTTTCCTTTTCAATCACTTTATATTCCTCTTTAAGAAACTCTAGGAACTGTGTTAGCTGTAAGTGATGCTCCTCATAGTCTGTCTTGTCGCCTATGGTCTCACTTCTTAAAAGGCTTTCTTGATACAAAACGGCATCTCTAACAGCAGAAATTAGTAGTGGTGCCCAGGTATTAGGTACTTCCATTATATAGCTTCCTTAATTAAGGATTTTTCTAGTATTTTTAACTTACTCTTAAATTGATTCAGAGGCATGTCGTATGCTGGGGCTATCGTATAGTGTGTTGCCTCAAATCTGGTGTTATATTCATCTTTTACAATTGCAATACCTTCTGGCAAAACTGTCCCTGTAGGAATTTTGTAGTACTCCCAGTTTTTGCCTTTTGGTAATCCTGGTTTATCAAAAGTGCTGAGTCCCCTGGGGCGATCCTTTATGCAAACCCACTCTGTCCCATCGCGGTATTCTATGGTGATATCTGCTGGTCTAGGACGTCCGTTAGACAGAATGAAACCTTTTTCTATAAAGTCGAAGACACCTTGGTCTGATTTTTTGTTCAGAGCTCTCCATAGATCTATGGGTGTTTGACCGTCAGAGTAAGAGTCTGCTTTTCCCTTCGCAATTAATATTTCTTTTAAAACTTTAATGGTCACTTTCACCTCCGATGTTGAAAGCTTGGGACGATTAGAAAGTTTGGCTAAATTTTTTCCAAAACATTCTAATACCGTTTCTTTGTTGTTAGGCGCCGCTTATGTGAGGATTTTTAACTAAGTTAACGCAGAATAATATTGTTGAAAGGTGATGGTTGCAAATACGTAGCTATACAGGAAGTGAGAGTTTGTGCCAGTTCGATAAAAGTATTGTGGGTCGAATAAAAAAGCGGGCATTAAGCCCGCTTTTAAATCCACCTGTGAGAGTGTTAGATCTTACTCAGCGTAGCTCTCAATCGGAGGGCAGGAACAAATCAGGTTGCGGTCGCCGTAGACGTTGTCGATACGGTTAGCAGCGGGCCACACCTTATGCTCTTTTAACCACGCCGCCGGGCGTGCAGCAATATCCCGGGAGTAGCTGTGGGTCCACTCACCGCTCATTACATCCTCAAGAGTGTGAGGGGCATTGTGTAGTGGGTTGTCCTCAGGGGTGTATTTACCGCTGGTGACATCTTCCACTTCCTGGCGAATTGTCGCCATAGCCTCGATAAAGCGATCCAGCTCACCCTTGGATTCGCTTTCGGTAGGCTCGATCATCAGGGTGCCGGCTACCGGAAAGGACATGGTGGGGGAGTGGAAGCCAAAGTCCATCAGACGCTTGGCGATATCCTCTTCAGTGATGCCGCTGGCTTCCTTGAGTGGGCGCAGGTCAACCAGGCATTCGTGGGCAACAAAGCCATTGGTACCGGTGTAGAGCAGGGAGTAGTGTTCACCCAGTTTCTTGGCTACGTAATTGGCGTTCAGGATCGCCATCTCGGTAGCCTGCTTCATACCCTGCTTACCCATCATACGGATATACATCCAACTGATCGGCAGGATGCTGGCGGAGCCCCAGGGAGCGGCGGAGATGGTGCCGTTATCCAGATTGGTTTCCGGTACTTCAGTCACCGGGTGGGCCGCCAGGTAGGGCTTCAGATGCTCGCCAACAGCGATCGGACCCATACCGGGGCCGCCGCCACCGTGAGGAATACAGAAAGTTTTGTGCAGGTTCAGGTGGGATACGTCACCACCGAACTGGCCCGGAGCTGCGACGCCGATCAAGGCGTTCATGTTGGCACCGTCGATATAAACCTGGCCGCCAGCCTGGTGAACCAGATCGCAAACTTCGCGGATACCTTCCTCGAACACCCCGTGGGTGGACGGGTAAGTGACCATCAGTGCGGCAATGCGGTCGCCGTGCTCTTCGATTTTGGCTTTCAGGTCTTCGATATCCACATTGCCTTTATCATCACAGGCAACCACAACCACTTTCATACTCACCATCATGGCGGATGCCGGGTTGGTGCCGTGTGCAGAGGCGGGAATCAGGCAGATGTCGCGCTGGGTTTCGCCCTTAGCTTCGAAGTACTTCTTGATAGCGACCAGGCCTGCGTATTCACCCTGGGAACCGGCGTTGGGCTGCAGGCTCACCGCATCGTAACCGGTGCAGGCGGACAGCATCTGCTGTAGCTGGCGGAACATTTCCGCGTAGCCTTCCGCTTGATCTACTGGCGCGAAGGGGTGCAGCTTGCCGAACTCGGGCCAGGTGACCGGGATCATCTCGGCGGTGGCGTTCAGCTTCATAGTGCAGGAGCCCAGGGGAATCATGGAGTGATTCAGGGCGATATCCTTGGCTTCCAGAGACTTGAGATAGCGCAGCATCTCGGTCTCGGAGTGGTAAGTGTTGAACACCGGGTGAGTTAGGAATTCAGTTTCGCGCACCAGGGAGGCGGGTACACCCAGGGAGCCCTTGCTTGCAATTTCGCTGTCCAGAGTATGCAGATCGATGCTGTGTTCGGTGCCGATAAAGGCATTGATCAGGTCGGACACATCTTGCAGGGTGGCGGTCTCACTCAGGCTCACACCCAGGGCGTCTTCACCAATTTTACGCAGGTTGATCTCAGCGGCCAGGGCGCGCTGGTAAATCTCTTCCTGCTTGGCGCCAACGGTGACATTCAGGGTATCGAACCAGCTGTCGTGGGCCAGATTGAAGCCTTCCTGCTGCAGGGCGGAAGCGAGAATATCTGCCAGGCGCTGGATGCGGGCAGCGATGGTTTTCAGGCCTTCGGGGCCGTGGTAAATCGCATAGAACGCGCTCATCACCGCCAGCAGTACTTGGGAGGTACAGATATTGGAGTTGGCTTTCTCGCGGCGAATATGCTGCTCGCGGGTCTGCATAGCCATGCGCAGGGCACGCTTGCCTTTGCTGTCGACGGAAACGCCGATAATACGACCCGGTGCGGAGCGCTTGTAAGCTTCGCGGAAGGCGAAGAAGCCTGCGTGGGGGCCACCGTAACCCATGGGGATACCGAAGCGCTGGTTACAGCCGACGACTACGTCCGCACCCATATCACCCGGTGCCCGCAGGGCTACCAGGCTCATCAGATCTGCGGCCACGGTTACCAGGGCGTTGGCTTCGTGGACCTTGGCAATAATATCGCTCAGGTCGCGTACACGGCCGGTGCTGCCGGGGTATTGCAGCAGTGCGCCGAACAGCTCGGCGGGAATATCTTTTTCCACATCGCCGACCACGACTTCGAAGCCGAAGTGTTCGGCGCGGGTCTTAACTACGGCGATAGTTTGCGGATGGCAGTCCTGGTCCACAAAGTAGACGTTGGACTTGTTGCGCTTGACCTGGCGCTTACACATGGCCATGGCTTCTGCGGCAGCGGTGCCTTCATCCAGCATGGAGGCGTTGGCCAGTTCCATGCCGGTGAGGTCCATAATCATCTGCTGGAAGTTCAGCAGGCCTTCCAGGCGCCCCTGGGCAATTTCCGGCTGGTAAGGGGTATAGGCGGTGTACCAACCCGGATTCTCCAGCACGTTGCGCAGGATCACATTGGGGGTAATGGTGTCGTGGTAACCCATACCAATAAAGGTGCGGTAGATCTTGTTGCGCGCCGCGATATCTTTCAGCTCTGCGAGGGCCTCAACTTCATTGATCGCGTCGGCCAGATCCAGCTCATCGGTCTTGCGAATGGCTTCGGGCACGGTTTTCTCGATCAGCTCTTCGAGGCTGGCAACTCCGAGGGTTTCCAGCATGGCCTCTACCTGTTTGGCATCGGGGCCGATATGGCGATGGATAAAGGCGTCGTGTTGTTCCAACTGCTGCAGCGATGGTTGGGTCATAAACTTCGTTCCTGTAGTCGCAGGGAGTCGTCGCGGTGCGCTCGCGGTTAAAAATAGCACCTGGCCTCAGTACCGCTTTTCCTGTGGAAAGCCTCGGGCCTCCGCGTTGCGGATAGGCGAGGGTAACGCTTGGGAAAATCGGTTTGCAGGCAGCCCCAGTGTCGCAATACGGAACCAAAGGGGAAGCCGGGCCATAGCGGCAGGCGCGCATCTTAGCAATCGGGGCGAGTAGGGGCAATCTGCGGGATTTGAGCGAGGAAACTGCTAAATTTGGGGCCAAAAAGTAGGTTTAATCCTGTGAAATGGGGGTTGAGGCGATTTTGTACTGTGCTGAACTAAGCGAGTGATGCGTATAAGGGCGAGGAGTGCTTAGGAAGTGGTGTGAAAAGATTCCATAGGGCTCATAGATAGTCAGCTCTACTTACCTCGAAGGCAGCGAACTTTTCCGCCAGCATTTCACTTGGAGATCCATTTAGTTGGGCGTAGTTAAATTCTTGCTTTAGAGATTGTCGATGAATTCATTAAAGCAACTTTAGTGAGGTCTACTCGTAGTACAAGTGAGTTGTAAGCTTTTTGGGGCAACGAATATGACTGGCTAGGTGGGGAAGTGGATATATCTTTTAGTGAAGTGTCCCATTGTTTATTGTGAAAGGTAACTGCGCAATTGTGTTGCAGTACGAGCATTTCCAACTTGGATATCTGTTTGATCTGCTTTTTGAATTAAGTGAACACTTCATATGTTCTAACATTGCTGAAATTATTAGATTGCATAGGCAGGTTCCCAGTGGAAAGTAGAGGATTATTGTTTACCGTTGATGAAAGTTACAAAATAGCTGCCGAATGGGTAACGGGAGTTAATGCCGATCAAGTTACGCCTTTACAGTATTATCTATCCGAAGAGGAAGTTAAGGGGAATCCATCCGGTTACCTGAGGGAAGGAGAGCATCAGGCTATAGCAAAATTGCGCCGAGTTAAGGTGGTGGAAGACTTGGCTAAATTAGGTTTTGTTCCGGGAAGCCCCACTCCTCCATTCGCTTATTATGTAATTGCTGGCCAACCCAGTGCCTTTAATTTTCCTGAAACCCTGTATTATGAAATCCGACATACTTTTGAGGACATGGGGTGGGAATATACTGGGTGTCCTCACGATCGGACGGAGTATTGAACATTACTTATAGGTAAAAATGGCGAATTTCACTTATGGTGTCTGTTACTTGATCTGACAGAACGCTCCAGTGTTCATCGGGATCTGCCAGATCAATTTTTTATGTTATTACAGTTTATACCTTAGAGTAAGCTTAAGAATTTTGTGATAAATCTAAATTCCAGTCTAATAAATTCCAAGGGCTGTTAGGATCTCCGGTGAGCCCTTTGATCATATTCATCGCATCTTTAGCGAAGAATTCGGAGGTGTCTTTTCGCCAATATTGCCGGCCAGCTATATAACTCAACCCAAAGCTATACCAGCTATCATAGGAGTTCTGGACTCGCAAAGCTACTCGGTGTATTTTTTCCCAGGATTCCTCTTCTGTAAGTACCCCTGTAGTGGCTCCCCAGCGACAAATAGAGACATATCGGCCGTCATCCCAGGCACCAATCCCGCCGACTCTTAATGTGTGGCGATAATTCTTAACTATTTTAAAACTGCTCTGTTTGTCGGTATCGTGGGAGTATATGTCTATAAGTGCATTAATTGAGCTTTCTGATAGTGCATTAAAATGATTTTGGATCTGCATGTAGGAATGGTTGTGCCCTTCGTTAGATAGCCATTTCAGCATGTCTAGGTATTCTTCGCGCGACTCAATTCCCCAGTCGCGCTTCATCATGTGTATAAGGTTAGTGACCACATTTTCAGTTCTCGCACCTGATTGATAAAGTGTGTCATGCCGTTGGCCATTCATTTCTGTGAGGATAGAGCTGACCCCTAGTCCCCAAAGTTGAGCATCTGATAGGTTGTCAGGATTGTAAGTGTTAGCTCTATTATTGTTCATGTTCACTACCCCCTCTATTTTTTATGCTCTCAATACTGTTGATATATTCGGCAATTTCTTCTGGACTTCCATCGGCATTGAGGAATGCTTCCTTTGCTAACTCTGCACTTCCAATATTTTCGACCTTACAGGCAACTTCAATCCATTCTAGTGCAGCACTTTTGAGTTTGGTGTTATAGGATAGAGCCCGCTCGTATGAATCCACTGCTTCATCATAAATGCCTTGTTTGTTTTGACAGGTGCCCAGGCGATACCAGGCTAGAGCGAAATTATGTTTTGAACGTAGAACCACCTTGAGATCTCGAGCTGCAGCGTCGTAGTCTTCTGCAGACATTAAGAGTAGTGAGCGAATGGAGTAGCTGTGCCATTCATTGGGGTCCAGCGATATTGAGCGATTAATATTTTGCATTGCTTCTTCGTTCAAATTTAAACAGCGCTGAGCATTGGCAAGCAATTCGAATACTTTTGCGGATTCTGGGTTGTACCTTGCTGCTTTTTTAAGCAGGGTTATGGCTTTTTCATGCAGATCTTGATTGACGTAAATCTCCCCTAGTTTAAGCAGCGCATAGTAACCATTCCCTCCATTTTCTTCTGAAATCTCTAGGGCTCTAATAAATTGGGATTCCGCATCTGATGATTTGTTATTGGCTTCGTAGGAGAGTCCTAACAAATAGTGCAAGTCGCCGATATGCTCTGTAGTTGGTGTATCTTTATTTACAATCGAAAGTATAAATTGAATAGCCTCGTTATATGCTCCAATTTCAATGTAGCTTTCAGCTGTTTTAAATTGAGCGCTGATATCTTCAGGGTTATCCGATAGTTTTATCCGGTTCTCTTTAATCAATAATTGATTAATGCGAACTAGCTGGATGCGAGCCTCAAGGTCAAAGGGTGTCTGTATTGAAACTTGTTCATATAGGCACTTTGCGGAAAATAAGTCGTTAAACTCTAAATAACATGCTGCTAAGCCCTTTAAAGCAATATCATGATCTTCATCTATAGATAATGCTGTCTCATAGCTTTCTAGTGCCTTCTTGAAATTTTTTTCTTTGTAATAAATGGCGGCAATAGTGAGAGGGCCCTCTATAGCTGTAGTATCCCATTTTGCTAGTTGGTGCCCATATTTGAAAGCTAAAGGTAAATTTTTCTCGTTGAAAAAAAATGAGGATAGTAATCGGTATAACTCTGGATCTTGGATATTATTATTGGTAATTTCGTTAAGCAGTTCATCGCGGTCTTTATCTTGTTTGCTGATAACAAGATACTCTAAGTGTTCTCGTTGTGATAAGTAGGTTTCGATTGTATTTAGGTTAGTGGGTTCTGGAAAAGTGATACCCTTGTAGTTTAGTCCCCACTTGGAAGTTACTATTCTATTGAATACGTAATCAATATATTCTTCAGTAAAGGTTCGTTTCAGCCAAGTGAAATTTTCATGCCAGCAGAAAATGCTTTCTAGATATTCGATAACTTCCTTTGGAATGAATCTGTTTTGTCCAATAAAGCTAAATAGCCAGAGGGATATATGTTGTTTTATTTCTATATTCCATAGATCTTCACTCTCAAAAATATCTCGCCATAGTGGTAGTTGTATTCGCTCGTTAAAATTTGCGTAAAGTTTGCTTGTGGCTTCTTGTAGGGAGTTGATTGACTCTTTAATGTAGTCGGTATCAAGTTCTCGGGGCGTGCTCGATGAGTAAGATCGCGTTTCGGTCTGGTTTGATTCTTCAGTGTTAGGGACTGATGAATTCTTGGCTATACTGTTGATTTCTTTATCAGGCTGATACCGCTTGGCTTCTTTTAGGGCCTTTTCGAAGGCGGCTCGTAAAGATTGGAAACCCTCAGGATCTTCATCTGGTCGATGAGTTTTTAACTTTTTAGCGTAGGCACGTTTAATTGATTTTATATCGACTGTTGGAGGAATCCCTATGATTTCCCAGCAATTCATTTTATATTTCCTTAATGAATTAAATTTTAATATGAGCGCGAACGCTGTCTTGCTTTACAGGAGCATGTTTCAATTATCTACTTTGATTTATTGTTTCAATTGCAGTTGTAAAACTTGCCTAAATCTTTTAATCCTATTGTTTGGAAAGCTCTAATTGTGAAGGGTGAGAATGCCAGACTAGAGGTTCGAGTTAAAGCAAATCGAAGTTCTTAAATGTAGGTTAAGGATAAAGAGTTAACGGATTTCTCAATTATTAGTTTGTTTGTACTTTTGTACGAATGTAGGGGGGTGATACTGTTTATATGTTAATTTAACAAACTATCGTACTAGATTAAGATGTAGTTTAGGGCCTGTTCAAGTATTTGTATCAATCGCAGGGAATACATGAAAGGCCCCCAATATTTATTTGGGTAAGGCTAAATATTACTTAACGCGGCATTTAGGCCCCTTCCGCGCAGCATTAAAGCGATCACGCAAGCGCTCAATCATCGCTGAGCGCGCAGCATCCTGGTTAATACCCATAACCACATTTACTGCCAAGCCCTCATCGGCGTCAGTAAAAGTAGTCTTTCCTACTGTTGGATCAAAGGTAATTGGATCATAAGGTGTTGTGCTGTCGGCTAGGCCCGCATCTAGTTGATCGACGGTGATATAGCCGGGCACTAATTCCATTTCCAAGGTTTCAGGCTCCAGTAGTACCAGCGCAGCGATAATATCCCACAGGCGAATAACGGCATCCATGGCGAAGTCACCATTACCCTGGAAATCCCCACCCTCAAATTCACGAATGGAACTGAGGAGTTGGGAGGTGTAGCAGGCTTCCGGAGTTGCGCGGCGCTCTGCGAGGGCTTCGATGGTGCTGCCTTGTACTTTGGCCATATCGGTTGAGTTGGTCGGAACCAGATAGGTTTCAATACTATTTTCACTCAGGGCGTCGAAGGCCCATTGTGCGCTCAATGGGTCGAGCAGAATATTGAATTCCTGATGGGTACTGAAGTCGCTGTCACAGCCGAAGCTGGGGTGGGAGAAAATATTGCCGCCCAGATTTCTAGATTTATCGCCAAAGCAGGCTGCTTCGTGACTCTCAGTAAACGGCTCATAATTCTCAAAGCCACCGCCCATCATAATAACGCGGTCAATTTTAGCCAGCTGCTCTTCGCTGGCTTTGCCAAGTACCCGGGCCAGGGTGGTGAGTTTACCGGTGTTGAAAACTACTGGGCGTTGCTCCAGGTTATCCATCGTTTCCAGGATAATGTCTTCGGCCAGCTCAAAATTGAAGGAGACACCATTGTTACCTTGGTAGCGGTAGTGCTCCTGTTTGGCGCGCGGGATTAGGTGGTCAGTTCCATATAAGGTGGAGCCGTTGTCACGCCAGGGGCCGGGTACATACTGGCCGTAGAGATTGATACCCATGGCGTTGCGGCGCTCCAGGTTCCAGGTGCCGGTGGAGAAATCGGAGGAGTTGGGTAGTTGATAGTCTTCTCTGCCGAGAACGGCCTTATCGTCATTTACCGGAGATACTGAAGCTTTGCCGTTTGCGCCGTAGGCGACTTCTTCTGTGGCAAAATAGGCTCCGCGAATAACCTGGGTGTCGTTATTTCCCAGCCATTCGAGGATGTTGTAAACAGTGTTGGCCCCGTGCGCTACGGTATTGAAAGAGTCCTCAACGACAGCCAGCTCCAGGGTATAGCGTGGGTCTTTGGCGATTAGAATCAGTGCTACGGCATCGTCAAAGTTATTGAAGTCGCCAATCCAGATAATGGGTTGGGCGTTTTCAGTCTTGATGGCCTGGTGTGGTTTCTTGCTGTGAGGTCCGCTATCCGCATTGCAAGAAGCCAATGTGGTTAGGCTGCCCAGTACCAGAGCTCCTGCAGAGAACCAGTGTTTCAATTTCATTTATCCTTCCCTAAATATTCGAGTGGTTTTACTCGGCAATCCAATAGCTCCTCCCTGATCTACTCGATTGCCACCTTGTAGCACCGTTTGTTGTATGAGTTAACGGTATTACACAGGTGTGAGCCGGAACATGGCCGGCAGCGATACTTCCCTGTAGCGCTTTGTCTGAAAGCTGTTTAAATCAGCCTGCAATAAATGGCTTTAAATTTCGTAATAGCTGTTGCTCCAGGGGTTCGCTACTGCTAATCCCCATATCTGTCAGTTTTGATTTATCCAGCTGGCAATTGTAAGGGCGTGGCACTGTAAAATTGGGTTCACTTTCAGCGCTCAGGTGTTCGGCATTCAGATTGCAAGCCTTGGCAATAATGTGTGCGAGTTCGTAGCGTGTGCAGGCCGTATCGCCACTCCACTGGTAAATGCCTTCAAAACTCATACCACTACGAATTTTTAGCAGGCATTGCTCCAATACTTCAGCCACTTCCTCAACACTGGTGGGAAAACGAATAGCCCAGTGATCCAACGTGACTGGCTTTTGCTTGCGCAAAGTATCCAGTAGGGCGGTGATGCCGGATTCCTCCAGATAGGCAACGGGCCCGAATAACCAGGGCAACCTCAATACCCAGTGACTTCCGTTATTCAGTACCGCCTCTTCCCCTGCCAATTTACTGCGGCCATAGAAGTTAACCGGGTTGGGATTGTCATCAGCTTTGTAGGGCGGGGTGCTGCCATCAAAAACATAGTCGGTGCTGATATACACTAATTGTGTATCATTTTCGTTACAGTATTTCGCCAGGAATTCTGTGCTGCTGACATTGAGCTGCCAGGCGGTGTCGGGGCTGTCGGCGCAGCGATCAGGCCAGCGCTCGGCGGCGCAGTGAATGACAATATCGGGATTAACCTGTTGCAGGCAGGTCTTCACTGCTTCGCTATCGGACAAATCCAGGCGAATTAAATTATCTCCCGCGCGGGAAAAGGCGGTACCGGTAACAGAAAAAATCGGATTGCTGGAAAGCTGTTTAAATACACTGCGCCCCAATAGGCCGGAGGCGCCGGTAATCAGTATTTTCACGGGTGATTTCCTTTTGTCAGGCTGGCGGGAAACGTGTGGCCTGAGTGGGATAAAAGATGGTGCAGGATGGTTGGGTAGGCCACAACTGAAGGCCGCCTACCCGGGTGCTGCCCGGTTTGCCTATCTGAAGAGTTACAGAAGGTGATACCGGGCTGGAGCAATTTACATCTGCTCCATCACTTCAATGCCAAGCAGGTCGAGGCCAGTAGCGATAGTGCTGGCCACTAGATTACATAATTGCAGGCGGCTGTGCTTCTGCTGTTCACTTACGCCTTCTTTCAATACTGGGCAGGCTTCGTAGAAGCTCATATAGGCGCTGGCCAGTTCGTACAAGTAGGTGCAGAGTACGTGCGGGAAGGTATCCTTGGCTACCTGGTCCAGTACTTCGCCAAATTGGCTTAGTTTAATTGCCAGGGCGCGTTCCTGTGGGTTTTCCAGTTGGATATCGCCCTTGAGCTCGCTCGGCTCAATACCGGCTTTGCGGAAAATACTGCGTACGCGGGTGTAAGCATACTGTAGGTAGGGGGCGGTATTGCCCTCAAAGCTCAGCATGGATTCCCAGCTGAAGATGTAATCGTTAGTGCGGGTCTTGCTTAGGTCCGCATATTTCACCGCGCCGATGCCCACCTTGCGCGCGATTTCTGCACAGGTTTTTGCATCCAGCTCCGGGTTTTTCTCAGCCACCAGTTTCTCTGCACGCTCTACTGCTTCATCCAGGAGGGCTGCCAGTTTTACGGTGCCGCCGGTGCGGGTTTTAAATGGCTTACCGTCGTCGCCCATCATAGTGCCAAAAGCGCAATGCTCTAGAGAAACCGACTCCGGCAGGAAGCTCGCTTTGCGTGAGGCGACAAAGGCCTGCTGTAGGTGCAGGGATTGGCGAGCATCAACAACATATAGGATACGGTCGGCACTGAGTTGGTTGGCACGGTAGCGGATAGCGGCCAGGTCGGTGGTGGCATACAGGTAGCCGCCGCCTTTCTTCTGGATAATCATCGGGCTGGGGTTGCCTTCCTTATCGGCCATCTCTTCCAGGAAAACAACGATCGCGCCCTGGTCTTCAACAGCGATTCCATTATCCAACAGCTCTTTTACCAGCACCGGCAGATCATCGTTGTACTGGCTTTCAGCGTAAACGTCTTCCTGTTTAAGGGTGACATTTAGCTTGGAGTAGATTTCTTCGCAGTGGCTGATAGAGATATCAATAAACTGCTTCCACAGTTTCAGGCACTGCTCATCTCCGCCTTGCAGTTTTACAACGTATTCACGGGCGCGATCGGCAAAGCCTTCTTCATCATCAAAGCGAACCTTGGCTTCGCGGTAGAAGACTTCCAGGTCGGCCAGTGCCACTTCTGCATCACTGTCTGCCAACTTGTCGGAAAGGTGTGCCAGCAACATACCGAACTGGGTGCCCCAGTCGCCCATATGATTTTGGCGAACTACCTTGTGACCTTGGAACTCCAACAGGCGTGCCAGGGCATCACCGATAATGGTGGTGCGCAGGTGGCCTACGTGCATTTCTTTGGCCAGGTTGGGATGGGAATAGTCGATGACTACGGTCTTGGGCTCTTCAACCGAGGCGATATTCAGGCGCTTGTCGCCTTGGGCGGCCAATAGCTGCTGGCTCAGCCACTGTTCGCTCAAGTGAATATTCAAGAAACCGGGGCCTGCGATCTCGACCTTTTCGATCATATCGCCCTTATCCAGCTGCTCAAGGATCTTGCCAGCCAGCTCACGCGGGTTGGTGCCCATACGCTTGGCAGCGCCCATAGCGCCATTGGCCTGGTAGTCGCCAAATCCGGCTTTCTTCGCAGGTGCCACAATCGGGCCGCATTCTTCGGGGATACCGGCGGCGAGCATGGCGGCCTGGAATTTGTCGGTGAGGAGCTGGCGAATATTCATAGAGTGAAGTGCTGTCTTAAATTCGTGGAAACGCCGAATTTTAATGGGCGGTGGCGGCTTTGCAACCAGCGTTGGCAAAGGAGTTGGTCCGGAGTGCTCGAAATCTCGACTTGGGTGTCCAGACGAGGAGGTTCTCGGTGGTATGATGCCGCCAAATTATGGAGGTACCGTGAGTTCTACCACACTTTATTGGCACGATTATGAAACCTGGGGTACAGACCCGGGTGCCGACAAGCCGGCGCAGTTTGCCGGTATCAGGACCGACGAAGAACTGAATATCGTCGGCGAGCCATTGATGATTTACTGTCGCCCTTCAGTGGATTGCCTGCCACAGCCGATGGCGAGCCTGGTGACTGGCATTAGCCCGCAGAAAGCCCTGGCCAATGGAGTGCCGGAAATAGAGTTTATCCAGCGCATCCTCGCCGAACTGGGTGCGCCGGGCACCTGTGGGGTGGGCTACAACAGTTTGCGTTTTGATGACGAGGTAACTCGCTACACCCTTTATCGCAATCTGCTCGATCCCTATGAGCGGGAATGGCGCTCCGGCAACAGCCGTTGGGACATTATTGACATGGTGCGCCTCACCTACGCCCTGCGCCCAGAGGGAATCCAGTGGCCCACCCGTGAGGACGGTGCGCCGTCCTTCCGCCTGGAAGAATTGACCGCTGCCAATGGGATCTCCCACGAGGGCGCCCACGATGCGCTGTCGGATGTGCACGCCACCATTGATATGGCGAGGCTGATCCGCAAACAGCAACCAAAGCTGTACGATTATGTGTTCCGCCTGCGTCGCAAGCAGGAGGCCGCCAAGATGATCGATATGCGCGAGCGCCGTCCGCTATTGCATATTTCCGGCAAGGTCTCTGCTAATCATGGTCACTTGACCTATGTGATGCCCTTGGCCAGTCACCCGGTTAACCGCAATGCGGTTATTGTTGCCAACCTGGCAATGGACCCCGAGCCATTACTCAGCCTGGATGCAGACACTCTGCGAGAGCGCCTGTACACCTCTCGCGACAAGCTGGGTGAGGGCGAGTTGCCGGTAGGGCTGAAACTGGTGCATTTGAACAAGTGCCCGGTATTGGCGCCTGCAAATATGCTGGATGACAAGCGCGCCGCAGAGCTGGGTATCGATCGCACAACCTGTGAGGCGAACTGGCAGAAGCTCAAAGATATCGATTTGACGGAAAAGCTGCACAACGTATTCCTGGATAGGGAATTCCCTGAGAGAGATGTGGAAGCGGACCTTTACGGTGGGTTCCTCTGCGACTCTGACCGCGATATCTGCCGTGAACTGCACCGTGGACTGGCGGCCCGAGGTCCGGAAGCTTTGGCGGGTGAAGTGCCTTTCACCGATAAGCGCTTACCCGAGCTGCTATTCCGTATGCGGGCGCGCAATTTCCCCGAGACCCTGTCTGAGGAAGAGCACCAGCGCTGGCAGATCTGGTGTTTCCAGCGCTTAACTGACGCTACTGCCGGGGCCTCAGTCACCCTGGAAGATTACTTCCGCCAGCTGTCTGAGCTGCGGGTGCAGCACCCGGAGCGCATTTCCCTGATTACAGAGCTGGAGAACTGGGGCGATAGCTTACTCGCCTAATGTGTCGAATCACGTCAGCGGCCGTTCTTCCTCTGGGCTCTTTCCTGGTGCCCGAGTAGAATGCCGCTCGCGAATACCCGGCGCCCACAAGGCGCAACCACTGGAGTAACCATGGACTTTATCGGAGCCAATATACTGTCGGTCAGCCAATTTGAGCGCGCCGACATAGAGCGTGTATTTGATGTAGCTGACGCCATGACCCCCTATGCACAGCGTGAAAAGGTAACGCGAGTATTGGAAGGGGCGATTCTCGGCAATATGTTTATGGAGCCGAGCACTCGTACTCGCCTGAGTTTTGGAGCCGCCTTTAATCTGTTGGGCGGTACTGTACGTGAAACGGTAGGAATTACTGCCAGCGCTATGGCAAAGGGCGAATCCCTTTACGACACCGCCCGAGTGCTATCGGGCTATAGCGACGTGATTTGTATGCGCCACCCAAAAGAAGGGTCGGTGGCTGAGTTTGCTGAAGCGAGTCGTGTGCCGGTGGTCAACGGCGGCGACGGCGCCAATGAACACCCCACCCAGGCACTGTTGGACCTCTACACCATTCGCAAGGAACTGGCTGCGCACGGCCGCACCCTGGATGATTTTCGTATCGCCATGATCGGCGACCTCAAGCACGGCCGCACGGTGCACTCCCTGTGCAAACTGCTGTGTTTGTTTGGCAAGGTGCAGATTACCCTGGTTTCTCCACCGGAACTGGCGATGCCGGAAATGATTGTGGAGATGCTGCGCGGGGCGGGGCACGAGGTGACGGTTACCGATCAGCTGGAATCCTCTATCTCCCATGTGGATATTGTTTACTCCACCCGTATCCAGGAAGAGCGTTTTGCCTCTCAGGAAGAGGCCAACCGCTACCGTGGGCGCTTCCGCCTGAATAAGGCTATTTTTACCCGCCACGCAGAGCCTAACACGGTAATCATGCACCCCTTGCCACGGGATTCACGCGCAGAGGCGAACGAACTGGATACCGACCTGAATGAACATCCGAGTCTGGCAATTTTCCGCCAGACCGATAATGGCTTGCTGGTGCGTATGGCTCTGTTTGCCATGTTGCTGGGTGTTGAGAATCAGGTAGATAAATATTCCCGCGATGTGAACTGGTATAGCCGACGCAATCGGGTATAAAACTACTCAACTGGGCGTAAATCCCGGTGGAAATAAACAAGGCCCCGGCTAATTCTGTTAATCTGATGGAATTAGCCGGGGTTTTTTGTTTCCGGTCTAGGGTGTCGTGAATGCTAAAGTGATTTTGCTTTTTCGCTGTGGCACTCAATATCCAAATATTGGCGTTGAGCCAGATGTCGCATCAGGGATGGATGCATGTCGAAGCAGAATTCGCCCGTTTTGTTCTTTCGCAGCTTGGTTTTCCTGGCGCTGCTGCTCAGCTTTTTTGTGTGTAGAAGTGCCGCCCAGGAAGAGCCCTTTCCCCATGTAGCCATACTCAAAATTGATGGCGCCATAGGTCCCGCGACGACTGATTATTTCAAGCGGGCCACGCAGGAGGCTGTGGACCAGGGCGCCGAGTTGGTGATTCTGCACCTGGATACTCCTGGGGGGTTAGATGCTGCCTCACGGGATATTATCCAGCATATCCTTGCGTCTCCAATCCCTATTGCCACCTACGTTTACCCCTCTGGTGCGCGCGCCGCCAGTGCGGGAACTTATATTCTCTATGCCAGCCAGATCGCCGCTATGGCTCCTGCTACCACCTTGGGAGCGGCTACGCCAGTGCAGATTGGCGGACCTCAGGGCACACCTATGCCGGGGGGAAAGCAAGAGGAAGAGAAAAAAGAAAAGGCGGAAGACAGTGAGGATGGAGAAAAAGAAAAACCGCTTGCTGGAACAGCCATGGAGCGCAAAGTCGTTAATGACTCTGTCGCGTTTATCCGAGGGTTGGCACAGCGCCATGGGCGCAATGCAGACTGGGCGGAAAAAGCTGTACGCGAAGCAGCGACCCTGACGGCTCCAGAAGCATTAAAAATGAATGTTATCGATATTGTTGCGGATAATGATGATGATTTATTGCGCCAGGTTGCCGGTCGAAAAGTATTACTCGATACCGGCGATTATACGATCCCGGAGAATATTGCCGAGCTGCAAAGTGAAAGTTACGAGCCGGATTGGCGTAATGAATTGCTGGCACTGATTACCAATCCTCAAGTGGCCTATATTTTGTTATTAGTGGGTATTTACGGGCTTATTTTTGAGGGCTATAGCCCCGGTGCTTTCGTTCCAGGGATTGTTGGTGTTATCTGCCTGTTGCTGGCATTTTATGCCTTGCAAGTTTTACCGATTAATTACGCTGGTCTTGCATTAATTATTGTTGGCGCATTGCTGATTGTGGCAGAGGTTTTTATGCCGAGTTTCGGCGCCTTGGGGATCGGCGGAATTATTGCATTGGTGATTGGCTCTGTAATGCTTATTGATAGTGATGTGCCGGGAATGCAGGTTTCCAAACAGCTGATTGGGGCTATTGCCGGTGTAAGTGGTGTCTTTTTATTGATGCTACTGACCGCTGTTGGACGTAGTTTACGCCAGCCGAAAGTCCCGGCAGACCAGGCTTTTGTGGGACGCTCTGCAGTGGTAAGCGAAGTTAAAGACGCAGAGATCTTGGTGCATCTCGATGGAGAGATTTGGCAGGCGACCTGTAACCAGCCTCTGAAGGTGGGGCAGAAAGTTAGAGTAGTGGCCCAACATGGTATGGTTTTACGGGTAGAGGTGGAGTAGGTAGGGCAATTAATTGAGCTAATGACAGCGCTCAACAGTTAAGGTGGGATTAAGGAGAGTCCAATGATGCTCAGTTATTTTTTTGGGATACTGGTAGTCGCACTCATACTGCTACTGATGTATGCCATTCGTATTTTGCGGGAGTATGAGCGCGCGGTGGTATTTTTCCTGGGGCGTTTTCAAACAGTGAAAGGGCCAGGACTGATTATAATCATTCCCATTGTTCAAACTATGGAGCGTGTGGATCTGCGCACTGTGGTGATGGACGTACCCACCCAGGATGTTATCAGCAGGGATAATGTCTCAGTTAAAGTCAACGCAGTGGTTTATTACCGGGTAATTAATCCACAGTCTGCAATTATTAATGTGGAATTCTATCACGAGGCTGTAAGCCAGTTAGCGCAAACTACATTGCGTTCGGTACTGGGTAAGCACGAGCTGGATGAGATGTTATGTGAGCGAGATAAGCTAAATGTAGATATCCAAAAAATACTCGATGAGCAAACAGATGCCTGGGGTGTAAAAGTTACTAATGTAGAGATTAAGCATATCGATCTTGATGAAAGTATGGTGCGGGCTATCGCACAGCAGGCAGAGGCGGAGCGCGCGCGGCGGGCTAAAGTTATACACGCAGAGGGGGAGGCGCAGGCGGCTTTAAAGCTGACTGAGGCAGCGAATCAATTATCGAAAAATGCCAACGCGATTACTTTGCGCTATATGCAAACCATGATTGATATTGCCGGCGCAAATAACAGCTCTACAATTGTATTTCCGTTGCCACTGGATCTAATTGAGCCAATGCTGAAGCGGGGCTCTGCATCCAGTTAACGATGTCCTTAACAAAGATCAAAAAAGGCCGCACTAATTAGTGCGGCCTTTTTTGTAGAGTTTAGAGCAGCTTTTTCATCAGGCTGCGGGTTGAACTATCCCAGTCATCCTGAGGAATTTCACCCTTGGCAGCCTTATGGATTTTTGAACTCAACTGCTTACCAAGTTCGACGCCCCACTGATCAAAGGGGTTGATCCCCAGCAGGCAGCCGCCAACGTAGACTTTGTGCTCGTACAGTGCCAGGAGCGAGCCCAGGTGGAAAGGATCTAACTTTTCCAGGATCAGGGTGTTGCTGGAGCGATTACCAGGGATTACTTTATGTGGGGCTAGGGCGTGGGCCTCACGATGAGTGTGACCAGCTTCTTCCAGCTCCTGGCGGGCCTCATGCAGGCTTTTACCTCGCAGTAGCGCCTGGCTCTGGCTAATACAACAGGCCTGCAGCCAGCGGTGCTGTTCGAGGAGTTCAGACGTCGGTTCCTTGACTGCGATAAAGTCTGCTGGAATAAGATCGGTTCCCTGGTGCAATAATTGGTGGAAAGAGTGTTGGCCATTCGTACCCTCACTGCCCCAGATAACGCTGCCACTGGGGTAGCCCAGCGCCTGCCCGTCCTTGTCGACACTTTTACCCAGGCTCTCCATATCCAGCTGCTGTAACCAGGCAGGGAATCGGGCCAGGCGCTGCGCGTAGGGCAGCACGACATGGCTGGTCGTATGCCAGCACTGGCGATACCAGAACTGGGTCAACGCCATCAGTACGGGTAGATTGGACTCCAGTGGAGCAGTGGCGAAGTGCTGGTCCATTGCATTGGCGCCTTGCAGAAGCTGTTCAAAAACTTCATAGCCGCAAGCAAGAACAATGGGCAGGCCGATAGCAGACCAGAGTGAGTAGCGACCACCCACCCAATCCCACATTGGGAAAATATTCTCAGGAGCAATTCCGAAATCCTGAGCAGCAGTAATATTACTGCTCACCGCAACAAAGTGTTTGGCCAACTGCGACTCATCGCAACCGGCAGATAACATCCAACGGCGTGCGGACAGCGCATTTTCACGGGTTTCCAAGGTGGAAAAGGACTTGGAAGCAATCACAAAAAGGGTTTCTTCCGCATCAATACCAGCCAGGGTGTCGCTAAGGTCTGCGCCATCGATATTTGATACAAAGTGCACATCGATAGAGTCTTTGTGCCAAGGGCTGAGGGCCTCTACCGCCATGCGCGGACCCAGGTCGGAACCGCCGATACCAATATTTACGATATGGCGGATCGGTTTACCTGAGAAGCTGCGCCAGCTATGGCTGTGCACCGACTCGGCAAACTGTTTCATTTGCTCGCGGCAATCTTTTACCGCGCGTTCTTGTTCAGTTTTCGGTTGCCCCTGAAAGCGCAGCGCGGTGTGCAGGGCAGGGCGGTGTTCGGTATTGTTGACAATGGCCCCGTTCACTAGCGCAGTAATTTGGTTGTTCAGACCCTGCTCTTCGGCATATTCCAACAGCAACTTAAGGGTGTCTTCACGCAAGTGGTTTTTACTGTAATCCAGATAGATTCCGGCTGCGTCTGAGCTGAACTTCTCTGTCCTTTGGGGATCCGTTGCAAACAGCTCTCTCAGCGACCACTTATGTTGGTCAAAATGGGACTTCAACCGTGAGATTGCCGCTACACGGCTTAAAGCCAGGGTTTCACTAGTCATGGTATTCGGTTTGTTCTCTTCTGAGCCTTTTTATTGCCACTTGGCTAAAACGTACACAAATCAAATTTTATTTATTATTTCTGGGCGGCAATGCTAACGGCATTTTCTTTGCCGGGCCAGCGCCGCGGGCATCACAGTCTATTACAGGGAATGTTTCGAGATAAGGAACTGTGTGGGGAAAGACAAATGCCGCTCGTTAGAGCGGCATTTTGTGGTGATCCATACTAAATAAGGCTTTGTAAATCGGGTGTCTGTCAGCGGTGATTTGGTCAAAACTTCATTTAGTATGAATCACCACGCTGTCGGGCAAGAAAAAGATTTTACTTGACCACCTTCATGCAGCGCACTCTGTCGGAAGCCATCCAGCAGTCGGCATCTGCAGGACAAGCCATGGATAGAGGAATTTGTTCAGCGCCGGGTGGGCAGTAAGCTGGAGGTGCCGGAGGGCTACAGCAACCTGCAAGAACCAGTGCACTGATAATTCCAATTAAGTACTTGGCTGGAGTGAAATTCATCCCCTAACTCCTTTCCGTTGATGTTAGCCATTAGCATAGCCAATAAAACGTCACCTGTTGGTCAGCTTTGTAAAATCTGTTCTACAAAGGTACCGCCTATTTGAGTGTAATAGGCGTTGGGTTTAAATGTCTGTCAATGATCAAGTTATGAAAAGAGGTGCGCCAATTTATTTTAAAAAACTACTTAAATAAGGGGTTTTTAAAAAAATGTGGTTTGTGCTGACCGTTTTTTATGGTGAATTTCGGTTGTTTAATCTACGCGCTGAAACTGATCGCGCCAGTTTTGAGGCAGACTCTAAGAATTACTATTGTGGCTGACAATGCCGCTTGATGGATTGGGGAGTTTTTTTGCGATGCAAAGAAAATGGTTTCACGAGTAAGAGTTTTTTCTGTTAAAAATTCTCACTCGTGAAAGTAGCTTTAATGGGTGAGGGAGCACCAGCTGAGGCGTTATCTTTAGGCCTTCAGTGTGTCGGTTTGGGTCCGTGCAAAAAATTGCCAAAAGCTACTGCGAGACTTTCTTTTCTTGCCGGGTCACGGAGAGCACTCAATAGGGCGATTCGCACTTTCGGAATGAACATTAAATCGGAAAGCAGTAAGTTAAAAGTCTGCTCGTCAGCGGCATCAGCCAGCTTGCCAACCCACTGTGCGGCCAATTCTTGTCCTTCCAAATCTTGGACGCAGCGACTGCCTATTGCGGCCAGGACTTCTTTATTCCGGTTGCTGGCATCTTCAGCCAAAAGTGACTGTATAAATGCCTGTCGCAATCCTGTGGCTGGTGAGTGAGAGATACCCCTGATAGCAGCAGCGGCCACCGAGATATCCGGCGTGTTTGCGGTCAGTTCTTGCTCTGCTCGCTCAATAATGGCTGCTGCAAGACGGTGGTCGACCGGCTGGTTTTCCAGGCAATGGCAAATGTTAATAAAAACCGGAGCCGCGACTTTTCCAATCTGGCGCATTAGCAAAGTGCTTTCTTTTTCCCAGCGCACGGCCAAGTCGGCAATCCCTTGCAGCGCAAGGTTGTCCCAGCGGTGATTTTCCGGGTCGCCAAAATAGCGGAGGACAGGCTCGTAATGTTCGCTGGGCTGGCGGCCCAGCAGAAGCGCTGTTTGGGAGTGAAATGCTGCCTGCCGCTCAGTTGATGGGGTAAACAGCAAGCCACTTTGCTGCAGCAGCTGGTCCAGCTGCGCAGCAGATTCAGAAGCGGGTCCCTGCTTGAGTTCCTGTGCCAGAGCGCGAAGTAATCCATCTCGGGCTTGAAGTTGCAGCTTGCCCTGCTCGTCCAGCGGAAAGCGCAGGAACCAGACTATAGGTTCACCGCCTTCGGCTGGTTGCAGCAGCAGGCCCGTCCAGGCCTGGCGCAAGTATGGGTGTGGCCAGGGAGCCAGACCTGCTTCGAAGGATGCCGCAGTGGATTTCGAAACCGACTGCAAGCGCCGGCCCAGATCGAACCAGCGCAATTTGAAGTCAGCCTGCTCGATCAGGGCGCTTAGGGTACCGCTTTCACTCATAGGGGTTTTGTCTATTTCCTTAAGATGCCGTAGCCGCTACAGAAATGGGCTTCTGTTTAAAGTGCAGCCAGCCATAGGCGATCGCCAACAGAGGGCAGATAATATTGAATAGGGCAAAAGGTAAATACTCCCAGGTAGCAATACCCAGCGTTGCCGCCATAAAGGCACCACAAGTATTCCAGGGAATCAGCACAGAGGTGATGGTGCCGGAATCCTCGAGGGTGCGAGACAAGTTAAGCCCGTGTAGGCCCTTTTCCTTGAAGGCTTCGCGGAACATACGGCCCGGAATAATAATCGCCATGTACTGATCGCCTGCGGCCAGGTTCATTCCAAAGCAGGTGAAGACGGTGGCAGTTACCAGGCCGCCCACTGTTTTAACCAGTGACAAAACTCCCTGGACGATGACCTGTAGGAATCCGGCCCGCTCCATAGCGCCGCCGAAGGCCATGGCGGAGGTGATCAGCCATACGGTGTTGAGCATGCTGCTCATACCACCTTTGGACAGCAATGCAGCCACGTTCTCGTTGGTGGAAGTGGACTTATAGCCGTCGAACAGACTGTACCAAGCGCCCTTCAGGGGGGCTAAAGCACCTTCACCACCACCGAGTCGACGGGCGGCTTCCGGTTCGAAAATCAGTGCGATGGCACAGCCAACCAGGGAGCCGATGATCAATGTTGGGAAAGCGGGGACTTTGCGCCAAGCCATTGCTAGCAACAAGATCAAAGGCAGCAGGCTAACCAGGGAAATTTTGAACTCACTGCTAAGCGCGGTGAGCAATGATTCGATATCAGTTGCGGAGGCAGAACTGGCTTCAGAGGTAAAACCCAGGAAAGCGAAAACCGCCAGGGCGATCGCGAAGGCCGGGATCGCTGTGGACATCATATGGCGAATATGCTGGAACAGATCATTGGATGTTACCGCTGCGGCCACGTTGGTAGTGTCAGATAGCGGAGACATCTTATCGCCGAAGTAGGCGCCAGAGATTACGGCTCCGGCAGTGACCTCAAGGGATAGGCCCAGAGCGCCGGCAATTCCCATCAGTGCCACACCTAAGGTGCCCGCTGTGGTCCAGCTGGAGCCAATACTCAGTCCTACTACGGCACAAATAATACAGCTGGCGGCGTAGAACCACTGTGGCGATAGAATCTGCACGCCGTAATAGATCATTGAAGGCACTGTGCCGGCCAGGATCCAGCTACCGATAAGTGCACCTACAGACAGCAGGATCAGAATAGCGCCAAATACCAGGCCAATGCCATGGAGCATCCCACCTTCCATGTCGTTCCAGCTGTGTCCGTTCTTCATCCCCATTAGGGCCACAACGCAGGCACAGAGCAGTAGCGCTATTTGATTGGGACCGTAGGAGGAGTCTGCACCGTAGAAATATACGGATAGTGACAACAGGGCGACGAGAATCCCGAGAGGGATCAGGGCGTCCGTTAAGCTGGGAGCGCGCGGCTCTGAGCTGGGGTTGGATTGAGACAAGGTGAACTCCTGCTTGACTGCGTGGCTAGCGCCGTATTCGTTATCGTTGTTTTGCCGTCGGCGGCGGTTAATAGCCTTATTCTCATAGCTTGGGGCGGTGAAGTCCACTTTGTATCATCGCACCATCGCTGTATTTTGGCGTTGACTTGGTCGTCGAAACCGGATTTATCACTGGGGTCAACTATCTGGTCGGGTCCAGTGCTGGCAGTTCGTCGACGCTTCCGGTATGTTCTGCGCCCAGTAGTCCCGGCTGATCCAGCCGCAAAATAAATAAGTGCGGGCCGTCTGAGGCAGGCCCGACAGGTAGTATTTCATGAGAGCAAGTGAGTTAGACCCCTCTCAATTCGAGGATATGCGCCCCTATCGCGATGATGAAGTGCGCGAGGTTATCAAAAGGCTAATTGCCGACCCGGAAATGTCCCACGCAGCTGCGCATTTCCTTGTCCCCAAACTGGCTCAGCTGGAGGGCGCCGTCGCCTGGTTGGTACGTCAGTTTCTGCGCTTTGAACTGCGCAATGTTCGCAATGTGCGGGATCTTCAAGAGATTGTCGGCAAATATATGGAGAAGGTGATCAAGCGCACCACCTCCGGCCTGAGCATTTCTGGACTGGACACCCTGCCCAGGGATCGCGCCTGCCTGTTTGTCAGCAATCACCGTGACATCGCTATGGACCCGGCGCTGATGATTCAGGCGATGTTCCGCGAAGGGCATGAGACCTCCCGCATTGCGATTGGAGACAACCTGCTCAGCAAGCAGTTTGCCAGCGACCTGATGAAGTTGAACAAGTGCTTCACCGTGGTGCGCAGCTCTGGCAGTCGTCGGGAAAAGCTGCAGGCAGCAACCCAGTTGTCCAATTACATCTATCACTCCATCGTCAACGATAACGAGCATGTGTGGATCGCACAGCGTTCCGGGCGCGCCAAAGATGGCCTGGATCGCACCAATCCAGCACTCTGCGCCATGTTCGCCATGACTAAGGACCGGGAAACGCCCTTTGCCGATTTTTGGCGCAAGTTGCATATTGTTCCGGTGTCTATTTCCTACGAATGGGACCCCTGTGATGCACAGAAGGCCAAGGAAATTTACGTTACCGAGCACAAGGACGAGTACAAGAAGGGTAAAAACGAGGACTTGGCCTCGATTGGTAAGGGCATTGTCGGTCACAAAGGCCGTGTACATGCCGCCTTCGGCACGCCGATTGAAGGTGATTTTAACGATGTAAACAGCCTGGCTGAAGAAATAGATCGCCAAGTTATCGGCAACTACACATTGCATCCATCCAATATGATTGCCTACGAGATGGTTTACGGTGAGGTTCCGCAATTACCGGTGGGATATCCGGCTAAAGCCTGGGACCCCGCTGCACATAAAGAAGAGCGGGAGAAGTTTGAAGCGCGCATGGCTCGGGTCGATGAGCGCTGGCGCGACAAGGCTATTCAGGCCTACGCCAATCCCGTGGTATCTCGCCTCGCCTATGAGTAAGGCCCGCTGAGTTCAGAAGCTGGTGGGGAGAGGGCGCTTAGTGGATAATAGCGCCCCCTGCGCCAGCCACTTAGCGAATAGACCTCACCCCCGTGCTCAACGAAAAACACAAAAGCGCCATTCAG
Source organism: Microbulbifer sp. CNSA002 (assembly GCF_047324085.1). Taxonomy (NCBI): domain Bacteria; kingdom Pseudomonadati; phylum Pseudomonadota; class Gammaproteobacteria; order Cellvibrionales; family Microbulbiferaceae; genus Microbulbifer; species Microbulbifer sp. CNSA002. Next base: position 1,018,193 of record NZ_CP172449.1, read on the forward strand.
GGCGCCTATAGCCAATTCCTGTCCGGTCGAGGGCTGAAAGCCCGCTATGGGCAGAAGCTGATGGTAGCCGCCATTGCCCGCTCACTGGGTTCCATCACCCAGAATGCCAGTGGTGAGCGCGATAGCGACAAGACTGATGGCGAGCATATCTGTGTAGTTGAAGCGGGTACGGGTACCGGTAAAACCGTTGCTTACCTTCTCGCCTCTATTCCCCTGGCCCAGGCCCAGGACAAGACCCTGGTGATATCCACCGCCACTGTGGCCCTGCAGGAACAGATTATCCACAAAGACCTGCCAGAAGTTGCTCGTCACAGTGGGCTCAAATTTGAGTTTGCCCTGGCGAAGGGCCGTGGCCGCTATCTCTGCCTATCCAAGTTGGATCAACTCTTGTCCAGCTTTTCTGCCTCCGGCACCGGCCTTTCCCTTGGTCTCTATGAAGATGAACTCCCGCAGGTGGAAGCGGAGAGTGTCGCTCTCTACCAGAAGATGACGGATAGCCTGACATCGGGTACCTGGGATGGCGATCGGGATAACTGGCCGGATACGATCGAGACGGATGATTGGAGTCGGGTTACCACTGACCATCGCCAATGCAGTGGCCGCCGCTGCCCCCATGTCACCAATTGCAGCTTCTTCCGAGCGCGAGAGAGCTTGGGCAAGACCCAGGTGATCGTTGCTAACCACGACCTGTTGCTGGCGGACCTGGCCCTGGGTGGTGGCGCGATTCTTCCGCCCCCGGAAGAGACTATCTATGTACTTGATGAAGCCCACCATCTACCGGAAAAGGCTCTCAATCATTTCTCTCACCACAGTCGCGTAGGGGCTTCCACCGGTTGGTTGGATCAAACCAATAAGGCCCTGGGGCAGATGCTGGGTGAGATTGGTGACGGCGCCCAGATCGACCGCTGCGGCGAGCAGCTGCCGGCGGTTCTCACCTCTGCCAAGCAGGGGTTGGAGCAGATGTGGCCGCTGATTGAAGAGCTGTGTGAATTTGAAGATGAGCGGGGCAATACCATCCGCCATCGCTTTGAAGGTGGGGTAATCCCCGATTCCATGTCGCAGCTGGCGGAAAAGCTGCGGGAAGACTTTGATGAGTTGGAAAGCCTGCTCAGCAAGATGTTGCAGGCCGCCCAACGCATGATGGAGGACGGCCACTCGCCGGTACCCCTGGCAGATCTGGAGCGCTGGTACCCCCAGTTGGGCAGTTGGCATGGGCGCGCTGAGGCCAATCTTCTGTTGTGGGCGAATTACGCCCGTGCCGATGCTGATGGCGCATTGCCCCAGGCGCGCTGGGTCACCCTGGTGGACTGGGGCGGCTCCACAGATTTTGAGGTTTGCAGCTCACCGATACTCGCAGGCAAAACCCTGGAGTACAGCTTGTGGCGCCGCTGTTACGGCGCGGTACTGACTTCGGCCACACTCACAGCTTTGGGGAAATTTGATCGTTTGCAAATGCGTGCCGGTACTCCAGACAATGCCAGCTATCAGGTGGTGCCGAGTCCTTTCGATTTTTCCCGTGCAACACTGCAAGTGCCCCCGGAAGCTGTAGATGCGGGCAATGCAGAGCAACACACAGACGCCATTATCGATGCGTTGCCAGACCTGTTGAAAGGGGAGGGTGGCGCTCTGGTGCTGTTTTCCTCCCGGCGCCAGATGGAGACGGTTTACGAGGCGCTCCCTGGTACCTGGCGCAACCGAATTCTGATGCAGGGGCAGCAATCCCGCCAGCAGTTGCTGGATAGCCACCGTGAGATTATCGATGGCGGTGGCAGCAGTATCCTGTTCGGGCTTGCAAGTTTTGCCGAGGGATTGGACTTGCCTGGTGACTACTGCCGCCACGTGGTTATTGCGAAACTGCCTTTCGCGGTGCCCGATGATCCCATTGAGGCGGCGCTGGCGGAGTGGATTGAAGCTAAGGGCGGCAATCCGTTTATGCAAATCACAGTGCCGGATGCAGCCCTAAAATTGGTGCAGGCCTGCGGGCGCTTACTGCGGGCAGAAGGGGACAGCGGCACAGTCACTTTGCTGGATCGCCGGGTGGTTACCCGTCGCTATGGTCAGGCAATACTCAATTCACTGCCGCCCTTTAATCGAAAAATTTAGAAAATCTTTAGTCGTATTTGCGCTGTTACTCAGATTGGGCAGGTGGCTATTGCGTATTATCACGGCTGTAAATGTGAAGGTTCTATGAGTTATGCAACCTATTTATTCTGAAATCGCTGATCAGCTCCTGTTCCTTGAATCTGAACTGCGCAGCCTGCAGGTATGGCAGGATAATGCGCCGCCTGCAGAAGCCCTGGCCAGCACCGAGCCATTTTGTGTGGATACTTTGACCTTGCCCCAGTGGCTTCAATTTATTTTTTTGCCGCGTATGCAGGTCCTGATTGAAGGGGAGATGCCCCTACCGGGCCAGTGTGGTATTGCTCCGGTTGCCGAAGAGTTCTTCAAGGGGCGGGATGATGCTGCGGCACTGCTGGCTATTTTGGAAACTATCGATCAGCGCCTGCAGCAGGGCTAACCGGCTTCTGACTCCCTGAGCCCGGTGCTCCCAATCACTCTGGGCGGCATGTCACATTGTTAGTGTTGAGTCCCGCGACTCGGCGGACATCGCTGTGCAGTGGCCGCGCTCATGAGCTAATATCGACCTTTTGCCTGAGGCGGGGAGCAATTTCTCCGTCAGATAAGCGAACACCGCGCGTTTGTAGCGGTCCGAATGGCATTGCTAATGGGGCTTGAGGTAATTGGTCGGTATGCAGAGATTTTCCCTTCTGTGGTTAATGTTGACGCTTTCGGTGCTCGCCGGTTGTGAGTCACTGATGTATCCGGGGCGGGACAGGGCCGCTCAACCAGCGGAAGTTGCACCACCGGTAGAATCACCAGATTCTGCAATGCAGTGCCCAGAGCCTGCGGAAGTGATTTGTGCGGAACCGGAAGTGAAGGTTGTTGAGCGGGTAATCGAACGAACTGTAGAAAAAGTAGTCGAAGTGCCCGTTGCCAAAGATAAGTTGGTTTTGGGATCGGTAGAAGAAGTGGCCATAGAGCCTCCCGGCCTGATCCTGGAATCCGTTGTCGATACAGGTTCACCCACTTCCACACTGCGGGTCAGGAAGCTGACTCCGTTCGAGCGGGATGGCAGGGACTGGATCAGGTTCCAGATTGTTCAGTCGAGCAAAATGGACCCGGTCTCGGTAGAGCTGCCGATAAAACGCCATGTTCGAGTGGAGCGCCTGGGCTTTGATAATCAGCGCAGGCCAGTAGTGGAGCTTAACCTGACTGTTGGGCGTATAACCCACCAGGTCGAAGTTAACCTGACCGATGAGGGCGGCTCTGATTTATTGATGCTGCTGGGACGCAACTTCCTCAAAGATGCCGCTGTTGTCGATGTGAGCCGGCGCAATGTCCAGGGCCAACCCCAAATAGACGGGGTTAAATAGGCCAGTTATCCAATTGGGTTCCTAATTGGGACCTCAGAGTTACGGGGAATGGCGAATGTCGCCGCGTGTCCAAGTTTATGTAATTGCGGCGTTACTCGCATTGGTAGGAGCAGGCCTGACCGCCTATAAAAACCTCGAGTTGGGTTTTCCGCTGTTGCCGGGTGAGTACCGCACCGTGTGGACTATCGAAGCAAAAGTGGGTTTCGATGCCGATGGCGGTCCGGTAAAGGCCGCACTGACCCTCCCGCGCGAACAGCGCAATATGGAAATACTGGGGGAGACCTTCAGTTCCTCCGGTTTTGGTTTCTATATCGCGAGAGAAGATGATGCCTATCGGGCCATTTGGTCTCGCCGGGCCGCAAGAGGCCCCCAATCTCTCTTCTATCAGCTGGATGTCTACCAGCGTCCCGGTGCTGCGCTGGCGCAGCCTCTGGATCTGAGCACTGAGATACAAAAACCCTTCCTGGGGGCCCGTGAGCAAGAAGCGGTGCGCTTGGCGATTTACTCCCTGGTTGAACAGGCCCGTGAGCGCTCTTCCGATGTGGAATCTCTAACTACCCAATTACTATTCGAACTGAATGACGATGAAAATCAGGATCGCAACCTGATCTTCCGCCATTACGCCGACCGCTCTTTTGTAGATGTCGCTTTGCTTGTACTGGCGACAGCCGATATCCCCGCCCACCGTATTCGCGGCCTCTACCTGGAGGATGATCGACGTCGACTATCTCCAGAAGATCTGCTTGAGGTCTATGATGGCAAGCGTTGGATCGTGTTTGAACCCAGCAGTGGCCAGCCAGGTGTGCCGGAAAATTTCTTTATTTGGCAGCGCGGTGGCAAGAGTCTTTTGGATCTTGAGGGCGGTCGTAACTCTCAAGTGACTTTCTCTGTGATTGCCAATGATGTCCCAGCTCGCGATGTCTCTATGCGCAGCACCAAGGATGAGAAAGATGCGCTGGTGGATTTCTCGATCTACAGTTTGCCCATTGAGCAGCAGAGTATTTTCAAGCTGATCCTGCTGGTGCCTGTGGGGGCCCTGGTGGTGGTGCTGCTGCGTGTATTTGTGGGCCTGCGCACCTCCGGTACCTTTATGCCGGTACTTCTGGCAATTGCCTTTATCGAAACCCAGCTGATTACCGGTTTAGCCATTTTTACTTTGATCCTGATCCTCGGTCTTTGGGTGAGGTTTTATCTCAGTAGGCTCAATTTGCTATTGGTGTCGAGGATCGCCGCCGTCGTGGTGACGGTGGTGATAATAATGGGGGCAATCAGTGTGGTCAGCTATAAGCTGGGCATTGAGCAGGCTCTCACAGTGACATTCTTCCCGATGATTATCCTTGCCTGGACTATCGAGCGTATGTCGATTGTGTGGGAGGAGGATGGCCCCTACGAGGTGGTGGTGCAGTCCGGGGGTAGCTTATTAGTGGCGATACTGGCTTGGTGGGTAATGACCAACCGCTATATTGAGCATTGGACGTTCAACTTCCCCGAGTTACTGTTGGTATTGCTGGCCTTTATTCTGGTGGTGGGCAACTACACCGGATATCGACTCAGTGAGTTGATGCGTTTCCGTCCGCTGGTTCGCTAGGGGGCGTTATGCTGCAGTTTTCAGTTAAGCATATCTTCAATAAAGTTCGCGGCGGAGTGGTATCTCCGCTGACCCTGCGCCGCATGGGGGTGTTGGGGATGAACGCGCGTAATATTGACTATATTGCGCGCTATAACGATCGCAAAAAATATCCCATCGTCGACGACAAGCTAAACACTAAGCGTGCGGCTAAAAAAGCGGGAATTCCTGTGCCCGAGTTGATCGAGGCATTTGAAAGTCCTGCCAGCCGCAAGCGAGTTATGGAGGTGATTGACCCTCTATGGCAGTTTGTAATCAAGCCGGCACGGGGCTCCGGTGGTAAAGGTATTCTCGTTATTGCCGGTCGCAATGGCGACAAATATAAAAAGATATCCGGTGCTGAAATTGATGCGCTGGATATCTTGCGGCACGTGAGCAATATTCACAGCGGCCTCTACAGCCTCGGTGGCAAACCCGACAGGGTGATGGTGGAGGCGCTGGTGGACTTTGACCCGGTCTTCGATCGCTACTCTGTTGAGGGTGTGCCTGATGTGCGGGTTATTGTTTTTCGCGGTTATCCGGTGATGGCCATGCTGCGCTGCTCAACCCACGCCTCAGATGGTAAAGCCAATTTGCACCAGGGCGCTGTGGGTGTTGGTATCGACCTGGCCACGGGCAAAAGTTGTCATGCGGTAATGCGCGGGTTGCGAATTGACCAGCACCCGGACACTGAAGTGCCTTTCGATGCATTGCAGGTACCAGGTTGGTACGAGCTGGTCCGCTTGGCGGCAAGCTGTTACGAAATGACTGGGCTGGGTTATTTAGGCTGTGACATTGTTCTGGATCGTGAACGTGGCCCGCTCTTACTGGAGGCCAATGCGCGTCCAGGGTTGGCAATCCAAATTGCCAACGGTGTTGGCTTGCGCGAGCGCTTGGGCTTTATCGAAAAATTTGATGAAGAAATGTTCAGGAAAAATGTGGATGAACGGGTGGCATTTTCCATGCGCAAATTTGCTGTGAGCAAATACGCAGAAGTGTAGGTTTGGGCTCCATTAGGGGGCCTGATTATAAAGCTTCCTTAGGTTTTTCTTCCTGGACGTGTTCCATCAGAGCTTGAAGTCGTTCTCCTTGCATTTTCAAACTGTACTCAAGTTCATTCGTCTTGGTTTGTATTTGGGTTAACTCCCATTTGTTGGGCTTTTCTCCATTTTTAGCCTTATAGCTTTTTAATTGCAATTGCTCCCATTTTTCCAGGGTATGAGTGAGCTGTAGAGCTTCACTTTTTAGGGCCTCTTCGACTCCCTTGGGCAGAGATCCGCTTTCCAGCTTCTTACGCGCCTTCTTAAACTGTAGGTCTAGCTTGGCTTTTTGAATTTTCACTGGAGAGGCTACTTTTAGGTTACGGGTAATACCGATCAGACTAAGAGCTTTAATGACCCACTTGGTTGGATCGTAATGAAACCAGTGAATGCCATTGCGATAATCGAGCTGAAAGGCGTGGTGGTAGTTGTGGTAACCCTCACCAAAAACAAAAAAATTAACAATTTTGTTGTCGCAAGCGGTCACATCATCCCGGTAGGGCTGGCTACCAAATCGATGGATGATCGAATTTACCATAAAAGTAGTGTGGTGACAGAAGGCAATTCGGAGTGCTCCTGCAAGTAAGAACATACCAATAATATCGCCGGTACAAATTCCCAGCAGGGTGAGAATCCCAAGATTCATGGTGGCGGTGATTGGAATGTAGTTATTGTGTTGCCACATCACAATTTTATCCCGCTTTAGGTCTTGTACATTCTCGAAGTTTTGGTGGCTGGTTGGATATTCATGCATCATCCATTCGATATGGGAAAACCAAAATCCGCGTTTGGCTGAGTAGGGGTCGCGGTTGTTGTCATCAACAAACTGATGGTGGTGGCGATGATGATCGCACCACTTCAAAATAGAATCTTGTAGTGCTGCGGCTCCGAATAGTGCAAATAATAATCGTAGGGCCCAGTGAGCCTCATAACTTTTGTGGGACCAAAGGCGATGATATCCGGCGGTGATAGAAAGGCTGCACATTGCACCCATTACGGCGAATGCGAGCCACTGATACCAGTGATAACCAAAAATAAAGCCATATAGGGGCACAGCAATAATTGCCAGCAAACCGGTTATGGCAAATAGCAACGTGGGAGGCCAGAAGCGTTTTCTTTTGAGAGTAGAGTCTATCGAGGTTGTGTTCATAGTGTGGTCCTCGGGTTTATGTATGCCCGGGAGAAACAAATCTCACCGGCCATATTCTGCGGTCCCGATTTTTCTCAGACCTGATAGCGATTTTTCCCCTAGTGTCTTTGCCGAGAATGCATTGTTTTGGTGCGGTGACCATATTTTTAGGTTCGCAATGGTTCGTAAGTTTGCTGTGACACAATGGATGAAGGGTGATGCCGGTTAAAAACACCGTTTTTAAAGTTGGCATAAGTGTTGCATTAGTGATTGTGCGGGACAACGGACCCGCATTTCGGGAGAGTTTCTTAGGGTTATGGCAAACCATTAACACTGGGTGACTTCCCGTTTTCTCTCATCATCGCTGATTACGGCCCCGCATTGCGGGGCCTTTTTTTTGCCCGCACTTTGCGCAAAGCTCATAATGCTTTAGTTTAGGGTCTCCCGAGGCGTTCCCAAATTTAACGGCCCCGGGAGAGAGGCTCTCTTTTATGTATGGCAAGGATGCATGAGCCAGGTAATTAATGAGCTAATTTCGATAGTCGAGCCCTGTGTGTCAGAGTCACTAACCCCAAATCCGTCCAGCGCAGTGTTCCAGTTGGCAACCAGCGATGAGCTTTCCTCTTTGGATGCATCGCGCCTGCCTCGTCATAACGCCTGCTTGCAAGATTTGTTTTTAGATTCAGACTGCGGGTTGTGGGAGTGGCATCCGGATTCCGGTGCTCAGCGTGCTCAGGGTGAAATTTGGCTCCTGTTTGCAGAAACTGCAGAACTCTCTTTGACTTCCCTGTGGACGGGTGATGAATTGCGTTCGGTTCACTCTGATGAGCGGGATCGAATTATCACTGTGCGGCGTCGTCTTACCAACAAAGGTGGACACTTCGATACTACTTTTCGGGCCTACGATAGTCTTGGTCAATTGCGCTGGCTGCGATTGCGAGGACGCGCAATAAACCTCGAGGATGACAGTGGGTTTGTTGTGATTGGAAGTTGCGCTGACTTCACTGAAACCTTGGCCCAGCGCTACCTATCTAACCTGCCTGGCGAGCGCCCCTTACAGACACTGTCTGGAGTTGGCGATGGTTTATGGGAGTGGGATCTACGCGCAGATGAAATGGTGCTTGATGATGCCTGCTGGGGGATTCTGGGTTATGAAGTGAGCCCGATACGCAGTATCGGTATTTCAGCCGCGGAGCAGTGGAAGGCTCGAATTTTAGCGGAGGACTTCCCTCGGGTTGAGCAGTCCATGCGGGATCATGTGCGCGAGGGGTTACCGCTCGATGTGGAATTTCGCATCTGGCGTTCGGATAGCAGTGTGGTTTGGGTTCGCTGCCGCGGTAAGGCCCAATTAAATAGTCGCGGTCAGCCCGTGCGGGTGTTGGGAGTTTTACAAGACGTCAGCCGCAGCCGGGAAAGACTTTCGCAAATGGAGCGGGAGCTGGAGTTGCAGCGGGAGGAAAATGCGCATCGGGCAGATTTATTATTTAGCCTGAGCCATGAATTACGCACGCCACTTAATGCAATTTTAGGTTACAGCCAAATTGTCGAATTAGATCAGAGTCTCAACGCAGACCAGCGTCAGCGCTTATCAGAAATTCGTCGCGCGGGGCAGCATTTATTGCATTTGGTCGGTGATGTATTGGAGCTGGCCAGAATCGACAGTAGGCGTTTGGGCCCCTCGATGGAATTGATTCGGCCGGCCGATTTGGTTGCAGAATGTAAACGTTTGCTCGAGCCCCTGGCTGAAACCCGTCGTGTCAGTTTGGTGTTTGAGCCTCTCGGCTGGGAGTCCGCTTATATTTGTGCGGACCCTGTGCGCTATAAGCAAGTTGTATTGAACCTGGCGGGCAACGCGGTGAAATACAATCGTGAAAATGGCCGTGTCATTATTAATTTTACGCCGCAGGCCGATGGCTGGTTGAGGCTGAATATTTTGGATACCGGCAAGGGGATTGCAGCAGAGAGACGCAAAGAAGTTTTTGAACCCTTTAACCGTTTGGGGGAGGAAAAGGGGCATATCGAGGGTACCGGTGTCGGTCTTGCAATTGCCAAGCGTCTGGCGGAGGCGATGGGGGGGCGGATCGATTTTGACAGTCAGGAAGGGCAGGGCTCAGTATTTTGGGTTGAATTCCCAATGGTTGATGCTGCGGAGTCTTTCCTGTCATTTGCAAGTTCTGTTGATGCCCCGTCAACATTACCCGACTGTATATTGCTGCTAGTGGATAACCGCCCTGAAAGTGTGGCTCGGGTGGAAAAACTTTTGCAGGGGGCGCCGCAAGTACAGCTTTCTGTGGCCGCAGATGTTGTTGAGGCCATATTTATGGCGCGTACCCAAGCACCGGATGTGGTGTTGTTTCACAATACCTTACCGGGAATGTCGGTTGGGGATTTGGTAAGTATCCTCAAGCAGGATCAAGTCACTCAAAAAACCTGTTTGGTGGTTATGGGAGGAGAGGCTTCCTCGGGAGTGACCACCGCTTTGCCGGATAACTTTGATCGACCGCAGCTTGCGCGAGTTTTGATGGAGTGTTTGACGGGGAAGAGGTGAGTTGGACTGTTGGAATCAGCACCCCGGCATCTTATTTGCCGGAGTGCCGTTCAGGATTTTAGCGTATGTGCCCCATATGTTTGCCCACGATTTTCACCAGGGGCTTAAATACTTTCGGAGTTGCACAGACCAGGTGGCCGGAGTCCAGGTAGTCTTCACCACCGCGGAAATCGCTGATCAGGCCGCCGGCCTCTTTGACCAGCAGGGAGCCCGCTGCGATATCCCAGGTGTTCAGGTACATTTCCCAGAAGCCGTCGAATCGCCCGGCAGCAACATAGGCAAGATCCAGCGCTGCGGCGCCAGGGCGGCGGATTCCCGCAGTTTGCCCAGCGATATCTTTTAGGGCGGCCAGGTAGGCGTCGATGTTATCCAGCGGCAGGCCGTTGAAGGGAATGCCGGTGCCAATCAGAGAGCCGCGCATGCCCTGGCGTGAAGAGACGCGGATACGGCGGCCATTCAGGGCAGCGCCGCGACCGCGACTTGCGGTAAATTCTTCGCGTTTGATCGGGTCCAGTACGACTGCGTGCTCAATGCGGCCGCGATAGCGACAGGCGATAGAAACAGCGAACTGTGGGACGCCGTGGATAAAATTGGTGGTGCCATCGAGGGGATCGATAATCCACTCGTAATCGGGCTCTGCGCCCTCTTGCAGGCCGCTTTCTTCAGCGCGGATGCTGTGCTTGGGGTAGGCCTTGCGCAGGTGATAGATAATTTCCTGTTCGCTGGCCTTATCCACTTCAGTAACGAAATCGTTGCGCGTCTTTTCTTCGAATTTCATCAGGTCGCCGCGCTCCCAGGCCCGTTCGATCAGTTCTCCTGCCTTACGCGCCGCGCGCAGGGCAATATTTAGCATGGGTTCCATAACTATTCCGCACAAAGTGGTTAAAGGGGTTAAAAAGCAGGCCGCAGGTTAACTGCGACGGACGCGATTGTAGGGATTCCGATTGGTTTTTGCTACACTCGCGCGCCCCCATGACACCGATTTATTACTTTCAGTATGGCCAAGTCACCTTTAGACACGACTCCACTTGCCGCGCTCGACAATGTGCGCGTGGTTCTGGTTAACAGCGCACACCCCGGAAATATTGGTGGTGCGGCGCGCGCGCTCAAGAATATGGGCCTGAGTCAGCTGTACCTGGTAGCGCCTCGGGAATTTCCTGCAGCCAATGCTGTTTGGCGTGCAGCAGGGGCAGCTGAGCTGCTCGATAGCGCCGTTGTGGTGGATACCCTGGAAGAAGCCGTGGCTGATTGTGGTCTTGTTGTGGCCACCAGCGCTCGCGAGCGCCGAATCCCTTGGCCCCTGCTGACCCCGCGCCAGTGTGGAGAGCGTACCGTCGCCGAGGCCGCGTCTCATCCGGTTGCTTTGGTGTTTGGCCGCGAGGATCGAGGGCTTACCAACGAAGAATTACAGGCCTGTAACTACCATGTGCATATTCCTGCCAACCCGGAATACAGCTCCCTGAACCTGGCGACTGCTGTTCAGGTACTTGCCTACGAAGTGCGTATGGCGGCCCTGGAAGCGGAAAAGGGTGAGCCTGTGAATTACACCGATTGGGATCGTCCACCGGCCAAGGCCAGCGATATGGAGCTGTATTTCGATCACCTGCAACAGGCGCTGGGCGAGCTGGGCTTTATTGACCCGGATAACCCCCGTCAGACAATGACCCGCCTGCGCCGACTGTATAGTCGGGTGCGCCCCGATGATATGGAGCTGGGTATACTGCGCGGTATGTTGACCTCAATCCAGAATTACATTCATCGCTCTGGTGGTAAGGGGCGACCCGACTAGTTGAGTACCCGAGTGTCCCGCTGGGTTATATACTTGACTACAGTAGTGGGTTATTCCATACTCGCGCCCCGATCGGAAAAGGGCTGTACATCAGTTGGGAGCTGATATGCGTTTGACAACCAAAGGCCGCTACGCGGTGACTGCCATGCTGGACCTGGCGTTGCACGCTGATCGCGGACCGATCAGTCTGGCAGACATATCCAAGCGCCAGGGTATATCACTGTCCTACCTGGAGCAGTTGTTCTCCCGGTTGCGGCATTCTGGGCTGGTGTCCAGTGTGCGTGGACCCGGCGGTGGCTATCGCCTGGCGCGGGATGGTGAAGAGATTTTTGTGGCGCAGATCATTGATGCGGTCAATGAATCTGTAGACGCCACCAGCTGCGGCGGCAATGCGGATTGCGCCAACGGCGAACAGTGCCTGACCCACTACCTCTGGTCAGACTTGAGCGATCAGATTCATAGCTTCCTCAGCAGTATCAGCTTGGCCAACCTGGTTTCCCGAGCTGAGGTGCAGGAAGTTGCGCGTCGGCAAGATATGCGCGAGGCGCCGGAAGAGAGGGTCGCTGTACTCGGCGGCCTGTGATTGAGGCCCAAACGGGCCAGCAGACAGATATTAGAGATTTACTAAGCGGAAACGGTATGACTATGAAGCTTCCCATCTATCTGGACTATTCGGCTACCTGTCCGGTTGACCCACGCGTCGCCAAGAAAATGGCAGAGCAGCTGACGATGGAAGGCAATTTCGGCAATCCGGCCTCTCGCTCCCACCTGTTTGGTTGGAAAGCGGAAGAAGCAGTGGAGAATGCCCGACGCCAGGTGGCGGAGCTGATCAACGCCGATCCGCGCGAAATTGTCTGGACCAGCGGTGCCACCGAGTCTGACAACCTGGGTATCAAGGGTGCGGCCCACTTTTACCAGAGTCGCGGCAAGCACATCATTACCTCCAAAATTGAGCACAAAGCTGTTTTGGATACCTGCCGCCAGCTGGAGCGGGAAGGTTTTGAAGTGACCTACCTGAATCCCCGCGAAGACGGCATCGTCTATCCGGAGCAGGTTGAGGAAGCTATGCGTGAGGACACCACTGTGGTGAGCCTGATGCACGTCAACAACGAGATTGGGGTGATCAACGATATCGCTGCAATCGGCGAACTGTGTCGCTCGCGCAAAGTTATTTTCCATGTGGACGCGGCCCAGAGCGCCGGCAAGTTGCCGATCGACCTTCAGGAAATGAAAGTTGACCTGATGTCCTTCTCCGGCCATAAAATTTACGGCCCCAAAGGTATCGGTGCCCTTTACGTACGCCGCAAGCCCCGCATCCGTCTGGAAGCCCAGATGCACGGTGGCGGCCACGAGCGCGGCATGCGCTCCGGTACCCTGCCGACTCACCAGATTGTCGGTATGGGCGAAGCCTTTGGTATTGCCAAAGAAGAAATGGCTCAGGAAGCCGAGCGTCTGCGCTCTCTGCGCGACCGTTTCTGGGATCAGATCAAGGATATGGAAGAGGTCCATATCAACGGTTCCGCCGAGAAGAGAATTCCGGGCAACCTGAACGTGAGCTTTGCGTTTGTAGAAGGTGAGAGCCTGATCATGTCGCTGCGCGACCTGGCGATTTCCTCCGGTTCCGCCTGTACCTCTGCGAGCCTGGAGCCCAGCTACGTACTGCGAGCCCTGGGTGTTAACGACGAACTGGCGCACAGCTCACTGCGTTTCAGCTTTGGTCGTTTTACCAGCGAGAGTGATGTCGACACCGCTGCCGCAGAAGTGCGCAAGGCAGTGGAGAAACTACGTGAATTGTCACCGCTTTGGGATATGTACAAAGACGGCGTAGACCTGAACAAGATTGAATGGGCCGCTCACTAAGCGCGCGCAAGAGTTAGGAGAAAAGTCATGGCCTATAGCGATAAAGTAATTGACCACTACGAGCACCCCCGCAATGTTGGACGTATGGACGACAAGGCGGACAATGTAGGCACCGGTATGGTGGGCGCGCCCGCCTGTGGTGACGTGATGCGCCTACAGATTCAGGTAAGCGACGAGGGCGTTATCGAAGACGCCAAGTTCAAGACCTACGGCTGTGGTTCCGCCATTGCCTCCAGCTCCCTCCTGACCGAGTGGGTGAAAGGCAAGACGATCGACGAAGCGGAGCAGATCAAGAACACTGCCATTGCAGAGGAGCTGGCGCTGCCGCCGGTAAAAATCCACTGCTCGGTTCTCGCTGAAGATGCGATCAAGGCTGCGGTTCGCGATATCCGTGAAAAGCGCGGTGAGTCCGATGACGCTGTAGAAGCCAAGGAATCTGCGGCGGGTTAACTTTTCGTCCAAATGTAGCGTCTAAACATAGCGAAGGTGTTGTTTTGGCTATTAGTATGACCGAGGCCGCTGAGGCCCACATTCAAAGTCAATTGGCCAAGCGAGGCAAGGGAATCGGCATTCGTGTCGGTGTCAAAACGGCCGGCTGTTCCGGTCTCGCCTATGTGCTGGAATTTGTCGATTCGTTCGAAGCCGAAGATACGGTATTTGAGCAAAACGGCGTTAAGTTGGTGGTGGACCCCAAGAGTCTGGTTTACCTCGACGGCACCCAGCTGGATTTCGTCAAGGAAGGCCTGAACGAAGGCTTCACCTTCTCGAATCCCAATGTAAAAAATGAGTGTGGCTGCGGCGAGAGTTTCCACGTCTGATTCGCTCTCGCCCCACAAGGCCGGGTGCGCTGCGCATACCGGCCTTTTTATTGGCTCCTCGGACAGTTGGGGGCCGTGCAGCAGTAAGCGGCAACTTCAGCCGCGTCCCAGGCTGTGCCCCAGTAGGTATATTCAGATGGCAACCAACCTGAACCATTTCGAAGTTTTTGGTCTGCAACCCGCGTTCGCGGTCGATCGCAGTGCCCTGGCGACCCGCTACCGGGAGTTACAGCGGGAATTCCACCCGGACAAATACGCTTCCCATTCCGAGGGCGAACAATTGTTGGCCATCAAAATGGCGGCTCAGATTAATGAGGCGCACACCGTTTTGCGCGACCCGGTACAGCGCGCCGCCTACCTACTCAAGTTGGCCGGGGTAGATGTGCCACCTGAGCAGACCACCAAAGATACTGAATTTCTGATGCAGCAGATGATGTTGCGCGAGCGCCTGGAAGAAGTGCGCGAGCAGCCCGATCCTGCAGCTGCGCTAGATGAGCTCAGTGCTGAGGCGCGGGGGCTGATCTCCAATGAGGAACAGCGCTTTGCCGAAACTTATGACGGGGGCGATCTGGGCGCAGCAGAGGATTCTCTGCGCAAGCTTCAGTTCCTGGCCAAGCTTGAGAAACAAATTGACGAGCTGGAAGAAGACCTTTTCAACGACTAGTTGCGAGAGCACTGACTGAGAGGGCCAGACGGTACCGCGCCCCGCTTAAAGAAGAGATAACTAATGGCATTACTGCAGATTTCTGAACCGGGCCAGAGCCCAGCTCCCCACCAGCGCAAGCACGCAGTGGGTATCGATTTGGGGACCACTAACTCACTGGTAGCGACCGTGCGCAGTGGATCGGCAGAGGCCATTGCCGATGAGCAGGGTGAAGTGATCCTGCCATCAGCGGTGCACTACGGAGCCGAGGCGATTACCGTGGGTGCTGAAGCCCGCGCGTGCGCTGCAGAAGATCCCTACAACACTATGATTTCTATCAAGCGCCTGATGGGGCGAGGTGTTGCAGATATCAAAAGTTTTGGTGAGCAGCTGCCCTATCGCCTGGCTGAGAGCAGCGGCGGTATGCCTTCGATTGAAACTGCAGCCGGACCGGTAAACCCGGTGCAGGTATCGGCAGAAATCCTGAAAAAACTGGCTGCGCGTGGCCGCGAAGCGCTCTATGGCAAAGCGGGCGGTGAGCTGGATGGTGCGGTGATCACCGTGCCGGCCTACTTCGATGATGCCCAGCGCCAAGCGACCAAAGACGCCGCCCAACTGGCGGGCCTGAAAGTCCTGCGCCTGCTCAACGAGCCCACAGCAGCGGCTGTTGCCTATGGCCTGGATAAAGGCGAAGAGGGTGTGATCGCGGTCTATGACCTCGGTGGCGGCACCTTCGATATCTCTATTCTGCGTCTGTCCCGGGGTGTGTTTGAAGTCATGTCTACCGGCGGCGATACCGCTCTCGGTGGCGACGATTTCGATCGTACCATTGCCAGTTGGATCGCCGAGCAAGTGGGATTGGGTACCGATCTCGACGCTGCGACCCAGCGAGTCCTGTTAGACAGCGCCTGTGCTGCGAAAGAATCCCTGTCCAGTGTCGAGCAGGTGGAAGTGCAATACGGCGACTGGTCCGGTGTACTCGATCGCGAAACCATGGCTTCACTGCTGGACCCCCTGATCGACAAAACCCTACGCGCCTGCAAGCGCGCCCTGCGCGATGCCGGTATCAGTGCCGATGAGGTGCAGGAAGTGGTTCTGGTGGGTGGCTCCACTCGTACTTTGCGCGTGCGGGAGCGGGTTGAGGGTTATTTTGGTCGTCCCCCCCATGCGGAAATTGACCCCGACCAAGTAGTAGCAATCGGCGCCGCGATTCAGGCTGATGTACTGGTGGGCAATAAGTCCAGCGAAGAACTGCTGTTGTTGGATGTTATTCCCCTTTCCCTCGGGATTGAAACCATGGGCGGCCTCGCGGAAAAACTGATTGATCGCAACACGACCATCCCCGTCTCCAAAGCCCAGGAGTTCACCACTTTTAAAGATGGCCAGACTGCCATGGCGATCCATGTTGTCCAGGGCGAGCGGGAACTGGTGAGTGACTGCCGCTCACTGGCGCGCTTTGAATTGCGCGGCATACCGCCGATGGTGGCCGGTGCCGCCCATATCCGTGTGACTTTCCAGGTGGATGCTGACGGTCTTTTATCAGTGACAGCCATGGAAAAAAGCAGTGGTGTCAGTGCCGATATTACGGTTAAACCGTCTTATGGGCTGGAGGACAAGGATATTGCGCGAATGCTGCAGGAATCCTACACCCACGCCGCTGAGGATATCGCCCTGCGCGCCCTGCGCGAGGCTCAGGTGGAAGCGGAGAGAACCCTGGAAAGCATGTTGGTGGCCCTGCGTGAGAACGGTGCCCAGCTGCTGGACGAAGGTGAGTTAAATGAGCTTGAGCACGCGATGGAGGCTTTGCGCTTGGCCCATAACGGCGGCGACGCAGAGGAAATTCGTCGACGTATCGAAGCCTTGAATAAGTTGTCTGAGCCTTTTGCTGCCAAGCGTATGGATGCCTCCATTAAGCGCGCTATGCAGGGCCACAGCTTGGATGAATTTGATAAATAACCATGATCAGGCGCAGACTCTGCGCTGCCGGCGGCCGGGGAGTCGTTACTTTCTCCCCGTCGGATTGAGACCACAGAGGTTCAGTACCCCATGCCGAAGATAGTATTTTTACCCCATCCGGAAATGTGCCCTGAGGGCAAAGTGGTGGAAGCGGAGAGCGGTGTCAGCGTGATCGACGCGGCCCTGGCCAACGATATTGAAATTGAGCACGCCTGTGAAAAAGCCTGTGCTTGTACCACTTGCCACGTCATTGTGCGCGAGGGCTTCGATTCCCTGGAAGAGCCGGACGAGCTT
The DNA here is from genome assembly GCF_047324085.1 of Microbulbifer sp. CNSA002. Classification (NCBI taxonomy): domain Bacteria; kingdom Pseudomonadati; phylum Pseudomonadota; class Gammaproteobacteria; order Cellvibrionales; family Microbulbiferaceae; genus Microbulbifer; species Microbulbifer sp. CNSA002. Next base: position 1,035,310 of record NZ_CP172449.1, read on the forward strand.
GAAGAGGACCTGCTGGATAAAGCCTGGGGCCTGGAGCCGGAGTCTCGCCTGTCCTGTCAGGCGATTGTGGAGGATGAAGACCTGGTGGTCGAGATTCCCAAGTACACCATCAACCAGGTGTCGGAAAAGCACTGACTTGCACGCTGAGGAAGCCGAATCATGAAGTGGACTGATATTCACGATATTGCCATAGAGTTGAGCGAAGCTCACGAGGATGTGGACCCTCTGACGGTCAACTTTGTCGACCTGCGCAACTGGGTGATGGCGCTGCCCGGATTTGATGACGATCCCGATCGCTGCGGAGAGAAAATCCTCGAAGCGATCCAGGCTGCCTGGATCGAAGAGCAGGAGTGACCGGCCTTCGGGGGCAGTATTGGCAAGAGAGTACAAAAGTCGATCAATACCCCGTATAATCCGCCGGCCGCGAAATGCGGTGATCAAAAATTGAGTACCCCCGGTGGGTATGAAAGGAATATCAGGGAAGAGCAACTGAGTAGGTTGCTCTTTCTTTATGTAGGGAGCCTCTGAACAACTCCGCAACAATCCCGCAACACCTCTGCGAGCCTTGAAGGCCCGCCCTGCGGGGCTTACAGAGTTGTTCAGAGGTTCCTAAGTTAAGTTACAAAAAATCAATTTGGAGATAACCATGGCCCTGGAGCGTACCCTTTCTATCATCAAGCCGGACGCAGTAGCCAAGAATGTAATCGGTGAAATCGAGAGCCGTTTTGAGAAAGCTGGCCTGAGCATTGTTGCCATGAAGATGGTTCAACTGTCCCGCGAAAAAGCTGAAGGTTTCTACGCTGAGCACAAAGAGCGTCCTTTCTTCAAAGACCTGGTTGACTTCATGACTTCCGGTCCAGTTGTTGTACAGGTTCTGGAAGGCGAGAACGCTATCCTGGCAAACCGCGACCTGATGGGTGCTACCAACCCTAAAGAAGCTGCTGCTGGCACCATCCGCGCTGACTTCGCTGACAGCATCGACGCCAACGCTGTACACGGTTCCGACTCCGCAGAGTCCGCTGCTCGCGAAGTAAGCTACTTCTTCGCCGACGACGAAATCTGCGCGCGCGCTTAATCCGCGCCACAAATCGCACCGGTCTGTCCGGACCGGTGCAATTCTTCCCCCGAGGTGAAATGAATGACCACAGAGAAAACCAACCTGCTCGGCCTTTCGGTAGAAAAGCTGGCCGCCTTTTTTGAATCATTGGGCGAGAAGCGCTTCCGCGCTGTTCAGGTTTTAAAGTGGATTCACCAGAATGGGGTTGATGATTTTGCTGAGATGACCAATGTCAGCAAGGCCCTGCGTCAAAAGTTGACGGAAGTGGCCGAAGTCCGTGCCCCAGAAGTATTGAATCAGTGGGATTCCGCCGATGGCACACGGAAATGGTTAATTAAAGTTTCCGGTGGCAATGCTATCGAGACTGTTTATATCCCCGATGGTGATCGCGGTACCCTTTGTGTCTCCTCCCAGGTGGGCTGTTCCCTGGATTGCAGCTTTTGTGCAACTGGCAAGCAGGGCTTTAACCGCGATTTAACGGCGGCAGAAATTATCGGGCAGGTCTGGATTGCCTGTAAATCTTTCGGTCAATTGGATCCGAAAGGACCGCGCAAGGTTACCAACGTGGTAATGATGGGCATGGGTGAACCGCTGCTCAATTTCGACAATGTGGTCGATTCCATGAACCTGATGATGGAAGACAACGCCTACGGTATTTCCAAGCGCCGCGTTACTCTGTCGACCTCCGGTGTAGTGCCCGCACTGGACCGCCTCGCCGATGTGACCGATGTGAGCCTGGCAATTTCCCTGCATGCGCCCAACGATGAATTGCGTAACGAGTTGGTGCCGATCAATAAAAAATACCCTATTGCGGTGCTACTGGATTCCGCCAAGCGCTACATCGACCGCATGCCGGATACGCACCGTAAAATGACCATTGAATACACGCTGATGCGCGAGGTTAACGACCGCCCGGAGCACGCTGAGCAATTAGCGGAGCTGCTTAAAGAGATTCCGGTGAAAATTAACCTGATTCCCTTTAACCCGTTTGAGTTGTCCGACTACCAGCGAGTGAGTAATAATGCACTGCGTCGCTTCCAGCAGATTTTGCTCGACAAAGGTTATACCGTGACTGTGCGCACTACACGCGGCGATGATATTGATGCGGCCTGTGGTCAGTTGGCGGGCAGTGTTAATGACCGCACCCGCCGCTCCGAGCGCTACCGCAATGCGGAGCGCCCCGTTCGTATTGTTAACTAGTCGCTGGTAATTTTTTGTATAGGTTGCCAACTTGTTGGCAGCCTATTGGCTTCGATTTCCCCCTTCCCAAAAAAACTCTGTTCAGCCTGAAATTTCCTTTCTATTCTATTTTTCGTGTCAACGAAATTGCTTTATCTAACGTTTAACGCTCGAGGAAAATTTACCCGGGAAGGGAGCGTTGGATATATGCATGAGATTAGGTCAAAACGATCATATTTTTTTAATTTGCATTTTGCTTGCAACATTTTGACTTTGAATGAAATAGCTGGCCATTGGAGAGAGGTCTTCACTAGACCGTCTGGCACTGGATCTTTGCAGTAGCTACACCCGTATCTCCAACATCCATCAAAACATTATGACGCTATAGCGTGCTATCCAGTCATTTTCATTTGGCCTGGAGCTGTTACAGCGTGCTTAGGTTCAGGAAAAACAAAGTGTAGAAATGCTTGCACAGCTGTGTTGAGAGTTGAAGTGCATGGAGTTCTCTGAGTTGCCTGGCTTAGGAAAAGAAAAGTTATCGACGGGACTGTTCGAACATTATGAACGCGGAAAAAAACCAATTAACCCAATTGCTTGTAGCGCTGAATAAGCTGCTGTTCATTTCTTTATTTCTATTTATGGTGGGCTGTGGGGGAGGTGGTTCCTCTAGCGGTGAGGATGATTCATCGACAGAAACTACTGAAAATGATAGCGGCTCTGGGGATAGCTCTGGCTCAGACGATGGTGACGATTCGGACGGTGATACTGATGGTGGTTCGGATGGTGATACTGGGTCAGATGATGAATCCGATTCAGAGCAGGGGATCTTGGTTGCTGAACTGATTGCAAATCCCTTCTCCGGCACCAGCATAGGGCTCTCCTGGGAGGACTCTGAAGAGACCTACAGCATCTATCGCGATGGCGAATTGATCGCAGAAACTACAGATAACCATTACGTGGATGAAGGCCTCTCAGTTAATACTGAATATAGTTATTGGGTCGGTGTGGGGAGTATTGATAGTGATACTAATAGTGTTACTGCAAAAACACTGGTTAATAACACGAATGATGGCTTGGGCAATGGTACTGAAGCAGAGGCCATTGAAAAGCGCATTGTTGATTTTGATGAATGTCAAAATGAGCGCTCAGCCGTAGATGTTGACGATAGTAGTCTCGATAGTTGCTTGCAGGCTGTGCTGGATGAAGTGGGAATGGCAGATCAATTGGAGGATATGCGCGCTTTCGCTGCTCGAGTTAGAAGTGAGCAAGACCCGGAGATGGTTGAGTTGGGTATGCGGTTATTCCACAGTAAAAGTCTTAGTGCTAACGGTGATACCGCCTGTTCTTCTTGCCACCACCCGACAATAGGCTGCGCTGGTGATGATCTTTCCATGTCTGTTGGGGTTAATGCCGTTGATCCCGATTTGCTTGGCCCAGGGCGTTCCGATGGTGAAAACGAAGTGCCGTTGGTTGCACGCAATGCCCAGCCTATTTGTAATGTGGCGCTCTGGGATAATGGATTATTCTGGGACAACCGCGTTCTTTTCACGAGCGACGGTGGCCTTAAAACAGACTCCAGGGATGTAACCAATAATACTGAAGCGGCGGTTGGTACCGGAACTTTGGCACTTATGATGGCCCAAGCCCATTTTCCGGTGACAGATGCTGCTGAGATGGGGGATATTTCTGAATTTGGCTACGACGAAAGTAGCGACGATGACCTTACTGACTACCGTGAGGAATATCTTATACCAAAGCTCAATGAGGAGTCCTGGGGCCCCTTATTTGCTGCCGCTTATGGAGACAACAGTATTGACTACAGTAGGGTTGCACAGGCGATTGCCGCCTATGAAGCGGTATATATTTTTATTGATAACCCCTTCTTTGACTATATCGACGGTGACCTGACAGCGCTGGATGACGATGCGAAGCGGGGAGCAATTACTTATTTTACGCCAGGCTCTGGTTGTACTGCTTGCCATACGGGCGCCTTCTTTACTAACCAGGGTTTGAGGGTCGTTAACTATCCTCAAATTGGTGTCGGAAAAGAGGATGATGGCGCTGATTGGGGAGGGGCAGTACTCGGTGGCTTTCGTGTTCCAACACTGCTCAATGCAGGCATTACTGGTCCCTGGGGGCACGCCGGGCAGTTTGGCTCCTTAGAAAGAAATATTGAGCACTATGCCGGGCAAGCAGATTCGGTATCCCGGTATTTCGCAGATAGTGAAATGTGCGACCTGGATCAGTTTGCTGAGCTAGAAGACTGCGCAGCGAAAGTTGCGCCCAATGGTCTGGAGTTGACCGAGGCAATTCTGGAGATTGATGGTGATGCAGCACTTCCGATAGACGACGATGAAGTGAAGCTTTTAGCGGCATTTCTTGAGGCGCTCACTGACCCGGATGCAGAGAATGTAAATTCAAATGCAACCCAATCCCTGATTCCTCCCCGTGACGGCGGACCCGATGGAATGCAGCTGGATGCCTGGGATCAGGACGGCAACGAACTTTAATATTCCTGCATTTTATTTGAGCATCTCACTAATATTGACTTACTGGTGAGATGCCAACTCTTCATTAGCGAACTTTATTCGCATTCATCATTCAGGCAACTACCTTCTGCCTTAAAATTCACCACAGTTTCATTCTTACTTTGCTTCCAGGGCCAGGCCGAAGTTGATCCGAGAGTGAATTCTTGCGATCAGGGCTAGGTAAAAGTCATCGTCTGGATTGCGAAGTTTTTAGTCAGTTGTTGCTGGAAAAAATGCTATCCCCTGAAATTCTGGTGAGCTGGTAGTTTCCTCCGGGATTCACTCCGGACTTTTGTTCACATTTCTTCCTTAATTGGTCAACCAAATCTATTGGTGTCGCGTTATCACCTATGAATTATTAAAAATATATGGAAGGGATCACTAGGATTCTTATGAGTGCTCAGAAGTTCGATCAAAAAGTCTTTCCCAGAGTCCTATTTAGACTCTTTTTCCTCACGCTCTTTTCGCTGTTAGTCGGTTGCGGCTCCGGGTCATCTGGTAGTGAGGATAATTCGCCTGCAGATACCGTTCAGGGTGATGATGGTTCCGGTTCCGGCTCAGGGACGGGCACCGATCCTGAGCCTGAGCCTGAAGAAGCCGGTGAACCCGCTGAGCTAATTGGCTATGCCCACTCGGGAACCAGTATCGGTCTTAACTGGGAAAGAGATGGTGAGACTTACTTTATCTATCGAAACGGTGAAAAGGTCGCGGAAACCAGCAATAACTATTATGTCGAACAGGGCCTCTCAGTTAACACCGAATATGTTTACTCTGTCAGTACGGTTGATGCTGCAAACGAATCGGAAACTTCGCAGGTTACGGTCAAGACATTAGTTAATGACACCAATGCTGGCCTGAATAACGGTACAGAAGATGATGTTTTAAATGAGCGTATCTCCACGTTTGCAGAGTGTAAAAATACTGCGACGGCACTAGATCTACTCGAAGAGGACTTGGACAATTGTTTGGCAGCCATGCTCGAGTACAATCGCATGGTTTCTCTTGTCGAAGATATTCGGGCTTTTGCTGCACGGGTCCGCAGTGAGCAGGATCCTGCCAAGGTGGAGCTGGGCATGCGTCTGTTCCACAACAAGTCTCTCAGTGCTAATCAAGATGCTTCTTGTTCATCCTGTCACCACCCTGCGATTGGTTGTGGGGGAGATGACCTCTCGATGCCGGTTGGAGTGAATGCTGTAGATACCGCTTTGCTCGGGCCAGGTCGATCTGATGGAACTAATGAAGTGCCTTTAGTGCCGAGAAATTCACAAGCTATTTGTAATGCGTCACTATGGTCTCGTGGACTGTTCTGGGATAACCGGGTCTCACTGAGTCCGAATGGCGTTCTCCGTACGGATTCAAGAGATGTTACCGATAATACGAATGATGCTGTGGGATCTGGTTCGTTAGCCCTACTTATGGCGCAGGCGCATTTCCCGGTAACGGCCCCGCCAGAAATGGGTGACATCGCGGACTTTGGATACGATGATTCTGTCGATGAAAATTTCACTGCATACCGCGAAGATATATTAGCGGCTAATTTGGATGTCGAAGCTTGGGCTCCCCTGTTTACGTCTGCCTTTGGGGATTCTGAAATTAATTTCAGTCGTATTGCTGAAGCAATTGCAGCTTATGAAGCCGTGCAAATATTTATCGATAACCCCTTCTTTGACTATGTGGGCGGTAACCTGGAAGCGCTCGATGTAGAGGAAAAGCGTGGTGCTATTACTTTTATGTCGAAGGATGCTGGGTGCACGTTCTGTCACAAGGGAGCTTTCTTCACGTCTGAAGCCTTGATGGCCGCAAATTATCCGCAGATAGGTATAGGAACCGATGAGAGTGGCAGTGGGGAAGATCTGGGTGGAGAGGGTTCCTTAGGGTTCGGAGCATTCAGGGCACCGACCTTACTGAATGTGGCGATCACTGGTCCCTGGGGGCACAACGGGCAGTTTGGCACGCTGAAGAGAAATGTTGAACACTACAGTGATCATGGAGCCTCCATTTCCAGGTACTTTGAAAATAGTGAGATGTGTGATCTCGCTCAATTCAAGGATCTTGAAAATTGCGCCAGTAAACTGGCTCCCAATGGTTTGGCACACTCTCAGGCGATCTTAGATGGAAATGAGGGTGGGGGTATAAATCGCCTGAGCGAAGAAGAGATGGACCTTATAGTGGTATTTCTGGGGACTCTTACTGACCCCAAGGCCGCGAATACCAACTCTAATGAGATTCAGTTTCTGATTCCTCCTCGGGATGGTGGACCAGATGGAAAGCAGTTAGATGCAAAAGATAGCGATGGTGAAAGTTTATAGCCTTCATTCCATAACTCTTTGGGAAATGGTTGCGTCAAGAGCGCTTTGCGTTTCCCCTAAGTTGGATTAGCCGGCTATTTGCCGGTAGTCACCGCTAAAAAGCTGTCGGTTATTTTCGGCAGCTTTTTTTAATCTATCTGAAACAATCCTGATACAGTTTGTTCTTACAAACTCTTCTTGCTTTTCCCACCTCTGATTCAACGGCGCAAAAATATTTTCATTGGGGTTTGGGTGTTAACGCCCAAATTTCAGAGATTGAATTTACATATTTTCTAAAGCAAACACTGAAACTACTAATTTTTATTAAATTCCTGACTATGAGAACGGATGTAGTAGCTTACTGCGACCTTATTAGCAGTTATTCCCGTTTTAAGTCATTACAGTAGGCCCTGGGAGTAACTGGATATTTTCGCAATGCCGCTGATTTTCAGGTCGGTTCACAACCACTGCGAGGCTCCCTAGATCTCTCATTAGGTTGCAACGCAGAATTTATTCTTAGATATAGTAAGTGTTTCCTTACCCTTTGATGCCAGTGCTGGCACTTAGGTCTGTATTTGCTGTCCAGAACTCGGAATAAGAAAAGGTCATTGACGGGCAGGTCAAGAACTATGAATGTTGATAAAAATCAAATCACACTATCGCTAACGGCTCTGGTAAAGCTGCTGGTCCTACCTCTATTTCTTGTGATGGTGGGCTGCGGAGGAGGTGGTTCCTCAAGTAGTGACAATGACACACCTACTGAAACTTCTGATACTGGCAGTGATGGTGATTCTGGTTCAGGTGATGATGATAATGGCGATGGCGATGGCGATGGCGATGGCGATGGCGATGGCGATGGCGATGGCGATGGCGATACAGGCTCAGGTCAGGGAATTATTCCTGCAGAACTGATCGGCAACGCATTTTCCGGTACCAGCATTGGTCTTTCCTGGGAAAGCACTGGTGCGACCTATGTTATCTATCGTGGCAGTGAACGAATTGCTGAGACGACTAGCGGATACCATGTCGATGAAGGTCTCTCATCAGACACTGAATATACCTACTCAGTAACCACCGGCGATGTCGACAGCGAAGATGAGACCGCCAGCGTCACTGCCAGAACATTGGTAAATAATACTAATGACGGGCTCAGTAATGGTTCTGATGCAGATGGTTCTGATAGCCGAATTTCCGATTTTGATGAATGTCAAAATGCGCGTTCAGCGGTCAATATTGCTGATGGCAGTCTCGATAGCTGCTTACAGGCAGTGCTGGATGACGTTGGTATGGCCGAGCAGTTGGAAGATATGCGCGCCTTTGCTGCCCGGGTCAGAAGTGAACAGGACCCTGCCATGGTAGAGCTGGGTATGCGCTTGTTTCACAATAAAAACCTGAGCGCTGATGGCGATGCATCTTGCTCTTCCTGCCACCACCCGGCAATAGGTTGTGGTGGCGATGACTTGTCCATGCCAGTTGGCGTTGATCCCGTTGATGCTGAATTAGTCGGTCCCGGTCGCTCCGACGGGCAGAATGAAGTTCCGCTGGTACCTCGAAATGCCCAGCCTATCTGCAATGTAGCCCTTTGGGATAACGGTTTGTTTTGGGATAACCGAGTGGCGATCAATGGTAATGGAGGGCTCAGGACAGACTCCCGGGATGTTACTCGCAACACAGAGGCGGCCGTGGGTACTGGTACCCTCGCACTGATGATGGCCCAAGCCCACTTCCCGGTCACAGAAGCTGCTGAGATGGGGGATATTACCCAGTTCGGTTACGACGATACCAGCGATGATGGTTTTACTGATTATCGTGAGGATATTCTCGCTGAAAAATTAGCCCAGGACTCGTGGGGTGCAATGTTTACCGCAGCATTTGGCGATTCGGCAATTAACTTCAGCAGAATTGCAGAGGCAATTGCCTCTTACGAAGCGGTGCAAATTTTTATCGATAACCCCTTCTTTGATTATGTTGATGGAGACCTTGCGGCCCTCAATAACGATGAAAAGCGAGGGGCAATTACCTTTATGACACGAAATTCAGGGTGTACAAATTGCCACTCAGGAGCCTTTTTCTCTAATCAGGGGCTGAGAGCTGTCAGTTATCCACAGATTGGTGTTGGTAAAGATGAGAGTGGCAGTGGCGCTGACTTGGGTGGTAATGGAAGCGGCAGTTTCCGCACGCCAACGCTGCTTAATGTGGCGCTCACTGGCCCCTGGGGGCACGCAGGTCAGTTCGGTACATTGAAAAGAAATGTCGAGCACTACACTGGTCGAGCCGACTCTGTTTCCCAGTATTTCACCAACAGTGAGATGTGCGATTTGGATCAGTTTGCAGAGGTGGATGAGTGTGCCGCGAAAGTTGCCCCCAATGGCCAGGCACTGACTGAAGCACTGTTGGCTGAAAATGGCGACGGCGCTGTGAATTTGGACGTCGAGGAAGTTGATTTACTGGTAGCGTTCCTCGAAACCCTAACTGATCCAGATGCGGCAAATACTGACTCCAATGCAGTCCAGTCATTGATTCCGCCGCGGGACACTGGTCCAGATGGCATGCAGCTGGATGCGGTTGACCAGGAAGGTAATCAACTCTAACTCTTCTAAGCCCTTTTTACTTATTCCGCCGGTACACCGGTACTGGCGGATTGACAATACTCGACAAAGTCATCACTAAATGGAATTGATTGGGTTTTAGGGCTGCAACTGGCAAGGCTTTCCGGCAGTATAGGGATTTGGAAAGTGCCAGCTGAGGCGGAATCAGATTTCTCACACAAAATACCGATATGTACTTTTACCACTGCCAGTGGATGCCGGTGGTCGATGTTGGGTTTTGCTGTGTTTTGCGGGCTTGCTTTGTCCAGGGATTGGCGTTAGCACTCATTGGTGTATTGGTGACACCCGCGCAATCTCGCTGGGCCGATAAGTGAAAAATAAAGATACAGGTGATGTAGTGTCCGCGAAATTTAAGAGCCTGTCGCTCCTGGTGCTGCTCGGTACTCTGCTGGGGGGGTGTGTAACCTCTGGGATGCCCGAGCGCAAGGAAGTTGACCTGGATAAGGCATTGGAGACCCATGTTCAGTTGGGGCTTCGCTATTTGCGGGACCCCAACAGCAGGGAGCAGTCCCGTCGTCATTTTAATCGTGCTTTGGAATTGGGCAAAAAGAACCCACTGGCACATCACGGTCTGGCACTGCTTTATCAAGCGGATGGTGAGCTGAATATTGCGGAATCTCACTTCAAGAAAGCCTTGCGCTATAGCGACGGGTTTTCCATGGCTCACACTAATTACGGCGTTTTTCTCTATAAACAAGAGCGCTATAAAGAGGCCCTCAAGCAGTTCGAACTCGCCTCTACAGACCTCACCTATAATCGTCGATCTTTTGCCTTGGTTAACTACGGTCGTACGGCCGCGCGTCTGGGTCTCACCGACAAGGCGGAAGGGGCCTATGCCAGGGCGTTAGCGCTGAACTCCGATTTGCCGCTGGCGTTGATCGAAATGGCTGAGTTGAAATTTAACGCCGGTGATTACGCAAAATCCAAGGCGTACCTGGATCAATTTAGTGAAAAGAATCGCCAGACACCCCAGTCACTGTGGCTTGGGATTCGTATCGAGAAGGTGTTTGGCAATCGTGACAAGGAGCGGAGTTACGCCCTTGCTTTGAAGAATTTGTACCCGTACTCTGCGGAGACACTGAAATATCAGGAGTTGAGTGGTAATGACGGATAGTAGTCCCGAACACTGCGAAGGTGGTGAGGTCGTATCCAATACGCAAACTTCTAAGGGGTCCGCTGGCAATCTTTTGCTGGCGGCTCGGGAAGCGGCCGGGCTGTCCCGAGAGGAGTTATCGCAGCGCCTGTGTATTATTGATAACACAGTTGAGTGGATTGAAAGCGATAATTACGAAAAGCAGCCAGAAGCTGTCTACACGCGAGGCTATATCCGCAATATTTGTCGCGAGTTGAATATTCCTGCTGAGCCGGCTTTGGAAGCCTATGATAGGGATCGGCCGCAGCCAGCACAGCGCAGTGAATCCCGGCGAACCACTAAAGCCGAGGCATTTCGCCCTGAGCGCAAGCGCGGACATGGTGCCCTGGCCCTGATTCCCCTGTTGCTCGCGGGTGGTGTCTTCTGGTGGAAGTACGGTACTCCAGTCAATATTCCCGGTATGCCCATGGGTGAGGATACTGCGGACCTGGTTGCCGAAGCCCCCGTTGCCAGTGAAGTTGTAACTGATCCGGTTACTGAAGTAGAGGGGCAGGAAGTTGCAGTTGAAGAGTTGAGCTCAGAGCCATTTGCACCAGCATCAAATGGAGTTGCTGATGTTCAACTTGAGGTTGGCAGTGCTGAAACGGTGGAGAATAAACCCGCTGCTTCTGTGGAAAAAGTGGTTGAGCCTGTTCCCTCCCAAGTAGCCCAGTTGGACCAGGCCCTGAAAGGCGCTTTGCGGCTTCGCTTTGATGAAGATGCCTGGGTTGAGGTGAAAGACGCACAAGGTGTGATTTTACTGGCCGGGGTCCAAGCTGCTGGCAGTGCCAGATCTTTAGATGGAGATGCTCCATTTGAGCTGATGTTGGGAAATGCCCGTGCAACCCATGTGGTTTACCGCGATGAAACTATCGACAGCCAGCCTATTGGCGACCGCCGCACTCGTCGTCTGATTGTCGGCGATTAAGATGATCTTCCCCGTTTGGGCGCGAACCCTGTAGGTTTGCGCCCAATCTCTCTATAATCTCCCCTCGATTTTTATCAGTAATACCACCAGGTCAGCCTATGCAATTTGAATCTCCCATTGTCCGCCGCAAGTCGCGCCAGATCATGGTGGGTGATGTACCGGTCGGAGGGGATGCCCCGATCTCGGTGCAAAGTATGACCAACACCGAAACCTGCGATGTAGCAGCTACTGTTGGCCAGATCCAGCGCCTGGAACAGGCTGGAGCCGATATAGTGCGGGTTTCTGTGCCCAGCATGGATGCCGCAGAGGCGTTTGGAGAAATTAAAAAACAGGTGAATGTCCCGTTGGTCGCAGACATTCACTTCGATTACCGTATCGCCCTGCGGGTCGCAGACCTGGGGGTGGATTGCCTGCGTATTAACCCCGGCAATATTGGCCGAGAGAAGCGTATTCGGGCCGTAGTGGATAAAGCTCGCGATCTGAATATCCCGATTCGTATCGGTGTCAATGCGGGCTCCCTGGAAAAAGACCTGCAGAAAAAGTATGGCGAGCCCACGCCGGATGCTCTGGTAGAGTCGGCGCTGCGCCATGTATCGATCCTCGACAGCCTGGACTTCCAGGACTTCAAAGTCAGTGTAAAAGCATCCGATATCTTTATGGCCACGGCTGCCTATCGCAAGCTGGCCCAGCAGATTGAGCAACCGCTGCACTTGGGTATTACCGAAGCTGGCGGCTTGCGTGCCGGCACAGTGAAGTCGGCGATTGGTCTCGGTGCCCTCCTGCTCGACGGTATCGGGGACACCCTGCGGGTTTCCCTGGCTGCAGACCCGGTGGAAGAGGTCAAAGTGGGCTGGGATCTGCTCAAAAGCCTGCGTCTGCGCAGTAAAGGTATTAACTTTATTGCCTGCCCCAGCTGCTCGCGCCAGAACTTCGATGTGGTGAAAACCATGAATGAGCTGGAGACGCGCCTGGAAGATGTGACCACACCGCTGGATGTGGCAGTAATTGGCTGTATCGTCAACGGCCCCGGCGAAGCGAAAGAAGCCGATGTAGGCCTGACTGGTGGTACCCCAAGCCATGCCATCTATGTGGATGGGCAGCCGGACCGCAAGTTTAAGAATGAAAATCTGGTGGATGATTTAGAACGCTTGATTCGCGAGAAGGCGGCCGCCAAGGCCGAGCGCGAAGCGGATATCATCGCCAAGGCGTAGAGGGCAACAGCTCCCTGCGCAAGACCCAATTAATTGAGTGAAAAATTAAGGAACAGCGTTGAAACAGCTTCGCGCAATTCGCGGCATGAACGATCTGCTACCGGAACAGTCCCCGGTATGGCAGTACGTGGAAGCCACACTGAGTGAACTTACTAGTCGCTACGGCTACACCGAAATTCGCACTCCCTACCTGGAGTCGACCCAGTTATTTTGCCGTGCGGTGGGCGAGGCTACCGATATTGTCGAGAAGGAAATGTACACCTTTGATGACAAGAGCGGTGACAGCGTTACCCTGCGCCCTGAGGGCACAGCGGGCACTGTGCGTGCGGCGATCCAGAGCAACCTGCTGAACCAGCCACAGCGCCTATGGTATTTCGGCCCTATGTTCCGCTATGAGCGCCCACAGAAGGGGCGCCTGCGTCAGTTCCACCAGTTTGGTGTCGAGGTGTTTGGCATTCAAGGGCCGGATATCGATGCAGAAATCCTGATCATGACTGCGCGACTGTGGCGTCAGCTGGGTATCAGCGAACATGTGACCCTGCAGCTCAATTCCCTGGGTAACGCCGAGAGCCGCGCAGCTTATCGGGATGCGCTGGTCACTTATTTAAGTGAGCGTCGTGACCAGCTGGATGAGGACAGCCAGCGCCGTCTGGAGCGCAATCCGCTGCGAATTCTCGACAGTAAAAATGCGCAAACTCAGGAACTGCTGGCGGATGCGCCCTGTCTACTGGACTTCCTCGATGAGGAATCCGCCGCCCACTTTAGTCAGTTAAAGGCACTTTTGGACGGGGCTGGCGTTAAGTATGAGATCAATCCCAAGTTGGTGCGCGGTCTCGACTACTACGGAAAAACTGTATTTGAGTGGGTGACCGACAGCCTCGGTGCCCAGGGCACTGTGTGTGCCGGTGGCCGCTATGACGGCCTGGTAGAACAGATGGGTGGCAAAGCCACTCCGGGCGTGGGTTTTGGCCTGGGTGTTGAGCGCCTTGTATTGATGCTGGAAACCCTAGAAGTGTTGCCTGAATCCCTTTCGCAACAGGTAGATGCCTACCTGGTTGCCGTTGGTGATGTACAATCAGCTGCCATGACAGCCGCCGAGCAATTGCGCGACGAGCTGCCCTGGTTGCGACTGCAGTTGCACTGTGGTGGAGGAAGCTTTAAAAGCCAGATGAAGAAAGCTGATAAGAGCGGCGCCGATTATGCGCTGATTATCGGCGAAGATGAGGCTGCAAATGGTCAGATAACTGTGAAGTACCTTCGCGCTGACCAACCGCAGCAAACGCTGGCACCAAAAGAGCTGGCAGCACTGCTGCAAGGCTGAAAGAAACACTGAGGGAGGCGGAGGCCCCCGCCGGGAAAGTTAGTAATCTACAGGAAAGGCAAATTACCCAATGGCTGAGCATCTTACCGAACAAGAACAAATAGAAACGCTGAAGCGCTGGTGGGCGGAAAATGGCAAGGGAATTGTGACTGGCGTTGTGCTGGCCCTGGCCGGTTACTTCGGTTATCAGTGGTGGCAGGGAGATCAGCGCACTAAGGCTGAAGCGGCCTCTGACCTGTACCAGACTTTCGTTGAAGCGGTCTCCGCCAACAACAATCAACCGGACAACAAGCAGCTTACCACTGCCAAGAATGTGGCCGAGCAGCTGAAAGACGATTTTGCCAAACGTATCTACGCCAGCCAGGCTGCACTGCGTCTCGCGGCTATTTCAGCGGAGAGCAATGACCTGGAAGCTGCCGAGCAGCAGCTGCAGTGGGTACTCGACAACACCAGTGAAGCAAGCCTGGAGTTGCTCGCTAAACGCCGCCTGGCCGCTGTTTTGGCGGCCCGTGGTGAGTCCGATGAAGGCCTGAAATTGCTCGAGGGCACTGTACCCCCGGCATTCGCGGCCCTTTATTCTGAGACTCGTGGTGATATCCTGAAGCAAAAGGGTGACATCGCCGGTGCGCGTGCCGCGTACGAGCAAGCACTGACAGAGCTTCTGCCAGAGCAAGCGGGCAACACCCAACTTCTGCGCCTGAAGGCTGAAAGCCTGGCGGTAACCGAGAGCAGTGACGCTCAGAACCAAACCGAGCCTGTATCTGAGGGAGACGAGTAATGGGATTTCTGAATCGCGCTGCGGGTCGCACTGCAGCGGTGGCGCTAGCGGTGGCCCTGGCTGCCTGTGCCTCTAATGACGAGAAGGAAGATGTCGACCCCGTCGAACTGGTGGATATTAACTCCACTGTTGCCCTGCAAGAGGTGTGGTCTGCCGATATTGGCGGTATTGACCAAAAGCGTTACGCGATGCTGCAGCCGAGCCTTATCGATGGTCGCCTGATAGCTGCCAGCAGCGATGGTGAAATCAGTGCTTTTGATCGCAGCTCCGGGCGCAAGCTCTGGGAGACAGATCTGGATGTAGATCTGAGCGGTGGTGTGGGTACTGGCCTGGGCATGGCGGTAGTCTCCGACTACCGCGGCCGCGCTGTGGCTCTGGATCTCGAAAACGGCGCTGAGCTATGGAATTACCAGGTCTCCGGCGAAGTAGTTGCCGCTCCAGCGATCGGTGCTGGCGTGGTTGTCCTGCAGACCGTAGATGGCAAGCTGGTTGGCCTCGACGCTACCAGCGGTGAAGAGTTGTGGAGCCACAATACCAATTTGCCAGTACTGACCCTGCGCGGTACTGCAGCACCTGTTATTAGCGGTGGTATGGTGATTGCCGGCCTGGATAACGGCAAACTGCTGGCCCTGGACGCCCGCGATGGCATTCAGCGCTGGGAACAGCGAGTCGCTATTCCCCAGGGCTCTGCGGAGCTGGAGCGGGTAGTTGATATCGACGGTGCTCCAGTAGTGCGCGGTGATTTGGTGTTTGCCGCCAGCTACCAGGGCCGTGTTGTCGCCCTGTCCAAAGATAATGGCCGCGGCCTCTGGGCTCGCGATGCCTCTACCCACCACGAAGTGGCAGTAGGTGGTGGCCATGTCTACCTCAGTGATGCCTCCGGTAGCGTCTATGCCTACAATGTGGGCAGCGGCCAGATCGAGTGGAGTAATAACGAACTATTGCGCCGCGAATTGAGCGGACCGGCTTTCTTCCAGGACGTGGTCGTTGTGGGTGATCTGGAAGGCTACCTGCATGTGCTGGACCCCAATTCCGGACAATTTATTGGCCGCGAGCAGGTGGACGGTGATGCGATTCGCATCCCCATTCTGGTTGATGGCGACCTGATATTTGTGCTGTCGGATGACGGCAAGTTATCAGCTCTACGCCTCGCTGATTCCTGATAATCGCAGCCAACTGACGAGAGGCGGACAGGCTGTCCGCCTTAGGGCTTAGAGCCCGCAAATGGAGCCTGCTGCGCAGGCAAGTTGAAATCGCCCGCCTCGCGCGGGCTTTTGTATTTTTTTATACGGCTAAAACCAGAATTTGTATGCTGCCAGTAATTGCCCTGGTCGGGCGCCCCAATGTGGGCAAATCCACACTTTTTAACCGGTTGACCAAGTCTCGCGACGCTTTGGTGGCCAACTACGCCGGGCTTACCCGCGATCGCAAGTACGGTGAGGCGGAGATCGACGGGCGCAAGCTGTTACTGGTAGATACCGGTGGTATTTCCGGTGGCGAAGAAGGCATCGATGCGGCTATGGCCGAACAATCCATGCAGGCCATCGAAGAAGCAGACTTCGTACTCTTTTTGGTGGACAGCCGCGCCGGCCTGACCCCAGCCGACGAGATGATTGCCGAGCGCTTGCGCACCCGCTCCAAGCCCACTTTCCTGGTGGCCAACAAAGTTGATGGGGTAAACCCGGATATTGCCCTGGCACCTTTCTATGAGTTGGGTATTGGTGAGCTTTTCCCGACGACTGCTACCCACGGGCGCGGTGTTCGCTCCCTGATGCAGCGGGTCATCGAGGACCTGCCCGAGCAGGAGATTGAAGAGGAAGCCGAGGAAGCGACCGGAATCAAGATTGCCATTGTGGGCCGCCCCAATGTGGGTAAATCCACCCTGGTTAACCGCCTCTTGGGTGAGGACCGGGTTGTTGTCTACGATCAGCCCGGCACAACCCGCGATAGCGTCTATATCAATTATGAACGCGACGAAAAGCCTTACACCCTGATCGATACTGCGGGCATTCGCCGCCGGAAAAATATCAAGGAATCGGTGGAGAAGTTCTCTATCGTCAAAACCTTGCAGGCGGTGGAAGATGCCAACGTGGTGGTGCTGGTGATCGATGCCCGCGAAGGCCTGGTGGACCAGGATATGCACCTGATGGGCAGCGTGGTACAGGCGGGACGCGCGCTGGTAGTTGCCCTGAACAAATGGGATGGGCTGGAAGCGGATCATCGCGACTATGTGAAAGCCGAGTTGGAGCGCCGCCTGCGCTTTGTGGACTTTGCTGATGTGCACTTTATTTCTGCACTGCATGGCACCGGTGTTGGGCATCTGTACGAGTCCATTGAGGGTGCTTACCAGAGCGCTACAGACAAACTGTCCACTAATCACCTCACTCGTATTCTGGAGTGGGCGGTAAGTGAGCACCAACCACCTTTGGTGCACGGACATCGTATCAA
This sequence comes from Microbulbifer sp. CNSA002, assembly GCF_047324085.1. Taxonomy (NCBI): domain Bacteria; kingdom Pseudomonadati; phylum Pseudomonadota; class Gammaproteobacteria; order Cellvibrionales; family Microbulbiferaceae; genus Microbulbifer; species Microbulbifer sp. CNSA002. The sequence goes on from NZ_CP172449.1 coordinate 1,052,789, forward strand.
ATTGCGCTACGCTCACGCCGGTGGACAAAATCCGCCGGTTATTGTGATCCACGGTAACCAGACTGAGCAGGTACCGGCACATTATGTGCGCTATCTGGAGAAGACTTTCCGCAAGGCTCTGGATTTGCACGGTACTCCGGTAAAAATTGAGTTCCGCACCAGCGCTAACCCCTACGCGGACAAAAAGAACAAGCTGAGTGACCGCCAGAAGGCCAAGAAACGCCGCCTGATGAAGTTTGTTAAAAAGAAGAAAAAATAAGAGGCGGTAACTTAGGTTACCTGTAAGCCGGCAAGGGATACTGCCGGTTTGCGCACCACTCCAGCTTCTACAGCCTTAACCCACAGTGGAATGGCATTGTGGGATTTCTATCGTACCAGTGATCCCGTTTTTGATGGGGCCAGGGAAGAAACCACAAGGAGAATACGATGTTGAAGCTGAAGAATCCTGCATTGCTGCGCAACCAGTCCTATATCAATGGCCAGTGGATTGACGCTGATTCTGGCGATACCTTCGATGTGTTGGACCCGGCAACTGGCAAGGCGGTTGCCAGTATCGCCAACTTGGGGGCAGATGAGACTCGTCGTGCTATAGAAGCTGCTGATAAAGCCTGGCCTGCCTGGCGCGATACTCCGGTAAAAGAAAGAGCGAAAATACTCAGGCGCTGGTATGAGCTGATAATTGCTAACGCCGATGATCTAGCCATTATTTTGACCGCAGAGCAAGGCAAGCCGCTGACGGAGGCCCGTACTGAAATTGTGTATGGTGCTAATTATGTCGAATGGTTTGCGGAAGAAGCCAAGCGCGTCTACGGGGATGTTATTAGCCCGCCTTCCAGTGATAAACGGCTCTTGGTTATCAAGCAGTCGATTGGTGTGACCTGTTCTGTAACGCCATGGAATTTCCCCAGCGCTATGATCGCACGCAAAATGGCTCCCGCTATTGCCGCAGGCTGTCCATTTATTGCCAAGCCCGCCTCCGAAACACCTCTATCCGCACTGGCACTCGCAGTTCTCGCTGAGGAAGCGGGAATTCCCCCAGGTGTTTTTAATATTGTCGCAGGGGATAAGGCACCGGAGATTGGCGCAGAAATGACGGCCAATCCCTTAGTGCGGAAATTTACTTTTACCGGCTCTACCGCTGTCGGAAAATTGCTGCAAGCCCAGTGTGCAGCAACCATGAAAAAAACCTCTATGGAATTGGGGGGTAATGCCCCATTTATTGTTTTTGATGATGCCGACATTGGCGAAGCTGTAAAGGGCGCAATTGTTTGTAAATATCGCAATGCCGGTCAAACCTGTGTATGCGCCAATCGCATTTTCGTGCAGGAAGGTGTTTACGATGAATTTGCACAGAAATTTTCCGCTGCGGTAAACCAGCTTTCCATGGGCAGTGGTTTTGATAGCGGTGTCGACATGGGCCCTATGATTACCACCAAAGCAGTGAAGAAAACGGAATCTCTGGTGGAAGATGCGCTGCAAAAAGGCGCGCAAACCTTAGTTGCTGGTGGTCCCAGTACTATGGGGGAATGCTTTTATTCTCCCGTAGTATTGGGTGGGGCCACCGATCAAATGCACTTGTTCAAAGAAGAGATCTTCGGTCCGGTAGCTCCGCTATATAAATTCTCCTCTGAAGAAGAAGTCATTAAAATGGCCAACGATACGGAATTTGGTCTGGCTTCTTATTTTTACTCCAGGGATATCGGTCGTATTTGGCGTGTTGCAGAAGGACTTGAATACGGTATGGTCGGTATCAATGAGGGTATTATTTCCAACGAAATGGCACCCTTTGGCGGTGTAAAAGAATCCGGGCAGGGGCGCGAGGGCTCAAAATACGGTATTGAGGATTACCTGGAAATAAAATATCTGTGTGTCGGCGGTATTGATAAGTAGTTTATAAAAGTGTTTGGATTTTAAATGGTTGTAGAGCCTATTGCGCGGGTGCATTCCTGCTTTGGAGAAAAGTTTGGAGTGCCCCGCCAGCCACTATTGGCGGATGCCAGTCGCGCCAGTATTGCATTGCTACCCCCCCTGGATACGCCAGATGCAGTTGCGGGTCTGGAGCAAAATAGCCATATCTGGGTAGTGTTCCAATTTCACCAAGCCGCTGGGCAGTGGTCAGCTAAAGTGCGCCCGCCCCGTTTGGGCGGCAATAAGAAACTGGGTGTACTAGCCACTCGCTCGCCTTTTCGTCCCAATAATATCGGGCTGTCAGTAGTTCGTCTTCTGGAGGTGCGCACCTCTCCTAAAGTGGAGTTGATAGTTGCCGGGGCAGATTTGGTCGATGGTACGCCAGTATTGGATATTAAACCCTATGTTCCCTATGCGGATGCGTTAACGCATGCGCAAAGTGAATTTGCTGACGCAGCTCCAGTGCAAATTCCCGTTACTATCCCCGAGTCAGTTCTGAATAAAGCCAAAGCCTACCGCGATGACTGGGGTACAGATCTCCCCCGTTTAATTGAACAGGTGTTATCCCAGGATCCAAGACCGGCATACCAAAAGACCGATCCACAGCGCACTTATGGCATGCAATTGTGTGAATTCAATTTGCGTTGGCGTTATACCGATGCCGGAATAGAAGTGGTGGCACTAGAATAACCCTCGACCAGCTAGTTTCAGTATTCTGCAGTAAGTCAGGATGTGTCTCCTCCATAACTGTCTAGGGTTCGGAACGGATATGTCATTCATTTTCATGGGAAATACAATTCCCCAAGATACGGCATTCGCCTAAAAATAACGCCTAGCTATCCAAGGGCACAGCTATGCCAGTACGTGAAACCTTTAATTATCAAGGCTTAGATGCTATTCGCGTCGGCCGAGTCAATATGGGTGTTAATACAACCTTTGTTGTTTATCGCCTCAATGGAACCGTAATTGATACGGGTCCCAGCAATCAGTGGAAGTATGTCAAGCCGTTTATACAAAGCGCACCGCTAAAGCAGTTATTGCTGACTCATCACCATGAAGACCATAGTGGCAATGCCGGCGCTATCCAGAAACTTACCGGTGTGCAGGCGGTGGCCCCGGATCTGACTATTGGTATATTAAAAAAAGGCTTCCGAATTCCCCCGATGCAGAAGTTTTTCTGGGGAACTGCGGGAAAAGCGGAGGTAGCACCTCTCCCAGCGGAGGTCTACATTGGTGAAGAAGAAGTATTACCAGTATTTAGTCCCGGGCATGCAAAGGATATGACCTGCTATTTGTTACCTGAGCGTGGCTGGCTGTTTAGTGCTGATTTATTTATTGCCAACTACTTAAAGTTCCTGCGTATTGATGAAGATGTCCCTACATTAATGAAAAGTATAAAGGGAGTCCTGGATCATTCATTTGACGTTATCCTTTGCCCTCATAGAGGTGTGGTAGAGGATGGTTGGCAGCAGTTGAATAAAAAATATGAGTACCTGCTTAATCTATCTGGAGAGGCGCAGGAGTTGACGCAGCAGGGACTGCCCTTAGAAGAGACTACTTTGCGTTTATTAGGTAAAGAAGGATTGTTCAGCGCTTTGACTAGTTATAACTTCTGCAAGAAAAATTTGATTGCTTCATGCTTACAGGTTAACTTGGATGAGATGCCTAGACTCTAGGTTTTCATTACGTACTAGCCAGTAGCCAATTTCGATGCAAAGTTATTTGTTAAGATGATCGTTGCTTCTGGATTAAGAGTTGCAGAAGAAGGGTGTTTTGTGATCAGGGAATCGCTAAGGGTATTTATTTTTGGGTTGCTTGCCTGGCCATTACTAAGCAATATATTGAGTTTTTTAAAACCTTTCCTGATAGCACTAAATTATGATGAATCTTCTGAGGGGCTTGCACCTAGTTTGATAGATATTATCTATCCCTATTTTACATTGATATCTATTGCTTTTGCCTATGCCTTCTTTATATTGACTCGGATGATAACGGGGCGGCTAAAGCGTTGGTTGTGTGTTAGTCTGGTGGTAGCTTATCTAGGTGTATCAATTTATCCACTATTCCCTGAAGAATCTATTGTGTATTTAACTTTAAGTGGCACTCACTACTTGATTGAGTTAATTATGTTAATAATTGGTGCAACTATTATTTATAAAAATATATCAGAATCCTCTGTGGCAGCAGGTGAGAGTGTTGGTGCTGTGAGGAAAGCCTGAATAGAGGCTATTTCTCTGCTTCAATAATAAATCGTTTGATTCTTACCCCAGCATCCTTTCGCATTTCCGGGTGGATTTTCTTATAGTATTTGTTCATTACCTGGTCGGCAAACTGCTCTCTTTCTGGGTGGCCTAGATGACGGAACTGGGGAACCCATGATAGAAAGAAGGTAGTGAGCTTTTCCCAGGTTTGAAAATTTTCCACATGATAGATTTCATCGAATCTTGGTAAGTAGAAGCCTGCTTCTTCGGCATAGTTCCGCATTTCTTCTAGCGTATAGTGATTATAAGGATCGTAAAAACTTTCAAAATAGGGTTTCCATGTAGCTGTTTCCTGTTCCTCGTATACGGTCTCCCAGAAATTTTCATGATCAACCTGAAAACCACAAACTACTTTACCGTTAACTTTTAAATATTTATAAAAACTATTCCAGACTTGAGCTTGGTCCGCTACCCAGTGTAAACAACTAAAAGAAAAAATAATGTCGAATTTGCAGTCGAACTGGATTTCGTCTGCGCTCATTTGCTCGAAGGATAGGTTGGGTATATTGGCGTAATTTTTATTAGCATAACAAATCATATCCTCGGTTAGATCAATACCGATAATCCTGCCATTTGTCATACGCTCAGCTAAATAGCGGGTTACCTTGCCATCGCCACAACCCACATCAAGAATAGTGGCAGCTTGGCGATAATCGCAGCGATGTATGGCTTCCATAGCGTGGCGCCACTGCATGTCAGAGGCGTTTACGTACTCTTGAGCCTGCCACTTATCATGCCTGATAGGTTCATTCATTGGTGTGACGCCCTGAGTCTCATTGGGGATGGGTGAATCAGTTTAGCCCGGATACACTTATGATCTGTGTAGCAATTTCAGTCATCGATAAATTTGGCACAAGAAACTGTGCAGTTCGTAAAACCGTCATTCTGACCACCTGCGGAACGAAAGGTAAAAGTCTGGAAAAGTACTGTGAAACTCAAAGGATCTTGCCACTGCCAATCGGTTAAGTTCAGTCTGAACTCCCGGCAACCTTATCCCTTCAACCGTTGTTACTGCTCAATATGCAGAAAAACTGCTGGAGGAGGGGGCTTTGCTATTAACCTGGGGGCAGATTTCCAAACCCTGAAAGTGGAGGGCGAGGAGTTTTTGAGTGTCTATCAGGCTGAAACTGGGATTCGGAGTCGGGAAAGTAGCGGGAAGAGTCCGGCACAGCGACATTTTTGTTCAAAGTGTGGCAGTGCGTTATGGCTTTGGGACCCGCGCTGGCCAGAACTGGTACACCCCTTCGCTTCTGCGATTGATTCTGAGTTGCCGGTACCGCCAGTGCGTAGCCACATGATGCTGGATTATGCTCCGAGTTGGGTGCAGCCAGATATACGGGAAGGGGACGAAATGTTTGGAAGCTACCCTGAAGAGTCCCTGGCTGAATGGCACCAGCGAAATGTTCCCGATTAGGGAGGGATAAAGAGAGGCGGGGCGAGCCTGTGGCCGCCCCGCTTCAGGTTTATAGAGTTAACCTTGCGTTTATTCTTCCGCGAGATAGAGCACCAGGTTATCCAGGAAGTTGACCAGGTCTGCCTTTTCAGTGTCACTCAGCGCATCAAACTGTTCCTTGCTGGATTCAGCTTCACCACCGTGATAGACAATCGCCTCAGTCATAGTGGTGGCGCGGCCATCGTGTAAGTAAGGTGGTGTTGAGCCAACGCCCCAGAGGTTTTCTGTAAGGAATACTGAGGCTCCCACATTGCCTTCATCAATTTCCTCGGCCATGGCTGTTCCCATATCGTGACGCTTAAGGTCACCATATAGGCGGACTATAGCCCCGCCATTTTCCGATTCCTCAAATTGCCCCAGCGTTTGTCCAGAAGGAAGCTCCTGAGGGTTATCCATGATCTCTGTGAGCAAGTTAAATTGCAGGGATTGGCTGGGTAGGCCGGCTATATCGCCTGCGGGATAAGTTTCATCGCGGTAGCTAGCGTGCTGAGAGGGCTCATAGAATACCGGCGATGCAACTTCCATCTCGGGGGAGTGGCAAGAGGCACAGCCAATGGAGCTAAATAGCTCTTCGCCATTTTCGATACTGGCAATTTCCTCATTGCTTAAGGGTAGGCCGTATGTCTCCTGCTCCTCTTCCGTTAGGGAGTCGATTACGCTGTTAAGCTCGATTTTTGTTACCGGACGGGGTTGCGCTGCGTTGTAGATAGTTAACGCGGTGATGTCACCAACACTGAGTTCGTTAGTGATCGAATCAAAGTCACTGTCCGCATCACCGACCAGTTCAGTGGCCTGCATGCCCAATTCCTGGTGTGCCGCGCCACGAACGAATGCGCGTACAAATCCGGTTAGGCCTTTCCACTCAAAGGGTCTGACTACCAGGTCAGTATCGAGACCTTCAACGTTATCGTAGTTGACCTCATCACAGGAGACGGAGATCTCACCAAAGCTAACGCCTTTTGCGGTTAGTGCGACAGTCGTATCGGTGCCGGATGAGCAGCTCTCACTGATAGCCTCATCCCGCAGAGTGTGCAGTTGGGTAGTCATTTCTTCTGCTACCAACTGTACAGCCCCCATACCGAACAAGTGGGGCGACTGACGTTCGATAAATCCTCTTTGCTTGCGCTCAGGATCCATGCGAATCACATTATCGTTAACACCACCACCGCCATCGGCCACGGGTACGTTGTGACAACTGATACAGGAGTCACCGTTGGGGCCTGTCGTACGGTGGGGCAAGACATTTGCCCATGCATTTGGCCCTTTCAAGTCGGGTCGAGGGAAGCTGGTGAATCTTTTGCCGTTGCCTACATTTACGCCGACCCCGTCGAGAGCGTTGTAATTCATCTCGAATAATTCATCGCCCTCCTCAAAAGCGTGAACATAGGCTTCCAAGGTATCCATGGATTCGAGATCAGATTGCTCTAAATGTCCACCCAGGTGAATTTCAATTGCCCCAGCATGCAATATCTGTACGGTATCAAAGACCTCACTAAAATCGAAAGGAGTGGTCCTTTGCTGTCTTTGGTTTTTTCTTGCGTGCTTGGGAACTCGGTTTTTATCGTGCTTGGAACCAAAGTCGGCAAGCGCTGGAGTGGCATTAAATGTTAAAGCCGATATTGCCATAGCGACAGGCAACAGGTGTTTTTTAAGTATCATCAGCTATATCTCCGGGTACTGATATTGAGCGGACGTAAGGTGAGTTCTTCTACGAAAATGCACTCGATGCGGAGACACTCGACCACTTTTCTTTTAAGCACCATTCCCCAAAAAACTGATTATCAGTTGTGCTACAAGGAAAAATTGATAGAGATTTTGGTAGTAACATTTTTATCTCGCAAAGTGCATCCAGTGAAGGTTTAACAGCATCCTTGCAAGCTTCTTATAGGTAGAACTGTGCCTGTTCTGCCACTTATGGCAGGCGTCAAGACCACGGGAGATACAGTATTGCGATAGCAGACTTTAAAGCTCAGATTAACTGACCTAAAGATCTAAAATGCGATCCCGATTGTGTCGATTTTGCCCATAACCTACCGCGCTAGAGTACGCGGCTATGTTTTTGTTTTTCGGCTTTTTTAGTTGCCGTTTGTGATAGAGAAGTTCCTTAGAAAAAGCAGGTATTTGCATATTTGCCTTTCGGTGACAGGGTTTCCTGCTTCACGGAAATTCCCTGTTCCCGGTGGTTGTGACATTAGATTTAGGAAAAAGTGCTGGTTATTATTGTTGCTGAAGGCGATGAGTATTTTGAAGAACTTGTAGTTGCTTTCGGTTCAAAGTGAATCTCCCAATTGTGAATCCGTATTATCTTTCGGTGACATCTGGTTTGGAGTCTAATAAGTTATCTGCTTGTGGGCTGTAAGTGGAATTTAATATCACCGCTGTAGATGGGGTTTATAGGAGCGCTTCTTGTCCTCGGTAAGTGGTCGGTTTTTTATACCAGATTAAATTTTAGCATGTGATTTTGAGTGTAGATAAAGAGATGAAGGGAACTTGGTCGCTGTCTCACTTACATAAAGACGCTTTTGGGCATGAGCCAATAATGTAATTCGTATAACTGTCAAAAAAGTTTAGTTTTATTGAAAACACTATTGGCGTATTTTCCCTTTCTGATAGAGGGGGGCGTGACCGGTCTAAACAATGGTGTTTTCGTTTTAGAGTCTCAAGTATTTGGGCTTAAAGTAAAATTGGCGCACTATTCATTTGAATGGCGCGATAAATATCTTTGACGCCATATATTTCAATATGGAAACAATGAGATAGTTCTATTATTGCGCCCGTAGGCTAGGAAGCCCTAAACCTGCTATCAACTACAAAGCTGCTGAGAGATATTTTTAACGAGCAGTTCGTTTTTCTTAGTGGCGCACAAGAAGTTTGAGTAGTGATATGGATTGTCATGACATTGTCACAAAAAATCGAATAAGTTTGCCCGTATGGCCTCATTTAACGGTGGTTGGTACTTTTGAATGAGGTAGGTTAATTCGAAGCTGCTAAAAATATTAGTTTATTCGAATTGTATTAATTCCTAAAAAATTTTAGGGGGTCGGGTGAGAAAAGTATTGGTTTTGGGAGGTGATGGGTTTTGTGGTTGGCCTACATCTCTCCACCTTTCAGAGGCGGGTTATGAAGTTATTATTGTTGATAACTTATCACGGCGAAAAATTGATATTGAGCTTGAAGTTGATTCATTGACACCAATCAGGCATCTGTCAGAGCGGCTTCGTGTATGGCGTGAAGTTTCCGGTATGTCCATCAGGCATATTTATATTAACCTCGGACAGGATTTTGAGCGATTGGTCACTCTCTTAAAAGAGGAAAAACCAGACGCGATTGTACATTTTGCTGAACAGCGTGCTGCACCCTATTCGATGAAATCTGTCCGGCATAGACGTTATACACTTGATAATAACTTGAATGCTACCAATGATGTCCTGGCGGCTATAGTAGAAAGCGGATTGGATATACATTTGATTCACTTGGGTACTATGGGTGTCTACGGGTATGGAACATCTGGTCTCACTATTCCCGAAGGATATTTAAAAATTCAGGTAGAGACTGAAGGGTATTTGAGTGAACAGGAGATTCTTTACCCTAGTAATCCAGGTTCTATCTATCATATGACAAAGGCTCAGGAACAATTGTTATTTGCCTTCTATAACAAGAACGATCAGGTACGTGTCACTGATTTACACCAAGGGATCGTTTGGGGTACCCAGACCCGACAAACACAAAGGGATGAATCTCTGATTAATCGATTTGATTATGATGGTGATTATGGAACAGTCCTCAATCGATTCCTGATGCAAGCGGCGATTAATTACCCACTTACCGTTCATGGCACTGGCGGCCAGAAGCGGGCATTTATTCATATTCAGGATACCTGTCAATGTATTCAGTTAGCTATTGAAAATCCTCCAGAGATAGGCGATAGAGTCAAAATTCTGAATCAAATGACAGAGACGCATCGTATCAGGGATCTAGCAAATTTAATCTCCAACAAGACAGGGGTGGGAATTGCCTACTTGGACAACCCCAGAAAAGAGTCAGCAGAAAATGATTTGTTGGTAAATAATGACCAGCTTATCGAGATGGGGCTCAAGCCTATAACTCTGAATGATAATCTTCTCACTGAAGTTGAGGGTATTGCCAAAAAATATTCACATCGATGTGACCAAGCTAAAATCCCTTGTGTGTCGAAGTGGTGATTTTTTTATACTTCAATGGCCCTGATTTTATATGAAATCAAGGTTGCTTGTGGAAGGTGAGGTTTTATGTCTATAGCTGAAGAGTGCAAAATATGAAGATTTTGATTGCTACGGATACTTATCCGGAGCAACTAAATGGTGTTTCCAGAGTGCTGGAAAAAACTGAGAAAGAACTCACAACACGAGGGCACCAAGTAAAAATTGTTTCTGCTACTGATTTTACTAATTTCCCCTGGCCAGGCTATAAAGAAGTGAAAATTGCAGTATTTCCCGGTGGGAAAGCTGCCCGAATTATTGAGGATTTTTCACCGGACGCCATTCACATCATGAGTGAAGGTCCAGTGGGGTGGGCTGTTCGTGGCTACTGCAAACGGAATAATTTGCGTTTTACGACATCTTGGCTGTCCCGTCTCTCTGAATATGTATCGATTCGCTATAAAGTTCCACTGAAGTGGTTACACGGTCTCCTGCGTCGCTTTCATAATTCCGCAGCACAAACAATGGTGACTACAGATGGTATGGCAGCGGAAGCTCGAGCCTTGGGAATTGCCCGTGTCACCCGCTGGCGAAGAGGCGTAGAGTTAGAAAAATTCCATCCAGTTGAGACAAAACTTTTTGAGGGCCTAACTCGACCTATCATGCTCAATGTAGGACGTGTTGCAGTGGAAAAATCACTAGATAAGTTTTTATCTATTGAGTTACCGGGAACAAAAGTTATCGTGGGGGATGGTCCTCAACTCAATGAATTAAAGAGGAAGTTTCCACAGGCGGTATATCTGGGAATTAAAGAGGGTAAGGACTTAACTGAATGCTACAGCGCTGCAGATGTTTTTGTATTTCCTTCGGTAACTGACACTTTTGGTCTGGTTAATCTTGAGTCTTTAGCCTGTGGTTTGCCCGTTGCCGCCTACCCTGTGACAGGTCCGAAAGATATCATTGGTGATGCCCCCGTTGGAGCGTTGGATAGCAATCTGCAAGTGGCCATAGAAAAGGCACTATTATTGGACCGATCGGACTGTGTTACTCATGCCAGGACCTATTCCTGGGATGTGGCCACTGAGGATTTTATTTCAAGCCTGGTCCCGGTAAGTGCTGTAGAGGCTTTGCCTGTTGATGGCTAGATAAAAGCGTTGCTCGTAAAGTTCGCAAGGCTTACTTGCGAGCTGACTTGAGCAACTCAACCCAGCAGTACTTGTTAACAAAGGCATAGTGTCCCAGCTGGTGCCAGCTTTGAGTTGAGCTATTTGGCATTATACTTGAGAGATATTCTGGCATTTTAATATCAATTATATCGTCGGCATCACCATAAAATATTTTGGTGGAAGTGGTGATTTCACGAGGATCAAACCCCCAATCCCAAAGCGCCATTATCATTTCAAAAAAACCCTCCCCATGCTGCGTTGCTCCAGCAGAAAATGATTCTTCAAACATTTTCTTAAGTGCCGGGTCTCGAATAAACAGTGCGGCATCAGAGGCGTCTTTCTTTGCAAAGAGCTGAATATAATCTTGTATATTGCTATTGGCTTGGTATGCACTTAATCGGCACAGACAACGAGTAAGAAATTGCCAACGATGGATCTTTGCGATAAGTCTGATATCCGGGTTTTTTAGCAGGTCAGTCATTCCTGGGTAGTCCAGTGGCGCAACTGGGGCTGCAAGGGCAATTTTAGAGACTCTGTGGGGAAGTTTGTTAGCGATAGAAAGTGCATGAGGGGCACCACCTGAATGGCCGACTACCGAAAATGTCTCGATATTTAGACGATTAACCAGTTCTTCGATATCCGATCCCCAATCAACCATTCGCCGGCCTCTATGAGGAGATGATCCCCCCACACCAGGTTGATCTACTGAGATGATTCTTACGCCAAGAGATGCGGTAAGGTCCTTATCAGGATTGCGAATTAGTCGCGAATCTGAGAAGCCATGATTGAAAAGCACAGGCCAGCCATTTGGATCACCATAGTCATCATAAGTAAGGATACGGCCGTCACTTATCTGCAAGGCAGGCATTCTGGGCGCTTCTTTAGGTTAGGTATGATCGGAGTATAGTGAGACTTCGTTTTGTGATGGGTGAGGCCAATGTTGTAACTTGTATCTGACCCAAAGGAGGAATACCAGTTGATTAGGCGAGAAGGAGAATCACATTGAAAATAAAGACCACGCTGATCAACATCTGCTGTTTAACGTTACTGTTGGTTGCGGGTCTCCCTGTAGCACAGGAGACGGCATCTGGTGATCACGTCAAAGTGCGTTGGCTGGCACCTGATACATTTCGCCAAGGAATGAGAGAGACAGTTGGATTCTACTTTGAGGTAGATCCTGGATGGCATGTGTATTGGCGTAATGCTGGAGATTCAGGGTCGGCTCCACGGTTTGATATGGAGGCTCAGGGCGCTTTATTAGGGCCGATCGAATGGCCATTCCCAACGCGCCTCCGGGTAGAGCATCTTACTAACCTGGGGTACTCCGGGAATGTTGCCTACCTGTTCCAGCTCCTCCCAGATAAGCGCACGCAAGAGATCATCCTGCATGCGGACCTGGAGTGGTTGGTTTGTAAAGTGGATTGCATACCGGGCTTTGCCACTATGAGCCTTGTACGGCCGGTTGCAGAGCAGGCGGCTTGGCCAGCTACAGATCTGGCGTTAAGGAATTACTTTGCCAACAGGCTTCCAGGGGGAGAAAGTGAGAGCCCGTGGCAACCAGTATCCATTTCAGCGCGAGGTAGTGAGCATATTACTTTGCAGCTCAGTGGGAATCGTAGCGATGAAATACCTAGTATTTTCCCCGTAAATGGTGACTTGTACTCTGCGTCTGAGCCAGAAGTTCAGCGCAAAGATGAAACTCTCCTCTATAAGTTCAAGCGTCTGCCAGGCTCTGAGATTATTGAAAGCAGCGATTTTGTGATTACAGACTCGGACCGGGCCTGGAAAGTCTCTGCCCCCCTCTTATCCCAAGTGGAAATTGAGAAGAGCGCGACCTCTATATGGCTTTTACTTCTGTTAGCATTTATTGCCGGTCTCCTATTGAATCTGATGCCCTGTGTTTTCCCGGTGCTGTCCATCAAGCTATTTGGACTGATTGACGGTGGTAATCGCCCAACCGAACGTTTGCGTGAATCTTTCCTATATAGCGCCGGTATTATGGTGACTTTTCTTGCCCTGGGGCTTGCTTTATTGGCGCTACGCTGGGGAGGGTTGGCCGTTGGCTGGGGTTTTCAACTTCAGTCACCGGTTGTGGTAATTGGGTTAATTATGCTCTTCTGGCTGATGGCCTTATCCTTTAGCGGCTTTTTTGAGTTTGGGCACCGATTAATGGGGCTTGCTAGCTCCAGTAGCCGTGGCTCCTTTACCACCGGTGTTTTAGCTGTCTTTGTTGCGGCCCCCTGTACCGGTCCATTTATGGGAGCAGCTCTGGGAGCAGCGGTGGTGATTCCTCCACTTCAGGCTCTACTCATCTTCTTATGCCTCGGTTTAGGGCTCGCTGCGCCATTTATTTTGATGTGTGCAAGTCCTGTAATACTGAGGCATCTGCCAGCTCCAGGTCCATGGATGGAGAAGTTGCGTCAGTTTCTGGCATTTCCGCTTTACGCAACGGTGATATGGCTACTATGGGTTTTAGGGCGCCTAGCTGGGGACTCTGGTTGGTTGGCCGGTTTAAGCCTGTTGCTCGTTGTTACTCTTGCAATCTGGCTAGTAAAAAATTTTTCCAAAAAGGGGGGAGCAGCGGGTCTGATTTGTGTCGCTGCTATTTTGCTAATATCTCTACCGGCAATCCGTATGGAGGGTGGTGAGCAATCTGCAGAAATGGCGTATGACTGGCATCGTTATGACAAGGCACTTTTGACGGAAGCCTTGGATAATGGGCGCCCTGTATTTATTGACTATACCGCAGCCTGGTGTATTACCTGCCAGGTAAATAAAAAGCTGGTGCTTGATACCCCAAATGTACAAGCATTATTTAAAAAGAATAACGTGCTTCTAATTCGGGCCGACTGGACGCGTTATAACCCTGAAATTACTCAAGCTTTGCAGGATTTAGGGAGGAACTCTGTACCTGTATATGCATGGTACCCTGCAGGAGAGAAAAAACCAGAGTTACTTCCACCACTGCTGCAAGAGTCTTTAATTGCAGCACTGTTTAGTAAGCACTTAACTGTTAATAGTGAGGATGGTTAATTATGAAATTACTTTTCAACGTGAATAATTCGATACTTAGAGGAGTTTTGCTTTTATTCCTGATGTTGCCGAGTGTTGTGTTGGCAGCAGCCGTTCCTGGACAAAAAGCGCCAGAATTCTCAGTAGTGGATGCTGCTGGAAAAACTCACAATCTTTCCGATTACACAGGCCAATGGTTGGTTATTGAATGGTTTAATAAAGATTGCCCCTATGTCAGGAAACACTATGGCAGTGGTAATATGCAGTCCCTTCAAAAAAGGTATACAGCACAGAAAGTAAATTGGCTCACGGTTATTTCTTCAGCTAAAGGAAAGCAGGGCTATTTGGAGCCAGAGCAGGCTATGGCAGTTGCACAGAGTCATAACCTCGGCGCAAGCGTACCCTTCTTGCTGGATACCTCTGGAGTTATGGGGCGTGCTTATGGAGCTAAAACTACTCCGCATATGTTTATCATTAATCCTCAGGGAGAAGTCGTATATGCTGGAGCCATTGATGATAATGACTCAGCCAATCCTGCGGTTATCGGCAGTTCACACAATTATGTTTCTGCTGCACTGGATGCTTCACTGAAGGGACTGGCTGTGCCCAAGTCCTCGTCGCGGGCTTATGGGTGTAGTGTGAAGTACTAAAGGAGTTTATTTGGGGTGGAAAAAGCTCGTTATAGCTACCTGATTCAGGCGTTGATATTTATCACCTTGGCGGTACTAATGGTTACTGCCGTGGGTTATTTCCACCAAAGAGATATCCCTGAGAACCAGGCCCCTCAGTTAGAGGGGCAATCGCTGCAGGGAAATCTAATTGATTTAAAACAGATGTATCCCAAAGGGCCAGTATTAATTTACTTTTGGGCAACCTGGTGCCCCTATTGCCGGATAGTTTCCCCCGCTGTGACTGACCTGTCTCGGGATTACCAGGTTGTTGGTGTTGCGATGCAGTCTGGAACAGAAGAGGTGGTTACTGAATATATGCGGAATCACGAACTTGCTTTTCCTTCTCTAAATGATCCATATGGTGTTTTAAGCGCCCAATGGGGCGTTAAAGTGACGCCAACCTTGCTGATTGTCGACACTGACGGGCGCGTTGCCTGGGTCACCACTGGCGCCACATCCAAGTTGGGTTTGCAGTTGCGCTTAAAGATGACAAAGTAGCTTGTCACCATTAAGGTTACTGTGTCGTATTTAAGCTTATATCAAACTCTCTTTCCCTGAGCCTGCGATGGTTGGCGTTAAAATTGCCTAATTGCCGGGGAGGACTGCCCTTATAGATATGCTTCTATAATTCCTTAAAGGTCTGTCTCTTGCGCTGGAGAGTGGCGTGTCGGTTATTGATTCTTTTGACTATCAAGATCTGGATGCGCAAAGGGTCGGCCGTTTCGATTTTGGTATCAATACAACCTTTATTGTATATCGGTTGGGTGACACTATTATCGATGCCGGCCCCAGTAACCAGTGGAAATACGTCAAGTGGTTTGTAAAAAATAAACCTTTTCGGCAATTAGTCCTCACCCATCACCACGAAGATCATAGTGGTAACGCCGGTGCAATTTATAAGCTTACCGGTATTCAACCAAGAGCCCCTAAGGCGACAGTAGAGATACTAAAGAGAGGCTTTCGGATACCTCCAATACAGATGCTGATTTGGGGGAGGGCCGGGCGTGCGGAAGCTGCGCCACTACCGGAAGATTTAAGGTTCTCCGGCGAAAAGGTAGTTGTTATCCCCGCACCAGGGCATGCCAAAGACATGACCTGTTATCTGGTTCAGGATCGAGGGTGGATATTCACTGCTGATCTGTATGTAGCTAGTAAGTTAAAGCTATTGCGTAAAGATGAAAGTATTCCAACTTTAATGCACAGTATCAAAAAAGTGCTCACCTATGATTTTGATATTATATTTTGTCCTCATAGAGGGATTGTAGAAAAAGGAAAAATCCGCTTACAAGCCAAGTATGATTATTTGTTAAATCTTGCAACTGAAGCACGGGAATTGGACCGGCAAGGATTGCCTCTTGGTGAGATTACCCACCGGCTATTGGGAAGGGAAAACTTGATGAGTGTCGTGTCCGGTTACAACTTCAGTAAGAGAAACTTAATAGCTTCCTGTATGCGGGTTGATCCTACAGAAGTGTCTGATTATTGATCTTTCACTAAGAATAAGAAAAGTATTAAATCACGTCCGTATGTAATTTATAAGTGAATACCGATTTTATATGAATTGGTACTTTTAATTAAGTTGTCGCTATTCCTGAATGCCCTCAATTTACAATCAGTCTTTCGACTCTCTCATGTTAGTATTCGCAACATGTATTAAGGGATATTAGATGAGCTCAAAGATGAAGAAGATTGGCCTTTTGGGTGGAATGAGTTGGGAGAGTACAGCAATTTATTATCGCCTGATTAATGAAGGAATTGCTCAAAAGTTAGGAGGGCTGCACTCGGCTGAAATTCTACTTTACAGCGTCGATTTTGAAAAAATTGCACGGTTACAAATGGAGGGTGATTGGGCTCAGGCGAGTAAGCTATTGGTTGAGGCGGCAATGTGCCTGGAAAAAGCTGGTGCTGAGGGCATTTTATTGTGCACTAATACTATGCATAAAGTAGCCGGAGATATTATCGAGACTATTGATGTACCTTTTTTACATATTGGTGATGCTACAGCTGAAGCACTTAAGAACAGAGGGATAAAGACCGTCGGCTTGTTGGCGACAGCTTTTACTATGGAGCAAGATTTCTATCGTGGCTATATGCAGGAAAAGTATGGGATTGAGGTTTTGATTCCGGAGCCCAGCGATAGAGAGATAGTCCACAGGGTTATTTACGAAGAGCTCTGTAAGGGAAGAGTCCTTAACAGTTCAAAAATGGAATTTATTCGTATTGTGGATTTGCTATCCAATCGAGGTGCCGAAGGTGTGATCCTAGGGTGTACAGAGATTTGCATGTTGCTTTCGCAAGAGGATACCTCTACTCACCTGATGAACTCCACAGAGATTCACGCTCAAGCCGCAATAAAGTTCGCACTTGATTGTTGAATAGTGTTGCTAGGTTTACTTAGAGATATCTTTGTCAACCAAAAGTTAGACTGATAGTTCACTGTGACGTTTATTAAAGCCACTCTACTAGCTTCGAAGCGTATCAGTGGGTGGTTTTTTTATAACACAAATCTACTCTTGTTAGGTTTGCTTGTCCCATATTCGTTAGTTTTTTAGTATTAACCTCTTTTGTTAAGTGGGTTTTCTGTGGATGTTTGTCTGTGAGTTAGAGCTGACAAGATAAAATATCTTCACGGTATTTGTTTGTGAAATGATATTTATCATGTTTATTACGGTAGGCTAAGGTTATTTTTTTACCTCAAATCATCAAATAAGTTTCATTTGTCCTCTGTAGAAGTTATTATTTGGGATATACCCTGCTTGTTCATGAGCGCTCTATTTGGCTTCCCTTTGTACTAAAATTTAATTTAATCATCTAATTAGATTTATTTTATTTTTGGCAGTTTTGTCAGTATCTACATTTTTAGTCGTTCTTAATTTTTAAATTGCCTTTTTTGCTCTTGCAAATTGTAGTTTTTCTGGCATTTTCTCTGGTTGTCACACTTCTTGCAGTGAATGTATTGGTGGTAACCTCCCTCTGCATAAGCGAGCTTTCAAGTGCGTAAAAAATTTTTATTGATCTCCTGGAGCACTACCTTAATTAGCCAATTTATTTTTGCTGTAACGCACAAATTGGTTTAAGTGAAAGCTGGTTGATTTGGCTCGGAAGAAAATAAGAGATAACTAAAACAGGGTATTTCTCCTATGAATGAAAAAAAGAAGCGCTGGCTTACAGCCTTTGGCGCTCCCTCTCTGCTGGCAGCTTCGATTGCTGCACTAAGCAGTCCCACTTTTGCTGAAGATGCACTCCTTGAGGAAGTGATAACAATCGGTACCCGTGTTGAAGGGCGTTCCGCTACAGATTCCTCCGCTCCCATCGATATCGTGACCGGAGAAGAATTTGTAAACCAGGGTGATGGAGATCTCAGTAACCTGCTTAGAAACGTTGTTCCATCCTACAACGTTAATGCAAAGCCAATTTCTGATGCTGCCTCAATCGTTCGCCCTGCAAACCTGCGTGGACTGCCACCCGATAGCACACTGGTTCTGGTGAATGGCAAGCGTCGCCATCGCGCTGCCGTCATTTCCTTCCTCGGAAGTGGTGTTTCAGATGGTGCCCAGGGGCCAGATATCTCCGCAATTCCGGCGATTGCTCTGAAACAGGTTGAAGTCCTCCGTGACGGTGCCGCGGCCCAATATGGCTCCGATGCGATTGCCGGCGTTATCAACTTTCAGTTAAAGGATGCAGCGGAGGGCGGCACGGTTGAAGCCAAGTATGCAACTACCGCTGAAGGTGATGGTGATCAGAGTACGATAGCGGCGAATTTCGGTCTGCCTCTGACGGATTCTGGTTTTGTGAATGTCAGCCTCGAGTACCGTGAGCAGGACTCTACCAGCCGCAGTGTGCAGCGAGACGATGCAGCCCAGTTGATCGCAGATGGCAATACCTATGTTGCCAATCCTGCGCAGATCTGGGGCCAGCCAGAAGTTAATGACGACACCAAGTTCTTTGTTAACAGTGCCATAGAGATAAATGATACTGCTGAGCTGTATGCCTTTGGTAACTATGCCAGCCGCGAAACAGATGGGGGCTTTTACTTCCGGAACCCGGAAACTCGTCCCGGCGTTTATGCGCTTGATGATGAGCCCTTAATTGGTGATCTGGATGCTAGCAATGGTATCTATGATTGTATTGGCATGACCCATGAGGAAGCACAGTCTAGTGATGAGTGCTTCTCATACACCGAAATGTTCCCAGGCGGATTTACTCCGCGCTTTGGCGGTGAGCTAGAGGACTACTCAGCAGTATTTGGTGTTCGTGGTGAGTTGGCAAATGGCATTGGCTACGACGTAAGTGCCAGTACCGGTCACAACGAAGTAGATTTTTTAATCTACAACACCGTCAACGCCACGCTCGGACCTGACAGCCCGACCAGATTTAGCCCTGGTGGTTATATACAGGAAGAAAACAACTTCAATATCGATTTGACTAAGAGCATTGAACTTGCCGGAATGCCTCTGTTCATGGCCACGGGCTTTGAATGGCGTGAAGAAGAGTTTGAGGTCAAACAGGGTGATACTGCCTCCTGGCAAGTTGGTGATCTGGCAGAGCAGGGTTTCCTGATTGGTTCGAATGGGTTCTCTGGTTTTGGTCCTGAGGTTGTAGGCACATTTGACCGGGATAATATTGCACTTTACACCGACTTCGAACTCGAAGTCGTCGAAGCTCTTCGATTAGGTGCGGCACTGCGTTGGGAAGATTTCTCTGATTTCGGAGATACTTCCAATTTCAAATTGTCAGCCCACTATACAATCAACGATGTGATTGCCCTGCGCTCTACACTGAGCACCGGTTTCCGTGCTCCAACACCAGGTCAGTCCAACATTACCAATGTCACTACGGCTTATACCAATGGCGCATTGGCTAACCGGGGAACTATTCCGGCAACCAACCCCATTGCTGTATTGAAAGGCGGTAAGCAGCTGCAGCCAGAGGAGTCTCAGAGCTTTACTTTCGGTACAATTATTGCCGCAGGTGATTGGGATATTACCCTGGATTACTTCCTCATCGAGGTTACAGATCGAATCACTCAATCTGCTAACCAGGAACTGACTGATGAAGAGCGAGATCAGTTGGTTCAGGATGGCATCAGTGGTGCTGATTCCCTTGAATATTTCCGTTTCTACACCAATGACTTCGATACCCAAACCCAGGGTGTTGACCTGGTGGCGACTTACCCACTCGGTGATGCGACAGATTTCAACCTGGCTTTCAACTGGACGGAAACGGAAGTTACCGATTTCAGTACGGATACCATGGATGAAATGCGTATCAGGCAGCTGGAGGATGGCTTACCAGAGGTGCGCGGTAATGCATCTGTCACCCATAGTGGTGACAGCTGGCGCGGCTTAGTGCGACTCAACTACTACGGTAGCTACTGGGAAGCACATTTGGACGATTACAGCTTGCCCATTGATGCCGGTGATGAATGGACTGTGGATATTGAGGCTGCTTATGACTTCAATGATTCCATGACCTTGATTGCCGGTGCGGAAAACGTATTCAACAACTACCCGGATAAAAACCCCTGGTCCGGTGTTGCTGGAGCGGAATATCCGGAAACGGCACCTATGGGATTCAATGGAGCTCTGTACTACGTAAGAGCGCAGTATGAGTTCTAAGTAGTTCTAGTTGCTATGTAGCTGGCTAACCTGGTGTTTCTTAATACCGGGTTAGCCGACTGCAGAATTATGTGACGATTAGATCCCGCTGTAAGTAGCGGGATTTTTACATATCCCACAGTGAATTTGTGGCCATAGATAAGGTAATTCTTTCCTTATCTTGTATTTGCTTTAGGTCTTCAAACACCTCTTTCACCTCCATCGACTCAATTGCACCATACACCGCCTGATAGAGTTCTGAGAAATAGCGATCTACCTCTCGTCCCATATTATTAATTTCACGAATTGTCGGTGGATCACTCAGATTGAGGCGGCGAATAAAGTCATTGGCACTTTCTTCATGGGTGTATTGCAGCCATGTCTTCATCACCTTATTTTGCGCTACATCATTGTAGTTCTGCAGGTTTTTCGCCATTCTCTGCTCATGTTCAAGCATGTGTTTTAATAGCAATTGGGTTCGGTAGTCTTCTGATTTGTCCAGTAAGGTCTCGTAAACAGCTGCCATTTCCAGATGAAATCTCTCAGCATCCTTGATGACTTCAAATGCTTGTTTGAAAGTCTTCATAGTAAGTACCCTCTGATGACCAGGCTATTGCCTGGGCTTTAAAATATTTTTACATCAGCACTCGCTCTCTACTTTATATAGCATTTATCCAGTTAATAAGGACCTGTGGAAATATTCCGAAAAAAACCAGTACGGCAGCGAGAGTTGCGATTAAAAACTGCCCTGAAGTGGTAATTTGTAACGTTTCGCTGTTACTGCTAGTGTCAATGGCATCTCTTTGTACCATCGTAAGTAGAAGACGAAGGTAATAGAAGAGGCCCAATGCACTACCAATAACCACACCAGCGAGAAGAGCCCACATTTTTCCTTCAACACCTGCGGTAAAGACGTAAAACTTCCCAATAAACCCAATAGTTAAGGGAATTCCAGCCAGAGATAACAGCATTAGAGCAAGACAGCTCGCCAGCCATGGACTACGCCAGAGTAATCCCCGGTAAAAGTCTCTGTGATAGGGATCATCTGCACTGTCGGTCACGTCACTGACATTTGTTCCATTGGTTAGTTGGGCGGCCTCCACTGAATCAGCTATCAGGCCAACAATTGCAAAGGCTCCTAGTGTAGTAATGACATAAGCGACCATGTAATAAATAACCGCCTCTGTACCAAACGCGCTATTGCCGATGATAAACGCCACAATTAAATAGCCTATATGGCCGATTGAGGAGTAGGCCAGCAGCCTTTTGATATTGTTTTGCATCAGGGCCAATAAATTTCCTATCAGCATGCTGGCTATGGCGGCGATTGTCAGTAAATCAATAAGAATAGGGCTCTGGTAGAGATTTAAGGTATTAAAGAATCGCAACAGAAAGGCAATTACGGCTGTTTTTCCCACTGTGGCGATCAACGCCGTCGTAGGCGTAGGTGCGCCCTGGAATACATCGGGTGTCCAGATATGAAATGGAACCAGTGATAACTTGAAAGCAACAGAAATGACCAGCAGAGTGGCGCCGGTTGCAAAAAGAGCAGAAGTCTGTGAAAGATCCTGTATCCGTGTAGCGATACTGCCAAAGTCCAGTGCCCCAGACGCCGCATAAATTAATGCGATACCGAATAGCCCGAGAGCGGTAGAAAGTGCTGAAAGGATTAAGTATTTAAAGGCAGATTCCAGGGAATTTACTTGATCTTTACTTGAGGATAAATTGCCAGTAACCGCAAATCCCAACAGTGGATAAAGTGCGAGGCTAATTAATTCTATACCGAGGAAAAAGGTGGCAAAGTGGCTGGCAAATACCAGGGTGCTTGCTCCCAAAATGGCAAGTAAAAGTAGTATATAAAACTCTTCTGGATAGCTATCCGGGTTTCTATTCAGGTCACACCGAAGTTTTAAGTAGTTGTATCCCATAACGCTGACGGCTATGGCGGTAACTAATATCAGCAGACAGAAGAACAACGAGTTGTAGTCAATCGAGAGTAGGGCAGTCACTTGAATGGACCCGTTATTGCCCGATAGGCTGGCTCCAACCCAGAAACAGGCAATGATAGCGGCTACCAAGGTGATAAGAGTTGTAACCAGAGCGCCCGCATGATTTCTCCAGAAGGATACTTGGAGCAGCAAAACTACAATACCGGCACTAATCAGTAAAAGCGGTAGGATAGAAAATAGTTCTTGGGCACTCATAGAGATGTACCTGTATTAGCGCTTTTAGCAGTAGGAGAGGATAAGCTTGCTGAAGTTTCCGGCCCTGTCTTTTCTATGACGACTTCTTCATTTTCGGGGGCCTGAAATTTTTGCATTGATTTGGCAATCGTAGGCTCGGCGATATCAAAGATAGGCTGGGGGCGGAGCCCGAAGATCACGAGAAGCACCGCCAGTGAAAGAAGCGCAGAGATCTCCCTGAGGCTTAGATCACTGACAGTTTTCCCCTCTGTAGCGGGTTTCAATTTGTCATTAAACTTGCCAAAGAAGACACGTTGCATCATCAATAGTGCATAGAGTGCTGCTCCAATAAGCCCAATTGCTGCAATAACCGTTAACCAGTGATTAGCTTTAAAGCTACCAACAAGCACCAGGAATTCGGCAACAAAATTACCCAGCCCAGGCAGTCCTAGCGAGGCGATGGCAAAGAAGAGTGCAACGGCGGATAGCTTTGGCAGAAGAGGCCAGACACCGCCGAGCTGACTCATATCCCGAGTATGGAGACGATGCTGTAGTGCGCCTACTAATGCGAAGAGAGCAGCGGTACTCAAGCCGTGGGCGATCATTTGCATCACTGCGCCCTGCAGGGCGATAGTATTCAGCGCGTAGAGCCCCAATAGAACAAATCCCATATGGCTCACACTGGAATAGGCCACAAGTCTTTTCATATCCTTCTGAGCGAATGCCAGCGATGCGCCGTAGACCACACTGATGGCTCCAATGGTCATTGCAACGGGTGCAAAAGCTTGTGAACTCTCCGGGAATAAGGGCAGTGTAAAGCGTAATAAACCATAGGCTCCTGTTTTCAACAGAATCGCCGCCAGCAGAATACTGCCGGCAGTAGGGGCCTGGGTATGGGCGTCAGGTAACCAGGTATGGAAGGGCAGCGCTGGCAACTTGACGATAAAGGCAATAAAAAATCCGAGCATTAACCAATAAGCTGCTGTTGCAGACAGTTGAGCACCCAACAAATCCATATAGTTAAAGGTCAGTTGCCCGCTATTCCGATAGTGGATAAATGCCAAGGCAACGATGGCAATCAGCATTAACAAGCTGCTTGCCTGGGTGAAAATAAAGAACTTTATCGCAGCGTAGACTCTGCCCTCATAACCCCAAACTGCAATCAACAGCAGCATGGGAATCAGCATAACTTCCCAGAAGAAAAAGAATAAAAACAGGTCGATAGCGGTAAACACACCGACAATACCGGCCAGTGTCCACAGGTAGTTAAAATAAAAGAAGCCGCGCCGGAAGGTGACATCATTCCAGGTCATTACTAACCCAAAGATCCCCATCCCCATTGTCAGTAGCAGCATAAGAAAGCTGAGCCCATCAATTGCCAGATGGAAGCTGATCCCAAACCTGGGTATCCAGGATACCAAAAGGCTATCCCACCACTGACTGTCACCTGTAACAACTGTGGACTCTGCCTGGGGGAAATAGCTGATCAAGAGCAGGGATGCGATTATCAGGGAAACCAGGCTGATTAAGCGTCCACCCTCATAGAGATGTCTCTCTGCCAGCCAGGCTAATATTCCCCCAACAAATAAAATTATAATTATTGCCAGTAATGTCATAGAGCCACCAACAGGGCTAGGAATAAAATTGATCCGGCTACAAAGGTGGCCAGGTACCAACGTATTTGGCCATTTTGTGAAGAGCTGAGGGCGTTATTTAGATGTGCACTCAGCGAAGCGGTACCCTTGTAGATGCTGTCGATAATATCTTTGTGGTTAAGGGCGGTGATAAATTTAAAAGGTCTTACAAAGACCCGGTCATAGACCCAGTCAAAACCCCATCCCTTAAACCAAAACTGCATTAGTGGAGAGCGCTGCTCCCCAACCTTCTTCTCGAACAGGAACATTTTCCAGGCGATAAACAGGCCGATCAGCGGCATGGCAATGGCAATGGCTTCAATGACCCAGGAGTGGTGTTCGTCGGTTGGGGTGCCAAAGACTCCCTGGAGAGGTGGAGCGAGAATTCCACCAAATAGGGCAAGTACAGCGAGGAGGCCCAAGGGAAGCATCATCACCGTGTTATTGGCGTCTTTACAGTGTGAGGAGGCGCTGCCCTCACTGCCCAGAAATGCAAGAAACAGAACCCGGAAGCTATAAATCCCTGTGACCAGCGCACCTAATAGACCGGCAAGCCAAAGCAGGTTTACTCCTTGATGATATTCATAAGCACTGAGCAAAATATGATCTTTGCTGTAGAAACCGGATGTAAATGGGAGTGCTGCCAGGCAGGCGCAACCGATGGTAAAGCAGATAAAGGTAAAGGGGATTTTGCGATAGAGGCCGCCCATGGCAAAGATATTCTGCTCGTGATGTACGCTCAGGATTACTGACCCTGCGGAGAGGAAGAGCAGAGCCTTGAAGAAGGCGTGGGTCATCAAATGGAAGATGGCTCCTGACCAGGCACCGACACCCAGGGCCAGGAACATATATCCAATCTGGGAGATGGTCGAATAGGCCAGGACCCGTTTGATATCACTTTGTGCGATAGCACTGAATCCGGAGATTAATAGAGTCAGAGCGCCGACAATGGCTACAGCTGTCATGGCGGTTCCAGACAGCTGATAAAGCGGGTGCATGCGGGCGATCAAGTAGACCCCGGCCGTCACCATGGTGGCAGCGTGGATAAGGGCGCTGACGGGAGTGGGGCCTGCCATCGCATCGGGAAGCCAGGTCTGGAGTGGAATCTGTGCTGACTTACCCACAGCGCCACCCAGTAACAGCAGCATAGCGATAGTGACAATTTGAGTATTGACCCCGGGATTCCCTGCCGCTGTGATGAGCTCCGGTATATTTAGTGTTGAGAACTCAAAGAACAACAGGAACAAGCCGATCGCCATGGCGGTATCGCCGACGCGGGTGACGATAAATGCCTTCTGTGCCGCCGCGCCGTTTGCAGGGTCCTTATACCAAAAGCCAATGAGCAAGTAGGAACAAAGACCAACACCTTCCCATCCCAGGTAGAGAAGTACCAGGTTGTCCGCCATTACAAGAATTAACATGGCAGAGACAAAGAGATTCAGGTAGGAAAAGTAGCGGCGGAAATCCGGATCTTCACGCATATATCCGGCTGAGTATAAGTGGATAAGGAAGCCCACTCCGGTAATGATCATCAGCATTACCAGGGTTAGCCAGTCCACATGAAAGGTGAAGCCGAGTTGGAGGTCTGATACCCGCATCCACTGCCAAACTGACAGTGTAACGACCGATTCCGGGTTGCCCAGAAAGGTGGAGAGTGCGAGGTTAAAAACCAGAATCGCTGCTATTCCCACACTGCCCACACCAATCAGGCTCACTAACTTTTGTGAGGGTTCCTTTTGTGTAAACAGTGGAATACTGATGAGGGTCAGGAAACCAAGAAAGGGAAGTAATGGTATCCAGGCTAGTGATCCGTTCATATTAACCCCTCAATCCATTGAGCTGGTCAATATCGACCGTGTGTTTGCGATAATAAAATTGCAAGACCAGCGCCAGTGCAATGGCTACTTCGGCAGCGGCCAGGGTGACAACAAAAACAAACATCACCTGCCCATCAGCATTGCCCCAGTGTGCGCCGGCGACAACAAACATTAATGCTGCGGCATTGGTGCAAATTTCAATACTCATCAGCATAAAAATAATATTTCTTCGGATGAGTAATCCGGCTAACCCCAAGCAAAACAGAATGGAGGCCAACAGCACGCCAGCCTCCAAACCAGGTGCAGATTCGATAGGCATAGCTTCACTCCGGTTTAACTGTTCTTCTGTGTCGGGCGAGGTGAAAAGCTCCAACAAGCCCTGCCAAAAGCAGCATTGAAGCCAGTTCGACAGCGAGAACGTAATGACTAAAAAGTGCGATACCGACTTGTTTGGGCCCGATATAGTGGTAGGTTTGCTCTGAAGGAATTTGCCCGCTACTAACCAGCAGAAGTAGCTGGATTAACAAAATGGCTGATAGAAGGGCTGGGCCAATCCAGGTGTGGGGTTGTAACCAGGCTTGCTCCTGTGCAACTGAAGCGTCTCCCTGGTTGAGCATCATGATGACAAAAATAATCAATACCATGATGGCGCCGGCATAAATAATAACTTCCAAAGCTGCTGCCAGGGGGGCGCCAAACTGGTAGAAAATAACGGCAACCGATAAAAGTGAAGTGACAAGATAAAGTAGCGCGTGGACCGCGTTCTTGTGAAAGATAACCATGGCGGTTGAGACAATGGCAACCGCAGCGGTTAAGTAGAAAATGTAATTCACTGGGAAAACCTCTTTTTAGTTATTAGCCTTATTGAAATCAGAGATTTAGGCTTTTTACATTAATGGGCTCGGCCTCATTTTGAGCTTCGCCCTTGTCCTTACCTGAGATGGCCTTTCCTGCAATTTGATAAAAGCTGTAGTCGTGATACTTACCAGGGCCACTGATTAGAAGATCTTCCTTTTCGTACACCATGTTTTGCCGATCGTACTCGCACATCTCAAAGTCAGGTGTTAGCTGGATGGCATAGGTTGGGCAGGCATCTTCACAAAGCCCACACATAATGCAGCGGGAAAAATTGATACGAAAATATTCGGGACGCCAGCGGCCGTCAGGATCTTCTGTTTTTTGCAGTGAAATACAATCAGGAGGGCAGGCAACGGCGCAGAGATTACAGGCAACGCAGCGCTCGTCACCGTTGGGATCTCGGGTGAGCACGATCCTGCCACGATATCTGGGTGCCAGATAGGGCTTTTGGTCGGGGTATTGTACGGTAACGTTCTTCCGGAACAGGTGTTTAAATACCAACCACATGCTGCGAATCTGGCTTGAAATCATTTCTTTGGCCTCGCACGCTTATTTTAATTTTCTAGGCTGTCCACAAAAGTACCGCTGCGGTAGCCAGTAGGTTGATCAGGGCCAGAGGTAGCATGACCTTCCAGCCAAACTTCATTAATTGGTCGTAGCGGGGGCGTGGAATCGCCGCCCTTAAAAGAATAAACACACCAACCAGAATGGCAGTTTTCAGGCAAAACCAAATAAATGGGGGCAGTAGGGGGCCGTGCCATCCACCGAGAAACAGGGTGGTGATTAGTGCTGAAATTAGAATCACTGCCAGATATTCACCCACAAAGAACATGCCGAACTTCATACCGGAGTATTCGGTATGGAATCCCGCTGTCAGTTCGTGCTCAGCTTCCGGAAGATCAAATGGAGTTCTGCGGCTCTCGGCAATACCGGCAATAAAGAAAACAATAAAACCCAGGAATTGGGGGATGATAAACCAACCATCTGCCTGGGCATTAACAATCTCGCGTAGATTGAAACTGCCTGAGAGCATAACAACGCCCATCAGGCTCAAACCCATAAATACTTCATAGGACACGGTTTGAGCGGCAGCCCTTAGCCCACCGAGCAGAGCATATTTATTATTTGATGCATATCCCCCAAGAATTACGCTATAGACCGCAATAGAACTCATAGCCAGCACAAACAGTAAACCGATATTCAGGTCGGTGACCCCAATATTGGGCGATATGGGCACTACAGCAAAGGCAATCAACATGGTTGCCATAACTACAGTGGGTGCCAGTACAAATACGGGAATATCTGCAAATTTCGGAGTGAAGTCTTCCTTAAAGAACAGCTTGATCATATCTGCAATAACTTGCAGGGTGCCAAATTTCCCTACTCGGTTAGGGCCCGGGCGATCTTGCCAAAAGCCCAATAGGCGGCGCTCGCCCCAAGTTAAAATGGCTGCTAGCAGCACGGTAACTATCAATACGCCGAAAATATTGAGCAATATGATCCAGATATTTGTGCTCATAATTAGTCCTCTTGCCCGATTGCGGAGCTTTCTTCCACTGGCAACAGATTGGCGCCACCCGGTAATACGGGGGAAAGAGTTTCAAGCCCTGGAAGACCATAGGGCACACCCAGGCTGCCGGAAGGTTGGCTATCGGAGATAACCACACTGCCGCGGAAAACACCGCTATTGGTGTCTAACGCCACTGTGTCTCCCTGGTTGAGGTTGGCACTTTCGGCATCACCGCGATTTAAAGTAAAGAATGGCTTATCGATCACTTTAGCGATGGCCATTGCGCGGTTACTGAGCTCTTCCGAACCAAACATTCGGTAAATCGGCAGTGTCGCTAGACTGTGGTTATCGCTATCTGTATCGCCATCGGAGGCTATGGGCAAGGACCACTCCGATAGTGCTTGCTCTCGCCGCTGGATATATTTACCCGAGGCACCACCACGGCGTTCGCCACCCACTTCCTGCTGAAACTTGAAAATTGATTGGTTGGAGTTCCATCCGGGAGACCAGATATTGGCTTGCAGCGGTGATCGGTTCGGATTGTGCACACCTTCCATGCTAAAGCTCATGGGAGCATCGGGGTCTTGGTGTGGGGGCTCCTCTGAGACATGTTGCTCTGCGTGAATAGCCGTGCGCCCACTGTAGCGAGCGGTCTGTCGAGCAACCTTGAGCCCGTCAATCCGGAAGTTTTCATCCGGC
This sequence comes from Microbulbifer sp. CNSA002, assembly GCF_047324085.1. NCBI lineage: Bacteria > Pseudomonadati > Pseudomonadota > Gammaproteobacteria > Cellvibrionales > Microbulbiferaceae > Microbulbifer > Microbulbifer sp. CNSA002. The sequence continues at coordinate 1,081,736 of NZ_CP172449.1, forward strand.
CCTAAATCTTTGATGACCTTGAGTGAAGAAACACTTTCCGCTAGGGAATCGGTGATATCCGGGCAGTGATTCCAATTGATAATAGTGTCGATACTCTCGGAGTGTTCTGTGCAAAAACCAGCGGCATCTACCAGCCAGCGCCAGCTCTCCTGGATATACCCAGTGCCTTCATAGACCGCATAAAATCGCTGTGCCAAACCAGTATTGTTAACAAATGTCCCTTGGGATTCGGCCGTTGCGGATACAGGAAAGATTAAGTCGGCATGTTTGGCGGTTTCATTGAGCAGGGTGTCCAGCAGAATAATATGGTCGACGCTGGCAAACAGACTGTTTAACTCTTCACTTGCGATTCTTAAGGAGAGGTCATTCTCCAGAATCACTAGGGTTTTATCGATATTGGTTTTGTCATTCTTGAGTTCAGTGATCAGATGCTCAAGGGAACCGGTTTCGGGCTCAAACAGTTGAATAACTCCCAAGCTATTAGCCTCTTCACAACACAAGTATAGAGAAGTAGGTTTGCCATTTTTTTCTGCCAGTGCACTGGCGATTTTGGCTGCGCTGTGGGTAAGGTGGATATTTTTGCTGCTGGTTCCAGAGATGATCACTGGGTTCTTAGCCGCAGTTAATATTGCTGAGATTCTTTCAGCTTCCTCCAGATTCTCTGCACTCAGTGAAGTTTTGTTGCTTTTAACCTTCAGAATATTATTGGCAATTGCCTGGCCGATTTGGGCGGCCTGTTCCGGCAGGGTATAGATCGCTTTACAGGTAATATCTGAGATCTGATTGAGTTCGGTGCCGATAAAAATAATTGGGCTGGGTTCACCCTCTAATTGTCGAACAGAAGCATCCTGCCACAAGGGTATTCTTAATGATTCAGCCTGTTCTTTTTGGCGGCTCCGTGCTGCTTGGCGAACTGCCAGGGCAACCCTGGGGGCTGTGTTGTAGATATCTTCCCCGAGTATCAATATAACATCTGAATTTTCTATCTCAGGGATAGTCGGGCTGTGGATATTGGCATCGCTCTGAATTCTGTCTACAAGGTGTAGTAGCTGCATATCCCGCTGGTTGAGGCCAGAGAAGAAGTTATCCCGTCCTACAAACTTTAATAGGGCGAAGTTATTTTCCAGCGATGCCCTGGGTGAGCCAATGCCGATTAAGCGGTGCTCACCTCTCTGAGCTGATGCGAGTTTTTCTGAAAGTGAGAACACCGCGTCCTTGGGAGAAACCTCTTTGTGCAGACGTTCATCAGTTTCTGCTGTAGAGCTGATCACGGCATCTTTGCGCGCAGAAAGTACCTGGGTTATCCGGCTCTTACTGTTGACATATTCGTATCCAAAGCGCCCCCGATCACAGAGAAAATAGCCGTTGATATCGTGGTGATATAAGTTGACCACACGACGCAACATCGGGTCTTGGTTGTTGCCGGATTCCCTCGCTCCAGGCGCGGTGTTGCAACCCACGGCACAGTGTTCACAGACTGAGGCGGCTGTTTGCAAATCCCATTTTCGGACAAAGTGCTGGCTGAAAGTCTTATCGGTAAATACTCCGGTGGGGCACACTTCGACAAGGTTCCCACTAAAACCATTTTCCAGCATGCCCTCGGTATTGCGGCCAAAAAAGACTTGGTGATTGCGACCCAGTGCTTGTAAATCCTCGCCACCGGCATAGTCGTGATAGAACCTGACACACCGGTAGCAGGTAATACAGCGATTCATTTCGTGATTGATAAAGGGGCCGAGATACTGGTTTCGGTGGGTGCGCTTGGTACCCTGATAGCGGCGCATGGTATGACCGGACATTTCAGTCATATCCTGTAAGTGGCACTCGCCGCCCTCCTCACAAACCGGGCAATCGTGAGGGTGGTTGGTCATCAAGTCTTCTATCACAGAACCGCGAAAATCTTTCGCAGCTTCCGAACTGACACTGTAAATACCGCCGTCTTTTATCGGGGTCATACAGCTCATAATAAACCGGCCTCGTTGATCTTCGCTGTCCTTATGCTCGATAACCGCACATTGGCGGCAGGCGCCAACAGAACCCATGGCGGGGTGCCAGCAAAAATAGGGGACATTCAAACCCAGGGACAGGCAGGCAGTGAGCAGGTTTTGATCTCCATCAACCTGGTATTTATTACCGTCTATTGTGATGGTTGGCATTTGAAATCCATTTTCTTTTTATTAATGCTTTCAGGGGCAGGGTTGTTGTACTAATTTAGTCGCGATAATTTATTTATAGGGGCAACAACCGCCTTCAATATGGTCGATAAAATCCTGCTCAAAGAGTTTTAACGCGCTTTGTATAGGCTCTGCAGCGCCGGGAGCCAGGGCGCAAAAGGTATTGCCGGGGCCAATACGCTCGCACTGTTCCCTGAGGAGTTCCAAGTCTTCTTTAGTCCCCTGGCCAGACTCTATTCTCTCCAGAATTTTGACGGCCCAGGGCAAGCCGTCCCGGCAGGGGGTGCACCAGCCACATGATTCCCGCGCAAAGAACTGGGTCAAGTTCAGTACCAGGCCTACGGGGCAGGTTTTATCGTCGAGCACGGTGATCGTGCCGGTCCCCATACGGCTGCCGGCCTTGCCGATAACGTCGTAATCCATGGGAAGATCGAGGTGGTCCGGGCCGAGGAAGTCGGTCGATCCTCCACCGGGAAGAATGCCCTTCAGTTGTAGGCCATCTTTCATGCCACCGGCATGTTGTTCAATAATGTCGCGAATGGGCGTCCCCATTGGGAGTTCCCAAGCCCCTGGATTATTAACCTTGCCGCTAACACCAAATATTTTGCTTCCCGCATCGTCACCCCGGCTAAGGTTTTTGTACCACTCCACGCCGTGGCTAATTAAATGGGGGAGGTTGCACAAGGTTTCTACATTGTTAACGACAGTGGGTTTGCCCCAAAGCCCGCTGACCTGTGGAAAGGGGGGCTTGGCGCGGGGAATGGCCCGCTTGCCTTCAAGGGCGTTTAGCAGTGCGGTTTCTTCACCACAGATATAGTTACCGGCGCTGCGGTGCAGGCAGATCTCCAGATTAAAGCCACTGTCGAAAATATTTTCGCCAATCATGCCCTGCTGCTTGGCTTCATCGATTGCCTGTTCGAGCCGGTTTGCAGCCAGGTGGTATTCACCACGAATAAAAATATAGGCGTGAGAGGCGCCAATGGCATAGGCGGCTATAGCCATTCCCTCAAGAAGGAGGTGAGGGTCTCGCTCCATTAGCAATCGGTCTTTGAAGGCGCCGGGTTCCATTTCATCGGCGTTACAGACGATGTACTTCTGCTTGGGCGAATCTTCACCCCTAGGTACAAAACTCCACTTCAGCCCAGTGTTAAACCCCGCTCCACCGCGTCCGCGCAGGCCTGCATCTTTTACTTCGTTGATAATACTGTCCGGTACCATGGTGATGGCTTTGCGCCAGCCCTGGTAGCCGTCGTTTTCCACATATTGCTCAATAGTGGCGGCAATATTTTCACTGGAAATATTTTTAGTCAGTGGATTTGTCAGCATGGTATTTTTTCTTCTTATCGATTAATTCATCAATACCTTTCTCATCCAAATGGCGATGCATCTCTTCGCCGAGCATAAGGACTGGGGCTTTGTCACAATCTCCCAGGCAGGGCGTTTCCAGCAGGGTGAAAATCCCATCTTCGGAGGTTTCTCCAGGCTGGATATTTAAGCGCTCAGATATTTTTTTCTGCAAATTATCGCAACCCATAATCCAGCAGCTGGAGCTTTTACACAGGTAGATCACTTCCTTACCTACTGGTTGGCGGAAAATCAACTGGAAGTAGGTGGCGACACTCTCAAGTTCTGCAACGGGAATATCCAGATAATTGGAAATTGCCTGGAGGCTCTCATCGGAAATCCAGCCGCGATGTTTCTGTACAATCCGCAACGCCTCGAGCCCCACTGAAGTTTTTTCGTGGTAGTGGGTGGCTTCCTGATCAATTTCCTCTTTTTCTTGTACTGTTAAGGTCGCCTGGTTGTCTGCTGAATTGCTATTGCCTTGCTCCATTACTTCAATCAATTCCGGTTCTAATAAGCTGGACATAGTCGCCCCCGAGATAGAACTTGCGGAGGTTTCGTTGAGGCGCTGCCGCCATCTGTGTTTGCGATGGCTGAAACGCTGGGTGTATTTCCGTGCACTTTTCTACTCCGCTGCTGTACGGCCCTGTGCCTGCCGTAATTCTTTATTGTTATCTGTCCACATCCGCCATGACGAAGTCGATGCTGGCAATAATGGCAATAAGGTCAGCAATCAATAGTCCGTTGGACATTAACGGAATCATTTGCAGGTGTGGGAATGAAGGGGTGCGAATTCGGGTCCTGTATGAGGTGGTCCCCCCATCACTAACGATCTGGTAGCTGTTGATTCCTTTAGTGGCCTCAATGGGATAACACACTTCGCCGGCTGGCATTACCGGTCCCCAGCTGTTATTCACAAAGTGCTGAATTAAAGTCTCGATGTCCTCCATGGTGCGCCCCTTTCGCGGAGGGGTAGTCAAAGGGTGGTCCGACTTATAAGGGCCTGCCGGCATATTTTCCAGGCACTGGCGAATAATCCGCAGGCTCTGCCATATCTCATCCACCCGGACCCGGCAGCGGTCGAAACAGTCCCCACCATCGTAGCTGGGAATCTCGAACTCGAACTGATCATAGCCGCTGTAAGGGCGCTTTTTACGCAGATCCCAATCCAGGCCCGTGGCGCGAAGCCCTGGCCCGGTAACCCCCCACTCAAACGCCTCCGCCGTATCGTAGACACCAATGCCACGGGTGCGGCGTTGCAGGAGTTTGTTTTTAATTACCATGCCGTCGTAATCGGCTAAGCGTGCGGGCATATAGTCAAGAAATTCCCGCACCATCTTGTCCCAACCCTGGGGTAAGTCCTGCGCTACTCCGCCGATACGGAACCATGCCGGGTGCATTCTGCCGCCGGTAATGGCCTCAACTATTCCAAACAGTTTTTCCCTATCGATAAACATATAGAACACGGGAGACATCTGCCCCACGTCCTGGGCAAAGGTGCCAAAAAATACCAGGTGGCTGGATATGCGGAAGAACTCGCACATCATCACCCGTATCATCTGTGCGCGTTCAGGAACTTTAATGCCGGCAAGTTGCTCCAGTGCCATCACATAGGGCAGGTTGTTCATGACACCGCCGAGGTAATCGATACGGTCGGTGTAGGGCACATAGGTATGCCAGGCCTGGCGCTCGGCCATCTTCTCCGCACCGCGATGGTGGTAACCGATATCTGGCACTGCATCAATAATCTGTTCACCATCCAGCTGAAGGGCTACACGGAATACCCCGTGCACACTGGGGTGATTCGGGCCCAGGTTGAGGAACATAAACTCTGAGTCTTCATTACTCCTGGCCATGCCCCAGTCTTCCGGCCGGAACAGCAGGGCGTCTTGTTCTTTGCGCTCCTTCTCTTCTGACAGACTAAATGGGTCGACTTCGGTAGCCCGAGCGTGGTGATCCTTGCGCAGTGGATGCCCCTTCCAGGTCAGGGGCATCATGATTCTCTGTAAATGGGGATGACCGGGAAAGTCGATACCGAATAGATCCCACACTTCCCGTTCATACCAGTTGGCATTCTCCCAAACGGCAGTAATGGTCGGTGCACTCAGATCACTCTCGGGAAGAGCCACCTTGATACGGATAAATAAATTGCGGGTAAATGAAAGTAGTTGATATACCAGGGTGAAATCGCTGGAAGGTTGTTTTTCGGTTCCCTCCCCACGGTTGACCCGCAGCCGTTCGTCGATAGCACTCAGGTCATACAGCATTTCAAATGGCTGGGTGATATCCCGCTTGAGAAAGAGTAAAAGAGGGATCAAGGCATGTTTCTCGATCCACAGTGTGGGCATATCATCACAGTGTGGCTGCCACCAGAACGAGTGAAGCTTATATCCGGTGTCGAGGTCCCGAATAAATGCCTCTGCTGCTTTCCTGTAGGGAGTTGCTGTGTGGACAGTTTTCGCAATTACGCCAGTCATTGGCTATTCCGTTGTTTTTTTCTTATTCCATGAAGCCTAAACACTGTCGGGCGCACGTAGCATGTCAGCTTTCATACGTTCTTCCCTATGGAGATCACGCTGACTGGGCTTTGGAACCTTGTGAGTTCCTTGATCATCCACAACCCAGCTGAAGGCTCGTCTCTCCGCAGCCACCGACTTTTGCAGCAAGGTCAATCCCTGCAGTAGGGCCTCTGGGCGTGGTGGACAGCCGGGCACATAAACATCGACCGGGAGAAACTTATCGACCCCCTGAACCACACTGTAGATATCGTACATACCGCCGGAATTTGCGCATGAACCCATGGAGATGACCCAACGGGGCTCGATCATTTGCTCGTAGAGTCGCTGTACCACTGGTGCCATTTTCAGGAAAACTGTCCCTGAAATTACAATCAAATCCGCTTGTCGCGGGGTTGCACGGATGACCTCAGCGCCAAAGCGAGAGATGTCGTGGCGGCTGGTGAAGGCGGTGGCCATTTCTACGTAGCAACAGGACAACCCGAAGTTAAATGGCCACAGGGAATTTGAACGGCCCCAGGAAACCAGCTCTTCGAGTTTGGTAAGGAGAATATTTTTTTCTAAATCTTGAGTGCTTATTTCTTCAGAAGGATTGCCGCGTTCAGTGGCAATCAGGTCGTCGGCTTTGCTCAGCTTCCAGCGCATTATGAATTCTCATTGTTGTTATCGGGGTTTTTGGCGTTTCTCCAAACTCTTCTGGTATCCGCCCCAGTCAAGTGCACCCAGGCGCCACAGATAAATAAGCCCCACCAGCAGTATCACGATAAATACGGTGGCCTCGATAAACCCGAGCAGGCCAGTTTCATAAAATGCGATGGACCAGCTAAACAGGTAAATCGCCTCCAGGTCGAAGACGATAAACAGGATGGCAACAAGGTAATAGGCGACAGAGAGGCGCAGACGCGCATTGCCCTGGGAAACAATACCCGACTCATAGGGCTCATCGGTAGCCGGGTCTCTGCGTTTCTGACCGAGAAAATAGGAAAGGCTGAGCATTAAGGTAATTAGGGCAAATACGGCCAGACAATAAATAATCAATGGCCAAATCTGAGGAGTGAACTGATCCGGGTAATTCAACTTCGCTCTCCCATGTTTCTGCGGGCGAAGCCCGTATCAATCACTGGTCTTGCAGTAAAAGGGCAAATCAAGAATTCTGATTTTGAGGGTGCTCTCACGCAAGAAGAGATAATTTGAAAAACGATTATTGCTTTTCTGAGAAATTTTTTAGTTGTCGGTAATCCTATTCGCTTGTCTGATTTATAAATCGTTGCGGGAGATAGCGCCAGTGGTGCGAAGGAACGTTTAATTCTTATGTGTATACTTTTTATTCGGTAGGGTTATGTAATGTCTTGCGACAGCTGAATAAATGAAAATGTGCGCCAGTTTTCAGAAGATGAAGGAGGGTCCTATTGCTATTAAACTATTCCTCTGATTAAAAGCAGATCGGAATTTTAGGGTTACGCTGTACTGGAATTAGAATGTGATGTTATTGATTTGTTTGGCACCTAATAATTCCATCATAGTGCATTCCACTTGCGGCTCTGTATGGGAGCTTCCATTTGTCATGAGAGAGGTAGTTTGGCCAAGCGAGTACATTTATCCAATTCTTCTCAGTATTTCTAACAAGGTACACATCGCTTGCGTTACATTGAAGTTTGTACCTACGGAACCCTTCTTCTATTACGGAATAATCCCGCCCCTTAAATTGAACTTCAGAGTCTCCCCAATGGCCATCTGAGCTTTCAAAGCTTACATCGGGGTTGTGGATTTTTATAATGCCAAAGAGGATTGTGATTCCTAAAACCAAAATTAATAAGCAAATTGCTCTTATTGTCATAGTAGTCATTACTTGCGTCTGAGTACCTTTTAGTCTCTTTTTAGGCATGCTTTCGGCGTGGGTCTATAGTGCTTAACTTCTATAAGAATTGTAATATACAAGCAGTTTGTTGATTGGCGACAATGATTTACTGTGTGTTGATTACTTGCGAATTACAAGGTCACCACCACTAAACTGAATTTTCTGTCCTTCGAAGATAACTTCCTCCCAGTTATCAGGGTTCGACGACTCGTTTTCATGTACCATTAAGTAGCAAAAATTTGGATTTTCAGTTTTGGGTAAACTACTTACTAGTGAACCTGCGCTGATACCATACTTTTCGCATAGTTCAAGCTGTCCTATCGCCGACTTTACCTGAATTAAAATGCCAATATGCTCTGCTTTAAGTTCTATCGATTCAAAGTCATTCACCGATTCTAGCTCGGTTAAATATCTTTTTAATTCTTCTATGGCTGGGTTCATAGTGATTTACTCATGATGCCTCGCTGAGCCGAGGATATACAGAATTTATTTTGTGATTAGCTCAGCGAAGCATGTGTCAATGTTGTGTACGTTCTAGTTATGATTTGTCCCAATCTTTAAATGGAAAATATAATAAATTGGAATTGTAATATCTTGGATCTCCAGTAACCTCTTTATCAATCCACTCCGGCAACTCCACACTTTCAGATTCACTTTGCATCTCGACCTCAGCAATAATCAAGCCGTCATTGTCTCCATGAAAGATATCTATTTCCCAGGTGTGTTTTTCGTGCTCTACTATGAATCTCGTTTTATCTATGATGGGACCATCACATAGCTCCGCAATCATTTCATTTGCGTCTTCAAAGGGTATTGGATACTCAAACTCAGTCCGTGTAATTCCTTTACTTTCACCTTTCAATGTTAGATATGCATGATCTCCGATTACGCGAACTCTGACTACAGCTTTGGACTCCGTACTTATATAGGCTTGTTTGATTCTCTTTCCACCTGTAAAAGAAGCAATAGCCTTTTTATCAACTAAGAACTTCCGCTCAATTTCCTTTGCCATACTTTCTCAACCCTAAAATCTTAACACTTGCTTGATAGGCATATACGAGGTGGTCAAAATCTGACACGCAACGTAGTAGTCAGCCAGTATATACCCTTGTTGGAGCACTTATAAACTGTTCTTTCCGACTTCTTTCAATGCAATCAACGCTTCCCTTGCTTTTTCTGATTGTACAAAAATATGGTCATGGAAGTATGCTGCAATTACATTTGCACTAATACCCTTCGAAGCTAGTTTGTTGGAAACAGCGGCTGTTAATCCAACAGCCTCTAAACTAGAATGTACGGTTAAAGTTATTTGCTTGTAAGTATTTCTAAACTGCAAGCCCTCACGGCTTGCGATATCCTTTGTTAAGACAAGTGTTAATCCTTCTTTTTCGTTGAAGCTTGCAAGTGGGTTCCACTCAATATATTGAGCTAATGAGCCTGAAACAGTGCAAAATACAAATTCACCTTCAATAAGTTCGGGATTCATTTCGCTCAAAAGACGCTCTAATTCTAGTATTCCTGACATTACTCGATGATTCCAAGTTCTTGCTGATACTGCAAGTGTCTACCAATATGGTCTTAAGGTGCAAGTCAGTGAAGGTAGAGTAAAATTACCGTGGAAAAATTCAAGTGCTTCACCGATAGATACCGTCCCATCATTTCTGTTGATTGTGAAATGATAACCGTCATTGATATCAGATTATATTAGGTTCAATATGATTTCTCTGCTAAAGCCTCGTATAAGGGTAGATAAAAAAGTGTTGTGTTTTGGCTATCCCAGCGAACAAGGGGATCGATTGCTTCGGTTTGTTAACTGTATGAACCAAAATCATAACGATATATCTCTGGAAACAAAAAACCTATGATTAGTAAAATTAATACAACAAGCACTCCAATGACCATTGCAATAAATGGGTGAACTTCTTTTCCTTCGTGGTTGTCGACAGCTCCTGGCATATTCTCAGGCATATGCACCATCTCGCCTAACAGTCCCAGAGCTGTAACCATCACTACGGTCATATAGAAGCTGCTTCCAAAGAAAAATGAAATCGCAGCTGCAACTACAACTACCAATACGAGCCTAAGTGTTATTCCTTTTCCCTTATTCATGATTTCACTAGTCAGTTAACGCCCCGCCTTTTACAATCGGAATAAGTTTGAGCGGCTTGTTAAGTGTTTGTACTTTAGTGCTTTTTGAAATCACGCCTAGGAGCCTCTATACCGTGTCTTTCTTCTCGAATTTCTTCTAACCACACTAGACGTTTGAAAAATGATTTACGTCCCGTAGTAGTACCACCATTTTTTGAGCCCCACATACAGCGCTCAATCTCCTTATTTGTGTCAGGGAGAGACATACTGGAGAATTTCTCCAATTCTCTATCACTCCCTTTTGAGCCTCGTTTCACTCAATTGCTCCTGACGCTTAATGTCTTGCCATGGGGCGTGGACATTCCGCAGAGGTCCAAAGGGCTGCAGCCAATGTAAGCAACTTCTTATGCATACATACCTTGGATTATTTGGTATACCTTATATGCTATACCTGAATAAATGGGTATTAGTAGCATTACAAATGAACCAATACCGTATACTCGTGCACTTAAGTATCCGCTTGGATTTGTCTCAGTGCTAAAGAGCTTAGATAGATTTTCTTTGGTCTCAGGATCTATAGGAAAATAAAAGTTCTTTGTACTTAGTTTAAGCTTAATCTTAATTTTTTGCTCCATAAGGATCATCAAAAAGTTCAATCCTAAGAACATATAGATAATTAAGTAACCAAAAATTATAAGTAATACTAACGTATTCATTTGAACCTCTTTGAGTTAACAGGCAATTCCCTTGATGTGCATAATATTGCCAGCACGGGCAGTCGAAGCCAAGTGTGGTTAGTCCAATCTGAGTATTTTAAAAATGATTGTACCGCAATTTGCTAAGGCTGGTTTCGCTCCGGACTATCCGAAATCTTTACTAATACCACTGGTGGTAATCTTCTTGCTTGATCAAATGCAAATTTATCTGTCTCAGTTAAGAGAAATTCTTTATTGTGATACTTTACATAATAATATATTTTTTCATCCATAAATTCACTGTCAAAGGTAATCTGGTTTCCCTGTAAAGAATATGAACCTTTATAAGGTTTATAGGGCACTTTATTAAGGTGGCAATTTGGATCACTTTTATTGCACATTATATCAGTAGTGATTTTATGAATGAAGCCTTTATTTTCAATCACTAAAATATGCCCGCCAAATAAGCCAAGGCCTATCGTGGACTCACTTTTATACTTGCCAAGAATTTCATTCCCTAGAGCTGGGCTAGCAAAAAGAAAGCATAAAATAGTAATTAGTTTTTGCATAATGTTGCCCTAACAGTATATTCAAAAGCAGCTGAACATTATCATTCGTCAAAATATCCTAGGGATACAAAAATACTATATTTAGTAAAAATATGATATCCAGAGGGTTGGCTGGCATAGTCATAAAGATGCTTTTGTGACTATATTAATCATACGCTAGAAATCCGCTCTTCTTCAATAAAGTGAAGAACATTCAGTGGCTTGGAGCGACTCTTCAAGCTCTGGAAGCGTTACGCCTACCTTTTTTCTTTTGCGTCTAACGTCCTCGGGTTCCACATCTATTTCCGCAAGAGATACCTTCAAATCCCTCAGCCAGGAGAGCTGGATATGGCTCGAGTATCAGAAGAAGTAGATATGTTGATCTGAAAGCATAAGACTAGAGAGAACTAAAGGAATGGAATAAGTGTGTCAATCACCGTGCTGGACGTTAAAGGCAACCAAGTGGGTAAATATACTGACAAATTAAAATGGGGCGGGCACTATGGGGCGGAAATCATTAAGAAACTGGCTGAGTGTCTGGAATGCTGTAAGCAGTGACGCGCATTGGTGCGTCCAATCTACAGTATTTTTGTTAATGACGTTTACGAGTGATTATGTTATATCGATGTTTAGGTAGCCGTTATCAAGGGCTACTAACTAAACATAATCCATAAAAGGTACCATAAACATTTGGTAGTCCTATTGAACTACAGACTGATAATTGTGATCACTGGTCTGTCCAATGCCTGATGTGATTAATTTGTCTAGAAGTCTATCTATACCATTTTCCATGGATCATTGCATTTCTCCATTAGGTATTGTAGTGCATATTGGCAAAGGGCTTAGCGACTCCGCGATTAGGATATTCATAAAATCAGATGGACCAACTCGGATTTCTTGGGCAGTATAGAAAAATTTAAATCATTGAACTTTATAACTTTCCATTTTGGCAATTAAGAAGTCCCAAAAAGCCTTGATACGTACTGTGTTTCTCAGATCCTTATTAGCCAGAACCCACAAAGATGAGTTGTACTTAGCATCCAATCGATAGAGTTCGACAAGATCATACGAATCATCAGTTGGTAGCAAAGCTATTCCTTGATCATTAAGCGCAGCGTTCAATGCTGTAGTGATAGAATTACAATATATGGATTTAGCGTTGTGTTTAATTCGTTTCTGATACCAGTGCACTGCTGGGTTATCTAAGTACACGTAGTCAATAGCTGTTAGGTGTTCAATTTCGGACAACTTGAAAGGAGCGTTATACCCACTAGCCTTCAAAAAGTCTTCAGAGGCATAGATGCTTAAGTTTACATCTCTCATTTTACGTGCAATAAGGTTTTTCGGTGCTGTATGACTTGCCCTAATGGCAATGTCCGCATCGCGATGCTCGATATCCAGAGCCTGCTCACTTTCAAGGATCTCAAACTCAACGTCGGGGAATGGCCTCCGGAATTCACTAACCCACTCGGGCAAAGTGGTCGTTGCCATTGTTGAGGGTGCGGTAACACGAATTAAACCTTGAACTTTGTCATGTTGCAGAGAACTTTGAATGAGGATGCCATCGGCCAATGACTCCATTCGTTTGGCACTATCCAAAACAGTTCGCCCCGCCTCAGTCAGTTGGTAGCCGCGACGACTAACAATAAAAAGCTGCGTTGAAAGCTTGCTTTCAAGCTGCTGGATCCGCCTCCACACAGTGGTTGAATTAACATTTAACTGCCTAGAAGCCGCCTTTAAGGTTCCTTTCTCTGCAAGCGCGATAACGACCTTCAAATCGTTCCAATCCATGACATTACCCTGACGTTGCATTCATGCAATAGAAGTTTGCCTTTTTGTCTATATAACTGCAATAAGAGAACATCTAATCTGTACTCGTCATTTAACGAAACAGGATTCCCTTCATGAGAAAACAGGCAGTCATATTTCACCTGGTCTCTTCTATGTTCGCGGTGCTGATGATGATATCAGGCATGGCTAAACTAACAGGACAGGAAGCCATTGTTCAGGCAACGGTTGATTTAGGCTACCCGCTTTATTTGTTGAAAATCTTAGGAACCGCCTATTTGATTGGCGCGATTGCAATTCTTCAACCAAAGTTTAAAACACTTAAACAGTGGGGATATGCTGGCTTCTCGATAGCTCTGATCGGGGCTTCGGGATCGCACCTACTGGCCGGGCAAGCGCTCAGCACCGCTTTACCAGCTGCTGTCCTATTAGCCGTTTTAGCGGTTGTTGTAACCTTGAATGCGAGACTGACTCGCCTTGATTTTTCTGATGAGGAAGTCAGCAATAACATCGCCTCATCGCAAAGAGCATTGTCTGAGGCCAAAAAGATATGACCCGTTACGGTGTATTAGATAGAAATATGTCGGCTTACTCCGTTGCTTGATATGACAAGAGTAGCAATCAACAGCAATGTAGTTTTATGGAAGTTGCTAATGTTGCCTCACCGGGAAAATAGCCTTACCTGACACTCTTCAGGATATCTTGGAAGATGAAGTAACAGGTTCAGGCCGTATTAGCTGTCGCTCGAGTGAGTATTTAAACATTGCATTTACAGTCAGGAGTCTCTATCGGTTAGTCTCGACTTGCCCCCAATAAAACTTTCAGGGTCTGATGGCAATTATTTTTAAAATTCGTATACAGTGAGGACGATCTTACGCCCTCAGTGTAAAGGTTCAAGGACCATGCGTGTTTGTTATAGCTCAAGGATATTGCATGTGTATTCTCTTTGTTCTTTCTCATAATAGTGATCGTATTCTACATACAGCACAGAGTCTTCCATAGACCAAAAAAATCATAAGTGAGCGGAAAGTGTGGGTGGCCAATATATGTTTTGAACTCGCCTTTCCCTCCTTCTTGATAGGTCCAATGTTTTCCGGGCCTACTCCAAGTTTGAATTAACAGGCTTCTGGTAAGGTTGTCGTCACCTTCGTAAGATACCTGAACAGCGCAACTGACAGCAGTAGCTATTGCCAAAATAATTAGAACGATACGCATAGTGTTTTTAGTATCCTGGAGAGGGCGCTATTTTGTAAGACTTTAGCAGGCTTTATACTTGTTAAAATTTTACTAAGTAGTAGTTTCCGCCGCTTTTAAATCTAGTTTATCTGGTTTGCCCTTATGCCGAATACATGGTCAGTTAGGAATTTTACCCTCGAATTTTGTAGCTATAGACAGATTCATGGATTTTTTTATAGCTGGGGTCAGAGCCATCAGATTCTATAACAGTGACTCCCTTTGCAGGCATATACAAACCGTACTCAGAAACGAATACATAACCATATCTGATATAAGCACCACTTTGGTCACAATAGGAGTGTCTTTTTCCGATTGGCTCAATATGTTCTACTTCACTAGAAAAATACTCTCCTTTCTCTGCACATTTTAATAATAGCCGTTCCAAAGACTCAGTCGCTGCTTCTATATTTATACTGTCTTCATCTATACCTGACGAGCAGGAGCATAGAATTAGAACCATAGGTAAAAATATATTTTTCATTATGGCTATTTTTTACTTCCTAACACTTTAATCGATCGGCTGTATTGACTTGTTGGTAATTAGTTGTACTCTGGACTCAGTACTATGTACTTTCCCTGAATCCTAAAGTTTAGCTTTTGTAGATCGGGCATCCATGTACCTTTATTGCTCCCCTGTGAATGCCATTGAGCTTGTTCATGCCAACCTTCATGGAGGCTGGGATCTTTGCAATAAAAGCCATCTTTTCGAATGAGGAATTTGTTACATGGCAGAAAAGGGCGCGCCCAGGTGGGGTCTGGTAACCAATAGGTCCCATCGGAGTAGGGCACTACGAAAACTGTCATTTCAGGATTTTTTACCACAAGAGCTTTATACCATTGATAATCGACTTCTAGTGCTCCAACCTCTGGGATCTCGGACAAATCTATTCTGATTTTTGAGCTGCTCTTAGCAGCTTTATTTGGATTCATAGAGGCAAAAAATGGTGTTGCGACAAAGGCTAAGCCAATTAATATGCTCAAAGTGGTAACTAATGATAATAGCTTGCGTCGATTCATAGGATTACTTACGCCTTTTGCACTTCCTGTTGCATAAGCCTCCACCGGTAAAGTAGACGCTAGCTTATATTCATCTTATGTGGTCATTCTTTCATATTGATCTTAAGGAAGGACACATCACTTGTCCATTGGGAGTCTAGCTCAGTCTGGTATACCTGATTCTCTCTTTAAACTTTCAGCTCTAATATATGGGATCCCGGCAAAGAGAGTTGATGATAGACACTTCCCGCTTTACACACTGTTTTTCTTATGAAAATCAGTGTATTTGTGGTCTATTCGTGCATCATCAACTTTCGGCTCTACTCAAATTCTTGGGTTTCTATAACTATTATTACACTAGAGTTAGTGTGCCCCGTAATTCGACAGTTCTCTCTATCTCGCGTGCTTTTCTCAGGGCTAAGTTGTATGTAAAAACCATGAGTGGGCGTTTTATATAGGTATCTGGTACTGGGGTGCTATTTTTTATGGGCAATGAACACGCATCTTTAAGTTTTTTTTGGCTTTCAGGGACGCTTCCCAATTTTTTGGAGAGTCAACTTCCTTATGCAGTTTCTCAACTTTTCTGTTGTGATCTATACCCCATTCCTGGATGCAGGCCGATGATATCTACGGTGGTAATCGTATCTACCATCAGTTGATTAATGATAGCTATCACTCTAACTATGAATGCTGTTAAGAATGCAACAAGGTGTTCTTCACAAGTATTTTCGGAATCTTCTCCCAATATATCCAAGGGGGAGGCGACTATTTAATGGAGCAAAACTTCATCCAGAATTTGATTCACGACTTTCCAAGTACTGCGTAGTAAATTTCTTCCACCATTACCGCGCACCGGTCAAGATAACGTACGCAATAGAATTCATAGAGCTTGCTTTACTTATTGCCATTATAGGTACGCTTGTTTTGTAATTAATATCTATTACGCCTGAAGTCTTTACTAGAAAAGTATACATTTTGACTTACAGTCGTCTGTAAATATGAGATAATGCTGAAAATAACGCTGTCGATAATAGACCTGTCTTCCATCCCATTTGTAAATTGGATTTATCTCAATGAAAAAAGTATTAACAGTATTGCTTCCTGCAGCAGTGCTTACTGGTGTTGTTGCGCCGAAAATTGTTGGCATTCAACTTGAGTCATCCATTGATGAAATAGTTACTGCCGCGAATGAAAATTCGGCATACACGGTTGAAGTAAAAAGCATGGATTCATCCTGGTTTTCAACCCAGACTACCTTTTTGGTAAGCATGGATGTCAGTGCCTTCTCGGATGTATCAGGTGCCCCTGAAATTGATCCTTTTTCTGTAGAAGTAGATTTTAGTGCTTCCCACGGCCCTTTCCGTTTCGGCGAACATGCCGGTTTTGGTTGGCTTGGCTGGACACTAGAAGTTGCCGGTGATCAATTGCGTGAACATTTGGTTTGGGCTGAGGAAGCTCCTTTTTACCAGATTCATGGCAATATGAATGCCTTAGGTGGTTATTACTATAACGATAGCATTACGCCATTTACTACTGATGTTGAGAATCAAAAAGCTCAGTTAACTTTTAGCGGTTTTCAAGGCAAAGGGCAATATCAGGGTGAGCAACTAGCTTACCAGGGGAGTGCCGATAGCCTTACCGTTACTTCCGAGCTAAGGGATTTTAAGGTTGAAAGGTTGACTATGGATATGACCATGCCTTCCTCCCTTGAAGCAATGTTTGAAAGTGCTTTTTATGATTCTGATACAACAATTAATTTTGGTGCCGTAAAGTTTAATGATAGAGAGCAAAACGAAAATATTGACATTGCTGATTTATATATAAAGGCCAGTACTGAACTCAACCCAGAAAATCAGCTGGGGAATATGCAAGTTGCCTATGGAACTAAAAAGGTCGATATAGCTGAATTCCACGGTGAAGATCTGGCCCTTGAGCTTGAGGTCACCAATATCAGCCAGGAATTTTTGAAGTCTTATCAGGACTTTGCCGTCTCACTCAATAAACTACCTACGGAAGAAGCAACTGCTAAGACAATGGAGTTTATGAGTGAAAACTTGCTATCTTTAGTGGCTGGCGAGCCTCAACTGAACATTACCAGCTTACGTGGCACTTTCCCACAAGGCAGCTTTAACAGTAACCTTCATACTAGCTTAGTTGGTATCAGTGCGTTACCGGAGCAACCGCTAGATCCGGCTTTTTGGCTGTCACACACCTTGGTTGACGGAGAGCTAAGTGGCGATAAAGCTGTGATTGAATTTATTGCCGTACAAGTGATGAAAGCCCAATTGAAAAATAACCCTCAAACTCAAGGTATGAGTGAAGAGCAACTGGAGCAAATAGCTGCTCAACAAGTGCCGACCATATTAGAGTCTCTTGAACAGCAAGGTTTGTTAGTGTCTACCAATGACGGCTACATCTCAAATGTCAGCCTGAAAGACAGCGAGCTTAAGGTGAATGAAAAACCTATGCCGCTACCGCTTTAGCAGATATTAGCTGTTTGTGATAGAAGTGGCTTATTTTAAGCCACTTCATACTTTCCTGTCTCAGACTGAGCGTTTATTTCCCTATTAAGGCTGACTATCTGTTTTCTTGTGTTAACGGTTTCGACCATGGCTAAAAACAAGGTTGGATATGGTTTAGCTTTTCTCCATTTGGCATTTTATATATGTATACATTTAACGTTTTGTAAAGCGCGTCCAGCGTAGCGAACCGGACGTAGCTGGGCCCCTCGCTGCAAGTTTTTAACTGGTTATGCACCACTCTTATTGTTCTTTTTTGGCACTAGCCATCCGAATGCGTGGGTGGCCCCAAAGAATAGAATCCCAAAAACTCCAGCATCTATAGCCAGCTTCCTAATATCAAATGACTCGCTAAATAAAAAATACTGAAAATCAAAACTGCTAAAAATAAGCCTGGAAACAACATACGCAACAAAAAATGCTAAAAAATACTTCATATATTTAATCCTTTAATACTCGGTTTTCAATTTTTCTATTGTCTTCGCCATCTATTTACTGCTAATACTTTAAGCGCCGGGTTCATACAGTTGGATGATTTTGTGAGCAATAAAGGCGACTGAATCCTTAAATCTGCTGCTATTTAATAACTCCTTAGCAATATTTCGAAGCTTTCTATTGCTGCCATTTTTAGTAAGCCATTTTACATGCTCAGCTTTTAGAACGCTACGGAGTATAATATACTCTTGGATATAAATATCACCACATAACTTTATTTCTTCAAAGCATTCGCTGACAGAGCTATTTTCGACTTCTCTAGTTAGTTTTTCTCTAAAGTACTTTTTTTGTACTGGCCTTTCTGATGTCTCTCGATATTGTACAATCCAATCAAGTCGACTGTCAGGTAGTATATTAGAGTGGATCAACTTGACAATACGGTTTTCATGTAGATTACATTTATCTGGACCGTTGTCTTTTAATTCAAAAATTGTAGACAGCTCCATTTCACTGAGCGAACGTTTGGACGTTAAAAATCACGAAATCCACTATTTTGATAATGTTCTGAACTTTTATCTTCAGAAGATTTAACCTCATTAAATTGGGTAAGAAAGTATTCTTCCGAGACCACTTCTTTGGATAACCACTCTTCAGCATAAGCTTGCGCTGCCTGATTATAACTGGTGCTCTCGGAACGACCTATTTACTCTTTAGCAGTAAACGTTAGCTGGCTACTGCCATATAAATTCACAGGGAAAAATACCATACTTTTCCAACAAATTAACTTTTATTGGCACTCTATGATGGACTAGCAAGGTCGTAAGGCTTGTTGACTTAAAACGATAGTACTTGAATGAAACTGTGGTGCCAGCTTTTAGGAAAGTTTTTTGGAAGTGAGAGTTAAGGTGTAGATAGGTGCTTGCAGTAACTACAAACTATCTAAAAGTTGGATGCCATAATTATGTATTCCAAATTATCAATCAAATTTCAATTTACATGAAGCCAATAATGATTAGGGTTATCGGTAAAGCTTTATCGTGTCCAGATAGTTGATTGTTGTGAAGCGATACCTTATTTCTCCCCTGACTTACGTTAAACAGTTTGACTTATCTCGCTGAGTATAAAGTTACGAAAAGCCTGTACTCCAAGGTTATCAAGTTTTTCGTATGGGCAGACAAGATAATAAGAGAAGTTGGAATCAATGCTTATATCAAATGGTTTTACGATTCTTCCAGATTTTAAGTCATCCTCGATTAGAGATATTCGGCCCAGTGCAACGCCCTGGCAGTTTTCGACTGCAATTGCGAGAGAGTTACCATCATTCATGACGCTACCTGATCGCGGATCGACATCGTCGACCCCGGCTGCTTTGAGCCACGATGCCCAATCGTCAAAATTATCTTCATGCAGCAAGGTTTGATACTTGAGGTCGGATGGCACTTTCAAAGGATTTTTGCCGTTAAGCAGCGAAGGGTGGCAAATCGGGCTTAAATCGAGCGGCAACGAAAGCCTGGTCACTGAACCTTGCCAGTTTCCGTCACCAGCTCGAATGGAAATATCGACGCCATCGTTAGTGAAATTGGCGAGAGCCAGGGTATGGTGAACATTCAACTGTATATCAGGGTAGGCTCTCCAGAAGTTACCTAACCGCTGTATTAACCATTTGCTGGCAAAACTGGGGGTTACGCTCACGGTTACCACCGGAGATTGACTCTCGGCTTTGATGAGGTGGAGCGCATTTTCGAGTCGATCAAAACATTCACTGGCTTCGGATAACAGCTTTTTCCCAGCATCGGTCAATGAAATCGACTTCCCCGCTCGATGGAACAGTTTTACACCCAGTCTCGACTCCAAATTTCTCACTTGGTGACTGATCGCCGTTTGCGTAACGCTCAACTCCTTCGCAGCATCGGTAAAACTCATATGCCTTGCCGCAGCCTCAAACCCACGCAAGCCGGCCAAAGATGGTAAAGATCGTGTTTTGGTATGAATTAAACTCATAAGTACATGTAATTATATCCTTTTGTTGCCACTTTTAAAGATCGTATATTGATCTCCACCCATGAATTATTTGCACTAGAGGATAGCGTAATGTCCGAAACAAAAGTTGCTATTA
Organism: Microbulbifer sp. CNSA002; assembly: GCF_047324085.1. Lineage (NCBI taxonomy): Bacteria > Pseudomonadati > Pseudomonadota > Gammaproteobacteria > Cellvibrionales > Microbulbiferaceae > Microbulbifer > Microbulbifer sp. CNSA002. The sequence continues at coordinate 1,102,049 of NZ_CP172449.1, forward strand.
TGACCGGAACTGGTCAGGGAATTGGTGCCGGCTGCGCCCGCGAAATGGCTAAGGCGGGTTACAAGGTCTCGTTGATGTCCCCTTCCAACCGCAGTGTTGAACTGGCCAAGGAATTAGGTGGCATAGGGCGGCAGGGTTCGGTTCTCGAAACCGCAGATCTGCAGGCAATGGTCGACGATACGATGCAAACCTATGGCCGTATTGACGCCATCGTTAGCAATATGGGCCATGGTGGCGGGGTGCCGGAAGAAATTAAAACAGTAGGGTTCGATCCTGATTTCAACGGCCCCCTGCTTGAGCTAAGCGACGATCTCTGGCATGAGAGCCTCGATATGTACGTGCTCAATGTCGTCAAGCTTGCCCGTATAGTCACGCCGATTTATATCAAGCAGGGAGGAGGGGCATTTGTCAATATTTCTTCAATGAACACGGTTGAGCCGAGAGCGCCTTATCCGATGAGCATGCTGCGTGGCGCTTTACACAGTTTTGCCAAGCTCTATGGTGATCGTTATGCAAGATACAATATTCGCATGAATAATTTAATGCCGGGCTTCTGTGAAAACGTAAACCTGTCGGAGTTTGCCCGCAGATCCATACCCGCACAGCGCACTGCCACATTCGAAGAAATCGGGCAGGCCTGTGTCTTTCTTGCCTCTCATGAAGCCCGATACATCAATGGGCAAAGTATCTTGTCTGATGGTGGCATGAATCGGGCGGTTCGCTAGAAACTAGCGGCTACCTGGTTTAGTTGAAAACCCTATCAGAGCGCTCAGTACTTTGAAGCCCAAATTGCCAACCTATGCATGATTGCCTTCTGTGATATCTTGTCTTCTGGAAGCGGTTGAATTACTTTATCGTGAACTAAAAGACGGTAAATATATTCGAGTTTCTCGTGAGCTGAATCGGTAGCTTCGAACTCGACAACTCCTCGCTTGGTGCCATATGCAGTACCGAGTGCTATAGCCTTTTTCACTAACTCTTTTTCGTTTTTGAGTTTCTTCATTATTATGTCTCAAAGAGGTTGTCGATATTACACGCCTACCGTTTTTAGCAGAAGGGAACTGCGGAACCGCAGGTGTAGTAGTTTTTCAGCTTACCTAAATTTTGTAAGGGCTGAACCTGGACACTAACTCTCTAAGTACGCCCCAGCAACCGATTCTAATTCTTGAACTAACTCTGGGTCCATGTATTTGTATTCATCTGGAATATCTAAGACATGAACTGGCTTATGATCCAGCATTCTAGAGAATTCTGCTATTAGCCTATTTTTATGCTTTTGTTCCATAACAAATATCACGTCAGCCCAGCGAATATCCGCTGAGCTGACTGTTTTTTTAGCCCGCGGGCTGGTACCCGCAGATTTAGCGTTGAAATCAGGGTGTTTTCTCCAAATGGCTTCAGCTGTAGGACTACGCCACTGATTCCGGCTACATATGAATAGGAGATTTCGCATATCTTAATCTTTCTCAGGAAGCTCAGTATTTAGGATTTGAAGCATAGTTCGCTTGGGGTACTCGATTCCTAATTGCCTAGCTCTACGAAGCTTTTCAGAGCGTATATACATCAACTTCCAGTTTTTCTCCGAAATCCACGGCTTTTCAATTCTAGCACTATTCTTATGGGGCTTAGCTTTGGTCTTGGATCTTCTCGCAGCCCTGCTTCTTAAATCATCCATTATTCTTTCCTCTATCAATTATCGAGTTCAGCAGCCGCGATAAAATGGAGAGGGTTCATAATCTTGCGTGTGCTTAACGCCTGGCGCAATGGCGAGGCACACAATGTTGAGTCCGGCAGTGATGGACTCAGCATTGCCGCCACTTGGTACGCCCGGTATAGACGTAAGCTAACAGGGTGAAAGTCCCTTGTAAGAAAATCACCGTTGAATGGGTCCATTAAATGCTAACTACTAGCGAATGGCAACCGCAGCACCGTGAGGTTTTGTGGGGGAGGAAGCTGCTAGCAAAACTACGAGCTGACGAATAGAAATATCCTATACGGCTTAGTCTGGAGGCGAGGTAGCCAAGAATACCGACGCGGAGTGATCTAACGTGTAGAGTAAATAATACAGTAGTGTGGTGACAATTCATGTCCTTATCTGGGGGGGGCTGTGTAACTTACTGCTGTGAGGCTGTCAGCTCATAAGTAGGCCCAACCCGCTAGCAACGATCTCGGGATAGATGAAAGTGGTGGAACACAGCTGCGCCTCGGTCTGTAATGGCTAGGTGATTATACAGAAGCCAGCAGGCCGCATAGTGGTCAAATGCAAGATTAATATCTTTGGCAGAGTTAAGGCCTGAACCTAAATCTACGAGTTAAAAGATTAGGCTAGCCTACCGATATATTTCCAGTTGAATAAATTTGAGGTAGCGTACTTTCATGACACTCAGCTCAGATGAAGGCTGGACAATAATGTTGTCTGGTAGAGATTCATTACGAATCGGGAGTCGTCCATTGCGGACTAGCTCGATGGGTGGTGTGGGGGCCGGTAGCTAGAAACTACTTGCTCCAAATTTATGTTTTTTCACGACTTCCTCTATTTCTAGCAGCTTGACAAGCTAACACTAACATTAATGGAAGCAATGTAAAGTCTACGATTAAAGCAAGCCACCAATAATCCGACAAGTGAAATGTTGGATGTAAATATACTCCACCCAAGCAAATTATACCGCCTATATATGGGGAAAATGATGTACTACCTTTCTTTATCAAAGCACTTAGCCCTGATGCCCAGTTAGAAAGACCAATGACGCTACCAATAATAATCAAGCTTAATGCAAAGGTTTTCATTTTTTCTCGCCATTACACATAATACCCAAAGCAGCACTGCACGTTAGCACGTCCTATCCATAAGGCGCACAGCCTTTATTTGTTAAGTGCTTTACCCTGGGATTTCATTCTTCCACAGGTAGCACTCTAAATTTGTTTTACGTTTAAAGCGTTCAAGTACATTTGCACTAATATGCCAGCGCCTACAGATTACCAATAATTTAATTATGGCTTCATCTGAAGGTGATTGGTTAAAGCTGATAGTGAGTTCCATTCCATGGCCTCGTACTTGTTTGTAGTCAGGAAGCTCATAGATACAGGAAAAGAAAATATTTTCATCTTCTTGATCGTAGAAAGTTGGCCCATCAATCGTAATATCCATGCGTACACCTAACGCTTTTAGCACGAGTAAGGCTGAAGCGCAGCGCCAATTTCGTCGGCTTGCCTACGCTCGGTATGCCCAGCACGGGCGTGAACTAAAGGGGTGAAAGACCCCGATAGGAAAATCACCAATCAATGGGCGCCATTAAATGCTAACTATTAACTAATGGCAACTGCAACACCAACACCTCAAAGTCTTGTGTGGAGGAAGCGGCTAGCAAAGCTACGGGCTGATGAACAGATACATCCTAAAAGACTTAGCCTGGAAGCGAAGTGGTTAAGGACATCGAAGATGGGTGATCTAACGGGTAGAGTCAATGATGCGGTTGTGTAGTGAAAGTCAAGGTTCTTATCGGAGGAGATTTATTTGTCTTGCTGGGGGAGGTTGTCAGCATGGCCGCAGACTCATAATTAGGCACAACCCGATAGCCACCAACGTGGAGATAGAAAGAATGGAGGAGCACAGCTGCGCCTCGGTCAGCTATCGCCAAGGTGAATAAACAGACGTTAGCCTACCGATAAGTTGCCAGTTGGATATAGTTGGGGCAGTCGTACTGCTATGACACTCAACTTGAGTGAAGTGCTGCTCGATACTATCGATAGGTAGTGGTTCATTACTGATAGGGGACTGTTCATTGCGGACCCGCAAAATGGTTGGCAGCTTAAAGCTGCCAACTACTCGATATAGTCTATTTCTTGACTTTGTGTACCCTTATTATCTCGCCTGTTTCAGCATTCTTTACTATAAACTTCAAAGGCTCAAAATGTTTCTCTTCTTGCATACATTTAATATATTTATCCTGAAGGCTATTAATAGTCTTAATTTCAGTCGGCTTCTCCAGAGTCATATATTCTTTCGTATAATCTTCATATGTTTTGGGGTTACCCTTAGACTGATAAGAGGGGGTATCACTTTTAATTGGAATAGATAAAGCTGCACTGGCCAAATTAAATGATCCATTAATGCCTAAACCTCGAGATGATCTATTTTTAATATATTCAGACATGTGTTTAGTGGATATTCCGTTTAGCTTTGAGCGATCATATACTAATATATCATTAATTTTGACCCCGTCATCATAAACAGTATTTTCACACTCTTTCTGGGCCTTTAAATATTCTGGGTGTTTACTGGTCACCTCTCCAAATACAGGATTGAATTGTATAGTTTCATATGTTTTTTTTACTGGTTTAAATGATTTTTTCAACTCGGTTGAAGCACACCCAGCTAGCCCCAGAAAGGGTATTACTAACACCATATTCCTAATAATCACAACTCTTCAATCTCCTGAGATATCATGCCCTGTACAAGGGCAGGCAGATAAGCGCAGCCTTTTGGCTGTACCAGCGATCAAGGGGAGCGATTGGTACAGCATGGACGCGGACTAATGGGTGAAAGTCCCTTATAGGAAAATCACCATTTAATGGGCGCCATTAAATGCTAACTACTAGCGAATGACAACTGCAGTACCGTGAGGTCTTGTGGGGAGGAAGCCGCTAGCAAAACTACGAGCTGACAAACGGAAACATCTTATAAGGTTTAGCCTGGAGGCGAGGTAGCCAAGGGCAGCGAAACTATTTGACCTAACGAGTAGGGTAAATGATGCGGTTGTGTAGTGAAAGTTCACGTTCTTATCTGGGGAGGCCCGTTTAGATTGCTGCTGTGAAACTGTAAGCATGGCCGCTGACTCATAACCGGGCCCAACCCGCTAGCCACCATCGTGGGGATAGACAAAAGTACTGGGACATATCAGTGCCGCGGTTAGTAATTGACTAAGCTGATTAAACAGAAGCCAGCCTACGGCATAGTAGCTTAATACCTTGGACAGGTTGAGGGCCTGAACCCAAAATCCACGAGTTAAAAGATAGGGCTAGCCTACCGGCATGTTTCCCATCCGGATAAAGTTGAGGTGGCGCACTGCCATGACACTCAACTCAAGTGAAGATCTGCTTGGCACTATCGCTGGGTAGAGATTCATTACGGATGGGGAACCACCCATTGCGGACCCGTACGATGGATGGTATGGGGCGGTAGCTAGAAACTACCGGCTACCGACTTGTAAAACTGCATCGCTATGAAAAATATGTCGCTTTTATTTCAGAAGGTACCAAAGAACTCCATTGTTTCTCGAATTCTGCCTCTTCGCTTTCTTCAACACCACATTCGTAGTCCAAGGAAGAATTAAACCGCTGTTCCTCTTTTGTCAGTATGTAATAGGCTGACGTGCCATATTCATCCCTGATTCTCGCGTAGATCTCTATTCCACGTGCGTTTTTAGCTAAGACATCTACAACGGGCATCCACTCATCACCAAATATGGATATAGAAGCAATTCCATTCCCACGCTGGATCCCCTCATGATAAAATGAATTGCCCTTGCAGTACTCAAGCTTATAATGACTATCTTTCAATTGTCCCAATCCTAAAGCCAAGAATAGACTTTCCATTGAGGCCCACTCGATACTTTCATCGTCAGCCTTAATAAGATCAACTATAGAATCATCACCTTTTATTACTACGGTTCCCCATGCTTCAGCCATTTAAATCTCCTATTTTTGATGGTTTTTATAACGCCTAGGATAACGGGCGGAGGTGCGTTAGCACCGGAGTCCAGCCCGTAGGGCATTTTTGACGGTATTAGTACGCCCAGTAAGCGCGTAGACTAATGGGGTGAAAGTCCCCTATAGGAAAATCACCGTTTAATGGGCGCCATTAAATGCTAACTACCAGCGAATGGCAACTGCAATACCATGAGGTCTTGTGGGGAGGAGGCCGCTAGCAAAATTACGAGCTGATGAACAGAAGTAGTTTATAAGACTTAGCATGGAGGCGAGGTGGCCAAGGACACCCAGCCGAGTGATCTAGTGGAAAGAGTTAGTGATGCAGTCGTGTAGTGAAAGTTCACGCTCCTATCTGGGAAGATCTGTTTAACCTACTGTAGTTAACCCTCAGTGTACTTAGTTGATATCGTTATGTGATATATTCATTCCGGATTGGGAGTTACCCATTGCAGTCTCCCATGATGGGGGGCCAGTAGCTAGAAACTACCGACTATCCCATTCATGTGGCCGTTATGGATTTACACACTGTATACTCCACAATCTACCTGAATTCACTTTGGGTTGCCGGCCACTAGAAACCATAACCAACTCTATAGCTTTGGGTATATATGTATATCCAGATTTACAGAGCTCTTGGGATCGCCTATGCAGATAATATACATACAATTCTTCTTTAGTATTTTCGTACCCCCACACTTCAATATCGTAGCGACCGCCGCCTAAGTCTTTCTCTTTGTAGCCTGGAGTATCATCCCCGTAGTTATCCTTCGAGATTGAGGTATATGGGATATTATTCGTACAAGATATATAAAGAATAGAACTCAATAGTACCGATAATTTCTTCAGCATATATACTTCCACATAACGATTTTATCACTGGTAGCTGGAGCGTAGAGTGATTGTCCAGCCCCAAAGGGGCGAAGCTTCCAGCATCGGCGTGAACTAATGGGGTGAAAGTCCCCTATAGGAAAATCACCGTTTAATGGGCGCCATTAAATGCTAACTACCAGCGAATGGCAACTGCAATACAGTGAGGTCTTGTTGAGAGGAAACCGCGGGTAGGGCCACGAGCTGATAAGCAGAAACACCCTATAAGACTGAACTCGGAGGCTAGGTGCCCATGGACACTGTAGCGCCTCGGTCAGTAATGGCCTAGAAGATTAAACAGAATTGAGCCGACGGCATAGTAGCCTAATACCAAGATGAATACCTTGGGCAGGGGGAGGCCCTGCACCCAAAATCCACGGGTTAAAAGACAGGGCTAGCCTACCAATATATTGCCAGTCGGATAAAGTTGAGGTAGCGCAATACTATGACATTTAACTCAATTGAAGCGCTACTCGAGACAATCATTGGGTAGAGATTCATTGTGGGCAGGAAACTTCCCATTACGGGCCCGCATGATAAGTGGTGTGGGTGCCGGTAGCTAGAAACTACCGGATACCCGATTTGGGCATTGCACTCGTTTACAAAGCAGTGTTCGACCCATTCATTTTTCGGTATTTAATATCCTGGAGTTCATCTCATTTTTAATGCCAGAGATCTTTGGTGGGACAGTTCTTGCGTGGTGCGATCACCGCTCAGTAAGAGAAGGAGCTTCTCCCAATTGGTACATCAGCGCTCTGAAAGTTCCTGGATAATACCGTGCCTCAATATCATTCTTGCGATGAGACTTAGGGATATTTTCACCAAATGGAGAATGTTCTTCAGTGAAGGACTTCTTAGGGGTCTTAACTCCTCGTACCTTCATCTCTCTAAGGATGCCAAGATTAACCAGGGCTTTGTTAACCTTAATCGCTGAGATATTATAGCCACCGCCTTTGAGTGCGTTTGATAGCGCTACAAGGTGCCCTTCGAGTTGATCGGCATGTTCAAACTCAACGTTTGCATTGTTATCATCTTCTAACACCAAGGCAGGCTCTATGTCAAACAGGCGGGAAAAAGCGGTATTGATAAACTTGTAAAGATCACTCTGTTGGTAGCGCTTCATAATAGCCTGCCGTTCTTCCACCGATAGCTCTCGCCTCAGGTTGAACTGCAGATGCACGCCGCTATCACTGACAATCTTGATCTCGTTACCAGCGCCTTCATAACCACTATCTGAAATATCGAAAAGTTCTACATTTGGTAACAATAGGTCCTGGATCAAGCGCTTCACGTACTGCCCCTTTTTTGACGCAATACTGATATAGCCGCACTTCTGTAGACCGTTCCCGTAAATAGCAGTCAAAATGTTTTCGAGTGAACTTGGAGTGTAGTTACCATCGGCCCCGTCTGACCAATAGTACATAGTGAGTTCTTCGACAGTGAGACCACCGTAATCTAACCAGTGCTTAACTAGGTTAGCTTGTTGCTGTTCAGATAGACACTTACCCGTATACAGCTTATTTTCAGCCGGCAAAAGCGCATAAATATTGTAATTGAACGTACAGCCCTCGCCCAAATTTGGGGCCTGTTCCCAGCTTTCAGGCCAGGTTAGTCTCAGATGGTCAGGCTCTTCGTCCTCAGCGAAGGCGCTTAAGGACCTCTCCACTTGGCAGTCGCGATAACGCAGGTCCATAGGCTCAAGTATTTTATCAATCGTGGCTTTTATCTGATCAGCAATCTTGAAGGCGTCACCTTCAAAATCCAGAAATGCATAGATGCCGCCTTTGTCGCAGTGCCAGGAGCACATGGTGCAGATCTCACTCAATTCACTGAGCCCTAAACTAAACTCATCAAGTGTCACATCAATAGTGGTAGTCTCACCGCAGTATAGTGGCACCAGGCTAAGAAAGAATGACTCTGCTTCCTGAGCCGTGTCAAAGAAATACGTTAATCTCATTATTCCTCCATGTACGTTCATATGAGAATGGGGTTAGCCTTTTGTGTAGCTCCGTCGCCGTATCTAAGCTTGTCGGCCTGGCCCCTTGATTAATACCAAGGGCCTGATGCCCGTAACACGGGCGAGGAGCGCAGCGACGAGTCCAGCCCGATTGTGGGCGACCGTGCTTGAAATTATTATATTGTGCATGCAGCTGCAGCTCACTGCTGAATTTAATAATCTAACCAGCCTTCACCTGTACATCATTTCAAACTTGGCCATTATTGGTGATGGCAGCGATTTGACAGCTATTTTAAGTTCGCCTTCTTACAGTATATTTAGAACTTCGCCACATACTGAGATGTGATTTTGACCTGAAATCTGATTGATGTTATGTGCGGTTGCTCCCTTCATGACAGATAGCACGGAAGCAAGCCAAACGTTTAATACTTCCATTCTTGGGGACATCAAGGTGCTCATCCTCATCACTAATAGATATCAAAACACGATGCCGATTCCATCAGCCCAAAATGGATAAAAAATTCTTTGTAGTATGCTCCCTCATGTTGGTTACATTACCTCGGATTAACATATCTCTCCTGGAATATAACGCCTAAATCAGGTGCCACGGTAGGAGTCACATGGATTTACTTAGTACACCCAGCTTGGATATGAACTAATGGGGTAAAAGTCCACTGTAGGAAAATCACCATTTAATGGGCGCCATTAAATGATAACTGCTAGCGAATGGCAACTGTAACACCGTGAGATCTTGTGGGGATGAAGCCGCTATTAAAGCTATGAACTGAGGAACAGAAATATCCTATGAGGCTTCGCCTGTAGGCGAGGTGGGTAGGTCACCGAAGCCTTGTGAGCTAATAGGTAGAGTCATGATGCAGTTGGGTAGTGGAAGTTCATGCTTTTCTCGGGGGAGGTCTGATAAGCATACTGCTATGAAGCCGTCCGCGTAGCTGCTAACTCATAAGTAGGCCCAGCTCGCGAGCCACTATCGCAATGGATATAAAATTTAGCGGCGACTCGGTCGTAATGACAAAGGTGGTTAAACATAAGTCAGCCGGCGGCATAGTAGCTTAATGCCAGGACTAATACCTTAGATATGGTGAAGTCCTGAACCCAAAATCCACGCGTTAAAAGATAGGACTAGCCTGCCAATATGTTGCCAGCCGGATAAAGTTGAGGTAATGCACTGTCATGATACTCAGCTCAAATGAAGTGCTGCACGATATTGTTGTTGAGTAGAGATTCATCAGGGATAGGGCACGGCCCATTGCGGACCAGCACGATGGGTGGTGTGAGGCCGGTAGCTAAAAACTAGGGCCTACCTGATTTATAGCCATCAGCTTAACACCTCCAGACTACCTTTTTGGGTGTCTAAGCGATGTATTTTTAAGTTATCTTTTTTGGTAAGTGCATTAAATCGGACATATTTACAATCATCTTCAGAGCTCTGGTATATACCCTCAGTCCAAGTAATGTCATCAGGCTCGTTAAATAGCTCAGTTGCTTGGTTAGTTTCGATGTAAAATATTGTTATTCCACATCCTGCTACTACAATGAAACTTCCATCGCATGATATTACAGCTGAATCTGGATCGCCGTAGATCCAAGCTATACATTGATCCTCTTCTTCATGCTCGACTAGATTTCTACAAGTAGACTTATTTTTTAAATACACAGACTCGAAGATGGAATAGACTTTGTAGTCTTTTGTTTCTGCAAGATATCTAATACTCAAAAGAATCTATCCGTGGTTATTGTGTCCGCAACAGCGGACGACAGTACAGAATACAATCCAAGACCAATGAAGCTACCGAAAAATTGACGAACTCTACCAGTAAACATGCAGGCAAATGAAATGCTTAAACAAGCACTGGCGAAGACATAGAAGCCGATTACTTTATCAGTTGGTGGTGCAGAGATAATCATTACAAGGCCAAATGCTCCTGATCCACAGCCAAGTAGTATGGGTGTAAATGAGCTCAGCCCCTCATTGATGATTTCCTCACATGCTCGATACTTAGTCTATAGCCTTAACGCTTTTAGCATCTGCGCCGTAGGCGTCGGCTGCCTAAACTTGGTACGCCCAGTATGGGAGCGAAGTAATGAGGTGAAAGTCCCCTTTAGGAAGATCACCGCCGAATGGGGTCCATTAAATGCTAACTACTAGCGAATGGCAACTGTAACACCGTGAGGTTTTGTGGGGATGAAGCCGCTAGTAAAGCCATGAGCTGACGTACAGAAAGATTATAAAAGGCTTAGCCTGGATACGAGGTGGTCAAGGACAGCGAAGCCGGGTGATCTAACGGGTAGTGTCAATGATGCAGCTATGTAGTGAAAGTTCACGTTTTTATCTAGCGAGATCTGTTTAGCTTACTGCTGTGAAGCTGTCCGTGTAGCCGTTGACTCATAAGTAGGCTCAATACGCTATTTACCGTCTCAGGGAAGGAAAGAGGTAGTAGAACAAAGTAGCGCTTCGGTCAGTGATTGGCAAAGTAATTAAACAGAAAAATGAAGAGCTGCTCGACACTTGCGTTGAACAGAGATTCATTACGGATAGCGCACCGCTCAAATCGGACCCGTACAATGAGTGGTGTGGGGGCCGGCGGCTAGAAACTACCGACTACCTGGTTTAAATGTTGATGCGACACGTACTTTGTCCAGCTGTTTTTCCACACTATAAGTGTAAATTCTTGGCTTCCCGTTGGGAAAATATGATCGCACCACATAATCAGATCCTCTACCGGCTTCTACGATCTTTTGATAAAACTCTACATCTTCCTCTTTTTCCATATCTAGAATTTGATCAAATAGCGGGCCAGAGTGAGCCATACCAAATTGATATAGTCCGATTTTATCTTTTGTAAGATAAACTAAATGTTCCTTATCAATACTATAGGTAAAGCTACAATAAGTACGATTCTGTGATACCTCTACGACCTCATTTTTTTTAATATTCCCTTTAAATGGCTCAATTACGAGATACTTATAGATTCTTACACCCCCCTTTTCTCGAGCTGTTCGTGCCGTAGTTTCGGCTTGTATCAAGTACCCTCGAAAAGCAATATCACTCGACGCTAAATTCGATTCATAGATTGACATACCCTCATACTCCTTCAGCATGGAGGGAGCAATTTTCATACATGCATAAACATTTTCTGATATAGCCGACAGCAATAGTAAGAGTAATGGAGCGTATTGCATTATTTCACTTAACGTCTCAATAATGGACCGGAGCACCTAATGCAGAGATCCGGGTAGCATTGATTAACTTGCTACACCCAGCATAGGCGTGTGCTAATGGGGTGAAAGTCCCCTGTAGGAAGATCACCATTTAATGTGTTCCATTAAATGATAACTACTAGCGAATGGCAACTGCAGCACCGAGAGGCCTTGTGGGGAGGAGGCCGCTAGTAGAGTTATGAGCTGACGTACAGAAATATCATACAAAGCTTAGCCTGGATGCGAGATGGCCAAGGACATCGAAGCCGGGTGATCTAATGGATAGATTCAATAGTGTAGTTGGGTAGTGAAGGTTCACATTCTTATCTGGAGAGATCGATTGAGCTTGCTGCTGTCAACTTGGTCGCTGACTCATAAATAGGCCCAATTCGCTAGCCACCATCGCAGGGATAGAGAAAAAGGGTGGAGCACGGCAGCGTTTCGGTTATTTATAACCGAGATGATTAAACAGAAGTCAGCCGATGGCATAGTAGCCTAATGCCAAGATTAATACCTTGGACAGAGGGAAGGCCTGAACCTAAATCCACAAGTTTAAAGGAAATGCTAGGCTACTGATATATGTCCAGTTGGATAACGCTGAGGTAGCGCGTTGCCATGACACTCTACTCAAATGAAGAGCTGCTCGGCTCTATCGTTGGGCGGGGATACATTGCGGATAGGTAAACGCTCATCGCGTACTCGCACGATGGCTGGTGTGGTAGCCGGAAGCTAGAAACTACCGGCTACCCAATTTAAGCGTCACCCCTGAACCTACGACTATTGGCCATTTGCCTTGCAATATTACGTACTCGCTTATTGGCGCCATTTTCCGCCAACCACCTGACATGATCTAATTTAACATCAGGAAGATCCAGTACATACTCATGCACTGTAGTATCTGTTGACGATTTTACTTCATCAAACGCTAGCTCAATACCAATTGAACGAATTTTTTGACGCAATGCAAACCTTTGATATACCTTCTGTATCGGTTTTTCTAAAATCTCATTATGGTGCGCAATTTTAACAAACTGTTCATCGGTTAGCAGACCCGATTGAATCAGCTCAATTACTCTATTTATATGAAGATCGATATCGTCAGGACCACGATCTTCAAGCGAAAATATATTTTCTACCTCATCGTCTGATAGTGTGCTTTTTCCACGAATATAGTTGAGAAATCCACCCCACCTATAATGCTCTGCATTTTGGTCCTCACTATTATTTATCTCGTGGTACTGCAAGGCTAGAAATTCCTCAGAGATGATACCGCTATCGATCCATTCCTGCGTATACCCTAGCCTTTCCATTGCCTCTTCTGTACTCATATCTTTTCGCTTAACGCCTCAATAGCGGCAGCAATGTGGCGAAGCCACGTTTTTAGCTGTCCGGCCACGTAGGCGCGAAGTTGATCGGTTTGTTAAGTATTTACACATTGCTTGCTACCCATTCTTTAAAAGACGGACAAATCTCTTTGAAGTGGCCTTTAGGGCCCACCTCTGGATCATAACCTGTTGGATCGAATTCAATGACTTTATTATTTTGGCAAGTAGAATCTATGCAATAGTGGATTGCACACCCAATATGAATAAATGGAACTAGTTCCGTTGGCCAAATCCAGTTGGGGTCATCAGAGTCTCCAGAACATAAACTCTGATATAGACTCAAGATCGAATCATCTAAGTCGTTTTTGTGGCCAGTAATAATTCCGAGCATGCCATGTTCAGGGCCAAAACCTTCTTTCCCTTTTTCTTTGTAGAGTTCAATTAAAGATACAGGGAGTTCTATCCCTGTTATTACTTTGAACTCTCTAGCTTCCATTTCGATACTCATAACTTGAGCTGATGCTTAACGCCCAAAGCAGACGCACAGGCTCTTCAGCGTCGTTCTGCCTTTTCTTGGTACGCCCAGCAAGGGCGTAGACTAGTGGGGTGAAAGTTCACTGTACGAGGATTACCATTTCATGGGTTCTATTAAATTCTAACTACTAGCGATTGGCAACTGCAATACCGTGTAGTCTTTTGGGAAGGAAGCCACTAGCAAAACTATGAGGTGAGGAACAGAAACATCATAAAAGGCTTAGGCTGGATGCGAGGTGGCCAAGGACACCGAAGCCGGGTGATCTAACGGGTGGAGTAAATGATGTAGCTGTGTAGTGAAAGTTCACGTTCTTATCTGGGGAAATCTGATTAGCTTGAAGCTGTCAGCGTGGTCGCTGCCTCATAAGTAAGCCCAACCTGGGTGGGGATAGAAAAAAGTGGCGCAACACAGCAGCGTCTGGATAAGTAATGACCAGGGTTATTCCACAGAAGTCATAGACTAATACCAATTTGAATACCTTGGACATATTGAAGGTCTGGACTTATACTCACGGGTTATAAGGCAGAACTAGCTTACCGATATGTTTCCAGTCGGATGTATAGTTGAGGTAGCGCATTGCCATGACACTTAACTCAAATGAAGAGCTGCTCGATACTATCGCTGGGTAGAGATTCATTACGGATAGGAAAGCGTCCATTACGGGCTTACACGATGAGTGGTGTGAGGGTCGGTAGCTAGAAACTACCGACTACCCGATTTATAGCTTTATCACAAATTTGTCAGACTCTAGATTCTTCGAGGCAAGGTTAAAAACTTTGTAGCGAAGTTCATTTGACACTTGAACAAGCAAGCCCAGCGTCTGTTTATCTGAGAAATACTCGTACTGGATGATTTTGTTTAATCCAGTATCAAGGCACTCAAGGGTTGTTCCATCGGTGGCGCTGACACAAGCACTTATCCCTTCAGATTCAGGAATAATCTCCACATATATGTAGTCGGACGTCGATTCATTTGTTTGACTATCATATGTTTTAAGAACGCGATGTTCAATAATTTGAGAGTTATTGTTCGGAAGTAACCATATAGGTTCCTCCCTGATTTGACTTAAGAAAAGCAGGTTTCGAAGGGTTCGGCTATACCCCCCAGACTTTAAAACGCCATCACGCTTTGAATAGACACGTATATACTGGATTCCTTTGTCTCGAATTGTTTCTACATCTGAAAGCTCGATTACTTCTTTAGTTTCTTTGTCAGGAGTAGCAATTTCTACCGCATTTCTCCTTGTACTTTTCGTTATCTCTTGAAAGATAAAAAACGCCCCAATTAATGAACTAATCAATAATAGTAGAAAGAGTATTGAGTTAACTCTGTTGATTGTTAGAAATATCTTATTGCTTTCCATATCTATCCTTGGCTATAACGACTACAACAGGGACGGCTGGAGCATAGCGTCGTTCGTCCTGCTAAGGGTCAAAGGCCCGAAGTAACCTGCTTGTACATGGTATGCCCAGCATGGGCATGAACTAATGGGGTGAAAGTCCCCTTTAGGAAGATCACCGTTTAATGGTTTCCGTTAAATGCTAACTACTGGCGAATGGCAACTGCAGCGCCGCGAGGTCTTTTGGGGAGGAAGCGGCTAACAAAACTACGAGTTGACGAACAGAAATATACCATAAAGCTTAGTCTGGAAGCGAGGTACCAAGGATATCGAAGTTATGTGATCTAACGAGTAGGGTAGATGATGCAGTTGTGTAGTGAAAGTTCACGTTCTTATCTGTGGAGATCTACTTAGCTTGCCGCTGTGCAGTTGTCAGCGTAACTGCGTACTCAGAAGTAGCTCACTGCAATGACACTCAACTCAATAGAAGAGCTGTTTGAGACTATCGTTGGGTAGGGGTTCATTATGGATAGAGAACTGACTGTTGCGGATCTGCGCGATGGCTGGTGTGGGGGCTGGTGGCTAGAAACAACTTGCTACCCGATTTAGATTTTTCTCGCTACGATGGAGAATATATGCCAATGATGCGGTGTACCATCTGTAGTTTTTCCTGAAAGGTCATGTTCAGTCCACTTTAATAGCTCAAAGTTACTGAGGTGTTTTCTTATCTTCGATTCATTCATAACTAGAGTATCATTCCAGAAAGCTTCCTTATCATACTCAGGCCCAGCCATTGTGTCTTTCGGCCCTAGGAATGAACCGCAAAAAATTCCACCTTTTGTCAAAGAGTTAGTTATTTTCAACCAAACAGATTCAAAATCTTTTTCAGGACAAAAGAAAAGACTGGCATCAGCAACTATTAGTGAGGACTCAGGATAATTGAAACTGCTAAAACTATCCATTGATAGAATAACCTGCTCATCATCTTTAAATCGTTTGCGACATCTAGATATAGATTCATTCTCAATATCAAAGGCATGAACTATGAAATCCTTACCGCGTAAATAAGCTATATCTGATCCTGCTCCACAGCCACAATCAACAGCAACCTTTCTTCCTTTTACTTCGCTAAGAGCATAGATTAAATCTTCTCGAGTATCACTATGTTCTGTTAAGTCATAATAGTTGGAAATTTCTTTCGATGACATTCCCTGTCTCCGATGAGAAGAAAATATAATGCCGCCAACAGCAGCCGAGTGTAGCGAATTCCAGCCCCGAAGGGGCAATACTGGTTAGCCCTGGTACGCCCAGTATGGGCATGGACGAATAGGGGTAAAGTCCCCTGTCGGAAGATCACCGTTTAATAGGTTCCATTAAATGCTAACTACTAACGAATGGCAACTGCAACCCCGTGAGGTCTTGTGGAGAGGAAGCCGCTAGCAAAGACGAACAGAAACATCCTATAAGGCTTAGCCTGGAGGCGAGGTGGCTAAGGACACCGAAGTCGGGTGATCAAGCGGGTAGGGTCAATGATGCAGTTGTGTAGTGAAAATTCACGTTCCAATCTGGGGAGATCTGTTTAGCTTTCTGCTGTGAAGTTGTCGGGGTTGTTGCAGACTAAGAAGTAGCTCACTGCAATGATACTCAACTCAAATGAAGACCTGTTCGGTACTTTCGTTGGGTAGAGATTCATTACGGATAGGGAAACGCTCATTGCCTATCCTCACGATGGGTGGTGTGGGGGCCGGTAGCTATAAACTACCGGCTACCCAATTTAAGTTTTGGCAAGTTTGGAACATAGAACCTCCACTACACCAGCTGTATTAAAGTTTAATTTATAGTGGAGCCAATTTTTACCTTCCAAGGCTTCACCCTGCTTAAGATCTTCTTTCATCCTCCCAGAATCATGTAGGGTGTGACAAGAATCAAAGCTCTCAGACTCAGAAATCTCGTATTCTGAATTTTAAAACCGAAATCCTTGCGTATTCTCACACTTGATAGTGATGTGGTTTTCTTGCCAATCATTGAATTCCAAAACGAGGTCAGCACAATCAAATTTGAGGGCGATCTCTAATATCAACCCTTAATCTTGGTAACTATCTCATTAATTAATTCAGGAGGTAATAACGATTTAGATAAATACTGTTGCCCTCCAGATTTAGTCACCAAAATAAGCCCTAAATCAGTTTCAATAGTACGCTCGATATCTGCCCACAACAGAGCTGTTACCGTATAAGAATTTTTTGTCTGGATTCCATCCTTGTCTATAGTTAATTTCACTTCACTACCGGCACTTTTCCCAAGCATCTGCCGTGCTAACCACCAAGCTCGTCGAAATCGAATATGTATGAGCTCCAGCGCGCCCAACGCAATTAACGTGCAACTTGCGATCTTAGGTTGCTCAGTAAATAACAGTAATCCCACACCAGAAGATAATAATAATGTAGGAAGAAGATAATTCGGCTTGATATTTTTCCCATAAGGTAGAGACTGATCAAAGCATTCGGCAAGGTAATCTCTAGATAAGGTAAACTGAGTATTAAAAGGCTGCATAAAAACAACTTATTGTGTCTAGTAAATTTGTCGTAGCACTTCAGTGGGTGTCAGGGTGATTCTATAAGCTAATGTTAATTACGCCACATCTCTTAATAAGACCTCGACTTAGCCCCACATTACGCCCTTGCAACGGCAAATTACAGATTCGAAGGCGTAGTAATTTGTCCGCTTGCCTAAATTTGGCACGCCCAGCATGGACGTGAACTAATCGGGTAAAATTCCCCTGTAGGAAGATCACCATTTAATGGGTTCCATTAAATGCTAACTACTAGCGAATGGCAACTGAAACACAGCAAGGTCTTCTGGGGAGGAAGCGGCTAGTAAAGCTATGAGCTGATGAACAGAAGCATCTTATTTGGCTTGGTCTGGAGGTGAGGTGACCAGGGGCACTGAAACCGGGTGATCTAACGGGTAGAGTCAAGGATGCAGTTATATGACAAAAGTTCACGTTCTTATCTGAGGAGATATGTTTAACTTGCTGCTATGAGGCTGTCAGCGTGGCCGCTGACTCATAAGTAGGTCCAACCCGCTAGCCACCACCGCGGGGATAGACAAAATTGGTGGAATATAGTAACGCTTCGGTTAGCAATGACAGAGGTGATTTAACAGAAGTCAGTCGACGACATAGTAGTCTAATGCCAAGATGAATACCTTGGACATGGTGAAAGCCTGAGCCCAAAATCCATTAGTTAAAAAATAGGGCTAGGTTATCGATATGTTTTCAGTTGGATAAAGTTGAGGTAGCATAATGCCATGACACTCAACTCAAATGAAGAGCTGGTCGACACTATCACTGAGTAGAGATACATTACGAACACCGGCCACGCCGGCTGGAGCCAATTATTGGCCCTTGTTCTGTGTGGTTGCTTGACCACACCCTACCGGTAAGTTTGCAGTTTTTCTTGAGCCACCTACACGCACGGTTATAAATCTTTGAAACATCATCTCCCGAAATAGATGAAATATCTTTCCATATTGAACCAGGACTAGTATCTAAGAACAACCTTCCAGTAGGAAACTGAGGATTTGGCCTCATATCCCTTTCCCATTCGATGCATGAATAGGACTTGCTCCTCATTTGCCATAAATCCTTGCTAGGTCCAGTATCAATCAAGTTTGCAGATTCAATCAGAATCTCTTCTGCACGAGCATCAATTATTAGCCAATGGTTTGTATCATTTGTCTTGTAAAGAGCTGACTTATCCCAAGACGCAGGATAGAACCTATTAGCAACCCTGATATCAAACCTCTCTGATATGTATTTCTCGAGAAGAATTTCATCATCTTGAGTTAGAGAGATTTCTATTTGTTTACCCATAGTCTTTACGCAGAACGCCTGTATAAATTGTGCCGAAGCGGTAGCGTAGGCATCAATTTGATACATTTGTTCTGTGTTGATCTAGTTCACAATAATAATTATAAACTGGACCAGGATTAATTGGATTCCAGCCTTCGTTTATTGCACTCTTAATACATGATTCAATTAACTTTGGAGTCACAGAGTTTGGATAGCTAGTTATTGCAACATCTGGACGCAGCCACTTGAATTCAACCGATAACGTAGAACCTTTTTGGCTATCTAATTCAATAGCAGCAAGCATTTTCCCACCTTGACAAGCTTGTGTGTAAGTAGGCCGGTCTCGTACGATCCAACGGTATGAATTTCCTTTTACTACAATTTTTCTACTTCCCTTTTTAGGTATACTCACGATAACTCCTTTGACACAGAACACCAAGCTTGCACACGCAGGCGCGATAGCGCCAGAGTCGGATGCAGCGCATTGTTAGACATTGATATCTGAAGTATTGTAACGTTCTCTACACACATATTCTTACTTCAACATCTCTTTCTTCAGGAGGCTCGATCATATCAAACTCTTCACCAGCACATTGAATTCTTTGATCGCCGTTAGAAGTAAGTTTCTTGAGTAATACTTCCATGTCAGCCTGGTCTATGACACGGAACTTGCCATCAACGTGGATCTCGTTGCTTTCTAAATGAAGAAGGTAGATAGCAACCGTCCGCTCTTTGATAAATTATTTTTAGGAGATCAAGCTTCTTTCTATAACTTTCATACACAACTCTAGATGAATCATCTTCATCAATATTAAGCCAGAATCCTTCGTATTTTTCTTCCATGACTACTTACGCATAACGTCGTGCTTACCGGCGAGTAAAAAGCGTGCTTTTTGCGAGTCCCAGCCTACGCAGTAGGCGGTCCGGTAGAGCACTTTGTTATGGCTTAGCCTGTACACACTAGCTCACGTTCTTGTACTATATTGCTGTCTTCAAAAATGAACTCGTAGATAAAGCAGCCCTCGACCGATTCATCGAAAAATTCAGGTTCCAACTCCAGAGTTGGCGAACACAACCGAGTTTGCTTCCCAGACGTATACCAGTAGTACTTTTTGGGTGTTTTGAAGAACACCGACTCTTTTGGGATTAATTCCAAATAGACCCGCTGTGATTCAGAGGTTAGATCAACTAACTCCCACTTCTTTTTGTTATCGGGATTACCGCAATAATACTGGGCTCCCAATGAAGAGCAACCTCCCAACGTCAAGAAAATTACCAATAATAGATTGAGCTTAGGAAAATTCATAATGATCCATAACGCTGAGTGAATCGGCTGTGTTGCTGCGAAGCAGTGCTTTTAGCGGTCCAGCCCGAAGGGCGATCATTGTAGGTGTTGTTAAGCATTTATTGCACTGTAACCGAGAATATTGCAACATAAACTAAAAATAACTGCCCTAGCCATGCAGGCCATTTTGAAAAATGAAGAAGCATGATGCCAGCGGCTGTTAATGATGACCCGAAGACAATGCCATATAAAGCGTACAGTCCCTCGGCTAGCCCGCATCCATCTGTAAATAGGAAGCAAGTATAACTATGGATATGCGCCAACACAGATACAAGAATTAGAATGCATCTTGTCGCAATTTTAAATTTGGAAATAATATATTTTATATTTTGCCATAGCTTTATTGCTTAATGCCATCAATGATGGGCCAGAGCACGCAGTGCGAAGATTCAGCACCACGGGGGGCATTGATTGACTTGTTAAACGCGACGGCTCGCATAAGAAATTTCAATTGTATATGTATAATCTTTTGTAACTCTTTCTGGGAACACGCGATCACAAACTACACTAAAACTTTCGGTTGAATTTGCTGCCAGAAACCCTAGCTCCTTCTGACAGCGATCAACCTCGATACCACTTTTTAGAACGACCACATCAATGGTCACATTCTTCCATGAGTCTTCGGTGTTATTTTTGATGACACCGCCGATTATGTACTCTCGCATATCTCGAATATCTGAGTGATCACTGATTTCAAGCTCGTTGCCACCAGAGTACTGAATATATTCCTTTGAATAAAAGATGCGTTTTATCTTCTTCTCAGCCCTCTGACCTCCCTCTACGGCCAGAAAAACACCAATACCAAAGACAAAACCAAAAGCCAGCTTTTCTCCAATCCAGCGCATTATTCTCATATGATTCCTTACGTTTAACGTCTTTAGCATGCGAGCGCTTTTTATGGAGCCGAAAGGCGGAACGAAAGTGGGTCGCGTGCCTGAGTTGGTTAAATGCTTTTACCATAAAGTCTTTTAACATAGTAAAACACATTAGATGATAACCAAACCAGTATAAGTTGAATTAACAATTCACAATAGGTTAAGTCATACGAGGCCTCACCATCCATGCGGATAAACCAATGTAAGAAAGGAGGGGGACCAACGAAGCCTTGGTAAAACCAAAGCCTCCACCAAACGATAGAAGCAACAAACAAGCCCAATAAGATCAGTAATTGTATTCCTGTAGTCTTGATTCCTTTCTTCATTTCATTCCCGCTATTTAAAGCCTTCGGATTACGTTACAAAACAAGAAAAAGTGGCCAACGACGAACAGTACAATCGTCATCAAAATCATTGATCTGCTACTTGTCACATAAGTCAGAATAGCTGCGACGGTTAGCACCGCTATATCGAGTAACGAAATCCTAAAGCCTGGCTTGAATTGACTCATATAGAAATTCCAGTTAACGCTTTGCTAAAGGGCAGCCGAAACACAGTGTAGGCTGTCCGTGGAGGGCGCAGCCCGGAACGTATTTAAGCAACTTGTTAAGTTTTCAGGCGCGACAAATCTTCACAGACAGGTTCAAATTCTGAGAGAACTTCAATACATTCATTAGCAGTATAAATACAATAATGAACAATTGAACTTTCTCGATAAATATTACAGCTAAACATATGAAAACGCTCAATTAAATCCGATGCTTTTGTTTGCTGAAAAGTAGCGGCTGGATTACCTATCGTACTTTCTGGAGACAACAAAAAGCCTTCATCTACTCTGTGGTAGTACATCGGGCCAGCCAGAGGAAATCTCACTCGTAATGCTTGCTTATTCGAGATCTTGTCACAGTAAGCCTCTAAAAGTATTCGAAAACCCTCCGAATCGTCATGGATTGCCTGAAACGAAAAATCTCGATACTCAGGAAATGGGTTCCAGCTTAAATTCATAATATTTCCGTAAACTTAACGCCTCAAACACCGGCTTGGTAGTGTGAAGGCCTGAATCTAAAATCGATGAGTTCAAAGACAGGGTTCGCCTACCGGTATGTTTTCAGTTGGATAAAGTTGAGGTAGCGCAATGTCATGACACTCAACTCAACTCAACTCAACTTAAGTGAAGCGCTGCTCGACACTATCGTTGGGCAGAGATTACGGATAGGAACCGCCCATTGCAGACTCACACGATGGCGGGTGTGGGGGCCGGTGGCTAGAAACTACCGGCTACTCGATTTAGGATTGGGTTTGTGCACAACAACCCCAGCCGTTAAGAACACCATCAAAGAGGCTTGAAATACATACCATGAGCCCCGAGACAGAAGTAATAATGTTCTGGTTAATAGGCATATTTATCACCACTGTTACACGATGAGCCCCATCATGCTCGCCTTCAAGAGTGGCGTGTCCATAGTTATAGTCATTTATGAACTCGCAGATTAGTTTCGCTTTTTCTTGAGTTGGAGCTTCAATAAGAAAGTCTACATCTCTGTGTAGATCGAAGTTATCTCCCTGAGAATTCAACAAATTTAATACGTCAATATCAGCTTCTGCTGCATCCATCATCTTTTCAATTACTGACATGTTCTACCTTTAGTCTAAAAGCCTAGCGCTCGGATTTTCAGCTGGTTTGAAGCGCAGCGGAAAAACAGTCCGGCAGCATGCGCTTGGTACGCCCAGCATGGGCGTGAACTAATGGGGTGAAAGTCCCATGCAGGAAGATCACCGTTTAATAGGCGCCATTAAATGCTAACTACCAGTGAATGGCAACTGTAATACCGGGAGGCCTTGCGGGAAGAAGCCGCTAGCAAAACTACGCGCTGGCAAATAGAAACATCCTATAAGGCTTAGCCTGGAGGCGAGGTGGCCAGGGGCACCGAAGACGGATGATCTAGCGAGTAGAGTCAGTTATGTAGTTGTGTAGTTGTGTAGTGAAAGTTCACGTTCTTATCTGGGGAGATCTGTTTAGCTTGCTGCTGTGAAGCTGTCAGTATGGCCCCTGACTCATAAGTAGGCCCAACCTGCTAGCCACCACCGCGGGGACAGACAAAAGTGGTGGGACATAGCAGCGCCCTGGGTCAGTAGTGGTCAGGGTGATTAAGCAGAAGTCAGCCGATGGCATAGTAGCCAAATGCCAAGATTAATACCCTGGACAAGGTGAAGGCCTGAACCTAAATCCTTGAGCTGAAAGACAGGACTAGCTTACCGATATGTTTCCAGTCGGATAAAGTTGAGATGGCGCACTGCCATGATACTTAGCTCAAATGAAGACCTGCTCGACACTATCGTTGGGTAGAAATTCATTACGGATAGGGAGCCGCCCATTGCGGACCCGCATGATGGGATGTATGGGAGTGGTAGCTAGAAGCTATCGTCCCCCGATTTACACTTTTTATCACTTAAGCTAGTTAAGTTCATATATTGCGGTAATTCTTTGTCCCACTTTAATATATTCCGGCACCGCCATAACTAAGTCCATACCGTAAGAATCTGCGGCCATAGCCAGTGCATATTCTTGGGGGTTGTACTCTAAGGAAAATATAGCGTACGCCTGACCAAAGTTTTCCTCCGTAGTTATACCATATACACTTTTTACCTTTCTAGATTGGGCTTGGGCAAGAGCATTAGCTTTTTTCCGAGCTTTTACACTAAGCTCAGTTATCATTTTCTCTTTGTACTCTTCTTCTTTAGACGTCTCAAAGAATGCATCTATATTTTGAACTCCATCTAGCCGGATCAGTTCATTCATTAGGCTGGGGTATTTATCGAGGTTCGTTAATCTCAAATTGAATCCTTGCTGTACCTCATAACCCAAAACCTCCAAATTATAGGCTCCGTCTTTTCTAGCGCGCTTTGTGTTTTTATCAATTTGGGTTGACTCTAAGCTTGAAATGAGTACCCCATGCTTTTTAAGCGCCTCCAACATCAGTGCTGAGGATTTTGTTAATTGCTCCATAGCTCTATTAGAGGATTGTTCGTAAGCCAATATACTGAAGCGTACTTTTACTACATCGGGCTTTACCTTTTGCTCAAGTTTCTCCGTGACAATAACGAACGGAAAGTTAGGTACTGGATTTGCAGTAACTGCCAATGACATAGCAAGCGTTAAAGCCAAAACAATAAATTTCATGCACGATTCCTTTTTGAGTTTTAACGCCTCAATCACCCGCAGCCGAAACATAGCGAAGTGAAGTATAAGCTGTCGGGCGCCGAAGGCGCGTAGTTAATTGACTTGGTACGCCCAGGACGGGAGTGGACTAATGGAGTGAAAGTCCTCTGTAGGAAGATCACCATTTAATGGATTCTATTAAATGCTAACTGTTAGCGAATGGCAACTGCAACATCGTGAGGTCGTGTGGAGAGGAAGCGGTTAGCAAAGACGAACAGAAACATCCTATAAGGCTTGGCTTAGAGGCGAGGTGGCAAAGGACACCGAAGCTGGGTGACCTAACGGGTAGAGTCAATGATGCAGTTGTGTAGTGAAAGTTTACGTTTTTATCTAGGAAGATCTGTCTAATTTGCTATTGTGAATCTGGCAGCGTGGCCGCTGACCCATAATTAGGTCCAACCCACTAGCCACCACCGTGGGGATAGACAAAAATGGTAGGACATTGCCGCGCCTCGGTCAGTAATGGCTGATGAGCTTATTAAGCTAAAGCCGGCAGACTGCATAGTAGCGCCCAATGCCTAGATGAATAGCTTAGACACGGTGAAAGCCTGAACCTAAATCCATGAGTTAAAAGGCAGGGGTAGCCTACCGATATGTTTTCAGCTGGATATAACGTTGAGGGAGAGTACTGCCATGACAATCAACTTAAATGAAGAGATGCTTGACTCTAGTGTTGGGTAGGGGTTTATTACGGATAGCGAACCACCCATTGCGGATCCGCATGATGGGTGGTGTGGGGGGCGGTAGCTAGAACTACTGGCTACCCAATTTAGCTTTGATTACTCGCAAAATTCGTCTTCATTGAGTTCAGCTGCAGAAACACCTTCCATTCCAGCTAGGCGATAGATATTAATTAACAAGTTCACGAAACCCTTTGCAACCCAAGAGTCGCACATGTACTCGATTTCCACGGAATTTCCATCAATATTCCATTCCTGAGGCTCCAACTGTTCTTCCAAAGTTAACTGCTCATCTAACCACTCTCTCTCACCTTCATCATCCGTTATCTCAAGCAGCTCACGGATACCTTCTCCCAACGACGAGATCGCATTGATAGCACCCTCAGTATCCATGCTCATAGTTCCCTCCTCGAGAAAGCTCTCAATTTTAGACCTTTTATCTTGAGGAACATTGAAATTAATTGTTATGTAAAATTCTGACATTTTCTTATATCTTTAGGTTTGACGGATTATGTGGATGTGAATGCTAGCGCCGCAATCAGTCGCGGCTTATTTTATATACTTTTTGCGCGTAAATGGGAGCGTAGCAGCCATACAAAAGTACATAAAGTAAGATGTCGGTGGCATTGATTGACTTGGTACGCCCAGCATGGTTGTAAACTAATGGGGTGAGAGTCCCATTCCCATGTAGGAGGATCACCATTTAATGGGGTCCATTAAATGCTAACTACTAGCGAATGGCAACTGCAACACCGCGAGGCCTTGTGGGGAGGAAGCGGCTTTTAAGGCTACGAGCTGACGGACCGAAATATCTTATGAGACTTAGTCTGAAGGCGATGTGGTTAAGGGTACTGAAGCCAGGTAATCTACAGGATTGAGTAAATGATACAGTTGTGTGGTGACGGTTCATGTTCTCATCTGGGGAGATCCATCTAGCTTGCTGCTGTGAAGCTGTCAGCGTGGCTGCTAACTCGGAAGTAGCGCACTGCCATGGGACTCAGCCCAAGTGAAGAGCTGTTCGACACTATCGCTGGGTAGAGATTCATTATGGATAGGGAAATACCCATTGCGGACCTGCTTGATGGGTGATGTGGGGCCGGCAGCTAGAAACTACCGGCTATCCGGTTTAGTAGATTTATTCTTCATCTGAAATGTCGTAACATGATATTGTAAAATCTATATCAAGTTTCGCTGTTGCAGACAACTCCTCCCTCTTAAAGCCAAAATTACATTGATCTTTATAGAAGTAACCTGCATAAATTCTCGTCTCTTCAGCACCACATCCATATAGCTTTTTAAGGTTTACTTCGAGGGTCCGACATTAACCTGTTGTTATATGGTATTTCAGCGGGAACTTCTAGCTGGGCAGTACCATAAGGAACAGGCTTACCTCGATAGGGCCCTTTCGGGGAAATCTCTCCAAGCTCTAATTTATCTTGAAGTCGAACCCCTGTGATATTCTCTGCTTCCTTTGAAGAAAATTTTTCTGCACGAAGTAGAACACTCAATCTAAGCTCGGCGATCATTACTTCAAATTCCTATCAAAAAAAACCGTATATGGATAGACAGATAACTACAGTCTACTGCCATGATACTATCATTGGGTAGAGATTCATTACGGGTAGGGAACTGCCCATTGCGGAACCGCGCGATGGGGGGTATGGGGGCCGGTAGCTAGAAACTACCGGTTACCCGACTTCTGGCTTTTCTATTCGTTTAACACGTTATATTTTTTTAGTTCTTTTGCACACTGCCTGTGGCCTAAATTAGCCCCCATCTTTAGATATTTTATCGCAGTTTCTTCGTCATTTGGCCAAGTTCTCCAGCTATATGCTCTACCCAGAGCCCACATTGCATCAACGTTACCAAGTTCTGCAGCCATCTTCCAATATTTCTCCGAAGCTTTAATATCCATATCCCATGAGCGAACAGAGGAATTATATAAATGACCAATAATTGTCATACATTCAGGGTCTCCAGAATCAGCAAGAAGCTTGATCTCATCAAATAAAATCTTCCAGTGTAATAGGCCTGCTTCTCCTGGGTGGTCTGAATACCATTTGTAAGTCTGAAGTGCATTTTTCGATGTTGTCTTCGGTAATTTCTTGAGAACAAACTTAAAGCCATTTCTTCTCAATACTAAGTTAACATCGATGCCTTTATTGGCCCATGATATTTCAGAATAATTCTCTCTAATTTCTTGCTGAAAAAACTCAATGTTCCAAGCTAATATTTTCTTGTTGAAACTTTCTAGGTCCAATTCTAATCCGTCTTGGGCTGAATTGATTTCAACCATTTTAAATTTGCTATCGTCCAAACTTATATTGATACCAAAACCTGAAAAGTTGTGTTCTTCTATTTTTTTCAATTTCGATATAATGGCCGTAAATGTAAACCCCATTATTCCATGATCAGAAAGAGAGTGAATTGCCTTCTCGGAAGAGCAAGAGTATTCATTTAAGTAAGCTAATGTAAGCTTACCAAGCGGGCCATCAATAAATTTTCGATTTTTACCCCTAAAAGACTTTGGAGAGAACTCCTCTTTTTCAGCTTCCTTAACCAAAATATTGGTGGGTCTTTTAATTCTTGCTATGAAAATACTACCGACTAGCTCCCTTTCAATAGAGCAGTCAAATTCAACGTTATCTTCGTAATCATCTAGTGCAGTCAAAGCCAGCTTTTCTGAAGTCCCTTTGTAATAAATCGTATGTCCATCTTCAGACATAAATTTCATATAACAAATAGTGCCAAAGTCACTGTCTATCCAGTCAGACTCCAATAATTTTGCTTTGATTCTGACCCTGCCTTCAGGAAGATAGAGTCCCTCAGTATCACCAGCTATATCTCCTTCGTAGCTTTCCTCATCGTATACTTTTTTGGAGACCTTTCTGTCTTTTATAAAATAGTGTGTTTGCCCACCATCATCCCATTGCTCTCGCAAACTAATGTATTCGCAACCCGTTAAAGCTATTGATTTAATTAGCCAGACTGGCGAGTCAATCCTTCCGCTATAGGCAGAAATATTGATATTTGACTTGGTTCTTTGAAGGCTTTCAACTGTTATTTCATTTTCTAGGTTTTTGTCATTGAAAGCCTCTAACTTATAAAGTGCACTATTAAGATCTTGATGACTTTCATTCAGTAATTTTCTAATTTTCTTGCTTGCAAGAGATGCGTCATCCGTATTTGAATAGGAAATTTGAAAGAAAAGATTTACTTCACTCACTCATTACTCCTTGTGAACGTTATTAGTTATATCGCCAAAATAGGCTTAACGCTCTATCTGAGGCCAGGACGCTCAAAGAATGGGCGTGAACTAATGGGGTGGAACTCTCCTGTAGGAAGATCACCGTTTAATGGGTGCCATTAAATGCGAACTACTAGTGAATGGCAACTGCAATACCACGAGGTCTTGTGGGGAGGAAGCCGCTAGTAAAGCCATGGTCTGACGTACAGAAACTTCATACAAGGCTTAGCCTGTGTACGAGGTGGCCAGGGACAGCGACACCGGGTGATCTAATGGGCAGAGTCAATGATGCAATTGTGCAGTGAAAGGTCACGCTCTTATCTTGGAGATCTGTTTAGTTTGCTGCTGTGAAGCTGTCACCGTGACCGCTGACTCACAAGTAGGTCCAACCCGCTAGCCAGCGTCGTGAAGATAGAAAGCAAGTGGTGGAACACAGTAGAGCCTCGATCAGTAATGACCAAGGTGATTCAACAGAAGTTAGACGACGGCATTGTAGCCTAATGTCAAGGCTAATACCTTGGACACGGTGAAGGCCTGAACCTAAATCCATGAGGTAAAAGACAGGGCTAACCTACCAATTTGTTTCCAGTCGGATAAAGTTGAGGTGGCGCAAGGCCTTGAGACGCAACTCAGGTGAAGGGCTGCTCGACACTATCGCTGGGTAGTACGGATCGGGAACCGCCCATTGAGGACCCGCATGATAGGTAGTGTGGGGGCCGGTAGCTAGAAGCTACCAGCTAACTGATTTAAGCTTTGAATCTAGAAGGGGTCTCAATCCACTTAACGGGAGAGGGATCAATTAGAGACAAATTCTCATTAATAGTATACCTTTGATAATAGTATTGGCTTTTATCATTTCCTTTAATTCCAAGCTCCACCAGTATCGCGTTGAAGTTTTCATTTTCAACCTCAACTTCTCCCGCATAACAAAGAGTAAATGCAGAAATCTCACCCATGTTTTTCTGTATCTTAATATCAAGGCCTTCAGATACCATGAAGCTCTCTAAGCTCATTCTATCTTCGGTTATTGTATTAACAATTTTTTTCTTGGTTTTGTCTTGATACCTAATTAATGTAAACCATGGAAACATGGTATCTTGAAATTCACTAGAGATTGCTATTTTGAGGGTTTCATCGAGAATTTCATCAATCGAAGAATTTTCAAAGTTATTATCGACTTCCTTTCCAGAAAGTTTATTGCTCAGGAGTTCAATATTTTCTTCTAGTTGCTCAATCTGAGTATCACTCAATTCATAATCCTTACATTCTTCAATATAGAATTCACACTCTGTTAGCAACTCTTCTATCTTTTCCTTGCTTAATTTTTCTATATCTTTTGCAGACTTGATATCGAAAGGGCTTAATTCACTCATGATTTTTCCTTTTTTCATGTATAACGCCCGTGAGGTACGAGCGTAACATTTCACGTGCTTAGCGCGTGGACTAATGCGGTGAAAGTCCCCTGTAGGAAAATCACCATATAATGGGCGCCATTAAATGCTAACTATTAGCGAATGGCAACTGCAACACTGTGAGATTTTGTGGGGAGGAAGCCGCTAGCAAGACTACGAGCTGGTGAGTTGAGGTAACGCACTGCCATGACACTTAACTCAAATGAAGCGCTGCTCGACTCTAGCGTTGGCTAGAGATTCATTACGTATAGGGAGCTGCCCATTGCGGGCCGGCACGATGGATGGTGTGGGGGCCGGTAGCTAGAAACTACCGGTTACCCGATTTATATGATTACTCGCAGTAACTTAAGAACTCATCAAGTTGTACTTCATCAAACTCTGGAGCCCCTTGCTTGACTTGCTCTGGAATCATGGAGCTCCACTGTTTCGCTTTTTGTGATACTCGCTCAATGAAGTCTTCATCTTCTTGTACAATCTCGCCTGCATTCTCTAGGGGTAAAGAAAATGCCACTTTTGTACCTTTTTCATCTAATGCGTAGTATTCGTAGCTACACTCATCGTAGCAATTACAACTAGCGTAGACTTCGATACCTTTACCTTGTTTTAGAAGAGCATTAGCAATGTAACTCCATTCACAGCAGGCCTGTCCATATGTTGCGATTAGATAGTCGCCTATTAACTCCGATTTATCGAATCTATAGCTCTCGCGCTCGTATGTTTTTGACTCTACACCAGAGTACGAAAAAAGCTCTTTTAGGGCCTCTGTTAAGTCCTCCCCATTTAGCTCTACAAGCTTTACCAAAAGCTCCTTAGGTGCTTTTAATACAAACTTTCCGGCTTCTTCAGACAAAACAATTCCTATTGTTAAAATTGATTAATTATAAACCTCAGCAAACATTTCGATACCTTTAAGCAAGCTACTAAACTCTGAATTTAGGTCATCTTCTGTTTGGCTATCCATTTCTGCTTTCACATTATTAAGAGCCCCGGCTAAGCTTTCATTATTAAGCCTTTCTGAGCTCATTTCGATGGTCTCACCATCAATTTTATAATGAAATCCATTTTTCATAAAAATGGAGCCTAGTTCTATTTGTTTCTTTAGAGTATTTTTTGCCTCTGCTAGCTTCTCTTTTAACTCCTCGTAGTTGTCATGAGAGCGATAATACTCAGCTCTTTCTTCAAAAGTCTTAACTGTTATGAATATTCTTAAGGTCGGGGTTGCAACCCTTAACTCCTGCTTTAGTACATCGCGTACTGAAATATCTTCTCCAACCTCTAAGAGTGCTTCACCCCAATCAGCAAGAATCTCCCTTACAAGTTGATCCTTTCTATCAATATCTTTCTTATCCATGATGATTCCTCGTATTCATATAACGCCCGCCAGCACAGGCCGGAGCTTCGAAGCAGCGGCGGTCCAGCCCCGAAGGGGCGATTGTGCCTGCCCTTGGTACGCCCAGCATGGGCGTGAACTAATGGGGTGAAAGTCCCGTGTAGGAAGATCACCGTTTATTGGGCGCCATTAAATGCTAACTACTAGCGAATGGCAACTGCAATACCGTGAGGTATTGTGGGGAGGAGGCAGCTAGTAAAGCTATGAGCTGACGGACAAAAACATCTTATAAGGCTTAGCCTGGAGGCGAGGTGGCCGAGGTCAACGAAGCTGGGTGATCTAACGGGTAGAGTCAATGATGCAGTTGTGTAGTGAAAGTTCATGTTCTTATTTGTGGAGACCTGTTTAGCTTGCTGCTGTGCAGCTGTCAGCGTGGCCCTTGACGCATAATTAGGCCCAGCCCGCTAGCGACCATCGCGGGGATAGATGAAAGTCCTGAAACACAGCAGCCCTTCTGTCAGTAATGTTTAAGGTGATTAAACAGAAGTCAGCTGACGGAATAGTAGCCAAATGTGCAGATTAATATCTTGAACAGGAAGAAGTCCTAAACTTAAATCCACAAGTTTAAAGACGGAGCTAGCCTATCGATATGTCTCCAGTCGGATAAAGTTGAGGTGGCGCACTGCGATGACACTCAGCTCAAATGAAGATCTGATCGACACTATCGTTGGGTAGAGGTTTATTAAGGATAGGGAGCCGCCCATTGTGGTCCCGCACGATGGGTGGTACGGAGGGCGCTAGCTAGAAACTACCGACTATTCGATTTAGAGTTTCAACAAGCAACTGCATAAAATTTACCCTTTTTTTGTATAGCCGAATCTAGAAACTCAAGAAACGTCTTACTTACCAGCTTGTATTCAGACTCACCAACCTCTTCGGCTTTTGCGATATAAACTCCATCTACCCTTGATCTTGAAAGGTTGAGATAGAAAGATATCTCGACATTCTCACCTTCAACATTTTCCTGAGAAGCAGCAAAATAGAAAAAACCATTCTTAAATGGGTCGTCAAACCAGAAACTGTCTTCCACCGGATAGAAGCTAAAAAAAACATCTCCATGATTAGGGATGCTAGCATCTTCATTGCCCAGGAAAAGATCACAATACTGTTTTGAAAACTCAATGTAGTCACGATGAAAACCGTCAAATTCGCACTCTATCTCGGCAGTTACAAAATCACGTATTCCTTGAGGAGCTTTTTTTAACCCGCCGTCAGTAATAAATTTGAATATTTCGAGATAGTCTTTCATCATTTGCTCTAACGCCCGAATAACCCGGAGTGTAAGCTATCGGGCATCGAAGGTACGTAGTTAATTGACTCGGTACGCCCTGCATCGGCGCGGAATAGTAGGCTGAAATTCCCCTGTAGGAAGATCAGCATTTAATGGGCTCCATTAAATGCTAACTACTAGCCAATGGCAACTGCAACACCGTGAGGTCTTGTGGGGAGGAAGCGGCTAGTAAATCTATGAGCTGACGGACCGAAACATCCTATAAGGCTCAGTCTGGAGGCGAGGTGGCCAGGGGCACCGAAGACGGGTGATCTAGCGGGTAGAGTCAGTTATATAGTTGTGTAATGAAAGTTCACGTTCTTATCTGGGGAGATCTGTTTAGCTTGCTGCTGTGAAGCTGTCAGCGTGGCTGGCGACCCATAAGGCCCAACTCGCCAGCCACCATCGAGGGGATAGGAAAAAGTGGTTGAACACAGCAGTGTCTCGGTCAGTAATGGCTAAGGTGATTAAACAGAAGTCAGCCAACGGCATAGTAGCCTAATATCAAGATTAATACCTTGGGCATGGTGAAGGCCTGAGCCCAAAATTCATGAGTTAAAAGATAGGGCTAGCCTATCGATATGTTGCCAGTCGGATATATAATTGACGTAGCGTGTTGCAATGACACTCAACTCAAATGAAGAGCTGTTTGACACTGTCGTTGGTTAGAGATTCATTACGGATAGGGAGCCGCTCATTGAGGACCTGCATGATGGGTGGTCTGGGGTCCGGTAGTTAGAGACTACCGGCTACTCGATTTAGTGCTTTCTAGCCGCGTCTCAATTACTTTCAATGCGGCCCTATTTTTTGTTTTCCTCTTTAGCTCAGGTAGGCGTCTTAAACCTATACGCTTATCTGAAGCTCGAAACATGTTAATCAACCCCCAATGGTCATTTGAAAAGTCTTTGACATCAGCTCATCTTTTGGAGTGTCAATATACTCTCGTATTAGATTGGAAATATCTGGAACATCATTGCCATAAGGATACCACTTAGTATTTACTCGTTTAGGATGATTCTTCTCAATAAAATCTCTTGGATAGTCCCAGATTATCTCCGTGCCTAATGTAATCCAATATCTAGGAATATCGGTAGATCCCATTTGCGAATTCATTCTATAGGCTCGGCATTGCAATTGCAGATCAAGTCCATCTGCTCGCAGCAAATAAAATTCCTTTTGCAGTTTACTCCAAGGTCTTCCCACTGCTCATATCTCTATAGTACTAACGTCGCCAACACGAACCGAAATGGAGCAGCGAATCTGCGGAATGTAGGTCCAGCGAGCTTTCCCGGCGATCGTACTTGGTATGGTTATAACTTACCTAACACATACTTTGAACCTAGGTAAAAAAACACTGCACTAATTAATAATGGGACAAATAAACTTAACCAATAATACCCGCCCAACACTACAGACAGAATACCCTCCATTTGAACAGCACCCAGCCTGACCGTAATCAAAGCCAACAACACTAATGCCGACACCAATGATATTTTAAGCTGAGAGGACGACAAATTTGCCAAGCCTATAAAGATACCAAACAATGCCCCTTTTATAGCAAAACTTGTAGAATCCATAGGCCAACATCCATATTCTGATTGTTCGCAGGGATGATGAAACATCACGTGCGAAGAACCATAAATCATGTCTCCTACGAAAAAAGCTAACCAAGGAAACAAGATTACAAACAAGTACTTTATGTAGGTCACAGAGCCCTCATGAGTTATAACGCTGCCAGCATGGACCGAAATGAAGCAGCGAAGCTGCGGAATGTAGGTCCAGCCAGCTTTGCTGGCGATTGTACTTCGCCTTGGTACGCCCAGTATGGGCGAGGACTAATGGGGTGAAAGTCCCCTGTAGGAAAATCACCGTTTAATGGGCGCTATTAAATGCTAACTACTAGCGAATGGCAACTGCAATACCGTGAGGTTTTGTGGGGAGGAAGTCACTTGCAAAACTACGCTCTGGCAAATAGAAACATCCTATAAGGCTTAGCCTGGGGGCGAGGTGGCCAGGGGCACCGAAGCCGGGTGCTCTAATGGGTAGAGTCAATGACGCAGTTGTGTAGTGAAAGTTCACGTTCTTATCTAGGGAGATCTGTTTAGCTTGCCGTTGTGAAGCTGTCAGCGTGGCCGCTGACTCATAAGTAGGCCCAACCCGCTAGCCACCATTGCGGGGGTGGGAAACAGTGGTGAAACACAGCAGCGCTTCGGTCAGTAATGATCATGGTGATTAAACAGAAGTCAGCTGACGGCATAGTATCTGAATGCCAAGATTAATATCTTGGATTGGGCAGGGTGAAGGCCTGAACCTAAATCCACGAGTTAAAAGACAGGGCTAGCCTACCGATATGTTTCCTGTTGGATAAAGTTGAGGTGGCACATTGCCGTGACACTCAACTCAAGAGCTGCTCGACACTATCGTTGGATATAGATTCATTATACAGATAGGGAGCGGCCTATTGCGAACTCCCACGATAGGTGGTGTGGAGGCCGGTAGCTAGAAACTACCAACCACCTGATTTAGCTCGTTGCACTTTCTAAAAGGCGCCCTTTTTTAAAGATATAGGTTCCATTTTCAGACGACATCTTGCCACCACAGCTCGGACAGCGCTCCTTAGATGAAATGGAACCATTGACAGTTATATCCATTGAGCCAATATTGGGGACCATCTCACCTTCAATTCCGCATTCTTCACAAGTTAGTTGAACTGATAGCACATCCCTAGATTTTGTCGCTACAAATCCTTTGGCTTCCGGGATAACGTAGTGTCCTAAACATGGCTGCCCCCGACTAGTTGATACGTCTCGATAGGTATTTGTTACACCACCGATAAAAGCAAGAACCTCATCAAAACCTTTTCCATCCTTGAAACCTATCCAGTAATTACCATTGTCGTACCAGTATTCCTTACCAGCCACACATATTGCTCTGATATGTGCTGTATCCTCACCGTATAATTTTCGATAACGCTCTGCCTCATTTAGCCCAGTGCCAGTAAGATCTGAGTTAATTGCAAAAACCACTGACCTAAGCTTTTCAATAGAATGATGCTTTTCATTACCATCATCACCTTTTTGCCCCGGAAGATAACCGAAGCTAAGAGCCAAGTCTTTAGCGCTTTCATGTGCCATTTTAAGTTCTGTGGCATTCAAGGTTGTTTTGACTTCAATTGTATAAAGTACAGACTCAACTGGAAAAATACCAATTTTTTCATCTATTAAAATTGGAGGCAAAATAGCTCTATTATATAAAATGATATCTATTTGCCCAGACATCTTTCCACTGTAGCTATCTATTATTTGTCCAGTGCCTACACCAACGTCAGCAGGTAATAGCGGCTCAAATAATTGGCTAATGAGCAATTCAAGAACAGTGCCTTTCACTCCTTGATGTGAAAACCCTGCCGCCGCTTGTGCTTGAGATATGGCAGATGTGATTTTTGCCCTAAGTAAATCTTGATATTGGTTCTTTACAGCCATTCTTTGACCTCCCAAAAGAGCTAACACCTTGCTAAACGGCTTGGCGCAAGCCACGCTTTTTGTGGCTGGAATGAATTTAAGCAACTTAGCACGCCCAGCATGGGCGTGGACGAATGGGGTGAGGGGGATCACCATTTGTTGGGTTCCATTAGATGCTAACTACTAGCGAATGGCAACTACAACACCGTGAGGTCTTGTGGGGGGGACGCCCGCTGGCAAACTACGATCTGAAGAATAGAAATACCTTATAAGGCTTAGCCAGGAGGCGAGGTGGCCAAGGACACCGAAGCCAAGTGATCTAGCGGGTAGAGTCAGTTATGTAGTTGTGTAGTGAAAGTTCACGTTCTTATCTGGGGAGATCTGTTTAGCTTGCTGCTGTGAAGCTGTTAGCGTGGCCGCTGACTCATAAGTAGGCCCAGCCCGCTAGCCGCCATCGCAGGGATAGACAAAAGTGGTGGAACACAGCAGGGCTTCGGTCAGTAATGGCGAAGGTGGTTAAACAGAAGTCAGCCGACGGAATAGTAGCCTAATGCCAAGATGAATACCTTGGGCAGGGTGAAGGCTTGAACCAAAATCTAAAAGTTAAAAAACCGGGCTAGGCTACCGATATGTTTCCAGTCGGATAAATTTGAGGTGGCGCGCTACCATGACACTCAGCTCAACACTTTCGTTGGATAGAGATTCACTACGGATAGGGAGCTGTCCATTGCAGACCCGCACGATGGGTGGTGTGGGGGCCGGTAGCTAGAAACTATCGGTTACCCGATTGACACATTTACCAGGTTGCCCTGAAAAAGTTGGAAAAACCAGCATAAAGCAACCACAGACCTCCTGAAACTACAGCAATCAATTCGATTTTAAAATATGTCGGGTATTTCTCTCTGGGAGTAAAAACAAATCCTCTACGAAGAAAGATTCCAGTAGCAATCATATTTTTACACAGAAAAATTAAAGATACGCCCAAAATTATTGGCCAAATAACCCCCAAGCTACTTTTACTTGCGAGCAAAAAGTATATGGGATAACTAAAACATAGAATGAAACATAAATTTGCAAATGGTCGAAAGCTTGCAATTCTTTGCTCTACATCTTGATCCTCTTGCTTCCACCGCTCTCTTTGAACAATCATTTCTTCTTTGATACTTTCATATTTTTGATAAACGACACCACATGAGGGACATTGCCACTCCGGTGACCTGTCATAGGAGTTTCTTTGATATTCACATTTAGGGCAAATCATAATAATGAAGTATAACGCCTCATTCAGCCGATACGTAAGCGGTCGGCTGCATTGACTCGGTATGCCCTGTATGGGCGCGGAATAGTAGGGTGAAAGTTCCCTGCAGGAAGATCACCGTTTAATGAGTACCATTAAATGCTAACTACTAGCGAATGGCAACTGCAACACCGCGAGGTCTTGTGGGGATGAGGCTGCTAGCAAAACTACGAGCTAACGAATAGAAACATCCTATAAGGCTTAGCCTGGAGGCGATGTGGCCGGTGACCCATAAGGCCCAACCCGCTAGCCACCATTGTGGGGATAGACGAAAGTGATGGAACACAGCTGCACTTCGGTCAGTAATGGCCGAGGTGATTAAACAGAAGTCAATCGACGGCATAGTAGCCAAATGCCAAGATTAATACCTTGGACAGGGTGAAGGCCTGAACCTAAACTCCACTAGTTAAAAGACAAGGCTAGCCTATCGGTATGTTTCCAGGTGGATAAAGTTGAGGTGGCGCACTGCCATGACACTCAACTCAAATGAAGATCTGCTCGGCACTATCGTTGGGTAGAGATTCATTACTGATAGGGAGCCGCCCATTGCGGGCCCGCATGATGGGTGGTGTGGGGGCCGATAGCTAGACACTACCGGCTATCCGGTTTATACAACCTTTCCAAACACTATTAAGAAAGTTCCTGATATTGCATTTTCAAGAATCTATTTTCTTTAGTAAATGTGGCGCGGGAGTAGTCACTGAGATTGATGTTGAGTGATTCCAAATCTAAATCGCTGAACTTATCTCTGTTAATAGTCAGTATGTACTGCTTCCCATTTAGTAAGCTTATATTTTCTCCAATGTAATTGATACTTTTGATTAGCGTGTCTTGGTCAACGTCGAAAATGTTGTCATGGACTAAAATTCCTGGGTGATGTTTCGATGTTGCAGGATTTATTAATAACGCAAAGTCATACAAGAAAACCTTCTCTCTGTTGATGCTATGACTACCATCAGAGTCAGTGCGAAGTTCAAACTTTAAAATTTCTTTTCGCTTTGAAACTTCAATTTCAAAAGAACTTCTTCTATTTCCAAAAACGTAATCGTGCATGTCAAGTATAGTTCTTTCAAAGGAATCTATAACTTCTTTTGAGTTGTTCACATAGCTTTCTAGCAGGTAGATTTCACCTTCCCGGTCACGCTTTTTGGCTTTGTGTTCGTTGTCGTAATCAGCATATTTCTGAATGAACGATGACAAAGCAGAAAATTCTTCAATCTTTTTTTCGTGTATTGCTATTGTTTGCTTTAAGCTGACAAGAAGTCCTTCTTGATCAAGTAAAGAAACCTTTTCTCTATATAGTTTATTGAGCGAAGAGATTTTCTCTTCGAATATTTTCATTTCCTGCTCTATCGAAGTTTTTCTATCTTCTATTATGCTTCTTTGAAAATCGTCAATTTTCTGTTTGAAAGCTGTCACTTCATCCAAATCGCGTTTAATTAAGTCACCTAAGCCTTCTTTGAACTGGTTGTATAGATCGGCCACTTCTTGGCTGTTAATATAGTTTTCGCCGCGAAAAAGTTTGATCTTTGATAATTCTGACTTTAAGACGGCTTGCTTTGATCGCTTCTGATCCAGTTGGTTTTCAATGTCTATGATTTCATCTTTTACAGTATCGAAGCCTTCAATATTTTCAAGCCGGTCAATGTCACTTTGAATTCTCCGAACTTGGTTTTCTAGTTCGTTAAGGTCTGATTTAGACTCCGATACGTTTTTGCTTGTAAGGGTGGTGATATTTTCTTCGATCTTTTTTCTGGCTTTTGAAATGTTTTCCATTTCAGCATAAAGCCGTTTTGCTTCTCTGTATGGGCTGGGTTCAACATGCAGCAAAAAAATATGGGGTGTATAGTCGGGTGGAATTCGCTTGTTAGTGTCAAAGCAATTAATTATTGATTTAAATTCGGAGCCTTCATCGCGAATCAAAGGACCCATCATCATTCTAAATGATGGCGGTGTTTCATAAGCTGCATCAGCGAATAGTAAAGTACTTAGATGGTCGTTAGCATCACTAAGCCTAGAGTAAGTCTTTCTTTCTCCGTCTATTATGAGTGTTGGACACTCTTGATCATTTATTACCCGCTTAGTAGTT
Organism: Microbulbifer sp. CNSA002; assembly: GCF_047324085.1. Classification (NCBI taxonomy): domain Bacteria; kingdom Pseudomonadati; phylum Pseudomonadota; class Gammaproteobacteria; order Cellvibrionales; family Microbulbiferaceae; genus Microbulbifer; species Microbulbifer sp. CNSA002. The sequence goes on from NZ_CP172449.1 coordinate 1,141,139, forward strand.
ATGATGTGGCCGTTCAACTCAAAATCTAAGCATACCGCTGTATCGCGTGATAAATCTTCTTCAGGTATTAGTGATACTCGGCTATCGCTATGGCGTTTCAGCAGGGCATAGTTGATGAACTCTACAGCCATAGATTTGCCCACACCGTTGGTCTTGACGTTGCCCTCAGTGGTTTCACCTAGTATAAGGTTGAACCCATCTTTAAAAGTGATTGGTTCAAAGACCTCAGGTTCGCTGTAAAGTTTTTTAATCTGTAACATTTCTAATCAAATATGGTTCGTCGAATTCAACTATATCTAAGGAGTACAAGAAAAGCATTCCATAGTAGATACTTCGTGCTGTTATTTTGTTGGTCTTTCTCAAATTTCTTGCAAGATCAAATATGCTAATTCGATCATCGCCACTATTTTGTAGTTGCTTCAAAATTTCTGACCCAATATATGGGGCAGACTTCATAAAGTCTTCATCTTTTGTGAACAAGTTAGCCATATTTTTCTTCCTTGTTTGGGAAGACATTGCACTTAATTAAGTGCTTAACAATATAAAACTGTGCTGCACCAGTGTCAGCTTCAAAGCCGTTTTCATTTAACATACTGACGAAGCCATCAATTAGCTGTGCAAGTGCCTTTCGTGGGTCCCCATCACATTCGTTTAAAACCTTGTCGCTGTATAATCGTAAGTGCTGTGTAACTCGACGGAGCTTAACCTGACCTAGGTCCGATTCTTGTTCGACCGAATCAAGAACAGCGCCGTAATCTTGATAGAGAGTAAGGAATTCCTGCTTTAGGAACTCTGCATGATCTGAGAAGCGTTTATTAATCTTTTCATCTGGAAAGGGCTCATCAAGAAAACCTTCGCCAGCGGCAGGGTGTTCTTCGTCACTGATTAGTTCAATTAGCCGCAAGATAGTTTCCACATTGCGTGGAAGTTTTTCAGTAGGCTTTAGGTAAAGCTGCTGATTCAGGAAGTTGCTAATTTCCTGAATCTCTGAAAGTTGCAAGCCATTTACCTTTACTGCCAAGTCACCTATATCCCATATATCATTTTTGGTGTCAAGACTGTAAGATCCATTACCAACACTTGGGACAGTGTGTGTTGTTTTTGACGCGATGTTTAGAATTACTAGGCGGTCGTACTTTTCGTACAATTCTTTCTCAATAAACTTGCTAACGGTATGCCTTGTCTTGGTAAGTGCTGATGTGGAAGTAACCTGAATTGCAAGCTTATTTCCTTCGTCGCCAAGATCTATTGCGGCAGCGTTGGGATCGATAATGTTTATGTTGACTAAGTTGTAACCAAAGGCCAAATTCAAAAAATCTCGATAAAAGTTCTCAGAGTGGACGTTTATGTCCGTAAGATTCAGTCTGTTGTATACCCCTACCTGAGTAGAAAGCCAAGTTAGCGAGTTGATAATTGATTTTTGACAGTCTTGGCGATTCATCTTTCTTTCATTCTTTTAGGTATTCTTAAGTAATTATATAGGCTTATTTCATTGCTGACTAAGTCTGAAGCTTCACGGATAGCGAGGGTGTAGAAAAACTCAGCCCTCTTTTCGTATTGTACTTCTACGTGAAAAATAGCCTACTCATCAGTGAAAGCTAAATCAGAATTCACGTAGAACCACCATGTGTGGTTAATACTTGATCACACCTAAGAAAGCAAAGACATACATTAGTTTTTCTACAGCCTTAACGCCACCAACAGGGGCCGAAATAAAGTAGTGAATTTGCGGAATGTAGGCCCAGCCAGCTTTGCTGGCGTACGTTCTTGTCTTTGTATGGTTGTTCTTGCCCAATTCTGATGTTGAAAATCCTTTTCCTTAATGGGTACTAAATTGGTGTCCGGGTTTAGTAGAGCACTACAGTTATGCGCTTAGAAACTCGCATACGCTTTCATTACACTTTGGCCTAGAACATTGGCAGTTGCTAGGTATAAAAACTGTTTTGGCTGAGTGCTAAGAAACTCGCTCATTAACCACTGCTCTTTATCCGAGAATATTTTATCGAACATGTAAGGATGATAACGAGTTATTGATCCTAAATAAAACATCATCATATAGATGATTGACTCTTGGCTATATCTATTGTCTGGACAGGTAGACAAATACATGGTGTATCCGTTATGGCCAATAAAATACCATATGCCTTTGCTTTTTATTTTCTTCGAAAGGTCGGAATAATCAGCTCTAATGGGCTGGTAGCTGCTCATAGTTAATGATTCTGTATAGATAATGCTTCCATTATCATCCGTTGATATATCGTAACCTCTAGCTATCAATTCAGCTTTCTGTGGCTGACTGCATTGCAAAATTGCTTTAAAAATTAACTTTTTTCCGTGCTTATAAAGCCCACTAGTCTTAATGCGAACAAATATTTCAGGTTGATTATAAATTTCACTATATGCTCGATGAACACCAACGCAGTGATTGAGAATATCTTTAGCATTCAATGTAAGGTCGTTAGTTGGCATATTGGAGTCAAACAATGAAACCAACTCATGTGCGACTTGTACAATCAGATGTTTTTGTTTTTGTTTTACAATTTCAGAGTATATAAATTTGTGATTATGATTTTCCTTCATTCCATGCATGTACATTTTATTTGGTCCAAAAGTACCTGTCAGGTTGATCATAATCTTAGATAGATTTAGAAAAGAGTAATAATAAAGAAGGGGCTGACTCTTAACTGGGCTGCCTTCTGCAGTTTGATAAAAGTGCTTTGCCTGTTCGAGCAAAGATCGTAGAAAATCCTCACCCTTTTTATCTGTGGTCGCCTTCTTGATAACATAATCCCAGAAAGACCATATGTCAGAGATAACAAGCTTTTCGTTTTTTCCCAAGTTCACAACCGATGAAGATTTTGCAAATAGTGGAAATCCGTATTTTTCTTCTACTTCTACCATGAAGCCTACTCAGTAGTTAATTCTTTAGCGATAGCCTTAATCGCATAACAGCGTATTCAAAAGCAGCCGCATTATACCACTAGACAATATATCCCAAGAATAGGGTAACCCCTCTAGCCAACAATGGTGGAAAATTATTCTAGTAGATATGTGCGGCTGCTCTTGAACTTCGAGATAGAAGGTACAGAAAAACAACAGTTTGTATATAAAGACAGCAAAATGAGGTCGCTAGGGATGATCTATTGTTTCTTGGTTGCAAAGTGAAAGGCGAGGGAAGAGTACCAACCTTAACAACCATTTTTATACGCAACTGAAACTTTTCAAAGCCTGAACCACCAAAAATATAGGCACAAAAATAATCTTATTGGATTTTATTCAGTTTGTTTTAGTGTCAAAGCTGCGTAAAATCGGTGGATATTTATCGATATTTGGGTCGTCATTGAACAGCCTTCTGAAGGCCGATGAGCAAAGCGGTCCAAGAAACTCGAGAGAATCAAGAATTTTCTAAAAACCCTTCCCTCAAAGGAGAACGGTAGCGTGACGTAAAAGTAAGTAAAAGGCGCTGACCCAAGGTGCGCTAACACCTGGGGCCAGCTAACCAAATTGATATCATCACTATCAAAATGGCTATATGGATCATACGCTAGAAACCCGCTCGTCTTCAATAAAGTGGAGTTCATTCAGTAGGTTGGGGCATGTCCCCTGGCTCTGGAAGCGTTGCATCTGCCTTTTCTACCTTTATGCCTACCGTTCTCGCGCTCCACCTGATACTTCCTTAATAGTTACTTTCAAACCCTTCCATTAAGGGAGGTCTACGCATGAATTGAGTATTCATAGGAAGCAAATATGTTGATCTTAAAGCGCCGGACGGGCGAAAACTTACGGATTGGAGCTAACGTCTCAATTACGGTGTTGGAAGTTAAGGGTAATCAAGTAAAGATAGGCATACGTGCTCCCAAATCTTTACCCGTTCACCGTGAGGAAATCTATAGACGTTTGCAAAAGGAGGGGGTGCTGGGGGATGGAGTTGGTTGAGATTACGGAGCGCCCTAAGCAAGGGCGCGCGTTGGCGTGTCCAGTAGGGGAGGCAAAACCAAAGCGAAGCGGAGGTTTTAACGTCCCTCTGGCTGGTCTTCTTAACTCTCTATGATGCCTTGCTTAATTAGTGTTTTTTTCGCAAACCCTACGAAGAAATAGATAGCGACTGCATGAATAGCTCCGATAATCGCAACTGAGAACAAAAGAACTGAACCGCTTACTTCATGACCAGATTCGGAAAGTGCGATAGCTCCGAAAATAGCTTGAATAACCATGTTAATTGTGATGAGGCCAATCACTACCCTGGTTTTTTCACTTTTATTGAAATAGCGACGATTCTTATTAGCAAAAGAAGAACATACCCAAAATATCGTGCCTAATAATATTCCGATATTTACGCCGCTACTACTGCTAAGGCCAAAATAATTAAGTGTAAACCCTACGATGAAAATCAGTGTTATATAAGTTAATGCGAACCGGGTTAATACTCCTCGAATGCTCATTACTTCTCCTTGTGTAGTTAATGCCAGGTTCAGCGGAACGTACTGCAACCATTTGTTATGATTTGCTATGGAAAAATACAGTTACAACTTTCCTTTTGTATAGAATTTACTTCCATGTGATCGTGTAACTCATTATATAGGTTTACACCTTTGTCTATTTCTTCCTGGGTAATGTTCATATTGAGATACTCTCGACAATACTCAACATGTTCCAATGGGTCTTGACCGGAGAGTTGGATAAACGCAAGCTGTTCGTACATTTGCGGCCCTAAATCTTCAGTATGCTCAGTTCCTAAATCATCCATAGCCCCCCAGCAACCACCTTTGGCTGCGTAAAAAACTAGCTCTCTGGCTTTCGTCTGTAAATCCTTGTACGGTTTTCCGTCTTCCTTGAGTTTTCTAGCTTCATCTCCTAGCATTCGACCGTACAAGTGCATCCCCTTTACAGAGCCAAGTTCAGAAGCACGTTTTGCTACCTTTTTCACCTCACCCGGATATAGTCGGTCTAATACTTCTTCGAATTCATCTTCATCATCATACTCACATGCATCAAGTTCCCAACCGAGACTTTGTAACTTTGACTCAATCTCTTTTAGGTCTGTGATTTGCTCATAACTCATAGTTTATGACTTCCCCTTATTTGAAACATGGCATTTATATAGTAATCATTCTGACCACTATTATGATGATTACTATTCTGGAATCAATCTAACGAAGAAGTACGTAAGAACCTTGAGGGATCAATAAATCACATACAAACCGGAACTCTTGTCCCAAGTTCAAAAATAATTACTTTGGTCACTATCCCCAATGAATAGTTTTTCTCTAACTCACTATTAGACCTAGAGTTTTCAATCAATCAGAATCTTTGTATAAAAAATAACAGTCAAACCGATTGGAAATCATGTTGATTTCTTAACTGGTACTTAGGGGTTTTGAAAATTGGGCGGTGCCTGAAGCGTTTCACCTCGCTTTAGGTCGTATACCACTTCGGTAAAGCTGACTTTAAAGCTGGCAAATCCATAAGCGAAGCAGGTACATTGAGCACATATTCGGGTTCTGAAGTTGATAGAAAATCGAAAGGCACTAGGGCAAGAAGGGGTTGCTTGATTTATATCAAAAAAAAAGAAAAGGGGGCAGAGCCCCCTTTTTTAAGTCAGATCCGCTTTTTATCGGAGCGGATTACCAGAACCCTTACAGGTTATTGATTTCCTCAAGTTGCTGTTGCAAACGCTCGTGAGCACCTTTCATTTCCGCGAGCTTGTCCTTTTCCTTGGCAACAACGGCTTCTGGAGCTTTATCTACAAACTTAGGATTGTTGAGTTTGCCTTCAACTCGTGCGAGTTCTTTGGAAAGTTTATCAATCTCTTTTTGTAGACGGGCGCTCTCGGCTTTAACGTCGATCAGGCCAGCCATGGGTACCAGCAATTCCATATCGCCTACCAGGGCCGTGGCGGAGGCTGGTGCAGCTTCTCCACTTTCCAGCCAGGTGATTTCTTCGAGGCTCGCCAGTTTGATCAACAGGCTGCGGGCTTGCTCCAGCAGTTCTTGGTCACGGCTGGAACCACCGCGCAGGATCAGTGGGATTTTCTTCGCTGGGGAAATATTCATTTCACCGCGAATATTACGCACGCCTTCAATAACCTGCTTCAACCAGGCAACAGCCGCTTCCGCTTCCTCGTCGATCTTGGTGCTGTCGGCCTCTGGGTACTGCTGCAGCATAATGGTGTCACCGTTGGAACCGGCGAGGGTTTTTACACGCTGCCAGATTTCTTCGGTGATAAACGGCATCAGCGGGTGGGCCAGACGCAAAATGGTTTCCAGTACGCGGATCAGGGTGCGGCGGGTGCCTTTCTTCACTGCGTCGGAGGCGTTGTCGTCCCACAGTACCGGCTTGGACAGCTCCAGGTACCAGCTGCAGTACTCGCTCCAGATAAAGTCGTACAGGGCCTGGGAGGCGAGGTCGAAGCGGTAGGTATCCATGGCTTCGCGTACGGTGATTTCGGTGCGCTGCAGCTGGGAAATAATCCAGCGGTCGGCGATAGTCAGTTCGAAATCCGTGCTGCCATCCTGCCCACAATCGTGCTCTTCGCAGTTTTGCAGAACGTAGCGGGAGGCGTTCCAGATCTTGTTACAGAAATTGCGGAAGCCTTCGATACGGCCCACATCAAACTTGATGTCGCGGCCGGTGGAAGCCAGCGAGTAGTAGGTGTAGCGCAGGGCATCGGTACCAAAAGCAGAGAAGCCTTCGGGGAAGTCCTTGCGGGTTTGCTTTTCGATCTTCTCGCGTAGGTGAGGTTGCATCAGACCAGAGGTGCGCTTCTCTACCAGGGGTTCCAGGTCGATACCGTCGATCAGGTCGATAGGATCGATCACGTTGCCCTTGGATTTGGACATCTTCTGGCCGTGGTTGTCGCGCACCAGGCCGTGTACGTACACGGTGTTAAACGGTACTTCTTTCTTGAAGTAGAGGGTCAGCATCATCATGCGCGCGACCCAGAAGAAAATAATATCAAAGCCGGTGACCAGTACGGAGCTGGGGTGGAAGGCTTTCAGTTCTTCGGTATCTTCTGGCCAGCCCAGGGTGCCGAAGGTCCACAGGCCGGAGGAGAACCAGGTGTCGAGTACGTCGTCGTCCTGGCGCAGGCTGATGTCGGCGCCCAGGTTGTGCTTCTCGCGCACGTCCTCTTCGCTGCGGCCAACGTAGACTTTGCCTTCGTTGTCGTACCAGGCGGGGATGCGGTGGCCCCACCACAGCTGGCGGGAAATACACCAGTCCTGGATATCGCGCATCCAGGAGAAGTACATGTTTTCGTAGTTTTTCGGTACGAACTCAACGCGGCCATCTTCAACGGCGGCGATGGCTTCATCGGCCAGGGGCTGGGTTTTTACGTACCATTGATCGGTGAGCCAGGGCTCGATCACGGCGCCGGAACGGTCTCCGTGAGGCACCTTGAGGGTGTGGGGCTCTACTTTTTCCAGCAGGCCGAGGGCGTCCAGGTCATCGACAATTTGGGTGCGCGCGGCAAAGCGCTCCATGCCCCGGTATTTTTCCGGCACTGCGTCGTTCAGGTGGGCGTCGGCATCGAGGATGTTAATCATCTCGAGGTTGTGGCGCTGGCCCATTTCGTAGTCGTTGAAGTCGTGGGCTGGGGTGATTTTCACACAGCCGGTGCCGAATTCACGATCGACGTATTCGTCGGCAATAATCGGGATTTCGCGATCCGCCAGGGGCAACTTGATGGTCTTGCCGATCAGGTGCTGGTAGCGCTCGTCTTCCGGGTGTACGGCTACGGCGGTATCGCCGAGCATGGTTTCCGGGCGGGTAGTGGCAACTACTAGATGGCCGGAGCCATCGGAGAGCGGGTAGCGGAAGTGCCACAGGTGACCCTGCTTTTCTTCGTTTAATACTTCCAGATCTGAGATCGCAGTGTGGAATTTCGGGTCCCAGTTCACCAGGCGCTTGCCGCGATAAATCAGGCCGTCTTCATACAGTTTGATAAAGACTTCCTGCACCGCTTTGTAGAAGCCGTCGTCCATGGTGAAGCGTTCGCGGGACCAGTCGGGGCTGGCGCCGAGGCGGCGCAGCTGGCGGGTAATGGTGCCGCCGGACTCTTCCTTCCATTCCCAGACCTTCTCAATAAACTTGTCGCGGCCCAGGTCGTGGCGGGATATGCCTTCGGCGCCCAGCAGGCGCTCTACCACCATCTGGGTGGCGATACCGGCATGGTCGGTGCCCACTTGCCACAGGGTGTTGTCTCCCTGCATGCGGTGGTAGCGAATCAGGGCGTCCATGATGGACTCCTGGAAACCGTGGCCCATATGCAGGCTGCCGGTGACGTTCGGCGGCGGGATCATAATGCTGTAGGGCTTGGCCTCAGTATCCCCGGAAGGCTTGAAGTAGCCGTTCTCCTCCCAGGTTTTGTACCACTGCTGTTCGATGGCGTTGGGCTGGTATGTTTTGTCCATGCGGGCGGGAAACCTTGTGTTTAACTGACTGCGTGCACAGCGTTTTGGCTCAGGATAGTCTGGTGCTTGCTCGGGCTGCGCGGAAAAGGCGGCAATTATACCGCCGGGGTCTGGTGGGAAAAAGGCGGTATTTGAGCTTAGGGAGTTATTCGGAGGCTCCCTTAGGCCGCCTCTTAATCCCAAACGCCGAGCTCGTCGACCACGTGTTCTATTTGGGCGCGCAGGCGGCGCTCCAGTTTGGGCAGCTGCTGGGCGACGAGTTGTTCGATCAACTCCTGGCGCTGGCGCTCTTTGGCGGAGGGCTCAGGGTCTGCGGCCGGATCTTCTTCGGCGGCTTGGGCCTCAGTGCTTGGAAGTTCAACTTCTTTTTTGGCTTCAGGGGCTGGGGCCACTGTTGTTGGAGCTTCTGCTTCTACTTCCGGGGCCGGGGGCACTGGGGCTTCGGTTACTTGGGTATTTTCTTCAGCTGGCAGGGGCCGTCCACCGGTGAGGCGGGAGCGAATGTGATTTGGCAGGAACGGATTTTCCGCTCGGGGCTCCGGCTGCGGTTCGGGCTGTCTCTCCGGTTGGGCCTTTGGGAAAACTTCAGCTTTGGTTTCCCGGGAATTCTGCTCTAACGGTGTTTCAACCGGTTTATCTTCAACGGGCTCTTCTTCGATTTGCCCGGTTTCTGCGGAAGCCTGTGGTTCCTCATCCTCTACAGCCAGCTCTTGAAGCGGGCGCAATAGAGCCAGGTCAGACTCTGCCAGCGACAGGGATTGCTGGGCCAGCATCTCTTCTTCAACCGGTGAAAATAAAATCGGCAGGTCGATATCTTCCAGTGAGGTGTCGATATCTTCGAACTCACTGGTAGCCGGTGTCCCACTGGGTTTTGGTATGTCGGCAATAGTGGGAAGTGTGGGGGGCTCTGGGGTTACAGGATTACCCTGCTTGGCCACCTGGCTGAGCACGGGGATTTCTTCATTGTTCTCGTCGGTGACAAGCAAGTTGTGCAGTGAATTAAGTTCATCCAGAAATTCACTGGGCTGCTTGCGCTGCTGTCCGCGGTGCTTGTGTTTGTTTTTTTTGCCGGACATGACTCTCGGACGTAGTTAGAGGCTCTAATTGATCTTATGGGATTGTAACGGATATCCGCGATCGCGGAAGTGACCAAATCGCAATCGGGACCGTTTTAATGGTTCCGGTTGTTGGATCACAACTTCTGCCAAGCGTTCAAAGCGGCTAAACCATTTGGGTACTTTGGAGCAGAGATTGATCAGTAAGCCGTGGTGATCTGCGGGGTCTTCTCCGCTATTAATTTCTATTTGCGCCTGTTGGTTTTCAGTTTGCGGGGCGTGGGGCAGAAAACTGTCCTCGCGAAATGTCCATAGCAGTTGATCCATCTGTTCCGCCCGTTGCGGGTCGTCCACCGCGATTAATACACGCATACCCGCGCGGAAGGCTTTCTCAGCCAGGCGGCAGGCAAAAACATCGGCGTGTTCCGGTTGGTCGGAAGAGAGAATATAGAAATCAATGCGAGTCATTTCAGATACTGGTCAAATAATCCCGGCCATATTGATACGCCGCCAAAAGCAAAAGCGGCCCATTAATTAATGGACCGCCCGGCGGCCGGGCACCGATGGTGCCGGCGGCTATTGTGCGCTTTGGCTACTTATTTGCCCAGTAGATATTCAACCAGTAGAGGAACCGGACGGCCGGTTGCACCTTTCTGTGCGCCGGACTTCCAGGCACTACCGGCAATATCCATATGTGCCCACTTGTAGTCTTTGGCAAAACGCGCCAGGAAGCAGGCAGCGGTTACTGAACCGGCTTCGCGTCCACCGATGTTTTGGATATCGGCAAAATTGGAATCCAGGGAGGACTGGTACTCGTCCCACAGTGGCATTTGCCATGCGCGGTCGCCAGTAGTTTCGCCGGCCTGGAGAAGGCTCTTGGCCAGTTCTTCGTTATTGGCGTAGAGACCGGTGGCGTGATGGCCCAGGGCGATAACACAGGCACCGGTGAGGGTGGCGATATCAATCACTGCGCTGGGCTTGAACTTGGCTGCGTAGGTGATCGTATCGCAAAGAACCAGGCGGCCTTCGGCATCGGTGTTGAGGATTTCGATGGTTTTGCCGGACATGGAGGTCACAACATCACCGGGCTTGCTGGCGCGGCCGCTGGGCATATTTTCAGCAGCGGCAACCAGGCCTACTACGTTGATAGAAGGCTGCAGTTCAACCAGGGCGTTCATTACGCCGAAGACACTGGCGGCACCGCCCATGTCGTATTTCATTTCGTCCATAGCCTGGCCCGGCTTGATGCTGATGCCGCCGCTATCGAAGGTGATGCCTTTGCCGACCAATACCACAGGTTTTTCGCTGGCCTTGCCACCTTTGTAGTTCATGGCAATCAGGGCGGGGGGCTCGTCGCTGCCTTTGGAGACGCTGAGGAAAGCACCCATGCCCAGGGCTTTCATTTTCTTTTCGTCCAACACGCTGGTGGTAAGCTTTGCGTGTTTTTTAGCCAGTGCCTTCGCCTGGGCAACCAGGTAGTTGGGGGTACAGATATTGCCTGGGAGATCCCCCAAATCACGGGCGACATTGCTGCCCAGTGCTTGAGCGGCACCCACTTCCATGCCGCCTTGAATAGCTTTCAGCTGCTTTTTCTCTGGGGCGTGGATGGTGAATTTCGCCAGGGGCAGGGGCTTAGCATCGGTGCGGGACAGGGTGTAGCGATAGCTTGCCAGACCGGCGGCCATGGCGATTTGCTGTGCTTTCCAGCGATTATCGGCACCTTCAACCTCTACTTCGCAGAGGTAGCTCGCGGCTTCTTTAAAGTTCTTTACTCCATTGGCACTGCTGGCTGCCAGCTTGCGGAATTCCGCCTGGCTGATGGTGCCTTTACCGGTGCGTACGACCAGAACGCGCTCGCTGGGAACGTCGATAAGATTGATCAGCTGGATGCTGCCGGATTTGGCCCCCAAGTCCCCGCGCTTGAGGATTTTTGCAATCATTCCCCCAGTCAATTTATCCAGGCTTTTTCCACTTTCGCTGAGGTTATTTTTGGCATCTGCTGAAATAATAGAGCAGGCGCTGCGTTGTTTACTGATATCTGCAACCTTGGCGGAGAACTGCATTTTTCGCTTTCCTTAAAATCTGACAATAGATTGCATGTCTCTAGGCCGAGACATAGCAAGAATTTTTAGTGATAATGCGTCGCACAAGTTTAACCCGCCTGCCTGTGGATTGCTGTACCTAGAGGGAAACTTGCTCGTTTTTGATTCAGACACCATCACACCGCTGTCACCAAGGAATTTGTTCGCCCTGTGATTATTTTTCGCTATCTCTGCCGCGAGCTGCTGTTTGCCACGCTAGCGGTTAGCGCAATTTTGCTGTTAATTGTGATGAGCGGCCGATTCGTGAAATACCTGGCGGAAGCTGCCGCCGGTGATATTTCGGCGAATATCCTGTTCTCCCTGATGGGGTTCCGTTTACCGGGATTCCTGGAACTGGTATTACCGCTGGGCCTGTTTGTGGGGATTCTCCTCTCCTATGGCCGCCTCTATATAGAAAGTGAAATGACGGTTCTGCACGCCTGTGGCTTTAGCGATTGGCGTTTGCTGGGCTATACCATGATTCCAGCACTGATGCTGGCGCTGGTGGTGGCGTCCATGAGCCTGTATTTCTCTCCGGCAGGTATGGAGCGTTCCACCAGCCTGTTAAATGCAGAAAAGGCGCGCAACGAATTTGATCACCTGGTACCAAAAAGATTTGTGTCCTCCCAGGGCGGCCGCGCGGTTTATTACGCCGATGCGCTGAGCGAGGACAAGTCCACCATGTTGGGGGTGTTCCTGGCTGAGTTGGGTGGTGCGGAAGAGGAAACTGAGGCAGACCAGCAGATTGTCATCCGCGCTCGTGAAGGTGTACAGGAGATAGATCCTGAGACAGGCCTGCGCTATTTGGTACTGCGCGACGGTTTTCGCTATGAGGGTGTTCCCGGTGAGCGGGAATACCGCCAGATGAAATTTGACAGTTACTCGGTGATTCTGGAGGTGCCTCGCGAGCGCAGCCGCTTGCAGGACCAGATGGAATCGGCTTCAACCCTGGATCTTCTTAAAGGCGATGATCCGCAACAGAGGGCCTACCTCTACTGGCGCTTCAGCCTTCCGATATTGGTATTGGTGGTTGCAGTACTCGCAGTGCCATTATCCCGTACCAACCCTCGCCAGGGGCGTTTTGCGAAGATGATCCCGGCCATTCTGCTGTATATCACCTACCTGGTAATCCTGCAGGGTGTCAGGGGGGCGATTGAGGACGGCAAGATTTCCAATCCGGCAATGATCTGGCTGGTTCACCCGCCGTTCCTACTGCTCGGCTTGCTGTTGTTAGCGGGAAGAAATTGGCGCAAGGCGCCGCCCAAGCGTTTGCCCGAGGGTGTGAAGGAGTCGCCAGGTGAGTAAGCTCGATTTATATATCGCCCGCACCGTTATTGTTGCTGTGGGTGGCGCACTGATGATTATTCTTGGCCTCACTGTGGTCTTTGCATTAGTGGACCAGTTGGGGGAGCTGAAGAAGGATTACGGCTTTATCGATGCCCTGAAGTATGTGGGTTGGACATTGCCGGCGCGTATCTATGAACAGCTGGGCTTTTCCGCCCTGGTTGGATGTCTGGTGGGATTGGGTTCATTGGCAGGTACCAGTGAGCTGACCGTTATGCGGTCTGCCGGAGTCTCAATCGGTCGGATTACCTGGGCGGTGATGAAGCCCATTATGTTGCTGATTTTACTGGGCTTGGGCCTGGCGGAATTTGTTATTCCCAAGACCAATGTAATTGCCGAGAGTGACAAAGCCCGGGCATTGGGTGAGCTGGAGGCGAGCGGTCTGGAAAGTGGCCTGTGGCTGAAAGACAGCGGCGAGTTTGTTCATTTCAATGCGGCACTGCCGGATGGTGAACTTTACGGTGTTACCCGCTACCACTTCGGTGCTGATCGAGAACTGGAGCAGGTGGAGTTTGCTGAACGCGGCCATTTTGATGGCAAGCGCTGGGAGCTGGAGAATAGCCGCACGACCATCTTCACCGGTGAGCATACCGAGAGTGAAGTACTGCCTACGACCGAATGGAAGGCGGAGATTTCGCCTGAGTTATTCGCTTTGGTGGTGCCTTTGCCAGCGGACCTGTCACCGCGCAGTCTGTGGGCTTACGGCAAATTCCTCGATCGCAAGGGGGAAGACTCCAGTCGCTACTGGCTGCAGTTCTGGAAAAAAGTATTGCAGCCTCTCACTATCGCCAGTCTGGTGATGGTGGCGATCTCCTTTATTTTTGGCCCTCTGCGGGAAGTAACCACCGGACTGCGTGTGTTTACCGGATTGGTGGTTGGCCTGGTGTTCCAGTTTGTCCAGGATATGCTGGGGCCATCTTCCCTGGTATTTGGCTTCCCGCCTTTCCTCGCGGTGTTACTACCGATATTGCTGTGCTTTGGCGCGGGATGGTATCTACTGCAGCGGGCCCGTTAGGGCCCCTGGCCTTCTACTTTTTAGACTTCTTGGGAAGTACGCGCACCTCGGATTCGGAGATAAGGTCATGCCACGTGGCCTTGTCGGATCTGGCCCAGGCAGAGAAGTAACCGAGTCCCAAACAAGCAATAGACAGTGGCGCTACGATGGCGCGAAGGATGCACTGGCGCCAAGTGAGCTGGGCTCCGTTTGGGCTCGCCAGCAGCAGACGCCAGGCGCGCATCCCCACAGTTTGACCCGCAGCCCTCCAGGACCAGAAGTAATACCCTACGATAACCGCTAGAGCGCCCAGCTGGAAGAATGGTCCGCTGACACAGGGGTTGTAGTCATTTGCCTCGGGCTGGCAGTTGAGGCCCACCACGGTAGAGGCAACCATCAGCGCGATAAAGCCGTAAACCACCAGTAGGCCCATAAGTATCAGGGTGTCGTAGAGCAGTGCGGCCAGGCGTGGACCCACCCCGGCAACAGGGAGTTCAGGAAAGGATTTGGGGGTGTTCGAGCTACTCACGGTTATCTCCGCCGGTTTTAAGTGGCGGAGATTCTAACAAACCTGTAAACGGGGAAGGAGAGGTAGCGCGCCTGAGTTCAGGGGCTCCCTAAAACTCCAGCTCAAAAGAGAACTTGAATTTGTCGTCGGACAGAGAGATGCCGTAGTCCACCGAGCTGCCAATCTTGCCCTCGTTGTTGGTGTAACGGAGCAACCCTGTACGTGCGGCGCGGGAGTTCTGTGTCTTGTACGTTTCTAGGCCCATTCGCAGGATTTTGGATAATGCCTTGCCACCTTTCAGGGGCTTAAACTTATCTGGATTGGTGTGCATCTGCAGCCACTGGTAATTCAGGCGTCGCTGTACGTTGCTCATACTATTGGTGCGCAAGTACTCGGCGGCCTGGACCAGTGCTTCGTTATCCATAGCAAATGCACTGTCGGAGAAAAACAGACTGCCGGATTCCATATTCAGGGTTTCATGGGAATCCGGGATAAATAACTCATCGGCAGAACAGACGCAGCACGCGGGCAGAAGAAATAGGCCAACGGTTTTTGGCACTAGTTGATTGGCGCTGAATCGGAAACTGCAGAGTAGCATTCTGTTTACCCCTGGGTGTCAACTTCTCATTTCGATGGCCGCAAGCGGTCGTTGAATTTATTATGGGTCACCCTTAACAAAGCATTTTTTCGAATTAATTAGGCGGCTGATGCAACTCCACTTACTGGACAGTCCGAAAAAGTCATCTCTTTCCTTGGAGGCCGCATGAAATGGATACTTTTTCATTTTTGTCTAAGTGGTCGCGAGCGTGAGCAGGAGCCCGCCAATGTTTTTTTATTATTGTTTTGGTATTTCTGTGCCAATGCTGATGAAAAAATTGTCTTGAATAGCTCCTCTTTCCACCGGATCGGGGCTTAGGTGCCAGGAAAGAGTTCCAAAATGCGCTACCGCAAAATTCTCCCACAAATAATCAGTGAGGATGGGGTTGGTTGGCTATCGGCTCTGGGTTCGTAAATCGCTTCTATGGCAAAGCTGTTGTTGCGAAATAGCTGGACCCAACTTTCCAGGGTGCGGAAATACCAGGGAGCGGCCTCTTCAAAATCTCCGTCAATACCTTCCCAAGATCCCGGGCGCCATCCATCTCGATAGGGCTCATTACCACAGGCCTGATGGGGGTGAAGAGTTTGGATGACAAAGTACCCACCGGGCAGCATTAACTCGCGTGCATGGCTGAATAGTTGCTCGACAGATTCCTTTCCGATGAGGGAGAAGTTGCACACGATAAGTTCAAACTGCTGTTCCAGTTTTTCGGCGCAAATTTCTTCGTATTGCAATCGCCGGTAGGACTCATTGGCGCCTGCTCGAGCGCTGGCAATATCCACTAAATCTTTAACGCCATCGACACCACAGACTCGAATACCTTGCTCCGCCAGTTTTCTACTGAGCCAGCCTTCACCGCAACCGATATCTAAAATACTCGTAGGTTGGTACGCCATGATTGTGCTGACAATGGCGGCATCAGTGATCAGTCGGCGGCTGGGAATGGCGGCATTGTCTACTACTTTAGTCCACTCATGAGCATTCTTATGCCAGCAGGTGAGTACCTGATCATCACTGAATTCGGAATTGGGCATGCTTGGGTGACCTCCAGCCTGTCATTATTCACAGCTTGAGTGTACCGTCAGTGGACCATCCAGCTACAAAGGTGCTGAGGTCCCATGTCCACTCAAATGATTTTTGATTATGTGATCGTAGGTGCCGGCTCCGCCGGTTGTGTTTTAGCAAATCGGCTCAGTGCCGAAGAGCAGAATCGAGTTTGTCTTCTGGAGGCGGGTCCTAAAGATCGGAGCCCCTTGATCTCCATCCCTGTCGGTATTGGCGAGTTACTACCGGGTACTCGCTATAACCTACACCACCATACCACGCCACAAAAGCACCTGAATGACAGGAAACTGTTTTGGCCGAGGGGCAGGACCCTCGGGGGCAGTAGCTCTATAAATGCCATGGTTTATATCCGTGGTAATAGTGATGACTACGATGCCTGGGAAGCAGAGGGTAATCCCGGTTGGGGCTGGAAAGGTTTGTTGCCTTACTTCTTAATGTCGGAAGGCAATGAACGGGGTACTGATGCGCACCACAGTGGCTACGGCCCTCTGTCGGTCTCGGATTTAAAGTGGAAAACCCGGTCGGGGCATGCTTTTTTACGCGCAGCTGAGTCCCTGGGACACCGGCCGAATAACGATTTCAACGGCAGCCAGCAAAATGGCGTGGGTTTTTACCAAGTAACCCAACGGCGCGGGCGCCGCTGCTCTGCGGCTACAGCTTATCTGCACCCAGTTTCCAGCCGCTCTAACCTACATGTTCGTACCAACAGTCAGGTGGCGAGGATTATTCTCCGGGGAGAGAAAGCGACCGGCGTCGAATTGCTTGATGGCACTAAAATCCTGGCGAACAAGGAAGTGATTTTAAGTGCCGGTGCTATCCAGTCGCCACAGCTATTAATGCTGTCCGGTATTGGGGATCAGGACCAATTGCGTAAATCTGGAGTGACTTCGCAAGCGCATCTTCCCGGTGTTGGGAAAAACCTACAGGACCACCTGGATATCATCCAAGTAGTGGAAGCCTCTGAAGCGGTTAGCTTTTCCGAGGCACTATGGCCAAAGCTTCTCACAGCAATGCGCCTGCCAGAACTGATCTTTTTAAATAAAGGGCCCTTAACCAGCAATGTGGCCGAGGCGGGGGGCTTTGCCAGTTCCAGTCTGGCGGGGGGCAACCCGGATATTCAGTTCCACATGACGGCAGTCCCGACTTTCCAGCACGGGTTTAATAAGCGTACTTGCTACGGTTACTCCCTTCACGCCTGTGCCTTGAGGCCTAAGAGTCGCGGTGAGATCACTCTGGACTCCACCGATCCACGCAAACTGCCCAGAATTGAACCCAACTACCTGAGTGAGCCCGAGGATCTGCAGGTAATGGTGGAAGCATTTGAAATGGCACAGGATATCCTCGCTCAGGAGGAACTGAGTCGCTACAAGAAAAAGTCCTTGCGCCCAGAGCAGAAGTTGAGTGATAGAGAGTCAATCATCCACTATATTCGCCAGCATGCAGAATCCATCTACCATCCGATAGGTACCTGTCGAATGGGGAGTGATGAATTGGCTGTAGTGGACAGCGAGCTAAAAGTACACGGTGTGGATGGACTGAGGGTTGTGGACGCCTCCATAATGCCCACCCTGATCAGTGGCAATACCAATGCGCCTGTGATCGCTATTGCGGAGAAGGCGGCAGATTTGATTATGCAGCGGTCTTCGCGCTCGTTTGTAAAAGAGAATAGACACACTCAGGAAGTTGAATGATTTGGCAATGCCCGCTTTGTGCTGCCCCCTTAACTCTAGGAAAAGATACTTGGCACTGTACCAATCGACATAGTTTTGATCGCGCGCGTGAGGGCTACGTCAATTTGTTGCCCGTTTATCGCAAGCGCCGCAAAGATCCCGGTGACTCTTCGGAGATGCTTCACGCGCGGCGGCGCTTTCTTCACGCCGGTTACTATCGGCCTTTGGTTGATAGTATTTCGGCGCTCTTGCCCTACAAGCCCGGCCGCCGTTTATTGGATATCGGTTGCGGTGAGGGGTATTACCTGCGGGAGCTTGAGTCCGCTGGCTGGCATGGTCACGGCCTTTCCGGTATCGACATTTCAAAATCCGGCGTGCGTATGGCGGCCAAGCGCGACAGTGGCGCCCAGTTTGTGGTTGCCAGCAATGTGAATTTGCCGGTGGTTTCGGAGTCGGTGGATAACCTGCTGAAGATCTTTGCCCCAGCCCCCGATCATGAAATGGAGCGGGTAATCAAAACCGGTGGCCATTTGGTAGACGTATCCCCTGGCCCTGATCACTTGTGGTCACTAAAGAAGTACCTCTATAAAGAGCCGCGTAAACATCCCGCACCCAAAGTGATTGAGAAATTGACGCCGGAAGTCGATATGCGTTGCTGTTTCCCTTTCGTATTGAAGGGCAAGCAGGCCATTGCAGATTTTCTCGCTATGACGCCTTTTGCCTGGAAGGGCAACCGTGAAGAACGGCAGAAACTCGAAGAGCGCGACAGCCTGGAGCTGGAAGCGGACTTTGTTATTCGTCGTTTTATTAAACATAAATAACAGGCATTTGCTAGGTAGAGGTAATAGAGCAGCGTTATGGCGACTCCCAGAGACTTTGGATTTATGCGGCGAGCCCTGGAGCTTGCACAACTCGCTGCTGAGCGCGGTGAAGTACCGGTAGGTGCGGTTTTGGTCCAGGATGGAAAAATCATAGGAGAGGGCAGTAATCGCCCGATTGGGAATTGTGACCCCAGTGCCCATGCGGAAATCGTAGCCCTGCGGCAAGCGGCAGATAAACAACAAAACTACCGCCTGCCAAACACCACTTTATATGTGACGATTGAGCCCTGTACTATGTGCTTTGGCGCAATGGTACATGCGCGGGTAGGGCGGCTGGTATACGGCGCTACCGAACCCCGGGCCGGCGTTGTTGAGAGCCAGCTGGAATTGGCACAAGCCAACTTTTTCAATCACAAGATTACGGTGGAGTCGGGAGTCATGGCGGAAGAGGCAAGCAATTTAGTGCGCGAGTTCTTTCATGATCGACGCTGATCTGGCATTTGCTTTTGTGGTGAATTCAATAGTTGTCGCCACCGTCGTCCTGATTCACCACGAAGTATTGAGTGCCCTTGCCCGGATTGGCCGCTGGATTCCGATCAAGCATAACCTGGCGATTGTCCTGGGGGTGTTTGGCGCACTGATCGCCCACGTGGCTGAAATATGGCTGTTTGCCTACTGCTACTACTTTATGGTGAATTCGCCTTATTTTGGTACTTTGGTGGGCAACTTTAATGGCAGCCTGTTGGATTGCGCCTATTTCTCATTCACCACTTATACCTCACTGGGTTTCGGTGATATCGAGCCCTTGGGACATCTGCGTTTTACTGCTGGCCTCGAAGCCCTTACGGGACTGGTAATGATTACCTGGACCGCTTCTTTTATGTTTTTAAAAATGCAGCGTTATTGGGAGAATTGATCGCAGGGTTCTTAAGATTTAATTCGCGCCGTACGCCCTGTGCGTTGTGTGGGTTTTTCTGCTGGATAGAACTCTTTTGAGTGGAGCCTTAAATAAAAGTGCCTGCCCACACTGCGCCAGAGTTTTCCGAAAGGGTGCAGCCAATAGAGCCACCGGGCGACTTTCGTGCGGTGGATATTGGATTTAACAATATTGGAGATGTGTTCGTTTTCCCACAGAAGGTGGGGTTCAACGCCATACAGTTTTAGATCAAATTGCCAGAAGTGATCGAATACCTTGTCGATGGGTTCGAAAATACGGCTGGCATATTTTAAGACTTTCTCCATACCGCGCCGGTTAATCAAATATCCCTGTGCCCCACACCACCCCCGCTCTGGTCGTACTAACTGATGAACACCGTCATTCAAGGTTTGCACGACTTTTCGCTTGCGGACTTTAAGTCCCATCAGTCGAATCATCTCGATATTTTCAGGGAGTTGCTCTAACTCCGCTAAGACGCGGCCAAATGAGGGTTCTAGCTGTACATCATCTTCCAGAATACAGACCCGGTCCAAGCCGGAGCGGTATGCCCGGCGAATTGCTCTCAAGTGGGCGAGATAGCATCCAATTTCGGAGCTTTTGAGTTCGCACAAGTGGCGCCACCGGGTGACGTTACTTGCGATATGCTCATCATCTTCCAGTTCCGGAATGCCTGAGCGCCCATCAATCCCCTCAATCGTGTTGATATGCAGTCGCTGCATTTTCCCGGCGCTGAGTAATAGATCAACGTCATCACTGTTTGGTTGCAGAGTGATAATCCAACAGGGGGTATTGGCGATATAGGGTCGCTGACGGCGGCCGCGCGGGGTAATTGGGCGCCTAGAGCTTAAAGGGAGGCGGCGACGTTGTCTTGTTGGTGGGGAAAGCGGGTGCCGCTTGGGCTTGTGGCTGGTAGCAGCCAGCAGGCCAGGCAAAACTTCCTGAGCTACCACAGTTGCTAGAATGACAGGGCTTTTCCACCAAGAGGCGCTGAACAAGTGCCGGGCACCACAGGAGCCCCTTGGACGCTTGGAGGTCAGGGTTGGAAAACCTTTAGTTATACCGTCTGCAGACGGTATAGAAGCGTCATGGGCCATTAACTCCCCTGATCTTATGGTCCTAAGTTAAGTTGCTACGATTGAAGGTTAAGGTTTGACCTGCCAGTCCGAAAAGGATGAGGAAACTTACTACTGGGGTGGAAGGAAAGAATACACCGCACTCGAGACACGCTGTGAATACATCCCTGTAAGCTCCTAATCGGCATCCATGCCTCATAGGGTCCCAAGCGCGGTGTATTCTTTCCTTCTCCCTTTTTAGTATTTGTGAGAGGTGTCTTGTAGAGGTGCCAAGGTGGAGTTGGCTCAATAGGGGCTGTGGATGAACTCAGGCTTTATAAAAATGGCATTGATCCTGGGGCTTTTGAGCTCTGTTGGTCCTATGGCCATTGATATGTATCTGCCTGCATTGCCTGCGATGACAAAGGCCCTCGGTACCTCAACCCAGGTCGCGTCCTATACGCTGATGGCCTATTTTATTGCGTTCGGGGTATGTCAGATTTTTTATGGCCCCGCTTCCGATATGTTTGGCCGCAAACCGCCGCTCTATTTTGGTTTGCTGGTTTTTACTTTTGCATCTATTTGTTGTGCCCTGGCAACCACTATCGAGTGGTTGATTGCCTTTCGCTTCCTGCAAGGGGTGGGTGCTGCCTCGGTAATGTCGATTCCCCGAGCAATAATTCGAGATTCTTATACGGGTACTCAAGCAACTCGCCTTCTCACGACAGCAATTCTTGTCCTTTCAATTTCTCCTATGTTGGCGCCATTAATTGGTAGTCTGCTATTAATTTCGTTTGGTTGGCGCAGCATATTTTGGGGGATATCCATTGCTACTTTTTTAAGTCTGATACTTGCTATTACAAGCCTTCACGAGACCTTACCAGTGAATAAGCGCATACCATTTAAAATAGGTGCGCTGCTTGAGTCTTATTCGATATTGCTACGTGACCCCATCTATATAGGACTTACTTGTATAGGAGGGTTTGGCTTCGCTAGTGTACTTGCTTTTTTTGCGGCAGCTTCATTCCTATATACGAATTACTACGGATTGACCCCAACCGAATTTAGTCTCGCCTTTGCTCTGAATGCGCTTAGTTTCTTCCTGTCGAGTCAATTTTCGGCAAATTTCGGTGCCCGTTTAGGGATGGTGAAGCTGGTGAAGTGGGGTGTGACTGGATTTGTAATAAGCTCGGTGACTATGTATTTAGTAATAGAGGCCGGTTTTGATCATCTCGTACTACTGATATGCATGCTTATCGTGTGTAATATGTTTCTTGGTTTGGTTCTTCCGACGGCATTTATTCTTTCCATGGAAAGACATGGCCCTATAGCGGGAACGGCTTCTGCCCTGGCTGGTACTATGCAGTTATCAATCGGGGCTGTAGCTATCCTGATAACCAGTTTGGTTTTTAATGGAACACCAGAATCGCTTGCTGGGGTAATTGCGGTGTGTGGAATTTTGGCCTTTGTGGTTTCCTGGTTGGTTTTGCGTAATGTAGTCAGTATCACAGCAGACCAGAACGATTGAGTAATACCAAAATAAATTAAGTAATAGGGAATTGCTCTGTATAGGCATTTCACTCAGCATCGTTCGAGTGATGCTGAGTGAACTCTGGAGTACTTATTATCAGTAGGCACCAGCACTGTAGATCAGCTCATAGCTGTGGCTGTAAATTTCCAGAATGTTGCCAAAAGGATCTTCCATATAAATCATGCGATAAGGCTTTTCACCGGGGTAGTAATAACGAGGCTCCGGCATACGTTTTTTACCACCGGCCGCCACAATCTTATCCGCCAGTTCTTCCAGGTTAGGGTCTTGCACGCAGAAGTGAAAAATACCGGTTTTCCAGTATTCAAAATTATCTTCTGGGTTTTCCTGATTGCTAAACTGGAATAGTTCTACGCCAATCCTGTCCCCTGTCGACAAGTGAGCAATACGGAAACTACCCCAGTTTGGGCCAAATACGTCGGTGCACATTTCACCGATAGCACTTTTGTCCTCTGTGATATCTGTGGGCTTCATAATCAGGTACCAACCAAGTACCTCGGTGTAAAACTTCACAGCTTCTTCAAGGTTTGGCACTGAAATACCGATATGAGAAAAGGTTCTCGGGTATGGGCTACTCATAGCTGTCTCCTTTGTTGAATGCGGTTAAGTTACAGCCTCTAATTCATTACGTATAATTATCATTTGTAATATTTTTAAGTAGCGTTCGTAATGATAAATCCAGTGTGGTTAAGAAGCTTTTGTACTTTAGCTGAAGAGGGGCACTTCACTCGTACGGCGGATCGCTTGCATATGACTCAGTCTGGGGTCAGTCAGCATATACGCAAGTTAGAGGAGCAGTTAGGTGTCGCTCTGTTAGTCAGGCAGGGTAAACACTTCACGCTCACGGATGCTGGTGATCGGCTCTATCGGGAAGGGCAGGGGATTATTCAGAAGCTTTCCAGCCTGGGGCAAATTGTTGGTGAAGATCCTCCCCATCATGGGGATGTACGAGTAATGTGCCCCGGGAGCGTGGGGCTGAAGCTCTACCCCAAGTTATTGTCCCTGCAGAAGATCCACCAGGGTTTATCGATGAGCTGCCGTTTTGCACCCAACCTGGATGTGGAGAAGGCTATTGCGGAAAACGGCGCTGATATCGGATTAATGACTAGCCCGCCACAAGCAGAGGAGATTGACAGTCGGCCGATCGCCAGTGAAAGGTTATTGCTAGTGACGCCGGCTAAAGTGAAAACCCCTGACTGGGAGTCGCTTTTAGCGCTGGGGTACATAGGCCATCCAGACGGTATACACCATGCGAGTCTATTATTGGGAGCGAACTTCCCACAATTTAGAAGTCTTGAAGCTTTTCAACAAAAAGGGTTTTCCAATCAGATCAGCTTAATACTGGAGCCCGTTAGTATGGGTTTGGGTTTCACAGTTTTACCCGCCTATGCGGTAAGTGCATTTCGAAAGCCGAAATTGATTAAGGCACATAGCCTTGAAAATCCCGTTAGTGAGACACTGTATTTGGCGCTTAGGCGCACTCAACTTGTACCCGCCAGAGTCAGGTTTATTATTGGTGAAATGGAGAAATGGCTTTAATTGGGCTCCTAAGTATCAAAAAGCTGAACAGTTTTGGTAAAAATACCGGGTTGTTTCGCCTCCTGTTATTTTTCGCTTTATCACAATTTTCTCTTGTGGGAATAGCTAAAACCGAGAGTGTTAAAGATGAGCAAGATAAGATACTGATGTTGTTGGCTTATTCTATAGTATTCCAGGACTGGGTGAGACCTACTGATGAAAATAAAAGAGGTCATAATATTGGTGCGGTTTTATTTGATGATATTTCCAAGCACATTGGGGGAGTTCAGCTTAACTCGGTTTCAGTCTGTGAGGATAAGACCCAGCACGCTGAAGTGCGTGTAATGCAAAGATGTCTTGAGACAAAATGCTTAGGGCCTCAGACAAAATACTTAACTAATTCCAATGTCAGTATTTATACAACTCTTGAACCCTGCATGATGTGTAGTGGAATGATGATTTTCTTAGGCGTTTCACGTGTTGTATACGGGCAGACCGATCCCGACTACGGTAAAAGTATAGAGCGATTAAAGCAAAGTTATAATGGAAACTGTGGCAAGGAAAATTCTCAGTGTATCGTGGATAAGCCTGGAAATTATTACACTCGCCGTATAACGTCTGAACCGTCGAAATTAGTACAAAAAGAAAAGCTAGACGGAGCCTACTTCGCTTATGAGTTAAAGCATGGAGACCAAATAGTTAGCTTTTTATTGGGAGACGATGCGAAAGAAATTTATAAGGAATCCTATCGGGACTTCAAAAATCTAAATGTTCGACATAAGGAAAATCAACCAATATATCATCAAGCACTCTCAATCCTAGTGCAGCTGGAAAATGGTGAACTGCAGCTGGACTACTGTCCATACTGGCAGTTGCACCATCACTAATTACTCAAGAACTACTGACTCAGGGCTTTTCGAGCATGCTCTGTGAGGTTGATAGTGATCTCTTTAATCAATTTCGATTTTAAGTTCCAAACATGCCAGTAAAGAGGAATCTTCAAATACTGGTCTTCAGCGAGTTTCACCAGCTTTCCGCTTTTTAGCAGGCTGGCAATCTGAATATCTGGCGCCATTCCCCAACCCAGCCCCAGAGTTAAGAAACTGAGGAAGCTCTTTGAAGAGGGGATTTCATGAGATGGGTACTGACCAGTCTCCACTCCCCAAAACTGTTTAAGGTAACGACTCTGCAATTGATCCTTATAGTTGAACTCCACTGTGGGAGCGTAGTGGAGCTCTTCAACCTTAATCGGGTCTGAAAAAAACTTCTTCTTAAAAGCCTTGGTGCATACCGGGTAATAGGCCATGTGACCGAGCAGTACCGATTGGCAGCCCTGGAGGTTACTGGTTGTTGAACTGATACAGCCAATGACTTCACCATTCTTCAGCAGTTCATGGGTAGCGTCCTGATCGTCGACCTTTAGATCCACGAGCAACTGCTGGGATCGAATCAATGGCGTGATGGCGGCCAGGAACCAGGTATCCAAACTATCTGCATTCAGTGCGATACGAACCTTATTCTGGTTGCTATAGCGGGTCTTGCCTCCCTCTGGATCGATATCAGTGAGAAGCTCTTGCTGTAACAAGTGCATTTGCTGGTAGTACCCCAAAACTTTGAGGCCGGCTTCAGTGGGCCGCAAAGGGTTGGAGCGTATCAATAGGGCTTGGCCAACCTGGCTTTCTAAGGCTTTGATTCGTTGGGAAATCGCAGACTGGCTGACATGGAGTAGGGCGGCAGCCTTGTCAAAACTGCGCTCCTCTACGACAAAGGCAAAGGCTTGGAGTTGCTTTAGGTCTAGCATAAGAATTTCTTATGAGGGATCAGTATAATTAAGTTTACTTATTCTAGTTTGACTCTTAATCTCGCGCCACTATTCAGGCCCGCAGCCCTGCGGGCACTTCCAAATTAGAGAATGAAGCACAGGAGGCATCGTGTTTTCAGGGTTGTTGCTGGCGCCGCTCGCAAAAGGTTTTTTGACTACCATCAGTTTGATTATGGCGATCGGAGCGCAGAATGCGTTTCTGCTGACGCAGAGTATCCGTCGACAATATCACTTTAGTATCGCGGCTTTATGCGTACTGATGGATATTGCCTTGATTACAGGTGGTGTGTTCCTGGTTGCAAATCTCGCACAAGCGGGTGGCGACTGGATGATCTGGCTGACCTGGCTCGGTGCTGCTTTCCTGTTCTCCTACGGTGCCATGGCTTTCCGTTCGGCCTTCACTAACAAAGGTCTTGGAGAGCAAAAAGAGTGGATGAAATCCCGCCGCTCTGCCTTGATTACCGCGGTAGCCTTAACCCTGCTTAATCCACACGCGTATGTGGACACGGTTGTACTGATTGGCTCAGTAGGGGCGCAGTATGCTGGCAATGGAACCTGGTTTTTTGTGCTGGGGGCATGTAGTGCATCCCTGCTATGGTTCACCCTTCTTTCAGTGGGTGGCAGCATGATGCAGCCGCTATTTAAGAACCCCAGAACCTGGCAAGTACTCGATGTACTGGTGGGCATTATGATGTGGACTATTGCTATCAGCTTGTTGTGGGCGCAGTAGACACTCAATAATGGCTGCTAAACATAGCCGTAGACTAATAAGTCTACGGCTATTTTTTTGCTTCGAGGCCCCTAACTTATTCAGATAGTTTTCCACACTAACTCCCCCTTAACATTTCCCCTGGCCTGTTTAACCCGCCGTTTCGATCGCTCAAAAAGCGCCCAAATTGCATGCAGGGCCTCTCCACCAACCAATAAATGGCTGCCGCCAAAGCGAAGCTAAGTAGTGTTACTGCCACAAGCAACGTGGATAGAGAAATACTTGTAAGCCCTTGTCCCCAAGGTTGGCTTATGGCCCAGTTGCCGAAAAAGACAACGACTAAATGAAACAGGTAAATGGAATAGCTGATAGTCCCTAGAGCGGCTAGATGTCGTATTGGCTTTGGTGGAAGTAATACAAAAACGAGGAAGATTGCTAAAGCGATGAAATGAGATGATACAAAGCGGAGGGGAGTTTCGCTGATCGACCTACCTAATAGGTGCATGGCCATAACGAGTAGTGGTATCGAGAAAGTCGAAACCAGGCCCCAAAGCATATAACGATAACCGCGCCTTGTTTCGTAGCAATACCTGAGTAGGGTTCCGCAGAACATAACTGCGATAGCAAAGGGGAGGTAAGTAGTGGTGGCGGGAAGCTGGGAAATTGGAGAGGATGATTGCCCTAAAAGTTGCATGCTGACAAATACTGATAGCGCCCCCCAGCACACTAAGAGTAGATATCTGGGATTCCCTAGTAGTTGAAGGGTGAACATCAGTGCGCAGAGACAGTAAAAAAGCAGCTCTGCAGTGAGAGTCCAATATAGAATCTGAACACTTTCAAACCCCATAAGACCTTGCAGCATTGTGGTATTGGCAAGAATGGTAGATGCAGAGAATGTTCGGTCAGCGAGCAACCATGTAAGTCCGATAATTGCAGTCAGAGATAACCAGTAAGCAGGATACAAGCGGAAGAAGCGGCGGATAGCAAAGCTCTTAAGAGTATGATTAGATGCAAGAAGACTGTGGGGAATGACAAAGCCGGATATTAGGAAAAAGCAAAGTACACCTATCCTGCCAAAATCCAGTTGACTGATAAATTCAGCCAGTGCCGAGCCGTGCTGGGCGATGGATGGGGTGCGGATAAATACTTCACTACTGTGTTGCCAGACAACCAAAGTTGCAGCCAGCCCCCGTAGTACATCGAGATTAAGAAGGCGTGTGTTCATTGCTAACGACCTATATCCATGGTCAATCCAAGAAGGTATGGGCATGATCTTACCTTGCCTAAGTTGAACACACTATCTGTATTCTGTGTGATTCAACTCAAATCTTCGGGCTTTCATGCATGCCAATCCATTGATGGCTTCTCATCCAAGGCAACGCTGAATGGCAAGCTCAACTGAATAGGTGAAGTATTCTCCAGCGTTATAGTTAGCCTTTGTCCGTGAGGGTGTTTACTACCTGATCAACCTCCGTTTTATTTTCCTCAAGAAGCCTATCTGCTAGAACTTTCAGCTTCTTACTTGCTTTATAGTCAAATGGGTCAACATATGGATTAACAAGCTCTACATTTAAGTAGTTATATTTTATTCGCCCTTTAGGGCTAAGGGATTGTGCGATTTCCAAAGTGTATACTTGTTGGTCATCCATGGACCTCTGTACATTAGATATAAGGTCTTTCACCCAATTAATTCTTCCCCAGTTTTTTAAGTTTCTGTAGTTGGCTTCCATTGTACTCAGTGGAGACGTTCCGGCCCCGAGAATTAGCACATAGTAGTTTTTTTCAGGAAACTCTCTAATAATTTCGCGTAAAACAATACTAGCCGGATTATTTGCGTATATACCAGCGTCGGCATAATAGCGCTGATGAATGTCCCGTCCAGTAGTTACGAACTCGACAGGTGGGTATAGAGTCTCCGCACTAGCTGCCGCTGTTACAAGTTGATACAGTGTGTCTGTGGGCAGTTTACTGACTGCTTCACCACGGTTTTTGAATAGTTGAAGCTGGCCCATATGAATATTGAGAGAGGGGATGATGACGTAGTTCTTCAGGCTCGTAAACTTCAATTTGTCAGTGTAATGCTTTTCCATGGTTTCGCTTAAGCGTTCACCGCTAAAGCGAGGGGAGATAAAACCATTAAAGGTTAGCAATTTGTGATACCAGGGTACGGAGAATACGTATCGGCTATCTTGTTTATAAATATCAATAATTTTATCACTTTGGGATTTAAGGTTTTCAATCCCTGGATGATTATCGTCAAATGATTCTTGAGTCACATTGAGGCCAGTAGCGATGATGGCGCCAGTGGATACTCCACTAAAAACATCAAACAATTCATCAATAGGTTTGCCAGTCTGCTCTTCAATATGTTGAATAACATAGAGTGGTATTAAACCACGTATTCCACCGCCATCTATGATAAGGATGTTGATAGTATCTTTGTCTTTAAGGGGAGCATTACTCTTAATAAACTCTTTAGTAACAGGGTGGGCGTCATACTGAATACTTTGGGTCAGTCGATAATTGTAGACGTACACCAAGCCTAAAAACGCTATGATTACTAGTATGGTGAGGGCTGACGCTAGCCGAAGTTTCATTGATCTTCCTGAACGCTAAACTCTTAATACAGTGAGTGTGGCAAATCAGATTAGTTTTATTTCTTTGGGTTATTTAAAAGTTACTTAAGGCTGTTTTCTTATCTTGCTTTGGGACTGTGATAGGAAATTAAGCACTATTGGGGGTTCTTATTCGAATGAGAAAAAAATCGTAATTTCTATTCTCTTAGTTCCTTATGGAAAATTTCACTATCTATAAAGCGAAAAGCACATAAAGTAATCTGATGACTGAATGCCCAGGTATTGAACAGTAATTTAATGGAACTCTCTCAAGTCGGCGGCTGAAGACTGCACATTTCCCTTCGGACTTTATTTTACGGGCTTGATATAAGTATTGATGGCGCGCTAGAAATTATAAGTTGGTCGGTAATCAGGAAACCGTTTAGTCTACTGACTGTTGTGTCTTATACACAAAGTAACCGCAGGGTTGAATGGTTACAAGTTATCAATGAGCTAGTGACTGGAAACCCGTGAGCTCAGCCAAAATTGATTAGAGCGAAAGATGCCCACCCCGAAGGGTGGGAAATAGTTTAATGAGCTTGATGTTCTAAAGCGTTTAGGAAAGTTGCAATATCATTTACCTGTTGTGTGCTCAATTTCTGTCCCAATTGGTACCAAGCCATATCGTAAATTGCCTGCTCAATGGTTTCTACACGCCCGTCGTGGAAGTAAGGAGCACTTCTACTGACGTCGCGTAACATTGGAACTTTAAACATCATTTTATCGTTTTCAAGGCCTGTAACTTTATAACGACCTAAATCTTCTTGGTGTGGATATTGGTTGACCAGCCCCATCTTCTGGTACATGTTTCCACCCAAGGTTGCTCCATTGTGGCATGCTGAACAACCAGTGTTGATAAAGGTTTGCAGGCCCTTTAACTCGCTTTTTGTCATAGCCTGATCATCACCATTTATAAAATCATCAAAACGATCATTTGTAATCAGTGTGCGCTCAAACGCAGCTATGGCCCCAGCAATATTGTCGTAAGAGATAGCATTCTCTTTACCAAAGGCGTGTTTGAAACTTTCTTGATATTCGGCAATTTTTGAAATCTTTGCCACAACAGCCTCTTCTGAAGGCATTCCCATTTCTACAGGGTTTAGAATTGGACCTTTGGCCTGTTCCTTCAGGTCCTCTGCGCGACCATCCCAAAATTGAGCCACCTGGAACCCGGAATTCCAGACCGTTGGAGAGTTTCGGTCACCCTTGGTGCCAGGTAAGGCTCCCGGTGATGTCGCTTCATTGTCAACGCCCGAGCCGTTGTAGTTCCCTACTTGATGGCAGCTGTTACAGGACTGGCTATCATTGACTGAAAGCCGTTCGTCCATGAACAGTGTTCTTCCAAGCTCAACCATCGCTGGGGTGTCATTCTCACTGCCTGGCATAGTTTCTGAGAGAGTGCCGAACATAATTTTGGATTGCTGACGTAATTGATTTATATCAACTTCGGCCGCTGCCGATACAGTTGTTGATAGTAAGCTTGCTGCCGCTATCAAGCCGCCAATGATTGGAAGCTTGAGATCTCTTTTCGAAAAAATTTTCTTAATCACTTTGGTATCTCTCCCACATCTCAAAAAACAATGACAACTAACCTATTTTTAATCAAAGTTAGGCGGCGCCACTATATAGGGAAGCTCGTTCGGCTGATACCATGATTTAACAAAAAAAGCCGTGTATTTTTAGAATATCCAGAATCGTTCACAAAATACTTTTTCAGATATTATTCAGAACTCGGACTATACATTGAGTGCACTGGATTTGGAGAGATTGAAGTCTTGCTATTTGCCTTTGAAAATTGCAGGGCAATTTCTGAGATGGAGAGAAAGTGTAGGATACGGAAGATACTTATCAGTATCTCTGAAGAGAAATGATTCGTATTTCTGCTAACCGGTTGGCGGTGTAATATCTGCTTGAACGGTAAATGACTCCTTAATTATCTGAATGTGGTTAACTTCTTAGTTAGAGTTTTTAGATTTTAGGAAGCTATTAATCTTATTGTTATATCTTGTTAAAGTTTATATTGGTCTACGCACTCTAAATAGAGGCGTTTCGCTACCTATCAAGCTGCCGGGCTTAGTAAGAGTCTCTTCGATTATTCCGCTGCAAGGGCTGGGCAGCTCAATTGTGTAAGTTCCAAAATCAGCAACGAGTATCGTTTGTCCACCGTAAATTGGATAATCAACACCAACCATGACTTCTACTACCTCACCAAGTTCTTTTGGGCGGACTGAGCCCGTCAAAGGTTCTTGTTCGTGTGGAATCGAATCAAAAGAGGGTGCGCGTACAATTCCGTCTGTTGGAAAGCGCTCTTCCTCTGGGGATATTCTTTCGCCGCTTTCAATGGAACTTATGCCAAGAGCACCATTTATATAATTTAGTATGAATTTCCACATGTCTTTCTAAGATATTTTATAACTCTATCTTGCTTTAAATGGATAAAGTTATCTTTGTCGAATTACTTAGGGCTACTGACAAGAGAAAGGTCTCTGATGAATATTGTATCTGGATCATCATCATCTCTCCAAGCAATGCCTTTATCAAGAATGATTCCTTGAGCTATCAAAGAATCAACAACTTTATTTGTTACTTCTTTATAGTGCTCAAGGTCGCTTCGCGATCCGTTGACAAACGGCCAGTCGTCGTATGTATCTGATACAAAATCCACGTTATCATTGTGATGTTGAGCCTTGTACCACTTTACTATATAAGCAGATAAGGGGTTACTAAGAATTTCACCCATAGTATTGACGGGTAAATGAAGGAATATAATCTGCTCTTTTTTTGTATTATTTACAAGTGAGTATCCAACTGTCATATTTACTCATGTTTAATAATGGGTGTTTATTGATAGGATATTACAGATTCAAGTTTTTTTCGATTTTTTTAAGTACTCCTCTAAACTCGATGCTATATGGTTAAATTAATCACTTCTCAGTGAGTTAAGGCATTTGGAACGTACAAGACTCAACCTTTCCTGAGAATTACATTTTAGAGCCACCTGAAAATCTCTGTCGATATTCCCTAGGGGAGAGGCCGGTCTGTTTGTGAAACATTTTCCGGAATGCGCTGACATCCTCATACCCCACTTGCCAAGCGATCTGTTCGACTTGCAATGTGCCCGTTTCCAATAGTTCGCGAGCCTTTTGCAGGCGTTGCTGTTGAAGATATTCGGCGGGTCTATAGCCGGTAACCTTTTGAAATCTTCGTAGAAAGGTGCGCTCGCCCAGATTGGCGAGTTGAGCCATCTCTGCAACAGAGATTGGTTGTTGATAATCCCGGTGAATTTGCTGCTGTACTTTTAAAATTGCTTTATCACCATGATCTACAGGGGGTAGAAAACTGCGGTAATAACTTTGGTAACGGGTTCCCGTATCCACCAACAAGAAACGTCCCAACTCCATAACTATATGGGGAGGCATGTATCGTCCGACCAGGTGTAACCCAAGGTCAATCCAAGACATTACACCTCCTGCGGTGACAACATCCGGGTCTGCAATCAGGATGGAATCGATATTCAGCTCTATATCCGGGAACTTCTGCTTAAAAGCATCGGCCAGTCGCCAGTGAGTGGTCGCCTGGCGTCCATCTAATAGTCCTGCGTCGGCCAACATAAAAGCCCCAGCACAAGCGGAACAGGTTACGGCCCCCTCTTTGTGCCGCTTTAACAACCAGGTACTGACATCCTTCGGTGGCTCCATGTACTCCTGACCTTCCAGTACCGGCGGTACAATAACGATATTTGGGTCTTTAGCAGCCCCTTTTTTCTCGGGTATGACTTTTCCGTCATTAATTAGCCAGCGTGATACCTCAAATAGGGCCTTGGGTTCTGGGATTGACTCCTGACAGATGTGATTTGCGGTTTGGAACAGGTCGATTAGGCCATAAGTTGCCGACTGAGCGGCTCCGGGGATCATCAGTATTGCAATGTGGATTGTTTGGGTCACTAGCCCCCCCCTGTCAGTTCTTGCCTGTTTTATGTCGGTCTTGCCACGCCTGTATCTTAGCCCATCGCCCTAACATGCGCTTGTACATTTCAAAGACACAACCAAAGGACAATCTTATGAGCAAGACAGCGCTAATCGTCGTCGATATGCAAAACGACTACTTTGAAGGCGGAAAGTGGACTCTTGAAGGCATTGGCCAAGCATCAGACCAAGCCGCAAAAGTGCTGGCTGAGTTTCGCAAAAAGCAGTGGCCAGTTATTCATGTTCGCCATGAATTTCTCAGTGAGGATGCTCCATTCTTTATTGCCGGTAGTGAGGGTGCGAAAATTCACAAAAGCCTTCTGCCTGTTGAAGGTGAGCCGGTAGTACTCAAGAATGAAGTTAACAGCTTCAAAGGTACGGATCTTAAAAAGCACTTGGATGAGCTAGGTGTTAATAAATTGGTCATTGTCGGTGCGATGAGCCATATGTGTATCGATGCTATCACCCGAGCGGCAAGTGACTTTGGATATGAAAATACCGTTATTCATGATGCCTGCGCTAGTCGGGACATGTACTTCAATGGTGTCGATGTTCCCGCTGCACATATACATGCAGCTTATATGGCAGCACTACAATTTGCTTATGCAGAGGTTATCAGTGCTGACGAATACTTAACGCAGTAATTAACTCGCCTGCACTTTAGCGTTAAGCCACACACGATACTGCTATACCTTTATCGATAAGGACTTTAGGCATTATAAGCCTAAAGTCTTTCTTCAAGCTGCATGTTCAGCTCTATTTCATGATAAATTACACTGCATCTACAGGTTTCCGACTAGGCTTTTAAAGCTCTTAGTTTATGTGCGTGTAGAGATTTAGCTTGTTTTATCTTTAAACCAAAATTCAATTTCATCTGTTTCGACTTCAAAAGTCGCGGAGTGCTCTACATTTGCCGGTACGTGGTACCACTGTCCAATACCAATCCGTTGGGTGGCACCATTCATGGTGAGTATTAGTTCCCCCTTTGTGATAACGCCATGATTATCTGTGTCATGAGTGTGGGGTGGAATGAACGTTCCAGCTGGATATGATGCGAAAAGAACATCACTGTTTTCTGCCTTAAGCTTGTAAGCATCAAAGCGACCATCGTAGAGAGGTAATTCCTTAATTTTACTTGGATAACTGCCTGGCATCTCTGCTTCCTTGTTGAGTGCGTATAAAATAGTTTTGGGCTAAAGGTCCTGTAGGTAGAGTAAATCACCGCCCTTATAGTTCCAAGACTATCTTTATTATCTTTGTAGTTGGATTTTTGATCTGTTCCTAGATTCCCATAACAACCGACACACTTGGCAAAAGCGAGGGAGGCTAGCTGGCTGTAGTCTAGTAAGCTTCCACACAAACAAGCCAGGAACCTCAAGGGAGCCCGTACCAACCAGCTAACCTTAAAAGAACGATACCAGAATGAGGCTCTTAATGGGCAGAGCTATTCAGCTCGAGCCATTGCACAACACCTCCATAGATCCAATAAGACCATCTCTCGCGAGCTTGATCGTTGCAGCCCCTACTGTGCCGAGAGTGCCCATCGTCAGGCACTGCAACGGTGGCACGGAGCTCTTAAGCACAGCAAGCTAGACTTTGCCATGCAGGTACAAATCGACTTCCAGCTAAAAAAATGCAAGCCCTGAACAGATCACTGGGCGAATGCGGCTTGAACGGTGTACTAAAGCGGTTAGCTGTTCAACAATTTATCGCTGGATCCGTCGACTTAACTGGAGGTCACGTCTGCCAAGGAAAGCCAAATCTTATTGTAAACGGGCAAGTTCTGATGCAGGCGTAAAGCTTTTTCCAAAGCGCATAGATATTTCTGATTCGCGCTGCCGACTTTAATTAATTATCAAATATATATCCCAGTAGCCGCTGGATTGCGGACATGTCAAGACAAGTCTGCTTTTTAGGTTCACTCAAATGGTTTTAGGCGCTCCATAAGAAGGTTGCGGATATCTTCCATTGATTTTTTTGCAGTATCATCAGCGGAGTTCATCGCGATTAGAAAAATTATGTTGTTCTTCGGCATGATATGTGCTTCGGTGAGCCAATAGAGGTTACTACCGGTGTGTGTAAGCAGCAATAACTCTGGATCGTAAAATGCCCCCCAGCCCAGTGCGTAATTACCATTTACGGGTGAGTGTAGTTTGCGATAAGTTTCGGACTTCAATAATTTACCGCGGCCATGTACGCCATTGAGTTGGTCTTCTGCGAAGAGAATCCAATCTTTAAGAGAAATATTGATTGTGCCGGCGGGGCCGAGCGCTTGAGGATTATCACTTTGTATGTCAGCGGGATCGAGTGGTACGAGCTTGCCCCACCAGGTTTTTTTATGACCGTGCGGTTGGTCCAACTTGCCAGAGGATCCGGGCGCAGCAAATCCAGCATTTTTTATGCCGAGCGGAGTAAAGACCTGTTCCTTGATGAGATCCTCCCAAGTCTTGCCTGTTCGTGCCTCGGCGATGGCACCCGCGATAATGTAACCGAGATTGGAGTATTTAAATGAACCAGTTGCGGATGTAGGTTGCATTGCAAGGTAACTGCGTGCAACAGCAATACGCTGCGCCCGAATACTGGCTACCGACTCAATTAAGTCTTCAAATTGAGGAAATTCATTATCGTCGGTCAGAGATGGTAAGCCTGCGGTATGACTGAGCAATTGCGTGATCGTAATATTGCGGTAAGCGGGGTCCATATTTTTTGCGAAAGCGGGAAAAGAATCAGCGAGTGTATCCTCAAATCGCATGACACCTTGCTCAACTAAGCGTGCGATCATTGTTGCAGTTAGCGCCTTGGTATTCGAACCAATATGCCAACGATCGTCGATAGTGGCTGGTTCTATATGACCATGTGCACGAAAACCGTCTGCAGCTATAGCAGCGGTCTTGCCATCGATTTGAATCAGCGCGGCGACGGCTGGAAGATCGTTTTTGTTACGTGCTGTGGTAAGTGTCTGCTCGAGAAATGTCTGCAGCGCTTCGTCTGCACGTACAGCAACGGTTACTGCTAAGAGTGCGATTGTAAGAAAAATTTTTGAAATAATTTTTGTGTGCCGACTATGTATCATGATAAGCCTGTATTAAAAGTAACTTGAAAACTGGGTCAGATCTTAGTTGCCGCTAAAAGTAGTACGAAATTTCGAGTTATTGACGTACAACTTCGATTTCTGACTGGACCGTTTTGTTTAAGTTCCTAAAAATATGTAATTGTTGGGAAAAAAATCTATACAAAAAATTATTTTAAGTAATTTATGTCGTAATCATGATATTTATAACCTTCCAATACCAAGAAGCTGTTTGTACAAAGCTTGTAAAAGAAGTTGAGGGTATAAATAGGAAAAAAAGCATTTGATAGAGTGTCTTTTAAAAAAATATCAAATAATTCATTTAAGTCATGCGTTTATAAGATTATTGGAAATAGTAAATTGTTGATGGTCTGCTATATCTAAACCAGATAAGCCGCACTAGGAAATACCTGCGTACAACTTTAAGAGTCTTCTAGAACTTTTCTTATTGATAGATTTTGAGAGTGAGGAAGCCGGATGCTTGTAAAAGCCAGCTGCCCGAAGGCAGCACTAAAAAGTAATTGCTCAGTCTAAGCCCAGTTCTTGCTCAATTTGGGCTTTGCGCCAACCGGAGTAGTCAGAACGTAGTTTTGATTCTTTGGTGTTATTAGCAATAATGGCACGTTTCATACTGGGTCAGGCTAAAACGGCCAAAATTATCGGAGCGATCACCTGAAAGACCTTGGGCGGCCCTATCAGAGTTTTCAGTTTCTGGATCAGCGGAAGCCAAGAGGAAGGAACTACCTGCTCGGTGGTTGCCCAGGATGCTTGGGGTTCACTGCCCAGCTGTTTAATAAGGGGCTTATAGCGTAATGTTGCTGCATACAACGCTTCTTGTGGAGATGCCATTATTGCGGCATGGTCGCGCCTTTCAGCGCAGAGCAGGCAAATTTCTCTTGGAAGTTCACTCCGTACGGCTAATTCTGGATTCAGTGCCCAGTTACTAGCCTTTACCTGGCATTGGCATATTGAACAAGCATACTTAGGGATATCAGTGCTAAACAGTGAGTCTACCCCCAGCGGACGTCCACCGTTTGCCAGAATAATGGCTGAGAGTAAAAAAATGGCCGGCAAAGTACCGTGCATAAATTAACCAGCCCCTAGATTTCCATAACAACTGGCACACTTGGTAATAGCGAGAGAGGCCAGCTGACTGTAGGCTACTAAGTATCAAAGCGACCATCGTAGAGAGGTAATTCCTTACTTTTACTTGGGTAACTGCCTGGCATCTCTGCTTCCTTGTTGAGTGCGTATAAAATAGCTTTAGGCCAAAGGTCTCATAGGTAGAGTAAATCACCATCCTAATAGTTCCAAGACTATTTTTACTAACTTTGTAATTGCTCTTTTGGTTTGTTCTTTTCTATTGCTATGCGAAAGGACGGAGTTTTGGAAATAGCGTGCTAATTATCCGTCTAATTAAGAAGTAGCATGCTGCCATTAATAACCAAATATTTAATGAGATAAATAGTTAGTGGAACAAAATGGAATAAAAATTAAGTGCTCAAAATCCATCTTAATCCACTCTCAAAAAATCCCATGTTGATTACCCAATAGGAAGTGATAAATGAGCATATCATTACTCCAAGAGCTACCTTTATTTGACCAAATCTCCATTGCTCACGAATTCCTAAGTAGATTAGTATTCCTATGGTGGTTAGCATCATAGGCTCGTAAAAATACCTAATAGGAGCATTGAAGGGAAATAGAAATAAACCGTAGATAAGCCTTCCTAGTCCCGGCGGTAGTATAGCTACCAAGCTCAGCATCATGCAGAGCATATGCTTTTGGGGAGACTTTCGGTATTGGAACCCAGATAACAGAGAGAACACAAAAAGTGGTAATAAGAATAGGTCAACCCAATATACAAGTTTAAATATTTCACTTTTCTCTAAGGTTGATTCAATAGTGCTGAAAAATGCCCAGTATGAAGTGCCTATAAATAATGTGGCAACGACAACTGACAGCCAACCTAGATATTTATGAAGAGATGTGCTCCCTTTGAGCATTAAATAAGACTGTAAGCACATGATTCCAATCCATAGAAGGGAAACTATTCCATGGATATGATGCATTGTGGAAAGGTTTCGGTAAGCCATAACATAACTTGGTGTGAATCCAAGAATAATGATTGTCGATAAGCCGCAGAACCAAAAGAAAAGTGACCTAGGATTCAAATGGCTATCCTCATGTACCTATACCTAAATTAAGAGGCTTCTTTGTTTTAGGCGATGGAGTTAATGGTTGGCAGCCATCCTAGCCATACTTATAGAGCTATGCAAATATGTATCTCGCTACAAGTCAAATTAATAGGTCAACTCTGTGGGTTTCTTGGACTTGTATCGTCAGTACATATAGTAACGTATACAATTTATTTGTTATCGCCCTTGGCTAAATATAAGGCTTATTACTTATACTGCTCTAAGATAGTTTTCGATGAAGTTCAAACAAAATGACCTTAAGATGGAGGTATTTTATCTCTCTTATTTTTAAATTTAATAAGTGGAATTAGCTTGAAGTCTTCATTCAGAGCCTGAATTTTGCTAATCCTGTCACAGCGAAATACCCGAATATCCTCACGGAGCTTGTCCCAGGCTAGGATGTACCATACGGGATAACTAAGAAAGAGGTAGTGGGGTTCAATAGTTCGTAGTGTTTCTTTTCCGCTTTCGTCACAGTAGGTGATCTTTATGCGTTGAAGCATTAAGAAAGCCTGGTGGAGCTTCTCGACAGTTTTACGCTTTGGAGTTAAGAAATTTGAGAGCACAACCTCGGAAGCCGATTTTCCGATGATGATACGTGCCTTTATACCATTCACTTTACTTTTCATGGACGGTGAAAAGGAAGCCATTACCTTGTGGCGGATGCTACTTAAGTGTGCCATAAAGAGGGGGGATTTCATCTGTTCAGCAATAGCCAAACTGATCATCAGGTCAACAGCCTCTGTATAGTTTAAGTTGACACGACCAACGCCCCAGCGCTGGTCCAAACGGATTCCACCACCGCGCCCCACATCTGTTTCAATCGGCAAGCCTCGGCTTCTCAACACCTCTATATCTCGATTCAGCGTTCGAATGCTAACGCCCACTTCCTTGGCAATTTCACCAATCGTGATGGGTTCGTCCGACTTTAATCGGGCGGTGATAACTTCAAGTCTATCTATTCGTGAGAGGGTAGATGTTCGCATAGTTATCAAAATATGCCATATAGTGGCATATTTATCCATAACCTATGTCTCGTTCGGTGATATTGAATGATTACAAATTGATTGGAGGTTTTGGGTATATGGCGAAGGCAACTATTGGACGCTGTATTTTAGGTATCTTAGCCCTGTTTTTTATGGGGACTGGATTGGTGCTTATGATTAGTCCATCTGTCATGCTGGCCCACACATTTATCGGGCCTATTGATTCTGTGGGTGGGCTATCGAGTATTCGCTCTCTTTGGGGTGGGACAACAATCGCAATTTGGGCAATTGTTCTTCTTGGAGCGATAAGATCTAACGTTGACCATATTATGGTTGGATTTATTGCATTGATGTTGGTTCTAGTTGGCCGATTAGTAGGCTATTTTATTGATGGATCTTATCCAGAATTTATCCCTACAGTGGTCCCAACAATTGTGGCCGCTGTCATCATGATAATTGCTTGCAAGCTCATGGCACATACTGCGGATGTTTAAATATCGTTTTAAGTACAATCTAACCAAATTAAAGATAACAAGTTCTAGTTTGCTTAATTTGCAATCTATTTTGGAGAGGGATACTTAAAAAACAAATTTTCATATTGAAATAATCCGCATTGCAGGAAATACTGAGATACGCAGGCAGAATATCTTAATAAGTATTCTGCCTGTACCTATTTTTTGCCTAACATAATCGATATAGATATTGGGCAATATAGTAGGTAGGATAAGTTGTATTTTACATCTGTATTCAAAACAAAACGGTTAACTAGGAAGTGATTGGTTAATTTAAAGAATAAATTATCTGGTTAGTGCTTTATTTTTGACGCTGAAGGAATAGAAATGTCAAAAGATCCAAAGCTCATTGCTGAGCAGCTTAGAAAACCATCTGGTACATTGGCTTCAGAAACCGCGCAACAAATGAACAAAGCGAATGAAGCAACGAATCTTGCCGCTTTAACAGCTCTCAATGTGGTAGATGGTGATTCTGTTCTAGAAATTGGTCCGGGCAATGGCAAATTTGCAGTCGACGTAATTCGTAAGGGATCTTGTGTCCGCTATACCGGCATTGATTGGTCGAGCGATATGGTTGCAACCGCAAAGGGTCTAAATTTTGAATATATAGAGTCGGGTCAAATGGATTTTTTAGTTGGTAGCTCAGAAAGTCTGCCGTTTGCCGATAAACAGTTCGATAAGGTTCTAGCCGTACACACAATATACTTTTGGGACACCCTCAAAACTCATCTAGCAGAGATCTCCAGCGTACTAGCGACTAAAGGAAAGTTATGCCTAGCTTTTGGCGATAAATCTTTTATGCAAAATCTACCATTCACTCAATATGGATTCAGGCTGTTTGATGAGGGTGATATTTGTACCCAATTGTCTGATGCTGGGTTTAAAGTTGTATCCCGCGGGAAGCACAGTGAGTATGGAGAAAGTAATACAGGGCAGCTTGTGGAGAAGAAAATTAATATAATTGTGTGTGAGCTGAATCCATAAACAATTGCCAATCTTGGGGGGTTGTATCTTTCCGAAGAACACTTTTTATTTTGACTGATCAAATAGTACTTCTGGATTTAATTAAACCCCTATCTAATAGTAATTACCCCCATATCGAGTATATGTAGCAGCATATACTCATTCATTTGTCAGAGAATCAGAAATACAGAGGTAAACTGTTCAGGTAGCTCTAGCGCATGTTAGGGCTACTAAGAGTCCGTGGATATAGCATTGGCGCTTACATAGTCCTGCAGCTATAACGGTGCTTCAGCCGAGGAAGCTAGAGCTACAATGATCAAGATCTAGTTACATCAATACTAGAAAGCTCCAGCTCACTCACCGGGTATCCCTTTATGCCTATGAATCTTGCGCAGAAACTTATCCAAAGCCACCTTGTGAGTGGATCAATGGAGCCTGGCAGCCCAATAGAGATAAAGATCGATCAGACGCTAGCTCAGGATGGGACGGGAACACTTATTATGTTGGAGCTTGAGGCACTTGGTTTGTCTCAAATCAAGACTGAGCTTTCAGCACAATATGTAGACCATAACCTGTTACAGACGGATTTTAAAAACGCCGACGATCATATATTCCTGCAAAGTGCCTGTCGTAAATTTGGAATTTGGTTTTCGCGGCCCGGTAATGGTGTCAGCCATCCAGTACAGATGGCTTGTTTCGATGTGCCTGGCAAGACATTACTTGGCGCCGATAGCCATACTTGTGCAGCGGGTTCTATGGGGATGCTGGCGATTGGAGCCGGTGGCCTACAGGTAGCAATGGCCATCGCAGGCGTCCCCTTTGCACTGAAAATGCCCAAAATACTCGGTGTGAAGCTCGAAGGTGAGCTGCCGCCATGGATTAGCGCTAAGAACATCATTCTGGAAATGTTGCGTCGGCAGTCTGTTAAGGGCTGTGTTAACAAGATTGTTGAGTATTACGGCCCCGGCCTGGATAAATTGACAGCGATGGATCGTCATGTGATTGCCAATATGGGGCAGGAAATGGGCGCTACCACCAGCGTCTTTCCTGCCGATGAAGCAGTAAGGGCTTTCCTAAAGCAGCAGCATCGTGAAAACGACTTTGTCGAAATGAAGGCCGATGAAGGTGCTGGTTATGACGAAGAAGATACTATCGATTTATCAAATCTCGAGCCGCTAATTGCTTGTCCATCAAGCCCAGACAAAGTTGTGACGGTCCGTGAAGTGGAGGGCCGTCCTATCTATCAGAGCTATATTGGCTCTTCTGCCAACCCAGGGTTGAGAGACTTTGCGATACCTGCGCGCATGGTTTCAGGTCGCCGAATAGCCGATGACGTTTCCTTTGACATCAATCCAACCTCACGTCAGTTACTCGAAGAGCTCAGTCGGAGTGGAGATCTGACAAAATTGCTACAAGCGGGAGCTCGCTTGCATCAAACTGGGTGCGGTGGCTGTATCGGCATGGGGCAGGCTCCCGCCAGTGGCGGTATCAGCTTGCGCACGGTCCCACGTAACTTCCGTGGCCGCTCAGGCACCGCAGACGACCAAGTCTATTTATGCAGCCCCGAAGTGGCCACTGCCAGTGCGTTAAGAGGGGTGATCACTGACCCTCGTGACCTGGATATGGATTACCCCAGCTTCCATGAGCCGGAATATCTACCTGATATACGTCCGTTATTGCAGCCACCTCAAGAAATCCCAGTAGCAGTTGAGTTGATCAAAGGGCCAAATATCAAGCCCCTTCCTGATTTCGAAAAGCTACCGGAAGTTTTAACTGGCCCATTATTGCTGAAAGCAGGGGATAATGTTTCCACTGATGAAATATTACCTGCTGGAGCAGAAATCTTACCGCTGCGCTCAAATATCCCTGCCATCAGCCGTTATACATTCTCACGAATCGATGAATCGTTTTATGATCGGGCAGTGAAGCTCAATGGAGACTGTTTTGTTGTCGGTGGTGAGAATTATGGACAAGGCTCTAGCCGTGAGCATGCGGCAGTATCTTCACGCTTTCTTGGGGTAAGGTGCATAATTGCAAAAAGTATGGCCCGTATACACCGGCGTAATCTT
The DNA here is from genome assembly GCF_047324085.1 of Microbulbifer sp. CNSA002. Taxonomy (NCBI): domain Bacteria; kingdom Pseudomonadati; phylum Pseudomonadota; class Gammaproteobacteria; order Cellvibrionales; family Microbulbiferaceae; genus Microbulbifer; species Microbulbifer sp. CNSA002. The sequence continues at coordinate 1,183,651 of NZ_CP172449.1, forward strand.
ATTAACTTCGGTGTGCTGCCATTGCTATTTGAGAATTTTGATGATTACAATCTTCTTCAACAGGGGGTAGCTCTTGAAATCGACAATCCAATTGCACAGATAAAGTCAAGCAGTTCAATTAAATTAATAATTAAATCATCAGGAGAATGTATTAACTTGCGGAGTGATTTGGCTAAGGACGAAATTGAAGTGTTGGAAGCAGGAGGTATGATTAATCAGGTAAGAGAAAAATACCTAAGCTCTAATAAGTAGTATGACTTTCTATAGCTGTAATTTGATAAAGTCAGCGCTGGTCCCGATCGGTAGCATTACTGATACCTATGGCTCCCTTGGTTGTTGACTAATATAGTAGCTATTTCTTCCAGCTCTTTATCAAAATACTCTGCATTCCTTTCTCCCGCTTTTTTTAACTTCTTCAGGTTTTCTGGTGTCGCATTGTCCATAGATGAGTCAGCAGCGTAAAGCTTTGGTTGTATCCGGTAGTAATTTGAATTCTCTACGGTAGAAGAAATTTGCTTCATATAGTAATGAACCATTTGCGCGCTTCCATTTACGGCGATATCAATGGCGGGCCTTGCCCAATTGAGTATCCCCCAATCTTTAACCTCCTTGAATTTGTATCCTGAAAGTTGCCTGCCGGTACCCAGAGATACAATAACCATATCTTTCATCCCAGAGACCCCACTGAATTTGATGGCTTCGGAGTAGGCGCATAAAGCAGGATCACTGGCTACCATGCCGCCATCAATTAAGACATATTTATTGTTGGATGGAGGTAGTGAAAAGATACGTGCTGGCTCAAAATAGGTTGGTACCGCGGTGCTTCCCAGTAGAAGGTCTTTAACCAGAAAGTCTTCATTCTTTACTATGGCACAATGTTGCCTAAAAATGATTTGTTCCCGCTTTTTGATATCATAGGAAACAAAGCAGCAAGGCTTTAATAGATTACTAAGTTTCATTTCCCCAAAGAATTGCGATAAAACCCTGTCCAACTCCATGGAACAGTACTTTTCCTCCTTCAATAACTTTAACTTTTCTAGAAAAGGCCATGAGCCTGAGCCAAATACCTTCTCGCCTTCCTTAAGGTAGAGGCTGACAGCATCCTGGGCAGAAAATTTTGGTTTTCCTTGCTTGTTAGGGCAGATGTAGGCGGCACCTAATATTGCACCGGTACTTGTTCCGGCCACCAGGTCGAAGTACTCGCCTATCCTGGCGTCAGGATTGCCTGATTTCACCTTTAGCTTGTGTTCAAGGGACACTAGTATCTGGCCAGGCAAGATCCCCCGGATTCCTCCACCATCGATAGAAAGGATTCTGATAGCCATTGCCGATGCCCTCTGGCTCCGTAGATTGTACGCGACCCTAGAAACATAGCATTTGGTAACAGGGGTAATACTCCATATACCCTGGATACCATTAAAAAAGCTTATAATATCAATAAGTTAGGCGCATCTATCACCATGCTGAGTTTATTAGTATGGTTAAGGTAAAGAAGCTAATATAAGGATTGATAGATATGGGGATTAGTAGGCCTCTGAGCTGAAACCTAAAGTTCAAGGGCTAGAGTGTCATGGAGTTAGTCGGAACACAAAAGTAGATTCTTGCGCAACGCCGATTACTGTGCACCGGTGCAGCCGTTTGAAGTCTCTATGGTATATTGGGCGACTCTTACGCTATTTTTATAAGTGATGCTTGCAATACAAACTGTAATGCCCAGCTTAAATCTATAAAACAACGTAGTCCTTTATTTTCAGATTTAAATATATTTAGAATCAAAGTTGTTGTTCTACTGAAGTCATGTTTTCACGTGAGGCAAATAATACCGATATGTGTATAAAATTTCAATGTAACACGTATTGTCTTTTCTAGTGTTTGATTATTAAGATCGTGAAGGAATCTTATAGATCACATACTGGCGCCCACGATAGTCGATGCCTTTTGAAAGGTAAAGCCACCTTGATACAGCCACTTTAACGGGTATATTCCACGCTTTATCTGAGGAGCCTTCAATCTTTATATCTCCTGGAACAAGTCCTCCTCCTTCAGATCCCGGTTTCTCCACTAACTCAAATGAAACTATTATGCACACTGGTGGGTGCTTGCTGATGCCTAGCGGGCGCATAGGTGCGGTCTTTATTACTGGTTTGGCTTTAGATTCTGGTATATCAAGGTCTAATTGAGGGCAGTTATCAGCGCTTTCGCTCGCCTGCGCGGCCATAAAGAGCACCGTTAGAGTTGGAATAATTAGACTCTTCATTTCGTATAAGCTCTCATATTAATCAAGGTAATAGTAGGCCTTTAAAGCTAATGTACAAATTTTAACAAGATGACATTTTAGGAGTGGCTTGGATAGCTATTTGGTAGGCTTTTCGCGTTGACTGATGCTGCTTATATAATATTGCTGAAAATATTAATATAAAATGTCGAATTTGAGCAAGTTGTATCGTTTTAAGGCATAATAGGCGCCAAGTGAATTCTATGGCGCCTTTGTTATTGTTCTTCTAATATCTAAATGGGAGGGTTAGCATTAAACCTGAACTCATAATTGGAGATGTATTCGGGTGCTTTAAAGTCCTCTGGTGTACAGCGAGGTGAGGCTCTGGAGAATTTCTCTGGCATGCTTCTTGGTAGAAAATCATACGAGCTTCCATTGAGTTTATCTTTCATAGATATGTTGCAAACCCAATTCTTATCTGCCACTTTTTGTATGGAGAAATCCATTTCTATACTTTGATTCTCTTCAGGGTTAAACGTAATAAAAGTGGAGCAATAGTATGACTTAGTATAGGTCTCAAAAGGGAGGTAGGATTTTGGCATTGCTGTAAGTAGAAGTGTTACAGTCGCCTTAGTAGGCAAGTTAATCACTTCACCTTTAAAGTCTTCGTGAGTGATTTTTTGTCTTTGATAGTAGCAGTATTCTGGATCATCCATATAGTAAACATCCAGATCAGCCCTGCCACCGTTGAAATTTTCTGATAGATTTATAGATAGTTCAGCTGAGTTTTCTGTTTGATTGTTTTCAAACTCTCTTAAGATGGTATATTCAGCACTTTCATAGTCATTTGATTTTTTGTATCGTGCCGAAGTTAGATCACTCTTGATGTCGTTATAATTTGTTTTTTCGAAAATATTAAAATAGCTATAAGTGCTTTTACTTACTTGATGATACCGGAAATAATGCGTCTCTCCACCTGAAATAGTAATCTTGATTTTTTTTTCAATACCTCCAGCCCTAACTTTGTATGTTCCTGGGGGCAAGTGAATCCACGTGTATCCTTGATCATACAACTTTGCCACAATTCTGTCGTTAATAATGAATTTGGTAGGAAAACCGCCGCCGTGATAAACATCACCACGCATTAAATAAAGCAAGCCTTTGCCATCAGGGGGTGGAGGAGCTGGTGTGAACTTGGGACCAATTGCGCAAGAGCTAATAATAAAAACAAAAAATAAAACAGTAATACGCACTATATTTCCTTACTGCATTGATAGTGTGTTAGTTTGAATGCCTTATACCACCTGATTGGTGGATATATGGGGTTCTTTTGTACATGGTTATTACAGCAATAACCTATCTTCAATTGGAGTGAATTTGCTCGCCGCATTAATTAATGCTCCAGCCGTCAATTCCGGAACACCATATACTTCAATCTTCTTGCCTCTATCTAACCTGAGCTTATGGGCAAGAATGTCAAAGTCGCCATCTCCTGACACTAAAATCACGGTATCTACCGAGTTTGAATATTCCATAGCATCAATAGTGATGCCCACATCCCAGTCGCCCTTGGCTGAGCCGTCGGATCTTTGGGTGAAGGGCTTTAACTTCACTTCGAAACCAATCGACCGTAAGATGTTTTGAAATTCATACTGTTTTCTATCACCACGGTCGATGGCGTAAGCTATGGCTTTAACAACTTTTTTACCCCCTGTCACCTCCCGCCAAAACTTGTTGTAATCAAAGTTTCGTTTATAGATTTGTCGACATGTGTAATAAACATTTTGCACATCAACAAATATGGCAACCTTTTCCATTTGGGAATCCAGTTATTATAAAATTCTGAAATTGACAGTGAAGTTATGATCTGCATGCACCAGGGTGGATGCATTAAGCCACTAGTTTTACATACTTAAGCGATGATTGTCAGCCAAATTTAGAGGTGAGGAACATCTCGGCAACAAAGCCAATTTATCAGTAGTTGATGAGTTGTATCGAGATATATAGTGTTGGGCAGTGGCCCTATGAAGTAGCATGGCTCGCTTATATGCACATGCTATCCTCAGATGGCCACTTTATAGTGAGTATCCTACCGTGAACGCCTTCTTTGCGGGATTCTGTGCGGATAATCAGAAAGGGAATTTTCTAGAGAAATGGATACTAAGTAGCGGATTGTTGTTCCAGCCAGTTTAAAATCACTTGATTGGTTTCTTCCGGTCTTTCCTGTTGAATCCAATGGCCGCAATTAAGGTTCACCTCATCTACATTGGGGACGAAATCTTTGATATCTGGAGACCTAGGTATCAAATCATGATCGCCGTAAATCATAAGGGACGGCTTTTGGATAACTGGGTCTACATCTGCCAAGATATGCCAATTGCGATCCAGGTTTCTATACCAATTTATGCTACTTGTAAAACCCGTTTTTTCAAATGCGGAAACGAATACAGCCAGTTCATTATCATTCAGCAAGGGGGCACCAAGCGGTGATGCTGCTCTCGCGAGATTGATCATTACCATACCAGGCTCCGGCGGTGTAGGAGGTACGTTTTTACGGAGCAAATTGTGAAGGAACTGGGAAGCGTTCTTGTCTAACACTGCGTCCGCAACACCTGGCTGCCTATTGAAGTGCACAAAATAATAATCGCTCCCAAGGAGTTCCTCCATAAACTCGATCCAAGGTTTTTCTGTTCGGGCTTGATAGGGCAGTGCGAGGTTTATAATTTTATTAACACGGCTTGGATGTAATAGCGCTATTCCCCAAACGACCATTGCACCCCAATCATGACCGATAAAGGTGGCATCTTGGTATCCGTAGTGATCCAGAAGTGCAGCTAGGTCGCCGGTTAATTGTTCGATGTCATAGCTGGTTACTTCCGCTGGGCAGGATGAGTTGCCATAGCCTCGCTGATTGGGAACGATAACGTGGTAGCCCGCTGCGGCGAGAGCGGGTATTTGGTGGCGCCAGGAAAAGGCATGTTCCGGCCATCCGTGACAAAGCACAACGGGGTTTCCTGTGTTCTGTTGGCCCGCTTCAAAGACCTCCAGCTCTATGCCATTCACTGAGATAAGAGTAGGTGTGGGGAAATCGAGTATTCTAGACAATTTACTTCCTCTTTTTTGGGGAGGTCTTGAGAGCTGCTATTTACCAACAGGCTCCGCTTTCTATCCTTAAGGGTTGTTCCAACTTCAACATCCCTTTGCTGGATCGTGAGTGCATAGGCTAGAATCTAATAGTGCCAAAAACTGTCACCATTTATTAATGTCTGTGTAAAATGAATGTACGTCTCCGACAAGACGCCATAGTGCGAAGCCTTCGCCGAAAGGGCACTTTGACGATTGCCGATTTAGCCGCTGAAGTTGGCGCATCCAGGCGCACCGTGCTGCGTGATATCAGCTCGTTGCGGGATGAGGGCTTTGTTATCCGTTCTGAACCTGGTCCTGGAGGCGGCCTGCAACTTGATCCGCAATCGGTTCAAACTACAGCTCGGCTCTCGGTCGCTGAGATTTTTGCGCTGCTTATTAGCGTTGCATCCGTGCGTGCAGCAGGGAGTTTGCCCTTTTCGGATCTTGCGGATGCCGGGCTGGCAAAAATAGAGAAGGCTTTACCCGTTGATAAGGTGCGTGATTTACGCAGGTTTATGGATTGCCTGTACATCGGCAAGCTTTCACCGGAGGTAGACGTATCTAATGTCGGAGAGATGTCGCCCTTACTACTGCCTACATTTGAAACGGCTTTTCTTCAGCGACTATACCTGAGCTTCCAATATCGTGATGCGAAAGGGGCAGTAACTAGCCGGGTTGTTGAACCGCAAGCTATGTTGATCTTACCACCCGTATGGTATCTGGTAGCTTGGGACCCTGCTCGCAATGACTTTCGTCATTTTCGAATGGATCGGATTAGCCAACCTGAATACCTTTTGGATAAGAAATTTCGAAGACGACATATAGTCTTCGAAGATGGCGTATCTCCTATTCGTGATAATCCCAAAGTTTCAAGATGATTGGGTTCTTGACGGTAAGTATGATCGCTCTCGCGAAAGGCCAATAATTGGTGGCAGTGTAACCCCTTAGCTTACTCGACTCTGCCCCCAATAATTGGTCCAGGTTTTCCGCTCACAGGTTTTACTTGTCTATCTTCTGCTCCCTCTGGATACGGTTATAAATTTCTTCACGATGAACTGCCAAAGATTTGGGGGCCTTTATTCCTACTTGTACTTGATTGCCTTTAACGTTCAATACAGTGATTGAGACATTAGCCCCAATTCTGAGGTTTTGGCCAATTCGGCGAGTCAAAATCAACATATGTTATTCCCTAATGATACTCAAATCATGGGTAGCCTTTCCGCAATGTGAAAGCTTAGAAAGAAAGTTGAAGAGTGAATACGGGGTGGGGCACGGGAACGGTAGGCATAAAAGTAGAAAAGACGGACACAACGCTGCCAGAACCTGAGTAATTGCCTCAAGTTGCTGAATGTGCTCCACTTTATTGAAGACGAGCGGGTTTCTAGCGTATCATCCATACAGCCACTTTGATAATGATCCTATCAATTTGGTTAGCTGGCCCCTGGTGTTGGTAGCACCTTGGGTCAGCGACTTTTACTTACTTTTAGGTCACGCTACCGTTCTCCTTTGAGGGAATAGGCAATTTATAAATTTTGAACTCGATGTTTTCACAAATAACGCTGCTCAGCAGCGATTAAAATATCGAGAAATATTTACTTACCTTACGCAGTTTTGTTACTGAAAACAATCTGAATAAATTCCAATAAGATCATTTCTGCGCCTATCTTTTTAGCTGTATTTTCAATTTTAAAATATGTTAGCTGCTGTTGGGGTTTGATATTGTTGGGCCATAGTTGATCTAGATTAAATTGGCTAAATTAAATTAAATCACTGGTATACATCGCAAATATCTCTTTTGATTTTTGTAAGTAGGTATCTTAGTACAAGGGTGGATTGTATTTTTCTATTTTATTTTTGGGGCTCTTATCGCAGTAATTATGGTCGCGAATTGAGATTTACGAAATGACACAAATTGAAGTAATCTCACTCTTCGTTAGGTTTCGGTGAGGCAGGATGTGGAGGAGGCAGTTTAGTCGTTGCGTTAAAAATTGTAATCTAGGCAATGCAGAAACTTATAAATAGTTAAAATATAGACAGTATGAGTACACAAGATATAGAAAGCCGGCTTCTGGGCATCAAACAACAACTTAAACAGCTGAGTGGTTTGGATAAGGATTGTTCTCTCTTTGGTGCAGAGCGCTGGAACTATAACTTCCGTCGGTTTTCGGAGGAAGAAATTAACGGTATCGAGAAACAGTACAGCATTTCTTTACCGCAGGAGTTTCGGGCCTTTCTTCTTGAGATAGGTTTTGGGGCTGGGCATTCTTATGGTGCTAACGTGGAGGGTCTTCCGCACTACTACCAGGATGACGAAGATGAATATCCGATGTCAGAAGGTACCATTGATATTGCAGAAATAGGCTGTGGTATTGAATTTATGTTAGTTATTAACGGTGCTCATAGGGGAGAAGTATGGGTTACTCAGAGTTACCGTGAGCCACAGCCTTGGTCTAGTAGCTATCTTAACTGGTATGAAGACTGGCTGGCTAAAAGCATCGAGAGCTTAGAAGTACCGCAAAACCCTCCCAAGGGCTGACTACCACAGCTTTCCTCAAATACTCTCGGTAGCTAGCAGAATACACATTGTTCTGCGACAACCCCTCTGCTTCTCCCTTGCATTGAGTTGAGCGGTGTAGCCTATGTACTACTCACCGGTGTTCCCTCACCTTAAGCCTTGTTAATCATTTTTTAATCAAAAAATAGATCGCTGATCGTTTCTTATACAGTCTATGGCTTGTCCCAGCACTTTATACGACTGGGTTGCCAATACACAGGAAGTGCATATCTGCGGCTATGGCGTAAACGGTGATTACGCTCGTACCAAACTCCTTGATAACACTGGTAATTCGCGTGCAGAAGGGCGATATGGGCGGAGTGGGCTCTGGACTGGCGGCAATAGTGACTTGACAGTTCCTGAACCTCTTACCGTATACTGTATGCATGTACAGTATATTGAGTGGAGGTAGTAATGGGAGCCAGAAGTATCACTATTGACGGGGAGCCGATCCGGATCTGCCGTTACCGATCGGGTTATAACAACCGGCCAATGTACGCTATCTGTATCCTTAACTATACAAAATACGTACGCAGCTTTTCGGTATCAGTGGAGATGAATCTACGCGAGGAGTTAGAGCTGACCCTGGCGCAAATGCGAGGAGTTGAGCGAAGTATAAATTGGATGGAAGTATCAGCTTAGGAATGTAAGGACTTAAGCTGTTTTTATGGATAAGGAGCAAATTATGGGAAGAAAAATCAATCGGTTCGCAATTTTTGCAGAGCGGGTTCATTTAATGAATGGTGGTGCAAAAAGCTTTAGGGATTCTGCACCCACAGAGGAATCCGCAAAGGAACTGGCAGAAGAAATTGCTAAATCTGAAAAAGCGCTGTTTTATTCCTGGTTACAAATTCTCGATATAATGACCGGAAGTTATACAGAATACTCAATCAAAAGGGGTGGGGTATTGGAAGAAAGGGAGTGCCCCGAATAATAGGAGCCTGGTAACTAAGGTAGACTTAATGAACGAAGACAGAGGGTAGAAAAAGTAAGTAATAGTTACATGTATAGCGTGAGTAATTTAAAGTTCAGGTTAAGGCAGGTTGTGGTTTGATAATCTACCGAGTGACCAGAGCTATTTACAGGGGTAAAGTTGAATAGCTCTGGCTACGGCACAGTTAGAAAAACTCCAAGCTGAAATTGATTAAAATCAATTTCTGAAAAATATCATTAAAATAAAGCCCCTTTGTACATAATCAGGCTCAGTAGTGGTAGAGTCTAGTTCTAACAGAAATAGAACGCTGGCGGTCAGTACCTAACTTATCCATCTACTCAATTTACGAATGAACCGATGGTTATTAGCAACTAACTGGATGGTAAGCACACATAGTTAACTTCACTCTCGACTTTCTTAGCCCAGGAAGTTTCAATCCAATAATTTTCTTAAGCAGAAAAGGCATGACAGCGATAAAGTTGTGCCGTTGGCAGTATTTATAGGGAGCCTCAAAATGGCAAATCGTTCTTATCTTTATAGCCTTAGTAATCAACCTAAATCCTATTCAGACCGCCCCGAGACTATCTCAGGCTTATCTGAATGGCCATATAGTATTCCCTTCACCTACCGTGTACTAATGTCCGGGAATCCCAATCTGTGCGCGTCATTGGTCTCGGATGGCTTTGAGGACGATTCACCTGATGATAAAACTCAACTTTATGCTATTAGTAGTGACTTTGAGGCAGGATTTGAGCGGTTAAAGAAATTTGTTGAAGTTCTGCGAGTTATTAGCAAAGACATTACGGATCTGCCGGATTCAATGCTAAATGAAACGTTAGAATTCCTTCAAGAGCATAAGGATAGGCATCTACTGCTTGAGACTATCGAGCTGGACTGTATGGATGACTCTGAAGAGTCAGTTCTGCGTGGCTACGTTGAATCCGAAATTATCGCTTGCCGTGAAGCTGGAGCAGCTATTGATGCACTTCCTGAAGACCCAGAGGCATCAGCTGATATTGTAAAGAGTGCAGCAGAAAACAATTCAGAATCTGTTTTAAGTCCATTTTATGGGCTCCAGTTCAATGATAAATTTGACAACGTTGAGAGTGAGCCTCCGGTGGGTTTGTATTGGAGTGATATTCTTTATTACGATTTAGAGAGCAAAAAGGAATTTGAAGAGTCTCTTGAATAATTGAATGTCGAAACTCTTATTTCCACTTAAAGAAATGCTGGGCTAGTTTTAGAGGCTTCTGTGTCTTTCCCAATGTATTGTATTGGTTCAGCACTTCACTCTTGTCGATATGAGGATGATGGCTTGATAGTGCTTATGAGGTGGTATTAATAGCCAACTTTCCGGTATCCCATATCAACCCCAGTCAAGTTACCATTTGGCGACATTGCTTATATAACTTTTCATAAGATGACATCAGGCATCTAGAGTTCACAACTTAAAGTGCAAAATTCATATATTATTTAGCACTATCAACTACAAACCATTTCAGTAAAACTTAATGTTTAGAAATCTTCTAGTGCTAGTGTTGATGCTAGCGTTTAGCACCCATTCCCTTGCCGATAAGTTAAAGAAGTATGAAGACGAACATCTATTTTTATTTCATCCTGACAGCTTCAGTGTAAGTTATGAGGTAGATAAAGATGGATTCAGGGAGATCTTTGTTGATGGTCCAAACCGTACGTCAGTATTTATTACTGTAACTCCATATCCAGTTGAATTGCCACTGCCAGATCTAGCCGAAAATATTAGTAGGGTTATGCTAGAAGAATACAGCAGAATAGAAGTGCTTGAAAAGGAAACGCGCAAAACCATTACCCCTATAGATGGTAGGATGGTTCCAGGTATTATCAATATTTATAAAACTGATGGTTTTTATAAAGTTAACACTGTGAGAACTACCTTGTACCTTATTCATAAGGGGGACAGGTCTGTTATTGTTATAGAGGAACGTAGCAATAGGGAAATTGAAGCAGACAGAGACATGGTAGAGAAAATACTGGATAGCATAAGAATAAAGAAATAAATGTTCTGTAATGGTGGATACTAGTTTTTATAGGCTTAGGGCTGGGGTGCCTCTAATGAGATTTGAGTAATGGGTAGAGGAGGTACTGGTTATCTCCTGTATTTATAAAGCACTTGATCCGGTATCTTATGTGAGTGTCTAGATTTGTTTAAATTGTAGACTCACACTACTCAGTTAGGATTCTCCAAGTGACTTCACAATAGATCGATAATTTCATTTTCTGTGAGGTTGTTCCAAGATTTTTTTTGGTTGACAAAGAATTCCCTTAGCATGCTATTTTTTTCACATTTGTTAAGTGCCTAGCAATGTGAAAGTTACCTCATTTACTCTAATTACGTGAACTATATATGATCGCGTGCAAGATTTGCCTGCATGAGTTCACTGCGGGCAAAAAGGAGTATTTAATAAGGTCAGAATTATGTGTACTCAGAGGAAGCCTTACAGTTGCCTATTAGTGCTAGCTTTTATGGGCTACTTTGTTTCGCCTCCTGCGTGGTCTCATGTACGCTGGTTTGTACAAAACGATGGTAATGCAGTTGAGTTTGAGTGGAATTGGATATATGCGTTAGTTCTTTTGGGGGGCTTTCTATACTGTATGGTGAATAGATCCTTACAGTCGCTTGAGGCAGTAGCTGTTCACAAGGCATCCAACAAACTCCCTTACCTCTGGTCCGATATTGGCCGTCACAAAATTTGGCATATCACGTCTGCCTTGATTGGGTTGACCTTTGTTTTTAATTATTTTTCGGGTGTATTACTGGCCCCAAACCTGGAATTCTCTGCCACGCAAAGTCTTGTTAATGAGTTTCAGCTGGTAATTGGTATTGTGTTAATTTTAGATGTCAGCCTAAGAAGCTCCGGATATCTAATCTTCGCGCTTTTGCTCTCAATAATGGCTACTTACCCATTCTCAATCTGGATTGACTATGGCTTTGAATTTTTAGGGCTTTCACTAGCATTTATATTGTATCAAAAGCCAGGTCTTGGATTGCTTGCTTTACGTTGTGGGCTAGGCCTTCAGCTTATGACTCTGGCAGTTCACAATAAGTGGCTCAATCCTCACTTGGGTCTTGAATTTCTGCAGCACTATCATTGGAACTTCATGTCTAATCTGGGGTGGCACTCTTTCTCCGATTTGACCTTCGTTTTTTCTGCGGGAATGGCTGAATTCTGCTTTGGTTTGGTTATCTTGCTCGGGTGGTCAACACGGTTGGCAACTATTACGGTATTGAGTTTCTTCATTTTGACCGCGTCTATTCTTGGTGTTCATGAATTGATAGGGCATTTGCCAATACTTGGGGCTGGAATTCTACTGGTTGTATTTGGCGGAGGTTCTAATTTGAAGGATATTAGAAGAGGTGGGTTTATCTCAGTTAGATCCTTAAGTGCCCACTAGGTATACGAATTAAATAATATATGGGCCTGAAAAAATTGGGCATCCGTAGATTTGATAGGAGGTTCTAGTGAATTTTAAGAGCCGCATGGAAGTGGCATTTGTTATCTTCTATCTAGTAGCCTATCTATAGCAATTTGTCTGATATCAATATGGCCTGCGATTAAAATTATTGATTTTGTGGATATCCAGAATTGTTATTCAATCCAAGTTTGCGGCTTTGCTGAATATTAATAGTACTGTATAGTATACCTTTGGTAAGTGCTTTAGGGGTTATTAAGGTCTATTATTGTGATCTTCAAGCCTTTCACGTTAGAGGTTTTTATGGGTGGCAAGGATTTTAGGATCGCTTTGTTTTTATGTTTCTCTGCTTTTATTTTTTATCTTTCTTGGTCGACAAAGCAATCCCGGCAAGTATTTTTTGATAATACAAAACTAATAGATGCTGAAAGCATAGAAGGTGTAGTATTTTTAGCGAGAGGTCAGGAATTTGAGTTGTTGCCTAAATACTATGCTGAATTTGCGAATTGCTTTCATAAGGCAAACAATAAAGGAACGGCATTTGGTGGGGAGGTAGTTGAATTTTATATCTACCTGAAATCAGAAGGCATATTTTATGCACAAGTGGGGCTTGTTCATAATATTGAGTCCGTAAAATTTGGGGGGCTGCCGATGAAATTAATTTGGCCTGAAAAAAATATAGATGTTGGGCGCGGTGGTTTTATGGGGACAAGTGATTGTCTTTATACGTATTTTAAGCAAGGTTTGGATTTGCTCGGCAAAGGTTGATTTGATATGTGCCTCGTTGAGGTTGAGAGGGCCGTTGGTGTCTAGGAAAATTATTGTCACTTTATTGTTATGTGTAGTAAACGTTAGTGTTTTAGCAGTAGATTCCAATCAAGATTCACTGGGAACTCTTCGTGCTTTAGAGAGTCGGCTTGAGAGCCAGAGGTTGCAATATGAGCATTTGCGAAAAAAATGCCCAGTTAAATGGTTTGCTCACCTCAGTGAAAAAACTATAAATGAGCAAGAATATTTTGCTTATGCGGCAGCAAAGCTGCCGAAACTGCTTGAGCTTGAATTAAATAAATCATTTTTTCCTAATATGGAATTCAGGATTTCAGTAGTGATTAATCATTGGGGTAAAATTGAAAAAATAGTGTTACTAGAAGTTGATGATGATAATATATCTGGAAAATTACGGAAGATCTTTTCAAATATGAAAGCGGAGCTAAATGCACCAAAGAATAATGGAGGTTGTGCTAAATTTGGAATGATACTTTCCCTTGAGTATGCTAGAGGATATGGTGATTTTTTGATAAAAGAATAAAAGTTTTGTGAAGATTATTAAGGCTGGCTCCTGCCGGGGCGGGGCTTAACTAAAAACTAGTAAGTCTGACTAGGGAGATTTACACAGTGTTTCTAATAGTGTAAATCTCTGTTACATAAAAACTCTCATAGCACACAGCGGGTGCCGCAGTGGTAATAGGGAGTGGCCTCTGATTAGATTTGAGTACTGCGTGGAAGAAGCATTGCCCCCCCCTGTTTCTCTCTTTCAAATAATAATAACCTACTTGTAGTCGTTGACTAGTTGCCCATCAGATGACTCCTTGAATTGAGGGTGTTCGTCATCAATTTCGTAAAAATCAGATTTTTCGCCAGTGAAAATATGCCCCATAGTTTTCAACCCGGTTGGGCCATCTAGTGATCCTGCAATAATTCCAGTTGCATCGAGATTAAATGGTTCCCAGAATAGGCTTGAACCACATTGCTGGCAGAAGCCTCTGCGGGCTACTTCTGATGTTTTATACCACGCCAGCCCGTCATCTTTTGTTATTTTAATGTTGACCTTGCGAGCTTTGGTATGCGGGCCGAAACTTCCATGTAGTTTTTGACACATACTACAATGACAGTTAACTACGTTGCGTAGTGGCCCTTTAACCTCGTACCGCACAGCTCCACATAAGCAACCACCGGAAGTAATTGAATTATTACTATTCATATAATGAGCCTGTAGATGCAAAAATTTACTTGAATTTAGAGCTTAAATTAAGTATGCCTTTTTATTTTCAGTAATAATGATTCTTTTAAATGGAAAATGCCATTCTAATTTTATGATATAAATATTGATGGCCTAGATAGCTATTTATTTGTTTCATCCTGAACTACAAGATGATAGTGGTTCCTAATTGTATATGTTATGAAGTCAATAGTTAAATTTAAAGTAAGATTGTGTGTTCTAGATTTAATTTATCTGAGGCGATGCTCATAGTTTTTACCAGATTCTATATCTCTGGCACATGAAAATATTATCCATGCACAGCGGGAGGTGCGGTGGTAATAAGGGGTGCCCTCAAGTGAGATTTGAGACTAGATGGAAGGGGCATTGGTCATCCCTATATGTATGACTATTTATACAGCATTTGATCCGGTATTTTATGTGGTGTCAATATGGATGGCGCTTGAAGCTACAAATTTTGTGGGTGTCCAAAATCTCTGAACCTTATCTTTCTAGAGTCATGAGATCAGAATCTTGCTCTAACCTCATAATTAGATCCTGGCTAGTATCTACAGGTTGGTTATATATTTAAAGTAACAGTTGTTGGCGAACAAGGTTGGCTCCGCACACATTTTGGATGAAAACCTCTATTTTGCTTTGCTTGGTGATATTTTGAAATGTTTCACCGCCCATAGAATAGAAGTTTGCATGAATTATCTCATCACCCAAATCAGGCTCGTCCATGTCGAGTAGTTCAAATATAACATATGATCCATCATTGTGTATTTTAGCGGCATACATTCCTCTGTTTGGGTTTATAGCTTTTATCGTGGCTCTCATTTCTTATCCTTAGTGTTTTTTGAACTCATCCGGTGTTTTATGCGGTGTCAATATGGGGGCGCTTGAAATATTACTTTTGTGGGTGTCCAGAATCACTGTAATAGATTGTTCGCGGAAGAAAATGAGGTTCTAACTATCATTGCTAGAACGATTGGTAAAAGTATTGACACAAATAGTAATTCTAAAAACACTATGAGCCGCGTTTTTAGTATGGCCAAAGCGAAAAACCATAGTTTTGAGAGTCCCGTCCGTTCAGAAATATTTGCCTTGAAAAATATTTTCTTGCTCCAGCGGTCTATATCAGAGTAGCAGCCTGTGTATAGTTGTCTGAAGTTTCCAATGAATGCTAGAAGAAATGCAATAAGCAACACATAAAATATAAGCGTCATCTCCCAGTTGCTTAAATCAATTTTGGTAAAATCAAGTTTGCTACCGATGATTAGTACAAACGCAAAAAGTAATATTTTGGGTGCTAAATTTCTCAAAAATTCCAAATAATATTTGCTTCCTTTGCCAGGGAGTCGGAGTGAATTTATTTTTCTGGGCATAATTGATTCCTTTGGGATAGGTTCTATTGAAGGGGGCTTTATTTTTATTGTTTGTTATACGTACTATGCATAATGTTGTCATCAAATGGCGCTATTTCTATGGATGTCCATGATTATATTTTCTGCTACGCAGCAATGTTCTTCGTACACAGGGGGAAGCGCTGTGATAATAGGGCGTGGCCTCTAGTAAAATTTGGGCACTGGGCGGAAGAGATATTAATTACCCCCTATTTGTCTGGCTATTTATACAGTATTTGATCCGGTATTTTATGTGGTGTCAATATGGGTGGCACTTAAAGCTACCCCTTTTGGGGGTTTGCAGAATAGGGGACATTGGGTCACATTAGTTAGAGGTGATTGTTACAGACCAACAATAAAGGAATCCATCATGACTATCAGCAATGCTCAAAGGCCACTTCCCAACACGCTGTTCATTGTTGGTGAAGCCCGAGACATAGCCTCCGAAAGTATGGAAGGCTTCGAGATGCTGCGAAACCTATTCCACGCTATTGCCCAAGCCCCTGATGTTCCTAGCGTGATAAAAGGGCTGGCTAGAATTGGCGATTCCATAGTGCACGATTATCATAACTCGATGGATTGCCAGCGGGAGAATATGGAGGAACTGGAGGGGCGAATAAGAAAGGGAACTGTAGCTTGGTAAACCTTGGGGTCTAATAATGCTAGCTATTTAGGCTCTTGAGTTTTGGGCCTAGATAGAGAAGTTAGTTGCATTTGAAGTCTTAACTTTTTGTATCGGAGGTTTCAGGTGTTTGAAGGTGTAGCAGTTTATAGATGTAATCAATTATGGTTGGAATTTTTTTAGAAAAATTTATTCTTGCTTTAAGCTCGAAATCTAAAAGGTTTTTTTCAGGATGTCCTATCCCTCCGCCGATAAATAGTCTTGATCCTATACCGCCGGACTGGCTTAGATTAATAGTTTTTTTGCTTGCATGGCTATAGCCGTTGAAAACTCTCTGAGCAGCTTTGAATACTTCTATGAATTCTGCATCTATGCCTAAGGCTGACTTATTTTTCTCTATCAATGGTAAGTAAAGATACGGCCATTTGTAGTGTTTATCTTCCATAAAAATATCTAAAAATAAAAAATTTTCTTCTATTTTTTTCCCATTCTTTTTGTAGGTTGTTCTAAGCTCTCCACGGTGAGAGAGAAGGATAGCTATGCAAGTGGCTTCTACAGCCTGCCGAAACATGTTACCTGATGCAATTATGTGCTCGATGATTAAGAGCTGCATTGACGAAAAAAGATTGTTGATTGCCAGGTCCAAGTACCTTTCCGCTATTTTAGCTTGTTCGTCTTTTTCATTTTTGACTAGCGAGGCGTACTGATTAATTTTAGTGTGGCAATAGGCCATTATCTCAGTGAAGTGTTGAACACTCACAGGGTGCTTAGCTGAAAAGCTATTGGTTTCATCCGCGTAATTCTGACATAAAACACCAGCTAAGTTAGTGGCGATGGTCGGGTCTATTACTGGCATCTGATCTCCTTTCAGTATTTTGTAAATATTTTCCACCCTGAATTTCTCGGGCAAAAAGATTAACTGTAAACGTATATAAGGGGTCAGCCTCTGTCACGAGGTTTTTAGCTTTGGCAGTAAATTTATGAATCTAGGAATCACTAGGAATCACCAGAGATGATTTTTTTGGTGGTCTGAAAAATCTAGGTGTAGCAAAAGTGCTGCTAGGTCTATTCGTAGAGCGAGGAAAATGGCTAAAGGTTTCACTCCTGCATTATGAGAGGAGTGTCAGATAGCTGGATTGCCTATTGCTGAGCCTGTAAGTACAGAAGGTTAAGCAAATGCCAAATGTTGGGTTGAATGCAATGGCTCTGCTAAGTCATTGATTTGAAAAGAAAAATGGTACCAGAGGCCGGACTCGAACCGGCACGCTTTTAAGGGCGGGGGATTTTGAATCCCCTGTGTCTACCAATTTCACCACTCTGGCACTTTCGCTGCTCGACCTTGGGGTCGGTGCGAAGAGGGCGTGATTATAGCAATGCTTTCGCTTGGGTCAACCAGTGATTTCAATAACTTAGCGCATTTTCTGTCGTCCCAGTTAACAGCTCCTAAAATTTCCTATAACCTTCGCGACCTCTCCATAGTTTCTAGATTTCCAGGATTCCATGCAGCGTCAGGACTTTGACTTTCATCTGCCCGATGAGCTGATCGCCCGCGCGCCCACCGAGGAGCGCCGTGGCAGCCGTCTTTTGTGTCTGGATGGGCCCAGCGGGGCCATTGCACATCGGCAGTTCCCAGATATTCTCGATCAGGTCCAAGCTGGTGACCTGATAGTCTTTAACGATACCCGGGTGATCCCGGCGCGTTTGTTCGCGCAGAAGGAGACCGGCGGTAAGTTGGAAATCCTGGTGGAGCGGGTGCTCAACGAGACGGATATCTGGGCCCACGTGCGCTCCAGTAAGTCGCCCAAGCCCGGTTCCACCATCGTCCTTGAAGACGGTACCCGTATAGAGGTGACCGGCCGCAAGGATGCACTGTTTGAATTGTCCTTCCCTAAAGAAGAAGGTGTGCTGGCGATTCTGGATCGCCTCGGCCATATGCCGCTGCCTCCTTATATTGATCGCGAAGACGATGCCAGCGATCGCGAGCGCTACCAAACCGTATACGGCCGCAATGCCGGTGCTGTGGCGGCTCCGACGGCGGGGCTGCACTTTGATGATGAGATGATCGGCGCATTGCGGGATAAAGGTGTCGAGGTTGTCTTCGTTACCCTGCATGTGGGTGCGGGTACTTTCCAACCAGTGCGTGTGGACAATATTTATGAGCACCAGATGCACAGCGAAGTGCTGGATGTCTCCCAGGATGTGGTGGATGCGGTAACTGCTTGTCGCGCTCGCAATGGCAGCGTGATTGCCGTGGGTACCACCAGCGTACGCGCGCTGGAAAGTGCGGCGCGCAGTGGCCAGTTACAGGCCACGGTGGGGGAGACAGATATCTTTATTTACCCCGGCTATGAATTCCAGGTTGTGGATAAGTTGGTCACCAACTTCCATCTGCCGGAGTCCACCTTATTGATGCTGGTGAGTGCCTTCGCGGGGTACCAGCATACGATGGCCGCTTATAAGGCCGCAGTTGAGGAGCGCTATCGCTTCTTTAGTTACGGCGATGCCATGTTTATTACCCGCGATCCCAATGCCAAAAAAGAAGAAGTAGCACCAGCGAAAGGAGATACCCAGTGAGCCGCGAATGTTTTATGCAGTTTGAAGTGGATACCACTGATGGCAAGGCCCGTCGCGGCCGCTTGCGTTTCCCTCGCGGTGTGGTGGAAACCCCGGCGTTTATGCCGGTGGGCACTTACGGCACCGTGAAAGGCATGTTGCCGAGGGATATCGAAGGGATCGGTGCACAGATTATTCTCGGCAATACCTTCCACCTGATGCTGCGCCCGGGTACCGAAGTGGTTAAAGCCCACGGCGATCTGCACGACTTTACTCAATGGTCCGGCCCGATCCTTACCGACTCCGGCGGTTTCCAGGTGTTTAGCCTGGGTGAGCTGCGCAAGATTACGGAAGAGGGGGTTTCCTTCCGCTCGCCTATTGATGGCAGCCCGGTATTCCTGGACCCGGAAGAGTCCATGCGCGTTCAGCGGGACCTGGGTTCCGATATCGTCATGATCTTCGATGAGTGCACCCCTTATCCGGCCACCACCGATGAAGCGCGCAAATCTATGGAGTTGTCCCTGCGTTGGGCGGAGCGCTCCAAGAAGGCTCACGGCGATAGCCCGTCGGCGCTGTTCGGAATTGTGCAGGGCGGTATGTACCCGGAATTGCGCGATGTGTCCCTTAAGGGGTTAACTGATATTGGCTTCGATGGCTATGCCATTGGTGGCCTGTCTGTGGGTGAGCCGAAAGACGAGATGATCAAGGTATTGGATCACCTGGCTCACAAGATGCCGGAAGATAAGCCGCGCTACCTTATGGGCGTGGGCAAGCCGGAGGATATTGTCGAGGCGGTGCGTCGCGGTGTGGATATGTTCGACTGCGTCATGCCCACTCGCAATGCGCGCAACGGCCACCTGTTTACCTTTGAAGGCGTGGTGAAAATCCGCAACGCCAGGCACCGTCACGATACGGGTCCCTTGGAGGAAGAGTGCGATTGCTACACCTGTGAGAATTTCTCCCGCGCTTACCTGCATCACTTGGATCGCTGCGGTGAAATTCTCGGTGCGCAGCTAAATACGATTCACAATTTGCGCCACTACCAGCGCTTGATGCAAAAGCTGCGCGATGCAATTGCCGCCAATGAATTGGAGGCTTATGTCGCCGAGTTCTACCGTGGTCTGGGCCGCGAGGTTCCGGCGCTGGAGGCCTGATCAGGCGTCGCTTTTACCCTGCCTGGGGTGCTGCCCGTCTCATTGCGGCACCCCTGTAATTTGTCCGTTCCCACGATCCCCGTATAATCAGCCCCCACTTTTATTGGGGGCGGTGTACCTTGCATTCTGCGTATACTGCCCGCATATCCAGGCAAATTGCTTAGGCAGATTGCCAAGATTTACCGGCCCTCGGGGTCACACTAGAACAATGAGAACAGCATGAATCGCTACCCGATCTGGAAGTACTTTCTGATTCTCGCGGTTGTGGCCTTTGGCCTGATGTACGCCGCGCCCAATCTCTACAAGCCGGACCCTGCCGTGCAGATTTCCGGGCAATCCAGTGCACTCACCATCGGCCCCGATGTCCTTGCGAATGCACAAAAAGCCCTGGATGAAGCGGGCATTGCTCACTTCGGCGGCGAAGTTGGGGACAAGTCAGTACTGATCCGCTTGAACTCCATGGAGGAGCAGTTGCCGGCTAAAGAGGCGATTCAAAAAGCGCTTGGTACCACCAACTATGTTGTCGCCCTGAACCTGGCTTCCACCACACCCCAGTGGATGAAAGATATCGGCGCTAGCCCGATGAAGCTTGGTCTGGACCTGGCGGGTGGTGTGCACTTCCTGATGGAAGTCGACACCAACACCATCGTCAAGAACAACATGGAAAGCTACGAGCAGGAAGTGAAGAGCAAACTGCGCGAAGCCAAGGCCCGTTACCGCAATGTGGAGCTGGTGGATGATCGCGAGATTATTGCCCGCTTCCGCAACGATGAGCTGCGCAGCCGGGCGATGTCCACTCTGCGGAAGGAATTCCCGCAGCTTCAGCTGCGCGAGTCCGGCAGTGGTGAAAACCTGGAGATCCGCGCAACCCTGACCGATCAGGAAATCAAGCAGCTGGAAGATTACGCAGTAACCCAGAACCTCACCACTCTGCGCAACCGGGTGAACGAGCTGGGTGTTGCTGAGCCGATCGTACAGCGCCAGGGCCGCAACCGTATCGTTGTGGAGCTGCCCGGTGTACAGGACACCGCAGAGGCCAAGCGTATTATCGGTAAGACTGCCAACCTCGAATACCGTATGGAAGCTCGCCCGGATGAGCTGGTTTCCAACAAGGAATACTTCGAGTACCGCGATGAGCGTCAGGCGCAGATGTACGGTGGTGCCTGGTTGGAGCGCCAGATCATTATCAAGGGTGACAGCGTTACCAATGCCCGCGTCGGTTACGACGAGAGCGGCTTCCCGCAAGTAAATATCACCCTCGACGCCCGGGGCGGCGAGATGATGCACCGCGCTACCTGGAAAAATGTCGGTCGCCGCATGGGCACCCTGTTTATCGAGACTCGCTTTGAGCCGGTAACTGAGATCGACGAAAACGGTAATGAAGTTACCGTGCAGAAGCGCACCGAAGAGAAGAAAATTATTAATCTGGCCACGGTACAGAGTGCCCTGGGCAAGCAGTTCCGCACCACCGGTCTGGACAGCCCGGCTGAAGCTCAGGAACTGGCCCTGCTGCTGCGTGCTGGCGCCCTGGCTGCTCCCATGTACTTTGTGGAAGAGCGTGTGATCGGCCCATCTTTGGGTGCCGATAACATCAAGGTGGGTGTGCAATCCGTACAGATCGGTCTGCTGGCCGTGATTATCTGTATGCTGATTTCCTACCGCGTATTTGGCTTGGCCGCGAACCTGGCCCTGGCGGTGAATATGATCCTGCTGGTGGCGGTGATGTCGCTGTTGGGTGCAACCCTCACGTTGCCTGGTATCGCCGGTATCGTATTGACCGTGGGTATGGCGGTGGATGCCAACGTGCTTATCTTCTCGCGAATACGGGAGGAACTCAGGAATGGGATGCCTCCCCAAACAGCGATCAGTGCCGGTTTTGACAATGCTTACAGCACCATTGTGGATGCGAACATCACCACCCTGATTGTGGCGGTGATTCTGTATGCCATCGGTTCCGGCCCGGTACAGGGCTTCGCGGTAACCCTGTCTATCGGTATTCTCACCTCCATGTTCAGTGCCATCATGGGTACGCGAGCAATTGTTAACTTGTTCTACGGCGGTCGCCGTGTGCAGAAGCTCTGGATTTAAGGGAGTCAGTCATGAGTGAGACCAAAGTGGATAACGGCAAAATTACCGAGTACATGGGCAAGCGCGTCTACGACTTTATGCGCTGGCGCAAGATCGCCGGGATTGTCTCGGTGGTGCTGGTACTTTCCTCCATCGCCGCACTGGCAATGAACGGCCTGAAGTTCGGCTTGGACTTTACCGGTGGTACCCAGGTTGAAGTGGGCTATGAGGTAACGCCTTTTATTAGCGACGTGCGCGATCAGCTGGAAGCAGCGGGTTACGACGGTGCCACGGTAGTGAATTTTGGTTCTGAGAAGGACCTGCTGATCAAGTTGCCCCCTGTGGTGACCGAGGAAGAAATCCAGATCAGCGCTACCGATCAGGAAACAACGACACCGATCGGTGACAAGGTTGTGGCTCTCCTGAGAGAGGGGAGTGAGGGTGATGTTGAGCTGCGCCGTGTCGAGATGGTCGGCCCACAGGTAGGTGCCGAGCTGCGTGACGACGGCGGCCTGGGCATGATGCTGGCCCTGTTTATGGTGATGATCTACGTTGCCCTGCGCTTCCAGTACAAGTTCTCTTTCGGCGCTGTAGCGGCTCTGGGCCACGATGTGATTATCGTGCTGGGCTTCTTTGCGGTGATGGGATTGGACTTTGATTTAACCGTGCTGGCGGCAGTACTGGCGGTGATCGGTTACTCCCTGAACGATACCATTGTGGTATCGGACCGTATCCGCGAGAACTTCCGCAAGGTGCGTAAGGCTGAGTCTGAGGAAATTATCAATATCTCTATCAGCCAGACCCTGGGCCGTACCTTTATGACGTCCTTCACCACCTTGCTGGTGCTGTGGGCGCTGCAGTTCTTCGGTGGCGAATTGATCCACAACTTCTCCCTGGCCTTGATCGTGGGTGTGGTTGTGGGTACTTACTCCTCTGTTTACGTAGCTGCCAACGTGCTGATGGCTTTGAATATCAACAAAGAAGATCTGATGCCGCCGGTGAAAGAGGGCGCAGAACTGGAAGAAATGCCCTGATGTGAATGAGAAGTGGCTGCGTTGACGCAGCCATATTCGAGCGGCCCCGGCCGCGCTTTGCTGCTGGTCAGCGGAGCGCCGTCGGGGTTTTTTATTGCGCGGAGGTTAGGCTCTGGGCTTTTTGCCGAGGGTGATGTGCTTGGGGCCGGAAGTATTGGTCTGGCCGCTCACCCCTTTGGGCACCTGCTCGATCTCACCGCCACCGGCGAGGAACGCCTTTACCTGCTCCTCGATACTTTCGCTGGTCTCGAGGGGAGCGGCTTGTTTGCGATTGGAGGAAGAGGAAGGTTTCTTGGCCACGGCGCTATCCGGTTTTTATGTGTAAGCGGGCCATATTAGCACGGCTTGCACAAAAAATCACCCAAGTGGCCAGAGTCTGCACATAGCGGGTGTTTTGTCGACAGCTTTCGAATAATTCTGTCGTTTTTGGACAAATCGGGCTGCTGCGAGGCAGCCCGGAAGATAGTGCGTTATTCAGCTTCTTCTGTGGTCTCTTCGGTTTCCAGCGGCCAACCGCCCATCTCTTTCCACTTGTTCACGATGCCGCAAAACAGGGTTGCGGTTTTTTCTGCGTCGTACTCGGCGGAGTGGGCGCAGTTGTTATCAAATTCGATTCCAGCAACCTGGCAAGCTTTGGCCAGTACGGTCTGGCCGTAGGCGAGGCCAGCGAGACTGGCGGTATCGAAGCAGGAGAACGGGTGGAATGGGTTGCGCTTGATGCCGGTCCGCTCGACGGCTGCATTGACGAAGCCCAGGTCGAAGTGGGCATTGTGGGCAACCACGATGGCGCGGGTGCAGCTGTGCTTTTTCACAGCGCTGCGAATCTTGCGGAACAGCTCGGGGATGGCGATTTCTTCAGGCCAGGCGTCGCGGTCCGGGGATTCCAGGTCGATGCCAATAAAGTCGAGAGCGGATTGCTCAACGTTGGCGCCCTCAAAAGGCTCCAGGTGGAAACTGTGGGTCTCCAGCGGGAAGAGGTTGCCGGAGTCATCCATGTCGAGGATAACCGCAGAAATTTCCAGCAGTGCATCGGTGCGGGCGTTAAAGCCGCCGGTTTCAAGGTCGATGACCACGGGCAGAAAGCCTCGGAATCGCTGGGCGAGAGAGCTTTTTGGTCCTGTGGGTTCTTCGGCGGGTGTCACGGTGGTTCCTTGTAAATCTTGTCTTCAGGCCAGCAGCATTTGGCGCTGGTGGGGCAGGGTATTGTATTCGAATTGCGGCGCCTGCCGGGAGTGTTCTCCCGCAGGCGCTGTAATCAGGGCGCTCGCCGATTACGCAAGTTGCCAGTTTAAGGTTTCACCGGCTGCGAGGGGAATCAGATTTTCACCACCCATATCCAGTTTTTCCGGCAGGGTCCAGGGGCTCTTGACCAGGGTGATGGTGCCCTCGTTGCGCGGCAGCTCGTAGAAGTCGGGGCCGAACTCACTGGCAAAGCCTTCCAGCTTGTCCAGTTTGCCCGCGCGCTCGAATACTTCTGCGTAGAGCTCAATAGCGGAGTAGGCGGTATAGCAGCCGGCGCAACCACAGGAGTGTTCTTTTTTGTGGTGGGCGTGGGGGGCTGAGTCGGTGCCGAGGAAAAACTTCGGGTTACCGCTGGTGGCCGCTTCGATCAGTGCATTTTGATGGTAGCCGCGCTTGAGGATTGGCAGGCAGTAAAAATGCGGCTGGATACCACCAACCAGCATATGGTTGCGGTTGTACAGCAGGTGGTGTGCGGTAATGGTTGCGGCAACGCCTTCGCGGGCGCCTTGTACAAACTCTACTGCTTGGGCGGTGGTGATATGTTCAAACACCACTTTCAGCGTGGGGAAATCATCTACCAGGCGGGACAGGGTTTTCTCGATAAAAGCCTGCTCGCGGTCGAAGATATCGATATCGCTGGTGGTCACTTCACCGTGTACCAGCAGCTTCATACCGCAGGCCTGCATCTCTTCCAGGGCTGGGTAGATGTTGGCGATATCGGTAACGCCGGAATCGGAGTTGGTGGTCGCGCCCGCTGGGTACAGTTTGGCGGCGATAACACCCGCTTCATGGGCCTTGCGAATGACGGCGGCGTCGGTCTTGTCGGTGAGGTAGATCACCATCAAGGGTTCGAAGTTGGTGTCGGCGGGAACATTGGCGTTGATACGTTCCTTATATGCCACTGCACTTTCGGCATCGGTCACAGGGGGTACCAGGTTGGGCATTACAATCACGCGGCGGAATTGTTTTGCAGCATCGGGCACGGTGCGCCCGAGAGCGGCGCCGTCGCGCAGGTGAATGTGCCAGTCGTCGGGGGCGCGCAGGGTAATTTGCTCCGTCATGGTACTCCGTAAAGCTTCTTAGCGTAGTGAGTCGTTGTGCGGCGCGAATGCTACCCGAAGCTGTACAAAATTGCGATGCACGAAAAGGTTAAAAATCAATCAATTGTGCTTACTCGCGCCTTGGCGCTAGTCGATCGCGAGCTTAGGCGCTACAATCGCGCCCCGACAAAGAGTGTGGGTATTGTTGTGCCCGCAATTTACCGATCCTGGGCATATCTCCAAGAATAACTCCCCCAGACCGACACTAGTTTCGCGTAGTGGCATTCCCCGTCTCCGCGTTTTTGTCGCGGCGGCGTATTTCCGGCAGCAGAGGACAGCAATGAGCAAAATCGAAAAGGTGGTACTGGCATACTCCGGTGGATTGGATACGTCAGTAATCGTGCGATGGTTGCAGGAGACTTACGGTTGTGAAGTGGT
Organism: Microbulbifer sp. CNSA002; assembly: GCF_047324085.1. NCBI lineage: Bacteria > Pseudomonadati > Pseudomonadota > Gammaproteobacteria > Cellvibrionales > Microbulbiferaceae > Microbulbifer > Microbulbifer sp. CNSA002. Next base: position 1,209,464 of record NZ_CP172449.1, read on the forward strand.
GACTTTCACCGCTGATATCGGCCAGGGTGAAGAGGTGGAACCGGCCCGTGCCAAGGCCGAGGCCCTCGGGGTTAAAGAGATATATATCGACGACCTGCGCGAAGAGTATGTGCGCGATTTCGTTTTCCCGATGTTCCGCGCCAATGCGATTTATGAAGGGGAGTACCTGCTGGGTACTTCTATTGCGCGTCCGCTGATTGCCAAGCGCCTGATTGAGATTGCCAACGAGACTGGCGCCGATGCCATTTCCCACGGTGCTACCGGTAAAGGTAATGACCAGGTGCGCTTCGAACTGGGCGCCTACGCGCTGAAGCCGGGCATCCAGGTAATCGCCCCCTGGCGCGAGTGGGACCTGAACTCCCGCGAAAAGCTGATGCAGTACTGTGAGCAGCACAATATTCCGGTGGACTTCTCTTCCAGCAAGAAGAAGTCCCCTTACTCCATGGATGCCAACCTGCTGCACATCTCTTACGAGGGCGGCAACCTCGAAGATCCCTGGGCGGAAGCCGAAGAGGATATGTGGCGCTGGAGTGTGAGCCCCGAGGCGGCTCCGGAAGAACCCACCTACATTACTTTGGGTTTTGAGAAGGGCGATCCCGTTTCTATCGACGGTGAGCGCTTAAGCCCTGCTACTTTGCTTGAGAAGCTGAATAAGTTGGGCGGAGCCAACGGTATCGGTCGTCTGGATATCGTGGAAAACCGCTACGTGGGAATGAAGTCCCGCGGCTGCTACGAAACACCGGGCGGCACCATTTTGATGAAGGCGCACCGCGCCATTGAGTCCATTACCCTGGATCGCGAAGTTGCGCACATGAAGGATTCCCTGATGCCGCGCTACGCCGAGCTGGTTTACAACGGTTACTGGTGGTCCCCGGAGCGCAGCATGCTGCAGGCTGCGATCGATGAGTCCCAAGATGTGGTTAACGGCGAAGTTCGCCTGAAACTGTACAAAGGCAGCGTGAGTGCTGTGGGCCGTCGCTCTGCGGACAGCCTCTTCGATGAGCGTATCGCTACCTTCGAAGACGATGCTGGCGCTTACGACCAGAAGGATGCGGAGGGCTTTATCAAGCTCAACGCCCTGCGTCTGCGCATTGCCGCAGGTAAAGGAAGAAAATTGATTTAGTTGATTTAGATCAGCAATCACCGGGCAAGGATGCGCTTAAATCCTTATCCGGCCAATAGTAACCACAGTGCCTCACACATTGTGGTTACACACCTTCTGTGGTGGGCCAGTCCCGCACAGTGGAACCGAATCTTAAAAGCAACGGAAGTAAAAACATGACGACAACGGTGGCAAAGACCGGCCCTGTGCCGGACTATGACTACAATATCGTGCGCCAGTTCACCATCATGTCCGTGGTCTGGGGCATTTTTGGTATGGGCATGGGCGTATTGATCGCAGCCCAGCTAGCCTGGCCTGAACTCAACGACTTTTGGCAGCCCTTCTCGCACTTTGGGCGCTTGAGGCCCCTGCACACCAATGCGGTAATTTTCGCCTTTGGTGGTAGTGTTCTCTTTGCCACTTCTTACTATGTGGTACAGCGTACCTGTCAGGTCCGCCTTTGGGGTGGCTGGCTGATCCCCTTCACCTTCTGGGGATGGCAGGCCGTTATCGTCGCCGCGGCAATTACTCTGCCGATGGGCTTCACTTCCACCAAGGAATACGCTGAGCTCGAGTGGCCTATCGATATCCTGATCGCCCTGGTTTGGGTTGCTTACGCGCTGGTGTTCTTCGGCACCATCATGAAGCGTAAGACTTCTCACATCTACGTGGCGAACTGGTTCTTCGGTGCTTACATCGTAACTATTGCTGTTCTCCATATCGTTAATAACCTGGAGATTCCTGTTGGCCCGTTCAAGTCCTACTCTATCTATTCGGGCACTAAGGACGCAATGATCCAGTGGTGGTATGGCCACAACGCAGTAGGGTTCTTCCTGACTGCAGCCTTCCTCGGCATCATGTACTACTTCGTACCTAAGCAAGCTGGTCGTCCGGTTTATTCTTACCAGCTGTCTATCGTTCACTTCTGGGCACTGATCTCCCTGTACGTATGGGCTGGTGGTCACCACCTGCACTACTCAGCGCTGCCCGACTGGGCTCAGAGCCTGGCGATGGTTATGTCCCTGATTCTGCTGGCACCTTCCTGGGGCGGTATGATCAACGGCATCATGACCCTGTCCGGCGCATGGCATAAGCTGCGCACCGACCCGACCCTGCGCTTCCTGGTGGTATCCCTGTCCTTCTACGGTATGTCTACCTTCGAAGGTCCGATGATGTCCATCAAGACTGTAAACGCTCTGTCTCACAACACTGACTGGACCGTTGGACACGTACACTCCGGCGCTTTGGGCTGGGTTGCCATGATCTCTATCGGTGCTCTGTATCACCTGGTTCCGGTTCTGTGGAAACGCCGCGAAATGTACAGCTCCAAGCTGATCAACGCGCACTTCTGGCTGGCCACTGTAGGTACTGTTCTGTACATCGCCGCTATGTGGGTTAACGGTATTACCCAGGGCTTGATGTGGCGTGCATTTAACGCCGACGGCACCCTGACTTACAGCTTCGTAGAGAGTGTTGTAGCCAGCCATCCGGGCTATGTAGTTCGCTGGTTGGGCGGCGCCATGTTCCTGGTGGGTATGCTGCTGATGGCTTACAACGTTTACCGCACGATTACCGAGAAGGTAAACGATGCCGAAGCCGATAACACCGTTCGAGCAGTGCCTGCGGCATAGGAGTTTAGATCGTGAAGAATCATGACCTCGTAGAAAAAAACATCGGCTGGATGATCTTTTTCACCATTATCGCCATCAGTTTCGGCGCCCTGGTTGAGATCGTTCCGCAGTTCTTTACCAAGGATAACTACACGCCGCTGCCGGGGCAGAAGCCGCTGACAGCAATGGAGCTGGAAGGTCGCGATATCTACATTCGCGAAGGCTGCCACGTTTGCCACACTCAGATGATTCGTCCTCTGCGTGCGGAAGTTGAGCGTTACGGCCACTACTCCATGGCTCAGGAATCCATTTACGAGCACCCCTTCCTGTGGGGCTCCAAGCGTACCGGTCCAGACCTGGCGCGCGTAGGTGGACGCTACTCTGATGAATGGCAGCGCGCGCACTTGTACAACCCGCGCAGTGTTGTGCCTGAGTCAATCATGCCTGCTTACCCCTGGTTGTTCGACAATGTGGTAACTGGCGAATACACCGCACGTAAGATGGAAGCGCTGCGCTTCGTCGGTGTGCCCTACACCGATGACGACATCGCCAACGCCGCTGAGCCTTTCAAAGGTGGCAAGGTCAAGGAAATTGACGCGCTGGTCGCTTACTTGCAACAGCTGGGTACCCTGGTTACCCAAAAACGCTAATAGCGAGGAAGGAAACTCGTGACTATTGAAACTTTGCGGGAAATCGGTCTGGTTCTGGGCTCTGTGGCTTTTCTGGCTATCTGCTGGTGGGCCTTCTCTCCGAAGCGCAAGAAGCGCTTCGAAGAAGATGCCAATTTGCCATTTGCCGATGAAGAGCGACAAGCCGACAAGGACAAGTCGGCCGCTCAGCAGGACGAATCCAATTCCGGGGATAAACCCGGAGCCAATCGAAAACAGGGGCAGGATAAGTAATGAGTACATTCTGGAGTGTGTGGGTAATTGTGCTCACCCTCGCCAATCTGGCGTTGATTACCTGGGTGCTGTTCGCCAACCGAAAGGTGGCAGTGGATGACCAGGCTGAACCGGAAAACAAAACCACGGGCCACGTTTACGACGGCATCGAGGAATACGACAACCCGTTGCCCAAGTGGTGGTTCATGTTGTTCGTCGCCACCCTGGTGTTCTCTGCGGGATATCTGGTGGTTTACCCGGGTCTGGGTAACTTCAAAGGTTTTGGCAACTGGACTTCTGTCGGTGCATTGGAAGCTTCCCAGGCCAAGGCTCAGGAGAGATTCCACGAGACCTTCGGTAAGTACGAAAATATGCCTATCGAGCAGATTGCGCAGAGCCCTGAAGCTCTCAAGATGGGTTCCCGGATCTTCGCTAACAACTGTGCGGTATGTCACGGTGCAGATGCCGGTGGTAACTTCGGCTTCCCGAACCTGACTGATAACGCCTGGCTGTACGGCGGCACTCCGGAAAAAATCCTGGAAACCCTGTACAACGGTCGTCAGGGCATGATGCCTCCTCAGGGTCCGGTGATCGGTGAAGAAGGTGTTAGAAATGCGACAGAGTATGTTCTCTCCCTGAACGGCCTGGAGCATGACACCGCCATGGCCGCCGAAGGTCAGAAGGTATTCAACACCGTGTGTATGGCTTGTCACGGTATGGATGCCAAAGGCAACCAAATGCTGGGTGCGCCGAACCTGACCGACGACATCTGGCTGTACGGTAGCAATCGCGAACAGATCCAACACACTATTCGCGGTGGTCGTACAAATATGATGCCCGCGCAAAAAGATAAACTGCGTGAAGACAAAATCCGCCTCGTAGCGGCCTATGTCTACAGCCTGTCGCAGCAGGAAGAAGAAAAGCAGTAATTAACTATTGAGGCCCGGCATTTGCTGGGCCTTGTTTTATCAAGGGACTCCGGGCGCTGCAGGGACGGAGAAAAAAGCCTCAACATAAGGGGCTACCTGGCCCACGTACAAGATGTGCCCGTGCGAGAGTGAGGTTTGTGTGAGTGATTTAATTCCAACCCGTGAGGAACAGGAAGGTGATGGCGAAGTTCGCTATCGCATGCTGTATGAGTCGGAAGACAAAGTCTACATCCGACATATCAAGGGTGTTTTCACCCGTGTTCGCAAATATACCGGCCTGCCTTTGCTGCTGGCTTTCTTCTTCCTACCCTGGATCAATATCGACGGGCGCCAGTCGGTCTTCTTTGATCTCCCCACCCGCCAATTCCATATTTTCTGGACTACTTTCGGCCCCCAGGACGGCTTCCTTCTAGGTTGGCTGCTGATCATTGCCGCCTTCGCGCTGTTTGCGGTCACCACTTTGCTGGGCAGGGTGTGGTGTGGCTTCACCTGTCCGCAGACCGTCTGGACCATGATGTTTATCTGGGCAGAAAGGGTTTGTGAAGGCGATCGCAACAAGCGAATGAAGCTCGACAAGGCCCCCTGGAACCTGGAAAAGGTTCTGCGCAAGGGTGGCACGCACACGATCTGGCTGCTGATCTCACTGGCAACTGCACTGGCATTTGTGGGTTATTTCTACGGTGTGCGCGAGCTGGTCGTGGATCTGGCGACGTTTAACGCGCACCCGCAGGGTGTTTTCTGGGTCGCTTTCTTCACTTTTGCCACCTATATGAACGCCGGCTTCCTGCGTGAGCAGGTGTGTAAATACATGTGCCCCTATGCCCGTTTCCAGTCGGTGATGTACGACGAGGATACGCTGGCGGTTTACTACGATGCCAAGCGGGGTGAGACCCGTGGTCCGCGCAAAAAGAACGTGGATTACAAGGCGGAAGGTATGGGCGACTGTATCGACTGCTACTGGTGTGTTCAGGTGTGTCCGGTGGATATCGATATCCGCGACGGCATGCAGTACGAATGTATCAACTGTGGCCTCTGTGTCGATGCGTGTAATAGCGTGATGGACAAGATGGGCTATGAGCAGGGCTTGATTCGCTTCACCTCTGAGGACGAATTGCAGGGTGGAAAGACCCGCTTCCTGCGCCCGCGCCTATTTGGCTACGCGTTGATACTGGTTGCGATGACCGGCCTGTTTGCACAGCAAGTGATGACTCGAAGCCCAATCGAGGCAGAAATCACTCGCGACCGCGGTGCTCGTATGTTCCGTGAGTCCCAGGGACAGGTGCAAAATGTCTACACGGTAAAAATCAATAATATGGATCAGGCTCCCCACGAATTCACCATAAAGGTGGAAGGTAAGCCTGAATACGATTACTCCATTCGCAAGCCGAAGACGATTTACCTGGTGCCTGGAGAGATGTTCTCCGTTCCCATTCGGGTAAGCGTTCCCAGAGACCAGCTGAAGGATACCAAGCACGATATCGAGATTGTTGTCCAAGCAGTCGACAATCCTGAGCTGGTTGATAAGCACCGAACGGTGTTTATTGGTCCAAAGCAGTAGACGGGACGCCAATCCCGTTGCAAAGTACGGGCCCGCCCAGGCGGGCTCGACTTTTGTGCACAAACGGTAACTTTTTGGTAACGCGATGAATGAATCAACCCCAAAACCCTGGTACCGGGAACCTTGGGCGTGGATGGTACTGGCCCCACTGATTACAGTGGTGGTTGTCTCCACAATTACAGTCTCGATAGCGGTGCGCTTTGCTGACGATAAAGTCAGTGATACTTACTACAAAGACAGCCGCATGTATCACTTCAGCGCCGAGCAGGACTTGCGTGCGAAAGAGCTGGGTTTGGCCGCTTTGGTCCAGTTTCAGCCGTCTGAAAAATCGGTTGTCGTGGAGCTGAATGGCGACCTCGACTACCCCAAGGCCCTACTGCTCACATTGAGCCACCCAGTGGAGTCTGACCTGGATAAGCATATCGAGCTCTCCCAGCTCTCCGTGGGCCGCTACCAGGGCACTTTGCCTGAAGGCGTTGGGAATCGTTGGTATCTGCGCTTGATGCCGGAGCTCGATCCCGATGCGCATCAGGACGCCAACTGGCGCCTGAAAGGTGAAATCAACTTCGATCTCGGCAATGCCGCGCCACTGAACGCAGTAACTCAATGACTTCGTCTTCCTCCTCCTGTTATCACTGCGGACTCCCAGTCCCACCCGGCAGCAACCACTCGGTGGTTATCGACGGGGCCGCCCGGGATATGTGTTGTCCAGGTTGTGAGGCGGTAGCCAGCGCTATCGTTTCCGGTGGTCTGGATGGCTTTTATCGCTTCCGGGAGAAGGAGAGTGACAGGCCGGAGGAAGCTCAACCCCAGGACCGCTGGGCGGCATACGATTTGCCGGAAGTGCAGCAGCAGTTTGTTCACGATTGGGATAACGGCAACAAGATTGCCTCGCTGTTGATTAGCGGTATTACCTGTGCGGCCTGTGTGTGGTTGATAGAAAAGCACCTGGGGCAGTTGGACGGGATTGAGAAGGTCTCTGTCAACGCCAGTACTCAGCGTGCCCAGATTGGTTTTAATCCCGACAAGATCAAACCCAGTGAGCTGTTTGGCGAACTGGAAAGGATTGGCTACCGGCCGGCCCCGGCTACTGCGGCCAACCAGGAAAGTGTGATCCAGAGCGAACACCGCGCCGCCCTGCGCCGCCTGGGTGTCGCTGGACTCGGCACCATGCAGGTGATGATGTTTGCCATCGCCCTGTATTTTGGTGCTGCAGCGGAAGAGGGCGTCGGCGAGTTCGAACGCTACTTCCGCTGGGTTTCTCTGCTGGTGGCAACGCCAGTGGTTTTCTATGCGGCGCGTCCATTTTTCAGTGCCGCTTTGCGCAGTCTGCGCGCCCGACACCTGAGTATGGATGTGCCGGTGTCCCTGGCGATTGGTATGGCCTATGTCGCCAGCTTTTACGCCACGGTATTTGGCACCGGCGAGGTGTACTTCGAATCTATCTCCATGTTCACCTTCTTCCTGTTGTTGGGACGAACGGTGGAGATGCGCGCCCGCCATCGGGCTGGCTTAGCCAGCGGTGGTCTGGCTCAGTTGCTGCCGATGACGGCGGCCAAATACCAAGGTGACGATATTGTCCATGTACCGGTGGCCGCATTGGTCGCTGGGGATAAAGTCTTATTGCGCCCGGGAGACACTATCCCCGCCGATGGGGAGGTGCTGGAGGGCGTTAGTGGTGTGGATGAATCCCTGCTCAGTGGTGAATCGGCACTGCAGCAGAAGTCTGCAGGCAGTCCGGTTTATGCCGGTAGTGTCAACGGCGATTCCACCCTGACTATTCGAATTACGGCAGCGGGGCAGTCGACTCGCCTGTCCGCCATTGAGCGCCTGGTAGAACGGGCGCAGTTAGATAAACCCAACCAAGTGGCCCTGGCAGATCGGGTCGCGGGTATTTTTGTCGGTGTCGTTTTATTCGCGGCACTAGCGGCGTTTGTTGTCTGGTGGCAAATCGATCCCAGTCGCGCTTTTTGGGTATCCCTGTCTGTGCTGGTGGTGACTTGCCCCTGTGCACTGTCGCTGGCAACCCCTGCTGCCCTGGCCTCTGCCACCCTGCGTTTACAGCAGTTGGGACTTCTTGTGGCTGGAGGCAGCCTACTGGAAACGCTGCCGCGTATCGGCCGGGTGCTGTTCGACAAGACCGGTACCCTGACGCGCGGTGAGCCGAGAATCCTGCATATTGATTTGCTGCGGGCCAACTGGAGCGAGCAGCGGGTTAAGGATGTTGCCGCTGCCCTGGAATCCCAGACCAATCACCCCCTGGCCAGGGCCTTCCGTGCCTGGCGTGGCAATCTCATCGCCACTGATCTGAAAGTTCATACCGGGGCTGGTCTGGAAGGGCAGATCGAGGGGGACAGTTACCGACTGGGTAAGGCGAGCTTTGTCTCCAGTGAGGATGTTTCTACACCCGAAGGGGAGGGGCAGTGGCTGCTGCTCGGCGACTCCCTGGGTCCTATTGCCTGGATTGCGTTGGGGGATAAGTTACGGGATTCGGCAACCACCGCTGTTGAGGGTTTGACTGAGCAAGGTCTTTCAGTGGAACTGCTCAGTGGTGACCAGTCTGCGGAAGTTGAGCGGCTGGCAGGGCGAGCGGGTATCGACAACTACCGCGCCGGTGCTTCACCAGAGGACAAGCTCAGCCATATGAAGCAGCTGCAAAGCGATGGTGAGAAGGTGTTAATGGTGGGGGATGGCATCAATGATGTGCCAGTGCTCTCCGGTGCTGATGCCTCTGTGGCGATGATGTCAGCGGCGGATCTGGCCCAGTCCCGCGCCGATGCCATTTTGCTGAACGGAGATCTCGAAGTGCTGCCCAAGGCTATAGAGCTGGCGCACAAATGCCGCCGAATTGTGCGGCAAAACCTGGCATGGGCTCTGGGCTACAACGTGATTGCCCTGCCGTTGGCATTTTGCGGTCTGGTGCCGCCCTGGGCTGCGGCAATCGGTATGTCCCTGAGTTCTCTGATCGTAGTGCTAAATGCGTTGCGTCTGTCCCGTGGACAGGAAGTCGACGAAAACCCTGTGAGCGCCGCGGCTTAATCCCGTGCTCACAGAAAGAGAGGAGGTGTAACTGATGGAAAGTCTGTATTTCCTGATTCCCATTGCGGTGATTTTGGTTGGCTTTGCGGTGAAGCTCTTTTTCTGGGCCGTGAATAACGGACAGTACGATGACCTGGAAACGGAAGGTCGTCGTATTTTGTTTGATGACGATGATGTTCAGCAGGATAAATCTGACGCGGAAAGGAAGCAGGAGAAGTAAGTGGGGGACTGGGGTTTTTTAGCGGCGGCTCTGGCTATCGGTTTTTTGGGTAGCAGTCACTGCATCGGTATGTGTGGGGGAATCTCCGGAGCGCTGGGTATGGCGACACCGGGGAAAAAGACTGCTTGGGTGCAGCTGGGCTCTTACCAATTGGGTCGCCTGGGTAGCTATGCGCTGATGGGAGCGCTCGCCGGTGCCCTTGGTGCGGCGATATTGCCCGCTCTAACTCCACTGCGCTTTGCCGCCGGGGTCATGCTGATCCTGATGGCGCTGTATATCGGCGGTATCTGGCAGGGATTGGCTTGGATTGAAAAAGGGGGCCGTTACCTTTGGCGCTATGTGCAGCCACTATCGGCCAAATTGTTGCCGGTTCGCTCAGCGGGGCAGGCATTGGCACTGGGCTCCCTGTGGGGCTGGTTGCCCTGTGGTTTGGTTTACAGCGCGCTGACGTTCGCTTTGGCCCAGGGCAGTGCCGAGCGGTCTGCCCTGGCGATGTTTGCTTTTGGTTTGGGCACCGTGCCCGCCATGCTGGCCACTGGTGCTGCGGCGGCACAGGTGCGTGGCATAGTGCAGAAGCCAGGAGTTCGCTATGGTTTCGCCGCAGCGATTTTGCTGTTTGGTATCTGGACCATTTGGGGGGCTATGGGCCACGGTGGACACGGAGACCACGCCAACCACGGGCAGATGAGCGGGATGGAAGCCCCCGCCGAAGACAAAGAAGAGCAGGGGCACCATCATCACCATCACTAAGCGCAGTGATGGTGGGTCTTGTGGGCGCTAGAGATCGATCCGCAGGGATAGGTCGATAGCGCGCAGGTGCTTGGTCAGGCTACCGGAAGAGATATAGTCCACTTCCAGTTCAGCTAACTGAGCGATGCGATCCCGGTCGACACTGCCGGAAAGCTCAATTTTGGCTTTGCCTTTGGCCAGTTTCAGGGCCGTTCTAGTGTCTTCATCATTGAATTCGTCGAGCATAATAACGTCCACACCGACGGCGAGCGCCTGCTCCAGCTCTTCAATATTTTCCACTTCGACTTCAATCAAGGCTTCCGGCTTGATTACTCGCGCTTGGGCGACGGCGTGCTCAATGCCACCGGCGGCGAAGATATGGTTCTCTTTGATCAGGAAGGCGTCGTAAAGACCGATGCGGTGATTGTGGCAGCCACCGCAAAGTACGGCGTACTTCTGTGCGCTGCGCAGACCGGGAATGGTCTTGCGGGTATCGAGAATCTTCACCTCAGTGCCTTCAGCTCGCGCGGCGAACTCCGCAGCGGTTGTGGCAGTACCGGATAAGGTTTGCAGGAAATTCAGTGCGGTGCGCTCGCCGGTGAGGATGGCGCGGGCATTGCCTTCCAGCTCAAAAATAACGGCGTTGGCTTTGATGCGGTCGCCGTCCTCGAAGTGCCAGGTGAGGACGAGCTCCGGGTCCAGGGTGTGGAATACAGCCTCTACCCAGGCGCGACCACTCAGAGTGCAATATTCGCGGGTGATTACCCGGGCCCGCGCATTGCGGTCCTCTGGGATCAGCTGGGCGGTGATATCGCCACTACCAATATCTTCTTCCAGGGCCACCTGAACTGAGCGTTGCAGGTCGGTAGTGATATTGGGAATAGCCGTGTCTTGTGGTCGCATTGGGAAACCTCGAAATTAACGCCGGCGCAGTTTACCAAAACACTCGGGGTTTTGACTGCTCAACTCAGTCATTGGCAAGTAGCAGTTGGCTCTACGAATAGCTGTGACAAGTGTCTCAAATATGTCGCAGAACTGTGTAAAACAGTCCTATAACGCGAGTAGAATGACCGAAGAGTTAGGCTTGATCGCAGCCTGAATTGTTTCAGAGCAGGGCCGGTAAACGCTGTTCTCTCGCGGTCAAAACTTGAGTGAAATCAAGAACTTCGGCAGATTTTTCGCGCATGATCGCGGCGGGATTTCAACAGTTTGGGAATGTGGTTAACGGGGAACAGAAAGCCCCCGTTTCCGCTTGGGAGACCACTTTTCCACTCACTAATTTTTGCTTTTGGCCTCAGCGCTACAAGTCGGACGGCATTCGAAGGACCTCTTGGAAATGAGTGAATCCAGAAAGGTAGTTTCCCTCTCAGAGAAAAGTGGAGCGCGAAATATTTCTGCATCAGGTAAGCCCCCTGTTCTGCCCGCCGCAGTAACAATGCTGAAGGACAAAGCGACGGCACAGCTGCTGGAGCGGATTAAAGCGCTGTTTGGCAAGGTGGATGATTCCCTGTTTGCAATGGCCGAGCGAGCTCATGGCCAGGAGGAGCAGGATGGGCTTTTCCAGGCACTGCGCCTGCTACGCGTTGAGCGCCGCAATATTGCCGAGCACTTTATCCAGAACGTCTCGCGCGCTTTTCAGGTCCGCCAGGAAGAAAAGACGGAAAGCAGTTTCGCCTCAGATAACCTGTCGCTGGTTCACAATGATGACCTGGAGCAGTTGGTCGCTGCCGATACCATGGTGGCCAATGCCAAGCGCGATTTCGCCGAGCCCCTTACCGAGCTGTGCATGAGGCTCGATACGCTCTACTCCGTCAAGGTGTACGACAAGAACAACCCTCTGGGGCCAGACGTAATCTGTGACGCCTTTGTAGAGGCGATTCAGGATCTGGACCTATTTATCCGCGCTCGCCTCACCCTGCTGAAAAAGTTCGAGCAGGTGGTCATGCTGCAGCTGCGGGACTTCTATGAATTCTGTAACCAATTACTTGTAGAGCAGGGCGTACTGCCATCTCTGCGTGAGCAGCAGCGAGTAGCCAGGCAGCGCTCGGCCTACAACGGTGCTCCCCACGCCGCCAGTGCCCCCACTGGTAGTGCCGGTGGTGTAGAGGCTGGCAGCCAGCCAGTACAAGGTGGAGTCGCAGCGACAGGGCACTTCCCCCCAGGGTTAGTGCCCGCAGCCGCAGGTGTTACTCCAATGCCTGCAGGGGATCTGCTTTCCCACTTGGGTGCACTGCAAAGTGGCAGCCACTATCAAGGTGGAAGTGCGGTACAGCTTTTGAATGTGGGCGAATTGCTACAGCAGCGCTTGGTGGATTCCAATCAGGCCGCCTCGCTGGCAAAAGTCGATAGCGATGTGATCAAGCTGGTAGAGATGTTGTTTTCCTTTATTCTGGAGGACCGCAGCCTTGCCACCCAAATCAAATCACTTCTGGGCCGCCTGCAACTGCCGCTGTTGAAAGTAGCCATTGCAGACAAGTCATTTTTCAGTAAAGGCGGCCATCCTGCGCGCAAATTGCTGAACGAGTTGGCCGATGCCGCTACCGGATGGCAGGCGGGGGATAACTACGAATCCGATCCCCTGTACAAAGAGATATCCGAAATTGTTGAGCGCGTGCTTAATGAGTTTGATCGGGATATCAATATCTTTGCCGTTTTGCTGGAATCCCTGCGCGAATTTATCGTCCGCGAGCGCAAGCGTGCCGAGATGTTGGAGCGCCGCGTTGTCGATGAGGCGGATGGTCGGGCTAAAACCCAAGCTGCCCGCGCACGGGTTGCCGCAGTAATGGATGCCTTGGTTGCAGAGCGGGATCTGCCACAGGTGGTGCAGGATTGGTTGAACAAAGTTTGGAACAACGTGCTGTTCCTGACCTGTGTCAAAGAGGGGACAGAGAGCGACGCCTGGAACCGCGACGTGCGCACAGCGAGAGATCTCGTGTGGAGTGTGCAGGCCCCAATGCCGGATTCCCGCAAACAGTTATTGAGCTTACTGCCTGTTTTGCAGGAGAGATTGCGCGAGGGAATTGAGGCGCTTTCCTATAACGCTTTCGAAGCGCGTACCCTTTTCACCGGCCTCAAAGAAGTTTATCGCGAGCGCTTTGCCCTGGCCCAGCAATTGGCGGAGCAGCGTGAACGTGAAGTGGCAGAGCAGGTTGCCCGCGAAGTGCGCGCAGCGAAATCTGCTGAGCCTGCGCCTGTTGTTGCTGATAATGTTGCTGACAAGCCTGTTGCCCCTGTAGTGGAGCAGGAGACTGATGCCGGACCTGCTGATGTTACTGAAGCTACGGTTGGTGAAGCTGCAGTGACTGAAGCGGTTATTGCAGAAGCCGTGGTTACCCGGGAAGTGATTTCAGACACTGCCGAAGACCAACTTCCAGATGAGCCAGCTGAAGTTACTGTTGAAGCTGTCCAAGCCGAACCCCAGGAAGTGGCCGTGCCGCAGATGGAAGAGCTTGAGCAGGCAGTTGCTGAAGCAGAGGTGGCTGCACCGGAGCAGGATGGACTGGCCCCCCTTGACGAAGATGATCCCCACTGGCAGATGACCTTCCGCCTGGCACAGGGCAGTTGGTTCGAGCTGAAGCGCTCTGAGGACGAGCAGTTCCGTTGTCGTCTGGCGGCGGTAATTCGCGATATCGACCAGTTTATCTTCGTTAATCGCAATGGCGCCAAAGTCGCTGAATTCGCCCGACTAGAGTTGGCCCATGCGCTGCGTTCGGCACAACTGTTGCCACTGGATGACGGCATGTTGTTTGAGCGGGCGCTGCAGTCCGTAATTGGCAATGTGCGCAAGAAGCGCAGTGAGCAGCGCTAATTTTCAGGAATTTAACGAGCGGACGTTGAGTATTTAGCAGGGATACTCAGTGGCCAGTGGTTTTCCGCAAGTTATGTCGCGATACTGCTCCGATCAGATTGGCATATCGATCAACGCTTCCATAGAATGGTAACTGCTGAAGCCCCGGGCGATACCGGGGCTATCAATAGGTTGCAGCGGAGATCGCAGATTGAAATATCAAGTGGAGTCTGGCTGGTTGGCGGGCGCGCGCCGGGTTCCGAGTCCTCATTGCAATAGCCGCCCGGAAGACTGTGCGGTGGATCTATTGGTGATTCACAGTATCAGCTTGCCGCCCGGACAGTATGGCGGCCCCTACATTGATGCCTTTTTCCTGGGGCAGTTGGATATCGATGCGCACCCCTATTTTGCCGATATCGCTGCGTTACAGGTGTCTGCGCATATTTTGATCGACCGCGATGGCCTGGTAACTCAATACGTGCCCCTTGATCGTCGTGCCTGGCACGCGGGCAAGTCCGAGTTTAAAGGTCGCACTAATTGCAATGATTTTTCCATTGGTATTGAGCTGGAAGGTTTGGATACCGATATTTACACCGACTCCCAATATCACGCACTTGCCGAGGTGAGCGCTGCGATTATGCAAGCTTATCCCGCTATTGATATCGATAGAATTGCCAGTCATTCGGATATTGCTCCCGGAAGGAAATTGGACCCGGGTCCGGGGTTTGACTGGGAGCGCTACCTCAACAAGCTGAAAGAAATCGTCTGATATCCAGTAGCGGTCCTTAAAAGCGGGAAGGGTTTCTGTATCAGGAGCCGTAGCACGATTTTGATAACTGAAACAGTCTCGGATTATTTATGACTCTGTTAATTGTTCTGATCACCGTTGCCCTAGTGCAAATCTGGGGCTCAGGGGCTCCGTTACATCGCGATGGTTGGTTCAGTCGCTGGGGCGAGTATTTACAGGCGTTGCCCAGCATTAATGGCAATAGTGGTCTGCTGCTTGGTATCACTATCCTGGTTCCAGTATTGATCTCTGCGATTGCGATGACGCTGGCAGAGGGCGCAGCGGGCGGTCTGGGCTACTTGCTGTTGGGGGTGCCACTGCTGCTCTATTGTCTCGGTCGCGGCAACTTCAACGATATCGTCGCAAATTACCTGCGCCACTGGTATAGCGGAGACCTGGAAGGTGCTACCAAAGCGGCGGCGCCCATTTTGCGCGAGTTACACGAAGCGCCCTCCGATGACACTTGTCTGCATGAGCAGGTATTTCGCGGCGCTGCCTACTGCGCCTTTGAGAGACTCTTCGCGGTGCTGTTCTGGTTTATTTTGCTGGGTATTCCCGGGGCAGTACTCTTCCGCTTGAGTGCTTTGTACGCAGAAAATACCCGGGGCTCCTCCGAAGAGGCGACGGCGGCGCGTTGGTTGTGGTTGCTGGAATGGCTGCCGGTCCGTGTGATGGGGCTGAGCTTTGCCATTGTGGGTAACTTTGCCGGCTGTTACCGCGCCTGGCGCCGGGTGTTGATGTGTCGTGAGAGCCATACCGATCAGGTTCTCGAAGCTTACCTGGAGGGGGCTCTCGGCGGTATTGACGCCAGTGAGTGCAGTGGTGGTTCCGATCTGTCTCAGATGCAGCGCCAAAGTGGTGCGGAGATTGAGGGGCTTCAAGCGCTGCTATCCAGAACCTTGCTTCTCTGGATCACTGGTTTGGCCCTTCTGGTTCTGTTTATCTAAGGAGCCTCTGAATAACTCCGTGATGCCTGTACCATCGCCCCAGAGATACTTTTGTCTTCTGGGACGATTGTTGAATTTGTCGCCATTTTCAAAATTTTCTTTCCTTCCTATCTTGACTTATCCCCCCCTTCCTACGAAATTGCGCGCCCCAGCGGCCGGACTTCGGCGCTTTGCCATATCAATAAAGCGAAGCTAGTCATTGCCTGCGACGGCTTATACTCATTGGAGGAAGTAGGGTTTGGAAGTTTCGGTATTGGAACCGCAAATGTTGTCAGATCTGGCTAGGGCAAACGATTGGAACGCAGCCACATTAGTGGCGGGCTTGCGAACCTATTTTCGCAGCGGCAGCACCACTGAATTGAGTTGGCGGCGCAAGCAACTGTCTCAGCTGCGCAAGATGATCTCCGAGAACGAGGCACATTTTGTCCAAGCCCTTCAGGATGATTTGCGCAAAGCCCCCCAGGAAAGCTACCTCACTGAAATTTCATTTCTCTACAATGATATCAATCACACCCTGAAGTCCCTGAAGAAATGGGTGCGCCCGCGCAAGGTCCAATCGCCGATGATGACCCAGCCGGCCAAGAGCTATGTGCAACCGGAGCCGCTGGGTGTAGTGCTGATTATCGGTGCCTGGAATTATCCGCTGCAATTATTGTTATCGCCGCTGGTACCGGCGATTGCCGCTGGCAATTGCGCGGTGGTAAAGCCCTCTGAATTATCGCCCGCAACCTCCCGGTTAATCGCAGAATTATTACCGCGTTATCTCGACAATGATGCCTTTGCGTGCGTCGAAGGTGGTGTGGCGGAAACCACGGCGCTGCTGGAGCAGCGCTGGGACCATATTATGTACACCGGCGGTGGCCGGGTTGGCAAAATCATAATGAGTGCGGCGGCTAAATACCTGACTCCGGTAACCCTGGAACTCGGCGGAAAGAGCCCTTGTATTGTTGCCGATGATGCCAATCTGGAAGTGGCTGCACGGCGAATTGCCTGGGGTAAATTTACCAACGCGGGGCAGACTTGTATCGCCCCGGATTATGTTCTCTGTAGTCGGCAGACAGCCGATCGGTTCACCCCCATGTTGCAGCGGGTTCTCTGGGAAATGTATGGGGAGCATCCGCGGGAATCTGCCGACTATGGGCGCATTATTAACAGCCAGCACACCCTTCGCCTGTCGGATTACCTGGGGGATGGAGAGGTGGTATTTGGCGGTGAAGTCGATGTGGATGACTGCTATATGGCGCCCACCATAATGCGCAACGTCAATCTCTCTGCGGGAGTTATGCAGGAGGAGATCTTTGGCCCGATACTCCCCATTATTGAACTGGATGATTTTTCCAAAGCGGAGGAGTTTGTCAATGAGCGAGAGAAGCCCCTGGCCCTGTATGTATTTACCCAGGATGAAGCATTGGCGGATCGGATTCTATCCCGTTGCAGCTCCGGCAACGCCTGTGTGAATGACTGTATGATGTTTATGCTGGCCCAGGATTTGCCTTTTGGAGGCGTCGGTGCCAGCGGTATGGGGTCCTACCATGGAGAGCATGGCTTCCGCACTTTCAGTCATTACAAGGCCGTAATGCGGCGCAGAAATATCCTCGATATCGATATACGATATGCACCCTTCAACGACAGGAAAATGAAATTCCTGCGTTTGCTCAGCAAATAATTCCTTATCGACAGGCACGGTTTTCCACTGTGCCTGCTCCGTAGAACACTGGATGTTATCGGCGGTGGATAAGCTGGATTATTCCCATGTAGTCGAAAAGGATACACAGTGTTATGCCCCTGGATCGCAACGAGATACCTGCCAGTGAGGATGTATTTAGTGCCGCACAAAATATTGCAGGCATGGTACACGAGACCCCTCTGCTCAGCTCTCGGCAGCTGAGCGAGCTGACGGGCGCCAATTTGTGGTTTAAGTGTGAGCACTTGCAGAAAGTGGGTGCCTTTAAAGCGCGGGGCGCGGCTAATGCGCTTTCGCTGCTCCCAGACGGGGTCGAGGAAGTTGCCACCCATTCGTCCGGTAATCACGGTGCGGCGCTCGCCTGGGCAGCAGCCCAGCGGGGATTGGCCTGTACGGTGGTGATGCCCGAAACGGCTCCCAAGACAAAACGCATGGCGGTTGAGGGGTACGGTGCCAAAGTGGTGACTTCGGGCCCCAGCCTGGCTGATCGCGAATCCACTTTGGCAAAGGTACTTGAGGAAACTGGTGCGCACGAAGTCCCGCCCTATGACGATAAGCGCATTATTGCAGGGCAGGGCACCGTAGCCATGGAAGTGCTCAAGCAGAGCCGCGAACAGGGCTTTGCTCCAGACGTTATTGTGGCGCCAGTGGGAGGCGGTGGACTTTTGTCCGGCGTGGGATTGGCTATGGCTGCGCTTGCCCCCGATATCCTGGTAATTGGTGCGGAACCCGCCGGAGCGGATGATGCCCAGCGTTCACTGCGCGGTGGCGTTCATATCACCACACAACAGCCCGATACGATCGCCGATGGTCTGCGCACAACATTGGGCGGCAAAAATTACGCCGTTATTGAGCGCACGGTGCGGGATATTGTGACAGTCAGCGAAGCTGGTATCGTCAATGCGATGCGGCTATTGTGGACGCGAACCAAACAGCTGGTAGAACCGTCGGCTGCGGTGGGTCTCGCTGCGATCATTGAGCACAGCGCGCGCTTTCGCAATAAGAATGTCGTGGTTGTTCTGACCGGCGGAAATATGGATCTGGACAAAGTGGGCCCACTGCTGTCCAGTGAAGAAAACTAAAAGGGGAACTGGGATATGAGCCATTTATTGAAAAAGGGCGGCCGGGGTTTGGCCGGGCTGCTTTGTGCTGCTGCGCTGTCACTGACTGGAACCAACGCGATTGCTGAGAAGCTGACACTGTCATCCAGCTCCCTGCAAGCTGGAAAGAAAATGCCCATGGCTCATGTTTATGGCAGCTGCGGCGGTGAGAACCTGTCTCCCCAATTGAGTTGGAGTGGGGCACCGGAGGGCACAAAGAGTTTTGCTATTACCGCTTACGATCCCGACGCGCCTACCGGCAGTGGTTGGTGGCACTGGGTGGTATTTAATATCCCAGTGGATACGACCAATCTTCCGGAAGGGGCCGGTGACCTGAAAAACGGCCTGATTCCAGAAGCAGTGCAGGGGCGCAATGATTATGGTAATTCCGGTTACGGTGGTGCCTGCCCGCCCAAGGGGCACGGGGATCATCGCTATCGTTTTCGTGTCTATGCCTTGAAAGTGGAATCCCTGCCGCTGGATGAAAACACTTCTCCTGCTAAAGTTGGCTTCAATATCAATGCCAATAAGTTGGCCGAAGCGGAGCTGGAAGTTTTGTGGGGCCACTGAGTAAATAAACTAATTTAATACTCCGCTGCACAGGAACACCTGTTGCAGCGGCTGAGGCTCTGGAGGCCCGCGCTTGACCAACTTACAAAAACAAATGACATGGGGGCAAGCGCTGGCTGCTTATTTGAAGCCCCGTGTACTCACCATGTTTTTCCTCGGCTTTTCCGCCGGCCTCCCATTACTGCTGGTCTTCTCTACCTTGACTGCCTGGCTGCGGGACTACGGTGTCAGCCGTACCGCCATCGGGTTTTTTGCCTGGGTAGGGATTACCTTTTCGATCAAGGTTCTCTGGGCCCCTATTGTCGATCAGCTGCGTCTGCCTTTTTTCACGGACAAATTGGGCAAGCGTCGGGGCTGGATGCTGGTATCCCAAATCGGGATAGCGATTGGCCTGATAGGTATGGCCAGTGTAAATCCCCAGCTCTCCCTGATGCACGTGGCCCTGCTGGCCTTGTGGGTCGCTTTCTGTTCGGCCTCTCAAGATGTGGCGATTGATGCTTATCGAATTGAGGCCATGGATGACGATTATCAGGGCGCTATGGCTGCCAATTATGTATTTGGCTATCGGGTGGCAATGCTGATAGCCGGAGCGGGCGCCCTGTTTATTGCGGATATCTTTAGCTGGTCCGGTGCTTATCTTGCGATGGCTGGATTGATGGGAGTGGGCCTGATTACCACTCTGATTATTGCCGAGCCTGATCACAGCAAGGTAAACAAAGAAGCCGATGAGCTGCAAAGCGAGTGGGCCCAGCGCCTATTGGGCAAGGGGGAGCATGGTCGCATGAAGCAGTGGTTTATTCGCGCCGTGGCCTGCCCCTTTATCGAGTTTTTTCAGCGCAATGGCCGCTTCGCAATCATTTTGTTGCTATTTATTGGTATCTTCCGTTTAAGTGATATTGCGATGGGGGTGATGGCCAATCCTTTCTATTTGGATCTGGGCTTTACCAAAACGGAAATCGCTGAAATCAGTAAGCTGTTTGGCTTCTTCTGTACCATTATCGGTTCCTTTCTAGGCGGGCTTTTAGTGGTGCGATACGGTGTTGTGCGCCCGTTGATACTGGGTTCGGTTATGGTCGCCTGCACCAACCTGCTATTTGCCCAACTCGCTGTGATCGGTCCCGATAAAGCTTGGCTGGCGCTGGTAATTAGTGCGGACAACATCAGTGGAGGAATTGCCAATGCGATACTGATCGCGTTTCTCTCCAGTCTTGCCAATAAAGCTTATACCGCCACTCAATATGCTTTGTTTAGCTCCCTGATGACCTTGCCGGGGAAATTTATCAGTGGTTTTTCCGGCATAGTGGTGGATGCTCAGGGTTATGCCTACTTCTTTATTTATGCGGCGCTTATGGGAATTCCAGCCATTGCGCTGTCCATTTATTTTTGGCGCCGCGAGCAGCGCGACTGGCCGGGAGAAGAAGTGCAGCCGGGAGCGGGCACTACCTAAGGTTTACAGGGATGTTATTTCCTCTCTAAGAGTACATCCCGAATTCAGCTCTTTTCTAAATCCCTATGTCATATCAAAACTCTTCGCCGGGCATTCTGCCCGGCTTGTGTCTATGGTGGTTGTAAAGGTGAAACCCACCCCTCCATAGACTCGCCCTTATGTTTGATTGTGTGTCTGTTGCCTGTCGGGTCGGGTATCACTGGTAGACGATGCTCAGCGAATAAAAGCGACAAACTATGGCCCACGAAACCATCCGGGAGGCGGTGTTTAATCGGCGTATGCTGATTTGTATTGGCACCGGTTTCTCTTCGGGGATGCCTCTTTTTGTATTGATACAGTTGGTGCCCGCTTGGCTGCGTACCGAAGGCGTGGATCTGGCCACTATCGGTATTTTTGCATTGCTCGGATTACCCTATACGTGGAAATTTATCTGGTCTCCTCTGATGGAGCGCTACGCATTCCCGATGCTAGGCCGCCGGCGGGGCTGGATGCTGGTAATGCAGCTGTTACTGATTGTTTCCATTGGCGTCCTGGGGATGTTCAGTCCCCAGTTTGATATCTGGTCAATTGCCGCAATTTGCTTTGCCGTGGCTTTTTTTAGCGCCAGCCAGGATATAGTCCTGGATGCTTTCCGACGAGAGATTCTGCCAGACCAGGAGTTGGGCCTGGGCAATTCCTTTCACGCCAACGCCTATCGTATTTCCGGCTTGATTCCGGGATCCCTCAGCTTGATCCTGTCGGACCACCTGGCCTGGGACCAGGTGTTTATGATTACCGCGGCCTTTATGTTGATTGCCGTCTTTATGACCTTGATGGTGGCTGAGCCAGACCATCCAGCAGGTCGTCCTAAATCTTTGCGCGAGGCCATTGTTTTACCCTTCGTCGAATTCTTTAATCGCAATGGCGTAAAACAGGCGGTGCTCGTACTAGCTTTTATGTTTTTGTACAAGCTTGGCGATAGCATGGCTACGGCACTGGCGACGCCCTATTACCTGGATATGGGATATTCCAATACGGATATCGGCATAGTGGCAAAGAATGCCGGTTTGTGGCCTGCGGTAATTGGCGGCTTCTTTGGCGGCTTATTAATTGTAAAGATCGGGATTAATAAGTGCCTATGGATTTTCGGGGTGGTACAGCTGGTTTCAATTTTCGGATTTATGATTTTGTCTGAAGTGAATGGCGAGCTGGTGGGCACTCCAGATTTCAATCCTAGCCTCTGGCTATTGGCGATAGTAATTGCCTTTGAGTATCTCGGGGTGGGCTTGGGGACAGCGGTGTTTATTGCATTTATCGCCCGAACTACCAGCAAGTTGCACACCGCCACTCAATTTGCCTTGTTTACAGCGTTGACATCGCTCCCGCGCACCTTCGCCAATGCCTCCACTGGCTATTTGGTGGAGGGAATGGGGTGGACACATTTCTTTCTCCTGTGTGCCGTTCTGGCGGTGCCTGGAATGATCCTGTTATTTTGGGTCGCGCCCTGGGGGGCTGATGAGGTAGCGTAGTTTTCTGTCTGCGATTGGGGTTAAGGTTTCCAGCGGTATTTGCCCATATCCACTCGCCCTTTCAGCAGTATGACCCCCTCTCTTTCCAGTCTTTCACGCTGGCGGCTGGCGCCGGGTTCCGGCAGGGAGATGCGCCCCTGGGCGTTGATTACCCGGTGCCAGGGTAGTTTGGTACCCCGGGGTAGCTTACGCAGGGTCTGACCTGCAAGTCTTGCAGCGCGTGGGTAGCCGGCCATCTCAGCCAAGTCCCCGTAGGTGACAACCCGCCCTTTGGGGATCGCCGCCAAGGCTTGGCATATTCTTTCCAGGGAGTTCTGTTTTTCCATAAAAAGCTCTAAATATCGGCGAATTACGCCAACTGGGCGCAATTTTTTACTTTGTAATCTCCTGAAAATGAGATTTTTATTCGCCATTTATGGATACTTTACCAGCTCGCAAGGTCACAGTCCCCAGGGCGCGAAAGCCTCTGCTGTGACGGCGTGCCACATGATTCTAGTTGTGGCATCATGGTGCGATTGTTGAAGCTGTTTGCACCGTTCATACTCCTAAAAAAGTCCAAGGTTTCTTAGTGGTTTTATCGACACGACTCCCCAGGTTCTTTACTCGAACTCTCTTATTTCTTGTGCCCTTCCAGGCCTATGCCGGTGTGCTGACCCTGGAAAATGGCGATCGTATTCAGGGCGAGTTGGTGCTGGTAGAGAAGGATCAGGTCACTTGGAAGTCAGAGACTTTTGGTGAGGTTAAAGTCGACAAATCCAAAGTGGTGTCGATGGACATCGATACCGATATCAAAATTGCCGGCAGGGATGAACCCTGTACCTTAGCCGGCCACCGCCAGGAGCGTTGGGAAGTGTACTGCGCTGAAGGGCGCGGTTGGCTGATCGATTTCCCCGGTATTGAGCGGGCAGAACCCTACAGCACATTTACCACCAGTCCGGTGTTATTCAGCGGTGATGTTACCGCCGGGGGCGTATTTGAGAGCGGTAACCGTGAGCGTGAAGACCTCGATGCCAGTATAAACTTGGATATCCGCCATGGAGATTTTAACCACTTGATGGGGGCGGTTTACCAGAACCAGGAAAGTGAAGAAGACGGTGACCTGGAAAAATACCAGCTCAATTATGATCTTCGCTGGATATTTGCTGAGAAGTGGTTTGCCGCGGCTAATAGTGAGCTGGAAAGGGAGGAGGCTCAGAACTTAGACCTGGGAACTACGCTCGGTCTCGGTATGGGTTATCTGTTTTACGATACCAGTAAAACCACTTTTTCCCTCGAAGGTGGTGTGAGTAGCCTGCATGAGAGCTTTATCGATGAAGAGTTGAGTGAAGACCAGGATGAGCGCTATGTCGCCGGTCGAATTGCACTTAACTACCGCTACAAGTTTTCCCTTGGGCCGGAAATTTATTTCGACCAGGAAACCTTACAATCCTTTGATCACAGTAACGACTACGAAGCTAACGCCAAGCTGGGGGTGCGCACACCGCTGGTTGAAGGCGTGCTGATGGAGATCGGTTACGAGTGGCAGTACGACAATACGCCCTCCCTGGAAAGTGAAAAAGAAGATACCAAAGTGACCGTTGGTGTCGGTTACGAATGGTAATTCCCCCTCGAGCCTGCATAGGGCAGGATCGAAGGCAGTCATAAACGATAAATCTAAAAAACGAGCGACGACGAGGAGTTCAATATGCAAATCGCTGACAGTATTGTTGCGATTACCGGTGCGGGCCAGGGGTTGGGCCGAGCTATGGCCGAGTATCTGGCTGCGCGAGGCGCCCGCCTGGCCCTGATCGATGTTAATGAGGAAGGCCTGAAAGACAGCGTTGCAGCTTGTGAAAAGCTCGGTGCAGAGGCTCGCAGCTACTTGATCAATGTTGCCGATGAGGAAGCGGTGGACTCCGGTTTTGCGAAAATCGCAGCAGACTTTGGCGGACTCCAGGTTCTGGTTAATAACGCCGGCATTATGCGCGATGGCATGTTGCTCAAGTGTAAAGACGGCAAAGTGACAGATCGCATGTCCCTGGCACAGTGGCAGTCTGTGATCGATGTGAATCTTACCGGTGTATTCCTTTGTGGCCGTGCTGCTGCGGGCATTATGGCGGAAAGCGGTAAGGGTGGGGTGATGGTCAATATCTCCAGTTTGTCCCGTGCGGGCAATATGGGGCAGACCAACTACTCCGCCAGTAAAGCGGGTGTTGCAGCGATGACGGTATCCTGGGCACGCGAACTGGCGCGCTACGGCGTGCGTGTTGCCGGGATTGCCCCGGGTTTTATCGGCACCGATATGGTTGCGCAAATGCGCCCTGAGATTCTTGAGAGTCTGGTAAAACAAGTGCCACTGCGCAGGTTGGGTGAGCAGGATGAGATCGCCTCGACAGTAGCGTTTATTCTGGAGAACGACTACGTCACCGGTCGAGTGATAGATATTGATGGCGGAGCCCGCTTGTAAGCTTCCCTCTTCCCCAGCATAAAAAGGGTGAACTGAGTTCACCCTTTTTTGATTCTGTAATTAGTTTCTGGATTTACAGCAAATAGTGCTTTAACTCAAACGCGTAACACCATCGGCGCGGAACTTCGAATACATTAGCTGCCATAGCTGAAGTGTGCGCCCCCGGAATGCACCGGCGTAAGATAGTAGATAGTAGCGCCACATCCTGTAGAAGCGCTGGCCGTAGCGATCGGCAAAGCGCGGCCAGTTTTTCTCAAAGTTTTCATGCCAGGCCATCAGGGTTTTATCGTAGTAGTATCCAAAGTTGTGCAGGTCTTCGCACACTAGCAAGCGATCTGTCGCGTCGCCCAGCTGTCCTACCGAAGGTAGCTCACCACCTGGGAATATATATTTTTCTGTCCACAAGTCCGTAGATGCGGTGCGCTGGTTGTTGCCGATCGTATGTAACATCATCAACCCATCTTTGTTCAGACAGCGCGCTGTTGTTTCCATAAATGTTCGGTAGTTCTTGCGGCCGACATGCTCAAACATCCCTACGCTGGCGATGCGGTCGAAGGGTTCTTTGAGTTCTCTATAGTCCTGAAGGCGAACAGTAATTGGCAGTTCACCATAGCGCTCTGTCACATAGGCTTTTTGCTCTCGGGAAATCGTAATCCCAACACACTCCACTTGATACTTTTGCGCGGCATAGCTAACCAGGCTGCCCCAGCCACAGCCAATATCCAGCAAGCGCATCCCGGGTTTCAATTCCAGCTTGCGGCAAATCAGGTCCAGCTTGGCTTCCTGGGCTTGGTCGAGGGTGTTAGCCTCTTTCCAATAGCCGCAGCTGTACGTAAGCCGATTGTCGAGCATGGCACTATAGAATTCGTTGCCCAGATCGTAGTGTTGCTCTCCCACATTAAACGAGCGGTTTTTGCTCTGTAGATTCACCAGATAGCTGCGTGTGGCGCGCCAAAAGTAGCGCCAGTTCTTGATACTGTGATGAATCTCAGCACTGAGTAACCGGTGGAAGAATTGATCCAGGTCTTGGACATCCCAATCGCCGCGCATATAGGACTCGCCCAGGCCCAAGCTGTGCCGGGCGATGACCTCATCAAGGGCTGCTTCCCGATGAAGTTGCAGGTCCCAGGGTCTTTCCCCGTTAATTTGAATGTCCGCTTTCGCCAATATATCGTCCACTAAGTGGCGACTGCGTCCGATGGCTGGCACTTCTATAGCATCCTGTTGCTCGCTTGCCATTCAATCCTTCCTCTCTCCAGTTACTGTGGGGTGGAATAAGGCGCCCTTGAATAATTTGCCTCCCCACTCCATTTACTACAGCATATTGAAAAAACCGTGATCGTCCCGGCTCTCAGCGAAGCTGGTTAACTAGGAATTTCCGCAATGCGCCCATTATTACTTCTATTTATAGCCCTACCTGTACTCGAAATGTGGGTGTTGATTGCCGTAGGGAGTGAAATTGGCGCCCTGCCAACGATCGGCCTGGTCATTTTGACCGCAGTGGTAGGAGTGACACTGCTTCGCCGCCAGGGAATCTCTACCCTGATGCGGGCCCAGGAGAAGATGCAGGCTGGAAATATTCCCGCCAAAGAGATGGTTGAAGGGATATTCCTCGCGGTGGGTGGTGTGCTGTTGCTCACCCCGGGCTTTATCACTGATTTCTTCGGCTTTATCTGCCTGATTCCGGGGCTCAGGAACCTGTTGCTCGGTTTTATCCTTCGCCACGTCAAGGTGGTTCCCCCGCAGAATTTTAACCAGCCGCCAAACCACAAGCGTGGTGACGACATTATCGAGGGGGAGTATTCGAAAGATGAGAAGCGCCCCGGAGAGAATCAACACTCCGTTGAAGATAAGCGCCCCAAGCACTGATTGGGTTAAAAAATATACAAAATGTCAGCGATGAGAATTTGCTTTGCAGTTTTTTCACCTGATGGTGTTGAAATCCTTATTCCCGCCCATAGATAGGGTTCAACTGAGAATTAAGCCCCGCCTCTGAGGATCAGAGAGGGGTGAGGTTACCGGCCCAAAGGGCCAGTGCCGCCCATGTTGGAAACCATTAAAACGACTCAATGGAGAACTTATCCATGAAAATTCGTCCTTTACACGACCGCGTCGTAGTACGCCGTAAGGAAGAAGAAGCGATGTCAGCTGGCGGTATCGTGCTGCCAGGCGCTGCCAAAGAAAAGCCGAACCAAGGTGAAGTGGTAGCCGTGGGTGAGGGCAAGCAGCTGGACAATGGCGACGTTCGCGCACTGTCTGTGAAGGTAGGTGACACTGTTGTTTTCGGTCGCTATGCCGACAGCAATACCCTCAAGGTGGAAGGCGAAGAGCTGATCATCATGAGCGAAGGTGACATCTACGGCGTGTTGGAAGGCTAAGGCCAGCCTTTAACTTTACTCGCAAAAAGAATTTGAGGAATAAGAATCATGGCAGCTAAAGACGTAATTTTTGGTGACGACGCTCGTCAGAAAATGCTGAAAGGCGTAAACATCCTGGCAGACGCTGTAAAAACTACCCTGGGTCCTAAAGGCCGCAACGTAGTTCTGGACAAGTCCTTCGGCGCTCCTACCGTAACCAAAGACGGTGTTTCCGTAGCGAAAGAAATCGAGCTGAGCGACAAGTTCGAAAACATGGGCGCACAGATGGTTAAAGAAGTTGCTTCCAAAGCTTCTGACACCGCTGGTGACGGCACCACCACCGCTACCGTTCTGGCCCAGGCTATCGTAACTGAAGGCCTGAAATCCGTAGCCGCTGGCTTCAACCCAATGGACCTGAAGCGCGGTATCGACAAAGCGGTAACCGCAGCTGTTGACCACATTGCTGGCCTGTCCACTCCTTGTGCTGATACCAAGTCTATCGCTCAGGTAGGTACTATCTCCGCTAACAGCGACGAGAGCGTTGGTACCATCATCGCTGAAGCCATGGAAAAAGTTGGCAAAGAAGGCGTTATCACTGTTGAAGAAGGTTCCGGCCTGGAAAACGAGCTGGACGTAGTAGAAGGCATGCAGTTCGACCGCGGCTACCTGTCTCCTTACTTCATCACCAACCAAGAGAACATGACTGCCGAGCTGGACAATCCGTTCATCCTGCTGGTAGACAAGAAAATCTCCAACATCCGCGACCTGCTGCCCCTGCTGGAGCAAGTAGCTAAAGCTTCCAAGCCGCTGCTGATCATCGCTGAAGACGTAGAAGGCGAAGCACTGGCAACTCTGGTTGTTAACAGCATGCGCGGCATCGTTAAAGTTGCTGCTGTTAAAGCACCTGGTTTCGGCGACCGTCGTAAAGCCATGCTGCAGGACATCGCTATCCTGACTGGCGGCACCGTGATTTCTGAAGAAGTTGGCCTGGAGCTGGAAGGTACCACTCTGGAGCACCTGGGTACTGCTAAGCGCGTAACCCTGTCCAAAGAAAACACTGTAATCGTTGACGGCGCTGGCAATGTTAAAGACATCGAAGCTCGCGTTAGCCAGATCCGTGCACAGATCGAAGAGTCCTCTTCCGACTACGACAAAGAGAAGCTGCAAGAGCGCGTAGCCAAGCTGGCTGGCGGTGTTGCGGTAATCAAAGTAGGCGCCGCTACTGAAGTGGAAATGAAAGAGAAGAAAGCCCGCGTTGAAGACGCGCTGCACGCTACCCGCGCCGCAGTAGAGGAAGGCGTAGTACCTGGCGGTGGTACCGCTCTGGTTCGCGCTACCCAGGTTATCTCTGTAACTGGCGACAACGAAGACCAGAACCACGGCATCGCAGCAGCCCTGCGCGCTATGGAAATGCCTCTGCGTCAAATCGTTTCCAACGCTGGTGACGAAGCTTCCGTAGTTGTTGACAAGATCAAGCAAGGCGAAGGCAACTTTGGTTACAACGCTGCTACTGGTGAGTACGGCGATATGCT
The DNA here is from genome assembly GCF_047324085.1 of Microbulbifer sp. CNSA002. Taxonomy (NCBI): domain Bacteria; kingdom Pseudomonadati; phylum Pseudomonadota; class Gammaproteobacteria; order Cellvibrionales; family Microbulbiferaceae; genus Microbulbifer; species Microbulbifer sp. CNSA002. The sequence continues at coordinate 1,237,697 of NZ_CP172449.1, forward strand.
GGAAATGGGTATCCTGGACCCAGCTAAAGTAACCCGCTCTGCTCTGCAAGCGGCAGCTTCTATCGCTGGCCTGATGATCACCACCGAAGCCATGGTTGCAGAAATTCCGGAAGACAAGCCGGCTGCTCCTGACATGAGCGGTATGGGTGGCATGGGCGGTATGGGCGGCATGATGTAAGCCGGCCTTTAGCCTATCTAAAAAGCCCCGCAATTGCGGGGCTTTTTTTTGCCTTGTTGAAAGTGGTTTACTGGGGGCAGATTTATCCAAGGTGTGAATTGGCGTAGATGAGAGCACTTAACTGCTGGAACTTGGTGTGATACAGGGCAGCAGTAAAATCGAGTGGAGCAGGGCTGGTAAGTGATGGTGAATCTGACTTAAGTTGAAATAACAAATATAGAATGAAATCGGTGCGGAAATATGGATATCTACGAAATGGTCGAGTCGGGAGATTTGACAGTACCTGAGTGTGCGAAAACTCTGGGATTTGAGTTAATAAGCTATTCACGTGAAAAAATGGAGATCAAAGCCCGATTTTTTGCCAGTGAGTCATTCTTAAACCCTGCGGGAACAATACAGGGTGGGTTTCTATGTGCAATGCTCGACGACGTAATGGGTCCTGCACTTGTATTTTCACTGAATATTGGTCAGTTTGCTCCGACATTAGAGCTAAAGACTCAATTTGTTCGCCCAGCTAAAGTGGGGCCAGTTGAGGGTGTTGGCAGAGTTGTATCTAGAGGTGGAACTGTCTGCTTTCTGGAAGGAGAGCTTCTTCAAGAGGGGAAACTAATTGCTAGGGCAACCGCTACCGCTTTAATAAAGGGACAAAATTTATAAATCCTTGATGAAGGATGTGATGTTTTCTGAGGTAAAAATGAGTTTTGAACAAGGCATATATAGCTCCCCGGAAAGTGAGCTTTGCCCGGAGGGAAATAAGCGGGTTAGGTTGGGGAGCGCTCTTTCTATATTGGGTACTGCTCTTCAAACCCCGATTATTGTGTTCTTTTATTTGGGAATGTTGGGTTTTTGGGAAACTTCTCAGATCGCCCAATCACTTGATACATCCCCTGAAGTAATGGCAGGCATGATGAGCCAATCCCTCTCTAATTTTGTTATAGGAGGTCTATTGTCTGCTCCAGGCTTGTTGATTTCCTGTACTGCTTTGTTTTTATCGTCTTTTCGAGCTAAGTGGTTATTCTGGTATTCTTTAATACTCTCACTGATTTGGATTGGCTCTTTTCCGTTTGGGACATTATTTGGTTTGATATATCTGTTAATAATTTTGATTAAACGAAAATCGTAAATGCAGATTTGATCCATTTTTTATTCTGATTTTTTAAGTGAAGTGAAATAAATGTTAGACACTATTTGGGATTATTTTCAGCAGCGAGAAATCGATGATGCGAGATATCGAGCTCAAAATGCAAAGCAGATGGCCGCTAACCTGGAACTGGAAGTCGGTGATATTCAGGGACGTATAGATACATTAGTGTTGGCGAATCAGGCTATGTGGGAGCTTTTATCGGAAAAATTAGGGGTAACCGAGGCCGAACTTATTGAAAAAATGGGGCAGATTGATCTGCGAGATGGTAAGCGCGATGGAAAAATAACAACTGGTAACCTGAAAGAATGCCCTTCCTGTGGCCATAAGGTGAGAAAACAAAGGGCCAACTGCTATTGGTGTGGAAAAGATTTACTAGTATCTAGCCACTTTGGTGGTTGATAGAGGCGAGAAGGTTTTTAGATCAAAGTTTTTTAAGTACTTTACTGAACTACAAACCTAGCTTTCTGGTTTTTTAAAAAGCAGGACTTACGGGTGTTGGATATGGATGGGCTTCGAAAAAAAATTTTGTGGGGCTGCATGGGTTTTCTTGTGATTACAGGTGTTGCTCTTGGTGGTTCTCCATTTTTCTTATCCTTGTTTCCAAGCTCATTAGCAGATAGGGAATATTTTTTATATATAGATCTTGATGATATTGGAGAAGATGCCATGATCTCCCTAGATTGGTCGTGGTATCGTTTAATTATTGTTAAGCCAAGAGATGAAGTTCTAGAGCAACTTGATGTTTTAGTTGAACCTGAAAAATATGGAAAGCAGCCACCTAAAGCTCAGGAGCGACTAGATCGTGAAATAAAAGTGTTTATGCTTCAAGTGAACTCTGAGGATGGTGTACCTAGGCTAGCCGAGCGTGATTACTATCGCTCAATAATCCCATGTTCTGAATTTACGTATTTGTCAGAGGGTATTTCTATTGAGGGGCAGGACTTAGCTGGGGCGCTACAGTGTGTTGAGAGTGAGTGGGAGAGTTGGGAGAAGTATATGATCTTTGACCTCAATGGTAGGAGTCAATCCTGGTACATTGCTGACCTAGATGTTCCCAGCTACTCCGTCGAGGACAATACCTTAATTATTGGTAAGAGGAAGTAGGGGTAAAACCTTTTTCTTTTAAATAATTTGACTCTAAGGCCGACACTCTACTAATCAATGATGTCACGATTGGATAGTCACTTGGCATCATCGGATTCTTAGTTGGCGCCTTCTGATCATATACTGATTTCAAGATTAACGCTTGGGAGACAGATAGATGGAAACGGCACTTATTACTGGGGCCTCTGGTGGCATCGGCCTTGAACTGGCCAGGATACATGCATCTAAGGGTGGCAACTTGGTTCTGGTTGCCCGGTCTGAAGGGAAGCTTTCTGCACTCAAACAGCAGCTGGAGAAGGAATTTGGTATCCAGGCAATGGTTATTGCCGAGGACCTTTCTGACCCCATGTCCGCGCAGAGAATTTTTGAGCGAACCCAAAGTGAGGGTGTGGAGATTGGCACTCTAATTAACAATGCGGGTTTTGGTGGTCATGGTCTTTTCCATCAGAGGGATTTGGAAGCTGAGCAGGGTATGATGCAGGTGAATATGGTTTCCCTTACCAATCTCACCCACCTGTATTTAAAGGGGATGGTTGGCCGCAATAATGGACATATTCTTAATGTTTCATCTACAGCCTCTTTTATTCCCGGCCCTTTACAGGCGGTTTACTACGCAACAAAAGCCTATGTAACATCATTCAGCCAGGCACTGGCTGAGGAATTGAAAGGCACAGGTGTAACAGTAACGGCTTTGTGCCCCGGTGCTGTTGCAACAGGGTTTGTTGCGGCTGGTGACCTTCAGGGTGTCGATATTTGGAAAAATGCCCGTTCGGCTGAGTCTGTTGCCAGATGTGGCTATCAGGCAATGGAGCGGGGAGATCTGGTTGCTTTTAATGAGACACGGCTCAAGTTGTTTCTGAATTGGATAATGCCTTTACTGCCCCGTAAAATGGTACTGAAGTTTTCCCGTCAGACGATGGAAAAGTCTTAATTGCAGGCAGGTCCGGTAATGATCAAACGTGCAGCGAAATTCCTGGTACCTCCCAGCTGGAAGTTGATATTACACGATATGAATATCGATACAGCGCTGGCTCTTGCCTATGCCGGGTTACCTGCGGATCTGTTACAGCGGGAGGCTGTGACACTCACTCCGGTGGAATATTTCCGTTTCTGGTGTGGTATCGATCAGGCCTCTAAGGATCGGCCACTACCACTTTTACTGGCGGAGCACCTTTCGGCTGAGTCGTTTGACCCTCCCATATTTGCGAGCCTGTGCAGTGCAAATCTGAATCAAGCTCTACTGCGGATACAGCAATACAAACCACTGATCGGTCCCATGGAATTGCACTTGGATATTACTGATGAGTACACCAAGCTCAATTTAGAGTGCTATGGAAGTGATGGGAATATCCCTGAAGCTTTGGGCCTGAGCGAATTTATTTTCTATATCCGCCTGGCTCGGTTGGGAACCCGGGAGGAAATTCAACCATTGGAATTGGCACTACCGCAGCTGCCTGAAGATCAAACGCCTTATCGGGAGTTTTTTGGTTGTTCAATTAAGCAGTCCGACCGGGTGAGAATTTGTTTCTCAGCACAAGATGCACAAAAACCATTTCTGACTGCCAATGCCCCTATGTGGGATTTCTTTGAAGGTAAATTGAGCCAACAGCTCAAGGATTTGGATAGCGAAGCCACAATGGGGGAGCGGGTAGGTTCAGTATTGATGGAGTTACTACCGGCCGGAGAGAGTTCTGTCGAAGCGGTGTCTGAACGCTTGGCTATCAGTAAAAGGACTTTACAGCGGAAACTGGGGGAGGAAAATCAATCCTTCCAGGCAGTATTACAGGGAGTTAGATCAAGTTTGGCCGATCACTACCTCGCCAAGTCCAGCCTTCATTTGGGTGAGATTTCTTTTATGCTGGGATTTAAAGAACCCAATTCATTTATTCGGGCCTACCGGGGCTGGAAAGGAATGACACCATTGCAATACCGGGACTCTATTCACTGAATAGATCCCTTAGTTAAAAAACCAATGTTTGCATATCACTGTAAATTTTTGTGACCAGTTTGGACCTAGAGGTTTAGGGAGCCTCTGAATAACTCCATGATACCTCTGGCATGCAGAGCGGTTCACAATCAAGGCGCGGCTTCGCAGGAATGTCTAGACCTTTCAAGAAGTCGCAACGCGGAGTGTGAATCGCTCTGAATGCCCCGAAGGGCGGGCCTTGAAGGCCGCAGAGGCATTACGGAGTTACTCAGAGGCTCCTTAGTTTTAACATTTAAACAGCGATTAATTGGCTGGCCGGTCAGCAATAATTATTCCGTTGTCCGGATTCACTTCCAGAGCCCTCAATTCTCCTCCGTAGACCGCCTGGATTTTCCATCTTCCGCCCACAAATTCGATATGCGTGATGGGGTTGAACCCTAGACCATGCAGTTTCGCTTTAATAGTGGATAAGTCCAAGGCAATGACCGAGGGTTCTGCTCCGTAAAGGTCGGGGCTGTCGTAGATGGGGGCGGGTTTATTGGGATCGAGGCCGGGGGGGATTGGGTTAGTGAGATTGCCAACCAAAGCTATGGCGGTAAGAAAAATCATCTACGGCTCCATACTGCTAACAAGCCATAGTATTAGTTTGGACTAGGGATTATCGCAGTGCCAGCGGGCTGTAGTGATTTCGATCTGACCTGAGCGCGATTATAGCAGTGGATGACCCGGCTACAGGATGTAGCCGGGCCATAAAAATACTAGCGGGTAAGTTTTAGCATAAAGTCGATAACACGAGTTGAGAGTTTGCCATAGGGAGGCCGCAGTAATTTTAATAGATCGATTGGGCCCTGATAGAAGATGGGGCGAAGTTTAGAGAAGGTCAAAAATCCCTCGTAGCCATGGTAGTGACCCATACCGCTTTCACCAACGCCGCCAAATGGAATATCGTGCTGACCAACGTGCAGTACACAATTATTTACCGACACGCCCCCAGACATTACTTTTTTGATATATAAATCTTGTAAGGTTTTGTCGTGAGTGTAAGGGTAAATCGCCAGGGGCCTGGGGCGAGCATTAATATAATCAATAATTTCCTCTGGCTTGGAGTAAGTGATAATCGGCAATAGCGGGCCAAAAATCTCACGCTGCATTGCCAGCATCTCGCTGTCTACGTTGGTCAGGATATGTGGAGGAAATTTTCGCAGTTTATTGTCCCTATCCAATTTGCCAGCACTTAAATCTATGGCATTAGCACCCTTAGCCTTGGCGTCATCCAGGGTTGCCCAGATTCGCTGGTAAGATGTGTCGTCGATAATAGAAGTGTAATCCTGGCCATCTAAGTCGGGGTAGCGCTTCTGAACATAATGTTTTGCGTGCTCGATAAACTCTTCGAGATGCTCCTCCGGCAAGAAAAGATAATCCACGTTGACACAGATCTGCCCGGCGTTTACCAGCTTCCAGTAAATTAGTTGCTCGGCGGCTTTCTTAACCGGGTAATCCGAGCCAACAATTGCCGGTGATTTACCTCCAAGCTCCAATGTGACTGGAGTTAGGTTTTCTGCGGCGGAGCGCATTACTGCACGACCGGTATTACTGGAGCCAGTAAAGATTAAGTGATCGAATTTAAGGCTGGAAAATACCGGGCCTATTTCATCGGCATCGGGAATAAAAACCAGCTTTTCTTCCGGGAAGTATTGTTCACAGACTTTACTGAGTAATTCTGCAAGGTGCTTGGAATTGGTGGACATCTTGACCATCGCCTGATTGCCTGCGGCGAAAATATTGGTCAGTGGTGAAAAGCTTAAGTTTATTGGGAAGTTCCACGGCACTATGACGCCAATTACCCCCAGAGGTTGTGGGACCACACGATTTTTAGAGAGGGGATAGGATTTAAAATCTGTATGGCGCCCCCTGGGTTTCATCCACTTCTTTAGGCGCTTGATAGTCTCTTTAATGCCGGAGAGCGCTGGGTAGATATCGTAGAGCAGTATCTCTTCCCTGGCTCGATTGCCGTAGTCGTTACTAATTGCCTGGATAATGGATTCCTGCTGTTCACGCAGGAGCTGGGCAAGGGTTCTAAGATCCTGCACACGTTGCTGATAGCTGGGAGCCGGGTTGGCCAGGTAGGCACTGCGCTGTTTGTCCAGATAGTTTTGCAGTACCGCTTTGTCTGCATCCTGCCGGGTCAGGGTTTGTGTTGTCATTTTATTATCCTGTGGCGTTGATCTCAGAAAGACTAAACGAAATTGAATCGGAGTGATTGACCAATCCGGTAAATTCCTTTGATGATCGGAGAACAAATTTTATCCGGGGAATGGCCAAGTTTGTTTTGCCATCGCAATTTATGGCGCGGATTACATCACTATGTTCAAGCAGAATAGGTTGGGGCCGGCTTTGGCAGCCGGCCCTGTCAGGATAGCTCGGAATGAGGACAGTAATCCTTAATCGTTGTCCGGTTTTTCCGACAAAACTTCCGCAGAGTTGGGGTCTACGTGCAAGTCGTACTTTTGGTCACCCTTATAGGCTTCAATCTTCCACTTACCCTTGTCCAGATCGACCTCAACAATTGGGGTGTAGCCCTGCTGTTCCAATTTGGTCAATACGGTGGAAAGGGCCATAGCTCCGGGTGGGGGCTTTTCTTTGGCGAGTGCATAGGGTAGTGCTGTTGCGGCGATAAAGGCCAGCAACAACTTGCTGATAGGTTGCATGGTGCTATTACCTCGCTGTCTATTTGCTAAATCGCAGTATCCTATGAATCAAATCTTCCCTTAACCGAGCGATCGGTATTTCCAAACTGTAAAATAAAAACTGATACGTTTGCGTTTGGTCTCCAGGCACTTACAACGGGTTTTGTGGGCTGCCCTGGGTAAGGTGCTTCTGGATTGCCTCGCACCACTCCATTCCTCCGGGTTTGAGACCGTTGGTATTGGCTCTGCTGAGCCGGGTGATGGCTGTGAACCATTCCTCACTACCGGTAGTCGGCATACCGGACGGGTATAGTTTCGCCATATCGCCATTTTGCTGGGCAAGCACTTGCTGTTGAACCCAGGCAAACCATTCCGGGGTGCATATAGCTGCAGCTTTCTTTTCCGCTTCCGCTCCATTGCCCGGTGGGGCAATGGGCTCCTTCATGGCGCTGGTAGCCGACTCATCTGCAGGAGGGGTTGCAGGTGACTTGGAGTCCTTCGGGCCCCCACAGCTGCAGAGGACAAAGATCAGTGCTATTAAAGGGCCAAAGCGGTACATAGGACCTCTATGGGTGGCGGTATCAAGCCTAAGCATAGGAGGAAATTGACGACTTTGCCTTATCGCCTTAGGTCATATGTATTTTTATTGACATTGCCATTAAATCAAATGAGAATGTTTCTCGTTTAATCCAAGGGTGATCTACGATAATGTCTACCAGAGCTCTATTTCAAAAAGTGCTGGCTGTAGCCGGCTTGTTGGGTGCTGTGGGTGCCAGTGCGGCCGAGCAGGTAAATATCTACTCCTACCGACAGCCTTTCCTTATAGAGCCGATCTTAAAGGAGTTCACCGAGAAAACCGGTATTGAGGCCAAAGTGGTCTACGCCAGCAAAGGCTTGAACGAGCGTTTGCAAAGGGAAGGGCGCAACAGCCCCGCTGACCTGGTCCTGACTTCCAATACCAGCAGCCTGATGGATCTGCTTAATAAGCAGCTGACCCAACCGGTAAGCAGTGAAATCCTGGAAGACAATATCCCATCACAATTTCGCGATAAGGCTGGCAACTGGTTCGGCCTGACCACCCGGGCGCGTTTGATCTACTCCTCCAAAGACCGCGTTAAGCCCGGTGAAATTACTCGCTACGAAGAGTTGGTAGACCCTAAGTGGAAGGGCCGAATCTGTACTCGTAGCGGCAAGCACCCCTATACCCTGTCCCTGATCGCCTCCATGATCGCCCATCATGGTGAAGCAGAAACCAAAGAGTGGCTGCAAGGTGTGAAAGCGAATCTGGCGCGTAAGCCCCAGGGTAATGACCGCGCTCAGGTTAAAGCTATTAGCGAAGGTGTCTGCGACCTTTCCCTGGGTAACAGCTACTACTTCGGTAAAATGATTACCAATAAGGAGCAGCCGGAGCAGGTTGATTGGGCCAAGTCTGTAAACCTGGTCTTCCCTAACCAGAAAGATCGCGGTACCCATATGTTTATTTCCGGTGCGGCGCTGACCAAGCACGCCCCCAACCGTGAAAATGCCGTTAAGCTGCTGGAATTCCTCAGCGGCGCCGATGCTCAATACTCTTACGCTGAGAAAAACTTTGAGTTCCCGGTACGTCCTGGCACTGCCCGCTCTGAGTTGATTAAGGAGTATATGGGTGAGTTTAAGGAAGACGATCTGAGTCTCACGGAGATCGGTTCCTACGTTCCAGCGGCTTCCCGTATGGTTGATGAAGTACGCTTTGACTTTTAGAATGGTTAACTGAATGGGAATTGCTGCCGAGTAATTGACAGCACTATCTCAGCCTTATTCGAACGGCCCTGTCGAGAGACCAGGGCCGTTCTTTTATAATGAGCTTTTGATTCCTTAATCCATGCTAAACCGAGCCAACTTATCAGCTTCCCGCTGGCTGCTACTGGTAGCTACTATTTCCCTACTGGTAGCCCTGCCAGTGCTATCCATTTTTTGGTTGGCATTTTTCCCTGAAGAAAATATCTGGCCGCACTTGGTGGACACGGTGTTGTTTCACTATGTGTCCTCCACTTTGATTCTGGCTGGCGGTGTCGGTTTGGTAACGCTGATAACAGGCGTGGGCAGTGCTTGGCTGGTGAGCATGTGCCAGTTCCCCGGGCGTCGTTTGTTTGAGTGGGGGCTGTTATTGCCGTTTGCTGTTCCCGCCTATGTGATTGCCTACGTTTACACGGACTTGCTGGAATATGCGGGCCCTGTGCAAAAGTCCCTGCGCGCCTGGTTTGGTTGGCAGACATCCAGGGATTATTGGTTCCCAGAGATCCGTAGCATGGGTGGGGCGATAGCCATGCTGTCACTGGTGCTCTTCCCCTATGTCTATATGCTCGCGCGAGCAGCCTTTATCGAGCAGTGCGGCAGTATACGTGCCGCGAGCCGGTCATTGGGCTGTACGCCCTGGCAGAGCTTCTTGCGCGTATCCCTGCCAATGGCACGCCCGGCAATTGCGGTGGGCTTATCACTGGTGTTGATGGAAACCCTGAATGATTTCGGCACTGTGGACTTCTTTGCCGTACGCACCTTGAGTGTCGGGATTTACGATACCTGGTTGAGCCACGGTAATTTAGGAGGCGCGGCGCAAATTGCCTGTAGCACTCTGATTTTTGTTGTTCTGTTAATTACGCTGGAGCGAATGGGGCGGGCGAGACAGAAGCACTTTGTACAATCGCCAAATTCCCAGCGTGAACGCTATGTATTGCGCGGCTGGCGATCCGGTGTCGCCCTGTTGTTCTGCGGGTTACTGTTGGTGGCCGGTTTTATTATTCCCCTGCTGGTTCTGGGAGGTTACGCATTTAGCAACTTCTCCAGTTACTGGAGCGAAGATTTTATACAGATCGCCAGCAATAGCTTGTTGCTGTCAATCACAGCGGCACTGGTCTCTGTACTGCTGGGCTTGCTGTTGGCTTACGGTAAGCGACTGCAACCCAAAAGATCCGTACGGGTCTTGGTCGGCTTTTCCAAGCTGGGTTATGCAATGCCCGGGGCAGTACTGGCGATTGGTGTCCTGATTCCCCTGGCCGCTTTTGATAATGCGGTGGATGGTTTTTTACGTGAACACTTTGATATCTCCATAGGGCTGCTGTTAAGCGGCAGTATTTCCGCCATTATTTTTGCCTACACGGTGCGCTTCCTGGCAGTGTCCACAGGGGCCATAGAATCCAGCCTGGAGAAAGTAACCCCTTCAATGGATCGCGCTGCCCGCTCCCTGGGACGCAATAGCTGGCAAACCCTGTGGGCTGTACATCTACCTTTGGTGCGTACAGGTCTACTAACGGGTGGCTTGGTGGTCTTTGTGGATTGTATGAAAGAACTGCCGGCGACTTTGTTACTGCGCCCCTTTGGCTTTGACACCCTGGCGACTTATGTTTACCAGTTTGCTTCCGATGAGATGCTGGAACGCTCGGCCCTGGGGGCTTTATTGATTGTCCTGGTGGGGTTGATACCGGTGATTTTACTAAGCCGTTCCATTGGTTGGCGCAGAGGTGAGGAGCGCACAGCCGTGGCGGACTCAGAAGCGCCCGCCCTGTCCTGATAGCTTTTATCGGGCCTGGTCAAACACCAGAGCAGAGGAAAGGTGCAGGGGAAGTTTATCACCGGGAGCCGCTTGAACATCTGCATTCAAAGCGGCCTCGACAGTTTCCCCTGCAACTAACTGAAAGCGATAGCTCACCTGGTTGCCGAGAAAATTCTTTTCCACAACCTGAGCCATCACAGCACCGGGATGTTCGCCTGCGGCAATATCCTCACTGCGCACAAACAGTTCGAGCTGATCTCCACTTTCGTATGCAGCTGTCGGCACCTTCACTTCCCCCAGAGGGGTACTGATCAGGCCATTGCCCACAACAGTACCGGAAATGATACTCCCTTCACTAACAATCCTTGCAACTGCCAAGTTTCTAGGTGTTTGATAAGTGTCTTGAGGGCTGTCCCACTGCTGTAATTGGCCTTGGCTGAGTACTCCCAGCTTATCTCCGGCAATAAAAGCCTCATGGCGGTCGTGGGTAACAATAATTGCAGGGATCTTCTCTTCGCGCAGTATATGGCGGACTTCGGCGGCGAGACTACGGCGCAACTCGGTATCCAGGTTGGAGAAGGGTTCATCCAGGAGTAACAGCTTGGGACGTGGTGCCAGTGCCCGAGCCAGAGCGACACGCTGCTGCTGACCGCCAGAGAGCTGATGTGGGTACTGTTGCCCAAAGCCTTCCAGACGCACTAACTTTAGCAAAGACTGGGTGCGGGATTGCCGCTTGCTTTTCGGCATTGACTGGATACCGAAGGCAATATTCTGTTCAACGGTAAGGTGTGGGAAGAGGGCGTAGTCCTGAAATACCACCCCAATATTCCGTTGCTCTGCGGGAATCTGTAATTCAGGAGAAGAGATTACTTCTCCAGATAGCTGAATATTCCCCTCAGCGATTGGCTGGAAGCCGGCAATGGCATGTAGCAGAGTTGTCTTACCGCAGCCGCTAGGGCCCAACAAACAGGCAATTTCTCCCGCTTGTAAAGCAAAGGAAACCGATTCGATAACTACCTGCTCATCGTAGCGGCATTGCAGGTTTTCTATAGAGAGTATAGGGAGCACGGGTTTTCCGGTAGTTTGGCCTGTAAACGATTAGGGCAGCTTTCGGGTTCATAGTTATCACTACACTAACCGGTAGCCAGTCCAGAGTGAAGTATACTTTTAGCTGTGCAGTAGTGTTGGATGTTTTTTAGACGAGTGAATCATCTAAACACTCGCCATCAACCTCGTATACTAAGGTATCCATTCTCGTGGATATTGAAATCTCGCCTGTTCCGGATTCACAGTGCTCAGCTGAATAGTAACGATATTTGATTTTAAGATAAGCCGGCCCAACTCCGATTATACCATCAGCCCCCGCATTTGGTGCATGTATCGGACTATGAGTGATCTCGAGAGAAGATAACGATACATTTCTTACATTAAATTTTTCAGGGAGGGATATCTTCACGGGTCGTTCATCAATACTGAGGTCGATATAACTAACGGAATCATCGTCTGGTGTGAGGGAAATTTGCAGCGAAAATTCTTTGAAGGGGCTAATTAAACTTCCGCTTACTCTTGTGTTTAGAATCTCGGCATAGAGATCTTGAGTTGTATACGCTATAGCAGGTGAAATAGCAAAAATTAATACAGGTAGGTACTTTATCAAGTGAACTGCCTAGCGCTTACTGACAACGATATGTACTAGTGCGTTGCTTTATTGCCAAGCATTTTTGTCACTCTTGGAACTTCCCCCCAGCAATCGCCGAAAAAGCCCGGAGAAAATATCTGCAACGATATCCTCTTTGTTGATAATGTCTTTTTCTCTTAGGTTCTCGGCCTTTCTGTCTAGTTGTGTAGCCATAGAATAGTTATTGCGGACCCTAGCTTCCTCTGCTTGAGCTTCAAGTTCGTTAGCTCTCGCGTTTCTTTCATATATGTTTGGGGTTGAGGCACACCCGGAAATAAATAAAACGGACAGTATAAAAAATAAACTCTTCATGTTCGGTAAAATAAATTCGAGTTTCATAAAATTATGACTGGTAGGTGTTGGCCTGTATAGGATTACCAGCAATATACCCTAGTAGCGAACTAAATGCTGGGCTTCTGATAATCAAAGCCCAGTGTAGTTGGCACGCTGACCGCATTTAAAATCCGCGTGTAAGCTATAAGGCAACCCTATTGATTTTCTATTAGCATGGACCTTTACGCATTCTCATTGTACTTCCGCGAACCATTTCAACTTTGCTTGGGGTAACTGATAAAAGTTTATGTGTCCCAACATTTGACATTATCAGCTTGTCGTCTTCAACAGACCAAGTGCCATCCTGCTTCCAAAAACTATCGACCCACTTATAGGAGCCATCTTTCTTGAAAGTAATTGTGACATTTTCAGCAGCGACATTTCCTGCTGCTTCTTGTTCGTAAAAGCACCAAGCACCATTAAGTTCATTTGCCTCGTAGGCATTGGTAACTTGTGAAGTTGAAGCAATAATAATTGCTAGTACAATTTTCTTCATTTTATATTCCTTTTAGTTTAAGGTTTCCAGTTTTCAGGTTTGATTTATATGGCCTTGAGGTTGGTTCCCCGCCTAATTATATACAGCATTAAACTTGACCAAATATTTAACGCGAAGTGACTAGGTGCTGTAATATAGCTTTCTATTATATTTTCCTTTGTCCTATCTCAAGTACATGCTCATGAGAATAGAATAAAATTTTGTTTGAATCATTGTGCAGAACTATTGCATCATCTCTGGCAGGCATAAATATATCCTGCCAAGCATCAAGGAAGATACTGGTTGCTAGAATAAAAACTTCATTCTCGCTAAATACCACCTGAACTGTTCCCTCAGTGTTGAAATTACTCTTTAGCCAAGCGTCTGTAATGGTATTACTCTCAATCTTAAGTCTAAAAATTGATTCAACGACTTCACTATTTAGCCCATAGAAGTCGGTCGCACAGTATTTGGCTGTAAAATCGTAAGCATTTTTGGCGTTCTTAGAATTAAGCCATCGAACACTTAAGTTGAGTCTTTCTATTTCAGCTTTTCGATATTTCATTTCGATGCACAAAATAGTACGAGTGCACTAATACGAGGACGTACTAACGTACAGGGCGGCAAGGAAGTGAATTGATTGGGCATAACCCGCCTCATCAGGTATTTGATTTTGCTTTTAGAGTAAGAAAGTACCCTGCTATGAACGAAGGTACCAAAACTATATTCGATGCTATTTCATACCAAATGGGGTACTCTTTATCTAGATTCGATGGAGATTGTCCAATATAGTACATAAAACCACCATACATGGCTGCGACTAATATCGCATTTACTATATTTGGACTTCCCGATATTTGAGCCGATAAGTAAATACCAATAACAATACCAACAAATATTGTGAACAATGAATATACCAAAGGCTCAACTGAGGTCATCAGTATATCCATTGGGGCCTTATCAACAATAAGGTAAGAGAATATAAAAATACTAAAGAATGAGAGAACCATTATTGTAACTAGCGCAACAATAAATCCAACGAATATACCAACTAAACTTTTAAATGCTACTTTCAATTTATCTATCCTAGCTAAGAACATATCCATATTTGGAGCAGTAGGAGTATTCTGCTACAAAGTGGTGAAAATTATAGCCTATTTTATCTTCAAAATTCACAAACCAAATGTGACATACTCCAAAAATAAAGAGATGCCTCTTAATTTCAGATGTTTTTGCTCTCACTCAGGAGTGATTGCGTACATGAAATGTTATCGGATCACAAGGGAGAAAAAATATCTCCTTTCTGTGATAAGAAAATAAAATATTTCAAGTTCTCAGGTTGCTGAGCGGATAGATTGTCATTAGTCAATGATTTATCTCGGAACAAAGAGAAAACTTAGTTTTTGTACTCGCTACTACCAACCTTTGGGTCTCACAGAGTGTCACAAGAGTGCGATCATTGATCTCGAAGGGGCTAATTTATCTCCGATAAAAAGATTGTCCTTACGGTACCACTATTATCTTAATTGCTACCTCAGGAGTAATCGCTCTGCTAAACAAAAAAATTGTTTTAAAGTAATAGAGATGAATCTATCTAGCTTGGTTGTAAAGATTATAATAACTATCAGTTTGGCTGCTATCCCATTTTGTATATCAAACTGTAACTCTTTCACCTTCAGATTATTTTCCCATATTCCTACGCGGGCCTCTGAATAACGGCAGGGGTGACTATAGATTAATTAGCATCTGCAATCCCTGTGGAGCTATTGAAGATCCAGAGGTTAAGTATGCCAAAAGAGGGTAGGGATTTGGTAGGCAGTTTGAAAATAGATAGTTGATGTTTGTCCGTTGGAATTAGTGCTAGTTTAGAGTCTGGGTGGATTACTCTCTGAGAAGAAAACTTAAATTGGTTCTTAAATTTTCATTTATAGATATTCAACATGAACATATTCAATAATAACTGCTAACTGCTAACTGCTAACTGCTAACTGCTAACTGCTAACTGCTAACTGCTAACTGCTAACTGCTAACTGCTAACTGCTAACTGCTAACTGCTAACTGCTAACTGCTAACTGCTAACTGCTAACTGCTAACTGCTAACTGCTAACTGCTAACTGTGGAAAAATTATATATCTCCTAATGTCGTGACTAATATTGGCTTTGCAGTGGTAATCATGAGGCTTGTTTTTTTATGTTTGCTTTATGATTGTTTCGCAATAGAAAATATATCCATAAAGTCGATATTGCAGCAAAGAAACACCAGGTTGATACCCATGTTTCACGATGGGTAAAGTAGACGATAACACCGAGTGCCATGACAAGTGCCCAAAACTTCCTGAAAATCATATTGCTAGATAATAAAAATAAAAATCCGAGTAAAGAATAAATAATATGTCCAGCTGTAATAGCAAACAAGCTGTAATCGGAAGTGATATAGCATAAACTATGTCCGCATACACTCGTTTTTATCAAGTGTCTTGGCCCTGTTTCTAATAGGATCGGTACCCAAAGATATAAGCCAAAAATAAAACCTATGATTATTAATGTAATAAAGAAAATTCTTTTCCATTTTTTTGTCTCAAGACTAAAAGCAACGGTTGGTATCCAGGCAAGCCAAAAAAATAGAGCAAAAAATAAATAAAAAATAGAAGATGCTGCGGTCAGTGACACTAAATTTTCGTTGTATCCAATCCATACTACCCCTTCACTTACTTGCTGTAACGCAAAAAGGAGGGGGGTGACTGCGAGTAATAAATAGGTTTTATCATTTTTTATTGCATGTGTTGTACACAAAGCACCACCGACAATAAGCAGAGCTGCTGATCCGAACGATGCCGTGGCTGAAAAACACATAATGATTTTCTCTATATATAAAATATTCTAATTAAAACCAAGGTCTTATAACTTGATGTACAACATAACAATACCCTTAACCAAGAAAATCAGTTGACTTCGCTAATTTGTACTAAGCTACTTAATTTATCTGCGAAGACTATCTCTACTTCAATGCTTTCAATTCATCTTATGAGTTAAGCTGAAAAGACTAATAAAGCTATATTGAGCTTGCCTATATAAGTAGAATCTATGCCGAGAGGGTTAAACAAGTCAGTGTAATGATACTGTGGTGGTTGCATTATCTATTCCATTAATCAAAGTGGGTCTCAGTTTTGTCTCTTGGGTGTGGGGTTGGCTCTAACGCTTAACAGTCTTAATACGTCCGTTAAATTAAATACATTGGGGGGTATTAATCCTAGCGATACTCACCGGTCATTTACGATGAACACATTTATCATAGAGCGCTATTAAATCGTTGATACCAGAGTAATTGCCTTTTACTCAAGACATCTTAGATTTCAGATGTGCGCCACGAATAAGCCTATCTACCGTAAACGAGAACTGACAGTCAAAGGTCATCACTGCCATAGACCCGGTATCCTTGCCATGCTTTACGACTCACTTTGGATATTGCGGTTAGGGCTGGCAGTCATGTCCATTTGACCCCCTATTTTTCCAGATGATTGGCCATATAAGAATGATTGGGGTGTTTAAAATGGCGTTGTCTTGTTCGCGGTGATTGTAAATGGGACAATTAAGGTTTAATCCAGCAGCTTGGTGAATGGATATACCTTATTTGTTTAGTCTAAAACTCATATTCAAATCAATAGGCTTTTAACAAAGAGTATGGGTGGGGGTATTGGCGCCATGCTCAACATTAAAGGGGCAATATTTTATGATCGCTAATTATCAAGCTTTTGGAAGTGGCCGCAGTCCTTGCACTTAACTCCATGTTGATAGAAAAATAAAGGCATCCCCAAAAGTAGGAAAACCAAAAATGCGGGCTTTTTCCCCTTGGTAAACGGCTCGACATTTCGTGATGAGCAGGACTCGCATACTCTTTCTTCATCATGCCCTAATTCTTGGTCTACAAGAATGGAACGGTCTTGATTTAGTATTTTATTGGCTTCATCAAGGTCTCTTTCCGACACTTGAAGCCTGACTCCACCCATAGCATTAGAATATAGCCACTGCATATTGACTGTGTGCTCATCTGCAATGAAAGCGTGTATTCCTTCAGACTCAAGTCGTGCTTTTGCAATCTGCGCTTCATATGGAAATGAGAATCTAGCAACGGTTACTAGCAAGTGATCACCTTAGCGCTTAACGTCTTGAGATGCGGAGCGAAGTGTCTGAAAATTTAGACGTGTTATGTTTTTATAGCCCACTAAGGAAACCCCACAACTTACCCCACCGTTCTAGCTTTTGATCAGGGCTCAATAGCCTTGGCTGAACTTGAATAGGGTCGCCAAGTTGATCTACACCTTTCAATAAGTTGAGATTTACTGCTCCGCGAAGCTGGCTATTTATATTGCAGCCTACGGCTAGCAGTTGATTACAACCTTTGCAATGGTAGAAAACTGCAAGCTGATCTCCATTTTGATTAGTTGAAATTCCATCGCCAATGAAAACCGCAGACATAGTTGGGTCACTTATAATTGGGGAAGGATTGGCTTGGCAATAACTGCAATCGCAAATGCGCGGATTCAAAGCTTCGATCGGCTTTGCTAACTGAACTTCAATATGCCAACGGTTACATTTACACGATCCCTTAAAGAGCATAAAAATTAGTTCCAATTATGATGAAGTATAGCGTCTATATAATGGGCAAGTGCAGCGGCTCCAGAGCTTTATCGTACCTGCCACCGTAAGGACCGTAGCAACGAATGCCTGGTTCATTTGATTGTAATGCCGCTCAGCTTGAACTGGACACATCGTTTGCCACCCCAACAACAATTACGAAGTTGGTGAAAAACTCACTCGCAGTGAAGTAACCACATTCCCCAGACAAATTTACACCAGAGTTCAAAGCAATTGTGTATTTGTAGCTTCCATTATTTTGCTCAATGACCAGTAAATTGTCCGGGACTCATCTGGTGCTACAGCACCAAACCTAAGTCTATTGCTTGGAAGCTGAACAACTGCCGAGTCTACCTATATTCCACTTTGGTTCTTGATCATCACATTCGGCATCACCCCAAAGAAGCCTTTCTAACACCAATAGTCAGCAATACAGCGGTAACTAGTAAGCAATATCTTCTCTTCAAAATCTGATACTCCACAGAACGGAATAATACCCGCCAGCAGTGGCCGCAGAGAAGTGGAATTTCCTCTGGCTGAGCTTGGATTAATGGAATGAAATCCCCTTTAGCAAGACCGTCGTTTATGACTCCCATTAAATGCCAACTACTAAAGAATGGCAACCAAAAGACGGCGAGATTCTGAGGGAAAGACACCCTATAAAAGTAACGAGCTGACGAACAGAAAACGATATAAGGCTTGACCTGTAGGTGAGGTGGTAAGGGACACCAAAACTATATGATCGTGAATGCGGAGGTTGTATTGTGAAAGTTCATATTCTTATATAGCGAGCTACTATAAAGCTATCAGTGTGGCCGCTGACTCATAAGAGAGTAGTGTTGGAGCCGGTAGTTTGAAACTACCGGCTACCCGATTTAGGCTGGCTGTATCTTTGTATTGCGCGGATTAGAATTTGGGTCTGTGTTTTTCGATGATTTGGGCATCTACCCAATAGATATCGCCCTCAGGATCGACATCATCTTCTCTCTTAATGGGGTTGTGATTGAAGAACAGATACTTACCGTCTGGTGACACATACGCGCTGGCCTCATTGCCGGCGGTGTTTATGGTATCTCCCAGGTTTATTGCCTTACCCCAGGAACCATCTTGTTGGCGGAAACTGATGTAGAGATCTTTGTCACCGTAACCGTCGTCTTTTTCGCTGTCCCAGATGAGGTAAGAGCCATCGGCGGCAATGAAGGGGTGGGCTGTCCACTTACCAGAGTTGATATGCGGCCCCAATAATACAGGTGGCTGCCGCTTGCCGTTTCTAACGGTTGAAATACGTAGCACGTCATCGCTTTTGTAGTCGTCAAATACTATGGTGCCATCAGCTGAAGACGTCAGACGCATGATGCCCCAATCTTTGCGGTCGAACATCGTCCCCATACTTTTAATATCTGACCAGCCTGATTCGGTACGCACCATGTACTTGTTCCCCAAGTGCATGGTTTTGCCATCTGGGGCGAGTAGAGGGCGGCCGACCCTTGGGCCAACAACGGATTCGTGCCACTGGTTACCTATCTGCTTGAAACGAATGAGCAACCACTTTTCAGTGTCGACATCCATTCGGCTAAAGTAAAACTCGGTCATATCTGGTGTGAAAGAGCCGCTATAGTCACGATGCCGGGTTGCGACATAGCCCGGCGCGAATATTTTGGGTGTTAGTCCCGGTGGTGTTTGCCCAAGGTAGGGGCCTTCCAGCAGGGGAAGTGCTTCTTGGCTACAACCGTGGCTACTCACCGCAAGAAGAGAGATCAGGAGTATGATAAAACTACAAAAATGCTTCACAGCTTGTCCTTGTTTTTACATCAACGAATAAATGAACTGCGGACAATTTAATCAGTTCAAGATGAAAACACCTGAAGTACTTATGATTTTTAAATGATTTTGAGCTGACGGCACCAAACTTTTAAATCTAAAGTGCACAAAAACCAACACACTTGGCAAAAGTAAAGACCGGCAGCTGGGCACTGTAGACTGGTCAGCTTTCAAATATCTAGGGCAGTAAGATCGTGGGAATCCGTACCAACCAGCTGTCCTTGAAAGAAGGATACTAGATTGAAGCGCTTACGAGACTGAAATCTTTAGTCTGGAGCATCGCATAGTGCCGCCATCAAGGGTATAAGGTCGCCTCTCGCTGCTGTGCCGAGAGTACCCACTATGGATGTTGTAGCGCCAGCACCAAGCTTTAAACACACCAAACTCAACTCTGCCATATCGGTGTAAATCGACCACCAGCTAAAAAAATCAGGTCCTGAGAAATCGTTGGGCGAATATGGCTAGTTGTTTAACGATTCATTACTGGGTGGCCGATATGAAGTTAGAATTTGCTGCGGCTGGAGTGTGACGTAAGCTGTCTGGTCGCGATAGCAACGAACGACATTCGCTAGTTAGGCCCTTGCCTTCTAAATTGGCTCATATGATGAAATTCCAATATATGAGTCATATTCCTGTTTTTCTCTTTCCGAACCAAGCTGCTCTCTTGTTACCCGCAAGGTGTAAGCACCTTTTACATGCCCGTTTTCAATCACTATCCAATCAAATACATCTTCTGGACCGAAACCAAGTCGCTCACCTACTTGATGCCACTTTGTAAGCTCTTCTGGGACTTCGAAGAATACTCCTGAAAGGAAGTTTTCTTCGACATGGAAATATACATTTGACAGCCAAAGGTATAGAAACCGGTCTTCTCCAAGCTTTTCAGATAAATCCAGATATCTAAACCTTAGCTTTGCTGCGTAAATGGCTTTAGGACCGGATTTCACAAGATCGATGAAATCAGCAATAGTGTTCGATGCTTGAGCGAATGCCTTAAGCATTTCTTGATCTTGATTATGCGTGATTTTGAATAACGGTTCGATCATTATCGATTTTTCCTTGCCTATTTGCGCCCAGTATATCAGCGACCAAAGCAGGGCGAAGTAGTACGTAGGCAGTCCAACTCAGTATTTTTTAAGAGTGTACGCGCTATTGTTTGTTATGTATTTTTTACGTGTTAAAACTGTCTAGCAGCAAATAAGCCCGCTATAACTATTGCAACAAGGCCGGTGGCACTACACCAAAAACCGTGACTATTGCCGTTATAACTATCTAGATAGACAGTTTGTTTTGGTGAAGGGTAGCGGCCGAGAGTGATTAGTTTACAGATGGGCCAGCCAGTCCAGTAGCAGATGGTGCCGAAGAATATTTCCGCTAAGATATATCCTATACCTCGGAGAAATCCCCTACCTATCTCCCCAATTAACTCATCCATAATTACCTTCCTTGTTGATACGTAAAATGCATTGCTTAGCGGCTCATTGGACGGTAGCGTAGTTTTGGCTACGCTAGAAATTCCCGCCCAAAACAAAGTGGACCTCAAAGCATCCACTGGATTAACTTTCTATAATTTCTTACTAGTATTCTCTGTATTTAACATTTGCTTTAAATGCTTCGGCTTCAATTGGGGAATCCTCATACCCATGCTCTAACACACCTAACAAATGACCAGAAAGGACGTCCTTAAAGCTAGCTCGCTCTACTTGCAAAACATGAACAAGCTCATGTGCTAACTTCGGAGTATCCATCTGGAATCCCTTTCTTATGTATATAGAATAACCAAATACTTGTGCGTTATTCACAACTCCGTCGCCTATAAGTCCGGCTTTCTCGCCAATAAACTTTAGAAGTGAATTCTCACGTGGAAATGGCACTTCATCCACATAAACCAGTCTTATTTTTTCAGGGTTCTTAATGCCTATCTCTTTCGCAATATCAAGGTGCTTCTGATCTAGAGGGTGACCAACTTGAAGGCCTTCAGTATCAATTTTTTCAGCCCACTCTGCATACGGATTTACAAAGGTAAATTCAATTATTTTCTGATGAAAAACAAAAGGCAAAGCTAAAACAGCTAAACCACAAAGCAAAAATTTACTTTTCATATTTTACTACCGCTTTATACTATTCAAGGGGCAATCTACCATAAAAGCACTCAAAAACCATTAAGAATCAGTGGGTTATATCTAAATTGTAGCGATGGTGTTAAGTACGATTACAGCGATTTGGCTACTATTCCTTGTGTATGAGCGGTCCCTAAACACTCAGTAATATAAAAGCTTTTCAGGCCTTTTAGTCTTTTATCAAAAATACGTTCAAGCAGATTAGGCATATAATCTCCAGTTCTACCTAAATCAGAAATTCTAAAAGCCAATTCAAACGTTTAGTCTGTTCTGGGTTGGATAAACGCATGGATGCATGGTTTACTCGGGGGGATGCCTGTTTATCCCAAAACAGATAATTGTCTGCGAGTCGGAATGCATTGTGGATAGAGAATCGCACACTATAGAGCCGAACGATAGATAGTGGGTAGCCAGAAGCTGGAAACTGCCGGCTGCCCGATTTTAATACATTTTTAGCACGGAAGTACTGAAAGCGCCGAGCCCAAGGCGTTTGCTATACCATTTATTAGCTCAGTTGTGACTCGTGCCTTATTAAGTGCGATGTCAACCAGCAAGCCAAAAATGACAGAGATATAGGCCAGGTATCCAAAACCCATATAGTCATTGTATAAGATGGTATAAAACCAATCTTGACCATATGTGTATATGGCGGAAGATATGATGGTAGCAACAAACAAAAGCACTGCAGGTAAGAACAAGTGAGCTATTGCTTTTGGTTTGACGAAAGATACGGCCAAGAGGATAAGAAACATTAGAAAATTTGACCCAAGGAATATACGAAGGTCAAGTTTTAAATTTCCCACTATCTCAAGGTACTTTCCCTTAATAAGATCGCCGAGTGTATGTTGCGCAACTTTAATGCTCTTAAGGCGATCGAGGTAGCCTGCTGTGATAGACTGAGCCAAAGTCTTTTGTCTTTCACAGTCATAACCACACATAGAGGCAATTACACTTGCTATTTTTTGCGGTAGATTGTTATCTAAGTCTTCTTTAATTTTTTCCGACTCCAGTCCAAGTCTATTAGCAATGCTCAGCGCTTGATTTGCAACTGTAGATTCGCTTACAAGATGCTGTTTTTCTCGAACCTCCTTCTCTATTTGGTATTTTACAAATCCTTTTGCTGATTCTTCTATGCTCTCAGGCGACAAGAATGTAATAGAGAATAGAATTCCAAAAAATAGAATTCCAAATAACCCGGTTGAGCGTAATGTAATATTCATAGTTTCCTTAGCATTTAACGCCTGAGTAACCCGTAGCAAAGCGTAAGCTGTCCGGGGCCGAGGGCACACAGTATGCTGTCTTGGTACTGCCGTATGGGTACGGACTAATGAGGTGAAAGTCCGTTGTAGAAAGATCACCATTTAAGGAGGGTATTAAATGCCAACTAATAGCGAATGGCAACTGAAACACCGTGAGGTCTTATGGGAAGGAAGTCTCTAGCAAAGTTATGAAGTGACGAAAGAGAATGTCATACAGAGCTTAGCCGTGAGGCGAGGTGGCCAAAGACAGCGAAGCCAAGTGATAAAATGGGTAAAGTAAATGATGTAGTTGTGTAGTGAAAGTTCACGCTCTTATCTAGGAATTTATGCTTAGCTTGTTGCAATTAAGTTGTCACTGCTGATTACATAAATAGGCCCAACCCACTAGCCACCATCGAAGGGATAAAAAAAGTGCTGGAACATAACAGCGCCTAGGTCAGTTATGATCAAGGTGATTAATCAGACGTTGGCTGATGGCCTAATAGCCTAATGCTGAGATTATTACCCTGGACATGGTTAAGGCCTGCTTGAGGCTGTCGCCGGGTAGAAATTCATTGAGAGTAGTGAGCCACAGAGAAGTAAAACTGAATTGAGTGCTAGGAACACACAATCGAAAATTACTTTCCTTAATAGCGAATGACTTTCTTGATACATTTGAAAACCTAGTACGGTAAGCATCTGCTGTTATTTAGTAGTGGAGCTGTGAAATGGATACCCTGTCCACGTAGTGGGAAATGATGCACTGCTATGTTATGCAGTAACACGGCTAAGCCCTTACTTATGGCTTGTAATTTTCATATTCCCAGTGCATAAGATTAGCCAATTGCCTGCTAATACCTATCCAGCTTGTACATTGACATTGTTCAAGCATTGACTCTACCGTGCGAAGCACCTTCTTCCAACTGTATTCATAAAGAATGATGGCGTATTTGGTAGAACCTTTGCCGTGGAGGTTGTTTGGTGTAACGATATGAACTTGAAAGTTATCCCCGCTTTCGGTATCAGGCCCAATTCTAAAATTAACCCATATATCCACATCATATGGGTCATTTGGCACCCACTGGTCAATTGGATCATGGTCAACACAATCATAGCTGTTGATGGTGGCTTTCATCATTTCTCTTAAAGGTTGGGGCGAAAGTCTCTTGTGGCGAGACCACCGTCTAATGGGCCCCATTAAATGCTATCTACTAGCAAGTGGCAACTGCAATATCGCGATTTCTTGTAGGAGGTGTGGCTAAGGAAACGGATGCGATGTGAATCAATGGGCAAAGTAAATGATTCAGTTGTGTAGTGAAAATTCACACCCTTACCTGGAGTAAACCGTTTAGCTATGCCCCTATCAGCATGTCAGTTGAGTCATAAGTCGGCCCAATCGGATATCCCCCATCATGAGAATAGAGAGAAGTGATGGAACACAGTAGTGATTGTTGAGGAAAAATTTATTGGGGCCTGGAAGGCACTCATTGTGGATCCGCACTATGGATGGTGTGGGAGCCGGTAGATAGAAACTACAGGCTAGAAACCTTCCCCCATTGAGTAGACGCCTACCTTTTGAATAGGGTAGGAAAAAATGCCGAAAATACTGAGTGAAGAGCGAGTTGTTGAATATTCAACAGAATTCAAAGTTAGAGTGGTAGCTCTCACTAATCAACTGAAAGTAGATACGACTACTATCGCCAACATTATTGGTTTGCATCCAGTAATGGTGTATAGATGGCGACAGGAAAGTAGAGAAGGCAAGCTGGTCGAGAAGCCCAGTCGTAGAATAAGTATGACAAAAACAACGAAAAATCGGTCTCAAACCGATGATAAAGAGATAAGACGTCTAAAAAAGCAGGTCGAGAAATTGCAAAAGGAGAATGATTTCCTAAAAAAGTGGGAAATGTACCTGAAAGATCCAAAGCTGAAAGATTCTCGTTCATAGCTCTTAATCGATCAGACTTTGGTGTCAGGTACTTATGTAGATACTTGAATGTTTCACCCCAAGGGTTTTATAAGTGGCTCAATCGAGATGAGAGCACTCGTGACATAGAGAATAGGCGAATTCTAGGGTGTATCGAAGCTATCTATACACAGCATGATGGTAATTATGGAAGTCCAAGAATTAGCGCAGAGCTGAAAGCTAATGGTGAACGAATAAATCACAAACGCGTTGAACGCCTTATGAGAGAGGCTGGAATCGTGGGGAAAGCTGGAAGGATCTATCGTCGACGCCCTTTGCCTGGAAATCCTTATATTAAGGTTGAAAACCTACAAAGAGAGCATGGTATGCCGAGTAAACCAGACTCTCAATGGGCTGGTGATGTAACCTATCTGAAGATCAATGGACAATGGCAATATTTAGCTGTGATTATTGATCTTTACTCCCGGAAAGTGTTGGGTTGGGAGTTGTCGGATACTCGAACTGTTGAGCTAACACTGTCAGCGCTAAATAAAGCTGTTCGTCGCAGAAATATAGAATCAGATCTAATATTTCACAGTGACCGAGGTTCTGAGTACGGTGCTTATGCATACCAAAGTCGACTCAAAGAACTGGGTATTGAGCCGAGCATGAACCGTCCAGGATTTATGAATGATAATGTGTATGTAGAATCATTTTTTCAAACACTGAAAACTGAGAGTTTCAAAGGATTTAATTTTGAATCCGTTGAGGAACTAAGAGCTAACTTAGCTTGGTATCTTGATAGGTACTATAACTTTAAAAGAAGACATGGTTCACTTGGGTTCAAAAGCCCAGATGAATATGAAAGAATGGCCGCATAAGATGAATATAAGGTGGCGTCTACTTTAAGGGGGGAGGCTTCCTACCGGATTGAAGCATACTACCCAGCTATTTTTTTATTTGCGTTAAAAAGTATTTTCATTTTGTTAATCGTTGGTTTGTGTGTTGCTTCGTCAAATAAAGATTGGGCCAATGTTAATCCTTTTTCTGAATCTAATAGAGATGAAAAGCAGGCGCCAGCTAATTTTATGTCTCTTATACCCAGAAGATAATGTGTTTGATACATTACTTTACAAGTTTCAAAAACAGTTTCGATACTGTCTTTGGTATTAATGTGCATCAGAAGCCACATAAGACTTTTAAGAATATAACTACTACTTTCTGTTATTTTCCATAGGTCGAATGACTCCTTTGTGGAGTCTGAGCTTAGGCCCTCTGGCTTGCCATAGATCATAGTTCTTCTACTATTGTGTGACTCTTTTAAAATGAGTTTAGCTCGCTCACTAAATGAATTTACACCTATAGATTCAACGAGTTCTTTACAATCTTTAAGCCATTTCTTACTAGGTTTCTTTGCCTTATTCAGGCACTTATTTAATAAACTGCACCATAGATTTTGGGTGCGATCATCATCATGAATAATGCTCTTAATAAAAACTTCACACCAGCTGTCGTGGATTGAGATTGAGTTTAGGGTATTTAAGCATGGTATTGTTGTTTCATATTTCTCAATCAAATATCTCTTCGCATTATATTCATCCAATATTTGTACAGCATCAGTAACTACATCGGCATTATCTCTAAAATGATAACGATATATGTGATGACTTCTATTCAAACAGATATCATATAAATTTCTCTCAGGAATTACTTCTTGATTTGGGCAAGCACCCAGGCTTAAGAATTTTTTGATTCCATCAGAACTCCATTTTGCGACAGAGAGGCGAAGTCCGAAGTTTAATAAATTCTTATTTATAGGGAAGAAACTATCTTGCGTAAAAATCCAACGGGATAGGTGACCCATATCAGGGACGCATGCATCGAGTGACCAATCGAGTATAGATAGTATATAACTTGGCTTTTCAGCTATTTTTTTAGTAATATACTCAATTAACTCTTGCTCTCTTCCTTGTTTAAGTGCTATAGCTAATTTATTTACTTCACCAATGTCAAAGATTTGATCTTCGAATCCTTTGTATATGCCAGTTGTAGATACGCTAACTTCTATATCATCTAATAAGTTCACTCTATATATATCCTATTCAAAACCGTAATCGCTTAACGCTTACCACAACCATAACCACATAGAGCAAAAACATGTATAGGAATAAATGTCGGATTGCTACCACTTGGTACTCTCAATACGGGCGGAGACTAATGGGGTGAAGTTCCCCTGTAGAAAAATCACCGTTTAATGAGTCCATTAAATGCTAATTACTAGCGAATGGCAACTGTAACATCGAGAGGTCTTGTGGAGAGAAAGCTGCAAGCAAAAAGCTGTGGGCTGAAGAGCAGAGATATCCTATAAGGCCCAGCCTGGAAGCGGGGCGTTCAGAGGCGGTGAAGCTATGTGCTTTAGTAGGTAGAGCAAATAAGGTAAGCATCTATTCGATGGGGAAGGCTTCTTACGGCATAGCTATAACTTGCTTTGATTGCTTTGTTGATTCTCACACTTTTGTAATCCCACGTTTTTCCTATGTGATACCAATTTGGCTTTAGCGGGAAAGACATATTCTTTTGCCACTTTAGGCCATACTGACTTTAGGTTGTGCTCCATTCTAAATGCGATATGACATAACCACTCTTCAGTTTTCGGAGCTCTTGTAATTCTGTCTTTTTCGAGCCCATCGATTATCTGGTAGATCGCTAAAGCATTCATGTAAGCTGCTTGTGAAGCGACTTCTCGTTTAAGAAAATATAATCCTGATCCTACAGTAATAGCTATACCTGTTACGAAAGCTAAAATCTGAGGTATATATTTCATATTTCTCTTGAAAAGTAACGTCATGCGAAGGCCCAGCCGATAGTAGCTTACTGCTTGCTAGACATTTCTCGGACTAGAGCCAACCCTTCTTTGCCAATGTCCCCGAGCAAACGAGTATGTGAGCATGAGTGAATCTTAGGTGTTGAGCCAAATTCTCCAAAAACCAAATATTGGTACCCGACCACCATGTGGGATGCGCACATGTCATCGGCAAACAGTGTGTTTTTTACTACCAAAGTATCTGCAGTGCCCTTTAATTTCTCAAGTACAACTAATTTGTTTGTGACGACACCATCGTCGCCGAGAGTAGAAGAGCGAACCTGGCCAATGTAGACATAGTCAGACTCCAGATATCTCTCCTTAAGTGGAGATTCTACGCAATAGCAACCGAGCGCGGCCTGAGCAGAAAACATAATTATTAAAAATACATAGATTCTCAATCTAAAACGACCTTATGGTTATTGTCCCGCGTAGGCCGATGGCTCGTAGTATACTGGCTAGCATTGTTATGGCTGGAGCTTCCCTTGCCTCTGCAACCAAAGTGCGCGCTCTTCCTCTTTTGAGAGATTAGGCCTAGTTATCAGCAAAACTATGAACATGTTCATCAAGCCAATGAATAGTGTAAACGGATTCATGGTTACATAGAATAGCATGGGCCCAAGTAGAAATATTAAAATGGCGGGTATTAGGCGTAATTTCAAGCTGTGAACACTTATTGCCAGACGGACAAATCCGCCTAATACTACTCCAGGAATAACCCAGTCAAGTACTGATATGAATAATTCTGGAGCAGAATAGAAGATGGCAATAGTTGGAATAGAGCCAATAATGGTGGCAATTAGCATGCCCCATAAACTCTCTTTGCTTTCTAGAGTCCTAAGTATGTCTTTTTCTTTTTTGTAATTGTCCATTTTACGTTCTTTCACTAGTTGCCATGATGCCTTGCTCAGCCGCCACCGGGATGGAACCACTTTTTACTAGCATAGCGTACAATACAAAACGGGCGGAGTGTGGGTGATCGTGCATAGCAAGTTGTTATAAATTTTGCGAGTTCCTTCTAATATGAGCTTCTTTAGATTTGCTATTTACGTATTGAATAGCGCCGTACACGTCAATATTTTCTGGATTGTAAAAAACCAAATAGTAAAAATCTTGATTTTTTTCTAGGCGTATCGTATCACACGGTTGATCGTTAATATCCTTCCACATAGATATAAGATGCTTTGACTGACTCAGAGCCTTACAAATATAGTGTGTAGCTTCATACCGCTCTTCCATGACCTTTATCTTACTTCTAATTGGTCCAAGGAAAGATCTTACTTTTAGCGGAACGTCATCCTTCGAGTTAACAAGTACCGCGTCCTTGGAAAGTAATTGCAATAAATCTTTCTTGGCAGGAAAATTGGAGTGGATCACTCTATCTAATAGCTGTTTTTTGTTCATACTCTCTCTACGTTGGCCTTGCCCACAAAAAGTAGACATTCTAACTATACATATTTAAGCTCATACTCTGCTGGACTTACATAGCCCAATACAGAGTGCATACGAACTCTATTGTAGAAAATTTCAATGTTTTCTAACACCTCAGATTTTACTGTTTCTTTGCTTTCAAATGTCCTAGCACAGACCAACTCGACTTTTAGCCTGATAACAGGCAATTCTATTGCCGCATTATCCCAGTACTTAATCTAATACTGAGGTTACTCTCCGCAGGCAGGAGTTCCTCAAAGCTTCTAATTTGGTTCAGCGCTTCATATAGGGTGCCTCACTGAACTGCACTGATGAGAGCAAACTTAAAGAGTTGATCGAGCTATGGCGAGAGCTATTAATGGATATCAACTGGTTTATGCGCTACTTAAATGAATCTATTGTCCGTCTGCATGGTCTATGTCGATCTCAATCCTATCCGTGCCGATATTGCAAAAAACCCAGAGGACTCCGATCACATATCCATTCAACAGCGTATTCGCACTATGACTTCAGGTGAGCAACCTAAAGACCTACTCCCGTTGTGGGCGGCGAGTGTCTTAATATGCCGAAAGGGCTACCTTTTTACTGGATCACTATTTGGCACTAGTAGACTGTAGTGCTCGCCATCTAGCCCCTCCAAAAAGCGAAATGCCATTTCTCAATAGACGACGCCTATCCTTGAACGGCTGGGCATCTCAGCCAAACACAGGCTCTATCTCAAGCGGATCTTTGAAAGCCTGGAGGGTTTAGCAGAGGCTGTACGGCAAACCTGTATTCAGCTCAATAAACGCTGGGTGCATGGCATAGGGGAGTGCCAACGTTTACTTTCGGCATCCCAGCCTTTCGATGCTACTCCTTCCGACTTGGCCAAAGTTACGTAATTTTCAAACCTAAAGTATAATTTTTTAGCGCTCCACCTTGCCGTACACCAGGCTAGGAGAAATAGTCGTTAAGACAGAAGCGCTGTACTATTTCTGGTGTCGCCTTTCAATCTATGGGGGTTCTAGTGTGTAGCCTGCTCAAATAGTAGGCATCTACTCTATGGAGAGAGGTTTCCCTCCGGAAGTATTGTTACGAAGTATCCAGTAGCTTTTCCTGTTATGGTTTTAACTGCCTTGAAAAGGATAGTTAATTTTCCGTGCTGGTTTCAGCTAGCTCTGTTACGTAAACAAAAGTATTCTCTAACCCAGCTTCTTTATGTTCTAAAGCCTCCTGTGCGGCAGGGTTTAAGAAAGCATTTAAAAAGGCATCACGACTGGCGTAACGCACAATCATAATCTTTTCCCAGTCGATAGTATCTTCAGTCAAAACAATATCAACATCCATTGAATAGGTAGGGCCGCTGTTGTAAGAAAAGAGTATTAGCCCAATGGTTTCACCATAGATGCTATTAGCTTCTTCGCCGGTTAATTCTGTTTCTCGCCCGTCAGAATATTGTGCTGTTTCATAAAAATCGATGAGGTTCATCATAAAAAACGGGGAGGGTGAGTCGCTGACAATCATGTCGATCATGACATCGATATTTGTGTAAAGCGATACCGCATCGCCGCTATCATCCAATACGCCTGTATTGAGAAGTAGTTCAATGGCTTCGTCTTCATCAAGATTATCCAGGCTTGGGTCAGAGAAGGAACCGGAAGGTTCAAACGGAAGATTCCCAGGTATTCCTAATATCCAAGTTTGATCAGTTGAAGCTCCATACAGCGTATTTATAGCGGTTGTAAAATCGTCTGAATTAATAGCTTCTAGTAGTGCATCAATGTTCGGAAATTCGGCGATACGAATCGCACTAAATTCCCGTTCAGCGAACATAGTTGCCGCTACTGTACTCGCAAAAACAGTGCCTCCACCTACGTTAGACCATACTGATTCAATCGAGCTCTCGTAATTGCTAAATCCATAGGTATCACTCACGGCGATAAGCTGCACAAGAGCCAATGTGTTCGACGTATCCTCATATTCTAATAGCGCCTGCATTGTTTCTTTGCTAAAGCGGCCCTGAGCATCGCCAAATTGTGCCAGCAACGATTCACTTGCTGTTGTGGTATCCTTGGGTGTGTCATTGCTGTCAGAACCACTATTATCGCAGCCTAGAGCCAAACACATACACGTGAGAATGAAGCACTTTATAAGTGCCTTATTAGCTGTGTTTAAAAAAATATTTTTATAGCCCCTTTCCATAAATTAACCACCCCATGAAGTATATTCTGTAGTTTTACTTAATCAAGCAATTAAGATCCTTACTAAGCTTGCTAATGAAAATAGCAAGGGCTCATAACCTAAGGCAGACTGAAGGGTATCAATGGTGTTTTTTTGCGTATGGAAGGTGATGAAGAACGTTATGCGATATCGAATAATAATTGCTTTAAGGTAATAGTGGGTAGATTCCCATTTAAATCAATCAAGCTTGCACTTAACAATTTAAGATTTATAAAAATTCTTAAATTTAAAAAATTTTTTATTAATAACTAGAATAGATATTTTCTGCGTTTTGATTGATGGCCACCGAGGCAGAGCAACCAAATATTACCTGTCCCTTTTTTTACGAAACTGAGACCACAGGGAGCCACATAAACATGCATAATATTGGGTATCCTTCGGAGACCTGAGGGGTCGAATAAAGCTACCAGTATTTGTTATACATCTAAAGTTGATCGAACCCAGAAAAAATTGCACAACGCCTCTCGCTAGGATAAAGCCATCCATGAGGGGAGGGGCCGCTAGCAAAGCTACAATCTGACGAACAGAAGCATAATATAAGACACTGTTGGCAACATCCCCCAGTCTTTGGTTGCCCCATTGTGGGCTGGTATATGTCGATTATCGTGTGAATTTAGAGCAGAGGAAATATCATTTAGCCCCTTCGCCATCTTATTCTTTATTATATTTCTCGAAAATAAATCGTTTAAAAACTTCGATCTGCTTAGCTTTGTATTGAGATTGACGATATACAAGGCTGAGTTTCTTAGGTGGTAACTTGTTGTTTTGGAAAAGAGGTATTACCAGTCCTGATTCAATTAGCTTAATAATACTCTGATGCAACTGGAACCCAATACAGATATTCTTTAGCGCCATGGTTTGAATGGCGTGAACATCATTTATTCTATGGTGAGCATACGTCTGATTATTAAACTTGTTGTTCTTTAACCACTTTCTTACTTCTGGTGAAAGGTCCTCGAGAGGTGGCATGGCAACGCGATGGGAAGTAAGTTCAGAGATTTGAGTAGGTGTACCATGTGTCGCGAGATATTCTGTCGTTGCAAAAAATGTGGGTCGAACCTCACATAGCTCGCGGGAGATTAAACGTGTACTGTCCGCAATCTCACCAATTCTAAAAGCAAAATCAAGATCAGAATCACTAAAGTTAATAATGGATTCGGAATACTCCAGCCGATATCTAACATTTGGATAACGCTCAGAAAACTCACTTAACCAAGAAGACAAGCTTGAGTCAACCAAAGACCGGGATAACGTTATTTTGAGGTCCCCTTCGACGCGCTCGTTATCATACTGAATGCGCCTTTCTGATTCGCTGATTTGCCTTAGTATTGCAGCACTGCTTTTGTAAAAGCTTGCGCCATGCTCTGTAAGTACCATTTGCTTATTGGAGCGATCAAATAGCTGCACGCCAAGATCATACTCCAGGTTTGTAATCTGCTTACTAAGCGCTGATGGCGTCTTGTTTAGACTGTCAGCGGCAAGCCGAATACTGCCAGAATCAACAACAGCCACAAAAGACTCATACTGGGTAAACTTCGACATATCACTTTCCAAAATGGAAACTCCGATCGCATTATAGGTCACTTTTTGTCATTCAAAAAGAACAATATAGTGGACTCGTAAATAACGAACCCGGAGTAAATAATGATTTTATTAGCGGAAGTCGCGATCACGGTTAAACGTCCGATTAACACGTTCTTTGAGTACGTCACCAACATGGAAAATTACGGAGAATGGTTCCCAGGGGTAATCTCTATTGCCTCTCACAACGAACTTCCCCATGGCATGACCGGAAAAACATATCAAGAAGTGATCGTCATGCCTGAAGGAGAAGCAACCCTTGTTATAGAAGTTAAGAAAAGCCGATTGAATCAAGATTTCTACACTGAGGGTGATCTTCTCCCTCTATTACCCGCCATGCTAATGGAGTTTAATGCTGAAACACCGAAGTCAACCAGGTTCAACCTGAAGTACTTTTCTCGAAGTGACATTCTCGATTCTAACTCTGATGTAATAAAAGAGATGAAATTAAATTTGGGTGGGCGAATATCAATTGCAGTCGATAATTTACAGCGGCGCTTTAGTTAGTCTTACTTGATCCAATAATTGTTCCTTAACTAAGTGGCGCCGATGCGAAGTGATGAAATAAAGAAATCCTCTCTCTATGGCGGGAGCGCCTAACGGATATCAGCTGGTTTATGCGATATTTAAATGAATCTGTCGCTCGCCAAGCTAATGCTGAAGACACTTGTACAGGTTGATTTCGGGAAGGCCGTTTCAGTCCCAAGCCTTACTGGATGAAAGAGCCCAGGCTGCTTCTATGGCTTATGTAGACCTCCTCGATCCGTGCCAATATCGCCAAGACACCTGAGAATCTGATTACACTTCAATTCAACAGCGTATTCGTGCGGCAGCCTCAAATGAGCGGCCCCAAAATCTACTCCCGGTTGTCGGCACTGAACATTTGAATATGCCGAAAGGGCTACCTTTTCAGCTGGATCACTACTTGGAGCTAGTGGACTGGAGTAGCCGACATTTAGACATCGGAAAACGAGGTTATATTGCACAAAAACGCCCCCTGTCCTAGATCGGCTTGGCATTTCGCCCAGGCATTGACTCTATCTCAATCTGAACTTTGAAAGCCGCTTTTAAAGCCTGCTGTGATCAGAAGAGGCTGTACGGCAAGCCTGTATTCAGTTCAATATACGCTGGGTGCATGGCATAGGCGACTGCCAATGCTTCCTTTTGGTGACACGCCACTATTTCCTCCCGGCTTTTCGATGCTATTCCTTTAGGTTGGCTAATTCACGCAATTTTCCAACCTAAAGTATATTTTTTCAGCATTTCACTTCGTCCGAGCCAGACCAGGAGAAATGGCCGTTAACGTGGAAAGCCTGTATCATTTCCAGTGTCATCTTTCAATCTGTGGGTGTCCTAGTGTGCACCTTCAATCAGTAGCGGTTCTTCGTTTTTTTCAACCTTCTGATTGGTGTTTCGATGGTTACGGCGGACGTTAATCGGTATTCTCGGGTTTTAATTGGGCTATTTGTCTGCCTTGGGTTCGGTAGGGTAATCGCTTAGCCACAAGTTCTGGCTATAGTATCCAATTTGGGGGAGTACTAATCTTTTGTCCAGCCATCGACAATCATTAATAATCTCTCCAGTCTTGATTGATTTATAAAGAGCATGTTATGTCCAGAAAAATATTATCCTTAAAGGTAAAGAGAAATACGGAGCCTAAGAAGGCTGATAAGAAACAAGAGGATACTTCTGATCCAAAGAAACGGTTCTTAAATGGAGTAGCTATTAATCCATCTGAGCCTATTCGCCTTGAGACAGGTTCTCGGGAACTTACGGTAAGGGCGATGGATTTGATTACGCCAATTGGTAAGGGGCAGCGAGGCTTGATTGTGGCTCCACCGGGCTGTGGCAAAACCACTATCCTGAAACATATCTGCCAAGCAGTGGGGGAGGCTTACCCCGAAATAAAGCTGTACGCTTTGCTTATTGATGAAAGGCCAGAGGAGGTTACTGACTTTAAGCGAAGTGTACCGGCCGAAGTTTATGCGTCCTCTTCTGATCATAGCTATGAAGAGCATGTGAGAGTAGCTAATGAACTCCATGATAGGGCCTGTAAGGAAGCCGGTGAGGGCCAGGATGTGATGATCGTGGTTGACTCGTTGACAAGGCTTTCACGGGTACACAATGCACAGCGGAGTGGTAGGGGACGTACGATGTCTGGCGGGATCGATGCCCGGGCTATGGAGGTACCCAGAAAGCTGTTTGGCGCTGCTAGGAAGATTGAAGGTGGTAGCTCACTTACGATTCTGGCAACGATACTCGTGGATACCGGAAGCCGAATGGACCAGGTGATATTTGAGGAGTTTAAGGGAACGGGAAATATGGAGGTAGTATTGTCCAGGGAAGTTGCGAGACAGCGAATTTTCCCTGCCTTGGATATTGCTAAAAGCAGTACTCGTCGTGAAGAAATCCTGTTTAACTCGAAAGATATTGCAACGATAAGAGCTTTACGAAGAACGCTTGCCAGCCTAAAGCCTGTAGATGGCACTAAAAAACTTATTGAACTCCTTGAAAAGTACCCGACTAATGCGGAGTTACTTGACCATTAATTTTTAGTTAAGTTTAAGGGTAGTATTTAGCCGCTTAGCATTTTTGGAGTTAGTTATTTAGCGACCGAGTTCTTACTGGGACAGCCGTTATTTAGTCGAGGGCTTTACACTTCGATTCTCTGGTGTGTTTTACAAGATATTGCTCAATGAAGAGCTTAGTGGAAATGTGGCCTTAATATGCCGAAGGGTTGCCCTTTCAGCTGGACCACTATTTGGCGTTAGTGGACTGGAGTGGTCGGCATTTAGCACCCCAAAAGCGCGGAGCCATTTCTCTAAAGACGCCCCTTATCCTTGAGCGGCTGGGCATCTCAGCAAAACACTGGCTCTATCTCAATTGGAACTTTGAAAGCCGCTTTAAAGGTTTGGTAGGATCAATAGAGACGGTAAAGCAAGCTTGCATCCAGCTCGATAAACGCTGGATACACCGAATAGGCATTGCCGGCGTTTCCTCTCAGCCACACCCTGCTAATCTACTTCTACCCCAAATACTCTATAACACGATTACCACTCTTTTATCTAAAATAGCATTTCCAAAAATCTGCATATCAATTCCCAGAACTTAATCTCTCTTACCTATAAATCAAAGGGTAAGAGCCCCCAGAAAGAGAGCTTGTTCTGCAGTACACAGCATCCTCCAGCCTTTGGGTGTCCTAATGTGTGTGTGCACTAATTTGTGCAATAGGGTAATAAACAATACCCGCAGCAACCAATAAGGTTACTAAACCGGGTGCTTTCATCTAAATTTATGCATCTTCTGAAGATTCTCGTATGCGCACTTTTCGTTCCAGTTCCTCTTGCATCACCGCTTTGATTTCTTCTAGCACGGCATCGACATCGGCGCTGTCATCGTCATCATCAAACTTGCCGCTGAGCGTTGAGCTAGTCGTTAAGTTACCCTCTTCAAACAGTGCCCACATTTCCTTGGCGTATTGAGTCTGTAATAAAGAGGGGGCAAATCTGCCATAGTAACGACGCATATTGTCGACGTCGCGAGTGAACATTTCTTGTGCGCTGTTATTGGCAGCGGCATTAACAGCTTGGGGTAAATCGATAATCACAGGGCCGGAATCATCCACTAGGACGTTAAATTCGGACAAATCACCATGTACAATTCCCTCGTGAAGCATGAGCATGATGTAATGAATCATTAATGCATGATCTTGAATTGCTTGCTCTTCTGACATTGTCACATCGCCAAGCCGTGGTGCGACATTGCCTGCTTCGTCAGTGATTAACTCCATCAATAATACACCGTCAACACAACCAAAAGTCTTGGGAACTCGTACATGAGCGCGTGCTAAACGGGATAAAGCATCAACTTCGGCATTTTGCCAAATCTCTTCCTGCTGTTGGCGGCCATAATTTGACCGTTTTTGCATGGCACGTGCTTGACGACCACTGCGAACTTTACGCCCTTCTTGATACTGTGCGGCCTTTTTAAAACTACGCTTAGTTGCGTCTTTATAGACTTTGGCGCAACGAATTTCGTCACGACAACGGACAATAAATATATCGGCTTCTTTGCCGCTCATTAGGCGGCTGATAACTTCATCGATTAAGCCATCATCGATGAGAGGCTGTAGACGTTTGGGAGTTTTCACTAGATACCAGCTTCGAGTGTTCGGCAATTAATCATATATGCTATTGACATATTTCTATGTGTATTTGAGGCAAGAAATCTAATCCTGCTTATGGATAAAGAGCGATTATGGGGCCCTATAATGCCCGCGTAAAGGATGGGGGCAATAAGAATAGCACTTGACATGTGAAATCCCCCAGTAGGCAGACCACCGTTTAATGACCCCTAACTACCAGCAAATAGCAATACTATAAGGTTTTGTGGGGAGGAAGCCGCGAGCAAAACTATGAGTTGGCGAACAGAAACATCCTATGTGGCTTAGTCTGGAGGCCAAGGGTGCCGAAGCCACGTGATCTAATGGATAGGGTTAATGATGCAGATGATTTGTGAAATTTTATACTCTTATCTTGGGGAATCTGTGTAATTTGTTTCAGTGATTCTGCCAGCGTGGCTACTGGCTGGTAAGTAGGTCCAACTGGTTAGCATTCATGACCCGCATGATGGGTGGTGTGGGGGCCGGTAGCTAAAAACTACCGGCTACTCGATTTAGCTATTTGCTTCG
The DNA here is from genome assembly GCF_047324085.1 of Microbulbifer sp. CNSA002. Lineage (NCBI taxonomy): Bacteria > Pseudomonadati > Pseudomonadota > Gammaproteobacteria > Cellvibrionales > Microbulbiferaceae > Microbulbifer > Microbulbifer sp. CNSA002. Next base: position 1,275,257 of record NZ_CP172449.1, read on the forward strand.
TGTCCACCCTTTGTTTTTAAAGCACTCAGTCGACTCTTTTTCTAGTGCTTGATATTCACTCCAATACTCTGGCTCTGCTTGACTTCCGCTTCTTATTCGCGCTAATGAATCTTCTACCACCTTGGAAATAACTTTACTTTGATCAGTATATAAGGTCCCATCCATTGTAATTCCTTTACTATATGCCTTAACTCCACAGGAATCTCTATCCGACGAGACAATCGGACTGTTCCCATCAAGCTTTCCGTATTCAGGATGTTCCCAATATGTTTTTTGGGTCGCGCATGAGATTAAAGTTAAGCTAGATATTATTGCAAAGAAATATTTCATCTCGTTGATTTCTTGTCCTTGTTGATAACTAATGCAAAGCTTTACGGACGCCGAAGCAACCCGTAGGTTTTCCGTAAGAACTTTTTGTTATTATTCTACTTTGATTAATTAACATACTCCAACCATTCATTACAAAATATACTTTCAACGGCCATTTCTAACTGAAATATCTGAGGGTCAATCAGGTCGCCTCTAAATGTTGCACCTTTATCAATCCATGCTGAGTACTCAATATATGGATAGTGGCCTATACAGTACAAGGCGTACGACAACTCTTTGCTCAAACTGCTTGAACTTTTTAGGTTTTGAAATAGTGAATGCAAGTCAGACAGCAGTTGTTCTATATATTCCTTTCCTGGATCTTCACCCATTCTGGCCAATACCGGCAACCCTTTTTCACCTAATCCCGCGTTTATAATTCTTTCTTTAATCTCTTTCATATTTGGAAGTCATAACGCCCTAAGCACTGGCCGGAACGTAGTTGATTGATTTTGTGCGATTAAAGCACAAAATAAAGCAATGCACAGGAAGTCCAGTGCATTGCTTTGTCAGTTTTTTGAATCGCAAAATGATAGCTTGTCGCGTAAAACCAAATCAATAATCCCATTAGGATCTGAAGAAAGCTCGACGATTGATTGTTTGTTATCGCCGATTGGTATTCGATGGCATGGATTAGACTGGATTTGATTGTTTTTCTGATAAAGAAAATACAGTTGAACTGAACCCAATTCAACAGGTATCCATGAGTCATTAAATGTAAATCGATCCCCTATTTCAAAAGTACCCGTGATTGAATTCAATACCAAGAAAGTTGAGTCGATATCTCGATTTAGATCTTGTAATCTCTCCCACGCTGGAGAGTCACGCCACTCAATAGGCTTTGCGTTATATGAGCTAATTTCATGTGTCAAATCTGCGTACGCGATGCGGCCAGAGATTTTCTTGGCAATAACAATATCAGTGGCATTATTCAAATCAACGCTTAAATCCTTATGGTCATATTCAAACGAAATGGCTCGCTGAGAATAAAGGATGATTAATAAGGTTAGATATATAACTTTCATTGATCGAAGCCTGATGAAAACTAACTCTTTGCTCAGTCGCCGCCGGAACGGAGCCGCTTTGTGCTAGCGTAAGCGTACAGTACAAAGCGAGAGGAGTGTAGGCAGTCGGATGCAGAAATTTGGTACGCCCAGCATGGGCGTGAGCTAATGGGGTGAAAGTCCCCTGTAGGAAGATCACCGTTTAATGGATTTCATTAAATGCTAACTACTAGCGAATGGCAACTGCAACACCGTGAGGTCTTGTGGGGAGGAAGTCGCTAGCAAAGCTACGAGCGGACGGACAGAAACATCATATAAGGCTTAGCCTGGAGGCGAGATGGTCAAGGACACCGAAGCCATGTGATCTAACGGGTAGAGTCAATGATGCAGTTGTGTAGTGAAAGTTCACGTTCTTATCTGGGGAGACCTGTTTAGCTTGCTGCTATGAAGCTGTCAGCGTGGCCGCTGACTCATAAGTAGGTCGCCACCATCGTGGGGTAAACAAAAATGGTGGGACACAGCTGTGCCTCGGTCAGTAATGATCAAGGTAATTAAACAGAAGTCAGCCGACGGCATAGTAGCCAAATGCCAAGATTAATACCTTGGACAGGGTGTAGGCCTGAACCCAAAATCCACGAGTTAAAAGACAGGGCTAGCCTACCGATTTGTTTCTAGTCGGATAAGTTGAGTTAGCGCGCTGCCATGACACTTAACTCAAATGAAGAGCTGCTCGACGCCAAGGTTGGGTAGAGATTCATTACGGATAGGGAACCGTCCATTGCGGACCCGCACGATAGGTGGTGTGGGGGCCGGTAGTTAAAAGCTACCGACTACCCGATTTATGAGCCTCACTGCTCGTAGACCTGAATAGTAATCGCACGTCTGTCGCCACGTACTCTGAATATTGTCAAAAGACCATATTGTTTGAAGTACATGATTTTTTCCCATTCTGGAAAGTTACTACTGCCTGGAAGACTAGATTTAGGCTGAAGCTTCCAAGAGCCACCCTCCTCAACGATCTTCATGAATGAAGCATAATCATGCTCTGACATCTCTATATAGAAAATTTCGTTATAGTCACCGAAATACTTTGCAATGTCAGAAGCTTTCTCCCGCGCGACAACTACGAAATCCTCTTTAGGCTTGAAGCCGATAGCTTCATTGACTATTAGCGAAATATCATATCGCTTCGTACAGCTGACAACTAAAAATAGAAAAAAAACAAATGTGGCCCGAGTCTTCATAATTCATAACGCCCGCATTTACGGCTGGTTTGGAGCACAGCGGAAAACCAGTCCGACAACATGTGCTAGCTAGGCTTTGACAGCATGGTAAAAGACTTCCAGCCCCTCGGGATCATAAAACTCCCAGCTAGCATTTTCATACCTAACGAATACCTCATCGGCCTGTAGAGCACCCCACCAACTATTCAACGCTTCGAAAAAGATTGATGTAGTAAAATCACCGCAAAGATCGTTTGGGAAATACGATATTTCAACAGCTATTTTTTCACCTTCAGGCCAATCGAGAAACAGATGAACTTGGCTTACAAAGCTATCTCTAGATTTCAGCTGTCCATGAATACAACCTTCTTCACGTTGTGTGATGTAAGACACTACACTTTCCGAAGACATTTCAACTACTTCACCGTCTTGATCTAGAAGCTCGCCATCGCTGAATTCCTCGAGAAATAGCTTTATGAACTTTTCGACACAAGCCAAAGTGGCTGGAGTAAACGTAATATCCCTAGTGCTACCATCACTGTCGGTTAAATATTCAAGTACTTCAGCTTCGTTCATATGAGAGCCTAACGCCGGTAGCAAAGGCGAGAGTTAGCGAGTCCAGCCCGCGTCTTTAGTGGGCGAATTTGCCTACCTTTATTAAGCCCTACATACGATGAAAAACCGTTTTTCATCTACATTTTCCCCAAAGCCAATTACTGGATTATCCATTCTTACCCATGATGAATCATCGAATTCTTTCTCTATTACAGAGACAAGAGAAAACCTGGAATCAATAGTTTCTATTTCTGCATATGCCTCAGATATTTTTAAAGGCTTGCCGCAAGGAGCTATATGAAACAAGCACTCTTTACTATCGATGTCAACACCAATTTTACCGATTGGTTCTATAGATTCAGTTGATGTCACCTCTCCAGAATCATCAATTTTTAATAAAATCATAAACAAACTAAAATCATCATCAGCTATATCTGATTCTTCAAGTTCATTAATAATACAGCCAACGTGCTTGCTCAATGATTGATATTCCTTTGTAGGCTAAACGTCAAGCGAATGGGCCGGCGCTACGAAGCAGTGACAACCCAGTCTAGGTTCCCTTGGCCGAGGATTACGGGCCTGGTTATGTGTTGAGTTTAGCCAGTGCTGTTTGAAAAGCTTGAACACTAGCTGCACGTATTGTTTCATTTCTTTCTTCGGCTGATATCCAGCCGCCAACGTTATTGAGACAAAATTGATTGTCTGAATCTCGAGCCACTTCGCGAACTGCTTGAAAAACGCGGTGTTGAATTTCGTTGCAATCTCTCAGTAGTCTCGGATCGGTAACACCCGATCCTTGAAATTCATAGCCACCACGAGCATGAATTGTTAACTGATGGCCGTAATTACACAACAGCTGAATCTTCTTATCATCAGGAAGTTCGTCTATTACTTTTTGTATTTGGTGTTCTTTCATTTTTTACACATAACTGCCTTGCAGTAGAAGTCGGCACGTAGCGACGGTCCTGCTGGCTGCGATTGTTATGTTTCGTTTTTCTTGAGCTGGTTTTCAAGGCTCTTTAAATCACCCATCACCCATACATCAGAGATTCGATCACCTTCAAAGGTAAATAAGGCGCACCCATTCCAAGTTACGCGTTTATGTGATGGTAAAAAGCCCATAAACTCATCGCTATGAAATCCGGTAAAGGACATCTTCGCAAAAACCTTGTCTCCTTCTTCTACGAGATCTTCAATAATGCATTTGTAATCACCCAGTGTTTTGTGAACCATATCGACATATTCAGCGAAACCTTTGTGACCTCGCTTTTCCTGCCCCAATGATCCTCTGAAGGAGAAGCTCTCATGCAGGATCGATGGCATTGCTTTCTTATCGTGTGCATCCCAAAGAACCTCATAAAATCTTCGAACTTGATCTTTATGCACCAGTCATCCTCAGAAGCATAACGCCTCAATAACTCGTAGCTGAAACATAGCGAAGCGACGTGTAAGCTATCGGGCGTCAAAGACGTGTAGTTAATTGGCCTGGTACGCCCAGCATGGGTGTGAGCTAATGGGGTGAAAGTCCCCTGTAGGAGGATCACCATTTAATGGGTCCCATTAAATGCTAACTACTAACGAATGGCAACTGTAGCATCGCGAGGTCTTGCAGAGAGAAGCGGCAAGTAAAACTGCGAGCTGACGAACAGAAACATCTTATAAGGATCAGCCTGGAGGCGGAGTGGCCAAGGATACCGAAGCCATGTGATCTAACGGGTGGAGTAAATGATGCAGTTGTGTAGTGAAAGTTCACGTCCTTATCCTGGGGAGATCTGTTTAGCTTGCTGCTGTGAGGCTGTCAGCATGTCGCTGACTCATAAGTAGGCCTAACCCACTAGCCACCATCGAGGGGTAGACAAGAGTGGTGGGACACAGCAGCGCCTCGGTCAGCAATGAACAAGGTGATTACACAGAAGTCAGCCGACGGCATAGTAGCCAAATGCCAAGATTAATACCTTGGACAGGGTGAAGGCCTGAACCCAAAATCCACGAGTTAAAAGGCAGGGCTAGCCTACCGATATGTTTCCAGTCGGGTAAGTTGAGGTGGCGCACTGCCATGACACTCAACTCAAATGAAGAGCTGCTCGACGCTATCGTTGGGTAGAGATTCATTGCGGATAGGGAACCGCCCATAGCGGACCTGCATGATGGGTGGTGTGGGGGCCGGTAGCTAAAAACTACCGGCTACCCGATTTAGCACTGTTATTTGCACGGTATAGCAAAATCAACATGGTAGTGTTCATCATGCCTGACCCACGACCGTTTTTTGGAAAACTGGATATTTTCCTTCAAATACTGCGCATACTTTGTCTTATATAAATTTGGCTGTAATTTTGGGTCGAAAATCACTCGCCATAAATCATGCCCATGTTCCTTGGCTTGTTTGTGTAAAGCTACAACATGAGCTGCAATCGCTTCGTAATCAATGTACATGCCATCATAATGATCATTAGCATCAAACTCGATGTTGTAACCCAACTTATTTAATGAGTTTGTTGGCAAATGGACTGATTTTCCATTCTTATCCTTTACTGGAGTCATGAAATCAACTGAAAGTCCATTTCTGTGAGTTTTATGAGGCTTGAATTGACCACCATCCTTAAATCCTGTTTCTGCGTATTTGTAGACTTTTTTTGGCTGTTCAGTCTCTAAGTCTTTATATGCAGATACTATGATATCTCTTACTTCTGAATGAACGTAGGTACGACCAGCCAATCTCGCCATAGTGCTATAGCCTACGTAGTTTTCCCCTTCTGATGGCAGTTTCACCCCATTAGTAAGGCTGCCATTGGAAGTCGTCCCAAAGCATGTGCTGGTTTCAGCCAAAGCTATCAGCGGAAACAAAAATGTAATTAATAAAAGATACTTTATGTTCATGTGGTGCTATCGCCTTGCGGGGGGGCGAAGTGCGCAGCACTTTGTCCCGCTTGCGCAATTTGTTATGACTGGGAGCCAATTCATGGCACGAGCTCATAGTCATTGCCGAATTCTTTTGTTTTAAACAAGCGGAATTGCACATTAGTTAGATCGAGGTAAGGAAAGCGGCTGGCGTACTCTTTGACCTGATCATCGAATGCCTCCCTACCATCTGAGTGATACCGCCATAATGTTGGACCATAAGCGCAATCTAGGTAAAAGTTGCCAATAAAAACGGCCTCGCCCGGCTTAACTGTGAATGTACCACCAACGGGTTTGCCAGCAGAATACAGTTTATCTCGTTGCGCCGTAAGAAAACCTACATTGGATACAGACTTTGCTGCCTTGATGCTAAAGGCGCTGATCGCATATTCTCCGGGCTCTAGAGAGTAAGCATAATTTGTAAACACTGGATCAACAGCCAAGCGTGAAGGGCTATGCAGTACAAGCGCTGGCTCGGCTTCATTATTGATAGAGCTCATTGGTAGCTTATCGAATGCCATGCTAACGAGTTGCGCATTTTCATAGCCTCCACAGTCCCACCAACGCCCCCAGTTTACGTCTAGCAGGACAACACCATTTGTTACTTTGGTATCGTGATAATAGTCCTCTGTTAAGACACTAGAAGCTTTAAACTTTATCGGCTCAGTGACACCCGCGCACGCAGTCAGCACGACAGACATTGCAATTAGGGTATATTTCTTGGTGATCATTCCTCGATCCCTGTGGGGTCATAACGCCGCTAGTAAAGGCGCCGCGGATGCGGTGTCCAATAGAGCGTAGCGTAATGTTTTTGCCTAGCCTTGGTACGCTCAGCATGGGCGTGAACTAATGGGGTGAAAGTCCTCTGTAGGAAGATCAGCATTTAATGGGTTCCATTAAATGCTAACTACTAGTGAAAGGCAACTGCAACACCACGAGGTCTTGCGGAGAGAAGCCGCTAGAAAAACTGCAAGCTGATGAACAGGAATATCATAACGCTTAGGCTGGAGGCGAGGTGGCTAAGGGCACCGAAGCCATGGAAGCCTCCCCCCTTAAAGTAGACGCCACCTTATATTCATCTTATGCGGCCATTCTTTCATATTCATCTGGGCTTTTGAACCCAAGTGAACCATGTCTTCTTTTAAAGTTATAGTACCTATCAAGATACCAAGCTAAGTTAGCTCTTAGTTCCTCAACGGATTCAAAATTAAATCCTTTGAAACTCTCAGTTTTCAGTGTTTGAAAAAATGATTCTACATACACATTATCATTCATAAATCCTGGACGGTTCATGCTCGGCTCAATACCCAGTTCTTTGAGTCGACTTTGGTATGCATAAGCACCGTACTCAGAACCTCGGTCACTGTGAAATATTAGATCTGATTCTATATTTCTGCGACGAACAGCTTTATTTAGCGCTGACAGTGTTAGCTCAACAGTTCGAGTATCCGACAACTCCCAACCCAACACTTTCCGGGAGTAAAGATCAATAATCACAGCTAAATATTGCCATTGTCCATTGATCTTCAGATAGGTTACATCACCAGCCCATTGAGAGTCTGGTTTACTCGGCATACCATGCTCTCTTTGTAGGTTTTCAACCTTAATATAAGGATTTCCAGGCAAAGGGCGTCGACGATAGATCCTTCCAGCTTTCCCCACGATTCCAGCCTCTCTCATAAGGCGTTCAACGCGTTTGTGATTTATTCGTTCACCATTAGCTTTCAGCTCTGCGCTAATTCTTGGACTTCCATAATTACCATCATGCTGTGTATAGATAGCTTCGATACACCCTAGAATTCGCCTATTCTCTATGTCACGAGTGCTCTCATCTCGATTGAGCCACTTATAAAACCCTTGGGGTGAAACATTCAAGTATCTACATAAGTACCTGACACCAAAGTCTGATCGATTAAGAGCTATGAACGAGAATCTTTCAGCTTTGGATCTTTCAGGTACATTTCCCACTTTTTTAGGAAATCATTCTCCTTTTGCAATTTCTCGACCTGCTTTTTTAGACGTCTTATCTCTTTATCATCGGTTTGAGACCGATTTTTCGTTGTTTTTGTCATACTTATTCTACGACTGGGCTTCTCGACCAGCTTGCCTTCTCTACTTTCCTGTCGCCATCTATACACCATTACTGGATGCAAACCAATAATGTTGGCGATAGTAGTCGTATCTACTTTCAGTTGATTAGTGAGAGCTACCACTCTAACTTTGAATTCTGTTGAATATTCAACAACTCGCTCTTCACTCAGTATTTTCGGCATTTTTTCCTACCCTATTCAAAAGGTAGGCGTCTACTCAATGGGGGAAGGTTTCATGCGATCTAAAGGGTAAAGTAAATGATACAATTGTGTAGTGAACGTTCACGTCCTTATCTGGGGAGATCTGTTTAGCTTGCTGCTATGAAGCTTTCAGGTGGCCGCTGACTCACAAATAGGTCCAATCCGCTAGCCACTATCGTGGGTTAAAAAAAAGTGGTTGAACACAGTAGTGATGTTGAGTAGAAATTTATTACAGATAGGGAGCTGCCCATTGTGGACCTGCACGATAGGTGCTGTGGGGGCCGGTAGCTAGATATTACCGGCTACCCGATTCAGAGCCTTACTCTTGATCCCACTCTTCTTCATAGCCATTACTCACCAAGTAGCCATTCAGAGAGTGAAAAATATACTCCATCCACTGCTCGATCCCTTCTTTCTCCAGCAGAGGGAATCCAGAACCTTGATCATCAGCAGCAACGTCTATCATTCCCCAATAGAATTGAGAAAGAGCTAATGCCTGCTCTCGATTAGAAACTACGCCTTTTTTAAGAATATCTAGTGCAGTTTCATTCTCCATCTTTTCAGCGTAGTGAATAAGGATCTCGCGTTCTTCTGGGTATTTATATTCAATCATAGTGCGTCTTGAGCCTCTTTAATTACTGACATCCGATCAGCAACCCAAGTTAACTTACTTACCAAGTCTTCAACCCTCATTCTTTCAGTAACTACAAGCAGGTAGTGTTTCTTATCTTTGGGGTCAGGTGAAAATTCTAAACCATTCGGTATATCTGCTTTTTCAATTACCCAAAATACATTAATAGGAAGGCCTTTTGTCACCTTTTTCTTCATTCTATAGATGCGCTTTAAATGCTGCCAGTGCGCCGAGAATGAGAGCCCCATTTGTGGATGTGGTAAAACCCAGCGCTCATCTTGTGAGAAAAGATAATCACGTTTTCTAACGCCACTAATGATAGATGCATCATTGCTATTTCTATAGAGAGTTGGGTGTGCTCCAGCCTCTGTAGGACGTGCATAGAAAGGGCCAAGTTTACTTATATATTCCCTTAAATTCTCTATGGTTTTAAACTGTTCCATACATACATTCCATGTGAACTACTTAATCAACTCTAATGCTTGCCTCAACCGTGAAGCACATTGTACTGAGTCCGACAGCCAAAGGCTGCGTATTGCTGCTACCTGGTACGCCCAGCATGAGCGTGAACTATAGGGGTGAAAGTCCCCTGTAGGAGGATCACCATTTAATGAGTTCCATTAAATGCTAACTACTAGCGAATGGCAACTGCAACACTGTGAGGCCTTGTGGGGAGTAAGCCGCTAGCAAAACTACGAGCTGACGAACAGAAACATCATATAAGGCATAGCCTGAAGGCGAGGTGGCCAAGGATACCGGAGCTATGTGGCTAATGGGCCGAGCTAATGATGTAGTCGTGTATTGAAAGATCACGTTCTTATCTGGAGAGGTCTGCTTAGCTTGCTGCTGTCTGCGTGACCTTGAAATCATATAGGGCCCAACCCGCTAGCCCGATTCAGGAAGCCCACTTTATAGCCTATGTAGATCTCAAGACGATCGGTGCCATTTCTCAAAACGCGCCCCCTATCCTTGAGCGATTGGGAATCTCAGCAAAACACTGGCTCTATCTTAATCGGAACTTTGAAAGCCGCTTTAAGGGACTGGTGGGATCAGCAGATGTTGCACGGCAAGCCTGTATTCAGCTCAATAAATGCTGGGTACATGGCATAGGCGACTGCCAACGTTTCCTTTCTGCAATGACCCACTAATTCCCTCCCAACCTTTCGATACTATTCCTTCCGGCTTGGCCAAAAACACGCAATTTTCAAACCTAAAGCATAATTTTTCAGTATTTCACCTTCCCCTATACCTGATCAGGAGAAATGGCTGTCAAGGTGGAAGGCCTATACTATTTCCGATGTTATCTTTCAATCTATGGGTGTCCTATTGTCAATCTATGGGTGTCCTATTGTTGATCACTGCGCGTAACATGCGCGCGAAGTTCGTTAGTTTGTTAAACTTTACTTCCATTAATATATCGGATTAGCTCTTCACCAAGTTTTGTAAGCCTCATGTTAATAAAGTTTGGCCCACCAGAACTAGCGCTGGCGCCTTTTGGTAATGCTACTACTCTTTCGTTCATAAGATCATTCATGAGACGATAAACAAGCTCTCTTGATTTGAAGTCATGGTCATAGCCTGCCAAATTCTTAAAGAACTTTAACTGTCTTTCCTGCGTTAGTTGAGTACTTTTGTCTACCTCCGGCAGAGAGGCCAAGTATTCAAGAAGCTTTAGATGCAGCGAAGTCAACCTAGCAATTGAGTTGAGATAAATACAAACAATTGCCTCTTCAATGGTTTGATCTAATGCGACTGAAATAAGGCCATTGGATAAGGCGTTAATTACATCTTCACTTGAGGTTCTAACAGCAATATCGCTTGATCTTAGAATGGCAGATAAAAATGCTTTATTTTCTCTAAGTTCACTTTCAGTCTTTGAATGATTGTCAATCAGGTCATTGATCGAGTCACTTAGCTTGTGCAGCCAATTATTTGTTCTCGTTTGATAGGGAGGGGCAATAATTGCGCTCAATGATTCTGCAAGAGCGCCCCCCACAGTGGGTACAGCTGATAAAACGCTTCTTGTGATTCGATATGCTTTATCAGAAGTGGGCTCCACCACAGGATCAAACTCTTCTTTTTCAATTTTATTCACGGGCATCCTATGAATGGGGTTATTACCAAAATCTAATGCCGCCATAAAAGGCGAGCAACTTGTTGCGAGCCCAGTGTTGAAAAGGTGATTTTTGATGGCTTTGTTAAGGTCTTTGCGTAATTGAAAAAATAAGCCAAGACAGCCACCCAAAACTAACTACTCTGGATAATACTGAATGCCCTTTTCGAAGAGTAAACCATGCAAATATATATGGGATTAAAAATATACCCACGCCAAGCAAGAAGCTAACAGATCTCTTGCCCTTGACATTAATAGAGCTTGAATTTTGTAGCTCAGTAGGTTGAGGGTTTTGTGCATTACCTGATTTATAAATCATCTCAGAACGAGATAGGCCAGAGCCTGGAATACTGGCCGTTGCTCGAATACCTTTACCGCTAGCGTTGAGGGTTAAACCCTTCCCGCCTAAAGATACGCTTGAAACACCTTTTTTACCTATATTAACTCTTACACCTTTAGCAATTTTTATACTCTTCCGAAACCTCATCCTGGATTCTCCTCTGAGCTCTAATACCTTAAGACAGAGTGCAGCTTTTCTGCATCTCGCTTGCTTGATTTGTTAGGGCTTTTTCTGATGCAAGTTGTTCTTGTTTATATTTGTACTTTTTGATGATATCGTCAAACTCAAGTGAGTAATCATATGCAGATAGGGTACTGGCAATAACATCTTTGTCCTTTAGATCTTTAAAATACACAAAGCGATCACTCTCATGATGCAATCTGGAAGTAAGATAAATTAAGGTGGCAAGTGTATTAACTATTGATCTAGCAGTTAATTGGTCTAGGTTTTTGGCGTTCCCATCACTTGATTTGGCAAGAAGCTCAACCTTTTGATTTATAAAGTTAGCAATTTCAAAAATAGACTTTATGGCATTTCGCTGATCATATGTAAGCGAAGAATATACCTCTAAGAGTGTTTCATCGAGTGAGTAGAAGTTTATAGTTCTTGGTATTGAGTAGTTCTTAGTATATTCATTATCGAGGCCAAGATATTCCGCTAAATATGATTTTGAATACGTTTCATATGCTATTTCAAGCATATGCTCTGCATCTGTTTTTAAGTCTGAAATCTCAAGGTATAGTGTTTCAAGCTTGTGTTTAAGGTCATATGACCTTTTCCTTTGTTCTACCCAAGGTGCAATTAAAGCACCTAAAACCACCCCAATAAGCGGTGCGAGATACTTCATAAATTCCATTTCTTGCTCCAAACTTTTTATGTCCTAACCCCGGGTATACCGGCGAGCGCAGCGAGTCCGGTAGAGGCCGCAGGCCGGAACGAAATACAGCCGCTTGTTAGGTGGTAAAACTCAGCCAAGGTACACATTTAATTTATCATGATATTCATTTGCCTTATTTAAAATGCAAATAAACCGTTCAATACTTGTTTTTACTGGTTTAAACAAAGCGTCTTCATCCATTAAAACTTTTAGCTCAAGGATAAACCGTTTTATTCTTCGAGGATCTATACCTAGACATTGATCCTCTTCGATAAGAGCTATATCAACTAGGTGGCTATATTTAGCTTCATTCGAAACATACAAATTTATTAACTGTTCATGGAGCACATCATCAATATGAATAGCGGCCCCGCGTATGTCTGTGCCTTTAAGAGCTGAATCGTAGTAAATCTCAATCGCCATTCTTATCGCCTAACGTCGTGCACAGATTAAGGCGTCGGTCTGTCATGCCTTGTTATGGCACCACATTATTGACACCCAGTTCTTTGTCTAATGCTTTTTTTGCGTCAGCTAACCGTTTTTCTCTTACCTCTTTAGTATTTAAATATCGCTGATGCCAACGGGAAGCAACAACCTCAAGTTCAATATATATCTCGTCATCGTTCAGGCGAATTCGACTGAATTCAATGTAATTTCTAAATTTTTGAAAAATATTTGTTACCTTCGCGGAATGCACGCTATATGCATAAGAATCATCCAGTGCATTCGCATTAACTGCTGCACATAATTGTTCAAATTTATTCAAAAAAAATCTAATGCATGTCCATGTGTCAATATCACTATAAATTTCTTTAGATGCATTCTCCGTAATCGAACCATCCTCACTCTTTTCCAAATTATCGACAATTTTCCATACGGTCGCTTCATGATCTTGGTTAGGGAGGTTTGAAAGCAACGCATGCTGGCTGCTAGCCTTATTCCACTGGTGGGTTGATTTAATTTGATACCAAAGAAGTATAATTCCAACGACACCTGCGCTAGAGACCAAAAGTTGCAATATTGGAACTATATTTTTTGAGAATTCTTCAATGACCAATTTATTCTCCTTATATTATTGCCATAATGCCTCAATCAGCCGCGGCTTGCTTTGTGTGCTTTTTGCGCGAAAATGAGAGCGTAGCGACCGTGTAAGAAGTGCATAAAGTAAGGCGTCGGCTGTATTACTAAGTTATGCGCGATCATAGTATTTACGGCCGGCTACGACAGTAGGCTTATCAGGTTTCTCATATGGCAAGCTGATATTTCTAGTGGACAGCTTCCGCTCTGTTCTCCACACCATATATTCATCAAGAGTTTTATTTGTTTTTTCTCGGTTACAACTTAAACAAGAAAGGCTAATATTATGTGCATAATGGCTTCCCCCTCTTGATACAGGAGTAAGGTGCTCCACTTCCCCCGCACCATTTAGTTCAGCATTACAAAATCTGCACCGGTCTTCCAGCTGTATTCGTATACGAGCTAGATCTGCAGATGTATGCTCTCCAACTGCACTTTCAGATTGAATTTTTCGTCTATCGAGGCGCTTTCTTACTAGGTCAGGGTTCTCTGAGGAGTGTTTTGCAGTTCTTTTGGCCATGCATTTACGGCATGAATTTCGAAACCCAATCTTAACTCCATTACTCGTTTTATTCTTGAACTGGCCAAAGTAGTCACGCGATTCAGGATAAGTGTTTCCGCAATCTTTGCATTTTTTTGATTGTGTCATTTTCTAGCCTGCATCCAGCTGAATTCCAGTGTTTGGCTTTGCAACATTTATATAGTAATCAGTCTGACCACTATTATCATGATTGTTCTCTTAGAATCAATTTCTACGCTACAGCAAAAAAATTTTATTTTAAAGCAGGTGCTTAATGCAATCTTATACATTTGTGCAAACTATAAAAATTATCACTTTGACTACTACTCTGGCTTTAAGGTTGGTTTGTAACCTATTGATTTAATACAAGTTTTTATGCATATATTCTTGCTCCATAATATAAAAGGCAAGATGATCATAAACTCCTAAGCTATCACTTACTAACTTTGTAGGTTGGTGATAGTTTGGGGAAAGGTATCGAGGTAGATTGGGGCACACGGAACCCCTGTAAGAGTTACTTTTCTTTACTCGATAAACGCTCAAAGCCACTACGGCAAAACCAAAACTAAGCGGATGTTTAATAAAGAGTATTTTGATTTTAGGTATCATCCAAAACCAACAGAAAACTATCTTCACTTACCCTTTATATATAGGATGCGATTCCCTTCGTTAAGGGCTCTCTTCAGCTTCTTAGTAGTGTATCTCAAAGCTGCTGCACTATATTGCCGGTCAATATATCTCGGTAGGAAAAAAATATAGGCACAAAAATAATCTTATTAGATTTTATTAGGATTGTTTTAGTGTCAAAGCCACGTAAAATCGATAGATATTTATTGGTAGTTTAGCCGCGATTAAGAATCCACCTGAAGCCAATAACCAAAGCAGCTCGATTTAAGAGAGCCAAGAGAATCAAGAACCCAAGAATTCTCTAAAAACCATCCTTAAAAGGAGAACGGAAGCGTGAAGTAAGAATAAGTAAAAGGCGCTGACCCAAGGTGCTGGAACACCTGGGGCCAGCTAACCAAATTGATAAATCACCTATCAAGATGGCTATATGCATAGTACGCTAGAAACCCGCTCGTCTTCAATAAAGTGGAGCACAATCAGCGGCTTGGAGAGATTCCCCAGGCCCTGGGGGCGTTGCGTCTGCCTTTTCTTTTTCTATGCCTACCGTTCTCGCGCACCTCCTCGCAGTTACTCAAAACATTTTTATCCAAACTTCCCTTTGTGGAAGGTCTACCTATGGTTTGAGTATCAGTAGGGAAAAATATGTTGATCTTAAAGCGCCGTACAGGCGAAAACTTATGGATTGGAGCGAATGTCTCAATCACCGTATTGGAAGTTAAGGGCAATCAGGTAAAGGTAGGAATAATTGCTCCCAAATCCCTGCCCGTACACCGCGAGGAGATTTATAGGCGGATCAAAAGGGAAGGAAATCTGGTCAGTGGGAATCGTTGAGAAGTTGATGGAGATCGTGGCGGGGTGGTGTTGCTATGAAAGCGCTAACTACTGTTAGTTAGCGCTTTCAGTTGAGCCTTTCGCTGCGGATAGAGACAGGTTAAGCTCGGAAGTGATCTGTATTAGTGATGTTTATGCTTAAATCCAGCTTCAAACTTTTCTGCTAATTTAAAGTAGTGATTCAGATCCTTGCGGGTTTTTTCTGGGCGGTTGTTTTCGGAGTTAATGTGGATATTCTCTACAACAACGGCGATGTCTTTTGCAAGCTTCTGTCTTTCACCTTTCAGGTTTTCAGCGAAATACTCAACACTTTTTTCGAGGGTGTAGGTGATGACATGAATCTGGTGAAGTTCAGCAGGATTCAGCTTTTGCTTGCTTTTAATTTCTGCTGTTTTCTCAATGAAAATCTTCTTGGCATCCTTCATAGAAGTAACGTCCGCTACTTTGAGATGCTGGATGGGCTTTTCGTCTGATGCGGGGCTAGCTTGAGCAGTGGTAGCAAAAGTAACAGCAAAAAGTAACGCAATTAAAGTTCTCATTTTTCCTCTCTAACGCCCAAACGCTAAGGGTTGATAAGGCATTGATCGGGCGAGGTGAATGCCTAACATTTATCAGTGATCATTTTGACCACTTTGATCGCTATCGTAAATGAGGATAACTATCATTAACATTCATGATACAGGAATTTTTAGGTGCTCAAAACACTTCGCGTAAAAATTGCTATCAAGCTGATCGAAATTTGTAAGGAATAAGAAAATTGAATCTGGAAAGGATGCGCATGGGAGGGGCAACGGAGGTTTTTAGCCGGGAAGAGGCGCCCCCGTGTTATGGAATTTGATCTGTTAACCCTCTCTTCGCGGTAGCAAAGAGAAGGTTACTTATAGGGTGAGTCGGTTAGTTCGGGTTTATTGAGATCGGCTTCACAAATTAATTGGTACGGAGGCTAGGAAATCTCTCCCAGTACATCAACCATCGCCGAAGTTAATTGGCTGAGGTCTTCTTCCGAAATCACATAGGGCGGCATGGCGTAGACCAGTTTGCCGAAGGGGCGCAGCCAAACTCCGCGTTCGATTAGGGCTTCCTGCACTTTGGCCGTATTTACCGGCTCGCGCATTTCCACCACGCCAATTGCTCCTAGGGCTCGAACATCGGCGACACCCGGTGCGGATTTTAACGGGGCTAGCTGTTCGGTCAGCTGCTGTTCGATCGCAGTTACTCGCTCCTGCCAAGGGCTGTTGAGTAACAATTGGATGCTGGCGTTAGCGACGGAACAAGCCAGGGGGTTACCCATAAAAGTGGGGCCGTGCATAAATACACCGGCTTCTCCCTGGCAAATACCTTCGGCCACTTTATCGGTACAGAGGGCGGCGGCGAGGGTCATGGTGCCGCCGGTGAGGGCTTTGCCCAGGGTGAGGATATCGGGGGTGATATCGGCGTGCTCACAGGCGAACATTTTGCCGCTGCGGCCAAAACCGGTGGCGATTTCATCGGCGATTAGCAGTACGTCGTGCTCGTCGCAGAGTTCGCGCACCCGGCGCAAATAATCGGCAGAGTAAAAACGCATGCCGCCAGCGCCCTGGACGATGGGCTCTAAAATAATCGCGGCCAACTGATCGCGGTTCTCTTCCACTTGCTGGCGCAGCTCGGCGATATCACTGTCACTACAGGTACTACCAAAGGGTGTTTGCGGAGCGGGTGCAAACTGGTGCTGGTTCAGATGCTCAGCAAACAAATGATGCATTCCGGTGACTGGGTCACAGGTGGCCATGGCCCCGAAAGTATCACCGTGGTAACCGTTGCGCAGGGCCAGCAGGCGGTTCTTTTCGGGCTTGCCATGGGAGTGCCAGTATTGGACGGCCATCTTGATCGCCACTTCCACAGACACTGAACCGGAGTCAGCAAGAAATACCCGGTTGAGGCCGGCTGGAGTGATTTCCACTAATTTCTTGCACAGCTCGATCGCCGGTTCGTGAGTTAAACCCCCGAACATCACATGGGACATTTTGTCCATCTGATCGCGCATGGCCTGGTTTAGCTCGGGCACATTGTAGCCGTGCAGGGCGCTCCACCAGGAGGACATACCGTCGATCAGGCCGCGCCCGTCTTCCAGGTAAATACGTACCCCTTCTGCCCGCGTCACCGGGTATACCGGCGGCGGGTCGATCAGGGAGGAGTAGGGGTGCCAAATATGTTTGCGATCGAAATCCAGGTCCATAAAAACTACATCTTTATTCTTAAGAGCCGACAATCATTCGTTAGGCCAGTTCGCGCAGTACTTTAAGCGGGGGCTGGCTGATCGAGCTGTAACAGGCCAGGGTACCGGCAGTGCCAACCAGTACAGCACCGGTGAGTGGTCCGGTTAGCCAAAGGACTGGGTGCAATATCACCGGCAGTTCAAAGACCCAATAAGACAGCACGGCCAAGGTGGCTTCAGCACCGATAGCCGCGAGCAAACCGGCGGCAAAACCCAGTAGGCCAAATTCCAGTATCAGGCTTCTCAGCAACAAGCGCCTGCGGCCTCCCAGTGTGCGGATAATTGCCGCTTCCTGCAATCGCTCGGCGATACTGGCGCGGACCCCGGCGATTAATACCAGGACCCCGGCAACCAGCATCAGGGCCATAACCGATTCGATAGCGAAGGACACCTGGTTAATGGTGTCGCGGATACGCTGGATGATCTTATCCAGCTCTATCACGCTGACGCTGGGGAAGGCGCGAACCAGGTCGTTGACCAGTAGCTTGTCCTCCGGTGGGAGGTAAAAACTGGTGATATAGGTAGCCGGGAAATCATCGATAGTGCCCGGTGCAAATATCATATAGAAGTTGGGGCGCATGCTGTTCCAGTCCAGCGAGCGGAAGCTGGCTACCGGGGCTTCTACTTCCAGTCCGCCGATGGAAAAGCGCAATTGATCTCCCAGTGATAGGTTCAGCTGGGCTGCCAGCTCTACTTCGACTGAAACACCTTCGCTGGCCTTGTCCCACCACTCGCCTTCCAAAATACGGTTGTCCGGTGCCAGGGTATCGGTGTAGCTCAGGTTCAATTCCCGGCGAACGCCGCCGGGGCGATCTTTTTTCTCTTTAATCGAGACGCCGTTAATCGCTACCAAGCGGCCGCGCACCATGGGGTAAAACTCGGTGCTGCTTACCTCGCCCTCTGCCAGCATATTTTCCATGGTTGGAACATCGTGGGGTGCGATATTCAGGAGGAAGTGGTTGGGGGCTTTTTCCGGTAATTGCATCCGCCATTCATCCACCAGGGCCGTGCGAGCAAAGACCATGGCCAGCATGGCCAATAAACCGGTGCCAAAAGCGGCAATCAATAATGTGTTAAATGCGGCGCGGCGTTGCAGGCTGCCCAGGGCAATACGCCAGGCGCCTCCCAGGGAGGCCAGCTTTCCGCGCACCAAAAGTCGGTTAACCAAGGCGCTGCCCGCTACCAATAGGAGCATGCCGACAAACAGGGCGAGCGTCATAAGCAAGCTGCCGGACAGCCACCAGATTAGAAGCAGCATGGCACTGGGGCCGAGAATCAGCCCGAGCCATTCGCGTCGGTCCGGATTGCTCCAGTCGTGCCGCAGGGTTTGCATCGGGTCTGTACGCGCCAAACGGAAAAGTGGCGGCAGGGCGAAGCCCAGGGCGCAGGCGAGGCCGGTGGCGAGTCCAATCAGCAGTGGGCTCCAGCTGGTGGCCGGGGGTTGTACCGGGAAGAACCCTTCCATCAGGTTGACCGCCTGGCTCTGGATAAAGGTGCCGAGTGCCAGCCCGATAGCGGTGGCAATCAGGGTGAGGGCGGCCAGCTGTCCCAGGTAGATACCGAGAATTTTGTTGCGCCCGGCACCGAGGCTTTTCATTACGGCTACGTAGGCGCCGTGGCGCAGTCCGTAGCGTCTGGCTGCCAGACCAACGGCGACGCTGGCGAGAAGTACGGCCAGGCTGGCGGCGAGAAACAGGAAGGACTCGGCTCTATCCAGGGCTGAGGCAACCCGGGGTTGGCCTTCGCGCAGGTCCAAGATCCGCTGGTGCTCAGTCAGTTGAGGTTTGAGCCAGTCAAAGTAATCTTTCAGGACTTGGTCATCACCGGCAAACAGATAGCGGTAGCGCACTCGGCTGCCGGGCTGGATCACACCTGCGGCGGGCAGGTCGGCGGTATTGGCTAATACTCGCGCGCCCATATCAAACAGGCTGGTGCCCCGGTCGGGTTCCCGCTCCAGTATGGCTGTCACTTTCAATTGGGTGTCGCCGAGGGCGATAGGATCGCCGAGCTGAATTCCCATCAAGGGTAGAAGGCGGGACTCCACCCAGGCTTCTCCCGGGGGAGGTCCTTGTGGTGCAATTTCTCCAGGGCCTCCCTGGGACTTGCTGATTTCCAGTTGTCCCACCAATGGATAGCCTTTGTCGACAGCTTTGACTGAGACAAACTGGAATTGGTCGTTGGCGGAGATCATGGATGAAAACTGGACTATCTGGGCTTGCTCCAATCCCTTTTTGTCGGCTTCCTCCAGCCATGAGCTATCCACGGGTTTGCTGCTGCGCAGCACCCGCTCTGCGGCCAGGAAGGTGAGGGATTGCTGCTCCATGGCACGGGTAAGGCGGTCGGTAAAATGGGCGATCGCAGTGACACAGGTAACAGCCAAAACCAGGGCCGAGGCAATCAGCGCCAATTCGCCACCGCGCCAGTCCCTGAACAGCAGTCTGAGTGGCAGCATCAGGCGGACACCTCCGACAGGTTGTCCCCGTCGATAAGTGGAGCGTAGGAATCTACGGCACCGGCCGACATATGCAGGTGGGAGGCACAGCGTTCTGCCAGTCGCTGTTCGTGAGTCACCAGCACCAGGGTGGTGTCAGATTCTTCGTTGAGTTTAAACAGCAGGTCGATAATTTTGGCGCCGTTGCCGGCGTCGAGGCTGCCGGTGGGTTCGTCGGCAAAGAGGATGGCATCTTTGCTGCTAAAGCTGGCAAAGGCCCGGGCAATGGCCACCCGCTGTTGCTCACCGCCGGATAACTGGCGCGGGTAGTGGCGCAGTCGCTGTTCCAGGCCCACCCGGGCGAGAAACTCTTCCGCCCGCTTGGCGGCGCCCCGCTCACCGCGCAATTCGCTCGGCAGCATCACATTTTCCAGGGCGGTAAGCCCGGGCAGCAGTTGGAAAGTCTGGAATACAAAGCCCACACAGCGGGCGCGCACCGCGGCGCGCTGCTCTTCGTCCATGGCGGTGATCTCGTCCCCCGCCAGCCAGATCTTGCCCTCGGTGGGTTTGTCCAATCCTGCCAGCAGGCCGAGCAGGGTGGACTTGCCGGAACCTGAGGCCCCTGTCACAGCGAGGCTCTCGCCACGGGCGACTTTCAGGGAGATATTGTTTAATAGGGTCAGTGGCCCTTCGCTGGTGGAGACCCTGTGATAGAGGTTTTCTGCCGTGAGAATGGCGGACATACTGTATTCCCTTTGCGGATACGCGAGATTTTTGGAGAGTATGACATGACAACAGCCTTTTTTCGGCAGTTACTGACTCGGTTCGGCTTGGTGCTGATGCTGTCGGTCCCCAATCTGGCACTGAGTGCCAACAAGCCCGGCACTCTGCTCGTATTAGGGGATAGCATAAGTGCGGCCTACGGTATCGATGAGGAGCTGGGCTGGGTCAACCTGTTGCAAGAGCGCTTGCAGGAAAAGGGACGCCCGGTGAAGGTGGTCAATGCCAGCATCAGTGGGGAGACCTCCGCAGGCGGCCTGACCCGGCTGCCGCGCCTGATGGAAGAGCACAATCCACAGTGGCTGATTGTCGAGTTGGGCGGTAACGATGGTTTGCGCGGCTACCCACCCCAGAGTTTGCAGCGCAATTTGCAGCAGATGGTCAAGCTGGCTAAAGATTCCGGGGCGGAGGTTCTGCTGTTGGGGATGCGTATCCCACCGAACTACGGCCGCGCTTATACCGAGGCTTTTGCCGCTGTATTCCCCAAAGTAGCCAAGGCCGAAGAGGTCGCCCTGGTGCCCTTCCTGTTGGAAACCGTGGCCCTGGAGCAGGGCGCTATGCAATCCGACGGTATCCACCCCACCGCTAAGGCGCAGCCGGCCCTGCTGGATCATGTCTGGCCCTGCGTGAAGTCCCTGTTGGGGGAGAAGGCGGCTGGTGAGTCGTGTACTCCGTGATCGAAATGCGTACAATCGCGCCCCCAGGAACAGGAAAGCCTGGCTCTGGTCCCAAAGTTTAAGGTTTTGTGCCGGTACTCTGGGCCCGGTCACTGGTCGCGAATGAGTTAGAGAGACACCATGCCCGAATTGGAAAACCGCCGCGAGCGGCTCGAGTTTAATAAGCTGCAAAAGCGCCTGCGCCGCCATGTGGGCCGCGCCATCGCCGACTTCAACATGATTGAAGAGGGCGACAAGATTATGGTCTGTTTGTCCGGCGGTAAGGATTCCTATGCCATGCTGGACGTTCTGCTGAATTTGCAGAGGACAGCGCCGGTTAACTTTGAACTGGTGGCGGTCAATATGGACCAGAAACAGCCGGGCTTCCCCGAGCATATCCTGCCGGAATACCTGCAGTCCCTGGGTGTTCCCCACCATATTGTCGAGAAAGATACCTACTCGGTCGTGAAGGAAGTGGTGCCCGAGGGCAAGACCACTTGCGGGCTCTGTTCCCGTCTGCGCCGTGGCACTTTGTATGGCTTTGCTGAAGAAATTGGCGCCACCAAGGTGGCACTGGGCCATCACAAAGACGATATCGTCGAGACCCTGTTTCTGAATATGTTTTACGGTGGTCGCCTCAAGGCGATGCCGCCCAAACTGCGCGCCGATGATGGCCGCAATATCGTAATTCGTCCGCTCGCCTATTGCCGCGAAGAGGACATCGCCCAGTACGCCGAGTACAAGCAGTTTCCGATTATTCCGTGCAACCTGTGCGGCAGCCAGGAGAACCTTCAGCGCCAGGCGATCAAGCAGATGGTGCGGGAGTGGGATAAGAAATTCCCAGGCCGCAGCGAGAATATTTTCGCCGCAATTACCCGGGTGTCCCCGTCACAATTGGCGGACAGGGACCTCTACGATTTTGAGAGTCTGGAACTGGATCGCTCTATGCCGTCGGCTGTCGAGCGTCCTGACCATTCAATCCAGCGCCAGGTGAATTCTTGGGAGCCTGAGGATGCTCAGGAAGTGGAGCCCCAGTATATCGAGGCGCTGAATCTGTAGGATCTGCACCGCTGACCAGTTGCGCGTAACTGCATTCAAAGTCCCGGGGACTGGCACTGGGCCCGTGGTGAAAGTGCTGATGCCAGAGACGCGCCATATTGGCCACGTCTGAGGTTTCCTCGTCCTGGATCTTGTGGACTTCGGCCGACCTGTAAATCAGCCAGGCGATAGCTGTGGCATAGCGCAGGTTGGTGGTCAGTTCGCTGTGGGGGTGATCGAGAAAATCCCGCTGGCTCGCCAGCCCCCGCACCTTTGAGGCGAGGCTTGGGTGATCGATCAGGTATTGATCCCAGATTTCCCGGTGGGTGTGGGGCTGGATTTGGTAAATACCCAGCCCGTGGCGCCGTCCCTGTTTGAGGTGGAAGCCCAATTGCGACTCCTGGGCAGCGGTTCCCAGAAGGAGATTCTCCATGCCCTGGCTCCAGGCTCTCAAGTGCTTGAGGGTTGGACGGATAACCTGGAGTCGGAGCTCGTCCAGACAAATGCCCATAGTGTTGTCTTTTTTTCTGTAGTTGTATCCAACATATATGTAGTTTGCTGATTGAGTCGGCGCCACCTTATGGGTAGATTTACGCGCAATAAACATAACAATTTTTAGGTGGTGCTCTTTCCATAGCTCAATGCGCTGAAAAATTGAGCAGGAAAACGCAGACTATTCCCGCGCCAAGTACCACCCCAGTTTGATCAGAAGGAATCCCTTATGGCCGCCGAGTGGCTGATCGCCCTTACTTTTGTCGCCTATTTGGCGTTGATTGTTGTTATCGGTATTTACGCCTATATGCGTACAAAAAATGCCAGCGACTATTTCCTCGGTGGCCGTTCCCTGCCGCCGGCTGTGGCGGCCCTGTCTGCCGGGGCCTCGGATATGAGTGGCTGGCTGCTCCTGGGGTTGCCAGGCGCGGCCTATGCGGCGGGGCTCTCTGCCGGTTGGATCGCAATTGGCCTTTTCTCCGGCATCGTTCTGAGCTGGGTGACAATGGGCCGGCGCCTGCGCATCTACACCTATGAGCTGGATGACTCCCTGACGGTGCCAGCTTATCTGGATCGTCGGTTTAAGATGGGGCACCCCTATCTGCGCACCGTCTGCGCGATATTCATCCTTCTATTTTTCCTTTTCTATGTGGCTTCCGGCCTGATTGCCGGCGGCAAATTGTTTGAAACGGTGTTTGGCTGGGATTATCGCTGGGCGGTGATTATCGGTGCGGTTGCCGTTATTTCTTACACCCTGTTTGGCGGGTTTTTGGCGGTGTCCTGGACCGATGTGTTCCAGGGACTGCTGATGAGTGCGGCGCTGATTGCGGTGCCTCTCGTTGTTATTTCCGACCAGGGTGGTTTTTCTGCCAGCTGGACTCGCCTGCAAACGGAGATGCCACAGCTGACCCACTGGATGACTGATAACACCGGGCAAACCTTAAGCCTGGTGGCGATACTCAGTTCCCTGGCCTGGGGACTGGGCTACTTCGGCCAGCCGCATATCTTGGCGCGATTTATGGCGGTGCGCAGCCCTAACGATATTCCGGTTGCGGCGACAGTAGCGGCGGTTTGGTCCCTGGCCGGTTTCTTGGGTGCAATGGCGGTAGGCCTGTTTGCCCACCTGGAAATCCAGCAGAGCCTGCCAGATGGCGAAACTGTATTTATGGAAATGGTACAGGTGCTGTTCCACCCGCTAGTTGCCGGTGTTCTTTTGGCGGCGATTCTATCTGCCATTATGAGTACGGCAGATTCCCAGCTGTTGGTGTCATCGGCTGCGTTGGCGGAGGATATTTACCACGTTTGGTTTGGGCGTGAGACCACTCCGGAAGCCATGGTGAAAGTGGGGCGCTGGGCGGTGGTTGCTTTATCACTGGTCGCTGTGTGGATTGCGATGGACCCGGATTCCAAGGTTCTGGATGTGGTGAGTTACGCCTGGGCTGGTCTGGGCGCTGCTTTTGGCCCGGCGCTGTTGATCAGTCTCTACTGGTCCCGTATGACCGGTAGTGGTGCTATTGCCGGTGTTATCGTTGGCGGCCTCACCGTTGTGGTGTGGGAGCAACTCTCCGGTGGCATTTTTGATGTTTATGAGCTGTTGCCGGGTTTTGTTTTCTCTTCAGCTGCTATCGTGTTAGTGAGCGCGCTGACGAAGTGCCCGGAAGCCGTTGCCTCACAGCACCGCAAGTTGCTTGGTTGAGGGGGCAGGGCAGGACTTGAGCCCGAGCGACTCGCTCGGGCCGAGACAGACCAGCCGCGCTAGGGACGCATCTCTGGCAAAGGTGCGACTGTTGTGAAGTGAAATGGATTTCCATCCGCAGCAATTATTCAAATAGCGGTTGGAGATGCTGAGTGATCAAAGTTCATCTCGGTGATATCACTCGATTGCACGTCGATGTAATCGTCAATGCTGCCAACAGCCGTCTCTTGGGAGGCGGTGGTGTCGATGGGGCCATACACCGCGCAGCGGGGCCCAATCTACTGGAGGCCTGCCGCAGTCTGGGCGGCTGTCCTGTTGGTGAAGTGCGCGCTACTGGCGCTTATTCCATTCCCGTAAAACGTATCTACCACACGGTTGGGCCAGTTTGGCGTGGCGGCAGTTTGGGTGAGCCCGAGTTGCTCTCCAGCTGTTATCGGCACTGCCTGGCATTGGCTCGGCGCGAAAATATGCGCTCGATTGCTTTTCCGGCGATCAGTTGTGGCGTTTACGACTACCCGCCGGAGCTGGCTGTAGAGGTGGCTGTAGAGCAGGTGCAGCAATTTCAGGAGAAGGAGGGGGCGCCGCAGCAGGTTGTATTCTGTTGCTTCGATAAATCGATGGCGGATCTCTATCTATCCCAGTTGGATGCCTACGTTAGGCGCTAAAAGCCACGTTTTGTAGGCCTCGTGGTATTTTCGGCCATTGATTGATATCCATGGGTTGGGGATTATTATTGCTCTGACAATAACAATATAAGAATGAGGAGATTGTCATGCGCAGTGCCCAGCAGTGGTTTTCCGAGTATGGTGAGAGTCATCAGAATCCGATCAACAAATCCATTCATTGGATTGCTGTTCCCGTAATTTATGCAACTGTGGCCGGACTTTTGTGGGCAGTTCCGCAGCCGGAATTTATGGCGACAATTCCCTGGCTGAACTGGGCTGTCGTGGTGACAATCCCGATTCTTCTGTTTTATTTCGCGATGTCGTTTCCCATTGCCCTGGGAATGACGGGATTAACTGTTCTGTGTTTGTGGGCTTGGTCGGTATTGGAGCGGCTGGGGGTGCCTATCTGGCAGACGGCACTGGCCCTATTCGTGATTATGTGGGTGTTCCAATTTATTGGCCACCATATCGAAGGCAAGAAACCCTCTTTCTTTAAGGACTTACAATTCCTGTTGATCGGCCCCGCCTGGGTGATCGGGTTTATTTACCGGAAACTGGGCATTCAATACTGATTGCCGGTTTATGCAGATGAGTGGCTGCGGCCACTCATCGATCTATCCCCCTATCGGTTGTAGTGAACCGGTACTTCCAGTGTCTCTTTGACTTCTTCCATCACCACATAGCTGGTGCACTCCTGCACCTCCGGCAGCGTTAAAAGCGTTTCGCCGTAAAACTTGCGGTAGGCGCTCATATCCGCCACCCGGGCCTTGATCAAGTAATCAAAATTCCCCGATACCAAGTAACACTCCTGAACTTCCGGCAGGGCGGCTACGGCGTTGCGAAATTCCTCAAAGGCGTCCTGTGCGGAGCGGTTCAGCCTGATCTGCACGAAAACCACCAGGGCAGCATCGAGGTATTCCGGATTAATCAAGGCGGTATAACCCTGAATAACATTGTCATTTTCCAGGCGCTTTACCCGTTCGACGCAGGGGGTCGCGGTCAATCCCACCTGTCGGGCCAGCTCGGCATAGCTGGTTCGTCCATTCTTTTGTAGAACACGCAATATGTTCCGGTCGATGGTACTTAGCTCTCCCGCACGTTTGCGCATAACTGCTGACTCCGAATTGGTCGACATGGTCAAAAAATAGACTTGGCGACAGGGTTGTTAGTGGATTCCACTAGTTTTATCAAAAATCTACTAAATATCCACTTCTTATCTGTTCTTATACTGGGGAAAACATAGAAATTAGGTACTCCTATTTGATTAAGGCAGTACCGAGCGCACAGAGCGAGGAGAAGGAAAATGTTGATTGGCGTCCCTAAAGAGATTAAGAACCACGAGTATCGTATTGGCCTGACGCCGTCGAGTGTTCGCGAACTGGTTGGCCACGGCCACCAAGTGATCGTACAGAAGGATGGTGGTGCCGCTATTGGTTTCCCCGATGAGATGTACGTTCAAGCCGGCGCCAAGATTATCGATACTCCGGAAGAGATTTTTGCCACTGCCGATATGATCGTCAAGGTAAAAGAGCCCCAGCCCCACGAGTGCGAAATGCTGCGTCCTGGGCAGGTTCTGTACACCTATCTGCACCTGGCTCCAGACCCCAAACAAACTGAGCTGCTGGTGAAATCCGGCGCTACCTGCATCGCTTATGAAACTGTAACCGATCGCTTCGGAGGCCTGCCTCTGCTGGCGCCCATGTCTGAAGTTGCTGGCCGTATGTCTGTACAGTGCGGTGCCCACCACCTGGAAAAAGCCCAGGGTGGTCTCGGCGTACTGCTCGGCGGTGTTCCCGGTGTAGCTCCTGCTAAAGTCCTGATTATCGGTGGCGGTGTTGTTGGTACTAACGCAGCGAAGATGGCCCTGGGTATGGGTGCTGACGTTACTATCCTCGACCGCTCCCTGCCGCGTCTGCGTCAGCTGGACGATATTTTCGGTGGTGCGGTTCGCACTGAGTACTCCACTAACGATGCTATTGAAAAGCACGCACTGGAAGCTGACCTGGTTGTTGGTGCGGTTCTGATTCCTGGCGCGGCAGCCCCCAAACTGCTGACCCGCGACATTATCAGCCGCATGAAGAAAGGCGCAGTTGTAGCTGACGTTGCTATTGACCAGGGCGGTTGTTTCGAGACTTCCAAGGCGACTACTCACCAAGAGCCTACTTACGTAGTTGATGGTGTGGTTCACTACTGTGTTGCCAATATGCCCGGCGGTGTAGCTCGCACCTCCACTATGGCCCTGAACAATGCCACCCTGCCTTTCGCGGTAGCCCTGGCAAACAAAGGCGCCAAGCAGGCACTGTTGGACGATTCCAACCTGTTGGAAGGCCTGAATGTTCACGCTGGCATGGTGACCTACCAAGCCGTAGCCGACGTATTGGGTTACGAGTTTGTAGATCCCAAACTGGCTCTGCAAAAACAAGCAGTAGCGGAAGACGCTGTAGCTTAATTGCCCCCAGTGGCCGCCTGCGGGCGGCCACATTGTAAATAAGCGGTAACGCGCTTGTTGTTGGGAAGTTTCCCCCGGAGCGCTCTTTGCGTTCCTCTCTGTGAGACCTGGTGGCATAGCCACTAATTGATAGCCGTGTATTTACGCGGCTTTTTTATGCGCGTTATTTATGCTTTAGAAAAAGCTGGATGTGTTGTTTAGGGAAAAACTGGGGAAGGGGAGAAGGAAAAACAGAAAGGGTGCTGAGGGACTTCCTTGTCGCCTCACGAGGGAGAGGGGTTTTGGGCTAGGGTTAAATAACCCAGATTTCTACCCGGCGATTTTTTATCTTTGAGCTGGAGCTGTTGGAGGCTACCGGCAGATAGGCACCAAAGCCCTGAACCGGTGCTGTATTAATCTGGTGATCCCTTAGAGCTGAGCGAACGGTAACTGCGCGTAGTTTTGATAAAACGATTGAGCGTCCCTCGCTCACTTTCTCATCGCCAAATCCGATCAATAGCAGTCGCTTGTGGCTGTTCTCAGGCTTTTGCATAAAGCGGACAAGTCGCTGTATATCCTGTTTTGCCTTGTTATCTAAAGAGGCGCTGCCTTCAGAGAAACGGAAGTTAATACTCAGGCGTTCTGCATTTTCCGTTAATTTCAGGTATTCGCTGGGCCCCTCCCGGTTGGCTTCAGGTTTTACACCCATTGGCGTCTGCGCGACAAATCCAGTGGCCTTTACCAGCTCCTGCCCCTGCTCGCTCTGTACAAAGTGCAGGAACTCTTCGGCGACGGGTTTTAAATTGTAAGCTGCGGTATAGAGAAATAGACGGCGGGAGAGGGGGTAGTCCTCGGTTGCAATTGTCAGATGCTCTGGAGCTTGCGGTTGGGTGTTCTGGTCAGATACCGATACGGCCTTGGCTCGTCGAATAGACGCCAAGCCGACAAATCCAATACTGTTGGGATTCGCCGAAACACGGTCTGACAATTGATCATTCGATTCGAAGCGTTTTGCATTAGTAATAAGGGAGTACTTTTTCCCGAGCACCAAGCTTTTAAACGTATCCCAGGTGCCGGACTGATTATCTCTCGCCAGAACTTTGATACGACCTTTCCGCCCGCCCACTTCAGACCAGTCGGTAATTTTTCCAGAAAATATTGCTGCTATTTGTTGCAGGGTTAATTGGCTGATGGGGTTTTGAGGGTGAACAATAATGGCGAGGCCGTCGATGGCAATAACATGTTCTGCACTTTGGCCGCGCATATCCCCAAAGCGACTCAGGGCTGCGTGCTCAGTATCTTTTATTGGTCGCGAAGCCATGGCGATATTGGCCTGGGAACGTTCAAGGCCTTTAAATCCGGTGCTCGAACCGTGTGCCGCAATATCGACATATATTTTTTTACCACCGAGGTCCCCTTGCACTCGAACCTCATTTTCTTTCCCTAAAGGGATAATCTCGAGATTACTGCCACCACGGGCTTCGAGGTAATCGCTCACCAGATTGGGCGCCAGCTTTGCGCCGACAGTGTTGGAGCCATGTAAAGTAAAAAGCAGGCCCGATGTGTCGGGAGGGAAGCGGGTTTGGGCTGTGGAAGTTGCAGCAGCCAGGGCCATCCCAAGAAGAAAAAGGGTAAGGGTTTGCTTTAGCCGGCTTAAGAATACGCTCATAGTAATTCGACCGTAAGGTGGTAAAACGAGGGCGCAAAATATGACTTAATTGTGACAAATTGATGAAATATTGATTGCTAAATTACGCAATTGTCTCATCGTGAGAGGTAGGTAACTTTAATGGGGTTTTTTTGAACAAATGAAGTATGGAGAGTTAAGCTTTCGTAAAAGCTTGCTCCATGTTTTAAAAAGCAATAAATCAAATAGATGTTTAGAGGCCCCCGTGAAGGTGTATTAGAGCCTCTAAAATTTGAGTAAGTTAAAAAGCGGGAAATAACCGGCTAATTAGGACTGGCAGTGCAGTTTCTACCCGCAAAATACGTGGACCCAGGTGAACGGATTGAAAGCCTGCTTCCTGGAGCTTCTCGACTTCATAGCTGATAAAGCCGCCTTCAGGGCCAATGGCTAAAGTGGTCGGTTGCTTTATGTCCACAGGGCAAGCCGTTCCCCCTACTGGATGAGCCACCAGTTTACGGGAGTCACTGGAGAGGGAAGGGAGTTCGTCTTCGACAAACGGTTTAAAGCGTTTGCGCAACAGAATTTCCGGCATTTGTGTATCGACAGCCTGCTCTAGTCCGAGCAGGCATTGCTCAAAGAGTTTGTCTTCCTGTAACCAGGGAGTTTGCCAGTAAGACTTTTCGACCCGGTAACTATTAATTAAAACCAGTTTTTTGACTCCGAGTGCAGTCAAATGCTGGATAACCCGCTTGAGCATTTTGGGGCGAGGTAGGGCCAAAATAAGTGTGAGAGGTAATGGCTGGGGCGGATCGATTGCGAATGCCACCTCAAGCTCAACGCACTTCTCGTCGAGCGTAACAATCTCGCCACTACCTATTTGCCCGTCGAGCAGTCCGACACGAAGTTGTTGTCCCGGCGCTGCTCTGTGAACCTTGGTGATATGCTCCAGCTGGCGTCCACTCAGGCGGACACGGTTGGGACTAATAAAGTCGTGCTTTTGTAAAACAATCAGGTTCAAAGTCGGGCGCCTTGGTACTTCAATTTATAACGGTGTCGGTGCTATGGGGCTGGGCTAGCTGGTTTGAGCTGAAGCAATCGCGCCTTTGCCAATACCTTCGTAGGCTCTTACGGTAATCGCTTTCCCCGGTTCTCTTGCCGCCAGGGTGTTGGCGATATATTGGGCCAACTGCTCCACCGTGGTATCACAGTCAAGAATTTCACAAACTTTGGCAGGGATGGTCAGGGTGAAGTTTCCCTGTTGCGCACTGTAAGCAAAGTTATGGATTTCCTCACCGCGATCATCGGCAGTTGTTGAAACCAGATCCTCGCGAGTGCCCAGGTAGATATCTTCCCAGCGCTCAGCCCAGTACTTTTCCAGCTCTGTATCGCGTTGGCCACCCGTCATGACCTGAATGCGTGAACGGTGTCCATGGGCGATACGTTGGCAGTTACCAAGGTGTTTTTTCAGGCCATGGCTGTAGTGGTAGAAGGCATCTTCAATCACTTCACAGTGGAAGCTGAGCTTGAGCTTCTCCACGCTGTCGGGGAAGTGGCTGGCCAGCTGCTGGACACACCAGACGGCGACGCTCTCAGGGGTAATTACCTCGGCGTCCACTAAGGCAAAAGCTTGTTCCGGACCTGACACTTTAATAGATGCCCCGTTTTCCAATAGCCAGGTTAGGTTAACCTGGTCTCCATTGTGCTCCAGGGTCAGTTGGGGTGAGCGGGTAGGTACCAGGAGGCGGTGGTCGACTTGATCATCCAGCCAATGCCTCAGGGTCTTTTTCACTATGCCAAAGTCGCAAACCATCCCCTGTTCATCCAAGGCGCCATCGAGGGCTGCGTTTGCCAGCCAGGTCTCGCCTACGATGCCTCGTTTTGAGTCGAGGTAGCTGAAGTCAACGTTGGTTAAATTATCGACAAACAAGTGCATGAGTAACTCTTTGCAGGGGGTGAGATAGTAGTCGTTTATTATAACCTGTTAATAGGGCTGGATCTTATTCGTTTATGCCTCTATAATCGCGCCCTCTTCGGATGCACTGGCACCGAAGATCGTTGTGGCGGCCCTCCCGGTCCCCTCGCAATGAGCAGCTGTGAACTCCGCCAGGCCCGGAAGGGAGCAACGGTAGCAGTGGTATCATGTGCCGAGGGTGTTGCTGGTTGGGCTGCCTCCAATCTCTCCCTTCTTTGTTTCAAAAATCATCCCCTGAAAAATCCCCGTTGAGAGTGTTTTGCTCGACCGTGTCCTGGGTTTTTGCTCTTTCCCTCACCAAATTTTTTCCCGCAAAGACGATATAAAAGGGGATTTTGTGTCGATCTGGCTCGATCTTCGGCCTTGCCGTCGCTGATCGTGTGGGGCTTATGCTATAAACGGCGTCAACTATAAGCAGATCTAAAAATGATTCTTGAGGAGAAAATGAAAAAAGTTGCTCTCTCGATAGCGGTTGCCGTTGCACTGTCTGCCTGTGACAGTGGGCAGCAAGCGGTAAAACCGGTTGGTGTAGCCCAGGCGACTGCGGAAAGTCCAGCTGATAATTCCCAGCTGACAGCCAAAGATGCGCAAGCTTTCCTAAATGATGCCCAGGCTCGCTTGGAAAAAATGGGGCAAGAGGCAAGTCATGCGGCTTGGCTTGCTTCTACCTATATCAATATTGATTCCCAATATGTAGAGGCTTTGGCTTCAGAGCGATACACCACCCTGGCAGTGGAGCTGGCTTCAGAGGCCGCCAAATTTAACGACCTGGATCTGGACCCGGATACCCGTCGCCAGTTGACCATGTTGAAGCAGGGGTTGGTATTCCCGGCGCCGAAAGATCCGGCACTAACTTCTGAGTTGGCGCAAATTGGCTCAAAAATGCAGGGCATGTACGGTGCCGGTAAATACTGCCACGAAGATGGCGGTGAAGAAAAGTGCTACACCCTGACCGAGATGGGGCAGGTGATGGCAACCAATCGCGATCCTGAATTACTCAAGGATCTGTGGGTTGGATGGCGTAAAGTTTCTCCTCCTATGAAGCCTCTGTATGAGCGCCAGGTGGAGATCGGTAATGCGGGTACCAAAGAGCTGGGTTATGACAACCTGAGTGTTTTCTGGCGCTCCAAATATGATATGGCCCCGGATGCCTTTGCTGAGGATATGGATACCCAGTGGGGTAAAGTGAAGCCGTTGTACGAAGCTTTGCACTGCCATGTTCGCGCCAAGTTGAATGAGCATTATGGCGATGACGTAGTGCCGGCTCAGGGTAAGATTCCTGCACACTTGCTGGGTAATATGTGGGCCCAGGAGTGGGGTAACGTCTACGACATCGTCAAAGACGACGACATGCAGGCCCCCTATGATCTGACTCAGCTGGTGGTTGATTCCGGCATGAGTGAAAAAGACATGGTTAAAGTCGGGGAGAAGTTCTTCACCTCCCTGGGCTTTAAGCCTCTACCGGAAACTTTCTGGGAGCGCTCCCAGTTCACCCAGCCTCGCGATCGCGATGTGGTTTGTCATGCCAGCGCCTGGAATATGGACGGGCAGGACGACCTTCGCATCAAGATGTGTATCAATAAAACGGGTGAAGACCTGGTTACCATCCACCACGAGTTGGGCCACAACTTCTACCAGCGCATCTATAAAGATCAGCCTTTCCTCTATAAAAATGGCGCTAACGACGGTTTCCACGAAGCTGTTGGCGATACCATCGCGCTTTCCATCACACCGAAGTACCTGAAGGAAATCGGTTTGATGAATGAGGTGCCGGATGAGAGTAAAGATATCGGTTACCTGATGCAGCAGGCGCTGGATAAGATTGCCTTCCTGCCATTTGGTCTGCTCGTTGATAAGTGGCGCTGGCAAGTATTCAACGGTGAGGTGAAGCCGGAAGACTACAACAAGGCCTGGTGGAAGCTGCGTGAAGATTACCAGGGCATTGCCGCTCCGGTAGAGCGCTCCGAAGAGAACTTCGATCCGGGTGCCAAGTACCATATCCCCGGTAATACGCCTTACGCTCGCTACTTCCTGGCGCGTATCCAGCAGTTCCAATTCCACCGCGCGCTGTGTGAAGCCGCTGGTGAAACCGGACCGCTGCACCGCTGCTCCATCTACCAGAATGATGAGGCTGGTAAGAAGCTGCGC
This sequence comes from Microbulbifer sp. CNSA002, assembly GCF_047324085.1. Lineage (NCBI taxonomy): Bacteria > Pseudomonadati > Pseudomonadota > Gammaproteobacteria > Cellvibrionales > Microbulbiferaceae > Microbulbifer > Microbulbifer sp. CNSA002. Next base: position 1,308,800 of record NZ_CP172449.1, read on the forward strand.
GCTATGTTGGCAATGGGTGCAAGCAAGCCCTGGCCGGATGCTATGGAAGCGCTCACTGGTCAGCGCGACCTGGATGCTTCCGCCATTATCGATTACTTCCAGCCGCTGATGGCGTACCTGGAAGAGCAGAACCAAGGGCGTCAGTGCGGTTGGTAATCTGAGCTTTCAATTTTGTCGGTATTAGAAAAAGGGGCTTTGCCCCTTTTTCTGTTTTATGCGCACGTGAAATATGAATCTTGGGAATTAGTTGTGAGGCTCAGTTATTAGTGGACAGGGGGTTGTTCTTCCTCAGAATTTAGAAAGCTGGCAGCAGCATTTAAAAATGCTTCCAGCGGGGGGTGGAGAGACCCAGTGCCGACTTGATAACGGTTCATGCTTTTGTGGGCCAAGCCAGAATTAATTGTTGGTGTTGTACCGGTCCTGATAATTTTAAGTAGGTCGAATCCAAGAGGGGCGCCTCTCCCCTCGATGCCCGGAGTAACGACAAAGTCACTTTCCGAGTGACAGATATCGTACATTTTCAGTATGTTGTCGATGTTATCTTGGTATGTTCCTGAGAATATTTTGTGGGTGCCGCCAAAACCCATAGTCTCTGTGATGGCGCTGTCTCCCATATCTCGATTGACATCTGCAGGAGTGATGCCCGGCATTAATAATCCATGGCCAACCCCAGCCAAACCGGTAAACCAGGCCTTGTCCAGCCCTGAAACTTGAATACCAAATTCCGTCCCATTGCGAGCCATGGTTGTGATAATACTGCTGTGAGGAATACCGCTGCCTGCATCGGAAACAAGTTTGCAGGTGGCCATGATTGGGTTCAACGGGAATGTCTCATCCTTGTAAATTTGGTTCGCAATCTTTTCAATATCTTTTCGCTTTTTACTAGCCCGAATAACTCCCGGCATTAAAATTCTGGAGAAAATCAGTGTTGCGGCATTAGTCATGACATGGCAGTCGTCCCCCATAAGGAGGCTGCGGCCAATGATCGGTATAAAATCAATCCCGCCTTCATCTAGAATTGCTTGATTTAATACGGGAGCAATTTCGTCCTCTATCCAGCGAAGGTAATTGATTGCTGATTTATCGTAGACACCAAAGCGGATAGAGCTGCCGCGGTAATCGGCACGATCATCACTGAGATTGGAGTAAGCGCGATTACCAGATAGCTTATCTTCGACAATATACACAGACATTGAATAGGTAATAATACCTGCCATTGGCCCGACGGCACTGTGGTTATGGCAGGGCTCAAGATCAACTTGGCCTTCCTCCATAACCTGTTCAGCTTCCGCTTTATCTTTAGCGAACCCCTCATAAATTAGACCGGCAATTATTGCGCCCTTTAACGGGCCTGATGCCCGCTGCCAGGTTATCGGAGGGCCGGCATGCAAAATTAAATTTTTCCGCATTCCGGGGATGTTGTCGCTAGCTTTACCTATCCCGATCAAGATCGGGACAGCCTGCTTCATGCGCTTAATGGATTCGTCATTCGCTTGCTGATTGAGAGCTTGGAACTCAGGGGTTGCCAGTTTATGGAGGATTTCTTCGGTGCTGGGCCTGAATTCAATGTCTGTTCTCATTCCTACTCCCCTGAATTTAACAACTCAGCATATTGTTCAGTAACGATGTTCATATTGCGTAGCATCAGATCAGTGGTGCCGGTGATTACCTGAATCTGGCGCTTTTCAGATATTTTCATATCTCCCTCAAACCCCCGGCTAGCATAACTCAGGTGATCTTTTGCCTTGCGCAGGTTGTCATTGATCTCTGGTGTATTGAGGGGGCTCTCCAATAGTTGGTTCAGTCGGTTGGAGTACTCGGAGAGATCTTCCTGCAACCCGGTTTCGGCATCATCCAAGGATACTTCCCAAAGTTTAGCAGCGTAGTTCTTGGCGATTCTCTGGGAGAGCATACGCTGGCGGCCGGCGATATTAATGAGTTCGGCGCTGTTGTGATTGGCGACTTGTTGGAGTTGGACTACATAGGTGTGGGCAGCAGAAAGAAGGGAGTTGCTGCGCTGAAATAATTCGCTGGCGCTTTGTTTATTGACGGGTTGTAAGGCGACAGACTCAAACGCTTTCCATTCTCTTTCAACTTTAACAAGTTGATCCCTGATCTTTTCTGCGCCATGAAAATTATTTAGTTTCTCGTGATTCTTTTTAAATTCATGAATTGATCGGGTAAATACTTTTTCGTGGCGCTCTGCATCCGGTTGAATGCCGCGCAAGATGTAAGTCTGGGTGATGCGTTGGGATAGCATTCTTTGTCGACCAGCCGTATTGATGGCATCTCCCATAGAGAAGGCTGCGACATCCAGGCTTAAAATTAACAAGATAAATACTGCTGACAACTTCATGATTTTACTCTTGTAGTTTGACTTACTTCACAATTTAAGTGGGTTTGATGTTTGCAATGCATGCGTGATCCCTCTCAGTTAATGAGAGGTCGCAGAGGTATTACGGGGTTATTCAGAGATCCTTGAGTAATAGTGGTGTGAGCTTATGGGGCCTGCTTTCTGAATAAGGCGATTTTGAACAATATTGATAAGTTAAACAAATAAGCTCCAGATTCCATTAAATGAGCAAAAATAAATAATTTAAATGCGTTGTTAAGATATATGATTTTGCAAACTCATCTGGTTTTAGGATTTGACGTTCCTTATATCAAATTTAAGGATGGAGATATCTAACCCTTTTTTTCGGTGTTAACGCTTTGGTGGTATTTGGATTGGGGGTGAGGGGGAGTTTTCTGGGGAGTGGATTGTTGTGGGGTTAATGGAGGCTTAGGTGAGGAGGACAATAGCTGGGAATAAAAAAGGCCCTACCAGGGGTAGAGCCTTTTTCCTATCAGATCTAAGGTGACTTAGAACTGGTAATTCAGAGCCAAGCTGAACAGGTAAGCTTCGGTTTTGGTGGTGCCACCATCGAAGTAGGTAATCAGGGAGTCGTTAATGTTGTTAGCTTCCTGGATAACTTCGTCATCACCCCAGATGTAGGCGAAAGCGCCATCAACAGTGAGTTTGTCAGTTAGTGAGTAGGTGCCGCCAACAGTCAGCCACTGGCGATCAGTGTCGGGAATAGACAGGGTACGCCAGGTAATCGGAAGGTCTTCGCCTACCAGTTCTGAGAGTTCTTCGGTTTCATGGCGGTTCAAGCCGTCGCGGGCAGCGCCTTGATCGTAAGCGTAACCAAAGCGGAAGGTCCACTCGTCATTGCGGTAGTATTCACCACCGATACTGAAACGAGAACCGCTCTGGAAGTTTTCTTCTTTCAGCAGAAGCGGGTTGTAGTCTTCACCAGCGGAGGGGATAAAGGCTTCGAGGCGCTCGAAACGGTCCCAGTTGGTCCACATGTAGCCTACTGCCACACCCCAATTATTGTTGAAGCGGTGGTAGAAGCCTAGCTCCAGGGTGTCAGGCAGGTTCAGGGTCAGGTTGCCGGAAGTATCGTCAAATGAATCCAGCGGGCTCGGAGCGATGTCGGAGCTTACTTCACCCTTAATTTTGGGGTCGTACTTAGCGTGGTAAGAAATACCTGCGCGAGTGTTGTCGCTGATGCGCCACAGGCCGCCGATGGTCCAGCTCAGGTCCCAGGCATCCCCTTTTACGTCCAACACGGTGGCGCCGGAGGGGTTAAATCCAAAGGCGGGTGCTACAACGTCACCGATCAGGAAGTCATCGGGGAAGGTGGTGTTCAGTTCTGCATCAACGTAGAAAATATTCGCTGCCAGGCCAATGCTGAATTGATCGTTAAAATCGTAAGCAACAGATGGCTGGATGTTTACAGTCAGCAGAGAGGTTTTGTTAGCGATCGTAGTTGCGGGGAAGTTATCCGGGAAATCAGTTTCCAGGCCAAAGTCGGTGTACATGGCCAGGCCCCAGGACCACTCATCATTGATGGGGGCGGCCAGGTAGCCGTTGGGGATTACTGCGCTGGTGGCGTAGTCTTTGGCACTCGCGGGAGTTTCGAATCCCAGGTAGCCAGTTTCCTCACTGCCGACGTAGTAGGTGACATCACCATCAACATCGATTTCGGGATCAACGTAAGTCGCACCAAGAGAAATGGTGTAAGTATTGAATAGAGCTGAACCGGCTGGGTTGCGCGCCAGAATTGCAGCGTTGTCGCCGATAGTGTTTTCGGCAGCAAATGCGCGGCCAAGGCCTGTTGCACTGGTTTCCTGCAAGTAGAAACCTGCAGCCATAGCGCCTTGGGAAACGGAGCTGATAGCTGCGGCCAGAACTGCGTGTCGCAGGTATTTTTTATTCATGAGAACCCATCTCTAAGTCTGCTGATTACTGAAAGCCATAAACAGGTTGGAATAAACTCTGCCATGGCAGGAAGGCCTTTAGACTTATATAAGTACCTTCCACTTCCGTAGCAAATCCCTTACTAAAAAGTCTAGCAATACGTCATTGCCCTAGTGAGGGAGAGGAGTGACTTTATAAAGACAATGGGGACAAAAATCTATCCAAGTCGACGGATTTTTTTTCATCAGTCGAAAATGTGGCCATTTATTGGCTGGCAGCGACTTTTTCGCCGTTGATGGATAAATTTGTCAGGTTGATTTGATATCTTTTGCCATTTTCTTCTCTTTGGATAAGTTTCACCAAAGCGTAGTTCCATTGCGGTGCGATCCAGACAGTTGTCTCTCTTCCAGAGTCTTTATCTCTCACTCGAGCGACTTTAATTGTCTCCACCGAACCCAGAGGTGTTTTTAGGGTTTCAGTGCCAACTTGACTGAATTTGTAATCGCGAATTTTTTTGCCGTCGGCAACTTTGTATTGAAGGTCTGTTTTTCCTGCGGCGACATCGAGTGCCAGTTGGATTTGATAGCTCACCTTGTCAAGAGTATTGGGTGGGGCGTCTTTGAGATCCCGCTCCGGATTATGGACGTTAAAGATCATACCTTTTGACGGTTCGAAATTAAGTACCGTGGCGCGATTTCGACCAAGGCCTTTGCGGCGATATTCGTAATGTTGGGGGGTGATATGGCCATCCTGGCTGGTAAAGCGAGAGTACTCTTTAATGCTGGCAAAAAGGGCGCTGCTATCGAAGTCCAGGCGCCAGTTGCCGTCCTGTCCGGACAATTCCCGAGTAGCGGTAATGCTGATCCCATTAAATCGGGCGGCGTAGGTGGCTTTGAAAGGTTCCAGCTCAGCAGCAATTGCCTGGCCGGTAATTAAAAAAAGAAACAGAGAGGTAGCAAAAAGGCGCACTGTGATATCCCACAAAAAACTGAACCCTTTTGAATACTAGCTGGCGAGGCGCGCAAAGTACATTGAAGGACTTTTACCCCGCCAGCTATCAAGGGCTGGTTTTATGCGGAAACCTGAACCCCGTGGTGAGGTAGTAATTCGCCATCCAGCTGAACTCGATCATCCGCCATTTGCAGGCGCTGCTGGGCAAACCAGGTAACCGCCATGGGGTAAATGATGTGCTCTTGAACCTGCACTCGCTTTGCCAGTAGCTCAGGAGTGTCTCCCTCCTTAATAGGAACAATGGCCTGGACGATAGGTGGCCCGCCGTCGAGTTCCTCGGTGACAAAATGCACGGTTACGCCGTGTTCTTTGTCTCCGGCTTCCAGTGCCCGCTTATGGGTATGCAGGCCCTGGTACTTCGGCAGTAAGGAGGGGTGAATGTTGATCAGGCGGCCGTTGTAGTGGCGCACAAAGTCGGGCGTCAAAATACGCATAAACCCAGCCAGTACAACCAAATCTGGTTTGCACTTGTCGATCTCTTCGATCAAGGCGTGATCGAAGGTTTCTCTGCTGGAGAAATCCCGGTGATTCACCACAGAGGTGGGAACGCCTGCCTGTTCTGCGCGAGTCAGACCATAGGCATCTGCCTTATTGCTGACAACTGCAGTCACGGAAAAAGGCGCGTCCTCTTGTGCGGCGGCATCCAGCAGAGCCTGCAGGTTGCTGCCACTACCGGAGATTAATACGGCAACTCTACAAGACATTACAGCCCCGCCAGCTCTACTGCTTCCGCCCCTTCTTTGGCATCTTCGATAGTGCCAACGACAAAGGCGTCTTCGCCCATTTGCTTGAGAGCGGATAGTGCCGACTCGGATTGCTCTGCAGGCACGCAAATAACCATGCCAACACCGCAGTTAAACGTGCGGTACATTTCGCGGCTATCGATATTGCCTGCATCTCGCAGCCAATTAAATACAGGAGGCATTTCCCAGCTGGTGACATCAATACGCGCGCTGCAGCCTTCGGGCAGTACGCGGGGCAGGTTTTCCAGTAAGCCGCCGCCAGTGATATGGCTTAGCGCATTCACCTGGAAGGTCTTCATTAATTGCAGCAGGTTTTTAACGTAGATACGGGTCGGGGCCATCAGCGCCTTGGCCAGGGTTTCACCGCCGATGTCCTGCTGGAGATCGGCACCGCTGACTTCGAGAACCTTGCGGATCAGGGAGTAGCCATTGGAGTGGGGGCCACTGGAGGCCAAGCCGATCAATACGTCGCCAGCTTTAACTTTGCTGCCGTCGATGATTTCAGATTTTTCTACGACACCGGTGCAGAAGCCTGCCAGGTCATAATCGTCGCCTTCGTACATGCCGGGCATTTCGGCGGTCTCGCCGCCGACCAGTGCGCAGCCTGACAGCTCACAGCCTTTGCCAATGCCGGTAACTACTTCTGCAGCAATATCGACATTGAGTTTGCCGGTTGCGTAATAGTCGAGGAAGAAGAGGGGTTCAGCTCCTGCTACGATCAGGTCATTCACACACATGGCGACAAGATCGATACCGATGCTGTCGTGAATGCCCAAGTCCATTGCCAGGCGTAACTTGGTACCTACACCGTCGGTGCCGGAAACCAAAACCGGCTCTTTATAGCCGCTTGGAAGTTCACACAGGGCGCCGAATCCGCCCAGTCCGCCCATTACCTCGGGGCGGGATGTGCGTTTGGCGACATTTTTGATGCGCTCTACCAGTGCATTACCTGCGTCGATATCGACACCGGCATCTTTATAAGAGAGGGATGTTTGCGTAGATTGCGGCTTGGAATCGCTCATGATTCTTCCTGCGGTGGGTATTCGAAGGGCGCGTATTCTATCTGGGTCTTGCCTCGGGAGCCACGCCCAGACGGCATCTCGAAGGGGGATTTCGGCATTTTCTCACCATTTGAACTGTGAAATCACTCCGATAGTGAGAACTCGGGGCTGAGAGAAACGTCTGACGCTGATACAATAGCCGCAATTTTTAGTCCGCCCTAAAATCTGGCGTCTTGCACATCGATAATAATTTCTGCAAGCTCAGGGGCGGAAAATAAGAGGTTTGGAGAGAAGTCCTATGCACAAGCTGCTCCGGCAGGGATTGGTGTTGCAGTTGCTGGCTCTGATCATCAGTGTTCTAGCCCTACCGGTCCAAGCTCGAGTCATCTCGGATTTGTACGAAGTTGTCGAGGCTGTGTCGAGTCGCGGAGCCACGGATCGTGCAGCAGCCGGAAGTCGCGGCCTGGAACGGGTGTTCGTACGTGTTACGGGAGATGCCGCTGTCGGTAGTAACCCAAATGTGCAGCCGATATTAAAAAATGCACAGCAGTTTGTTCAAGGGTATCGCTATACCCGTGAGGACAATCAGCTCTACTTGCACCTTTCCTTTGATCCCCAAGCGATCTCCCGGCAAGTTAATCAAATGAACTTGCCCATGTGGCCTAACAATCGCCCCGGCACTTTGGTGTGGCTTGCAGTAGATACCTTGCAAGAGGGCCGCAGTGCTTTGAGTGAAGAGGCGACCCCGGAGCTATTTTCTGTACTCGAGGCAATGGCTATCGAGCGCGGTGTCCCCCTGGATTTCCCTGTAATGGATCTCAATGACCAGCGCAATATGCCCCTGGGAGCTCTCTGGGCCCAGGATGAGCAGGCAGCTGAGAAAGCGGGTTTTCGCTATAGTCCCGATGCCACTTTGATGGGTCGGGTGCTTCAAGCTTCAGGCCATCGCTGGCAGGCAGATTGGTTGCTAATTCACGGCGGTCGCAGCTATGCCTTCGATACCGCCGGAGGTTCGCTGGAAGAGGTCGCTCTGCGCGGCGTTAACCAGCTGGCCAATATTCTTGCGCAGCGCTATGCGGTGTCCCCGAATGGGCAGGACAATCAGTTGGGTGCGGTGATTGTTGAGTTGTCTGGTATCGACAGTTTTGCTGATTATGCCAAGGCATCTGGTTATCTACAGGGGTTGGCACAGGTCAGCAGTGCTAACCTGCTCTCTGTTGAAGGGGACCGAATGCGCCTGGCACTGGTCACTTCGGCAGGGTTGAGCAATTTGCGTGATACCCTGGCTCTAAACCATAAATTGCGAGCACAAGCGGACGGAGACGCCATTAACCTGAATGGATACCGTTCACCCTTGGGCAGCGCTGAGAATCCGTTGCGCTATCACTGGGATTGAGATGAGTATTCCGCAACAATTGCCGCTGGGGGTATCCCTGCGGGATGACGCCACTTTTGATAACTTTTACCTGTCGGATTCAGATCCAAATCGACAGGTAGTTGCCCTGCTGCAGTCTTTTGCCAGTGGCGAGAATCCCGAGTCTGTAATTTACATTTGGGGTGAGGCGGGTAGTGGTATTAGCCACTTGCTTCAGTCTGCTTGTCAGTGCGCAGAGGCCAATGGTCGCTCTTTCCATTATCTCCCTCTCGCAGACCTAATGAACATGGACCCGGCTGTTATTCTCGACGGACTCGAACGCCTGGACCTTGTCTGTATAGATGACGTTCATTTGTTGGAGGGGCAGCCCGAGTGGCAGACTGCTATTTTCCACCTCTATAACCGAGTTAAGGATGGCGGCAGGCAGTTATTAATGGGGGCTCGCAAGTCACCCCGCGGTATGGATATTGCCCTGGCTGATTTGCAGTCACGCCTACACTGGTCCCTGGTGTTCCAGCTCAAAACCCTGAATGACAGCGATAAAGTTGCCGCCCTGCGCCGTCGCAGCCGTCTGCGCGGTTTTGACCTGCCGGAAGATGTGGCCCAGTACATATTGCACCGCGCCCCGAGGGATACTCGAGCACTCTTTCTGTGTCTGGAGGAGCTGGACCGGGCTTCACTTATGGCTAAGCGTAAAATCACCATTCCTTTTGTTAAGCAGGTTTTGGATATCTGACCCCAGCATTGGACTCTGGCCGACCTGCTTTAGCCTCCTGAGCTCATTTGGGCTCCTCTGTCTCGTGTTATAGCGACACTTGACGCTTTTTCCGTCTAATATGGTTTGTGTTTACTCACTTCACCTTCCCTATCTGCTCCTGCGCCATCTCCTTCACCTGTGTATTTCCGTGTGAAATCTGCTCTACTCACGATACCAATTTGAGGCAGCGAGTGGGTTTATGGTGAGTCTTGCCCCTGTTTGCTCCCAAATATCTCTGGTTGAGGGCAGCGTTATGCCAAACATTCATAAAATCCTGTATGTCAGCCATGCTGCTGAGGATGAAAGCAGCGGACTCATGCAGGCTTTTGCAGTGGCGCGCAATCATCAGGCGGAGATTAAGGTTTTACTGGTCTGTCCGAAGGTGCCGGAGGGGTTTGAGGAGTTTAGTCGGCTCTGTGTGAGGACAATGCTTGATAGGGTCAGGAGTGAAATTGAGTCGGCCCGCGTACATATGGAGTTATCGGCGGAAAGGACCAATTTGGAGATTGAGTCAGATTGTGGTGCCCGACCTGCCGAGCGGGTGATCCGCCGGGTATTGGCTGAGGGCTATGACCTGGTGATCAAGAATGTTGAGGGTCGCAGCCAGCTTAAGGGCTTCAAGGCAATGGATATGGATCTGCTGCGAAAGTGTCCCTGCCCGGTATGGCTGTGCCGCCCAATCAAGGAACATCGCAACAAGATTCAGGTGGCTGTAGCTCTCGACCCTGAATGCGAGGATGGCAGCACTTATGACTTGGCGATCCGGTTGCTGCGTTGGTCGCGAGTACTCGCTGACAGTTGCAGTGGGGTGTTGAACGTTATTTCCTGTTGGGACTTCGATATCGATGAATACTTGCGGCGCCATTTTCCCTTGAGCGCTTCTGAGGAAGAGTTGGATGAGGCCACTGAATCAGCGCGGGCCCAACACCGATCAAAGCTCGATGTATTGATACGTGCATCCGGAATTGAGGGGGAAATACGTATTCACCATGTGGTTGCCCATCCAGATAACTTTATTCCATTGCTGATTGATGAAGAAGGTCTCGATTTGCTGGTTATGGGCACTGTTGGACGGGCGGGTATTCCCGGTTTCATTATGGGGAATACTGCAGAGAATATATTGCAGAAGGTCAGTTGCTCCCTGCTGGCTCTGAAGCCCAGTGACTTTGTATCGCCGATAAAATAGTTGTGAATTATGGGTCTAATTCAGCTTGGCCCCTGCGCTGATCGCTCTATCGGAATTCTCTGCTGCGGGAGTTGAGGTGATCCTGATACCGGGACAAAATTACAGCTAAGAATTCGGGAGAAATATAATGATTAAGACTATTGCCAAATGGTTTGGCGGCTTATTTTTTGTGGGGGTTTTGGCAGTTTCTGCTTTTGCTATTAATGCAGTTTATTTCAAGCCTTGGTCTATAGATGTATTTTTTGAACGTGTCTTTATAAAAATCGGCAGTAGCAGTCCGGAAATTCTTTCACAAATTAGAATTTTGGAACAATTTGGAATTGATGGACACAATGCGCATCTCGATGATTTGTCTGAAGAAGAGCAGTTGCGTGTTATTGAAATGATGAAGAGCGAGCTGGCGGTATTGCGCAGCTATGATCGCGAAAGTTTGGAAGGGCAGCAGGCCATTTCCTATGATGTGTTAGAGCATCTTCTCAGTATAAAGGCTGAAGTTGAACGCTGGAGGCACCATGATTACCCGCTTAACCAAATGTCGGGTGAGCAGAATAGGTTGCCGGAGTTTCTCGCTGAAGTACATCAGATCAACAATGTAAAAGAAGCTGATTATTACTTGTCTCGTCTGGGAGAGGTCGGACGTAAGTTTGATCAATTGCTGGATGGTCTGAAGATAAGGGAAGAGAAAGATATCCTGCCCCCGCGCTTTGTTGTCGATAGTGTTTTAGAGGAAATGCAGGGTTTTATCGCCGCGCCGGTAAAAGAAAATATACTTTATACCTCATTACTGGAGCGACTTAACAAAATTGAAAAGCTGGATAAACAGGAGCGGGAAGGTATTCTCAGCCAAGCTGAGTTGCTGATTGGTACAGAAGTTTACGCCGCGTATCAAGGGCTAATCGATTATTTCAGTACTCTCCGGTTAAAAGTTGGAGAGAACAATGGTGTTTGGGCATTGCCGGATGGGGATGCCTACTATGCCTATCAGGTACGCAACTTTACCAGTACAGATATTGCACCGGAGGAACTCCATCGTATTGGATTGGAAGAGGTTGCAAGAATTGAAACGGAAATGAATGAAATTTTTTCATCCGTTGGTAGAACCAGTGGCACTATTAGCGAACGTTTCTCTGCACTGAATAATGATCCGCAGTTTCTTTATGAGGATTCAGATTTAGGTCGGGAGAAAATTATTGCCGATTACCAGGTAATGATTGATGAAATTGATGCAGGCCTGGGTGACTATTTTGATTTAAAACCCAAAATGGGTGTTGAGGTGCGCCGAGTCCCAGAGTTTAAAGAGCAAGGTTCGGCGGGAGCCTACTACAACCCTCCAGCAATGGACGGGTCTCGCCCCGGCGTATTTTATGCAAACTTGCGGGATGTTCATGAAACCAAAAAGTTTGGAATGCGTACCTTGGCTTACCATGAAGCGGTGCCTGGGCATCACTTCCAGTTGGCAATAGCGCAAGAACTAAAAGGTGTGCCGACTTTCCGTAAAATGGGGTTGTTTAATGCTTACTCGGAAGGGTGGGCACTGTACTCCGAGAAGCTTGCTAAAGAAGCCGGTTTCCAGGAAAACCCCTATGATGATTTGGGTCGGTTGCAGGCGGAAATGTTCCGGGCTGTGCGGTTGGTCGTGGATACTGGAATGCACTATAAGCGCTGGAGTCGCGAGCAAGCGATTGATTATATGCTGGAAAAGACCGGTATGACTGAGTCCGAAGTCACCACCGAAATCGAGCGATATATGGTTTGGCCCGGTCAGGCACTGGCCTACAAAACCGGTATGCTAAAGATTCTTGAGTTGCGTGAACGCGCTAAAGAAGCGCTTGGTAGCCAGTTTGATATCCGCCAGTTCCACAATGTAGTTCTCACCAATGGCGCTTTGCCATTGGCAGTGTTGGAGCAGCAGGTAGATCAGTGGATAGCAACCAACAAGAGTTAGGATTCACTTTTGCAGAGTATTCGGCTATAGGATCGTCAAAAGAGTAACTTAAAAAGTTGAGCATCTTTACCGCTAGAAAGGGTGAAGGTGCTCGGATTATGTGGTTTTAGTAACTAAAAAGGGAGAAGGGAAGAATACACCGCGCTTGGGACCCTATGAGGCATGGATGCCGATTAGGAGCTTACAGGGATGTATTCACAGCGTGTCTCGAGTGCGGTGTATTCTTTGCTTCCACCCCAGTAGTAAGAGTAGTACTTGTAAGGGGTTGGTAAGTGCCGAAGTCAAAAGCTATTACGATAGATGATGGGTTTTCTAGAGTTAAATTTCTAAAAGGAAGAACTCCCGAAACAACGGATGAGGAAGCTAAAGATGCATTTGCCTTATTGTCCGAGTATAGGGATGGTGGAATATACGTAGCCCACTATTCAGGGAATAGCGAGTGGGAAAGACACACCAATGGAGATGAGTTTGTTCAAGTTATAGGTGGGGAAACAGCTCTAATTCTTCTCGTTAACGGTGATGAGAAGCGGAACGAATTATCAGCCGGGCAAATATTGGTAATACCAAAAGGTATCTGGCACCGATTTGAAACACCTAGCGAAGTAAAAGTTATGACTATCACCCCGCAGCCAACTGAGCACAGTATCACTAAGCCATGCGATACTTAAGAAATAGGATCATTCTACATGCTGCAGCGGTTTGCAGTACAAGAGTGCGTGCTGTTAGCTGGGGCTTTCAACCTTGAGCTATAGGGTTCTAAAAATGCAGGTAAACCAAGTATATCGCTTGTCCTCGTGTATATTTGGCTCTCGAATTGTTAGGTGTTCACTAATAGCTCAAACAAAAAAGGCCACAGATAGTGGCCTTTTTTAATTCTGTTTTAACCTTTTAGTTATACTTTTGGAGTTCTGGTGTTTGCTATCCACTCGTCAATAATTTCCTCCAGGGCATCCAGTGGTACTGGGCCGTTGGCCAGAACTGCATTGTGGAATTGGCGAATATCAAACTTTTCTCCCAGTTCTTTTTTGGCTTTCTCGCGGAGCTGTAAAATTTTGAGCATGCCAATTTTGTAGGCTGTTGCCTGGCCGGGTAATACGATATAGCGCTCGACTGCTTTAATCACATCCCCCTCAGGATTAGGGGTGTTTTCCATCAGGTATTGTATGGCTTGTTCTCGGGTCCACTTCTTAGTGTGAATTCCGGTATCGACTACAAGGCGTCCTGCTCGCCACAACTCCATGGCGAGGCGCCCAAAATCTGAGTAGGGGTCTTGGTAGAGTCCCATCTCTTTTGGCACCATTTCAGAGTAAAGGCCCCAACCCTCGGTATAGGCGGTATAGTGACCATATTTGCGGAATTTAGGGATATCCTGTAATTCCTGGGTGATAGAGAGCTGCATATGGTGGCCGGGGATACCCTCGTGGTATGCCAGTGCTTCCATCTGGTAACTGGGCATATCGTCCATGTTGTAGAGGTTGGCATAGTAGATGCCTGGGCGTGATCCGTCGGCAGCAGGTTGCAGGTAAAAAGCTTTACCGGCAGATTTCTCCCGGAATGGTTCTACCGCTCTCACATCGAGGTCCGCTCTAGGTTTGGTGATAAATAACTCGTCCAGCCTACCCTTCATGGTATCGATAATGGTAGTAGCCTTCTCAAGATATGCAGCTTTCCCCTGTTCAGTGGTCGGGTAATAAAATTGCTGGTCGGTGCGCATGAATTCGAAGAAGTTTTTCAACTTACCTTCGAATTTTACTTTACGCATAATTTCACGCATCTCATCATGGATGCGAGTCACTTCTTCAAGGCCAATCCTATGAATTTCTTCGGCTGTCATATCGGTAGATGTGTAAAAGCCGAGGCGAAAATTATAAAAGTCACTGCCATCTGCCAGTTTCCAGGCGCCATCATCAGTAGTTGCGCGTATCTCAAGCTCTTGCAGGTAGTCGATTAGGGTTTTATAGGCGGGGCCAGTGTTGTCTTTTAGTGCTGTTTTAGCTTTATCTATTAAGGACTTTTTCTGCTCTTTACTGATATCGAGACTTTCTACTTTTCCCTTAAAGTCAGCAAATAGAGGGCTGTCCTTTTTTCTGTCAAAAGGAGCACCAGTAATTAGGTTTTGTGCATCTCCAATAACATAGGGGAAAACGAATTTTGGGATAGTGGTGCCAGCTTTGGCGTTTTCTTCCAGTTGGTCTTGCAGCTGTGCGAAATACTGGGGAATTCTATTTAAGCGGGAAATATAAGCTTCGGCATCCCTGATGTTATCGATACGGTGCTGGCTGATAAGTGTTGAAGCGGCGCCGGTATGGGTGGCGAACATTTGGTTGACTGGATAATTATGATTTCGCCACTTATAGGCTTCGATTTCTTGTTGCAAATTGCGTTTTGCCAGTCGAAGATTAAGTTGGGTAGGTCGATCTAGTATAGCGGGATCAATTTTATTCAGCTCGGATAATTGACGTTTATTAATTTCATGGGTTTCTTGCGCAAACTCAGGAGTTAGATCATTCCATTTGCTGTACTCCTCTTTCAGACCCAAGAATGTTTTGAATTCAGGGCTGCGGTCTAGATGCTCCTGGAAGAACTTATCGAATAGCAAATTGACCTTCTTGCTGGCCTCACTCATTTCTTTGCTGACTTTCGGGGGAGGTGACTGATTAAGTGCACTTTCCTCTAAGGGGGCAATCTTATGTGCATCTGCATTGTTGGTACTATCGTTGCAGCCCGTGAGGATGAGTGAGCTTACTGCCGCTGCAATCAGAGTTACTTTTAACTTCATGAGTACAATCCTTGCGTTCAAAGAGTAGCTCTTACTTTTTTATCATTATTTTTGCAGTTAATGGACTTTTTTATGTAAAAGCATCCCATTATTTGGTTTTGTGGATATAAATTCAGCAGAAAATAAGAGCGGTGCACTTTTTTGGTATGGGGAATACTGGGTATGTTTTATTTTGGTGCTTTTATACGACAGTGGCGGCTAAGGTGAGCTGAAAATAGGGGGGGTTGAAATAAGACCACAGTGCCATTCATGCTGGGAGCTGGTGATTGCTTAATAAGAAGTCCGGAGTGTCATTCCGGACTTCCCTGTAAAACAATAAATGCCGTATTGTAAAAACTATACAGAATTTTTACTTCTGCAATGCTCTACTGACGATAAGAAAAAGACAGACAAGTAGTTATCAGGTACTTATCTGTCGCTTCTATTATTTATTGTTGGGTTTTTACTTTTGCAACCCACTCATTAACCAGTTCTTCCAGTACATCCAAGGGGACTGGGCCACTGGCCAGGATAGTGTCGTGGAAGCCGCGAACATCAAACTGATCACTCAGTTCTGTTTTGGCTTTTTCACGCAGCTCGACAATTTTCAGCATACCAATTTTGTATGCGGTCGCTTGGCCAGGCATCACAATATAGCGCTCGATCGCTTTAACCACGTCGCCTTTCGGGTTCGGGGTGTTCTCTACGAGGTAGTCGATCGCTTGCTCGCGGGTCCATTTCTTGGCGTGAAGGCCGGTGTCTACCACCAATCGGCCAGCGCGCCACAGTTCCATAGCCAGGCGTCCAAAGTCAGAGTAGGGGTCTTCATAGAAGCCCAATTCTTTGGGCACCAGTTCGGAGTAGAGGCCCCAGCCTTCGGTATAAGCAGTGTAACCACCGTATTTACGGAACTTGGGAATATCCTGTAATTCCTGAGCGATCGAAAGCTGCATATGGTGGCCGGGGATACCTTCGTGGTAGGCCAATGCTTCCATCTGGTAAGACGGCATATCGTTCATATTGTACAGGTTGGCGTAGTAGATACCTGGGCGCGAACCATCGGGGGCCGGGCGCTGGTAGAAGGCCTTACCTGCAGATTTTTCGCGGAAGGCCTCTACGGCTCTTACATCGAGATCGGCTTTGGGCTTGGTGATAAACAGTTCATCCAGGCGGCCCTTCATGGTGTCGATAATTGCGGTGGCCTTTTCCAGGTACTCCGCTTTACCTTCCTCAGTGGTGGGGTAATAGAACTGCTTGTCGGTACGCATGAATTCGAAGAATTCCTGCAAGTTACCTTCGAACTTCACCTTGCGCATAATCTCGCGCATTTCGTCGTGAATACGGGCAACTTCCTTAAGACCGGTTTGGTGGATCTCATCGGCAGTCATATCCGTAGTGGTGTAAACACCGAGGCGGAATTTATAGAAGTCTTCACCGTCTGCCAGTTTCCAGGCACCGTCGTCAGTGTTGGCTTTTTTCTCAAGTTCTTGCAGGTAGCTGATCAACTTTTCGTAAGCGGGGCCGGCGCTTTCAGTCAGGGCCTGGCTGGCTTTATCGATCAGAGATTTCTTTTGATCTTCACTGATTTCCAGCTTTTCTACTTTTTCCTTAAAGTCTGCAAACAGCGGGCTGTCTTTCTCACCGTTAAAAGGTGCACCGGTGATCAGGTTGCGGGAATCGCTAATAACGTAAGGGAATACAAATTTGGGTACGATGGTGCCGGCTGCAGCATTGGCTTTCAGTTGTTCTTCCAGCTGGGAGAAATACTTGGGCATGCCATTCAAGCGGGCGATATAGGCCTCTGCATCGCTGACATCATCAATACGGTGCTGGCTGATCAACAGTGTGGCGGCGCTGGTATGGGTGGCATACATCTGGTTAACAGGGTAGCCGTGGTTACGCCACTTGTAGCCATCAATATCCTGTTGCCAGTTGCGTTTTGCCAGGCGCAGGCTCAGGCGGGTAGCGTCATCCAAGGTGGAAGGATCAATTTTATTCAGTTCCGCCAGCTGACGCTTGTCGAGCTCCAGGGTTTCCTTGGCAAATTCTGGGGAGAGGTTATCCCACTTATCGTAGTCTTCTTTTTTACCCAGGAAAGTTTTGGTCTCAGGACTACGGGCGAGGTGCTCTTGGAAGAAGTCCTCGAACATCTGGTTTACGCGTTTGACTGCGGCTGGGTCCACTTTTCCTGCGACTTCTTGAGTCGCTGTGCTCTCCGTGGCTGTGGCGGTTGCACTCTGCTCGGCTGTGTTCGGGGCGCGGTCACAGCCGCTGATTACCAGCGCGCTTATGGCGGCTGCGATCAGGGTTGGTTTCAACTTCATGAGCATATTCCCAGTGTTCGGTTCTTCGTTGCTAATTTGTGCCACTCCAGTGGCATTCTTTAGGTTGCCTGCCTAAATCCCCCACACTTTATGCGGGATGTGTAGTGCAGATCAGCAGGTATTGTGCTGACTGGAGCAGCATTTGGCCAGTAGTGGGGAGAATTTGATTGAGGGGAGGGTATTCAGGAAATAAAAAAGCGGGCACATGGCCCGCTTTTTCTGGTGACTTCGGGATTAAGCGAAGTTCTGGTTTACAAACTCCCAGTTCACCAGGGCCCAGAAAGCTTCCATGTACTTCGGGCGCAGGTTGCGGTAGTCGATGTAGTAAGCGTGCTCCCAAACATCGCAGGTCAGCAGGGGAGTAACGCCTTCTTCAGTCAGCGGGGTTGCTGCGTTGGAAGTATTTACAATAGCGACTGAGCCGTCAGCATTTTTTACCAGCCAAGTCCAGCCGGAGCCGAAATTGTTTACAGCACTGGTGGTAAATGCTTCTTTGAACTGGTCGAAGCTACCGAAGGCTGCGTTGATAGCCTCGGCAATCGCGCCAGTGGCTTCACCGCCACCATTGGGGCTCAGGCAGTTCCAGTAGAAAGTGTGGTTCCAAACCTGGGCTGCGTTGTTGAATACACCACCGGAAGAGGACTTGATGACTTCTTCCAGGGACTTGTCAGCATCAGCAGTGCCTTCCAGGAGGCCGTTCAGCTTGTCTACGTAGGTTTTATGATGTTTGCCGTAGTGGTACTCCAAAGTCTCTTCGGAGATATGTGGTGCCAGGGCATTCTTAGCGTAGGGGAGTTCAGGCAATTCGAAAGCCATGGGTTTTCCTTCCTTTGTTTTGGGGTTATTGGTGAGGGCATTCTACACGCGCCGCACCTCAGAATTAAGCCGGCGCGGTGGATTAGGGGAGTTTGGGACGATTTCCTCAAACACAAGGGGGGGAGCTTTTGCTGTCAGCTCTATTCGACTGTCGTCTATTATTACTGACGACCGCTTACTTTTTCGTCAATTTTTGGTATAACTGCCGCAGAATTCGACGAATCTGAATGGATTCTATTGTCATATATTTCTGAAAATACGGTACCGGAAAGAGCAGCATAGAACTGGCGGGTACCGGACTCATCAGCACAGTTATCGGGTGTATCGAACCATGCAACGCAAAGAGCCCACATTGGGCGGCAGCGCCGCTCTTGAGCCATCACTGGATCTCACTACCAGCGAAGAAAGGAGTGATTCACCGGAGCCCCAGGTGATCGTGGAGGAGCGCCGGGGTGGTTTCTCTTTCTTGGGTCTATGTGCCCTGATTATGGCGATGGGTGGGCTGGGTGCCTCGGGTTTCCTGTACCAGCAATGGCAGGACAGCCGGACCTTGTTGAATGATGCAGAGACTCGTATTGCCGATGCGGAAAACCGTATTGCTGAACTGGAGAAGCGCTTTAGCCTCTCCGATGAGGAATCTACGGCATCGGTTGAAGTTCTGAATGCAAAAGCGAAGGAAAACTCCTCGGAGATCCGCAAATTGTGGGGTGTTGCTTATGACACCAACCGCAAGAGTATCTCCGCCAACAAAACAGCAGTTGCGGCTAACAAAAAGCAAGTCGCCGCTCTTAGCACAAAGCTCAGCGGCCTCGAGTCCAGCGTGAAGAAAATCGCCGCTGTAGAGGCTTCGCTGGCAGAGTTGCGCAAGGGCAATACAGATTCCCAGCGTGAGATGACCGACAAGCTTGCACGTCTGGAGCGCCAGCTGGCTTCAGTGCGCAGTGACCTGACTATGCGTGTCGGTGCGAATGAAGAGGCTGTAGAGTCTATCGATGCTTACCGCCGTTCGGTGAATAAGGATTTGGTGCAGCTTCGCGATGCGATTCGCTCCCTGCAGTCCAGCGGTGATTCCACAGCTTCATCCATGTAGTTTTCCGGTTGAGTTAAAAAAGGCGGACCTGGTGTCCGCCTTTTTTTATTCCGTTTTCCCTTTAGGTGAATGGGATTTCTGGGAATATCTGGGTCAATAACCCTACATTTCGTGTAGAATCGCCGGCCTCGAGACGTTAATCGGAGTTGGCAATGACCACTATCCGCCAGGATGATCTGATCGGCAGCGTGGCCGATGCGCTGCAATTTATTTCTTACTACCACCCACAGGACTTCATTCAGGCCCTGAACAAGGCTTATGAGAAAGAGGTCAACCCGGCGGCCAAGGACGCCATGGCCCAGATCCTGATCAACTCACGCATGTGTGCCGAGGGCCACCGCCCAATCTGTCAGGATACCGGCATTGTCACCGTGAAGTTGAAAGTGGGCATGAATGTGCGTTGGGAAGCGGACATGAGCGTTACCGATATGGTTAACGAAGGTGTGCGCCGGGCCTATCAAAATGCCAGCAACGTGCTGCGTGCCTCTATTCTGGAAGATCCAGATGGTGCTCGTAAGAATACCGGAGACAATACTCCGGCGGTGATTCACTATGAAATCGTTCCCGGTGATACCGTAGAAGTTTATGTGGCAGCTAAGGGCGGCGGCAGTGAAGCCAAAACCAAGTTTGCCATGCTGAATCCATCAGACTCGGTGGTTGACTGGGTGCTGAAGATGGTTCCACAGATGGGTGCCGGCTGGTGTCCGCCCGGCATGCTGGGTATTGGTATTGGCGGTACCGCTGAGAAAGCGATGCTGTTGGCCAAAGAATCCCTGCTAGACCCCATCGACATTCAGGAACTGCAAGAGCGCGGAGCCTCTAACCGTGCTGAAGAGCTGCGTCTGGAACTCTATGATTCCGTCAACAAACTGGGCATCGGCGCCCAGGGCCTGGGCGGACTGACCACTGTGTTGGATGTGAAGATCAAGGATTATCCTACCCACGCTGCCAACAAGGCTGTGGCGATCATCCCCAACTGCGCGGCTACCCGTCACACCCACTTTACCCTGGATGGCTCCGGGCCCGCTCGCCAGACTCCGCCTAAGTTGGAAGACTGGCCGGAAATTACCCGCGAAGCGGGCAGCAATACCCGTCGGGTAAACCTGAATACCATTACTGCAGAAGATATCCAAAGCTGGCAGCCGGGTGAGACCCTGCTGCTGAACGGCAAGATGCTGACTGGTCGCGATGCGGCGCACAAGAAAATGGTAGATATCCTCGCCAAAGGCGAGAAGTTGCCTGTGGATCTCACCGGCCGCTTTATCTACTACGTAGGCCCGGTAGATCCGGTGCGCGATGAGGTTGTTGGTCCCGCTGGCCCAACCACTGCTACCCGTATGGATAAATTCACTCGCACTATGCTGGAAGAAACCGGCTTGGCGGGGATGATCGGTAAGGCGGAGCGCGGCCCCATGGCAATTGAGGCGATCCGCGATAATAAAGCGGTATACCTGATGGCTGTCGGTGGCGCTGCTTATCTGGTTGCCCAGGCGATTAAAGGCTCCGAAGTAATCGCCTTCCCCGAGCTGGGAATGGAAGCGATTTACGAGTTCGAAGTAGAAGATATGCCGGTAACTGTGGCTGTCGACAGTCAGGGTGAGTCAGTACACACTACTGGCCCGCTGATCTGGAAAGCCAAGATTGCCGAAGGTGAGGTGTAACGCTTCCGCCATTTAAAGAAAGGCCCCAACAGGGGCCTTTTTTATTGGAATTTATTGCCTTGCTCAGCTAAGTCCGCCAGCATCAGTTCGCGAATAATTGGTATAGGTGCACTGCCATAGCTCAGGAACATCTCATGGAATCCCTTGAGGCTAAAGTTGTTGCCCATTTTCTTTTTGATTTCCTCGCGCAGGGCCAAAATATCTGTAAAACCAGCAAAATAGCTGGTGAGCTGCACTTGGCTTAAGGTCGCCCTGCGCCATTTACCCTCTGCTTCAGCCTGTTGTTGAAAGGCATCCCTGACCATTAACTTCATCGCCTCTGCTTGGCTGATACCCTTTACCTGTACCTCATAATCCAAGATGGTATTAGTGATAGTGCGCAAGTTCCACTTGTAGTACATCAGCCACAGCTCGGGGGAAAAATCACCGTAACCCGCATCCAGCATCATGCGTTCCGCATAGACGGCCCAGCCTTCGATCATGGCAGTATTGCCGAGAATAGTTTTCAGGATACTGGGGGACTGGTTGGCGTAAACCAGTTGAGTGTAGTGCCCGGGGATCGCTTCATGGATATTGAGTATCTGCAGGATATAGTCGTTGTATTCTCGCAGTAAGCTCTCCGCCCGTTGATCGGAGTAGGTCTCTATGGGCATCACGTTGTAATAGGTATTTGCATTTTTATGGTAGGGGCCAGGCGCATTAATGGAAGCTACAGCAAAGCCTTGCATGTAGGCTGGAGTTGTTCGAACTACCAGTGGCTTTTCCTTGTCCAGGCTTAACAGGTTTTTTTCGGTCACGAACTTTGCCAGCTCCGGGATCTGTTGCTCTACTTTTTCCTTGAAAGTTTCTTTGGTGGCATGATATTGGGAAAGCTTGTTCAGCAGCTTTTCAATTTTTACCAGTGGCTCGTTGGGTGGGGAGTCAGAAGGAAAGTATTTTGGCCAGAGTTGATCGGCAAGCTTGGTCATTTTATCGTGGGTTAGCTGCTTCTCTATGATGGCGCGCTGGTATAGTTCAGCAGCGCTCATTCCAATATTGATATCAAACTGGAATTTTTCTTCGTAGAGTTTTTCACCGATACGAAAATCACGGAATTTTCCGGATTTAGTCAATTTCTTTTGCAGGTTTTGTAGGAAGTGGATATAGCTTTGAATCGCTAAGCGAGAATCGTGCATTCGCCGCAGGAAAATCTCCTTTGCGTCCGCAGGCATCTGACTTTCTTTAACCGTTTTTTCCAGCTCTTCACCAAAGACTTCCAATGAGCCTGTACTCTGTTGAATTGCTAATTCAAGCTGTGGCGCTGCCGGACGATAGATAGCGGCCTTAGCGGCCTGATAGTACTCGGGCACTTGCAGCATACGAGTGCTAACGGTATGTAGGCGCTTTAGAAGTGGCGCATAGTCGGTGTTTAGGATCAGGGCAAAAGAATGGGAAACATTATATATGGATGGGTCCCATTGGTATGACTTAAAGCGGGTATATTGCCATTGCAGTCGATGCAGAAAATTTTCTATAAGAGCGAGATTACTGCGTGAATTGATATTGAGCTGGCTTTTATCCAAGGCTGCAAATTTGCGTTCATAGATTTGAGCAAAGTCCAATACAAATTCACGATAACTCTTATCGGGCACCTGAAGCTCTTTGGCTACTTCATAGTAGCCTTCACTGAGCGCCCAGGATGGGAATAGATTCCATAGGCCGTGTATAAATTGCTGACAGAGCTGCTCGAATGCCAGGTTTGTCTCGGAGCGCATTTCCTCCAGGATAACCTTCTCAGGTGGAGGAAGGCGCTCTCTATCCACTTGCTGGCGCTCACAGGCTCCTAGAGATACTAGAAGTAGTAATAGGCTGAGGTGTGCTTTCATGACAATCCTCACGTTAATCTGCCGATGTCGACCCAAGGCTGCGGTGGCCATAGATCGTCCAATATTTTTAGCATGCGGTTCCATTTTGTGATGGTAAAACCGGATAAAATGCGTTTTTGAGCCCTGTACTTGTTTCGTTAAGGGGGGGCGGGTAGAGTGAGGCCGGCCCAATTGAGCCGATAATAAACAAGGTTTTGAGGACCGATTCATGACCGAACTAGCTCAACAACAATGTGAAGCCTGTCGTGCCGATGCGCCGCTGGTGAGTGATGACGAACTGCCAGGACTGCTACGGCAGATTCCCGACTGGACGCCGATGACCCGTGACGGAATTATGCAGCTGGAACGCGTGTTTAAGTTTCGTAACTTCAAGCAGGCTCTGGCGTTTACCAACCGTGTCGGCGCGATTGCTGAAGAGGTGGGGCATCACCCCGCACTGCTGACTGAATGGGGTAAGGTTACGGTTACCTGGTGGAGTCACGAGGCTAAGGGCCTGCACAAAAATGACTTTATCATGGCTGCTCGCACCGATGAGCAGGTGGATGCCGCTTAACTAGTATTTCTTGTGGCGCCTATATCCGGCTTTGGGAGGCGATGGACCATTTGAAATAGCACTCACCGGTTCTTGGTAATCTTAGGGCTGGTGAGCATCCCAATTTAGCCCCTTTTCCCCCAAGGCTAGGGGTGTCGTCTAAAGGGAGATAAGTCTTGTCAGAGTATACTTCAACGGTGACCTGGAAACGCGACGAGCAGATTTTCACCGATAATCAATACAGTCGCGCCCACACCTGGCAATTTGATGGTGGGGCATCTATCCCAGCCTCCTCTTCCCCCCATGTTGTACCCATTCCCTATTCAGTAGTTGAAAACGTTGATCCAGAAGAAGCTTTTGTAGCGGCTCTTTCCAGCTGCCATATGTTGTTTTTTCTATCGATTGCAGCCAAGCGAGGGTTTGTGGTTGATGAATATTGCGATGAAGCTATAGGAATTATGGGGGCTGATAAGGATGGTCGAATTGCTATGACTAAAGTTACCCTGCGTCCTTCAGTGCGCTTCTCCGGTGAAAAACAACCCAGTCGCGAGCAGTTAGAAAAAATACATCATCTTTCCCACAAACAGTGTTTTATTGCGAACTCCGTGAAAGCTGAAGTGGTGACAGAGATCCAGGAAGTTCCAATTTAAGGAGCCTATAGCGGTTTGGTTGTCGCTGGGTACTAGGTAGGCTTAGCGGCACTATTAATTTGTTTATTTTTTTCGGCGATGTATGTACACAATTATTGAGAAAGTAGCTTCTACCGAGGATTTCCTCAAACTGCGAGAGATAACAGGCTTAACCCCCAGAAGCCGTGAAGCAGCGGAAAAAGGCCTTCCAAATAGTTTGTATGGTATCCATATAAAAAGACAATCTGAAACTGTCGCTATGGGGCGGGTAGTGGGGGATGGCGCACTTAATTTTGAGATAGTGGATGTTGCTGTCGATCCCAAATTCCAAGGTGTTGGCCTGGGGCGTCAGATCATGGAGCACATTATGGCTTACCTGGATCGAGAAGCCCTTCCTTCAGCATATATTACGTTGATGGCAGATGTTCCCGAGCTTTATAGAAAATTTGGATTTGAATTGAGCCGTCCAGATACTGAAGGGATGTATCTTATCAAATAATGGCACAGAGCTATTATTTTGGATTCGAAGTTGGCTTTACATCAATGAACGAATGATTGATTCAGTGTTGGCTATATCGTTTATGGTATTGAAATCATTTAGGTGTTGAATAGGTTGCTTGTGTTTCATCATACAGTTGATTCCTTTAATTGCGTTACTTTGGATCTCGAGAATTTTTCTGGTACGGAAAATCAGTTCTTGGTTGAACTGGTAGCCATTATAGAAGTATCCAGAGTTAACAGACGAAAGTTGATATGGATAGATCTCCGAGATGCACTTACCCGGTTTATCCCGATATGCCTAAAGCATGGTTTTACATTTCATAGCTGTCGGGATTCTGCTACAAGGCTGGTTCTTAAGCTTCAGGAAGATGCATATGTTCCCTTCTACCCAACCCATACGGTGGGAGTTGGGGGATTCGTACTTCTTGATGGGCAACTGCTCTGTGTCCAGGGCCACAGTGCAGCATCGAGCCCGAAGCTGCCTGGAGGAACCGTTGACCTGGGTGAAAAGATAGCCGATGCGGTGATTCGTGAGGTTTATGAGGAGACCGGTGTGTCCTGCGAGTTTTCCTCAGTACTCGGATTTGCCACCCGATTTCCTACAAATTTAGGCTACACGGATATCTACTTCGTATGTGAATTGAGTGCCTTAAATCGGGATATTTCAATAACAGATACGGAAGAAATTAAGCATGCTTCCTGGGTGGATATTGACCACTACTTAAATGGAGGGCATATCTCAGCATTTAATAGACATGTTGCTGAAATGTCCTTGCAGAGGCTTGGTTTAACTCCTGTCAGCCAGGACTCTTACAAGGATCCTTTCGCAAAGCAGGAAATATTTTGGACTAATGCCTGAAGGGGCCAAATGATTAGTTGAGTATATATTGCTGTTTAACCACTTACTTTGGGGGCAGAGGGAAAGACTAGACTGCATTCTAAACACATTGTGAATTCTTCATTCTCATTGAGTCCAGAACGCGGCGTATGATTTCTTCCTCTTCTGATTATTAAATTATTAGTGGGTTAAATGGTTAGCTGGTGGAAAGATGGAGTGTTCCTATGAAAAGCAAACTTATAGCTATTTTAATTACTGCAGTTTGGAGTTTAACTGCTCAATCCAAAGAGTTAACTATTGGTGAGCGCAAGGTTATTGCCTCGCAAACTCTTGAAGAGAAAAGGGAGTACTGGATTTCTCTTCCCACATCCTTTAAAGAAGGTGGATATAAAGATTACCCGGTTCTCTATTTACTTGATGCAGATTTTAATAGCTTCTTTCATGTCTTCACAGGTATGGTTCGGCAGCTGAGCTCTGATGCCACCCCAGTAATTCCTGAAATGATTGTCGTAGGTATCGTAAGCCAAGAACGTGTTAGAGATAGCTCACCTACTAGATCGCTAATTGAATATGGCGGGCGTAAAAATCAGGCGCTTTCCAATACAGGGGGCGCTGATCAATTCCTTGAGTTCTTAAGAGAGGAGCTTATCCCAGAGATAAACGCAGAATATCCGACATCCGGGTATCAAATTCTTGCAGGTTACTCATTTACAGGTCTACCTGTTATCCATAGCTTATATTCGGCGCCTGAAGACTTTAATGCGTATATCGCTATTGATCCAAGTATGTGGTGGGATGAGCAGGTTATGTTAAAGCGGTATTCTGAATTCCTACAAGGTAAATCAACTGAAAAGCGCAGGCTGTTTATCGCTACTTCAGAGAGAATAGAAGGTGTATATCCTGATGAAAACTATGTTGCAGAATTTATTAGGCTGCTAAATGAGAAGCCCAAGAAAGGGCTGTACGTAGATTCAGTAACATATGGGGCAGAAGAAAATCATCATACCATGCCCGTTATTAGCTTTTATAGAGGGCTTCGATCAATTTTTGATGGTTATATGATCGATGATCAAGCTAGATTTCGCACCGCAGTGAATGTTAAAAATCACTTCGAACAGTTCTCAAGAAAGCTCGGAGGGACGTTTATGTTGAGGGAAGATGTTATTAGTTTCTTTGGCTATGATCGTCTCTATAATGATCAGTTTGGCATAGATGTTGATAAGGCAATAGAATTTTTCGAATTGAATACACAGTTTTATCCAGGTTCATATAAAACCTGGGATAGTTTGGCTGAAGCTTATATGGTAAAGGGGGAGAAAGAGCTTGCTATAGATTGTTATAGAAAATCATTGTTAATAAATCCTGATAATGAAAATGCTAAAAGTAGAATGTCTGATTTATTGATATATTAGTTTTTTTAAGTCTAGCTCCTTATAGTCGTGTGCTGCCCTTGGGTAGGTGGTGAAAAAGACTCGCTGATAGTGGCTCGATTGATTGCTGCACAAGCAGGCTGGAAACTCTTTTGAGAGTGAGGGTTAGACAGTTGACGCTCAAAGAGAAATGTTTTAGCTGAGTCCTCATAAAGTCGTGCACTGATCTGTAATTTGAGCTTTCAATATGAGCTCTGTGTTAGCTGGAAGTAGTCTTATCTATTTGATATTATTTCAGTATAACCTGTGAGTGTACTTGTGATAATCAGGTTTGATTATATCGGCAAAATAATATTTTCTATTTGTGCCCATAAGGAAGTTATAGTCGATTGTGGCTAGGTACCCCTAAAGCTTGAGCTGACTATTTAAGTTTTAGGGCAATTTATTATGGTAAGGTTGTTTAATGAGAAGGATAGTTCTCCCGTTTTTTTTACTTTTTTCTGGTTGGGTATTTTCTGGAGAAAGTAAAGATGAGGCGGTTGGAGATATTTTTACTAGCGCAAAATTAATTGAGCGTTCCCCGCTTAAGTATCCGCCCTCAGAAGCTCGCTCCCAAAGAGAGGGGTGGGTTGTTTTGAGTTATGTTGTTTCGGTTGAGGGTGTTGCAGTTGATGCGATAGTTGTCGATTCTAGCGGCAATAAACAATTTGAGAGGAGTGCGTTAAGTAATATTAAAACATGGACTTGGGAGCCGGCGACATTAAATGGGAATCCGGTAGAGCAAATTTATACTCGGAGCAAGTTTAGTTTTAATATGAAAAGGACACCCTCTGGGGCAAGGCGTTCTTTTGTTTTAAGGTATAAGGAAGCGGCCTCTCTCATTAAGAATGGTAGTCTCGATGAGGCCGAAGTGAAAATTAAAAAGCTGGGAAAGCGTGAGAAATGGAATCACTATGAGGATTCCTGGTTTTGGTGGTTAAAGGCACAATACAATTTGGCACAGGGGAACAAAGAGGCAGCTTATGGGAACCTGTTAAAGTCGATAGCTTATGACGGCGTTTATCTTCCTGATAATTTTTATATGACTGCACTGGAAATTTTATTTCTATCGCAAGTTGAGCGTGCTTACTATGCGGATGCCTTGGATACCTTTTCCAAGATGAAAGAATTTTCGGATGGCAAGTATGAGGATAAGATCTTAGAGTTAAGCAGTATTGAAGAAAAGATCAAAATTTTTCTTGCTAGTGATAGTCCTATTGCTGTTAGTGGTGCCATTGGCGAGCATGAAAACTGGCCGTATAAGCTCAATAGAAGAAAGTTCTATTATCAAAATATAGTTGGTAGTGTTGATAAGTTTGAATTAAGGTGCGATAGGAATAGGCAGGTCTTTGAGTTTTTGCTGGATAATACTTGGGAAGTACCGGAAAGTTGGGGGGCATGTACCGTGTATGTTTATGGTGAGGAAGGCACTAAAGTTGAAATTGTCGAGCTTAGAGGTTAATAGGGCGGGGCAATTTGATTGCTTTGGGTATCTATTTTTGTTGGCTGTATATCGCTGTAAAATAGAGGCTTAATTCAAGAGGGTCCCTGCTTTGTCGGGGGTCCAGATAGTAATAGTTTGTCAAATGATTACTCTAATAAATTTCTGGCAAATTGTAGTAATTCAGACTTGACCTGACAGAGTACCTCCAGAAAAACCAGTAACTGTCAGATCAAATATGAACTAATCCAAATTAGAATCGCTACTTTAGAAGTTAAGTAGCTATTGTTTTCAATGGTTATACTCAACTTGGTGATCTGAAATTCTACTGTTTTCCTAAAGTCAGATCGCCAAGTTATTTGACGCAGTATTTTTCTGATTTTTATTGCGTTTGATCTAGTTATCTAAAATTAAGTTGTTCTCTGGGTTGTAGTAGCAGTAATCAAAGTCCAAGTTCTTGCGAAAACAGTAGGGGTCTATAGCATCAGCATCCGACCATAACCCAAGGCCGTAGTAGTAGGCGAATTCCTGCTCTAGTTCAAATTCGCTGCCGCAGTAGTATTCATAATTCCAGGCAGCCCCACGTATCACCATTTCCTGATTGATATTGTAACCATTCACATATAAGTACCCGGTCTCCCGGCCATAGACATCTTTTCCGGTAGATTCGAAATCAACTGAACCAAATGACAATAAGTAGCTGAGAGTTTGAGTGGCTTCGGATCCGTAAGATTGGGTGTTGGGATTGGTTTCAGGGGCATCAATGCAGTTTAAACGGATCTTTACGTACTCACTGTCGACGTAACCGTGAACTGTATCGCCATCAATAACTTGATAGTTTGTTAACGGCGCTGCCTGTGTCGAAGTAGATAGGGCCGCCATGATAAGTAGTCTTTTCATTATGATTATCCTAGATAAAGTTACATGGCGCAGCATAGGTAGGGGTTGTTACGTTGCTATGTATAAATAGTGATATAAAAAATGGATTTTTATTAAATGTATGGTAAGGTCACATTTTTAATAGGAGGGAGTAGCTTTTAACCATGTTGTAAAAGATGTACTGAAATCTATGGCCAAGGTATATGAGAGGGTGGTAAGCGTTAAGACGGTGGAGTTAATTTTTATTTTGCGCGGACCGATAGCTCTTATCTTCAAGAGCTATCGGAGATGGAAATAGAGTTGATTTATTCAAAGATACTTTAAGCTTGGCGTGGACTTGCCCAGAGTAAAAACTCCCGGTTGCCATCGCCGCCTTTTATTGGACTGTCAATATACTCTTTCACTTCAAGTCCCAAGTCTTCACATAAGGCAGTAATGCGCTCGCGCACCTCCGGGTAGTATTTGGCATCACGCACCAGACCACCCTTGCCGATCCCCTCCGGGCCCACTTCAAATTGCGGTTTAACCAGACTTAAGAGTTGCCCCGAAGATTTAAGCAAGGCGGGTAACTGCGGCAGAATGAGTGCTTGGGAAATAAAAGAGACATCCATAACGATGGCATCAAAACCTGTGTCTCCGTGGGGGGCGATTTGGGAGGCTTCCAGGTGGCGTGCATTTACCCCTTCAAATAGGTACATACGGGGGTCATCCAGTAACTTCTGCGCCAACTGATCTCGCCCAACATCAACACCGACGACTGATGCTGCTCCCCGTTGAAGTAGGCAGTCGCTAAAACCGCCAGTAGAGCAGCCAACATCCAGTGCGTGCCACCCAGAGGGGTTTAGTCCTGTC
Organism: Microbulbifer sp. CNSA002; assembly: GCF_047324085.1. Taxonomy (NCBI): domain Bacteria; kingdom Pseudomonadati; phylum Pseudomonadota; class Gammaproteobacteria; order Cellvibrionales; family Microbulbiferaceae; genus Microbulbifer; species Microbulbifer sp. CNSA002. The sequence continues at coordinate 1,338,659 of NZ_CP172449.1, forward strand.
TGGTCGAGGATGGCGGCCAATTTCACGCCCGCTCGGGAAACATACTGGTCTTCCGGTAGGGGGGTGACTTCAAGGGCGCAATCTTCTGGAATGTTCTGCCCGGCCTTGCGCGCGGGCTGGAGGGTACCGCCATCGGATACCATGACCCTTCCGGCATCAATCAGTTTCTTTGCATGGGTGCGGGAGTTTGCCAGCTCTCTCTGTACAAGCAGTTGATCCAATCGGGTCATGTTTCGCGGTGCAATCCTGTTTACATAATTGAGAATACAGGGCCCATGCTAACCTCTGGCTCCAGCAGGTAGAAGTGCGGCTCCGCAAATTGTGGGACTAATCTTTAGTAAGGAGGATGTTAGCTGATGGCAAAAAGCGTTCTGGATAAGTTCAAAATTCGCAAGGGAAAGGTCTTTGAGGCGCCACTTGAGGGTGCCTTTGGGCGCCTGGTTACTCCCTTTGAAGAATTTATCCATCGCCAAAGTAGCAGTGGTATTTTGTTGATGCTATCAGCTCTGGCGGCGTTGGTTATTGCCAACTCTCCTTTGCAGGAGGCTTACAAGCACCTGTTGCACATGCCCATCAGCCTCAGCGCGGGAAACTGGGAATTCTCTCTCTCCTTACATCACTGGATCAACGATGGCTTGATGGCGATCTTTTTCTTTCTGGTGGGATTGGAATTAAAGCGCGAATTTATGGTGGGAGAGCTGTCCGACCTTCGCCAGGCTGTACTTCCGGTGATGGCGGCAATTGGCGGAATGGTGGTGCCGGCACTTATTTACGCTTCTTTTAATGCGGATAGTGGTGCAGAACGCGGCTGGGGCATTCCCATGGCCACGGATATAGCATTTGCTGTTGGCTGTATTGCCCTCTTGGGGAATCGGGTGCCTCGTGCGGTAGTTACTTTCCTGGTTGCACTAGCCATTGTGGATGATTTGGGCGCAATTTTAGTGATTGCAATCTGGTATACCGAACAGGTGAATATCACCGCGCTGATTGCGGCGGGTTGCCTGGTAGTGATTATGTGGCTGCTTAAAGCGGCGGGGGTTCGCAGTTCTCCGGCCTATGTATTTGTCGGTGTGCTGCTCTGGTATGAGTTCTACCTGGCGGGGGTACATGCGACTATTGCGGGGGTGATTACGGCAATGGCACTACCGGCCAAACCCAAATATGACCCGGTGGCCTTTAGTACCTTTGTAAAGGATATTATTCGCAGCTTTGACCGCTGTTTCCGTCCAGGCGATAAGATTATTGCTAACGATGCGTTGCGCGCCCGAGTGATGGCGCTGGGAAATGGCGTCAACCTGGCGCAATCGCCGCTACAGCGCATGGAAACCCGCCTGCACACACCGGTGGGTTTCGTAATAATCCCTATTTTTGCATTGGCTAACGCCGGTATTCCCTTTAGTAGTTTTACCAGTTCTTCGGCAGTGATAAACCCTGTCACCCTAGGGGTCATTTCCGGCTTGGTTGTGGGCAAGCTGGTGGGTATCGTTGGCGCCACCTGGATTGGCTGGAAGCTTGGCTGGGGCAAGTTGCCTAAGTCCGCCAATTTCCAACATATTGTCGGTGTTGCACTCCTTGGCGGGATTGGCTTCACTATGTCGATCTTCATTGCCGAGCTGGCCTTTAGCTCTGAATATGAGCTGTTGATCCAAGCTAAAGCGGGTATCCTACTGGCATCAGTAATTGCTGGGGTGGCGGGGTTCCTGGTTTTGCGCAAAGCTCCGGTGGCCGATGAGTTTGAAGTTCATGGGGAGGGGGAGCCCCTGGATGAAGGTGGCAGCGATAGCCTTGGGGAAGGGGAAGACGCAGAACAGCAGCCCAGCCGCCAGGGTTAAGTTGTTTTAGCGTTCCTGATGTCACTGCCCCTCGGTCCTGGAGGGGCCTGATTCCATTAGTCTCCAGTTCCCATTGTTAATGTACGTGAGAGAAATAAGAATTATGTATTTGAGAACACTGGCACAGGCGCTACCAGTGCTGGCTATTTCCCTTCTGCTCGGGGCTTGTGATGGCCAAACTACAGCTAATAAAAAAGCCGATTCTGAAGTCGGGGTTGATAATCAATCGACTACAACCAATCCCAAATCCGATAATGGAGTTAGTGCGATGGATAGTCTGGCCCAGGCTTATGTCCTTCTAGTACTTGAACTGGGAAATCATGACGACAGCTATGTCGATGCCTATTACGGTCCGGCTGAATTGCGTGAAACTGCCACCAAGAGTAAGGCGAGCGCTGCAGATATTGCCCGGCGCGGTGAATCTTTACTGGCAGAGCTGCCAGCGGTAATCGACGGCGATGGGTCTATCGAAAACCTGCGTATGCATTACCTGAAGACACAGTTGCGGGCCCTGGTGTTCCATGCTCGTAGTCTGGCAGGAAAGAGCCCGAGAAGCTTCGCCAATGAAGCTCGAACCCTCTACGACACCGAGCCCCCGCAGCAGGATTTGGAAAGTTTTGAACCCATGCTGGAGGAGTTGGAAGCATTACTCCCAGGTGAGCAGCCCTTGAGTGAGAGGGTAGCCAGCTTCCGCAAAGCTTATGAAATTCCTGCTGATCGCCTTCAGGCCGTATTTGATGCCGCCATTAAAGAATGCCGCGCGCGCACTAAGCAGTATGTATCGCTCCCAGCGGATGAGAGCTTTGTTCTGGAGTATGTCAGCGACAAACCCTGGAGTGGCTACAACTGGTATAAGGGGCGTTCGCACAGTCTTATACAGGTGAACAATGGCCTGCCTATTACGATAGATAGGGCTATTGATCTGGGGTGTCACGAAGGGTATCCGGGGCATCACACTTATAACGCGCTGTTGGAGCAAACTCTGGTCAAGGAACGGGGTTGGGCAGAGTACAGCGTTTACCCGCTTTTCAGTCCACAGTCACTGATTGCCGAGGGAAGTGCAAACTACGGGATAGAGCTGACTTTCCCCGGTGAGGAGAAAACCCGTTTTGAAATGGAGGTTCTCTACCCCTTAGCTGGCCTGGATCCGAAAACGGCGGGAAAGTATGAGCAGGTAATGGCCCTGGTAGATAAGTTGGGTTTTGCCGGCAATGAGATTGCCCGCCAGTATATCGACGGGGAAATTGAGGGCGCGCAGGTACCTGCGTTGTTTGAGAAATATACTTTGATGAGCCCCGCCAAGGCAGCACAGCGGAAGGATTTTGTAGATGCCTACGGCGCCTACGTAATTAATTACAATTGGGGTAAGACACTGGTTGCTGATTATGTAGAGCAGGGCAGTCAAAATAGTGAAGAGCGCTGGCAGCGCTTTACCCGCTTATTGTCCTCGCCGCGCCTGCCGTCATCCCTGGATTGGTAATCATGCAAAAAGGCACTTTGAGAGAGTATTTACTATCGCGCCCGGAAGCTATCGAGGATTTTCCTTTTGGCCCGGATGTAGCGGTATTTAAGATTAAGGGGCGTATGTTTGCTACCTTAAGCTGTTACCGCGGGGTGAACGCCAGTAATCTCAAGTGCGATCCCGATGAAGCCCAGGCCTTAAGGGACATCTTTTCCGGTGTTATCCCGGGTTACCATATGAACAAGAAACACTGGAATACGGTGTTGTTGGATGGCACAGTGCCCGATTATGAGATTGAGCGAATGGTGGATCGCTCATATGGCCTGGTGGTTAAGGGGCTTCGCAAGCTTGAGCGGGAGTCCCTGGAACTGGCCTATGGAGCGGAGCTGCTCTACCGCTAGAGGCCCCTGAGAATAGAAATACCCAGATTTAGTCTAGGAGAGGATGTGAACGAATTTATTGTCGATGTAACGGCAGAGAACGCCCAGCAAATTCTGATTGAAGAGTCCATGAAGCGCCCGGTAGTGGTGGACTTTTGGGCCGATTGGTGTGAGCCGTGCAAGCAGTTGATGCCGGTGTTGGAAAAACTGGCCAATGAGTATAGCGGTCAGTTTTTATTGGCGAAGGTCAATGCAGATACCGAGCAAATGCTGGCGGGTCAGCTGGGTGTACGCAGCTTGCCCACGGTAATGGTTTTAAAAGATGGCCAGCCGGTAGATGGCTTTGCCGGTGTGCAGCCAGAGACACAGATTCGTGAGATGCTGGATAAGTATCTGCCAAAACCCTGGGACATAAAGTTGCAGCAGGCACAGGCGTTAATCGGTGAAGATAAAGTGGCGGAAGCCCTGCCTCTGTTGCGTCAGGCTTATACGGAATCGTCTGAACGCACTGATATCGCCAAACAACTGGCTGCTATCTTGCTCGACCAAAACCGTGCCCAGGAAGCGGAGACTGTGCTCAGTAAAATTCTGCTGGCAGATCAGGACGCGGAATATCAGCAGCTGATGGCTCAATTAGAGCTGAAGCAACAGGCAGCGGAAACTCCAGAAATTCAGGCTCTGCAAAAGGCGCTGGAAGAAAACCCTGCGGATAGCGATTCTGCTTATCAATTGGCCGTACAGTACAGTCAGGCCAACCGCCATGAAGAAGCATTGGAATTATTGCTGGATATTTTGCGTAAAGACATGGGCTTTGCCGATGGTGCTGCCAAGCAGACGTTCCTGGATATTGTAAAAAGTTTGGGTGCTGGCGACCCTGTTGCCACTCAGTACCAGCGCAAGTTAATGACTATGATGTTTTAAAAAATACTTTACCGGTAAACAAAGGGGCCCAAGAGGCCTCTTTGTTTTTGGGGGAGAGAAGGACGATTATTTATGTATAAGCTATGTGTTTATATTCCCGAGTCTCACTTGGAAGCGGTAAAGCAAGCGCTATTTTCCGTGGGGGCTGGGCGTATTGGTGACTACGATAGTTGTTGTTGGCAAGTCCTGGGAGAGGGGCAGTTCAGGCCGCTGGATGGGAGTCAGCCATTTATTGGTCAGTCGGGACAGGTCGAGACTGTAATGGAATACCGTGTGGAGATGGTCTGTGCCGATGAGCTGGTGGATGCTGCTCTCAATGCAATGCGAGCAGCCCACCCCTATGAAGAACCGGCGTTTGACCTCTGGCGATTGGATGATCGCTGCAGTAGTGCCGGCTTAAATAAAGCAGAGGTCTCTTAAAGGCTATCGAGTACCTTTTGTCGTTCGTGGCTTTTTTGCTCGATCGCTTTCGCATCTTCCAGTAATTTTGAAACACTGGTGTGATGGGTCGGCAGTTTATTTTCGGCGGGGCTACTGTCTTCAACGATCGAGTCGGATCTCAACTCAATAGGGTCATTGGCAGTGACTGTATTTAGAGGCTTGACGCGGTGAATACGCACGTGAGAATCCAACCCCTCCGGCACGGTGTCTGAGAAGTGCCAGTTCCCATCTTTATCTTTCCAGGTAAAAACCTCAGATGTTTGCTTGTCAGAATCCCCTTGAGATACAAGCCCGCTGGAAGTTGCCAACTCTTCAATTTTTGACACTGATTCCTGGGTGGTTTCGCGCACACTTTGCATAGCTCGCTCACCGGTTTCGCGAATCGCTGAAATATCCGGTTTTTGTGGCAGCCAGTCGGAGGGTGACATAATGGGTTTGCCATCTGGGCCCGGTAAGATCATAGGCAGGACAATGCCTACCAGTAACAAGGCACCGAGCATTGGAAAGTATTTCATGCAAACATCCTTTTAATGCAGGGTCATTAACTAACTAAGTAAAGTGGTTTACAGCTTTCGATTGATGACACCGCGGTGTAACTGGTATTGCCCGATACGGGTATCTTCGAAATAGTGCTCCAAAGTGCGGTGCATGATGGGAAATGCAATCTCCCTCCAGGGAATTTCGTCTTCGCGAAATAGCTCAACTTCGAGCGATTCAGGCCCGGGTCCGAAATTCATATCGGTCAATTCACCCCGGTACATCATGTAGACCTGATTGATATGGGGAATATCGTAGACGGAGTAGAGCTCGTCCACGCGGATACTGGCCCGGGCTTCCTCCCAGGACTCCCGCAAGGCGCCCTCTTCGCTAGTTTCGCCACTCTCCATAAACCCGGCAGGCAGAGTCCAGAGCCCCAGGCGCGGCTGTATGGCGCGCTTGCACAGCATCACCTTGTCGCCAACGTAAGGGACAACCCCGACAATAACACGGGGGTTGATGTAGTAAATGGCGCCGCAACTGCCACAGATGTGGCGGGGGCGGTCATCGCCCTTGGGAATGGAAAGTGTTACGGCGTTACTGCCGCATTGGCTGCAAAATTTCATGGCGTCAGTATACCCATGCGAGATTTGAGCGCCAGCTTCCGGACCGGTTGACGCCTATAGTTGTTAGTGATGTTGAAGTATAAAGGCGGTATCTACCCTGCGATGGCGCGTTTTTTTCTGCTCGGACTAGCGCTCCTTGCCCTTTGCGCCTGTGGTGGTAAAGGCGAAGAGGAAAAGGCGCCACCTCCCCCGCCAGTAGAAGTACTGGTTGTTAGGGAGGAGCCTGTTATCCCCCGCTTTGAATTCGTCGGACGGGTAGAGGCAACTGATGAATATCAAGTCCGCCCACGTGTACAAGGATATATCCAGAGTCGCAATTTTACCGAGGGGGAAACCGTCCAGAAAGGGCAGTTACTGTTTGAAATTGACCCGCGCCCTTTTATTGCCGAACTGGCGAATCAGCGCGCCACTCTGGAACAATCCCAAGCCTCCCTGAGAGTTGCTGAACGGAACTTCCAGCGTGGCCGACGTTTGGTGGCCACAGGGGCTATCAGTCAGGTACAGATGGATGAGCTTGAAGGTAATTTTGAGGAAGCGGAATCCCAAGTCGATGCCAATCGCGCCAAAGTTCAAAGCGCTGAGCTGGATCTTTCTTATACCAAAGTTTACGCGCCACTCACTGGAAGAATCGGGCGTACAGAATTTCCAGTGGGTTCCCTGGTAGGGCCAAGCACCGATCCCCTGGCCACCATAGTAAAAATGGATCCCATTTATGTGCTCTTTGAAGTGCCAGAAGAGCAACTTTATGCGGTGCAGGTGGATTCCCAGCGGCGGCAGCGAGAGGGTTTAAGTCCCACTCGCCTGGATGTCCGCATTGAGTTACCCGACGGCAATTACTACCCCCATAAGGGCAAAATCGTATTTATCGATAATCAGATCGATCCCAATACCGGATCGGTAGCGGTGCGCTCCCTGTTTCCCAATCCAGGCCAACTATTAGTACAGGGCCAGTTTGCCCGAGTTTCCATAAGCGTCTACACCGGCAATGACGCCCTGAGGCCGCTGGTACCCCAGTCAGCGGTCATGGAGGATATGCAGGGGCGTTATGTCTTTGTTTTGGGCAAAGATAATATTGCGGAGAAGCGCTACCTGACCTTGGGGCAGAGGGAAGGGGAGTTGTGGGCTGTAGATCGCGGGCTTGTCGCCGGTGAATCTGTAATCGTTAATGGTTTACAGAGGGTTGTCGCAGGGAAGCCGGTGACGCCGCAAAACACCCCTAGAAACCCCTACGATGTTGAAGCGCCACCAGCCCCTCCCGCTGAGCAAAGTAGTAGTTCTGCGGCGAAATCTGGCTCTACAGACAGTCAAGGGGAGAGAGAACTACCGGTAATTGATGGGGAAGCGGCACCAGCAAGCCCTGAATCTGAGGGGCATGACGATGACTACAAATAGCTGTCGCTGCCCATGATTAGCGCCTTTTGTATCCGGCGGCCACGATTCGCCTTTGTTATTTCCATATTGATCACCCTCGCTGGGATACTCTCCTTGCCACAATTACCGGTGTCGCAATTCCCTGAAATAACGCCACCGACCATCAATGTCGCCGCCACGTTTGCCGGTGCCAGCGCCGAAGTAGTGCGCGATAGTGTGGCTGTGCCGATTGAGTCGCAAGTTAATGGTGTGGAGGGCATGGATTATATGTCTTCCACCAGTGGCAATGATGGCTCCTACAGTCTCACGGTGACATTCAAGCCTGGCTACGACGATGACATCGCCCAGGTTAATGTTCAGAACCGGGTGGAGCAGGCCACTCCCCAGCTACCTGAGGATGTGAAAAGAGATGGGGTGGTAGTTTCCAAGCAGAGCACCACGCTGTTACTAGTAGTCAATTTGTTCTCCCCAGATGAAAAGTTTGATGAATTATTTCTGGCAAATTACGCCGAGATTTATTTAAAAGATGAATTGGCGCGGGTGCTGGGGGTGAGCAGTGTTGTTATTTTTGGCTCGCGCAATTACGCCATGCGCCTCTGGCTCGACCCCAACCGGATGGCCTCGTTAGATGTGACCGCCCAGGATGTTATCTCTGCTGTGCAGGCACAGAACGTAGAGGTAGCCGCCGGTCAGATCGGGGCGCCACCGATCCGCCAAGATCAGCAGTTCCAATACAATATTTTGGTGCAGGGGCGCTTGGTATCTCCCAGCGAATTTGAGGACATCACCATCCGCGCCAAGCCCGATGGGGCCATGGTAAAAGTCAGGGATGTGGCGAGGGTGGAGCTGGGAAGTGAATCTTACTCTTCCTATGGGCAATTGGATAACCAGGCTTCAGCAGTGATAGGGGTGTACCAGCTGCCCGAGGCAAATGCGATCGAAGTGGCCGATGGCATAAAGGCCAAGGTTGCTGAGTTGTCGAAGCGCTTCCCGGATGGGCTGGAAGCGGAGATTCTCTACGACACCACATTATTTGTAGAGGCCTCAATTAAAGAGGTTGTGGAAACACTGATTATTGCCCTGATACTGGTAATCCTGGTGGTTTTTTTGTTTCTGCAGGATTGGCGCTCTACGCTGGTACCAGCCATTGCTATTCCCGTATCCCTGATAGGCACCTTTGCCTTAATGCTGGCATTTGGGATGACGATTAACACCATCACATTGTTTGCCTTAATCCTTGCGATCGGCATAGTGGTAGATGATGCGATTATCGTGGTGGAAAACACCCAGCGGTTAATGGCTGATGGCCTCCCGCCAAAGGAAGCCGCGCTGGAATCCATGCGTGAAGTTACCGGCCCCGTTATTGCTACGACCCTTGTTTTGTTTGCAGTTTTTGTCCCGGTAATGTTGATGCCGGGAATTACGGGAAAAATGTATCAGCAGTTTGCTGTCACCATTTCAATGGCGGTGGCCATTTCCTCCCTGAATGCACTGACACTAAGTCCGGCTCTCTGTGCCAGCTTGTTAAAGCCGAGTAAAGACGGGGAAGTTGCCGGTATTAAGGAGACCGGTATTTTTGGTTTCTTTAATAAAGCTCTGCATATTTCTACAGGTTTTTATGTGGGAATGGTGAGGGCTTGTATCAAAATACCGCTTATCGGTATCGCCTCAATTATTCTGATTTTATTATTCTGTTATTTGCTCTTTACCCGAATCCCCACCGGTTTTATTCCCGATGAAGATCAGGGCACGTTTATGTTGCACGTGCAGTTGCCTGATGGATCTTCCCTGGAGCGAACCGGACCCATTGTCAATCAAGTGACCGATGTTCTAATGGAAGAGCCAGGTATGGCTCATGTGGTTGGTGTGCCCGGTTACAACCTGCTTACCAGCAGTGTTTCTTCCAACACGGCAATGATGTTTGCTGTGCTAAAACCCTGGGATGACCGCACGAATAGAGAAGATAGCCAGTTTGCCATTATGGATCGGGTACAGAAAAAATTATCTGCAATTCCCGATGCGCAAGTGCTGCCGTTTGTCATTCCACCACTTCCGGGTATTGGCACTGTTGGTGGATTTGAATTTGTACTCGAAGATCTACAGGGGCGTAGTATTACTGAATTGTCACAGGTCTTGTTTGACCTGCTGGGCAATGCCAATCAGCGCAGTGAAATCTCTCAGGCCTTTACCAGTTTTCAGGCCGCTACACCGCAGCTTGAATTAAAAGTAGATAAAGAAAAATCGCATGTGCTTGGGGTCCCCCTGCCGGATGTGTATTTAACGTTGCAAACCTTTTTGGGGGGCTATTACATCAATGACTTTAACCTATATGGAAAGGTCTTTCGGGTAATCGCTCAAGCCGATGCACAATTTCGCGATAAAGAGGAAAATCTGGCTGGCTTTTATGTTCGTGCCAATAGTGGCGGTTTGGTACCGCTGACTTCTATCTCAACTATTACCCCGGTGGTCGCGCCACAAACAATAACCCGTTACAACTTATATAACAGCGTCACTATCAATGGATCACCGGCACCGGGGTATTCCAGTGGCCAGGCAATGGATGCTATGGAAGACTTGGCATCAAAGTTGCCAGAAGGTTATGGATACGAGTGGACGGGCATCAGCTTACAGGAGGTGACCGCGGGTAATCTGGCCCCAATCCTGTTCTCTTTGGCCGTTATATTTGTCTACTTGTTTTTGGTCGCCCAATATGAGAGCTGGACTATCCCCTTTGCAGTGATGTTGTGCGTCCCCATTGCGATTGGTGGCGCTATGTTTACGGTATTTATCGCGGGGTCTATCAATAATCTCTACACACAGATCGGTTTGGTATTACTGATTGGGATGGCAGCAAAGAGTGCGATTCTGATAGTAGAGTTTGCCTGCGTGGAACGCGATAAGGGTCGGTCTATTGCGGATGCGGCTCTGTCGGCCACGCGCCTGCGATTCCGCGCGGTATTAATGACGGCCATGTCCTTTATTTTAGGGGTAATTCCACTACTGGTCGCCACCGGTGCTGGCGCAGTGAGCAGGGTTTCCCTGGGGCTGGTGGTCTTTGGCGGTATGTTGGCTGCGAGTCTCTTCGCAACTTTGCTAGTGCCTGTGTATTACGCCTTGGTGCAAACGGTGCGGGAAAAGCTGAAAGGGGGCTATACCCCCAAAATTGATGAGGATAAGACCGCGAATGGTGGGTCTGAATCCACCTGAGCCAAGCTGTTGATTGTGTGGTAGGGTGGTAAGTCACAAATGGATATTGTGGCATATCGCTCAGTGTTACCGCTGAAAAACGGTATGATGAATGTTATGGAGCCCCCGCAGCGATCGGGGCAGGGCACAGATTTATGCTAGAGATTATTGAACAGAAAATCGTAGGGCAAATTGAGGACTTGGAAGCAAGGGTTCCGGCAGGACCTGACCTGCAAGGCCATGCCGCAGTATTGATTGCCCTGACAGAAGAGCCGGACCCTCAAGTAATTCTAACTAAGCGCTCTGCAAATCTCTCCACACATTCCGGTGAAGTTTCTCTCCCTGGGGGGCGCTGGGATGCCACAGACCCATCGCTTCAATTTACCGCCTTGCGTGAGGCGGAAGAAGAAGTCAGCCTACCTATGGATGACGTGCGCGTACTCGGCCCCCTTTGGCCGCGGACTACCCGCTGGCAGGTACATGTGACTCCTTGGGTAGGTATAATTTCACCGGATATCCAATTATTCCCAAATCCAGGAGAATTGGATGCGGTATTTCGAGTCCCCCTGTCTTTCTTTCTTGCTGACCCGCGTATTCGCACTGATCGTATTATTATTGATAACCAGGAAATATACCTTCCGGCGTATATGTATGAAGATTATGAAATCTGGGGCTTTACTGCAGGGGTATTAACCGAATTTTTAGTAAAAATATTAGGGGCATCAATAGGGCGTCGCGATGATGTGCCGCTGCGTGCACTTAATTAGCTCGGCTTACTAAATAGGATTTATTTTTATTTTTGGGGAGGCTTAGGTATTGGCTCACCTAAGTCATCCCAAGCATCGATTAATATTTTCATTATTTTTCCGGCATCCGGGTCGGCGCTGAGGATTGGGAAATCAGGGTCTTCAGGAAGTTTAACTTCTTCTCCTCGTCGACATTCGATTAACCAGTTGTCATCGACTTTAACGAGTTTGTCCCGGTACTCTCCAACAGCAGAAATGCGATAGCCGGATCGTGTTGCTATGATTTCTACGGTCGTTGCTTTCCCTGAGGCGGATTGCCCATCTTCAGAAATAAAATGTAGGGGGGAGCTTGTAATATGCCGGCTTCCCAACTTGCTGTGAACCGCTGCGTAGCGCTCCAGTTTTTCTCTTCCTCGAATCATAATATTGCCGTGCTCAAATCGGCCATTGGGTGTAAATAATGAAGCCCAACCTCGGGCATCATTACTGTCGATAGTTAATGTATAACGGGCGAGTAGATCACTAATCGCTAGTCGATCTTTTAGCTGTTGAATCTCATCCATTTCTTCACCTTAACCTTTATCGCCAGTAGCTATTGAAGAGGATAGTTTCTAGTGATGGTTTTTGGGGGCGCACCTAGGATATTAATAGAGTATTAATCAAAACCCGTTATCTAACCCCAAATCCTGCAAGTAACCTTGAGAGAATTATTAATAAAATCGGGAAGTGTTTGTTTGTGTAAAGTGAAGTAATACCAAGCCCTAAAATCCTTTGTCGTTTGGCGACTATTTCACGATTTGAGCTAATGGTGGGATTTATTTGAGACGTAAGTACTAGATATACTGTAAGGTTCTTATATCCTTAATTTTTCTTATTATATACGTTATTGGATTGCTTGAATGAGATCTCTCTCTTTTTTCTGTGTGTTGCTGGGAATCGGATTAATCCAGGCTTGTGCAATGTCCACTGTACCTCCTAAGTATCAGGGACAATGGGCTGGAACCGAGGAATCCTGTAACGCTTCTTCATCGGCCGACTCGATGACTCTGGCAGGTAGTCGTATTCAATTTACGGAGTCTTCAGGCCAGTTGATGTCTGCTAGCCAAAGTGATGGCAATCTTCATCTGGTTTTCAATATGCAAGGTGAAGGAGAAGCTTGGAAGTCAGAGGAGGTGTACTCTCTGACATCTGGCGGAAAGGTACTAGTGCGTTATACCCAGGATTCTACGTTTAAGTACTTTCGCTGCAATTGATTGGAATTGAAGCCTGCTGAAAATAGTTGAAAAATAATAAGATAAAAATCATAGAGCCCTCCACTCCTCAAGCTTACAGTTCAGAATATGGAATCTGAGGGCGTGGAGGCTGGGCTAGCACTGAGAATAGAACTCAGTCGTTTAAATGACTGGAGCTTGCAGCTCTGGTCATTTAAATGTGGATTTGCTTGGTAAAATATCTACTCGGTCCAAACGTCAATTTTGCCTTGCATTTCTTTGTGAAATGGATAAGCCCCTCCTTGTACCTATTGAATTAGTAGGCTATCTGTAGCTCCTTGTAAAATGACAAGTTCGTCATTGCTAAAGTTTGAGATGGAAGTCTATTCGGATGGCTATAAGGTTAACTTGATGGTTTTAAATAGACTAAGCCGGCTTCTACCATTAATTTTTACTACAGGTTTGTAATTCGGATTTAATAGCCTTAATAAAAGTCTGTACTTTTGTTGGCGGCCTTTTGGAAAACAGATGCATATAATGAATGGGTGCAGCGGCAACAGATGTTATTGGACAAAGTGTGCCGTTAGCCACTTTTTTTCGAGCGATAATATCGGGCAACCTGGCAATCCCAATTCCGGCTTCGGTTAACTGTACTATATCGTGTAGGGAGTTACAGCGAACCTTAGGCGTGGCTTTTACCTGAATCCCACTTTTCAATTCATACTTTAATGGCATGCCCTGCCAATCATTAGCGATATGCGGCCAATTTTGTAGTTCAGTAAGGTCGGAGGGAATGCCACATAGCTTTTCAATAAGCTGTGGGCTGGCGTAGAGACTTTCTCCTAACAATCCTAGTTTTGAAACTTTTGCCGATTGAAGTGCAAGACTGCCTACGCGAATGGCCAGGTCTACCTGCGATTCAATCAAATCCATGGGTGAGTCATTGGCTAACAGTCTGATTCTCAGTTGCGGGTGCTGCTCGGCCAGCTTAATGATTGCAGGAATAATTACTGGCTCGCACAGTGCGTGAGGCGCTGTTACCGATAGGGAGCCCGCCAATTTGTCGCCGCTATTCCTAAGACCCGCTATTGCTGAGTTATAAATATCTTTGATCTCCCGGCAATGGGCGTAAAACTCTGAGCCGGCCTCGGTGAGAGATAGGGAGCGGGTACTGCGGTAAAGCAAGCGGGTGCCGATATCAGACTCCAACCGGGTAACTGCTTGGCTTACTGCCGATTTGGTGCGCTCCAGGCGGTCGGCTGCCAGTGTGAAGCTGCGCGCCTCTACAACGGCTAGGAATACCTGCATATCCTCCAGGCTTGGCTTCATTGTTTAATTTTCCTAAACACTAATATCAATTAATGGATGTTTATCACAACCATGGCTATGGGGCAATCTATAGGCACAAGGTCGTTACCTATTACAGAAGAGGATTTTGATATGAGCGACATTCTGATTGAGAAAACAAAAGCTGCCAGTGAACAGTGGAAGTCTTACTTCAATAGTGGCAATGCAGCTGGGTGTGCATCCATGTATGAAGAGCAGGCTCAGATGACTGCCAAACCCTTTGGCCAGTTCGAAGGTCGAAAGAATATACAAGCTTTCTGGCAAAATCTGGTAGATCAGGGTTTTGCAGATGTGACCTATATTGGCGCAAAAATTGAAGTAGTGGATGAAGTCTCAACCGTACTCTCAAGTAATTGGAAAATGAACAACGCAGAAGGTGTCATCACTCGTGAGCTCTGGGTCCTACAGAAGGACGGTACTATGCTACTGCGTGATGACCAGTTCGAAGCTATAAATCCTAGCGAAAAGTAAGGGTGCTAGCCGTGAGTGAATTTTGGAATAGCTTTACCCGTGAGAAAACGGACGAGCAATATAACCCTACGTTGTGGACCCGCCGCCTTCCAACCGATCTGCTGCTGCCTTCTCATGCTGAGTTTACTGGCAGCCGTAGCTCGGCATACCGCAACGCGATTAAGGGCGGTTTGCAAACTGTCAATTTTGGGGAAGGTGATTTAGCTGGCTCGATGGATGTTTTCAGGTCAGACGAAGTTGCTGAGGATGCACCGGTCGTAATTTATATTCACGGTGGCTGGTGGCAGTGGTTTTCAAAAGAGCAGTTTTCTTTTCTGGCCGAGCCTTTTAATAAAGAGGGATTTGCGGTCTATATGCCGGGTTACCGTATGGCCCCGGATTGGGAAAATGATACTCCAATGGAGTCTATTGTCTCCCAGGTACAATGGGCAGTGGCGAGCGTGCTGAAAGAGGCCGATGAAAAAGGGGCTCCATCTGTCTACATCGTAGGGCATTCGGCAGGTGGCCAACTGGTAGCACTGCTGCATCAGACGGACTGGAGTCAATTTGGCGTACCGGCATCTGCTCAAAGTAAGTTTAAAGGTGCATTTTCCCTAGCGGGACTATTTGACATTCGCCCACTGGTTAATAGTTTTGTCAATGACGCCATTAATATGTCGATGGAATCCGCCGAAAAGGTAAGCCCCCAGCTGGTAGAGCCTGGTATTGACACAACTGAATGCCCGCTACATTTAATTGTGCCTGAATTTGATACGCCAGAGTTTTTTCGGCAGACCAAAGAGTATCAGGAGAAAATGCTAAAAATGGATAACCCCTGTTATTTCAAATTAGCGAACAATCGGGATCATCTTGACCTGATAGAAAAGTTGGTAGATGACCGTGACGAAGTTTTAACTTATATGCTGGAGCATATGAAAGACTAGCAACGATTTATTGCTTTGTGTCTTAGGCAGGTCTGCAATGATGTTTTGTGATTTGGTGGCTTAAGCTGTAGCCTTGACGAAATCATTAGTGTCACGGCCTGCCAGAGGGGTGTGAGGATAGGTGCTTCTAGGTATTACTTTGAGGCGGCGCTTTAGAGACAAGCGTCTATATAAGTTCTATTGACGAATTATAATGGGCGCCTGTTTTCTCCTCCTGGATAGATTATGCCGAGACCCAAATCCACTGTCTCTTTGGATGAGGTGCACTGGGGTGCACTCAAAACTCTCTTTCCCTACTTATTGGAGTTTCGCCGCGCCGTCGTCTTGGCGATCCTCTGCCTGATTGGCGCCAAGGTTGCGGGTGTTACCCTGCCATTTTTGCTCAAACATATTGTCGATGACCTGGATAGTGCTGGGGGTATGGCCCAGGCAGTGGCGTTACCTTTGGGGCTGCTGTTGGCCTATGGGGCTGTGCGCCTTTCCAGCACTCTGTTTGGCGAACTGCGAGACACGATTTTTGGCCGTGTCACTGAGCGGGCCCAGCGCCGGATCGGGCTGGAAGTGTTCCAGCATTTGCACAAGCTGGACCTGGATTTTCACCTGAACCGCCGTACCGGTGGGCTCTCGCGAGATATTGAGCGGGGCAATAGCGGCATCGGGTTCCTGATGCGGTTTATGGTCTTCAATATCGTACCCACGCTGGTAGAGATAGCTATGGTGGCGGGGTTGCTCTGGTGGAATTACAGCGGGTTATTTGCGCTATTAGTGCTGGCCGCAGTGATTATTTATATCGGCTTTTCTGTGGTAGCCACTGAATGGCGTACGCGCTTTGTCAGGGAGTTGAATGAGGCGGAGTCACAGGCCAGTAGCCGTGCAGTTGATAGTCTGCTCAACTATGAGACCGTTAAATACTTTGCCAATGAGCGACATGAATCCGGTCACTATGACCGGGAGCTGGCCAGTTGGGAGAAGGCCCGGCGTAAGAACAGGCTGTCCTTGTTTGGCCTAAATAGTGGCCAGGCGCTGATTATTGCCAGCGCAATGTGTGCAGCAATGGTTCTTGCCGCGGTAGGAGTCACCAAAGGCACTATGACCATCGGTGACTTCGTATTGGTGAATGCCTTTATGATGCAGATCTTTATACCGCTAAATTTCCTCGGCTTTGTGTACCGGGAGATGAAGGGGGCGCTGGCAAATATTGAGAAGATGTTCTCTTTACTGGCGGTAAAACCCGCTGTGGAAGATCTTCCCCAGGCGGGGCCCCTCACCGTGATGGAAGGCCGAATTGAGTTTGATAACGTCCAATTTGGCTACAAAGATAATCGCCAGATCCTCAAAGGTATCAGCTTTGTTGTGGAACCACGGCAAAAAGTGGCAATTGTTGGCGCTAGCGGTGCAGGTAAGTCCACCCTCTTTAAGCTCCTGTTTCGTTTCTATGACGCTAACAGCGGTTCCATTTCCATCGATGGCCAGGATATTCGCAGTGTTTCCCAGGAGTCGCTGCGCAGGGCTATTGGTGTTGTGCCTCAGGATGCAGTGTTGTTCAACCAGTCGATCCGGGACAACGTGCGTTACGGACGTGTAGATGCCTCAGATACTGAGGTGGATGAGGCGATCCGTCACGCTCAGCTGGAAGGCTTTGTTCAGCAACTGCCAGAGGGGGCCGATACCCTGGTGGGGGAGCGGGGTCTCAAATTGTCCGGAGGGGAAAAGCAGCGGGTTGCTATCGCTCGGGCCCTGTTGAAAAAGCCTCCGATTATGATCTTTGACGAAGCGACCTCATCTCTCGACAGCCACTCAGAGCAGGGCATAGTGGCATCTCTGCAGGATATTGCCCGCGAGCAGACATCATTAGTGATCGCTCACCGCCTCTCCACAATTGTGGATGCGGACTGCATTCTGGTAATGGATCAGGGCGGAATAGTCGAGCAGGGAGCCCACCGGGAATTGATGCAGGCTGATGGACACTACGCGGCCCTCTGGCGTATGCAGCAACAGGAGCGTGGAACTGAGACCCAAGCAGCCGAGGTGCCTACGCCATGACGGTTGATAAATCCCTACAGCCAGACTAATGTGGCGCCGATACAAAAAAATGATAGGCAGAGCGATATGACCATTCCTTTTCAGGCTACCAAGATAGCGGCAGCAGTGTTGGCACTGGCCCTTGTTGGCGCTTGTTCCAAAAAAGAGCAGCAGCCCGAAGAAGTTGCCAAAGCGGAAGCTGAGGCTCAGATTGTAGAGTCCAAGACTGTACCTGTGCCCTCAGGCCAAAAGGTAGAAGATGCGGATAAGCGTTTTGATATCTATGTACCGGTTGAGCTCACTGCAAATCTAAGCGGTCTCTCCGACAACCAGCGCAAAATGATTGGCCTGCTGATTGATGCCAGCCAGATTATGGATCGCTTGTTCTGGTTGCAATCCTACGGCCCAGCTGAGGAATTGCTGCCGGATATTGAAGACAACCGCGCTCGTAAGTTTGCCGATATCAACTATGGCCCCTGGGATCGCCTTAACGACAATAAGCCGTTTATTGTTGGTTATGGAGATAAGCCCCTGGGTGCTAACTTCTACCCAGCGGATATGACCCGCGAAGAGTTCGAGAAATGGGACCAGGCAGGAAAAGACGGCTTGTACTCGCTGGTACGCCGCAATGAGTCTGGCAGTCTCGAACTGGTGCCTTACAACGAAGCCTACAATGCGGACCTGAATAAGGCGGCCAGCATTCTGCGCCAGGCAGCTGAATTGGCTGAGAGCAAGGAATTTGCTAACTACCTCACTATGCGTGCCGATGCACTTCTCTCCGATAATTTCCGCCCCAGTGATATGGCCTGGATGGATATGAAGGAGAATGATATCGATGTGGTTATTGGTCCTATTGAAAACTATGAAGACCAGCTGTTTGCCTATCGTACCGCTTATGAGTCCTACGTCCTGCTGAAAGACAAAGAGTGGAGTAAAAAACTGGCCAAGTTTGCCGCTCTGCTGCCCGAGCTGCAGAAGGGTTTGCCGGTTGAGGAAAAATACAAATCTGAAGAGCCCGGTACTGATTCAGACTTGAATGCCTACGATGTACTCTTCTACGCCGGCCACAGTAATGCTGGCTCCAAGACTATCGCCATTAACCTTCCCAATGATGAGGAAGTACAGCTGGCCAAAGGCACTCGACGTTTGCAGCTGAAGAATGCAATGCAGGCCAAGTTTGACAAGATCCTGGTGCCGATCAGCGATGTATTGATCGCAGAAGATCAGCGCAAGAATATTACCTTCCCGGCTTTCTTTGCCAACACCATGTTCCACGAAGTGGCCCACGGTTTGGGAATTAAAAAGACCGTAGAAGGCGGCAATAATGTTCGCCAGGCTTTGAAGGAAACCTCCTCCGCCCTGGAAGAAGGTAAGGCTGATATCCTCGGTCTGTACATGGTTACCCGCTTGCATGAAAAAGGTGAGTTGGAAGAGGGCCAGTTGATGGATAACTATGTCACCTTCTTGGCGGGTATCTTCCGCAGCGTACGTTTTGGTGCGGCCAGTGCCCACGGTAAAGCCAACATGATGCGCTTTAACTACTTTAAGGAGCAGGGTGCCTTCACTCGCGATCCCAAGACTGGTCAATACAGTGTTGATTTTGAAAAGATGCAACAGGCGATGACCAACTTGTCTCGTTTAATCATTACTATTCAGGGTGATGGCGATTACGAGAAAGCCAAATCATTGCTGGAGACCAAAGGCGTAATTGGCCCTGAACTGCAGGCTGATTTGGATCGCTTGGCCGAGGCCAATATTCCGGTTGACGTTACCTTTATTCAGGGTAAAGAAGTACTCGGTTTGAAGTAATTTTCTTACCTTTTGTTTAAAAAACCCGGCACCCGCCGGGTTTTTTTGTGCCCCTAAACTTTATCCCCGCACGATTTGTAATTTTCCCCGCTGATTGCAGCTTAGTACTTTAAGTACTTTTTCTTATGGCGGAATTAATAGTCACGTCCAAACTAAGGAGGCGGTCTGTATCCCGGGCAAGGAAATCCAACTCTTATACACAATTGATAGAGGTTTTACATGGATATTAAACAGTCAGTTATTAAGTCATTAATATTAGGCGTAATGGGGCTATTTACAGCGTCATACTCTTTTGTAGCTTCAGCTCAGGTATCCTGTGGTGATGTTATTACAACCGCCGAAGTGCTTACACAGGATTTATCCTGTGACCTTACTGCTGCTGAGCCAGATGCCCTTACGATAGTTGGTCCTGAAGGTAGTTTGAGTATGGGAGATTTTTCTGTGACCTGTGATACAGGTGCGGGATTTGGCGGTGCTGGAATACGTATCCTGGGTCAAGGTGCGGTGTTGACTGGCGGCACCATTAATGAATGTTTTGACAATATTTTTATAGGCGGTGTGGGTTATCACACGGTGGTCGGAACTGAGCTAGTTGGTAGTGTTGACGATGGTATTGATATTGACAGTATCTTTAACAATATTAGTGGATGCATAATCACTGATAGTGGTCGAGTAGGTGTTGATATGGATGATGATTTTAATACTCTCTCTTCTTGTGTTGTATCGCTCAGTGTCTCTGATGGAATTCAGGTAGATGATAGCTTTTCAAATGTGTTCAATAATATATCTACATCCAATGGTGGAGCAGGAATTCTAATCGAGGGCTCATCCAGTAATATAATCTCCCAAAATTTAATAGCAAGTAATGATGGTGGAGGTATCGTTTTGGAATTCACGAGTTCGACTAATAATGTCATAACTGGAAATTTCTCTGAACTTAATCTTTCCTTTGATTTATATGATACGGTTGACCCCGATTGTAGTGGCACCAACACTTGGTACGCTAATGTTGCCATTACTAAAAGTCCAAGCTGCCTGGATTGAATTTTTTGGCGATTTTCGAAACTTACTAAAAAGGGAGAAGGAAAGAATACACTGCGCTCGGGACCCTATGAGGCATGGATGCCGATTAGGAGCTTACAGGGATGTATTCACTGCGTGTCTCGAGTGCGGTGTATTCTTTCCTTCCACCCCAGTAGTAAGTTGTGTCTCTTAGGCGATTCAATTGAATAGTGAGAGCTAACCTAAACTTGAGCCGCCTTTTGGTTTCTTTAAGTTTGTGAGGCGATTCAAAAAAAATAGCTGTTTGTGATGAGGCATTGATGGCTATGAACCGTAGTGTTGTTAATGCACAATAAATTTGATGCTATATTCTAATTGTTTGGCGGTTAAGCGGTATAATTGAAGCTCCCAATTGATCAATATAATTCAACTATAACAATGGATTAATTATGTCTCGTGTTCTGTACTCGGGTACTAAAAATGCATCCACTTGGGCCTTTAGGGCTTGGTTGGCATTGCGTGAACAGGAAGTTCAATTTGAGGAAGTGGTTGTAGATATTCGCCGGCCACAGCGATTCCAGAATTTACAGCGTATAGGAGAGCTATCCCCTGCGAGATCAGTACCCGTACTGGAAGAGGGGGAGATGATTATTTTTGATTCCTTGGCCATTATGGAATATGCCAATGATATTGGTTCTGGTGAACTGTTACCTCAAGATCCATTGATGCGGGCCCGAGCCCGGGCCATGCTTAGCTGGCAACATTCTGGGTTGTCCGGGTTGTGTCCACGTCTTTCCTTTGAAAGTGCATTTTATCCAGATAAACGTCTAATGACCCCTGAAGAAGAGATGGATGCGGAGCGCTTATTTGCCGCTTGGGAAGGAGAGCTTGAGCAAAATGGTGGCCCTTATTTGATGGGTGCTTTGTCCCTGGCAGATTTAGCCTTTGTGCCAACAGTGATAAGAATTTTCTCCCACGCCCCAAATTTGCAGCCCTGGCCGCTTACTAAACAGTGGATAGACCGGTTGCTGGGGCGTGACAGCGTAAAAGAGTGGATGTCAGAGGCCACTGAACTGCCGCCGGTAGTACTGTCGGATTATCGGTAGGGACTAACTTCCGCAGAGATCAGGATTTTTTTAGTGACTAAACCCGTTAGGTGAAGCTGTACCAGCTTCACCTTTTTTACTATTAGTGGCGTAAATTAATCGGAAAAAGAAGCAGGGTACGTATTTTTTATCGTGAGAAAGTTTCAAGCGCAATCACTGGCTAATAGTGATGCCAATGAGGTCTAAACTGTGCTGGGTTAACCAGTGCGCCAGTTGATGTTTGAGGCGATCAATTTATCAAATATTAAGGATAATATTTAGATCAATGAAAAGATTAGCCTTTAGTCTATGTTTCTTGTTGAGTAGTGGGGTACAGGCATCGTGCCACTTGGAAGAATATGAACGCTTTATCAATACTCAAAGCTTGGTAATGCTTGAAGCATCCGTGAAACTATTTGAGGAGGATAAGGAGAAGTTTAAAATCATTAAACCGTTTGTAAAATTGGAAGTGCGCAATAACAAGCTTAAAGTTTATGTGGCGAAGAAGTTGAGTGAGAAGGAATCCACCGTTCTTAACTTTGAAGGCCCTATTGCGAATTACGTTCCCAGCGTATCCGTGCAAATTATGCCGGATGGCTCCATACGGGATAAGGTTGATTTGGCGATGTCTGATGATGTTTTTTATCGCACAGAGAAAACTGCCATGGCGCCACTGCAAAGTTTATATATGTTTAACGAGGGAATGAATGCAGCGGAAAAGAGAAAATTCACACATGCAAGAAACTCCCTGAGTAAGCATATGGAGACCATTGAACAATTTTCATATATGAAAAGAGCTTTCACAATGCGTCTTGAAAATGTTTGTCCGCTAAATAGCTAAATATCTAGACGTTCATGCTGCTGTTTGAAATAAAAACTATAGCTTTGTTCCTGGCTACGGCGCTTGCAGAGATAATAGGCTGCTACACAGCTTACTTGTGGTTAAAGCAGGGTGAAAGTATTTGGTTGCTAGTGCCAGGTGGTATTAGTTTGGCAATATTTGCTTGGCTTTTGACATTACATCCGGCCCCTGCGGGTCGGGTGTATGCGGCGTATGGGGGAATTTATATTTTTACTTCAATAATGTGGTTGTGGCTGGTTAATGGCGTTAAGCCCACCATTTGGGATGTGAGCGGTGCCGCTGTAGCAATGCTGGGTATGGCTATTATTATGTTTTCACCGAGGCAGATGATCAATTAGATTTGATAAATCTACGCCCTTATTTAAGGGTGACTTTGTGATTAATCCTTAAGGCTAATAAATTCTTGGATCGCGTAAATATCTTACAGTTTATTAAGCCAGCTGATAATTGCTTCGTGTTCAATATTTCCAATGGTCGATATGCTTGGGTGGCTTCTATTGGGAATTTTCACCAAATTAATATTTGATTGATCTAAAGCTATATAATTACCATAGGGTGCAATTAGATCCGAGGGGGAGGATATTAGCAGTATGGGGAGCTTGGAAGAATAGAGAAGGGGAAGTATATTGGTATCACTCGGTTCAATACCAGACTGCTCCAGAGCCAGATTTGCTCCTTTTCGAATTTTATTTTCGGGTATAACCCGGCTAAGTATGGGATGATTGAGCCTACCGTAGTTATACACGGCTTGATCAAAAGGGACCATTGGGGCAAGTAAAATAATTCCATTTAAGTCAGATCTCATGGCTGAGATATAGAGAGCCGTTAAGGCTCCCATAGAGTTTCCTACGATATATAAGGGCTTGTCCTTGATGTCCCCTTTACTGATTAGTGCATCAATAAGTTTATTGATGATTTCACTATCTCCTACACCATATTTTTTGGTGCTATTCGATTCCCCGTGACCAAGGAGGTCCGGAGCTACAACTTGAAATCCAAGAAAGCGAAAGTATTGAGCAGAAAATAACATGAACTCTTTTGATGATCGGAACCCATGTAATAAAATCACTGTTCCAGAATATTTTTCTTTCAGTGCATCTTTTGGTAAATCAAGTTTAACGGTGCTTTCTTTGCCGTCGGTGTCATATTTGACTGAGTAATGAATGCCGTCTTTAGATGAAGCAGGAGCGTGATAATACCTGATGTATTCTTTGCTTTTTTCTATATCATAGCTGCCTTTTTTAAACCCTAAGTCTTTAATTTGTTCTTGGGTTATTGTCTCATTGAAAGGAAAGCTTTCAGATTTTTCAATAAGTTTAGCAATTCTCTGAGAGAAGCTGGATACGCTAAAGCATGTGCTAATGACAGCAAATATCGTATTTAGTTTAATTGCATTTTTCACTGGCCGTTGATATCCAATGGACCTAATCGTATAGAGAAGGATATCTTGTTGCGATTAGGTTTGGCTGGAATTGGTGCCAATATAGCCAGTTCCTGAAAATGGTAATTTATTTAGAGAGGCTAGGCGAAATCCCTCTAATGCTGGCAGGAGAGAACACCTTGTTTCTTTAGAGCTTGTTCGATCGTGCCAAATAAATGCTCGCCGAGTGTACTTTTTGTCTTAAATCAACAAGAGTGACGGCAAAATCAAAATTTGAGAAATTAGATTTTAATCTCTGTGGGCTGCGTGATACTTTATGCGCCACTATAGCTACATAGATGCGATTGCTGTATTTATGTACAGTATTGAGCTGTATAAGGCAAGAGATGAATATTTCCCTAGAGGTTGTGCAAGAACTGGCCCCAGACCAGGCTTCTTTAAACGCAGCCAAAAAACTGTTGAAGCCGGCTAAATGGCCTTTGCGCGGTAAAGCGGCTTCTGTAAATTGTATATGGGGGCAATGCCAAGGGTCGGGGGCCAATCCCTATTACACCATGGCAGATACAGTAGATCACGGTTACAAGTGTACCTGCCCCTCACGTAAGTTTCCCTGCAAGCATGTTCTAGCCCTTTTGTGGCAATTCGCCGACGGCCCGGATGACTTTATTGAGACTGAAACACCGGAGTGGGTAGTGGAGTGGTTGGGGCGGCGGCGTAAGAGTAAGCCTGAAGCCCAAGCTGAGACAAAAGCTTCTACCAATAAAAACATTCACGGTATTTCTGAGGAAACCTCGGAAAGTAAAGAGGCGCAGAAAAAAAAGGAAGCGGCCAGGGCTAAGCGGGCAGGGCAGACACGCGCTAAAACCAACAAGAGTATCGCCACTGGACTAGGTGAATTCCAGCAGTGGGTTGAGGATCAATTGCGTACTGGCATGGTGGGATTTCTCAAGGAACTTCGCCAGCGCTGCCGCTATATCTCTGCGCGCTTAGTGGATGCCAAAGCTGCCGGCCTGGCATCCAGGGTTGATGAGCTTCCAGCCAAGGCCCTGGGGCTTGCACCACAGAAACAGGCGGAAGTGGTATTCAAGGAGCTGGGGCAATTAATGTTACTCAGCAGTGCTTGGCTAACCGATGAGGAAGATGTGGATGCTCGCAGAGCTATTGCCGTTGCCGAGAACCGTGACCAGGTCTTGGAAAACCCAGCCAGCCTCAGGCAAAGGGGCATTTGGCAGAATGTAGGAGAGAAAGTGAGCACCCGCCGCGATGGTTTGGTGAGCCACGCTTCCTGGTTGCTCAAGCTTGATAGTAATACCCCAGTATTTGCCCTGTTGTTGGATCACTATCCGGCTTCTGCGGGGCGCCGGGAGGTGGGAATTGGTATCGGCGCCAGTGTAGAAGGGGAGTTGGTTTTTTATCCCGGTCGCATGCCCCTGAGAGCTTTCCCTGTGGAGTTTAAAGTCGTGCAGGATGGTGTGAATCAGAGATGGCCAGCCCAGCAAGAGAGCGTGTTCTCCCACTACCAAAAGCAGCTGTCTCAGCAACCCTGGATAGAGCAGGTACCGCACCTTCTTGAAGGGGGGCGTCTACTGCGCTGTGCCAACGGCCATTACTGGTGGCGCTGCTCGAGTGGTCAGCAAACGCTACCGCTCAACAATGAACAGATTCCTTCTCTATTACTGGGTTCAAAATTACAGGCGGCGTTTATTTTGTGGGATGGAAGCAGTGCTGAACTGCACAGCGCGCGGACAGATGAGTGGGGGACAATCGCATGCTAACGCCTGAGAAAATCCAGGAAGAGCAGTTGTTGGTAGAGCGCCTACAGCAGCGTTGGATGGTGGGCAGTGATTTGCCCTTAGAGCTCGACGCCCTACCTGAGTCCTGGCGTCCATTGTTTGAAGGCCTGGAAGAGGAGCGCTTGGCATCAGCGGCGGTAGCGCTTCTCAGCCAGCATCAAAGCGCACTCTACCAGCCCCAGGCTCCAGCAGAATTACGCGAATTTCCCTTGTTGCCCGAGTTGAATAAGCCCGTGCTTCCCTACCCAATGCGGGCCCATTTTCGTCGTGTCACTGAAAGCGTTCAGTCCCGCTCTATGGAGCAAACCGGATTGCTCCTGAAGTTGCTGTTACAGCGGGGATTTATTGCCCATCCTGCGGACTGGCTTCCCTCAAGTAATGATGAAGGC
Organism: Microbulbifer sp. CNSA002; assembly: GCF_047324085.1. Lineage (NCBI taxonomy): Bacteria > Pseudomonadati > Pseudomonadota > Gammaproteobacteria > Cellvibrionales > Microbulbiferaceae > Microbulbifer > Microbulbifer sp. CNSA002. The sequence goes on from NZ_CP172449.1 coordinate 1,364,396, forward strand.
TTGCCGGAAGTATATCTTCCCTGGTCACAATGGGCCGCGAATGAGCGGGGTAGTATTGATAATACTGAAGTGTTAACTGAGGAAAACTGGGATGATTGGTATCCTGCCAGTCGCCTGGCAAAGCTCAGGGAGTTGCGCTTCAGTAAACCCGCCGCCGCTTTAAATTTGATCCAGACCTGCGCCGGGCGTGAACCCGCTGATAAACGTTTAAGGATCGTGCGAGTTCTTGCTATCCGGCTGAGTGAGTCCGATGGGGAATATTTACAGTCCCTGCTTAAAGATCGTTCACAAAAGGTGGCGCGTCTTGCCAATCAGTATTTATCCCGATTGGGATTGTCATCGGAACTTGAATCCAATACTCAGGAAGAGTCTTCTGCGCAGGAATTGGCTGAGTTTTACGAATTAAAAAAAGTGGGCTTGGTAAAGAAGCAGTTGCAACTATTGCCCCGCAAGCTCAAGAGCAAAAAACAGCAAGCCATTCGCTCGGAATTTTTGCAGAAGGTATCTCTACAAAGCCTTGCGGAAGCACTGGGTATCACCGTGACTGACTTAGCTGGGGCTTGGCAGCTCGATAAAAATCGCGATTATGACAACCACAGTTTTGTTACCAATGCGGTAGATACTTTGCCAGATAAGGCTATTGCCCTGTTGGTCACCAATATTGAGAGCTACCTGGATACCGGTGAGGCCGGTATGTCTCTCTTACACAGTTTATTGCCGCGTCTTGAACAGTCCCGCCGTGCCGAATTGATGTTTGGACTTTTGCGCAATAAAAAGGCCAAAGTGGATTTTCAAGAATTACTCAAGTTTTTGCCCGAACCGTTAACGGAGCTTTCCTGGGATGATTTGAAAAAAACGTCGCCCTGGAAGGCACTGTTAAAGCTTGTTGTCGAGGAGTTAAGTGAGAGTGGTTATTTGCAGTCTATTTATCTCCAGCGGGAGTTGACCGCGTTGGGCTTGATGTTACCCAGAGAGACCGCTCGACAGTTACTGGAAGCGCTTTTTGAGCAGGGCGTGCTACGGGCAGACCCCGCAACCGACTGTCTTCGATTTAATAGCGAGCTTGCCGGCGTGGATGGGCTTTAGTCCATACACCCAACACAGATTTAATTTTAAGACCGATCGTTGTCCGGCAAAATTCATAAAACAAGCAGTGAATTTACGGGCAGGTAAAACAAAAGGATTCCCCATGAGTGACGTACTTCGTCAACCCGCTGAAATTACCTATCAATCAGAACTGGATGCCTTAAAAGCAGAAGACACCGGCAAAAAACCAGAGAACTGGAGCCTGTCTCCGCAGGCAGTCGTGAAGTACTTGATGGGCGGCACAACGGCTGAAGGTACTGAGATCAGTGCAAAATATATCGGCAACCGCCGCCTGATTGAAACTGCTGTTGCCACCCTCGCCACCGATCGAGCACTGCTGTTACTCGGTGTGCCGGGTACGGCAAAGTCCTGGGTATCTGAACACTTGTCTGCGGCGATCTGTGGCAACAGTACCCGTGTGATCCAGTGTACGGCGGGCACCGACGAAAACCAGATTCGCTATGGCTGGAACTACGCTCAGCTACTGGCAAAGGGCCCCAGCAAAGAAGCCCTGGTGCCAACGCCTTTATATCGCGCTATGGAACAGGGTACCTTGTGTCGTTTGGAAGAGCTGACTCGTATGGGTTCTGATGTTCAGGATACATTGATTACTGTGCTTTCAGAGAAAATGTTGCCGATCCCCGAGTTGAATGATGCGGTTTATGCGCAGCGCGGTTTTAATGTGATTGCAACAGCCAATAACCGCGATAAGGGTGTTAATGAATTATCCTCTGCACTAAAACGACGTTTCAATGTTGTGGTATTGCCGCTGCCCGATGATATGAATGAGGAGGTCAGTATTATTTCTCGCCGCGTGGCAGAAATGGGTGAGAGCCTGGAGTTGCCAGTGCCGGCAAATGCCGGCGAAGAGATCGAGAAGATAGTGACCATTTTCCGCGAGCTGCGCGGCGGTGAAACACTGGATGGAAAAATAACCCTGAAAACACCGTCCGGTAACTTGTCTACGGCTGAGGCAATTGCGGTAATGGTGGGTGGATTGAGCCAGGCGAACTGGTTTGGCGATGGTAAATTCAGTGCAGAAGAGCTTTCCAGTAATTTGGTCGGCGCCATTGTCAAAGATCCAGTGCAGGATAAAGCTGTATTGGAGGAGTATTTGGAAACGGTCCTGAAAAAGCGCCGTGACTTTGCCGGTTACTACCACACCATGAACGAAGTACTGTAAGGGATATCCCGTGTCCAAGGTGGATTGTCATTATTTTGGTATTCGGCACCACGGGCCCGGTTCTGCGCGGCGACTTGTCGCCGCGTTGGATCAGCTGAAGCCAAAAAAAGTATTGATAGAGGGCCCCGCTGATTGCAGTGAATTACTGCCTCTGCTGGCTAGCGCACAGATGCAGCCGCCGGTAGCGCTACTCGGCTATGCCGCAGAGTCGCCCGGCTCCAGCCTTTACTACCCGTTTGTGGAATACTCCCCTGAGTACCAGGCCTGCCTGTGGGCTGTACAACAGGGGGTAGAAGTTAAATTCATTGATCTGCCCATTAATATCCAGCTGGCGCAGTTACTCCAATCTGAAGCCCAGGACCCTGAAGCGGAGCAAAACGGCGGAGAGTCTGATTCCCCTGCGGTGGCAGGCGAGCCAGAGCCACCATCTGATACCTCTGATCCTATCGGCCTTTTGGCGAAGCTGGCGGGTTATGAAGATGGTGAGGCCTGGTGGAATGACCTGATCGAGCAGAATAACGATGACAGTGCGGAGATATTTTCCCGGGTAGAGTCGGCGATGACCGCGCTGCGCGGAGAAATAACTGAAACCGCGCCGTTGTCGCAAAGGGATTTACTGCGCGAAGCCTATATGCGCCTGGAAATTGCCAAAGAAAAGAAAGGGGTGGAAGGTGAGGTCGCTGTAGTCTGCGGGGCCTGGCACTTACCGGCATTTCGTGAAAAGCACACAGCAAAAGATGACCGCGCACTGATTAAACAGCTGCCGGCGAAATTGCCCAAGAGCAAAGTGAAAACCACCTGGATTCCCTGGACATCGCCGCGATTGGCGATGGCTTCCGGTTACGGGGCTGGGGTTGCTGCACCTATGTGGTATCAGCATATTTGGCGCGAGGGCACCGGCGAGCAGTGGCTGGAGCTTTGGTTTGGGCGGCTGGTGCGCGCATTGCGCGAAAGTGGACAAGTGGTCTCTACGGCTTCGGTTATTGAAGCCGTGCGTCTGAGTCGCAGTTTGGCAGCCGTTAGAAATCGTCCAGCTCCGGGGTTTGAAGAAATTATTGAAGCCGCTGTGGCCTGCCTCTGTTTTGGCGAGCGCCTTATTTGGCAACAGGTAGAAAGAGAGTTGCTTCTGGGTGAGCAAGTTGGGGCTATCCCCGAGGATGCCCCACTGGTGCCCCTGCTGGAGGATCTACAGCGCTGGCAGAAAAAGACCAAGCTAAAGCCCACGGCTCTGGATAAAGAAGTTTCCCTGGATTTACGCAGTGATATCGGCCTGAATAAATCTACGTTACTGCACCGTCTTGCTGTGCTGGAAGTGCCTTGGGGTAAACCCTCCCATACCGGAAAAAGTCGCGGTACTTTCCGGGAAAACTGGGTGCTCAGCTGGCAGCCGGAGTATGCAGTTAAGTTGGTGGAAAACTTAGTTTACGGTTCCACCATTGAGCAAGCGGCTAACAATAAACTTATCGAGGCGATCTCGGCTGAGAGTCATTTGGGCAAATTAGCAGAAGTGGTTTTGCTGTCCCTTGAATCTCAGTTGCACCGGGCTTCTGAAGCGGGGCTGAAGCGATTGGCCGAGAGAGCGGCTCTGGCCAGTGACGGTATCGAGCTTCTCGACAGCCTGCCGGCGTTAATCCAGGTACAACGCTATGGTACCGCGCGAGAATTAGCGTTGGAGCAAGTTGCCGGCCTGGTAGAACGCTTAGCCATGCAATCTGCCCTGGCCCTGCCGTACGCCTGTCGCAATCTTAACGATGCAGAGTCACTACGGCTGCGAAATAGTATTCACAGCGCTCACCAGGCACTGCAATTGGCAGAGTTGGGTGATGAAGTTATGGAGGACTGGTGGCAAGCCTTCGAGCAACTGGTAGACAGCTCTCTTTCCAGTTTACAGGTCAGCGGTCTTTGTGCGCGTCTTTTGTATCAGGCTGAAAGATTTGATGGACATCGGTTACAGCAATTGCTGGAAAAATCCCTGTCTCCAGCGGTAGCTGCCGCCGATGCAGCACGATTTTTTGAGGGCTTTTTTGCTGAAGCGGTTGAGCGCCTGCTGTACGACCCGGTATTGATGGGAGCGGTACAGCGCTGGTTGCTGCATCTGGACGAAGAAATATTTATCGAGTATTTGCCCTTGTTCCGACGCGTATTTTCCAGTCTCGATGCGATGGAGCGTCGGCGCATGATGGAGCTGGTACTCGGTGCCCGATCTAACCACTCGGTATCCAAAGCCATTAATCCCGAAGTTTTTCCGCTGTGGTCAGAGCATCTATTGCGTATCGGCAAATTAATCCACAAGGACAAGACATGGGCGCAGTAAACGAAGTGTCTGAAGGGCAACAACCCGATGAGGTAACGGTCGATAAAGACCAGCAAAAGGAACGCCGTTGGCGCTTGGTGCTAGGGGCTGATGAAGGTGAGTCCGGGCTTTCTGAGCGGGATATGCGTTTGTCCCAAGCGTTAAGTGCGCTTTATGGCAGCGGAGACTCGGAGTCTGGTAAAAAAGGTCGAGGTGGTTTGTCCCGCTCGTCGCCACAAGTTTCCCGTTGGCTGGGTGATATCCGCGAGTTCTTTCCGACTTCTGTAGTACAAGTTGTCCAGCGCGATGCGTTTGAACGCCTTGGCCTCAAGCAGATGCTCATGGAGCCTGAGTTTTTGTCAGCGATTGAAGCGGATGTTCACCTGGTCGCAGACTTGGTTAGTCTTCGTTCAGTGATGCCCGAGAAGACTATTGAGACTGCTCGCCAGGTCATCAAGAAAGTGGTCGATGAGCTGATGGAGCGTTTGGAGCGAAAGACCACAGAAGCGGTTAGGGGAGCTGTCAATAAATCAAAACGCAGTTTCAGGCCGCGTTTTGCCGATATCGACTGGCATAGAACTATTCAGCAAAATCTCAGGCACTACCAACATGACTACCACACAGTGGTGCCTGAGAAGTTGATTGGTTTTATGCGACAAAGCCGCCGGCTTGCGGACCTGGATGAAGTCATTCTATGTGTCGATCAGTCCGGCTCCATGGCGACATCGGTGGTGTACAGCTCAATCTTTGCAGCAGTAATGGCTTCAATACCGGCAGTGAAAACCAAACTGGTCTGCTTTGATACCGCAATTGTCGATCTCACTGAGGAATTGGAAGACCCGGTCAGCGTTTTATTTGGCGTGCAACTGGGAGGTGGCACAGACATTAACCAGGCGGTGGCTTATTGCGAGGATAAAATTGAACGGCCTGGCAAGACACATTTAATCCTGATTACCGACCTGTATGAAGGGGGGAATGAAGAGGAGTTAAAAGCACGGGTTGCTAACCTTGTTCGCCAGGATGTAAATGTGATTACCTTACTGGCACTCAGTGATGATGGGCGTCCATCTTATGACCAGTCGCTGGCGGAAGAGTTTGCTGCGATAGGCTCTCCGGTTTTTGCCTGTACACCGGATCAATTCCCGGACCTGATGGCAACGGCGCTGCGTCGTGATGACGTTCTTAACTGGGCTGCAGATCAGGATATCAAAGCCGTTCGGCCAAAAGCCTAAATTCTTATCCACTAAATGATGGAGCAGGGGCGACGCCCACTCCATCATTTGGCCATCTCCCTAACTCTCGTTTCTTTAATAAAATCCATAAAATCGTAGCCGTATTGGCGCATATTAAACATAAAACCCAAACTAAATTCCCATTTTATTAGGAATAATTTCTCATGGTTCTTTCTTAATGCTGGATCAAAATCACCTAGGCATGACCCTGGACTATGAATAACGAACACAGCGCTAAGGAAAAATTTGATGAAACTCCCTCGTTCAAGTCTCTATAAAATCGCCATTGTCTCAATGATCGGGATATCCAACATTTCCATTTCCAAGCCAGTGATTGCGGATGATGTTGAATGTGGGGATACGATTACCACATCTGTTACTTTGGATGAGGATCTCACTTGTGATGTCAGCCCTGCTTTAACTGTGATAGGCCCTGATGGACGCCTGAATATGACCGGGTACGAGGTTCAATGTGATGGTAGTGAAGTTGGAGTGCTGTTAGAGGGGCGTGCTGCGCTACTTCGAGGAGGGCAGGTTGCAGATTGTGAGGTGGGTGTTTTAGCGAATGGAGATGGATTCCATAATATTCAAGCGGTATCGGCCACGGCAAATGCCAGCGCTGGATTTCAGTTAGTGAGCAATAGCAACTATATGACAGCCTGTACCGCTCAGGAAAATACAGGGGTTGGACTGATTGTTAGTGGGGAGAGAAATAATGTCTTCCAGAATACTTTTGAGGAAAATACCCTGAGTGGTATCCAGATAGATGGTGATCGGTCATATATAACAGAGAATTTCTGTTTTGAGAATATGGGCTCAGGAATAGAGATTAATGATTCCAGTAATAGCTGGATCGTTGAAAATGCATCGGAAAATAATGGCACTTCAGGTGCAGGAGCGGCAGGAATCTTAATGAATGGTTTTGATCAGCAATATAATTTGATCATTTTAAATGTGGGGATTCTCAATGAAGATTTCGATGCGCAAGATTTAAACAGTGATCCCTGCAATGGTACAAATTTATGGCGAAATAATACTTTTGATACTGTAGATCCTAGCTGCCTGGATTGAAATATACGGATATAAAAAGATAGTGCCACTATGGTGGCTTCGGTAGTGGTGTTATCTTTTACAATTTATATTCCTGTAGCTTGTATATCAATATGCTCCATTCCCCGCTTAAACTATTTTACTAAATTTTGCGGACAAATTTCCCATGGCTGTTACCAGTTTTTGACTCAAAATCAGCATGACATATCTTTTCTGTATTTGAGCTTTATTTGGGAGGACTCTCGTGAGCTTTATATCTCGATCTGTGATAAGCAAGGCATTGATAACTTCTTTGGCGGCTTCTTTATTGTCTGCATCTTTGTGTTCACTAGCAAATGGTGCTGTTGAGTGCGGAGACACCATAACCAGTCCGGTAATACTGGATCAAGATTTGCTCTGCAATGTTACCCCGGCTTTGACTGTAACTGGGCCGACCGGATATCTGGATTTGAATGGTTATACGCTGGGTTGTGATGGAACTACAGTGGGAATTTTGGTCGATGGCTTTGCGGCCATAATATCGGGCGGGGTGTTACAGGATGGGTTTGTATCTAATTGCAATACAGGTATTTCTGTAGAAGGTTCCGGTATTCATAATTTGTTCGGCCTGAACACCTCTGGTAATACTTCTTCTGGTATTGAATTTGTTAGTAGTAATAATACGCTAACCATATCAAATATATCGGATAATGCAGGTACAGGTATTATAATCGCGGGGGAAACAAATAATCTGTTTTCTAATGACATAAGTCGAAATGAAATAACGGGTATACAGGTAGATGGTAGCAGTTCAATAATATCGTCAAATACAGTATCGGATAATACTTTAACTGGAATACAAATTAATAACGCCAGTAGCTGTCTTATCAGCCAGAATACGGTGGAGAATAATGGCACTCAAGGGTCAAATACTGCAGGAATCTTAATGGAGCTATTTGGCCAGACTGGAAACAATATCGTAGGCAATACTGTCTCTGGCAATGTGGATTTTGACTTGCAAGATGACAACTCTGCCCCCTGTGAGAATAACTGGATAGGAAATTCTCCTGATGCTACTACCTCTGGTGAATGTGTGACATCACAGTAACATTAATTTAGTTTTAAATTTGAATCTGAAGGCAGTTCATTATTTGCCTTCAGATCTCTAGAGTTAATGTCTTTGCTCTACAAAAATTTCATGAGACGTGCCGCAAGTCTTTTTAAAGGTGCCTTACGTCTATCTCTATTTCCCATAGGTTTTATTATTGTGTGTGATTTTTTGCTGGTGAGGTTAGCTAAGACTACAAGGGATATATTCTATAGTTATTTTGTCTGCGTGAGATAGCCCAGCCTTTTGGTTGGCTGAGGGATATGATTGTTAAGGTGATTCAAGGAGGATTGTATGGTGTATGAATTTAGGGGATCCGCTAGGCACTTTGTGGTACCTGGTATTTTATACTTTGCTTTAGGTAGTTCCGCCTTTGCGGTTGATTGTGGTGACACAATTACTAGTCCTGAAGTACTTGATCAGGATCTTGTGTGCTCAACAGAACCGGCACTAACGATAATGGGGCCTACGGGTAGCCTAGACATGGCAGAGTACACCCTTAGGTGCGATGGCTCTGCTGTTGGTATCCAGATTGACGGTGTTGCGGCTTTCCTATCAAATGGTGTGGTAACACTATGTGACATCGGAATATCGTTGGATGGAACTGGAGCCCACAATATACAGGCAATCAGAGTAGATGGAACAGATATATCAGGGATCGCTGTTAATAGTAGTTTTAACTCTGTTATTCAGTCAGGAATATTTAAAAACAGTGGCACCGGCATATTTATAGCTGGTGATAATAATAATGTGTCTTCTAGCTCGATCCTAGATAATTTAGAGAATGGTATTCAGTTAGAGGGTAATAACAATCTTATTGTAAGCAATGAGATCAGTCGAAGCACATTAAATGGTATCTTAATTGGTAAAGCAGATGGTAATACGGTTGCCCAAAATACCGTCTCAATGAGTGGGATTGGAGGGGCGAATACCGCTGGAATCTTACTGGAACTTTTGGGGCAGTCTGGCAATGTGATTGTTGGGAATACTGTTTTCAGCAATATAGATTTTGATCTGCAAGATAATAATAGTTCACCCTGTTTAAATAGCTGGGTTGGGAATTCACCTGACGCTACTACCTCCGGAGATTGTGTAACGTCAAATTAATAGCGTTTTACGATAAGTTGATAGGCTTGCAGGCAGTTTAATGGTATCGCCACAGTATTACGGATACTGCAGCTAGTGTAATTGCTGAAAGCCTGATCTCCCTTTAGATTTTCGTTTTCATATTTATTCCTGAGGGATATCCAGTCGGCCAGTGTGGATTGATGTAGTGAGAGGAGCGTTTGGTTTGCTAGGCTGGTTCAGTTATAGAGGGATATTCTCAGAAGTAAGGTATAGATAAGCGTTAATTGTTTTTATGCGGGATTCAAAAGCTAGAAGTTTAATGCCTTGAATCCCGCAATTGTTTTTAAGCTAGTTTATGCAGGCGTCATTTGATGAGCTGAAAATATTACCGTACCATGTGGTTCCTACACAGGCAGGAGTATTATCATCAAATAGGTCATCTATATCATTAGATTCAGCAGTATTTCCTGTTACGAAATTCCCTACTTGCCCAAAATTACTTACTGAAATACCGTATTCATTATTACTGGATGTAGTGTTTAGTGTAATGTTGGTGTAGTTTGCATCTTGGATTGCTATTCCAGAAAAAGTATTATTTCTGGCGGTGCTTTGGAAAACTTGATTGTTATCTCCTGAGATAATAATGCCACCTTCCCCATTGCTGGTGGCGCTTACTTCAAAAAAACTATTCCAGTCGCCGAGAACGATAATGCCATTACCAAAATTAAAGTCATTGATTGAGCCGCTGACAATATTGCGACTGCTACTGACTGACATTCCCAAAGATCCATTTTCTTGCGTTGTAACGCCGATGACATTGTGAAGGCCGCTGCCTTCTACAGATACGCCTATATCACATGATGTAATGATGCCACTGGATGCTTGGCTATTAATAAGTACAGCTGTAGTTCCTTCCAGTAGAATTCCTGTGCCAGCCAGGCCATCACAGGATAATGAAAATCCATTGAGATCGAGACTACCGGTAGGGCCCATTATTGTGATGGCAGGAGAAATCGCACAATTAGATATATCCGCATCCAATACTTCGGCAGTAGAGATTACATCACCACAACTTACGGCTAAAGCAATGCCCGGTGCACTTATTAAGCAGCAGCTTGCTGCTGCGATTATTGATGTTTTAATATTTAAAATCGCCTTCATTGATATATTCCTATTGTGATTGTCTGATATTTGAAGTGGTTGATAGGGTGTAAATATCTCGAATTTTGGTCTTTGTTTGGTTGATGACAATAGGAAGTTGTTCTCATATTTATGGAGAATAATTCCTATTGATTAACTATGTTGATGGGATATGTGCTGGAGGAGTTGGATTTTTATTATTTGGTGTTTTATAGATGAGTTTAAAGGTTGGCTTTTCGGTTCAAATATGCGTAGTGTTTCCATAATTGTTCTTTGGTGGCGTGTCAATTAGTGAGGGCGTGATTTTCTAGAGTGGTTTGTGGCCTGGTTGATATTAAGAGAGGGTGTGTTTGAGAGGTTTCGTTGTATGTGTGTAGTGATGGCGTTAAAAATAATGGATTCGCCTACAGTATGGCTGTTTTCCTAAATAGGGGGGGGAACTTTCTTCCTATATTTTCCGCACTATTCTCCTATTGCTGAAAGTGCCATCGGAGATAAGACTCAACACAGCATCAAGCATAGATTCCTGAAGGAAGCTGGGGATTGAGTCCTTGAGAAGCAAGAGTTTATAAGCATAAATGCTGAAGTTCCGGTATTTGTTTTAGCAAAATTAAGCGCAGCTGATCGTAAATTGCTTTCTCTTAATGTTGTTGCATATGGTGCTAATTAATTTTGTGTGTTGATGCAGTATAAGAATCTTAATTTAGCGACATTTCATATTCTAAGGAGATAAATATGAAAAGGTGTGCCCCGTTGGCGGCTGCGGTCCTGCTTGCTGTTGCAAGTCAGGGTGTTTTTGCTTCCAACAATGTTGCGGTTCAGAACCAAAATGGAGTAGGTAATAACGCGACAGCAGATCAAAGTGATCCAACCGTTACATTTAACTTTATCAGCCAAACCCAGACTGGAGACACTAATACAGCCACTGCCACTCAGGTAAACGGAAATACCGGAAGCACAGTTAATCAGGTACAAACAGGGAATTTAAATACTTCCACTGTTGCTCAAAATTCATCTGATACTGTGGCTGCCGTTATTACTCAAAATGGGAATACTAATATTGGCGTAATTAATCAGGTGGCATCTACAACCAGTGTTGCAACTATAAATCAGTTCAATCTGGTTAACTTTGCCACTGTTACACAGTCGAGTAGTACTACTGATACAGCAGTTATTAATCAAGTGGGTGACAACAACACCGGTACGGTTGTTCAAACCAACAGCACGACGAACTCGGCGGTAACTGCCCAGCAAGGGAATTTGAATGTGGCTACCGTGTCGCAATTTGTATCCGACACTAACACTTCCACATTAAGTCAGTTGGGAAATAGTAATAATGCTACTGTGAATCAAACAGATAATAATAATACCAGTGCTATTAGTCAGCAAAATGAATTTAACACTATTATCCACGCTCAATCTGGCAGCTTTAATTTGGCAAGTACCACTCAGATCGGTTTGACTAATATGGGTTCGACTATCCAAAGCGGAGCGAATGGTGTTGCTACGGCATTACAGCAGGGTAACTTAAATATGTTTACCGTTAGCCAGGTTAACGATTTTCAAAATGCTAATGTTTCCCAGATTGGAAACAGCAATATGGTAATAATTGTGCAGTAGGGCGAGGCTTAGGACGATATCGGAATTCCGGTCCCTGTGTGAGATAAACTCATTCAGGGCCGGATTTTTAGCGGGTAATAACGTCGCTATTTAGAATCGGTAGGTAGCAGATAAACCAACATTGCGTGGCTCAACAATGGCTGCGTAGCCATCTGGGTAGTGGCCACCTTCTACTGCCGGTTCAATAGTGAGAAATCCTTCTTCATTAAAGGCATTGTTAACATAGGCTGCGATGCTCCAATCTTCACCTTCATAGTTAACATTCAGGCGGGCGAGAGTGTAATCGCCGGCAACCCGCTCTTCAGTATTGGTGAAATCACCGTAGTACTCGCCTACATAGTTGGCGGAGAGACCTACGCTAAGCGCATCACTAATCCAGTATTTTGTGCCTAGATTAGCGGTGACATTTGGCGCGGAATTGAGTTCGTTGCCGTCAGCATCTGCATAATCAGCACCGGCATCGGTGATTTCAGTCTCCAGTAGTCCGAGTCCGGCACGTAATTCCCATTGCGGAGTCAGCATTGCGATAGCTTCGAGTTCAACACCATAGGTCTCTACTGTATCCATATTAACAATTTTGCGAGTAGAGCTGAGTGCCTGATAGCCGGAGTATTCATTGAAAAACAGGTTACCGTTTAGGCTGACGGTGCCATTTGCCAAAGAGCTACGTACTGCTAACTCATAAGTGTTAACGGTTTCTTCGTCGTAGTTGTAATAGTCACTTGCGCTAAAATCTAGGGCACCACCTGCTGCGTTGTAGCCTTTACGAGCACTGGCAGAAACAATAGTGTCCTCAGTCAAGTCGTATTGCAAAGCGAGTTTAGGGAGGGTGATGGTTTTATCAGTATCCAAACCTGCAATTAAGAAGCCATTATTGAAGTTAAAATTACGATTTTGCTCTTCATTTTCAACACGCAATCCACTGATCAGATTTAATTTATCAGTTAATGCATAGGTAACTTCACCATAAATAGCGGTGGAGGTACTTTCATCGTCACCAAAATAAGTAACGCTGTTGGAGCTATTAAAGTCTTGCTCTCTTTCGAAGTGTGCAAAGCCGATAAAGCCGTGCAGGGTGTCACTGGTGAGACCAAAGTTTAACTTTGCATCGATGGTGGTGTTCTGTTCGTCCATACGAACATACTGTTGGCTGGTGGCTTCTTCTTCATAGGAATCAAAGCCCCACTGGTAATCCATATAAGCTGCCAGGACTTCAATAGAGATATAATCGTTGATCTGGTAATCCACTTTAACGCTGGTAGTTGTGGATTCAGTGTCCATATCGCGATAGAAGTATGTTTCGTAGTCATCAACACCGGTTAGGGTGTAGTACATACGCCCGGTATTTCCCTCTTCACTGTTAGTGGACACAGTAAATAATGCCTCTAACTTTTCAGTGGGTGTCCACAGAAGCTTGCCTTTCAGTCGCTCGGTTTCCAGAGTGTTCAGGTCGAAGTCAGCGGGGTTGCCCTCATACTCTTGGGCATTACTGATAGTGTCGCCGGTGAGTTGCTGGGCCGTCAGGCGGAAGGCGAGGGTATCATCAACAATTGGGCCGGAAATCATGCCAGAAGTATCGATGTAGCCGTCCTGGTCGCGGTAACCTACGCGAGCTGCACCTTCCCAGTCGAAGCTGGGATCTTTGGTTTTGATAAATACAGAGCCGGCAATGCTGTTACGGCCATTGCTGGTAGACTGGGGTCCACGAAATACTTCAATTTGTTCTACATCCCAAATACCGGAATCACCCGTGAGGTCTGCAACAAATGGCTCGGCGACACCATCAATTAACGTGGAGACACGGGCTTTGGCACCACCGGTAAAGGAGTTAAAGCCGGTGGCTGAACCGTTACCGGACACACCGCGAATATCTGGAGTAGCGCCGGAAAGTACCACCACGTTAGAGATATTAGACACCGCATCGGTAATGCTCAGGTGTTGCATGCTATTTAAGGTTTCTTCGGTAATCACGGATACCGAAGACGTGGTTTCCTTGAGGGAGCGCTCTGTTTTCTCGCCAATAACAATGACATTTTCCATTGCCTGCGGCGCATACTCTTCTTTCTTCTCATCTGCGGCGATCGCAGTCGCTCCAATCGAAGTAAGAATAGTGAGTGAAACGGCTTTGCTGAGCAGGTGGCGTTTATACATAGCGTAATCCCTAGCAAGGTAAAGAAGTCAGGACGACAAGGAAGATCGGCAGCGAATATAATGCTAATCATTCTTATTTGCAAATAGGGAATTGCCGCAATAAACTCTCACTATTATTTGGTCTGGCAACGGCTTAGCTGCACCGATTAATCAGTGCCTGGCAAACAATTTTCTACCACTTTAGTGGTAGTGCTTCTAACCCTTAAGTGAAACTAGAAATGTATTCCTCAGTTTTAACGGGACTCGGCCTATTGAGTTGTCTCCTTGCGTCTTCTGTCTTTTATTTAGGCTGTCCCAATCAGCAGTGGCGTGAGCAGAGACCAATCCAGTTTTACCCCGCTCTTCTCATCAGTTTTGCGCTCCTTGTCATTTCCTGGGCACTTTTCCACCAAAATTTTTCGGCAACGTCAGCTTCCTTTACGCTTCTTAGCACTTTTATGTTAGCGCTGGGATTGCTGCCTTTTAGCGGTGTATTGGACAAGCCGGGCAAAGTCTTGGCAAAGAAAAAGAAGCGAATTCAAAAAGGGCTGGAAGGCTACAAACCCCACTGGTGGATTAAAAGCCTTTGTGCGGTTTTCTTGGGATTACCCATTGCAGTTGCCATTGCTGGGTTGATTGCTCTGTGGGGCCCCGGTGATGTAGTGGTCGACGATAAAAGCCAATTTGTGATGTGGCTGATCACTCCTGTCTGGCTCACATTTGTGAGTCTGGTTTACCTATTCATTAGTGTCAGACGTATGTTGTCTCTCTACCTGGGGCTAAATTTGGTGCTGTTTACCCTGTTGTGGGTAGCGAGATTCGGAGTCTAAGAATATGCGCGTTGAATTGATTAAAACTTATAAAAGCGTGCATACCTGGACCGGTATTCTTGCGGGCTTGTTTCTGTATATCGCTTTTGTCGCTGGTGCCCTGACCATGTTTAAAGGGCCCCTCAATCAATGGGCCCTGCAGCCTGAGACTACCCTGCCAAGTATTTCTATCGATCAGTATGACAGCCTTATTTCCGAGGTTCTGCAGGCGCACCCGGAAGCAGCAAAACAGATGACTGTCCAATTGCCACTGGCGGGTCTACAGGCGGCACCGGTGAGTTGGGAAATAGAGGATGAAAAAACCCATGACCATACTCTCTGGTATGCGAGTTTCAATGAGAAAGGGGAGCTAATCACTCAAAGTTTTACAGTTTCCGCCATTGGCGAATTTGTCGACCATTTACATCGCACTGCCGGTATTCCCGGTGGCGAGGGCCACGATGCTTTTGGTACTTATGTATTGGGTGTTGTGGCGGCTCTGTATTTTGTGGCGCTAATTTCGGGCCTGATTGTTTTCCTGCCCACTTGGTTCAAGGATTTATTGGTACTCCGAAAGGGTAAGAACCGGAAGCGCTACTGGCTGGATTTTCACAATGTACTGGGTATCACCTCGCTGCCGTTTCACTTGATTATTGCTTTTACCGCCTTTGTATTTGCCTTCCATGATCCGCTTTATGGTGCCCTGCGCGTGGCGGTCTACGGTGATTCCCCTATGTTCACTCGCCCGGCGCCAGCAGAGGTGAAGAATTTCTCTGAGTTGGTACCGGTCACAGAGTTGGAAGCTGCGATTCAGGAGCGGGAGCCCAAATTCCAAATAGCGGAAATCCTCTATTTAAATCTGGATACTCGCGGTCCACGCATGCGTGTAGGTGGAATCATGCATGGTGAGGTGGTGCGCGGTGCTGAGTACGGCTATGTGCTCGGTAATCCCTATCAAAGGGAGATTCCCTATAGCAGCTTTCTACCCAGCAACTTGAATGGGTACAGTGGCGCAGTAATGAGTTTTTTCTCGCTGCATTTTGGCAGTTTTGGTGGAAATGCCGTGCGCTGGGTGTACTTTATTCTCGGCATTATGGGAGCGCTGATATTCCTCACCGGCAATCTGCTGTGGATTGAAAGCCGCCGTAAAAAACGCAGAGGGCAGGGGACTCTACCGGTACAAACAACCTCATCAATGGTAATGGCAAAGCTTACAGTGGGCGTTGGTCTGGGTACTATTCTGGGCATAGCCGCCAGTATGCTGGCAGTTAAATGGCTGCCCCATGCGCAGGTGGATATTGAGTTTTGGCAGAAAGCCGCTTATTACACAGGGTTCTTATTTGCGCTGATCTGGGCATTTATACGTCGTCCCATGGCTGCTGCTCGACAGCTTCTTGCCTTCTGTATTGCCACTATTTTCCTGATACCAATTAGCTCACTTATCAAAGGTGATTTGCTGGGGGCTGCTACCCAGGTATGGGCGGTTGACTTTGTTACGCTACTCATAGGTGCATCATTTATTTTACTTTTGGTTCATCTTCGCAAGCGGCAGGCAAAAATCGAAGCGGACAGTGTCTGGTCTGAGTTTGTGAAGAAGCCCGTGATAGAGAATAGTATTCGAGATCCTTTACCTGATACCCATCCACAGGCATCGGGATAATAAAAAGGGGCTCTATTCAGAGCCCCTTTTTTGATGATATATGGGTATCATTGGGATGATTGTTTTACCTTTAGTTCGTGCCTAATGTACCTATAGGCATTGCTAGACAGGCTGACTCCAATTCTTGTGCTTATGCGCATATAAATAAGTTGAATAGCCTGCCCATTCCTTTTCATCAGATTTTGATCCGGATTAAATAGAAAGCGTTTAAAAGCTAATAATCTTTGTATCACTACTTGCTAAATAGAAGGCGCTAATTTAAATAAAGGCGTTACCTCGTTTGATGTGCTTGGGCTTTATTACGTCCTATGGCGAAAGTATTGTTCAGTGTCAATTTGTTTTAATTTCAACCTTTAAGGTATGAGAAAATATTCTTATCGTTAAGTTAATAACCGTAGCTAGACTAAAAAATGCTTCGCCTCCGTTAAAAGTAAAATCTTCGGATGCGAACTCTCTTTAATTGTTGTTTTTATAGACTTAAAGGTTTGGCTCATGAAACTAATGGATGTGAAGCTTCTGGTGTCAGCAATATTGGCTCTTCCCTTTGTGTCAGTGGCTGCGGTGGAGTGTGGAGATACTATTACAACTGCAGAGATTCTTACTGAAGACATATTAAATTGTGGTAGTACGCCCGCGCTAACGATTGAGGGGCCAACAGGAAGTTTAGATTTGAATGGGTTCACCTTGGAGTGTGGAGGTGGAGCTGCTATAGGTATTGAAGTGCTGGGTAACTCTGCTGTCCTCTCAAATGGCATGATTGATGGGTGTAACATAGGAATCTTTGTAAATGGAGATGGATTTCACAGCGTGCAATCGATGACGGTGCAAGATGGTCTCTCTACAGGTATTTGGTTGGTAAGTGAAAATAATATCGTAAATGGATCTACTGTTACTGGCGCTTTTGATCGAGGTATAGACCTTAATGGTGCAAACAATAGTGCGATTGGGAATTCTCTTGTAGATAATCTTGGAGCACCATTTAGTGGAATTACTATTAGTGGCGACAATGCATTTGTTGCACAAAATTTTTGTGATGATAATAATGAAGGTGGAATAGTAATAGAGCCTTCATCTGGTGGCTTGGTTGTTCAAAATATAGTGACAAATAATGGGCAGGCAGGGATATCAATGGAAGGAGGCAATCAAAGCAACTATTTGGTTACCGGAAATATAGCAACGGGAAACCCGGATGGTGACTTGGTTGATCCAAATCCGGATGCTTGCATGTCTACCAATATCTGGTACGGAAATATCTTCGATACGGCAGATCCAAGTTGTTTAGAGTAAGTAATAATCTACAGAGCAGTCGAAGTTTTTGGCTGCTCCTTCACTTTCTAGGAAACTGTATTCAATCTTTTGATGCTAGGCAGCGAAAGTAGAGCACTTTCTTCCCATTAGCACACAACTAATCTCTCATAGAAAAGCATTTTTCTCTCAGCAATACTGTTTACAGCATCGTTGTATCACTCAAGAAGTATCGCAATATTGTTGTTTGTATGCGAAGTAGTTTGAGTTTGGCTTATGGATCTAGTCAATCATCTGTCACCGCTCCCCCTATGTGGCGTGTATTACACGCCACAACCTCAATATTTGTTTTACTCAATGATGCTATTTTCCTGAAAAAATTGTCGTAAAAGCTATTTAGCTGGACTTGTCATCGTTAAGGAGTATTAGATGAACATGTACAGACCTATCGCAGCAGCTGTTTTACTTTCAATGAGCGGTACTGCCGCTTTTGCCGCAGATCACACCTATGATGTCCTTCAGGTAGGGTCGGGTAACACCGCTAACTCGGACCAAAGTGACCCTTCTGCCATTGGTGATACAGTAATCCAAGTTCAGGTGGGCGATGATAATGAGGTGTATGCCACTCAGAACCTATTTACTTCCTTTAGTTTGATTCAGCAATCACAGGTAGGTGATAGTAACTATATTGAGGCAACTCAGGCAGGCTCTGTATTATCAAGCATTTTAGTGGAGCAGATTGGGAATAATAACTCAGCGACACCTGCGCAGGAGTTTGCCGAGTTAAGTACTATTTTGATAGTGCAAATTGGGGATAATCATGAAGCCTCATTTACTCAAACAAATACACTGAATGAATTTATTAGTATTGTTCAGGTGGGAGATACCAACGCTCTGAGTGTATCGCAGACTGGCTCGGCAGCAAACTCTATCTCTATGCATCAAGAAGGTAGTGCGCAGAATGCGGCAGTGACACAAACTGCAAGCGTAGGGAATAGTATTACCACTGAGCAATATGGAAGTTCCAATACGTTAAATATAAGTCATATTCTTGCCTTTGATTCTACTGCAATTGTGGTTCAGGATGGCACAGGTAATAGCGCAAATACTCTGCAGCAATCTATCGGGCACTACAGTGAAATTCGCCAGGAAGGCGAAGGCCTGGAAGCCTGGCACTCTCAGTCCGGTGTCTACAACGAGGCATACACTCAGCAATTTGGTGAATCAAATAGTGTAGACATTACTCAAAGTGGAGAATTTAGTGTTGTTTCTACGGAACAGCATGGCAGCACCAATACTGCTGAAATCGATCAGGCAGGTGCCTTTAATAGTGTAGATATTATGCAATTAGGGGGATCAGGAAACTCTGTAATGGTCACTCAGCTGGCTAGCTTTAATGCCAGTTCCACTTCCCAGCTAGGAAACTCAAATCAGATCACTCTTACACAAGCCAACGCTAATAATACTGTGTCTACTACTCAAGTAGGGGACGGTAATGTGGGTCTGTTGACTCAGTAAATGATAGGTTCGAGTGCTGAAGTGATAAGGGGCATATCTGTCACGCTCTTTGGCTCTGCAAAAAATTAGCGGCGGCAAGCCTAATTGCCTGCTGCTTTAAGGAGTTAGTAATGAATTCGTTTAAGCCTATTTCGGTGGGTATTTTAGCTGCGATGGTTAGCGCTTTTTCAGTGGCTGCTGATAACACTTATGAGCTTATCCAAATTGGTAATGGTAATACCGCGTCAGCGGATCAGAGTGAGATAACGGTAGTTGGCAGTACCGTCATTCAGGTACAAATTGGCAATTCTAATAATGCTCAGGTAACACAGGAAGGCTTGACTATATCTAGTACAGTTATCCAGCGACAAGTTGGTACCGCCAATATGTCAGATGTGCTGCAGGAAGGTGCGATATCTACGACCTCTACAGTTGCTCAATATGGAGAAAGTAATACTGGTAATTCCCAGCAGTTTGATACGGAGGGAGATGTAAGTGATATTTTCCAGGCGGGTTCCAGTAATACCATGTTCGTTGAACAAGCGAGTAGTTTTAATAATTCCATAAGTATTAACCAGGTAGGGGTTAATAATAATGGGTTTGGCTCTCAGGCGGATGCATCTGGTAATGTGGGAGTGATGGTTCAGACGGGTGAAAACCTCAGCTTTTTTATGAGTCAGAACGCTGGTGCGATGAATACTGCAACAGGTTTTCAGGCTGGTAACTTACTCTCAATGTCTCTTAGCCAGAATTTTGCCTCAGCATCTAATTCTGTAGGGATTCAAGCAGGTGGGAATAATAATATTGCGATTTCGAGTCAGGTAGGTTTAGGACATGATAGTTTTATTTTTCAAAATGGAACCAACCTTGGAGCCGAAACTGAGCAAACGGGGCTATTTAGTACAGCGTATACGGAGCAGTTTGGTGGAATAAACACGGCTATAACGATACAGACCGTTGGGTTTAACACTGCAGAAACACTCCAGTTTAGTGGTTTACTTAATGAATCTTTGATATTGCAGTTTGGCGGATTTAATACAGCGGCTGCTGTTCAAACAGGAGCCAGCAATTCTACAAGGCTTAGCCAAACAACAGCCGGAAACCTTGCAGGTTCTGCCCAGTATGGTGATAACAATACGGTATTGGGACTTCAGTAACTTGTTGATTTAAGTTCATTAGGAGGTCCAGTCTCCCTTATTATATGGGGAGGCTGTCTAAAACTCACAATATGAGACGATTTTTTTCCTCCCAAAGGGTTTAGTGATGACTAAATTTGAGCCTCTCTCGGTAGGTGTGTTACTTGTGATAGTCAGTATATCCTCTGTAGCTGCCGATAACACCTATGACCTCATTCAAGTGGGGTCAGGAAATACAGCAATGGGTGAGCAAAGCGATCCCAGTGTTACCAATAGTCTAATTAGCCAAACGCAAATAGGGAATAACAATAATACTACTGGAGAGCAGCAATCATTTACCGAATCTAGCGAAATAGTTGTAGTTCAGTTGGGTCAAGGTAATACTGCAGAAGTTGAGCAAAGCGCTTCTGTTTTAACCAGTGTCACAGTTACACAGATTGGTTCGAGTAATATTTCAAGTATTTCACAAGATGGGGTCTTACTATCTATCATTGATTCCGTACAGCTAGGAGACGGTAATGTCAACGGTCTTGTTCAAGATAGCACTTTAGGAAGTATTATAAATATCGTGAGCATTGGTGATGGTAATACTGCTAATGTGATACAAAATTCCAGTGTGGATATTTCTGCCAGCGGAATAACTTTAGGTGATTCAAGTAATATAACAATTACCCAGGAATCTGGTCAGGTCAGTTCGGCAAGTGGATTTCAGTTTGGGTCAATGAATACTCTATCACTTACCCAGAACGGTGGGGCTGGTAATAATGAGGTTACAGTGCAAACGGGAAATGCACTAAATGCTCAGGCATTTCAGGTTTCTGCTTATGGTTCTCGTTCATTCATCTATCAAAATAATAATAATAATTCTTTTGAAAGTCGTCAGGAAAATGTGGGTAACGTTAGTATTGGATTCCAAAATGGAACCAGCTTAGAAGGGATTCAGAATCAGATAGGTAACTTTAGTAGGGGGTTTATCCAGCAATTTGGTGGACTGAACTTTGCTGAGCTTGCTCAGGGCGGTGATTTTAGCACTTCAGATATCTTGCAGTTTAGCGGGATTCTCAATAATGCAGTTGTTGTGCAGCTGGATGCATTTAATACTGCCGGTGCGACACAGACCGGTGATACAAACTCTACACGTCTCAGTCAGGCTACAGTAGGAAATTTTGCTACCTCTGCACAGTTTGGTGATGGTAATACTGTGCTGGGACTTCAGTAATCTTGCGGAGCTTTTATAGCTGGATCAAGGATGAGCAGTTTGCTGGATTGGCGCTATAAATTTGATGTCGAAAATTGTGCTTGGTTAATCCTCTTAAAGGAGTGTTAGATGAATAAGTGCAAACCCATTGGTGTAGGTTTTATATTGATGTTGGCTGGAGTGGTAGCTGCAGCCACTGATAATACCTACGAACTTATTCAAATCGGTGATGATAATATGGCTTCGACTGATCATAGTGATGCAGTCGTAGTGGACAGTACGATAATTCAAGTGCAAATTGGTAGTAATAATGACGGAGAGGTGATCCGGAGCGGACTAGTAGTGTCAAGTAGTATCGTTCAAGTCGAAATTGGAGATTCAAACTCAGCAGCTTCTCTTCAAGGGAATACTATTTTTACATCTTCGACAATTAATTTGATTGGGGATAATAATTTTGGCTCTTCGTTGCAGTTTGAGTCTATAGGTAGCTCAAGCTCAATTGTACAAGTGGGTTCTTCTAACCGAGTAATGGTGGATCACCAAAACAGTATTGATGATTCTTCTAGTGTAACTCAGATAGGGGTTAATAATAATGGTTCTACTGCGCAAAGAGATGGTGCTGGCAATCAGGGGGTTATGATTCAAGTAGGGGGGAATCTCTCTTACCTTATTAATCAATTTATGGGGTCAGCGAATACTGCAACAGGTTTTCAGGCGGGCAACTTGCTGGAATTGGTTATCGAGCAAAATTCGGCTTCACTATCTAATGCTGTCATTATACAGGCGGGAGGAAATAACAACTTTGCTCAATCTACCCAGGGGGATTTAGGGCATGATAGCTTTATACTACAGAATGGAACCAGTCTTGAGACTGTACATGAACAGGTTGGTGCTTTTAATACTGCATATACAGAGCAATTTGGTGGAATAAATACCGCTGAAACTGTGCAAGGTGTAGGGTTTAACTCTGCTGAAACACTTCAGTTTAGTGGCTTGCTAAATGAATCGTTAATCGTACAGTTGGAGGTATTTAATACAGCGGCTGCCGTACAAACCGGGGTTGGTAATTCTACTCGGCTTAGTCAAACTACGGTTGGGAACTTAGCTGCTTCCGCCCAGTATGGTGACAATAATACAGTTTTGGGGCTTCAGTAATTGATATTATCAGACGAAAGGGAGTATTCGGTAATGAAGTACGGTTCTCTAATGGCCTGCATTCTATTTTCGATTTCCAGTGCAGTAGGGATAGCTGCTGACAATACCTACCAGCTCATTCAAATCGGGCAAGGTAATATGGCAGAAGCTGATCAGAGTGATCCTGGCGTGAATGGAAGTACTATCATTCAACTACAAGTTGGTGCCAATAATGAGGCTACGGCAACTCAGATTTTTTTGACAGAATCTAGCACTATTGTACAGAGGCAGATTGGTAGTAATCTATCTGCCTCTGTACAGCAGAGGGGGGTCACAACTAACTCAACCTCTGTTCAGTATCAGTTTGGCACGATGAGCACGGTTAATTCACTTCAAGCTAATTCTGAAAATAACTCTGCTTTTGTCTTGCAGAGTGGAATAGGACTTGATGTATCCATCTTACAGACCAATGCCGGTGATAATTCGGCTGTTGTTCGGCAGTTTGGTAATAATAGTAGTTCTGGAATTTTTCAGGATAATAATAGCTTTGGAAATATAGCGGTTCTTTTTCAAGCGGGTGACAATGGAGGATTTAACATATCACAAACTACCGCGAGTGACAGCTATGCTTCTGGCGTCCAGGTGGGAAATGCTGTTAGAGTGGAAATTGAGCAGAAGTTTGTCGTCGGCTCCAGTTCTTTTGTAATTCAGCGTGGTAATAATAACTTCGTAACAGTTACTCAAGAAATTCTAGGAAATGATAGTTATATCCTGCAAAGTGGTACTAGCCTTCAGGCGACTCATGATCAGGTGGGTGAATTCAATACTGCAATTACCGAACAGCGCGGCGGTATCAATGTTGCTGCGACAGGGCAAACGAGTCAGTTTAATTTTGCTGAAACCTTCCAGTTAAATGGCTTGCTTAATCAGTCCGTAATTAACCAGACTCAGGGGTTTAATACTGCAGCGGTTGTACAGGATGGTGATTCCAACCAAGTGGGGATAACGCAGGGAACAGTAAGTAATATAGCTACTGCCACTCAATTTGGAAATAGTAATACTGTGCAAGGGCTTCAGTAAGTTGGCTTTTAGCGGCCAATTCTATATCAGGTTAGACAACGGACGCGCCGATAATTTCCCTAGAGTTATTTAGTGACGCATCACTTGATAGGATTGTTTGAATAACTCGGCTGGTTCGGGCTTTTCCAATTGCACATTAAAAATAAAAAGGTTCTAGTAAGGTGAGAAGACTTTTAATGCGTCATTAAAAACGCATAAGCATAGATTTCGGAGGCATTTAAAGTTTTGCTTTAATTGTTGCTATACTTCTTCGTATATCAAAACTCTTTAGCAAACATTTATTCTCGAGAAAATGATGAATCTGAAGGTATGTGCATCATTGGCATTATTAACAATCTTTATATCAAAGCCAATTTTCTCTCTAGCAGATGTTCAGTGTGGAGATACGATAACGACTGCAGAAGTTCTCAGTCAGGATATTTCCTGTGATCTTGATACACAGGTCACAATAGAAGGGCCTTCCGGAAGCCTGGACATGAACGGTTATGTACTTACTTGTGAAGATAGTGATAGCGCAGGGATCTCTCTTGAAGGTTTAGGAGCAGTATTAGTAGGAGGTACCATAGGCACTTGTGGAATTTCTGTCTTTTTAGAAGGCGATGGATTTCATTCAGTTCAAGGTTTGATTTCTGATAGTCCAGGGGTGGGTTTTATAGTGGAGAGTGACAACAATTCTATTAATGGCTCAATGTTTCTTTCAGGTGGCCCTGGTAGCATTGGTTTTCAACTCAATGGGGATTTCAGTCATATTTCAGGGAACTCTCTAAGCGGTAATAGTGATGCCATAGCAGGGATTGTCATTGCGGGTAGTTTCAGTCAGGTTATTCAGAATACCATTGATGGATCTATTTTTGGAATTATTATAGAGCCTCCAACTGTTAATGGATTGGTGGTGCAGAATGTGATATCGAATTCTTCAGATAGCGGTATCATGATGGATTTTGATATAGTGGATCCACCCTCAATGAACTACATTATTTCTGGAAATCAGGTGACTGGTAGTAATGGTGAAGGTGATTTGGTAGATGAGACTCCTGATGCTTGCCTCTCCAGTAATACTTGGTTTGGTAACATATTCGATACAGCTAGCCCAAGTTGCTTGGAATAATTGAATTCTTGTTATTGGTGGGAGAATAGCGTGTTGCTTGCTCAATAAGTATGCCATCCAAAGCTATATAGCTCTGATTAGAACCTCTTTTGTCTTAGCGCCATGGCTAATATCAGGAGAAGACAAAATGAGACTGTCATTGATATGGGGACGAATTTCACTGAAGGTATTTCCATGTATCCTTGTGAAACTGTAAATTGCGGAAGTGAAGGCAAAAGAAAAGTTGAGCAGTGCGGATGCCATATCGTGCCCACCTTTAATTTTAGTAAAGTTTCAAAACCCTTAATGTTGGTAGTTTGTCGTAGTTAACTAATTACCTGAATAATAGTATGCCCACTATATAATTAGTTGTAGTAGTTCAGACTTCAAGGGCTGAAAATAGTAGCTGCCTTATGGTATGTCTTTACCTGCAAAAGCATCACCGACCGCCTTAGTCTAATGTAGTAACAGACCATGCTTTCGAATCTTTCTTAATGCTGATATTCGATCACTTAGTTGTTATCACTTTATGCTAGTGTTCGCCATAATTCACTGGGGTATTTAAAGAAGTAGTTATGGAGAGAAATGAGCCCGATGGCACTCCAAATCCGTCATTGGCTGAAAATGCCCGGTTCAGCGAACACCATTCGGCTGACTATTACATTGATGAAACTCCCGTTTGGTGTGATGGAACCTCGATTCCGCAGAATATTTTTACGCCAATGCAGTGGCGAATTTGGTGGCTTGCGACAGCTGGTAAATTTTTTGAGGGAATGATCGTCTTCATGACTGGGGTATCCCATATTTTAATTGCTAAAGAATTTGGTTTGACCGCCTTTAGTATGGGCTTTGTGACATCGGCGACATTGTTTGGAATTCTGGTTGGAGCGATAACCCTAGGAGGGCTCAGCGATCATTATGGCCGGCGGAAAATGTTCATCGCTGAGATGATCATGTTTATCTTTTTCCTGGTGATATTGACCTTCGCAGATTCTTATCTCGTGATTGTTATTTCATTATTTGGTCTGG
This sequence comes from Microbulbifer sp. CNSA002, assembly GCF_047324085.1. Lineage (NCBI taxonomy): Bacteria > Pseudomonadati > Pseudomonadota > Gammaproteobacteria > Cellvibrionales > Microbulbiferaceae > Microbulbifer > Microbulbifer sp. CNSA002. The sequence goes on from NZ_CP172449.1 coordinate 1,390,160, forward strand.
GATTGGCGCTTGGGTGTGATTATCCCACAGCTCACATGATGATCTCTGAAAGTATGGCATCGAGGATGCGGGGCAGGTTAGTTCTCGGAGCCTTTAGTTTTCAGGCTGTTGGAATTTTGGTGGGTACAGGTCTCGCATTTTTGGTCCTCTCTTGGTATCCCTCTCTGGAAGCTTGGCGGTATATGTATGCTGCGGCGATTGTTCCAGCGATTTTGATCACGATTGGTCGTTTCTATATTCCAGAGAGTGCGATGTGGCTTCTGGCTAAAGGTCGTATGCCTGAGGCGGAGAAATCTATCAGCCAACTGTTGAAAAGAGATCCGCCATACCCATCCAGATTCTTATTGAAGAGTGTTGCCACAGCGGAGACGAATGAGAAAAAGATAGGTGAACTATCGAGTATTAAGCATTTACTTCAGGATAAGAATTCTCGAAAAGCAATCAAACTCTCTTCTATTCCCTGGTTTTTGCAGGATTTGGGAACCTATGGCGTTGGTATCTTCACGCCAGTAATTTTAGCGAATGTGCTTGGATATGCGTCACCTCATGCACACTCCATTTCGGAATTAATCCATAACAAAGTCGAGGCGGCGAAAGGGGCAGCATTAATCGATGTAATGCTGGTAGTTGGCGTTATTCTAGCAATTATATTTGTGGATAGGGTGGGGCGTATCCGTTTGCAAGTTCTTGGCTTCCTTGGTTGTGCACTAGGCCTTCTTATTGCCGCCTATGGAGAATCTTTAAATACCAGCCAGCAGTTACCATTCATTTTCGGGGGGCTTATGTTGTTCAACTTGATGAATAATCTGGGGCCAAATTCTCAGACTTATCTAATCGCTGGGGAGGTATTCCCGACCCGCTATCGTGGTGCTGGTGCGGGATTGGCAGCATCCGTCTCAAAGTTCGGGGGTGTCGCAATCGCATTTTTTTTTCCAATTTTACTTAGCGACATTGGCGCAAGTATGTTGCTTAATGCACTAGCGGTGACTTCCTTGATTGGCGCAGTGATAACCTGGAAGTACCGGATAGAAATGACGGGGAAGTCACTTGATGACGTTGGCTAATCATTAAAAAGCCATGGAGTTCCTCGTTAAGTACTTCACCTCCGAATGTACAGATACATCTGCATGTTATTGATAATGGCAAGCTCATATTTTTTCTAAAGTCTAATTGCAGCTGGAATGGTTTCTGAGAGGCGTTCGAGTAACTATAAGTTTAATTGTTAATTATGCCTAAAAAATAAGTCGGCCAATATATATTTAACTTACTGGTCAGTAACCGTAAGGCGCGCCGCTGTCAATTTGATCAGTCCTATCTTGATTGTTTTAAAGAGTTTTATTTTTTAGGGTTTTTGATTTTGTAATTTTTGGTGTGTGGGCAACAGGTGAGGGGTAAATAAGTTTTTTAGCTTGCGTTCTTTATTGTTTTAAAGGTTGGAATTAGTTTTCTCTATGTGCTTTATTCCTTTCAATTTAATTGTAAATAAAAAGTCCCGGCGTACCGGGACTTTTTATTTCTTCTTTTAGTTATGGCTGGCTCACAGGTTTTGAGCAGGCCAGGTAAACATCCAGTTGGTTGTTTATAAAGCTCAAGCCGCTCAAAGATAGCCTGACCTGATCAAAATCACTATTCGTGGTGACTAATAGCAGGCGGTGATTGCGTGCACCGTTGACTTTGAATGGAGCGAGACGATATCCACTAGTGGACTCCCCTGTAGCTACTCCGTCCAAGTATGTGCTGATTGTGATGGTGTTCAGGTAGATGATATCCAGCAGTGGTGTGGTGTGCTCTACCAGGAAACCGACCACATGGCGTCCCTCTTTAACCGAGTGGTGGTTGATTTGAATATGAGTAGAGCCGCCTGCACCGCTGACAACTTCCATTCTGGCTGCATCAGATAGGACACCGTTAAATACCCTTTCTACTGCAGTAATAGAACATCCATCACAGGGCTGTTCAATTCCGTAAGTCAGGTCTGCATCTACACCGTTAACAATCTCCAAGTCTTCAAACGCTGCGCAGGACAGGCCTGATTCGAGGTCGCAGGCGTCGCCGATACCATCGTTATCAGAGTCCTCCTGGTTGGGATTGTGAGTCTGGGGACAGTTATCGAGATCGTTTTCTACTCCGTCCCCATCCAGGTCTGCATCGCAAACATCTCCCACTCCATCACCATCAGTATCGGTTTGGTTTGGATTTGGAATCGCGGGGCAGTTGTCGACGGTATCATCAAGGCCGTCATCGTCGCGGTCGTTATCGCAGAGATCTCCGGCACCGTCGTTATCGCCGTCTTCTTGCCCTGGATTCGGAATCATTGGGCAGTTGTCGACGTCATCATTAACGCCGTCACCATCCAGGTCTTCGTCACAGGCATCCCCAATACCGTCACCGTCAGTATCAGTTTGGTCGTTTGGCGTTAGTGGACAGTTGTCATCGGTGTTGTCTATGCCGTCGCCATCGGCATCACCATCACATTCATCGCCTGTACCATCGCCATCCGTGTCTGATTGATCTGGGTTAGGGGTCGTCGGGCAATTATCTTCACCATCGTCGTGGCCATCGTTGTCGGTATCACTATCGTCATCACAGACATCGCCGATGCTGTCGCCATCCTGATCGGCTTGGTCGCTATTTGGAATAGACGGGCAGTTATCGGAAGTATTGGGCACATTGTCGTCATCTTTATCACTGTCACAGACATCGCCAACGCCATCCTGATCGATATCCGACTGATCGCTGTTGGCAGTATCCGGGCAGTTATCGTTAGCGTTATCTACGCCGTCGTTATCGTTGTCGCCGTCGCAGGCATCGCCGATTCCGTCGTTATCACTATCTTCCTGTAGTGTATTGCTGACGTAGGGGCAGTTATCGTCGTCATTGAAGATACCATCGCCATCGAGGTCTGGATCGCAGGCGTCACCAACTGAATCCCCGTCGGTATCTGCTTGATCACTATTGGACTCAGTAGGGCAGTTGTCGGCTACGTCATCGACGCCGTCGTTGTCGTCGTCGCTATCACAGATATCGCCACTGCCATCCCCGTCAGTATCGAGTTGGTCTGAGTTGGGTATCGATGGGCAATTGTCGGTATCGTTATCGGTGCCATCTCCATCCAGGTCGCTATCGCAGGCATCCCCGACACCATCTCCATCCTGATCAGTTTGATCGGTGTTGGGGATGAGTACACAGTTGTCGACGCTGTCAGGTACCTGATCGCCGTCGACATCGGTGTTGTCATCGCAGGCATCTCCGTAACCGTCGCCATCTGTATCTGTTTGATCTGCGTTGGGTACCAGCGGACAGTTGTCATTTTCATTTTCAACGCCGTCATCATCGCGATCGCTGTCGCAGGCATCGCCGGTGCCGTCGCTGTCGGTATCGGTTTGATCATCGTTGGCAACTGCCGGACAGTTGTCATTACTATCGTCTATACCATCGCCGTCATCATCGCTGTCACAGCTATCGCCTTGCCCGTCACCATCGATATCGCTTTGGTCTGAATTGGCAGTAGCAGGGCAGTTGTCATCTTCGTTATCAATGCCATCACCATCCTGGTCGCTATCACAGGCATCGCCGACACCGTCTTCGTCGATATCACTTTGGTCGGTATTGCTATGGCTGGGGCAGTTGTCGTTCTCATCCTCGACAGAGTCATTGTCGTCGTCGCTGTCACAGGCGTCGCCAATGCCATCTCCGTCGTTATCGTCTTGGCTCGGGTTGTGGGTGGATGGGCAGTTGTCATCTTCGTTATCGATACCGTCACTGTCCGCATCGTCATCGCAGGCATCGCCTATACCATCGCCATCCTGGTCGGTTTGTGAGGAGTTGGCTGCGGTTGGGCAGTTGTCGTCTTGATCGTCTACGCCATCACCGTCGTCATCGCTGTCACAGGCATCGCCAATGCCGTCTCCGTCAAGGTCGGCTTGGTCTGGGTTGGATACGGCTGGGCAGTTATCCTGGCCATCGTCGTGGCCGTCATTATCAGTATCGCTATCTTCGTCACAGGCGTCGCCGATACCGTCATTGTCCTGATCCGACTGGTCTGGGTTGGCTACATCTGGACAGTTATCCAAGCTGTCGGTGTAGTTGTCCCCGTCGCGGTCGTTGTCGCACACATCCCCGACGCCGTCGCCATCGATATCTCCCTGTTCACTATTTGAATCAGCAGGGCAGTTGTCAGAATCGTTGGGGACGTTGTCGCCATCCAGGTCGCTGTCACAGGCATTACCTATGCCGTCGCTATCACTGTCGGCTTGGTCCGAATTCGGGGTTTGTGGGCAGTTGTCTGAAGTGTCTGGGTGGGAGTCGCCATCGTCATCAGTATCACAGGCATCACCGCTGCCGTCGCCATCTAAATCATCCTGGTCTGAATTACTAACACTCGGACAATTGTCATTATCATCATCGATACCGTCACCATCTGAGTCTGTGACGCCAGGGGGCGGGAGCAAATCATCGGCGGCATCGCCCCGGCCTCCATCAGAACCGCAGGCACTTAAAAGCACCACTGAAAATAGTATCGCAATAAGCGAAGGTAGACGCATGGTCATAATCTCCCGAACAAAATCCATTTTTGTTATCTGTCAGACAAACGCAGTAGACCTATAAAAAATACGCCTGCAATAAATCATTTATGCTGGCGCACTTGGGCTCCGGCTTATTTTTAGATAGATGTCATTATTTTGGTTGTGCATATTTCTAATACTAAAGTTATGGCGCGCAACCGTTTATGAGTGTGGTAACTATGCGTTCTTTCTCACTAAAAGTGTGATGAATGGCGAAATTTTGGCGGGATAATTTATGGGTGATAAAGCATGTAATTAGTAAAGATAAATTCACGCCATTAAAAATATCGGAATAGATAATTTGACAGTTTGTTTTGCTATTGGTCTTGACTCTTTCTAAAGTGGAATCTGATTCTGAGCCTGATTAAGCCGCTGCTAAGATGGGGAGTTACCCCGCCATTTCTAGTTGATTATAAATCTTGCAGGCAGGTATTTAGATCGAAGTATATTGACTAAGCCTTATTTAATAACACTCTTTGAAATCGCCTGGTGTAAATCAGGTGAGTCAAGGGCATCGACATCACCTGGGTTTATAGGCTGTGAACTTTCTATTTAAGATTTAACTTCATTTCCATAAGTGATGGTTGGAAGCCAACTTTTTCATAGGCTTTTATCGCTGAGCTATTTTGAGAGTAAACATCAAGATAAAAATCTTGAACTCCATTCTTTTTACCCCATGCAATTAATTTTTCTATTAGCTTTGAGTTAATGCCCTTTCCTCGGTGTGCTGGTGATACATACATAAAACCCAGATAAGCATGCCGCTCATGATCAAGAGATATTTTTGAGCTTCGAATCTGGGCATATCCCGTTCCAATAACCTCACCTTCGATTTCAACTACCAGAAGATGTGAGTCATCAGATAGTATCAACTTCTCCATATCATAATAGAATGCTGATTCAGCTTTAATGGATGAATTGTATGGCCTTTCGGCTTCGATAAGACACTGTTCCAGCTTAAGTAAATCAGGAAGGTCTTCTATAAGTGCTGTTCTAAAATTTAACATCTCTATTTTCAGTGGTGATAGATTTGGTAATGAAAACTGCTCCAACTCTACAAAGGCCTGTATCTGACTTTGGTGTGGGCTAACAAAGCTAGACAAATTTCTATTGAGTGGCGGTTAATTCATACTTGTATCTGGCCTCTACTGCAGGCCGTGATCTGTGTGATTGCGTGAGGATAGCAGATTGTAAGTCTTGAAGCAGCTTTTGTGATTCAAGCCTTGCTTGTTTAGGAAATTAGCCCCAGGGCCCTGTCAATTGTCCAATACCCGCTGGCTATTCCAACTGGATAAATAGCGTATTTTGATTGTGTTAGAAAGTGTTGATACAAAATTGAGATCTTCCAGATCGAGAATATCCACTGAACTGTAGATGATAAGAAAATCAAAACCAAGACAAATAATGTCTGCCCCAGTTCTACACCTATATTAAAGCTAAATAATGCGGTGATTTTATTGCTGTGAGGAAGGCCTAATTCCGCTAGCGCACTGGCAAAACCAAATCCGTGAAGTAACCCAAAGCCACTGGCAACAATCGCAGGATAGCGTCGGGTTAAACTCGTTTTACTCTGTCCATTATGCGCGTATACAATTTCTGCGGCTAACAGCATAATACTCAATGGGATCAACACTTCAACAACATCTACTCTTATGGTGAATAAATCTAAACTTGCGAGTCCCAGGGTGAGGGAGTGGCCTAACGTAAATCCGCTAATCGCTATTAAAGTGCTTCTAAAATTTCTGGCGATAAAGACTAAACATAACACGAATAGTAAGTGATCATAGCCCTCCAATATATGTAAGAAACCTGCTTCAATATATTGTTTGACACAATCCCAAATAGTTAGGCGGGAAGGTAAATTTATCTCTAAGACCTTGGGGCCATTAAAGAGATTAATAGTGTCACCGTCTGATTTTTCAAAATGAATTAAGCTCGATAAGGCTGGATTGGCAATGGGGTATGTGATTTTTATTGTTAGGAGATTATATGGTCTTGTAAAATTGTTTGGGTGGGGGTTCCTGCATAGGTAACTCTTCACGTTGGGTCCGGCAGGCCCTGTTATCTCTGGTTGTATTTGGCAGAATTCGCCCTTTAAATGTATCTCAGGTTCAGTGCCTGGCTGCATGATAGGGGGGATTTTCCATCGAAGGATATATCTGCTTTCCGTGACTTCTTTTAACTCAATGTATATCGGTCTTCCGTCATGAGCGAAACTAACATTACTAATTATTGTAAGTAACAATAAGAATAGAATGGCTTTGATGATCTTGTAGGGATTTTTAGTTGGCATAGGTGATGTCCACAGGAACATATGGTATCGAGGCATCACTCTCTATTCTGTAGCCTGCCAATAGCTCTTGTATCCTAAGTTGTCTGTTTTCCTCCATTTTATTTCGTCGATAATCCTCAAGTACTAAGGGGGAGGCTTCTCTAAAGCTGGGTAGACGGCTTGTTTTGTTTTCACTAACCAAAATTAGATGTAGACCATACGGAGATTCAAATGGACCGGACCAGGTATTCAATGGTAGTTGAAAGATACTTTCTGCGAAATTATCTCCGAAGTGGCTGGCCACTAGATGGGGAGTGCGATCTACATAATTCCGATGAAAGATAAATCTATCTCCGTAGAGGGCGGACTCCTCGAATGGAACTGACTGCTTTATTAAGTGGTTCAAGTTCTGTTTGACAGTCTCCTCTAACTTTTCTGTAGAGTGCCGCCTAAAATCAAAGAAAACATGAGTAAAGGTAAAAGATGCTTCAATTCGATATTTTTCGAGATGAAGCTGGAAGTAGTTTTCCAGGTCTTCTTCACTAATATCAGTGTTACTGGAAAAGCCACCATTTACATAGTCCAGCTTTTGAATAAGGCGTCGTCGTATAATCTGATCATGCTTCTGCAGGCCTAGATTAAGGGCTTCACGGTAAAGTACTTCTTCTTTAATGTAATCATTAATCAGGTTGGACTTCTCTGGCTGAGTCAAGCCCTCCCAATAACGCCGTGCAAAATTCTGGTTAAATGTTTTTTTCTGGAATTGGAGGTGCTCAATTAGTATGTCCTCGCTGATAAGCAAGGTATCTTCATAGTTGGTTCCATTTTCCTCTATTAACAACTCTGCGAAAACGAACAGAAATAAAGCGATAATACAAAAGTGTACCAGAGGCTCCCTCTTCAGAATCTCTAATTTCCGCTGCATGAAGCTTCCTCCATTGAAACCTGCAGAGAGTATTGATATCAGTATGTAAGCGACTTTTTTAGATATGCTATTTGCTTGCTTTGGTGTCGAGGTTCCTGCCAGTCTTAGGGGGTATACCAAATTGGGGATGTATAAGCGCGCTCCTGGATAACGGCGGGTCCTTCAGGCGGTACCTGAATATTTCCATTATTGATTTCTTTTGCAGCTATCGCATCGTAGAGTGAATGGCGTGGGGTAGGGATTTGCAATACCCGAACATAGTAAAAGGCTCTTTCGTTCATATTAAACTTTGGATCTTGCCATAGGGTTGATAACTCTATGGAGCCAATGTTGTTAGTGTATTGCCCCGTTTCTCGATTTACCGTGTCCCCCACAGGCCTTAGCTGCCCCTGGTTATCAAGCGTGCGTTCCCCAGACCAGGCAACATTAAATATTTTTTCATGGCTGTTTCCTGTTGAGTCCAGCCAAGATTTAACCACCTGAACTCGATCCAGATTTGCTCCTTTAGGATCTTTTGTCGCGCGTATAAGTAGCTGAATTGGTTGGTCAGTTCCTTGTGGTTTCACTAAATCACCCCCCATAGGTACTCCATGGGAATAACCTAGTTCAGCAATATTTTCAGCATCGATGGCGTGCTTAGGAAAATTCCAGCCTGCAAAGACGCGCACCTGAATTCTAGGGCCTGTAGTGGCATATACTTCACGGCGTTTAAATGCAGCAAAAAGGCTTTCTCTGGTATTTTCTTCAGCCCAAGCGGCGGCGAGTCCAGAAGCGGACATGTTCCAACCTGTAGCCTTGGTTCCGCCAATGACAGTGTTAGTTCGCTTGCTGCTTGGTACTGAGTCATGGGCAAACTTGCCCCAAAAGTTATTCTCCTCAGCAGTTGACATACCCGTATGTGAATCTGTGGACCCCACAAACCCCAGCTTATAAGGGTTTACACCAATTTTCTTCTGCATTTCCAGTCCTGTGCGTAAGGCGGATCGGACGAAATCACCTTTAGCGACACGGTACGACTCCGGGTCAGCTTGCAGATAGAATGGATAATTCTCAAAGTCTGCGAAAGGATCGTCCGGGGAAAGCGTTGAATGGGTTTCTGAGTCCCCCTTAATTTGCGTTATTTCAACCAGGGGCTCCCAGCGCATGCGTGTACGCGCATACTGTGTATCAATTGGCTCACCACGCAGAGTGGTTTCTGCAAACATATAACCTTTGGACACATTGGAATTGTGGGGGATCGCAATGAATTCACTGCCAGTTCGTTTAGATGTCTCGTCTAACCACTGCCACAAATCTGCTGGGTACTGGCTCTGATCAGACCCAAAAGGAAGATACTGCTTAGCTTTTTCCGCCCCATCTGGGGAGACAACCACCCGGTGTAAGTTGGCCCCGGTTGGTGTTGAGCTCCATTCCCAGCCAATAAAACTGGTAAAAGTGCCCGGGTTATTATGGCGCTCTGCGGCATCGACTATTGCACTCCATGCGCTTGTCCGGGTCTTATCCAGATCTCCAAGAACGGGCTCAGGGGGCGTGTTAGCTGGGTCCTGGACAGGGTCAGCGGGAGCTACTGTGTCTAGCGCCTTTTTGGGCAGTAACTCATTGAAAATATCCATACCTTCATTTATTGAGACTTTATATCTAATATGCTGCTTGGCAAACCAGCGCATCATTGACTGGTATAAGGACATATCGCTGTCGAGCTCATCTGTTTCATTCACCACTGCCCTCATAACTCCCAGCCCTTCAGCGTGATCTGAAACCACGAGAAAATCCAACGGGGTGTCTATACGTACTTTTGCATGAGTGTAGGGGTGAATAACCGGCTGCCCCTTGGCCCACCGATAAGCGGTGTCCGGAGTTGCCGAATAATTTTGGCTTAAGAAGGCATCGAATGAGTAGGAGGTATGAAGGTGCATATCTCCCCAGAAAACCTGAGTGGGCTCACTAGCAGTAACACTTAGGTGAGTGATGGATAATGTAACCCCTACCAGACGTGCTATTCTTTTTATGGGATTTTTCATATTTCCAATTACCAGCGTCGGCTGGCTATCTTTTAGGTGACTAGATCCTCTTAACATGTCAGGATCGTTAGGATAATCTTGGTAAATAAGGAAGTGATTGATTAGATGCTAATCATTTGGCTTTTAGGTTTCTTTGCAAATAAAGCCAATCTCTTGACCAATTAGGACACACTTGTAGATGGCTGAGTATGGACACACGACCATTGCAACTTGGGTATTACCTATTATTGAGGCCCTAAAACCATTCTGTTCTACCCAAGAAATTTTGCAGCGTGCAGAAATTGACCCCAAATGCATAGTGGACGCGAACCAGAGAATTCCTTTAGAGAATATGAAAAAACTATGGGGTCTCGCTGAATCTATATCAGGTGATGATTGTATCGGCCTGCAAGTCACTAAGTATGTGAATCATACAAACCTTCACGCTCTAAGCTATGCCCACTTGGCCAGTAGCTCCATCAGGGAGAGTTTACTAAGATCTGCTCGATTCTCAGAAGTGGTTACCACCGCTATGCGAATCAATGTTCATGATGAACAGCAGCAAGTAGTAGTATCCTGGGAAAAGGTTGACAATTTTCCATATGATCCAAGTATTCATGCTATAGATGCCTTTATGGCTTTGCTAATAAAGTCCATCAGAAAGATATGCCCTGATGTGCATCATCATTTGATTTCTATTAATCTGGAGAGGCACAGACCTGCCACCCTTGAGCGGCATCAATTGATGTATAAGTGCCCAATTAACTTTTCGGCAGACATTTGTGAGATTAGATTTAAACAAGAGTTTGTTGATCGAAAGCTCTCTTCGGGAAACGATGAGCTGGTTAGAGTTAACGAGCAAGCCCTAATTGGTTATTTGGAACGTTTGCAGAAGAATGACATGGTTAGTATGACCAGTAGAGTGCTTGTTGATCTAATGGCTACAGGTAATTTTTCACAAGAGGTCGTGGCCAAGGAGCTTGGTATTAGTAGCCGTGGTTTGCATAGAAAGCTAAAAGAAAGAGGTTCCAGTTATCAGACTGTGCTAGATGAAATACGCCAGTATCAGGCTGTGCAGTACCTTAAGCAAAACGATACCCCGATCACGTCAATTGCCTACAAATTAGGATTCTGTGATACCAGTAGTTTTTCGAGAAGCTTTAAGAAGTGGACTGGGCAATCTCCACGAGAATTTCGGACTAAGCTTAGTAGAGATACCTCAACAGAAATCTGTTTAGATTAAGAGCGATTTAATATCACAAAAGTGAAAATGCCCGGCAGTGCCGGCGCATATTGTCGAGTTCCTCATCATAAAATTGAAACCTCTCTATAATTGTTACGACTCACCAGTTATAGGGGCTCTTATATCTGTCGGAAATTCTCTCGCTACCCATTTATTCCCCCGCTTGCGGTCAAGTAAAATAGGAATAAAGCGGCAGCGAAATATAGGGGGATACGAATAATGCCTGCAATTCTATTTGAGCCCCGCTCATCTTTAGCTATGGCTGTCTTGAACTCATTTAGAATGAAATAACAAAATGCGCAGCCAAGTAAAAAGGAGCCTGCCCGAGTATTGAAAATGGGCAGATTTAGCATCTCAGGATTCAAAAACCGGATAGCCAGCAAGCCAAGCATTGCCAGTAGGGTGGTGAGGATAATAATTTCATTAATCCCAAATGCCTTCTTGCTCATAAAATACGATGTTCCAATTAGTGTGGACTAACTACTAAAATAACTTTCCGATGATGGACTCTTTTCTAGGGGCTTGCTAAAGTGGTGCATGTCCTCGCAAGCTTGTATGGTTGCTCTCACCCGAACTTGATCTTAAAGCCTCCACCGCGAGGGGATAGGTAGGGCTCCGTCTTTGGAGCCCACAGATCGTTTGTTTTTTGGTCGATAGATGTCGCTACCCGACTGTACATTCAAAGTTCATATAGTACTTGAATTCAAGTTTATTACCACTGGGATCTTTTATAAGAAACTTGCCTGACTCATCTTCAGCGCCTTCGTTTTTAATAAGGCTATTTGCTACAAACTCTACATCATTTGATTTACAAATTTCTAATACGGACAGCCATTCCTCTTTACTTAGAATTGGTCCAAAATGGTCAATTTGGTAGGCCGGCATTTTGTCGGAAGCTTGATGAATTGTAATTTGATGGCCGTAAAATAAAATGTCGAACCAGGTGGGGTTGTCACGACCTATAGAGCAGCCCAAAATGTCTAAATAAAAGCGCTTCGCTTCCTCTTTATCGGGAACCACGAAAGAGAGATGGAATGGATTTAGCATAAGTTTCACCTTGTTGTTCGTAAGCTTGGGTAAGTCTTAGGTATGGCGTCTCTATAACCATACTTAAATGGGATAGCGTATTGGCATCTACGTAAAATTGATAGTGTACGGAGGTCATGTTGGCAATTTAGGCATGATTAGCAGGTTCGATACACGTATATTACGATTGGGCTTCACTTTCTGATATACACTACGAACATTTAGAATTTATAGTTTCACTCTATGAGTGAAGTGAATTCTTAGGGGTTGTCGCATCAAAAAGTCCAATCTCTAAAGGGTTATAAAATAATGCATTACTATTCCTAATAGGATGGTTACCTAAAATACTCTGCAATATATTAAAAATATCTAAGCAATTTTGGCTGTAAGCAGAAGGGGGCTTGTGGTAAGTAGCAGTATTGAAGATCTATTCTCCTGAGTTCTTTCGAGTGAGCTTAATAAAAGCACCAGGATAAATGGTTTGTTTTGTGAATAACTCAGATTATTCAAAGCATAAAGTTAAAAAATATAGGCACAAAAATAATCTTATTGGATTTTATTAAGTTTGTTTTAGTGTCAAAGCTGCGTAAAATCAATGGATACTTATTGGTATTTTGGTCCGCCTTTTAAAATGCCAACAACCAAAGAAGTTTAACCAAGTCAATAACTTCCTAAAAATCAGCCCCTCAAAGGAGGGCGGTATTGTGACGTAAAAGCAAGTAAAAGGCGCTGACCCGAGGTGGTGCAACACCAGGGGCCAGCTAACCAAATTGATACACACACTATCAAAATGGCTATATGGATCATACGCTAGAAACACGCTCGTCTTCAATAAACTGGAGTATATTGAGCAGTTTGGAGAGGTTCTCCAAGCTCTGGGAGCGTAGTGCCCGCCTTTTCTTCTTCTATGCCTACCGTTCTCGTGCACCCCCTCATATTTCCTCAAAAAGTTACTTACAAAGCCTTCCATTAGGGGTGGTCTACAAATGGTTTGAGTCTTAGAGGAAACAAATATGTTGATCTTAAAGCGCCGGACGGGTCAAAACTTAAGGATTGGAGCAAATGTCTCAATTACCGTATTGGAAGTTAAAGGTAATCAAGTGAAGATAGGCATACTTGCTCCCAAATCCCTGTCTGTTCACCGCGAAGAAATATATATACGTGTACAAAAGGAGCGGGCACTCGGAAGAGGAGATCGTTGATAGCCCCGCTGTGGCTAAGGATTTCCCAAAGCATCCATGTCAAAACCATGGCGGTAGAGGTTTTGATATAGGGTGCCTTTGCTAGCGCCTCCTATTTGCTGGATGTAATCAATGAGTTAGTGTTGAACTCACCTACCAATATGCCATGTCATAGATGTCCAATTTATGGGCGCCCAAGATCGTTCCAACTCAAATGAAGAGCTGCTCGACAGTATTGTTGAGTAGAGATTCATTATTGAGAGGGAGCTGCCCATGTCTGACCCGCACGATAGGTGGTGTGGGGGATGGTAGCTAGAAACTACCGGACACCCGAGTTATGTTTTTTAGCTCTTTCATAAAGACTGAAGACTATTAGATAACCTAGAGCCTGGATTACCCATACTTCAAAACCTAGAATAGTGTTGCCTATATCCAATAGCTCTTGAATGCCAAGATATATTGATACTGGCCACCAACACACAATGGCTATGGCAAATTCGATTTTATAGTACCATTTCAAATATTCATCACCATCACTTGCCATCCCAGCGTGCAGGAAAAATAGATACCCGACTATAGATACGATGATTATGAATATACTTCGCTTAACCCATTTCATTTGAGTGCCTAGGTAAACATACGCTTTGATTTTATCTGCACGTTAGCGCGTCTTGTTGAGCTATACTTTTCATGGTTAAATCGAACAAGACAAACTTGTTAAGTATCTCGATTTGTGTTAGTAATTTGACCATTTGATAGTTGTATTTCTAATAACATTACATGATTTTAGTTTTACCTTTTTAAATTCAAGTTTAGTATTAATCTTGTCCTTAGCGCTTAGAGTAATCATAGTTCTGTTATTAGACCATATCATGCCAGTATTCTGAAAAAGATAAGCCTTATCATCTAAGGCTATTAATTCTGCGGTAACACATCCTTCAGGGTACTTTCTATCAGCTATTTCACGTGCCTCAAGGATAGCAGAAGCATTGATCTCACTAGATGTATCAATTTTTAGATTTGCCCCCATAGTAACCACATTTAAATTTTGGGCTGGGATAAGTACTACTGGATTGTCATTAACTGTAATTGGATTTTGATTTAGTTGTATTGTTGCACCAAAAAATATTATTTTTAGAAAGGTTGACACGGATTTATCCTGTATACACAACGCTAAAATAACCGACGGCTCTAAGCCGTCGCGCTTGATTGTTTTATTAGGCCTTTACTTGAAGATATGCACGACCTCTCCAATTATGCGATCGCCGGTAACATAGCCCCAAAACCTGCTATCTGCTGAGTTGTCTCGGTTGTCACCCATAAAGAAATAGCTTTCCTCAGGTACTACAATTTCCTCCATATCACTAGCTGGACGCATTTTCATTCGTTGAATCAAATACGTGATACCATTCAATTGCTGCTCATAGACTGCTAGATGATCTGTTTCGTATAGAAGATTTGTGATTAATAAAGAGCCATTAATAGTAATGTCATTGCCTTTGATAGCAATCCTATCACCAGGTAAAGCGATCAATCTCTTGATAAAAGGAGTGTCCTTATGAGGTGGATAGAACGCATACAATTTCCCTCTCCGCATTAGATCTGTTGAAGTTATATTCCCGCTGGTTAAAGAAGCACCATACGTTCCATATGTGCGATAGCCTAACTTCTGAACAACGATGTAGTTTCCGTTATCTATTGTTGGTTGCATTGATGCGGAAGGAAAAAGAAAAGGCTCGTATAGGAAAGACCTAAATAGAAAGACTGTTGAAAAAAACGTAATATAGATGGTAGGGATGCCCCACCACTTGGAGTACCAACCCCGCTCACTAGAACTCTCAAATTTCTTTACAACAAAATACGCATGTATTGGGCAGATTAATGAAAAAATGGCCGCAAATAGAGTTTGATACTTCCAATCAAGTATAGAAACAATACAAGAAAGAAGGACATAGAGCCAAAACAGTTTTGGCCTATTTAAGTATAGAAATGTGAACGCTTGTAGGACTACACCTAACAGTACTGCAATCCATGCCTTCGGTTTCCAATTGATATTCAAACTTTCTCCTTAGTTCCGTAGGTCTAATTCCACCAGCGGTGGTTTTTGTTCCCATGTCTTAGCTTGTTAACAGCTGATGCGACGGATATCGCCATCAGCTGCGAATGATTCAAATAGCGAATCTAGTGGCTCATATATGTGCCACCGATCCACTGACCAAATCTGGAGACGGATTCCTAGCCAGTTCTTCCATCATTTTTGCAGCATATATTTCGCCTAGTAAATGAATACTAACAGCGCCTAGAACAATATATATCGAAACACAGATGCGGCTGTCTCTTTTACTCATGTTGCCTCGGGTTATAGGGAACGTCTAGAGCCCTGTGTCAAAACCAAAGTTAAGTGGCGTTTTTGATCTCGGGTACCTTTACTTGGTACGCCCAGCATGGGCGTGAACTAATGAGGTGAAAGCCTCCTGTATAAGGATCACCGTTTAATGGGTTCCATTAAATGCTAACTATTAGCGAATGGCAACTGCAGGACGTGAGGTTTTGTGGGAGGAGGTTGCCAGCAAAGCTACGAGCTGACGAACGGAAATATCCTATAAGGCTTAGCCTGGAGGCGAGGTAATAAAGGACACCGAAGCAGGGTGATCTAGCGGGCAAAGTCAATGATACAGTTGAGTATATATAGTTTACGTTCTTATCTGGGGAAATCTGTTTAGCTTGCTGCTGTGAACCTGTCAGTGTGGCCGCTGACTAATATGTAGGCCCAGCTCGCTAGCCGCCATCGCGGGGATAGAAAAAAGTGGTGGAACACGGCAGCGTCTCGGTCAGAAATGAATAGAGTGATTAAATAGAAGTCAGCTGACGGCATAGTAGCCAAGTGCCAAGATTTATACCTTGAACAGAGTGAAGTCCTGAACCTAAACTCCACAAATTAAAAGACCGGATTTGCCTACCGATATGCTTTCAGTCAGATAAAGTTGAGGTTGGGCACTGTCATGGCACTCAACTTAGATGAGTATCTGCTAGACGCTATCGTTGGGTAGAGATTCAGCGGATAGGGAACCGGCCATTGCAGACCGGCACGATGGGTAGCGTGGGGCAGGTAGCTAGAAACTACCGGCTACCCGATTTAACTGTATGCTACAAAATATTTAAATATTATTTGTATCGTTTACGGTTTCTTCAAGCATCTCTGAAAATTCTTTGGGCTTGGCCCGATAAATCACATGATCACCATTAAATGTACGAATTGTCCATTTCCGCTCTACTGCCCGATGCCAAGAAGGATCTTTAGCTCTATCAGCTTTCGACACCCCCTCAGGAATAAAAGCTACATAAGTGACATTGAGTTTTTTTGCCAGAGGATTCTTATACGATACAGGTTCCGTAAGTGTTTTTAATGGCTGCGTAACATCTCGTGGAAATTCGGAATTAACATCAATCCATGAGAAGTGAACTTGATCATTTACCACTTTATGTTCCGCAGGTATTGGCTGCCCCTCCATCATTGACATGCCATCCTCAGGTACTTTCGCGTCTAAAAATGTAACATGATGAATTCGCTCTGGAATACGATCGATAACTCCGGTGATTACCATGCCACCATAGCTATGACCTACAAGTACCACATTTTTCAATTTTTCAAAAATAATCAGGTTAACGATATCGTTGATATGTGTGGTTAAGTTAATATCAGGAGAGGAAAGATGGTGCCTCTCACCTAACCCCGTCAGTGTTGGCCTGTAGACGGTATGACCTTTAGCGCGAAGGTGTTTACCAACCTCTTTCCAGTCCCATCCACCGCCTGTAGCACCATGTACCAAAACAAAGGTGTGATAATCTTTTTTTGTATCAACTTCTTCAGCAACAGTTTCAAATGTCGCAAATATTAAGAATATTACTAATGAGAACATAGTTTTCAATGAAATCCCTCTTTTTGTATTCTTGATTTTCCACTTGCAAGTAAAATTGCTAATAAAGCAGTTAACGCTTCAAGCTGCGGAGCGAAGCGTCCGATAGCCTTGACTTGGTACGCCCGCCCAGCATGGGCGTGAACTAATGGGGTGAAAGCCCCATATAGGAAGATCACCATTTAATGGGCTTCATTAAATGCTAACTACTAGCGAATGGCAACTGTAACACCATGAGGTCTTGTAGGGAGGAAGTCGCTAGCAAGACTACGAGCTGATGAACAGAAACACCATATAAGCCTTAGCCTGGAGGGGAGGCGGCCAAGGACACTGAAGCCGGGTGACCTAACGGGTAGAGCAAATGATGCAGCTATGTAGTGAAGTTTACGTTCTTATCTGGAGAGATCAGTTTAGCCTGCTGCTATGAGGCTGTCAGCGTGGACACTGATTAATAAATATGCCCAACCCGCTAGCGACCATTGCGAACTGGCACGATATGTGGTGTGGGGGCCGGTAGCTAAAACTACCGGCTACCCGATTTATGGGCCTGTTCCTGCCTAATCACAGAGACATCTATGTAGTTACCAAATGGTACTTATTTACGCTTAGCCCACGGAGAGTTATTTTCAAAAGTTGAGATATACAGATCCTCGACTTTATCTCGTGCCCACTGGGTTTTGCGTAAAAACTTGAGCGAAGACTTAATTGATGGGTCGCTCTTAAAGCAATTGATATTGATCCTATCTGCCAAACCATCCCAGCCATAATGTTCCTGCAATCGTGTAACAACTTTCTCAAGAGTAATACAGTGTAGCGGATTATTTGGTTGATCTTTACTCATTTTTCAATTAATACTCTATGTTTAATGGCGCATAATGCCGTGAACATGGGCTGATGAAGTTGGCACCTAATCGCAAATAAAATTAGGTGACAGGCTTGCAAGTCCTTTCCCTAAACTTATTATGTGTTTAAAGCCCTTTAATAATTATAATTGATATACTAATAAATGTGGATATAAGTAATATAGCGATACATTGTTTGAATCTTTGATTACTTCGTTTTATTAACTTTTTAGTAAAGGTGGTATCTGTTTCGATAGCATCTTTTAATAAAATACTTGAGCTAGATTGCAATAGTTTACCTATCTTTTCAGCTTCCTCTGGGTTCATTTCAGCCTTCGATGATATTTCAGATATCCTCTGGTGAATCGATGACAGCTCATTGTATTCAGCCTTGTTGATTTTACCTGACTGAAAAAACTCTTCCTGCTTTTCTCTCAGTGTAGTTGCATCCACGATTCTTCCTTACGTATAACACCTTGCACAGGTGCCGCTGGAATGGAGCCGCTTTGTGCTAGCGTAGCGTACAGTACAAAGCGAACGGAGTATAGGTGGTGGGATGCAGCTACTTGTTAAAAACTCACTGGGACCAGTAACCCAATATATGGCATTTGCCGGACTCTTCAGGTTTTAAGCGAATGCCAAGAACTCTAAAGCCAGGGCAGATAATATGAGCATGATTGCTAGCGCTACCATCACCTTCTAGAATGTTGAGGGCGCATGATGAAGCAATACTTCGCCGCTTATTGAATTCTGACTGTGTGCTGTTTCCGACGTGAACAAATCTATCTGTACTTCCTGACTCCAATAGAGCACTGACGGCCGTTGAAAGTGCCTGATATGATAAGGCACTAGAAGATAGAGCAGTCAAAATTAATGCTGCGATTAACTTCATAACTTTTAACGCCTTATACACAGGCGAGTGGAGCGACGTGTAGCGAGTCCAGCCTGTATCCTATGTGGGCGATTGTGCCACAATTTGTAAGTGCTATTTAACAGCATTGATCTGAACTACCGTGACATTTGCAATGCGACCACCGCGCCACCAAGTCCCTTTTGTACCAATCTTAAGCCTTTTATGGTGATACTCACGGCGCTCTTCACTTAATATCCACATATTGGCAAAGCCTTCATTAGGAATATTACCTGGAGTAGTATCTCTTATGACTCTGCCATCTTCATCAAGAATCTCTGGCCAGATCATGTGTATACCTTCAACTTGCGGATCATCCCCGTCATAAAGAAAATCCACTCTCATTCCTTGTCCCGGCTTGGCATTTTTATTCTCTTCAGATAAGTCTATCTTGTACCTGACTACAAAATCCGGTTTTCTTCCAGATCTTTCTTCATAAGGTATATGTGCTTTCATATATTGTGTTAACGCGAAGTTGTGGGGCGCCGTAGGCGTCCCTGGCAGTTTGCTGCCGAACGCTGACGTTTTGTTATACCCACCGGTTTTATTGCATAAATGTGGTTCGCAAAGCGCTCACTGTTAAGGCTATTAATGGAATGTTTGATAGAGCAAATATTAAAAACCTGATTTCAATTTTGTTGAAAGTTGCTTGCACAATACTATGAATTACTCGAATACCGACATATGTCCATGCCAGAATAAAATTTATGCCATCTCCTGCGCCAAGGACTGCAAGTGATATTGCCAAAGCATAGAAAATAGTTGGTTGCTCCATGAGATGATTATAATTATCAGCTTTCCAACGAACATGGGGAGGTAGGGTTGACATTTGCTCTCCGCGAGGAGCATTCGGATCAAGCTTTAATTTAGCTTTCTTCACTGCAGGCAATCGTGTTGCGTACATCCACAGCCACATAACCATAGACCAAGCTATCAAGGCAATTACAGGCTGAATTATTTGGGCACTTTCAATCATTCGTTGATTCCTTTTTATTATTTACTGATATTAGAGAGCTGAACGCGGGATAATGGCTACAAAAATGGGCTGCTGGAGCATCGTGTAGGCCGTCCCGTGAAGGGCCATAGTCACTTGTTATACGATTACCCACAATAGAATACTTCTTGTAGTTTTATATCCTGGTTGAAATGCGCATACATGCAGCCATCGTAAATTTCACCATCTATAAGGAAAGATTTTCTAAGGCGTAGGTATTCGTTGGTTCGAAAGCGTACAGAGGTACCTTTCTCGCTACGAACTATTTCGTATGGGTGGCTATAGATAGGTATCTGATTTGATTTGGCTAGCTCTAGATAAGCCTTATTGAGCGTTATTCGATCTTCTTCACTCCAGTGGATATTTGGGTGTTTTGGTTTGGCGAACATTAAATCTTGAGTAACAAATACCGCTCCAGCTAAGGATGCCAAAAGCAGCATAGAAAGTAATATGATGATGAGATTTTTCATATATATAACAGCTAAATCAGTGCTCCATATGTATAAGGCTCAGGTCACATGTACCTGTTTGTTAGTCAAAAACCTATCTTAGCTACAATAGTTTTCTCTACACTTGCTGCAGTAAAGAACCTCTTTTGTCTTTGCATCTTCAATCCAGCAAGGCCCATAAGCCACAACATTAGCGTAAGGATAGTTTTCATTAACAGTTCGTTGCTCAATTTCTGTAGGAGATCTTCTTGTGCCATAGATGATTTCAACATCATCTAGCTCAAATTCAACTTGATGCAAATGGCAGTATTGAAACAACGGCCATATTTCTGGGTATGCTTTGTAGCCTAGATTATACTCGCTAGAAAAATTTTCCCATTCAAATTCTTGTTTGAATTTAAGGCGACCATTTTCTTTGTTTGAGCAGCAGATAGTAGCCAGAAAGTTCATATATCTTTTTGTGCCAATGAACTCTTCAAATTTTTTCCTTATATCGTTAATTTCCATCAGGTACTTGATTTTCTTGGACGCCTAACCCCCTTGGAGTGGGCAAGCTAGTTATATTGCATTTACTTGAAATCCATTGAAGCTATTATTGGAAGGAGTTCATTGTTTATAGTCTCTGCAAGAGTCTCTAGTTGGATCTTAATCTCAACGAGGCGATTATTTAGCTCAGGGTTTGATGACCAAAAATTGGCATTCAGCTTTGCTACATTTACTAGTAAGTCACCCTCATACATACCACCACTAACCATGGGGTTTTGCTCGAGCATATCTAGAGCCAATGGAACGGTATACTTTAAACCTAGTTTTTGACCGACGAGCATTCTTAGATTCTCTACTGAGAGATCGCACAAAGGAAGCTTGTACAAGCGCTGGCACTTAACGGCTAAATGCGATTGAAAGACAGAGCTTTGTATTGAGCCCTCTAGCTCTTCTAACGACCTAGAAGTCAGCACATTGAATCCTTATACAATATAACGCTCAGCGCACAGGCAACCGGACCGAAGGTTTGGCTGCTCAGGCCATAGGCCGGTTGTGCCGCTGCTTGGTACGCCCAGCATGGGCATGAACTAATGGGGTGAAAGTCCGCTGTAGGAGGATCACGATTTAATGGGTTCCATTAAATGCTAACTACTAGCGAATGGCAACTGCAATACCGTGAAGTATTGTGGGGAGGAAGCCACTAGCAAAACCACGAGCTGACGAATAGAAGCTTCATTTAAGGCTTAGCCTGGGGGCGAGGTGGCCAAGGAAGAGTTGATCTAAACTCCCACCAAACAGAAGGTAAAAGCCGCCAGCCCTATTTACAAAGGGAGGAAACACTAGAAAATACTTGATATTAATCCAGATAGATGTGTGTTCAGCTGATGACTCTACCTCGAAGTAGTCAGATATCTCTTGATGTAACCCCTTATTACCACTGCGTATCCCGCTGTGTGCGGCGAGCATTCCTTTGTGGTCGGGATAGTGAATCTGGGAGATATTACGAACATCGGCGCGAATGGATTGAAAATCGTATACAGCAATTGGCCGGGGTTTTTGCGCTGGATATTGCCGCTTTTGCGGTTATGAGCAACCACTACCATGTAGTACTCTACATCGACAAAAAATCTTCTGATAAGTGGTCTCTTGCAGAGGTAATTACCCGTTGGGAGAAGCTGTTTCGAGCTCTCTCTGGCTATACGCTATCTCAAAGGCGATACCCTCGATCACTGTGAGCAGGAAAAACTAAAAGAAGTCACCGCTATATGGCGGGAACGCTTAACAGATATCAGTTGGTTTATGGGCTGTTTAAACGAGTCTATCGCGCGGCAAACCAATGCTGAAGACAAGTGTACAGGCCGTTTTTGGGAGTGGCGATTTAAATCGCAGGCTTTACTGGATGAAAAAGCCTTCGCCGCTTGCATGGCCTATGTAGACCTGAACCCTATCCGCGCTAATATTGCCAAAACGCCTGAAGACTCTGATTACACCTCTATTCAACTGCGTATTCGATCTGCAATCACCGCTGAGCAACCCAGAAGTTTACTGTCGTTTGTGGGAGATGAGCGCTTAAATATGCCAAAAGGTTTACCTTTTCAGCTGGACCACTATTTGGAGTTGGTGGATTGGAGTGGTCGGCATCTAGATCCCAGAAAGCGCGGCACTATCGCTGAGAATACCCCTCCTATACTTGAACGCCTGGGTATTTCACCTGAGTACTGGCTTTACCTCAACCGAAATTTTGAAAGCCGATTTAAAGGTTTAGTCGGGGCGGTTGAAGCAGTACGGAAAGCCTGTAACTTATTGAATGAACGCTGGGCCCAAGATGTGCGTGATTGCCATAATTTTCTCTCTTACCCTTCATCTCAACTAAATTGAATCATTTTTAATCCCACCGATTGATCCCCGTTCGCTCTGTGTCCTGAAAGGCCTACACGCCCCAAATAGACAAAATACTCCACACAATTGTGCTTCGATGCCCCTCTGGTGAGCATGGCTTTCTATTTTGCCGATTTCTCCCTCTCCCATATGATTCATGGATGTCCTATTTGCAATTTTCTCGTAGAATCACCATTTGCGGTTAATATTTGATCATGCCTAAGAAGGCAAAGACATAAATTAGTTTTTCTACAGCCTGAACGCCTCAATCAGCTGCCGCTTTAGCGGTCGGCTGAATTGATTTGTTAGATGCTTCTATGAGAGACTCTTTTAACTTTGGAGGCATTTCATTGATAGCTTTCCCATCAACCATTGCTAATGTCACTATTGCCATATACCCGAAGAAAAATACCACGCCAGCTAACACGCCTATGGGCTTAGCCAGCTTTTGAAGCTGTGACTTATGCCTGTCGTGAAGTTTGGATGCAGCAAAATTTGTTAACTTTGTAAACAAAGCTACAACTGCAATTCCAGCCACAATAAGAGCCATAAAAATTCCTACTACGGGGAAATACCACCTCCAGAAAATTCTACTTTCAAGTATTTGATCGCTAGCGATCCCATTCTCTGGAACTCCTTCGAGATCTCCAGATAATCGTAATTTTGCAGACCTATCTCCTGCATATATAATTTGACCCGAAAATCCATCATTGCGCTCTAAAGTTCCAAAGTCTATATTGGCTGAAACACTGTTAATATTGCTTAATTTCGGTTTTACAACACTGCTGCGCGTTGATGCAATCACACTTTGATCAAGGATTTTTACATCTTCTCCATCTAGGTTAATATTCAAATCTTCTAAAATGTCACTTCCTTTAATAGGGTGTCGGCCTTCATTCCAAAAATTGAAACGAACAGCAATAACATCCCCTTTTATAGGTTTACCATTTTCATCCACAACATTTACTTTTTTGCTTCCTGCCCGATTTCCATTAGCAATTAATGTTCTAACTGGGTCACTAATAAAGACGGGCTCTCTCTCAATTTTACTTGATAGGTATATATATGAAGAAAATGCGATACTTAATACAAAGCTTAGAATTCCAAACCATTGTTTTATAAAAAAACCTTTCATTTATATCCCTATTTCGATATTTGAGTGCATCTAACGCCCGCAGGTCCGGCCCGGTAGGGGCGACTGTGCATAGCCTTGTATGGTTTTAACCTTCATAGGTAGCAGCCTCACTTAGCCACCAATTTAGTTTGTCATCTAGCTGTCATTACTCAGGTGTTTCAAATGACTTTTGAAGAACTTGGTTCTCTGACTCAATATTGATTGCCTAAACTACCAAGCTACCACTTTCCCAAAGAGTTGCTCTTACTAGAAGGCCGTTTCCATCGATTTCGATGTATCGAGATTTGACTGTATTCCCCAATTCTTCGGTGATAGAGACGGCATAGCCCTCAAAGATCTAGACACCTACCAACCCTATTGGTCCCGATTTATGGGTGTCCTATTTGTGCTCTGCGCTTAAGCAACTTGTTAAATGCCTATTCATTCTTAAGATTTTTCTTTTCTATAAAAGCTAAGAAATCTTGACCTTTCTTCGTTATAGAAGTTCTTCTCCATCGTACACTAGCCACTTTATCGTTTTGAACTAGACCATGTATTTGCAACTTGGGGCATACATTTTGGTACAGAAAATAAACAGCGTCATCTTGTTGTGTTTGATTGGTTACACCATTAATAAGTGCTTCTTTTACATTTAGGAATAAGCTATACAAAGTGTTTGTTACATCTTCCTTCCCGTCCACGATGTTTGGGGGGATTTTAATTTCAATGGCTTGTAATATCTTAGTTAGCTCTTCAAATTCTTGCTCCGAAGACAAGTTTGTATTTTGAGAAAGCTTTTTAGATAAAGCTGAATTTTCTTTAACAAGCTTTGCTACGTCAGCGTTTAGTTTAGCTATTTCGTCAACCAAACCTTTAGTGTCAGGTACTTCATTCCCTGAAACCCAACCAGATAAATCTCGAGATGCAGCAATCTCTGGCAAGCTTTCCATTACACATAATCTAATATCTTTTAGATCTTCAAAAAATGAAGACATATTCGTTAGAACTTTTTCCTTAAAGAGTTTTAATTCTGATGGCCTTTCAGTTTCCATAACAGCTGTGCCATTAGCTTTAACTTTTTCTTCTAAGGCAGCATCATGAATCACTACTGCAAATAATGGTTTGCCTGCTTCTAAAGCATAGTTGTATTCGAGCTCGGTATAACTTACCCCTGATTCAGCTTCAACACTACCATATCTTCCGCCTAAGATAAGCATGTACACGTCGGATTCATCAATCCATCTTTTAATAATTTCTAATTGACTTTTATCACCAGCAGTAAAAAGCTCCATTCCTGCTGGTATGTGACCTGACTTTAATATTGAACTTACTGCAGCCTGCCTTTCTTCAATTAAATCTACATATGTCGAAGAAACAAAAACTTGTAATCTTTTTTTCATTAATTAGTCCTTTAGTGATATTCAACACGATTCAGCTAGGCATTTAACATCTTGCACGCGGGCTTGAGCTGCGAAGCAGCGAGAGTCCGAGGCCACGCAGTGGCCTAACGTGCTGCAACTGGTTATGTGCCATTTTAAGTTTAAAGGTTAATCTAAAAACTCTGCTGGTAAATCTTTACAATACTTTTGGGGTCTTTTAATAAGAGTATCCCACTCTTCAGTCGACTTGATGCCATGGCCATGCTTAGTTAATTTATTTTCACATAAATCTTCTAGAGCCCATATTGCTCTTTTATCCACTTCTGTGAAATTTTCGTTTAGTGGAACACTTGATAGCTTATTAGAGGTAAGATCCCAAAGAACAATTAAATGCCAACAGATCTAGACACCCATGCAAACAAAAAGCATAAGCAGCCCACTCTATTGGGTATGATTCGTGGATGTACTATTCTATTTGGGCAAAAACCCTTTGTGTTTGTTGCTTAAGCTTGTTGGCGGCTCTCCCACTGGCCTGTTCTTAAACCCTTTTGTATTTTTAGTTGCACTTTCTGAAGTAGGTCTTCTGGGTAGCCTTCAAATGAACCAGCGGAATACCCACAATCTTCACATGAATAATCATATCTGGGAACTGCTGAGAAAGCACTTACGTCTTTGGGTAAAATTTGATATTCACACTGAGGGCACAAGGAATGCAAATTGTATATTTTGTTTCCGGTATAACGCCAAGACCAGAGCAATCCTAAAAAATTATCGCGGGTATAGCTTTTCCAAGTTTTAGTTGGCTCGCTTGCCGAAATTTTACCTTTGATTTCAACTAGCACAGAAAAAATTAATAGGATGCACGGGATGGCCATTAAAGCTAATAGCCAGTTGGGTGTTGAAGTGCTCGCAATCGTAAAACTCCATGCTTGGCTGAATGCGCTACCGATTTCCGGCCAAACACCAAAAATGTATGTGCCAAAGGATGCAATCACCGCAAGAATCCCTGTGGCTATTACTTTGCTCCAAACTGGATCCTTCCAAATTCCTTTTAACATTTGCTCCCACTCAGGTCGTGTATGGTGCTTAACGCTTGTATAGCGATACTTCTGACCACTATTATCCTTATTGCCATCCTGGAATCAATCTTACGCCTTGCCTAAAAAATGCTATTCAAATCAAAAGTTACCTGCTCTTATCTCAATCGTGACAAATATAAAAATGATTACTTTGGTTACATATCCCAAATATGGATTCATCTGCTAATCAATTATATTCCAACAAATTTTTTGCCTATTAAATCCATTCTGAAAAAATAACAGTCAAACTGATCAAAAATATCCCTGTACACCTTTTTATTACCCGCTGGGGCTAACACATATAGAGTTGGTGTTGAGCAAAGCAACGGCCCAGCTGTTTGCAAAACTAAAGAGCCACTGAATGATTTCATGGTGCCTCTGGCTTACAGAGCGATTCAACTCCGCATTACGACTTCCTTAACGGCCTAGGCATTTCTGCGTAGCTGCGCCTTGACTGTGAACTGTTCTGTAAGCCAGAGGCATCAAGGAGTTGTTCAGAGGTTCCTTAGCTGCGACTTCTCAACCGAGGCATTCTTAAAGAGATATCTAAAGTGAGCCCAATTGGCCCCTTTCCCTTTGGACCTCACTTCCCTGACTTATAAGTCTACACCCCAAAATGGTCAGTTCCGTTTATGACTAGTTCCGATACCGTCCAATCCATACACTGGTAGTCAGAAACGAGAGAGACTTATGAAGATTGATGCAGCAGTTTGCTCCAGTGCGCGATTGGCCCGAGACCGTCGCTTTGATGGGCGCTTCTATACCGCAGTGAAAACAACCGGCATTTTCTGCCGCCCGATCTGTCCCGCTCGGCCACCGCTGGAGCGCAATGTCACTTATTTCGAGACTGCGGCGGAGGCGGCCAATGCGGGCTTTAGGCCTTGTCTGCGCTGTCGCCCCGATTCTGCGCCGGGCAGTCCAGCTTGGGGATTGGTGTCGACCACCGTGCAGCGCGCTTTAAAACTGATGCGCAGTGAGCGCGAGCCTCAATCTGTGGAGCGGCTTGCAGAGCGTCTCGGAGTCAGCAGCCGCTATTTGCGCCGTCTGTTCTCTGAGCACCTGGGGGTAAGCCCCTTAGCGGTTTGGCAAACCGAGCGGGCACTGTTTGCTTTTCGTTTACTGCGGGATACGGACCTGCCTATTGCTGAAATCGCTTACGAGTCTGGTTTTAACAGCTTGAGACGCTTTAACGGCGTATTCAAACAGATCTATCAGCGCACCCCATCCGAGGTTCGCAGGGAGGGACACGCAGTGCGCGCCGAGACGGCGAGCGCCACACGGGTGCGGTTGTACCTGGATTACCGCCCGCCATTAGATTGGCAACAACTCCTGGCTTTCTTGGGAACTCGCGCTTTGGCCGGGGTAGAGCAGGTGGAGGGGGAGGTCTATTCACGCAGTTTCGAACTGGATGCTTGTCGTGGCGTGATGGAGGTTTCCCACGATCCGGAACGCAATCGCCTGGTGGTGGAAGTTTTTGGTCAGGAAGGTGGGGCAGGGTTATACCTACTGAACCAGCGCCTGCGCCGGTTGTTTGATCTGGATGCGGATATTGAAGAGATCCAGACGGTATTAAATGAAGATCCACTGCTGGCGGATCAGTTGGCGAAGAATCCGGGCCTGCGCTTGCCCGGTGCCTGGGACCCATTCGAATATGCACTGCGGGCGATTCTCGGTCAGCAGATCAGTGTCGCGGCGGCGACCACTATTGCCGGACGTATCGTGGCCCGCTACGGGGAGTCGTTTGTGGACGATGCTGGCAGGGAGCGGTTTTTATTCCCAACGGCGGAGCGTCTCGCCGAGGCAGACTTTGCCGATCTGGGCTTGACTCGGGCTCGGGTGAAAACCCTACAGGAGTTTGTCGCCGCAACTTTGGATGGCCGTGTGAGTTTTGCCGATCAGTCCCTGGAGGATTGGTGCAGCCAAGCCACAGCACTGCCGGGTATTGGCGATTGGACGGCGCATTATATCGCTATGCGCGGCCTGTCGATGCCGGACGCTTTCCCCGCGTCGGATTTGGGTATTCTGCAAGCCCTGGGCAGTGATGGTGAAAAGGCAAAACCCAAGCAGGCCCTGGAGCGGGCAGAGCAGTGGCGGCCCTGGCGGGCATATGGAGCCATTTTGTTGTGGCAGTCCCTGAAATCTGGAGAGAAAAAATGATTGTCTATGAGAGTTACACCACGGAATTGGGTGATGTTGCCATCGCGGCCTGCGAGCAGGAGGGAGAGGGTCTCTCCCGAGGTATAGTTGCACTCCAGTTTTATGACGATGAACGACCATTGCGTTTGGGGGCCGGTTGGCAGCGGGGCGTCTCGGAGCTGACGGATTTGGCCGCCCAGCAGCTGCGGGAATATATCGCCGGCCAGCGCAAAAGCTTTGATCTGCCTCTGGCGCCAAAGGGCACTGAATTCCAGCGCCGGGTTTGGGATGCGCTGTTGCAAATTCCCTTTGGCGAAACCCGCAGTTACAGCCAGCAAGCCCAGTGGTTGGATCAGCCACGGGCTATTCGCGCGGTAGCGCGGGCCAATGGTGCGAATCCGATTGCCATCGTTATTCCCTGCCACCGTGTAATCGGAGCCAATGGCAGCCTTACCGGCTACGCCGGCGGCCTGTCTTTGAAAGCGCGCTTGCTCACCCTTGAGGGTGCCAACTTTGTCCAGCAGGGCGAGCTGCTCTAACGGGTAATATTGGGAAAAGCGCAATCATCTCTCCCTAGCCACGGCCTCTTTGGCGCGAGATAATAAGCGGTTCATAATCATATCGAGCCGGAGGCCAAATGCTGTACAGATTGGGGGATAAACAGCCACAACTGGAAGGTGAGGGCCACTATATTGCGCCCGGTGCCCATGTGATTGGAGATGTGCGTATGCTTGCGCACAGCTCCGTATGGTTTAACGCGGTGGTGCGCGGCGACTGTGCGCCGATCACTATCGGTGAATACAGCAACGTACAGGATGGCTCGGTTCTGCATGCCGATGTCGGTGTGCCATTAACCATCGGCACCGGTGTCACCGTAGGCCATAAAGTGATGCTGCACGGCTGTGACATTGGTGATTACAGCCTGATTGGTATCAATGCCGTGATCTTAAACCGGGCCAAAATCGGCAAGTGCTGTATCATTGGCGCCAATGCGCTGGTGACCGAGGGCACAGAAATCCCCGATTACTCTATGGTGCTGGGCTCTCCCGGCAAGGTAGTAAAATCTCTCGATCCCGCCACCTACGAGCTGCTCAAAGCCAGCAGCGATCACTATGCGGCCAACGGCAAACATTTCGCCAGTGAACTGGTCCCGCTTGAGGCTAAAGATGTCTGAACAACCGGTAAAAACCGTGGAGCCGAAAGAGCGCCCGGTGAAATCCCCCTGTATCTCCGTATGCGCCCTGAATGAGCAGGACCTGTGCGAGGGCTGTTTTCGCAGTGGTAACGAAATCAGCCGCTGGGGCTCCATGAACAATGATGAGCGCCGTGCAGTGTTAAAGCTCTGCACCGAGCGCGCGCGGCAAATGGGCCGAATCTGGTAAACAATCGATAGCGCTTTGTCGGGGCCGGGCCTCGCAGGGCCCGGAACTAAATGCGACTATGACCCAACCCTTTGTCCACCTAAGAATTCACTCAGAATTTTCCCTGATCGATGGCCTGGTAAGAATCAAGCCGGCCATCGCCCGCGCCCAGGAGCTGGAAATGCCGGCCCTGGCGATTACCGACCAGTGCAACCTCTACGGGCAGATCAAATTCTACCGGGCCTGTTTGGGTTCCGGTATCAAGCCGATTACCGCTGCGGATTTTTGGCTCAGCGAAGGCGGCGAAGGCAAGCCTACGCTGATCACGCTCTATGCGATGAACGCCGACGGCTACCGCAATATTACCGAGCTGATTTCCCGCGCCTGGATGGAGGGGCAGTACCACGGTAATGCCTATATCAAGCGCGAATGGGTTAAGGAGTACAGCGAAGGGGTGCTGATGCTGTCCGGTGCCAAGTACGGCGATGTGGGCCGTGCATTGGTAGCGGGGCGCCGCGCCCAGGCGGAGGAGCTGGCCCGGGAGTGGGCGGAGTTATTCCCCGGTCGCTACTACCTGGAATTACAGCGCACCGGTCGCGCCGGCGATGAGGACTACCTGCACTCGGCGGTGAAGTTGGCCCAGAACCTGAACTTGCCAGTGGTAGCCACTAATGACGTGCGCTTTATGGACGAGAGCGAGTTCGAGGCCCACGAGGTGCGCGTTTGTATCCACGAAGGCCGCGCCCTCGATGACCCTCGCCGCGAACGCCGCTATTCCGCGCAGCAGTATTTCCGCACACCGGAAGAGATGTGGGAGCTGTTTAGCGATATCCCCGAAGCCCTGGAAAACACTGTGGAGATCGCCAAGCGCTGCTCTGCACCGATCCAGTTGGGTAAATACTTCCTGCCGGAATATCCGATTCCCGAGGGCATGACCGAAGACCAGTTCTTCGAAAAGGTCTCCTATGAAGGTATGGAGCGGCGCCTCGCCACCATCCTCGACAAATCCGCTGCGAACTATGCCGAGCGCCGCCAGATCTACGAAGACCGCCTGCGCTTTGAGCTGGATATCATTATCCAGATGGGATTTCCCGGTTACTTCCTGATCGTAATGGACTTTATCCAGTGGGCCAAAGACCATGATATCCCGGTGGGCCCGGGGCGGGGTTCCGGTGCCGGCTCCCTGGTGGCCTACTCGCTGGATATTACCGATCTGGACCCGCTGCAATACGATCTGCTGTTCGAACGATTCCTGAACCCGGAGCGGGTGTCGATGCCCGACTTCGATATCGACTTCTGTATGGAGAAGCGCGACCGGGTAATTGGCTACGTTGCGGATAACTATGGCCGTCAGGCGGTGAGCCAGATTATTACCTTCGGAACCATGGCCGCGAAGGCGGTGGTACGGGACGTGGCGCGGGTACAGGGCAAGTCCTACGGCCTCGCCGACAAGCTGTCCAAAATGATTCCCCCCGATGTGGGCATGACCCTGCAAAAGGCTTTCGACCAGGAAGAGATCCTGCGGGAATTCCTCGACCACGACGATGAGGGCCAGGAAATCTGGGAGATGGCCCTGCAACTCGAAGGTGTCTCCCGTAACGTGGGCAAGCACGCCGGTGGTGTGGTTATCGCCCCCACCAAGCTCACCGATTTCGCACCGCTCTACTGTGACGAGACTGGCGCGGGCCTGGTGACCCAGTTCGATAAAAACGATGTGGAAGATGCGGGCCTGGTGAAGTTCGACTTCCTCGGCCTGCGGACGCTGACCATCATCGACTGGGCCAAGCGCATGGTGGACGAGACTCGTGCGCGAGAGGGTGAGGAGCCCCTGGATATTGCCGCGCTGCCGCTGGACGATGAAGAAACCTTCAAAATGCTCAAACGGGCAGAGACCACGGCGGTATTCCAGCTGGAATCCCGGGGTATGAAGGACCTGATCAAGCGCCTTCAGCCGGACAACCTGGAAGATATGATCGCCCTGGTGGCCCTGTTCCGTCCGGGTCCGCTGCAATCGGGCATGGTTGATGACTTTATTAACCGTAAGCACGGTCGCGCCCAGGTGGCCTACCCGGATGCCAAATACCAGCATGAAAAACTGCAACCGATCCTGGAGCCCACTTACGGGGTTATTGTTTACCAGGAACAGGTGATGCAGATCGCCCAGGAGTTGGCGGGCTATACCCTCGGTGGCGCCGACCTGTTACGCCGGGCGATGGGTAAAAAGAAACCGGAGGAAATGGCCAAACAGAGGGCCACTTTTGAAAATGGGGCAAAAGAGCAAGGAATTGACCCCGAACTTGCGATTAAGATCTTCGACCTGGTAGAGAAGTTCGCAGGCTATGGTTTTAACAAGTCGCACTCTGCGGCTTACGCACTGGTGTCATACCAAACCGCTTGGCTGAAAGCGCACTATCCCGCCCAGTTTATGGCGGCGACCATGTCTTCGGATATGGATAAGACCGATAAGGTGGTGACCTTTATCGAAGAGTGCCGAGCCATGGAGCTGGTACTGGTGCCGCCGGATGTGAACCTGGGTAGCTTCCAGTTCTCGGTGGATATCGACAATCGCATTATCTACGGTCTCGGTGCGATTAAGGGCCTGGGTGAAGGTCCGATTGAAAATATTATTGCGGCGCGGGAAGAGGGCGGCCCCTTTACCGACCTGTTCGACTTCTGCTCGCGGGTTGACCCACGCAAGGTGAACAAGCGCGCGCTGGAGGCGCTGGTGCGCTCAGGGGCACTGGACAGCATAGGCCCGGATACCAATGGTGCCGACGGATTGGATTACTCCCGCGCTGTGCTGTTTAACGCGCTGGATGAAGCGGTAAAAGCGGCGGAACAGCAAAAGGCCAATGCCAATGCGGGCATGATGGACCTGTTTGGCGAAGTGGTGCCCCAGGCATCCGAAGGTGATGTGTACGAGGATTTCCGCCGCACACGCTGCTGGAGTATTCGCGAGCGCCTGGAAGGCGAAAAGAATACCCTGGGCCTGTATCTCACCGGGCACCCGATTGATGAGTATGCCGGTGAGTTACAACACCTGGTGAAGGCGCGAATCGCCGATTTGAAACCCGGCCGGGAATCGCAAAAAGTTGCGGGCCTGGTGGTGGCGATGCGGGTAATGAAAACAAAACGCGGTGATTCCATGGCTATTGTTACCCTGGATGACCGCAGTGGCCGTATTGAAGCGGCCATGTTCAGCGAGGCCTTTGGCGAACATAGAGACAAGTTGGCCAAAGATGCATTGCTGGTATTGGATGGACCGGTTGCCACTGACGATTACAGCGGCGGCCTGAAGATGACAGTAAACAGCGTTTCCACGCTCGATGAGTTGCGCCAGAGCCGGGTGACCGGGGTGCGCTTGCGAGTGGATAGCGGCAGTGTGGCACCGGGGCTGGCCAAGCGGCTGGCCGCTTGCCTGCAACCCTATACCGGTGGTCAGTGCGGGGTGAGCCTTGAGGTTTCCCGCCACGATGCCCGGGGCTTGTACCGACTGCCGCCGCAGTGGAACGTAGAACCAAACGACCAGATGGTCCAGTCTCTCAGGGAACTGTTGGGACGTGAGCAGGTGGCGCTTCAATACGCACAACGGCGTTAAAATCTACCGGGCTCGACTGGCTGGTTCTGTACAGTTAAGCTATGCCGCTGTGATAGCCCGGTGGTAACAAAAAGAGTTAAAGGCGCAGATTTCATGAATTTTAATTTTCTCGAGTTTGAGCAGCCAATTGCAGAGCTGGAAGGCAAGATAAAAGAGCTGCAGCTTGTGGGTGATGACAACGAGCTGAATATCGCCGATGAAGTTACCCGGTTGCGGGAGAAGAGTAGAACTTTGACCGAGTCCATCTACTCCGACCTGAGCCCGTGGCAGGTCGTACAGGTAGCCCGCCATCCGCAACGTCCCTATTCAAAGGACTATATCGAGCGTTTATTTACCGATTGGGATGAGCTGCATGGCGACCGTCACTTTGGTGATGACAAGGCGATTATCGCCGGTATCGCGCGCTTAAATGGCAAGCCGGTAGCGGTGATTGGTGAAGAGAAAGGCCGCTCTGTAAACGAGAAGGTTGCACGCAACTTTGGTATGCCGAAGCCGGAGGGTTACCGCAAAGCCCTGCGTGTTATGGAAATGGCCGAGCGCTTTAAAATGCCGGTGCTGACCCTGATCGACACTCCGGGAGCCTATCCGGGTATCGACAGTGAAGAGCGCGGTATCAGTGAAGCCATCGCCCAGAACCTAGCAGTGATGTCCCGCCTGCGCACGCCGATTATTTGTACCGTGATTGGTGAAGGTTCCTCCGGTGGTGCACTGGCGATCGGTGTGGGTGACCAGCTGAACATGCTGCAGTACTCCACCTACTTTGTGATTTCCCCTGAGGGTTGCGCCAACATTATCTGGAAAACTGTCGAGAAAGCGCCTTTGGCCGCTGAGGCGATGGGGGTGACTTCCAGCGTGTTGGAAGAGTTGGGTATTGTGGATGAAACCATCCCCGAACCTCTCGGCGGCGCTCACCGCGATCCAGATGCAATGGCCAATAACCTCAAAGACCGTCTCAGTGAGCAACTGGACCAGCTGAGCAGCATCCCCATTGATGAGCTGCTGGAGAAGCGCTATCAGCGCCTGATGAGCTACGGCAATATCGTTTCCTAAGCTTGGTCCTTTCCCGCCGTGCCAAGGGTATAAATATATTGCCCTTGTGCGCGGCTGGTGTTTCCTTCCTAGTCCCTTCTTTCCCTACTCATAGATACTTGCGGTTACGTGTCATTTTCCACGTGATTAAGTTTTCCTTTTCGCTATCCCTCTGCCTGAAAAAACTACTATTTACAGAGCTGCCTTGTGGTCAGTCTCGTCAATGCAGCTAGGTTATTGGACTCCCGGGAAGTCTTAGAGAGAAATAAAGTACTCAAACAGGTTGATCTACTCTTTCGAGGGAGGCCGTTGAGAAAGCGGTTCAGCTGGCCCGATAGCAGACAGTCTGGAGCCTGGCGGCCACTGATTGTCCACGCTGCCCCCATTTTGAACCCCCTTATCGAAAAGCCCTCTGAGGCGGCGCTACCTCCATGATAGAAAGTACCAACAATAAAGATTGGTGCAATAGGCACAGGTTTGCCCGGATAAAAATATCGACCGGAGAGGCCTGTGAGCTGAAGTCTCAGGATTAATAATTATGGCAATAATGCAGAGTAATACAGCAACGGATGCTGCGCAGATACCGACGGGTGACCAGTCGGGGCACAGGTTTGCCCTGGTGGCGCTGACCTCACTATTTTTTATGTGGGGCTTTATCACCTGCCTGAATGATATTTTGATTCCCTACTTGAAAGGAATTTTCGAGCTGAACTATGCCCAGGCAATGCTGGTGCAGTTCTGCTTTTTTGGTGCTTATTTCCTCGTTTCCCTGCCTGCCGGTGCCCTGGTCAGTAAAATTGGTTATCAGAAAGGGATCGTGACCGGCTTAAGTATTTCGGTGGTTGGCTGTTTGCTGTTTATCCCCGCTGAAAGAATGGAAGTCTATGCACTGTTCCTCGGTGCACTGTTTATTCTGGCTTCCGGTATTACTATTTTACAGGTTTCCGCCAACCCTTATGTGACAGCACTGGGCGATGAGCGCACGGCGCCCAGCCGCCTGACCCTGACCCAAGGCTTTAACTCCCTGGGCACCACTATCGCCCCTCAATTTGGTGCATTGCTGATTTTACCCGCTGCCGGTGTTGCAGCGGGTGCTGCCAGCGCTGCTGTTATTGAAGTGCCTTACCTGATCCTGGCCTCCGCGCTGGCGATCCTGGCTATCGTCTTCGCATTTTTGAATTTGCCGGCGATTGTCAGTAGTGCAACTTCTGAGTCTGTTTCCAATACTGAAGCCGCTTCCGCCTGGAGCTACCGTCACTTGGTGTTGGGTGCGATCGCTATTTTTGTCTACGTGGGTGCTGAAGTCTCTATCGGCAGCTTCCTGGTGAACTTTATCGCTGAGGATTCCATCGCTGGTTTGGAAGAGTCTGAAGCCGCTTTCTATATCTCCCTGTATTGGGGTGGCGCTATGGTTGGTCGCTTTGCCGGCGCTTTAATTATGCGCTTTATCTCTGCTGGCAAAGTGCTCGCAATCTGCTCTATCGGCTCCTGTGTATTGTTGTTGATTACTGTTACGGGTAGCGGCTATCTGGCGATGTGGGCGGTACTTGCTGTGGGTCTGTGCAACTCTATTATGTTCCCGACTATCTTTAGTTTGGCGCTGGCCAAGCTGGGTCCATCGACCAGTCAGGGCTCCGGAATCTTATGCCTGGCCATTGTAGGCGGTGCCATTGTGCCGTTGTTACAGGGGCTTCTGGCTGACCAAATTGGTATCCAATTGGCGTTCGTTCTGCCGATCTTCTGTTACCTCTATATTCTCTACTACGGTCTCTCAGGACACCGTACAGATAAACGCGCTTAAGTTTTCTTTTCTTCTCTTCTGAGCTCGTTTGCCGGCATTTTTATGCCGGCTTTTTTGTGTCCGGAATAAATGGCCAATTTGAAATGTATTTGATTGTGGGGGGAGGGGGTACCGGCGATCCCTGCCAGTTTTAGAGAGGTTGGGGGTTAGGAAGCTTGGGGGGCAGTTAGATCAGACTGTTTGTTGGAGTCGAGAAACTCTTTGATCGGTAAGCGATAGTTGCGACTTACTTTCAGTTTTGCACCGCTGCTCAGGGTGAGAAAGTACTCGCCTTTGGTTAAAACCTTGATATGTACAATAAAGTTCAGGTTAACCAGTGTGGACCTGTGAATGCGTTTAAAAGTGTCTGGGCAGAGTTGTTTTTGCAGGTCTTTAATAGTGCTGCGCATTACATGGGTTTCCCCTTTGGCATGCACACACATATAGTCACCCGCCGCATCGATCCACTCGATATCCGGTTGGCTAACCATGGTGATACTGCCCCGGTCTTTAATGGCGAGACGCTGGGTTGAAGTAGCGGCGTTCTCTCCGCTTGATGCTTTGCCGGCACTGCTTTCGAAAGATCGCATCAGGCGATTTTTCTCTTCCTGATGGCCATCCTCTCCTTTGGATATCATCTGTGCCTGGCGCTGGCGGGCCCGATCGAGGGCTGTTTCCAGTCGGCGCGGGTCCAGTGGCTTGAGCACATAGTCAACCGCATGGACTTCAAAAGCCTTAAGGGCGTATTGGTCGTAGGCTGTGGCAAAGATGACCAAGGGCATGGTGTCAGCCTGCAGGTTGCGCACCACATCAAAACCGTTCATTCCTGGCATCTGCACATCGAGAATGAGTAGGTCTGGGTTGTGCTCTGAAACTGCTTGGACAGCTTCCCGGCCATTGCGACAACAGGCGAGAATATCCAGGTCCTTGCGTTCTTCGAGCATACTTTTCAGTAGTCTTAAAGCCAGGGGCTCGTCGTCCACCAGTACGACGCTGAGCTTGCTCATTGAACTTCTCCCTGTGTCAGGTGGGTTGATTGGTTGGAAATTTCCAGTGGAATATTGATGAGTACTTGCATACCGCCATCAGGAGTCTTGTTTTGTTCTATTTTGAAATCTTGCGGGTAGAGCGTCGATAGCCGTTCGCGTACGTTTTTGAGGCCCACTCCCGTTGAGGAGGATTCCGGGTCACATTCGCTGGCAAAGTGATCTGGGCAACCGGTATCGTAGACTTCCAGCACTAGGCGATCATCGGTGTTGTGCGCGTGGATACCGATAGTGCCCCCCATTTCGTTGGGGGCTATGGCATATTTTACCGAGTTTTCTACCAGTGGTTGCAGCAACATGCTGGGCACTTGTGCGCGGCGTACGGTTTCATCGATCGACAGGTCTACGGACAACCTGTCGGCAAAGCGGGTTTTTTCAATCTCCAAGTAGAGCAATACCGCCTCGATCTCTCGTTCAAGCTCAACTTTCTGCATCGGGTCTTCTTTTAGGGAGAGCCTTAAAAAATCACTGAGACGCACAACCATTTCCCGCGCTTCATCAGCTTGCTGGAATCGAATTAGGGCGTTAATGGAGTTGAGCGTATTGAAGAGAAAGTGGGGGTTAAGCTGGTAGCGCAACATTTTTAGTTGCGCTTCATTGGCAATGGCCTCTGCTTGAAGTCTGCGGAGCTGCTCCCGTTCATGTACTGCTGCAACCTCCAGCATTTTCTTGTGCTCTTCATTGAGTAGGAAGTGATATTTTACCCCGCAGTACAGGGCGCTCCAGAATAAAAATACAAATAAAGAGGCGTAATACCAGCCGCCGAACTCAGACCAGATCGAGTGTTCACCACTGAGGCGTATATAAGCCTCCATTCGAACCAGGGTCCATATTCCGGAAATAACAGCGACAGCCAGAAGGTAGATCACGGTGCGGAAAGCGAGCTCTGACTCCCAGGCGACATCAAAAATCGGTTTTAGAAACAGGGATAATAAAAATGCAATAGCGCACTGGAATACTGTATTGACCGGCTCGAAGTGAGGCCACTCGGTAGGGGAGTGCCACAGGGTCAGTGAAAGAAAAGTGACCAGCAGTATGCCAACCCAGCTGACCAGCTGCAGTTTCCAAAACCAGCGGGTCGACTGAATTTCAGTGTTCGGTCTCGTATCTAGACGGGTCGAGTACTGCATGATTTCCCGCATATTTAGTATTGTGAAAAGGACGGGATAGACGCTCATCGTCGCGTTCATTATTATCCGCAGAATATTACCTTGCAGAAACGTGACCCGCCAGAGGGGTGAGCGCCACACTTCCGACTTATCCCCGAGAAAGTCCTTTTTATCTGATTTCGGGGTGAATAGTCGAGTAATTTTCGGCAATCTCGATTCAGAAGACAACTCCTCTCTATTTTTAAATACGAGTTAATCAGCCCGGACTTCTTTGAGGCTAAAGTTCAGTGGTACTTCTGTTTATCCAGCTCGACACTTTTAGATTGTCTATCTGGTCAAAAACAGTAATTTGAAATTTGGTTGAGTAGATAGGTAGTTGCCAATAATTGTGGTAAAAATGTGCAGGGCCTTTAACGGCTTGAATGAATCCACAGTCGCAGAGGTGATACTAACTTTTGCGCAAAATCATGTGGTGGCGGAAAAAATTCCGGGTGAATGGACCAACCGCTAGAAAGAAATAGTTTAGATTTGGGGATCGGTTTCCGATGAGCCAGATGTTGCCCGAATCGGGGTTCTCCTCGAGCGAGATGGCTAAATATGACACTGATGCCCGTGCCGGAGTAGCGGCCGGCGTTGCCCCGCGTTATATCAACTTAATTGCACTTACGTCCCTATTTCTGATTTGGGGATTTATTACCGGCCTGAACGATGTGCTGGTGCCACACTTAAAAAATGTTTTTGAGTTGAGTTACACCAAGGCTGTCTTGGTGCAGTTTTACTTTTTTGCCGCCTATTTTCTGGTATCTGTGCCGGCAGGCATGTTGTTGAGGCGGGTTGGTTATCAGCTTGGTCTGGTGCTCGGGCTTTTGGTGGCTTGTGCGGGCTGTCTGGTCTTTATCCCCGCTGCCCGCCTACAAATCTACGAAGTGTTTTTGCTGGGGCTGTTTGTTCTGGCTTCCGGGATTACCCTGCTGCAGGTTTCTGCAAACCCCTATGTTATCGCGCTGGGCAGTGCTCGCACGGCGCCCAGTCGACTGAATCTTACCCAGGCTTTTAACTCCCTGGGAACTACCTTGGCACCGGTGATTGGCGGCGCAGTTTTCTTTGCGGGACTTACTATTACTGCTGACCCGGATACCGCGGCGAGTATTATCGAGTTCAGGGCCCGCGAAGCGGCTTTGGTGGAGACGCCTTATTTCTGGTTAGCGGTTCTACTACTGGTGATGGTCGCTTTCTTTTCCTGGATCAGGTTGCCGGCTATTCCCGAGCACCAACAGGGTGGAGGAGCGGATGGTCACGATGTGTTTTCTCTGTGGCGTTTCCCCCGCTTGACCCTGGGGGCTGTAGGTATTTTTGCCTATGTGGGTGCGGAGGTGGCTATTGGCAGTTTTCTGGTGAGTTTCTTTGGTGAACCATCAGTGGCAAAGATGGCTCCTTTTGAAGCGTCAAAGTATGTCTCTTATTACTGGGGCGGAGCGATGATTGGGCGCTTTGCCGGGGCCTTTTTGCTGCGCTTTGTCTCTGCTGGAAAAACCCTGGCGGTTTGTGGCCTGGGTTCGGTGGTACTTATAGCAATCGCGATGATGACGTCTGGCCCGATCGCGGTCTGGTCCATAGTTGCGGTGGGTCTGTGTAACTCGATTA
This sequence comes from Microbulbifer sp. CNSA002, assembly GCF_047324085.1. Lineage (NCBI taxonomy): Bacteria > Pseudomonadati > Pseudomonadota > Gammaproteobacteria > Cellvibrionales > Microbulbiferaceae > Microbulbifer > Microbulbifer sp. CNSA002. Next base: position 1,430,123 of record NZ_CP172449.1, read on the forward strand.
TGTTCCCGACTATATTCAGCCTGGCCTTGCGCGGGCTGGGTAAACATACCAGCCAGGGTAGCGGTATCTTATGCATGGCAATTGTAGGTGGTGCAATTATTCCTCTTTTCCAGGGAATGCTGGCTGATAGCGCCGGTATACAGTATTCATTTTTGGTGCCTCTGGTGTGTTACTGCTATATCGTTTATTACGGCGCTTTTTCACGAACCCTGCGCGGTAGCGCAGTGGAGTAGAACCTTCATTTATCCTTTCCGCCTTGTCTGCAATTTGGACCAGCCCATCGGATTTCTATTGGCCTGTAGAGACAAGTACTGCAATTTGTTGTCATTGCGAACTGTGCCCACTGGGTAGCCATGACTCAGTTTTATGGCCGATCGGTGAATACGGCATTAGCAGAACTTGATTCCGACGAGAGCTGGATCTGGAGTTATCTCTAATATTTCAGCTCGGTGGAGGCAGACCGTGCACAACTGCCGGGGCAGGTGATGTGCGGCATAATAAATATGGCGATAGTAGGTCGCGCTGGGTGTAGGGCTTTGGAGATATTTCCTCTGAAGTTTGTCTGAGCGCAACTCGTAGAGCCAGTTAACAAGCGTGGAATAATTTTGGGAGTTATTCGTGAATTTTAGTAAGCGATTTTCGCTGGGCTTTGTGCTCTGTGCTTCTGTGCTCGCCGGGTGTCATTCCGAGAGCCAACAAACTGAGCCAAAAGCCGATAAAGCGCAGGCCGATACTGGCACCAGTGCCGCCGAGGGCATCGACAACTGGCCTGAACTCAAGCCAGCCTTACCGCGCGATGAAAAGCTGGAAGCCCAAATCACTGAAATCATGTCCCGCATGTCTCTGGAAGAGAAAGTGGGTCAGATGATCCAGGCGGAAATCCGCAGCGTTACTCCTGAAGATGTGAAGACCTATCACCTGGGTTCCGTATTGAATGGTGGTGGCGCCTTCCCGAACAACGATAAGTTTGCCACGCCGCAAGACTGGTTGGCCCTTTCTGACGCCTTCTTTAAGGCTTCTATGGACACTTCCGATGGCGGTGTTGCGATTCCCCTGATCTGGGGTTCCGATGCGGTTCACGGCCACAACAATGTGATCGGTGCGACCCTGTTCCCGCATAATATTGGTCTGGGTGCCGCCCAAGACCCGGAGCTGATTGAGCGTATTGGTAGCGCCACCGCCCGCGAAGTGGCAGTGACCGGTATCGATTGGACTTTCGCTCCCACCGTCGCGGTAGTGCGCGATGACCGCTGGGGCAGAACTTACGAGAGTTATTCCGAAGATCCCAAGATTGTTGCGGATTATGCCGAGGCAATGGTGAAGGGGCTCCAGGGCGAAAAATCCAGCGCTGAGTTCCTGCGCGGCGAAAATCTGGTAGCCACTGCCAAGCACTTTGTCGGTGACGGTGGTACGAATCGAGGAATTGACCGAGGTGATAATGCGGTTCCGGAAAAAGAACTGGCAGAGGTCCATGCGGCAGGTTACCTGACATCTCTGCCGGCAGGCGTACAGACCGTTATGGCTTCATTTAATAGCTGGAACGGTGAAAAACTCCACGGCCACAAATACCTTCTGACCACCGTTCTGAAAGAGCGCCTCGGTTTTGATGGCTTTGTTGTGGGCGACTGGAATGGCCACGGTTTCGTGCCCGGTTGCACTGTAGAGAGCTGTGCAGCGGCGATTAATGCCGGCCTCGATATGTTTATGGTGCCGGCGGACTGGAAAGCCCTGTACAACAACACCCTGGCCCAGGCCAAAAGCGGTGAAATCGGTGCGGAGCGTATCGATGATGCCGTTCGCCGCATCCTGCGAGTGAAGATCCGTGCAGGTCTGTTTGACCGCAATATGCCGCTGGCAGGCAAAGACGGCATCCTGGGCAACCCGGAGCACCGCGCAATCGCTCGTGAAGCGGTACGCAAATCCCTGGTGTTGCTGAAAAACAATGACAAGCTGCTGCCATTGGCTGCGGACCAGAATATTCTGGTTGCCGGCGATGGTGCGGATAACTTGTCCAAGCAGAGTGGTGGCTGGACGATTTCCTGGCAGGGTACCGGCAATACGCGCGCTGATTTCCCCGGTGCCACTTCAATCTTTGAAGGTATTTCATCGGCGGTTAAAGCCGCTGGCGGTGAAGCGGTATTGAGTGCTGATGGCAGCTTCTCAGATGCCACTTTTGCCAATGGTAAGGCACCCAAGGTTGCTGTTGTTGTATTTGGCGAAGAGCCCTATGCAGAGTGGCACGGCGATATTACCAACCTGGAATACCAGCGCGGTAACAAGAAGGATTTGGCGCTGCTGAAAAAACTACGCGAGCAGGGTGTTCAGGTAGTCAGTGTGTTCCTTTCAGGCCGTCCTCTCTGGATTAACAGTGAATTGAATGCATCCGATGCCTTTGTTGCCGCCTGGCTGCCTGGCTCTGAAGGTGCTGGTGTTGCGGATGTGCTGATTAAAGGCGCCAATGGGGAAGCCCGTTACGACTTTACCGGCAAGCTGCCATTCAGCTGGCCAATGCACAGCTATCAGAATGTCCTGAATCCATACCACGAGAATTACGAGCCATTGTTTGAGTTGGGCTATGGCCTGGCTGCTGAACAGGAATCCCTGGTGAGTAACGAATTGCCGGAGACCAGTGAATCCAGTGCCGGTGGCGGTTTGGAAGAAGCCTGGCTGTTGGTATCCCGCCCGCAAGCTCCCTGGGTGTTGAATATTGCTGAAGCTGGGGCAGAGGTTGTACCTGTACACGGTAACTTCGCGGTTAGTGGAGACGATAAAAACATCACTGTCAGCTCCATCGATATGTCTTCCCAGGAAGATGCTCGACTGATTACCTGGAAAGGCCTGCGTCCTGGCGCAGTTCAGTTGTCTGCTGAATATATGCAGGACCTGAATGTCTACCTGGAAGAGAAATCTGCGCTGACACTGAATATCCGTGTCGATCAGCCAATTGAAAAGCCGGTGGTGGCTACCATGAACTGTGGTGATGGCTGTTCTGCCAAGGTACCGTTGGAGTCTGCGCTGAAATCCATGGAACAGAAAAGCTGGACCCGGGTTTCTGTAGATCTGCAGTGTTTTGTAAAAGCCGGTGCGGATTTCGGAAAGGTCTTTAGCGCCTTTGGTCTGGAGAGTGAAGCTCCGATGGCTATTGCGGTTGCCAACGTTAAGTTGACCCCGGAAGCTGGAGTATCTGCTGATATTCGTTGTGACGGTTAAGTTACAACACACTGAAAGGGCTAATTACCCTCAGTTCTAACCGGAGCCTGTTTTTTGGTTCCGGTTAGTGGCTGAAACAATTTGTTCTCACAGGAATGGTGCCAGTGTGATGTTCTATCCCGTTGGCACTTCTTTGCCCGCCAATCTCTTCTTTCCAGATATTTCTTTTATCCCATAGATTTACTACTGGGGTGGAAGGAAAGAATACACTTCACTTGAGACACGCTGTGAATACATTCCTGTAAGCTCCTAATCGGCATCCGTGCCTCATAGGGTCCCGAGCGCAGTGTATTATTTCCTTCTTTAGTATATTGGATAGTGTTATCCCGCGATAAATCTACCTCTCCTGATTTTTGTTATTTCACGCCTTCATAGTATTACTTGTCACAAAATTATTGCCGCTATTGGTGCTGTATTGAGTTGTCAGGCACTGCAAACGTGCAGGCGAATAAATAATTCAATAAATTTTATTTTCTAATCTTATTTAAATTTTGGAGTGGGGTAGGCTTTGCGCAGGTTCCATTTTCTCGGGAACAGAAAGGTAATTGATTTGAAATGAAGCTGCCATTCCTCTCTGGTTAGTATGACTTTGCTCTCAAAATTAGGGCTCTTGGATAGTTGGCATTCTTATTGCTGGTTATTTTTCGAGTGTTTACTTTTCAGACCTGGCCTTCCATTGAATTATGGCGGTTATGGTGGGTTGGTTCCCTATTTGATTTTTGTGCATTTTGAGGTCCTCGGTCATGGTGGTGCCGGGGATGGTGCGGATAAATTAACTTGAAATGGAATTGGAGGAACTAATGGCACCTTGTCATATCGTTTTTTTACCAGGACTTTTCGCGCGTGGGTGGATTTGGAACCAGGTTGCAGGCGCTTGTCGGCAGCAGGGGCATAAAATAACTGTTATCGAGCCATCTATCCCCGAGGTTTTTATGGGTAAGTTGGATTCGGCGCACGAAATGATTAGAGAGTGTCTCCAGTTAAATGGAGGTATGGATAATAATATTTTGGTCGGCAACTCGATGAGTGGGCTTATTACGTTAGATTTTGCCGCAAAATATCCTGAATTGGTGGCTGGGGTGGTTATCAGTGGAGCCCCGGGGCTTGAGGAATTGGAGGCAGGAGTTTCCCTTTCTGATTTACGCGGATCGGTACCTGGAGCAGCAAATACACTTTGTGAGCGGGTCTTCCGGGATATTAACCGCCTGCCGAAACCGGACTACGAAAAGGGCGTAGCCGATATCAATACTATTTTCTCCACTAACGAAACGTTTAAATCAGTGGTTAAATGGCTGAATATAAGTAGGAAGTATGATGTTTATGGCAGTCTGAAGAAAGTGAGATGCCCGATCAAGTTAATATGGGGAGACTTCGATCAAATAACACCGGCTGAATCCTGGCGGTCGCTGGCCTTCCAGAATGATAATTTGGATTATTGTGAAGTGTATGATTGTGGGCACAGTCCTATGCTGGAAAAGCCTGAAGAATTTTATCAGCTTCTCTCTGGGTATCTTCTTGGTATAAACAGGCCCTTGGCGCGGACTGCTTGATGACAAGCATTTCCCGGGTGGCTCGAGATGCATAGCTATGACAGAAGTTGCGCTTGTCATAGCTATGTATCTCGAAGGCTGTTATTAATGTTCTCTCGAAGTTTTTTCCTCGAGACGATAGTCGGGTCGTTAGGTTCCCTGCATATAGTCTGTAATTGTTTTTTCCTCAAAGTTAATATCAGAAAACAAAGCTTGTACTTTGGGGCCTGTAGGTGATTGGGCGAGAAAACCAATCCTGGTGGGCTTGGAGGTCTGCAGGGAAAATGATCGAAGGTATGACCAGTGTCTGCTATCCTCTTAGTGATAAAAGAAGTATGTAGTTCCTTTCCTTGCAATTTTTAGATGGCTGTATTCCCTCTGGGTTTCTATATGGTAGGCATCGTCACCACCTTTATAAACGACGGTAGACGCTATGCCATTTTTGCCAGAGTTAAACCTCTCAAGTAGAAGTTTTGCCCAGTTTCCCTCGTCTGCATAAACAATTAAAGCGGCTCCATCAAAATTTTTCTCAAAGTCTACAGAGACTTTTGCGGAAAAAATAAAGTCAGTATTCGGTGCGAAAAGTAACCTTGGGGCATTGTCTATTTGATAAGAGCTGTCGGCATTGGTGAATAAGTCGCTGCCTTTTGTGGCGGTGATGGTGATTTTTGAAGGTGCGATGTTTGGTTCTTGAATCGTGTGCTGTTTTTCCAGCGGATAGGGAATTCTTAAATAGTTGTAAATTTCTGGGGCGGCTGTCATTGCTATGCAATTGCTGGCTTGAAGTATCAAAGTCAATAGGGCGGGGAGTAGGTATTTCATGATTTTATATCCTTTCTAGTGGACATATACGATGAAAGGTATTGCTGAAGATTTGCTTTTGATTTTATAAGTGCCTCTATTGTTTCCATGCCCTTTGGTGCAGTCTCCTGCTCAAGAATAATCCACTGGCTGCCGCCGACTTCGATACTGGCCTCAATAATTGAAGGCCAATCTATTAGATCCATGCCGATTATAGGGAGCCTCTGAACAACTCCGTAATGCCTCTGCGGGTCTTGAAGGCTGCAGATGTTAGGCGCAGCTCGCCGCGAATGGCCGTAGCCCTTTGCAAGAGCTGCAACGCAGCAGCTGTAGCCTTCAAGGCCCGCCCTTCGGGGCTCGCAGAGCGATTCACACTCCGCGTTGCGACTTCTTGAAAGGTCTAGACATTCCTGCGAAGCCGCGCCTTGATTGTGAACCGCTTTGCAAGCCAGAGGTATCACGGAGTTATTCAGAGGCTCCCTAGCTTTATTGTTAATATTCTCATCAGGAACCCAGGATTTAAAGTGAGTGGTATAGGTTCGCCCCGGATATCGTTTTAGATAGCTGATAGGATCTTTGCCTGCCGCAGAAACCCAGCCGATGTCTAACTGCAAAATGAAATTGTCATCAGTAGACTGGGATATATAGTCCCAGAAAGTTGTGTTTTGGTAAGTGGAAAATTCTCTATCGTGATTATGAAATCCCATTTTCAAACCGTACTTGGAAAGAACGGATTGCGCACTGCGAAGCTGCGATATTAACTTGTCTACCCCGTTAGGGTCCCAGCTTCTCGGGTCCCAGCCAACAATTAGGTATTCGGCACCCAGGGTCTGGTAATAAGTGGCCGTTGCATCAATTGATTCCGGGAGCAGCTGGGTAATAGAAACGTGTGCACCGCTCACTTTTAGCTTTAATTGCTCCAGTAGAGAGCGGAGTTCCTTTGGCTTTTCTTTGTACGGACCTAGTTCCGTAGCCAGTTCTATCGCATTAAAACCTGCTGCTTTTAGTCTTTTTAGGGTGCCTGAAAAGTCCCGGTTTAACTCATGGCGAACAGACCATAGTTGAACCCCGAGTTGGGGTTCAATTTTCTCAGTAGCCATATTCACTTCAATTGCGACTGATTTTAAGGTGGGTAAAGTTGTCAAGAGAAGAGCTGTAAACAGATTGCGATATAAACTTCGTAGGCTTATCACTTTTATAATCTCCCCGCAGAAAGTTCGCTGGCTGCATAGTTTGCGGCTCGAGCAGTTAATGCCATAAAAGTTAGAGAGGGGTTTTGAACTGCTGAAGAGGCGAAGCAGGAGCCATCGGTTACAAAAAGGTTGGGTATATCGTGCGATTGGTTGTGCCCATTTAAAACTGAGTTGGTTTTATCACTACCCATTCGTGCTGTGCCTACCTCATGGATGGCACTTCCAGGGGGATATTTATCACTAGTGACTTGTCCACTGACTTCATTTAGCCCCAAATTCTTAAGCATAGCTTGCATGGTCTCACAGGCATCCTCCATCATTAGGCGCTCATTTTCAGACCATTGGCAATTGATATGTAGTTGCGGGATTCCCCACTTATCTTTTTGGGTGGAGTGGAGGCTGACCTGGTTTTCGTGCCTCGGTAACATCTCTCCCTGTGCACCAATCCAAAATCCCCAGCGCCCAGGTTGTTGCAGTTTTTCTTTGAAAGATTTTCCAATCCCCTCGGAAGCAGCCATTGTCCGCCAGTCCTGCCGATAGGCGCTTCCTGAAATCTGGTAGCCGCGCTTGTAGTGTTTTCGGTAAAGTTCGGGGCGATATTGGAAATTGGGAATCAGGATGCCGGTTGGTCTCCACCCGGAGAAGTACTCATCTTCATAACCATCAATAAAGCCGTGGGCTGAGGCATTGTAATTGTGATCCATAAGGTAGTGGCCCAGTACACCAGAGCTGTTGGCGAGCCCCTTGGGGAAATGCTTGTTGGCTGAGTTGAGGAGTATTTGGGTTGAGCCCAATGTGGATGCGCAGAGGAAAACGATTCGGCCAAAATACTCTCGTTGTTGCAGGGTTTCGCTGTCGATTACCCTTACGCCAGCTACTCGGTTCTTTTGCGAGTTGTAAATAAGGCTGTGTACCACGCTATTACTGGCAATTTGTAGTTTGCCGGTTCTCATTGCGGCTGGCATGGTGGCGCTTTGTGTCGAAAAGTAGCCGCCGAATGAGCAGCCTCGTTGGCACTGGTTACGAGCCTGGCAGTTGTATCGGCCTAGGGCTACCTGTTCCCGGTTTGGCTTGGTCAGGTGAGCAGCTCTTCCAATAATGAAATGTTTATCACTGTACTGCTTTTCAAACTTGGACTTGATGTCTTGTTCACACTGGTACATCTCAAATGGTGGTTGGTATTCGGAGTCTGGCAGCTGCTCAATATTGTCCGTATTGCCACTGATTCCGGCAAAGCGTTCGACTTTGCTGTACCAGGGTGCAATATCCTTGTAGCGAATGGGCCAATCAACTCCTACGCCATCACGTTTGTTTGCGAGAAAGTCGTGGTTACTAAATCGATATGACTGCCGGAACCAGAGAAGGCTTTTGCCCCCTACTTGATTGCCGCGAATCCAGGTAAAGTCTGAGCCGGGCTCTGTGGAGTAGGGTTGTTCGTTGTCATTACAGAAAAAATGCTTGGTGCTTTCATTGAGAAAAATACTACGACTTTGTATCGGATAGATTTCTTTTTTCTCTTTCAGGTTCATTTTAGTACGGAGTGGGAATTCCCAAGGTCCCTTGTTTTCTGTGGGGTAGTCCTGACCGTGTTTTACCATCCGGCCCCGATCTATCATCAGGGTATTTAATCCCCGTTCGGTTAGTTCTTTTGCTGCCCAGCCGCCGCTAATACCTGACCCTATAACGATTGCGTCAAATATCTGGCTTTCTTTTTGGATCAATAATTCATCATTTTGCATAGTGCTTTCCTTTAAATACGTGGCAGTGAACCCCAGGCCTTCCCGGTTTGATCCAATGGAACTGAACTTTTGAATCCACGGGGAATTGCTTGGTAAGCAAGCTCACGAGTGGCTCCGGTAAAGCTGGTGTAGTAGCCAAGGCACACCAGGAATTTAAGATTCCTGAAATCTTGCTGTAAGTCTGGGTTAAAGGGGGCTATTCCGGTGTCGAGTGATTCGAGTAGAGCAACCGATTGTTCTGGGGCAAGATGAATAAAGGGGTGTCCATACCGGGTGGTGGCACGCTCATCCAACTCATGTAAGAGCTTTTTGGTTTTTAGCTGGGTCTGCTCTTCTATGCAGTCGGTTAAATAATGATCGATAAATAAATGGCACTCTGTTTCAGCTGCGCCGGGAGTATCCGTTGCGGGTATCAGGTAGGAGCAGATTTTGTGCAGGGTGGTGAGTTGTTCAATAGAGAAGAGCCGTGCCCGGTAGGCGTCAGTTCTTCGCGATTTGAAAAAATTATCTGCTGCCGCAAGAGCTTGCTGCTCTGTACAGGTTAGGGCCAGAGAGGTCCCGCCCACAGTGGCCAGTCCTTGAATAAATTTCCGACGGTTTATCATCCCGGTCTCCTCTTGTTGCTTGAAGAGTTAGTTCTTTTCTAGTGAATCGATACTGGTAGGGAGATTTTGTCTTGGGGGCTTCAGCTCGTCGTCTTGATTTGTGGTGATACCCAAATCTGGACGTACAAATTCAGGTATTACCTAAAGCTATACCCCTTATTTGGGCGGGCTGATGGTGGTTTAGTGGTAATATCTTTCTAGGGAGCCTCTGAATAACTCCGTGATACTTCTGGCATGCAGAGCGGTTCACAATCAAGGCGCGGCTTCGCAGGAATGTCTAGACCTTTCAAGAAGGTAGAAGGGCTATTTGAGTATCAATGGACGCTTTACTATTCAATTTCCACGATATTGTTCTGATAATGACCAGTTATCAGTGCGCTCTTTTTGCACTGTTGTTGTTAGTGATTCGTCGCGAGCGGCGTTTCAGCAACACCTTGTTGGCGCTATTTCTGTTCTCACAAGCCGCTATTCCCCTGGATATCCTGATTAATTTTGGTGAAGGTTTCCGCAGTTGGTCCATTGAGACTTCCCCGAACTTGTTCTTTGTATTTGGCGCAGCCTACTGGTTAGAAGGTCCCCTGTTACTTTGGTATACCCGCTCCTTAACTCGCGAGGGGTTTAGGATTTCCAGGCGAGACCTTTGGTACCTGCTGCCTTTTTTACTGGCAGTCGTGTTTGAATATTTCTCCTACTGGCAATTTGATAGCGAAACCAAGACAGCCATGCTGCGTGGGGAGAATTTAACTACTGGCTCAATGTTCGATCACTTGTTGGGATTGGCTCGTGAATCGCTTCGGGTACTTTTCGGTGTTTTGTGTCTTTTTGAGGTGCGTCGATGCCGCAGGCAGATTCGAGATAATCATTCCAGTATTGAGAAAATTGACCTGACTTGGCTGTTGGTGTTGATCTGGGGCTTCTTGCTGGTTCGTATTTGGGCTCTGATGATTAACCTGGCGGTAGGGTTGGCGCAGGAGTGGCAGCTCCAGTTGGATATTGGAGCGATGGGGCTGTTTAGTAACTACGCCGTATTTGTTTTGGTTAGTGCCATGATCTTCTTTAGTCTCAGTTACTCCTCAATGTTTGAGGGCGATGGGCATAAAGTGGAGAAGTCCGGGGAAGATGTAAGTTCTGATCAGGAACAGGATGCTAATGGGGAGCCTGAGATTGATCTGGAGTTGGCAGCCCAAATTGAAAATTATATGCGGGAAGAAAAGCCTTACTTGGTTCCAGCCCTTACCCTAGAGCAGTTGTCAGGGCAGTTACAGGTATCACGCAGGTTGCTTTCACAGACGATTAATCGTCATTTTCAGTGCAACTTCTTCGAATTTGTAAACCGTTACCGTATAGATGAGGCAAAACGGATGTTGCGGGAGCCGCAAAATGCGGGGCTCACCGTGATGGAGGTAATGTTGTCCTCGGGCTTTAATACCAAGGCTACATTTAACTCCTTTTTTAAGAAAATGGTGGGTATGACGCCGACCGAGTACCGCCGGCTTAATTGCGAAGCCAGGGCTGGCAGTGAGAAGGGTGCTATAGAGCCCAGCTAAAGGGCTCTAGCCGCCTTTGCTGGGTTTGGCAGTATACTTTTGAAAATTTGATTCTGGCTCGACCCCTTGTGAAACCCGTAGACCGCCCTGAAAAACTCCCAACTCTGATAAAGGGGTTGCTAAAGTCCCACCCTGCCAGCGGCCAGCTGTGGGTGGGGTTTTCTGGTGGTCTGGACTCCACTGTTCTCCTGCACCTTCTGGTAACTTGCCAGGTTCCCGTGCGTGCGCTTCATATTCACCATGGCCTGAATGCAAATGCGGACATTTGGCTGGCTCACTGTAAAGAGTTTGCTGAAAATCTGGCGGTACCCTTTACAGCCATCCAGGTTACTGTTGATTACAAAGATGGCGGATTGGAGCAGGGGGCTCGCCGGGCGAGATATGCGGCCTTCAATCAGGTGATGTCCGAAGGTGATCAAATTCTGCTCGGTCACCACGCGGACGACCAAGCTGAGACTTTCCTGCTGCGCTTAATGCGGGGCGCGGGCGTGTTGGGATTGGCCAGCATGTCCGAGAGTCGAACGATCGGAGATAATAAGTACTTACTACGCCCTCTACTCGGAGCGGGGCGAAAAGAGCTAGAGCAGTGGGCTGAGGCTCACGGATTGAGCTGGATTGAAGATGACAGCAATGCGGATGAGGCCCTGGAGCGTAATTTTTTGCGGCATCGAGTTGTGCCACTGCTCAACCAGCGTTGGGGAGTGAGTCGCCAGATCGCTCGGGCAGCGGAGAACCTGAGGGAGTCTGCGGACTTGCTGTCTGAGTTGGCACTTGCTGACCTGGAGGAGGCTGATTTAAAGGTGGGGCGATTTGGCGAAAGTCTGGCCCTGCCTCGCTTCTTCAGCCTTAGCGAGGGGCGCCGTAAAAACCTTATGCGGCATTGGGTATTGGGCCAAGGGGGGCAGCCGCCAGAGTCAACCCTATTAAATCAGGCGCTTTTCCAGGTGACTCATGCGGCAGGGGATGCACAGCTTGAAGTTAATATGGGTGGGCGAGTGGTACGACGTTTTCGGAGTCGTCTTTACCTGACCCCTGAGCTGGCGCCAATTGCCAATAAACCCGATAAAAATTGGTACTGGGATGGCCGCTCTAATCTGGCTCTGCCAGCGGGTGGCATTCTTCGGCCCTCGTCGGATTGGCCAGTGGGCGATTATAGAGTGTGTTATCGCAGAGGGGGAGAGCGTGCGCACCCGGTAAATCGCTCCAGGTCACAAACGCTTAAGAAGCTCTTGCAGGAGTGGGCCCTTGAGCCCTGGCTCAGGGATCGTGTCCCATTGGTATTTTTGGGGGATGATCTGGTGGCTGTCGCGGGGCTCTTTTCATGCAAAGTAGGCTGCGCCATCCCGGATGAACCACCCGGCTGGCGGTTTTTCGATTGAGTGTTAAGGGGGTTTCTGCTACCCTGGCGCCCCGTCTAAAAGGCACCGGGAGAAGCTGGATTATCCGCCCGGGCCAGCCCTGTAAGCTCGACATTCATCGAGCGCTCAACTGACCAAGGTTTTGCATGACGCGCTATATTTTTGTAACTGGTGGCGTGGTTTCCTCGTTGGGGAAAGGTATCGCCTCCGCCTCTTTGGCCGCCATTCTCGAGGCCCGCGGCCTCAAGGTTACCATCCTCAAACTGGACCCCTACATCAACGTAGACCCGGGTACCATGAGTCCCTTCCAGCACGGCGAGGTGTATGTCACCGAGGATGGTGCCGAGACTGACCTGGACCTGGGTCACTACGAACGCTTTATCCGTACCCGGATGTCCAAGCGTAACAACTTCACCACCGGCCGCGTGTACGAAACCGTACTGCGCAAAGAGCGCCGTGGTGACTACTTGGGTGGCACCGTACAGGTGATCCCCCATATTACCGACGAGATCAAGCGCCGCGTTGTAGAAGGTGGCCGCGATGTCGATGTCGCTATTGTTGAAATCGGTGGCACCGTAGGTGATATCGAATCCCAACCGTTCCTGGAATCTGTGCGTCAGCTGCGTGTGGAAATGGGCACCAATCGCGCCCTGTTGATCCACCTGAGCTATGTGCCTTTCCTTGCCACTGCTGGTGAAACCAAGACCAAGCCGACTCAGCACTCTGTTAAAGAGTTGCGTTCTATCGGCTTGCAGCCGGATATTCTGCTGTGCCGTTCCGAGCGTGAGATCGATGAGGACTCCCGCCGCAAGATCGCACTGTTCACCAATGTTGAAGAGCGCGCTGTTGTACCGCTGCCCGATGCCAAGACCATCTACGGCGTACCGCGTCTTCTGCACAGTTACGGCCTCGACGATATCGTTGTGGAAAAACTGCAGCTGGAATGCCAGGCACCAGACCTTTCCGAGTGGGATGAAGTGGTCGATGGCAAGCTGAACCCGCAGCACGAAGTGAAAATTGCCATGGTTGGCAAATACATGGAGTTGCTGGATGCCTATAAGTCCCTGATCGAGTCCCTGACCCATGCGGGTATCAAGCATCGCTGCAAAGTGGATATCGACTTTATCAACGCTGAAGACGTTGAGGGTGAGAACGGCATTGACCTGATCAAGGATGCCGATGCAATCCTGGTTCCCGGTGGGTTTGGTGAGCGCGGTTTAGAGGGCAAGCTTGAATCTGTTCGCTACGCTCGTGAAAACAATATTCCCTACCTGGGCATCTGCCTCGGTTTACAGTCTGTGGTTATCGAGTTCGCGCGCAATGTGCTCGGCCTCGAAGGTGCCAACAGTACTGAATTCAATACTAAAACCCCGCACCCTGTTATTGGCCTGATCACAGAGTGGATCGATAGCGAAGGCAATATCGAGAAGCGCGACGAGCAGTCCGACCTGGGTGGCACCATGCGCTTGGGTGGCCAGGAATGTCGCTTGGCTAAAGACACCAAGGCTCGCGATATCTACGGCGCTGACGTCATTGTAGAGCGCCACCGCCACCGCTATGAAGTGAACAACAACTACGTTGATCGCCTGCAGCAAGCTGGTTTGAAAATTGGCGGCTGGTCTGCAGACGATACCCTGGTAGAAATGGTTGAATTGCCGAACCATCCCTGGTTCGTTGCTTGCCAGTTCCACCCGGAATTTACTTCAACCCCGCGCGACGGCCATCCGCTGTTCGAAAGCTTTGTTGCCGCCGCAATGAAGCAGCGTGAAAACCAGGGTTAATCAGTAATCCGCCCCCGGTCTCTGTGACTGGGGGTGAGATGACAGGGAGCTGACAGTGAAAACAATTGAAGTCGGAAATATTCAGGTCGCCAACGATAAGCCCTTTGCGCTGTTCGGCGGTATGAATGTACTGGAATCCCGCGACCTGGCGATGCAGGTGGCTGAGCACTATGTAAAAGTCACTGAAAAACTGGGTATTCCCTATGTTTTTAAAGCGTCTTTTGACAAGGCCAATCGCTCTTCCATCAATTCCTATCGCGGACCGGGAATGGAAGAAGGCCTGAAGATTTTTCAGGAAATCAAAGATACCTTTAAGGTTCCCTTGATTACCGATGTCCACGAAGTACACCAGGCTGCTCCGGTTGCCGAAGTCGTGGATATTATCCAGCTGCCGGCCTTCCTGGCCCGCCAGACTGATCTGGTCGCCGCTATGGCAGCGACTGGTGCAGTGATCAACGTCAAAAAGCCCCAGTTTATGAGCCCGCCGCAAGTTAAAAATGTGGTGGAGAAATTTGCTGAGTGCGGCAACGAAAACATTCTTTTGTGTGAGCGCGGTGCCTGCTTTGGCTACGACAATCTGGTTGTCGATATGCTGGGCTTTAGCACCATGATCAATGCCTCCGGCGGTGCACCGCTGATTTTTGACGTTACCCACTCACTGCAAATGCGCGATCCTTCCGGTGCTGCCTCTGGTGGTCGCCGTGCGCAGGTCACTGAGCTGGGCCGCGCAGGTTTGGCTATCGGTATTGCCGGCCTGTTCCTGGAAGCACACCCGAATCCAGACAAAGCATTGTGTGATGGCCCCAGTGCATTGCCACTGGAAAAGCTGGAGCCATTCCTGGCGCAGATGAAAGCGGTAGATGACCTGATCAAGGGTTTCGAGCCGCTGGATACGAAATAAGAAAGAGATACTTTTGCGCGCCCTGATTGGGCGCGCGGCACTTTCCCCTCTGCTATTTAGCAAAAAGTGCGTAAAGTCTGATTTACGAAAACCTATTTTCAGTAAGTACCAATACGGAGCCCATTGTAAATGAGCAAGATTGTCGCTGTTAAAGCCTTTGAAGTAATGGATTCTCGCGGTAACCCTACCGTTGAAGCCGATGTAATCCTGGAGGATGGTTCTATTGGCTCCGCCTGCGCTCCCTCCGGTGCCTCCACTGGCTCCCGTGAAGCGCTGGAACTTCGCGATGGCGATAAAAGCCGTTACTTGGGCAAGGGTGTCCTGAAAGCGGTTGAAAATATCAACACTACTATCGCTGACCTGCTCAAGGGTATGGATGCTTCCGATCAGCGCGCCCTGGACAAGGCGATGATTGATGCCGACGGCACTGAAAATAAGGCGAACTTCGGCGCCAACGCTATTTTGGCGGTTTCCCTGGCTGCCGCTAAAGCAGCTGCCGCTTCCAAAAAAATCCCCTTGTACCAGCACATTGCTGAGGTAAACGGCACCCCGGGCGAGTACTCCATGCCGGTGCCGATGATGAATATCCTCAATGGCGGCGAACACGCTGACAACAATGTGGATATTCAGGAATTTATGGTTCAGCCCGTTAAGGCTGAATCTTTTGCCGAAGCTCTGCGCCAAGGTGCTGAGATCTTCCACTCCCTGAAGAAAGTACTGTCCAGCAACAGCCTGAACACTGCAGTTGGCGATGAAGGAGGCTTTGCTCCGAACCTGCCTTCCAACGAAGCAGCGCTGAAAGTGATTGCTGAAGCGGTAGAGAAGGCCGGTTACACCCTGGGTGATGACATTACCCTGGCTCTGGACTGCGCTTCTTCCGAGTTCTATAAAGATGGCAAGTACGATCTGGCTGGCGAAGGCAAGCAGTTCGATAGCGAAGGTTTTGCCAGCTACCTGGCCGATCTGTCCGCCAACTATCCGATCCTGTCTATCGAAGACGGTATGGACGAGAGTGATTGGGACGGTTGGAAAGTACTCACCGATAAAATTGGTGAAAAAGTACAGCTGGTAGGCGACGACCTGTTCGTAACCAACACCAAGATCCTGAAGGAAGGTATCGAGAAAGGTGTCGGTAACTCTATCTTGATCAAGTTCAACCAGATCGGCTCCCTGTCCGAGACTCTGGATGCGATCAAAATGGCTAAAGATGCGGGCTACACCGCTGTGATCTCCCACCGCTCCGGTGAGACCGAAGATACTACTATTGCGGATCTGGCGGTTGCGACTGCTGCTGGTCAAATCAAGACCGGTTCCCTTTGCCGTTCAGACCGCGTAGCCAAGTACAACCGTCTGTTGCGCATCGAAGCTGAGCTGAATGGCTCCGCTCCTTATCGCGGCCGCGCTGAATTCAAGTAATCCATTATTTGAATTAGCGTGCAAGTACTACAAAGAGGGGCTAGCCCCTCTTTGTAGTACTATAAATACGAACAAGCGAAATATCGTAATCTCGTATGAAATGGCTGCTGGCAATACTCACCATTATGCTCCTCGCCACCCAGTACCGACTTTGGGTTGGTGAAGGTAGTCTCGCCGAAGTTACCCGTCTCAAGCGTCAATTAGCCCAACAGCAAGAAAAAAATATCGCGCTGGTGCGGGAAAACCGTCAACTGTTCAGGGAAGTCCGCAGTTTGAAAGTTGGCACTGATGGTGTGGAAGCGAAAGCCCGTTATGACCTGGGACTGATCAAGGAAGGGGAAACACTGTTTATCTTCCTGGATAAGGAAGAGGCTGAAAATTGATTAAGGATTATTGGGTCATTGTACCCGCTGCCGGCGTTGGCAAACGTATGGGGGCTGATCGCCCGAAACAGTACCTGCCATTGCTCGGGCGACCACTGCTATCCCTGACTTTAAAAAATATTCTTGGGTGGCCAGGTTTGGCTGGCGTTGTAGTATCGCTATCGGAGCAGGATACCTACTTCCTTCACCTGAAAGAAGCAAACCACCCCTTGGTACACACCGTTATTGGTGGAGCTGAGAGAGCAGACTCTGTTCAGTCCGCCCTGGATTTCCTGGCGGAGCGAGAAAGCGGCGATACTCCGGTTTTAGTCCACGATGCTGCACGACCTTGTGTGTCTGAGCGCGATATTTGCGCTTTACTCAGTGACGAAGTCTCACCGATGGCACTTTTGGCGCGCCCCGCGAGTGACACATTAAAGCGCAGTCATGTGACTGGCGGTGTAGCCTGTGTGGAAGAAACGGTTGAGCGCGAAAGTATTTGGCTGGCGCAAACCCCGCAACGGGCCCCTCTCAGTACTCTGCACTCTTGCCTTGGTAAAGCCCTGGAACAAGGGGTTGCTGTAACCGATGAAGCCAGTGCACTGGAGTTTTTTGGCCATTCACCGCAATTGGTTGCGGGTGAAAGTGACAATATTAAAGTGACGCACCCCGCCGATATCATAATTGCAGAAACTATTTTACGTCTGCGCTACTCCCCGACCGAGGATAAGCGATAGTGAGTTTTCGAATAGGCCAGGGCTTTGATGTGCACGCATTTGGCCCTGGTGATCATGTAGTGCTCGGAGGGGTACAAATCCCCTATGGGTATGGTTTGGTAGCTCATTCTGATGGGGATGTTTTACTGCACGCCCTATCGGATGCCTTACTGGGTGCTCTGGCCCTGGGAGATATCGGTAAACACTTTCCCGATAACGATGAACAATTTGCCGGAGCGGATAGCAGAAACCTGCTTCGACATGTTGTTGGGTTAATCGATAGTAAAGGGTATCGCCTGGTTAATGCGGATATGACGTTGATTGCCCAGGCCCCCAGAATGGCTCCGCATATCAATGGAATGCGAGTCAATATTGCCGCTGACTGTGGTGTTGATTGCGATGCGATCAGTGTCAAAGCAACCACTACAGAAAAGCTTGGATTTACTGGTCGCGGTGAGGGTATCGCGGCGCAAGCTACTGTTTTATTAGAGCGCAAAGATGTCTGAAGTTTGGAATCTGGATTGGCCCCGAGCGCTTGGGGGTGCGGTAATTTCTGGCGATTTTCGCACAGAATCAGAAGATTTTATTGTCGATGAATTGGCTATGCCACCGGCTGATAAAGATGGTGAGCATGTTTACTTACAGGTTGAAAAGCGCGGGGCAAATACCGCCTGGGTTGCCAAGGAATTGGCGAAGTTAGCTGGGGTGCAAAGCCGGGATGTCAGCTTTTATGGCTTGAAAGACCGACATGCTGTTACCACTCAATGGTTCAGTGTATGGCTCGGACAAAAGCCACAAGCAGACTGGTCGCAAATTAATAGCGATGAGATTTCATTGCTCCAGGCCTTCCGGGGACCACGCAAGTTGCGTCGTGGCGAGCATATGGGGAATCGCTTCAAGATTCGGCTGCGCAATGTAGAAGGTGATCGGGACAAAGCAGAAGAAGTACTTCAGCTGATTCCCAAAGGGGTGCCCAATTACTTCGGTGAACAGCGCTTTGGGATTGATGGCAATAACCTTAGCTTGGCAAAAAACTTAGCTGAAGAAGACGGTCGCTGCCGCAAAAGCGAAAAGGCCTTCGCCATGTCTGCTGCCCGTAGCTGGCTGTTCAATCAGGTTTTGGCTGAACGAGTCAACACCGGAACCTGGCAGAGCCCCCTCGTTGGAGAGCCTGAAGATTACCCAACCGGGCCTCTTTGGGGGCGTGGCAGAAACCTGTCAGCAGATGCCCTGGGGCAGTTGGAGGAGCAAGTGCTGTCTCCGTGGCAGCCTTGGTGCAACTGGCTGGAGCACTGCGGTCTTAGCCAGGAACGCCGGGCCATGATTTTATCCCCGGAGGCGTTTCGCTATGAGTGGGAAGGTGATCATTTAATCGTCGAATTTGCCTTGCCACCGGGTACTTTTGCTACGGCTTTGCTACGGGAGATAGCTCAGCTGGTCAATGTTAAACAGTGCACATAAAATTTGTATTTAGGTGACTGGCGCTGTTGCACAAATCATGGACAAGAAAAGAATATGGATCGCTTGAGACAAGAAGGTCTGGGGATGACTTCCCAGCGAACCCGTAATCGCTTGATCCAGCGATTGCGGGAAGAGGGGATATCCAACGAGGAGGTACTGGATGTAATGGCATCTACACCTCGACACCTCTTTTTGGATGAGGCCCTGGCTATTCGGGCCTATGAAGATACTGCTTTGCCTATAGGGTATGGCCAAACTATTTCCCAGCCATACATTGTCGCCCGTATGACTGAACTCTTACTGAGTAGAGCCAAGTCTCTACACCGGGTTCTGGAAGTGGGTACGGGCTCTGGCTACCAAACGGCCATTCTTGCTCGCTTGGTTGAACAACTTTATTCCGTCGAGCGTGTCGAACCTCTATTGGAAACTGCTCGCCATCGGTTGGGGGAGCTGGGTTACAACAATGTAGAGTACAAGCTCAGCAGTGGGGGCTTTGGTTGGAAAGAAGAGGGTCCTTACGATGCAATCCTGGCTGCGGCCGCACCTGCAATGATTCCTGATGAGCTGCGAGAACAGCTGGCTCCCAATGGAGTTTTGGTAATTCCGGTGGGGGCTGAGCAGCAATACCTGACGATGGTGACTCGTCGTGAGGATAGTAATAAGTTTGATGTGGAAAAGTTGGAAGCGGTACGTTTCGTGCCTTTACTCGGTGGCGTGGTTCGATGAGATTTACTGAGGTTCTAAAAAGTCGCTACCCCGGAGTACTTCTGCGGGGAATGGCAATGGGGGCTGCCGATGTGGTGCCCGGTGTTTCCGGGGGAACTATTGCCTTTATTACCGGCATCTACCAGGAGCTTTTGGACTCCCTCAGTCGAATAGGCCCGCATTGTATTACAGTGTGGCGGAAGGAGGGGTTTCTATCCACTTGGCGCTATATTAATGGGAGCTTTCTTCTCTCTCTTTTCCTTGGGGTATTGTTGAGCGTTTTTAGCTTGGCCCACCTGATTAGTGGCTTACTGCAAAATTATCCAATTGTTGTGTGGTCTTTCTTTTTCGGTTTGGTTCTCGCTTCCATTGTTCCCATTGTGAGAAATATCCCCCGGTGGTCGCCATCTGTTTTGGTTTTTCTCACACTGGGTATTGCGCTTGCAGTAACAGTGAGCGAGATGCGGCCTTCGGAGATACCGGCAACTCCATTTACGCTGTTTTTATCAGGTGCTTTGGCAATATGTGCGATGGCACTGCCGGGAATTTCCGGCGCTTTCCTGCTGTTATTAATCGGGATATACCCCAAGGTTTTAGCTGCAGTTCATGAACTCCAAATTTCAAACCTATTGTGCTTTGCGGCGGGGGCGGCAATAGGGCTGATGCTCTTCAGTCGCTTGTTGTCTTGGCTGATGCACAAATATGTAGCCAGGACATTGGCATTTCTTGCCGGGGTTTTGTTGGGTAGTTTGAAGATTATTTGGCCCTGGAAACTGCCAATGTCTGGGGAAATCGAAGCATCAAGCAAATTGGCCCCTTTGCTATCCAACACTTCTCCGCTAACTTATGTCGAGCAAACCGGCGACAGTGCTCATTTGGGGGGCGCAATTGTTGCGGCTCTAGTGGCGGCGCTCTTAGTTCTCGCTGTAGACTTCTTTGGCAAGGTGCACAGAGAGAAGTCTTGCGCCACTCCGCAATAAGATCTGGAAAATCTCGGTATGGCAGCGTTTTATCAAACTTTTCCAGAGATTTTTGGAGCTTTTCTTTAGACACTTTTTCCATAAATGCCGTGGTCTGATGTAAAAAGAGAATAATGGAATGTCATCTTTTGCAACCTCTTGAGCGCCGATGTTGGCGGAACAAACTCCCTAAAATCGGTCATTGTTTGTGGGGGGTGTTTAAAATATTAGGCTTGCTGGTTCTGCTGCAGGCCGTTTCCTCCTGTTCCAGCCATAAGGCTCCCTCAAGCTCCCTACGCCAGCCCCCGAGTATCAAAATTACCCACCACACGGTCGGTAAAGGGGATACCCTCTATTCGATAGCCTGGCGTTACGGTAAGGATTTTCGCCAATTGGCGGCGATAAATGGCATCCGCTCCCCTTATCAAATATATCCTGGGCAGAGAATCAGGCTGACGGGCTCAGTGCCAACCAAGAGCACCGCTAGTGCGCAAAAGAAGCAAAAAGCGCCAGTCACAAAAGCTAAACCGAAAACAACACAAACGACCACTGCTAAAAAATCTTTAACACCAAGCCCAAAGCGCCAATCAACAGCATCTCGCCGGAGCGGATCGGTCAACTGGCGCTGGCCCGCCAAGGGGAAAGTGATTAGTCACTTCCGCTCTGGGGACCCATTGCGTAAGGGAGTTGATATCGCGGGTGAAAAGGGTGAGTCTGTACTGGCAGCGGCTGATGGCACCGTGATCTACGCAGGAAGCGCCTTGAGAGGTTATGGAAAGCTGCTGATCGTCAAGCACAATGAGGTTTACCTCAGTGCCTATGCACACAATCACCGGTTGCTCGTAAAGGAGGGCAGCAGGGTAAAGGCGGGGCAAAGGATAGCGGAACTGGGTTCGAGTGGTACCGACCGCAACAAGCTCCACTTTGAGATTCGCAAAAACGGTCAGCCAGTAGACCCTCTTGCCTACTTACCGTAAGTTCACGGCCGCAGTAAAGCTCTGCAAATAAAAATGGACTTTTAACTAGTACCACTTGAGGTAGTCACTGTAATCGTGGCCATCCCAGGGTCAGCCGATTCAGTGGCTGTCGCCACATACCTGCGGCATTGATAGTTGTGTTATCAATGTCCGAGTGTGTTGTGCGGCTGAAATTGGCAAAGTACAAGGAGCAGGGGAAATGGAAGCACAACGGCAAGACCAGTCTATGGCTGGCCAGGCAGAAGACTTTCCTCCTGAGTTAGACGTTGAAAATGATGAGCAGAAATTAGGTTCAACTGAAGCAGGTGTTAGTCGCACGCGGAAATCTGCGGCTAAAAAGAGTTCCGCACCCTCCCAGGCAGAGAAAAGTAGAGTTTGTAGATTGGATGGCGATGGCCATTTGCAGAAAAATCTCGACGCTACTCAACTCTATCTCAATGAAATTGGATTCTCCCCCCTATTGACCGCAGAAGAAGAGGTGTATTACGCGCGCAAGGCTTTGCGTGGAGATGCTGCGGCAAGAAAACGAATGATCGAGAGCAATCTTCGCCTTGTTGTAAAGATTGCTCGCCGCTACGTTAGCCGAGGTTTGGCACTGCTGGACCTTATTGAGGAAGGCAATCTGGGCCTGATTCGAGCAGTTGAGAAGTTTGATCCAGAGAGAGGTTTTCGCTTTTCCACTTACGCCACCTGGTGGATACGTCAGACGATAGAACGGGCCATAATGAATCAGACCCGGACCATACGCCTGCCCATCCATGTCGTGAAAGAGTTAAACGTGTACTTGCGTGCATCTCGAGAGTTGGCGCAAAAGCTGGATCACGAGCCATCTGCAGAAGAAATTGCCACCCTCCTTGAGAAGCCAGTCGAAGATGTCGAGCGTATGCTGGGGCTCAATGAGCGGGTTACTTCTGTAGATACTCCCATTGGGCCCTCTTCTGAGAAGACCTTGGTAGATACCATCCCCGATCAGCAGGAATCTGACCCAGCAGAGCTTTTACAGGACAGGGACCTTTTTGACAGCATCAACCGCTGGTTGGGAGAGTTACCTGACAAGCAGTGTGAAGTGGTCTCTAGGCGGTTTGGTTTGCGCGGTTTTGAAGCGAGCACCCTGGAAGAAGTAGGGCGTGAAATCGGTCTCACCAGGGAGCGGGTCAGGCAGATACAGGTGGATGCACTGAAACGTTTAAGAGAGGTTATGGAGAAGCAGGGGCTCGACGGGCATTCACTATTTGGCAATTTGTAGCCTCTACTCCTTGATAATACCCCACTGCCAGTTTCTGGCTGTGGGGTTTTTTATCATCTCTTCTTACTGAGCTGAAGTCTTCGGGCTATGAGTTACTTCCTTACCCAGCGTCCCAGGTTGTCCTGGTAGTATTCTCCGGGTGACAAGCGGGCTTCCAACTTTTCAGCGGCGCGTGTTGCCACTTGGGCTATATCAATTTTATTGCGTTCAGCGATTCGAGCGTAAGCAGCTTTTCGCTTGGCATTCACTTCTTTGACCAGTTTTTCCAGTTCTGGTGAGCTGGCATCTACGATAGCGATGTATCCGCTATTGGCTTCACCAACCAGGCCCTTACTTTTGGCTTCATTCAGGGAAATTGCCATTGCAGGCAGGGCGATTAATAAGCTCAGTGCCAAAAAGGCTTTCATTAATGTCTTCATATTTGCCTCCTTAGAAAATCCCTTCCTTGTCTTCAAACAGGTTGTCCAGGTCCTTGTCGACCTTGACCCGAATTTCATGCTCAATTTTCACATTCAGGTTTACTGTAATTGGCTCACTGGGAGCCTTTACCGCTACAGTGGGTGTACACCCTGTAGCAACCATAGCGTATAGCAGCCCCATAGGAATCAGTCGGCTGGCTTTCATCTGACACTCCTCACAGTACCTCTTTGGTACCCTTTTACTTTTTGTACCTAGCCCGTGTTACCTGCCTGGTTCAGCAGGTGAGTTGGATGCCGGCAGACCCAAGTATTTTATTGAGTCAACCTTAACCGGTGATGAACCAAGCAGGCTTGTACATACCAATAAAGGCTACTTCACTCCTGACCTATTGGTCCAGCTGCTTTTCCAGGGTTTCAGTCAAATCACGACTGGCTTGCAATGAGCGCAGCATATCTGGGATATTGTTTTCAAGGTTCAGGTTGATCACCAGGTCTCGATCAGAATCGATAGCCTCACTTCGACCAACCAGCTTTAGCTGTAGTTGGAGATCTCCGCTGGCTGGATAGTCTATGCTGCCTTCCAGTGTTTGAAACTCATAATCTTCCAGTGCATTGGCTATCAACTTAAGTTGGGGGTTGCTTGCCAGCATCTGCGGAGAAAAGGCTCCGTAGTAGCGTAAGCGTCCGCCTGGAGCTTCACCCTGAAGGTGGCCGGCTTCCACAGTGATACCCTCAGGTCCCGTTACAATGGGGATTTCCAAATTAATTAGCCCGCTGGCCTCAAAGTTCTCTGAGTCCGTCTCCTGAGCTAAAGCCTTTAGAGAAATACCTTGTGCATGTACAATGCTTTTTCGAGTCTCTTCAGCGAGATTCCAAATAAGGGCTGATGAAGTAACCTTGCCTTGCAAAAAATCAGCAGAAAAATTATGCAATGTAATATCTTTCTGTTTGTCCAGTTGCAGTGATAACTGGATATTTTTCACTGGTAAGCCCGCGTTAATAGATTCTATCGATAGTGGGTATGGTGTAGGTGTGATCCAGTGCCCATCTTCGTTTTCTACTTTTAGATCTCCACTGATTCCGGTGGCAAAACTATCTTTATAGGTTGCTGCAATATCGTCCAATAAAACATGGATACTATCTTTGGACTGGGAGGGCAAAGACACAGAACCACCGGCAGAAAGTCTGCCCGAGACGATATTGAGGGGAAGGCCCTGGATCGTATCGTTTAGAGAGCGATCCGTACTAAAGGTCACTTCAGGAACGGAAAATTCAACTCCACCTGAGGATTTTGATAAGTCGTAAGAGCCGCTTAAATCAATTTTAATTGCACCTGCTTTAATTTGACTATGACTTGTTAGCTTATTGTGTTGCAGGGATAGCTTGCCTTTGGCTGAAGAGTTAACCTTGTACTTTTCCGGTGTCTCAATCTCTAAATTGTTACTATTAAATTCACTGTCCAGCGCTGTAGCACCATTTTTGATAGTAACAATACTATCAAGAAAATTGAGGTCTCCAGAAAGGGAAAATTGCTCGGTGTTGATAATTCCAAACTGACTGCTTATTTCTGGGAGAGTACAGATTGTAGGTTCTGTTACTTCGCAGTGTACTGTTGGTATATCTAAGTTTACTCTGTCAGCCTCCAATGTTTTGGTTGTTATTTTTTCTCCAGATACTTTAATGTTCTCTAGAGTGAATTTTTGACCTTTAAGATTGCTTTCAATCTTTGCCTTGGCCGTTGAACTTAGATTGGTAACTGCTAATTCTCTGGCCCGCTCATAAAGTTGGGATACTTTTGTCTTCAGCTCAAAGTTACAGGCACTGATATCAGAGAAGTGACATTGTATGTCGCTAGCGGTTAACTGTACTGTCGAGTCCCCATTGGAGCCTTGTATCGTTGCAGTTAGAGATCCTTGTTCGATCTTAATATCTCTTTGGTTGGGATTGGTCAGGTCACCTGTAATGGAGATAAGATCTTTAATGCTTGCCTGTATCTTGCTCTGATGTAATCCAGTAGTAATTAAAGGAGAGTTTTTTCCTGAAGTGGAAGCTGAAATATCCAATTGAATAGTTTGGTTTGGTATCAATTCTAATTGAAAGCTATTTACTTCTGGAGAGTTAATATTGTTAAGCGAACTTAGTTGAAGTTTACCCTTAAATGTCACATCTCCATTAACACTATCAATAGGTAGTGCTGGCAAGTGTCTGAGATATAGGGGGGAATTAACTATAGTATTTGCACTTGTTAGATGAAAAGTACCTTCGATATCTAATTCGGGAGATGTCGCCGATGTGCTCGAGCTAAAGTCCGCACTTAATAGCGGGGTATTGGTGTTTTTATCAGTATCTAAAGCTATATCAAGCTCGCCACTCCCCTTGATATGTCGAGGTTTAAATGGAAATAGTGATTCAAGTGTTATTTTTATTGGATTACTTATAGATAATTGGGCTTCTATATTGGAGTTTAGTTGAGCGTATGGGATTGTGGCCTTTAGATCATTGCCATTAAGTTGAATGTCAATTTCTCGGTAGCTTGAAATGGATAGCAGATTGTCTGGCAAGCTAATTGCGGTGGTAGCTATAATTTTGCCTGATACTGTCGGCTTAGTTGTGGAGCTAGCTTTAGGTTCAAATATCTCTATCAGTGGGGCTATAGATTCCAGCTCTGATACAAGTTCACTGTTTAAAATCCATGTGTCAGTTTCTAGTTTAGCAATAGTTATATCAGCTTCAGACAGAATCTTTGAGTTATTAGTTAGTATTCTGGGTTTTAGTTTGATTTCTGACAAACCTAAAAAAGCCTCAAAATATAAATTAAGCTCGCCAAACTGGGGGTGTTTAAGGGGAGTTTCGGCATGAATTTTTGTGCTGTCGCGAGCTATATTTAGTGGGCCGCCAATCAATTGGCCATCGAGTACTATTTGCTTAACGGATATCTTGCCTGGCAAAAAGCGGGTTAGACTTTGGCTTAGGGCTCTTAACGATAATGTATTACTTGTCTTGATATTATTTTCCGGGAGCTGCTCGTCGATATGGGCTTTGGTAACGATATCTTCAGCTTCCATGCTCCTGGTTAGCTTCTCTATTGACAGTTCAATTTTTTGAGTGTTATCTCGGTCATAAATAATATGGAAAGGATAGACAATTTTTACTCCCTGAAGGAGGATAATACTATTTACATTGGACTTTAGGCGAACTTCCTGGATGGAAACTTCTTTAAAACCCAGTCGTAGTCCTGTCAGCTCCTGAATAACTACCTCTCCTGAGAAAATATTGATTAGCTGAGAAGCAACGATATCCTTTTTCCACCAGCTAGCTGCTATGAGCGCAGCTAAAAAACAAGATAGGGTTATGATGGATATACGGAGTTTACGCACACTGAACCTCGGAGTTCCCGCAAGAGATTAGCTCAAACTTAAATCTATTATTCGTTACAAAAGGGCGGAGTAGGAATACTTTAATCCCTTACTTCTACCTTATGGCGAGTTTACCAGATTGGATAATTATACTGGCTGAAATTTCTCACCATGTTGGTCAGTATCTACTGTGCTGTGGGGTAGGGCAGACAGTAAGTGCTCTATATGGGTATATAATCGACCACTATTATATAGCTTTAATCTATTTAAGGTGATGCACTGATAGTTTTTGCCTTCTCCATCGCTGTTACCTCTGTGCTTGTGGAGGCAGACGTGCCAAGAGTGCCGGTGGGCAAGGCTGCAAGGGCAAGTATTAATCTAACTTATCTATGCGTGGCACCAATCGCGCTGGGAAGCTATAGTCCGGTTTTTAACTTGGGTGATAAATAGTATTAGCCCGGGTAACGATATTGTTGGTCCAATTAATCGAATTCATACTGCCCCGGAAGGGCATAGAATGACTGAAGGTGTTTCAATAATGAAAGATAGCCAGCCAAAGACCATTTACCTGAAAGACTATCAAGTACCAGATTACTTGGTGGATGCTACTGATCTACATTTTGAGCTGGAACCCAAGGCAACTTTGGTCAAATCTCGTTTGAATATTCGCAGAAATCCGCAAGCGGGTGCAGGGCTGCCGCCTTTAGTGCTGGATGGTGTCGAGCTGGAATTACTTTCGGTTTCTTTGGATGGAGTTTTGTTGTCTACATCTGATTATCAGGTTCTACCTGAGGGCCTGTCTATCCCTGTAGAGAAACCAGAATTTCTGCTGGAAATCCGCAATCGGATAAATCCGGAGGAAAACACATCTCTAGAGGGATTATATCTCTCTAATGGTATGTATTGCACTCAATGTGAAGCTGAAGGATTTAGAAAAATTACTTTCTATCCTGACCGGCCGGATGTTATGTCCAAATTTACCACCACCATCGTTGCGCCGATGGACCACCCAGTACTACTTTCAAATGGCAATGAAGTTGAAAGGGGTAGATATGAAGATGGTCGTCAGTTTGTAACTTGGGAAGATCCATTCGCCAAGCCGGCTTACTTATTTGCGTTGGTAGGCGGGGACTTGGAGCATGTGGAAGATAGCTTCACAACAGCCTCTGGTAGAAAGGTTAAGTTACAGATCTTTACGGAAGCGAAAAATATTGGGAAGTGTGATCATGCTATGCGCTCACTTAAAAATGCGATGCGTTGGGATGAGGAAACTTACGGAAAGGAATATGACCTAGATATCTTTATGATTGTTGCTGTTGATCATTTCAATATGGGAGCTATGGAAAACAAAGGATTGAATATTTTCAATTCGGCCTGTGTGCTCGCTAGCCCAGAAACAGCAACGGATTCAGCTTTTCAGCGGATTGAGTCTATTGTAGGACATGAGTATTTTCACAACTGGTCCGGCAATCGGGTTACTTGCCGGGATTGGTTTCAGTTGAGTCTGAAGGAAGGTTTTACCGTATTTCGTGATGCGGAGTTCTCCGCTGATCTTAATTCCCGAGCGGTTAAGCGTATTGAAGATGTATCCCTTTTGCGTACTACCCAGTTTGCTGAAGATGCCGGCCCTATGGCCCATCCTATCAGGCCAGATTCTTATATAGAAATTTCAAACTTTTACACTCTGACAATTTATGAAAAGGGTGCGGAAGTTGTACGGATGATTCATACACTCTTAGGTGCAGAAGGGTTCCGCAAAGGAAGTGACTTGTACTTTCAGCAGCACGATGGTTGCGCGGTAACCTGTGAAGATTTCGTCAAGGCGATGGAAGATGCTAACAAGGTTGAACTGAAGCAATTCCGCAACTGGTACAGCCAAGCAGGCACGCCGATACTTGACGTGACAGATAGCTTTAATGAAACTGATGGCACTTATAGTCTAACTATTCGCCAGTCTTGCCCTTCATCGCCAGGTCAGGAAGAGAAGTTACCTTTCCACTTACCAATAAGAATTGGATTGCTGGGGGCTGATGGCGCAGAGCTTGTACTCAATGAGCAGGGTGATACTGAAACTGTTTTACAGTTAACAGAAGATGAGCAATCTTTTGAGTTTTCCGGGCTTGCGGAGAAGCCTTTACCCTCATTGCTGCGAGGCTTCTCCGCTCCAGTAAAAATAAGGTACAACTATAGTAATGAGCAGCTTCAATTTTTAATGAGGAAGGATAAGGACACGTTTAACCGCTGGGATGCAAGTCAGCGCCTAGCATTAAATGCTTTGTGTGAGCTTCAGGTGGCTTTTCGTAAAGGTGAGGAACTACAGGTACAACCAAGTTTAATTAGTGCTTTTAAAGAGGTTTTAGAGGATGTTGATCTCGATCTAGCGCTGGTCGCAGAGATCTTGCAATTGCCCAGTGAGCAGTTTATCGCTGAAGAGTCATCATCTATTGATGCGGAAGCAATAATTGTTGCGAGGGAATTTGTAAAGAAGGTAATTGCAGGTGAATTATTTGATGAATTTCGCAAGCGCTATCTAGAATTGAATACCACAAAGCCCTATAGCCCGAATGCGTTAGATATTGCGCAAAGACGACTTAAAAATACCTGTTTATCCTATATCTGCATAACAGAAACTGAGGAGGCGTTAGATATAGCCCAGGTTCAGTTTGAGAGCGCTAGTAATATGACAGATAGTGCGGCGGCTCTCGCTGTTATTATTAATCATGCACCGGAAGACCGAGCCGGGGGGTTGATTGAACAATTTTATGAGCGCTGGAAAACCGATACTCAAGTAGTAGAACTATGGCTGGGTCAGCAGAGTTGTAGTCCCAAGCGCGGTACATTGGAAAATATTCGTGCACTTATGGATCACCCTGCTTTTGAAATGAAAAACCCCAATAAAGTAAGGTCTGTAATAGGTGGTTTTGCTAATCGTAATTTTAAGCAATTCCATAAGAGCGATGGTAGCGGGTTTGAGTTTGTTGCCGATCAGGTTCTGGCCTTGGACAAGCTAAATCCACAAATTTCAGCAAGGCTGGTTATACCGATCACACGTTGGAAAAAGTACTCTGGTAGCCTGGGTGAGAAGATGAAAGTTGCCCTGCAAAGGGTTGCTGATTCGGGAGACCTATCTAAGGATTTGTTTGAGGTAGTCAGCAAAAGCTTGATTTAAAATAAATGCCCGCTTGGGGTATGCTGCACATACCCCATTTTCTTATAGAATTTTGTTTTCTTTTTCTTCGCCTAGCTGGACTAAATGTAGCTTGTTTCCATCATTTTTTAGCTCAGTGATTGAAGTGTAATCGGGCCTAAATTGTTGTACTTTTTGGTGGTTTCGGATATGTGCAACAACTGAATTGATGACCATAAAATGGCAGAAGATAAAGGTGTCCTCTGAAAGACTTTCCAAATACCTGATTATGCCATCGCGCCAACCTTTTTGTTCTCTGTCGCAGGGGTCCCACTCTCCAGTAAGTAATGTTCGTAACCAGGTTAGGCGTTGAGCTTTGGGTATTTCCTCTGGTGTAGGTATTTCCGTCACTGCATTTTCAATTACAACCTCTATATCCCAAACTTCGGCCAAGGGCTTTGCTGTTTGCTGTGCACGGAGTTTGGGGCTGCTTATTAATTGAACTTTCTCGAGAGAGGAAAGTTTTAGGGCTAGCTCTTCTGCCTGCTTGTAACCTTCGTCTGTGAGTATTGGATCGGGGATGTGCTCCCCTTTCGCTGCTTCTCCATGCCTGATTAAAAAAATTCTTGCCATCTATGCCAACCTAAAGATAACCATTCAACCTATCGTCGGGTATATGTTGCCATAAACTGAGAAGCTCTGGTGAGTTAAACGCCCTGGCTGAGGGATGATTGCCAAATCGCTTACTGTGTTTTCCTGAAAACTCTGGCCAATCATTGCCGGGTTTCCCTGTTTCAGCAAAATTCAGCCAAGCTTGTTGCATTGAGGCACTTAATAAATGGGGGTTTTCTTCAGCGCCATATAGTGTTTTCAAGGACTGATCGCTATGGGTTCCAAATACATAGCCAAGCTCAACGGCGTGACAGGCCCCTAGTAAAGGCTGTGCAGCGAGAGGTTGTGCAAAGTGATAGTGATAGTTTTCCCCCTGATGACTTTGTAGGTGTCTCAACCCTGGCAAGGTGAATACCATATCAGTGAGCAAGAGGTTCCAGGCTCGGCTCCATTCTGGCCAGGGGTTGTCTGTCATTTTTTTTGCTAGTTGATAGTAATGTCTGAGTAGGGGCTTTAACTCGGACTCTGGGATAAGCCATTCCAAATGAGTGCATATTTGCCGGTAGTCCATGTTAAAGCTTTCAGGGTTTATTGCGCTGAAGAGATTCCATTCCTCCAAATTGTTCCCTAACAAAAGGGATGTTTGGTGTGTCGGGGAGAGCTTTTTTTCAGGGGAAAAAAGTTCCCTGTCTGCGACAGGTTTAAATGGCAGTTGCCCCCATTTTGCTGTCATAGACGTGTCAGAGAGTATTGCTTTTTGGGTTTTCAGAAGAAGTTTGGTTGGACAATTTTGTAGTGAGATGCCACCAGAGATTTCCTCAAATTGCTGAATGAAAGTCTTACCAACATGGTTGGCGCTTTGCTGGGAGTGGGAGGCTCTTGGGTGCCCACTTTGGACAATTGCACGCCGTATAAGTCCTTTACATTGTGGAGCTTCAAGTAAGGAGGCAATACTCATTGCCCCAGCTGATTCGCCGAAAAGAGTGATATTGTTTGGATCTCCGCCAAATGCTGAGATATTTTTTCGAACCCATTGTATGGCGGCTATTTGATCTAAAAGCCCTTCATTGCCGGTTGATGGTATATCACTAATATCCTTTAGGCGTAGAAATCCCAGTGCGCCTAAACGGTAGTTTATAGTGACAACAATTGTCCGACCGCTAGCTGCCAAGTATTTACCATTGTAAATTTCTTGGCATCCTGATCCCATGTAAAAAGAGCCGCCATGAACCCAAAACATTACTGGCAGCTTTTTTCCTTGCGACATTGCGGGAGAGAATACATTCAAATAGAGGCATTCCTCCCTTTCAGGAAGATTCCCGTTTTGATCTCGAACTTCCATTAGGGCGGATGAGTTTTGCGCTGCTGGTGAACCAAAGCTATGCGCTTGGAAAGGATTTTTCCAGCGGTCCAACTCTTGTGGAGGTAGCCAACGTAAATTCCCTACAGGAGGGAGAGCGTAGGGAATACCCAAGAATTTATATACGCCAGTTTCTTCATCTGTGGTTCCGATGATTGGCCCGGCAAGCGTATCAACAACGGGTGTAGGTTTTTTGTTTAAGTGCCTGCCAATTTCCGGGTCTGTAGTCATTTGTAACTTCCTAATCTTGCTGAAGTTAGCACGAAAACTGTTTTTCTCCTGCCGCAGCCTAACTCCTCCTTGAAAACGTTTTGAATTACGTCCATACAAAAGTAGTGCGCGTAAAAACGTACTGGCGTAATTGTTTTTTTATGGAGGGAAATTAGTAAGGCAATGTATTAGTGAATCTAGTCACGGATGGGCTCAAAGTGGGGTATTTTCCGTCTTTAAGCTCAGGCCATGAACTGTGTATTTAGGAAGTTGCACCGTTTGAAGTTGGTGAGAGCATGATTGCGAAAATCTTTGACAAATCCACGGGCTCAATCGACGAGCGATCACTGGAGGGGCTATCTTTGACCTCTCCTGGTCTTGTCGAAATGCCCGCAGATCCTGAGGATATTGCGTCTTTTTCCAAGGACGGAGTAGACCTTGTTATTGTTTTAAAGTCCGGTCAAATCATCATTATTTCAGGGTTTTACCTGTTAGATGAAGAAGGTGACCATAGTGAGCTAGTGCTAACAGGGGCTGAAGAGCCTCTTATGTTAGCTTCTAATGGAGACTTAATCTCCGCCTTTGCTGCGGCTGGTGGTGCATCTTATCCCGCACCAGCGCCGGCCAATCCCGGTTTTTCTTGGTGGATTCCAGCATTAATTGCCCTTGGAGTTGTTGTTATAGCTGTCGCGGCTAGTGATGACGATGACAATAACGGCGATCGTTTTTTTATTCCTGATTCTGATGCCGACGCTGACTCAGATGCGGATGCGGATGCGGATGCGGATGCCGATGCCGACGCGGATGCCGATGCCGATGCCGATGCCGATGCCGATGCCGATGCCGATGCCGATGCGGATGCGGATGCCGATGCGGATGCGGATGCCGATGCGGATGCCGATGCCGACGCTGATGCGGATGCGGATGCGGATGCGGATGCTGACGCCGATGCCGATGCCGATGCCGATGCCGACGCTGATGCCGATGCCGATGCCGATGCCGATGCCGATGCCGATGCAGATTCTGACGCTGATGCGGATGCGGATGCTGACGCAGATGCCGACGCAGATGCCGATGCCGACGCAGATGCCGATGCTGATGCGGATGCCGACGCTGATGCTGATGCTGATGCTGATGCTGATGCTGATGCTGATGCTGATGCTGATGCGGATGCGGATGCGGATGCGGATGCGGATGCGGATGCGGATGCGGATGCGGATGCGGATGCGGATGCGGATGCCGATGCCGACGCGGATGCCGATGCCGATGCCGATGCCGACGCAGATGCTGATGCGGATGCCGACGCGGATGCCGATGCTGATGCCGACGCGGATGCTGACGCAGATGCAGATGCAGATGCTGATGCTGATGCAGATGCGGATGCAGATGCGGATGCCGACGCGGATGCTGACGCCGATGCCGACGCAGATGCCGATGCCGATGCCGATGCGGATGCCGATGCGGATGCTGACGCCGACGCCGACGCCGACGCCGACGCTGACGCGGATGCCGACGCGGATGCCGATGCGGATGCCGATGCGGATGCCGACGCAGATGCGGATGCCGACGCGGATGCCGACGCGGATGCCGACGCAGATGCGGATGCCGATGCGGATGCCGACGCAGATGCGGATGCGGATGCCGATGCGGATGCGGATGCCGACGCTGATGCTGATGCTGATGCCGATGCGGATGCGGATGCCGACGCGGATGCCGACGCAGATGCTGATGCGGATGCTGATGCTGATGCTGATGCGGATGCTGATGCTGATGCGGATGCGGATGCGGATGCGGATGCTGATGCTGATGCTGATGCTGATGCGGATGCCGACGCGGATGCAGACGCTGACGCTGATGCTGATGCTGATGCTGATGCTGATGCTGATGCGGATGCGGATGCGGATGCGGATGCGGATGCCGACGCTGACGCTGATGCTGATGCTGATGCTGATGCTGATGCTGATGCGGATGCGGATGCGGATGCGGATGCGGATGCGGATGCGGATGCCGACGCGGATGCGGATGCCGACGCGGATGCTGACGCTGATGCTGATGCCGATGCCGATGCCGATGCCGATGCCGATGCCGATGCCGATGCCGATGCTGATGCCGACGCGGATGCCGACGCAGATGCTGATGCGGATGCGGATGCCGACGCGGATGCGGATGCCGACGCGGATGCTGACGCTGATGCTGATGCTGATGCTGATGCCGATGCGGATGCTGATGCCGACGCGGATGCCGACGCAGATGCGGATGCCGATGCGGATGCGGATGCGGATGCGGATGCAGATGCAGATGCAGATGCAGATGCTGACGCGGATGCAGACGCTGACGCTGACGCTGATGCTGACGCTGATGCCGATGCCGATGCCGATGCCGACGCAGATGCGGATGCGGATGCGGATGCCGACGCTGATGCAGATGTCGATATCGACATAAATATTGATATTGATATTGACATCAATATTGATATTGACGTTGACATTATCATCATCAATATCGGATCAAATTCTCAAGAGCCTGGTGAGCTTCAAGACAGCGATGTAGAAGCTCTCGATAGCGGTGCCGGAACGCCGTCTGATGCGTTGTTCGCTTGGGTGCCCGATGGGGATGCCGACGCGGATGCCGACGCGGATGCCGACGCGGATGCCGACGCGGATGCCGATGCCGATGCTGATGCTGATGCTGATGCCGACGCGGATGCCGATGCTGACGCGGATGCGGATGCCGACGCCGATGCTGATGCCGATGCCGATGCCGATGCCGATGCCGATGCCGATGCCGATGCCGATGCCGATGCCGATGCCGATGCCGATGCTGATGCTGATGCTGATGCCGATGCCGATGCCGATGCGGATGCCGATGCCGATGCCGATGCCGATGCCGATGCGGATGCAGATGCCGATGCCGATGCTGACGCTGATGCTGATGCTGATGCTGATGCTGATGCTGACGCGGATGCGGATGCCGATGCCGATGCCGACGCTGATGCGGATGCCGACGCTGATGCGGATGCAGATGTCGATATCGACATAAATATTGATATTGATATCGACATCAATATTGATATTGACGTTGATATTATCATCATCAATATCGGATCGGATTCGCAAGAGCCTGGTGAACTTCAAGACAGCGATGTAGAAGCTCTCGATAGCGAAGCTGGAACGTCGTCCGATGCGTTGTTCGCTTGGGTGCCCGATGGAGATGCAGACGCTGACACTGATGCAGACGCTGATGCAGACGCGGATGCAGACGCTGATGCAGATGCTGATGCAGACGCTGATGCAGACGCTGATGCAGACGCTGATGCAGATGTAGACATCGATATAAATATCGACATAGATATCAACCTTGATATCGACATTGATATTGATATCACCATCATCAATATCGGTTCTGATTCAACCGTTGGATCTGATGGGTTCCTCGATATCGACGTTACTGCAGATGCGGGCGAAGGTATGCTGGGTGCCGGTTCTAACCTGTCAATCGATGAGCTACTTGAGTCAACGAGTGAAGATGCTCAGGTATTTGAGTCGGGTGAAAATGAGGAGGGTGTGAGCCCGACCTTAGATTCCAGTGGCATGGTTGGTGGCACTGATGCCCTGACAGCGACAGATAATGCAGCGGCGTTTGAAGATCCTGTTGGAGATATGTGGCAACAAAATGGCTTGAGTGACACCTAGATCAGATAGCCTTTCATTAACTTATTTACCGGGCCGCAAGGCCCGGTTTTTTTTGGCTAGACTTTCGTAGCCACTCTTCGAAACCGTTGATGTCTAGCGGTGAGTGCGTGTTTTATCTCTCCAATAATCAGTGAAAAGTGAACATAGTGGAAGTGTTTAAACGACTATGGAAAATGTCAATGCTATTTGCTCTGGCATTTTGGGCTCTCCTTGCTGAAGCTGACCTCTTTGGTTCGTCTCCCACAGCTGAAGTAATTAGTCCAAGTAAAATGGATGTCGAAGTGAATGATTCACTTAGGCAGTTATCGTTTAGTGAGTATGAAAGGGGAATTAAACGAAATGAACTTAATATCCTTGAAGTCGTGCATCAAGCGGTGGGTTGGCACCCCCTAATTGCAGAAGCAATAGGTAGTCTTTACCAGCAGAGGCAGGGCGTCCGTTCCGCAAGGTCAGGATATTTCCCGCAGTTGAGTGCTGGTGTTGTGGCTGGACATGATTCTGAATATAAGCGTGAAGGTGATGGTCACGCATTTCAGATGAATGTTTCACAGATGGTTTACGACTTTGGCAAAGTATCCAGTAGCGTTTCTGTTGCCCAAGCAGGGGTGCAAAGATCGCAAGCTGAAGTTCTCCAATCTATTGATGAAGTTGCAAGGAGAACTGCAAAAGCTGCAATTGAAGTTCAACGTTACCAGTCACTTCTAATTACTTCTGATGCACAAGTTCAAGGTGTATCTGCTATTGCCAGACTTGTGCAAATTCGAAAAGAACGAGGGGTGAGTTCTCGCTCAGATGTTTTACAAGCTCAGTCTAGAGTAGATGCTGCGCACGCCGCCAAGCAACAGGTTGAAGCCCTGTTGCGTCGATGGCGTAGCACGCTACAAAAATTAACAGGTTTTCAGTCCCCTTTTCGGGTTGCTATGTATGTTCC
The DNA here is from genome assembly GCF_047324085.1 of Microbulbifer sp. CNSA002. Lineage (NCBI taxonomy): Bacteria > Pseudomonadati > Pseudomonadota > Gammaproteobacteria > Cellvibrionales > Microbulbiferaceae > Microbulbifer > Microbulbifer sp. CNSA002. The sequence continues at coordinate 1,466,336 of NZ_CP172449.1, forward strand.
GGAAGATGTCGCCCAAGCTTGTGACGTTGAATCGTTTAATCTGTCCTCTGTTCCAGAGGTTCTGGTTGCCGAAGCAGATAGAGCTGAGGCAGAAGCGAAACTAAAGTTGGCAAAAGCAAACACTTGGCCGACATTCACTTTGGACGGTAATGTAAATCAATATTTGGATCAAAACTATGTAGATGCCAACGCCCTCAATGAAAATGAAAAAGCCATCTTCCTAAATGTTTCCATGCCTATATACCAAGGCGGAAAAATAGCTGCTGGTCGAGAAGGCGCTAATTATGCTTTACAGTCAGCGGATGCTGCTCGGGATTCAGCTCAGCTGTCAGCAACCCAAAAGTATCGGGAGGCACAAGAGGAGGCAGAAGGGTTAATGCGAAGTTTGGGGGCGCTTAGTGCCAGGGAAAGTGCAATTGCAGAAACAAGGGATCTCTATAAGCAGCAATACTCCACCTTGGGAACAAGAACTTTAATTGATTTGCTCAATTCAGAGCAGGAATTACACCTTGCCCGCCTGGAAAAAAATAATACGATTTTTGATTTGCATTTACTAAAAATTGACTGCTTACATAGTCGTGGCGGTATGCGTGAAGCCTTCAAGCTAGAAGGTATTCAAATTCAGGGCGTGGAGGTGTTGCCTTGAATAATAACCAAATTGAAAGTACTAATGATGGTGAGGGTTCATCTTTAGATACCTCCAATATGGTATCTGACTTTGATCCATGGTGTGAGGCAATTATTGCCATTGCACGATATTATCGTATCGACTGTTCGGCCGAGAGAGTGCGAATAGCGGGAAATTGGGGGGGCTGTGATTCGGTAGAAGGTGTTATTCGTCAGATGTCGCGGCAAGCAGGCTTAACGGTTAAATTTTGCCCATTCACAGAGTCTGCGATTAATTCTTGGAGATTGCCTGTTGTAGCACAAACGATAGATGGACAGTTGATTGTCATCGATTCTGTATCCAAGCAAGAGCAACTGAGTGTTACCTACTGTGGCGATAAAGGCCTAAAAACGAGTGTGCCTCTGTGTGAGTTGAAGAGTCAAATTTTAAGTTTGGCAATATTCCGGCCTAGACGTACAGCGACTGATTCTAGAATTGATGAGTATATTAAGCCCCACGATAAACATTGGTTTCGACGTATTATATTACGGGACTTAAAACCCTACTTTCATGTGATGATTGCTACTACAATCGCTAATTCATTGGCATTAGCAGGCATCATTTTTTCCAAGCAAGTCTATGATCGAGTGATTCCCGCCGAATCATTGCCAACACTTTATGTCCTTTTTAGTGGTGTTGTAGTTGCCATTGTTTTTGATTTCATTATGAGAACCATGCGGGTCAGAGTAACGGATCTGTTGGGAAAACGTGCGGATATTCGTATGTCAGATTTAGTCTTTGGCCATGCCATACGGGTCAAAGATCAGGCAAGGCCAAAGTCTACAGGGACCTTTATTTCACAAATTAGAGATCTTGAAAGAATAAGAGAGTTGTTTACGTCCTCGACAATACTGGCACTCGCGGACCTTCCATTTTTTATACTTTTTCTGTTTGTTATGTGGTGGATTGCAGGAAGCCTGGCATTAATTCCTTTGGTAGCAGTCTTCCTACTGATAATTCCTGGTTTGCTACTTCAGCCAAAATTGGCGACTCTCTCCAAAGAATCAATCAGAGAGGGGGCTCTGCGCAATGCCATGCTAATTGAGACAGTGCAGGGACTTGAAGATATAAAAGCAATGCAGGCAGAGCAGAGATTTCAAGGGCAGTGGAATCACTTCAATGCAATTACCGCCGAATCCAGTCTTAAATTGCGGTATTTGGTAGGGCTGTTACTGAGTTGGACACACAATGTTCAATCATCGGTTTTTGCTGTTGTTGTTCTTTTTGGGGCGCCGATGGTAATGGAAGGGGGTATGACGACCGGTGCCTTGGTAGCAGCCTCGATTCTGGGCTCCAGAATGATGGCGCCAATGGCAAATATAACCCAAGTTCTTAGTCGGTGGCAGCAGGCTAGGATTGCGATGCAGGGTATTGATCAAATTATGCAGCTGCCAGTTGACAATCCTGAGAATGAAAAAAAAGTACAAAAATCAGTTATCCAGGGCAATTATCACTTTCAGCAAACGGTATATAACTACGGAGATAGTGCTGCTGAACCGGCACTGGTTATTTCCGACTTAAAAATACATCAAGGTGAGCGAATTGCGATCCTGGGCAGAAATGGGTCAGGGAAGTCAACCTTTTTACATGCTTTATCGGGATACATCGAGCCTGCCAGGGGGCAGTTGCGGCTTGATGATGTGAGCCTTGCCCATATAGATCCTGCTGATGTCAGACGTGATGTTTCCCTGCTTAGTCAGAAAACTGGCCTTTTCCATGGCACTATTTATGAAAACTTGGTGCTCGGCGCCCCATATGCCAGTGATGAGGAAATTATGTGGGCGCTTGATATGACTGGTGCCAAGGCTTTTGTTAACAAGCTTCCAAAAGGGTTGGGATGCTTGATCCAGGAAGGAGGTTTTGGACTTTCTGGAGGACAAAAGCAATCTCTGCTTTTAGCCCGCCTGCTTCTACGCCAACCAAATGTTCTTTTGTTAGATGAACCTACGTCAGCCCTGGATGAAGCTACTGAGAAGCGGTTTATTCATGCTCTTTCACAGTGGAGTGCTGAGCGCACAGTTGTAGTCGCCACTCATAGAACAAGTATTCTACATTTTGTGGATCGAGTAATAGTTTTAGATAGCGGCAGAGTTGCTTTAGATGAGCCCAAAGATAAGGCGATTTCCATATTGTCACGACAAAAAGGCAAAGATACCCAACAGGGTGAGAAGGTTTCATAGACAAATATTGGCGAGGTAGCCATGTCAAACGCAGATGGTCACGATTTGCTATCACACCCTCGGCGAGAACCAAAACGCGTTGCCCTCCTAGATATAGACTCTCAAAATGACGAAAAGCAGTATGGCGATGATGTTGATGATGCATCTCTGGTTCGTTCTGGAAGAATTGTTTGGGTATTTTTCCTACTTCTTGCAGCGTCAGTGACTTGGTCATATCTCGCTAAAGTGGATGAAGTGTCATCGGGTAGTGGAAAAGTAGTGCCAACTTCACGTTCACAAATTATTCAGTCTTTGGAGGGGGGCATACTTGCTGATTTAAAAGTATCTGAGGGAGATATTGTCGAGAAAGGAGAGGTGTTAGCACAACTGGATCCGACAAAGCTTCGCTCAAATGTAGATGAAATTTCAGCAAGATATAGAGCTGCTCTTGCAAGCGTTTCCCGCCTAAATGCCGAAGTAAATGGAATACCAATAAAATTCCCGGAAGAACTTTCAGAGTTCACCGAACTTATTGCTACAGAAAAGAAGTTATTTGATATAAGACAGCGAGGTCTGGCGGAATCCCTTCGTGGTTCAAAAGAAACATTAGAGTTGGTTAACAAGGAGCTAACTATCACAACTTCTTTACTTGATTCCGGGGCGGCTAGTAGTGTCGATGTGTTGCGTCTGCAACGGCAGAAGTCAGAGCTGGAAACCAAAATTCTGGAAATCAAGTCCGATTATATGGTCAAGGCTCGAGAAGAGCTTGCCAATGTTAGAGCAGAAGTTGAGTCACTTTCTTCCGTAAAAGAGGGGCGGTCTGACTCCTTGACCCGGTTGACTCATCGATCTCCTGTGAGGGGTATCGTTAAGGCTATTGAAGTTACAACAATAGGCGGAGTTGTGCCACCCAATGGAAAATTAATGGAGATAGTTCCTCTGGACGATCAGCTCTTAATTGAGGCAAAAATATCACCTAGAGATGTGGCATTTATCCGTCCTGGACAGGCTGCCAAGGTAAAAATAACAGCTTATGAGTATGCAGTATATGGAGGCTTAGATGGTGAGGTTACGACTATATCTCCAGATACAATACAAGATGAATTTACACCAGGGGAGTATTATTATCGGGTTTTTATCCTAACTGAAAAAGATTCCTTGATAAATAAAGTTGGAAAGAAATTCCCAATTGTGCCTGGGATGATTGCTACGGTGGATATCAAAACAGGATCAAAAACCATCTTTGATTATCTGTTAAAGCCGATTAACAGAGCAAGTGAAGCTTTGCGAGAGAGATAGCGGTGGGAATTGATGCTTGGTAGCAAAATCGCGTTTTCGGTGTTTTGTATTTTTCTCGGCCTTTTTGGTCTTTGGCGCGGTGCAGTAGCTGATAGCAAGAAGGTTACCTTGTCCGCAGAAGTTACTATAGAAAATCACTCTGAACGTGATGTCATAGGGTATATTCACAGATTGTCGATGCCAGTTGAAACTGGATTGCAGCAGTCATTAAAAGAGATAAGATACGAATACCCTGAAAATTTAGTTATCAAGGATCATAAGAAGGGAGATTCCAAGTATTTAGAAGTAAGGCTAGACATACCTGCAGGAAAGGTCGTTAAGCGAAAATTTCATTTTGACCTTTTGTTGAGTTCTTATGATTATGCCAAAATTTCTCGAGGTCGTGAGCCTTATCCGGCTAAAAAATATCTTCAGCCAGCAAAATATATTGAATCAGATGCTTTGGCAATAAAAAAATTGTCCTTGGAAATTCAGAATACGTTTTCTGATGAAGAGGGGCGATTGCGAGCTGCATTTCTCTTACCTCAAGCTGTTATCGAATATAAAATCCAACCGACAAAAGGCGCACTTGCGGCACTCGAGTCAAGAAAGGGCGATTGTACAGAGTATGCAGCTCTCTTTGTTGCTTTGGCCCGTTCAATGGGCTATCCAGCAAGGGTCACGTCTGAGTTTCTTTTTACCAAAAGAAAGCAATTTAAACAACCCAATCATCATGCTGCTGAGGTCTATATGAATGGACGCTGGATGCCGGTAGATCCTAATTTGGCTCAGGAGTCTCGATTTGGATATGGATTTGGTAGAGGACGGCTCAGTAAAATTATCCTTACCCGCGATTTTACTTGGGTGTGGTCCAATTTGTGGCCTAAAGAATTTAGGGGAAATGTAGACCAAACAAAGGTCGCTATTGAGTGGAGCTTACAATAGCGACTACTTGTTCTGATATATTTTGTAGACTGAATTTTATTCTGTTTTCAAGGTCTGCCCTGTTTTTTGGAGTTTATCTAGCAGTGCAGGAATAGAGCCAAAATCTGAATCCCGCCTTGAGCCTTTTAAAAGGATAAGGTCTGAATCCTGACAAAAGTCTGTTAGATAACTTACCAAGGCGGGAGCTTCGGAAAAGTGAGGGCCCAATAATTCATCAGGTAGCACCTTGCGAAGATACTCCATCTCCTCGCCATGGGTTATTACCCAATTTACCTGGCTTTGAATAAGAGGTCCAGCAAGGCTCTCATGAAGTTCCTTGGCTTTTTCGCCTAGATGCACGATTCGGCCTAGAACGGCAATCTTTCTTCCTTTATCTTGAGTTTCAGTTTGTGCAAATACGGAAAAAGCATTAAGCATTGAGCTAACCGTAGCATTCCAACTATCATCGATCAGACTAATGGATTTCCCATGTACTTTTATGCGGGTGCGCTGTAGGTGGCTGTCATCTAACTGTAGTTCTTGTAGTTTTAATGCCGCTGCATCGATATCTCTGCCCAAGGCATAGACTGCGCAAATGGAGGCTACAGCATTGTGTAGCATACCGATACTTGGAGCAGGAACGCGAAGTTCCAATTCCCTCTTAGGGAATTTCAGTTGGACCCAGCTACCAGATTCATCGGTACGTACTCCCAGAATACGAACTTCAGCATTAGGACTTTCCCCAAAGATGATGATTCGCTTTGCATGTTTCTTGGCTTTCTTCAATACATAGTCAAAGCACTTTAGATGCTCTCCAGCAATAGCGATAGCGGAGCCAGTAAGACCATCATAAATTCGTGACTTCCAACGAGCAGTATCTTCGACACATTTTACGTGGTGACTAGTTTGAGACATTCCAATTTCGGTTATTAAGGCAATAGTGGGTTTTACTTGATGTGTAATAGGGCCACGTTTCATCCATAGGGCACTTTGAGCAACTTCTATAACTGCGACTTCATGATCTTGATTCAGGCTAGCCATCATCGACGGCGCACCTACGCGAGAGTTATAGTTCCCCATACTGGAAAGTATTTTTTCTCTTGTTCCCAGCATTTGGGTAATCATCTTGAGTGTTGTTGACTTCCCCGCAGTGCCAGTAATCGCTATTACATCACCAGTAAATCGCTCCCTTGCCGCTAAACCTAATTCGACAATAACTTTGATTGGGTCTTTTACTTGGAGTACAGGGAGATCTTTTGGAAGTCCAGCAACGGGTTTGGATACAATTACTCCGGCAATTTGATCGGCAAAAGAAGGGAGTTTCTGGTGGAAATCCCAAAATTTGGTTGGCTTTTTTGAGCTTTGTTCATGGTAAGCTCGATCAAGGTTAGTGTGTGCAACGAATAGAATAGGGTCAAGAGACTCCTCTATAAAGCTACTCCCTGAGATTACGCTTCGGACAAACCATCCCTTTGGGGGCGGGACCAACCATCTGCCGCCTGCAATTGCATTAATTTGTTCTTCGTTCCAAGTTTGACCTGGATGATGTTGATAAATAACCGATGGGAACTCGGTCATATAATTGGGGACTCTGGGACGTGTGGAGGGCTTCTTCCCCAGTAGATTCAGTTGGGTAATCATTCCCCCTACGAGTATGGGTTTAATCTGGGTGGTGTTTGAAATTAGGCCTACGGCTAAATGTAAATGTACAGGTTGAAGTTCATTCTTGGCCGGTGCTCTTATTCCATACAGGTCTCGGTAGATTACCCCCGGCTGCCATTTTGTGGTGGGTACCTGCCAATCACAGGGATCATGGTCCATCGATTTTCCCCAATAAGGCATAGATGTTTCCTTGATAGGGATAGCTCGAAAGTCCAGGCGAAAATCTTCCTGTACTTTCTCGTCAGTAGTCCAGAAGGATTCTACCCACAGCATCTGGCGAGTTTTTATTTCACGGGGATAAAACCTGACACCTAATAATTTAAGCGGTCCGCATTCAAGCGGAGGGATCTGTGCATCCAGGGGTACTTGATCTACTGTCCAGTTTGGACTCAATGGACGCTGCTGCTTAATCGGGTCCCGCTTGTAATGGGTTTTAAAGAGATGTGGTAATTTACGGTATTTTCTATCTGGAGGCGAAAGCAAAATTGTTCCGCTACCATCTGAATTCGGTACTAGGTTTGTTCCCAGAGCTGAACAGGATTTGGAAAATCGTTGGGTAAGCTCTTTTGCGCTATCTCCACTCAACTGCTTGCTAAAGCCAAATCCGACACCTACAGGTACAAAGACAACCTTTTCTATTCCTTTTTCACTTAAGTAAAGCCGAAAGACTCCGCTATCTGCCAAACTTCGCCGAACTGCATCAAATAATAGATCCCCAGCATCATGGATAATTGGCCGATTCTTATAGACTTCAATACCTTGTAGGTTATGCGCACTGGTACCCAAAATACAATCTGCCCCAGCATCGATAATGGCATGTCCAATAGCGATTTCATCTTCGCTGGGCTCGGGTTCTCTGTTGCCTCCCCAGTGGACAGCGACAAGCACTATATGAGCTTTCTCTCGCGCGGCCTCAATTCGAGGTTTCAAATTGTCGAACCAGAGACTGGGCATGGTTAGTGGCAAGTGTGCACATCCGGGAGTATTTGGACCTGCTGCAAATCGGGGTTGTGTAGCATCAAGAGAAAAAATGGCTACATTAAGTCGGCCTGCTGGGCGATATACTGGGGCCAGAGCTTCTTCGATATTGATGCCTGAGCCTGTGTGCCCGATACCGGTTTCGTTGAGCCAATACTGCTGTTCCATTAACGCAGCAGTGCCATAGTCTCCACTGTGATTGTTTGCAGTGACAACAACATCAATACCGGCTTCCATTAATACCGAAAGCATTTCGGGCCGGGCTCGGTAATAGTATGGGGACGATTCGCCTTTACTGATCCCTTGCTCACCCTCAGTTCCGACTACACACTCTAAGTTAACGACGCTTATATCTGCATTTTTTAAAGCAATGACTGTGCCGAGTACTTTTTCGGTGCCAAATTGGGCCGTACGGTAATGCTGCCTCCGGGCTAAGTTAACATCTCCTCCCCAAGCGAGCACTGGTAGTGACTTGTGGGAGTCGGCAGTTGGCTCGACGGTCATCTCTTGGTATGCCTCATCAATATCCTCGGGTGCATTTTTGGGCGTAAGCAGGTACTTTCGATAAGCGACAAAACCAGATAGATAGTGCTCGACATCATCAATACGGATTCTGAAGGCATGGTGCCGGATAAAGAAGCTTCCCAATATACGTTTGGGATTCTTGAAATACATGGCGAATTCAGGCCAGAAATACCCATTTAGAAGGTACATCGCACGCTTATGTAGTGCCCTGTAAAAGTGTTTTAGGTCTACCTGGTCAAGTAAATATTGGAACTCGGGCTCTTTGCCCAAGCGAGTTACCATCTTTTCAGCTGCCATCATCAATTCAAGCAGAGTAGGGAATGTGGTTATCCTATTCTCCACAAAATCCAAATAGCTGGCGAAGTTTCGAATACCGAACTGGTAGTACTTCTCTTCGGGGCGATAAAGGGTTAGTTCATTAACGCAGTAGCTTAACCAATGATCGTGGGCGCGCCAGTGATTGGCTTGAATGAAATAATCAAATGCCTTTTCAACCAAATTTAGCCAGCGTGAATCTTTAGTAAAGCCATAGAGGCGCATCAAGCCAAAGGCAGCTTCACCGTCGTAATAGATGACCCTATGTTTATCTTTAACTTGAAGGTCTGGATATTCAAGAACATGGGAGAACTGCCCGGTGATTGAGTCCTGCATATACTCTATCCCAAGTGCTAATTGCTCCATCAGTTTGGAATACTTGTCGGTTTTCGTTGCCTCAGAGTACTTTACCAGGGCTAACAGTGATACTGCGTTGCCCCCTAGTTTTATTTCATTATTTGCCTCTACCAAAAAAGCTCCCTCAGCACCTGAGGGGAGGGTGGCGGTCTGAATTAGCTCTGTTGTAAGGTGTTCCAGTGATCGATGTATGGAGCTCATTAGAGCTTTGTCGCCAGTAACCTCCCAGGCTTCAATCATCGAATAAGTACTACTGGCATGTCGTAAGTTGTTATAGGTGTCGATCTTCCGGTCGAAACAGGCGTGCCAACCATAGTGGAAGGAGCCATTCTTTTTGACTTGAGAGCTTAAGTAGTTACTGCTGTTTCTAATCAATTCAGAGACAGTATTAGTATCTAATTTTTCTATGACACGTCGGCCGGCATCTAAACCGGGTCCGTAGAGGCAAACGGGCTGACGCTTGGATTCACAGAAAACTCCCTGAGTTGAAAGCAGAAGCACAGTCTTTTCTTCTGAAAAATCCAGCTCGGTATTTATACCGAATCTTTGCTTAGCGTAGGCAAGAAAATTGTTCTCATTAATAATGACATGATCAATCTGATTTCCGCCATAGAGCATGGCATTAGCATTTAGCTCTTGCTCCAGGAATGCTATTTCGCAGTCCATATCAAGTGCGAGGCCATAGCGGAAATACGACCTCTTGGTGTCTTTAAGGATTTCTTCCAAGCCTGCAAATGTCATTGTGCTTTTTTGGGTGACCCAATCGACACGTAACCAACAGGGTTCCATCTTGTGCGACTTTGCTGCCCTTTGGATTGTCTTTGCTAAGGCTTGCCAGGCTTCCGAAATATCCGCCGCCGTTTTATGCTTCACGATGGCGCGATGCTTGGCATCACTAATTGAAAAAAACAAGGTATAGGGGGGGCGTTGCTTACCCAGTGCCTGCTCAACCTGAGCACGCACTTGAACGAGCATGTTGGATAGGGACATGTCGCGACTTATCTCTCTATTAAAAAAGCTTGGCAGTATTTTTTCTGCTGGTCGGCTCGGGTGCTTTTCCTGAACGAGTATAGACGGGGGGGAAGATTCTGCTTTTAGTGGTTTGTACTGGGGTGGTGGTGTGGCAAATATTTTTTTTGTTTTATCTGTCAATTTGGGTTTTCAAAACAAATCTTGTCGGATAGTATTGGGTAACCGTATTCAGAATGATTGTTGTGCAACTCGCTCAGATCATTCTCTATTAACCTGTAATTAACAGTGTGGGTTAATACCAAGGTTTAGCCGTAGGGCAGGAGCATTTTCTGCCAAGAAGGAAACCCGGGATCTTATCATCTCGGGTTTTTTTGTCGGTAAATATAGGTTGTTTGTCTCAAATTCATCTTGCTTACTGAAACTCTTCTTTGTCTGCCTCTTAATTTTCTGAGGTAGGCTGCTTGCCCTCCCCCGAAAGATGGGCACCTTGGCCGAATAGTGAGAGAACCTTCCGGGTTTGTATTTGTACCAATGTCTTGCGGGCACTCGCCGAGTGGCCTTAGCGCCATTCTTTTATCTGGAACCAGTCAACTTAAACCATACAGGACAGGTGCCTCTATCGAATTGTTGGCAGTGAATCTATTGGAGTAGTAACCATGAATGGGAAGTGGTGGAGAAGCTTGAGGAGCTTCCCTCCGTTAGTTTGGATTATTTTAATTGGCAGTTTTTTTAGCCGTGGAACTTATTTTATGGTCTGGCCTTTCCTGGCCATCCTTCTATTTGAAAAGTTTCACCTCGGCGCGGCTGAAATTGGTTTGATCCTGAGTGCATCTGCCGTTGGTGCTGCTGTGTTGGGCTTCTTTACCGGTGCGCTATCGGATCGCTATGGGCGTCGCAATATGCTATTGCTTGGCTGCATTGTGAGTATTTTTTCCTTTGCTTTGTTGGCTGTGACGCAAACCTTGGCAGGATTTATCTGTGCGATGACCCTGTGTGCTATTGGTCGCGCGGTGTGGGAACCGCCGGCGAGTGCGCTGATAGGCGATTTAATTGACGATCAAGCCAGCCGTGAATTGGCGCTGCAATTCCGTTACTTCCTGATTAATGTGGGGGCCGCGCTGGGGCCCATTGTGGGTGTCTGGGCCGGTTTGAGTGCGCAGCAATCCACTTTTGGACTCACTTCTCTCAGCTACCTACTCTTAGCCCTGGCCTTTGTTTGGGGTTTTGCCAGAACCGAGAGCGGACGTTTAGCGAGTAAGCAAAGGGATGCGGGCGTATCTCTGGGAAATACGCTCTCGGTATTGCGCCGTGATCAGGTATTTATGGTGGTGATTATTGCGAATATTTTAACGCTGTTTATCTACGCGCATATGGATTCAAGCTTGGTGCAATACCTCACCCGCGCTGAAGCGCCGGGATTGGTAGAGCTGATATCCAGCATGATCTTTGTTAATGCGTCGACGATAGTATTACTGCAGTTTCCCATTATGAAGTTAATGGGGCCGCTGGCCATTAACACCCGTATTGTGATTGGGTTGGGTATTTTGTCGATCTCCCAGCTTTGGTATGCCCTAAATCCGGTAGATTGGTTTTGGGGTTGGCTCGGAGCGACTTTTATTTTGAGTCTGGCTGAGGCAATTTTGTTTCCAACCATGAGCATTCAAATTGACCGGCTGGCACCATCCCATTTACGCGGTACCTATTTTGGGGCCTCTTCCTTTTATGCCATTGGCTGGTCGATGGCGCCATTAATTGGTGGAGTGATTATTCAATGGTGGAGTGGCCCGGCCTTATACGGCTTGTTAGTGGCGTTATGTGGAGTTGTGTTCGTGCTCTATCGCCTTACCGAGTATCTGTCTCGCCCTGAGTGGCCTGAGCCTGAGGGAACGGTAGTCGCGGATCGAGTCGCCAATGTGTCCTAGCACCGGATACAGAATTTAAGGGCAAAAAAATACCCCCGCCAACTCTGGTCGACGGGGGTATTTTATTTTGTGATCGCCGGGAAATTAGATCTCGGCAGCGAGACGTGAGCCTTGGTCGATAGCGCGCTTGGCATCGAGTTCTGCGGCTTCATCAGCGCCACCAATCAGATGGGTGGTTACGCCGCGCTCTTGCAGAGCTTCGTATAGCTTGCGTGCGGGCTCCTGACCGGCGCAGACAATAATATTGTCGACTTCCAGTACCTTTTCCTCTTCACCAACGCGGATATGCAGGCCTTTATCGTCAATTTTGTCGTAAAGGGCACCGGCAATCATCTCTACCTTGCGATGCTGCAAGCTTCCGCGATGAATCCAGCCGGTGGTTTTACCCAGGCCTGCACCCACTTTGGTGGTTTTGCGTTGCAACAAATATACCTGGCGCGGAGAGCTTACTGCTTCGCGTGGCTTCAGGCCGGAGCGATTCTCCAGGGCAATATCGACACCCCATTCATTGAAGAACTCTTCCTTATCGCTGGCGACCACTTCATCTTCTGTGGAGTGGGGCCCATCGTGGGTTAGGTACTCCGCTACATCAAAGCCGATACCGCCGGCTCCGATAATGGCAACCTTCTCGCCAACCGGCTTCTTGTGCTTCAGTACATCCAGGTAACCCAGGACTTTATCGCTCTCAATGCCGGGGATCGGTGGAGTGCGCGGCTCGATACCGGTAGCAATAATCACTTCATCAAAAGATTGCAGATCTTCCGCTGTGGCGATGGTATTAAGTTTTACTTCAACACCGGTGACTTCCAGGCGGCGCTTAAAGTAGCGCAGGGTTTCCTGGAATTCTGCCTTGCCGGGGATCTGCTTGGCGATATTGAACTGGCCACCAATCTTATCGCTGCCTTCGAACAGGGTTACTTCGTGTCCACGCTCTGCGGCAACGGTAGATGCGGCCATGCCCGCAGGGCCGGCGCCGATTACAGCTACCTTTTTCACGTTGTCGGTAGGCAGGTAGTTCAATTCGGTTTCGTGACAAGCGCGGGGGTTTACCAGGCAGGAGGTCAGTTTCAGCTGGAAAGTGTGGTCCAGACACGCTTGGTTACAGCCAATGCAAGTGTTGATCTCGTCGGCGCGGCCTTCGGCGGCTTTGTTGACGAACTCAGAGTCTGCCAGGAAGGGGCGTGCCATGGAAATCATGTCAGCCTGGCCGGAGGACAGAACTTCTTCGGCGACTTCCGGCACATTGATACGGTTACTGGCGACTACCGGGATAGACAGGTGCTTTTTCACCTTGGCGGTGATATCGGTAAATGCCGCGCGGGGAACACTGGTGGCAATAGTGGGAACGCGCGCTTCGTGCCAGCCGATGCCGGTATTGATAATTGTGGCGCCAGCTTTTTCGATAGCCTGGCCCAGAGCCACTACTTCATCGAAGTCACTGCCATCTTCTACCAGGTCCAACATGGACAGGCGGTAAATAATAATAAAGTTCTCACCGACGGCTTCCCGTACGCGGCGCACAACTTCGATCGGCAGGCGGATACGGTTTTCGAAGGAGCCGCCCCATTCATCGGTACGCTTGTTGGTGCGTTTCACGATGAACTGGTTAATAAAGTAACCCTCGGAGCCCATGATCTCCACACCGTCATAGCCGGCTTCGCGAGCCAGGGTGGCGCAGCGTACATAGTCATCGATCTGGCCTTCGATTTCCTCGCTGGTCAATTCGCGCGGGGTGAAGGGGTTGATCGGCGCCTGGATGGGAGAGGGTGCGATCAGGTTTTCGTTGTAGGCGTAGCGGCCGGTGTGCAGGATCTGCATACAGATCTTGCCGCCCTCAGCGTGAACAGCATCGGTGACTTCGCGGTGCTGCTGGGCTTCTTCCGAAGTGGTCATCTTCGAAGCGCCCTGGAATACGCCACTCTCTTCGTTCGGGGCAATACCACCGGTTACAATCAGGCCAACGCCACCGCGGGCACGTTCGGCAAAAAAGGCCGCCAAACGGGTGAAGCCATTGGGGTGTTCTTCCAGGTTGGTGTGCATGGAGCCCATCAGCACCCGGTTTTTCAGGGTGGTGAAGCCCAGGTCCAGGGGGGCAAGCATATTAGGGTAGGCTTGGGACATGGCAAATTTCTCTTCTTGTAACCTTTAGGGTTCATTTATGTATATGCAAAAAAGTGCATATCGTTGCCCAGCAGGATAACAAGACGGCCCACTGTGAAACAGTGACTTAACCGGTCGAATTCAGTGATCAATTACGGGCCCCATCTAACCTTGATGCGTCCCATTCTCATCTATAAATAAAGTGTTTTTTAAGGGTTCCCTGTCTCGACGTATACAGAGGCTCATTTACTCCTCTACCAAGCTTACCAACTTGTTTCGCAGCCATTGATTGGCTGGGTCGTCGTGTTGATTTTTATGCCACAGCAGGTGCCAGTCCATTTGCGGTATTTGAAACGGAAGCTCAAACAATCGGGCTGAGTACTGTCGCGCCAGGCTGGCGGGGACTGTCAGTGCCAGGTCGGTTCTCAATACCACTAACGGTGCGACCCGGTAGTGCTGGACCCTCAATTTCACATTGCGACGGCGCCCTAACTTGTTCAGGGCAATATCTTCCAGGCCAGGACCACTCCGACGGCTGGAGACATGGATATGTTCCAGCTTCAGGTACTGTTCCAGGGTAAGGCTGGCGGAATCCGCCAAGGGGTGATCCTGGCGCAACATACACAGGTAGCGATCGTTCATCAGTCGCTGTTGTTTTATCTGTGGGGAAGTGGGTACGGGAACATCTAGGGCAAAGTCCAGGGTGTTGGCGGCCAGTTCCTTGACCAGCTGCTCCCTTGGGACCTGGAAAGACTCGACAGTGATACCTGGGGCCTCCTGCTCCAGCACTTCCAGCAGTCTAGGTAAAAGGAAAGTCTCCGCCATATCGTTCATGGAGAGCCGCAAGGTTTTTCTGGCTTCCTGTGGCACAAAATGACGCTGCTCGCTAAGGCTTGCCCCCAGTAGAGAAAGAGCTTCCTGGACCTTCGGCATAATGCCCTCAGTCAGTGGCGTCGGTGCCATACCGGTGGGGCTGCGAGTGAATAGTGGGTCGTCTAACGTACGGCGAAGTCGCGCGAGAGCATTACTGACAGCCGGCTGGGTGATATGCAGTTGCTCAGCGGCACGAGTCAGGTTTCGGGTTGTGTATATCGCCTCCAGCACGGGAAAGAGGTTCATGTCGATTCGCTGTAATTGCATTGCTGCCACCGTCATCACTCTCATGAATGATTCAATATTCGCATAATAAACTTTGATGATTCAAATGCTGGAGATAGGGTTGGGGAGATCAAAAGGGGAGGGAAATAGGTGGCTGAATTTATTCTGGTACGTCACGGACAGGCTTCATTTGGGGCCGATGACTATGACAATCTCTCCGATACCGGCTGGCAACAGTCGCGCTGGCTGGGTGAATACTGGCGGGATAAGGGTATTCGTTTCGACCGGTTGCTGTGTGGCAACCTAACCCGGCACCGGCAAACTTTGGACGGCATTTGCGAGGGGCTGGAACTCCCCGGTGAAAATACCCGCAGTGTACTCCCCCAGCTTAATGAATTTGATTTTCTAGCGGTTGCCAAGCATTACAGCGAGCTATACCCGGATCGGGCACCGGGAGCAGGTGCCAGTCGCGCCGATTTTTATCGATTCCTGAAGAAGGGGATGCTGGCTTGGGCCGCCGGTGAGATCAGTCCACCGGAAACCTGGTCGCATTTTGAAGCCAGAATCGCAGATGCACTTAAAAACATTTGCGATAGCCCCAAAGGCAGCCGAACCCTGGTTGTTAGTTCGGGCGGTGCCATTGCCATGATGTTGACGCAAATATTGGGCGGCTCAATTTCCACCGTCGCCAATCTCAATATGCAAATCCAAAACACAGCCGTTAGCCGTTTATTTTTCAGTGCAGAAAATATCAGTCTGCACAGTTTCAATCATGTGCCGCACCTGGATCGGGATGGGCGTCACGAATATATCACTTACAGTTGATTGGGCAGGTAACGATGGAATTTGAATACTCAGACAAGGTAAAAGGACTGCTGGAACGCCTGCAAAATTTTATGCAGGAGTATATCTATCCCGCCGAAGCGATATTTATGCAGCAGTTGCAGGAGGATCGCTGGGGAGAGCCGGCGATTTTGGCAGAATTAAAGATTAAAGCCCGGGAAGCGGAACTCTGGAATCTGTTTTTACCGGATTCCCGTTACGGTGCCGGGCTCAATAACCTGGAGTATGCACCCCTGGCTGAGGAAATGGGGAAAGTACTTTTTGCATCGGAGGTATTTAACTGTAATGCCCCGGATACCGGCAATATGGAAGTTTTGGCTCAATACGGTTCTGAGGCCCAGCGGGAACAATGGTTAACCCCGCTTTTGGATGGAAAAATTCGCTCTGCCTTTGCTATGACCGAACCCCGGGTTGCCTCCTCCGATGCCACTAATATCGAAACGTCGATTACCCGCGATGGCGACAGTTACGTTATTAACGGCCACAAGTTTTATATCAGTGGCCTGATGAATAAACGCTGTAAAGTGATGATCGTGATGGGTAAGACCGACCCGGAAAATCCCAATCGTCACCAGCAGCAGTCGCAAATCCTGGTACCCACCGATACGCCTGGAGTCAAAATAGTTCGCCCGATGACGGTATTCGGTTATGACGATGCACCGGAAGGGCATGCAGAGGTGATTTTTGAAAATGTCCGGGTGCCTGCCAGCCATTTAATTCTTGGAGAGGGGCGCGGTTTTGAAATTGCACAGGGACGCTTGGGGCCGGGCAGAATACACCACTGTATGCGGTTAATTGGCCAGGCTCAAAGAGCGCTGGAGATGATGTCGGCACGCGCGGAGCAGCGCATAGTTTTTGGTCGCCCGATGAGCAAGCAGGGATCGGTGCGTGAAGATATTGCCAAATCCGCCTGCGAAATCGAGCAGGCGCGCCTGCTGACTCTGAAGGCCGCTGCGCAAATGGATCGGTTGGGTAATAAGGCGGCCAAAGATTTAATCGCGATGATAAAAATTGTCGCGCCACAGATGGCTTGTAAGGTGATAGATCGCGCCATACAGATTCACGGCGCCGCAGGATTGGGGCAGGATTACAGTCTCGCCCATCACTATGCCTATGCTCGGACCATCCGTCTGGCGGATGGCCCCGATCAAGTTCATATGATGCAGTTGGGCAGAAACCTGGCAGCTCACTATGCCGCCGCAGAAAATCATGGAGGACTCAGTGACTGAGACGGTAAACAATTTGCGCAGCTCTGTGGAAGAGCTGCCTGTTGAGCGACTGCAAGAATATTTGTCCGGCAAAGTCGACGGTTTCAATGGGCCTGTAACGGTCACCAAATTTCCCGGTGGCCAGTCTAACCCCACTTTTAAGTTGCAAACCTCGGCGCGATCTTATGTTTTGCGGCGCCAGCCTCCGGGCAAGTTATTGAAATCTGCCCATGCCGTAGATCGGGAGTACCGGGTAATGTCGGCACTCGCCGATACTAAAGTGCCGGTGCCCAGGGTATTGCACCTCTGTGAGGACCGGGACCTGATCGGTTCTATGTTTTATTTAATGGAATATTGTGAGGGCCGGATATTCTGGAATGCGGCACTGCCGGAAGTTGACGCCGAGCAGCGTAGCGCTATGTACGATGAAATGAATCGTGTACTGGCGGCCATGCACAGTTTGGATATTAATGCCGTAGGCCTTTCGGATTACGGCCGACCAGGTAATTACTTCCAGCGGCAGCTGGACCGCTGGAGCACTCAATATCGAGCCTCTGAGCTGGAGCCCATTGCGGCAATGGATGAGTTGATGGCCTGGTTGGGTGACGTTTTACCGGATGATGATGGGCGTATCGCGTTGGTGCACGGTGATTACCGGCTCGATAATATGATTTTCCATCCTCAGGAGCCCAAGGTCATAGCGCTTTTGGATTGGGAACTTTCCACACTGGGACATCCCTATGCCGACCTCGCTTACCAGTGTATGCAAATGCGAATGCCCGCTGGCAAAGACAAAATGTCCGGCCTATTAGGCTTGGATATAAAGGCCTTGGGTATCCCCTCCGAAAAAGAGTATGTGGCCAAATACTGCCAGCGAATGGGTATTGATGGGATTGATAATTGGCCGTTTTATCTGGCTTTTAGCTTCTTTCGCCTGGCAGCGATTGTTCAGGGGGTGGTGAAGCGTGCAAAAGACGGCAATGCCTCCAATAAAAATGCGGCAAAACTGGGAGCCCTGGTAGAACCCCTCGCACAAGCTGCATTGGATATCGCTGCTAACGGTTAACTTGTGAAATTATAAGGATAAGAAATGGCAAAGAATATTTTTGATCTCTCGGGAAAAATTGCCCTGGTGACGGGTGCCAGTCGGGGTATTGGTGAGGCCATCGCAAAACTTTTGGCTGAGCAGGGTGCCCATGTTTTGGTTTCCAGCAGAAAAATTGAAGGGTGTCAGGCCGTAGCCGATGCAATTGTGGATGCCGGTGGCTGTGCCGATGCAATCCCCTGCCATATTGGCAACATGGATAATATCCAGCAGGTTATTGGCGATATTCGCGAGCGATTTGGTCGCTTGGATATTTTGGTCAACAATGCGGCGACTAATCCCTATTTTGGCCATATTCTTGATACTGATCTAGCGGCCTTCGAAAAGACGGTAGAGGTCAATATACGCGGTTATTTCTTTATGTCGGTAGAAGCCGGCAAATTGATGCGAGAGCAGGGTGGTGGCGTTATTGTAAATACTGCCTCAGTGAATGCCTTGCAGCCGGGTGTTGGGCAGGGTATTTATTCAATTACCAAGGCGGCGGTGGTCAATATGACCAAAGCGTTTGCCAAGGAGTGTGCGCAATTTAATATCCGGGTGAATGCTCTACTACCAGGGCTTACAAAAACCAAATTCGCCGGGGCATTGTTTTCCCACGAGGATATTTATAAAACTGCTGTTGGCCATATTCCCATGCACCGTCATGCGGAGCCGGAAGAGATGGCGGGCACCGTTTTGTACTTGGTCTCCGATGCTTCCAGTTATACGACCGGCGAATGTGTCGTTGTGGATGGTGGTTTGACTTCTTGTGGGGGGATTTAACCATGCATGATCCAATTCTCGATTTTAGTGATAAAGTCGCATTGATTACCGGTGCTGCCAGTGGATTTGGAAAATTATTGGCCGAGGAACTTGGTTCTCGGGGCGCTCGTTTGGTATTGGGAGATATCAATGAAGAGGCCTTGATGCAGTTGGCAGACAAACTGGGAAGCCAAAATATTGCTGTGCGCGCCCAGCGCTGTGATGTTTCCCAAGAGTCTGATTGCGCTGCTCTGGCGCAATTGGCTCAGTCAGAGTTTGGACAGCTGGATATCGCTGTTAACAATGCTGGAATCGCGCCTCCGATGATGTCTCTCAAGCAGACAGATGAGGCCATGATGGATCTTCAGTACAACGTTAACCTTAAGGGGGTTTTCCTGGGGCTTAAACACCAGTTGCCCCTATTGAAGATGACCAGCGGAGCTGTACTGAATGTTTCCTCTATGGCGGGGCTGGGCGGTGCTCCCAAGATAGCCTCTTACGCAGCGGCAAAACATGGTGTGATCGGCCTGACCAAAACGGCAGCGATGGAAAACGCCAAGTACGGTATCCGTGTAAACGCGATTTGCCCCTTCTATTGTCTGACCCCGATGGTTACCGATATTGCAACTGAAGATGCCAGCCCTGAACAAGTTCAAGCGTTTCTCGCTGAGGGATGCCCGATGAAACGCCTGGGCAAGCCGGAAGAAGTCGTAGCGGCCATGTTGATGCTGGTTTCCCCAAAAATGACTTACATTACCGGGCAGGCACTGGCAGTAGATGGCGGTCTCTCGGCCTATTGAGGTTGGGAATCGCAGAGAAAGCGAATAGAGAATCGAAAAGGAGCCTTCGATGCCTGTAGAAATTTCACCTGATAGCCTCGGCTATTACATTGGTTTTGAAACAGAGCCCACAGACTGGTTTGAAGTTGACCAGCAGAGAGTTGATAGCTTTGCTGAGTGCACCTTGGATCGACAGTTTATTCATGTAGACCCAGAGGCCGCTGCGAAAACACCTTTTGGTGGAACGGTTGCCCATGGATTTCTATCACTGTCACTGCTGCCTTATTTTGTAGGTGCTCTACAGATAACGGTTACAGGTGCTTATATGGGGGTGAATTATGGCTTGGATAAAGTCCGCTTTATCAACCCTGTAAAGACCGGTAGCCGGGTGCGCGTCTCCGGGAAAATACTGGATATTACGGAGAAAAAAGAGTCCCAGTATCAAATTAAGCTGATGGTAACTATGGAAATAGAGGGTGAGGCGAAGCCAGCTTTAGTTGCAGAGTGGATTTTTCTGCAGATTACCTAGTGGGGTCAGTATAAGGCCGGACCACCATTTTTCTAAGTCGTGGTGGAAAGTGGTGGTTTCGATCTGTTTGAGAGTTGTTTAAGGCGAGTTTACATAAATGTTTCTTCTTGTTTAAGGGTGTTGAGACCCATGCGAACAATATTCAAGTGAGAAGCGGGAATACCTTTTTTGTAGTACTCACCAGTAAAGTCAAATTGTTGGACTTCGATAAATGGTGAGAATAGGGTGCATCCCCAATAGGGGTTTATACCCCACCAGCCATATTTCCCAGCGGTTCTGGGGTTTCTTTGAAAGAAGTTGTAAGCCCTTTTGATATTGTCATATTTGAGTTTGAATTTTCTTTTGTCATTGATGCTGTGGGCGTCAAATATCACCAGGCATTGTATAGAGATGCCTTGCCTGCCAAGTGCATTGGCGATTTTTATCGCAGCATTTCCCCCTCTGCTGTAGCCAAACAATATCGCTGCTTTTTTGCGCGAAACCCCATTTTTAAGGTAACGGTAAATAGTGAGCTTTCGTGTGTGGGAGAATATCCGCCCATGAAGTTGGTTGATTACTGACTTTAGTACTGGATTTTCTCCGGCAGAAGGACCACCGGCACCGTAGATGCCTACCACAGTGTAGTGGCTAAGTTGAGACTGTATAGGAAGTGAGAATTCGAACTGGCCGCTTGAACTTGATATCAGTTGTTTCTAACTCCTTGAAGCCGTGCTCGATAAAATTCGGCAGTGACGCTTAGCACTTTTACGTAATTCATCGGGCAGGGATTCTTCACTTCCATCCTGCTGTTCAGTCCGCCAAAAGTGGCACAAGGCAACATACTCGCCACTATTTACCTGATTGCGTAGTACGAGCCAGGGATCTGGCGCTGGGGTAACTGCCATCACAGTTTCTTTCCAATCCCTTAACGCCGGCTCGTACAAATGCTGCTCGGTGGAATTTGCCTTGTGAGTGAAGGCACCTAGGTGTTGGGCTGGATGAAGAAGCAATAGCAAGGCGGTTACCAAGCTACAACTTACTGTTGCACGAGAGAGTAGATGATTGACGTTTACTTTCGGCTTATAGGTTTGGGCTGTTTTATATAGATCGTCATCCAGCTGCTGCGGGGAAGTCAACGTCTCGGCTTCTTTAAAATATTGATTTTCCCAATTGCTCATAGCATTAACTCGATTACTCTTCGATAACTTCTACTTGCCAAGGTCTTCTCTCCGAACCGTATATCGCTTCGTCCAGTGCGGTTCGGGCGCGATGATATAGGGTGCGGCATTTATTGAGAGAGAGCTGCTCGATATCGGCCACGGTTGCCAGTGGCAGCTTGCATTCCATATGCAGTAATAAAACATTGCGCAATTGAGAAGGTAAATTTTGAATCGCTGCGAGAATTCTATTCTGCTGGGGAGACTCTTGCGCGGATTTCTTCGAACTGGAAAATTCCTCAAGCTTGAGCAATTTATTGACTTGGATGTAAAGCCAACTTTTAAGCAGACGCCCGTGCAATTCTGGCGGATTTTCCAAAAGACCACGCCAGAGTTTTTGCAAGAGTAAAGTGGATGAAGACGGCGCCATTTGCATACAGTAGCGATACAGGGAATCTTTATGACGGCCGTAGAGTTGATGGAACACAGCAGGTTTGCGCGACTCCTTGTAGTATTGGAATAGCGCCTCGTCAGATAGCTGGCGTAACTCTTTGAGAGACAATGTCTTGAGCCTCCGTACGCAAATTATCCCGCCTCGAACCACTGGCCGAGTATTGGTTTATGCGGCGTCAATAAAGAAGATTGTAGTATGGTTCTGCGTCGCAATTATTCTCTGGCCAGTACTTATAATTTCAGCCGATGTCACGGTACGACAGATACGAATCTTCGGGCTTGCGAAGTATAGTTGCCCCTGGTTTGAGAGGTGGTTGCTCGGGTAAGGGCCAACGCCAGATTTATCAATAAGTGATGATGCGCCTAATTAAGCAATCAAACGTCAAAAAGAGGCTTGCTCCGGCAAGGGTAGTGGCAATTGAACAGGGCCTTGTCCCGCCCGGAGGTCTGTGAGTCGCAAGCCTACCCCAAGAAGGCGGATGGGAGCAGGGCGTTTTTCTCGACATTCCTGCAGTAGCTGGCGGAATTCAGAAATACGCCCGGCACGGCTGCTGCGCTCGTGGGTGCTGGTAGTAAAATCCGCGTACTTTACTTTTACGGTGGCACCATTTACTTCGTAACGATCGCCGAGTTTTTCCAGCCGCTCCAGCAGACGCATATACAGCTCTGTCAGCTGTTCCAGCCATTCGTCAAAACTGGATAAGTCTTCGCAAAAGGTGCGCTCGACACTAACACTCTTGCGGGAGCCATCGCCGCTTACCGGGCGATCGTCAACACCACGGCAAAGGTCGTAAAGGCGGCGGCCAAATTTGCCAAACTTCTTACTCAGTTCAACTTGCGAAAAATTGCGTAAATCCGCGCAAGTGCGAATGCCTTGTCGATGCATTTTCTCTGCGGTCACCCGTCCCACGCCGTGTATTTTGTTGATAGGCAGGCGCAAAACAAATTGATCGACCTCGCTCGGCGTAATGACTGTCAATCCGTCAGGCTTCTGCCAATCACTGGCAATTTTGGCCAGGAATTTATTCGGGGCCACCCCGGCAGAAATAGTGATACCCAGGGTGTCGCGCACCCGTTGCCGGATTTCCTCAGCGATTAGGGTAGCGCTGCCGTGGCAGCGGCCACTGTCGGTGACATCCAGGAAAGCTTCGTCCAGGGATAGGGGCTCAATATCATCGCAGTAGTCGAGAAATATCTCCCGTATCTGCCCGCTGACCTCCCGGTACTTAGCCATGTTGCCGGGTACTACAATCAAATCAGGGCACAGTTTCTTGGCCTGGGCGGTAGGCATTGCAGAGCGAACCCCATAGCTGCGGGCTTCATAGTTGCAGGTAGAGATCACTCCGCGGCGGTCGCTACTGCCTCCAACGGCCAAAGGGCGTCCACGGAGATTGGGATCGTCACGCATTTCGACCGAAGCGTAGAAGCAGTCACAATCACAGTGGATAATCTTTCTCATGCTGTGATTATATACAGTGTTATGTCGTGCCAGAAAGTAATTTATGCCACTTGGACACCCGGCGATGACAGGTAGGTGAATAATGAGCAGTATTCCGTTGGTCGAGCACCCAGCTTCCGATGATGTAGCCAGGGTTTTTGCTGAGATTGATGACGAGCTGGGGGGAATCCCCAGTCTGTTCCGTGTCTACGCCCAACACCCGGGATTGCTTGAGGCAAACTGGTACAAGTTTAAGACGGTGATGATTCACGGCTGTTTGTCGGCGCAGCTGAAAGAAGCCATTGGCCTGGCAGTCTCAGCCGATAACCACTGTGACTATGGCATTTATCATCACAGTATGTCCCTGCAAATGCTCGGGGTGGAAACCGATGAAGTGATGCGGATTCGCACTGACCCCAAGCATGTGCACTTTTCTGAAAAAGAGCACGCCCTGTTTGACTTGGCGCGCAATGCCAACAGCGCCCCTGATGACCATCGCGAGCACCTGATCGCCGCTGCGCGAAAGCTCGGTGCCGGTGATGATGAGATTCTTGAGGCGTTGGGGGTAATGGAGATGGTATTGGGGGCCAATCACATTGCTGAAGTGCTCAGCCTGGCGCCGACCCGAGTGCCTCACAAGAAGTAATAACAGGCGCCCTTGGGCGGCTGTTCTACTTGGGTCTGCCGAAAATTAGTGCCAGCACAAACATCACAAGGAAAATAAAGAAGAGAATCTTGGCTATTTCAGTTGCGGTCGAAGCGATGCCACTAAAGCCAAAGAAGGCGGCGATCAGCGCAATAACCAGGAAGGTGACAGCCCAGCGCAACATAAGAGGCTCCCAATAGAGTGGAGGGAGCCTTGGGCTCCCGTTCCGCTAATTGATAGAGTCCCGCTCCACAGGTTCCAAATGGTCGCCTGCTTTCATCAGGGTTAGTTGCTCCAGTGTGGCAAACTGGAAGCCCTTTTGCCTGAGTTGCGCAGTAATGAGGGGCAGGGCCTCCATTACCTGATGGTGCTGACCATACATGGGGTGCAGCAGAACCACACTTCCGTCTTTTGCCTTTTGGGATATATAGTCAGCTGCGACTTGTGCGCCGCCTGCTTGCAGTTGCTCAGTAGGATCGATATCCCAGTGAGCAATCTTGAACTGGTGATCACTTAAAAGCGTGCCCAGCTCGTCAGACATCTTTCCGTGAGGAGGGAGGAACATGGGCTTGCTGGTATAGCCATTACTTTGTAGTAGCCGACAGGTTTTTTTAATCTCCTCCTTGGCACTGCTCAAAGGCATCTGGGAAAGGTTTGTGTGTGAGTAACCATGGTTACCTAACTGATGTCCAGCCTGAATGATTGCCTGGGTCTGCTCCGGGTACCTTTCCATTTCCTGCCCTGTAGGGAAAAAAGTGGCGGTCACTTCCAAAGACTCGAGCCGCTTTAACAGTGGCTCGGTTTTGTCGGGGGAGGGCCCCTCATCAAAAATAAGCGCTACCCATTTATCCTTGCCGGTAATTGCCTGGGCACAGGTTGAAAATACAAAAAGCCAAATGCAAATAGCATTAATTATTATTTTCATTTTTTGGGGTTTCCACAGATAGAAAAAAAGCCGTCAATGACGGCTTTTTTTCTTTGAACTTGTTTAGCGCTCCAGCTGGTCCAGCTTGCCCTTCTTGCCGTCCCACTCCTCGGCATCCGGTAATGGGTCTTTCTTCTCAGTAATATTGGGCCATACCTCGGCGAGTTCTGCGTTCAACTCGATAAATTCCTGCTGATCGTCCGGAACCTCATCCTCAGAGAAAATCGCGTTGGCGGGGCACTCCGGCTCACACAGGGCGCAGTCGATACACTCGTCTGGGTGAATTACCAGGAAGTTGGGGCCTTCGTAAAAACAGTCTACCGGGCAAACCTCTACACAGTCGGTGTATTTACACTTAATGCAGTTTTCCCCAATTACGAATGTCATGTTTGTCCCTCGATAGTGCCACTGAATTCTTCGTGCAGCGGATTTTATCAATTACTGGCGCGAATTGTAGTGGCTTTTCAGTCGATTTAGTTCACTGTTTATAACAGGATGAATTGGGCGACCAGGGTCGCCCGGTCTTTTACTTCAGTAACTTGCGTAAAGAATAGAGCGCTTCCAGTGCCTGGCGTGGCGTCAAATCGTCCGGATCAAGCTCCTCAAGGGCATCCACGGCCGGGTGGCTTGGGCTGCCAAACAGATCTACCTGCTGGGGGGAACCAGGGCCCGCGGCCATTGGCACAGCGGCTTCTTCCGGCTCCTGTTTGGGGGCCGGTGCAGGCGTAGCAATAGGAGCTGGCACATCTACCGACTGGGCGCCGGCTTCCAATGCTGCCAAGCGCGCGCGGGCCTCGGTCAATACATCACTGGGGATGCCGGCCAGTTTGGCCACCTGCAACCCGTAACTCTTAGAGGCGGGCCCTTCCTGGATGCGGTGCAGGAAGACAATTCCCTCGCCGTGCTCGGTGGCATCCAAGTGGATGTTGGCGGCCTCAGAGCATTGGCTGGGCAGGTCAGTCAGTTCAAAGTAATGGGTGGCGAACAGCGTAAAGGCGCGCACTTCCCCTGCCAGGTAGTGGGCACAGGCCCAGGCCAAGGACAGGCCGTCGTAAGTGCTGGTACCACGGCCAATCTCATCCATCAGTACCAAGCTGTGCTCGGTGGCATTGCGCAGGATATTGGCGGTCTCGGTCATTTCCACCATAAAGGTGGAGCGGCCACCGGCCAGGTCATCGGCACTGCCGATGCGAGTGAAGATACGATCCAGCAGGCCGATCTGGGCACTGTCGGCGGGCACGTAACTGCCGCAGTGGGCCAACAGGGCAATCAATGCTGTCTGGCGCATATAGGTAGATTTACCGCCCATGTTCGGGCCGGTAATTACCAGCATGCGGCGGTCATTGTGCAAATCAATATCGTTGGCCACAAAAGGCTCGTCCAATACCTGCTCCACCACCGGGTGGCGCCCGCCGGTAATATGCAGACCAGGCTCAGTGCCCAGTTCGGGACGGCACAGGCGCAAATCGTCAGCGCGCTCGGCCAAGCATGCCAGCACGTCTAATTCGGATATACCCGCAGCGGCGGCTTGGAGCTCTGCCAGGGGCTCATTCAGCTGATTGATTAGCTCTTCGTACAATGCCTTTTCACGAGCTAGCGCGCGGCTCTTGGCGGAGAGCGCCTTGTCTTCAAACTCCTTTAGCTCGGGCGTGATAAAGCGCTCTGCATTTTTCAGGGTCTGGCGGCGAATGTATTCAGCTGGCGCCTTATCGCTTTGCCCGCGACTGATTTCAATAAAGTAGCCGTGCACCCGGTTGTAACCCACCTTAAGGGTGGGAATACCGGTGCGCTCTTTTTCCCGCTGCTCCAGTTGCACCAGGTAATCGCCGGCGTTTTCACTGATAGCGCGCAGCTCGTCCAGTTCTTCGTCGTAGCCGGTAGCAATAACGCCACCGTCGCGAATTACTACCGGAGGGTTTTCAATAATGGCATCTTGCAGTAGCTCTACGGTTTCTGGCCACTCGCCGATCTGGCTGCACAATTCATTCAATAACGTTGCGTCAGATTCCGCTAACTGTTGCTGGATTTCTGGGAATTGAGCTAGGGACTGGCCCAGGCGAGCCAAATCCCGAGGACGTGCAGAGCGCAGTGCCAAACGGCCCAGGATTCGCTCCATATCGCCCACAGGTTTGAGGGCATCACGCAGAGGCTCAAAGCCATAATCGGCAATTAATGCTGCGATGGCATCTTGGCGGTTGCGCAAGGTAGTCAGCTGGCGCAAGGGGTTGTTAAACCAGCGGCGCAGCAAGCGGCTACCCATAGCGGTTTTACAGCTATCGAAGACCGACAAGAGGGTATTGTCATCGCCACCGTTCAGGTTCAGATCAATCTCCAGATTGCGGCGGCTGGCACCATCCAAGGCGACTGTCTCATCACCACTTTCCGTCAGCAGGCCGCGAATATGGGGCAGCTCGGTACGCTGGGTGTCCCGTGCATATTGCAGCAGGCAGCCGGCAGCGATCACAGCACCGTGCATATGGCTACAACCAAAGGCCTCCAGGTTCATGGTGCCGAATTGCTGGTTGAGCAGACGCAAAGCGCTCTCCAGCTCGAACTCCCAAGGTGCCCGGCGGCGCACGCCCGCGCGGCGTTCGATTTCAATCGGCAGGCTAAGCTCTTCCGGCGCAAGCAGTTCAGCGGGATTGTGGCGCTGCACCTGCTCGGCCAGGGCTTCCAGAGTATCTGTTTCCTGAACCACAAAACGACCGGTTGCCAGGTCCAGCAGTGCCAGGCCAAATACATCGCCCAAGTGTGAAATAGCAGCCAGGAGGTTATCGCGGCGATCGTTGAGAAGTGCCTCGTCGGTGACCGTGCCCGGAGTAACAATACGTACTACCTGGCGCTCAACCGGCCCCTTGCTGGTGGCGGGATCACCGATTTGTTCACAGATGGCAACGGAAACACCAGCTTTAATTAGCCGCGCCAAGTAGCCCTCAGCTGCATGGTAGGGAATACCGGCCATGGGGATAGGTTCCCCCCCGGACTTGCCACGGGCAGTAAGGGTGACATCCAACAGCTCAGCCGCCTTCTTGGCATCATCAAAGAACAGCTCGTAAAAGTCCCCCATGCGGTAGAACACCAGCTCTTGGGGGTGCTGGGCCTTGATGCGCATGTATTGTTGCATCATGGGGGTGTGTTCGGG
Organism: Microbulbifer sp. CNSA002; assembly: GCF_047324085.1. NCBI lineage: Bacteria > Pseudomonadati > Pseudomonadota > Gammaproteobacteria > Cellvibrionales > Microbulbiferaceae > Microbulbifer > Microbulbifer sp. CNSA002. The sequence continues at coordinate 1,494,238 of NZ_CP172449.1, forward strand.
TTTCGCGGCCTTGGTCTTGTTTGCGGTTTTTGGCATTTTTTCTAAGAAAATCAGTAAGTTACAAAAGTGTTCGCAAACCCCAAGAGCCCCGCAGGAGTGGCGGCCGGCTCAGATTGGGGTAGGGGGCAGGTTTCCTCGGGGGCTTAATAAGCTGAAGCGTTCGATCAAATAATGAACGGCAAGCCCAAACCTGATGTTCCTGAAGCATACAATCGGGAAAGATCTGAACAGAAAGGTCCAGGCCAAAGTTCGAAGGGCTTCTTTATAGGGGCGCAGAATAGCAGAGTGGGGGGCAAACCACTATGGATGGCTTATCAACTGCAAGTGGGATGGCCTGCAGCGACCCTGTGATTTTATGAGAGCCTTGTAGGGAAGCGGGACGTTTTCCTCTTTGAGGTAAGGACCGTCACTTTTCTTTGCTCTAATGAGTCTGCTGCTGATCTCAACAAAAAAGATTCCTGACTCAGTAAGGTCGAGTACTAAGCAAGCCAATTCTTTACGCGGTAGCGCATCCCTCCAGCTGGGACATATGTGCATAGTAGGCTGATGAAATACAGCACTGATAACTAAGTCCTGCTTCGTATATCAGAATTCAAAAGACGCTGCTCCTATTTCTGGGGAAAATTCTATAACTTGTTGATTTTTAAAGGATGTGAAAAATGATATAAAGCAGGGAGAGCGCGGAATTATAAAGACGCTGCTTTATATCTACTTGTTTCGTTTCGTGCCACTCAATGTATTTTTTTGATTTTATTGGGTTTTTAAGCGGGCTTTGATTGAGGGCAGTAGAATTATAGAGAAGGGGAAACCTTCCCCCATTGAGTAGACGCCTACCTTTTGAATAGGGTAGGAAAAAATGCCGAAAATACTGAGTGAAGAGCGAGTTGTTGAATATTCAACAGAATTCAAAGTTAGAGTGGTAGCTCTCACTAATCAACTGAAAGTAGATACGACTACTATCGCCAACATTATTGGTTTGCATCCAGTAATGGTGTATAGATGGCGACAGGAAAGTAGAGAAGGCAAGCTGGTCGAGAAGCCCAGTCGTAGAATAAGTATGACAAAAACAACGAAAAATCGGTCTCAAACCGATGATAAAGAGATAAGACGTCTAAAAAAGCAGGTCGAGAAATTGCAAAAGGAGAATGATTTCCTAAAAAAGTGGGAAATGTACCTGAAAGATCCAAAGCTGAAAGATTCTCGTTCATAGCTCTTAATCGATCAGACTTTGGTGTCAGGTACTTATGTAGATACTTGAATGTTTCACCCCAAGGGTTTTATAAGTGGCTCAATCGAGATGAGAGCACTCGTGACATAGAGAATAGGCGAATTCTAGGGTGTATCGAAGCTATCTATACACAGCATGATGGTAATTATGGAAGTCCAAGAATTAGCGCAGAGCTGAAAGCTAATGGTGAACGAATAAATCACAAACGCGTTGAACGCCTTATGAGAGAGGCTGGAATCGTGGGGAAAGCTGGAAGGATCTATCGTCGACGCCCTTTGCCTGGAAATCCTTATATTAAGGTTGAAAACCTACAAAGAGAGCATGGTATGCCGAGTAAACCAGACTCTCAATGGGCTGGTGATGTAACCTATCTGAAGATCAATGGACAATGGCAATATTTAGCTGTGATTATTGATCTTTACTCCCGGAAAGTGTTGGGTTGGGAGTTGTCGGATACTCGAACTGTTGAGCTAACACTGTCAGCGCTAAATAAAGCTGTTCGTCGCAGAAATATAGAATCAGATCTAATATTTCACAGTGACCGAGGTTCTGAGTACGGTGCTTATGCATACCAAAGTCGACTCAAAGAACTGGGTATTGAGCCGAGCATGAACCGTCCAGGATTTATGAATGATAATGTGTATGTAGAATCATTTTTTCAAACACTGAAAACTGAGAGTTTCAAAGGATTTAATTTTGAATCCGTTGAGGAACTAAGAGCTAACTTAGCTTGGTATCTTGATAGGTACTATAACTTTAAAAGAAGACATGGTTCACTTGGGTTCAAAAGCCCAGATGAATATGAAAGAATGGCCGCATAAGATGAATATAAGGTGGCGTCTACTTTAAGGGGGGAGGCTTCTTCCGCTGCTCCGCAGCTACAAGTCCGCCCCAAAGCCGAGCGTTAGAAGGCTTTGAGAATGTCGAGAAAACTCAAAATCACGATCGTTATAGCGTGCGTAATGGCAGCACTACTTGCTGCCACATACTGGTTCCTGATTAAAGCGCTAGAGCCTAAAATACCTGAACCAAAATCTGATGTACCCATAACGTATAAAATTGGGTGGTGGGGCTACCAAGACGACCTAGTAATCGACGTATTAGAAACCAAAGAAATATACTCCAACTTGTACTTATTTAATTCCAAGGCTGTTATCGAGTACAGATTGAGAGGAACTATCAAAAACAAACCAATGTGGAAACCTTATATAAAATCAGTATTCCTTAGTGAGCGCTGGCTTGGTAATCCTGAAAGCTTCAAAGGAAATACTGGGGAAGTTATTTTGACTCCTATTGTAGGCGTGAAGGAAGATCAAGCGTATAGGGGAGAAAGAGTTTCTTTCGATCTTAAAGTACAAGACTATTTACAGGCCGGAGGATGGGGTACAAATACTTATCTGGTAAAAGCACAAGACAAGGAACAAAAAATTGTACTCCAGCAGCGTAAGTAGCCTTCTAACCAGGCCAAGCAACAGGACCCGCGCAAGCGCGGGCCTCTGTTGGCGGCGTTATGTGCTCATGGTGGTTCTGATTAAGCAAATTTAGAGATAGAGTATGAGTAGAAGTATTGATGAAGTAACAGATCACCTTAGAGAAAGAGCGGATTACTATATAAAATGGTATCAGCCTACATATGATTTTTGCGATGAAGTTGTGGTTGCCTTAAATGAGTTTTCTGGGGGTGAATATAATCTTCTAGATATGTTCTCTGAAGAAATCATTACCAAGCACATTCTTGAGCATTGCTTGCCTCCCCTTCAGGCCTATGCAGTCGGCGGCAAGGTAACAGGTTTTATATCCTCTAATCCCGGAGGAGTGAAAGAAATTGATCATTCCTCAACGATACCTATTTACAAAAAAGTTGTTGGTGAGTGGTGTAAAAATAATTGGGTCGAGATTAAATATGATGCAGAAAAGAGGGATTTTCCAATTGAAATACAATTGGTCGGGACTATAGAATAATTTGCAGTGCGAGAGTCACGCACATAACCAGGCGATGCACCAGATCTAAGCCACAGGCCTTTTCAACATGCATTCACTTCGTTCATTATTGCATATTGAAAAGCCCCATGGCATAGGCTGGTGATCAGGGCGTTATGTTTTCGTGCACGAAGCTGCAAAGATATAAAAGGTATAGGATGAGCAAGCAACAAGAGATATTAGGAAAAATACAGGATATTTTAGGAAGAGAGCTTAGTGTGTTCGAGGAGAGCGCAGTCAGCTCATATGAATCAATAAGTAAGCTGCACATGAACAACTTCAAAAAGCTATCTGAGCATGGCCCTGAAGTTTGTGTAAGTTATCTACGGTTCATTCTTGCAAGACCTGATCGCAACATGAAGTCCTTTGTAAGTAATGTTGTTTTGGGGCAGTCTGATATCAATACTTGGAAGCAAGCGCATTATCAAGAATCATAAACATAACAAGTGACTATGGTTGTTCGTCAAGTTATTAAGCCATATTTTCATCCCAGTAGGTGTTATTTTTCACCATCGTATTCAGAATCGTAATCTGCTTTCTCATGCAGGCAATCAGAGCGACCTTTTTAGGTTTGCCAGCGTCGACTAATCGCTTATACATCGGCTTTAATTTGGGATGATGTTGTATGGCCGACATAATGGAAACAAACAGAACCGTACGTACACGATGCCTTCCACCCCGAATATATCTCTTTCCCTGGAAGCTGCCGCTATCACGGTTCATCGGGGCGATACCGACAAGTGCAGCGATTTCTTTACGGTTCAATTTTCCTAGCTCGGGAAGTTCACTCATCAACGTATAAGCCAATACATTTCCGACCCCTTTAGCACTCAACAATAGGTCGCGCCTTTGCCGCCACTCAGACACACTGTTAACCAGTTTATCCAGTTGCTTGTCGATACCTTGTAGCTCTTTTTTGATGGTGTTTAGAATGGTCTGTATAGGTTTGTGTACTGATTTCGGCATTCTCTGAAGCCGATTCTTTTGCATTGTGCTCATCTCTAAACACTGACTTCTTACCGCCAGTAAGTCACTGATCTCCCTAAGCTTTTCTGGCTTTAGTACCGACAGCCTTGGCTTCATGGCCTCACCAAAATGTGCAATATCCATTGCATCTAGCTTGTCGGTTTTGGCGAGGCGCCCTGCGGATTTAGCGAAGCTTCTTATCTGAGAAGGATTGCAAACAACAATAGGTAATCCTGCTTTGTCGGCGGCGCAAACAAACTCTAACTCGAGTCTTCCCGTAGACTCTATTAATACTCTTTGAGGTTTAAGGGGTTGAAGTTGTTTAATGGCATCCTTAATGCCACTTTTATCATTGGCAACACTAAAAAACTGGCCAGTAGGTCTCACATAAATATCGAGTTGTTTACTGCTGGTATCGATACCGACATTGATCTCTTGAGGTTCCATAAGATAAGCTATCTCCGCCTTGCTATTCGGGCTCGAGGCCCACATGACTATCCGAGTTATGCCTAGTGAGTGTCTGTCACGTTCCTACTTGTTAACGGTCTTTATAAACCGGCGCAGCAACGAACTGTGACAAACAAGGCCTTCGGTGGCCGCCGAAGGTGGGTCTCAATTTACCCGTTAGCGAAAAGGATTTTCAACATCAGAATCGATCAAGAACTACCATACAAGGCATTGCAGCGCGACATCCAAAGCTGTACGGCTTTTGCGGTCGCTACGCTCATACCACAAAAGTCATCCAACTTAGGCCGCGGCTGAACGCGGCGTTATGAATAAAAACTATGTCTAATCTCAAAGACCGCCGATGGCGTCGAAAAGGCCTCGATAGAAAAATCGAGACTCCTTCATGGGGGGAGCTTGCTTTTGGGAAAAAGCTTTTCAATTTGCGGCATATGTTACTAGCTGTATTTACTAGTGGCTTCATATCTTTTGCAATGCTATATCAGCTTATAACCTATGGGCATTGGGAGGCCAAAGGAGCTAAAGTAGATGGTGCCGTGGGCTATGGTGTTGCCTTTTTCCTTCTAGTAATTTTCATAGCCCTATTTATTGCAACTATTAAAGACTGGCGGAGAGGCTAATGCATAACAAAAAGCAGCACGATTGCCCACAAAATATGTGGGCTGGACGGCCTACGCTTTGCTTCGGCCGCCCGTGTGCTAGGCGTTACTCACACGTGGGGCTCTAAGTTTTGTCAAAGCTCGAAAAAGTTCTTGAAATCCTTGAGGAGAGTGGTGTTTCTTGCGACTTAGACCTCTCACCTCCTAGGGAGATCCAATGGATTGACGGCGATATAAAGTACAATATTTACGAATGCGACATTGCTGAAAAGGAAGATGCTTTAGGATGGCTCCAGTCCAGTGATAACGATGATCACTTACTAGTTATACACCAAAAAAACAGTAGGCTTACATGGTTACCTGAAACATACAATCCTGCTTTTGGATGCGAATGTATCTATATTGGCTGGCGTGGCGATTTTTTGATATTTATTTATCTAGAAAAGCACGACATATATATTTGTAAGGCTTCTAACAATACAGTAGAGCACTTCAATTTTAGTGGGCAGGACATATTTATCGGTGAGGATGTCGTAACTTACTGTTCGTTCGGAGGAATTAAAAAGGGCAAGGTCAGTCTTATTGAGCTTGAAAGTTTCAACGAGGTCAAAAAGATTACCATCCAAGAAGCGGAGAAAAATGGCACTAAGCCAATTTATTATCAGGATCTAATTGGTTAGTGTGTAACAAAGCCATCAAAATACGCGCACTATGTGCGCTGGACTCGCAACAAGTTGCTCGCCTTTTATGGCGGCGTTATAGCTAAGACTTACCCACGTTTAGTAGACACCCTGTATAGTTAGGTTTAGGCCTAACACGGAGGTGTATCATGGGTAAGAAAAGAACTCAGGCGTATACGGAGGAGTTCCGCAGAGAAGCAGTTAAGAGAGCGGAAAAGGCTGGAGCAACAACGGCTTCTGTGGCGCGAGAGCTAGGCGTCAGCGCACAGCAGATCTACAACTGGCGTCGTCAATTTAATCGGCTGTCTGATAAGCAGTTCAATAGTTTAGACGGTGTCGACTATTCCAAACAGGAAAGCGCTGAAGTTCGCAAGCTCAAGAAGGAGTTGCATGAAGCTCGTCAGGAGGTTGAGTTTCTAAAAAAGGCAGCTGCGTACTTTGCGAACCACCAAGAGTAAAGTACGCATTGATACAAGAGTATGTAGGGTCATTCCCGGTTAGCTTGATGTGTCGGTGTTTAGATGTCTCAAGATCGGGTTATTATCGATGGCGGGGGCGATTGCCATCTGCTCGCACGATTAGAAAGATACGAACAATCGAGAAAATCCGAGAGATGTTTGTTGAGTTTAAAGGTCGTTATGGCGCGCCTAGAATTGCTTGCGAGCTTCAAGAGTTAGGTGAGCCATGCTCGCGGAACTACGTCGCTAAGCTTATGCAACAGGAGCATATTAAAGCGAGAAACGGCAAAGGCTTTCGATATAGTCAGCCCGTAGAGGGGAGCATTAACGTCTCCGCCAACTTACTTAAGCGTTGCTTTGATGTGGATCAACCAAATTGCCGCTGGACCAGTGACATTACTTATATCTGGGTTCTGGAGAGGTGGCTATACCTCGCGGTAGTTATGGATCTGTACTCTCGACGTATTGTAGGTTGGGCATTTGACTCGCAGATGACCGATGAATTGACACGTCGAGCATTGAAAATGGCTTTAGAGCGACGACCAATAAAGCCTGGACTAATAGTTCACTCTGACAGGGGTGTGCAATATCGATCGCAGAAATACCAGGATCTCTTGTCCGACAGCAAGTGCAAGCCGAGTATGAGTCGCCAGGCTAACTGTTGGGATAATGCGGCAATGGAATCATTCTTTAGCAGGCTAAAAGTCGAGCTGGTCTATGCCGGAACATTCGAAAGCGAAGAGCAAGCAAAATCTGAGGTGTTTGAATACATTGAGATTTTCTACAATAGGATTCGTAGGCACTCTGCATTGGGCTATGTAAGTCCAGCAGAGTATGAACGAAAATACGCATAGTTAGAGTGTCTACTTTTTGTGGGCAAGACCAGCTGAAAGCACTTATGAATATGGAAGAATGCGAGAAATTGTTTGGCCGTGCTATAAGAAGCAAATCTGAAGCAGAATTCTTCTACTTAATTGAGCCTCTATTTAATGAGTATGAGATCCTTTCGTTAGAACTTGGCCGGGGAACTATTTTTTGGAGGGCCAGGGTAATAGATGGAGAAATTTTTCCCAACATAGATGATCTAGATTATCCGCCTCCAGAAATCGTTAGTTCCGGGAGATTGAATGATAAGGGAGTACCATTTTTTTACATTTCAGCGGATATGGAAACAGCATTGGCGGAAGTAAATCCGGCTGATGGTCAGTTGGTACAGCTGGCAGGATTTAAAATTAAGAATGATGCTCCTCTTGCCGTAGCGGTTGTAGGAGAATATTCCAACGTACAAAAAAATGGTTATATGCACTTTGTTGGGCGAGATCCGGACCAAACCATTTCAAAAATACTAAATCAGCTACCAAGAAAAGAGGCGCTAAAGAAAATATATATCGACAGATTTTTTGCGCATGTTCTGAGAGATCCTGAAGCAAGCACTAATGATTATCGGTACAGTCGCGCATTGACCCAAGCAATCTTGACTAGAAATCATGCAGATGGAATAGCATTCCCAAGTGTTAAAGACCGCGGAGGTTTCAATTTAGGGATAAAGTCTGAGCCTTCGGACGAATGCTTTCATAATGTCAGTTGCGCAATTGTAAAAGTTCATGCCAAACGGAAATTTGGTTTGATAGATTATGAAATAGTTAATTCGGCTCGACACTTAGATGAAAACCATAATTTTGTATGGCCAGAAAGATATGTCCCGGAAAGCTTGGGAGTATACAACATGAACAAAGACGAGTTTGAAGCAGAAATAAGTGATCCCTCGAAGAAAGTTTACTACAGCGGGGAAATTGACAGCTGTGATAGCAATTAATGAGCCTAACCAAGGGTTAAATATCGTTCGCTGTCGCTCACTGGGAGGCCGCAAAAAGCGCGTCGCCCATTAACCCAGGCGTTATGCATCATTAGAGAGTTACCCGTATCGATGAAAGAATCGGATTTTCCTGAGGGCACCGAATTTTATATCAAGGAATTTGATGTCCCCTTAGCTCATATACCCACTAAAGGCTGGGTCAATTTTTTCGGTGGTAATGCTCGTGCTTACAACGTTGAAGGCCTTAAGCCTGGCAACAACTGGCCAGCAAGTTCGTTCGGCGAGTGGCTAAAAATAGTTAATGAATCTAAAAAGTGATTGTGCCTTGCAAATGCGTAACAAGATCCGGCACGATCACAAATGCTACGCATTTGTTGGACCTCCGGCGCTATCGCGCCTCCGGGCCGTGCGGATAGGCGTTAGGCTCCATCAATCCTCAGCTCATGATAAAAAAGGAAATTAGAGAGTGAGTAAAAATCCATGGGAAGTGCCTGAATGGCATGCTCTAGGTCGAGAAGCGTCATTAGTCAGGCATCTAATTGGCTCAGGAGCGACGGCCATAGGCAAGGCTAATTACGCAGATAAGATGGGCGAGTACTACACTGCGTTCTTTGGTCTTTCTGTTGGGTTAGAAAGACTTTCAAAGTTAATACTCGTTGCGCATTACGCTATCGAGAATCATGGAAAAATGCCTGACGAAAAAATCGTAAGGAAATTCGGCCACAAACTTATCGAATTGGCCAATGAGGTTGAAAGAATTTCCGAAAAGATGAATCTGTCGCTAAGCTATTCGCGCCCAACACAAGATATTGCCCAAAAAATACTAGAATGTTTGGATTCATTTGCTGATGCACGACGAGGTAGGTACGCAAATTTCGCTTCATTAGATAATCCCAATTTAACGGCCGATGAACCTATTAACAAATGGTGGGGGGAAGTGGCTGAGTGCATATTAGAGAAACACTATTACGATAAGGCCACACAGAGGCGTATTGAAGGTAGAGCTGAATTAATTGACTCAATGATTTCACCATTTACGATGGTAATTCAAACAAATGAGAGTGGGTATACTATGCAAGACGTTGAATCTGCCTCTATACGTACTGGCAAGAATGCCATTGTACAAAAGTGGGGTAGGTATCATTCTTTGACGATCGCCCGCTGGCTTTCAACTGTTTTATCTGAGCTCTCCCACATTGCCTGCCATACGCATGGGATAGACGGTTTTTTCGGTCTAAACGAACACTTTTATAGTTACACGGTTGACGATAGTTTTTTAAAGACGAGAAAAGTATGGCCTCTGTAGCTCTAAAAAGCCTAACAAATCAATCAACTTCGCGCCTTCGGCGCCGGACGCGCTAAAGAAACCTTCCCCCATTGAGTAGACGCCTATCTTTTAAATAGGATAGGAAAAAATGCCGAAAATACTGAGTGAAGAGCGGGTTGTTGAATATTCAACAGAGTTCAAAGTTAGAGTGGTAGCTCTCACTAATCAACTGAAAGTAGATACGACTACTATCGCCAACATTATTGGTTTGCATCCAGTAATGGTGTATAGATGGCGACAAGAAAGTAGAGAAGGCAAGCTGGTCGAGAAGCCCAGTCGTAGAATAAGTATGACAAAAGCAACGAAAAATCGGTCTCAAACCGATGATAAAGAGATAAGACGTCTAAAAAAGAAAGTCGAGAAATTGCAAAAGGAGAATGATTTCCTAAAAAAGTGGGAAATGTACCTGAAAGATCCAAAGCCGAAAGATTCTCATTCATAGCTCTTAATCGATCAGACTTTGGTGTCAGGTACTTATGTAGATACTTGAATGTTTCACCCCAAGGGTTTTATAAATGGCTCAATCGAGATGAGAGCACTCGTGACATAGAGAATAGGCGAATTCTAAGGCGTATCGAAGCTATCTATACACAGCATGATGGTAATTATGGAAGTCCAAGAATTAGCGCAGAGCTGAAAGCTAATGGTGAAAGAATAAATCACAAACGCGTTGAACGCCTTATGAGAGAGGCTGGAATCGTGGGGAAAGCTGGAAGGATCTATCGTCGACGCCCTTTGCCTGGAAATCCTTGTATTAAGGTTGAAAATTTACAAAGAGAGCATGGTATGCCGAGTAAACCAGACTCTCAATGGGCTGGTGATGTAACCTATCTGAAGATCAATGGGCAATGGCAATATTTAGCTGTGATTATTGATCTTTACTCCCGGAAAGTGTTGGGTTGGGAGCTGTCGGATACTCGAACTGTTGAGCTAACACTGTCAGCGCTAAATAAAGCTGTCCGTCGCAGAAATATAGAATCAAATCTAATATTTCACAGCGACAGAGGTTCTGAGTACGGTGCTTATGCATACCAAAACCGACTCAAAGAGCTGGATATTGAGCCGAGCATGAACCGTCCAGGGTTTATGAATGATAATGTGTATGTGGAATCATTTTTTCAAACACTGAAAACTGAGAGTTTCAAAGGATTTAATTTTAAATCCGTTGAGGAGCTAAGAACCAACTTAGCTTGGTATCTTGATAGGTACTATAACTTTAAAAGAAGACATGGTTCACTTGGGTTCAAAAGCCCAGATGAATATGAAAGAATGGCCGCATAAGATGAATATAAGGTGGCGTCTACTTTAAGGGGGGAGGCTTCCACTGCTACGCAGCGCCAGCCCATTCGCTTGGCGTTAGAGAACCAATGAATAACGAACATAGGGCGCGGGATTGGATTAACTTTATTTTAGAGAGATGTCAGTTCCCTGATGCACCAGCGCTAAAGAATCACCTCGATAAAGCCGTGTTTTCTGAGTTCTGTCAGTGCGGTTGTAATAGTTTCAAGGTCCTGGTCCCGGCTTTCACCAAAGCAATTGCAGTTCCAGGTAAATATGGTGTAATTTTTGAAGCACACTTTAATCTTGCAGAAGCCGGTAAAACGTTAGAGATCCTAATATTCTTCGGAAAATCAGGAATGGTTGAGTACATTGAAATAGACTGTTGTGGTAACAACTTGCCTGTTACAGAAGCAGTTGAGGTTGTTGGCGAACCGTTTCATGTCAGTGCCGGTAGTGCGCTCGCTCTCTAACAAGAGCCGGCACAAGCGCGCACTTCGTGTGCTGGACTCGCAACAAGTTGCTCGCCTGTGCGGCGGGCGTTATGTGTCAGGAGAGATAGATTGATAAATATTGGAGATACGAAAATATCGTTTAGCGATATCGTTAAAGGATCAATCGATTGTTCGGGTACGATAAGAATCGAAAGGGAGAATTGTTCAGTCTCTGGAAGTTTTATTTATTCCAAGAATAATAGTCCTCTAGATTCACTTCTTAGCTTATCTTCTGTAGATGAGGTTTCTTGGAAATCAGATTGTGAGAACTTGATAGTTACAAAATGTCGCGAAAACGAAGAGTATGTTTTCAATGTCAATTTATGCATTGATTCAATTGATAAAGATGAATATTGGGAAGTTAAAGTTGTAACAGTTCCTGTTCAAAAAATTAGTGTAAACAATGACGCTATCAAACTTACGTTCAAGTCAAACACATAACCAGTGCAGGCAAAATCGCCCGCAAGCGGGCTGGACCTCCCTGACGGTCGGCCTTTGCTGCAGGCGTTAAATTGCGAATATGAAAGCGAAGCTACTTTCTACAGAAGGTACATATCTTGAGGCGCTTATTGAAATAGGGGGCGCTGAGTACTGTGTTATGGATGAATTGACTCCTGATGTCGAAAGCATACCCAAAGATGAAGGTGTGTTTGAATTTGAGTTCTCTAACATGCTTGACGAAGAAGAGTCTTGGGAGTCTATTTTCCAAGGAAACCCGGAAAAGAAAAAATGTTTAGAGCAAGTGCATGGCTGGAAATACAGAGCTTTTGGACAAATTGTTTCAATAAATCCAGTTAAGGTAGATTGTGGTGTTCTCGTCGAGGAAGATGTATTACACACAAATGACCCAAAGGTTGTTGGTGAATTCGTTGCATTTACAATCAGTAGGCTCGGCGGCTATGCCATTTAACAATCACAGGCAGTTTGCGCCGGCCCTGCGGGACGGCCTACACTACGCTTCGGCCGCCCCTGCTGTGGGCGTTAGTAAGCATAAGCAATGAGCGAACTAAGTCGAGACACTAAAAATCTTGTTCATTCTCTGTATAAGTCCAGAGAAGCTCTTGAGGTTTGTGACATGCTAGAAATTGAATGTGGAACTGAAGCACTGTCATGTGAAGGTTGGACACCTAAGCAAATGGAGCGTATCCGATACGCTGTATTGAGGCTTGCAACTGAAAAGTCGATGAGCTTCGATTCAGCTATCAATCTTGCTAAAACAGATTGACGGGATCTTTTAATGGCAGCAGAATTTGGCAATGAAGTAGATGCTCATGAAAAGTGGGCACACCGACATGCCAACTAACAAGCCGCTGAAATTCGTTCCGTCCACAAAAAGCGTGGCCTCCACCGGACTCGCTAACGCTCGCCGTTTAGCTGGGCGTTAGGCATCTGTATGCAGTGGAAGATAGTTAAAGAAATTCCAAGGAAGTTCGCAGACGAGTCCTACTATTTGAAAGCTGAGCGAGATTGCTCAGAGGGCACCCTTGTCTTGGAAATATGTTGGGCCCAAATCATGTATGCTTTGACCGTTGACCTAATTAAGGACAACGATAATGCTGAATTGATTTACGACTGCATGGTCTTCTATGAAGATCGAATAGAAAAGTACGGGCATCAAATTATGAGAATCACAGAAAATTCACCGATAAGTAAGTTGGAAAGATTAGATTCACTGCAACAAGATGGTGTTTTGAATTATGTTTTAAGTGAAAAATATGGCGTAACTTTTAAAACCGAATTGCCAGATAAAGTAAGTGCCTAACAAGCGGCTGCATTACGCTCCGGCCTGCGGCCTCCACCGGACTCGCTACGCTCGCCGATGAGCCGGGCGATAGAAATATATGAAATTTATACCAATAACACTAATTCTAGTTCTCCTAAGTGATGCGGTATTTTCTGTAGATCTATCAGCTCTTGTAACACCTATATCTGTCAAGTCTTCGAACTATTCTGAAGGTGAGACATGCGCCCCGGAAGATGAGTGTATGCAAATGGGTTGGTGGTATGAGGTTACAAACATTAAGCCAATCTATGGCTCTATAGATGAAAAGACCATTTCGGTATTACTATTTAGCCACTCAAATTGGTATTACGAAGAAAAAGATCAAATGCAGTGGTATGTAGAGCTGGAACGTATGCCGGAAGCAAAAAACAAATTTATAGTGATAAATTGGTCTATCGAGCAGTCTATCATCTGCGTGGGTCATAAGATCGACAATTACGATGTTGTTGCGCTTTCTAGTTCGGAAGGTACGCAGTTTTGCTACGATACTTATGATTTTGGTGGAGAATAGAATTTCTAACAAAGCCATCAAAAATCGCGCTTTCAGCGCTGGACTCGCAACAAGTTGCTCGCCTTTTATGGCGACGTTAAGGCATAGGGAGAGAGAATTGAGATTTATAATAGCCATACTACTATCTTTACCAACAATTGCGTATTGCCAACAAATAGGTGATGAATGTGAGCGGCACCAGATTGAAGGAAATTTAGTATGTATCGATGGTGTTCTTAAAAATCCGTGTGACTATGCAACAAGACATGAAACTTCGATGTGTCTGAAGATAAAAAGAGATGAAGCTGAGAAACAGCTTCAAGAAGCATATGAAGCGGCTTTGTCTTTGATTGAAGATGATAATGGAAAACATAAGCCAAAGAGCAGCTTTGTCGAAGCCCAAATAAAGTGGGAAGAGTTTAGAGAAGCCATGTGTAACTATGAAGGTAATTCACAGCATCTAAGGTTTGGTCAGGGTATAGGGATGAACTGCATCATATCAATGGCTAATTTTCGTACTGATGCGCTTGAAAAACATGCAATATATCTAAAATCATTACAGTGTGGCTCACCAGAATGTCACAAATTTCATACTTGGTAAGTAGCCTTAACAAGGCAATGTAGCTGACCTTTTACTTTGTGCGCTTTTTATACCGTTGCTGCGCTCCAATATGCATGTTAAATGTTCACGAAGTAAGCCGCCGCTGATCTTAGTGCTATGAGAATAAGAACATGAAGAGCATTCCAATAACTTTCATTCTCACTATTTCTCTCGTGTCCGGATTTGCGTCGGCAACAATAATTTATGTAAAGCCAAATTATCCTTTAGAGGCACTTAAAAATTGCATAGAGGGTTGGGTAGAGTTCGAAGTGACGGTAATGCCTGGTAGTTTTTTTGAAAATGTTAAAATCATAGATTCTTATCCTGAAGGTGTATTTGATGAGGCAGCTAGAAAAGCTCTTATGAAATACAAGTTAGTGCCTAAGGAATTAATAGGCGTAACTGCCCCGGTTCATGGCGTGAAGCGCAAAATAAGCTACAATCTGGACGGCGAGTGTATACAGAAATAACAATCACAGGCAGCCGTGTCTACGGCCCTATGGGTCTCCGTAGGTGTTAAGTGGTACAAGGAGAGCAAATGAAATCATTCATAATTAATTAATACATGGGTAAACCACCGCCTCTGGCGGTGAGACTTGACAAGGCTCTGCCGTTCCGGCGTGCAGAGTAAAAATATGGCCTCCATGAACCGGCAAGTTCTTTAAGGAGGCCATATGCGAGATTGGCAGTGCCAAGCTCACGTGAAACATTATTGCAGGTACCATGTGGTATTTGTGCCCAAGTATCGAAAGAAAGCGTTAGTTGGGGCATTGAGACGTGAGATTGGAGCAATATTCCGAGACTTGTGTCGTCAAAAAGGCATTGAGTTGGTCGAGGGGTACGCAATGAGGGATCACATTCATATGTTGTTAATGATTCCTCCCAGGATAAGTGTTTCCAATACGGTTGGGTTTCTGAAAGGGAAATCTGCGATCCGGATATTTCGGAAGTACAAGCATGTACAGAGAAATTTCACAGGAAGACATTTTTGGGCTCGGGGCTACTGCGTGAGTACAGTAGGGCTTGATGAGCAGATGATTCGAGAGTACATCAAGAATCAAGAGGTTGAAGAACGCCGGCAAGAGCAGATGCAATTGGCGGGATTGTAACAAGCCCCCTCTGGGGGCTTTCACCATACCACCCGCTATGCGGGTGGTTGCTGATTTTTTCGGCCTAGTCGGATCTTGGTATATGATCGATTTTACTTCCGAAAATTTGCTTAACTCAGTTTTTGCCCCGTTAGTATTCACTGGCTTCCTAATTTCCAGTGTGCTGTGGTTTATTGTAAAGTTTGGAACAACTCAGGGCTATAGCTCTGGCGCTTACCTTGGCAGTGGATATTCAGGAAATTTTGGTGGTGGAGATGGAGGCGATGGTGATGGTGGGTGTTAAATCACTGAACAAGCACATATTATTTGCCGCTATCGCGGTCGAATGGCTTACGCCACGCTTCACCCGCTGCAAGTGCGAATGTTATGTAAATACTCTGTAATTGAGTAACCATTGATAGCTATGTCTTCAATTTCAAAAAATAAAGAAGAATTAATCTCCTCAATTGAAAATTCTTATGAAAATTTATTTGCTGATTATATGGGGGTTCCCAAGGAGCTTTCGAGAGAGATTGGTGTCGAGGGTAATGTAAAAAATACAGAAATAAGTGTTTCTGATACTATTTCATACCTGATCGGTTGGGGAAATCTTGTCCTAAAATGGCATGAGCTTAGGGTAAATAATTTCGAAGTAGATTTTCCAGAAAAAGGTTACAGCTGGAATGAGCTTGGGAGGCTAGCGCAGCACTTTCATGCATCCTATAAGGATTGGTCTTATAAAGAGTTGCTGACAGAATTCCAGTTTACAATACAAAAAATACTGAAGCTTATAGACTCATTGAGCAATGATGAACTTTATGGGCACAGTTGGTATAAAAGTTACACCCTTGGGAGGATGATCCAGTTTAATACTTCATCTCCAATGAAAAATATCCGCGCAAAGGTGCGCAGGTTTAAGAAGCAGAATAATATCAAGTAAATTCATACAACCTGTAAACCCAGATGACGCCTAAGAAGTACCTAATTTAAGCGTTTTGTTCGAGGTGAAGAATGAACAGTGAAACAAAAAACGTACTGCTAAGTGCATATACAGCTATAGGGCTTCCTATATCAGGTATTTTGCTTTTTTTTGCATATATTCTTACAGACAAGGCAGTGCCTAGCGTTCAAGATTATGTAATTGCTACGATATGTGTATTTGTTAGCTTAAGTAGTATTTATCTATATAAGAAATTGAGCGCTAGAGAATCTGACCCACCGTTAACTATTCGTACTGCGATTAATGGTGTTTTGTATATTGTAGCAGTAATAGTAATTACAAGTATCATATGGTAATCCTCCTACACAACAAGGGGTTCCAGTCGACACCCAAAGCTACGCACTTTTGAGTGTAAGGTTGCTGCGTTCCCCTTAATGCACAAGTGGCGCTTCGCTCCTGGCGCGCTGAATCCGACATTATGAGCTAAACGAGCTATGTTTAAGCATGTTCTAAAATTTTTATTTTTAGCGCTTTGTGGCGAATCTATGGCCTATGGCCCACCTAAAAATACTGAAGTAACACGAGTAAATGCTGACTTGCTGTCTATTAAGTTGGAAAAATAGATTCTGGAAGTGTTGATACTTTTCTATATCAGCTTGAGTTTGCTAACAAACTCGAAAGTTGCTTAGCGGGACGGGTTCAAACCTTCCTATTGATTGATAAAAAGGAAATTTCAAGCTCTTCTATGGATTATAAAGTCGGCAGTGAGCAACCCAGTGTTTTACTTCATATGCCCGCATCGGGTTATGATATGGCGATAACTATCCAGTATTGCTGCTCAGAGGGAGTATCCCCCAGCTGTAAACAGTCACTCTCAATCAGTTCGGTCATTAGGATTACGTCGCAGTGAGAGGCTCTCATAGCAAGTGACTATGGTTGCTCGTCAATTTTTTAATCCATACTTTCATCCCAGTAGGTGTTATTTTTCATGTTCGTATTTAGGGGGTAGTCTGCTTTCTCCGTGCACAAACAAACTCTAATTCGAGTCTTTCTGTAGACTCTGCTAATATTCTTTGAGATTGAGAGGCGTCCTTAATGACTTAATGAAATTTATATTGGTGACACTAAAGAATTGGCCTGTAGATCTCACATGAATATCGAGTTATTTATTGCCGGTATCAATTCCGATATTGATCAGTTGAGGTTCCATGCGATAAGCTATCTCTACCTTGCTATTCGGGCTTGAGATACATATAACTATCTGAGTTGTGCCTTGCGGATATCTGTCACGTTCGTACTCTTTAATGGTCTATATAAACTAATCGGTTTAGCAATGAACTGTGACTAACAAGGTCTTCGGTGGCCACCGAAGATGGCTCCCAATTTACCCGTTAGCGAAAAGTACTTTCAATATCAGAATCGGGCAAGAACAGCCACACAAGGCGCTGTCACCGGCTCCAGCGCGAATGCGTCTCCGTGGGTGAGCTTAGCGTTATGAGGAAACTATGGTAACTCCAATAATTATTCTTTTACTGTTGTCTAGTCCCTTAGGTATCTCTTTTATTTGTTCAAAGTATAGCGGCATGCCTCTGAATGTTAAAAAGTACGCCTATTGGGGATTGGGAATAACCTTCATATTCTTCTGCGTTGGGCACTTTGTTAAAACGGAGGGCATGGTGGAAATGTTACCGTCTTGGGTTCCTTTTCGCCTGGCGATAATCTATCTCACTGGATTGATTGAGCTATTGATAGGTATTGCTCTTTTTGTGCCAAGATATCAGCTCCATGCTGCATGGCTTGCTATTGTAGTTTTCGTTATTTTCTTTCCTGCAAATATTTATGCGGCATTAAACGGTATTGGTCTTGGCGGGCATCAATGGGGGCCAGTTTATTTGTTATTACGTGCGCCACTGCAAATCATACTAATTGCATGGGCATATTTTCTGTGTGCGAAAGATCATAACATTTTAAAGCTGTCGACCACTAATGCAGTCGGCTGATTGAGGTGTTGTGTGTAAGGCCTGCCCAAGCTTAAACGTATTCAATATTTTGGTGTTTTATCACTAGGAATCAATACTCCTATATTCATGTGGGTTTTTTTTCAATTATTTGGAGTAAAGCATAACAAATTGCTGAATTCTATGTTCTGCTCGCTTTGTGCTGTAGACCAAAGCAGCTTTATCCCGGTGATGGCCTGAGTAAAGCGTTGCGCATATGAGTAGGTCTATGCTACAACTCAGATATGTGTAATCGAGAGGAATAAAAGATGATGAGTTCTTTGGAAGTAGCAGAGTATTATTTCAAACTCTCAAACGAAAGTAATTTTGATGAAATCAAAAAACTATTTTGTGAAAGCTCCACATTCAGGTCAGGAAAAGGAGATCTATTCTTAGGTGTGAATGACATCATGTCTATGCAGAGACTTCATCATGGTATGTTTTCAAAGCTTGAGTGGGAAGTATGCAGTGTTACAGAAACCAAACCCGGGATAGTTCATTTCAACTTTAACTTTACAGGTGAAACACATGCTGGAGAGAAAGTAGAGTATTCCGGTTTGGAAGATGTGGTTGTATATGGTGGTAAAATTCAGCACGTTCAAATACAGCGTATGTGATACCTTATAATCCCATGTCATGCAACCTATCTTTCGCTGCATGCATGGGTCAAAATCAGGCAAGTGAAACCATGTAAGTTAAAGCATGAAGCTTTGAAAAGCTGGTCTCGTTTTGCCCACAAAAAAGCCTCCAACTTCATAGGTCCTGTGTTTGAGGTGTTAATAAAAAGACTAGCTTGCTTTTAGTAGGTATCCGGTATCATTAGGTTTAATTGGGAGTTAATAGAAATTTCTGCGGGGAAGTCTTTCACCCGTTAAAGCTGGAGAAGTGTTTAAAGTACTTCTCCAGTTTTTCTTAGGCTGCCAATCAGCATTTCGCAAATTATTAGCTCACAAAGTGATGGTGTTCTGCAAAAGAATATATGGTTTATGGGTTGATTAGATGGAGACTAATCAATCCATACCCTGGTATAAACCCGCTTCTGATCCGGAGTATCAATAAATCCATCCCGATCATGTAGGACTTTGGTGTTGTCAACGAAGACCATATCTCCAGAATTCATGTAGAAGCTTAATGTATTCTCCACACTATTTAATTCCTTATCTAGCATGTCCAGAGCCTTAAGTACTTCTTTTGATAAAGGCTGGTTTACACGCTGATGGCCTTTCTCAATCCAGTACCGCATATAACGAATACTGAGCTTTTCGTTTGAATATTCGAAAATAGGAAAACAGTTCTCAAGTATGCTTTTTATGTTTTTGTCACTGCCTGGAGTAACTAAATCCCTAATATAGTTGTTGTACAGGATCTCTAGTTTTTGTGGGGCAGTTTTTCGTAAGTTTTCATGAACTTGAGCCGCAGAGACGATTTTCGATTTTCCACCTTCAACTGCCGGAGTAAGGCAGCATAATCCAAGTACCTTTGGTTGTACGGTACGTTGTGAGCTATCAGTATGGACGCCAGTGGGTGCATTTGTCTGAGACACAGGAATAGCTTCGCTAGTATAGTCTTTTCCTGTGTCGAGAATCCCATAAAGCCGGCCATAAGTATCTATAGTATTGCCCATTGCCAGGCTAAGCTTTAGAAATAGTAGGTTAAGCGTTGGCTTGCTTAATGATTCCTCGCCCTGTATCCATGCCACCCCGCTACCATGTTTTATTTCATATTTTATCTGGTTGGCAAGTTGGTCGAACTCAGGTGTGGCAACTGATTCTTGGGTCAGATTATCAATCGGATTGTTTTGTTGTTTGGCCCAGCTCTCCAGAGCCTCGACTTCAGATTTCCAGTTTGAAGGCCACAGAAACTTCCAGTTGGAAGTTGCGGTCATATCATTAGCAGTCCAGGCTTGAGCTTGAACTACTTCACTTGGGGCTAAGTTAGTCATTTACTTGCACCTTAAATAATACGTGTAGTGGATAGCCGGCTAGTGGTGAGAAAAAATCTGGATCTAGGTCGAGGTGCTCTTGAGTCACTGAGAGTTCTTGAACGGTTGGCAGGGATTTAACACCAGCTTGTGCCAGAGCTTCAAAATAGTGTGAAAAATTTTTATGCACGCATCGTACTGAAACTGGCTTGCCGTCTCTGCGCCATATTTTTCCTTCAAATGTTTGATCTATGCCATCTAAATAAGTCAAGTTGCCGTGTTGAAAGTAGAATGGAGGAGCTTCTTCCCTCATGAACGGAAGGCAAGGGTGAGGCACTGTAAAAATAAAGGTGCCCCCTTTATTTAATAGACTCTTGACCTTACTTATGACCTTTGTCATTTCTTCTATGGTTAGATAGTTGAAAAGAAATACAGCAATAGCATGGTCAAACTTTTCTCTAGGAAATTCTGTAAATGTAACGGCATTTCCAACTGCATATTCTGCTTTCGTCAAATTTCCAGCAGAAGCTGTTTCCTTTGCCTGGGAAATCATCTCTGAGGAAGAGTCAACACCAAAGATTGAACCTGCTCCCTTATCAAGTAGCATCCTGGATACATAGCCTTCACCGCAGCCCATATCCAATATGTTTTTCCCGGAGATATCTCCGATTGCTTCCAAAACTTTGGGGCGAGCGGTGAAATCACTGAGTAGGATTTTCTCAGAGCGGTTCCAGCTGTGAGCTTGTTTGTTATAGATGGTTTCAGTTGATAGTGGTAAGTTCATCCCGAACTGCTCCTTCAATTTTAGGGATAAAGTATGCTATGCAGTGGTGTGTATATTGGTGTTTACTACATGGCTGGTGAAATTTTAGGTATTTGCGGCTTTAATTATTTAAGTTTAATTGCTGTTTTGATAAGGCCGGCGTTTTAAATATATAAAGTTAGTCGTTACCAGGAAATCCACTTGGTGTTTTGTTGTATTCTGCAGCTTGTTTTGCGTGGGCATGCTGGCAGTTTTTTATTGTTTGATTTTGTTGCTTGGTTGAGTGTGCAAAGCTGGAGGAGGAGCCTCAAAGTCTTTTTGTTGAGATAGAATATTCATAGCTCACATTTTATTTATATTATTCATGCCGCTCAGGCTAGCAGTACTTTTGTTTTTAGAATTGATATATGTCAAATAAAACTAATTTTTTGGGGTTGAATTTAATGGATTAAATTCGCCTTAAGATGCTGTTTGGGTAGGGGGTGATGTAATCAGGAGTATATTTTAGCATGTTGTATTCAATTCTCTTAGGTTGGATTGATGTGCTTGATTAGCGGCGCCTCTAGTTCCCCATGTTCTTGGCGTCTCGATGCTTAGGTTAATTTTTTAGGATATCTCTTCCTTAACTAATCTGATGTTATTGTGGTTTTTATCCTGTTGGCGTCTAGGCATCTTGTTAAGTGTGATTTGATATGAGAGCAACCGCGATTGATTCGGTCGTTTTTTGCGATATTTTTAGTACTTCAGCAATGCGTGAGATTTTCTCGGATGAACAACGCGTTCAGTACTATCTCGATGTTGAGGCGGCACTGGCCAAAGTACAGGCCCGGTTAAAAATAATCCCTGCAGAGGCTGCAGAGGACATTACTCAACACTGTGACGCCAAGCAGATAGATTTTGTAAAGCTTAAGGAGCAAACGGAGCTGATTGGTTATCCAGTGCTGGGTGTTGTAGAGCAGCTAGTGTCACTGTGTAGTAGAGATTTAGGTCAGTGGTGTCATTGGGGGGCTACTACTCAAGATATTACGGATACGGCAACCGTCTTACAGATTAGGGCGGCGCTTGAAATTGTTGAGACGGAGGTCAATGGGATAGCAGATGCTTTAGCGAGCCTGGCCAAGCGTTTCAGGGATGCGCCTATGGTTGGGCGCAGTAATCTTCAACAGGCGGTACCTATAACGTTCGGCTACAAGGCGGCTGTTTGGTTGGCTGGTATTCATCGCCATCAAACGCGCTTAAAAGAGATAAAGTCTCGGGCGTTTGTAGGGGAATTTGGTGGTGCGGCGGGTAATCTTTCTTCCCTGGGGCATCAGGGGCTAGAAGTTCAAAGAGGAATTATGCAGGAACTCGATCTCGGAGTCCCTTGTATCGCCTGGCATACGATGAGAGATCGCGTTACCGAAGTGGCTTGTCTATTGGGGCTGATTACTGGCACCTTGGGAAAAATAGCCCTCGATATAAAACTAATGGCACAGACAGAAGTCGGGGAGGTGGCGGAGCCTCTTATATCTGGCCGGGGAGCGTCTAGTACAATGCCCCAAAAGCACAACCCTCTATCAGCAGTTCTTATCAGCGGTACTGTCCCAGTGGTTAGACAGCAGGTTGCCTCTTTGCTGGAAGCGATGGTTGAAGACCATGAGCGGGCTACGGGCCCGTGGGAGATAGAGTGGATTGTTCTGCCGGAAATATTCTGTCTTACCGCATCGATATTATCCCAGGCACGTTTTGCGCTAGAAGGACTTCAGGTATTTCCTGAAAAAATGATGCGAAACTTGGAAATGACTGGAGGTTTAGTGCTCTCTGAGGCTGTAATGATGGGACTGGGACCGAAACTGGGGCGTGAGAATGCCCACGATTTGGTTTACCAGATTTGCTGCCAGGCAATGGAGACGGGTCGTCCTTTTTCTGACTTGTTAAAGGAAGATAAACAGGTGTCGGGGGCTCTCTCTGATGCGGAGTTAGATCAACTTCTTGACCCTCATAATTATCTTGGATCATGCGGGGAGATGGTTGATGCAACGCTTGCTGGAAAAGAGCGCTGACTCAGTAACCTGCCGTTTCCCAATTGTCACTGCTAGCTGCTGTGGATTGATTCTTGTCTCCGCTGCTCTTAATGCAAACTCTCTAAGATTAGAGTCTAAATCTTTATCTTGGCTGGTTTTTATTTTTTCAGTCAATTATTTTATTTTTAAATAGATACCTGAAGAAAATGTAGGTTATTTATTTAAGGATAAGGATTCTAGAGGCGGGCGTAACTTAAAAATTAACACAATCAAGAATCGGTGCTTATTACTTGTGGTATAACATATACTGTAATTTAGGCGATTCATGCTGTATCTAACTGGTGATCTGAAGGGTGGGGTGATGGGCAAGTTTAAATTGGCATTGGCACAGTTGCCGTCAGTGAAAGGAAATATTGAACGCAATATTGAGTCACATATCCACACTGTAAAAGTCGCAGTAAGGAAAAAGGCCTCTATTGTGGTGTTTCCCGAGCTTTCATTAACTGGTTATGAGCCGGATCTGGCTGAACAATTAGCGCTTAAGATCGACGATCCACAGTTAAGCCCTCTAGCTGACTTGGCAGCTAACTGTGGTGTTTGGCTAGTTGTGGGTGCGCCTATTCGGCAGAAGAATGGTATTGCGATCGGTTCGCTCGTATTTTCTCCTCAGGGTGAGATTTCTGTTTATTTGAAAATACATTTGCATCCAGGAGAAGAAAAATGGTTCGTTCCTGGATCTGAATATCTATCACTGAACATCGAAGGTGAGACCGTAGCTCTGGCTATTTGTGCAGATGTTTGTAACCCAGGTCATGTTGCCACCTATGAAAAGCAGGGGGCTTCAGTTTATGTGGCAGGGGTATTGATTACTCCGATGGGATACCCGGAGGATAGTCAACAGTTGGCAAATTATGCTTTGGAGCACAATTTATTGGTGGCTATTGCGAACTTTAATCAGCCGACAGGTGGTTATTCCACAGCCGGCTGTAGTGCAGCTTGGGGCCCCGAAGGTGAGATTGTCAGCGCGAGTGATACAGCCAGCCAACTAGTTTGCGTTGAGCGTGACGATGAAGGGTGGTGTTCGGAGATTGTGTCTCTTTAATTGTGCAGCTCTATAAATAGTAGTTGCCAATAGCTCCCTTCATTGACTCGCTTCCAGCTCCGCTACTAAAGCTGTCACCAATCCGGCTGCGGGCAGGGCTCGTGCGAGAGGGGCTCCTTGTCCGGCCCATTGAACGGCATAGTCGTCATTGCCCGCTTTTGTAGCTGCTTGAGCCAGGGCTTTGCCTGCGGAGTAAGCGATCGGGTAATCCGGCAGAGGGGGAGCGCCCTTACTTAGTGCTTTATAGAATTGGTTGCTGATACCGCGAGCGGGGCGCCCGGAAATATTGGCGGTAATCTCTGTGTGCTGTGCGCGCTCACTTCGCAAGGCGCTGCGGTAGCTGTCGGAGGCCGCAGATTCCGGACAGAGGACAAATGCGGTTCCCATTTGCACGGCGCTGGCTCCGAGAGATAGTGCAGCGCGAATGCCAGCGCCATCCATAATGCCACCCGCAGCAACGATTGGTAAGCTGCTGTGGCAACACAGCAATCGCACCAAGGCCAGAGTTCCAATTTCCTGGTCGCTCTCTGGGTGGAAGCCCCCCCTATGCCCACCAGCTTCAATACCTTGGGCAATTAAAACATCGATACCAGCATCCTCAGCCAGTTTGGCTTCTTGAGGGGAGGTTGCCGTGGCCATCAAGATAATCCCTGCACCTTTTAGTGCGGCGATAAACTCCTCTGACGGTAGGCCAAAGTGGAAGCTGACAACCGGTGGCTTTTGCTCGAGCAAAACTTCCAGCATGGCCTTATTGTCGATAAATGTTGAGTAGGGTTCATTGATCAACTTGGGAACCGGTGCATCGAAGGCGGCAAAATGTGGGGCGAGATGGGAAAGCCAGGCTTGCTCCCGTTGGGGATCTTTTGTCGGGGGTTGGTGGCAAAAGAGGTTTACATTAAAGGGGTGCTCGGTCTGGTCGTGAGTACAACGAATTTCATCTGCGGCTTTTTCTACTGAGCAGGCGCCGAGCCCAAGTGAGCCGAGTCCTCCTGCATTGGATACAGCGGCGGCGAGAGCGGGTGTGGATACCCCGGCCATGGGTGCTGCAAAGATGGGATGGGAAATTCCGAGTTTTTCGAGTAATGGATTCATGGCCCTGCCTTTGAATTGCGCTCCCCTTCTGGGCCACCTTAGTGCAGATTGAGCGAGGTAGCTATACCTCACAGGCGTTAGTGCTGCAAAAGTTTTTGGGGAGCGCGAACAGCAATCCTAGGTGGATTGCTTACAGATGTAGGTTGAAACCGATGTATGGTCCTTTGATTTCAATATCGCTCTGCAAGTCGTCGAGCTCTTCCAGATCGAGAGTCATTACGCGGTAACCAGCTTCGATAGCAAAGTCGACAGCTGGTACAAAATCCCAGCGCACTTTAGCTGTCAGGTCGGTATGGGTATCGCCACGGTAGGCCGTTGCATTGCCTTGGGCAATTACAGACCAGCCGGTAAATGGAAGATCAAAGCGCGCCATGCCGTAGGCCATAGGCAGGTAGCCCGTGAGGTCGACAGTCTCTGCCTGGGTATCGCTCACTGCAGTAAATTCACCGTCATACATACGCGCGGTCAAACCGAGATCCAGATTTACCCAGTTGTCCAAAATTTCGTAGTAAAGAGTGGCGTCGGTATGGCTGAGGTTCAGATCTGTGCGGATTTCTGAATTGGCAGTGAAGGTTTCATCATCAAAAGTAACGGAGGTGGCCAGGGTATCGTCACCGTCGGTATCGATATTGCTGTGGGCCAGAAGCACATTGGGCACCAGGGGAATGGGGTGTTCCAGGGCAACCTGCAGGAAGGTAATGTTATCTTCCGAGAGGGACAGGTTATCCAGCTTGTATTCGTCGGTACCGATATTACCGCTATAGCCTGGCAGCCATGCGCCGGCAGTAGCATCAAGGCCGAGGATAGTATCTGCGCTTGCGGTGCCGCAGGCGAGGAGGGTACTCAAGGCAAGTGCGGATTTCTTCATTGACTTCACTCCGTGATGAATTTGTCGCGGAGTTTACAGATAAATTTTTCCCGTGCCGTGGCTAAGTTGCACATTTTTACAAATCTTTAACGTTTTGCACTGGTAAAAATGGTGCGTTTGGGTATTGCCTGTTAGTAAATTGGTCGCTTTTTTCCTGCCTCACTAAATAGCTGCTTCGAACAACATCTGTTGTAGCGCGCTGGCGGGATTGCTCAGTGTTCGGCCCCGGTGACTGATTACGCCAAGGTTTCGCAGTACTTGCAGCTTTTTGACTGGCAGCACTGCCAGGCTGCTGTCCACCAGTGTGTGGGGCAGAACACTCCAGCCGAGACCGACACAGGCCATCATCTTAATGGTTTCCAGATAGTTGGTTGCCAGCTTCGCGGTGAGTTTTAACCCCTGGGCATCAAACTCTCTTTTGATCAGGCGCCCGGTATAGGTATTCATATCCGGCAGTATGGCGGGATAGTTGGCGAGGTCGGTGAGTTCCAGTTCCGGCAATTTTGCCAGGGGGTGGTCCGGGGCCGCCACCACAACACAGGGGTCGGGCCAGATCACTTCGGCATTCAGGTGCGGATACTCCTTAAGTGCCAGGGTGACCACGGCCAATTCATATTTGGCGGCCATCAGGGCTTCGTAAGCTTGTTCCGAGTCGACAAAATCGATGTCCAAGGCAACCTGTGGGTAGCGGAAACTGAACTCTTTCAGCACTGGAGGTAGATGATGTAGACCCACGTGATGGCTGGTGGCGATACGCAAGCTGCCGCTGACCGAGTTGCTCAATGCGCGCAATTCCCGCTCGGTGTCGCTGATCTCATTGAGTATATGGCGGGCGCGGGGCAGCAGGGCGCGGCCGGCATCGGTGAGCTGCAATCGCCGTCCGATGCGGTCAAACAGCGGAGAGCCCAGTTGCTGTTCCAGGGCGGCCAGGCGCTTACTCATCGCGGGCTGGGTCAAGTGCAGTTTTTCAGCGCCTTCAGATACAGAGCCCTGTTCGGCGATCGCCAGAAATGCCCGCAGCCACTGTAGTTCCAAGCTGTTTCCCCTGAGCTGGTTTGTCAGTAAAGGTTCCGATTGAGCCCCTGTGTAAATGGCAGAGACGCCAGAAGATGGATATTACCTCAGTTTGGCTTTCGAATTCCATTTAGGAATACTTTAGATAATAAATATAAATTGGTGTTATTTGGTGGGTCTGGGTAGACTCAGGCTCTTAACTACTGAGAGGAATGGCTTTGGCAGGGCAAACACTCTACGACAAACTCTGGCAGGACCACCTGATCAAGAACTGTGATGATGGCTCCTCACTTATCTATATCGACCGCCACCTGATTCACGAGGTGACCTCCCCCCAGGCGTTTGAAGGCCTGCGTCTGGCCGGTCGCAAACCTTGGCGCAAGGATTCGCTAGTCGCCACTCCCGACCACAATGTGCCTTCCGAGGCAGCCGAGCGCGCCGCTGGCGTCAGTGGTATTCGCGATGATATCTCCCGAATCCAGGTGCAGACCCTGGATGAGAACTGCCGTGACTTTGATGTAGTCCAGTTCGGTATCAATGAGCCGGGGCAGGGTATTGTGCATGTGATCGGGCCTGAGACAGGTGCGACACTGCCGGGTATGACGGTGGTTTGTGGCGACTCACATACCTCCACCCACGGGGCACTCGGCGCCTTGGCCCACGGTATTGGCACTTCTGAGGTGGAGCATGTGATGGCTACCCAGTGCCTTACCCAGAAGAAAATGAAGAATATGCTGGTTCGCGTCGACGGCCAGCTGCGCCCAGGTGTCACGGCTAAAGATGTGGTGCTGGCGATCATTGGCAAAATTGGTACTGCTGGCGGTACCGGTTTTGCGATTGAATTCGGTGGCGAAGTGATGCGCAACATGTCCATGGAAGGCCGTATGACCGTGTGCAATATGGCCATTGAAGGCGGTGCTCGCGCGGGGATGGTGGCGGTAGACCAGATCACTCTCGATTACGTGAAAGGCAAGCCCTACGCGCCGAAAGACGAAATGTGGGATCGCGCAGTTGAGGCCTGGAGCCACTTGCACTCCGATGACGATGCGGTATTCGACGAAGTGGTGGTACTGGTCGGTGAGGACATTGAGCCGCAGGTCAGCTGGGGCACTTCCCCTGAGATGGTGGCGCCGATCAGCGCCCAGGTGCCTACCCCCAGTGACGAGAGCGATGCCACTAAGCGTACGGGCATGGAGCGAGCGCTGGAATATATGGGGTTGAACGCCGGGCAGAATATCAGCGATATCAAACTGGATCGCGTATTTATCGGCTCCTGCACCAACTCCCGGATTGAAGATCTTCGCGCAGCAGCAGAAGTTGCCAAGGGCCGTTACAAGGCGGATAGCGTCAAGCAGGTGCTGATTGTTCCGGGCTCCCAGGCGGTAAAAGCCCAGGCTGAGCGCGAGGGGTTGCACGAGATTTTTGTTGAAGCCGGTTTTGAGTGGCGCGAACCGTCCTGTTCCATGTGTCTTGCGATGAATGCGGACAAGCTGGGGGCGGGAGAGCACTGTGCTTCCACCTCCAACCGCAACTTTGAAGGGCGCCAGGGTTACGGTGGCCGCACGCATCTGGTGAGTCCCAGTATGGCGGCAGCGGCTGCAATTGCCGGCCACTTTGTCGATGTGCGAGAGGTGGCACAGGTACAGCTGGAAGAGGAGATGGTTTGATGAAAGCGTTTACCCAGCACGAAGGTCTCGTGGTACCGATGGATCGGGCCAATGTGGATACCGACCTGATCATCCCCAAGCAGTTTTTGAAATCCATTAAGCGCTCTGGCTTTGGCCCGAACCTGTTTGATGAGTTGCGCTATTTGGATGAGGGGGTTCCCGGGCAGGACTGTTCTGGCCGTCCGCTCAATCCGGACTTTCCCCTTAATTTCCCCCGCTACCAAGGTGGCTCAGTGCTGATTGCACGGGAGAATTTTGGCTGCGGTTCCAGCCGTGAGCACGCACCCTGGGCACTGGAAGATCAC
Organism: Microbulbifer sp. CNSA002; assembly: GCF_047324085.1. NCBI lineage: Bacteria > Pseudomonadati > Pseudomonadota > Gammaproteobacteria > Cellvibrionales > Microbulbiferaceae > Microbulbifer > Microbulbifer sp. CNSA002. Next base: position 1,523,163 of record NZ_CP172449.1, read on the forward strand.
GGCTTCCGCGCAATTATCGCGCCCAGCTTTGCCGATATCTTTTTCAACAACTGTTTTAAAAATGGTCTTTTGCCAATTGTCCTGGCGGAAGATGTAGTGCACCAGTTGTTTGAGGAAACACACGGGCAGGAGGGTTATGCGCTCACCATCGACCTGGAACAGCAGCATGTGCGCAAGCCCTGTGGCGAGCTGATTCCATTTGAAGTGGATGTCTTCTACAAGCACTGTTTGCTAAATGGTCTCGATCATATCGGTCTGACCCTGGAGCACGCCGATGATATTCGCGCTTATGAGCAGGCGCGCCGAGAGAAAGCCCCCTGGCTTTTTGATGCGGTTCAGTAATTAAAGGAAATTCCTGTGACGAAAAAAGTAATGATTCTGCCGGGTGACGGCATTGGTCCGGAAATTGTTGAACAGGCCATGGCGGTGCTGGAAGTTGCATCGGGAAAATTCAATCTGGGGCTCAGCTTTGAGCAGGGCCTGATTGGTGGCTCGTCTATCGATGCCCACGGTGAGCCTCTGACCGACGAAACTCTGAAGGCGGCGGGTGACTGCGATGCGGTGCTGCTCGGTGCGGTAGGCGGCCCCCAGTGGGATACCCTGGAGCGGGAAATTCGCCCGGAAAAAGGTCTGTTAAAAATTCGCAGCGGCCTGGGCCTCTACGCGAATCTGCGCCCGGCGATTCTTTACCCACAACTGGCCGATGCCTCTTCGTTAAAGCCTGAAGTGGTTGCCGGCTTGGATATTTTGATTGTGCGCGAATTGACCGGCGGCATTTACTTTGGTGAGCCGCGCGGTATCAAGACATTGGAAAATGGTGAGCGCCAGGGCTTCAACACCTACGTGTACAGCGAATCAGAAGTTGAACGCATTGCCCGCTCTGCCTTTGAGGCGGCACAAAAGCGCAATGGCAAACTCTGTTCTGTAGACAAAGCCAATGTACTGGAAGTGACAGTGCTCTGGCGCGAGGTGTTGGATCGTCTGGCTCCGGAATATCCCGATGTAGAGCTATCCCATATGTACGTGGACAACGCGGCGATGCAATTGGTGCGGGCGCCCAAGCAGTTTGATGTGATGGTAACCGGCAATATGTTCGGCGATATCCTCTCCGATGCTGCCGCCATGCTTACCGGTTCCATTGGGATGTTGCCCTCCGCCTCCTTGAACGAAAGCGGTTTTGGTCTTTACGAGCCCTGCCATGGCTCCGCTCCGGATATTGCTGGCCAGGGTATCGCCAACCCGCTGGCGACTATTTTGTCTGCTGCCATGATGTTGCGCTATTCCCTCGATATGAATGAGGCCGCAGATGCGATTGAAGCAGCAGTGAGCAAGGTGTTGGAGCAGGGTTTGCGCACTGCCGATATTTATACCGACGGCTGCCAGAAAGTCTCTACCGCAGAGATGGGCGCTGCCGTTGTAGCCGCACTTTAAGTTTCGATTCCACAAGTTTCGAAACCGCAATTTTCGATTCCACTATCGCGCCGCTTTCCCGGCGGCGCACTTTGACCACCTCACATACAGGACACCGCAATGCAAAAAATAGGTTTTATCGGCTGGCGCGGCATGGTCGGCTCGGTATTACTGGAGCGCATGCGAGCAGAGGATGACTTTGCCCATATCGCCGACCCGGTTTTTTTCTCAACTTCCAACGCCGGAGGCACGGCGCCGGACATCGGCAGGCCCCTGCCGCCACTGGGCGATGCTTACGATATTGATGCACTGATCCAGCTGGATGCGATTGTCAGCTGTCAGGGTGGCGATTACACCAAGGAAGTTTTTACCCGCTTGCGCGAGGCCGGTTGGCAGGGTTACTGGATTGATGCGGCTTCCAGCCTGCGAATGCAGGACGATGCTGTGATCGTGCTGGACCCGGTTAATCGCGATGTGATTGATCGCGCAATTGATGCCGGACAGAAAAACTTTATCGGTGGCAACTGCACAGTGAGCCTGATGTTGATGGCTCTGGGTGGACTGTTTAAGGCGGGCATGGTCGAGTGGGTTACCGCCATGACTTACCAGGCGGCCAGCGGTGCCGGTGCGCGCAATATGCGCGAGTTGATTTCGCAGATGGGTGCGCTGCGCGATGGTGTGGCAACAGAGCTGGCCGACCCCGCCAGCGCCATTCTGGAGATTGACCGCAAAGTAGCAGCAGATATGCGCTCAGCAGAATTCCCCACGGCAGAATTTGGCGCGCCACTGGCAGGCAGTTTGTTGCCCTGGATCGATACCCAGTTGGAGAATGGCCAGAGCCGCGAAGAGTGGAAGGCGCAAGTTGAAGCAAACAAGATTTTACAGACCGAAAACCCGATTCCGGTGGACGGCACTTGTGTACGTATCGGTGCCATGCGCTGCCACAGCCAGGCTTTCACCATAAAATTGAAAAAAGATTTGCCACTTGCCGACATTGAACAATTGTTAAATGGTGCCAACGACTGGGTAAATGTGGTGCCCAATGAGCGTGAGGCTACGGTGCAGAACCTGACGCCAACAGCAGTTACCGGAAAGTTGGATATTCCTGTTGGTCGACTGCGTAAATTGAGCGTTGGTCCAGAGTACTTAAACGCCTTTACTGTAGGGGATCAGCTGCTTTGGGGCGCCGCAGAACCCCTGCGCAGAATCCTGCTGATTTTACTCGGCAAACTGTAACTGGTACGAACCTGAGTAAGTCCTCTACTAAGAGTGGAAATAGGCCACTTTAGTGGAGGACTTTTTGCCAAGCTGTGAACTTCTTCGCGTAAAAAACGGCTACTGTTTGTCATAGCGCCTTTTTCGAATTTTCCCCACGGGTATAATCGCCCCTCATTTTTCCCTTTCCAATTCAATGAAGTGATTTGCCATGTCCGAAGCCACCCGCGAACTGGTCATTGTCGGTGTTGATAACGCCGCCTTTGGTCCCCTGCTGGAAGTACTCGAAGAGCGTGAAGTAATTTCCGCCGAGCAGCTGAGTTTGCTGGAGACTGACGAACGGGAAGTGGACCCCCAAGTATTTGCCAATCGCAATATTCCGGTGGAGTCCCTGGAGAAATTTACATTTAACGATAAGCAGGTCGTGATTCTGCTGAGCGCCGGTGATGCCGTTGAAGCCGCCATGGCTGCAGCAGAGCAAAATGGCGCCTGGATTGTAGACGTGGCCAACAACACCCGTGGCGATGAAAGTGTTGCCCTGGTACACCCAATGTTTAACAGCGGTGAACTCGCTTCTGCCGAGCGCCGTGTTGTTGCGCTGCCAAGTGCCGGCGCCTCTATGGTGGCGGAGGCCCTGGCGCCCCTGAAAGATAAACTGCAAGCGGTAGAGGTACAGCTCAATCAGCCGGTGTCTGCTCTGGGCAAGGCCGCAATTGATGCTATGGCGGCACAAACCGCGCGGATGTTTAGCGGCCAGGACGCAGAAATTGATCCTGAGATTGGCCACCGATTGGCGTTTAACCAGCTCAGTGCCTGCGAGGCTCTGCTCGCCAGTGGCCACACCCTCAGTGAGCTGACTTTGGTTCACGACCTGCGCCGCTTATTCGGAGACGCGGTAGCAGTTGATACCAGCATCAATACGGTCTCTGTTTTCCACGGTCAGCTAGCTAATTTGGGCGTCGCTTTAACTGAAGATGTCGACCTGGAAAAAGTGCGTGCGCTGCTGGCAAATGGCGCTGGCCTCAAAATGGCGGAGCAGCCCTCGGCAGAAAGTGCGGTGGGCAGTGACGTGACAATCATCGGCCGCTTGCGCCAAAGTCTACTCAACAAGCGACAGTTAAATCTTTGTGCGGTGTCTGACAACCTGCGTAAAGATGTAGCAATAAACTGTGCACAAATTGCCCACTTGTTGCTAAAAAACTACTGATATTTAATACTTAGCGGCCATAGTGAAGGTGTAATCTTAACTTTGGCCTGGCTGAGACTGGCGAAAAATTCGCCATAGTTGGCGGCTGCCTAAACGGCGGCTAATTAGTTGAACGATTACCGTTCAGTAATGGGGATATTCTGAAGGCGCGCTTTTCGGAAACCCTGGGAAGGTTCTAACAATAAAGGGAATCGGATATGCGTGTGCGTAAGTTGGCACTTGCAGTTGGTCTAGTCGGTGCACTGGGAAGCAACGCGGCTCTGGCGCTTGGACTAGGTGAGATCAAGCTCAACTCGACCCTTAACCAGCCTCTCGATGCGGAAATCGGACTGCTGCAGACTCGCGGTTTGGAAGATACCGAAATTAGGGTTCGCCTCGCAGGTCCTGAAGAATTCGAACGCGCTGGTGTCGAGCGCTCTTACCTCCTTACTTCTTTAAGTTTTGAAGTGGACTACTCCGGTGGTAAGCCGGTTATCCGCATTTCCAGTCGCGATGCCATTCGCGAACCTTTTTTGAATTTCCTGGTTGAAACTCGCTGGCCCAGTGGCCGTCTACTGCGCGAATATACGCTGCTGATGGACCTGCCGGCGTTTTCCCCAACGGCTGCGCAGCAACCCGTGCGCGCAGCTGAGCGCGAGCGGCAGCAAGTGCGTCGCACAGCCCCAGTTCAGCAGCCCCAGCCTCGCACAACACCGGCCCCGGCTGCTCGTCAGGCACCAGCCGAACCAGCCCCAACTGAAAGGACTGCCCCGGAAACTCGCGAGCCCGCTCGCCCGCAGCCACGTTATACGACTACAGACACCAGTGAGAGCAACAGCCAGGTATATGGCCCGGTAAGTTCCTCCGATACGTTGTGGGAAATCGCGCTGCAAAATCGCGCCAGTCGCGAGTTCTCTGTTCAGCAGACCATGCTGGCGATTCAAAGGCTGAACCCAGAAGCCTTTATTAATGACAATATCAACCTGTTGAAGAAAGGTGCCGTGCTGCGCCTGCCCAACACCGAGGATTTGCGCACTCTGACTATGACGGAGGCGATTTCTGAGGTGGCTCAACAGAATGACTCCTGGCGCCAGCGCTCCGAAGTGGAAGTGGCTACTGGCGCACCGCTGGATGCCCGTGCGGTTGAGGAGGAGTCCTATGTCAGCGAAACGGTTGAAGGGCGCGTTAGCCTGGCTGCACCGGGGGACAATGAGTCCGTTACTTCCGGTTCTGGAGTCGGCACTGATGACAGTGAGGCGCTGGAAGGCGATCTCACAGTAGCTGAGGAAGAGCTGGATAAGTCCAAGCTCGAAAACACTGAATTGCGTGAACGTATCGCCGAGCTCGACGAGCAGATCGATACCATGGATACGCTGATTGATGTTTCCAATGAGGAACTGGCTGCGGTGCAGGCCGCCGCGGAGCAGTCAGACGTGTTGCTCGACCCCACTGAGGCGGATGGCGTTGAAGTAGAGTCTTTAGATGACAGCCTGACTGTTGAAGACAGCGAAGAGTTTGATGTTGCTGCTGATACGGAAGAAGAAACTGTTGAAGCAGAACCGGCTCCAGCAGAGACGCGTAACCGTGTAGTTGAAGTTCAAACTAAGCCCAAGCCAACCTTTATGGAGCAGCTGGCCGATAACGGAATGCTGATTGGCCTGGGTGGTGCGGGTCTGCTGGCCGCTATATTTGGCCTGTTCACCTGGCGTCGCCGCAAGGCTGAACAAGAGGCGCAGCAGGAACTTGAACAGCAGATGGCTATGGAACAAGAGCCGCTGGATATTCCTGAGGATATTGCCGAACCCGATGAAACTCTCGCTGCAGTTGAGAGCATGGAGGCAGACGATACCTTCGATCTGGGCGATCTCGGCGATGTAGGCACTGATGACCCAATTTCTGAAGCGGAGATTCACCTGTCCCTGGGGCAGTATGAGGAAGCGGAAAGCAAGCTGCTGCTGGGCCTGGAAAAGGACCCGCAGGTAGTCGATGCGCGCCTGATGTTGATGGAGGTTTACGCCCACAACCAGGACGTTGAAAAGTTTGACGATCACTACCGCCAGCTGCTCAGCATCAGCGACGGTCCTGCTGCCGATCGCGCCGCCCGCCTGCGTGAATCCATTGCTGGTGCGCCGGATTTTGAAGCCCCGGCTATGGGTCTTTCCAATGAGTCCTTCGAAGCGGCGCAGCTCGACGATATCGGCGCGGCCCTGGACGATGACTTCACCAGCGCCGAGCCGGGACTGGTTGGTAGCGGTGACGCGCTGGAGCCCGATACCTCTCTCCTCGATGACCTGACTATGGATCTGTCATTGGATCAGGAAAGCTCTGATTCTGAGCAAGAGCTGTCCCTGGACCTGGAGTTGGATAGCAGCTTTGAAGAGCCGTTGCAGGCGAGCGCAGATCAAAGTGAGTCGCTGGATACCGAGTTCAATCTGGATGATTTGGACCTGGACAGTGCTCTCGACGGAGACAGCCAAGAAGTTACTGCTGAGGTATCGGAACCAGAAGTTGAAAACGACTTAAATCTTGATGAACTTGATTTGGGTGAGTTGGACCTGGGTGATCTGGGCTCAAGTAATCAAGAGCCCGCTTTGATTGAAGAGGATTTGGGGCTTGAGCTTTCTGATAACACAGAAGAGAGTGTCGATGCTCCAATAGAATTCGATACCTCTGAGTTGGATCTGGATTCCCTCGACTTGGAGCCGGCGGCAGAAGAAAACTCTGAGGCCTCAGTTGAGGCCCAGCTGGAAGAAAAGGCAACTACCAGCGGTGGTTCCGTTCCGGGCCTGGATTTTGAGCTGGATCTTTCCATGATGGAGGAAGAGATTCAGCCCCAGACAGAAGAAGAGACTTCGGTTGAGCTGGATACGGCCTTTGAATTGGATGATGCTCTGGAACTGGATTCCGTTGACAGCGGTTTGAGCGAGGAAATCTCCCTGACAGAAGGAGTCTCCTCTGCCCAGGAGTCTGCAGAAGAGTTATCCATGGATGACTTCTCTGATGGCGATCTGGAGATGATCGGCGGCGACTTGGATTCCGACCTGGATCTCGACGGTATCGACCTGGATGATATTGCTGCGGATCTCAACGCAACTGAGCAGCCCTCGGCAGAGGTAGTCGCGGCCAGCAATGAGCCGGCAGCAGATTTATCCCTCGATGCTGATCTGGATACTCTCGATGCTGCAGGTATGGAGCTGGCCGGGGCTAGCGACCTGGACTTCAATGCGGATGCAATCGAAGAGGAGTTCTCCCTGGAGGATGAGCTGGCTCTCATCGATGAATCCACTGAGGGTGATTTGACTCTTGAGCCAGAACCCCTGGTTGAAGCTAAGCCTGAAGCGACAGAGCAGGTTGAGGCGATTGTTGAAAAGCCGTCAGATTCTGATTTTGGTGACCTTGACTTCAACCTGGAAAGCGACCTCAATTCAGAGTTGAGTTTGCTGGAAGGCGGCGATGAGATGGCGACCAAGTTGGAGTTGGCTCAAGCTTATATGGATATGGGTGACGAAGAGGGTGCCAAGGATATCCTCAAAGAGGTCGCCCAGGATGGTGGCGGTGAGCACAAAGACCGCGCCGAGGAAATGCTGGAGCGGATGGTGTAAGCTAGCAGCGTATTCCGTTTTTGAAAAAAACCTCGCACTGGTTGCGAGGTTTTTTTATTTTTACCGGGAAGTTCCCGGCAGTGATTTTTACCCGGCGCAGTCGCAGCGGGGAGAGCAAGTGGTTTTGGTGATATGAGTCAGGTGACGCAGAGGGAATATATTTACAAGCCAAATGGGGAGGTCCCTGAAGGTGAGGGGCTGCCTGAAGGGCTGCGCCGTATAGCCCTGGGCGTTGAATACTGCGGAGCCAAGTTGCACGGTTTCCAGAAGCAGAAGTCTGCATCGGAGACTGTCCAGGCTCATCTGGAGCGGGCTTTATCCACTATTGCAGCGGAGGATGTGACCTTGGTTTGTGCCGGGCGTACCGATGCGGGCGTTCATGCTACCAACCAGGTCATTCACTTTGATACCCGAGCGCAGCGCCCGGACCGCGCCTGGGTACAGGGAGTTAATACCAAGTTGCCGGATTCCGTGCGGGTGCGCTGGGCTCGGGAAATGCCGGCGCAGTTCCATGCACGTTTTTCCGCTCACGCACGCAGTTATCGCTACCTGATCCACAGCGCACCAACCCGCTCGGCACACAGCGCCGCTGAGGTAACCTGGACCCAGCACTCACTGGACTTGGACGCGATGCGTGAGGGAGCCAGCTACTTGATCGGCCGCCACGACTTCACCAGCTACCGCGCCTCTCAGTGCCAGGCTAAGAGCCCGGTGCGCGAAATTACCCGCCTGGATATTGCTCCAGTGGGTCAGCTGATTGCCTTGGAAATTAGTGCTAACGCATTCCTTCACCATATGGTGCGCAATATCACCGGGGTTTTGATGGCCGTGGGGCGAGGGGAGCGCCCACCAATTTGGGTAAAAGAGGTGCTGGATCAGCGGGACCGCTCCGCCGGCGGCGTGACTGCACCGCCGTTTGGCCTGTATCTCGTTGATGTGCGCTACCCGGATCATTTCCAGCTTCCCCAGTGTGAGCCGGGGCCACTTCTGGTGCCACAGCCTTTGGGTGCTTTGCTATCCAGTTAAACTGCTGAATTTTTCGAGGCTAAAGCAAATCTGGGAGAGGGCGTGCATTTCGCGCCTTCTGACTATCTGCTAGTATCCGTCGTTCCCTCTTTTGATCGGCCAGCCGGCTGAGTCCAGGTTACACGATGCAAGTAAAAATATGCGGCATCACTTGTATAGAAGATGCTCTGATGGCTGTAGATGCAGGTGCCGACGCGTTGGGCCTGGTATTTTATAAGCTGAGCCCGCGCTATATCGATCTTGATATGGCAGCTAAAGTTGCAGCGGCAGTTCCCCCATTTGTCACCCTGACGGGGTTATTTGTCGATGCGGCACAGAGTGAGGTGGACGCTGTACTGGAATCGGTGCCGCTTAACCTGTTGCAATTCCACGGCGATGAAAGCGCCCGTTTCTGCGAACAATTCCGGCGTCCCTATATCAAAGCGTTGCGGATGAAAGTTGACCTCGATGTCAAAGCCGCAATGACTGAGCACCCCAAAGCCCGGGGTTTTCTATTGGATGCCTACAGGCCTGGTGTCCCCGGTGGTACCGGAGAGACCTTTGATTGGGACAGGGTTCCCCAAGATAGCAGTCGCCCGATCGTTCTTGCCGGTGGCTTGAATCCCGCTAATGTAACTGCAGCAGTAGAAGCTGCGCGCCCACAGGGGGTGGATGTGAGCGGAGGTGTAGAGCGTCAGCCGGGACGCAAGGATCGAGAAAAAGTTTTTGCGTTTGTCAGCGCGGCGAAGAGATAGATTTAGAGGCGGCACCGGAAGTGCCGCCCGCCGGCTTGGCCGGCGCGAGCCAGTAAATACCAGCAGATCGACGCATCTGCGCCAGTATTTTCTGGCGACGTTTGAATAGTTCGGGAAGAACTACGGCTAATAGTATTGAGGCGGCACAGGGAAGTGCCGCCCGCCGGCTTGGCCGGCGCGAGCCAGCAAATACCAGCAGATCGACGTATCTGCGCCAGTATTTTCTGGCGACGTTTGAATAGTTCAGGAAGAACTACGGCTAATAGTATTGAAGCGGCACAGGGAAGTGCCGCTCGCCGGCTTAGCCGGCGCGAGCCAGTAAATACCAGCAGATCGACGCATCTGCGCCAGTATTTTCTGGCGACGTTTGAATAGTTCAGGGAGAACTACGGCTAATAGTATTGAAGCGGCACAGGGAAGTGCCGCTTGCCGGCTTGGCCGGCGCGAGTCAGCAAATACCAGCAGATCAACGCATCTGCGCCAGTATTTTCTGGCGACGTTTGAATAGTTCAAGGAGAACTATTCAAACAGTAGGTAAACAGAAAGAAAGTTTTAACCCCACGTGACCCACGGAGTATGAGTGTGAGTAAGCCAGGTGCTATCGATTTTTCCACCTTCCCGGATGCGAGCGGACATTTTGGTCCCTACGGCGGTCGCTTTGTATCGGAGACGCTGATCAGCGCATTGGATGAGCTTCAGGCAATGTATAGCCGCCTGAAAGATGATCCGGATTTTGTCGCTGCCTTTGATCACGATCTGGCGCACTACGTAGGCCGGCCATCGCCGCTGTATCTTGCTGAGCGACTGACTGAGCAGGCGGGCGGTGCGCGAATCTGGCTTAAGAGGGAAGACCTGAACCATACCGGTGCGCACAAGGTAAATAACACGGTGGGCCAGGCACTGCTGGCCAAACACAGCGGTAAAACCCGTGTTATTGCCGAAACCGGCGCTGGTCAACACGGTGTGGCTACGGCAACCGTGGCGGCGCGTCTCGGTTTGCAGTGTACGGTTTATATGGGTGCGGAAGACGTTAAGCGCCAGTCCCCCAACGTATACCGTATGAAACTGCTCGGGGCAGAAGTGGTGCCGGTGGAATCCGGCTCCAAGACCCTAAAGGACGCCATGAATGAAGCCATGCGCGATTGGGTAACCAATGTCGATAATACTTTCTACATTATCGGCACTGTGGCTGGTCCTCACCCTTATCCGCAATTGGTGCGCGACTTCAACTCTATTATCGGCCGTGAAGCCCGTCGCCAGAGTTTGGAGCGCTTTGGCCAGTTGCCCGATGCGCTGGTGGCCTGCGTCGGTGGTGGTTCCAATGCGATCGGCCTGTTCCACCCGTTCCTGAATGACGCTGAAGTGAAAATGTTTGGTGTCGAAGCCGGCGGTGAAGGCCTGGCTTCCGGTAAGCATGCTGCACCACTGAATGATGGTATTCCCGGTGTTCTGCACGGTAACCGCACCTACCTGATGGAAGATGACGACGGCCAGATTATCGAGACTCACTCGGTTTCTGCAGGGCTCGACTACCCGGGTGTTGGCCCTGAGCACTCTTGGCTGAAAGATATCGGCCGGGTGGAATATGTCACCGCCGATGATGATGAAGCCCTGGATGCCTTCCGTCGACTCACTCGCACTGAGGGCATTTTGCCGGCATTGGAATCCAGCCATGCAGTCGCGTACGCGCTCAAGTTGGCGGCTTCCATGAGCCCTGAACAGAATGTCCTCGTGAATCTCTCCGGCCGAGGCGATAAGGATATTTTCACCGTTGCTGCTATCGACGGTATCGAGGTGTAGCAATATCACCGCCCGCCTCTGAGGCGGGCAAAATGGGTGAAGATCAAATAATTGAGCTGGCTTTTTGCCAGGAGTAGCTCAGGGAATAAACTGTGACAGAACAAAATAGAATTGATCGCCGCTTTGCCAAGTTGCGCGATGAGGGCCGCAAGGCACTGGTAACTTATATTGTCGCTGGCGATGGCGGCTTGGAAAATACTGTGCCGTTGATGCATCAGTTGGTGGCCAGCGGGGCCGATGTTATTGAACTGGGGGTGCCGTTTTCCGACCCCATGGCAGAGGGCCCGGTAATTCAGAAAGGGCATGAGCGCGCACTGGCCAATGGGGCTTCGCTGCGCAAATGTTTGGCATTGGTGAAAGAATTTCGTCAGTCGGATAGTGACACCCCGGTAATCCTGATGGGCTATGCCAACCCTATTCAGCGTATGGGTGAATTGGAGTTTGCTGAAGCGGCGTCCACTGCGGGTGTCGATGGTGCCCTGACCGTAGATCTGCCAGCTGAAGAGTCCGGTTCCCTGAATGCCTTTTTGGCGGAGCGCAACCTGCGCAATATCTTCCTGCTAACGCCTACCACCACTGAAGAGCGTATTCGTGAAATTACCGATGTCGCCAGTGGCTTTGTTTACTATGTATCCCTGAAGGGGGTTACCGGAGCAGGCCACCTGGATTTGGATTCAGTGCGTGACAATCTGGACCATATTCGCCAGTTTACCGATCTGCCCCTGTGTGTTGGCTTCGGTATCAAAGATGGTACCTCGGCCCGCCAGGTCAGTGCCCATGGCGACGGTGCTGTAGTCGGTAGCGTGCTGGTGTCGGCAGTAGATGCGGCGGCAGACCTGGAAGCCGCTAAAACGGCGGTTGGAGCTATTGTCAGCGAGATGCGCGAAGCCCTGGATCGCTAAAAGCAGCTACAGGTCTAAGCACAAAGTTGGCCAGAAAGCCAAAAATAGCGGCTGATCTGGCCGGGTTTGTTGTTCAGCTTAGTGTTTTAATTCCTAGCCTGAAACCCACTGGTCGGTAAAATGTGCCGGCCCAAAGAAAGCCTCCGGATTTGGAAACGAGATGAGCTGGTTAGAAAAAATTGTCCCTGCGGTAATTCGCACAGAGCGTCGCACCGGCAGCAGCAAGGTCCCCGAGGGGGTTTGGAAGAAGTGCGTCAAATGCGATGCGATGCTTTACCGCCCGGAGCTGGAACGCAATCTGGATGTGTGCCCCAAGTGCGATCACCACTTTAGAATCGGCGCCCGTCGCCGCCTGGATATCTTCCTCGACGAGGAAGGTCGTGAAGAGCTGGCCACCGATGTGCAGCCGGTTGATCGCCTGAAGTTTAAAGACGTTAAAAAATATAAAGACCGCTTGGTACAGGCACAAAAGTCCACTGGTGAGAAGGATGCCCTGATCGCCATGCAGGGCAGCCTGAATGGTGCCCCCCTGGTAGCGGTAGCATTTGAGTTCGCTTTCCACGGTGGCTCCATGGGCTATGTGGTCGGCGAGCGCTTTACCCGTGCCGCTCAGCGTGCCTTGGAGCAGCGTATCCCGCTGGTTTGTTTCTCTGCTACCGGTGGTGCCCGTATGCAGGAGGCCCTGATCTCCCTGATGCAGATGGCCAAAACCTCGGCGGTGCTGGAAAAAATGAAGATGGCCGGCGTGCCATATATCTCCATTATGACCGACCCGGTTTACGGTGGTGTTTCCGCATCCCTGGCCCTGCTGGGTGATATCAACGCGGCGGAGCCCGGAGCGCGCGCTGGTTTTGCCGGCCCGAATATTATCGAGCAGACCATTCGCCAGAAATTGCCGAAAGGTTTCCAGCGCAGTGAGTTCCTGCTGGAGCACGGCGCAATTGATATGATTATTCCTCGCAAGGAAATGCGCTCTACAGTGTCCCGCATATTGGGTAAACTGACCGGCAACTGATTTCCATTCCCTTGGGGTAATGCTGTGATCAGCTTAATTTCCGCTGATTGCAGCCCCCATCATCGATGTTTTCAACTATGCCTTCACTGCAAGATTGGCTCTCCCGCCTGGAGCAGCTGCACCCTTCCGAAATTGAATTAGGTCTTGAGCGCGTCGCGTCTGTGGCCGATGCACTGGGTATCCAGAAACCGGCACCGACAGTGATTACTGTGGCGGGCACCAATGGTAAGGGTTCCTGCGTGGCGACTATGGAGGCGCTGCTGTGTAAGGGGGGGCGCTCCGTAGGCGCTTACAGTTCCCCACACCTTCTGCGCTTTAACGAGAGGGTGCGTATCGGGGGTGAAGAGGTTGCCGATAAAGATCTCGTGCTGGCGTTTGAGGCTATCGAGGTTGCTCGCGGTGAGACCAGCCTGACCTATTTTGAATACACCACCCTGGCGGCGCTCTGGTTATTTCAAAGGGCAGGCGTCGAGTTTGCACTTCTGGAAGTTGGCCTGGGTGGACGCCTGGATGCAGTCAACCTGGTGGATGCGGATCTCGCTATTATCACCAGCGTTGCCATTGATCACGAGGACTGGCTTGGCAGTGACCGGGAAATAATCGGCCGTGAAAAAGCCGGTATCCTGCGTGCTGGGGCGCCTTTTGTCTGTGCTGATAGCAATCCCACCCAATCTGTGCTGTCTGCGGCAGAAAAATTGTCCAGTTCCAGTTACTTTATAGGTCAGGATTTCTCTCTCAATTTGGGAGAGGGTAAAAAAGAACTTTACCGTTTTGGTGAGTTGGAACTTGCTATTCCCCCGATCAACTTGCCGCGCCCGAGTATCGCTGCTGGGATTACCGCGCTGGCTCTGCTCAATGTATTGCCCCAAGGTGAGGTCGAATCTGCACTGGCTGAAATTGCCCTGCCTGGGCGCTGTCAGCAGGTTCAATGGCAGGGGTGTAACTTGCTGTTGGATGTGGGGCACAATCCGGCAGCGGCCGAACACTTGGCTAAATGGCTTGCAGATCACCCTGTAGATGGTGAGACCCATGCGCTGGTAGCGGCCATGGCCGATAAGGATTTGGCGGGACTCTTCGCGCCTTTGCGGGATGTGGTGGATGCCTGGCACCCCGCAGAGTTACCGGGCAATAGCCGCGCTGCGAGCGGAGAGACCTTGCTGGAAGGTCTGGCCGCAGCAGGTGTTGAGGCAACGAACGCCGATAGCCGCTGTCCAAGCGTCGCCGATGGTTTACAACAGCTGCTGCCGACCATTGGTCCACAAGATAGGTTGCTTGTATTTGGTTCCTTCTTTACTGTGGCTGAGGTTCTGCAGCAGATGCGAGACGAAGGTAATGGAGAATTGCGAGGGTAAACCCTCCCGCCGAGGGCGATTGAACGACGGATTTAAGCAGCGTATTGTCGGTGCGTTGGTTTTGGCTGCGCTTGCCGTTATTTTCTTGCCCAGCCTGTTGGACCGGGAGGCCGCAGGCAATATCAGTGAAACCAGCCAGATTCCGGCGGAGCCGGATATACGCCCTATTGAAATTGCCGAGCCGCAACCGGTAGCGGATGCTGTGCCTGCACCGGCGCCCGGTGAGGCTTTCCAGCCGGATCTGCCGGAGAACTTCTCCAACCCGAAGGCTCCAGTAGCTGATGAGGGGGAGGAACGGTCAGAGATCGCCAAGAGTGATGAGCCGGAGGAAAAACTGGCCGCGCCGAAGAAGGGAGCCTCGCCCCTTGTAGATGCCTATGGCCTGCCTGTGGCCTGGGTGGTTCAAGTGGCTTCCTACCGGGATGAGTCCAATGCGGACAAGCTGCGTTTGCGCCTGATGAACGAGGGCTACAGTGCCTATACTCGGGCAGTGGATACAGACAAGGGTCGCCTGGTGCGGGTCTTTGTTGGGCCAAAGGTCAACAAGGCCGATGCCCATCAACTGAAAAAAGAATTGGATACCCTTCTGAAGGCCCAGACCCTCGTGCTTCAGTTCAAGGCCTGATCGGGCCTTTGACTTCAGGTTGCCACTATTTCAGCCCGAGGCGGATGGTGGTAACTCGCTGGCAGATTTCCACTTTGCATTTTTATTCGCAATTAACCGATTGCCACTGTGCCAAACGTCCAGGGAAAGCGGTACTACAAGTAATAAATTCCAATCGGTTGGCCTACGGCTTCACGCGCTTAGTCCCTTCAGTTAGAATGCGCGCTCTTCGCGGCAGCAGCCGCCACGCAGGTAGGATTGAATGAATTGGGCTGACTGGATCATTCTGGCTATTGTGGGTATCTCCACGCTTATCGGCCTTAGTCGAGGTTTCATCAAGGAAACCTTGTCTCTGCTTACCTGGATTGCCGCCTTTATCGTCGCCATGATGTTTCGCGACCAGCTGGCGCCAATGCTATCCAACCTCGTCGACACCCCCTCCCTCCAAATGATTGCAGCTTTTGGCATCCTGTTTATCGGCACCTTACTCGCTGGCGCCGGTCTCAACATGGTGCTCTCTGCCTTTGTTGAGGCAACTGGGCTATCCGGTACAGATAGAGTGCTGGGAATGGCGTTTGGCTTGGTGCGGGGAGCCATTGTCGTGATGGCGCTGTTGATCCTGGCCCCGGCATTGGTGCCGGTGGAACAGGACAGTTGGTGGAGTCAGTCTGTTCTGATTCCCCATTTCCTCGAATTTGAGGATAGTGCGCGGGAGCTGGCGGGCTCCGTTAAGGAATTCTTCGTAAAGTTGTTTTAAATAGAGCGCCAAAAGCGCTCTTCTCGAGTCAATAGGGTCAAATATATGTGTGGTATCGTCGGTATCGTCGGTAAGAGTGACGTCAATCTGCAGCTCTATGATGGGCTCACTCTGCTGCAGCACAGGGGACAGGATGCCGCCGGTATCGTTACCTGTGACGATGATCGCCTGAACCAGCAGAAAGCCAATGGTCTGGTTCGCGACGTATTCCGCGCGCGCCACATGGAGCGTCTGAAAGGTAATTTTGGTATTGGTCACGTCCGCTACCCCACTGCCGGTAGCTCCGGCCCGGCGCTGGCTCAGCCGTTCTACGTGAACTCTCCCTACGGCATTGCCATGGCTCACAACGGCAACCTCACCAATGTGCATGAGGTGGTCGATGAGATCTTCCAGCAGGACCTGCGCCATATCAATACAGATTCTGACTCGGAAGTGTTGCTGAACGTGTTCGCCCACGAGCTGCACAAGTTGCACAAGCTGCAGCCGAAAGCCGAAGATATCTTCAGTGCGATGCGCTCTGTACACAAGCGCGTGCGCGGCGCCTACGCTTGCGTTGCCCTGATTGTCGGTTACGGTATTGTTGCTTTCCGCGATCCCAACGGAATTCGCCCACTGGTTTACGGCAAGCGTGAAACCGAGAAGGGCACCGAATATATGGTGGCTTCCGAGTCCGTGGCTCTGGACGTACTGGGTTACACCCTGGTGCGCGATGTCGCTCCTGGCGAAGCGCTCTATATCGAATTGGATGGCACTGTGCACTCCGAGCAGTGTTCAGATAACCCGTCTTTGACTCCCTGTATTTTTGAGCATGTGTACTTTGCCCGCCCTGACTCCATTATGGATGGCGTATCGGTACACAAGGCGCGTTTGCGTCAGGGTGAGCATCTGGCGGACAAAATTCTCAGCATGCGCCCGGATCACGATATCGACGTGGTTATCCCGATCCCGGATTCTGCCCGCACGGCAGGCCAGACGGTAGCCCACCGCTTGGGGGTGAAATTCCGTGAAGGTATGGTGAAGAACCGCTATATCGGCCGAACCTTTATCATGCCCGGTCAAAAGCAGCGCAAGAAGTCGGTTCGCCAGAAGCTCAATGCCATCGAGCTGGAATTCCGTGGCAAGAACGTGTTGCTGGTAGATGACTCCATTGTGCGCGGTACTACCTGTAAGCAGATTATCCAGATGGCCCGCGATGCCGGTGCTGCCAAAGTGTACTTCGCCAGTGCTGCCCCTGCAGTAAAATACCCGAATGTTTACGGTATCGACATGCCCTCCGCCACTGAGCTGGTGGCTCACGGTCGCACCACCGAGGAAATCTGTGAGGAGATTGGCGCAGACTGGTTGATCTACCAGGAGCTGGAAGATCTGGTGGTCAGCTCCAGCGGCGGCAAGCAAAAAATTGACCGCTTTGATTGCTCTGTATTCGACGGCAATTACATCACCGGTGATGTGGACGAGGAATACCTGAACGATCTGCACGCTCAGCGCAATGATACGGCGAAGCGTAAAAAGGCCGACGCCAACGCTTTGTAATTCGCCCTTGGGGGAATATCTAAATATCCTTCACCTGATTGGCGGGCGGCAAAAAAACCGTTTTTGTAGCCTGCCAATAGTAAAAAAGCGTAAGCGTCCTTTTCTCGCGGCAGAAGAGGGCGCCAGTTAAGATCGTTTCGGTTAAGATGACTGCTTCCAAAAATACTGACCAGGAAGCGGTATATGTTTGAAGACGACGGTTACGCTCTGGAAACCCTGGCGGTGCGCGCCGGCCAGGTTCGCTCACCGGAAGGAGAGCACTCCGAGGCACTTTACCTCACCTCCAGTTATGTTTTCCCCTCTGCTGCAGAGGCTGCTGCGCGCTTTTCTGGCGAAAGCTCCGGCAACGTCTACTCCCGCTATACCAACCCCACAGTACGCACTTTTGAAGAGCGCATCGCTGCTCTAGAAGGCGGTGAAGCTGCGGTAGCCACTGCTAGTGGCATGGCTGCCATTCTCAGTATTTGTATGGCGCTACTGAAAAGTGGCGACCACGTTATCTGTTCCCGCAGTGTTTTCGGCACAACTACGGCTTTATTTGGCCGCTATATGGAAAAGTTCGGCGTGCGGGTGAGCTATGTCGATTTGACCGATATGGATGCCTGGAAGCAGGCCGTAGATGGTTCCACCAAGCTGCTGTTTATGGAGACGCCTTCCAACCCTCTGTGTGAAGTAGCCGATATCCGCGCGTTGGCACAGGTCGCCCACAGCGCTGGTGCCATGCTGGTTGTCGATAACTGTTTCTGTACCCCGGCACTGCAGCGACCTCTATCCATGGGCGCTGATATTGTGGTGCACTCCGCAACCAAATTCCTCGACGGCCAGGGGCGGGCCCTGGGCGGTGTTGTTGTTGGTCGCAAGGATGTAATGGATGAGTTGGTGGTTTTCCTGCGCACTGCCGGACCGAGTATGAGCCCGTTTAATGCCTGGGTATTCCTCAAAGGCCTGGAAACTTTAAAGCTGCGTATGCAGGCGCATTGCACCAATGCACTCGACTTGGCTTGGTGGCTCGATGAGCAGGAGATGGTTGAGAAGGTAAATTACACCGGCTTGCCTAAACACCCCCAACACCGCCTAGCGCGGGAACAGCAAGACGCTTTTGGCGCAGTGCTGAGTTTTACTGTGCGCGGTGGTCGCGAAGCTGCCTGGAAAGTGATCGACAATTGTAAAATCCTCTCCTGCACCGCCAACTTGGGGGATGCAAAAACCACTATTGTGCACCCTGCCACGACAACCCACGGCCGCCTTAGTGATGAAGATAAGGCTCGCGCCGGAATTACCGAAAATTTAATTCGTGTTTCGGTAGGGCTGGAAAATGTTGAGGATCTCAAGCGCGACCTGATGCGTGGATTATCCCAACTATAAGCGCTGGCGTAAGCGCCCAGCTACCTATGATTATTAGCGGACAGTGAAATACTGTTCGCTGCTTCCGGTAGCGTTTGCATTTTGTTGCGCCCCTGCCGGTGTGTAGAAATAGCCCCCTTGAGAAAAATTGAGCAGTAATGGATTTGCCGTGCAAAAAATAGTTTCCGCCATAGTGTCCGATATCGGCAGCGTTTTATTGGGTAAAGAGCGCCAGGTGAAGTTGGCGTTGGCCTGTTTGTTATCAAAAGGCCACCTATTGATCGAAGACCTACCGGGTATGGGTAAGACCACCTTGGCTCATGCACTCGCCCAGGTGCTGGGGCTAACGTATAAGCGGGTGCAGTTCACCAGTGATATGTTGCCGGCGGATATTCTCGGTGTTTCGATATTTGATCGGGAGTCCAGCCAATTTCATTTTCACGAGGGACCTGTGTTTAGCCAGGTGTTATTGGCGGATGAGATTAATCGCTCATCGCCAAAAACCCAAAGTGCGCTGTTAGAGGCCATGGAAGAGCGCCAGGTGAGTGTCGATGGTGAGACCCGCACACTGCCCCAGCCATTTTTTGTGATTGCCACGCAAAACCCGATGCAACAATCGGGCACCTTTGCATTGCCGGAATCCCAGTTGGATCGCTTTCTAATGCGTATTAGTCTCGGCTATCCCACCCGGGAGGCGGAACGAGCTTTGTATTTGGGGGCCGATCCGAGGCAGCAGCTGGCAAAGTTAAAGCCCAGAATCGATATCGCCACACTCGGAAAAATGCAAAACCTGGTTACGCAGGTGAAAACTTCTGACAGTCTGTTGGATTACCTGGAGCGACTGGTTTTGCAAACCCGCCAGAGCCCGGATTGCGCAGTGGGTTTATCACCCCGAGGCGCTTTGGCCCTTTTGCGCGCAGCCAAAGCCTGGGCGTTGATTCACAATCGTGGCCATGTTTTGCCTGAGGATATCCAGGCTGTGTTGCCGGCGGTGGCAGGACATCGATTACAGAGCGATGGCAGCAACGGCGAGCAGTTGGTTGAGCGTCTGATGCGCCAAGTGGATGTGATTGCGGCCTGAGTCGATGAGTGTAAGTCACCCCCAACGTCGGAACCCTTCCCGCAATCCGATACACCTGCTGGTGGAATATTGGCGCAACCTTATGCAGCGCTGGCTTAGTCGCCGGGCACCGCGGGCCCGAGCGATTACCTTGAACCACAGCCGATTATTTATCCTGCCCACGCGCGCAGGCTTAGGTTTCCTAATAGTGGTGGCATTATTGTGGTTGCTGGGCACCAATTATGAAAACAATCTGGTTTTCGCTCTGACATTTTTGTTGGTCAGCATTTTGGCGGTGCTACCACTACACACCTTTGCCAATTTAAGTGGCGTGCACTTGCGCCTTGTGGATACCCGAGCAGCTTTTGCTGGTGATTTTGCCGAGGCGGAAATTAATGTCAGTTGTGAGGGCAAGCGGGAGCGGGAATGGCTCGAGCTGAGTTGGCCACCGGAGCAGGGCAGTCGCGTGGATTTGTGCGAGCAGAAAAGTGCGGATATTTGTATCTCTATGCCGGTAGTAAAACGTGGGCGAGTGCAGGCACCTCGGTTGAGGGTTGAAAGTCGTTTCCCTCTCGGGTTATTTCGCTGCTGGAGCCGCATTGACCTGGATGTTGAATTTTTGGTTTACCCCCGTCCAATTTCTGCGGGCCCTTTACCGCTAGGAGAGACTGTTGCCGAGGGGGAGTTCGGTGAGGTGAAGCGGGGCGGAGATGATTTTGCCGCGCTAAAACCCTATCAAGCGGGTGACTCGTTACGCCATGTAGCCTGGAAGCAATACGCGGCCGGACGCGATCTTTACAGCAAGGACTATGAGCGCAAAACTGACACGCGCTTGTGGCTCGACTGGGGTTTACTCGATGGTAGGGATATAGAGATGCGCCTGAGTAATCTCTGTGACTGGACCCTACAAGCGGAAAAGCAAGGCATTGCATACGGTTTGTGCCTGCCTGGCATTTCAATAGAGCCTTCGCTCGGTCCCGAGCATCAGCAGCAGGTCTTGCAGGCATTGGCCCTGTACCCAGGGCGAGGCCAGTGATGATTGCGAATAAGGATTTATTGCCCAGGGAAAGTTTGCTGTGGATTTTTGCTGCCCAGTTTGTCGCCCTTTTGCCGCAATTCACATTGCTGCCACTGTGGGTGGCTTTTGCCTGGGCCTTTGCAGTTTATTGGCGCCTGGAAGTCTTTCGCGGGCGCAGGGATTTACCCGGCCGCGCTCTTAAACTGACAGTGATTCTTTTGACGGTGGCGGGACTGGCTCTGTCCTATCGGCGCTTGTTTGCTTTGGAGCCGATGATTGCACTCTTGGCGCTGTCATTCACCCTGAAAAATCTCGAACTGGTCAGCCGCAGGGATGCCTTTGTCAGTCTACTGCTGGCCTACTTCGTAGCCGCCACTCTGTTTGTGCAAGAGCAGACCATTCCCTATGCACTTTACGGTTTACTGAGTGTGTTGGTAATTACTGCAGCCCTGGCGGCGCAGCTGGGACACTATAGTGCGCGCCCGCGCCGGGCTCTGGGATTATCCCTGCGGTTGGTGGCACAGGCCACGCCGTTGATGGTGTTGTTGTTTTTGGTGATGCCTCGGCTGGGGCCCCTTTGGTCTGTGCCGCAGAATACCTCCGCTGGGCGCACCGGTGTCAGTGATTCGATGGCCCCGGGAGACTTTACTGAGCTTTCCAAATCCAGTAAGCCGACCTTGCGTATCTCCTTTGATGGACCAGTGCCCCCGCCAGAGCAGCGCTACTGGAGGGGCTTGGTGTACTCGGAATTTGATGGGCGTACCTGGCGCCAGGGCTATGGTGTTGACCCTCGAAATGGCGGGCGAGTGTATTGGAGAAGTGGTGAGCAGGTGCTTCCGCAAGTGGGTCCCCGTTATCGCTACCAGGTTATCCAGGAGGCGAGCCGCAGCCCTTGGCTATTCGCTATGGCAAAACCGGCTTCAGAGAGCGCGGGTGTGGGAGAGACAACGGATGATCGCCTGGTAAAACGGACCCCGGTTTTCAACCGCTTTTCTTACCAGGTAAGTTCCTGGCCGAGAGAAACCCTGTCGCTCAGTGCTACTCTCAGCAATGCGGAGCGGCGCAGGAATTTGCAACTTCCCAGTTTCGGCAATAGCCGTACTCGTCAGTGGATGGCTTCCCTGCGGGACCAGGGGCTCAGTGCTGAGGCGGTTTCCTCCCAGCTGTTGTCGCACTTCCACAGTGCTTTCACTTATACCCTGAAGCCTCCAGCACTGGGCGGCGATACTATTGATGAGTTTCTTTTCGATAGCCAGCAGGGCTTCTGCGAGCACTTTGCCGGTAGTTATGTGTTTGCCATGCGCGCAGCGGGGATACCGGCGCGAGTAGTGGCTGGTTACCAGGGCGGTGAGTGGGTCAGTGGAGAAGAGTACTTATTGGTGCGAGAGTACGACGCCCATGCCTGGGCTGAAATTTGGCTCGACGGCCAAGGCTGGCAACGTGTAGACCCCACAGCGGCAGTAGCTCCGGAGCGGGTGCGCGACGGTCTGGAGAGTGCGGCGGGTGAAGAGTTTATGCAGGACTCCCTATTTCCTTTACACCGTATCGGCATTCTCAGCCAGTTGCGCTTACAGTGGGATATGATCAACTACCGTTGGTATCAAACCGTAGTGAGCTTTGATGCCGATCGGCAGCAGAATTTGTTACAGCGGCTATTTGGTGATCTGTCTCCAATGCGTATCGCCCTATTACTGGGGGCACCGATTCTTGTGCTTTTGTTGGGTATCAGTTTGTGGGCGGCCCGCTCCGCAGGAGGACCCAAGTTGGCGCCTGCAGAGAAGCTCTACCAGCGCTTTTGCCGGCGCATGGCCCGCAATGGAGTCCAGCGGCATTCCGGTGAGACTGCAGGATCCTATGCCCGCCGGATTGCCGAGGAAAAACCGGAGATGTCTGGTTATGCCGCAGCAGTGACAGAGGCTTTTGAGTCTGCCGCCTATGGTGGTGATGGCTCTGGGCTAAGAACACTTCGGAAGCTATCAAGCTGGTATTTCTGGTTGCGGCACTCGGCAAATATGACGCCGCAAAAGCGTGAGTTGGCAGGTTATTAATCATTGAGTTATTTCGTATCTAGAATGCCAACCCAATTGCAAAGGTTTCTGTTGGGCTATAGCGGCACCTCCCTGGCAACCGGGTTGCAGGTGATATTGCTGCCCTGGATTGCGCTGACGATCGTGGATCTTCCGGCCCTGCAATTGGGGTGGATTCAGGCATCAGTATTGCTGCCAAACCTGGTATTCCTGCTGTTTGGCGGCGCTTTAGCGGATAGGCGAGACCCGGCTCTGGTGTCGGCTCTGGCCTGTTTGGGCCTGGCGCTTTGTCATACCGCATTGTTGTTGTATTTCACCTTCCATGTCCTGAATTTATCCACCTTGATGGTTTACGGAATTTGCCTGGGGGTGTGCAGCGCTTTTTTACAGCCGGCACGGGATAACCTGGTGCAGCGCAGTGCCCGCAACCGCAAGGGGCAGGCCACTGAGCGAGGCGTGCAAAAAACCGTAACCTGGATGATGTTGGCGCAGTACGGCGGCCAGGCGGTGGGCATGCTGCTAGCGAGTCGATTTGACCAGTGGGGCTTGCAGCACTTGCTGGGTGTACAGATTGCCGTTGTGCTAGTGGCTTCATTATTGCTTTTCTCCTTGCGCCAGCCTCAAGAGCGTCAAAAGGCACCAGAGAAGCGACCCCATACCCTGATTCTGGATGGTCTCAGTCAGGCATGGAAACATCCGGTATTGCGGGAGCTGACAGCATTGATGGCGTTCAATGGCTTTGTGCATATTGGGGTTTTCCTGGTGGTCTTACCGCTGCTGGCCGAGGACTACGGCCGCGGTGCCGGTTACTACGCGACCCTGCAGCTGGCATTTATAGCGGGCACGGTGATCGCGACGGTGACTATGTTGAGACGGGGCCAGGGGCAGGAGCCAGGGCGAGGAATTTTGATGTGCTTGCTTTACAGCGCTGCACTCTTGATTGCTATCAGCCTGGGGCCAACAAAGTTTGGCTTGATTCTGTTGTGTCTGTGTTGGGGGGCGGTTGCGGCAGCCTCCGCAGGGTTGGGGCGAGGCATTGTGCAATTGATGGCGCCGGCGGATTATCGCAGTCGCATTATCTCTATTTATCAATTTGCCCTATTTGGCTCTGCGGCGCTGGGGGCCCTGGCTGCGGGTGTTTTGAGCGAGGTTGCAGCGCCTCTGACGACACTATTGTGGGCGGGAATCCTGAGTTTATTGGCATTCGCACTGGTTGCCCTGAGTGGGGCTCTACGGCAGGTTAAAATTTCCGATAGCGAGGTTTAGGGAGCCTCTGAATAGCTCCGTGATACCTCTGGCATGCAGAGCGGTTCACAATCAAGGCGCGGCTTCGCAGGAATGTCTAGACCTTTCAAGAAGTCGCAACGCGGAGTGTGAATCGCTCTGCAAGCCCCGAAGGGCGGGCCTTGAAGGCCGCATCTGCTGCGTTGCAGCTCTTGCAAAGGGCTACGGCCATTCGCGGCGAGCTGCGCCTTACATCTGCACCCTTCAAGACCCGCAGAGGCATTACGGAGTTATTCAGGGGCTCCTTAGGATTCCCGCAACGACCAAATCCGGTTGAGCCACCATATATTTAACAGGGAACTGCGGTTATGGAGGTGGGGTTTGGTATCAGTAAAAAGTGCCAAATGGTCACAGAGAGTCACGACAAACAGCCATGCGCTGGACCTTGAAGCCGGTGTATTTAGCCTGGATGATCCAAAAGCGATAGCCAAATCCCTGAAGAGTGCAGCTGAGGCCAGTCAGCAGCGCAAATCAGAGCCTTTCCGTTCAGCCATGTCTATGCTCACTTTTTATATCAATCGTGCGGGTCATCATTTGCCTGCGCGCAGGCGCAGAATCCTGGAGGCCGCGAAAAATGAATTGCGTGAGCTTTATGGGCGTCCGCGCCGGCATTGAGCCGGCGCAGGGTAGAGGCGATGAAGTCTTTTAGGGGGCTAGGCAGGGCAGGCAGCGCACGTAGAGTCCGCGCGGGTCGCGGAAGCTCTGCAGTTCGCCGATTGGTGCCAAAACCGGTTGTAAGCTGTTTAACCAGGCGCCGAGTGGCAGGTTTGCCTCAAGGCTGGCGGCGATACGTGCATCCACATTATCGCTCAGGGCGCGCAGGAATCTTTCGCCGGGAGTCAGCTCGCGCTGGATCTCTATTACATCGTATTCTTCGATCTCAGCAAGCTGTGCGGCGTCGGCAATGGCGTCGTTGAGATTGCCCAGATCGTCTACCAGCCCCAGGTTTTTGGCCGCGCGCCCGGTCCAGACCTGGCCCTGGGCAATTTTGTGCACTTCCTTGGGAGTGCTGCCACGGGACTCGGCCACAATTCTCAGGAACCTGGCGTAGGTATTATCCACTCCCTGTTGCAGGATACTGGCGGCTGCCTCGGGTAGGGCACGATCCAACCGCATGCTGCCGGCCAGGTCTGAAGTGCCCACACCATCGGTATAAATACCCAGTGCCTCGAGGGAATCCTCAAAGGTCGGGAAGGCGCCAAATACGCCAATGGAGCCTGTCAGGGTTGCGGGAGAGGCCCAGATTCGATCGCCGCCGGTAGCAATCCAGTAGCCACCAGATGCGGCCAGACTGCCCATGGAGATAACGACAGGGATATCGGCTTCGCGGGTAGCGAGTAACTCCTGTCGAATTGCTTCTGACGCGAAGGCGGAGCCGCCACCACTGTCAATACGCAGAACCAGTGCATCAACTTCTTTTTTGCGCGCCTGTGCGATTAGTTCTCCCAGGCTTTCGCTGCCGATCCTGCCGGCGGGAGCGCGGCCATCGACAATAGAACCGCTTGCCGTGATTAAGGCAATCTTATTGGGTTCTTTCTTGGCGGCGACTTCGCTGAGCTTTTGGCTGCGTAAATAGGTGAGGGCATCGATGGCCTTATAACTGCGTTCATCGTTCTCATCTTCACCAATGGTTTTGCGTAGCTCTTGAACAGCCAAGTTGCGGTTGGCGAGTTGGTCGACCAGTTTATTGGCCAGAGCAGTACGTGCCCAGTCGCCCTCATGCTGCTGCAGTTTCTGGGGTAACTCGTCGATAAATAGATCGATGCTCTCAGTTGGCAGGTTGCGAAGGCCAGTCACCTGTTCGGTGTATTCACTCCAGAGTTCATGCAGCCAGCGCTGGTTATTCTCACGAGAAGCCGGAGACATGTCGTCGCGAGTATAGGGTTCGATAAAATCCTTGTAGTCGCCAACGCGGAACACGTGGAAATTGACTTTGAGCTTTTCAAGGGCGCTTTTATAGTAATTCCGATAGACGCCAAAGCCGGTGAGCATCACGGAACCCATTGGATTCAGGTACACTTTATCGGCGTGGCTGGCGAGGAAATACTGCGCCTGGGTGTAGTTATCACCTACCGCATAAATGGGCTTGTCGGCAGCCTTGAAGCGCTGCAGGGCTGCGCCAATCTCGTCGAGCTTGCTGAGACTGCCGCCGACCATATTGTCGAGCTCCAGCACCAGTGCGGAAATGCGTTTGTCCTGTGCGGCTTTGTCGATAGAGTCGACAAGATCCTTAACCCTGATTTCCGCTGGCCCCTGGGAGCCGCCGAAGAAAATCGGTAATCCGCTGGGCTGGCTGAGCTCATCTACCAGAAATCCACTCGGAGCCACGCGCAGGGCCGCGCCTTGTGGGACTACCAGCTGTTCGTCCTTGCCAAAAATTGCGATACCCAGGAATACCAGTATTAACAGGAACACCAGGTTGGTAAACACTCGCCTCAGCCAGGTAATTGAGCCGCCAATGGCACCAAAAAAGCTGCGGAACAGTCCTTTCTCATTGGATGAATCAGTCAAACCTCAAAACTCCTTAGTGCGCTGAGGGGCAAGCGTTGTCTATTTATCAGTTACAAAATCATTAGCAATGTGAGTAGTGCCGGTGGCTATTGCATGCGATGCCAGCGGCTGCTCATCATTGATGAAAAGAATAGGATAAGGCTAAGGACTACCAGTACGCCATCCTGCCAGCCGCGTGTAGGCATCATTACGTCGACAATACTGGCAGTGATATACAGCAAAAGAATAAAACAGAGCCACAGATAGCTACGATAGTGCTGCTTTAGTAACCCAGGTAGTACCAACAGCAGTGGTATGGTCTGCAAGCACCACAGGAACAATGAGCCGCCTTCGAGGAATAGATTCCAGACGACAAACAGTACGAGCATGCCGATATAACAAATCCAGTTAATTCGCAGCGCTATCTTGAGCTTGCGCTGTACAGAATCGTTCACACTTTATCCTCTAGTTGTCGCCGTTATGTGCATTATCCAGCGTCTGTGCCAGGCTGCCGACTCGCTTGCCCAGTGCTCGGCACAGGGTTACTTCGTCATCGGAAAGCGATGTGGCGTGTTCACCGGACCAGTGTGAGGCACCATAGGGTGTGCCGCCAGTGCGGGTGCGCATTAAGGCGGCTTCGGAGTATGGGATGCCGGCGATTAACATGCCGTGGTGCAGTAGGGGCAGCATCATGGATACCAGCGTAGTTTCCTGACCACCGTGAAGACTGCCAGTGGCGGTAAATACCGCAGCCGGCTTACCGGTAAGGCTGCCATCGAGCCAAATATCACTGGTTTGGTCAAGGAAATAGCGCAGCGGAGAGGCCATGTTGCCAAAGCGGGTAGGGCTGCCCATCAGTAAACCGGAGCAATTGCGCAGGTCCTCGATTGTACAGTAGGGGGCACCTTCGGTGGGTACCGGCGGCTCGCTGGCTTCAGTGTCTGGGGATACGCCGGGCACGGTGCGCAGGCGAGCGGTAATCCCACTGGCCTCTACGCCGCGAGCCAGTTCGGTGGCCATGCGCGCTGTAGCGCCGGTGCGGCTGTAGTAGAGGATGAGGACATAGCCTTCGTTGTCCCGATCCATCAGATCAGCCCCAGTACATTTTCAGGGGGCCGCCCTATCACTGCTTTGTCGCCTTTTATAACGATCGGGCGTTGGATCAAAATAGGGTTTTGAGCCATTGCGTCAATTAACTGGGATTCGGCCAGATCTTTGTCTTTCAGATTTAACTGCTTGTAGGGCTCTTCACCAGTGCGCAACAACTGTCGTGCATCAATATCCAGTTTGTGCAGCAACTGCTGAATATCCTCGGCAGAAGGTGGAGTTTGTAGATAGAGAACCACCTCAGGTTCAATACCGTTATCCTGCAATAGCTGTAGGGTTTGGCGGGATTTTGAGCAGCGGGGGTTGTGGTAAATCGTCCACATTGTGGCGGCATCCTGTTACTGTTTGGCGTATTCTAACCGAAGAATGTTGCGGAGTTCTAAGGCGCTTCTGAATAATTCCCCCAACGTCCTGCGGGGTTTTCGGGAGCTCCTTGGCTATTTGGGGCAGTAATACTGCGGCCTGGGCGAGATGTTCAGGCATAGAGAGATCACAATGAGAAGCACCGTAAAGGATTGGGGAAACCACTGGCTGCGCTTTGCGACGTCACTGTGGAAACTGTTTGATGAAAAGGATTGTCGGCAACGCGCGGCTGCTCTCACCTACCTGACACTGTTTGGCATAGTTCCCCTGGTGACGGTCAGCTACGCCATGTTGTCACTGTTTCCCGACTTTGCCGGCTTGCAGAGTAGGTTACAGGATCAACTGTTCACCCACTTTTTACCTCAGAGTGGGCGCGAGATCCAAAAATATATCAGCAGTTTTTCCGAACAGGCACAGCGTTTGACTGGCGTTGGTATCGCGATGCTGATTATTACTGCGGGTTTGACCCTTCGCGGTATCGAGGGGACCTTTAATTCTATCTGGGACGTCCAAAAAGGCCGCAGCGGCGTTTCGAGTTTTCTTTTGTACTGGGCGATATTGAGTCTCGGTCCAATCCTATTAGGGGCGGGACTGGCGACAAGTACTTTTGTCTTTTCACAAAAATTTTTCTTGGGTGGAGCTGATTCTTTTGAGGTAACTTCGTTGTTATTCAGGATTCTACCGTTTGTTTTCAGCTCCATAGTTTTTACCCTACTGTTCATCGCTGTGCCCAATTGCTATGTCCCGTTGCGCCACGGAATAGAGGGGGGGATCATAATCTCGATTGTTTTCGAGGTTATGAAGTACTTATTCGGCTTGTTGGTAGCGCGGAGTTCGGTCCAGGCAATCTATGGGGCATTCGCTGTTGTTCCCCTGTTCCTGCTTTGGATTTATCTGATGTGGATACTGGTATTGGCTGGCTGTGTGTTGGTGCGCACACTATCGGTTTATCAAGCTGCGACCCAGGAGCGGGAGCATTCTGACCTGGTTGCCCTCCTTATTGTTCTCTGGCAGATGTATAAGAAATGCGCGAAGGGGAGGCCTCTGAAGGAGCGAGATATTTCCCGTATGGGAATCAAGTTTGTTCAGTGGCGAAGGTTGCGGAATATCCTTCAGGCTAATCGTATGGTGACCCAGACTGATCGCAATGATTATGTTTTGCTGAGGGACCTGAATACGGTGTCCCTGGTTGAATTGGCAGGCTGGCTGAGTTCGGATTGGATGCCCAGTGGAATTCCTGCGAGTCTGGATGGATTGCCCTGGTATGGAGAGGTAGAGCAACGCTTTGCCAATGCCAGAGAGTCAACCCGAGAGCAATTAGGTATTACTGTTGGGGAGTTGTTCCTGGAGGCCGAACAAAAGGAAGCTGAAGATAAGCCCCTTGAGCTGGGTCACGACGGCGGGACTGATGATAAGCAAACAAACTCTGAAAGCGGGGGAGAAAGTGGGCCTGATGAAAATAGTCAAAGTGAAGATGACAAGAGCAGCAGCGGTCACCTTTCTTTTGTTGGTATGCGGAATAAGCGCCTGCGCTAAAGACGATAAATCGCTTCTAGCCATTGATGGGGAAGAGTTGGATGTATCGGGTAAGGTTTTGCTGGTTAACTATTGGGCAGAGTGGTGTAAGCCCTGTCGAGAGGAGATCCCGGTCCTTAACCAACTGGCCGACGGTAACAACAATGTCGTTGTTGTTGGGGTGAACTTCGACAATTTACCGATTGCGGAAATACAAAAACAGGCGGATAAGTTGGGTATTACTTTTCCCGTTCTAGTGGCCGAACCGCAAGGGCGCTGGGGGCAGGAGAAGCCGGAGGTGCTGCCTTCTACGTTCATTATTGGTACCGATGGTCGCTGGCATAAAACATTGGTTGGCCCGCAGGATAGAGACGACTTCATTTCGGCTCTCAATCTATAGCGAGTACTAATGGAGTGCTGGTAAAAGCCGGCGGGGTAACAGTGGATTATTAGAAGCTCCCAAACTTTATAAAACTATAACTAACACATCTATAGGCTTGTGGCGGTTCGCTGATAGCATGCCGCCACTTTCCCCTTTTGTTCCGGGTGGGACCCAGACCTTATGCATATCAGTTCATTTGCTTTCCTGCTTCTATTTATTGTTTTTATATACGGACTTTTTCGCTGGCAGCGAGGCCGTGACTCCCTCGCACCAGCAGTGCTGGCTGGCCTGATTCTTGGGGTTATCTTTGGAGGCACCCTGCAACTGTCTCGCGGATGGGGGGCTGCACCCGCAGAGGTGATACCTTGGGTAGAGATGATAGGGGACAGTTACGTAAATCTATTGTATTTACTCGTGATGCCCCTGGTGCTGACTTCCATATTAGTGGCGGTAGTTAAAGTCAGTCATACCCAGGCGCTGGGCAAAATCAGTATTTCAGTCCTGGGGGTGCTATTGGGAACAACGGCGGTGGCCGCTCTAATTGGCGTGGCTATGGCCGAGCTATTTGGTTTGTCGGCTGCGGGATTGGTTGAGGGTTCCAGGGAAGCTGCGCGAGTGGAAGTGCTGAATGAGCGAATTGGCAAGGTCACGGACCTTTCCATTCCTGAGATTATTACCTCTTTTGTTCCGCGCAATATTTTTCTGGACCTGACCGGGGCTCGCTCTACTTCTGTTATAGCGGTGGTTATATTCGCGGTGCTTTTAGGGTTGGCAGCCTTGGCGGTTCGCCGTGAATTTCCCGAAGAGGGCGCAGCGATTGAGCGCTTCGTTCATGTGGCTCAAGTCTGGGTTATGAAGCTGGTGCGACTAGTGATGGCTTTTACCCCTTACGGCGTGATGGCCCTGGTTACAGGCCTGATCGCTAAATCCAGTATGGGGGATATTCTTAACTTATTGAGTTTTGTGCTGGCCTCCTTTACGGCTATTGGTTTGATGTTCCTGGTGCACGGTCTGTTGCTACTTATTAATGGTATCAATCCGCTGCACTATTTCACCAAGGTATGGCCGGTGCTGGTTTTTGCCTTTAGCTCCCGCTCCAGTGCTGCAACTATTCCCCTGAATGTCGAGACTCAGGTAGACCAGCTGCGTACGTCTCCAGCAATTGCCAATTTCTCTGCATCTTTCGGTGCGACTATTGGGCAAAACGGCTGCGCCGGTATTTATCCGGCCATGCTGGCAGTAATGGTGGCAGTGCCGATGGGGATCAATGTATGGGACCCAGTATGGATTGCTACTTTAGTGGCGGTTGTAATGATCAGTTCTTTCGGTATAGCGGGCGTTGGTGGCGGGGCGACCTTTGCAGCCTTGGTGGTACTGCCGGCAATGGGGTTGCCAGTTACTATCGCAGCTCTGCTAATTTCTGTTGAACCTCTGATTGATATGGCGCGAACCGCGCTGAATGTTAACGGCGCTATGACTGCTGGCACCCTGACACAACGCTGGCTCGGCGATGAAGTGCCCGGCCCGGAAGTTGTAGAGGGTTGAACAGAGAATGGTACTTTGTGCACCGATTATTTTTGTCTTCTGATTTCGCCGATTTTTCATAGGAGTCCTGTCAACCAGCTCTGGTGCCTGACGTTATAGTCAGTGCTGTTAACGCATTGAGTTTTTTGTTCACGGAACTGGAGCAACTTATGAATAAACTGATAGGACTGTCAGTACTGGCGCTTAGCCTTGGTTTTCCCCTCTCGCTGCAAGCTGAAAGCAGTGAGGATGATGGACATGATCGCGGCGACCGTATTGAAAATCGTCTCGACAGAAAGGGGGATCGTATTGAAGAGCGCCTCGACGATAAAGGTGATCGTATTAATGAGCGCCTGGACCAGCGGTCTGAGCAGGCTGCCGCTAATGGGAGAGATAAATTAGCTGCACATTTAGATAAAAAAGGTGATCGTATCGATAGGCGCCTGGATAACAAAGGTGAGAAAATAAACGAGCGCCTCGATAAAAAAGGCGAGCGAATAGATAATAGATACGATCGGAAGAACGAACGCGGCGAGCGGACAAAAAAGCACCATCGTAGATCCCGTGACAACAATAACGATTAGTGATTGTTGGTTGTAGCAGGCATTATCTAGTGGGTTGCGGCAAACTAAGGAGCCTCTGAATAATTCCGTGATATTTCTATAGTCTTGGAAGACTGCAGTCGCTAGGCGCAGCCTGCTGATAAAGGCCTTAGTCCTTTGCAAGAGCTATGCAGTAGCTGGGGCCTTCTAAGTCTGTCCTACGGGGATTTCAGAGTGGTTCATACTCTGTGCTGCGACTTCTCAAAAGGTTTAAACACTCCTGTGAAGCCTTGCCTAGACTGTGAGTTGCCCTGACAGCCAAAGAAATATCACGGAATTATTTAGAGGCTCCGCAATAGCCGTAGAAGGATTGCATCCTCGTCAAGGGACCTCAATCGGCTTTTATGGATCAGTTTCTCGCTTCAGTTGAAAAGCGGGCATTCACTATGGCGAAATATGCTGTAGGGGACCGTGATGATGCGCTGGATATCGTTCAGGACTCTATGCTTGCACTCGTCAAAAGCTATAGCTGCAGAGACCGTGCGGAGTGGCGCCCATTATTTTTTACCATTCTTAATAACCGCATAACCGATTGGCATCGTCGCAAGAAAAACCTGTCCCGTTGGCAGCTGTTGAAAGATAAACTTCCTATTAATAGCGAAGGCGATGAATGGGATCTGAGTGAATTTCCCGACCCCAACGGCCGCAGCCCGGATAGTGTCCTAATCGGTGAACGTACGATTGATGCCATTGACCGCGCCATTGAAAAGTTACCTCTGCGTCAACAGCAGGCTTTTTTGTTGCGCTGCGTTGAAGGCTTTAATGTCAGTGAGACAGCAGGGGCTATGGCTTGTAGCGAGGGAAGTGTGAAGACTCACCTCTCTCGAGCATTGCGCAGCCTGCGGGTTCATTTGGAGGCGATGGAATGAGTAATTTAGAAAACAATTCATCGACTAACGAGAAGCGTATACTCGGAGCGGCCAGTGCCGCTGTTATACGTAGAGAGAGATCGCTCGATACGGAAACCCTGGCTGAGTTGCGGCGAATCCGCTCCGCAGCGCAAGATCAAAATAATAAAAAACGGTACTTTTCACTTAACACCTTGTATCCATACCTTCCAGTTACAGCGGCTTCTGCCGCAGTGCTATTTCTTGCTCTATGGTGGCCCAGTTCTGTTATCAATAATGAAAGTCGTACAGAGCTGCTAGTGAGTGGTGATTGGCTGCTGGACGAAGATATGGATATCGAGATGATTGAGGATATGGAGTTTTATCAGTGGTTGGCGGAGGAGTTGGATGGGCACTCTTCGTAGTGTTTTATTCATCATATCTATGTGTGCGCTCGTATTTCCAGGTACTACCGAGGCGGAGGAAGCTGAGCCTCTGCCGGAGGAATTCCTGTTATTCCTGGAAGAGTGGGTCGATGAACAAGGTGATGTCGTTATCCCTGAAGATCCCGAGTTGGTTCAAGGTCCCGGGCAACCCCAAGAAGGCACCAAAAGCAAAGATATATGGCTGGGGGACAGTCATGACTAAAACCCTGGTCACAACTTGTTTGATGGCAGCCTCACTGCTTTGGGCTGGTATGGCGTGGTCGGTGGAGTGGAAAAGCCTAAGTGATAGTGATCGCAAGCTGTTACAGGGTATGGAAGAGCGCTGGCCCAACATGTCTGATAGCCAGCAGGAGAGGTTGTTGCGGGGTGCGCGTCGATGGAACTCAATGAGCCCTGAGCAGCGTGACAATGCTCGGCAGCGCTATGAAAAATGGCAGTCTCTGCCCCAGGAACGCCGTAATCAGCTGCGGGAATCTTATCGACAGTACCGCGCCCTGCCGGAAGGCAGGCGTGAGAGTATCCGTGAGGCTCGTGAGAGATATCGGCAGATGTCCCCCGAACAGAGAGAGCAAGTGCGCGAGCGCTGGCGGGAAGCTAGGGGCGATAGGAGTGAACCGCAAAGGCCCAGGGGTGATAGGGCTCGGGGAGAGCGAGCGCAAGGGGATAGACTCAGGGAAGATGGGCCTAGGAGGGACAGGTCCGATGAAAATAGACCTAGAGGAAACCGGCACAGAGAAGACCGACCAAGGGGCGACCGGGCGAGAGGAGATAGGCCCAGAAGGGAGCACGAAAGGGGGAGAAGGCACCAGGATTCTCGGCCTAGGCGTGATCGAGAGTCCAGTGACCGACGAGAGGGTGATGAGGAGACTGATAGTTCATCTGGGGCTCCTGAATAGTGCCCTGCCATTCAAATTCCAATCCTGAGAGGCTGGCTTATCGTTTTACCTCGCTGCTACGCTGGTACGACAGTGTAATTCAGCGTCTATTCAGATCATCTTAAGTAATCTGGCTCCCGTTGATGACTAGCGGGAGATATATCGTGCAACTATACAAACAGCTAATCGCGGGTGCGGCAGTTGCGGCACTGGTGGGTCTAAGTTCTACTGCCAGCGCGGGCCCCCGAGGCTATGCTGCGGGTGGCTATGATTATGCGCGAGTTACCGAGGTTACTCCCGTCTACACCGATGTTCAGGTTGTTACACCGACGACTCAGTGTCGCGATGAACAGGTTGCCTATCGCGAGCCGACTTCCCCGGCAGGTACTGTAGTGGGGGGACTTATAGGTGCTGCAATCGGCAATAACTTAGGCGATCACGGCCACCGTGGACGCTACGGTTATCATCGCAGTCACAATCGTGGCGGCGCCACAATCGCAGGGGCTTTGGTGGGCGCCCTGGTAGGTAACCAGATCAGCCGTGCCAATGCTCCAGTCCACTATGCAACAGAGTCCCGTTGCCATGTTGTAGATGAATACTCTACAAGAAGGGAATTAGTCGGATACGATGTCCGCTATCGGTATAATGGGCAAGTTTACTTGACTCGCACTGACCATCATCCGGGCGATAGAATCCGGGTCCATGTCGACGTCTCACCGGCTCTTTGAGCCCGGTTGAGGGCGGCAGGGAGTTTATAAAGGGTGGAAAATTGGATATCCACAGGAGCCGCACCGTGAAACTGAATCGTACCTTACTTGGCTTTATTGCTTTTACCGCTGTGTTTTTGCCGGCGCTCTGCAGTGCCACGGTACACAGCTACCCCGCTTATGAGCGGGAGAGTTTTCAGCCCCACTTTCTTCGTGTTCAAGGGGGAGAAATCTCAAGGGATCGGGCTGCTTCAATCGTAAAACAACGCTTTGGTGGAAAAATTCTCGCCATTTCTGAGACCAAGAAACAGGGGCGAGCCGTGTATCGGGTGAAAGGACTGTCGGCCAAAAGCCAGGTTTATGTGGTGTTTGTCGATAAACAGAGCGGCAGTATATCCCGCTAGCAGAATAATTGAGAGCCGCAATAAGGTAATTACTATGCGCGCACTACTAGTTGAAGATGAAGCATTACTGCGGCAGCAGCTGGCGGAATCCCTGCGAACGGCCGGGTACACCGTTGACGAAGCCCCCGATGGAGAAGAGGCACTTTATCTGGGGAGGGAATATCCCTACGACGTTGCAGTAATGGACCTGGGTTTACCCAAAATTGATGGTATCCAGGTTATTGAAACACTGCGCCGTGAAGAGAAGCATTTTCCTATCCTGATTTTAACGGCTCGGGGACACTGGCAGGAAAGGGTCTCCGGCCTGGAAGCTGGCGGGGACGATTACCTGGTAAAACCCTTCCATACTGAAGAACTGCTCGCACGGTTGAATGCCCTGGTTCGCCGTTCCGCAGGTTTCTCATCACCGACGATTAAAGCCGGACCTATCGTTCTGGATACCAGTGCGCAACGGGTTAGTGTGGATGAAGTTGAATTGGACCTGACTTCATTTGAGTACAAGGTACTTGAATACCTGATGCTACATCCGGATGAAGTGGTGTCAAAAACCACCCTGACAGAACATATCTATGAACAGGACTGTGACCGGGACAGCAATGTGATAGAGGTGTTTATTGGACGCCTGCGGAAAAAAATTGATGCGGCAGCCAAGCTTAAGCCTATCGAGACTCTGCGCGGGCGCGGCTATCGCTTTGTGATTCCGCAGTGAGATCCATCAATTTCCCCCTGCTTTCCTATATTCTGGGTTCCTTAAAGGGGCGTCTGGCCCTGGTTACCAGTCTTGTGCTGGTCGGCTTTATTCTTCTTATCTCTGGAGTCCTCGAGCACGCCTATCGCACGTCCCTGAATGAAGCCAAGCAGCGGGAGCTGCAGGTCTACATTTACACCCTGCTGGCGGTTGCTGAGCCGGAAGGTAAAACCCTGATTCTGCCCCCGAGTTTGCCCGAGCAACGCTTCAACCAGCCTGATTCCGGTTTGGTGGGCGCTGTTATTGATCGGGAGGGTGAGATTATCTGGCGTTCGGAGTCAGCCCTGGCAATGCCGCAGCTGGAGTTCTATCCGCTTTCACAGGGGCAGGAGTCCTATTCGCAGGTATCGGTTCCGGGAGAAGAGGGAAGTTATAGCAGTTTCCGCCAAGGGGTTGCCTGGGGGCTGGAAGATGAAAATTTGTTTACCTTTGCAGTGCTCGAGGATGCGGCCCCGCTACAGGCTCAAGTGGGGCAGTTTCGCTCAACCATGTGGCACTGGTTGGGGTTGGGAGCATTGTTATTAATCCTTGCACAGTGGTTGGTTCTGCGCTGGGGGTTTGCTCCGCTGACAGCCCTGGCTAATGCGCTTCAGGAAATGCAGCGTGGGGGTGCTGATCGATTGGAGGGTAATTTTCCGCGGGAGCTGCGCCCACTGACAGATAACTTAAATCTGTTGATTGAAAATGAGCGCCGCCAGAGAGAAAAAACCCGGCATACATTAGCTGACCTGGCCCACAGCCTGAAGACGCCATTAGCGGTATTGAAAGGTCTTAAATTTTCTGGAGATTCAACAACCGCCGGCAAGACGCTAACGGATCAGGTGCAGCGGATGGACAGTATTATCAGTTATCAACTGCAGCGGGCAGTAACCAGTTCGCCGAAATCCATTATACGGGGGACACCGGTTGCGCCACTGCTCCATAAAATACTGGATGCGCTTGAAAAGGTGTATCGCAGTAAGCCGTGTGATGTCGAAAGTTCCTGTGCTGAAAACACCCTGTTTTATGGTGACGAAGGTGACCTGATGGAAGTCCTGGGTAACTTGCTGGATAACGCTTATAAATATGGTGACGGGAAATTATCGGTTGCCGTTGAGAATATGGAAGATACTCGCAAACTGTCTATTCGAATTAAAGACAATGGCCCAGGGCTGGACAGTGAGAAATGGCAAGCGGTTACCCAGCGGGGCGTTCGTGCCGATGAACAGCAACCTGGGCAGGGTATTGGACTTGCCGTGGTAGTGGATATTGTTGAGAGCTATGAAGGGCAAATAAATGCGGCCCCTCTTCCTCAGGGAGGTACGGAAATTACGGTACAACTGTAATTTCCGTTTTGCTCGACAAGTCGTTTAACTAGAACCAATTTTCCTGCATGTCGAAAGGAACGCTATTGCCTGATTTCAGCAGTGCGATAGCTGTCTCTGTTTTTGGTAGCTCCCATTCAAAATAGTATTTCGCAGTGTGTAATTTACCCTGGTAAAAATCCTGAGCTTCACTATTAGGATTCTTTTCCAGTGCTTTTTCTGCGATAACTGCCTGCTGTAGCCACAACCAGGCGACTACGGTACAGCCAAATAAATCCAGGTATAGGGTGGCATTACCCAGGCCGCGATCCACATCTTCCTGAAGCTGGGAGAATAATGCAAAACTTGTCTCATCCAACTTTTCCAGGGCTTCTTCCAGCATTTTGGCCATCGATTCGAGCTTAGGTTTATCCCTGGCCTGCATAATCGTATTGCGGATCTCTGCCTGTAACAGTTGGTAGCCAGAAAGATTCTTTGACGGTACTTTCCGGGCCAGTAAATCCAGGGCATGGATGCCTTCTGTACCTTCGTGAATTGCGTTAAGACGATTGTCTCGATACAACTGCTCTACCGGGTATTCACGAATATAACCCGCTCCCCCCAAAACCTGAATCGCCAACTCATTAGCTTTTAGGCAGTACTTGGAGGGCCAGGATTTTACTATGGGAGTTAGCAGATCGAGCAGTGTTGCAGCATTGTTGCGCTGCTCTTCTGTAGGGGCTGTATGTTCATCCTCGTAAAGTGAGGTGGCATAAACACTTAAGCTTAAGCCACCTTCAGCATAGGCTTTTTGCATCAGTAGCATACGGCGAACATCGGCATGCTGGACGATAGGGACCTGTTTGGATTCAGGATCTCGGTTAGAGGGCATACGCCCCTGCGGGCGGCCTTTGGCGTACTCAAGAGAGTAAGTGTACCCCTGGTATCCAAGTACAGAAGCGCCAGCTCCCACACTGATACGAGCCTCATTCATCATCTGGAACATATACTTCAGGCCCTGGTGGGGTTCACCGATCAGGTAGCCTACAGCGCCACTGTCCTCACCAAAGCTCAATACCGTTGATGTGGTATTGCGGTAGCCCATTTTATGTAGCAGGCCTGCGAGTTTTACATCATTGCGTTTTGCTGGATTCCCCTGCTCGTCCAGAAGGAATTTGGGAACCAGAAAAAGTGATATTCCCTTCACACCTGCGGGTGCGCCTTTAATTTTTGCCAGAACCAGGTGAACGATATTCTCCGTGAGGTTTTGATCGCCACCAGAAATATACATTTTCTGTCCGTGAATGCGGTAACTGCCGTCTTCTTCTGGTAGGGCGCTAGTGCGAATATCTGACAGCGCGGAGCCCTGATCCGGTTCAGTTAGTGCCATAGTCCCGGCAAAACGCCCGTCCAACATTTGTGGAAGGAATTGCTTTTTAAGCGATTCGCTGGCGAAAGTGCGTACCAGATTGGCCGCGCCTATGGTCAAGAACGGGTAGCTAGCACTGGCAACGTTTGCTGCAGCCATATAAGCGAGTGCTGTGCGCAGAATAACTTCTGGCAATTGCAGCCCGCCTTCCTCAGCATCACAGTGAGCGGCAAGAAATCCTGCAGAGGCAAAAGCATCCCAGGACTGTTTGGTTTCTTCGATAACGCTGACGTTTTCACCATCAAAGCTCGGTTCAATCTCATCGCCTTTGGCGTTGTGATTAGCGAAAAATTTTTCTGCAATGGTGTGTGCAGTATTCAGTGTTGCATCAAAAATTTCACGGGAATGCTCACTGTACCGAGGGCGATTGATTAGGGCCTCGGTATCTAAAAATTCGTAAAGCAAAAAATCGATTTCACGCTCGTTGAGCAGCTGATGGGCCATGTTTACCTCTTACATTATTCTTTTTGGGTAATCCGTTTAATTTCCAGGTAGTTTTCCATTGAATATTTTTATGCTGGAACACTACGATTCAAGTGTATATGTAAACGTGGAGAGGGTGCACTGGGCAATGACTGATTCTATGAATAGACTTGGCGATTATTAGAGTGCTTTTACTCGGATATTCTTTGAAATACTGGTGCTGCGTCTGCAACGGGCTTTGGTACCACCTTGCGCCACAGCTGGGAGGATAGTTCAGCTGGGCTTTGTCGGCACCCGGAAGCAATCCAGTTGCCCAGTGATTGAGCCACATCAGGCCAAACTATCCGAAGTGGAGGGGGGCAGTTGGTTAGCCACTTGTCGATCGTACAGGCATTTATCTGTTTTACGATTGTGGCCAGTTTGAGCTGATCGAGTGCTTTGGCATTGGCTTCCTGCTCAAATTGATTGGCGAGAGGCCTACTGAGAATGGGTTTTCCCAGAGCCAGGGTTTCAGCCAATAATTCAAATCCGCTATTACAGATTACTGCTTTAGAGGTTGCCAGATCCTTCTGAAAGCCATTAATTGAGGGGGCCTTAACTTGAATATTACTAGAAGTAGGTAAATTGTGGGGTATACCGTAGACGATAAACCGATAGGGCAGCCTGGAAAGTTCGTCCAGCATCGGAATAGGCTGTTCGAAAGGCAAGTAAACTAGAATATGTTCACCCAATTCTTGGGAGAGTCCAGGTTTCTGAGGGACGATTGGTGGTAGTATTGGGTTGCCGAAGTGGTGCCAATGCAAACCGATACTCTCTTGTGTTGGGGCAAATGATCTTAGTACTGTGCGGGATGCCCACTTATTGCGAGGTGCAGGGATCGGGAATTCAAAGGCGTATTGATGGCCGATACCGATGCTGCGTTTTTTCTTAAATTTCGCTGCCCAGGCCGTAACAGGTTCATAGTCACTGATAATTAAATCAAAATTATTAACCGGCAGTGTTCTTATATCCTTGATGAATCTTACTGCATTGATGTTTCGTAGTGTTGCGAAACTATTCAAGCGGCCGTGACTGTGGATAAAAGTCATTCCCTCCCGCCACCAATAGTCTCCAAAAGAAGACATCTCAAATAAGCTTTCTCTTGGACGGCCTGAAAATAACCACTGGACCTCGAGATTTGGATACTTTTCGAATTGCTTAGCCAGCGCACGGGAGCGACTGATGTGCCCATTACCCGTGGATTGAACGCCGTAAAGTATCTTCATAAAAAGGCAGCACTCACAATTAAACTGACACTGGTCCCCAAAATAGCGCCGGCACAAATATCAGACGGGAAATGAACTCCCAGGCCAACCCTGGCGGCTCCGACACCGGTGGCCCAGATATAACCGAAGCTCCACATAGGGCTCACCTGTATAGACATCGCGGTTATAAATAGGAAGGCGCATGAGGTGTGGCCCGACGGTAAGCTGAAACGATCGTGCGCCACAATTACGGGACGCATGCCCGGGATTGCTTGGGGCGGGCGAAGTCGTCGTGTCGTGTTTTTTATCCCCCAGTACAATCCGCGCTCCAAGGCAACTGCGGTACATGCTAAGTACAGCAGTTGAATGGCTGAATTGAGCCATACATAGGTGAATAAAAGTGCCCCGGCTGCCCACCCATCCCCAGATTTAGATAGCCACAGATAGCGCCGGCGAGAGCTGGGGCGTGATGCCCGCTCAACCATATACAGCACTATGGACACATCAAAACTCTTTAGATTCATCGGTAAGCCTCGCATGCCGACAAGTTACAAATCGATTATTGCACGGACTTGACCGATTTATGTCGCAATAATGAAATCTTGACCAGGCGGGAAGAATAGAATGAAAGAGCTTATTTCAAAGGCTGAAAGATCCAACGAATAGTTGGCGCAAAATTATTCCAAATCAAAATTATAAGTAATTCGATTAATAAACGCTGGGGGTTTTCGGGGTCAGTTGTAAGCTGATAGTACACCTAAGTACCAGCAAGTTAGACAAAAGATTGAGTTGGATTGGGTGCAGATATAACTGAAGAAAGTTGCTTATCTTATTGGAAAAAATAATAGGCAGATAAAGTGACTTTGGAGGAAGCATGGCCCCTCCAAAATTAATTATATTTCAGGCAGGTCAGGCAGCTATGTCAAATGCCTGGACTAATTCAAAGCGTGGAGATTTAACGCCGTTTTTAGAAACTGTTTCATTAAATGTTCTTTGGGGTCTCACCCAGACGCCATAGCTTCCATAAAGGGCTCGGTACACAACCATAACCTCTTCGGATTCGCTATGTTTTGCGGTATGTAAAACCTCGTACAGATTTCCTTTGTAGTGACGATATAGGCCGCGTTGCATGGGTACCTCTAACTTACGTGGTGGGGGGCAAGCTGTAACTGTTGGATGCGATTCCCGTGAAGTACAGCGGTGCCTGAATAGCGATGTTCGCCTGTAGAAGTAAACTCAAACTTGTAACTGCGGTGAAGGCTGAAAAACCCCCTCTTATCCTTTTTGATTCGAGTACGAACCAAAAGCACGGTGTCGTCTAACAGTTGGACACCGAGCTGTCGGCAGTGATCAGAAGCGGCTCGCCGGACGTGCTCTTTAGCGGCCATACTGGCCCAGATATACCAAAGAACCACAAAGAACAGGGAAAGCCACAGTATGTCGCTGAGAGTGTAATACATTGCTATACAGTTGCTATGATCGCTTTCCCGCAAGAATACCATTTAAGGAGCACCAATGTCCGGCACGATTTTAATTACTGGCTGCAATCGGGGAATTGGGCTTGAGTTGTGTGCCCAGTTTGCCGAAATTGGCTGGAAGGTCCTGGCTTGTTGCCGGGAACCGAAGAAAGCCGCTGAGCTCGCGGTGTTGCAAGAACGCTACCCCTCGATACAGTTGATTCGCCTAGATGTGACCGACTACGAACAGATGATCTCTCTAGGTAAGGCCTTTCAAGGAGAGCCGATAGACATATTGCTCAACAATGCAGGTTACTACGGGCCGAAGGGCGTGGGATTTGGCGCTGTTGACCGCGCAGAGTGGCGTCGAGTTTTAGAGTCCAACACTATCGCCCCCTATATGATGGCAGAAACTTTTTGTGACAATGTTGCGGCCAGCGAGCACAAGCTAATCGCGGTGATGAGCAGCAAGGTTGGGAGTATCGCTGATAATCGCTCTGGCGGGGGATATATCTACCGAACTTCAAAGACAGCCGTAAACCAAGTCGTCAAAAGCTTATCTATCGATTTAGAGCCGAGAGGAATCACGGTTCTCGCTTTGCATCCGGGGTGGGTAAAAACGGCTATGGGCGGCCCCGGAGCACTGATTTCTGCTGAGGAAAGTGTCGGCGGACTAAAAAAGCTGCTTTTATCAGTAACGCCAGCAAAAACGGGTCGATTTTATAACTATGACGGGACAGAAATTCCCTGGTAACGCTTGTAATGGGCTGTGACAAAACTCCTTTGAGAATCTAATAGAATGCAGCTCCCACACTCTGCCGGCCTGAATACGAGGTCGCTTGAGTAGCCTTGATCAGTCGAATTTATGCATTTCAACTTTTTTGCATTTGGCCGGCGGGTGAGTCTGTTTTGTCTGCTTCGTGCTACTGCCTGCTGATTGCAAGATTGGGCAAGAATACGGAAGAAGTTTTCTATCCCCCAGAGTGGGAACTACCTGAAAATAGCTTCATATCAAGGAATGGTTCTGATAGATCCTTTCAGAGTGTTGGCGGGTTTTACGTTTTAGGCAAGGAATCTTACCTCTTATCAGGGTGTCCTCGAAGGAGTGGAAATCATGAAGTGGCCCAGTGTTTTAACCAAGCGTAAAAGCTTGTCCCCCCAGTTACTGAAGTCACCAATCCTTGCAATTCTCATTGTTGCGGCACTCGTTGGTTATCTGGGCGGAATGCCAATATGGGTAGCGGTGTTGGGTGTTATTGCCTATTACTCCAGGGGGCGTGATTGGCGGGCAGGTGCCTACAATCTCGCATGTGTGGTGACCGGGCTGGGGTTGGGGTTGGGCGCTCAAACAGCGGCACATAAATGGCAAATTGACCCAAGTATCCTGGTTGGGCCGATTGCACTTCTCTTCTCGATTATCAGTGTATGGGCAATGGGAATGGTGACCGGTATTAGGAATGTCACCAGCTATGCCATTGGTATCATTATTGCGTTTCTTGCGCAGTTGGACATTACCTTGGATGCCTATTTTCAACTGATTGCAACTGTATCCATCGGTGCAGCATTTGCCGGCCTAATTGATATTTTATGGCCGCGTCAGCAACGAGCAGTAAGGACTTGTTGAAAGATTAATCTGAGTGCTTGAGGGAAAGGGTTGTAAGGGGTTCAGTAAGATTGAGTAGAGGTGTAGTTCAATGTTAAAACGTATATTGCTATCTACAGCAATGGTATTTGTTACGGCTTTGGCGTTTACTGAACCCTATGAGTCTGAAAGTAGTATCGAAATGGAATACTACAGAACACTTCTTCATTGATGTAATTCGTTTCTTATCTATTTTTTACCTTGGATTGTAGGAGCCAGTTGTGAAGGAAGAATTTTGGCACGATAAGTGGAAAAGAAATGATATTGGCTTTCACGAGGCGGCCGGCAATTCGTTGTTGACAGAGTTCTTTTCCAGTCTCTCTCTGTCTCCGGGTGATCGGATTTTCTTGCCGCTATGTGGCAAAACGAAAGATATTGCTTGGTTATTAGAACAGAATATCTCAGTCGTTGGCTGTGAACTCAATGAGGAGGCTGTGAAGCAGCTCTTCAGTGAAATGGCAGTAATCCCACAGGTAAGCCAGGTTGGTAATCTGAAGTGCTACTCTGGTGCCAACATCGATATTTTTGTTGGCAATATATTCGATTTGGGTAGAGAGGAGTTGGGGCCGGTTGTAGCGATTTATGATCGGGCTGCACTGGTAGCCCTCCCCACAGATATTCGTGAGCAATATGTCAGACACTTAATGGCTATTACCCAAGTCGCACCTCAACTCCTCGTATCCTTCGAGTATGAACAAACGCAGATGCCTGGCCCACCTTTTTCTGTTGGAAGCCGTTTGATTTATGAATATTATGATGCCGATTATAGCCTACAAGTATTGGCGACAAGAGACGTTGTTGGTGGGCTTAAAGGCAAGGTTCCCGCGAGAGAAGAGGCATGGTTGTTAACACCAAAGTGATAATGGCTTTCTCAACAAGCTAAATTTCTGGCAGGGAATGAGAGCCAAGTATTAGTTTTTCCTTTTTTGATTTTGGCCACTTCTTAATGGCTATTTCCATTTTCAAGGCGGTTGATTTATCGGGTAGCCCCACAGAGAACACGAGCGTAAGGGGCCCCTTACCTCGTAGTGCTTTTGCCGCCTTTGGGCCATCACTACAGTGCTCAGCAAAACGCCTCTCCAAATCATTGGTTATACCGGTATAGAGTGTTCCTCTGGCCGTTTGAACAAGATAGAGAAACCAATTCACCCTCAGCCCTTCCTTCTTTTTTATATAGCCCATAGGTTCAAGAGAATAAATCCTGCTGCTCATTAGTGCGAGGCGGTGGCTTGAACTGTGAGCAATCCAAGGTAAGGCGCCGATGATCCAAACCCAGCTTTTTCATTGCCACTTGAAAGCGTCTCTGGAGTAGTTGAGCAAATATGCCAGTGCCAGTTCGCCTTTGGGAAAATTCACTTTGATAGTCCTTACCTGCACGGCTTTGCTGCACCAGGCTCATGACATGCTTTGCTCTTTCTGGGTAGTGTACCTCTAACCATTCCCGAAATAGAGGGGCAACTTCATAGGGGAGGCGCAATAGGATATATGCGGCTCTTACAGCCCCTGATTCCCGCGCAGCTGCAAGAATCGACTCCAGTTCACAGTCATTGAGAGCGGGGATCATAGGCGCAGCGAGTACTGCGGTAGGAATGCCCGCTGTACTCAGCTGTTCAATTGTTCGCAGACGAGCAGCAGGGCCAGCGGTCCTTGGCTC
The DNA here is from genome assembly GCF_047324085.1 of Microbulbifer sp. CNSA002. Classification (NCBI taxonomy): domain Bacteria; kingdom Pseudomonadati; phylum Pseudomonadota; class Gammaproteobacteria; order Cellvibrionales; family Microbulbiferaceae; genus Microbulbifer; species Microbulbifer sp. CNSA002. The sequence goes on from NZ_CP172449.1 coordinate 1,568,154, forward strand.
AAGCTTACGCTTAAGGGCATTATCTAGCGTGGTCACACTAATGGCGACTTGGGCCAAGTTATCTTGTGCCATTTCTGCCAGCAGTGGGAGGTCTCGCAAGATTAACTGGCTTTTGGTGACAATGGTTACCGGCTGGCGAAACTCCTGCATAAGCTCCAACAAACTACGGGTTATCTCTTTCTCTCGTTCCAGAGGTTGATAGGGATCGGTATTGGCTCCCAGAGCGATGGGACTGCACTGGTAGCTCTTCTTTCGTAGCGCTTTCTCTAAAAGCTCAGCAGCATTTGGCTTGTAGAAAATCTTGGTCTCGAAATCGAGCCCTGGCGATAAATCCATGTAGGCATGGGCTGGGCGGGCATAGCAATAGATACAACCATGCTCACATCCCCTGTAGGGGTTTATCGATTGGGAGAAAGGGATATCTGGAGATTGATTAGTCGAGATAATAGTTTTCGCCTTTTCCTCAATGGATGAGGTTATTAGTCTCACCGGCTGATCAGGCTCCACTTGCCAGCCATCAGTTTCACGGGAGCTGGAAAGTTCAGCAAAGCGCCCAGGGAGGTTAGAAGCGGTTCCTCGGCCCTTGCATGGGGATGGCGCTTTAGTGGAAGGATGATCTGACATTTTTTTAGCGATAACTGTATTAATGTACAGTTTACGCCTTAATTTTGAAGGATTGCAAGCCTTCGCGGATTTACCTGGAGAGGAAAATAAGCCTGGATTTGGTTTCCCCAAGAGGCAATGCCTCTTAGGGGCTAATTGTGCTCGTAAATACTGTTTAGGCGGTGACTGCGGGGTTATATTTCGATTCCATTGTCAGCCCGGGTCTTTCGTCATCCCAAATCATATGCACTACCTTCCAGGATTCGCCATCGTTCAATAGCTGGATACTATTTATCCCTCTTTTTAGGAATTGGGTTTTCTCCTTATCGCTCCAGGCCTCATAAATACTGAAGACGTGAGCAATATTTCCAAATTGCTCGATAATGTTGTGTATTTCAGCTTCATAGAAAGGGCGATCTGCAATTAGATTTTCAAAATTTTCTGGATATTCTTGGACGCTGAGGATCGTAGACTGGGGCTTGCCATTGCTATCCACAAATGTGCGAATCATTTTCGCATCAGAGGAAAATAATGATGCCTGTGTTTCCCAGTCGCGTTGGAAACCTGAAGGGCCAGAGATTCCACTATATAATGCATCGATAACTTGTTGTATTTCCATATTATTTTTCATATTTTTATCCTTGTCTAATTTCAATTGAGAGCTTTGATTATCTGGCTGGCGACTCTGAGTTAATATTTAATTATATTTTGTATGTTGAGAATACCAATGGCGACTTGTTTGAATATTTAGCGCTGCCATTAGTGAGCAGATTCAAAGCTATCATTATGATATCAACTGAAAGTAAGCTTATCTACAAAGCCGCTAGGTGTGCTTAGCTACGAGATAGTGTGTCACTTCACTTTTTATGTCGTAATTGTTTGATTTATATGTAGTTTTATTATTTTCTATAATTGGTATGAATGCCTTTTAGGTACAGTAGCTTCAACCATGAAATCGGAGATACCCTCTCGGGAGATGGGACGCCAAGAAGCTCTTTATGTAGAGCTGTCTAGGCAGTCAAAAGGGGGGCTGCAACTTATTTCTTTTATTCGAATTTGTGAGCCTCTAGCAATTGATACGCTACGTTCTGGCCTTGAAATACTACATCAGTATCATCCTCTCTTGCGAGCTCGAGTCGAGAAAGATAATAAATATCGGTGGGTTTGTGATGTGGATTTTTCCGAAATCCCTATAGATGTGTACCGGCTAGATGAGGACATGGATTTTGAGAGAGAATACTCAAATCAAGCCAGAAAATATATAGATAGTGATAGATATGCATATTGTCTAAGTATATTTTGCAATCATGAAGGTTTAGTGCAGTGGGTTATTGTCAACAACATTCATGCGATTATGGATGGTCGTTCTATTATGACTCTTTTTTTACAGTTGGATCAGTTAGTGCAAAAAAATAAACCCTTTATAGGCAATGAATCACAACCTCTTGGAGAAAGTATCGCTAAAATTTTAGAAGCTGCTGGATATGCAGGTGAAAAACATATATTTCATGATGCGGATGATCAAAAATTAAACTGGCCTGTTGAGAAGGTTGCACCGGCAAGTAAACGGCAGGCTGGTGCAATAGCGAGACTATTGTGTCCTGAAGATCTCCATCAGCTAGCAAAAATAGGTAAAGACCGGGGAGTAAAGTTAACCGCAATTCTTTGTGCAATTGCTTCCATTGCTTCAGTAGTCCTACCAACCTATAAAAAGGGAGAGGAGATTATTTTAGCTTTGGATGGAAGAGGCTTATGTACCCCCCCGATTCCATTAGAGCATATTGGTTCGTTTTCGCAAACTATTCAGTTATCTATTCCTGAAGATCCTACATCGGTTGATATTATAGATTTTGCTGAAAATTTACAGTCCCAAATATACAAGGTATTAACTAAACAACGTCCGTTGGCAAAAAAAATAGTGTCTGCATACACTGTTGCTGAGGTGGAGGCTATGGCAAGAGAGACAATCTCTGGCTCTGAATCCTTCTTTGCTGGTATTTGCATATCTAATGTAGGAAGTTTGAATAAATTAGGTGGGAGGATGAAATTTTTTGATATCGAAAAAGGAATGGTGACTCAAACTAATGGAATAAACCCATTGATGGTAATTTCGTATACAACCAATAAGAATTCAGTTTTTGTGTTTGGTTACTGTGAACCACTTTTGAGTCGAAATAGTGCTCTTCTGTATATAAAGCGGTATATGGATATTATTAGTGGTCTAATTCGTTGATTTTTAATCAGGGTTTCTAGGATGCTTTTTTGTTTTTATGTAAGGGTTTTACAATAAAGTTTAATTTTCCTTATATTGTGTTGTTAATAATATCAATTTAAATGCATAGCTTGCTAAGCGTATTTGCTATTTTGTACTCGGTTGCGGTGAGTTTCTCCATCGTAGTGATGACGGTTTGGTGAAAAGAAATCCTTGTAGAGGTTATTAATGATCGATTTTCATACGAAGGTTAGTTGAATTCTATTTAAGTGAGGGATAATAAGATATCTATCCATTAGCAATGTATTTTTAACCTTTTAATTTGTATAGACGAAGGAATCAATTGACTGTTAACTAGATTGTGATTGTGCTGGCTGTCTTAGTGATCCGCTCTCTGTATCAATAGCCAATATCAACAAACAGTTTCTAACTATTTTCCTATACTGAGGAGAGTGCTTCTTGTATCACAGGTGATCTACCTATTAGCAAATGTGAGGCCTGCATGGAGAATGAGCCGCTCTCACGTGAGTTGGGGCCCCAAGAAGCTCTATTTATTGAATTGACTAATAAGTCTCGCGGTGGAACTCAGCTAATATCGTGTGTTCGCCTCCGCGATTCTGTTACTTTCGAGCAATTTTGCAGAGGTTTTACCTTTATCCATAGAAGACACCCAATGCTTCGGGCGAGGGCCAAGAAGGGCACCAAGGCTTCTTGCATTTGTGATGTTGAATTTGAAAAAGTACCTCTAATCATAAAGCATTTAAATAAATCATTAGGCTATGAGATTGAATACCTTTGGCAGCAAAATCAATTTGTTGACATAGAAAATTGCGCCTATGGGGTTACCTTGCAAGTTAACGTGAATGATGAAGTTGAGTGGGTCATCATTGTTAGCAATCATACTGCATTGGATGGCCAGTCAAGATTGGTACTTTTTTGCGATCTAGACAGGTTTCAGGAGAGAGAGGGAGGCTATATTGACCAAGAACCTAAACTACTAAGAAAAAGTACGGGTGAGTATTTTAATTTGTCTGGATTCAAGGGTGTCGATCTATTTAATGTGCGGAAATCCAATAGCTGTAGTAAATGGAAAGTAGAGCAAGCGGTACCCATTATAGGAAGAAAAGGATACTCAACACTTAAATTGATATCCCCTGAAGCTATTGCCGTTTTTGCTGCGCAATGTATACCTACATTCCCTGAAGTCACTGTATTCCCTGTTGGTATTTGTGTTTCTAATACCTGTAATATGCAGCGATTATCTGGTGGGCTTAAATACTTTGAAAATGAGTCAGGTATTGTCGTACAAGTCCACGTTACCCACCTACTAATAGTTATTACGAGAAATACCATTTTTGTATTTGGATACTGTGAGCCCTTAACTAGCCATGAGAGTGCACATTTGTATGTGGAGTCATACTTAAAACTTGTAAAGTCTCTACTTGTAGATGAGTGTGTTCAATGAGAGTGTGTCTGTATTCGAAGTGCGAATGCACTGGCAATGGGAGTGGATAGGTGAATGATATAGTCACTGTTGTAGGGCAGGGGTTATATCTCGCTGCCGCTGCAGTTATTGGACTGGGCATTGCAAGGATCTTACGTATTGATAATACACTTGGCTGCCTTGTCGCAGGAGTGCTGGCGGCTTTGCTACTTCCCATAATTGACTATGATACAGGTTTGCGTGCAACCAGTATCAGAGAGCTGGTATTCTTTGTCATTTTACCGGTATTAATTTTTGAGTCCGCCTGGCAGCTGGAACCCAAAGTCTTAAAGCGCTGGATTGGACCTGTACTGTTATTCTCTACACTCGGTTTGGTTATTTGTGCAGTTCTTATTGCAGCAATTACTTATTACGGCATTGGTCATCCGGAGGGTTTTCCTTGGGTAGCGGCCATGCTAACCGGGGCTATTTTAGCGGCTACTGACCCTGTTTCTGTAGTTAATAAGTTGCGTCAGGAAAAAACAGGAGAAGATCTCTTAACCTTGGTGGATGGAGAGAGCCTCTTCAATGATGCTGCAGCTGTAGTGCTCTATTCGTTAGTATTAGGGCTAGCTACCTATGGTATTGTAGAAAGCTCGTCGATGGGGGCTGCAGCTCCTTCGTTGGACGCGACTTCAGTGACACTATATTTTTGCATGGTATTTTTCGGTGGCGTTGCGATTGGGCTTATTTTTGGCTTGATAACCACTCTTGTCATATTGTTTCTACGATCTCCCAGTGCGGCTTTAATGACTTTAGTAATCGCTGCATTTGGTAGTTTCTATTTGGCGGAAAGTATCTTTCATGTATCAGGTATCATTTCGGTAATGATATGTGCAATTGTTGCTCGAGCGTGCTTAAGCAAGCAAAATAACACCTATTTGATTCATGCGGGTCCAACCTGGGAGTGGATGGGGTTGTTTTTTACCGGCATTATTTTTGTGATTATGGGATTGGTGATAACTTTTGAGATGTTTACCCACCAATGGCTGGCAATGCTTATTGCTACAGCGGCTGCTTTAGGAGCTAGAGCATTATCTGTATTCTTAGTGGCACCTCTGACTCGCTTTGTTGGCCCCCCGATACCTAAATCCTGGCGTCTGTTAATGAGCTGGGGCGGGCTCCGAGGGGTTATTGCGGTCGCTTTGGTGCTTTCTCTTCCAGTTGAATTGCCCTATTGGTGGACAATTCAATCTATGGTATTTGGCGTGGTCCTTTTCTCCTTGTTGGTACAGGGGACTACCAGTGGCCGCTTGATTCATAAATTAAACCTTTGAGCTAAGGTTCCAAGTCATACAGCCTTTAGGCTAATAGCGGTTGGGTTATCAGCAATTAACCACACAGCGACAAGAAGCAGGCTGAGTGCAAAAAGCTTGTTTTGCAGATTTCTATTTTTATCGCTGATAAGTGCTTTCGATAAGGTCCGACCAAAAGCGATCCATGAGAAATGTGTTACAAAGTTGAGTATGGTGATCATAATGATCAAGGTGATAACACTGCTTTCATTGCTCTCCTCTTGCTTTGGTGCGAATACAGAGAACATAGTAATTACTATCATCCAAGCTTTAATATTCATACTTTGAATCAGCATTCCCTGCCAAATACTTACCGATTTAGTGGTAGTTTTTCCAGGCTTTCTATTAGGCTTTATAAAAACGTAAGCAAGGTAAATTAAGTAGATGGCACCAGTCCACTGTAAGATGGTCATTACCATAGGGTAGTGAATTAGCCAGCTCATAAATCCGAAGCCAACCAATAAGGCCTTCATTAGAAATACAATGTCTATGCCTGCCAGTAAAGGTAAGGAGCGACGAATACCCAAGCTGGCTCCGGCTGCTGCAAAGGTGATATTGGCAGGTCCCGGGCTAAAAATTAGTGGGAACATTACTGCCAGCCAGGCTAATAGAAATTCTAAGCTCATATATATTACTCATGTCGTAGAAGAGATATCGCTATGAGAAATGCTTCACACCGTTTAACGGTGCGCTTTGTTTTCCCAGAGATAGGTGAGCTTAGAGAGAGTAGAAGGAAGGTTCTTGTACAAAATTGCGCTGAGCAGACTTCAAGTAGCGAGCAGGTGTGATACCGAATGCACGCTTGAAATTTCGACTTAAGTGGCTCTGATCAAAAAATCCACAGTCGATAGCCACCTCAGCCACCTGGGCTCCCGTACGAAATAATGCGCGGGCCCTTTGGGTTTTTAGGAGGATTAGGAATTGATGTGGAGGAACGCCAAACTGGGCATTAAAACTACGAATTAGCTGATATCGACTCATGCCAGTTAATTGGCACAACTCATCCAGTGTCACATTTCTTTGCCAGTTTTCCTGTAAATAAGCGCGGGCCTTCAAGACTCCTTGTTTGTTAGACGATGACTTCGGGTAGATCTTTTGGTCGCCGTGACGGGCAAAGAGCTGGCTAATTGCCAGGGTGAGTAGAGAGTCTGTTGAAAGGGATAAAGCGTTCATTTCAAGACTGCTATGTAGCTTGTAAAGGAGCTGAAAAAGCTCGGGATCATCCAATAGTGGCCCCTTCAAAAATGGTACGGGTGTTTGGTTAAGTAGAGCGTGTTCCCTGAGGGTTTCCTCAATGAGCGCCGTGTCAAAGTAAAACATACGGTAGTACCAACCGGAGTCACTTCCGGAAAAACCGGTATGAATCTCCCCTGGATTAAGCGCAGCAAGGGTTCCCTGAGGAATAGTCACTGTTTCACCGCGATAATCGAGCTTTTCTACGCCAGAAAGGAAGATTCCAATAGCGAGTTCATCATGCCAATGCTTGGCAAAGGAAAACTTATGGAAGTAGGCGTGAAAAAGCTCTATGCCGCAATGACTCGGACTTCGCCAAGCCTTAGAGAATTCCTTTCGCACTGATAACCCTCGTATGATAAATAACCATCACTTTACAGAAAGAAAGGGTGGTAAGGCAAAGTTACAGATGGGTGTGTAACAATTGAATAGTGGAGAGGTTCGAAGTGGTACTTTTGATGTCGAGTGCCTTTGTTTGGTAAGTATTTACCTTACGAAATATAAATTGCCCATTCTTACTTCATAGCTCACTGGTTTTATCCTACCCGTGTACCAGCCAGGATTTGAAACCATTGTTCCGTCCAAAGAAAACCAACCACCTTTACCCTCCTCAACGAAGGCATATTTCTTCCCATTTGAATAAACTCCTGATCTGTATCTGATCAATCTATAGTACTCGGAGTCATCATATTTAACAGAAGCTTCCAATACCACAGGATCACCAGTAGCAGAGGAAATATAAATAAAGACTGGCAATTCATCTCGCCCAAATAACTTTGGCTTATCTACCAATAAGTTATCTATTGGCACAACTCTAAATTGATTTTTCCTTGCGTAATCTATAGGTTTATTTGACCTGAATACAATTGACATATAGAAAACTATACCTGTTAGGAAAATAATTAAAGTGATTTTGGTTAGGATTTTTCTTCGAATTTTATTCATATTGCTTAACGCCATGATTTTGGGTCCCGTGAGGAGGCGAGTTCTTTAATTGAAGCCTTCGAAGCCCAAGAATGGAGATCCAACCCTCATAGTAGGTGGCGTTGACTAGTCTTGTAAAGTGTAACGATGTTACTTGAGTAATTTCATTACTAGTATGCCCCTCTTTTTTGTAGATGGCTCCTTAAGAAAGCCTATGATAGGCTGGGAACGATTTTCTTATATATTAACAACCGATCACCTTGCCGAAATTTAACGCATTCGATAAGCGGTTTTTGGAAAGTAGGGTGAGTTTTTCATTGCCGGGGCAGTGTAATCGAATGCATTGCTAAACGCCCTACGCTACGCCTTGCCATTTTTCTTTGCCAGGTACTCCTTAAAAGTCCAATACTGTACCCCCTGCATTTCTCTCTCCAGCTCATCCATATCATCGGGTCCAATCTCACTCGGAAACGGTTTTGAAAGCATCGAGCGTACTTGCGCTAGCCTATCACTTACCCTTGCAGTCTGAAAATAATCAATAATTTCATTCTTCCACGCCTCTTCACCAAACTCGTGGTGTACTTTATTCATTTGATCCAGTGAGACCACGAATTCATTGATATCTCTAAGAACCGACAGGATCTCTTCTTTGCTATATATTAGTTCATCCACTATAAAGGTCTCTTTCTATAGGTCTTAAATGGGCGGCCGAGCAATCTGTTGTGAAGGCACGCCTGACTTGATTGTTAGATTGAATTTCGTATATCAGTCCTCGCGGGCAATAGTCAAAAGACAAATCGCCAAGAGTAAGGTTGCAAGAACACCCGATGCTCCGGCAATGGAAGAGGGTAAATAGGAATCACGTCCAAACGCAATCGAAATAGCATTAGCAAACATTGCAATAACGCCAACTGAGGCAGTTAAACCTCCCAGCACTTTGGAGTTCCCATTCATTTTGGCAACTCCAAAAATAAGAGCAGCAAAGCCCAGCAAAAATTTCGCCGCGTAATAGATCATAAATGAAAAAGCCACAACGGCCCCCGCTGTAGCTCCAAGCGCCTCTAATTGGCTAGCGACCTCCCGAAATGGCATAAACATAGTGGCGCCAATGCTCACTTGCATCACGTTGAATACAGAGCTGAATGCAATAGCGGACCACCCTACATGGTGGTTTTTAGCCTGCACCATGGCCGCTCCAGCAAAAGCTGAAAGAATGGTAAATAGCAAGCCCTCCAGCCCCCAGAAAAGTTGCCGTGAGGGGTTAATCTCTGCAACATACAGCATGGTAAAGAGTGCCTGTGTAACTACTAGCGCCAACAGCAGAAAAGCTATGATTTGGATATTTTGCGTACTGGTGAGCTTCATAGTTAGATGCCTTGTATTTTCTATATATGGATCTTTCTTCTAAAAATAGGGGTTGGCCTTATTTATTTTATATCGAAATATTGGGATATGCGGATTGCTCGAACCTAACTATATATTTATATCGGGTCATAGGAAAGCAAGCGTCCCCAACAAAAATTTTTAGATTATATGTGTCAAAGTCTACTTTTTAGGATCGGACCTCGCGATTGAGGTCGCATCATAGCTTAGCAAAATAATTGTGAAAAAGAAGCGATTGTAAAAAAGAGCAATTTCTTCATTTTATTATCATATTGTTAAATGGATATGTGAATGGTATTAGCGTAACTATCTACGCCTAAAGATCTGTAAAAGAGAGCTCGAAGTGAAGCATAGCTCGTCTAGCCCGTATGTTTTTTGAGCGGCTGTTCTGTTCCAGTTGCTGTTTATGATGTGTTTAGCCTTTCTGCCAGCCTTTGATAATTGAAGCAACTAAAGCTATGAAAATAACTAATAAGAAATAGGTAGTTGCACTCGCCTCATAAATTAATGTTTGATCTGGTATGTTTGGCTCATCATCCCAAGCAGCAGGGCCAGCACGATTTGCTGATGCGATAGGGCTGTATATAGATGCACTATGAGTCGAACGAAAAATGAGACGATCATTTACAATGGTTTCGATATAACGTCCACCAGGGGCAAACACCTTTTCCACTTTAATTCTTCCGACAGCAGTACCTGATCGACCATAAATTTTGTCGCCGGATACCTGAAGCGGTTTTCCATTTTTGGGAATAGTCTCATTCTTCCCTTGTGTATTCACCCAACGCCTTGCGAAGGGGCGAGGTGGGCATCACTTTGTCCCGATTGCGTAAATTTTTAGGTCCTTACTCCGTAATTTTACTGACATGACAATTTGCCCGAATAGTTCTGCTTTTTGTATTCATCTCCCCTTTTCTAGAAACCCACATGTGGCCGGTAGTGGAAACCTGAGGGATCATGAATCTCTGCATGCAATCTGGCATGTATTCTCGCCAGTGGAGCATGAATTTAACACTTGTTGATCCACTAAGTGGGAACTTTTCATACCAAGGGGCGCGACAACCTTCTATAGCTTCGAACTCTCCAAATATGGCATAGCTATGAGCCATACCGATATTGTCGCCTTGGGCTGTTTCATAAAAGTAACCTTTTACCCGGAAACTCGTCTCACCTTCAATGGGCTCACAAGAAAACATAACCTTAGTGTCTGCGATACATATTGCAGGTAAGGATAGTAATAAGATGATGAGTAGCCTCATGAGCACCTATAACCGTCGGGAACGGAGTTAGTTTAGTTCTGCTAGCGTAGCGATAAAGCACAGCTAAAGCAATGCAGTGACCGTCCAGCTCACATGCGAACGGTGGTTGATGGCTCTATTATGAGGCTAAAACTTGGGTTTAAAGTAGATACCCTAAGCCAAGTGCAGCCACAGCCAAACTAATGAAAACCTGAACAAAAAGACTAAAAAAGAAATTCAGAGTACCATGGGTGAGTGTGATTTCGATGATACCATTCATTTTACTTACATAAGTAAAGCTACCATCAATTGAATCTATGACAGTTAGTATGCATAGCAAGAAGCCTGCTATAGCCAGGGTTGTACCACCAAATTTATCTCTCATAGTGCGTATGCGTCATAATGCCTCAATATGGCGAGGCCATGCTATTAAGGTACAGCGATAAGGTAACATTGATTGACTTGTTAGGTTTTTCCTTGCTTAAGCATTCCTTCATACTGCTTTTTTGCTAAGTAACCATAGGAAAATGATAGGGCGAGAAAGTAAATAAGTGACAGTACTACAACTATAGCGATGATGATCATTAGATTTACTGATTTTATAGATTCTAGTATTTCAGCATCCTGGCTACCCGCCAAAAGTAATATGCTTATCAGTAATAATGATACTATCCGAGATGCTAGTAGCGATATTAAGGCAAGTCTGTTCTTCTCTGATTTAGTTGGTGGACGCTTATTATCCTGAACAAATTTTATTGCTGTCGCCATAGCCGAACCCATGAGTGCCCCCATTGTTGCGCCTGAATTTGAGTTAATTTCAAGAATGCTCAACACTATTGCCATGCCTACCAACAATAACAAATAGATAACTCCAAAACGAACAGCATATTTACCTAGCTTGACTTGATCTTCCATACTTGATCTCCTTGCCTTCAATCTAACGCTAAGTTCAGCTGAGCGAATCCAGGGACGCGAAGCGGCGGCGGATTTGGGTCAGCAGGAACTACCTGTTAGAAAAATTCAGATTGAGTCTAAAAATGACGTAATTTTCTGGATTCTTTCTTTGGGATCTCCCCTAATCTCAATAACTCGAAAGCCACTAGAATCTTCAAATTCATATATTAGATCTTGAAGTTGAATATCGACTTCTTTTCTCAGTTCTGGATTTTCCGATTCAGGACATCTAATTCTATCAGGGTTTTCCACCGGGACAAAAATGACAATATCGATTAGCTCCATCGCTTCTTGAATTTGTTCGCGGTATTCTTCTAGTGATACCGAGTTATTATTTATAGTATTTATATAAGCGACGAAATCTAATGGGCAACGTTCAAACAATCTATTGTTCTGACTACTTGTAATCAATTCAATGGAGTAGTCTAGCTGAGATATAAAATCATCTTCACTTGGTGAGTCGCTGAATTCATGTCCCTTCTCTTCAAGCAGAATGTATGGCTCCTCTATAATTTCAAAGTTATCAAGCGAACCACCGAGATCGTCTAAAATAGTTGTCTTTCCTGTGCAGTGTGAACCTGATATAGCAATTTTCATATTCTATTTTATTCCAATTGTTTTCTAATACGGCAATCAAGGCAGTATAGTTTGAGTGCTTTTTGTACAAAAAGGGGGTGCAGCAACTGTGCAAAAAAAATGCATAAGGTAAGACATCGGCTGCTTTGCGTTGTTATGGCGCAGTTAACTTCACGTCTATGGAAGACTGGGTAAACAGCTTCTCTATGCCTTCGGAAATCTTTCCTTCTTTTTTCCAACGCTCAATATCTTTTAATCTAAATGAAGGTGTTGCGATCTGAATTTGTCGTATTGATTCCTTAAACAGTTCTTGCCCGTGTGCATCGGCCATGGATAGACTATCCAGTAACTCTGGAACGAGATTATCTTTGTTCGGAACAATCCCGATATGTTAAATGCCGATTAAACTCGATACCTATCCCAAAACTATCTAAGGATTTGTTGCCGCCTGAGTTTGATATCATTCCTGAGCTGATCAAGTGATTAAAATGAGATGTGAATTTTTCACAAATCACGTCTTCATTCTCAGATACTGATATCCCTATATTTTCTAGAGCCAAGAAATATCCAGATACTTTCAACCCAACTGTCGCTTTCAGAGGGGCTATCATCTGCCTTATCTATTTCCATATAACCTCACTAAAATTATAACGCTTTGCGAAGGGGCGAAGGGGCGAAGGGGCGAAGGGGCGAAGGGGCGAAGGGGCGAAGGGGCGAAGTGCGCAGCACTTTGTCCCGCTTGCACAATTTGTTAAGTGATTTTTACGGTATGGCACAAACATTGGTGGCTTCCAGTTTTATTTTTGTATGGTCATCGGGCAGCGAAACTAGTTTAAATGCCTTGCCCTTGAAATAGCTTACGAGGTGTTTCGATCTGGCTAAAAGTGCCTCGCCTTCTTCCCTGTTTGCCGCAATACCACTTTGAAAATAGTCGCCTCCAGCGTCACCGCTACCAAGATCAACGTACTCGCCATCTTTCAACTCAAATAAGTAGTAGGTACTTGAGCCCGTTTTTTGGGGATACATAATACCCAGAATAGAGTCTTCGTACTTGCAATACGAGATAAACGCTTCGACGGCACTAGCTTGTAGCGGAAAAATTAGGAGCAGAACTATCAGATATCTCATATTCACTTAATACCGCCATAACCGGCAGCCATGCGTGAAGCGCGCTTTAGGCTGTCCAGCCACGAAGTGACGTTGATTGATGGCCTTGTTATGCATTTACTCGTACCTTATTAAAGAATAACAATGGCAGGCCAATAGATAATGCTAACGACCAGTCATAAAAATAAAAACCTATTAGAGCATGAGAGCCTATAACATACATTGTTTGTTCAGGGTATTTTCTTAGGAAGAGAAATACGCCACATACAAAACAAACAAGCATTGATGCAATACTCAAATAAAAAACTCTGAACCTTCCTCTGTAAGTACATAGATCAAGCTACCCTTTGCCGCTTCGTATGTGCTTAGTGCCTTTGGTTGGGCAACAAGTAATAGAATTGCCCAGATAGCAAGAAAATAAAAGGCGCAAAGAAAATTTAGTGCTCCAGATATTTTAAAACCCATAACCTTCTCATCATGTATAACGAGGGTGTAGAAAAACTCACCCCACTTTTCATATTATGGTTGTACGTAAAAAATTGAGTCTTTGTCAGTGAAAACTCAGCCAGATTTCATGTAGGATCACGATTTTTGATCGATATTTAATCAACCTCAATCTCTCACAAGTATAATTTAGTTTTTCTACAGTCTGAACGCCCGAAACAGGGGCGGGCAAAGCTATGCTTGCGTTTGTTAATGCTTGGGCGAGATATCTTCGATAATCTGTGCATCGACCCAGTAAATGTTGGCCTTTTCTATTTTCCCTTCCTGCCACTCAATTCTGTGAAAGAAGAAATACTTTCCATCCGACGTAACACTGCCATATCTATCCTCATGCTCAGTATTTATATCCTCGCCCATATTAATAGCAGGGCCCCACGAGTCATCTTCTTGCCGAAAACTTATGTATAAATCTGCATTTCCGTACCCATCTTCCCTTATGCTATCCCAGATTATGTAACTTTTATCTGGTGAAATGTAGGGATGACCTGTTTGTTTTCCTGTATTAAATTCATTGCTAAGCACCTTCGGCTCCTCACGTTTTCCATCAATCAATCGGGAGTATCGGATGGTCCCGATTTCGTCTCGTTCATCAAAAATATAAGTATCATCCTCTGAAGCGGTAAGGCGCATAATGGGAAACTCTTCGAAAATTGGTCCTAAGCTTTTGACTTCTGACCATCCTGATGCTGTTCTCTCTCTATATTTGTTACCCAGATACATCGTATTGCCGTCAGTCGATATAAAAACTTCACCCGAGCGGGGCTCATCCATAAACTTTTTCCACACACCATCTTCATATTGAAAGGCGTGGGTTTTAACTTCGTTGCCTTTAACCTGCCGAGTAAAATAGAACTCGTTCATGCCAGGAGCAAAGACACCTTCAATTTCAAGATTTTCAGTTGAAATAATACCGGGTGCGAATAGTTTAGGTATCAAGCCTGGTGGTTGTTGGCCAAGGTAGGGCCCTTCGAGGACCGATAACTCATCTTGACCATAGCTTCTGTTACTCATAATGAGGATAAAAAAAAGCAGAATAATTTGGATGCTAAATTGTTTCATAGTCTTCTCTTTATATTTCAACGAAACCAATTATCGCATTAACGCCCCGCTAAAGGGCCATAGTTGAGGCAAACTTTTTGGGGTAGCGTAGCGTAAACCCCAAAACGAGCGCCGGAACGGAGGTCCAAGCCGCAACGCGGCTGAACTTTGAGCGGTTTGTTATGTGCTCACTGATAATCATTTATTGTGCCCGCTGCCAATATCACAACTGATCTTAACGCACTATAAGTTTTTCTACTTCATCTGCTTCTACACATAAGAATTCCGCGACATCTTTTACAACCTCCGGAATTAACAAAGCCAGAGGAGGATGTTCTTTGAGAATATTGACAAGATTAACTTCGCCTTCCTCACGTATTTCAGACCAGAACCACCTAAAGAGATAATTTCTCTGCTCAAATTCTGGTAAGTCTGCCCATTTAAATCCACTCATCTTTTTGCCATACTCACATAACGGTAAACTAATTTGACGAAACGGAGGCCTTCAATTTTGTGGTAATAACCACAAAATTGAAGGCCGCAGTGTAGGTCAAATTGAGCGCCTTGTTATGTGTTGAGTTCATTTTACTTTGCTACTGACTTTTTTGGTTTTTTATCGATCAAAACATCTTGTTGCCATTTGCCAGGCTTCTTGTCCGTGCGATGTATACACCCCACCCAGCAGCAGGGTCGCTTTTTCCCCTCCAGGAGTTCCTCAGTAGTTCGAATGATCCGTTTTACTCTGGTTTTCTCTTGTTTGGCATCTTCAACCCAGCAAATAAATTCGTTCCGACCAATTGGCGACAAGGCTTCCCAGATACTAATTATGTCTTTTTCAGTTAATACCTTAGCCAAATCAACAGGTAATTCGTGTACTAAGCCACCAGAGATTTTTGGTTTCATATTTAAAACCTACTTTCTACAGTTATGTTTATTACTGACTATTCGAAACACATAACGCCAAAAGTACGGGCGCCTTGGCGTCCCGTGCCTTTTCTTGCTATGTATCACTCGCTAAATTCACTTACTATTTGTTTTGCAATTCCATCAAGCCCAGGAAACATAGTTTTATGGTTAATCCCAAGCTGATTCAACTGTTTTCGAAGTTTTGCCTTTTTTTCTTTAGGAATTATGATCGTTTCGCCTAAATAAAGTTCAGTTGAAACATAGCTTTTTGGATTGCTCAAGCTAGCCATTGGACTCATTTTATTGGGGTAAGGAAAAGCCATAAAGCACCCACTTTGAGCTGCTACTCTTGGATTTATATGCTTTGGATAAAATGAGATTAAATGAGGAATTCTATCAATATCATCTGAGTCCATATGCCATGTCTTAGGGGTTCTTGAATACACCGCACCATCGCAATCATCATTGCCTTTTTCTGACAATGAAAAGTATAAGGCTACTAGTGGGTTTGTAGTCCAATCTAGCAGCGGTGTAGGTAAACCATGATGTTGCGCATGAATCAACCACTCTAACTTGGTAGCAGGAGTGAAATTCATATACGGAGCAGCTTGACTTTTGAACTGAGATAGTAAGGACTTTTCTAAGCTTTCCCAGTTACCATAAAGAGTATTGTGATTATCTAGCTGATCATACAATCTTCCAATCGTGGGCATTAACTCCCATCCTTTATTGGCTTGCCCCCGGTAAATCGTATGCATAGAACTATCATCTAAGGCGTTAATATAATCCGATATATTCTCGATCTTCATTCAAACTTCCTGAGCTGGTCTTGCCCACAAAAAGTAGACACTCTAACTATGCGTATTTTCGTTCATACTCTGCTGGACTTACATAGCCCAATGCAGAGTGCCTACGAATCCTATTGTAGAAAATCTCAATGTATTCAAACACCTCAGATTTTGCTTGCTCTTCGCTTTCGAATGTTCCGGCATAGACCAGCTCGACTTTTAGCCTGCTAAAGAATGATTCCATTGCCGCATTATCCCAACAGTTAGCCTGGCGACTCATACTCGGCTTGCACTTGCTGTCGGACAAGAGATCCTGGTATTTCTGCGATCGATATTGCACACCCCTGTCAGAGTGAACTATTAGTCCAGGCTTTATTGGTCGTCGCTCTAAAGCTATTTTCAATGCTCGACGTGTCAATTCATCGGTCATCTGCGAGTCAAATGCCCAACCTACAATACGTCGAGAGTACAGATCCATAACTACCGCGAGGTATAGCCACCTCTCCAGAACCCAGATATAAGTAATGTCACTGGTCCAGCGGCAATTTGGTTGATCCACATCAAAGCAACGCTTAAGTAAGTTGGCGGAGACGTTAATGCTCCCCTCTACGGGCTGACTATATCGAAAGCCTTTGCCGTTTCTCGCTTTAATATGCTCCTGTTGCATAAGCTTAGCGACGTAGTTCCGCGAGCATGGCTCACCTAACTCTTGAAGCTCGCAAGCAATTCTAGGCGCGCCATAACGACCTTTAAACTCAACAAACATCTCTCGGATTTTCTCGATTGTTCGTATCTTTCTAATCGTGCGAGCAGATGGCAATCGCCCCCGCCATCGATAATAACCCGATCTTGAGACATCTAAACACCGACACATCAAGCTAACCGGGAATGACCCTACATACTCTTGTATCAATGCGTACTTTACTCTTGGTGGTTCGCAAAGTACGCAGCTGCCTTTTTTAGAAACTCAACCTCCTGACGAGCTTCATGCAACTCCTTCTTGAGCTTGCGAACTTCAGCGCTTTCCTGTTTGGAATAGTCGACACCGTCTAAACTATTGAACTGCTTATCAGACAGCCGATTAAATTGACGACGCCAGTTGTAGATCTGCTGTGCGCTGACGCCTAGCTCTCGCGCCACAGAAGCCGTTGTTGCTCCAGCCTTTTCCGCTCTCTTAACTGCTTCTCTGCGGAACTCCTCCGTATACGCCTGAGTTCTTTTCTTACCCATGATACACCTCCGTGTTAGGCCTAAACCTAACTATACAGGGTGTCTACTAAACGTGGGTAAGTCTTGAGCATAACGCCTAAATCAGGTGCGCCGTAGGCGTCACCTGGATTTACTTGTTAGGAATATCTATTTGACGAATGAGGAATTCTTTGCTCTAACCTTTTTTATAACTTTATTTGATTTCTTCTTAGTATTACTTTTTAAAGAGTTTTGAGTCTTGTTTTTTAGTTTCCATGCAAAATAGCATGGATTTTCTTTGACCTTCTCTTGATACTCTGTGAAAGATTTTGCCCCATGAAGAAGAGCTGCAAAAGTACCAATTAAGCTTGCTCCTGATGTTGCAAACCCAGCAGCAAGACCAGCAAATGCAATACCTGAATCTGCTAGCGCAACCCCACGCACCGAAGAAATCTTTGCATTGATTTTTTGGACTTGTACGTCAAACATCTCATGCTCAATATCTTCTATTTTTCCCTTAATCACTTCTGGACTTGTTTCATGTCTTAGCTCACGGAGCTTAGACTCTAATTCTATCCTGAAATTATGGAACTCTTCACCATCATTCATCCTTAGGCTCATTAGATCAGAAGAGCTTATTCTCTCTAAGAATGGTAATTCCATATTCAAGATGCAGTTTGCAGTGTTTTCTTTGATCCCGCTTTTCGTATCGAAAAAGTTCTCGGATAAAAGGCTACTTTCTAGAGGTGATGCACATGTAAATGCAGAATTCAAATGATGTGATAATTGAATTCGCTTGCTTGTTTCGACGAAAAACTCATAAGCGCTTCTATGAATCGATTGTCTAACCCATAAATCGAATTGTTCTTTATCTGGAGGGGATTCAGGTTGTATTACTGCGAACTTATATGTACCGTCATTCTCATTAAATGATAGAATTTTTTTCTCTAGAAGGTTGTAAATTTCAAGGTCACTACTCTTTTGTCCATTGAATTGCACTCCAATCTCCCGGCATAAATCTAGTGTGTCGCCAACGATAAGCCCTTCTTCTGTTCTCTGTAAACTCTTTACAGTAGCTCTTTCTACAAAAAAATCCATAATAGGGGACGGCAGCAAATCTGAAAATCCGACTTCCGAATAACCTCCAGGTATTTCCATAGGAGGCTCTGATAAAAGCGATACGGGAAAGAATTTTATAAAACTTCCAGCTACCATTGGGCGCATTGAAATTACTTTCTGAGCTGCTAATGATAATCCCCTTCGATCGATCTCACCATTACTACCCATTCCAAGCATTGATGAGAAAGTATTTGATATTTCGCTCTCTGGTGTTGTAAATGGAAAAATAGGATCAGGAATAATCATTTGATCAACATATAAGGCAGATCTTTTTAGATCATCTTCATTCGTAATAGATTGTGAGCCCAAGCAGCTTAGATTCGTATCGTGACTACTTATGACTTCACCAATGTTATCTATATTTTTTAAACAGTGATCTCTGTAGCTTGAAAGCTCCTTTGAGATTTCTTTTTCAGAAATTCCATAGTAGTTATCCCTGATTAATGATTCATCTAAAATTAATGAATCGTTTAAAAATTCAAAAACGTAACTACCCATATGAACTCCTATTCCTAACGCCGCGCTAATGGGCGCCGTTTTTTGGCGTCCCAGCAGGCGAAGCCTGCGAATTGAGTGCCTTGTTAAATTTTTTGTACAGGTAATAGCAGGTAACTGCTGAAACTATACCTGACACAATGTAATACAAACCAACTATTGAGAACATTAGGCATTTCCCCGACAGCATAGATATAACCAGGCCACCACCCACAGCCCCAGCAATAACCACAATTGGCAATGAAAATAGTCGGCTCTTGATTAGGGCAATACCCAGCAGGTAGGCAACTATCACGATGGTTGGCGCCATTACCATAAACAATATTGGCATCCATAAAAATATGGAGCTGAAATTGTAATAATGAGTAACAAAACCATCAGGTGTAATCGTTTTTCCATAGCCTGAAAAAAAACCATTACAACGGTGCTCACAATTGCTGAAATTAGCACCGACTTCAAGAGAGCTTTGTGATTAATGTGAATATGGCTCATAGAAATTTAACGCCCGGCTTAGAGGCGGATTTGTAGCAGCGAAGCTGCGGAAAAGGAAGCCTCCCCCCTTAAAGTAGACGCCACCTTATATTCATCTTATGCGGCCATTCTTTCATATTCATCTGGGCTTTTGAACCCAAGTGAACCATGTCTTCTTTTAAAGTTATAGTACCTATCAAGATACCAAGCTAAGTTGGTTCTTAGCTCCTCAACGGATTTAAAATTAAATCCTTTGAAACTCTCAGTTTTCAGTGTTTGAAAAAATGATTCCACATACACATTATCATTCATAAACCCTGGACGGTTCATGCTCGGCTCAATATCCAGCTCTTTGAGTCGGTTTTGGTATGCATAAGCACCGTACTCAGAACCTCTGTCGCTGTGAAATATTAGATTTGATTCTATATTTCTGCGACGGACAGCTTTATTTAGCGCTGACAGTGTTAGCTCAACAGTTCGAGTATCCGACAGCTCCCAACCCAACACTTTCCGGGAGTAAAGATCAATAATCACAGCTAAATATTGCCATTGCCCATTGATCTTCAGATAGGTTACATCACCAGCCCATTGAGAGTCTGGTTTACTCGGCATACCATGCTCTCTTTGTAAATTTTCAACCTTAATACAAGGATTTCCAGGCAAAGGGCGTCGACGATAGATCCTTCCAGCTTTCCCCACGATTCCAGCCTCTCTCATAAGGCGTTCAACGCGTTTGTGATTTATTCTTTCACCATTAGCTTTCAGCTCTGCGCTAATTCTTGGACTTCCATAATTACCATCATGCTGTGTATAGATAGCTTCGATACGCCTTAGAATTCGCCTATTCTCTATGTCACGAGTGCTCTCATCTCGATTGAGCCATTTATAAAACCCTTGGGGTGAAACATTCAAGTATCTACATAAGTACCTGACACCAAAGTCTGATCGATTAAGAGCTATGAATGAGAATCTTTCGGCTTTGGATCTTTCAGGTACATTTCCCACTTTTTTAGGAAATCATTCTCCTTTTGCAATTTCTCGACTTTCTTTTTTAGACGTCTTATCTCTTTATCATCGGTTTGAGACCGATTTTTCGTTGCTTTTGTCATACTTATTCTACGACTGGGCTTCTCGACCAGCTTGCCTTCTCTACTTTCCTGTCGCCATCTATACACCATTACTGGATGCAAACCAATAATGTTGGCGATAGTAGTCGTATCTACTTTCAGTTGATTAGTGAGAGCTACCACTCTAACTTTGAACTCTGTTGAATATTCAACAACCCGCTCTTCACTCAGTATTTTCGGCATTTTTTCCTATCCTATTTAAAAGATAGGCGTCTACTCAATGGGGGAAGGTTTCAAAGCCGTCCCAGCCATGCGAAGCATGGCGACTACAGCCGCTTGTTATACGTTGCGCTTTGTAACATGTAATGTACGTCTTTCTTTTGCGCTTATTACCACGTTGTTAAACTCAGCCTTCCAGGCTCCGAACTTTACGAAATTGCTTCTCGCTTGACGAAGACTCAGATCATCGTTTAAATCAGATGCCGCATCCCAATCTGGGTTTTCTGGATCAAGACAGTCGTCTTCCCAGAAGCAGACTGGGCATACTAGGCATTTGCCTCGCTCCGCTAGTGAATAATAATCACAGCACGGACACTGCTTCATATTTTCACTCATAGGGAATTCCTTTAATTCCATCGCTTGGTCTCGACTTACGTATAACGCCCATAGCAGGCGCATTGATGGAGGTGATTGTTTTTATGCAAGCGTAGCGGATAGCATAAAAATCAAACACCGGAATTGATGTCGACCTGACTATGATTGTTAAGTGGTAAACGCAACCAGATGACTGCGATGTAAAAACCTACAAAACCATAGATGGGCCAGTGCCACAAAAATGGATTACGCCAATCAGGTGCTGGGAATAAAGCAAACCAGCTTATTGCCAGCAACACTATAGCTACCGAATAAATCTTGATAGATATCTTTTCTGAAACTAAGTGGGATACTACGGCACTGATTGCGCCAGAAATAGCCGCAGAAAGGATAATGTGCGAATCCGAAAATAAATCGCTAGCCAACTCTGCTAACAGCATCATAATGATACCGAAGCTAGTGCTGGCTGAAGCTATGCCACACCAAATGCCGAGAAGTTGCTTTTTCATATGTACACTTAAACATTTATATAGTAATCATTCTGATCACTATTATCCTGATTACTATCTCGGAATCAATCTAGTTGGAGAGAGATAAATTTTCATTTTAAATCAGAAGGTTATGCGAATTTGGGCTAATCGTACAAAATGGAAAAACGATCATTATGACTACTATCAAGCAATATCAGAAATCTCTTAACTTGTTGAATTATATACTATTTCAGCGTTATTTCTCGCTAGTAAGAAAATAACGGTCATGATGATCGAAAATCTGACGAGCTAGCGCTTGCTAATTTTATTTGGACCTCGTGTAAGATAGGTTGAAACGGCAAAAATATACAGAAAGTGGGCTATAAACAGAGTGGAATCCTAGGAACAGTTACTCTGAATAGCTGACGATTGAGTAGTAGAAGTCTTGTGGGAAAAATCAGCTCTATTTTTGTTTGAAGTAGTAATTTATGTGGTGGTTATCTACTTAAAAGATCAAAGTATTAAGGCGGCTAAGGAGAGGTTCTGGCTCTCCTTAGCCGAGTTAAGGGCGTGAAGCAGCTAAAGGGCAAGGCTGTGTGTAGTATTGTTGCTTGACACTGATCATTGAGAGCTGGTTGAGCGGCTAGCTTCTATAGTGGCGATGTGAGTACATTATTGAACTTACGTGAAAGCTATTTTTGAGTGTTAGTGATTTTACTGTACGCAGGATGAGGATCTCGATAGATCTTGCTGGCTTTGAAAGCCTGTCAATTCAATCAAGCATGGGAATTGAAATACTGTACACAAAGCCGCTGCTTCAGCTCTTCCCGTTGTAGGGTTTACGAGCTATAGACTCACTAAGTAGTACAAAATCAAACTTGTGATCAGTAGCTATTATCTATTACCGCTTGTTCTTTTTAATACGCAGATAGACCTCCTCACGGTGCACGGATATTGACTTTGGGGCGTCTATGCCGATGTTTATCTGGTTTCCCTTAACTTCCAATACTGTGATTGAGATCTTTGCCCCAATTCTGAGGTTTTCACCAACTCGGCGGTTTAAAATTAACATATTTCGTTCCTGCTGAATTGCAAAATAGAAGATGGTCTTCCGTAGTGGGAAGATTCAAGAAGTAATGTGTGGGATTTGAAAGAGGTGGGGCGCGAGAACGATAGGCATAGAAGAAGAAAAGGCGGGCGCAACGCTCCCAGAGCTTGAGGACACTCTCCAAGCTGCTGAATCTACTCCACTTTATTGAAGACGAGCGGGTATCTAGCGTATGATGCATATAGCCAGTGCGTCCTGAGTATTTTTTTTTATTTATTTTTTTATAAATAAAAAAATACGTGCTATCCAGGAGATGGAGGTCGGCCCTCCGTTATCGCTTTGCAGGAAGTGGTAACAAACCGCCTCAAGGTGATCGGAGTAAAGAGCTTTGGTTAGAAGCGATTGAGGAAAAGGCGTACGAGATACGTCAGGTATGTTGTGTAGAGACGAATGCAAATGAACCACTGATGAGGTGTCGAAAGCGTATTACCAAGATGATGTCAAAACCCGTGCACTGGCTAAGTGCGGGGATAAGCTTGGAGGTTACCTGTTTACCGACCGAGTGGCATCCGGCATAGAGGTGGCGTGAACACACAGCAGGCTTTTGGGTGGAACAGGAGAACCTGTCGTCCAGGTGTTAAGGAAGAGCGTCAAGTAGAGGCCCTACAAGACGTTGAGTACCAAGACTGGTCACAGGGGCGGAACAACCCGTAGTAGTGGAGAAGCGGCTGTAATGGACGTGGAGCGAAGGGGTTGTCGTATTCGGCGACTAACCGTGTAATCAACCCAGATGGGGAGGAATTAACGATTAGCGCAAAGCCATTCAATATTCCCAAGCGAGCGGTTTGGGAAGCGTGGAAGCAGATCAAGGCTAATGGCGGCGGAGCGGGGATTGATGAGATAACGATAGAGCAATACGAGTCGAGTCTCGTCAAAAACCTTTACAAGCTATGGAATCGGATGTCATCTGGCAGCTATTTTCCATCAGCCGTCAAACGAGTGGATATTCCGAAACTCGATGGCAGCCTGCGACCACTGGGTATCCCCACAATCGAAGATCGCATTGCACAAATGGTGGCTAAGCAACTGCTGGAGCCAGAATTGGAGAAGGTATTTCACCCTGACTCCTACGGCTATCGGCCAGGCAAATCTGCTATAGACGCAGTGCGTCGAGCTCGACAACGATGCTGGGATAGAATCTGGGTAGTTGATTTAGATATCAAAGGTTTCTTTGACAATATTAATCACGAACTTCTGCTGAGGGCATTAGATAAACATAATAATCATCGGTGGGTCAGACTCTATGTACAGCGCTGGTTAACGGCTCCAGTACAACATCGGGACGGACAGCTTGAAGAGCGAACACAAGGTACTCCACAAGGGGGTGTAATCAGCCCGCTACTGGCAAACTTGTTTTTGCACTACACGCTGGACGCCTGGATGGTGAGAACGCACAGAGATATTCCTTTTGAGCGTTACGCGGATGATGCTGTTTACCATTGTCGTAATCCTCGTGAGGCGGATCGCTTACTGGCGGCTCTAAAAGCACGCCTGGCTACCTGCGGGCTTGAGGCTCATCCAGAGAAAACGCGCAAGGTCTATTGCAAGAATAGTAATCGTAAAGACTCCCACCCAGTGATCCACTTTGACTTTCTGGGGTTTCGATTTGGTCCCAGAAAAGCAAGGAATCGCCAAGGACAGATCTTCACCGCATTTAGTCCTTCAATGAGCCCTAAAGCTTTCAAGAGGATCAAGGATAAGGTTAGGCAGTGGCGTGTGATTAACTGGGTGGATCGATCACTATCTGAAATGGCAAAGGTACTTAATCCCGCAATACAGGGTTGGCTGAACTATTATGGTCACTTTGGGCGGAGATATGGTGTTTATCGGTTACAGAAGTATCTTGATCAAACGCTGATGCGTTGGGCTAGGAAGAAGTTTAAGCATCTGAAGCGAAGCTGTTTCAAGAGTTGGGCCTTTATTGGAAAGGTTCGTCAACAAATGCGCGGCTTGTTTGCACACTGGAGAATGGGAAGATTGAAAATGTGCTGAATACGAAGAGCCGTATGAATTGAGAGGTTCACGTACGGTTCTGTGAGAGGTCGAAGGGGAAGTTCCTTTGGTCTACTCGACTTTTGATAGTTCGAGTATCAATGTGGTTAGCTGGCCCCTGGTGTTGGTAGCACCTTGGGTCAGCGCCTTTTACTTATTCTTATATTGCTCTAGCGTTCTCCTTTAAGTAGGTGAGTCTTTTTCAGAGATCTTAGGTCTCTCTTGTAGCTTACTTGAACCTCATAGAGACTCATTCAAGTAACCTTTATATGCCGATACATATCCATCGATTTTACGTAGCTTTGATATTAAAACAAACTTAATAAAATCCAATAAGATCATTTTTGTGCCTATATTTTGTAAATTTGCACTTCGAACTCATTGAATCATTGGTAGTGAACCTCAGGTTAAAAAATCTACTTTTAAACTTTGGGTTTGAGGTTTGTATGGCTTACTAGCCGAATTAGATGGTTCTGAGTGAGGATATTAGTAGGTTTGGTCACCTTCACTTTGTGGGGTGACTATACCTTTTAATATGGAATTCCCTTCTAATTCGGCTGGGCTTTTATTTCGGGGGATACATTAGTAGTTTATTTAACTGGCATGGCCGCTAATAAATATAATTATCCACAATCCACCAAAAATAGAATTTGCTTTTCGATCCTGTGCTTTTAGCTAGCTCTTTCATTTCACTAAGGCTATATCTATCGTAGTAGCTCTGATCCAAAATTACCCCTAGGGGCTTGGTGAGTGTGTTTAAGTTTTCTCGTGGATCGTCTTCGAGTAATAATAGTTCGGCATTAAAGCCTGTGGAAACTAAGCCCACATTATTACTAATGCCCAGTGCTTTTGCTGGGTGATGGGTTGCTGCTCGCAATACATCTTGAACAGGAATCCCCACCTCCACTAATCGTTGCATTTCTTGAATAGTGCCCAAGCCGTTGGGCGTATAGAAGGTTCCTCCGTCTGACGCTATCAGTATCTCAACACCGGCTTGGTTTAGCTGCTTGGCCATATCTCCGAAAATGTTGGATTTACCCTGCCAATCCTGTTGCGCTTTAGCGCTATGTATCCCATTAACCTTCTGCTCACCCATTGCTTTTATCGCGGGGTGATTGAGCTCGAGATTATCAGCTATGCTGTGCCAGTAGTCTGGCCCATGCTGCGCGACCTGTGCTACGTTGTCATATACGATTAATGTAGGGCTAACTGGTACGTTGCTATCTAGTAGTTGCTGCACAATTTCATCGAAGCTCTCCTGCTGATAGTCGTAGTTCAAATGTGCCTGAAAGATCATTTCCACATGCTCTAATGACTGCGGTTTAGCCGATAAGTATTCATTGAGAGTAGTACCAAAAGGCGGGTGGCCAGCTAAAGGCATGCCGAGCTTCTTCGCCTCATCAGCTATAGCGAAGAAAACCTCACGGGATAAACCGTCATAAACTTTAACTTGCTGGTACCCCTGTTGATATTGCTGGCGAACCAGCTGGCGAGCCTCTTCTTTACTACCAATAAACTTGTGGTGTCGGCCACTGGCATAGTGGGAATGTTGATTTACAGGTGCACCGGATAACACCATATGAGGGCCGGCTATATCCCCAGTATCGATCCATTTTTTAAGAATACGCTGAGGGGAATTGCCAGCCATAACTCTTGTGCGAGTGACTCCGTGCGCTAATATAGCTAATAGATCGGACCGCCCCCATACATGGCTGTGCATATCGATTAAGCCTGGCATCACATATTTACCCAGGCCATTAATCCTCAGCTCGCCTTCAATCTCAGGTATTACATCGCTAGTTATTTGGGCAATTCTTCCATCTTGAATGACAAGGTTTTGGTTACTTACGGCTGTATTATGCTGGGTGTCGATGACTGTGATATCGGTAACTACAATGCGAGCATTCTGTTCAGCTAACCCGTAGGAAGAGGGAGGGATGTACCATGCACATCCCCAAGACCCGAGCGTGGCAACGCTAATGAACACTAAAATAGCTACCGCTGCTTTCCATGAACGAGCAAAATAGGAAGAAAACTTCATAATGACCTCTTTTGAATCAAAGAGGCCAAAATGCCAAAATTATCAGCTTCTAGCGTCCGAAATCCAGATTTTGCACGTCCAAAGTAACCATTATTGAGGTTTTGCTGCTAAATACTGAGTAGGAGTCATCCCAAGGTGGCGCTTAAACAGGCTGTTGAAGCTGGATTTAGAGTTAAAGCCCGCTTCAAGTGCAATATCGAGGAGACGAACTTTTTTGTCCGAATCACTCTCTTTTGCTGAATCAAGTTGCGAAACTACATCTGCCAAACGCTGAGCATTAACATAGTCATTAAAGTTACCGCCATAGCCCTGATTGATGGCCCAGGAAATATCTTTCTCTCCAAGCCCTGTATGTTGTGCCAAGTCCCGGAGGGATAGCCTTGGTAGGCGATAGAGCTGTTGACTATGAACCTGTTTGTTAAGCTCCTTGAAAAGCGTATCCGCCTGAGTCGTTTCGTCAGCTTTGCACTTTCTCTTGTCACAACCCTCTATTACGGATAAGCCCAGGGCTTGTTCACCATCTGTTAAACCCGCAAATAGCTTCGGTTCCCTAACTGCGCGAATTACAAGCAAAGCAACAATCAAAAAATAGCTCAGTTGCATAACAAGATACCATCTGAGCAAAAGAGGAATGGGTAAGTAAGGTTGCAAGTTATGCCGCACTGCATCCACCAGTGCAACGCCAACCATAACCCATAGGATACGCTTAACCCAATCAGCTCTCAATTTGTTAGCATCGGAGCGGTTTTGGGGCAAGATATGTTGATATCGAATAAGCGCTTTTATACTTAATGAGAAGTAAACAATCTGACTTAAAGTACCGGCTGCTAAAACCCACTGGGGCCAGTGATTAAATAATAAACTGATTGCTGCTGGTGCTAAGTGCACCCAGTGTTTACGTTGTTGTTGATAACTGGCGGATATTAATTGTGCAACTACGGCAAAAAATAATGGGCCCATCAATAATGAGAACGAAGGCGTGATTAAATAGCCAAGATTAACTACTTTCGTTTCTTCTACAAAATTAAATGTCATCAATAATGCAGTGGCGCCTAACAAGTATCGCATTGCTGTAAAACGGTTTTGCGCCCAAAGTAATGCAATACCTAGAATCGATAGGGTGATAAAGGCTATCTGTAAAAAATTAGATGCGGAGTAATTTACCATATTTGCTCAAATAATAAGCTATAAGCCGATAAGCAGAATTTCTTAAGTGGGAACATCGTTCGAAACTTCCTGTATTTGATCATACTGGGTGACTACTTATGGAGCCTCTTAACAAATCTGTAGGCCCTGAAGGGTGGGGGTTGAATGCCACAGCTGCTGCGTTTAAACCAGGTCATTTTCGGTGAACTGTACCTAACGTATGCAGCCTTCAAGATCCGCAGGGGTATTATGGAGTTATTCAGAGTCTCTCTAAGTGTAACTTCCCAAAGTATGGGGGGTGAAGCTGAGATCGATTACTTGAAGTACGCGAGTATACTTCTGCTTGTTGCGAGTCTTATTCAACACGACAAAAATATTCTCTAAACTCCCATTTTGTTACTGGCAATGAGTAGCAGTTATTTTCGTATTTTAAAATCCGTGTCTCATCAGAAGTGGAGAGTTCGTCGTAATATGTGATACGAATCGTATCGGCACTCAAGACTTCGATCGTATGTGGTGAAAATGTCAATACCTCAGGCTTTTCCCCTATGATGTAAGTTGCAAACGAATCTACTCGAACTACATTCACGAGACGCCCAAAGAAATTAGAGCGGAAGAGCATTTGGGTTTTCTCGGGTATGTCCTCCACGTTGTTCATGCTGGCTAAAGTCTTTTTTTCATTTGATTGCCAAGTTCCCACATAGAAGAGGTTTTCGTCTGCTATGACAAATGGTGTAAAAAGAAGTAATGCCAAAGTTAAATAAAGTTTCATGTTCTTACTTTTAATTCTTGTGCCGCGGTAAAACCGATCTTTATTATCCCGATTGTTATCTTGGAATCAATTGGAGTAAAAACCGGAAGACCTATGTAGGAGTAGAATGTGGTAGCGATCCGGTCCGATCGTACCAGGTTTATGCGCTATAAATATAAAGATGTACAGTAAAAAAGAGGCTTCAGGGATATTGAATGAATCGTGTGTTAGGTCGGCTGGAACCTAATGATTCAGGATTTTGAAAAAATAATCGAAGTTTTAAAAGATCTATTTCTGCCGCTAACTGGTTAAGCCGTAGCAACTGTAAATGTGTAGAAGCAGGCAGGTAGCGCAAAGATATTTTGGGGCAGGGGGAGTGGTAAATTGAGGGCAGGGAGAATGGCTGCGGGCGATTCCACAGCCATTGGGACTTATTTCCAGTTCAGGATAACCTTACCGGATTCACCAGATCCCATGGTATCGAAGCCTTGTTGGAAGTCATCGATCGAAAACTGGTGAGTGATAATTGGGGTTAAATCCAGACCGGATTGAATCAGGCTGGCCATTTTGTACCAGGTCTCAAACATCTCACGGCCGTAAATGCCTTTGATCATCAGGCCTTTAAAAATAACCTGCCCCCAGTCGATCGCCATTTCACCTGCGGGGATACCGAGCATAGCAATTTTGCCCCCGTGGTTCATTGCGGCGATCATATCGCGGAAGGCGACGGGTACGCCGGACATCTCCAGGCCAACATCAAAGCCTTCGCTCATTCCCAGCTCGTTCATCACATCGCTGAGATTTTCCTTGGCAACGTTTACGGCACGGGTAGCGCCCATCTTGCGTGCCAGGTCCAGGCGGTATTCATTGATATCGGTGATAACTACATGGCGTGCGCCAACATGTTTGGCGACTGCTGCGGCCATAATACCGATAGGGCCGGCGCCGGTAATCAGTACATCTTCGCCCACCAGGTCGAAAGACAGGGCCGTGTGTACCGCATTACCGAGGGGATCGAAAATAGAGGCGAGATCGTCAGAAATGTTATCCGGAATCTTGAAGGCATTGAGCGCGGGGATTACCAGATACTCTGCAAAAGCTCCGGGACGGTCTACACCGACACCGTAAGTGTTGCGGCACAAGTGGCGGCGGCCGGCGCGACAGTTGCGGCAGTGGCCGCAGGTAATATGGCCTTCACCGGAAACACGGTCGCCCACCTGGAAACCTGCAACTTCCTGTCCCATACCGACAACTTCACCCACATATTCGTGGCCAACCACCATAGGGACAGGAATAGTCTTTTGAGACCATTCATCCCAGTTGTAGATATGCATGTCGGTACCGCAAATCGCGGTTTTGTGAATCTTGATCAGCAGGTCGTTGTGGCCTGGTGTGGGGGTTTCCACATCGGTAAGCCAGATTCCCACTTCAGATTTCAGCTTGGATAGTGCTTTCATTGTTTTTAAAACTACAAATGGCAGGGCGCGGTGCCGCTCCGGTGAATTCCTTGTGAGAATTACCGTATCAGCACCGCTGTTTGGTTTAGATAATATTCAGTTCGCGGCCAACTTCAATGAAGGCATCGATACACTGGTCGAGCTGCTCGCGGGTGTGGGCGGCGGACATCTGGGTGCGGATGCGGGCCTGGCCCTTGGGCACTACCGGATAGAAGAAGCCCACTACGTAGATACCGCGCTCCAGCATCTTGTCAGCCATTTTCTGCGCCAGGGCAGCATCGCCAATCATCACCGGGATGATCGGGTGGTCGGCACCGGCCAGGGTAAAGCCGGCTTCGGACATACGCTTGCGGAAGTATGCGGAGTTGTCGCGCAGCTGTTCACGCAGCTCGCCGCCTTCAGTCAGCATATCCAACACCTTCAGGGAGGCGGTGACGATCGCCGGGGCTACAGAGTTGGAGAACAGATAGGGGCGCGAACGCTGGCGCAGTATGTCGATAATTTCCTTGCGGCCAGAAGTAAAGCCGCCGGAAGCGCCGCCCAGGGCCTTGCCCAGGGTGCCGGTAATAATATCGACGCGGTCAATCACATCGCAGTATTCATGGGTGCCGCGGCCGTGGTCTCCGAGGAAGCCCACTGCGTGGGAGTCGTCCACCATTACCAGGGCATTGTATTGGTCGGCCAAGTCGCACACGGCTTTGAGGTTGGCGATAACTCCGTCCATAGAGAAAACGCCATCGGTGGCGATCAGTTTGGTCTTGGCGCCAGCGGCGTCTGCGGCTTGTAGCTGCTTCTCCAGTTCCGCCATATCGTTGTTGGCGTAGCGGTAGCGCTTGGCTTTACACAGGCGCACACCGTCGATGATGGAGGCGTGGTTGAGGGAGTCGGAGATGATGGCATCTTCCGGGCCCAGCAGCGTTTCAAACAGGCCGCCATTGGCGTCGAAGCAAGAGGTGTAAAGAATGGTGTCTTCGGTTTCCAGGAATTCAGACAGGCGCGATTCCAGCGCTTTGTGAATGTCCTGGGTGCCGCAGATAAAACGCACCGATGCCATGCCGAAGCCGTACTGTTCGAGCCCCTCTTTGGCCGCTTCAATCAGGTCCGGGTGGTTGGCCAGGCCCAGGTAGTTGTTCGCACAAAAATTCAGTACCTGGGTGTCGTTGTTCACCTGGATCTCAGCGGCCTGCTGGGAGGTAATAATCCGCTCGCGTTTGTACAGGCCGTCTGCATCGATCTGTTTGAGTTCGCTGCGCAGGTGCTCAAAGAATTGTTCTGGCTTTGACATGGTATTGTTTTTAGCTCCTGTCGGGTGCTCTTGGCACAGGGTAACGGGCGCGAGCTCGCGGCGCCTGTTGGTTCTACTTTATCCCGCCAGTTCGCAGGCCTCATGGGCCGAAATAGGGTGCTCACTGGCGCGGCAACTGGTGGCAAATTTTAATGCCTCTTCGGCAGTGTCGAACAGTAGTTGCCACAACAACTGACGATCACCTCTTCTCACCGCGCGTACTGCCGTGTGGCTTCTTTGGCTGGCGATTTGAATTTCGATAATGTCTTTACTGGAAAACGGTGATTCGGACATGGTCCCTCCAATGGTAAAACTATGGAGGACTGACGTGGAAGCGGCGAAGTGATGTTCGCTAATCCGGTTGGTTTGCTCTGGTAGAGCCCCATCCTCCCCGCAGGCCTTGTGTGCCGCAGAGAGAGAACCACCTTGCCCCGGTCGGCAGGTTGGCGTTGGCGTCAGCCACTCTCGTGATGTGCGAGCAAAGATAACGGGGAGGGGATTAGCAGTCAACAGTACCGCCCCCATTAGAGGGCGGTGCAGAAGTTTATGCGGGAAGCTGCACGGATTTCAGTTCGATAAACTCACCGAGACCGGCCTCACCAAACTCGCGTCCGTTGCCAGACCGCTTGTAACCACCGAAGGGGGCGTCGTAGTTAAACTCACCGCCGTTGACAAAGCACAGGCCCGCTTCAATACGACGAACGATAGGCATGGCGCTTTCGGCGTCTTTAGCCCATACGCCACTGGACAGACCGTATTCGGTGTCATTGGCAATGGCGACAGCTTCATCTATATCCTTGTAGGGGATCAGGCAGGTCACCGGGCCAAAGATTTCTTCCCGGGCAATGGCCATGTCGTTGTGAACGTCGGCAAATACCGTGGGTTTTACATAGAAGCCTTTTTCCAGCTCGGTGGGAAGATCGAGGCCGCCAGTCACAAGGCGGGCACCTTCTTCGATCCCTTTCTTGATGTAGCCGCGCACGATTTCCAGTTGGCGAGCGGAGGATAGGGGACCCATAAAGGCATTGGCATCAGTGCCCATGGCCACTTCTTCAGCCACCTGCTTGGCAACTTCCACCGCCTCTTCATAGTGCTCAGCGGGAACCAGCATACGGGTGAGTGCGGTGCAGGTTTGGCCACTGTTGATGAATACATCTTCGCAGCCCCAGCGAACTGCTGCTTTAAGATCCGCATCCGGGGTGATAATCAGTGGCGATTTGCCACCCAGTTCCTGGGTTACTCTTTTAACCGTGGGTGCTGCAGCCTTGGCAACTTCAACGCCTGCACGGGTGGAGCCGGTAAAGGACACCATATCGATTCCCGGGTGGGATGACAGCTCTGCACCGACGACCGAGCCAGCACCGGGGATCAGGTTAAATACGCCCGCAGGAACACCGGCTGCTTCGATAATCTCAGCCATGACGAAATCCTGTAGCGGAGTGGTTTCCGAAGGCTTGGTAATCATGGTGCAGCCCGCTGCGAGAGCCGGGGCCACTTTGCCGACAAATTGGTGCAGAGGGTAATTCCAGGGGGTAATAAAGCCACACACGCCAATCGGCTCCCGGATTAATACCGAGTGGGCCGCCTTTTCGGTCTCTTCCATGATTGAAGTGCGACCGGCGTAGTAACGCATGGCGTAGATAGGGCCATCCACATGTAACCAACGGGTGATATGGGCGGGGCAACCCAGGGTTTGTGAGATCGCCTGGATCAAGTCTTCCTTGCGCTCTTCCATACCGTCAGCAATGGCATTTAGCAGGGCTGAACGCTGATCTGCGCTGGTATGGCGCCACTTGCGAAAGGCGCTGCGGGCAGCGGCAACGGCAATATCCACATCCTCAGCAGAGCCTTCCACCACCTGGCAAATCATTTCTTCAGTGGCGGGGTTGATCACAGGATGGGAACTGGTGCCGAGGGGCTCGCGCCACTCACCATTGATAAACAGTTTGTCGGTATGCAGCTTGCTGAAATCTGTCATGTCACGCTTCCGTTTGCTTCGCGCCAGTTCAAGGGGCGGTGATTTCGATAATTGTTGGTGTTTTGCGTTGCAGGGCTTCTGCGACTGCCGTAGCTAATTGCTGTGGTTTGTCGATGCGACAACCTTCAGCGCCAAAAGATTTTGCCAGTGCGACAAAATCCGGAGTGCGAAGATTAACACCTTCTTGAGGTACTTCTGCGGCATCCATAAAGTCGCGAATCTCTCCATACCCGCTGTTATTCCAAACCAGTATTGGCAGGGGCAGTTGCTGCTCTACTGCAACGGCCAGCTCACCGAGAGTAAACATCAGGCCGCCATCGCCGATCAAGGCAACTACATCCCGCTCGCTGGATAACTTGGCCCCGATCGAGGCGGGCAGGGCAAAGCCCAGCGTGCCGTAACCGGTGGTACAGGTAATATGGCTGCGAGGGTGGTACAGCGGCAAGGCGTGGTTAGTGTTATAGGCCAGTTGTGTGGAGTCGGTAACCAGAATTCCCTCATCGGGCAGGGCTTCGCGCAGAGCTTCAACCCAAGGGAAGCGCTCCTCTGAACCTTCCCACCATTCTTTGCGGCAGTTACCGATTAATTGTGAAACTTCCTCTTCTGCGCGCAGTTTTGAGCTCTCCTCGCACTGAACCAGGGCTTCGCTTAATTGCTGAAGGCTTTCTGCTGCATCCGCGCAGATGGCCAGATCCGGCTGGGCATTGCATACCAGTTGAGCCGGATCAATGTCGATGCGGATCAGTTTGCCGGAGAAAGCGTAATCCTCTTTCACCAGATTGCGATCGGTTTCCGAAAGCTCTGTGCCAACGGCCAAGACCACATCGGCAGCTTCTACTCGCTCACGCACGCAGTCGAAACTGAGATTGGCTCCGCCACACAGAGGATGCCTTTCATCGACAACGCCTTTGGCCGCCAGAGACAGGAAGACTGGAGCTGCAATTTTTTCTGATACCTGTGTTGCCGCTTCTCCAGCAGATTGCGCGCCACCGCCCAGGAGAATCACCGGGCGTTCGGCAGCTTGCAGCCACTGGGTAGCAGTCGCGATAGCTGTCGCGTTGGCTGCCGGTACCATGGCACTGGCAGCCGCGCGGTAATCGTCCAGATTGCCGGACATAGGCGCCGGGAATAAATCGATAGGGATTTCGATATGGATAGGGCCGGGGCGGCTGGACTGCAACAGTTGGAATGCCCGTGCCATCACTTCCGGTAATTGTTCTGCCTGAGTCAGGGTGTGCTGCCAGATACAGAAGCCTCGACTGGCATCGCTTTGGCGGGGTAGCTCATGCAGGCGCCCACGGCCCATGCCAAGGTCTTCCCGGCGATTGACGGCGGAAATAACCAGCATAGGAATTGAGTCTGAGTAAGCTTGCGCCATCGCAGTGGCTGCGTTGGTTAGCCCCGGCCCAGTGATCAGGAAACAGACACCGGGCTTGCCGCTGGCGCGGGCATAACCGTCTGCCATAAAGGCGGCGCCCTGCTCATGCCTTGGCGTGATATGCATCAAGTCGCTACCGGGCAGGCCGCGATACAGTTCAATGGTATGTACGCCGGGAATCCCGAAAACTTTTTCTACCTGGTATTCGCGCAGCAGGCGCATCAGCACCTGGGCGCATGTGGGCGCAGAGGACATAAGCACCATTTTCCTTATTCGTGTAAAAATGCAGTGAGCCTAGCGGCCCACCAAAAGCCGTGCAAGCACCCGCAGAGTCTGCACCTTCACAGGCAATATCGCAGGAAAATTGAGATTCACCCGGTACTGCGGCAGGAAACTTTGTACGCTTGGGTTACTTTACCTGTCAGTAGATTTTGAGGAATTTGACGAGGTGGCTGCCGCACAATAGCCTTCCGGCACTTCGCTGAATAAACTTTGAGCTAGAACAACCGAGGAAGTATCACCATGGAAATCGATCAATGGCGTCGGGAATACCAAATGGGTGGTTTAAGGCGCTCTGAATTGAAGCCGACCCCCGTGGAGCAGTTTCGCAAGTGGCTTGCAGAAGCTGTTGAAGCAGAGTTAGTTGATGCCAGCGCCATGTGTCTTGCCACTACTAACGCGGACGGGCACCCCTCGCAGCGGATTGTTTTGCTGAAAGGCTTCGATGAGAAGGGTTTCGTTTTCTATACCAATTTACAGAGTGACAAGGCCCGAGATATGGCCGTTAACCCTCAGGTGTCGCTGTTGTTTCCCTGGTGCCGTCTTGAGCGGCAGGTGATTGTTTATGGGAAGGTGGAACCTGTTTCCCGCGAGCAGGCAGAGGCCTATTTCCAGTCGCGCCCCCTGGATAGCCAGTTGGCCGCGTGGGCTTCGCACCAGAGCCGGCCGCTCTCGTCCAGGGAGGAACTGGAGCAGCAGTTTGATAAAGAGAAGGCTCGCTTTGCCGGTAAAATAATTCCATTGCCAGAATTTTGGGGCGGCTACTGTGTGGTACCCAATGCGGTTGAGTTTTGGCAGGGGGGTGAAAATAGATTGCACGATCGTTTTATTTATCGCCGTGAAGAAAAGGAAAGCTGGAATATAGAGCGTCGCGCTCCCTAATTTTTATATTTATCTTTTCGTGGCCCAGCCCTTTGGGCCACAACTAACCGCTTAATCACGCCTCACTTTGTGAGTACCTATTCCCTGATATTGTGTTATAGCGGTGTCTTATCTGGCAATTTGTGGTCAAGGCCGCTTAGAATAATGCGCCATAAATATAGCTAAAACTAATGTCTTAAAAATTCTATAGATTCGATCGTTTTTGCAATTCGAATCCAAGGGTAGGTAGGGGAAATATGGCCATTATTGGTATCGACTTGGGAACCACAAATAGTGCTTGCGGGGTACTGACCGATGAAGGGGTAAAACTAATTCCCAACCGTTTGGGTGAAATTTTGACCCCGTCAGTTGTGGGGCTTGATGATTCTGGCACACTGCTAGTCGGCAAAACGGCTAAAGAACGTCTTATTAACCACAGTAGTACCACTGTAGCTGCGTTTAAGCGCTTGATGGGCACTGACCACAAAGTTTCCCTGGGGAAGCAAAAATTTAGTGCAACGGAACTCTCCTCGTTAATCTTACGTGCGCTTAAAGAAGATGCTGAAACTTTTCTTGGTGAAGAGGTAACCGAAGCGGTAATCAGTGTCCCGGCTTATTTTAATGATAATCAGCGCCATGCCACCAAGTTGGCAGGAGAGCTTGCGGGATTAAAAGTAGAGCGCCTTATTAACGAACCAACTTCGGCTGCCATTGCTTACGGTTTACACGATAAGCGCGAAGGAAACTTCCTTATTTTAGATCTTGGGGGTGGCACCTTCGATGTTTCCATCCTGGAATTTTTCGATGGCATTATGGAAGTTCATGCCAGTGCCGGAGACAACTTCCTCGGTGGAGAAGATTTCGTTGAGGCAATGATCGATGATGTCCTGGCTGAGTTTGATATTAAGAAAGAAGCCTTAAGCCCTCGCGATTTGCAAAACTTATATATGCAAATGGAAAGCGCCAAACGTCGAGTTAGCCAGCAGCCTGAGCAAAAACTTGAATTACAACTTGATGGGCGCTCCCTGCAGTTCCAGGTGACCCCAGAGTGGTTTGAAAAACTCAGCACCCCCCTGTTGTTAAGAGCGAAACGGCCAATTGAGCGGGCAATGCGCGATGCAGATTTGCCCCCACAGAAAATTGATGAGGTGGTATTGGTTGGCGGTTCGACGCGCATGGCCCAGTTTCGTTCAATGGTTGGTCGAATGTTTGGCCGTCTGCCAGCCTGTCATTTGGACCCGGACACTGTCGTTGCGATGGGAGCAGCTATTCAGGCTGGCTTAAAAGAAAAGAACTCGGCACTGGATGATATTGTCCTGACTGATGTATGTCCTTATACCCTGGGAACTGGTGTTATTAATGAAGATAATCCGCAGCTCGGTGCCTACTTTATGCCTATTATCGAGCGCAACACGGTTGTGCCAGTCAGTGTTGTAAGGCGAGTGTGGACTGCTCGGGATGATCAAACCCAACTTTGTGTAGACGTATACCAAGGAGAGAATCGCTTGGTAGCTAAAAATGTGTACCTGGGTGAGATGACAGTTCCTGTGCCGAAAAAGCCTAAAGGGGAAGAATCGGCAGATATTCGCTATACCTACGATATGAATGGACTTTTAGAAGTGGATGTGACTGTGGTCTCCACGGGTAAAACTTTCAACAAGTTAATTGAGTTTACGCCGGGAGCTCTCTCCGATGTACAAAAGGCTGAAGCCCTGCAAAAGCTGGCAAAACTGAAATTCCACCCCCGTGAAGATGAAAAAAACCAGGCAATCATTGCTCGTGGTGAGCGCTTGTATGAATCCAGTCTGGGCGAGCAGCGTGAGTATATTGCCAAATTACTGTCATCCTTTGATAGCGTCCTAGAAAGGCAAAACCCTACAGAAATTATTAAGGCTCGAACTGAGGTTAGTGAAATTCTGGATCGGTTGGATGGCGAGGATTGGATTTGATGAATCCCTGGGCCATTCTTGAAATTAACCCCATCACTGATGCTCGGGCGATTAAGCGCGCTTATGCAAAAAAACTAAAGCAAACCCGCCCTGATGAAAAGCCGGAAGAATTCCAGGCACTTCATACAGCTTATAAGCAAGCATTGAAACTGGCTGAGCAATTGCAAGAGGAGACTGCCGGGCATGCGGAAGCCTCCTTGGAAACTCCTTCACTAGGGCAAGCAGGAAGTACAAGCCATGAGAAGGTTAACAGTGAAAGGGTAGCTGTATTAGAAGGGGCGCAGGAAACAGAAGTGCGGCCTTCCACTGATGAAGTGTTAACTCCGCTCGCAGCTGAAGAACACCCAGCGAAGCAAGAGAGCGTTTCTGACCCCTTGGAACAGAGCGAAGGTGTATCCCCTGATACGCAGCCAAGTGAATCTCGGGAGCCGCAAGACCCGGATAGAGATTTGCGTATCGAAGAGTTTCGGCGGGTGCTTAAGCAAGTTGATGAAATGCTTAATAATCACTTGGAAATGAGCCTGGAGAGGAGTTGGGACTTTCTCACCAAGAGTCCCTATATGCTGGATGAGGAGTATAATTGGAACTTAGGTCTTTCTGTATTTGAACGCTTTGCCCAATTTAATCAAAATGCTGTAGAGGGGGGTAAGTCCGCAAGGTTTCGCCCGCAAGTAACGCCGAACATCCTGCAGTACTGTGACGAGCTGTTCGATTGGCGAGGGAATGCGTCTTACCTCTACCAAGCGCTTGATGAAAAGTTGTGCAATAGCATATTTAATAGCTTGGAAACCCATGAGTCCCGTATTGATCCTTTGCAAGGGCTTCGTGGCGGGGGCAAGGTAAAGGCACAAAGTGAGGCTGAATTTGAAGAGCGCTATGAAAAGTACTTTTTTGGTGATGTTGTACCTAGAGGCGTTGCATTCTTTTTAGACTTGGTTATGACTTATATGGCCGTAGGCTCTCTTGCAACTGCGGCGATGATGAAAATCTTTGGATTGCCGGAAGCTGTAGCAGCCGCAAAAGTCATACCTTTTTGTTTTGGAGCCTACCTGTTATTTGCTTGGTTGTTTGAGTGTTCCAAACTTCAGGCAACACCTGGTAAGTATATAATGGGCTATCGAGTAACCAGTCAAAAATTTGGGCGGATTGGATACTTGCGAGGGCTTTGGAGAACTGTGAGCTTTGCTTTCATTAGTGCATTTGGGCTTTTTGCATGGATTATCAACTTCTTCCTGGTTAACAAATTATTGCATGATCGGTTAAGTCGCACTTATGTTATTAATATGCGTAAGACTCATGAAGAGCATTTGCGCCGTTTGGGTAACATCTAACTCTGGGGTGGGGTTTTCCCCACTTTCATTCTATTAGGGTTTATATTCTTCTAAGAGTTATAAAGTCTTGTTTTCAGCTGATAGTAACACTTCCTGAAAACTGGTGAATAAAGCTTTATTGCCCCTTTGATAATGTTGAAAGGATTGTTGAGGTGAAATAAGTGGCGTCATTCTTACTGGAGATCAGAAAGTGTTGTATAGTGCGCAATTGAGGAGTGCTTCTGGTGTAGCTTCTGATTTGTCGCGCTAACGCTGATGAAACATTCCTGGGAGGGGATGATAACCCTGCATGAGTTTATGAAGTAAGACTGTTAGATTTTCCGTTTGACTAAATATGACATTTAAAACAGAAGTACTTAAGGCTGCTAAAGTATTGGAGGCCGATTACCCAGGTTGGAAATTTTTAGCTAGGAGATATAAGTCTCGACCAGCTAAATTTTGTGACTTTCTTATTGTACCTTTCTGGACTTTTTCTAGTCCTCCGGCGTCAGTTTTAATACAGCCAAAAGCTGGCATTTATCTTCGGGAGGTAGAGGATATAGTATCTGAATTAACTGGATTACCTCGGGGTAAGGTGCCAACATTTACTTATCCTATTGATTCTTCATTTATTGATGAATCCTGCTCAAAGAAGAATTATTACCCTAGAGTATATGTTAAGGATTTTGGCTCGCAAGAAGAAGCGGTAGAGGAGGTGATGAGGGGGCTTGATAACATTATTGAGACTGGGCAGGAGTACCTTAACAAACAATTTGCTTTAAGCTCTAAGGAATCTCTATATCAAAGTATACCGGAGATGACTCGTGGCCATCGATGCATTTGCTATTGTGTTGTCCGTGGCTTGCTAGGTGACACCGACTATATAGAAAGGGTGCTTCGTAAAGAGATTGATCCTAAAGGTTATCAAGATCTTGAAATTGTTGGTAAGGTATTAGATTATTTTTCCTGACTTTGATAAAAGTAAGGTATGCCTTCAATTTGTCTAGCCCTTGATTTATAGTGGTACACTGAATCCAATTGCCAGTCCGGTCAGTTCCGTCAAATTAATGTTAAGCTTATTATCATTATAGGATGTGACCTCTGCGTATGTTAAGGTGGGTAATATGCAGGTGAATACTATTTATAGTTTTTTCATCTTTTATTTTGAGCGCGATCGAGAACTGCGAAGGGAGGGGAACATGCCAGAAAAACTTTACTTTTAAAGTGGTTGCTATTTCTGAATTTAATAAAAAGTTCTAGAAAGAATATTTTCTAGGTAGTACCCTAGCCTTAAAGACCTTTTCTATCCCACGGTCATAACCTGGATTAACAACACTACCGTGATTCTCGTTATCAAATACACGTTTTCTTAGAGTAAGGCTATTGTAGTTACGGGACTTAAGTCTTTTTACTAGTTGAGAGAAGTCTTTTACTGCGCAAACTGAGTCGATTTCACTGCAAGTCTCCTCACCACCAATAAATAAATACACACTTTTTCCTAAATCGGCATTGCGTTCTGCATAGGCCAATTCACTATCTAAAATTTGCTTATCGGCCCACCAAATACTGGGGCTTCCAATGACATATCGGTCAAAGCTATTGGTGTGGTTAAAAAGTGCATGGAGAGCCAGAAGCCCACCCAGGGAATGGCCCACTAGGGTTTCGTCTTCTTCGTTACCTTTAAAATTATTATTGATAAAGGGTTTGAGTTCCTCTTCGATAAACTCAAGAAAGTGATCGGCGCCGCCACCTAGTTCGGCACCTTTGATCACACCAGGCACGGGGGTGAAATCCATTACTCGCTGGGCGAAATTCGGGCTGTCAAAAGCGTGGGAGATACCTACCAGAATTACAGGGGGCATTTTGACATTGCCAAACTCATCGGGAACCTGTTCCTGAAGAAGGTTAGGGGCTGTCATAGGGAAATGCAGAAAGCCATCGGTCATATAAATGACTGGATAGCGATCGGTGTTTTCCGGGGTGTACGAGAGAGGCAGCATTATGTCAATAACGTACTCACGCTCTAGTAAATCAGAGTAAAAGTTGTAGGACAGTATCCCCGGGCGGGTGAAAGTTGTGGGTTCGGCACTGCCGGCCACTGCCAGCTGGCAACAGGCACTAAGAATACCTATCACTAATAATCTAATTATTTTCATTGCTATCCCTGAGGGGCGCTGAAACTTACCTGTTATCGCCCTGCTTACTAGAGGTATCTATATGGAAGCCTAACAGATAGATAAAGGGAATCGCTAGCTGGGGAGGGGGTTACTGCCGCAGGAATCACTCTGCATAGCAAGTTTTTACCCAAGAAGTGGTCGTGATCACAGAAATAGGGATATTGCGCGTGGGAACCACGTCCTCTGAAAAGAGGATGGCAGGAAGGGGATGTCCCCTCCCTGGTTCAGGCAATGACGTTTTTAGTGTTGTATAGGTGCTGGGCCATCCGCAGAGAGCCGACTTCACCGGATCTTCCCACTAGTTTTGGTGCAACGATATACCGTTCAATATTACTTTCTGAGACTTGGGGAAAGTAACCACCGGCTAAGGCTAGGAATTTTTGTCTTACACGGTTGAATAGGTGCGCCTGTATCATCACTCCACCCCCCAGTATGATCCGCTGTGGTGAGTAGCAGCTGGTAAGGTTGACACACATAGTGGCCAGATACTCCGCCTCCAGGTCCCAGGCCGGATGGTGTTGTTCCAGGTGTTGGCCACGCAGTCCCCAACGCTCCTCTATCGCAGGGCCTGAGGCCAGCCCTTCAAGGCAGTTGTTATGAAATGGGCAGTTGCCTTTAAAAGGATCCTTTTGGCTTTCTCTAGGCATCAGCATATGCCCAATTTCCGGGTGCATAGATCCATTGATCAGCTGCCCGTCGATCATAATGCCGGCGCCGATACCGGTACCGATGGTGACGTAGACAAAGTTCTTTACATCTGTAGCGGCGCCGCAGAGGTGCTCTCCAAGGGCGGCGCCATTAACATCTGTATCGAAAGCAACTGGTACCGACAGGGCTTGGCTGAAGTAGCCAGCCATATTGGTATTGGACCAGCCAGCTTTAGGTGTTTGGGTGATATAGCCATAGTAGGCGGATTCTGGGTCCAGGTTTACCGGGCCAAAGCTGGCTATGCCCAGCGCAGAAACAGTGCCGTGGCGCTGACTGCTTTCGTGAAAAAACTGAGCGACCTTGGATAGCGTATGTTCTGGATCGGTGGTTGGGAAGCTGGCTCGCTCACGGATGTCATTAATCCCAGCAGCTACCACACAGTTAAATTTGGTACCACCGGCTTCAATTCCGCCGAGCAAGGTATCTACCGCATTGCCTTGCATTTCCATCCTAATCCGCTCCCCGGGTTACATAAGTTATTCGTATTATCAGTTGATGGTTGCTGAAATTACACTACTGATAGTTTATAGCTGGTTATATTGTTTCTGAAAGAAAAAAACCGAGCGCCGGTGGGGGCCAGACGCTCGGGGTTTGCAAAGCTATGGGCAGAACTGCAAACCACTTACTAGAGTAGGGAAGAACAACGATCAAAAAGCGTAATTGAAACTGACACTTGTGGAGCGGCCACTGATAGCCCGTCCGCGTACTATGTCTCCAACTTCTGCGTAAGACTCTTCAACTTCGGTAACAACAAATTCATCGGTGAGGTTGTTTACATTAAAGGAAACGGTAAGGTCCTCTGTCAGGTAATAAGAACCAAACAGATTGACCAGGACATAACCTTCCTGTTTCAACTGGTTGGAGTCAGAAACAAAATATTCTGTAGACCCTTGGAGGCTTGCACCAAATGTAAAGTCATCGCCAAAGTTATATTGCGGTGTAATCGTGTAAATGAAATCAGCTTGGCGGCGCGGCGTATTACCTACGACAGAACTGTCGTTGGCATCTTTTGAAATTTCGGCGTCGGTCCAGGTGAGGTTTCCATTTACGGAAAAGTCTCCATAACTGTAGGCTGCTTCCAGCTCGATTCCTTGGGCTTCATACTCGCGTACAAACGTTAAGCCGCTAGTGATTTCTGCGTTGGTCTCTTCAGTGACCGTATTGAAGTAAGTTGCAAAGAAATCCAGATCGCCGGTTGAGAGTTTGTATCCAATTTCCAGCTGGTCCACAGAGTCGAAGCCATCGGTGGTGTCGGTTAGGCTTCCGTCACTGTTGAGGGCGCCGCTAATTTGCAGGAGCCGATCGGCAATTGCTCGGCCACCCTCGCTGTAGCGGGCAAAAATAGCCATGCTGTCGTTGAGAATATAATTTCCACCGAGAGAGAAAGAGGTGTTGTCTGCATCGTAGTCAACGAGCTGGGTGGATCCATTGGCCATTGTGATGACGCCGCCGGTGAATCCAAAGGCATCGGAAGCGCTAGCACTTTCCACATCGCTGATAATACCATCGCCATTCAGATCGTAGTCTGTATCACCACCGCAGCAGCTGGAAACCAGGG
Source organism: Microbulbifer sp. CNSA002 (assembly GCF_047324085.1). Lineage (NCBI taxonomy): Bacteria > Pseudomonadati > Pseudomonadota > Gammaproteobacteria > Cellvibrionales > Microbulbiferaceae > Microbulbifer > Microbulbifer sp. CNSA002. The sequence continues at coordinate 1,611,780 of NZ_CP172449.1, forward strand.
AGCCTTTGGCGTTGACCATATCGTGGCGGGCGCTGACATCGAAGGTAAAGTCGCCGATGTCGATCGCCACATTCATATAGGGTGCATAAGTTTCATATTCCAGGTCCCAGGCCCAGGAAAGAAAGCTTGCAGACCAGACCCCATCATCTACCAGTACATCTCCGTTGGCATTGGCAGTTATGGTGAGGTTTTCAGAATTGCTGCCGTCAACAGTTTGAACTAGGGCATTCCAACTATTCCAGCTGGTTTTGATATTTTGGTTGGAGTAATAGAACCCACCGGAAACAACAATATTATCGCCAATTAATTTATCGACTTTAAAGTCGTTAACTATCAGACCCAAATCGTGTATTTCTGTATCAAAGAGCAGGTCGACATAGGCGAGGCCTTCGGCCTCTTCACCATTGGCATAAGTCACCGTTGTGCCGGCGCTACAGTCTATGGCCTCTCCGCTACTGCCTACGGCATTTGCACAAATGGTATCAGCCATATCCTGTGTGGATTGTGGTCCGTAATCGCCGAAAGTATCGGTAAAGGGGGAAATAAAGCTGCCGCTAACATCAGAAATTCTGAATTTGTCGGTAACAGTCCAGCCATCATTAAATTCGAATTTGGTTTCAAAGCCATAGGCTTCCACCAGAGATTCGATACCGTCGGATAAGTCGCGGGTTACCGGATTGCCGTAGGCATCAAAAGTGGAAATGTATCGATAATTATCGGAATGTAGGGTTTGGCTGCTGGCATCGAAGTTGGCAACCGTGCCGAATTCACCATCGCCCTTATAGGTTACAGGGCCAGGAAGATAAGTTGTTAACCGGTCATCGAGATGTTTGTAATAGAGGCGGACATAACCGTTATCAAACTCTTTGGTGAGGTTGGCCTTGAGTTGGCCGCCGGAATCCCCATCAAAGCCGGTCTCGCGGATGCCTTCTCCCTCTCTTAAAAATCCGCCGACATAGAATCGCAAAGTGTCATTCAAGTGGTGGCCATAGCCAAAGTCCAGGCGGGACTCATTGTAGTCCGCACCAAACGAAAGTCCTACATTACCACCTTCTTCTTCGCCGGTATTGCTGATCATATTGATCACACCGCCAGGGGAATTACTGGCAAAGGTGGAGGCAGAGCCGCCGCGTACGCTTTCTATACGTGCGAGAGAGGAGTCGGTGCGAACAAAGTTGTCAGTGTTACCGAAATTAATATCGCCGTATTCTAATACAGGCAATCCGTCTTCCTGGATTTGCATATATTTGGAGCCGCCAGTTGCCAGGGGAATACCCCTAACGGTGATATTTGCATTGCCGCCGCCACCGGAGGATTCCGCCCGAATACCGGGTAAGCTGCGGAACAGCTCTGCGGTAGAGCGCGGGGCGTACTTCGCCATTTCCTCAGTGTCCAGTGCACTAACGGATACGCTGGATTCCATCTTGGTAACCGGTCGGGCGGTTGCGGTAACCATCACCTCTTCAATTTCCGGCATTTCCTCAGCTGTTGCCGGTACCGCTACGCTGGAGGCCATGGCAACTGCCAGGGCTATGGAGTGTGGTTTAAAGTGTTTCTGTGTCTCTGAACCTGCTTGGAAGCCCTCTGCAATCACGGCGCTCTCCTCAATCATCTCTTATGGTTATTAGATTTTTCACGGCCCGTTCTCTGCGGGCTCGAGACTCTCTTCCTGTTACCGCATGGGTGGGACCTCTCCCCGCGAACACATTTATTAAATCACTGTGATTTAATAAAGGCAACACGAAAATTTGCGGAATTTACGCAGTGGAATCAGCAAATAGATAAGTAAACCAAGGGGAAGTAGTGATTTTCGCGGTATCGGTCTTTGCTTTTGGTGACAGTGCTGCTTGTCTTTCTAAGTAGCACTGGTTGCGGGAGAAGGGGATACGGGGCAGTAGATGCTTCTGGTGAGCATCTACCTAAGGATTTGGTTGCGACTCCTGCCTGCTAGTCTTTGGCCAATTCCAGTTGTCCATCGTCCATAAACTCGATGCGCTTGGGGTCGCAGATACCGCCGATAAAGTTGCCCTCGGCATCGTCCCTATTAAAAGCCAGCAGATACCATTGTTGGTCCGGCCCCTGGATAACCCGGCCGGAATAGAGTGATCCCTGCTGGTCTGCGCCGATAAAGCCATCTCCAACCACTTCGTATGGGCCATTCAGATCATCGGCGATAAAATATTTTGTGCCAGTCAGTGGTGTGCCCTGCATGGATTGTCGATGGGCAGTGCTGTGGAACTTTGTCGATACTGAGCAGAATAAGTAGTAGCGGCCATGGATATATTCAATTTGCGGTACTTCCATTTCGCCATACCAACCGGGAGCCAATACCGGTTGCCCCACTTTCCAGTGAATTAAGTCCGTTGAACTGGCATAGCCAACTGCGCCACGCCCATCAGGGCTGCCCTGGTTACAGCGCGCAGTGAGATACATATGGTAGAGATTCTGCGAGGGGTCTTTAACGATCCATGGGTCACGCCAGGATGCATCGTGCCAATATTCAAGGTTCAGGCCATCGTAGAAATTGGGATCTAATTCCACCAGGGGGTTGTTGGGGTGTTTTTCCCAGTGTAATAAGTCTTTGGAAGTTGCCAGGCAGACCCGCTGAACCAGACCTTTCTCTGAATATTTAGTACCGGTATAAAACATATACCAGGTATCGCCTTCTCTGTGTACACAGCCGGTCCAGGTAGTGTAAGAGTCTGCAGCTTCCTCACTGGCGGTTGCAGTTCGAGGTGAGGGTTTTAATGCATCCTGGAGCGTTGTCCAATGAATGAGGTCCGTAGAAACGGCATGACCGACAGATACATTCCAGTGGCGCAGCTCAGGATCGCCCAGTGATTTATCGGCTTGAAGGTAAAATACATGGTACTGGTCGCCGTCCTGCGCGAACCAAAAATCCCATACCCATTTATTATCGAGATTAAATGCCATGATATTTACCTCATTAGTGCTGATTGGAAATTTTCCGGTGAGTTATTGCTTTGATTATTCTTAAGGAGCCCAGAGTTATTTTTATGCTTTTCTGGGGTTCCAATTAAGGCGCAATCAGGTAGATATTCTTCCTGGTATGCCGCCCTTTAATAGAACTGTTTTATCCGGTGCAAAAATTGAGTAAAAAGGCAGAATCGCACCGCCTGTGGCGATGGCATCGACTCCAATTTTTCCACTGACAATTTTGGGCGCAAATACGCCTGAAGGCGCCACCTGCTTTATCCTGCGAGAAATCATTTCGACCAGTTCGTCTAATAAAAAGCGGGGTAAATGCGCATCGACAATAATAGCCTCCAGGTCCAGTACGCTGTTTGCCGATAGAAATGCATAAACCAGCGCATCTGCACAGTCGTCCAGCCACTCCTGGATCTGAGGGCGGGCCTGGTCCATTACCGTTTCAAGTTCGGAAGTGCTGGTAATTTCGATGCCGCACTCTCGTAAATGTCTGCGCAGCCCAAATAGTGAAGCGCGATTGAGGAGTAGCTCAAATGCCCCTTGATTTTCAGGGGTACTGCTAAGTTTTGAGGGGGGCACTGGCAGGGAAACCAGATTGCCCGCATTGCCATGGACGCCGGTTTCCAGGCTGCCATTTAATACCAGGCCTCCACCGATAAAGGTCCCGATATAAACGTAGAGAAAATTGGATATGTCCTGGCCATTGCCAAACTGCAATTCGGCAACAGCAGCAGCGGAACAGTCGTTCTCGAAGAAGACCGGCAGATGTGTGCGCTGAGCAACTTCTTCAGAAAAATTAATTTCTTTCCACTGGGCCGCTAGTTCCTCGCTCATATTGAGCTCTTCAGTCCAGGCGCCGATAAACCAGGGCATAGCGATACCAACGCCCACTAGTTTCCCTCTGTCTTTAGCGGGTAGGGTATCAGTAAGTGCCTGGAGGCCCGATTCAATTTTTGCCAATAAAAATTCGGGCTCCGGGAATTCAAACTCGTGGCAAATCTTCTTTAGTACTGTGCCACCAAAATCCATTAGTAGCAGCTCGATATTGCGCCGTCCCGCCTTGATACCGACAGAGTAAGCACCAGTAGGGTTAATAACGTACATAATCGAGGGTTGGCCTTTGCCGCCCAGTCGCCGCCCCTCTCGCATTACCAGCCCTGCGCTTTCCAAATCATCGACAATCCGGGTAACCGCCTGAGCGGTGAGGTCAGTTTGGCGCGCTAGGTCGGACTTGGAGGCTGCGCCAGTCTTCCGCAGGGTCGTAAGCACCACTCGCTCGTTATAACGGCGTAAACCACTGGAATTGCTACCTTTACCCATCCGTGCCCCCTGAGATGAAACGTGATCTGATCCGGCCACTGATTGTCCGGTTCTATTGTTAAAAGTGTAACTTTAAAGCCTTTGCTTAGTCTATTGACTTCGTTGGCACTAAGATCAGAGTTTATATAACCTATTGATTAATATAGCTTTTTTTGTTTGTTGAAGCTTGGCTTTACTTAATTAAATCACTGTGATTTAATTTTTGGCCAAGTTCAAGCAAATCATTCTAAAAATACGCTGCTAGCAGTGAACGAGGAAGTTATGCCGGTCGATTTTGGTCTCCACCCAGTCGATGCGACCATTCTGGTCGTCTATTTCGTTTTCACCATCTCCCTTGGGCTCTTCCTAAGTCGCCGCCACGATACTGCAGAGGATTACTTCCTCGCTGGGAGGAAAATGGTATGGCCCTTGATTGGCTTATCCCTGTTCGCTTCCAATATATCGAGTACCACTTTGATCGGCTTAGCCGGAGATGCTTACAGCACTGGCATAGCGGTCTTTAACTATGAGTGGATGGCGGCGGTTATCCTGGTTTTCTTTGCCGTTTTCTATCTGCCCACAATTCTTCGCTCGCGCATTTACACGATGCCGGAAATGCTTGAGCGTCGCTTTAACAGCACCGCGCGCACTTATTTTTCGGGATTGACTATTTTCCTGAATATTGTGGTTGATACTGCAGGTAGCCTCTATGCAGGGGGCCTGGTAATGAAATTGATATTTCCTGAATTACCAATTTGGACCACGATTTCAATTTTGGCGGTGATCGCGGGTATCTACACCATCTGTGGAGGTTTGGCGGCCGTTATTTATACCGATACCATTCAGGCGCTGCTGCTGATATTTGGTTCGATCCTGATCAGTATTTTTGCCCTGGATCGCGCAGGAGGTTGGGAAAATGTTGTATCCCAGGTCTCGGCTGAACAATTGAGTCTGATACGGCCCATTGGTGATTCGAGCGTGCCCTGGTTGGGGCTAATTACGGGAGTCACTTTGCTGGGTTTTTATTTCTGGTGTACTAACCAATTTATGGTGCAAAGGGTACTCAGTGCAAAAGATGTTAATCACGGCCGCTGGGGAGCCTTGTTTGCCGGTCTGCTCAAACTTCCCGTGCTGTTTATCATGGTTCTGCCTGGCACTATGGCGATTGTTATTTTCCCCGAGCTAGAGCGCGCAGATATGGTTTATCCCACTCTGCTATTTGAGCTGTTGCCTGTCGGTATCCTGGGGCTGGTGTTGGCCGGCTTTGTTGCTGCACTAATGTCGCAAATTGATTCCACGCTTAATTCGGCTTCCACGCTGGTGACCATGGACTTTGTGCGGAAGTTTTTTCCGGGCCTGAACCAGCACCAGTTAATGCGTGTAGGTCAGCTGGTCACCTTTATCTTTATGATACTTGCCGTACTTTGGGCACCACAGATTGAGAGTTTTGGTTCCTTATTCCAGTATCTGCAGAAGGTGCTTTCCTATGCAGTTCCCCCTGTACTGGCACTTTTCCTGATCGGATTCTTTTGGCGTGGGGCTAACTCCAAGGGAGCTATAGCTACTTTGCTATTAGGTACCTTGGGCGGTGTTGGCCTCTTTTTTGTCAATGAAGTCTTCGACTGGACAAACTTACATTTCCTCTATATTGCTCCAATTTTGTTTGTCTTCTGCTCAGTGGTATTGGTGATTACCAGCCTGCTCTATCCAGCTGAGATTAGCGAAGAAGCTAAATCTTTCACTTGGTCTAAAAGCGATTTTGACACTGAGACCGTATCCCTAAAAGCACAACCACTATGGCAGAACTATCGAGTTCTATCTGTGTTACTGCTTGTCGCTACTGCGTTAGTGGTGGGCTCGTTCTGGTAGTGCGAAGTCAGATTACTTCTATTTTTCACCCCACAGGATGGAAAACTTAAACAATAAAGGCAATACAGGAGGGCTGGACACGGACGAAGTTGACAAAAGGTTGTACTCAGATAGTTGTATCCATTTAAAAGAATAATCTTATAAAGAAGGTGTTGACTATGAAGTATTTCGTCACAGCGATGTTAGGTTTATTGGCTTCTGTGCAGATTAGTGCAACAGAAAATATTTTGGATCAGTACTTCAATACATCAGATAATGGTGGGACCCTAAGGTACGATACAATATTTCAGTATGGTAAGAGTGGGAATGGTAGCGATTTCGATATGTGCGATAGCTATGTCACCACCCGAATCCCTGGAGACAAGATCACCGCTATAACAAGTTTTAGCGGTGATGAGAGAATCAAAGGGTTAAAACTCGAATACTTATATGCAGGAGATGAGGAGGTTGGTAAAACCACTATCTCCGGGTATCGAAAGTTGCTTGGTGCTACAGAATATATTCAGGGTTGGCGCTTCTATAAAAAGCGCGATGGCAATATTTCCAGGATTCGAGTCTATTTGAAAGACATGGCTGATAACTCAACCCGTGATATTACCTTTGGAGGTAATAATGGCTGGTATAAGTGGGAGGAATATCATCTAAGTATTGGAACCCGGTCAGTAGTTGGATTTGCTGGTACTGCGAGTGATAGTAAAGTTTGGAGTATTTACCCTTGCGTTGCGGATCGTTTGGAATTGGTGGAATCTGGAGTAGAGATTCATTGGGATCAGATTGTGGAAACCCCCAACAACACCAGGACATTCTTTGGTGAGAGACTACTTGAGAACTCTGGCAGTATTGCCCAAAACGACAGTACAGAAGTCTGGTATACCGACGGGAAGAGTGAAACAGATAGCTGGACTAATACTATGGGGATTGCGGTTACTGCTGGAGTTAGCTTGACTGAGGGTTATAAGGTCGGTGTTCCCGGCACTGTTGAAAATAGTGGCTCCATTACATTCAGTTTTTCTGAGACTTTTAGTGTTTCAACGACCGTTGGGGAAACATCGACCAAAAGCAACCAGGAAACTGTTAAAGATGCCATGCCATCTAATGTACCCGCCTATGGATTGATGATGGCGCGGATGATGGTGGAAAATAGCGAGGTTGAAGTTCCCTATACCACAACGATCATGAATCCCCATAATGGTGATGAGTTCGAGTTGTCAGGAGTTATCAAAGGTTCCAGCTATTCCAATGCACGGAAACGCTGGGATGAAGTGGGGCGGGCCTATCCGACTCGTTATGAGATATACCAGAGTTATGCTTGGGTGATCGAGTACTATGGGTTGGAAAATGCAAGTTTGATAGATGATCCGGATATTTTCTAGATTGATATTGATAAGAATTGACTGGCCCAAATTATAAAGGGCCAGTCAATCATATGAGATTTGGCTATTCATCATGAAACCGGATTGAGCCTAAGCGAATCCTGTCATCTTCACATCCGTAGTAACTGAACTTTACAGTTTTCTGGGACATATAAGCGGAAAGCAGAAAAGATACTTTGGTATTGTATATGGTAGAGTCGTCATTGATTAGAAAAAAGGTGTTTTTGCTCACGCAGCTCACCTCTGTCTCTGGATTGACAAATCCTCTAAGTCTGACATCTACACCATTCGAGTGTACTTTTAAGTAGTAAATTTGCGCCTTCTCTGTCCAAGCGGCATCGCTGATAAGTGGCAGTGTAAATGGGATACTCAAAAGTAAATATATTAGAGACTTCATCCTTGATTCCTTACCCATTCATAAATGGTAATTAAACCTTTGCTCTCCATGTTGGTTAACTACATCCTATAAAACTATAGCAAATAAAGTCACTTGAATAAGTGGCGCACTGCGTCGCAAAGTACTTTTCGTGGTAGGTATTAACGCCCATTCTGGCACAAAAATAATGCTTCCAGTTTGGGCGTGAATAAATTGAGGTCAAATGAGGGATATCACGCAGTAGAGCCTTTTGGCAGTTTCAACTCACTCTTTTGGGTAGTGTCAGATGTATGAGGACTAAACAGCTTCTGTGATAGTAAAGCAGACATAAATGCCAAGACAAATAAGGCGCTAAACACCATTCCGCCAGTAATAACCGCAGCTAGACCGCGATAGATAGCTGCGCTACTTCCGGGGTTAAGCACTAAAGGGATATTGCCAAAGATACAGGTAATTGTTGTAAGCATAATGGGGCGGACACGCAAGCTGGCAGCCATATATATCGCCTCCAATTGATTGGCTCCGTTTTGCAATGACTTATTAAATTGGTTGACTAGTAGTATCGCATTATTAACTACCAGTCCCATTAAGATTACAAAGCCGATCATGGTTATTACATCCAGGCTTTGGGGGGTAAATAGATTTAAAATTTGTAAGCTAATCATTCCGCCTGCAAATGATAAGGGTACAGCACAGAGTACTGCTGCTGCTAACTTTGCGGACCTTTGGGCGAAATACATTAATAAGGCCAATACTGCGATAGCTGCTGCAAAAATTTTTAGGAACTCACTGAGGAATAGGTTGAGTTCATTAGCGCTACCTCTAAACTGTGTATGAAGATCATTGTAGGAACTTTCTGATAAAAACTCTTTCACAGATTGATCAACATCCTCGACAAATGACTTCATAGCAACGCCTTCGGGAGGAGTTAAGTTTATTGATGCACTCACTTCCTGGCTGACACGAAGTATACTGGCTGGCGCTTGAGTGATTTTGGCGTCGGTCAATTCACGTAGAGGAATAAAGCCGTGACTGTTAATCAGTATCTCTGTATTTAGGAGCGTCTGAAGATTTTGCGGTTCTGTTGCTTTAAAGTAAAAAGGAAGAGTGTTGGTTCCCGTATAGAAGTGCCCAATATATATTCCATCGGTTAAAGCCATCAGATGATGATTTAATTCCGATATCGTAATACCTAAACGAGCTAATTGTACTAGCTTGGGTTGAAATTCAATACGAACCGCTCTATTTTGAAGTGCGCTTCCCTCTTGAATTTGCGCTTCTGGAAACTCCAAGCGTAAATGACTCATCAGCTCACTCCCCGCCATCTGTAGTCGAGATAGCTCTGCCCCTTTGATATCTAACTGGCTAATACGGTTGTTGGGTAGGGCAAACCTTAGTAAACCACCTTGCCTGAAATGTATTCGAGTCCCAATTAGTCCAAAGAGAGCTTTTTCATTTAGCCAACTCTTTAGTTCTTCAAAATCCCAGTCCCCTTTTGTGTATAGATAGAGATTGCAATTATTTGGGTTGCAAATTATTCCATAGGTTGAAACTTGGTTCTCTATTTCTTCTCTATTGGCTGTGATTCTATTTACGACCCGTTCCCCAATTTCATTTCTTATGGTCTCTGTGGATAAAGGACTTTCAAAGTTGATATAAACAGAGACCATATTTTGTTTAGGGTCTGGGAGGACATCAATGTCAGGGCTAGAAATGAAAGTGGCAATGAGTGCGACGGGTAATCCTAACAAAATTATAGTGGAAGCGAGCTTAGGATTGCTTGCAGAACGGATAGAAAGCTTCACCCACCACTCAAGCACCTTATTGATTTTGATACTACTGGATCCCTCCTCAGAAATTGCTGCTTTTCCAAGTAAGTGTCTGGCCAATGAGGGTAGTATTAGTAGAGCAAACAATAGTGATGCTAATAATGCGCTTGAAATTGTGAATGCCAGGTCTTGAAAAAGCTGCCCTGTTGCTGATTGCATAGCAATAATGGGCAGGAATACGATAACACTGGATATTGTAGATGAAAATAATGAGCCCGAAACTTCTTTGGTTCCCCGCGTGATACTTTCCTGAATATTTATACCCTGCTTGCGCAGTCTTTGAATGTTTTCTACGACAATAATTGCTGCATCGACCATTAACCCGATAGAAAGTGCAATCCCTGCAAGTGAAACAACGTTCATACTTCTATTTCCAAGATACATTCCCAGAACTACCAGAGAGATACAAATGGGAATGCTTAGAAATATTAGGGTTAGAGTTCTGGGGTTACGTAAAAACCAATAAATAACCAGGCAGGCGAGTAGTGAACCCAGCAAGAGGCTTCCGTATACCAGGCTGAGGGAATTCCGAATACCCGTGGAGTCATCCCGGCTTATGGCGAGCTTCACCCCCAATCGATTTAACTCTCCGTCATTTAATTCTTCTATTGTTGATTTGAGCTGGGCGATGGTTTCTAGAACATTGACATTTTCGGTAGGGCGTAGATAGAAGTATAGAGATCTATTGCCTTCAAGGGCAAAGTATAACCAATCTGAAGCTACACGCTCTTTTACCGAAGCAATATCCGAGAGTTGAATGATTTGGCTTTCTCGTGTTGCGATAGGTAACGTTGAGAGTTCCTCTAGTGGAATCTGACCCTTGAAATGAAGGGCATAATCTTTTGACCCAATTTTTAGATTTCCTCCCGAGCGATCCGTTAAGTTGTTTAGATTTTCGGTTATCTCACCAATGGTTAAAGAGTACCGAGTCATCTTTTCCGGGTCGAACTCAATATCGACCCGCTGGGCAGTGGGTGTGCCGGCTTCTTCAATGGACTGTACACCAGGAACTTTACTAAAGGCTGGCTTAACATGATTTATAAACGCGTCGATTAATTGAAGTTCGCTAGCCGGTTTCTCAGAATATAGGAAAAAAGATCCAAGCGTAGCCCCTGCGCCATTTGCAAAATTGAATACATCCGGTGTGCGAACTTGTGTTGGCCAATTGGGTACTTGGTTGATTTTGGACAGTACCTCAATATACATTTGCTCCATATTTGCCTCCGAATGGAAGTCAATTATGGTCCAAGCCCAGCTACTATTAACATTGGTTTGCAATTCTTTGAGGTGGCTTAGGCTGGAAAGTTCCTGTTCTAGTGGAGCAATTAGTATTTGTTCTATTTCTTCTGCGGTCTTTCCTGGCCAGGAGGTTGCGAGTGCAATTTGTGGACGATTAATGGATGGGAGTAGGGCGTTTGGTAAATTTATCCCGGCTATAACCCCGGCTATTATTAGGGTAAAGGTACAACAGATGATAATTGAGCTGTATTTCTCCAGGGACTTCATGTGTTTTCCCTCTTTGTTGGAGTAACGGCTTCATTGAGTTGTAACCCTTCGTGACCTAGTACAATCAAAAGATCGCCAGGAGCAATGCTTGAACGTACGACAAAGTAATTATCGAGAGTATCTATTATTTGCACCCTGGTGCTAACTGCTCTTTGGTCGTTGTCTAGAGTCCAAACCTTATATTGTCGCCCATTCTCAAGAATTACGGCGTCACTTGGAATTCTGGTAATATATTCTTGCTCACTATGATCCGCGAAAGGGGTAAACATAGTTATTTCAAATCGCTGCCCAACTAGTAAGGACTTAAATTTTTGTCTGTTTACTTCAAAGTAGAGATTAAAGTTCTGTGTTTCTGGGTTTACTATGTGGCTGATATTTCTGAGTTCAATATCTTGCTCCTTAATTTTGAAGGTGCTATTGCTTAGCAGACTTTCTTTATTTATGTGTTCTTCAGGGAGACTACATTCAATTTGGTTTTCAGTTAGTGGGAGTAACTGCATAATTCTTTGTCCTGGGTTGAGGTTTTCTCCAGGATTAGCTTCTATGCTTAAAACTTGACTATCTGTTTTTGCGTAGTGCAGTAGTCGTTTAGAACGATATTCAGCTGTATTTAGTTGTTGTTCTAGTCTTTGCTTGGTTAATTGATAGGTGTCCACATTGAGCTTAAGGTTATTTAAATGAGACTGAGAAACCATGTCGGCGGAGCGAAGTTTCTCCAGTCTACCTAGTTCTTCTTCTGCATAGTTAAGCTGGCTTTGTGTTAATTCAATATCGGTGCGAATGATCTTCATTTGCTGGGAGAGATAAAAGTCATCCTGTGCTGCTACTAGTTCACCAGCTTTGATAATGGAGCCAACAGGCTTTATTTCTATAAGTTCAGCATCTGAGTGACTAGATATTTGATGTAGGGCAGGGGATGATACAGAGCAAAATAACTTTGTTCTAATAGCTTGCTCCCAGGGTTGCGCTGCTTCTACTAGTACTTTGCGGCTATCGTTGGCAAGGCAGTTGGAGCTAATAATTAACAGAATAGGTGGGATGCTACCCATAAAGAGCTTTTTAATTTTACTGTTTCTCATCCTGAGGCTCTGGTCGGTTTTGTTTCTGAATTAATTGTTTAAGAGCGGTAATTGGTATTAAAAATTAAAGAGACTGTAGTGCCTTTAGTGTTATATTTGACTAAAAGGTATTTGGATGAGCTATCTGCTGCAATCTCGGTGCGATAAGATGAAATCTACAAGGGGTGAGTTGTTCACGTTCAGAATTTTGTAAAATTTCAACTTTCACAATGGATGTCTTTGGCGACAGAAACTAGGTTCTACTGCATATATCACAGCGCTTATATGTCCAGCTGGAAATAACGGCGGGAGTGGCGTTGTGAATTTCAGAGTGACTTGCCTACTCGGGTTTTCTATCGGCGTAGTTTGAATATGTCTGTTTGTAACTTACCTAAATGGTAAAGATGTGCCGATATTATAAGACTTAAATAATTAACTTTAATAATGTGGTCAGTAAAATGTGTCTAGATCTGAGGTGGCCAAGTGTTATGCTAATTAGTATTGTGTTAATCGGGTGCACAGATAATGTTCTGTACACCCGAATTGATCTATGCGGAATTTGTGAGGTAGGAGTTAAAATTATAGTTAGAAAGGGCGTTACTCCTCTCGTCTTAACTCCAGACGTTGAGATTCACGTATACGAAAACGCCGTTTATTTTCTCGCTCTCCATGAATACGTACTCGCTCACCAGGTTGCATACCTTTATTCTTTGCCTCTTTTGCGTCGATAAAGTAGTACTCACCGGTAGTTTCGTCCTTTACGGAGAAGCGGTGATCCACTTCTCCTGTTTGAAAGTTCTCGGAGATCTCTTCCTCTAACACGCCAGTTACGGTCTCTTCGGCAACCGCTGAAGAGGAAAGGGCGAGAAGTAGGGCTAAGGGTAGATTTTTCATTGTGGTCTTACTCCCCATTAAATTATTCATCATAAGTTACAGAAACAGTTGCAGAGTTGTTGCTGCTGTCAGTGGATAGGAATTCAATAGTGATCCCAGCAGATGAGTCAGAAAAGCTGTCCCCGGTAGTTGACAGTGTGGCTACCTGGTTGGCGGTAACATTGTTATTACTGGTGCCGCTAAGATAGTGAACAGTTACCGCATTTTCGTGGTGTGGACGGGGGTTGAGGGTGTCGTGCTCGACGTGGTATTCGATGTAATAGTAGTTTTCTCCATTCCTGCTACCAATACTTTCGGCCTTTAAGAGCTGAGGAAGATCGCCACTAAGCTCACCAGCAGTAAGTTCTATGGCTTGAAACTCAATACTAGTGGTGCTGCCTGCGACCGCCTCAATAGTTTCAGTGTATCCGGGGAATGAGTCATACCAGCCCATATAGTCACGATGACCGCTTCCAAAGAGTCGTGATTGCCAAGCATTGCCCATTAGGGAGCCGTCACTACCATATTCACTCTCACCGCTATCGTTGGTATCCCCATCATTATTATCGTCATTACCGGCGTGGCTCAGGCCAATATTGTGTCCAATTTCATGCCCCATAATCAGTTGATCACTATCTGCAATTATCATGCTCCAGCGGCCTCCGACAGAAGCGACTCCCGTGCCAACCAGCCCAGCACTGGCCGCAGCTTCCGGGAAAATGTAGACCCGATGACGCCAATCGTTGAGTTCTACAGGCTGGTTGTTGGAGTCTAGGTAATTGCTTTCGATCCAACTGGTTGCCCTATCTCTCCATGTATAGCCGCTATCGTTATATTCACTGCCCGAGCGAGATTCCGCATCTTCGATACTCAATACACCACCATTCTGACTGTCGGCAATGTCGTAGGTAAAGCAGTCTATAGAAGTGCTCTCATCATTGTCTTCACCGTAGCAGTATTGATCTAGTGAGGTGTCACTGCTTAGATGGCGGCTGAACTTTAGTTGTCCCAGGGAGTTTTCATGGTAGGCATTATCAAGAGAATCTGTGTCATTGAAAGCCATATTTGCAATTTGGGTAATGCTTAGATCATCTTCTACGGCGGCATCTGAGAAGTTCATAAAGATAAAGACAATGCTGCTTTCTGTGGCTTCGATTGTTTGAATAGAGAACACCACGGAGAGGGTGCTACCATCGGTGAGCTGGAAAGAGATTGTGTCCTCTACGGAATCACCATCATTCAAATTCTGGGAATTGGTGTTTAATTGATATTCCCAGTTTCCACTTTCATAGAGAGTGAAATCTCCATAGCTTCCGGCCACACTGCTGGCTTGAAAGGTGGGGCTATTGCTATCGGTATCCTCGAGGCTGAGAGTGCCGCTGGCATACTCTTGTACCCCTACGATAAGTGATGCTAGGGGATTGCTGGGGTTAAAGGTGTAGCCCCCCGTTTCTTCATCACTATTGTCATCCCCGTTATCGGAATCATCAGAGCCACTGTTATCACCGCTGTCGGTACTTGTTTCGGTTTCAGTAGTCTCATCGTTGGAATTGCTACTGCTGGATCCTCCTCCACAAGCTGTAAGGAGAACCGATAAACTGAATGCTGTAAGGAATTTTAGGGTATCAGGCATGACAAACTCGACGTATTTCTTAATCTAATTGAGCAAGGCGATTTGTAATTGATGGACAGCTGCTCAGTGGCCCGGTTCCTGCTGATTATTAGTTAAATAACTATATTTGGATTCTGGGTCACCTAAGGCAAAATAGCTATCGCTTTTTTGGCAGGTTGTGACGGTGTTGGATCAATTGCTATTAGCGCCTGTAAGTAGTGTGAACCCCGTTTGAGCAATTGATGACAGGGTTCAAAAAGTTAACTAGGTGTAATGAGTAGGATAAAGGAATGAGACCTATATTTGAACGTAGAGTGCACTTAACCCCATTTGCTTTTTTGCACAGGTGGGAGTCTGAAATTGGGGTGTTTTTAGTTGGGGTTGATTAGAGGGAAATATGGATGTTGTCTTTCGTTGAAACAATCAAAGAAGGTGGAAGGAAGGGTAGGTTAATTGTTGTTGTGGCCGGTATAGGACTTTTGATCGCCGTGATATATCAACTGGCTACTCGCCTAAACCTTAATACAGCTTATTCTGTCGGAGAGATTATAGACTCACTTCATGGGGTAGAGGTTTATTACAATGGAGGAGTTAATAATGTTGAAGAGCGCAACACCTCGGAAGACGGTTATAACCTTGGCCTAAGATACCAGTGTGTTGAGTTTGTTAAGCGCTATTATTACGAGCGATTTGGGCACAAAATGCCGGATACATTTGGTCACGCTAAAGATTTTTTTGACCTGACGGTTCAGCATGGAAACTTGAATACCAAAAGAGGATTGCTGCAGTTTCGTAACCAAGGTAATACCCCTCCGAATATTGGCGATATCGTTGTCTATAGCCCCTCCCTCTTTAACCCTTATGGCCATGTGGCTATCGTCTCTATGATAGATATAGAGAATGCTACCCTGGAGATTATTCAGCAGAACGCGGGTCCATTTTCTCCCTCCCGAGAGCGTTACCCACTTATTTTCATGCCCCAAGGGCAATGGTATGTAGAGAATAACCGTATTCTCGGATGGTTGCGCAAAGAGTGATCAACTTTTCAGTGGGTTATTTAATGGATAACCCCCTCCATTAATCTCGGTCAAAAGCCATTTATCTGATTCCAGTACCGCTGGTCTATTCCGATGGTATGGGCCTGGAAGGTTGGTAGTGTGCTTCCCACGAATGGAGGCAACTATGAAACTATATTCTCTTTGGGCGCTATCTCTACTGATTGGTAGTGCTACTAGCCAGGCGGATGCCCTTGAATCACAGTGGGAGCTGGCAATGACAGCCGCTTATGATCGCGCTTCTGATAGCTCACTTTTTGAGGGGCAATCAAGTGTGTCTCGGCAAGCTTTGCTACAGGGGGCTCTACAGTATGAAGCTTGGGAAGGGCAGGTCTCTACATTCCATCAGGCAGAGCGCGGTGGCAGTGAAGACTCAGAGTTGGTAGTTGAGGAGCTTTTCTGGCAGGGGAGTTTGCAGGACTGGGATTGGTTGCTGGGCAAACGCCGTCTGGACTTTGGTGTTGGTTATGGGCATCGCCCCCTGGATTGGTTTTTACCCATTGAGCGGAATCCGGTGTCACTTCAAGTGAGCGAAGGAGTTGGCGTAGTGTCGGCTAGCCGTTTCACTGAGAGCGGAGAGTTAAGTCTAATGCTGATAGATGCCAGTATCAGTCAGGTCTCTGGGGGAGACCTCCCAAGAGGACTGGCCATGCGCTGGTATCAGCTGGGACTGAGTGCCGAATGGCAGTTGCTGGGTTATATGGATGATCAGCGAGGTGTAAATCTGGGGGGAAGCTGGGTTAATACCTATGGAGAGCAATGGGAGGTCCATGCGGAATGGCGTTATCAGCAGGAGTATTGGCGCTGGTTGCCCCCAGAATTGATGGCCATACCAAAACAAGAAAAAACAAATGATGGTTGGCAGGCTCTTATAGGAATGACTTGGGCAAATAGTATTGGGCACTCCATTATTCTGGAGTACTGGTTTGATAGCCGCTCTTGGGGTAAAAATGAGTGGGGTCAGGTATTTGATTACAGCCAATGGTACCAAAATCATGGGGTGCAATGGGATAGCTTTCGCCGGTCCTCTGCGATGGCCTTTTCTAACGATAATGCCTTGAGGCACAATCTGCTTTTACATTGGATGCTTTCCAATAATGAATATCATCCTAAAGTCGATTTAGTCTATACCCCTGAAGATAGCGGCCTTTTTTTAACTATCGGTGGTGAGAGGAAGTTAACTGAAGATTGGGTACTTGGTGCGTCTGCAAGATTCTTTGGTGGTCGCGACGAATCTGCTTTTGCGCAGCTTCAAAGCCAGGCCGTATTTACTTTCAGTACGACGATAGTTTTTTGAGTGGAGTTAATGGTGAACTTGTTAAGAGAGTACTTGCGCACTTTGATAATTTGCATAGTGGTAGCGGTGATCACTCAGACAATTTGGGAAGGGAGCTATGTGATTCACGGTGTGATTTCTTTGGTGTATGGATTTATAGCGACATCTACGAGACAAGTAGTGGAGTTTTTCAAGCCCGCCTGGCCCTCTAAATTGAAGTATGCGGTAGTGAGTTTAGTAGCAATTATATTGGGAACTTTGCATGCTTGGTGGTGGATATCAGGATATGGAGTCTTTCGAGCACTTGATTTTTTAATCGTTGCTATTCTTCTTTCTATTTTTCTTTATCAAGTCCATCTTAATCGGGAGCAGGCTTACCAATTTGAGAGGGAGCGGCAAGAAGCTGAATTGTTAAAGATGGAGCAACAAAAGACTTTGGCCCAGAGCCAGCTAAAAGTATTGCAAAGCCAGATTGAACCTCACTTTTTATTTAATACTCTGGCCAATCTGAAAATGCTTATTCGTCACGATCCTCAAAAGGCAGAAGTCCTGCTGGATAACTTTAGCGACCTCTTGCGAATTAGCTTGAAAAAATCCCGTTCCGATCAGGTACCCTTAAAGGATGAGCTAAGCAGTTTGAAATGCTATTTGGAGATTCAAAAGATACGCTTGGGGGAACGACTAGAGTATGAAGTTGATTTATCAGGGGATGTGAGTTTAGAGACATTTGTTCCCCCATTACTTGTACAACCCTTAGTGGAAAATGCAATTTTTCATGGTATTGAGCCTGCAGCCAAAGGTGGACTGGTCAGGTTGCGGGTGAAGCAGAAAGAAAACCAGTGGGTTATTGAGGTAGAAGACAATGGTGTGGGGCTCGCTGCTGGAGCTAATAAACTTAACCCCAGCAAACATAATGGGATTGCGCTAAGTAATATTAGGGAGCGACTTTCTACCCTTTACCAAGAGCGTGGTAAGCTATTGATTCAAAGTAATAATCAGGGCGGGGTAACTGCCCGTTTGGAGTTTCCATGCGTGCCATAATTGCAGACGATGAGCCTTTATTGCGTCACCATCTTGACCAAATGCTTGCCGATATTTTTCCTGAGCTTGAGATTGTTGGTAAAGCCTGTGATGGCCGCGAGGCGTTAGCTCTATGCCAACAAGAGGAGCCTGATGTAGTTTTTCTCGATATTCGTATGCCTGGAATGGATGGTTTGGCTGTTGCTGAGGCTCTTAGCAAATTAAAAACAAATCCTATTGTTGTATTTATCACAGCCTATGATGAGTATGCTGTAAGTGCTTTTGAGCATGAGGCAGCCGACTATCTGCTAAAACCTATTGATGACAAGCGGCTGGAAAAAGCTTGTGATCGTATTCGGCAGCGCCTGAGAGACCGAGAAGAGGGTAACCTAAAGTCAGGACCTGATATTGAGGCGTTGCTGAGGCAGCTTTCCTTAAGTAGACCCGAGTACCTTCGCTGGATTAAGGCAAGCAAAGGCGAAGATATTCATCTGATTGCCTGCGATGAGGTTTCGGCATTTGTGGCAGAGGACAAATATACGACGGTTTACTCCGGTCAGGGTGAGCATATTATTAGAACCCCACTAAAGGAGTTGTTAGCTCAGTTGGAGCCAGATTTATTTTGGCAAATCCACCGTTCTACAATTGTCTGTGTGAAGCGCATTCAAAAAGTATGCCGTGGAATAACTGGCGGTGTATCCGTGGTGATGGATGACGGGCGTCAATATACAGTAAGTCGTAGGGCTACTTCGTTGTTTAAAACAATGTAGTGATCAACAATTTATATTTGTCTTAACTTAGGGTGTTAAATTTACCCCTTCATTTAAATTGCTATGTATGTCAGGGATTCATATCTGCTACCTAAGATTTTGTAACTTTACCCCCCCTCTTATTTTTGGTGGTCGGACACTCAGGTTGGTTTGTTATCGAGAGATCTTTAATCTAAATGCTCCAACTGCCGCTGATCAAAGGAAGGGTGATAAGAGACTATAGCGTTAAAGATGATATTGGCTTTATTGAATTACTATTAAAGCCGTGCTTCAAACTTAATGGGACTTTAATTGCTAAGACTTTAGGATGGTTGCTGTTTGGGTTTGAATTTGGACGCTTGTTTATATGTTTACATGCTATTGCTATATGATTTGACTAGTAATCTTGTGCGAACTGAGGGGGTTGTTTTTGTAATTGTCGGTAATTTACTTTAGGGGTTTGATTGGCATAATTGCCCGCGACTTGAGGGGTGGAGTGTTTTTTAATTGTAGATTAACTATTTTGGTGGATTTGAGCTTGTTCATGCCTGGTGCTTGAGGTTCTACCTGAAGGTCTATTTTCTGCTCATTTGGTTTGTTAAATAGGCTAAGATTTTTCTTTATGGTTTTTCTATTTTAGGATATTTTCTTAAATGACTGGGAAGGTATATATGCTGCCTTCTTCCCGAAAGTGCGTAATCTATTTTCCTATTGTAATGGCAGGTATTCTGCTGTGAGTACCTGTGTGTAAATTTTCTCCGATAATTAATGGAATAATTATGTTGGATAGTTTTAAGTTGGATCCTTCTTCTGTAGAAGGAGTTGAGGATCTAATTGAGGTGAAATATCCCTACTTTGCGCTAGAGGCTTTACATTTTGACGCTGACGGCTGGCTTGTTGCTAAAGTGCCTGTGCAATGTCAAAGTACATATGAAAGTAGTTTAATGGATGTTGCGGAGATTGGTCGACACTTGGCAATTTTGGGCTCTTGTTTTGGCGCTTTGGCCAATCCAGTAAGATCCAAGCATTACTACCTGGCGCGCAAAGCTGATTTGAAAACTTATGATAGCTTTGTTTCTGATATGCGCCCTGATTACCTTCTGGCTCGAACCAAAGCCGTATTTGCCAGTAAGAGAGAGTTAGTTGCTGAGGCAGAATTGTTAGACCCTGCTGGTGAAGTGGCGGCACGACTTAACGTGAAATATCATGTAATGCGGGAGCGATCTTTCCATAAGATATATAGTGATAGTATCCATAATATCACTCCTGTTATTAGCGATATTAACCCTTACTCCAAAAGTATTGATATTAATGTACATAATATTGATCTAATGTCTCTGACGGCAAGTATCGGTAGAGTTACTCCAGAAATGTGCATGGGGCATTTTGATAAGGTGAAAGCGTTGCCCGTTGCTATTGCCTCGCAGAGCCTTATTAAGTCATGTTGTATATTTTTGAGGCGGTTGACAGGTGAGGATAGTGCTCGTTTTATAGTTACCTCTGCGGATTTGTGTGCGGATAATTTAGCGTTGTCAGGGCAAGATGTAGATATAAAAGTAGAACTCTTAGATGTTGAAAACGATGTTTTTATTGTTCGTACTATAGCTACAAATAATTTGGGACAGTCTGTCGGTGAAATGATCACCCAAATTGCAATGGTGGATTAGTCTTTGTAAATTTCATTTGATATTTTATACAGATCAAGGGAGCTGCTCTTTTGATCTGTATCCACTCTATTTGCATCGCACAATCTTATTAGTATCAATTTAGTTACCAAGTCTTCAATATTTTGGCGATTCCGCAGTCTTTACTAACTAGTACACTCTCCTAAATTTAGACGCCTTAACGATAACATCTCTTCGTGTGCAGTAATTTTCCACCTATCGACCCTCTAGAGCCATTCAGCATAAGTTTCTGCCTCTTATCCTCCCCAGAGACAGTTCATCGCACTGTCCTGAATGATACTTGGATGCTAGGTAATCTATTAGAAACTCAGAAGCAAGGAGAAGTGTAGTGAAAAGGTTACTTGTAATAATGGCTTTATATCTTGGGGTGAGCGTTTCATCCCTTTCTGCCCAGGATGTACAAATGGAAGATTTGTACCAAAAAGCGGCAGCACAGGGTGGGGCAGCGATAGAGGGGTCCTATGAGGCTTTTAAGACATTACAGAAAGATAACCCTTCTGATCCTATTGTACTTTTTTACCTGGGGGCTAGTGAGACTCTTTTGGCAAAAGAAAGCTGGTTGCCCTGGAGAAAGGTCAGTTATGCAGAGAATGGAATTGCCCGTATGGATAAGGCGCTCACCATAATTGAAGAAATGGATAACCCTGGCCGTTCCTCTCAGGGGATGCCTCAAGACTTGCTGCTCAAAGGAATTGCTGCAACAACTTTTACTAAGGTGCCAAAGTTCTTTAATTCTTTTGACCGTGGGTTTGAACTTTATCATGAGTTGATGGGTGATCCACGCATGGGATATATGCCGCCAGACGCTACTCGCTGGATTTACTGTGGCGCATTGCAGGCTGCAGAGCTTGAGGGTGACAAGGAATTAGTGAATTTATGGGGAGCAAAGGCTGAGAGTCATGGCATATCAAATCCATGTGGTGATGTTAAAAACTCTGACTAATAGTGCGAACAGGTAGTAAATCTATGTTACAGCTCACTCATATTGAAAAGACTTACACTTCTGGTGAGGTTCAACTTCGGGCCCTAAAAGATGTGAATCTGGATATTCGAGCAGGCACTATGGTAGCTCTGTGCGGACCATCGGGGTCTGGTAAAAGTACCTTGTTAAATATTTGCGGGCTACTGGATCATGATTACAGCGGAGAAGTCTGCTTTGCCGGCGAGGTGCTGAGAAAAAGCCATCGGCAGTCAATGAAGATCCGTCGTACCCAGTTGGGTTTTGTATTCCAAAAGTTTAATTTGGTTCCGGTAATGACAGCCTTTGAGAATGTAGCCTTTCCACTTCTTTTGAATGGAATGAAAGAAGGTGAAGTAAGACGGCGTGTAATGGGCATGTTGGATCATGTCGGGCTGTCCCAGTTTTCCAACTACAGGCCAGATCGACTTTCAGGTGGACAACAGCAGAGAGTAGCAATCGCTCGAGCACTGGTGCATCAGCCCAAACTGGTAATTGCTGATGAACCTACGGCCAGCTTGGATAGTGTTACCGCAAAACAAATTATTGAGTTGATGAAAAATTTAGGAATGGAGCAAAAAACAGCTTTTATTGTTGCCAGTCATGATGATCGAATGACTCGTCATTGCGATAGAGTTGTTGAATTGAAAGATGGTGTAATTCTGCAGGAGAGTGCTTTATGCATCGCTTAAAAGTCGCGGCTTTAAATTTATTACGCAATCGTCGCAGAAGCTTCCTTGCTGTTGCCATTATCTCCATTGTGGTAACAGCCTTGATGACCTCCGGAGGTTTTGGTCTCTTTACATATCAGTCCCTTAAAGAGAGCGCGGCGCGTAGTGGGGGACACTTGGTGCTAACACAGCCTGGGTATTTTTCTTCTGATGAGGACTTTCCTCTTCAGCTTGGTTTAGATAATGCCAATAAATTACGTAGGGACTTGTTGGTTGAGGAAAATGTGAAGGCTGTGCAACCTAGAGTTTATCTGCAAGGGTTAATTTCCAATGGTGATAAGTCTTCTATTTTTTTAGGTCAGGGGATATTGCCAAGTGAATTTCGGGTGAAGGGGCCTTTTCTAAATGTCACTGAGGGCAGTATTTTATCAAACCGTGAAGATATCAGTGATCCTGAGATTATGCTGGGTAAAGATCTCGCAAGAAATCTTAATGTAAGGCCTGGGGATTATATTACTTTAATGTCCTCTACAGTTCATGGGGCTCTCAATGCAATGGATTTTAAGGTTAGGGGAGTTTTCGGGACTGGTGTTCCAGATATGGATAAGCGTCAAGTATATATTTCTGTTCAGGCTGCGCAGTTCCTTTTAGATAGTGACAGGGTCTCAACCATGGCAATCTATGGCTATAGCCTTGATAAGACATCGAGCTTGCAGGAAAGACTGCGTGAGTTAGTTCCAGAGTTGGAAATTACAACTTGGGAGGATCGTGCCTTTTTCTATCAGGGAGTGAAGAGTCTTTATGATCGAATTTTTGGGTTGATGGGCATCATTATGGCACTGGTTATCTTTGTCTCGCTTTTCAATACGCTGGCAATGTCGGTAACAGAGAGAACACGGGAAATAGGTACCTTGTCCGCACTGGGTGCATCCAAAGTGGAATTGATAACTGGGTTTATATTGGAGGCTTTAGTACTTGCTGTAGTGGGTTCTTTAGCAGGTGTTATTTTGGCTGGTCTGATAAGCGCTGGGTTGATGATGTTTGACATTACTATGCCGCCACCTCCGGGAAAAACAACGGGGTATCCTTTGACTGTTTATTTCTCTATTAACTTGGCTTGGATGATTTCGGTTGCAATAGCTGCGATATGTGTTTTTTCATCCTTCCTTGCGGCGCGGAAAGGTGTCAATAAACCGATTACTGAGGCATTGGTCCATGTATAAATTAAGATTAGGCAGAGTTAGCTTGGCGATTGGTTTGTTGCTGATGTTCTCTCCCTTTATTTTAGCTGGGACTGAGGAGAAGGAAAGTCTTTTTTCCGCTGTACAGGTAGAAAGCATGTTGGCCAAAGCCGATTCCTATCGTCTTGGAGAGTCATCTTCAAAAGTTGTCACCAACATCCAGGTTTTTAAACAGGGAGAGTTAGAAAGCGAAGATCGCTACCATGTTTATACTCGCCCTGAGAGAAAATCATTGGTGGTATTTAAAGGTGTTGGTGAAGAGGGGCAAAAAATGCTGATGCTGCAGGATAACTACTGGCTATTGATGCCCCGCAGCCGCCGCCCTATCCGCATAACACCGATGCAAAGATTGCTGGGGGAGGCTTCAATTGGTGATATCGCCACTTTGACCTGGAGCCAGGACTATCGGGGGCAATTCGAGGCAAGTGAAATTCTAAAGGATAAATTGACCCACAAACTTCAGCTGGAGGCGAAAACCAAAGGAGCCAGCTATCAAAAGATAAAATTGTGGCTTGATAGTGAGAGTTTCTTCCCAATCCAAGCGGAGCTTTACTTGAAATCTGGAAAGTTGGCTAAGGTTGCGCATTTTGTATCGGGGATAAAGGATGAAGAGCTATTTGTGCAGGAGATGGTTTTGGTTGATAGCATCAAAGCTACCACTGAAACCAGAGTTCACTACGAAAGTAGCACTGCGCATCAGTTAGCGGAAAAATTTTACAATCCGGCTTACTTGAGTCGGCAGTCAAAGATGGATCTGTGAGAGTGGATCTGAGCGGGTAACTGCCTCTGCCAGTATCAATTCCGATACTGGCAGAGGTGCGGAAAATTAGGCTGCCTCAATTGATGCTATTTGAATTTTCCGCTCTTCGGAAAAAGCTCTATCAAGCTCTTCTGCCTCCCTGAGACGTTTTATTTTATCAAAGAACAATTGGGCTTCAGGAAAAGCCAATTTCAAGTAAGCGAGCCATTGCTTAATACGATTGCCCAGATACTTGGAAGGGTAAACTTCTCGGGTGGTTTGATAGTAACCCCAAAGAATTTCAATAATCTCTTGCCAGCCCATTGCTGTATAGCTCTCACCTGAGCAGTAGGCTTTTATCTGCTTGCCCAAATCTGGCCTGGCTAGCAGGCTGCGACCAAACATAAATGCTTGGCATCCGGTTGCTTCACGGCAGCGTTGAAATTCCTCAAGTGTCCAGATATCCCCGTTGGCAATGACTGGGATTTCGAGTTTTTGACGAATTTCACCGATGTATTCCCAGTAGGCTGGGGGTTTATAGCCATCGACTTTGGAGCGAGCGTGTACTGCCAGTTCATTTGCGCCGCCAGCTGCTGCGGCCTGGGCGTTATCCATATAGCTAGAGCGATCATTAAAGCCCAGTCGGATTTTTGCGGTGACAGGGATGTTTTCCGGGACAGCGCGGCGAACCGCTCCTACAATAGCTTCCACTCTGTGAGGGCTTTGCAATAGGCAGGCGCCACCGTCGCTGTTATTCACTGATTTTGCAGGGCAGCCGAAATTGAGATCAATTGCTGTAGCACCGAACTCAACTGCTTTTACTGCATTAATTGCCATTGCATTGGGGTTGCCGCCTAACAGCTGTAACCGTACTGGAATCCCGCTTGGGGTCTTTGCACCTTTGTCGACCTCTGGGCACAAGCGGGTGAATACTCTGCGAGGCAAGCGAGTATTAGTGACACGAACAAACTCTGTAACACAGATATCGACCCCTCCAATGGCGGAGAGCAGGGCACGTACGTGATGGTCGATTACCCCCTCCATTGGTGCCTGGTAAATCGTAGGTTCTGGGGTAGGTGTCTTGTCGGTCATAAGTCAGTTGAGAGGTAAATCATAAATCTAAAGGCGCATATTCTATCAGCAAGTTATTGTAATGGCGCAAAAACGATCATTCTTCAGTATATAAAAGTAGGAGAAATAAACTCAGCCTATTGATGTTTCGCACCAAAATTGGGCGTGGCAATTTAGACCCCTCCGTTGCCCCTGAAACCAATAAGTGTTTGATTTTAAAAGCAACTTGTATTGATAATAGAAAAATATCAGCATTTTGGAACTAACGAATTTTTTCCTGTGTGCCTGCTCTTTTTGGGGGAGGATCAGGTGCAGCGGCGGTTGAAATTACCGGTCTAGGGAATAAGATTCCGATGTGCAGAAATTTGGGACGGCTGGGCTAAGTGAGATTTTCCCGGGCAAGTTTATTGGTTGTACAACATAAATTTGTTTAATTGTGAGCGAAGATTTTACATACGCACAAAATATCAATTGGGGTGTTTCAGCTGTCCTGAATAAATAGATACGTAAATTCATAGTGTTACGGGCACGGATGAAACCGTCCAGGATGGCTGGTTTTATTGCCTGGTGCCAGGGGGAATAAACAGTGCAAGAAACACTTTTGCAACAGGGGCTAGATATCACCCTGTTTGGTATGGGAATTGTTTTTACTTTTCTGCTATTACTGGTGATCGGTACCGGTATTATGTCGAGAGTCATCTCCCGCTATTTCCCCGAAGCGGAGCCCGTATCCCACGCGCCTTCCCCAACCGCTGGGAATGATAAGGCCCATTTACATGCGGTGATTAAAGCTGCGATCGAACAGCATCGCAAAAGACGCTAACCGCCAATCGCTTCCAAACAATTTCCAATAATTTCTGCCGAGAGAGATAACCCATGACTGAGGTTAAAAAGCCATTGGGGATTACCGATGTAGTCCTGCGCGATGCCCACCAGTCACTGTTCGCTACCCGACTGCGACTGGACGATATGCTGCCGATTGCTGAGAAGCTCGATAAAGTTGGCTTCTGGTCTCTGGAGTCCTGGGGGGGTGCCACTTTCGACTCCTGCATTCGCTATCTCGGCGAAGATCCCTGGGAGCGTATTCGTGAATTGAAGAAAGCTATGCCGAATACGCCTCAACAGATGCTGTTCAGGGGACAGAATATTCTCGGCTACCGCCACTATGCGGATGACGTGGTTGAGAAGTTTGTAGAGCGCGCTGCAGTCAATGGGGTAGACGTGTTCCGCGTGTTCGACGCGATGAACGATATGCGCAACCTGAAAACCGCACTGGCTGCGGTGAAGAAACAAGAGAAGCACGCTCAGGGCACCATCTCCTATACCGTGAGCCCAGTACACACCATGGACTTGTGGGTGGATCTGGGGCGCCAGATTGAGGATATGGGAGCGGATTCCATCGCGATCAAGGACATGGCCGGTCTGCTGCGCCCCTATGAGGGCTACGAGCTGGTGAAACGTTTGAAGGCCGCCGTGGACATCCCCATCCATATGCAGTGCCACGCTACTACTGGTTTATCTACGGCTACCGCTCTCAAGTGTATTGAGGCGGGTATCGACAACGTGGACACAGCGATCAGCTCTATGTCCATGACCTATGGTCACAGCCCAACCGAAGCGTTGGTGGCGATTTTGGAAGGCACTGAGCGGGATACCGGGCTGGATATTAACCTGCTGGAAGAAATTGCGGCCTACTTCCGTAACGTCCGCAAGAAGTACGCGAAGTTTGAGGGTTCCTTGAAAGGAGTGGACTCCCGCATCCTGGTGGCCCAGGTGCCGGGTGGCATGCTCACCAATATGGAGAGCCAGCTGCGCGAACAGGGCGCCGGGGATCGCTTGGATGATGTGCTAGAGGAAATCCCGCGGGTGCGTGAAGACCTGGGCTTTATCCCGCTGGTTACCCCCACCTCCCAGATTGTGGGTACCCAGGCGGTGCTCAATGTCCTGACTGGAGAGCGTTACAAGTCGATCTCTAAAGAGACTGCCGGAGTCTTGAAAGGTGAGTACGGTGCGACGCCTGCTGAAGTTAACCAGGAGCTGCAAGTCCGGGTGCTTGATGGCGCTAATCCGGTTACTTGCCGTCCGGCGGACCTATTGGCACCGGAGTTGGACAAATTGACTCTGGAGCTTCAAGAGAAAGCGGGTGAACAGGATGTAGTCTTGACCGATGGTGAGGGGGAGATCGACGATGTGCTTACCTATGCACTCTTCCCACAGATTGGCCTGAAGTTCCTGAAAAACCGTGGTAATCCAGAAGCTTTCGAGCCAGTACCTACCGGTAATGAAGGTGCTGCAGTTAAGAACGACAAAGGTGAAGAAGTTTACACCGTGACTGTAGAGGGACAGAGCTACACCGTCACTGTGGCCGATGGTGGCGACTTAACCAATATTGCTCCGGTGTCCGGTGGTGCTCCAGCATCTGCAGCTAGTGCACCTTCCGTGCCTGCTACCGGAGGTGAGCCGGTTAATGCGCCTCTCGCTGGAAATATCTTCAAAGTAATGGTGAAGCCTGGGGATCAGGTGAGCGAAGGCCAGGCGGTGTTAGTACTGGAAGCGATGAAGATGGAAACTGTGGTGAGTGCCCCTCGTGCCGGTAACGTCGCCAGTGTGGCAGTAAAAGAAGGCGATTCAGTGGCGGTGGGTGATGCCCTGCTGTCCATTGCATAGCCAAAGGTAGGAGTCACACGTGGATAATCTGATTACTCTTTGGCATTCCTCCGGTGTCGCGCAGATGGCATCGGGCCAGTTCATTATGATTTTGGTGGGCCTGGGCCTGCTGTTTTTGGCCATTCGCAAAAACTTTGAGCCCCTGCTTTTGGTACCTATCGGTTTCGGCGGGATCCTGGCCAATATTCCTGGTGCCGATTTGGCACTCTCAGCCGCAGAGACAGCCCTTACCCAGGGAGATGGAGCTGTTTTGGCGCAAATGGCCCAGATCCTGGGCCTTGATAGTACTTCAGCTTTACCCGCGCTAAAGGAAGCTCTGGCCAGTGCGCCGGCAGCCGTGCAGGTACAAGCAGCTGAGTTTGCCCGGGATGCCGGTTTCAATAACGGTATGCTGTATAACTTCTATTCCGTAGCTATTGCTTCCGGCATTGCGCCGTTGGTAATTTTTATGGGCGTAGGGGCTATGACCGACTTTGGTCCGCTACTAGCCAATCCGCGCACCTTGTTCCTCGGTGCAGCGGCCCAGTTTGGGATCTTTGCCACGGTGCTCGGTGCTGTGGGTCTCTCGGTAGCGGGAATCATGGACTTCTCAATCGCCGATGCCGCTGCGATCGGTATTATCGGTGGAGCAGATGGCCCCACAGCTATCTATGTTTCCAGCCTATTGGCCCCGGACCTGTTGGGGGCTATAGCTGTAGCGGCTTATTCGTATATGGCGCTAGTGCCTATGATTCAGCCGCCGATTATGCGAGCCCTGACTACTGAGCAGGAACGCAAAATTGAAATGGTGCAATTGCGCCATGTGAGCAAGCGGGAAAAAATTGCCTTCCCGATGTTGCTGCTGATTTTGGTGGCCCTGTTCCTGCCAGCTGCTGCACCGCTGTTGGGTATGTTCTGCTTTGGTAACTTGATGCGTGAGTGCGGAGTCGTTTCCCGCTTGTCGGACACTGCTCAGAACGCGCTGATCAATATCACCACTATTTTCCTGGGTCTTTCCGTTGGTTCGAAATTGGCGGCAGACAAATTCCTCGATCCTAAAACCCTGGGGATTTTGGCTTTGGGTATTGTGGCGTTTGCGATCGGCACTGCGGCTGGCGTGTTGATGGCTAAGTTGATCAATGTATTCAGCAAGCACAAGATTAACCCATTGATTGGTTCTGCCGGTGTTTCTGCCGTACCTATGGCTGCGCGAGTGTCCAACAAAGTAGGGCTCGAATCCAATCCTCATAACTTCCTATTGATGCACGCAATGGGCCCCAACGTAGCCGGTGTTATCGGTTCTGCGGTGGCTGCGGGCGTGATGATCAGTATGGTGCGGAGCCTTACTGGCGGGTAACCAAAATCCATGGCTTTGGAAGAGAGGGCGAACAGTGTTCGCCCTTTTTTGTTGACCTAAAACAAATGCATTTTGTCCGCTTTTGCTGGTTAAAACAGATCCTTCTGATTTAAATAATGTGAAGAGGCAGTCATAGCTGGAGTAGGTATGTTAATCCGGTCAACAGAGCATCTCCATCGATAGAATTCATTTTGAGTTAAGGTTAGTTGCGCTATATTCCTCCCAAAATTTTTACTGGAATAAAAATTCATTAGGAAGTAACCCCAATGCGTAGTTTGCCATTCTTAATTGCCTTAGCTCTTTTCTCCACCAGTGCATTTGCACATGATAATCATCAAACTGCGGAAGAAGTCCGCCTGTTAAAGAAAGAGGTAGTTAAGCTCCGTAAAGAAGTACACTCTGATCACAAGCACGGTGCTGGAGCTGAAAATGTTCGTGACTTAGAAAAAGAAGTGGTTAAGTTGCGAAAAAATGTCCATCGGCTTCAGGACTTGATTTTGGAGTTGCAGGCGAGTATTGACGCTCAGCCCGAACTGGTACCGTCAGCTCCAGTAGAGGAGCGTCCTAAGTGGGCTTGTTATATGAAGGATCCAGTGGCGGGAGGCATGCATTCAAATGGCTTTAGCCGTATTGAGGCGAAGGGGAAATTACTTGAACTCTGCACCCAACGCAGTGGTTTTTGCTCTGAGTCAAGGATCAAGTGCTCTGAATAGATGAGCTGTTGAATTGGTTTGTGAGTGTTAGGGGAAATTCAGTTTATGAAGCCTGCTGAATTCCCCAATTCCGCCCACCCAATCAATAGTATCAAAAACTCACATTTAACTGTGTGAAGTGCGCATCAAGCAGCTGAAATAATAAATCGCGCCCTTTGCGATGAAGCGCCTCTGGGGAGCCGTGGATTTTAAAGTGTTCGGGAAATAACTTGGCAACATCCGTTTGTGACCACTCTAGATGAAATTGTAATCCCAACACATTTTTGCCGAATATAAACGCCTGATGAGGGCACAAATCAGATTCAGCCAAGCAGCTTGCCCCCTCCGGAATTTCAAAAAAATAACTATGTGCCTGGAACACATTCTCTAAATTAAAATTCAGTGCTGTTGTAGACCTTATAGGTAGCCAGCCTATTTCCTCTTGAGGAAGCTGGCGAATCTCTGCTTCCAATGCATGTGCAAGAATCTGTGCCCCAAGGCAGATGCCCAATATTGGGATCGGAAGTTCAATGCAGTTTTTTACCCATGCAATCTCATTGGCAAGCCAGGGGAGCCTTGCGCGCTCACAAACGTTCATCATCCCACCAAGGATAATAACTCCGCTAAAGCCGCTTTGAGGAAGTGGTGACTTCTGGGGGTTAATGATAGAAAGCGGTATTCGCTTCTCTGTAGCCCAGTCATAAATATACCCCGGGCCCTCATTCTCCTCATGTTGGATAATCAGTATCGGTTTGGTCATTTACTGGAAATCCTGACTTTCAAAATACAGCTCTTCCTTATAGTGGATGCCGGCTTTAGTTAGGCTTTTTGGCCAGCTATCTTTCGAAAGCGGTTTTAAACTGCTGCTATAAATGTCGCTGGAAAAATTATGGTCGGTGCTGACCAGCAGTATTTGGTCGAAGCTGGGGGTGGATGCAATTTCATGCACAAGCAAAGTGTAATTTTTAAGGAGTATTAATTGGTAGTGCCCATTTTCTGTTCGGGTAAGGGGGCTGTCTATTAGTCGAGAGGTTACTCGGAAAGCAACAGCTTGCAGCGCAAGTTTTCCTCCTCGTTCAAAATGCCCTGTAAACATTTGGGCGTTAAAGGCATTGAGTTTTCCCTCGCGTAGTTCGCGTAAAGAAAATTCCTCTGGAAGCAATGTAACTAACTCGTTTCGCTTGAGGAGGTTTTGCACCTCCTCCTGGTCATCAGTCTCCAATTCCAAAATAACTTGATGACTGTGTTTTCCGCCATGTAGTGGCATGTGTGTGGCAATAATTTGCCCGCCGACGGTAAACAGGGCCATGCCATGAATGCCGACCGAATTGTCACTTTGTGCTAATGAAGATTGTGTGAAGCATAAGCTTGAGCTGATTGTCAGCGCCAAAAATAGAAGAATATTTTTCATCGGTTTTGTGTAGCTATGACCTTGGATGCAGGGGATTCTAAGAGTACTCTAGTGAATAATCGATTCAAAAATAGAGACATTTGATTCCACTATGGAAATAGAAGCACTTGAGAAGTTCCTAGTGATTGCTGCGACGGAGAACCTGCAGCGCTCCGCAGACAGGCTGGATACGAGCCCAGGCGGATTGAGTAAAACCCTAAAACGGCTGGAGGGAGAGCTGGGTACTCGCCTGTTTGATCGAGTTGGCAAGCAACTGAAAATCAATGAAGCAGGCCGCAGACTGCAAAGTCGGGCGGTTGAGATGGTGGCGATTGCCAGAAGAATTCGTTCTGAAGTTGGCGAGCTAAAGGTAAATCAGGAGTGCCGAATTGCTGCTCCGACCATGCTGCAACTAGCCTGGGGTACATTTATCTACCGCAAGTTTATTACTGAGGAAGCAGGGGGGCGGTTGTCATTCACATCGGCCTATGAAGCCTTGGCATTGAAGATGTTATCCAGAGGGGAGGTAGACCTGGCCCTGATAACCGGAGCGGTTTTGGGGCAGTTGTCATCCACAATGGATGCTCGGCCACTTGGCTCAGTATCAATGTGTATTGCTGCAGGGCCTGATCACTCTTTGATAGTGGAGCAGGGGGTTGAGGTGAAGGCTTCACTGTCAAATATCTTGCAATATCCATTTGCCGCGCCGAGGATATCCCCCTTCTGTGGTGAAGAGCGGGGGATAGGTAGCGATGGCTGGCCAGAAATTAATTATCCTCGCAAGGTGCAGGTCGTTGTAAATGATTATGGGGTTCTTTGCCAGCTAGTAAAAAATAACAGGCTGCTCGCTTTTCTGCCAGAGCCTCTGATAACTGAAATAGGTGGGGTAATCGTTAGGGTGGAGGATGGCGATATAAAATCTAGTGAAGAGCTCTTTGTGGTAGGAAGGAAAACGAATGCCTCCTGGCTAAGTAAATTTGCCGAGTGGGCTTAATGTTTGGATTGGAGCCAGTTAAGCCAGCTTCCGTAGAGGGTATTGCAGCAACTAAACTGCCGAAATATTCGTTTGGTAACTGCCATATTTCCACCTGGTTGGCTTGCCCATCTCCTGATTCATCGCGAACCAGAGCGGGGCGCTCCTCCTCGGGGAGATCATAGAGTCGGTATTGGTGACTGGTTGTTGTTTTCTGATGTAACTGTTCTCCCCGCTCAGTGAGTCGCCAGTTGAGAGGTTGCTCTTTGAGATGTGCACCACAGACTACAATTTTTGCCAGCTTGTCCGGTGTAGCTAATGGCGAGAGCTGCTGTCTTGGTTAGATGTCTCTCCCGGGCGTTCTCCTGTAGCAGCCAATGGGAGATTACAGGCCTGGTGTAAACTATTAGAAAAACTTAGCAGGGACATATCGCAATGTTTCTGGCTAAACAAAGTGACTCCCCAACTAATTCCGGAGCTAAGAAAGCCAACGGGCACTGCGGTCGCAGAATAGTCCAATAAATTCATAAAATTTGTGTAGGTTCCGAGAATAGAATTTCTTTGAATGGGTTGCTTGGCTATTTGCTGGCGGGTGTAAGCAGTCGGTATAGTGGGAATAATGATAAAATCGACATTCTCCAGTTTTTTATCACAGATTCTCTTTAGTGCTTGTAAGCGGTATTGTCCCAAGAAAGCATCAGCTGCAGTTTTTGTTTCCGCGGAGCTAATAACCTTCCGGATTACCTCAAGCATGGATTTCGGTTTTACACCTTGAGTTGCAATCCAGCGCTCGGCTACCCAGGGACCTTCGTATAGTAGCTTTGCCGCTTCTATAAAAGGATTAAAGTCTACAGTTACAGCCTGTCCGCCCAGCACTTTTAATTTTTTGATAGATTGATTAAAGAGTGCCTGGGTTTCTTTGTTCCCTTGAAAATCAAGTTGCTCAGGTATACCAAAAGAAAAACTGATCTTATTGTTAGGGAAGCTTTCCTGGAAGTACCGCAGCCTATTTGAAGATGGGGTGGTACGGCTATAGATATCGGCTGAATCAAACTTCGCCGTAATATCAAGTAGCCTGGCGGCATCTTGACAATTTAGGGTGAATATTGACACGCAGTCGAGACTTTTACAGGCGGGGACAACCCCTGTAGTGCTCAGCAGTCCCCGAGTGGGTTTGTGGCCTATTAAATTATTGAGTGCCGCAGGTACCCGACCAGAGCCAGCAGTATCTGTTCCCAAAGCGAAACTGACTTGCCCAAGTGCTGTGGCAATAGCTGACCCCGCACTGCTCCCGCCAGAAATATACTCCTGGTTAAAAGAGTTTTTACCTTCTCCGTAAGGGGAGCGAACACCTACTAGGCCGGTGGCGAATTGATCGAGATTGGTTTTGCCGAGCGGCACAGCTCCTGCTTCAATCAATAGCTTTACAACAAATGCGCTTTCGTGAGGGATATAGCTAAAGTCTGGGCAGGCTGCTGTTGTAGGTACTCCAGCAAGATCAATATTATCCTTGATAGCAAAGGGCACTCCGTATAATGGCAGATCGCTGGGCCTTATTCGGTCCAATGCTTCTAGATAGGGCTCTAGCTCTTCTCGCGTTAATAGAGTTATCCAGGCGTTATAATTGGCTTGCTGCAGTGCTTGCTTTAATAGACTGGCAATGAGTTCACGCGGTGTTGTAATACCTTGGGAGTAGGTATTTCTTAGATGGTCTAGCGTTAAATCGTGGGCCATAAAAGGGTTCCGAGAATAACTTCAACTAGATACCGAACTGTTATTTATTTCGATGTTTTTATTACTAAGATTATATTTTTTCAAGAATTTTCATCTCACTGTAAACCGCATAATTTTAGATTTAGCAAATACATAATTAGTTTGATGCCCTCTCTGGTGGGCAGGGTGTCCCTGCTGCAATCCAGCCTTTCATTGCTTCAATGAACTTGTCGTGGGGGATATTTACCGGCTGGCGGCTGTCTCCGGGGTGCCATCCCCACAATACCAGTGGGCTGGTACTGACAAACTCCAGTTGACTGGTTGGTGCTCGCCCGCCGTTGTCTTGGGGAGTAGTTAGCA
Source organism: Microbulbifer sp. CNSA002 (assembly GCF_047324085.1). Classification (NCBI taxonomy): domain Bacteria; kingdom Pseudomonadati; phylum Pseudomonadota; class Gammaproteobacteria; order Cellvibrionales; family Microbulbiferaceae; genus Microbulbifer; species Microbulbifer sp. CNSA002. The sequence goes on from NZ_CP172449.1 coordinate 1,646,120, forward strand.
GCTTGCAGATTTGAGCCGAGGATTTTTGTGACCAGTTCAACTCAATGGGTGCCATAACCCACCCTGGAGCTCCAGGCGCACCGGTAACAGGGTTGTTTTTACTTGAATGGCAGTTATTGCAACGCATGGTACCTGCCCCCATATTATCTGGACCGCGCTCCACTCTAGGAACATGGGGAGCCCCTTCATTAATAAGTGGCATCTCCAACTGGTGGCAATTGAGGCAGCGGGGGTGCAGAAGGACCTCTACGATAGTTTCCCAGTCCTGGTGCCCTGGAGTGCTGCTGGCCTCCTCTTGCTGGGATGCACCTCGATGTTGATCGCAACCGGTTAACGTGAGGAGTGCTATGGCACACAAAGCCAATAGGGGGCGAAAGAGAGCTGTGTCTGGCCGCATTTTCATTCGGCTTGCCTTTAAGTTCGATTTTCACTCTCAAACATAATTGGGCCTGAGGACTAGTGATAGTTTCGAGATTGATTGCCGCGTCAAAAGATAGACCTGGCGGGTTCAGTTCTATTGGGTTGTGACCAGTGATTCATATTTGGGGATTAAGGCGCCTTAGTACGTGGTATGATAGGCGCGTTTTACTTGTTTGATTCTTATATAGCGGGCGCGACTTTTAGCGTCTAGGAGAGTGTATGTCCTGGTTAGGGGCGGGGTTAGGTGCAGGCTTTGGTTTTATGTTTGGCGGCCCAATTGGTGCGGCATTGGGAGCCTGGATCGGCAGTTCATTTGGTTCCAGTTTGCAGCAGCGCCTCGGGAAGGCTGCTTCGGCCCTGAGCAGGGATGGAGCCCAGACAATCTTCATCGTGACTCTATTTTCGATGTTGGCAAAAATGGCTAAGGCAGATGGCCTGGTTTCTAAAGCTGAAGTGGAGTTTATAGAGGGCTTTATTAGAAACAACCTCCGTCTGGGCACTGAGGAGCGCAAGCATGCAATCCGTATTTTTGAAAATGCCAAGACTGATAAGTACAGCATTTACGATTACGCAAAACAGTATCGCCAGCTGGTTCGCGATCAAGCAATGCGGGAAATGGTGTATCGCCTATTATTTGCTGTTGCTTATGCCGATGGTGAATTACATAGCGCAGAAGAAGAAATTTTAAAACGCATCACTGTTGATCTTGGCTTGCATGAATCTTTATTTGCGGCAATGCAAAATGAGTTTTTTCACGGGGGTAGGAGTACGGCTGCAAATCTGGAGCAGCATTACGCAGTGTTGGGTTGTACCCCGGAGACCAGCGATAAAGAGCTTAAATTAGCTTATCGCCGAAAAGCAGCAGAGTATCATCCAGATAAAATTGCTTCTAAGGGGTTGCCTGAAGAGTTTATGCGTCATGCTGATGATCAGATGAAAAGTATTACTGTTGCCTATGAAGCGATTGTTGAGGCGAGAAAGCAACAGGCTAAGGTTGTCAGCTAGGTTCTGGAAAGTAGCCTTGCTGTATCGCAAATAAAGGAGTTGATAGATGAGTCTTGCTGAGACAATTAAAGATAAACTGACTGCGGAATTTTCGCCTCAGCATATTGAAGTGCAATGCGAAAGCCATATGCACAATGTGCCTGTTGGCTCTGAAATGCACTTTCGGGTCGTTTTGGTGAGTGAGGCGTTTAATTCGGCAAGGAAAGTGCAGCGCCATCAAAAAGTCTATGCGGCTTTGTCTGAAGAAATGGCTGGCCCAATACATGCTCTGGCTCTGCACACTTACAGCCCGGAAGAGTGGGAGGGACAGGCCCCTCAGAGTCCTGAATGCCAGGGTGGTGGAAAAAAGTCGTAATTCAGCGCTTTATTTAAAACAACTCAAACAGGTTCCAGTTCTGGGGCCTGTCGCGTTTTTCATGTAAGCAGCCATTCAAAAAATTTAGTTTCTTTTTGCGTCACGAAAGCCCTCATAAGCTTTTGCTGGTTGTAAGAATCAGTGGTGAAATGGCGTCTATTTTTTGTTTAATAATTTAGATCTCTTCATATCTCTCTTGCTCTGGTGGCCGCTAGAATTCCAAGAGGCGCCTATCCATTTTAAAAATCATACTTTGTTCGGGAAAATTAAACGCCAAAAAGCGGTTTAAGTGCCAGAAAACAATAAATACTTTTTTACACGCCAACATTTGTTTGTTTTTTCTACACCTGTTACTTCGTGCGACTAGACTGACCATTGATTGGGCTGATTGCTGTTTGATCTGCTGAATATCAATGGAGTTACCACAAATGAAGATGACGCGTATTCTGATCCCCGTTATGACGCCCCTCGCCTTAGCAATCTCTAGTGTCGCTTCGGCAGGACCGGCTGGCTATGCCCCCCCCCCACCAAAGACCCAGGAGTTTAAGGTTCGAATTGGTGGGGCCTATATCTCGCCTAATTCGGACAATGCCACTTTTGCTGACAGATGGCTCGAAGGGCCAGATGACTTTATTGACGACTGGGGTGCATTCCGCTCTAACATTGATCCCAGTGATGAGTGGGGCTGGTTTATCAATGTAGAGTGGCGGGCTACCGACCATATGAGTGTATCCCTGAGTTACACCGAGGGTGACCGCCACACAGGAGGAGATAACAGACCCTGGTTACGTCGTTTTAACCCGGACTTTGATGAGTTCCACCGCCGTCGCGATTTCGCTAGATGGAAGCCTCAAATCACGGCTGCTTATCTGAATTATTATCCTTTAGATCCCAGCTGCATGGTTCAGCCTTATATGGGAGTAGGTATTAACTATACCGACTTTACCGATGAGCGCCTGAGACATTGGGGTTGGTGGGATTTCGATGATGATGTTGAAGTTTTCCGGCCCTGGGATGGTCGTGTAAACCTGGGTGATAACTGGGGTTACACTTGGCAAATTGGTGTCGACTTTAATTTCGGTCATGATAGTAGCTGGCTGATTAACCTTGCCGCTATTTACTATGATGTAGATACCGATATTGAGGTGGATGCCTTCTGGTTCGATACCAATGATGACAATGAGTTCTATCGCCACAGATTTGGTGGTGATTATCTCTTTGACCCCTGGTCATTCAATATTGGTGTAGGCTACAAGTTTGATTTCCACTGGTAATCAGTCATGCAGCCAAAAAAGGGCGCTTCGGCGTCCTTTTTTTATTTAACGCACATTTGATATTAAGGGGAAGGCGCTTAACCTTTCTTGGGTGCTGCAGTTATCAATCCTTGATTATAAGTGACGCTTATATTGATCACATTTATATTCTTTAAATTTCTCTCTCAGCTTTCTTATCTTGTCTTTCCATTTTTCCATCTGCTCTCCTGATCCGCCATCTTTTCTCTCTTCGCGGAAGTGCTCAATTTTTTGTTGCCACTTTTTACATTTCTTAAAGGATGCATCCTCCTGTGCATGTGCTGGGTTGGCAGAGAGAAGTACAGCAATTAGTGCGACAGTGAGGCCTGTTATTTTCATTGTTTTTCTCGTTTGTTGGTAAGCAGATGATCCCATCTTCCAAATATAAAGTAATTAACTTGAAGTCTGGAGGTGTTATCTGTGTGGTAAGTGTTCTCTTAATGGTGCTTGATTGTTCTTGGTGCGATTACTTGTGTTGCTTACATTTTGGGTTTTGTGGATGAGGGTCTGGTTTTGGTCACTTTCGAAGTGTGTTTCTTCTTTTTATTTTTTGGGGGTTTTTTTTAAAAATAATGCTCGATTGGTTCTCATTCTTTTATGGAGGTTTAATGTTGTTGTTGACTCTGTTTTTTGTGAATTGATAATCCTGCGCAAGAGGCTCCTTGATTGTTGAGTAATTTGGAGCTCGTTTATTTAACCAATAAATAAAACTAAAGATGAATTTATTTTTTAAGAAGTATTTAAAATTATTGTTGTCTGTAAATACGCGTATCCTGGCTGTTTTTGCGGTGCTCCTGCTTTGGGGGTGTGGCGGTGGAGGGAGCAGTGGCAGCTCTGGAGGTGACGATAGCTCTGGTTCCAGTGGGGGGCAGGTGTCTACAGATTTGGAGTCTCCCTCGAACTTAATAGCCGTCACGACTTCGGCTTCCACTATCCGTATTTCCTGGGAGCCAAATGAGAGTGGTGATGTTTCCTATTTAATATATCGCGATGGTGAAGAGATAGCGGAGACGCAGGCTGAGCGGTTCGAAGATAGTGGTTTGTCCAGCGGTACAAAATATAGCTACAGCGCTGCGGTGAAAGTCAGTGACGGTAGCTACAGTGAGCCGTCAAATGAGGATGTTGCAAGGACACTGGATAGCGATCGAGACGATGACTGGTATAACGGCACCTCCGTCGATACAACCTTTGCAGAAGTAAATACAACAATTGCACGTCTCGATGAATGTACGGCGGGTGAGCGAGTTAGCGATGTATGGGATATAGCTACAGAAAACCTGAATGAGTGTCTTAGGGCTGCCGCAGAGGTTATAAGCCTGGGAGATCGAGTAGGCGCATTAAGAGCTTATGTGGCGCGGCTGCGCAGAGAGGAAGATCCCGCACTTATTGAGTTGGGAATGCGCTTATTTCACAGTAAATCCCTGAGTTTAAATAACGATTCTTCGTGCTCATCTTGTCACCACCCCACACTGGGTTGTGGCAGTGATGGTTTGTCGTTACCGATTGGTGTAAATACGGTAAATCCTGACTTATTGGGGCCCGGTAGAAGCGATGGTAATCTGATGCCGCTATTACCGCGTAACTCGCCCCCCACCTGTAATTCTGCTATTTGGTCGGATAGCCTTTTTTGGGATAGGAGAGTCAGTTTCAGAACAGGTATTAACAACATTGAGGATAAAGCTACTTATTTAGCCAATCAGGTCAGAACTGATGATGGAGATGTCTCTGATGACGTAAATAGTTTTTCTGAAGAGATAGCCAGTAATTCCCTGACACTGTTGATGGCCCAGGCCCACTTTCCTGTAGTTACAGCAGAGGAAATGGGTGAGCGGGGAAGCTTTGCCAGTGATAGCGATTATCGCGAGAACATTGCGTCTGGTTTGAGTGATGAGTGGGATTCACTTTTCGAAGACGCTTTTGGGGATAGCGAAAAAACTTTCCTGCGGGTGTCTGAAGCCTTGGCTGCCTACCAGGCTTCCCAGCTATTTATTGATAACCCTTTCTTTGACTTCCTTGATGGCAATGATGATGCCATGACTGAGATGCAGAAACGTGGTGGAATCCTGTTTTACACCAACACTGCTTGTGCACAATGCCATGATGGGCCATTTTTTACTTTGGAAACGTCCAGGGGGTTTCGCTATCCACAAATTGGAGTCGGTACCAATGAAGATGGTAGCGATTTGGAAAGATATAGGGTGCCGTCGCTTCTCAATGTTTCCATTTCCGGTCCATGGGGGCACGCGGGACAGTTTGGCAGTTTAGAGCGAAATATCTCTCATTACTTCAATACTTTGGATTCCATCCAAAGTTATTTTGGTGTTGATGATACTGGCACACCCTTGACCGATACTGTTGCAGATTTGTGTGAGCTGGAGCAGTTCGAGTATTTGGGCAGCGGTTGTGTTGATATTGTCGCACCTAATGGTTATCAGCTTACCATGGACTTGGTTGGTGATAGCCCAGCAAATCGTGGCGAGTCCGATGACGAAATCGAAATTTTAGCTGAGTTTCTTCGGGCTTTGACTGATCCCAGTGCGTTACCGGGGACTCCAGAAATCGATGTATTGATTCCGCCGAGAGATGGAGGTCCGGATGGCCGTCAGCTGGATGCGGTAGATCAGGAGGGGAACTCTTTATAGTAAGAAAAAAGTGCCCGGCAAAATCGGGCACTTTTTTTGAAGGGGAAATCTGGGGGGCTGCCACCCTAATGCTTACTGATTTGAGGGGAAACTGAACTGAATACCTTCCCTCACCCCACTGGCAGGCCAGCGCTGGGTGATGGTTTTGCGTTTGGTGTAGAAACGCACTGAATCGGGTCCATATGCGTGAAGGTCACCAAACAATGAACGCTTCCAACCGCCGAAACTGTGGTGGGCTACCGGTACCGGCAGGGGTACATTAATACCGACCATTCCAACTTTAATATTGTCGCTAAAATAGCGTGCTGCCTCGCCGTCACGGGTGAACAGGCAGGTACCATTGCCATATTCATGGGCATCGATAATATCCATGGCTTCCTGCATGGTTTCGACACGCATCACACAGAGTACCGGGCCAAAAATCTCGCCGCTGTGAATCGACATTTCCGGGGTGACACGATCGAATAGGCAAGCGCCCAGGTAATTACCATTTTCAAAACCGGAAACGGTCTGGTTGCGTCCATCTACAGCCAGTTCCGCACCTTCTTCGATACCAGCGGCAATATAGTTTTCAACTTTTTGTAAGTGTTGCCGGGTGACCAGTGGCCCCATATCGCTATGGCTGTCCATTCCATCGCCGATTTTCAGATCAGCAATTTGCACTTTGAGTTTCTCAACAAGGGCATCGGCGGTTTCATTACCCACCGCTACAGCGACAGAGATAGCCATACAGCGCTCGCCGCAGGAACCATAGGCTGCACCCATCAGGGCAGCGGCAGCGTTGTCCAGGTCGGCATCTGGCATGATTATCGCGTGGTTCTTGGCGCCACCAAACGCTTGCACTCTTTTTCCATGGGCGGTGCCTGTGCTGTAGACATACTCTGCGATCGGTGTCGATCCCACAAAGCTCACCGCTTGGACGCGCTTATCGGTCAAGAGCGTATCGACGGCCTCTTTACCGCCGTTGACCACATTTAATACCCCTGTGGGGATGCCGGCCTCTATACCCAGCTCCGCGATAAACAGGGCAGAGGAGGGGGTGCGTTCGGAGGGTTTTAGTACAAAGGTATTGCCGCAGGCAATTGCCATGGGCCACATCCACAGAGGAACCATAGCGGGGAAGTTAAAGGGGGTTATGCCGGCGCAAACACCCAGCGGTTGGAATTCGCTCCAGGAGTCTATTGCCGGTCCGACATTTTTACTGTGTTCGCCCTTTAGCATTTCCGGAGTAGAGCAAACGTACTCGATATTCTCGATGCCCCGCTGTAATTCCCCCATCGCATCGTCGAGGACTTTGCCGTGTTCCAGGGTAATCAGCTCACAAATCTTTGCGGCGTTCTCCTGCAGCAGGTCTCGCAGGCGGTACATAATTCGTACTCGCTTGGCCGTCGGAAGGTTTCGCCAAGCGGGGAAGGCTGCTTCAGCTGCACTAATGGCCTCTTCAACAGTCGCTTTAGAGGCTAACGAAACCTGGGCGATCACTTCGTTGGTGGAGGGGTTGGTGACCTCTTGGAGTTCGGAGTTACCTGCGGCACCGGTGTCATTAACCATGTTGCCATTAATCAGGTGGCCGATTACTTTCATAGTTCTCTCTCAGTCGGGTTTATCAATTATTGTTCTACTGCTTTGCCCCTTTGTAACACAGCTCTGTGTTTTGGGGAAAAGCTCCCGACTGTTCGGAGTTATTCGTGTTTGGGAAAATCCCTGAGAACCGCTAAAAATGCATCGCCGAAGCGTTCGAGCTTACTGTCTCCAACGCCGGAAACCGCTAATAGCTCGCTGTGTGTTTGTGGGTGGGCTTGTACCATGCCGCGCAGGGTCGCATCGTGGAAGACGACATAAGGCGGCACGCCGCGCTCTTCTGCCAACTGTTTGCGACAGTTGCGCAGGGCTTCCCAAAGCACTTGGTTTTCTGGGCTGAGATCATCCAGACTGCGACTGTCACGGCTCTGCGAGCGCGCTGCTTTCGGGGGAAGCTTGCGCAGGTTGAGAGTCTCTTCCCGGCGCAGCAGCGGGCGACAAATTTCAGTGAGCCTCAGCCCCTGGAATTCTCCCTCGACCTCCAGGTAGCCGCGAACAATCAGCTGCCGCACGACTGCCCGCCATTCGGCCGCGCTCAGGTCTTTGCCGATGCCATGAGTGGAGAGCTGGTCGTGCTCGAATTTGCGGACTTTCTCGTTCTCGGAGCCGCGCAGTACATCGATCACGTGGCTGGCGCCAAAGCGCTGTCCGGTGCGATAGACACAGGAGAGTAGTTTTACCGCTGCCTCACTGGCATCCCAGGTGGCAGGTGGCTCCAGGCAGGTATCACAGTTGCCGCAGGGGTTGTCCAGTGGTTCCGCAAAATAGTCCAGCAGGGCCTGGCGGCGGCAGCTGGTGATTTCACACAGCCCGAGCATGGCATTCAGGCGGCTGCGTTCCTGGCGCTTGTGCTCTTCGCTGCCCTCTGAGGACTCCACCATCTGGCCGATCTTTACCACATCCTCGAGACCGTAGAGGAGTAAAGCAACTGAGGCCCCACCATCGCGGCCCGCACGGCCCGTTTCCTGATAGTAGGCTTCGATGCTTTTGGGTAGGTCCAGGTGAACAACGAAACGCACATCCGGCTTATCAATCCCCATGCCAAATGCAATTGTGGCGACAACAATGACACCCTCTTCACGCAGGAAGCGGCGCTGGTGCTCGGCGCGGGTCTCGGCGGGTAGCCCGGCGTGATAGGGCAGGGCAGTGAAGCCCTGCTGGCTCAACCACTCCGCAGTGTTCTCCACTTTGGCTCGGGACAGACAGTAAATAACCCCGGCGTTGCCCTGATGTCCATTCTGTAAGAATTGCAGCAGTTGGCGGCGCTGGTTGTCCTTGGGCTCAATGCGGTACTGGATATTGGGGCGGTCGAAGCTGCTGACAAAGTGGCGGGCCTCTTCCAAGTCCAAGCGGCGAGCAATTTCTGCACGGGTGCGCTTGTCTGCTGTCGCTGTCAGGGCAATACGGGGTACCCGGGGGAATTGCTCGTGCAGGCAGTTGAGTTGCAGATAGTCGGCGCGAAAGTCATGCCCCCATTGGGAAACACAGTGGGCTTCATCAATGGCAAACAGCGACAGTTCTACCCGTTGCAGTAATGACAGGGTTCGTGGCTGTAGCAACCGCTCAGGGGCTAGATAGAGGAGATCCAGCTCACCGTGTAATAGCTGGCTTTCGATTGCCTGGATTTCGTCATAGGCCACTGATGAATTCAAGTAAGCGGCGCGGATGCCGGCTTCCTGAAGAGCTTCTACCTGGTCCTGCATCAGGGCAATCAGGGGGGAGATTACAACTCCACACCCGGGGCGCGCCAGGGCGGGAATCTGGTAGCACAGGGATTTACCACCGCCGGTGGGCATTAATACCAGGGCATCATTGCCGGCTACCAGTGTGTCGATAACTGCTTTTTGAGGATCGCGGAAATCGGTATAGCCAAAAACGTGTTCGAGAATATGTTGTGGGGAATTCATGGGCGGGGAGTATACCTTGTGGCTCGATCGCGCGTGGTATGTTTATTGATGAGTATGCCGCTGAAATTGAATGAAATTGACGGCTTTACGCCTGTGACATATTTCGCGGGTTATAATCCTACGCCATCACAGCGGCAAGCTAAGGATAGGGCTATGCGCACATTGATTTTGTCAACTGTGTTGTCGTTGACGGTTCCTGCCGGACTTCTGGGGTGCGCCTCCACCTCCCCACATAATCTGGTTCAATCTGTTGTTGCTGACACTCACCTGGGGTGGCAAACAGCACCGGAAAACCAACTGGCATTTTCCCTGGCGACCGCATCGGGTGTTGCCCAGGTCGAGCTACAGCCTTTGCCGGAAGAGTTCACAGTGGTCACTCTTGAGTTACCCGGCATGCAAAAAGTTGAAAATATTCAGTGGGAAAATGAAGAAGGGAAATTCACCACGCTGTATGACGGCGAGGCGAGTTTGGAAGGCGTCAGCCTACAGAGCCGGGGGCACGGCTATCGCTTGCAGTTGCAGTTGTCTGCGATGGACTATCTCCGGGATGGGGGGGTGCTGACCGTTACGGATCAGCGTTAGAAACTCTACTGGTACGCTCAAAGCCCAGTCCAGCAGGGCGAATCAAATAGAGCTGTTTCCAGTACTTTCCAGTTACCCAGAGCCCATTTTTGGCTTTGTCCCAGGCGATCCCATTGGCCACGGTGTCAGGATGATTTCTGCCGGCCGGATTGAGAGCGCTGAGATCGATAATGCCGCGCACCTGGCCACTCTCTGGATCGATGGCAATAATCTGTTTTTCTTGCCATATATTTGCCCAAATCAGGCCCTGGGCAAATTCCAATTCATTGAGTCTGGACCAATTTTTACCTCCGCCTTGAACTTTGAGGTGTCGCACTACCTCAAAAGTATCGGGATCACGGAAAACCAGTTCGCCACTGCCATTACTCATAATCAGCTGCTGGCCATTACTGGTGAGGCCCCAGCCTTCGCCTCGATAGTACATGACCTTCAAATGTTGGAGCTTGTCTGCGTGGTAGACATGGACCTCTCCCGCCTTGTAGGTCAGCAGGTAAAGTTTATCGTTGAGAACTGTGAGCCCTTCGGCGAAAAGATTCCTAGCAAGCCATTTGCGTCTTACTGGATTGGCCCCAGGGTCGGTATACTCGGCGAGCCAGGAGCGGCGGTAGCGACCACTGCTCTCCCACCAGCGTTGACCATCAAAGAAAAGCCCCTGGGTGAAATGGTCCCCTCCACGCTGGCGCTCTTCCAGGATGGAAAAAGGGATTGTTTGGAGTTGTGTCTCTGCAGCTGCACTTTGCGGCCACGGGGCGTAAAGCAATAACAGCATCCAGCTGTTCAAGAGAAGTCGGTTCATCAATAGCCTATGACCAGAATTAAAACTTTTATCACTTTGACGCTGCTGGGTGGACTTGCAGTGGTGCTGCCTATAGCTATCTTTGTCCTGCTGTTTCAGTGGCTGTTCGGTCAAGTTAGTGATCTTGTAGCTCCCGCTGTGGTGTGGCTTGAGGCGCATACAGAATTTAAGAATACCCTTGCCAGGCTCGTGGTGATAGCCCTGATCCTTGGTGGTTGTTTCGCGATTGGTTTGTTGGTGAAAACCAGTGTTGGCAGCTGGTTACACCGCCATGTGGATCACTGGTTGGGACGCCTGGCGCCGGGTTACAGTACCATCAAAGATGTGGTGATCCAGTTTATTGGTGGCGGTGGTGAAGGTGTGCTGGCGGGGCCGGTAGCCAAGGTCCGCATTCACGGCATTGATAATCCGCTCACTGTCACCGCAATTGTCACTTCTCAACATCCCAATGGAGATATGACTGTCTATGTACCTACAGCGCCGGTACCCACCTCCGGGTTTGTGTTTCACGTGCCGGCAGAGTGCGTAGAAATGCTGCCCGGCGTGAGTGTTGAGGCGGCGATGAAGACGATCGTCGCCTGTGGTTCCGGCAGTGCCAACTTGCTGTCTTCAGAGAAGAAGGAGACTGGAGCCTCCTCTACTTGATATCCCGGTTTCTACCCAGATCGCGAATGGCAAAGCGAGCCGGGTGCAGTGCTTTGGCCAGGGTTGCGCTGACCGGAAGGGGCTCGTTGAGCATCCAGGCAGTCAGTACCTCGGCTGTTAGTGGTGCGTAGGTAAAGCCACGGGAACCCAAGCCTCCCATTACATAGAGGCCTTGCTGGTAGTCAGCCCGCTCGGGAACGTACTGCTTGCGATTCTTGCGCAGTGCGACATAGGTATCGCTGATAGAGTCCCAGTTGGGTAAGGGGCCGGCTAAGGGTAGGTAGTCGGGGGTCGCTGCGCGCAAAGCCGCTCGGCCAGTGAGAGACTGTTGTGAGAACTCATCTGCTATTTGCGGCAGTAGCTCTGCCAGGGTTTGTAGATTCTCGCTGTGCTCGCTAACTCGTAGGTCAGTAGCGGTCTCCTTAAGCTTAAAGGTGGCACCAAAGCTCTGACGCCCTTGATAGGCAGGAGTGATATAACCCTCACCGCACAAAGCCATTTGTAACTGCGAAGAATTTTCAGTGGCCGTTGCTCTGGACACCTGCCCGCGAATTGGCTTCAGGGGGAGGGCCGCCGCAGGGGCAAATTGGCGAATATCATTGGCACCGCACAGAACTACCGCATTAAATTGAAAGTCACTGCGGTCTGTTTTTACTGACCAACCGCTCGATTCTCGTTCTAATTCTTTTACCAAGCTGTTGCTGTGCAGGGTGATATTTGGATGCTGCAATAAAGTGGCGCAGACTTTGCGCGGTTCAATCCACCCGGCGTGAGGAAAGTGCAGTCCACCCACGGGTAGGTCGACGCCGGCCAGGGAGCTGGCCGCTCGAGCATCGACAGGTTCAGCCAATAGCTGCCCATCGCTCTCCGCCAGTGTGGCGGCAACCTGACTCTGTAATTGCTGTTCCCGCTCAGTTTGCGCCAATTGAAGCAGACCGCTGAAGTGGCTCACTTTAGAGCAGCGGCTGCGGTAGTAGCGCTGGGCAAACATCAAAGCGTGGAGATTGAAGTCTCCGTTGGGGCCGGGCTTGGGAGATAACTTGGCGTATAGAATTCCCTGGTCATTCCCAGAGCCGCCAGAGCCGGGTTCCTCACCCTGTTCAAATACCTGAACATCGATGCCGCGCTCTGCCAGTGCCCGGGCAATAGTGGCACTGGCTATTCCCGCGCCGACAATAGCGACGGTTTTAGGAGGCTTGCTTTCCTGGTGAGGCAGGTGCCACGGAGTTTCTCTGGTTTCGCTCACTTGCGGGCTCTCCAGAGTGCCACACAGCATCTCTCTTTTGTGCCCGAAGCCGGGAACCTTGCGCAGGGAAAAACCGGCATCACGGAGTCCGTGCTTAACCAGCCCGGCACAGGTAAAGGTGGCGAAAGTGGCGCTGGGACTGCTCAGAGCGGCCATGTTGTTAAACAGCTCTGGTGTCCACATATCCGGGTTCTTGGCTGGGGCAAAACCGTCCAGGAACCAAGCGTCTACCTGGTGATCGCTGTCCCTTTGCAGGAGCAAGCTGTTCAGGGCCTCACTTGCCTCCCCGATAATCAGGGTCAGGCTGACTGGGCCAAAGTGCAGCCGGTGAATGCCGGCGGCCAGCAGGGGAGGGTAGCTATCAATCAAAGGCTGAGCGAACGGGGCCAGTTGTGGCCAGAGATCCAGTGCCCTGCGCAGGTCGTTGGGACGCAGCGGGAACTTCTCGACCGAAATAAAGTGCAAGCGAGCACTTTCCGGGGCCGTTTTCTGCCAAAGCTCTGCGGCGGCGAGAAAGTTCAGGCCGGTGCCGAAGCCTGTCTCGGCGATGGTAAAGGTGCCGCTCTCCGCGAGCTGTTGCCAGCGTTCAGCCAGGGCATTTTGCTGCAGGAAAACGTAGCGGGTTTCCTCCAGGCCGGAGGCGCTGGAAAAATAGATATCGTCGTAGGCGCGAGACAGCGGCTGGCCATCTTCACGCCATTCAATTTCTGCGTACTTCTTGTCCGGTTCGCTCACAATAAGACTTCCGTCAGCCCTCATCCTGCAAACCAAACTCGCGCATTACCTGGTCGCACCAGCGCTGGATACGCTCCTCGCTCAGATCGAATTCGTTCTCCTCATCCAGGGCCAGCCCGACAAACTGGCTGCCATCGGCGGTTAGCCCCTTGGACTCTTCAAACTCGTAACCTTCTGCGGACCAATAGCCCACTGCACGGGCACCGCAGGCGAGGAGCTGCGAATGCAAATAGCCCAAGGCGTCCTGGAACCACTGGGGGTAGCCTTCCTGATCACCCAGACCAAACAGCGCGATCTTTTTCTCGTGCAGGTCCAGCGCGGCCAAGTCGTCCCAGATATTTTCCCAGTCCTCTTGCAGTTCGCCGTAGTCCCAGGTGGGAATGCCGAACAAAAGGAAGTCGTAGTCTTCGGCGAGGCTAATATCCGCCTCTGCGATATTGTGGATATCAATCCATTGAGGACCGATACACTGGCGGATCTTCTCCGCAGCCATTTCGGTATAGCAAGTGCTGGAACCGTAAAAGAGTCCGATTGGGGCTTGGGAACTTTGCATAACAGGTGAACTTCTTACTGCTGGGACACGGCGCCACTAAAATCCAATTGTCGCCAAGCCTCGTAGATAACAATGGCGGCGGCATTGGACAGGTTGATACTACGGCTCTCGGCACGCATGGGGATACGCAAAGTGTTTTCGGCCCCTACTGCTTGCAGGAACTCTGCGGGTAGCCCCCGGGTCTCCGGGCCAAACACAATGGCGTCATCCGCCTGGAACTCGATCGCGGTATGGCTTTTGCTTCCCTTGGTGGAGAGCGCCAGCACCCTGGCGGGTTGTTCGCTATCGATAAAGGTCTGCCAGTCCTTGTGGCGCACCACGCGACTGTACTCGCTGTAGTCGAGGCCGGCGCGACGCAGGCGTTTGTCATCCATATCGAAACCTAAGGGCTCGATAAGGTGCAGCTCTGCCCCGGTATTGGCACAAAGTCGAATAATATTGCCGGTATTTGGCGCTATTTCAGGTTGGTATAGAACAATCTTGAACATGAGGTGGCGTTTGCGCTGGAGAGACTTCTAGCTAGACCGGACAGCAGTGCCCGGCCCTGTACGGCTGCGGATTATTCCACAATTAGATGGGGGTGGCGATCTCCTCGCAATCGATCTCGACTCCGAGTTCATTGGCAATCTGGTCCAGATCGTCACGCAGGCCGTCGAGATCTATGTCTTCGGCCACACTGATAGTGCACTCGGCATTAAACAGGGGCTCACCGCTCCAGGGGGTGCTGCCGTAAGTGGTTTCCAGATGCTCCATATTGATATGGTGGGCGGTAAGGGCGCGCGAGATCTCGCGGACTATGCCGGGACGGTCGTTGCCAACCAGTTTCAGCGTCAGCGTCTGCTGGGGTTTGGCGGATACTGCAATGGCATCTTCAATGACCAGGTTGTAGCCTGCGTTTGCCAAGGCTGACAACGCCTCTTTAAGTGTCTCGCTTTTATCTGCGGGCACCGCCACCCGCAGGATTCCGGCAAACTTCCCAGCGAAGTGGGCCATATGGCTGTCTTCCCAGTTGCCGCCGTTATCTGCGATAACTGCTGAAAGCTTTTCCACGACACCGGGCTTGTCATCAGAGATCATGGAGATAACGAGATGCTGTTGCATATAGGGTTCCTTTGCTTCACGAGAGACGTTGAGCTGACATTGTAATAGGATCTCGTCGAATAACTCTATCGGCCAATCTCAAAAGCGTTATTTTGAAACCAATATCCAAGTACTTTAACGAGGGACTGTTGATGAACGTGATTGCTGACTTATGTGTGATCCCTATCGGCGTTGGTGTTTCCGTCAGTAAATACGTTGCTGAGTGCGAGCGGGTGCTGGAAGAGGCGGGGCTTTCCTATCGCCTGCACGCATACGGTACCAATATCGAGGGGGACTGGGATAAGGTGATGGCGGCAGTTAAAGAGTGCCACGAGCGGGTGCATCAAATGGGCGCCGACCGAATCAGTTCCAGTCTGAAATTGGGAACTCGTATTGACCGCGAGCAATCTATGCAGGATAAGATCGACAGTGTGCAAATGAAGTTGGACCAACGATAACAACACAGGAAAAACTATGACGAGCAATTTTAAGAAATCCCTGGTGGCCCTGGCCGGTGCCCTGGCTTTGGCGGGCACAACCCAGGCTGCAGATTTCTCTGCTGCCATTAAGGGGGATCATCGCAACAAGGATTATGTCGCCCGCGATCAGTACCGCAACCCAGCGGAGACCCTGGAGTTTATGGGGATCGAGCCGGATATGACGGTAGTGGAAATTACCCCGGGCGGCGGTTGGTATACCGAAATTCTCGGGCCCTACCTGAGCAAGAAGGGGACCTTATATGCGGCGCACTTCCCTGAGAATAGTGAGTCCGACTACTTCAAGCGCTCCCTGAAGAACTTCAAAGCGAAGCTGGCTGCTAACGATAAGGCTTACAAGAAAGTAATTGTGACTGAGTTTGCCCCGCAAACCGGTCGCGAGATTGCTCCGGCAGGCAGTGCCGATGCCGTAGTAACTTTCCGCAACGTGCACAACTGGATGTATCGCGATTATGCCGATGAAGCTTTTGCCAGCTTTTTTGCCGCGCTGAAGCCCGGTGGTGTGCTGGGGATCGTTGAGCACCGTGCCAAGCCAGGTACCAGCCTGGAAGATATGGTGAAAAGTGGTTATGTCACCCAGGAGTATGTTATTGACCTGGCTAAAAAAGCGGGCTTTGAGTTCGAAGAGGCCAGCGAAGTAAATGCGAACCCCAAAGACACTGCTGACCACCCCAAAGGCGTATGGACCTTACCACCGGTAATGCGCTTGGGTGAAGAGGACCGTGAAAAGTATCTCGCTATCGGCGAGAGCGATCGTATGACCCTGCGCTTCCGCAAACCCAAGTCCTGATCGTTTTACAATATTCTGGGGGTGGCTATGGCTGCTCCCAGCCTACCTGAATTAGTCGCTGTATGATTATTCCCTTCGAACAACTAGATGCCGATACCCTGCAAAGTCTGCTGGAAGAGTACGCCACTCGCGAGGGCACCGAATACGGTGAGCGTGAAGTGGAACTGGTGGACAAAGTTGCCAGCCTGCGTCGCCAGCTGCAATCCGGCCAAGTGGTGATCTGGTTTGAGCCCGGTGAAGAAACTGTAAACTTGGTCCTGGCCGAGGACCTGCCCCCCGATGTCTGAATGGTTAATCGATAGCCCGAGTGAGCCCCGTGCGCGCTTTCTATTTGCCCATGGCGCCGGGGCACCGATGGACAGTGCGTTTATGCAGTTCCTGGCGCAGGGGTTGTGTGAGCAGGGCGTGGAAGTTGTCCGTTTTGAGTTTCCCTATATGGCGCAGCGGCGCACCGGGGGAAGTAAGCGGCCACCCAATACCATGCCCCAGCTGCAAGAGTCTTTCCGCGAGCAAATCGTCCAGTTAGGCCCCGAGTTGCCCCTGTTTATCGGTGGTAAGTCCATGGGCGGGCGCGTGGCGAGTCTATTGGCGGATGAATACTGGGGGCAGAAGGCGATTGCCGGTGCCGTATGCCTGGGATATCCGTTTCACCCCCAGGGCAAGCCGGAAAAGCTGCGTACCGAGCACTTGGTGGATATTCGCTGCCAGACCTTGGTGATACAGGGAGATCGCGACCCATTAGGCAGCCGGGCTGAGGTAGAAGGCTACGGTTTGGCGAACACCATTGAGGTCGAGTGGCTGGAAGATGGCGATCACGACTTTAAACCCCGTCGCGCCAGCGGTTTTAACCAGCTTCAGCATTGGCAATCCGCAGTAGAGTTGGCTGCCCAGTTTATGCTGCGATCTCCAGGACAGTAATGCGCTCTTCCCGCACCATCAGTGGGTTGAGTAGATTCATCTGTGCGCGGCGCTCCTGGCTGGTATACCAGTGTTGCCAATGGAGTTCAGATTGCCATTTGGAGAGTGTAAAGCGCCGCAAGGGATTGCCCTTCTCGATATAGGTCTGCCCCTCGATAAAGCCTACGGTGCGGTAGGCGCAAGTGAGGATTTTGCGGGCGGCCTCTTCATAGCTGCCCTGCATTTCTGCCGCAATTTCCCGTTCTATCAACACGTAGATCATTGTCAGCCCGAATTGCGTTAGCCCTATGAGGATTTTAGTGCGGGCGCAGGGGAATTACCGCGCGGCCCTCATGCCTCTGGAGATGACGACGGCGGCAAAATTGCGCACAATGATACCTATGAAGTCAGATCACACCTTAGATGCCCGTGGCCTCCTGTGCCCGGAACCCGTCATGATGCTGCATTCAGCGGTGCGCAATGTCGCCGATGGTGAAGTGTTGAAAATGGTTGCTACCGACCCCTCCACTCAGCGGGATGTGCCCAAGTTCTGCCAATTTCTTGGATATGAGCTGGTACAGCACGCAGAGGAAAATGACGAATTTGTCTACTGGATTAAAAAAGCGGAATAGCGGGTCGCGGTTGCTCCAGCCCCCATGCCATTGGCGGGGGCTGGCACACTCCTGAATATTAAGACCCAACAGTCCCTAGGGAGCTGTCACCAGGGCAGCGATAGCGGCCAGGGCTTCGGGGTCCTCGGATTTAATTTTGTTGGCGATATGGTGTTGGAAAAAGTACCGGAATCCCTCGCTCTCCTGCGCGGGGTACAGGCAGTGATCCCCCGGTAAAACCGGAGTGGTTTCAACGATATCGTGGTCTATTAGCATGCCGTGAATCTCCCCGTCGGCGTGCAACCTCCAGCTGACGACCTCAATCAGTGTCAGGTTCTCGCGCTGTTCATCCATAAACACAGCGTGGGTGCCGATGGTGTCGGGGATCTCCTGGAGTACTTCCTCAGCTTTATTGCTCTCGTATTCAAAGTATTCCGCCGCAGTCTCCAGCTCGACGATCTTGTGAATGGGGGGCTGATGAAAGATTTCCTCAATGCCGGGGTCATAGTAGCCCTCAAAGCGTCCGTCGAGAGGGTCCTTGATGTCGGGACAGGCCACTATGGTGTTTAACCAGGGAACGAGGCCTACGACCTCGCCATTTGCTTTGAGACCCCAGCATAAAACTTTCAGGCTATATAGATCTGTGCCGCTGGAGTTGTTGGAGTAGAGCATTTCCAAGCCGTCTAGCTCCGGCGATAGGCGAATAAAGCGCCTGTCCGCAGAAGTTTCGATGGGCTCGCCGGTGAAGAGGTCAACCACATTGTTGATGCTGTGGTCTGTCATGGAACACCTCCTTGCAGGGCCGGTTGTATACCGTCTCCACGTCAGATGAAGGTGCGACAGCGAAATGCCCTACCTCTGAAGGAAGACTGGGGCAGGAGGGTGTTTGATTGCTTTAATTCCCTCCTCGGGGAGACGCTAGAAGGACACGCCCTCTGCGGCATCCCTGTTCCTAAAGGTATATGTTGATTTGCCGAAATACAACCAGCGCCTTTTGCGCCCCGCAAGCGCCTGCGCTTTGATCGGGGCGCAGGCGTTGATATAGTCCCCGCCTTTGAGGTATCCCGGAGAACGCCTTGCCTGTTGCAACCGCAGAAATGGCTTCTGTTCCTACGAAACTGCCAATGGCTGATCGTATCGTCAGAGTCTTCGATCACTGTTTTTCAGACCCAAATGGGCTCAATACCCGACTTCGCGGGGGCTTTTGCGAGCCCTATTACCGGCCCAGGGGGGAAGGTCAACCCTACCACCAGGTAGAGTTCACCCTGGACTATGCCGCCAGCGCTTTGCATGAAGTCGCGCACTGGTGTGTCGCCGGAGAGGCCCGGCGGCAGTTGCCAGATTACGGTTACTGGTATGCGCCGGATGGTCGCAGTGCCGACCAGCAGGCTGAGTTCGAGCAGGTAGAGGTCAAGCCACAGGCCCTTGAATGGATCTTTGCACGGGCTTGCGGACTCAAGTTCCGCGTGAGCGCCGACAATCTGGAGAATGGATTGGGCGCCAGCGACCCGTTTAAAAAGGCCATCTGGCAGCAAGTTCTGGACTATTGTGATACCCGGCCCAACCCTCGGGCCTGTGCATTCGCCGAAGCCCTGATGAAGGAATTCGGTTGTCCCAATCCTTTTGACCGGGGCAGCTACCAATTGGCGGATCTCTCTTGAATAGTTATCTCATAGACGCATCGGTATATATTTTTCGCTACTACTTTGCGCTGCCGCCCAACTGGGAGAGTCGCAGTGGCTACTCCACTGAAGCCGTTTACGGCTTTACTAACTTCCTGTTGGATATGTTGGCGCGACAACCGGGCTATATTGCCTGCGCCTTCGACGAATCATTGGGAAGCTGTTTTCGCAATGAGATTTACCCGGACTATAAGTGCAGTCGCGCACTGCCAGATGAAGCCCTGGCTTTCCAGCTGGCGGCGTGCCGGGAAATGGCTGAGGTACTGGGTATTGCCAGCTTTTCCAGTGAGCGCTACGAGGCCGATGACATACTGGCCACGTTAACCCGGAAGCTGCACCGGCATAACCCAGTGGTCGTGAGCCGGGACAAGGATCTGGGGCAGCTGCTGGCTCGGGGCGCTGTATCCCTGTGGGATTTTGCCAACGACCGGCACCTGGATGGCGAGGGCGTGCGGGAAAAGTTCGGTGTGCGCCCGGAACAGATTCCCGACTATCTGGCCCTGGTGGGAGACACCAGCGATGATATTCCCGGGATACCCGGCGTTGGCCCAAAGACAGCGGCACGCCTGTTAGAGACATTCGACACTATAGAAATGTTGCTGGAGCAGCTCGATACCCTTGCCACAATGCCCATTCGCGGAGCCAAGGGATTGGTGGCCCGGATAGAGGAATACGAAGAGCAGCTGCACCTCGCCAAGCGCCTGACCAGTCTTGAGGAGCGGGTTCCCCTGGATATAAAGCTGGCAGATTTGTGCCCACAGCCGGTGGATGTCTATCTGGCCCGAGCCCTGGCGGAGGAATTTGGTATCGGCGGCCTGAGCAAGAAGATTGAACGCACCTTAGCGGGTGTTGATGGAGAACTTACATGACGGATAGCGCTGCACAGAGTGCGGGGTTAAAAATTGTCGCCGATGAGAATATTCCTGCGTTGGAGGAGTATTTCGGTGATCTGGGAACGCTGGAGCGCTACCACGGCCGCACCTTGAGCCGAGAACAATTAATTGATGCGGATATTTTGTTGGTGCGCTCGGTCACCCAGGTTGATCAAAGTCTGCTAGAGGGGACTCGGGTGCGCTTTGTTGGCAGCTGCACCATAGGCACTGATCACCTGGATACCCAGTGGTTGGAACGCAATGAGATCTTCTGGAGCGCCGCGCCTGGCTGCAATGCCAACTCCGTGGTGGAGTATGTTTTCTGCACCCTGGCCGCACTGGAAATTGACTGGCATGGGCGCAGCTTCGGCATAGTGGGCTGCGGCAATGTTGGCGGGCTTTTGCAGCAGCGCTTGCATGCCCTCGGGGTTTCCTGCGCAGTTTACGATCCTTGGCTACCGGAAAACCCGGATGCGAGTGAGCTGGCAAAGGTGCTGAGCCAGGATATTGTTTGCCTTCACGCACCGCTGGTTAAGGGCGGCACCTACCCCAGTTTCCATATGATTGGAGCAGAGCAGTTGCGCCAGCTTCGCGATGGCAGCGTCTTGATTAGCGCCGGCCGGGGTGGGGTGGTTGACAACCGGGCACTGCTGGCGGAAATCCAGCGGGGCAAGCGTTTTACTTCCGTATTGGACGTATGGGAGAACGAACCGGATATCGATACTGAATTATTGCAGCATGTTGACCTGGGGACACCGCATATTGCCGGTTACAGCCTGGATGGAAAGCTGGCCGGCACCCGTATGATTCGCGAGGCCTTGTGCCGGGAATTGGGTATTGCACCTCTGTCTGCGGAATGTCAGCCGGCTGTTACATCTAAAGCGATCACGGGAGACTCAGCAGCAGAATTACTGTTGCAGATGTACAACCCCCGCGCGGACGATCGCCGCCTGCGCGCGGCTGCAGCAGGTGATGTGCCGATGGAGAAGGCTTTTGATTTGCTGCGTAAAGAGTACCCCGAGCGCCTGGAGTTCAGTCACTACAAAACTTCAGCCCAGACTTTGGGTGACGAAGAGAAGCGGCAACTGGAAGTGTTGGGGTTGGCGTGCAGTTAAGTAAACAAGTAAAAAAGCTTGGTTTAATAATTAACCCCTGGGCTGGCATTGGCGGCCCGGCAGGTCTCAAGGGGAGCGATGGTGCCGAAACCGTGCAACGCGCGCTGGACGCAGGTATCGAACCCCAGGCAAATCAGCGTGCGGCGCTGGCCCTTGAGGAGTTAAAACCCTATAAGGATGAGCTGGAAATCCTGTGCTTTGCCGGCGATATGGGGGCCAGTACAGCTCGTAAACTCGGTTTTTCTGTCTGTGAAGTGGGCGTGGCTGAGTGCTCGCCATCCTCACCGGAAGATACAGAGCGTGCAGCAGCCACAATCCGCAACAATGGTGCAGACCTCATTGTTTTTATTGGCGGTGACGGCACTGCGAGAAATATCGTCAATGCCCTGGGAGATAATTTCCCGGTACTGGGTATTCCCGCCGGAGTGAAAATGCATTCCGCCTGTTTTGCGATTTCCCCTAAAGCGGGTGGTGAGGTTTTGCGCCGTCTGATGGCGGGGCAGCTGGTGGACCTCGCTGAGCGTGAAGTGCGGGATATTGATGAGCAATCATTCCGCAGTGGGCGGGTAACCACGCGTTACTACGGCGAATTGCTGGTGCCCCAGGAAGGTCAGTTTTTACAGGCGGTAAAAAATGCCGGCCGCGAAGTGGAAGAGCTGGCAGTTGCGGATATCGCCGCAGAGATTACCGAAGACCTGGACCCGCAAACCCTGTATGTCGTTGGCCCAGGCTCTACTACATTGGCAATCCTCAGCGAGTTGGGCTGTGAGGGGACACTGTTGGGGGTGGATTTATTACTGGATGGCCAGTTGTTGCAGCTGGATGTCAGTGCGCCGCAAATTGAACAGGCCATCGCCGATCACAGCGGGCCGGTAAAAATCATTCTCACCGCCATTGGTGGCCAGGGTCATTTAATTGGCCGGGGTAACCAACAATTGTCAGCCAATGTACTGCGGCGCGTTGGGCGCGATAATTTAATCGTGGTTGCGACTAAAACAAAAATTACGGAATTGCATGGGCGCCCGCTATTAATCGATAGCGGTAACCCCAAGCTTGATAAACGGTGGAGTGGTTTTATTCGAGTGGTTACCGGCTACCGGGATGCCATTCTTTATCCACTGAGTAACGGGGATATTGAATAAGCGATGAGTGCAGATTGGCAGTTACTGCTGGAGCAGGTAGAAAATAAACTAGGACAAAATGTTGGCGACAGCCGCCGTTTTTTTCACGGCAGGGGTCGCAGCTATGAGGGCTTGGAGCAGGTCTGCGTCGACAGCTTTTTCCCCGCTTTGTTAGTGACTTTTTTTGAAGAATATGAAAGTGAAGTAGAGCTGTGTGAAAAGCTCTGGCAAATGGCCGAGGCGCGAGGTTATCAGGGGGTCGCTGCGCAGCGACGCTATCTCCCTGGGGCACCTTTACAGTGGCACTTCGGAGAGCCGGTAACAGACCCTGTCGCGCAGCGTGGAGCCCTTAAATTCCCCCTCACATTTGATCGACAAAATGTTGGTTTCTTCCTGGATATTGAGCCGGGCAGGGCCTGGCTTGAAGAGCAGGTACGTGCAAGGGCTGGGCAGGCGTCAGCAAAAATGCTCAATCTTTTCGCTTTCACCTGTGCCTTTTCTGCGGTCGCGCGAGCGGCAGGTGATATCGATATTGTAAATGTGGATGTCAATCGCGGTGTTTTAAATCGCGGACGGGAAAATCACGAGGTTAATGGGCTGTCGCTCAAAGGGGTTCAGTTCCTGCAATTCGATGCACTGCGTCAATTCAAGCGCTTCGACCGTCGCGGCCCCTTTGACCTGGGCATTGTCGATCCGCCGACGCGACAAAAAGGTCGCTTCGATGTCAGTCAGAATTATGAAAAGTTGCTGAGGCAGCTGCCCGCTTGTCTCGCCGCTGAGGCGGATCTGCTGATGGTGATCAACTCGCCCCGGCACAGCGAAGCCCAGTTTAGAGAGTTAATCCTCGGATCTGACAGCGGTTATGAAGTTGTAGCGCGCTTGGAGCAGAACCCGGATTTCCCTGATCGGGACCCGGATGCTGCCTTAAAAATGCTGCACGTTAAATATCGTCGCCAATCCCAGTAATGGCGATTGCCAATGCCGCGCCTTAAGGAGCCCCTTACAGCGATGCAAACTCCCGCATCAAGCGCTCCATCAGCGCCTGCAACTGGCCTGATGATCCCTCGCGCACAGCGCTGTTGAGCAACTGGGCGTTGCTCTGTCCGGACTCAGCTTCGGCATTAATCATTAGCAGGAAACCCTTGTGGGTTAATACCGCATCCTCCATCGCCTCCTGGCGCACCAGCTGGGAAAAGTTGATATAGCCGCTCTGCTTTAGCCAGGTCATGGACCCCAGGCAGGCTAAATAGCGTGGGGAGTGCAGCCCGTACTCATCCGGTGAGTCGGGGCCGGAAATATCTTCCACGTAAACGGTTGCCGGTACCGGGAATTGATTAAACATTGCCAGCAGTACCCTGCCGGCATCCCGGTAAAAATCGTGAATATGTAAATCGTCCAGCATCAGCAGGAATATCGCTCCAAAAAGTCGCCCAAGCGTTCCATCGCATGCGATAAGTCGTCGGCACGGGGCAGGAAGACAATGCGCAAGTGGTCCGGTGCATCCCAGTGGAAGGCACTGCCTTGAGCCAGTAGTATTTTTTCCTGGCGCAGGAAATCCAGCACCAGCTGCTCGTCATTTTCGATCTTATGATGATCCAGATGCAGCTTGGGAAACAAGTAGATAGCACCACTAGGTTTGACACAGCTCACACCGGGAATGTCATTGAGCATGCGGTGGGCCATATCTCGCTGTTGGCGCAGGCGCCCGCCGGGCAGGACCAAATCGTTAATACTCTGGTAGCCACCGAGAGCGGTTTGTACTGCGAACATGGCGGGTACATTGCCGCACAGGCGCATAGAGGCGAGTATTTCCATCCCCTGGATAAAGCCCTTGGCCCTGTGTTTGGTGCCGCTGATAACCATCCAGCCAGAGCGGAAGCCGGCCAGGCGGTAGGACTTGGAAAGGCCATTAAAACTCAGGCAGAGCACGTCCGGGGCCAGTTTGGCCATCGGGGTAAATTCCGCATCGTCGTAGAGAATCTTGCTATAAATCTCATCGGCGAAGATCACCAGGTTGTGACTGCGGGCAACCTCGACAATATCCTCCAGTAGTTCCCGGGGATAAACGGCGCCAGTGGGGTTATTGGGATTGATAACCACTATGCCGCGGGTTTTTGAAGTGATTTTTGTTTTGATATCCTCAATATCAGGCAGCCATCCGGACTCCTCATCGCAGCGATAGAGAACCGGCTTGGCACCGGTGAGGTTGGTGGCGGCCATCCACAGGGGGTAGTTGGGCATTGGCAACAGCATTTCGTCGCCATTGTTGAGAAGGGCCTGGGTGCTCATGGAGATCAGTTCGGAGACGCCGTTGCCCAGGTAAATATCGTTAATCTCGACGCCTGGGATACCCAGGGTCTGGCACTCTTGCATAATGGCCTTACGCGCAGCGAAGAGCCCTTTGGACTCGACGTAGCCCTGTGCCTCAGAGAGATTGTGAATGACGTCTTGGATAATCTCGTCGGGGGCGTTAAAACCGAAGGGGGCAGGGTTGCCAATATTCAGCTTGAGGATGCGGTGGCCTTCCTCTTCCATGCGCTGGGCCTGCTCCATCACGGGGCCGCGAATTTCGTAGCAGACGCCGTGCAGTTTTTCTGATTTATTGATGTCCTTCATGGTGACCTGGAAGCTCTATTGCAGAGCAGGAGCGGCCCAGGGCCGCGAGTTCAGTGCGCGAAAACCGGGTAATGTCCACCAGCGGTAGGTACCACTCCTGCGGGAAACCGGGAACCGATACATATAGACATTGCCACAAAGTGACGCCTGACCGGAAACCCCAATTGATTACGGAAACACTAGAGTATGTCAAAACAGATGGATGAGAACTACTGGCGGGATAAGCTTACAGATGAGGAGTTTGAGGTCTGCCGGGAAGGTGGGACAGAGGCGCCGTTTAGCGGCGAATATTGGGATGTTTTTGACGATGGCGTCTATCGTTGTCGTTGCTGTGGCGAGGTTTTATTCGGCTCGCAGTCAAAATTTGAGAGCGGGTGTGGCTGGCCCAGCTTTGATGCAGAGCATTATGAAGGGGCGGTGAAGGAGCTGCCTGACAGCAGCTACGGTATGCAGCGTGTAGAGATTCGCTGCAGTAAGTGCGATGCCCATCTCGGTCATGTGTTCGACGATGGTCCCACCGATACGGGACTTCGCTACTGTGTGAACTCTCTATCGGTGAAGCTGGACCAGGGCAGTGATGAAACGGAGGATGACACTGAGTGACGGAATCACACTGGAGTAATTGGCTATTGCGGGTGCAGTGGATTCTGTTACTGCTGATTGTCCTTGCGGCTGCCGCTTTGCGTTACGGGTTGCTGCACTTCTCTGTGGTTTTCAAAATATTTGTGTTTTCTGGCGGTGCAGCCTTGGCAATTGCGCTACTGAGCCTGTTTGTTTTTGTCTGGGGAGTGAGCAAGAGCAAGCCGTTGGTGCGCAGCAATGCTCTGTGGGCGGCGTTGCTCGGACTGCTGCCGGTGGCAATACCTCTGGTAACCGTAGGCAAGGGCAACTTCGATGTGCCAAGAATTCACGACATCAGTACCGATACCCGCAATCCCCCCCAGTATCAAGAGGTATTGAAGTTGCGCCAGAAAGGCGACAACAGTGCCGAATACGGTGGAGAGAAGGTGGCCGAATTGCAGCGGGAGGCAGATATATATGCCGATATAATGCCGTTGCACGTGGACTTCCCGATAGCTCGTACCACTGAGATCGCTGCTGAAGTGGCCGAAGACCTGGGCTGGAAAGTGGTTTCCTATGAGCCTCAGCGGGGCCACCTGGAGGCTGTAGCGAAAACACCGATCCTCGGTTTTACGGACGATATCGTTGTACGGGTCAGCGCTGACGTGGGTGGTGGCTCCAAAGTCGATGTGCGTTCCAGCTCCCGAGTCGGGGTCAGTGACTTAGGTACCAATGCGAAGCGTATCCGCCAATTTCTGGAAGAGTTGCACCTGCACGCGCTGGTGCTCGAGGGAACTGGCACAGAGCGGTACTAGAATGCACTCCAGAAATGGCTGGGTTTTGTAAGTGTCTGACAACAAAAGAAAAAAAATCAAAAAGAGTGTTGACAGGTTTAGCGGTGATCCATAGAATGCGCCCCACTTCTGACGCAGGGCTACACTCAAAGGTGGAGCGAAACGACAGAAGGTTTCTGGGTCCCCATCGTCTAGAGGCCTAGGACACCGCCCTTTCACGGCGGTAACAGGGGTTCGACTCCCCTTGGGGATGCCACGCGGGAATAGCTCAGTTGGTAGAGCGCAACCTTGCCAAGGTTGAGGTCGCCGGTTCGAACCCGGTTTCCCGCTCCAGATTTCCGCTTTGCGAGATGATCTCTAGTCAACTCGGAAAGCACGCCACCGAGAAATCAGTGGCATCGCCATGGACAGCATGGCAGCACCGGATCGAAAGGTCGAAGTGCAAGTTTCTGTCCCCATCGTCTAGAGGCCTAGGACACCGCCCTTTCACGGCGGTAACAGGGGTTCGACTCCCCTTGGGGATGCCAATACGACCCGGTAGCAATGCTACCGGGTCAATTGCGGGAATAGCTCAGTTGGTAGAGCGCAACCTTGCCAAGGTTGAGGTCGCCGGTTCGAACCCGGTTTCCCGCTCCAATTTTCTGCTTTGCGAGATGATCTCTAGTCAACTCGGAGAGCACGCCACCGAGAAATCAGTGGCATTGCCATGGACAGCATGGCAGCACCGGATCGAAAGGTCGAAGTGCAAGTTTCTGTCCCCATCGTCTAGAGGCCTAGGACACCGCCCTTTCACGGCGGTAACAGGGGTTCGACTCCCCTTGGGGATGCCAATACGACCCGGTAGCAATGCTACCGGGTCAATTGCGGGAATAGCTCAGTTGGTAGAGCGCAACCTTGCCAAGGTTGAGGTCGCCGGTTCGAACCCGGTTTCCCGCTCCAATTCTTGATCTACAGTCGTCGATTGACGATTGTTAGTCATTTTAAAAAGGGGCTTTTGCCCCTTTTTTCATTTCAGTCCAAACCATCAACTTTGAGCCTTTTTGAAGCTAAAGCCAGGGCCGGGCGTTCCGGATTGGTGTTGCGGGGGCAGCGGATAGCGGGAAACTTGAGTTTTCACTAAGGGACACGTTGATGGTGCTTCCTGATCTTATTTTCTGTTTGGGTAAGGTCATCAAAAAAGCCTGCATTCTTTAATCTTTCCGAGGTGGATGGCCTTGGCATGAAGGGGTGCCTTGAAACCACTGTTGTGAACTGTATTCAGGGGCAGTATGTGGTGTGAGTACTGAGTGGGGGCGTATTACTCCCCCATTATCCAACGATAATTGCACCCAGTTACGGGTGGGCTCAATAGCCTTCAGTTGGAGCAGCTAGCCATCAGTAGGGCGATATCCAATCTGAATGAACTCGACTAAACGATGCGGAATGATTGACTCAATAGCTTTCATGGGGGGGGCAGAGGTGGCTGCATCCTTAACTGAACTGCCAGGCGTAGGCAGAGTTTGCCGCGCCCCCACCCCATCGGGGGATTGGAGGAGAGTTAGCAACCGCGGGCACCGCAAATAAATGACGTTGATTTAGAGGCTTAGAGTAGGCCAGCTTTATCGTGTATTGGTACATTGTTTCAGCTTACATATATCTGCGAGTCGCTTTGGATTCTAGTGTTTAGTTAAGCGTTATTTTTATGCTAATGTTGCCGCCGTTTTGTTTTGCGCATAAATCAACGTTGACAAGGATGTCGCAGTGCCCGAATACCACTATCAGGCCCTCGGGGGAGACGGAAAGCCGTTTACCGGCGTCATTGTTGCATCCACCGATCAGCAGGCTCGAGCGAATCTTGAGCAAGCTAGTGTCTTCGTAATCAAGATTAAGCCCACTCGCAAGGTAACCCTTCGGCGTAACCGGGTGACCGAAGCCGACCTGAAAGACTTGGCTGAAGAGTTGATCGCGTTGCTAAGGGCAGGGATCCAGCTTATGCCCGCTCTTGCCATTCTCTGTGAGGAAGAGCAGGGGAAAGAGCTGAACCGTCATTTGCGTGAAGTTGCTGCAAATGTCGAAAAAGGCTCTTCACTTTACGAGGCCTGTGGAAGATATCCTGAGATCTTCTCTTCTGATTTTGTACGGGCAGTAAAATCTGGGGAGCGACAGTCCAACCTTGTCGATGCTCTCGACGCCTACCGGGAGCTGGTTGCCAAGCGCCTCCAGGTCAGGAGGTCTATAGGCCAGGCCTTGGCATACCCAATTTTTCTGTTAAGTACTGTAGCTGTTGCCATTCTGGTGTTGTTCGTTTTTGTGGTGCCGAAGTTCGAACAGATGCTGGCGGGATTTAATTCAGAGTTGCCAGGGCTGACGCGGGCCGTGATTGCGATTTCCGAGAGCTTACCGCTATTTATTGCGGCCTTGGTAGCAGGTTTTGTTGCCTCTGCTGTTGCCCTCAAGAAACTGGACAACTCTGGGCGTGTGAAAAATGCGCTTGCAAAGTTGTCGCTAGCTATTCCTGTCTACGGCGGCATCCGCCGTTATTCCACCTTGATCAGCTTTTACGGAATGTTGGAGTCATCCATTCGTTCTGGTATGCCAGTTGCTGTGGCTCTGCGGGAGGTGGCGGGCTCCTTTCAGGGGGGGCATATCGGCCCCTCCCTTCAAACCATCTGCAACGAAGTGAACAATGGCGCAGGGCTAGGTGAGGCAATGGCTACCACGGGCTTTTTTGTCGGGCGGGATTTGAAGCTCGTGGAAATTGGGGAGAGATCTGGCAACTTGGCCGGTGTTTTCGAAGGCCTTTCTATTCGTTACAAGGAAAAACTGGACAATATCATTGCGCAGTTCGCATCTCTGATAGAGCCCATGATCATGCTGGTGATAGGGCTGCTTGTTGGCACGGTAGTGATCGCCATGTATATGCCGGTATTTATGATGGCGGAGGTGATCTGAAGTGACCGAGCCGCTAAGCCTGGAAGATATCGATATTGCGTTGGTAGAGGGGGCCACAGACACCCGTTGGTGGGTAGAGCGGAAGTGTTTACCGCTTACTAAAAGCGGCAATCTGCGATATTTGGCTGGCTACGCCGACTACGATCCTTTGGTCCACCAGGAAGCGGAGGACCGGCTGCAGAATCGGGTATTTTTCCGTCGCTGCTCTGAAGAGAGCTTTATGTCCGTGCTCGAGCATCTGAAACGCGCCGGCACGCAGCTCAGGACCGCCACCAATGACGCAGCCCTCAAGCTGGTGGTTGAAAATTCCGAGGGGGAAGTACTACAGGATATCGACGCCATCGGCGGGCTTGATGATGCACCGGTGGTCAAGCTGCTCAACACACTGATTGTGACATCTCTGGCGCGAGAGGTCTCAGATATTCATATCGAAACCTACGAGGCGGGCGTCGAGGTCAAGTACCGTATCCACGGTCAGCTTTATCCCGCTACAGATCCCCTTGAGGCAAATATTGGCCCCCGTCTGGTTTCGCGAATCAAGGTGATTTCCGACTTGAATATCTCCGAGCGGCGTGTGCCCCAGGATGGCAGTTTCAAGCTGGTTTACCAGGGCCGCAAGATCGACTTCCGGGTTTCTGTTATTCCCGCTGCCTACGGCGAAAATGCTGTGATCCGTGTTCTGGATAACAAAAAGAACCTCCAGTCCCTCAAGCACCATGGTCTTGAGGATATTGGCCTGGAAGGAGCATCGCTGCACATCATCCGCAAGGCCGTCCACGCCCCTTATGGGATGGTACTGGTCTCTGGGCCTACCGGCAGCGGTAAGAGTACTACTTTGCATGCGGCGATCTGTGAGATCAACACCGGCCACGACAAAATCGTCACCATTGAGGACCCTGTCGAGTACCAGATTCCAGGGGTTATGCAGATTCCTGTTAATGAAGACAAGGGCCTGACTTTTTCCGTGGGCCTGCGTTCGCTTCTGCGGCATGACCCTGACAAGATCCTGGTGGGCGAAATCCGAGATCAAGAGACAGCCAAGATAGCGCTCCAGCTTGCCCTGACCGGGCACTTGGTTATGAGTACCGTGCATGCTAACGACGCTCGGGATGTACTGTTTAGACTCGAAAATATCGGCTTGGACCGAAACGCCCTATTTACAGCGGTCAAGTGCATCGTCTCCCAGCGGCTGATTCGCCTGTTATGCGAACACTGCAAGATCCAGGCGCCTGGTGTGGCTACCGAGTGGGCTGAATACACGGCGGTAGGCTGCGCGCAGTGTGCAGCTACGGGATATTCCGGGCGGACCATTATCTGCGAGGTTATTGAGATCACTGACGAGTTACGTGTGCAATTGAGTGCGAGCCCCAACAGTAGGGAAGTGCTTGCCGCTAGTGTTAGCACGGACAATAGCCTTAGGGCCGTTGCAGTCCGTTTGCTTCGCGCCGGTCTGACCTCAAGGAGCGAAATTGACCGTGTTACCTTACCTTAAACGGAAGCTGCTCGAATCCTACCAGCGGCGGAACGGTAGGGCGTCAATATTCCTTGAGGATGGGCGTGTTGAGTTGTGGCTTTCCCGCTGGGCCGATGGAGCTTGGTCGACAACCCGCGTTGAACAGGAAATGGAGCCGGGTTTACAAAGTGCGGTGTCCAGCACGCCGATTTTTTTAAAGCGTGCGTTGGCGGAACAGGGTATGGCAACTCCCTACCTATCATTGTACCTCCCTGACCACCTTGTAGATTATCGCCAGTGGGCTATCAGTGACGCATTTGCCGGGCGCAAGCGCCGCGAATATGGGATATGGAAAGCTGGTCAGACATTTTCCGGGGGTGACGGTGATTGGACGGCACACTTATTTAACACTGAGTCTTCTGTTCAATATTTTCGCCATCACAACAGCATTTCCGAGCTGATAAGACAATTGGAGGAGCAGGCGTTGGTTGCTGGGGTGTACCCAGCATTGCATGCGTTTGCGCTGGCAACGATATCAACGGCTCCGGTCTGTTTACTGTGCCTGGGGTTTGGGCGTTGGTGGTCCCATATTGCTGTGGTGGAAGGACAGTTGGTATTCCAGCGATCTCATTTTGAACCCGATATGGAGAGTGTGTTCGCCGATGGCGAGCTGCCGGCGCACTTGACGGAGTTTGCTGGTCTGGTCAGACACTTTGGGAGAAATCTTGCAGAAGGTGTGCGGCCGATGATCAAGGTTAGTGACGGGTTTATCGAAGCGGTGCCGGGCCTTCTTGGCCAAGACTGTGTCACGGCCTCTGTAAAAGAAGAGACTGTATACAAGCAATTGCACGGTATTTAGTAATGGAGGCAGCGATTACTAACCTGGCCCGCAGAGACTGGCTACTACGTGCCACCCTCGCCACCCTTGGGTTGGGCGGCCTGGTATTGGTGGGACTGATTTCATTGCTCGGCATGTTGCTGAGCGGTGCCAGCCTGCATCAAGAGACGGCCCGGGCTCGCGCACTCACAGAGCGCTATATCAGCACATCGCAGCGTATTGAAGAAAAGCTGGCGCTCGGCCAGCCAGCGGTGGAGATCAAGCGAAAACTCGCCGCCCTAAATCGAGTGGTGCCTTTAGGTTTGCGTCTTGAGGCAGTGCTGGAAAGTTTGGAGGCTAGCCACGCGGACGGCCTGAAACTGCGGTCCTTGTCGTTTGACCGGAAAAAGGGGCTTGTGCGAGTAAAGGTGACCTCTCGTCAGTCGGAACAATTGTTTACCTGGATCGAGTCTCTGGCGGCTTCAGGAGAGGCAGGTGCTGGCTGGGATGTGACCCTTGAATCCAGCGAGGTAGATGACCAGGGCAGCAAGGTGTATTTAGTGCATGTTAAAGAGAAAAAGTAACAGCCTGCATTTATTACTGGGTTTTGCTCTGATCCGTTGGCTTCTCTTGGGCAATATAACCGTATTTTTTTTGGTGTTATCAGTAGGTTTTTTTTATTACCTGCCGGCAAAGAATCATCACGCAGAAGTGGAAGAGGAATACCGGTATGTCCTGGAGCGTTATTACCGTTTGCAGAGGGATGCGCAGTTTTTCGAGCAAGTGGCGCAGCACGGAGAAAATATAGATAGGATGCACAGAAAAATTGCGTTGCCTTACCAGAGCTCATCGGCGGTCGAACAGATAG
Organism: Microbulbifer sp. CNSA002; assembly: GCF_047324085.1. NCBI lineage: Bacteria > Pseudomonadati > Pseudomonadota > Gammaproteobacteria > Cellvibrionales > Microbulbiferaceae > Microbulbifer > Microbulbifer sp. CNSA002. The sequence continues at coordinate 1,678,584 of NZ_CP172449.1, forward strand.
GGGCGCTGGTTGGTAGTGCAGGGCTCACCATGCGCCGTGAAAATTACGGGGATATCGAGCACTCCGAGGTTGGTACCTGGCAGGTTTCTGGCCGCTTGGGCTTGGTGGGCGAGTACATCCCGTTCGCCACTTTCGTCCGTCAACTGGACTCGATCGAATATTTGGCCCAGGTCGAAGCAGTAGAGCTCAAAGCAGAGAAAGGCGAAGCGTTATCAATTTCTGTTGAGTTAAGTCTGTACGGCGAATTGTAATGAAGAAAATTTCTGCTGCCGTTGTATGCGCGCTGCTGCTACTGGCCAACCTGATCAAATATTGGCCTGAGAGTGCCGGCCGCACAATTCCGGAGGGTAATTCTGTCGATGGAGTATCACCGGTGGCAGAAGTGATCCGCTTTGGTCGGAGCTACCAGATCGGCGCGGTCGACTTATTTACAGCTGGGTCGGAGGCTGGTAAGGGAGAGGTACTGGCTGAGGAGCAAGTGCAGCCGGAACCTGCAAATCGGGAGGTCGTTTCTGGAGTAATCGGTGGCCGCAGTGCCGGGCAGTCAGCAGCTGATCTGGGGGAATCACAGCGGCGGCCAGCCCAGAGCGCGAGGTTCGAACTCTTGTCGGTGGCTGAGATTGCTGGGGTCAAAAGGGGTTTAGTGAAGTATGGAGGGAAACACTACTTTGTTTCGTCGGGTGATGTGATTGATGGTCAGTTTGTGGTGCAGAGAATTGATGACAAGAGAGTTTACATTAACAGTGTTACCGGAAGTGGTTCGCAGTGATTCGTAAGTTGATTTTGGTTGGCTTGCTTGCTGGTTGTGCTTCCGGGCCGAGTGAGCAAAAGCAATACCTTGAAGGGATCACATCCCCCCGCGAGCGTGTGCAGGTTGGTCGAGAGCAATTGCAGAAGGATCCTGGCAATGTGCGATTGGCAATGGTCGTGCGAGATGCAGAGCTGAGCGCAGTCCAGTACTACTCCGCCTTAGGTGACGAGGCGCTGAGCCAAGGACACCATGAAACCGCGATTGATATTTATCAGGAAGGCTTGGCCGTAGATCCCCACAATAAGCACTTGCGGGAGCGACTGACACGCGCCAAATCTGCCCCAGCGTATGCCAGGGAAATTAATGCTGTTCGACAGAGTTTGGAAGCGCGGAATTACGCTGCCGCAGAGCGCTCTCTAGAGGCAGCCAAGAGACTATTTCCAAACAGCGAAGAGGTGCAGTACTTTGAATCGGTGATTCGCGATGGCGCTGCGCGGCAGGAAAATCGTGATCTGAAGATCGACCTGGATTTTGACAAAATTGATTTCCCCACGGCGGCGCGATTTGTCGCCGACGCTTTTGGTGTGACTGTTATTGTGGACAGCTCGGTCAAGGATACCCCTGTGAGCCTGCAAGTTGAGCAGGTGGGCTTCGAAGAGGCATTCCTGACACTGCTGTCGATGACAAAGAATACTTTCAAGGTGATCGACCAGTCGACGGTGCTGGTGTTCTCCGACTCCTCCGATCGACGCAAGCAATATGACGACCTGCAACTGCGCACTTACCACCTGAATAACATCCCAGCTAAGGATATGGTCTCGATAATTAAGGGGGTGCTCCAGCTAAACAAAGTCACCGTCAACGAGGCGGCAAACAGTTTGCTGGTGCGGGATTTACCCGAAAAACTCGATATCGTGGACCTGTTGATTTCCCAACATGACACTTCCCGTGGCGAGGTGGTGCTAGAGGTCGAGATCCTGGAGATCAATCTGAACAAGGCTGAGCGTTTGGGTATGGACTACGGCAGCTATTCCCTGGGGCTGCCTCTCGAGCCGACTGGGGTGACCGGAAGTATTCTCGATGGACTGTCCACAAACGCACTGTTGAATGTGCCCTCTGTTGCGATGAGGTTTTTCAAGCAGGATGTGGACGCGACTACACTGGCAAACCCAAGGGTGCGGGTAATGGATCGGGAGAAGGCCAAGATCCATATTGGCGACCGGGTACCCCTGCGCTCGGCACAGATCCAGGATGCCACTGGGCAGACGCGGACCACCTACGAATATCAAGAGATCGGAATTCGCCTGCAGGTGGAGCCCAGGCTACATGCCGACGACTATGTAACCATCACTCTCGCTCTGGAGGTGAGTTCACTCGGGGAAAACCTGGGTACAGCTAATGAGCCGGCCTACCGGATTGGTACCCGAAATGCAGAAACCGTAATGCATGTGCGCAGCGGCGAGACCGCGATCCTGGGTGGCTTGATTCGTGAAGAAGAGAGGGGCACTTTTTCCCGTGTTGATGGGTTGAGCAACATACCGGGGGTGAGCGCGCTGTTTGAGTCCAGTGATGACAGTGATGCAAGAACAGATGTATTGCTGACGATAACCCCGAAAGTGGTGCGCAGTGTTCCGTTCCAGCACGCGGGCCGAATATCAATCGGCACGGAGAACCGGATTAGGCTCGGAGGTTCCACCGAGCTGAGCCGGCTAAAGCTTCGAACTCCAGAGCAGCCGCCGATGATGGTGAACGGCGATGAAGAAAGCTTTGAAGTGGTATTTGATAACGAAATATCCCCCAATCCGGAAGGTATTGAAACCGGGAGCGAGGTGACAGCGGGCAATGCGCAGCCCATAGAGTCCAGGGATGTACCGGCCAGGATATCGGTGCGGCCGGAAGATGTTGAGTACAGTCTCGCTGTAGATGAAGACCTCTCTATTCCCATCGTTGCCAGTGTTGAGCAAGGTAAGGCGGATTTGAATTTCAATCTGGTGTTCAATCCGGCGATTCTGGACTACGTCGGATTCGAATCACCGGTTGATGATACCAGGGTGGATTTCAATGGCAGCAATACTCTCACAGTGCGAACGGGAGAGGTGACTGATCCCCAGGCTCTGGAGGTGCTGTTCAAGGGCAAGCGCAGCGGCCGCAGCTTCGTATTGGTCCGGTCCGCGACCGTGGCTGAGCCTGGAGACCTGGAGGCGGAAATCGAAACCGGCGGTACCCGGGTGACTGTCAGCGAGTAAGTGCGCATGGGTAAAAATAGCGACGGTGCAGCAGATCGTGGAATGTTTCAGGCACTGCCGACAATGTCTGCTGCTGCAGGGCTGACGCTAGTGGAAATGCTGGTTTGCCTCACAATTGTTTCGATTCTTGCCGCCGTCGCGATGCCGGTGGTCGATGTAGGTATTCGACGTTCGAAGGAAGTGGCGTTGAAGAAAAATCTAATCCTTATGCGTGAAGCCATAGACCGCTTTAACGATGACTGTCGCGCAGGGCTGTTTTCTCCCGCGCAGCCTGGGGTCAGTCGGGACTGCTTTCCGGAAACGCTGGAGACTCTGACCGAGGGCGTGAATGCCACCGGCGGTGCCGACAAGGTTTTGCGCTATCTGCGCCGGATTCCGTCGGACCCTTTCGCCGAGGAGGGTGGTGATCGGGTCGGGCACTGGGAAATCCGGGGTTATCAAGATGAATATGATAGCGAAATCTGGTCAGGTGATGATGTTTTCGATATCCGTGTGAAACACGATCTACAGGCACTGGACGGCAGTAGTTACCGAGATTGGTGACGGAACGGTGAATGAAAGGAATGAATACAAAAAACAATGGAGGGGGGCGATGAAAATGCGCACTCGTCCCGCACGGGGCTTTACGTTTGTCGAGCTGGCAGTGGTACTGCTCTGTGTGGCGCTGCTTGCCTCGCTCAGTGCGCCACTGGTGACCACCTGGATTACACGGGCAAAAGAGTCCGCTCTGAAGGAGAATCTGTTCGTCTTGAGGGGGGCGCTTGATGCCTACTATGCGGACAAAGGGCAGTATCCGGTGAGCCTGGCGGATCTGGTCAGTGAAAGATATATACGCTTCGTGCCGGTAGAGCCCATTTCCGGTCGTGATGATGGCTGGGTCGAGGAGTATTCGGCAGGGAGTGATATTGATGGTGTGGTGGATGTCCATTCCGGATCGAACGATCAGGCCCTGGATGATTCTTGCTACTGCGACTGGTAATAGAAGGAAAAAAATCGTGAAATTCAAGGTTCAGTTAGGTTTTACCATGATGGAGTTGTTGATCGTGCTCGTCATTGTAGGTCTGCTAGCGGCATTGGTGGGACCAAGTCTCTATAAGCGAGTCAACCCGGCCAAGGCATCGGTGGCCAGGGCGCAAATTCAGAATTTTACTGGAGCGCTGGATGCGTACTTTGTTGATGTCGGTGAGTTTCCGTCCGATGCGGAAAGCTTGGAAGCGCTGCGGGTAAAGCCGGCGGGTGCTGAAGGCTGGCAGGGGCCATACCTTAAGAAGGAAGTACCGCTGGATCCCTGGAGTCGGCCATATGTCTACAAGTCGCCGGGTCGAAACGGTGGCTACGAGATAGTTTCCTACGGGAGAGATGGCGCCCAGGGTGGTGAAGGTGACAATGCAGATATCAACAGTTGGGAGTAGCTCACAGGAGGGTTTCGCTTTGCCTGCGGTGCTTGCGCTAACCGTGGCAGTGGGTGTTGTCTCTGCGATTGCTGCGGAAAATGTGACCGGCTCCATTCGCAGGCTACAAGAACAGGAGCTTCTGTTTGTGGGCCAGCAATACCGCCGGGCAATAAAGAGTTATTACCTCGCCGCTCAGAACCGGCAGTACCCGAGAAAATTGGAAGACCTTTTGCAGGACTCCAGGTTTCACCGTGTCCGGCACATCCGCAAACTTTATCAGGACCCTATTACTGGCGACTCGATGGAAGTTATCCGCGGCCCGGGTGGCAGTATTGTTGGCGTGCGCAGTCGGTCACAGGCGCGGCCTTTCCGCCAGGCGAATTTCCGCTGGGAAGATCGAGCCTTTGCCGGGGTTGGCAGTCATGCAGAGTGGGAGTTTCGCTACGCACCTGAGCCGGCGGTATCCACCGGCAGAAACTGATAAGTAGAGTCTTATGCGTTGAAAGTGCGCGAGAGCTTTGTTGGGATATTTTCTCCTTTTTTTAGTTTTTTATTGCTGTACCTTCGTGCAAATTGCATTTTTTTAGGACTTTGTTCTAATTGGAGGCGCGATTTTCTTGCTTGGCGCATTTTTTTTCTGTAGGTTTACGCGCTGAAAAATCGATCGCTTGATTGTCTGGGGGAGATGGTCAAGGGATGGTTGGTGTCTATTGCGCGAGCCTTTCCTGCCGGCTGGACCTGCTTTGGTCCCAGCCACTATATCTCCAACTTTATGTGCCCATAATCCAAGCTATCGCCAAAAGGATGTTTCCATTCCCATGAGCGGATGGACAATGGATTGTACGGGTACCCTTCGCGATGAAATCTGGTCGGCTCTCGATAATTGTGCGCGCGGTTATTAGCGCAGCTCTATCACTCGGATGTGTCTCTGTCAGCGCGGGGGAAATCGATAGCAACTTGGCGGGCGCTGATTTGCCCTCCCAGGAAGAGGTGGTTGATCGCCTGATCTCCGGCAAGCCGCTGGGTCTTGATGAGGTGCAGTGGACAGCTATCCGAGAGCAATCCCGTGCAGTCAAAATCCCGCAAAGCGCAGCCAGTAGGGAGTTCGGGAGAAGCCTGGAAAGCCTGCTGACGACGTTGCAGTTGCTGGATAGTTTCGACAAGCTTGCACCGGCAGAAAATCGCCAGTATCGAGAGTTGGAATCCCAATTCAATGCATTTGTCGCGCACCACCTAATTGTCGATGCGAAACTTCGCGAGACTATTGCTGACCCAGAACTGTCCCAGCAGGGTCGTGAGCGCGCACAAGCTACTCATGACGCCTATTGGGAGCGAGTGCAGCCGTTTGTCAGCCTGCTCGAAGAGTTGTTTTCGTTTGACCCGGAAGAAGCGGGCTGGATAGACCATGCTGGTCATCTATATAGCCAGTTTCAGCTGGCCGGGATGATCGACGGTCTCAGTGAATTACAGGTTCCTCAATCCTATCCAGTGCTGCGGGATATGCTATTGCCATATGAGCCGCTCGCGCCCGCCTCCATCGCCATCTCCTCTGCGCCCTCGATAGTTTCCAGTTACCAGGACCCGGCGGCTACGCAGATACCCTCTTCAGCAGATCTTTCGGCTTCGTCACAGGCGCCGCTAAGTGCGTCTGTCCTGGCCAAGGCCCGGGATCTCAACTACGACCCGGTGTCGATTTTCAATTTCGTAAAATCGACTGTGTCGCTCGAGTGGTACTACGGCTCAATGAAAGGAGCCGAGGAAACTCTGAGGCAAATGGCCGGTAACGACATAGATCAGGCCAGCTTGCTGGTTGCACTGCTGCGCGCTAGTTCTATCCCTTCCCGCTACGTGCGCGGAGTGGTAGAGATACCGGTCGAAACTGTAGAGAACTCTCTCGCGGTTTCCGGTGCCGAGCGGGCCCTCGAGCTGGTGCGTGCCGCAGGATACCCCGCGCAAGCGGTGATTCGTGGCGGGCAGCTGGAAGCCATCGCGGTGGAGTACACCTGGGTCGTGGCATTAGTGCCCTACGCCAATTACCGTGGTGCTGTGGTCGATACCAGTGGTCGTGCCTGGTTGCCGCTTTTCCCGGCGGCCTCCGAATTTGAGGTCAATGTCGGCGGAAATCCCATGGCTCGGGTAGCACTGGACCCGAGGCAAACCATTGAGCGTTACCTTTCCGAATATATTGAAGAAGTAAGCCCTATCACTGCATTTGTCAGTGAACTGGATGCAGGCCTCGCAGAGCAGGGGACTTCACTGGATGAACTGTCGCCGCAGGCCCGACAGGTAGAAGAGGTTGCCAATTACCTGCCGAATAGTGAGCCCTATACGGTGCAGCGGATTTTCCTGGAAAGCGCGGAGATTCCTGCTGAACTCGTGCACAAGGTGACATTCCGACTTTATACCAATAACCGCAATACCAGCTCCGAAAGCCTGGTGGCGGAGTTGCCGGTATCGGCACTGTCCAACCGGGACGTCACACTTTCTTATATGGCGTCCACCATTGATGAGCAGAACCTGGTAAATCGTTACGGTGGGCTGGGTTCCGTGCCTGCCTACCTGGTCTCGCTGCGCCCACAGATCCAGGTCGATGGCATTATCACGGCCGTCGGCGAACAGCCGATTCCGATGGCGCAGGCGCACCGTATCCAGCTGGAAATTTCCGGCCCAGGTTACAGCGATACTATTGCCAAAACCGTTATTGCCGGTAATTACCATGCTGTTGGTGTAGTTGCCCAGGCCTCTATTGCCGAGAGCGAGGAAACTGAACGCACCGCAGCCAGTGTTCTGAGCCAGATAGCCCGACGCTATCTCGCAGCCTGGCACCAGAGTGAACGAGAGCTGTCCGGTGCCACTGGCGTGCGGCTGGTGCGTCCAGTGCCCGATGTGGTTTTCTCCTCCAATGCCGTCGTCGCCGAGGAGGTGCTGGGCAGGCCGCACCAGCTGTCATGGCAGGGCGTCAACCTGGATGCGAGCTATCGCAAGGTTGCTGTGGTACCGGTCTTCGATGATGCCATGTCTGCGAAGGATTTTATCAGTCTGTCCGCAGTGGATGGCTCCTACCTGGAGCACCGTGTTTACGAGCAAAACTTAGGGGTGGCTGCGGTTTCGGCCGACAAGGCGATCGCCTACGCGCACCAGCAAAACCAAACGGTATTGACCATCACCCCGGAGCAAGAGGCTCAGGTAGACTCCTTAAACATCGCTGAGGTCGTCAAGTCAGATATTCGCGGCTGGCTGGTGATGGGTTACCAGGTTACGGTCCCGGCTGAGGAAGTGCAGGTGGGCGAATGGCAGGGTGCCGCCTGGCAGGTGGAGAATACCTCGACCGGTGCCGCCGGTTACTTCCTCTCCGGCGGTATTGCCGGAGGTGCCAATGCCAGCACTACTTGGCCCAGTCTGTTGCAGGCAATTCTGCAATCCCCCTATCTGAGCGAGGTTAACCTCGACCCCAGTGCTGCCGCTATCATCGATATCTTGCCCGATACCAACTACCAGGAGGGCGCTGCCGGTGAGCTGTTAGAGCGCCCTCTGTCTGTAATGGTTCGTGACCTCTTCGGTCGCCGCATCGTCGGTGCTCCGGTGACTTTCGCTATAGATGACCTAAGCCTCGGCAGTTTCAACGGCGAGCGTGAAATTACCGTACAAACTTCCGCACAGGGGGTAGCCGAAGTAGATTTCACGCTGCCAGAGACGACTTTTGTTAATCCGCTTTTCGCGTACAGGGAGCAGGGACATAAGTACAATACCCAGGCCGGTATTGCGGTTGTTTCCGCGCGCGTCGATGTCAAAGATGTCTCGGGCAATATCTCTAATACATTGCGGGCACCGCAGCTGTTTCAGGCATTAGTCTGGCCAGGCGATCCGGTAGAGTTTGAGATGCTGTTAGACGAGAATGACTGGGTGGTGAAGTCCAACGCACGTATGGTCGATCTCAAAATCCAGGTTCAGGTGCGGGATGCCTTCGATAACCCGGTGTCTAACGAGTCGGTCGTAGCTACGGTTAAGTCTTCTGAAGCTTTTGACAGATATGGCGATCCTGCCCCAGAGTGGCTCCTGGCTCCAGCGCAGGTGGCTTACACTATCGGCAATACATGCGTGATCGATTATGTGGGAATGCCGAAGCTGGGAGAATGCGGGGCCGCTCAGAATTCTTCGGCAGTGACTACTGCGGAGGGTATTGCCGGGTTCGCGGTTTTTACTGGCGAATTAGACACCGAAGCTTGGGGTGGGACTGGACGGCCCACCCTCTTTACCTATGAATTCAGCTGGGCTGACAAGGGTGAGACTTTATATATCCGCTCGGCTCCGTGGGATTACGTCTGGCATAGTAATGGGGCTATGGTGCTGGCCGGGGATACTTACGAGACGCCTATGTATCTCGTCTCAGTAGAAAATACTCACTTAGTTGATGCTGAACGTTGGTATGTCACCAAAGCCATGCTGATCCATCAACAAAAAGATGACGGTCTCAATATTGTCTCAGAGAGCTCGCAGCCCATTTCCGTTACCGACCATTATAGTGAGTACGGTAACGAAGTATTCAGCTATACAGTCACCACTGCAGAAACACCTGGTAGCAATTCCGTGGTGTTTGACACGGACGCGGCCACCCCAGACGAGGAAGTGGTACAGTTCCACGGCTCCGATGTCATTGGTATTACCATAGACGAGATAGAGGCATTCACTGGCGGCCCTATTATGTTGGATTTGGGTGGTCGCGTAATCAATCCGGTCAGGATGGAAATCGCACACCATCCCGCCAGTATTAGCATCGAAGATGCGGCGCTGCTGATCTACAGGGACGGGAGCGTGGTCTACGATTTGCCGCTCACCCGCTCAGTAGGCGAAAACTCCTACACAACCCACAGCGGCGCGCTGCTCAGCAACCTCGAATTCGATGTGGATTCCCACTACGAAGCCCAGGTGGTTTTCAACCGCGGGCTCGGGTGGAATTACAAGCGCGTTTATGGCAATCGGCAACCGATCACTTTCGACCAGCAAATCCTCGAGCATCTCTCCGCATTTGAAGAGTCGGCCCCGGAGCCGCAAGTTGGAGTAATCTCAACCACTGTTACTGCCAGCACACTGGTCGACCTGAGTAATAGTTTTGTCTGCGAGTCGCCACTTAAGTTCAAGCTGGGTCTGTCCCAAGATGCGCAAGCATCCATCACCTTCACTGGCGAAAATGCGCCCATAGGTGCGGATGAAGTCCTGGACCCCAGCGATTTGAGTGCGGGTTACCACGAATTTACCTATACGGACCGGAGTCTCAGGCCCGGTACCTACGATTTTGAAGTGCGTCTGGTATCCAAAGCTACAGGAAGGGAAGAGGTTTATCCGGGCCAGGCAATTATCTCCCGTGAGTATTTGGATCAACTGCCGGTTGGCCATGCCATGGTGGAAGGAGTTGACCTCTTCGATGGCAAGCTGAATCTCTCCGCGACAGACGTGCAGCTACCCTGGAGCGGGCCAGACCTTTCCCTGCGCCGCTCCTATAGCAGCCGAAATACCAGTACTTCGAGCCTCGGAATGGGGTGGAGTCACAACCTTGAGTCCTTTGTGCTGCATCGCGGTTGCGGTGTGGTCACTGTGCACGGTGGAGACGGTGGCGGGATCACTTTCTACCCGGATGGCAACGGGGGCTACGCACCTGGTCGCGGTTATCACGGCACACTGATCAGCTCCGTGGGTGGTTGGGATTTTTATAGTAAGGACGGCACCCAGTACCACTATACCCACCGCCTCGGTACCAAAAAGGCGATGCTGGACTATATACGCGGTACCAACGGTCGCCTGATCAAATTTGGTTATAGTGGTTCCAGTGAGCCGCAGCTGGATATCGTAGAAGATAGTTCTGGCCGCACCCTGCGCTTTGAATACCAGGTGGGTATCGCCGGCTGGGAGGTGCGCCACTTGTTGAAACGGGTCACGGCCCTGTCCGGTTCCGAAGAATTTTCCATCTATTACGAATACGACGGCCGAGGACGCTTGATAGAAAGCCGTTATGAGAAGGGTAGGGCCAGCCGCAGCCAGCGCTATCAGTACCAGGTGGATGAGAGCTTTCAGTTTAATGGTGTGTTGGACGATTTCTACCTGAGAAGTGCCATCTCCCAGGTTATCGATGAAAACGACAAGATCACCCATTATTCCCATGGGGTTCACGAATTTCCCGGGCCACCATTGCTGGGCGACCAGGCCATTGTTGTAGGCTCCGCCCCGGTACCCGCTACCTTGCAGATTACGCGTCCAGAGGGCGGTACCACCAGTTTTGAGTACCCCGGTCGCAATGAGCGCAATGGCGGTCTGTTGGAAACTGAAGTCACCGATGGTCGATACAACAAGACCACCTACACCCTGAACGACTACGGCGCTGCCACTAAGATTAAGGCGCCCAACGGTACCCGCGAAATCGAATGGGATTTACAGCAGGTAGTCATCGCCAACACCACCAATGAGCGCAACGTCACCACCGAATTTGCCTACGACGAAGACGGCAACCAGGTGGTGGAAAAGCTGGTGGGCAGGTTGCCGCTGATGACCCCCTATGTGAGCAAGGGGCAGTTCGGTCAAATCAAGAACCTGATGGCAGCGCGTATCGACCGCAACGATCACCGCACTGATTACCACTACGATGATCGGGGCAACCTGACCGGCGTCGACTACCCGGATGCTACCTCCGAGTACTTTACCTACGATGACCTGGGCAACCGCAAAACCTACCAGGACCGCCGCGGTAAACTATGGCGTTACAACCACGACGAGTGGGGCAATGTTATCTATACCCGTGACCCCCTCGGTGGCGTGGCTGAAGCCGCGTGGAATGCTCGCGGCCAGAAACTGTGGGAAACAGACGAGGAAGGCCGCCGGATTTCCTACACCTACAACGACCTTAACCAGCTGACAGACGTCATTCGCCCGCTCGATGATGACACCAGCTACACCTACGACCTGGTGGGCAACAAGAAGACCGAGACCGATGGTCGCGGGCACACCACTTATTGGGAGTACGACGGCGAAAACCGGGTAGTGGAGATTCGCAACCACTTGCAGGATTCGAAATCGCTGGATTACGACAAGGTAGGCAACCTGATATCGGAATCTGATTTTCGCGGCAATGTCACCACCTATGATTATGACGGTGCCAACCGCCAGACCTCGGTCAATATGCCAGAAAGCCGCGTGCTAAAACGAGAGTACGATGATGCCGGTAATATCACCCGCGAGTACTCCACCGAAGGGCGCACCACCAGCTACGGTTACGACGACTACAATCGCCGCAATAAGATTACCAATGCGCTGGAGCAGGTGACGGATCTGGAGCTGGACGAGGAGGGCAATGTCCTCTCTCTCACCAACGCGCGCACCCACACTACCACTTACGAATATGACGGGCTGAATCGCAAGCGCTTCGAGCGCCAACCGCTGGGCCGCACCCTGGAGTGGCGCTACGATGAGAACGGCAACCTGATCTATGAAATCGACGGTAACGGACAGGCTACCCGCTACACCTACGATGACCTGAACCGGGTACAGCGGAAGATCGACCGCGAGGGTAATATCACCCTCTACGATTACGACAAGGTCGGCAACCGCACCCTGGAGCTGAATGCGCGGCAGTTCTCCATCGTGCGGGAATACGACGATCGCAATCGCCTGGAGCGACTCAAGGACGCCGAGGACTATGTAACCGATTATCGATATGACGAAGTCGGCAACCTCACCCAGGAAATTCTGGCCAATGGCAATACCCTGGTTTCGGAGTTTGACGAGCTGAATCGCCTCACATCAAAATCCGACGATATCGGCCACTTGGTGCGCGAGAACCGTTACGACGCCGATGGCAACCTTGCCTACAGTGAAGACGCCAACGGCAATGTCACCACTTACGACTACAACGCCTTTAACCAGCTGACCTTTGAATACCAGCCGCTGGGGCGGACATTAGAGAAGCGCTACGATACCCACGGCAACCTCACCTATGAGATCGACGCCGAGGACCAGGACATCACCGAGCACCGCTACGATGTGCTCAACCGCCTGGAAAAAACCATCGATCCGCTGCTGAAGGAGCGCTCACTCACCTACGACGAAGTCGGCAATAAAAAGACCGTTACTGACTGGAATCTCAATACCACCACCTGGGAATACGACGCCCTCAACCGCGTTATCTCGGAAGAGGACCCACTCGAACAGTTTATCTACTACGACGAGTACGACCTCAACAATAACCTGCTGGTAACGCGCGACAAGCGCAATATCGAGACCCGCTACCAGTACGACGCCGAAGACCGCCAGACCCAGGTTACCCGCGCTGGACTCCAGATACTGCGCACGGAATACGACGAGGTTGGCAACACCCTGATTGAGGAGGATGCCGAGGGCAACAAAACCGCCTGGGAGTACGACGGCCGCAATCTGGTACTGGTGGAAAGTGGTGAGCTGGCCGCGATTAACCGCTACCACTATGACGCAATGGGCAACCGCGATTACCGGCGCGACCCGGAGGGGCGGGAAACCACCTGGCTGTACGACAAGCGCAACCGTCTCGACAACGTCACCAACGGCGAGCAGGAGACCACCCGCTATAGCTACGACCTGAACGGCAATCGCACCAGTGTGGAGAAGTCCAAGGGCAATAGCACCACCTATGTCTACGATGCCCTGAACCGCTTGGACGAGATCCACGACTATCTCGGCGGTATCACCGATTTCGTTTACGACCGGGACAACAACCTGGTCGAGCAAATCGACGCCGAGCTGAACAGCACCAGCTACGAGTACGACGCCCTCAATCGCCGCAGCGCCATCGAGTATGCCGATACCAACCGCGTCGAGTACACCGAGTACGATGGCAACGGCAATCTCAAGGCCATGACCGACGCCAATGGTGTGAGCGTCAGCTACCAGTACGACGAACTCAATCGCGAGACGGAGCGCAACTACGCCCGCCCACTGATTTCCAGCAGTGCGGATATCCAGCAGGTGGTGAGTGCCTACGATGCCAACAACAACCTGCTCAGCACCACCGAGCGCTACTTCGACGGCCTGCGCGGGGATGTGGTCACCCGCTATACCTACGACGACTTCGACCGCCAGCTCACCAAGACCGACAGCTTCGGCCGCACCCTGGGCTATGCCTACGACAACAACGGCAACCGCACCCGACTGACGGACCCGGACAACAAGCACACCCTCTACGTCTTCGACTCGCTCAACCGTCTCTACCAGGCCCAGGCCGAGGGTGGCACCACCACTTATAGCTACGACCGCTCCAGCCTTGTTGAGCATGTCAGCTACCCCAACAATACCGAGACCCGCTACACCTACGATAACGCCGGGCGCACCGAGACCATCGAGCACACCCAGAACGGCGGCCTGGTCTCCCGCTTTGCCTACGAGTACGACGACAACGGCAACCGCACAGAACAGCGCGAAACCAACGGCAACGGCGAAGAGATCACCACCTACGTCTACGACGACCTCGACCGCCTGGAAAGTGTCACCTACCCGGATGTGCCCGCCGGCAGCGGCCATACCGTCACCTACGGCTACGACAACGCCTACAACCGCGTTTCTGAAATCGCCGTCAACAGTACCAGTAGCCAGACGGAAAAAGACCTGACCCTCAGCTACAACGAGCGCAACCAGCTAACGGATATCACCGACAACCTGGATGCCGCCAACAACGTCAAATACGGTTTCGATGGCAACGGCAACCAGGTCTCCAAGACCAAGGCCGGAGAGACCAGCGACTTTATCTTCGATGCCCGCGACGACCTGCGCCAGGTCATGATCGGCGGCTCCACTGTGGGCCAGTTCCTGTATGACGTCGGCGGCCTTCGCATAGAAAAAGAAGGCGAGCGCGGCACCGAGCGCTACACCTACGACGGCCTGTCCGTGCTGACCCAATCGGACGCCAACAACCTCACCCTGGCCAAATACAACTACGGCCCCAGCAAATTACTCAGCCTGACCCATATCACCGAGGGCACCCAGTTCTATCTGTTCGACGCACTGGGCAGTGTCAGCAACCTCACCAGCGCCAACGGCACCCTGCAGGCGCGCTACCAGTACGACGCTTGGGGCAACAAGCGCAGCGAGAGCGGCAGCTCCTGGAACCGCTTCGGCTTTACCGGGCATGAGGAAGATAAAGAGACCGGGCTGATTTATGCCAAGGCGCGTTTCTATGATCCGGATACAGGAAGGTTCCTGAGTCAGGATGCCTGGGAGGGTGACAGTACCATTGCGCCTAGTTTGCATAAGTATCTTTATGCTTATCAGAATCCGACGGTTTGGGTTGATCCGGATGGCAATCAAACCACCCCGTTGACCCCGGTTATTCCGAATCCAGTAGCTCCTTTAGCTGGTGATGCACTTGCTACATCTGCTGATCGCACTGCAAGGGTCCTTGTGGGTGAGCAGCTGAATATCCAAAGCTCAACATTTTGGCAGGAAGAGTACGCCCGAACCCCGACTTCTTGGTCAAATGCAGTTACAGCCTTGGCGGACCGAGGTATTAATAATGCCAAAGGAAATGTTAGTGCCCACTTTGCGCTAATTGCTGCATTCTTTAAGCCCTGGTGGCTATCAAATTCAAGTGATGACCAGTATTCCGTTGTTGCAGAAAGTGAGTCGCGCCCAGGAGCCTATGATCGACCGCCAGCGGAAGTATTGCCAAAAATTCCCGGAAGAGAAATAGATGAGCAGGCTGGGGAGGCGAAGGTGTATGTCTATGAGTACCTTGATCCGCAGTCTGCACCGCCCGGCTATGAGCCGGAGAATCTTGATAATCCAGTTTTAGGTTATCCGGATCAGTCTGATCAGCTTGATACATCTCCTTACTTGAGAGATCGGGAGAGAGACGAGCAGGGGCGGTTTAAGGCTAGTACGGATATTCCTGAGGGGCGACTTAACAGGGCTTATCCGAGGGCTGATACGAAGCGTGCAATTCAACAGCAGGCTAAAGATCAAGGCTTATATAATCCAGAGACTGGGAATTTTATTGATCCAAATACATTGGAAGAAATCGAAGGTAAGTTTCATTATGGTCACACTGCTGGTAATGAGAGCTGGCGGACTAGAGATGAGGCGACAAGAAAAGGAATGAGCCAGGCTGAGTATAATGAATCTCAGCAAGATTTAGAGTACTGGCAAATTGAAGATCCCGGGGAAAATATGAGTCATAAATGGGAAGAAAAATAGTGAGGGTTTGTCATGGTGGATAGGATGAAGAGAAATGAACTGCACTATGCAATAGTTGATCATAAAACTGATGAAGCCAAAGAGTTGATATTGTCTGGTAAATTTGATCTTGATGCGCAAGATAGTAAGGGATATACGGCACTTCATTTTGCCTCGCAATATAAAAATGTAGAAATTGTTGATCTTCTTTTGAAGCAGGGGGTCGATGTCAGTATGCTCGATTCATGGGGGAATACGGCATTGCTTCGGGCGCTGGGGCCTTCAGAAAAAAATCGGGAAATTATCAAAATGCTATTGGATGCTGGTGTTGATCCTTACTTGGAGAACTCTTCTGGGAATTCAGTGGTAAGCCATGTGAAAAAGATAAAGTCTCATCCGAATAGAGATATATTTTCTAAGTATTTTTAGAAAACAAAAAAACAAACAAAAAAGGACACCCATAAATTGTCCTTTGCCTTGTGAGTGGGTTGATAAGAAGTCCAATCAAGGTTTGAGAAGATAGATTTTTTTGAAGATAGATGTTGGTGGCAGATAAAGCCTCGAATTGAATTGCCGACACAATAGGAAACCTCGCAGCCAGCCTGCAGAGGTGTTTTTTAACAACAGGTAAAAGTCAGGATGGAGTGGCGGGTGATGCGCTTGGGGAAAGGTAATGGGCACAATCGCGAATACCCTGCGCCCAGCGCTTGCCAAGCCGTTCACAGGCCCTGCGAACCGATGTCTCGGTACCAACCAGGCTGCGGAATCGACTTTCAAAATTGCGGGTTAGGTACTGCCACTGGCGCGGGTCTATTTGTAGACGCTGCAGGATCGGAGGCTGGCAGCTTGCGATTGCGCCGCGTTTGTCACTTCGCAATAGTCGTCCGCTCCAATCCAGCAGCTCTAAATAGTCCCGTAGGGCAAACGGTAATCCATCAGGCATAGATGCCCGGGGATTACCAGCGAAGGGAAAGAGCGCAGGAGGCTGCAGGCCCTCCCGAGCGGCGCGGATACGTTGCTGTATCGAGGTGTGATCGGAGGCCTCAGGTGTTTCCGCTATTGCGGCGCGGACCGGGTTTAAGTCTACATAAGCCAGACAGGCAGCCAGTGCACACTCATCCAGAAGTGCTTGGGACTTGAACCGGCCCTCCCAGAAACGCTCGGTACAGTGATCTTCTCGGTTAGCTTCGCGGGCGATGGATTCATTGAGAATGCGCATGAACCAACTGATATCGGTCAGTCGGGCGCGCCAAGTTTCCACCAACTTTGAGAGTAGTTCGAACTCCACAGGGGGTAGGCGCTCACCGCGTTCGAAACGACGTGAGAGCAGAGAACAAAAAAGGACACCCATAAATTGTCCTTTGCTTTGTGAGCGGGCTGATAAGAAGTCCAATCAAGGTTCGAGAAGATAGATTTTTTTGAAGATAGGTGTTGGTGGCAGATAAAGCTTCGAGTTGCATTGCCGACACAATAGGAAACCTCGCAGCTAGCCTGCAGAGGTGTTTTTTAACAACAGGTAAAAGTCAGGATGTAGCGGTGGGTGATGCGTTTGGGGAAAGGTAATGGGCGCAATCACGAATGCCCTGCGCCCAGCGCTTGCCAAGCCGTTCACAGGCCCGGCGAACCGATGTCTCGGTACCAACCAGGCTGCGGAATCGACTTTCAAAATTGCGGGTCAGGTACTGCCACTGGCGCGAGTCTATTTGTAGACGCTGCAGGATCGGAGGCTGGCAGCTTGCGATTGCGCCGCGTTTGTCACTTCGCAATAGTCGTCCGCTCCAATCCAGCAGCTCTAAATAGTCCCGTAGGGCAAACGGTAATCCATCAGGCATAGATGCCCGGGGATTACCGGCGAAGGGAAAGAGCGCAGGAGGCTGCAGGCCCTCCCGAGCGGCGCGGATACGTTGCTGTATCGAGGTGTGATCGGAGGCTTCAGGTGTTTCCGCTATTGCGGCGCGGACCGGGTTCAAGTCTACATAAGCCAGACAGGCAGCCAGTGCACACTCATCCAGAAGTGCTTGGGACTTGAACCGGCCCTCCCAGAAACGTCCGGTACAGCGATCTTCTCGGTTAGCTTCGCGGGCGATGGATTCATTGAGAATGCGCATGAACCAACTGATATCGGTCAGTCGGGCGCGCCAAGTTTCCACCAACTTCGATAGGAGTTCGAACTCCACAGGGTGTAGGCGCTCACCGCGTTCGAAACGACGTGAGAGCAGAGAGCCCTTGAAGAGTTGATGCCAGAGCCGGATTACCTCATCCATTGACCAGGCAGCAGACTTGTCCTGGTTGATATGCAGTACCAGGTGATAGTGATTGCTCATGACAGCGTAGCCACAAACGTCCAGCGCAAAGACGTTGGACATTGTCAGGATGCGATCCTCAATCCACTGACGGCGATGTTCAAAACACTGCCCTGTGTTGGAATCCCGCCCACACAGGAAAGCCCGCCGCACACAGCGCGAGACACAGTGGTAATAGGGTGTGGTATCCGGCGACACCAGTGCCCGGCGAGGAAGAGTCATACCTGTTGCTCCGTACAGGTGGATGCATGAACAGTATTTTATAGGCTTGCGGGCATTGCAATTAATTGGCGCGTATTAGCCTGAGTTTAATGGGTGTCCCTTTTTGGCCCCTCCCTTTTTGGCCCTATAACGTTTTAATCCTGACTTACACCTGTTTTGACCGAATTGCCGGATTGGTCCGGCCGATATTGACAATTTGAAGACCGCTTATTTTTCTGGAATGGACTGATGAAAAAAATACTACCGGGTATTGCACTCTTGTTTTGCGCTTCTGTGCTGGCGGAAGAAGGCCAGTCGCTGCAGGGCATCAAGGTGATTACCACTGCGGTGGCGGACAAGAAGGCGGTGATCAAGCTGCCACAGGAGAAAGTTCGCCTGGTTGCTCCGGGGGACACCCTGGTGGATGACCGCTACACCGTGCGGCAAATCCTCGGTAACCGCTTGGTGCTGCAGGAGCGCGGTAGCGCTGACAAGGCGGGAGACCTCTTGTGGATCTATGTGGCGAAGGATAGCGAAGAGTCACGCATACAGCGGCTGTCCTCAAAGCCATCGGCTACGGCCCTGGTGCCGGGTTTGACCGAGAGTTTGGTGGGCGAAGGCAGCCCTACGGACAAGCCGTAACCGGCCCAAATTTACTCCTCTGAGACTTACTTCTCTCTGCGGCAGATGCCAGCGGAGGGGGAGCACTGCGCATTCGGTAGCGCAGAGGGGAAAAATCGACGCAACAAAATAGAGCGTCGGCGTACAAAAAACAGAATTGCATTGCGGTAAGAGACTTGCCACCTAGGGGAAACTATGTTCGGGTTTGCTAATTGGATTAGCCGTGGTAACCAAGTATTGGGCGCTGCCCTAGCGACCATCAGCCTGTGCTGGAGCGCGCAGGGTGTGGCCGGAGCTTCGGGAGGAGGCGATCCTTTCGATATTCCCCAGGGGGCCTATCTGGCGGAGTTCGTTGAGGACAGCAACGGTATTTCCGTGATGCGCTTCAGTGGCAACCTGGACAAAAAACTTCCTGACGGCACCCTGAATCAGTCCGCGCGCGCGGTGATCGCGCAGGAGTTTTACGAACACCATCCGGATATCTACGACTTCCTCGTTGTTTTCTCCGCATTCGAATATGAAACTGAAGATGCCCTGGCATTCCATATCGGTGTTCGCAACGACGTGCAGGGTATCGGCATGTCGCAGTTTGACCTCAGCCATCTATACGGTAGTGATGGGCGCCTGCGGGGTTATATCGATATGGCAGCCGCCAGTCGCTACGAACTGAATCCTTTAGAGCCTGCGTATGAGGATGTGTTGTCGACTCTTGCTCACGAGACGCTGCACAACTGGGGGATAAAAATCAACGTCCAGAAAGATGGTGCTGAGGTCAGCGATGTCCTGCTGGGCAAGGATGACGCCCACTGGAATTTCTTTCTCGACTCCGGTGCCTCGGTGGAGTACGGCCACCGCTGGCGTGACAATGGCGATGGCAGCTTTACAGCGACAGCCGCACGGCGCTTCTACAGCCCACTCGACCTCTACCTGATGGGCATCAACACGGCGGAGGAAGTGCCGGATTTTTACGTGATCCAGCCGCAGGACGGCACTGAGTATACGCGTTACGACATTTCCCGCCAGGGGGTCAGCGTCACTGGTACCCGGGAATACTTCTCCATCCAGGACGTGATCGCCGCTGAAGGAGAGCGGGTCCCGGCAGTGGCGGACGCGCAGAAAAAATTCAATTTCGCGTTTATCTATCTGGTGGATGCTCAGGAAGAAGCGCGGGATATCGATGTGACGCGTATCGGCGAGGTAGGCAAGGCCTATTCTGAGCGCTTCGCTATCCTGACGGGTGGGCGTGGCATTGCCAATATCTTCCCCGAGGGCAAGGACGCGGACATTGGCGCCGCCGAAGAAGTCGGCGCGGATATTGAAACCGGCCGCCAAGACGGAGGCAATGTGCAGGCCGGTATTGAATGGCTGAATGCGCAGCAGACTGCTGAGGGCTACTGGGCGGATAAGAGTTCAACCCGCCTGCGGGATACCACAGCGGTGATCGAAGTCCTGGAAAACCTCGGCCGGGCCTACGACCGGCAACTAGCGATGGAATGGCTGCAGGCACAGCCGCTGGTTGATACTGACTCCTGGGCGCGCGCATTGCTGGTGGCAGATACAGGCAGTTTCACCTCTGGCCTGCTCAAGCAATTGAAGGCCGTACAGCTGTCGGATGGGGGGTGGCCGCTGAAGGCTGGTCTGAGCAGCGACCCACTGGATACGGCACTTTCTGTGCGCGCGCTTTTGCGTCACGGGGATATGGACGGCGTACTGCAGGCGATTAATTATCTGAAAACGACGCAACTGCCGGCTGGCGGCTGGCCAGCGGTGGTCGGCGGCGCTGCGGATACTGCCACCACTATATCGGTAGCGGAAGCCCTGTTGGCAGCCAACCCAGCGGATACTGCAGCGCAACAGGCCGGAGAGTGGCTGGTAGCGCAACAGAACGCCGATGGCGGCTTCGGTTCGGGCGAGAGTGCCATCCATCTGACCGCAGAAGTGATCCGTATTGCCAGCCTGCTGGAACTGCAGGCTTCGTTCGACCTGTCGCTGGCACAGCAGTACCTAGCGGACCGCCAGACAGAGGCGGGCAGCTGGGGAGGTAGCGTTTACGCGTCTGCGATGGCCGCGCGCAGTTTCCGTCAGCTGGAAATGACGAACCTGTTGGTTGAGCAGGTTCAGGTCCTACCTGCGAGTCCCCGCGACGGCGAACTGGCAGAGCTGCTCGCAGTAGTGCGTAACGATTCGGTACTGGAGGCCGATCCGGTTACTGCACAATTTTACAATGGCGACCCGGAAAACGGTGGCGTTGCCCTGGGCGATCCCATTCCGCTCAGTAGCACCTCCCCCAAATCTTCGTGGGAAGTGCACGGTTACTGGGATACCACCGACGCCAGCGGCGTGAGCGGTGGCTTGCATCAGATCTACCTGGTGGTAGACAACGATGCTGCTGTGGCAGAGCGCAATGAGGCAGACAATGCCGGTGGTGTATCGGTCGTTGTGCAGGCGCCAGTAGACGGCGTGGAATTGGAGCTTGATGCCCGCGCGCTGGCAGTTACTCCGGCAACGACACAGCTGCTGCCGAACTCAGTGGCAGTTTCCGCCGTATTGCGCAATGTGGGCGCTCAGGCGGCGACTAGTGTCACTGTGGAGCTTTGGCGTGGTGAGGTCGGCACCGGAGAACTGCAGGACAGCCAGCAGTTAACCTTGGGCGGCCGCACCTCTGCGGCAGTCAACCTGGTCGGCACCATCAGTGCGCCCGGCACCCAGGCCTATACCCTGGTGGTCGATCCGACCAATGAATTTGCGGAGCAGGAAGAGGGCAATAACCAGGCAGTGGTGTCGGTGACATCCGAGCCGGCATTGGACCTGGCTGTTTTTGCCGAAGATATTTCCGTAGCGCCAGCCAGCCCGTTTATCAATACCGATGCGGAATTCTCGGTGGATATCCGTAACCGCGGCACCCAGGATTCTCCTTCAGTCAATGTACGCTACCTTGTGAACACGGGCAGCGGCGCGCAAGAGATCTATACCAGTACCATTGCCATCGAAGCCGGCCAGACCGCGAGCCAAACTATCCCCTGGCGCGTGGATGCTATCGGCGCTCTGAATCTGGTGGTTGAAATCGATCCGGCCAACGATGTGCCCGAACTGGATGAGGGCAACAACAGCGTAACCTTCTCTTTTAATACTGGTATTCAACAGGGCACCAACCTGGTGACCAGCTATAAAGATATCCAGTTCAGCACCAGCCCGGCTTTTGAAGGGGAGGGTGTCTCGATTAGTAGTTCGGTGAGCAATACCGGCAACGAAGACGCTACCTCGGTCGAAGTAGCCTTCTACGATGGCGACCCAGATAGTGCTGGCGTTTTGCTCGGGACAGAAATACTGCCATCGGTCGCTAGCGGGGAAAGTGTGCCTGTAGAGTTCGTGTGGGCGGAAATACCGACAAGCGCGGATCGAGTCATTTACATACAGGTGGACCCGGATAACAAAATTGATGAGCTGGGCATTGGTGACAATCTGGCGTTTCTGAAACTGCCAGTAAAAAGTTTGCCAGACCTGCTTGTAAGTAGCAGCGATATCGTGCTCGACCCGGTGTTTCCCAAGTTGAACGATACCGTGGATGTAAATATTTCCGTCGTCAACCAGGGCAACCTAGCGGCCGAAACGGTTGAGGTGGAGCTCTACAAAGAGGGTGCCTTAGTGGGCACCACGACCCTATCCCAGATTGCCGGCAACGGCGCGTCCGTTGCCACAATACCAGTGACTTTCGACGCACAGGGTCGACAAGACTTGCGGGTAGTTGTCGACCCGGATAATGCGATTCGCGAGTCCAGCACGGCGAACAACGAGGCGACACGTCAGATTTCGATCCAGGATGGCAATTTCTACGTTTCCGAAAAGTATATCTCTCCGGACGGCAATGGCATTCAGGACTCCACCGAATTCTATTTCAATCTTCAGACCAGCGAGAATGTCTACGTAGAATTGCAGGACAAATACGAGCGTGTTGCCCGTTCTTGGACAGAGCCCTTTTCCGAAGCGGTTAGTGCCGGCAATGTAAGCTGGGATGGACGACGTGACAGTGGTGCGGTTGCGGCCGATGGTGTCTACCGGTTTATGGTGAGAAGTTCACAGGGAGATATCCTCGGCGAGACTTCAGTCGTGCTTGACACCAACCGTTCGTCGCTGACAGAGGCAATTGACACTCCCTATGGATTGGAGCGCGACCTTTCATGTCGTATTGGTACAACTCAGCAACCCAATTTTTCCCGGTTTTCAAATGGCGGAGGAGAGCCTTCTATATCTGCCTTCCGTGACGGCCTTGCGTATAGCAATGACGATCAATTTGTATATTTCTCAACTTACTTAGAGCCTTACTCTGTTGACGGTCAGACGTATGACACCGATGAATATGTTAAGTATCCATCTGGGATCTATAGAGCGCTAAGTGATGGAACACAAGTTCTGGAAATAATCTCTTTTGAAGAAATTGACAGTCGCGATATTGTCAACTTGATGCCTTCACCTGATGGTAAGAAACTGCTTGTCTCGACTCTTACTTATGTCGATGGTGATTACCTTTCCCGTTTGTACCTATCCAATATCGACGGAAGCGACCTCAATTTGATCAATGAGTTTTCCGGAGAGAGGTATGGACCTCATATCGGTGATGCAGTTTTTGCTAATGGAAGTGACGAGATCGTTTATGTAAAGGCAAATGGCTACTCTTATAATCGATCTGGCTATGAGATTCACCGTATTGATCTGAAAGATCCGCTCTTCACCAGTCAGCTAATAGGTGCTATTCCGGCAGATGAGGAATCCAATGCTCTGAGCCTGGAGGCCAATAAAAGCGCTGATAGGATATTGGCAAGAAAAAGAGGTAATTATGAGGAGGCAGACAGTTGGGACGTTGAGGATTTCTATCCCCAGTCTCGGCCGGAAACTTATCTGGTAGACCTGAGTTCAAATTCGATAACCGGCTTGGGGGATGCCTCACTTGCAAGCTGGTCCCCGGATGGAAATAGGCTAGCAGTGGTTCAGCATATAAGCCGTGGAGTTCAGCTTCTCGACAAGAATGGCCTGCTGATCCAGGAGTATTCACTACCTGAGCAGGTGCGCAACGATTACCTCAATACCTTGAGTGCGATGTATCAGCACAAATACTGGGGTATTTTTCGGGCCGTAGAGTGGAGCCCTGAAGGCAATGAGTTTGCAGTTGTTATAGAAGATCATGCCAGATTTCTTCTGGCGATGGATGTGGCTCGTGATATTTACAGTGAGGAAGCTAAGTACACTTATTATACGTTGTCCGGGCCGGATTACACCGATATCGGCGGCCTTTATGTGGTGGATATAAAAACGGGAAATGTGGAGAAAAAAGCTAAGGCCGCTCCATTGCCGTTCCTGCTTTGTACCGGTTGGGAGTGTGAGCCTCAATCCTTTCATGTCAGCGTATGGGATGGTGAAAATTGGCAGCATATTGCCGAAAAACACTTGGGTGCGAATATGCGCACCGCCGTGGTCCCGGTAAATCAGGACAATATAGGTGAAGATCTTCAGGTAAGAATCAAGATTCAGCAAATCGGCCATGAAGAGGCTCAAATTGAAAAGGTAGCTCTAGTGGTGGATGGGGTGAATCGTGCTCCAGATACTGTGATTTCTGAACAGACGGGCCATGATCTGACAGAGCTGGTTGCGGCAGCGGATAACCGTTGGGCAGATGTGTGGAATCAAACTGTAGAGTTCACCTGGAACCTGGCTTCAGACTCCAAATTGGATAGTCTGGTATTTACTGCGAGAGAATCATCGCCGTCCAAACTGCCTTTGGTGCATTTCTCTTATCCGAATAAAAAAGACTATTACGAATTTCTGCTGGGAAGTGGAGCCAATATTTCTGTCGATGGGATGATGGATTCCCAGGACAATCTCGGTGAGCCGGCATTTACGAACTTGACACGGCCACACACGGGGCATCCTAGTGAGGTGGTATACGGTTACATTGGCTCGGATCATCAATCTCTAAAGGTGGCTGTGGACTTTACGGTTGACAACACTGATGGGATTGATGATTGGGCCAGCGTTGAGGTGTTGACCGATAACGGCTGGAAAAGCTTTGTTATCAATGGGCTCGATAGTACCTGGGGTGCGGTTAGTTTTATCCAAACGGAAAACGCTCCTTGGGAGCATCATTACTACGAATTTGATATTCCACTTAAGGAAATCGGAAAAGATTCGGGTGAAGTTATTCAGTACCGAATACATGCATTCGGCTCTGCGGCTGAGGTTGATCAGGATCAATACCTTGATTGGTTAAATTTACAGCGCGCTGAAAATGGCTTTTTCTTTGATGAGGAAATGCCCGTTTTTATGTGGAATCTTGTAGATCTGGATGAGTGGACTTCTAACGTCTTGCACAGCACATTGGAGTGGTTGCCAGGGGCACGTGAAGTATTATTGGGGGGATATCATCCATACTCTGATTCGGGCCTGAACCTTATTAATTTTGATCAGCCACTCGAGAGCCGATACGTATTTTCCGATCATCAATTTCTCGGCGCTAAGCACGCCCCATCAGTTTCTGATACGGGTAGATTGCTGTCCATGTATTCATGGAAAAGTGATGGTTGTATTGGGGATAGCGAGTTAACCCAATGGGATGAGGGACTCGGGTTTAAGCAGTTTAAATCACTTTTAAATGGTGCTGCTGACCTGATTGCAATTCGCACGAGTGAGGAGGGAGGCGTGGTTTTGCGCGGCTCCGCTGTCGACAAGAATTTTGCTAATTACACCTTGGAATATTCGACCGAGGAGAGCCCGGACAACTGGCAGCAACTTGCCCCCGCTTCAGGCATACCAGTGATCGATGGCAAGTTCACGACCTGGGTAGCTCCAGAGATCGGACGCTACAATATTCGCTTGACCGTCAACGATCTGGCCGGCAACTCTCGCCGGGAAATCAAGTCGGTTACTGTTGCTGAGTCGGCGAGTATCCGCAACGTCTTCCGCCAGCCCGCCTATTTCTCGCCGAACGGCGACGGCAAGCAGGATACTGTGGAACTGAATTTCACTGTTGCCGAGCCCGTGAACCTGCTGGTTGAAGTACTCGATGCAAACCGCAACACGGTGCGCAGGTTTGAGCAGTCTTACACCGATATTGGTGCCGAGGAAGTCATTTACTGGGACGGCCGCAACGATGCCGGCCAGGCTGTTGCCGAGGGCGAGTACTTTTTCAGGGTTCAGAAATTTGAGTACCGCTTTGTCCTCGATAATACTCTGCCAGTTATCGATTCACTGGTGGCGGATCTGCTGGTGCCGCAGCCGGTCTGGGTGGAAGGCGAGCCTACCTGTGTTCCCAACTACGGCGAGAGCCAGGATCTTCTTTGTAAAGTTGCGCTCGACAGGAATATCGCCGCCAGTTTGTATGACAACTTCGGTATTGAAAGTCAGCGCCTTGAGTACAGGGCAAATGGTGATACCCACTGGATTGAGCTGCCGGTGGAGATCAGTTACCAGGAGCCTTCGATTCTATTGCCACGCATTGAAGATCAGGAGCGGACGACTGGGGAGCTAAAAGGAGGCGACTACCGTTTTGTAGTGGCTGATTATGCTGGGAATACCAGTACCCTGCCCATTCCGCAATCGCTAAAGAAAAACAAGCTCTATATCACTGGAGCCGAGCTGGAGCCAGTGGAATACCAAGCGGCCGTATCCGGTGACCTGATGCGGTTGAAGCCTCTTGGCTCCGCAATTCTCGATACGGGTCTGGATCGCCGGCTGGAGCCATCCTTGCCGGATATTGCACCTGCCTTGATCAAGCTGGTATCAACCCTGCAAAGCCCCGTTGCTTCTATAGATGTCCTACTGGATGAAACCGATGATCAGGGCATTCTAGTCGGTAATCCAACGATTGTTACACCTGTGGAGGCATTTCTAGTTAGTGCGACAGACTGCAATGCAGAGTCTGGAGATTGTATGGCCTATGCTGCGCCGGATACCGCATACGCCTCGTCCAAAGCGGAGTTCCACATAGTGTGGGATCCAACGGACATTGATTTGGGCGATGGGCGCAACTTCCGGCTGTCTGTTCGCATCAAGGATATGGGTGGCAATGAATTTGTCTCCAACCAGATCGGGATTGCGGGGCAGGTGGCAACTTACGGTATCACCGAAATTGAGGTTATTGGCGATGGCTGGTCGAGTACTGACATAGATGTGAGCGCGGGCGTTAGCCGGCCTGCGCGCCGCTTGCCGGCAGTGGACTTCTATAACCAGGTGGAGCCGAGCCTCGAAGAGATACAGCGTCTACCGGCATACACCGGTTGGCACGATCACCTGTGGATTGCCGCTATCCCGGCCGAGTATGAAAAGTATGCCGTACTGGTTTCGACCCAATCACGGGATGAGATCGGCAAGATTGAATTGTTCGCAAGCGCGGAGAATGCGCCGGAAATCTTTGTTTCCAGTGCGCAAATCACCGGCCATACCGCGCTGCCCTTTACCTTCCCGGATGGGCATGAGGGATATGCCTATGCGCTGGATGCCTCTGTGCTTCAAGAGTGTCAGAGCTATAACCTGACAGCCAGAGTCTATAACCCGGACGATCCTCAAACATCGGTTGACGAATCCGATGAAATTCGCGCCACTCTAACGGAAGTTTTAGATGTCCCCTGCGTAGAAGTGTATGCGACGGTGGAGCCCCAGCTTGCTGAGGATTGCGATATGCCGTTGGCCAATATTCTGCAATTCAAGGTGACTGCGGACAGCATCTCAGAATGGCCGGGCCCGCTTGTGAGCGCCTTGCTCGAAGAAGTCGAATTCGTGTCCCTGTCTATCGCCAGGCGAGATGAAATCACTGGGGAATGGACTGATGTGCTATACAATGTGAACGAGCCGGCTCTCGGTGAGAGCTACGAATTTGCGCTCGACACCAGTGATTTCATTAGCGGGGAAGAGGAGTTCCGAATCGAATATGTCGATACGCGAGGAAAGCACTACCAGACAGAACTGACTGCTTATATCGACAAGACCGCACCTGTTATTGAAATCGATAGTCCGCTGGCGGGAGAGCAGGTCTGCGCGGTCCAGGTACCCCTTTACGATGAAGAGGCCAATATTGTCCCTGTGTCGGGGCGTATTTCGAGTGAAACACCACTGACCTACTACGGTGTTGCCGCTTCCGATCTTGTGCGTGCGGATGGGGCAAGTAAGTTAATCAATGGCAATATCCCGACCGCTATCCATGCCGAGATTGATGGAATCGCTCAGCAAGTGTTTACCTGCGGCGAATCTTTTTCGGGCACCCCGACTACCGCTATTGGGGAGGAACGGTGTAGCGTAGAGCCCCCCTGGCCTTCAGCTTATAACGCCAACGTTCCTATCCGCTTTGGTGACGCGGGCACCTATTCCGCATTCGGCTCGCTCGGCGTATTGCCGACAAAACATACAGGTACGCTGGAATTCCAGTATTCCGCTTATGACTGGAGTGGAATCCGTGCCTGCCGTTCCGTAGAGATTGAGGTAGATGCCGATGTGGTCGGATTCTCTTCAAAGGTTACCGGCGGTGCTAACACTTCGGGCTCGTATTTTTATGCCGATCAGGCACTTCCCGCGGTTCCGGCTTTTGCGCCCCTTCTGGGCAGTGAGTTCTCGGAAATTTATACCGAATTCTCAGTTGGCGAGGCCGTAGAGGCAGACCTGGAGGTGTATTCTCTCGTTTCCGCATCAGAGCAGTCACCGCAAATTTTATTGCTCGGTGATCTGGTCGCTACACCAGTGCAAAACCGTTCTGCGCTCGCAGGGGAAACAGCCCTTGTGTTCGATGGACGAGGCCTGAGTGGTGAGCCGCTTGCAGATGGGCTCTACCTGTTGCGCCTGCGTGTAACTGATGCCTGTGGTAATAGCCGTAAAGCTGAGTATGCGATAGAAATTGATAACACTGCGCCTTTGGTAAGCCTGAGTTATCCGACAGCTGGTGACCTGATAGGGCTGGTCGTCGATGTATTGGGAACTGCAGTCGATAAGAACATGGCGGTATACACGGTCGAGTATCGTGATCCTATGGAAAACGGCTATTTACAAATTGCCTCTTCCTCTAGATCGGTCAACGCCGGGGTTCTTGCAGCAAATTGGAATACCTTTGGACTAATTGGCGATATTGAATTCCGCATCGTAGCTACCGATATTGTTGGCCATGTATCGGAGGTTCTCTACGTCTTCAATATTCCGGAGCGTACAGATCTGATATCTGAGTTCGAAGTTATAGAGCCCTTCTTCTCGCCCAATGAGGATGGAGTCAAGGATTTCTCCGGTGTGCGGGTGCACTTTGAACAACCTGTCGTGGCTACACTGGCTGTTGGCGGCACGACGGTTGTCGATGCAGTAGCCTTCGACAAGGGTATCAGAACCATCAAGTGGGACGGTCGTATAGATTCTGCTGTGCAGCCGGATGGCCAGTATGAGCTGGTATTGTCTGTCGAAAGCCAAGCCACTGCAGGGCTACAGCAGGAGGAACGAGGTTCCGTCGTGCTGGATAATTTGCAGCCCTCAATGGCGCTTGAGGGGCTTAAAGAGAATATTGCTTGGGTCGGTATCGGTGGCAGCCTTATTGGCAGTATCAATGACTCTAATCTGGAGAGTTATGCCATATCCATTGCGGAAGATCCGGCTGTAGCAGGAGAGATCGTGGCATCAGGTGAGTTTCCTGTTGCGTCTTCAGTGCTGATCGATAGCGGCTCGAATGTCTTGTCGGAAGAGGGCGACTACTGGTTGAAAACGGTAGTCACCGATAAAGCCGGCAATCATATTCTGGATACCACCCGTCTGGTGATTGATCAGACGGCACCGGCTACCAGGATTGATAGCATTATTGAAGGTAGCTACCTGAGCGGCGATCAGGAGGTTGTAGGCTCGGTACAGGACCACTATTTGGAGTCCTATACGCTAACGCTGGTGGACGAGCAGAGCTCCGACACAGAACTCTTACAGGGTAGTGCGGATATAGATGGCACGCTACTGGAATGGCGGACCGGGCAGGTGTTGGACGGCAAATACCGTCTCGTGCTTTTGGCCGTGGACTTCGCCGGTAATGAATCCACAACAGAACTTAGTATCGAAATCGATAACACCGCTCCACTAGCAGAGTTCAGTCTGCCGGAAGAGCTTGGGTATTACAGCAGCGAGTCTGGTTTTGTCGGTTCTGTTGCTGATACCAATCTCAAGCAGTTTGAAGTATCCATTGCCCCGGGCCGGGTGGAGAATGTTGAGGATTCCGCATTCCGGATTCAATCGCTGGGAACAGCCAGTATTTCGGGAGCCTCCCTGGGGCACTGGGCCGAACTTCCGGCTGATGGTATCTACACGGTAAAACTCGACAGCCTCGATAAAGCCGGTAACCAAACCCGAACAGTAAGGCCGTACGTCCTTGATACGACCGCACCTCAAGTCCCGCTGCTTGAAGAGGTTTCCATTGCAAAGGATGAAAGCCGCTCCGATATCACTTGGGCGTCGGTTGATGATGAGGACCTGGCCGGTTATCTGGTTTACAGGAATGGCCAGGAAATTACCTCACAGCTTTTAACAGAAACTGTGTATGCAGATACCGGGCTTCTTGAAGGTGAATACCGGTACCACGTAGTCGCTGTCGACAATGCCGGTAATGAGAGTGAACCGTCGAACACCATTGATGTGGTTCTCGACCTGACACCGCCCGATGTGCGGATCATCTCACCCGCAACAGAAAGCGTGGTATCCGGGCTTGTTGATATTATCGGAACTGCGCACAGTGAGTCGGATTTCAAGACTTATCGTCTGTATGTTGAAGATACACAGGGCAATAGCACGCTGCTAATTGAATCCTCGCTGGCTCTGCAGGGGCAGGAGTTGGCTCAGTGGGACACTCTGGCTGCAAACGATCCCAGCGGTTATAGGCTGCGGCTGGAAGCAGAAGATCTGAATGAGAATGTGGGTAGTGTCGAGATACTGGTTTATCCAGATAATCTGCCGCCTCCTGCTCCGGAAAACCTGGTTGCTTCCGTGAGCGGAAACCAAGTAGACCTTACCTGGAACCCGGTAACCGGTATTGATGATCTCGCTGGATACGTTTTGTTCAAGGACGACCAGCTGGTGGGAGTGTCGGAAGTTGTTCTGGATGGCCTGTTGCCTTATGCGCAGGAAGGGACCTCTGCAAGCCAATCCGATTTGGTCGATGGGAATTACAATTATCTTGTATACGCTATCGACTTGGCTGGAAATGTTAGTGACGCGTCCAACCTTGCAACGGCAAGTATTGAATTGGGTGCTCCGCAGGCCGTGATCACTACACCCGAGGCAAATGCGAAAATTGAGTTCGCGGCTGAAGTATCTGCAGAGGTCAATGCTAACGATGTGGCCCAGGTAAGCTTCGAGTATCGCGCCAGCGGTGAGACCACATGGCAACAACTTGCAGTGGATGCGCGCGAGCCGTTCACCCAAAGTTGGGATACTTCCGCACTCCCCTACGGTAACTATGAGCTGCGCGCCGTGGCCACGGATACCAACAACAACACGGATACCAATCCTGCAGTTCAATCGGTGATCAAGGCTGACCTGGTGGCGCCGGCACAAGTAGCTGACCTGGACCTATCAGTAGATGGGGGACAGGTCTCGCTAAGTTGGTCTGAAGTAACTGATGAGGATCTGGCGGGATACCTTGTCTATCGACACAGGGGAAGTAGCCAGACGCAATTGACCCCCACACCGATTGAAGGTCTCCAGTACCTGGATCAAGACGTAGCAGACAGCGAATACCTGTATACGATTGTTGCAGTTGATATGGCTGGGAACCAAGCTGATCCGAGCCCGGAAGTCCAGGCGACGGTCTTTACTCCAGTTGTAAGTTACCCCTGGACGCCGACGGCGGAAGCGGAAATTACAGTCAATGTGGAGACCCTACCTAATCATGATTTGATTGCTGAGAAGTTCGACGGGGCTGATTGGGTTGCGCTTGCTGTTGCGGCGACCGGTGATACTGGGTACGTAGATTTCACGGGCCTTGTTCTTGATGCTGGAGACAATAGGTTGCGGTTCGTGGCTGTCGCGAGCTCCGGTAACAGGAGTAAATTAGTCGAACGTGCAATTTTCCGTGCGCCTTCGCCCTCGGCTGTACAGGATGTGGCCGCTACAGAAAATGTACTCGAATCTCTTGTTGATATCAGTTGGCAGCAGAATCCTGCCGAGGAAGAGATTTTCGGTTACCGGGTTTATAAAGATGGGGAAGCTATTAGTCAGGTTTATGAACCTGCCGTAGACAATGTGACAGCGGAGCCGAACAGCTATTACAGTTCCTATTCCCCCTTGAAGGCAATTAACGATAATTCGTCCTACTGGCGACCAACAAATTTACCGGTCACTCTGGAGTTGGAATTCTCTGGGCGGCACCTGTTAACGCAGTTGGATATTCGCTGGTATTCATCTTCCTCTTACTATCAAGCTTCTCAATATGACATCTATGGATGGGATGGAAATGACTGGGCATTACTCAGACAATTTACAGATACCAGAAGTAGTTCTACAGATAGTGTTGCCTTGCAACACCCCTACCTGACCGACAAGATCCAGATTCGGTTCAAGGAACCCGTAGGATATAGTCGTTACGGAAAAATTCGTCTGGATGACATCAACTTTTATGCGTTGCCAACGGTTGCGGGAGTTGAAGAGGTCGATGACGATGTAAGCAATGGCTATTTTTCTTATCAAGTTTCCGCTGTTAATACTTGGGGTATTTCAGGTCCTCTTTCCGAAGCGGCGGAGGTTGCTGTCGGTGACGTGGTGGCCCCAGAGGCTGTGGTACTTGCTGGCGTGGACAATGAAAGCACTGCCGAGTTGAGTTGGTCTGCGAGCTTGTCCACTGATGTCCAGAGCTACATGATTGAGCGCGACGGTGTGCTGATTGGCACCGTTACTAGCGATATCCTCGCTTTCTCAGACCCTGGACTCAGCAATGGTACCTATCGTTACCGGGTATTTGCCAAAGATACTGCCGGGAACGAGAGCAGTGCTTCCAATGAAGTAGACCTCGTCATTAACGTTGCTCCTATTGGAGCCCCTGTTGCGCTGCAGGCACAGAATGATGAGACCACAGGTTACATCGGCCTGACGTGGTTACCCGCTCCGGAAACAGCCCCTATTGAATACAAGCTATACCGTTCACTGACTGCCGGTAGGGATTATGCTGAGTTGGCATCGGTTTCAGGCCTTTCCTACGTCGATAGGGATGTTGCGAATGAGGTTACCTACTATTACGTGGTTAGAGCGGTCGATTCTTTTGAGAATTTGGGGCTGCAGTCCGCTGAGGTAGAGGTGACCTCTCGCGATACCCAAATTTCTGATACGGCGATCCAAATGCCGAGCACTGCACTTGATCACAATCTTGTGAGCCGAAATATTGGAGTTACAGGACTGGCTGAAGTGGGTGCCGAAGTTTTCCTGATGAAGGATGGCGAGGTTATTTCAACTGTAAACGCCAGTGCCTTGGATGGATCCACGGATTTGCCATTTGCCGATATTGATGAGGTGATCAGAGGGTTTGATGGAGGAGTTTTAGTATGGGGACAAGTATGGGGACAAAGCGGATCATCTTTTTATGATGGACTGCTTGTTTTCTCTGATGGGGAATGGGTCCAGATGGATATGGATGCACTTTACGAAGTAGCCATAGATCCATATGTCAGAAAAGCAGTTCTGGCTGGCGACTCTCTGTATATCGCTGAGTACGATTCACCCGCGATTTACCAGTGGGATATACAAACCGGCCAGATCACTGAGATAACTAATGGTGTTCTCGACGATGCGGTTGATATCGAAGGATTTGTTCCCAGCGAGAATGCTGTTGTTGCCCGTGGTTGGTTTGGCAATTATGGCTTGTTGTCACTTGAAGATTTTTCGTGGGTAAACTTGCCCCTGCTTTCCCCTAGGAGTTTTTCGATCTCTGCTGACGGCGAGAGGATTGCGTACACTGCGAAGGAAGAGGACGGCTCTGATGAAGTATGGCGCCTTTACTCCTATGAACTGCGAACGGAAGAAAACACTTATATTGCCGATATCCCGGACTCTGATTCTGCATCGGTGCTGAGCGGTTCTGGGCAGAGTCAGGATGGGAGAAAGGTTCTCGTTAGTTCTAGAAATCTTACTTCGGGCAGGGATGAGACTTATCTTGTCGATACGGTTGATAAGTCGGTCGTTCAACTATTACCTGAATATCTCTACGCCACACCGCAGTCGGTTTCCTTGGATGGAAGCAAGGCCGTGATTGAGGTTCCCTCCTTGATCACCTCAGGGCAGGAGATTTATGTTCTGTATGATATTGAGACCGCAGAAGTTACTCAGCTTGAGTCTGATTGTTTTTGGACCAGCATTGGTGGGCTTTGCAATAAATCACCCGTCGGCTCTCATTTGATACCGGAATCGGGAATCTTTAACTTCAGTAGTGTTCCGCTGCAGTTTGGCGAGAATTTGTTTACAGCCTTTGCAATGGATCCGGTAGGAAATCTGTCGTTGGACAGTGATCCTCTGGTGATTAATCGCCTCGGTCAGAAATCTGCAGACCTGAGCGTCACCATAGAACCGTCTCCCGTAATTCTCCCAATTGGAGCCGATACATCACTGGCAATTGAGATTGGAAATATTGGAAGCGCCGGCTCTTTGGGTACGAGAGTGGATGTTTTGGCGGTCTATGAGGATGGCAGGGTCGAGGCGGTTGGCAATGTGGCTGTAGCGCCGCTACCTGCAGGCGCATCAATTTCTTCGTCGCTTTATTGGCAACCGGAAGAAGCCGGCCGCTACCAATTGGTAGCCAAGATTGATCCGGATTTCGCAATTGATGAAATATCTGAATCCAATAATACCTCGCTGGCGACCGTCGATGTACTTATGGAAGCCGCTCCCTTATTGGAATTGGAGTTCTACGGATCTGGGTCCACTCCATACCGATTCAGCGCAGATACGCCGGTTAGCGGGCGTGTAACGCTGACCAATGGTGGTGCTGTGCTAGAGGGGGATCTCAGTGTTTCGGTGGTTGATGCCTCAGGTAACACAGTATCCACTTTGTACTTTGAACAGCTGGGTGGATTGGCTTATGGCAGTAGGGTAGAGCAGGAGTTTACCTGGAATACGGGCACTACCTGGGCTGGCGACTACAAGCTGCTGGCTTCCTTAGTGTCTGAAGCTGGGATCGCTGTTAGTCGTGAGATCGCATTTGAGATTCTCCCGGACACGGAAATAGTCGCTGGAATCTCCAGTGGGGCGAGCAGCTACCGACCGGATGAATCCGTACGGCTGAACTCGGTGCTCCAGAATATTGGTACCAATCAGGCGTTTGGTGGCGGTATGTTGCAGATTTCTGTGACTGATCCCTCTGGTGCGCAGGTGTTTGCCCGCGATCGCGAAGTAGGAGAGATCATGCCGGCCGGACAGTCTGTGTCCAGTGTGGACTGGGCTGTAGATGGGGCGTCCGCCGGTACCTACACTGCGACACTTGCCTTGGTGGAGGCATCTCAAGTGGTATCGCAAGCACAAACCCAGTTCGCCGTGCGGGCGGCGGCGCCGGTGCTTGAGGGTGCGCTGGAACTGCACGCGACAACGGTGCCTCAGAGGGATGCGATCGAAGTGGGATACACTGTCAGCAACGCCTCTAATAGTGGTGCCTCTGGTGCCAGTATCCAAGTTGAGTTGACGAGTGTCGCGGATGGAAGTGTCGTCGACATGGCCGCAGCGGTATTCAACGTTGATAAAGGCTCGGTGATCAATAGCCTGGCCAGCCTATCTGGCGATCAGACTATTGGTAATTACCAGGTTGTGTTGAAAGCCACATTTGTCTACGAGGGCATAACCTATAGCTCAGAGCTTGCTCGTGCTGCAGTAAGTGTTGTCGACGGTGAACCGCCAGAAATCTCCCTGGTTTATCCGCAAGATGGGGCTGTGGTGAAAGGTGTGGCGAACTATGTGCGCCTGCACGCTGCTGACAGTGTTTCCAGTGTCGAGCTGGTTGAAGCTAGCCTGAATGACGGCGACTGGAAAGAAGTCGAAAAGAGCGAGACATTGGCCAGTGAATATTTGGCCCCCATGGGTGGCCTGCCAGATGGCGACTACGGTCTGCAGGCCAAGGCCGCAGATGAGTTGGGTAACCTCAGTGACGCACTTAGTTCTACCTTCACCGTCGACAACACCAGCCCGACAATTGTGGTGAACGGTGTGGAGGATGGTGTGGTGTACAGCACGGCAGTCTCCCCTGAGGTGCAAGTCACTGATTTGCATTTAGTGGAAACCAGTGTGATGTTGAACGGTACTAGTTTCTCCTCCGGCTCTACGCTGGAAGAGGATGGCGAGTACCAGTTGGAAATCACTGCGCGGGATATGGCCGACAACTTTGTCAGTCGGATCGTGCTATTCCAAATGGACACCACCCCGGCGCAGATCTTTGTCGAGGGTATTACTGACGGGGCTTCCTACAATACTGCGGTCACACCGATAGTAACGGTCACCGATGAGGGGGGAGCAACATTAGACCTCAGTTTGAACGGCCAGCCGTTTGTGTCAGGCAGTGAGGTTGCAGCAGAAGGCAGTTACCTGCTGGAGGCCACTGCAGTTGATGTTGCAGGGAACCTGAGTCAGGTTTCATGGCAATTCACGCTTGACCTGACTCCGCCGGCAGCGCCGCTTGTAGTTGAACCCTTGAGTGGCGCTACCGTGGACACTAATGTGGCGACACTTCATGGTAACGCGGAAGCGGAAAGCCTCGTGTCACTCAATGATGGTTCGCAGGTTCGGGTGACCCACGCTGATACGCAAGGCGTATTCGAGTTCGCTGGTGTTTCACTCGCTACCGGTGCCAATGCCTTCAGCCTTTGGGCGGAGGATCATGCGGGCAACCGGAGTGAGACTACGGATTACACCTTAACCTATGCGCCGACAGCCGATCTTTCCCTCTCTGCCCAGTTGGTTACGGGCAAACGAGTACTGGTCTGGCTCCCTGAGAGGGATATTCACAAGCATCCTTCTTGTGTAGGAGGGGGGCACGGTGGTCACGATCCGCACTATGCACATTACGGTCACGATATCGAAGCACTAAACACACTGGTAGCAGTTGCTCTTGATGAAGCCGGCTTCGAGTATGTGGTAGTCCGCAGTGCGCCCGAGTTCCTTACAAAATTGAGAAGCCAACAATTTGGCAGCATTCTCGTTGGGGCTCCGCACGTGGAATTGGGCCTTGGCCTGGCCCTAAGCGGAGAGATCTACCTGGAAGTGCGTGGTGCAGTAGCTGCGGGCACCGGACTTACTGTTGTTTCGACGCATCCAGGTTTTGTGAGGCGCTGGAATAAGTTGTTTGGAGGGTACCTCAAAGGCTCGCTGGAAGAAGTGGATGCTGTTGAACTGGATGGTGACTTCGGTTCTCTGTCCGGCAACTGGAGCCCATCCTATACAAAAGGCTTGCAATATGTGCCGCTCAGAGGGATGGGGAGAGGTCGTCTTAGATATGGTTGTGGATCTGGTGGGGGCTGTAAATCGGTACCGGGAGTAATCTTCAACCAGTATGCGGAGGGCAAGGTAGCACTGGTGCCTTTCAACCCTGCGGCCTTGCCTGAAGATGTAGTGAAGGCATTTATCGGGGAAGCGGTTGAATATACGATGCCGGCCGAAGCCTCTCTGGTACCTGGTGGAATCGTGGAATCCAAATGGACGGTTTCTGAGGTTTCGTCGTCTATGCATGTTGCCCTCGAAGTCGATTTGATCGGTGATGGCCTTTGGACCGACCTTGGCGACGACGGGGAGATTTCTGATGAAACCGCGAGGTGGTTGCGTTACCTGGAGGGCTCCAGCGAAACCCAATTCTCCGGTTTTGTTGGTCTGACGAATGAGGCAGGAAAATATCAGCTTAATGGACGTGCTATAGCTGGCAGTGATTTCAGTCTGCCTCCCAGCGATACAGCGGGGATTGAGTTCGAGGTTCAGCAATCGTCCGTTGAGCTCGGTAATGAGCTGATTCATTATCTTGAGTCATTTGAAGCTTATGGAATTAAGCGCTTATACAGAAATATTGCGATTGCTAAGGTCAAAGTGGCGCTAAGTATCGACTTGCAAGAGAAGAGTGATGCCGGAAGGGCTGTACATTGGCTTCTGGGTGCTATTGCGATCGCGGACGTTTTAAATAGCGAAGAATTGGACCGGCGACTCGGTGAATTACTGAAGGTTTATCAGGCCGCTTGGACCCGTCTACCATACGTGGCTGGCCCTGTACCCCCGGGCCATCCCTGGAAATGGCACCGTGATGGTGATTCGGGACATACCTTGGGTTTCTGGGAGTGAATTGGGTTTTAGGATTTAACAAGTTTTAAACCGGTTCATCCGCCCTATTGGAGCCTGAGGCGTGTAGAGGCAAGAAGTAAATAATCGAGGGTTGCAGGTTTGTAGCCCTTGGATTAGGAGTTATTCAAGTGATAAGTGGCAGATCACTCCGGGATAGCGGCGGATATTGCTGCAATTTCGGAGTTCCCAATTGGTTTGAGGGGGTATTGGTCAGCCACTGCTACTTGCATCAAGTGCGCCAGACGTGTGGCGTCCGAGGAGAAGCTACCGACTTTCGTCGGGTCCCTTAGCTCAGTAAGTGTTACTGGAGAGCGTGGGTACCATGGTGGCAGTCGAGGGTTGTGTCTAGCAAGCCTCCCTCCTCTTATCATCGCTTCAGTATGGGGTTCCTTTCTGTTTGGATCTTCATTAACACTTTGCACGAGCTCAAGGTGTCGCATGAGCTTTTAGCTCTGGTGAACGCTTAGGGGGCTGTGTTGCAGGGAACAGTGAATTCCCAGGTCACATTGAATGCCACTTGGGCGCGCCATCGACTTGAGTGAATTTCCATAGAAATCGTTGGAAAAATTGCTTGACGGGGCCGGAGAACGAGGATAAAGTTGCGGCCTCGTTGAGACAGGGAAACAAAAAGAATCCTTGTATATCAATGACTTAGAGAGATATTACTGATCTCGTTTCGAGATCCAGTATTTACTGAATACGTCTCTTTTGCAGATATTGAAAGTGAAGCCAATGAAAATTGGCAATGCCATGGACAGCGTGGCAGCACGAGGCCTAACAGGTAGCCGTGCAAAGTTTCTGTCCCCATCGTCTAGAGGCCTAGGACACCGCCCTTTCACGGCGGTAACAGGGGTTCGACTCCCCTTGGGGATGCCAATACGACCCGGTAGCAATGCTACCGGGTCAATTGCGGGAATAGCTCAGTTGGTAGAGCGCAACCTTGCCAAGGTTGAGGTCGCCGGTTCGAACCCGGTTTCCCGCTCCAAAAATAAAAAGCCGCTCAATCGAGCGGCTTTTTGTTTTTCCGATATAGTAATTCTTATCTTCTGCACGGTTACTTTTGCCCGGGACTCCTGCAAGTTCCGGTTCGTTCCACCAAGTGACGTGTATGAAAAACCCTAGCTCCCCTCAGGTTGAAATTATTCGGGCAAGCGCGTTGAATAACGCTCCCCACTATAGGAGTGCAAGATGAGCGCTGCGCTATCGATCCATAACTTACAGAAAACCTACGACAATGGTTTCCAGGCCCTGAAAGGCATCAGTTTTGACGTGCAGCCGGGAGACTTCTTTGCGCTGCTGGGCCCCAATGGGGCGGGGAAGTCCACCACAATCGGTATCATCTGTTCCCTGGTGCGCAAAAGCGGTGGTTCAGTGTCGATTTTTGGTGAGGATATCGATGTCGATTTTGCTGCGGCCAAGCGCCTGTTAGGTGTTGTGCCACAAGAATTTAACTTCAGCCAGTTTGAGAAAGTGTTCGACATTGTCGTTACCCAGGGCGGTTTTTACGGTATGCCGCGCAAACTGGCTGAAGAACGCACTGAGAAATACCTGAAGCAGTTGGGGCTGTGGGATAAGCGCGCTACCCAGGCGCGCATGCTCTCCGGTGGTATGAAACGCAGATTGATGATTGCCCGCGCGCTGATTCACGAGCCGAAATTACTGATTCTGGATGAACCCACAGCTGGAGTGGATATAGAACTGCGGCGTTCCATGTGGAGTTTCCTGGAAAAAATAAACCAGCAGGGCACCACAATTATTCTCACCACCCACTACCTGGAGGAAGCCGAGAGCCTCTGTCGTAATATAGCGATTATCGACAAGGGCACTATTGTCGAGAACACTTCGATAAAGTCACTGCTGAAAACCCTGAACCGGGAAACCTTTATCCTGGACTGCGCAGAATTTCTCACTGAGTGCCCGGACTTGTCCGGTTATGAAGGGCGTTTGCGGGACAATCACTCACTGGAAGTCACTATTGAAAAGGGACAATCTCTGACCGAGGTATTTGCGTCATTACAGCGGCAGGGCATCACAGTCACCAGTATGCGCAATCGCGCCAATCGCTTGGAGGAATTGTTCCTGTCCATGTTGTCGGAAGAAAAAATGTCGGGGCTAGAAGAGTGAAGGGCAGATTAATTTGGATATCATTCAGCACTATTTACCGTCGGGAAGTCCGGCGCTTTATGCGTATATGGCCACAGACCCTGGTACCGCCGGTAATCACTATGTCACTGTACTTTGTGATCTTTGGCTCCCTGATTGGTCGGCGAATTGGTGATATGGGGGGCTATCCGTATATCGAGTTTGTTGTGCCGGGTTTGATCATGATGTCGGTGATTACCAACTCCTACGCTAACGTAGTTTCGTCTTTTTACAGCGCTAAATTTCAGCGCAGTGTGGAGGAGCTTCTGGTTTCGCCAACGCCGAATTGGGTGATTATGGCGGGCTATGTACTCGGTGGCGTGTCACGGGGATTAATGGTGGGGTTGATAGTGACTCTCGTAGCGATGTTTTTTACCTCACTGACGGTAGAGCACATCTTTGTCACGGTAGCGATTGTATTTTTGACGGCGGTGCTGTTTTCCCTGGCTGGGTTTATCAATGCTATTTTTGCCAATAGTTTTGATGCTATCTCTATTATTCCGACCTTTGTATTAACTCCCCTCACATACCTGGGAGGCGTGTTTTACTCTATCGACCTGCTGTCGCCTTTTTGGCAGGGGTTGTCGAAATTGAACCCCATTCTTTATATGGTGAACTCCTTCCGTTACGGCATTTTGGGTGTTTCCGATATTAATGTTGTCGGGGCATTTTTTGGCGTCCTGGTATTTATTGCGCTTTTGGCATCCTGGGCCATTTATCTGATGAGCCACGGTAAGCGACTGAGACATTGAGAAATTTATGACAAGAGAAGACTGGCAAAACCTCCCCCTGGGGCAGGAGACCACCTACGAGTCCACTTACAACCCCGAGTTGCTCCATCCAATTCAGCGCTCAGTATCCCGAGCCCAGTTGGGGCTCTCTGCCGGCGCAATGCCTTTCTTTGGAGAGGACGAATGGTGGGGTTTTGAGCTTTCCTGGTTAAACCC
The DNA here is from genome assembly GCF_047324085.1 of Microbulbifer sp. CNSA002. NCBI lineage: Bacteria > Pseudomonadati > Pseudomonadota > Gammaproteobacteria > Cellvibrionales > Microbulbiferaceae > Microbulbifer > Microbulbifer sp. CNSA002. The sequence continues at coordinate 1,719,657 of NZ_CP172449.1, forward strand.
CAGGGGTAAACCACAGGTGGCGGTGGCTCGTTTTAGTTTTCCTGCAGAAAGCCCCTGCATGGTGGAGTCAAAATCCTTCAAGCTGTATTTAAACTCTTTCAACCAGAGCAAGTTTGAATCTTGGAGATTGGTACAGGATGCCCTGGTGCGGGATCTCTCTGCAGCGGCGGGGGCAAATGTCGGCGTTACCCTGATGGATGTGGAAGATGCAGCGCTGGCAGTTGAGAAGCCAGAGGGCTACTGTCTGGATCATCTCGATATAGAAGTGAATAATTACGAACCGGACCCCGCACTCCTCGCCCTCGAAGGCGGTGAGGAAGATGTGAGTGAGGTTCTTTATAGCCACTTGCTGCGCAGTAATTGTCCGGTAACGGGACAACCGGATTGGGCGACAGTAGTTGTGGACTATAAAGGGCCGGCACTAAAGCGAGAGGCACTGTTGGCTTATATTGTTTCCTTCCGCGAACACCAGGATTTTCACGAGCACTGTGTCGAGCGTATCTTTTGCGACTTGCAACAGTTGGCGGAATTTACCGAGTTAACTGTATGTGCCCGCTATACCCGTCGTGGCGGCTTGGATATTAATCCGCTGAGATCGACTCGCATTGAGAAACGTATGCCTCCGCGTTTTGCCCGTCAATAATTTCCTTTCTTAAGTGCCACCGGAGTCCTCGGTGGCATGGCCCTTCAATTCCAATCTTTGCCAGATGCCGACCTGGGTTGGCGCTGCGGTCTCTTAAGCTACGCTTTCCAGATAGGCCGGGGAAACCGACAGTGCAGTTGTGTTGGCCGCCCCACAGGAGGTGGAGTTGAGGCTGACAGATGGAGATTAATACCCAGTCCCCAGTAATTCCTGCCGTAGTAATCGGTTTTGCCCCACTTCTTTTTTCCCAATCCTCCACTGCAGAAGTTTATGTTAAAGCTGATGATCTGATACGGGTGATTGAGGCCCAGCAACAGCAGCTGGAAGAGCAGCAGGCCCAGATTCAGCAACAACAGGCAGACCTCGAAGCCCTGCGTCGGCAAATTGAGCAAATGCAACGGGCACCACCATCCCGACCGTCTCTGGAAGTAACTCCTGTACAGCCCGTTGAAGCACCGGTGAGCAAGGAGGACATGAATGATTTACAGCGACAGATTGAGGAAATACGCCAAGAAGTTCCACCTGGTTCGCTGCCTCCGCCGCGGGCCCAGTCTGATCAGGCGGTACCTGACCCCAGTGACATCGAAGATGTGATTGCCAATGCGACAACGGAGTGGCCTGGCTCCATTCCTTTGTTGGGAAATACCATGAAGGCGAAGATCAGTGGCTTTGCGGACTTGGATGTCAATTATGATACCGACGCGATCATCAGCCCCGCACAATTTGTACCTGCCGATATTGTGACTTTCGACAAAACGGCTGCAGAGGGAGCGGACGGGCAGACAGAATTTACCGTGCAGACCTCCAGGTTGGTATTTGAGACCCTGCAGCACTGGGAGGGACGTGAATTTAAAACCCTGATTTCGATGGACTTCCTGCAGGACTCCAGTGTTACCACTCCCAACCCCCGTATGCGCAAAGCTTATGGAGAAGTGAGTAATGCGCTTTGGGGGGGCAGTATTCTTGTGGGGCAGCAGTGGTCAACATTTGCGAACTTGGAAGCGGTCCCCAATACCCTGGATTTCCAGGGGCCTAATTCGGCATTTGGCTTGCGCCATTCAATGGTCCGATGGATTAAGAGGTACGGGCCACAGTATTACTTTAAGGTGGCTATTGAAGCGCCAGATTCGCAAATCATTGACGGGGCGACTGAGGTTGCCCGCTGGCCCGATGCGGTATTTGCGCTGGAGTCGGACTTGCCTAAGTCCCAGGTACAAGCGGGTTTGGTATTAAGGGATTTACGCGCGAGTGGCGATCCGGATTCAGCCGTATCAACCACCGGCTGGGGATTAAATTTAAGTGGCACTTTCAATATGCCCGGCGTACTTTCTAAAGACGTTCTTTATTACTCTTTGTCCCTCGGTGCGGGATATAGCGGTCTACTTAATGACGCGCCACCAGATGCGGCTTATGATTTTTTTGATAACTCGGTAGAGGCACTAAATACTACAGCCTGGTATCTGGGGTACCAGCACTGGTGGACTCCTTGCCTGTATACCGTCGCGACCTATGGCAGGGTGAGACAGGAAAATTTGGATTTCCAACCCGGTGATTCCTACAAAACAACCCAATACCGCAGTATCAATATTGTTTGGTTACCCTTTCCCCGTTGGCTGACTGGAATCGAGGTGCTCTACGGCGCTCGCAAAGACAAGAATGGTGACAGGGGGTCTCTGGTGCGGACACAATTTACGACCCGAATGACGTTTTGAAAAACTGCAATGTATTTAAAAGAGGTGTTCAGGTATATGCGAGTCAAAAGAGGGAAGGTATTTCAAGCTCGAATTATTAGGTTGCTATGCAGCCTTTCATTGATTTCTCTTCTACTCGGATGGACTTCAGCCAGTACCGTGGTTACGCGGGTATGGCAGTCCCCATATATTGGTATTCAAAGCTTAGGAAAAACCCTGGTACTCGCATATACCCTGGTACCGAGGCCGATAGTCGGTGGGCAGGTAGAAAGGGAGTGGGTCATGCAACTGCAGGATACGGGTATTGATGCGCATTCCTGGAGTGCTCTGGGGGCAATAACTGGTGTTCCCTCAATGGGGGAGATTGCACCCTTGCTCCGGGAGAGGGGATTTGACACTTTATTGGTTACCCAATTGTTGGCATTAAAACGGATCAACCCGAATATCCGCAACTCCCAGGTTGCTGTTGTGGAGACACGTTTATATTCGGCGCCTAGTGACGAAGTTTATTGGTCGGTTCAGTCGGATACTTTTTTATACAAATATTCAGGGGAGGAGCTGCGCCATCCCAATGAGAGAGATTTACGCGAGTTTGTAGAGGTGATGATTCGCACTATGTCTGGCAATGGCGTTTTATAGTCGCTAATTTATCGTGATTTTTATCGAACCTTTCTCCAGGCCAATAAAACTGTTGTATTCAGCTATTCTGGTGAGACAAACCGTTGATGGGCCTATCAAAGAGTGCGCGTTCAATGGTTCGAAAGGGAATTCAAAGCGTTAGCAGGAATAGATGCCGGCTAACTACTTTTGGCGGTAGGCTTTACCATGGATTGGAATCTAAAAGCCCCTGTGGTTTTTTGGCGTGCGTATCTAAGGTACTGGAGATGTGTTGATGTGCATGCTCCACGATTATTATTTATTCTGCCCGTTTTTCTCTCAATTTTATTAATCCCCTATTCTGCTAGTGCCTCTGAAACCTTTTTGATGCCGTTGGGACCAGTGGCAGAGGAGCAGAAAGTACACTTCTTTTGGGCTATGGCACTCACCATGGTCGCTGTTCTCCCGGTATTTATCCTGGTGCCAGTAATCCTCTTTAAATACCGAAGAAAAAAAGGTCACGGATTCTATGCGCCAAAATGGGAAACCTATGGTCCGCTCGAAGTAATTATGTGGGGTGTGCCATTCCTGGTCATAATTGTGCTGTCAGTGATGCTCTGGCGTGCAACGGCGCGGCTTGATCCCTACAAGGAAATACAGGGCGTTGTCCCCCCGGTAAAAGTGCAGGTGGTAGGGCTCGACTGGAAGTGGTTATTTATCTATCCAGAGCTGGATATTGCAACGGTTGGTGAATTGGTTGTACCAGTACACACTCCAGTCTCAATGATATTGACCAGCGACACGGTAATGCAGTCGTTCTTTATTTCTGCGCTGGCTGGGCAGATTTATGTGATGCCGGGTATGACGACAAAGCTCAATTTTATCGGTACAAAAACCGGCGACACCAGAGGGGAGAATACCCAATATACCGGCAATGGTTTTGTCGACCAGAATTTTGCAGTCAAGGTTGTGACTGATGAGGACTTTGAAGCCTGGGTAAAGCAAGTACGGACGGGTGGGATTGTCCTGAGTCCAGAAAATTATAACCGCCTGGCACAGCGAAACACCAAAAAACAAGCATACAAAGTCTTGGGAAATAGCAAGATGCCAGAAAATACACTGTATTTTAACTTGCCGGGCACAGACCTTTTTCACGAAATAGTAATGCGTTATCACTCCGGTAAACCGCTGAGCATCGAAGAGCAGCCCGGCACCCGAAAATTCGGCCGGGGCGAGGATGATGCCGAGGGAGCGCAGCCATGAACAATTTGGATTACGGTTGGCTGGGTAAGCTCAATTGGGATTCTCTGGTATTTAGCGGGTTTCTTGAGCGGCCCTCTGTCAGTGAGGCCGTTGCCAGTGTGGCGGGCTCGATAGTAATACTGGCAACAGTGGGAATCCTGTTTTTATTGACCTGGTTTAAAGTCTGGGGAACACTCTGGCGGGATTGGTTGACCAGCACTGATCACAAAAGAATCGGCATTATGTATATTGCTTTTGCGATTGTGATGTTGGTTCGAGGGTTGCTGGAGGGAATGGTAATGCGTGCCCAGCAAGCCGCCGCACCGGAAGGCTTCCTCTATGCAGATCACTTTGCCCAATTGTTCAGTACGCACGGCACCATAATGGTGTTTTTTGTGGCAGTTCCGTTTTTGGTGGGCCTTATTAATTTCGCTATGCCGCTGCAAATTGGTGCCCGTGATGTGGCCTTCCCGGTACTTAATCAAATCAGCCTGGCGGTGACAGTTTCCTCTGGTATTTTGTTGATGGTCTCTCTGGTGGTGGGGCAGTTTTCTACTGGGGGTTGGTCGGCTTATCCGCCTTATACGGGGGCGGATTTTAGCCCTGGGGTTGGGCCTGACTACTGGATATGGGCGATCGTATTTTCTGGGGCGGGGACGACATTAACGGGGATTAATTTCACCGTCACCGTGTATAAATGCCGTGGTCCAGGAATGCACCTATTCCGTATGCCACTGTTTTGTTGGACCGTACTCTGTGCCTCCATTCTAATGATTTTCGCAATGCCACCTCTTAGCGTTGCCGCCTTAATGTTGGGCTTGGATCGCTACCTGGATTTCCACTTCTTCACCAATGACCTCGGTGGAAATATGATGAACTATGCCAATTTGTTTTGGCTCTTTGGTCACCCTGAGGTCTATCTGTTGGTGCTGCCAGCCTATGGTATTTTTTCCGAGGTCTTTTCCACCTATTCGGCCAAAACCCTGTACGGCTATAAATCCCTGGTGATTGCCACCATGTGTATTGCGATCCTGTCCTTTACTGTGTGGTTACATCACTTTTTTACCATGGGGCAGAGTCCGACGATCAATATTGCCTTTGGTATAGCGACTATGCTGATCGCGGTGCCGACCGGAGTGAAAGTTTACGACTGGATGGCGACCATGTATCGCGGTCGAATACGTTTTACCACTCCAATGGTTTATGCCATCGGATTTTTAATCCTGTTTGTGATTGGTGGCCTCTCCGGCGTTATCCTGGCTAACCCCACTGTCGATTTCCAAGTGCACAATACACTGTTCTTGGTGGCGCATTTCCACAATGTTCTGATACCCGGCGTGTTGTTTGGAATTTTGGCAGGGTACAACTACTGGTTCCCCAAAGCATTTGGTTTCCGCCTTAATGATAAATGGGGTAAACGCTCAGCCTATCTCTGGTTTGCAGGATTTATGGTGACATTCTTCCCGCTCTATGGCGCCGGCTTATTGGGGATGCCAAGACGATCATTCAGCTATGCCGATCTCACATTCAAGCCGTACATGATCGTTGCTTTTATCGGCGCAATGATTGTTCTGGCGGCGTTAATTTCGCTGGTTATTCAATTTATCGTAAGTATCAGGGACCGAAAGAAAACCCAGGTTCCTGTAGGTGATCCTTGGGATGGTCGCTCCCTGGAGTGGAACTCTCCCGCTCCAGTACCGGCTTATAACTTTGTTGAAATACCCAAGGTTACTGATCGGGATGCATTTACTGAGGCTAAGGAGCACGGTGAAGCCTATAAGCGGCCTAAAGTCTATCGAGACATAGAGCTCCCTAAAAATAATCCTCTCGGATTTATTTTGTGCGTTGTCAGTGGAATTTTGATGTTTGCCCTGGTTTGGTACATCTGGTGGCTTGCACTGATCTCCGCATTAACCATTTTGGTTGCAGTTATCGCGGCCACCTTCCGCAAAGAAACGGAATATATTATTCCTGCCAGTCAGTTAGAGAAGGATACGGAAGCTTGGTTGGCCTTGGTCGAGAAGAGCGAGGCAGTGAGCCGGGACCTGGAAGATTCCCCGCGAAATGTCGGCCTTGCGAAGCTGGAGATCTAAATGAATCCCGTCTCTTCACCGAAAAGCCCGAGCAGCATCAATCCCCACGAAGCCATCCACAGAGATCCCGATATGGTGATCTTTGGCTTCTGGGTCTTCATGATGAGCGACCTGATTTTCTTTGGGGTGGTATTTGCGATTTATATCACCATGGTGGGCGCTACCGCCGGAGGGCCGGGCCCGAAAGAGCTTTTTGATTTCGGCAGCTTGTTCGCCCAAACGATGCTTCTTCTAACCAGCAGCCTCACTGCGGGTATTGCGACAGTTATTGTTAAGCATGAACGCAGTCGCGCTGCCTTTCTATTTTGGGTGGTGATAACCCTGTTATTGGGTATGGGCTTCCTGGCGTTGGAACTTTACGACTTTGCCGGGATGGCCGAGAAGGGAGGGGTGCCACAGCGCAGTGGATACCTGTCAGCCTTTTTTGGCTTAGTGCCCTTGCACGGTCTCCATGTCACTTTCGGCTGTCTGTGGATGATTGTTTTGATCGTTCAGGTTTTCACTATGGGATTGGGGGATGTCGTAAAGCTGCGCTTTCTGCGCCTGGCATTATTCTGGCATTTCCTCGATTTGATTTGGATCGGAATTTTTTCCGTGGTTTATTTCGGTGGCTGGGTCTATGGCTAAAGAACCGACTTTTGCACAACACCTGCGGCTGTATATCACAGGTTATATCCTGTCTATTGTGCTCACTCTGGCGGCTTTTGCCGCAGTGCTGACGATCGGAAGGGAGAATAAAAGTGTTTTGATTCTGGTTGCGTTACTAGGGGTTGCGCAACTGGTAGTGCAATTAAAATATTTCTTGAACGTAACAACCCAACGGGACCGCAGGGATAACCTGGCGTTGATTCTTTTCTCTAGCTTAATTCTTTTGATTATTGTGATGGGTACAGTCTGGATTATGGGGAACCTGGCGGTGCGTATGCATACTACTATGTAGAATTTTACGCTTACGCACCTTTTATAAAATTAGATAATGACTTTGCTCTTCAGGTTGGATGCTGCTTTTTGTAGGGACTGTAAGACCTTTTCCTTATCGTAATTTCGGATTTTATCCAGGTCTAAATGCATTGAGAATCCGGGGGCATGCTCCTCCAGGTAACTCTGCTGGCCGCCCAGGTTCTTACGCAGATCAGTAACCTGGTAAACCTTCACCGGGGTACTAATACCTTTTACGGTGATATGCCCTTTGTCCCGGCACATTACCGTGTGTTTGATCATGGCCCAGGTCTCGTGGCTAATCAGGATTTCTCCCGGCTGGGCGGCGCCTTCCAATCGCGAAGCGAGGTTAACGTGGGTACCCATCACCGTGTAAGACTGGTAGTTAGCGGTACCAAAAATGCCGACAGTACAGTAGCCGGTATTAATACCCATACGAACCTGCAGGGGGCGCGAGATACCTTTGTTATACCATTCCTGCTTCATTTCACGTACGCGTTTACGCATCGCCAGGGCCATAGCTACGCAGCGCAGAGCGTCTGACTTTGGTCCTTTACTCTCATCGTCCCCAAAAACAACCATTACCGCATCGCCGATAAACTTATCGATAGTGCCGCCGTATTGCCCAGCGATGCGTGCCATTTCAGAGAGGTAATTATTGAGCAGCTGGGTAAAGGTCTCTGCCTCTAACTCCTCGGTGAGCTGGCTGAAGTCTTTGATGTCAGAAAAGAAAACGGTGAGGAGCTTTCGCTGGGTCACCAGAGCTTCTTCATCCCCGGTAGTGACAGAGCGCCACAGCTTTTGTGGCAGGTATTTGGAAAGCTTGTAGGAGCGAACCTTGCTAACGCGCTGCTCAACCATCAGGGAGTGATTGGCTTCCTTAAGCTGGCCAATCTGGCGGTGGGTAAAGAATGCATAGGCGCATAAATAGGCCAGAATACAGATCAGGCTTACGGTGCTGATAGTGAGGTCAGCGCTCACCAGTAGGGATGGTTCGTGCATCAGGTACCCGATAACGACCCCAACCAATAAGCCGGTATTGTGCTCAAACCAAGCGCGACCACCGCCGCCCCCAGTGAGGGCATTCAGCTGGACCATGGTAACCAGCAGCAGCGAGGGCAGCATGCTGAAGTCCGCCAGGGAGATGGTGATGCCGATCAGTACTGTATCCAGGAAAGAGAGGCAGCGGCGGGTTTTCAGTGCCTTTTTATCGCCAGTTTTGTAGAGGATAAATTGGGCGAGAGCGGTATAAGCAATGATAAAAAGAGCAGATCCGCTAATAACCAGCTTGTCTGATTGCCATGGCGCATCCCAATTCACCGCGTTTGCCAGGGTACCGGCAGCGGCAAATAAAATCAGGGTGCGAAAATAGGTGGAGTAGCGAGGGTTAACATTCCGCCCCGTGCTCTCCTCAAGCTGGTCCTGCATTTGTGTTGTTCTTTGTCCGTTTGAGCAGAAAGTGAACACCTTGCGCGTTGGCGATAGGGTGGCTCCGATTTCCCCATCCACCGTATAGCAACGCCGTGACTCCAGCAGCGCAGTTTACTCTTCCGAGGAACAGAATGCGAAAAAACTGTGCATGCAAGTGATATTTTTCTCGTTGTTGTTGCCAGTGATATTACCGCACCTCCAGCCTCAGAACCTCCCAATTTTCATGGCAGATTTGCAGTTTAGGCAGGGAGGGTACCTTAGGGCTTTGCGTATCAAGGTTTATATAGATAGCGACCACTGACTCTACAGCAGGCCAAGGATTATGACAGGGTGCTTTTCCGACATTATTAACCTAGATCAATCTGAGCTCAGGAATCCGAGCGACTTGTACCAGGTGAAGGGAAAAGGGGAGTGTCAGTAAAAGACAATTTTTCCTATGGCTGCTTTAAGGGGCTGGGTACCGGCCTCATATAAAGCCGCGCTTATATTCACCTTTGAGTCAAGGGGTTACATAAGTTGTACAGCCCTTATATTGGAGAACCGAAGGGGCAGGGCCGGCCGGAAAACTAATGCTGGTCGGACTAGTATAGAGCCTGGGTCAAACGACTCACAGAGTCTAGCCACCAAACCTGCGATAGCTGAGGGGCTCATTTGAGGGGGCAAATAGCCGTGGTGACTTGTAGCGGATAGTCTGAGCTCCCTCATGATGCCCCGTTTTAACAGCCAGAGAGACTTTTTTCGCATTAGTGCTTGCACAACAAGGAACATTTGGGTAAAGTGCGCGCTCTCTCGACGACACAGCAGCTATCTTCCTGATTTCCTTGAAGATTTCGCTGAAGAGAGAGACCGCTACAACGCGGAGAGCCCTCGCGAAGGGTGACAATTTGGTGAGGTGTCCGAGTGGTCGAAGGAGCACGCCTGGAAAGTGTGTATGTCGCAAGGCATCGAGGGTTCGAATCCCTCCCTCACCGCCATCTTCTAAAAGCCCGGCTTATGCCGGGCTTTTTTGTTTCTGCCTTTCGATTGGTTTCTCTATGTCTTTTTTGGCGGTTCTACTCGTCAGCCCAGGGATTTTTGGGCTTTGCTAAGGGGGGATCTCATCTTAGAAGGGTTTGCCAAATACTACTGCGTTTATAATTGATGAGCTGTTAGATTTAAGGGGGTGCACAAAGGCCTCTTTACTCATTCTGCTGTAGTATTTTATATAGATCCTCATTTTTGTTGCTATTATCCCTGCTGTCTAAATTGTGGGCTAAGTTAGTTTTGAGGGAATTTAAACTGTGCGTTAGCTCTTCTCCTTGCTTTTTCCCTGCAGCGCCATCGTCTACTTTTTAGGGTTAAAGTCATACATATTTATATTTTGGCTCTTATTGAGGCAAATTATCTAAATGAAATTTGTACCTGCTGAGTAAAAACTTCTTATTCAACAACCTTCTCTGCTTCCTATTTTTTCTTTCATTTAGAGTGGCTTGTTGGAAGTTTGTGCCGTCGGTCTATAAGTGAGAGTTACACTGCCGGTATCAATCAGCTATAACGCAACAAACAAACCCTGACAGGGACGGGCGCAAAGCTTTTTCCAAACATTGTTGGCAGTTTGGCGTTGGTGTGGGAGATACTTAGGGTGCCCTCCAATGGTTTATGTAGCCCCCCAGGGAAGCCGCTAGTAGCTGAGCATGAGCACTAAGAAAAAGGTAAGTACACATTCACCCCAGATTCCACTGGAATTTTCTTCGACATTTGGGTAAAGTGCGCACTCTCTCGACGATATAACAGCTATCCTATTGATTTACTTAAGGGTTTTGCTGGAAGGAGAGGCCGCTTTAAGGCGGAAGGCCCTCGTAGGGGGTGACAATTTGGTGAGGTGTCCGAGTGGTCGAAGGAGCACGCCTGGAAAGTGTGTATGTCGCAAGGCATCGAGGGTTCGAATCCCTCCCTCACCGCCATCTTCTAAAAGCCCGGCTTATGCCGGGCTTTTTTATTTCTGAAGCTTTTGTTCTTTAGTCTTGAGTATCAAAGACCTTAGCTGTCACTGCTTTCTCCTATAGACGGAGGAGGCTGCTAGGCAGAGACCCTATTTATTATCGCAATACTCATCAAAATTGCTGGGAGTGTTAGCAAAGCCAGCCTTCTCTGCAAGTTCCCATGGTCGTTCGCATTCTTTAGTTTTACTACACCAAAGGTAGCCGGCTGAGTTTATACACCCGTGGGCATCCTTGTCTGAACCGACCGGTGTGGTGGGCTTGGGATCCTCTGGAGTATCTGAGGAGCACCCCATCAGGGACGCGACTAGGATAAAAGCGGCGGCTTCTTTGATTTTGAGCATTACAATCACCAGAAAGTTAAGGTTATTGTTAAGTATACGATTTAGTGCAGTACCCTTCACAAGCCGTGCCTAATCGTTACTTCAAGGCCAGTTCAAGTGGGTCTTTTAATATTATTATTAAGTTTGAAAGGGTATGGGGTTGATAAGCCCCTTCAGTCTAGTAGCTTATCTGCAAATCTGGCTATACTTAAAAATCACCCTCTCGATAACTCTCAAAACTCCTGGTTACTTTAATATCCTGACTTAGGCTGTGATATCTCTATCGCAGGAAAAAATAAGTCCGTAAGTAGTAGCGGATTGCCTAAATTTACAGCATTTCATACTGACTTCACCATACTGGCAAGCAGCTTTTCACATGCTCTATAGAGAATAGGTTCTAGCTCTTTTGCTCCAAAAACAGGCCTATATCTGAGCATCCCTCTTAGGCTGAATACTCCTGAAAAATATTCTCTCCATGGCATTTTCTCTCGAGCCCTATAAGAGGAGTGTGTTTTTTTGGAGTCGGCGTAATAGAGTCGAGCGGCGACTTCAATCTTTGGCCGCCAGAATACAGGCATTGCACCAAATTCTCCAAAGCATGCGGTGTCAAACTCACCCCCTCTTACTTTTAAGACTACAACCTCTAGTGCTAAATCATTGGATTTAGGTTCTATTCGACTCGATATATGTGGTAAGGAGAAAATTTCTACCAGCCTATGACGAATGCCCGCCTCTAAATCTTCGCCCTTAAAAGCCCCCCAAGCACCAATCTTGCTAAATTCATTCTGTGAGACGGCAATCATTTTATCCAGATAGACTCGTGGTTTACTCTTTTTAAATAACTTTGAGAACATTCTTACTGTAGCCAGATATAGGTTTTGTGAGGATGGGTACAAGGGTTAGTGCTGAAGGTATCGTGTGAAACCGACATCCTATTAGACATGGAATGATAGGTTTTCTGTCTATATTTTGCACTACTGTTAATGGCTAAATTGTATCTCCCATGGGCAAAGAGCCAAATAGATATTGCTTGCCGGGAACCATCTTTTCTCTGCCGCCCATGATGACCGGTTGTAGCATGAGCTTGAATGAATGATGGTAATAAACTAAAGGTATAGTGTTCTTGGGGGATTAGTTACCTATTAGTTTTGGTAACTCTCTCATCGCTTGAAAGGACACTACACCAACGGTATTAGATTCCTCGTTAAGACGATTAAAAAAGTAAGTTTTCATGCCTGCTTCTATACCAGCCTGAACTCCCACTGGTCCATCATCTATAACGGAGCAGTTCTCAGGATGGTAGCCCATACTTTTTGCGGCATGTAGGTATATGCCTGGATCAGGCTTCCATATGCCTACTTCATATGAACTGAATAAATTATTTCCGAAATACTTAGATAGCCCACATATATCTAATGCATGCTTGATTTTTTGCAGGGGGCCGCTAGATACTACCGCTTTCTCACCATCAAGTGCCTCAAGAGCGTCTGCTACACCTTCAACAGGTTTTAACTCTCTGATAAAGAGTTTTGTGACTATATCGCGATAAGCTGCAACAAAATTGCTTTTCAGTTTGATATTATTCTCTTCTTCTAATAGGGATAGAATGCTTGCCAGTTTCCAACCCCGAAATCTTATGACCAGTTCATCAGCATCTAGTTTTATTCTGTAATTTTCGAACATCATAGCTAAGCCAATACTGGAGAGATGCTCGCTATCAACTAAGGTGCCGTCGTTATCAAAAAGTAGGCATTTGCTCACGGACGAAGCTCCTATTGATTTCTTTTATGTTACGCTATTTTTCCCATAGTGAGTTTATATAAATGATATATAAAGCCGCCGCCGCAATAGGCATGAAGTGCCACCAATAAGAGGAGGCGTCCCCTCCATGGTTGTATTGGTATATAACAATACCGGCGGCAAGTATGCTAATTGAGGGTAGTAAGTATAGGGAAGCCGCAAGTATCACTGATGATAGTTTTGATAAATTTCCTCTATTAGCTACGCCACCTCCAGCGAATGCGGCCATCATAAAAAGGAATCCGCAAAAAGACAATTGAAGAAATGAGCCTACAATAACCCAAGTTAAAGACATGTTGATCCGTTTCCTTTGTATAATTTACTCTAAAATCCTGCCGTGATAACTGACCCTGGTGAGGGTATTGCTGCTTTTTCTTTTTTGTGGCTTATTATTCTAATTATATGATTTATTGCGGGGTCTTCTCCTGCGAAATACTCTTCAGATGAGAGTGTTGCGGGAACATGTGGTGCAATCCAGATACGATGATCTTCGGCCTTTGAGGCCTGATGATATTGAGATGAAATAATTCCCCAGACACCGCTGTAAGGAAGTTTAAACCATCCCGCTTCACCTAAATGGTTGGGTCTGCTCCCACTTGGTTCACCGACAATGATGATGTCAGTCAAGCGATCGAGGTCTGCAAGTAACAAATGTGCAGCGGAGAAGGTATTCCGTCCAATAATCACAAATAGATTATTCTCTTCGCTATTTTCTGAAAAATGAATTAACGATCTTGTTAAGGGAGGGATAATAGAACCATTGCCGCCGCTGTTGTGACGCAAATCTAGAACAAGATTTTTGACTTTTCTACCCTTGGTGAATGCTGTGATCTTTTTGCTGAATACGTCCAGTGGGTGTGACTTATCTTGTGCGACCCTATTAAATTGTAAATATAGGAGATCATTGTCAGAATTGTATTCAAGCCAATAGTTTTCTTTCTTGTTCCTTAGGTAAAGTAAGTTGTCCCTATTATTAGGTGCGGGTAAGGTTGGAAAACCTGTAAAGTTGAAAGGTTTTCCTGATAGAACTACTTGCTCTTTGGCTCCTGATTTTTCTTCCAAAGTTAGTGGGATCTTCGATGCACTTTCTACTATGCCTAAACCCTCGAGAACCTCCGGTAAGGCCAGATAGTAAGGCCCCAGCCAGTATTGTTGCATTTCGTTATCGCGGGCATTTACAGTGGCAATCTTTTTCATTACTGCATCTATCGGCTGGTTGGCTACAGAAAGGAGTTTTTTCCCTACAAGATGCTTATATTCGGTATCGGCGCCTACAATGAATATCCCATCATTAAACCAATAGAGCTGGATTGGTAACTTGCTGAATGAGCCATTCCTAGAGTGGGTTGGGACAATAAAGTTGTGTCCATTCCCTAAGCTGGCAAGTAGCGCCATCATTCTAAATACGATTTGTTGGTCGGTTAAGTGGGGGATTTCTGTTTTAATTTCGTTTATGTGTAATGCTAGATCTTCCTTTGATGAGTGATGGTAGGGGTTAACATGTAGGCGTAATATTTCATCAGCTAGGAAGTTTAAATCTGTCATCCAGCGTTCATCTCTCGATAAATTTTCCAGCTGGCTTTCCCCTGAAAGCTCCTTATACATGTCGTCTTGAGATATGTGTTGAAAATCGCTGCTGCCAATGAGACTTTTCCGGTCATCCCATCTGGAGTCGAGTGCTTTTTGAATCCAGCCCAGTGCTTGGTCTTTCTCTTTCATTTTGGAATGACATTGTGCAATTTTAATCATTATATCGTTAGAGGGGGATGAAGCTGATCTTATCCCCGACATGATTGTCCCTAGTTCTAGGGTTCGTTTGAGTGAGGGAATTGCTTTGTTACATTGGTTCGTCTTGATGTATCCATGCCCGAGTAAAAACCAAGTGTCTCCATCATCTTTATATTGGGCGGTTAGTTTTTCGAGCAAGGGAATAGCTTTTTCCCAGTCATCGGTTTTTGCAAAACTTACTGCTTGTTCTCGCTCTATCCAATATTCGGAGCCGCTAGAGGGAAAGGACTGGGAGGGCATTTGACCAATAGCACTGTTGGTCATAAGGTCTGCCTTTGAAACGGCTACTACAGGTGATGGGGTCAAGAAAAATCCGAGTACTGAAAGGGCCAAAAAAATTTTCATACTTGTTTGTGCTTATTCTTTTACGATTGAGATTCTTAGAGGTAAGCTTGAATCGGGCATGCCTGAAGTGACATTAAATTTAATGCAAGTAATCGCTTTACTGTTTTTGTTAATGAGGGGCTCACTCCCTGCTCGTAAAGGCGAGTTTGAGCCCTAAAGCTGCGAAGCTACCAGCAAAGACTCGTTGGATAATAATACTAATTTTTTCTGAGTGAATAACATAATTTCGAATGACTGTTGCTAGTAAGCCATAAACAATGAAAACCAGAAAGGTCATAGCCATGAAGGCAAGTCCAAGAATCAACATACTATCTACGGGGCTCTGTATTTGAGAGGGAATAAACTGGGGTAAGAATGCCAGGAAGAAGATGGTTAGCTTTGGGTTTAAGATATTAATCATAAATCCCTTGAAAGCAATTGAAGTTAAACTCTGTTTCTTTTGATTTTCTTCTAGAGTCAGGGAACTGCTGGATTTAAGCATTGACCAAGCTAAGTACAATAAGTATACAACTCCTGCATATTTTACAAACTGGAATGCTAATGCACTGGTATGAATAATTACGGATAGCCCCATTATACAAGCAAGGATAGAGGGGATGATGCCTAGCGTACAACCTAACGCTGCAGAAATACTTGCCCTTTTACCCTTGAATAGTCCCGCTGCAACTGTATATAGAACTCCCGTTCCCGGTATCAACACAACGATAAAAGAGGTAATCAAAAACTCAATGCTTATCATAAGGACAAGTCCTGACGTGAAATTATAGATTTAAATGCTGGATTCAGGGATAACCCTTTTGAATGGTGGCCTCTCAATCTTCTTCAATTTTTAAGCTTACACCAGCTATTGGTGTTTCTGGGGGAAGGCCACTGAGTTGCTTATGTATCTGTCCTAACAGATCTAGATGGACTTCCCAAGATATAGATTGATAATTTTCTGTAATGTACTCCCCGCCCATTATCGGTGGTTGGATTGGTGAATAGCAACAGCCTTGAGTTAATGGTTGCTCCACTAACTCAAGTAATAATCTATATTTAAACCAGTGGCCCGGAATATCTTTCATTGCTGCCATCATCTCTCGGAATGCATTCCAGGATTTAGCGGCAAGTTCCATTTCTCCTGTGCCAGTATCTAGGAAATAGACACGTTCCTTGTTCAGTAGGCCTTCCTTCCTTTTGAAGAATAAATCCCCCATGGAGGTCAGAAGACACATGGAGACCTTTTTACCAACTAGCCATCTCCAGCATTCAAGGGCATCTCTTTTTCCTAGATCAGTAACTGGAGCAAAAATATCTACTTCATTATCCATAATGTATTTCTATATGCCTGCGGTAAAATTGCCCAAAACTCATGATTGTTCTTAATTCAAGCCTCTGTCACACATCCATGGCGCTACGTCAAGATTTTTGTGGAGACAGCAGTTCGCTTGCAGATTGAGCGGAGCCGAACTCTTGTTGGCCCTTTCTCCAGAAATAAATGCTGATACAAAAAATAACTACAGGTAAAACCATACCAAATTCATTGAGATACCAACCTGAATCTGTGCTTTGTAGGGTCAATGGATTGAAGAATTTTTGAATAAATGCATTGTGGCTCATGTGGAAAATAACGGCAGGCCAAACACTGTTAGTCTTTAATCTTACGTAAGTCATGATGACTGACATTGACATTAAGCCTAGCGTAAAGAAAAACAACTGATAGCTGAGGGGGGCTGTTTCATTCCCGTAGACACCTGCTACCATCATGGGCCAATGCCAGGCGGCCCATATAAACCCAGAGGTTAGTGCGATCCCTGAGAAGGACATAATCTTTGAGAGCTCAGGTACAAGCAATCCACGCCATCCAATCTCTTCTCCTAAAGCTCCAGGCAGTATCAATAAAAAGCTGATACTTGCAGTAATTAAGAATCTAAAGATGATTACACTGGTATCACTCCAGTCATCTACTTTATACCCTTCTCTTAGTGCCGTAACGTATTCTGAGCTATACCACTCCCCGAAACCTAAGATCCACATAATGAGGTAGGCAGCTGCTACATAACCCAAGGGTACCAAGTAGCTCAACCACTGATATCTCCAGCTTCCCCAAGACCATCCTAAGGAGCCCAGGCCCTTCTTGAATATCAAGCATGTTGTGACCGTGGCAAGCCCAACAGAAAGCATTAAGGGTACTGCGCTTTCCATGTGAAAAATTAGCCAGTATCCGATAGGGTAGAGGCTCGCTGTGAGAATTAAAAAAACAGCGATAATTTTGAGCGAACTCAGCGATTCTTTCATCTAGATCGTTAACTCCGTGTTATCTTGAAAATGGCTAATCTGTAGTATGTCTATGTGCGAAATAGGATATTTCTTGTACTGTTAATGAGTGGGCATTACAAGAGGCGTAAGGTTTTGAAGGTTGCCCTGCAGAGTACTATTGTTGGGGTTAGGTTAAATTTACAATTTCTGAATCATCTTTTCTAAATGCGGGAGGAATAGGTTATTAACTATCTCTCGAATTAATATTCCTTGGATTTTTTACTGAGCTATTCGATTATAGTGAATTCGATCAGTTTTTCTCTACTCTTACCTAAGCGGTTTTGATCTTACCAGACGGGTCATTGTATCTTCTTGTAGATTCGTTCAATGACATTCTGTATGAGATGTTTAGAGCTGTTAAAACAAGTGCGCTAGCCTCAGGTGAGTATTTTGTATTTCATAGAAGTTAGGCAATGACTGTAGCCGCTTGGTTAATAACTGCTAACCGAAGTAGTTGAGGTGCTATATATGGTTGAATGTCAGTACACTTGTACAATGATTGGGCTACTTCCTCCTTTCCATAGCTTAATGCTGTTAAGTAACCTAGAGGGTAAAAAATCGCTCGGAAAATGATGTATGGGTAGTGTCCGGCGGTTTAGTTATTGAGCCGTTTAATGCCAAGTGCTGTGCTGCTCCTGAGTTATAAAAGGGCATTGGTTAATGTTGTTTCCACTCTATGGTATCGCCTAAATTTTCCTTTATATTTTCAAACATTGCGACTCTGCTGGAATTGGGAAATTTTTGGATAAAGAAGTCGATTTGCTGTTTTGCTTTGGGGATGTCTTGGCGATAGATATGCAAGAATACATAACCAGATTCGACCTCATCGTTAAGATTGGGACTAAAATGTTCTTTTAGTATGGATAAGCTTTGCTCTGCTCTGTCTAAGTATGCGAGGCCAATTGATAGGTAGAAATAGGATGCTGAAAAGTTGCACATCACGGACTTTTTAAAAGTGTGAAGACATGCACTTAAGTTATTGAATGCTTTTTCCGCGCTACCCTCTACATCCATGTTGTGGCCCTGTCGGTAGAGTTCTGATAGTAGGTAAAGTGACTCTTCTGAGCCATTATGTACTGTGTTAAAAGCTTCTGCTTCGGAAACTAATGCAAGCCATTTTTGATAGATCAACTCTCTTTCTTTCTCATTTGTAAAACTGGGTGGGTATCCACCAATAAACTTATTGAGTTTTAATATCTTCTGTCTAATCTCCGGAAAGGACATCGTGGGTGAAGCTATTACCGGGGGATTTAGTTCAAATATCCGTTCTTGGAGTGTGGTGCCAGGGATGTTGACTTGAGATGAAGCGTTGGCAGATAGAAATGTGATGAAAATTAGTGCTAAAGATAACTTCATTATTCTGCCTCTTATATCCTTGTTGTAATGGTTCTCGACCTTTATGTAGTATAGGGGATAGCTATTGTTACTACATACCAATTTCTTAACCATCTAAATTTTTTCAGTCGTATATTAGCTTAATGATATTCATTCATTGGGGTGGGTGGATACAGCACACTTGTACCGATTTGTACTCATGTCAAAGTGGATTGGCTTCTTGACGGAGCTCAAAGCTATAATCAAAATGCTCCCCCAGCAGTAATTAGCCGCAGTTTAGTTTTATGCGACTCAAGTCTTTATTAATAGTGTCCATGTTGACCTTCAGCGGGTGTTATGAAGTAACCCCTCAATCTTATGATCGCAATGAGTGGTTGCCACGGTGGTCTGATGACGATGGTGATTGCCAGAATACTCGCCAGGAGCTATTGATCCGGCTTTCTTTGGCTCCTGTTGCCTTCAGCAATGAGAAGAGCTGCACAGTGGTTACAGGTTTGTGGATGGACCCCTATACGGGACAGTTTTTTGAAAAAGCCTCGGATCTGGATGTGGAGCATATAGTACCGCTATCTTGGGCTCATAAGTACGGTGGTGCTAGCTGGAGCCGGGAGCAGCGCAGAGCTTTTGCAGAAGACCCTGCAAATTTATGGCTGGTTGATGATGGCCACAATCGCAGTAAGGGAGATAAAGGGCCCGATCAGTGGCTGCCGCCCTATAAGCCAGCCCAAGCCATTTATATTCGTCAGTTTGAGGTTGTGGTCCGTAAGTATCGGCTTGGCGACTGAATACGACACTCTATCGTTAGAGCTGACATTGAGCTGATTTTTAAGTAAATCGGCTCCTGATGGAAATCACTGATCTCCGGATTATTTAGATCCTTCACTCCTTGCTCCCCATCCTATTATCTCCTTCGGGTTAGTTAACAATAGTGATATTTAGCTATCCACCTAACCTACAGGTCCTGGTATGAACGCTAGTCAGAAATGGCATTAATGTACACTTCAGTTAAAGCACTGTGGTTTTCTTCTGTTGCTGAATATTCATTTCTGCGATTACTTGCCGCTTAGATAGGGTGGGGTGTTACGAATTTGGCTTTCTTGGGTTACATAATTGAAGCGATATTTACGGGCATTGAATTGAGTTAAAAGATGATAGGGGAGAGCTATGGATAGAGTTGCTGGTATCTCGGCGTTTGGCATGGGGTTAATTTATATTAGTGCGTTTGTATTCTTTGGTGCTTTTTGGTCTTTTCCATCGGATGGGAGCTCCATAGAAAAAATGACGTTCTTGGCAGAAAATCAACAGATTTTTAATATTGCCTATACCCTAATGTACTTGGTCTTTGCGATCTTGCTGGGCTGTGTGGTAGTTAGCTTATATGAAAAGCTAAAAAGTAAGAGGAGGGAGATTGCTGCATTGGCATCCTTGTTCGGAGCAGTCTGGGTGGGCCTGGTCATAGCGAGTGGTATGATCGCAAATATAGGGCTCGCCTATGCTTTGGGGCATATGGAGGTCAGTGTTCAGAAGGCTTTCGATACCTGGGGAATAATATACTTGATGGTTGAAAGTCTTGGTGGTGGCAATGAGTTGGTGGGTGGACTTTGGGTTCTGTTAATTAGCATTGCTGCATTGCAAGCTGGGCTTTTTTCCCGTCCATTAAATTTTATCGGTGTGCTAGTGGGAGTGGCGGGAATTGCGACTATCTATCCGGACGATATCTTTACAGAAATATTCGGAATTTCCCAAATAGTCTGGTTTATTTGGTTAGGTTTCTCTTTGCTAAGGCTGGGTAGGCACAGTCAAAAATGGGAGGCAGCAAACTCTATTCCGAGCGCTAATAGCTAAAGGTGTATATAGGTAAAGCCTGCTTCTTCACATGGAATGCGTCTGGACAATAAAGCTTGTATGCAAGTGGGTAAGAAAGTGTTTTTGATTTTCCCCAAAAAATGAAAAATGCGTCTATCCTTTCAATGGGCCAAGTATTCGTTGATTCAGTGTCTTGGCTTGCGTTTCCGCTGTCGTAAGGCTGGTGAATCCGGGGCAATTCCTTGCCTCGCTGTTTGTCGCAGTCATTTTAGTGACTTGCTGGCCAGTCCTCCCCGGCCCGTGGGTAGCGAGCGGATTGCACATTACCTGCAATTGATTCACGGGGTGATAACCCTGGATATTTTGGAGATCTAATTGTGAAAAGTAAGCAGTTCATTCTTCCTTTGGTAATTGCCAGTCTTGCTGCTTCTGCTGCCTTCGCGGATAACCATCCCAAGAAGCCGGCGAAAGACTGGACCTGTGCGGATTTCCTGGCTATCGACGACGAGTTTAAGCCTAAAGCAGTTTATTGGGCTGCCGCCTACGCCAAGAAAGGCACGGAAGAGGGGGATATGCTGGATATTGAAGGCACAGAAAAAGTGACGCCGATGGTGATTACCGCCTGCACCAAAGCGCCAAAAGAATCTTTCTGGGCTAAGTTCAAAGATGAGTGGCACAAGGTGGGGATGCACCACAAGAAGGACAAAGCTGAAAAGCAGATGATGAAGATGCAGAAAAAAATGCAGGATGGCACTCAGATGAACAATAGTAATGGTGGCAGTGGCACAAACGGGACTAACCAGTAGGCGCTGTTCGTCAATACTTGCATTGCTATTGTTCTGGGCCCGGCTTGTGCCGGGCTTTGTCTATCCTGAGATGGAGATTCACCAGCGAAATGGTTTCGGTTAGTATTTATGGTGAATGGACGAAAAGTAGGCAAATGGATTTGTGATATGGGAAAGACTGTAAGAAACGAAGCCAGGCGCGGGAGAACAATTAGCCGTTCTACCAGGCTCTTCTGGGGTGGGGTGCTGTTGGCTGGGTTATTCCTGGCGTTGTTTATGCATTCGGCAAAGGCAGTCGTTTGCTAATTTGCCTTGATATGTATGGCGCCCCCGGGTGGACTCGAACCACCAGTCCGGACTTAGGAGGTCCGTGGTTTATCCTGTTAACCGACGGGGGCGGGTGTCAGCACTGTTGAAGAGCGGCGCTATTCTAGCCTGTGGAAAGCCCTGTGTCATGTCATGCTTTTCACCATTAACTCACCTTCCATCCAATCGTACCAAGTTGCTGTGTCACTGAGGGTAACATTGGCGCCACTCGGTTACTGCTATTCCCGTCGTTCCCTTTTCTTAAAATTTTCGAAAAACCTTCATAAATCTGTCTTTTTTCTTCGCTACTTTGACTTCGAAATGGAGGTTTTTGCGGATAGCTTTGTTCGGGGATCAGTTGGAAAGTTTTGACGTAAAAGCCGCATTTCCACTTGATAAATTATTGCTTGACCACGATTGATTGAGCTGGATAACCTGCAATTGCACCCTTGGTGCGATAAGGATATTTCTGCTTTCTCTAATCAAGATTATGGAGTTTCGTATGAGCGGCCACGTTAACGAAAGACGCCTAGATTTTGATAATGTGGGTATTCCACAAATTGCAACTGAAGTGCTGAAGGAAGCTACCTCTCAGCCACCACGCGACGCACGTCGAATGGTAGAAGACAAATTGGAGGAAAAGCGTTTAAGGCGTGAATTAATGGACTATGATTTCGACTAACGAAATATGCTGAAACTTTAACGGCTACAGCCAGCTATGCAGGGTGCAGATAATAAATAAAAGTAATCTAAAAATAGGATTGCTTAAACTGTACTCTGCGTAGTTAATAGATTTTATTGAAAATTTGCCTTTCCTACCCAAGTCACCTCTATTTTTCCCTGGCTTTTCTCTGTGCTTTTAAATCGTTGGGCTCTGTTTCCCTGTATTGTATTTTCCACTAATTAAAGTTGTTAGGTTTATTATTTTTGCAATGGGTGCTATGGAGATAGGGAAGAAGGTGTGTAGGTACAGAGCCCGTAAGGGATGCGGGCTCTATCGTAGGTATTGAGTTGGCTGTAGCTACATATTTTGTGTGGCTGCAGAGTTGCCTCCAAACCAACCCAGCAGACGCTTGAGTTTTGAAGCTAACTTGCCGCGCTTGGCCTTTCTGTTTTTGTCAGCATCGCTGACTAACCAGGCTACCTGGATAACCAATCTTTTACCTTCGAAAGGCAAGTGTCCGTGGAATGAGTTATCGGCTCGCTTAAATGCGGCCAGGGTACCGTACGAAGGTTTTACCTCTGGGGCTGCGGTATCTTCAAAGTTATCGCCGCTTTTTAAGAAACGCAGGCAGCCTGTGCCGTCCAAGGACCACTCCGGGTTCAGGTAGAGCAGGGCGGTAGCAATTTTTGACTGTCCGTCGGTATGGATGCGGCCGTGGCGTTTCTTGAGTGTACGGCTAATGGAAACATAGGTTGGGTATTGAGAAAGATTCTCAATACCCAGGTTGTTGCCAATAGCATCGGCAAATTCCGGAGCCCTAAACTGTTCAATCAGTTCATTTATTGTGGTGCCACAACTGCTTCTATCGTAGGGAAGGTAGCCGGCCCCTTTAAGCTTTGGGAAGTCTTTGATAAAGGATGCCATCAGGTTCTCGGCCAGCAAGTTCTTGGCAACGAAGAAAGGAAATGGCTGTTGGTGAATCTGGCTTTCTTGGCCAATTAAAGTAGTAGCGTCGAGCCAGGGATCGATATGGGTGGCGAGATTGTTCATAGACACGCATCCTTACGAGCAGAAGAATTGGCCCTTTTGGGGGTCCAGCTTTATGTCGACTTCTGAGATTACCCACTTCCTTGAGGGTACAGCGAGAAACAGGTACTGAATCTCACGACGGTGTGAAAATACCAAAACTACAATTCAGTGCCAATTTAAATAGCGCTTTTCAGTGTGAATCAGTGGGCATTCTTGCGAAAGATCAAGGGTTGCTAAAATGTTGCTCGCTGAGACAATGCAATTAGCGCTGGTGCCGGTATAATGCCGTTCAGATTTGTCAGAGCGGTTTTATCCTGGAATGTCTGTGACCCCTAAGTCCCAAGTTGTGCTGCAAGTGAGAGATCTCGCCTGCGAAAGGGATGGTCGGCGCTTGTTTGAGGGCCTTCAGTTTTCTCTTCAAGCCGGCGCTGCAATTCAAATCAAAGGTAGTAATGGCGCGGGTAAAACGACCTTGCTGCGCACTTTGATTGGCAGTAGCAGTGATTTCACTGGGGAGATCCTTTGGTGTGATACCGCCTACCCGCAATCGCTCTCGGCGATGCGTGAATCCTTACTATATATCGGGCACAGGGGCGGAGTGCGCAGTGGCCTGACTCCGCTGGAAAACCTCACCTGGTATGGTGCTGACCATGAGGACGCGCTCAATGCCCTCGATAAAGTCGACCTGACCGGCTTTGAGGACAGCTTGTGTCACTCCCTTTCCGCCGGCCAGAATCGCCGGGTTGCCCTAGCGCGATTATTTCTACCTGATTCCCCTCGATTGTGGATACTCGATGAGCCACTGACCGCTCTCGACGTTGTGGGTGTTGCTGCATTGGAAGAGCAAATGGCGGTCCATCTGTATAGCGGTGGTTCAATTCTGCTGACCTCACACCAACCTCTGTCATTAGCCGGACTCAGCGAGGTTAATTTGTCTGACTATTCAGTCTCTGAGCCTTTTGAGGATTTTGGGGGAGAGCATGTCGACAGTTGATGTCCAAACGCCGGTGAGCGAAGTGCGCAGTGGCCCCGGTTTTATGGCGCTGTTCCGGATTGAAATGCTCTTGGCGTTGAGAAAACGAGCAGATATTGCCAACCCCTTATTATTTTTTGTGACGGTTTTAGCACTTTTGCCGTTAGGGGTAGGACCTGAGCCCGAACTTCTGGCAAAGATGGCTCCGGGCATGATCTGGGTAATGGCCCTACTGTCCACCATGCTATCCCAGGAAAGCCTTTTTAAAGGTGATTTCGAAGATGGCACCCTGGAGCAGCTCACCCTGTTACCACAACCGCTTTATTTTGCGGTTCTTGCAAAATCCCTGGTGCACTGGATTGCCACAGGCTTGCCGCTGGCATTGCTGTCGCCGCTGCTCGCCTTAATGCTGAATCTGCCCGTGGATGGTTATGTTTGTTTGCTGGTTTCCCTATTGCTGGGAACTGCAAGTTTGAGTTTGATCGGGGCCATTGGTGCAGCACTCACTGTTGCCTTGCGCCGCCCCGGTTTGCTCTTGGCACTAATTGTTATGCCGCTGTATGTGCCCGTGCTAATCTTCGGCACCGGCGCAGTACAGGCGGCAATTGATGGCTATGCCTACAGCGCCCAACTGGCGATATTGGCAGCACTCCTAGCGGCTGCTGCGGCACTGGCGCCACTCGCTGCTGCGGGTGCAATACGTATTAGCCTGGATAATTGATTTGGAGGTCTTTCTTGGCTTGGCAATGGTTTCACCGCCTGGGTTCGCCCCGCTGGTTCTATCAAAAAACTGAAGCCTGGCTGCCATGGCTGGCGCTGGCTAGTGTTGTATTGCTCGCTGTAGGCAGTGTTTGGGGCCTGGGTTTTGCCCCAGAAGATGCCAAGCAGGGCAATAGTTACCGCATTATCTTTATCCATGTACCCGCCGCCTTCCTGGCGCTGGCCGGTTACTACATTATGGCGATCAGCGGTGCTATCGGCTTGATCTGGAAGATGAAGCTCTCCTTTGCGGTGATGCGCGCTGCCGCGCCGATCGGTGCGGTATTGACCTTTGTATCGCTATTTACCGGTGCCGTGTGGGGTAAACCTACCTGGGGTGCTTACTGGGTATGGGATGCCCGCATTACTTCGATGCTGATACTCCTGTTTCTCTATGTCGGCGTTATGGCACTTACCCACGCAGTGAACCGGGAGCAAGTCGCCGACAAAGCTTCTGCGCTGCTGGCTCTGGTGGGCACCGTGAATATCCCGATTATTTACAAGTCCGTAGACTGGTGGTTTACCTTGCACCAGCCCGCGACCATTCGCCTGACCGAATCCAGCAGTATTGATCCGAGCATGTTCTACCCGCTGCTGACCATGATTATCGGTTTCTACTGTATGTATGCCTGGACCCTGCTGACTCACACCCGCACTCTGCTGCTCAAGCGCGAGATGCGCACCAAGTGGGTACAGGAAGAACTGGCGGGAGGTCGATAGAGTGGAGTTTCAATTTGCCAACCTGGCTGATTTCCTAACGATGGACGGCCACGGTGTATTTGTGTGGGTGTCCTACGCGGTGACTTTCCTGAGTCTCGCGGGGATGGCTCTCTACCCTTACATTGCCCGCCGTGGCCTGAAGGCAGAGCTGGTGCGACAGCAGAAAATTGCCCAGCGCCGCCGCCAGGCAGTGAGTGAGCGCACAGTAACCACAAAGAAAGAAACAGTAGAGGAACCGGCTTAATTTCAATTTGCTGGGTTCCAGCGGATAGGGCGATGGAGAACCTATCGGCGCAACAGAATTAAATAGTTATGGAGTAGGACTTAGACAATGCACCCTGTACGCAAGCAACGCCTGATACTCGTACTTGTCCTGGTGGTATTGTCCAGTGCAGCAGTAGGTTTTGTAGCCTATGCGATGCGCGGCAATATCGATTATTTCTATGCCCCCAAGGCCTTTGCAGCGGGTGAAGTCCCGATGGAAAAGCGGATTCGCGCGGGAGGCTGTGTTGTCCCGGGCAGTGTGCAGCGAGCTACTGATAGCCTGGAAGTCCAGTTTGTGATTACTGATGGCGAGGCTCAACTCTCCGTAGTCTTCGACAAAATCCTGCCGGACCTATTTGCCGAAGGCGAAGCAGCAGTGATTACCGGCCAGTTGATGCCAAGCGGTGTTCTGCGTGCGGACCAGGTGCTGGCCAAGCACGATGAAACTTATACGCCACCTGAGGTAGCCGACACCATGGTTTCCCATGAAGGTTGTTCCGATGGAGCGAAAATATGATCCCTGAGCTGGGCCATTTTGCGTTAATTGTCGGCTTGCTGCTTTCGGTTGCTCTTGCAACAGTGCCGATGGCCGGTAGCTATTCATCGCGCCCTGTGTGGATGGATGCGGGGCGTCCGCTGGCTCTGGGTATTTTTGCGTTCGTTCTGATCGCTTTTGCCTGCCTGACCACTTCTTTTGTGCAGAGTGATTTCACGGTTAATTACGTAGCACAGAACTCCAACAGTATCCTGCCGGTTTATTACAAAGTTACCGCTGTATGGGGTGGGCATGAGGGCTCCATTCTGTTGTGGCTTTTGATTCAGGCTGGTTGGGCTGCGGCAGTAGCGCTGTTTGGTAAGCAGCTGCCCCCAGAGCTTTCCGCGCGGGTTTTATCCGTACTCGGTTTTGTACTGATCGGGTTTTTCCTGTTTATTCTGCTTACCTCCAACCCATTTGATCGCACCCTGCCATTCCCACCGATGGAAGGTTCTGACCTGAACCCGCTGTTGCAGGACCCGGGTATGATTTTCCATCCGCCCTTGCTTTATATGGGGTATGTGGGTTTCTCGGTTGCCTTTGCTTTTGCCATTGCGGCACTGCTCGGTGGCCAGTTGGATGCGGTGTGGGCCCGTTGGGCAAGACCCTGGACGGCTGTGGCTTGGGGCTTCCTGACTTTGGGTATTGCCCTGGGTAGCTGGTGGGCTTATTACGAGCTGGGCTGGGGTGGCTGGTGGTTCTGGGACCCGGTTGAGAATGCATCCCTGATGCCTTGGTTGGTGGGGACTGCCTTGATGCACTCCTTGGCGGTAACTGAGAAACGTGGGCTGTTTAAGAGCTGGACTATCCTGCTGGCGATTTTCGCTTTCAGTCTCAGCCTGCTCGGCACCTTCCTGGTGCGCTCAGGGGTGATTACCTCGGTGCATGCATTTGCTACTGATCCACTGCGAGGTAGCTTTATTCTGGGCTTCCTGGCTGTAATTGTCGGCACTTCGCTGCTGTTATTTGCCCTGCGCGCACCGACAGTCAGCGCTCGCAGTGTTTTCTCTTTCCGCTCTTTGGAAACCTTCCTGCTTGGCAATAACATCCTGTTGATGCTGATTATGGGCATGGTTTTGACCGGTACTCTTTACCCGCTGCTGGCCGACGCCATGAACTGGGGCAAGGTGAGTGTGGGTCCGCCCTTCTTTAATCTTTTCTTCGTGCCACTGATGGTTGTTCTCTGCCTGTTGGTGGGTATGGGCGTGCGCGCCAACTGGAAAGACAGCCGCTGGGACAAACTGCTGAGCGCATGGCGTTTGCCATTTGTCGCTTCGTTGGTAGTTGCGTTGCTGTGGACCCTGGCCCTGGGAGATTTCCACTGGGGAGCGGCGCTCGGAATCTTTATTGGTATCTGGGTCTTTGCTTCCAGCATCGCTGATATCGTGGCTAAAACCCGCAACTCCAGCTCATTCTTTGCCGGCCTTAAGCGTCAGAGAGCCAGTTACTACGGTATGCATATCGCACATATCGGCCTGGCAGTTTCGGTGCTGGGGGTAGTACTGACCACGGTTTACAGCATTGAGGAAGATGTGCGTATGGGTGCAGGGGACAGTTTCCAGGTTTCCGGTTACGACTTCAAATTTGACGGTGTTCGTATGGTTCAGGGGCCTAATTACCGAGCCTTTGAAGGTGTATTGCATGTCAGCAAGGACGGGAAGCCGGTAGCAGAGCTGCATCCCCAGAAACGCAATTACCTGTCTGGTGGCAACACCATGACAGAGGCGGCGATCGATACTGGATTCTTCGGCGATATTTATGTGGCCCTCGGTGAGCCGATGGACAGGTCTAACCCAAGCGGTGATTGGGCTGTGCGACTTCAGTACAAAGCCTTTGTGGTATGGATTTGGTTGGGCTCGCTTCTGATGGCGATTGGTGGAGCTATTGCTGTAGCGGATAAGCGCTATCGCAAAGCGAAGGCCGCTAAACCTGTAGATGTAGAAGTTACAGGCAATGTTGCTACGGCGTAATAGTTGGAAAGGATAATGTCTAGACTCAAACTCTTTTTGCCCCTGGTAATATTTGTCGTGTTGGCCCTGTTATTTTGGCGGGGCCTCTACCTGAATCCACAGGAAATGCCATCGGCCTTGCTGAATAAACCGGTGCCGGAATTCTCTTTGCAAAAAGTGGCGGATAACAGCCAAATTGTAGAGAAGAAAGATCTTCCCAATGGCCCGCATTTGATGAATGTGTGGGCCACTTGGTGTGTAGCTTGCCGGGTAGAGCACCCCTATTTGAATGCTCTGGCTGAGCAGGGTGTGCCGATCGTTGGCGTTAACCTCAAAGATGAGGATGACGCAGCAATCAAGTGGTTGGAAAAATTCCACAATCCCTACTTGTATAGCCTCGCCGATAGAGATGGCCGTTTGGCGCTGGACCTTGGTGTTTTCGGTGCGCCGGAAACTTTCCTGGTGGATTCCGAGGGGACTATTCGCTGCAAGCACGTAGGCGTTGTCGACAATAAAGTCTGGCAGACCAAGCTCCAGCCTTTGTACGAAAAATTAAAAAACCAGCGCTGGGACGATATTGTCGGTGAGTTATCAGATTCCCTCATCTCCCGTTGTCAGTGAGACAGAAGAAAAGAAGAGCCGTTTTATTTGTTGGCTGGGGCCAGTAGAGAATAAAGCGGCTTTTCAACAACAGCTGGATACTGTCCGCGCTCAATATCCCGATGCAAGCCACCACTGTACCGCGTTGGTGATCGGCAACCCTTCCAACCCGGAAGTAATGCAAGCAGATGACGACGGCGAGCCCGGTGGTAGCGCGGGGCGACCAATGCTGGAATTGCTGTTGAAACAGGGTGTCGGTAATGTGGGCGCTATAGTGACCCGCTATTTTGGTGGTACCAAGCTTGGGGTGGGTGGCTTGATGCGCGCCTATCGCGGTGCGGTAGGTGCAGCGCTGCAAGATATTCCTTTACAGCCTTTTATTCCCCTGCTGCATGTTTCGGTTTGCTGTGATTTTTCCCAGGAAGCCCGCCTGCGCTTTTTGGTGGGGCGTCACCAGGGGAGTTGTGGGCAGGCGGAATATGCCAGTGATGTCACTGTGCCAGTTTCACTCCCCCAGGATCAGTGGTCGCAATTGCAGGCGCAACTATTGGCAGAGGGCTTTCAGCTTCTCGATGATCAATAGTTCTTTCAAATGATGCCGTACTTGGCAAGCTTGGCTATCTCAGCCCCGGAATAGCCAAGCTCAGCCAGGATATCCTTGGTGTCTTCTCCCAGGGTAGGTGCCCGCTTGAAATTAACCATCTCTCCATCGCAGCGAATTGACGGTGCCAGTATTTTAATATCCTTGCCGTGATCACCGGGTATTGTTTGGATGCGGTCGGTATCGGAAACAAAGGGATTTGTCAGCGCCTGCTCAACATCATATACCGGGGCTGCCGGCACCTGACCAGCTAAAATTTTCAGCCACTCTGCAGTATCTTTTTTTGACAGTATCTCATCCAGTATTTCAGTTAATTCCGATTGATTTTTTCTGCGTTCCCTGAAATTTACAAACTTGGGTGCGTTAACTAATTCTGGATGTTCAATACATTGACACAGGGCTTCCCAGAATTTTTCCTTGTTGCACATCAGGTAAATCCAGTCGTCCTTTGTCTTATAAAGTTGACAAGGGCTTAGGGAAAAATGTGCTGATCGTGGCACCCGCTTTTGGTTGTGCCCTGCATTTAATTGCCACATGGCCACATAACTTAAATTGTATAAAGCGTTATCAAAAAGGCTGACATCGATATCTCGCCCCTTGCCAGTTTCCCTGGCATTAAGTACACCAGAAACAACGGCCAGCGCGAGAGCCACCCCTGTGGATAAATCCACCAGGGACAGGCCGCACCGGGCAGGTGGACTGTCAGGTTCACCAGTTAGCTTGAAATAGCCTGCCTCTGCCTGCACGGGGTAATCATATCCCGGCCACTTGGCCCTATCGCCACTGCGGCCGTAGGCAGTCAGGTGGGCGCAAACGATCTTGGGGTTCAGCTTTCCCAGTTTTTTGTAAGTAATACCCAGCTTGCCCGGTACGTCTCCCCGTAGATTGTCGGCCAGTGCATCTGCACTAAGAATTAATTTGTGCAAGATTTCCTGCCCTTGGGGAGAGGAAAGGTTGAGGGATAAACTGCGTTTGTTGTGATTGAAAGCCTGGAAAAAAAGGCTGCTATTATCCCCAGGTTCATTTTCCAAGAAGTAAGGGCCTACGGTACGGCCTACATCTCCTCCGTGGGAGATATCTTCGACCTTGATGATTTCCGCTCCCAGATTTGCCAGATATAAGGTGCCAAAAGGGCCTGCACCATATTGTTCCACCGCCACAATCCGCAAGCCTGAGAGAGGTAACATGTCGGAATAATCCACTAAATATAGATATGCCGTATTCCTCAGAATAGAGCAAGAGTCGTAAATTAGATGGGATTGGCTGGTAGATATTGGGAATAGTCGGTCACCCGTATTTTAGTGACCCTCTGACAGGCAGGGCTAACTGAAGGTGAATGTCGCGATTTAATACAGAGTTGCTAGTCTTTTGGGTGAGCTACTGGATTGGCTTGGAATCCGGTTGTAGAGAAGGGCACCGGGAACGGATATCCGGCTATCTGTCAATTTGTTGAGAGGGTGCCGCTAGATGGGTAGTGTCATTAACAGAAGCAAGTATTTTCGCAGCGTCCTGTTTGTCCCTGCGACCCGGCCGGATCGCTATGAAAAAGCAATGGCCAGCGGAGCTGATATTGCCTGTGTGGATTTGGAAAATGCCGTTTCCCTGGAAGATAAAGATACTGCAAGGGAGCAGGTGGTCAATTTCTTTACAGGAAAGGATATTGTTCCCACTCAGCGCGCGTTGAGAATCAACCAGCTCGACAGCGATTGCGGCATCAAGGATATGTTGATGCTGCTAGATCTGCCGCAACTGCCAGATGTTGTGATTCTTCCCAAGGTTCAATCAGCAGAAGAAGTGATTGGTTTTTGCCAGGTTATGGCCCCCTCCCATAAAACGATTCGAATAATAGCCCTGATTGAATCCCCAAAAGGTTTGGAGAATGCGTTGAGTATTGCCCAGGTAGAGGAGGTGGTTTGCTTGGCCTTTGGCGCGGCTGATTACAGTGCAACAGTGGGGTCAGATATGAGCTGGGATGCTCTTTTATATGGCAGGGGGCGGCTGGTTCAGGCTGCCGCATTTGCAGGCATTGATGCTGTAGATGGCCCCTATTTGGAGCTGGATGATGAAAGAAGCCTAATTGAGGAAACACAGAGGGTCTCCGCCCTGGGGTTTTCTGGAAAAATAGCCATCCATCCAAAGCAAATTAAACCGATTCACCAAGGGTTGGCACCATCTAGTGAGGCGCTCTCTCATGCTCAGCGAGTACTGAAAGCTTATAAAGAAAATCATGGTGGAGTTCTTGTAGTTGATGGACAGATGGTGGATATGCCCGTGGTTGAGCGGGCACTGAAAACTGTGGCGGCCTCGAAGGGATTGTGACCGTACTGTAGCAGAGCCAAACTCACCGGAGCCTTACGGTAAGGCAAGAGGTTTCTATGCCCCGCTATCATTTTCCTGCGTATATAAAAACCGGTAAAAATCGCTATCGAGAGCGTTACGGTCTCGATTTTGAAGACTTTAAGGTAGGGCAGGTTTTTCACCATAGGCCTGGCGTTACCATTAGCCAGCACGATAATAAGGAAGAGTGCATCAAGACCTTAAATCAAGCCATGCTGCATTTTGATGAGTGTTACACCGCCCAAACTGAATTCGGTAAGCCGTTAATCGATACTACTTTAGCGGTTCAACAGCTAATGGGTTTGATCTGGAAGACCTACAATCGAAGGAAAAAAATTGTTGGTTGGAGAAAAATTTCCATGGTGGCACCCGCTTATGGCGGTGATACCTTGTATTCTGAGAGTAAGGTTCTCGAAGTCCAGGCAGGTAGTGAGTATGACGACGCGGGGCTGGTAGAAATTGTTATATTTGGAAAGAATCAAGACAAGAAGACTATTTGCGAAATACAGTGTGACATGTTGATCTTCAAACGCAATCACCTGCCTTTCTCTGCGAACGGCTACTAAGTTTCCATTTTCCATATTTAGGTGACCTCAATGAAAGAGTCATTTAATTTTTTGCGGGAAGTAGAAGATAACGTTTATATAGAAACGGTCGGAATAGACTTTGAAGATTTTGAAGTGGGGCAAATATTCGAGCATCGTCCAGGTCGAACCTTCACTGAAGCTAGCTGTGTCGACTATGCACTTCGCTCATTCGATCTCAGCCCGTTTATCACTGATAAGGTATATGCGCGTCGAGTTTATGGTGATAGGCAACGAGTATTGGAGACATTTGTTTTAAGCGCAATGGCGCATACAACTAGGACGTTTGGAAAGGTTGTAGCCAACTTGGAGATGAGTGACTGTGAGTTGCAGCCAGTTTATGTGGGAGATACTTTATACTTCGAATCTGAGATACTTTCCAAAAGGGAGTCAAAATCAAGGCCTGAACAGGGGTTGCTTAGCATATATTCCCGCGCTCAAAATCAACATGGTGAATGGGTTTGCGCCTACAAGCGAACGTTACTTGTTTATCGTAAGAACTTTGGTCCCTATAAGGCTGCTGGATACTGATTTCGCAGCCTAGCCAGGCGCTTTTTTCCTACTCTGGATTGTCGAGAGTGGTATAGCGCAAGTAGTAAAATTCAAGAAGCTTTCTAGTATAGCGATGGATCGAAAAGAGTATCCTAGTATATCCCTGCTTACACTATTTTAAATAGTGGCTGTACCGTCCCCGCCTGTTGCTAATACTTCAAGGGAATAGTTACATCAATTGTAAAATCTGTGTAAACGGATTGATTTATGCAGATTTACGTATGTCGTCAAAACGAGGAAAATGTTGGTATATTGTGCGGCTGTAAGATGTCTTTAGGGGTACCTTTGTACAAAGTGACAAATAGCTTCTTTGTATACCCTTAAAGATAAATATCTTAACTCAGTAGGTAGGAACAGACAAAGGGAGTTATGCAGTGACTCAGAGATGCTGCGAATGTCAGTTGACACATTTGTCATGATTAGTGATGGGTGCTTACCGTCTGTAGATAGTGAAAGCAAGAAAGCCACGTGTAAGATTTTCAAATTGATAAAAGAGCACAGGGTAGTTTACCCTGATATTTATTCAAATGAAGATGAATTAGATAAATATACATATGAAGTACTACAGATCAGAAGTGCCTGTTAAGAAGAATGCATCTGGTAAGTACTAAGGCTATCATGCTTTCTGGGGGCAGCGCTTCGAGCCTCTCCATGAGTGATTGGCATTAAGTGACTATGGTTGATAGATCGACATTATTGAAAGAACTTAGAATTTCCTGTGATCCAGATTTTGGCATGTGTTTAGAGTTTTTCAGTTGGGATCATCTCGATTATATCGAGGATATTTTAGCTGAGCACTTCGATATTGAGTACGAGTTCAAAATACAAGATTCGGAGAACTCTAGGTACGCGCTCTTATTTGGCAATAGTGTTGAAGAGAGTATCCTGGAAAATGCCTTATTGGCTATAAATCGCTGTCATGCGTATTCTCGGCAACTTTACGTCACAATGTAGGGTGTTACTTGATAAGCTGATGCCGTGTTTTTCGATCACATGAGCCTGCATTGGGCAGTCAGGTAGCGCTGGCTTGTCTGAGATGTGGATGTTAATTTTTCTACAAGATGGAGTGAGTTTTGGGTAATCGGGATTTGATATTCATTAGGCAGGCAATGCTGATACCTGTGTTTGCACTGTATAATATTTTCTTGGGGTTGTTTTTGCCAGGCTATAGTATTGTGACTCAGCATATTAGTGAGCTAGCTCTGGAGTCACCTTTCTTTTCATATTCACATAGGCTTACAGATATATTGATTGGTCTTTCTATGTGTATATTTTCACTGGCTTGTTTGTCTCTCGTAAAGGCTAAATTTACTTTCTTAACGATGTTTGCATTTGGTGTGACATGGATTTTTGCGGGGCTCTTTATTATGAATAGTCCATTGCATGATGTATATGGGCTAACAAGTATCTTAATGGTTGTTCCTGTAATATTTGCTTTAGAGATGCGCAATTATTATATCTCAAAGAAATTCCAGGATTTATGCGTACTTGTAACCTTGATTCACGTTGCTTTCTTTTGGTTCTTTAGTTACGGATATATGCCTGTTGAATACAAAGGAGTTACACAAAGGATTTGGGTGGCAGTTACTTTGATATGGTATGGCCTGGCAGCTTATCAGCTTTCATCGTCGGCCAAAAAGAAGGTGCATGGACAAGTTGCGTCATATTCTATGCCTGTTACGTAATGCGTTAAGGTATCAAATCAGATGAATAAAGAACCGTAGGAATTTACTCAAAAAGTAATCTACTTGCGGGAGATAGAAAGAGTGTCAATTTAAAGAAAAATTTCAATATAACAAAGCTGGGAAAATAGTTTAAAAAAATTAGAGAGAGAAAAATTTGGATATTCAGATACGCAAAGAGGGTAAAAGAGATATTGAGCCAATCCACAGAGTCACTACCTTGGCTTTTCGGGATGCTCCGCATACTGATCACTCTGAGCAGTTTATCGTGAAGGCCCTTCGCCAAGCTGACGCATTATTTATATCAAAGGTGGCTGAAGTGGATGAAGATATTATAGGCCACATTGCCATTTCTCCAGTTGTTATTTCTGATGGCTCCGCCAACTGGTTCGGGCTCGGGCCGATTTCAGTACTACCTGAGTATCAGAGCAGAGGAGTTGGCTCAAAGCTTGTTCGGAGCGCCCTGGTTGACCTCAAAGAACAAGGTGCGGCAGGCTGCGTTGTACTGGGGGAGCCTACTTATTACGGGCGTTTTGGCTTCAAAGTTGTCGAAGGACTGGTTTTACCTGATGTACCCGTAGAGTACTTCCAGGCACTGTCGTTTGATGACGATTTTCCAAGCGGAGAGGTTGTATATCACAAAGCATTCTCGGCTCGAGCTTAACTGCCAGCTGTACTGCGATGGACCTTCCACCGTTTTACAGATAGAAATGGGCGGACGAGTAAGATTGTATGTTCTATAGCCATGACAATGAATATACGAGCAAATGCGTATCCAGCTTTTGAGAGACGCTAACTTTATTCAGGTGGGGCGTGGTTGTGGATATGCGTCAGAATAGGAAAGTTATCTCTACCGAAATTAATAAGCAGGTAGAATTTATATTAAGTGATACGAGAGTGGGTCCATGAGTATAGAAATTAGACATAGTAGAAAAGAAGATATTCCTGAAATTAAAGATATATATGCTCAGTCTTCCTGCTATGCGGGAACACTTCAAGTCCCATACCCTTCAATAGATAAATGGGAAAAGTTTCTGGGGAATATCCCCGATAACTTTTATAGCATCGTAGCTGTCCTGGATGGGATGATCGTCGGTCAAATTGGAATGGAGGTATTCTCGAATCCAAGGCGAAAGCATGTCTCAAATATAGGTATGGCAGTAAGTGAAGAGCATCAAAAGAGTGGGGTTGGCTCAAAGCTTTTAGAGGCAATGCTCAACTTATCTATTAACTGGCTTGCCGTTCGCCGTATAGAGTTAGAGGTTTATACTGATAATGAACAGGCTATAGGTCTATATAAGAAGTATGGATTTGAGGTCGAAGGCACTGCAAAAAATTATGCATTTCGAAATGGTGAGTATGCTGATGTCTATCTTATGGCTAAGGTAGTTTAGTTCAATATAACCTAGTGGTTGAAGGCTATATACTACGAAAGGTAAGGTTGATATAACTGTTGATAGTATGCCCTCTGGTACCTTTGAGAGGAGGGATACCTTTATTTTGGTTTATGAACATGGAGTTTTGCTCAAGGATGTCTGAAATTAATATTCGCTCTGCGAATGAGAGGGATCTAGCTAGGTGCTTTGAGATTGAATCTGTATCTTACGCAGGAAGCGAGGCAGCAACAAAAGAAAAGATTTTAAAGCGAATTTTGACTTACCCCGAAGGTTTTCTTGTTATAGAGAATAATAAGGAAGTTATAGGTTTTATTAATTCAGGAGCAGCTCACAACGTAGAATTGTCTAATGAAGAGTTTAAAGATCTGGTGGGGCATGATTCGAGCGGGGAAAATATTGTTATTATGTCCCTGGTGGTTCACCCCAAATATCAGGGTAAGGGTATGGCAAATAAGCTTTTGAGCAGCTTTATTAGCTCTATGAGTGAGCTAGGAAAAAAGAGAATTTATTTGATATGTCAAGATGAACTTGTTGGTATGTATTCTAAATATGGGTTTATTCATCAAGGTAAGTCTGATTCTACTCATGGTGGCTTGAGTTGGCATGAAATGTTTCTTACGCTCTAAAGTAAATAAATTGAACCTTGTTGTGTTTTTCTTAGTTTCTTTCTTGGGTCGTTGAAAATTTAGGTCGTACCTATTGGGCTGCATTACTTACAAATAGAATCTGGGCCAGAGGCTAAAAAAGTTGGCACTGGTTGCCAGTGCCGCTATCACCTCGGGGGATTGGCAACTTAAATGTTCCTGTAATACTATTACATAGCACCTTGATTTAATTCTATTTCCATATTGTGAGAGGTGGTAAATAGATAGCGGCGTCTGACAACGGCTTCAGAAAGCATCTCTAACGCCTGATAAGTATCCTTCCAGCCGATACAAGCATCAGTAACCGATTGTCCGTAAGTCATTTTGTCCCAGGGACAAATTTTTTGGCTTCCTTCTTCGAGGAAGCTCTCAATCATTACTGCTGAAATATTTCTTTGCCCTGTACTGATTTGATCGCAGAGAGATTCCGCAACACCCATTTGATTGGTGTGTATTTTCTGGCTGTTGCCGTGGCTGCAATCCACCATAATGCCGGTGGGGAGCGATGCATAGTCAAGCTGAGATATCGCCTGTTCTATGTCCTCAGTATGGTAATTGGGCCTTCTTCCTCCACGAAGAATTAAGTGGCAGTTAGGGTTGCCTGTAGACTGAATAGCTTCAAGTTTTCCATTGTGGGTTGTGGTACAGAATATCTGTTGAGATTGAGCTGCCTGAATTGCATCGATTGCAACTTTGACATTTCCGTCAGTACTATTTTTAAATCCGATAGGGCAGGGAAGTGCAGAGGCTAATTCCCGGTGTGTTTGTGATTCTGTGGTACGAGCGCCAATAGCTCCCCAGGAAATCAAGTCTGCAATGTAGAGTGCATTCAGAGGGTACAGGAATTCAGTGGCAGCTCCTAGTCCCAGTGCATTGATATTGAGTAATAACTCCCTGGCTTTGGTAAGCCCGGTATGCATATCGGCGCTGCCATCCAAATGAGGATCATAAATAAAACCTTTCCAGCCTACGGTGGTACGCGGTTTCTCAAAATATGTACGCATGACAAGACAAAGACTGCTTTCAAACTGGTTTTGAATTTCGGACAGTTTTTGCGCATAGTCTAGCGCAGCTTCAGGGTCGTGAATTGAGCATGGACCGATCACAACCAGCAGGCGGTCATCTTCACCGCTTAGTATTCTGGCAATCTGGTGGCGAGTTCGCTCGATCGCTAAAGCGGTATCAGACGGGCAGGGCATTTTTTGGATCAGCTCGTCATTACCCGGGAGTTTCATATGAGTCCGTGCGCTCAGAATAGCTGGAACGTCAGACATAAAATGGTCCTTCTCATCTTAACGGAAGTGCTGTCGGTATAGTCGGTGGTGATTAATATTCAACGATACTTAATATGCCACCTTGATATGGTTGATAGGTGGCTGTATAGGTGCTTCCACTGAGAACTCTGGAGGAGAGGTCCTGCAAAATTCTTAGTTCTAACTTTTGTTGCTGGGGCGATAGTGAAGTAATTTCAACATCCAGAAAGTCAAAGTACTTTCCGACTTTTGGGTATAGCGCCTTGAAAAGGCTTTCTTTCACTGAGAAAGCTATTATTAGCCACTGTTCCAGAGGAAAACCGCTCTCTGATAGTAGTCTTACTTCTGAGTTACTGACTATATTGTGTTTGATTTCTTCGGCAGTTTTATCTGAAATAATTGTTTCATAATCAATTCCAAGCCCTGTAGACGTAGTGCTGGCTGCACAGATTGCTCGGTTGCTAGCATGGGTAATAGAAGCTTGTACACCCTTTGGCCAAACTGGACAGCGGTTTTTTCCTACAGGGATTTCTTTTACCGGCATACCCAGCTTGCTGAGAGCAAAGTGAGCACAAGCTCGCCCAGCAAGAAATTCGGCCTGTCGGGATGGGACTGCGTTGTTTAATGCATCTGAAAAAGGAATATTAAGCAGTTCAAAAAATGAGTCACAATAGTTTCTCACGCTAAAAGTGGTTTCTATCAGGCAACCAGAAAAGTGATTGGACTCTATATTTTGAAACCCACCTAAAAACGCAGATATTGAGTTGTAACTATCATTAAAAGAGTCCTGGTTCATGATGTCGTAGCTTCTTCAGTATCTATATCTTTTCATCTTGGAGGAGGTACTTGGCGGAGAGGTTCTTCTCTGTGATTTTTTTCATCTGCAGCCCTCTTTAAGCCATTTGATCCTAGAGAGCTAGCGATAACAATACCAACTACTGCAGAGAAAAAATAAAGAATCCCGGCCATAGAGGCAAGTATTTTATATAGAATACTAACTCCCAAATTACCAAAGGTATTGTCTATGAAATATTGGGTGGCCCATAGGTTGTTTGTTCGACCATGGTGTTGTAACTGGTTCTTATCATCAATGTGAGTTAGCGTCGCTTCCCAGTTAGAGCCGATCCATATTTTTATGATGGGAATTAAGCGATAGCTGCCTATCCATTGCTTCTTTACCTTCGAACTTTGCGGCTGGCTGCCAGGCTTATAAAGAACTAGAGCGGTGAGATAAAATAGATTTGAGTGCATGACAGCTGTAATGACAGTCCCTGTGTTTTTAAGCTTGAGCAATATAGACAGGTCTATCCCCGATATTAATTTTTAAGAAGAAGTAATGATGTGTCACTAGGCTACCCCAGCTAGAGACTAAACGCAAATAAAAATTATTATCATTTGGGGTTTTGGTGAAGTGGCGCCACATTTTCTTCCAAGCCCAGGAATTGGTTGATTTCCAGCTTCTCGTGCTGACTATTTTTTATCCACCATTTCCTGTTTGGGATTGTGAGGCAATGGGTTTTCTGCAGAAATTAACTAGCGGGTAGCTCAGGTTGCTACTGGTGGCATCAAGTGGCTTTATGAGTAGGTGTTATGGGTGGTTTGCCAAGGCTAAGATGGCAGGAATTCGCAACTCTGTGGGAGCGCTCACCTCTAATCCCTATAGCCGATTTATTTTGTAAAAATAGAGCTTCACTGTTTGATTTCTGTAGTAAATTTCCATGTGCTGAATATGGTTATTACACCATTTCCATGGATATTATTAACCCTAATGAGGTTGCCTGTATTTGTAAGGGCTTGCTAACTGATGGCTTGGGGCCGGATATTGTGGTCAATGCAGTGGTATTCAGTAGGTTGGGGTATACCCGACCTGATATTTTATGAGCGGGAGGAGCGCTTATTGATAAATGTAATAACCTCTTTCCTTGATGAAAGAGCTGGCTCACTATTTTAAGAGTGTGAAAAAGTTGTCAAAGGCCAAAAATTACCATCTCAATCGTTTTATTTTACGCATTTAAATTTCTATTACGAATGGGCTAATTTATTTGGTGCTTCTATTTTCAATTTACCCTGGTTTATTGCCTGCTTTTGACGACGTGTCTCTTTTTGCTGTATTTTTGTCTTTATTGGGGGTAGGAAACTATTTTTCTTGAAAGGTGGCCTTCTAAGTTATCGCGACACTAGCCACTATAACTATAACTTTACTTTTTAACCTCCTCCGCCTCTCACTTTATCCTATTTCTGGTTTTTCTTTTCACTGAAGCTTGGTAGGGTTGCGCGCGATTCAATCCATATTCCTTGGGGAGGGATGTTGTGAAGTTTAAAAGCAGTTCGGTAGTTATTGCATGTGGTGTGATCTTGAGCGCTTGTGGGGGCGGCTCATCTGGAGGAGGAGATGATAGTGGCGGAGGTTCCTCGATCTCAGAGGCGGCGACTCCCTACCTATATTTCAACTCAGCAAAAGTGTTCACTTTTGAATGGTCAGATGTTGAAGGTGCTACCTATTATCAACTTCTTGAGAACAAAGATGGGCAATCTGGCTATGAAGTAGTTAGCGATAAAATTTCTGCAGGTTCTGAAGTCGTAGAAATTAAGGTGCCTCTATTTGAGCGATTGAATGCTCGCTATATATTGCAAAGCTGTGATGATACAACTTGCCTGGATTCAACTGAAATATCGATTGATGAGGAAGTTGTCGATAGTATTGGTTATTTTAAGGCTGGTAATGCCGAAGCCGGTGACCAGTTTGGTTGGTCTGTAGCGATTAGTGATGACGGCTCTACCATAGCTGTTGGTGCGACTGGCGAAGATAGTAATGAGTTAAATGAATTTAATAATGCAGCTAGCGGGTCAGGTGCTGTATATATTTTTGATTATGGTGAATATGGTTGGGTTAACCGAGCCGTTTTAAAAGCTTTAGAGGTTGAAAGTGGAGCTGCATTTGGATCTGCAGTGAGCCTTAGTGGCGATGGGAGTACTTTGGCTGTTGGTGCCTATAAAGAAAATGGTGAGGATGATAACTTTTCGGCTGGCGCAGTTCATATATTCACCCGTGAGGATTTAGAGTGGACTCACAGCGCTAAACTAAGAGCAGATAATCATGGGTACTATGATTTTTTTGGGCGGGCGTTGAGTTTAAGCGGTAATGGAACAACCTTGGCAGTTGCAGCCCCATCTGAAGATAGTAGTGCTACCGGTGTCAATAGTGGCCCTGATAATGACGACGCTTTGGATTCTGGTGCAGTATATATCTTCCAGTATTCTGGGGTTGAGTGGGGTCAAGAAGCTTATTTGAAGGCAAGTGATAGTAATTCAAATATGGACTTCGGTTCATCCGTTAGCTTGAGTGATGATGGTTCCATTCTGGCGGTTGGTGCTATTGGTGGGCATGGTGGCAGGGGAGCAACTTATATCTTCTCCAATAATGGAGGCTGGGCTCAGCAACAGCTACTTACTGCAGATAGTGCAAGAGTGGGCGATCGTTTTGGTTGGGATGTTAGTTTTAGTAGCGACGGCAACCTGCTCGCTGTGGGCGCCCCACTTCAGGCAGGTGCTTCAGAGGACCCTGATGATCGCGATGGCTTCAATAATGGCGCTGTCTATCTATTTTCATACGAAGAAGACTCTTGGTACCAAAGTGCCTACCTTAAAGCGAGTAACACCGATGAAGATGATGCTTTTGGTACGTCTATTAGCCTGAACAATGATGGCTCACTACTTGCGGTAGGTGCTCAGGAGAGTAGTGCTGGTATAGGTTTCTATGCTGATAGCACTGACAACTCGGCATCTAGGGCGGGCGCGGCCTATATGTATTCGATGGTTGATGGACAGTGGATTGAGAGTACTTACCTGAAAGCTAATAACACCGATGAGCGTGACTACTTTGGAACTTCAATCGCTTTAAGTGGCGATGGCGATACCCTGGTAGTGGGCGCTCCAGAAGAGCAGGGCTCGGATACTGGGATTATGGCTGATCCAGATTTAAATGATGCGGATGCTGCGGGAGCTATTTATATCTACTAGTTAGACGATATCTTTCTCAATCTCTAGGAATATTTCTATATCAGTTGGACCCATATTCGTGGGTCCAACCATGCTTTACCAACCTGTCTTCTGTAAGGTGAGACCTCAATTTCTTTCCTTTATTTCTCTCTCTGAATTTTACTGTTGGTACGATCGAGAGATTAGGGCTAAATTTTTTTAGCCCTATACTTTGAATATTCTATTTACTTTGCATATCTAGCAAGCAATGGTAGGTGATTGGATTTTCTTTTTGCTAGTTAATGATTAACTTCTTTCTTGGTTGTCAAAGGTTAGGGTTTTTCGTTTTGGTGTTGGGTATCTTGATTTCAAGTATTATTAAACTAGGGTGAATTTGAAAAAGATAATTTTAGCTACCCCCAATTGATTGCGAGCATATCCAATCATTATCGCTCACACGGTTATAAATTAGAGTGCCTGCACGATCACTAGCCCAAAACGCACTATGTGCTGTTTGTGAAGCTGGTTTAATGGGAATTTGAACCCAATTCAGAAAACTCTTCCCTGCTACGGTAATGAGAGCTTGATTCTTCAAGCTTTCGAAAAGTCACAGGGATGATCCAAGTCTAAATAGCAGTTGTTAGTTGAGGTTTCACAAGCCCGATACATAAAAGAATATAGGCACAAAAATGATCTTATTGGAATTTATTAAGTTTGTTTTAATGTCAAAGTTGCGTAAAATCGATAGATATTTTTAGTGTTTTGATCGTAATTAAGTGAGTCGATTGAAAGGCTTTAGAAAGTGAATGCCTCGGGAGAACCAAGAATTTTCTAAAAGACCCATCCCCTAAAAGGAGAACGGTAGCGTGACATAAGAGTAAGTAAAAGGCGCTGACCCAAGGTGCTACCAACACCCAGGGCCAGCTAACCAAATTGATAAGCTCAGTATCAAAATGGCTATATGGATAATACGCTAGAAACCCGCTCGTCTTCAATAAAGTGGAGTACATTCAGTAGTTTGGGACCAATTCCCAAGCTCTGGAAGTCTAGCGCCCGCCTTTTCCTCTTCTGTGCCTACCGCCCTCGCGCACCACCCCATATTTCCTCCAAACGTTGAATCACAAGTTCCCCCATCCCGGAAGTGCCCAAACTTTGATTATTGAAGGAAATGAGTATGTTGATTTTAAAGCGACGGACAGGTGAGTATCTAAGAATTGGAGCAAATGTCTCAGTCACAGTGCTGGAGGTAAAAGGTAATCAAGTTAAGATAGGCATAAGCGCACCCAAGTCACTGCCTATCCATCGTGAAGAAGTCTATGTGAGGATCAAAAAGAAACAGAAATTGGAGGCTTGAATATGTCGTAAGGGGGACAATTCTGGGGGGCAGGCGATTAAGAAGCTAGACTCCAAACATAAAGTTTTAGCCTTTGGCTGGCAGGCGATATACGCACTCTGGTTCGAGTGTCTCTTTGCTGCCAAAGGGCTCTTTTGAATATCAAAGCTAGTTAGGTGGCGGAAGGGCTAATTGTTTTATGTTAGGTGAACTTTAGAATTCTCCAACTGTTTTATATTACAAGTTGAACTTGCAATCCTT
Organism: Microbulbifer sp. CNSA002; assembly: GCF_047324085.1. Taxonomy (NCBI): domain Bacteria; kingdom Pseudomonadati; phylum Pseudomonadota; class Gammaproteobacteria; order Cellvibrionales; family Microbulbiferaceae; genus Microbulbifer; species Microbulbifer sp. CNSA002. Next base: position 1,763,173 of record NZ_CP172449.1, read on the forward strand.
GCTAAAAAGCCAGTTTTTATTCATGATCTTTTGAAAATACCTTCCACCTTATATCGATGCAGCGATACTTCCGAGCTTCTTTTGCAATTGCACTTAATAAGGCTTGGGTAATCTCCTCTTTTTGGTTTGCATCGCAATCCCCGATATATAGCTCACTGATAATAGCCCAGGCCGCCGAGCTTTCATTTTCTGGAATAATATTAAAGCTGATATACCCCTCAAGGTTGTGGTCTTGTTCCACAACCAGCACTTGATGCTCTTTCCTCTGAAACAACCTATTTTGCAATTCAAGTTGGGTAATATGGAAAGAGTCAGTTGAATTATTATGCCTGGCTAAGCAGCGCATCATATTGTAGAGATAAAAACAGTCGGTGGGGTGGGCATGGCGAACAAACATATCAGTACCATTTAATCAGTATTTCTTTGAGTCGGCGTTTGATAGCTTGACACATCCTTATGCCAAGCTATGTCATCCTGTAAGGGGCTAACAATAGAAGTTAAATGGATTTGGCTGTTTCTTGGGTGAGGGTAAACCCTTCATCTAGCCATCCGGTGATGCCGCCGATCATTTTCTTGACCGGCCTGTTAAGTGTGGCCAGCCTGATAGCTGCTTTTTCTGTCGCATTACAGTGTGGGCCTGCACAATAGACGACAAATAAAATATCTGAAGGGTATTCGCTCAGCCTGTCTTTATTGATACGGCTGTATGGTAAGGATTCGGCTGTTTGTATATGTCCATTTTTATAAGCCTCTTCACCTCGCACATCTAAAAGTACGAAATCCTTGCGATTTTGGCTGACTGCGTGGTGTACATCCCAGCAGTCTGTTTCAAAAGATAGGAGGTTTTGGAAGTGGTTTAGCGCATCTTGGCTGTTGGCAGCGGGCACTCTACTTACGGCTGAACTCATAAATTACTCCCGGTGATTTCTCGGTGGTTCGTCAGGTTTCCAAGTGGCGATAGTGTCCCTTTTTGGTTGCTTCCGAGCGATCTACCTCTGAGCCAGATAGCATTAATTTTGCGCCAATTCTGCGTGCAAACTTGTGGGTCGGTTTTGGCTAGTGGGATTCGGCTTTACTTATTTGAGGATGATGGTGATTTACCTATTAAATTATGCTTCAAAGGTTGAGGGTTTTATTCCCAGCATTGCTTTCAATAACTGCTCAACGGGGTATGCTGGGTTGGATTTATTCGTTAACCTAATTTACTTAACTGCTGAGGGTTAGGGGTACCTATGTCGACGTTGGCACAAAAGCCTAATAAGAGCCAGAAAGTGGCTGTTCTCGCTCACCGGCAGGTTTCACTCTTCGAACTCGGTTGCGCTACCGAACTCTTTTGCCTACCCCGACCTGAACTTAGCGAGCTCTACACCGGTGAAATTGTGACTTTCGCTGAGGAAAACCCTCTGGCGACCGGCGGTCTGGCTCTGGCTTGTCGGCAGGTAGAGAGTTTGATGGATTATGATCTGCTGGTGATTCCCTGTTGGTCGACCAATGCACAACCACAAGATGCTTATTTGGAGCGCGTACATAGGGCGGTGGCTGAGTTTGCCGCTGCCAGCCGCCAGATTCTTACTTTTTGCTCCGGTGCTTTTCTGCCTGCGGAATTGGGACTATTTGATGGTCGGCAGGCGACTACCCACTGGTTGTTTGCGGAGCGTTTTCGTGAGCGCTTTCCTGCGGTGGAGTATGTGGGAGACGTTCTCTATGTGTGGGAGGATGCACTGGCTTGCGCTGCGGGTAGTAGTGCGGCCATCGATCTGGGGATTGAGTTTTTGCGGCGCAGCCATGGTTATGAATTGGCCAATTCGGTGGCTCGTCGGCTGGTGATGGCACCCCATAGGCAGGGTGGCCAGGCCCAATATGTGGAGATGCCGGTTGCCAAACGGCCGGATCACTTCTCCGCTGCGCTGGATTGGGCGATTGGCAATTTGGATGGCGCTATCAAAATTGATGATATGGCGCAGCGCGCTCATTTATCCCGCCGTAGTTTTGACCGAAAGTTTCGCCAGTCGATGGGAATTGCTCCCAAGGAGTGGCTGATTCAGCAGCGCTTGCGGGCGGCGCAGAAGGCGCTGGAGTCCGGTAGGGAGTCTGTAGATCGGGCAGCCCAACTGGCTGGTTTTGAGAGTAGTGCGACCTTGCGTCACCATTTCCGTCGGGCGTTTGGGATCTCACCCAGTGAATATCAGCGCCAATTCCAGGTTTCCGCCAAAGTGGCGGTTGAGGCTTAACGTTGGCCGCGTGTTGGTACGGCTATGGGGAGTCGGTACCTTTGGTTGATACACCCCCGGGCACTAAAGGGGTATGATTCGGTCTCTATTGCCTGATGACAGTACAGACTACGAAGGAATTATGACGAAACAGCGCGTATTAACCGGTATTACAACAACCGGTACCCCACACCTGGGGAACTATGTGGGTGCAATCCGCCCGGCGATCGCCGCGAGTCAGGATGAAAACAACCAATCGTTCTACTTTCTGGCCGATTACCATGCACTGATTAAGTGCCAGGACCCGGCACAGGTCCATCAGTCCACCCTGGAGATCGCTGCAACCTGGCTTGCCTTGGGCCTGAATACCGACAATGTGGTGTTCTACCGTCAGTCCGACGTCCATGAGATTCCTGAATTAACCTGGCTGCTCACCTGTATGACCGGCAAGGGCCTGATGAACCGTGCCCACGCTTATAAAGCAGCGGTAGATGCCAACCGCGCCGATGGCGAAGATTCCGATTTTGGCGTCACCATGGGGCTGTATAGCTACCCGATCCTGATGGCCGCGGACATCCTGATGTTCAACGCTAATAAGGTGCCGGTGGGTAAAGATCAGGTACAGCATATCGAAATGGCTCGGGATATTGCCCAGCGCTTTAACCACCACTACGGCGAGCACTTCGCTTTACCAGAAGCGGTAGTTGACGACCACGTAGCTGTGTTACAGGGCCTCGATGGCCGCAAAATGAGTAAGAGTTACGGCAACACTATTCCGCTGTTCCTTCCTGAGAAGAAGCTGAAAAAGCACATTAATAAGATCAAAACCAACCTGCTGGAGCCGGGTGAGCCAAAAGATCCGGATACTTCCACTGTATTCCAGGTTTGGCAGGCATTTGCCAGCGAAGAACAGACAGCTGAAATGCGTAAAGCTTTTGAAGAGGGCATTGCCTGGGGTGAGGCCAAGAAGCAGTTGTTTGAGCTGGTGAACGGCCAGATCGGTGAGGCTCGCGAGCGCTACAATGAGCTGCTGGCTAACCCAGACCAAATTGAAACGGAGCTGGAGAAGGGGGCTATTAAGGCTCGCGCTTACTCTGCGCCCTTTATCGAGAAGTTGCGTCACGCGGTTGGTATCCGCAAGATAGGTTAGAGCTTTTCCTGAAAAAGCAGGAGGCCGTGGAGTATCGGCCTCCTTTTTAATAAAAAATAATAAATGTACAGGGTACAAACATGGAAAACGTTCAGGCAAATCCTGATGCCGGCAATAGTGCCGATAATAAAAATGGCTGGATTAATCGAGCGCTCAATTTTATTGAGGTTGTCGGTAATAAATTACCCGATCCCGCTGTTCTGTTTTTGATCTTGATGGTGGGAATCTGGGTGCTCTCCTGGCTTCTCTCCGGTGTTAACTTCGAAGCCTTACACCCCGCTACCGGCGAGGCGATACAGGTAACCAACCTGCTTTCCAGTAGTGAAATGGCCCGCTTCCTATCTGGTATGGTAACTACGTTTACTAGTTTTGCGCCCCTGGGGGTGGTGTTGGTAGCCATGCTGGGGGTCGGTGTGGCTGAGCAGAGTGGCTTTATCAATGCGGTATTGAAAAAGCTGCTGGCGGTAACGCCGCAGATGCTGTTGACACCTATGTTGATTTTGGTAGCCATCGTCAGTCACACCGCTGTAGACGCGGGGTATGTGTTAGTAATTCCACTCGGAGGTGTGATTTTCTACGCGGCGGGGCGCCATCCTTTGGCAGGTATCGCGGCAGCATTTGCCGGTGTCTCTGGTGGCTTCTCTGCCAATTTTGTTCCCTCGGCTATCGATCCTCTATTGCAAGGCTTTACCCAGACGGCTGCTCAGATTGCCGATCCGGATATGCAGGTTAACCCCCTCAACAACTGGTTCTTTACTTCAGCTTCTTGCTTATTGGTGACACTGCTGGGCTGGTGGCTGACTGATAAAGTGATCGAGCCACGCTTGAAGAGCGTGAAGGTTGATGGCGATGAAGCGGATATGCCGGTAATGCAGGAGCTGGGGGCTCGCGAGAAAAAAGCGATGTACTTGGCGGTTACTGTGATGGTGGCAGGTATCGTCGGGCTTGTGGCCTGGATGCTGCCGGAAACCTCAGCTTTGCGCGATGCAGAAGGGCAATTAGCTTCTTTCACTGCGCCAATTATGAAGTCGATTGTACCGCTGATCTTCCTGCTGTTTGTGATTCCCGGTGTGGTGTTTGGCTATGCGGCCGGTACCTTCCGCCAGAGTAAGGATGTTATTGATGCGATGTCCAAAACCATGGGCTCCATGGCTTATTACATCGTGATGGCTTTTTTCTGTGCGTTGTTTATCTCTGAGTTTGCCCGCTCCGGTTTGGGCACGCTGCTTTCGGTAGAGGGAGGGAGCTTGCTCGCGGCGATGGAGCTGCCGGGCCCGATTACCCTGATGGGCATTATTGTACTGGTAGCCTTTATCAACTTATTTGTGGGATCTGCCTCTGCCAAGTGGGCGCTGCTGTCCCCCATCTTTGTGCCTATGTTGATGCAGATCGGTTTCTCCCCTGATCTCACCCAGGCGGCTTATCGGGTAGGTGATTCCTCCACGAATATTATTACCCCGCTGATGCCTTACTTCCCCTTGGTGGTTGTGTACTGCCAGCGCTATGTGAAGGGAACGGGCATTGGGACACTTGTATCCATCATGTTGCCGTACTCCATTGTGTTTCTGATTTGCTGGTCGCTGTTCCTGGTGGCTTACTGGACACTGGGAATGCCTTTGGGGGTGCAGGCTAGTTATACCTACCCTTAAGAGGTCGGGGATCTTTGTCTAAGTCTCTCTAAATCAAGTCCCGATATCTACAATCTCAATCTGAGTGGTTGCTGCTGGGCAGCCACTTAGTATTTTTCCTGCCTTAGAGTCTGCTTTTATTCATTTCATCAAGTCATCCTGATGGTACGAAAGTGCAGCTTGGAGACTGCAATGCTGTCCTTTAATGCCGTATTTCTTGTCCCTAATCATGTCATCGCTCTTTTTAGTAAAAAAATGTTCCAATAATGTTGTAGATGATAACGATTCCTATTAGGATTCGCGCCCAGTTACCTGGGTCACAGTTTGACTGTGATCCATCCAAATTCAGTTGGCGTTGAGGGATCTCCATGAGTACCGCTCGAATTAAAAGTATGCAAAAAGCTTCTCCTGTAATTTCTGGAATCAGCCGCTCTTTATTGGCGTTGGCTATTGCTGCGGGCGGTTCTTCTGTGGCGTTCGCTGCAGAAGATAAAAATGAAGGAATTGAAGAAGTTAATGTTATCGGTGATCTGAATCTGGATCGTCAGACCTCCATTGGTAAGCTGAATATTCCGGTCGATGAGACCCCCTTTTCTATCTCCTTACGTGATAAAGAATTCTTCGACACAACTGGCTCTAAGTCGATTCAAGATACTCTCCAGTACACCGCAGGTGTAAATGGCGGTACTTACGGAGTTGACTCCCGTGGGGATTGGTCAACCATTCGTGCAGTTGAGCCGGTTATGTTTGTTGACGGCTTGCAATCTATCTTTGGTAGTTACACCAGCTCCCGGGCTAATCTCTATGCATATGAAAGGGTAGAAATCCTTAAAGGCCCGTCTTCAGTTCTTTACGGTCAGGGCTCTACGGGTGGTATCGTTAACTTGGTTTCAAAGCGTCCCAAGAGTGAATTTGGTGGCGAATTGATGGTCCAGGGTGGTGACTATAATCGGAAAGTAATTGCGGGGGACGTTACTGGTGCTTTCGATGCTGATGGAGAATGGCTGTATCGTGTAGTTGGCTATGCGCGTGATGCCGACGCGCAAGTGGATCATGTGGAGGATAATAGCACCCTATTTATGCCTTCGGTTTCTTGGCGTCCAAGTGCCGATACAGAAGTTACCTTTTTGGCAAGTTATCAAAAAGATGAAACCGGCACTACAGCTGCATTCTTGCCCTGGGGCGGTACGCGTATTGATAACGTAAATGGTGATATACCTACTGATACCTTCCTGAGTGAGCCAGGTTGGGACAAGTATGATACTGAGCAAACAGCTTATAGCATTTGGGTCGAACACCGGTTTGACGAGAGCTGGGGTATTAATGCTGGTCTTCGCTATTCTGAGGGCGAAGTTGATTACAATTCAATGTATGCGGATTTCGATCTTACACAACGCTTGAATAAAGATATAAGTGATATTTCTCGTACTGCTTATATGAAGGATGCAACTAGTGACTTGCTAATTTTTGATTTGCGAGTTTCTGGAGAGGTTTCTACCGGTTTACTCGAGCACAATCTCTCGTTTGGCTTAGATAGCCAAGATGCGGAGATCAATGAGGATAAAATTTATGCAGTTGGCGCTGGTGGGAGCATCAATATCTTCGACCCCGTATACGGTTACGTTCCGGAAGGGATTGAGCCTTACGATTATCCAAAAACTAGCACTGAGCAGCTAGGGTTCTATATTCAGGATCAAGTTTCCCTGGGTAACTTCATTGTCAATGCTGGCCTTCGTAAGGACATTACAAAGTCTCGGACAGAAGGAGAAAATGCAGATAGTGAAGACGCTACTACCATGAGGCTCGGTGTGATGTACGCCTTTGATAGTGGCATTTCTCCTTATGTTAGCTATTCGGAGTCCTTTGAACCTGTGGCTGGTACGGATTCGTCAGGTCGTGCATTCCGCCCGGTTGAAGGCGAGCAGATTGAAGCTGGGATTAAATTTCAGCCCGAAGGAACTAACTTGCTAGTTACGGCTTCCGCATATGAAATTAAGCAGAAAAATTTCCTAACTTATGACCTGAGCTCTGCTGGCTCAGGTGAAGCCACTCAGCTCGGTGGAGTCGAAATTGATGGATTAGAGCTTGAAGCTAGCGGAAAGTGGGGTAACTTAACCCTGATTGCAAACTACAGTACTACGAACTCTGAAATAACAGAAAGTACAGCTTACTATGAGGTTGGTACTGAACTTGAGGCTGTGCCAGAAGAGCAGTTTTCTTTCTGGGGGAACTATGACTTTGGTGATTGGGTTCCCGGCTTGAGTGTTGGTTTGGGTGCACGATATGTTGGGGAGAGTTATGCGGGAATGGATAAAACACGGGAGATCGTGTTATCACAGTTCACTGGTGTTCCCGCTTACTACGCGTACTATGATGCGCTGCTGGCAGAGTTCCCGACCGATAATCCTTCATATACTCTGTATGATGCGACTATTGGCTACACGCTGGATAGCTGGAAGTTTCAGGTCAATGTGAAGAACTTGACTGATGAAGTGCACACGACCTCATGCCTGAGCCGCGGTGACTGCTTCTACGGTGAACGACGCTATGTAACTGCGGAAGCACGCTACATTTTTTAAGTTAGTGTAGACTGGGAGCCTGTCCGCAGGGGGAGTCTGTGGGCGGGCTCCCTTTTTTACGTTTAAGCAACCAGACGAGAGGCGAGTCTCTCGCTGTTATGGTTATGCCAATGTCTTTTTATATGATTGCAGGAGCTTCCAGCGCCTTTGCTTTGGCCGGGATTCTGCTCCTTTATTCCGCTTGGTCCCGCAGAGGGGCAGAGCCCGTGCGCCGTTGGGGTGGCTGGGGAGCCATGGTGTTGTCGGCTTTTGGGTGGAGCTCGATAGTTGGGGTGGAATATGGAATCAGTATTGCCACTTTAATAGTGATGCTCGGAGCCTTTGCTTTATTGGCTCTTAAGGGAGACTGGCCCAGTGGCCCTAGGCCCGTTGAAAAACAGCGCTCGGGAACACCCGAATCTCAAGCCCTGCTTCCATTGTGGTTGCGGGGCTTCTTGCGTTTTATGGCTGCCTTTCTTTTGCCCGCGGCCAGTGGTTTGATCGCCGGTCTGCTTTTCTTTGGTTTTACCGGATTTTCTGAAACTGTCCGCTTGGTCGGCGGAGCCTTCCTGTCGGTGATAATCTGGACCCTGGCGATGGTTTGGTGCTGTGCCGATAAAAAGCTTCTGCGCCCTTCGGCTGCCATGTTGGCTTTCTCGGTGGTCAGCGGCTTGTTGCTGGCCTTTGCGCTTCCCGCTTCGGCAGCATAGATCAACGGACTTGAGTAGGAATTTAACGTGAAATTTTCCTTTAAACCGACCCCTGGCTTTGTCCGTGATATGACCGATGGACACTCAGTTCTCGGCCTGGCGGTATCCACTCTTTTATATATTGTTTGCGTCAGCGGAACACTGGCGGTTTTTTACAATGAGTTCGAACGCTGGGAGCAGGCCTCCGAGTTGGAGAACCTCAATGTTGAAGCCTCTGTGTATCGGACGGCTACAGAAAATGCTATTGCGTTAGCCAAGCAGGAAAAAGAGGATCTCGATTCAATTACCTTCACCATCCCCAATCAGGATAAGCCCAGATTGATGGTTGAAGTTGGCGATATGGAGCGATATGTCGCTGAAGATGGTTCCCTACTGGGCAAGGTGGAGCATGAGTGGACCCACTTCCTGGCCTACCTGCATTACGCGCTCAACCTTCCTGTTGGTTATGGGGTCATCCTGGTTGGTTTGATCGGGATGGTGATGTCCGCTCTGATCGTCTCCGGTTTGCTAGCTCATCCCAAAATTATCAAAGACGCTTTCTCTTTCCGTCTTTCTGGCTCCAAGCGTCTTCAACAAGTGGATTTGCACAATCGCCTGGGGGTTTGGGCCTCTCCCTTTCATCTTGCCATAGCCATTACTGGGGCTTTTATCGGATTGTCCCAGGTAGCCGCTTTTGCAATTGCCGGCGTATTCTTTGAGGGTGATACGGAAAAGGTAGAGCACATGCTTTACGCGGATCATCCGGTGATGGAGGAAAATGCCCCTGAAGTTGATTATCCGGATTATGCTGCAATTCTGGCAACAATGGATCGTATCGCACCGGAAGAAGAGCGCACTCGTTTAGAAGTGGCGTTCCCAGGACGTGAAGGCCAGGTTGTTGAGGTGTGGACCCGGGTTCCAGAGCGGTTGGTCTGGGGTGAGCGTTACCACTTTAATCCCGATGGCAGCCTGATTGAAAAAGAGGGTTGGTCTGAGGGCGACGCGGCTAAGCAGGTTTACCTTTCTACGTACCGTTTACACTTTGGCCACTTTTCCGGTTTCCCTGTGAAAATTGCTTACTTCCTGCTGGGGGTGGGGATGTGTTTGCTGGTGGTATCCGGCATCAATATCTGGTTTGTTCGCAAGCGTCAGCGCGGCAATCCCGCCGTACGTTTGGAGCGAGTCTGGATGGCTCAGGTATGGGGTGTACCATTTGCGATTGCTCTGAGTGCGGTGACTTATCTGGCGTTTAAGCTAAATGCTGCGCAGGTGTTCTGGCTGGTGACTTTGGCGTTAAGCGTTGCGGCTGCCTTCATGGGGACAGTGGCCAAGTGGTCTATGTCTCTGCGTATTGCCACAATTATCGCCTGCGTCGGTGCAGTTGTAGTGCACGTTGCTCAGTTTGGTGAGGATTCCTTTGTGAGAGCATCACTGGTCGTTAATGTTGTGTGGTTGCTAATTGCTGCTGGAATCGCGGCCTCTTGCCTTTATAGCAGGGCGCGTCAGTCGGATAGTGAGACTGTATCTGCCGGTGCCAATCCACTGGGTAGCAGCTAGATTTTTTGGGGTCCCGCAGTGCCTCTGCAGGGCCCCAAAACTTCCATCGGACCTATAAGATCCCTTTCAATTACTTGGCAGGGCGTAACATCTCGATATGCGGGATGCCGTCTTCCTGGTACGGCTCAGACACCTGCTCAAAACCAAACTCCCCGTAAAATCTATCCAAATGTTGTTGAGCTGAAATGCGAATACCAGTGTTGGGGTATTCTTCGCATGTGTGCATTACGGCTCGGCGAATCAGCTCCTTGCCCAGGCCTGTTCCGCGACTGGCTTCTGCGGTTAACACTCTTCCTATCGAGGGTTCCCGGTATTTAAGGCCTGGGAAAACAACTCTCAGGTAGGCCATAACCTGCGGGTTATTTTCGTCTCCCTCCCAGCAGATCAGGTGCCAGGAGTGTTGGTCTTTGCCATCGGCATCCTGATAGGGGCAGTCTTGTTCTACCGTAAAAACTTCCTGCCTTACTCGCAAAACTTCGTAAAGTTGACTGAGCGTAAGCTCTTTAAAGCTGCACCATTGCCACTGCATAAAGGTGAATTCCAAATTATTGTCACTAATTTTGTATTGTGATTGGAGTTAAAAGGTATAGATTATTTATAAGATCGATTAATTTTAATTGGATGCCTGATTGCCGGCTCTATGAAAGAATCCATGCTTGAGGTAATGGATAACTTGCGAGATAACTTTTTTATCTTTCATCATAAACACATGGGTCACTGGCATTTGCAGATGATCATTCATGCCATCCAGTTTTGTGCTGGATACGGAGACTTTACCATCATCGGTTTCTGGGATAAGGCGGGATAGAATCAGGTTGATGCTGCGAGTACCGGCAATAATACCTACATCAAAATCTGCACTACCGAGCTTGTTGGGGACGCTCATCTCGCCGGTACCCAGCTGTAGCCCAGCATCCCCAAACATAAACTTGAAGCCGGGGAATGTTCCCAGTTTATCAACTACTTCGCTGCCTTTATTGGGTGGGCCCAACATGACAACGCGATTCAGGTTTTTGATTTCAGCTGAATGTAGATATTGCCTTACCAGAATACCGCCCATGGAGTGAGTGACAAAATTGATTTCTTGCGCATTACCGCACTCCTCGACAGCAGGCGCTATGGCCATGCTGGCCAAAGCTTCAATGGAGTGCTTGGTCGAAGGGTAATCAATATTGACCGTTTGGAAACCCTCGGCATCTATGGCCTTTGCCAGTTTCTCCATTGAGCTATCTGATTTGGCTAATCCATGCAATAAAATCACACAAGCGGAGTGAGCACTTGCTGATAGCAGCGTAAATGCGACGGCAATTATAAAAGCGAATTTTTTCATCGGTTTGAACTTCCTGTCGACTTCTTGTACCTATTCGTGTGGCGTTGTTGTCGGAGCAATTAATTTGGATTGGGTTGAAGTTGGCAGTGTTGGCGGAGAATGTCCGCTGCCCGCTCCGGTTTATCGGGGGTGATCACGATAGTTTGTGTAGCCAGACGCAGTACGACAGATTTTTGCTGATCGGTAGCAAATGCACGATAGCGCCCCAATTTTTGGTTTTGAAACAGGCCTATATAGCCAAATAAGCCGGAGTTGCCAAAGATGCGGACTGATCCTTGCATGGCGGTTGAGTCGGGGAATGCTTCAGATAGCCCCTCCAAGGAGATGGTGGTTTTCCAGCCCGGGCGCAATATCAAGAGGTTGCCATTTTTGATGGCGTAACCACGGATGGCAAAGAAGGCGCTGAGAGCCAGTATTGCAGGCGGAAGTGCTATGGCAATGCTATAGAGGGTAGATGGAGCAGTTGGTGCTCTCGATGCCAGAAAGAGCGGCAGTCCCAGTAGGAGTAATGTGCATATGGCACTGATAATTTGGAGCTGGCGGCTCCACGGCGCTTTAAACGCGATTGTTGGCATACTTGGTTTAACTCAACGGATTACCTGAATGCCTCAATCATAGTGCTATTGGAATCTGCTTGGCAAAGGTAGAGATGGTTTGGTTTTAACGGTTGCTCGCTATGGAAGACTGTATTTTGATTAACGAGAATTCCCAGTCAGCCCTTGTGGTCGAAGGGGGCGCTATGCGGGGGATTTTCGCTGCAGGCGTATTGGATGCATTTTTGGAGGCGGGCTATCGGCCATTTGATTTTGCGATCGGTGTATCCGCAGGCTCCACCAATTTGATTGGTTATCTGGCGGGAAACCATGGGCGAAGTCGGCAAATACTAATGGACCATGCCCGGCGGGCAGACTTCATTGACTGGCGCCGCTATCTCCGAGGCGGTCATTTTTGTGACATTGGCTGGTTGTGGCATGCGTCATATCAGGATATTCCGCTCAGTGTCGATAGTTATGTTGAGAATGGAATACCGCTTTATGCCGTGACTACCAGTATCAACACGGGGGAGGCTAGATACCTGAAAGTAACTCCGGAAAACATGCACGAGGTCTTCCCGGCCTCTTGCGCCATTCCGGTTGCTTACCGGGGGTTTCCTGAAGTGGATGGGGAGCCTATGACTGATGGTGGTCTGGCTGATTCGATACCGATTATTCAGGCTTATCAGCAGGGGGCCAGAAATATAACAGTTATTCTCTCGCGCCCTCTGGGGTATCGGAAAATTAAGGGGCCTGCTCCAAAATTTATCAAACAGTTTTTCCGTGATCATGCCCGGCTATTTGAGGCCGTGCTGGAGAGGGGGGAGAAATATAATCGGGCTCTGGAGTTTATCGAGGTGCCTCCAGAGGGGTGCCAGGTTTCGGTTATTGCGCCTCCAGACAATTTCCCGGTTAAGCGTTTTACCCAGGAAGCAGAGTTGCTCGAGGAAGGTTATGAGAGCGGCAGGACCCGGGGTTGGGAATTTCTTCGTGAGCTTCCCGGTCAGCGGGACTCTTTACCGTCAATTGAATAGTAGTGCCGGTATGAATGAGTTGATTGAGCTTAATCAGAATGTGAATGGTGAGGTAATCGACTGGTGGAAATACGTTTGCTTGGAGTGACAGATGCGCCCGCCATATCTGCTTTTTACTTATCTAATGAGGAGCACCTGAAGCGCTGGGAGCCCATTCGCGAGCCCGGTTTTCACAGTTCCGGGTCCTGGATTCGACGCATAAGCTCTGGAGGAATTTTAAAGTTTGCTGCATTAGAGTCCGGGTGTGATCAGTTACTGGGCGTTTGCTCCTTGACGAATATCATCCGAGGCCCATTTCAGGCCTGTAATATGGGATATGCAGTTGACCAGTCCCACGAGGGGCGGGGCTTAATGGGGAGCTTGTGTCGTTATGTCGTTGATTATGCTTTTGACACCTTAAATTTGAATAGAGTGATGGCCAACTACATGCCTGGTAACGATAGGTCGGCAGCTCTGCTGGAGACATTGGGCTTCGTTGTCGAGGGTAGGGCGGCAAAATACCTGAAGATCAATGGATGTTGGGAGGATCATATCCTCACGGCGAAGCTAAACCCCAGATCCTTGGATATTTAATGATGTTCGTTGAATGAGGCGCCAAATGGCATTTACTTCACTGTGTGCCTATAGGAGTCTTGGGTAGGACTGAGATATTGTTGCTAACCTATTGCGATTTCATGGACGACTTCGAATAACAGTTTTGCGGAAGGAGAAAGGGATGAATGGGAAGTGCCTATGCGGTGGGGTTGAGTTCCAGCTGGAAGAGCCAATTCCAAACCTTTACCAATGCCATTGCTCACTCTGCCGCAAATTGAGTGGTTCCGCCTCGGATACGGCCATGTTTATTAGCCGGGATCAGTTTCGCTGGGTGCGGGGCTTAGACAGAATCTCTTCATTCCGGACTCCTACGGGCTATCGATCTGACTTTTGCAGTGGATGCGGAAGTACAGTTCCTCACTTAATGAGTAATACAACGCACTTCTGGGTACCTGCGGGATTGTTGGAGGGGGATATCGATGGGAAAGTTGTGGCCCATCTTTGCACAGAATCCAAAGCATCCTGGGATGAAATTTCTGGTGAGGCGGAGTGCTTTAACGAAATGCCGGAGCTGGAGCGATTGATGCATCTATTGCATGGCGGCGACGAAGCGATGGATGGGGAATGGGAGGAGAGCCAGGCGGCTTCAGCTGAAGTTTAAAAAAACCAAACTCTTTTCTAATTAGCGCATACAAAAAAGCCCCGCTCTTGCGAGCAGGGCTTTTTTGTATATGGCGGACCGGACGGGACTCGAACCCGCGACCTCCGGCGTGACAGGCCGGCATTCTAACCAACTGAACTACCGGTCCGCATTCCTGCTTCTCTTGGATGCTCTTGCCGGGCAAGAGTAAGAGAAGTGGTGGGTGGTACAGGGGTCGAACCTGTGACCTACGGCTTGTAAGGCCGTCGCTCTCCCAACTGAGCTAACCACCCCGTGTCAGGAGCTGCGTATCATAATGATTTTTTTACTTAGGTCAACAACTTAGGGAAGTTTTTCTAAAAAAGTTTGCGTCTGGCTTTAAGTGTGAGAAGCGGGTGTGTATTTGAAGAAATTGCTGCTCGTGTATTGGCAATACTTGGTAATAAAACAGGGTGCTACTTTCATTGCCCCGGTTTTCTATTAATTTTGTTAGTCGGTCTGCACAGTTTGTGGTGGGGAGTGGGGAGGTGGTTGTGTATTGAAAAGTGGTTTTGAATTTTTCATATACAAAAAAGCCCCGCTCTTGCGAGCAGGGCTTTTTTGTATATGGCGGACCGGACGGGACTCGAACCCGCGACCTCCGGCGTGACAGGCCGGCATTCTAACCAACTGAACTACCGGTCCGCATTCCTGCTTCTCTTTGGTTGCTCTTGCCGGGCAAGAGTAAGAGAAGTGGTGGGTGGTACAGGGGTCGAACCTGTGACCTACGGCTTGTAAGGCCGTCGCTCTCCCAACTGAGCTAACCACCCCGTGTCAGGAGCTGCGTATCTTAATGATATTTTTTTTGCGGTCAACAATTTTGTTGGAAGATTTTTAAAATTTTTTTTAAGAATAAAAAACACTCAAAAATTGTTTAAAAATTAATTAATTAGAGGATTTTTTGAGGGCTTTTTAAGTTGTTTTTGTCGGTCAAAATCAGCTGCGTAGAAATTCAGAAAATAAAAATTCAGGCTGGAGAAAATTGTTGCAGAAAAATTTTGTCGGCACTGCGCTCGCACTATTTTTTTACGCTGAGATTTGGTTGTTTTTTTGTGGCTCTTTCAAATTTCCAGCGTAAGCAACTGAAAATAAAATGTTAGAAAAATGAAAAGATGTGAGGCACAAACAAAAAAGCCCCGCTCTTGCGAGCAGGGCTTTTTGTATATGGCGGACCGGACGGGACTCGAACCCGCGACCTCCGGCGTGACAGGCCGGCATTCTAACCAACTGAACTACCGGTCCGCATTCCTGCTTCTCTTGGATGCTCTTGCCGGGCAAGAGTAAGAGAAGTGGTGGGTGGTACAGGGGTCGAACCTGTGACCTACGGCTTGTAAGGCCGTCGCTCTCCCAACTGAGCTAACCACCCCGTGTCAGGAGCTGCGTATCTTAATGATATTCTTCGTGGCGTCAACGCCTTTTTTGAATTTTTTTTTGTCTTTCAATGAGTTAACGCGCTTTTGTGTGAATTCGTGGGCGTGTCCGCCGGGGGGTGACACTGTTATAATCGCCCCAATTCCCGTTAGTTAGAGCGTGAGAAAAGCTGTGACACAGAAGACCTGGCTGGCCCAACTTGTACTGGCATTCGGTATGTTTTGCCTGTCCATCGCTGCACATGCGGTAGTGGAGACACAAAAATTGTCCTCTCCCGAGCTGGATGCAAGGTATCGCGTGCTTATTGAAGAGATGCGCTGCCCCAAGTGTCAAAACCAGAACCTGGCAGACTCCGATGCGTCTATTTCCTCGGACTTGCGCCGTGAAATCCGCCGTTTGCTGGAGGAGGGATTTACCGACCAGGAAATCGTTGACTACATGGTGGCCCGCTATGGGGATTTTGTGCTCTACCGCCCACCTGTTCAGAAAAATACCTTGATCCTGTGGTTGGCTCCGGGAGTTTTTGCCGTTTTCGGGCTTCTGGCCTTGATTGTGATCGTGATGCGTTCAAAAAGTGGTACCGGGGCTCGCCAAGATGACGGCAGTGGGGAACTCACTGATGATGAGCGGCGTCGATTAAAGCAGTTGTTGGGAGAAGGAGCTGTAGATGAAGGTGATAGCGGGAAGGAAGGTAAATGATTGATATCTGGTTTGGTGTAGCCCTACTGCTACTGTTGGTAGCTTTTGTATTTCTGATTCCTGCTTTGAGAGCTGCAGGCAGACGTCGCAGCGGTAGTAGCAAGCGAGAGGCTATGGCAGCGCTCTACCGGGAGCGCAGTAAAGAACTTCGCGCTGCGGTGCAGAGCGGTGCGATGGATGAAAAGCAGTTTGCCCAGCTGGAGGCAGATCTCGCGCGGGAACTGCTGGCGGCTCAGCAGGAAAGTCAATCTGGTGAAGCCAGGCAGGGTGGCGGCCGATTGCTAATCGGCCTGGCGGTTTTGGTGCCTGCAATTGCAGCAGCTGCCTACGGGTTTTCCGACCGACCGTCCGAAGTAGCTTTGTATCGCGATATGGTGGCGAGCCAAGGTGGGCACACCTCTTCGGAGGAAGAGGCAAAAATCACCCGTCAGTTGCAGGAGCGGGCTAAAACTCATCCAGATGATCTTAGTAGTCGCTATATATTGGCGCAGCGGCTACTGGTGAGTGGCGATTTGGCTGGGGCGGTAGATTCCTATCGCTATGTTGTGGCTCGCGAGCCACAGGCGGCCAACGTTAAGGCTGAGCTGGCACAAGCGCTATTTTTTGCTGGCGGTTCCAAGATTACCGATGAAATCCGCTCCTTGATCAAGCAGGTGTTACAGGTGCAGCCATCCAATGGCACTGTGCTGGGCTTGGCGGGTATTGCCGCTTTTGAAGATGGAGACTATCGCAAGGCTCGCCAGCATTGGCAGCTAGCACTTAGCCAGCTTCCCCCAGGATCTGCAGCAGCAGAGGCGCTTCAGGCTGGCGTTGCCAGGGCCGAAAGCGCTTTGGCAGACAGCGGTGAGGCTGTAGCGGTGCAGGCAAAGGTAGAAACGAAAGAGAAAGGCCCGCAGATTCGAGTTCAGGTCAGTTTGGGGGAGGGAGTTGAAGCCCCAGAATCTACCCCGGTATTTATCTATGCACGCAGTGCTGCGAGCCCGATGCCTCTGGCTATCGTGCGCCTCACGGCTGGGCAGTTACCTGCAGAGGTTGTGCTGGATGAGTCCCGAGCAATGATGCCTGGAAGCTCCATCGCCACTGTCGACTCTGTGCAGTTGGTAGCGCGACTGGCCATTAAGGGAGATGCGCGTCCGGCCCCGGGGGATTGGCAGGGAATGATTAGCGAGTTGCCTAAATCCCGCTGGAGTGAAACTCAGTCAATAGCCATCGATAGTCAGCTGTAACTGGCTGTGACTGTCGAAAATGAGGTCACAGTGTAAGCTGTGGCCTCATTTTTATTTGCGGCCGGATGGCATTCTTGCGTCTAATTGGCCTCAAGCTCACATTGCCCCGATATTGATGAGTTCTATTGGGGCAAGTTGGCATTTGGTAGCGATCGTCATGTTTGACTTGACCGCTGCTTGGTCGGATTGATAATCCCGACTGAACATTACTGTGAAGAATAGCGCTGAATGCTCTGGCGACACCAAGTAATATTAAAGGTTTGGTGTCCCGCCCGGCAGAGAAAAATATCGAGTTTATAAATACATGCGTCTGAAGTGCATCAAGCTAGCGGGCTTCAAGTCTTTTGTTGACCCTACCACTGTCTATTTTCCGACAAACCTCAACTCGGTGGTGGGTCCCAATGGCTGTGGTAAATCCAACACCATCGATGCGGTGCGCTGGGTAATGGGGGAATCCTCCGCAAAGAACCTGCGCGGCGATTCGATGACGGACGTTATCTTCAACGGCTCCAGTGGCCGCAAGCCCGTGGGGCAGGCCTCGATTGAGTTGGTATTTGATAACTCTGAGGGCAAGCTTTCTGGAGCCTATGCCTCTTTCTCGGAGATTTCCGTCAAGCGCAAGGTAACCCGGGAAGCACAGAACACCTATTACCTGAATGGCGAGAAGTGCCGCCGCCGCGATGTAACCGATCTCTTCTTGGGTACCGGCTTGGGCCCGCGCAGCTACGCCATTATTGAGCAGGGCATGATCTCCAAGTTGATCGAAGCCAAGCCCGAAGAGCTGCGCGTCTATATCGAAGAGGCCGCCGGTATCTCCAAATACAAGGAGCGCCGCCGGGACACCGAAAACCGGATGAGACGGACTTCGGAAAACCTTGAGCGCCTCACGGATATCCGCGATGAGCTGGATCGCCAGTTGTCCCGACTGGAGCGACAGTCCGCAGCAGCGGAAAAATACAGCCGATTTAAAGAGGAAGAGCGCAGCCACAAGGCTAACTTACAGGCGCTTAAATACCGCGAACTGGATGACCAATCCAAGGCCAAGCAGCAACAAATAGGTGAGCTTGAACTCACCGTTGAAGAGCTGGTTACCCGCCAGGTCACCTGTGACACAGGCATTGAGCAAAAGCGCGTGGGGTACCACGAGCTATCTGACAGCTTTAACGAAGTCCAGGGGCGCTTTTACGCCGTCGGTGGAGATATCGCCCGCTTGGAGCAGAGCATTGCCCACGCTCGTGAGCGCTCTACTCGCCTGCATTCCGATTTGGCGCAAACCGAACAAGAGTATCGCGAGGCAGAGACCAACCTCGAAGTGGATCGCGAAAAAGCGGCCCAGTTTGAGGAGGAGCTTGAGATTATTCTGCCGGACCTGGAGATGGTCTTGGCAGCAGAAGAGGAATCTGCTGCGGCACTGCTCGAATCTGAAGAACAGATGCGCAATTGGCAGAACGAGTGGGACCAGTTTAACCAGGGTGCCTCTGGCTCCCGTCAGAAAGCTGAAGTGCAACAATCCCGCATCCAGCACTTGGAAACTTCTGGCCAGCGGCTGCTGGAGCGGATCAATAAGCTATTGGCGGAGCAGTCCGGCCTCCAGGTCTCTGACGACGATGAAGAGACACTGCAGCTGAACGAGCAGATGGCCGAGCTGGAAATGCAGGCTGAAGAGCGCCGCGAGGAAGCGGCAGAGCGTCGCGAGTCTCTGGACAGTCTCCGTGTGCAGGAGCGGGAGCTGGCTACCGAACTCGATCAGTTACGCTTGCAGCTGCAAACCGGGCGAGGCCGTCAGGCGTCTCTGGAAGCCTTGCAGCAAGCTGCTTTAGGGCAAGGCAAGGCAGTTGAGAATTGGCTACAGCAGCAAGCCCTGGCTGACAAGCCCCGGCTCGCCGACCAGATTAAAGCCCAGCCCGGCTGGGAAACTGCAGTTGAAACTATCCTCGGCCCCCAATTGCAGGCGGTATGTGTTGAGCAGCTTGAGTCCGTGGCTGAAGGATTGGCGGCACTGGAAAGCGGTCAAGCGGTTCTAATCGATAACAGTGCTGTAAATAGCAGTGCGAAGGGAGCACTTCCTTCGCTGCAGGATATGGTTCAGGGGCCGGCCTCTCTCTCCGGCATCTTGGCGGGAATTTATACCGCAGAGGATTTGACTGAGGCGCTGTCCAGGCGCGCGAGTTTGCAAGCTCATGAGTCTATTGTGACTCGCGATGGGCTCTGGCTCGGCCCCAACTGGTTGCGAGTGAATCGCGCCAGTGATGCAGAGGCCGGGGTCCTGGCGCGCAAGCAGGATCTTGAAACCCTGGGGCAGGAGTTGGCCCTATGTGAGGAGCAGATAGAGAGTATTGCCGAGCGACGCGAGTCCCTGCGCACGCAAACGGTCGATCTCGAGCGCTCCATCGAACAAGCTCGCAATGAGTCCGACCAGCTCGGGCGTCGCGAGGCAGAGCTGCGCAGCCAGTTGTCCGCCCGACGGGCGCGTGCGGAGCAGATGAATGAGCGCCGTATCCGAATTGAGCAGGAAATCGGTGAGGTGCGTGAGCAGCAGGAGTTGGAAGGGGAGTCCCTGTCGGAAGCTCGTCTAATGCTGCAGGAAGCTGTCGAGGCGATGAGCGATGATACCGATCGTCGCGAAACGCTAATGGCACGCCGGGAGGAATTGCGCGAAGCTTTGGATGCCGTGCGCCAGCGCGCGCGGGAGGACAAGGATCGCGCCCATGAACTGGCTATGCGCGAGCAGTCAGTGCGCACCCAGATGGTGTCTCTCGAGCGCACTTTGCAGGTGATGAGCGAGCAGCTGGAAAGGTTGCGCAGTCGTCGTCAGCAATTGCAGGAGCAAATGGAGGAGACCCAGGACCCCTCCCAGGATTTTCAGGCTGAGTTGGAAGAAAAACTCGGCGAGCGTATTGAGGTGGAAACGGAACTCGCCGATGCGCGCAAGAAGCTGGAAGAGGTTGAGGCCGGCCTGCGTGAGCAGGAACAGGAGCGCCACAAAGTGGAGGCGGCTCTTCAGGGGGTGCGCGCCCAGCTTGAGCAGGAGCGTCTCGCTGCGCAGACTCTGGAAGTGCAACGAAACGGATTGGTAGAGCAGCTGCGCGAGAGCGAGCACGATATCGATCAGCTGCTCGAACAGTTACCTGGCGATCTGACGATTAAACAGGTACAGGAAGATTTGGAATTGGTAGCCTCGCGTATCTCGCGTCTCGGGCCGATTAACCTCGCCGCTATCGATGAATACAAGCAGGAGTCTGAGCGCAAGAACTACCTGGATCGCCAGCATGGGGATCTGATGGAAGCGCTGGAGACCCTGGAAAATGCAATTAAGAAAATCGACAAGGAAACGAGAACCCGCTTCAAGGAAACTTTTGATCAGGTAAATGCGGGCCTGCAGGAACTCTTCCCGAAAGTTTTCGGTGGTGGTAATGCCTATCTGGAACTTACCGGTGAAGATCTGCTCGATACTGGTATCGCGATCATGGCCCGCCCGCCGGGCAAGCGCAACAGCACAATCCATCTGCTCTCGGGTGGAGAAAAAGCGCTGACGGCGATCGCTTTGGTATTCTCGATTTTCCGTCTGAATCCAGCACCTTTCTGTATGTTGGATGAGGTGGATGCTCCCCTTGACGATGCTAACGTTGGTCGTTACGCACGAATGGTTAAAGAAATGTCAGAACACGTTCAGTTCATCTATATTACCCACAACAAGATCGCAATGGAGATGGCGGATCAGTTGCTGGGGGTTACCATGCACGAGCCGGGTGTATCCCGACTGGTGTCGGTGAATGTGGAAGAAGCAGCCGAGCTGGCTTCTGCATAAGGGCGTAAAGGGAGAGGCGCTAAAAAATGGATAACTGGCTGGTTACAATCCTGGTTGTCGTTCTGCTGGTCGTTGTGGTCGATGGCATACGCCGGGCGATCTTGCGGCAGCGCGCGGCAGTTAAGGTCTCCCGCAATCTGTCGCGGGCCATGCAATCTGAAGTAAAAAATGAAGCTGATCCGGTCTCAGAGAAGGCTGAAGAAGAGCCCCCGGTACGCAAACCCCTGGAGACGCGAGAGCCCAAGCCCGCAAACAGCGAATTGCCCGGGCAGGCTCGCGTTGTTCAGCGCCGTCCGCTAGAGGATGCGCTACATGTGAATCGCCAAGTACAGGAGAGCTTTATTTCCTCGCGCAAACCGCTCGCTGGCAGCAATCCCCAGAGGAGCCCGGAAGAGCAGGGTATCCTCGATTTGGAAGAGCAAGTCCCCACCCTGATGGAGTCGGTCGGTGAAGAGCAACGCTATGAGCCTGCATTAGATGAGGCTGAAAGCCTAAATGCGATGGATAGCGCTCACAGTCCTGAGCATGAAGCGGTGCATGACGATTCTCAACCCGAGCGATCTTCTCAGTCTCCAAGCTCTGGCAGTGTTGGTGAAGGTGCTCCCACCCGTGAGGTGCTGGTGATTAATGTAATGGCGCCAGAAGGGGATTACTTCGAGGGTAATGACTTGCTTCGGGTAATGGTTGCCTGTGGCATGCGCTTTGGTGAAATGAATATTTTCCACTACCATGAGCACGGCGGTGCTGATGGGGCCATTATCTTTAGTCTCGCCAATATTGTTGTGCCCGGCGTTTTCGACTTGGCCCAGATGGAAGAATTTGCCACGCCAGGTGTTAGCTTGTTCCTGACACTACCAGTGGAAGGCGAGGCGATTAAAGCTTTCGATCAACTGCTTTCCACCTCATACAAAATTGCCGAGCTGCTCGGTGGCGAATTGAAGGATGAGAATCGCAGTGTATTTACCGCGCAAACGGCGGAGCATTATCGTCAGCGGGTTGTTGAGTACCAGCGTCGCAGGACTTTAGCGATGGCGCAAAGCTAGCTCGCAATCTCTAAATAATTGTTGCCATTTTTAATGCGGCCCGGGATGCCGGCTGATTTTCATTTTGGAAATTAGCCGTAAGCTCGGGCCGTATTTGCATGTAAAATCGAAATAATTTTCTAACTATTATTTTTATTCACTCGAATTGCCGATGACTCATCAAACTATTTCCCCTCAAGTGCGCGAACGTGTTCAGGAATTACATGAAATCCTCCAGCGTGCGAATCACCAATACTATGTGCTTGATGATCCCGAGTTGCCGGATATTGAGTACGACCGGCGCCTGCGCGAGTTGCAGGACCTGGAAAGTGAATTCCCTCAGCTACTGACACCGGATTCTCCCACCCAGAGGGTCGGCGCAGAGCCGCTCTCCTCTTTTCAGGAGGTTCGCCATGAGGTGGCGATGTTGTCTTTGGATAACGCTTTTAATGATGAAGAGTTGCTGGAATTTGACCGCCGGGTGTGTGAGCGCCTCAACAGTAAAGGGCCGGTGGAATACGCCTGTGAACCCAAGTTAGACGGTATCGCTATCAGCCTTTTGTATCGCGACGGAGTACTTGAGCGAGCTGCAACGCGCGGCGATGGTACCACCGGTGAAGATATCACCCAGAATGTACGCACCGTGGGATCTGTACCTCTGCGTTTGCGTCAAGCAGATGGTATTGAAAAGTATCCGGGTGTATTGGAGGTGCGCGGCGAAATCTATATGCCGAAAGAGGGCTTTGCCGAATTGAATCGCAAAGCGGCCGCGGCGGGTGAGAAGCTTTTCGTAAATCCTCGAAATGCCGCTGCCGGTAGTTTGCGTCAATTGGACTCCCGCATAACAGCGCAGAGACCGCTGGAATTGTGTGTTTATGGCACTGGCCTTGTAGAGGGCGGTGAGCTGCCGGAAAAGCACGTTGAGACTTTGCAGTTGTTGGGGCATTGGGGCTTCCGTACAAATCGGGAGATGCGCGTCGCTAAGGATATTCAGGGCTGCATCGATTACTACCGGGAAATCGGCGAGAAGCGCGAGGACCTCGCTTATGATATCGACGGTATTGTTTTTAAGGTCAACAGTATTCCCCTGCAGCGCCGTCTCGGCTTTGTTGCCCGCGCACCCCGTTGGGCCATGGCCTATAAGTTTCCCGCTCAGGAGGAAATGACTGAATTGTTGGATGTTGAGTTCCAGGTAGGGCGCACCGGTGCGGTCACCCCGGTTGCTCGCCTACAACCGGTGTTTGTCGGCGGGGTTACCGTTTCCAATGCAACTCTGCACAATCGAGATGAGATCGAGCGCCTCGGCGTACAGGTGGGTGATACTGTCATTATTCGCCGTGCCGGAGATGTTATCCCGCAGGTGGTTTCTGTAGTGGAGAGCAAGCGCAAGCCGGGTGGCCATGCTATTGAATTCCCCACACATTGCCCAGTATGCGGCTCGCCGGTGGAATCCACGCCCGGTGAGGCGGTGGTCCGCTGTAGCGGCGGCCTGATTTGTAGTGCCCAGCGCAAGCAGGCCATCAAGCATTTCGCTTCGCGCAAAGCGATGGACATTGATGGGCTGGGAGACAAGCTGGTAGAGCAGCTGGTAGATGAGGACTTGTTACATTCGGTGTCCGGGCTCTACCACCTCACCTTGGAGCAGGTGGCGGGACTTGAGCGAATGGGGCAAAAGTCTGCCCAGAACCTCCTTGACGCACTGGAGCGCAGTAAAGAGACCACGCTGCCTAAATTCCTTTATGCCCTGGGTATCCGAGAAGTGGGTGAGGCTACAGCGCGCAATTTGGCGCGGCACTTTGGCGAATTGAATCCGCTAATGTCGGCAAATGTCGAGGCTTTGCAGGAGGTTGA
The DNA here is from genome assembly GCF_047324085.1 of Microbulbifer sp. CNSA002. Lineage (NCBI taxonomy): Bacteria > Pseudomonadati > Pseudomonadota > Gammaproteobacteria > Cellvibrionales > Microbulbiferaceae > Microbulbifer > Microbulbifer sp. CNSA002. Next base: position 1,787,052 of record NZ_CP172449.1, read on the forward strand.
AGATGTGGGCCCAGTGGTCGCTCATTTTGTTGCTGAGTTTTTTCAGCAACCTCATGCCCAAGAAGAGGTGGAGGCACTGCAGCAGGCGGGTGTGCATTGGCAAGCGGAGGTGAGTGACGAGCAGGATCAGCCCCTGGCAGGGGAAACCTGGGTGCTTACCGGCAAACTGGAAACCCTGTCCCGCAGTGAAGCAAAAGACTACTTACAGAGGCTGGGTGCGAAAGTCGCAGGAAGTGTTTCCGCCAAGACCGGCACTCTGGTTGCTGGGCCAGGCGCCGGCTCAAAATTGACCAAAGCACAGGAACTGGGTATCACGGTTATGGATGAAGAGGCGCTTCGGGATATGCTGCGCGAAAGGGGCTTTGAGATTTAGTCCTGGTATTTTAGGCGGGGCACCATTAGTAACTGAATAGCCGAACTTTTGAGCACTTTGCAGGTTCGTGTTTTGTTTTGTGGCTTTCTGGTCGCTTCGCCGTTAAAGTTGATACCTTAGATCTGTTTTGCCCTGGGTACCTGATGTCCAGTGGCACTGTGGTAAGGAATGGAATTAATGCTTCAGGGCGATCAGGAATCCATCGTTTACGGATGTATCAAAGACAGCAATAGCCTCGCTGGCGGCAGCGATCGGCGCAGGGTGAACCGCAATGCTGTGCTCGCTCTGCCCAGTGCTGATGAATGGCCATTCCTGTGCCGGGATATGTTTGCTATTCCCACCATTAAGGTGAAGCAATCCCAGTACCAAACCGATGTAATCCACTTTGGCGCTTCCTATCGGGCGGTAGAGTACGAGTGGGATTTGTGGATACAGAAGTTTGAAGAGTTGTTGAAGAGTATGTATTGGGTTTCGGCAACTGTGCATTTGGAAACTGAGCTTTCCGGCGTTCACTCTTTCAGCTGGGAATCTGCTGGCCTCTATCACGAGCCGGGCAGCGGCGATATGCAGGTTCGCTGCGAGTGGACCCAAGAGGGGCGGGTGAGTATCTGATTTTTCTGGCCCGGTTGGTCCGGGCCCTCTCTTGCCTAATTGCCGCAAAGCAGATTTAAATAAGCAGCCCTGTCACAAATCCTATCTCTCTTTTTCTTTCCGCAACTATATTCCCTCATAGTCTCTGGAACTGAAACTTTGGTCTGTTAAAGTGTCTTTGCCGAACGGTACCAAGGTGCCGCGGCCGAGAAGCTGTAAAGCCAGATTATAAGAATTGGCGCGATCTGGGCGCCCTATCAGGAAGGAATACACATGATTAAATCCAGTTCTCTGCTGTTTGCCAGCGCACTGATGCTATCGCCGCTGTTACATGCGTCTGAGCACGAAAGCAAAATGGATATGAGCAGTAAGGCCCCAGCAGATGCCAAGGTCTATATTATCTCGCCGAAGGATGGAGAGAAGGTGCCCCAGACATTTACGGTGAAGTTTGGTTTGTCTGGTATGGGGGTGGCACCGGCGGGTACCAATCAAGAGAATACCGGCCACCATCATCTGCTGATTGATGTGGATGATATGCCGGATATGAGCAAGCCTTTGCCGGCGAGTAAGAACATCATTCACTTTGGTGGCGGGCAAACCGAGACTCAAGTTACCTTGCCACCCGGCAAACATACGCTACAACTGGTTCTGGGCAACTATATGCATGTGCCACATAAAGAGCCTGTGATGTCCAAGAAAATTACCGTCGTGGTCGAGTAGGGCTGCAGCGGCTAAATAACCTTCTGTCGATGCATTAACCGCATCTGGGGAGAGTGAAATGGGTGGCGAATTCCGCACTGAAAAGGACAGCCTGGGCGAAGTTCAGGTGCCGACTGAGGCGATGTATGGCGCGCAAACCCAGCGCGCCGTGGAGAATTTTCCTGTCAGTGGTCACGGCTTGCCGGCTGAGTTTATCCGCGCCATTGTGCTGATAAAGAAATCTGCTGCGGAGGCCAACCGGGACTTGGGGTTGTTGGATAAAGCGCAGGCTGAGGCCATTATCAATGCCTGCGACAGTCTCGGTGATGAGGAGTATGCCACTCATTTCCCTGTCGATATTTACCAGACAGGTTCTGGTACCAGCTCAAATATGAACGTTAATGAGGTGCTCGCTCACCTTGCAGAAAAGCACAGTGATCAAACCATCAGTCCCAATGATCACGTGAATATGAGTCAGAGCAGTAATGACGTGGTTCCCACCGCAATTCATGTGTCCGCCCTGCTCGCAGTACGCGATACCCTGCTGCCTGCGTTGCGCCATTTGCACACTGGCTTGTGCGACAAGTCCACGGAGCTTGAAAGTATTGTAAAAACCGGTCGCACCCATCTGATGGATGCAGTGCCTATGACAATGGCGCAGGAGGTTGGAGGTTGGGCTGCACAAATAGAGGCGTGCCGGGAGAGAATTCGCGCGGTAATGCCTCGGCTTGCCCAGCTGGCTCAAGGCGGTACGGCGATTGGCACAGGGCTTAATGCTCATCCGGATTTTGCCGAGCTGTTCGCGCAAAAAATCAGCGCCCACACATCTCATCAGTTTCGCCCGGCAGAGAACTTTTTTACCGCAATTTCCAGTCAGGATACGTCGGTGGAATTGTCCGGGCAGCTCAAGGTGTTGGCAGTTTCCCTGATGAAAATTGCCAATGACTTGCGTTGGATGAACAGTGGTCCCCTTGCTGGTCTCTCCGAAATCGCCCTGGAGGCCTTGCAGCCAGGGAGTAGTATTATGCCGGGCAAGGTGAACCCGGTTATTGCCGAATCAGTTACTATGGTTTGTGCCCGGGTGATGGGTAATGACACCACAGTGACCGTGGCGGGACAGAGCGGCAATTTTCAATTGAATGTTATGTTGCCTTTAGTAGGCAGTACGCTGCTGGAAAGTATTAACCTGCTCGCGAATGCATCGACCCTATTGGCTGATCGAGCCGTTGCCAGTTTCGCGGTGAATCGGGCGCATATTGAGGGAACCCTGGGCCGCAACCCCATTTTAGTGACCTCCCTTAACCCAGTGATTGGCTACTTGAAAGCGGCGGAGATTGCCAAGGCCGCCTATGCCAGCTGTAGGCCAGTGCTGGATGTTGCTGTTGAAATGACGGACCTGGATAGAGAAACGCTTGAGGAATTGTTAGACCCCGCCCATTTGGCCAAGGGTGGGCTGATTAGCTAGGGGCAAAAAAGGCGATTCCCAACAGTATTAACGATATAATGGCGGTAAGGCACATAAGCCAGTGCAAAAGCCTTAACAGCGTGGCTCGATCCTCTGGTTCCAGCATTCTTCTGCTCATTGGTGCCTCCTGCGGCGTTGACAGGAACCGGCCAATCCCTCACGATTCGACGCCGCGTCGGTACTGGGTGCCGACAATACAATGGTAGCGCCACAAAATGTGGCAGTCTCACCTGTTTTGAAAATCAATGTATCCAGATCGTCATGGCTAAAAGAAGTCGCCGCTCCTTTATTACCAGTGTCCTCGCCTGTGTCGCCTTTGTAGTGGCGGCAGTCTACAGCTGGGACCTGCCCGTTAAGGATGTTGTCACCTATTTCATTCTTCTGTTGGTGATATTGCTTGTCATCATTGCTCTGGCGTTTGGGTGCGGGGCTTTATTGAATTGGTTGCGCAGGCGTAAATAATAGATGGCGTCAACGGAAGAGGATATTCGCATCCCTATCGCCTACCTCGAGCGACTGCTCGAAGAGGCGACCAAACACGGGTGTGATCGCAAGGAGCTTTTGGCTTCTGTCGATATCGATGAGTCTGAATTGCAGGGCGTATCCGCATTTTCAGCAGTGAAGTATGGCCGCTTGTACCAGCGCGTGATGTGGCTGGCGCAAAATGAGTGGTTTGGCATGCTTAGCGGTGGAAGGGTCCGTTCCGGGTCTTTTCGCTTGTTGTGTCTGGCGGTGGTGAATTGTGCAACCCTCCGCCAGGCGATTACGCTCTGTGCCGAATTTATGGAAATCTGCCGAGGTTTTAAGGTGAAGCCGGTACTCGGAGAAGGTGGCCATGGGCGCGAGCGGGTTGAAATTTGCGGGATCAGTTCGCTGGGCAAGGGCGAATTTGAGCAGCTGCTGAATAACACGAGCCCCAGTGTGGTGCGTACAACTCTAGCGGTTTGGCACAGGTTTTATTGCTGGCTGGCAGGGCGGGAGATTCCGCTGGCCAGGTTGCACTTCTCATTTGCTTGCCCGGAAGAGTTTCGCAGTCTCGCGCAAAGCGAGGCCAATGAGTTGTTATTTGAGCAACCGTTTAATGCGCTCGAATACGATACCCGCTACCTGGAATACCCTGTGGTGCAAAGCCCGCAGATGGTTGAGGACTTTATTCGCACCGCTCCTTACCACCTGGTGATCAGCGACGGCAGTGCCAACAGTATCAAAACCAAAGTAAAAACCATTTTGAACCGGGATGTGAGCGAGTCCATGCCTGCCGCTGAGGCGGTGGCGGAGAGGCTCAATATGTCGGTCACCACGTTGCGACGTCGCCTTCAGCAGGAGGGTACCTCCTACCAGAAGCTCAAAGACGAATGTCGGATGGAAGCGGCTTTTCACTACCTCAGCTGCCCGGACCTTTCCAATGGGCAGATCGCAGAGATGCTTGGGTTCGATGAATCCAGTGCTTTCTTCCGCGCCTTCAAAAAATGGACGGGAATTACGCCAGGCGAGTATCGCCGGGGTGGTCGCGCCGCAGCTGGCCTGGATATTTGACTGGGCCAGTCACCTTTTTTCATCCTCTCGCCTCGATTTGTCACCGCTTTGGACGGGTTTGGCCATAGAGGGGGCTGCTCGCTTACTACTATGATGAACCAATCTTAGAAATTAGTCATAAATATGACTGGATGGTTTTACCTCCGGTCCCAAACATAAGCGAATTGAGGTTATCAGGATGACCGATATCAAAATGCCACTGCGTGATTTGCGTTTCGTAATGCGCGAGATGCTGGACTCAGAAAAGCATTATGAGTCACTTGGATATGAGGAGGCTACTCCTGATGTCGTGGATGCCATCCTGGAAGAGGGTGCAAAGTTTTGTGAAAACGTTATTGCACCACTGAACCAAATTGGCGACCAGCAAGGTTGCACCTGGAAAGACGGTGAAGTTACTACCCCGGAAGGCTTTAAAGAAGCCTACCAGCAGTTTGTAGAGGGTGGCTGGGCTGCGCTGCCCCACGATCCTGAGTACGGTGGCCAAGGCCTGCCGCCCTCGCTCGGTACTATCATGAGCGAGATGGTTGGCACCGCCAACTGGTCCTGGGGCATGTACCCCGGCTTGTCCCACGGTGCCATGAACACCCTGGAAGAGCACGGTACTGAAGAGCAGAAGCAGGTTTACCTGACCAAGCTGGTTGAAGGTAGCTGGACTGGCACTATGTGTCTGACCGAGCCTCACTGCGGTACCGATCTGGGTATTCTGCGCACCAAGGCCGAGCCAAATGACGATGGCTCCTACGCGATTACCGGCACCAAGATCTTTATCTCCGCCGGTGAGCACGACATGACTGACAACATTGTTCATATCGTACTCGCCCGCCTGCCAGACGCACCTGCTGGCACCAAGGGTATCTCCCTGTTTATCGTACCCAAGTTCCTGCCGAACGCTGACGGCTCTGCCGGTGAGCGCAACGGTGTGGTATGTGGTTCCCTCGAGCACAAAATGGGTATTCACGGCAACGCCACTGCAGTGCTGAACTTTGACGGTGCTAAAGGCTTCCTGATCGGCGAGCAGAATAAAGGCCTGAGCTATATGTTCACCTTTATGAACACTGCGCGCCTGGGTACTGCTCTGCAAGGCCTGGCTCACTCCGAGATCGGTTTCCAGAAGTCCCTGGCTTATGCAAAAGATCGCCTGCAAATGCGTTCTCTGTCCGGCGTGAAAAACCCGGAAGGCCCGGCTGACCCGATTATTGTTCACCCTGACGTGCGCCGCATGCTGATGACCCAGAAAGCCTTCTCTGAAGGTGGTCGTATGCTGGTTGTTAAGTGCGCACAGCTGGTTGATATCACTCACAAAGGCGATGCTGACGCGAAGAAAGCCGCTGACGATATGCTGGCGTTCCTGACGCCGATTGCAAAAGCATTTTTGACAGAAGCTGGTTTCGAATCTGCCAACCTGGGTATGCAGTGTTTCGGTGGCCACGGTTATATTGCCGAGTGGGGCGTGGAGCAGAACGTACGTGATGCGCGTATCTCCACTATCTATGAAGGCACCACTGGTATTCAGGCTCTGGACCTGTTGGGTCGTAAGGTTCTGATGACCCAGGGTGAATTGCTGCGCGGTTTCACCAAGCAGGTTCACAAATTCTGCCAGGCGGAAATTGATAACGAAGCACTGGCGCCTTTCGTTGCTAAATTGCAAGAGCTTAACAAGCAGTGGGGCGACCTGACCTTGCACGTTGGCGGCAAAGCTATGGAAAACCCAGACGAAGTCGGTGCTGCCTCTGTAGATTACCTGATGTTCTCCGGTTACACCGTGCTGGCCTTCCTGTGGGCACAGGCGGCTAAAGTTGCCAATGAAAAACTGGCAGCGGGCACTGGAGAAGAAGATTTCTACAAGGCGAAAATTACTACCGCGCGTTTCTTCTTCGAGCGTATCCTTCCTCGCACTTCCAGCCACGCAACGTCCATGTTGAGTGGAGCAGGCAACTTGATGGAATTGGATGCCGAGCATTTTGCATTCTGATCCCGCTCTGAAATGAAAACCGCCGGCAAATGCCGGCGGTTTTTTTGTGAGTAATAAAGCGGCTTAAACGGAGAATTTCCGATGCAATTGCCGGATTCAGTTCAAGAGCGCCTGTGTCACTTAGCTTGTTCGTACCCGCTGGCTCGGGTACAGTTCCGGCTGCCAGATGCCTGTGACTTCTATGTTTATGTCACCGAAGTATCTAAAAATTACAAAGTGATTTCCGAATTTGGTCAGACTGATAATCCAGAACTAACATTGGAAATGGAAAACAGCACTCTCAGTGCTATATTGGACGGTCAATTAAGTGGGCGTCACGCCTTCCTTTTGGGGGATGTTCAATATTCTGGAAATCGCGAATTGGCCGCAGCATTGGCAGGTTTATTTCCTGCGAATAGTGAAGAGGGAGATCGGTAAAGAGAGGTTTTAAACCCTTCTTTTTCACCGTCTCAAAGATACTACAAACAATAAATAAATTCTCGCTCGCCAAGAGATATGGCAGCTTTCGCCTATGGAGACGGAAGGTGTGGGCAAGCGACGACAACAATCAGGAATGGGAGAAGAGAGTTGGACATTGATCGCAGCATACTTGATGTCTTTAAAGGCGCTTGCGCCAAATTCGGTGACCGGCCGGCTTTCACATGCCTGGGGCGTACACTTTCAATCAATGATATTGACACGCTGAGTGGAAAATTCGCCTCTTATTTACAAAATCATACCGACTTGAAGCCCGGCGATCGCATCGCTGTCCAGCTGCCCAACGTGTTGCAGTACCCAGTAGTTGTTTTTGGTGCACTGCGCGCAGGTCTGGTTGTAGTAAATACCAATCCGCTGTACACGCAGCGCGAGCTTAAGCACCAGCTGAATGATTCAGGGGCCAAGGCTCTGGTCGTACTGGCGAATATTGCCGATACCGCTGCTGCGGTGGTTGCTGAAACCGATGTAAAACAAGTTATTGTTACTGAGATTGCGGATCTGCACAGTCCGCTGAAGCGTACCTTGATCAACAGTGTGGCGAAGTACGTTAAGAAAATGGTGCCCGAATTTTCGTTTGCCAATGAAGTTAGCTTCCGCGATGCAATGGCAAAAGGCGCTGAGCGTCCTCATAAGGATGTTGAGCGCACCAAAGAAGATATTGCGGTTCTGCAGTATACCGGCGGTACTACCGGGGTTGCCAAAGGGGCAATGCTGACTAATGGCAATCTGGTTGCGAATATGGAGCAGGTTCGTATCGCATTTGCCAGTGGTATGAAAGAAGGTGAGGAGTTCTATATTGCACCTTTGCCTCTTTACCATATCTACGCATTTACCATCCACTGTATGTGCCTTTTCTCCACGGGTAACCATTCGCTATTAGTACCCAACCCGCGCGATATCCCGGGTTTTGTGAAGATGTTGAAAGGCCTGCGTTTCACCGGATTTGTTGGGCTCAATACCCTGTTCAATGGCCTGATGCGCAACAAGGATTTTGCTGAACTGGACTTCAGCAAATTGCACTCAACAGCTTCTGGTGGCATGGCGTTAACTCGCGATACGGCTAAGCGCTGGGAGGAAATGACCGGTTGTATGATCATGGAAGGTTACGGTATGACTGAAACCTCCCCGGTTGTTTCATTTAACCCTACTGATGGTGTTCAGCTGGGCACAGTGGGTGTTCCTGTTCCCGGTACTGAGGTCAAGGTTGTCGATGAGAATGGCAATGACCTGCCAAACAACTCTCCTGGCGAGCTGTGCGTGCGCGGACCTCAGGTGATGAAAGGCTACTGGCAGCGTCCGGAAGCGACAGCGGATACCATCGACAGTGAAGGTTGGTTGAATACCGGCGATATGGCCGTTATTCAGGATGATGGTTACATCAAAATCGTAGATCGCAAGAAGGACATGATTATTGTGTCCGGCTTCAATGTATATCCCAATGAGATTGAAGACGTGATCAGCGCGCATCCGAAGGTCACTGAAGCTGCCGCTATCGGTATCCCGGATGAGAAAAGTGGTGAGCAGGTGAAGCTCTTCCTGGTGAAGGCTGATCCATCTTTGACCGAAGATGAAGTTGTCGCCTACTGCCGTGAGCATATGACGGCTTATAAAGTGCCGAAGCATGTGGAGTTCCGTGAGGACTTACCCAAAACTAATGTGGGCAAAATCTTGCGCCGTGAACTTCGCGATGAAGAGTTGAAAAAGCTTGAGGCTACTAGCGCTGCTTAAGTCGCTATTTAGCTAAAGAGTTCAACCGCATAAAAGGCCCTGCTGGAGACAGTGGGGCTTTTTTATTGGTTTTGATTCACGGAGAGGCACCTGCAGCTAATGCAGGGTTGATGTTTGGGGAGGGAAGTTTGGTGACACCGAGGAGGTGCCACCAAGGAAAAGCGGGATGTTTATCCTGCTTGGTTATTTGCGGCTTTCAGCACTGGCGTCGCGAATAGCGCGGAACTCATTGCCTTCATACCAGTTGGGCCAGTCGCGGCTGTTTGCCAACTTCAGGCCCAATTGCAGGCCCAGCTGCAAGTTCATAGCGGCGCCTTTCAGGTTCCAGTTGGGGTCGTACTCATCTCCCGGCTTGTGGTAGTGCTGGCTGAGATATTCCTTATCCTTGGATTGTGCCCACTCCCGGCCGTGCTCATGGTTTTCGCTACCGGAATCAAAATACAGCATTGGCACGCCTTCTTTTGCCAGGCTGAAATGATCTGAGCGATAGAAGTAGCCGCGTTCCGGGTGCTCTTCAGCAGCCAGATAGCGGCCCTGCTTTTTGGCGGCTGCTTCTAAGAGATTTTCCAGCTCGCTGCTGCCGAAGCCTACGACGGTGATGTCTTTGGTGGGGCCCAAGACATTCATAGCGTCGAAGTTAAAGCCGGCAACCGTCTTTTCCAGAGGATCAACAGGGTTAGCGGCATAGTATTTGGAGCCGAGTAAACCGGACTCTTCAGCAGTTACTGCGACGAATACCAGGGAGCGATCAGCTTGATCCTCTTTTACTGCTTGGGCTGCAAGAGCAAGTAGTCCAGCGGTACCGGTGGCATTGTCCACTGCGCCATTAAAGATATGGTCTTCGCCAGAAGCGTTTTTGTTGACCCCTAAGTGGTCCCAGTGGGCAGTGTAAACAATGGTTTCATCTGCGTACTTTTTGCCGGGTAACTTAGCAATAACATTGCGAGAGTTGGACTTCTCAAGGCTGTTGCTGAGTTCGATGCTGGCTTTGAGTTCCAGTGACTTAGGCTTGAATCCCAGTGCTTTTGCAGCTGCCATTTCTTCGGTCAAGTCGAGACCTGCTGCCTGGAACAGATCCTTCGCTGCCTGGTTGGTGATCCAGGCCTCAATCGCCACGCGATCGATATTCTTGTTTTCTGCTTCAAGGCTTACCTGGGCGCCAGACCAGGAGCCGCTCACTACCTCCCAGGGGTAACCGGCAGCACCATTCTCATGGATAATAATGGCCCCTGCGGCGCCCTGACGGGCAGCTTCTTCAAACTTGTAGCTCCAGCGACCGTAGTAGGTCATGGCATTGCCATTGAATAGAGCCTCATCTTGGGTGGCATAGCCGGGGTCATTCACCAGAATGACTGCGGTTTTGCCTTCCATATCCAGACCTGCGTAGTCATTCCAGTTGTTTTCTGGAGCTACGATGCCGTAACCGACAAAAACCAATTCGCTTTCATTAAGGCTGGATGCGCTGGTTTGGCGCTGGGTAAACGCGACCATGTCGTCAATCGGTTTTAGAACCTGGCCTACACCTTCGCCCTGAATAGTAAGGGGGGTGGATTGAATATCCATCTCTACAATGGGGACTTCCTGGAACCAGCTGGGGTTACCGTCGGAATCTACAGCACCAGGGGTAAGTCCGAGCGCCTTAAATTGCTCTGCCAGATAGTTTACCGTCAGCTCCTCACCTTTACTGGCGGGAGCGCGGCCTTCGAATTCATCGGAGGCCAATACGGCGACATGCTTGTGCAGGTCGGCAGCGACAATATCAATTTGAGCCTTCTCAGCGGCTTCCAAATTGAGCTTTTCAGTGCCGTGCTCGATATGTTCTTTATGGGAGTGCGCTTGTGAGCTGACTTCTTCGTTGCCCTTGCTACAACCGCTGATAACACCGCCGATGGCTATAGCCAAGCCAAGGCGGCGCCAGGTAGTAGGAATTCGCATAATTTTGTCCTGACAGTCTTGTTAGGAGGCAGATTATGCCTGATCTTGTCTTAACTAACGACATATCAGCGATCAGTTGAGAGTAGAGTGTGACTAGGCCCGGAGCTATATTCCCGTTTTGATAATTTAGTTGAATATGGTGACAGGGTTTGTGTTTGAGAGGGTTCAATAAAACTCGCCTTGGATAGGAGGCTCGGGCTTAGCCTCCTATCCAGCCTAAATCCTCAAGTCGAGATTTTTGAGGTTAATTGTGCTGCCAGTGGCCCTCAGTTATCTGGTCCTGATAGTTAATCCACACCTTGTCATAGCCAGTGGTTTCCTTGGCGCTTTTAAGGGCTTGGTTGTCCTGGCTATTAGTGGGGGCGGAAAACACATAGTCATTGCCCAGTGCCTGGCACACCCCGGCACCATAAGAGAATGGGCCTGTGGAGGCGCTGACCAGCCAGCTACCGTCAGCCGTGTTCTTACATGCGAAGCTATATTGGTTGCTGCAGTTGGCATCATTCCAGCGCCCGTTGCCCCACTGCATAGCGCAATCCTCATTGTTCAAGTTATTTGGCTCATTCTGATCCCATGACCAAATAGCTGCAGCGATGCGGCCATCAGTCGTATTCATATTATCGAGGTTGATTATGTTGTGACCTATAGCAAAGCCATTGCGCACATCGTCGGCTGTGATTCGTTCAATACCACCGCTAAAAATTTCTCCTATAGTGCCAATAGTGGTGCTGTCTTCCCACACTCGACCGATTTCCCCTAATCCGGTGAAGGCCATGTTCTTCATGTCACCATTTCCAGAGCAGCCGCTATCTTTCCACACGACGACTTGTTTCCCTGCAGCAAGCACATCATTTTTTGTAAGGCTGCTGGGGATACTCTGGCAGCCGCCACTGTAGAAAATCTTATCCCCGAATCGATCGGTTATTTGGTTGTAGAGATCTTGATGGCGCCCTTCAGAGTGGTCCTCGATATATAAAATGATGACTTCGTCCTGATTGGCGCTGTCATTTAGCCAGTCCTTTATTTCGTTAAATCCTTCAGTCGCATACTTGTCATTGATACTGCAGAGCCCATGGCACAGAAGTAATCTTTTTGGGTAGGAAAAGAGGCTCTCCATTTTCGTTGTCCAATGGACATCCAGTTCTATAAAGCGAGCTCCCATGCGCAATTGATCTTTTATGGAATGCTCCTGTTGAGGGTCCAGGTAGCGGCATCCCACTGAGAAGTTACAGGCGCGATAAACTTCTGAGTTGTAAGAATTGTGTGTCCCCAAAATATTGTTTTCACTCATGGGAGTGTGGTTGTCTATTTGACGCTGCAGATCCAAGGCTGTGCCTGTCCAGCTGTTTTGGAAATCAGAAATGCTATCGGCCCAAAGGGGGGGGGAGGCGAAGGAAAGTACAAATAGAATCGATAGGATCATCTGTCTGATAGTGTGTTTCATTATTTTTCTCCGGACTGAGTAGATACGCTACCTTTGCAGTAGACGCTAGTGAATATTTTTTAATTTTTATTGGTGTGCGGTGCCTTAAGGTACCGTCTTATTATTTTTGCTTTTTACTACGAATTGGACTTTTTTGTCTATGTGATGAGGGTTGGTTTCTTGTTGTTTTCTGGCGACATCATAATTCTATTGTTAATGGATGGATTGTGTAGCTCTCTCAGCAATAAATGCCGATAAATTATTCAGGATCTTTCCTTGCTTTAATTAACAAGCTACATAAGGGGAATTATGCGACTAATGAATAAGTGGGTTGTTTTGCTTGGCTCCTTTCCAGCCACCTTTATATTGGGGTTGGACTACACCATTGTCAGTATTGCACTGCCGACAATCCAGCAAAGTTTAGGTGCATCCTTTATTCAAACCCAGTGGGTTATGAATATATTTATGTTGATGCTATGTATCCTGATGGCCAGTATGGGGAGATTGGGGGATATTGTGGGCTCCCTGAAGATGCTCAATATTGGATGGGTATTACTTGCAGTTAGCTCCCTTTTCGCGGGATTGGCTGAGGATCCACTTTGGTTAATTGTCTGGCGGGCCTTTCAAGGTGTCTCCATTGCCATAATCGTGCCGAATAATATTGCTTTGCTGTCCCACACTTTTGTAGAAAAAGAAGCCGGATTTGCAATGGGATGGTGGATGTCGGTATTGGCTGTCGGCTTTGCTCTTGGTCCGGTGTTGGGTGGGGTCCTATGTGAGTATTTGTCTTGGAGGTCGATCTTTTTTATTAATATCCCCTTTGTGCTGGTCAGTATGGTGTTTGGCCTTTTTGTAATGCGGAGCCCGCAAAATTTAGATAAAGAAAAAAGTTATATTGACTGGCGTGGAATGATACTTCTTGCTCTTAGTGTGGGTTCGCTAGTGGTGTTAGTAGTTGAAGGGGCGCAAGTGGGTTGGTTGAGCTGGCCGATACTGTTGTTATTGGTTATTTCTATATTGAGTTTTATTGCCCTTTTTCGTGTTGAGCGAAAACTGGAGCAACCGTTGATCCATTTTGCCTATTTTAAGAATTCGCTATTTTCCGCTTGTGTTTTAACCAATTTTAGTTTGTTGATATTTCTCATTTCTGCTTTCTTTTTATTACCATTTTATTTGCATGTTGTGCGTCAGGATACAACGGTAATGTCCGGCTTGATTTTGCTCCCTATTACCTTGGTAATGGCTTTGGTGTCTCCTGTGGCGGGCAGAATGGCGGCTAATTCCGCACCTGCGGCTCCAATCTTAATTGGTGTCATATGTATTTTGATTGCGGCAATCGTAATGACACAATTCTCAGTGGATACCAATTTTTCGACGCTTTTGCTGGCTTTTATACCTTTCGGTGTGGCTTGGGGATTTGTATTTAGTGCGACAGCCCCAATCGCTATTGGCGCTTTGCCGCCTAATAGTGCAGGAATAGCAACCGGAATGTTGTGGGGCATACAAAATATAGGCGCAGCACTTGGTTTGGCTGTGGTGGGTACTGTATTCCGGATAATGGAAAAACAGAGTTTGCTAAATCAATTGCAGGAAAGTGGGGTGCCGATTACCAGTGCACTGGAAAAATATATCGATGCATTGCTGATTAATCCTGAAAGGATAGAGCGTGGCGCAATGGGGGTGTCTGCTGCTCTGCATAGTCGCATCGCTAACATGTTTAATGAGGCTTTTGCTCAGGCTTTTCAGTCGGTGATGTGGGGGTTGGTTGTATTTACTTTTCTTCTTTTTTTGGCTGTGCTTGCTTTATTGAAGATGGCAAAAGAAAAAGGGTAAAGGCTTGCGTAAACTAACCATAGAAAGTCAATTCAACTCATAAAATACTGCTTTTATCCCTTCTTTAGATGAGGGGGCTTACTGCTGGGGTATAAATATAACAGCTCTTTAGTGGGTAACATTTAAAGGCGACAATGGCAAATAAAGTATGCACGGGTGATAGTGATGAAAAGTAAAAGTTGGCTACTTTTGACTTTCTTTTTAGCAAGGGCGATTGAGGTTAATGCCGAACAGATGGCAAGCTGTAGCGATCCTATTTTGGAAGTCGACTTTGATGGTGTGGTAGTGGCGGGCTCTAAAAAAGAACTATCCAGAGTTGCCTTAAGTGGAGTGCCAATGCGAGTAGGGTGGGATTTGGATTTTAATGGAGATAAAGAATCTGATCTTACACATTGGTCTGACGCGCAGTTTACAACTGTTATGTCTGGAGAAGTGGCAACAAAAGTTCAGTCTGTTCATCGGCAGATTCCTAGAATTCATGATTCAAGGATAGAGCTTTCTTCTGAGTTTGGACGGTGGCACGGTTTACTAGATAGCCGAGGTATTTTACTAGGGCGTTTTGAGCACTCTAATAGGGTAGATAGCGACCGTGTACATTCAGTTTGGTGTTTCACTACTCCCCCAAAACGAAACTGGGAAGTTGCTTTTCAGAAAGACCATAGTGGAAGGGTTGTTGCTGGAGGGATCTCTAATCTATTGGATGCTATACGCAGAAGGTTAGCAGTACGAATTAGTTGGTTAGGTAGTGTTAATACCGAGACCGAAAAGAGAACAGTTATTGAGGCAGAGCAAGCAATACCTGTTGTTGCCCATATATCTAATGGGGGAGAAATTACTGCGCAGTTGCCTCATCATCTCGGATCAGATGAATTTTCAAAATTAGGTATGGTTCCACCTACTTCAAACAGTGTGGTATGGGGAGCGAAGTTAAGTTCTTCGGGGGAGCTAGATGTAATTTGGTTGGATACTGAAAGCGGGGAGATTAGCCGTCAGCAGACTAATTATATCGATATAACTTGGTTTATAGAAAAGCCTGTTTACTAAGTTTTGGTCGGCAAAAGCCCCTTGGCTCTTTAAGCTAGGGGCTTTTGGGCTGATTAAGACATAGTTTTTAGCGTTTCGCGAATTGGGAAAAGAATATCGCGAGCGAGTTGTTGGCTTCGCGCCGGGGACCATCCTTCGATCAAGTCGGGCAGGTCATCATTGTCTTTAAACGGCATCTCCAATGTTAGAGCCAGGGTGCGGAATTGATGTCCAGCCCAGGCGGTACCAATTGTCAGATTTGCTTCGCCGGGTTTATCCAGCTCATATCCATGCTCCGTTTGGAAGTCGGGGCTGATGGCCTCATAAGCTTGCTTAAATGCCTCTTCCAACTTGGCGTGGCGCTCGTCATAGCCGGGAATACCTTCACAAGCCGCAACAAAGTTATAGGGCAGGGCTTCATCACCATGAATATCCAGGAAGATATCCCCGCCCAGCTCCAGCATTTTCTCCCTGACCAAAAAGACTTCCGGGCTTCGCTCCATCGTGGGGTTGAGCCACTCACGGTTCAGGTTGGCGCCCGCAGCGTTAGTGCGCAGGTGCCCGCGAACGCTGCCGTCGGGGTTCATATTGGGTACTACATAAAATACGGTATCTGCCAGCAAGCTTTGCGCAGTAGGATTGGCATGGTCTAGCAAGGTTTCCAGGAAGCCCTCAACAAACCATTCCGCCATGGTCTCTCCTGGGTGTTGGCGGGCAATCATCCAAACACGATGTTTCGCGGTGTCGGCATTGCCAACCGTGAGCATGGTCATATCGCGCTCATCAAGGGTTTTACCGAGAGTTTGCAGTTTGACCAGGTCGTGGCTCTGCGCCCAAGCGAGCAGATCCAGGTGGCGTTCCCAGGAGTAGGGGGCGAAATAGGCGAGATAGATGCTGGGTTCATCCAGGGTTACAGTGAAGTCCAGAGTATTGCCGTCGTAGTTGGCGCCAATTCTGAACCAATTTTGACGATCGTATGAGGCACAGATGCGGTAGTTTTCCCAGCCTTCCGGGTAGGCGGATTTGCCGGCATTAACGATGCGCAAGGGATAGCTGGTGCCAATATCGCCTTCCAGACGAAAGTGAAACCATTGGTAGAAGTCAGAATTGTTGTCCTGACGGATTGCTAGCTCAATTGGATTGCTGTCGGTATTGATAACTTCGATATTGCCGCTGTCAAAGGCGCTGCTGATATACATGTAGAGAGCTCCACTCTTGTTCTTGGGCGCAGGATACAGCGGTAGGGGGAATTTTCCAGGAAGAAAGGTAGGGGATCTCGCCAATTTTGGGTGCGATAGGACGAAATCTCCTTTATTTAGTGAAATAGAAAAGCACGGCATCGATAAGGATACCGTGCTTTAGCCAATCCCTGGCGGCACCTGCTACGACTACTGCTCCCTGAAATTTCCGGTGTCGGACCCCAGGCGACTGCTTACTGCCCGGTCAGATCACAAGTGCGTCACTCCACACTGTCAGAAATTAGTAAATCTCCTTAACATCCCGCAGCAAGTGCTGGTTAAAGTTTAGGCAATCGAGCCTACTTGATGTTGTACGAACGTTTCGATCGGCGTAAATTTGATGATCTTTTTGTCTCAGGGCTATCTGACGTGAATTTGTACAGATAGAGAATAGGTCCCATGGCATTAGTGGGAATAGAAAGAACAAGTAATAGCTCCGCATAGGGGGCTTTCGTGAGAGGTGACACCATGAATAGAGTGATTAAACGGAGTATCGTGGCATCCGCTGCGCTTGTAACAGTGATGAATCTGAGCGCCTGTGGCTATTTCCTGTACCCGGAGCGCAAAGGGCAGGCGGGTGGGCGAGTTGATCCTGCGGTCGTAATCTTGGACGGCGCAGGCCTGCTATTTGGCTTGCTGCCGGGCATAGTGGCCTTCGCTGTCGATATTACCAATGGCACTATTTATTTGCCGCCAGGTCACAGCTCGGTGTTTGATCGCCATTTAAGCAAGGGGGCACCTGCGGAGGTTACAGACGAAGAGGGGCAGGTCTGGATTCGACTTCCGGTGGAAGGCGTCGATGAGAATACCCGACTAGAAGTACTCAGTGATCAGTTATCAGGGATAACAGGGCAGCAAGTAGAAGCTGAAGATATTGTTTGGTTACAGGACTCGGCCGAGCTTCGTGCAGTAAGCCGTTTCCAGGCTGCGTCTCGCTAGTTTTTCCTAACTCTGAGCGCCTCGGGAGTTGAAGGCTCCCGAGCTTAAGCTGTTGAAGAGACCTTTCAGGTGGCTGCGCCAAAGGGGGTAAGCCCCTCGAGCGCCAAGGGGATAACGCTTGCAGCAAGCAACAATCCCATAGCAATGTTAAAGCTTCGCAAGTAGCGTGGTTCAGTCAGGAATCGTTTTAGCCCAACGCCAAAGAATAGCCAAATGGCAACACAAGGCCCGCCAATGGTGATAAATGCCAGTGCAACCTTAACAACTCCCGACCATATTTCTGTGCCGGGACTGGTGAAAGCAGCCAGTGCTCCAGTGGCCATAATCCAGCCTTTGGGATTGATCCACTGAAAAGCCATCGCCTGGGTAAAGCTCAGGGGTTGGCTTGAATTTCCAGAACCCATTTCCCGGGTCGAACCAATTATCCATGCCAGGTAGAGTAAATAGGCAATGCCTGCCCAGCGAATAACTTCATGCAGAAAAGGGAAGTGATTGAAGGCGGTTCCCAGTCCCAAGCCAATGGCAACCACCATGGCGGGAAATCCCAGCCAAATTCCCAGTAGGTGAGGTGTTGAACTGTAGATGCCGTGATTGAGTCCTGAGGACATAATCATCAGGTTATTAGGGCCCGGTGTAATACTGGCTGAGAAAGCAAAAAGGGCGATCGGCAAAAGAGATTCAATCACAGGTGTACCAGAGGAAAAGGCGACTTCATGCTAATATGCGCGCGAATAATGGGTATCACAAGTGAAATTTATAGACAGCCATTGCCACTTTGATTTTGAGGTTTTTTCTCTGGACCGGGATCAGGTGTGGCAAAGATGTCTCAATGCCGGAATAGATAGGGTCATTATCCCCGGCGTTTGCGAGGCTCAGTGGCAGTCGTTGGGCGCTCTGGTATCGGAACAGCCCGGTTGGATGATGGCTGCTGGTGTTCACCCTTGGTGGGTGAAGAAAATCCCGCAAGATTCCCGCTGGCGGGAAAACCTGATGGAGTTGGGAGTACGGCTTAGTGAGAGCCTTGAGAAATACTCATGTGTCGCTGTTGGAGAGTGTGGCTTGGATGCCTCTATCGGCACTGACTTGAATAAGCAGGAAGATATTCTCAAGCTTCATTTGGAGATTGCTAGTAACCATGAACTGCCGATTATTCTGCATGTTCACCGGGCCCACAATGAACTCCTGAGGCTGTTAAAGCAATTCAAGCTCCCCCGGGGAGGTGTGATCCACGCTTTCAGTGGCAGTGAGCAAATGGCGCAAGAGTACTGGAAGCGCGGCTTCTATCTGGGTATCGGTGGAACAATTACTTACCCACGGGCAGCGAAAACCCGACGGGCTGTGTCACTTGCGCCGCTGGAGAGTTTACTGCTTGAATCGGACGCCCCGGATATGCCCCTTTCAGGTCAGCAGGGTATGCGTAATAGCCCTGAAAACCTTTCTAAAATTGCACAAGCACTGGCTGATTTGCGGGGAGTTTCCGTGCGGGAAATCGCCAATGCTACCTGTCGAAATACTGAGAAGTTATTTTCCCTATGAGTTTTTCCGCTGAATCATTCAGGCAGTCATTTCCCCTCTTTGCTCAAGAGGAGAATAAGGAGTTGGTATACCTGGATAATGCTGCAACGACGCAGAAGCCAGAGGCAGTGATTAATGCTGTACGCGATTACTATGTGCATAGCAATGCCAATACGCACCGCTCCAGTCATCGTCTGGCGCGTAAGGCTACAGAAATGGTGGAGCGAGTGCGTCGCCAAGCGGCACAGTTTGTTAATGCTGCCAGCACAAGGGAAATTGTATTTTGTCGCGGTGCTACTGAGGCATTGAATTTGTTGGCGCACAGCCTGTGTAGTGAGTTGCAGGCTGGGGACGAGATTGTCATCTCAACAGCGGAGCACCATGCCAATATTATCCCTTGGCAGATGGCGGCCAAGCGTTTCAATTTGAGTTTGCGCTATGTACCCCATGTAGCGGGTGTCCCGGAATTTGATCGCCTGGGAGAAGTGCTGAATGAGCGCACAAGGATTGTTTCCCTGACCGGTGGTTCCAACGCACTTGGATTGCGGCCGGACCTGGCTGCGGTGAGGCAATTGCTGCGCAGAAAGCACTTGATGTGGATTGTTGATGGCGCCCAGTTGGCAGCTCATGAAGTGATTGATGTGCAGAAAATTGGCTGTGATTTTTTTGTTTCCTCAGCTCATAAGTTTTATGGCCCGTCAGGAATTGGTTTCTTATACGGTAGGGAAACACTTTTGGAATCTATGCCGCCATGGCTGGGTGGTGGAGAAATGATCTCCGACGTTGAACTTGAAACGAGTCATTATGCAGGCTTGCCGCACAAATTTGAGGCAGGCACTTCTCCGCTGGCGGCAATAGCGGGTCTTGGAGCGGCACTGGAATTTCTTGAGCAGCAAGATAGGGTCGCAATAGCGGCGCATGAGCAGAAATTGGTGCGATGGATACATCGCGAACTGATAGCGTCCCCCAATTTTAGGGTTATCAGCCAAGTGCGCCACAATCTGGGTATTGTCTCTTTTGTGCCTATTCATGGTAGCGCTGCCGATTTAATGCACTGGCTGGACGAGCGCGATATTGCAGTGAGAGTAGGCCATCACTGTGCACAATTGTTAGGTAAAGAGAGCGGTGATTTGGTGACGGTCCGAGCATCAGTCGCAGCCTACAATACCGATAGTGATATTCAGGCTTTTTTGCAGGCCCTGGAAGAGTATTGTGAGATCCAGAAGTCAATTGAACAGGGGGATAGTATTCAGAGTGATGAATGGGCCAGGGATGATTTTTCCTCGTTATTGCTAGAGAGTTTGGTTTCCCAGCGCAACTGGCAGGGACGTTATAGAGAATTAATGCTGTGGAGTAAAACTATTGCCCGAAAGCCCGAGATACGTACCGAGGAAAACCTGGTGCGGGGTTGTGAGTCTGCAGCTTGGTTAGCGCACCGGACAGAGGGTGGTAGGCACTATTTTGGATTGGAAAGCGACAGCCGGGTTGTAAAAGGCCTGGGTGCGTTATTACTTTCACAAATCGATGGCCGCACGGCTACTGAGATTAGAGAGAGAGATCTTTCCCTGTTATTTGCTGAGCTGGGGCTCGGAAAGCACTTAAGTGAATCGCGCAGCAATGGTTTTTACGCATTGCTGCAACGTGCTTTGAATCTGGTGGAGCAGACCTCCCATTAACTTAACTGGAGCGGGGTATGGGGGCCTCCACCGCAATAGGCCCGATATTGGAAATAGGCTTTAAACCAAACAGCGGCCGTAAAACTGGGTTTCTTCGGATGATAAATTCATATGAAGCCCAGCAGCCGAAAATAGTGATTAATAATACTAGCAAGGGCTCCAGGATGGCCCCCAGGGCGAGTTGCCCCAGTTGATACACAGCGATTACGGTAATGGTTTGATGGAGGATATACCAGGGATAAACCGCTTCAGTGGCATAGGGTAACCAACGGAATTGCTTATTGAGAAATTGATAAGCGCAGGCTAAAACAGCCAGGAGCCATACCCATCGATTTGTATAGATAACAATAAAAAGCAGTATTTTTTGGGCGGGAATACTGCTATCAGGTAGTACTCGATCAAATAATAGATATAGGGCGAAAGTGAGGGGCGCTGCAATAACCAGGCGATTGCGCAGTCTTGCCAGTATTTCCCAGGGGGCGCTACTGCTGACTAGCAAGTAGCCGCAGAAGAAATAAGTAAAAAATCTGGCATGGGTGTACCAGTCGTCGACGACGGCATAGTTTATCCCACCAAAGCGCGGAAATAGGACCAGGCCGTACACCATCATGGGTACAAGCGGTAGAATTAGCAGTTGCCAAGATTTCATATTCTCCATGAATCGGCCCAGCCACCGTTGGTGTTTAAACCACAGGGCTAGAGGAATAAGGGCCAGGGTGTAGCATGCCAGATAGGGTAGATACCACAGATGGTTCCAGGTCAGGCCAAACTCACTTCCAGCAAAGGCATTCTCTGGCCAGGGGCTGAACGAGAAGTACTTCAGCAGGAATGATAAGTATCCAGGCTCAATAATGCCGTTGCTTAGCGCTTCATAGTAGGCCTGGGGTGGAACCACCACCAGCATTCCAAATGCCAGCGGAATCAATAGCTGTTTCATTCTTCTCAGTAAGTAATCCCCAGTGCCCAGCTTGTGGAAGAGAAAATAGCTGGCTGCACCTGAAATCAGGAACAACAACGGCATCCGCCACTGGTTAACCGCTAGCATTACCAGTTGTAGTGGCTCGCTTTGGTAACTGCTTTTTACATGCCACCCCCATTCCGCGACATAGGCCATTCCCAGGTGGTAGAGAATAAGTAGGCCAAAGGCTAGTACACGAAGGGCGTCAATATCGTGGCGTCTCTGTGTTATTGAATGCATAGGTTTCGTCGTTCAAGGCTGTTTTAGTCGCTTGCTATGCTCCCGTTAGTATTTGCCATTAGCTATCCCAAAGTGCCGATTTGTAGGGTATTAGGGGCCAGTGGTGGTTTTTGGGGGTGAATTGGGGGTAGACTGCCGATGAATTTTTATACTGGTTCAGGAGCAATGACGGTTCAGCAGTATTTGATGCACCGGCGACAGTTTGAGGTGGGATTCTGGTTGTTGTTTTTTGTCGGCCAATGGCTTGTTCAGTTCGCTTTGGCATACTTTGATCACCGCCGCTGGGGTTCTATTTTTCAGCCATGGGAATTTCTGGTGTGGGAGGGAACCAGTATCCTAATGATCGCAATCTTATTTCCGCTGATATTGCTTCTTGATCATTATTTCCCCCTGCGTAAGGGGAGAGTTCGGCAGAGCTTGGCCATACATTTATTTTTCACTTTGCCTTGGTCCTTGATCCACGTTTCCGGCATGGTGTTTATGAGGACGGTCATTTACCACCTCAATGATGGTTCCTATAACTTTGGTAACTGGCCTGTAGAATTTTTCTATGAATATCTCAAAGATATTCAAACCTATGCCGCTCTTTTAAGCTCTGTTTATTTGTACCGCTTCTTATTGGTACGTTTGCAGGGTGAGGCGCGCTTACTAGAAGAGCCAGATGAGGGAGATGCTGCTGAGCCAGTGGAAAGGCCGGAGCGTCTTCTGGTGAAAAAGCTTGGAAAAGAATTTCTGGTTAATGTGCAGGA
This sequence comes from Microbulbifer sp. CNSA002, assembly GCF_047324085.1. Classification (NCBI taxonomy): domain Bacteria; kingdom Pseudomonadati; phylum Pseudomonadota; class Gammaproteobacteria; order Cellvibrionales; family Microbulbiferaceae; genus Microbulbifer; species Microbulbifer sp. CNSA002. The sequence continues at coordinate 1,809,422 of NZ_CP172449.1, forward strand.
TATCGAATGGGTGGAAGCTGCTGGCAACTATGTCAATCTGCACTTGGGCGATAGAATTTACCCCCTACGGGAGACTATGACCAAGTTACTGGAGCGTTTGGATCCAGGATCATTCGCTCGCATACACCGCTCCTATATTGTGCGCTTGGACTCTATTGCGGAGATTGAACCCCTGGAGAGCGGTGATGCGCGTATTCACTTGGTTGGCGGCCAGCTGATCCCGGTGAGCAGGCGCTACCGCGATCAGCTGAGGGCTCAATTAAACCCGGCTTAGTTTTTTGCCTGGAGAAGTCGCTCGATGGCCCGGTTGGCGGCCAAAAACCCAAAGGTGCCGGTAATCATAGTTGCCGCACCAAAGCCGCCACTGCAGTCTAATTTAACACCGTCCTGCATAGCGCTCTTCTGTTGGCATACTTGCCCATCTGGCTGCGGGTATACCATTGCTTCAGTGGAAAAGATCGCATCGATGCCAAACTGGCGCTTGCGACTCTTCTGGAAGTTGTGGAAGCGGTATAGATGTTGGCGGACTTTTGCCAGCATCGGATCATTAATTGTACGGCCGAGATCGGCGCACTCAATGCGATCGGGGGAGCGCTTACCTCCTGCGGAACCAACCGTTATCAAGCGTATTTTTCGGGCTTTACAGTAAGCGATCAGGGCGGCTTTTACCCGGGCGGAATCTATTGCATCAATCACCACATCGATAGGGTGTATATCGGGGTTGATCAGCGCTGAGAAATTGTCATTAGCGATAAAGTCCTCTTCCGTATGAACTGTAATCTCCGGGTTAATCTGCCTGAGGCGCTCTGCCATCACCTCGACCTTGATATGGCCTACAGTATCGGCGAGTGCGTGGCTCTGACGATTGGTATTGGTGATGCAGACGTCATCCAAGTCGATTAGCGTCAACTGACCAATGCCGCTTCGCGCCAGGGCCTCTGCGGTCCAGCTCCCTACGCCACCAATACCGATAACCAATATGTGAGCAGAGGATAAAATTTCGAGGGCCTTATCGCCATACAGGCGAGCAATGCCGCCAAATCGCTGTAAATACTGGTCAGACAAGCTCATCTGGGGTCTCTTCAGGTACATCTTCCAAAAACCGCTGTTTGTCAGCGTCACACGGCAATAGGCAACTCTCCCGTTGACCAAACCAGCGATAGCGGTTGCGGGCAACCAAGTCGTAGAGCCAATCCCTTGCCGGGCGGGGAATGTAGCGCAAAATGGCCAATAAACGCCAGGGTTGTGGTAGGCGGCTGGCAATTCTCAGTGCCGCTTCACTTTTGTAAAAGGATTGGTAAGTGCCACCATGTCGTTCCAGCAAAATCATGGTCTGGTAAGTGTCCAGCGGCAGGTTCAGCTGTTTAAGGAAGTGCTGGCCTGCATTGGACTGCACTCGGCACAGGGTAAAGCGCTGCTCTCTGTCGCGCTTGAGTATTAGTTGACTCCAGCTATTGCACAGGTTGCAGATGCTATCAAACAGGATGATGTTGTTTGGCGATGACATTGGGGAAGGGGGGAACGCCGCGCGGCTGGCGGCGTTTCATATCATGGGGTCAGTGCACGTGACCGTGATCAACTTCTTCGGCAGTCGCTTCGCGTACAGAAACAACTTCAATTTCGAAGTGCAGCTCAACGCCGGCGAGGGGGTGGTTGCCATTGATAGTGACTTCGTCGCCGTCGATGTCGATAATTTCCACTTCAATCGGGTGACCTTCGGTGCTCTCTGCACGGAATGCCATTCCTACAGATAACTCTTCAACACCACCAAAGGCACTGCGCGGCATGGTTTGGATCAGCTCCGGGTTTTGCTCGCCGTAACCGTCTTCTGGTGCGATTACCGCAGTAAATTTATCACCGGGTGCCTTTTCCAGCATCTCGCGCTCAAGCCCAGGAATGATATTACCAACCCCTTGCAGATATTTGAGCGGCTCTCCATTGGCTGAGGAGTCAATGACTGTTCCGTCAGCATCTTTCAGGGTGTAGTGGATCTCCACAACTGTGTGGTTGGCAATCTTCATGAATAATCTCTGATATAAAAGAGTATGTGAATGAGCGCTTACCGCTGCGCAATAAAACGGGGGGTAAAGGCTGTGAAGCGCAATTGTATTGACAGGGCGGGCGCGCCGCAACTTGTGCGTGCGCGCCGCTGATAAAGATTAGCAAGCGATTGACAGGTCCTGCTCACAACCGCCATAGAGATTGGTTACGATCGCAACCAGTTGTGTGCTGAAGTCAGGGCGATAGCCCAACTCCAATAGGCGACCCTCGAAATACTCCAGCATTGAATCGAATAGCTCTGGGTTTAACCCCCTGGCTAAAAAGCGGGCGCGACTACTCCGGTCTGGTTCCGGTGTAGATGACAACGCATGGCTCAAAAACTGAGCTTGACGACTTAATTGTTTGCGGAAATCACAAGTTTCGTAGGCTGAAAGGTGGTGGCTGAGAGCACCGTAAAATTCACTGACTGTACGGTTGACAAATTTAGTACCACCGACCTGATCCAACAGGCTTTCCATATCTCTCCCCCCGGTGAGCAGTTGGCACTGATTTAAAGTTTATCCGCAGAGCCGAAAAAGTATTTTGGTAACGAGAAGCACAATGTGCATTGGCTCAATGGCGGTACAACATTAATTGGTGACGAGCCTAAGACATATTCTTTCGGTATGCCAACTTGGTTTAAGAAAATTGTCATTCTGTTCGACAGGTTGTCACATATTGGGGGTTTATTTCGCCAAAGAAGAAAATCTATGTTTGCGCAAGTATTTTCTAAGCCTTTACACTTTATTTTTTCTTCTTGGTGTTAGACTGCACGCTTGCACCAAATAATAAATTTCAACCTTTTGAGATAATTTATGGCAAGTATTTTTACTCAGATAATTAATGGCGATTTACCTGGCAATTTTATTTGGAGAGATGAAAAGGTCGTAGCTATTTTGACCATTTCACCCATTAAGGCTGGTCATTGTTTGGTCATCCCTGTTGAGGAAATTAATCATTGGGATGATGTTCCGGAGGAGCTGGCGAGTCATCTAATGCTGGTTGCGCAAAAGGTGGCGAAAGGGCTGAAAGCAACTTACTCACCGAAGCGAGTGGGCGTGATGATCGCTGGGATTGAAGTACCACATACCCATATCCACCTGATACCCGTAGATGAATTGTCAGACTTTGACTTCTCTAAGCAAAAGCCTGCTTCTTCAGAGCAGTTGGCACATGAGGCGGAAAAGATTCGACAATCCTTAAAGGAGCTGGGCTTTAGCGAGGCGGAGTGCGGCTAGGTCGTTAAGATTGATTTTTTAGACTGCTCGGTCATATGGTGTCCCCAAAATATTTGTGGGACACTGCATCCAAGTCCCCCGCTTACTGAGTCACATAGGTATGAACTGGTAATAACGATGAGATTCCTCTAATGATGATTTTGAAGAAGACGCTCTTTGCCCCGCTGGTAGTAGTCCTCGCCACAGTCGCTGCGTTTTGCACTAATGCCCAGGCAGAAGAAATGGAAACTAAGCGTTTCGATATGGAAGGGTTCACTCAGGTGTCTCTCAAGGGAAGTTCTCACTTGAAGTTGATTCAGGGGAACAGTTTTGAAGTTATCGCTGTCGGCCCTGTCAGCACAATGCCCTACGTCAAAGTTGAGGTAAAAGGGGAAAGGTTGGAGTTATCCGTTGAGGAAAACACCCAGAACCTTTTTGGATTTGTCACCATATCCCGAGGGCAGGGAGATGAAGTTAACTTCACCGTGACGATGCCTAAAATTGAGGCTCTTAAGGTGACTGGCTCTGGTGAGGCTAGATCTTCAAGTGTTGAGAGTGAAGGCCTAACTTTGGGGGTGACGGGCTCAGGAATGATCAATATCGACAAGGTCGCCGCAGAATCCTTGAAAGCGTATGTTACTGGTTCCGGTGATTTGTTCCTCAACAAGGCATTGACTGTCAAAGGGGAAGTGGCGGTGACAGGCTCTGGCGACATGAAGATAAGTACTATTACCGGTGAGAGTTTACTTGCGGAGATACAAGGCTCCGGCGATATGTTGGTTGGCGGGCGAGTTGCCGATGTGAACGTTCGCCTCATGGGTTCAGGTGATTTTATTGGCCGCAGTCTGCGCGCCGATAATGCCAGCGGCTCAATAATGGGATCGGGTGATATTGTCTTGAAACGGCCGGGAACTGACTCCTTCTCAGTGATGGGGTCGGGAGACGTAGCGCTGGTCGACTAAGCGGCGGCTCCTGAGCCCCCTTGCATCTAAGGCGTTCGGCCAGTAGGGCTGTGCGCCTATTTCTTTTTGGGGGTATTCTTGAGCCTCCATCGTCCTCTCTATCCCCATTTCTGGAAGTCAGCTTTATATGGAACCCAAAGTGACAGAGTGTGTGTCGCTGGACCGCGAAGATTCTATGTCTCGCGAGAGTCAATCTCGCCCACATTTAAAAGAAAAGCTACGGCGCTGGAGCCGAGAGGCCCAGGATAAATCCCACTGGGCCGCCGAGCGCTTGTTGGACCGACGCATCTGTATCGGTATCACTGGGCTCAGTGGTGCTGGCAAGTCCACGTTTCTCACCAGTCTGATATACCAACTCTGCAATCCGGAGAAGTCTCAATTACCTGGTTTTGCCCCTGCACTCAATGGCGATCTATTGGGGGCAGAGTTGAAGCCAGCGCTGGACTCGGGTTTGGCGCCGTTTGACTATCAGACCTGCCTATCGGCACTGATGGCTGAGCCACCTAGTTGGCCACAGAGCACTAGAGATGCTTCGGCTATGGAGTTACACATCCATTTACGCAGCCGGCGCCGTTTTCGGGGTAATGGTAGAAAGACGTTGGTAGTGGAGTTGCGTGACTACCCAGGGGAATGGTTGATGGACTTGCCGCTATTGCGTATGGATTACGCAGAGTGGTGTCGTCATCAAGCACACCTATTTTCTACAGATGCGCGGTCAATGCTGGCCCCCCAGTTGACAGCTCAGCTGGCAGCACTGTCCCCCCAGGCGAATGCTAGTGAAGTAAATTTGGACGAATTATGGGGGGAATACCGAGCTTATCTCCTGAGTTGCCGAACCAAGTTGAATCTCAGTTATTTACAGCCTGGTAGAGCGCTGCTAGACGAGGAGGCGTACGGGGTAGTTCCACTCCTGGATTTGCGTGGTTTAGATGCTGGGCAGTTAGCTGCTTTGTCTGAGAGTAGTGTTTTTAAGGTTTTGCAGGCGCGTTACGAACGCTATGTGCAAGCGCAGGTAAAACCCTTTGTAGACAGCCATTTTCGACATATCGATCGACAACTAGTACTGGTAGATATGATTGGCACTCTATTTGCTGGTGAACAGTCCCTGGAAGATATGCGTCTGGCATTTGCTCATATTGCCGATACATTCCGCTATGGCGAATCGGGGTTTTTAAGCAAGCTATGGCGCCCAAAGGTTAATCGACTCCTTTTTGCTGCGACTAAAGTCGATCAGGTACTTGCTGCCGACCACGATGCTTTGAGGCAGCTTCTAGGCCAGCAGTTACAACAGACTTTCTCCGATGCCCGTCACCGGGGTTTGCCGGTATTTAGTGAGGCGATTGCCGCGGTTCGCTGCTCTAGAGAGGGGCAGAAGAATGGACGGAGAATGCTGATGGGTTATGACCTCGAAGGGCAGTATTTGGGTTTTGAGAATGCGGAAATTTTTGCCCAGGCGCCCTATGAAGAGCAGGGGTGGAGCCACTATGCGGGAGCTGCACCACCACAGCTGCGGCCTCCAGTGGGAATGCAGGAAGGACATATTCCACATATACGGGTGGATGCTCTTTTGAACCTTCTGTTGGGAGATAAGGTTTGATTAATAGTGATAAAAATACTGAGTACCGTCGCGAAACACGTATCGAGTCGCTAGATGAGCCTGGACAGGAGGTCCCGCAAAGAGATGCGACGCGGGTGGAACCGCTTGCGGATGAGTCAGCGGAGATTCCTAGGTCAATAACCACTGGAGAGTCTCTTCCTGATCGGATTGCTTTCTCCGAGTTGCGCCTACCCACTTTCCGGTTTAAGTGGCTAAAGCCAGCAGTGCTCTCTGCGCTTGCAGTAGTGGTGGTCGTGATCGGATGGGAGTTTTATGGACTTTATCAATGGGCGGTCGATAAACACTGGGGATTGGGACTTTTTGTGGCTGTTTTGATGGCGGGCTTCAGTGCAATCATTGGTAGTTCCGTTTGGGAGTTTTTCCGAGCGGGGCGCCCACTGAACAAGCTTGAAAAAACTCAGGCAATGGCTGCCGAGGCCCGAGACTGCCGCAGTCACCAAGAGGCGCAAGTATTCAGGCGCAATTTGCAGGAGCATTTTGCCGGTAAGCCCCAAGGTGTACTGCTCAATCGAGTTCTAGATGAGGCAGCTGACTATTACGATAGCAGTGAGTTGTTAGAGCACTTAGAGGTTACCTTCTTAAATGCCCTTGACCAAGAGGCTCTAAGGAGAGTCGTGCGCCACTCAACGAGCACTGGTGCACTGGTTGGGCTGAGCCCTTTTGCCAGTATCGATATTCTGGTTGCCCTGAGGCAGTCACTGCGAATGATTGATGATGTGGCGCAGATTTATGGCGTGCAGCCGTCTCTTGTGGTGCGATGGCGCTTGTTCAAGAGGGTTTTGTCTTTGGTCGCCTACACTGGCGCGAGTGAGTATGCGATCAGTGAAATGTGGCCGGAACTTGTTGGCGATAGCATGCTGAGTACAGTATCTGTGCGTTTGGGGCAGGGGGTCGGAGCCAGCCTGTTTGTTGCGCGTATCGGCCTGGCGACAATGCAAAGCTGTCGGCCAATCCCTTTTACTGAAAAGCAGCGCCCTCGCCTGAGATCAGTTATGGCCCGTATTGGTGGTGGCCTTAAAGAGAGGATGCCCGAGTTGTTTTCTATGGTTGGGCTTAGCTCGCGAAAGGAAGCAAAGGTTCGGAAGGCGGGTACCGAGTAGCTACTGGGATCGTAAGCCCATCTCTTGGGCTGACTGTTTGATGTAAGGGGGCGAAAATCTGCCCCCTTAGTCAGCAACTTATTGAAACTGTTTTTTCATCAACATGCGGGTGTGATGTCGATCAACCAGCTGGGCCAGGGCTTCATAGCGGCGCTGTATGAAGGGGGCGGGGTTGTTATTTCCCGATTCATCCCGATATTCAACTCCAGACCGGACGTGTTGGAGCTCCTTGGCTAACTCTCTGATGGCGGTGAAGATCTTTTGTGTGTCGTCTTTGCTGTGAAATACTGAGCTTTTTGTGGTGTCTGTCAGGTAATCATCGCACTCGCTCAGCCAGTCCAACCTCTGTTCAAGAAACTGTATTGTATTGCGAATTCCCCCGGTGTATTCGGGGTTGAAGTTATGGTTGATATACTTGTCGAGGCTACGCATGCCCGAGCCGACAAATTGTTCAACCACATCGCCACAGTATTTTTCTGACAGATAGGATGGATGAGACTTTGCGCTGCTTAAATTGCTGATGAGCAGTAGAGAGGTAAGCAATAGGGCGCGCTGCATCACTGCATTTGGGTATTTCATATTATTGCCCATAGGTTTTGCTCTTATTAATGACTGTTATTTTATCCGCCTCAGGTTTTTTTGTTGTGCAATTTCCTCTGGCGGGCTGATATCTGTGACAGCAGTCACATGAATATCCAAAGCGAAGTCAAGTGTCAACGGTTATTAAGTAAGAATTGTCAGCTTGAGATGGTTGTTCACAGAAAACTTATTGTCGGGCTGTTTAAAAATTATTCGAAGCATAGCTGAGTGGGAGTTTATTTTGGCTGAGTATGATTTTGATCTGTTTGTTATTGGTGCCGGCTCTGGTGGCGTGCGTGCAAGTAGGATGGCTGCTGCACAAGGAATGAAGGTCGCTGTGGCTGAAGACCGCTATATGGGGGGGACCTGTGTAAATGTAGGTTGTGTCCCCAAGAAATTATTTGTTTATGCGAGTGGTTATTCCGCAGGCTTTTCTGATGCTCGAGCCTATGGCTGGAATAGCGCGGGAGTTGAGTTTGACTGGCCAACACTGCGGGATAACAACGCAAAAGAAGTTGCTCGACTCAATGGGATTTATCGCAATTTGCTGGATAACTCTGGGGTGGAAACCCTAAATGGCAGAGCCAGCATCAAAGGTCCTCACAGTGTTGTTGTTAACGGCAAAGAAATTACTGCAGAGCGTATTTTGGTGGCGACAGGCGGATGGCCATTTATTCCGAATATTCCGGGACGGGAATTTGCGCTGACTTCCAATGAAGTTTTCTCAATGGAAAACTTTCCCAAGCGAGTTTTGGTTGTTGGTGGGGGTTATATTGCCGTCGAATTTGCAGGCATCTTTGCTGGTCTCGGCGCGAACGTGCACCTCTCTTATCGAAGAGATTTATTCTTGCGAGGATTCGATCGGGATATTCGCACTTTTGTTCGCGATGAGATGCAGAAGAAAAATATCGATCTAAAGTTTAACCACAACGTTGTTTCTATTGAGAAGCTTCAGGATGGCAGCTTGCTCGCTCATGCCGATGATGGTTCCAGTATTAATGTAGATATGGTGCTTTACGCTACTGGGCGCGTAGCAAATGTTGAAGGGTTGGGGCTAGAGGAGCAGGGTGTTGTCTTGCACAAGGATGGCACAATCTCTGTGGACGATAATTTTAGAACTAGTGTGCAGTCAATCTATGCACTGGGAGATGTAACGGGTGAGCCTCAGCTTACTCCTGTTGCCTTGGCGGAGGCTATGGCCTTGGTTAAGCATTGGCGCACTGGAGAGACGGCTGAAATTGACTATAACAACATTCCTACAGCGGTTTTCTGTCAACCGAATATCGGAACTGTGGGGTTGTCCGAAGAAGAGGCGCGGGACTCTGGACTCGACGTCACTATTTATAAGTCGGAATTCAGACCAATGCGTCACACTGTGAGTGGGAATACAGAGCGGACATTGATGAAGCTAGTTGTAGATGCGTCCAACGACAAGGTGATTGGCGTGCATATGGTTGGCGATGACGCAGGGGAGATTATTCAGGGGATGGCCGTAGCACTTAAGGCAGGAGCTACCAAAAGCACCTTTGATTCAACGATTGGAATTCACCCCACCGCTGCTGAGGAGTTTGTAACTATGAGAACTCCAGTTGCAGGTTAGGTGCTGTTGTTACGCTGTAGATATAAGTTGCAGTTGTGAATAATGAAAAAGGCGGCATTTTGCCGCCTTTTTTGTGACTCCCAGTTTTTAGCTGGGTTCTTCTACAACCTCTTGTAGGGCTTGGTGCCGCCGTGTTTTCTTGCGTTCACTACGCTCTTTCAGGCAGCGCTCGGCGGAGGCGAATGTGTCGTTTACCGCTCGGTGTATGGATTCGTTCTCACTACTAATAGTCACGGGATTGCCACTAATCGCAAGCTCTAGTGATGCCTTGAAGTGTCTGCCTTTAGTTTTGTGTTGATGGGGAGCTTCGAGGACTACGCGACTATGTATGATGTCGCCACAATAACGTTCCAGCTTGTTTAACTTCTTGGATACGGTAGTCGCCAGGGCGGCTGACTTGTCGATGTCGCGGAACACAATGTTATCGTTAGGCGCTGATTTCATGGGCACATACCTCCGGTTAAAAGAAACCATGCAGGCCGCTGTTGCGGTTTGCTGTAAAGAAGGTAGGGCGCCCTAGTGGGAGGGTTCGAGGCTGCAGTTGAAGCGCCGAGCTGCCGGAATCGCAACGATTGTTTGCTGACAAAGCAGCTTAGGGTGTTTTACGTCCGGGTCGGGTTTCCGCTGAGTCCAGCGATCTTCTCCCTGGTATCCATAATGCTTCCGCCAAAAAAAAAATCAAGCGCTATCGCAGAAAAATTTCATATAAATTTTGGAGTGGTGTCACTGTGGTGACTCAATATTGTGGATTTGAAGGTTTATTGATCAGCTAGTTGGCTCAGGTGAACGCAAGGTCATTGCTCATAGCTTGCTCCCTGCGTAAAATTGACCATATTGCGCAGTAGCTTCACTCTGTCGTAGATTCAGAGTCGCTGCGCTTCCAAAACACGAAACACATCAATTCGAGAAATGGGTTCACGACGATGGCGGTAAAGCGGTGTTGCTCGCTCCTTTTGGCGGGCTTAGTAGTTATGGGTGGGGCAGTGGCACAAGCGCAGACGCCCCTCACGGCGGAGAAGAACCGTCTTGCGCGATTGGAACAGTCTCTTGAAAATCGGAGTGTTGGGCTCGAGGATGTCGAAAATGAGCTGCTCTCCTACGAATATAAGCTTGAGCAGGCCCAGAAATCTCTCGATGACCTGCGCCTGGAATACGAGGCGAGTCGCCAGGAGCTCAATCAAGCGACCCGGGCTCATGAGTCAACCCCCAACTCAGATACTGAGCGTCGCCTTAAGAAGGCTAAGCATGCCTTCGCTATGGCGGAGAGAGGTGTCGATAGCCGTTCACGTCGTCTCGAGTTTATTAAAGAAAATCATCAGCAGCTTCAACAAAAACTGGCTGAAGAAAAGCAGGCAATTGCTGATGCCAAAGCTAAGATTTCTGCCCAGCAGGATAAAATTAGCAAGATGGTTGAGGATATGCTGGCAAAGGCTGAAGCGTCCGAGAGAAGGGCAGCTATGGCGCGAGCTGCTGCTACTAATGAGAAACCAAAACCCCCGCAAATTAAAGCTCAGGTCGAGCCGCCAAAGCGCGAGGAGCCCGCTAAAAAAGTGGAAGCTGTTGCTAAGCGAGAGATCGATGCCGACTTGTTGGATTATGTAAAGCGGGAAACAGCACGCCTGAGTGATCTCCTGGCTGACGAAGAAGGTAACGATAGAAAAACGTTCCGGGATCTTGAGTTGCGGCCAATTGGGGGGGAAAGAGTACCCTTTGAGTTTTTGGGGGAAAATCAATATCGCTTGGTAACTACCGTTGAGTCAGGTCGCCAAACTTATAAAATTAACACTTGGAAATTCCGCCGTACAATTCCGGCTGAGGATGATGGGGCTCGCTATGTCTTTATTTTTGATGCGCGTCGCCTATCTCGACCAAGATTGGTTATGTACCCAGAGTATGTGCTGTCAGAATTGAATTAATTGTTCAGTGAACAAGTAAATAAAAAAGCGAGCCTAAGGCTCGCTTTTTTGCTTTTTGGGGTTTCAGAAAATAGATATTAACAGTGGGGAGGAGTTTTACCGCGACTGTAGAATAGTTGTTTGTAGGGGGGTGTAAAGGCTTCCTGTTGGACTTGGTTGACTTTGGTAGAGAGTAATATTGTTAATTGTTATTGGGTGTTCTACGTCGATTGGAGAAAATCCGTGAAATTGTTTCCTATTTCTGCACAGGGTGATATGTGGGCGATAGCGCCGGTTTTCTGTCGGTATGGATAGGCTCTCAGCGAGGCGTTTGACGGACATATGCAAGGCCGTCAATTGTTTGGTGGCTGTGATTTCTGCAGCGATTAGATGAGCATCATTGCCCGGGAAGGTATCAAGTTTAAATAGGCGGGTTTTCGTCTCAGTTGTGTTTCGAGCGATTGAGGTCAACCCGGTTTTTAGTGGCTGTATTGTTTTTATTGGAATCTGACCTAAAAAACAAAGGGTGATATGACGGTTCTTATAGGCTATCAAGCGGGTGCTGGCTAAGGATGAGGCGCTTTGTTTTTCCGTGATGAAGCTTGTTAAATAATTTAAAAATTCTTGTGTTGTTTTATCCAGCTGGATGCCGATAAAGATTCGACAAGTGGGCTCTAAAGGTTTTTTGTGATTTTTTGGCATAAAATTTATCTGTCACCCTTGAATTAGAAACCTCTGCCCATATCTCTGTTGTACAGGTGGTAGCTTCAATGAAAAGTGCCCCTGAAAAGAGTCCGGTCATTTGACGGACGTAGTTTTAAATATTGCTCTGAATTGAGGATATGATAATGCGTAATTTTGATTTCTCTCCACTTTATCGCTCTGCAATTGGTTTTGACCGTATGGCCAGTCTGCTCGATGCAATGACCACAAGCGAGCAAAAACAGCCATCCTACCCCCCTTACGATATAGAGTTGACCGGTGAGGATAGCTACCGAATTTCCATGGCTGTCGCTGGCTTTGAGCAGTCTGAACTCGATATTCAGGTGGAGCAAAATCGTTTAGTGGTTAGCGGTACTAAGCCAGAAAGTAATAGCCAGGGAAATTATTTACACAGGGGTATCGCCGCAAGAAATTTTGAGCGGCGCTTTCAACTTGCCGATCACGTGAAAGTGACCGATGCAAAACTGGCTAGTGGGTTGTTACATATAGAATTGGTACGTGAAATACCTGAAGCGATGAAACCACGAAAAATTTCGATTACAGAAGGTAATGTGCTGCAGCACAAAGAGAGTGAGACTAAGTCCACTGCTGCAGTAGCGTAAGTTGTCACTTCATTGCCCGCTGTGCCGCCAAAGCGCGGTACAGCTTTACCATCAGGATAAATTCCGCAGTTATCATCAGTGTGATAACTGCGCGCTCGTTTTTGTGCCGCCGCAATACCATCTGACACCTGAAAAAGAGAGAGCTTATTACGACCTCCATGAGAATTCGATGGAGGATGACGGTTATCATCAATTTCTCAGTCGTTGCGCGCAGCCGTTACTGAAAGAGTTGAGTGGGGCCTGCCATGGCCTGGACTTTGGTTGTGGCCCGGCGCCTTTATTGGCCAGAATTTTGGCGGAGAGTGGACACCGGGTGGACCTGTATGATCACTTTTACATGCCGGCCAGGAAGGCGCTGCATAGGAGCTACGATTTTATTGTTGCTACAGAAGTGATCGAGCATCTTGTGAAGCCAGGAGAAGAGCTTGAAAACCTTTGGCAAAGGCTTCGCACAGGGGGGGTTATGGCCCTGATGACGAAACTGGTTATTTCTGCAGAGCGCTTCGCCACGTGGCACTATATCAGAGACCCTACACATATTTGCTTCTTTAGCGTGAGGACATTTGAATGGTTGGCTCGGTCACTCGGTGCCGAGCTCCAGTTTGTTCACAGCGATGTTATTTTTCTAAGAAAATTAAGTATTGACCCTGAATAGCTTGGCTCGCACCGTGGTGCGGTATTCACTTGGAGTTGTTGCCAGGAATTTTTTAAATAGCGCTGTGAAATGCCCCATATCCTGGTAACCAACTTTTTCAGCAATTTCATTGACCGATAAATTGCTTGATTGTAAAAGCTCGCGCGCCATGTCAACCCTGACATTTTGCAAATACTGCAATGGTGTCTGTCCTGTAGCAAGTTTGAACCGGCGATTGAACGATCGCACACTCATATCGAAAAGTTGTGCCACTTCGCTAAGGCGTACCTCGGTATTGCAATGTTCCTTGAGCCAGGCCTGGGCTTGAACGATATCTTCGTCTGGGTGTAAGTGAACAGATCCTTCTGAGTAGGCTATCTCTTCAAATGGGCGGCGAATTTCGTGAGAGAAATTGCGCTCTACATGACTGGCAATGGCCGGTCCATACAGTTGGCGGATCATATGAACCGTTACGTCGGCGAGGGCATTGACGCTGGCCGCGCAGAAAAGTTTGTCTGCCTGGGTAATAAAATACTGACGTTTTAATTTTACCTCTGGATAGTCTGAGCTAAATTGATCAAAATAATGCCAGTGGGTGGTTGCAGGTTTTCCGTTAAGGAGGCCCGCTTCGGCCAAAAAGCAAACTCCGGTACCCACAGCACTAATTGCAGCTCCTTGTTTTTCCTGTTGGCGCAGCCATTCCAATATTTTTCCGCCTCGCTTAAGGGCGGGGCGGGGGTTGCGCCACATGGTCGGGATGTAGATTAGGTCGCTATCTGGTGCGTCGCTAAGAGCGACGTCCGGTTGAAGGGTAAACCCGCAGCGGGTATTTACTGGTGCCCCATCCAAACTGGCGGTCACCAGTTTTAGGCTGCCCTTGATGCCCTCAACCCTGGCGCGACTCTCCGCACCGCGGAGCATCTCAAGTGGGAGAACGGTACCGGTTGCCAGCATCTGGTCGATAAGTAGAAAAGTTACTGTTCGCATTACACATCTATGCGCACTTGCGCTATTGGCCAAAACACTCAATTTTGCTGGCCAGTATGCCCATAACTGGACAGAATCGCCACCCCCTACACTCGCATCTCTTATTTTTATAGTGTTAAGTGCTTGGCTGGAGGTCAGGATGCAGCGCCTTCCCGTAATCACCGCATTCGGTGGATTCAACCCTGCTGGACGTAGTTCTTTCCATAGGGGGTACTCTCGCCTCGTGCTAGATAAACTGGGTAAGGAAGAGAGGGATAGCACTCTTTCCGACCTGGCCGCCCTGATGGGCTTGCGTACCGGAGACAACGCTGAAGGCATTTTGGACCCTGCCCTTGAGCAGCAGGTGTTGGATGGTACTTTGGTGCGCGAACTAGAGAGTCGCTATTACGACTACCGCAAGTGCCATTTCCATCAGTCTGCCCAGCTCGCAAACCCCCAGGGCCTGACATTCGAAATTTCCACCCGGCAGCTTCCGCAGCCTGTGCCCGCTCATTGGCACTTGGAGCATATCCAGGGCGGCAGGGTTCGGGTCACTACAGCTGAGCTGTCAGTTTTGTTGGATAGCCACCGCGAGATAAGTGTGGCTGCTGCCGGCCAGCTCCCAACCGGATTTGAACCGGGCACTAAATATAACTCTCGATTTCACCCGAGGGGACTGCAGTTGGCCCTCTTGGGCGCATCAGATGCTGTGCAGTCTTTGGGGGTTGATTGGGATACCGTTGTATCTGCGGCTGGGCCGGGAAATATTTCACTCTATGCCGCCTCGGCAATGAGTCAACTGGACCCATTTGGCAACGGTGGTCTATTGCAGTCCCGCCTGCGAGGTGGTCGCGTAAGCTCTAAACAGTTAGCGCTTGGCCTAAATAGTATGCCAGCGGATTTTGTTAACGCTTATGTGCTCGGAAATGTCGGTTCTACTGGCGCTGTTGCCGGTGCTTGCGCAACCTTCCTGTACAACCTTCGCGCTGGCGTTGAAGATATTCGCTCGGGTAGGGCGCGGGTCGCTGTAATTGGTGCGGCTGAGGCGCCCCTTGTGCCTGAAGTTGTCGATGGCTATTCAACGATGGGTGCTCTTGCCACTACCGAGAATTTACGCAAGCTTTTCCCTGGTGAAATTGATTATCGACGCACTAGTCGCCCGTTCGGTGAGAACTGTGGTTTTACCTTGGGTGAGGGTACCCAGTGGGTCATCTTAATGGATGATGCTCTGGCGCTTGAGTTGGGTGCTTCCGTATATGGTTCGGTTGCCGGTGTGTTTACCAATGCCGACGGTACAAAAAAATCGATTTCTGCGCCGGGTCCCGGGAATTACCTGACGATGGCCAGAGCAATGGCGGAGGCGCGGGCAATTGTGGGTGAGGATAGTTTGCGGCGTCGCAGCTTTGTGCAGGCCCATGGCTCAAGTACGCCGCAAAATCGGGTTACTGAGTCCGCCATTTTTGATCGTTTGGCCGGCGCATTTGGCATTGCCGAGTGGCCGATTTGTGCGGTCAAGGCCTTTTTGGGGCATACCGTCGCTTCAGCCAGTGGAGATCAGTTAGTTACAGCGTTAGGTGTATTTGATCGCGGCATTCTCCCGGGAGTGACCACCGTTGATCACATCGCCGATGATGTTCATTGTAAGCATTTGGATATTTCCCTTGAACATACCGATAGGGGCAGGGGTGCGCTTGATTTAGCGTTCTTAAACTCGAAAGGTTTTGGCGGAAATAATGCGACGGCAACAATTTTGTCCCCGCAGATCACAAAATCAATGATGGAAAAGCGTCATGGCAAATCGGCCATTGTGACGTCTCAAACGTTGAACGAGAAGGTTGTAGAGCAGAGCGAAAAGTACAACACCAAGGCTTCTCGTGGTGAGCTTGATGTTATTTATCGATTTGGTGAGGGTATGATCAATGAAAGTGAGATCACTATCTCAGAAGAAGAAATTTGTTTACCCGGAATGCCGCCGGTGAAGCTGCCAAATGGAAATCCCTTTGAAGATATGGTGTGATTGGCTTTTACATAATGCCTCAATTTCGGTGATTTTTACCTGAAGGGAGATTGCACAAAAGGAGCTAATGGGGAGCATGGATGATCCTGAAGAGGATGTTGGCGCCCGCTTGAAAATGGTGCGCCACATTTACGGTATCTCACAGAGGGAGTTGGCGAGACGGGCTGGGGTAACCAACGCAACAATTTCTTTTATTGAATTGGGAAAGGTTAGCCCTTCCGTAAGCTCCTTAAAAAAAATATTGGGCGCCATTCCTATGTCGCTAACCGATTTTTTTTCCTTGGAAATATCGGGCGCAAAGCAAATTTTTTTTCGCGGAAATGAAGTGCCTGAGATCGGTCACGGCTCTGTGTCCTGCCGTTTGTTTGGAGGGGCAAAAGCAAACTGCGGCATGTCGCTATTGTGGAAAGTATTTCCGGCTGGGGATGACACCGGCTTTTCTCTCGAATCTGCTGAGGGGGAGATTGGTGGGGTGGTTGTCAGTGGTGACCTCGAGGTTACGGTTGGCTCCGACTTTGCCCTGCTGAGTGCCGGTGATGGGTATTATTTTGATGCTCAGCGTCCGCACCGCTTTCGAAATACAGGTCGCTGTGACTGTGTAGTTGTCAGCGCAATGATGCCGGCTTATGGGCATCCCGACCTTCAAGAGCCCAATTCCTGAAAGGTGGTTTAGAAAAGAGGGAGTTCGTGCCAAGTGGCTGATAAGGCAGCACGATCCGAGATAGACTAGCCCAGCTTTAATTTCTCTCTGTTCGCAAACTGGCGAATTTCTGTACTTTGGCACTCCTGGTGCCACTCCATTTGTAAGAAATAGTATTCAAACAATCGTTTGAATCTGGCTATACTACGGCTGACCAAATTGGGCCTAAGTGTCACCGCGCTGTGCGGGGCGGCCCTTGGTTGCACAAAAATTCCGACCCCGGGCCCAGGATCGCGGCCCAGAATAAAAGAGGTCAATCAATGTTATTTAGTGGCAAAGCGCTCACGGTACAGATGCTGGACAACGGCATTGCCGAGCTCAAATTCGACCTGCAAGGCGAATCCGTCAATAAATTTAACCGTCAGACGGTTTCTGAATTCTCCCAAGCGCTGGATGCTATCGAAGCAGCGGATGGTGTAAAAGGTGTACTGCTGACCAGCGGTAAAGGCGTCTTCATTGTTGGTGCTGATATCACTGAGTTTGGTGGTGCCTTCTCTGCAGGTGCAGAGGGCGTTGCTGATCTGATGAATCAGAACAACGAAAATATCAACCGCCTGGAAGACCTTCCGGTACCGACTGCGGTAGCAATTAATGGCTACGCGCTTGGCGGTGGTTTTGAGGTGTGTCTTGGCTGTGACTTCCGCCTGATGGGCGAAGAGGCCAAAGTTGGTCTTCCGGAAGTTAAGCTGGGTCTGATTCCGGGCTGGGGTGGCACTGTTCGCCTGCCGCGTGTAGTGGGTGTTGATGTTGCTGCTGAGTGGATTGCAGCGGGTAAAGAGCAGAAGCCTGCCGCCGCTCTGGAAGCTCACGCTGTCGATACGGTGATCCCCACTGCCAAGCTCAAAGATGCAGCGGTCAAGCTGCTTGAGCGCGCTATTAATGGCGAGCTGGACTACAAAGCCATTCGCGAGCTGAAGAAATCTCCAATCCCCTTGAATGATACTGAAGCGCTAATGGCCTTCTTTACCACCAAGGCCTTTGTAGGTCAGCAG
Organism: Microbulbifer sp. CNSA002; assembly: GCF_047324085.1. Taxonomy (NCBI): domain Bacteria; kingdom Pseudomonadati; phylum Pseudomonadota; class Gammaproteobacteria; order Cellvibrionales; family Microbulbiferaceae; genus Microbulbifer; species Microbulbifer sp. CNSA002. The sequence goes on from NZ_CP172449.1 coordinate 1,827,067, forward strand.
GCGGGTAAAAACTACCCCTCTCCCGTAGCTGCTGTTGAGTCAATCGAGCAGGGTTACAAGCTGAGCCGTGATGAAGCGCTGAAAATCGAGCAGGAGAAGTTCATTTTCTGCGCGCAGACCGGCACTGCGAAGTCTCTGGTAGGACTGTTCCTGGCTGACCAGGCAATTGGTAAGGTTGCCAAAGGTTGGGAGAAGAAAGCCGATAAGCCGATTGAGCGTGCGGCAGTATTGGGTGCTGGCATTATGGGTGGCGGTATCGCTTACCAGTCTGCCTACAAAGGCACTCCGATCAAGATGAAGGATATCGACCAGAAGGGTATCGACCTTGGTCTGAATGAGGCGAACAAGCTGCTGTCCAAGTTGGTTGATCGCAAGCGCCTGACCCCCGTTAAAATGGGTGAAGTGCTCAACCGTATCGAACCTACCTTGAGCTACGACGGCTTCAACGATATCGATGTTGTTGTGGAAGCTGTGGTTGAAAATCCCAAGGTGAAGCATGCAGTATTGAAAGAAGTGGAAACCAAAGTAAGCGAAGACACTGTAATCGCTTCTAATACCTCCACTATTTCTATTAACCAGTTGGCTGAGCCGCTCTCTCGTCCGGAGAACTTCCTCGGTATGCACTTCTTCAACCCAGTGCACAAAATGCCGCTGGTTGAGGTGATTCGCGGAGAGAAAACTTCCGACACAGCTGTAGCTCGCGTTGTTGCCTACGCAAACAAGATGGGCAAGAAGGCTATTGTTGTACGCGACTGCCCTGGATTCCTGGTTAACCGCGTTCTCTTCCCTTACTTTGCCGGTTTCTCCATGCTGGTGCGCGATGGCGCTGACTTCCAGGCCGTTGACAAGGTGATGGAGCGTTGGGGTTGGCCGATGGGCCCCGCTTACCTGATGGACGTTGTCGGTATCGATACCGGTGTTCACGCAGAAAGCGTAATGGCTGAAGGCTTCCCCGATCGCATGGGTAAAACCTTTACCGCTGCTTCCGACGTTATGTATGAAGCGGGTCGTTACGGCCAGAAGAACAACAAAGGCTTCTACAACTACGAGCAGGACAAAAAAGGTCGCCCGAAGAAAGTGGCTACTGAAGAGTCCTACGAGCTGCTTAAGCCGCACGTTGCTGAACGTCGCGAGTTTGAAAAAGACGAAATTATCGAGCGCATGATGGTGCCTATGGCAACCGAACTGGCTCGCTGCCTGGAAGAGGGTATCGTGGATTCCCCAGCTGAAGCTGATATGGCGCTGATCTACGGCATTGGCTTCCCTCCGTTCCGCGGTGGAATCTTCGCGTGGCTGGACAGCATTGGTCTGGATGAATTCGTGAAGATTGCCGATAAGTACGCCGATCTGGGTGAGCTGTACAAGCCGACCGATCGCATGCGTGAAATGGCCGCAAGTGGCAAAACCTACTACGGCGACAAGTAAGGAGAATAGCGATGAGTTTAAATCCTAGAGATGCCGTAATCGTCGACTACGCGCGTACGGCCATGGGTCGCTCGAAGAATGGCGTATATCGCCATGTTCGCGCCGATGATATGTCCGCTGAGCTGCTGAAAAAGTTCATGCAGCGCAATGACAAGCTCGATCCCGCCGAGATCGATGACCTGATCTGGGGCTGTGTTATGCAGCGCGATGAGCAGGGCTTTAACGTAGCTCGCTTTATCCTGCTGCGCGCTGGTCTGCCACACACTATCCCGGCGCAAACCGTCAACCGCCTGTGCGGCTCCTCTATGTCCTCCCTGCATACTGCAGCTGCCAACATCCAGGCTGGCGTTGGCGATGTGTACGTTGTGGGTGGTGTTGAGCACATGGGCCACCTAAACATGATGGAGCATGTTAGCCCCAACCCAATGCTGGGTCGCTATATGGCTAAAGCTGCCGGCTCCATGGGTATGACTGCTGAATACCTGGCGATGATGCACGGTATCCAGCGTCAGCAGATGGATGAGTTCGGTGCACGCTCTCACCATCGCGCGGCTGAAGCTACCAAGGCTGGCAAATTCAATCGCGAAATTATCGCTATTGAAGGTCATGACGATGACGGCGTACCTTTCCTGGTTGAGACGGACCAAACCATCCGTCCGGACACCACCGTGGAAGGTCTGGCTCAGCTGAAGCCAGCATTCGATCCGAAGCACGGTCAGGTAACAGCTGGCACCTCCTCTCAGATCACCGACGGTGCCTCTGTGATGCTGGTAATGTCCGCTGAGCGCGCTCAGGCTTTGGGTATGACTCCTATTGCTCGCGTGAAAGAAATGGCGCTGGCTGGTGTTGATCCGTCCATTATGGGTTATGGCCCGGTGCCCTCTACCAAGAAGGCGCTCAAGAGAGCGGGTCTAACTGTTGGCGATATCGACAAGTTTGAGCTGAATGAGGCATTTGCCGCGCAGGCGCTGCCGGTGCTGAAAGACCTGGATCTGCTCGAGCAGATGGATGAGAAGGTCAACCTGTACGGTGGCGCTATTGCCCTGGGTCACCCCTTCGGCTGCTCTGGCGTGCGCATTACTGGCACCCTGCTGAGCGTTATGCAGAATGAGGGCGGCAACCTGGGTGTGTCTACCATGTGTATCGGTCTGGGGCAGGGTATTACCACTGTTGTAGAGCGAGTCTAAGGAAATTAGACCCCGAAAAAAGGCGCCTTTGAGGCGCCTTTTTTTATTTTATGAGAAAAGTGTTCAGTAAAGTGTTGAAGACCCCAAAATGCTGTGGCACAATCTGCACCCCTTGTCGCGATGGGCTCTAAAAAAGTAGCGAAAGCGCTTAAATATCAAAGAGTTAGCGACAGGTTCGATTTGGGGACGTGGTGAAATTGGTAGACACGCCAGATTTAGGTTCTGGTGCCGAAAGGTGTGGGAGTTCGAGTCTCCCCGTCCCCACCAAATTAAAAGCCTTGAAGTCCGTGTGACTTGCCCTGGAGGGGTAGGTGCGGGCTTCTTGTGTATTTGGCGGCAGCACAAAAGTATTGTTTTGGTGCTGGGCCTACGAGGTTACTGACTAAGTCTCGGTGACCCGGTATTCGTTGGCGCTGCGGCGCGATTACAGAGATAGTCTCACGAGGATAAACATGCAGGTTTCCATCGAAACTACTTCCGGTCTGGAGCGTCGCTTAACGGTCAACTTGCCGGCAGAAATTGTCGACAAAGAAGTGGATAAGCGTCTCCAGCAGGCTGCTAAGACTGTTCGCATCAATGGCTTCCGCAAAGGCAAGGTGCCGATGAAGGTTGTTCGTCAGCGCTTTGGCGCCGGCGTTCGTCAGGAAGTTCTGGGTGAGGTAATGAGCCGTTCTTTCTACGAAGCGGTACAGAAGGAAGAGGTTAAACCTGCCGGCCAGCCTAGCATCGAAGCTAAGCAGACTGCTGCTGGCGAAAATCTGGAGTACGTTGCTACTTTCGAGGTTTACCCTGAAGTTGAACTCGCTGATCTGGCTGAGATCGCTGTAGAGCGTCCTGTTGCAGAAGTTACTGATGCTGACGTGAAGAACATGATCGATGTTCTGCGTAAGCAACAGTCTTCCTGGAAAGATACCAAGCGCAAAGCTCAAAAGGGCGATCGTGTTGTTATCAACTTTGTTGGTCGCAAAGACGGCGAAGAGTTTGAAGGCGGTAAGGCCGAAGGCCACCAGTTGGTACTGGGTTCCGGCCAGATGATTCCTGGCTTCGAAGAAGGCATTCTGGGCATGAAGCCCGGTGAAGAGAAAGACATTGATCTGACCTTCCCGGAAGATTACCAGGCAGAAGAGCTTCGCGGTGCTGCTGTTACCTTTAATATCAAGGTGACTTCTTCCGAGAAACCTGAACTTCCCGAGCTGAACGAGGAGTTCTTCAAAGCTTACGGTGTTCAGGAAGGTGGCGAAGAGAAGTTCCGTGAGGAAGTTCGCAACAACATGCAGCGTGAGCTGAAAAATGCCGCTCTGAACAAAGTTAAGACCCAGATCATGGATCAGCTGTTCGAGAAGCATCCAGTTGATCTGCCGTCCGCTCTGGTTGCCAGTGAAGTAACTACCCTGCGTGGTCAAATGGTTCAGCAGTTTGGTGGTCAGATCAAGGCTGAAGATGCCGAGCGCATGTTGCCTGACACTATGTTCGAAGAGCAGGCAAAACGCCGTGTAGTTCTCGGTCTGGTAGTCGGTGAGATTGTTAAGCAGAATGAACTTTCTGTTGATGCCGATCGCGTAAAGGCGAAAGTTGAAGAGCTGGCTTCTACCTACCAGCAGCCGCAAGAAGTGGTTGACTACTACTACAGCAACCGTGAGCTGCTGTCTGGTGTTGAGTCTGTTGTACTGGAAGACCAGGTTGTTGATCACGTACTGGCTTCAGCTAAAGTATCTGAAGTTGACAGCAGCTACGACGAAGTGATTAAGCCGCAAAAACAAAGCTAATCTCTCACTTCATTCAGGTGTATGGTGGCGTCCGCTCAAGCGTGACGCCCCTACATCTCCTTCCTTTTTACCGGCTGGCTTTCTCTCGCCTGACCGGTTAAGCTCTGAAAACCAAATTTTTCAGCATGGGCATACGATGCCTATTCGCTGGCCTGCCGAATACGCCACAAAAGGAAGCAATGGTACCTATGGCACGAATTGATTTTCCAAAAGCTTCGATAGAGCCCTCAGCATCAGGTTTAGTTCCCATGGTGGTAGAACAAACCGCCAGAGGGGAGCGCTCATTTGATATTTATTCTCGCCTGTTAAAAGAGCGTGTGATCTTCCTGGTCGGGCCTGTAGAAGACCACATGGCCAACCTGGTTGTTGCGCAGCTGCTTTTCCTCGAGGCAGAAAATCCGGATAAGGATATTCACCTCTACATTAATTCACCGGGCGGTTCGGTAACTGCCGGCATGTCTATCTATGACACCATGCAGTTCATTAAGCCTGACGTCAGCACTATGTGCATTGGGCAGGCCTGTAGTATGGGCGCCTTCTTGTTGACTGCCGGTGCTGAAGGCAAACGCTTCGTAACACCAAACTCCCGTGTGATGATTCACCAGCCCAGCGGTGGGGCCCAAGGGCAGGCGAGCGATATCCACATTCACGCCCAGGAAATTCTCAAGATTCGTCATCGTTTGAATGAGCTCATGGCGCATCACTCTGGACGTCCAGTCAGTGATATTGAGAGGGATACAGAGCGCGACAACTTTATGAGCGCCGATGAAGCCAAGGAATATGGCTTGGTCGATGATGTATTGTCTCGCCGACAGGCATTCGATAAGTAGATTTTTCTACATTAAAAGTTTGCCGGAGGCGGATTTCAGCGAAAGTTAGTTTTTTTGACAGGCTGGCTTTCGTTGGGACTTGAAAATCACGCCAAAAGGCAGCATCTTGCTGGGTAAGCTGAATTTAGGGCCCTGGCCGGCCAGTGACGACGGAGTATTTTGATGACCGACAAAAGCAGCGGAGAAGACAGCGGAAAATTGCTGTACTGCTCTTTCTGTGGCAAGAGCCAACAGGAAGTGCGGAAGTTAATCGCTGGGCCGTCAGTCTTTATCTGCGATGAATGTGTCGAGCTGTGTACCGACATTATTCGTGAAGAAGTACAAGAGACTGCGGAGGGGCCTGAAGGGCGCCTGCCGACACCCCGTGAGATTACTGAAATCCTCGATCAGTATGTGATTGGGCAGGAGAGAGCCAAGCGTGTGCTGGCTGTCGCCGTATACAATCACTACAAGCGTCTGCGCACCAAGTCTGGTGTTAAAAGTAAGGATGAAGTAGAGCTCAGCAAGTCTAATATTTTGCTGGTAGGCCCAACCGGTAGTGGTAAAACCCTTCTTGCCGAGACCCTGGCTCGCCTGCTCAATGTTCCTTTCACTATTGCCGATGCAACCACCCTGACCGAAGCTGGTTATGTGGGTGAGGATGTTGAGAATATCATCCAGAAGCTTTTGCAGAAGTGTGATTACGATGTAGAAAAAGCCCAGCAGGGTATCGTCTATATCGATGAGATCGACAAAATTTCGCGCAAGTCAGACAACCCTTCAATTACCCGTGATGTGTCCGGTGAAGGTGTGCAGCAAGCACTACTGAAGTTGATTGAAGGCACTGTGGCGTCTGTGCCGCCGCAGGGTGGACGCAAGCATCCGCAGCAGGAATTCTTGCAGGTCGACACCTCCAATATCCTGTTTATTTGTGGCGGCGCTTTTGCGGGGCTGGATAAGGTTATCCGCGATCGCTCGGAGAAGGGTGGAATTGGTTTCAGTGCAGAGGTTAAATCGAAGGATGGCACCAGTAATTTTGGTGAGATCCTGCGCGACCTGGAGCCTGAAGATCTGGTTCGTTACGGACTGATCCCGGAGTTTGTTGGACGCCTACCGGTGACCGCAACTTTGGAAGAGTTGGACCGTGAGGCTCTGGTGCAGATTCTCACCGAGCCACGCAACGCTTTGACCAAACAGTACGCAAAACTGTTTGAGATGGAAGATGTAGAACTGGATTTCCGCCCCGATGCGTTGGATGCAGTTGCCACCAAGGCAATGGAACGGAAAACAGGCGCCCGTGGCCTGCGCTCTATCATGGAGTCTGTATTGTTGGAGACCATGTATGACATCCCGTCCACAGATAATGTGGTGAAAGTTGTGATTGACGAGGCGGTCATTAAAGGCGAATCAGCCCCGCTGCTGGTTTATGAGAGTGAGTCCCAGCCGCAGAAGGCGGCGCCGGAAGAGTAGCTCAAATCCCACCTCAAAAAGCCCCAATATTGGGGCTTTTTTTATAATTTTTTCTGATTACCCGGGTATCTAACTACCTGTCTGGGTATTCCTGGCTCGAATAGCACTCTTAGCTCGGCACAAATTGGTCGCGAGATTAGACTTGTATTTCGGGCCCTTCCCCCCCATTACTAGCATCTGAAGGGCGGTGGCCCAGGTTAAGCTGTCAATTCCAACAGCAGCATGATGCCGCGCCAAATACCCAGTGATAGGGCCGAGAGGAGTTCTATGGATCAGTCATCCGACACCACACTTGAATATCCGTTGTTGCCATTGCGCGATGTTGTTGTTTACCCCCATATGGTGATCCCGCTTTTTGTCGGCAGGGAAAAGTCCATAGAGGCCCTGGAAGAGGCCATGCGCAGGGATAAGCAGGTATTGCTTGTGGCGCAGCGAAAGGCATCTGAGGATGACCCAGGTGCAGACGATATCTATCGCGTGGGCACTATTGCCAGTGTCTTGCAGTTACTCAAACTCCCCGATGGCACTGTGAAGGTGCTGGTAGAAGGGGGGGAGCGCGTAAATATCCACGAAGTGATGGAGAGGGAGAACCATTTCGAGGCGACCGTTTCGCCGATGGAAACGCAGGAGTTGCCGGAAGGCGAAGCAGATGCCCTTGTGCGCTCTGTGATGTCTCAGTTTGAACAGTACGTTTCTGTAAGTAAGAAAGTCCCCAATGAGGTTATTACCTCTCTGTCGGGAATTGATGAACCTGGCCGCTTGGCAGATACCATTTCTGCGCATATGTCCCTTGAGTTGGCTCAGAAGCAAGAGCTTCTGGAGACTCTCAGTGTTAAAGAGCGTTTGGAGCATTTGCTGGGCCTTATGGATGCTGAAATCGACCTGATCCAGGTGGAAAAACGCATTCGTGGGCGTGTGAAAAAGCAGATGGAGAAAAGCCAACGCGAGTACTATCTCAATGAGCAGATGAAGGCGATTCAAAAAGAATTGGGCGAGATCACCGAAGAGCCCAATGAAATTGAAGAGCTGGAAAACAAAATTGCCGAATCCGGCATGAGTGCGGAGGCAGAGAAGAAAACCCGCGCTGAGCTGGCTAAATTGAAAATGATGTCGCCTATGTCTGCGGAAGCTTCGGTTTTACGCAGTTATATCGACTGGATGTTGAGCCTGCCCTGGAAAAAAGCCAGCCGGGTGAGACACGATTTGGTTAAAGCCGAGGAAATTCTCGAGAAAGAACACTACGGCTTGGAAGAGGTTAAAGAGCGGATTCTGGAATACCTCGCAGTACAGAAGCGAGTGAAGAAAGTGAAAGGGCCGATCTTATGTTTGGTTGGTCCTCCCGGGGTGGGTAAAACCTCCCTCGGTCAATCTATTGCCCGAGCAACAAATCGTCAGTATGTGCGTATGGCCCTGGGCGGCGTTCGCGATGAAGCCGAGATTCGCGGGCATCGACGCACTTATATTGGCTCACTGCCGGGCAAGCTGATTCAGAAAATTTCGAAAGTTGGAGTGAAGAATCCCCTGTTCCTGCTCGACGAAGTCGACAAAATGGGGATGGATCAGCGGGGCGATCCCGCCTCAGCGCTTCTTGAGGTTTTGGATCCAGAGCAGAATAAAACCTTCAATGATCACTACTTAGAAGTGGATTACGACCTTTCCGATGTGATGTTTGTCTGCACCTCTAACTCAATGAATATTCCAGGCCCGTTGCTGGATCGTATGGAAGTTATTCGAATCCCCGGTTATACCGAGGACGAAAAACTGAATATTGCTCAGCGCTATCTTGTGCCGAAGCAGCGCAAGGCCAACGGCCTTAAAGATGATGAGCTGGATCTCTCCGATGACAGTATCCGAGATATTGTCCGCTACTACACCCGTGAAGCGGGTGTGCGTGGCCTGGACCGGGAGATTGCCAAGATCTGCCGCAAGGTAGTAACGGAGCACGTTCGCAATCCTTCAGAGAAGAAGGCTGTAATACAGCCAGAGCAACTTGAAGAGCTTCTCGGTGTTCGCAAATTTGATTTTGGCCGTGCGGAGGAAGAGGACAAAATCGGAATTGTTACCGGTCTCGCCTGGACCGAGGTGGGTGGTGAGCTTCTTAACATTGAAGCTTCAGCTGTGCCGGGTAAAGGACGCATGATCAAAACCGGCTCCCTTGGCGATGTTATGCAGGAGTCTATTCAGGCGGCCTTGACGGTTGTGCGTTCTCGCTCCCAGGCGCTGGGAATAGGTCCGGACTTCCACGAGACCCGGGATATTCATATCCACGTGCCTGAAGGTGCCACCCCCAAAGATGGCCCTTCGGCGGGTATTGCCATGTGCACCGCTTTGGTGTCTGTGTTAACGGATATTCCCGTTCGCTCAGATGTGGCGATGACTGGAGAAATTACTCTGCGTGGAGAAGTTTTAAGAATTGGTGGTCTTAAAGAAAAGTTATTGGCAGCGCATCGGGGCGGTATAAAAACTGTACTGATTCCTGCTGATAACGAGCGAGATCTGAAGGATATTCCCGATAATATTCTTCAGGACTTGGTAGTTAGGCCCGTTAAGTGGATCGATCAGGTACTTGAGCTGGCGCTCGAACACAAGCCTGAATCCCTGTCTGATGAAGAGTATTCCGCCTTACAGAAAAAGGCAGAGGAGCGCTCGCAGCGAGGAATCCAAACTCACTGACTCTTGTAATGGGGTGACTTTTGTCGCCCCTTTACAACTTGCAAGGCCAAAACTTCGCCAATCAGGCTATCTACGCTGCTTGAAAAGTGTGCATCTGCCCGGAAACCCGCATGGTTCCTTGACCCGCTTCTGGGCAGTTGGTATAAAACGGGGCTTATTGCCCGGCGCGTAAATTGCCGAAGGCTAAAAAATTTAAAGTATGGGTGTCTTTTGTAGACCACCCGAAGCATATTTAAAAAGAACAGAGGGATTAAGCGTGAATAAGTCCGAACTGATTGAAGCAATTGCCGCATCTGCAGATATTCCAAAAGCAGCAGCTGGCCGTGCTTTGGACGCAATGGTTGATAGCATCACTGATGCCCTGAAAAAAGGTGATCAAGTTGCCCTCGTTGGCTTTGGTACCTTTGCTGTGAAAGAGCGTGCAGCTCGTACTGGTCGCAATCCTCGCACTGGCGATCCCATTGAAATCGCTGCGGCAAAAATTCCTAACTTCAAGGCCGGTAAAGCCCTGAAAGACGCTGTAAACTAAGTTTTCAGCAGGCTTTGAGACTTTGTAAAAGAGTCTGAATGTCAAAGAGGCGTGTCAGTTGGGATGCGCCTTTTTTGTATCTGATAGTAGTTAAAAACAATTAATTTTCGGAGCTGAGCATGCTTCAGTCCATGCGTGACAACCTGAAAGGGACAGCCGCGATTATTGTCGCAGCCTTTTTCGGTTTTATTATGGTCATTGGGGGAATTGATTTCTTCACCGGTGCCAGTGGAGGTGCTGCCGATGCGGTAGCCGAGGTTAATGGCGAAAAAATTACAAACTTGGATTTGCAACGCGCAATTCAAAATCGCCGCAATATGATCATTAGTCAGTACGGCGAAGATGTGCCCGCTGATTTAATCAGCGATGAGCAGTTGCGTGAGCCAGTTTTACGCCAGTTGGTTTCCAGTGCTGTGATGCGCCAAGCTGCTCAGGACAGCGGTATGGTGATGAGCTCTGCGGCGGTCGACAGAGCGATCGTGGGAATTCCGGCTTTTCAGGTGAACGGCAGTTTTGATCCGCAAATGTACCGCGATGCTTTGCGTCGTATGGGGTATAGCCCTGCAGGCTTCCGCCAGATTATGGAAAATGATATGGCGCTGGAGCAGTACGCAAATAGTGTGGTTGAAAGTGCTTTTACTACCCAGGCGGATGCAGAACAGATTGTTGCCGCCTCTATGGAAGAGCGTGATTTTGATTACGTGGTGATGCCAGTTGAAGGCCTGCTAGCAGAGACTCAGGTTTCGGATGCTGAAGTAGAACAGTACTACCAGGAGAATCAAGGGCAATACCAGCGTCCAGAGCAGGTGGCGGTTGAGTATATTGAGCTAACTCCTGAAGTATTTGCCGGTAACATTGATATTTCTGAAAGCGATGTTCGCGCTCAGTACGAGCAAGAGCTGAAAGGTTTCGCATCGGAACTTCGCCGTCGTGCTGCACATATTTTGCTTGAAGAAGCTGACGCAGAAAAAATTGCTGAGATTCAGAGCAAACTGGATGCCGGCGAAGATTTCGCCGAGTTGGCAAAGACTTACTCCCAAGACGTAGGCTCTGCGGAGGAAGGCGGTGAGTTGGGTTACACCACAGGTGATGTATTCCCAGAGGCTTTCGAGCAGGCCTTGGCCGCGCTGGAAGTGGGTCAGGTTTCTGCTCCAGTGACCACCGATAGTGGAACTCACTTTATCAAGTTGTTGGAAGTAGAGCAGAGTGAACCGCCGAGCTTCGAAGAGCAAAAAGTGGCGATCGAAAAGCGACTGCGTGAGTCCGTTGCTGAGCGCGAGTTTGTTGATGCCTTGTCCCGTCTTGCCGATCTGGCATACAACGCGGATAACCTGGCTGAGCCCGCTGAAGAGTTGGGTGTTCCCCTGAAGACTGCCAATCTGTTTTCGCGCGAGAGCGCATCTGGCGTCCTTTCTAACGGGCAGGTTATCGAGGCTGCTTTCTCTGTGGAAGTGAAGGAAGATGGCAATACTTCAGATGTGATCAACCTGAACAATGAGCACTCTGTCGTTTTGCGGGTCACCGACTCTAAGCCCGCGGGTACCTACCCTCTGGAAGAGGTTCGCCAGCAAATTGTTGACCGTTTGAAGCGTGATAAGGCCAGTGAGCAATTGGCTAAGCAAGCGGAAGAGCTTAAAGAGAAGCTCGCTACTGGTACTAGTTTTGCAGAACTGGCAGAAGCGCAAGGTTTAACCCTGGAGACCAGTGATAAAACTCGTCGCGGTGGTTTTGCTCAGCGCGGTGAGATTAATGCCAAGGCATTTGCATTGCCTGCACCATCTGCTGGCAAAGATGAAGTGACCAGCTTCGCTACAAATAATGGTGATCTGGTAGTTCTCGATCTGCGCAGCGTGCGCCCGGGCGAACTGTCCAAGCAGAGCAAAGAGCAGCGTCAGGCACTGATGCAGCAATTGGCCTCTGTAAATGGTGGGGCCGAGTTAGCAGCTATCCAGCGCTACTTGTCCGATCAGGCAAAAATCGATCTGGCCTCTTCTGCCGAGTAACGGTTGTTATTGAGCCATAAAAAAACCCGGCAATTGCCGGGTTTTTTTATGGCTAACTCCCTGTAGGGTAGGGTGCGCTTTAAGTGTTGCTGGCACTATCCACAAATAAGGTTAAGCGCTGTCCGGGTTGTAAATACTTGGACTTGTTTATCTTATTCCAGCGGAGAATATCATCGATTTCGATACTGAATTTATTGGCTATCCGATATAGAGAGTCGCCGCTGCGTACCCGGTAAGAAACCTTGCGGGTAGTGCGGTTGTTCTCTGATACTGCGGGGGAGCCGTTGTAAGCCACCAGGGTGCGTCCAGGGCGCAGGGTGTCTCCCGGTGCCATGCTGTTCCAGCTGGCCAGTTGCTTTACGGTCACATCCAGCTTGCGTGAAATCCCCCAAAGGCTGTCGCCAGGGCGTACAGTGTAATTAACTTTCTGGCCCTTGCCAGAAGACTGCTTGCGTTTAACTCGCTGATCGAGTGCGTAGGCATACTGTCCCGCGGGGCCTGATGCGCTGGGGATTAACAGTGTTTTACCGGCGCGAATATTATTGCTGCGCAGTTTGTTTGTCTCGCGTATCGCTCCGACGGTGGTCTGGTAGCGGCGAGCGATAGTGGAAAGGGTATCGCCTCGGGCAATGGTGTAGCGCTGCCAGCTTACCCTCTCTTCCTTGGGAAGTTGTGCCAGGGCGCTCTCAAACTTTTCCTGGGTCTCTATTGGAATCAGTAGTTGGTGGTTTCCGTTGGGGTCGGTTGCCCAGCGGTTATAGCCTGGGTTCAGTAGGTAGAGCTCTTCAATCTCAATTTCTGCAAGTTCCGCAGCCTGGGCCAGATCGATCTGACTGCCTACATCGACACGGGCGTAGTAGGGCTCGTTGGAGACATCATGCAGTGGGATTTTGTAATGGTCCGGGCGGGATATAACCTCCGCCAGAGCCAGCAGCTGGGGTACATAGCGCTTGGTTTCCCGCGGCAGTTTGAGATCCCAATAACTGGTGCCAAGCCCGTTGCGACGATTGCGCTCTACGGCTCTGCGAACCGTTCCCTCACCGGCGTTGTAAGCAGCGAGTGCCAGCTCCCAGTCCCCATCAAAGCGATCGTGTAGGTAGTTGAAGTACTTTGCCGCAGCCTGGGTGGATTCATGGACATCGCGGCGTCCGTCATACCACCAGTTTTGCTCGAGCCCGAAAGAGCGCCCGGTGGCCGGGATAAACTGCCACATACCGGAAGCCCGGGCGTGGGAGTAGGCGAAGGGGTCGTATGCACTCTCGACAATGGGGAGCAGCGCTAATTCAAGTGGGAGATTTGCCTGTTCCAGCTGTTCTGCAACATGGAAAATATAGCGATGAGAGCGCTCCGTTACCCGAGCCATATAGCCCTCGTTGCGGGCGAAGTAAGCAATATATTCCTTAACCTTGGGGTCGCTGGTGTGGTGATCCAGGGCGAACCCCTGACGAAGTCTTGCCCAGATGTCTACGGGGGGAGGGACCGCTTCAGAGGGTTCGTGTTTTTTAACAGCTCGGTCACTCGCGACAGAGGTTTCCTCTGCAGGGATATTTTCAGTTTCAGGCGCAGAGGCCTGTTCCGGTAATTGCGAGCAGGCCCCTACCGTAGCGGCTAGTAATGCTACGGCAAAATTCTTGTGAACCATGTGTGATATCCGCGAGTCTTTCTTGTAATTCATCCTGACGCATTTCAGAACAATTATTGGTAAAGCGCCAGGCATTTGGTCAATTACTTTCGATTCTAATTAGGCAAATTAGTTTCGGTCAATATTGACGGTTAAAAAGTATGCGAATTGCTAGTTTATCACCCAGCGTGAGAGGAGTTTAGGTGAAGTTGGGCGTTTAGAAGTTGTCCTTCCAGCCGCGCAAGCTCGCAAAAATATCTACGTTATCGCTTCCGTCATTTAACTCCGGTCTCGAATTGATAGCTGTCTGCCTAACTTCCGGATACTGACAGCGAAGAAATGGGTTGGTGTCTAGCTCAAGGGCGATAGTTGAAGGCAAAGTTGGCTTGTTTTCTACTCTCAAGGCTTTGCACTGAGCAACCCTTGCCTCAATGGCTTGATTGTTAGGCTCTACCGCTTGGGCAAACTTCAGGTTGGCGAGTGTGTACTCGTGTGCAGGATAAACAAAAGTTGCGGCGGGTAATTTACTGAGCTTTTGCAGAGAATGGTACATCTGCTCTGGAGTGCCTTCGAACAACCTGCCGCAGCCAGCGGAAAAAAGAGTGTCACCACAAAAAAGGTGTAATTGTTCACCGCCTGCTGCTGTGGTTTCATTCAAAACCAAAGCTAAGTGGTCTAGAGTGTGCCCCGGAACAGCGTGTACCTGGAAGGGCATGCCAAGGACCTGTAAGGAATCTCCACCGGCAATGGGGTGAGTGACACCAGGTATGTGCTCGGGGCCATAGACAGGGCACTGGTACTGGTGGCAAAGCGTTTCGATGCCACCGGTATGGTCATAGTGGTGATGAGTAATAAGAATGCCGCTGAGCCTGGTCCCCTCTAGGGCCTTTTCTACTGGCAGAGCATCACCAGGGTCGACTACCCAGTGCTGACCATCTTTTTGCAGGTGCCAGATATAGTTGTCATTAAAGGCGGGGATTGGCGTGATGGATAGCATATTCGGATCGTCTTTTCGCTGAATAGCAGAACAATATCATGGAAGGCGTGAGACGGTGTGAATTGTTACCCGAGGACTGGTTTACTTAGAGTAAGGCCCTGGAAACATCGCCCGAGTGTAGAATTGAATAGCTGTTAGATTGATCAAAGGAGATATAATGACCGGAAAGAGCAGGCCTGGTAATGATGAGGAGCAATCCCCTCTTGGTAAGGTCTGCCCAGCGCTATCCCATTGGTTTTCCAGTTCGCTGGGAGAGGAGATCCTCTCGCAACAGCTGGCGTTGGCCCAACCCTTAGTGGAAGGCTTTTTCGGTTATCACTTTTTACAGGCCAGTGTGACCCAGTCCGTTGACTTTGGCGCCTCCAGCCGCATCAATCATCGTTTTCGATTGGGGGCAACTTCTGAGCAGGGCGGGGCTGCGATAGTAGAGTTCGAGCAACTGCCCCTCCCCGCCGATTCAATCGATGTAGTACTGCTGCATCACCTTTTGGACTTTTCCAGTCACCCCCACCAAGTATTGAGAGAGGCGGCCAGGGTTTTGATACCCGGTGGTCATATGCTGCTAATCGGGTTTAACCCGTTTTCCTTGCTCGGCTTGTCCCGCCTGCTGTTTTCCAGGGGGGCTTACCAGCGCGGAAATCAACTGCGTGCTGCTCGAATTGCCGACTGGATGAACCTGTTGGACTTGCAGGCTGAGAGGGTAGATCGCGGCTTCTTCCGCTTGCCATTGCAGCAAAAGGAATTGCTATCCAAGACGGCTTGGATGGAGCGCCTTGGCTCCCGCTTGCACTTGCCATGGGGGGGCTTTTACATCATAGTCGCCCGCAAAGAAGTGGCACGTGTTCGCACTATTAAAATCAATTGGCGGGCCGAGAGAAAGCCCGCTTTGGTTGCCACCCCGTCGAGCCCTCGCGTTGCAGCACGCGGGAAGCATCAAAAGCGCTGATTTCGCTGAAAATCGGCCCCATATCTAATTTTGGCGTAAGTTTTGAAACAAATTACTATCTATACAGATGGCGCTTGTCGCGGTAATCCTGGTCCCGGCGGTTGGGGTGCTCTGTTGGTGTACGGTGAGCGGGAGAAAGAATTGTTTGGTGGGGAGGCGCATACCACCAATAATCGTATGGAATTGTTAGCTGCAATCAAAGCTTTGGAGGCTCTTAAACAGCCGTGCAAAGTTGATTTACATACTGACTCACAGTACCTGCGCCAGGGAATTACCGGCTGGATTAACAACTGGAAAAAGAATGGTTGGAAGACAGCGAGTAAGAAGCCTGTCAAAAATGCAGACCTATGGCGGCAGTTGGATGAGAGCGTCTCCCAGCATGATGTGGAGTGGCACTGGGTTAAAGGTCATGCCGGCCACCCGGGCAATGAGCGGGCCGATCAGTTGGCAAATCGCGGCGTCGATGAGCTGGAGTCCTGAGGGGAATATTGCATATGCGTCAAGTGGTTCTCGATACAGAGACAACAGGTCTCGATCCCAAAAGCGGCCATCGTATTATTGAAATTGGTTGCGTAGAGCTGGTTAACCGAAAGTTGACTGGCCGTCACTATCACCAGTACATCAACCCGCAGAGACAAGTGGAAGATGGGGCTATTGAGGTCCATGGAATTACTAATGAATTCCTGGCGGACAAACCCGTATTCGCTCAGATCGCCGATGAATTTATGACCTTCTGTGAAGGTGCAGAGCTGGTTATTCACAACGCGCCCTTCGATGTCGGTTTTATTGATACTGAGCTGAGGCTGCTGGGTAATCCGCGCTGGCGCAATGTCAATGCGCATTGTGGGGTTTTGGATACCCTGACAATGGCCCGGGAAAAGCACCCCGGGCAGAAAAACAATCTGGACGCCCTTTGTAAGCGCTACTTTGTCGATAACTCCCAGCGGGATTTGCACGGCGCATTACTGGATGCGGAGATTCTTGCTGACGTCTACCTGATGATGACCGGTGGCCAAACCGATTTGGTGTTGGCACAGGGTGATTCCTCGGAAGGGGAGGAAGGTAAGAAGGCGGAAAATGATGTGGCGGGTGAAGCCATCCGTCGCCTATCGGCAGATCGCGCGCCCCTGCTAGTAGCGCGTGCTACGCCACAGGAAGCTGAAGCGCATCAATCGATGCTAGGATTGCTGGAGAAATCAGCGGGTAAACACTTCTGGTAGCACATCAATGAAGAGGTGTTCTCTTTAATCTTGATGTTCATTGCGCTTTTCTTTTTCTGAGTGGGTGGGAATTATCAATCCCCACCCATCCAGATAGTCTCTTATACAGGTTCTCTTTAGATCGCGTAGACCACGCAAATCAAAGCAACAATACTCAGTACGATGGTGTAGGGCAGAGCCATGATCACCATGCGGCCATAAGATAGGCGTATGAGAGGTGCCAGGGCCGATGTCAGCAGGAACAAAAATGCAGCTTGTCCATTGGGAGTGGCAACGCTGGGTAGGTTGGTTCCGGTATTGATGGCAATGGCCAGCTTGTCAAAATGTTCTCGGGTAATGTCACCTGCGGTGAGGGCAGCCTTAACTTCGTTAATATAAACCGTTGCCACAAAAACATTGTCGCTAATCATCGATAAAATACCGTTTGCCATGAATAGCAATCCTGGCTGCTGTTCGGGCTTTTGTGCGAGGACGAAGTTGGTTACAGGCTCGAATAGGTGCTGCTGGTGAATCACTGCAACAATTGCAAAGAAAACCACGAGCAGTGCAGTAAATGGCAGTGCCTCTTCAAACGCGTGGCCGATTCTAGCTTCTTGAACAACGCCGTTAAACGAGGTCAGAAGTACGATAATCATCAGGCCAATGATACCGACTTCGGCAACATGAAATGCCAGGGCAAAAACCAGAACCACAGCGACAACGCCCTGAATCCACAGCTCGGCAACTTGCGCCGAGGTGCGCTTCTTTTCTTCCTCTTTGGAAAAATTAACCAGTACCTCACGTACGGCGCTAGGGAGCTGGGCTCCATAGCCAAACATTTTAATTTTCTCCAAAAAGAAACAAGTAGCTAGGCCGGCAAAGAATGTTGGAATGGTCACTGGGGCCATCTGCAGGAAAAACTGTACAAATTCCCACCCGGCTTTCTCAGCGATCAGCAGGTTTTGCGGTTCTCCAACCAAGGTGCAAACACCACCGAGAGCAGTGCCTACGGCGCCATGCATGATCAGGCTGCGAAGGTAGGCTCGAAACTGATCCAAGTCTTCGCGGTGATACTCCACGACATGCTCATCGTTGGAGTGGTCATGGTCGTTGTGGTGGTGTGGCTGCTGGGAGGCGACCCGGTGATAGACTGAGTAAAAGCCTACGGCAACCGCAATCAGAACAGCAGTTACGGTCAAGGCATCTAAGAATGCTGACAGTACTGCAGATACAGCACAGAAAAGTAGTGACAGCAGAGATTTTGAATTCACATTAATCAAAATTTTAGTGAATACAAATAGAAGCAGGCTCTTCATGAAGTAAATGCCGGCCACCATAAACATTAGCAGCAGAATAACTTCGATATTCTCAACTACCTCGTGGTAGACGGCATCGGTGCTTGTCATACCCATCAATACGGCTTCAATTGCGAGTAGTCCGCCGGGTTGAAGAGGGTAACACTTCAGGGCCATCGCCAGGGTAAAAATGAATTCACCAATAAGGACCCAGCCTGTTACAAAAGGCCCCGATACATACAGTATTAATGGGTTGAGAAGCAAAAAGGCGGCTATGGTCAATTTGTACCAATCAGGCGCTTCGCCGAGAAAATTTTCGGCAAAGGCGCGACCAAATCCGCCGCCGGATGCCGCAATGGTGTTGTTGTAAGTGTTCATCATTTACTTCCTTGGTTAACCCATTGGTGTGGGTCAAAATGGAATCTTTGGGAATTGGCGGTGTATGCGAAATAGATACCTGAGCTCAATTATCGCTGCGTGCTTCCCCGGGTTTATTGTGCACAGATTGATTGGTTTTTGTTCTTTAACACAAAAAAACGTACAGCTTTAAACTTGAAAGTAGCAAACGCTACTGGGTTTTCTGGAAAATTCAAGTAATTTAGGGGCTTCAGCCCCGCCGCTAGGTTATTTGTCGATTATTCGGTGGAAATTGTTTGGCGAAAGGTGGACTCTTTTATTTATTGGGGTAAATTGCCCTTAATGAGGCCAGAATCATCCGGATCTGGTTGTTTTTTGTTCGATTATAGGAAGAATGCAGCGGTGCAGCCAAAGACTGAATTGCGCAAGATCAATATCACTTCTGTCAATGTAGTGAAGGATGAGCTGGTAGCTACCATCGATAATGCCGCCTCACACTTGGATAAATTTGCCGCGGATACTTCCCAAAAGCAGGCTCTCGAACAGAGTTTGGCTGCACTCAGGCAGGTCAGTGGAGTATTGCAGATGGTGCAGCTCCAGGCAGCTGAGCTCCTCGCCCAAGAGAAAATCAAAGCGCTTACAGAGGTGTTGGAGGAGAGACAGAGCGCCTCAGAAGAATTGATGGAAGCGCTGGGTACAGGTTTTTACGTAATGGGACGCTACTTGGATTTTGTCCAAAGTCGTGCCATTGCCCGTCCAGAATTGCTGATTCCCTATATCAATAATTTGCGTGCGGCCCGGTCTCAGCCCCCTGTGCCGGAAAGTCATTTTTTCCGTTGTAATTTGGAGGGGGCTGTGCCTGGTGCCGGGGCTTCTGCGGTAATGTCGGAAGACTTGAATAGTTTTGTTCGCCGATTCCGCCATATGTACCAGGTTGGTTTGTTGGCTCTGTTGCGAGGTAAACCTCGGGGCCCAGCGTACACGATGATGTCTCGCGCCCTTGAGAGAATCGCAAGCATCACCATGGGGCGCCCAAACGGGCGTTTATGGGTGGTAGCAGGGGCGGCACTTGCAGGCATGGCCTCCCAGGAAATGCGCATCAGCCGATCCCGAGTGATGGTTTTCAGTATGTTTGATCGCTGGCTACGAGCTTTGCAAAAAGAGTGTGATACAGCTTTAGATCAGCCTGCGCCACCGATTTTGCTGAAAGAGTGCCTCTATTGGCTGACTCTTTCCAAGCCCGAGGGTTTTGGTGGCAAGTTGCTGGAAGCCTTCTCCGCAGAGGCTCTTGATTACAGCGAAGAAGAATTAGAGCGGGAGCGGGCCACCCTTGGAGGCCCCGGCGCCACGGCAATTACCGCAGTTGCTAACGCCTTAGAGGAAGAGTTGTCCGGTGTGCGCCGGATGTTGGATGACGCTGAGTTAATTGGTACTACTACCTTGGATGCAGAAGATGGCCTCGCTTCTTCTCTACAGAGAGTGGCCGGTACCTTGCAGATGCTCAACTTCAAGCGGGTTGGAGAGAGCCTGCGCAGCGCAGTTGCGGAATACCAGAGTGCCTCCGGCGCGGGTGGTTCCATAGCGGACAGCGCACTGCAGAAACTGACAGGCCAGGTGTTGATGGTCGATAGCACGGTAAGAGCGCTCAAGCAGAGTACTTCTATTGATCTGGATGAATACGGTCATGCGGATATTGCCTTTGAGCACAGCCAGTTGGCAGAAGCGGAAGTGGCTGTACTTAAAGAGGCAGAAGCCGGTTTGGCGTTGATTAAGAGAGCGCTGGCGGCCTATGCAGAGTCCGACTTTGATCATGGCCATATTCGCAATGTTTCCACTACTTTGAACTCAGTGCGCGGAGGCTTGATCGTTCTCAACTTAAGTAGAGCGGCGGCCGTAGTTGAAGGTTTGCTGAACTTTGTTGAAACTGTTATCGACCGTCATGATGCCGGTCCTGAAGTAGAGCAATCTTTGCATATTTTTGCCGATGCGATTATCAGCCTTGAGTACTATCTGGGAGAGGTAAAGCTGCATAGGCAAGCAGATATTCAATCCCTCAGTCTCGCTATCGAAAGCTTGACTGCTCTGGGTTATCCCGTTGAGGCCGCATAATTAAGGAGGTCTCCTTGGTAGATAAGTTTGTCCCAGCAGGTAATGTGTGGGCAGTCCCGGAATTTTCCCAGCATATCCTGATTGCTGATGGGCTGATTCTCTGCCGAGGAGATTTTTTCCTCCATGACGCCCAGGTATTGGTAGCGGAGGCTGTTCAATCCAGCCACTATCTGGGAGAGCTAAGTGGGCGGGCGTGTGGTGTCCACGTTTTGTCTCGTCAGATTGAAATTGCCGGCTATGAATGGCGAAACCTGCGCAGCCTGCTGACTTTGGTTGAGGAGCCGATGTTTGCATTGGCTGGGCGGGCGCTACAGATTTCCCATTGGGATAGCCAACATCGATTTTGCGGTCGTTGTGGCACTCCTACCATCTATCACTCTAATGATCGCGCTCGCACCTGCCCGGCTTGTGATCTCACTGTCTACCCCAGAATCTCCCCCTGTGTAATTATGCTTGTTACCCGGGGAGATGAGTGTCTCTTGGCTCGTCATGCCTCGCGTGGAAATGCAACTTATACGGCCCTCGCTGGGTTTATAGAGCCCGGTGAGAGTGCAGAGCAAGCGCTGGTGCGTGAAGTCTATGAGGAAGTGGGGCTCAAAGTGGGTGCCCTGGAGTATGTGGGGAGCCAATCCTGGCCTTTTCCCGGGCAGTTGATGATCGGGTATTTGGCGGAGTGGCAAGGTGGGGGATTGTGCTTGGACCCCAATGAGATAGAAGAGGCAAACTGGTTCCACTACAGTTCATTGCCAGCTATACCGCCCATACAAACCCTGTCCGGCCGCTTGATCCACACTTTTGTCGAAAAGGCTGCAGCGAAGAACCGCCCGTAAGCTTGGTTTAAAGATGTTGCGCAGTATCAGGGAGTAGAAATCATAATGTATATAGCGATTACCTTTATTATTGCCATCCTGGCGTTGTTGTTTGTGTTTTGGGGCGCGCGAGTCCTGTTATCGGGAAATTGGTTCCTGGGGTTTATACGTGGTTCCGCCGGTCTTTTTCTTTTTGCAACTGCCCTTTGGATTGTTCTGATTGCTGCAGATGTTTACAGCTATAGAAATCTGGCTGAAGAGCACAGTGTTGGCATTGTTTCGTTTCGAAAAATTGCCGAGCAGCAATTTGAAGTCAAGTTTTCTGATGCGGATGGTATAGCGCAAAAGTTTGAATTGCTTGGGGATCAGTGGCAGTTGGATGCCCGAATGCTCAAGTGGCAGGGTCCATTAGCCCGCTGGGGAATTAAGCCCGCTTATCGTCTGGACAGGTTGAGTGGTCGCTATCTCACGCTACAGGATGAGCGAGCTCGCGAGCGTTCTGTCCACGAAATAGAGGGGGCGAACTATGGCGTGGATGTCTGGCAGTTTGTACGCGGTGTTGATCGCAAGTTGCCCTTTGTTGATGCGGTATATGGCAGTGCCACATTTCTACCTATGGAGGACGGTGCGGTTTACGAGGTGCGTATTAGCCACAGCGGTTTGTTGGCTCGCCCCCTTAATCAGCGAGCAACTTCCGCCCTGGAAGGTTGGCAGTAAAATACTGAAGCTAAATAAAAATTAGTTAAGACGGAAAATGGAGTCTAAGTGGAATTTTTAATTGAATACGGCCTTTTTCTAGCCAAAATTGTTACGGTTGTCGTGGCCTTAATGGTGTTGATAGGTTTTATTTTTGCAAATCGAGAGCAGCTGAAAGAGCGTGTTCAGGGTCATATCACAGTTACACATTTGAATGATCGCTATGAGCAGTTTAAAGAAACACTGCTTGAAGCTGTGATGGATAAGCACGAATTCGCCCGTCGTAAAAAGCAAATGGCGAAAGAGAAGAAAACTCAGGAAAAAGCCCTAGCTAAAAAACATAAAGCTGAGAGCAAAAAGCAGCCTGAAAAAAGTGCTGCTACTTCTTCCGACGTTGCTAAAGAGGAAGGAGAGCGTGAGTCTAAGGGTATAAAAGGGGAGTTGGTCTCCGAGCGCAAGCGTGTCTTTGTTATGCAATTTAATGGGGATATCAAAGCGAGTGCTCTTTCCCATTTGCGTGAAGAGGTGACGGCCATTCTTCAAGTGGCAGAGTCCGGAGATGAAGTTCTCCTTTGTCTTGAAAGCCCTGGGGGCATGGTGGCGAACTATGGCTTGGCCGCCAGCCAGTTAACCAGGATTCGTAGTGCAGGTATCCATTTGACTATTGCTGTCGATAAAGTGGCTGCCAGCGGGGGCTACATGATGGCCTGTGTTGCAGATCGTATCCTGGCAGCACCCTTTGCGATGTTGGGCTCTATTGGTGTTTTAGCTCAGATGCCGAATTTTAACCGCCTGCTGAAGCGCAATGATATCGATTACGAACTGTTTACTGCGGGCCAGTACAAGCGCACTGTAACCATGTTTGGTGAAAATACTGAGGAAGGTAAACAGAAGTTCCAAGAGGATTTAGATGAGATCCATATTCTGTTTCAGCACTTTGTCGGGGAGTACCGTCAAAAACTCGACGTCGACAAAGTTGCCACGGGCGAGGTTTGGTTCGGGCAAAAAGCCCTATCCTTGGGACTGGTCGATGAGCTGAAAACATCAGATGAATACTTGACCAGTTGTGCTAAGGACTGCGACTTATATCAGGTGGAATTCAAAGAGCGGAAAAATATTGCTAAGAAAATAGGGCTGGCGGCAGAAGCCGGTGTGGAATCGGCGGTCACTCGTCTCTTTTCACGGCTGGCAGCTCTGCGTCATCAGGCTCAATAGTTGTAACGTTACAGGTTGATAGTGTTGCGGGATATACCCCATGGAAATAGATAGGGATGAAAAATTTCGGGCAATTCAGGTTGCCGAAGTAGCTTCGGGAAAGTTTGACCAGTCTGTTGTTGAGCGTCAACTTTCTGAGCTTCCCGATAACCCGTTGCTGTTGGCCGTAAGTTATTCATCCTTGAATTTCAAAGATTCTTTATCTGCGTTTGGCAATCGTGGGATTACTAATACTTACCCCCATACCCCGGGTATTGATGCGGTGGGCAAAGTGCTGTTCGATCGGAGCAAGACGTTTCAACCGGGTGCCGAATTATTGGTCAATGGCTACGATTTGGGCATGAATACTTCTGGTGGACTTGCAGAGCGTATTGCCGTTCCTCCGCAATGGGCCTTGCCAGTCCCCGAGGGCCTAACAGCTTGGGAGTCTATGGCACTGGGTACGGCTGGTTTTACCGCCGCGCTTTGTGTTGAAAAACTCCTGGAGTCCGGTGCATCTCCTGAGGATGGAGAGATTCTGGTAACAGGTTCAACCGGGGGCGTCGGCTCTGTTGCCGTCGCCTTGCTGGCGAAGCTAGGCTTTCGTGTCGCAGCAGTGACGGGAAAGTTGGAGTCTGCTGATTATTTGGCGAGATTGGGTGCATGGAAGGTTCTCGACCGGGATACACTGGCCCCTTTTGCCAATAAGGCGATGGCCAAGCCATTGTGGGCTTGGGCTGTAGATACTGTGGGGGGGGAAACGCTTTTTAATGTCATTAAATCCCTGCGCTACGGCGGCGGAGTGGCTGCTTGTGGTATGGCTTCAGGTGCTCAATTTCACGCCAATGTATTTCCATTTATCTTGCGCGGTATTAGTTTGTTGGGTGTGGATAGCGCTGTTTTGCCAATAGAAAAGAAGGCAGAAGTATGGAAGCGGTTGGGCAGTGAGTGGTATATCGGCGATAAGCTCGACAGTATTGCGGAGAATATTAGCCTTGATCAGGCTCCAGAGTTTCTTGCGCGCTTAAATAGAGGGCATGGAATAGGTCGTTACGTTGTAGATATGGCTCTCTAATAGATCTATCGATTTAGAATAATAAGTACACTTAAAAGATTCTATTTATCTTACCAAATATCCCCGACAACTCTGAATCTGAGTTGTATATGGGCTTTTTTCTCAATAGCCTTTAAGCGGACTCTGTTGTTTGCGGGCTTGTTGTATTGGAAGAAAACTTTGTCGACAAGTAACAGTGAAAGTAACAAACCTGGCCAGCGTAACGCTCTGGTTCTCTCTGGGGGAGGTGCGCGTGCCGCCTATCAAGCGGGCGTTTTAAGGGCGCTTGCGGAACTGGTTCCAGAAGATAATCCTCGGCCCTTTCAAATAATCTGCGGCACCTCTGCAGGAGCTATGAACGCGATGCTTCTCGCCTCTCATACAGGTACCTTTAAAGAAGCTGTCGACAGAATGTGCTCAGTTTGGTTGCAGCTTAGTGTTGAGCAGGTTTATCGCACCAGTTGGCGTAGTTTGCTTGGAAATCTGTTTTCTATCAGTCGTTCGCTCTTGAACCAAGGTGTGGGTAGACAAAAACCTTTGGCACTCCTGGATAACAGTCCGCTGCGCAGCTTGGTTGAGCGCGAGATAAACTTTGACAATATTCAAAAAAATATTTCGGCTGGGCATTTGCATGCCACAAGTGTTAATGCGCTTTCTTATAGTGAAGGGCAGTCCGTCAGCTTTTTTCAGGGAGCGGAGAATGTTAAAGGATGGCAGCGGTTTCGTCGCTTTGGAGTGCCCACTCAATTAACCTCGGACCACCTATTGGCATCAGCAGCAATTCCTGCCATTTTCCCGGCGGTCAAATTGGATGGGGTTTATTTTTGCGATGGTGCCATTCGTCTGATGGCCCCGATTAGTCCCGCACTGCATCTCGGTGCCAAGCGTGTCTTTGTGGTGGGTGTGTCGGACAACCGTTCTCCAGCCCATTGGGGGAGTCGCAACAGTCCTGCGCAGATGGAGTCCCCTTCGATGGCGCAAATAGCTGCTCAGTTATTCAATGCCGCATTTATCGATAGCTTGGAGGCAGACTTGGAGCATCTGGATCGAGTAAATATGTTACTTGACTATGTGGATCCAACAGATCATTCCGATTTGAAATTGTTGCGTTCGGTAGAGTCGGTTGTTATTGAGCCCTCGCAGAGTTTAGGGCGTCTTAGTGGCAGAAAACTTGGTCACCTTCCCTCGGCGCTACGCTGGTTATTCCGCTCAACGGGTGCGACCAATCCCGGTGGCGGTGTTTCTGCAGCCAGTTATTTATTATTTGAAAGGCCATATATCGAAGAACTTATCGATCTCGGCTATCAGGATGCCATGTGGGAAAAAGATAAATTGCGCAGTTTTCTACAGCCGGAGCCGGAAGGTAAAACTGAGCGCAAGGGGCTCTTTGGGATTCGCAGTAAATCTCAAGAAGAGGCTTCTCACGGTAATTCTGAACACTGACCTTAGTTTCTCTCCCCTCATTGGCGTGACTAGCGCCTTTCATCTTAGTGAATATTTTTTCTTCAAGTTTCTAAAGGGCGTTAAACGCCCTTGAATCCATTATTATTCCGCCAAGGCGGAGGAAGCCTTTAGCATTTAGTTTGCGCTTTCTTATGATTTTCTCGGGCTATGTGCGCCCTCACTCATCCGAACAAGTAGCTTCTATATTTAATAGTGATGTCAATGCTGTCGGGTATTATTCAAGATGTTTTCTGTGTTTTTACTCGTGACTCTTTTTTCATTTAGTACAGGTAATCAGGATTTCGCCCAGATGATCGGTAGGGTTGATCGGGTTGAATATTTGGGGGGAGGCTTGGTTGTTTCTGGGTGGGCTTGTCAGAAAGGAGTATTCAAGTCAGTTTCTGTTGGTCTTTATCTAGGTAGCGATAGTAGAAGCGGGTTTCCATTAAAAATTTCCAGAGCTGATCAGGCGTCGTCAAAAGGAATTGCCAATATATGTGATACTCAGGGCGTTCCCCATGGATTCAAGTTCTATTTGAATTATGAGGAAATGAAAAAATTTGTAAGAAAGAAGATCTATGTATATGGGTTTTCATCAAATCAAGGCAGATTCAGTGCAATTTCAAATTCTGGTAGATATCGGGTCGGGATCCCCTACATGAAATATACCGATATTACCTTGTTGCGAAGAACTTTTGATTTGCAGCCACTGGCTACGTTTGATGATCAGCATTTAAATTTAATTCCAATGCCCGGTAATGGGCATGCACTGGAAGCTCAGTATATTCCTTATGAGAAGGGTTCGGAGAGAATTAGTACATCAACCCAGTTAGCCAAATCTGTTTCATCGGCAACTCTCGCTTACGATGTGAAGTTTCATCGGAACTTCGAATTTGTTAAGGGAGGTAAGCTACACGGCCTTGCTGGTGGGGGACAGGCTTCAGGATGCGTACCTATTGATCCGAAGAGTTGGAGTGTGCGGGTTAAGTTTGGTGCGGAGGGTAGGGTTGGGCTCTATACCTATCATCAGGATAGAGTCGCTCGGTGTGGAGATGGGTATCAAGGGAATGACAGCTTTAGATTTGAGCGGGATACCTGGTATCGGATTGAGTTGTTTGTGCAATTAAATAGCAGTGCAAATAATGCTGACGGATATATCGAGCTGTTTATAAATGGAAAAAAAATTGTAGAGGAACAAGGGTTGCGGCTGACTGGTAGTGATAGGGTAGCTATTGATAAATTTCAGTTCAGTACTTTTCATGGCGGTAGTTCAGCTTTGTGGTCACCCTCCAAAAAAGTCTATGCCTACTTTGACAATATTTCAGTGAAGCAAGGGAGAAAGATATATGGCCTTAAGGGGGCTGTATGCGAAAATGAGAAAGCTGGAATATACAATGGGTCGGGAGCTTGCTGTTCCAGCTCGTGTGGGGCCTGTGGCGGCCCCGGATGCGGCCAATTAAATGGTGGAAGCTCAGCCTGCTGCACATCGGAAATTATTAATTCAGCGCCATTGTGCTCCTATCCTGGGCAGGTCGCCCCATGCACTATGTAAGGCTTGAGGGCTTCTGAGTAACTTGGACGCTTTATAAATTAAAGTTTCCATTTAAATCGCTGAATTAATTGCAAGAAATTTCCCTGTATTTCGCATTGTATTTTCAGCTGAGAACCGCTCACCGGATGTTCAAGCTTAAGTTCAGATGCATGCAAAAGCAGTCGAGAGCACTCGAGCCTATTGGCAAAGAAACGATTATGGGTTGACTTTCCATATTTCGGGCAGCCAATTAGAGGGTGGTGGATATGCTTGAAATGCCTTCTTATTTGATGGCGCCGCCCTGTTTTCAATTGGATTTCTACTAGGGAATACCGGCTGGTCGGGTAGCGGTCAACCTCATAAGGTAACTCAATAGTCTCCAAGCGTCGGTACAGTGTAACAGCTTGCTGACGTGGCAGATCCGTTTTAGGTCGCTTCCTCTGGTGTTTGAAGTCGGCAACGGGGGGGAGGGCATAGTCAATGACACCTTCTTCCGGGCTATACCCTCTACATACAGCAATATATTTTTTTGATGATAAATCACTTTCCAGCTGCTGCTGTACCTGCGCAGCAATCTCGCTGCTTTTCGCAAAAATAATAACACCGGAGGTAGGCTTATCCAGTCGATGTACTGGATAAAGAAAGCTGCCACATAGGTCCCTCAAATATTGCAAAAGTACACGCTTTTCATGGCGGTCTATTTCTGATCTGTGAACAAGCCACCCCTCTGGTTTATAAGCGGCAAGTAAGTAGTCGTCTTCAAAGAGAATGGTAGGTTCTTGAGTGGTCATTTTGGGGGCGTGGCGACTGGACTGTAATTTCGGTAGCACGATTTTATGGCATAGCGAGCCCTCAAGCTATGTTGAAAAGTAAAAGTTGGTTAGTGAATTCAGGGTAGAATTTTTATCGATAGGCAAAAAACAGGCTTGACATGGTACCAAATGAGAATAAACTGCACCTAAATTCCATTGCTGATCTAGTTTCAAGGTTGGCATTCTAATTGGCAGTATTTTTGAAGTGGATCGCACCACTAAGGAGCCGTGAAATGCGAAATGTAGATATCAAGAGTTTATTTGTTTAATCACTTTTCACGTGCTTGAGCTTGGAAAGTGATATTGCTTTCCAAGCCAGACCTTCCAAAAGCCCTGGCAAATGCCGGGGCTTTTTTGTTTTAGCTTGGATTGCCGTTTCAGTTAAGTGGATTAATCCAGGGATAAAATATGCCTGTAAAAACAGTGTTGAATCGAAATGCACCGCCTGGCACGGTACCGGTAAAAATCTATACCGATGATATCGAGCCCAAGGCAATGCAGCAGTTAAAGAATATTGCCCAGCTTCCTATTGTGCACTCCCATGTTGCTGCTATGCCGGATGTGCATTTGGGAAAGGGGGCAACGGTAGGATCGGTGATCCCAACGGTAAGTGCGATAATTCCTGCTGCCGTTGGGGTGGATATTGGTTGTGGAATGAATGCGGTGCGAACTTCGCTACAAGCCCATCAGCTGCCAGACAATCTGAAAGCACTGCGGGACGCCATTGAGGTGAAAGTGCCGGTTGGTCAGGGACGACATAAACTGATCAGCGCCAGGGAATCTGCCTGCAAACTTTTAGCTCCCGGTGTGGATAGATTGTTTTCAAAGCATCCAGGGCTACTGAAGAAGCTGCATCAGCCACAAAAAACCTGGGTGACCCAAATGGGTACATTAGGGGGTGGCAATCACTTTATCGAAGTTTGTATTGATGAGAGTGGTGCTGTCTGGGTGATGTTGCATTCAGGGAGTCGAGGGATTGGCAATGCTATTGGTCAGCATTTTATCCAGTTGGCCCGACGGGATATGGTTGGGCATATGCACAATCTTCCGGATAAGGATCTGGCCTATTTCTCAGAAGGCTGCCAGAATTTTGACGATTATATTGAGGCGGTTAATTGGGCGCAGGAATATGCGCGCTGGAACAGGCAGGAAATGATGAAGCTTGTGCTTGGATGCCTGAAGGTAAGCTTGCCAAAGTTTACTTTGACCACAGAGGCAATTAACTGCCACCACAATTATGTTGTTCGCGAGCGCCATTTTGATAGAGATGTATTCGTGACTCGCAAAGGGGCTATTAGTGCTCAGAGAAATCAGTTGGGAATTATTCCCGGCTCTATGGGGGCTAAGTCATTTATCGTGCGTGGGCTTGGCAATAAGGAATCTTTTTATTCCTGTGCACACGGAGCTGGTCGAAAAATGAGTCGTACAGCGGCTCGCCAGCGTTTTACCAGAAAGGACTTGGAAGATCAGACCCGAGGTGTGCAATGCCGTAAAGATAAGGGCGTTCTGGATGAGATTCCTGCTGCTTATAAGGATATTGACCAGGTGATGGAGAACCAGTCCGATCTTGTGGAAGTGGTGCACACGCTACGCCAGGTAATTTGTATCAAGGGGTAAATATGGAGGTATCAATACAAGTTTTGAGTGAGAAGATATTTGGAAGAGTGGATCTACTAAAAGTAAAAGGTGAAGTTTTATGAAAAAGAAAGAAAAAATTCGTAGTTATGTTGCGCGTAATCCGCTAATGAGAAAGGGCGGTGCCCACGTAAAGGCAAAATCTTCGGGGCGTTTCGCTAGCAAGCAGAAGCTACGTAAAGAGGTGCGGGAGTGCGACTCCCGCCCCCAGGCTTTTGCTGCTATTTTTTCTTTGATATCGCCTCTTTAGCTAGCCGTGTTTTCTGCTAGCCTATTTCCCATCAGGCCAGTTGGGTAGAGCTTCCAAATATACCCAGCGCTTCTTAAATAACTTAAATAGTGAAATTTCGTGAATCAGGTGTTCTTGGTCATTTTCTGTATACCAAGCCTTAAATTCCACAATCGATTTTTTTAGTCCCGCCTTACTCTTAATAACTTCCAATTGTGTCCACTGGGTTTCAATATCCTCAGCTTGCAGTTCTGGGCAGGTGTCGGGATGCCAGGTTTTTTTCAGGTACCGAAAATTTCCGGTTGCAAAGGCCGTATAGCGACTGCGCATAACCGCTTCTGCATTATTGGGGTAAGCCTTTCCCGACAAATAGAGTCCGCAGCAGGTATCAAGGGGCTTGCCCGATCCACAGGGGCAGTACCGATCCGTCATAAATCATCTCTCCAGCGTGAACTTAACGCTCTCGTAACACTTTTTAACCATGTTTTCTGGTGAGGGAGCGTAGCATAGCTTGACCTTTGAAATGTTGCCGCTAAGATACCGACCAACCGGTTGGTTTTGATTGATGGTGCCCAGGAGGTCATGTGTCGAGAGTCGACAAAGCTGCCATTGTTCGAGCAGCAGAAGAAGTAGTCCGGGATCGCGGGGCGCGCAAGTTGACCCTGGATGCGGTGGCTGCACAGTGCGGGCTCAGCAAGGGCGGTTTGATTCATCATTTTCGAACTAAGCAGTCACTCCTGAAGGCGATGCTGGAGGCGGCAATAGCTCGTGAAGATGACAGTGTTGCCACTTTTGTGTCCTCGGGGGACAGCTTGTTGGTGTCGCGCTTGAAGAGCATTTTTGAATTGATGGAGGACGACAAGGGGCTGCCTCGCTCACTGATCGCCGCCGTGGCCGAAGACCCCATGTTGCTGGGACCGGTAAAAGACAAAGAGGAGCAGCAGCGTCGCGATATCTGCGATGCGTATCGTGACCCGGAAATGGCGGAACTGCTAATCCTGGCGGCCCAGGGCATGTTCCTGGGTCGCGTACTCGGTGTGGTTGAGTCTGAAGACCCGATTATTGAACGTTTACAGGGACGTCTGCTGGCGCTCTCTGCCGACCTGAACTAAAGGTCAGCCCCAGTTAATACAGTTTGTGGATGATGAATATGAATATATCGCCAAGATCGCGTTTCTCATTGGCCGTTTTGATCGCAGCAGTTGCAGTTCTGGCAGGATGCTCCGAATCGAAGACGGAGCAGGCGCAGGCAGAGCACGTCTGGCCCGTGAAAGTAGCTACCGTTGCCAGTAATAACCAGGTCAAAGATCGACAGTTTGCCGGTCGTGTTAAGGCAGTGCAGAGTGTCGATCTATCTTTCCAGGTCGGTGGGAAGCTGGACAAGCTCACAATTCGCGAAGGTGAAATTATTCCAAAGGGAACCCTGATAGCAGAGCTTGATCAGCGGGATTACCTGCGCAGGGTAAAAGAAGCCCGATTAAATGTAGAGTTGCTGGAAAAAACCCTCAATCGTCAGCGCTCTCTGGCAGGGTCAAAAGTTATTTCACAGCAGCAGCTGGATGAAACGAAAAGTAACTTTGACTTGGCTAAAGTGACCCTGGAACGTGCTGAGCAGGACCTGGCTTATACACAGCTAAGGGTTCCTTTCGATGCTTTGGCAACTCGCCAGCTGGTAGAGAATTACACCAACGTCCAGGCCGGCCAGGCAATTGTCCGTTTGCAGAATATTTCTGAAGTTCGAATTCAAATCTCCGTGCCTGAAAAGCTGTTGGCCACGGTTAATGAAGAGCAAGTCAACTCCATGACCGCCGAATTTGAATTTTTGCCGGGCAAGGAGTTCCCACTTACTTACCGTGAGCACCAGGCTGAGGCAGACAGCGTTACCCAGACTTACGTTGTCGAGTTTGGAATGCCCCGCCCCGAAAATGTACAGATCCTTCCCGGCATGACCGCTCGCGTTAGTGTGAAGTTGAATAAAGCGAGTGGTGACCTGTGGGTTCCCCTTTCAGCAGTGCAGACTGGCCCGGAAGGTAAGCCCTATGTTTGGCAAATTAATGCAGACCAGTCTGTTTCCAAAGCTTCCGTGACCCTCGGGCGTACTGATGGTGAGTCGGTTCAGATTAAAGATGGCATTAGCCCGGCTATGAAACTGGTTGCTACCGGCGGCCAGCACCTTTATGACGGTGCAAAAGTACGCAATTACGCACAGCACTAATTAGTGTGTTAGCTCTGGCCCTGTTAACAGTAGGGAAAATGTTGTGAAGATTTCTGACATATTTATAGAAAAGCCAGTTTATAGCTGGCTGTTGATGCTGATTTGCTTAATCGGTGGTCTTTGGGGACTTTCAGATATTGGCCGCCTCGAAGATCCTGCGTTTACGATCAAGGAAGCCCGTGTTTACACCTTCTACCCAGGCGCCAGCGCCCAGCGTGTAGAAGAGGAGGTCACCGAAAAGCTTGAGGTGGCCATCCAACAAATGGGACAGCTGGACAAGGTCTCTTCCACCTCAAGTCCGGGAATGTCTGAAATTCGGGTGGAAATCAAAGATCAGTATGCCTCGCAGGAACTTGCCCAGGTTTGGGATGAATTGCGGCGCAAGGTTAATGATGCTCAAAGTGACCTGCCCAGCGGTGCTTTACCCTCCATTGTGAATGATGACTTTGGTGAGGTTTACGGTATTTATTATGCGATTACCGGAGAAGGGTTTTCGCTGACTGAAATGCGTGAAATTACCAAAGCGATTCGCCGGGAGTTACTGGGAGTTGAGGGGGTTGCCAAGGTTTCCCGCTCAGGCATTATCGACGAAGTGGCTTACCTGGATATTGATGAATCCCGCCTGGCCCAGTTTGGTTTTTCCCTGGATGACTTAGCGCAGGTACTGCAATCTGAAAGTTCGACCCAGAAAGTTGGCGAGATTGGAGGTCAGGATTTACGTACCCGCATACTGGTTGATAATCCTGCGAGTGACCTGGAATCCATTCGTAATATTCTCGTCGGCGTGCCCGGTTCTACCGCGATGCTGGCCGTTCGTGATATCGCCGATATTTCTCTCGGTTACGATGAAAGCCCAAGCTTTATTGCCCGATTTGATGGTAAGCAGGCCATTCTGCTGGGTGTGGCCGGTGCGGAAAATACCAATATCGTGAACGTTGGCAAGGCGGTAGAGGCCAGGCTGGAGCAGATTAAGCAGGCATTGCCCCTGGGTGTAGAAATCCATCCTATTTACGAGCAGCATCAGGTAGTAGAGGAGAGTGTTGACGGTTTCCTCTTTAACCTGGTTTCTTCTGTCGTGATCGTTACTCTAGTACTTTGTGTATTTATGGGCTGGCGTTCCGGCGTTGTGGTTGGCACTGTCCTCGGTTTGACCGTTTTGGGCACCGTGTTAATCATGAACCTGTTTGGTTTGAATTTACAGCGGATCTCTCTCGGTGCCCTGATTATCGCCATGGGTATGTTGGTTGATAATGCCATCGTGGTTGCCGAAGGGATGCTGATGGGGGTTCAGAGAAAAGAAGAGCCTAAGAGTGCTGCCAGGCGCGTAGTCCGCCAGACTTTCTGGCCACTGCTGGGTGCGACCATTATCGGTATTATGGCCTTCTCCGGTATCGGTCTGTCCGATGATGCTACTGGTGAATTCCTTTTCTCCCTGTTTGCGGTAATTGGTATCTCCCTGCTACTCAGCTGGATACTGGCAATTACTATTACCCCTTACTTGGGTTATCACCTGTTTAAGCCGGGTAAGCAAGCCGACTCGGATGATCCGTACGATGGCCGCTTCTACAACATGTATTCCGGTGCTTTATCAGGAGCGTTGAAGCGCAGGGGCCTAACCATTGCAGTACTTATTGTGGTGACCCTGGCCAGCTACTTTGCTTTCGGGTTTGTGAAGCAGGGGTTCTTCCCAAATTCAAATGCTCCTCTTTTTTATGTTAACTACTTCATGCCTCAGGGCAGTGATATTAATCGTACTGATAAGGCGCTTCAGGAAGCGACTGCATTCTTCCAGGAACAGGATGAAGTTGTCTCCGTAACGGCGGTAGCTGGTCGCGGGGCCGATCGCTTTATGCTGACCTATGCTCCCGAGCCACCCAATGCGTCTTATGGCCAGTTGATTGTTCGCACTGAAAACCGGGAGCAAATCCCCCAGTTGATAGAGAGTGCCAAGGCGAAGTTGCGTGTAGCGCAGCCGGAAGCATTGATTACTTTCAAACGCCTGGTGTTTGGTCCCGGTGGCGGATCGGATGTTGAAGTGCGTATTTCAGGTCCGGATTACCAGACACTGCGTACCTTGGCGGTCAGTGTAGAACAGCAGTTCCGTGAAAAAGAACTGGAAGATATTCGTCACAACTGGCGCAGCAGAGAGCCTACTCTGCACGCACATCTGGATGATGAGCGGGCGCGAGTTGCCGGGGTTACCAATGCTGATGTCAGTCGTATGATTCAGTTTGCCACTGCGGGTTACACCGTTGGCGACTTTGAAAGCGGTGACCGTATTATCCCTATTGTTGCCCGTATGCCAGAGGGAGATCGCAATCAGGTGGGTTCACTGGAAGACCGCTTGGTATGGAGCCCCAATGAGCAGGGTTATATTCCGGCAGGACAGTTGATTACTGATTTCGAGTTAACCGCTGATGAAGGATTGATCCAAAGACGCAACAGGGTACCGACTATTACCATCAGTGCGGATGCGCCTGAAGGTGTTACGGCAATGGCAGCCTTTGGTCGCATACGTCCCTGGGTTGAAGAGATGAAGTTGCCACCAGGCTTCAAGGTTGAATTCGGTGGTGAGTACGAAAGTTCTACCGATGCACAGAAGTCGTTAGGTAAAGGTTTACCCTTGGGCTTCCTGATTATGATCCTGGTGTCGATACTGCTGTTCGGTACTGTTCGTGAGCCGGTGATCATCTGGCTGGTTGTACCTATGTGTCTCGTCGGTGTTGTTGTCGGATTGTTGGCGACGGGATTACCATTTGGATTTATGTCTCTTCTCGGTGTCCTCAGCTTGTCTGGTATGTTGATTAAAAATGCCGTGGTATTGGTGGATGAGATTGAGGTTCAGACCCACGCGGGCCTACCGAGATTGACAGCTATCCAGCGGGCCAGCGTTAGCCGTTTGCGTCCGGTTTTCCTTGCCGCTGTCACTACTATTTTGGGAATGTCCCCGCTTCTATTCGACGCTTTCTTTGCGGATATGGCGGTGACAATTATGGGTGGGCTTGGATTTGCTACGGTGTTGACACTGATTGCAATCCCTGTGTTCTACGCGGTATTCCACAAAGTGAGACCCAACGAAGTAATCGGTGGGGAACCTGAAACCAAAGAGAAACGCAAAGAGTCGGTTATTAGCGAACCTGTATCCGTTTAAAACATGCTAGCCCTAATTTGGGGCTAATCTAAGAGTCCCGTGCCAAGTTACTATTCGCTTGGTACGGGATTTTTTTTGTCTTCGTTTTTTATCCACTAATTATAGGGTTGTTTTCTGATAGGGAGCTTTCCATTGAAATATATGAAGACCTTCGTGCAGAAAATTAAATTTATTGAACTAAATTATTCTTCGTCTGTAATCAAACCTTATTAAGTCTGTCATTTAGCACAACTACTCTATGCCGCCTTTATAACTGGAACTGCCTTCGGGTGGGGAATCAACGCATTGGAGTGGCAATGAAAAATCATAAATTTTTCAAGAGAGCAGCGTTAGCTATCGTTATACCGGCAATCTTGGCTGGTTGTAGTGACGATAATGATGATCCGGTAGTGGTAACTCCAGATCCGGAAGTGCCAGAGGAAGTCAGTCTATTTGAATCAGTTGCTGCTTCTGAGGCTGCTGCGCATATTGGTCCTTCAACAATACAGGTACCACATGTTGTCGCCACGGCTGAAAACGTTAAGGTAATTAATCTGCTTAGCAATGGTTATCTCCCCACTGATTACTCCAGTGAAAATGTTCCCCAACAGGATATGCTTCCTATATTCGAGGAGCACCCGAGTCTCGATGCTGCGGATACGGATGGCCTTTATGTATTGTCTGGAGAGCCCGATGGTTTGGGGTACCTGGATAATGACGACGGTACATTTACCCTGTTTATGAACCAGGAACACTACAACTTTGTTGGCGGTGACGGGGTGGTGCTGGAGAACTCAAATCGCAGTCTCCGATCGACAGGCACCTTCATTTCAAAGTGGGTAATCAATAAAACCTCCGGGGAAATTGAGGGTGGTGAGGATCTGATTAAAGGTGTTTATGCCTGGCGGCGTACCCTGTATGACACGGATGGTGAGGTTGCTGAATCTCCAGGATATACCTACGTAACACAAATGAAACCTTATTTTGATGCGGATGGGGACCTTGTGAATACGGGAGCATTCGAACGTTTCTGCTCCGCAACTCTGCCAGCTGAAACTGCTTTCTATAATGCGGAGAGCGGCAAAGGTACCCAGGTACGGATGTTCTTGACCGGCGAAGAGAGTGACGGTGGCGAGAGCCTCAAAACTTATTACGATGGTTTGGTTGAGAAGCGTGGTTATGAAGGCCTTCGATTTGATGCTTTTGGTAGCATCAGTGGTGAGGCGAAAGCCAAGAGTGAGATCGAGTCTGTCTACGAGTACGACAAATCGGAAATTTATATCGGTCGCGGTATCGCTGTTTTGACAACCGGAGACAATGCTGGTGATGCTTATGAATTGCCACTACTTGGTAAATCTCGCTTTGAGAATATCGTACCCAACTATAAAGCACAGGATAAAACCATATTGCTGTCTGTCGATGATGAACGGCCTCGGGGTGATGAAGATGATGCTTATCGCAATGGAGGTTTTCTCACAGTTTATGTTGGTGAAAAAACCAATGAAGGCAGTGAAATTGATAAGGCTGGCTTGACCAATGGTGAGCTGTATGCGGTTCGGGTTTTGGATAGCGATGGCGCGCCGGTGGTTGATTTTAGTGATAGTGACAATCGAGCGCTGTTTGACGATAGCGAATTGATGTTTGAGTTGGTACAACTTTCCAGCCAGGATACCGACGGAGATGGGAAGCCAGAAGATATTCGCGATATGAGCCAGGAGGCCTTCCGTATTCATACCACTGGAATGGAGGTCTCCCAGTGGCGTTCTCCGGAAGATGGTGATTGGGACCCATTGGATCCCAATAGCTTTTATTTTGGAGCCAAGTACGGTGTATACCAGCTTGAGTTTGCGGATATCACCAATCCAACAGATGGTGGAATCATCAAGAGAGTAGTGAGTAGCAAATCCGATGGCGATATAACTGACAACTATGAGAATTTCGACAATATGGCAGCGGTTGCTGGTGTCGATAATAAGACTCGCCTGGTGTTGCAATTTGATAAATCTAATTATTACTCACCAATCTACGTTCTCGACCCTGAAACCGGAGAGATGATTCGTGTTGCCGAATTTAACCCAGAAATTATTGGCGATAGTGAAGACGAGCTCGATCTGAAGATCGAGAAACAGCTGGCAAGTGGAGAATTGGAAGCTGAGCCTACCGATGAGGAATACCAAGCACTGCTGGAAGAGCATGTGGAGAGTAAGCCCTACCGTCAATACTACTCACAATCCTCCAAGGTTCGCAGTGGGCTGGATGATACCGGGATAGAGGCTGCGCTCTCTACCGATGCTGAAGCATCCGGGGTTATTTATGTGGGCGATATTCTGGGTGATGGTTGGTTCTTGAGTTCAACCCAGTTTCACTATGATTTTGAAGGTCGAGTGGATAGTTACCTGAATTCCTTTAATGTGCGTGACCAAAAAAATGGTCCCTCTACACAATTGATTCAGGAAATGATGGCCGGAGGACAGTTGCACGCAATCTATATCCCTCAAGCGGTAGGGCTGGACAAGTAGCAAAATCTATCATTGATAAATTATGCCCTGTCAAGCGTTAATCAGGCAGGGCATTTTTATTAGGTGTAAAAAAATTGATCGAAATATCCTGCTCTTCATTACTCTTGCTATAGCCCTATTTTTTCATTTGGGGTGTTTTGTATAACGTTTGAACCATTTCTTATTGATTTGAACCGCCGCATACAATTGGTACACACTTTCTTGTAACCTAGCGCTCTGGTTTGATTGGTAGTTGATGTATGAGCGTTCGGTCAGTTTCTAAGCTTTCTTCCATTGCTGTAGTTTTCTCCTTCAGTTTTTCCGCTTTTGCAGCGTCCTATGATCGGGCGGAGTGGCTGCCCAAGTGGTCTGATTCCGATCGGGATTGCCAGGATACCCGCCATGAGTTGTTAATTCGCTATTCACTATCCCCGGTAACCTATACCCGCTCCAATCACTGCAAAGTAGACACCGGTTTGTGGCTGGATCCCTACACAGGCGGCTTCTTTGTAAAAGCTTCAGATCTTGATGTGGAACATATTGTGCCGCTGAAGTGGGCGCACGATCACGGGGGAGCTGATTGGACGCGCAAGCGAAAGCAGCGGTTTGCTGAGGACATCGAGAATTTATGGCTGGTTGATGACGGTCGTAACCAAAGTAAAGGCCACAAAGGGCCGGACAAGTGGATGCCGCCCTATGGACCGGTCAAGCAAGTTTACCTCAAGCGGTTTATGGCAATCGTAGATAAGTATGACCTTCAGCTGAGTGCGGGCGAGCGCCGCAAATATCAATCGCTAATGGCGGATGGCTGAGGACAAGTAATCTCCGGGGGGTATAACAAGGTTCCGGCATCCGTTAGAATTTTGTTGTCCTCTAGGAGTTATTTGCAATGCAGCACCACCCCAAGAAGTTAATCGAATACTTTCGGCGCTGCTATCAAGCTGACAGTTACGACCTCTCCCTCAACAATATTCTAAATCTCAAATCGAATCGGCGTTTGTTCTTAGATGAGCGGGACTATTTGGGGGCTGATGAGTTACCACGTATACCTGTCTCCGCTACTGCGGGAGCAAAACTGCTGGAACAAGTGGATGTTTACCGAAAGGAGCGGCGGCTGATTTATGGTTGCCTGTTTATTTGTGGTAACTACGCTCTCCAATCTGGACTAAGCGCAAAACGCAAGCTCTGTGCACCACTACTTTATTTTCCCGCCAAGCTACATTTTGATGAGGATTGTTTTGTAGAGATCAACTCTGCAAACATTCACGTTAATTTCCCTGTTTTACGTCAACTGCTTAAACCTGATGTTGAGTCCTCAATAACAGATAGTTTCCCGGTGCTTACTTCGCCGCTGTCCTCGACACAGCTGGCTGACGTCGGCCGCTGGCTAGCCCATTACACTATTTTGGAAAATGTGGAGGAATTGGGGCGCTGGCCTAACCTGAGTGATAAGGCAGCTGTTGAAAGTGTATCGAAGGGTATTCAGTTGTCCCTGGTCTCGGCGGGTGCGGTAATTCTTGCAGATAGATCGAGGGGTTCTCGTGGAGTGCTGCACGAATTACAACTTTTAGGCAGGGAAAAAAGATTATCTCCTCCGTTACAGGCATTGCTGGGAGAGTGCCACTGGGAAACGGCACAGAAAGCGTGTGAGCCGGATATGCTGCCGGGTCTGTTGAGTGGGGCACAGGAGAGGGCACTGGAAAATGCGGCTCGCTTTCCTCTTAGCCTAGTTTCAGGTCCGCCCGGTACGGGAAAGAGTTTTACGATCGCCGCTATGGTTCTCGATCGAGTGCTGCATGGTGAAAGTGTTTTGGTGGTATCGAAAAACCAGCAAGCATTGGATGTGGTGCGGGATAAGTTGCGAGATGAGTACGGTCTGACTCAGGGGTATGTACATCGAGAGGAGCGGGGTTTTATCCCCAGCTTAAAAGCTCATCTGGATAGGCTGCTGAAAGAGGGGGTGGGGCCTCCAGAGAGAAAGCCTGCCCAGGTGAAGAGGGAGCTGAAGAGGGCTTATCGAGCCTTGAGGGGCTTGGAGAAGCGCTTCTCCAAAGAGCTGGGATTGGCGCGCGCTGTTAGTGTAGGTCGGTTTGCTCAGTGGGTAGCGCGACATGCCTGGGGCTTCTTTGCAAATCGATTGAGTGTTAAAAGTCTGTGGCAATCACAAGGTGCGATTGATGATTGTCGGCGCAACTTTGAAAGCCTGGCAAGTCAGTATTTGAATACTTATCGCCGCGATACATTGCACAGACTGCTGGAAAAGAATCGGGGTACCCTGAGCCAATTCAATCAAGCCTTGCGATCTCGAACTTCAAAAGTACAGGCGGAGCGCTTTGCCCAAACTGATATGCGGGTGGTAATGCAGGCGTTTCCCATATGGCTGGTGGAGGCAGATGAACTCAATGAAGTGCTGCCGTTATCGCCCGCCATGTTCGATTTGGTGGTCTTTGATGAGGCAACCCAGTGTGATATTGCAAGTTCACTGTCGGCCCTGTTTAGAGCTGAGCGGGCAGTGATTGTCGGTGACAGTAAACAACTGCGGCATGTTTCATTTCTTTCCCGCAAGCGGCAGCAAAGTATCTGGCAGGGAGTGATAAA
Source organism: Microbulbifer sp. CNSA002 (assembly GCF_047324085.1). NCBI lineage: Bacteria > Pseudomonadati > Pseudomonadota > Gammaproteobacteria > Cellvibrionales > Microbulbiferaceae > Microbulbifer > Microbulbifer sp. CNSA002. The sequence goes on from NZ_CP172449.1 coordinate 1,867,297, forward strand.
AGATGCCGGGGTGCCGCCAAAACTGAGCTATAGGGATCAATCACTTTTGGATTTGGCTTCAGACGTGATCCCCACTCAACAAGCTATTGTGATGCTGGATGAGCACTTTCGCAGCCATCCAGAGCTGATCGCATTCAGTAACCATGCTTTTTACTCCGGCCGCTTGAAAGTTATGAGGGCCAGGCCCAAACCATTACCAGAGTCGGCGCTGGAATTTTATCAACTGCTAGGGCGCCGGAGAAAAAATGGGAGAAACACCGTAGAGCGCGACTGGGTTATTGCGCAATTGAAAGCGCATTTCGAGCGCTATGCCGATGCTGCAATTCGGCCGTCGGTCGGTGTTTTGTCTCCCTATCGGGATCAGGCTGATTATTTGGAAGGGGAGTTGATTAAGGTCTTCTCCTCGCAGAAGTTACAGAGTTTTTCTGTGCGCGTTGCCACGCCCTATGGTTTTCAAGGAGAGGAGCGAGATTTAATGCTTATCTCCATGGCTATTGATAGTCAATCGTTGCGGGCAGCCAGCTACTTAAACCGGGCGGATGTGTTTAATGTCGCAATTACCAGGGCAAAAGAAAAGCAGTTGGTTGCGTTGTCGATTGAGCCCCAAACTCTCCCTTCGGATCATCTCTTGCGTCAATATGTTGAGTTTCCACACTCCGTTGGCAGTCATTTGCAGGGTGATGAAATCGTATGTCGTTTTGCGAGTGAAGTTAGCCATTTATTAACCCAGCACGAAATTCCCCATTGGGTGGGCTTTCCTGTGGCTGGGCAGATTGTAGATGTGGTTTGTGCTGTGAGCGGGCGTTTTATCGGTATTGACCTGATTGGGTATCCCGGCGACTACGAGTCTTACTTTAGTGTAAAGGTCTACAAGGCATTGTATCGGGCGGGCATTCCGGTCTTTCCCCTGCCGTATATTAACTGGCTAAAAGACCGGCAGGGCTGCATCGAGCAGTTATTGACGATCCTTCAGCAGGAAAAAGTGCCTGTATCTGAAGCTGCTATTCCTGACGGTTAGTGCCGCTGCTTAGGGCTCAGAGATGAAAGTTACGCCGCAGCTGCTAGTCTTCAAGGAGATTTGAGCAAAATTCCAGAGTAGATCTATGAAATCCTGGTTGCTGATTCTCTCCCTCTCTGTGGTTGCAATTGCCGGAGTGCAAGTTTCTTTGGCTGATCCCCAGCAGGTTCAAGGGGTGCGAAGTCCCACTTTAAGTTTCTGCCAGGCGCGGTTCTATGAGGAAGAGGACGGACGCCTCTACTGTAACTGGGCAGTCAATTTCAGGTATGCCTGCTTTGTTTGGTGGCCAACGAATAAGATTATTCCTGCAGGGGCCAAGCTTTCAGAGCCTGAGGTTGTCGGAAAGTGTGGTAATGGTGAGCCAGTCGTCAAATTGCATCACTACTAACTCACCTGTAAAGGAGCTGTGCAGGTGAGTCGTGGATACCCCGGTTCTTCAGCGGGTAAGCTTGATTACTGACGACGGAGTCAAAGTGTGATCGCGTGTACTGGTGTCCAAGGAAGTGGCGTGTTAGCTTTTCTCCTGCTCGGCATAGAGTCCTCGATCTTGCAGCTCACGGGCCTGTTTGAGGATTTCAAGCATGGCGCTGTCCTCCACCGACATGGCATCGATGATGGCTGCCAGCAGATCTGCTGAAAACATGCACTTGCTGACTTTGCTGCGCAGGTTTTCCGGTGTCATTGAAATTCCTCTCTCGGCCAGTGCTTGGGCGAGATCTCCGTAACGCATGCCCTTTAGTGCCATTGATGCGCGCACATAGCGAGCAATTGCCTGCTTGTAAGGGGTCAGTGCTTGCTGGTTGCTCAGGCTTTGCTTGTGGTCCATGGGCTCTACTCCGTCCTATTCACTATCACCAATGTGGTAAATATTATCTTTGTGTGTATTATTTGCAACATTAGTTTGTAATAAGTTATTGACCGCAGATTTTTTGGTGCTATATTTGTGACCAATATTCCACAGCGAGGGAGTTGAGATGACCTGGAACAATGAGAACCTGCGCCAATTGGCGGAAAACCACTCCGGATGGGTGGTCGAATCTGAGGGGGATTGCCTCAGTATTTCCAACGATGAAGGCGTCGATGCGTTTGTCTATGTTGGCGAGAAGCAGATAGTTGTAGAGAGCATTCTGTTTCCCGTGAGCCAGGTAGATGATGTGGCAGCGCTCAATGAAATGGTTCTGCAAACACATCAGCTGGTGCCCCTGACAGCCATTGCGATTAAGAATATTGGTGGTGAGAACTACTACGTCGCTTTCGGTGCTCTGTCGGTGTCCAGCAAGGACGAAGTTGTTATCGAGGAGGTTGAGACCCTGTTTTCCAATGTGGGTGACTTCCTGGATTTATTTGCCGATCATTTTGAAACGGAGGGTGTAGCATGAGCCTTAAGAGAATTTGGACTGCTTTGAAAGGCGCAGTTAACGAAGGAACAGAAGCAGTAGCGGATAGCCAATCGATTCGTATTCTTGACCAAGAATTGCGCGAGGCGAAGGAAGAATTGAAAGCTTGCGATGAAAATCTGACCAAAATCATGGCGAAGCGCAAACTTACTGAGAGTAAGGTCCAAGCGCTGCAAGCCGACGTTGAAACCTATAGCACTCACGCAATCAACGCGAGTGAAAAGGGCGATAACGAACTCGCTCTTGAGTGTGCAGAGCGTGTTACCGAGCTGGAAAGCCAGCTGGAAACTGAGCGCAGCATCCTGGATGGATTCCTGAGTTCAGAGAGTACGCTGAAAGGTAATATTACCCAGGCAAAAACCAATGTGCGCCGTATGGAGCAGCAGATTGACCAGATCAAAGCGACTGAGTCTGTTCAAAAAGCACAGGTAGCGGTTTCTTCCCGCCACATGGGTGCGAACAGCAAGATCAAAACAGCGCTGGACAGCCTGGATCGCATCAAAAACAAGCAGGAGCAGCGTGCTGCTGAGCTTGAAGCTGCGGAAGAGCTGGCTTCAGAGGAAACCGGTTCCAGCCTGGATGCCAAGCTGAAAGCGGCGGGCATCAAGCCCGGCGGCCAGAAAAGTGGCAGCGATAAGTTGGCTCAACTGTTAGCGGGCCGCGAAAAGGCTTAACACAGTGCTGCTTTATCGAGTGCGACGCCTTCTGGCGTCGCTTTTCATTCGGGCAAATGTAACCACCATTCTCATAGCTGTAGGCAGCTATGTTTTCATCTCCTATTGGCTGCTCAAAATTGCCGGTGAAGCTGATATTGTCGCGGGCGAGAATTTCTTTTACTGGTTGGTCGTTACCGCATCGACAGTAGGTTACGGCGATTTCTCCCCGGTAACCCCTGAGGGTAAAGTCGTAGTTGCCGCTTGGGTGATCCCAGTGGGCCTCAGCCTGTTTGCCATGGTGGTCACAAGAATTGGCTTTGCGGTTTCAGAATTTGTGCATCGCGGCAAGAAGGGCTTGCGTATGACAAACCATATTGATCACACAGTAATTATCGGCTGGAACGGTACCAGAACGCTCCGTTTGATTGAGTTGCTACTCTCCAAAACAAACGGTAGCGCAGCAGAGATTGTCCTCTGTGTTGAAGCCGATATCGAAAATCCGATGCCGGGTAAGATTGATTTTGTCCGGGTGGAATCGTTTTCCCACGGGGAAGGTATGCAGAGGGCAGGGTTGGCCGATGCCGCTCGAATTATTATCGACAACCCTCTGGATGATGTAACCCTTACAACCGCCTTATTCTGTGACAAGCTCAGCCCGAACAGCCATAAAACGGCTTATTTCCAAGATGAAAATGTGGGTGAATTGCTCCGTGCCCACTGTCCCAATATCGAATGTATTCCCTCTGTCGCTGTAGAGATGTTGGCAAAATCCTCGCTTGACCCCGGTTCCGCAAGGTTGCACCGACAGTTGCTCGATAGCACATACGGCATGACCCAATACAGCGTTGAATATCGGGGTGAGAAGCCTCTTCCTGTCGGTGAATTATTTGACCATTTTAAGCGGGATCTCTCCGCGACCTTAATTGCGGTACGTAGAAAGGGCGTGGTTAAAATTGATGTGAACCCGGGGCTTACCGATCAAGTCACCGAGGGCGACATGCTGTATTATATCTCTGCAAAGCGGCTCGATGAAAAAAGCTGTTTCGATATAAAAAGTAATGAAGAAGGTGTTGGTACATGTTTACCAAACTGATAAATAAAATAAAGGGAAAGGACGCTCCAAAGGTCAAGACTCCAGAAATTATGGGCTTGCGAATGGGGGCGAGTTTTGAGTTGGACCCTTTGGCCATCCGTCTGATACTCGATGAATTGACCATTGAATCCTGTTCACCGACCCAGATCATCAAAGCGGCCGGTGTTGTCGAACTAGATGGTACCTGGATTTATCGCTTTTACACTGATGATGATGCCTGGCTGCAAGTGATTGCTGAGGGCGGTCAGCGGGATGAGCATGTAGTCGATGTAAAGCTGTTCCATTTTTACGACACTCTGGATGTTGGTTCGGAGCAGGCTTGGAATAAATTGTTAAAGAGTGATATTGGCGCACCCAGTTATCACCTTCAGGATCGCTCTTATAGCCGTGTATGGACCGCAGCAGGGGACTACCACAACCCAGTGCATATGGCCGAGAAGACTTACGATGAAGATGGTGATTATTCAGTAACGGATCAATTTACCATGCTTTTCGAACGCGAATTGTCTGATCAGCAAACCGAATCCCTTTTTCTCTCAGCTGAAGAGAAAGAAGAGGATGCAGGCTACTTGAGCCGCAGCCTGGTGATTAGCACCGGCATTACTCTGACCCCCTCACAAATAACAATACACGGATAATAAGGAGATATTTAATGGACCAGCCTTATGATTTACTGACTGGTATCTTGCATTTTGCGGCCTACTTTGGCCTGTCGCTGGTACTTTTGATCGCGTTTAAATTTTTATACGCACTGGTGACCCCTCACGATGAGTGGAAGCTGATCCGCGAAGATAAGAATACGGCTGCCGCTATTGGTTTTGGTGGTGCTGTTTTGGGTTTTGCAATTGCCGTTGGTGGTGCTGCCAGTAACTCTATTTCTATTGTTGATTTCGCCATCTGGGCCCTGGTTGCATTGATAGCCCAATTAATTGCTTTTGCCATTATCCGCTTTGGGTTTATGCCGCGTATTGTTGAGCGCATCGAAGATGGAGAGGTGAGTGCCGGTGTTATGTTGGCTGCAACTACAATCGCTGTTGGCGTATTGAATGCGGCTTGCATGAGCTACTAATTGGGGGTGGTAATGAAGCGTACCAAGAATATTAACCTGGCAAGGATGCGCAAGGGCGGTGGCTCCAATTTTTTACTGCGCCCACTTGCCTTAGGTGTAGCGGCTGCCCTGGTCGGTTGCTCCTCAGATGAGGAAGTTAAAGTCGTCTCTTCAGTAGATGACTGTGTGGCCAATACCCAGCTGGACGAAGCTCAATGTGAAGCAGCTTATCAGCGCGCGGTTGAGGAAGCGGAGCGCACCGGGCCCAAGTATTCCCGTCTCTCTCAGTGTGAGGCTGAGTTCGGTAGTTGCCAAGAGACCAGTAGCGGCGTCTGGATGCCTCTGATGGCGGGCTTTATGGTTGGCTCCATGCTCAATGACAGGGATCGCCACTACAACTATGGCTACTACAACCCGGTCTACCGCTATTCAGGTTCCCGTTACCGCGACAAGCTGATGACAGCTGACGGCGGCATTATTGGCGACTATGGCCGTTCATCTTATAAGGTGGATAAAAGCGCTACGGCGCCTAAGCCTAAAGTTACCAAAACTGTTTCCCGTGGAGGCTTTGGTGCAGTGGCATCGGCCAAATCCAACTGGGGAGGGGGGCGCTCCAGCAGTGGTGGTTCGCGCGGCTGGGGAGGTTGATTTGTGCTGAGGTTGCCGATTGGTGAGCGCCCGCGTTGGCAAGAGCGAGCGCAAGAGTTTGGGTTTCACTTCCATACCATGTATGGCGAACCCTACTGGGATGAAAGCGCCTACTATCAATTCTCTTTGGAGCAGATAGAAAAGCACATTGAAGATCCCACCGAAGAAATTCACCAGATGTGCCTGGATGTCGTTGCCCGTGTGCTTGAGGATGAGGAGTTGCTGAGGCGGTTCTGTATACCCGAGCAGCACTGGGACTTTGTGCGAGCATCCTGGCGTAACGGCGACCCCAGTCTCTATTCTCGCCTGGACTTTGCCTATTCCGGACAGGGGCCGGCAAAGCTCTATGAGAACAATGCTGATACTCCCACTTCTCTGTATGAAACCGGCTTCTGGCAGTGGTTGTGGCTACAGGACAATGTTGATCGCAGGTCTCTGCCGCTACAGTCTGATCAGTTCAATAGCCTGCAGGAAAAGCTGGTTAACCGCTTCCATGATTTACAGTTCCTGACCCCGGGGCGGGAGTTGCATTTCGCCTGCTGTAAAGATACGGAAGAGGACCGGGGCACGGTTCAATATTTGCAGGATTGTGCCTCCGAAGCGGGGATCAATAATCATTTTGTCTTTATCGAAGATATTGGCCGGGATGAAGCGGGTCAGTTTACCGATTTGAATGATCAGGTAATTACCTGGATGTTTAAGCTGTACCCGTGGGAATTTATGCTCCGAGAGGAGTTCGGGACCCTGTTGGCAGGAAGCAATGTCCGTTGGTTGGAGCCGCCCTGGAAGGCGATCATTTCCAATAAGGCGCTTCTGCCAATGTTGTGGAAGCTTTTTCCAGAGCACCCGAATCTTCTTCCCTCTTTTTTTGAGGATGAGCTGGACAAGGCTGCGGATTTCCCGGAATTAGTTAAGAAGCCAATCTTTTCACGAGAAGGGGCGAATATTTCAGTAGTAAAAGGGGCGGATACCACTTTGCTATCCGATGGCCCCTATGGGCAAGAAGGATTTATCTATCAGGCTCTGCATCCTCTCCCCAAGTTTGGAAAGAACCATACTCTGGTGGGAAGCTGGCTCGTTGATGACCTGGCAGCGGGAATATCCATCCGGGAAGATTCAAACCTGATTACCCAGGATATGAGCCGTTATCTGCCACATATCATCCTCTAGGGCCCGCCAACGACTGCAGGCGCTGACATCAAGCCGGCGCCTGCTCAATCCTCTTCTTTAAAAGTTATAGTGCAGCCGCAGCTCAAAAAAATTCACTCCGGAATTTTCAGAACAGGTTCCTGCATTTGAGTAGTGCAGTGCGTAAGTTGTGACTCCCCAGCGGCGCTCACTCCCAAAGTCAGAGCCCAATCCAATTCGATCCTCAAACTGGAAATGACATCCCAGAGTTGTGTGATTTGTGTTTTTACTCACAATATTGGACTCAGTAATGTAACTGGCCCCCACGGAAAACTCGAAGTAGGGAAAGATAGGCTTGTCCCACTGGGGCAGGTACTCAAGCCTCCATACCGGGCTCACTGACATACCGTGAACTAAATCCTCTCCCCGTTTGGAGACGTCTGGATCGCCATCGTCCAGGCTGGATCGCCATTCAAAGTAACTGGTCTCCAGTCGTGTTTTGAGCGTCCATTTCTCAGCAAGGGACCACTGCCAGGGCAGGTCCTTGGATATGGCAAGGCGATATTGGGTGAGTTCATTGCGGCGATTGGAAAATCCCGGGCCGGCTCCAACAATTGCAGCCCACCGTTTATCCGGGTTTGTTGCCGTTTCAGCCAAAGACCAGGCTGGAAGCAAAAGAGAAGAAAATAACAGACACAGGCCGAGCCTGCGGATAATCAAGTACAACATCATCCCTGATCCTACCTTTCCTACTACGAATGGTGACTACAAGAAAATGATTGGTTAGGGAAACTCAAAATCATCCGGGTTCTTTTCCAGTGTAGACAGAGGTGAGCGAATATAGGCCTTTTATCCCAGTGGTAATGTACTAATGGGAATAATTTACTGGTCTGCAGTGGTATTTGTTGCCAGGAAAACACTTGCAGTGACAGTTTAAAAAAAGCGGTGACAGCGATAGTTCTCTGATATGTAAAGAGGTTTTTTCTCAGGATGAAATAGGTGTTCGTAGGTTGGGGTAGCTGCCAATTCCCGCCCTACTGGCAACTTTTGCGGGTAGGTAATCTCGAGAGATTTATGGTTTTAATGCAGTCAGGCTTATCTATTTTGAATTGTAATAGGGGGTTGTTCGTGAGAGAGGGTGTCATCTATTGATAATTAACTAGTGTAGGGACTTGTATTAAGTTAAAAATCGTCTGTGAAATTTCTCATCCTGTTAAAGGTTTGCCTGTTCTCTATTTTAGGAGTCGCTGTAGTTTTTTCGTCCTATTTTTTAATTGATTATTCTTTCTTAAAAAATAATACCCCTTGGCATTATTTTTAAGGAAAAATGGTGCGCTGGTGATCTTCCGAAGTTTGTAAATTTATATCAATAATTGTCAGGAACCGTGCTGTTAAGTAGCGGTCCATAATTCTGTCGCCAACATTACACATCGAATATGTGTAATCAGGATAAGGACCTGGTTCAGCTGGGGAAGGAGGTTGGACGAAATTGAATAACAGGCATAGATATGATTTTACGAAAAACCAAACTAGCATCTGCAATTAAACTACCCGTATTAAATAGCGCCCTGATGGCAATAGCACTGGCCGGTATGAGTTCAAATGCACTTAGCCACGGCTATGTAGAGGCCGCTGATGGTGGTGTTGCATCCGCTCGTGGAACCTTGTGTAAATATGCTCTCGATACAGGAGAGATGAATGTTGACTGCGGTGCTGTTCAATGGGAACCGCAAAGTATTGAAGGGAATGAAGGTTTTCCTGAAAGTGGTCCTGCTGATGGGCAGATAGCCAGTGCAGGAGATAGCTCTTGGTCAGAATTAAATGAGCAATCCTCAGATCGCTGGGTTAAGAATTATATTAGCTCCGGTTGGCAAACTTTTAAATGGCGCTTTACCGCCAATCATGTAACCCGGGACTGGAAATATTACATTACCAAAGAAGGTTGGAATCCAAATGCGGTTTTGACCCGCGACCAATTTGATCTGGATCCATTCTGTGAGGTTGATGGCAACTATGAGCAGCCTGCGGTAAATACGACACACGAGTGTCAGGTGCCGGAGCGTGAAGGCTACCATGTAATTCTTGCTGTGTGGGATGTAGGTGATACGGTTAATGCCTTCTATAACGTTATCGATGTCGAGTTTGATGGTGATAATGTTGTCAATACTGACTGGAGTGTTGGGGGCACTATTAACCCAACTCAAGACCTGAATGTGGGCGATAAAGTTTACACTCGTGTATTTGATAGCTCCGGTGAGAACTCCTCATACTCTACTGTTCTGGAAATTGCCTCAGATGAACAGGGTATCGCTGAAAACTGGTCTCATGATCTGGCTGAGCTGATTAACCAGGAACAGAGCAGCATCCGCGCCGGTGATTATGATGGTAGCAGCAGCTTTGAGCCTCTATATGGCATCAACAGTATCTACTTGTTAGAAGGTAGCAGTTTAGAAAATGTTGAAATTGGATATGAGCTTATTCAAGACCAGGATGATGACTCTACCGATGACGACAATAATTCCGGTGATGATAGTTCGGATAATAGTGGAGATAATGGCGATTCTGGAAATTCCGGCAATTCCAGCTGTGAAGCGTTTGTGCAGCAGTATGGCGGTGATCCAGGTTACTCGATTGGCGACGTAGTTATCTATGACAATGTTGCTTATGAATCTACACATGAGCCAAACTGGTGGTCGCCGAGTGCCGCGCCGCAATTCTGGAATGAAACTACCTGTGATGGCTCCGATAGTGGTTCAGACGATAGCTCTGATAACGGCTCCGATGATAGCTCTGATAGCAATAGTGGAGACGATAGCTCTGCAGTTTCCTGCCCTGAGTTCCAACAGCCTTACGCGGGTGATAACGGTTACCAGGTTGGAGATAGAGTGACCTTCGGCGGCCAAGTTTATGTCTCAACCTATGGACCAAATTGGTGGTCTCCATCTGCTGCTCCGCAGTTTTGGGAAGAGAGCTCCTGTCAGTAACTAGCAAGTTCAATCACCTATCTTTTGGTAGGTGATTGAACTGGGTTCGATCTAAGAGCATGGTATCCTGAAGCCGGAAAGATTTATTAACCTATCTGGTGTATTGCTTCTTGTGATACACCAATCTCGCTCTCTCCTGTTAGATGAACAGGCTTATTTCTCCATTCCTAATCAGCTCTCTGCTCCTGGGTTGAGATAATCAAGCGTTGTTAGTGGATGGCTCCTCGAACAATGACCAATCCCATCTCTGCACTATGTCCGCTTTATTGGGTCAAAAATGGATCAATAGTTAGCTTGCACGCCTAATTTTTCATATCTATATCGGTGATTTCGATCGAAAAATACCGGCTAGTTATGGAGCTAGAAATAGGTATTGGCGGTTGCTTTTTTAGGCTTGGTTATTGAAGTTCTGGATTATGTCGCCTGCCATTCCAAGTAAGATCTAGTTGAGTAGATAGAGTATTTTAGGGGCAATAGTTACTGAAACTGGACGGTAAAATATTTGCCCAGTCTAAGTGCTGATCCAAAAGTCTAACTGTCTACGTAGATAATTGTTAATCCCTTAAGCGGTGTTTACATTGGGTCATAGTGAATGTGCAATGTATTTTATTATTTTACTGCCTCAATAGCGTGAGAGTGGAGGGTGCTTCTATAGGTTCTGCATGTGTGTGATCTCAAGAGTATATTTCTCATAGCACTGTCTGTGATTTGTCATCTGCTGGCAATTTAATTGTTTCGGGTGCTCAGGGTCTTGCGTATGACGACTTTGTTTTTGTTGTGCTGACTATGATTTCCGCGTTTAGATGTTAATTATATATACGTATTTATTAATATTTTTTAGCGTTGGGTTTTTGGTTGGGAATTGGTTGTTTTATTTTTTCTTGTGGTGGAAAATTCCACTGGTTTGAAATTAATGGGCGTGTAAATTTATGAAAACAATTGTCAGGAACCGTGTTGGTGAATCGTGGTCTATAGATTTGTAATAATTATTATATTCGAGGTTTGCCTCGCCAGGTAATACTAACCTGTTTCAAATGGGGAAATTAGACAAGATTGAATAGCAGGTAGAGAGATGAATTTACAAAAATCCAAACTAGCATCGGTAGTCAATCAACCCATTTTTATGTGCTTACTTAAGGCTGGAGTATTGTTCGAGGTTAGATCAAAGACTTTTAGTGGTAGTGATGAAGAGGCTGCCGATGGGTAAATTGTCGGTGCGGGAAACAGCGTCTGATCGCTAATTTTAAAATTATATTCGCTCTGGTTGAAAAACCTTTATCTAGCACTTTTATGCAGGTCCATTGTCCGCAACTTGTTGAGAAATTTGTCTCCCTTAGTAGCAGGAAATGGGAGAGCGAGCCGTATTTAGCTTGGCTCAGCATCTAAAAAATAACTACCTGATAAGAGAACCATTTTGATGTTTGGCCTTCTCTTCATTATCGGCGCCATGTCTATAGGGATGTATGAAATTAATCGATATGAAGCGGTAGGGATCAACATAGGGGGCAGGTTTGTAGTTTGCAAGCAGAGACTTGCGAGAAATATTACTCGGCATGATTTCTACAGCCTGATGCGATTTACGAAAGCATACTTACGGCCACTGATAGATGTACTGATTCAGCGCGCCCTTTAATATCTAAGGACGTAATACAATGAACCATATCTTTTTAAAAACATCAGCCTGCTTTTTAGCAGCCGGCTTATTACTGGCAACGGATGTTGTACAGGCTCAGAAGGCGAAGGGTAAGCAGCCCAAGGGACAAACCAGCGCTTATCTAGGAGAAACCAGCAGATCAACTCTTTCCAAAGGTGTACTTGATCGGCTTGAGCGGACATCGGGGAAGTCTGGTGAGCTTAATAGACCTAGAGATCGTGTTGTATTTTGGTTTAACACGATGCTCGACTCATCGGCTATCGATCATACTCCCGACCCTGATACCGGTGAAGTGGATTTCTACCAGGGGGGGCCTACCCGGTCCAGTCGCGCATTCGCCATCGTACAAACTGCTGTGTTTGACGCTCTGAACGCCTTTGACGGTAAATATCAACCTTATAATGATCTCGGTGTGCTCGACACCAGAGATGCATCCAAAGATGCAGCTATCGCTTACGCCGCTTACGAAACCTTGCGCGCACTCTACCCCGATCAGGCAGAGCGATTGCAGGAATTACTGCAATCCGACCTCGACCAGTCAAGAGATAGTGCCGAAAGGATTGCCAAGGGCCAAGTGATTGGCGAAGCCGCCGCTGCGGCAATGCTCGCGGTGCGAAGCAACGATAAGGCCGACCACTTGGAGCCCGCTTATGGTGAGGGCGGCGCTGTCGCGGATGGGGATGACACCTATCACTCTACATCGGTCAACACGGGTGCTACGGTACCGGGAGAATGGCAGCCTGATCCCGTGGATCCAGTTGGCCACGATTCCGTGGCTCTCGGAGCCTATTGGGGCAGTGTGACACCTTTTTCACTAAGTTCAGGTGATCAATTCCGCAGTCCGATTCCGCCTACAATTACGTCTGAGGAATATGCCGAAGCCTATGAGGAAGTGGCGGCCCTCGGCGGGTCCCCAGCCAATACTATTACCCCATCGACATCCACAGCAGAGACACGATTTATCGGGAATTACTGGGGATATGACGGTGTACCGTTATTGGGCATTCCCCCGAGACTATATAACCTTATCGCCCTGCAGGCAGCACTGGATAACAAAGTCGAGAATGAGCTGGATCTGGCCCGGTATTTTGCTTTGATCAATGTGGGGCTGGCGGATTCTGGTATCGCTGCGTGGGACAGTAAATACTATTACAATTACTGGAGACCGGTTACCGGTATTCGCATCGATGACGACAACCCATCGACCTTGCAGGATGAGCAATGGTTGCCGGTAGGGGTGTCAGTCATCAATACCACCATTGCGATTAGGCCAACACCGCCGTTCCCCTCCTACCCATCGGGTCATGCTACCTTCGGTGCTTCCACCTTCGAGATTATGCGCAGTATGTTTGGAGACCAGCCCTTTACTTTTGTATCGGAAGAATACAATGGGGAAGGCTTCGACCCCTTCACGCCGGATACACCGAGGCCTTTGGTACCTGTCCGTTTTGAATCCTATACCGCCGCTCAACAGGAAAATGGCCTCAGCCGCATTTATAACGGAGTGCACTGGGACTTTGACAATATTGCAGGTCAAGTCATGGGCGAGCAGATCGCGCAGAATTTAATGAACAACGTCGAAGCATTTAGCCTGATTAGTAGATCAAGGACTCGCAGGTAAACTTTTTTTACGCTATGAGCTAAATTCTCGCTCTCCATCAGGTGCCGCTCCGTAAGGGGCGGCCACACCAAAGGTAACTCACCGTATGAATAGCAAACGATATATTGCAGTGGCAGTGTTCGGAATAATCGCTTTTGGGTTTTTAGCTACGCACACACTCATAGAGCCAGTCGAAAACGAGAAGGTCTGGGTAGGTAAACAGGAGTCGGCACCGGATGTTGAAAGCGTTATCCACCCCGCAAAAACACCCGCTTCAGTGGCACTGGCTAGCAATGACATTAAGGCTGCATTCGAGCGGGATACAGTTATCAAGTTGAATAGTATTGTTCGTCGTTCCCTGACTACTATTCGTAAGTACGATGCTGAGATAAAGGCCGTCCGAGCAGAGAGTCTTGCGGCGACTCGAGACGGGGTGGATGAGCAGCAAGTGGCATCTGCGAAGGCGAGTCTCGCCAAGCTGCAGGAGTGGGATCTGGAAGCATCCAGGGCTCTCAAGGATATGAACGCAGCCGTTGAAGAGCTTGAGGCAAGTGGAGAGCACTATAACGCAGCAATTTTAGCGGGCATGGTACGCTTCGTGGAGACTGTGTCCACTGAAATAGGAGAGGAGAACACCAAGCTGACAAGATTGGTGGGGAAGGGGACCGTAGCGGCAAAATTGTGACATACCACTAAGAAAGCATCGGCTTCAAAACTATCGAGATTACACCGAGCAGGAAGGTAATGATATATCGATTGACTTTGGTTTGTGGGAGTCTGCAAACACTAAAATAATGGGAAATTCCGCTTGAGCTGCTTTTGTGTAGCCTTATCCTGATTACTTTATCACTTCACTTTTTTACAACCGATTATCATAGGGGTCATTCCATCAGCTAACTAACTGGTATCTGAACTCTGTGACGTAGCTGTCAGCTAGGTCGGCTGCGGCGATTCAGATAGAACTTTTTTGTTACCTGGGGAGATTTATTTTTCCGCTGGCAATCATCTCTTCAATCTTTTTACTGAGATGCTCGAATGTAAATGGTTTCTGGATGCAATCTAGCACCCCATCAGAAATTACTTCCTGAACTTTACTATCCACACTGTAACCGGTGGAGAGAATAGCCTTCACTTCGGGGTTAATCCGTTTTAGAAAAGCGAACAATTCTTGCCCATCCATGCCGGGCATAATCATGTCCAGCAGGACCAAATCTACTTCATCACTATATTTTCGATAGTAAGTTATTGCTTGCTCTGCTGTCGCAAAGGTAACGACGCTATGGCCGTTCATTTCGAACAGGGCTTTGGAGTAGGTGCGGACAATTGCCTCATCGTCGACAACCATAATGCGCAATTTGCGCTCGCGAGCCAGTTTCTTGGCCTGGTAAGTTCTCTTTTTGATTGGGGGCTTGGAAATTGGCAGGTATAGCTTAAAGCTGCTGCCAATTCCCTCACGGCTCTGACATTGTATAGCGCCCTTATGTAAATGAATGGTGCCGTGCACTGCGGCAAGGCCCAGTCCAGCACCACGTCCACTTTCTTTGGTAGTGAAAAATGGTTCAAAAATACGGCGTCGCACTTCGTCAGACATGCCAGTGCCATTATCGGTAATCGTTATTAAAAGGTACTGGCCTGGCTGAATCTCAAAATCGGCGATAGAAGCCGATTTTTCTATGGTGATATTAGCTGTGACAAAGCTCAGGGAGCCACCAGAGGGCATAGCATCCTTGGCATTGATTCCGATATTTAGCAAAGCGCTCTTGAGTTGAGCAGGGTCGCCCACAATATGTGGACGATTTGCATCTAATTGCTGATCAATCTCGATTCTTCGATCAATAGTGCGGGTTAGCATTGCACAAACATCGCGAATGATTTCGTGGGTATTGCAGCTCTTAAGTTGATAATTTCCCTTGCGGGCAAAAGTGAGTAGCTGTTTGGTCAGCTCTGCGGCATGGCGGGCAGTAGTCAGTATATGGTTGGTATACTCGTTGATTCTGGCATCGGTGGAAATTTGTCGAATAACTTCAGCATAGCCATTGATTCCATGAATCATATTGTTGAAGTCGTGGGCAATACCGCCGGCAAGCTCACCGATAGCTTGCATTTTTTGAGCTTGCCGAAGCTCTTCCTCCAGCAACCGCTGCTTAGTGATATCCGAACCAATACTGAGAATTCCCGCGGGATCTCCCTTCTCATCTGAGATAATTTTATTGGTCCAGGCGATCCATACTCGCTTCCCGCACTTTGTAATGTTTTCATTAATATTGTAACGGTGTTCCTCTGGGAACTGGCAAATACGGTCTATCAATTGCCGCAGGTCACGGCCGCTCGTTTCGCTGGCGGGAACAATCGTACCAATTAAGTGCCTGCCAATAATCTCGGCTTCGGTATAGCCAAATAATTGTTGAGCGTACTCGTTAAAGGATGTGATACGGCCGTGTTGATCGCATCGCATTATGATCGAGTTTGCATGCTCCACCAGCTCCCGGTAGCGCTCCTCACTTTTACGTAAGGCCTCATAGACCTGGGTTGAGTCTCTATCCGAGGTGGTAGCTGTAGATGGTGAAAGGGGAAAAATGGGCATATTACTTTCCTTGATCACCTATTTCTCCTCCTGAGTGCGGCTGCCTGTTTTTCCGCCAGAAATTCCACCATGAAGACGTACAAAAGTATATAGCTGGGGCGGCGTATTTTGACCGTGTAGACATTCTTTGCTGACTGGCTGTTATTTTTAGTTCGTATTGTTATCAAGTGTGCTTTAGTGGTACTGGGGGAACTCTCAGGCTCAGTTATGGCCCCTTGGATTGGGAGATGCATATCTCTAAACAGTCGTTTGTGACAATTTGGATAGTGGCGCTGTCAGCACAAACTGGTAGCATTCACCGCCATATTCAAAACGATTGGATGAATGACTATGCAGCTGCAACCCCGATTTCTCGGGCGCAGTATCGCGGCTCTGTTAAGTGCCTCGCTACTGCTGTCCGCATGCGGTGAGAAGCGTGTTGACAGTGAGCCGAGATCTCTCGACTTCGCTCGTGTGGACGCCTTCCCTTCCACTTATTCTGTAACCCAGTCCCGCCCTGTGTTGATTCAGGGAGCTACCCTGCTAACCGGTACAGGGGAGCAGCAAGAAGATGCGGACCTGTTGTTTGAAAATGGAAAGATCAAGGAGATCGGTAAGGGGTTACTGGCCCCCGAAGGCGCCTTGATTGTCGATGGCAAAGGTAAGTGGGTCACTCCTGGCATTATCGATGTGCATTCTCATCTGGGTGATTATCCAGCTCCGGGGATTGAATCTGCCCAGGATGGCAATGAGATGACCTCGCCAAACACTGCCCAGGTTTGGTCGGAGCACTCTGTCTGGACCCAAGACCCCCAGTTTCCCTTAGCTCTTGCCGGAGGTGTAACAACCCTGCAAATCCTGCCGGGTTCGGCCAACTTGTTTGGCGGCCGCAGTGTCACCCTGAAAAATGTACCCGGCCGCAGTGTTCAGGATATGAAATTCCCCGGCGCTCCCTACGGCTTGAAAATGGCCTGTGGTGAAAACCCCAAGCGGGTTTACGGTGGTAAAGGTAGCTCTCCCTCAACTCGAATGGGTAACGTCGCCGGTTATCGCGATGCTTGGATTAAGGCGAGTGCCTACAAGCAGGAGTGGGAGGATTACGTTGAGAACGGAGGGGATGAGCCCAAGCGCGACCTGCAGATGGAAACTCTGGCGGGCGTACTCAATGGAGATATTCTCGTTCATAACCATTGCTACCGCGGTGAGGAAATGGCGGTAATGATGGACGTTGCCAAGGAGTTTGATTTCAAAATTTCCACTTTCCACCACGCAGTGGAAGCTTACAAGGTTGCTGACCTGCTGGCTGAAAACAATGTTTGTGCGGCAATGTGGGCTGATTGGTGGGGCTTTAAGCATGAGGCCTACGATATGACCGAGGCCAATATCGCCATTGTGGATCAAGCCAAAGCCTGCGCAATGATTCACTCGGACTCCGGTGTTGGTGTACAGCATTTGCACGAGGAGACCGCGAAGGCAATGACTGCAGGCCAGCGTGCAGGCTTCGATATTCAGCCCAAGGATGCAGTGGTTTGGATGACCTTGAACCCCGCCAAGGCTCTGGGTATTGCCGATCAAACTGGCAGCCTTGAGAGCGGCAAGATGGCGGATATCGTTGTTTGGTCCGGCAGCCCCTTCAGTGTTTACACCCATGTAGATCAAGTTTTCATCGATGGGGAATTGATGTTCGATCGCGCGGACAAGAAACGTCAGCCACGCACCGATTTCGAGTTGGGTATTCTCGATGCAGAGGGAGAGCGACTGTGAGAAAAGTAGCTGTTTATTGTGCGCTGGCCCTGGGGTTGATGTCAGCCGCTGGCCAGGCAGAGACCATCCTGATCAAGGGTGGCAAGGTACACACCTTGGCGGGACAGGGCAGCCTGGAGTCCGCAGATATTCTGGTTGTGGATGGCAAGGTCCAGCAGGTAGCCCCCTCACTGGAGGTGAATGCAGATCAGGTAATTGATGCGCGCAACAAGGTGGTGACGCCCGGTGTGATAGCGCCCATTTCTGAACTGGGGTTGGTCGAGATCAGTGCGGCCAGCGCCACCAATGATCACCAGGTGACCGGTGACAGTATCGGTAGTGCCTTCAATCCGCTACCTGCTTACAATCCTAAGTCCACCCTGATCCCATTCAACCGGGCGGGTGGAGTCACCAGTGCTGTTGTTTCACCGGGAATCAGCACTTGGGACAGCGGTGCTATCGATGCTCAGCGGATATTTGCAGGGCGCAGTTTTGCCATCAAGTTGAATGGTGAATTTGATAGCGTCGAAGCAAAGAATGTTGCGCAAAAAGCTTATCTGGGAGAGTCCGGTGGCGAGCTGGCCGGTGGTAGCCGTGCCAACGCTTATGCCAAGGTGGAGAGTGCTCTGCGTGAAGCTCAGGAGTATCGTGATAATCGTGCAGCGATCCACCGTGGAGAATGGCGAGAGCTGGATTACGATCTGGCAGATCTGCAAGCTCTGCAGCCGGTGATCGATGGTAAGGAGCCTTTGATGGTAACTGCCAACCGGGCCAGTGATATCCTCGCAGTATTAGAACTGGGTGAAACCTTTAAGGTGAAGCTCATTATAATCGGTGCAGCTGAGGGCTGGATGGTTGCCGATAAACTGGCGCAAGCACAAGTGCCTGTTGTGATCGATGCAATCAACAACATTCCAGCATCATTCTCAAGTTTGGGCGCACGCCTGGATAATGCTGCACTTCTGGCCAAGGCTGGGGTGACGGTAGCTATCAGTGGCCCAGATATGGTGGCTAGCCACAACGTTTACCTCTCGCGCCAATCGGCGGGCAACGCTGTAGCCCATGGTATGCCTTATGAGGAAGCGCTAAAGGCAATCAGTAGCAATGTTGCTGAGATTTTTAACCTTGAGGGCGGTACGTTGGAGAAGGGCGCGGTTGCGGATATTGTGATCTGGAGCGGTGATCCCCTGGAAGTTACCAGCTACGCTGAGCAGATCCTGATTGAGGGTGAGAATCAATCCCTGGTGAATCGCTCAACGCGCCTCAGAGATCGACACCTCAAGCCCGCAAAGGGCCATGAATTTGGTTACAAGCACTAGTATGCAAAGAGCGGGCTTCTAGCCCGCTTTTCTTTTTCCGCCTATTGATCTGAAAGGTCCATTGGCTTGTACAGGATTTGTGTGGCGGAATACTTGCTTTCGGGGATATATTCCCTGGCCAGATTGATAAGAACAAGGAAAAAACATGGCGAATATCACAGCACTCTACACCGGCCTCTGTGCGCTTCTGATTATTTACTTGGCATTCAGGGTAGTCGAGTTTCGTCGCACAAAGAAAGTGGGAATTGGAACCGGAGATGATCGTTTCAATGAGATTAGGGTGCGAGTTCACGCTAATGCGATTGAGTACACTCCGATAGCGTTGCTTCTGTTGCTGGCTGCAGAGTTGGGCGGTTTGCCTGCACTGTGGTTACACCTCTTCGGGGCGCTCTTTTTTATCTCACGGGTATTTCATGCCTATGGACTGACCAAGGGCAAAGGCGGGCTGCACTTTGGGCGCTTCTGGGGAACTTTAATCAGCTGGGTCGTTATCGTTGTGTTAGCGGTCATTAACATTGCTAATGCCGTAATTAATCTTTGAAGTTTATTGGTGAGGCTCAGTATGAGCCCCACGCAAAAAAGCCCGGTAGAACCGGGCAGAGTACAGGGATGAATCTATAAGCGTTTACTGATTGGCGGCGAGCGGAGTTACGCGATCATCTTCGCTCTCCTGCACCATGTTTTCGTCTTCTTCGAGTAGTACTTCAGGCTTCCCTTTACAGGCTTTAGCCAGGGCATCGCGGCGTTTGGCCAACAGCAGGCCGATCTCTTCGCCCACTTGCTCATCAATGCTGTCGATGTGGCGCTCAATCAGCGACGTGATATTAGCTGCGAGCTCCAGCATCTTATCGTGTTCTTCAGCGTCTTTTTTGTTGTCGAACATTGCTCCGTCTCTATCGCATTTCCAAACAGCTACTACGGCCATCGTGTGCCTCCCAATCGTCTATTAGACTGTCCACTTAGTTTGTATGCCGCTACCCTAACTGTATAAATATTCAGTGTCAACGATGGGGTGAAGAAAGGGCTCTATGCGGTCAAAAGACCAGCAGGTGCGATGATTGGTCCGCCATTAAGCGTGAACACTGTCATAATGTGCATACAGCCAGACGCATTCCCCCCGGGGCGACTGGCTGTCTTCACATCATTTAACAGGCCCGCTTGCGGGCCTGTTTTTTATTTGGGTGTGGTGAAACTGAGGTAGTGAAGGTTTCTGCAGGCCTGTGGCTTTAGATGCTAAGGATCAGCCGGGCAGCCAGTCCTATCAGTAAGATCCCGAAAACCTGTTGGATGCGATGGCCAATATGCTTGCTGACCAGCTGGCGTTTACGGCTGGCGTGAACCGCCAGGGCAACGATGCAGTACCAAATTGCATCCACTCCTGAAACCAGCGCCGCCATGCCCAGCTTGGTGCTCAGGGCTTGCTGTTCTGACACAAACTGGCTGAATAGGGCGGTGAAAAATACAGCGATCTTGGGGTTGAAGAAGGCAACACCAAAACCTTGAGCGATAGAGCGCTTCAGGCTCTGGTGAGGAGGTTGTACGGTTGCAGTACTGGTACCCGGTGCGGGTGCACTGAGGGCTTTCCAGCCCAGGTAGACCAGCATTGCTGCACCGGCCCACTGCAGAATGTTAAATAGAAGAGGAGAGCTAGTAATCAGCACCGCCAGGCCAAATGCGGTAAGAATTGCGTATATAGCGACCCCGGCTCCGTGAGCAATAGCACTGGCCAGGCCTTGCTGTAGGCCTGAGGAGGCGCTGCGTAAGACGATAAGAAGACTCGGTCCCGGAGACATAGCGCCGAGGGCACAGATCCCCGCGAGAGATAACCAACTGAGTAAATCCATTATTTAAAGCCGCCCCCTTGAGCCAGCCATTCTTTTTCTGCTTGAGTGGAAGTGCGACCCAAAGCCGTATTGCGGTGAGGGAAGCGCCCAAATCGCTCAATGACCTCTTGATGGGCAAGGGCGTATCGATAATGAGTGTCGAGATAGGGCGAGGCAATTTTGTCTTCTGCGAAGGTTTGCTGCAACTGTCGAAAGTAGTCTACCGAGTGTTGCTGGGTCACGAGGTCTTCGCTGTGCTCTAGCGGCATGCCCAGGAATACCTGCTGGTAGAGCCCAAGATTCGGGGCCTCTCCGCGCTGAATCAATGATATCGCTATTGCCAGTGCCAGGGAGTCTGTAGCGAATGCCTGGCGGGTGCCCCGGTAAATGTTTCTGGATAATTGGTCACAAACCAGTAGCAAGGCGAGTTCGCCTTCCAAAGTTTGCCGCCAACGGTCCAGCTCTCCACGCAGCGCTGACTCGGCAATAGCTCCAAATCTTGCCTTGATGTCGGCGTCCACTTCCGGAGTAGCGGCAAACCATAAACTCTGCTTCTCTGCAGCAATAGAGTTACCACGAATATCAGTGCCGCCAAACCAAAAAACCAGGACATCATCAGGGGTTGTCATATCGAAGTTCTCATTCCGTGTTGTGTTCCGAGTTTATCCGATCGTTCCAGCCCAGTGATGACCATTAGAAGGTGGTTCCAAGTGTTGGCGTAAAAAAAATTATACACCTGCATCCAACTGGGCTCCCTGAATCGTCATAGTGGCGTACAAGGGAAAATCGGGAGATCACAATGTTTACTGCGAGATCAACTAAAAAGGTACAATTTTGCGTCGCGCTATCTCTGGTAGTTGCGGCTCTGCAAGTGGGTCAGGTTAATGCCTCCGAGCTGACGCTTTCCCAGGATGGGATTCACCGAGAGCTCACCCAGAAAATTGATCAGCAAATACTTAAAAAGCTTGGTGAGTGCACTGATAAGAGTGAGGAAGTTAACCGGCTACCTCCAGTGCGTATTGCTGAGGAAAAAGAGCCCCGAGGAGGAATGGCTTACCCCTACTCCAAGGCTCGAATGATGGTGATGTAGGTCACCCCCCCCCAACGACGGTTTACACCACTGATAACGAAAATGATTAGAGAGTAAGTAATGAGAGCGAGAAATAAACAATCATTCCAGGCAGTCATCTGCTGTTGGGTGGCCATTGCGGCATCCAGCATAAGCATGGGCAGCTGGGCCCAGGAGGAGGACTCATTTGTCCCAGAGCCCCCGCCGCCGCCAGGTGTGGAAGCCTCCGAATCTGAAACCCGCGTCCGTATATTGCGTGAAGATGGTGTTCTCACGATCAAATCCGAAGGCGAGAATGGTGAGAAAAGTGAAGTTCGGGTTGACTTGGGGCAGGACTTTGGCGGCCCCCTAAGTCAGGAAATTATTGAACGGCTGAAAAGCAAGGGCATTCTGGATGTAGACGGCAAGGTAACTGAAGATACCCTGAATAGCGTACCGGACAATGTCAGAATCAGGTTATCGGAGAGTCGTGATTACCGTGGTAGGCACTGGGATCACCATGATTCACACCATTCAGGAAGTGACGACTCATCGGTAATCCCAGTTGTAGCACTGCTCTGTATATTTGGTATGCCGGTATTTATTGTCTGGTTGGTAACGCGCAGCAGCTATCGCAAGAAACAACTGGTTATGAGCAATATCAACCAGATGGTTGCTGATGGTCGGGATGTGCCCCCGGAGCTAATTGATCTTTTAGATGAGAGAGAGCCAAATAGCTCCAGTGATCGCGGTATCACTCTGATTGCAATAGGCGCTGCAGTATTCATCTCCCTCTCAGCTCTTGCAGGTATTGGAGTAGGCAGTCTTGGCTTGATCCCTCTGTTTATCGGTGTGGCTCGCTATGTGAACTGGAAGCTTGATAACAAGCAGGTGTAGGAAAGGCGAGTATGGACCTCAATGACGAGGAATTAATCAGGCGGGCCGTCAAAGACGGGGACCAGCGGGCATACGCCCAGCTGGTTCGTCGCTATCAATCTCAGCTGCGATACTCGCTCCGACAGCTGTGTGATGGTGACCAGGGTCTGGCAGACGATATGGCGCAGGAGGCCTTTATTAAGGCCTATAAGGCGTTGCCGGCGTTCAGGGGGGATGCCCGCTTCAGCACCTGGCTGTACCGTATCGCCTATAATCTCGTCATGAGCCACAAGCGTAAGAATATGCCCGATGTGGATCAAGAGGCAGTGGATAGGGCTCAGGCCGATGAGACTATTGAAGAATCCCGGCAGTTAGGGATGGCTAGGGACCTCACTGCCGCGATGGATACCCTGAGTGGCCCGCAACGGCAAGCAATCCATCTGTGTATGCACAGGGGCTTTTCTCACGAGGAGGCGGCAAGTATTATGAAATTGCCGCTTGGTACGGTAAAATCCCATGTCAACCGTGCTCGGGCCAAGCTGCGTAGCTTGTTACAGCCCTGGCGTGAGGAGGTGGTAAATGGTTAACTTTGAACAGCGCAACACGAAAGGTAACGCCTTGAGTGAAATGGCTTTAGAGGGCAACGACCGGGAGTTTGACGCCTGGCTAAGTGAACAGCTCCAGTTCAATGAGCCCCATTTGGATAATGATGGTTTTTGTGACCGCGTGATGGCCGCGCTCCCTGCGCAGCCTAAACGCTCAAAGCGTCGCTCCAGTTACTCTCAGTACATCGCGGTAGCAGCTGCATTAGGGATCATTGCCTGGCAGTTCCCTTTCAGTGAGGTAGTTGCCGAGATGGCCAAGCAATCCATTAGCTTGTATAGCTTGGTAGGTGTTGGACTTTTATCTTCTTTAGCGGTAATGACCGGTGGCATTTTCGCCGCACGCCGCTAGCGAGAGCCTGCCTTTATAGAAGCCCGCGCCTAAATCATGATAGGGCGGGCAGCTTCCTTTTTTACTTTGCAAGCTTTCCTTAAAGTTTTAGTGGGCTCGCTTCATATTAAGAGTGTGTCTGGCCTTCGAGTAGATTTTGTCAGCCTTTGCAGCGAGCGTGCTCTTCAGCCTGGTTGCACATCTCTTTCAGTATGGTTTTCCCCGCCTCTTCATAGCCATTGTTCAGCAGGTATTCTGCTGTCTCAACTGTGGCAGCGATCCCGCTCGAAACTTCTTTGATGGTATATGCGATATGGAGTTTTAATTCGCTAGCTGCGTTTTCAGAGTCGGAAATGGCATGGTGGGCCATCAAGCGTTGCAGGGTATTGGTGGGAATAACTACTTTGAAGCCAAATTTATCTGATAAATTACGGTAGTGATTTGTCAGTCCATCAAACCCACTTACTTTAAGTTCGTAAGTAGGTTCCCACCCTGTAAAGGTGTGTTGAAGGGCAAATTGCATAGAGTGATGTTTAGTCGTTCTGTGGGATTGCTCTGGGAATTTTTGGAAGGTAAAGGTTGCGCCTGGTACATTTGCGAGAGTTTGGCTCAATTCGTCAAATGGGACTTGCATATGATTCCCCTCGTTAGCGATGGTCACGGTCAGCGGGGAAAGCTCTTTGAGTTGTTTAGGTGCTAAATTGGAAACTCGCCCGGTTATATATTTATCCTCTAATGACGGGCTAAAAGCAAAGTACTGTGAAAATGGTGCTTTGTCGTTTAGCCAGTAGTCCAGTACGAAGCGGCCAGAGTTGGAGTGCCCAGACAAAATACTAAAATCTGCAGTTCGATAGTTTTTATTGACATAGGGCACAACTTCGTTCGCTAGGAACTGAGAAAATACTGTCGATTTACCTTGATCCGGGCGCAACTCCTTACCCATTCCCTCTACACCAATCACGATAAAATTGGGCACTTGGCCTTCAAGTAAATCGATAGTAGACAAAGTAGAAAGCATGTCCCACTGAGCATGTAATACGTAGAGCACAGGATATTCTTTGTCATTATCCTTATATTGTTCGGGAAGTTTCACCAAGATGGTTCGGTTTTCACTAAGGAAATCTGATTTGATTTCCGTCTTTTGTGCGAGAATAAAATCTGAAGCATTTGCTATCAGCGAACAAACACTTATCAAGGCTAAAAATAGAATTCTCATTTTCCACTCTCCTTGTTGGTATTATTTTAGGGTGTAACACTAAAGTTCGGGTTAAATTAACCAGCTAAAACTGGCTGAAGAAAGCTGCTTTTGCCTACTTGTCAGGTATTTTCAGTAGAGGGTACTCGTGTCGACGTGCGCCGATATTTGTGCCGGAAGAAGTTAACAATTTATTGTTATATGACTTAAATCTATTTATTGACCCTTTAGATGTCAAGTGCCTTGACTAGGAGATATGCCTTGTTGAGCGAGGGTAAGTCGATGAAGTAGGGCCTGCAGACTTAAAGCTTAGGGCAGGCTGAAGTCAGTCTGCCCTAAGTTTAACAAAATAGTAAATGCTACTTAGTTTCTATATTCTTCAGAAATTGATCGATCACTGCATTGAATTCATCGGGCCTCTCCCAAAACATCATATGCTTTCCCATATAAGCGGTAGTGGCGGAAGGGGTATTAGCTTTGATCCATTTGTCAGCCACTTCCTTAGCTTCATTTCGTACCACATATAGCATGGGAATCTTCCCTTCAAGGCCGATAAGGTCTTTGCTGTAATCGAGGTAAAAACCAGTAGCGTTGGTAATTGCGGCGACGCTGCTAGAGGTTTGATTGGCGATATTAGACACCCAGGCAATATTTTCTGCAGTGGGATTTTCAAGCATCCATTTGACGAACTCTGCAATCACATTTTCGCGATCCTCAATAATCCCCTCAGTGAATGAGCGCGAGTATCCGTCTGAATCATCATTTAGATACCAGACCCACTCGTCCCGGCTGGCCCCAGAAATCTCCGGGCCAGTGTCGATCATAATCATGGCTTTTATCTTGTCAGTGCCGAACTGGTTGAGATAGGCCAGTTGCTCGGTCACTCCATAGGACCAACCCGCGAGAATCACGCTATCAAGCCCCAGCTTGTCAATCAGTGCAGCTAAGTCTCGAGCGTGTTGCTGATAAGTATGGCCCTCAACAGGCTTGGATGACATGCCCTGGCCGCGGGGATCATAAGCTAGTGCGCGATACTGGGTGGAGTCCTTGAAATGGGCAAGTTGATGCTCGAAAACCTTTGTAGACATCATCCAGCCGGGAATAAATATGATTGTCGTATCGCCATTACCCGCTTGTTCGTAGTGGATAGTGAGAGTGTTGTCGATCTTGATTCTCTCTGCTGCCACATAAGTAGAAAAAATAGACAGGATGCTAAATAAAATTACCAGATGAAGAGTCTTCATGATGCAAATTAACCCAATAAAATTTCTATAACGATATTAGAGGAAGTTCGTAGGCGAAGGAGCTTCGGCTACCAATATTCGCTTATGCCCACATTGTACCGTGGAATTACTCCTATTAGTTGTTGCTGCAATATTGCCGGCCATATAAATTGCACAAACGTCCGTTTTATAGGGTTGATTGCTTAAAGCCAAAGCAGGTGGGAGCTTACGGTAGTTGGTTATGATTTTTCCCATTTGGGTTGGTATAAAAATCTATATTGAGTGTGATTGCCCGGTATTTATCCAGAATTATCATAGTGAAAAATAAAGGAATAAGTGACAGTGCTGAGAAGTGTAGTGCAATGAATTTGGTCTCCTCTTGTATGGGCGTGGAGGAAAATATAATTACTTCGATAATAAGTAAGAAAACAAATAAAAAACACTTATTGAAATCTGATATTGAGTCAAATATTTTGGGACCCAATATCCAATGCTTCCAGGATTTGTGCGCAATAGCATCTAGTAAGTAATAGAGACCGCAGGTAAAGCTAACCAATGTTGTAAGCAGTAGTTCAAATACCCAGGCGGGAGGCTTGCCTGGAGCGGGAGGCCAAGCATTCGTAACTCCAAATTCTGTAAAAGAGAGGATGGCAAAGAGACCGGTCGCCAGCAGTACAACCGGAAATCGAAATATTAAAATTACCATACAGATTGCAGCAAAGGCCTCGAATAGTCTCTGGGTTGGCATAAAGATCTCGGCGTGATCCGCTACCCAAGCCAAGGCTCCCCGATACCAATACGGTGTATTCCCGTATTCGACATAGGAGTTAATGAGACCTCGGTACCCTTCTACAGTAAACCAATTTAATAGCCCATCCTCAAAAACCTGAAAGACTAACATTACCCCGATGGTGAAGGTAAAAAGATCAATCCAGCGCCCTACTATCGGAGTTGAATCCTGTTTGGGGGGAGTATTTCGATACTTGTCTAAATACTTTGAAGCTATTGATAATATGGCAATGGTAATGCTGGATAGGGCGCTTACAGTGAATACGTAATCGCCACCATTGCGTGACATAGTAAAGACCCCAAATAAGAGAGCAGATGCTACAACAATCGCACAACCCCAGGTTAATAGGCTTACTCTCGGTGCTATCACCGCGCCTAAAAGCCGAGAACGAAAATTGTATTGAGAGTCTTTATGGAGCTTGTAAATGCTAACTGCCAAGATTAAGGCAAATAACGCAGGTGACAAAAACTCGAAGTACCAGCTGTTTTCTCCCATGTAAGTCAACCCCCACAGCAAGATAAAGCCGAAAAACATGAGTGTCGCGCCCAAAACAATAAAAACACGCAATATCAAGAGGGTCCCAGCAAGCAATAGTGCCAGGTGGAGTGTATAGGTCACAAAAGCTGAGTAGGGGATAAGGTAGCTGACCAGTGATTTGACAAGTGAAGGTGTGCCCTTAGTCTGTACAAGCTGATGTAATAAACTTGCGAAGACATCCGGTGCCATTTGCCCATTAAAAAAGCGCATGATAACTAACTGAATACAGGCTGCGCCTAAGAGGAGGCTGATAATGGCTAGCCAAGTAGTTTGAGATGTGGCGCTTCTTGCTTGCTCAGTACTTAAGTGTAGGCTGGATATAAGCATGTATCTTATCCGAGGCCCTTTAAGATTGATTGCCTTATTAGTGATTATGGCAAATTTGGTAAATAACTTACAAATTTTCGCCGTGTTGATGCTGTTGTAACTACAAGGCTGGCTACAGCCAACCTTGTAATCGATGAGTTGATAAGAAAGTTCCAAAGCGACATTTGATGACAGCTTTAATTATGAGTTTCTCCACTCTGCAGCCAGGTCAATTGCTTGCTGTAAGATAGGCCATTCCAAAAGACTTTGCTGGTATTTGGTAGCTTTCTCGCTTAATGAGATATTATAAGCATATAGTCTATAAGCGAGTATTGCGTAAAATGCGTCTACAGCCCCAGCAGAACCGAACATGAAGGGCAGTTTTGCTTTCGAGAAAATATCTTCAATCCTTTTTAACTCAGCCTGAATTCCAGGGTTCATATCCGGAGAGGAGTTGCTTTTATCTAAAGTGAAAGGGCAGTTGCTTCTTAAGGCGATGAAACCGGAGTGAAGCTCAGCACATAGGCTTCTTGATTGTGCTCGCTCAATACTTGATGAAGGGTACAAGATACCTTTGGAGAGCTCATTAAAATACTCAGCGATTGCCAGTGAATCATGAATGTAAGTATCTTCAAGCAACAATACAGGTACAAGTCCAGCTTGGGAATATTTAAGTACCTCGTTTTTGTAGTTAGGGCTGGAGAGGTCTATGGCTTTGATCTCAATGTCGAGGCCTGCGATTTGGGCGCATATCCAGACTCTTAAGGACCAGGTGGAATCAGTGCCTGTGATTAATTTCAAAATATGTACTCCTTTTTGGTGTTGCTGGAGAAAGTGGCAGGGTATTCAAGAGTATCTGAGAAGCTATATGTTGCCTCCCCTCGAGATATTTAGAAAAGAGTATACAGAATCTAGTGTTTAAACATTATGCTGAGACTTTCATGCTGACTGAAAATTTAAGGGTGAATTTAGAGGTAGCATTAGTTAGTCAGATAGCTTCTTCAGTAGTTCAATAATGTTAGGTTTTTCATCTGTTTTTCTCATAAAATACCGGGGGTATACCTTGTTTAAGTCTGGACCTCTCAGCAGAAAAACAAACTCTTCGCCTAATGATGACCCTTGGATATTACCGAGTTGATAGTGCCACATTTCCCAAAGTTCTACGTAAAATTCCGGGGGGACATGATCAAGGTTGCTTTTAATTACACCATTTGACATTAATTTAACATGGAGCCTAATCTTATTCCCTGATAAAGGACTGGTTCTCCCATCTGGATTAAAGGTGATTTCTCCGCTTGAGGTGATCATATCTACCTTTTGAACCAGAACATGTAAAACGTGATCGGTGCTTTCTAGAAGCTGTTCCAGTGTTGCAGGCTCTATAGATGTTCCATTTGCACAGCTAGAAAATAGTAGAAAGAAAATCAGCTTTTTCATGAGTATTATCTATTTTTGTAGGTTATACCAGGCGCAACATTGATTGCCTAGGGTGGAGCTTTTTAATAGCTGTTTTCGTCAGTATTTTTAGTATTTCTGTCTGGTTTCGATGGTTTTTCTATTCTAGTCAGAATATGGAGAGTCAATTCACAGGCCGCTACTTACTTGTGCCTTATTACTCAGCGGTAGTTCAATAATGGCCAATCACACCATTGTTTACAAGGAGGTATCTCTATATTTTGGTGTTAAATCCTTTTTGAATCGAATTTCGGTGTTTGCTAAATTTTAGCTGGCCCACTAGTTGTTAATAGGATCTTACTATGTGTCCGTATGGGTTGATAATTATGCTGGCTTATTCTGTTTAAGGATCTGAGGTGTGGTTTTATAAAATTAATTTTCAGAAATGTTTATTTTAATATATTTAAAGGTGGGCGACTTCCTTTAATGCGGCTGCTATTTTCCACAAGATGTGGGCGTCTATAGGAGGAGGGAGTGAGAAACTGCTGCGGACCTGAACAATCAAGCCCGCTTGCTCCAGTGAATCACTCAAATGGTTTCAAACGTTTTGTAAGGTGCTTGCGGATATCTTTCATCGACTTTTCCGCAGTCTTGTGCCCCGCATTTATCGCAATTAGAAAGATTATGTCATGCTTGGGCATGATACGCACATCAGTAAACCAATATCCATTACTGCCAGTATGTGC
This sequence comes from Microbulbifer sp. CNSA002, assembly GCF_047324085.1. Taxonomy (NCBI): domain Bacteria; kingdom Pseudomonadati; phylum Pseudomonadota; class Gammaproteobacteria; order Cellvibrionales; family Microbulbiferaceae; genus Microbulbifer; species Microbulbifer sp. CNSA002. The sequence goes on from NZ_CP172449.1 coordinate 1,897,020, forward strand.
AAGAAGTGATAACTCAGAGTCGTACACTGCGCCCCACCCGAGAGCATAATTGCCTGTCACCGGTGAATGTAACTTGCGATAGGTTTCAGTCTTTAGCAATTTACCGCGACCATGTACGCCATTGAGCTGATCTTCTACAAAAAGAGTCCAATCCTGGAGTGATATATTGATAGTTCCTGCGGGACCCATTACTTGAGGGTTATCACTATTTTTGTCGGCAGGGTCTAGCGGGATGAGCTTGCCCAGCCAGGATTTTTTGTGGCCACGGGGTTGATCTAATGTGGTCGAAGAGCCGGGAGCTGAAAAACCTGCATTCTTGATACCAAGTGGAGCAAAGATCTGCTCCTTGATGAGATCTTCCCAGGTCTTGTCTGTTCGAGCTTCGGCGATAGCCCCAGCAATGATAAAGCCGAGATTGGAATATTCAGCTGAGCCAGCCTCGGAGCTGGGAGGTACAGTGAGGTAATGGCGTGCGACTGCCATGCGTTGCGCTCGAATACTGTGTTCCGGCTCGATTACTTTCATTAATGTAGGAAGCTCATACCAGCTGGATAAAGGGGGTAGGCCGGCAGTGTGACTGAGCAATTGCGTGATCGTAATATTACGGTAAGCGGGGTCTATATCTTTTGCAAAAGAGGGAAATGAGTCAGCTAGTGTATCCTCAAATTGTAATATGCCCTGCTCGACTAAGCGCGCTACCATTGTTGCTGTAATCGCTTTGGTGTTAGAACCTATGTGCCAGCGGTCATTGATAGTTACTATTTCATTATGGCCCTGTGCGCGAACTCCGTCTACCGCCATGGCAGCGATGTCGCCATCGATTTGAACTAGTACACCGACTGCTGGAAGGTTGTTGCTATCTCGGGCATTAGTAAGTATTTGTTCGAGAAACTCTTGTAACGAATCGTCGGCATGTGCGATAAAGGGTGACGTTAGAAGTGTGACTGCCAGGAGAATCCTTGGTAGAGTTTTATTAAATCCTATATGCATTTTAATAAGCCCGAATGAATATTTAAAGCAAGTGCTGGATCTGTGTTTATACAGATATTTTATGTCGATTGGTATACTCTGAGGCTTCGATGTAATGAAGGGTTTTGGTACATTGTTGCCAAGTGGTTGTTTTAAATATTGTTCATAATTATTTTCAGATAAGTGCTAGAGAAAGGTGTTTTGTGAGGTCTTTCTGCTCGAAGAATTATAGATTATAACAGCCACCAGATCATCGTATTGATCTGAACATCCTTTGTTCAATTTCAAGTTAACTTTGATATCCCTTAGTAATGATATTTCCTTTCTTTAGGGCGTTGACTGGAATATATGCTAACGGCATTTTCTCAATAGTCTTTCTTTTGGAATTTGATTCTTTAGTGTATGCGACCTAGAAAGGTTATATTTATAATCTATTAGAAATGGTGTCATTGTGAGAGAGGCCCGTCAGCAATTCGTGTAGGTGGTGATTGCTGACGGAAAATGAAAATTTGAATTATGGCTGAGTTTATCATCTGGGATCAGATGCATGTTAAACATTACAAAAGCAAGAGCTTTTGGGATTTCTAGATAGCAAGATTTCGAGCTCTAAAAATTCTGTCGCGAGGAACAAACTGAATGTGTAGGTCTCGAGAAACATTCGGTGCACTGATATGGGAATAATCTCCGGTAGCTGTAAATTTATACATTTGTAAGTTTCGTCCGGCAATATACCTTCCCAATCCCCAGTAACCCTGATAGTTAATGGCTTGATCATCGGGGATTTGGTTTGATAGAGTGCTTATAGTACGAGCAACACGTCGGCCTCCAATCATGTTTCTTCCCATTCTTAACCCTGTGACATGCGCAGAACCTATAGGGATTATTCCGCCTGGGCGTCCGCCTATATTAAAGTGGTGAATAATTCTTCTTGCTATTCCCTTTTGACGTTTTTCTGAAGATTTCCACTCTCCATTTCCTCTCCATGAATCCACACAGGCTATATCCCAACTTTTCCGAGAAGCTATATTGATTAGTAGCGCTGATGTTTCAGTGTCAGTTACGCCACCCGCGAAATAGTCTTTTATCCTATTGGGGTAAGCGGAGAGAGTTCCTGCAGCTTTTATTTCATGCGGTGCTTCGACGAACAATGAGTGAGGCTGATCGCTATTGTCAGCTATCGCTTCAGCTGCAAAGGAGAAACCGTGAGGTACATCATTATGCGGCTCTTGGACAATCACTAGCCCTCCGGCTTGCAATGTGGCGCGAACACGAGCCTTTGCGTCTTGCAGGGTTATATTGTTTACTGGCATTTTATATCTCCATCTTACTATAGGACGACTGGTTTAGCGTCGAATGTGCTCGGTGTATTTCTCGTCGAGTAGAACCTTTTTATTTGGCTTGGACACAACTGCAAAAGCAGGAGTTATCATATTTCAGTTTTTGTAATGCATGTATTGCTAATCAAGTTACTCTTCATGAAAGTTAGGTTCAAGAAATAAATGCAACACCTTTCCAAATTTTGTCTTAGTTTGTGAGTTATTTCTTTCGGGGGTGTTTATTGCCCAGGGGTTTGTGTCCTTTGTGAGGTAGGTTCCCTTTTAATGTCCTGTAGTGTAGTTTTTATTAATATTGGCAATCTTGGAGATGGTCGTATCGAGTATGATTTCTAGGATAGATTTTTTGGTCTTTTAAGTCGGTTCTTCTGTGATGGATATTTTGGGCTAATTGTGTTTTTTCTGGTTTTCTATTGGTTATTTTCTATAGGGATAGCTTTTGTAAAAAAAAGTAATCTACAGTAGAAAATCTTCTACATGTGTAAAGAATGAAGGGGTAGTGTGATCACATTATCTAATACTGCATCCCCTTACGGCACTCCGAGCTAAAAAGTTTAATTTTTTTTGTGGCTTATTTATAACCACATTCTTGGTCAAAAGTCTTGAGGTTCTTGGAATGGTTTTGTTGGATCCATAAATTGAGGAGGTGCTAATTCTCGGTGGGGTAGAAGAGAATAGATTTAATCTGGGTTGATTTAGTGATGTAGAGAGCTACAAGATGAAATAGAGTTGCCAGTTTGGCCGATAAGTAACAATAATAAGCTGCCCGGAGGCAGCACATTAATATATCTAGTTGCTAAGTCCTAATTCCCGCTCAATCTGAGCCTTTCTCCAAACTGAGTAACTGGCTGGTATCTTTGCCTCTTTGGTGCCATCGGCAAGGATGGCGCGGCCGAGGTTTGGCCAGCATAGTACGGCCAATACCCTGGGCGCGATTACTTGGAAGACTTTGGGTGGCCCCATTAGGGATTTGAGTCTCTGTATTAATGGTAGCCAGGATGCTGGGACTACCTGTTCTGCGATCATCCATGAGGCCTGAGGATCACTACCCAGTTGCTTTGCCAGGGATTCGTAGCGCAATGTAGCGGCTCTTAGTGAGGCTTGGGGTGGTGCGAGTATGACGGCACGGGCCCTTCTCTCTGCACAGAGTAAGCAAATCTCTTTGGGGAGACCGCTACTTTCTGCAAGCTCTTGGTTGAGTGCCCATCCACCGGCTTTGATATCGCATTGGCAGATAGAGCAGTTATATTTCGGGTTTTCAGGGGTGAATACAGAACTAACTTTTTGGGGGCGTTCGCCATTTTTCCAGATGAGAGAGTGTCTTTTAAAAATATTGCTGGCAAAGTATCGGGTATAGGTCAGCCAGTCGATATTGGTCACATTGCCGAAACGGTCTTTGTGTACAACATCGGGAATATTGTGGCTGTAAAGGTGACGTAAGCAGTGAGGGCATGGCTTTAGTTGATCCTGGGGAAATGCCTTTCGCGCTTCGCTATAGTCACTGCTTATCCAAACCGGACCCTTATAGTTATTCACTATTGGGCACTTGGGGTAAATATGAACTTGACCAAAAGAGTCCGGGTTTTGTTCCAGGCCAAATAAAAAAACCGGTATACCCCGGTAGCGCCAAGCCACAGGTACGCTGTCCAGATCACTTGAATCGAGTTGCATTCCAGTACGGATGGCTTTGGCTAAGCTGTTTCGATCAGGCATTTCAGACAAGCGCTGTGCTAACGGACGTTTGCCGGCTGAGAATGAATCACCATCGTTAATGACATAAGGTACTGATAGTGCTCGTGTGGCGCTTGGGAATGCTGTGATAGCCTGACGGTTTTGAATGGGTTGAAATTTTGTGAGGTTCACAGAGCTTCCTCAAGGATTTGTAGGATATGGCTCTCAGAGTCTCTAACTACCCTGAATGCTACCCGGCGAGAACGATCTGGATCTTCTACCCCATTTTTATCCAAGACTGGGCGAGCTGAGGAGTAACCGACAGCTGCTACCTTGGCCCGTACCAGGACGGCTTGCTGCGAAGGCAGTAATGAATGGGCATATTGCATTACGGCTCGGGAGCGCTGTTGGGAAAGTCGCAGGTTGTGGAAATAACCCGCTTCCGGTGCGGATTGATCTCCCCATTCAGAACTTGTGTGCCCTTCGATTTGGATTGCGGCAATGGAATCCATATAGGGCGTGAGCGCTTCGATGTAGCGAGGTACAAAGGAGGACATAATCTCGCGGGCATTGTCGCTCAGGGTAAAATCACCGGTTTTAAATAAGGCATCACTGTTATTAAAGGAGATGGCCAGGGTTTGCTTATCCAGAGACGCTCCCCAACGAGTTAAGTCGTGGGCAAATTCCTGTTGCAGAGTTTGATAGATGGCCAACTGGGTGTCCCGGTAAGACTCTGCGAGTTCGCGGATCTTGGCGCGTTCGTCGATAAGAGAGCGCATTACAAAGACGGCAATACAGAGAAATACCATCATCAGGCCAGCCATCATGTCCGATAGGCTAATCCATTGACTATCGCTGGACTCACTACTGGCTTGCGTGCTTTCAAACATGCGCCTCTCCAGTGACTCTCTGAGCTTGCGCATCGATTCTCTTCATTTGCTGGATGAGCTGACGGAAGTCTCTGGAGAATTCACCGCTTAACGTGCCGAGGGCATCGCCCATCGCTGCCATAACACTCTCTACCTCATCGCGCAGACGTTCATCCAGAAGTTCATATTGACGCTTGATACTGACATCGGCATTACTAAGATCGCGAGTAATCACTTGTGACAATTCGGTAATCATCTGGTTGTGAGTTTTGGCGATCAGCTGAGCTAGCTCGGCCATGGATTCCCGGTGACTGGTAGCCTGCTCGTGAATTGCTTTAGAGAAGTGGTTGGGGTCCATACTGGTAACCACATCGGCCAGGGCTACGACCTTACTGGTTCTTTGGTCGAATACTTCCGCCTGGGTCCTACTCAGGGAGATCAGGTTGGAAACCTGGGCCCCCAGTTGCTGTTGAGCTTGGTCAATTCCTCGGGTGAGCGCTTCAAACTTGGGCGCAATATCGGGGATCGATTGCTGTAGAACTTCAATAGAAGCTTGTTGCTCATTCAGCATGATTGATATCTGCTCTGCGTGATTGCGCTGCTGCTCTACCAGGGTCGGAATCACGTTGAAAATTTCTGGCAGCTCAGTAATACGCTGGTGTAACAGCAGAAGGTTTTCCTGAGCACCATTAATTTCATTGAGAAGAGTTGCAGTTTGGTCGCGGTAAATAGTTGCGAGTTCTGCGTGCTGCTGATGCTGATCTATTAGGGCCTGCAGGGCAGGGGATACGGCCTCTAATTGCTGGGTAAACTGCTGTAGGTTCTCACCCATCTGGGCATTCAGGCCGCTATTAAACTTTTCTACAACCGCAGTGAGTGACTGTAGGACTTCATCACTAATCTGTCGCTGGAATTTTGCCAGATCTTCGCGCTGACCGTTAATAGCCTGCAGTATGTCATCTGCTGTCGCTTTAGGGGCTTGTTCTTTAGTGAATATTTGAAAAATAGTTCGCAATATCAGGGATAGGAAGAGTCCCAAGATACTGGTCATAAAGGCGGTTTCCAGACCTTGCATCAGTTCTGAAATTGAGGTGTCAATATCGTTTAGATCAAATCCATAGATACCGATAATGATACCGATAAAAGTACCTAAAATACCGAGGGCAGTCAGTAGTGACGGCGTTTCCTTTACAAAGCGGGGAAACTTGCCTAAAGGGTAGAGGATTATGGCTATAGCACCAATGGCAAGCATGACCATAAGAAAGGTGTCGGTAACCTGTTCCGCAGACAACTTGGTTAACCAGTGATAGAAAAACTGGGTCATTATTTATCCTTTACAACTTTTTGCATTGTTATTTCGTGATAAAAAGGTCCGTTGGGTATTCGCCCGGTTCCCTGGCTGAGTACTTTCATCTCTGGTAGAGATTTCACAACATCGGTGATAGTGCGGAGCTGGGGCTGCTTACTACCCGAAGCGTGAATATAGGTTCCAACCTGGCCCGACTTTTGAATTTCAAATACACCACAGTTGACGGGAAGCTTGTTTTGTTTGAATAGCAAAAAGTGCATCACGCCACCATCACTGAGATATTGATGCAGGGCTTTAGTGATCAATTGTATTTGCTCGGTGGAAAAGAAATTGAGAAGGTCCCAGAGGAGGATGCAATTGAGATCCTTTGGTAGGGTTGCCTGTCGCAACGCGGCCTGAACGGCTTCTTCAAATGGCACTTTTCTGCTGATTTGCCAAGCGAGCGATGAGTAAAAATCAGAAATAAACAGTTCGCCCACCTCCCTTTGGAGGTGTTCCATATTTCTCCCAGCCTTTTGCCCAATATCCAGAACTTTGCTGACCGGTGAGCGCTTGACGTGAGTCAGGGCGGTGTCGAGAGCGGTTAGCGAAATATTAGTAAGGCGGTTTTTTTGGAAAGCGGATACCGCTGCTGATGATCCACTGGCCATCACTGAAGTTGGCGATTTTACATTGCCATACTCAAACATTAATTCGATAAGGTCTTTACGCATCCCCTCTCTTTGTAGCAGGGAAGAGCGCAGGGAGAAGTTGCCCATAGTCTTCATTAAATTCAGGGATGAGTACCTATAGGTGGGCAGTGGTTCTTCCAGGTGGAGCGGTTCTGTATTGAAGGTAAAGCCAGAAAGGCGTTTAAAATCCGCGGGCCCCTTGGGCATAGTGCCGGTGTACAGCATTGTATGGAAAATGGTACGCGGCTTTAAGTGGGGTCGGATTTCCTCAATGAGCTTGGTAATAAGCTCAGGCTCCATAAAGTTGAATAGATCCCAGCAGAGCACCACATCAAGCTTGATTCGTTGGGGCTTTTTGGTGAGATATTCAGAAAGCTTAACGGCCCTGACTTCTTTATCGAGGGCAGAAGTATCCAATAGCAGACTGCGTAAATCTTCGATAAATGTCTGGCAGGAGCGCTCCAATAAAGGCTGTGTGGTGCCAAACGAAAGGCATCCCAAATCTAAAACTTTACTACTTGGTTGAATGACTTCATCCACCAAAGCAGCAATACCAAATGAATGATGCTGCAACATATTTCCCACACCAAAACTAAAGCCCCGGCATTAGCCGGGGCCCATATTGAGGATTAACTAAGAAGGTTTCCTAGCTTTCCTCAGCTTCTTCTTCGGTCTCTTTAGTGCCGAAGAGGTAGTCGCTGGTGTCGGACAGGCGAGAGGAATCGCTCGTGCTTGTGGTGCTGGAGGAGTAGGTAGAGCTGCCGCGAGTACGGGCTGCGGGCTTCTCTTCTGCTGCGGGCAGGTCTGGGTGTACCAGACGATCAGAGAACTCCTTGTGGCGCTCTTTCATTTCGGAATCGGTATCAACCATATCCATGGAGCCACGGAATTTACCGCCGTCGTCCAGCTTGATTCTCGGTGCAATCAGATTGCCATTAACTTGTGCGGTGTTGCGGATTTCGATCAACTCATCGGCAAGGGCATCGCCATCCAAGGTGCCTTCTACAACAATATTTTTTGCGTGGATATTGGCAGTAACTGCACCGCCAGTGCCAACAGAAAGATTGTGACCAACCATGATCACGGTACCATCAACAGTACCTTCCACGTGCAGATCTTCGGTGCCGATCAGCTCGCCACGAAAGTTAATACCTTCACCCAGCACTGACTTGGAGCCTGAGCCCGAAAGAGATGATTGCTGCTCAACAGCGCTCATGCCTGCTAAAAATGGTGTGGAGTCATTGCTTTTGTCAGTGCTCATAGAAATAAGTCTCTCTGTTTAGAAAAGTCAGCTGTTGCGTCGATTGCACCGATAACCGTGGTTACAGGGTTGTCGATACGTTGGGTTTTTGTCAAATCGGAAAATCAAAATTTTCAAAAGTGATAAGGCACTTCTAATGGCGGGTACGGATTATTTTGATACTGAATAAAACCTATCAAAACAAACGGCCCTACATTTATGTCAAATTTTTTTCTTTGCTGTGAGTGTTTTACTAAAAAAGAAAATTAGACTATCAGTGCTTTTGGTCACCTAAAATATCCCTGTCTCTGCCTTTTCCCTATTGTGCACATACCTTAAGAACGACTTCCTTTGTCCTTTTACAGTTTTCGTCTCTCTCGTAAAGTTGCAATGCCCGTTTTCTCGTGCTTGCATCAAGGTGAAGAAGAGGCTCTTCTGACCTTAAGCTACGATCGATTTTTGCGATTGCTGTTGATATCGCTATATTCTCGCTATTTACTTCAGGCTCGACCTGTAAGTAAATATTTACTTCCTTTTGTGGAGGGCATACTTCTAATTGTCTGCTGATGGGTATCGAGCCTATTGGCACAAAACAATATATGATTGGAATACTACCTACAGCGAGCTTACCAGCGTTTTCGGTCTGGCAATCAATCAAGCTGACCTCGACTTGAATGCGCTGAATTTAGCACGGATTGCATGCTAAAAGTGTGACTTGTAGCACCTTTTGGTCGTGATGATCGTCGTTTCCTGTTTTTTAATCCGCTAATGATTTGTGGATTAAAATATTGTTGCAATATGCGATGTATTCCTATGTAAAGAATTGTTTATGTTGGCATTTGGATTAATGTCTGAGCCTCGCATTCTTGCGCTTTCAAAATTCTATCCTAAATGTAAGTGTGCACTTATTTGCAATGACTATTGGGTGTCTTCAGGAAGGCTGTTTTCACAGGGTGGAGCTGCAGGCAGTTTTTGCTAGGATATATATCACTCACTGCATACCTCTCAGTCCCACCCACAAAAAGGTAGGCCCAAGAGATATTTTTGGTGGCGTTGGCAGGGGGGCCAGCCTTGCTGGGCTGGCTAAATTTCAGGGGTAATTTGGATTTTAAACGGAGTTCCGTTTGAAGTTTTAAACTCTACCTCTGCAGCTTGGTTGAACCCTGTCACCAGAATGGGACGTGCTATCTGCTTATAACCACTAGAAGCCCCAAATTCATATATTTTTGTCTGCAATCGAATTTGGTTTTCAGAAACTTGTTCGGCAGATACCTCGAACCTAAGTGTGTTTTCGATTTGGATTTCGCTTTCATCTCCTTCGTTATTGAGGAGGCGGACGGAGGCCAGGTTCTCGTTTCTGGTGCTAGCATCTACCTTAAGCATTATTGGAGAAGCTGACGATAAGGAGGTATACAAGAGCAAAGTCGTACCTAGGGAGTCTCTGAATAACTCCATAATGCCTCTGCGGGTCTTGAAGGCTGCAGATGTTAGGCGCAGCTCGCCGCGAATGGCCTAGTCCTTTGCAAGAGCTGCAACGCAGCAGCTGTGGCCTTCAAGGCCCGCCCTTCGGGGCTTGCAGAGCGATTCACACTCCGCGTTGCGACTTCTTGAAAGGTCTAGACATTCCTGCGAAGCCGCGCCTTGATTGTGAACCGCTCTGCATGCCAGAGGTATCACGGAGTTATTCAGAGGCTCCCTAGGGCCAATATTGCGGTGAGATATTTTCTGCCCTGCTTGGCCATCGATATTTTTGGGTTTTCCTGAAGGATTATATCTATGGGCTTCAGTGAAAATGCTGAAGATATTGCTTTTATTGAATCTTGAGAGGCATTTCCACTTTTTTCTATCCGTTGAATGGTTCTAAGGCTTAATGATGCAACATCGGCTAGTTGTTGTTGACTCCAAGCCCTAGTTGTTCTCAGTTTAATAATTTTCTTTGAGTTAACTTTCACTTCCATACTTCTGTCCTCTGAAACTTGAGCTCCATTTTCAGGGGGGCAGTCCTTATTGGTTACGATATTCTTGCGACACCTGTCTGACAGCTATATGACTTTGTCCAAACAATAGGCTATCTGTGCAAATTGCGGTCAATGGTGGGCGTGTTTGAAGGTTAGGTGATTCACTGATGTACTACAAGGGGCGCACAATCTTTAACTATTGCCCTGAATTCATATTCTGGGTCGGGAAGACATCTATAGGCTCTAAGTTCTCACTTTGAGATAAGTAAAAAGCTAGGGAGTTGAGTCAGGTTGTAACTGGAGGTTCGGATAGTAGCTTTTTGGGGGGGAAGGTTACCACTAAGCAAAGCCAAAGAGCTTTCAATGAGAATATGTAGCAAGATGACTTATGGAGCTTCTGAACAATTCCGTAATATCTCTGTGAGCCAGAAGCATCACGGATTTATTTAGAGGCTCCTTATATAAATTTAACTCTCCAAGCCATTAAATCTTAATACTACCGTGAAGATAATCTATAGCGCCTCCCTTGAGAGAGACTCTGTTACTATGCAGTTCGCAGTGAATTAGTCCAGTCCGCTTGGAGAGTTGCTTAGCTAAAAGTACATCCTTTTTAAATTGTTGGCTCCAATATGGTGCCAGTTGACAGTGCGCTGACCCTGTCACAGGATCTTCGTTTACCCTTAATTTTGGATAGAAGCATCGGCTAACGAAATCAACATCGTTACTTGCCCCAGGAGCGGTAATGACAACTCCTCGTTTATCCAGCTGGGAGAGTTTTATAAAATTTGGATTTACAGATTTTAGATCGGTTTCGCTACCCAACACAGCTATATAATCATATGCACACAGAACTTCTTGCGGAGTAATGCCGAGGCCATCAATAAGAGCATCAGGTGCTTCTGTGGATACCGGAATGCTAGCCGGAAAGTCCATGCTATAGACAACTCCCGATCTCTGGACTAACAGTGGGCCGCTTTTTGTATCAAACTGGATGGTTTGGCCTGAGTATCTTAAATGAGTAAATAGAACGTGGGCAGCTGCGAGTGTGGCGTGGCCACATAAATCTACTTCTGCCTCAGGAGTAAACCATCTCAGAGAAAAGGAATCTTCATTTTTAACAAAGAATGCGGTTTCAGAGAGATTGTTTTCCTCAGCTATCTTTTGCAGCGTATCATCCGCAAGCCAGTTATCAAGAGGGCATACAGCAGCGGGATTACCCTCAAATACCTCGGAGGCAAAGGCATCTACTTGATAAATTGCTAGTTCCATTAGTTTTTTCCTTGAGTAATAGATGCTATTTTGGGGCAGTATAAAATTATTGTGATAGTTGGCTTGTTTGTGCCAGTTTGTTTTTTGGTATACAAACTATCTAACGGCTGAGGGAAGCCAGGATGCTCATACCATCAGTGCTCCATGGGACGGGTCTTCAAAGTCTACAGAAATATAGCGAACTATTTACAGGCTCTCTAGTTGCGCAAAGCGACGTTCGAAATAAATCAAGCCGTTGGATATGCGCATAATCTCAAGAAGGTCTCCAGAAGAAAATCCAACAACAATCTTAATAGGTGCTTCTTCACTGTATTGGAGAAGCTGTTCGTTTTTGCAGAGTTCTCGCGCTAAGAGGGATGTATAGCATAAGCTGAAACCAATGTATCCGTCTCTATTTAGGTGTTTCGGCTTGTTAGCTCCTTTACACAAGGCTGCAATATTTCTCAAATATCTCGAGCCCAAATCAGATTTTGAATATACCCAATCCTCTCTGCTTTTAAATAGTTGAGGAAGTAGAGTTAAGCTGATATCCGGGAATTCCCGGCCGATACTATCTCTGAATTCACGCAGCTCGAAATATAGGACTGAAGGAGGAAGCGAGTCCCCAGCAGCTACCAGTTCTGTATCGAACCATGTTTGGGCTAGGTCAAGTTCATCCGTTCCTAGCATAGTGGGCAGCTTTAGCCATGCCAAATTGGGGGTTCGGCCATCAGCCCAAAAAGAAAGGTTTTCAAGGCCGTCTTGGATGGATTCGTTTTTTTCCAGCGTATCGAAAATCACTTCATAGTATTCAGCTATAGACAAACCCCGAACTCCTGTCATATCTCATTTTTGCTTAGTATATCGATCAAGCAAGTCAGTGGGGACGTTTTTGGCTTTTCCTTCTGATTCAGCAGTATGTGCGCTGGGGCGCAATCTAAAACAACCATCCCGTTCGAAATGAAATTCCAACAAAAGCAAAGAGAACGGACAGTACTGTAACTGGGATAATATGGTATGCCAGTGCAGTGAGATTTTTTTCAGAAAGATTTGGAATGATTCGCAGCCTTGCGTCAATTGCCAGTAAGAAAGTGCATGCCAAAAGAATCAGTTTGAAGGATATCAGGCGAGAAATTGGATTGGAGAAGTTGAACCACTGCGATAAGTCAGGCAGTAGGGTATATGAGAGATATAGCCCGGAGAGTATTTGAATGAGCAGGGCGGGGATGCCAATCTTTTCGTAGCTGCTTTCAAACCGGGAAAGAAAAGCTACATCCTTATCCCGTAAAACTTTGGGTAGTATTGTGCAGGCAAGTATCAGATGCCCACCGGTCCAAATTGTCGCACCTAGAAGGTGAAAAAAAAGTACTACGTTGTACATCCTGTCCCCCAGACAAATCCTTGTTGGGGGACTATAGCGCTAAAATCTACGGGTGTCTGCTGCCAAATAGGGGTAGAAAGTAGCGTTGTCTACTCCCTGGGTTCCGGCCGGGACCAAATCCAGTAGGCGCCGCAGCTGATGCCGCCAATGGTAAAGCAAAGAAGGTAAATATTACTGATATGAAGGATGGCAAAAGCTAGGGATATAGCCATTGTCAGGCTGGCCAGTAACTTGGTTCTGCGGCTTACATAACCACTGCGCCAAGTCCGCAATAGATGCCCAAAGAGATGGTGTTCTTCAATCCATTGGTGCAGGCGCTGGGAGCTGCGTGATGCGGCCCAGGCACCGAGGACAATAAATACAGCCGACGGCAGGCCAGGAAGAATGGCTCCGATAATGCCAAGGGCGATGAAAAAGCAAGCAGCGGCGCCCCACAGCCAGCGCATCCAGCCCTTTGCCAACGGCGGGGTGTAGGACATTACGCTGTCTTCAGTGGATTCTTTCATTCGGTACCTCTACCTTCTAGCTTATTGCAGTAGTTGTGCATCAAAAGTAACAATATTTGTCCGCTTGGTCTGCTTGCTCATAAGCAGTTTGCCCAGCACCTAGTCAATAGAGTCAGCAGGCCGATAGGTCGCTAGTGCAGGGTAACGGATTATGTGGATCATTTCCTCTGTCCAGGGAGGTGACTTTCTGGTTTATGTGAAGTCAGGCCTCCCAGTTCTGAGAAAGCAATTTATTTTGGTTAACGAATAAAAAATTCGACCGGAACGGCCATTGTCAGAGGATCACCGGGTACCTCTTCCGGTGGTCTAGGCAGTGGTTCTGCCCTGCGCACCAAGGCCACGACTTCTCGGTCGAGAGACGATATGCCACTGGCTCGATGCAACTCAACCTTCAGCACTTTGCCTTTTCTGTCCATCGTGAATTGTACCCAGGGAATACCTTGTTGGCGCCGTATTTGTGCGCTACGGGGGTAGCGTTTTCTCCGTTCGAGGTGGGCCTGTAATTGGTTCTGCCAGGTTAATCTGGCTTGTGATTCCCTCTGGTTCAAGGCGCCCACTTCCGGTGCCGCAGCTTGCTCTGCTTCTGCTACATCTGCCGCGAGAGGGGCTGATGTTTCTTCAACAACAGTTTCTCCAGTAGCCTCTCCACTGGAGTCTTGTTGCTGTGCGATTTCCTTCTCTTCCACTGGCTCAGGGGTCTCTTCCTTTTCCTCCGTGGGGGGCTCCTCTTCGGGCTTCTCAATGGCAATTTCCGAGGGGGCTTCTGGCAAAATAACAGGCTCTGACTGCGCAGAGGTTTTTTGTGGCTCGTTGCTCTGCTGGTTTGCGGGAGAGGATTCCTGTTGTTGAGGGCCTACCGGTAGCGACGTGGGTGGCGCCACTGGAGCGGCTACCATACTGACTTCAAATACCTGTGGTGCTGCAGCAGGCGGCAGCGCCAGTTCGGATTTGGGCTGCCATAAAAAATAGACGGCAATAAGTCCGTGAAGGGCTAGGGCGCAGCAAAAGGCGCAGAGCGATAGAAAAAATCGCGGACGCTTCGCAGATTTTACCTTCGGGCCGGCCAAGAGGCTCATTGGTTTACGGTCGCCGGTTTATCCAGACCTACCAGAGCGATTTTCTGGTATCCGGCACTGGCAAGGCGGTTCATCAGGTCCATCAAATCCCCATATTCCACTTTGCTGTCGGCACGCAGCAGGATTTGCTGTTCTGTGCCAATTTCATTTGCCTGGAGTTCAGCAGCCAAGTTCTCCCGCACAATAACTTTGTTCTCACCGAGAGTCAGGGTGAGGTCCTTTTGCAGGGTGAGATATTTCGGATCTTCTGCCTGGGGTTGTTGTGGAGCTGTCGCAGAGGGTAGATTGACGGGCACGCTTACAGTGGCCAACGGAGCCGCAACCATAAAAATAATTAGCAATACCAGCATCACATCGATAAAAGGTGTGACATTGATATCGTGCTGTTCTGGCAGTTCTTCGCTATTGCTGCTGTTGAGATGGAATGCCATTAGTTGACGCCCTGAACCTGCGGTACTGCGCGCTTTTTGTTCGCGCTAACCAGTTCGGCGAGCGGGCGCGCATTTGGATGATGGCGATCCAGGTCCCGACTAATCAGTACCATTAAGGCGGTGACATTATCGGCCAATACCGCGCGATAATTGCCGATAGCCCGGGAAAAGTAGTTGTAGATCACTACCGCCGGAATCGCAGCAACCAGGCCGATCGCAGTTGCCAGCAGGGCTTCCGCAATACCTGGAGCCACTACGGCCAGGTTTGTGGTTTGGGTTTTTGCGATTCCGATGAAACTGTTCATGATGCCCCAAACAGTTCCAAATAGACCGACAAAGGGGGCGACGGAACCGATGGTTGCCAGAATTCCGGTGCCACGGTTCATGTCGGTAGCGAGAGAAGCCTGGACTCTTTCCAGGCGAGCCAGAACACGTTCTTTTAAGCCGTCATCTAACACTGGGCCACCTGAAGATAAGTTGAGTTCGTGGCGACTCGCTTCTACCAATAACAGGGCACCGCCGGTTTGGCCTGAAAGCTTTGATTCGGCATTTGCGAATGTCTTGCTTTGGATCAGGGTTGCCAATAATTGTTTGGCCTTGCGACGTGTTATTACCAGCTGCACGGTTTTAAAAAGCCAAATCGCCCAGGTTAAAACAGAGGCCAAGAGTAGGCCGATCATTACGCTTTTAACGACGATATCCGCGGCGTGATACATTCCCATGGGAGATAAATCGTGTGCGCTGAAAGCGGTATCTCCAATGTTGGAGGTTGCAGTCGAGGTAGAGTTGTCTTGATTTTCTTGCAACCCCACGGAGGTTTCCACATCTCCCTCGAGAACTATTTCTGTATTGCTTTGTTCGCTTGAGTTGGAATTATTTTCCTGCGCTAAAGCCGGCAATGGGCCCAATGTGCTGCCTAGCAGGCACAATAAAATTACAGTCCAGATTTTCATTACCGACTCCTGGCTTCAGGTGAAAAATAAATTAGGGTGTAGCGGGCGCTAATAATTGTTCGACATTTTGTCGTGCAAAAGCAAAGGCTTGTTTGGCCCCATTGAGGGCTACTTCTTTTTGCTCTTGGTTGAGTTCAAGAGCATCTAACGCAGTTTTGAATTGGCGCCAGTGTAACCCGCGACCGTCTTCATGTCCTGCCAAGTGGCGTGCGCCGAACTCTTCTGATAAATCCAGATGTTTGCGCGCGTACTTGAGAAGGAATGCCGCTCCTAAGTTGGAGCCTTCAACTACGTAGAGCCAGCCCAGTGCAGAGTGGAAATCAGTAATTGTGACTTCTGCTGCGGCTTGTTGATCAGCTTTTAAATCGCTCTCGGGCATTTCGAAATCAGCACAGTCCTGGAGGACTGCTTCAGAGCGGTCTCTCTCTTTCAGGCCGGGCAAAAAATTATTTAATTCGTCACTTTGAAACCAATCAGACACCGCTTGATGCAGTCGCGACTGCGTGCGAACAAACAGTGCATATCGCTCGCGATTGGAAAATGGTGACAGGGACATAATGCGTTTATCTAGACTCTCGTGGGTCGTATTAGTGCCTTCTTTCAGCCAAGCGGAAAAGGTGGGCTCTGTCGGTTCAACGGATTGGCATTCTGCTGGGTTGCTCACGGGATTTTTCCAAAACAAATTAAACAATAACCGCCCGGTTATTCCGGTGGCTTTGTAATGGGTGACGGACCAAATTCAAATTAACCCATCCCGTTGATCAATATTTTTTGAAAAATTCACCGGGTTATTCCAAATTGATATAACATTCTCAGCTCAGCTACTTTAAATGAGAATAGATATCATTTACAGTCCCCGCCCTCAAAAGATTACAGCGCAAGGTCTGAGTTTTGGCCCCGGAAACCCCTTCAACCCCAGGATTTGATGAGCTTTACCAAGAGCACCACGAGTGGCTTGTCCGTTGGATAGCGCGCCGAACTTCCGGTGTTGATAATGCCCAGGATTTAGCTCAGGACACTTTTATTCGTCTGCTGGATAGGCCGAGCCTGCCTGCGGGAATTCGAAGTCCGAGGGCCTGGTTAACCAAAGTGGCCGGGAACCTGCTGATCGACCAAGCCCGTCGCCAAGTGCTGGAGAAAAATTATTTAGCGCTGCTGGAAAATTTGCCGGAACCGGAATGTCCTTCCCCAGAAGATAAGTGGGAGCTATTGGGGCTTTTGGAGCAAATCGATCAATTGCTCAGTGGTCTGCGCCCGATAGAGAAAACGGTATTTCTAATGGCGAGACTAGACGGCTTAACATACCGCCAGGTGGCTGAGCAGCAGGGGCTGAGCCTTTCCTCAGTAGAGAAATATATCGCAAAAGCCATGCTCAAGTGCTATGCCGCCGCGTACGATAACGAATAATTTTCTATGGACTTGGAACTTGCTTGCTGATGTCAAACGCCCCAGAAAAAAATAGAGAAAAAATTCCTGAAGCAGTACTGTTGCAAGCCGTTAGCTGGCGCGTTCGCCTGGGTTCCGGTGAGGCGCTTGACTCAGAGCGCGATGCTTGCAGTCAATGGCGTTCGGCGGACCCTCTGCATGAACTGGCGTGGCAGCGTTTTGAGCGGATGGAGTCACCTCTAGATACGGTGGCTCGCCGAGCGCCGCGTTTGGCCCATTCCACCCTCAATCAAACCGATGCAGAAATTCGCCGTTTAAATCGCAGGGCTGCTCTTAAAACCATGGGCGGTGGTGTCCTTGGGGCTTTTGCCGTTGGCGTGGTGGGATATGACACCGGTTTGCTGAAGTATATGTCTGCCGATTATTCCTCTGGTTCTAAGCCGGCCCAATATACTCTGGATGATAAGAGCCAAGTCTGGCTAAACACCGGTAGTGCCATTGAATGGGAGTCGGGCACAGCAATCCGTTCCCTTGTTCTGACTAAAGGTGAAATGCACTTGACCAGTGCCGCTGACCCGAGGCCAATGCAGGTATCGGTGCCTCAGGGGCAGCTGATTTCCCGTGACTCGCGCTTTTTTGTCCGCAATGGCGATGACCACACGATTTTGCAGGTTGTGGAAGGTGGGGTGCAGGTTCAGCCGAGCGCGGATATAGAGCCCTTTGCAGTTAAAGCGGGTGAGGCTTATCGCCTTACTGGAGCCGGTTCGCTCGCTCTGGACAGCAAGATGTTTGATTACAGCGGATGGATTGACGGGGTGCTTTCAGCTCGGAGCATGCCATTAGGGGCACTGCTTGAAGAGTTGTCTCGCTATCGTGTTGGTTTTTTACGCTGTGATCTGGCATTAAGAGATCATCAGGTTTCCGGGGTTTTCCAGCTTCACGATATCGACACCATCCTAAAAATATTGGCGCGTTCGGCGGGAGCTGAACTGAGCTATACCACGCGCTGGTGGGCAACGATTCAATTGCAGGGCTGACGGTTTTTTCGGAACGGGCAACCTTTAATTCCTGCTCTTATTGCCAGATGACCACAAAAAGTTATCAGAAGGTGTCATTTTTTATTTTTGATGACGCTTTTGATTGCTAGTTTTCCCTCCGAAGCAAAAAAAACAAAATAATTCTCATTTAGATTACGGGTTTTTGATTTTCGTTCGGCTTCCTAGTTATACACCTGAGAATAGGAAGCCGCTTAAATGCAGTCCCGCGCCCCAAAACATATTTTGCCCACCTTGTTGGCACTGTTGTTGGCCGTAGTTCCCGTATCGAGTTTTGCGCAAGCCCAGCAGGGCAATACAGCGTTGATCGAATTCAGTTTGCCTGCGGGTAATCTGGGAGATGTGCTCAACCTCTACTCGCGTCAGGCTGGGGTAACGCTCTCTTTCGACGAGAACCTGGTGGAAACTATTTCTGTTCCAGCACTATTTGGTAGCTACCGTGCAGAAGAAGCTCTGTTGAGCTTGCTGCGGGGCACCAACCTGCAAGCGGTTCCCGTTGGTAGCGGAGCCTGGTTGATCCAGTCCGCTGGCGAGCAGGATCTGATGGTGCTGGACAGCATTCAGGTTGAGACCCGTGATGGCGGTGAAAAAGACCAGGTATTTCGCGAGTCCGGTTCAGTAAATATTCTCACCCAGGAAAATATTGAGCGCTTTCGCGGTACCAGTGTTGGCGATATTTTTCAGGGCACCCCCGGTGTACTTATCAGTGAAAACCGCAATTCCGGTGGTCTGGATGTCAATATTCGCGGTATGCAAGGGCAGGGCAGGGTTCCTGTCTTAATCGATGGCAGTCGCCAGGAAACAACGATTTATCGTGGTTATGCCGGGGTTTCCAGTCGCAGTTATATTGACCCAGATCTGATTGGGTCCTTGCGTATTGATAAGGGGCCGGTAATGGGTGCCGAGGGCACTGGCGCTACCGGTGGCGTTGTCAGTGTAAATACCCTGAGAGCGGAAGATGTCGTAAAACCCGGCGAATTGTCGGGTTTCCGTGTTCGTGTCAGTGGTATTGGAAACAATAGCGAGGCTCCAGAGGCTGGTACTTACGCTGGTTACCACTTGCCGCGCCCTGTTTATCGCTCCGATTGCCGCTTTGTAAGTGATTGCACCGCTGACTATACAATGCCGGACAGCTTTGCGCCGGACCATGGAATGGATAGGCCCAGCCTGTTGGATTTTGAGGGTTACGCGGCGAGCTTTGCGGGCGCCCAGCGTTTTGAGTGGGGTGATCTGGTATTGGCTCACGCCCAGCGCGAACAGGGAAATTACTATGCGGGTACTGATGGCCCCGCGCCGGAAGTGGTTATTGGTGAGCCTCAAGAAATGGCTTGGTATACCGAGACTAAGGTTGAGCTGGAGAGTGAACTGGGAGAAAGCATCCCTTACCGCGCCGGGGAGCGGATTCCGAATACTAGTTTTTCTAGCGATTCCTGGTTGTTAAAAAGCAGTCTCCATTTGCCAAAAGACCAAAGTCTTGAGCTGGGCTATATCCGCTATAACAGTATCTTTGGTGAGATGATGCCCTCGCAAGTTCTTTCAAATTTCGGTCAGGCGCGCGAGTGGCTCGATAGTGAAGTGCTTAACCAAACCTACACTGCACGCTATCGTTGGCAGCCGGTGGAATATGATTGGGCCGACTTGCGTGTCAATTTTTGGCACACCGATGCGGTCACTGATCTGAACACACCGAATATATTCTCTATCGAGCTGGAGGATAATATTGCGCGAAATGACGATTATCAGCGCTTTGGCCTTGATATCACCAATAGTATGCGCTTCTACCCCATGGGTGAATTGCGCTGGGATTATGGTGTTTCTGCACAGTGGGAAGACTTGGATAGCGATACCCAGACCGCTGAAGGTATTTATGCCGGTTCCCGCAGTGGTGGGCGCGATGAGTACAGCTTGTTCACCGGTATTGAATGGCAACCGTGGCCGGAGTGGACGCTGGAGTCTGGAGTTCGTTATACCCATTTCTCTTCAAAAGACAATAATCCCCTCCCGTTGAGCATTGATTCCGATTTTTGTGTAGATAATGGGGAAGGGGGCTGTGAGGACGTTTACTACAGCAATAGTCGCTCCGGCACTGCACCTATTGTGGTTTTGACATGGGAGCCGATCAAGGGTTTGCAATTCTATGCCCGCCATGCGCAGGCTTTGCGTATGCCGAGCCTGTTTGAAGGTACCACTGGTTTCTCATCGAGCCCCGCACTGGATATCACCCTTAAGCCTGAGCATGCAAAAAATAATGAGGTTGGGATTAATTATCTTAACGGCCAGTTATTTGAAACTCATCATCAACTCCGAGCGAAAGTTGCTTACTTCGAAAACCATGTTGACGATTATTTGACTCGCACCGGGGTCAACGCCGATGAAGAAAAGCAAGGTAGCGGTATCTCCGATTTATTCCGTATGCGAAATATCGATAGCCTCGACCTTGAAGGTTTTGAGTTCAACCTTGGATACGATGCCCTCTGGTGGTTAGTTGAGCTGAGTGCTACCAAATACAGCCACATTGAAGTCTGTGATGTTGCCAGCTATGTGCGTACTTACTGCACGGATTGGGGTATAGAAAACAGTTATTTCAATAATATGGTCCCACCTAACTGGCATGCCAGTGCGCATATTGGCTTGCGTTTATTCCAGGAAAAATTGGAATTCGGGCTGCGCGGTACTTTTATGGGGGAGCGAAACCCTGTTCCTTATTACGGCGATCAAGCTGGATTTACTGAGCCGGTGCTGTGGCAGAGCTACGAACTGTTAGATTTTTATACCAGCTTCCAATTTAACGATAGTTTTTCGGTGGATTTCACCGTCGACAACGTAACCGATCAATATTACATCGATGCTTTGAGTCTTGGCTTGGTGCCTGCACCGGGACGTACGGCAAGACTCAGTCTCACTTATCAATATTAAACATTTGGAGTTCCACAGATGAAAAGAGCAGCAGCCCTTATCGGCATGCTATGTTTGTCTCTCGTGCTGGCCGCCTGTGGTGGCGGTGGTTCGGGCGACGGCTCAAATAATAAACCTACCGCCAGTATCAGTTTGTTGTCCCCTGTAGACACAACTTTCTCCTTGGCTGGCGGTGATGTCACTGTTCAATTGAGCGGTACTGACAGTAGCAGCTCGCGAGATGCAAGCCTGACTTATCGTTGGGAGCTGATTGAGTGGCCTGAGCTTAGCCTGGTAGAGTTGGCCAGTGCTGAGGATGCCTACACAGAGTTTACAGCTGATCTTCCAGGCGACTATGTTGTGAGCCTGATCGTGGATGACGGTACTGAAACCAGTGAAGCATCCCGTATAACGTTGACTGCAACCAGCCCGAATCCAGTGGCAATTACTGAGCCGGTGCACAGTGTTATCCTGGGTACTCAGACCCTGGGCCTTGATGGCAGCTTGAGTACTCCGCCAACGGGTGAGACTGGAGATCTGGAATATTTATGGGCCCTGGTTGAAAAGCCTCTCGACAGTGCTGCGTACCTGACTAACAGTGACTCTAGCCAAGCTACATTGCACTTGGATATCGAAGGTGACTACAAGCTTGAATTAGTTGTTACTTATAATGGAGTTGCCAGTGAACCTGCGGAAGTTCTGGTAACAGTTTCCGCCGGTGATGCTCCACCTGTTGCCGTAACAGAAGACCAGACGATTACTCTTGGAGAAGAAGTTGTACTGGATGCGAGCGAGAGTTATGACCCTGAAGGTAACTCTCTGCAATACCGCTGGAAGTGGGCTTATAGTCCAGTGGAAACTGATGGTGTTCCGGTTCCCGAGTTAGAGGGAGAGACAACCTCTACCGTTAAATTTACTCCCATTGCGGCAGATACTTACAATTTAATTTTGTTTGTTTTTGATGGCGCAAGAAAGAGTGAGGAGCGTGAAGTTACTATCGTAGTTGAAGCCGATTCCGAAGCGGAAGTCAATGATGCTCCAATTGGTGAAATCGAAGCGACTGGTTACTACCCGTCCTACAGTATTGGTGAGCAAGAGCTGGGGCTTCGCGCTGAATTTAATTTTGTTGGCTATGACCCTGAGGGTGATGCTCTGCAAATTATTGAAGCGGAGCTAATTGAAAAACCTGAAGGTAGTGTTGCCGAACTGGTTGATATTGGTTCTTGGAAACCGCTGGGTAAGAAAATCCAAGAGCTGGATGTGGTAGGTACCTATCGCGTAAGTATGACCGTATCTGACGGAACCAACCAGATAGACCTAGAAGCCACTATGGAAGCCAAGATTGGCAAGGTAAATGGTTATCCTTCTACCCGTAGTGTCGAAGCTCAGTCCAAGTCTGTGCTCGTTGGCGATGCTTTGGTGTTTGATGCCTCCAGTAGCGACCCTAATAATGATGAAATGACCTTCCACTGGGAGCTGGTTGACCGGCCCGATGGGAGTGATGCAGTGATTGAACCGGTTACCGAACCGGAGAGTGGGGAGCTTCGCCGTGCTCAGGTAGTTACCGATGTACCGGGTTCCTATACCGCTCGCCTGATCGTCAGTGATGATCGTGGTCTATATGCCAAAACCTACTCTGAAGACGATGGTCTTGCCAAAGTTTCCAACACGGCACCAGAAATCCGTTCTGTAGTTTGGGCGCGCAACTGGGGTAGCTTATCCACTGGTGAAGATTATTACCAAATCCTGCCCTGTATGTCCCTGCTGCATCGCCCTGTGGTGGTAGATGCCGACGGTGATGAAGTATTCACTTATGAAGAGCTGATCAGCGCGCCGGAAGGTGGTGAATTTACCAGCTATCCAGATAGTGAAGATTGTGAAAATACAACTGGTACCGTATTTTCGAAAGCGGGCACCTACGTATTCCGCTACTACGCTACAGATTTGATTGATGATGCGCCGGAATACGATTTTGTTGTAGAAGTTGAGCCCATGAGCGAAGCCAAGGGTGTGCGTCTGCGTAATATCAACTCCTGGGAAGAGAGCCTTTGGCTGCCCATGCCGTACGAAAATATTCCAAGCTACGGTACCCCGTCAGATTTACGGTGGGATACATCCCCTACCGAAGATGAATACCTACAATGGTCTCTGACTGCAGTTGATGCCGATTACACCATTGAGAATGTACAGGTGAAGCATATCAATGGCGATTTGGCTAGCCTTACACCATGGTTCGAGGGTGTTGCAGAGGGACAGGTTATTAGCGAGGGAGAGTCTCTGGACTTCAAGACATGGGTACCCTCTGTTCCCTGTATGCGCACAGATGAAAAAATAGAAGGCTTCCATTTCTCATTTAATATTAAAGAAATCCCGGAGTTGACCTTCACCTACGAAACCTGGGTAGCCATAGATGATGGTATCTTTAGCGAGGGCTGGAGACAGTGTGAAGCAGGGGAGTTAAATTAATCTTTCAGAGCTTACTTCTGCAATAACACATATTATTGCTGAGGTTCTATAACATTGTGACCTCTTTGAGAAAGGGCGCCTAATAGGGCGCCCTTTTTTAATCGTAATCAAACCTTAAAAGCTATTTTGTGCCCAATCATTGACTGCTTCTAAAACGAACTGTTGGCTTTTGTCATTCTTATCACACTTGTAAACCTGAAGACGCTCACCCTCTTCGGTTGAGCTACCCGGTGCGTCTATACAGTAGGTCCAGTTCTTATCGCGATTTTGGATGACCCCACTTTCCTGGATTTGCCATTTCTCCGAATTGCCGCCGTCACAATCCCACAGGTGCATTTTATCGCCGTTATCAGCAGAGCCAGTGTTGAAGTCAACACAGTATTTATTATTACCCTTAGGGCGGAGTTGGCCTTCAGCAGTATAAACAAACTGCTGTTCATTGCTGGAGCCACAGTTATTCATATTTAGGTTTGAGCCATTGCTATAGCCCTGGGAGACGGTCATGCACAAGTCAGCATTTGAGGCAGAACGGATTCTCAAATAGCCAGGAAGACTTCTCCTTACTCCGACAAAAGGAATTGCCGTGCCAGTATAATTGGGGGTGGTTGCGACTGTATCAGGATCCATCCCGATTGCAGTGGCACCATGTGCGATTGCTGTAAATATGTAGCCATAGTCGGTATTGCTAAAATCGCCAGAACTATCCCATAGGTGCATCAGCTGTTTGGTTTCAGCGGCTGCGTTGGCTGTTATCTGGTAATGATCGCCAGCCTGGACATTGCCGCAAAATATTCTTTGCGAACTACTGCTGTCTATTGAATCAATGGAGCCGGTAAATTCTTCTGGATCTGCGGTATCTATATCAGGACATAAAAATGCGCTCATCTCGTAGGAGTCTAATGCGGATTCCATTCGATTATTGACGTTGCCTGACTGTCCTCCGGTAAAAATAACGATTACTTTTTTGCCGTTATTTAATAAGTTGCCAACGCTAGGCCATCCCGTACTTGTAAGTGTGGTACGGTAATTTTCTGAGGAAGAAATTTGTTGTAAATATGCAAGCATATCCTGGTAGCTGTATTGGAGGTCGCCCAGCTCTTGTTGGATATACTGGTCAAGCAAATAAATTTCATCTGCATACCAGGCATTAAACCAATCTAAATTGGTTTTCATATCGATATACAGCATTATTGGCGCTTCAATAGTGTTAACGGAGAGCCAGGATTTTATATCGTCCAGACAGTGTTCCAGACGATCATCGTCTCCGTTGCTATTGCACATGTGATTACCGATGTCGTTTTGTCCATGAGCAACATGGGGTCCATGGCTGCTACCTTGCCAGGAACCGTGATCTACGACATCGATTTCCAGTGATCGAAAGCCTTTGTCGAGCCAGTCAGTCAGTGTTTCACCGTCTTCTAGCCGCTCATAGCTGTTATGGGGCTGTAAGTAATAAAGCTCATCAATACGATGCTCACTGGTGGCCGCTTCTGCTTGGTAATCGGGCCAGTGAAAAGTGTCAGCTTTACTGATGCTGGGTATAGATACCCAAAGTGATAGACATAGAGCGCCTGTAGAGACTTTGAGGAAGGACATTGGGGTTCCTGTTATCATTTTAATAGTATATTTATTATTTGTTATATAAAAAGTGTGTTAATACTTTGTTACCAGAACTGGATAATTTAAGCCTGTTAATTAACTGTTTTTTTTCAAACGGCATTGAGATGCGTAGATTTTTATTTAGATTACAGGTAATTGTTCGTAAGTAGGCAAGTGTTTGGAATTTTTGAGTTGACAGTGAGAGGCTAGGAGAAGAGTACTTTGGGAAAGTACTCTAACATCTAAAGCATATGCTTGTATTTGGCGATGGTCCATCGTGCACGTTTTATTGCTATTTACGTCCCATTCTCTTATCTACCTGCTTTCTCTCCCAATCTTCACCAAAGAAATTAAATAAATTGAAGGTGCTAATTGCATGGGAGGCGAGCCCTATACCCCATCCAAATGCCGCCCAGAGTGACCATAAGTATCCGGGAGCGAGTATTAAGTTGGCAATTACTAGCCCCGAGATAACTAATAAGTAGGTGATTAGGTGTTGGTAAAAGCTCTTCAGCTTCTTGACATGCTCAATGACTTTTCTTTCTTTGGCGGAGATCTGGTCTTGGGAGTTCATATTGATGACCTCGGCTGATTAGCTACAGCAGTGGGGAATATTATTATTCGAGTTATTTTCAAGTTTGGATAGAGATATTAACCACAGGCAATGAAATGTGGCAAGTAGTGAAATTTTCGAGTGTATGTAGGATGCCCGATGCGACCGGGCATCCATAAATGGGTACTACACAATACAGTCTGGTTGTTCTGAAGGGTGGGCTTTAATAAAGGCTGGCAGTTCATTGCAAGCGTCTGTGATTTTCTGGATTTTGGGGTATTGGGCCATATCCAGGCCAAAGCGTTCCGCACTGTATACTTGCGGGAGTAAGCAACACTCGAACAACCCAGGATTGTCTCCAGCGGCGAAAGGCGAGGGTCTTAATTGCTTCTCCAGCGCGGAGAAGCCCAAGTGTATCCAGTGCTGAATCCATTGAATTTTTTGCTCATCACTGACTTTGAGTTCAGCCTGGAGGTACTGCAGAACCCTGAGGTTCTGTATAGGTTGAATATCGCTGGCAATACTTTGCGCGAGCGCGCGGATATGTGCGCGGGCTTCAGGAGCTTTTGGAAGTAGCGCTGGTTGTGGATGGGTTTCATCCAGCCATTCCAAAATGGCGAGGGATTGGGTGAGACTGGTTTCGCCATCATTCAGGGTTGGCAGTAGCCCGTGTGGATTCAGCGTGCGGTAGTCGTCTCCGTGCTGATCTCCCTTGAGCAGGTTTACCGGGTGATACTCGTATTCCAGGCCTTTCAAATTGAGCCCGATACGCACTCGGTAGCTGGCGGATGAGCGAAAGTATCCGTAAAGGTCCATTCTCTTTCCTTTTCTTTGTTTTGGCGTTTGGCTGTTTGAATGTCAGCCTTCTTGGTGTTGTCTGGATGCGCTGTATTCACTTTGGCTTCCAGGAGTTTACATAATCTGTTAGCTCCACGGCATGGGCATCCGGGAGGATATCCCAGGGGGTGCGGCTGTCGATCATTACAGCAACTTCATCGGTTTCCTTGCGCGCATGCCGGGCCCCGGTAGCAAATGCCTTGGGGTGGGGGCCGTGGGTAAATCCCATGGGGTGGAGGGTAAGCATCCCCGGATGAATATTGTCGCGGCTAAAGAAGTCACCACGGTGATAGAAGATGAGTTCATCAAAGTCATCATTGTTGTGAAAGAAGGGGACTTTGAGTGCTCCCGGGTCACTCTCAATCGGGCGAGGAACAAAAGTCGCTACAACAAAACCTTGTGCGACAAAGGTGGTATGAGCCGAAGGGGGTAGATGGTAGCGGTGGCTCATCAGTGGGCGTATATCGCGCCAGTTGATGCGAACGGCCAGGTTGTCCCCAGTCCAACCACAGGCGTCCAGTGGGTTGAAGGGGTAGGTAATGGTCGACAGCTGTTGCCGGGCCTTAACCACAACCCGCCACTTATCATCGCCCTGTTGATCGAGGAAGGCTTTATCTATACGAGGCACATCCAGCATCGCTTGGTCAAAAATCGCATTGGGGCCAAGGATCCCTTTTTCGGGGAGCTGAAAATGGCTGCCTATCGCCTCCACCATCAATAGTTCCAGTGGCTCATCCTCGGTCGGCGTCAGGCGCCATAAGGTGCCGCGGGGCAGCAGGATATAGTCTCCATCGCGAATAGAGAGATGGCCAAAATCACAGAACAAGTCGCCGCTCCCATTGTGTATAAACAGGAGTTGGTCGCCGTCAGCGTTGCGCACCAGATGATCCATAGGCTCCCGGCAGGTCCAGAGGGCGACCTGGCTATCCTGGTTTCGCAGGATCGGCTTTTGATCCCAGGGGCTTGTTCCCTTGTGCTTCATTTGCGTGGCATCAAAAGCGTGGGGACGCAGTGGACCTTCGAACTGGCTCCAGCCGGTGGGGGGATGGCGGTGATAGAAGTGGGTGCAGGGCCCAAAAAAACCCTCTTTGCCCATTTCCCTTTCAAAGCTGTTAGGTGGGAAATCTGCATGGGCTTGGCGGCTTGTATTTCCTTCCGTTCGCGGAAAGCTGATCCACTGTTTCATGGCGTGGCCTCGCTTCTGTGCGGATGGTTCGAAGGTGTGGCGAAAAATTGAGCATCTCAGCGCCACTTACACGCAAATTTCTTGCGCCATAGACCCAATTAGTTCGCAAATATGGCGCAAAAAAACCTATACTGTCCGGCCATTTTTTCGTATGGCCCGGTAACTTTTCCAGAAAGTATTTGTGCCGATAGTGGTTACAATTGAAACCAATGTTAGTTAAATTGAGTATCAGGTACAACCGGGACACCCGAGCAGGCAGGTTTGAGGGCAGCTATGACAATCGAACAAAACACGCGACCCACAGTTGTTGAGAACGACGAGCTGCGCCTCGAAAAGTTCTTACCCTACCGCCTCTCGGTACTTTCCAACCGAGTGAGTAATGCTATTGCGCAAGCTTATGGTGCGCGCTTCCACCTCACCATTCCCGCTTGGCGGGTGATGGCAATTCTGGGCCGTTTTCCCGATTTATCTGCCGCCGAGCTGGTTGAGCAGACGGCGATGGACAAGGTGGCAATCAGTCGGGCCGTCTCTTCCCTGTTAAAGAATGACTACATTACACGCAGTGAAGATCCTGGTGACCGGCGCCGGCAAGTGCTGAACCTGTCGGAGCTGGGGCGTGATATTTATGCTCGCATAGTGCCGCTGGCCCATCAGTACGAGAATGACTTGATGGCATCCCTATCCACTGAGGAGCGGGAACAACTGGATAGCATTATTGATAAGTTAATGGTGCGCGCGAAGGAATGGTCTGAGCGCGGCCTCGTTGATGAATAAATGAGATAACTAAGAGGAGTTTTCAGATGTTTGAGCATTTAAACAGCCTTCCGCCAGATCCGATTTTGGGCCTTTTGGCCAGCTACCGCGCGGATGAAAACCCCAGCAAAATTGATCTCGGTGTGGGCGTCTACAAAGATGAGGCAGGCCATACCGCTGTCTTGCAAGCCGTCAAGGAAGCCGAAACCCGCTTATTACAGGGTGAGGAAACCAAGGCCTATATCGGCCCGGCCGGAACTCCGGGTTTCAACACCGCCATGCAGGAGCTGGTACTGGGTGCCGGGCACCCCGCGTTGGTGGGCGGTCGCGTTCGCTCAGCTCAAACTCCCGGTGGATGTGGTGCTTTAAGAGTTCTGGCGGAATTGATTAATCGCGCCAAAGCTGGGGCAACCGTGTGGGTGAGTGACCCCACTTGGGCTAACCATGTGCCGCTTCTGGGTAATGCGGGCTTGCAAATCAAGAGCTACCCCTACTATGACCGCGCTACCAGCAGTTTGCAGTTCGACAAAATGGTCGAGACTCTGAAGGATGTGGGTGAGGGCGATGTTGTTCTTTTCCACGCCTGCTGTCATAACCCCTGTGGCGCGGACCTGTCCCGTGAGCAGTGGAAAGTGTTGGCAGAAATGGCGCAAAAGCAGGGCTTCACGCCGTTTATCGATATGGCCTATCAGGGCTTTGGCGAGAGCCTGGAAGATGATGCCTACGGCCTGCGCTTGATGGCTGAATCTGTTCCAGAAATGCTGGTCGCGGCTTCCTGCTCAAAAAATTTTGGCCTCTATCGCGAACGTGTCGGCCTGGCTATGGTGATTTATGCGAATGGTGAAGCCGCCGATAAAGGCCATAGCCAGTTGCTGAGCGCTATTCGTGGCAACTATTCGATGCCACCTTCCCACGGTGCTGCCATTGTAGAATCTATTCTTACTGATGCGGGACTGAAAGCGAACTGGGAAGCTGAGCTGACCGAAATGCGCGAGCGTATTAACGGTTTGCGTGCTGGATTGGTAGAAGGGCTCGCCGCAGCGGGTGCTGCCGGTGAGTTTGGCTTTATCCGCCAGCAGAAAGGGATGTTCTCATTCCTGGGTATCAATCCCGAACAGGTACAACAGCTGCAAAAGGACTATTCCATTTATATGGTGGACTCGAGTCGCATCAGTATTGCCGGCCTGAGTTCCAATAATATGGAATACTTCTGTAAGGCTGTTGCCAGCGTGCTGTAAATTCGGCACATTTGGGGGTGAGCAATATGCTCACCCTTAAGATTTATCCTTTAGAAGTAAGAGTGAAAGATGGAAGTTGAGCTAGGAGTCCCAGTGCCCGAATCCCCCACCCAAATTTGGACCCCCCAGAGCTGGCGAAACTTCACCGCACATCAACAGCCCCAATACACGTCTGCCGAAGATGTTGCCCAGGTGGCTAAACAGCTCTCTGGTCATCCGCCCCTGGTTTTTGCGGCAGAGGCTCGCGAGCTGCGCCGTCAGCTGGCTCAGGTTGCCGAGGGGAAAGCCTTCCTTTTGCAGGGCGGTGATTGTGCTGAATCTTTTGCCGATTTTAATGCAAACCGCATTCGCGATACTTTCAAGGTATTGTTGCAGATGGCTGTCGTGCTCACCTTTGCCGGTAACCTGCCGGTGGTGAAAGTTGCGAGAATGGCCGGCCAATATGCCAAACCCCGTTCAGCAAATACCGAGATGGTGAACGGAGTAGAACTGCCCAGCTACCGTGGCGATATTATCAACGGCATTGATTTTACTGCTGAAGCGCGCATACCTGACCCTCAGCGGATGGTAACTGCTTATAACCAATCGGCAGCCACCCTGAACCTACTGCGAGCTTTCGCCCAGGGGGGATTGGCCGATCTGCATCAGGTGCACAAATGGAATCTCAGCTTCCTGAAGAATAATCCTCAGCGGGAAAAATATGCCCAGCTAGCGGAACGCCTTCAGGAAGCTTTAGAGTTTATGGCGGTATGTGGTGTTACCTCAGAGAACTCTCCCGCAATTCGTGAGACTTCACTCTATACCTCTCATGAGGCGCTATTACTTGAATACGAGCAAGCGCTGACAAGAACCGATAGCCTTACTGGCAAATGGTATGACTGCTCCGCACATATGCTGTGGATTGGTGAACGCACTCGGCAACTGGATGGCGCTCATGTGGAGTTTCTCTCCGGTGTTTGTAACCCGATTGGGGTGAAAGTTGGTCCAAAGATGCAACCGGATGAGCTACTGCGTTTGATCGATAAGCTCAACCCCGAGAACGATGCAGGTCGCCTTACACTGATTACCCGTATGGGCGCCGATACTTTGGGAGAAAAATTGCCTGCATTGGTGCGCGCCATTCAAGCGGAGGGGCGCTCGGTGGTATGGAGCACTGATCCCATGCATGGCAATACCGTTAAAGCGGGTAACGGCTATAAAACTCGCGATTTTGAAAAAATCCTGCGGGAAATTCGCGACTTTTTCTCGGTACACTGGGCCGAGGGAAGCCATCCCGGCGGTATCCATCTGGAAATGACCGGGCAGCATGTCACTGAGTGCACCGGTGGAGCTTGGAAAATTTCTGAAGCAGACCTCGCCAGTTGCTACCGCACCCAATGCGATCCGCGACTAAATGCCGATCAGGTGTTAGAACTGGCGTTTTGTGTTTCTGAATGGTTGCGCGCTGGTCGAATTGCTTAATTGGCTGTTCTCTTTAATTAAGAAATTCTGAATGCAAAACCTCTTATCTTGAGCCTTTGGTTTGAATAAGGGGTTTTGCATTTTTCCTATGTTAAATTCCCGCTAAATCTGCCTTCCTTGTATGTCTTCTTTATTGTAAAGAGTCGCACAGTTTGCATTTCAAAGGTTAATGCTGATAATTCCACAGGTTAACTAAGAACGGCAACCTTTAGAGATAATATATGAAGAAGATCAATACATTTATGTTATTAAAAGCGGATAGTATTGTAAGGCAGCTACTCTTACCATTCATTATGCTGATGATTGGATGCGCCTCGATAATTTTTGTTGGCGGCTACTTTGAAGTACCTTATTGGGGAGTGTTATTGTGTGTAGTTGGTTTTTGCTTTGCAACTAAACCTCTAGAAAAAACAATTCAACCTTTATTTATCCGTTTAAATCGACTGCCACAAGTTGCTGCTATTGAAGCTGTTGTCAGATATAAGGGAGGGAATATTAAGGGAGCTTTAGTTTCTGCAAGTATAGAGAGTGATAATTTGCTAATGGTGACTGAAGGACATAAAAAATCAGGGAAAATCAATCTGCCAATTAATGAGATTGGAGATAAGTTAGCTTCTTTTCTTGTTGATACTGTTAATGATTTGGAGAAAATAACTTCTCAAAACTTCGATGCTCGGATTAAAGAGGCGGGTGTGGATGTTCATAAGAAAGTTAGTCTTGAAAATGTAAGCCTTCTTCGGGTCGGTAATATGCCTCACTTTTTGACAGTTAAGCTAATTCTGATTCTTGTGGGTATTTCCTTGAATGTATGGATGTTGAGTTTTGTTTAATGCTATCTGGTATTTAACTAAGATAGAAAGATTGATAGCTTCACGTAAAATGTTCAATTATTGAGTTGCTAGCTAATTGGGGGGGGAATGATACGAGCTATAGAGTTTTTGTTGGGTTTATGTCTTGTTGGCCTTGGTATTTACCGGGGAATTACGGTAGAAATCGATGTTTACGCGATAATGCTAGTCGTATTTGGTATAGGTTTGATGGCACGATGGTTCGGTTCCTCCAGTAGCGATGAGGATGATGGTTGGTACGATAGTAATTCTGGCAGTAGTTCGAGTGGCAGTTCTTGCAGTAGCGATGATTAGTTTCTGTTTGATAAGCTATTCTTGGAGGCTGCTATATTAGCTGGTTGTGCGTGCGCTGACTCGCATTTATCGGGATGAGCTATTGCGCTGTTAATACCCGCCAATTAGAATTCATGGCCTGTGCAGGGGCCTTGAATAATCTGATGAGAGGCTGTCTCCCTCCTTTATTTGGGTGACTTTACCTTGCTGTATTTATTCTATTTATAAAGTGAAAGTTGGGGGAAGTTATGACCAATCCGTATGTGGCACCAACCTCGGATGTGAGTACTGATGCTGTTAATAATTCTGGACAGAAAAGCGACGTCATTCCAGAGGGAGTTAAAGGTTGGAGTTGGGGTGCTTTTCTCTTAAATTGGATATGGGCTATATTTAACAAAAGCTATATCGGTTTGCTGGCTTTTATTCCTTATATTGGGTTAATTGTTGCTATTTACCTGGGAATTAAGGGGCGCGAACTCGCCTGGAAAAATAAGCAATGGGAAAGCCTTGAGCATTTTAATTCTGTCCAGAAAAAGTGGTCTGTTTGGGGTGTTTGTTTGTTGATAATTCCTATTTTGGGTATTCTTGCTGCAGTCGCATTACCTGCATATATGGACTACCAGAGTGCGGTAGGGGCTCAGTAGATCGAGTTCTTTATTGACAAAGGGTTTGGCTTCCCGCCATTCCCTTTCTGGTGAATTTCCTGACTTTTCTCCTCACTATAACTAGTATGACTATATTTTCAATATAATTGAGTCATGTTCAAATTCCGAGAAGGGCGCTACAAGCTTGTTGAAGAGTGTGGTGTTTAAGTTTTGATCGATTATGCCAGGATAGGTTTAGAAATAAGGTGTAATCGATTTCGGTCTTTAAATCTGTATCATGTACCATTTTGCGCTGGCTTGAAGCTTAAGTGACTTGTCAGCAGTGCTAGCTAACCAGCTTGACGCTGGTTGTATAGGGATAAAGCAAAATGACAGATATGGTAAAGGGACATTACTCAGTTAGTCGCAGGAAGTTTTTTGCTGCAAAAATATTGGGCGTATTGTCGGCATTAGTAGCAGTGTTATGGGCACTTACCCAGTATCTATTTCCTGAGCCCATGATTTACCTATACGGCATATGGCGCCCTGAGTATTTTGTAGCCTTTATGGCTATTGTGGTTGTGTGCACTTCTCTATCTCTTTGTATTTGGAGCTACTTAAAAAATCGCTACCTATTTGGTGTGGTTGTGGTTTTGGCTTATTCGATCTCTTGTTTTTCATTTTTTATTCTGGGGAAGGAGTATCACAGTCCGGATTTTGTTGCGGGTCTTCCAAAAACGACTTCTGAAGGTGGTGCTGTTTACCTGCAAGGGGTCGAGATTCATCACAATAATTGTGTAAGGCAGGGCGGTACAGTGCAGTGCCGTATGACCGTGACTAATCGGAGAAGTCGGCAAAAAGTAAGGCTTTCCTCCTGGCGCCTGATTATGAAAGATGGCGCTGTCTTCAAGGAGTATGAGGCATTTAGGGGTGGGCAGGAAGTGAGGGGAATGGTATATCTGGAGCTTCCCCGCGGTTCTGAGGCCGAGCTGGAAATCGTGTTTTTTGAAGTCCCTGAGAACTATACTGAAATCTTGAATCTCGGCTTTAAGGCCGGGAGTAAAGAGTTTGGATTTAAAAACATAAATGTCAGATAGTTTTTTCTAAAGATAGAAAGGTATTGGAATCGGTAGGCTTGAAGCCACAGAAATTTTCCACTTAGGTGTTGTTTGCAGTGTTATCAAGTGTGGATTTGAAACGATATATTCGTGAGTTCTGGTTGTTTGGCTTGAGGCAGGCTTATGCCTGTATTTTCGGTGGCTTCTTGCTGGGAATTATGATTGTCACCAACTATTGGTATCCACTGGAATCGATTCACCGGTATGACTTTATCTTTCTGGCTGCTATAGCCTTTCAGGTCTTTCTTCTAGCTACAAAACTGGAAACATTCAGGGAGTCAATAGTTATTGTCGTATTTCATGTCGTTGCGACCGTCATGGAGATATTTAAGACATCTGACGCTATTGGCTCATGGAGTTACCCGGAAGAGTATTTCTTTGGGATTGGTAATGTGCCACTGTTTACAGGGTTCATGTATAGCGCAGTGGGCAGTTACATTGCTCGAGTGTGGCGAATTTTTGAATTTGAATATTCTCACTATCCATCGAAATTGCTGACAGTTGTTCTGGTTGTGTTTATCTATGTCAACTTCTTTACACATCACTATATCTGGGATTTCCGCTGGGCGTTACTAGCGGGAACAGTGTTATTGTTTTATCGAACCAATATTTACTTTAAGGTCGTTGAAAAGCATCGCTCTATGCCGCTTCTTTTGGGGTGGTTGCTGGTAGCACTGTTTATTTGGTTTGCTGAAAATATTGCTACTTTTGCAAATATATGGATTTACCCTAATCAATCCCATGAATGGCAAATGGTATCTCTGGCGAAGCTCAGTTCATGGTATCTACTGA
The DNA here is from genome assembly GCF_047324085.1 of Microbulbifer sp. CNSA002. Classification (NCBI taxonomy): domain Bacteria; kingdom Pseudomonadati; phylum Pseudomonadota; class Gammaproteobacteria; order Cellvibrionales; family Microbulbiferaceae; genus Microbulbifer; species Microbulbifer sp. CNSA002. Next base: position 1,931,680 of record NZ_CP172449.1, read on the forward strand.
TGCTGCTGAGTTTTGTACTGGTCTCACTGATTAATAACGTGAAGATCCGCTCCGAGACTGCTGGTGCTCCGAGTACGGAAAGCAGGTCGCCCGCTTAAGGCGACCTAGCTGCTTACTCCTTAAAGGTTAGGGCATTGTGGGGTAATCGGTATATCCGTTTGCGCCACCGGTATAGAAGGTGTTTGGGTCTGCTTCATTTAAGCTCGCATCGGCTTTAAAACGCTTTAGCAGGTCCGGGTTCGCCAGGAATGGAACGCCGAAGGCAACCGCATCTACTTGCTGCTGCCCAATGGCTGTATTGGCCTCATCTCGCCCGTACCCCATATTGCCAATCAGATTGCCCTGATACAGTTCCCTTGCTGGAGTCAATACATCTCCGAGTTGCTCGCCGAGGAAGTCGGCTCGCATCAAGTGCCAGTAGGCCAAATTATATTCATTCAATTTTGATGCAAACCAGCGAGTGTGTCCCTCAGGATCGCTATCGCGCATGCTGTTGAATCCGTTTAGGGGAGAAGTTCGCAATCCAACTTTGCCGGAGCCCCAAACTTCGATAACGGCTTCCAGAACTTCAAACAGCAAGCGTGCACGATTCTCTAAAGACCCACCGTACTCGTCTGTTCTAAGGTTTGAGCCATCCCGCAAAAAACTGTCCAAGAGATAGCCGTTTGCACCATGAACCTCAACTCCATCGAAGCCAGCATCTCTAGCATTGATTGCTCCCTGTTTAAAAGCCGCGATAATTCCTGGGATCTCCACAGTTTCAAGGGGTCTTGGGGTGGTGTAAGGTTTTTTTCCGTCCGGTGTGTGAACCGTATCGTCAATGGCGATTGGGCTGGCTGCAACCGGCGTTGTGCCATTATTCAGATCGGGGTGACTGGCTCGCCCACCGTGCCAAAGTTGCAGGAATATCTTGCCGCCTCTCTCGTGAACGGCGTCAGTCACTTGTCTCCAGCCTTCGATCTGTTCCTGGGAGTAGATACCTGGCTCAGAAATAAAGGCTGAAGTTCCCTCTGCCACCATAGTTGCCTCGGCAATAATCAGGCCGGCGCCAGCCCTCTGTGCATAGTACTCAGCCATTAAAGGGGTAGGTACGTGGTTTTCAGCTCTTGCGCGGGTCAGGGGGGCCATCACCGCACGGTTGGCAAGCTTCACATCACCTAATTGAATACCTGTAAACAGATCCTGTGTCGCAGTCATCTTGTGTGCCTCAATGTTGTCACGAAAAGCAGTTGTCTATCGATGGCGCACAGACTAAGCTCACAGCTTATTGGAAACAATAAGGTGTTTGGAAATTGATTGTTCGCGATTTGGAAACTATAGACTTTCGAACTTTATCAATCTTTGTGACCACTTGCAGACTGCTGAGTCTCACCCAGTGTGCCGAGGAGCTGGGACTGCCCAAATCTACAGTGAGCAAAGCCATTTCGAAGCTGGAAGAGCAACTGCAAGCCAAGCTGCTGGAGCGCTCTACACGGAAAATTGAGATTACTGATGCGGGCCGGGTTACCCTTCGCCGGGCCTCTTTACTGGTGGAGGAGTTTAAATCCTTGCGCGAGGATGTGCGGGAGATAGAGCAGCAAGTACAGGGGTTGCTGCGTGTATCGGCCCCCCCGGCCATGGGGAGCTACCTGGCCCAGTATATTTTCCCTCCATTTCTCCAGCAGTGGCCGAAAGCCCAAATCTCGCTGGAGCTATCCAACACTTTTGATGACCTGTTTATTCAGGGTATAGACCTGGCAATTCGTGTCGGGCAGATCGCCGATGACCGTTTGGTGGCGAAAGAAATCGGGTATACGACTCAGGTTCTGGTAGCCAGTCCGGACTATTTAAGGGAGTACGGAATACCTGAGTCACCCCAGGAGCTCAGGCAGCACAATTGTATTACAGCCGGGACTGCCCCTGAGTCTGCTTTTTGGACTCTAGTATCCGAAAACAAAACGGAATCTATCGAAGTGCGAAGTAACTTCCATTGTGGCAATCCAGAAACGGCAAAAAGGGCTGCTGCTGGCGGGGTGGGAATAGCTCAAATTCCGGTTAACAGCATGATCTGTGAGTTGGAGAAGCAGGAGTTAATACGAATATTTCCCGAATGGCACGCGATATTTATGCCAATTTATGTAGTCTATCGGCCCGGAGTCAATAAGCCCAAGAGAGTCTCGGCACTGTTGGAGTATTTAAATGAAATTAAAGGCCGATTTGAGTTCGGTCCTGATCACCAGCTATGCCAATATGAGACCTGCCCGTTGACTACTGGGAATTTGTAGAATTTAGGTAGGGGCAATTATCTGGAGGTGCCGTTCTCACTAAATAGAGACCTGATCACGGATTGAAACCTTTGAAATACAGTAGTTGCTTTAGCGGTTAGACCATAAAATCTTAGGTTTTACTATTCCCAATAGGGTGCTTTACGACATGATTTCTCATATAACATTAGGTACAAATAACTTGCCTAGGGCGGGGCTGTTTTATTGCAAGATTTTAGCCCCTATTGCTGCGGAGGAAGTTTATCGCTCTGATACAGTTATTTTCTGGCAGTTTAAAGGCTCCTCCACAAAACTTGCTGTTACTGCTCCCTATGATGAAAAGCCGGCGAGTATTGGTAACGGTACAATGTTAGCCCTTAACGTTGGCAGTATTGATAAAGTCGATAAGATTTTTTCTATAGCGCTTGGACTTGGAGGGACATCTGAAGGTGATCCAGGCTATAGGAATTCGGAATCTTTTTATGGGGCCTATTTTAGGGATTTGGATGGAAATAAAATAGCCGTATTTACTCGTTAGAAGGAGTTAAAGTGAGAAAATTGGTAAGTTCCGGTTCATACCTTGAGAATCCCATAGGGTTTTCAAGAGCCTGTAGGATCGGGGGGCAAATCGCTATATCGGGGACCGCTCCTATATCAGAGGGCAAAACTGCCTTTATCGGTGATGTTTATGGCCAGACCAAACTCTGCTTGGATATTGCTGTCGCTGCTCTGAAGGAGGCTGGTGGACATCTGCCTGACGTTATTAGAACCCGGATTATGTTAGTTGATATAAAGCGCTGGGAAGATGCGGCCAGGGCACATGGGGAACTGTTTTCAGATATTCGCCCTGCCTGTACTTTTGTGGAGGTTAAGGGGTTTATTGACTCTAATTGGTTAGTGGAGATTGAGATGGATGCCGTTGTCTCTGAAAGTTAATTTGAAAAGGGGGTAATGCCGACCTGAAATAGTAGCATTGGCAGTAAAGGGGGGCGGGGTTATTGCCTTAGTTTAAAGGCTAATAACCCCGGCAGACGTAACTTAGGGTTTATTCAAGGCAGCTTGGCTCCGCGGATGTGAAGGTGTTGCCTGACCAAAGGTTATTGTTAACGCTACAATCCTCACTCTCAAAAAGATCTTCAAGGTCGAATAAGCCGTTTCCTGTGGCAGTGTTAAAGACAATGTTATTGCCAATGGCATTAACACCGATAACTAATATACCGTAAGCTCCATTGTCACTACTGGTATTTTGACTGATGCCATTGTTGGATGCGGAAAATTCTAATGAAATTCCAGAAGATCCATTTTCTACTATTGTGTTATTCGAAACGGTGCATGAGCTTCCTTCAATTTCAATACCTGTATTGTCATTGTCTTGTACAATGTTCGAAACAAAGATTGAAAAATCCCCATCTAATTCGACTCCATCACCGTCGGACCCAGTAATAGTATTGCCGATTATTGTATTGGAAGTGCCGTCAACTTCCATACCCTCGTCACCGGATAACTCAATAATGTTTTGGGAAATAAAATTAAGGTTACCATTGATATCGATTCCATCATCTGAGTCATTCCCGTCACCAAGTGTATAATTGCCTGTGACGATATTGCTATCACTGCTTACAACAATGGCATCATCTAGTGGAAGTAATATATTGATGCCGTATACGGTATGAAGCCCACCTTCTGATAGTACTACTGCGTCGTTACAGCCATTAATTGTGCCTGTGGATAGTTCACCGGATGAGCCTGTAAGGACTATCCCGTTTGACTGATCCAGTCCGGAACAGGTAAGTGAGAATCCTGCCATATATAGGCTGCCACTTGGTCCTTGAATAGTGAGAGCTGCGCTATTTGGGTCACTGATTGAACAGGTTAGATCTTCTGTTAGTGTTGCGGGCTCTGTAATGATATCGCCGCATTCTACAGCGTTTATGCTTGGTGATAGGGAAGCACCTAGAGAAAGTAGTGCCGCGGATAGAATTTGAAGGTAATGGTTGGGGTACAACATGTCTAACTCCTTTTAACAGATTTAATAAGTGTAGATATCTTTTTATTGAGAATATTTAGCGGAGTAATTTAAGGTGTCTGTATCTTTTAATCTGTCGGATATGGTCTCTTATTGTTGAGACGGATTTAAGTGTCTGCTAATGTCGACAGTAAAACTATTTATTAATGGTTGTGGGTGCGCAACATTTTAATTGAATAGCGATTCTCTTTTTGGGAAAGAGAATCGCCTTAAAGTTTAAAGTGGGTTGACAAGGAGGTTGGCTATTTATAAGTTCTTGAATTGCTTGCTTGTAAATTCCCTCAAGTATTTAATCTAAACAAGAGGGATCAGATGTGGTAAATGTATTGTTTTGCCAGGTATTACTGCCTGTGCAATCAAAGTCAACTGCATCAAATAAGTCGTAGGTTTGGCCCTCAGAGAAATTACCAGAAATCGTATTGTTGGTAGGTTCATCGTCCGAAATAAATATTCCATAAGTGCCATTATCAACAACGTTGTTATTGACAATACTATTGCTATCGCCTTGATCTAGGTCGATTCCCCCTTCCTCGTTATCAGTAACATTATTTAGAGAGATAGTGCCGTTGTCACTATCAATTTCAATACCGCTGCTACCATTGAAGGCGGATATGTTGTTGGTGATATTTGCAAAAATACCGTCAATTTCAATGCCATCGTTTCCTGAAAAATAGACCTCGTTAAAGGTAACCGTATTGTAGTCTCCTGCAACTTCAATACCTTCGTCACCAGCATTTTCAACTAGATTGTTGTTGACTAGATTGTTATTACCCTGGATATCGATACCTTCATCGGAATCCCACCCATCTCCAGTGATTGTCATGTTGCTGACCACATTGAAATCGCTTTCGACATATACAGCATCATCACCAAAATCAGTGATAGTGACACCTGTAACAAAATGGTTACCATCCCCTCCAACAGTCACAGCATCGCCGCAACCGATTACGCTACCCCCGCTAAGCCGGGCGCCACTTTCCAGTAAAATAATACCTGTGCCAAATTCATTGGTGGAACAGGTTAAACTGTAATCTCCCATTGAAAGGCTGCCAGATGGTCCCTCAATTGCTATTGCGACAGAAAATTCATCAGCAATAGTGCAGACTAAATCACTGTCGAGGGTGGTCGGAGAGGTTATTACGTCACCACAGCTAACCGCCTGAGCTTGTGAGCCTGAGGCAATACCCATTGATAAGACTGCTATAGCTGCGCTAAGTGGTAAAATGGATTTCTTTTGCATGAGTCTATCCCTAACTTTTAATCAGTTGAGCGAATGTATAAATAAAATAAAAAGCCAGATTTCCGGATTTGTTATTTGTGCCTGAAAAAGAGCACCTGCTTTTCGTTTAAATATTGCCCGATCTGTCTTGATTAGATAAATATTGTTTTGAAGTTTTAATAGTATTTTTTAATGGAAATAATTATAAAAAATTGCATAAGGTGGTTGGCTTTATTTCCGAATTTCATTGATATATGTGGTAAATATTCTGATAATTTTACGGATTGTCGCTAATTGCATTTTCTTATGGGGAAATATTTCCAGTAATCGTGACTTTTATGTTGAAGAGGATTTTGTGAGTAGAAGAAAAGTTTCCACCTAATTATGAATGGGAATAGGTTTTTCTAAATATATTTAAATGTGTTTGTTTGTGTTGAGTTTAGGTGCGGCTTTATAGGTCGTTTACTGTTGTAAGTGAATTTTTGATTGCTGTTCCAAAGCTCCTCTGATTTAAAGGCTCAATTTTAGCTGCAAGACAGCGAACTTTTATTTTCAAAAGGCAAACAAAGGTGTGGAGCTGTATTAGCTGGCTGCTGAAGGCTTTATTTATGTTGAGTTTTAAGTGAGATTCCGGCGGTGACGGAAATAAGCTGATTTTGACCGGGTAGGAGGTTCGGGTCGAATTTACTGAATTGGTTACTTCAGAAGGGATCGTTGAGTAGGAGAGGTGTGGGTAGCTGGGACGCCTAGACCATATGGTCAAAGCTAAAGGAGGTCGTCGTGTATTTCCTTCACTCTGTCGCAGCCTTGGCTGAGAATGGCGGTAGTATTGGCGGGCATAGGCCAACTGGGGTTAAACTCCCGCTCTTAAAACTATTACAAAGCTCTATCCTAGAGGAGATACCGATGCGTCAAACAATGATCGCACTATCCGTGGCCGCAGCTCTTGCGGTAGTGGGCGGTTGTGGTGAAAAGACACAACAGGCTGAGGTGGTCAAAGATACCGTGAATGCCGAGAAGTCCATGACTGTTAGTCCGGAGCACGCCAGCAACATGCTATTGGCGGAGTGGACAGGTCCTTTTGGTGGTGTTCCTGCGTTTGACAAGATGAATCTTGAAGATCTCAAGCCCGCAATTGAGAAGGGTATTGAGATGAATCTGGCGGAGCTGGACGCCATCGCCGCCGATCCTGCCAAGCCTACTTTCGCCAATACTTTTGTTCCGATGGAGCGCAGTGGTGCAGAGTTGGGTCGTGCATCTTCTTATTATGGAATCTGGGCCGGCAATATGTCCTCCCCGGAATTCCGTAAGGTCCAGCGTGAACTGGCACCTCTGTGGGCTGACTACGAGTCCAAAATTTACCAGAACAAGGCCCTCTTTAAGCGCATCAAGTCTATCTATGATCAGCGTGAGTCGATGGATCTGGACGCTGAGCAGAAGCGCGTAGTCGAGTTGGTATATACCCAGTTCGCAACCAATGGCGCCACCCTGGAAGGGGAAAAGAAAGAGCGCTATGCAGAAATCAACAAGCGCTTGGCGGAGCTCTATACAAAGTTCTCCAACAATGTACTGGCTGATGAGGAAGGTTACGATATCTTCCTGACAAAAGATCAGCTGGGCGGCCTACCGGATTCCTTTGTCGCCGCAGCGGCAGCAATGGCGGAAGAGAAGGGCGAAAAAGGTAAGTACGCGATTACCAATACCCGCTCCTCCATGGATCCCTTCCTGACTTACTCTGACAATCGCGAGTTGCGTAAGCAGATTTGGACCAATTACTACAGTCGTGGTGATAATGGTGATGAGCGCGATAACAACGCCATTATCGCTGAAATCCTGAAGCTGCGCGATGAGCGTGTCGGCCTACAAGGCTTTGACAACTACGCTCAGTGGCGCTTGCGTGATCGTATGGCCAAATCACCTGAGCGTGCCATGGAGTTGATGGAAGCGGTATGGCCGGCTGCAGTTGGTCGCGTGAAAGAAGAAGTGGCTGATATGCAGGCTGTGGCTGATGCTGAAAAAGCCAATATCACTATTGAGCCCTGGGACTACCGCTACTACGCAGAAAAAGTTCGCAAGGCCAAGTACGACCTGAACTCCGATGAAGTTAAACAGTACTTGCAGCTGGATAACCTGCGTGAAGCCATGTTCTATGTGGCTGGAGAGCTGTTCAATTTTGAGTTCACTCCAGTGAAGGAAGGCTCAGTACCGGTATTCCATGAAGATGTTAAGGTCTGGGAAGTTACCGATAAGACGAGCGGCGACCATATCGGCCTCTGGTACCTGGACCCATTTGCTCGCGCGGGTAAGCGTTCTGGAGCCTGGGCAACCATGTACCGCGACCACTCCACTTTCGATGGTAAGAAGAACGTTCTCTCTTCCAACAACTCCAACTTTATCAAGGGCGCTCCCGGTGAGCCTGTACTGGTAAGCTGGGATGATGCAGAGACTTTCTTCCACGAGTTTGGCCATGCGCTGCACTTCCTTGCGTCCAACGTTACTTATCCGACCTTAAATGGCGGTGTGCGTGACTACACTGAGTTTCAGTCTCAGCTGCTAGAGCGCTGGTTGTCTACCGATGCGGTAATCGATAACTATCTGGTGCACTACAAAACTGGTGAGCCGATCCCTGCGGATCTGGTGAAAAAGATCAAGAAAGCAGCCAAGTTCAACTCAGGCTTTAGCACTACTGAGTACCTGGCATCTGCACTGGTGGATATGAAGTTCCACACTGCTGATCCTGAAGGTATCGATCCAGACAAGTTTGAACGTGAAACTTTGAAGAAGTTGGGTATGCCGGATGAACTGGTGATGCGTCACCGCTCTCCTCATTTTGGTCATATCTTCTCCGGTGAAGGCTATGCGGCCAGCTACTACGGCTACATGTGGGCCGACGTACTGACCTCCGATGCCTCTGAGGCTTTCGCTGAGTCCAAAGGTGGCTTCTACGATAAGGAAGTAGCTGCGAGACTGGTGAAATACTTGTTCGCTCCTCGCAATGCGTTGGACCCGGCAGACGCTTACCGCTCTTTCCGTGGTCGCGATGCCAATATCGAAGCATTAATGCGCGATCGTGGCTTCCCGATCCCTGAAAAGAAAGCGAGCACGGTAGCTGTTAAGGACTAATTAGCAATAGTCCCCGTGACAAAAAAGCCGCATCCTTCGATGCGGCTTTTTTTATTGGTTTAACTTGGTCTGTGAGTATTTCAGCTGGTTTCTGATCTCACCCTCTGTGAAGTTCTTTTACTTGTTTAGCCGCAGGCGCTAATTAACTTAGCTGGAAACATTAACACCTTGAATATATTCCCGGTGTATAACTTAATAAATGGCTTTAAGAATTGGAGGGTTTCTTGATAAGAGTTAGTGTATAGCTGGTACTAAAATAGGGTTTGGGATACTGGGGGGGATCTGATGATAAAAGTTGGTTGTGGGGGTGAAAATAAGCCATTGTTTAGCTAACCCGAAACCTTAATACGGTTTTCAATTTTTCCGGTGCAACTTTTCTTGTGTCTGAAAGATAAATTTCCTTGTGTACCTTGGATAGGCGATTTAAGCCCTGATCTTTAGCAAAAGCTTCCATTTTCTCAAAGCTGATAGGCTCATCCTCAAATCTCCCTAAGTGGAGCATTTGTACACACTTCCCCTCTAAAATAGTCTCAAAGTTAACTTGATTCAGTAATGGATTTGGTTTTTTGTTCTTAACGTAGTTAAGTATTTCCTTGAAAAAGGGTAGCTCGACAAAATCAGGCTGACGTATCATCAGCTTATAGATTAAATCTTCTTTTTTGATCTCCCCAGAATAACTCTCTTTGGCCTTTTCATTGATGTCCCAGACTCCCTCTAATGGATAGACTGTAAAATCAAAGTATCCAGTCGGCTTCTCATCCGTTTTTTTGGGAAGCATCTTGATGGCATAAGCCAAGGAATATAGGGTACCGATACAGTTCGTGAATGCCTCCCCAGCAGGGCTGCCTTCTCCATGAATAGTAATGTAATTAAGTTTAGGAATATCGATAACTTCAGGTTGAGTTTTAGGGAGATAGAGAGATTTTTCTTTTTTTCGCCATTCATGCTTTACTGGCATAGTATTCCCTTGGTTTTTTCTAGGTCACTTTAAGTTTACTGTTTATAAATACAGTATTCAAGGTGAGTGGTTTAATGTTGATGTTTGGCAGGTAAAGTTAGATTAGATGAAAGGAAATTTTCACTTATAACTGAATGGCGTTACGACGACTTGGAGCCCGGTGTGCAGAGTGATGATTGAAAGGCGCACGTTTATTATTTAGGGTAGTTATTACACCGCCGATAGCTTTACTACCGTCTACTTGTAAGATCTAGTAAGAGTCGCAATATGTCTTTGTGTTGGACTCCGCCTTCAATAGTGGGGCGATACTATTACTAGTAACGTGGGTAGGTTATATCGAGGTGGTAAGGTTAGCTCCGTCGCCGATCGCATATGCATCGACTTGGAGCCTAGCGCTAGTATTCAACTTGGAGAGGATTACCTTGACAGGGGAGTAAAGTGGTTTTAACTAGAGTCATCTAGATCGTCACCGGAGGGGCGGATACACGATCGACATGCTGGCCCGTTAATATTGCCCTTATGTGATTATTAGATTTAGTTGTGGATCTCTGCTGAGCTTATGCTGTGAGTATTGATCTATAAGGCAGAACTAAATTTCTACAGGTTAATTGCGCTCCGCTTCTATTTTCTGTTTGAGAACCTTGATAGGGAGGCCCGACATGCCGCCAATTTTATCACCTGCATAGGAGCCAGCTATCACCATCTTAGCGGGGTTGCCAGCCATAAATATGATTTGCCCGCTAATTTTATTTTTTCGAATGCCGGCCTCGTTTTCTATTTTTTCATTGTACACATCACCCACTTTAAAATGTAAATCGACACCATCGTCCAATTTAAGTACTTCTGAGACTATTTCCGTCAAATTGCCATTTTCTCCCTCTTTAAATTCGGTGGCAATGATTGCTGTTGCGGCTTCTATACGTTTATCAATACCCATTTTCCAAAGAGGAGCTTTTCTCTCTGCGGCGAAAGCACTCAATGGAGTAGCAGTGCCAAGGCATGCTATGCTAAATCCTAACCCCAAAAATAGTCTATTTAAGAATTTTCTTAGTGCTTGCATATTTCCTATGCTCGATAATCGTTATATGAGGTGGGTTTCCTGTAATCTCTTAATAGTCTAGATTACTAAAAGATAATCTCAGTTCTTTTCAAAATTATCAAGTTAGAATGATGGTTTAGATTGATATCATTTTAATAATTTCAGGACAATTGCGACAATTAAGCTTTCCTGTAAAAATTCAAGGTTGGGGCTTTGGCCTTGGTGAAGATGTGAGTGGGAATCTTTTTTAGAAAGTAAGAATGTACCAATTTCACTGATAAATCTTAGTCAAAAGATTTGTTGTTTTTTAGTTTTGTTGATTTTTTGTATGTCTTGTAATTTCTAATAGTAGCCTTAAGGCATCTTTGTGTTGTACCCCATCTTCAATAATGGGCTGATCGTAATTATGTAAGAAATAATCTTTAATGACGGTTTCAACCCTGAACCCATGGCGTTGGTAGAACGTTAGTTGGTAACCAAATGTACCGGTGCTCAATTCAACTCTATGAACTCCCCTGGTGATGAGCTCTGATAGAGAGAACTTTAACAGTTTTGATCCAATCCCTTGCTGTCGCATTTCAGGAGAAACTGAGATATTGAAAATCTCAGCGATTGCGGTATCAATTTCTTTTACTACGCATATACCTTCCACAACGCCAGCATCAATTGCTGCGAAACACCAGGATTCAGGTAAATAGCTGTCTATTTTCTTCTTAGAGGGATCTGCTTCGAGTAGAAGATATAAAGGTGCATCGCTTACGGGTATTTGGATGTATTTCATAGCGCGGTCTATTTGTTTCTCTTTGAGGCATTAACCTATATGCGCTTTATCAATAATGTTTTCTTGTATTCACAAAAAGTAGTATAGCAATAGCGCAATACAAGGCTCTTAGTGAATTATGGGGCAGTCGTTGTTTCTGCGAATACCGATTTTCGCCGGTATTCGCGGTTTGAAGTGCGGGAAAAATGAAGGTCAGTGACTGGCTAAAGGGGTTTACGGTAGACCTGTTCTCCTTCAACCCAGGTCTCCAGAACTTGTACCTTCCAGATCTCCTGGGGAGCTATCGTAAAAATATCCTTATCCAGCAAAATAAAATCGGCGAACTTCCCGGCTTCAAGGTTGCCGATGACTTTCTCCTGATGGCTGGCATAGGCTGCATCCAGGGTAAAGGCGCGCAGGGCTTGCTCCAGAGTCATAGCTTCTTCTGCGCGCCAGCCTTTACTGGGGTCTCCCTGGCGGTCGCGGCGGGTAACTGCGGCGTGTAGACCGAAAAGCGGGTTTGCGGGTTCTACAGGGAAGTCGGAGCCTGCGGCGATGGGAGTGCCTTGTTCCAGCAGGGTCTGCCAAGCGTAGGCGCCGATCAGTCGTTCATTCCCCAGGCGGTCTCCGGCCATATTCTTATCGCTGGTAGCGTGAGTGGGCTGCATGGAGGCAATCAGGTTGAGCCGGGCGAAGCGCGGAATATCTTCCACCTCAATAACCTGGGCGTGCTCCACGCGATGACGATAGCTAGCCTGGCTCTCTGCCTTGTTTAGGGTTTCCAAATGGTTCAGTACGATATGGTTAGCCCTGTCGCCGATCGCATGTACGTTAACCTGGAAGTTATTGTCGGTAGCCAGCTTGAGCAAAGCCAACATTTTGTCTTCCGGGTAGAGCAGCAGCCCCTTTTCCTGAGGGCGGTCGTGGTAGGGCTCCAGCAGGGCAGCGCCTCGGCTTCCCAAGGCGCCATCGGCGGAAAGTTTGATGCTTCGCATATACAGCCTGTCCGAAGGCTCTCCAATATGCCCGGCCTGAAGTAACTGGGCATAGTTGTGGCTATCTACTGAAAGCATGGGGTAAATACGCAACGGGATGGCTTTCTTATTTGCCAGGTCTCTGTAGGCGTTCAGGGTCTGTTCGCTGATACCTGCATCATGCACACTGGTTAATCCCAGGGAGAGAGCGGTGGTAAATGCATTTTGTAGATTCTTTTTCTCCTGGGCTAAAGTAGGTGCGGGTATCGCCTTGTACATCAGGCTCATGGCGTTATCGATCAGGATGCCTGTCGGGTTGCCGTTTTCATCCCGTAGAATCTCACCGCCATCTGGTGATTGGGTTTCCTTGTTGATCCCCGCTAACTCCAGGGCCCTGGAATTGGCCCAACCTGCGTGGCCATCGACCCGGCGCAACCAAATTGGCTGCTTGATTTCCAATTTATCCAGTTGTTTACGGGTTGGGAAAGCTTTGTTGGGCCAGGTAACCTGGTTCCAGCCACGGCCCGATAGCCATTCGTCGGGCCCCAGATCCCGGGCGTACTTCTTGATGGCTGAGAGTGCTGCTGCAAGGGAGTGACCGCGTAAGTCCAATTCACCGGTGAGTTGGCCCAGGCCCAGCATATGGCCGTGGGCATCAATTAGGCCTGGGAGTAGGGTTTTACCCTGCGCATCAATTCTATCGGCTGTAGGAAATTGCTTTTCCAGCTGTTGATAGCTTCCAGTTGCCAGTACCTTACCTTGATCAAAGGCTAAAGCATCGAACGTGAGTAGTTGATCATCAGTAGTTTGGTAGCCGGAAACATTGTGAATCAGAGTGGTGGACTGAACACACAGTGAGGTGGCCATAAGTAGAGTGGCTGAAAGGGGGCGGAAAAAACGCATAGATAGCTTGCCTTATAGGGCGACTTTTGAACCTCGCCCCAACTAGTCGAATATCTTGAAGTTCGAGTTATTGTTTTGCTGGATCTATACGCAGTAAACGGCCTTTGGGGCCATCGGTCAATATGTAAAGACTGCCATCCTGGCCAACTTCTGCGTCGCGTACGCGCTCCCCAATAGGTATCCTTAGCTCGCCAATAGCGGCATCATCTTTTATCTGAATGACCCGTAAATCTTCGCTAACTAATCCGGCGGAAATAAGCCGTCCTTTCCATTCGGGGAAGGCATTGCCGGTATAGAATGCCAGTCCTCCAGGGGCGTGGGTATCGAGCCAGGCCAGTGCGGGCGAGGTAAATTCTGGATCCTCGATTTTGAAGGCTATATTGGAGCCATCTCGATAGTCCCGACCAAAAGTGACCCTTGGCCAGCCATAGTTACTGCCAGCTTTGAGGCGGTTCAATTCATCGCCTCCAGCGGGGCCGTGTTCGGAGGACCAGATCTCCCCACTTTGTTGATCGATCACCAATCCTTGGGGATTGCGGTGGCCAAAGCTCCAGATTTGCGGCAGGGCATCTGCTTGGTTTTTGAATGGGTTGTCGTCGGGAATTGAACCGTCCCCATTAATACGAATAATAGAGCCGAAGTGGGTTTGTAGGTTTTGGGCCTGTTCCCGGGCAAAAATATCGAGGAATTCTTGTGGGGGATTACCGCCATCGCCAATGGTAGCCAGCAACGTTTTATCGGGTAGGAAGGCGAGCCGGGAACCGAAGTGTGCGCCGTTATTTTTACCCTGCGCGGACTTGAATATCTCTTCAAAGTTTTCCAACTTGCCGTTATTCCATTTAGCCCGACCAATGGCAAGTCGGTTGTTGTCCATATTGCCAATGGCATAACTGAAGTAGAGCATCTGGTCTTGAGGGAAGGTGGGGCTCACAGCGATATCCAGTAGGCCCCCTTGGCCAAGAAACAAGATTTCTGCTGGAAACCCGATAGGGTCCGCCAATAATTTTCCATCTTTTACAATTCTGAGTTGTCCGCTGCGCTGGGTGATAAGAAAACTTCCATCGGGCAGGCTGGTTATACCCCAAGGGTATTCAAGTGGGCCGGCGACTGAAGTAAGGGTAACCTCTTCGGCGAGCGGGATAGTGCCTCGGGAAATCAAAGGATTATTCTGGCTATTGGCAGCAGTGCTAAAAAAGATGCAGATTGTGACAACTACACTAAGGAGGTATTTCACCACATGGCCTCTATCGATTTGTCTCGGGATTGAGCATAGATAGAGTAGTCACTGGGGAATGTCCAGGCAGTACGCCAGGGTAATTGTCAGGGCGTTAAATCACTCTGTAGGGAGGTGAATAGATGTCCCGCTGGTTGATTATCGCAGGAATAATTTTAGTGTTGGTTGGGGTGCTATTGCACTTTTCCCCAGGGTTATTCAGCTGGTTCGGGCGCTTGCCGGGAGATATTCGTGTGGAGTCGGGGCGCACCCGTTTTTACTTTCCAATTGTATCGATGATTATCGTTAGTTTGGTATTGAGTTTACTGGTAAATTTATTTCGACGTTAATAAAAAACCGCCAGGGCAACTATCTCCTGGCGGTGAGAGGGAGTTTATGGAGTGTAGCGGAAGCGCATCAGCTTGTAGGGTGGCTTGGCATTACCAAGGCCAGAACTGAAAGCAGGATGCTGGTGAAGCTGATCCTGGGTGATATATACCCAGCCATTGCTAATAGCGAGGCTGTCAGGCCAAGAGAGCTGTTTGTCCTGTAACAGGATTTGGTAATTGCCCTGGGTGGTCAGTCCAATGGCGTTATTCTGCAGGTCGGTAACCAGCACGCCACCTTCCGGTGCCATTGCAATGCCATCACTGGGGTTTTTGGGGCCAAATTCTTCAACTTGTGCGGTTAGTTTACTCTCGGAAATATCGGCGTCCGCCAACTGTGCCGCAGGAAGGCGGAAGATTTTATCGCCGCTGAGGCTGCCAAAGTAGAGCCATTCTGCCTTCTCGTCCAGGGCAATGGGATTGAGACCAAAGTGCAGGCTTTTATTCGTATCACCTGCAGTTTTAGCCGCTAGCAAAACTCCGCCGATGATGAGATCCTGCTTTGGCGGCATAAATTCATTAGCGCTTTCCAGTACGCGCCGGGAGTGACCGGTTTTCAGGTCGACGACAATAATTGCCGGTTTGGTCGCGCCGTTAAAATTACCGAAAGACATATCGGCGATGTAGATTTTTTGGCGCTTTTCATCCAGGGAAAAATCCTGCGGAAATGAATTTTCCACTAATGCGGACTTGGAGATTTCAATCTGTTGGTGCAGTTTATTATTGACGCTGTCCCAGGCGACAAGTTGGGCGGGTGTATTTTCACCGCCCATATCCAAGATCCAGACGATGCCTTTGCTATCAGAGTGAATGCCAATTACTGATCCAAAGCCCACTTCACCCTGTTCAGGCCCATCCGCCCAATCTCGATTGGGAAAGGGTTGCTTGGAGCCGTTGGCCATTACCTCGAGTACTTTTAGTTTTGGCGCATCCAGTGGGTGCATGCTGACCAGTACCCGACCATTGGGGGTGACAGTGACACCAGCAGCGCGGGATTCGCTGAATTCAGTGACTGTTTGCAGGGACTCCGCTTTAGCTGCGTGAGTGACGCTGGTGGCTAAGCTGCCAACACCTGCAAGAGCCAGTGCGGCAAATAGTATTTTCGGGGGCTTCATTGCGACTTCCTTAAATTTTACGGTGTTTTAGTTTTTGGCTTGTTTGCGCAGCGCATCTTCCAAGGCGCTGAGCTTTTTGTTGCCGATATAAAGCTGGGACAGCGCAGCCAGGGCGGCGCTGCCAATTTTCTGTTTGGCATCTTTGCGGACGATGAGCGTTGCTTTA
Organism: Microbulbifer sp. CNSA002; assembly: GCF_047324085.1. Lineage (NCBI taxonomy): Bacteria > Pseudomonadati > Pseudomonadota > Gammaproteobacteria > Cellvibrionales > Microbulbiferaceae > Microbulbifer > Microbulbifer sp. CNSA002. The sequence goes on from NZ_CP172449.1 coordinate 1,947,805, forward strand.
TCTTGAGTGCCGAGAAGGCCTTTGGGCTCTTTTAGTGCGCGGATGGTGTAGCGGTTGTGAAGAAATTGTGGGTGCCACAAGGGGATCACTACCCAGCGCTCCTGCGCTACGGCGTCTTCAAAACGGTTGAAGCAGTCCGCTTCTATTCCCGGTCGGAATTCGTAACCTGCCTTATCGAGGCCATAGGCCTGGATCATTTCAGCGGAAAAGCGGCTAATACCCGCACCGGGGTTGATTCCCTGGATCAGGCGATCCATACGGGTGAGGGCTGGTTCGCTGAGTAGGTCATCAACGCTGGCAATTGCTTTTTCGGGCACATAATCCGGCATACCCCAGATACAGTGGGGCTCATACAGCACGGTCACTTTTTCGACCTGGTCCAGTATGGGGTTCAGATAGACCTCGTGGCTGGAAGGCAGCCAGGCCGAAGTTAGAAGGTCGATTTCCCCGTTTTTTAGCAACTCGAAGGCCGCCTCATGGGGGGCGGACTTGAAGCTGGTTTGGTGGCCGTGAGCCTCGAGAACCTTGGCGACTTCCCGAGCGCTGGCCTCGTGGAAAGAGAGCGCAATGTGTCCGATGCGAATACTGTTATCCATACCGAAACTCCCTAGTGTAAGTTTGTGACTGTGCAGTATTTACTGCGATAGGGGTATTGTGGTTGCTTTGATTTACCGGATAAACTGCTATTAATAGAAATCAATATTCGATATTTCCGATCAATGCTGATAGATAATCTCAAGTTGTTCCTGCAAATTGTTGATAAAGGTAGTCTGGTCGCTGCAGCGCGGGACTCGGGCCTATCTTCCAGCAGGGTTTCCGAGCGCCTTGCGGCATTGGAGTCGCACTTCGGTGTGGTGTTACTGAATCGAACAACCCGGGCAATTAGCCTGACAGAGGAAGGGCGCACCCTGATTGAGGGTGCTAAACAGATTCTGGGTGAAGTGGATGACCTTGAAAGCCGTATTCGATCAGGAGCGCAGACCCTGTCAGGTGGCATTCGCGTAAGTGCCCCCTGTGACTTGGGGCGGGCGATTGTGGCCCCGGAAATTGACCGCTTCTTACTGGATCACCCGGCTATTTCTATTGAATTGCTGTTGTCGGATGGTTATGTGGACATTGTCGGTCAGGGTATTGATATTGCCTTGCGTTTCGGTGCAATCACCGACAGTTCACTTCGGGTCAGGACCCTGAGCCAAAAGCAGCGCATCCTCTGCGCTTCTCCCAGCTATTTACAAGAGCGTGGCACTCCACAAAGGCCCGAGGACCTGAAGGGTCACAACTGTCTGGTAATGCGTTTCGGTGAAAACCTGGATAGCCACTGGCGCTTTCTCGACAGCCGCGATGGATCGGGGAGTGAGCAAACTGTGGTGGTACGCGGCGACCGGGTGACCAATGACGGGGAACTGGCTCGCCAGTGGTGCCTGAAGGGAAGTGGCATTATTTTAAAATCGGAATTGGATGTAGGGTCGGATATCCAGGCGGGCAGGCTGGTTCGCCTGCTAGAAGAGTACACTCCACCGCCGGTACCGCTTCAAATGTTGTTCCCTCCAAGCCGGGCCCAGCCGCGCCGGGTGGCGGTATTTGCAGACCGTTTGGCCATGAAATTTATATCCACTTCTGCGAGGATTTAATCGCCCCTCTCAAATTGATTGTTATCTTTATTTATTTTGAATTCAGGCCGTAAAGCTCTGGCATTTTTTTATTCTTCTATAATTAGACTTGTGACTTTCTAGTTCATTTATATCAGTGCCGGTATTAAGTTTTTTAGTGGTGGAGGCAGTTGATGATACTAGACATCATATATGCGGTAATTATTCTGTATGTGTTGATTTGCCTGGTGCTGTATTTTAAAGACAAGTCCTACTTCTACAAAAATGCGGCCATTATACAAGCTCCACCCGAAGCCTTGTTTGATTATGTGGTAGACCTGCGAAATTGGGAAAGCAAATATCCGAACACTTTATTTGCGGAATACAATCTGGGGGGCGATAAGTCTACTGTAGGTAGCGTGGCGATCGAAAAATATTGGGGGATTACTGGCTACCACGTAATGAAGCATCAATTAATAAATTATGAGCGGCCCAACAAAATTTCCTGGGAGGGGAAGACGATTTACGGTGGTGCGCTGGTTCTATTATTTTTACCAATTACTAAACACATCACCGGCCATTTCAGTTACACCATTACCGAAATGAAGGGTGGGGCAAGTCACTGGGAGAGACAGTGTTATTTCAAAATGCACTCTGCGAACCCAATTTATCAGCTAGTGTACTTGCTTTATATGCCGCTGTTCAGACTTGAGCTGTTAAAAGCGTTGCGGCTATACCAGGCGGAAGTGAAAGAAATGATGGAGAAGATTTACACGGATTAATTGTATTTTTTGACGCCGCAAAATAAAAAAAGGCCGCATGGGAGTACGGCCATCAAGGGACTTATTTGCGAGATAGGAGAGTGTAAAACTCGTTAATTAAAAATCGTATCTGATTGACGCAGAGAAAGTACGTCCCGGCGCCGCATTGACAGAAAGATCGCTACCTTCATCCCAGCCTGCAACATTCAGGTAGGGAACGTAGTATTTATCCATCAGGTTGTTAACCGCCAAGTTCACAGACATGGAGTCCATTACCTGATAACCCAGGGTCCAGTCTACAGTGCCATAACCGGCAGTTTCAGTAGCGCCGTCGTTCACTTTTTCCATACGGTCTGCCCAGCGCACCAGTATCTGGCTGGAGAGTTTGGCTCCGCTGTAGCTTGCACCGACCACGCCAGAAAGTGGGCTGATGCTGGTTAGGTATTCACCGGTGGTGTCGTTTTCGCCGCGCTGGTAGCTGGCATTTGCAAACAACTCGATTGTTGGAGACAGGTACCAGCTGGCGCTCGCCTCTATACCTTTGATGGTGACAGATTCGATGTTCTGGTACTGGTACTGTTCAAATACATGGGAGAAACTGCCGTCATCACCATTTACAGATTCTTGGTGAATTAAAGTGGTTTCCAGGAAATCATCGTATTCGGTATAAAACGCTGCAGTACTGAAAGCTACAGGGCCCAGGTGTCCGCGCAGGCCGAGCTCGAAGGTGTCACTGGTTTCTGGTGACAAATCGTCGGCGGGCAGAACCTCGTAGATGTATTCGGAGGTAGGTTGCAGGTAATGCTCGATATAGGCTAAATCGTAGGCCGGCACTTTAAAGCCCTGTCCGTATTGGGCAAAGGCGGACAGTTTCGGATTGATTCGGTACAGCGTGCCCAGGTTGAAGGAAACATTGCTTTCTTCAATGGTGGCAAATGGAGTGTCATCAGACTTCAATGCACCGTTGGGGTCCATTTCGTACCAGTCGTAGCGCAGGCCCGGGGTAACGGTCAGCTGGCCATTGGCGAATGACATTTCGTCATTGATAAACAGGCCGGCGCGCGCCACTTCGTTTTCTGGGAATTTCTCGGTGGTGGAGTCCAGGGTGGAGCTACCCGCAACTTCACGGTATTGGTGAACGGTACGCTCGCTCTCCGTTTGCTCCAGGTCCAGACCGTAACCCAGGGTGTGGGTCTCATTCAGGGTTTTGCTGGCGTTGGACAGCAGGCCGATAGTGTCCTGGCGGTAGAGGCCGGTTTCCCACATGTCGCGGATTTCAATCACACCGAACATGGGGGCGTTGATGTCCAGTTGCCCGTACTGCTCGTCTTCCTGTTCAGACTTGTTGTTGTACAAGCTGATATTTACCTGATCGTAAATCGCAGTTGGAGTCTCGCTGTGGTAGCGGAGCTGGTATGCAGTGGTCTCTTTGTCGGAAACAGATTGTTCAGCGACGATGTTGTAGCCGTAGTCGGCCAGTCCGCGGAAGTAATACAGCAGGCCATCGGCACTGTCACCGACAGTTTCCTGGTTCCAGTGGTCGATGCTGAAACTGATAAAGTCTTCGCCACCCAGGTTGTACTTACCTTTGTACAGGATGCTCTTCGATTCAATCTCGAAGGGGTCCTGGGTTTCGTCGTAGTTCTGTTGTTCTTCACCATCGCGGAAGGTGGTGTGCAGCAGTTGCTCAAAATTGCCGGTGCGCAGGGCAAGGGTAGGGGAAACATTGTGCTGGCTGGTGATGCCGTTGTAGCCGGTCTTGATAGATCCGCCAAACTGCTCGCCATCTTCCAGGTAGTCGGAAGCATCTTTGGTGGTGAACACTACGATACCGGCAAGGGCGTCTGAACCGTATAGGGAGGAGGCTGCGCCTTTGGCAACTTCAACCTGCTTTAGGGTGTCCACTTCAATAAAGCCGCGACCAATAATGTCGTTTTGGCCATTGGCGCCATAACCCTCGTTCACCCGCATACCGTCTTTGATAATCAGTACACGGTCACCGCCCATGCCGCGCACCAGAATATTCTGCGCGCCGCCAGCCTCGCCGGTTACTTCAACGCCGGGCTCGTATTGGAACAGCTGGTTCATGTCGTTGAGCTGAAGCTGCTCAATTTCTTCATTGGTCACCACGGAAACGCTGCCCGCAACGTCTTTCAGGGGTTTTTCTGCGCGCCCGCTGACGACGATCAGCTCGAGTTCATTGCTGGACGGAGAGGTCGGGGTCTCTGCGTACAGGTTTGAGGCGGAGGCTAAGCCCAAAATGGCTGCTGCTAGTGGGCGACGTTTCATGGTGAATTCCTTGATGTCGTTGATTCGGTCTGCTCGTTAAGGGTCTCTGGTTGCCCTTTCGCTTGGTCTTGTCGACCAGTTCGGAGCGAGATTATATGGATACTTATTAAAATGTAAAGGTAAATGCGAATCAATATCAATTAGATTAAATTTGACCTTAAAAGTTTCTTTGGGTACTTTCCGCTCAAATTTGTGAACGGCATCAATAGTGGGGCTTGGGAGGCTTGCAGTGAATATTCAATCAATTGAGACCTTAATGGCGGATGTGGCCGACCTGTTTATGGCCCCAGTATTACTGGCGATTCTGGTACTTTTTATCTACTCGCTTTATGCCGCCGGGCGCTTTATTTCACTGTGGATGCTTCGCCGCAAAAATGCAGGAGCCTATCGGTTGGCATTGAAGCAAGGTCGGGTTGAGCGCCTGCCGGGCTACCAAGTACACAACTTTTACGTGAATAACCCTTTGGCATGTGACGACGAATTGGAAGTTTTTGCGTTGAGAAAACTGGAACTTCTTCGCATGGCTACCCGGATCGCGCCCATGTTGGGTTTGATTGCCACCATGATTCCTATGGGGCCGGCACTTCGCGCGCTGGCCGATGGCAATATCCAGGGAATTAGTGAAAACCTGATTATTGCTTTCGCCGCTGTGATCTGGGGCTTGGTAATCTCCACGATTACCTTCTGGCCCGCCTCAGTGAAAAAACGCTGGTTTGCCTCTGAGCTGATCAATATCCGCAAGCTGAAGGAGGCCGACTGATGCGCTTCCTCGACGAAGATGAAGAACTGAATCCTATTCTGAGTGCGGTGAACCTGATCGATGTGTTTCTGGTCATTATCGCCGCGCTGCTGATTGCCATTGCGCAAAACCCCTTGAACGTTTTTTCCAATGAAAAGGTTACGGTGATTAAAAATGCCGGCGAACCCAATATGGAAGTGATTGTTAAGGACGGTAAGGAAATCAAACAATACAAATCCACCGGGGAAATTGGCTCAGGGGAGGGCACCCGTGCAGGTGTGGCCTACCAGATGGCCGATGGCAGCCTGGTTTATGTACCGGAAGGGGAAGGTAAAGATGCTCCCGCCGGTGAAAAAGCTTCGGGGGGGAATTAGTGGTGCGTAATAAACTGTGGGCACGTTTTGTGTGCCTGTTGATGAGCTTGGCTTTTGCAACCTTTGCCCAGGCCAGCGATAAGCCCAAAGTACTCTTGATGATGTCGAGCCACACGGCTAAGGCGAAAGGTACATTGCTGACTGATCTCTCTGCAGACCAACCCTTTGAGCTGGAGATCTTTAACAGCAAAGGTAAGAGCGATGAGGAAATTGACCTGGCCTGGTCTTCCGCTGAACTGATAATGCTGGATGGCATCAACCCGGCGCTTTCTGCTTTTATGTTTGGCAAGTTCCAGCCAATGCTGGCCAAGCATCCGCAAGTTCCGGTGATTTCCCTGGGGGATGCAGATAATAAGTCCATGAACCAGGGGTTGGCAGAATTCGAGCATCGGGCGATTGCCGCTTATTTTAATAATGCGGGCCGCAAAAACTACCGTCATATGATGCAGTTTTTGTCGGCAGAGGTATTTGAATTTTCCAGTGGCTCAGTACCGGAACCGATAATTGTACCCAAGGTAGGTTTTTATCATCCCCGCTTGGAGCAGCTTGTCACCGATAAAGAGGAATTTTTCTTTGACTGGCTAAAGCCTGCTGAGAAGCAGCCAGTGATTGCCGTGGCTATCCATCGTTCCGTGGTGGATTACGAGCAGCAGCAGGTTGTCGACACCCTGTTGAATGGTCTTGAGGCTAAAGGTGCCAAGGCTTTCGCCTTCTTCTTTGAAGGCGAAGACTTGCCGCTTTCCTATCCAGAATTATTGCAAACCGAAAGCGGCAATACCCGTGTTGACTTGATGATTAATTACCGCTCCCTGCACTATGTCAGCAAGCGCCGCGCTGAATTTGAGAAGTTGGGAGTGCCGGTTATTCACGCGCTCAATTACACCGAGGGTAGTGAAGAAGAATATTTTGCTGATAATAGCGGTGTATCTCCATCCCTGACTCCATTCTTCCTGGTAATGCCTGAAGATACTGGCAGCATCGATCCGGTGATTATCGCTGCTAATAAAGACGGCAATAAAGTAGTGATGGATGTACAGATGCAGGCCTTGATAGAGCGCGCCTGGAATCACGCCTCCCTCGCTTATCAAAGCAACACCAATAAAAAGGTGGCAACGTTTATTTGGAACTACCCGCCCGGGGAAAAAAATATCGGTGCGGCTTTCCTGGATGTGCCCAGCTCAATTGAGTCGATTGCCCAGGCAATGCGCGAAAGAGGCTATGAGGTACATATCAGGGATTCAAAAACCCTTATCGATTGGGCCGGGCAGTTGTTGCGCCCCTATTATCGTCGCGAAGACAGCGTAGCCTTGATCGATAAAGGGCTGGCTGATTGGATGCCGCTGTCCACCTATCAAGCCTGGTTTGACCAACTGCCTGCAACTGTGCGGGATCCTATTGTAGAGCGTTGGGGCAAGCCAGAAGACAATGCCATGTTGGCCGAACATAACGGCGAGCCTGCATTTGTTATTCCCCGGATGACCCTCGGCAATTTGATTGTGTTGCCGCAAGGCGTTCGCGCGGACAATGCCAAGGATCACTCTTCCCTATACCACGATATGAAAACCCCGGTGAATCACGCCTACCTGGCGGTTTACCTCTATGCGCGGGAAACCTTTGGTGCCGATGCCTATATTCACCTGGGAACCCATGGCTCCCAGGAGTGGCTCAGTGGCAAAGAGCGGGGCCTGTCGGTTTACGATGCACCTAGTTTGGCCCTGGGAAATATCCCGGTGTTCTACCCCTACATTATCGATAATGTGGGAGAGGCCATGCAGGCCAAGCGCCGTGGCCGTGCCACCATGATCAGCCACTTGACCCCAGGCTTCGCGAAAGCGGGCTTGTATGCGGAAGTGGCTGAGTTGTCCGAGTTAATTGGCAATTACCTGGTATTGTCTGAGGGGCAGACCCGGGCCAATACCCAAGAGCGTATTATCAGTCTGGCCGAAGAGCTCAATATGCTCAAGGATCTGGAAATCAGTGCTGAAGCCTTAAGTGCGGATTTTGATGGCCAACTGAGCCGCTTGCAGGATCATTTGGGTCAACTGGCAGAGATGAGCCAGCCGCTGGGCATCCATCGTTTTGGTCAGCTGCCCAAAACCGAACACCTCACCAGCACCATGCTGCAAATGTTGGGTGAAGGGTTTATCACCGCAGCGGATAAATATGAGGCGGAGCACGGGTTGCGTTTGCCGGAAGAGCAAACCCGGGACGAGCGCAATGTTGTGGCTTTGGAAGCGCAGGAGGGGTTCCAGTTGCTGGATACCTTTCTAGAGGGCGGTGAGCTGGAGCAGGTTCCTGAGCCCTTGCAGGCCCAGTTGGACCAGGCCCGGGAATACTCCGATAACTTTGCCAAAATTGCCGAGCTGGAAAACCTGATGTCGGCACTCGATGGTAACTACATTCCTGTAAGCCATGGGGGTGACCCGATTCGCAACCCACAGGCGGTGCCCACCGGCCGTAACCTGATTGGCTTTAACCCGGCTAAGGTGCCGTCGAAGGAAGCCTATGAAGCTGGTGTACAGCTGATGGACCAGACCATTGCTGACTACCATGCAAAGCATGGCCGCTTCCCGGACAAGTTGGCATTTTCCCTGTGGTCCCTTGAAACCATGCGCCACCAGGGAGCCCTGGAAGCCCAGATCCTGCACGCCCTGGGCCTAAAACCCAAGTGGAACCAGCAGGGCAATGTTACCGGTACAGAAGTTATTCCCTATTCGGAATTAAAGCGCCCGCGTATTGATGTCGTAATCTCTGCGACAGGCCTTTATCGGGATGCCTTCCCTAACGTGATGCTGTGGCTGGCAGAAGCCATCGATAAAGTGGCGCAGATGAAAGAAGACAATAACTTTGTCTACCGCCACAGCCAGGCATTGCAACAGCAGCTGCTGGAAGACGGCAACAGTGAAGAGGATGCTCGCTATTTGTCATCGGTGCGCATCTTCTCCAATGAAAGCGGCAACTATGGAACGGGCCTTGCCGCCGCCAGTCTGGCCTCTGACAGTTGGGAGGGGGATGACAAGCTCGCTGACCTCTATATGCGCCGTATGGGCTTTGCCTATGGCAAAGATGAATCCCGCTGGAGCGAGGATCAGCGCAGTGTTGAGCTGTACGGCAAAGTGCTGTCTGGCACTGATGGGGTGATTTTTTCCCGCTCCACCAACCTCTACGCCATGATGACCAATGACGATCCCTTCCAATACTTTGGCGGTATCGGTCTGGCGGTTCGCAATCTGGATGGCGCCACGCCGGAAATGTATGTTTCCAATTTGCGTCGCAAAGATAACGTAAAAGCGCAAACCCTTGCGGAGTTCGTCAACCAGGAAATGCGCAGCCGTTACTTCCACCCCCGCTGGATTGAGGCGATGCAGGATTCCGGCTACGCAGGCGCTACCGCTATCCTGGATCGCGTCAACAATATGTGGGGCTGGGAAGTAATGACCCCGGAAACCATTCGCGACGACCAATGGCAGGAAATGTTTGAAGTCTACGTGGATGACAAATATGAAATGGACATGCGCGAATTCTTCGAAGAGCACAATGCCGAGGCCCTGGCCCAGATGTTGGAGCGAATGCTGGAAGCGGTGCGCAAGGGATATTGGGATGCGAAGCCTGAAACCCTGGAGAAAATGGTAGAGACCTACACCGAGCTGGCAAATCAGTTTGATGTGGCTACCGACAATGACAAGTTCAAGGAATTCGTCAATCAGCAGGCTCTAGGGTTCGGCCTCGCGGCCCTGGCCAATGCCCAGGCATTGGATAACCCTCAGGTTAGCAGCGCCAATGCCGCGCAACAGGTCAGTGGCCAGAAGCTGGAGCAGGTTGCAGAGCCGACGCCCAGTGATAAGCCGGAAAAGCTGATATGGCTACTGTTGATGGCTATTGTGTTGGCAGGCTTTGTCAGCGGTTTCTTTGATCATAAGTGGGTGCGAAGCAAGCCCGCTTAATGCCCGTCCTTAACGGCACCCGGTCTGCTTAAGACCGGGTGCCGTTAACCTCCCTCTGTTCCACCCCTTTCGTATAAATAATCTTAAAGCTGCCTCGGCTACAGGGTTAAGAATTGTTGACCCCGGCAACTATTACTCTCTTACTGTGTTAGCTTTCTATATAGAAGGTGAAAAGTGCATATTGATTACTTTGTAAATCATTAAGCTTGCAGCTTGTCAGGTTAATAGGGCTACAGCTTGGTGAGCTTCCGACTATAGCTGTCTCTCGAAAGGAGGTTGGAACGATGGGAAAACGATATCAGGCGGCCTTCCTGGGCCTTATATCGATTACGGCAAATGCCTGGTCTCTGGAAAACCCTTATTCGGGCAATGGGGCGGTGGCTGAGGGTTCTGCCAAAGTGGAAACGGAGAACCTGTTTTCCTGTGCTTCCGATCGCTCCCGGTTGTCGCCAATGGGGGAGAAGCAGGTAGAGGGCAAAGCCTTTACCGTTCCGGCTGAAGTGAATTACAGCAAGCGGTACTTTGCTACGGATCTCTATAACCAGTGCTCTGGGGTCACACCATCCTTATTGGAGGATATTGATCATACAAAGGTACCGGTGGTCGATATCGACAAAGAAGGTGAGGTGGTTACTGGTTATACCTTTGCCGACAATTATTTTGAGCTATATATCAATGGCAAGCTAGTTGCTGTTGATCCGGTTCCATTTACGCCGTTTAACTCTAGTGTGGTTAAGTTCAGGGTGAAGAGGCCCTACGATATCGCTGTAAAAGCGGTTGACTGGGAGGAGAACTTAGGGGAAGGCACAGAGAGTAACAGAGGTGTCCGCACCCACGCCGGTGACGGTGGCTTTATTGCCAGCTTTTCTGACGGTACCAAGACAAATTCAAAGTGGCATGCACAAACTTTTTATACAGCACCTATTTATAATTTGGGGTGCTTGAAAGAGCGGGGAGAAGAGCGAACCTCCTCGGACTGTGCTGAGAGGCCCCCAAAACCAGGTGCACAAGTCTATTCTCTGCACTGGGATATTCCGAAAAATTGGAAAGTCGACGATCGCTATCTTTCTTGGCCTTATGCGACAGAATACACGGAGCAGCAGATAGGTGTGGACAATAAAGCGGCGTATATGAATTTTCGGAAACAGTTTTATGGCAGTGGTGCTAAATTTATCTGGTCAAAAAACATAGTCCTGGATAATTTGGTGTTGTTGCGCTATCGAGTTGAGTAACGGTGTCACCTTTAGCCAATTAATTGCTGTACGCTGCAGTTATTGCGTACAGCTTTATCTCTCCCCAATCAAGAATAAACAGATTGTCTGAATTGCCTGCCTAGTTACGATTTTCCAGTTTGTCCTTATATTCACTTTTTTCTACCAGAAAATTCCATTCCAAAATTGAAGAGAAATTTTGAGCTCTCACTTTTTTCTTCTATTGTCTTTCGCACGCTGAAATTGTTGATTCTGCTTAAAAATCTATCAAATTTGTTTCTTGTGAAACTTATTTTTTTGGTTTTTTGCAGGTGATTCCTGCTCGTATTTGGGGGAATCTCACCACAGGTACTTGGCTTGAACTAATTTGGTGCAAAAAGGGTTTTCGTGAAGCATGTCTGCTTTAATTCCGACGTTCCCCACAGTTTTGAAAAATAATTTAGATTCTGTTCAGTTTTTATGAAAATTATGTGAAAAATTTCCCAAAAAAAAGCTGCGTGATAATTAGGATCGATCGTCTCAACTAAATATCGAATGTTAAGAATCGTAAAGATGCCAACATGAGGTAAGGCTGGTTAAGCTGTCGATAGGACGTGCTTTGCCGTTGCACGTAGCATTATTTTGAGAGAAAAGCTTGTGAGAAAAATAATTCCTCTCGTCGCCATTGCAGTGGCAGCAGGGTATTTCGTTTGGGCCAAAAGCCAATCTGAAGGTCAAAAACCAGTCGCTGAGCTAGAAAAACCCAAGCCAGCTATCAGTAAGTCTGCTCAAAAAGCAGAGCCGCTTAAACCTGAGGAGGTTCAGGTGGGTGAAGAAGAACTCCTCGAAAGTGATGAAGAAAAAGCACTTTGGGTTGAGTCAGAGCTGGCTAGGGAAGCTCTTCATGAAAATGGTCGCCTACCCGTAGATCTCAATGGTGAAACCTATCTCGAGCTGGATATTGATATGCTCCGGAATCTCACTGTTGGTGATTACGTCGACATTGACTTGCCAGGTATTGAAGGTGATTACGATGCTCAGGTTGGCAGTATCGAAGAGCATGCCAGTGGCAACAAAAGCGTACAATTAAATCTCCCGGGGATGACTCGCCTGCATGGCGTAACTTTTACTCTCGGAGCAAACTCTGTTTATGCACAGCTAAACTTACCTTCCGGGTCATACACTATGGAAGGTCAGGGTAGTTATGCGTGGATAGCGCCTAATGGTGCATTAATTAAAAACCACGTAGAGAAACACGATAAGGATATGTCCTCGGAAGCACCTCGTGAAAAGACCTGGTCGGATGACGATTTACCGCTAAACGACTTCAAATAAGAAGAAATTGATTCAAAGTAATTATGCTTTGAATTAATAATCAGGCAAAGGAAGGCCCAAGTAAATCCTGCAGATACCGGGGGCTCGTCTCCTCAGGCGGTTAAAAGACTAGGGATAGTTTTTTAATCGAGTCAGGGTATTAAAAGCGTATTGTTACTCCTTTGGGCAGCAATTTTAATTAATTGCTGGGGGAGGAGTGTGCACTACTTATTATAATAAAAGGAGTCTTATAATGAACCTGAAGAAAAGCCTGGCCGCTGCTATTGCAGCACTGACTGTTTCTGGCGCTGCGAGTGCCGATACCGTCGATATCGCTATTATGTACACTGCACCAGCTGCGGAGTATACCGGTGATATCTCAGCCAAGATCGATAGCTATATCAGCTATGCGAACAATTCCTTTTCAAGGAATGGTATTGATATCCAGTTGAACCTGGTAGACACCTGGCAAGCTACCAGCTCCGATCTCCGTGTTAACGAAGAAACCCTGGACCTGATTACCTTCCACGACACTGTGAATGACTGGCGTTCCTCTGAAAAGGCGGATATGGTGGTTTTCCTGGGTAAAGCTGAAGAAACTGTAATCGACGGCAACACCTACATCACCTGTGGTATTGCCTGGGTTGGACAGGGTAGCAATGGCACCATGTACTCCAGCGCAAAAGAGCGTGCTTACAGCGTAACTGGCGTTGACTGTGGTTATAACACCTTCGTTCACGAGCTGGGCCACAATATGGGTCTGCTTCACTCAACCAAGCAGGGTGATACCTCTGGTGGCGTTTACTCTTACGGTATGGGTCACGGTGTAGATAACAAGTTCTCTACCATCATGGCTTACCCTTGGAAATACGGCGAAAACGTTACCCAGTACGATTGGTTCTCTGATCCTGACTGGTACGAGTGTGGTGGCTTGGCCTGTGGTGAGCGCTCAAACGGCGTAGACATTTCTAACGCTTACCGTGCTCTCGGTCCTATCACCGATGATATCTCTGGTTACTACTAATCGGCGCTAATTTGCTGAAAGTAATTGTAGAGATTACTGGCTTATAGCCAAGGGAAATCGGGAGGTGCTCTCCCGATTTTCCATCTGAAAAAAACGGTTAACTATTTAACCAAAAAATCGAATGCTGAGTGGGTAGCGCCAAAATTGGCCTTCATTGGCCCGGATTGCTCCAATCACAATAAATATTACATTGATTATTGCTAGTGCAATCAGTCCAAAAATACCGATAATAAAAAATATCAGTATGGCGGAAATAATAGAATAGATAAGTAGGCTTAACATCCAGTTGAATATCATCTTGCCGTGTTTGTCAATTTCTTGAGAGCGGTCCCTTGTTGTCGCCCACATAATAATGGGTAAAACAAAACCAGCACCAGGAATCACGACCCAAGCCAATTGACTTAGATGAAGCAACATTAGGAAGGTATTTAGTTCCATATCCCAAGGGCGATAATCTTCCATTTGGCGACTTTCCTTTTGATTCAATGTCCTATGTAAGCTGACTTACCTAGCTAGCTCGTCCGGTTGACAGATAGAAACCCCAGTCATCTCTCCCTTGCGCAATAGCAGCTTGAACAGCTTTATCTGTATCATAACTTACCTTAAAAAATTCTGCGCTCCAGGCTCCATTTTTGCTTCTCTCTATCAGGGCGTAACTCGCATGGGGGCTAAAGGTTTCCATTATATGGGGTTGCGGTTCACTGTCAGTGTAAGCCGGTAGCCCAACGCTGCCTGGATTTACGACCAGCTGGCCACTACCGACAGAGACACAGCGAGGTTGATGTGTATGCCCACATAGAATGACTTTTGAGGAAATCTTTCCAAGGAGGTTAAGGATTTCATGGTTGGAACGTATCTGGGGGCGGCCGCTGCTGGTATCTTCCAGCAGATATATGAGGCCACTACTGGGTGTTCCATGGCAAAGAAAGACTTCATCGGTGATTTGTAAGCTGGGTGGTAACTGCTTCATCCATAATAGTGGTTTAACACCAAGGTCTTTCAGAATAAATTGCAGGGTTGGGTTGCTTTCTATTTCGGTAGATGTGGCTTCATATATTTGCCGGTCCTGATTACCGCGAATTGTCGTGTAACCTTGCTCCATTAAGCGTTCATAGGTGAGTCGTGGCGCAATAGGGCCATATAAAATATCACCCAGGTTCACCGTTAGATCGGCGCCTCTCTTTTTTAGATCAGCAACAATGGCATCGAGGGCATAAACATTGCTATGGATGTCAGACAGGACCGCTATTCGCATTGAGCTCTCCGCTGGACTGCTGAAAGTACTTTGACTGCTGCTATATTTTCACAGAAAGCTTCCTGTCGTCCATAAAACTATAAAAAATCAGCGGTCAAAAGCCAGGCGAGAGGCCAAGCCGAGGAAAATAACTCCAAGAAAACCATCCAGGTGCCGCTGAATATTGGCCTGTGTAGCAAGAGATTTTCCCAGCTTGCTAAACGATAGGGATACCAGGGTGTTAAAAGCCAACGCTGTAATGCTCAAGAGTATGCCCAATACAAGAATTTGGGGCGTGATTGCCTGGGATGACACGGTAAATTGAGGCAGGAAAAGGCTAAAGAAAAGTAGGGCTTTGGGGTTCATTAGGTTGTTGAGCAAGCCTCGGGCCATCAGCTGTGCTGCCGACAGTGCCACGGTATCTGGTTGGTTATTTTGTGCCACTTTATTTGAACGCCAATTGCGAAGGAGTGACAATCCAAGCCAAGCCAAGCTAAATATACGGCTCCCACCAGTTTTACTACCATTGCCACCAGAGGCATCGTCTGCATGATATGTCCGAGTCCGAGAGCAACTAGCGCCGTTTGCACTATCCCAGCAGTAAAAATGCCCAGCGAGATCATTACTCCAGCAGTAAATCCGCGAGCCGAAGAGTAAGCAGATATTAACAGTAAGTCAGGACCAGGGGAGGCCGCTAGAACAATCGCTGCGATCAAGAAGGCGGGTAAAATACTGAGGTCGATCATATGAGGGGTGCCCTGAAATTGCGATTTTATCACAGCAGGTGTGTTTACTTCTATGATGGCCGTGCCTTGCTTTTTCCCGGGCTTCTACAATAGAAGTGAGTTCAACGACAGAGTGCAACACTACCAGTGAGCCATATAGACCGGGTGTTAGTGGTTGGTGCGGGCCCAACGGGGTTGGCGGCAGCTTGTGCTTTGTCTTTCTATGGAATCAAATGCCGAATAGTTGAACGCCGAACCAAGCCCAGTGAACTCTCTCGGGCAGTCGGTATTTTTCCCTGCACCATCAGGCGCCTTCTTAAGGTGGGCGTTTCAGATAACTTGGTCTCTGAGGCGATGCGACTCTGCAAAGTTCAATATCTTCAAGCGGGTAGGCCGTTGTTATTTTTGGATAACCGGGGCGATGCGTATAAAGAGTATGTGGGCTTTGGGCTGCCGCAAAATCGCACCGAGGAAATTTTGCGAGATGCTTTACTTGAGCAAGGCGTTTCAGTTGAATATGGCGTGGCTGCTACTGAAGTGGATTCTAGTGATCACCGGGTGGTAGTTACCCTGTCTGACGGCAGTGTCGAATGCTTTGACTGGTTAATTGCTGCTGACGGAGTTCATTCAACAATTCGTGAGAAACTGAGTATTCCATTTTCTGGTACAGATTTGCCGGAACCTTGGGGAGTCGCTGATGTAGATATAGAAGGAGAGTGTGATCCCGATTTAGTTAGCGTGGATATTCAGCGGCCCGGCAATCAATTTACAATTACTTTACCTATGGGTAAACAGCGTTTAAGAGTAGTTGCTACCCAGCCAGATGCGTTGGGAGCACTAGATGTGCCGCTAAAAATTAAGAATATCCATCGCTCCGGTAGTTTTCAAATTTCAATTCGGCAGGCGAAGAGTTATCGCTCCCAGCGCGTACTTTTAGTCGGAGACGCCGCTCACTGCCATTCTCCCGTAGGTGGCAAGGGTATGAATCTGGGTATTGCCGATGCGATAGCTGCAGTTGATGCGATTATAAACGGCACAGTAGATAGTTATTCCGATGAAAGGCGTAAAATAGGCGCGGCGACGATTCGAAAGACAGAAATTGTTAGGCGGATTATAAGCTCAAATTCCTTGCTAAATAAAATATTGGTGCGGATGTTGGCAAAGCTCGCCGTATCTTTTCCGGTGGTACGACAAGCATATACCCAAAACCTGACAAAGCTTTAAATGAACGTTTATTCTTTAAGGATTTCGTTGTAACCGTAGGTATCATTGCCGAAAACCTGAAAAGTGTCGATTTTAGGGGTATCATATTCGACAAGTCCCTCTTAGGTTGAATATAAATCTTTTCCGTAGGGGGCTACCTTTATGTGGTTGGCAGTGCATCTTCCTACAAAGGAGAACCTTCTACTATTATCGCTGGTATTGGAATGGGAAGCATGTAAGTTCAATGAAGAAAAGATCAAACACTCCCCAGCTTTCATCTCTAAATCTATCACCATAAATTGATTAAGGAAATCATCTCCAATTAATTAATACATGGGTAAACCACCGCCTCTGGCGGTGAGACTTGACAAGGCTCTGCCGTTCCGGCGTGCAGAGTAAAAATATGGCGTCCATGAACCGGCAAGTTCTTTAAGGAGGCCATATGCGAGATTGGCAGTGCCAAGCTCACGTGAAACATTATTGCAGGTACCATGTGGTATTTGTGCCCAAGTATCGAAAGAAAGCGTTAGTTGGGGCATTGAGACGTGAGATTGGAGCAATATTCCGAGACTTGTGTCGTCAAAAAGGCATTGAGTTGGTCGAGGGGTACGCAATGAGGGATCACATTCATATGTTGTTAATGATTCCTCCCAGGTTAAGTGTTTCCAATACGGTTGGGTTTCTGAAAGGGAAATCTGCGATCCGGATATTTCGGAAGTACAAGCATGTACAGAGAAATTTCACAGGAAGACGTTTTTGGGCTCGGGGCTACTGCGTGAGTACAGTAGGGCTTGATGAGCAGATGATTCGAGAGTACATCAAGAATCAAGAGGTTGAAGAACGCCGGCAAGAGCAGATGCAATTGGCGGGATTGTAACAAGCCCCCTCTGGGGGCTTTCACCATACCACCCGCTATGCGGGTGGTTGCTGATTTTATGGAGCTAAATAAAATAAGAGTACTTTTATTAATTAGCTCCAAAGTTTTGGCTGATGGACCTAAATACTCGTCCACTATTTCACGGCCTGTAGGTAAGTATTCCCTATTTGGATATACCCAGCCATTCATATCAAGGAGGTTAGCAACTGCTTTATCAATGATATAAGGTCAGAGTGTAAAAACCCGAACATGGCCCCAATCCAGCATGGCGCTGCCGGCCGATATGCCTTTCTCTAAAACCAAGGGCTTCAGTTTTCTCGACAAGAGCTGTACAGCGGCAGCAATTCCAATAGGCCCTGCGCCAATGATAATCGCGTCGTGTATCTTGTTCATAAGTCTCTACCTCCAAAATACCTGGAATTAAAACAGAAGGGTGTACAGGTAACCCGCTGTGATAGCCATACCTAAAACAACCACTAAAAATGCTGCGATCATCTGGGTTTTAAAGATGGACCTTAATAGGATAACTTCTGTCAGGCTGGCGCCAGCACTGCCGATAATTAGTGCCATTACCGATCCGAGAGCCATGCCCTTTTGCACCAAACCAGCACTCAGAGGGATAACAGCAGAGGCACGTATATAGAGTGGAATACCGATTACAGCTGCAATTGGAATCGCGTACCACTTGTTTTCTCCTGCGTAGGTTACGATCAAATCAGTAGGAACAAATCCGTAAATGAATGATCCCAGAGAAATACCGAGCAGTAAATAGGGGAGTGTTTTTTTAAAATCTATCCAGGTGGAATTCCAAATAATGACCCAGCGATTTAGTTTCTGGGTTTCTACTCCCCCCTCAGAATCACAGCTATTTGCCGGAGTATTGATACAGCAGGATGTAGTTTCTCCAGTTTTTGCAGCTGATGATAGAGAAGATATTGTTGCTGTATTGGTTGCGCCAGTTGTAGCCAAGACTCCATTATTAAATGCCAAATTATTGGCTATCCCTTTGTTCTCACTGGGTGAAGGGGGATTTTTACTATTTGTGTCTCGGTAGACACCATCGCGGACAAAACGCTCGAATCCAAATTTTTCCAGTGCAAATCCCGCAGAAATTGACACAGTCATTGCTAGAGTGAAATAAAAAATCGCTACGTTGAGACCAAATGTAAAGATCAACAAGCCAATAACAATCGGATTAAGTAGAGGGCTGGAGAATAGGAACACCATCATTGGTCCGAAACCAGCGCGGGCGCGAAGTAGTCCCTTCAAAAATGGAATAGTAGAGCATGAACAGAAAGGTGTAATGGAGCCAAGTAATGCGGCTATTACGTAGCCTCGGCCATTGCGTGAGCTTAGGGTCGCTTGGATTTTTTCCGGTGTAATGTACTGCTGCAATACACCAACGAGGTAGCTGATAGCTAAAAATAATACTGTCAGCTCAACTGCAAGAAAAGCAAACATAGAGAGAGCTTCTTCTAGCATGGATACGAACTCTGGGGGCATTGTTTTAGCTCCTTAATTAAATTTGTTATTACTAGAAATATAGAAATAATGAATTTTGTCAGTGTGTTTTCATTAGCTTTGAAGTGTGATTTATGGTGCCAAGAGATCCTTTTTACGGATTGCTTGTGATGTTGTCAGGCGACATTGGATATCAGTGAATCTAAAACGCCCTTGCCGCTATGCACGCCACCCTCCATTTCCTGAGAGGATTTACTTCGAACTAAGTAGCCGGCAAAACCTTGTTCTGAAGTAGCTGGTTGACCATTGAAATGAACCGTAAACATACCTATTTCACTGATTAAATCGCCTACTAAATATAATTCAGAGTCTTTGACTACCAGGGCGGGATTGCTTCTAGGGGGCGGGCTCAAGCGTGGCATTAGTGCCCAGGCAGGGTATTCGTCTACTGAGAGCTGTTTGAGTTTCAGCTTGATATCCTGACCAAAGACACAGTGCCCGCCGCCTTCTCCCTGATTTTTGAGCACCCACTTAGAGGCGTTCTGCTGGCTGAACCATTCTATCGTCTCTGATGAAATTGGTTGCATCTCGCCAAGTAATGACTTGATTAAAACCGCTTCATCCTGGGATACATTGAATCCGGTTAGCATTTCTACTGACATGGACGAAAGGATCATTTGTACACGCTTGCTGGTAGCCAGTTGTTGGCTTACGGTTGCATTAATTGCGATCCGATGGCTCTCAAGCAAAATTCGCGATTGCATCAGTGTTTCACAGCAGCGCTCGCTATCCAGGTCTTTGGCGACATAATCACAGTAGTTGTAGCCGGCTCGTAAATACACGCAATCTACAGGGCCGATTCCTTGCAGCAGGAGCCTATTGTTGGGGCCTGTTACCAGGCCCGCTTTGAGTTCGCGAAAGGTCTGTCGTACCGTACGTATGCCTTTTTCAGCTAAGGCATATTCAAGAAGGTGTTGGTCGAAAACATTGTCTTCATATTCCTGTATCACCATTAGAAATGTTGGGTTGCCACCATCTCCAAATTCGCTTTTGATGGCTCTTGTCGCATCGGCAAGGCCTTGGGAGAGTCGCTCAATTGCTGGGTTCTCTATAGGTTGGCCGTTCGAAGTATTGGACCAATCGGAATAGGTCTCAGGACTTTGCGAGCGTATGAATTGGTGCAACTCATAAATACGCTGCCCGAAGGGCCCCATTCCTGCTGCGATTCCATTGAACTCAATGAGCTTTGGTCCTTGGCTCACATCGTCCATAAAGTCACTTCTCATAATCAGGAGGGGGAGGCGGGGCGCATTTTTTATTTGACCATGCATGGCGAGTAAGGCACCGAAAAACGGGTCTCCATGTGCAACAGGCCTGATAGCTTCGTGAAGAAATTGGTGATCTTCTGAGACTTGATGGATCAGCTTTCCCAATAGGGGTACTGCTTTCTTTAACGTCTCAAACCGTTCCAGGGCGATAGTACTTGGGGTAAGGCTAAAAGGCACATGGCTCGCTGAGCCACGACTAGATTTGAAAGCCAAGCCATGGGCAAGCCCCCACTCTACCGCTTCATTGGCTGCTTGAATGGCGTTTGGATGGCTCTTTTTCATGGTTTCCTCTGGCCTTTGTATGCTGGGGTACACAACTCAAATGATATGATATTTCTAGAATAATAGAAATATAGATGTTAAGTAAAGATGTATGTTCGAGTTATTTCCGAGGTATCTAAGAAAGGTATCAAGGGAAGGGAGCCAACTAAAGCTGGCTATTGCTGTGAATGGTCATTCTAGCGGTACTTAATGCAGAATTTAGGGCCTACATGTACCTATCGGGGTGAAGAGAGGAAAGTTTGGACGTCATCGATAGAGGTCGCCCAAAGCAGGAGCGACATTGTTCAGTGCTGATCCGGTACCGCACACTTGATATCAGGACACTTTATCGGTGTATTGAAATCATCGTGACAGCATTCATCTTGTAAAAACTGAATAACCTCAGTTAAATGCTGATATTCGGCTACGCAGAACAGGGTTCGGCTCTCACGCCGCTGGAAGATCAATCCTGCCGAAATCAGACTGGAAATATGGTGGGAAAGGGTTGATCCGGGGATATCCAACTGCTCCTGGATGTTGCCTACAGGAATACCCGGTAGGCCAGCTTTGACTACTTTTTTGTAGATCAACAAGCGGGTTGGGTGTCCCAGCTCTTTAAGCGATTTGGCTACTTCTTCGATTTCCATCATGATTTGGTCATAAGTTCTATATTCGTCGAAATATATACAGTTTAGTGCTAAAGATAAAGTGGCGTGTGGGGGTCTGCTCAAGCTAGTGCTGCCACTAATTTCTTAGGATATTGAGAGGAAGCTACATTACTTATATTTCTTTAAACTATATTACCAAACTTACCGAAATAACGCTTTTACTGCTAATTGCCCCATAGTAGAAGGTGTAACACCGATTCTGAAGTAGACTCATTATCATCCAGAATTTCATTGTAGCCGTAAGAATCTTTGCCAAACACCTGAAAATTACCTACTTTGGGCAATGTGAATTCCAGCAAGCCCACCATGGTTGAAATGTTGTCTTTGCCATAAGGAACAACTTTTATGTAGTTAGCTGTATACCTCCTGGCAAACGAAAATCGAGATTTATCTTTTGATGTGTTTGCATAGGATGTGTGCATATTTAGGGGTGAGAAAATAAGGCATTTACCGGCTTTCACTTCCAGGTCTTTTACCTCCAGATCAGCAAAGAGATCTTCTTTAATAATTCCCCTTGCGTTGAACAAAAGGATGGCCCCTTTTTGAAAGATCTCGCCAAAAAGGAATTGCTTGGCAACTCCTTTTCGTCTTCAGCGCTAGAAAACAGGTTGGCCAATGTACTTTGCTTTCTCTTCGGTGGGGCTTTCATTTAGGTTGCCCAGAGATTTTTATTTCAGGAGTTTTTAATGCAAAAGTCTTTAGTGTTAATGAGTTGATCTGAGTCTCAAATTCGAAGCAGTTGGATTAACGGCATAGGCATAGAGAGCAGCTAAAACGCGATCTGAACATGAAAGGGCGCCGTTAGTAGAAATAAAATCTCAGCTTATGTGATCGGCGCCCAGGTAACTTTGGATTGCTATAAATCTTGGCCTCGCCAAGTTTTGGCTAGCAGGCTTACTGATGTTTAGCCAATTCGACCGGTCCATGGTCATCACAGTGATCACCATGAACATGGTGAAGTCGCCCGTTAACCAGGTAGTCAACATGATCTCCGTGGGGAACCTGCTCATGGCCACAGTTTTTGCCGTGGACATGGGAGCTGTCGTAGCCCCCTGTAACAGGGTGGCAACCCTCCGGGTTTTGGATGCTTACTTCCAAGACGTGCTCGTCGTAGTGGTCTTTGTGGGGATGGTGTAGGTGGCCGTCATGGAGGTAGCAGATATGGTCCCCGTGGCGAATGGCTGTGTGGCCACAGTGGCTATTATGTGTATGTGAATGATGCTCCGCCTGTTGGCACTTGCCTTTTTCCACGATAACTCTCCCGGCCGCTTGGCACTTGCATGGAACCACTCGTCGCCGAATGCTTCTAGAATCAATAATTTGGCGCCACATTTGGACAGCCTTACATACTAAATCTAAGAACATCCGGGTGTAGTTTCCAAATATGATCTTCTATCAATGGCAGAAAATCTGCCCCTACCCCTCAAATCTTGATCTGCGATGGCCTTACGGATGACTAGTCACTCAAATCTAGCCATTAATTCAATTTGCAATCGATTGCATTTGCGCATTATAGTTAAAGCACGGTGCATCAAGTGCGTTTAGCAACTCTTTATGCAATCGATTGCATAAAGCTTTATAAAAATAGCACCGCAGTATCAGAACAGATAAGAATGACGACGAGAGGGAAGAGTTGATGAGCAAGAAACCATTGGCGCAGGCCGTATCCATGGCCGCGCTCTCCGTTGGTCTTTGCGGCTATGCCGCAGCCCAAGAAATTAGCCCTGAAAACGATATGGTGATGGAGGAAGTCATCACAACAGGCACCCCTGGCGGTGCAGGCATGCGTAAGCTGGATGCCAGCTTTTCTATCACAACTTTAAGTGATGATGAGATTAGCAAAGCCTCTCCTTCAAGTACTGCAGATCTGTTGAAGTCCGTTCCAGGCCTGTGGGTTGAGAGCTCTGGCGGTGTTTCTGGGGCAAATATCGATGTTCGCGGTTTCCCCGGCGGTAGTGATGCACCCTTTGTCACGGTATCCATGAATGGATTGCCTCTGTATCCAGCGCCAACACTCTCATTTTTAGAAAACTCTTCTCTATTTCGTGTCGATGAAACTATTCAACGAGTGGAAGCTCTGCGCGGTGGACCCAATCCGGTTTTCTCCAATGGCCAGCCAGGTCTGACTACCAACTTTATCTTAAAAGAAGGTACTGAAGAGACTGAGGGGCGATTTAAGTACACTTTATCTGACTATGATCTGCAGCGAACAGATGCCGTGATGACCGGTAAGGTTTCGGATGATGTGTACTACATGGTTGGAGGCTACGTATCTTCCTCCCCTGGCATTCGTGATGCGGGTTTTGATGCGGAAGAAGGGCATCAATTTACCCTGCATATCACCAAAGAGATGGATAACGGCAAAGCGGGTTTTTACATCCGGGATACAAAAGATACTGGTACCTGGTATTTGCCCAATGCTGCATTTCTGGAAACAGATTACACCCAGGTAGGCCCCAGTAATCGCAAGGTTTCTGTACCTATTACTCAGGCCGACGGTAATGGCGGCTCAGAAACTACCTGGGAAACTTTCGATATGGGCGAAGGGCGCGGGTGGAATGGTAATGTAGTCGGTGCTTATCTGGAGCTAGACTTGGGGGATGGTTGGAGTCTCACCGAACGCTTTGGAGTTACTGCGGGTAATGCTGACACTTTGGGTTTCGTTCCTAATGGCTCGCCTGTATCGCTGAACGCCCTAACGGATCAAACTGTAGTTACCGCTTCTGGAAACGAACTCAGTAGTGACACCGTGGTACAGCAGTTTGGCGCCTGGGTAGTACGCAAAGATATCGAGGCTACGACAAATGACATTAGCCTGGCAAAAGAGTGGGATAACTTTAAAGTAACAGCCGGTTATTACACCTCAAGCTGGGAAGTTGATGAATGGTGGTCCCTGGGTAACCAGAAATACTACGTACTGGGTCAAGATGGGGAGCTGATCACAGGAACTGCTGATGGCTCTGAGCTAACTGGTGATCTCGCTTGTAATACATCCGCAGATATTTCCACTTGTGATTGGAAATATGATGTGGATGCCGTGGGTGATGCCCGTGAAAACGCGCTTTATGTCGCCGGTGAGTTCTACTTAGGGGACTTTACCTTCGATCTGGGCGTGCGTTCCGCAAACCGCAAAACCAATTACTCCGTGGATCATGGCGAACGTGACGGTAATTTTACCACTTATAAAGCAGACGAAGATGGTACTGCCTACACTGCCGCAGTGGACTGGGCCTTTGCCGAAAATATGGGCACCTTCTTCCGCATAAATTCCGGCTTTAAATTCGCAGACTTTGACAACTATCGTGAGTTTGGTGACAGCTTCATTGCTGGGTCTGACCTTGTAATAGACATTGACCAATACGAACTGGGTTATAAATTGCAGGAGCAAGATTATTCCCTCTTTGCGACTCTGTTCTACAACGAAACCCAGGGCATGCCAGACTGTATCATTGGCAGCAGTACCTGTACTCGTTTAGAGACTGAGGCGCTTGGTCTCGAATTGGACGGTAAAGTTCACTGGGGAGATTTCACCTTTGGGTTAAATACTACCCTGCAAAAGCCAGAAATCACGAGTGGTGAATATGAAGGCAACCAGGTTATGCGTCAGCCTGAATACCAGGTGCGCCTGAGCCAGAATTATGATTTCACACTGAATAACATTGATATGGCTGTGTATACCGATATCAGTCGGGTAGGTGATCGCTTTAATGGAAGCAACAATGAAGTAACTTTGCCAGCCTATACAAAAGTTGACCTGGGTGCGGTGGCTTATATCAATGATATTACTGTCCAGTTGGCTGTGGACAACTTAACTGATGAAGATGGTATCACCGAAGGTGATCCCCGCGATCCGCTAGCGTCTAATGTCCGCTACATCTTACCGCGCAATATCAAGCTTAGCTTCGCGTACGATTTTTAACCTCATGCCTCTCCCATAGGCTTCCAAGCTTTGCCGCACACTTCTCCAGCGTGCGGCTTTTTTATTGCCTGAAAAATTTAACTACAATCCATTTTCAAATCCATACAAATAATGAAGCTTAGATCTTTGTGGTCTAACCCAAATCCTTCCGGAGGCTCCCCAATAAAGTATGTGGTTAAACTGCTTTCATGAAGCGAAATTAGAGTCGAGGTGGAGAGCCCTAAGGTCATTTCAGGTGTGAAACCTTAACGTTCGTATACAAATTTAAATTGGCAGTGGGAGATATTTCTACTAGGTTATGAGCAGTTACTCCAATTCCTATTGCTAGCTGTATGTTGACGTTCGGACTAAAAAGTGGCATTAAAGTGGCGTAAGGGTTTGTTAGCTGTACTCTTTTCCCCTACTTTTCATTAGTTTAGTAATGTTTCATATGTATTGGTGATTTTGGGTTGGTACATTTTTGGTAATATGAAAAAATTTATTGGCTTTCTTGTTATTGTTTTGGCAATACCACTGCTCGTCTATTTTTCTACCTATAAGGGGGAGAGAAGTTTTACCAATCATCATGGCCTTCCAAATGTTAATCTGGTTGTCGATAATGCATATTCTCTTTGGTTTACGCCTTATGATCCACTGATGGGGATGTATAATAATATAGGAGGGAAACTTGGATTTATTGTCTGTAGTGATGTACCTAATATCGCTTACGGAATGGCTGGATATTCATTTCAGGTCTTATTGAGAGATAGTTTTGTAAAAAATCCAAATTTTTATGATGCTCGAAATGGTAATAACCCAGAGAACCCATTTTTCCATCGCCGTGCAAGAAATCTATATTCCTATTTCCAGTCTATTCAATCTTTGAAGCCAGCATCTTATAAGCCGAAGTTGGGGGATCTGGCTTTTTATAGAAAGACTGAAAAAGGATATATTGCCCATGTTGCTTTAGTCACTTATGTTGATGATGGGGGATATAAAATCATGGAGTCAGCACCCAAAACCCTGTTCGCCAGGGAAGTAGAAATGGATTCTCCAGTGAAAAGGGGCTGGATCTTGGCGGGCTTTGGTAAAGTGTATTGAGGTGTTGTCCATGATTCATAGTCATGAAAGATATTGTTCTTCTAGTGATATATGCCTCCCGGTGATTTTTGTAGCCTAATTTTTCCTAGGCTCCAATTCCAGTTCACTGATAATTGAGATGTATTGCTGGTAGACAGCTTACATCCAGATGGGTATCTCAATACATCTAACATGTTTTTAATGGTAAGAAGTTTGATTAATCGGCTTTGATAGGGTCAGTTGTACTTAGCCCAATGGTTTCAGACTTGCCAGGCTTGCCAGATTGGCATTATTGGGTAATTTAAGTGATCTGGCGCCTAATAAGGTTTCTAAATGTAAAAATTAGAGATCGTGCCATGTTTTAGGAGCATATTTATCCTTATTATCTAGTAGGATAATAGGTATTTTTCTACAGTTATCTTTTCAGATATGAAGCACCGATAAAAGCGCCACAATGGATGATCTCTGGATTCCAACTGATCTAGCTTTTCAGAAGCAAGGCGCTAACTTAACTTTCAACTAAAAGAGGGTTGCCGATGTCTATTGAACGATTGAGAACTCCTGAGGAGCGCTTTTCCCTACTACCGGGTTTTCCGTATACTCCTAACTATATTGATAGCCTGGAAGGCTATGATTCTATGCGTATGGCATATATCGATGAGGGGGAGCAGGATGCGGATACTACCTTTCTTTGCCTCCATGGGGAGCCCAGTTGGGGTTACTTATATCGAAAAATGATCCCAGTTTTTGTTGAGGCAGGACACCGGGTAATTGCTCCAGATTTGTTTGGGTTTGGTCGCTCAGATAAGCCCGTCAATGAAGATGTGTACACTTTTAACTTCCATCGTAACAGCCTGATGCGTTTGATTGAGCATTTGGACCTTAAGAATATTACGCTGGTTTGTCAGGATTGGGGTGGACTTCTGGGATTGACACTTCCAATGGATATGCCGGATAGATTTACCCGATTACTGGTAATGAATACGGCTATCGCAGCAGGGGATGGTGCATCTGAGGGGTTCTACCACTGGCGGAATTTCTCTGTCAATGTGCCTGAAATCCCTGTGGGAGGGCTCATTGCCAATGATGCTCAATCTGAGGTCAATTTATTCGATATAGTAGCCTATGATGCGCCTTTTCCAGACAACCGCTATAAGGCTGGCGTTCGTCGATTCCCGTCAATTGTACCGGTTGATCCAGGTATGGAGGGAGCAGAGCTAGGGGTAAGGGCTCGAGAATTCTGGTCTAGGAGCTGGGGTGGTGAGAGCTTTATGGCGATTGGAATGAGGGACTTTGTACTTGGTGAGAAAGTGATGGAGTTGCTGAGGGGAACCATCAAAAACTGCCCCGAGCCTCTCAAATTAGCGGAGGCGGGCCACTTTGTGCAGGAATATGGTAAAGAAATTGCTGAAAAGGCTCTCAGCCACTTTAAGCTTTCCTCAACAGTAACTGAAAATTAAGAGCGTACTAGTGCCGGGATAAGTTATATTCCGGCATTCTTTTCTCAGGTAGTCCAAGGCATTCAGACTGCTCTAACATTTCATAACTAATTTATAATCGGTGGCTCTGTTTATAGAATCTGTAGTCTTTATTAGAGAGTTTAAAGTGAAGTTTAAAGACAGTCGTGGAATTATTCTAACTATTTTGGCAATGGTCTGTTTGGCCGGTATGGATGCAACAGGTAAGCTACTCGTTCAGAATTATTCTATCGTTCAAATAATGGCGATTCGCTTCGCGATATTTTTCTTAATCGTTATAAGTTTGGCGAGACTCAAAGGGAGCTTGGAGTTAGTGCGAAGTAAAATATTTGGCACTCAATTAGCCCGCTCTATTGTTCTCGCCCTTGAGGTGTCAGTATTTGTTTTTGCTTTTAGTATGATGTCTTTGGCTGATGTGCATGCTATAGCTGCGACAGCCCCATTATTCGCAATATTAATGGCTGGATGGTTTTTAGGGGAGAGGATAGATAAAAGGAGCTGGGTAAGTGTTGCGGCTGGATTTATAGGTGCCCTTATTATCATTAGGCCTGGAATGGGAATGATGGGTTGGCAAACCTTGATCCCCATCTTGGGAGCTATCCTATGGGCCGCATATCAAGTGCTTTCACGCCGTGTTTCACACTTTGATAGTGCCGATACAACCGTTTTCTATACCGCGACCATGGGTCTTATTATTTTTGGAAGCTTAGCACCATTTTATTGGGTAGAGCCGACAGTATCAGGGTGGCAATTGTTGATTTTAAATGGGCTCTTAGGTGCAATGGGCCACTATTTACTGATTAAGGCATTGGCACTTACTCCAGCTTCTATTTTGCAGCCCTTTAGTTACGCTTTACTATTTTGGGCTATTGTTATTGGCTTTGTAATCTTCGGAGATCTGCCTGATGGAATTACATTATTTGGCGCCTTCGTAATATTGGCTGCGGGATTTTATGCCTCAGACCTAGGCCGCGCATTGATTGGTGTTTCACAGATTAAGGCCAAAAAGGGGAAGGATGATGCTGAATCAGAGTCAAAGTTAATGAGTTAAAAAACCAATTTGATAAAGGGCGCTCTAATGATGGTAGTTGAGCCCCATTAATATATCGGTGGCGAAATTGTTTAACGCCACCTTGAATTCAGTTAGTGATTAGGTATCTGTTCTTAGAATATTTAAAAACTCATACGTCACGATGCTCAAGGAAGCCGCCATCTACCCAATTGATTATCAAGTCAACATACTCTTGTCCAGCATCTTCCGATGAGAAGTGAGATGCGTTGTCAAATATAACTAGCTTGCTATTGGGGATATGCTTGGATAAGGCAGTCGCATTATCCACTAAAACAAATGGATCTCTCTTGCCCCAAGTGATCAATGTCGGAACTTTAATACCATTTAGTTTTCTCTCAATCCACGGAAGCTCTTTCGAATAGCTTCCAAAGAAACTGATGGCGCACTTGTGACTATCACTATTAAAGGCTATGTCATAGTACTCTTGGATAGCTCGTTTGCTGGGTTTGTAGTTGTGATAGCCGTCTTTGACGGCAGTCAGGAAGTTGGTTTTCATTACTGACTTCTTGTTTAAGCCTTTTGCTATCCAGCGAACCATTCGGGATCTGACAACGGCCATAAGAATAGGAGAGAGTTTTGGAGGGAAGGTGCCTGGGCCGTCAAAGATATTGAGACTCAAGAATCGTTGAGGGTGGTTAATAACGGCTGCTAAAGCAATAGGCACACCCACATCCGGCCCTACTAGGTGGGCCTGATTGATGCCAAAATGGTTCATTATTTGAACAAGGGCTTCGCTCAGGCTGCTTGGAGACATATCTCCTTCCTCTGCTTTTGATAAGCCAAATCCTGGGATATCAAAGGCTAACACATCAAACTTTTCACTAAATGCTTCAATAGATGACTCCCACATACGAATACTTTGGGGTAGACCATTCAGCAGTAAGAGGCTGGGAGCCTGAGGTTTTTCCTTGCGTAGAAAGCGAATGTTAAATTTCCCTACAGAGACAAACTGCGGTGTAAATATATCGTCAGCGGTTGAGGGTCTATTGGAGGCGTATTGGGTGAGGGCCTTGTCTAAGATAGCTTGGGTCATAACAGGGTATATATCTATATGGGTCTATAGGTGATTTCGGGTTAAGTTACTTATTTATACTAGGTTACTCACTTGAGAGTTGGTTGCCAATAAGGCACTATTAAGTGGTTAAGTTACTTTTTGATAACCTATGGAGTGGAAGGGTGGGGACGCAGAATAAAAATAGTGAGAGGCGCGTGTTTGTGAATGATGATGAATGTCCCGTTCGCAATGTGGTAGCTCAAATTGGTGACAAGTGGTCCATCCTGATATTGTTTGCCCTTGTTGATGGTCCAGATCGCTTCAACTCCCTGAAGTCGCGCATTGAAGGGATTTCACAGCGAATGTTGACGCAAACCCTACGTGACTTAGAGCGCGATGGTTTTGTACTCCGTACTGTCTTTGCGCAGGTTCCAGTTAAAGTGGAGTATGAATTAACTGACCTGGGAAGGGGGTTATCTGCAGCTGTGTGGAAGTTAGTCTCTTGGGCAGATGAACATCATCCCGAGATTCGTAAAGCGCGCCTAAGATATGATGAGGATAATCAATCGTAGATTAAGGATTCTACCTTCTATTGTCCCCATTTAGGGCTTCTCTCAAAAATTATCAGCCTGCTTTGTAGTAAATCATGATCTGTACTTGCAATTTAGTTCAATAGGGCGTTTTGTGGCTGGAGCATTGCTGTAAATATATAGTTAGAATGATTGGCGATTTTAGTTTTCTTGAACTCAAGGTATAACGGAATAGGGCTTACAAGTAGATTTAAATTTCTTACCCTTAATAATTAAATATAATTGATAAATATAAGTGACTAGAAGGTGAGTTATGGATTTTTTTGAAATTAACCGACACTCCTGGGACAGCCGCACCCGTATTCATGTGAAGTCTGAATTTTATAATGTTGATGGATTTCTAAGCGGAAAATCTACTTTAAATGAAGTTGAGCTTTCAGATATAGGTAATGTGTCTGGAAAAAGTTTACTTCACTTACAGTGTCACTTTGGCTTGGATACCTTATCTTGGGCTCGATTGGGGGCGAAGGTGACGGGAGTTGATATTTCTTCTGTAGCCATTACTGAAGCACAGGCTCTTTCTGACCGTTCAGGTTTACATGGAGAGTTTATCTGCAACGATATCTACAGTTTTGGAGAGTCAAATAATAAAGAATTTGATATCGTCTTTACTTCCTACGGTGCACTCTGTTGGTTGCCGGATATCGAGCGGTGGGCATCAGTTGTTGCTCAATGCTTAAAGCCGGGGGGGACTTTCTACATCGCGGAATTTCATCCATTTTATGATATTTTCTCTGGTTACACATACTTTCATCGAGCCGATCCAGATATTGAAGAGCAGGGTACCTATACAGAGAATGAACGGGGTGACAAGTCTACCTTAGCCACCTGGTCACATCCGATTAGCGATGTTGTGAGTGCGTTATTAAAATATGGTATTCAAATCACTCAACTAAAAGAATACCCGTATAGCCCTTACAACTGTTTTGATGGCATGGAGGAGCGTGAGAAGGGGAAATACTACCTGTCTTTTAAAGGACATGAGATTCCGCTAATTTATACTATTAAAGGTGTCAAAGTTACTTGAGATAAAGAGCAATAAGAGTAATCAGGCTGGCGGTAGATTTGTGCAGATTTTTTTAAAGGGAGGGAGAAGGAGGGTAATGAGTACCGCCCCTTAAACTTCCCATGTAAAGGCCCACTGGCTTCATATCCAACACTGCTTTCTTGCGTTTTGTCTAATTGGCATAGATAGCCACTATTTACCATTCACAGATGTTTAGATTCCGTACTTAGTTGCCATTTCTTTAAGAGAAATTTCTTATAGCCCTTTTAGCAAGCTGGATCACACTCTGTTCAGGAGAAGGTCATTATTAACTGATTTTATAGAGGGTAGTAAGATGGCTATATGGCAATTACAAGGTTTATCTATCTTTGCAGGTGCTTTTTGCTTGCTAATATCCGGGCTTGCATCGGCGGTTGATTGTGGTGATACCATTAACACCCGAGAAGTTTTGGATGATGATTTGGTATGTACAGATAATATCGCGATAACCATTGTTGGCCCAACTGGTGGCCTGGATATGAATGGTCATACCATTACTTGTGACAATAATTCTGCAATAGGCATAGATGTTGTCGGTCTTGTGGGGTATTTGGAGGGCGCAGGTACTATATCATTCTGCCAGACAGGGGTTAGATTGGCTGGTGACGGATTTCATAATGTAACCAATATTTCTGCTAACAATAATGACTTTGTAGGGTTGGCGGTATCGAGCGACTTTAATCTAATTACTAATTCAAGTGCTAATGGTAATGGTAATACTGGTATATTAGTTACGGGGCTAAGAAATACTTTGATCTCAAATATTATCGAAAGTAACTTACTAGATGGGATTCAGTTGGATGGTGATGCCCCAAATTTAACCCAAAATTATATATATGATAATAATCGATATGGAATTTATATTGCTGATTCCAGCTTCGGGAACTATAGCCAGAACACCTCTGAGATGAATGGTTCAGTGGGTATCTATATGGAAGCGGATAATCAGTTTTTTAATTATATTCTCAACAATACATCTGAGAGTAACACGGATTTTGACTTGGAAGAACTAAATGCAAATGCGTGTAGTAACACCAATGTTTGGCTTGGAAATACTTTTACTACTGCTAACCCCAGCTGCTTAAATTAGAGCTGCCTGCAAGGCTCATCCTAAAGTAATCTGGGTGAGCCTGTGTTCAATTCGTATCCGCTCAACCATTTTGCTTGTTGTTCTATAAGGATTAAATTTCACTGATGCATTATGTGGTAATGTAATATCAGACATATTTATAACTCTGATTACAAGGTGCTGATTAATCCATGAAGCCTGATAACTTAATTAATCACCCTGAAGGCGGGAAGTTTCTTCAGGTGTTTAAGTCGAACTCAATAGTAACAAGAGAGGATGGGCAGAGGCGAAGCGCATTGACGCATATTTACTTCTCCCTACAGAAAGGTGAAGTGTCGAAATTTCACCGGGTCGAATCTGATGAAATTTGGAACTTATATCAGGGGGACGGCTTGTTTCTCTATATTTGGACTGAGGGGGATAGCTGTTTGCAAAAGATTGAAATTTCTGCAGAGAATAATACATTTTGCTGTGTTGTTCCTGCTGGCGCTTGGCAGGCTGCAGAGCCAATTTCAGGCCCTGTGCTTGTGGGTTGTTCGGTGGGGCCTGGGTTCGAATTTTGTGACTTTAAATTGATTGATGTTGGAGATCCAATAACAGATTGTATCTGCAAGATAGATCCCTCCCTGATAAGATTTATTGAACAATAGGATTTTATCGATCTGCCACTAGATTATCTAATAGTATCGAGTGGCAATGTTATTTTAGCTTGGAGTTGTTTTCTGCTGATGTCTAGGGCATGAAAACAACCTTCTTGTCTAAATTCTGGTTTCAAAATATAGCTGGCACTTATGATGAAAGTTGTGCTGTTTCATTGAGCCAAGTATTGCCGTGATAGCAATGTATTTAAGGTGCCTCTGAATAACTCCGTGATACCTCTGGCATGCAGAGCGGTTCACAATCAAGGCGCGGCTTCGCAGGAATGTCTAGACCTTTCAAGAAGTCGCAACGCGGAGTGTGAATCGCTCTGCAAGCCCCGAAGGGCGGGCCTTGAAGGCCACAGCTGCTGCGTTGCAGCTCTTGCAAAGGGCTACGGCCATTCGCGGCGAGCTGCGCCTAACATCTGCAGCCTTCAAGACCCGCAGAGGCATTACGGAGTTATTCAGAGGCTCCTTAATAGTTGTTGGTATTGCTGATTCCCTGGTAACTAAAGAATACCCCCCCCCCCGTTTTATCAAGCGAAGTAAGGCCCCTTAAGATGATAACTTTTTCGTTGAGAAGAATTTCTCATGGTTGATTCTCAAATCTAGACCAATATGGGTTAGGTCTACTTTATAAGTGGGCGTTTATAATTTCGGTTGAGGAGATTTTATGAAAGGTAGATACATCAAACGGCCTTCAGGTTTGACTCGTATGTTGTTTACAGGATGTGTATTGATTACATCCTACGGCGCAAAGGCTGATGTCTCCTGTGGTGATGTCATTACTACAGCTGAAGTTCTCACGGAGGATTTGTCTTGTTCATCAGCGTTTGACCTTGCACTGACGGTCGTCGGACCTGGTGGTTATCTTGATTTAAATGGATTTACTATTGAGTGTGATTTTGATGTTGATGGGATATTTCTAGATGGCACTGGAGCTGTTGTCACTGGGGGAGCTTTATCAAATGGCAAGGTGCAAGGTTGTGGGTTCGGTGTAGAGGCAATAGGAAGCGGGGCGCATACGGTGACAGGTATAGCCTTTGAGGGCAATGCCGTTTCAGTGGCTTTTGTGTCAGACAATAATACATTGTCTAACTCGGTAATCTCTGAAACTACGGAAATTGGAGTAGCTATAAACGGCAGTAATTCTACACTTATTGCAAATGAAGTATCTACATCTACCAGTGCTAGTGGAGCCTGGGGGGTAATTCTTCAAGTTGGTGCGGACAGCTCTTATATTTTGTCGAATATGGTATCTGGTTTTGATCAGTATGGAGTGATTGTTTGTAGTGACAGGAATGTTATCTCGAAAAATGTTGTAGAAGGCAATGGAGTGGAAATTACTAATACTGCAACTGGTGTTTATTTGCCGGGAGATACTTTTGTTTGCGATGACGGTCAAGAAGGTAATACCATCGTTAGTAATGAAGCGACTAACAATAATAATGCGGACCTTGGCGATAACAACTTCCCATGTGTGAACTCTTGGGTTGGAAATACGGCTGATGTTGTCGAGGGCGCTTGCTTTGAAAATTAGAGGTTGAATGTCTCTAATCGGTATGGCTGCTACTTTTTACATCTCCATAGCAACATGTAAGTTGTAGAAAGGTAGCAGCCTTTAGCTATTAATAATGGAATAGCAATTTGGTAGAAAGACTCTATGGGGCTAAATGCTTGCTCTATAAATAGGCTTTCACTCTTGTGCTTATCTCACTTTATTCGTTAACAGCCAAGTCTTTATTTTGGCGCATACCCGATTCTGCTAGTACTGATAGAAAGAAATCATTTGGCACAAATTGTTCCAGACTGTCCAACATATAGTCAGCATCTTTTAACGAATCTGGATTACCTATGCCTACAGCAGTCATACCATCTGCGGACTTAATTGCACTGACTCCAGCGGGGGCATCCTCAAAAGCAATACAAAACTCTGGATCAATTCCGAGCCCTTTGGCGGCGGCTAGGAATATATCTGGTGCAGGTTTAGGTGCAGATTTTTCTGGGTCTGCAATAACAGAAAAGCAACGGGATATTCCCAGGGCTTCCAGTACCGCCGGCGCGTTTTTACTCGCTGAGGCGAGGCCAACCGGAATATGCTGAGAATTTAACCATGCGAGCAGTTCACCGGCGCCCGGTAACAAGTCTGCGGGAGAGAGGCTGCGAATTAATTCCTGGTAGCGGCTGTTTTTTCTAGCAGCCAGTGCGATTTTTGCTTCTTCAGTGTAATTGCTGCTTTTTTCCCCGAGAATCACCTCAAGGGAAGCCATTCTTTCCAGGCCCTTTAAGCGCTCTTCAGTATCCGCTGTCCAGGGAAGGTTGAGCCCTTCAGCCAGCTGTTGCCATGCGATCAGGTGGAGACGTGCGGTGTCTGCAATAACGCCGTCGAGATCAAAAATTGCTGCACGATAGATCATCAGGATACCTCCTCCATCGGTGCTATTTGAATGGTTTCTGTTTGCCCTGGTGTCTCCAGGAATAGAATTTGCTTGCCGTGATGAAGACTGAGTGCTTCACCTTTCACCAAGGTGTACCTGGCGCTGTAAGAATCGACATCGACTGCGATCGTGCGGCCACGGAATTGCAACCGGAAACGATAGCCGTCCATTCCATTGGGCAGGTATGGATTGAAGTTGAGTTCATTGCCGTGCAGGCGCATTCCTGCAAATCCCTGGACCATACACATCCAGGTACCCCCCATGCAGGCAGTGTGTATGCCGTGCTGGGTATTGTTGTGGTGGTTATCCAGATCCATTCGCGCAACTTGCTGGAAGTAGTTCAGCGCTTTATCCGGATACCCAACTTCACTGGCAATAATGCTGTGAATACAAGCGGATAAAGTGGAATCGTGCGTGGTGAGCGGTTCATAGAAGTCGAAATCCCGACGCTTCTGCTCAATTGAAAATTCTGAACTTTCCAGTAACAGGCCAAGAATGACATCCGCCTGCTTACAAACTTGGTGTCGATAGATCACCAGGGGATGATAGTGAAGTAACAGCGGGAATTGATCGGCAGGCGTTTCGGCAATATTCCAGCGGGGTTTGTTTAGAAAACTATCGTCTTGAGAATGTATACCCTGCTTTTCATCGTAGGGCAGATACATGCTTTCTGCGGCCTTGGCCCAGTTATCAATTTCCTGTTTGCCGAGTTGAATACGCTGGGTTAACTCATCGCACGCTGCAGGATCGAATGATTTTAACCACTGTAATACTTCAACAGCATATTCAAGATGGGCCTTGGCCATCAGGTTTGTGTAGAAATTATTGTCAACCAGGGCGGTGTATTCGTCTGGTCCGGTAACCTCATTGATACAGAACTGGTTGTCGCGAAGTGCGTTGAAGTGGCCAATCTCCAACCACATACGAGCGCCTTCTATCACGACTTCTGCGCCCTTGTTGCGCAGAAAATCGACATCACCGGTAACCCGGCAGTAATGTCGTACGGCGTAGGCAATATCCGCATTGATATGGTATTGCGCAGTGCCTGCCGGGTAATAGGCTGAGCACTCCTCACCGCCGATGGTGCGCCAGGGAAACAGTGCTCCCTTTTGAATCGACATCTCCCTCGCTCTTTTTCGTGCGGCATCGAGGATTGAGTAGCGGTATTCCAGTAGGCCGCGCGCTAATTCGGGTTGGGTGTAGAGGAAAAACGGTAGTACATAGATTTCTGTATCCCAGAAATAGTGGCCGTCATAGCCGTCACCGGAAAGTCCTTTGGCTGCAATATTGGTATTGCCATCCCGACCTAGGGATTGGAACAAGTGGTACTGGTTGAAACGTATTCCCTGCTGCAGGGCATCATTTCCACTGACCTGAATATCGGACTCAAGCCAGAAATTGTCCATTTGTATACGCTGGGTTTCGATATGGTCCGCAAAACTTTTAGCCGCACAGCGCTCCAGGTAATAATGCAATTCGCCTGCTGATATCGGCTCAGCATTTTGCTGTGCAAAGTAAGCGACGTACTTGGTTAGGCGAATAGGGGTGTTGCGGCGGGCAGCAAAGCGATAGTCAACCGAGACGCAGTCTTCACTGCGGAGATTATTGGACGTGTAATCGCTGTCACTCTCACAAAGGTGCAGGGCTGCGCATCGTATAGAGAAGCCACTGCTCTTAACGGATAGAGGCAGGGCCAAATAACCATCTTCAGCTGTATTTTCCAGCCATTCGATATCTCCCCGGTCAATAGGGGAGGCTAGGCGTGGGTCCTCACTGCGTTCTGCTTGGGCAAGGTCACCATCAAGGCAGGATTGCAGGTGTACCTCTCCGTCAAAATTGATGGGTGTGAGTTCCAGTTGCTGAGCTAACAGGTTTTTCTCACTGAGGGAAACCAGGCGTTGCACTTTGAGTTCAATGGTTTTTCCTTTTGGGGAGCGCCAAGTGAGTTTTCTCTCGCTGATCCCCGCGGCCATGTCCAGGCGACGCTCGTAGTTGAGCAGCTCGCCTTGGGCGAGATTAAAGCGTTCTCCATCCAAGCTGATATAAATGGTCTTACCGTCGGGAACCGTCAACATCCTCTGGTTGTTGCGCGCGTAGCCATAAGCAGACTCACCATAGGTGATAGGTTCGCTGGCGTAGACTCCATTAAGGTAGCAACCATCTGTAAAGGGTTCTGGATCGAAACCCTCCTCAAAGGTACCGCGTAAGCCGATATAGCCATTACCGAGGGAGAATAGGGTGGCATTGAGGCTGTAATCTTCGGGCTGGAAGGTGTCCTCCACCAAGTCCCAGGGGTGGATCTTGTGTTTGATTTGTTGTTTTTGCTTCATACCACTTTCACTGGATTGGAGATTGGGTCCTAGGGCCGGGCCTACTGGGCCTTCGGCAACTGGCATTCAGTCTATCCGTAGTTGATGTCTTTTTGCAATCGATTGCAGAATTGAGATTAAGCCTGGCTGTTACTAGAAGATAGATCTGATTTTCATCTCCGAAAAGTCTGTAACCTACTGAAAAATAATGGTTATTTTCTTTTCCTGGGTCAATTGCCAGTTGTTTTGTGACTGATCGGCATAAGGCATTCCCAAATTTTTATTGGTTTTTATGCAAACGATTGCAAATTTTTGTCTGACTGATACATACTGGGTCCCTTCAGGCATTGGGGCGAAGTCGCCTTTCTCCACAAAGTCTGGGTAAAAAATGTACAATAACAGGTTGGTACGGCTGACTGCCTAAACCACAGAGCCAGATAGAATCCACTATGAAGAATCAGCGCATACTCTTATCTCTATTCGCTATCTACTTTGTCTTTGCCATTTTGTTGAACAGCGTAGGCACGGTGATCCTGCAGGTAATCAATACCTATGGGGTAAGTAAATCTGCTGCGAGTGTGCTGGAGGGGTTCAAGGATATCCCCATCGGGATAGTGTCTTTCCTGATTGCTTCCCAGCTTCCCCGGCTGGGGTTTAAGCGGGCGATGCTGACGGGATTGGCAATCGTCACCCTGGCTTGTACAGCTATGCCCCTGTTACCCGGGTTTTGGACGGCGAAGTTACTGTTCTTGTCCGTGGGTGTTGCGTTCGCATTGGTAAAGGTTGCCGCATACTCCACCGTGGGATTGTTAGCGCAGGGCCGCAGCGCACATGCGAGCCTTCTAAACACCCTGGAGGGGGTGTTTATGGTGGGAGTTCTCAGTGGCTACTGGCTGTTTAGCGCTTTTATTGATTCATCGAACCAAGGGTCGACTGCCTGGCTCAATGTGTATTGGGTGCTGGCGGTGGTCTGTGTGATTGCATTTGTATTGCTTTGGTGCACAGAGCTGGATGAATCCGGGGCGCGAATCGAAGAGGCTAGCCCGAAACAGGACTTTATCGCGATGATAAAGTTGATGGCCAAACCTCTGGTATACATCTACGTGATCTCCGTATTTTTCTATGTATTGATTGAGCAGGGGATAGGAAGTTGGTTGCCGACTTTTAATAATGAAATTCTTAAGCTGCCCGCTGCGATGAGTGTTCAGGCTGCAAGTATCTTTGCCGCAGGGCTGGCGTTGGGGCGACTTGGTGCCGGTGTGATGATGCGCAAAGTACACTGGTACCCGATGCTGAATGTCTGCTTAGTTGCGATGGGATTACTGGTGGTCGTTAGCTTGCCCCTGGCGAGTAATATTGTGGCGAATCCCGATGTAAACTGGCTTAGTGCCCCAGTGGCAGCTTTTGTTTTACCGCTGATTGGCTTGTTTATGGCACCTGTGTATCCAGCTATCAATTCTGTGATGCTCAGTTCATTGCCCACCCACCAGCACTCTGCAATGACAGGTTTACTGGTGATTTTTTCTGCGCTGGGCGGTACAACTGGCTCACTGATTACCGGGTCGGTTTTCGAGGCCTTTGATGGCCAGGTGGCTTTCTACTTATCCTTGGTACCCATCACAGTGATTCTGATTACCCTGTTCTTTTTCCGTCGCGCCGTAGAGCGGGGGGATGAGACGCTTGAGGCCTCAGCCCCCCTGGCTGGGTAGCAGGGTGGTTTTACAAACTTGGGCGACGGGCCTAAGATGGCATTTTTCCCGCGAACAAGGTGAAGTACGCCATGCCCAAGGGGTCCTCCTCTCCCGTTTCCATGTCCGATATTGCTCGGTTGGCGGGAGTTTCTGAATCTACTGTTTCGCGAGCGCTGAACGATAATCCATTGATTAACGAAAAGACTCGCGAACGTATTCAAAAAATCGCGAGCTCCATGAATTACAAAATCAATGAGAGCGCGCGAAACTTACGCCTGCAACGCAGCCATACAATTTCGGTTGTGATTAATACGGGGCGCAGTGGCGGCCAGACATTTTCTGATCCATTTATGATTGATATGATTGGTTCAATTGCTGATCGCCTCGCAGTGCATAAATACGATTTACTGTTTTCCAGCAGTATCGCCAGCCGCTCGGATTGGCATTCTTATCTGATGAGTTCCAGGCGGGCTGATGGCGTTATTGTGATTGGCCAGGGGGTGGACGATACCCCACTTCGTGATCTGCAGCAGCAGGGGGACCCTCTTGTTGTCTGGGGAGGGACCTCAAGGCAGGGGGCCGAATATTGCATCGTCAGTAGTGACAATCAAATGGGCGGGCGTCAGGCCACCGAGCACTTAATGAACTTGGGGCGGCGGCGAATTCTCTTTCTCGGCGACACAGCTCACCCGGAGGTTAATGGGCGCTTTGAAGGTTACTGTGCTGCGCTCAATGAAGCTGATCTGTCTGGCACTACCAGGCAGTTGACCGCCGGCTTCTCCAGTGAAAGTGGTTATCAATCCATTATCGACCTGGTTGCGCAGGAAGGGCTTAGTTTTGATGGCATTTTCGCCGCCAGTGACAGTATCGCTATGGGGGCGATAAAAGCGCTACAGGCCCGTGGCTATAAGGTGCCGGAAGATGTCGGCATAGTGGGTTTTGACGATATCCCAATCGCGCCGTTTTTTACCCCTCCTCTGACAACCGTTCGCCAGAACATCCACCGAGGTGGTGAATTGATGGTGGAGAAAATGATGGAACTTCTCTCTGGAAAATCGGCGATGTCAGATGTACTACCTACCGAGCTGGTAGTGCGGGGTTCTTGTGGTGCCAATCCGGATTACCAGCCTGTAGAGGAGTTCTTTCAAGACACTTCAGGTGAGCGTTAGTCGCAGGCCCTCGCCATTTTGTTTGCCAGCAGGGGCCATAGTTAGTGTCCCTGCCGTTTCCCGAGTTTGAGCCACACTTGTAAAACCGAACTCTGTGGCTGGACTCGAAACATGACAGATGAGAAAACTAAACTGACCAGAATTCAGGTACTGGGACTGTTTGCCCTAAGCTTGGCAATTTTTCTGATCGGAAATGACCTCACTGCGTTTTCCGTAGCAATTCCAGCCATCGAAAAAGACTTCAACTCCAATATCACTACCACCCAATGGATTATCAACGGCTATACACTGGCTTTTGGGGTGCTGCTGATCTCGGGCGGGCGTTTGGCGGATATGTTTGGCCGGCGCAAAATCTTTTTCCTCGGCATGGCCGCCTTTGCATTTTTCTCCCTCCTCGGCGGCATAGCTACCAATATTCCAATGCTGTTGGCGGCGCGGGGATTGATGGGGATCGGTAGTGCCCTTATGTGGCCGGCAATCCTCGGGCTGATCTACGGGATGTTACCGGAGGATCGCTCGGGCTTTGCCGGGGGCTTGGTGATGGGCATGTGTGCCGCTGCGAATGCAATTGGTCCGGTATTGGGGGGCATTCTTACAGACTTACTGAGCTGGCGCTGGATTTTCTTTATCAACTTGCCGGTGGCCGCATTGGCATTTTGGGTCTGCTGGAAGGTTATCCCGGATGACACACCGGAAAATGTCACTGAGCGTATTGATTACGGTGGTGTAATCACCCTGACCACATCGCTGTTTTGCCTTCTACTGGCGCTGGATTTAGTCGTGGATATCGGCTTTAAGAGCCCGGTGATTATTGTCTTGGCACTAGCCACCTTGCTGTTTATGGGGGCGTTTATCCTGGTTGAGCGCCATGTGGGCAGAGATGCGTTAATTCCCGTAGATGTAGCAACGAATCACGGTTTCTTTGCCGCAGGTATAGCTACCTTGTTGTTATCTGTGGTGTTCTTTGCAGCCCTTGTATACGTTCCCCAATACTTGAGTAAGGTCCATAATCACTCGGCGATGTACTCGGGAATGGGGCTACTTCCTATGATGGTCTCATTTGGTTTGGTGTCTTTTATTGCCGGTGGGCTCTACGAAACGCTCGGTGCAAAAACGATTGTCTCAGCGGGCACCATTGCCATGTGTATCGGTATGTTTATGCTTTCTCATTTACATAAGGAAACAACTTTTTTGCAAATGGTACCGGGACTGGTGGTTCTCGGGGCGGGTATTGGCCTGTTTTATTCTGCTATTACCACTGCCGCAATTACGGTTGTAGCGCCGGAGCGAGCGAGCTTGGCGGGAGCAATTCTCTATATGTTTCAGATTGGTGGGGGAGCAATAGGCTTGGGTATGAATACCACAATTGTGGCAATGGCTCCTGATATCTCTACGGGGATTGATCGCGCTTTTACGGTTAATGCCTATCTGGCGATGGTGGGGCTGGTAGTGTGCCTTTTGTTTGTTTCAGGGAAGCCAGCGGATAGGGCTCCCCTGTCTGAGAAATGATTTATTGCTCGCTTAAATTTCTATTGCCTAATTCTGCAAAATTTACGTTCGTGATGATGCCATCAGTATTGTAACTGAGAATCAATACTTTTTGATAAGAGACCGGTTGGAAAATAGCCTTATTGGTTTGGCTATACATATACACTTTGGCTTTCTCGGATTTATTGCTGATCAGTGGGTACTGATATTCGCCAGAGGGTTTGCCCAATAAATCCAGAGCTTCGAGAATACTGGTTTGGCCTTCGCTGATAAGTGGTACTTTTGACTCATCAAAATCGGTGGAATCTTCAGCGAGAGAGCTGACAAAATCCTGCCCAACCAATTTATCGTTATAAAAGTAGAAACCCTGGTTACGGGTACCGCTAATATTTTCGCTAACCGCCTTTTTGCCAGTAGTGGGGTAAGCATAAGCGAGTGTTAAAATTTGTTGGTTGTTTTTTACAAACATGCCTTTTTCATAAGGCTTACCGAGCTTCTCTTTAATGGATTGCTCAGTATCCACGCCTAACGCTACCTCTTTTTCTCCCAGGGGTTTTGTGCCAATGCCGGTACATCCGGATAGCACAAATAGGGAAAAAATAACCGTTACCAGTCCTTTCACTACAACCTCCTGCACTGTATCTTCCAGGTTCCCTGTGGCCTGAAATATTCGGCGCATCCTACAATTCGCATGTTTTAATTGCCAGTGATTTATAAAGGTGATCGATGACCCGAGATTACACTGCTGTAGCATGAATTGAGTGGGTATAGAGAAGTGCACGAATTTAGGCATATCGTGCGCTTTTAGAAAATACAGCGTAGTGAATGACAGCAGAAGAAGAACTCAGTTCCTGATACTGCCCCATCATTCCATTATTTTTTTAAATAAAATTGATAGGCATTTTTTACCAGGACATTTTCTGCTTGTGCTTCATCGAGGGTGTCGCGAATTAACAAAATATCTTCAGGTTTGAAGGGGCGCGGTGCCCTGGTAGAGGGAAGATCGGAGCCAAACATCAGGCAATTAGGGTTGGCCTGGTAGAGGTCGACAATTGCCGCTGCGGGGTCGAAATCCAGGCGGCCAAAGCCGCTCGCTTTTACCTTTACCCCTTTTTCTGCCAGTTTGAGCAAGATGGGAAAACCCTGCTTGGTGATTCCCATGTGATCAATGGAGGCGGCTGGTAACGCGATCAATTTATTATAGAGAGGGGTCAATGCAGAGGCTTCAACGTATAGTTCGACATGCCAGCCTGCCAAGTCAAAAACTCGCCGGGCAAGGGTATCGATAAAACCGATCTGTTCCGAGCCACCCCGTACCAAATTAAAGCGCAGGGCTCTGACTCCATGCTTGTGGAGTGACAAAATGGTGGTGTCGGGAGTATTGGCGGATAGCTGTGTAACCCCAACATAGCTTTTGCCCAGCTTTTCCAGGGCATCAATAAGGTAGGTTTGATCCAGCTTCTGGAATGAGCCGGAAACTACAGCGCCTCCCACTAGCTGGTAGTTTTGTAACTTGAGTTGATAGTCGTCCACGGTAAATGTTGGCGGCAAATAGCCGTGATTTGGGAATAGGGGGAACTTGGGATTTATGATGTGGAAGTGACTATCAAATAGTCTCTGTTTTTGCTGTTCCATAGTCAGGTGCACCGTGCTCGCTTAGATTTCCTGGATGACTCTCACTCGATCTGCAA
Organism: Microbulbifer sp. CNSA002; assembly: GCF_047324085.1. Lineage (NCBI taxonomy): Bacteria > Pseudomonadati > Pseudomonadota > Gammaproteobacteria > Cellvibrionales > Microbulbiferaceae > Microbulbifer > Microbulbifer sp. CNSA002. Next base: position 1,991,436 of record NZ_CP172449.1, read on the forward strand.
GAGCGCGCTGTGAGACGGGAATGTCCGGGGCGAATAGCTCCCAAGAGTGAATCACGCCAGGTCGAACGTGGAGCTCCGTGCTAACACCGGCATCGGTGAGTAATTGGGCGTATTGAATGTCCTCATCGCGAAAAATATCTAGTTCGCCAACATCGATAAATGCTGGCGGTAGACCCTTGGCATCTTGCAGGCGGGCAGGGGCAGCATGAGGACTGACCGCAGGGCTGCCCACTTGGTTGCCCAGGTAAGCGGTCCAGCCGGTGAGATTATCTTCATAGGTCCAGATAATAAATGGCAATAATTCGGGATCGGGAGTAACCGTCCTGTCGTCCAGCATTGGGTATAACAATATCTGCCGTGCCAGGGACGGGCCTTTTTTGTCGCGAGCGACAATTGTCAGGGCTGCAGCCAGCCCACCTCCGGCACTATCTCCCATGATGCCAATTCGCGTGGGGTCAATGGAGAGTTCCTGTGAGTGTTGTACCAGCCAAACAAATGCCCGATAGCAATCATCAATCGGTATAGGGTAGGGGAACTCCGGAGCCTTTCGGTAATTTACTGATAAAAATGGCACGCCGCTGGCAGCTACATATTTGGCGATGACCAAGTCGTACCGTGAGATATCGTGGCAGATGAGCCCACCGCCATGAATGTAGAGAATAGCGGAGCCTGGCTTGCTATTCTCCTTTTGGTACCAGCGTAACTGGATCTCCTCTTGGTCTGAACTCTTTAGGGTAAAGTCCCGAAAAGAAACATCTGATGGAAAACTGCGACCCTGAAATAGTGCTTGGGTGACCACGGCTCCATTCTTACGGCGAGTATTCACGTCCCCAATAGGCGCTTCTGCCAAGGTATCCAGCAAGTCGCCAAACTTGCCAAGGGCGCTTGAAAAGTCCGGGTCCAGGGAAAAGCTCATTGACGAGATCCTTATCGGAGTTCCTATCATCTAGTGGTCCATAGCTAGATATGGACCTTTGCTAAATGTGGACCTTCGGCAGCGAAATGCCAGTACTTTTAGCTGGGTTCTGCGACACCGCTTTCAGCCACCAAGGTCTGAATAGATGTTGTCGAAGCTGACTGCACCTCTGATTTGTTCTCGCTGTACCGCTCGGTCAGATAGTTACCCTGGCCACGCAATAAAATAGTGGTTTTTACCAGCTCTTCCAGAACGTCAATCACCCGGTCCCGAAATGGGGAATCTTTGAGGTGCCCTTGTTCATCGAATTCCTGCCAGGCCTTGGCAATAGAGGATTGGTTGGGAATCGTAAACATGCGCATCCAGCGGCCGAGAACCCTCAAATTGTTGACGGTATTGAATGACTGTGAGCCACCGGAAATCTGCATGACCGCCAGGGTTTTTCCCTGGGTTGCCCGGCTTGCAGATTGGTCCAGTGGTAGCCAGTCGATCTGATTCTTGAAAACAGCCGAGACATTTCCGTGTATTTCCGGGCTAATCCACACTTGACCCTGGCTCCAGGCAGACCACTCGCGCAGTTGCTGCACCTTGGGGTGATCCTGGCTGGTGCCGTCGTAAAGAGGGAGGTCGACAGGGTCAAACAAGCGAACCTCGGCACCAAAATGCTGCAATATTTCAACAACCTGGTTGGCCAATAGACGCGAAAAGGAGTTGGGTCTCAGGGATCCGTACAACACCAGAATTCTGGTAGGGTCACCATTGGGAGGGGAGTCCACCAGGCGATTAAGAATATTGATAGGGGTGTGGTTCGGTAGCATCATGAGTTACCTCCAAATTTCTATATTTCTATAATAATCGAAATATTAGGCAAAGCAAAGGTACATCAGTCTCAGTCGGGCCTTTCTGAATCCGCTTGGAACCGGCTAGTCGAATAACGGGTGCACAGGGAGTCAAAATACTGAGCCAGCATCGAGACTTAGGCTTCCTTTAGTTTCTCCAACACTGGAGGAGATAGCGCAAACGGAAAGAGAGTCCAGCAGAGGTTGCTCCCAATTATTAGAGGGAGTGGGTACGTTTAAATGCCTCCCTGATGGACTACTTCAATATTGAATCCCTCTGATTGGCTAGGTTCTTCAAAGTACTTATTAACTTGTTTGAAGGTCTCAGGGGTATCAAAGGCGGCTCGTTCCGGATGTGATTTTTGCCTTTGGGCAATTTGCTGTAAACATAATTTATCATCGGCTTTAAGATAGATTAATTGATGGGGAAAGAGGTTATCCAGAAATATCTCTTTGAACCAAGATCTTTGTTTTCTTGTATTGCCGGGAAAATCCAGTACTACCGAGATGCCACTCCTCAAGATATCCTGGGTATGTGACTTGATCATTGGTTTTAATCTTGCAGAATACTCTATGTAAGTGGAGAGTGAGCAGATCTCATGGGGATATAAATTAGACAGCCACTCATCTTCGGAAATAAGAATAGCTCCTGTAGTTTGTGCTATCTCCGCAGCTTTTGTACTTTTTCCTGCGCCCATCTTTCCACAAAATAAAAAGAGCATTCCGTTTTCTTTCACAGTTCTTCCCATTAATCTGATTAGAGAAAATTTTGACTATGGGAAAATAATGCCTGAAACTTTATGCTTGGTAAATAGTGACAAAGGGAGCTCATGAAGTGGCGATTTAGCTAAGCATCAGGGAAATACCAGACTTGCGGTGGCCGAATATGCTTGAGGCCATCTAGATGGCTAGTATTTAAGTCGTGGGAATATTTACTGCCTTAGATGCTTATATTCAGCCCAAAGGTGAGCCTGATATAGGTATTTCGTCTCTATGCAACAAGATACCGATTAACTGCGGCATTTGACAAACACCATTGAGTTTAACCAGCTTTGATCCGCATCAAAATCTTTTATCAGGGGGGCTTCAGTAACGCCTGTAAATTTTCTTAACCCATGGGAAATCATATAGCTTGGTATATAGGATGGCGGCTTTGAGGCTGTCAAATAGTTACAAACTTCCAGCTTCCTTGCGCCGCCCTGATCAAGAGAGTTAATGCTGGCGAATAGTTTTTTTCGATCTCCCTCTGGCATCGAATTAAATTTTTTATTGAAAATTACTCTTAATACATTGTGCCCGGTTTTGTCGCTAACCCTCTGTGTGTCGAAATAAGCAAAGGCACTGGCAACCATTAACAACTCAGCTGCCTCATCAAATTTGGATTGTTCGGTACATGTTTTGGCGGCAGCAGTAATATCTGTCGGTGTATGGGTAGATAGTACTGATGTGGCACTGATACATCCGAGAGGCGAAGTGGCTTGACTGTCCTTACTGACATAGTTGTTGGCCTGCGCGCCTAAAACAAATGCGGCGAGTAGAAGAGCAAGAATTGGAGGCAGGATTTTGCTCATGATTCAAATTTCCTTTCCTAAGTGCCTCCTTAATCATAGACGCCGAAGTACCAGTATTATCTCAAGTACCTGAGAAATTTATTCGCCAGTTGGAGTGGGTTTTAGTGAGATTTGTTTAAAAATCTGAATTGGAGATGTCTAGGGCTAATCTCCTGCCAATGGGGGAAGAAGTGTGCTTTCATGCCGTTGAAGTACAGGAGACTTCAGTTAAAGCGTGCCGCTTGCAATTCTCTGGTGCTAAGCGGCACCTAGTAGCCATCAGCTCTTACAGAGTCGGATTTGTCGCAATTGCTATTAAGTTAGTTGAGAAATTACTCTGTGTTGGGTTGTGATTCTTGAGAAGCTTGGAATAGTGATTTTATCAGATTCTTGGTGATTTCTTTTTGGTGTTCAGCTCTCAGGTTCTTCATGTACGCAGACTCGTCGGGAACAACTATTTCAGGCAGTATTTCTTTCACTGCTGAGTCGCCATTCCATTCTACGGTCGCTCTGCTGTCGAAGCTGGTTCTGAACTTTATATATTTATCCTTATCGACAAATACATAGCTATTTGAGAAGTATTCAGCATCGTTTCTGTTGGTAAGTGTGAAAGATGACTTTTTTCCAGAATATAGCTTTTCACCGATTTTAAAACTGAAGTTTTCAATAGTCTCTGGTGATCTTGACTTGTAATGCCCTTGCTCTATAGCAAAGTCAACTTCATCTATAATATCGCCCATTTCAGTGGAGATGATTTCATCTGTATTTTCCCATGTGATGCTATCGATAGGGTATACATAGACATTGATAATATCGGTAGGATACTGCTTATTATCGTACTTTAGGGCAATTCCCAGCATGGGTTCATCGAAGGTGCTGCTTTCGGTGAGCACAAAGTTATCTGTTTCTTCTGGGGTGATCAGGTCTTGCTGATAATTGCTTGCATTTTGCGGTCGCATAGATCCACATGAGGCGATAAGAATACTACTCAGTATGATAAGTGCCTTGATTTTCATTCTCTCTCCTTGATAAGGCTGCTTTCCTGGGGCGGAAATTATAAGTTTCTATTTGTTCTATGAATGTAATATTTCAATAAGCCTACCACTCCTTGGGTGCTCAATTCATTGTTTGGTAAGTATAAATATTTAAGTTGTACTCTTCTTATATCCTGAATCCGGCTTAGCTTTAAATCAACTCTACGCCTTAAGGAGAAGATTTCTTGTCGTCTATTTTTTTATCGATGTTAGCTGAAGAGTGTGATGCCGACTCTTTTAAGGTTTGTCCCAATTATATTTTGAAACTATCAATAATCTAAAAAGATGAATTAGATGCCCAAGCTCTGCTCCCAAACCAGAAGATTTAACGTGCGTGATATTACTTCCAAGGTTGTGATTGAACCCTAAATACTGGAGGGACATTTGGTCTGTCATTTATGTTGGCCCTGTTACAAATGGCAGAAGTTTACATAACTACCTTAAGCTCGTAACTGATTGGTCATGCTCTGTAGCTACTATTTTGCGCCCCCCGCTAGCGGATAGTTTTATGAATGTTTAATTCGGAGATGGATGTTTGTCAGTACTGAAAAGTGCGCAAATTATGAAAATGTAAAGTAGGGTAAATGACTAAAATTGACCAGTCAGTACTGTTGTAATTTAGCGGTTCACGACAGGTGTGTACGCTTGTTCCAATTGGTCAATTCAACTGAGGGGAAATACTTACTGGGATTTTTATTTTAGCGGTAACTATCAGGATACTTATCAGGAAAAGAATAATGCATAAAACAATTGGTTTGGTATCAAGTTTGCTTTTGAGTTTTTCGATGTCTGTTGTCGGCGAAATTGATGCTAGCGATGATAAAGTGAAGCGCCTGGATTTACAGGGGCAGATTGATACAAAGGCTCCCTTATCAAAGACCTTGTGGGCGGGAGCGCATAATGCCTATGCATCCTATCAGTGGGATCAGGGTGTATATACCGATGTAAACCAGTGGTACGCGCCGGAGAAATTATTCAGTCGGGGAATACGTCTGGTCGAATATGATACTTACCCTGCTTCCAATTTCAGCTCAACACCGCACCTGTGTCATATGGGCCTGGAAGAGGCCACTATGTGTATTTATATGTTTGGTACAGCTGCAACGCTGGGGGATGGGCTGGATGAGATTAAGGATTTTCTTGAAGATAATAACGATGAAGTCATATTCCTAAAGTTTGAGGCTTACGATTCTGATTACCACCAGAACTTCCGCAATAAGATTGGTGAGAAAATTGAAAGCAGGTTGGGGGATCTGGTATTTAAGCCTACCGACTGGGGCTATACAGAAGATGATTGCGCCTCCCTACCGGCGCAAACACTGACTAAACAGGATGTGTTGGATGCGGGACGCAACGTTATCCTATTTATTCAGGTGCCCAGAGAGTATCCGCACACTGGTGATAACAATCTGTGTGATTACCATGACGAGTCAAACACATCGAAATTCAGACGCAATGTCTGGATCGGTGTGGATGAGATGGATGCATCTGGAAACCTCACTTCCAATGAGCCACTTGCACAAAATTCCAGCCAGTTAACAGCAGATATCGACGGTAATGCCAGCGCAACCAGCCACTACAACAATGGGAATTTAAGTGTCGCCTTGGATGCAACAACCGAATATAGCAAGGATGACATCAAGTATTCCGGCAGTGAGATCCTGGAGAAAGCAGTATCTGGGTATAACATGCTTGAGTTGGCGCTGGTGGAGGCCAATGCGACCACTATAGGTGCTTCTAAAGCACCCCAGATTGAAGATTTTACGTGGTCTTGGCGGAATGACTCTCCCAGTGGTAACAATAGTTGCGCCTGGTTAAGTAATGACGGTGAAATTCGCGACTATAGCTGTAGTACGGAGCGAGTGTTTGCCTGTGTAGACGATGAGCGAAACTGGCACATCAGCAGTGCATCGGGAGCCTGGAGTGAAGGTTATTCCGCCTGTGAAGCCGATGGCTATCGCTATGGAATGCCTTATAACGCTTTGGAAAATGCCGCTCTCTATGCCAAGAGGAATTCGGAAGGTGTAACTACCTCGGTGTGGGTGAATTACTACGAACCATTTGATGGGTTCTGGATCGCCAACCAAGACAGCTACTCGGATTTTGGTTATATCAAAAAAGATGTTGTGGGTGGTACCGGAGGTGATGCGTTTGATTCAATCGACCTGGTAAAACGTAAGCTACTCGGCAGCGGTACTATGAATCTGAAATCTGTCCAGATTCGTTCCGGTGGCCGAATTGATGGTTTTAAAGCTTGCTATGAATTTAAGCAATCCCTAAGCCATGCCACAGCCAGTGATCATGAATACTGTATTGAATATGGTGATGGAGATGGGGGCTCGATGGGGAGTGTACTGAGTTTCAACTCCGCCAGCAGCGAGTATTTGGATGACGTTAAAATTTGTGTCGACGATGAAAAGCATGAAACAGGTAGTGTTTACTACCTTAAATTGACGTCGAGCAATGGCTCATCTATTTCCGGAGGCACTCAGCAGGGGACTTGTACAACTTATTCTTCCACTTCATCCCAGCAAATTTTTGCTTTCCACGGGCGCCACGGTGATGAAATCAATGCTTTGGGCGTGCACAAGTTGTCCAACAGCTTGGTAAATCCAGGGTACTACGCAACCGAGTGGCTGGACCTGGATGATCCCTCCTCAGGTGGCATTGATTATGAGAGCTTTAACGAACACAAGTCAGCGGGAAATATAAGCAATAGCTGTGCTGTCAGTGATGTTGCTGGTATTGAGGCAAGGGTTGTTGATACGAAGTTGGATTATTCCTTAACCGGCGAAAGCATGCATATAGGCGATATCGGCACTAATTACCGCTTCTTCTGTGCAACAGAGGATTGTAGTGACTACGAAGTAAAGTATTTCTTCTCTAACGCAGCCTGCCTACCTTAACGACTCACAATATCCCGGCGGTGAATATGCTGCCGGGATTCCTCTTACTACTCGCTCACTAAAGGAAGCTCTCTCGGCTGAATACGGGGATTTCGCCTATAGTCGAACTCAAGCAATGTGCGGTATCAATCGGCAGAGCGAAGCCCATGAAATATGACGAGATACATGAGGATCATGCTGATCCCCTGATCAACCAATTACATCGAGCAATAAAATATGCCGTTAAATTTCTCGCCATTCTTATGGTGTTGGTTATATTCTGGACCATTGCGGATGTCGTCTATGTACTTTATGAAAGGCTAATGGAGACGCCATTCCTATTGCTGGATATGGAAGATATCCTCGAGACTTTTGGGGCCTTTCTCGCCGTTCTTATTGCCATTGAAATTTTCACTAATATCCGACTCTACCTGGGTACAAATGTGATACCGGTGCAATTGGTATTGGCTACAGCCTTAATGGCTGTAGCTCGGAAGGTTATTGTGCTCGACTTAAAATTTGTTAATGCGGAGCAAATAGTCGGTATTGCCCTGGTGACTATCGCCCTGGGAGTTTCCTACTGGCTGGTGAGGGAAAAAAGTAATAAACCTGGTTAGTACTTGTGATTTTTTGTCCTTGATAATGCTCACTTTATGATTTTATTTCTTGTATTTATACAGTTGACCAAAATAGAATCATATCGTTAACTGCATTAATAGCTACTTACAATAGTTAGCCCGAACTAAGAGAGCCGGGCATTTGGCTGAGTGCCAAATCCACGATAAACCTTATTAATGAATAGGTCTTTCTGCTTTAACCGAACGAGGCGGTTGCAGGTTGTTACTGCGAAAGGTAACTGTACTAATCCTTGCTTCTGGCCAATGGGAACTAGTGCCATTAGTGGGTTTCGTTTATAGCTTTTGGTACTTTTTCCTTTTCTATTTCTGGCGATGGCCTTTGCCAGGTATTCACCTTGCTGAGAGGCGAGGTAGCCCAGTTTGGCCTCACCAATATCTGCAATGTCTCCGAGTGCATACAAGCTTGGTTCGTCAATAACTTGAAGTCTGTTATCGACTTTCACAAATCCCCGCTCATTAAGGATATGCGCTAAGTGCGGTTTAAGGTAATCATTGTTGGGTAGCACACCAGTCGCTTCAAAAACCAGGTCTGCATCGCTGGCTTGGCCGCTGTTGAGATCGATATAGCAGCCATTCTGATATTGGTAGCGGCTGTTAAACTGAATTTCTACACCTAAATTCTCTAATTGTTTCTGGGCTTTGATCTGTGCTTTAGGCTTGAAGTTGTCCAATAAGACCTCTTTATTGTGTGCCAGAATTACTTGAGTTCTCGGTATAGCGTGTGCGATCTCTCCCGCCAATTCGACTCCAACGACCCCTCCACCTATCACCATGACTTTCCTTGCTTGTTTCAGTCGCTGATGCTCGTTCAACAGTTCTTGGTTTCTGGATTGAATATCCATTGCGCAAAGGGATTTGGCCATTGGCATACTCGGATATCGGGTGCCGGAGGCGAGTATGGCACTGTTGAAATGTAACTCTGTTCCATCTGCCAAACGCGCTGATTTCACAGACATTTCCATTACATCTCCCTGAATGAAGCGGCCATAGAAAAAGTCCCTGTAGTACTTGCGCGCTTGATTCCCGGTACTGGATGGATCGGTTACATTGCGCAAGGTGGCAAAAGTGACTTCAAAATAATCTTTTTTGTCTACCAGAATGGTATGGAGCCCATGTCTTTCCAGTGCTTGCGCGACAGACACACCGGCGAAACCACCGCCTACTATCAATACTTCCGCTTTAATTACCATATTTTTCAACCATTAGAGGGTGTACAGGTCATTTGAATCCATTTTATGGTGTAGCGAATATGCTGTGAATGTGTGATTATGAGACTCTGATGTGCATATTTGCACATGCTGAGCATTGGGGGCTTGAGGTAAATAATGGATAAATGGACTGAGTTAAGGACCGCTTATAAGCTGGCCAAGCTGGGCACTCTGAGTGCAACGGCCCAAGAGATTGGTATTCATAGGTCCACCGTGATGCGCCATATTAATGTATTGGAGGAGAGCCTTGGGGTTGTACTATTTCAGCGCAATGACAAAGGCTATATTCCAACGGAGGCGGGGCTGGAGGTTATGCGACTGGGAGCGGTGACGGACAGCCATTTTTCTCAGTTGTCCTCGCGGTTACAAAGCAAAGAGCAGAATTTGCAAGGCAACCTCACCATCACCTCTGTCGGCGAAATGGTAGACCTGTTGATGCCGCTCATTAGGCAGTACCAGGCCCAGCACCCAGGCATGCTTGTCAATTTAATCGGGGACCTGCGCAATTTTAACCTAGAGTACGGTGAAGCTGATATTGCGATTCGTGTCGGCGAGAAACCAACGACACCCGATAATATCGTGCTGCCATTTTTCACTACAGAATTCGTTTTCTATGCACACAAATCCTATATTGAAGAGTATGGGCTTCCCGATAAAAGTAATCTCCAAGAGCACAGGTTTCTGGCTCTAGGTGATCGCCCGTTACACTTTGGCTGGAATGAATGGATTTATAATCATATTCACGATCAAAATATTGTGCTGACCGCCTCCAGTCAGCAAATTCTTAACCAGGCAATGCTTTCTGGCTGTGGCATTGGCGCCATGCCGAGAATCCTGGCTGAAAAATTTGAAGATATTATTGAGATTCCTACGCCTGAAAATTGGCAAATCTCAACTTGGATACTTGTTCATCGCGATATGTTTAATATGCCAAAAATCCGTGAATTTCTTAGCATCTTAAAGCTCTGGCGAAAATGAACAATACCAAGTGCCAGCCCAGAGAAAATCATAATAGCGGCCATTAACTTTTCTGAACCAATCGATTCGCCAGTTAATAGCCAACTGAAAAAGAGTCCAAAAACGGGGCAGAGTAAACCTAAAGGCGCAACAGTAGACAGCGGGTACTTAACGATTAACCGGTTCCAGAACCAGTATCCCAGCAGAGTGGTTGGGTAGGCCTGAAACAATATGGAGAAAATCAACTTTCCACTAAGGTTGTTTTGAATTTCATAAAATACAGCCACACCATTCTGAATATAGGTAGCAGCGAACAGTGGTAACGGTGCAAAAAATAACCCCCAGACAATAAAGCTAAATACTTGCTGTGTGCCACTGGCCTTTACAATGAGCCCACTGATGCTCCAGCTGGTAGCCGCTATTAGGATAAGTGCAATACTGATAAGGGGCACAGTGCCATCTTCAACCATCAAACTTAGTAACAGCCCTCCCAAGGCAAGTAGAGCCCCAAGAGCTTTCTGCGGGATAATCTTTTCTTTCAGGAATACCCAGCCGAATAGTAAGCTAATCGCAACATTTACTTGCAAAAGAAGTGAGGCCATTCCCGCAGAGAGTCCGCTAGAAATTGCCCAGGTGGCCATCCCCCAAACCCCACAGCCAAAAGTCAGGCTGTAGGCCAGAACGTACTTCCAGCTGACTGTCGGCCTGGAAACGAAAAGCACTGCCGGAAAGGCTGCCAAAGAAAAGCGTAAAGCCACCAGAAGGAGTGGGTCCAGATCTTCCGCTCCCATCTGAATAACAATGAAGTTGAAGCCCCACATTGCCATTAGTAGCACACCAAGTAATAAATCCGAGTACCGCATCAGCCCCTCCAATTTGTCTCGGGGCTAACTATCCAAGAAATGAAAAAAGGTATACAGATGCAATTTTTGTATAAAATAGGTATACAGTTTGGGCGGAGACGGAATCGGAGAGGGGATAGGTGCGGTATAAAGAGCTTGCCGAACGCTGTATAGAGGATATTCAGTCAGGGAGAATACCAAGCGGTCATAAACTGCCGTCCCTCAGGCGGTTCGCTGCACAAAACGAAGTGAGCCTGACAACAGCCCAAAGCACCTATTACTTGCTGGAGGAACTCGGCTGGGCGAAGGTTCGACCGCAATCTGGATTCTTTGCCTCAGTTCCTCCCAGCAGTAACCCGCCTCCCATAATGCCCGCATTCACCTGCCGAACAACAGATCCAGTAAATCACGATTGCTATTTCCGTGGGTTGGGAACAGGGCCATTGGGTGTTGCGTCTTTATCCCCAGATCTATTGCCGTTAGATTCCCTGGAGCGCAGTATGCGGCGGGCAACCCGAGAAGCTGGAGCCAGTATGCATGGCTATCCGGTTTCCTCAGGGGAGCCGCTTTTGCGCAGTGCGCTTAGCGCACACTTTGCCAGTTATGATTTGCATTTCTCTGCCAATGAATTAGTAGTGACGAATGGTTGTATGGATGCCGTCCGCACGGCGATTGCCATTACGACTAGGCCCGGTGATGCGGTTGCGATCAGTTCTCCTTGTTACAACGGTCTTCTTAATCTGTTGGCGTTGATGGGACGAAAAGTTGTTGAGATACCGACTGTTGAAAACGGCTTAGACCTCGCACAGCTAGAGCGCTATATGCAACAGGGATTGGTCCAAGCGGGTCTTTTTAGCAGCAGTCATATGAATCCTACGGGCGTGTCCCTGAGCTCGGAGCAGAAAGAGAACCTGGCCGTACTGGCTGGTAAATATCGGGTTCCAATAGTCGAGGATGATGTGTATTTGGAACTCGGATTTCAAAGAAGTCTGCCCATGCCTGTGCGCTACTGGGACCGGAGCGGGTATGTGCTTTGGTGTGGCTCTATCTCCAAGACATTGAGCGCAGGCTATCGCCTGGGGTGGTGCTTACCGGGAAGGTATCGAAAACAATATGAACGCTATCGATTTACCGAAAGTTTCGGTGTGAACTTGCCCGTCCAATTAGCGGTAGCCGATTTCATCGGTACTACTCAATACTCCCGTCATGTGCAGGGGCTCAGGCAAAAGCTTGCCTTCCAGGTCGCATCCTATCGCAACTACTTAAGTTCAAACTTGCCCGATGAATCGCGCATCAGTGATCCCCATGGAGGAATGGTGATTTGGTTGCAGATCCCAGGGTTGGATAGCCGGAGTCTTTGCCGTATGGCTTCCGAAGAAAATATAGCCTTGTTGGGCGGTGTAGATTTCAGCACGCTTGATCTCTACGGTGATTGTGTGCGGGTGAATTGTGGTTGGCCGCTTGAAAGTAAAGATGGAGGGAAGACTGAGGCCGGATTTCAGCTGGAACGTTTTATCGAGTTAACTCACTCATGCCGTTAATTAATATTATTCAGATATTCACAACCTTGGAAGAAGGTACCTGAACTTTCATATCGTTACACTGCTTTTGATAGTTTTTTTTCCTCTGCTAGAATCCGCGTCCCTTTTAGGATGATTGTTCACGGAGGACATCTCATGAAAACTCTTGCCACTTTTACAGCAGCGATTGCTATTGCCGGTGCGGTTCCCGGTCAAGCAGAACAGACTTTTGAACTGCCTAAGTTTAGTCAGTGTTCTGTAGCAGCTTCTGCAAGCAATACTAATGATCGCGAGGTTTATCGCATCTTTTCAGACTTCTATTATGAAATAGAAGACTCTCGAGAGTATGCAGTTAAGGCTGTGCAATACTGGGCTGAAAGCTTTGCAGAAGACTGTGCCGGGGAGACAACTCAAGTCAACCTGGATATGGTTCAGTGTGATAATTTTATTGGCGGTGCGCCGGTTTGCAGAATAGAAAGTGATGAAGGTGATTACGTCATTGTGAAAGACTATGTTGATTCAACCAACGTAGTACTCTCTCAACATGATCAACAGAACTGGCCAGGAATACATTCTTCGAATGATCAGGAAACTCTGTGGATGGCCAGACCTGAACTCTGCTATAGCGAGCTTCTGGAAGGGGGTATTGATTCCCAGGCATATTACCTGGATGCCTATAACTATCGCTACTTTGGTGATTACCGCTATGTATTGGCAAGGAGCAGCCGCGATTTAGTGCAAACTCTTGACAGCCAATACAGTCAGTGTGAATACGATACTTCGGGAATTGAAGCCTACAAAATGCAGTGTTCTGAGACTTCCCAGGGGACGAAGGTGTGCGCAACTGCACATACTGGCGCCGGCTATTTTGTATTCGTGAGTGACGATCATCACGGCATGCACGTTATTTTCAACCGCTGGGACTGATTGCTCTATTAGTCCACTTATAAAGCGCCTCCCTGTAAGGGGAGGCGCCTGATTGCGAACCCTAATTAGCTTGCTCTATACAGTGCGCAGAGCTTATTGCCAGCAGGGTCTCGTAAGTAGGCGAGGTAGATTGGGCCTACGGCGCTATCCCTTACGCCTGGGGGCTCTTCGCAGCTGGTACCACCGTTGGCAATACCTGCAGCATGCCAGGCATCAACCTCTTCAGAACTGTTTACTGTAAAGCCAATAGTGCTGCCGTTGCCATGGCTTGCGGGCTCCCCATTGATGGGTTTGGTGATGGCAAAAATACCGTTGTCATTAAAATAGAAGCAGCGGCCACGATCATCAATAGTGCCGGGTTTGTAACCCAATATTCCAAAAGTGGAATCGTAAAATACCTTTGATTCCTCGATATCGTTGGCCCCGACCATAATATGACTAAACATTGATGTCACCTTAAATTAATTTTAGGGTAGTTGTGCGTGAAAGATTGTATACCAATACTATTAAACATCAATGAATAATCATTCACTCATTGCCTAATAGAATTGTTCGTATATCCGTTACCTCCAGGCTGTACCTCTCAGGGTGTGTGGATTGGTGCAGCTTTCTATCTATTGCGGTTTATATATGAGATGCCTCACAGATATATTAAATATTGTGCGATTCAATGATCATTAATATTTATTTTAAATTCTGTTGTTGATAATAATGTGGTGGCTAATTCTGGTGATATCGGATTTCTTATCGATATTTTTTTGCTTGACTGGCTGGTATTTGTTTTTTTGTTCTGTTTGATAGGTTTTATTTTCTGGTTTGGTTTATTTTTATTGTGGTGTATAGGTTGATAGTGTGAATTTTAAGGGGTTAAAATTCTGGAGGTTTGATTTGATAAAAAATAATAAATGGTTTTCGCTTAAAGGTTTACTTTGGGTGTAAATTGCGCCAATTATTTCATTAAAAAATTTAATTTTATGGTCAGGTTAAGCTGTCGGCCGTATTTTTTAGGGATAAAAAATGAAGCGTCGAGATCTATTGAAGGCTGCAGGTGTAATGTCTGCATCACCGCTTATGGGAGTGGCATCAGCTAAGGCTGGAACAAGTAATGTTTTGGATGGCTCTAGTTTCCCAGAGTCAATAATGGTTGGTGATCTATCAGATTCCTCCGGAGTGCTCAGTGTAATACAGGGAATCTTACCTGATGATGTTATTGGCCATCTTCTTATGGCTGAGGGTATTCCACTGGCGTCTAACCATCTTACACCAAATGGAAAGGGAGCTTTGACCCGGCTCGACTTTACTGGGCGGAGCAATAACAGTGAAGTTCCCTATACCCGAAAAATGATACGTACCGCGTCTGCGATAATGCAGGAGCAGGATTTAACAGGTTTTGATAAATTTAATTTGTTAGGTGGGACAATATACTCAAGCCCGAATCTGGGATTTATGAACTACTGCAATACGGCCCCCAACTATATGGGAGATAACCGTTTTGCAATGAGTTATGAAGGGGGTATGCCCTATGAGTTTGATGCTACAACTCTAGAGATGGTAACCCCTATTGGAGAAGTGGATGAATGGAAATCGAGCTTACCTCCGCTGCTTGAAAATCTAACCCCAGAAAAGTGGCTATTTCCCCAGGTTCGGACCACCGGTCACCCTTTCTTTGATCTGGAAACAGGTAACTGTATCACCATCAACTATGGTGGAAATATTGGTGATTCTGGTAGCTCAGGATTTATTCGATTAATTCGCTGGGATCGAGAGGGTGCATTTGAAAGTTGGAACATTCGGGATCGTCAGGGTAACAACGCCTATATTGCTGCAAGCTCACACTCTCTTGGAGTAACGCGAAATCATATCATTGTCTTTGAAACTGCAGCGAGAGTTGAATCTACCCGAATTATTGGAACAAGAATAGTTCTGCCTCAAGAACACCGGACCCGGTGTTGGGTTATTCGGAAGGCCGATATGGTGCCGGGTGCTGATACTATTATCGCAGATTACCTGAAGCTCGGCTTTGATACTTCGGACATTGTCTGCAACTACGATGACAATGCGGGTGAGATTACCCTGTATGGCCAATATATGGGGGCAATGGATAAATCTGAGCAGTTATTCCGCTTTGAAATCCTGCAGAAGGGAGGTTTGGTACCCAAGTGGTTGTCCGGATACCCTGCAGCACCGCTGGATGTTGGAGGTTTGGTACGTGCCCGGATTCGAGTTAACTCAAATTCAGCTATTGAGATAAAAGAAGATTACCGGGTTATTCGGGATGATGCGCTTTCCTGGGATATGAATGATCCGGCTTACCGTGGGCACTTCCAGTTCCCTGAAACCTTTGAGCACCTTTATTGGGCTGCTGTGGGTTACAGGCCTGACCATATATCTATGCGGGTTTCCTGGGCATATCGCGATTATCCTGAGCGCCACTACGGCTATTGGAATATGCCTGAAGAAAGTCGCCCTTCCGCCTTGATTCATATGGACTGCGTCAATATGAAGATTGCGGATGCCTTTCAGTTCCCAGAAGATTGCGTAATGCGTACCCCGCAATTTATGGCCCGCCCGGGCTCCACGGCCCAGAACGACGGTTATGTGATTGCAGCAGTTGTACGCAAATATCCAACGACATCCGATTCCAATGGTAAAGAGTTTTGGATTTTTGATGCGGCACGTCTCAGCGGTGGGCCAATTTGTATCCTAGCTAACCGATCACTGGAATTTGCAACCACGAATCATGCACTGTGGGTGCCATCCATTGGTCGTCGCCCTTTATCAGCCTACCGGTCAAATTATGCTGATTTTCTTCGCAGTAAAGCGCCTGATCACAGCAGTAATGTTCGGGACATTATCGATGGGGAGCTGCTTCCCCGTTTTGGTTGATTTATCCAGTCTACGTTAATGCAATAAAGGGAGTTTAGGTATGTGTGCAGAAATAATAACCAAATCCAAACATTTATTGAGGTGGTGTAGAAAAGCTCTTTGTATAGCGGGCGTTTTCATGGCTGCTACAAGTGTTGCAGAGCAGCTACCGCCGCCAATTGAAGTGCCTGAGGTATTAAAAAACTACCAGGATACTCAGGATTGTTTCCCTGGTGTTATCCATGATCCGACCAGTATTGATGAAGTTCAGCAGATAGTACGTGATGCAGCGGATCAAGGCCGTAAAGTGATGACAGGGAGTCGCCGATTCAATAGTCAGATTGATGCGGCCTGTGCAGGTAATGGAGAGGTGCAAATCACTCTGGAAAATATGGATCAGGTCGTTAGCCTGGACAAAGATAACCTGTTGGTTACTGTCCAGGCCGGTATGAGATTCCGGGATTTGACCGCCTATCTTCGAGAGCATGAACTAAGTGTGCCGATGGTGACAGAGCTGGCCATATTCACGATAGGCGGTATGCTGGGAAGCGGTACTCACGGTTCAACTTTTACACAAAAAAGCAGCATGATCTCTGATTATGTCACCGAATTGAAGTTGGTTGATGGCAATGGGGACTTACGAGTAATCAATGGTGAGATGCTCAATGCCGCCAGGGTAAACCTAGGTGTTTTAGGCGTAGTTGTTGAAGTGACCATAGAGGTTGAACCTGGCTATAAAGTACAAGCAAAAGTAAAGGGGTATCACAACGATGATGAGCTGGAGGATGTTGTTCTTGATTTGGCTCGAGATAATCATTCAGCTAATGTTGCCTGGTTCCCGGGATTAGGGCGCTATACCGTAACAACTTACAACAAGGTACCTTTGTCGACTAAGGGTAATGCCTACAATGCCCAGGCAGATGTATCAGACTTCTCCGAATATTTATTTGGACTGATATTTGATAGCCTTCATGAAGCCGATAGTGCCGCATTGCAGTGTTTTGCAGCTTCTCTTCGCCATACTGCTCGCTCCAGTTCCTATTTCAGGGATGTTGATTCAGGCTTGAAGAAGTTTATTAAGCCCACTGGACACGCGGACCTGATGCAACATTTCGTATGTAAAGAGCCAGACAAATGTGTCTGGGATAACCTTCCAATTGCACTTCAGGAAGTCGCGATTCCATTTGAAGAGTTGCCAAACTGGATTGCGGATGTCCGCCAGATTATTGCAAATAGTGAAAAAACCTGTTTTCCGCTGAATGGTATTTATTTCCGTTTTGGCAAGGCTTCCGACAGCTATTTAGGGATGACAGCAGGCCGTGACACAGCGTTTGTAGGGATTGAATATACCCTTCGTCAACGAGGTGAAGCTGTGCCAAAGAACTACTTTGTCAATTTGGAAATTGAGCAAATGTCCCTCCGGAAGTATGGGGCCAGGCCTCACTGGGGTAAGAATTCAGTCGCTATTTTTGAGGACATGGCAGAGCGATTCCCCAAATGGTCCCAGTTTATGGATGTTAAAGAAGAGTTGGACCCAAACAATATATTTTCCAACCCCTTTTGGAATCGGGTAAGTGGAGCTGATCCTTTGGAAAACTATTTAACTCCTGGCTGCAATCCCGATGGTCAGTGCTATTGTCAAACAGATGAACACTGTGAAGAGGGTTCCAGCTGCCAAGCGGGAGTTTGGTATTCAGACGCAAGGATTTGTAAAGCTGACTAGAGCTCTTTGGGGGGGAGGATATTTCCACCCCCTGCGTTTAATTTGTAGTGAATAGCAATAAGAGGCTTTTAACTGCTGAGCGGGAAAGAATACTCGAGAGACTAAGCCTACAATCGGTTTTCATGCCTTATAGGTATTCTTTCCCTGCTCTTTATTATTAAGTTACAGGTTGCTGGTCACAGCAATTAGCAATGCTTTCTCTCACAAGTTGGCAGAAGTGTGCAGGATCTTCCAGAGGCAGCATATGATTTGCTGAGCTTACCTCTTGTGGATGAGTATCTGGAATCAATGTACCTGCCGCAAGCGATACAGTTCTAAATAGCTGGCGAGTATTGCTGCCGTAGGCCACGGAAACTGGAATAGATATGCCTGAAAGACTAGTTGGGTTCAGTGCGGGTTGTTCAGTTTGATTAAGCTGCAGAGGTAGGGTGTAGGCATTATCCAGCTGCTGTACACGATATTTAAGGGGCTGCTGAGAGAAGTAGCCTGCTTGATTCCCAGAGCCGTCGATTAGTAGCTTAACGGCAGTATCCAGCTCACCTTCAGCTGTTGTTTTAAAAATTTCTGCAAACATAGATTCAGCATCTTGGCGATACTCTTCCATGTCATTGTTTTCAATGTATCCCGGATATCCAGGCTCATAAAGGTACAGACTTTTGATTAATTTAGGTGCCTTTATGGCAGCATTTAAGCTCACATCGGCACCATAGGACCATCCTACTAGGTGGACAGGGCCTATATCTAGGGCCTCAATCAGCCCTGCTAGGTCTGCTGCATGGGTATCAATTCCAAAGGGGCCTTCCGAAGGATTACCCGGATTACCGAAATGCCTTTGGGTGAATGAAATCGCTCTAAATTCATTTGATAGAATTTTGCAGTGTTCTTGCCACATGCGAGCATCGGCCAGTGCGCCATGTACAAGAACAATGGGTTCTCCCTGTCCCTTCTGGAAATAAGAGATAGAGTGGTTGTTTACAGTGATAGAGTCTTTTGGATTTCTGTCCATGGGGCTAGCTTCCTGGGAGCCACTTTTTAGCGCTTATCATAGTCTATAGGAGCTTTATGCTTAACATTTTCTAGTTCAGTTGTTAGGAGAGAGAGACAGCTGCCCTAATGGCTCTCTTATGAGAGTAAACCGATAGGTCTCCTAAGGGTAATCAACGAGTTTTTCGGGTATAGTTGATTTGTTTTGACGTAGCAGGTGGATGTATATGGAATCGTTGATAAAGGACCGTCTGAAATCACTGGAAGTAGAGCGAGATATTGAAATTATCTATGCCTGTGAGTCAGGAAGCCGCGCATGGGGATTTGAATCCCCTGATAGTGACTGGGATGTAAGGTTTATCTACAAGCGTAATATTCAGCAATATCTCACTATAGGTACTCCCAGAGATGTTGTTGAGGTTCCATTTGATAAGAAACTTGGCGATGAACTGGACTTGGTCGGCTGGGATATCAAGAAGACTTTAACTTTAATGAGGGCAAGTAACCCCACTTTAATTGAGTGGCTATTTTCGCCAAAGGTCTATTTTAGAAATGAAGATGTTTTGAAGTCATTGCAGGATTTGGCTTTAAAATGTTGGCAGCCGCGAGCATTAGCTCATCACTATGTCAGCATGGGATTTAATAATTATTCCAGGTTTATTCGCGAGGATGATCGAGGCTTTAAAGAGATTAAGGTCAAGAAGTTACTTTATGTTCTGCGTTCACTGCTTAATGCTCTGTATATAAAAGAGTTTACAAAAATTCCTCCTGTGGACTTTAGTCATATGTATAACGAGTTGTTGCCTTCCTCAGGAAGTGAGTGGCTTCTGGATATTCTTTCCAGTTTGATTTTGAAAAAGAAGGAGCTTGAAGAGGGCGATTTGATAGCCGTTGATGGCAAACTGGATGGCTGGATACAGGAAAATATGGATAGATCTGGTGCCAATTCTATAGAGGAAAGGCCAAAATTGGATCTTCCAGAGTTTGACAGGCTTTTTCGTAAAGTGGTTGGTTTATAGTCTTTTAAATCAGGCGGATAGGGCGTCACTTAACACGCGAGTAGACAGCCCAAAAAGCGCTGAGTGACTTGTAATACTTTCCAGTGAATAAACTCAAAGCTGTATAGACGCCCACAAGAATGCAGGCGTCAAAAAAGGCTCAGCTTTGGTTTTCCAGCAACTGATCCAGCGGCAACTCAGTGCGGTAACGCACCTGCTTCAAAGAGAAACTGCTTTTAATATGATCGATGCCAGGGAGCTCAGTGAGTTTTTTATCCAGGAATTCCTGGTAAGCCTGCAAATTGGGTACAACAACACGCAGCAGGTAGTCGAAATCACCGGTCATCAGGTAGCACTCCATCACTTCCGGCCATTGGCCGATAACCGATTCGAAGTCCTGCAACTCTTTTTTCACTTGGTGGTTAAGAGTAACCTGGATAAATACACTTACCGGCAACCCAACCTTTTCCGGTTCAAGCAGGGTAACTGCGCGTTTTATAAACCCTTGCTCGTTTAGATTTTTAACCCGCCGTGAACAGGGGGAGGGTGAGAGGCAGACTTTTTCTGCAAGCTCAATATTTGGAATGGTGGCATCCTGTTGAAGGATTTCCAGAATTTTCTTGTCGATGGCATCCAGTAAATAGGCCATGGTTATATTCCGTATCTCATCTCTCTGAACGTACGCCGGTATCGCCGGCTGCTAATCATCAACCTGCCAGTGAATCTTTGCTTCCCAGCGTTCTCCGGTAAATTGTGTGCATTGCGTACATGGTTTTTTTTGGTTTGTTATGGCAGTAGCTTCCTATACTGCGCATCTTTTGTGAGACCTTCTCGTTTTTTATTAATTTCCCGCTAATGGGTACGTTGCCCAACCGGTTGATACTGGTTAGCTGTAAACGGGCGGAAACTAATATCCCCTGATCAGTTCCAGGCTATGCCTCTCAAAAAGCTGAACCTTTGGCGCTTATTTAGTCACACAGAGTGTGAAGGCCAGAGGCGAGCACCATAAGAGGGCATCTCCTTTCCGTTGTATCCCCCAAAATACTTCATTTTGAGTGATTTGTTGCCAGTAGCTGGTCATCTTTAGCGAGTTATGGCGGCATTATGCCTGAGTTGGGCCAATTTTGGTATGACCTGCTCTGCCGGGCAGTGTTAATTTTAGCGCTATTAAACAGCTCTGGTCTGTTCTGCTGTAACTCGGGAGATGCCGCGAATATTTTCGCGACATGTTACTGGCGTCGAGAACTGGAGTGATGAAAGCAATAAAGCAATAAAGATAAAATAGGTGGTACCCATGGCAATGGTCGAAGGCGATCAGGAATTGGGCTTTGATAGCGAGTATTCGCTGAAAGCGGCTTTTACCCGTGAATCCGGCCGTGTATTCCTAACCGGAATTGACGCCCTGGTTCGTTTGCCCTTAATGCAAAAGCGCATGGATGAGCTGGCGGGCCTCAATACAGCTGGCTTTGTTTCCGGTTATCGCGGTTCCCCATTGGGCGGTTACGACCAGGCCTTGTGGCGGCACAAGAAGCTGTTGGCCGAGCGGGAAATCCATTTTGAGCCGGGGATTAATGAAGACCTGGGGGCGACCAATATTTGGGGCACCCAGTTGCTGGATCACTATCGCCAGCAGGCAACGAAAGACGGCGTCTTTTCTATTTGGTATGGCAAGGGCCACGGTGTAGATCGCACCGCAGATGTTTTCCGCCAAGCCAATATTCAGGGCACCTCAAAACTAGGTGGTGTTTTGGCGTTGTGTGGGGATGACCATACTGCAGAATCCTCCATGTTTTCCCACAATACCGACCAGATTTTTGAGTCGGTAATGATGCCGCTGATATTTCCGTCCTCCATTGATGAGTACCTGACCCTGGGCCTCGCGGGTATTGCCTTATCCCGTTTTTCGGGCTTGTGGGTGGGTTTTAAGGCAATTACTGAAACTGTAGAGGCCGGTGCTTCCTTGATTGTGCCGGAGTTGCCCCAGTTTACAATTCCAGCTGACTTCCCAATCCCGCCACACGGCCTGAACTACGATCCCCACCTGAATTGGCCTGCCGAGCGCCTCGAGTACGAGCGCCGTATGCTGGAGGAGCGTTTGCCCGCAGCCAAGGCATTCGCCTATGCCAACCGCCTGGATAAAACCACCCACAGTGCGGAGCGAAAACGCTTCGGGATTGTAACGGTGGGTAAGGCCCACGGTGATTTGCTTGAGGCTTTGAAACTGCTCAACTTATCAGAGGCAGATCTGAACTCAGCAGGCATCTCCATCTATAAAGTGGCGATGTCCTGGCCGCTGGAGCCTAGGGGCATCAGTGAGTTCGCCAAGGGCATGGAGCGCTTGCTAGTAGTCGAGGAGAAGCGTCCCCTGGTGGAGGATCAGCTGAAAAACCTGCTCTACGGTTGGGAAGATAGCTATCGTCCGAAGGTAGTCGGCAAGAAAGACCTGGATGGCAAGGACCTGTTGCCGGCAGTGTGGGGCTTTGGCCCGGATCAGGTGGCCAAGGCCATTGCCCGCTGGCTGGTGGATACTGAACTGGCGGCACAGCTGATTCCCCTGGCAGAAAAACTGGGGGGCAATGTCGCTGCAAAGGCTCAGGGCTTGTTGGCTCGTGAACCCATTTTCTGTGCAGGTTGTCCTCATAACACTTCCACCAAATTGCCAGAAGGCAGTTTGGGGAGTGCCGGTATTGGCTGTCATATTATGGCTTTGGGTAAAGGCCTGCGCACCGATACCTATTCCCATATGGGAGGCGAGGGTGCCCAATGGGTGGGCCTGCACCGTTTCTCCAGCGCCGAGCATATTTTCCAGAATATGGGCGATGGAACCTACAACCACTCTGGGCTATTGGCCATTCGCCAGGCCGTGGCGAGCCAGGTGAATATCACCTACAAAATTCTTCTGAACGATGCGGTGGCCATGACCGGTGGCCAACCCGCCGATGGCGAAGTTAATGCTCCGTCCCTGGCTGCACAGTTGCTGGCCGAGGGAGTTGGCACAGTCGTTCTTTTGACTGAGAACCCCGACCACTGGCGTGAACACCGCAGCCAACTGCCCACTGCCGTAGAAGTTCTTCCCCGCTCTGAGCTGGACGCCGTGCAGCGTCGCCTGCGGGAAACTGCCGGTGTGACGGCGATTATTTATGAGCAGGTCTGTGCGGCCGAGAAACGCCGCCGCCGCAAGAAAAAACAGATGGTCGATCCATCCCAGCGACTGCTGATTAACCACCGGGTCTGCGAAGGCTGTGGCGATTGCAGTGTTCAGTCCAGCTGTATTGCCGTGGAGCCGCTGGAAACCCCGTTGGGGCGCAAGCGTCAGATCAATCAGTCCAGCTGCAACAAGGATATGCGCTGTGCCGATGGTTTCTGCCCGAGCTTTGTCACTGTAGAAGGGGGAGAACTGAAAAAGCCCCCGGTGCAGTCCCTGGCGGATGCCTTAGACGTGGCTATTGCCGGATTACCTTCTGCGCCGGTCGCGACTCTGGCCCAGCCACTCAGTATTTTGGTGGCCGGCATTGGTGGCAGTGGTGTACTTACCGTGGCGGCACTGCTGGGTATGGCGGCGCACCTGGAAGAGAAGGGCAGTACAACTTTGTACTTTACCGGACTCTCACAAAAAAATGGCGCCGTAGTGGCTCATGTGAAAGTGGGAGAAAACCCCGAGGCGATTACCACCGCTCGTATTCGCGATGGCGCGGCGCAGTTGTTACTGGGTTGCGATATGGTCACCGCCGCTGGCCAGCGAACCAAATTTGCCACCGGCGAAATGCGTGCCCTGGTAAATACTGCTGAAGTACCGGTAGCGGCCTTTGTTCGCGACAACGAGCTGGCATTCCCTGCCGATGCGACCCAACAGAGTATTGAGTCTCTGTGTGCAGAATATTTTGCCTTTGATGCGAATAAATATGCCCAGGCACTGTTTGGCGATACCGTAGCCAGTAACTTGATGATTATGGGTTTTGCCTGCCAGAAAGGACTGCTGCCAATCGGTGAAGCGGCCCTGGAGCGGGCCATCGAACTCAATGGCGTGGCGGTAGAGAACAACCTGCGCGCTTTCCGCGCTGGCCGTTTGCTGGCGGAGAATCCTAAAGCGATCGAGCAATTGGCAGTGCCGGCCAAGCCGGTGAAATTGGTGGAGCCTGAGGAGTCGGTGGAGCAGTTGCTGGAGCGATTGGCAGCAGAGCTTCGCGACTATCAAAGCCCGGCCTATGCGGCAGAATTCCTTCGCCATATAGAGGCGCTGCGCAAAGCAGAATCCTCACTGCCAGCTGCTCGGGGCGATCTTACCCGTATGGGTGCGCGCAGCCTTTATAAAGCGATGGCTTATAAAGATGAGTACGAAGTGGCGCGCCTCTACACCGGTGAAGATTTCAAGCGACAGCTACGTGAGACATTCAGCGGCGACTACACCCTGAAATTCCATATGGCGCCGCCGCTTCTTGCTCGCCCCGATAGCAGTGGTCGCGTACGCAAAATGCAGTTTGGCCCCTGGATGGGCAAGCTGATGCCGCTGTTGGCTAAGGGTAAAGTGCTTCGCGGTACTGCACTGGATGTCTTCGGTTACACCCAGGAGCGCCGTGCTGAACGGCGCTGGGCCCAACAGGTGGCCAAAGCAGTTGATAGCGTGGCCGCGCATCTGTCCGGCGAAAACCTGTCAGAGGCACAAGAGCTGCTCGAAATCCCCCTTCAAGTGCGTGGCTATGGCCATGTGCGCGAGGAAAAATTCGCGGCGGTCAGCGATCGTTGGGATGAGCTTTCTGCAGTATTTGTGGATGGGGAGCAAGAGCCGACTTCTCTGGCGGCGTCCTAGACGCCGCAGCTCTTTTAATCGGTGTCAGCCCGGACGAAACGGGATAAGGCGGTTTAGCAACCAGCCGCTGACACCGGTAATCGCCACCGGTGCCTGTACCGCAGAGAAGCACAGGCACTCTTGATCTTCTGTGACCGTCGGGCGGTGCACGTCGCCGGGTTCCCGCAACAGAAAGTCCCCAGGACTATAAACACCATCGCTATCAGAGAAACTGCCGTACAAAACCAGGGTGAGTTCGTAGCCCCGGTGATCGTGCTCTGCTACTTTGCCGCCACAACTCAGGCGATGAAAGCTCACTTCATATTGATCCTGCCCGGTTTTTAGTCGACACATTTTTAAGGCGGGCGCGATAGTTTTCCATTTGATCGGGGGATTTTTTTCCAGCAGCTTGTGCACGACTGGCGGCGCATCCGCCAGCATGGGCTCTGTGGATTTGGATCTCTCGGGAGCCACTTGTTGCGCCGGTTTAGCTGCCTGATCAATACGTCCCATCAGGCGTTGGAAAGCCTCATCGTTTACGGCCTGTGGTGCACAGGACTCCAGAATGGAGCCACCCAGGGTGTTCATGGTTTGATATTGAGCGCGACACTCGGCACACATTTGTATATGGGCGGAAACGACCAGGCTGGCGCCTTTGGGCAGGCTGCCGGAAGCGTATTCAAGGAGTAAATTTTTATCGGGGTGGTGGCGAATCATACTAAACCTACTTGGCCAACCTCGCTTGTAACTTCTTTAGGGCCAGTCGCACGCGGGACTTTACCGTGCCCAATGGTAATTCCAGCTCCTTGGATATCTCACTGTGGGATTTTCCCTCCATATACGCCTTTTCCAAGACGTGGCTCTGTTCTGCTGGCAGGCTGTGTAGGCCTTCCGCAACTTCCTTTTCGTTGCGTCTTCTCTGTAGAAATATCAACGGTTGGTGTTCGGGGGTTTCATCCCAAACATCCATGGCTTCAATAATCTCGGCGTTTTGATGACGCCCGTTGCGGCGCAACATGTCGATACGAGTGTTGCGCATAATGGTGAATATCCAGGTGCTGGCAGAAGCCTTACTGGCATCGAAGCTGGGGGCCTTGCGCCAGACTTTAAACAGGGTTTCCTGCACCAGCTCATCGGCGGCTTCAGCGCTAATTGCCTGGGTGGTGCGGCTGTGATGGAAACCCTTAATTAGTGGGGCAAAGTGGTGAAAGAGCTGCTCAAAGGACTGGCGATCACGCTCCGCACCGACTCGCGTCAGCAGGGCACTCCAGTCCTGGTCCTCTCTTTGTGGCAGTTTCACCGGGCGTATTTCACTTTTTGCTTGGGGGCTATGCGCCATGTTAACGGTCTTTCTGTCGTTGTCGATACTCACGCAATCAAGCATGTCTGGAAATTAGAGTTGGGAGCTGTTGTGGTACATCCGTGTACCACATTCTGCAACAGACTCTCAGGGGGAGACTTCCAAGTTGTCTGATAACTACTTACGCAGAGAGGGCATAACTGGATCACTCTGGCCTACCTTTTATTGAGCGGTGATCCACCCGATGGGGTGTGGCGTATTTATCTGCAGCTAGAACAGTAAGGAATCCGATGATGAGCGCGTTGATTGAGGAGCTAGAGGAGTACTACAAAGACTTCTTGATGCAGGAAACTGGCAGCCTTGGATCACTATATAGCGACGATGTCATTTTTTGTGACCCGTTGCATCGGATAGAGGGATTGCCTGCTCTAAAGAGTTACTTTGCGGGAATGAGTAGGGGGCTTACCCAGTGCCGCTTCCAATTTGATGATCTGCCGGTGGTGGGCGAGGGCAGCGCTTGCCTTTCGTGGACCATGCACTACCGACACCAATCACTCAAAGGTGGACGCCCATTACAACTTCGTGGCTGTAGCCTGTTGCGTTACACCGATAAGATTCACTACCACGAGGACTTTTACGATATGGGTGCCATGGTCTACGAGCAGGTGCCGGTATTGGGCTCCTGCATAGGTTTTATTAAGTCGCGAATGGAGCGCAACTAAGTGTCCCAGGGGATTCGCGATAAAACCATCTGGATCACAGGTGCTAGCTCGGGTATTGGGCGCGCGCTTACATTGCGCCTGGTGGAGCAGAATAATTTTGTGATTGCCAGCAGTCGCAGGCTCGATGCGCTGACGGAGTTACAGAACATAGCCCCCAGTCGCCTCAGGGTTTTGGATTGTGATCTTAGTGATGATGCGGTGATGCCGGGTGTTACTCGGCGATTAGCGGACTTCACAGATCACCTGGATATGGTGATTGCTTGCGCTGGTACCTGTGAATATGACGACGACCTTCAATTGGATGTCACCATGTACCGGCGGGTTTTTGATGGCAATTTCTTTGCCTTGGTGAATACCTTGAAGTGCGCGCAGCCACTGTTAGCCGCAAGCCGGTCTCCGGTATTTGCTGCGCTCGGCAGTCTCTCGTCAGTGGTACCTTTTCCCCGCGCCGAAGCCTATGGCAGTTCCAAAGCGGCGGTGGCTTATTTTCTGGAGTCGGTGCGCGCCGATACCAGCCTTACTCCACTTCGAGTGGTCCACATTCGCCCGGGGTTTGTCGACACCCGCCTTACCCAGCGCAATGACTTTGACATGCCTTTTTTAATGACTCCAGAGCAGGCTGCCGAGCGTATTGAACAGGGGCTCTGTGGCGTTGGGCACACAGTCGATTTTCCCAAGCGGCTCAGCTGGCCTCTGCGGTTTCTGGGTTTTTTCAGCTCAATCTGGTTCCGTTTTTGCGTACCCAAAATGACAAGAATCCGCACACTAAGGAAGAATTGATGCGAATTGCTATTGTTGGCAGCGGCATTGCCGGTCTTACTGCCGCTTATCTATTGAATCGAAAGTACGATGTCACCCTGTTTGAAGCACAGGCGCGCCTGGGAGGGCATACCGCTACGGTTGATATTGACGAGGGGGAACGCCGGTTAGCAGTGGATACTGGCTTTATTGTATACAACGACTGGACCTATCCGAATTTTATTCGCTTGCTTAAAGAGCTGGGAGTTCAATCCCAACCCACCTCCATGGGCTTTAGTGTGCGCTGCGATCAGGAGGGGTTTGAATATGCGGGTAACAATCTCAACAGCCTGTTTGCACAGCGCTCGAACATCGTCAGCGCCGGGCACTGGCGTATGCTCTGGGACATAGTGCGCTTTAACCGCAATGCCCTCCGCGACTGGCAGGAGGGGAGGCTGAGCGAGACATTGACTCTGGGTGAGTATCTACCTGCGAACGGTTACTCCGCAGAATTCGCCAATCGCTATTTGGTACCTATGGGCTCTGCTATCTGGTCTGCCAGTGTGGCGCAAATGCTGGAGTTTTCTGTCAGTTTCTTTGTCCGCTTCTTTGTCAATCACGGCTTGCTCAACCTGGTGCGCCGCCCACAGTGGCGAGTAATTAAGGGTGGGTCGCGTGAATATATTGATCCGTTAATACAATCTTTCGCAGATAAAATTCGCTTATCTACGCCCATTGAGGCCGTGCAACGCTGTCGAGAAGGTGTGAATGTTCGCACCGCTGCAGGGGAAAATCTGGAGTTTGATGCCGTTGTTTTCGCTTGCCATTCCGATCAGGCCCTTCAATGTTTGACCGACCCCAGCGGCAGTGAGCAAAAAATCCTGGGGGCTATACCCTATGCAAAAAATGCCGTGGTCCTGCATACAGACAGCACCTTGCTACCCCGTCACCGTCGCAGTTGGTCGAGTTGGAATTACCAATTGCGCAGTGAACAGGATGCACTGCCTGTTTTGACATACAACATGAATATACTTCAGGGCTTGAATACCGAGAAAACCTATTGTGTCACCCTGAATGCCGAAGAGCGTATCGATCCCAAGTCTGTGCTCGGTCGTTTTGAGTACGCCCATCCTCAGTTTTCTGTGGCCGGAACGCGAGCGCAACAGCAGTGGGATAGTATTAATGGTGTTAACCGCACCTGGTTCTGCGGCGCTTACTGGGCAAATGGATTTCATGAAGACGGTGTAACGAGTGCGTTGCGAGTGGCTCGGGGGTTGGGTGTTGACTGGTAAGGAGGCCGGTATCATGGAAAGTGCGATTTATACCGGGTGGTTGGAGCACCGGCGCTTTGCGCCCAGAGCTCATCAGTTTCGCTACCAGGTTTTTATGATGTACGTCGATCTGGCAGAGGTGGAAGCCATTTGCCAGCTTTCACCTCTTTGGTCCTCCCAGCGGCGGGCACCTGCGAGATTTTGTCGTAGTGATTTTTTTGGCGATGAATCCCTCAGTCTTGATGAGGCGGTTCGACAGCGGGTGGAGGAGGAAGTGGGAGAGCAGCCTTCCGGGCCTATTCGCTTGCTGGCCAATTGGCGCTACTTTGGCTACAACATGAATCCGCTCAGTGTTTACTATTGTTTCGATGCTGAGGGACAGAATGTGGATTGGCTGCTCCTGGATGTGCACAATACTCCCTGGAAAGAGCGTCACAGCTATGTTTTGGATTGCCGTAATAATACCAAGTTGCAAAAAGCGACCTTCGCAAAAACATTTCATGTCTCGCCTTTTATGCCCATGGCCCAAGGGTATCGATGGAGGGGGACAAAACCTGGAGAAAAGCTGACAGCCTACCTGCAAAATTTTGATGCGAGTGCCGATGATACAGAAGATGGCACTCGCCCAATGTTTGATGCAACCCTGAGTTTACAGCGCTGCGAAATTAGCGGCCGATCGCTTAATTCAATATTGATCCAGTACCCCTTGATGACCGTAAAAGTTATAGCCGCCATTTATTGGCAGGCACTGAAATTATGGGTCAAGCGTATCCCGGTATTTTCGCATCCTAGCGACGACGCCGAGGTTCAGGCAGGAGATAAACAACTATGAGAGCAGTTCAGGAAGTTGATCAGGCTTCGTCGTCAAAATCAGAAGTATCGGCACAGTCCTGGCTCGTTCGCCTGGCCCGCAAGCTGGTGTTGGAAAAACTCAAGGGTATTGATCGTGGCCACTTGCTAATTGAAGAGGGGGAGCAGTGTTACCACTTTGGCCAGAGGCCAGAAGAAGCAGAGATCTCGGCACATATTTGCGTACATGATCCATCCAGCTATATACAGGTGCTATTAAACGGAACCATTGGTTCTGGAGAAGCCTTTATGCAGGGCGCCTGGACCTCAACCAATACCGTGGACCTGATTCGCCTGATGGTGGACAACATGGAACTGGTGGAAGGTATCGATAGTCGTTGGAGCTATTTACCCCGATTAGGCCTGCGCTGGTTACATCAGTTGAATGCGAATAACCGCAATGGCTCACGCAAGAATATTTCTGCACACTATGACCTGGGCAATGAATTTTTTCGGTTGTTTTTGGACAGGACCATGCTGTATTCATCTGCGGTCTACCCGTCTGAAAATGCAACCCTGTTTGAAGCCTCTAATCACAAACTGGAACTGATCTGCCGAAAGCTAAAGTTAAAACCCTCCGATCACCTCCTTGAGATTGGTACTGGGTGGGGGGGGATGGCCATTCATGCTGCCAAGTACTATGGCTGTAAAGTAACAACTACTACAATTTCCCAAGAGCAATATGACTATGCCCGTCAATGGGTGAAGCATGAGGGGTTAGAGGATCAGATAACTCTTTTATTACAAGACTATCGGGACCTGCGAGGTAAGTACGATAAAATTGTATCGATTGAAATGGTGGAGGCAGTAGGGCACGAATTTCACAAGACCTTCTTCGCTGGTTGTAGCGAATTACTCAAAGAAGATGGCTTGATGGTGATGCAGGCAATCACCATTCGCGACCAGCGCTACCACGAGTATCGTAAAGAGGTCGACTTTATCCAGCGATATATCTTCCCTGGTGGCTGCCTGCCGTCTAATCAGGTTATTGCGAACCATATTAGCAACTCAACAGATATGCAGATTGTGGGACTAGAAGATATCACGGCCCATTACGCCCGCACTTTAAATGACTGGCGCAAAGCATTTTTTGAACGAATATCCAAAGTTCGTGAGTTGGGTTTTGATGAGCGCTTTATCCGTATGTGGGAATTCTACTTATGCTACTGCGAAGGAGGATTTCTGCAGCGAGTGATTGGTACTGCCCAGTTTGTGTTTGCCAAACCGCGATATCTGGGAAACTTCTAGAGTCTCTCCGGTTAATCTTGTGATGTGTTTGATTTTCAGAATGGCTCAGGATCAAGGCGTGATTTCAGGGAATTGTTTAAACCTTTTAAGAGTTTGCAATCCAAGGATATTACGGAATCAACCAGAGGCTCTCCTGCATGTGGCGTTTTGTCGCTAATGCCTTACTTTTCGATATCGCCTGGCCACTGTGCGTCATAGTGGCCAAGGTGTGGTTGGTGGTTCCCTTTACTCTGGTGAACCTCTTTGTACATTTACGCTATATCGCCAATTTGCCCAGGGAACCGCTTTGGTTGGCGGGGGTGTTTATCTTTGGAGTGTCTATAGACTCTATCTTGTTTCATTTGGGGGTGATGCGAAATGACAGCGGCTCCTCCTGGCCTCCCTTATGGCTGATCTGCCTGTGGTTGAACTTTGCCATGACCTTACGATACAGTTTGGTCTTCTTACAGAAAAATCTATGGCTGGCGGTAATCCTGGGTGGTTTTTTTGGACCGTTTAGTTACTTTACCGGTGCATTCCTAAATGGCACTGTGGAATTGCACAGGCCCTTGTGGCAATCCCTGGGAACACTAAGTGTAATTTGGGCCTGCATCCTGCCGTTGTTTGCCTATTTGGCAAGAAAGATTTGTCAAAAAGAGGTGAGCAATGCTTGAATTTATTGCGATGTCGGCTATTGCCGGAAATAACTGTCACTATGAAGGGCCTTTCCTGGTCAAAGGTTTGGCCTATGATCCGGATAATCAACAGTTGCAGTACTGCGAATATTATACTTCGCAAGATAATGGCAAAATAACTGTTTTCTACTATGCACCCCAGGGTGATTTGATAGCAGAGAAAACTCTTCGAGAGCGAAGTGGCCCCGCAGCTGGTCGCAGTGCCTTACCTAGCGTCACTCAAATAGATCGGAGGCACGGCGAAGTCCGTGAAGTCCTTTGGGATGACGGCCAGTGGATGATGCGCTATAGAGCCAACGAGGACGAAGCCTGGAAAGTAAGTTTGCGAGAGGCACGAAGTGTTGATGTAGTTGATGCAGGCTTTGATACTTATGTGCGTGACCACTGGGACTTATTGTCTTCAGGAAAAACTCTTAAATTCAATTTTGCTTCGCCACTGCATGGTCGATCGATAATGCTGCGCGCTAGGGCAGTATCCTGTAATCAAGCGGCAGGTGAAAATACTTGTATACGAGTAGATGTTTCCCAGCCTCTTATCCGCCTTTTCGTAGAGGACTTAAATCTCACTTACGATACAGAGAGTCGGCGATTAAAGAGTTTTAAGGGCATAGTAAATATCCTCGATCCACAAGCGAAATCTCAAGAATTAGAAGTGTTTTACCAATATTCAATTCTGCCTACAGGAACCCAACCTGCAGATCCATAGATAAAAGGCGCCCTCCACTAATAGCTACAACACTATTTACGCCTGTTGGATTTGTTGCCCAGCGGGTCATTCATTTTTAGGCGCCAGACTGGCGTCAAGTTCTACCAGCAGCTAAACCTAAAGAAGAAAAGCGTGACAAGCTCACTATCCTGTGGCGAAAGCGATATGGGGTGTTTGATGAAGACTGCTATTTCTGTAACTGCTGGAATTATGATGTCGCTGCTTTACGGTTGTGCGAATCAGCCAGAGCAGGTTCCCGGTGCCGGTGGAATCGTTATCGATACCTGGGGCGTTAACATGAATCAGTATCAAGCGGACCTTGCAGAGTGTAAGGGAATCGCTTACTCCACGTACAGTGACCAAGGGCGCAGAACAGCTGCCGGTGCTGCGGGTGGTGCTGTAGTAGGTGGTGCGCTCGGTGCAATAGTCGGTGACAGCGGGCGTGCTGCGGTAGCCGGAGCCGGTGCCGGCGCGCTTGTTGGGGGCTTGTCAGGGGCGGGTAGTGCGAGCTCTGAGGCAACCTACATCATCAAGAATTGCCTGGTTGGTCGCGGATATCGAGTGTTGAATTGATCTTCTGCGTAAAACTGCGGTCCAATTTCTCATCAGTCCTCTGCTATTCAGCAACCTCACAGGACTTGGCACTGGCCGGGGGAAGTACCCCCGGCCTTTTTTCTGTTTTACAGCTTTAATTTCAATCTTTTACTTTCTCCCGGTTAACACTTTTAATTTCTGTGCTAGGGAGCCTCTGAATAATTCCGTAATGCCTCTGCGGGTCTTGAAGGCTGCAGATGTTAGGCGCAGCTCGCCGCGAATGGCCGTAGCCCTTTGCAAGAGCTGCAACGCAACAGCTGCGGCCTTCAAGGCCCGCCCTTCGGGGCATGCAGAGCGATTCACACTCCGCGTTGCAACTTCTTGAAAGGTCTAGACATTCCTGCGAAGTCGCGCCTTGATTGTGAACCGCTCTGCATGCCAGAGGCATCACGGAATTATTCAGAGGCTCCCTGGATAGTAGGGCCACTAGTTTCTAGAAAATAAAATTGTAAGGGTGCAATAAAGTCTACAGCTGAATGGCGTCTAAACTTTTAAGGTCATTTGTGATTTCCTTTTCTTCAAGGAGCCCGCCATGTCTACTGCATCAACTATTAATGCCTATGCAGTCTTAGAGGCCGGCGGTCCATTTAAGACCTACCAAATTGCAGCAGGAGATTTGGGCGCAACAGAAGTTGAACTGGAAATCATGTACTGTGGCATCTGTCATAGTGACTTGAGCATGATTGAAAATGAATGGGGTATTGGACAGTACCCTATGGTTGCCGGTCACGAAGTCATCGGCCGTGTAACCGCGATGGGGGAGCAAGTAGCTCATCTTAAAAA
This sequence comes from Microbulbifer sp. CNSA002, assembly GCF_047324085.1. Lineage (NCBI taxonomy): Bacteria > Pseudomonadati > Pseudomonadota > Gammaproteobacteria > Cellvibrionales > Microbulbiferaceae > Microbulbifer > Microbulbifer sp. CNSA002. The sequence continues at coordinate 2,024,993 of NZ_CP172449.1, forward strand.
GGGTACGGTGGTTGGATTGGGGTGGAATTCAGGCTACTGTGAGACATGCCATACTTGCCGAATTGGTGACCTCAACTTATGTAGAGAGGCAAAGTTCACCATACTCACCAATGGAGGCTTTGCCGATAAAACCAGGGCGGATATGAGTAGCCTGGTTGTTATCCCTGATGGTGTGGATTATGCATCGGCCGGCCCCATTTTATGTGCGGGTATTACCGTATTCAATCCATTGGTCCAATTTGGTATCAAACCCACTGACAAAGTGGCTGTGATTGGTATTGGTGGGTTGGGCCATCTTGCCTTGAAGTTTTTCCATGCCTGGGGATGTGAAGTTACCGCGTTTACTTCCAGCGAGGAAAAACGCAAAGAAGCCTTAGCTCTCGGTGCTCATAAAACACTGAACTCCCGCGACCCCGCAGAGATTCAAGCGGCGGCAATGAGCTTTGATTTTATTCTGTCGACTGTGAATGTCAGTCTTGATTGGGATTTGTATATCCAGGCTTTGAAACCAAAAGGGCGTTTACACTTTGTTGGAGCTGTAACTAACCCAATCCAATTTACTCTATTCCCCTTGTTATTTGGGCAGCGCTCAATTTCAGCATCTCCAGTCGGCAGCCCTGGTACCATCGAAACTATGCTTGAGTTTGTGGCGCATCATAAGATTAAACCTGAGATAGAGATTTTCCCAATGAGCCAGATAGAAGCGGCATTTGAGCATTTGAAATCTGGTAAGGCTAAGTATCGGATTGTTTTGTCGCAGGAAGGGTAGAAACAGAATTGACGTACTGTGGTGCTGTTAAGAGCGAAGTGTGTTTTTTTTATGTCTACAGCTTAAAAAATTGCATCAATTAGTATCTTAGGGTTGGCCACCCTGGGTGACTTAATGGTGTAAAATTTTCTATTTTGAACTCAATCATCTACTATTTCTTATCTTTAGTTGAGCTTTATGAAAATGTGCGTTGGGGCGTGCAAATACTCAGTGAGTGGATGTCGTTGATTATAAAAGGCTGGGTTAATTGTGTTTTTCTATATTTTTAAATTTATTAATTTTAGAGATTCTACGATTGGTGTGTGATTGTAGATAGTTATGGTTGATTTCTGTGTTTTGTTGAGCTGATTTGGTGTGTTAGGTTGATGTTGTTTTTTGTTATTATTGCTCTGTGCTTAGTGATAGCCCGGAGCGGGGTGCCAGGCTATCATTGCTAAGTTGGGCTGCTACTGTAAGGGCTCAAGCTGAAGTGATTCTCGAAAAAATGAATCTAATTTGGTGTAAAAAGAAGTTGTGCTTTTAAGGTAATGAAATCCATGACCTTCATCCTCTAGTAGCATGCTATCGTAATTTATATCGTGAGCATCAAGAATTTTTTTTATTCTGTTAAAGTGTTCCTGGTCAACAACTTTATCCTTTTTACCCTGTGCTATAAATATTGGTATTTTTACCCTGTGAGCTTGGTAAACAGGAGAGTACTCCATAAGTGTATCTATGTCGGTATCAGGGTCACCAATAATTTTTTCGATGAAGTTATTTCGTCTTTCGTCTCCAGTTAAATCGTTATTGCTAAAAAGCAATGGTAAGTCGGTAACTCCAGCGTAGGAAGCAGCGCACTTAAATAGGTCTGGACGATTAATAGCAGAAATTAGAGCTGAATAACCTCCATAGCTAATTCCATAAATACAAATTTTACTTGGTTCCACCAGCTTTTGGTTGATAACCTCTTCGACACTTGAATAAATGTCATTCTCGATTAGGCGTCCCCATTGACGCATCCCTTGATTTTCAAATTTCTTTCCGTATCCGGAAGAGCCTCGATAGTTAGGTTGTAGTACTGCGTAACCTAGTGTGGCCAGGTATTGAGTATGGGCATTAAAATGCCTGGTATCTCTTATTGAGATCGGTCCGCCATGCGGTAATACGATCAATGGTGGTCGAGTTGTGCCATCTGAGGTTGGTAATGTCAAGTATGATTCAATAATCTGCCCGTCAATTGATGTTGATTTTATTATTTGAGTTTCGGAGAGTTTAAATTCTTTGAGCCATGGAGCTATAGATGCAAACTTAATTAGCTCATTAGATTTTCTATTTAGCAGGTGATAAGAGCCTGGGTCGGTAGCACTAGAAGTTTGAACTACCGCGATAGTTTTATCTTGGTTAAAATCAACAATATAAGCTTTCGATTCTTCAACTGAAAGTTCTAGTTCCCCCTTAAGAACGGCTTCTACCTCCATCAAGTACTCATGTTTATGGAAACCACTCTCAATAAAGGAAACACCCAATATACCATCCTTGTTTGGGCTTATGATTGCAGAGTTAATATCTGTATTCGGGTGTCCATATATTTTATCAAGATACCTTTTCTCTGGGATGCTGTATCTATATAAACTAACGAAGTTATCTTTCTCGTTTGAAAGGACATGTAGTATTTTGCCATTCTCAGATATTAGTACGGGAGTGAATGTTATATCCTCCGGCCCTTCCCATATAATTTCCCACTTTCTTCCATTAGGGCGCCGGGCCCAAATTTCATTTTTTGAATCCGCTTTGTTGAGTGAATATCCAATAGATAACCGCCCTTTCGCATTAGTTAGCCAGTATGGTGTATCTGGCCCCCTCCTGTTTAATCTAAACTCTTTTCGTAATTGTCTATGAAAATTTTTTTCTGAGATATCAATTTTGTATATACCAGTTTTTTCGTTTCTCCATTTTGCGATTAGAAATTGATTTTCAGAGTCTGGGAGGGGATCTACCAAAAAGGCGTTTTCAAGGAATCGCTTGTTTTCAACGGATACTACTTGTGAACTTTTGAAGGTTAACTTACTTAAGAATAAATCCCAACCCTTTCCTTTTGTAAATGTGTCGCTAAGGATAGAGTTATCATCTATCCAATTAAAATCAATAACCTCCAGGGAGTCATTAGTAGCATACTGAAGGATTAGCTTTTCTTTGAAGGATTTTGTATTTAGGAGTGAGATTTGTATTGTCTCTCCGGAATTCCTCATGATTGCAACATTCTCTCCGTTGGGGGAGACTTTAATTTTTGTGACTTGGCTTGCCTTAAAGAATTTTTTTGCGATCTCAAGAGTTTTTTCAGGAGAGGCTTTGCTATCTTCTGGCAATCCTGCAAGTACGAGCGATGACATTAGAACGGAAAGTGTAAACAATAACTCTTTCATTTGGTTGAATCCATCTGAATGGTTTCCAGGTAGAACTTAATAAACGGATCTTTTGTGTTTCCTGTGAATGTGAGTGGGTGCTGCTCTAGGAGTTTTTGGCAGCAGTTCTCTAACTCTTCTATCGTTTCGGAGCTCCGGTTAAGGTAATCAAATGTAGCTGTTCCGAATGTCCAATTTATATCTATAGTAAGATGTCCTCCATAGTTAATAGCGCCTTCATGTATGATCAGGTCGAATTGTTTCTCTTTTAGGTTGAAGAGGTAGCTCCTGTTTGCAATAACTTTTGTCCACCTATAGTTTCCGGCGGGTAATTTTATAATCTTGAAGTTATTTCCTGTTGCGGGGCTTTTGAAGATATAGCTTTTCCCGAATGATTTTGGATCTTGTAGTTTTACCGATTTAGGTGGGGTTCCATGTATTGATAATGGTAAAATAGCATAACCCTCCCCAGGGGAGAGAGGGGGGATCATATCTTTGTCTTCTGCTAGACAGTTGTAGCTAATAAGGTGAAATAAAAAATAGCAAACTACTTTTTTCACTGCTGTATTAATCTCCGTTTCTTATGTGTTGATGATGTCCATTGATGGTATTTTCTCGTAAAATTTTCCTTTGAGCCACAGTGTTTTAATTATTTTGTTGCTGTTTGATTGGTCAAAGATGTGGGTAAGTACTGACCACCTATCGCCTAAGGTGCACGTACGTACCATTAAGGTGAAGGGTGTGGTAAATGGAGCTGCTGGTTCTAGTGATTGTCTAGTGCTGTTTTCTCTAATGCGTCTATCAAAAAATTGTACTTCTTAGTCTAAATGGTATTCATGGGGTCAGGTGTTGGGCGTTGGTTATATATATTCTTGTTTTTATTTCTGGCTATCCCTCTATAGGTATTATATTTAAAAAACTTTCGCAGAAGACAATATAAATAAAAGTTTGAGGGGGATATGCAAGGTAGTTTTATGCATTATTGGCCCTCAGCATCCCTTGCCGGAGGCTTGAATTTAATATATGTACATTTACTATCCAGTAGTTGTGGCTGGACTGCTTAATCATTGGCAAAAGATGACAAATGTCATATGGATTTGATGACAGAAATGACTTACCCAGATCTCACTATTGCGTGATATTACCTATAAGTATTATTTCTGCACCGATCTCACGGTGTTTATGGAGGCTTACATTGTTCAAGACAGTTTCTTTAATCGTTGGCGTGATAGTATTCCTTCTGGTGGTAGTCTGTACTATTTGGGTCCTTACAACACCTCCACTTCCCAAGGATATCCAGAAACGACTTAACCTGAGCCTTGAGAAACCACTACCTGAACTGATCTCCGGTCAGAACGGATATGTTCGCTCGGGGAGCCTTAAAATCTGGTATCAGCTTAAAAGCCCAGAGGGGATACCTGTTCGTGGCACAGTGTTACTGATAAACGGTATGGGCTCTTCTTCTTTGTATTGGCCATCTGAAGTCTATGAGCCACTCTTAGCTGCTGGCTATCAAGTACTACTCACCGATCATCGTGGCTGCGGTGCCTCGAGTTGGGTTACCAACTGGACTAAGGAGACTGCTTACGACCTTTCCGACATGATGCGCGATAACCTTGCGGTTATGGACTCCCTGGGGATTAAGCAAGTTCATATTATGGGCGCCTCAATGGGAGGGATGATTGCGCAAGAAATGGCCCTGCAATACCCCCATCGCTTGAAAAGCCTTACTTCAATTATGTCCTCAGGTTTTTTCGAAGACCCCGAGTTACCCCAGGGAAAAACCTTCAGATACAATATGCTTCGGCTATTTCTTCGCTATGGACTCAGTGGCTCCGATGAGGGTATGGCTAAGTTGATGGTAAGTACTTATCACAGTCTTCAGGGGCAGGGAGGCTTTGATGTTGAACATATTGCACACACCACTCTCTACGAACTACGTCATAGGCAAGGATTTGATCATAATCTGCCAGTTCAGCAATTTACAGCAATCTCTCTTTCTGGCTCGCGATTAGAGCGATTGGAGAGCTTAGAAGTCCCCACTATGGTTATTCATGGTGATAGAGATCCCCTGTTAAGTATTGCTCAAGCTAAAAAGTATGCAGCTCGCATTCCTGGTGCTAAAACGTTGTGGGTAGAAGGTATGGGCCATGCCATGGCACCTGTATATGTGAAAGAATGGATGGAGCATGAAGTACAATTTTTGGAAGCTAGTAACTAATGGCGGCATATCACTATTTGCAAAGGTTCTATACTTTCCCCAAGAATCTGAGAGGTGCTCTGAACTTAGTACCATATTTTCAGCTCCTTATATACTTGCCCTTTATTTTCCATACTTTTAGTGAAGTTGCTTTTGGGGTGGTAGTGATTTGCCACTTGTTTCTCTTCCCTTTGTTCTTCCTCGTATTTTGGTGCAAAGGAACCAAAGTTACTGGTATTGTCTTGGCTCTAAACCTTTTAGGTGTTATCACTTCTTTTTATTCACTTGCCGGTATCGGTTTCTTTGCCTTTGCGGCTGCAGCTTGCTCGGCGTACAGGCAACTCTATGCATCCATTATTTTGCTGTTTGTTGTTACTTTTTCTTATTTGAGTACTGCCTACTTAACTGGACAATCACTATATGCTGTTTTGACGGGACTATTTTTTACAGCTATCAACGGCCTGAACTTTCTATTTCAACTGAGAAAGTACTTATCTAATCTGGTTATTAAACAGAGCCAAAAGGAAACTTCCTCTATGGCAAAGACATCCGAGCGTGAACGTATTGCACAAGACTTGCACGATTCCCTCGGTCAGAGTCTCACGAGTATCACTTTAAAGGCAGAGCTTGCCGAACGGCTTCTCGAAGTTGATCCAGCAACGGCACTGCAGCATATTCTTGATATTAAAAAAATCTCTAGAATAGCGATTATCGAGGTTCGAGAAACGGTATCGAATTATAAAATCAGTACATTGGTCAATGAGCTGGCGAGTTCAAAATTTGCGCTGGAGTCAGCGAATATAACCTGTATACATCATATCGAGGCCACAGAAATACCCATTCAGGTTGACAATACGTTGGCAATGACTATTCGCGAAGCCACCACAAATATTCTACGTCACAGCCAAGCGAGCATGTGTAAAGTTTCGCTGTGGCTTGATAAGCAACTACTCTCTCTACATATTTGTGACAATGGAAAGGCTGTGGGAAAGGTATCTATGGGCCATGGCCTCAGTGGTATGAGCGATCGCTGGAACCAGCTTGGGGGCAGTTTGAAAATACAATTCCAAGGTGGTTGTCATATTTACGCCACAATTTCCCTTAAATAAGTAGTTGTATTAAATGATGATTAAAGTGCTTTTAGTTGAAGATCAAGCGATGGTGCGCGGTGCATTGAGAGCACTACTTGACTTGGAGAAAGATATTCGGGTCGTCGCAACTGCGTGTAATGGGCGAGAGGCCCTTGAGATTTGCGATAATTGCAGCCCGGATTTGGTAGTTAGTGATATAGAAATGCCTGGGATGACAGGTCTTGAACTCGCAGAGTAATTACAGCGCCTTATAAATCCTCCCAAGGTTGTGATGCTGACAACTTTCTCAAGGAGTGGCTATATTCGTCGCGCACTCAATGCAGGGGTTAACGGCTACCTTCTTAAAGATGCTCCGCCGAGCCAGCTCGCAAGCTGTATCCGTCAAGTTTCAGCAGGTAAAACCGTGGTAGCTCCTGAATTAATGCAGCAAGCATTCAAATGTGGGGACAATCCGCTCTCCACTAAAGAGCAGAAGATTCTTCAGCTCGCTTATGCCGGGAAAACCACTGAGGATATTGCACGAGAAGTTTCACTCTCCCCGGGTACCATTCGAAATTATATCCACAGTAGCTGCCAGAAATTGAATGCAAGTAATAGAGTTGAAGCGGCACGCCTGGCTCAAAAATATGGTTGGATAGAGCCTGCTGAATAAATAAAAATCGATTGTTTCGCTAGTATAAAATGGGGGTTGGTAAGGGTTTGGGTTGGTTTTTTGTGTTTTGTTTTTTTTCTAGATCGTATATATGTTTAAGATACTAATATAAGCAGAGTTAGCTTTTAAGCTATAAATTGATAAATGGCCGCACATATTCCCTGCGGGTTATACAGCCATTTGTCAAGCGATCTTTTTATCTAGATTTAAAAATCAGGATTCGATGATTCCCAGAATCAGTAACAAATAAGTGGTCTTTATATCCAAAAATTCCTGTTGGCTCCTTTAAAGTCGAAGCAGTAGGTGATTCAGGTTCATCAGGATAGCTAATACCGTTTTGGTTGGCATCATTTGGCTTGAAGCTTACAAAGTCAGCTTGTCCAAGCACTGTGTCTGCTGGGGCGAAATTGCTAGTTGGCCAATTATTCCAGACTAAAACTCTATTGTTCTTCGCGTCGGCAACAAAGAGTTGAATGCCATTTGACCAGATGCCAGTTTCTGGACGATTTAGGGTCTTACTATTTACAGGCCATTCAGTACCGTCCACATCGGTTAGTTCAATATTCCTTTCGCTGAATGAGGGTTGTCCGAGAACAACATCAGCAGGAGCAAAACTGTTGGTAGGAAAATTATTCCAAAGAAGAATTCGGTTATTTCCACTGTCAATAATGGCCAGCTTTTCTCCGTCACTCCAAACATCTGTTGGAGTGTATAGGGTGCTCGCTGATAGTTGATATGACATGCCACTTTGGTCTACATCGTTTGGATCACAGTTTTCTAACCCTGACTGACCAACAAGGAGATCCGGGGAGGCATAACTATTTTCAGGAATTTGGCTCCATATTAACACCCTGGAATTGGCTGCATCAGTAACCATTATTTTGCTATCAGCAACGGTGGCTCCCCAGTTTATCCAAAGTGCCAGGCTTTTACAGGGGGAGATGTCATAATCTCCAATATTTAAAGTCAGTGTAGGCGCTGCTCCTGCTCCGGATACCACACTATCGTAAATAGAAATATGCCTTTCCCGGTATTGAGAAACTAGCAGGTGCTCTCCATCAAAACTAATGTCTGAGGGGCCGAATAATTCCTGTTCCGGGTTTGATAAGGCCAGAGTGTCCAGTCCATCCTTGCCTATTACTGCATTTGCAGGTGAGCCATTTGTAATAGGAATTGAATTGAAAACTAAGACGCGATTGGACGAAGTATCTGATATAAATAGTTTCCCCTCATTATCGATACTGACATCACCGGATGGCTGAAAGGCAAAATTTTTAGCATTTATTCCCAAATCTGTGCTGGAGAAGCTATCTTGCCCTATAACGACCTGTGCGGGATCAAAATTCTGAAAGTAAAAGGGAACAGTAAAGCTATTTTCATAGGTGATCATTGGAATCCCTACAAGATCGTTAATATTAATCTGAATGCTACGATCTTGAGCTGATTTCCAGCCATCTACAGGACTAATCGTTAAGGTATCATTGGGTATATTTGTTTTTGACCAGTTGATTGTATAGCCATCTTCTACGAGAGTACCAGATAGGGCAAGGCTCTCGATATCCATGGTCTCAGAGAAGAGGACATTGATCGTGTCATCTTTCTCCAGGCGAGTGATATCTGGCTCGAAGTTAGTAATGGAAGGGGAGAGCGTATCAATATAGTAGGTGGCGGTTAGCGCTTCGATATCATAGCCGGAATCATCTCTGGCGTTGACTGTTAGGGAGTAGTTCGAAGAGTTGGTCCAGTCTCCCCTGGGATGCAATATAAGCGTATCTTCATCGAGTTGAGAAAGTTCACCGGCCTCTCCCATGCTCCCAGATATGACAATGTTGTCGATTAGAATAGCTTCGCTAAAATCTAAATAGATTTCCTTATCTTTGCCAATAGTACTGCCGCTTAAAGGTGTAAAGTTAACTGTGAAGCGCGAGCTGCCAGCATCGGGGTCGTCCGTTGGAGGTGTAGTGGTATCTCCATCTCCATCTCCATCTCCATCTCCAGATCCACTCCCGGAGCCATTTCCTGACCCATTTCCGGAGCCACTCCCACCTCCACTAACCGGTCCGCTTCCAGAATTACTGTTCGCTGACTTGTCACTTCCAGAACCACCTCCGCATCCAGAGAGGAGAGCGGTAACTGCAAGGCATATAATTAATTTTTGAGAATTCACTTTCATACATACTTCCCCATTAACAGCAAAGGCTAACCTTCTAGCATTTAAATTAATGTTTTCGCTAGAAAAGTGATTCTAAATTTTCTATGTGAATATTGCCTGAATAAGAAGATTTAGATTTTTCTAGAAAATAAACAGACATACTTAAAATATTCTACCGAGAGTTCTGATTTGTATGTAAGAAACAATAGGAATGGGTAGTCATTACCATTTTCCATCTTACCTAGAAATAAGTAGAATCGTGATTTGGCAGAAAGTAAGGTTTATTTGGCTCTAAAAGGGGTTGCTGTAAAATATACATGTAATTCTGTCTTCGATGAGGAGTGCTTTCGACCTTTATTTAGTTGAGCTGTAGAGGGTTTGATAGGCAGCTAGAAGTGCAAGAGATAGCAGGTATTACTATTTGAAAGTGGCAATTTTTGATCCTAGCCATCAACAGCGGATACCATGGATTAGCTCTGCTTTAAGTGAGTGGAAAAAGGTACCTACAAAGGCGTTATTGTAGTAATTACCCTTGGCGCTCATACTGTACCGCAGATCATACGCTGTAATTAAAGATTGATAATTCCTAGAGCAATACTGACTTCTCCTGTCAGTATGTAGGAGAACATTCGTAGGCTTCTTACATCTCCATATAGTCATTTGAAAAGCGTCATAAGTTAGCCACCCGTTTTCGACGTTACCCAATCAATAACTAGCCAACTATATAAGTCGATCACTACCGCTAGATATAACCAATCCTTTCCTGATTCGGTGCATCAGAAAACCAGCATGCCAACAGATTGAAGAGTGGTGCTAGAGGCGCTGGCGGTGAAGCAGGTGCTCTCCCAGTCTGTTAGTTTTCTAAGGTGTAATGAAAGTATCAAGAATTCAGATTTGGATTAGAAATTGTGGTTTTAGGTGAAAGCTGGAAGTAATGATGGTGGTGACGGAGTGGAGTTAGCAGGGCGCTGAAGAAAGGTTGTGCCGACAGTCCATATGCTGTGTACCCAGCGCTTATCGCGCTCGCTGCAAGCATGTCGTACAGCCTCTTCAATGCTCACATTATCTTTATAGTGGCTTTCAAAATTTCGATTGAGATTGATCAGTATTTTGATGGAATTTCCAGCGGCTGGAGAATAGGGGAGTATTCTCAGTAAAGGCGCCGCGCTTTCTGGGATCTAAATGTCGACTACTCCAGTCCACAATCTTCAAATATTGATCCAGTTGAAAGGTAACTCTTTTGGGGTGAGTTTTTATAATGAAAGGCCTCAGGATTATTGAGGCCTTTCAGATAAGCGCTAGCAGATAATTTTCTACTAGCTACTTGTTTTGGTTGGTGACCTTTAACTTAACGCCAAACACCCCATTGGCCGGTTGTACCCGGCTCCTCGCCCCTTGTCCACCATCCGGCAGTCCATGTTTCACCATTGTGGCTAACGATATCACCTGCGGTGTAGATTTCGTTGCTATCCCAAGCTTGAATACTGGGATCTGTGGGATCTGTGGGATCTGTGGGATCTGTGGGATCTGTGGGATCTGTGGGATCTGTGGGATCTGTGGGATCTGTGGGATCTGTGGGATCTGTGGGATCTGTGGGATCTGTGGTAGTTGATGGTTCAACAGTAAATGAGTAGATCTCGTCATCAACAGCAGAGTCACCGCTTACGGTTAACTTGAAACTTAATTCATGCTGTTCATTTGTTAAGCTTGACGTGTCGATAACCAGTGCACCACTGGGCCCGGTTGCGGTTTCAACAGGGCTTCCACTTACCTGTGACCATTCCGTATTATTGATATTTCCGGCGCTTTCTCCCGATGAAAGTACCACTAAATCCCCGTGTTCTACTCTAGCTATATCAAGCGGTTTTAAAACCTTGGGTGTGATAGCAGCTATTAATTCACTTCCATTGCTTGTAATAGTGAATTGACCGGAGGCTCGTGAGTCTTTGGAGTTGAAGTAGTTGCCATGTAAATCACCCTGGAAGTACATGTAGTGATTCATTTCTTCATGCCAGCGACCAATAAAAACATTTCCATTGTGGTTTGATTGGTACCAGCCAGTGACTTGAGAAGCTAAAAGCCTGTCCCAGTCATTATTATTATCTTCGGTAATTGCCAGCGAAAATGATGAGTGTTCCTCACCATTTTTATTGAATACCGTATAATTGACGGTGTCCCCCACATTAACCGAATCTATACTAATGTCTTCTGGAATAAAGGTGTTGCCTTGAATCAGGTGCGGCTGTGTGGTGCCGGGATCAGGTTCGCTAGGCGGTTCAACATCAGTATTTACAATAGTGATATCACTACAGTTGTAGAAGCCTTCACCAACTGGGTCTACTCGCTGCCAACGTACAAATAAAATTGCATTACCCACCCTGTCTTCTGGAATGGTGACATTCATGCGATATTGACCATTGACGACAGGTACGTCCCCTTCCTCCTGGATAAGCTCAAGGTCATCCCATGCCAGTGGTTGTGACAGGTCTGCATCCGCTTTCGTAAGGTAAAACTCCCAAAAAGATGGGTTGTGTGGCGCTGTTGCCTGAAATACGTATTCGAATGTCCCAGCATTAACTTCTACACGGGTCCAGGCATCAGTTGCTGCTCCCATCCCTTTTTTCTGCTGATCATTTGCATAGCAAAGAGTTCCATCGGGAATGGCACTTTTTACAGCGGCAGAATTATTATAGTCAGGGATGTTAATGGAGAATTCGTTGTGTTGTTGAAAAGGATAAGATCCGGAAATGGTTTTTGCCAGCGCGCAGCCTGGATTGGATGGTGTTCCAGACCAGATATTGCCTTGATCATAGCAAATTTTTTGCCTGGCTTTTGGAAATTCAGACCAGCCGTGAGCTTGTACTTGTAAGCTGAAAGGTATCAGCAACATTGTCGCAAGCGCGCTTTTTTTTCTTAAAAGCATAAGGTTACTCCTGGTTTACATTATTCTCGTCGATTTATTTAGAACGATTTAAATATTAAGTTTAATTTCCTGGTGAATACTGTGAAATAAGTTGGTGTTTGAGAATGTCGGCCATTCTTTCTGTGTCACCAAGATCAAAAAATGCAGTTAATAAATATTCACCCCTTAAAAAATTCTAATAAGACAGACCCTCCATGCGTACGGGGGTTCCATGCCAGGCATGAATTAACATGTTTTAATAAAATTTACGTTTCTATTGATCAACAATTGGCTGAGCCGTGGGCCAAAAAACGAGGTCATTTTTGATATTTTGTGACAATGTGATGATTGTCAAAGAAAGTAAAGTGTGAAGGGCGGTATAAAAGCTTGACATTTATTTGTCTGAATTCAGTGCTTCATGGGCTAAGTGAAACGTAAAATACATACCAGCCTCATTAGCTTGCCTAAATTGTATTGGAGCAGGAAGGTTTTCTGGGGGCTGAAAAATCGCATTGTTTGAGGAGGTTTGTCTCATAGCAGCATAGACTATTGCAAAGTAAATTTATTGCACTTTCGATGGTCTAGTCTCTATCTATTCTTTAAGTGAATGTTAATTTATTTGGGGGGAGCTGATAGGGGTTAGACGAGAATAGGGGGAGTGACAATGACAAACCAATAATTGAGAAGCTTCGGCCTTCAAATATAGCGGGCAAAAATTGAACTGTAATTATTTTTTCAATCTATTTGCTTGTTGTATCAGATAAATCGGTCAATAAGTTAATGCTGTAGGCATCAATAGATTCAGGCGCTGGAGCTGATTTATATATTCTTGTACTTATTTTTATAGATATTAGGTCTCAGGTGGAGCTTATCAGCTTTAAGCGATTATCAATTAGCTTGTATACCTTTAAGTTGTTATTGAATACCCCGAGAAACCATGAGCCACAGGCAATCCAATATTCAGCATTATGTTATTTTAGAATAAAAATGTCTTGGACATCCGATGTCTTCCAGAACAGTTTTCCTTTTAGGAGATAGTAGTTTTTGGGTTCTACAATTTCTATATTTTTGCTTCTTGCCCAAGATCTTATCTCTCTCCTAAAATATCTGGATTTTGGCGGAAGTACCACATACGGAAGTCCTCCAAGTATTAAGAATAAAAGTAAAGGTAGACTCCCTCCCAATTCAGGACTGAATGTATGGACTAGACTATCCAGGCCAACTGCTACTATTAGAATTAGAATCAATCTCATTTAACAATCCTAGCGGTTTCAAGCCCTATGGAGAGAGCGGCAGAAAGTGAAATATTCACTGTAGGCATATTTTTGTATCTTTCTTTAATTGCCAGATCTAAATAGCACCTAAATAAAAACTATTCATCTGCATCATCGAATAAATGCTCTCACCATTTTGGTTTGGTTGCTTCAGTCATTTTCTGACTGCCATTAACCTTTAAAGCCGTTTTGATAAAAGAGTTTTTCACTCTTTAAATCGCAGTCCATCGGCTAAAAGTGCAACCATACGTCCTACTTGCCCAGATGAGTCTTCAGATGAGGACATCCCCAATCTCGCAATTCCTCCAAGTAGTTCATCTGCAGTTATATCTGAACGAACATCTCCCGATTCTATTGCTGCACCTAATACCATAGCGAGGGCAGGCCTTAAGTGCTGGTCAAAATAGCTTGGAAGGGTTTCAAAGGCTGGATCGCCTGAGTGCAATACTTCGGATAGTCCTCGCTTAGTGGCAAAAAAGGTCGCAAATATTTGCATACAGCTGGCCAGGGCTTCAAAGGGGGGGAGGTGTTTAGCTTGTTCTATCACTTCCTCAGAGCAGCTATCGATCTCCCTGCGGAAAACTGCCGCGATCAGGTCTGCCCGCTTCGGGTAGTGCCGATAAAGAGTGCCTACACCGACACCGGCCTTACCTGCAATCTCCCGCACTGGGGCATCTACGCCGGAGGTGGCGAATACTTCCTTGGCTGCCTGGAGCAGGGCGCCATGGTTGCGCTTGCCGTCCGCTCGCTTACGTTGGCTCGAATTAGTGTCATCAGGTTTTGGCATATCTACCTCTTGCTAAACGGAACATTGTTCCGTATATTTAATCGGAACGTTGTTCCGATTTTGCCATAGCCATGTGCTGGAGCCAATGGCCCATGAGCCGTATCTATGTGGAGACTGACGATGCACGGTAGACCAATTGCATTGATAACTGGTGCTAATAGGGGAATAGGATTACAAGTTGCGAGGGACCTGAGTGCTAGAGGCGTTTCTGTCTTAGTTGGGGCTCGTGATTTGAAGCTGGGGCAAAAAGCCGCTGATTCCATAGGCGAAAGCGTTTGGCCTATTCAGCTAGATGTTACTGATGAGAGCAGTATCCGAGCTGCAGCCAACACTATTAGAAAAGACTTTGGCCGTCTCGATATATTGATTAATAACGCGGCGATTAGCCATGCAGGGGAGGCTGGAGTAACTCTGGCGGAAATCGGCAAAAAGACTCAGGTTAGCGCTGTAACTTTGGCTGAATTACGTGAGATATTTGAAACTAATGTTTTCGGGGTTGTAGCGGTTACACAGGCAATGCTACCTCTTCTAAAACTCTCTCCTTCTGCCAAAGTGGTTAATGTTTCTAGCGGTGCTGGCTCGTTGATGAGCCATTCAAATCCTAAGAATCCGGCACGAAAAATGTTTGGTGCCTACTCCATGTCAAAAACTGCACTAAATGCTGTGACTATGGCTTTCTCAATTGATCTTGAAAAATCAAACATAAAGGTAAATGCCGTATGCCCTGGGTTTACTTGCACTGGCTTAAATAATACGAGGGTGAGCAAACTGTAGCAGAGGGTGCGAGGGAAATTGTGCGTGTCGCACTTCTGGGTCGAGAAGGAGATTCTGGTACTTTTACTAGCTTCAATGGTTCTATGCCATGGTAATTCGGTACTGATTGCAAATACCAGTGGCCACTTTACTGAGTTCTATTAACCCCATCGATCAAGTGGAAAATTAAAGTTGAAGGAAAACCATTTATGACAATATCAGATCACACATCAGTAAAAAAGCAAGGCCCTTTTGTTATACATCATGCTGTATTACTGTCTGACTCGGTCAGGGGGCAAGAGCTAAAGGTTCGTGTAATCGCACCGGTGAATGGTGAAAACTTACCAATCGTTATCTTCGCCCATGGATACAAATCACCACCTTATGGATACGCTCCAATAACTGAATTTCTCGCCTCTTTGGGTTTTGTAGTTCTGCAACCAGTTTTCCTGGATTCTGAGGTGCCAGATGATGACCCTAGAGTGCCTGAAATCTGGCAGTATCGAGTATCTGACATGAAGAGAATTCTGGATGAGCTGGACAGTATCGAGAAAGCTGTTTCCATGTTGCGCGGCCGTCTAGATAAAGAAAAGGTAGTTGCTATTGGGCATTCCTATGGAGCACAAACTGTAGGTATGTTACTAGGGGCTCGGGTATTAAATGAAGACAATATCCCTGGCCCCGATTTATCAGATAAGCGGGTGAGAGCGGGTGTTTTACTTTGTGCAACTGGAACGGGTGGAGAGAACCTATCCCCTTTTGCGGCCAAGTTCTTCCCATTTATGAATCCAAGTTTTACGGAAATGATTGCTCCATGCTTAGTTGTTGCAGCGGATCAGGATAATTCCCCACTGAGTACCCGTGGGCCAGACTGGTTTACTGATGCTTTTACTTTGGGAACTGGTGCAGAGTACTTGCTGACCCTTGTGGGGGCAAAGCATTTACTGGGTGGAATTAATGGGTATGGCGTTATAAGTGAAGAAGAAAACAACCCTGCCCATGTATCAGTTGTGCAGGCCGTAATTTCTGCGTACTTAAGTAAGCAGTTCTATGAGAAAAACTCCGATTGGGACGTGTTACTAAGCACGCTAAAAAACCAAGATCCATCTATTGGTTTTGTTGAAGAAAAGTCAGCCAACACTTTTATGGCTTGATAGTCTGGAAACCTGTTAATTCTTTTCATTCAATTAATCAGTTTTTCTGGGCAGAAAGCGAAGTCCCCACTTTGCCTTTAATCACTTCTACTTTTAGTGAATGATCTGCTAGTGTGATGAGTATACTTATCCAGACTTTAATTGCATTGTAGTGAATACTATATCGAGTCTCTATATCGATAGAATATCTGATTCACACCCAGGAAAAGATATAACGATTGTAAGGCGTATTATTTAGAAAGCCAGGACTATAAATGGCAGGAATATTGGCTGTGTGTAATTTATACAATTTCATGGAGTTTGATTCCTTATTCTATTCTGTGTCAATATTTCTGATATTTATCGTTGTGGCTTTGTTGGGTGCCCTACATTGCTAATACAGTTTGGAATTTTAAGAAAAGGGTTGTGTTGTGAACAATGCTATTTATTGTAGCTCTATATTACCCAGGATTTAATCCATGAGAGTTGCGATACTGGTTGTGTTATTGCTAGTTAGTGTTGTTTATCTAAGCAGGCCGGAGAAAGCGAGCGAGTTACTTGCTGAGTACTGTGAAGATTCTCATCCAGATAAATCATTAGCCTATTGCAGACAGCAAATAACAACGCCTCAAATTAGATGTGATGTACTGAAGGGCACTTTGGAAAAAGATGGCGCCTGTGTTAGGTGGGGACCGCCAAAAGGGAGTAGGCGCGGGCTTGATAATGATATCAACTTGTAAACTTTCGCTGACTTAGTGAGCCTAAAATTATCCTTAGATCTTCTTGCCACAGTTCTAAATTAGGGGGAATAGCTAAGTGAGCTGATATCCACAGCATCACTGCCTATATCTTCAATCTATAAGTACCTAAGGTCTAGCAGGATTCCTATTTCAACAAAAATCGTAGTATTCAATTCTCTAATTTATGAGACTGTCCCGAGAGTACTTTCACATTTGAAGTCAAAGCTCCTCTCCAAAATCGGTTGTAGTTTCTTATCCGGAATATAACCCCTTAGCCAGCTGAGCGGCTCTCCGCTGGAGGCTATCAGGAAGCTAAATGGAGTGCCGGGAGTTTCGCCCAGTACTTGTTGAAGCTGTGTGCTTGCCTGAAGCATGGGGAATTCCGGGCGTAGCTTTCGATATTCAGCCAGTAGGGCTTTTCGGGAGCCATTGATACCCAGAGCGATGGGCTGAAACTGTTGGGAGCACTCGCTCGTAAGCCGGTTGAGTGCTCGAACCTGGCGAAAGCACCAGGGGCAATCAGGTTCAACCAGTACTATCAAGCTGGGTTTCCCTTTGAATTGCTGCAAGTTGATACGCTCGGGTCCGGCGAGGCTGCGCAGTTCAAAATCGTAAAGGGAAATGGCAGCTTCTGTCGCGCCAGCAGGCGCGAACAGAAGTGTGATTAGTGCGAGCCAGGTTCGCATTACAGGTTCCAGTCGAAGCCCAGGTAATATTCTCGTCCACGCAGGGGGCCGTAGATATAGGCTACGTCGTAGGCACCACTGGCATCCCAGAATAGAGGGCTCTCACCTTCCTCGACTTGGGTGTAATCTGTCAGGTTGTTTCCGCCCAAATACAGGCTCAGGTTTTCAGTGACGTCAAAGGTTAATTTAAGATCTACTGTCCAATAGGCGTCTGCGCTTGTGCTTTTTAACGTGGAGTCGCCCAACTGGTTGAAACCTTCGTAACCAAATTCATCCAAGTCCCGGGAGCCCACCCAGGTAGCGCTGGCGTATAGCATCCAGTAATCCGCTTTGTAATCCAGATTGAATAGTGCACGCTGCTCTACTGGAGCAATGGCAAAAGATTCCCGGAAAACATCGTCGTAATCATAGGTCTCCAGTGTGCCACCGATAGTCAAATTTTCAGTGAGCGCGTAGCCGAGAGTGATATCGGCAGCACCTACGGAGGCGCTTTCCTGCATCTGGGTAAGCAGTGGTACTCCATCCTCGGTTTCGCTTAGTGCTGCGAGGTTATCTACCTCGGTAAATGCCAGTGACAGGGTGCTGTTGAGGCGTTCTCCCTCGAAGCTCAATGCATAAGTTGCGGATAGAGATTTTTCAAGGTTTTCGATCTCGATGGCAAAGCCATCACCGGCATCAAGAATGCCGTGATCTGTTTCGAAAAAGGATAGGGGGGCTCGGTATCCTCGTCCCAGCGCTACCCGGGAGGTCCACTGGTCGTCGTGCAGATAGCGGAGGTCTATCCGAGGGGCGACCACCGTTTCATCGATCTCTGTACCGGGTTTTTGCTCGGCGACAAAGTCGGCTTTGGCATTGTCTACGCGTATGGCCAGTGCCACTTCGAGGTCCGGTGAAACGGTCCAGGTGTCCTGTATGTAGAGGCCGGTAGTTTGGTAGTCGAAACTATCTTCGATGTAATTATCGCTTTCCTCTCCTGCGACAGAGTCGGAGCGCATGGATTCATCGCGAAGATCGACACCAAATGTGAGCATGTGCTGATCGTTAAGGATCAAATTGTTGCGCAGGTCGAAGTAGTTGAGTGTGTCTGTAGCGGTGTAATCGAAGCCTTCGTAGAAGGAGTCCTGCTTGTGCTCAGACCAGGCGACAGTAAACAGCGTGTTATAGGATTCGCTGAATTCGTGGAGCCAGCTTGAGGAAATTTCACTGCGAATAGTGGAGATCCATTCGGTGGTTTCCCAGGGTTTGCCAATGTATTGCTGCCGTACATCGTCGTCGACAAACAAGTGGTCAGATTCCACACCATCGTAGCCTTGCAGGACGGAACCAATGCTGAATCCCTGGGGGCCGCCAAAAATACTGGAGTCGGTATAGGCTGTGCGCAGTACCACGTTGTCCCGCTCACCCAGGTCATGGGAGAGGCGAACTACATAACTGGTGTTCTCTTGCAGCGGAGCTTCGCTAACACCGTTGTCATCATTGTCCATCTGGTGGTGTTTATCGTCCTGAATGACCAGTGATGTGCGGGTGCGTTCATCATCGCTTACATAGCCGCCCATCATGCCTAGAAAATAGCTGTCGTTGTCCTCCATAGAGGCATTGATGTTGAGGCCGGTTTCCTCGACTTCCTTGGAGATGACATTGATGGTTCCTCCGATCGCTTCGGGTGCGAGCAGCGATGCTCCCGCACCTCGGGCCACTTCGATACGAGAGACACCTGTTGTGGCCAATGCATCCACTGCGTAATAGCCAGCCATCATGGTGTGAAGAGGAACGCCGTCGGTGAGGATGGTAGAGTGCTCACCGCGCATACCGTTCAGCATTATTCGTTTCACCCCGCACATGGAGCACTCATTGGAAACCCGAACACCGGGGGACTTTTCAATGGCGTCAGTGAGGTTAACCGCCTGCAGGGATTTGATCAGACTTTCATCAACAACCTCAGTTTTCTGGATTGCATCCAGCAAGGCTCCGCGCTCATAGAGGCGCTGGCGCACACCGACTACTACGGTTTCCTCCATTACCGTGGGCTGATCTGAAGGAGTTTCATTGGCGAGGGAGGCGGGTACTGCGGCTGCGAGTGCGGTAGCTAGCAGGGTTTTGCGAAACATGAGAGGACTTCCAGCAAGTAAACTGCCGAACATGATAATGATTCGCATTTGCGTGGCAAGTGAGCAAAGGTGGTAGTTTTAGTGGCTTTGGATTTAGCGGGCGAGGATGTAAGGGCGCTAATTTAGCGGGGGACACTCAAGGAGCCTATGGATTTCTTTTGGGTTGGCTTAGTGAGTTGCTCTTTGTGAAAGAGTTGGAAAACCTTGGCCGATAGATTGAGGTTGAGGCCCATTGTGGGCCCTCATTTAAAGGGAAGTTGATTCTCAGCGTTTTCTGTTACTGAGTTTCTGCTCCCTTTGAATACGTCTATAAATTTCTTCGCGGTGAACTGCTAGGGATTTGGGGGCATGGATCCCGATCTTCACTTGGTTGCCCTTAACCTCCAGTACTTTGAGTGAGATGTCTGTTCCAATTCTTAGGTTTTCACCAGTCCGACGCTTCAAGATCAACATATTTTTTCCTACTGAATTTCAAGCTATTTTTTTGGCTCCGAAACCGGAAGGCTTAGAAAGTCGTGATTGCAGGAAAGGCAGGGGGGAGCGCGAGAACGGTAAGCATAAAAGAAGAAAAGGCGGGCACTACGCTCCCAGGGCTTGGGAAATCGCTCCAAACTACTGGATCTTCTCGACTTTATTGAAGACGAGCGGGTTTCTAGCGTACTATGCATACAGCCAGTGCGTCCTGAGTATTTTTTTTTATTTATTTTTTATAAATAAAAAAATACGTGCTATCCAGGAGATGGAGGTCGGCCCTCCGTTATCGCTTTGCAGGAAGTGGTAACAAACCGCCTCAAGGTGATCGGAGTAAAGAGCTTTGGTTAGAAGCGATTGAGGAAAAGGCGTACGAGATACGTCAGGTATGTTGTGTAGAGACGAATGCAAATGAACCACTGATGAGGTGTCGAAAGCGTATTACCAAGATGATGTCAAAACCCGTGCACTGGCTAAGTGCGGGGATAAGCTTGGAGGTTACCTGTTTACCGACCGAGTGGCATCCGGCATAGAGGTGGCGTGAACACACAGCAGGCTTTTGGGTGGAACAGGAGAACCTGTCGTCCAGGTGTTAAGGAAGAGCGTCAAGTAGAGGCCCTACAAGACGTTGAGTACCAAGACTGGTCACAGGGGCGGAACAACCCGTAGTAGTGGAGAAGCGGCTGTAATGGACGTGGAGCGAAGGGGTTGTCGTATTCGGCGACTAACCGTGTAATCAACCCAGATGGGGAGGAATTAACGATTAGCGCAAAGCCATTCAATATTCCCAAGCGAGCGGTTTGGGAAGCGTGGAAGCAGATCAAGGCTAATGGCGGCGGAGCGGGGATTGATGAGATAACGATAGAGCAATACGAATCGAGTCTCGTCAAAAACCTTTACAAGCTATGGAATCGGATGTCATCTGGCAGCTATTTTCCATCAGCCGTCAAACGAGTGGATATTCCGAAACTCGATGGCAGCCTGCGACCACTGGGTATCCCCACAATCGAAGATCGCATTGCACAAATGGTGGCTAAGCAACTGCTGGAGCCAGAATTGGAGAAGGTATTTCACCCTGACTCCTACGGCTATCGGCCAGGCAAATCTGCTATAGACGCAGTGCGTCGAGCTCGACAACGATGCTGGGATAGAATCTGGGTAGTTGATTTAGATATCAAAGGTTTCTTTGACAATATTAATCACGAACTTCTGCTGAGGGCATTAGATAAACATAATAATCATCGGTGGGTCAGACTCTATGTACAGCGCTGGTTAACGGCTCCAGTACAACATCGGGACGGACAGCTTGAAGAGCGAACACAAGGTACTCCACAAGGGGGTGTAATCAGCCCGCTACTGGCAAACTTGTTTTTGCACTACACGCTGGACGCCTGGATGGTGAGAACGCACAGAGATATTCCTTTTGAGCGTTACGCGGATGATGCTGTTTACCATTGTCGTAATCCTCGTGAGGCGGATCGCTTACTGGCGGCTCTAAAAGCACGCCTGGCTACCTGCGGGCTTGAGGCTCATCCAGAGAAAACGCGCAAGGTCTATTGCAAGAATAGTAATCGTAAAGACTCCCACCCAGTGATCCACTTTGACTTTCTGGGGTTTCGATTTGGTCCCAGAAAAGCAAGGAATCGCCAAGGACAGATCTTCACCGCATTTAGTCCTTCAATGAGCCCTAAAGCTTTCAAGAGGATCAAGGATAAGGTTAGGCAGTGGCGTGTGATTAACTGGGTGGATCGATCACTATCTGAAATGGCAAAGGTACTTAATCCCGCAATACAGGGTTGGCTGAACTATTATGGTCACTTTGGGCGGAGATATGGTGTTTATCGGTTACAGAAGTATCTTGATCAAACGCTGATGCGTTGGGCTAGGAAGAAGTTTAAGCATCTGAAGCGAAGCTGTTTCAAGAGTTGGGCCTTTATTGGAAAGGTTCGTCAACAAATGCGCGGCTTGTTTGCACACTGGAGAATGGGAAGATTGAAAATGTGCTGAATACGAAGAGCCGTATGAATTGAGAGGTTCACGTACGGTTCTGTGAGAGGTCGAAGGGGAAGTTCCTTTGGTCTACTCGACTCTTGATAGGTGATTTATCAATTTGGTTAGCTGGCCCCTGGTGTTGGCGCACCTTGGGTCAGCGCCTTTTACTTACTTTTACGTCACGCTACTGTTCTCCTCTAAGAAAGAGTCTTGGATTTGCTTGAATCAACAATCCTTAAAAACTGCTTAGTAAGACTCTAATTCCGATAAATATTCATCAATTTTACGCAGCTTTGACACTAAAAAAACTTAATAAAATCCAATAAGATCATTTTAGTGCCTATATTTTTTGTGTTTGTTTGAAAAGTCTACTGTGGGTTGTTGTATTTCTGGGGAGAAGGATAACGCTGCTTGTCATTCTCTATATTGGTTTTTAAAAGTAATACCATCAGTTCAATTGGGCCCCATTTGCTGACCAAAATTTTCATCGGACTTTGCGGTTTTTGGATGTGTCACAGGGGCTTAACGCTGGTATTGGCCGTGCAGATTTACATTTCCAATCTTTCTTTTAATGAAACACTTAAGGGGTACTTAACCTCTGAGGGAAGAAGATTCTCCGCTTGCTCAAATTCTCCCGCTTTGACTAGTTGGTGAAATCTGTGGGCGCTTTCAGTTACATCAGTAATTTTCTGAATCCATTCGTTAACGTAAAGCATTACAGCTTTATTCGACAGCCCAATCTGAATAGCTCTGTGAGGAAGGGGTTCCAGATCTAAATTCCGTTCAGGGTCCCATTGAATACGGACAGGTGTAGTTCTCTTAGCCTCCAACCATGCTTCTTTCGTAGGGTATTGATCGGTTTGGTGGCTAAGCAGGCTATTCTGTAAGGCCCATTCAAATCCTTCTCTAGTGATATCTATCGCCAGAATGCGGTTTTGTCCGCTGTCTTTTTCTCCCCAACCCGAACGGTACATCATCCATAGGAAAGAGGGTTTAATCCAAGTCATACGTTCCATTTTGAATGGTGGGGATACAAAGGTTCCGTTTTGTAGGGCGGAATCTGCAATGGCTGTGTTGTATGCTTGGTAGACGCGAATGGTGTGATTATTAAAGCTAGCGCGGATCTGGCGCGTTGGGATAGTCATTTCTTAACCTCTAAATACATACTGTAATGTTACAAGTGGTTAAGTTATTAGTAAAATTCTATGCAAATTTACCCCTCAAGAGGAGTAGTAGAGTCCGTTGATTTAACGAAGCTCTACTACCAAATTATTAGTTAATTATTCATGCTTCAATAATCAGCACTAATCCAAACATTTTCAAAATTGGTATAACCATAGATGGTAATATACCAAGTGCCCGATTGAGGAGTGTTCAAATCAATGGATTCATAGTTGCCCCAGTTTTCAGAAGCGTAGTCGGCATTTGACTCAGTGGCGGGTTCACCGTGCTTGATGTAGAGATCTGCATCACCAACGGAGTTGAATAGAGCAGCCCCCGTAGCTACAGAAAGCTGGGTCGCTCCTTCAGGAACTTCAATCTTAAACTCTAATTGATCTCCTGCATGGCCATTCAGGTCAGAGATAACCTCGCCAGGGATTAAAAATTCATCAGTAGATGATTCAGTAAAAGAGCCGACCAGGGATACTTGATCGAAGTCTGAGTAGCCGTGGAGCATGACATGCCAGATCCCGGGAGTTGGGTTTGCTATAGCAACGGACTCCTCATTGCCACCTAAATAGGGCCGATAATCATAGACTGATTCAGTAGGTCTGCTAGCAAAACGAATATAGAGATCCGCATCGCCACTACCACCGGATATCTCAAATGAAAGGTCGCTGGCATTTTCCGGTACTGTGATGGTGTAGAACAACGACTCTCCTGCACTGGCATTAAGACCGCTGACAGGTTTCTGATTAATCAGAATATTGTCGGACTGATCAGCCAGGGTTACCGTTGCCGTCAAATCTACCCCCTCGAAGGAGCGTTCGATAGGAGACAGTAATATGTACCAGCGGCCGGTTTCCGGCGAAGTGATCTCAATATCTTCAATATTACCGCTATTTTCAGAACTGAAGTCAAAATCGGCTGTGGTAGGCTGGCGATTATAGGCTACATACATATTCATTTCACCGCCCAGTTCACCGCCTGAATTGTCAGTAATAACTGTCAGGGTTTGAGCATTTTCGGGCACGTCAATATGGAATACTTTTTCGCCTTTACTACTTAAGTTCACTCGCGTTTTTGATGGGAGGAGAGTTAGCTCTGCCTCCTCATCACAAACTAATGAATTACCGCCTTTAGCGGGGCTGAAGCTAATGCTCCCTTCATTAAGATAAGAATCAATTAATTCAAGTGCCTCGCAGGAGTAGACATCGAGGAGGTTGTCCGTAACATCAATAGCGGTTAAGAAATGTCGGTCCATTACCCACTCGAATTGCGCAGTGTCCAAGTAGTTGCCGGCAATATTTAACGTTTCTAGACGTTTAGGTAATTCGGGTAACTCGGTGAGGTTTTCATTAACAGCGGTTAAGTGCTTTAAGTATCGGAATACGTGAATCCCTTGCAGTGACTGGATTTCCCCGTTGCCTGGAGTGCGAATTTCTTCAATGTTTGCTGCTTCCAGGCTGTCGATTTCACCATCATTGTTTGTGTCGAAATAGGAAGTCAAATATGACTTGAATGCAGGGTCAGGAATATTAATATTGACCACGCCATAGTGGGATGCTGCTGCAACCTGGTCACCGCCGCCCAAGTCGATACGCTGGGCCATTATACGGCTGAAGTGCTCATAACCCGATTTAGGGATAATTGTCTCTTGGCCATTAACCGAAAATGCACGTGATGGATAGTGCATTACAGACAGGAAGTCATAGTTACTGTAGTTGTGGGTTTGCCGTATATCAAAATTGTGGACATACTCGGGTTTAATATTATCCTCAATGATTTCGACATATTCATCACGATCAGATCGCTGATGTTCATGCCTCATACCAATAACATGGCCCAATTCATGGACAATAATGTACTTGGTATCCCAGTTGTTCATGCTGAAGAATTGCCCGCCGCCAGTTTTTCCAACCATGGAGCGGTTTTCAGTTCCGTTTCTTACGTGAACGTAGTCTGATTGATCGGTGCGCCTTAAAAATTGTAAGTCCGCAATTTCTTCCCAGACTTTGGTGGCGTCGATAAAACGCTGTTGATTTTCTTCAGTGACACTATCGTAAAAGTCGTAATATATGATTCCATCAGGCCACTTATTCGCTGATATTTCAACAGCGGACATAATGCTAACTTGACCGGAATCCTCTTGAACTGGCTCCAGCATATCTCCGGTCAGCTGGTATAGTTTGCCATCAATAATGACTTGCCTCGATTTGGGTTGCTCTTCCAATTGAGCAAACTCATTGCCGGTGTAACTTGGTATCGTTATATCTACAGCCTGGCTGTATGCCATTGCAGACTGAAAAGTTAAAGTTAAAGTTAAAGTTAAAGTTGCTGAAATTCCCAGTGCGGTACTGGTAAATAGTTTCATTTTCATGTTCCTGCTTTGAAAATGTTTTTAAAGTTTTGCCAAACTTTTATCCATAAATAGTCGAGTAGGAGGCGTGCCTGATTAACTCTGGCAACAAGTTAAATCAGGATGAATATGCCGCCGCGCGGGAGAATACCGATGTTTGGATTTGAGGTCGATAGGTGGTTTTAAGTTGATTCAGAATGCGAGATTTGATTCGTGGCATTTCTCGAAGGACGGGCTTACGAACGAGATAAAATGTAGAGGATGACTATCAATTTTCGAGTGTATATCTTGGTGTTATTAGCAATACTTGTATTCTGAATATTAGGGATAACCCAGGTGCTTTGTTAGCTGGGTAATTAGTGCCAGATTCAAATCCACTTGCTCTAAACTACGAATATCTTCGACACAATTTCATATGAATGAGTGGGGTCGTATCCAGTTTGGGGATATGGGGCCACGTCAACCAGTCGTACAAACCCCTCAAATTGAACAACAAATAGCCTGGAAGGCAGTAGAGTGCCCTGTTAGCCTCTCTTGCAAGCTAGATAGGAAGGAGCGGGCCTATGCAAGAGTCGGATGTTGCCAATCGGCTAATCGATGCGGCGCGAGAGTGCTTTTTGAACGATGAGTACCAACGGGTCACAACTCGCCAGATTGCTGCTAAGGCTGGAGTGGCGGTATCGATGATTCGATATTACTTCGGTAGCAAGGATGGCCTCTATGAAGATATGATCCGCCAAACCCTTCTGCCATTGATCGAGGCCGTAGAGCAACTCAGCCTTGATGGCGATTGGGATTTTGGAGATTTCTTTGCCCTTTACTACTCCACCATGCAAGAGAATCCCAAGTTTCCGGCTCTGATCCTGAAAGTCATGGCACTTAATCAAGGGCCGGGGAAAAATGTGATCCGTCAGCTCCTGGAGCGGGGGCGTCAAAGGGGGACTCGCCGGTTAGCAGAAATTAAAGGTGAAGAAACCGAATCTGAAGACCCCAAGTATGATTTGCTCAGGATTTCATTTGTCAGTTTGGCTATGTTGCCGATGTTGGCCAAACCTGTCTTGGAAGAGCAAATGGGGCACGTTATGGACCCCGATTTCTTAAAACAGCTAGCAGAGTTTAATGGCCGACTTCTGAAGTCAGGTTTGCAAAGCTTATAGCAACAAGGTCTCTGCGAGTTGAGGCCGGTCTCTTATATCTATTTTTAATCGGATGTTATTTCTGAGGAGTTCTTATGCCCCAGTCAATGCAAAGAAATAGGGCCGTAAATTGGGTCTTTCAACGCGCTTCTAATATGATTAATAGTATTTGTAATATTCCTAATGTTCTGATGCCTCCGCCATTTCGAGTAATGCAAATTGGATCGCTATTTTGGCAGTCTAGATGTCTGTATACGGCTGTCCGATTAAATATAGCTGATCATATTAACGGTGAAGTTGTTCCAGTAGAAAAGCTGGCAAATGATTGTAATGCAGATAAAGAGCATCTATATCGATTGATGAGGATGTTGTGTGCAATGGGGATTTTTAAGGAGGTAAAAGCAAGGCACTTTTCGCACAATCGAAACTCTGAAGTGTTGCGCAGTGATGCCAGTAACAGCGTAAGAAGCATGGTGCTCATGCATAACTCCCCAGAATTCAGCAAGCCATGGTTTAATGGGTTTGAAGATCATATTAAAGATGGGAGTGTGCCTTTTGAAGGTGTTTATGATCAGGAAATGTTTGATTATATGAATGATCATCAATCTGTCAGCACGCTGTTTTCGGACGCTATGGATACCGTTGATAATCTTACCGGGCTACAGTATTTACAAGATTTTGATTGGAGCAGGTTTGATAGGATTATTGACTTGGGTGGGGCAAAAGGCAGCAAAAGTGCGAGTGTCCTCTCTTCATATAAACACATGATGGCGATGGTGGTCGACAGGAATAATGTTGAGGGGACGGCAAGAGAGTACTGGAAAAACTCATTGAGTGATTCAGTTGAAGAGCGATTGGACTTCTTTCCAGCAGATATTATTAACGATAGGCTGCCGGTAGCTAATAGTGATAAGGATATCTACTTGTGTACGGCCGTTTTTCACTTGCTGAATGACAGTAAGGCAAAGCGACTCCTTAAGAATATTTACTCTGCCATGCAAGGGCAAAATGCTACGCTCGCCATTGTTGACGCAGTATTACCTGAGAAGGGCGCAGACCTTAATTTGGCTGCCATGGACATGCAGATGTTGATGGGAACTCGTGGGCGGGAGCGAACGTTGAGTGAATGGAACCAACTCTTTAGTGATAGTCCTTTCTACTTGGTGGAGACAGTCTCCGTGCGTACCTTTGCAAAACTGATGGTGTTGAAAAAGAGAAAGGGTTAGGTGCTAAGCAGTAAGTGGGTGTCAACAAGCGCAATGTTAGTAATTATGAAAATGAAAAAACATTGCGCTTATTGTATTGGTGGCACGAATAGTCCGCTTGTCAATTATAGATACGCCAGCAAGCCAATATCCGTAGTAGCTTAAAGTGCAGTATCACCTGTATTGGTTTTATATACGCCTATATTTACCTATAGCCTCTTTCTGCTAGTCGACTAAGGTTTCGGCCTTTGGTGTCTCAGTGGATATTACAGAATTACTTAGGGGGCTCTGAGCCAATATGTTTGAAATTACTGGATCTTAGCTATGTATCTAGTGTCCCGTCTAATAGGCAGCTTGCTAGTTTTATCGGTTATTTATGTGGGGTATGTTTGGGCTGATCTTGAGGATCGAGAGCTAGTTGCTGGGGTTACTTATGATATTCCAGGGCTGGCGTATAGAGAACCCTCTTCTGGCGCTATAGAAGGCTTTGAGCCTGACCTGGTCAGGGCAATTGGGGAGAAGTTATTTGGCGGCCCTGGCTATATAAGGCTAACCCGTGTGCTGGATGAGGATCGTATAAAGGCACTTGAAGACGGAAGAGTGGATATGGTGGTATCCCAGTTTACCATCACTCCAGAGCGCGAAGAAAAAGTGGACTTTTCGATTCCTTATTACGTCACTGGGGAGGGTTTACTGGTCCATAAAGATAGCGATATTGAGAGCTTTATTGATCTGGAAGGTAAGATAATTGCTGTTACTAAAGGCTCACTTTCCCTAAAAAGAATGCGTGCTGTCCTGCCGTCATTGGAGGGGGCAAGATTGGTTGTAGCGCCCACAAGCTCAGCGACCTTAGAGGCTGTTCAAAGCGGAAATGCTGATGCTGCCTCCAATGACATTATTAACCTAGTACTTTTGCGTAAGGCATCAGCCTATCCGACTTTATATCGTCTGGTGAATATTAGTGGAGACTTCCCGCCAAAGCCCTTTGGTATCGGTGTTAAGAAAGGGAATAAGGAACTGCTCGAACGACTAAATGCTGCTCTAGAAAGCCTAAAGGAGAGTGGGGAGATCAATAGAATGCTGGATAAGGCCGTTTCCAGTGTGGGTTCAGAGAATGACCCTGATGATACCTTCAGCGGCTCACAGTAGAATAGTCGCCGAAGTATCCGTACAGATAAAGTCTAATTAGGGGCGATATGACTACTAAATCCCCCAGTGTCTTCTTTTCTTTGCTTTTCAGCTCAGTCCTTTTCTTGGCTATTACTTACAGCAATTATCTACTGGGGAATTCCCCGATGCAGGCTACCCATTCGATCTTGGTGGAAACGGATGCACATGAGGGGCTTGTTTATGTACCCTCCCAGAAACGTCTCTACTTCACCAGTGTTCCAGATTTAGAGATTGAGAATCCACAAATATCGATCCGTTACTACGACTTTATTACTGGCGAAGTTGTAACCTGGAAGCACCGAAGCAATATGGCAAACAGCATGTGGCTTAGCAATGACGGTGAACATTTATTGGTTGCAGAGCAGGGGAAAGGAGCAATCCCGGGCGCTATCAGCCGCATAAGCCTTTCAGACGGTCAACGAGAAGTGCTTGTAGATGGCTATAAAGGCAAGCCATTTAATTCACCCAATAAAGTTGTACAGTCACCCTCTGGCTGGATCTACTTCACCGATCCAGATTATGGCTACAACCAAGGCTTCAAGCCTGAGCCAATGTTAACGCCAGCTGTCTACGCTTTTGATCCTTCAACAAAAAAGTTAATTCGCTTGTCAGCGGAGTACATGATGCCTCATGGGTTGGCAATCTCTCCAATAGGCAACCAAATTTATATTGGTGATACTGCAGCTATCGATGGAAAGAATCCTTACAACCCCAAAAAAACAAAAGACATTTATGTAAGCTCTTTGCTATCCCCGGAAAAATTGGAAGAGAAGCAATGGGTGTTGTCTGTACCAGTAGGGATTCCTGATGGTTTTATTGTTACTGGCCCCAAAAATGATCTGTGGGTGGCGGCAGGTGACGGACTGCGACACTATCGAGAGAACGGCTCCCTGGTTAATCTTTACCTTGTTCCCGGCGGCGTGTATAGCGTAGCAACTGACGGTAAAGCAATTTACTCATCAAGTAATACCGCTATATGGAAGACAATGCCTCGCGGGGAAGAGGGGGGATAGTTCCTCTTACTTTTGGAGTGCTATTACCTGTTCGATCTGTCTAGCTACGGCAAGTAGTGCCAAATCTGCTCCAGGTAACCCATCCATTTCCAAGCCCACCGGTAATCCATTGGTACCTGGCCCGATGGGGACACTGATGCTCGGGGCACCGGTAACTGGTGCGGAGACATTGTTGCATATCAGTGTGTCCAGGGTGGGGAGTGTCTGTCCATTTAGCTCCAGTTGGTATGAGGATGTGTCCAGGGGTTGCGCTTCGATTGGCGCAGTTGGAAATACGATCGCGTCCAGTTGATGCTGCTGGATGATCTTCGAATAGCTGTCGCGCACAGCAAGCAATTTCTTTAAGGCCGCTTGATAGGCTGAGTCTGGCGGTGACTTAGGGCCGAGCACTGATTCCTGATAGACCTCTTTCACATCCTCACTTTTGATCATTGCTACCAAACCCTCTAGTTGAGTTTGTGGTTGATAATTAGCCAGAAAATGCCCCATGGCTGTCCGCATCTGATGAAACCCGACGGGAAATCCAATTTCGAGAGCGGCGCTAACTATTGGCGAAAGGTCTACTTCTACCAGGTCTACTCCAGCATCAATAAGGGTACTGATTAGAGCCCTGAAAGACTGGTTTACTCCAGGTGAGAGGTTGTCAAATAGAGGGTGGGCTAGCCCCAAGCGCAACTGATTGATCGGCTTGCATTGGGGTACGGAGACCCCTGTCATCACTTCAAACAGATAGATGGTATCTTCGACACTAACAGCCATAGGGCCGATTGTGTCAAATGCTGGCACAGAGGGTACGACTCCTTGGCTGCTAAGGGTGCCAGTTGAAGGGCGAAAGCCAACAACACCAGTTAACGCCGCCGGTAATCTGACGGAGCCGGCGGTATCGCTGCCGAGGCCAGCGGGCACAATCCCTGCGGCTACGGCAACAGCGGTGCCCCCCGATGAACCGCCGGGGAAGCAAGCGATGTCCCACGGATTCCTTACGGCACCAAATGCAGCGTTATTGGAGGTTACGCCAAAGGCGAGCTCATGTAGATTGGTCTTCCCAACCACTATGGCCCCACATCCCTCTAGCCGCTCAACCACTGGGGCAGAGGACTTCGGCAGAAAGTTCATGCCAAGGGTCCCAGCAGTGGTATGCAAACCCTTTACATTGATGTTGTCTTTAACAACGATGGGGATACCGGCAAGAGGTCTACGGTGGCTACCGGAGGCCAATTCCCTGTCAATGCATTTGGCTTTTTGAAGGGCGCCATGCCGATCGAGGCAGATAAAAGCATTGAGTTCGGAATGAGCAACTGCATTGTCACAAGCTTCTTCAATCAGTGATACTGCGCTAATCTTTCTTGCGAGCACCATCTCCACAAGCTCATGAAGGGAAGTCGTCATAGTTTGCTTACTAGCTTCTGATTGTACTTGGGATCTTAGATCATAGAGAGGAAGAAAGTAGGACGATAAGAATGATATTGGCTAATTTGATAGCACTAGCCTTGGTCTCACCGAGGTGTATCTGATGGTGAAGAGTGAGCAGCGCGTTTCTGGCCGTTGAAAATATGAGGGTTATGGGTTTTGAAAATTGATGTATTACTGTTTGATCTCGGCGGCGTACTAATAGAGCTAAAAGGCCGTCCATTACCAACCGGTAAAGCGCCTGTGACAGATGTCATTATCTCCGGTCCGGTAAGGCAGTTTGAGAGAGGAGAAATCACCACTGAAGAGTTTGCAAACGCTTTAAAGTCTCAATTGGAAATAGAGGAATCGATAGAGGCTATTATCGATCATTTCACAAACTGGCCCGCAGGATTCTATCCAGGAGCAATTGAATTACTCAGTTCTCTAGAGAAAAACTACAAAGTGGCTGCATTGACAAATACCAATGAACTCCACTGGCCACGCATCACTCATGAATTTAACGCACATAACTATTTGGGCAGAATATTCGCTTCCCACCTAATAGGTATGGCAAAGCCCGATGAAGCATTTTTCAAGCACGCGCTTGAGCAACTGGAAGTTGAAGCCAGTAGTGTTGTCTACATGGATGATATCCCTAGAAACGTAGAGGTGGCGAATAAGGTGGGTATGAATGCGTTTCATACCAAGGGCTTTGATTCGGTGTTGGAAGTGATAGAGCGTATTAATATTCAAAAATAGGGTTTTGGCAGTAAGATTGGTTGGAGGTCTAGCAGACTACTGTGTAGAGGTAGTTTCTTAGCCTTTAAAAACTACTTAAGCCATCCAGATATGCCTGCCTTCAAGTTGCTCCCTCTTTCTAAATATTAATTTTTAGAAGCATGCTCAGAGTTCACGGCTAAGCTCATTCGAATGTTGGTTAGGCTATAATTTACGCCAGTTAGTAAGTGCCAGCTTAGTGAAATATGATCATGATGAGTGTTATTTCTGGGTTCGGCTGAAAGCTTGTGGAAAGCACTTAAAAATTATGGGGTTACGTGAGTAGGGTGAAGTTGAGATAGTAGTCATGGTGATCGTTTTTGTAGTTTGTTTAAACGTACCATTTTAGTGTAACTAGCTGATTTTCAATAGGAAACTGTGGTGATGGCGGCAGATTGATTATGAGATAGTAGTCAATATAATAGTGGTCAGAATGATTACTATATAAATGTTATGCCCTATAAATTATGAATCGAATATTTTACGTAGTACTTATATCAATCTTACTCTCAGGGTGTCCCGCAACCTTTAATAGCATCGTCAAAAACGAGTCTGCCCACGAAATTGTAGTCGTATCACCATTCGAAACGGAATTCAGATGGGTAATTGAGTCGGGCTCTGAAGATAAGGTAAATTGGTATCAAGAGTGCGTTACTATAAAAAGCCAGAGTGGCATTCAATATTTTTCAGGCTGGCCAATTCCTGAGAACGTTGTTAGTAACGATGTCTTTAGCTCTAGCCTTGTGGCTGTTTATAAAAGTAACAAGCTGTTTTTTCAAACCAATGAGGGCCAGCTCATTGAAATTAACCAGGTCGCTGTGTGTGCAAAGGCATAACAAGATGCGCAATGTTCGCCCCGGAAAAACAACCGGGGCTGGAAACCTTCCCCCATTGAGTAGACGCCTACCTTTTGAATAGGGTAGGAAAAAATGCCGAAAATACTGAGTGAAGAGCGAGTTGTTGAATATTCAACAGAATTCAAAGTTAGAGTGGTAGCTCTCACTAATCAACTGAAAGTAGATACGACTACTATCGCCAACATTATTGGTTTGCATCCAGTAATGGTGTATAGATGGCGACAGGAAAGTAGAGAAGGCAAGCTGGTCGAGAAGCCCAGTCGTAGAATAAGTATGACAAAAACAACGAAAAATCGGTCTCAAACCGATGATAAAGAGATAAGACGTCTAAAAAAGCAGGTCGAGAAATTGCAAAAGGAGAATGATTTCCTAAAAAAGTGGGAAATGTACCTGAAAGATCCAAAGCTGAAAGATTCTCGTTCATAGCTCTTAATCGATCAGACTTTGGTGTCAGGTACTTATGTAGATACTTGAATGTTTCACCCCAAGGGTTTTATAAGTGGCTCAATCGAGATGAGAGCACTCGTGACATAGAGAATAGGCGAATTCTAGGGTGTATCGAAGCTATCTATACACAGCATGATGGTAATTATGGAAGTCCAAGAATTAGCGCAGAGCTGAAAGCTAATGGTGAACGAATAAATCACAAACGCGTTGAACGCCTTATGAGAGAGGCTGGAATCGTGGGGAAAGCTGGAAGGATCTATCGTCGACGCCCTTTGCCTGGAAATCCTTATATTAAGGTTGAAAACCTACAAAGAGAGCATGGTATGCCGAGTAAACCAGACTCTCAATGGGCTGGTGATGTAACCTATCTGAAGATCAATGGACAATGGCAATATTTAGCTGTGATTATTGATCTTTACTCCCGGAAAGTGTTGGGTTGGGAGTTGTCGGATACTCGAACTGTTGAGCTAACACTGTCAGCGCTAAATAAAGCTGTTCGTCGCAGAAATATAGAATCAGATCTAATATTTCACAGTGACCGAGGTTCTGAGTACGGTGCTTATGCATACCAAAGTCGACTCAAAGAACTGGGTATTGAGCCGAGCATGAACCGTCCAGGATTTATGAATGATAATGTGTATGTAGAATCATTTTTTCAAACACTGAAAACTGAGAGTTTCAAAGGATTTAATTTTGAATCCGTTGAGGAACTAAGAGCTAACTTAGCTTGGTATCTTGATAGGTACTATAACTTTAAAAGAAGACATGGTTCACTTGGGTTCAAAAGCCCAGATGAATATGAAAGAATGGCCGCATAAGATGAATATAAGGTGGCGTCTACTTTAAGGGGGGAGGCTTCCTGGACTCGCTCTGCTACGCGCCGCTCGCCCATTCGCAAGGCGTTAAGTGAAAATACATCATGTCAGAATTTGAAAAGTGGTATACAGATGATGTCGATAGAGATGACGGGCTTTTTGGCCCAGGAATTTGTTCATGTGGAAATGAAGGATATCATCTTGAATGCCAAGAGAAGCAGAATGAATTCCGCAAGGAGCGAGAATTCATTGTGTCATTAGTCAGTGAATTGAATTATCAACCCGTTGATTATAGGAGTAACTCTTTGCTCGATGAGGCTGAAAAAGCAATTCTAGAAGATTTAGATTTTGATCCCACCGACAATGGGTATTCCAAACAAAACGTTTTGGAAAATGAAAATGCTTTCTATTTTCCAATTGGATGGATCGGCTGCTCGGGACATCTCGTTAAAAAAGATACTATGGAGATTATTAGTTTTGGATCTTACATAGGTCCAGAAGAACATATATGGGCCTACCACCAGGGAATAAGCCTTGCTAATCTTGGTAAAGATCGTAAAAATGATCTTATAATTACCGAAATATTCAATAAAGATGAAACTATCAAAGTTCTAAAAAAGTTCTTTGATAACCGATACTTAAATAAAGAAATTGTACCTAAACTAAGTAATTTACCAATAACTCTAACAGATTTGGACTTATATTTCGGTATACGAGATTTATTAAGTGCCAAATACAAAAATTGGTTTAGCTTTTATATAGAATGAAAAAATCACTTAACAAGTTTGTGAATGTCGCCTTCGGCTGGACCTCCGCAAGCTACGCTTGCTCCGGCCCATTACAAAGGCGTTATAGGGCTTAAAGGTGTCGAAGAACATTGTCATATTAGGCGCTGTTAGCCTGCTTGTGCCGCTTGTGTATCTAGTCTCGTCGTCTTCGCTACTGCAAGGTGAGATTAGTGTGGTCGAAGAATTTCCTGCGCACGAGCAGCAGTGTAATACGAAACACGATTGCAGGCTTGTGTATACGAGCTATGACCCGTATGAGTGTAACTATTCTATCTCAAAGAAAAATTATCCACGCTACCAAGAAATATGGCAGGGCAAGCACTTTTATCCGTGTGCATTAATTGGAAACTGCGGTGCGGAAAATGACGCTATGTTGCCTTTATGTAAGTCAGAAGCAAGTTGTATAAACAACCTGTGTAGCGTGATCCCTATAACAAGTAAAGGCACCGGACGCACAGACGTGCGCTCGGTGCATTAGGCGTTAGAACTACAACACATGGAAGATCCGATAAGATTCGATGTCTATGGGAAAATAGATGTATCCCACAAAAAAGACGCTGTTGCTTACCTTGATGAGTCAGAATTTTATGAAAAACCACTTGAGGTTAGGAAAGCGGTAAACGAAGCAGTTCGCGAGAGTAGCTTTACTATATTGGCGAAATCACTTGGGTACGGTGATGCCGTTTCTTTTATAGAGTCCTGTAAATGGGCTAAAGAACTCACTTTGGCCCAGGAGATGTACTATCTGGATGGTGAAGAGAGTTTTTGTAAACAGCACAATTTACATTTTGGCGGCATATTTGGTTGTCATGTTTGTAGTGGGTTTTATCAAAAATAGAGCAGGCTCTAACAAAGCCAAGCAGCATCGCGCACTCCGTGCGCTGGACAGTTTTTCCGCTGCTTCGCCGCTCCAAAACTGCCGCTGTTGGCGGCGTTAAGAGTCATAATCGAAAGATCGAGTTATGAGTGAGTTTATTAAAATAATGAATGTATTTCACGCTAAGAAATTTGCATGGCTTCCATTTACATTTCTCCGCCCAAGGCAAGGGAGTAGATTTGGTGTTGCGCGCTTTATTGGCACTGTCATTCTGAACACCTCGTTCTTTGCTTCACTTTTGGTATTTTTGTTGTATTCCAAATTTGGTAGTAGTGCTATAGATCACGTGGGGTTTACAATTATGTGGATATACGCTCTATTTGGTAGCTACTACTTATTTGTGTGCTTTTGTTAGAATCAGGAACATGATGCCAATAACTCTTAACAATCACAGGCACGCTGCTTTGGCCCTTCGGGCCTTCGCGGGACAGCCTACGCTGCGCTTCGGCCGCCCGTGCTGTGGGCGTTAAATACCATGAGAAATCCATATGTTAATCCAATACCTATGAATCCGATCACTCCAGAAGAGTGTAAGATTGTTGAGGTTATGCGAGAGCAAACTCTAGATACTGTTATGAGTATCTGGACTAAAGAGAGTTACCCGTTCGATGAAGAGGATGAAAAATTTGAGTGCACAGCAGACTTTGTGGTGCACACGAGTGAACTCATAAATGGCCTGTGCGTCGGTACAAAAATATACATTGTGTGGTATACCTCCAAAAAAGTTAAAATAGAGCTTTATGGCAGCAGCATTTAACCATTACAAGCAGGCTGCTACGGGCCTTTGGCCCTTCGCGGGACGGCCTACGCTATACTCCGGCCGCCCCTGTTGTAGTCGTTAAGCCTCTATGAATATTGAACACTATAAAGAGTTCAGAGAATTCGAAGAAAAGGGATTGAAGAAGCAAGCTTCAAAATCAGTTCGTGCTTTTATTTCTTCATTTCAAAGCAGCAAAGAGATTGAAGAGTGGGTGTGGGAGTATTTGCCAAAGTTAGAGACAAACAGGCACTCAAGAATACGGCACGAAATATTCCATGAGCTGGTGTTTCCAATCCTTAGTGACGGCTATGCAAAAGGAGATTTAGCGAGCACACTCTGGCTAGGTAAGCTCTCACAAAATATATATCAATCAAAAACTGCTCATGAGGCACTTGATTGGGTAACTGAATTAGACCTTTACAATAAGTGCCATGAAATTGACCCAGAAAATGATGAGGCTAGGTTATTGCTGCTTCAATCGATCGTGTCATGGCTTGAATATGCTGAGCACGAATGGCCAAGCGGCATACTTTATGGCAATGACGGTGCCACAATCGAACAGTGTGACGAAATCAGCTCAGAAGTTCAGAGGGTTCTTTCCCTTGATAAAGAGTTTAAATGTAGTGAGTTCCTCAAACAATTTAACAAGAAACTTAGCCAGTACCGGGCAAGGCTTAACAAGTAAAGGCACGGGACGCCAAAACCGCCGCTTCGCTATGGTTTTGCCGCCCGTGCTTTAGGCGTTATGTGACCACATGAATTACTACATACTTTCAAAAGATTTTTACATAGGTCAATCGAGGCTGGAGCATGCTGATTTAGGTGTGGGCATGGTTCATGGACGTTTTATACAAGGTCCTGGCTATCAAAAAGTAAAAAGTGTTTTTAAGTTATTCGCCAGCGAGCAATATGATGAGTATTATCAAAAGAGAGATGATCTGGAGTTGATGCTTCAAGATGAGTCAGGTAATAAAATTCCCACTGATTTTATTCATATTGAAGATTATTCTCCAGAATTTGAAGAGATTAGTGTAGAGGTCAAGTTAGTAAACAGCCAGTCCTGGGCAGATATTGAAAACACATAACTAGGTCCAGCCCAGCTGATAGCTGGGCTGGACGGCCTACGCGCTGCTTCGGCCGCCCCTATTGGCAACGTTAAGAATCATAATCGAAGGATCGATTTATGGGTGAGTTTGTTAAAATAATGAACGTATTTCATGCTCAGAAATTTGCGTGGCTCCCATTTACATTTCTTTGCCCGAGGCAGGGGAGCAGGTTTGGTGTTTCGCGCTTTATTAGCACGGTTATTCTAAATACTTCGTTCTTTGCTGCACTTCTAGTATTTTTGTTGTATTCCAGATATGGCGATAGTGCTATGGATCACATGGGGCCTACAATTATGTGGATATACGCCCTATTTGGTAGCTACTACTTATTTGTTTGCTTTTGTTGGGATAAGGAGCATGGAGCCAATAACTCTTAACAATCACAGACACACTGCTATGGCCCTTCGGGGCTCCGCGGGACAGCCTACGCTGCGCTTCGGCCGCGTGTGCTGTGGGCGTTAAATTTACTTAAGGAAGATCGTTAATGATTTATAGAATGATAATAGCAAGTGTCGCGCTTATGGCTCAGTTTAGCTTTGCCGACGTTAGTATGTGGGCACACAATAACTATGATTCTTATGAATATTCTGCTCTAGTGAAAAACATCGAGTTTGATGAATACGATAATGGTAGATTTCCAGAGGTAGGTTTAAAGCAATACCTCGTAAGAGCTAAAGTCATCGAATCATACAATGGTGAATTACCCAGTGAGATCCAATATGTTTACAATGGTATG
The DNA here is from genome assembly GCF_047324085.1 of Microbulbifer sp. CNSA002. Taxonomy (NCBI): domain Bacteria; kingdom Pseudomonadati; phylum Pseudomonadota; class Gammaproteobacteria; order Cellvibrionales; family Microbulbiferaceae; genus Microbulbifer; species Microbulbifer sp. CNSA002. The sequence continues at coordinate 2,063,683 of NZ_CP172449.1, forward strand.
CTTGGTAATAAGCCAAAACTAAATAAAAATCCTTTCATATTTTCGTTTTGTAAATCCGGAAATGGCATTTATTTCATGCCTCAGTTATATACCATGTTAGCTAACTCAGAAGAGAATATTGCTGCATTTCGTGGGTTTGAAGATACAGAAAGTAAAGCCCGTAAATGCGACATAAATAGCAGCTCATGGTTGCCTTAAATTTAAGTAGGCCATGCAGCCGACCTTCGGAACCTGTCACTTCTTGTTCAAAAAGTCGCACAAAAAGCGCCAGCTACCTCCGACGGGTGATGGCGGCGTTAAGCTCCATGAGGAATCATGCCTAGATCAATTTGGAAGTTACATTTAGATTCTTCGTCAGAAGATTCAGCTAGAAAAATAGTGAATCGATGTATAAAGGCATTCGGTCGTCCACCAGCTGAATCTACAATAAAAAAGCATTCTAAAGGTGGTTACATGGCTACCTTAGAATTGCTTCACAATGATAAATGTTCTTGGTCAGACGTTGTGGTTGAGGTTATCGAGTTTGGCCAAAGATTAGGTAGTGGTTGGAGCATACTAGGCAACATAAGTAGCGAGTCAAATGCTGTTCTTAGCAAAAGTGTGGGTAATCACATTGGTATTTCAGGATTACAGTGGGTAGAGTGGTTGGTTTTAAATGAGCATCAAGCTTAACAAGTTGCTTAAGTTCACTCCGGGCCTTCGGCCCTCCGCGGGGCAGCCTACACTGCGTTTCGTCTGCCCCTTAGCAAGGCGTTATACCTTATGAAAGATTTAGCTAAGCTAGAAAGCGAAGTACATAACGAAGAAACTTTCACTCTATTCTTGGAAGCCCTTGCTGCTGACAGACTAGCTGAGGAAGAACATGAGAAGGCCAGTCCAAGTAATCCATATGGCCGAGGTCATAATGGATGGGAGCATGAGACTATTGGGCAGTATCTCGATGCGTCCGCTGCATGGGCAAACTCATCAATTAATGGTTTACCACTCCTGCCTAAAGAGGTTAATCCTTGGAAACGTATGGCCCAAATATTACACGCTGGAAAAATATACGAATGAGGTATAACAAGGTGAAGAAATCGGACCTCCGGCCGTTGTGCACGGCGTTAAAGCAATAAATGGACACTGAAGAAGTTTCTTACTTGGTCATATATCTGGCAGTTCTAGCTGTGTATTTCTTTGTGTCTTTCATCACTATAAGGTGGGGTTGGAGAAAGTTAGAGTACTTCAAAAGCGCTGCCAAAACTCCACTAAGAACCTGCCTAATTACCTTTTTCTTTGCACCGACGGTATTTGCGTGTGGAGCGGCAGCTTTTGTACCTTTGCCGATATTTTGATAAGTGAATTCGTCAGCCAGCCTTCTGCATGCTCTAGCCAAGTTAGGTTTGCATTTCCTGTGCTAGCTATTTTTTGGGCGATATGTTTAGTTGTATACCATTCAAAGATAGCTATTTGTAGGCTTAGGTCGTGAGTGCAATAATCAGTCTAACAATTATAGGCAGTTTGAGCCGGCACCTTATGGGGCCTCTGCGGGATAGCCTACGCTCCGATCCGCTTTGGCTGTCCTTGCTGACAATGTTAACTGTTAAGGAGGGCTAATGGACTTCGGCAAGATCGTCAAAGATACTGAAAGAATCGATCTTGATCTGTGGATCGAAGATATTTCTAAACATAAGCTTCTTGAGCAAGCCCCGGATAGAAAAGGAGTCAATCCATTTACTCATGAAGAAGTAATATTTTCTGGTGTAGGAGTGGCATTCTACTGCGAGGGTGGTGAGAAAGTTGGCAATATCTGTTTCCAAGAAGGAGCATTGCTAACTACGGGAGTACCTATGTCCGTCTGTTCTGAGCTAGCCAAAATATTCAATGCGGTTGCATCTGAGGATGATCGCAGTTAACAAGCCGCAGCAATCGCTCCCGTTGGTCGCTGGGATAGACAAAACGCTGCGCTTATTTGTCTGCCCCTGAGAGGGGCGTTAGGCAGGAATTCGAATGATTTACAAGCTATCACCTATATCAAAAAATGATGGTGACTTTGCTGCATCTTGGTTTGATGATGAAGAATATTTATGGAGTGATAATCGTCTAGATATGTCTATGCCACTTCTTTCCAATTGGAAAGTGCCAAAGCTGCGTATTTATTCTAAATCTGGGCCAACAGATGTTTTGTTTAACCCCAATGCTTATGCTGTATCAGGGAGACTGAAAGAAAAACTTAGCAAGTTAGCTGGTATACCCATTGAAATTAGAGGAGAAGCGCCTTATTACTTGCTCCATGTAACCACATTCATTGAGTTTCCTGAAGGTGCAGAATACCGGTTAGCTGCAGGTCCATCAGGTAATGTGAGTGATATTCTTTCGTTTTCGAAATGTTTATCGGCTCCCAGCGGGCTGTTTCGAGTCCTTCACCCTTCTCAGTCCGCTGCAGGTAAAGTCGGGTTTTGCACAAGAAATATATACTTGTCAGACTGTGCAGGACAAGAAGTTGAAAAAGTCTGTAATGGGTATTTGAAATTAGTGGGGATGCAAAATGCCTAACAAAACGAAGTATCTGAAGGATTTTCCGTTGCTTGGCTTATGGGCTGGCCACTACGCTAGCGCAACACCAAACAACTACAAAGCCATAGCTGTTGGCGGAGTTAATTTAGAAATACGATGAAATACACATCCGGTGAATCAGTAGGGTTATACGATATTGTCGAAAACAATGAAGGTGGAACCTGGATTCAAGCTACAGTCGTTTATATTGCTGAAACAAATGAGGCAGCAAAAGAATGCCAATGGCTTCTAGACGAAAAACCTAAGTGGGCAGAAGGTTCAATTGCTATTTGTTGGAATTACCTTCAAGAGCCAGAAACTATCTGCGATAGACTTTTGTTCACTGATGCAGAAAATAACAATGAGCTTAGGTTTATCAGGAGGCAAAGTTAACAAGCACAGGCACATTTTCCCTACGGGCTGGACTCATTTCACTCGCCCGGGCTATGAACGTTATGAATACCAGGAGAGTTGAGTATTGAATCCCAATAGACCAACAATGATTGCTATAGACCATGATGACTATCATGCAGAGCACATAGGAAGAACCAAGGATAGGTTTCAGTTTTTTTTGACTACCCCATTTGAGCCCGCGCGTGGGGGGGCTGAAGGTTGTGAATATATTGCACTTTTTAAGTTTGATTTAGATGGAAATTTAGTAGACTACACTATTGATACTTTAGGGCCAAGAGGCTCGTACGATGTTGAGGATAAAAGATCGAAATACCTTTCTCGTTTAGAATCGTTAGGCGAGGTCGAGTTTCAGAGAATTGAGGTTAAGCCTTTTTCGGTAATCCACAATAGTGTAGATATTGGTCTAATTGTTCGAGAACCGGAAGACGAGGATGATATATGGGCTGTTGAGTTGATCCCCGGCAATTTTATGGCATTCTTTGAGCCTTGGGATAGTGGCGACTATGATACGTAGCGCATTTATAACAAAGGCAGTCAGCAACGTGCCTTCGGCACTCGACAGCTTTTCCGCTGTGCTCCAAAGCTGCGGCTGCTACCGGCGTTTTGAGCGATGAGTATGGATCCGTTAGAACAAGGGCTAAATCTAAAAGATGATATTAGCGAAGAAGATGGAAACATCCTTGCACTAGAGATTATTAGGTCTGAACATTCAAATCATAGTGGTTCGGTCTCGAATATAGTGTTTGCTCTATATAATATCGGACAGTACAGACTGACGGGCGCTGGGTACTCAGAGGAAGCTAGTGACGAAATTACTGATTGGATAGAAAAGCACTTTGATCGAAATGATGCATCTTCTGATAAATTGGCAGAGCTCCTATTTGAGTTGACATCTAAGAAGTCAGACGAATTAGTCTAAAAGCTTTTTTCAAAAATAAAAAGCGAGAACTTGCGGGCAACCTTACTTGAAGGTTTATCGTACAAAGGCTCATAGCAACGTGCTTTGGGGTAAACCTACGCCACGCTTCAGCTTGCCCCAAAGCACGGCGTTAAGTGCCAAAGAGAGCGATCGCCAAGATGACTATACCCAAAAGAGTGCTGATAGGAATGTTTCTGCTTTTGCCCTTCGTGCCGGCATTGGTAACATTGCCCATGCATTATATTTTCGGTGTAAAGTCAGGTGTTACTAGCCTTATAGTTTGTGTGCTGGGGGTTGTGTTAGGCTCCTATTGCTATCAGCTTTACCGTCGTAACTGGGAGTTTACAGTGGTCTATTTTTGCGTAGCAGGGTTTGTAGCCTGGTATTCAATTATTTGGGGGGCTTGCTATATCTTTGATGATTGTATTTAAGTTAACATTTAGCAAGTACAAGCAGGCTGCTACGTGCCTTTGGTCCTTCGCGGGACGGCCTACACTACGCTCCAGCCGCCTCTGTTGTAGCCGTTAGCCATACAAGGAAGCTATGAAATATTTTCACATATTAATTGGAATATTCGCGCTACTATCCCAAAGTGCTTTTGGCTGTTCGCCAATACAAAATCAGCTTTTCAAGCCGAATGAAGATGAGTATAAGTGGCATACCGACCAAGCTACTGGGTATGTAGTGAGGCCTCCAAAGCTTGAGGTTACAAGCATAAAAGTAGCCCGAGGCTTGGGAAGCGACGGTGTAAGCTGTATTGATGCCGGCTCGGTCACCATCACCGTAGTTATACCAGAGACATCACCTTTCAAATTTTCAGAGCTAGGCATTTACTTTAAAGTTGTGCAGGTAATCGATGGGGAAAATGTATTAATTGGTCATCAGTATCCTTTTAAGCCTCTGGAAGAGACTGGGAAGGAAGGCGTCTTTAAAATGTCATGGGTTGATGGCGCTCCTAAAAACCAGAAGATTATTAACATGCGAGTAGAGGTATTTTCCCTAACCCATCACTTAGAAATAGGTCCTTCTACTGAGTTTTTAATTGAGTCCAAACCAAATGGCTAACAAATCCAGCCGGAAGGACCAAAAAATCGCCGCTTCGCTTTGGTTTTTCGGCCTCTGCTGGCGGTGATAGATTCACTTGGAGAGATTATGCGCATAGTCATAGCAACAATATTCAGTCTCTTTTTTATTGCCAGCACGGCACGCGCTGACTCACTAAAGCGCGCAGACAAAGAAGACATTGAAATGCTACTGAGTGCAGCATCTGGTAATAATTCTGCCTATTGGGCTTCCTATATTGGCAACTCTAGAGGCCGTGTTTACATACAATATGAGTCAGCAGTTCATTCTAGTAGCTTATTTACCGATAAAATGAGTCATGTTATATATTGGATTCCCGAATCGGAGTTATCAGCAAAGGAGCTAGCTAAGTTTGTTGAATATAAAAATAGATATGAGCCAGCAAAGTAAATCTAACCTGCAGCAGCACGTTGAGCACAGCTTCGTTGTGCCAAACTGCTTCGCAATTTTTTAGCCCGTGTGCTGGGCGTTACATGCCATAAATTATGAGTGTCTATGAAGAAGAATTAGAAGGCAGAGAGTTCGACTGGTTCGCTATAGATAGTGAAGGATGTATCGGTTTATTCTCTACCGCTGGCGAAGGAACAATTCCAAGCCCAGTAATGAATGCTTACTCTGAGCATGATAATATTTCAGAACAGCTCGAATCGCCCAATTGGGGGAGCCCTGAAGTTTGGTCAGATTATGTTGCACTGGGGTTATATGTCTACGATTGGAGCATACCAGTTGGGCCGTATAAACAAGTACGTGTACCGTCTAAAGCCATGAACGACCAACTCAAAAAAAAGTTATTAAGCATGGGTAGTCTTTATACTTTTCCTATTAAGTTTTCTGAGCTAAAGGAGATATCCTGCGAGCTGCTCAGTATGTAACAACTGGGTGATGTTCGTTCCAGCGACTGCGTGGCTTCCTCTGGGCGGGTCACGCTACGCGCGGCCCGCCGCACACCAAGGACGTTATACGTGAGTAATACACAAACATATGAAAAATATAATTAATACAATTAATAATGCCTTTGACATTGAGTTACCATCTTTCTATACCGATGCTCTTATAAATTATCCATTTCTACCATCTGATGATCCGGATCGTATTGAGGGGCAGCTTGTAAAAGACCTAGACTGGCTTGTAAAAACTAATCGGAAGCTTCGTGAAGATGGTTTCTGTTATCAAGATTATTGGCCAAATTATTTTTTCGCAATAGGCTTCGACGGCTTCGGAAATTATTATTTTATCAATTTGCGTCAACAAGATACTTCTATATATATTGCAGACCATGAAGAAGATTTTAATCACAAAGAAATTTCAAATATGGAGCTAGCTTCAAACATTGAAGAATATATCAATGACTGTCTTGAAGAGTAGAAAATTTTGCCCGAAAGCATATAACAAAGCCATTAAATACGTTCCGGCCAAAAACGACCTCTACCGGAATGCCTGCACGTTGCTTCGGCATCCTTTTATGGTGGCATTATGCATCATTATGAACTACCGAAAACGTGAAATGGAAAAGCTGAATTTAAACACTCGATGGCTGGATTCTGAGCATTCGTAGAATACTTACGACTTTGCTACTAAATACAGCGCTACTGATTACTGTGGTCTAAATGGTGGGGCAGTGTCATCAATTTCTAGGCTTGAGATTGAAAGTGAGTCTGTTGCAAAAAACTGGTTAAAGGAAAAGTTGAGCGATGAAGGAGCTGTGCAAGTAGTATTTAGCGAGAGTGAAGACCTTGTTTTGTAAAGCCGGATCTTTTTAGAGTTGCGGCAGGATATATTTTTGCCTGCTAGAGATGACACTATGGTGTTACATAATAATTCAAATACGGTTGTGTTTTACTGCCACGAGAATGAGCTTGAAGTGGGGCAGAGAAAAGTATAACAATAAGGTCAACGTCGCCTACGGCGAAGCCTCCCAACTTAAGGTAGGGTCTACTTTAGGGGGGAGAAACCTTCCCCCATTGAGTAGACGCCTACCTTTTGAATAGGGTAGGAAAAAATGCCGAAAATACTGAGTGAAGAGCGAGTTGTTGAATATTCAACAGAATTCAAAGTTAGAGTGGTAGCTCTCACTAATCAACTGAAAGTAGATACGACTACTATCGCCAACATTATTGGTTTGCATCCAGTAATGGTGTATAGATGGCGACAGGAAAGTAGAGAAGGCAAGCTGGTCGAGAAGCCCAGTCGTAGAATAAGTATGACAAAAACAACGAAAAATCGGTCTCAAACCGATGATAAAGAGATAAGACGTCTAAAAAAGCAGGTCGAGAAATTGCAAAAGGAGAATGATTTCCTAAAAAAGTGGGAAATGTACCTGAAAGATCCAAAGCTGAAAGATTCTCGTTCATAGCTCTTAATCGATCAGACTTTGGTGTCAGGTACTTATGTAGATACTTGAATGTTTCACCCCAAGGGTTTTATAAGTGGCTCAATCGAGATGAGAGCACTCGTGACATAGAGAATAGGCGAATTCTAGGGTGTATCGAAGCTATCTATACACAGCATGATGGTAATTATGGAAGTCCAAGAATTAGCGCAGAGCTGAAAGCTAATGGTGAACGAATAAATCACAAACGCGTTGAACGCCTTATGAGAGAGGCTGGAATCGTGGGGAAAGCTGGAAGGATCTATCGTCGACGCCCTTTGCCTGGAAATCCTTATATTAAGGTTGAAAACCTACAAAGAGAGCATGGTATGCCGAGTAAACCAGACTCTCAATGGGCTGGTGATGTAACCTATCTGAAGATCAATGGACAATGGCAATATTTAGCTGTGATTATTGATCTTTACTCCCGGAAAGTGTTGGGTTGGGAGTTGTCGGATACTCGAACTGTTGAGCTAACACTGTCAGCGCTAAATAAAGCTGTTCGTCGCAGAAATATAGAATCAGATCTAATATTTCACAGTGACCGAGGTTCTGAGTACGGTGCTTATGCATACCAAAGTCGACTCAAAGAACTGGGTATTGAGCCGAGCATGAACCGTCCAGGATTTATGAATGATAATGTGTATGTAGAATCATTTTTTCAAACACTGAAAACTGAGAGTTTCAAAGGATTTAATTTTGAATCCGTTGAGGAACTAAGAGCTAACTTAGCTTGGTATCTTGATAGGTACTATAACTTTAAAAGAAGACATGGTTCACTTGGGTTCAAAAGCCCAGATGAATATGAAAGAATGGCCGCATAAGATGAATATAAGGTGGCGTCTACTTTAAGGGGGGAGGCTTCGGAGGCTTCCCGCGCTGCGTGCTTCAGCCTGTACTTGCAGCGTTAGGTTTCCATCTTTACGGAAAGCAAAAAATGAGCACGTTGAAAACTATCATCATAATATTTCTGTTTGTTTCTATCTAGAGATGTGTTTCAATTGAAGAAATTGATTTCAAAGAGAATAATTTAGTCAAGCCATATCGATGTTTAGCAACAAAAACTAGAACTATCATTTATAGAACATGGAATACATGTCCAATGCTATCCAAGCATCCTGTAGTGCTTTTGGGCTCAGGTAGCTGGAAAATCGTATCAAATCCACAAGCTTCATTTATTAAGTTTATGGACAGCAAAAGCAAATATTTGGATAAAAATAAGCGTAGGTGTGAGATTCCATCGGTCTCGGGGAGAGTCAAATCGCTGCTTTTTTTGTCTGACCTATGCGGGGGGTATGTGTAATTGATATGGAATTCGAAAATCTACCTTTACATGATGCTATTCTTGAAGAGATTGGTTATTCTTGGGGTCTAAAAAGAGCTGTACTTAGCGGAAAGCTAGTATCAAATGTCGGCTCAAAATTTCAGTTGGTATTTTCTAATGTCTTACAGATGCATGTCTCAAACGAAGAAAGCTGGGGGCCATCTAATTCCATTAGCGATCTCGACTCAGACGGAACTAGTTATGCCATTAATATGCAGTCTGGTGATCAGGTTACGTTACATGCCTCAGGTTTCACATATGCCGCGAGCACAACATAACAATCCCAAGCAGGGTGCTCCGGGTCTGCGGCCCTCCGCGGGATGACTTCCACTTCGCTTCAGTCGCCCCTGTTGACGCGTTATGTTTAGTTTTCAGAGTAAGCAAAGGATGAAAGAAAAAAAGCTTTACGAATTTGGCCCTAACTGGGAAGCTACACGCATTGCTATCGAGCGTAAAGGCCACGAAAGGATACTTTCGTTCTCAGTGGAATTCGAAAAAGAAGGTGAGGTTGTCGAGCTAGAGTTTTTGGGGCCAAAGGATATTGATAGCTTGCCAGAACTAATAGATGTTGAGCATGTTATTGTGTTGCAGGAAATTAATAGCCAAAGAGAGCTTGGTACTATTAAATTAGAGTTCCTAGGCGAGTGCTGGCAGGAGATTTGGTGTGATTCAGTTTCGAAAGTTGGCCAAACATAACAAAGCCAGGGACGGCCGCCAGCAAAGCTGGCTGGGCCTACAATCCGCTGCTTTGCAGCTCAATTTCGGCCTCTGTTGGCTGCGTTAACTGTCTTTATGAAATTAGATCGCACAAAAGAATTAATACACTGCTCAATCAATGAGGCAGAGCCTTATGAAGCTTTAGCTCATGTATTGGAATCTGCGATAGAACTGGTATTGATTCCAGATAATGACTTTTGTTGGTCTTCATGGGATGACTCTGAAGAAGCAACTAAAGAAATTCAGAAACTACTTAATATGGTAAAATTGTATGCTTTGCCAGAGAGAATTGAAATCGCTGTTCTCTTTGCAATAACTGGACCATTACAAGAAGTTAGCTTAAGTAGCGGCTGGGCCGAGCCATTTTTTAAAGTAGCTGAGAAATATGATCAAGTAGAGAAGTTATTATGGCCAAACAGTTAACAAGGGTAGGTAGCGTCGTCAGCGCAAAAAGCGAGTTGGCTGGACTAGCTACACTATGTTTAGCTCGCCGTTGCTACCGGTATTATGTTTACAAGAAGATATGCACATCGAACTCTTAAATGAATATGGAAATGAGCTTGCTAAGAGAATGGTAGGTGATGAAATCAAGGAGTACGACTTTAAAGGTATCCTAGATTATGTTTTGTATCAGCGGGATAATGCTAAGTCATACAAAAAAGGGTTCATCACCAGCGAAGAGTTAGCTACCTTAATTTTACAGCATCTATACACCGCACTAGCAATAATATACAAGCTAAGCCTTGAAGAGTTGGATGTGAAAACTGCTGATATTCATAAAAAAATTCATGAGTCTATTAAATAGAAATAGGAATAAACATAGCAAACTAATCATGAAGCTGCTTCGCAGCTGGGACCTCCATTCCAGCACTTCATTTTTATATTACGACCCTATATTTGGGTGTTAGAAGATTAAAGTAAATATGAAGGGAATTGTTAATATTTTCGTGTCGGCTGTTTTGGCTGGTTGTGTAAAAATTGGATACAATGAGCCCATAAGTGGGCCGTTAGCTCAAATTAACGTTTCAATAAATGAATCGGATTTTCAATATAGTCATAATGTTCCGGTATATAGACATACAGATAATTGTGATACACCTGTGAATAGCTTGATTGGCCTTATTAATTCAATGACTGTTGGTATACCCGAAGTCGACACCGTGTCATTTAATGTCCAAGCAAGTAAAAAATTTTCTTTTTCTGTACAAGGTCTTGTACGTCAAGCTCCTGGTTTTGGTCCGAATCCAATCAGTTACAAAACTTTATATTGTCGAAATATCATTGATATTGAGCCGCTGGAAGGGCGCACCTATTCCATAGAGTTATCCCATAAAGGTGGTAATTGTGATGTCCGGGTTATGAGAGACAGTTCTCCAGTCCCTTTATCGGGGAGTGAAGTCAGTATTCGACAAGGTTGTGAACTTCCATTTTTAACAATGGTTGTCCCCTAACAAATAAAGTTACAGGGCGCAACAAAGCTACGCCCATGCTTTAGGCAATATGTGAAAGGAAACATCGTGAACTTAAAAATAACCCGAGTTAATAGCTCATGGGTAGATCAAGCTAGATCTCATAGACTTTACATAAACTCTAAGAAAGTTGCTGATTTGAGAATCGGCGAGGAATATGAGTGTTCTTTACCAGTCGGAAGCCATACCATCCAAGCAAAATTGGATTGGTGTAGCTCCGGTAAACAGGAGTTTACAATTAAAAGCTCTGAACATGAGAAGCATATAATATTTGGTACAGTGCCATCTAATCCAATATCTATGCTTTACCATATGTTTGTTGGTATAAATAAATATATTGCTTTCAAACAGGTAAATAAAAATGAGATGGAACCACTCACATAACAAGCTGCGGTAAAATGAAGCCAAGAGTTCCGTTCAACCAAAAACCACTGTACCCTTGTCGCTTTTGCGTAGGACGTTCGGTGTCATATGAATCTCGTCCATCTTAAGATAATACTTTGTTTAATTCTATCTATGGCACTAGTAGGTTGTGTACCAACTCTGCAACTTCAGAATGAAGCTTCTGAGCGTTATTTTAAGTCGCTTGACTTCGAGGACCCTATGTTAGAAGCAAATATAGCAAGTGGCGTGCTAATTTTGGTACGAGCAGTCTATGTCCAAAGAGATAACCGAGAGCAGCTATCAATCTATCTAGGTTGCGATTTCTTAGAACCCCAACGAGCCAAGCTTGTAGCAGCAGAACTTGTGGACTCGAGCGGCATAAATCTGGAAGCTGGCGAAATAGATCTGGACTGTCCAGATTCAAAGTTAAAAGTAAACTCTCTAAAAGGGGGTGGTTATATTCATTTCTACGGAGAAACTATTCCTAAATTAACGCTTGATAAAAATCTTTTACTACTTGTATCAATCAAAGCTAAAGATACAATCTGTGAGCTTAATCTACCTTTAACAACCTCTAAGGTGTGGGTATGGCCAACTTAGGCAACTTCGTGGTAGGAGCACCTAAAAAGCACCTGCAAGCCGCCCATAAAAAGCATGGTTTGGACTCGCAACAAGTTGCTCGTCGTTGTGGTGAGCGTTAGTTTTCAGGGGGTATTGTGCGATTAGCAATCTTATTAATAAGCCTCATTATTTCTGGTTCTGCTTTATCAGATACGGAAGGCAGTAAGTATTTTGTCTTTATCGGGCAGAGGATAAGCCTTGAACCTGTGCCACCAAAGGAAGGCGAAGTACTATTCGATAGTCAGTTTCTCGCGACCTACAGAATAGTTGATCCATATCGGGGTGCATATCAGGGTAGTGAAATTGAATTTACGGTTTTCGATCATTACGGAAGGCCGCCTTTCTCTAACTATGAGCATGTTCTTCTGTATGTCGTGAAGCATGATGGTCGCTACTATCACTCCAAGTATCAATTCACCCCAGTTTACAAAACTAAATCTGGGAAATGGGCTGGCGCATATGCTGTTTATGACTATACCCACTCATATAATGAGAACACGAAGATAAAGCCAGTGAGGATCGAGTTCTCTGAACCGGTGGTAATTGATATAACGGGCTATGAGAAAGAAGATATCATCAAATGGTTCCCTGAGCCTTACTACAAAATAGAGGGAGGTTCCGCTGTAGCAGTTTACGGCAACTATATCGATGAACTATTTCTTTTAAAACAAAATGGTGTTTTAAAAGCTCGCGGGGACTTTCAGTGAAAAAGCTAAAAGGCAAAGGCAGTATTGCCCAGCGGGCTGGACGCGCTAACGCGCGCCGCTGCTTTGGGTGTTATACGGAAAATGGAAAATGAGCAATGAAACTTAGTTATGCATTTTTTTTACTCGTAGTTTGTGCAGCGGGATGTGTTTCTCAAAATAAAAATGGAGAGATAATTGGAAAATTGGATTTTGAAACGTCCACAGAAGTTAGCTCAAACCATATCGCAGTGCTATCTATTTTTAAGCGCAATCTGATAAAGTCTACATATGAGGAAGTTTCTGAGAAAAAATTAAATCCAGACGGCTCATTTCATTTTTCCGAGCTTGAAAGAGGTCTGTATTCAGTAGAAGTCAGGAAAAGTGGTGGTTTAGTACCTCTTGTGGGTAGAATTGTTGAAGTTGCGAATGAGCCTGTTGTTATACGGTTGCTAGTCCGAGCCTCTCTGCATGAGTAGTCGCATAACAAAGGCTGTATGCTACGGCCCTTTGAGCTTCCGTGGGACGTTTTACCGTGTGCACCTTTTGCGCGGGTCACTATGCTCCCATTTTCGCGCAAAACGTGCATAAGGTTAGCCGTGGCCGAGCGCGGTATAATGTGTCGGAGGTAGAATGACGAGAATCATTTTTAGCTTTGCTGAAGAGTTAAATCGACAGGGAAGCTTGCCGCCCAAAGCATTTCGAAGGGATGTACCGATATATGCGCTGGTTAGTACGATGAACAATATAGTTGGTTGCCATTTTTCTGGGAATGATGGGCCTGTACCAATTCTTAAAGAGCGAGCGCAACAGTTCATGGAAGAAAATCAAGTAACAGAGGAATCCGAAATCTATTACAAAATTGCGCAAAACCTAACTGTATAGTTGCATACATAACAAATTTAGGGCCCGACGTCTAAGGCGCAGAGACTAAAAGTGTTATGTTTCGCATCATGGTTGAAGAAAAATTAAAGATCGCATTGCTTGAAGCCCCTAGTTTTTTTCTGACTCGGGGCATCTTCGAATGGAAGCTTGAAATCCTAGGGCAGTAAATAAAATAGAGAGAAATGACTTTAGCTTTATAAAAGATCTGTAGATTAAATATGCACAAACTTGTAATATTAACGATTTGCTGGTTACAGAATATGTAGCTGAAGATAAAGTAAATAAGCTAAACACCCAGTTAGCAGAGGCTGCAAATAAAATGTTTGCTTTACTAGAAAGAGTAAAATGTGAAAAAACATAACAAGCAGCAGTATGGTTGACCGTAAACTACATAGGCTGAACGGCCTACGCTTCGCTTCGATCGCCCGTGTGCAGAGTATTAACCTCCTTCATAAATTATGAAACTTTATACGGTTATGATGGATTTTGAAGATCGCGCTAGGGTCATTGAGCACGTGGAGAGCTCGAATGAGATAGACGCGCTTCATAAAGTGTTATTCCAAGCTGAAGCATTAGAGCACCATGATAAGAAAGCGATAGAAGATACAATCAAGACATATCTGCGGGTTACCCATATAGCTATGGGTTACAAAGGAGTTTGGATCTGGCATCATTGTAATTTTGAAAACGAAAAAGTCTAAGATATATACGGTGGGTCTATCGTACAAACTGATAAATATTGGGCTGCCCGCGAGGGTAGCAGTTAACAGGCAAAGGAGCGGGTGCTTCGCACCGCTGCATTGGACGTTATGCGTCCAAAAATTCAGAGTGAAATGGAGTTTCAATGATGAAGTCTAAAAATGTTTCAATTCTAACAGCTTTGGCTTTCGCTACGATTGGTGTTGTGGCAGGTGTTCAAGCTTCACAAGATAGTTCTGATAATATTGCTGATCTTAAGGCGCAATTAAATAGTAATGAAAAACAAATTAGTGAGCTGAAAGAGAAAATTGAAAATCTCGAAGCTAGATTGGGCAATGTGGAAGTTGGTTTGGGTAAAACTCAATCAGAACTCGAGTGGAAAGTGCAGCCTTTGGCTTCAGCGATCCAATAGCCTACCGGGGCGCGTCATGGATATCCAGGCAATAAAGCCGGCGGTCAATTCTGCGTACCTTTTGCGAGGTCGCCACGCACCAAATATTGCACAAAAGGTGCGCAGAATTGGTCGCATCTGATTACAGCCTAATACAGCAAAAGGATTTGGAGATTGTATGTCTAAAAGAACCACAAACAATGTAGTGGCGAGCGTTTGGTTTGTTCTTGCGTTTATAGTCTTTATGTTTGTTCCATTTTCAATTTATCAAAAAGGAACCGTCCTAATTTCTCCAGCACTTATTGGGATAGGTGTATTACTGGTTTTCATGGGAAGGCAAAGAACACAAAAGTGGCAACTACAGGGCGAAAAGTTTAACACCATTATTAGGTATATAGGTTTTACTACGAGTTTCTTAGCTTGTTTAAGCATCATACTCGGAGGTATTCACTAGCTTGCCGTATGCTTAACACGTCTACCACTGCGTATCACACTGGCACAATAACGCAGCGGCGCTTCGCGATTGTGCCGCTACCTAACCGCCTGTTAGTTTAGCATTATTGTGGCGGCCAATTTTCAGGTGAGTAGTAGTTTTTACAAGCATCAATCTCTTCCAGAATGCACTTTTTCACAAGGTTCTCCTTTGAATTGGCACCCCAGTTTGGTACAAGCTCTTTTGTACTAAGTCAACAAGTTCTGCAAACTAACTGCCACACTGTGGAGCACCAATCGGAAAGTTAAGGAAACCTTCCCCCATTGGGTAGACGCCTACCTTTTGAATGGGGTAGGAAAAAATGCCGAAAATACTGAGTGAAGAGCGAGTTGTTGAATATTCAACAGAATTCAAAGTTAGAGTGGTAGCTCTCACTAATCAACTGAAGGTAGATACGACTACTATCGCCAACATTATTGGTTTGCATCCAGTAATGGTATATAGATGGCGACAGGAAAGTAGAGAAGGCAAGCTGGTCGAGAAGCCCAGTCGTAGAATAAGTATGACAAAAACAACGAAAAATCGGTCTCAAGCCGATGATAAAGAGATAAGACGTCTAAAAAAGCAGGTCGAGAAATTGCAAAAGGAGAATGATTTCCTAAAAAGTGGGAAATGTGCCTGAAAGATCCAAAGCCGAAAGATTCTCGTTCATAGCTCTTAATCGATCAGACTTTGGTGCCAGGTACTTATGCAGATACTTGAATGTTTCACCCCAAGGGTTTTATAAGTGGCTCAATCGCGATGAAAGCACTCGTGACATAGAGAATAGGCGAATTCTAGGGTGTATCGAAGCTACCTATACGCAGCATGATGGTAATTATGGAAGTCCAAGGATTAGCGTAGAGCTGAAAGCTAACGGTGAACGAATAAATCACAAACGCGTTGAACGCCTTATGAGAGAGGCTGGAATCGTGGGGAAAGCTGGAAGGATCTATCGTCGACGCCCTTTGCCTAGAAATCCTTGTATTAAGGTTGAAAACCTACAAAGAGAGCATGGTATGCCGAGTAAACCAGACTCTCAATGGGCTGGTGATATAACCTATCTGAAGATCAATGGACAATGGCAATATTTAGCTGTGATTATTGATCTTTACTCCCGGAAAGTGTTGGGTTGGGAGTTGTCGGATACTCGAACTGTTGAGCTGACACTGTCAGCGCTAAATAAAGCTGTTCGTCGCAGAAATATAGAATCAGATCTAATATTTCACAGTGACGGAGGTTCTGAGTACAGTGCTTATGCATACCAAAGTCGACTCAAAGAACTGGGTATGGAGCCGAGTATGAATCGTCCAGGGTTTATGAATGACAATGTGTATGTAGAATCATTTTTTCAAACACTAAAAACTGAGAGTTTTAAAGGATTTAATTTTGAGTCCGTTGAGGAGCTTAGAACCAACTTAGCTTGGTATCTTGATGGGTACTATAACTTTAAAAGAAGACATGGTTCACTTGGGTTCAAAAGCCCAGATGAATATGAAAGAATGGCCGCATAAGATGAATATAAGGTGGCGTCTACTTTAAGGGGGGAGGCTTCTATTGGTTTAGGAGCCTTGCTCACACTCGATCCATTAGAAAGTAAAGAGAATGTTATTGAGTCACTTTCAGTATTGAGAAGAGTTCATGGTGTTTCAAAGCATTATCTTCCCATTGTTGTGGGTGGGGGCGGTGACTATCTTTGCTTCGATTACTCAGAGAGTGAAAACAACCCAAAGGTTGTATTCTGGTTTCATGAGCTTGAAACTGATGCAGCAATATTCCCGGTGGCCAATTCGTTCACAGAGCTCCTATTTATGTTGAAACCACATGATGACTAAAGGCATAACAATGGAAGAAAAATCGCCCAGCGCACTGGACACACTAATGCGCGCCTTTGCTTGCGGTGTTAGTGTTTAATGGTCATGAAAAGAATAGTTGAGGAAAATACAGAAGACTTTCTTGATAGCATTTTCCGGTTAGAGGGGGGTAATGTTGAGAGGGTCGATATTCGTTTAGATGAAGACTACATCTTCATAGAAGCGTATCCTGAGGGAGTTTCCGTAAGATGTTCAATGAGGTTGGTTGGTGTTCAGGAGTATAGAATTATCAATCCTACTGGTATAGAGTTTCTTGGGATATCTGGTTATCCGAATAGTCTTGAAGTGGTCTGGCAAGACTCAAGTGTTTTGGTAGCTATTGGTGCAAATGAGTCTAGTCAAGATTTCGACTCCTTGAAAAATTGCAACTTTTACATCCATGCCAATGAGTTATATGCAGATGTTCAACCTCAACACTAGCAAACGCAAGCACGCGCCCCGTTTTCCGCTACGCTCCAAACTGCCTGGTGTTACGGGCGTTAGAGTTAATAATTGGGTGAGATAATGAGAGATCCTCAACGGATACATGAAGTATTAGAACTCTTAGATGAAATCTGGATGAGAGATCCAGATATGAGATTTAATCAATTAATTTATAATCTACAGCGAGACTTTTCCCGCATAAATGGTGGCGTTGGTGAAATAAGAGAGATAGAAAAAGATGGTTTCGCTAGGGTGGGCTTTGACCTATTCAATCTAGAAGACGATCAATTCATTAGCTATTTAAAGAATGTCGCAGTAGATGGTTTTTAAGGGATTCAAGCCTAACCAGTTCAGCTATGTACGCCGTGTGGACTGGACACGTCGCTTTGCTCCTCGCCCATACTGCAGACGTTGTAATTCTCAAATCTTATGAATGATCATCAAACATACGCATATTTTTATGCTAGAGATTTTAAGTGTTCTCTCGAGTCAATTTCCAAAATATTGGATATCGAACCAACGCATTTTTGGTGCGAGGGAGAGCTGTGGGGTCCAAATAATGTACGAAAACGCAAAGATAACTTTTGGTCCTATCGTACTTTAGAATCTTCCGATGATTACTATACAAATGTACATTTCAAAGAGTTGTTGGAGCTACTAGAGTCACGAAAAGAAAGGCTTATACAGTTGCCAGGTGAGGCTCGTATTGGTATCACATATGTGTCTACGTATTACTATCCAAACATGGCAGTGATACTTGAAAAAGAACTTTTGCAAAGAGTCGTTACTTTGGGTTTGGCATTGAATTTCGATATTTACTCTTTAGTCAGTTCCGATGAATAGAAGTTAAAACAAGTGACTATGGTTGCTCTTTGATCTTGCCCCGTTTTAACGGACACCAAAGTTAAACAGGCGAGGTGTCTTATGCCGAATAATAACAAACCTAGAAAGACTTGGCAGTATTCAAACGAAGTAAAAGTGAAAGCGGTAATGCTTAGTTTGATAGAGGGTATTCAAGTTAAGGAAGTGGCCAAAACTTCCAATATTCACCATTTCATATTGTCACGGTGGAGAAAAGAGTTTCAGGAGCGGAAGATTGTGGCGGATAAACGAAGAAAGCTTACTGATGTAGTCTCTAAAACAGAAAAGGAAATTTCTAGGGTAAAGAGTTTAGAGGCGGAAATTCGTAAATTAAAGCAGGAACTTGATTTGTAGAAAAAGTGGCAACGGTTTCTTTCGGTGGCACATCAGCAAGATATCGAATCATCCAAAGGTTCGGATCAGAACTAGGTATTGGACCGAGCATGAATCGACCAGGATTTATGAATAATAATGTGCATGTAGAATCATTTTTCCAGAAACTGAAAACTTAGAATATCAAAGGATTTTACTTTGAGTTGGTTAAGGAGCTTAGGGATAACTTATCTTAGTGCCTTGATAGGTACTATAACTTGAAGAGAAGGCGCAGTTAACTTGGATTCAGGAGTCCAGATAAATATATGAAAGAATGGCCGCATAAGGTGATTATAAGGTAACGTCAAACTTTATGAAGGACTTCTTATGGACTACATGCTTTTGTTGTTTCGCTGGAGGTTATTGAGCAACATATAGCCTCCTTATTTGTGCTCTGACAACTTAGCAACTTGTTTTCACTGATTTCACATTAATTTCACCTTTACTTCTTTAAAGTTCTGCTCAACCAGTTATTTCAGGAAGCTATCCATGTCGAGCAGCATTAACTTAAAGCAAATTGATCATCATTTTACCGTCGGGAAACAGCGGATTAGCCTGTTTAGGAATTTGAATGTTGAGCTGTTCAGCGGCCATTCTTACGCAGTTGTTGGACCCTCTGGAGTAGGTAAATCAAGTTTATTGCTGTTAATGGCAGGTCTTGAAAGTCCGGTTTCTGGCGAGGTGCAATTTCAGAATAATGGAGAGCAGAAACTATTAAAGAACCTGCGTCAAAGTTCAGGTTTTATTTTTCAGCAGTTTCACTTGTTGCCCGAACTTGATGCTTTAAACAACGTCGCCCTGCCTTTAAAACTAAAAGGTGACAAACATGCATTATCCACAGCTGAATTATGGCTCGACAAGGTGGGGTTATCTGATCGAATGTACCATAAACCACAGCAACTCAGTGGCGGTGAGCAACAACGGGTGGCC
Source organism: Microbulbifer sp. CNSA002 (assembly GCF_047324085.1). Lineage (NCBI taxonomy): Bacteria > Pseudomonadati > Pseudomonadota > Gammaproteobacteria > Cellvibrionales > Microbulbiferaceae > Microbulbifer > Microbulbifer sp. CNSA002. The sequence continues at coordinate 2,083,107 of NZ_CP172449.1, forward strand.
ATTGCCCGTGCTTTTGTCATGAAGCCAGAATTTATTTTTGCCGATGAACCTACGGGCAACCTAGATGAGAAAACTGCGCAACATATCGCGCAATTGATGTTTGATTGTTGTTGGCAAAGCGGGGTGGGGCTGGTGCTGGTCACGCACTCGATGGAATTAGCAGAGCAGGCCGATACTTTACTACAATTGAGCCAAGGCAAATTAGCGGTCAAGCCGCGCAACAAAGCTGCGGCTATGGCGGGCCTATTATGTTAATTTTATTTGTGTGGCAATTGTTCCGCCAGCAATATCACCAAGCGGATGTACGCTTAATTCGCTGGATTCAAGCAACTTTGATGTTTTTCATTTTAACGCTCAGCTTAACCAGTAGTTCCATTCAAACTTATTTAGCCAATAATTTGCAGCAAATGCTCGGTAGCGATTTGGTGATTTCTCAGAATCAAGCGCTAACCGATGCACAACTAAGCAAGTTGCACCAGTATGCGCAGCAGTTGAGCGTTAGCCAGCTGGTGAATGTAACTTTGACTAATGATCACTATTGGCAAACGGTTCAATTAAAAGCAGTGGATGATCTTTATCCAGTACAAGGCACAGTGCAAGTGGCATTTGAGACGGATGGACAGGGGCAATCCCTTAGCCATGGGCCTAAATCTGGTGAAATCTGGGTCGATAGCCGATTGTTTTCTTCGCTACAGCTCACCCTTGGTCAATCCTTAGACATCGGACATGGACAATTGAAGCTCACAGGTTTGGTACGACATGAACCCGACCGCCTGCTCGAAGGCCATTCCGTAGCGATGCGTGCATTGGTGCACCTGGATGATCTTTCAATGATACAAGCTGACAATGCCCGCTTTCGCTATTTGCTTACGGGGGATGAAAGCGAGCTGAACACCCTCAAGCAGTGGGCCACTACTGAGCTAGTGACCGCACAGCTTTACGACAAACACAGTGGCCATCCGCTGTCTTTATTTTGGCAACGTGTTGAGAATTTTGTGGGTTTAGCATCGGTACTGTTGTTTTTGATGGCAGCCATTGCTATCGACCAAGCTGGTCGACGTCAGTTGATATCCCAACAGCGCTTTGCGGCGGTATGTCTGGCCATGGGAAGCAATAAACTCCAGGTGTTCGCTTTATCATTTGGTCAATGGCTACTAACAGTCATAGCAGGTCTACTTCCGGCAACCATCTTGGCATGGGGGGCGGGATACCTAATTTTGGAGCAAATGCAGATACAGTTTACGGACCTAACAGTCACCTGGATATGGGCGGATTTATTCAGCAGTTACGCGCTGTTGTTGGCTCTATTGGCGATTTTCCAAATCCCCAATTGGCTAGTGATGGTCAAAGTAACCCCGGCGCAATTGATTCGCCAAATGGCGAGTCTGAATCACTTATTGCCTCGTTATGGATTTGCGTTATTCGGTGTGGCGGTGGTGGTCTTTGTTTACTCCGACAACGGTCTGCTCACGGCCATGACTCTATCCGCTATGGCGGCCACCTTGATATTGATGATGGTATTGACTTGGTTGGTATTGAGGTTGGGCTATACCGTGACGAGCCGTGCAACGGGCATGATGGCTTTTGGTTTTTATATGGTGAAACAGCGCTTGCTCAGCAAATCCATTCAAATTCTGGGTGTTGGAATGTGTGCCACTTTGTTGCTATTCACCTTAAGTTTGATGAAAGACATTGGCCAAACCATGGAAAGCTATACCCGTGAGCACGATGGTAACCTGATGATCACCCAAGCCAATGAACAACAGGTGCAAGACATTCGCCAATGGAGTGCGCAAACTGGCAGTGACATTCGCCAATTAAAGCCATTTTGGTACGGGCAATTAAGCCATGTCAATGGCCAGACCTTGGTGGAATTCGCCACCGGCCCCAGCGAAAGTTTGGCTAGCTTACAAAAGCCTATACGCTTGCATTTCAGTATTAAGCAAGCAAACAACAACCAAACCGTGATTGGCCAACGCTGGAAAGAAGGGGACGCTGACTGGCAACAAGTATCGGTGGAGCAAGAAGTTATGACCGATATGGGGTTGAAGCTCGGCGACCAATTGCGGTTTGAAGTTGCGGGGCAATCTTTGAACTTTGAAATTAAAGCCAGTCATAAATATGTACCAGGCAAAGGTTCCATCACCTTTTGGTTTAATGTGCCACAAAGCACCATGAACAAGCTTCAAATGCCGCCTCTTTATATGGGGAGTCTAGAGCTTGCGGGCACTGCTTGGGGACAATTGGCAGAGCTTTGGCAGCGTCATCCATCATTGCGGTTAATCTCGGTGCGCGAATTGACGCAACGCTTTGATGATACTTTATCGATAGTCATTATGCTGGTATCTGGATTTAGTTTGATGATTATTTTGCTGGCAGTGCTGGTGATCAGTGCATCGGTCAAAGGCTATGAAGCTGATGAGCGTAAAAAGAACGCTTTACTGATCAGCTTTGGTCAATCACGCCTTACGTGCTGTAGGCTAAGCCTGTTTGAGTGGTTGTTGACTTCTTTAATTGCTAGCGTGGGGGCCATTTTAGGTACTTACCTTACGGCCCAGTTGATCTATCAGTCTCAATTTGGCATCAATTACAAGCCTGATTGGTTATGGATCATCGCTACTTTACTCGTCAGTGCATTGGTGGTGTGCAGCGCTGGTATGATAGCCAATCGCAGCAGTTTAAAGTTTTCCGTTGGGACCTTGTTAAGGAGTATAGGGTGAATAAAATTTTAATTTTGTTGTTGGAAGTTCCAAAGAATTAGGCCAATAACGTCATCGAATATTTTGAGCCCAAAGACCTGTTGGAAAATTACGCTAACCGTCTGAGAAGGAGACACGATCCTCAGTCATCCGGGTGGGCAGTTTGGTCTAATAAACAATAGTGGCGGAGATATAGAGTGGCTTATTATCCAGGCCAGTAGGAAGTAGCAATTCATAACAAGTGATTGCGATTGCTCATCAAACCTTTAAGCCATACCCTAATCCCAGCTGGTGTTATTTTTACCAAGGTATATAGGATTGTAGGCTGCTTTTGCATGCAAGTAATTTGGGCGATCTTTTTAGGCTTGTCAGCGTCGACTAGTCACTTATACATCGGCATAAAATTGAGATGAAATTGTAAGCAGACATAGTGGAAAGAAGTAGCAACGAGCGTACACGATGTCTTCCACTTCGAATTTATCGTTTGCGCTGGAAGCTGCCGCTATCACAGTTCATCAAGGCGATATCTACAAGTTCAGCAATTTCTTTCCGATTCAATTTTTCTGCCCCAGGAAGTTCACATATTAACGTATAAGTCAATGCAATTCCGGTTCCTTTGGTTCTCAACAATAGATCTTGTTTTTGCTGCCGATCAGGTACATTGTTAACCAGTTTATCCAGTTGCTTATCGATTCCTTGTAGCTCATTTTTGAATGGTACTTGGAATGGTCTGGATAGGTTTGTGCAGTGATTTCGGAATCCTCTGAAGCTGATTATTTTGCAGTGTACTCATTTCTAAACAATGACTTCTTACGGCCAGTAAGCTACAGGTCTCCCTAATTTTCCTGGCTTTATAACAGGTAATCTAGGCTTCATATTCTCATCAAAATGTGCGGTGTCAATAGCGTCTAGTTTGTTAGTCTTGGCGAGTCGTCCAACGAACTAGGTAAAGCTTCATATTTGCTAAGGGGTGCAAGCGACAACAGGCAACCCCGCAATGTCAGAGACACATATGAATTCTATTCCAAGTCTTCCAGTAGACTCTGTTAGTATTCTTCAAGCCTTAATAGGTTGTAGTTGCTTAATGCCACTTTTATCATTGATAGCACTAAAGTACTGGCCAGTAGGTCTCACATAAATATCGAGTTCTCTACCGCTTGTATTAATGTCGACATTGATCTCTTGAGGTTCTATAAGATAAGCTATCTCCGACTTGCTATTCGGGTTCGATGCTCACATGACTATTCGAGTTATGCTTAGTGGGTGCTTATCACATTCATACTTATTGTCGCTATTTTATGAACTGGCTAGGCAGCGAACTGTGATAAACAAGGCTTTCGGTGGTCGCTGAAGGTTTGACTCAATTTATCCGTCATTGAAAAGGACTTTCAACAGCATAATCAGGGAAGAACAACCATACAAGATAAATCTCATAGGGAAGTGTAAACCTGTCACTTTGCTTGCAAAAATACACGAGTAAACCGCTAGCTTAGCACTACTCGTATTTAGGGCATAAGCCTATTAACAGTCGTTTCGAAGTAAATGTTGGAATGAAGGATATGAAAAATATAAAGCCATACTTTTTCTCGCTCATACTTACTTCATCTTTTGCGGCCAATGCCATAGTCATTCGTCATGATATTGAAGATAATAAATATCAAATTCCAGTATCTACCTTTCCAGCGCTTGCTGACTTTCCAAGTGAAGGGCACGGTGTATTAATTTACCCTCAATGGGTTGTTACAGCTGCACATGTAGCATGTATGCAGCATTGTATTGAGGAGATAATGATTAACGGCCTATCACGTACGGTGGAGACAGTAATTATACATCCAGGATACAAGGAGCCACCTTCAACTCTTGTTGAAGGTGCATTAGCCTCGGGTGATGGATCAAATTTGAGGGAGTTTTTGGCATTGTCCGATGATATTGCGCTTATTAAGCTTAAAGAACCAATTGCCGATGTTGAACCTATCTCTCTTTTTCTTGGTAGTGATGAGAAAGGCAAGACTGTCCAAATAATCGGTAAAGGGGCGACGGGCAATGGCTATGATGGAGTGGAGCCTCAAACTCCCCATCGAACCACTTTGCGCCGAGCTTATAATGTCATTTCTAATGTAGATGCACGTTGGATTTCCTACAAATTCGATTCGCCAAAATCTGCTATTCCACTCGAGGGTGTGTCGGGTAGTGGCGATAGTGGAAGCCCCGTCCTCATTAAGGAAAATGAGAAATGGTATCTTGCTGGCCTTGCTTCGTGGATGTCTAGTGAAAAAGATCTTCGTACATATCATGGCCCATTTTATGGTGATCGTGGAAATAGCGTTCGGATTTCTCATTACATAGCATGGATCGAAAGCACTATATCTGCTGAGTAACAAAACAGAGTTCCGCGCTGACGAGAGGTTAGCGAAGCGTTGCTAGGCATGAGAAATAAGGTTTACCTACGTTTAGTAGGCACCCTGTATGGTTAAGATTAGGCCTAACAAGGGGCGTATCATGGGTAAGAAAGAACTCAGGCGTATACGAAGGGGGTTTGCAGAGAGGCAGTTTAGAGGGCGGCCAAGTCAGGGGCAATTATTGACCTGTAGCACGAAAGCTCTGTGTAAGTTAACAGCAGATTTGCGGATTTAAACTGTTGCCTGATAAGCAGTAAGAGTTAGGCGAGTCGTGCTCACGGATCTATGTCGCTAAGCTTATACAATAGGAGCATAGACTAATAGTTCACTCTGACAGGCTTGTGTAATATTGTTCGGATAAATACTAGGATCTTTTTTCTGAAAGCAAGTGTAAGCCGAGTATGAGATGCCAGGCTAAAAGTCGAGATGGTCTATGCCCGAGCATTCGAAAGCGAAGAGCAAATAAAATCTGCGGTGTTTGAGCACATTGAGCTTTTCTACGATAGGGTTCGTAGGCACTCTGCATTAGGACTATATGAGTTCAGTAGAGTATGGAGAAAATACGTATAATTAGAGCGTCTACTTTTTGTGGAAAAGACCAACGCCAATGGAAGGTATGTGTTAAATGAAAGAGCGAAGATATTCAGAATTAGACTGGTTAAGAGTTTTTCTAATCTTGGCCGTATTCTTACATCATGTGTTCATGCCGTTTAATGGGGATGGTTGGCATGTGATGAATGGAAAATCAAGTAAGTTACTTGACGATATCATGGTGTATTTTGAGCAGCTAAGATTGCATACTCTCTTTTTTATCGCTGGAGTAGGTAGCCTGCTTTTGCTAAAAAAGATTAATACGAGAACATTTATCGTCAACAAGTTCCATCGGCTTTTTGTCCCACTAATTATTGGTATGGTACTCATAGTGCCACCTCAAAATTACTTCGAAAACATAAATGACTACACAAGTATAATTGATGCGTATCAGCATTTATCTCTGACATTTGAATCTAATCATCTTTGGTTTATCGAGTTCCTTATTGTGTTTATGCTGCTTGCCTTGCCTTTTAAGTCAGGGCTCGACAGCCAAGTGGGTAAAGCCTTTATTATCAGACTTGAGCGGTTAGCGTTATTTAAGCATGGATTGTTTTCACTTGTCCTTGTAGTTCTATTGTTGAGGTGCGGCCTTAAACTTCTAATGCCTGCTCAAGATAACAGTATTGATAACTTATCTGTATCGTTGTTTTTCTTGCTGTTCTTCATGGCTGGTATGTGTCTCATGAGTAGTCCTAAAATATGGCAGTCTGTGGCTAATAACCGGTCAATCAATTTAAAATGGTTCATATTTAGTACTGTTCTATTTTATGGTTACTACTTCAAACCTGATATTAGCGAATATGTACCACTAGAGGTACGTTGGCAGCTTTGGTGGTTAGTTTGTACACTTGTTTCTTGGTCTGGGCTGTTGGTATTAGTAGGGTATGCAAGTGCGTTCTTCAAGCAAACACCAAAATGGCTACATACCGCAAATGAATTGATTTATCCATTCTATATATTACACCAAACAGTTATCGTTGCGCTTGCCTTTTATATAGTACAATGGGATGCAAGTATCGCGGTAAAGTCAATGAGTTTATTACTTGGTGCGTCCCTTGTATGTATTTTGCTATGTTATTTTGTCGTAAAGCCTATAGGTATTTTTCGTTATCTGTTTGGGTTAAAGTCAAAGCGTGTAGTTTATAAGAGTTCAAGTCAACAGGGCGCTGCAAGCGATGCCTCAGTTTGAGGCGGTCATTTTTTAGATGGTTTGTAGTTGCAAGCACCACTGAACACACATCTCAGCGAGTTTTTCTGGAAGCTAGCGCAGCAGTTTCGTTCAAGCGCCTGTAAATCTATCTGGCAGCGGTTAGCCAAAGGAGGTTGGCAGAGTATGTAGGTTGTTCAAAGGTCGTCAGCTGTAACTAGGTCAGGCAAGATCTCCCGGCCAGAAACTGGGTTGGACAGCCTACGCTCCGCTTCGGTTGCCCTTTATCGCAACATTATATGCATAGGTGGCAGAATTGAAAAAAGCGTTCTTAATCCCATTCATATTGAGAATTTCTTATTACATTTCCTGATGTATATTCAGAGCTGCTAATTTGCACTGGGATAATGGCTACAATATCCCTGGCTTTCTGATACTAATACTTTCATACCCTTGGACCTTATTTATCATTTATCAGTCACCAATATTATTTATGGATAATTTGGTTGACTTTTACTCAAGAGCATTAATTTTAGGTATCATTGCTAACTTAGGTTTTAGTTCAATTTTTTACCAGTAGTTTACCTAGGTAGATTATGTGTTCGTAAAGCATATAATATGCTGGCGCATTTGAAAGCGAAGAGTAAGTAAAACCTGAAGTGTTTGAATGTATTTAAATTTATACAATAAGATTGATGGGCAATTCTGCATTGGGCTATGTGAGTCCATCAGGGCATGAGCGTAAATATACATAGTTAGAATGTCTACTTTTTGTGGGTATGACTAATGTCTTTCTAGTTAGGAGTAGATTTTGGAAATTAGGAAGCTTAATACATTGCGGGGATTAGCAGCTCTAATTGTTTTTGTTACCCATTTTAGCGACATTACGAATTGGCTTGATGGCGTGTTGGGTGGCGGTTCTGGAGCATACGGTGTAATGCTGTTTTTCCTGCTCAGTGGCTTTTTGATGTCATATCTCTATTTGGAGAAAGACTTTACAAAAGTCAACGTCACATATTATTTTTTAGCGAGAACGGGAAGAGTTTTACCGTTATACTTGGTTGTGGTAGTTGGATCTTATTTGCTTTCAATTTCAGGCAACAATACTCTTTACAGTATACCTGATCTTAATGCGCTCTTAGGTCATTTGCTGTTCTTGTATGGAGAAAATATTCTATGGTCAATTCCACCAGAAATACAGTTTTATTTCATTTTTATAATTTTCTGGGCATGTGCTAAGAATCGATCTGGTTATATTTATCTATCTATTTTCACTTTAATGATTTCACTGTTTTTCTCCAATTTCCCGAGAGTATACGGTGAAATTTATGGTATTCCATACAACGAGTTTAATGTGCTTAGGAGTTTGCCGTTTTTATTTGTCGGTGTTATATTCGGGATGAACTATAAATCTCTCAAAGTTCCGCGGTATCTTAGAAAGCACTGGTTTATATTAGCGCTTTGTTTAATTCCTCTGATGTATCCTGATTTAACAATGATTACCTCTGATGCAAAACAGAAAATGTGGCTAAGTTACGAAGTGTTACTAGTAATGAGTTGTGTTTTCGTTTGTGTGGTGTTTTTGGTTCCGAATGATAATGTTCTATTAGCTAATAGTTTTGGCGATTTTATCGGGAAAATTTCATATTCTTTGTACTTGCTGCATATGCCAATTATTGTGCAGGTAAATAAATTAGATTTATCTGTTGAGTTAAAGTTGACACTGTCTTTCTCTTTAAGTGTACTGGCCGCATATATTTCTTTTCATTTTTTTGAGAAGCCTACTGCTAAGAAAATACGAAGCATGTCATTTAACAAGTCAAACCAAAGAGAGAAACAAGGCTGCGCCTCTGCTAAAGGAGTTTGAAGCCTCTCCTTATCGAGTAGATGCTTGCCTTTTGAATAGGGTAGAAGAGTGCGCCTAAAATAGTAAGTGAAAAACGTGTTATTGGATACACAGCAGAACTCAAAGTTGGAGTTGTAGCTCTAACAGAAGACCTTCAAGTCGATATGGTTACTATTGCCAAATTAATGAGAGCGTATCCTGTGGTGATATTTGCGAGGCGACAAATAACTTAAGTTATCGATACTGCCCAAATCCTAAGCATGGATAGGCAAATAAGGTTTGGCTATCAGTTGGTAAATATTTAATCAGATAACTTACTGAATGTTAGTTAACAGTTCTTGCAAAAGCTCTCAGTGCAGTTAGATGGATTTATTTATAGCTTGTCTTGAAAATATAATCATAGAAATATAGATGGAAACTGACAAGGGCGCTCAGTGCTTTATCTCTGCCGCCCTTGCCACTAGCGATAACTCATACAATTAAGTTGTACTCTAATTCTTAACTGCATACCACAATGAACTCGATGTATTATTGGAGTTGTTAATTATGTTAGTCCTCAGGGGGTGGCGGTGGTGGTGGAGGGGGCGGCGGTGGTTCGCTAGGGCTGTGCGGTGCGAGGGCAATTAGTAGAGTAACAACGCAGATTGCCTTCATTGTGAGGCCGCCAAGCAAACAAAAAATTAAGGCAAGAGAGTCGTCGTGAAGGTAGGTTAAGACGGGAAACAGCTGTGGTCTTTCCGGTGGTCGACCTTCCTGAATAGCCTCAACTAGGCGCTTTCCTTCTTCACTAATTTCTATTCTGCTTACAAGTGCTTGTCGAAGAGTTAAGAGCCATTTCTCCGTTGTGCCATACTTTTTCAATCCCTCTTTAAGAGCTGTCGCCAATGTTTCATCGACCTCTGTATTGGCGCGTATCTTTATTAAAAGAGAATCCGCATCAAGCCTTAGAATTTCTGAAAGACTCTCCTTGAGTTGATCAAGAGACTCAAGTGCAGTCTGAGACGCTTCAATCATGCACTCAAGTGATTGAAGCATATACAACGACCAGACGTCTAATGTCCCGGAGGAAGTTAGTAACTCATCGTAGTATTTTGAATCTACCGCGAGACTATCTTCAATCCGTGTTGCTGCAAGGATTTTAGCGCGAAATGATCGATAAGACTTAAAATCCCTGACTGTTGTATCTGTTTCAGCAATTGCTGTTGCTGCCGTAAGTTCCATTATATCTTCCATTGTCCATTTCCATTGTCCAATACGATTTAATAATGCGGTGGGGACAGTAATTATTTTATGTGGGCCAATCAAGCTGTTGTAAGGTTTTGTAATTTCCGTCATTGGCGGATAGAGTAACTATTATGTGTTTGTTATTTGGTCTTTTGTGACAATAAACAGTGAAGGGTTTAAATTATAAGTATTGTTTATTTCTGTTGTGAGTAAATTGAGAGCTCTTAAGTTGAATTTGATATATTGTTAGCTTAGGTAGTGATTCTGCAGTTGTAGATTTTGTTAATTGTTTAAGGTGGGTTTACCTTTGAGATCTGAGTAAGGTGCTTCAGAAGGTAACCTTATTGTCCCAAGCTTGCCTTAATCGCTTTAGAGGCTGTTTTTAAAAAAATTGTAAATTTATCCGCCTAAGATTTTCCCTGTAAACTTTTGGTGCTGTGTTTTAATTGTACTTTTGTAAGCCTTTATATCCAGCGTGTCATGATTTTTATGGAGTAGCTTGGTTGAGTAATTGTTGAAACCTGTTGGAACTTAGAAGTCGGCGAGTCTGTGGTTAGTTTGATGGGTAAGTTAACATGCTTTTTTGAGGGGGTGTATATTATCAATCGGTGGTAAGGCTTTCTGGGGTGGGAAGTATTCTGTTTTATAAAAATACAGAGCCCAAAAGGCCCTGTATTGTTTCGGCTAGTATGAGTCAGATTGCTTGAGTTCCCGGATTATTATTAATCCACCAAGAATTTTCCATGGATCGCTTGTATTTTTTTGAGTTTGGTCAAGCAAAACAGATGCCTGCGGTTAAGATGCATATTAATAGTTATCGTTAGTTAGAACTTTACGGGCTGATCGCTTCAATTTTTAAGGAGTTACAAGGCTAAAATTACGATCAAATTTATCAAATAACCGCCCAAATTTTATTAGGGCCAAAGGATTTCCGCTCACCTTGAGTCGGCCATCTTTGATTAGAGTAGGGGCGCCTACTAACCCGCTAAACATCATACGTAAGTCGGTACTGTTCAGAGAGAGGCTGGCAGAGGGCTCGCTACTGTGTCGGCCGGGGTAGCCGTGCAGTACCCCATTTTGTACTATGACTAAGTACTTTTCTCCAGTGTCAGTCATATCGATATTTAAGCGGATATCTGCATCTGCCGCTTTCTCACCGTTAAGGCGCACCGCCATCGCGTCGAAAAGTAGCTGGAGAGGGACTCGCGCTACTATTTCTTCATCGGGCAGTATTTCTTCACGGTATTCGATACCATGACGTAATTCCTTGGCTCCGGAGAGATAAAAATTACGCCAGATACCAGATTCTGCCTGGTAGCCGAGTTGTTCCAAGCTATCAGCCAATAGATAACGGGCTTGCTCGTTCTCAGGTTCAGCGAAAACCAAGTGCTTTAGCACCATGGCTACCCAGCGATAATTGCCCTGGGCAAAATCCTGTCGGGCTCGAGCCATAATGGCTTCTCCCCCCCCCATGTAGTCGATGTAGTGCTCTGCAGCTTCTTCCTGAGGAATAGGGTGGAGGTTTGCTGGGTTGCCATCGAAATAACCCAGATAGCGATTGTAAACTGCCTTGGCTCCAACATTGACAGTGCCGTAGTACCCTCGATTGGCCCAAGCCTGAGAGAGGTTCTCGGGCAGCTCAAGGCGCTCTGCGACTTCGACCATATCGTAACCGTGGTTAGCTAGGCGCAGAGTTTGGTCGTGGATATATTTATAAAGATCCCTCTGCTTAGCCAGGTAATCCATTGCTTCATCTTTGCCCCAGGTGGGCCAGTGGTGGCTGCTAAAAACCACCTCGGTCTCATCGCCAAATTTCTCCATGGCGTACTCAATATAGCGACTCCAGGCCTTGGCATCGCGGGTTTTCGCACCACGCAAAGTGTAAATATTATGCAGTGTATGGTTGGCGATCTCACTCATGCAGAGTGCGTTAAATTGAGGGAAGAAAAACACAATCTCTGCGGGTGCTTCGGCCCCGGGCGTGTTAATGAAGACGATGTCCACTCCATCAACTGTCATCTCTGCACCGGTTTCAGTAATCTCTATTGTTGGTGTAGCTATTCCGTGCTCACCATCTGATACCCGGTTGCCTAAGCCGGAAGAGACAAAACCCTCCGGGCTGGAGGGCAGCAAATTTCCAAATTGGTATAACGCACGACGTTGCATCACGTTTCCGGTGCGCACATTCTCGCTAATCGCCTCCTCAGCAAAACCCTCTGGAGCAATAATGTCGATAGAACCGCTCGCGAGCTGTTCTTTAGTCAGAACTCCAGTTATACCGGCGAAATGGTCTGCGTGGCTATGGGTAAAAATAACAGCACTTACCGGTTGCTCTACAAGTGCCTTGTTGGCCAGCGCAAGAGCTGCAGCTGCAGTCTCTGCGGAAGTGAGAGGGTCGATAACAATCCAGCCGCTTTCTCCTTGCACCAGAGTCATATTGGCCAGATCCAGCGAGCGCACCTGATAGATACCATCTACCACTTTGAACAGGCCGTTATTCAGGACGTTGAGCTGGGCCTGACGCCAAAGGCTGGGGTTGACGGTATCAGGAGGGGTACCTTGTAAAAATTGCATCTGGGATAGCCCATAGACTTCCCGACCTTCGGTATTTTTCACTTGGGCGCCGGGAATAGATTCAATAAAGCCTCGTTTAGCCAGTAAAAAATCAGTTTCATCACCGAAGGGGAGTTGTTTTGCCAGGGATCTATTGTGGGAAATAGTTGCCTTGGAGGCGGGTTTGATCTCGGTATTTAAATTTTCTGTGTGAGTTTTCGGTTCACTACCACAGGCAATCAAAAAGAAGGACAGCAACCACATCAGTATCAGCGAGCGCATTGAGACTCCCCAAAATCGGTGTACATGAAACTTCATTTTTATACTGGGACAGGGTTTTTATTGCCCAGAGTGGCCTTAGCTTCTCCCACCTGCGGTGGCGCGTCAAGACAAGAGCTATCCCTTTGGCGGCGTAAAAGTCTTTCTACGTGGGAAACAGTTTCATGTAATCTACGGGTTAACCAGTTTTGTCATTGGGCTTTGTATTTTCTACCAATACAGTCACGATTGCTGGCATTGTGTAATGTGTGAAGAGCTTGTGGTTCCTGAATCGAAGAGGCTGGATTGTTGCAGCTTATGGTTTAGTCTGATCTTTTTTATATGTTCTTAGGGACTTTGAATTTAACAGGTTAGAAAATTTTATATGGTGGTATATGGTCGTAAATTTAAATTTATTTTTAGATTTTATCTGTTTGCGCTAGTACCAGCGCGGCCATTTAGAGTAGGGTATCTTATTTATCAAATTTCATTTTAGAAATAAGATACCCTGTTGCTCGAGTTTGAACAGATTATGGATTAAGGGTTCTTTATCTTCTATTAATCTTAACTCGAGAGATAATTAAATGGCAGGTGATATATTTGTGCTCTTTCTGGAAAGCGTTGCGCTTAAGAATGCACAAAATGCCAGAGCTAGGATATGAGGTACGTAAAGTGTGTATTCGCTGGCGTGGAAAAAATACAGAGTGGCTTCGCAGGCGATAATGGCAATTGCTGCAGTTGCCCATGGATGCAGTTTTATCAGCCTAGATGCTAAGAAAATGAGTGTGAAAACAATTAGTCCATATCCTATTAAATGGACAACAAAAATTTCCCAAAGGACAGCTCCTCCATCTGAAAGGAGTGCTCTGAAAGCTTCGGGTATAGCGATGGCTGCAGAATATCCTGTAATTAATGGGCCTAAGTATCCGGCGACTAAGCCTATTGTTATTCCAGCTATTATGTTTTTCATTGAATCCATTCCATTTTTTAGGGTTGACCAACTATACCTTATGTGGAACTGTAAAAGAAAATACTTGGTTGTTGCCGCAAAAGACTGCGCTTGAAATTGAACTAATTGCCATGATTCATCCGATTAATTTACAGGGGCTGAAAAATTTACGGGAAAGGGAAGTTTGGAGTTGGTACTTTGTGGGTGGTTAGCGAAATGATTCTCCACAAAAAAGCGGGCTAAAAGCCCGCTCTCTCATTGTTTTATCGAAGCTTATTGCCCCAATGTAAACAGTGCAGTGTTACCGCCAGTGGCAACAGTGTTAATAGTTTTGGTTTTTTCGCTGGCGAAACGGAATAGGTAGTGCGGGCCACCGGCTTTGGGGCCGGTGCCGGATAGGCCGTGGCCGCCGAAGGGGTTAACTCCTACTACTGCACCAACCATATCGCGGTTTACATAGCAGTTGCCGACGTTGATACGCTTAAATACCGCGTGGGCACGGCCTTCGATGCGGGAGTGCAGTCCGAAGGTAAGGCCGTAGCCGGTGGCATTAATGCGGCGGATTACGTCTTCCAGCTCGTCTGCCTTGAAGCGAACTACATGTAGGAAAGGTCCGAAAGTCTCGCGCTTGAGCACGGAGAAATCTTCAATCTCTACTACCTGCGGGCCGAAGAAGGTGCCTTTGCTGGGCTTCTTCGCTTCCTCAAAGGCAAATAGCGGCTTGGCTTCTTTCGCCATGCGCTCGCGGTGGGATTCCAGCATGCCGAGGGCTTTTTCGTCGATAACCGGACCGATATCGGTATCCAGTTTACCGGGATCGCCGAGGGTCAGTTCTTCACATGCGCCTTTCAGCATATTCAGCAGGTTATCAGCGATGACATCCTGTACACATAGGATACGCAGAGCGGAACAGCGCTGACCGGCACTGAGGAAGGCAGATTGAATTACATCGTCTACTACTTGTTCGGGCAGGGCAGTGGAGTCTACGACCATAACATTCTGGCCGCCGGTTTCGGCGATCAGCGGTACAATCGGGCCTTCTTTCGCTGCCAGCTGCTGGTTGATCAGGCGTGCGGTTTCGGTGGAGCCGGTGAAGGCTACACCGCCCAGGCGGGGATCTTCGATCAGCAGTTTGCCCACTGCGGCACCGGTACCTGTGATCAAGTGCAGTACTTTTGGCGGCACGCCCGCATCGAGCATCAAGCGCACGGCGTGTGCAGCGATGATGGGGGTTTGCTCTGCGGGCTTGGCCAGTACGGCATTACCGGCGGCGAGTGCAGCAACTACCTGACCAGTAAAGATTGCCAGGGGGAAGTTCCAAGGGCTGATGCACACGAAGGTGCCACGGCCACTCAAATACAGCTGATTTTGTTCACCGGTAGGGCCTGGTAGTTCGGTGGGTTCACTGAAATGCTGGCGTGCGCCGTTGGCGTAGTAGCGGCAGAAGTCGATAGCTTCGCGCACTTCACTAATGCCATCATTTAGGGTGCGGCCCGCTTCAATGCAAATAATTGCAGCCAGTTCATTGGCTTTATCTTCGTAGATATCAGCAATTCTGTCGAGAATATCCGCGCGGTGTTTTCCGCCCTGGCGATCCCAGTCGATCTGCGCCTCAGTGGCGGAGGCATAGGCCTGCTCAATAAGGTGCTTATCAGTATTTGCGGTGTGTCCAATTTTTTCGCCGGTTGCCGGGTTGTAAACCGGTTCTTCCGCTTCGCCCATGGTGCCGTTGACGATAGGGCCACCGAGGAAGTGCTTTTCGCGTTGCTGTTCAAGCTCTTTCAGCAGGGGATCAACGGAGAGTGGATCAGTCAGTTCGATGCCGTGTGAGTTTTTCCGTGGCAGGGCTTCTGCGCCCATATAAATATTCTCCGGAACAGGAATTTGCGGGTGACGGTAGGGGTTGCAGGCTTCGCTTTGTTCCAGGGTATCCTGGACCAGGGCTTCAACCGGCGTTGCCTCGTCCATAAAGCGGTTAACAAAGGAGCTATTAGCTCCGTTTTCCAGCAGGCGACGAACCAGGTAGGGCAGTAAGTCACGATGTGCCCCCACGGGTGCGTAGACGCGCACGGGCACACGCTTGCCGTGTACCGCTTCAATTTGTGCGTACAGCAAGTGGCCCATGCCGTGCAGGCGCTGGAATTCAAAGTCGGTGCGGCCATTGGCTAACTCAAGAATCAGCCCGACGGTGTAGGCGTTATGGGTGGCAAATTGCGGATAGATTGCATCGCCAGCTTCCAACAGTTTTTTCGCACAGACCTGATATGACAGGTCGGTGTGGCATTTGCGCGTGTACACCGGGTAGTCCGGCAGGCCCATCTGCTGGGAGTGTTTGATTTCACTATCCCAGTAAGCGCCTTTAACCAGGCGCACCATCAGTTTGCGGCCGGTATCGCGGCCCAGGGCAATCAGCCAGTCGGCGACATGGGGGGCGCGCTTTTGGTAGGCCTGGAGTACAAAGCCCAATCCTTGCCAGTCTTTAATTTCGGGGTCGCGGGCGAGCGCCTCGAAGATATCCAGAGAGATATCCAGGCGGTCTGCCTCTTCTGCATCGATATTCAGGCCCATATCGTATTGGGCTGCGGCGACA
Source organism: Microbulbifer sp. CNSA002 (assembly GCF_047324085.1). NCBI lineage: Bacteria > Pseudomonadati > Pseudomonadota > Gammaproteobacteria > Cellvibrionales > Microbulbiferaceae > Microbulbifer > Microbulbifer sp. CNSA002. The sequence goes on from NZ_CP172449.1 coordinate 2,099,366, forward strand.
CAAAGACGCTTCACCTGGGGCAGCAATTCGTCCATTACGCGATCCCGCTGCAGCACACTGTAGCGGGGGTGCAGGGCGGAAAGCTTGATGGAAATACCGTTGGCCTCAACCACATCCCGCTGGGTGTTGTCTTTGCCGATCTCTTCGATAGCCATCATATAGGCATCGAAGTAGCGGTGGGCGTCGGCCATGGTGCGGGCGCCTTCGCCCAGCATGTCGAAGGAAAAGCGGGTGCCCGGGAGGTTTTCTTTGGGGCCGCGCTTCAAAGCTTCCTTGATGGTGCGGCCGAGCACGTACTGGCCACCCATAATTTTCATGGCCTGCATCATGGAGGTGCGCACCATGGGTTCGCCGATACGGCTCACCAGGCGTTTCATCCAGTGGGAGGGACGCTCGGTGATATCTGGGTCCAGCTCCACCACGCTACCGGTGAGCATCAGGCCCCAGGTTGAGGCGTTCACAAACAGGGAGTCGGACTGGCCACGATGGCTGGACCAGTTGCCGGAATGCACTTTCTCGGCGATTAGTTTGTCGGCAGTATCGGCGTCTGGTACCCGGAGCAGGGACTCTGCCAGACACATCAATGCAACCCCTTCCTTATTGGAAAGGCCGAATTGCTGAAGGAAAGCGTCCAGCGTTCCGCGCTTGCTGCGCTGCTGTCGCGAATGATGAACCAGTGCGCGCGAGGTGTTCAGAATTTTCTTGCGCATCTCGTCGCTGGGGCGTGGCGCAGCCAGCAGCTCGCTCACGCAGAGGTTTTCGTCGGCGTGCAAATACTCGCGTGCCCGGTCTCGGGCATTCTGGAGGTCTCCGGCGAAGTTTGTCGACATATCGTCTCCCAAGCTCTATATCTAGGGTCAGAATAAAAAACCGGATTATGTGCGAAAATCGTTAGAATTAATCGCCATAATGTTGCGAGTTGTGGTTAAATATCACGCCTAATTGCGTGATTACCAGTAGGGTATTTTGTAATGTCTCGACAGTTGGAAGATCTTGATCGTATTGATCGCCAAATACTGCGAATTCTGCAACGTCACGGCCGCTTGCCGAACGTGGAATTGGCGCGCCGGGTTAACCTTAGTCCCACCCCATGCCTGGAGCGAGTCAAGCGGCTCGAAAGGGAAGGATTTATTCGCGACTATGTAGCGCTACTCGACCCGCTCAAAGTTCATGCGGGCTTGGTGGTCTATATCCAGGTGACCCTGAACAATACAGCGACTGAGGCATTGGAAGCCTTTAATGAGCATGTGGCTGGACTGGAGGAGGTCCAGGAGTGCCATATGGTTGCCGGTGGTTTTGACTACCTGGTGAAAATTCGTATTAAGGATATGCTGGGTTATCGCCGCTTCCTCGGTGAAAAGCTGGCATCCGTACCGGGAGTACGGGAAACCCACACCTATGTGGTGATGGAGGAAGTGAAGACTGATACCGCTGTAGCGGTACCGGACCCAGAACCCAGTGTGAAAGGTTCGCGGCGCTAATTGAGCGCAGTCAAATATCCTGTGCGGAGTGAGAGAACTGTAGCGATTTTGCTGGTTGGCTTTTTTATGAACCTGGGTAGGAATCTGAATTCTCTCCTCAGGCCTCAATCATAGGGATTGATTGCTGATTTCATGGATGAACAGATGGAATTGGCAACCATTGTCGGCGCGGTTTTTATTATGCTCGGCATAGCGATGCGGTACCAAGGTGGGTGCCGTGTGATTTGTCCGTAATAACTATAAGTAGGTACTGTATGGATTTTTCACTGAGCGAAGAACAGCAGATGATTCAGGATGCGGCAAAGCAATTTGCTGACAGTGAACTGAAACCCATTGCTGCCGAACTCGACAAGACCGGTAATCGAGAGCTCTTGTTGGAAAAGCTCAAGCAATTGGCAGAGCTGGGCTTTATGGGAATCAATATTGATCCCAATTACGGCGGTACTGGTGCTGGTACTGTCGCATTCTCCCTGGCGATCGCCGAGCTGGCGCGGGGCTGTGCCTCTGTTGCAACGACCACCTCCGTAACCAACATGGTGGCAGAGGTTATTCAGGCGGTAGGTTCGGAAGAGCAGCGCCAAAAATACCTCCCCAAAATCTGTAGTGGAGAATACCCTGCGGGTTCTTTCTGTCTCACCGAGCCCGGTTCCGGTTCGGATGCGGCCTCTATGCGCACCCGCGCGGAAAAGCAGGGTGATGAATACGTTCTCAATGGCAGTAAGCTCTTTATTAGTAGCGCCGAATTTGCCGGTATTTTTGTTGTTTGGGCGGTGACAGATTCTTCCGCGCCTAAAGGCAAAGGTATTTCCTGCTTCCTGGTTGAAGCTGGCACACCTGGCCTGGTGATTGGCAAGGCCGAAGAAAAAATGGGACAGAAAGCCTCTGTTACCAATGAGGTTTCTTTCGACAATTGCCGTATTCCTGCCTCCCATCTTTTAGGTGAAGAAAATCGCGGCTTTCGCATTGCTGCAGGTGAGCTCGCTGGAGGCCGAATCGGTATTGGCTCCCTGGCGCTGGGTATCGGCTTTGAAGCTTTGGATTGTGCCCGGGCCTATCTGCATGAGCGGGAGCAGTTTGGTAAAAAACTGGCGGAGTTCCAGGGGCTGCAATGGCAGCTTGCCGATAAATATACTGAGATGGAAGGTGCGCGACTCCTATTGCTGCAAGCCGCTTGGCAGAAAGATGCCGGAATGCCGTTTGGCCCTGCCGCTTCAATGGGCAAACTGTTCGCTAGTGAGAAGGCTAACGAGGCATGTTATCTAGCTCTGCAAATGCACGGTGGTGTGGGCTATACCCGTGAATATCCACTCGAACGTATGAGTCGGGATGTGAGAATCACTACAATCTACGAAGGTACCAGTGAGATCCAGCGCCTGATTATTGCAAGGCATTTACTGGATGTCAGATAATATTTAATGACACATAAGCCGGCGCTCTTCGCCGGCTTTTTTGTTTCTTTCCCCCTAAATTTGTCAGTTATTCTCCTGATGCCGGCATAAATACCCGTCCGCTTAATAGTTTCCTACCTATCCTCTACAAGGGACTCTGCCGCATCACTTTGCGAATCATGGAAAGGAAACAACTGATGAACGTTAACAAGCTGCCGCTGTTTTCGCTATTTCTAGTATTCCTTGCCTGTTCGCTAACGACCGTAAGTGTCATGGCGCAAGAACCCAATCCCGCCAGTGTCGTCACAATGAAATCAAACCAGGCTGTACTGAAAGAGCTCCCCTTTGCAAATCGGAAGGACTTTGAGGACGTAAAGCGAGGGTTTATCGCTCCTCTACCAAATAATGGTGTTATTAAAAACAGCAAAGGCGATACGGTATGGAACTTGGAGCAATTTCAATTTGCTCGCGATAAAGAGGCTCCTGACAGTGCCAACCCCAGTCTGTGGCGGCAACTGCAATTAATTTCGGAGGGCGGTCTCTTTGAGGTGATACCGCGAATCTACCAGGTTCGCAGTGCGGACCTCTCGAATATAACTTTCATTGAGGGCGATACCGGGGTCATTGTTATGGACCCGCTGATTTCTGCCGAGACGGCTGAAGCAGCGTTAAACCTCTATCGGCAGCATCGCGGAAACAAGCCAGTCGTTGCTGTGATCTACACCCACAGTCACGTTGACCACTATGGGGGTGTTCGCGGTGTTATCGATGAAGAAGATGTAAAATCAGGCAAGGTTAAGGTAATAGCCCCGCAAGATTTCCTGATTGAAGCTGTTAGTGAAAATGTCTTTGCAGGAAATCATATGGCGCGTCGTGCCAGTTTTATGTACGGGAACCTGATCCCTAAAGATCCCAAAGGTACCTTAGGGGCTGGCCTCGGTCTTGAAACCTCCACTGGCACCATCACACTGATAGAACCGACAGACTCCATTGTTGAGACCGGGCAAACTTTGGAACTGGATGGACTTATCTTTGAATTTCTCTTGGCGCCGGGCTCTGAAGCGCCGGCAGAAATGCACTTCTATATTCCTCAACTCAAAGCCGTAACCGCTGCTGAGAATGCAACCCACACCTTACATAACCTTTACACCTTGCGGGGAGCAAAGGTCCGAAATGCTCGTGACTGGTCTCGCTACCTCAATGAAACCGTGCAGCGCTGGGGTGGAAAAGCCGAAGTTCTGTTTGCACCCCATCACTGGCCAACCTGGGGACCAGAGAATGTGGTGAATCATCTGAAAAAGCAGCGAGACCTATACAAGTACCTCAACGATCAAACCCTACGATTAGCCAATCACGGGTACAACATGGTTCAAACGGCTGAGCTGATGGAGTTGCCTCCAGAGCTCTCACAATATTGGGCCAATCGCGGCTATTACGGCAGTGTAAATCACGATACCCGTGCGGTATGGAATTATTATTTAGGGTTTTTTGATGGCAATCCCGCTCGCCTGTATCCAATGCCACCGACGGCCGCGGGAATAAAGTACGTCGAGTATATGGGCGGGGCCGCCAATATTATCAAGCAAGCAAAGAAAGACTATGAGGCTGGAGAGTACCGCTGGGTTGCGGAGGTGTTAGATAGATTGGTTTCCGCAGAGCCTAATAATCGTGCAGCAAGAGACCTATTGGCAGATGCATTAGAGCAATTGGGCTATCAGCAGGAAAATGGTACCTGGCGCAACTTTTTTTTAAGCGGTGCCAGGGAATTGCGGGATGGCATCCAGCGATACCCGGTTCCTCTGACTGCGAGCCCGGACACTATTCGCAGCATGCCGGCTGGTTTGATTTTTGATTACCTGGGAATTCGGCTCAACGGCCCCAAGGCAACTGGCAAGAATCTCTCCATCAATATCAGCATGCCGGACGTAAACGAAAGGTATGCGCTTGTGCTTGAGAATGCGGTACTGAACTACGGGCCTCCTGTTAAGAATCCCGGCAGTAGCGTGCAGATAAACCGCTCAGATCTCAATGACATCATCTTGGGGAGTGCATCTATCCAGGAGAAGATGGAGGATGGGAAAATCAAAATTGAGGGCGATGCGGGAGAGTTGAAGACATTACTTTCTTTAATGGACCGGTTTGATTTCTGGTGGAACCTGGTTACGCCTGAACCGATGGATAAGATGTCGACATCAGACTTCTAGAGTCAGGGCTATTTAGCTTAAATGCGAAGGTGAAGTGACTCCCAGTATTGGTGGTATATTTAACTGTATTTTTATGTCTGTTTAGTTGCTTCTAGTGCATATTTCAACTTCTTTGATTTATAGCTCTGCGAGTGAGTGCTCAACATCTGGTTTCTAATGAAACTTGATGTGTTTTTAGCTATTAACTCCTAAGTCCATATATATCTAATAGAAAAAATATACAGTGCTGTTTCTCTCATTTTTAAGCTTCCTCATTGTGTTCATATTTTTTTAAGTTACGCACAGAATTAAATTTCGTTTCCGCTAAAATTCCGCCCACTTTTGCATTTCATGACTGTCTGGAACTTATATTTTGGACAGTACCTAACACCAAAATAAAAAACACGGCACTTAAGGCGATTATGGAAAAGTTATTCGGGCAGAAATTATTGGTACTTGCACTAACTGCGGCACTTGCAGCTTGTGGTGGAGGGGGAGGTTCGTCAGATTCTGACACCGATACACCACCTGTGAGCGACGGTGGGGACGATAGTAGCGGGGGTAATCAAGGTGGAGGAAGTGGTTCAGGTGGAAGTGGGGATGACTCCTCATTGCCTGATAATGACCCATCGACTGTAACCGTTGGAGATGTGTCAACAGCTGAACTCGGGTTTGCAACAATTACCGCTACAGATATCACTTTGCCTAACGCAATGGTAAATGCTCAGGAAGTTTACCAGCTGGCCCACTATATTGGCCGTACGGACAGTGAGCAGGATGAGGAAAATATTGATATTCCTATCCGTAGCTATACGGCCTCCTGTGCTACGGATACTGACCAGCCAAAAATGTATGTATCCACAACTTTGTCAGAGGGGAATAGTGCCTCTGATACAACCTATGGGTCCGTTTACGAGCTTCAATATAACCCTGATAGCATGAGCTTCGAGCAGACGGGTAACGCCACCATTCTGAATCAATGCTATGAGTCACATGGTATTACGGCCAGTTCGGATTGCTCCAGGGTAGCTGTTTTATGCAATACCGAATATAAGGCCAGTGAGCGATATGATATCGAGAAAGATCTGGTAGAAGAGTACGGTACAACCTGGATGAAGATTGAAGATAATCTTGACAGTGTTGCAGGTACCGATAATGAGGAGAAGTATAATGACCAGATCTGGCTAATGGAGTGGGATAACAAGCCTATAACAGAAACTCCAGATGCCTATGTTGTCAATAAAATGCATGGTGGCACTCATTTGGGGGCTCAGGAGCTATTGTACGTAGAGGATGATAGCCAAGGGCGCACAAGTTATGCATTTTCCGTGACTGCTCGTGTTCTTGTTAGCGGTTCGCATTATTCGGCAGGGCTGACGGTAATCAATCGGGATGACTGGTCAATGTCCTTCTCTGGAGATGATCACCGGGGTTGGTACTGGGCGTGTGGCCATGGCCACGTTCTGAATATTCGAGCCTTTTATAATCCGGGGAATGAGATGTACGGTGCTCTGTGTACCAGTGATGGAAATAAATATTATCCGTCACCGGGCCTGAATGCGATCGCCATTAAAATGGAGGACAGTGGATCCTCTGTTTATGAAGGCACCTATAATCATTTAGTGCCCTCGACAAGTGCAATGATATCCAACGGTGGTGGCCATACGGTTGTCCCGGTTGATGCCGATACAAATCTCTCAGTTATTGTCTCTCCAAAGTACATTGAAGATTCGAACATGGATATGTTCTTACAGGATGAGCTGGGCATTGATACAAGTGGTGATGGCACCTTCGATGAGGAATGTGCTGATAACGGCATTCGCAATTGCTTCTTCTCATATATCGACAGTGGTGAATATCCCGTAATTTCCAGGCAGGGTCTCTATTCTGGAGATGCCTTGGATACTACTTCCCTGACACGTGTAGGTATTGCAAAAGTTGATGGGGAAGGCAGTATTGAAGGTAATGGCATTGAATGGCTGGCAACGGATTCCGATTGTCAAATTAGTGATCCCCAGTTGGTTGATCTGAAAAATGGCCGCTACTTATTTGGTTACGCACAGTTCCAGTGTATCTCCGATAACCTCCCGTACAATCGCAGTTACAATAAGAGTGGTGATGCCATGCGTATGCTGGTGCCAAAAGCCTACTATGTAATGGAGATTGATGCTGACTTAAATGTACTTGAGGGGCCGGTAAAGCTGACTGACTACGGTTGGGGTGGTTTGGATGAGCCTATGTACTTGGGTAATGGTAAAGTTGCCTGGAGCTATATTAAGAATCCTACCCTGGATAATTATATAGGCGGCCAACAAAATATTTGGCAGGCAATAGTTTATCATTCTGACAGCGTAAATTAATTGCGCTGATTTGGGGTAAGCTTAGGCTTGCCCCAAATTAAATTATATCTGTGCACCAGTATTAATTTACCCCCCCCCCCCCTCTCTTTAAGTTGTTTTTGTAACTCAGATATACGTGCCATTACATTAGGGTGCATCATTTTTTATTGTGCTCCTGTGTAATCCATTTCCTAATTTTCCCTCAGTATAATCGCGCGGCTTTCCCGTTCCGAAAATCACTTTTCGTTAACAGTGGTGACAGAAGTTCCGACTCCCTGAGTTGCGAAGACTGAAGTTGGAAAGGGCAGATTACTTTTAGTGGACTTTATTTTGCTTTGAGCTGGCAGCGAAGGAATGTTGCATGGCTGGTTCGTAATCAATAAAGAGTGAGCTATGCAGCTATTTGTTGAGAATACATATGGAATTGTTTACCTGGCTCGAAGAGGGATCGGTTTTAGCTCCGGATCTTCACTGCCAACTAGTGCTGAGCAAACCCTGGAAATGTTCAGTATTTCCGCTCTTCAAGAAATTTACGATTACTTCCTTGGTATGGGAGGGAGTTGTTCAGATCCTCTTCAACCAGGCAAGCAGCCTGATAGATGGGGTGATTTATCAGCCTCATTCCATTTAGATGCTCCTTCAAGCTACTCCTGGGTTGAGAGAGCTATTTATAAGGAGTTAGTTCAAAACCGCTTGGTAATCGAAGAGGCTCCATTTGCTGATGCGGTGCTAGCCGACAAGCAGTCCCAATTGATTCCTAAAATCGATACAGGCCTTCAGTATATTGTTGACCTAGGGCGAGTTAATTCAAGGTTATCGAACAATGAATCTACTGATCAGAGTGACTTTACCGGAGGGCTAGCAATATGGCGTAAAGATTTATCTGAAGTAGAGACTTTAGTGAGTTCTATTCGCCCTTTGATGGCGCAGGGGCGCACCGCTAAGAACTATCTGCTGTATGAAAAGAGCATTGAAAAGCAAGATGAAAAATCTATACCGACTTCTAGCAGATCCCTAGTAGATGCGCTTGGTTTCGATGCCAATAAAGTTACCCAGCAGCACTTAGAGTTAGCCTTTGAAGTAGCTGAAACTTTATACCAGGATACGAGAATACGTGAAACAAGTTTACGTTTCTTCCGCGATTACTTAAAAGCTCTATACCCATCGGAGGTTGCCCTACCAGAAAGTGGCCTTTTTGAGATTATCTTAACATTCGCCATGGTGGCATCCGTGAGCGATTCCAACGCTATCGAGATTTCCAAAGATAATGCGGGCTTACTGAGGTCTCTTCAGGGCGTTAGTAACCTAATGCTGGAATTTGCCAAAATTAAAAAGCGTCGCAATGTATTTTTTCATAAGCGCGCAGGAAATGCTGTGGGTAATAAGGCGAGCTTCTCTGATCTGAGTTCTTCTGAAGTTGTAGTACCACCTCCTTCCGGCGGGCAAACATCAAGTACAGGAGCGTCGCAAAGCGGTAAAGGAACCGCCAATGATAATTCTGAAGCGGGTTCTGAAAGCAGCCAGGGTTCGCAGAGCTCTCAGAATACAATCTCTGACCAGCCTGATAAAGCTGGGACCATAACCGGCACAACCCACACTGGGAAGAAAGTTCTTAATAATAGTTGTGCTATTGAAGGTGGTGATCCCATTAATTTAAAAACCGGGGAAGAGCGTTTGACCTTAGTCGATGCGCTATTAGACGGACCGCTCCCCCTTGTTTTTGAGCGTACTTATCGTAGTAGTAATCCCACAGATTTCGGTTTGGGTCATGGTTGGACTCACACCCTGGGAGAGAGGCTAATACCGGCACCTGATAAAAGTGTTCAGTTTATGGACGCAGAGGGTCGGGTAATTAATTTTCCCTTTCCGGGGGATAGCGATCGCAGCCACAATGTTGTTGAGCAGTTAACACTTACTCGTGTCGACGACGATCATTGGATTATTACCCCTTACGGGACCCCCAATGGGGTGCAAAAACACTTTAAGGCAACCGGTGTAACAGGAGGACTTAAGCTTGCAGAAATACGTGATGGCTATGGCAATTTCTACCTGTTTCACTATATCGATAAGCGTTTAATATGCATTGAGAGCAGCCTTGGTGAAGCCTTGCATATCAGCCCTCCGCAGGGGCAGCCGAACAGTCTGCGTATCGGTGAGGTTAAGAAGGAAACTCGCGATGGCCACATTAAAGTACTTGCAAGCTACGAGTACAGCGATGTTGGAGATTTGGTTAAAGCCACCGACGCCGATGGTTACAGTGAGCAGTACCAGTACCATCACCATGTAATTAAGCAACGTATCCTAAAAACTGGCTACCGTTTCCATTTTGAGTGGGATGTCGAAGGCCCTTCTGCCCGCTGTGTGAGACAGTGGGGTGACCCAATCGATGGTCAGGCGACTTACAATTACCAGTTTGACTGGGACGATGATGGTAAGGGCGTTACTGTTACTGATACCCGTGGTGGCAAAGAGCGCTACCGCTTTAACGACCGGGCCCTGCCGATCTATCATCGCGATCCCGAAGGTGCAGAGACTCTCTACAGCTACAACAACCTGGGGCAGGTTACTCGGGTACAACTGCCCAGCGACGATGGCAGCCTTCGCGAGGAAATTTACCAGTACGATGACCGGGGCCGCCTGATACAAAAGAGCGATGCCGCCGGCAATAACCATCGTATCGAATACAATGCTGAAGGCCTGCCCGCAAAAGTTACCGACCCCGCTGGTAATAACTGGCAAAGGGAGTACAACGAAAATGGCCAGATCGTGGCCAGTAAAGATCCCCTCGGTAACAAGACCCAATACGGCTATAACCCTGCTGGTTTGATCGGCAGTGTTACCGATCCTCTCGGCAATACCATGTGTTATCTGTGGAACCCCGAAGGCAAGCTCGCCGCAGTAAAAGACCCTATGGGCCGTGCCCAGCACTACCGGTACGACAGTGCTCGCCGACTGGAAGAAGTGCAACACGCCCCCGGCCAGCTGACCCGCTATGAATACGACGCTCAGGATCGTATCCATGCGGTGACCACTCCAGACGGTGCCCGCACACAGTACAGCTACACCCCCCATGGATTACTTACCGAAGTTACTGACTCTGAAGGCCGCAGCACTTGCTATGCCTACGATGGCCTCAGCCAGGTAAAGACCCGCACCAACCCGGATGGCAGCTGCCTGGAATATCACTATGACGGCGAGCGTAACCTAATCGGGCTCACCAATGAAAACGGCGAGCGCTACCAGCTAAAATACGATTTCAACGAACGCCTGATTGAAGAAGTAGGCTTCGACGGCCGCGTTACCCGCTATGCCTACAACCGTGCCGGCCACTTGGTAAGCTCCAGGGCCGTGACCGATACGGACAGCGGTAAAGGTATCGATACTATCTTCGAGCGCGATCCCTTTGGCCGCTTGTTGGAAGAGGTCACCCCGGACGGCAATACCAATTTCCGCTACAACCGCAGTGGGCAATTGATAGAGGCGGAAAATGCCCACCGCAAATTGCGTTGGGAATACGATGCCAATGGCCGAGTTACCGGCGACTGGCAGGGCAACGAAAAGCTTAGCCATCGATACGATGCAGCAGGTAATCGTATTGCCACGACCTTGCCCGATGGAGAAGTACTTAAGTTTACTTTTAACCCTGCCGGACAATTCCAAAGCCTGCACCGTCGCCCTTTAGGTAGTGATACTGATGAGTTAATCACCCGTGTCAGCCATGATGAACAGGGTAGGGAAAGCCTGCGTCAACACGGCAATGGGCTGGAAAGCCAGAGAGACTACGATCCCCAAGGCCGCCTGCAAAAACTCAGACTGGGCAAAACAAGTAATGTAAATCAGAAATCAGTATCCGATCCCACTTCAAGCACAAACCCAGTCCTTGAGCGTAGCTACCAGTACAACAAAGCCGGCCAGATAGCCAAAATTGAAGACAGCCTGCGCGGTAATCGTAGCTACCACTACGATGCCCTGGACCGCCTTACCCAGGTAGAGGGGCCCAACCCAGAATATTTTGTACACGACCCTGCGCACAATATCCTTGCCGCTGCCAACTCAAAAGACGAAGCCAAACAGCAAGCCAGCGCTACCCAGGTAAAAGGCAATCGTCTCGCTTTTCGCGGTGATACTCACTATCGCTATGATATTCATGGTAATCGGATTGCGGAGCTGCGTGGTAAAGGACAAAAACTGCAGACGCGCTATCACTACAACAATCGCCAGCAGCTGGTGCGTGTAGAGAAGCTAAAGGTGGAAGAGGGTGTAGAGCAACTTCAACAAGATATTCACTACCAGTACGACCCGCTGGGTCGCCGTATTAGTAAAGCTGCAAACAGCAAGCAAACTAATTTTCTATGGGATGGTGATGTTCTTCTGCGGGAAAATAGAGCTAACACCCAAATCAAGCAGGGTATATATACCCGCATCTACTACTTTGAACCGGACACTTTTACACCTGTAGCTATAAAAGAAAGTAGGCTAGAAAAGGAACAGATCTATCACTATCATCTGGATCATCTAGGCACCCCGGACACCCTCACTAACTTGGAAGGTGAAGTAGTATGGAGTGTCGCATACAAGAGCTATGGAAAAATTTCCTTAGGTTATGAGAATCAGGTAGAGCAACCTATTCGTTTTCAGGGGCAGTACTTCGATGAGGAGACTGGGCTACACTATAATCGATTTAGATATTACGACCCAGGTGTAGGGATATTTACTCAGCAGGACCCTATTGGATTGTTAGGGGGATCGAATAATTATCGATATGTTCCTAATCCGGTTGGCTGGATAGATCCGTTAGGGTTAGCTGCGAGCCCTGGAGATTGTCCAAAGAAGAAAATTGTTACTGTTTATCGGTCTCAACCTAAACATGAAAGTAACATTATAACTGGCGGTGCTTTTTCTCGACATAGGGCGAAAGGAGGCGCCCTATTGGATGCATATAATATACGTATAAAGCTTTTAGAGAAACTTAAGAGTCTAGAGGGTGAAAAGTTGATTAGAGCAATGCAGAATGCCCAAGCTAGTGGAGAGCGTAGCCCATTTATATCTACCTCAAGTGATAGAGAATTTGTAATTAATCGAGCCAAGGAAATGATAAAAAATCCGGCATTACCTAATGAGTATGAATTGATAATAATTGAGGGCCCTGAAGACGAATTGTTTGATTTTGAGAAAGAGTTTGAAAATTTAGGTGGGCGAATAAGTAAGTCACGTCAGGAAAAAGATCCACAACAAAAGGAAATGGGGATTAGCGACTTGTTTATCCCTAGGGGAAAGGGTAAGAAAAGCAAGTCGGGTTTTAGAGTTGTGAAAGTGGAGGATATAGATATATGAACAATTCAGAGAAAGTATTCCTGTTTTCTAGTGGTGGGGTGTGCTTGGGTGAGTTACGTCCTGAGTCGATGGATTTTCCTTGGGTTTATGGATTGTTCTTGCCGGCAAACAGTTTTCCTGAGTTTTCTAAACTTTTTGAAAGAGAGTGTCAATTGAGTGAAAGAATTTCTAACTTGGAGGAGGCACTAGAGATTTCTAGTAGTGTCGAGCAAATAGAGATCGAAATCGATATGTTGGAGAGGGAAAGGGATGAAGTTGAAGAAAAAATTGATCAGTTAAATTTATATATTGCAGATAAGCAAGGGAGAGAGAAGTCTAAAGTTACTACGTTGCATATTAATGGGGCAGCTTTTGAGTATAAGTAGGGGAGATTTAATATGTTACTTGAAATGGCGATTGGAGATGCGTATGGGGCAGGCTTTGAATATGTTTCAAGGGGTTTTGCATTAAGCAGAAATAATATTTCTGAATATACTCAGCATCCAAGGCATGTAGGGGTTAAGGCTGGATGTTATACAGATGATACACAGATGTCTATTTCTGTGGCTGAGTTGATGTTGTCCAGTTTGGGAGAGTGGAATGAATATTTAGTGGTTGAAAAATTTTTAGAAGCTTTCAAGAGAGATCCTAGAGAGGGATATGCAAAAGGTTTTTATAAGTTTTTGTCTATGGTGAATAGTGTTGATGGTTTTTTAAGTGGTATTAGGCCAAATAGTGAGAAAAGTGGGGCAGCAATGCGCGCTGGTGTAATTGGGTTGTATCCTAATGTTGATGAGGTGATAGAGAAAAGTAGGTTGCAGGCAAGGATTACGCACAATACAAAATTAGGGGTGCAGGCATCCGTGGTCTCTTCACTTATGGCGCACTTTTTTAAGTATAATTTGGGTAAGAAAAAATGCCTCCTAGAGTATATTGAAGATATATATTTTTGCGATTGGCTTAGGTCTGCAGGCAAGCGTGTTGGATCTCTAGGTATCGAATCTATTTCCGCTTCCATATTTGCATTAGAAAAGAATGACAGTTTGTCATCTTTATTACGGTTTTGTATTGATTTGGGTGGCGATACTGATACGGTGGCAGCTATTTCTATGGGGGCTGCTAGCCTTTGCCATGAAATGGATAAAGATATCCCTATTTGTCTCTATAAAAATTTAGAAAATAACGCATTTGGGAAGGATTACTTAATTGATCTAGATGAAAGATTAAATAAAAAATTCCCTAGTCAGTTTCGATGATTTTTAAAGTCAATTTGTTGGGGTGTGGCTATTTCTGTGGTTTGAGTTTGTTCAGGAGATTATATTTATTGGCTATTTGGGAGTGAGGATTTTAAAGAGCTATACTGCCTGACGGAGGAGGGTAAATATTTGTTATATATTAAATTTTTTTTGAATATGTTTTTTTTGATGTGTGATATTTTCTGAGGTCCTCTTTTAGGGCACCTATAGGTTGGGGAGATATCCTTGGGGTCAACCATGGTAGTTACCTCTCTTTGCTTGGAAGTTAAAAGAAAATTAAGTATAGATGATACTGTTGAGATGGAAATGACGTGCGAATATAGATGGTATTGGTGTTTGCGCGGCAGAAAAGTGTTGGATCAATAGAGAGTGCCAGAAAAATAGCGCCAGCCGCATACCCTATGTATCTGACGGTAACTTGGCGATGAGTAAGCTTGTTATATCGATTTTAAAGTCCTGATTAAGCTTTTATAGTTACGATAGATTTATTTCTTGGTTGGATCCTAAGCTGTTAAAAGGCGAGAGAAGTATTTTCAGAGATATACCTTATTTTTTGCGGCTTTGTGTCAGCCACTCTAGCTCACCAAGCTCAAATATTAGCCCAGATGAAAGGGCGGATTTTTCGGCTTGTTCTACGGTCCCACCTGTTAGTCGCAATTTCTTTGGGTTGATGGTTTTAGGTAGCTACGTGAAAACGTTGTTAGATCTAGGTGTGGCCTAGCTCTTCTTGTGATTTATTTAATGATGTCTGGATGGAGTTGGGGATGATATGTGCTGTACGAAAGGAGAGAATTTTTTATTTGGTTAATAAACTTGGGGCTTGATTTCACTTTTTCAGAATCGGTTAGCGCATGTATGCTTTCGTTGTTGACTCTCAGGAGTATAGATTTATTTATGGTTTCTTTGGTTCATCGTTGACTTTGGGTGTTGTAGCTTTGCTGAAAAAATATCTATTGCAATAGAAAGTATACAAAAATAGCTAATATCTAATTTGAATATCATCATTAACATAGTTTTGGTACATCTAGCCATCAACGTCTGAATTTGTCGACTTTATGTCATTTGTGACCTGATCAACTAATTTACACTTTTTGCTGTATCCCCTAGAAATACCTTATTTATATGTTTGAGCTTTGCGTGAGGTATCCGATAAGCGCTTAAGCATGTTTCTGTACTCACCAAAATAAAAAGGAAATAGCCATGCGTTCTTTAATCTGGGTTGGCCTATGTTCGCTACTGTTTAGCAATATGGTCTGGGCCCACTCTACTTCTAAAGATGCCTTCCATATAGGGATATTATTGTACGACGGTGCACAAACTATTGATTATGCCGGGCCCTATGAAGTTTTTGGGCAAGCCAATTATCGTTTGACAACGGTTTCGGAAGATGGTGGAACCATTACTTCAGCCATGGGCCTTAAAGTGGCTCCAGATACCAGCTTTGATCAGGATAATCAATTTGATGCAGTAATTATCCCGGGGGGCAGCATTAATGAAGCAATGGAGAGCCCGGAAGTATTACAGTGGATTAAAGAGCAGTCCAAACAGGCTCAGTATGTTCTATCGGTATGTAACGGTGCTTTTATTTTGGCGAGTACTGGACTCCTGGATGGTAAGAAAGCAACCACCATTCGCGGAGCATTTGATTCTTTCGAGAAGAACTTCTCAGATGTTGAATTGGTAAAGAATAAAAAGTTTGTTGATAACGGCAAGTTTATTACTACAGCTGGCCTTTCATCTGGTATAGACGGCGCTTTATATCTGGTAAGCAAGGTTGATACGATTGAAAAAGCCAAAAGTGTCGCAGCGAAGATTGAGTACCTGTGGGTGCCAGAGGGGGGCTATATCCGGGGGATGATGGCGGATAAAGTCATGCCAAATCTTGGTGACTTGCCTGAGTCAATTCAGTTTGTTTCTAAGGAGTATAGCTATGGTAGCCTGGAAGAATGGTACACCGCGTTTCAGATTTCTGGTGATGTGGAAGCTGTAAAAGCCTGGATAAGTGAGCAAATGAAAGAAAATCCCGAGTGGAGGAAGGGGCCGGGTAAGTCTATTGGCAATAAATGGGTGTATCAGTTTTCTGATGATCGTACTGTATTACAAGTTGACTTCGTTGCTCCCTCTGATATCAATCCTTGGGTGCTTAAGTTCAGCATAATAGATCAAGCATCATAATTTGGTAGTTTTCGTTAAAGGTGTGCGGTTTTTTTACCCAATTCCTGCTTTAAGGTTTGTTTTTTGCAGTTGTAGCGTAGGCTATATCTGGTTGTAGTGCGGCTAGGCGAAACTTTTAAAGGTGGAGACGATAAAACCTAGAATATAGGAAAAGTATTTGCTTTCTGGTCTTCAGATTGAACATACCGTTTGCACCGCCAGATTGTCATTTTTGAATTACATTGGGAAGGTTCTTCATTCCGGCGATAGCATATTTGATAGGGCTTGGAAATTGACCAGCCTCTTTTAATGTTATTAAAAATTTGGAAGTTTGTGAACGACGGGTTTTTTCCGCCGGTAACTTGAATTTGACAAATTCTGTCCCAGTTTTCTAGTTGTATACTTACAGAAGACGCCATTGAAGCTATTGATAGCGAGGACAAAATTAAAAAAATACTCACAGCTCTCACAATAAGCCATCCTGTCTGGTGACCTAATATTCGGATTTGCTACCCCATGATTATATGGTTACGTGAAGCCCGTAACGAATTCCGAGAAGGCATCGGTGGCGGATTAATTAGAAGTGTTTGTTGCTTTATTGTGAGGCGCGACTGTTAGGTCAAATAATGTTGATCGCGGTTGTTCACTTTGGGGTTTTAGTCTGAGCTTGGAGTTAGGGATTTTGTGCAGTATCTATATCCGTCTACCTGATGAAAGGTAAAATAGAAGCGAGCCGAGGCTCGCATTCTTAATGCTGCCTGAAATTTAAATACTGCTTACTTCGATAGAGGATGTGTTGTTTTTATCTTGTGCCTTTTGAGTTTTCTCGGTGTCAAATTGGTAGGGCAAAAAAGTTAAAAATTCATCCTCAATCGCTGAATCAAGGAGTATCTTACAGTCCTCCTCATAGTTATTTAACAGGCGCCATGGATAGCGCTTACCTTGTCTGGGAAGTTCTCCATTTGCCCGTTTTACATAGCCAGAGTCCAGGCTGCTCATCACCGAACCTTGCTCAGCACTGCCTTCGCTATCTATCGCTGTACACACCTGAAAGTTATGTGCGTCCATGTATTTTAATAGGCGGCAAATATAGCGAGCAGTAATGTCGGCTTTAAGAGTCCAGGGGGCGTTGGTATAGCCGAATACCCATGAGATGTTAGGAACCCCCTCCATTAGTACTGCTTTGTAAGTCAGCTTTTGATTGACTGCTACCGGTGCACCATCAATACAGAGCTTGATACCTCCTAGAACTTGTAACTTTAATCCGGTCGCACTGATAACAATGTCTGCGTCTAATTGTTGCCCTGACTTAAGCAGGATACCTTTATCTGAGAAGGTTTCTATTTCACCGGTGGCAACAGAAGCTTTTCCTGAGCAGATTGAGGAGAACAGATCTCCATCGGGTACAACGCAGAGACGTTGATCCCAGGGGTTGTAACTGGGATCGAAGTGACTGAGATCGTAATTAGCTGGAAGGCTTTTTCTTACATCTTTTAATAGTAACTTTCTAATAAAGTTAGGCCAGCGCTTAGCAGCTTTAAAAATCCAGCGCTGCAATTTGATATTGCGCCAGCGTCCTAGCCTATGGACCCAGGGTGCTGGCAGAAATTTTGATAGTACACGAGAGATTTTATCGATAGATGGAACTGAAATGATATAGCTTGGGGAGCGTTGCAACATGGTGACATGTTGGGCGGTGGTTGCGAGCGAGGGGACCAGGGTAACAGCGGTGGCGCCGCTGCCGATCACGATAATACGCTTGCTGCGGTAGTCCAGATTTTCTGGCCACTGTTGGGGATGAATAAGTTTTCCTTGATAGTTTTCTATACCTGGATATTGCGGCAAGTAGCCCTCTTTATGGTCGTAATACCCAGTACAGGCAATCAGAAAACTACAGGTATATCTCACTGGGCTGCCAGATTCGGTATTGTGACCTTCCAGAGTCCAAGCTCGGTCTGTACTGGACCAGTTTGCCGTAGTTAAATTTATTCCAAAGTGAATTCTCTTTTTAACGTCATATTGCTCTGCGGTGGTTTCAATATATTTTTGGATAGATGGGCCATCCGCGAGTATTTTCTCGCCGGACCAGGGTTGGAAGTCATAGCCGAAGCTGTACATATCGGAATCAGATCGAATGCCCGGGTATTTAAAGAGGTCCCAGGTACCGCCGACTTGTGCCCGCCGCTCGATAATGGCGAAGCTGCGCCTGGGACATTCGCGACTCAAATGACAAGCCATTCCTACGCCTGAGAGTCCCGCGCCGATAATTAATACATCGAAATGAGTCGATTTCACAATCCCTATCCCTGCAAATTTCTATGCCTTATAGACTGGGTAGATGTGCCCATGATTTATTGTTAGATTGCGACAAATAATTGTCTTTCCGCGCCACAAAGATGGGGAGCAAGTTATGGGTAGCCTTGTACGAGTCAGTATTCTTTCCGGTTTCAGTGAATTCGTGGAGCAGCTTGGGGGCAGGGGGGAAGCCTTCTTGGCCGAGTTCGGTATGCCTTGTGATATCAGCCCGGCGGATTCCCGCCTGGTATCATTTGTTGAGGTCGCGCGCCTGTTGGAAACTGCAGCACGCCGGTTAGATCGCCCCGATTTGGGGTTGTGCCTCGCATCGCGACAAGGGGTGGACCGCTTGGGTGGGATAGGTGTAGTTGCATGCAACGCGGCCACTCCCCGGCAAGCCTTGCTATCCGTTAGGCGCTTTCTTTCTCTTCATAGTTCATCCCTCAGTATGCAAATGGAGCCATTAAGTGAGGGAGATGTACTACGTATTGTTTTTGATTGGCAGGACCCAGCTCTCAGTAGCTATCGCCAGATCCGGGAGCAGGTGCTGGGAAATACGCTGACGATGATACGGATGTTGGTAGAGACTGAGTGTTGCCCGCAAAACGTACTGCTGCCTCATGGCCCTCAAATGGCAGAGGGTGACTACTGCAATTTCTTTGGGTGTGAGGTTCTGTTTAGCTCGGGCTATTGTGCGATGGACTTCCCAGCTGCATTTCTGGATACACCACTGAAGTCTGCCGATCCAGTGGTTGAGCGATTGGCCATTCACCATTTGGAGCAGCAGAGTGCGACGCTGCCCGTTCCTCTAACTGTAGAAATTCGACAGTTACTCAGTGAAATACTGCCCAGCGGCAGATCTCAGCTTGGTAATGTGGCAGGGGCGCTCAAGCTCCACCCCAGAACTTTACAGCGCCGCCTGGCTGCGGAAGGGCTTAGGTTCGAAGAGCTATTGGATAACGTGCGGCGGGATCTGGCGACTCGATACTTATCCGATCCGAATCTGGCCTTGGGGCAGATTACGGGTTTGTTGGGGTACTCCGAGCAGAGTACATTTCAGCGAGCTTGTCGACGTTGGTTTGCGGAGACTCCCCGGAATCACCGCTTACGCCTTGCTGGCAGCGCAATTGTGGGGCGGCCAGAATCTCCGTAAAAGCCTGTAGGGGGCGGTTCTTTCAATATTCAGTAGGCTCCACTTCCCCAGGGCGCCAGGTTTTCTCCAGCCATGGCCCCAAGGGCCCATACAGTCTCAAGATTACGAAGAAACCTTTGTTGGGTAGGGTCTCCAGCCAGTTTTTCTCAAACCCTTTTGGCGCCTTGGGTCCAAAATAAACGTCATAAGAACCATCGGAATTTTGTCTTATCCCTTTCGACTGGCTGCTTACTGCGGGAAAGGGCTGGCTGGTTTTTAACATCGAGCGCGTTTGGCTGTCGTAGATATTCACTGCCCAAAAGGCATTGACCGGTACATCGGGGGGCAAGTGCAATTTGTATTTTCTAGAGCCGTCAAAGGGTTCTTTATTTTCATCGACAAAGGCAATGGCGTAATCAGAACCTTTGCCAGGTTCAATTGCAGTCATTGCTGGGCTGACACCGGTATAGGGGTAGAAGTAGCTGACTCGAGCGTCACTATTAATGGTTTTGCCATCGGGGCCATTGAAGAAGATGTTCTTGCCGGGAAACGCCATTACCCAGGCGCTATCTGTGCCTGGGTAGATTTTGATATCGGAGAGGGATTTGTCTGTCCGTGGGTACCAAACAATTGAGCGGGCTATACCATTACCAATTGCAACTGCGTCCGTAAGAATTTTGGTCATTCTTTTATCTGGACTGAAGGCTTTTCCTTTTTCAATGCCTATTGAGGCAAAGAGGCCGCGAGTTTCTGGGTTAAGCATCCCAACCCACTCGTATTGAACGACTTCATTAAGGTGCTTATAGAATTGATAGTCATTGGGGTGGATGGTGTTGAAAGCCTTTCCAGACGCACTGATAAAGACCATCCTTGGCGGGTTACCTTTTTGAGCCAGGGGGTAGATTCTCAAGTTGTCTTTGATGTTTTGCACGGCCTCCGGCAAAGGCTGGTTACTTGGCGAGCGCATAAACACCCACAGTCGGAAGGAGCGAGGGTAGATGGGAATGTAGCCGAAGGGAATATTGCCTTTATAATCTGGTGGCAGTAACAGAAACTTTCCCCCGCGCCCCTTATCCGGGCCAGAGGAGCCGATATCTTCAACAAAGCGGAACCAGGCATCATTAAACGCGCCCATAACGTCGGGCGGCGAGTGAAACACAGTTGGTCCGTCTCGTTTTAGATCTAAAAAAGCCAGCGTATAGATAGTCGAAGTATTGCCTGTGAGAAAAAGAGACTCAGAGTTCATTAATCGATCGAAAATTAAGACTTCATTGGCAGACTTAGCGCCAAGCTCTTTTCCCCCTTTCATCAGAGCATGTACTGATGCTCCCTGAATTCCCTTGAGGAAACTATCCACAGCACGCATATGATCCAAATAGTCGTAGAGCTTTTCTGCGGTCTGGGGGTAGGGAGCGCCATCGCGGAATTCGAGAGTGCCAATACTACTGTCCACCTTATCTGGCGTACTGATTGATTTCAGAGTCTCTGGATGTAAATCGGCGCAAAGCGGCAGAGAGCTGGTTAACAGAAGAAAAATTCCGACAGACCCAAATGCGTACTGAAGTAATCGAATCAAAATAGCTACCTCTATATGCAAGGCGTGCGTGATACGTAAGTGTGTGGTATTGCTTCCTCTATTGGGGTTATTTCGTGCCAATTTTTTGTGTTAACTGCCGGATTATAAAGATGGCTATCTCCAGGCGTAACTTGGGTATCTTTAGCGATAAGTTTGGCTTAATTTTGATCTGGTGAGGCCGGTGATTTAAAAGGTCAATCTTATTGTAATTATTGGTCTGTCACATTTGGGCTGGCGCCCGTGTTTTGTCTGGCAGACCTGGATTTAAAGGTTTACTTGAAGTCAGTAATTTCACGCCGCTACTGATTTGGCCCCTGTAATCGAAATTATTGCATTAACTTGCATTCAAATATTTATCTGGCTTTCAGCGCCGGTAGCCGATCACTTGTAAAAGGAACCTCTCAAGGTTTCATGGTTCTCAAAAACCACCTTCAGAAAATAAGTTTGATTAATTTTTAATATTTGCCCGTCCTATTTTGTGACCATTCGGTTCAAATCTTTGGGGCTTTATAGGGTTTTACTACCAAAAAAATTATTTTCTTTTTTTTGGTAATTTAGTGGAATTAAATCCTGAATAAATTGGTTTTTCATTGCCTATTTTTTTACTTGGTAGTGGTGCGAGATCGGAAAAAGGGTTTATTAACTTCTTGATTTATTTGTCTTTTGGAATGTTTGTAATGTTTAGTCAGATCGAATAATTTCTAACAGGATGAAACTTTTCATGGATTGATAAAGAGGTTGTCATAAGCTTTACAGAAAATGCTTGTCATTATTGGGTCATCCGATTTATAAAATGATCGTCCCATGTAGCCGGTTTGAATAGTTTTTTTTAGGCTTATTCGGACTAGATCAAAAATCTTAGAATAATAAATGGACTAAAAATGTTTTCTCTTGCCAGCCTGTTCGAGAAAGTTGTGGGAAAATGTTGGCAAGGTCGTCTGGAAAATCTGGATGGCGAGGTTTTGACCGCGGCTCACTGTGAGGATGCGTGGCTCTCACTTACAAATCAAGAAGTTTGTTTCAGTGCTGGCGACCGCATTTTAGTGTGTACTCAGTCTGAAATAGAGGCGGTCGCCATTATGTTGGCGGCGTGGAAGATGGGGTTGGTGGTTGTACCTGCAAAGGGGGATCTGAGCCATTCTTCAATTAAAATGATCGCTTCAGACTGTAATGCCAAGGCGATATGGCGTGCTGGAAAAATTGAGGACTTGCCCGATTATCAGCAGGAATGCTCAGAGTTTGAAGTGTCTTCTATTCCAGTGGTCACAGGCGTAGATCTGGCTCTGGTGATCTATACCTCAGGAAGTACTGGTAAGCCAAAAGGCATTATGCTTACCCATCAAAATATTCTGACCTCCTTGGCCTCAATATCCCAATATTTGGGCCTGACAGCACAGGACAGAATTTTGTGCTTATCCCCTTTATCATTTGACTACGGTCTTTATCAGGTACTATTTGCGCTATATAGCAACTGTACAACTATCCTCTACGACAAACCATTTAACCCCATACAAGCCCTTAAAACGATTTCAGAGCGGGATATATCTGTTCTTCCGATAGTGCCAGCAATGGGGGCTGCCCTGGTCAAGCTGGTGGGTTTGGTTAAACCTGATCTCAGCAATCTGCGCAGTATCACCAATACTGGGGGCCATTTATCTGAGTACATGATTCGCGCCTGGAAAGAGTACTGCCCAAGTCTAAATGTTTTCTCTATGTATGGTTTGACTGAGTGCAAGCGAGCCTTGTACTTGGAGCCAGAGCTTTGGGAAGAAAAGATGGGTTCAGTTGGCAAGCCGATCCCTGGCCTGGATGCACGTATATTTATACCTCACTCAGAGGTCAGTAAATTTAGAGAAGCAAAAGCTGATGAGGTAGGTGAGCTTTATGTTCGTGGGACGGCAGTGATGCAAGGCTACTATAACCCGGCGGCTCAAGGTGGTGCAGAAATCTTTTCGGGCAGATATAGGGACGACAATTGGTTGGCGACGGGAGACCTTTTTACCCGTGATCAGGATGGCTTTTTCTATTTTAAAGGGCGTTCAAAAGACTTAATAAAACAAGGTGGATTTTGCCTGTTTCCAAAGGACTTGGAAAATCATATTGATATGTGCCCATTGGTGCACATCAATGCAGTCATTGGCACTAAAGATAAGCTCGAGAATGAAGTGGCTACTTGTATTGTGGAGCTTCATGAGAATACCGCTGACAATCAGAAGCAGTTTCGCACTTGGCTGAAAGCGAACATAGATACTGACTACATGCCTAGAGATATCAGGTTTGTTGATGGAATTCAATTAACCGCTAATAGCAAGGTCGATAGGAAGCGCTTAGAACAGGATTTACAAGTCCATGCCTAATGATCTGAGTATATTTAGGCGAGATCCCGCCTAAAACATAAAACGCTAACTTAATAAAAATATAAACGATACGTTTAACCCTTGGGGGAGTTATGGGTGCACTGTCAGATGCGCTGGTTCAACAGTTGGGCCAAAACAAGAAACAGCTATCTACACCTTGTTATATCTATTCCGTTAAAACTGCTCACGATAACTACAAGCAGCTGAAGGAAGCGCTGGGCACGGGATTGATATACTCTCTAAAAGCCAATAGTTGTCTTGATTTAATACTTCGTTGTGGGCACATCTTTGAAGACGGTATTGAGATTGCATCTATAGGCGAACTAAATCTACTTCCCAAAGGGAATAGTCCCCGATTTGTCAATAACCCATCGGCAGATAAGGCCTTTATACGCGCTGCCATTGCGAGTAAGTGCCATTTAATTATCGACAACCTGAATCAATTAGCTTTGGTTGAGGAGTTGAAGGCAAGGCGGCCAGTAAACCCTGTCGTTTTAAGGCTTAACCCCTCAATCTTGAGTCACTTTGATAGGAGTCAAAAGGGATTAAGAAAAGATCATTTTGGTTTCGACTGGAATGGCTGCCTTGAGGCTTTGGATTTTTGCAAGAAACATGAGATTCCAGTTTTAGGTTTTCATTTGTTCAGGGGCTCATACTCCTTTAATAAAGGTGCTTTCGATACTGCCAAAGTGGCTTTACAAGTTGTTTATAAGTTTGAGGAAATACTGGGATACCCTCTGTCATTAGCCAATCTAGGTGGTGGGTTTGACCCCAATTGGCGGGAGCAGGAGTTTGATTTTGAGCAATATAGAAATTTGATTGCTGAATTTCCTGATCATATCAAGGTGGTTCACGAGAGTGGTCGAGCAATTATGGGCTCAGCCGGTTATTTCGTCACAGAAGTTCGCTATAAAAAGTCCATTAACGGTGACAAGTACGCCGTATGTGATGGGGGAATGGCCCAAAATTTTCTGTTGGCGAAAACGGAAAGTACCTTTAAACGATTCCAGCAACCTCATGTTTTGCGTAATGGGACTCCTCTAAAAGGGAATGATGAGGGGCAGAAAGTCCTTTTAGTGGGCACATCTTGTAATAAGGAAGATGTGATTGGGGAAGTCAACAATATTGACCTTCGAGAAGGGGACTTAGTCATATTTGATGGATGTGGTGCCTATAACGCAAGTTATACCGTAGCACCTTTCCTCAAGTTGCCGGCTCCGAACTCTTATCTGGTGGAGTAGATCATGGAAATGCAATCGGTTGTAGGTGGTTTTGTTCTCAATCAATTATCCAGTATTTCACCAGTGCCCAGCACATTGAAATCGCTATTAGAAAATTCTTGTGCTCGGCTATTCGATGCATCAATGATTATCGAAGATCCTTTGACAGAGCTTGCACCACTTAGGGACGCTTCGGTTCAGCAGCCATTAGAGCAGTTTGAACAGACCTTTGTTATTGATCAAATTATTGACACTGTCCGGGATGAAGGACTGGATAATCACTTTCACAACATGATCGGGCTATTTGGCTCGATTATGTTGAGCCTGACTGCTACAGATGATCAGCTTGCCCAGGTCAATAATTGGGTGGAGCAGGGGATTTTCGGCCACTTCCTTATGACAGACCCCGGCGGCCCGAGTCTTATGGGGTGGAAGACAGAGCTGGTTGAAACTGATAGCGACATGCTACTGAATGTCGACAAGATCCACGGCATTGAAGCACATAAGCTTGGCTTTGCCATGGTAGTTACGAAGCAACCGGGAAGGCCTTTTCCCCTGACAGTGATGTTGCCGCCAGAACTCTGTAACCAACTACGGCAGAGTACTGTAGGAGAGCCGTTTTTAAATGGCACCTTACAGCTGGGAAACTGTAAGGGTAAAGTATCAATTACCAAAGACATGTTGTTGAGCAAAGGTGGGTTGGGTAGCGTCAATCGATTTTTAACACTGGTTCGCCCGCGCTTTGTTAAATCACTAATGCACTTTGTGCTTTGGCTACATGACTGTAAAGAAGCTCATTTAACCAGCGAAGATCAGGCTCATATAGAGTATCTAATTCATTTGTGTAATGAGCAGGTAGCCGCAACCACTTTCTCTATGCACAGTGTAAATCGTGTTCTGGCAACGAAATTTACCAGCAATGAGCTTTTGTTGAACCTGGTCTTGTCAGGAAAGATCAAATCTGTGAATCGACAGCGCGATCTGTTGGCTTTCACAAAAATGGAAGGCAGTTCATATCGGTGCTTCTTTGAGATATATAGCAAATTTAAGGGGCTGCGGGTATGAGCCTGTATTTACGATCTGCAGCTTTTATCCCTATAGAAGGTGTCACTGTCTCATCCAGTAGTGATGTGTCAACTGCCTTTGGTGATATTGCCAGGATTATCCGAAGACAGACAGATAGTGTATTAGATGCTGCTCCAGAGATAAAAGATTCGCAAATAGATCGCCATTTTTTATGCTCTACCATGATTGAACTTCCTTTGAGTTCATCGGCGATTAGTGAGCAGGGCTTCAATTACGGTGATAATGCAAGAGCGCCAGTTACCAGTTTTGTTAATACCTATGAATGTGCATCTTGGGGTTATAGCCTTCGGCATTACCTGACACAAAATCCGGAATCACGCTACTTACTGGTTAGTATTCTTGACGCCAATATTTTAGATCTAACGTTTTGGCGAGAAAATGAAAATTGGGGAGATAGTGGTTTTGGCCTCTGTACACTGTTGTTTGAAGTGCGGGATCTTGACAGTATAAACCTTAATGCATCCTGCACGATTACTTATAATACAACTCCAGAATTTGCCACTGTCATCCGAAAGATGGCTGTTGGACGAGATGACCTGACTTTATCTTTACCGTTCTTTCCAGAGAATATTCGCCAAATTTTCTCCAAATTGTTGTCGGCCAATCAAAAGTTACCAGACTTGCACGATCGATGGGGGCATTGTTTTGGTAGTGATCCCTGGCTGAATATTATTTGCCAAGGCGCTAAAAAGGGCTTCGACAAGCAAGAAAATTTTCTGGTCTGTTCGATTGCATTGAATGGCTATTATTGCACTGTAGAAGTTACCGTTGATGAACAAAGTCACTTCTATCTAATGGAGGCTGCGTGATGAAGACTGTTGAGCTATCAACGTGTCTCGAACGTAACCCCTATCCGGACACATTGAAATCCTGCTTAGCACAAATGCTGCCGTTGAGTACTGAGCAGGACTATCTTGCATTATCCAGCCTGCCAGTTAATTCCAGTCCGGTGCTGCTGAATCATTCAGAGCACTATCAATTACTGCTGGATATTCTGCGATACTTTGAAGATTCTGAACTGGATATAGACTTAATCTTGATAAAAATGCAGATGCCCGCTGGTGGGCGTATGCCAAGTGCTCTATTACAAGACACCGTTTTAATGCTTCATGACCTGGCTGGTGAAGAAGCGATATTGGTTAGAGAAGGAAAGCGATATATAGCTATTGAAGATAGCTTGGTTCGCCACCCATTTGAAGCGGGAACAAACCAGCTGAAAATCAGGTTGGCAATGGATGTTGATTGCCATGATCTCTTAATTGAGGGGCTTTCTAAATTACTTATCGAGTGCGGTTTCGGTGATATAACAATAAACACCATGGACGGGACAGCATAAAAATGTTTATTAAAAACCTATGGGTAGACAGTGGCGGGCAGGTTGATCGATTACTTGATGCCTTGAGAGGACACCTGGATCAATATGATTTGTTACCAGAACTTATCTATGTGGTTTCTGCGGGAGAAGCTAATGTTCTACAGGATAGTCGGATTGTAGAGTTTATAGCAGACCTTGAAGATGGTGGGCATAATATTCGATTTGTGGGTAGCGCCTGCACCAGCTTCCATGCTGCAGTATTGAGTTTTTCAAAGTGTAGTGAAGCCGAAGCTTTGATCTTAAATCTCGAACTGGGCAAAGAGCGGCAACAAGAGTGCCTGGATTCATTGGGAATTGGAGTTGGGCCTGATCAAGATGGCTTAGATGTTCTTGTAGGTGTGGCGGCTACCTGGATCTGTCGGGAGTATTGTGAAACACATCTCTGTCAAATATCCAGCTGCGATATTCTTTCACAAGCGCCATCTTTATCTGGCGCACCAGATTTAGTAAAGAGTATTAAGCAGGTAATCTCAACCAACTCTAGTGATGATACTCGAGTAGTTTCCTTTGATATCCGCTCGAAATGGGCCAAGGGGCTCCTGAAAGGATTTTCGCACAGCGATAAGGCCTCATGGTTACCCAGTATCGAAGAGAACGGCTGGCACTATTTGAGTATTAAACCTCTGTCTGAATTGATCAACTACTACATTGAGGAAACGGTGACTGATCTATGGCTGTTAACTCTAGGGGGTGGCGGCAGGGTAGGTTGCCTGAAAATAGACATTCCTTCGCCCAATTTTCAGGGCTTTCTTTCAAGATTGGTAAATGTTGAGAAATTGGTGTTGGAAGACGCCTATATAGATTTTAGTTCCGCCCAGCATCTGGCTGACACTCTAGGCCAGGATTACCTTTCGCATATTCGTGAGGCATTAAGGTATCCCAAGAGGATTTACCGTGGAAGACATAACCAGATATTTGACTGGGTATTAGGTGCAGGTAGTTGGCGTACGCTGTTGGAATATCAAGGAGCAAGACATGGATAATAATATTTATAAAACTGATATAAGAGAATTTAAATTCCTTATTGAAGAACAGTTCCATGAAGCTAAAACTCTGTTCAGTGACCAGATGTTTAAAGGGTGCTCACCAGAGATTCTCCATGAAATTTTAGTTCGGGCTAAAAAATTCTCTTATGAGGTTCTCGGGCCGGGATATCAGGATTCAGATCGAGAGGGATGCCAGTTAGAGAATGGGAGAGTGAAGCTCCCGAGCGCATTCCCTGAGATGTGGCAGAGGTTTAAGGAAGACTGGGGGAATATTTCCTCACTTGAGGGCGAACAAAATACAACTATTCCGCCCTTTGTAATGCAAATGCTCCTGGAAATGTTTATGGGGGCAAATCCAAGTTTTATGACTTATGGTGGTTTTTGCCTGCCGTCCTCCACCTTGGTGGAAAAATATGGAACCGATCTGCAAAAAGACCTGTTTAGGGACAAATTAGCCACCTCAGAGTGGACATCTTGTCTCTGCCTCACTGAACCCCAGGCGGGAAGTGATGTATCCCTTGTAGAGACTCGCGCTGCGAAACAGGAAGATGGCACTTATTTGTTAACGGGCGAAAAATATCTGATCAGTGCCGGTATGCACGACCTGACAGAAAACACCGTTTATTTCGTTATGGGGCGTGGCGAAAAAAGCGGCTCGGGCACCTACGGTTTGTCTTGCTTTATTGTGCCTAAGTACTGGGTTGAAGAGGATGGGAGTCTCGGCGAGTTTAATAATATAGAATGCATTTCTCTAGCTGAGAAAATGGGCTTTAAAGGGTGTGCAAACACTCACCTTCGGTTTGGTGACAATGGCCCCTGTAGAGCTTACCTACTGGGGAATCGTGAGAATGTAGGCTTGTTGCAGTTTCTTACCTTGATGAATCAGGCACGAATCAGCACAGGTGTTTACGCCTTGGGTATGGCTTCCTCAGCCTACTACAATGCACTTTCCTATTCGACAAAGCGCTTACAGGGCAAGAGATTTCACGAGAGCTTTAGCTCTACCGCAAGCCGGGTCAATATCGTTGAGCATACCGATGTCCAGCGTATGTTGTTGGAAATGAAATCCAAGGTAGAGGGCTGTAGAGCACTGATTGCTAAACTGACATTGTCAGAAAGCTTAGTCAAAATCTACCAGGGGCAGGAAGACAAAAAGGATCGCATTGCTCACTATCAGGGTTTAATGAACCTGCTAACTCCAGTTGTTAAAGCCTATATCAGTGACCAGGCTTGGCGTATCTGTGAATTGGCAATTCAAACCTGTGGTGGTCAGGGGTATCTCAAGGATCTGGGTATAGAGCAATATGCCCGGGATATTAAAGTGCTGGCAATCTGGGAGGGAACGAATTATATCCAGAGCCAGGACTTGATCCGGGATAAGTTAGGATTGGGTAATTCCAGTAAGCTATTCCAATTCTATCAGGCAGAAATTGATAATTTCCTCAATCGGGCCACGGACTACCCTCAGTTTAAGATTGAATTTGAGCGCTTAAAGACCTCGTTTGGACATTTCGAGGCAGCACTGAAAGCTGTGCAGGTATGGGTGAAGACAAAAGAAATGTTCAAAATCCCTGCCTATAGCACACGTATTCTACATATGCTTGGTGATATAACCTTGGCTTGGCTTTTATTGGAGGCTGCATGCGCGTCATCAGATAAGTTGAGTCAGGACCTGAACGACACTGACGAGGAGTTCTATCGCTCGAAAATTGTCAGTGCTAAATTCTTTATTCGCAATGAGTTACCCCGTACCAAGCTGGTGCTGGATATCCTTCAGGATCAGGACTCTTTTTGTGAAATGGACGCTTCCTCCTGGAATTCATTATTGTCAAATGTGGAGGCTGTCTCATGAACAAGCTTGATCAGCTGGAATCCAAATACGATGTAGTGATTATCGGTGGTGGATGGGCTGGCTTAACCCTGGCCCGTCAACTTAAGCTCAATGATGGTGCTTTAACCATATTGGTTGTTGAGGCAAATACTGAGTTTAAGGCCAAAGTTGGTGAAGCGACAGTGGAGATGACCGGCCACTACTTTATGAAGCAGTTGGGTTTGGTGAATTATCTCTATAGGAATCACTTGCCTAAAAATGGTTTGCGTTTTTTCTACGATAACCCTGAGCATACACTGTCATTAACAGAGATGAGTGAGCACGGAACCACCAGTATTCCGCCTCATCCAGCTTTTCAAATTGACCGGGCCAGATTGGAAACCGACCTTGTCGATATGAATAGGGCGAATGGCATAGAGGTTATTCAGGGCGTAAAAGCAAAAAATCTCAACATACAGCCAGGTGATGAACTCCATTCTATAGAGCTTATGGAAGATGGCGCTAGCGGAGTGGTTAACGCCCGCTGGTTAGTAGATTGCAGTGGTCGAACTCGGGTTGCTAAGAAGCATAAGAAGCTTACCCGTGTTGAGAATGTCCCTAAACACTTCTCTGCCTGGGGTCGGTTTAAGAACATACAGGATATCGACTCCATGGGAGATATGAATTGGAGAAAGAAGGCCTTTGGACGCTTTCTTTCAACGAATCATTTTTCTGGAGATGGTTACTGGGTTTGGTTTATACCCTTAAGTGGTGGCTATACCAGTGTAGGTATCGTTGGCGAGAATAGTAAATTCGACAAGCCGCCCACAAAGAAGCAAGATTTCCTAGATTTTCTGTTGGCTTATAGAGCTATTTCGGAGCTTCTGGAAGGTGCCGAGCTTATTGATTTCGAGGCCTGGGGACAGCTTGCCTATCGAGCGGATGAGTTTATCTTTGAGGACCGCTGGGCTACCTCCGGATTTTCCTCGATGTTCCTTGATCCTCTGTTTAGTGGTGGGGGCGATATGATAGCCCTGTTTAATGACCATATTTGTAAGTACATTGTTACCGATATCTCAGATAGTAATCGTGAAGAAGCTCAGCAGCGGCTTGCAAAAGAATTGCCGATCGCAAATCAAGTGGTCACAGAATTTTACCAGGGCCTCTATGCCCATGTAGCAAATGTATACCCGGTTATTGACTCTGCTGAACTGTGTTCTCCTCTGCTTGCCTACAATACCGCTGCTTATTTCCTGGAGAGTGCCTGGGATTATATGTCAGGTAATTATCTGGATCAGGAGTACTGGCTACGCAAAAGTTACCTGCGCCGTGGATACATGGCCCTTGAGTTAATCCTGCAACGCCTTTTAGTTGAAACGGCAAAAGAGCTTAAAGTTCAGAATCGATATTTTCGCAGAAATAGTGAAGGTTTCTTTGAGTCCGGCGCCGATCACTATAAGTACTTTGTATATTTAATGGGAACCCAGGGCCGGGACGGTTGGCGAATCGATCTGAGGGTCAAACTTTGGGTTGAAGTTTTCCTGAGTGTTGTCCAGGCGCGACTCGACCTCCCTAAACTGGCAAACCGGATGGTTGTTCAGCAGGCTATCACCCTGCCTGATCTTTTACAAAAGCCGAATATGAATGGGGCTGACCTCAACTGGCTGCTTGAGAAGTTATCTATCAAGCTTACAGATCTAGTCAATGAGGATATAGCAGATCCAGTGAGCGTTATTGTATCGGAAGAGTCCTTCCACACAGATACGATTGAAGTTATGGATCTTGCGGGTAGCTACTCCAATAAAGAACTTGCTGAGGTTAACAAGAAAGCAAAATCTATCTGGGTGCAGACTCAGGAGTATATTGCGATTCCCAGTATGGTTCCTGTATTTCTTGCTTTTGCACGCAGTCAGCCGGATAGCATAATGGATTCGGTTATTGACCAGCGTGAAGCTATGCGCACAGCTGAATTAGACTCTGCTCATGCGGATTCGGAGGTTGTGTGATTCAAGAGTTCTTTCAGGCGCGGGATGGAAAAAAACTCTCCTTTCGCTGGTTGCCGTGCGATGAATCTGACTTGGTGCTTGTCTGCATGCACGGGAGCACGTTCAGTAGCCAGTGGTATTTAATGTTTGGACGGATGGTACACCGAAACGGTATTAGTGTGTGTCTGCCAGACTGGCGAGGCCATGGTAAAAGTGAAGGTGTTCCGGGGGATCTCGATTATTCCGATCAACTGCAAGACGATCTTGCCGATCTATTAAAACACCTCAAAAAAAGAGGGGCTAAGGCCTTTGTTCTTGGAGGGCACAGCGCGGGATCATTGGTTGCACTTAAATATCTGCACCTATATGGCAGTAAAGATATTGCAGGTTTTTTTGCGATAGCACCGCCTCTGACTCAGTCAGAGGAAACAAGAAAATACGATATTCCAGCATCTGGCTTTGAGTATTACATTCGTTACGGAAGGAAGCGTCACTATACGCGGCCTAGGGCATCGGCTGGTGATCAGAATCTGCCAAAAATAAAAATGCTGAAATATTGGCTGGCACTTTTATTCCCCCCATTGAGGAAGTTATCAGTGCTGAGCTTTCCCCCGGTGGGATCAGCAGCGGGGAATCAGGGGCGAGTTCTGGACTGCACGTTTAACTTACTCAGTGCCTATAACGTAAAGAGATACGCGGATCTCTTTGCGAGTTTAAATGTACCCTGCCACTTTTTTGTCGGTGAGAAGGACGAAGTACTTGATACCCATGTGCTCCACACTGTATTGAGCTGGTATCTCTCTCCCAATATTAAGTCTGGACTCACCGAGTTGCCCAGAGCTACTCATATGTCAGCTATTTCTGCTTCGGCAAAACCTATTTCCAGCTGGTTGACAACTTTGATGCGGCAACCTGAGGGGGCTGTTGCATGAGACCTAGCAAAGGCAAAACTCCCCTGATGAGAGAAAAAATGTTGCCCGTCGGTGCAGAGGTTTCACTGAGTTCATTTTTAAGTGATGCCGATTGGGGAGCAGGGCATGGCGAAGATTGGACATCTTTAGGAACTATAAAGAGAAGTGATAAAAACACTTTTCACTTGCAAGTTGGCAAGACGTTTCGATTTCCCCTTTATTATTACCTGAAGGACGACCGCCTATTTGTTGGTCAGGATTTATCACTATTTCCTGCTGTTGGTGCCGATACGGTAGATTGCCACTACTTAATTGAAATTGAGTATTTTGGTTTCTCCATAGAAAGAAAGAGCCTTTTGCAGAATGTTAAAATGCTCTTTCCAGAAGATGATGTTGTTATATCAGCCAGAGAACTGATTTGGCTCTCAGCTGAACATCATCAATCTGGGTCATTTGATGCAGCCCTGGTGACTCCTGAAGAAGCTACCGATAAACTCTTCAACAGTTTACCTGAGGTAACCTCTAAGCTTTTCTCGCCTGTTGATACCACTTTTTATGCTCATATTGCCAATTGTTTGGCTGAGTCAAACGACTCCAAATTAAAAGTGGGGAGGCAAAGCCTGCCTTTAACGGTGGGCTATCAGGAAAAACGGGCAAAGATCTTTAATACGGCTCATAAAAATAGAGTCGTAGAAGGGATCGATCTACAAAGTTACACCGATATGGTACAGGAAGAGTTGGATCGAGCCTGGCAGGACTCAGAATCAAGTATCGATAGGGAACATTATATCTTCCAGACATTCTATCTGCCTTTTGCCCAGTTTTTACTCAATATACTGGCAATGAATACCAGCAAGATGGTGGAGATTGTTGGTGGTTCGGGAGATGAGGGTGTAATACCCCCGGCACTTTCAATAAGTGATAAACCTATCTGTAATGTTTACGAATCTTTTCAGCGGGTGTTTTTTTATGGACACCATTGGCTTGCAAAAGTCTGGTTCTATATACCGCCCATGATCAGTTCTGCTGCCATAAAACAGCAGCAAAAATACTCAGCACGAGAGCAGCATGTTTGTGTTTTTACTTTAACGTTGGACTACTTGCTGCGATTTAATAACTTAAAAATAGGAAATGTTACCGGAGAGTAAATATGTCTACAGCAGTTGTAGAAAGCAATGTACAAGAGCTATGTGAGCAAATAGCTCTTATGCTGAATGTTGATGCTGTCGATGCAGATACACCCATTGCAGAACTCGGGGTAGATTCCCTGAATATTGTCGAGGTGATTCTAATTTGCGAGCAGTTGTACCCGGGGGTGATGAGCCCTGAAAATCTTGTTTTCGACGAACATACCACCCTAAGGGAAATGGATGGTCAACTACTTGAAAACTCGGAAGAAGTCTAGCGTACTTCGGGAGCAGTCAATGTTTAAAAAAGTACTTACCATTCTTATCAGTAGTTTTTTTATTGGAAATGTTGTTGCCTGGTTTTCAGGTGCTGCTCCCATCGAGTTTGGCAAGATTGCCTATTCAGAAGGCGAGATGGAGCAGGTGGAGTTTCTCCAGCAGGAGATTGGTGAAAATAGTACAGACCCCGACTTGATGTTGGAGCTTGGGCAGTTATTTAGTCATCATAACGAGCTTGAAAAGGCTGCACACTTGCTGGAAGCCGCGTATCAACAGCGTCCAGACGACATGCTGATACGTGCAGCGTATTACTCCAATGAGGGCAAGCGCGCAGGTGCGATGTTTGACCCTGCGATGGGGCTTTACAAGCTCTACCGTCTGCGGCATGCGATGGACGAGGTGGATCAGGCAGGTCTCAGTGCCGATTCAGATTTTAATGTACGCCTGATACGGCTGATTACTTTTTCTTATGTAGGAGAAGTAAGCGGCCACTTTGAGCGGGTGTTCGAAGATGAAGCCTGGTTTAAGAATCTGATGGATTCAGATCCCGATCTATTGCCGACTGCTATGCAGCAGGTGGTGTATTTGTCTTTGGCTAATGCCTACTGGGTGAAAGCTGGAGAGGGCACTGAAGATTTGGCAGTGGCCATGGATTACTACCAAAAAGCAATAGCAATGGCTCCTTGTCCTGCAACGATGCAAACCTCTTGTGAGCAACTGGGGCAAATGGCAGTCACCCTGGGTAAAAGTTAATGTTGGTTGAGCTTAAGCGTGTTTCAAAGCGCTATCGATTGGGTGATCTCTGGGTCGATGCCTTGCGGGATATAGATCTTGCTATCGATCGGGGTGAGTTTCTGGCTGTGAAAGGGCCCAGCGGTAGTGGTAAGAGCACATTATTGAACCTTCTATCCGCATTGGATCAGTGTGATTCCGGATCAGTTCATATTGATGGCGTTAATCTTGGGAGTTTGGGAGAGCATCAGCGCTCCCTGTTTCGAGGTCGTCATATTGGGATTGTTTTCCAGTCTTTTAACCTGATTCCCGTGCTTACAGCACTTGAGAATGTGATGTACCCGCTGACACTGCGGGGGGCTAACAATGCCAGGCAACTAGCGTTAGACGCTCTGGAAGCAGTAGGGCTTGCCAAGTTGGTTAATCAGCGTCCTACCCAGCTTTCGGGGGGGCAGATGCAGCGAGTGGCGATTGCCAGGGCAATTGTCAGTAAGCCGGATCTGGTGCTTGCGGACGAACCTACAGCCAATCTGGATTCGCGCACGTCGGAGAGCATTATGAGCCTTGTGAAGCAGCTCAACCAGGAGCAGGGTGTCACTTTTATCGTAGCCACCCATGATGATTATGTAACCAGCTTGGCATCTCGTGTTATCACGGTACGAGATGGTCATTTGGTAGAGGATACAGCTTCGCCTCAAGGTATTGTTCAGGAGGCTTTTGCATGACAGCAATCATAAAAATGTTGCTGGCTAGGGACCCGCTAACTAGAGCGGCTTTGGCTATTTCAGTTGCATTCTTAATTTCTGCACCGGCTTTGGCTGAAGATTTCGTCTTTCCAACTCCGATTCCATTCACCAATAGTGAAAGGGGAGCGCTGTTTGCTGCTGTTAATGGCGAAACGACCAGTGAGCAGAGAAAGCAGGCCTACCTGGCTCAGCTTGCGCGCCTTACGTCGATGGAAGATGCAGAGTTGCAGGATGTTGAGGAGTTAGAGGCTTTGATGCAGTCACTGGTGGAGAGTCTCCCGGATGACCCCGAACTCAATGCTGCATTGGGATCGACAACTTCCTTTAAATCCAGCTTCTACCTTGATCGATTGGCAAAACTATCGCTGTTCTCCAGACGAGGCAATCGCATGATGGACCGGGCTGTTAAACAATCTCCATTCAATCTGGGCGCCCGCCTTCAGCGGGGAATCAGCTGTGCCAATATGCCGGCCTTTCTAAAAAGAGCGCGCTACGCTGTTGAAGACCTGGAGCTGGTTAGGGAACAGGTGGGCAATCGGTTCGGTAAAGAATTTCTCGGCTTTGTAGAGTTCTACCTTGCCCAGGCTTACGAGCGCAATAAACAGCCCGATGATGCCCGGGTTCTTTGGGGAAAGGTGGCCGAGTCGGATACCGACTGGTCCGCTAAAGCCAAGCTGGCGCTTCGGAGTATTTAGTCATGGGCTTGGGGTGGAAAGTTGCACTGCTGAATATTATGCGTAACGGGCGCCGCAGCCTGATTACCTTGGCTGCGATCGTTTTCGGTTGTACCAGCCTGATTATTTTTGGCGGTTTTGTACAGTCGATGTATGAGGGGATGCGGGAGAGTATGATCCGCTCGCAGCTTGGTCATATACAAATCTATGCCAAAGGTTACAACCAGTTTGGCAAAGCGGAACCGGAAAAATACCTGATTGCTGATGGGGATCTCAAAAAGATTTCCGAGCTGGTAGAAAACGAAACCGATACACTGGTGGTAGCACCACGCCTTAATTTCAATGGCCTGCTTAGTGATGGCAAGCAATCGATAGCCATCACTGGAATTGGTATTGATGCGGAGAAAGAAGTGATGCTTTCCTCTGCAATTCAGATTGTTCAAGGGGACGATCTATTTCCAGAGGATATTTCTGCTGCCCACCTTGGAGAAGGCTTGTTCAATGCTCTGGATGTTCAGATTGGGGACTACTTGACCCTGTTGGCAAGCACCCAGGATGGAGCAATCAATGCTGTCGATGTACAGGTGATGGGGGTAATCACAACCGGTGTTAAGGAACTGGATGATCGCTTGCTCAGGGTGAATTTGCCTCTGGCCCAGGAACTGCTCTATACGTCAGATATTACACGGCTAGTGGTTTTACTGGAGGAGACCGAACTTACATCTACCTCAATTGCGACTCTGGCCAGTGTCTTTGAGCAGAACAATTTGAACCTAGAAATAAAAAGCTGGGAAGAACTGGCGGGTTACTATCATCAGGTTGTTGGCCTGTTTAACGGAGTTTTTGGTTTTATTACCGTCATTGTGTTGGTAATCGTCGCGTTGAGTATTTCCAATACCATGTTGATGGCAGTAATGGAGCGTACCCGTGAGCTGGGTACTATCCGAGCCATGGGCGGCACTCCTCGCCAGGTTGTAAACCTGATTTTACTGGAGTCGGTATTTCTCGGTTTAATCGGAAGTTTGCTGGGGCTACTGATTGGTGCACTGGCAGCCAAGGGCATTACCTATGCAGAATGGATGATGCCTCGGCCACCGGGCAGTACCCAGGACTATCCTATCCGTGTGTTTGTCGTGCCGGATATCTTATTGAAAACATTCCTGTTGGGTTTTTGTATTTCACTTGTTTCCAGCCTTTATCCAGCGATAAAAGCATCCCGGCTGCCGGTAGTAAAAGCACTTAGGTTTACTTGATTTGGGTCTTCTATGTGTAAGTTGAATTTTTTTTATGGGTGGGTGTCGGCGATAGCCTGCATGCTGTTTAGCTACTCAAGTTATGCATCGGTTTCGGCTGAGTCACTGGTTAATAAGTTGGATGACTTTCGGGGATTCAGGGATCAGGGCTTTAGCTTTGATATCACCAATATCAGCTATAAAAAGGACAAGGAGCCCCGCACCAATAAGCTCAGTGTCAAAGTATTTAATGAGCAATCGCTGATCCAGTTTTTGGCACCCGCCCGGGAAAAGGGCAGGGCAATGCTAAAAGAGAGCGCCAATATGTGGCTCTATATTCCCGGCACGCGCAGGGTTATCCGGATTGCACCCTCACAGCGATTAATTGGTGAGACCAGTAACGGTGATGTAGTGGGGGCAAATTTCTCCCGGGATTACACCGCAGAGCTGCAAGGGCAGGAAACTGTTGATGGGGAAGATTACTGGGTGCTGTATTTATCGGCAAAATCCTCTGGTGTTGCCTATGATAAAGTAAAAATATGGATGGCACAGGCTGAGGGAAACCTGCCTTTAAAGGGGGAGTTTTATACCCGCTCCGGGCGCCTCCTTAAAACAGCGCACTATAAAGAGTTCAAGCAGTTTGAAGGCGAGCTGAAACTGCATAAATTACTGTTGGTGGATGCGCTCATTGACGAGAGTTATACCTGGATGAAGTTCGATGACTATCGTCTTGAGAGCCTGGACCCGGCAATTTTCCAAAAAGGCTCCCTTGGCAGGCTGAATTGAGGTGAGTCGGTAATGGTTATCAGAATCAGGAAAATTCTCCCATTTATACTCCTTCCTCTCGCTTTTGCTGAAAAAGTTGCCAGTGCCGAAGACTATCAAGATCCTTTCGAGACCAACTCGGAACTTTTCGATGAAGTGAGCACTGAGGGAGGGGTTTCTCGAGTTGTTTGGGATATTGATGCTTCGCTACTCGGGTATCACCAGCAGAATGAAGTTCGGGATGATCCCTATTTCGATCCGGGTCTGTTTGTCTTTGATGAACAAGAGTCTTTGCTTGCTCTGGATCTCAGTGGCCAGTTTTCCCTGGGAGCACACTTCTCAGTTTACTCGCGGTTTGCGGCGATAGAGCACTATCGGTCTAATGAGGCTGGAACATCTGAAAAAGAGACAGAATCCCATCTGCTAGAGGGGTATTTCTCTTCTTACACTGACAACCGAAGGTTTGGTATTAACGTCGGTCGGATAAAACCTCAGTGGAGCAACGGTTACAACTGGTCTCCGGCAAATCTTTTAAAAGCCACTTTTGATCGCCCCAATCTGGATGCCGATGAACTTACCCAGCAACTGGGCTGGGATATGGCCCATTTCGATTTCCGCTATGGTCGCTGGAACACTGGCATTTATATGGCTCAGGTTGAGGACGATCTGGATGGTCACTTTGGCACTAGCGTAAATGACCATGAGTTTCAGTACGCACTCGTGGTGAATCGTGAAGGTGACTTGGATACCCGCTTGGTATTGCATCAGATGGAGGGGGAGACAACCAATGTCGCTCTCGGGTTGAGTACTTTGGCTGGAGACAGTGCCACACTCAGGTTGGAGGGGGCTTGGGAACATCAGCGGGAGTTACCGCAGCCGGGCGAACTCTCCTATTTTCCAGCAGAGGACGATGGTTATTTGAAGCTGGTGCTTGGTACTCAGCTCAGCTTCAACCAGGGATGGGATGTTACTGCGGAGTATCTGTATAACCAGCATGGATTCGATGATGACGAGTGGGGTTTGGTTCAAACGCAGGTAGATAGTGCAAAGAACGGATTGAACAGCGCGCGGGTTTATGAGGCGATTTCATTTCTGTCCGAAAGTTTTAACCTTTTATCTAGCGGACAACTACGGCAAGAGTATTTGTTCTTGATGTGGGGTAACACCCGGCTGGATAAGAAGTTTCAATATCGTCAGAGTGTGCAATACAACCTGGATGACAAGAGCCAGTACCACAACCTGGAATTGATTCAGAACTGGACTGAGCATTTTAGTACTCGACTGCAAGCCCAGTTTTTCAGGGGCTGTGAGTCCTGTGAATTTGGTCTGCTGCCTACTGAAAGGCTTCTTAGGTTAAGTCTCTATTATGATTTTTAGCGTTTGCTGGCTAAAAGTGCTTCATATTTTTGTGCGATTTCCCGCTTGCCGGATTCCCTGCTAATAGAAATTAATGCCCGCAAAATATCCAGGTCCTGCGGAAACTGGTGATAGCCGTCTTCTAGAATATCCAGGGCGAGTTCGCTGTTGCCTTCCGAGTGAACGGCTATGGCATATACGTAGAGATAGCGACTCTGGGTTTGCTCATGCTCAGCCGCCGCCTTTAGAAAACCCATTGCCTCCTGGTGGCGGTTCTGACGAACCAGGGAAAGGCCTAAGGCATGTTGGATTACGGCGATATCCTCACTCTTCGATAGTGCTCCTCTGAGTAATAATTCCGCGTCGGTTTCACGTCCACTTGCCCGGTAAAGGTCGGCCAAGTTGATATAGGCGGGTGTGTAGTAGGAGGCCTTGGTTATTGCCCGGCGATAGAAGGCTTCCGCTTGTTGCGTGTTTCCTCTCCGGAAATGGAAGTTGCCCAGGTTTACCAGAGATTCCGGCCGGTCGCTGTTGAATAATTCTGAGGTGGTATAGGTTTTAAGGGCCTTTGAGTATTGCTGCTGTACTTGCGCGGGCATAGTCCCGATCTGAGCATCGGTCACGCCATTGGCAGCCAGCGACCTGGTCACGGCCATTTCACTGAAAAGCAGCGGTACACCGATCATCAGTCGCAATTGCTCCGGTAGTTCATCCAGAGACTGCGCAAGGGCCAGGTTTAATAAGGGTTCTTCGCTCTGGGCAATTTGTTGAAGTAACTGAGCGGAATTTATCGTCAGGTAGCGCGGTAACAAACGGATTGCGCTGGCCCGAACAATCTCCGGTTGACTGTCGTCCTGAATAAGGTTCATTAACATCTTATCGGCCTCGCTATCCCCGCGCATAGCTGCGTGCAATGTCTGCCCGTAGTGAGGGGGAGGTGAGCCGTATTTGTCTTCCAATATCTTCGCCGCCCACTGGCTCGATTTATCTTGATGGCAGCTGTTGCAAGTATTGGGGGTGCCCAGCGCCTCGGAAAGGTCAGGCCGGGGAATGCGGAAACTGTGATCCCGGCGTCCATCCACCTGCATAAAATTTTTCTTCGGCATATGGCAGTTTGTGCAGCGGGCACCGGGGCTTTGAGTTGGGTGCAGATGGTGATCAGTACGGGCAAATCGCTCCGGCATATGGCACTGGGCACAAACTGCATCACCAGCTGCTCTCAGTTGTAGGCTGTGGGGGTTATGACAGTGGCCACAGGTAACACCTGCTGCGTACATTTTGCTTTGCAGAAACGATCCGTACACAAATACCTCGCCACCGGCCTGGCCATCTGCGTGGTAGAGAGGCTCTTGCAGAAGTGTGAGGTTGAAATGATCCAGTAATTCGCTGTTAGCCTGCGCTCCCGGTAAATGGGTACTCCGCCGAGAATGGCACTGGGCGCAAGTTGTTATTTCACGCTGGATGGCTGCCGATGGCGCAAGCTTGGCAATCCCCGTTTGCAGATCCATTCCCCGGAGCTGTTGGGTTGGGTCAATAAGATGGGGATCAAGCCCTTTATTCTGCAATGTCTCATTCTGTGTTTTTGCCCACTGAAGGTGTCTCGATCCCGGGCCATGACAGGATTCGCAACCGACACTGATCTCTGACCAGGATGTCTGGTAGCTATCGGTTTGTAGGTTATAGGCCTTTTGCAGATTGGTGGAATGGCAGTCGGAACACATAAAGTTCCAATTCTGGTTTATGCCGGTCCAGTGCAGGGGATGTTGATGGTCTATCGCTTGATCGGGATAGAGATGAAACCAGCGCTGGCCACCTGCAGATTTGTCCTGGCTGTCCCAAGCAATACTCAGTGCCTGAAGACGTCCGCCTCCCAAATCAATCAAGTACTGCTGTAAAGGGTGGACACCAAATGTATAGGCAAGGGGATAGTCCTGGATGGCTCCACTGGGTCCATCTGTGCGTACGTAATAGCGCCCTTCCTTTTGATAGAAGTGAGATTTCTGCCCCAGATGCTCGAATGCCACCCCGGAGAAATCACCTAGAACGCTGTCACTATTGGCGACTTGCATTGCCAGCTGGTGGTGGGAATCTTGCCAGGCACTGGCCTCATCTTTGTGGCATACGGCGCATTGCGCGGAGCCCACGAAAGTGGCTTCTGAGCTGATTGCTTCGTCCTGGCGCTTGAGAGGTTGGGTATCAACCGGCTCTTCGTTACCACAGGCCACCAGTACGAGACAGATAAGGCTGATTTGGAGGAGGCTAGTGCCAGCTATATTTATCACGGTTTTTTTATTGTGATGAGTTCTTATCTTAGGGAGTTATTCAGAGGCTCCCTAGGCCAAAAGATTAGTTCATGTGCCGTAAATGTCATTTTGTGAGAGGGCCAGAATGCTGGATTGGATATTTAGGGTTGCCCTGAGCCGAGGGTGTCTGCTGCTGGTTTTGGCAATCAGCTTACCGGCACTCAGTTCTCCCTTGCCATCCTGGCAAGATGGCGTTAAAGCCCAAATTATGGCCTTTGTTGACAAGGTTACCCGTAAGGACAGCGCCGACTTTATAACTGTCGGTGAACGTATAGCGGTATTTGATAATGATGGCACCCTCTGGTCCGAGAAGCCCGTGTACTTCCAGCTTCTCTATGCCGCTGATGAGGTTAAAAGACTAGCGCCCCAACACCCAGAGTGGAAAACCCAAGAGCCCTTCGCTTCGATTCTAAAGGGCAATTTATCAAACCTGTTGGGGCAAGGCAGGGAAGGTTTGGAAGTAATGCTTACTGCGACTCATGCGGGATTGAGTACGGATGCCTTCCAGCGCTCTGTTGCCCAATGGCTCAAGAGTGCTAAGAACCCGGAAACTGGCAAACACTACAGTGCGATGGTGTTCCAGCCCATGCTGGAGTTGCTGGAATACTTAAGAGCAAATGGTTTTAAAACCTACATTGTTTCGGGGGGCGGCACTGATTTTATCCGAGTGTTTTCCCAGGAGTTATATGGAATCCCCCCAGAGCAGGTTATCGGCAGTCGCCTAAAGTCCCGCTATGAAAATGGGGGTGGGCATCCCTATATTGTGAAATTAGATAAATTGGCCTTCCTCACCGATAAACAGGGGAAGCCTATCGCAATCAATGACGTGATTGGCCGGAGGCCAGTTTTTGCCGCAGGCAATTCCGATGGTGATTTACAAATGCTGGAATGGACCACTGCCTCTAAGGGGCCGAGTTTTGCCATGCTGATTCATCATACCGATGCCAAAAGAGAATGGGCATACGATAAGAACTCCTCAGTGGGGCGCCTGGACAAAGCGCTACAAGCCGCTAAGGCAAATGGCTGGTTGGTGGTAGATATGGCGAAGGACTGGCGGACGGTGTTTCCGCCAGAAGCGCAGGATCAATCAAGCCAGGGGCCGGTGATTCCTCAAGTTCCCGCCTACCAGGACTAGTCTTAAAGCGGTGTATTGAGCCTGCCAATATTGAGGTGTGTAATGCTCCTGATCTCCCGATCCCGTCTCCGACAGTTCCTTTTGGTTGTACTGGCTGCTGTATCCCTTTCCCCTGGTAGCCTATTCGCGCAGACCAAACCCAATATTTTGGTGATCTGGGGAGATGATATTGGCATCTGGAATATCAGCTTCAACAGTCGCGGCATGATGGGCTATACCACGCCCAACATTGATCGGCTGGCGGTAGAAGGGCTCTCTTTTACCGATTACTACGGCCAGCAATCATGCACAGCAGGCCGCGCGGCTTTTTTAGCGGGTAATGTTCCAGTACGCACTGGCATGACTAAGGTGGGGCTTCCAGGTGCCAAAGAGGGGTGGCAGAAGAGTGATGCCACTATCGCCACGGTAATGAAAAGCCTGGGTTATGCCACCGGCCAGTTTGGTAAAAACCACCAAGGGGATAGGGACGAACACCTGCCCATCAACCATGGCTTTGATGAATTCTTTGGCAACCTCTATCACCTGAATGCGGAGGAAGAGCCGGAGAACAGGGACTATCCCAAAGACCCTGAATTCCGCAAGAAGTTTGGCCCCAGAGGAGTGATTAAAGCCAAGGCCGGCGGACCAATCGAAGATACCGGCCCCCTAACCAAGAAACGGATGGAAACGATCGATGATGAAACCCTAGCGGCAGCTATCGACTTTATCGAACGTGCACACGCGGCTAAGACCCCATTCTTTGTCTGGTGGAATGCCACCCGGATGCACTTTCGCACCCATGTGAGAGAGGAGCACACAAACCTTGCGGGCCCCAACAGCAATGAGTATATGGATGGCATGGTTGAGCATGACATCCTGGTAGGAAAGCTGCTAAGTGTGCTTGACCGCCTGGATATCACCGACAATACCATCGTGTTTTATTCCACAGACAACGGCCCCCACTTCAATACCTGGCCAGATGCTGCAACTACGCCATTTCGCAGTGAGAAAAATTCCA
The DNA here is from genome assembly GCF_047324085.1 of Microbulbifer sp. CNSA002. Taxonomy (NCBI): domain Bacteria; kingdom Pseudomonadati; phylum Pseudomonadota; class Gammaproteobacteria; order Cellvibrionales; family Microbulbiferaceae; genus Microbulbifer; species Microbulbifer sp. CNSA002. Next base: position 2,143,559 of record NZ_CP172449.1, read on the forward strand.
ATTGGGAAGGAGCTTATAGGGTGCCAGCTTTCGTGCGCTGGCCGGGCAAATTTCCAGCGGGTACTACCTTGACAGGTATTGTCTCCCATGAAGACTGGCTGCCGACTCTCGCTGCGGCCGGGGGAAACCCGAATATTAAGGAACAGCTCAAGGAAGGGGTCGAGCTGAATGGGCGCGAGTACAGAAATTATGTTGATGGCTACAACATGATGGATTACTTCACCGGTAAAGCAAAACTATCTCCAAGAAAAGAATTTATCTACGTAAATGATGACGGCCAAATTGTAGCTATGCGCTACGAACCCTGGAAAGCTATTTTCCTGGAAAATCGCGGGCGGGGTTTTGAAGTCTGGCGAGAGCCCTTTACTGAATTACGAGTGCCACTATTGTTCAATTTGAGGCAAGATCCTTTTGAAAAAGCCCAACACAACTCGAATACCTATAACGACTGGTTTATAGACAGGGCTTTTGTCTTGGTTCCCATGCAGCAACTCGCATCAAAATTTTTGCAAACTATGAAAGAATATCCACCCAGCCAGGTACCCGGATCTTTTAATTTGGATAAGGTACAGGAGCAGCTGGAAGCTGGGGCGAGTGGTAGTAATTAATAATTCTCAAATTGGCTTCCTTTTAATATTCAAAATTAATCTAATTTATTTCGTTTGAAACGACTGGCATGGTTCGCAAAAAAATACGGCTCATCTAAGGTTGCTATGTGGGTTTATTTACAAGAAATTTGGCAACTTATTAGGGAAATAGTATGAAACTCAGCGTCAATATGGTTTTACCTGTATGCGCCGCAATTTTAGCCTCAAATGTTCTTGCAGTTGAATGTGGCGATACTATTGATACTGCCACTGTTCTTACAGAGGATCTTGTCTGTGTAATTGGAGAAGATGATGAATATGCTCTTAGAGTTGTTGGTCCAACCGGCGTATTAAACCTGGGTGGTTATAGTGTTACCTGTGTTATTGATGTGTTTGATGCGACTGGTATTGTAGTAGAGGGATTTTCAGCCCTTGTGAGTAACGGTACGATAAGTGGGTGTGACGACGGGATATTTTTAGGTGGAACAGGAATTCACAACATCACAGGGGTAGATATCGTAGATTTTGAAGGAGATGGAATTACTATAGAAAGCGATAACAACTCCATACTCGGTAATCAAATTGTAGGCCGCGGATTAAGTATTGGGGGGCAGGGAATTGATTTGGAGGGAAGTAATTGTATTGTATCCCAGAATAATATTGCTGATGTAGGTGATCGTGGAATCGAGAGCTTAGGTAATTTTAATACACTGAACAATAATACAATTGATAACACCGACAGAGATGCCATTTGGGTTCGAGGTGACAATAGTTATGTGTTCGGAAATGTATTAACCAATAGTCAAGAGAATGGTGTGGCTTTATCTGGTGATAGTAATCAAGTTATTAGCAATGTTATTAGTGGCAGCGAGGAAAGTGGAATTAATATAGACGGTGGATCTAATAATTTTGTGATAGGCAACTCAGCCCTGAATAACCTTGGAAATAGTGGGGATTTTCCAGGAGGTATAGTGATTTCATCTGAAGAAAGTGAAAATAACTCGATATTTTCAAATACAGCTATTGGTAATAATGAGTTTGACCTCCGAGATGTTTTTGATTCTGGGAATTGTGACTCGAGTAACTCCTGGTCAGGTAATATATTTGTAACCGCTGATCCAGCATGCTTGGATTAAGGTACAAGCAGTGTTTCTCTTAATGTCAGAACAATTTTTAGTTGGTGCTCGATTAACTGTTTATGTTATGTAGATTTTTTAGGGGGGATAATCTATGGATAAAATTCATATAGCACTGTCGACTAATCAGATAGAAGAGTCAGTTGCCGATTACAGTAAAAGGTTAAATACTGCTCCCTGCGTGCATGTGCCCAATGAATATGCTTTATGGCGAACTGCCACTGTTAACTTATCGATTCGCCATGATCCAAATTGCGAAAGCGGAACGCTTAGGCATCTAGGGTGGGAATCAGATGGTGCCGATACATTTACCGCAGAAACTGACATTAATGGCATTACCTGGGAACACTTTAATGCTGAGCTTCAGGCGGATGAAATCAACAAGGCTTGGCCCAAAGCCAGCTACCACCCAAAGACATAGCTGCCGGGGGACCGAAATCAGTCAAGAGGGCTGGTAACACCGCGCTCATGTACGCCTATAACATGGGTGTAAATCATGGTTGTACTGATATCGTTGTGGCCGAGTAGCTCCTGAATATTGCGTATATCAGTACCAGCCCGCAGAAGGTTGGTGGCAAACGAATGGCGAAATGTATGGCAGCTCCCTTCTTACGAATATCGAGGGCCGAAACGGCCTTGGCAACGGCCCGCCTAACTTGCTGCTCACCAATATGATGCCGTCGCATCATATCGCTGCGAGGGTCTTGCGATAGAAATCGAGCGGGGAATACATACTACCAAGCAGCACTCGTCGCTGCTTGTGGGTACTTTTTCGCCAGAGCGAAAGGCAAATAGACATACCCATAGCCTTCAGCCAAATCCTGCTCGTGTAGAGAAAGCGCATGTGCTATCTGCACCCTGAGGGGCTTAACCAGAGACCGAGGCAGTAGTGTTCTTCGCCACTTCTCACCCTTGGACTCCCGTACTATCAAGCATTGATCACTAAAATCAATGTCCTGTACCCTAAGCCGCACAGCTTCCATAACTCTAAGGCCCGAACCATACATTAAAGAAGCAGCAAGCTTATTTGGACCGCTAAGGTGCTCTAATATGGAGGTTGCTTCTTCATGGCTAAAAGTAACAGGCAATCGCTTAGGCCGATGGCTTTTTTCGAACTGTAGTTGCCCTAATTCAATATCCAGAAACTGCTTATAGAGAAAGATAATTGCATTCAAAGCGGTTTTTTGAGTGTTGGCTGACACATTGCGATTAGCCGCAAGGTGACTTAACCACTTATCTATGTCAGCTTTTCCGAGTTCCTGCGGATGTTTTATCCCATGAAATCGTATAAAGTCCTTCACCCAAAAGCAGTATGTCTTTTCTGTTTTGTATGCCAAATAGCGAGACCGTATAAAAGCCCTAAAACGGTCCATAAAGCGGGATGGTCGCTGGGGTAGCGGAATAGGGATGTCATCCATTTTTACAGTCCGAATACTGTATGGATTAACAGTTTAATGAACATTTGACTGGGAGTCATCAGGATTTTCGATCAGTTTGACCGTTATTTCTGGCTTAGGGCCAGAATGGTTGAAAATCTGTTGTATTTCAATGGATTAGGGAACTCGTATAAAATGGGTATAGTAGTCAAAGTGATCGTTTTTCCATTTGGCACAATGGTTCTGAAGGATGGGTAACATATTGATTTTGCTTGGATTTTGTGTGTTTTTTTCGTTAGATTGATTCCAGGATAGTAATCAGGATAATAGTGATCAGAATGATTACTATATAAATGTTAAGCATTACGAGGGATCGAGTGGGAATCCACGAAATAATTACAATGACTTTGCTTTCTACCTGGCCGTCTCTTCTGGTTGCGATAGTCGCCGGATACAGCATCTTAAAGCAAAGCTCGTCCTCCTCCGGGTTGTTTATCATTGGCCTCACCATAATGCTACTGCCTAGCATGTTAGCAATTCCTACAACGGAGTGGCTGTGGGCTACTTACCCTGATTTATTATCTAGCTCACCCACTTACACTGCTATTTCCGTAATGTCTTTTGATTTAGTATATTCCGTAGGGCTGGCTTTGTGTGCCTATGCATTTTATAAGAGAGGCCATCATGCTTAACAAAGCAAGGCAACACCGCCCACTACGTGGGCTGGACCTACATTCCGCGGCTTCGCCGCTACATTTCGGCCGTTGCTTGCGGCGTTAGGTTCCCAAAATGGACGATTTGGAAATAGACAAAGTTATTCTTTCTCAAGCCACCAAAAATTGGAGAAAGATGGCAATGATAATTGGTCTGACACAAAATAAGACAGGGTTAGATGACAACAATTGTGATGCAGAAAGGATCGCAAAAAGAATTTATTACCTTGTTCAGTCTGGTCAGCTTGAATCACAAGGCGAAATTACAAACTGGAGATTTAGCGAGGTTAAGCTTGCATCACCATAGTCACAGAAACCTAACAAGTTGCTCAAGTTCACTCCGACCGCAAAAGGCGCGGCCTCCGCAGGACAGCCTCCACTGCACTTCGGCTGCCCCTTAGCAAGGCGTTAACTGAATATGTGGAAAGAAAGTGTTCCTAAAAGCCTGTTTCAAGCGCTCAATGATCCAAAAATGGTTGGATATTACAAACTCTCACCACAAGAAGAGTGGTTTCAGCCATACGAGATTGAAGAAGTTGATACAGCTGAAGTCTTAGGTGCATTCGATGGGCGCTCTACTACAAGTGAAGGAATCTTGAGCGGCGCTATTCGCATCTGTAATACAGGCTGCGAGGGGTATCATATTTACGTATTTAGCGGACCTGAAGCTGGAAGTATATGGTCAGATCAGCGCTATCCATTTGGCCGTCTCTCAAAAATTTGCTCGTCCTTAGATGTTTACTTGGCCAATTTGAGCGAGTTTGGAGCAGGGCACATTGCGCAATACGAGGACCTCAGTTAACAAGGCCGGGCAATTTGCTCCGGGCCTTCGGCCCTCCGCGGGACAGCTTACCTTGCGCACCTTTTCCGCGGGTCGCTACGCTCCCATTTTCGCGCAAAACGCGCACAAGTTAAGCTGCCCCTGCCGGCGGCGTTAAATGGCAAAGAAGAAATGGCCGTGGATTCTCTCGAAAAGTATAAGAATGATATCGACCTTTTATATCAACAGTATCTGGACGGAAGGTACGATATAGTAACGATTGCATTTACATTAGTCTGTGGACTGGTTGAACATAAGGACCTTTCCTTGATTGATTCCTCTCCAGATGAGGTTGTAAATACAATGTATTCGCATGCAAGTGGCTTCAAGAAGGAAGGCAGCTATATAGTTGTCTCTAATGTAGGAGTTACTGACCATTCTGATTTATTTAATGAGTTGATAGTCTTTCTTGAACAGAATGATATTGCAATTTAACAAGGTGAGGTTGCATCGGTGTAGCAAGCTACACCTGGACCTCCGCTGCTTCGCAGCTCCGGCCGCAACTCACGGGCGTTAGTGTGCAGCACAGAATGTTAATTATGGTTTTAAAATGAATAGATTAATAATAGCTTTTTGTATAGTCATGTTTACGGGTTGTGAAATCCAAAAAGAAGCAAACCAAAAATTTGGAGATCAACACTTTAAAACAGCGATTTCTTTAATCGAGCTTCATAATATACGTACTGGTTCGTATCCAGAAACATTAAACGATATCCAGTTCATTGGAGACTGGGATCAAATTGCTTTGCAGTCGGTAAAGTATGGCAGAGTTAAAGGCGGTTATACTTTATCCGTTACTAATGGGTGGGTCGGAAAGCCTGAACTTCAGTACCCTCCAGAGTTTTGGGTGGGGCTTGGAATTAAGCACACTAACAAGTCAATTCAGCCGACCGCTAAAGCGTCGGCTGATTGAGGCGTTATGAGCTTTAAACTATGAAGTACATTCTTATAATTCTAGCTTTAATGTCATCCTTGGCTGCTGCAAGTGGAGGGCCTAAAGAGGTTTCTTTGACACCAGAGCTAGCCGCGAAACTAGGTTTTCATATAAGCGTGAAGCCAGAAGGCCCAGCAATAATATTTGAGCTTAAAGGCCAAAAAGAAAGTCCTTCTGGTTGTCCAGCATCTAGAAGTGGCACCTTTCTACTTGGTAAAAATAGTGAGGAGTTGCTGGTTCATATAACAGAGCTACCTACATCAAAATCAGAGCCAGAAGCAATTGGTTACTTTACAGATAGCAAGCACACAATGGGTGTTTTTATCGACTATCTCTGTAAAGGCGAAAAGGTTTTAAAGAGTGTGCGTTACACCGTGCAATCAACCAGCGACTGGCTCATAACAAGTAAAGGCACTGGACGCAGCAAAACTGCGCCCGTGCTTTAGGCGTTAGGTGTAAGAGCGAGTCACGATGATTCAAGTTAATGATTCATATGGAAAGTTGAGTCGGCCTGATATTAAGGCGCTAGAGAGTGACCTTTCTATAGACTTTCCTCTCGAATATGTTGAGTTTTTACAACAATACAATGGTGGGCGTCCAGTTCCAGATGGAGTCAAGGTCAACGGAGAGCACTTTGACTTTATAGGTCACCTTTACGCGATCCGAAAAGAACTCGTACATGATGACTTGGCAAGAAATATTGAAGAATATAAAGATATGATCCTTGGCCATTACTTACCTTTTGGGGAGAGTCCTGGCGGTGACGTATATTGCTTGTCACTTAAGCCAGAGGAATTTGGAGCTGTCTACCATTGGGACCATGAAGAGGCTAACTATGAGGGTGAGCCCTGGGAATATAATATGACTAGGTTGGCCAAATCTTTTAATCAATTTTTAGCGGAGCTATACGAGTGCTAAAAACACGTAACAAAGCCAAGCACGAATGCCAGCAAAGCTGGCTGGACCTACATTCCGCAGCTTCGCTGCTCCATTTTGGCCCGTGTTGGCGGCGTTATGGCCCTTAAAGGATTATCGTGGATCTATCAAAATCTCTCGAAGAACTACACAAAGAAAAATGGGGCAGGCCTGACTTTGGCTCAAGTCTAGCCGCTGAATGTCGCCGTTTATGGTCAGTTCCTTTAGCGGAACTTTCGGTCGAAAATCTACGCATACTAATTGGTCAAAAAATTGGTTTAAGGTTTCTGGTTCCCGTTGCTCTTGATATTCTTGCAGTAAACCCATTGGCCGAAGGTGACATGTACAAAGGAGATTTACTGGCAAATATTGCTGTTGTGCCTGATAACTTTTGGCAGCAGTATCCAGAGTTCAACAACCAACTCGTAGAAATCAAAAGCGAATTAGAAATAATAATGGGTACAATCACAGAAGAGCTTATTCCACCTTTGAGCTCTCGGGTTTACCAATAAATGAGCCATAACAAGGCGCGCAATGCTCGGCCAACAAGTTGGCCTGGACTGTCACTGCTACGCAGCGCGAGCCCATTCGCTTGGTGTTAAGGGAAGTAAACATGAACAAAGGCTTGTGCCATATATGTGGTCGTCGGATTCAGAACACTGGGTTTGATAAATGTATGTATTGTGGTGTTGAGCTTTTAGAGAATCAGAAATTTACTGAGTCGGAGAAATCTTTAATCGAAGATAAGCGAAAATCTGTAGAGAAAGAATTGCGCAAAAAGAAAGCGGCGCAAACAGGAGTACCATCGTCAACTGATGGTTTCGGTGGTGGCATAGATTTTGGTTTCGGTGACTCAGGCTGCGATTAGTGGAGGCCTTAACAAACACAGGCAGTTTGCTACGGCCCTTCGGGCCTCCGCGGGACGGCTTAATTTGTGCACCTTTTGCGCAGGTCGCTCCGCTCCCATTTTTGCGCAAAACGCGCACAAATTAAGCCGCCCCTGCTGTGGGCGTTAAGTGCATGAGAGAATGAAGACATCAGTAGCAATTGCTTTACTTACATTAATTTTGAATGGTTGCGCTACACCACAAACCTATACCGGAACGGTAACTGATTGCCAAGATAATCCGATTGCTAGAGCAGAAGCATGGGAAAACGAATGGGTTCCTTTTCACTTGCCTGGCAAACTTGGAGAAACCAAAACGGATGAAAATGGAACTTTCACATTAAACACAGAAAAAGGGGCGAGCTTCTTCGTTTATTCTGGTAGTAAACTAGTATTTACAAGCCACCCTGGGAAATCGGAGACCAAGTGTGCTAAAAGTAGCACTTAACAAATCGTGGCAGCAAGGGCGCTTCGCGCAGGGACGGCTTACACTTCGTTCCTGCCGCCCCTGCACTCTGCGTTAACTGTTGTAAGAGAAAAAAGTGATATCTGATAAATTCGATAGAAATGAAAATCCAGACTGGGAGCCTGATGCCCTTGTGCAGGTATGTTTTTCCGGTAAAGATATCATCGTAAAGAATGGATACAGACCTCATTACAAGGTTAAAACAGACTACCTCACGACTACAATTCATTGGTTTGTTGATGAAGGGATTGCGGAACCTAATAGGCGCACTCAAGCGTTTGTTAAATTCATCACGCCAGAGGCATACCCAAAATGCCTAGAGACTGGCGCCAATCTAGAGATTCGAGAAGGTTCAAGAGTAGTTGGCCATGCTGAAATACAGGAAATATATAATGAGCAATTACGCAAAGGCAGCTAACAATCACAGGCACGTTGCTACGGTCCTTCGGTCCTTCGGTCCTTCGCGAGACGGCCTACGCTACGCTCCGGCCGCCCGTGCTGTGGTCGTTAACTTTACGAGAAAGCTATGAGCTACGACTTAAATTTCTGGAGTGAATCAGCAGGCTTTAAAGCAGAGCCTCTGGAGGTTTATCGCAGTCTCTCAGATGGCGTACCTGTTAACGGCCTTAGTCAGATTGATATTGATAGCGTTTATAAAAGGATCATTCAAGAGTTTCCTGGTACTGAAGAAAGAAATGGATTTCTTGATTGGGAAGGTGAAAGCAACTCTTTTCAAGTATCTTCAAGTGCACAGCATGTAAGAATTGATTGTTATGGTGAGCCTGGAGAATGGATGAACGTATTCATAGATATTGGCAAAGAGTTTGGGTGCCCATTATATGATCCACAAACCAATGAGCGGTTTACGGGATAAAAAGTTAACAAGCGCGTCAATTAGGACGCTCGCAAGCTCGCGCCTATTACGCGGGCGTTATGGCCCTTAAAGGATTATCGTGGATCTATCAAAATCTCTCGAAGAGCTACACAAAGAAAAATGGGGCAGGCCTGACTTTGGCTCAAGTCTAGCCGCTGAATGTCACCGTTTATGGTCAGTTCCTTTAGCGGAACTTTCGGTCGAAAACCTACGCATACTAATTGGTCAAAAAATTGGTTTAAGGTTTCTGGTTCCCGTTGCTCTTGATATTCTTGCTGTAAACCCATTGGCCGAAGGTGACATGTACAAAGGAGATTTACTGGCAAATATTGCTGCAGTTCCTGATAACTTTTGGCAGCAGTATCCAGAGTTCAACAACCAACTCGTAGAAATCAAAAGCGAATTAGAAATAATAATGGGTACAATCACAGAAGAGCTTATTCCACCTTTGAACTCTCGGGTTTACCAATAAATGAGCCATAACAAGGCGCGCAATGCTCGGCCAACCAGTTGGCCTGAAACCTTCCCCCATTGAGTAGACGCCTACCTTTTGAATAGGGTAGGAAAAAATGCCGAAAATACTGAGTGAAGAGCGAGTTGTTGAATATTCAACAGAATTCAAAGTTAGAGTGGTAGCTCTCACTAATCAACTGAAAGTAGATACGACTACTATCGCCAACATTATTGGTTTGCATCCAGTAATGGTGTATAGATGGCGACAGGAAAGTAGAGAAGGCAAGCTGGTCGAGAAGCCCAGTCGTAGAATAAGTATGACAAAAACAACGAAAAATCGGTCTCAAACCGATGATAAAGAGATAAGACGTCTAAAAAAGCAGGTCGAGAAATTGCAAAAGGAGAATGATTTCCTAAAAAAGTGGGAAATGTACCTGAAAGATCCAAAGCTGAAAGATTCTCGTTCATAGCTCTTAATCGATCAGACTTTGGTGTCAGGTACTTATGTAGATACTTGAATGTTTCACCCCAAGGGTTTTATAAGTGGCTCAATCGAGATGAGAGCACTCGTGACATAGAGAATAGGCGAATTCTAGGGTGTATCGAAGCTATCTATACACAGCATGATGGTAATTATGGAAGTCCAAGAATTAGCGCAGAGCTGAAAGCTAATGGTGAACGAATAAATCACAAACGCGTTGAACGCCTTATGAGAGAGGCTGGAATCGTGGGGAAAGCTGGAAGGATCTATCGTCGACGCCCTTTGCCTGGAAATCCTTATATTAAGGTTGAAAACCTACAAAGAGAGCATGGTATGCCGAGTAAACCAGACTCTCAATGGGCTGGTGATGTAACCTATCTGAAGATCAATGGACAATGGCAATATTTAGCTGTGATTATTGATCTTTACTCCCGGAAAGTGTTGGGTTGGGAGTTGTCGGATACTCGAACTGTTGAGCTAACACTGTCAGCGCTAAATAAAGCTGTTCGTCGCAGAAATATAGAATCAGATCTAATATTTCACAGTGACCGAGGTTCTGAGTACGGTGCTTATGCATACCAAAGTCGACTCAAAGAACTGGGTATTGAGCCGAGCATGAACCGTCCAGGATTTATGAATGATAATGTGTATGTAGAATCATTTTTTCAAACACTGAAAACTGAGAGTTTCAAAGGATTTAATTTTGAATCCGTTGAGGAACTAAGAGCTAACTTAGCTTGGTATCTTGATAGGTACTATAACTTTAAAAGAAGACATGGTTCACTTGGGTTCAAAAGCCCAGATGAATATGAAAGAATGGCCGCATAAGATGAATATAAGGTGGCGTCTACTTTAAGGGGGGAGGCTTCCCTGGACTGTCACTGCTACGCAGCGCCAGCCCATTCGCTTGGCGTTATGTGCAAGGATAGTCATGAGCAATCCTCCTAAAGAAATTGATGGAGCAAGAGTGATTGAGTGGGCTTGGTCAGATTCTAAGCCATTTGGATTTGTGCTCTTTGAAAATGGAGAGGTTGCTGCGGAAATATTTGGTTTGGCAATTTGCAAATATTCCAATAGCGAAAAATTCTACCGGTTTAGCTGTGACTCTGATTGGGAAATTGAGCAAGATGCTGAATACTCATCTATTCAAGAGGCTAAAGCTAATTTACCCTCTCAATATCAAAATGTAGCCGCAATTTGGCAAAAATATGGCTAGGCACATAACAAGGCAATTAACTACGCTCCAGCCACTGCGTGGCTTCCGGCGGACCTCCGCTTCGCTCCGGCCGGTTATTGCGGGCGTTATGTGTAGATCGATATCATGAATATAAAAACACCTCATATACCTCTGAACATCGAGCTAGAAGAAGCATTGGGAATTCTTAGATCCACAGGCTTAGATGTTCTGGAAAAAAAAGAAGATGAAGACAACTTCTATAGGGTAAGCTCACCCTCCTATGAATGTGGATTCTACGAGAAAGAGAATCGTGTCATTGCCAGCTGGTATAATGACCCTTCGGGTAGAGAATCAGAAGACGGAATCACACAGAAGCTCAATGCTTATCTTCAAAGATATGGCGAGCTATCGAGTTGGGAATCAGGTATTAACAACGGTTGGATTCAATTTTTCCAGAATGAAGATAGCTCTACTTCATTAGCATACGGATTGCACAAAGATGTTCTCCGATTTAATTACATTAGAAACACATAACCAGCTAGGGCACTATGCCCGCTTCGCGGGCCAGACGCACTTCGTGCGCTGGTGCCTGAGGCGTTATGTGTCGGAGATAATATGACGAGCAGAATTATTAGTTTTGCTAAAGAGTTAAACCGGCAGGATAATTTGCCGCCGAAAGCACTTCGAAGAGATACACCAATATATTCACTAGTTAGTACGATGAACAATATAGTTGGTTGCCATTTTTCGGGGAATTATGGGCCTATACCTATACTTAAAGAGCGAGCGCTACAGTTCATGGAAGAAAATCAAGCAACAGCAGAATTCGAAATCTATTACAAAATTGCACAAGATCTACTATCGGAGATATACACATAACAAATTTAGGCACCAGACGCCTAAGGCGCAGGTGCTAAAAGCGTTAACTTTCACTATGAATAAAGTCACTGCCACAATTTTACTGATATTCCTGAGTTTTAGTTCTCATGCCGATAGCCCTTTGCCAGTTCCCAAAGCAAAGAGGGTATGTAACATCTTCGTTACTTATTGTGCTTATTTGGAGCCTGCGAAAGACACTGTGGTGTACAGCGTGGAGGGTAATTTCGAAACTAAGGAAATATACAAAATAAGTGGCTGGCACAGGTCCTTCCATATTTCTCCAAGTGGTGAGTACGTAGTGGTGGGTTACCCTGGGCTAAATCTTGTTCCAAAATCAGTAACACCTAACCAAGTAATGTTATCCATCTACTTAAATGGTAAGTTGCAACATGCCATTACTCTTAAGCAACTCTTCCACAATTTAGAATCGCTGGAGCCAACAGTTTCACATTATCAATGGGGTTCCATTACAAATGTTTCCAATTACGATGTGCGCCTCGAAACAGTTGAGGGGATTGTCTCGGTAGCTCTAGAGAGTGGAAAGGTCTATCGTGCACCAAAAAGTTAACAAGAGCAGGCACGATCACAAATGCAAGCATTTGCTGGACCTCCGCCGCGTTGCGGCTCCGGCCCGTGCTGCAGGAGTTACATGCCAAAGGAATGTCATATAGATGTTTAACAAAACCTTATATTATCCTTGGATAGATATTCATGACGATTCATGGGTTAAGACCGCTATTTTGTATTGGGACGAAATTAATACAATTGTTCCTTTCAGAATGCAGTCTCCATATCAAAACGAAGTGGCCACTCTTCTTGAGCAAGAGAGAATATTAAGGCCTTTTGAGGTCACTCCTTCTTCACGAGAGGTAATTGAAGCTTCAGATATAGCGATGCAATATTTATCTACACCAGAAGGCATGCGAGTTCTGACCTCCGGTGATGAGTATTCAAGAATCCATCCTAGTAAACTATCGCATCAACTTCAAAGAAGCTTAAGGTTAGGATATAGCCGGGTACACTCAAGTAAAATGAGCCATCTTTTGATGGATACCATTGGTTCTGCAAGAATTGATGATGATGGCTTTGTGAGCATGGATAGTAGATTTTCTGCATATTATATGTCTGCACTAGCAAATAGAATTGCGAAACGGAATAATCTTTCTACTGTTGCCGACTCCCAGATATATAATCAATTCAACACAAAACTATCTGTTGATGGTTATTCGCCGAATAGAAATAAGACATTTATTAAATGTCCAAAATGCAAAGAAGTCTTTGATAGATTCACTCAAGAATCTATCAAAAATACTGGCGAGTGCCCTGCATGTGGCGCAGACATATTCTATTTCTTGCCTGAAAGAGAAAGAGGATTTCAGCAGCCGTATAGAGCTGAGCCAAGGCATTTTGTTGATGGAATGCTGGCTGAGCTTGCAATAGAAAGTATATACATCCCTGGCTCGGTTCGTATTGACAAGCTTCTTAACTTTAGGGCAAATCATTCAGATGAGCTAGCTGCTTTCCGAGGGGCACTACAAGGCATAACCCAATCTGTTCTAGATTGCGATGATGTGGAAGATATTCAAGCACTTCGCCAACAAGTAAAAGTTGCTTATACCGATAAAGTAAAGCCACAGATTAAGGGCTTAAAATCACAACTAAAGGGAGCGAAAGTTAACTACGTTTTAAGTGATTTCACCATAAGCGGAATGGCATCGATTCTCGGAACTACGTTAGCTAGCGGTTTAAGCACTACCGCTATATTGGCAGGCACAGGCGTTTCAATTGGAATTCGAAGTCTAATGTATATGCAAGAAAGAAGAGATATTAGAACTAATCCATATTCTTATGTTCTGTCGATGGAGAACAAGCTTGGTTTATAAAGCATGTAACAAGTCAATTAACTTCACTCCTTTCAGTCGCCGGACGCAGCTAAGCTGCGCCGGTTATTGAGGCGTTATATTTCTTCGCCATGAACGACAAAGACCGAACTGAAATCATAAAGAAATTCGAAAAAGGAGTTCTCCTGAGAAACTTTTCTGGCGAACTGACATATGAAATTGAAGATCGCTGGTATGAGCAATACAATCCAGCTAAGAAACGGATCGCTAAAGAGTTCGGGTTAGTTCCTATTTCAGTAACTGTGTTTGGACCTGACGAATCATTTCAGACTTTCTATAAGCGAGGAATGAAACTTAGTATTGAGTGGGATACATGGTCTGGTTTAATATTCGTTGCGAAGAATTGCCGCGCTGAAAAATTGGTTCTTGAGATCGCCGGCTACTGTGAAGAGAACGAAATATAACAAGGCAATTAACTTCGCTCCAGCCACTTTGTGGCTTCCGCCGGACCTCCGCTTCGCTCCGGCCAGTTATTGTGAGCGTAATGCATCACACATGGAGAATTAAGTGAGAGATTTTAATTCTGGCGACATCAATGGTGATGTCGTTATTAACGATAACTCTAATGAGCACAAGCTGCTGATTCATTGCTCAAATGAGGAGTTAATCCACGAAGAACGCCATCGCCAAGAGGTTCTAGAAAAGGAGCGCTCTAGAAAAAATGGTGCATTCCTTAAATTTATTCTGTTTTCTGCCACCCTTTGTGTAGCGGCATACGTTTGGTATCAATTCAATGGCGGGCACAGTATTGCCTCAACTCTCCTAGGTGCGGTTGGTGCAATAACTGGATTTTCTACTTTTGCTCAATCTGACCAAACAACAGAGTTCGAGCAAAGGCAGTTAGCAGCACTTAAAGAAATTCACATGATTCTAAGAGAACGTGGAGTTCGGTAAATGCATAACAAACACATCAAAAAACGCTCCACCTCATTGCGCTGGATCTCCCTTTCGGTCGGCCTTTGATGTGGGCGTTAGCCATATATGAGAATTTTCTGTGATTTATAGTTCAGTAGAAGACCATTGGCTCAGGATCGAGCTAATGCTTGAGGTAGCCTCAAAATACAATGAGATTACCCAAGGTGATGATGTTCAGATTATCAAGAAGGATGGAAAGCTGAATATTGATATTTCGCTTATGGATGATGTCCAAAAGGAGTCAAGTCTAGTTGGTATGCTCATGGCGTGGTCGGTTGTTGCTCTTGAGTCACTTATAAATCACGCTATCGCTGAAAACCTCAATAATAAAATGGTAGCAATTCTAGCAATTGAGCACCCAGGCCAGATTACTGGAAAGATTAAAAAAGGAATCAGCGCCAAATCTGAATTAGCGAAAAAACTGGTTGTTCTTGATGATGACCGAACGGATATATCAGCGTTATTAAAAACCGCGGATAGCCTAGCTGACCTCCGGAATTATATAGTACATGACAAGCCATTTGATCTTGTCACAGATGACGAAGGTGAGGTTGATATTGAGCATTACAAAGTAAGAGGCATTGAAATGGAAAAGAGAATTAGATTTAAGAACCTAATGCCTTTCTTTAAAGACTGTGATCAGATCAAGGAGTTTGTTGAGAAAAACTCTAATCTTGATCACCTTAATACGAGTGAAAAAAGTTTTTGTGGCCTGGTAAATGGCTAATAAATCCAGCCAGAGGGACCAAAAAACCGCCGCTTCACTCTGGTTTTTCGTCCCCTGCTGGCGGCGTTATGCATCAAAGGAAGCATCATGGATAGATTGATAGTCCCTGTATATCTCAATCAAAAACTAGTTTTTGATTTGTTGGCAATGCTACAGGGAGGAATTAGTACGGTGACCACTGTTACTGAATCCTCGTCTAATAGGAATATTGACGGTGAAAAGGTATCTGCTGGTTTTGGTTTGAGTGAAGCGTTCTCCACACTTCTGAAAATAGATCTTTCTGGCTCAAAAGAAAAAACTATAGGTTCAGAAGGATCAAATACATCATCACAGGAGAGGGTTCACACTCCAGCATCTCTCTTTTTTCAATTAAGGAATCTTCTTTTAGAAAAGGGATATCTCAAAGAAACTGAGGAAGAACTTCCTAAAGCTGGTGAATTTGTGGAATTTGAAGGATTTCTCAAAAGAAATCCAATTGTAGAGACCATAGATAGCTTTGCTGAAATGATGGATATTGCGGAGGCGTTTGAGGATAAACCCCAACCAAAAAAAGGGAATCGTAACTCAAGTGAGCAATCAGAGTACAAGAAAATCAGGCAGCAAATGGTTCGCTTCTCTGGTGCCCTCAAGGCGGGAAGTACTATTGATCTTAGTTCAACAAGCTTGAAGGGTGCATACACCGCAGTAGTAACAGTAGAAACAGGATTCTTAAATGATCCGTTAATGTCAGACTTAGTAGATGGTCAGTTTAAAATAATTGGGAAGGTCGTAAAAAGCGTGGATGATTCATCTGACTCTATCAATCTGCTTAGAAAAACGGCACTAAGCAAGATGCCTTCTGAAGTAATGCTTCAAGCTATGACACACCTGAGTTCTCTGGGGAGTAAGCAAGGCTTTGACATCCCTGAATTAAAAATGGAGATTGATGGGCCTGCTATTCAGGTTCTACCAATTGCCATTTATGCATAAACAAGACTAGGACACCCACAGATTGAAAAATGACGCAGGAAATAGTACAAGCCTTCTACCTTGACGGCCATTTCTCCTAGCAAGGTGAAATACTGAAAAATTATGCTTTAGGTTTAAAAATTGCGTGATTTTGGCCAAGCCGGAAGGAATAGTATCGAAAGGCGGGGTGGGAATTAGGAAGGGCTTGCCGAAAGAAAACGTTGACAGTCGCCTATACCATGTACCCAGCGTTTATTGAGCTGAATACAGGCTTGCCGTACGGCCTCTGCTGATCCCACCAGGCCTTTAAAGCGGCTTTCAAAGTTCCGATTGAGATAGAGCCAGTGTTTTGCTGAATCGGGGCTAGCGGGTTGAGCCTAATTATGACTTAGCGGCCACGCAGACAGCAGTTAGCTAAACAGATCTCTCCAGATAAGAACGTGAACTTTCAATACACGACTAAACAACACTAGGACACCCACAGATTGAAATATGACATCGGAAATAGTATAGGCCTTCCACCTTGACAGCCATTTCTCCTGATCAGGTATAGGGCAAGGTGAAATACTGAAAAATTATGTTTTAGGTTTGAAAGTTGCGTGATTTTGGCCAAACCAGAAGGAATAGTATCGAAAGGTTGGGAGGGAATTAGTGGGGCATTGCAGATAGGAAACGCTGGCAGTCGCCTATGCCATGTACCCAGTGTTTATTGAGCCGAATACAGGCCTGCCGTACGGCCTCTGCTGATCCCACCAGGCCTTTAAAGCGGCTTTCAAAGTTCCGATTAAGATAGAGCCAGTGTTTTGCTGAGATTTCCAACCGCTCAAGGATAGGGGGAGCGTTTTGAGAAATGGCACCGCGCTTTTTGGGGTCTAAATGCCGGCCACTCCAGTCTACTAACGCCAAATAGTGATCCAATTGGAAGGGCAACCCTTTCGGCATATTAAGGCGCTTGCCGCCCACAAATGGTAGTAGCTCTTTGGGCTGCTCACCTGAGATCACAGCACGAACACGCTGCTGAATGGACGTGTGATCGGAGTCCTCCGGGGTTTTTGCAATATCGGCACGGATAGGATTGAGATCGACATAGGCCATGCAGGCAACCAAGGCTCTTTCATCCAATAGCGCCTAAGACTTGCAACGGCCCTCCCAGAAACGGCCAGTACAGCGGCCTTCTGCATTGGCTTGGCGAGCAATAGATTCGTTTAGGCAGCGCATAAACCAACTGATATCCATTAATCGCTCTCGCCACAGATCGATCAGCTCTTTAAGCTTGTTCTTTTCACTGCATTCCAGAGAGGCACCCTGAAGAAAGCGCTGAGCCAAATTAGAAGCTTTAAATAGCTCCTGCCAGCGGAAAATGACCTCAGTATCAGACCAAGTTCTGGCCGTTTTAGCATCAATATAGAGCACCACATGGTAGTGATTACTCATTACCGCGTAGGCAGCGATATCCAACGAAAAGATAGCAGCTAGCTTTTGCATCCCAGTCTCAATCCACTGGCGCCGGTGCTCATAATCCCTCCCCAATAGAGCATCTCTTCCACAAAGAAACGCCCTGCGTACACAGCGGGAGACGCAGTGATAGTACGGAGTCGCATCAAGTGAGATCTGTGAGCGGCGAGGCTGGGTCATCGGGTATGGATTTAACTGTTTTAATATCCAGTTTTTTTATTGTGATTTCCGTATTGTGTCAATAGCTGTGACGCCTTAAGCTCTACCTTTTATGGGTGTCCAGAAACGGCCGCTTTCACGCTTGTAAAGAGCTACATCCATTCGCAGCGAACTGCTCCTAACATCTTTAGCCTTCAAGATCCGCAGAGATATTACAGAGTGATTCAGAGTCACGCTGGCTACCTTAACCACTCCCCAACCAATACCAGCCTGTAAAAGTTGGCGAGTGATAGCTTAGGGATTTACGATCATATTGACCGTGATATTGGAGAACAAGAAGATAAACCCAAAAACAATAATGAAATAAAGGGGTTACGGACTAGCGTTAAAATTGAGATAGTAGTCAAAGTGATCGTTTTTCCAGTTTGTACGGACGTATCAGGATGCTTTAAGTCTATGGTTTTAAATAAAAATTTAGGCTTTGGCGTAGAAATTGATTCTGAGATAACAATCAGGATAGTAGTGGTCAGAATGATTACTATATAGCTGTTAGGCATTGGGGGGAAGTTTGGCGGAAATTCTCATAGTTTATTTAGTTGGCCTGCTTATATATCCTGTAGCTATTGGTGCGTACGCAATACAGTCTGGGTTGTATGTTTTGTACTGTATTTGGTTGATTTTAGGGTATGTATTTTGGTGGGAGTTAGGTAGACGAAACCATAACCGACTTCGAGTGTTTCTAGTTGCAGTTTGGTTTTTGCCGAGCACTTTAATTTGTGGTGCCGCTGCCGTTATTCCCTGGCCTATCGCAATGCTTTGGTATCTAGGTGGGGCGTCTGGTTGTATAACTGTCTCTAGTCTGGCAGTAACGCTCGCTTTAAACGTGATGTTTGCAGTGGGCGGATTAAAGTTATGGCAACTGTTTCGGATGAAGCGAGCGAATGCCTAACAAGCGCAAGCAGTTTGCTACGGCCCTTCGGGCCTCCGCGGGACGCCCAACGCCATGCACATTTTGTGCGGGTCGCTGCGCTTCCGGTTTCGCACAAAACGTGCATGGCGTTGGTCGCCCCTGTTGCGGGCGTTATACGTAAGAATGATTGAACGACTAGATAATCCTTCAACTTTCATTGGATGGGCTGCAATTCTCGTTGGCGGATTGTTTCTATCATTGAGTATTTTTTTACTAGCAGACTTTCCGCTATCTGAAGATATAGAATCAACTCATGGAATAGTTGAGAGCGCGCGTCTGAGGCCTGGAGGTAAGGGTAGCGATACTGTGTTGGTATCTATAGACGGTAAGCAGTTCCGCTATGCAGGGTTTTGGAGTGAAGATGTGTCTAAATCCATAGTTAAGGGTTCGGAGGTAGCAATTAGCTACTATCAAGCATTCGACAGTAGCAACCAATTGGTTTCCTTGAACATCGGTAACGTTAACGTATTGAGTAAGTTTCAATCTTTATCTGGTAGGGTTGTATTTCCAAGTGCAGTTGGTTTGCTTAGTCTATTTTTACTCTTTGTAGGCTTTCGTGATCTCTGCCGTCTTCGACACGCATAACAAGTTTGTCCATTTGACGTTTTGGTCTACGCTCCGCTTTGGCGTGGCTTCGCCACTGTACGCCAAAACTCCACTACAACCAAAACGCAAATGACAAAGGCGTTATGCGCTAGGGCATCGAGAATGATTGAGATCACTTTCCAAACCTTTCAAGATCCGACATGCAAGATGGTTCAAATCCCATTTGATAGGTTCTATGACGAGCTAGAGCATGGCGAGACTTACGAGAAAGATGGTGTTGAACGATATCTGGATCACAGGGAACATATCAATGTCGATAATGACAGCGTTTCCTATTTAAGTGTCAAAACTCCAAACTATTCAAACAAAATTGAGTACGGTAAAAGGGGCAGCATCACGCAGCATGCTATTTATCCTGATTCATCAGAGATGCTTGTTGTTCAGAGCCTTATAGAGCCGAATGTGATTCACTCTGTGAAGGTAACTAAGCGCAATGGTGAATGGTCTTCATCATGTATAGAGTTGATATATGACGATGAGCCTAAAATTGTTGACATTAAATAAAGCTCATAACCAGGCGCTGCACCCGACTCCGGCGCTGTCGCGTCTCCACGGGTGAGCTTGGCGTTAGAGCTAAGACTTACCCACGTTTAGTAGACACCCTGTATAGTCAGGTTTAAGCTTAACACGGAGGTGTATCATGGGTAAGAAAAGAACTCAGGTGTATACGGAGGAGTTCCGCAGAGAAGCAGTTAAGAGAGCGGAAAAGCCTGGAGCAACAACGGCTTCTGTGGCGCGAGAGCTAGGCGTCAGCGCACAGCAGATCTACAACTGGCGTCGTCAATTTAATCGACTGTCTGATAAGCAGTTCAATAGTTTAGACGGTGTTGACTATTCCAAACAAGAAAGCGCTGAAGTTCGCAAGCTCAAGAAGGAGCTGCATGAAGCTCGTCAGGAGGTTGAGTTTCTAAAAAAGGCAGCTGCGTACTTTGCGAACCACCAAGAGTAAAGTACGCACTGATACAAGAGCATGTAGGGTCATTCCCGGTTAGCTTGATGTGTCGGTGTTTAGAAGTCTCAAGATCGGGTTATTATCGATGGCGGGGGCGGTTGCCATCTGCTCGCACGATTAGAAAGATACGAACAATCGAGAAAATCCGAGAGACGTTTGTTGAATTTAAAGGTCGTTATGGCGCGCCTAGAATTGCTTGCGAGCTTCAAGAGTTAGGTGAGCCATGCTCGTGGAACTACGTCGCTAAGCTTATGCAACAGGAGCATATTAAAGCGAGAAACGGCAAAGGCTTTCGATATAGTCAGCCCGTAGAGGGGAGCATTAACGTTTCCGCCAACTTACTTAAACGTTGCTTTGATATGGATCGACCCAATTGCCGCTGGACTAGTGATATTACGTATATCTGGGTTCTGGAGAGGTGGCTATACCTCGCGGTAGTTATGGATCTGTACTCTCGACGTATTGTAGGTTGGGCATTTGACTCTCAGATGACCGATGAATTGACACGTTGAGCATTGAAAATGGCCCTAGAGCGACAACCAATAAAGCCTGGACCGCTAGTTCGCTCTGACAGGGGTGTGCAATATCGATCGCAGAAATACCAGGATCTCTTGTCCGAAAGCAAGTGCAAGCCGAGTATGAGTCGCCAGGCTAACTGTTGGGATAATGCGGCAATGGAATCATTCTTTAGCAGGCTAAAAGTCGAGCTGGTCTATGCCGTAACATTCGAAAGCGAAGAGCAAGCAAAATCTGAGGTGTTTGAATACATTGAGATTTTCTACAATAGGGTTCGTTGGCACTCTGCATTGGGCTATGTAAGTCCAGCAGAGTATGAACGAAAATACGCATAGTTAGAGTGTCTACTTTTTGTGGGCAAGACCAGTGTTTAAAGGAGGTGAATATGCAATCTGTAACTAGAGGAATATTTTTCATATTGGCATTCATTCTCTTCATCTCTGGAGTAATAGACGTTGCAGAACAATTCAAAACAGGAGAAGAAGTCAGGTGGCGAGTACCTATAATTTTCTTGGGGTTTGGTGTCGGTATACCACTCGTTCTATTATCGTTTCCTGAAATGTTTAGTACCAAAAGTGATGCTTATGCGGACAGAGAGCCCGGTGAGTATTCATCAGGCGATTGTGGCGGTGATGGAGGTAGTAACTAAACAATGTGCCAAATACTTAACAAGCGTAGGCACACCGACAAAGTTGGTACTGCGCTTCAATTTTGCTCGTGCTACGAGCGTTATTAATCTTGGAGAGTTTTGTGCTCGGAAAGCTGAATGCAATAGCCACATATATAGCTTGGTTGTTTCTTGGAGGTATGATTTTATCCTTTGTTCTTGGTTACTTCGACGTTACTTATGAGATGCCCATCTACTATTTGATCTTTGGCGGTTTTTTCTTGTTTGCAATTATTCATTTTGTATTGGCGCTTTGGGTGCGTTGCCCGAATTGCAACAAGTGTTTAACCATTCAGGGTACGCAAGGAGTTCATCCTGCCTCTATACACAAAAGCTGGTCGTCTGTTGTGTTCCACTGGTTTTCAGGTAGGGTAGGTTGCATACATTGTGGTGCTACAATTTCTATAAATGACTTATAACAAGTGACTATGGTTGTTCGTCAAGTTATTAAGCCATATTTTCATCCCAGTAGGTGTTATTTTTCACCATCGTATTCAGAATCGTAATCTGCTTTCTCATGCAGGCAATCAGAGCGACCTTTTTAGGTTTGCCAGCGTCGACTAATCGCTTATACATCGGCTTTAATTTGGGATGATGTTGTATGGCCGACATAATGGAAACAAACAGAACCGTACGTACACGATGCCTTCCACCCCGAACATATCTCTTTCCCTGGAAGCTGCCGCTATCACGGTTCATCGGGGCGATACCGACAAGTGCAGCGATTTCTTTACGGTTCAATTTTCCTAGCTCGGGAAGTTCACTCATCAACGTATAAGCCAATACATTTCCGACCCCTTTAGCACTCAACAATAGGTCGCGCCTTTGCCGCCACTCAGACACACTGTTAACCAGTTTATCCAGTTGCTTGTCGATACCTTGTAGCTCTTTTTTGATGGTGTTTAGAATGGTCTGTATAGGTTTGTGTACTGATTTCGGCATTCTCTGAAGCCGATTCTTTTGCATTGTGCTCATCTCTAAACACTGACTTCTTACCGCCAGTAAGTCACTGATCTCCCTAAGCTTTTCTGGCTTTAGTACCGACAGCCTTGGCTTCATGGCCTCACCAAAATGTGCAATATCCATTGCATCTAGCTTGTCGGTTTTGGCGAGGCGCCCTGCGGATTTAGCGAAGCTTCTTATCTGAGAAGGATTGCAAACAACAATAGGTAATCCTGCTTTGTCGGCGGCGCAAACAAACTCTAACTCGAGTCTTCCCGTAGACTCTATTAATACTCTTTGAGGTTTAAGGGGTTGAAGTTGTTTAATGGCATCCTTAATGCCACTTTTATCATTGGCAACACTAAAAAACTGGCCAGTAGGTCTCACATAAATATCGAGTTGTTTACTGCTGGTATCGATACCGACATTGATCTCTTGAGGTTCCATAAGATAAGCTATCTCCGCCTTGCTATTCGGGCTCGAGGCCCACATGACTATCCGAGTTATGCCTAGTGAGTGTCTGTCACGTTCCTACTTGTTAACGGTCTTTATAAACCGGCGCAGCAACGAACTGTGACAAACAAGGCCTTCGGTGGCCGCCGAAGGTGGGTCTCAATTTACCCGTTAGCGAAAAGGATTTTCAACATCAGAATCGATCAAGAACTACCATACAAGCCGCAGCAATCGCTTCCTTCGACCGCTGGGGCAGCCAAAACGTTACGCTTATTTGTCTGCCCCTGTGCGGGGCGTTAGGCTCTAAAACATGAGAGAGATGATGAAATATTTCGCAGCTCTTTTGATCTCTATTATCTCTTCCGTATCGCAAGCATCTCAAGATAGTGCTGAATCATTGGCTCTTCGCAAGTCATATCCAATTCAACTTTATATGGGTGCCTGTGTTGTTACTCATGCTCAGCCTGCCAAAGTAGAAAGCCAAGCCAAAGAAATGGGGTTCACCGAAGCTAAAAGGGGGCTCGCTAACCAATATCTACAAGGCCACAAAGGAAAAGCTTGGGTTTCTAAAAATGAGCATGGCAATTTCGCTATTGCTGCTCAAGATAGAGGGTTGTGTTCAGTCTTTATTCATCAAGGTAGCCCAGAGAAACTTATGGCCAGCCTGGAGGCATGGTTACCTCCTGAAGGGTCAGGCTTCAGCTATAAAAAAGAAATCGTTTCTAAATCTGGCCCACTGGAAACCACTTCATACAAGATATTTCGTGGAGCCAAATTAATAGAGCAATGGGTTATAACTCTTTCTACCCAACCCAACTCTAAACTTGTAGCAATAATGTCTTATGATAGATCGCAAGCCTAACAAGTTGGTCAATGAACGCCTACGGCTGGACCTCTGGAAACTTTCCCCCATTGAGTAGGCGCCTACCTTTTGAATAGGATAAGAAAAAATATCGAAAATATTGAGTGAAATATGTGTTGTTGAATACTCAACTGAAAGTAGATGCGACTACTTTCGCCAACATCATTGGCCTGCATCTATTAATAGTGTGTAGATGGCGACAGGAAAGCAGAGAAGGTAAGCTGGTTGAGAAACCCAGTCGTAGAATAAGTATGGCGAAGACAACGAGACCTCAGCATTAGGCTGATAATAAAGAAATAAAACGCCTAAGAAAGCTGGCTGAAAAATTAAAAAAGGAGAATAATTTTCAAAAAAACTCGGAAGCGTACCTGAAAGAGCAAAAATCTGGAATATTGGTTTGGAAACTACAGTATAAACGGTATAGCTATAATTTCTGGGATCATTTGATTTCTATAGTTTTATTTCCAGCAGGTGGGGGCCTATTTCCGCGCTTTTGCGCTATAGAGAATGTTAACCACAGGATACCATTTTTAGTGTTGCAAATTTTATGAAGAATTTTTCGTGAAAATTTATGAGCTCAGCATTATTCGATTGTGAGTGCAATAGCTATTTATAGTCGCAAATAGTTATGCCACTTGTCCAAGCCTTGGCAGATTATGGAAATCAACAGCTAATCAATATTTACTGTTGAGGCATAATGTAGACAAGCTCGGCCGCTACCTGAGTATTACTGGGATGAGATACCTTTATTCTCACGGATCTTTACAGCCGACATTTGATTTTTGTCTTCAGTTTTGAAAGTTATACGTGAACTAATACCAAGTTGATCCTGAAGTAAAAAGAAATTGCTTAAGGCTATCGGTAGGGGCGCCTTAAAGAAGGATAACAAGCTACATTTGATGCGAATAGATAGATGGTTGCATCAATTATAGGTAGTTGTAAACAGTAAACGCAATCATATTATAAGCCCACAAGAAAACTGCCGTAGAGCTCCTCACACTGACGCTGCGTATTTTTTGCTCAATCTGATCAATATAAGATCAAATTGAGAGTATATCCTTCTGCTAAAGCCCACTTATTATAGGGTGTTGATAGAAAGAGGGATAAGAGAACATTCTTGAATGTGGTACAATGCAGTAATCTAGTTACTACCATATTCAAAATAAGATATCGATAGTAGCTGCTATCTAACCGATCTAGAGCGGTTCACAGAATTGCTGTGCTGACAATAGTCGCAAAAGATAAATAAGGATACAGATGAGCTTCCAATCTAAACAAGATAAATGGCCAATACCGAAATTTGATGAGAATGACCAACCACATTTTCTGTTTATTATAACTCCACCTTATTCTGGTTCAACTGCACTAGCGAATTTAATAAATACAAGCCATAAAACAATGATCTTGCAACCCCGGGGGGAAGGGCAATGGCTGATCCCCGGTATGTGCGAGAAAGATAGGTGGAACGCAGATAAGGATATAAATTACTTATCTGTAAAGGCGACTTGGTTAAATAAGTATCAAGCTATTAAGAAGCTTACCCAAAATATTGAGGTGGTCATAGAAAAGTCTCCTCCAAATATGATGAGAATGAAACAAATAGCTTCTCAATTTAAGAGCTATTCGTTTATAGCGAATAACCGGGATCCTTATGCTAACTGTGCAAGTATTCTTTATCGTCATCATGATACGGACAATCTTGGTCAGGATGAGCGCAAAGTTATTCTAGATAAATTAACATCGGCATGGGTCATGAGAAGTGTAAAAATAAAAGAATTAATTTCATCTCTTAATGCTCCTCTTGTAACGTATGAAGAGTTTTGCCGAGAACCACTTTTAATCATTGATAAGCTAGCAGTACCTGATGGCGTAACAGATTCGATCGATCCCAATGCCAACTTAAAAGTTAAGGACTATAAGCCACAGCCAATATCAAACCAGAATGAACGGCAAATATCTTTATTAACGGGTAGCGAAATTGACTATATCAGTCAAAGGCTAAAGCCAGAGGGCGGGCTGTTAAATTATTTTGGTTATGAGTTGCGAAGCTAGAATAAGCTATTTTGGGTCAATATAACCCCATAGTATTCTGTGGGGTCATATTATTTATTTCTTTTCTTGTATCACAAACATCTAAAGTTAATTCTTTGCCAAATCATGGGGCGTAAAGGGCAAGACTTCCCCACGTTTAGTAGACACCCTGTATATTAGGTTTAGGCCTAACACGGAGGTGTATCATAGGTAAGAAAAGAGCTCAGGCGTATACGGAGGAGTTCCGCAGAGAAGCAGTTAAGAGAGCAAAAAGCCTGGAGCAACAACGGCTTTTGCGGCGCGAGAGCTAGGCGTCAGCGCACAGCAGATCTACAACTGGCGTCGCCAATTTAATCGACTATCTGATAAGCAGTTCAATAGTTTAGACGGTGTTGACTATTCCAAACAAGAAAGCGCTGAAGTTCCCAGGCTCAAGAAGGAGCTGCATGAAGCTCGTCAGGAGGTTGAGCTTCTAAAAAAGGCAGCTGCGTACTTTGCGAACCACCAAGAGTAAAGTACGCACTGATACAAGAGCATGTAGGGTCATTCCCGGTTAGCTTGATGTGTTGGTGTTTAGAAGTCTCAAGATCGGGTTATTATCGATGGCGGAGGCGGTTGCCGTCTGCTCGAACGATTAGAAAGATACGAACAATCAAGAAAATCAGAGAGACGTTTACTGAGCTTAAAGGCCGTTATGGCGCACCTAGAATCGCTTGCGAGCTTCAGAGTTAGGTGAGCCATGCTCACGGAACTACGTCGCTAAGCTTATGCATCAGGAGTATATTAAGGCAAGAAACGGCAAAGGCTTTCAATATAGCCAGTCCGTAGAGGGGAGCATTAATGTCGCCGCCAACATACTTAAGTGTTGCTTTGATGTGGATCGACGTATTGTAGGTTGGGCATTGACTCGCAGATGACTGATGAATTGACATGTCGAACATTGAATATGGCTCTAGAGCGACGACAAATAGAGCCTGGACTAATAGTTCACTATGACAGGGGGGCAATATTGACCGTAGAAATACTAGGATCTTTTGTCCGAAAGCCAGTGCAAGCTGAATATGAGTCTTCAGGCTAACTGTTGGGATAAAGATTATTGGTAAAATCTTTCGGCCTTTGCCGGGCCTATCAAGCTCGGCTTATCGGATCGGTTGAATATGTATCTAAGAATAATGTCTTAGGATATGGGATGATTATGAAATACAGGCAAGGAAAAAAGGATGATAGCCACCGTATTGCAGAGCTTGACTATATGGCCTCCGGGGGAGTGGTGGAATACCTATTTCATGATCTAGTGCCTGGCATGTCAGCTATGCAATTATTATCTGATGGATTAAAGCAAGATAAATATCCATATACGTTCCGTAGCTGCATTGTTGCAGAATCTGATCATGAAATTGTCGGCATGGCACTTTCATATCCCGCGCAGTTCCACTGTATAACTGATGAGCTAATAAATTTTCTGCCGGCGGATCGCTTAGAGAGGTTCCGTGAATTCTATTCCAGCAGGGTTGAGGGGAGTTATTTTCTGGATGCTATGGGCGTTGATGAAAAATACAGGGGCACGGGCATTGGCAAAGCTTTACTGAAGCGAACGAAGAGCAAAGCTATTTGTGAAGGCTACAGTGAACTAAGTCTTATCGTATTTTCTGATAATCCAGCGGCTATCAATCTTTATAAACACAGTGGTTTTACTAGTATTAAGAGTATTAAATTGGAGCCACATAAGCTAATTCCACATGATGGAGGTTGTATATTGATGGTGTGTGAATTATAAAAATTTGATTGCGATACCTATAAAGAGTGTTCCATGCCTCTGGGCGCACTGTGTTCGGCATAGTGTGCTTCGCCGTTTACGGTGATATTAGCGAGTAAAAAATGTGAAGATAATTATCGCTATAGTTAAATCTGCACATGATTTTAGTATTTACTAAGAGAATTATTCATGAAAAAGAGCCTTGATCAGCTAATAGATAATAGAGAAGACTGGCGAACAATAGCATTTGCTTTTTACTCCCTGGTTCACAATGACCCAAGTGATTGGGATAAGCTTTCAGACAAATTGAAAAATAGTGAAATAGGCAATATTTGTCAGAAATATATAGATACTAAAGATGTTCAGTACCTAATGGAGGCGGGTAAGATGCTTGCAGGTAAAAATTGGTACACAGCTCTTGGAAGAGCATTTTAAATGTTTGTTATTTTAAGTTGGTATAAAAGTTGTGGTGTGTCGAAAAGATGTTAAGTATTGCAAGTTAGAGTGAAATTATTTTTCCTAGATTTAACGCTGCCCGCACTCGAAAGATAATATTTCTTGATTAAGCTGAATCCAATCCACTGTTGGTTGGCTTATTTCTGGAAATTGCTATAAGCGATTCTTCCAGAGCCTTTCAGATGTGTATGTAATATTTTCACCTTTATGGCTTCGTTTAGCAGTACATTGTGCTGCCAGGGATGGCACTAAAGTATGAGGCTGTCGTTCATAAAGCTCTTCTCGCTAATTATTTTTACTCCCTTTGAGGGGATAGTTTGTTGTTCAGATCGACTCAGTGTATTTGTTCAAGAAATGTCAGGTAAGTGCCTGTAATTTTCTAGCGAATACAATTCTAGTAGAATAAAATCAAATAGCTGGTACTGTTATATATGGCAATGATGGCAGCTCCACGCTATCTGTATTTGGGTTAAGTGGGCTTTAATTATTTGGGTGCTCATAAAATAAGACAATTAAATCCGATATCAGTAGAAAGTGTAATTTAGGTAATTGAATGGAAATGTGTTGGATTTATAGTATTAAGTACTGCCTGACCAGCACTTTTATCACTATCTGTGTTGGGGTAGCTCGTGTTTATAGAAAATATATGCTGGGATGACGCCCCTTTTAATCCAAAAAATATTCGCTAAGGTGTAACTTTTTTGACTTTGCAGTTTGTTAAAAGAAAAAATGGATTGTTGTCTTTTTAAAAGGGCTCGCCAATAATTTGAATCTCAAAAAATTACTGTTTCTGTGAGCTGGTATCTTTACAAGTAATTACTTTGCAAGTAATTTCATTAGCTTGCCTTAATTGTTGGTTTTGAATTTTAGATTCTGATAATACAAGTGCTGTCGGCACTAAAAGAATGTCAGGAATTATGGTCATTTACAATTGAAATGGGGGAAGCGAGCAGTCTGTTTTAAAGTGTTTTTAGGTGTTTATCATTAGAAAGTGGTCGGTAGTTAGGATGCTACACTGGTCACATGGATATAGCAAAAAGGAAAATCCAATGCTAAAAGATGTAACTTATAAAAAAGCTTTAAAAAGTATTATAGGATTAGTGTTTGTGTCAGCAAGTTGGCAAGCGCAGGCCATCAGTTGTCCTCAGTTAGAGGACGTTTCATTGCCTCCAAAATGTAGCTCTGAAGAGCTAGGAACTTGTAATGTTGCGGTACAAAATATAATCCCAGCTGCAGCCTGTGCAATCTTCGAAGTGTCTCCGGCCGCAAATGATGCGACGTTGGTACTCCGTTTTACAACGCTTATCACTAACTCCTGGTTTGATGCAACAGCACCTTATCATCCGACAGCAAAGGGCGTTTACTCAGATATTAGTCGAATGACAGAGCCGACAGATAATACTGAGTTAAATATTGCATTGACCTATGCTTCCCACAAAGTACTAAGTGGTTTATTTCCCCATTTGGTATCTGAATGGGATGATATGCTAATTGAGCTAGGGTTAGATCCTGAAAATATTTCAGAAGATACGTCCACACCAATTGGTATAGGAAATTATGCTGGTAGAAAAGTTCTGGAAGGACGTGTCAATGATGGGATGAATCAGTTAGGTAATGAAGGTAACCAGCTTTATCATCGCTTGCCTTATGCCGATTATACGGACTTTAAACCCGCTAATTCTGCCTACAAGCTGCGTTTTCCATCAAAATGGCAGCCGGCAGTTTTAATGGAGCGACCAGGCGTATTTCGGGTTCAGCAGTTCGTAACTCCTCAAATTGCATTGACTACGCCCTACAGCTACGAATCTCCTGATGAGTTCACTTCACCGATACCAATTAAATCCAAAATTTGGAACTATCCCAGTTACGTAGCGCAAGTAAATGATGTATTGGCTACATCAGCGAATTTAACTGATGAGCAGAAGATGAAAGCTGAACTATTTGATATGAAGATATTCAGCTTAGGCTTCGCTGCCGTTTTTGCATCTGAATCTCAAGGTTTATCCCTGATGGATTTCATACACTATGACTTCCTAACTAATATGGCAGCTTTTGATACTGCAATTGCTATTTGGAAGGAAAAGCGTCGCCATAACTCAGTAAGACCTTTTTCTGCTGTTCGGTATATCTATAAGGATGAACCTGTAACGGCTTGGGGGGGCGCTGGAAAGGGAACTGTGGATGATTTACCCGCCAGTCAGTGGACTAGCTATCTGCCTGTAGCTGATCATCCCGAGTATCCCTCCGCATCAGCTAGCTTTTGTGCTGCGCATGCCGAGACAAGCCGCTTGTTTTTACCTCAAGGCGATACTTTGGGATATTCTGTAACTGCGCTGTCTGGCAGCTCCCAGATTGAGCCTGGTGTAACACCACAAACTGACTTGAATCTATATTTCCCTACCTGGACTTCATTTGAAGAGGACTGTGGTAACAGTCGTGTATGGGGAGGTGTACACTTTGAGCCTTCAGTACCTGCAGGGCAGGCGATAGGTCATCAAGTGGCACATCGTGCTTTTCAGTTTTACCTCTCAAAATTAGAAGGTAACTAAGAGAGATGACGTGGGGCAGAAGCATCACTAATTGATAAGCTCTGATCCAATTAGTATCTTCTGCCTCATTTATAAGTTAGATGTTTCTATTCTGGGACCTCTGTTCATCAATGTTTAAAATGTGAGCTAAGTTGTCATTAGATAATCTTTTATCTCGATACTTGGGAAATCTAGAGTGGCTTCCGGTCACAAGAAATGTGAACCTAAGAACCCAATAATAAGTTCACTCAAGTGACTGAAAAAGCCATATAGATAATGCAGCCTATTGTACCATAAGTTAAGAAGTGGAATACTTGACAATCATTTTTGACAGAGGAGCCTGAATCTCAGTAGGGAACAATATCCCGTTGATGTGTTTCTGCAGTTTTTAGATGTTTTACAGGACTTAACTTTAATTAAAATATAATTCAGTCCTGTTTCTCTTATGCTAATTACTTTACTTATAATAATTGGATTGTTATTGCCTGCAGTATGGCAGGTATTGTTAGGATAATTGTGATGAAGCGAATCCCTGAACCCTTCCGTATAAAAATGGTTGAGCCGATCAAGATGACAACCTATAAAGATAGGGAGGTTGCACTCAATAAGGCTGGATTAAATCCGTTTTTACTGCGCAGTGATGATGTCTATATTGACCTATTGACAGATTCAGGCACTGGTGCAATGAGTGATAATCAATGGGCGGGTTTGATGCTTGGTGATGAGTCCTATGCCGGTAGCCGAAACTACTACAATTTGTGCAATGCAGTAGAGCATTTTTTTGGGTATAAATTGGTTGTTCCTACACATCAGGGGCGAGGGGCAGAACAAATTTTGTTTCCTGCTCTGATTGAGCGTATGCGTCAAGTGCGTGGAGGGACGGAGCCTGTATTTATTTCAAATTATCATTTTGATACTACTGCAGGGCATATAGAGTTAAATGGAGGAAAAGCAATTAATGTGGTGGATAAACGTGCTTTTGATACCACGACAGCATACGACTGGAAAGGTAACTTTGATTTACAACGCCTGGTTTCCACTATTGAGGAGCACGGAAGCCACAATATCTGTGCGATTATAACTACTGTGACCTGTAACAGTTCTGGTGGTCAGCCTGTGTCCATGAAAAATATGCAGGCAGTTTATGAAATTGCTACTAAGTATGATATCCCAGTGGTAATTGATTCAGCTCGATATTGCGAGAATGCTTACTTTATAAAGCAGAGGGAAGAGGGGTATCAAGAAAAATCGATTTTAGAAATTATTCGCGAGATGTATCAATATGGGGACATGTTAACAATGTCCGCAAAAAAAGACCCTATGGTAAATATTGGTGGCCTTTGTTGTATTCGAAACAATGAGGAACTGTTTCAAGCCGTACAAACCCGCTGTGTCCCTATGGAGGGTTTTGTGACCTATGGAGGGATGGCTGGTCGCGATATGGAAGCGCTGGCCCGGGGGCTCTATGAGGCTGCCGATGAGAGCTATTTGAACTACCGAATTGGCCAAGTGGCCTATCTGGGAGAGCGATTGAGATCTGCTGGAGTACCCATTCAATATCCCACAGGTGGGCATGCGGTTTTTGTAGATGCATCGAAGATTCTTCCCCATATTCCATCAGAGCAGTTTCCGGCACAGGTGTTAACCAATGCGCTGTATCTAGAAGCGGGAATCAGGGCTGTGGAAATTGGCTCTTTACTTCTTGGGCGGGACCCGAATACCGGTGAACAAAAGAAAGCAGATCTAGAATTAATGCGGCTTACTATTCCACGTAGAGTCTATACAAATGATCATATGGATTATGTAGCAGATGCGATTATCGAACTTAGCTCGCGGGCCAATGAATTGCGGGGGTTAGCTTTCGAGTATGAGCCACAAGTTCTACGGCATTTTACTGCAAGATTTACAGAGATTTGAGCTATAAATAACTATTTTTTCTATTGTAGTGAGACCATTCTTTAGTAGATTTTATAGCCAAAATAAGGTGGATACATTGGATGTTTGTATCCACCTGATTTTTTCTAGAAATTATCTTGTTGTCTTACCTGGTTCCAACTGGCCCCTAAGTCTGTCGATTCATAGAAATCACCATTGGCACCATCGCAGGAAACTAATAAACGATCGGCAACCAGAGGAACTATAGAGGTACAATAGTCTGTAGGTGGTTTATTGTCTGTAGATATCCAGCTTTTTCCGCCATCCGTTGTTGTTAAGATTCTGGTTTCTGTTTCACGATTCCTACCGGAAAAGTTACTTTGTGAAAAACCAACAATCGCAACGGCTTCATTGTCAGTTGAGAACCAGGGAACGGATCGAAATGTGAAATTTCTATTTATACAGCGATTTCTGGAAGATTTACTCTCTTTACATTCTTTAATATATGTAGTTATTTTATCCTGGTTGCCATTTTTATCAATTTTGTAATAGGTTGGCTTTCCTGTCCAGGACCAGAAGCCAGCTTCCTCGACACCTAACTGAACTGCGCCTGCGTCAACAATTGCATTTAGGTCAAAATCATCTACTGTTTTTTCGATCATCCAACTTTCAGGATCATAGATGAAGATTTCGCTGTTGATTGGCGAAAATATAATACTTCCATACGTTGATTGCTCACGGACAGTTATGTAATTCTGGCCGTTGAATTCAAAAATAGTTGTATTGTATATATGTTGGTCACTTTTGGTGTGGGCTTTCATTTCCCCTATTTTTACTTCTGCAATATGCTCCCATCCTTGACCTGATCTTGAGGAGTATTGATTCAAAAGTTTCCACTTTACTTGTGAATTTGATACTACTCCCCTAAAAATATTCACTTCAAAGTCGCGAGTAACTAGAAGTTCTATCTCTCCTGTATCTAGAAGTCTCAGGTTTTCAATGTGAGTATCATGCTCCAATGATATGTCTAGCCAATCCCCTTTAGCAGAGCGCCAGAATAGAGCGCCTTCACTCCCCCCGACAACTAGATCACCATGATTGTTTTGGGCGATAGCCGTTAGTTCATGATTGGTGTCAACAGCATCAAGCTCCCATCCCCCGTCGGGAGTACGTTTCATAAATACGCCGACCTTTCCAAGAAAGTAGATGGAATTATCAGGAGAAATATACTCTTCGCTGTATGTCAGAGGATTCTGTGCAATGGATATATAAGCTGACTCACGCTCTTCATCATTTTCATCGATATGCCACCCGTTGATTGATTGAGGATCGTATTTTATGAATGGAAAGTGCTTTGCAATTACCTCCCCTTCTTTTGATTCAGGCGCGCGAATCAAAAGGTCAAGGTATCTGTCACCTTGTGGCTTTGGATAATAGATCAAAGTACCAAGATCAGTGACCTCACCCTGCGTAACTGAAAAGGTCCCCAGCTTCTCATCTGCACTTACGAAACGGCTGTACCATCCATTACCGTTTGAATAGAACGCCCGAATACTACTAATAGAGTAATTCCCTGGTTTGACAGAAGAGGCAAATACCGTTGTACCATTTAGCTTTGGTCGATCCGCAAGGAGACGTTCCGGTTTTATGGATTTAGACTCGTTCAAGTTTTCCGGGTTAATTGTGAGTTGATTAAACGGCAGGGCAACTCCAGAGGCGTTAATGATTCGAGCGACAACAATTCCATCTTGTTCGCTAATAGGGACGTCTTCTTTCAATGTTGGTAGCATATTAACTTGCCCCGCACAACCTTGTAGAAATAATAAACAGACTGCTAAAAGAAGTGGGCAAGACTTAACGTACCTGAGAGGGTTCATCCCTGACATATTATTCTCCATAATTTGGACCAAAGCTTGCCAATTGTATTGCATTTGGCTCTGAGATAGTATTCAAAACGTTGTCACTCATTTATAAATAAACATATGGAAGTGTTATTTTGACACTAAATTTTAGAAGCGTGATGCCGGTAGGCTATCAGGTAAGTGGAGTAGATACTCTTCTTAAAGGCATAATATTTGCGGCAATCCTTGTGTCTGAATCAGTAATTGCTCGGACGCTATCATTGGTACCCTATGATAGTCCACCTGAGTTAGAGGGCGGGCGTGGGTATGTTTTGGTTAAGCTAGATGTAGGAGGTACTGCGCCCTCAATTGAGTTTGCTAAGATGTACGCTAATGGAAATAAATACCTGCTGAGTGGGCAAAAATATAAACTGCGAAAGAAAGGTCGTTATAAAGTCAGCCTCAAGGATAAGTCCGAAGGTTTTTACCTGATGACAGTCCCAGCTGGCCTGTACCAAATTACCCAAATAAATGCACCTTACTTCAATCTCCCCTACAAACTAGATACTGCTAAGCAGCGTACTTGGCGTTTTCATGTGGAAGCTAAAAAAACAAATTATATTGGTAGCTTGTTTATAGGTAAGCAAAGAAAGTCAGATACAGTAGAAGTCTATTTCAAAAATCGAATAGCAACAGATTTAGATGGAATTCAAGAAGCTATAAATTCATTAACTGAGTTGTATCCTCTAGTATCTGGTGCGGGAGTGCAAGATGAATTCTTGCAAAGTTGGTTAAGTCCTTTGGAGATAAACCAATGATTGTTTTTTTTCGAGGGACTTTATTGGTTTTGTTGTGCATTCTGGTGAAAATTGGTCCAGTAGTAGCAATGCCAGCAGAAAGCTACTTTAAATCGATTGATACTATAACAGCACAAGTCAGTCCAGATGGAAGATTGGTAGCGTCCATTAAGCAGAGTGATGCTAGTCAAAAGTTAGATATTTGGAGTCGTGAAGATGGGTCTAGTCATACCCTGATTGATCTCGAAACATTGACATCCAGGGATGCATCAATTCAATTTATCCGTTGGGTTGGCCCAAAGTATCTTGTTGCCCAGTTTAAGGAAGTCAAGAAGGGTGTTAAAAATTTATTAGATACCAAGCCTGCTTATCGACTATTAGTGCTTGATGTCTCAGGCTCCGAAGGCCAGCCTCCAGAAATATTTGAGGTAAAAACACCAGGATGGTTGGTCCATGCGTTGCCAAACAGGCCGGGCCATTTTCTGTATGCAAAAAGTGGGATTTACTCCAAGGTATACAGTATTGACGTATCTAAGCTGAACCGATTTAAGCAGAAAGCAAGTAAACTTTTACGAAAAGATGGAGGCCAGTTTACAGTTCAGAATGAAGTGGCTTCAGTTGAAGGGTATGCGATACGCTGGTTTTTTGATCCATCAGGGCAGGCAAAGTCAGTTTTGTTTTTCAATGACAGCAAGCTTCATTTGAGTAAAATTGTTGATGGACACTCTACCGCCCCAATAAAGAGTTGGTCTGAAGAAGAGTTGGAAGAGGAGCCCGCCCCCGGAGCAGAGCATGGAATCCTTATACCGGTATCTATAAGTTCGGAGTCTGGAACTTACTTTTGTTTAGATACTAATTCGGAGAAAGATCGGGTAGTTTACCGCTGCAATTTCACTAGTGGAGAACAGAGCATAGTTTATCGATCTGATAGCTACGATATTATCGATCTGATAATAGAGCAATCGACAGGGGAGTTGATTGGTGTAAAAGTCGTTCATAATGGACGGTTAGAATATCAATATATTGATGAGGATAGACAAGAAAAAAATGGCATGGAGAGTCTACTGAAAACAACAGTAGGAAGAAGCCTCGATAGTACTATAGAGCTTTACTATAGTGAGAGCCACGGCCAGCCAGGACGTTATTTCCTTAACAGGAAAAATCAGAAAATTGACCAGCTAGTGGCCTCAAAATTTCCACATTTAAATGATCAACTTGAGAGTCGCCAATACCACGACCAGGTTAAAGTGGAGGGATTGGATATTCCCTATATATTGACCATGCCAAAAGGTAACGGGCCATTCCCTCTTATAGTTATGCCACATGGTGGTCCTCTTGGCGTTTTTGACCATCAGTATTTTGACTACTATACACAGTTCTTTGTGGCGAATAATTATGCCGTTTTAAGGGTAAATTATCGAGGATCGAGTGGTTATTCAACTGAGCTGGAAGAAGCGGGTGTTCAGCAGTGGGGTAACTTAATGCTTGAAGATATATTTCAAGCAACAAAGGTGGTAAGTGACCGAAGCGATATTTTGTCTTCGGAAATTTGTTCTGTTGGAATGAGTTATGGTGGATATGCTGCACTAATGATGGCTATCAAACACCAGCAATTGTTCCGCTGTGCAGTCAGTGTGGCCGGTGTCACAGATGTTAACCTCTACCTGAACTCACCCTATGCAACTGAGGCTCAAAGTAAGTGGCTGCTGGAGAATGTTGGAGATACTGTTAAAGACTATGGCAAACTGAAGGACATTTCACCAGTATATCTGGCACAAAACCTTCAAAGGCCTGTATTTATTATTCATGGTGAGAAGGATGAAACTGTTGATGTTGAACATATGTATCGCATGAATATGATGTTAAGTAAGTTTGATAAGGACTATGAGTGGAAACTATATCCAGAAATGGCTCATGGTCCTACTGATAGTGAGCACCATAGAGCTATTTTTGGGTCGATCATCAGTTTCCTTGAAAAGAACATGTAGGTTTCTGGGATTATGGAGGCTCGGAGTAATTTCATAGCTGTATTTGTGGGATTACTTAGAGCCATCTATTACCCAATTAGAGAGCTAGCTGAGACTCTAATACTCTCCTTTAAGATGGATAGAAAACTGCGAGATACTGGGATAAGTGTATCTGTTCCGGAAAGCCGGACAAAATGGCGTCGTGACTGTAACTTTAATTCAAGGATTCTATGGCTGTTAATGATGTAGCTTCGATGTAATCGGTAAAAAGTTTCCTTAGGTAGCTGCTCACTGAAACTGTCAAGTGTCATATCTGAAATAATGGTATTTGTATTGTGAGATTTAACTCCTGTCTCGGTAAGGTGGATGCGACGATAACGACCGATACTATCGATATAGTTAATTTGTTCATATTCAAATATCTTCATTTGATTGTAATCACTCAAAACCAATCGGTTTCCGCTTGTCGAAGACGTCTGTTGCCCTAAGGCATACATCTCTTGCCGTAATATCTTGCGAATGCTTTTCTTTATTAATTCTGGATGAGCAGGCTTTGTCAAATAGTCAATTGCATTTGTGTCGAACGCACGCAGGGCATAGTGCTGATAGGCTGTTAGGAAGACAAGTTGATAGTTTATATGTTGAGTTGCATTGGCCACATCAAAGCCATTCACTTCTGGCATTTCAATGTCAAGGAAAACGATATCAGGGCTTTTGGTTGTGATCTGCTTTATTGCTGACTTCCCATCAGTTACTTGCGCCACAACTTTCAATTCATCGAAGGTGTTGATTACTTCTATTAGATTGGATCTTGCTGCAGGTTCATCATCGACAATAATTACCTTTTTAGTATTCATTTTCGCCATTTTCAACCTACGGGGTTATGGATGAATTTACTTGTGGGAATCGAATTTTCAAACTTGCTCCTTCACCGCTTGAATTTAGCTTAAGGGCGTGGTTGTCACTGAAGTTGACTCTTAATGTTTGAGTTAGAATACGTAATCCTTCACCATAAGTGATGTTTTTGTCATCAAAGCATGCCCCTGTATCCTGAACTTCCACTTCTATGTAGCTATTATTTAGTTCCACATTTACACTCACATGACCACTTTTAGCGTAGGGTGCAATACCGTACTTTATAGCATTTTCCACAGCTGGCATTAATAGTAATGAAGGTATATTCATTCCATTCAAATTTTGTGGGCAGTCAATATCAAAGGTGAATCGATCCTCAAAGCGCTTTTGCTGCAGCAAGAGGTATAACTCGATTAATCTTAGTTCTTCCTCAATAGTTATCCATTGGGTTTTGGTTAAGTTGATTGTGTCGCGCAATAAATCGGAAAGGCTGTAAATGAGCTCTTTAGCTTTTGATGGGTGCTGAATGACTTCTGATGCAATCAAATTTAGAGTGTTAAATAGAAAGTGAGGATTTGATTGCATTTTAAGTATTTGTAGCTCTGCCTGTTGCGCATGAAGCTGCGAGCGATAGTAGAAGCTTTGCTGTTGAAATATATATATGGCAAAAATATAAACTGTGGATTCAAGTAGCATTATCGCCAATGGTAATATTTTAATATCAGGTACTTTGAAAGTTAATGGGGGTTCTACGATCGGTGCAATGCTTATAAATAGAAAAATGACTACAATTGGTCTAAGTAAGTAAATGTGTTCTTCTTTTAATAATCGTAGAGGGCTGTTGGGAAGGTTTTCAATAAAAATGAAAAGAAGGTGACATAAAATAAATGTTCCCCATATTTTAGCTGTAGCCAACAGGAAGAGGTGGGGGGTTAGTGACTCAAGTGAATAAAGTGTAGCAGAGACGATAAAGATATTCACCCATGGCCATATTAGAAGAAATATCCATGCTTGGATCTTATTTATTTTGCGAAATTCAAACAAGGTTCCTTGCCTATATTGCATTCAATATCGATTTTATATATCAAAATATCAACAGTGAATGATATAGGTAATCTCATATGAAAGAAACTTGCCATTTGCTCCATTGAGCTTGAAATATGCACCGTTCATACAAAACATTCTCGATTGCAAGCAAATTTTTAAGTATCTAAGCATAAGTTTATGTATCTCTGGTTTTTAAATTGGCGGAAGTTAGTTATGTGCTTTTTTTATAGAGTTTTCCCTGTTTAATTAATGATAAAACTTCCAACAGTTCTGGTCGTGCGGAGTTTTTCACCATCCGCACAATTCTGTCATAGGTGGATGCTCTGATGGTGATATGAATATCCTCTCCAGTTAAAGGAATTTTTATTTAATGTAAAAGGAAGGTTTATATTATGAATTATTCTTTTGTCTCTATATCTATAACTCACCAATATATCTCTCTATTCCGGTGCCTGCTCGGTATCTGCTTTTTGGGTTCCCTATTGGTTGCTTGTGACTCGGATGACTCTGAAGATGTCTCTGGGACAGAGATTCCCTTAGTTACAGGCCCAAATAGCGATGCTTGTAAATTGTCTGAAAGTGAAATACATGCAACCGCTACGGGTTTGGAATACATTGTTACTCCCGATGCCTGTTTTGACTCCCTTTCAGGATATGAGTTTGAGCCAAGTTACGTAGAAATTGACGGCTTAAATATGCATTACGTGGATGTTGGGCCTAATAATGGCGAAGTTATACTGTTACTACATGGTCAACCCAGCTGGTCCTATTTATACCGAAAAATGATCCCGATCCTTGCTGATGCCGGTTACCGAGTGATTGCACCAGATAATATTGGAATGGGAAGGTCAGACAAGCCGATCGACGTCACAGTTCATCAATATGAACAACATGTTGCTTGGACTAAGGCGTTTATTGATAAGTTAAATTTAACTGATATTAATCTGTTTGTACAAGATTGGGGAAGTGTTATTGGTCTTCGTATTGCAGGTGATATGCCACAAGTTATCGAAAGGCTAGTTGTCGCGAATGGTGACCTTCCGGTGATTCCATTGGGGGGAAATCCTTATATATACCCGACTTTTGAGATTGATGAATCACTGGGTGATGCAGAAACATTCTTTACTTCAAAATCGACTGACAGGGTGGAGGGATTCCAACAATGGATTAACTATGCTTCTAGTGTACCGGAATTAATTGCTGGAGATGTGGTACAAACATTGACTATTAACCTGCTAAGTGATGAGGAAGTACTTGCGTATAACGCCCCCTACCCAAATATTGAGTATAAAGCGGCAATACGAGCATTTCCTGCGATGATGGTAGGCATTGAAATGCAGAATTTTTCTGCCTGGAAAACACTTGGAGCTTTTCACAACCCATTTATGTTTAATGCCGGTGAGTATGATATCAACTTGGGGAGTATTGAAACGCAACAGAAGTGGGTGGAGCATGTACCAGGTTCGGATGATGGTGATCATAGGCGCTTTGCTGCAGGCCACTTTATTCAAGACGATGTAGGCGAGGAATTGGCCATACACTTTTTAGATTTCTTGCGAAATACTACGGTTGAGGAACCATTGCAAGCTGGCGGTCCACTCTTTAATTTTCGCTATTGTGAGATATTACTGTCTTATCTAGACGGAGCTGAGGAGTCAACAGAGATTTGGGGTACCCCGGGTGTTAATTTTTGTCCCCAAAGTCAGTGGGATGCTATCAACTTCAACGATATAGAAATTGAGTATGGTGCGCTTTTTGCAATCCCTAATGGGCCGCGTTTTTTTGTGGTGGATGAAATTTTAGGTGGCGATATTGTCTCACCCAGTCCGGATGATGAATACCGTTTTTTTGGTGACTTAGAAATGCGCTTATTGACTACCATGAATTATAGTTCTGATCTCGGAGAGAGTGTTTCCTATATTCCTGGACAAGTACTAAGGAATAATACTTGGTTGTTTTATGAAGGCCGTCGTGTTTACGAGCTAACTGATATCAATGGGCAGGTGTATATTATGCAATCATTTAGTCATATTGAGGTCTCTGATCTTCAGTTTGACGATTTAAAAGACCTGGGTAGTCGCCTCAATCTGCCAGAAGGCTGGACATTTAGAAGTCGCATTCTAAGTGAGCCATTAGAAGTCTCCGCCATCGATGGTATTGCTGAGGTGGTACAAGACGACTTAGGTAATAGCTACCAGTTAGTGCCGTAATATAAATGAAGTAACATTCATCGGTGTTATAAGGAATTACTGTTCTTTAAGAAGCCCATTTTTATTAAAGTGGGCTTCTTATGCATCGCCATACCCTTCAAGTGCATAGGTTAATGGAGGCTTAGGTGGTCTCTATGTCAAGTTGCTAGCGCTTGTTACTTGTGACTCTGTCAATTAAACGAGTTCCGCGCTCTATCTCTGGGATTTATCTATAAATATCCTCGCTTCGCCGATATTCCGCATTTGAGGTGTTGAAACTCATTTTGTTACAGTGCCTACTATAAAACAGGAAGTTGAAGTTTTCTTTATAGAAACCTTTTTAATGAGTTTTATGTTGCGGTCTTATAAGAATGATTAATGTAAAAAGAGCGGGTTTAGGTGTATTGGTAGTTTCATCGGTCCTAATGGGGTGCTCAGTTACTGATAACCAAACTGATGTGGCCGGTAGGGAAGCTATTGACAACTCGGCGCTACTCCATGATCTAGCGGATCAATATGCTGAAGCTTATTTAGAAAACTTCCAGCCGTACGCTTACTTCTCAGATATGGAGCTGGACAGGCACAACCTTTTTTTAAGTAACTCCCCCAGTAACGCTGCTTCTCTAGCGGCATCTGAGGACAGAATACTCAATAAATTGGCAGAGATAGATCTTGATGGTCTAAAAAGTGATCAAGAGAAGGTATTCTACTTCAAACTGAAAGAGCGACTAGAGTCCAATGTTGGCCTAAGGGTGTGTAAGACTGAACTCTGGTCTGTTGATCATATGTTTGGCCCTCATATCATTCTTGGCTTTTTGACTGAGGTACAGCCGGTTGAAACAGCCCAAGAAAAGGCAGATGCGATTGAACGTTGGCTTGACGCGGCTCGTTACTATGAGCAAGAAATAGCCAATCTCCGCCGGGGGTTAGAGCAAGGTTACTCCGCACCTCAGAGTGTGGTTAAGCGAGTCATTCAGCAAGTTGGTGGCTTGACCCAAGTACCTATCGATGAGCACCCGTTCTTGGGGTTAGCGAAGAAAGCTGGGGACCCTGAGTTTGAAGCTGCATTTAAACAGGTGCTTTCAGATCACGTTATCCCCTCAATGGAGAATTACAAGAATTTTCTAGAGTCTGCCTATTTACCTGAAGCCAGAGCCGAGCTTGGTATCCATGCGATTCCTAATGGCCGTGAATGTTATATGGCTCAGTATCGTTCTTATACGACTTTGCAGAGAACACCAGAAGAAGTTTTTGAGTTGGGTTTAAGTGCTGTCAACTCAAACAAGAGCGAAGTGGTTCGCTTAGGCAAGGAGTTCTATCAAGTAGATTCCTATTCTGAGGCAGTGGCAAGGGCCAGTGAGGATAAAACTCAGAAATTTAATAGCGCTGATGAAATGCATCAGTTTTATGAGCGCCTGGTAGATAAGTCTAGAGATTTAACCGTTGACTTCTTCCATGAAATGCCTTTGATCGAAATGGAAGTAAAAGCTATCCCTGAGCATGAACAGGGATCAGGTCGCAGCGCACACTATATTCCGGGCACCAAGGAGCGCAAGGCGAGATTTGGATATGATCCGACAACTTACAAGGATGAGTCTTACGCTTCTGCAGAGAAGGTTACTATCCACGAAGGGTACCCGGGCCATCATATGCAAATTGCTCTCGTACAAGAGCAAGAAAAGTTTCACAAAATAGAAGATGCTTTGTCTAACTCTGCTTTTGCTGAAGGTTGGGGTAGGTACTCTGAACATCTAGCGGAGGAAGCGGGAATGTATCAGTATGGGTCAACCAAGATCCTAAGGAGAGCATGGCCTGCGCGAGGTATGGTAGCGGACACCGCAATGCATGTACTCGGTTGGAGTGATGAAAAGGTTGCGGAGTTTTTGCAGGATTCTGGCGCTTCATTTGCAAAAGGCCCGAGGACTCTGATGGACCGAATGGCGGTTATGCCTGCGCAGCTTACCTCTTATGATTCTGGTGCCCTCGAGATTTTCGCCTTGCGAGAACTGATGCAAAATGAACTTGGTGAAGACTTCGATATTAAGGACTTCCATGAAATCATTCTGAGAAATGGCAATGTTCCTATGGCCGTACTAAGTGAGCAGGTAAGGGATTTCATTCAGGACAAGAAGTAAGGGTAGCTGCATTTAAGTCTGATCTCGGGCTCGTGTTATTGCGAGCCTGAGCTACACAGTTGGGTACCAATTAATTTTTGAGTAAGTGTCAGCGCTATATAAGTTGGTTTCCCGAATTGGGCTATGTTTAACTTTTTTACTATAGTGGTTTTTTCCTTCCCAGTTACGATTTTAATCAGTCACCTAAAGTTATCTGATCTGATTAAGTACCAATTTGAGAGGTACCATGAAAAATGGCTTAGGGATGGAAGTCCGATGGCTTTGTTTTTCAAACCGAGGGGTTCTTCCTTTTATGCCTTTCATACTGTATGTAACAGGTTGGCTCGAGGGGAGAGGCCGGATTGGATCTTTGGTGATCCTTATGCAGAAATACTATTTGGGAAAGTGAATTTTTGGGATGAATTTTCTAAATATCACACAATTCTCTTCACTATCTCTATATTTTTATTCCTCTAGTAGTTGTTAAGATGGTTATAAA
This sequence comes from Microbulbifer sp. CNSA002, assembly GCF_047324085.1. NCBI lineage: Bacteria > Pseudomonadati > Pseudomonadota > Gammaproteobacteria > Cellvibrionales > Microbulbiferaceae > Microbulbifer > Microbulbifer sp. CNSA002. The sequence continues at coordinate 2,187,284 of NZ_CP172449.1, forward strand.
GTGGGTAGTTAATTGTTCTCTTAAGAAGTTGCTGCTGCTTGAGTCAAAGTAACTACCCCAAATAAAGCTTCGTAATTATTAATATGAATGTTTTCAGGGGGTCTTACACTTACTAAATCCCCATTTGCCTGGACGCTAGATCCCGCATTATTTCTTCAGATCCGCCACCAATCGCATTCACCCGCACTTCACGATATATACGCTCAACACGGCTGCCGCGCATATAGCCTGCGCCGCCCAACACCTGCATAGCCTCCCGAGCGCAGAACTCAAGGGTTTCTGTGGCTTGGACTTTGAGTAGTGCGATATCCGCTACTTTGAGCTGATGTTGTTGCTCTGCCCAGGCACAGAGGTCCAGATAGGCTTGGGTGGCATTGATGCGTTGAAGCATCTGGGCAAATTTGTGTCGAATCACCTGGTGATTGGCGAGACGCTTTCCGAAAGTTTGGCGCTCCTGGGCCCACTCAATGGCATCCTGCAAGCAGACCCGGCTGAATTCTACACAGGAAGCGGCAATGCCCAGGCGCTCGCGATTGAAGTTGTGCACTATGGGCAAGAAACCTTGGTTCTCACCGCCAATTAGATTACTCGCGGGCACGCGCACCTGATCAAAAAAGATACTGGCCGTATCAGAACACCACCAGCCCTGCTTTTTATCGAGAAGCTGCCTGCTAACGCCTTCGGCATCCGCAGGGATTAAGAGCAGGGAGATACCGCCGAAGCCTTCCTCGCCAGTGCGCACCGCAGTAGTAAACCAGTTAGCGCGCATACCGCCGGTGATATAGGTCTTTTCGCCGGTAACGATATAGTCATCCCCATCACGCTCTGCGCGGCACTGGAGATTGGCTACATCGGAGCCTGCGCCTGGTTCGGTAACAGCCAGGGAAATATGCTTTTCGCCACGTAATACCGAGGGAATAACCTGATCTTTTAGGGCCTCGCTGCCATAGTGCAGTAATGGGGGCAGGGCAATGCCGTGGACCATCAGGCTGGCGTAGAGGCCACCAGCGCCGGGGCGGGCTAACTCCTCTGCGGCAACAATCATATGGAAGACATCGGTTTCGATGCCGCCGTAGTTTTCCGGGTAACTCATCTGTAGAAGGCCAACTTCTGCGGCTTTTTTCCAAAGCTCGGCGGGTAGTTGGCCATCTTCGTCCCATTGAGTGATGTAGGGAGTAATCTCGCGGTCGACAAAGCGGCGCAACTGGGTGCGCCATTCCTGATGGCCTTCGTCACAGAAGGGGCTTGCCATACGGGAGGCATCAATATCGTACATGCTGATCTCCTTTAGGAAGTAGCGTCGCTGGGGATTTTGGCGGTTTCCGTGGGAGCGGCTTCGATCTGAACTAACAGCTGGCCACCGCGTACCTGGTCTCCTTCACAGGCGCCCAGTTTAATTACGGTACCGTCACGGTCTGCGCGCAGGGCGTGCTCCATTTTCATGGCTTCCATTAAGGCGATAGTGTCTCCCCGCTGAACGCTTTGATTGGGCTCAACCAATACCTGCACCAGGCAACCGTCCATAGGAGCCGTGATGCGGCCACTGCCTTCGTTAAGGCTCAATTTGGCCGGGGCGTGGGTGATATCGACAAAATGAAATTGCCTGCCGTCTAACAGGACATACAGATTACTTTGGTTGGCTAGGAACAGTCTCTTTTGGCTAACGCCATCCAGCAGGAGTTCAGCACTATAAACTCCACTTTCTTTTTTTGATTTCTCAAAATGGACCCACTGAATCAGGAACTGTTGGTCGCCTACTGAGATTTGATAAGAATTATCTACTAACGCCAGCAGCTCACAGTTTAGGGTTTGTCCTGAAATTTCCAGTCGGTAGTTGATCGGCACGCTGTTGTCGCCACTGCGCCAGTCACTGCGGCCGCTACGCTGATCCTGAGGGTTGGCTTGGTGCAAGTGATTAAGTAATGTGGCTTGGGCTGCAATTACTGCTGGAACTGGTTCTGCGGATGTCAGCGTGCTTTTTTGGTCGAGAAAACTGGTATCGGCATCGCCAGAGATAAACTGTGATTCGGCCAGGATCTTCTGCAGGAAATGGATATTGTTTTTGGGGCCGATAAATTCCAGCCGGGTCAGGGCTTGGGTTAGCTTGCGCCGAGCTTCTTCTCGATCCTGCCCCCAGGCAATTAATTTGCCGAGCATGGGGTCGTAAAATGGCGTAATTTCACAACCATTTTTCAATGCGTGGTCGATACGGATTCCTTGTCCCTTTGGCGCTACCCAGTGGAGTACTTTTCCGGCCTGGGGCAGGAATTGTTGTTCCGGGTCTTCGGCATACAGGCGGACTTCAATGGCGTGCCCCTGCTGGGTGACTCTCTGCTGGGAAACGCACAGGGCTTCGCCGCGTGCTACTGCCAGTTGCCAAGCTACCAGGTCAAAACCGGTTACCATTTCTGTTACCGGGTGCTCCACTTGCAACCGGGTGTTCATTTCCAGGAAATAGAACTCGCCGTTGGGGCAGAGTAGAAACTCAACGGTGCCCGCGCCTAGATAACCGCAGGCTCGCGCGGCGTCGACTGCGGCTTGCCCCATTCTTTCCCGCAGCTGGGTGTCGACCGCAGGGGAAGGGCACTCTTCGACCACTTTTTGATGGCGTCGTTGTACGGAGCAATCTCGCTCCCCCAGGTGAATACAGTTGCCGTGACGATCCGCAAACACCTGGATTTCGATATGGCGAGCGTTGACCAGTGCCTTTTCCAGAATTAACTCGTCGCTGCCAAATGCACTCATGGATTCACTGCGGGCGGCGCGTAACTGGGAGGCCAGCTCGTTGTCTCCGTGAGCCAGGCGCATGCCGCGCCCACCACCGCCTGCGGCGGCTTTGATCATTAATGGGAAGCCAATGCGCCGCGCCTCGGCGATCAGGGTGTCGTCGTCCTGGGCACCCTGGAAGCCGGGAATACAGGGTACGCCGGCTGCGGCAACAAACTCCTTGGCTTTGCGTTTGTTGCCCATCAGTTCTATGACTTCGGCACTCGGGCCAACAAAACTCAGTCCACTCTCTTCGCAAGCGCTGGCAAATTCCGCATTCTCAGCGAGAAAGCCGTAGCCGGGGTGGATGGCGGTGGCTCCGGATTTTTTAGCCGCGTCGAGAATTTTTTGGATATCCAGATAGGACTCCGCCGAAGTCTGCCCGCCAATGGCTACGGCGATATCGGCAGCTTGTGGGTGAAGTGCATCGCAGTCCGCATCGCTGTAGACGGCGACTGTGCGATAGCCTTCCGCCTGAGCAGTACGCATAATTCGCAGTGCGATCTCGCCGCGATTGGCGATTAACAGGGTCTCTGTTGTCGACATCAGTGCTGCCACTCCGGTGATCGTTTTTCCAGAAATGCACGGGCGCCTTCGCGCCCTTCATGGCCTTGAATTGCGCGGGAAAACTGTTGCGCAGCGCCGTCGAGCAGTTGGCTGAGGGCAGTCTCATCACTCACCCGCGCCGCATCCAGCAAGATTTGCTTGGTCGTTGCCAGAGCGCCGGGAGCGCAGGCATTGATCGCGCCCAGGTGTTCCTGCAGCGCGCCTTCAAGGGCTTCGGAATTATCGAGTAACTGATGGATTAACCCAATTTCCAAGGCCTGCTGTGCATTGACTTTTGCTCCGCTGAGGGCCAGGCGCCGGGCCTGGGAGAGGCCGACCCGAGCCACGACAAAGGGTGCAATTTGTGCAGGCGGTAAACCCAGGCGGGTTTCCGGAAGGGCGAAGCGGCAACTGCGATCGGCAATGGCAATATCGGCACTGCAAGCGAGCCCGAAACCACCGCCCATTACGGCACCTTCCAATACGGCAATGACTATTAAAGGGGTGCGATTAAAGCGTTCCATCAGTTCACCGAAACGACGGTTTAGGTGAAAAAACACATCACTATTTCCATCGCTCGCGCCCTGCTGAGCATTGAGCATATCGGCAATATCGCCACCGGCGCAGAAGTTGTGTTCTGCACCCCGCAGTACCAACGCTCGCACCTGCGGATCTTCTTCCGCTTCTGCGAGTTTTTGCAGAAGCTCATCTACCATTTGCAAACTGATGGCGTTGCGCTGCTGCGGGCGATTTAGCGTGAGATAGCGGGCGATGCCGATGGTTTCATCAATAATTGTCTCCATGGCCTGACCTCACGCGGTGGGTTTGCGTTTGCTGGGCAGTATGCCCATCAGCTTACAGATAATGCCGAGCATTACTTCATCTGCACCGCCGCCGATAGCGGTGAGACGGCTATCCCGGTAAGCGCGGTTGATTACAGTCTCCTCGATATAGCCCATGCCACCCCAGAACTGCAGGCACTGATCGGGAATAGAGCGGGACAGGCGACCAGCCTTGAGCTTGGCCATTGAAGCAAGGGTAGTGACATCTTCACCTGCCACATAAGCTTCCACCGCGCGCCAGGTTAGAGAGCGCAGGCATTCCACTTCGGTCTGCATTTCTGCGAGGGCAAAGTGGATAGTTTGATTGTCGATCAATGGTGCTTTAAAGGCATGGCGTTCGCGCACATAGTCGATGGTGCTGGTTACACAGTGCTCCAGGCCTTTTAAGTTCAGCGCGGCGCCGGCGAGGCGTTCTTCCTGGAACTGAAGCATCTGCAATAGGAATCCGGCACCTTCATCGCCGATACGGAAATGTTTGGGCACCCGTACATTGTCAAAAAAGATGGGAGCGGTTTCCGATGAGCGCATGCCTAATTTGTCGAGTTTTTCGCCGATGCGTACACCAGGCGTTTTCGCCGGAATAATGACCAGGGATTTGTTGCTATGGGCTTTGCCCTCACTGGTATTGACCAGGGTGCAGAAAAAATCGGCGCAGGGGGCGTTGGTGATCCACATCTTGCTGCCGTTAATCACATAGTCGTCGCCATCGCTCTTGGCGGTGGTCTTAATCGAAGCAACATCGGAACCGGCGCCGGGTTCGGAAACGGCAATTGCACCGATCATCTCGCCACTCACAGCGGGAATCAGGAACTGTTCTTTCAAATCCTGGCTGCCAAAATTAGCCAGGGCCGGGGTGCACATGGAGGTTTGTACTGAAATTGACAGGGGTACACCACCACAGTGAGCGCTGCCCAGCTCTTCCAGGAAAACGGTTTCGTAACTGAAGTCGAGACCCAGGCCACCGAAGTCCGTGGACTTACTGATTCCCAGCAGGCCCAGGTTGGCCAGTTGTTGGAAAATTTCGTGGATAGGAAAGCGGCCGGCCTTTTCCCATTCCGCCACATTGGGATTGATTTCCTGCTGTACAAAGTTTTGTACAGTGCGCTGCAGTTCCCGGTGTTGATCGCTAAATATCATTATTGTTTTCCCTGCCTTGAAGTGTGAACCCGGTGATTGTGTTAATGGGCAACCGCACTTCCTTGTTGCCCCGGTTTTTCGTTAGAACCTAGCTACGCCAAAGGTATTTTTATTGAGTTTTCTCTGCTCGGCCTCATTGCAAATTTCTAGCAACATGCCTAAAAGTTTGCGTGTATCGCGGGGATCGATAATGCCGTCATCCCAGAGGCGTGCACTGCAGGCGAGAGCATCGGAATTGCCATGCATAAATGCGCTGGTGTCATTTTCCAATTTGTCCAATACAGTCTCATCCACATTGCCACTGCGTTGCATTTTTTGCTCGGTGACGATGCGCATTACCTTGCCGGCCTGGGCTGCGCCCATAACTGCGGTGCGGGAATTGGGCCAGGCAAAAATAAAGCGGGGATCGAATCCGCGACCGCACATGGCGTAGTTGCCGGCCCCGTAGGAACCGCCCACGACAATACTGAGTTTTGGTACGCTGGCATTGGCCACGGCCTGAATCATTTTGGCCCCGTGCTTGATGATGCCGTTGCGCTCTACCTCGGTACCCACCATAAAGCCGGTGGTGTTATGTAAAAACAGCAGTGGCGTGCCACTCTGTTCGCACAACTGAATAAACTGCGCGGCCTTGTTGGCCCCCTTGGGGGTGATCGGGCCGTTATTCCCAATAATTCCTACAGGAAAGCCTTCAATACGAATATGGCCACATACGGTTTGTCGATCGAATTCCGGCTTGAAATCCAGCATGGCAGAGCCGTCGGCTAGACGAGCGAGAATTTCGCGCACGTCGTAGGGCTTTTTACTATCTGCTGGAATCAGGCCGAGCAGGTCGTCGATAGGATGCAATGGGTCTCGGTAGTCTTTTTGTACTGAGCTTTTAATGGGTGAGGGTAGGGTGGCAATAATTTCCCTTGCTATGCGGATACCATCGGCGTCGTTCTCAGCTAAGTAATCGCCACTGCCGGATTCGGTACAGTGCATTTCCGCTCCACCGAGGCTTTCCGCATCGGCAATTTCACCGGTGGCTGCTTTCAGTAGCGGCGGCCCAGCCAGATACATACCGGTTTGCCCGCGTACCATGACCACATAATCTGACAGGCCTGGCTGGTAAGCACCGCCAGCAGTAGCGCCGCCATGTACCACGGTTACTTGCGGAATACCGGCAGCGGACATTCGAGCCTGGTTAGCAAATCCGCGTCCACCGGGAGCGAAAGTGTCGCTGGCATACATCAGGTTGGCACCACCACTTTGTGCCAGGGCGACAATCGGCAAATGATTCTCCAGAGCGATCCTCTGCATCCGCAGGGCTTTATCCATCCCAGCTGGTGAGATGGTGCCACCTTTTACGGCATAGTTATCCACCCGAACCATGCAGCGTTGTCCGCTGACCTGGCCAATGCCACAAATGGCTCCGCCACCCGCACCGGTACCATCCTGGTCGTCAAAAAGTTTATAGCCGGCAAGGGAGCACAACTCTACAAAAGGCGCGCCGGGGTCGAGCAATAAATTAAGGCGCTCCCTTGGCAGCAGCCAGCCCCTGTCACGATAGCGCGCAGCCTTACTTTTCTCTGCCTGTACCGGACGTTGCTCAGCTTCACGAAAATGGTTGATCTGTTCCAGCATGGCAGCTTGGTTGTCATTGAACTCTGCCGAGCGGTTGTCGAGCTGGGAATCAATCGGCTGCATTAGAGCTTGCCCTCCGCTTCCAATTCTTCCACTACCTGCGGCCGGCGTTTGCGATGGAATCCGTTGAAGCGTTTAGAGTTACGAGCCGCCTGTGGCTGCCAAAGGGGAGAGTGATGTTTGAGACTCGAGCCACCATCGATACGCAGCGTTTGTCCGGTGATATAGCTGGCGGCATCGGAAAACAGGAAGCACACGGCCCCACTAATTTCCGCTTCCTCTCCCAATCGATAGAGGGGAATACTGTCTCGGAAGCCCGGTAATAGCTCGCGCAGGAATTTGGGGTCGTAAGTATCAAAACCGCTGGAGAGAATATAACCTGGCGCCACGGCGTTGACTCGAACCCCAAAAGGCGCCCACTCTAAGGCGGAGGTTTCGGTAATATTTTCCATGCCTGCTCGAGCGGCACCGGAATGGCCCATCATTGGCATACCGCCGGCGTTATCTGCGGTGATATTTACGATACTGCCGCCGTGCTGTTTCATAGATTGAACAAAAACTTCTCGGGACATTAAAAAGCCACCGAGCAGGTTACTGCGTACAACAGCATCAAAACCTTTTGTGTTGATCTGCTCAAGGGGGGAGGGGAACTGGCCACCGGCATTGTTCACTAATCCGTGAATTTGGCCCCGGGCCTGGACTATTTGCCCCACTGTCTCCTGCACTCCTTCTTCATCGCGGATGTCCAGGCTGAATAAGCTGCACTCGCCAGCATCGTTGTTGATCTCGCCGGCAACCCTTTCCAGCTTGTCCAGTTTGCGCCCGATCAATACTACATGGGCGCCGAGGCTGGCCAGTTCGTGGGCGATGCAGCGTCCAATACCGCTGCCGCCGCCGGTGACGATATAGGTTTGCTCGCTAAAGCTGCCGGAGCGCAGCTGGCTTTGATAGCGCATGAAAGTTTCCTTTTTTACGGCCTTACGGCTTATTCAGTTTTTATTGTTCTTGTCGGCGCTTGCGCCTGCGTGTGGGAAAACGCAGAATGGCTTAACGCTACCAAGCAAGCGCTTGGTATTCAATACTTGGCGCCTATTTGATTAAAAATTCTCAGGGCCGTTAAGATGTTTGACTCAAATTGACCAATATGGGGAGTGGTTCGTGATTGAAAGTGGGCAGGATTTTGTGAGAGTTCCCGAAGAGTTATCGCCGCAGCAGCTGGTAGGTGCTTTGGTGGCAGAGGGAGTGCTAACAGATCCTGAATCTGCCCGTGGACGTTTGCTGAATGCTGCAGCGCGGTTGTTTGAGCAAAAAGGGTTCGCCCGGACAACAGTGCGGGATCTCGCTGCGGAAGTGGGTATTTTGTCTGGCAGTATTTTTCATCATTTCTCCAGTAAGGAGCAGATTCTCTGTGAAGTAATGCGGGAGGTGACGATATTTGCCGGTGCGCGAATGCGAACCGCAGCGGAACAGAGTCGAACACCGCAAGAGAGGCTTCAGGCCTGTATTCAGTGTGAATTAGAGGCTATTCATGGATTGGCAGTACCGGGTTTTTCTATCCTGGTGGTGGAGTGGAGAAGCCTATCCGAAGAGAGTCAGCAGGAGGTTTTACGCTTAAGGGAGGAGTATGAGCAGATATGGCTGGACGCTATTGAGGCCGCCGAGTGTCCCGGTGGTGATCCCGCTCTGGTAAGGCGTTTGCTGGTTGGTGCCTTGAGTCACACATACAGTTGGTATAAGCCGAGAGATAAGGGGTTGTCTATTCCAGATCTGGCGGCGCGTGTTCTAGCGATATTCACTCCCTGAATTCTTCCTAAATTGGCAAAGCGTGCCATAAAAACTGTGAACTTTGCCTTCTTTCCTGCCATTTTTGTTTTTGAACTGGCTTGGTGAGAACTGGTGCGCAACTGATTTTCTCTGAATCTTTTACTCTCCGCGCAAGATGTAATAAATGTGACAATTTGCGTCACTTGGTGACAGGAGAGGGAGATGGCGGGCCAGGATTTGTACCAGGTGGTTTCCACGGGAAGGACACTTCACGCCAAAGAACCGGGTCCGGTTATCCGGGATGTGGCGAAGTTGTTCTCTATCTCGGAGCCCCAGGCGCGCAGGCTGCTACTAAAAGGCTGGGTAATTAAAGATCGGTTGGTTTCTGACCAGGCGCTGGAGTTTCGCACCAGTCTGCAGAAAATTGGCCTGCGAGTGGAGGTTTGTCCGGCGGGACGGTTTGATAACCGCGAGTTGATTGCAAAGATAAAAGTCGCCCAGCGACGCAAGGCCCAGGTCAATGCTGCATCGGTGGATGCGCCGGATAAGGCGCGCGCTGGTACTGATCCTTTTGTTCCTGTTAGCCAGAAAACTCTCGAAGCAGACGAGCCCCAGAAAGTCGTTTCATCCACTCCTGCCGCAGGCAATCCAGCAATAAAGCCGGAAGGCTCCCAGGATTCGGTTGAGTGGTATTTATCTGATGCAGGCCGATTACAGGCTGACAGTGTCACCAGTCAGGGCAAGGCAGTTTGGGGAGTGGTCAAAGCAGTAATCGTGCCTTCAATATTCTGGTTGGTACTGTTCGCTTGTGTTTTCTTCAGTGGATATGCCCTATGGCAAATCCCTATGGCTGTTTGGCAGGGAGAACTTACTTGGGTGGGGGTGTCGCTGAGTATTTTAACCGTACTTCTCGCCCTGCTTGTTGGTCTGCTGTTTGTCTGGCCATTTTTCTGCTTATCCTCCCGTTTGCGAGATTCATCGGAGCCCCGTCAGCTGTTGCCCTCTGAAGGTAAGGAGGCCTTGAAGTTAATTAATTCATTGGTCGATAAGTTAGGGCTGCCAAAGATCAGCCAGGTCTTTGTAAGTGCAGACTCCCATATTCTGTCCCAACCGGGATTTCTCCAGGTTTTTAGGCAGAATTTACCACTTACGGTAGGGCTTGCCAGCGTCGCCTCATTGGACGGAAAGGAGGTCCTGGCACTCGTGGGTAGGGGGCTCGCCTTCTATCGCGGCCGTTTGCTCGGCGCACTTGGTTGGTTAACTTACGGCACTGTGCAGCGATTGGAACTGATGCAGTGGGCTTTTGAAAATGAGCGCAGTGTTGTTAGCCCGGAGAATGCCCCCGGACCACTGGCCGCGCCATTTCACCGTATGCTAGTGACTGGTGGATATATTTTGCTCCCTATCTTGCAGCGCCTGGAGGCACTGCATTGCCGCTTAACCGCAGGCAGCGCCGTAATGCTACAGGAGAGGGCTGACGGTGTTGCGGCGCAGATAATAGGTAGTGATGCTCTGGCAGACTTCGCCAGGAAGTGGCACCGGTTAGTGCACGCAGATCTTTTAGTGGCAGAAATTAATCGCGAAGCCCAGGCGCTGGGACGCAGTTGTGCAAATATTCCCGATGCCGTCCGCTGGATGCAGGAGAACCTGGATGTTGATACCTGCGATGTGGTTGAGGCTGCTATGACACAGGCCAGGGACCCCTGGGATATTCAGCAGGCGATCGACAGTGAATGTGTAACGGTGTTGATTGAGCGGGAATTTGTGGGGCAGGTTAGATCTGCGATACCCCTGCAATCCATGTTTGTGGACTTTGCCGGGCTGGCAACCGCTGTGACGTCTGAAGTTGCTGGCAAAGACTGTGAGATGGTCGAAAACCGACTTTTACTGAGTTCAAGTAAGGAGTCAGAGGAGTCTGCTGAGGTACTGGACGAGTATTTCAATCGCCTGGCGCCCTTGACCCTGATGCCTCTGCGCAGGCCATCCTCTGCGGAAATGCAGGCGCTGGATCTGCAGGGCACTATCGATTGGCTGCGCAGTAAACTGGTGGAGTTGCGTGATTTGCGTGGACGCCGGGAGGACTTGCAGATCAGGGTTTTTACAATGCAGCTGGGAGCGGCGCTGATACGCGGCAAAATCCCTTTTACCGCTGAAGACTTTTGCTTGAAGGGGGCCAGCCTTGCAGGAGCTCAAGAGCAGATCGCTGTTAAGCGCGCTGAACTGGAGGAGTCACACAAGCAATTACAGCAGATTTATGGTGTTTTCTATCAGCGCCTGTGTCTATCCCTGGTAACTATGCCCACGGATCAGCGCCAGACAGCCAGGAACCAGCTGCGCCATTTGGCCGCCTACGATAGCTTGGCACCACATCTGGATCGGCTCGCCGGTTATAGCCACTCGCTGGCAATATTTGCCCAGCACCTATCACCAGAGTTGAATGAAAGGGAACTGCTGCAAAAATATACGGCGCTGTCTTTGCGGGAGATAGATGCCATAGTAGCGGCAGTGGAGAGTTCGGCTCTATTAAGAGAGCAAGGGGTGGCGGTGGCAATAAATTTGAAAGCTCAGGGGGAGCCTTTCAGGCAGCTGCCACAAGGGAGACAGGAAGTGCTGGATTCTCTGCAGGTTATGGAATCGCGTTGCAAACACATTCGCGCTGCGATTCTGGAGCACTATCATATCCAGCTAGCCGCCTTGCTGAGTCAGTGTTTGGAGCGGGAAAAGCAGTTGCAGTTAAAGCCACTGCGACTGCTTAAAGCCGGCTAACCGCCGGCCAGTTTTACCGTGTGGTTGCGAGATTCCAGGAATATTTTGATCTCAGTACGCTTGTCACCCTGAATCTCAATCACCCCATCTTTGAGGGCGCCACCGCAGCCACAGCGCTTCTTGAGCTCTGCCAGGAGCAGCTTGAGTTCGCTGTCAGTGCCTGGCAGCCCGCGCACGCAAGTCACCCCTTTTCCTTTTCGGCCCTTGGTTTCCCTTTGGATTCGAACTATGCCATCTCCATCACGGCGCTTCTCTGTCCTGGATTCCTCTTTAATTCGACCGAGGTCAGTTGAATAGACGAGACGATTCTCCTTAGCCATGATTGGGAATACTCCGTTGGTATTTGCTGAAAATGCCGGGAATTGTGCCCGAGGTGCGCAGGATGTCAAAGCCGCTGTAAACGATGTTGAAAATGGGGCGACCCCTGAAGCCTGAGAGGTTAGAATTTTGCCGCAATATGAAACAGCAGCGTAGTTGAGGTGATAGATGGCGTTGACGGGACGTCGCAAACTGCTCAATGAGGTAATTTTCGGAACCGAGACCCGGGCAGGGCGGAATTTTGATGTTTTTTTGATCTGGGCGATCCTGATCAGCGTGGGTTTGGTGCTCCTGACCTCCATAGGTACGGTGCGCGACCGCTATGAGCACTTACTCATCGGCCTGGAATGGGTATTTACTGGCCTCTTCACCATTGAATATATCGCCCGGATATATTGCACGGTGAATCGCCGCAAATATATTTTCAGTTTCTATGGGATTGTGGATCTGCTCGCAATTCTCCCCAGTTACTTGGCGCTTCTCTATACTGGCGCCACCTATCTTTTGGTGATTCGCCTGTTGAGGGTGCTGCGGATCTTCCGAATCCTGAAGCTGGTTCGCTACTTACGTGATGCCAACGTCTTGTTGCGAGCCCTCGGGCTGGCCCGGCGCAAAATCCTGGTGTTTTACTCCAGTGTTTTGGTTATGTGCATTATTTTTGGTTCCCTGATGTTTGTGGTGGAGGGGCCAGGCCACGGATTTACCAGTATTCCCACGAGTGTTTATTGGGCTATTGTGACCATCACAACCGTTGGTTATGGCGATATCTCTCCGCAAACGCCTTTGGGGCAGGGCATTGCTGCAATGACCATGCTGATTGGTTACTCAATTATTGCAGTGCCTACCGGCATTCTAACGGCGGAATTGGCTGGAGAAATGCATCGGGAGCGAGTGCAACAGCGCTGTGATAACTGCAGCCGTAGTGCCCATGACCCAGATGCGGAATACTGCAAATTCTGCGGCCATCGCCTGGAGGATATGGAAGAGAGCGAAGCGCTGTAAGTTATTCGCCCTTTGTCACCGCCGGCCAAAACAGGGCCGGCAGCCATTTATCAGCTTATGGTTTTACCACTCATCCGGGACGCGGACTGCTATGACTTCTGCCTTGGCGCAGAGGCGTCCATTGCTGGTGAGATTGCAGTGCAGAACAGTTTTCTTGGAGGAGCGCTGAACAATAGTGGCTTCGAGAATGACCGGTTTATCGATGGCAGCCGGTGCCAGATAGCTAATATCCAGTTTGCCGGTGGCATACCAGATCTTGTCACCAGTGCCGACAGCTCGTCCGGCTTGCAGGTAACCATCGGCGATGGCTGTGCATACGGTATGGCAGTCGATAACCGTAGCGATAATTCCACCGTTTAAATATTGAGCAGGTCCAGCATTGTGATGGGAGCTGGGAAGGAACTCGCAGCGGGTTTGATCCTTCTCGGTCCAGTAGCTTTTAATACGCAGGCCCTGGTCATTGTCTGGACCACAGCCGAAGCAATGATTGCCCTGGATCTGATCTTGAATTGCGCTTTCCTGAGTCATATTTATCCCTCGCTATGAGCGCGCAATACTACCGATTTGCGCCGCAGAGTGGAAGAAACTACCCTTGCGGGCTTGCAACAGAGTTATCCGAATTATCTGGACGTAAATACATGGACATATACGGCTTTTGTGCCCCTGGTTTAGAGGCTCTTTACGATGCTTTTGCCAGAAATTTTCGCGAGTGCGGTGATACAGGAGCGGCCTTTGCCGTGCGCCAGCATGGAGAATTAATCTGTTCCTTATGGGCGGGAAGTGCGGATCGGGGTGCAGAGAGGCCATTTACTGAAGACACATTGGCCAATGTCTTCTCATCTTCCAAAGGCGTTCTTGCAGTTTTGGCGATGCAGCAAGTTGCCGCAGGCAAACTGGATTTGGATCGCCCGGTAGCGGATTACTGGCCTGAATTTGCCCCAGGCAAAGAAACTGTCACCGCACGCCAATTGCTGTGCCACCGCAGCGGACTTGTCGCTTTCCGTGAGCGGGTAAAAGACAGTTTGATTTACGATTGGCAGGCGGCTTGCGACCAGGTGGCTGGCAGCGAGCCTTGGTGGAAGCCCGGAAGTGCACAGGGTTACGCCCCATTTTTATACGGCTGGAGCTTGGGTGGATTAATTGAAAGGGTTGCCGAAAAACCCTTGTTGGAACTTTATCGGGAATTGCTAGCCAAACCCCTCAATCTTGATGGGGGCTTTGGGGCAAATGGACATCGTTCGCAGAGAATTGCCGATGTCAGCCCGCTGAAACAACCCTTACCAGAGCTTCGGGAAAATGCCATTGGCCGCGCCATAAAAGAAGACCGCAAAGGGCCTGTTGCGATGGCATTTAGCAACCCGGTGAGCTTGATGATGGGTACCAATAGCTCCGAGTGGCGCGGTGCTTTAATTCCTGCAGCCAATGGCCACTTCAGTGCGAGAGACCTGGCAGCGGTTTACGGTGAACTCACCTGTGACGAGCCGACTATTTTGCCCAAGCGGTTGATAGATGAAGCGGCAAAGGAGCAGAGTCATGGCCACGATAAAGTATTGCAGGCTGAGGTGAGTTTTGGTTGTGGCTTTATTCGCAGCAGTTCCGCGGCGGACTTGCGCTTTGGGGGTAGCCAGGGCTTTGGCCATCCGGGAGCGGGTGGTAGTGTCGGCTTTGCTGATCCGGAAAGAGGGCTGGGCTTCGGATACGTGACAACTCGTTTGGGGCAGAGCTTATTTATGGATCGTCGAGCGGTCGGTCTGGTAGATGTTCTTTACGGGTTGTTGTGATGACTGAAGAAATAAAGGCTCTGGTAGAGCGGGTCGATGAACTGGAGAGCCGTTTGGCTTTCCAGGAAGACACTATAAGCCAATTAAATGATGTGATTACTCGTCAGGATACGGATATTCGCACTCTACTCGCACATATGCGCGAGTTGGGCGAAAAGTATCGGACGATTGCTTTTGAGATGCAGGGGGCCGGCAAGCCGCTGGATGAAAAACCTCCGCATTACTAATTCAGTGGTTACAAAAGGGTTTTTATAGAAGTCCACAGGGGCTGGCACGAAATTTTTTTTGTTACTAAGTGACAGACATAGAGGTATTCGCTGCCTCTTGGGGGTGACTTTAAAAACAAAAGCGTCTAAAAAAATTGCCTCAGTGGAGCGTGAGGCTATTGACAAACTTTTCCACATACGCAGTTGGTAAAATTTGCCCTCAAACAAGAAGATATCCACCGCTATTTGACGTCAAGGCAGATTTCTAACTTGTTGTTTTTAAAAGGAAAACTGAAGAGTTTAAAAAATGTGCAAAACGCTGTAGGCGAGAGTTTACGCCGGCTGGCGCCATGGATAGCTTATTAGTGCACAGTTTTATCCACAGATTTTGTGGAAGACCGGAAAGCTGATCACTTCTTGCTCGCTACTTTGTCCGTCATTGGTACGTAGTTATGAATAGTTAGTACGTAATGGGGACTAGTCAGTAGAACTGACAATAAATTCGCTTTAGTCTATGGAAAATTTCATTGGGTTGGTTCAGCCGCCAGTCAGATAGTGTGTTGAACAATACAGAGATTGCACAAGACATGTGTAGCTCAATACCCGTTACTTAAAAATGCGTTAGGAGAGCCAATAATGAAATATTGGGTAGCAGCCCTGGCACTGGGTTCGATGGTTGGTTGTTCCACATTGGACCCTTACACAGGTGAAAGTAAGACCAGTAATGCCGCCAAGGGGGCTGGAATTGGAGCTGTAACTGGAGCGATCGTTGGTGTCGCTACTGCCAGTAAGAAAGACCGTGGTAAGGGAGCCTTGACTGGTGCCCTGGGTGGCGCGGCGATCGGTGGTGGCATTGGTTACTATATGGATCGTCAGGAAATGTTGTTGCGTCAGCGCCTGGAAGGTACCGGCGTACGTGTTGAGCGTGAAGGTGATAATATTCGCCTGATCATGCCTGGTAACATTACCTTCGGTACTAACCGCGCAGATATTCGTACAGACTTCTATGACACTCTGGAATCGGTCACTGTTGTATTGCAGGAGTTTGATAAAACTGCAATTCGAGTCAGCGGCCATACCGATAGCACTGGTTCAGATGTGTACAACCAGAGCTTGAGCGAACAGCGTGCTAATTCCGTTGCTGGCTTCTTCAGCGGTCAGGGCGTTTCTGCAGGTCGGGTACAGGCGGTAGGTTACGGTGAGCGTTATCCTATTGCCAGTAATGACTCTGAAGCTGGGCGTCAGGCCAATCGCCGAGTTGAGTTGGAACTACTGCCTTTATAACGATCAGGTCAGATAATTTCTACCTTTAGTCGTTCTTTTGTTGATAGTGCCCAGATTGTTCGGTTTGGGCACTACACCCCTTCATAAATTCCCTTTATTATTCTGCTCAATTTCTTAACTATTCCCTTAATCCGCAATTTGTTTGTCCCTGCAAAGAGTTTCCGGCTTTGATCCCTGGTTACTCAGAGGATGACGTATTGAGAGAAAGCTTTCTCACTTATCCTCTTGCCATCTTCAGAATCTTTTCCGAGCTGTTTTTGTAGTTGCCGCTCAAACCATTCTATTTAGATCAAGGCTCATCTTTGGATTTCCGTGTTGTCTTGTTTTCAGACTTATATAAATCTAGCGACCCTAAGATTTAGCATTAGTTTGATTTAAGTAAATTTTTAGAGATTGTTTTGTGAGCCAAACGAGATTGCTTATCAGTTCTTTGATGTCTCAGTTTGTTCGACTGCTAAAAATTAGACGTGCCAACATTTTTATAGAGATCATTTGCCAATCATATTTTCTACCTATGAATAATTGATTTTGTGGCCATGTATGCAGAGATAGATTTGCTTGCTTTTTGATTTTTAGAGCATTGGCCGTCAAGTAAGCAGGAAAGTCCGAAAATTAAGTTGTCTAGGGTTGGGTTGGCGCTAATAATAATTTCTTAGTTTTATTATTTTCTGGATTTGTACTTTATGTGATTTATATTTTTGACCAGCTTTTTATGTTGGTACACCTGTGCAAGTTGAAGTGGTGTGAGTCGTAAGTTTTTATTGTTTTTTCTGTCGCGGATGTTTTTAGGTGTTTAGTTGGTGGAATCAGTTTTGATTAGTACCCCCAGGCAAAGGATCGCATAAATACTTCTAATTCGAAGGGTGTAGCGCCAGATTTTAGGGTTGTGTTAATAGTGGAGGTTGTTCCTTCCCTCATTCGCCACTTCGATTGGTAATTTAGTTGTTGGATGGATGGATGGATGTTTGTGTCTGTCTCGTCGGAGAATTAATTCGACACATTGAGATGGGTAAAGAATTTCATAAGTATTGTTTTTCATGGTTTCACTGCTGTAAATGGCTGATCTATACGCTGCAGAAATATAATAATGGTGATTGTGAACCTGGCTGGTTTTAAGAGACGATAAAGTAAAATTTTGCAGGAAGCTTGTCCTTTTGGTTGGAAATGATGAGTCTTAAGATGTGGGCCTGTGATGATCGTCAAGCTTCATTACTTAAATGTTTTGTGAGATTCATATTGGGGCTGAGGGCTTCAAGCTCTTTTCATGAAGGTCTATGTCATTTTCAGTTCTTCACTAAAAGATTTTATCCATAAGATGGAAAGGCTATCTCGATAACTTTTGGTTGGTAATTAATAAGGGGTAGCGGTGATCTTGGCAGAAGGTGTTGGCTAAAAGTAGGTTCTGAGAAGAGTACACAATGAGTTCTTAACTTTTAAAGCCTTGACTCTCCTCTTAAGGGAAGAGTTTAGAATTTTAGTGGCTCAGGTAAAGAAAGGGGTCTCACTTAACATGCGGTAGATGTAGTAGCTGCGCCTAATTGCTGAATCGATCGTAAAGCTATTGATTGAGTGGTTGGATGTTAGGGTTGGTAAATAGTTCTTAGCTTTAGTGTTTTATTGCAATTTTATTACATTTAAATTTTTCTAGTAGGTTTTTGTTCTTTTTTTGTTTGTGATTTGGAGTTTTTTTAATTTTGGGTGATTGTTTTACACCCAGGCCCGGTCTGTGGGGCGGGGTGGAAAAATTGAGGCAGTGTTGTGGGTCCTTAATTGGCATTTTATTTAGATGTGTCAAAAAAACAGTCTTCAATCATTTGCTGGTGTGCATGCAAAAGACGCCAAAATTTTTAGGGTGGAAAATACTATTTATCGTTGTGTAAGTGAAATAATTATTGGTTCATCTGTACCAATTGAGGTTGTTAGTTTTATTGGTACAGCTTGTTAGTACAAGTGGGATGAAATTTGATCAGTTAAAAGGCCCCAAATTTTGGGTGACTGGTTATTCTTTAAGGTAATATCAATATTGCTTTACAGAATATGCAAGGTTAGTACATCCTAACGCAAAGTCACTTAATTCCATCGAGTTATTTTGCCTTTTTACGCCAAGTTAGATTTGCGAGAAAACATAAAGAACCCTTCTGGGTTGATAAGTTAGTTGTAGGTGTTTGCCGTGAAAAGTAGTCTTCTATCGCCATACCAGGGCCTTAAAGAAAGTAAAAAGAGAACGATATCGATCATTATTTGTTCTGGTGCCCAGTGCCTGGATATCACAGGTCCAGCTGAGGTGTTTACGTTTGCTAATAAACAAATGGCCGATTTTGGGTATGGCGAAGATCAGCTGTATAAAATTGAATTTTTGGCTGCAAGCAAGGAGCCGAGGCAAGTAACTACTGGCCTGAAAGTACATCCAGATAAATGTTTCTACGAGGCTGATTCCATCCATACTCTTTTAGTTGGTGGTGGTACTGCGAAAAGTTGCCTTGACTTAACGGATGACAGTCAGTTTCTTGAGTGGTTGAAAGTTAAGGCAAAGGAAGTTGAGAGGATAGGGGTTAGCGGAAGTGGTACATTGGTACTTGCCAAGGCTGGAGTTTTATCAGGGCATCGGGCTACAACCCATGAAAAATACATCGGTGATCTAAAAAAATATAAAGATATTGAAGTAGATGACAAAGCGATTTTTGTGAGAGATAAGAAAATCTACAGTTCTGTAGGGCGAAGTGCAGGGATAGACTTGGCCTTAGCTATGGTTGAGGAGGACTTCGGTCGAAAACTGGCCCTTTTAGTTGCTCGGGAAATGATTTTGTACCTGAAGCGTGATGGTGATCAGAGTCAGTACAGTAGTTATTTACAGGCACAATTAAAAAATAATAGGTTCTCCCCGTTGTTGGAATGGATAAACCTAAACTTAGAGCAGTCTCTCAGCGTTGATTTTTTGGCCAAAAAACAAGCAATGAGCCCCCGAAATTTTTCTCGCTGCTTCACAAGCGAAATAGGTGTAACTCCGGCTCGGTATTTGGAGCAGGTTAGAGTTGAGAAGGCCTGTCAGTTAATATTGGAGGCAGGGATTAGTCAGGATGTAGTGGCAACCCAGTGTGGCTTTTCGTCGCAGGAACAAATGAGAAGGGCGTTTCTTCGGCAGAAAGGTATTCTTCCCAGTAAATACCGCAAACAGTTCGCTTGAGAATACTGGATTTCGTTGATTTTTGGCTTATCTTCGACATGGGAGGCGGCTTTTCAGGGTTTAAGCATGAATGCTCATGTATGCCTGAACCTCTGAGTTGATCAACATCTTCACTTTTAGTTAATATTTATATTTTGCAAGAATATAAATATGAAATACTTACTTTTGGCCAGTTTGTTATTTGCAGCTTCTGCAAGTGCTGAGATAGACCTTGATTACCTCAAGGTACCCGAGGGCTTTAAGCTCAGCTACTTTGCAGAAGATGTTGAGACGGCTCGTCAATTGGCGCGTTCTGAGTCGGGTACAGTATTTTCTGGTTCTTTCAGCGCGAAAAAAGTTTATGCTTTCAAGGACACAGATAATGATGGTGTAGCTGATCAGCGTTGGCTATTGATGGATGATTTAAAAGCGCCGACAGGTATTGCCTATAAAAATGGCGATTTATATGTGGCTGATGTCAATAAGATTATTCGCTTCCCCCAGATTGATAAAAATCTTGACAAACCGAAGTCTGAGGTTGTTTACGATCAGTTTCCAGCGGACAGGCATCATGGTTGGAAATTTTTGCGTTTTGATAGTGAAGGGCAGCTAATAGTGCCTGTCGGCGCACCTTGTAATATCTGTGATGCCAACGAAAATTACTCAAAAATATTTTCGCTGGACTTGCAATCTAAGAAAACAAAAGTGATTGCAAATGGGGTGAGAAACTCCGTTGGCTTTGATTTTCATCCGCAAACTAATGAATTGTGGTTTTCAGACAATGGTCGGGACATGATGGGTGATGATATCCCACCCTGTGAAATCAATAAGGTAAGCTTTGCAGGAGAGCATTTTGGCTATCCTTATTTCCACGGTGACGATATTGCGGATCCGGAATTTGGTCAGGGTAAGAAGGTCGCTGATTATTCCAAGCCGGTATTAAATTTAGATGCCCATGTGGCGCCTCTTGGAATTCACTTTTATCGCGGTGGGCAGTTTCCCAAGGAATACCAACAGAACTTGTTGGTTGCTGAGCACGGGTCCTGGAATCGAAGCAAAAAATCAGGTTACCGAGTAATGATGGCGACAGTTAAAGATGGTGAGGTCACGGATTACAAGCCGCTGGTCACTGGTTTTATGCGGGATGAAACCACCTATGGGCGCCCTGTTGCATTTTTAGAAATGCCTGATGGCAGCGTATTAATTTCTGATGATTTTGCCCATAAAATCTATCGCTTAACCTATACCGGTATTTAAATGGCCGATTGTATAGCTATCAGGGCTGCTCATTGAGCAGCCCGCTTGGTTATCCACTGTATTGGTTTTCACGCTAGAGGAATTTCTGCCAAATTTCCTCACCTCTTAGCTATCCTTCAGACTCTGTAAAAAAGAGTAAGCCGATCCTAATTACTTGTGCTATGTCTACTGCGATAAGAGCATAAGTAAGGAGAGGGTTGTGACGCAAAAAATATCCTGTGAGACATTTTCCAAAATCGTGAGTGTTATTTTATATCTCCTAGTGAGTAGCACGGCGCATGCGACTGAGGACATAGCTTCGGCATCTACTGCTCATTTGGAATTACGTTTTGCCCAAGCTGAGGTTGTGGCGCAAGTAGAAATTATTGATGTTCACAGGGATGTGGATAGCGCACTGTCTGAGGAGGGAATTACAGCCATATCAGGCTATATCTACTCTGCCGTTCCCAGCCAGGTTTGGAAGGGGCCAATGGGTGGAGAGATCACCTTCCGCCTGGGATTTGAATCCTGCGATTTAAAGCTGGAGCAAGGTGAAAACTATCTGATTTTTGCGAATTTGGATAGCTACGGAAGGTTACACCTGAGGAGTTGTGAGGCGGTTATTGCTGAGTCAGACGCCACCGCGATACTTGCCCAACTTAATAAGTTTATTAAACAG
The DNA here is from genome assembly GCF_047324085.1 of Microbulbifer sp. CNSA002. Classification (NCBI taxonomy): domain Bacteria; kingdom Pseudomonadati; phylum Pseudomonadota; class Gammaproteobacteria; order Cellvibrionales; family Microbulbiferaceae; genus Microbulbifer; species Microbulbifer sp. CNSA002. The sequence goes on from NZ_CP172449.1 coordinate 2,208,400, forward strand.
GGCTAAGAAGTTGCTTTCTTGCAGACCTGTTAGAACTATCAGTTGTAACTGGTTCTTTCTTTACAGCAATCCAACCTGCTACGAAGTGGCTCTCCCCCTTGAAGAACCCCAAAGGCGGGTTATTCTTATCAGTATTGGCGCGACCTTCTTTTACAGGCGCTGCATCTCATTAAGTTGCACACCGTTGTAAACAGGCTGGAGTGTCAGGGTTTGGGATTGTTATCGAGAAAGTACACCGACCAGCACTGTGTAACCGGCTCGATTTTAATGATTAATGTCTTCTTTTGAGTTTGCCTGGGGTCGAGAGGTCCAGATATGAAGAAGTTACTGATTCCCCTGATCATTTTATTACTGATCATCGGTTATTTTATGTCGCGCAGCGGCGAGCATAAGGCTAAAGAAGCCTATAACTCGATGGAGCAGGAGCAGAAGAGTGAACAGATGAGGGGATCCTCTACCCCCTCTAGTGGAGGAAGTAGCGGTGGCTCAATGGCCCCAGCAGATACCTCGGATTCCCCTGATGGTATGGGCAATCCCGATTCCCAAATGCCCCAGAACTCTGACTCAACCGATCCCGCTCCTCCGGGGTCTTCAGATAACGGGAGCTCACCTGACGCTACTATGTCTGGGTCAGACAATATGGGTGCAGATGGCAACATGAGCCCGGATGCTAATGATTCTAGCGCCATGCCAGACGCGAGCAATAACTCGGGCGGCGACCTAAATCAGCAAGCGGATAAGGTCGTAGATGATGCTACGAAGGAAGCCAATGATGCTGTAGAGGGAGCGACTAACGATATGGATGCCTCTGCCGATGGCACTGAAACAGATACAGAGGCAGATACCGGTCAGGATGAGGGGATGGAAAGTAATGATAACTGACCAATAGTAATGACTCAGCTACATCGAGCTAAGCGAAAAGCAGGGCCGCACAGAAGTGTGGCCCTGCCGCATTCTCAAAATATGATTGAGCATATCTGGCATCAGGGTGATCGAATACTCGAGGTTAGACCAGTTGGGAAGTTAACCGTTGAGGACTTCCAGTTGCTAGCCGCGCAAGTTGATCCGATCATCAGCAAGCGGGGACGTATAGAGGGGTTGCTAGTCAATGCGGGAGATTTCGCTGGCTGGGAGAGCTTTGTCGCAATGATCTCTCATTTCCGCTTTATTCGAGAGCATCAACGGCATATCCGCCGGATAGCCGTGGTTACCGATAATCCTATCCTCCGCTTTATGCCCAACCTTGCCTGTCACTTCATCAGTGCTGAGGTACGTCCCTTTCCCGAAGAGGAGTCCGCTCAAGCTCTGGAATGGTTACAAAAACCGGGTTAGCATCGCCTCCCTTTTTCAATGTTACCTGGAGGGCAGGTGAGTCCATCGTTGGCTATTGTCGCTGCGGCGCCAGAATATGTTTCCGCAGCGGAAGAACTATCCGCTCAGTTAGATTACCCCCTCCTTGGAGCTATTTCTCCTGCTGATGTGGTCGACTTTCCCCAAGTGTTGTGTCTCGGAGAGCAACTGCAGTTATGTGCGACCGGGCGTAAGGCAGCCGGGCCAGTATGGGTGGACTTTGTTTCTGGAACACTTGCTCATCGCCGCAAGTATGGCGGCGGTAAAGCTCAACCAGTAGCAAAAGCTGTTGGTCTGCGTTCTGGCTTCCATCCCAAAGTCCTCGATGCCACCGCTGGTTTGGGTAGAGATGCTTTTGTTCTGGCGGCGCTGGGATGTGAGGTGCAGATGCTGGAGCGCAACCCGGTTGTTTTCCAATTGCTGAAAGATGGAATACGCCGGCTGCGACAGGCGTCTGTCGGGGATATTGAGTTGGCTGCAATTTCTGAGCGAATGAGCTTGGTGGATTGCTGTACGGCGGCGTCAGAGTGGCTCGCGCTGCAATCGGAGGAATCCATCCCTGTTATTTATCTGGATCCGATGTTCCCTGCGCGGGGGAAAGCTGCCAAGGTCAAAAAGGAAATGGCGGCCTTCCATCATTTGGTTGGGATTGATGAGGATGCGGATAGCTTATTGAGCCCTGCCTTGGTGGCCTGCTACTACCGTACAGTAGTTAAGCGCCCTAAGCTTGCCCCCTATTTGGCTGATATGAAGCCGAACCTTTCCTTGGAGGGGAAATCCGGCCGCTTCGATATCTACACCAAACATGGGGTTCCAGGCTAACTGCCACATACCGGTGCCCTAGCCGATTTCTCCTTGGGTGAAAGATAATGTGGGCACCGACTTGCTATGAATTCTATGTTTCCATAAGTCCGTTGCTAAAAGGGCGGCTTATGCCTTGGTAGCGGCACCTCTGTTATCCCATCTATCCCGCAGACTCCCACGATAGGCTTTGCTTCTTTGTACTGCCGCAAAAATATTGCACTCCAGGGAGGTCCCATCAGTGAGACCAAAAGGGAGCAGTGCATCGAGCACCCCGGATATTGCCAACAGAAAGATGTTTTCTGTGGCTGCTCTCGGGCTCCTAACTGCCGCAACGGTCGTTACCAGCTTGCGCACCCTGCCGATGATGGCGCAAGAAGAACTGACGATGTTTTTCTATATCGGCTTTGCGGCATTGTTGTTCTTGATTCCTGCAGGGCTCGTGTCGGCAGAACTTGGCAGCGCCTTTTCAGAGCGCACTGGGGGTGTCTATACCTGGGTTGGTGAGGCCTTCACCCCGAAGGTGGGTTTTGTCGCTATATGGTTGCAATGGATCGAGTGCATTGTTTGGTATCCCACAGAGTTGGGTTTTGCCGCAGCGGCGGTGGCTTATGCGGTGGGCGATAATACCATCGCCCAGAATACCTACTATATCGGTGGGTTTTGCATTCTTGCCTATTTGCTAGCGACACTGATTGCCCTTACCGGAACCCGTTTTCTGGTAAAAGTGGCACAGTTTGGATTTCTGGTGGGTATCGTATTTCCCTGTTTGATTTTGATTGTCCTGGCTGTTTGGTGGGTGGTGAGTGGTAATCCTATTGGCTGGGAGACCTTGACCGACCCGGAAGTAGCAGTGCGTCGGGATGGTTATGATCACCCGCGCTGGTTTCCCCATATTAACGGTTTGGGGGCAATTGCTTTTCTCGGGGGTATTTTACTTGCCTTTGCTGGAGTGGAAGCACAGGCCACGCATGTGTCGGAACTACGTGATACCCGTCGAGGATATCCAGCTGTAATTGCCATCGCCGCCGTTATTTCCATCCTGGTGTTCACTCTCGGCGCACTCTCTATTGCTGCAATTTTGCCCTATAAAGAGATATCTGTAGAAACTGGCTTATTTACAGCTTACGAAAGAGCTTTTGGGCAGCTACTTGGGATTCAATGGCCCGTGCAAGCACTTTCCTGGCTAATTGGCTATGGTGCACTAAGTGGTGCCTTGGCATGGTTGGCTGGCCCCAGTCGAGGGCTACTGGCTACGGCCCAGGATGGGATGTTGCCGCCCTGGTTTCAGCGAGAAAACCGGGTGGGTGTACAAAAAAATATTCTCCTCGCACAGTTTGTAGTGGTAGCAGCAATCTCGTCCATTTACATTTTAATGGATAATGTATCTACAGCTTTTGTTTTAATTTCAGTGATGGCTATTAGCTTATACATCATTATGTACATAATGATGTTTGCTGCGGTTATTCGATTGCGGATCACGCAACCAGACTTACCCAGAAGTTTTCGTATCCCGGGAGGGCTGCCAGGGGTTTGTATTGTTGCCGGAATAGGCTTAATTTCCGTTGTTTTTGCCTTGGTAGTTTCATTTTTCCCGCCAGAACAGCTCACGATAAAAAATCCTGTAACTTATGTTGCTCTCAACCTGGGTGGAATTGCTATAGCGATCACCGTTCCCTTGTTAATTTTCTATTTTCACAATCCCTCCTGGCGGGGGGAGGGTGGCCATCAACAGCAGTCATTTTCTGATATTGATGAGTGAGCCGGAGGTAGGTAGTGAAAGAGCAATCTCCATTTGATAGGTTCTTTGACGAATACAATGAAGATATTCCAGAAAAGCACTTTCCCCGGTGTAGTATTTCAGCAGAGGCTGCCGAGGCTATTGTAACCAGTGAAACCTGGGCTGACGCAAAGCCTGCGATGAACTTATCTTCGTTTGTCACAACTTTTACTGAGTCAGAAGCATTTGAGGTCGCTAAGAAACATTATCTGAAGAACTATATTGATCATGACATGTATCCACAGCTGTTTGCGATGGAAGCGCGAATGGTTCGCTGGTTACACAACCTCTGGAATGGACCTAAGGGAGTAGAGCCATACGGCGCAGCGACCATAGGCTCGTCAGAGGCCTGCATGTTGGCTGGTTTGGCGCACAAGTGGAATTGGCGTAAGAAGAGGCAGCAAGCTGGCAAAGACGGCTCAAAACCTAACCTGGTTACCGGAGCCAATGTGCAGATCGTTTGGGACAAATTTATGCGCTACTTTGATGTGGAGCCGCGCATAGCACCGTTAAAGCCTGGTCATTACCGCTTTACCAGTGAACATCTGGATGAATTGGTCGATGAGAATACCATCGCTGTTGTCGCTATCGCCGGGCAAACCTTTACCGGTGAGGATGATGCATTTAGGGCAATTCAAAACTGGTTGGATAAGTATGAAGAGAGAACAGGAAACGATATCCCTATGCATATTGATGGGGCGTCGGGAGGATTTGTTAATCCATTTCTCTACCCGAATTATAAATGGGATTTTCGTTTGCCAAGAGTGAAATCTATCAATGCCTCCGGGCACAAGTTTGGCTTGGTGCCGCCGGGATTGGGGTGGATAATTTTTCGTGAAAAAGCAGTTTTTGATGAAGACTTGATGTTCTATGTGAATTACCTGGGTGGGGAGATGCCTACAGCCACATTGAACTTCAGCCGAAATGCATCGCCGGTTGCCTACCAGTATTACAATTTTATACGTCTAGGCTATGAGGGGTACAGGCAGATTATGCAGCACACCTTGGAAAATGCGCAGACTCTTCGTCAACTTCTGGTGGCCAGTGGGTACTTTGAAATAATGAATAAAACCCAGAGAATCCCAGTTGTTGCCATGACCCTGAATAAAAAATATAAAAATTTTAATGAATATGATGTATCCAATAAAGTACGTGAGCGGGGATGGGTTCTTTCTGCCTATTCGATGCCGCCAAACGCTCAGTCTGTAAACTCTCTGAGAATTGTTGTTCGCCCTCATCTCAATCAGAATGCAATCAGTGGCCTTGCAAAGGATATTATCCATGCTTGCGATTGGTTGAGTAAGCATTGTGGTAATGCAACTCCGCCCAAGTTACATGACCCGCAAAAAGTGGCCCCCAGTAAGTGTTAGTTCTTACGGGACTTTAACGATCCTTGCATTCAATGACTGGTTAGATAAGTGGGCTATTTTGGAATCTCAGAGGCATCTTTGACAACTTTAACATGTTGCATCATACCCCCATCCTCATGATAAAGTAAGTGGCAATGCAGAGGATACTTTCCGGTAAAATCTTTGAAACGAGTACGGAATTTGACATGTCCATGGGGCGGTACTTGAAAGGTGTCGCACCAAAACGGTAGTTTGAGTGTGTGGTGCATGGGGTCTTCTCCAACCACCTCGATAACATAATACGGATTTACATGAATATGGATTGGGTGGGGGAATTCACTTTCATTAACCAAGGTCCACTCCTCTACTGCATCAAGCTCTACGTAATGATTAACCACTTCACACCCTTCGAATGGTGAATGGTCAATACTGACATTCAGCCCGCGATAATATTTTTGGGGGTCATCAAGCGTGTTGGCCTGGAAAGTGAGTCGACGTGTATTGGTGATCTCATCATCTGTAATAGGTTTCAGTAAGTCCACTTTAAAACTGCTGGGGAAGGGTGGGGGTGCACATCGGGCGGGTGGTTTGCTGGGGGCATAGATTGCCGTTCCGATTTCCTCCCCCTGGGCAATGGCAATAACAAAAAGTGGACTGTTGTTATGGTACTTATAATGCGGCATTTGTTGGAACTCAATCGCATTATTGTAAATGTAAAAATGAGCTCCCGGAGTGGCGGCTTCACTGATTTTTAAGAAAAGGGAGGCTCGATTAGCGGGGCCCAGGCTTACTCCGTCTTGTAGGCGGTAGTCATCAGTAGGGTTTCCATCAAACCCGTAGATATACATTTGCGCGAACCAAGGGCAATCGATATCTATCGATGTCCTGGTGGTAGCATTGAGAAGTCTCAGATTGAGAAGCTCACCCACCGTTGCATGAATGATAGGGCAGTATTGCCCGTTAACGGTAATACAGTATTCACTATCTGGGAACTTAGCGACCTGGTGTTGATCCTCTACTTTTCCGTGCTCATCTACGGCAATATTCTGGAAGACAAGAATATGTTCCTTAACTCCCATTGCCTCAAGTTCATCGTCAAATTCATCTCTTACGATTAGGGCACCTGCCATCCCGCTGCCGACTTGTATAGCGACAGAGCCGTGCTTATGGGGGTGGTACCAGTAGAGTCCTGGGGGTTGGTCCTTGGGAATGTCGTATTCGTAGGTATAACTTTCCCCTGGTTTGATCTTCATGCAGACATTGTCGGCCGGAGATTCTGGGGAGACGTGGAGCCCGTGAGTATGTAAGTTGTAGGTATTGAACTCATGGGGGAAGTTTATTGTAGCGGGTGTATTAAGGGGGTCTTCCTCTGGCAGCAGGTTGTTTGTCTGGATAGTAAGGTGGCTATCAGCGCGAATTTCAATGGTAGGGCCTGTAAGTGTGAAACCTGCTTCTTGAGTGATTGATGATGAAAATACACGGGTCCAGGTTGGTGTGTCATGGGTTTTGTAAAAACTGAAAATGTTATTCTTTTCGTACTGTACATCAAGTTTAAGTTCTAATTTTCTATTTTCTTTATCCATTGAGTAAGCAGGCGGATTTTTTATTGGTTCTAGAAAGGAAATATGCTCTCTATTGCTCACTGTTAACTCCGAGGATTTTGTGGGAAGCGAGATTGGTAAGAGGTACTTTATGAACGAATATCAGTTTAGATTCTAAGGCGAGATTATTTGTGGAATTGCTCGCCATATGATCGTTAATTGAGAGGCAAGTTAGGGTAGCAATAATCCTTCTGCAAAATTCATAATAATTCTCGCGACTTTGTTGGGGTGTGCCTGAGCAATAAAGTGCCCACCAGGAATATCAATGACATTGAGGTTGATGTATATCGCAGATATATCGATGACAGCTTTTTTACTTACAAGTCGATCTCTATCCGGGCGGATGTAGACGGCAGGGATTTCCAATCTTTGGGATGGTTGGGAAATCGAGGCGGTATTGTGAAGCCTTTGCTTTAGTTTGCCTCTGTTGGTGTTTAGTAGGGCGTTATAGGTGCTGTCAATGAGTATGTCACTGCCTTTGCCATTGAAACCAAAAAAATTTAGTGTGATTTTGGTTAAAGATGGGCAGTCTATAAGCGAGATTGGAGCTAGTTGTGCTGCCTTGGATAGAAGCGAAGGAGAGCTTATAAAGCTAGCTATAAAGGTAATGCTTAAAATTTTCTCGGGAGCTAAGAGGGATAACTCATATGCAATTCGTCCTGAATAGGATTCAGCAATAATGTAAGTCTTCTCATTGAGATAGCTCTTGGCGATTGATTGAGCTTGAGCCAGGTAACTATCCCCTGGGAGCTTGGAAAGGCAGATAGTTTCGGTTGTCCATTGTTTTGGTAGTGCCTTAATCAAACCTGAAAACAGTGTTCCTGTTCCATCAAGTCCTGGTAGAAGTAAAACTTTCAATTCCGAATATCCTGCTGGAATTTCCTATTAACTGAATATTAACATGCTTATGTTGAGTATTTCTCTATATATGACATTCAGCCAGGGTAATTCTTCTTGATGTTTGTACGGGACAAGCAATCTGGTAGTGCCGAAAGGTGAAGTTTTCTATCGTATGAGGCGGTTTGAGTTGCTGTGAAGGCTGTTGGGTGTGCATGTTTTAGATAAAAATAGTTTCTTTGATTTAAGCTTCTAAATATATTTAATTATTCTAATGGATATTTATTTATACTAATACGTTATTTCTAGTTATGTCGATAACGAAAACAGAATTGCTAGGCCAATAAGTTGTCTAGGTGGGTAAGTATTAGAGTTCGTTAGTGTAACTTAATGACAGGCCTAAACGTAGCTAGAAAGTTAATTGAAAGTCATTTGGTCAAAGGGAATATGGCTCCCCAAAGTGTTATCGAGCTTAAAATTGACCAAGTCCTCAGTGAGGATGCTACCGGCACGTTAGTGATGTTGGAGCTTGAAGCTTTGGGGGCGAGGCAGGTGAAAGCAGAAATATGCGCTCAGTATGTGGATCACAATGTATTGAGGGCAGACCATAAGAATGGTGATGACCACGTGTTCCTGCAAAGTTCCTGTCGAAACTACGGGATATGGTACTCGCGACCAGGAAATGGTATTAGTCATCCTGTCCATATGGCTTGTTTTGGTATCCCCGGTAAAACCCTTTTAGGTGGGGATAGCCACTCATGTGCTGCTGGCTCGTTAGGTATGTTAGGAATAGGAGCCGGAGGAATTGAGGTTGCGCTTGCAATGATGGGATTTCCGCTTTCTCTGGTAATGCCAACTATTTTGGGGGTGCGTTTCGAGGGGGAGCTACAGCCATGGGTAAGCGCTAAAGATGTTATTTTGGAGCTTGTACGTAGATATACATTGAGAGGTTGCTGGAACAAGATTGTTGAATATCACGGCCCTGGATTGGCAAACCTTACAGCAATGGATCGTCACGTAATCGCCAATATGGGGCAGGAAATGGGGGCCGTAACAAGTGTCTTTCCTGCTGATGATCAAGTGAGGCTTTTCTTGCGGCAGCAGTCGCGCGAGAACGACTTTGTCGAGTTGCTTGCCGATAAGGATGCAACCTATGATGAGGTTGCAACTTTAGATCTATCGAAAATTGAACCAATGATCGCTTGCCCCTCGCGGCCGGATAAGGTTGTTAAAGTTCGTGAAGTTGAGGGTAGGCCAGTTTCTCAGAGCTATATCGGCTCTTCGGCTAACCCTGGGTTGCGTGATTTTTCTATTCCCGCCCGGATGGTAAATGGTCTCTTTGTACCGCACGAGATTTCTTTAGATATTAATCCCGCGTCGCGCCAACTACTTCATGAGCTGACTCATAATGGTGACCTTGAAAAACTGCTTGGTGCAGGGGCTTACTTGCATGAAACCGGCTGTGGTGGCTGTATCGGTATGGGGCAAGCCCCAGCTAGCGGGCACAATAGTCTTAGAACTGTGCCGAGAAATTTCCCTGGGCGTTCGGGAACCAAAGAAGATAGCGTCTATTTATGCAGCCCAGAGACTGCGACGGCCAGCGCCCTGAAAGGAAAAATAACTGACCCCAGAAATTTAGACATGGATTATCCGGTATTTGAAGAGCCTGAACATCTAATGGATATGCGATCACTATTGGAGCCACCGCAGGAAATACCAGTGAAAGTTGAGGTGAGAAAGGGCCCCAACATCAAGCCTTTGCCAGTTCTGGAAAAAATGTTAAGTGTGATCGAAGGCCCAGCTCTTTTAAAGCTGGAGGATAATGTCTCAACCGATGATATTATTCCCGGAGGTGCGGATGCTTTGCCTTATTGGTCAAATGTCCCAGAGTTAAGCCGCTTTGCTTTTTCAAATGTAGATGAATCTTTTTATCAGCGGGCTTTGAGCGCCAAGGAGGATATATTTCTTATTGCCGGCAACAGTTTAGGTCATGGGTCGAGCCGGGAGCATGCCTCAATTACACTGCGATACTTGGGAGTGCGCTGCGTCATAGCCAAAAGTGTAGCTGGACTCTATCGCAAGAATCTTATTGACCACGGAATTCTCATTTTAACATTTTGTAATCCAAGCGATTTTGACGCCTTTAGTAAAGATGATCAACTTCAATTTTATGATCTTTCAAGCTGTACAGGGGGTAACAAGATACTAGAGCTGAGAAATGTGACTAAAGGTATTAAGATTTGGTTGGAAAATGACCTTTCTCAAGAAGAAATTGAAATAATTAAATTTGGAGGCCGCATCAACTATATTAAGGGGTTGTTGAGAAGGTCTCTGGAAGATATGGGCTCATTTTAACAGCGTGCAGGGTGGTGTGGGGTTGGCTCTCCACGCAAAATACTTGCTTGTATTTTTTAGAACGGTATTTTTAATTGTGAGTTGGCAGTTGATGTATAGATTAAAATTTAGGTTGGCTTTTGATGAAGTTCTACTCGCTTGGTGAGGCTAGAGAGAATATTATTTTCTGCTAGTAGTTTTTGCTACTGCAATTGACTAGTTTGAATGTGCAGGATCTCTTGCCGTTAAAAGTTTGTCTCAGGTTATATATCAATAGATCTTTGTGTTAAAGTCCCTGTCGTCATGATGGTCAATTTAAGGGGTTGAGATCGCTCACCTACCATTGCTGCTGATGTCAAGCGCAGAGATAATTTCATCGTATCTTGCTTTAGAATGGTATCCATAATCTAAGTTGAAATCTTTTGATAGAGAATCATTAAAGGTCTTGGCCAGTTCGAAAATCTCCATCCTCTTTATATAAGTTTCACTGTAAAGTTTATTGATGAGAGTTTTGTGGGCTCCGTAGATGTTATTCTCTTGGGGGACTAAAGTATATATAGGTTTAGATAGGGCAAGGGCCTCAGAAATCATTGATGAACTGTCTTCGGTTATAAAGACAGCTTCACTTGCACCGAGTATTTCTTCGAGGCTGGCATTGGGGGCCTCATAATCTAGCAAGTTGAAGCATGTATCAAATGGCATGTTGCTTTCAATTAGCTCAGCCACATATTTAGGGGTTCTTCTTGAGGTGCTAATTAGCCATGAAATATTTTGATAGATCGCTATTTTTTTTAGCTCTTCTATCAAATCTATATAATCCTTCCGTGTGTATTTATAGCCGCTTCCATTGCCTCCGATAAGTAAAGTATAAAAGGGTTTGTGGTGTTTCTTCTTTAAGTTGTCGCCCAATGCTTCGCATAAATTTACATCTATGCGGCTAAATGGAAGGTATTGCCTAGATTTCTTAATGTCCTCTTTGGTAGATAGGGTTAGAGAGAAGTCGGTTTTCCTGAAGCTGTAAATATTTCCTATGGCAATATTCATGCATTGTGTTTTTTGGGTTAGTGCAACGTTCGCAGCAACGCTATTCCCACCAAAGGAAATAATTAGATCTGGTTTTCTTTTGAAGGAGGGATTTCTGTGAAAGAGCATGATAAATTTGTGTGCGTTTCTGGCGAGATGTCGAGTCAATAGTCTTATTGGTTTATTTAGGGCCTTTAAAACTGGTTTACTGGTGGTGATTTCATAAGAATATTTGCCCTTGGAGTGGCGGGAGAGTAGCTGGTATAGCCCCAGAGAAGGACTGAGATGGCCCGGTTTTCCATCGTAAATAATTAAAATGTGCATAACCTTGCTTAATGGTTTGAGAAATGTTTCTAGGGGGCTCTAAGTGAATAGGAGTACCCTAAATTGATTATTCTCAATTTTCTGTAGATGGAGTTTCTATACGTAGTGGCTGAGATGGAGAGTCTCAATTTGCAGATTTAAACTTACAATCTACCTTTGGTTTGTTATCGACTTCTGATGCTGCAGATAGTGGTCTAGCCCTTGCAGCATGATGTAGGTGTGAGAAGGTGTGATTTTGAAATTATTTCTGATCATATTTTTACTTCTTCGGTATAAATAGGGCTCAGATACTATGGTACTGCTGGAATTTTCTTAACAACAGTTAGGATTTTGCCGATATTCCAACGAAAAATGACACATTCAGAAAAAGTAAGTGGTCTTATTCAAGCATTAAATTTTTTACTGTTGGGGGAAATGTGTAATAAAAATATCTCTTTTTAATCAGGCAAGCTCTCCCTGAACCTGGTAGAGGTAGGTATAGGTGTTATCAATTATTTATGTAGAAGTTCAAGATATAAATGAACTTATTGGGCCTGGTATTACCTAAATTGGATTTGTGTTAATGTTGGACTCTATTTATTGGGCTAAGAAATAGGTTAAAGTCCATATTTTAAGGCTAGGTTGTTTGGTTAGGTGAGTACCCCAAGTATGTCTATGTTTCAAAAACTCAAAGCGTCAATAGGTATTGGTGCAGCTAAAGTTGATACAGTTCTACAAAACTCTGAGCAAGTTCAGGGTGGAATCATTGAAGGGGCTATCCATATCATTGGTGGTGATATCGACCAGCAGGTGGATGCTATAAGTTTAAAGCTCTGCACCGAGATCAAGGTGGAGACCGATGAAGGGGTAAGCCATGAGCGTTTTGTACTGAATGAATTACAGGTACAGGACCCTTTCACTATTGGCGCTGGAGAGAGCCGGGAAGTTCCTTTTCAGTTGGCGTTGCATGAAGAGACGCCAGTTACTGTTTTAAACACCCGTAGAAATAAAAGCTATGTGTGGCTGGAAACTTCCCTGGATATTGATTTTGCGCTGGATCCGAAAGACAGGGATCCCTTGCGGATAAGACCTTTACCCGTTGTAGAGAAGGTACTTTCCATGATCGAGGAAAGTGGCTTTAAAATGGTAAAAGCGGATGTTGAAAAGGGGCATTTGCGTGGAAGCAATTTTGTCTCCCTGTCTGGATGCTACCAGGAGATAGAGTTTAAGAGTAGTGGCTTGTTGAATTCAAAAGAGATTGAACTCTCCTTTATCGTTGATGGTGAACAGGTGCACTGTTTGGCTGAAATTGATCGCAGATTTGGTCTGCGGGGCGATGAATATCATTCGTTTTCATTAGCACATGATGCGAGTGATAATGAGGTTGTCGCAGCGGTTCAGTCTATTTTGTCTCTATAGTTGAGCTGATCCATAGAGTCTGGCGGCACTGAGCTGCCGGGCCCTTAGGGGCAAAAGTGTTCCAGTAAAAAAGTATATTCTTAGTATCAACTGCCGCCAGGTTCGTTAGTGATTCAGGAGGGTTTCTTAATGAGATTGGGGGGGCATAACAGGCAAAGTCAATATCATAAGCTTCTGGCCATTTATGGAGAGCAATTTCGGAGTAAAAATGCATAAAAGTTGCTGTTATTGCTAAATTTTCAGCTTAGCTTTGTCCTGCGGAATTGTTGCGCTTCTGGCCCCGAATCAAAGGGTTAGGTTTCCATAAACCACTTCGGGGGAATCCATGAGCCTTCAAAATATGTATTTCCCCATTTGGCGATTGCCTGAAGAATCGGTAAGACATCCTTGCCTTTCTGTGTTAGCAGGTACTTATATCGCTTAGGCTTTGATTGATATTGTACCCTCACCAACATTCCCTCTGCTTCTAGCATTTTTAATCTTTCTGCGAGTCTGTTGGTTGGTATTTTCTCTGGTGAGTCAGCTAGCTCGCTATAGGTCTCTTTACCACACAGTAAGTCTCTTAGAATAACTAATGTCCACTTATCGCCGAATACGTCCAGTCCGTTCACGATAGGGCATCCCGAACGTAAAAATTGATTATCAGGACTCATGCTCACACTCTTACTGCCAGAAAATGAAATACTAGCCTAGTTACTTGCGAAGTTGAAGTTATTGATTTAGGCTAAGGTTACTTCAACTTCGTAAGTAACCGGGAAAATTTATGTCCAAAATATCTGGAGAATGCCTGTGCGGTTATATTAGTTATTCTTGCTCTGAAGAGCCGGTAATGGCGGGTCATTGCCAATGTACAGATTGTCAGAAAATTAGCGGGGCTGGACACATCGCTAACATTGCTATTCCTCGCGGAAGCTTAGCCATTAGCGGCGATCTTGCATTTCATGAGAAGCAGACAGATAGCGGCAATACAGTAAGGAGAGGTTTTTGCCCTCGCTGCGGTTCGCATATTTATGCGGAAAATAGCGGTATGCCGCAGTTTGAATTTATCCGCGCTGGAAGTCTTCATGACCTGGAGCAATTCAACCCGACAATGGTGGTATATGCTGGTAGTGGTGCATCTTGGGACTATATGGACCCGAAATTACAAAAATTTGAAAAAATGCCAGAAATGTGACCTTAACAATCAAAAGTAGGGGATGCAGCGCACAGCTGTTTTTGGGTTGAGGAAACTTCTGAAAATCACATTTCTCTCAATTTATCTCCCTGCAATCCCCATGACTCGCTACTTACGGGCACAAAAAGGTAACTCATAAGGGTGCCCTTAAGAGCAGTGGTTTGGTGGCTTCTAAAGAGATTGACCCCTCCTTTACCCTTGATGGTTAGCAGGTGCATTGTTTGGCAGAATTATTCGTAGATTTGATTTGCGCGGCGATTAATATTATTCGTTTTCGCTAGCGCATGATGCGAGTGATAATGAGACTGCCCCATCGGTTCAGTCCATTTTGTCGCGATAGTTGGCCTGCCTCTAAGAACCCAGCGGCATCTAGGCTGCAAGGCTCTTGGGTTTTGGCTTTTAGAGAGTGTCCATTAGGCCTTGAGGGATTCCTCCCAGTTATTAGCCCATTCCCTCAGCGGATCAAGGGTTTCCATTAACGAAACTCCCAGATCTGTCAGTTGATATCCATTCGTACACTTATTAATCAATTTAGCTTCGCTCAACTGTTTGATTCTTGTATTTAGTACCGAAGGGGACATGGCATCACACTGGGCTTGGAGTTCCCTGAAGCTCCGGGGTGTGCTCCTCAGTTCCCACAGTATTCTCATACTCCATTTTCGCCCGAGCAGATCGAATACAGCCATGATGGCTATGCCGCTAGTCGAGCCTCGGACAGTTTTTTTCGGTAGAGGAGTTGCCATGGTTCTTGCGCTTCTAAATTAGTAGCGTTACAGTTGCTACGAAATCAGTAGCAATTTTATGGTATTTTTAGAGAAGAGGGAATGGGTGTGTTTTTAGTGGATATGCATTTTAAGGATTTGGAAAAGCTAACCCCAGAGCTGACTGCGAAGCATAGGCTTTATCTGGAGGGGGAGTACAAGTTTGGAAGTTTACTCTTTGGAGGAAGGAAAAATCCCAGGACTGGTGGGATTATTGTTTCTCGTCACAACACTGAAGAAGCATTGCAGAGAGTGCTTGATAAGGACCCTTTTATAGAAAGTGGAGTGGCAGTTTATTCGCTAATCGAATTTGAGCCTGTTATGGCCTCTGAACAGTTTTTACACCTTCTAAAAATGAGCTCGCATTAACAGTCTTAAGAGTGAGCCCAAAGAGGGAGTGCCATCTCATTAATCCCCAAATGTTTTGAGGGGAGTTTGGTATGTGGCTTTGAGGGGGATACCATAGCCTGGAAGGCAGATGAAGCTCTTCAGGCCACATGCAACTTGATTAATCTGAAGTATCGTCTATTTAGCACTATTGCCTAAAGAAAGATACGTGATGGCACCATTAAATTAAATGATACCCGATCATCAATCTCCGATGGTTTCCATTTAAACTACTACTTGGGGATTATCCTCTACCGCCAAGGTGGAAAGATTAGCTATCTATTAGTTTGGTGGAGGTTATTTCTGCAAGCTTAAAGTGGTGTAAAGAGTTGATATATAGCCCCTAAGGAGGGGGGGAGATGTTATGTTTTTAGTGAACTTGAATTTCCCGGATCTTAAAAAACTGACCCCAGAGTTAATGGCGGAGCATGTGAGCTACCTGGAGGGACACTATAAATCGGGAGACCTGCTTTTTGGGGGGGCGAAAGAGCCTAGAACTGGCGCGATAATTATTTCACGTCATCCCTCTGAGGAAGTGCTGCGAAAGGTTTTGGAAGAAGACCCTTTCACAAAACATGGAGCGTCGACTTTTACGATCACTGAGTTTGTACCCGTTATGGCTTCAGAGGAATTTTCCAGCCTCTTGAAAGAACCCTAGATCGGGTTCCTTCGAGGCTTGTGTTACTTCTTACTCAGACAATCTTCGGTCGTGTTATTCGCTAAGGTCTGCGGTGATCACCGAATCAGAGAAGCTCTGATAAGCGGCTTCAAAAGTCTGCGACATGGCATCCGGGAAGAGGTGAAAATCCCCATTTTTTAGCGCGCCAACAATTTCCTCAGCCACTGCACAGGGGGATTCTCCGTCCTCCAGCCCAGCCTGTTTGGCCATATCTGTTTTGATGGGGCCGGGGTGAACACTCAATACTTGTACGCCTCGCTCCTGAAGCGTTTCTCGAAGTGCCTGGGTAATTGCGTAGCTGGCGGCTTTGGATGCGGAGTAGGTGCTAACGTGTGGGAAGGTACGCAAGGATACTACCGAATTCATTTGTACCAGGGCGCCTTTGCTCTTTTCCAAATGGGGGGTGAATGCTTTGGCTACACGGACAAGCCCAAAGGTATTCACTTCCAGTTCCTGCTTAAGAGAGTCCTCTACATGGTCGCTAAGCGGGTCTGCGGGCGCAAGTACCCCGGCATTGTTCACCAGAATATCCAATTCCTGAATCGCCTTTGCCGCCGCCCCTACACTTTGGGCTTTTGCCACATCGAGTTCCAATGTGATTACTTTGTCGCCATATTTTTCTGTCAGCTCTGTCGTTGTCTCTGGGTTGCGAACGGCCAGATAGACTTTTTTTGCGCCACCGTCAAGAAAGCGCTCGACAATTGCCTTGCCAATTCCGCGGTTTGCTCCAGTTACAAGGGCAGTTTTTCCTTCGATTGAAATGCTCAATTCTGTTCTCCTGTGAAGGGTTGATTAATATTGTACCGATCGGTAAGGTTTGAGCTAAGTCTTACCGATCGGTACAATATTGTCAAAACAATTTTTGGGAGATTGCCAATGGCGGGACGCAAGCCGGAGTTTGATAAGGCGCATGCGTTGGAATCAGCAACGAAAGTCTTTTGGAAAAAGGGCTATGTGGGCGCCTCAATGGCGGACCTGACCAAGGCTATGGGGATTAACAAGCCAAGTCTGTATTCTTCCTTTGGCAATAAAGAGAAACTGTTTGTTCTTTCATTGGGGCAATACCTGGATAGATATGCCAAAGATCGTATGCAGTTCCTGACGGAAGAGGGAGTGCCGTTACGGCAGCGATTGCATAGTTATTTGTTGGCTACCGTTAAAGGGCAAGCGGGGGAGGGAACCCCGAGGGGTTGTTATCTGGCGTTTGGATTATCAGAAACTGCCGGTGACGCTTTGCCCTCTGATGCCATTGACGCTTTAAAAGCTGCTGACGCAGAAGCGGTAAAGCAACTGGTTGACTTGTTTCGTTTTGATAAAGAGTCCCAGGCTATAGGGCTTGATCGGCGTGCCGAGGAGTGCGCTATGTACCTGATTACCCTGCTGCATGGCACAGCATCGGTATTGCGATCCGGGCGAGAACTCAAGGAGGTGGAACCCTCTTTGGAGTTTGCACTTAATGGATTGGGGCTGGAGGCGTGATGGAAGTGGAAATTTAGACCTCTGAGTATTCAGAGGTCTAAATTGAGCTTTAGAAGCGGCGACGGAACATGGGCAGCGGTTGGTCGACCCCTGTTTGGTAGCTATCGCCAAAATCGCTCATCGAGTCTTTAAGGCTTGCCAGAGGCTGCTCGCCTTCAAATGCGTAGGCATTGAAGCCGCAGCGCTGTAAATAGGTCAGCTGGTCTCGCATAAACCCGCCTACTGCGCGTAACTCTCCGGTAAAGCTGTAGCGCTCGCGCAGCATACGGCCGGCGGTAAAGCCCCGACCGTCGGCAAATGCTGGGAAGTGCACGGCAATTACCGGCAATTTGGCGGCTTTTTCCGCAATCTGCTCGGCACCTTCTTCACTGTCCAGCCAAACACCGACTTCGTCACTGCGGGATGACAGCGCATCGCGATGTGCCAGCCACTGTCGCAGTGGCAGGATAATTTTGCCGGAGGGCAGGGTGCTTGGGTCCAACTCCTCTCCAGCTTCCAGTTGGGGTACCAGCTGCCATTCGTTGGTCTTTACTTCACCATCGATGATCAGTTCTGCAGGGTTGCCCGGCTGTGGGCCCAGTTTAGCTGGCTTTGGCATAAACTCTCTCCTTGAAGGGCTGAAGGCCGATGCGGTTGTAGGTGTCGATAAAGGGCTCTTCCGTTTGGCGCTGCTCGACATAGAGGTCGAGGATTTTGCTGATCACGTCTGGCACTTCAGCGCGGGAGAAACTGGGGCCCAATACTTTGGCCAGGCTGGCCTCGTTGGATGCACTGCCGCCCAGCTGAATCTGGTAGAACTCTTCCCCTTTTTTGTCGACGCCGAGGATGCCGATATGTCCCACGTGGTGGTGGCCACAGGCATTCATGCAGCCAGAGATATTGAGGTTGAGATCACCCAGGTCGTACAGGTAGTCCATATCGTCAAAGCGACGCTGGATGGCTTCGGCCACCGGGATGGACTTGGCGTTGGCAAGTGAGCAGTAGTCACCGCCGGGGCAGCAAATCATATCGGTCAGGGTGCCGATATTCGGTGTGGCGAAGCCGTGCTTGCGGGCCTGTTGCCAGAGTTCAAACAGTTTGTCCTGTTCGACGTCTGCGAGTACCACATTCTGGTCGTGAGTTACCCGAGCTTCACCAAAGCTAAAAGTATCGGCTAGATCGGCAAGAGCCTCCAGTTGGGCATCGGTTACATCACCTGGGGGTACACCAGTGGGTTTGGTGGACAACTTAATCGCGCGATAACCGGGTACCCGGTGAGGGTAGGTGTTGCGTTCAAGCCAGCGGGCAAAGGCTTTGTCGCTGTCAGCTTGTTGTTGCAGTGCAGCTTCAGCAGCTGATCCGTCAAACTTGCGATATTCTGGGGCTGTGAAGAAGGATTTAGCCCAATCCAATGCTTCCTGGGTTAACTTTTCAGCGCCGTCTTTAATATGTTGCCACTCTTCTTCCACGCGGCGGCCGAACTCTTCCGGGCCGAGGGCCTTGACCAGAATTTTAATGCGCGCTTTGTACTTGTTGTCGCGACGACCTAGCTGGTTGTAAACGCGGACAATCGCTTCAAGGTAAGAGAGCAGGTCTTCTTCCGGCAGGAAGTCGCGGATGGTCTCGGCAATAACCGGTGTGCGGCCCTGACCGCCACCTACCAATACCTGGAAGCCAATCTCTTCACCGCGCTTGACGATCTGTACACCGATATCGTGTACACGGATGGCGGCGCGGTCCTGTTCTGAACCACTGACCGCGATCTTGAACTTGCGCGGCAAGAAAGCGAATTCCGGATGGAATGTAGACCACTGGCGAATCAACTCGCAGTAGGGGCGCGGGTCGGCAATCTCGTCGAGCGCAATGCCGGCGTAGGGGTCCGAGGTGGTATTTCGGATACAGTTGCCGCTGGTTTGTACCGCGTGCATTTCCACTTCCGCTAGCTCATCGAGAATAGCGGGTACATCTTCCAGCTGCGGCCAGTTGTACTGGAGGTTCTGGCGCGTAGTGAAGTGGGCGTAGCCTTTATCGTAGTCGCGGCTTACGCGGGCGAGACGGCGTAACTGGGCACTGTTGAGCAGGCCGTAGGGAACGGCAATACGCAACATGGGGGCCAGTCGCTGAATATAGAGGCCATTTTGCAGGCGCAGCGGCAGGAATTGCTCCTCGCTCAACTCGCCGGCAAGGTAACGTTCCGTTTGGCCGCGGAACTGGGCTACGCGATCGTTGATGATGGCGCGGTCCCGGTCGTCGTATCGATACATAACAGCTTGATTCCATTGCCTTTGTGCGCTGATGGTGGAGAAAGGGGCGGGCCCCGGACGATTCTCCGCTGGCGCATAACATACCAGCGCTCTTATGCAATAAATAACAATATTTTCCGCTATATCTGTAACCAACAGTTATAAGAGAGATTTATCAGCATAATGCTTGTCTGTTGTTGCAGATTCGAGGAGCGTTGCAGTAATGGCTATCTATGCCGTCCTGTCTGTTTTTTAGCCGCAACTTACCTGTTGAGTGTAGCGACTCCACTTCGGGGCCCTGGCAAATCGACGCTAATTCGGTTAGCTGTGAATTGATACCGCCTCTCAGTTTACTTGCGGTGATATAAAGTGCGAATCGCCAGTCACATATGAGGCTGGTCAGTAGGTAAGTCAGTGAGTGAATTCCTAAAAAAATATAAGAGGTAAGCGGGATGGCTAAAGATATCCTTGCGGCGATGATTGAGTTTGATGACTCATCAAAGTTTACTGGTGTGAGTAACAGTAATTTCGATGTGTTTGAGGGGGCGTTGGCTCGCGCTAAGGCCATGATGCAAGAGTACTCCGACGATAAATATATCAAGATGTTGGTTGCTCCGGAGTATTACTTTTCAGGGTATGCCTCTAAAGCAAAAACTAATCACATCGACTCTTTAAGCAAGGGCTCCAAGGGTGATATTTATTCCGGCCTGCGCAGAGCTTCCCGTCAGTACCCGAACATTCTGATTGTTGCAGGGACTATTGCTTACACAAAAGGTGGTGGATGTTTTTCTTCAGCATCTTACTTGAGCATTGCTCCTATCCTGGCCGGTGGCAATTTCCTGCTGAAGAAATATAAAGTTGGCAATGATAAGTATCAGACAGATGATGCTTTTTCGACCAAGGCAAGTGACAGTACTTTTTCGTACAAGGGCTTAACTTTTGGCATTGATATTTGTTTGGATCATAACAATAGGATTCTAAAAAACTCGCTGGGTGGTAAAACTGTCGATGTACATATTCTGATTTCCGATGGCTCAAGCCCGAGTCCAGGTTCTCTGGCGACGAACAAGAGTGGTGGTGGAGCCGTGGTGTTTTGCAATATGACGAGTGTTAACAAGGGCAAAGGTGTTAATGGAATTATGTCAGTTTCCCCAAATAAATGGGGCAATCTGAATGTCGATGTTAACAGCCGTACACAGGTTGCTAAGACTGGCCAGGCTCTCACCGGAGGGTTTCATATCGCTCTCTATTCCGGGCAGGCGTAGAGTGGCAGCTGGGTAGGTAAGGTTGTTTGCCGGCCCCGCCTTGCAACTGATGACTTGATTTGCTCTACTTGGGTTGCCGCATCCAGCGGCCCAACTACTTTAAATAACAATAAAGAACGATCGGAGAGATTCGATGAATGATGAAGTAGCTGTAGTTTCTGAAGACGATAATGTAGTGGATGCAATTGCTGCTGTAGCACTGGTCGCAATTTTCGTAGCCACCTGTGTTTTTTGGGTGGCCACGCGCTAGCCCGCCGCTGGCCCGGAGTTGTGTAGTCCCGGGCATTAGCGATAGACATTTCGCTCAGCTTATTTGTATAGCTGCTAGCTGATGGAAAGCACTCTGCGCTTTTAGCCCATATTGCCGAGTACTATTTTCACAATTAGAGCCAATCCGATTACAAATACGGCGGTAAAAACAACGCCGGCAATAACGTACGTCATAATACTGCCACTTTGAAAATCCCTTTCGCGGTTTTTATCACTCTGCAC
The DNA here is from genome assembly GCF_047324085.1 of Microbulbifer sp. CNSA002. Classification (NCBI taxonomy): domain Bacteria; kingdom Pseudomonadati; phylum Pseudomonadota; class Gammaproteobacteria; order Cellvibrionales; family Microbulbiferaceae; genus Microbulbifer; species Microbulbifer sp. CNSA002. The sequence continues at coordinate 2,229,656 of NZ_CP172449.1, forward strand.
GCCAATCGCGGCGGCCAGGGTACTGACTACCACCTGGCCGAAATTGGGCTTTTTCGCTTTCTTATTATTATCTTCCACAGGCTCACTCCTCGAGGTTGGGACGTAGCCAGCGCTCCAATTCCGGTTCGCTGACCCCTTTTCGTTTAGCCAGGCTTTGCAACTGATCCCTGCCGATCTTGCCCACATTGAAGTACTTTGCCTGGGGGTGGGCGAAGTACCAACCGCTCACCGCAGCTGCGGGCATCATGGCAAAGTGCTCGGTAAGGCTGACGCCTGCATTTTGCTCCGCTTGTAGCAATTTGAACAGGGTAGCTTTTTCCGAATGATCGGGACAGGCTGGATAGCCCGGGGCTGGGCGGATGCCCTGGTAGGCTTCCTTGATCAGCTCCTCATTGCTGAGGGTTTCGTCTTTGGCATAGCCCCAATATTCTTTTCGCACCAAACGGTGCAGTGTCTCAGCAAAGGACTCTGCCATACGGTCTGCCAGGGCCTTTACCATAATGGCGTTGTAATCGTCGTGCTTGGCTTCGTAGGTGTCTGCTAACTCGTCTGCGCCGATGCCAGTGGTAACCGCGAAGCCGCCCACATAGTCTATTTGGCCGGACTCCAGCGGCGCGACGAAATCTGCCAGGGAGCGGCACAGGCCATCGCCACCGCGTTTCTGTACCTGCTGGCGCATATGGTGAAGGCGAGCCAGCTCCTCACTGCGGCTTTCATCCTTGTAGACGATGATATCGTCGCCGACGCTATTGGCTGGCCATAGGCCGAATACGGCCCGTGCGCGCAATAGCTTTTTATCGATAATCTCTTTCAACATGCGCTGGGCGTTGTCGTAGAGATCGGTAGCGGCTTCTCCCACAATTTCGTCTTCAAGGATTGCCGGGAATTTACCCGCCAAATCCCAGGAAATAAAGAAAGGTGTCCAGTCCATAGTGTCGAGCAGTTTCTCCAGAGGGAAATCGTCGATCACGGTAAGGCCCAGCTTGTTGGGTCGTGCTGGCTGGTAGTTTTTCCAATCAAATTCCGGGGCAGTATCCCGCGCTTCCTCGTAGGTTAAGCGGGTGTCATTGCGCTTGCGGTTGGCGGTGCGGGTGCGTACCTTGTCATACTCTGCCTGGATTTTTTCCACAAAGGCTGGGCGCAGCTCATTGGAAATCAGGCTGCTGGCCACGCCTACGGCGCGGGATGCATCGGCTACATACACCACCTGGTTGCGATGGAATTGGGGATCAATTTTTACGGCGGTATGGGCTTTGGAGGTAGTGGCTCCGCCGATCAATAATGGGATATCAAACCCCTGGCGCTCCATCTCGGCGGCTACATGAACCATTTCATCCAGGGATGGGGTGATCAGGCCGGACAGGCCGATAATGTCACACTCCTTTTCCTTTGCAGTTTGCAAAATGGTTTCCGCTGGCACCATCACGCCGAGGTCGATTACTTCATAGTTGTTGCAGGCCAGCACCACGCCCACAATATTTTTGCCAATATCGTGCACATCCCCTTTAACAGTGGCCATCAGGATACGGCCGTTGGAGCGGCTGTCTTCGGTTTTTTCCGCTTCAATATAGGGTTGTAGGTAGGCTACCGCCTGTTTCATAACCCGGGCGGATTTCACTACCTGGGGCAAGAACATTTTCCCTTCGCCAAACAGGTCTCCGACGATATTCATACCGTCCATCAGTGGACCCTCGATCACATCCAGTGGGCGTGAGGAACTTGCGCGGGCCTCTTCGGTATCTTCCTCGATATAGTTGTTAATGCCTTTCACAAGGGAGTGTGCCAAGCGCTCCTTCACGGGCAATTGGCGCCAGCTAAGGTCCTCTTTGCGTGTGGCACCGCCGCCATCCCCTTGGTATTTGGGGGCAATTTCCAGCAGGGCTTCAGTGGCATCCGGGCTGCGGTTGAGGATCACATCCTCAACTTTTTCCCGCAGCTCCTCTGGGAGTTCGTCGTAGACCGCCAGCTGCCCGGCGTTCACGATACCCATATTCAGGCCGGCTTTAATAGCGTGAAACAGGAATACTGAATGAATGGCTTCACGTACCGGATTGTTGCCCCGGAAAGAGAAGGAAACATTGGAGACGCCGCCACTGATCTGGGCACCGGGCAGGTTTGCGCGAATCCAGCGGCACGCCTCAATAAAGTCCACCGCGTAATTATTGTGTTCCTCAATACCGGTGGCGACAGCAAAAATATTTGGGTCGAAAATAATATCGGTGGGATCGAAGCCGACTTCATCGACCAGCACATCGTAGCTGCGCTTGCAGATCTCAATTTTGCGCTCGAAAGTATCCGCCTGGCCATCTTCATCAAAAGCCATCACCACCACAGCTGCACCGTAGCGCAGGCACAGTCGAGCCTTTTCGATAAACTCCTCTTTGCCTTCCTTGAGGCTGATGGAGTTCACAATGGGCTTGCCCTGGATGCATTGCAGGCCGGCCTCGATCACCTCCCACTTGGAGGAGTCCACCATAAATGGCACCTTGGCGATATCCGGTTCGGTAGCGGCAAGGTTGAGGAAGCGGCGCATAGCGGCGAGGGCATCCAGCATCGCCTCATCCATATTGAAGTCGATTACCTGTGCACCATCCTCTACCTGGGCGGCAGCCACTTGCAGGGCGGTGTCGTAGTCCTCTTCAAGGATCAGGCGCTTAAATCGGGCGGAGCCAGTGACGTTGCAACGCTCGCCCACATTGACGAATAAGGCGTTTTCATCGGCGACAAATGGCTCCAGTCCGGACAGGCGCAGAGCAGGTTTTATTTCCGGCTGCTGTCGTGGGGGTATATCGGCCACTGCGTCGGCAATTGCACGAATATGATCGGGGGTGGTGCCACAACAGCCGCCGAGGATATTAATAAATCCGCTGCGGGCAAATTCCGCTACGATTGCGGCGGTCTGCTCAGGGGTTTCGTCGTATTCGCCAAACTCATTGGGCAATCCCGCGTTGGGGTGGGCGGAGACATTAGAGGTACAGGCGCCCGATAAGGCTTCCACATAAGGGCGCAATTCGGTGGCGCCCAGGGCACAGTTGAGCCCCACAGAAATTGGCTTTGCGTGGGCAACGGAATTGTAAAAAGCTTCAGTCGTTTGGCCGGAAAGGGTGCGGCCAGAGGCATCGGTAATGGTGCCGGAAATCATAATTGGCAATTCGAAACCCAGCTCCTCAAAGAGCTGCTGCATGGCATAGATAGCGGCCTTGGCATTGAGGGTGTCAAAAATGGTTTCGATTAAGATCAGGTCGCTGCCGCCTTCGACCAAAGCACGGCCCGCTTCTACATAGTTTTCTACCAGTTCATCGAAAGTGACATTGCGTGCCCCTGGATCATTGACGTCTGGTGAAATACTGGCGGTGCGGGAAGTGGGGCCGATGACCCCGGCTACCCAGCGCGGGCGCTCTGGGGTAGAGAGTGCATCTGCTGCACGGCGCGCGATCTCTGCGGAGGCCCGGTTGATCTCTACCACCAGGTGTTCCATATCGTAATCAGATTGGGACAGCTGGGTCGCGTTAAAAGTATTGGTTTCGATAATGTCCGCGCCCGCCTCAAGGTACTCCCTGTGAATCTTTTCGATCAGCTCCGGGCGGGTCAGGCTGAGCAGGTCGTTATTGCCTTTCAAATCGCGTGGGAAGTCGGCGAAGCGCTCACCCCGGTAATCGGCCTCTTCCAGCTTCTCCCTCTGGATCATCGTCCCCATAGCGCCATCCAGGATCAGGATGCGCTGCGCAAGCGCGGCATTAATTTGCTCGAGACGTTGGTCGCGGGACTGCTGGGACATTTACCAATCCTTATGTTGTCGATCTTTTGCCGATGGTGGGAATGGCGCCAATCTTAGCACAGTCACGCCCACTCACTGGCTGCGACTTACGCCTTTTTGGATGATCCACCACAATAACAGAGCAGTTTTGATTAAAGTTGAGCAATTTATAGATACTTCACAGCGCCTAATCACTATAAATCCCTAGACGACCGGTCTAGTTTTGCGTAGAGTGCTAGGCATGAAAAGCAGCTATGAAGATACTCGCCAACATTTGTTGGATACCGGTTATACCGTGATGGCCGTAAAAGGTTTCTCCGGTGTGGGTTTGAGTGAAATTCTCAAAACCGCCGGTGTGCCAAAGGGATCCTTTTATCACTACTTTAAGTCCAAGGAGCAATTTGGCGAGGCTCTGCTGGAAGATTATTTTCGCAGCTACCTGGAACAGATGGACGTTGGCTTTTCCTCCCGGGATCAATCTGCCGCCGATAATTTATTGGCCTATTTTGATGCTTGGCAGAAGAGTAGTGGGGAGCGTTACGATGCACACCGCTGCCTGGTGGTTAAGCTTAGCGCTGAGGTGGCAGACCTGTCTGAATCGATGCGGATTATCCTCAGAGATGGGACTGAGCATATTATTCAGAAGCTCCAGAATTGTATCGAGTTGGCAGGGGAAGACGGTTCTCTGCCTAGCACCCTCAATGCCCGTGCCACCGCAGCTTCCCTGTACCAGCTGTGGCTGGGAGCCAGCCTGTTGGCCAAGCTGAACCGCAGCGATACGCCAGTGGCAGAGGCGATGCTGGCGACCCAGGAAATACTGGGAAAACACTGAGTTTTTAACTGAGCCCGCGAGGGAAAACCGTTGCGGGTATTTTTATGGCGCCTTTCTAGACGACCGGTCTAATTTGGCGACTTTGACTTCCATTTTACGAAGTTATGGAGAATAGAGAATGCAATCGAGCGATATAAACCGCCGCCTGGTATTGGCATCCCGCCCCGAAGGTGCCCCGACGACAGATAACTTCCGCCTGGAGCATGCCCCTGTGGTCAAGCCGGAGGTCGGCGAGGTGCTGTTGCGCACAGTATTCCTATCGCTCGATCCCTATATGAGGGGGCGAATGAGTGATGCGAAGTCCTATGCAGAGCCTGTTTCTCTGGGAGAGACCATGGTTGGAGGGACGGTGAGCCGTGTGGTTGAGTCCCGATTGGATGGCTTCGAGGAGGGGGATTGGATACTCGGCTATAGCGGCTGGCAGGATTACGCCATTTCTGATGGTACCGGGTTGATTAACTTGGGTAAAAATCCGGATTATCCCTCCTTCTCCCTGGGAGTGCTGGGTATGCCGGGAATCACCGCCTACTTTGGCTTGCTGGAAATTGGGGAGCCAAAAGAAGGGGAGACTCTGGTGGTTGCAGCTGCTACCGGTCCTGTGGGTGCAACGGTAGGACAAATCGGCAAGTTGCAAGGGTGCCGGGTAATCGGTGTTGCTGGAGGTGAGGAAAAGTGCCGCTATGCGGTAGAGGAGTTAGGCTTCGACCTGTGCCTGGATCACCGCGCTGAAGATTTTACCGAGCAATTGGCTGCGGCTTGCCCTGAGGGTATCGATATCTATTTTGAAAGCGTTGGTGGCAAGGTCTTTGATGCGGTGCAACCGCTATTAAATGATTTTGCGCGGATTCCTGTATGTGGGCTTATCTCTCAGTACAACGCAACCTCATTGCCGCAAGGCCCGGATCGCACCAGTTTGTTAATGCGGGATGTACTGACCAAACGCTTGAAAATCCAAGGCTTTATTATTTTCGATTACTACGAATGTTTTCATGAAGCGGTACGTACATTAAGCCAGTGGGTTGCGGAAGGCAGTATTAAATATCTTGAGGATATGGTCGAAGGGTTGGAAGAAACACCCAATGCATTTATCGGGCTTCTGGAAGGAAAGAACTTCGGCAAGTTAGTTGTGCGCATAGGAAATGATGATTGAAGCAAAGCTGACAAAGTTTATAAGGACAGAAATATGAAAATACTGATGGTTCTGACTTCCCACGATGAACTGGGGAATACCGGTAAGAAAACGGGGTTTTGGCTGGAGGAGTTTGCCGCACCTTACTACACCTTCAAGGACGCCGGTGCTGAAGTGACCCTGGCCTCTCCAAAAGGCGGGCAGCCGCCTCTCGATCCTAAGAGTGATGAGCCAGATTTTCAGACGGAGGCGACTCATCGCTTTCAGGCTGACGCCGATGCTCAGCAGGTTCTGGCCAATACCCACAAATTGGCTGATATGAATGAGTCTGATTTTGATGCAGTCTTTTATCCCGGTGGCCATGGTCCCTTGTGGGATCTTGCGGAAGACCCGGTCTCAATTGCACTGATTGAGAACTTTTTTGCCGCAGACAAGCCGATCGGTGCTGTGTGCCATGCTCCGGGCATTTTCCGTCATACACGCCGTCAGGATGGCGCTTACCTGGTGTCGGGAAAAGGTGTGACCGGGTTTGCCAACTCGGAAGAGGCTGCGGTTGAACTGGTGGATGTCGTGCCTTTCCTGGTTGAGGATATGCTCAAGGGAAATGGTGGAAACTACTCCAAAAGTGGTGATTGGGCACCCTACGTAGTGGTAGACGGCAAACTGGTAACTGGTCAAAATCCGGCCTCTTCAGAGGAAACCGCCCAGACTCTTATGGGATTTATCCCCACCTAGGAGAGTGGTGAGGCCGGTCGGTCGAAAGGGTTCCAACTGACCGGTTTCCCTTGAGTCTTTCTGAGAGTAGAATACCCGACAAAGAAGCTTGGTTATTTGAGAGCCTATATGTCTGATTTGAATGTCACTATTACTGAACCCGCTCAGGAATACCTGAAAGAGCTGTTGGCCAAACAGGACTGTGAGGGAATTGCCATTCGCATGTTTGTTTCCAGTCCCGGCACGCCTAACGCCGAGACCTGTATCGCCTACTGCCGCCCGGGAGAGGAGGAAGAAGGTGATGTGATGTTGGAAATGAACGGTCTCAAAGCTTACTTCGAAGGGCGCAGCGTTCCCTATCTGGATGATGCTCGGGTTGATTACTCTTCGGACAAGATGGGCGGGCAGTTGACGATTCGCGCGCCCAACTCCCGTATGCCGAAAATTACTGACGACAGCCCTATCCAGGATCGTATTAACTATGTTTTGTACAACGAGGTTAATCCGGGCCTGGCAGCTCACGGTGGCCAGGTAAGCCTGGTAGAAGTGACCGAGGATATGTTTGCTGTGTTGAAGTTTGGTGGCGGCTGTCAGGGTTGTGGCATGGTTGATATGACCTTAAAGGAAGGCGTGGAAAAGACTCTCAAAGAGAAAATCCCCGAATTAGCAGGCGTGAAAGATATTACTGACCACACCGACAAGTCCCAGGCTTACTACTGAGTTCCTGAGACCATTCTGAGTCGGCCAAGTGGCTCAAAAGAAAAAGGCGAACCTTGTGTTCGCCTTTTTTATTGCAGTGAACCTCTCAGGTTAGATCCCGCGTAAGCCTCCCTACGAACTACTCCCACACTGTATATATTTGAAATATTCCTCGGTGCTTTTGAGGCGCTGGGGCAATGTAAAGTGCCGGTGCAGCGATCCAGTGATTGGTCATGCTAGTGATTGCTTGTGCGCCAACTCCAGGGAAGAACAATCTATGTTTGACCAAGTGGTGTTTGCCGGTGGCGGCGTGCGCTGTACCTGGCAGATCGGCTTTTGGGAGTCGGTTGCAAAGGAAATTGATCTGGCACCCAGGGTGGTCAGTGCAGTATCCGCTGGCGCCCTGGTCGCCAGCCTGGTTCTGATGGACAGGTCACTCGATGGAGTGGATTACTTCGTTTCGGCATTTAAATCCAATGGGAAAAATATCCATTGGGGTAATATGTTCCGCAAAGATCCTGTATTCCCGCACTATACAATTTATCGTCGAGCATTAAGCGATTTATTTTCTGGGGGCTTTGATCAACTTAGGGAAGCGTCAGACCTACGTATTGGAGTCAGTACTTCGCCGAAATGGCTGCCTGGTCCGATCGCGTTAATGATTGGAGCAGCGATTGATTACTCTGATACTTATATTTTCCCGAACCTTCACCCCACTACTGCACTTAAATTGGGCTTCCGCCAATCTTTTTATAAAGTTCGTCACTGTTCAGATCCGTCCCAGTTAGAGAAGCTGGTTATTACTTCATCCTGCACGCCACCTCTGACGCCGCGTCTGAAGCAGGGCGGTGCAGAGGTATTGGATGGAGGGGTTGTAGATAGTGTGCCTATTGGTGGGCTGGATACCGCTGAAGGACGGGTGCTTATTTTGCTAACCCGACGTTTCCCACAGCTGCCGGACCGTTTTACGGTACAAAAATTTAACCAGGAATGGACATATGTTCAGCCCTCTGGACATGTTCCACTTAATGTTTGGGATTTTGCCAGTCCGGAAGAGGTGAAAGATACTTTCCGTATGGGGATTGCAGATGGCCGTGCATTTTTAGCGGCACTGAGTGGCGAAGGGCGGTTACTTGAGAGTCCTCCCTGATGTGACTGGGGATATCTTGAATTACTGATTGGAAGGTTACGATCTTAAAGTTACTCATAGGCTTGCACTGAGTGTTGAGATAAAGACACCTTTAGTCTCAATGCCTAGTTGGTTTGAAAAGTGAAGCCTTTTTTATATCTATTTGTATCAAGGTGGTTGGCAGGTTTGCTGATTGTGATGCGTAATAGTTGGGAGAGAGCCATTAACTGTTATCCCGCTTTAACGCTTGGTGGCGATAGAGACAAAAACTCCTGCCTAAAATTAAAATCAAAAATACCCGTATTTATTTCGATAGCCTTTTTTAGAGGGTGTCGTCATGTTTGATCAAATGGTTTTTGGTGGCGGTGGAAGCCGTTGCACTTGGCAGCTTGGTTTTTTGTTATCCCTAAGTCGCGAATTACCGATCCGGCCAAAAGTTGTTTGTGCTGCATCCGGAGGCAGCATGGTAGCGGCACTCATGCTTACGGATCGCTGCCGTGAGGGTGTTAATTACTTTCACTCTGTTTGCAAAAAAAATGAAAGGAATTTCTACTGGAATAATTCATTCCGCAAAGAACCAATTTTTCCGCACTTTGAGATCTATCGCAAAGGGGTACATGAATTTTTTCACGATAGTCTTGAGCCTCTGCGTCAATCTGCCGACCTCAGAATTGCAGTGACTTACCCCCCGGAATGGTTGCCTGTGCCTCTCGCTCTAACACTGGGGCTGGCAATTTTCTACTCTAACAAACACATCTTTCACGACTTGCACCCAAATACAGCGTTACATCTGGGGTTTCGCCAGATGTTTCACCCCGTGAGTAAATGCAAAGATGGGACAGATCTTGAGCAGCTTATTTTGAGTTCCTGCTGCGCCCCCCCCATATCCCCAAGGTTGTCGCTTGATGGTGCAGAGGTGCTGGATGGAGCTCTGGTAGGTAATGCTCCGGTCGCCGGCTTGGATGCTAGCAAAGGGCGGGTTCTGATTTTGGATACAGGGAGCTTTCCACACCTACCGAACAGTTTCAGTGTGCAAAGGGGGGATCAGGTGTGGACTTATGTTCAGCCTTCCAGTCCGTTGCCCATCGGGATGTGGAATTTTGCTGACCCCAGTGCGATGAGGCACACCTTGAAAATTGGGGTTGCAGACGGTTATGCCTTTCTCGATGCGCTTGTGTCCGGTAAGGAACGCCTGGTGGAAATTTGAGTATTCAGTGAGTTCAGGATCAAGACGATCAGTTGCACAATACTTGTGATTCGATTAGCTTATGCAATTAGTTGCATATTGTTGTCGTCATCAATATGTCATCATGAAGGCTGAAACTAATTGGTCATAAGTGTCGGCGGTAATGCAAAGAGCGGCCTGAAACTGCACTTGAGAGGATGTAAAACACAGAATGGACTCAGGAAGTTCCGGCCGGAAGGCTGCTGCAGGGAAGCGAGATCATGTTTGACCAAGTTGTTTTTGCCGGTGGTGGTGGGCGGTGTACCTGGCAGATTGGCTTTTGGGAGTCGATAGCCAACGAAATTAGTCTTTCTCCGAAGGTGGTTACTGCGGTTTCGGCAGGGGGCCTAATGTCGAGCCTGGTGCTGATGGGTAAGACGGAGGAGGCTCGAGAGCATTTCTGGACCGCATTCGAGACTAATGAAAAAAATGCTTATTGGGGAAACCTTTTTGGTAAAGAACCTGTGTTCCCCCAATATGGAATCTACCGCAATGCGATGTTAGAGCTGTTTCGCGATGGACTGGAGACCCTTCAGCAGGGCGCAGAGTTGCGAATTGCGGTTGTTCACCCACCAAAAGGTCTATCTGGCGGTTTGGCTTTTGGAGTGGGGGCCATGGCCTACTATGCCGATAAGCATTTTTTACGCAGTCTTCACCCCAAGATCGCCCAGCGCTTAGGTTTTAAGCAGCAATTTTATCGAGCCCGGGATTGTTCCAGTATTGAGGAGTTGGTGGATTTGATTTTGTGCTCCTCCTGTACGCCGCCATTCACTCCAAGACTTAAGTTGCGGGGACGAACAGCACTCGATGGTGGGGTGGTAGATAATATCCCGGTGGCAGGATTGGATGATGGAAAGGGAAGGGTGCTGGTGTTGTTGACCCGTCGTTACGACCAGTTCCCAGATATATTTACACAGCGTAAAGGCGATCAGGATTGGACTTATGTCCAGCCCTCGAAACCGCCATTCATCAGTGTTTGGGACTACACAAATCCTGAGTTGGCCCAAAAAACTTACGAGTTGGGGTGTGCTGATGGGAGAGAATTTTTACAAAAACAAGTGAGTGAAGAGGAAGTCTCCAATGAACAATTCCAATAATAAAATAGCGGAATCTATTGCCCTATGGCACGAGATGGTTGCTGCGCGAGATCTGAGTCGCTTGCCAGCGATCGTTGCAGAAGATGCTGTTTTCCGTTCACCGGCATTTTTTAAGCCCTACCACAGCTCCGCTGCTGTGTGCCTGATTCTCAATACGGTGATGCAGGTTTTTGAGAGCTTTGAATACGACCGTGAATTTACTACCGAATCGGGACACGATCTGGCTCTTGAATTCGCAGCCTCCATCGGTGATAAGAGCCTGAAGGGATTGGATATTATCCGCTTTAATGATGAAGGCAAGATTATTGAGTTTGAGGTGATGATACGCCCGCTCAACGCCCTGCAAAAATTGGCAGAGGAAATGTCCGGGCGACTTTCCCAGTATGTGACTCAATATAAGGAAACTCAGCAGGCCTGATACCCGCTGAGTGAAAGCGTTGGGGCCTAATGATTACTCATCGTCGGAATCGAAGTATTCAAATGCATCGATTCCATCCATATAGGCCCCATCGAATCCTGCATCAACGATCATATAAATATAAGAATCATCGTTGCCGAAGATAATTTTCTGCCAGCCCTGCTGCCAGTACTTTACGTAGTAATTGCCTGGTTCGCCGGGTACTTCCCCCAATAGCCATTCGGGAGGGGTGTTGTACCAATAGGATTTCCAGTAATAACGATCGTCTTGTGCCTCGCCGATATTGACATAGGCCAGCACCAGGCGGCGTCCACCGTTTTCTTTTTCCTTGAGCTGCTCAATTTGTTCTTCCGTGTAAGGTTCACCGTCAAAGAAAAAGTCGATAATCAATATGTCGTAATCGGTTTCACTCAGGGCATCGATGAAATCTTGAGGCGTAGAGTAGTTGCTGGTATTGGTAATATTGATATAGTTTTTGGCTTCCTCAAGGTCATCAATGTCCAGAGAGTTAACATTGAAGGGCTCATCGGGATACAGAGGTATATCGTTCAGGAGTTCGTTATCTGCGGCAAAAGAAATATACCCAGCCTCTTCGTTATTCTCATATGACTCATCAATATCCCGTTCAATATTGGTGAAGTCCGTGATTAGGATTGTATCCCCTTCATCTTTCGCCAAATCCAGGTAAGTTTGCAGGCGCTCGGTTTCTGACTCGCTGGTGGGCTCGTTGATATCGCCATTTGCACCAAAGAAGAGAGCCTCCTGCGCAATGCCGTCTGTGGCATCCAGGTAGGCTTCATCGATGGGACCAGTGGTAGTAGTTGTCGTAGTAATCAACTCAACCCCATTCTGGGGTACGATGAGAAAGTGACGGTTAATGTCCTTGGCGTAGGCGCTGATATCCTCAACCAGGTAACGCATTTCCTTATCGTACTTGATAGTTGACTGATTCAAATCATCGGGAAGGTCATCGAGGCTACAGCCAAATATCAGTAATGGGCTGAGAGCGGCTATGAGTATTCGGCGCAAAATACATCTCCATTGCTACGAGTTAGAGTTTGTTCTGGTTTTGGGGCGTCGCTGCGGGCCAAAATAATTCAGACTATCTCTATTGGCGCGAGTTCCTATCCCTTGCGGCAGCTTATGCTATCCGGTTGTTGCTGAATGTTAACTTAACCGCCGCCCAGAAAGTAATTTTGCTGCCTCAGGGGCAGTGAATCTAAAAAAAGAACTACCGTCCCATATTCATTCTCTTCTTCGTTTTAGTAGTAGCCTCAGCCGTCAGGGGATCATCGGGCCAGTAGTGTTTCTGGTATTTGATACGCAACTCCTTCTTTACCTCTTGGTAAGTATTGGCCCAGAAATTCACCAGGTCACGGGTAATTTGAACGGGGCGCCGTGCCGGAGAGAGTAAATGAATCATCAATGGATAGCGGTTTTTTAGAATTGTTGGAGTTTGTGCCAATCCAAATAGCTCCTGCAGGCGCACAGCCAAAACAGGTGGGGTTTCTCCGTAGTCGATTCTTATTCGGGAGCCACTGGGAACCAGGTAGTGACTGGGGGCCAAGTCATCGAGTTTTTGTTGCAGGTCCCACTCAAGCTGTCCGCGCAAGATGCTTTGCAAGTCAAGCTGCCCTAGCTGCTCAAGTTTGCTGAACCCCTGCAAATGAGGTAGCAGCCAATCCTCCATGGTCTCCAATAGAGCCTCATCACTCCAGTTTGGTACTCGAGTGTCGCCGAGAAAATCCCCGCACTCTTCACTTTGGCGTAAAAATTCCACTCGAAAACGTAACTGGTTAGCTTCTGTGTTCCAGGGGAGGGAGGAGAGACCTTTCTTTCGTACGGCTTCTAATAATGCGCGACTGAGGGTCTCCGGGGGAATATCTGCTGCAGGCCGCTGGTGTAAAACCAGCGCCCCCAATTGCGTTTGCTGTAGGGCGACAGCGCGGCCGGTAGTCTCGTCCCAGCGAACTGAAATCTCTTCTTTGATCTGGGCGGCGAAATGCGACTTCAAAGCGGGCAGAGAAATCTCTGCTGCCAGCTGGATACTTGCATCTCGGCCCTGGCCATCCAGTTCGGCAATGACCAGGTATTCGCTTAAAGCTAGGGCGTCATCATGGGAGAAATGTGCGCCTCGGCCACTGGAGAGTAGAAACCGGCGGCCGGTATCACTGCGCGATTTCGCAATACGGTCTGGGTAGGCGAGTCCAAGCAGGGCACCAGTTTCATCGGAGTGATCGATACTCTGTGGTGCAGGACTTGAACTTGACTCAAATTTCTTTAATTGAGAGAGCCAGGTTTTAGACTGCTGGCGTATTCTGTGAGCAGTACCGCGATCTACCCGCCGATCGTTGCCTTGGGACTGCAGAGCCTGAATCCGTTTGCTAATGTCCCGATCCCATCGTGCTTCGCCACGGAAAATATCCCGTTCAGATAGTAGCGCTGCCAGCAAGCAGGCCTGTTCCTGCAATCCCCAGCTGACACTGGCAACTAACATATGTGCGAGGCGAGGGTGGGCGCCAAAGGCCAGCATGGTATTCCCGTGAGGGGTAATACGCAGTTTGTCATCCAGTGCCCCCAGTTGCTGCAAGAGCTGATGGGCCTGGGCCATAGGTCCTGGGGGTGGTGTGTCGAGCCAGTTGAGCTCGCTGACATCGGTAACCCCCCATTTAGCTAATTCAAGTGCCAGGGGAGCCAGATCACTGCGAGTGATTTCCGCTGTATTTTTGGCGCTCAATGAACGCTGTCGGCCCTCACTCCAGAGTCGCAGACAGTAGCCGGCGCTGAGACGCCCGGCGCGCCCTGTGCGCTGGGTAGCTGAGGCCTGGGAAATCGAGCTTGTCACCAAACGATTCATGCCACAGTTGGGATTAAAGCGCGATTCACGCATTAATCCTGAGTCGATAACTATTCGGATGCCCTCAATCGTCAGGCTGGTCTCGGCCACATTTGTAGCCAGTACGATTTTTCTCGTGCCTGGTGCCGTTGGTGCTATCGCCTGATCCTGCTGCTCACGGCTCAGGTCCCCAAAAAGCGGTGCAATAATAATGCGGCCCTTTTCGGCTTCCTCAGATAGTCGCTCCTCCAATAAGTTCTCAACCTGTTTGATTTCGGCGACACCAGGAAGGAAGGCGAGAACACTACCTTCTTGTTTGCCTAAGGATGCGACAACTTTACTTGCCATCAAAGCCGGGATTTGTCGTTTGTCCTCGGGCTCTTCTCGTTGGTTCAAGTACTCAATATTGACGGGATAGCTGCGTCCTTCACTGGATATGATGGGTGCGTTATTTAGTAGTGAGGAGATGCCGCTGGTATCCAGGGTGGCAGACATCACCAGAATCTTGAGATCCTCGCGAAGATACTCCTGGGACTGAAGACATAAGGCGAGGGAGAGGTCGGCTTGCAGACTGCGCTCATGAAATTCATCGAATATGACCAGAGCGCTGGATGCCAATTCAGGGTCAGCCTGTAAGAGGCGTGTGAGAATTCCCTCGGTTACAACCAGGATGCGAGTCTTCTTGCTTGACCTCCGCTCGCCCCGGACCTGAAATCCAACGGTATCACCAACTTTCTCACCCAGCTGGTTAGCCATGCGCGCCGCTGCTGTTCTAGCGGCCAAACGTCGCGGCTCCAGCATAATAATATTCTTTCCGCTCAACCAAGGCTCATCTATTAATGCCAGTGGTACGGCGGTCGTTTTACCCGCTCCGGGGGGTGCCTGGAGCACGACATTACTATGCCCTCTCAAGGCCTGGAGCAGTTCGGGGAGGATACTGTGAATAGGTAACTCAGACATGGGCGCGATTATAGTGATTTCGCAACATCGGTGATACCAGCACTGTCCGGTAAGCTGGCTACCTGCTGGCTGAACTATATTCTCCCGTAACTAGATGGTTGCTGCCCAGGAGAGAGGAGAGTGCGATGAGTGTGAATGTCCGGCGAGTTGTAACAGGGCACGACCCAGAGGGAAAGCCAGTAGTGCTCATAGATGATCAGGGTTTGCATACCAGTAGTTGGCGGCCTCATATGGTTCAGCAGCAGTTATGGACTACCCAGGACTTGCCCGTAGAGCTTTGTGATGATGGTAGAGACAACGGCGGGAGAAAATTTGATGGAACTACGATTCCGGGAGGCTCGGTTTTTAAGGTCGTAGAATTTGGGCCAGGAGTTACGCCACGATCTCACCAAACTGACAGCATTGATTATGCGGTGGTGATGTCTGGGAATATTGAGATGGAAATGGGAGATGAGGTTGTTGTGAAGCTGTCTGCGGGAGATGCACTTGTCCAGCGGGGGACAGTTCATAATTGGGTCAACCGAGGTGAAGAACCTTGCGTGATAGCTTTTGTGCTAATTAGCTCTACGGGCAATACGGCATTTGGTTAGCTGTCTTTAATAATGGTCAATTCGCAAGTACTTTCGACTTCAACCCTATCCAAAACTCAGGACTAATGAAGGTTATTAACTTCTTTTTTACGTGCAGTTTTCCGGGTAGAGGCTGGGGGGGCGTTAAAGTGAAAACCAGTTGCGCAGCTAATATTCCAGCCCGGCATTCGATAGATTGTGTAGTGGCAGCGGAGCATGATTGATGCGTATCGGTATAGTCTACGACCTTCGTGATGATTATCTCGGGATGGGGTTTAGTGAAGAGGACGTCGCTGAACTTGATCACCTGGAGACGATAGATGCGATTCACGATGCGCTTACCTGCGCAGGCCACCATATCGAACGGGTCGGCAATATTCACAGGTTGGCGCAGCAACTGGTTGGGGGTAACACCTGGGATCTAGTGTTCAATGTTGCTGAGGGGATGTATGGAACGGGGCGCGAAGCACAGGTTCCCGCTTTGTTGGACGCCTGGAAGATACCGTACACATTTTCTGATCCATTTGCCAACACAGTGACCCTTAATAAGGAAATGACCAAACGCATATTGCGGGATATGGGTATACCAACGGCACAGTTTGCAGTTGTTCGAAGCGTTACAGATGTCAATCGAGTGGAGCTTGAATACCCTTTGATGACAAAGCCGCTCAGGGAGGGAACCAGTAAGGGGATATCGCCTGAATCTAAAGTTATCGACAAGGCAGCTTTGAAAAACCGCTGTGAATACCTTTTGAATCGGTTTAATCAGCCAGTACTGGTTGAAACATTCCTACCTGGCCGAGAGTTTACTGTGGGCTTTTTGGGGACGGGTGCAACTGCCGAGTGCATTGGGGTGATGGAAAAGTTATTGGGCGATGAACCTGTGTATTACAAGTATGATGGAGCTTTCCCCGGCCGGCTGGTGGACGATGGTCAGGCGCTAAAGGTCCGAGCAATTGCCCAGAAGACTTGGGAAGTACTTGAGTGTCGTGATGGTGGTCGAGTTGATATTCGCTTTGATGCACAGGGGGCCCCCATGGTTATGGAGGTCAATGTCTTACCGGGTTTGCGGCCTGAAGTTTCTGAACTGCCCGTGATGTGTGAATTGGCGGGTATTCAGTATGGGGCCATGATCAACCGCATTGTGGAATCAGCTATTAGCAGTCATTTATAGTTACCCTGGATCCTGCAAAATTCTACGATATATTGCGGTGCATACTACCGTTGACAAGCGCTTGGTATTTTGGATATCTCAGAAACATCCAAAAGGCATCAGCGCAATAAATTTGTCACTTATGATGAGCTTCTCTGGTAGTTAGCACTTTGTTACTCCAGATAAATACCCGTTTGCCCTCTGAAATTTCGAATGTGCCATTCGCCTTCGATATCGCTTTGTTTTACATATTCGTGGGGCATGACCGGGTTTTTGCCCAGCTCGGTAGTAAGTACATATTGAGGGACCGCAAAACCCGTGATGTGCCCCTGCAATGACTCATAAATCGCCTGTCCTTCTTTCAAGCTTGTCATAAAGTGAGAGACACCGACCACATTATCGCAGTGATAGAGGTAGTAGGGCCTGACTCGTATTTTTACCAGAGCGAGCATCAATTGGCGCATAACATCCTGTGAATTGTTCACGCCTTTTAAAAGCACTGTTTGATTTCCTACCGGAATGCCTGCCCTCAACAAGCGGTCGCATGCAGCGGCGGCTTCTTCTGTGACTTCTTTGGGGTGATTAAAGTGTGTGTTCAGCCACACTGGATGAAATGATGCGAGCATTTCGCACAATTCGTCGGTGATACGTTGGGGGGCCAGTACGGGAAAGCGTGAGCCAATACGAATAATTTCCACATGATCTATTGCCCTCAGCTTCTCCAATAGTTTGGCCAAGCGGTCGTTGGAATACATCAGTGGGTCGCCGCCGGTGAGTAATACATCGCGAATCTGTGGATGTGATTCTATGTAAGCAATATCCTCATCCCAGCTGGTTGCTTCGCCTTGTTCGAAATAACTTTCCGGGCCCACCGTTGTGGTATGAAATTTCCTTGTGCAATGACGACAATAAACAGGGCAAACAGACGTTACCAGAAAGATGACGCGATCCGGGTACTTATGTACAACGCGGTTGGTTTTACGAAAGTACTGATCACCTACAGGGTCAACGTCTGCACTGTCGGGTACGATGGTTTCCTCTAGTGAGGGAACTGCCTGCAATCTAATTGGACAATTAGGGTCGTCAGGGTCCATTAAAGAGGCGTAGTAGGGGGTAACACTCCACCGATAAATTCCCTTGAGCTGTTCGATAGCGTCGGATTCAGAAGTAGAAACATTGATCCATCGCTTCAGGCCATCCAATGTACTGATGCGATTGCGCATCTGCCAACGCCAATCAGACCAGACCCCGTCAGAGTTTTCCGTTACGGAACGGACTATAATATTGCGCATAAGTATTGCCGCTTTGTTGTGCATTCATTTGTTGCTGATGGTCTGCCTCGATATCCGAGATTGCCTGTAAGGGGCTTGAACATGGATTGACTGTGAAGCAATCATTATGTGTAATGAAATCTGTGGAAGGATTTTATGTTCGTAATGCCTCAAATCTCTGTAGGACTTTCTGCGATATTTTGAACAGCCAACTTCTGAGCAACCAATTCCAGTGCATTTTGAGACCATACTACTTAGTTTCTTCAATACCCTTGTGAAGTAGGGGGGGCGTATTTTATCTACCGCCTTTCTAATAAAAATAGAAGATACGATTCTCAGCTGGTAGGTGCTAAGAATACTGCTCTGTCGATAGCTTGGTAGAAAAGTGTTTTGCGCTCTAAACGCTAAATCGAGAAATTTGTAATTATCGTGATTGTATGCCTGTAGTAACACAGGTCTAAAAAGGGGTAAGTCATTGGCGATATAGGGTGTAACCACAAAAATTATACCAAGTATCGGTTTCACGATATTTCAATCCTATATCCCAAATATCGTTTAGTTGTTGCTCTATGCAACTTGCCTGCTACGTGAGGTAGATGTTATTTGGTCCGCACTCCTCTGTTTAATAAATATTTGCACACATTGAGTATTTTTCAACAAGTCAGTAATCGCTGGTATGGGGCCAGTATGAGTGTAAAATTAGTCACGATTGTTTCTGGAGGAGTATAAAAAACAGCTGTAATACTACAATTAGATCTATTGGTATCGATAGGCTAGGTAGTTGTCGGGGCTGAAATCTAGCTCTTCTTTTATTGCTGATTTGTCAATGGGAAGACATGAGTTATCTTTGGTAGCCAGAGGGCTGACTGTTGACTGTAAAGTCCAGCATTGTATTTCGTACAGCCGCATAGTAAATAGCAGAATCGCCGCTATTTTCCAATAGCGCTATTCGTCATAAATTTGATAGTATCTAGCTGATCAAGTGATTTGACTACAATAAATTCTAATGGAGTAGAACTTGACCTATTTGTTTTTATTTTTTGCGATCATTACCGAAGTTACAGCTACCCTACTACTTAAGGCTTCCAACGGTTGGGAAAAGTGGTGGCTGGGAATGGCCTCTATCTTTTTTTATTCTCTGGCGAGTCTATTTCTTGCGTTTGTACTAAAAAATATGAATGTGGGAATGACTTATGCCATCTGGTCAGGCGTCGGTATTGCTCTTGTTTGTGCAGCTTCTGTGGTTATTTGGCAGCAAAAGTTTGACGTATACGCTGTGAGTGGAGTTGCTTTGATATTTATGGGTACGGCTCTAATTACTATAAAATCCACTGTGTTTGAGCAGTAGCTTTTTCCTACAGCTTTTATAGGGCGGCTTTGCTCAGAGAAAGGCCGGTGAGATTGGATTTACGGTGTAAATGCATCAATGAACTGCTGGCCTCCTCCGAAGAATAGGTTTGGGGCATTCTTTGAAGTGCCTCTTTTGTCATTTAGGTAAACCTGGTTTACCGCAATAATATATATGGTGTTGCGAATTAGGCAATTTTTGCGGTTCAACAGGGTGGGCTTGGCCTATTATTATAGATGACTGTAAACCCTTTTATGATATCTCTTAAAAGGGAAGGTATGGCTGTGGTTGAGTTGTGTGTTAAGGAAGTGTTATATGAAGCAGAGCACGCACGAAAGCTATGAGACTGCAGCTGATTTACAGTTGGCCTTGATTCGAATTTATATCGGGCTCAATTTTACCCATCATTTTGCTGAGAAGTTTGGTCTGCTGGGCGCAGACGCTTACAATTTTGTTGTTCATTATTTTGAGGGGATTGGATACTCATCCTCTATGGTGATTATCTCTGGTATTTGTGCGTTCTCTGCATTTGTTGGATTTACTTTTGGTTTGTTTACGCGGTTTGCCGCTGTTGGAACTGCTCTTTATTTGATGATTGCGTTATTTGAAGGGCGGCATTATCTCGCAGGTTTTTCATGGGCAAGCCATGTCAGTGGTATAGATATTAGTGGAAATATACAAACCGTTTATGGTGGGTGGGAATACCCTCTTTTTTGGGCTTTTATTTGTTTGTCTTTTGTGTTAACCGGCGGCAGAAGGTGGTCTGTAGATCAATACTTGAGGAAGACAAATTCTTCGGTGTTACAGTTTCTAAGTAGGTGAACTGGATTGTCTTAAACTAGGGATAACCTATAGCTAATTAGTGACTTATCGATGAGGCAGTTTTTAGATTTTGCTGATGAGGTGAGATACTCGTAGTGCAAGAAGAAATCGTTCGCCAAGATTTTTATCATCTTTGGTATGATAAAAGAGGAAGGTCAAGAACCACTGTAGGACATTTTTCAGATTTTGAATTGATTCAATACTCCAATCCTGTGCCCGAATATCACTATCGTGATTTACCTAAAGTTATTCGAAGTGAGTTTGCAATTTTGCCTCCTGGGTGGAAAAGCGATTTTCACTCTACTCCGAACCCTCAATGGGTTATTACATTATCTGGCTGTTGGCGTACGACAACTCGGGACGGTGTTGAGGTGACATATAGGCCTGGAGATGTTCATTTTGGGGGAGATACGCCTGTTAATGGTATAGCTATTGACCAGCAGGGGCATTGTACGATTAATCCCTCCAAAACAGATCCCGCGAAATTACTTATATTAACTGTCGACTCTTTGCTTCCTGCTCCTGAAGAGTGAGTATCTAATGGTTTGCCTGATAGGCTCCGGATCATATTTCCTGTAGCTATTGAAAGTTATTTTTGATTAAAAAATCGCATATTTTAAACATTTACTTCGGTTGTTGGGTGGAATACGATTTTTCTCGAGATAATTCTATTTGTTAACTTAGGCTTTGAAAGCTGGGGAGGGTTTATGCCTGCAAAGGAGTTTTTCAGTAATGTCAAAAGTGCGTTAAAGGATTATTTTGGTAATAAGGCAACAGCACTTTGGCATACCTTTGATGATTCTGAAGTGGCGGTGGCAGGGAACTATCAGTGTATAGATCTTGATGGTCGTGCTTGGTTGTGGACTCCTCGTGGAATGACAACGAACCGGTTAATTGTAACTGCTCACGGGTATCGCAGAACTACATCCAGTTTCAAAATAGAGCACAATGTTAACCTGCATTTTTACTCGCGTGATAAATTCAGTGTGAATGATCCTGGACTTGGGAGGTTTTATGATCGGGGGGCCAATTCTGTTGAAGATTTAGGTTTAAATGATACTTGTTTTAACTACATCCTGACGAAGTATACCAGTAGCGCTACTAATAGACACAATACTAACAATGAAACTTATACTTCGATTAATGCGATTATGTCTCACAATGATAGTGATAGTCGAAGACGCAGAATTCAGAATGCTAATAATATCGGAATGGTTGCCAAGGCAAATAGCATTCAGTCCTTTCAGCCGCCCAGTATTCTAACCATAAGAAATAGACAGTTTATGGCAGCGGTAAACCTGAAGTGGGTTTTGGATACCTTGGCGAAAAAGGGGCATCACTTTAATGACATTGATTGTCTCTTCTGTAGAAATACTCTTTGGACTGGCACAGTAGCTGTGATGTCGGGTCTGTCTGGAGGGGATAAATATAGTGATGATGTTGCTATAAATTAGTAGTACTAGAAGGGTTTGATTTATAGTGTCGATATGGCCTTTTTTTGTGCGGCAAGAGCATTTATTGATCTACTTGGTACTTTGAAATATCTCGTTGATATTTCCTTCTTTGTATGTTGATTGCATAAAAATTACTAGTAGGGAGAATATGACCTTACTAAACTGTTCAATTTGATTAGATTTGTAAGTGAGAAGGGATCGGATCGTCAGTGTCCCGCGGGTTAGCTAGTGCGGCTTCAATGGCAGCCTGTATCCCAAGGGCGGCAGTTTCTTTTGACATGCTGGGATTGCCGATATTTTCGGGTAGTGCGGCAATCTGGGGTAGCTGAGGAAGGTGTATCCAGCCGGCGGGGATATTTAGTTGATTAGTCGCGATATAGTGAAGCGCGCCATACATCATATGGTTGCAACAAAAAGTACCCGCAGTATCAGAAATATCGGCAGGAACACCAATATTGCGCATTGCCATAACCATTGCGCGGATAGGGAGTGTGCTGTGATAAGCGACAGGACCATTTTGTATAGTCGGCTCACCCTGCATTTCAACTCCCCGGTTATCTTTCAGGTTATATCTGGTGGAGTCATTATAATTTTGTGCAATTCTCTCAGCTGTAATGATTGCACGGCCACTGTACTCTCCTAACATCACCACTAATTGCGGTTCTATTTCTTCAATAGCATCCGTGACAACTTCAATGCTTTCAAAGAAGTTGTTGGGTATCAAAAGACCATGAATATCACCATTGGCTATTTGTGTTCCGTCCAGCATACGCATAACTGACTCGGCTGGATTTATCGGTGTGTTACCAAAGGGCTCAAAGCCAGTCAATAAAACTTTTTCCATAGAGATGTTATCGTAAATAGATACAGAAAGATTGATATATTGTTAGTTGTCAAAGGTAGCGTTGCGCAGGCTACCTTTGACTGGTTTGTGGTCGGCTATTCAACTAAACCTAATTGCTCCAGGAAAGTGTATTTATCCCAGTCCACCCAGCTTTCCACCATTTTTCCATCTTTATATCTATCGGTATGTACGCCAGTCCAACTGCTGGTTTTTCCTGTTGCGTCATACTGTAGGAATTTACCCGTATGGGTGGCGGTAATCCTCCAGCGGGTACAAACATAATCACCCTCGGCAACTTGTACCAGAATTTCTAATTTTGTGTTGGAGAATCCCTGGTGAAATTCTGCGACTAAATCCAGGCAGTCTTTTATCGATAAAACCGACGTGGAACCGCCAGCATAGGGCATTTGGTGATTTTTATAATCCGGTGATAAATAATCTGTCGCTTTGTCGGGGAAGTTGTCCCCCCACAATTCCAGTATCGCTTTTGATGTCTCTTTGTGATTGTTCGCCATTTTTGTCCCACTGTCAGTTAGGTCGGAATTTGGTAGCCCAAGCATAGTTCAGTGAATTTAAGGGGGGAGCGAATCGAAGTGGGATTAGATTCAATATTGATAGTCGATTGATATGAGTTGGCGCAGATTACAAGGTAAATATATTGAGTAACTACTTTAAGCTTTACAGGGTGTTGTGCGTTCTGCGAACTTTAATAGAGTATTCAACTGCTGGGTTTTAGTGGCACTAGGCTTTTTAAGGTCTGGTTCGGCCAGTTCTTTATGGGTAAAACTATGACAAGTAGCGCAATCAAAGCCTTACTAAAGCGTCGTCGAATGCTACCCGTTTTGATACTTGGTGGAATTTTAATGGCAATGTCGCTGGTGGCCAGTCGACAGAAACCACAAAGATACGAAGGGCAAGTTCCGGAACTGCTGGTGGAAGCCATCGAAGTGAAGCGAATGCCTATTCGAGCTGAAACTGTTGCTTTTGGAGAGGTGATGCCGAGCCTTATCCTTGAGGCAAACTCTGAAGTTGGTGGTCGTGTGGTTTCAGTGTCGGCTGATTTGGAACCTGGCGCAATAATATCTGCCGGGGCACCAATCCTAAATATTGACGAAACCAGCTATCAATTGGCCGTTGCTCAAGCGGAGAGTGACCTGGCTGTTTATCGCGCAAAATTGCAAGAACTGGAGGTTGAAAAGGCTAATAGACAGCTTTCGTTGGAAATAGCTCAGAGGACACTGGAATTAGGGGAACAGGAATTACAGCGAAAAGAGCAGTTGGCGGTTAAGGGGATTGTTTCTCGCTCAGCGGCTGATGCGGAGGAGCAACGGGTATTGAAGTTGCGACAAGAAGTTGAACTTCAAAAGGGTAATCTCTCCCTATTTCCCACTCGTAGGCAGGTGATAAAGGCCCAGATAAGTCGTGCTGAAGCGCTGCTTGGTGAAAGTCGCTACCAGTTATCGCGAACCCGGATAAGCCTGCCCTATAACGTGCGGATCGGTGATGTCTATGTGGAGGCTGGCCAGTCTATTGCCCATGGGACTCGGCTTTTTGTCGCTTATGGTATGGATCAGGTGGAGGTTTCAGCCGAACTGACAATGGCTCAAATAGTGCCTCTTTTTCGGAGTATTGAATCTCCCAGTGATCAAACTCTCTCGCCTGACGACTTCTCAGATGCCTTATTGGGATTGGAGGCCAGGGTTGGATTGGTAGGTGGTATTAAACCGGTGGAATGGCGGGGCAGGGTAGTGAGAGTTGGAGGTACCATGGATACCACAAGCAGAACTCTCTCCGTAGTGGTTGCAGTGGATAACCCTTATCGAAATATAGTAGCTGAGGGTCGGCCGCCCCTATTTCGTGGTATGTATGCCCGGATTAAGCTTATTGCACCTCCTTCGCCAGCTTTGGTTATCCCTCGCAGAGCCATGCATGAAGGGCGGGTCTACTTGGCTGAAAATAATCAATTGAAGATTCGCACCATAACGGTGGACTACTACCAGGGTGATCTAGCTGTTGTTCGCTCTGGCTTGGTGCCTGGAGATCAGGTGATAACTACTGATGTTATCCCAGCAATCAGCGGGACGGCAGTATCTGTCATCGATGTCAAAAAGGGAGTTTCAGGCCTGGCCGTGGCAGCAGAGGAAGTTGGCGAGTGATTCGCTTTTTTGCGATCCACCCAACTGCTGCCAATTTGCTTATGGTGGGTTTAATGCTGGCTGGCTTTTTCGTATTGCCGACGATGAAGCGAGAGACTATGCCGGAAATCGACAAGTTCGAAGTACAAGTCTCAGTATTTTATCCTGGTGCAGCTACCGCTGAGGTCGAAGACAGTATCTGTCTCCCCCTCGAAGAGGCAACGGATGGCATCCCATTTATTGATGAGCGCCGTTGTGAAGCTGCAGACAATCTTGGCGTGATGAAACTGAAAATGCAGGAAGCAGGTGATATGGGGCAGTTTCTTGCCGACATTGAATCTGCAGTAGATGCGATAGACTCCCTTCCTGCTGAGAGCGAAAGGCCAGTAATAGAAGAGCTGGGACGTACCCAGCCGGTGGTGAGTGTTGCCCTAAGCGCAGATTTGCCTTTGATCCAGCTCAACCAATTGGCCGAGCACTATCGCCGAGAGTTACTTCGTCATCCGCTGGTGCCCATTGTCAAAATTTCCGGTTTTTCAGACCATCAATTGCAAGTGGAAATTTCAGATTACAATTTGCGACAGTATGGACTGAGTGTTGCCGATCTTGCCGCAATTATCGATAAGCAGGCAATTGATATGCCCGCCGGTAAGGTAACTGCACCTGATCGGGAGTACCAGGTTCGTTTTACCGAAAAGCGGCGCACCGCAGCAGAGCTTGAAGAACTTATTGTTGTCAAAGGAATGGATGGCGCAGAGGTGCGATTGGGCGATATTGCCACTATCCACGACAGTTTTGAAAAGGAGGAGGACAAAATCACTTTTGATGGGCAGCGAGCCGCATTGCTTGTTGTTCAGAAAAACAGCGTGGATGACAGTTTGAGGGTGTTGGAAGCGGTTCGCGAATTTGTCCAGGCGGAAAATGCCCATTTGCCGGAAGAAATGCGGTTGATTCTTACTCAGGATAGTGCCTCAATTGTTGCTGATCGTTTAAGGATGATTATTACCAACGCCTGGCAAGGGCTTATTCTTGTTGCGCTGACCCTTTATTTGTTTTTTAGCGGGCGATATGTGTTTTGGGTGGTTATGGGCCTGCCCGTTTCATTTCTCGGCGCCTTTGCTGTGATTACTGCTTTGGGTATATCCATCAATATGATCAGCTTGGTGGGGCTGCTGATTGCAATTGGCATCTTGATGGATGATGCCATTGTGCTTTCGGAAAGTGTCGCCACCGAATACCGAGATGGCCGTACACCTCTTCAGGCGGTGGTTATCGGAACCAAGCGTGTTGCAAGGGGGGTTATCTCCTCATTTTTTACTACCGTGATCGTTTTTTCTGGATTAGCTTTCATCAAAGGGGACATGGGGCAGGTCCTCAAAGTATTACCAATTGTTTTAATCTCTGTACTAGTGGTTAGCCTGATTGAAGCCTTTCTTATTCTCCCCGCCCATTTGCATCATGCCCTTTCGTACAAGGAAAACCCATCAGCGTGGAAAGTCGCTTTTGCTCAGCGATTTGAGTTGTGGAGAGAGTATGTAGGGCGTGTTGCTGATAAAGCGATGGAGTACAGATATGCTTTTGTCGGCGGCGTAGTGGGACTATTTTTTGTTACGGTGAGTCTACTTCCTGCGGGGTTAGTTAAATTCCAAGGGTTTCCTACATTGGAGGGAGATTTACTACAGGCCCGAATTCTAATGCCCCAAGGAACCTCCCTGGTAGAAATGGAAAAGCTGGTGGCGTATCAGAAGAAGGCCCTGTATTTAGCTGCTGGAAACCTCTCAGGGAAAGAGGTAGCGCCACTTATCGAGCACATTAGTGTTACTTACGGTGTGAATGGCGATGCTTTTGAGAGTGGAGCTCATGTAGCCACAATAAATGTCGACCTGCTGGCTGCAGAGGTTCGCCATACAAGTATCAGTGAGTTACGTCGGGCCTGGAGTAAGGCTGCTGGCGATATCCCTGGTGCGATCGCGATTTTGTATAAGGAGCCATCGCCTGGTCCAGCTGGACGAGCTATTTACCTTCGCTTGGCCGGGCTGGATATTGATCAGCTAAAAGGAATATCTATACGCCTACAAAACTGGCTGCGCAGTTACGAAGGAGTGGTGAATGTACTGGATGACCTGCGTCCTGGTAAGCCACAGCTGACGGTCCAAATGCGGGAGGGGGTTTATGCTTCTGGTATTGATGCCAGTGTTGTGGCCACTCAATTGAGAGCCGCCTATCAGGGCACAGAGATTGATGAAGTGCAGTATCAGGGAGAGACTTACGAAATTCGTGTTCGAATGGATGAGCCATCTCGCAGTGCGCTGTCACGATTTGACGAGCTTGTCATTATCCACCCTGAGACAAGGCAGCGTGTACCTTTGATGGCAATTGCCGATATTGAAATGCACCGGGACTATGCGCGTATCCAGAGAATTAATGGTGAGCGTGTTGTTACGGTCTTTGCAGATGTTTTTACAGAGAGGGCCAATGCCAGTGAAATTCTGCTGGATACCCAACAGAACTTTTTTGCACCACTGGAGCAGGAATTTCCGGACCTAAGGGTAACCATGAAGGGAGAGATTGAAAATAGTCTCATTACAGGTTTATCGATGGGTAAGGCCTTGTTGATTGGGGCAATAGGAATCTATTTACTACTCTCGCTTCAATTTCGTAGTTATACCGAACCTGTAATTGTGATGATGGCGATTCCCCTGGCTTTAATAGGTGTAGTCTGGGGACATATTATTATGGGGCAGAATATAACGATGCCCAGCATGATGGGATTTGTCTCTCTCACTGGAATTGTGGTGAATGATTCAATCCTGTTAGTAGAGTTTGTGAAGCTTCGCGTCCGAAAGGGAATGGACTTTCACACGGCGGCGAGTCAAGCCAGTCGCGATCGGTTCAGGGCTATTTTCCTTACCTCACTGACAACAGTGGCCGGATTGTTGCCACTGATGTTCGAAACCAGCCTTCAAGCCCAGATACTGATTCCACTGGTAACCAGTATTGTATTTGGGATAAGTAGTTCAACGGTTTTGATTCTGTTAGTCCTGCCAGCCCTTTATGGCATTCTTAAGGACTTTGGTTTAACTGAGCGAATTCAGGAGCCGCTAGACCGATTACCTGAAGATATCGCCGCTTCTACGCCCTAAGGTAGCACCCGGATAATCTTGATTGTTGAAGTAAAAAAGTAGCCGAAATGTGTGGTAGAAGAAAGAAGATAAAAGAGAAGGCGTTGGTAATGCTTTGAGCTCCGGGAGGAATTATTCATTAATTCTTAATTAGCGCACTTGTACGAGTATCCAATATAGGGTTTCGGAGTTGGTTTAAGTAGTCGAATGTTTCATGTACGTCACGGAATAAGTAGCGAATAGTCCTTGTTGTCCCCTTTACTTCAATTGATAATCAGGAAGATAAATTTGAACTTGTCTTCTTTTGTACAGATTCACTCTCAAAATGATTAGAAAATACAATAAAAATGACTATCCAAGTGTGCTGGATATATATGCCCGTTCAAAACTCGATGAGCTACGGTTTGAAAGCCGAAGTTTCAATCTGCTGCCGCTAGATAAAGATCAAAAACGTTTGGCCCAGCTGATGGAGTCGGATATTTATGTGTACGAAAAAGGTGATGTTCTTGGCTATGGTGCACGATATAAAAATGAGATTCGTGCACTGTTTGTGCATCCTTCGTTTAGAGGTCAGGGGATAGGGCGGGAGTTGCTGGAGTTCCTGTTAGGGGAAATCAGTGGCGCTGTACACCTGCAGGTTGCCAAAACCAACGACCCGGTGAAAAACCTGTATCGCAAATATGGTTTTGTGGTGACCAGGGAGCTGCAAACTACCTACAGTGGGGTCCCTGTACTTGCCAATGAGATGGTTCGCCCCCCCAGCGCCAACTAAATACACAAACACCTATGCTACAGGAGTGTCAGCAGGCGTTGTTCTCAAAACATTCCTCCAGAAACCTCCAAAAGGCATCCAGCTTGGCGGAGGCGGCTCTTCTCTGCTGATACACCGCAAAAAGTGGTCTGCTTGATTGCTGCCAATCCGGCAGAACCTGAACCAAGTTACCCGCCGTAATATCCCGCTCTACCAAATAATCGTAAAGGCAAGCTATACCGGCGCCAGACTGGGCTGCTTGGTAGAGGGAATAGTAGTTATTACTTGAAAAGTAGGGCTTGGGGGCAATCGTGATCGATTCCTGCCCCTTTTGAAAGGTCCAGGAAAGTGGATCGCGGCTGTATTTGTAACACAGTAGTTGGAATTTATTGAGTTGGTCCGGGGAGGAAAAAGACTTAATCCTTGCCAGGTACTCAGGAGATGCTACCAGGAGCCGATCGTGCCGGCCGATTTGATGAGAGTAGAGCGTTGATTGGGGCTGCGCAGGTTGGGAGCGCAATGCCAGGTCAAACCCTTCACCGGTAAGATCCCGAAGCTGATCATCCAAAATCAGATCCAAACGGATATCTGGGTGCTCAGTTGTAAACTTCGGGAGCCTAGGTGCCAGCCAGAACTGCCCCAGAGCCGTTGGGGCGGTAATCCGCAACAGTCCAGAGGGCTGCCCTTTGGAGCTGGTTAGGCGCTCTTCCACTTCCCTAAGATCATTAAGGACACGCTCTGTGGTTTCCAGGTAGTCCCGCCCCGCATCCGTAAGGCTTTGGGATCGGGTAGTACGGTGAATTAGCCGAGTACCCAGTCGCTGCTCTAGCTGTTGGATGGCCTTGCTCACAGCGGACACCGTGGACCCCAATTCCCGAGCAGCACGGGTAAATGACCCCAATCGCGCCACCGTAGTGAACACCTGAATTAAGTGGAACCGGTCCAGAGGAACCTCCAATACTTTCCTGGCAGGAAAAAGTGAATATCAAATTTATGCTATTAACGCATTTATAGGAAAAAGTCACAATATCTTGGCAGATTGACAAGTTAAGAAGGGTTTCTGATGAGAGTGATTGTATTGCTATGCCTGATTTTGGTTCCCAGCGCCTTTACGCTGGCCGAGGCACCGCCAAACAGCCAGCCATTTCACGTCAAGGGGGGTGATTTTAAGTTGCCAGTGGGTTGGCACTTTGGGGAGGTTGCGGGGGTGGTCCGCAGGGAGAATGGCCACTTTGTTGTGTTTCACCGAGGGTCTCATTCGCTGTTGGAGTTCGATGGAAAGCGGCGCTTTGTTCGCGAAATCGGTGCGGGACTGTTTGAAAATCCGCATGGTCTTCGTATAGACCATAAGGGCAATATTTGGACTACCGATACTGCCACGCACCTGGTATTGAAATTTGCACCTGATGGCGAAGTAGCCATGGTATTGGGGAAGCGAGGTGCAGCCAGTGAAGGCTGGTTTGATCGCGACTACAACTTGGTGCTGTTCGATCAGCCCCAAGATGTGGCAGTGGATAGAAATGGATTTATCTATGTGGTGGATAAAGGCAACAGTCGCATTGTAAAGCTGGATAAGAATGGCCTTTTGGTAACCACCTGGGGTGGTCAGGGGGAGGCCCCTGGAGAGTTTAATTTCCCTCACTCCATTGTGATTGATTCTGAGGGGCAGTTATATATTGCCGATCGTGAAAATCGCCGGGTACAGATCTTTGATTCAAAGGGTAAATATTTAACTCAATGGAGTGGAATAGGTTACCCCTATGTTCTGTTTCTCAAAGGTGATGCTTTGTGGATGACAGATGCACGGGCCGAGGAAGTGCGACAGTACGACCTGTCT
Source organism: Microbulbifer sp. CNSA002 (assembly GCF_047324085.1). Taxonomy (NCBI): domain Bacteria; kingdom Pseudomonadati; phylum Pseudomonadota; class Gammaproteobacteria; order Cellvibrionales; family Microbulbiferaceae; genus Microbulbifer; species Microbulbifer sp. CNSA002. Next base: position 2,259,758 of record NZ_CP172449.1, read on the forward strand.
GGTGATCTCAAGATGCGCTATCAAGGCCAGCCTGGGCGGGGACAGAAGCAATTTGGCTTTGTACATGGGATCTATGTGGATGACGACGGACTTTGGGTGTCCCATATCTTGAATTGGAGCATTAATCGCTTACTGCCAGCGGATACACTACCCGCTCCGGTCATGTAGCTTTTCTTTCAAAATTCACCTGGGAGTATTTATGCCTCACTGTGTTATTCAGTATCCTGCTAACCTACTTGAGTCGGTAGATGTTGATAGCTTACTGACTTCTATCCATGCCGCTGCAGATCAGTCTGCACTCTTTGAGTCGGGGGATATTAAAGTTCGTTTGTTACCTGTCGAGCATTATTTGGTTGGACCTGAACCAGCACCGTTTGTACACCTGGAATGTAGTCTGCTTTCTGGTAGAAGTATTGAGCAGCGACAAAGCTTGGCTCATTTACTAGCCAAGGCCCTATGTGCAGCCGTGCCCGATGTGGAGATGGTTTCTGTAGAGGTCCGCGAGATCGTGCGGGCTACATATTGTAATCGCGCTGCATTGGAGCTTGCAGTGTAGCTTATTTCCCGTGTTTAAGAGTGCCGGGGTGAACTACAAGAAAGCTTCGGCAAAAGGTACTCATTCGCACAAGTGGAGGGCTTGGCCCCCACTTGTGCACTTTCAAGCCGGTTAGAGGCAGTAGCCCCCATCAACCTTCAGGTGTGCATTTCGCATACCGACTGAGTGATCTGTGGCCAGGTAGTGGATTGCTGGCACTATGTCATCTACCTCAAGTGCCCGGCCCAGTGGCGTTACCATCATACTCTCTGAGAGACTTTGAATGTCTGATTGGCTCATGCCGGCTTTTTCCTGGATCTCGGTCAGGGTGATTCCGGGGCGTACGCTATTTATACGAATTCCCCTCACCGCTAACTCCGCATTCAGGACCTGGGCATAACCTTCAATGGCAGACTTACTCGCGCTATAAGCGGAAGTTCCCGAAAAGGTTTTCTCTACGGCAATACTTGAAAGCAAAACCACGCTGGAGGGGTTATTCATCACCGGTAGTAATTTTTGCAGAGTGAAAAAAGGTCCCTTCACATTGATATCAAAAGTGTGATCGAAGAGGGCTTCATCTGTTTCCTCAAAGATCCCAGGCTTGAAAATACCGGCATTCAAGATAAGGGCATCCAGTTTAACCTCATCGTTTTGTAATTTTTTTCCCAGTTGCTCAATTTGGTCGAGTTTTCCACTATCACATAGGTGGCATGTCAGCTGGCCGCTACTCCCAAAGAGGCCCGTGATATCCTCGGCTGTTTGTTCCAGTTTTTCAGCGTTTCGGCCCGTGATGATGACTTGCCAGCCCTCGGATAAAAATTGTTTAGCTGTTGCGAGTCCAATACCGGCAGTGCCACCAGTGATTGCGATGGTTTTTGTTCTCTGCTGGTGTCCCATAGATCCTCTCTTGCGATTGTAATGGTGCAATGAATGGCAGTTGCCAAGATTAGGCTTAGGAGGATATGTTGTTAGACTGGTATCAATAAGGCACCGTTAGGGCAACACTTTGGTTCTAATTTGGAAGCAATGAGGCAGAATGCAGCATCTACATCAATACTTGGGACATTTGTACGTCTTCCGGTTAGTCATTGAGCAAGGCAGTTTTCAGGGGGCTGCTAATCAGCTGGGCTTACCTCGCTCATCAGTCAGTAAGAAGCTAGCACAGCTGGAGGGGTTTGTTGATCAGCGTCTATTGCATAGAAGTACGCGGCAATTGCGCCTTACGGATGCCGGTGCTGCTTTGTTGGAAGCAACGGAGACTATGGCTCAGCTAATGAGCAATACCGAACACCTGATCCTCTCCCACCAGGATGAAGCTGTTGGTAGAGTTAAGATAAGTTGCTCTACCTTAATGGGGCAGCGGTACTTATTGCCATCCATACCATTACTAAAGCAGCGCTACCCAAAAATTACTTTTCAAGTGAACTTAAGCGATAGGGTTGTGAACTTACTGGATGAAGGCGTTGATATTGCCATTCGCACGGGGCACTTGCCGGACTCTTCATTGGTAGCGCGCCGAATAGGTGAAAAGCGTTGGGGGTGGTTTGCCAGCCCGGATTATTTGGCTAGTTGGGGGGAGCCTAATTCTCCAGATCATTTAAGCCAGCATCAATGCTTAGTGTTTAGTAACCAAACAACAACAATTGACCACTGGCACTTTTCTAACGATGGTAACGAAATAAAGACTGTTGCCATTGATCCGGCGATGGTAGTCGATGATGGCCGTACATTGGTTGAATTAGCTACAATGGGTCAAGGTATAGTTATGATTGATCCTCTTCTGGTGCGCCGGGAATTAGCGGAGGGCAAGTTGATGTCTATCTTTCAGCAATGGAGAAGCCCTGAGCTGCAACCGATCCATCTAGTGTGCTTGGGAAGGTCTATAAGAAGTAAAGCGGTAGAGGTAGTTTGGCAGGCATTGGTTGAGGGCTTACAGAGGGATTTAATTCAGCCTTAAAAGCAAATATGGCAGGGTTTTACGTATCATCTCTTTTTTTCTTTTGAATTTCCTGAAGCTTCTTTCTTTTTAATTCTCTTTTCTCTTGGTAGTAGCGCTTGTCGACATATCTAAGCAGTAGCCATAAGACAAGCGCAGCAACAATGCCAATCAGGTATCCTTTCCCGTACATACTATGTGCGACCCGCTGCTGGCCAGATTGATACTCTGTTCAACCAATCTGGTCTTTTTAGAAACCTGGTTATTAGTAGGCAAAATAGGGCAGGTAGGAACTCCAGTCGGTCCATACGAGCTGCTGGACAGTTCTATTCACACCATTGGTTTGCATGTAAAAGTTCCATTGGCCCGTTTCCTTAACATCTATTACATTTTTATTTTGCAGATTAATGGCCGCAAAGTTTGATTGAATCAAAATATAACGATTAGGGGCCAAGCCGCCAACTTTAGAGGCATCGATCAGCTGAGTGACATCAGTTCGTAAATAGCTGCTCTGTGCGCTGGCAAATACACTGAGAGGCGTATTATTGATTATAGTTTGAGATACCTGGTTATAACTATTAAATGGATGGGGTTGCAAATGTCCCATAGAGAGCTGACCACCACCCCAGTTAAGAATGATTAAGCTACAGCCAGTTTGACGCTCGGTTACCCAAAAATCTGCATTTGCCGTGTTGGGCCGTAATAGTGCGGTATACCGACTCGCAGAACTGTGCCCTCGCGTTGGGGTTGTGAGAGCCTGAATATAGATTCTACTGTCGTTATTTGGTGCACCTGGGCCGATATTGATATTTCCCAAGTTGAGTGAGAATGGAACTCGAGCCAGTTGCGTTTGATGTCCAGGTTGGAGGCCGACTTGCAACCGATAATTTTGTAGTGCAGTTTGCGGGGCAGCTTTCAGTTCTCTCAATGCATTACGAGAATTTAGTTGATCTTGCAGCGGTATAGCTTTGAACTCCATTTCATTTATGCTTGGCATAATACCGCATATTTTTGGCTGTTTTCACCGTATTTTTCTTTTCAAATTTACTCGATTTGTATTTGGCTGATAGAGAGTTTCTATCGAATTAATTTGTACTGAGGTGCAGGTTAAATTTTGCCATGGGTTGAATGATTTTGACTCAGAAAATCTTTGTCTTGATAATGTTCGAATTGATTCAGGTTATGTTAAAGGGATTTTTTGTGGTCAGAACGGTTGTTAAGCGAGCTATCACCTTATTTTTCGTCATATTTATTTTGGGGGCAGCAGGTATAACCTACCTGCTAAGTGGTAGTAAGGTTATTAAAACTACAGGACAAGTCTTTCAAGGAATTAAGATTCCTATTGGTGATTCGGCTATTAGATGGCATGCCGACTTGAGTAGAATTGCTGAAAACCCGCTTCTAGAAAGGATGCAGGGGCCGGTGATCATTCAAAGCACAGATGGTTATATTTCACGGTGGTTCTGTGACGATAAAGTTAAAGAGCAGAGGTTCCTTTCTAAGGGAATTGTATTGGAATGTGGGGGCGATCAAAGAACTTATTCTTTGAGGGGTGGTGAGGTTGAGTTTGTCCCCTATGATGGGGTAAGCCCTATTGCTGTGGTGAGTGACTTGGAAGGAGATCTAGACTTCTTTAAAAATTGGGCGAGAAACCTGGGTATTATTGATGTCGATGAAAAATGGTCTTATGGCTCAGGCCAATTAGTGATTGTAGGTGATGTCTTTGACCGGGGGCGATATGTTTATGATTTGCTCTGGTTTATCTATCATCTTGAGGAGCAAGCGGCCAATAGTGGTGGAGCTGTACATTTTCTACTAGGAAATCATGAACAGTATGCATTTACTTATAGAATTAAATCTGTAGAGGCTGAACACTTATGGGCTATAGAGCAGTTGAGGCCATATGATCAAGCTTTGGCAGAAGATACAGTTTTAGGGGCTTGGCTAAGGAATAAAGATGTAATACTGAAGCTTGGATCAGTACTTTTTACCCATGGAGGTATAAGCCCTCAGGTGCTCAAGCAGGGGCTGAGCACCAGCGAATTTAATGATACCCATAGAGCCTATTTATCAGGGGCCAAGATAGATAACAGCCTGTTAGTCGGGCCACACTCTCCAACGCAATATCGTGGCTATGCCTATGCGATGGATCAATATCCTGAGGCCGATCAACAGTTAGTAAATGCTACTATCGAGCACTTTGACGTAAGCTATATTGTGGTAGGTCATAGCCATCAGGAAGAATTGGCTTCCAAGTTCCAGGGTAAAGTTTACTTGGTGGATAGCACTTTGTATGTACCAAAAGCACTGGTCTTTGAGTCGGGCAAACCAGTAATTCGTAATACTGGCGTAGTGCGTAAAGGTTTTATTGACAATAATATAAAGGAAGAGCCATTTGATGTTCTAAATACTGTACATTGGATGGCTTTTCTGGGGATATTTTTGTAAGTATGCCTGTGTAAAAAACGAGCATTTGTGATCGTTATTGAGAGCTGAAATAGAGTGTTTAGGCCGACTTATTGGTATTGGCATGTTTCAGCTCCATTACTCAAATTACCTCTCTAAACATGATTTTTATTGTTTGGTGTATCGCTTATGGCTTACAAAATGATAAAGCCAAATATGCATGTGCATTAGTAGTTAGTGTTAAAATACGGTATATATTCAATATGATACGAGCTGGGTGATTGTGTGGAGCAGGGAATTAGAAAGCTGGTTGATAATTATGAGAGCAAAGAGGGGCGATTTTTTTCCATATTTATTCAGTGTCTGATAGTTGTATCGCTAATTTCTTTTTCTGTGGGTACTATCCCTGATTTAACACCAGAACAGAGAGCTGTATTGGATCACTTCGAGTTGTTCTCAGTGATTGTGTTTACTTTGGAATATATATGTCGTGTGTACGCGGCGAAAAATAGATTGGGCTTTATCTTCAGTTTTTATGGTTTGATTGATCTTATGGCGTTCTTACCATTTTATATAGCTTCGGGAATGGATTTAAGGGCGCTTAGAATTGTTCGCTTATTTCAAGTGTTTAGAGTTTTAAAACTGTTGCGCTACAGTAAGGCAGTTGCTCGATTTAGCCGTGCATTTAGTATGGTTAAAGAGGAATTGGTATTGTTTGGAGTGACAGCTCTGATCTTGCTTTATTTGTCATCTGTAGGTATCTATTATTTTGAGAGCGCTGCTCAGCCGGAACAATTTAAATCTATCTTTCACAGTTTGTGGTGGGCAGTTACAACCTTAACCACTGTGGGTTATGGTGACATGTATCCAGTTACTCTCGGTGGGAGAATATTTACTTTCTTTGTGCTTTTGATTGGTTTGGGGGTGGTTGCAATTCCGACAGGTCTTGTCGCTTCTGCCTTATCTAAAGCCCGGATTGAAGATGTAGAAAACAATTAGTAACAAGCACTAATAGGCTATGGCCTCTTCGCCTGTGAGGCCATACCAGGATATTTAATTGAACTCAATCGCTTTACTATTGATGAAAAGCTGGGTATCAACGGGTGTAGCACTGGAAACGGTTTGAAGTGACATACAGGCCTGGCGGCAACAATGCATAAATTTTACAAGTTTTTCTTCTGGCTCATCACTTTCAACAATCAAATGTATTTCCACTCTGTCCCCCTTGCCAAAGACTTCTTCTGGTTTGATACCCCCAAAATTCAAAGTGGTTGAGAACTCAGTTTTTTGCTCTAGCCTTACACTTTTTAATTTGATCCCGCCAAGTTTAGCCAGCATTTCGATGTGAGACATCATGCAAAGGGCTAGCCCAGCAGAGAAGTACATAATTGGAGATGGGGCGCTGCCTCTACCGCCGACGGCTGTGCCTTCATCACAGATAAGCTCCCATGTTCCACCATTAGGAACGTTGGAAAATATGGTGGCTTTTTTTAGATGATGCCCCTCAGGCATTTGTTCGACATTAATGTGAGCGTGAAACTTCAGCAGCTCGCCTTGTTTCACCTTATCGAGGTGAGGGGGAGGGAATGTTACTTGGTTTGCATCCTCGTCCAACTTGCGAACGATGGTAGAACTCGACATTTCCCATTGAATTGGGTCCATTTCGAGGCTCCTCTGTTTTTGTGTCTCGACTGGAGGGTCGAGTAGAGTTGATTTGTGCACCCCTGCGGATTAGGGTGGCAACAGCTTTAACAAAGGAGGTTAGGGTGAGAAGGGCTATATCCCCACTTGTGCCTTAATAGAGTGCTGGCTCTTTAGTCCAATAGGGGGAGCGCGGTAAAGAGCGCGAGTTCATGCGCGTAGGTCACCGCATCTTTCTTGGAGTGGAAGGCCTGCGCCTGGATACTATTGCTACCGTTACTTTGGCGGGGGACCAATATTACCTGCCAGCTGGAGTGGCTACTTTTACGGTCTGTGGCATGGGATGAGTAGGAGACAACCTTAACCCCTTTGAACGCCGCTAGCGATTGCCTTTCGGTCCAGCTATGCCAGAGGGCTTGTCTCTTGGAAACATAGATTTTTGATTCTCCATCAATGTAATGTGTTGCCCGAAAGGAGAATGTGATTACCGCGAGAAGAGTGCAGAGAGCGGTGGCCAGCCAGGAGATAGTGGAGCCCCCATCGAGAGCAAAACTTAGGCTGACAAGTAGCCAGGTCAGAGTAAACCCACCAAAGATATAGATTGGTACTTTGTTGGACTGCAGTTCCATATGTGCTGCTTTCCTATTTCCCATAAATGTAAAATTAGGTGCCAGATGTCAACCTCAGTTAGTAAGCCGCTTATTTTTATTTAGCTGATTGAAGGAAGCATACGACAGCTATCTGTTACGGCAGGGCAAAAGTACTCTTTTTGTAGGGTCTTTATCAAGTGGATAGCGTAATTTGTAGGGAGATCAAGCTGTGGCGGTTATCTTTTCGGAAGGAAAGAGGCCCGCTATGGGCCTCTCCAGGGGGAGATCTAAGAGGAGCGTGCTTTAAGGGGTTCGCGTAGCTGTTCGGCCATGCCTAATAGCAGGGACTCAGTAGTTTCCCAATCGATACATTTATCGGTTACCGAAACGCCATACTCCATATCGCTCAGGTTTGGCAGAATTTTCTGGTTGCCGGCTTTCAGGTTACTTTCCACCATAATGCCAATAATCGACTGATTGCCATCGAGGATTTGGTGAGTCACATTGTCGACCACCAGGGGCTGTAATTCGTGGTTTTTATTGGAGTTGGCATGACTGCAGTCGACCATAATGTTTGGCACGATATTGGACTTACGCAGCTCCTGCTCGCACATTGCAACACTCACTGAATCGTAATTTGGCTTGTCATTGCCCCCGCGAAGTACAACGTGACCGTATGGGTTGCCTGCGGTGTGGATAATCGCAACTTGACCGTGCTTATTGATGCCGAGGAAACGATGGGGGTTGGCGACCGATTGAAGGGCATTGATAGCCACCTCCAGGCCACCATCGGTACCATTCTTGAAGCCCACGGCAGAGGATAGGCCGCTTGCCATTTCCCGGTGAGTCTGTGACTCTGTGGTTCGCGCGCCAATGGCAGACCATGAAATTAGGTCCTGCAGGTACTGAGGGGAGATTGGGTCTAGTGCTTCTGTTGCTGTAGGCAGCCCTAGCTCGGCAACATCTAATAGCAGCTTGCGGCCAATATGCAGCCCCTCCTCAATCTTGAAGGAGTCGTTCAAGTGAGGGTCGTTGATCAAGCCCTTCCAGCCAACAGTGGTGCGGGGCTTCTCAAAATAGACGCGCATTACAATTAGCAGGGTATCGGAAACCTTGTCCGCAATCGCCTTCAAGCGCTTGGCATAATCCATTGCGGCGTTCACATCGTGAACGGAGCATGGCCCGATTACCACCATCAGGCGGTGGTCTTTGCGATCTAGGATGTCGCGCACGGCGGCGCGTCCTCCAGCGACAGTCGCCTCGGCGGCATCGCTAATGGGGAGTTCTGCTTTCAGCGTCTCCGGGCTGATCAGTACTTCCTGGGAGACAACATTTAAGTCGTCGAACTGCTGTGTGGTCATGGCGTCTTCTGGTTTCTCTATTCCTTAGTGCCGCGCTGCACCTGCAGGCGGAGTACCTATCCTACTTTGCCATCAAGAATAGGGCGAGGGTTTCATTTGCAACCAAATAATTGGCCTTCTTTTGGGATGGCCATTTACTAGCGACCCTTAGACTGGTTGGTGCAATGCGTTAGTAGAGAGTGCCCATTGCCGCCATCTTTAGCAGCCAAATGGTGACAGATGGCATTAGCGCTTCTATGGAGTATGCAGCCAGAAGCGCAGTATTCAGAGGGCTCCTTACAGAGTAATAGCTGAAAACAATTCGCGAGTGCCAGGAGTGGGTGGCATTCAAGACAAGCCGCGGATAATTTTGATTATGGATGCTCGATAGTTAACGTCACTGGGCGGTATTTGTACTAGCTAAATTAGCGATTTAAATCATTAAGTAAGCTACAAGGGCGCTGAAATTGGCGGGCAAGCGGTCTGTGAATCCCTGGATTATATCTATGTAGTTTGCGATGCTAGTGCTCGAGAACAGAGCTGGCTATTGCCTCCTATATGAGTCTCAAAGCTTCACCATAAAATGAAATAATAAACTGATCGTCTATATCTTGCATTTCAAAAAGGGCTCGTAAGTCTTTTCAACTAATTTTGTAGTTATCGCAAACATCCATGTGAACAGCAATTGTCATTTCTGAGCATTACAGATTCTAATTTGATGAGAATCTTCTCTGCTAGACATAAAGGTGTTCTTATATCAAATTGGGCTTTTTGTAGGAGCTACAGTGTAGTCAAGTTGATGATTGTTGCGAATAAATTTTCTTTTTTCGGTGCGGATCGATTTCTACAAAATGTAGAAAATTGGCTTTCCTTTTCTTTGTAAGGGGTTAGGGTTTCGTATCGTGCAAAAATAGGAGTATTAATTTTTGTGGACACTCACCTCTATCCATGTGATCAATAATTACTTTTTGATTGCGGGTGAAAAGAGCATAATTATATTTTCAATCTTATGAAGCTGGGGTTGTGTCTTTTTCCTGTATTGGGTAAGCAAAATTTATACCTTCTTACTTTTAATTGACTAGGCTGTGTTGTGAATAACTAGAGAAGTTATGCCCAACGCTTTGCAAAAGATTTACTGCAAGAGCCTTGTTTATAATGCTGTGATATGGTCTGCAAAACCTGAGAGATAAAGAAGCGTTTTTTTAAGTGCGACTTGGTTAACCGTCTAACCTGTCTTGTCGTACTCTTTCTGATATCAAATATATTTCCAACATTGGCAGCAAGCTTAGGGTCCAGTGTCTTGGTAGATGTTGAAATACTCAAGGTATGCCTTAATTGCCTGATGAATGAGCATGGGAAGCTAACTCAAGGGAAGGCTAAGTTAAGTGCACTTATAACGCCTTGCTTTCGTTACATAGCTAGTTATCAAGCCTCAAGAGAAGACTGATAATTTTCTATGTTCTATAAATAGCCAATAGATTTGTAAGCCTTAGTAGTCAAAAAGAGCCGTCGTGGAAAAGTTAAGTAAGTCAATAAATTTTAGTGGTGGCTTTAATTTTAAGTCAGGGTGACTCAATCAAAGAACTGGTTCACGGTACCCGCGAGGAGATACGGATAAGCTTCGTTTGTTAATTTCAGTATTTCTAAATGACAAGTAATGTTTATACGTATCAGCAAAACAAATCGCTCCGAAAAGGCATTTAAGGCCCCCCTCGTATTATTATTAAGCGCACTACTTTTTGGCTGTGGTGGCGGAGGTAGTAGTAACGATGAGACGACACCGCAAGAGAACACTGGCGGTGATAACTCGGGTGGTGGAAATTCAGGCGGTGGAAATTCGGGTGGGGGAGTGGTAGATACCCCGGATGAAGGTGATGATTCTAACACGCTGCCCATTGCCAATGATCAGTTGGTACAGATGGCCGCACACGGCCGACTTGCAAAATCTATATTTCTTGCTGCGTATGATGAAGATCTGGATTCTCTAGAATATTCTATTCAGTCGGAGCCGGCGCATGGCACTTTAACAGGAAGTGGGCGTCGCTGGGAGTACCTCCCTGCAACAGACTTTACGGGTACTGATAGCTTCTCATATCTAGCGTCAGATAGTAGTGGTGCTAGTAATATTGCGACAGTTACTATTGAAGTTGCGGCAAATGATTGTGCCAGCGATTTCCTGGATGGACCAGCTGACAGCCTTCTGGTGCATGTCCCGTCTCACTTGGAATTCCGTGATGTAGCGGGTGGAAATTCTGTGATTGTTGAGGGTACTGCGCTAACAGAAAGTGCATCTTCGGATCCAGATGTAGAAGGGCGCACAATGTTTGTCAGTCGCAACGACTTTAATAATGCAGACATGACGGTGGCTCTTCCTGAGAAAGATGGCCTCGCGCATTTTAGCTTGTCTTTTAAGTTCATCCCGGATAGTACTGAAGACGATGAAGTGATGGTGAGATCAATTGCCGATACTAATGGTGATAATAACTCCGGCAGCTTTTATATAGGCATCAGTGATGAGGTTGTTGTAGGGCAATTGGGCGGCCAAGACAGCCAGCAGTTTTCTAACGCAGAAAGTACTTTAAAAACCCGTAGCTGTAATCATGTCGCAGTTACGGTCGACAATGGCACGCTAACCGTGTACGTAAACGGTGAGGCTTCTACTTCGATATCTGTTGATGGTGATAGCTATCCTTACTTGGGCGACATGCTGCAATTTGGGCCCTTTGCGGGAAAAATCTGGGATGCGCGACTCTATGAGCGTGTGCTGACATACGATGAAGTCATGGACCTGGGTGGCAGTAAGTGCAATGAATCCATGATTGCTACCAGCCCCTATGATGGTTACAACAACTATCTTTGTTCAACGTACCAGTGCCAATGGTGGTCGGATGATACCGACAAAACCATGGCTAATTTTGAGCATTATATTGTGGCTCAAGAGCGGGTATGGGAGAGGAATATCTTTGAAGCCGGCATGTATGGAAAAGGCGAGCTTTGCACTTACTTCAGTGATGAAGGTTCCACCCGTGATTTAGAACTCAATGACTCAATTAGTAATACGTTCGTTAAGAATTACACCCTGGAGGATAACCCGCTTACCCAGTCTAACGCCCAGCACTGGATGCATGAGAACTTCCACTCCTATCAGGGTAAGCTAAACAGGGTTACAGGTGAGTCCAGTGGTAAGTACACCCTGGAATCCTCCGCAAGCTGGGGCGCGGATCACAATATCCCGGGCGTTAAAGATAGCTTGCTGGGTTACTACACCCTCCACCCACATATTACCCTTTGGGCCATTCAAGACTCTCCCGTCGATCACCAATATGGTTATGACTTTAAAGGCGGGCATCAGTACGGTGCATATATTTTCTGGTCTTGGCTGACTAATTATGCTGTGAGTAAGGATCTGATGGGAGGTGTATTCCGTGACTCCAGGGATGGGCTCAACGACCTGGAAGCAGCGGATGCCTATCTAACAGCACAAGGGCACGATATGAAGGCCCTATTTGCAGATTTTGCCGCACAAATCACGACCTGGGATATGGTTGAGAGTGAGGCCTACCAGGTATCGGAGGCAGCCTCTTTGAGTCGGATGTTGAGTGAGCACCCTGATGCCAGCACCCACGATAATAAGTACACTCAAACATTTGATCAGGAGGGGACGGGTAACAGCTGGACTGATATGGATACCGGTTTTGTACCAGGCTCTTGGGCTTTTAATGCCTTTAAGGTAGAAGGTATTACTGAAGACAGTAACTACACCATTGCGGTTAGGGTTGATGCTGAAAATAACCCAGCTCATGCGGACTTCCGTGGTCGTGCAGTGGTTTACAACCCATCTACTGGCTCTCGTAGCTATTATCCATTTGATATTGATAGCTCCGGGGAAGATTCAAGTACCGTAGTACCGGTACCTGCCAATCATGAACTCTATGCTCTCGTAGTCACAACTCCTGACACCTTCAGGGATTTTGAGTTTTATGATTATGATTTTGCTATCTATCCATCTGGTGGTGACGTAAATACCGATCCAGTGGGTGATACTTCATATGAGGATGTTGTAAAAGTTGTGGTTATGGCAGGCCAGTCCAATATGGAAGGCAACAACACCCGGTTAGATCGCTTGCAAGAGCTGATTTGTCATGCCAATGCAGATTACACCTACGGCGATGTCGACTGTGGTTCTACGGCGATTAGTGATGACCAGATAACAGAGCAGTTTATCAATAATAGTGATTCGCTAGCCGATTATAACCAGAGACTTAGCGATGATAACGAAGATCCTGTGGTGCAGAAGCTCGGGCAATTCCTCTGCCGTGCAGGCAGTCTCGACTCTCATACAGGTGAAACCTGTGATAGCCGTAACTTTGATCTGACTGACCGACTCTTTGCCACCATCAGTAGATATTACTTCTCCTCTAGCGATGGCTCCTATGGGTACAACTACGATGCCTGGATGCAAATGAGTACTGCTATGGAGGTAGCTGAAATTTATACTGATGGTCACCTGGACGCAGCTCTTGAAGGTACACGAGACGATATTACTGTACTGCAGTATCAGGGTTCATTGAATGATACCGGTTCTCTCTCCTTCTCTGAGCGCCATGGTGAATTGTTCCCCAATTACGGCGTGTCTACTAACCGCTATGGACCAGAGCTCACTTTAGGGCACTACCTCGGTGACGAGACTGAGAACGATCTGTTGCTTTTAAAAGTGGTTCAGGGTGGTACTGACCTGAGAGTTGACTGGAAGGTCCCTGGCTGCCATGACTCCGCCGCTAATGAGTGGACCCAAGATGAGGAAAATCAGGAGTCTCTTTACACTGCGATGTTGGAGAAGATTGAGGCCTTGCGCGACCCTGAAGTCTTGGCTGGTTACTTTCCGCAGTATGAAAATAAATCGATTGAAATCGATAGTTTTATCTGGTTCCAGGGTTGGAATGATGGAGGGCAAACTGTAAATGAAAACAACTATGAGGCGAATTTGACCTGTCTGGTGAATGGCCTACGGGAAGCGCTAAATGATTATGACTTGCCCATTGTTATTGCTAAAAGCCACTATGGTGATGCCAGTGGAGCTATCCAGTCTGCCCAACAGTCTGTTGCAGACAACATCTACAATGTTGAGGCTCATGAAACAGATGATCTCTCAGGTTATTACCATTTTGATCCAGCGGCGCATTTAGCGATAGGTAAACGCATGAAGGAAGAGAGAGACAACTTGCGCTGATTAAAAATCATACTCGATAGCAAGTGCGTAGATAAGGCCTCCCTGCTGAAAGTCTTATCTACGCTCACCTAGCCCACAAAGCCAAAAAACAAGTATTATCCCTTCCGTTTATCTTGTCAGATTTTTCAAACCATACTGTATCTCGCTCTAATAGCGTGATATCAATAGCGCTATACTCAAGTAGTTAATTTGCCCCATCAAAAGGTGCGTACTTTAGCGTTTGAGATAGGCGTTACATTGATTAGCTGTGTCTTCAAAATTACTTTTGCTGAAAAAAATATGTGAAGGGAATATTGATATCGGTAGAGATGTAGCCTTTGGGTTTTAAGTTTAGTTACTCTAAAGTGAGTATCGATAGTAGTGCGTATCATAAGGGACCGCCACAATTCTAAGTGGCGGATTAATTCTAATAGATAGAAGTTTAGTAATATGAAAACCTTGCCTAAACATATAGGTATAGTTGGATGCTCCGCAGAAGGGGCCGCCCTTTGCTACAGAACAATATGTACTGAAAGCCCCAAAATTTTGGGGGAGTATGCGCACCCGGAAATCTCCATGCATACTCACTCTTTGGCAGACTATGTGGATCGATTGAATAATAGCGATTTGTTGGGTGTTGGTGACCTAATGCTTTCTTCAGCTAAAAAGCTCAAAGCGCAGGGTGCTGATTTCTTAATTTGTCCAGATAATACCATTCATCAGGCGTTTGTGTATGTAAAAGAATCATCACCGCTACCTTGGCTCCATATTGCTGAAGTTGTAGCAGAGAGTGCGAAATCTCGCGGTTATCAAAAGCTTGGTATTTTAGGCACCAAATGGCTGGTGGAAAGTGATGTTTACCCAAAGAAAATTGAAGGGCAGAACCTTGGTTGGCTGCGACCTACAAATGAGCAGGTACACAATATAGACAGCTTAATTATGGAAGAATTGGTCTGTGGTGTCTCGACGCCTGATTCAGTAACTTACTTTCAAGAGGTAATTCAAAGTTTGAAGGCTAATGGTTGTGATGCCGTTATACTTGGGTGTACAGAAATACCACTAATAATTTGTGACTCCAACTCCCCTCTGCCTACCTTGAACTCCAATCATTTATTGGCGGAGGCAGCAATTAGGTTGGCTGTTGGATGTGCAGAATATTCCTAGTAAGCGCAATAGTGGGTGCTCGATCGGCATTTATCATATATAAAGCGAAGCTCTAATGTATGGATTTAGATGGCAGCAAAGCAAAAAACCATTTCACGGATAGGTTAGTATGGCTTTTGCTGCTGCCTGTATGGAAAATACGGCGGAAGTATCATACTTATCTTAAGCTGTTTTGCCGCGAAGTATTCAGTTTCAGTTGCTATCTTAACACCTGCCTTAACACGCCAAGGTAGTTATCAGCCAGCTCTACATCATCATAGTACCCGCGGGCCTTAAGAAACTTATGGAGTGCCCTTAAGTTATAGGTGGGCACACCCATAAAAGCGTGATGCTCACAATGGTAGCTTAATCCATCGGTGGGGCTGACAAAGAGTAATCCTAAAATTCCCCTTGGAACCGATCGTGTATTATATTTTGGTTCCAGATGATAGAGATCTTTAACGCCGGCATGCTCAGCGATTTGACGCATTCGAATAATGGCCATATAGACTGTAAAGTAGGCTATCACCCATAGGATATACAACTGCGGAAAGCCAGAGGCCCACAACGTCGCAAACATGATACCGTTAACAAACAGGCCCCGTGTCAGCTGATAATTAACTCTCTTATTCCTGCTCAACAAATCTCGACCGCTTAAAAAAAGATATAGATTTGCCTTTAAACCAGTGATTCCCAAAAAATCCCTAATGAATTTTCTCGCTAGACTCCTTTTACTTACAGGATAATCTTTGTAGTTCTTCAGATCCGGATCTTTATCTGTGCCAGCATTTCGATGATGTTTTAGATGGCTCTTAATATAGGTATCACCATCCATCAATAAAAATGGTGAAGATAACCACTTGGCAACGAATTTATTATAGGCCCGGGTTGCGAAAAGCGTTTTATGACTGGCTTCATGCATGATTGCGGCTAAGGCCTGTTGACGCCCAGCAAGCAAGAATACTGCTGCAATATATACGTACCAATACGGTAATAGTGCTGCAATAACAAAAATACTAACGATGCTAATCCAAGCGCTTGCTACTATCCACCAAGCTCTGGCATCACTACGCTGCAGAAAAGGCTTGAGTTCTTCTTTGCTAATTGGGATATTCATTGAGGAGTACCTTGTTGTGATTATTAGTCAACACCTAACTTCTTCAACTGTTCCAGCCAAATGTTACGGCCAACACGATCGTACTTACGCACGATATTCTTCAATTCTTGGTACTTCTCTTGCGGTCTTATTATCTTTGGGAGTAGAGGATCAATCGCTAGGCGATGAATGGCCTCACCACCCAACCGGCATGTTTCTGATAATGTTGTATAAATAGGTTTATTTGACAGAGTCTTAAGGCTGTTCTCTAGGGACCGCACGAGATCGTCATATTCGCTATCAAGCCTTTCGATATCCCATAGCTGGTGACCCCATTGAGAGACTAATGAATCGGGAACCTCATGTAATACAAAACAGTTAGCCCCTACCTCAAGTCCAAGAGTATCTAATGAAGCGATTATTTCAGTATGGGCGAGTTTTAGATTGTTGGGTCGTACCCACAGGTGATCGAGGCCTACGGAAAAACCATACCATTGGAGAACAGATAATGACTTTCTACGAACCGTACGTGATATTCCTTTAGGTAAGTGACAAGTAAGCCAACTACCGTCCCAAGTTTCATAATGAAAAGTATCATGTTGCCAGCGGTTGATAAAAGCGCGTTTGGCGATCGCTTTTTCTGTTAAACGGTACACCCCCCGCCCATCATGGCTGACCAATTCGGTACTCACCAATCTATTTAATGTTACTCGTAGACTATTGATAGAAATGTCAAATGCATCAGATATAAAGCTGAGCTGACTGGTTCCAAGCTCGTGTCGCTTGTTAACGCCCATCAGGTCCAGTAGGACATTTTTAGGGGTAGGCTCATACGTAAACTGATACATAATGATTTTACTGACAATAATCCTGGTATTTGTTCTAAGTGATATTACAGGGTAGAGCACAACTTGCAAGACATTGTAATCTTTGGGTTAAACAAATAGACGCTTAAATCCACGGTAATGCCATCTTCTGCTATCCGATATCCTTATCACCGTGAGAAAAATCTATTGGGGAGGATTATATTCAAGTACTTTTAAGTGCTCGATAAGCTCCCCGTGCGAGAATGAGATGATGATCTCAGGCTTTGTTGTTAAGGCAGTTATAGTTGTAGATGTTAGTAGCTAACACAAAGGAAGCTTGTACAAAAGTGTTTATTTTAGAAATTCTACAGGGATGACTTTGTGTAGTGCTTGAAGAGTATTTTTAAAGCTAGTGTCTATGGGTTGGTGCTCTTGTAATACTAATTATCAGTGAATTAGATTATAATCGACAGAAACGTCCCTTGATTGTAACATAAGTTCCATATGTAACTGTCGATTGTCCCTTCATGATTTACGTCACATCGATGATAGTTAGAGCCAGTTTGAAATGTAGCTTTGAAAGATAAAATCTGTAACTGGAGCGGTCAGTCAGGGTGTTATCTTGGGTTATTGTACCTATACCTAGGTTTTTCTGACCATTTGCGCTCTAATTGTTTGTAGGCCAGGGTAGATTGCTTAAGAGCCATAAATGGAAGTTGCCACACGGTAAGATGTTATAATAATTATGCGCTTTAAAAGTAGTAAGGATAAATATAGTGAAGCTTAATTTTTGTTTGTTAATTATGTTGCCATTGATATTGTCATGTGCAAAGGCGCCCAAAGCAGATTCATTTAAAGTAATGCCGCATGGATATTACAGGCAATTGCTTTTAGAAGAAAGATTTCAAGAACTTGAAAATATCCAAGCAACGGCAAACAAGGCATATATATCTGGTAAAGTCAGTGATGCGATTTATATAGATGTGTTTGGGACGCTCTGGTTTACCAGTGATCACAAGTCAGATTTGATCGAGAGCAAACTCAAGATGTGGCTCGAGGAATTTCCGGAGTCCGCTTTTGCCTATTCAGCCTTGGGCAGATATTACTATAGGAGAGGCCAATATCATCGGGGTAACAAATGGGCTTCTCAAACGTCAGAGTCAAGCTTTAAAAAACTTTACGCTGATTTGGAGCTGGCAAATACATTGGTAGTAAAAGCTCTGGAAATAGACCCTGATTTAATTAGGGCTTATGACACTTCAATCGGAATATCAATATATAGTAAAGGGAATAATGCAGAAGAGGCTTTTGAATTGTTGCTCAAAGGTGTAAAACATACTCAAAATGATTTCCCTCTTTGGCATACGTATATGCATGGATTAAAGCCCCGATGGGGGGGTAGTTATTTCTCTATGGAAGAAATGTTGAAGTTGGCACAGAGAGAAAATTTAATAACTGAAAGCACTCATCGGCAGATGAAGGGGTATATTATTGCCGATAAAGTAAACAGAGCAAACGCTAAGAAAAAATATGAGTTGGCTGAAAGCTTAGCCAGGGAGCACATTGATTCTGGGTATTATGGCTTATATATGGAACTTGCAAACGCATACTCCTACCAGAAGAAATATCAAGAGTGCTATGATGTCGTCAAGCAATTTTCTGATAATTATCAATATTATTACGATTATCAAAAGAGGATGGGGTGGTGCTCGCTTCGGTTAGAAAAATGGGATGAAGCTAAGCATGCTTTCACTAGATATATTCAAATGACAGGAGGAAATGCTTGGTCGTTCTTTAATCTGGGTAAAGCATATGGTTACCTCGATAATTATCCAGCTGCTTACACTTTGTTGATTCATTCAGCAAAAATAGATCCAAGCTACTCAGATTCAATTAAAGGATATATCGATCATATTTTAGACGAAAAGCCAAATACGAGGGAGTTAGAGTTATCTAAATTAGGGCTTTAACAGTTAGGGCAAGGGTGGATGCGGATGGCATCTATTCTTTAACTGTCTCTTGTTGTTATAGATCTATCTCAATATAGATGGAAAATGCTCTATAGTTTGAGGCTTGTGACTGAGATTTAAGGTTTAATATTTTTTAGTTTGCCAATAACTTATTGTATTTGGAGGCTGTTTCTTATGCAATATAAGTCGAGATATTTAGAAGTCTTGTAAAGTAAGGGGTGGTAAGATATGAGTGAAACATCAAAGTTTGGAGTCGTAATATATGCAAGAGATATACAGGGTCTCTCCGAGTTCTATCTAAAAATGTTTGATTTTCACGTACTACATAAATCAGATAAGTTAATTAGTATAGGTAAAGATGGATTTAATATTGTTGTACACGTCCCGCCCATAGAGCTCCCTGAGCGAAATTTCAACACAATTAAACTATTTGTCATGGTGGAATGTCTTGAAGATGCAAAGAATAAGGCTGAGGCACTTGGGGGCAGGGCTATGGAAGGTGAGTGGTCAAATCCAATTTTCAAGGTTTGTAACGTAGCTGACCCTGAGGGGAATCACATTCAGCTTAGGGAAGCTAAATCTTAGTAATAAAGTCAGTTATTATCTATATTGGTGAAGCATGACCTTCATTGATGTTGCTTGGTGGCGAGTATATGTTTCTTTACAGTTTTATATTTTAAAGTTTGATTTCCAAAGTAACTCTTCAATGTGGTGCGTAATAGTGAGTTGGAGGATAGGTGGATTTAATATTAAAAGATATAATTTCTTTATCATGTAAGGCTCTGCAGGAGGAGGATCAGTATCTTCAGGAGTCAATTTCCAATAATTCTTGCTACTCGTGTGACCAAGCTGGGATTCTAAAAATAAATAATGAGAGATATTATCAGTTCATCATTGCCAGGTACCTTTTTAGATGCTTCGCTAGAAGGATTCAGGTCGAATATGACTTAATTGATCTTGTTGTTTTCCGGGAAGATGTGCCATCAGAAATAGAAGTGGTGGTGGAAATGAAGAGGTGGATGAGCTCAACAGGTAGTCCTGAAATACCTAAAATTAGAAGTGACTTTGATAAATTAAGAAAGTGTAGTCCGGCAAAAGGACTGGCTCTAATAATGTCTTCTAATCCAAAGGGCGTATCAATTAAAGATAATATACAGTATCTTTCTGATGAGCTAGATAGAAATTTAGATTCAGAGCTATGGGTATATGAGTCGTTCGATACAATAGGTATAAATGGTGAAGAAAATGTATTTTGGGTGGCCGGTTATAACCCTGCTTATTGATAAGAGTCAGTTGTAAAAAGACATGATTGTTTTCTATAATTTATTATTTGAGTAATTCTTCTAGCTTAAAATCGTTTATTGTGTATATAGACTTTTTTATTTTAGATAGTGTTTATTTTGTGGTCGTCAATCATTCGTGTAGTTAAGTTGAATTTAGATGGTTCGTAACCAGTTGGATGGAGATTAATATGATCTATCCTGCTTGTTGGTTGTAAACTAGTCATAACTCTCAATAGAGGCAGTCTTCAATCAGGTAGGCGAGAAAATAATTTTCAAACTTGCTGGCAGAGTATAGGTTGGCTCTACTGACCTTTAGTGGTTGAAGCACATTTAATGCAATAAGCTACTATGATTGGATGCTAATTACTTGAGCGAGAAAAGGAGAAGTTGGTATGGACGCTGCTTCAGTTAAATTCCCAACGCATTCTGAGCTTCAGAAAGTGCTTAAAGATATTGTAAGCGAAAAAAATGGTGGATTTAACTTTAATATGTGGGCAACTATCGTTGACAGGGATGGTGTCGTTAAATTAGTTGCATTTTCAGGCAAGGACCGAGGTGATCAATGGCCTGGGAGCAGAGTTATTTCAGCGCAAAAGGCAAACACGGCGAATGCTTTCAGTCTTCCCGACCTATCACTATCAACGGCCAACCTTTTTTCGGCTGTACAGCCTGGTGGTAGTTTATATGGCTTACAGCATAGCAATCCAGTTGATACAAATGTCGCTTATGGTGGTTCATCAAATCAAATTGGCACAGAAGATGACCCGATGGTGGGTAAAAAGATCGGAGGAATTAATGTATTTGGTGGCGGCTTAGCTCTGTATAATAAGGATGGAAAGCTTATCGGTGCTCTAGGGGTTAGCGGTGATAGTTCATGTGCAGATCATAATATCGCATGGAAATTGCGCCACAACCTCCAGCTAGATTATGTGCCTTCAGGAGTTAGCCCCAATAAGGATGACAATATTGTCTATGATATTGTTGATGGCGTTAGCGCCAGTGGTTGGGGGCATCCCGCATGTTCTCCCGAATCAGTTGATATAGCGACAAGCTTCTCTAAAATTTATTCGGTTAGAACAAAAAAGTAATTTAGTTTCCAGTAAGAGCAGTATTCTACACTATCCCAATAATGATAATGGCAAGCCGAACGAGGTTTTTATAGATCTGTCCTTATTTGATGTTGCCCAACAAGGTAAAGGCTATGGCCCAAAAACTATGAGACTTCAGTGTGAGGAAGTCGAAAAAGTGAAAATTTCTAACCCTGTATCCCGTTGCTACGTAGCAATCTATGCTTTTATTAAGAAACTTTTGAGCGATTTTTTTTTAGTTGTAGATCGAGACGAGTTTGATGAGTCAATAATGGAATTGCATTATGTTCAGTCAGTTCTGTGGGTCTTTGTCTACGCTGTTTTCTTTTATATATCCCCCTTCACGAAGAACGAGTAGGGGGATATAAAGCTCTACCTTTGCGATTGTGATTATAACTTAAACATTAAGTTTTTTATTTACTGGCAGATTGCGAATTCTGGTTCCTGTTGCTGCAAATATCGCGTTGGTCAATGCAGGGGCTACGGGTGGCACACCAGGCTCACCAACGCCTGCTGGAGCAGAATTGGCACTCACTACCGTTACCGAAATATCAGGGCACTGCCCCATACGAAGTACAGGGTAATCATGGAAGTTGGACTGCTTAACCTTCCCATCTTCAAAGGCTACCTCTCCCATCATCGCCAAGCTTAAGCCAAAAATCACCGCGCCTTCGGTTTGTGAGACAACTCTATCAGGGTTAACAACAAGTCCAGCATCAATAGCTGCAATTGCTTGCAGTACCTTAAGATTTGTGTTTTCCACCTCCACCAGAATAGCTATAGCTACATAGCTATTAAAGCTTCGATGAACGGCAAAGCCCCAGCCTTGATTTGGCTGGTTAGGTGCAAATTCAGCCATATTCCTTTCAACAATATCAATCACCTGATGGTAGCGACCAATATCGACTGGGTGACGTGATAGATCCTCTCCGTAGTTTCCGTATTTGAACTGTTGACCGGAAAAGTCGATATGCCTAGGTTGGCCCAACATTTCTTTCCACATCTTTGGGCATGATACTTTGGCATTGTGTGCCAGTTCATCCACGAAACTACCAATACCAAAGGCGTGCTGAATATTACTCACTGAGCGCATCCAGCCGATACGGGTATGCGCCAATGCTTTAACCGCTTCACAACGATGACTTGGCACAGTAAATGGAATGTCGACAAAGCCAAGGTCCAGTTCTCCAGCTGAGGGGTACTCCACGTTCTCGGCAAAGGTAGTGCTAATAGATGGAAAGGCGGTACGTTGTAGTATTGCCGTTGGCATTTGATCGCTATCAAGTTTTGCTTGATAAAATTGGGCACTAATTGCGTGCATGTAGCCGTTTTGGATATCGTCCTCGCGGCTCCAGCTAACTTTAACCGGCCGTCCAAGCTTTTTAGACAATAGTGCCGCTTCCACACTAAAGTCAGGCTTTGACTTCCTTCCAAAGCCGCCCCCTAATAGCGTGACGTTAACTTTCACTTGTTCGTCATTGAGCCCGAGGTTTGCTGCTACATTTTGCTGCGTACTTTGCGGTGTTTGTGTTGATGCCCAGATTTCACAGCCATTTGGTGTAACTGAAGCTACAGCAGCAGGAGCTTCCATCGGTGCGTGGGCCAAATAGGGCACTGTGTATATGGCTTGCTGGGTAGAGTCCTCCGGCCAATCGGTGTTTTCAACTCCTTGTTGGCGAACTAATTTACCAGGCTCCTTGACCCCCTGAATTAACGACTCCATGAAACTTGTGCTGCTGTGGCTATCATTCTTACTGGCAGTCCAAGTTATTTCTAATGCTTTACGCCCTTGCAAGGCACTCCAGGTGTTAGTAGCAATAACTGCTACACCACCTAAAACTTGAAACTTAGGTGGTCCTTTGGGCACAGGTAATTGAACTACATCCACAACCCCGGGAACCTTGCGAGCCAGGGTATCATCTAAACTTTCTACATCACTACCTAGAACCGGGGGCCTGCTTATACTGGCATATAGCATGCCATCTATTTGAATGTCGTAGCCATATCTAGCTCTTCCGGATAGCATATTATCCATGTCGACAATCTTGTGAGATTTGCCGATATGTTTAAAGTCCTTGTTTTCCTTCAGTTTCACGTGGTTCAATTCTGGTATGGGCAGTTTCGCAGCAGCAACTGCTAGCTCTCCATAACTAAAGCTTCTGCCCGACTTTACGTGCACGACTTTATGATTCCTGGCTTCCACTTCTCCGACAGGCACTTGCCATGAGTCTGCTGCAGCTTGTTCCAGCATGGTCCGAGCTATTGCCCCCATTTGTCGCATTTTGTCATAATGCTTACGAATACTGCGTGACCCATCGGTATTCTGGCTTCCATAGCGCTTATCGGCTAACCCTTGAATCACAACGACATGTTGCCAATCAGCCTCAAGCTCATCAGCGAGTATCTGAGGTATCCCGGTTCTAATACCTTGGCCCATCTCTGAACGATGACAGGTAAGATAGACTTTATTGTCTTCGCCAACAGCAACAAACAGGTTTAACCTCGGCTCCTTTCCTTGTGCTATGGCCATCGGACTCCAGCTTATCCCACTTGCACCTAAAGCTAAGCCCCCGCCAGTTGCTCCAAATAGTTTAAGTACATCCCGGCGGCTGAAATTTTTTACAGCTGTAAAGCTACTCATTATTAAGTTCTCTTTTTAGCGGTGTCTTGAATAGCAGCTCGAACTCGTGTGTAGGTACCACAACGGCAAATATTTCCAGCCATGGCAGAGTTAATCTCTTCATCACTTGGTGATGGGTTTTGGGTCAATAGCGCGGCAGCAGTCATAAGCTGGCCAGACTGACAATAGCCACATTGTGGAACGTTATTGTCGCTCCATGCTTGCTTCAATTCAGCAAATTGCAGCCCCTCGATGGTAGTTACTTTCTTGCCTTTGGCTTGCGAAACCGTCGTTAAACATGCTCGTGTCGGCGTTCCGTCCAAGTGGATTGTGCAAGCTCCACACAATCCAGCACCGCAACCATATTTAGTGCCTGTTAATCCAAGCAAATCTCTGATTGCCCACAAAAGTGGCATCTCTGGTGCAACATCTAGTGCGTAACTTTCGTCGTTGATGGTTAAGGTTAACTTCTTATCTGACATTACCCGCTCCTTGATAATCCCGCTAGTAATTGCGTATCGGTGGCGAAATCGCTTCTTTTTGTTAACTGGTTATGACTTGGAAATCTGACTATCGCAGAGCTAGTTTTACGGAAGTACTTATGTAAATTGATACTCTCACTAAAAACTGAAAATAAGCCCTAACTGATATTTTCCACAATCATTTGTTGCCATTTTTCTATATCAGCTCTACGATCTATATCTACGGCGACACCCTCGATCTCAACAATTGATAAAGCATCAAGATTAGATTTCTTTTTCAATAAGTGCTTTGCGCCCGTATCGCCTGTGAGAGATGCGAGATCAGTAAAATCTGAGGAGTTAAATACTGCAGGTACGCCAAAACTATTTTGATATTGGGCGCAGCAAGTTTGCCCATATGACTGCCACACAGTAATTAATTTTTGATAATCATCCAAAGTTACGCCTATGTGATCAGCCAAGGCAATTAGCAAACCATCTACCTTAAGGGCCTCGGCTTCGATAACTGCTTCTTTAATAGAGCTTGCAATACCACTTTGCCAGTTAGTGTTAAATCGTCGGTTCACATCGGAAGACAACAAATTGGCCAGCTTCTCTTGATGTGCTCCCAGAACTACCAATAACTCTACTTTTAGCCCGGTTGATGTTTTTGTGTTTAGGCTGGTTAGTTTATCAAGCGTTTGCAACAGCAGAGGCTGACTCTTAATCTTCCCATTTGAGTCAATCACATCTACTGTTGCTTGTAATTTTATACCATTAAATCTACGACTTTCTCCGGCAGCAAGCAATGCTACCAGTATCCGTTTTGAAGGTTGTCTAGCTGTCTCCCGGATAAATTTATTCACGTTGCGACCTTGTCTAGGGGTAACAATCTAGCTTGATGCAATACTCCGTGACATTGAGCCAGGATGCTCAAAGCAATGGACTCAGGTAGCTCACCACCTAATGCTAAACCTGCCGGTGCGGAAAAGACACCATAGAAATCACTTACTTTTATCCCCGCTCTATCAAGAACTTTATCACGTCTATGTGGAGGGCCGAGCAGCGCAACATAGTGTAGCTTCGTCAGGCTTACGGCTTGTAACGCCTTCGCATCCAAGTCCAAGTTGTGGTGCATCACAATCGCCGCATCAAACTGATTCAGCAGCGATGTAGTCAGCTGTGAATAGGGTTTCTTTAGAATACTTGCACCAGGGAAATCGTAATGACGGGCAAAACTTGCGCGTTCATCAATCACCGTAATGTGCCAGCCTAGTTCTTGAGCAATTTTGACTACTGGCTGAGCATCTAACCCGCCACCAAAAACAGCAATATGGAAGCGGGGTAGGCAGGGAATAATTAATCTCGGATGCAGAGCATCTGCTTTTCCATTTTGTAGTGATAGGGTAGCTTTGGTAGTGCTATCAATCTGGTAGCCCATTGCTTCTGGGGCAATAACTCTCGCAACAAGATCTCTTGAATTGGTATTTTGAATAGGTAACTCCAGTTCGTAGAAAGCGGAGTTTCCCGAGTTCAAATATTCTAAAAGGCAATGCAACTGAAGATATTGGTTTCTATGCGTTAGGGGAAATAAAATTAGTTCTACAATGCCGCCACAGCCTAATTGATAGCTAGCATCCGACTCATCACTGGCATCGTAAATCACTTTAACCGAAGTATCATACTGAATAGCGCGTTGAGCGTATCGTTTTAAATCAGCCTCTAAGCAACCACCACTGACTAGGCCAATACTCTTACCTAGTGGGTGAAACAACATCATCGCTCCCGCCTTACGATAAGCTGAGCCCTGAACTTTGGTGATTACGGCTAGTACCCAATCATCCTCAGGCGATGCCTGCCATTCACTTAATAGGGCTTCAATATGGTGCGACATAACTCTGTGCTCGAATACATGAAAAATGACCTACAAACCTACTTGGAACCCAGTAAACTGTAAAACACCACAATTTAGCGATACTCCAAGAATGTGAATAAAATGCAAGGTCGTTCCCAGAAAAAGCGGCAGCTGTGCTGTTAAGTGCGATAGGCGGAAATTGATGCGTGCTTTCGTCTAATAATGGGCTGCTTCTATAAGGGTAGAACCTGAGGCGAGGCAGTGGAGTTTTGTCCTAAATGGCTCTTATTGGATTATTTTCTATTTTGGCTGCTTCTGAAACAGTGGTACCAGCTCACTAGATTGTTCTGAGTCGAATCAGTAACCTATTTCCTAGTGATATTTTGGGTAAGGAAAGGCTTAGTGCGTAGAGGTTCTTGTAATTGATCTTTGGTAGAAGAGTAAAGCAAGGCAAAAGTGTAATAGATGTAGAATGGAAAATTAGATATTAAGCTGCTAGTGCTGGGAAGCCATTGGTTACATCAATATTTATAAGGTTCACTAAACGTTCGTATTGCAATGCCAGGAAAATTTCGAGATCCGTATGAAATTCTATCGATAGCCGGTCTTGTTTAAGCGATAAGTAGTGTTTGATTCAAAGATTGTAACAGATAAAGTTAGAGTACGGTGAATTTTAAATCTGTTTAGTTGTGTTTTGTGGTATGCCATATAAAGATAAATTGATAAGGATGGTTATGAATACCAAGTCGATTCTCAATTTTCTCATCGCAGGTATCATATTATTTGGTGTTTCAATTCTTGCTGAAAATAGCGGTATTCTAAAGCATGGGGTATTAAAGGTGTGGAATTATCTATTTCGCCGTATCGTGAAGTTCTTGGTTTGAGTTATGTAGTTGATGGGGAGTAATTGTGAAATTTACACAGAGTTTATTAGTTAAGTATTGCCTTGTTTTATTGTTCCTTTTCTACAGTGCGGTAACTCTGGCACAGAACAATAAAATAGATTATTTGGACATTTTGATTCTTGATGGAAAAGTTATCGATGGTTCAGGTAATCCATGGATAAAGCAAGATGTAGGAGTGGTCGATGACAAGATAGTCTTTGTAGGGAACGCTGATAGTCTTAGGAGCAAGGCTAAATTAACCATTAATGCTGAGGGGTTATATGTTACTCCAGGGTTTATTGACATGCATAGCCATGCAGATCTCAATGACCCGCAGGGTAAAAAAATGTTACCCCAGATCTTTCAGGGCGTGACGTCGGTAATTATTGGTGTAGATGGCTTTGGGAAAAATGATGTTCTAGAGCAATATAAAGTCGCTGAGGAGGGAGGTGAAAGGCTCAGTGATACCGGCGTCAATATAGGAACCTATGTGGGTTTCAATCAGGCTCGCTTGAACGTTATGGGGATGAATGATAGACCTGCCAGCAATGAAGAGCGTTCAAAGACGACGCAGTATCTTGAAAGTGGTATACAGCAAGGTGCTTTTGGGGTCTCAACGGGTCTTTTTTACCGACCGGCTTCTTATGCCTCAACAAAAGAAGTGATTGAATCCCTGTCATTCTTAAATAAGTATAAAGCTATTTATGATACCCATGATAGGGATTTGGGAGCAGTTCTAAACGGTATAGGATACGATGCTTCTGTTGCTGAAGCTATCAAAATTGGTTCTGCAATAGATGCGAGAATTATCTTTAGCCATTTTACTCCGCAGGGTAAGCATAACGACGGACGAGCTAACGTAGGGATAGATTTGATCAATAATGCTAGGGCGGATGGTGCTCAGGTATTTGCTGCACAACATCCATATACTGCAACGCAGAGTTCATTGTTGGCTTATACTATTCCAGACTGGGCTTTAGCTGGAGGAATGACATCTTTACTTGAACGGTTACAAAGTAAAAATCTCCTAAATCGTTTGCATTCAGAACATAGGCAGATGCTTGACATTCGTGGTGGTCCGGAAAAATTATTATTTACTGATAATAATAAAGACCTCAATGGCAAAACGTTAGCACAAGTATCCAAGGAATTAAATCTATCAACTTTAGATACTGTACTTCATATTGCTAAGGAGCAAAGAGATGCTTCTGTGATGAATCTTGAATTATATGATATGGACAATATTCGCTTATTAGCAACACAGGAATGGATGATGACGAGCTCGGATGGAGGCTCACACGCTGTGCCAGGCCAGCGTGCACATCCTAGGACATTTGGAGCGTTTGCTAAGAAGATAAGGCAGTTTGTTGTTGATGAATCTCTGATTTCTTTACCATTCTTGATTAGGGGGATGACAGCATTGCCCGCGAGTTTCTTAGGCATTCAGGATCGGGGGCGATTGGCTCCTGGATATTATGCCGATATTGCTATCTTTGATTTGGATCAGGTCAATGATCGAGCAACCTACCAAGATCCGCAGCAGCTCGCAGAAGGGTTTATTCATGTATTAGTTAATGGCGAGTTGGCCTTGTACCACGGTGAGATAAAGAGTACAGATTTAGGACAGGTTTTACTTAGGCACCAGCCGCTAGTGAATGAAATGCCAACTGCACTACAAGTTAAAGAAAATCTCTTAGGTGCTTTTGGAGGGAAGGATTTATTACATAAGATTGAATCTTTAACGTCTACAATAGAGTTATCTTCAGAAAGTAAGCCGTCGCGCACAAAAATTCAATATTTAAATTTTTTAAATGAATCCATCGCTGAATATTCAGGTCGTGAAAATGTAATTCACTTTGGAGTAGAAGGTCAATACGAACTATATCAAGGTGGCAATTCAATTGACCCTGAGTCAGCTGCCTACATTAGCTTAAATAAGAAGGATAATTTGCTTCAGGGATTATGGCTTAATTTCCTTTATTTTCTACGTGACCCATCGATGGAAGTGCAGGGTCCATTTGATGTGCCTGAGCACAGAAGTGAAAGCTGGTGGAAGCTCGTCTCAGGGGGAAGGATTACCCCTTTACTTGGTATAGACCCTGATACTGGGTATATTAGAAAGGTACTTTATAAAAATGGTGTTTATGTTGAGGAGTTTGATTATAGAAGGATTGAGCCAGGCGTCGTTTGGCCACATCAATTTAAAGTAATAAATAATGGTAAAGTTAGCCTGAGCGGTCGATACAGCACTTTAAAGGTTAACTCAGATTCAGGGTTTGTGGAATTACCATCTTGGTTCCCTGAGAATTAGTTTACTAGGAAAACACATTGCTACTCGCCTATGAATAGATAGTTGGCTACGGTTGGCCCGAGGGTGAGCCTTGCTTGTATTAATTCGGATTTTGATTGGCAGTGTGTTTTCCACAACAGTGGTAATTGGAAGGTCAGGATTGAATTGGTATATGTGAGTATTTATCGTCTTAAATTATAATTTGGGCTTTTGCCTTATAGTCAGGATTGGCTAATTTAGAAGTCCAACCTCAGGTAAGTCAGCCTCCTTGTATGAGAAATTATTCACCAATATTTATTAGCTATAGCTCCATGCGAACAGAGATTTCTCTCAATATAGGCGATAGCTTTGAGCTTTTGCAAAGTCCACTACCTAGCCATGCAAAGCCTACATCGTCACCTATGTCTCCACTTTAGTATCTGTTTCATCTACTAAGCTCTATACCCCTTTAAAAGAGCATGGTTTTTCATACTTCATTTCGATGGCTTTTTGCTCGCGATATTGGCCGAGTAATGAGATACCTATTCCGGACATAATAATGATACCCCCAATGATTTGAGCGAAGTTGGGAACCTCTTGCAGGATAAGAAATGCGAAGAAAGTACCGGCTACGGGGGTAATGGCTGTCGCGATAGAGATATCAGCAGAGCTCGCCCCTCCTTGGAGTCCTTTAAACCAGGTGATCTGCCCAAAGACAATAATGATTGCTCCGTATACAAGCATCCATACCCAGAGGAAAGGAGAGAAAAGGTCGTCAAAGTGGTGGGGGCCAAATACAGAGAGGACAATAATCGAAAACAGTATCACCCCTGCAAGCATACGAAAAACTGAGAACACGCCAATAGGGACGCGATCCAGCAGTTTCCGGCTTGCCTGAACCGCAATGACCCCTAAGAGTGTGGCTAAAGCGGTTAAAATTTCTCCAGCTTTGGGGAGGTCTTGAAGAAATTGGTTCATGGCTGGATTTCCAAGATTAAGCATTTTCATACTCATTGGATCGTCCATCGGGGGTTGGTGTAGGGCAAAAATTGCAATAACACCAACCGTTACCACAAGGGCGCCCACTATTGAGAACACGGTAGGCCTCTCCCGGAACATCAGATAAGCGAACAAAAGCCCCAAGGGAGCATCTAGAGTTGCAATTAAAACGACATTGGTCACTTCTGTGAGCATCAGAGCAATAAAGAAGAAGGCGGGGGCAAGAACTCCAGACATCAAAATAAGCACGAACATGTAAAACCAGTCTTTGAAAGGATACTGCTTTAAGATGCTGAGGCGCCAATCTTTTCTATAGATAATTAAAAGGGTGATACCCGCCAAGAGATTTCCAGCGAACAAGAGGTTGCAAAAAGAGATAGGGTTGTTTCCATTAATGGGGTGGCTGGCACCTAACTCCCCAATTTTCGCAACGACCGCGTTGGAGGCAGCAAAAATAAGAATCGAAATCCATAACCAAAATCGAGTACTTTTTACGGAGGGCTGATTTTCCATCTTATATCCCTTGAGCGCTATGGTAAGCCTTAATGAGTTTACCTCACCCAAAGCAAATTGCGCCTTTACTATCTGGTTGTTAGGGGGAGCTAACTCTGATCTGGGTTAGTTTAGACCAAATCCAATAGTTGTCGGGAAAAGAGAATTTTATTGTATATAATGATATTGGAGTTTTTTATCTAGAATGCAGACGTTGGTAGGTATTATCTTTGTTTTAGCAACTTACTGGATAGAGTGTGTCTATGCAATTCATCCTGAGTATATGGAAGTAAGATCTTTACCTACTTTACTAACATTGAAGTTCTATAAGTTTACCGTATGGTGAATTAGATTGCGCATTTACTGCTTTATTGACATGTTACTATTAGGTATAAATATAGTGATAATACCTCAACGCAATGTATCTTTTCTTAGTTGTCATTCCATTTTTACTTAATCCTGTTAATTCCTAATTTACTTGCGATTAGATTGTCTAAACTGAATTTTCCAGGGCCCCTAATTATTAGCCATATGAATAAAATAATATATAAAACTTGAGGTAAATAAAGAAACCAGCTCATCCAATCTAATGGTCCAATATCTTTAGGGATGACACTTTCTATTTCAACGGTAGAAATGGCAACAATCATTACAATAGACAGGACGACGGCGACAAGTGTTGACAGTAGGCCTACCATTAAAAGTAACCCTCCGAAGAACTCCACAGAAGCTAAAAAAAATGCCATAAATTCATGAAAGGGAACTCCTATTTCATTCATTAAGTTTATAAGATCTGCATGCCTCTCAGGGATAAATAGCTTGTTGTATCCTGATACTGAAAAAAATAATCCCAGTGATACTCGCGTAATTAAAATAGGTAACCACTCCCATCCGGGATTGCCGACAAGTATTTTTTTAATTAGAGGAGAGGATTTTGTAAGCATCTTTACGCTCCAGTAGGGTGTTTTTTGCGCCTGACCTTGGATGGCCTCTATTTTTCATATAGTTACATATTGTTTATATTTCTGTGTTGTATATGAGCAAGATCTAATTGAATAGCTGAATCAGTCATTGTTACTGTACTTTTGTAAATTCTGGAGGGGTTGAGGTTTCACCGATAACAGTCGGTATAGTAGACATCTCTTTATTAACAAGCAAAGATAATGAAAGCGATGCTTTGCATGACAGTAATTCATTCATTCCTCATCCCAAATGAACCATTTGGGTTCGTGCGCATGCTGGATTACCACGAGCTAGCGAGATGTTTAAAACAAAAGATACGATATCCAGATAACTAAAACATATTAGCTTACTTACACGCCAGGGCAAGCGAATTGATACTTGACCATAGTGATTACGCCAAATAGATAGCCCTCGACAATTTGGTTAGCTAACTAACCATACTTGGTAGGAGCGTAAGATTACTTTATATAGCTAGCCAATATTTACTGATTATTATCAGTTAAGGGAGCTTATAAGAACTCAAAATTGTTTTATAAAATGTTGGATATTAATGGAGGAGCTGAATAGTATTCGTTACTAATTAATTTACTTGCTGGGTATTGAAAAAATCCTAAGCTTGAAATTGGGGCCTATTGGTGACAAGCCGACTACCGTTACATGCTTTTGAGTTTCTTTCTAGATATCTTATAGTGATATATGACGTTAATATCACCCAAAATTTGTATTTATACCAACTCATTAAGTGCTTTTTCATTCTATCCGTAGTGGCATCTATACCATAAGAGCTTAAGTCCACAGTAATGAGATATGTGTGTCTTTTGATAGGATATACCTAGAAGATTTTCTTGTTCGGAACAGAGGCTATCAACCTGTAAAAAGTTATAATCTGCAAGCCTGGCTGTAGAGCCTGGTATTCATTTGTTAACAAGCTTTTCTGAAGTAGGGTATCATCATGTTGTTAAAGGTGAGTGGGGTGGAAAGGAATCTGAACATGAGGAAAGCTAGCGGTTTTTCTGGAGGTTCTTGACAAGAAGGCAGTTCACTTGCTGGATTTTTCATGTGTTAGATGTACATGACTTCGCTATCGTCTCACAGTTACGATGACAGAATAGCTGTAGTTATCACAGCGTTGGCAAACAAGGATTGAGGTAATATTTAAGTTGGAAGATAGAATTATTGGATCTCTCGTAGGGTTAGCTTGCGGAGATGCTGTAGGTACTACGCTGGAGTTTGAGGTACGAGGTACGTTCGAGCCAATTAAAGATATGGTTGGAGGCGGCCCTTTTAGGCTACAACGTGGAGAATGGACAGATGACACATCTATGGCTCTTTGCCTTGCTCATAGCCTCTTAAGCAAACTCGACTTTGATCCAGAAGACCAAATGAATCGCTACTGTAATTGGTATCAATACGGGTATATGAGTAGTAACGGACGATGTTTTGATATCGGAATTACCGTATCCAAGTCCTTAGAGCAATACCTTCAAACTAGAGACCCATTTTCTGGAAGTATAGATATACGGTCATCTGGAAATGGATCGCTAATGAGGTTGGCACCAATACCTATTTTCTTCAGTAAGAGCGAAGAGCTTTGTATCAAATATGCTGGAGAAAGCTCAAGGACAACACATGGGTCTTATCTTTGCATAAGCTCTTGCCGGATGCTTTCACTATTGATTTATCGAGCTTTTAGAGCGGGAAGTAAAGATGAAGTTTTTGATGGGTTAGATCCAACTGATTATTGCGAGGAACTTCGATCACTAACCAACAAGGATTTCTCCGCACTTGGCTATAAAGAGATAAATGGCAGTGGATATGTGATAGAGAGTTTGATTGCGGCTGCTTGGTGCTTTTATCATGGAAAAAGTTTTCGCGAGTGTATCCTTTTGGCTGCAAATCTCGGTAATGATGCAGATACAACTGCGGCTATTTGCGGGCAGATGGCGGGTGCTTTTTATGGGTACTCCAACATTCCAGTTAATTGGCGAGAGGAGATTGTAATGTCAGCTGAGATAAGACAGCTGGCGATCGACTTATATCATGCAGGTAGGACCATCTAACCAGGATATAAATCTCGATTTAGCCACTTGTTTGGCTTTCAACGGGTCTGCGACATAATGTACGTTATGCTGATGATGGTGGAGTGAGTACGGTAAATACACTTATATGCTGCTACCTAAAAGGGTAGTGGCGCTTCCTTAGAGTTTGGCCCTCTATTCGGCTTGATGCTTTGGAAGTCGACTACCCGCTTTCATTCCGTGTAGTTCCTTCCTTCGTGGGAGATGTGAGAATTGAGGGTATGAATGCCTATCTTGACTTGATTGCCATTCGCTTTTAGGAAGAAAAATCTAGTTGTTTATCGCTGAAACTCTGGATATGAGTATTCATTCTTTGAAGAATGCCTGGGGAGTTGGTTCTTGTGGACTGAATAAACTGGAGGTGTGGAGGAGGACAGTTTGGTAGGCTTTAGAATTATAGGGAACCGTGATATATAGTCGCTACTTGTGAGTGAACTGTTATATTTTGGAAGTAGATTAAGGAGTATTAATGTGGACGGAAATATCTATGAACAGCCCACATCTGAGCTTGAACGAAACCTAGTATTTTGTAGAGACTGCGGGTCCCAGATTTCAAGAACGGCACCCTCTTGCCCAAGTTGCGGTGCGGCTCAGCAGGTAGGCGGCAAAGGAAAAGTGGCTGCAGGGTTGCTGGCTATATTCTTAGGTGGCTTTGGTATTCATCGATTCTATCTAGGGCAGTGGTGGGGATTGTTCTATCTTCTATTCTGCTGGACGGGAATTCCAGGACTAATCTCCTTTATCGAAGGAATTGTGTTCTTATGCACGTCTGACGAGAAGTGGTTAGATAAATATGGGCATAAAAGTGGAGGTTCTGCATTAGTTTTAGTGCTTATACTCTTCTTTGTAGTAATACCTGTAATTGGAATCTTAGCTGCGGTTTCAATTCCTGCATATCAAGACTATGTTGAGCGCGTTCAGCTAAAACAATTAGAATCTCGTTAGCTTTTAATAACTTAATGACGGTCTCTCTTAGTGGAGTCGTCATTAAGGCTCAATGGGGTTACATAAATAGATTTAGATCTTGGAATTCAAATGTTTTCACGACCTTAAATTCCTATAGGGTTCAACACTTTGGCTCACTCTGTGAGTGGCTCGGTAAAATACAGTTAAGAACAGTATTACATTAAGCATATGGCAGTAAATGTGAAGATGACAACTAGAGATGAACTTGTTGATTTTGTAAATCAAGGCAATAGGGTGAAGTATATCTTTTTCTGGGGGCACCAGGAAAAAGGAAGCCAAGTATCAAAGAGCTGTTTTAGTCAGTGGTATGAGTCAAAGTTCGTAGAAGATGGAAATAGATTTATCACTGCAGAGCATTACATGATGTACCATAAGGCGAAGTTATTTGGTGATGACAGTGCATGCAAGAAAGTTCTCCTTGCGGGCACTCCTGGAGAGGCTAAGGCAATTGGTCGCGGGGTACTTGGGTTCCAGCAAGAAATATAGAATGAGAAACGATTTGAGATTGTAGTAAATGCTAATCTGGCCAAGTTCTCTCAAAATTCTGAGCTAAAGCAATTTTTGCTTAATACAGAAGACAGAGTATTAGTTGAGGCTAGTCCAGTAGATAAAATATGGGGCATTGGTCTGGCCCAAGATAATTAATACATGGGTAAACCACCGCCTCTGGCGGTGAGACTTGACAAGGCTCTGCCGTTCCGGCGTGCAGAGTAAAAATATGGCCTCCATGAACCGGCAAGTTCTTTAAGGAGGCCATATGCGAGATTGGCAGTGCCAAGCTCACGTGAAACATTATTGCAGGTACCATGTGGTATTTGTGCCCAAGTATCGAAAGAAAGCGTTAGTTGGGGCATTGAGACGTGAGATTGGAGCAATATTCCGAGACTTGTGTCGTCAAAAAGGCATTGAGTTGGTCGAGGGGTACGCAATGAGGGATCACATTCATATGTTGTTAATGATTCCTCCCAGGTTAAGTGTTTCCAATACGGTTGGGTTTCTGAAAGGGAAATCTGCGATCCGGATATTTCGGAAGTACAAGCATGTACAGAGAAATTTCACAGGAAGACGTTTTTGGGCTCGGGGCTACTGCGTGAGTACAGTAGGGCTTGATGAGCAGATGATTCGAGAGTACATCAAGAATCAAGAGGTTGAAGAACGCCGGCAAGAGCAGATGCAATTGGCGGGATTGTAACAAGCCCCCTCTGGGGGCTTTCACCATACCACCCGCTATGCGGGTGGTTGCTGATTCTGCGTCAGAAAATCCTAACGATTGGAAAGGCCTTAATCTTTTAGGGTTCGCACTTATGGAAGTGAGAGCCAGGCTAACAGGCATCTAAAATAGCTTGTGGGTGTAGAATAGGGGAAGGTGGGTGCCGAGCTGTCAGTACGAGGTAACTCCTCGGATCACACAAATGCATAGTGCCAAAATTAATTAAGTGCTCTAGTTTCTAGTTCTTTGTTTAACTCACCTCTTCGCTCAGCAACGGGATTTCCAAGTCGTGAACCTCTAAAGCCAAATCAGCATAAGAAGTTCACGATAACCAACCCAAGTAGCCTTAGATCCGTGGTAGCCACATTCCCATCGTAGCGGCAAAAATACCAATGGTCATAAACACGGTCAGCGGCACTAATGTACTGACAAACGCAATCTGGGCACCCTGTGCGGCTCCACGCTTTTGACAGTGAAAATACCATTCCAGCATGGCCAGTGGGAGCAGGTATTGGCCGAAGCCCAGTGCATATAGGAAAGGCCCGGTAAAGGATTTCCAGTCAATCCCCCAGCCGCCGGTTAGCATTGCCCAGCCCATCAAGGCTACACGAAAAAACCACACTGCACTTGCTGCCATAAAAAGGCGCAAGGCCCAGCGGCGGTGCTCAGCAATGCGTCTGGCCATCGCAGTCTGCACTGCCAGAAAGGCAAATAACAGAATCAGTATGCCGTCCATTGTAATGCTGATCTGCGACACCAGGTTGCCAACGGTGTGCCGCGTCCAGGTCATGTAGAGCCCCGCAATACTGGCGATGACAGCGGTCAGCAGATAGCTGCGTCCCAGCCAGCGGTGGAAGTTAGGGGCATGGCGTCGCACCGAAGGGATCAGCTGAAGTGGACCACCGCCGATGACAATCGCGGCCAATAGCACGTGGCTCACCGAAGCCAGGTTGCCTAAGACATCTCCCTCGCGGAAGCCTGCCGGCAGATGTAGCCCTTTCAAGCCGTGCACTCCTGATTCGGCAATGGGTGGGTAGAAGACGGCCAGGATATAGGCGAAGAAGATCGCATGGCCGATAGCCGCGATGCAGAACCAGGTTTTTACCGACAGGTTAACTGCCCGCCGGGTATCGAGTGGTCGCGGTAGTGTTTGGCTGAGTACAGCGTCGTTCATGGGGTTCTCCAGGCGATTATGGTCCGCATTGGGTCTGAATGTGCTTGCCGGACATGTTCTGCTTTTTCAGACCTACGCACATCGGCCGCAGGCAGGAATCGAACTCCCCCAAAAGGTGGAGAGTTTGCCGTATCCATCTCCCTCGAAAGTCCCATGACAGCTGGTTGCCTCTGGTTTAGCATGCGGAAATGAAATCTTCGTCCCTAAGTACGCCTGCGCCGAATCCGCTCAATGCCAGCACGGAACTGCCCAAGCTCCCTATGTGGCGGCCCTTACGTGGGCCGTTTGAGCGATGGCCGCACCTGACCGACTTGTTTATTGCGTTGCTTATGTTCTTGCTGACGCTTCTGATGTGGTCGCGCAACGGCTCCCCCGAAGTGCTATCCATGCAGAGCCTGTGGGATGTTGTTGCTTTCCAGTGTGCATTCGTTGGCTCCTTCGCTCTGTTGTGGCGTCGCATCCACCCTTGGCAGGTACAGGCCGTTATTCTCGGCGCAACAATATTGCTGGAGCTGGGTTTGCCGGCAGATGGCATCGTGGCTATGGCGATTTCGCTGTATAGCCTAGGTCGTTACGAGGCCAATACCCGGGCCAGCTTTTTTGGCGTTTTCGCGACGCTGGTTTTTGTGGCGCTTGACCAGGGTATTCCGGTTCAGCCAACTGCAGCAGGCACAGTAACAGTGATGCTGGTATGGGCGCTGTGGTATATCGGCCGCCGGCTGCGCTTTCGCGGCGAATATCTGCGCTTGTTGGAAGAGAGGGCCAAGTATTTGGAGCGCGAGCGCAATGCCGAATCTGAGCGCGCAGTTGTAGCCGAGCGCACTCGAATCGCCCGTGAGATGCATGATGTGGTGGCGCACCAAGTGAGTCTTATGACTGTGCAGGCCGGTGCCGCCAGAGCTATCAGCCGCAATAACCCGCAAGCTGCCAATGAGGCTATGGCTTCTGTAGAGGCGGCTGGCCGTCAGGCCATGGCAGAAATGCGTCATTTGCTCGGTGTACTGCGACCGACTAATAACGAGACTGCGCTCACTCCGCAACCAGAACTCGGCGATTTGCCAGATCTGATTGAAAAGGTCCGACAGGTGTTAACCCAGGTTGACTACGAGGCCAACGGCGCACTGGAGAAAGTGCCAACCAGTGTCGCGCTCGCCGCCTATCGTATTGTTCAAGAATCCCTCACAAACGCCATCAAGCACGTCGGTGCCGCAGTGCGGGTGCAAGTGAGTGTGCGCGCAGACCACGGCACTCTCACAATTCGAGTGCGCGATGATGGAAATACTCTCGGCGAGCGGCCCATGAGGGAAATAGCTATTGATGGTCAGCCAGGCGGTGGGCACGGCATCGCGGGAATGCGCGAGCGTGCGGAACTGCTCGGTGGCTATCTGTATGCGAGGGTAGTCGATGGTGGCGGTTTTGAGGTATATGCACAACTACCTACAGGAATGGTGAAAACATAATGTTGCGAGTGATGGTAGTGGACGACCAGGCTTTGGTGCGACGCGGTTTTGCCCTGATTCTGGATAACCAGCCCGATATCGAGGTGGTCGCCGAGGCCGGTA
This sequence comes from Microbulbifer sp. CNSA002, assembly GCF_047324085.1. Classification (NCBI taxonomy): domain Bacteria; kingdom Pseudomonadati; phylum Pseudomonadota; class Gammaproteobacteria; order Cellvibrionales; family Microbulbiferaceae; genus Microbulbifer; species Microbulbifer sp. CNSA002. The sequence goes on from NZ_CP172449.1 coordinate 2,298,334, forward strand.
CCGGCCTCGAGGCAATTGAAGCCGCGCGAGTGTACCAGCCGGATATCATCTTAATGGATATTCGTATGCCGGAGATGGATGGGCTGGAATCCACAGCGCGCATCCTGGAAGCTAGTGATGCAATTTGCCGTGTCATTATTTTGACTACGTTCGATCCTGATGAATACGTGTTTCGTGCGCTGCGGGCTGGCGCCAGTGGCTTTGTGCTCAAGGATATTCCCCCAGAGGCGCTGGTACAGGCAGTGCGCACCGTAGCAGAGGGCGGTGCAATGCTTGCACCGGGCATCACCCAACGCCTGATTAGCCAGTTCGCACAGAAATTGGGAACTGGTCGCAATCTGGCAAAACGTCTGGAGCGCCTGACCACCCGGGAGCGTGAAGTACTGGAAGCCATCGCCGCAGGCAAGAGTAATGCAGAGATTGCCGAGACCCTATTTATTGGCCCTGCTACCGTGAAAACCCACGTTTCCAGTTTGCTGTCAAAATTGGAGGTGCGCGATCGTGCGCAGGCAGTCGTATTCGCCTACGAATGTGGCCTGGCCACCGTGGGGGAGCGTGATGTTGGCTTCTAGATCAAAGCCCGCTTTGCAACGCAATGCACTTTATCGCCTTGCCGCCTGTGGCACTGTGGTTCTGGGGCTGTTTCTCTTCCTTGGAGCCCAGGGCCACTTTGTTGCCATCTGGCCTTTGGTAACCAGCGATGGGACTGGTTTAGCCCGTCGTTTGATGTTGATGTTACCCGGTGTGATGCTCGCCGGCACGGCGGTGTTGAACCTCCTGCTTTGTAAACCACTTTGGCAAGAGCGTCGCTATGCCCTCAACGTTACTCTCGCGGGTAATTTACTTACTACGAGCTATTTGTTTTACCTAATGATACGCGGGGTTCCCAATCACCCTATTGGTATATTTCTCGCATTGGAGATGTCTTTTGTATTATTGCTCCTAGTAACAAGAACTGGACTGGTATGGCCTATGTCAGCAGAACCGTCGGTTGAGAGGGACATTTAGCAGCACAAGCGCTCGGCGAGTTTCGCTGACATTCAACACCATAAACCTCAAGGTGTTTTAATCAAAAACAACTCCATCGGTTAAAGTGCTTTTGGTGGAGCATCACTTTTTAAGACCTATTTCAAGTAGACTTGAAGCGAACCCTTCCGATAACTTCATGGCTGTTTCGTCGCAGCTCATTTGATAGCTTTCCGAGAAAATTCTCCAGAAGCAACGTATGGTTTCTTTTCAGTTCCAGTTCTGCGACTGAGAAATTTGTTCTAATTTGTAGGTAAACTAGCTCTTTGGGGCGGAGTAGGTGGGCGCGGGATTAGATGATATGAAAGGGCCAGCGGATTAAGTGCTTAATTACCCGAGGGAGGAGAGTGGAAGCGGTTTTGGTGGCTATACTTTATTACGTATAGCAGCTATTTCAATAGCTCGTTAACCTAAACTAGAATCTCTAAAAAATATAGAAAATGGAAAGGGTAGAATTATAGCGGGTCTTGTCCAATGTCTGACTTGAACATCCGTATCAGTTACAGCGGGCTTTTAATTCTCAGAACTTTTTGTGTAATTCGACTAATGAGCTATGAAACTAGATAAAAGCGTGATATATAAGTTTCTGATGGATTAACTGTTATACATCGGAGTGTATTTGAGCATCAAGCGAATAAATCTACTTTCTTGTGCTGCTTTTATTTTAGCTGGTTGTAGTACCGGGCCATACTTAAAACCGAGTGCTCCAATAGGATGGCACAGCACCGAAAACCCGGCATGTTATGGGGCTGAAAAAGTACTAGAGTTCAGTCTTCCTGATTACGATTGGCTGATATTTAGAGTCTTGGCCAAACAACCTACAAAGCGCCACCCAGAAGGTACAAAGTTAATTGCCTATGTAAGGCCTGTCTTGTATAGACATCCTGAGCCAAATGGCACTTGGTCATTATTTCCCTCAGAGCAAGAAAAGAAGACTAAAGAGAGCTTAATCGCCGAACGCAAATCCCAACATATCGAGATCTCATTCTCAAGTGCTGTAGCTACTATCATTTTTCTTGATGGTAGTGAATCTCAAGTTGAGCTGCCATTTTTTCAACAGCTATACCAAATACCATCTGATGAGTCTTATGGGTTCTGGGGACCCGAGGTAGTAATATCTCCTGAAAATCTGGAGTATTTTACGGTAAAACTGCCGCCTCTATTTGTAAATGGTGAAGAAGTTACAATCCCGCCAATCGAATTTAAAGTCAGCGAAAGTACATATGTTCCAGTGCTAAATTGTTAAAGAATAGCGCTTGATAAGTAAAAGTAGAAAATTCTCTACACTGCTACCTTGAGGGTAAATAGATATGAGTAATGAGCTTCCAATTTAAAACATTAGTGTTAATTATATTCTTCCTGTTTGGGGGAATTATGGTGTATGTCGAATCCTGAACTATGATAAGGGATGGATTGAATCTATTGAGCAACTAGAGCACTACAAAGACTAAAGTCTGTTACAGTACTATGTCTTCCAAGTATAAAAGCAGCTGGCTACATACACTAATGAATTCCAGCCCAAAAACTACCGTTTGTACCATGCTGGGTACACATTGTTTCGCCTGGATAAAGGCTTGATATTAAGATTTTGAAGGAGTTCAGAGGTTGTTAAATGGAAAAATTCAACGAAACAACTTTTGTTCTTATTAATCAATTTGCAGGAAAAAGTGCAATTTTAGATACTGTTTTAATAGCTGCAGCAGAGGTCATGCCTTATATTTTTATGCTCGTGATGCTCTATCTATGGTTTGATCCAAGTATAGAAAGAAAAAGGTCCAGCCTGAATTGCGGGTTGTCTGTGTTACTCGGTATGTTAATGAGCTATATTATTTCTATTTTTTATTATCATTCTCGTCCATTTGTGAATAATCTCGGTACGCAATTAGTAGAACATGCGCCGGACTCTTCATTTCCTTCAGACCATACTACGTTTATTTTTTCGATAGCTATAGTGCTTCTATTTAACAAATCAACTAGGGTAATCGGTGCTGTTTTGTGCCTGTTGAGTGTTGTTAGTGGCTTATCCAGAGTTTTTGTTGGTATTCACTATCCTTTAGATATACTAGGTGCCATTTTGGTAGCAATTTTCTCATCAGTTGTCGTATTTAAAATACAATATAAAACTCAATTCCTTTTAAATTTTTTGGTTAAAAAGTTACCTGGGAAGAGAGTCGGTTAGAACTAAAAGTAGTTGATGCTTCTCTTGCATTTATAATATTTACTTTCTATTTTATATACCATACATTGGGTTAGGGGGCTGTCATTTATAGTGAAGAAATAGAAGTGGAGTTTTCATTGTTCCTCTCGATTAATGGTATGCTGAACTGGATTGATGGAAGCGATGAGATCGTGCGAACCTCAGGTAGGAAATCATAAGGGTTTGTGTTTCTGAAGCTTGGTTAACAGTCGGTTGATATGGATTCCTCCATTTTGTGGTTTTTAATTCCAGCCTCTTTCCAAGTTAGTACGGCTGAGTGGTACACATAACTTGTTCTTACTTAATTTTAACATCCATAGGGGAGGTCTGCTTTAGCTCCTTAAGAAAGATATGTATCTTACTTGTTGACTCTCAAAGTAAAGAGTGGGCATGTGTAAAAATTGGAGAGGAATAGTTTTTTGTTGGTAAACATAGGTGCCAACTTAATACGATTCCTTTATCTATCGCTCTTTTTACTGTAGGGACGAGAAGCTTTAGAATTATAGGTAGGCATGGTATATAGATACTGCTTTTTAGTTAATAGTTGTAAGAGGACCGCATGAATAAGGAATTTCTAGACCACATAATTTCGTATATATATTTCCCGTCTTTAGGAGCGTTGCTGTTAGCTACGCTTTTTGCTCCGATAGGACTGAAGGGATTGTCAAAATTCTCTAAATTCGCCCGTTTTTCGGTTGGTGTTTATTTAAGTATCACAATTGCCGCTTGTTCTGCTTTGCTCGCATTTTCATATGGAGGTTGCTTCGAGAACTGTTCTGAGAGCGTAGACGATGAGATTGGTATTTTTATTGCTAGTATAATCAATTTTATAGGTGCAGTATTTGTATTTCGCTTCCTTTCAAAGAACTGGCCTAATAAGCAAAAGCAAGGCGCTGCATAAATGTACTCTGGCTTAAGGCATTAGCTGAATAAGGTAAGCTATCGCTGCGTTACTACTTGTGTTTGTGATTCATGTCGCTATTGAACTCATGTATGGTAAATGCTTGCCGTGTTTCTTTTTCAAGTTGGAAGTGGTTTTATAATCCAGCGCTATACTCGCTTCCGGCATATTCGTGCCTATATAGCTGAGATTGGCGTTATTCGGCACAAATTATTCATCTCTTTCGCGAGAATCAACCAATGAGAAACTTAGCCATATTAGTATTTCAAACACTTGACGGAGTAATGCAAGCACCGAGTTTGCCTGAGGAAGATTTTTCAGGTGGCTTTAGTCATGGAGGCTGGGCCAAGGATTATTGGGATGAAGTTATGGAGCAAGTCGGAAGGGAGGCCATGGCGGAACCTTATGATCTGCTATTAGGACGTAATACGTACAATTTATTTGCCACAAGTTTTTCAAATGCCAAACCTGGAAATCCAGCTGCAGACAAACTTAATCAAGCAAAAAAGTATGTTGTAACATCAGGTAGTGATGATCTCACATGGAATAATTCATTCAAGCTAAAGGGGGCAGATGCGGTCGTCGAGATAACCAAAATTAAGAAAATGAATGGGCCTTTACTACAAGTTCATGGAAGTTGGCAGTTGGTGCAGTCACTTCTAAAGCATAACTTGGTAGATGAGCTTAGGCTTTGGACGTTTCCAGTAGTTGTTGGAGAAGGGAAGCGACTGTTCGAAAGCGGTGAAATTTCATCAAAATACAAACTCATCAATTTTGCGAAGTGCCCCTCAGGGGCTATTATGCATTTTTACAAATCACTGGATGGCAGGGCTATTTAAAGAGCGTTGTTAAATAGAAAGCTCACTCATGCGACTATCCTTGCTGAGATTGTTGTTGAAATAAAAGCAATATTTTCGAATTTACTGCGAATTTATCAAAATGATTAGGTTATATAACCGTAACGATCTGCCTACTATATTGGACATTTGGTTGCAAGCTTCTATTCAAGCTCATGATTTCATGCCTTCAGATTTCTGGGAGTCACAGTTAAGTGATATGAGAGATGTTTACATTCCTTCATCAGAGACATATGTCTATGAGGTGGAAAGTAAAGCAGTAGGCTTTTACTCACTTAGTGGGGATACGCTTGCAGCTATATTTGTTTCTCCCTCTCTACAGGGAAGAGGAATAGGCAAACAGCTCCTTAACCATGCAAAGTCAAAAAGAGATAGGCTGATACTTTCTGTTTACAAAGAGAACGCTTCTAGCTATCAGTTTTACTTGTCTCAAGAATTTAAAGTAGTAAAAGAACAAAGAGATGAGCATACTGGTCACCCAGAATACTTAATGAGTACTAAAATATAAAAAGGAGTTCAAGTCGGCTTAACTTCTGTCGTTTAGCGCGACGTTATGCATAAGGCGAGAATAAGATATCTCAAATATGAAGCCTGAAGAGAAGAATTGTATAGAGAAAAGAGTTAGGAATAGGATCATAGAGGTTCTAGAACTTTTCTCAGATGAATTTAGATTTGATGTTGCAATCGCTAACCTTGAGTTCTGGAGTGATTGGTTTGATGCTAATTCAATAATTCAATTTGATAAAGCGGTATTTGTGAGAGAAGAAATTGAATCTTTATTAGCTGTAAATAAATTCTGGGAGAGAGTTCAGCCAGATTCGAAACGGTCCTCTCAAGAGTGGTGTGATCTGCTATTTGAGTCAAAGCATGCTTTAAATATATTTCTCAAACGTGGTAAATTTTATGAGTAATCCTTTTAGTTTATTGTTGCTAACGTCAGTCATACAGCTTACTTAAGGTTAAAGTAATAATACATAAAATATATACTAGCTTTATTCGCTTTGGCAATTTCACTTGATGCCTATTCTACGAGTTGTTGGACATCATTCCATGACAAGGCAGTTTCACGTGAAAGAGGTACTTCTGAAATAGAGTTTGTTGTTGATAGAAGCAGAATAATTTTTATAGGTAGCGCTGAGAGTATTGGAAAAGAAGTAATCGTTGAGGGTAGTGGTAAGGGCGGACATGTTTTAGAAGTAGTCACTTTGTTCGATGTTGAAGAGTCAATAAAGGGAAAAATCGCAGGTAAGAAGCTAGTTACTTCTGGTAATATTTGCTCTTGTAAATATGATTTTGAGGCTGGAGTGAGCTATTTAATCTTTTCTACTGATAGAAAGGGGATCCTGTACCTGGACAGTTGTGTCTAGCAATACTTAGTCTCTAGCCTGGTCTCGACTACATCCTTATATATGACATCTGTTCACAGATGCCTCGTGTTAGCTATTATTTGGTCTCATTTGGTACATTCGCAGATATCTTCACTTTGGACCAGCAGGGAATTGTGCGGCGTGGTTGTATACTATTACTTGATTTCTATTCACTTTCTGCTCTATGACAGATACATTTGTGCCGACTCTTCAGCTTTTACTAGTTCGCTGCTTTGTACCAAAGTATTCGATACCGGATGCTGCTCCAGCATACAATTGATCTTGCTTTGACAGGCAAGCTTGGTACGTATGCAATAGGTGTACCTGGAAGATAGTAAGCGGAGAATAGGGAGGTCCCATTTCGAAATCGCTACTAAGGCGTTTTTGATGGTCGTGATCCGGGCGATTTTATTGTGTGCGATTGGGCAGGCATATTTTGTAATTGTTGATAATCGTGCTATATAAACTCTGCTTTTGAATTTACTATTAGGCGCTCAATCAACTTATGCATGAACTTAAGCAATTAGCAAAGCAGATACTAAAGGAGAGTAAGAACTTACCTTTTTCAGTATATTCCTCACATAGAGAACAAAATATTTTCAGTGTTCCTATTGTTAATCCGACCTTGATATGTGTGCTTGATGGATGCAAAGAGCTGGGTGGTGACAGGCAAAAGAGTTGCTCAACAGGGGAGTTTATATTTTTATCTAATAGCCCTAAAATTGATATGCGAAATATCCCAGGTGATTCAGAATACTTCGCATTGCTTATTGAGTTTGAATACAATGATTTCGATAGATTAACGCTTGCAAGAAACAAAGAAGAAAAATATTTTACGGGAGATATAGATTCTACTTTAGAGTTAGCCCTTCATCAGTTTATGGAGTGGAGTTCTTCCGTTCCTTTTGATCTATGGCATATTCGAAGACAGGAAATATTACAAACACTACTCCATTTGGGATACCAGGAAGTAGCTTCTGTTTTTGAATCGACAAGTGTAAGCCAAAAATTATATAAAATTATCAGTGAAAACCCAGCTGCGGACTTAAGAGTGGATATGTTGGCTTCAAAATTGTCAATGAGTGAGTCAACATTAAGAAGAAAGTTAAATAGCGAAGGTACGAGCATTAAAGTCATTATAGATGACATCAGGCTTGGATTGGGGTTGCACTTACTTCAAACGACTTTTGAGCCAGTAGGCCGTATATCAGAAAGATGTGGCTATAAATCCCAGTCTAGATTTTCAGATAAGTTTAAAAGATCTTTTGGTATAACTCCTATAGAGCTGAGAAAAACACGAGTGAACGTTTGAGGCGAAAGTTTGCCTGTTTTTGATATATTACTCTGAACATAATGCTCCTATGATAAGTAATCATTTTTAATATGTTTGGAGTAAATATGTTTAGCCTAATTAGTAAAATTAAATGTGCCGTCTTTACAGTGCTTATATCCGGCGTAGCCTCTGCAGAATCATTTTTGCTCTCGAGTAATGATATAGATACTGGAAAGTATATGAGTAAAGAGCATGAGTTCCAGGGGTTCGGTTGCACTGGTAATAATATTTCACCCCAATTATCTTGGGCAAATGCCCCAAAGGGGACAGAAGCTTTTGCTGTTTTTGCATATGATCCTGATGCACCAACAGGCAGTGGTTGGTGGCATTGGCAAATTGTAAATATTCCCAAAAATATAAGTTCACTGGAAGCTGGCGCAGGAAACTCAGAAAAAAATCGCACTCCACAAGGTAGTGTACAAATAGTAAATGATTATGGAGTAAGAGGTTATGGTGGTGCTTGCCCACCGAAAGGGCATGGTGCGCATCGGTATCAGTTTACCGTTTTTGCGCTATCAAAGAAACTAGATTTACCAAGCGATGCATCAGGGGCACTAACTGGCTATATAGTTAAGGCTAACTCTTTGGGGGAAAGTACTATTGAAGCTTTATACATGCGGGAGTGACTCTCCAGCAAGCAAATTCAGATGAGGCTTTGGCGGATCTGATCTGTGCGAGAGCGAAATAATCGAAGCTCGTTGTTACTTGTTATCGCATAAAGTTAAACCTCTTAAGAAAAAGCTGCACTAGGCCTCCTTTGGTGAGGCTGTTCCCTTAATACTTCATTTATATGTGCAGTAAGATTCTATCCGTTTGATGACGGTGGTGAAGCGTGGATGCCTATCTTTAATTGGCATCCATCCACCAATAGTACTTTGATTGACAGATTGATTCCAAATCTTAGATTTCGTGAGTTCGGATCTCTTAGGTCAGCATATTTTTTTACTGATATGCAATCTATGGGTACAGAATCTTTGAAAGACAAGCTTGGAAGGCGGCTTTTGGAAACGGAGTAGCTGGGTTTACCGGTGTGGATTAGAGGGGGGCTAAAATACCTCAAAAATATGGGTAAAAGCTGTTTCGTTGATTACGCTACGATATGAATATCAAAATTCAATAGACGCTGCTTTACATCTTACTTTGATTATTAGTGCCACCTAGCGGTAGCTTCTTTATCATTTGTCTCTTTTTTTCCGATCAGGCTGATAAGCTTAGGAAATATAGAGAAGTGTGATATATAGGTGTTACTTGTCGATTGATTATTAGATCTTTAAGGTTAGACCATGGAAGTATCACTTCGTCAGATTACCAAACAGAATTATGAAGCAGTATGTGATCTTGATGTTGCATCGGATCAAGAAGATTACATTGCCTGCAATATGTGGTCACTAGTTGAATCGATGTTTAACGAAGGCTATGAAACTCGTGCTATTTACTTAGACAATGAAGCCGTTGGATTTCTAATGTGGGTACAAGAAAGCTTAGAAAAAATCTCAATCTGGCGGTTTATGATTGATCAAAATTACCAACAAAAAGGTATTGGTCGCATAGCTCTGGATCTTGCTTTAGGAGAAATTCGGGACGTCCCGGGACTTCAAGAGATTGAAATTTGTTATAACTCTAATAATCCCGTTGCAAAAGTTTTTTATTCTAGTTTCGGCTTTGTTGAGGTCGGAATGGATGATGATGGAGAAGATATGCTCGCCATAATTGACTTAACCAAATCTAACGGCAGTCACGAGATGAGAAAAAGAGCAGCTTTTCTGTAAGTGTTTAATAAAATTATAAAACGATAGATTGTAGTTCTATTATTTTTTTCTGATATCGGGTTTACTGAATAGCAGCCTCCAAATCTGGTATATGAGATAATCTTAATGGGGTGGTTTAGTAGGTGATTCTTGGTTACGGAATAGGAAAGGAATTCATATTTGAAGTGCTAAAAGACGTCTTTTAGGTGATTTTATCATCAGAATATAAGCGCAGCTACCGTTGTTTCTTGGATAGGACGAGTCTTTCCATAACTCGTGGAGCGTCATCATAAGATATAAAGTAGGGCGGTCTCAGGATTATGGATGTCTCAATCTGTATTTTGTATTGAACATTTGTACCAGTTAAAGGCTATTCTTTGCTCCTCTTGATTTTATCTCACTGGACTAGCTTTGGAATTCTAGAGAAGCGTGATATATAGATGCTGTACTTGAATTAACTATTAAGAGTTAATAATTGCCACCTAAGGATTACAAATGACAAAGTACTTGATAGTTATAATTGCGATACTTGTTACAGGTTGCGCTACTGTAGCTACATCTCATCGACCAAGCGATTACTATAAGGCTGGGGGTAATGAAGCGAATAATGAGCCTCTATTTGGCTCCACTGGTGAATCGTTAGGGGATATAGACATAGACCGCATCCTCAACTATGAGTTAAAGCTTCCTGCACAAAATAGAATTGCAATACTCAAGTTGTCCAATGATAGCTACTGGCGCCATTACTCTAATGATTTTACGCAACTAAATGAAACTATTGCTAGGGACTTTGTAGGGCAGTTGAGAGAGTCTGAAAGGGTTTACGACGCTTCATTCTTACCAAGCATGCTCGTTCCAGAGCAACGTACAGTGCCTTATCTTCGAGAAGCTGCTGCACGCTACCAAGCTGATTTACTATTAGCCTACCGTTCAAGTTGCCGTACTTTTGAGAAGTATAAGTTTGTTGATCCGAATGAAACAAAGGCATACTGTTCAGTGGAAGTAGTCTTACTTGATGTTCGGTCAGGTATAGTGCCATTTACGGTTGTGTCAAGTAATGAGTTCTCTGCCCGCAAAGAACTCGGTGATACTAATTTCAATGAAACCATAAAGAAGGCAGAGATCGCTGCCGTAGCCGAGTCATTAAAGGATTCCGCAACTCAGCTAACGTCATTTTTAAGCAGTATTGGCACACTGCAGCAAGAACTCTAACAACTATATTCAGGCGGCGCCTGCTTCGCACCTGAAATAAAGATTAGGACTTTCGTCGTATGCGAGAGCCAAAGGATAATTACTGATGGATAATACACAATCATCACTTAGCTTATATGCGAAGCACTTAGGTGCCGCATACTTAATTTATATCGTTTTAGGGATGCTCAATTCATTACTTGTCAAGAAAGGAATATATGATTTTGCGGCTTTTGCTGAGACTGAAGTGAGGTTCAGGTTCGCTCAGATTATAGATATAGTTATGTTTATAGCCGTTATTTGGGCATCTTGGGCGCAGTATTTGGTTACAAAAACAATTAACAAAAATGTTGCTTTTTTGGCATTGCTTTTCAGGTTTGGAGAAGGGCTTCTTGGCTTTGTAGCAACAATTATTACATTGACGGTTATAGTAGTTTTAAGAAACCAGGAATATTCGAATGTATTTCAAGAAGAGCAGCTACATGCGTTAGCGAGAATATTTGTGAATATGAGTGGTTCGATGTGGGATGTTCTTTTAATCATAATGGGCATAGGCGCGACTATTTTCATGTACTTATTTTACGTTTCAAATTACGTGCCTAGGTGGTTAGTACTTTGGGGGGCTTTCACGTATATGTCGATGGTGGTTTATGGGTTTTCAAATATTTTGTTACTCGAGCCGCCCCAGATATTGAAACACTTCATGCTTCCAGGCGCGTTTTTTGAAATCACATTTGGGCTATGGTTATTAATCAAAGGAATTAACATCAAACCTAGTTCAATCGATGCTCCAGGTTTATACAAAAGTAATGCCTGAGTAAGCATTAATGCATGACTGACAAGGCTGTGCAGTTTTTGTACAGATAATCGTATCTTGTTACCAAGCAAAGTTTAATTTCACCAGAGAGGGTTTGGCTAGGGCCTCCTCTCTTGGGGAACTTGCCTTTAACGTCCAATTGTCTAATATTTGGTCGATTCTGATATGGACATAGATCTCTTTTCTTTGGACGCGGAGGGGTTTGGGGATGCCAATGCCCAACGTGACTTCTTTTCATCTCTATTGTCTTGACTGAGGCATGCTCGCAAACTGTTAGACGTGCGCCGGTAGTGCTCTTTGGGATCAAGCTATTTGTTTCCTATTGAGATTTGAGCGTAGGTGAGTATTCCCATTGGGAAAGACTGATAAGTTAAGTTTGATGGAGGAATGGGGTACGGGGTCGCAGAATAGGAAAAAGCAAATGCCAAGCTGCAAGAGGCTTGGGAATCCCTCTATTTGCTAACTTCTGGGAGCCATCGGGCTGACTAACTTTTAAGTTATGGGAAAGTGTGATATTTAGATTGTGCTATTGAACAAACTGCTATCACTTATAGTGTTTAAATACTGGGATTCAGCTTATGTTTCATTTACTGGATCAAGTCCAATGGCTGTATGAAAAACGGACTGCGAGTTGCCCTCACTGTCGAGCTGCACACGAGGAGCGTAGATTTGATTGCTATATTTGCAGTACTGATTTCAGCAGCGAAGAAATTGAAGCAATGGATGAGCAAAGGATAGAAAATTTCAGGTGTTCGGCAATTTTTGGTTTGCTATTCTTCCCTATTTTTATTGCCTGCTTGATTTTATTAATAGCGAGTTATCGATAGCTTGTGTTGCCGACTTGCTTAAATCTTTGTCGGCCTAAAAAGCTACGTTCTCGACTGAGATTGCCAGTACAGGTTCTGAGTGCTGTTTAGAGGAGAGTGGAATGTCTTTAAGAGATTTATGAATAATTTAGAAAAATTTGGAAAGATTATCTCTCAAGAGTAATGGGATAGATCATTAAATCGATATCTTGACTTAGAGGCAGGAAATCTCAAATCTCCAGAGTTAAAGGAGCTAATATCAAAGCTTAGTGAGTTCACTGAAGAACAAAAAATAGTAATAAGAAAGCTACTTACAGAATGTGTAAATTCTGGAATTCATGGTTTCCTATTTGCTATCGAAGAAGAGAAAGAAGGTATTAGCATTGCAGTAAATGGCCAAATTGCAGCCAATCAGTCAGATGGTTTGAGTGGTGAACTCTATTCTGAGGATGGCTGGCTTGAGAGGTATAGCGAGCATGGACAAAATGGAATTTAACAAGTGACTAGGCCCCTCCACGGTGTCATTTTGTGAATTTTTCAATTCAAGGGGAGTGCTCTTTTATCCCGTTGGGACTAAATTGCTTCCATCTAAAAGAAAAAGTGCTTTGGGTTTGCGATAGTATTCACCTTGAGGGTGGCGGAGGCTGGAGGCTCTTTTCATGGAGGGCATGTATCTCAAATCCCTCCATAACTGGCTTATGAAGCGTATATAGATTTTCTCACGATAGACGAGAAAGGACTATTGGGCGTGAATGCCTATCTTCACTTCTTGTGCTGTAATTGATACGCTCGTCCTGACTCTTAGGCTTTCGCCAGTTCCTAGCTTTTGGATCAAGTTGTGAACGGCGTTCCCTGGTGAGGAAGCTAGTTAAGGGAGTGGGGCAAGATGTTGCTACTAGTCCCCTAAAAACTTAGGAATCACGCCTTGGAGTTGATTATAGCTCACTAGCCGATTTTAAGTATCAATTGAGTTGACTATTTCAACTTTCCCTGTTTGGGTAGGTATCCAAGCCTTCTCTCTGACTGTTTGGGGTAACGGGCTTTGGAACTATAGAGAAACGTGATATATAGATGTTGTATTGGATTATCTTTTAATTTTATGGAAAGCATGAAGTTCGCGATTACCTTAGACAAGAATGATTTTCGTCGTTTCAATAAATTTGCTATAGCTAAAATCCATGTAGCACCAAAAATGAAATGGAAGTTAACCCTATTTAATTTCTTATATTGGTTCCTCCTTGTATTCTTTGGTATGGAGATATATTCAGTATATGAACATGATGCTTGGAATAATTATGAGCACCTTAACCGAGCGCTTGTAGCATTTGGGATCTGGTTTATTCTTGTTAACATTTGGCAGCAGATATATATGTATCTTTATATTTCGGTTGCGATAGATGAAAAAGGCAGCGTTCTTGGTGAGTGGGAGTTTGAAATATCCGATTCAGGAATTACTGAATCCAATAGCTTATGTTCATCTACCTTTACTTGGCAGTGTATACAGTCTGCTGAGAAAGATAAGTATAATCTTTATCTATTCACTGATAGGCTAAAAGCCCTGATACTGCCACTTTCTCAAATTAACGAAGAAATAGAAGCGGAAATATACAAGAATGTAGTAGGTGACTGTTAGTCACACCATTACTACATGCTTCATATAATCCCAAAGCCAAGCGTTAAAATTTACAAACTATATCAAGCTATGTATGAAAATAGTCTCTCATTAAGTAAGAAAACGCTAACTCTATCTAACAATGTAAGTGGTAGAGATATTTTTGTAGGTGATATTCATGGATATTTTCAATTGTTTGAAAAAGGATTAGAACAACTATCCTTTGATCCAACAAAGGATAGAGTAATCTCAGTTGGAGACCTAGTAGATAAAGGCCCAGATAGTTTATCATGCCTAAAATTGATCGAAAATGAATGGTTTTATGGCGCTGTAGGAAACCATGAGAGAAGCTTATATCACTATGCAAAGTTTGGGAGTATAGAGAAGTCAACTGAGAATTTGTGGGCTAGAAAGCTCAGCGAAAAAGATCTAGATCTATGTGCTTCTCTAATTGAAAAAATGTATTGGGCTATCGAAATTGATAATGGAAGTAAGGGAGTCGGAGTGGTTCATTCAGGTGTACCTACTAGTACTTCTTGGAATCAATTTAGAGCGGAGCTTGAGAAGGAGGACAGGAACTCTATTGAATATGCTACGTGGAGTCGTTTAATTTTAAAGTCATCAACTTATTATATTTCAGATATAGATTGGGTTTTCATTGGACATCAAGCTATTGAGGGGCCATCAATCTTTGGGAACCATATTTGTATTGATAGTGCTGTATTCGTGCCAAGGAGATATGGAGCAAAGAATGGCCTTACCTTCTCATATATACGAGAAAAAGAACCAGTATTTATAACTATTCCAACAGATTACTAGAGTGCTATGCCAAATATTTTCTACCGACCACTTACATTCTATACCACTTCGTGATCGGAGCAGGGGTTGATAGCTACCTTCAAGCGGCGGTCTTCTCGATCGAGGATGGCACGCACGGCACCCTATGGCGACGGATGCTTCGGCTGCATCGATAATAGGGAACTCTACTCTCAGTATTCCAGGGCTGATCAGAACTTCCTGGAAGACGGTATTCAGTTCGTCGAACTACTTATAGCCATGGAGTTTTCTGATTACTCTGTCCTTGATGCTGCCTTGCACCTGCAGGCAGATGATTTATCCTACTGTGCCGCAAAGAATAGAGCAGGGAGTTCATTTTCAATAAAGCAATTAACTGGATTTTGGGATATGCATTTGTACTTTTCCTATGACGGTTTGGTGCTTCAGGAGCGTTTAGAGGAACTCGGTTAGGATAGTTTTGGCGTGGAATAAGTGATGATTGAAAGCTATATCAGTGGAGTTCAAGCCAACCTAAGAGCACGTAATGACTAAAGAATGATCAGCGGAGATCCCTTTCAGAGTCGTTTATGTTGAAAGGGGCTGGCTTATGATGAGCCATTTATCCTCTGAGGAGCTCAGTTTTACAGAGATAGAAATAGCAACCCAAGCAACAGCCTTGATGGATCTAATGCCGACTGCTTAGATCGCTTAACTCAAGGTGAAAATTTAGTTTCTAACTGAAACTATTTTTATAAGCTTTACAGAAGAATTCATAAGTACCCCTGAACATGAGGGGCGGTATTCATGAGGCAAGCTGATTCCCCTGACTGCAGCTTGTATCAGTGAAGTGTTAGAAAAGCTTAAGATGAAGAGGGATTGATGTTTAACGCTTAGATGACCTTATATGTTGCGCTCATCCCTGAGCTTATTATCTATAGACTTTTCAAGCCGGCCGATGTTGCAAAGGAATAGTTAGTTACTCAAGAAGCGCCAATAAATAAAGTAAAAGCTAAAACCTATCATTAGGCATAGGCAGGCATAAGTGTAAACTAGGTACCATCCCTTTAAGTGATGTTCTCTTGGTACCCATTTCCCGTTCATAACAAGAATATTGAGTAAAGCAAAGATTGGAGCACAAACGAAAGATAGAGTAGTTACAAAGTCGATTAAGTTCTTTAGCTGGTTGGCAAATAGGGAAATAATAAACCAGCTTATGAGGCTTAGTATAATAAGAGTGGATACGTAGATTCTGTTTTCGGGGATCTTGATACTATTTGATGATCTCAAGGCACTTCGCCAAACTTGAGGAAACCCATCGGAGACTGCAAAGGTAGTTGAGAAAAGCGCGATAAAGCAGATAATACTGATTGTTAGATGGCTCCAATCACCTAGAGATTCGGTATAAATATTGATTAGCTGACCAGCAAATATGCCTGCAGATTGAGATAGTTCAATATCTTTCCCAAACATTACTAATGCGCCTAGCCATACAAATACAATAGCTAATATCAAGCTGGTGAAATAACCAACCTTAAAGTCAAATACGAGGGATTTCTTGGCAAACCCTCTATCCGGTCTCTCCTTTATCCTTCGCTCCGACCAAATAGAGTGCCAAACAGAAACTTCAATTGAAGTTGGCATCCAGCCGACTAAGGCGACAACAAATGCGATGCTCACAGCTGGTGCCATATCCGCTATTAAATAGGATTTAGAGGGAAGAAGCCCATATTGATTTATTGCGGCAATGAGAGTAATCAAGCTGGCAATAGCTAGAATGAGGACCATCCACTTTAAGCTTTCATTCAGCCATTTAAATTGGCCAGCAATCAATATTGCACATGTAATGACCAAAATGATGGCAGACCACTCTGAAACATTTAAGATATCGCCAAATAAGTTGAGAGCTAAAGCAGCTGTGACAATCGTAACCGCAGCTTGAACAAAGAACATTGTTAGAAATGTCAGAGCCATATAACTATAAAAACCAAGTCGACTGTGTTTTTTATAGCCTTCCAATAAACTCTCGCCGGTGACAGCAGCGTACTCTGGACCGATTTTGAAAAAAGGGTATTTGACTAAATGAGCCAGGAAAATAAAACCAATCAAAGCGAAAGCGTAATCTGCACCTGCGCGAGTTGACTGCACGATATGAGATACGCCAATACTGCTTGCAGCCCAAATGATACCAGGGCCTAGATTTGAGAAAGTACGTTTGAATACATCCATTGAATCAGAACTGCTCGGAATGATTTTGCTCAAAATAGCTCTTAGCCACATCGATAAAGGTTTTAACCTTCAGGGAAAGCTCGCAGCGATGAGGGTAGAGCGCAAAAATAGTTAGTGGCTTTATTGTGAATCTAGGTAGAATCTCAGTGAGCTGGCCAGAGTCGACATAAGATTTGACAGAGTAAAAAGGGGCTTGGATTATTCCTTGTCCTTCAGCAGCCGCCTCATTTAATAGCCTCCCATTGTTAGATTGCCAGGCCCAGGGAAGTTTGATCTTTCTTGTTTCTTCTTTGTCTTGAAATAGCCAATGATCCCCTCGAATACTGTGGTTAAAGAAGAGTAATTGATGCTTCTTTAATGACTCTATGCTTTCAGGGAGCCCATTCTTCTCTATGTAAGAGTCACTTGCCCAGAGTGCTAGCTTAGTTTTTGCGATAGATTGGACGATATAACTAGAGTCTGGCAATTCTGGTGCGATTCTAAAAACGAGATCGATTTTATTGTCGAGTAAATCGAGTGGGTCATTGCTGAGATGAAAATCCAAGAATACCAGAGGGTATAGACTACGGTAATTGGCAATCAATCCTGAAAAATATTGACTGCCTAGCTCTATGCTAGTCGATATCGATAGTCTGCCTCTAGGCTCTTGATTGTATTCTGACATCGCCTGGTCGACGGAGTGGAGTTTTTTTAGTATTGGTGAAACCTGTTTATAATAATTTTCGCCCGCTTCGGTTATGGATACTTTGCGTGTATTGCGCATCACCAATAGGCAGCCCAGCTCCTCTTCTAACTGCTTAATGTACTTACCGACCATTGCTGCTGAAATGCCGAGCTCGCGAGCAGTAGCTGCAAAGTTTTGCTTTTCGCACACTAAACAGTATGCCTCAAGGGCGTGTAACTTGTTCATTGACTCCCCTGATGGCTAATCCGCTTCTCTTCTTACGGTGGGAATTAGCTGGAGTATACAGACAAACATAATAAACAAATAGTTTATACACTATAAACCTAAATTACATTTAAAGTGCATCCTAAATGACGCAAAATTTTGCTAGTAGATTAAAAGTCCCACGGTCTCACATTAGATAAGTACATGAAAATAAAACAAATTTTTATTCTGGCGGTTCTACACATTGCTACCAGCGGCGTTGTATCAGCAGAGGATGGAAAGCTAGAGCAAGTTTTGCTCATTAACGCCAATATAGTGGACGTTAATGCGCTTAAAGTTGATGAAAACCAGTCGATTCTTATCGAAGGCGATAAGATCAAGAGAATTTCTTCAACGAAAAAGCTCTCCAAGGTGAGGGGGGCCAGTGTTGTCGATTTAAAAGGGAAGTTTGTAATCCCTGGCCTGATAGATGCGCATGTCCACCATGCGACAGATCCGGATAGCTGGGATAATTTGTCTATCACTACTGAGCGACTTCGATACCTGCTTCGTGGTGGTGTCACATCTGTGAGAGATATGGGCGGTGATGCACGAGCATTGGCCTACTTAAAACGTCAAGCAGAGGTCGACTCCATCGCTTCGCCAGACATCTACTTTTCAGTCATTATAGGTGGAGAATCCTTCTTCTCGGACCCGAGAACCATTGCCTCAGCTAAAGGGCGTACTCCAGGCCACACAACATGGATGAGAGCGGTAGATCAAAATTCTGATATGGATTCAATAATGCTCCAGGCCATAGGCGCTGGTGCAACAGGCATCAAGATATATGCTGATGTTGAGGCCGAGACGGTGCCATTACTCGCAAGTGCAGCCAAGAAACATGGTTTAAAAGTCTGGTCGCATGCATATATAGGGCCCTCCAAACCTTTGGATGTTGTCAATGCTGGTGTTGAGACTATTTCACATGCCTCAGATATGTCTGCTCAGCTAGTTGATAACTTCAAAGCGTGGCGCAGAAAAACTGCTGAGTTCGATGATCCAACCTGGGAAAAAATGCGGCAAAAGGATAGCTATTTAGACCTTTTTGATGCAATGAAAGAGAAAGGTACTATTTTAGATGCGACGCTTACAGTATTTGAAAGAAGGAATACCTTAAACGAAAAGTACAGGCAACTTGATCAGCTCAGTACACAAATGACACAATTTGCCTATCAAAACGGCATTACTATTGCTGCTGGCACTGATGCATTTAGTGACCTTGAAAATGACACTACACCGATGATTCATCATGAGCTTAAGCTGCTCGTAGATGAAATTGGTATGACACCTCTCGAGGCAATTCAAGCTGCAACTATAAATGCTGCGAAAGTGATAGGGATAGAAGGTTCTGTCGGTAGTATTGAAGAGGGAAAGAAAGCAAATATTGTTGTACTTTCAGAAAGTCCCGAAAAGAAAATCGAAAATAGCCAGTCGATAGCTCATGTGGTTAAGAATGGTCGTTTTATTTTTATTGGCGACGATCCACAGTTGCCTTTCTCTTCTTCACGTGAAGTGAATGGAACCATTTGGTTTTCTGGGCAGATCGGTAATTACCCTTCAACATTAACCTTGGCAGGTGAAAGTCTGGAAGCTCAGATGCATCAAACAATGAAGAATATTGGCCAAGTTCTTGAAAGCAAAAACCTGGATTTTGACGATGTGGTTAAGTGTACTTTGATGCTTGCTGATATTGATGACTGGCCAGCGGCGAACGAAGTCTACCTCCAGTACTTCAACGGAAAGAAACCTGCGAGGAGTGCTTTTGCAGCGAGCGGCCTGGCACTTGATGCCAAAGCTGAGGTGGAGTGTATAGCTTCACGAAGCGCTGATTAATTCTGGAGTGGGGGACTTATGAACGATATAAATAGAAGAGCACTGATTAAATCTCTAGTATCAGGTAGTGTTGGTTCATACTTGGCTATTAACTCGGGTATATTAAATGCCTTTTCTGGAGTTGATGCAGGAAAATCAACGTGGAACCAATACGGTTCATCGATTGTAATTGATGGCCTCAGCGGAGCATTCTCGCTCAGGGAGCCAATCTCTGAAGAAGTCCTGGGAATATTCAAGAACTCGGGGATTAGTGCCTTGAATATGACAGTCCCCTATCCAGGTGATGACTACACAGAGACTTTAAAGAAGGTTGAAAAAACCAAATCTATCATCGAGCAGAACTCAAACTACTTGAGCTTAATTCACTCTGCATCAGATATCCTGAAAGCGAAGCAGGAGAGTAAGCTCGGTATCATAATGGGTTTCCAATCAACTGAAATGTTTGATGAGTCACTTTCAGGCATTTCAGAATTCGCCAAAATGGGCGTCAAGATAATGCAGGTATCCTACAATGGGCCCTCTATCCTTGGCAGCGGCGGTCTTGTAAAGGAAGATTCAGGGATAACTTCCTTTGGCAAGAAAGCCATAGAGATCATGGAGGCGGAGAAGGTTTTGATCGACCTCTCGCATTCTGGAAAGAAGACAGTGTCCAGTGCAATCAGTCAATCAAAAAGACCGATTGTGATCTCTCATACTGGCTGCAACGCAATTTATGATCACCCTAGGAATAATGACGATACTGAATTAAAAGCTGCAGCAGACACCGGTGGCTTGGTTGGAATCTATTTAATGCCATTTTTGGAGGGTGGGGAGCATGAAATAAAGGCCGATGTGGTGATAGAACATATACTGCATGCCTATAAAGTATGTGGTGAAGATCATATTGCAATAGGTAGTGACCAAGGCGTAGTACCGGTCAATGATGGCCCTGAGTATCGAGAAAGTATCCGTAAGGAAGTTGAGCGTCGTATTGCGGCTGGAATTTCCGCGCCCGGAGAAACACCAAATCGTCCACCGTTTATTCCTGAACTGAACTCCGAGATGCGGATGGAGCTTATTGCCTATAGGTTAAGCCAAAAAGGAATTCCTGATCGAGTGGTAGAAAAAATAATTGGTAAAAACTGGTTGCGTGTTTTTGCTTCGGTATGGAATTAAAGGGAAGTAAGATTAAATGAATAATTATCTAAGGCTTGATGGCGTTCTAATTCTATTGGTTGCTTGTGTTACTCTCCTCTTTTCACCTTTGCTTTTTGCTGAAGGACTTAGTACTTATTCCGAATTCCCAAAGAGTTCAAAGACTGAAGTGATTCCTTTCCCGATCGAATTTGCTTCAGATATCACCTTGAATGGCGTTGAAGAGCTTGTGTTTCTGCCTGGTATGTATAAACAAGAAAAAGAGGATTTCTTTAGTTATGCTTTTTCATGGACTCACAAGCCAGAGAAGAACCAAGTTCTTGGGAAGGTCGAAATCCAGGATTTTATAGCCTCCTACTATAGGGGGTTGTACAAGGCCGTCACTCAAGGCAAAGAATATGAGCCGGCTATTACAATTGAATGGGATGATGGCAAGTATACTGGTCAGATAAAGTGGATTGAGCCATTTGTAACCAATAAAGAGCAGACCCTTTACTTTAAAGGCAATCAAGTTAACTGTGAAAAAACTGATGAGCTTCGTTGGTACTTTATTGTTTCTCCACAAAATTCCTCTCACCCTGTATGGGCGGAACTCCAGTCGATAAAACCCAAAAACTGTTAGTGATAGAATCCAGTTGCTATCAACTCGGAAGCCTTACCATTCAACTTAAAATTATCATAAGTCCTAAATCAATCTGTTTGAATAAGTATCAGTCCTGTGCCTGCTACATTAGGTGAGTATCCAGAGTTTCTGTTAACTGTCAGATCAACCCTGAACCACTCCACTTAAAAAGAGGTCATATCCAATCGATATGCCTAGTTTTAGTAGGCACGCATCTTACTTGATGTGCTTTCCCTGGCATCTTCAAAACCATTAATAAGCATATAGCCAGAAAGTTTGTTAAAGAGTTAATGGATCTTGGCATTATCCAATATGTGGTAGCCTTGAGTTGGGGGGCTCCTGCTTAGTTAGAGGGTGGTATTGGTTATTTTCAAATATTTAGCTGTGGATTTGAGTTTGGTTTCGATGCTGAACCATCGGCATCCGGTACAAAAATTGACTCTGTCATTGGTAATTGGGAAGTTAAAAGGCATCGTAAGTTACAATACTTATCTTCCAAGTCCGATCAATATAAAGAACTGCTAACAAATTTAAGATGTATCGGTATTGAGCTAAGCACATAGTAAAAGCATGTATCTCTGCCCCCATCGGGTGATTCCGGCGATGTGTATCTTAACTGGTCCTGCATTTCATCTAAAATAGAAAGTAGAGAAGACCTTTAACGTTTGTGTTCAGTAACTTGAAACGAGCTATGCAGCTTATCGAAGCAATAGTTGAATACATAGGTATATATCACGATATAAATCACCATGACTATCTCAAGCATAAATGCTTCTAGGATAGTCAGATTAAAGCTCCAGGCGATTACTGGCAACGTCAGTACCAACATACCCCCTTCAAACAATAACGCATGCGTGGCTCTAACGATAAATGTCTTCTCCGGGTTTTTACGTATATTCAATAAGTACCAGTCAAAGGCGTGATTGAAAACCATATTCCAGACCAGCGCAAACAATGATAGTCCAGCCGCAAGTACTAGCGATTGGTGCACCTCCAGATCAAACACTGGCACCACCAGTAAGCCACCTGTCAGCAGCAGAAAAAACTCGTAGGAAACCGCATGGAATAAACGATTCTTCAATGATTTAGTCATCAGCCATACTCACTCTGGTTGAGAAAATATGCCTGAATGATATATAGTTATTTTAGGTGGGATAAGTTAGATACTATACCTTAAACAGATAGGTTGGGCGCGTGGCAGTTTCTATTGAGCAACTGGAAGCATTTGTAGCAACCGAGCAGGCTGGCTCGTTCTCAGCGGCTGCACGTAAATGTGGAAAGGCACAGTCGGTAATCAGCTCACTGGTATCGAATCTGGAGGTTGACTTGGGAGTCAATCTATTTGATCGAAGTCAACGATACCCGCGATTGACGGACGCTGGTGAGTCACTGCTGGAACGCGCACGGAATCTTATCGAGCAACGCGAGCGTTTGATGGCGATCGCACAGGGGTTGTCTCTGGATGTCGAGGCCCGGTTGACGTTAGCTATTGCCCAGCATGTGCGGATTAAAAACCTGGGTGGACTCTTTCAAGAGTTTGAGACCAAATATCCAAATGTTCAAATTACGCTCAGAGCGGGAAATGTTCAGGATGTACAGACCTGGGTCGAACGGGATGTTGCCCAACTCGGGATTATCACGCAGCAAGAAGATGTGCCCACTGGGTGCGATTTCAGAGCCCTGGGCCATCTGAAGCTCACTGGCGTCGCCTGTGCTGAGCACCCGATAGCACAACTTACTGAAGTAACCTGGGAAGACCTGAAACAATACCGACAAATCTTATTGCAGGAGTTTGAGATATCCAGCCAAACTCGCTGGCTGGTGTCTCCCGACGTGTGGAGTGTGTCACGTGTCGATGATGCACTTGACCTTGTCGACGCTAATTTGGGCTGGGCAGTATTGCCACTACACGTGGTTGCGAAGGGGATAGCGGCGAAAAAACTGATACAGCTCCCTCTGGTATTTGAGCAGGAGAAAGAGCTGTCACACGGTGTAGATATTATCTGGTCCAGTAAGCGTCCACTGGGTCCTGCAGCCACTGACTTGATGGAGCGGCTGAGCACAGAGGACGCAATACTGAACAAGGATCAGTCGCTATGAAGCGTTTGACAGATCTCGGGCAAAATCTGTGATAGTTGTATCTGGCTTACCTAACACCTGCCAAGTTTTTTGACTCACTGGTTGCTCCTTTAGCTGTTCTACGTAAGTCAGCATATGTTCCATAAATACTGCCTGCTCCTCGGGCAGTCCCATTTCTGCAATGGCCGCGATAGGGTGAACGGCAATTTCTGTTCCCGGAGAATATGCCTCTACAAACGTTCTGGCCGCCTCTGGTAAAGACATCCCCTTAGTACCCTGAACTGAAAAACTCTGGTTGTAGGCCATCTCATTCCCGATAGCATTACCGATCATCTCTGCCAGATCTGTTGTATTGGTGTAGTAGATAGGGTGGACATGATCGCCGATGATAGAAAATTGGCCGTTCTCGATGAATGTGGGGAAAGAATCCAGGAAGAATGAACATAAGAAGAAAGTGAAATCAATGCCCGAACTTTTAATGGCCTCTATCCCTGGCTTACGGATTACATTGGTCTTGTACTCAAGTCCCTTGTCCGCAAACTCTGGGTGGAGATAATCAATACCAGCAATCTGCATGATGTGTTGCACACCATTGACCTTTGCAGCCTCCACGATATTAATCACACCTTCACGCTCACTATGAAAGGGTAAAGTCGGGTCGAGTGACGTGGTATTCAGGGTGATATAAAGTGTTTTGGTACCAACTAGTGCAGACACCAGGCTCTCTTTATCCGAGACATCTGCTTCGACAAGCTGGATACTCTCTGGGAGGATAGTGCGAGCACTAATTACGTCCCTCACGATCGCAGTTACCTTTACACCTTTATGATCCAGTTTTCGTGCTACCTGACGACCTAAATGGCCTGTGGCGCCAATAATCGTAATAGTTTTCTGCATGGTTCAACCTTTAAAGCAATGAATGAGGTAGCCCATACTTTGCCCAAGAGATAGAAACTCTTACAGTTATGTTCCATCTATCAAATAGATACTACAGCAGGGCTCTCTAGTCCTACTTTTTGTTCATGTTTGATGCGCACATAGATGTCTCCTCGATAGATGACAAGCAAGGGGTTATGGGTGGGAGGCATATCTTTACTTATTTTCCAGTTACTTCAACACTGTGAGTGAGGAATTCGTAACAATTTTTAGGTTTTTGCCGGTTCGTTACTTGTGGGTAATCTCATTGACTCATGAAGCATTTCTAAAAATATACAGAGCAAAGAAAGTACAGAAATATAAAGAGGTTGCTCTATATCTTTATTTGACATACTAATCAGTTAAAGGTGGTTTCTTGACTCACTGTATCTTTTTGTGTTGTAGGATATATGGGCTTTAGAATTAGAGAGAAGCATGATATACAGATGTAGCTTTTGAATTAATCGGTAAAGGTACCCGATCGTGTGGTTTTTAAAATTGTCAAGTAAACGCAAGGCCATACGGATCTTCAAAAGGGATTTAAGGCGTAAATTATCAAATGATTGGGGGAATAAGAGAAAGTATTTAGCCTCTGAGGTAGCTAATAGTGTTCAAAACCACTATCCCAAACTGACTAAGTATCAAATGTACGCAATATACATGTGGTCAGATAAAAAGCAGTTTGATAAATATTGTACAGAATCTGGCGTAAGTCTTAGCTCAATCGAGGCCAGGAAAGAAATTGATTCTGTTGTGATTTCTATGAATAGAAGTGATTCATCCCTAGTAGAATCCAATTGTAGCAACGAATTTTCTGACTCAGGAGGTTCGGATTGAGCTCACATTTAAAACGAAAAGGCATACGGTGTAAAAACCGTTGCTTCGATTTGATTTTGCTGTAAGTGCTTTAGGCGTCAAAAATCCTGAGTTCGGAGAGAGAATTAGTGGAAGAAGTAATAGGCGGTGTATTTAGATTTCTCGGTCGATTTATTGTTGAGACTATATTTACAATCATTGTCGAGGTCATGTTCCATTTCCCTGGCAATCTAATTTGTAAACCTTTCACAAAGAAGGGGAGAGAGCCAATTGGATTTCTGGTGGTGATTGTCAGTATTTCATTTTGGTTGTTAGTAGCTGGATTAGCCTACACAGCATACTTCCTTCTTTCTGGTGAGCCCGGTGCCTAACAAGCACAAATAATATGCTACGGCTCTTCGGGCCTTTTTGGAACAACTTACTTTATGTACGTTTTGTACAGTTTACTCAAGAAAAGGCTGGAGCAGGGCGTGGAGATATGTATCTCGTTGCCAAATAAAGTTTAACTTCTACAGAGAGGGGTAGGGCCTTCTTCCTTGGGAAGCCTGACCTGGACAACCCCTATAGCCTAATTTTCGTTCGCTTTAGATATAGACATAGATCTCTCACCTGGGGGCGTGGATGCCTATCTTTACTTAATTTCCTATCACTTCTAGCACTATTGCTAAGACATATGTCCCAGCTTGTAGATTTTTGTCGGTTTGGGGTTGTGGACGTGGATCAGTAAAAGACGGGAATTAGGTACTGGGAAGTTGGGGAGTCGCTTCAAGCTACTGAGTTAACTAATTGGATTCGCTATGGCTCAAATGGCAAAGGGGATCGGGTTTGCGGCTGGCTATGGCTCGTCGTTAAGTATTGAAGTAATATCGCTTACCAACATCGGATTGAAACTTATGGAGTGAGTAAACAAATCTAAACGTTTTGGGCTTTACACGGGATGATGCCTAGGGCACGCAAAATCCACAAACTTGCCAATCAAGTCTATATGAAGAGATTTGATGTGGATGTGGTGCTTAGGAAAGGAAAGCTTGATAATCCGCAGATCGAAAAGGTTAGGTCTCGTGAGGACCATCGGCCAATGATGGTGAAAAACAAGAGAGCGGGCGAAGAGAGGCCCAAACGAAACGATATCGTAACCTATCGGATGCCAGGCTCTTCAGAGCCGTATATTTTGGCTAAATCGGGTGGGGTATCACTTTTTGATGGCATCAGTAACAAAGTTCCATTTAGAGAGGGAAAGGATGCTTGGTGGATAATTAACAAAGATGCGAGATTGGAACCAGGATTGTTTATTGTAATAGATATGTTTCCCGATGCAGAAGGCAATACCCACTACTCGATTGAAGCGAAAATCGATATGCCTGTTTCTGAGTATTTTGAAAAGCTTGCCGCCTTATAAAAATATATGAGAGTTAAGTGATGTATTACAGCTACAAAGATTTGAACTACATACGAGAGGCCCTTGCTTACTACGAAGAAAAATTGTGTGATGTTGATATTAACGAATGTGATGATGAAGAAGCTGAAGAGCTTCAAGAAGATATTCTGTACATGGGACGTTTGAGGGCGCTGACCGAAAGAATGATTGACGAGTGGGAGAATAAGGGCCCCAGTTTAACCTCAGTCTAAAGGTCAGGACATAAAGTAAAAAGGTTAAAGTAGTTAAGGCCTCCCTTATGTAGGGAGGACGTATTGAGATAATTATTTAAACAAATATAGGTACAGGTTGCATCTGCCCTCAATTGCCTAACCAGGTTTTTATTTTATGAAGAGATTTATACTCCTGGCATGCAAGCTTCTATTGATAACTGCTGTATTTATACTGCTGCTGTTAGTGTCATTTATAACTACTACGCTATTGGTGCAAGGAGATCAACACCCAGAAAGCTGGGTGATAAATGTCTATGATGTTTCCGCCATGGCAATAGTAATTGCCCTATACATTGCTGTAATGGCGTATACGTTCAGGAGATTTCTTAATGCAGAAAATCACTTCAGGAAGTAGAAATATAGTGGTGTGATTAGCTTTCGCTGTGTGTCCAAAAAATGTGCTTGGGGAACTTGTTCTGAGCACTCAGCTGTCTAATTTTTGTTCACTTTGGAGCAAATATAGATCTCTTCTCAGTGGGCGGGGAGGGAATTGAGGGAGTGGGTGCCTATCTTTATTTGATTGCCTTTCACTTTCAGCACTGTAAGTGAGACCTAGGTGCCTATCCGTAGTTTTCGCCGGTTCGATGCCCTAGGATCAATATATTTATTTCATGCTGATACTCAAGCCGTAGGTGGGCATTCCTTGGCAGGGAAGCATGATGGGTGCGTGGGGTAAGCTGGGAAGCGAACTACTTACTGACCTGGGAGATTCCATCACTCCAATTACTGACAAATGGGGCAATTTTACAGCTTGGTTTGAAGATATGGATGATGAGTCAGATATTGACCCATATCCTGATATTTTTGTGTGGACAGATTGTGTTTTAGTAATGAATGAAAAATCCAGAGAGGTATTAAATAACCTTTTGGAAAAAATTGGTGAGTTCTTACCTTTTGCTACTCCAAAAGGTCGTTACTTTGCGTATATCCCTCACCTAGTGGTTCATGCCAAAGAGGAAGAAAGTAAGCGGGAAGTAAGAAACGGAATAGAAATGGAATCAAAGTCCATTGTTTTTCTCATGAGGAAGTTGGTACAAAGGCTATTTTCAAAACAGCTTTTAATAATTTTACCTGTGCTTTTTGTGCAGATACCCTTAAAAAGTCTGTTCAATAAAATGATCTTACTGGCGTGCGGTTTGAAAATCGCTTTGCCTAACTCTTGAGGGGCTCATTCTATTAATTAAGGGACCCCGCGATTCTCAAGATTAATAGGCCCTATGGTGGCAGGGCCCCAGTCATCTTTTCCTATCAAAATACACGAAGATCTTCTCCCTGTGAATGAGGTGAGATTTGGGTATTGTAGATACCACGCTTTACATGGTTGCCGGTTACGTCCAGTAATGCAACAGAGACATTTGTACCGATTTTAATGCTCTCACCTTTAGGAAGCTCTAAGATCATAATTTTTTAGTGCCAATACTTAAGGTTGTGGCTGGGCATTCCCTGCTTCAGAAGTTACAGGTAGAACGGAGTAGAGTGTGAATGGCACAGGCGCTAAGTTCCTATAGTTTGAGGAATCACTATAAGTGGTTGAATTCACAAAGCTTTTGCAGTTTTGTGTTATTTTGCTTACTAGGCCACAACAATATTGCACGGTGCTTTATTTTAAGAGTTTCTAAGATTGGTTTTTAAATAATGATTTACTGGCGGACGCACCGGGTATTATGCTCCATAATAACGACCTAAAGAACCATCAATATCTATATTCAGGGAGGACCGTAGAAATTGAACATGATATCAGAAAGGATTTGGTCACTAAGAACGTTAGACTGGAACAGGGTTCGTCGAAAACGACTGATCAATGTTAAACGCAACAGTGTCTCTTCTAAAGGAAAGTTTAATTTAGGTACTAGCGTTAGAAAGGGGCCAACCCCACAGCTATTTTTTCTTGGTTTCTATACAGAGAGCGGGATAATCCAATACTAAACAGATCCTTCCAAGACTTCCGTGTACAAGTATCTCCTTGCTCGATGTTAATACAGGGGGTCGGTATGCTCGGTTGCTAGCTTGGAATCTCATAGTAACTTTTAAATAAACACTCTCATTAGGGGAACATTCATGAAGCTACCAACACTTATTTTCTCTTTGGCCCTGGGTTCTATCGTGAGCGGATGTGCGTCTAATCAGCATATCTACTCATCAGACGGTAAATGTCTTACCTGCTGGAATAATCCGGTTACTGGCGACCCCATCAATCACGATGGAAATACTCGCCAGCAACAAGCTGCACAGGAATCCCAGATGGAGCAGACAAGCACTACCGACAATACTGCGGTGAATACATCTGCCAATAAGCCTACTAATCATAAAATCGCATTTACCGTGCCTGTGAATGTGGACGTGGTGTTCATGAAAATTAAAAGAGAATTTGAATACCAATCAACCAGTGAAATCCAGCAAGAATTCGGTAGCTTGGCAAGTACAAAGATGCAAAATTTTGAGTATCACTACGATATTATGCCATCTATGTATTATCACATGAGGGATACTCGTATGCATAACGGTGTGATTACAGTAATTGATTTTAGGGTCGAAAAGGTCGCTGATAAGGAAAGCTCTATAGAAATTACTTACTGGCCACAAGCCAAGTCAGTTAATGCCATTCAGTTCGGGGAATCTCTGAAAGATCGTACACGAAAGGCATTAAATATCTAATGGAAGGAAAGGGACACCAATCTGTTTTTATATTGTCTGAATGGCCTTTTTCCAGAGCGCTGCCGGAGAGTCTAATAGGCAAGATGAGAAGAAGGGTGAGAATAGTGAGTACACCCCTGAGTAAATTATGAATCCTCTGATGGTCTATTTTGTTCATTGGGTTTTGAGGATTAAAGGGAGGAGGTAACTGATATACGTTAGTCTAAGCAGATTGTATTAACGCTAGCAATGTATAGAACTCAGCTGATCGTCCCAGTTAGAGTCGATTTTTGGCTTATAGAAGAGCGGGGGAACCTTTCTTATACATGTTAAGATAGCTTTGAAATAGCGACGTATCTATCTTAGAGTTGTTGTGTCCTTATGGGCGCGATTACCATGAGCAAAAGCTGGATGCTAGGATGGGAGATTCTCCTCCTATTAAGAATCTATTTTCAAAGCCCTCTATTCTTTAATTTTTTCTATTTTGAGATCCACGTAGATTTTTTCATTGTAGTGGCAAGGGAGTCCGGGAATGGATACCTATCTTTACTCGATCACCTTTCACTTCCAGTGGTTTTACCAGAATATGTGCCCAAATAAGTGGGCTCTCATGTATTTGGTGCTTTAGGACGAGCGTGTTTGTTTTCTGCTGATGCCAATGACGTGGGAGAGTATTCCTTGCTGATGATGGTTAAAAAGATGATGTTTATTGGACGAGGGTTCTATTTTACGGGTCTCCCTTCTTGTAGGAGCTTTAAGAGTGATGCTACGCAGGTGAGGAGCGTCCATAGTGGTGCTGAATAGGGAGGGTGCTAGTCTTCTGAGTTGGAATTCCATTATAGCTTGTTGAACTTATATGTTTTTTTATATTTTAAATGTTGATTTCCGTGTCTGTCTTCTGCTGCCATCCTAGTCAATCTATTTAGCGGGTGTCCAGGATGGTTTTTTGGTAGTAACTTAATGACTGAATGTATATAAGGGATAATGTAAATATGAAATACAAAGGAAGTTTTGTAATTCTGGTTTTAATGTTGTGTGCGTCACAAAATTTTGCTGCTGAAAATTTATTTGAAATTGATCGAAAATTTAATGCAGGTGTTTCTCTTTTTTCAGATCTTGACAAATGGTTGTCTAATGTTGATGGCGTTTCGTTAGATGTGAGGGATAATTACGTTACTTATAGTGTAAATATTCAATATTATACCAAGCAAGGGTTTTGGGATGTACATCCTAGACCCTATTTTCACGAGGAGAAAGATAGCAAGAAGGCGTTCAAACATCTGTGCAAAAAGCATGGTGGCATAGATGTGACCGCAGTTGAATATGTAGATAAAAGATATAGGTTTCCATATAAGAAGTATTATCAGTTTTTCAGGAGCCGCTATCAAGCATCTTCAATTAGAAAGCCTTTCTATGAAGCATGTGAAGTCAATGGTCAGCATGTAATATTCCAGTTTGGATATTATAAAGTTGATAATATTTTTTTGGTTAAGGTAATTGATAATGAATCATATATGGCTAATAGGAAGGCGGACTTTGAAGGATGGCAGAAAGCAATGGCTTCTGCTAGAAAACAAAAAATGGAAGAGGAATTGAAAGAAAAAGCTAGAATTAGAAAAATGGAAGAGAATTATCAGAAAAAGGTTGCCTTGGATAGGGTCAAGAGGGCAGCTGGGTTTAGGAGAAGTTTAGAAGTTGGAGACATGACAAGTATAGGAATGGTAGTAGACATTAGGAAGCCGATTGCAAAAATACAACTGCAATCTAACGGCGATGAACGTTGGTACAAAATTGATGAGCTTTATCCAGAGTAAGTTGATTGACAATCTTAAGGAATATTGTCTTGATGAAAGGATGATTAGTCTTTTTGAGGGCAAAGACGTTATGAGCAAAACCTGGTTATTCACGCGAGCATTAGTAGAAAGTAAAAGTGAGCTCTGCGTGTACTTAATAATTGGTGTGGCGTCGATTTTAGGTATGCCGCTTGTTCGCTCTAATTTACGTTGCCTTTTATCTTCTGTCGGGAGGTGATTTGTTGTAGTTGTGGAGAGGGTTTTATAAGTATGCCGTTCTCGACCTCGAAGATGACTAACTAACAATAGTGTCGCTATGGAGCCTCTTTTCTAAGAGAATCTGCTCTCAACGCTTTTCTTTACCTACTTTTCGATATAAATAAAGGTCTCTTTACGATGGGTTGAGCAAGATTTGGGGGCGCGAGCACACATCTTTTCTTGATTGCTTCTCACTTCCAGTACAGCAACTAGGACGTTTGTTCTAGTTTGAAGGCTTTAGCTGGATTGGTGCTTTACGGTCAACCTATTTGCTTCCTAGTGGCAATCAACCCGTGGGTAGGTATTCCTTGGTAGGGGAGTTTGGTAAGTAATGCTTTTCGAGAAGGGAGTGGCCGCAGTGGTGCAGAATAGGGAAGGGTGGGGGCTAGTCTTCCTGAGTTGGTATTTCACTATAATCTGTTGAATTTAAATTATTTTTGTAGGACCAATGTCAATTTTCTAGTCTGGCTTCTGCTATGCTACTCGCCACTCTATTTGATGGGTGTTCAGAGTTGTTGCGGTGGGCGGGGAGGGAATTGAGGGAGTCTTTATTTGATAGCCTTTCACTTTCAGTACTGTAAGTGAGGCCTAAGTGCCTATCTGCAGTTTTCGCCAGTTCGGCGCTCTAGGGTTAACATATTTATTTCATACTGACACTCAAGACGTAGGTGGGTATTCCTTGGCAGGGAAGCATAGTGGGTGAGTGGGGTTGGATGCAGAATAAGGAAAGGCTAGTGTCGGGTTCTCAGAGTTTGGGGGCTCGCACCAATCTCTTGAACACACATCTCGTTCGTGACGTCCATATTAATTAGGTAAGTTGGCCTCTAGTGTTTTGATTAACCCTGCTATTCAAACACCTTTTTTGGCGGGTTATACTTTTGTTTGGTGGGTGTCCAGGATTACTGCACACTACGAACTCCACCGGGTAGTTCACGCTTTGCACGGCCATCTGCAGATCATGGCTTTAGAATATTGAGTTAGGGTTCATGGAAAAAGAAGTAGATCCAAAAATATATGGTGTAACAACAGCTTTATTTAATGAATGGCGTTCACCTCGATTGGGCGATAATAATCCTCAAAGGGTACGCTCAAATGTTTGGGAGTGGCTTTTTCATTCAAGGCTCAGCGGTTATGCGTCGACTAAAAAAATGAATGGTCCTTCGCCATTTGATGAAGGCCCAACTTGGAGTTTTGATCGATTTGGGCAATCGATAAATAAGTTACCTGATGGTCGCATTGTATACATAGGTGGTGAGCATGAGGATCATTATGATCCTGACTTTTGCATTTATAACGATGTTGTCGTTGAAACGCCCGAAGGTGGAGTTGAGTTCTATTGTTACAGGAATACAGATTTTCCGTCGACAGACTTTCATTCTGCCACCCTAGTTGGCGACAAAATATTCATCATAGGCAGTCTTGGCTATCCTAAAGAAAGAAAACTTTGCGATACCCCAGTGTATGTCCTCGATATAAATAATTTCAAGATTAATAAAGTCGAAACATTAGGTGATTCACCGGGTTGGATTCATCGGCATAATGCTGTTCTCAGCTTAGATAAAAAATCGATTACCATTACTAAAGGATTAATTGATCGGGGTAATGAGTATTCTTTGCGTGAGAATATAGATGACTGGAGGCTGAATTTAAAGAATTCATCGTGGGAACGACTTACAGAAAGAAAATGGCCTCGATGGAAATTACGTAGAGAAGATAATTCGAATAATCACATCTACGACATCAGGCAAGCATTGTGGAGCCACGAAGCCAAGTGGCAAGATAGTTATGACAAAGCGATGCAGAAACTTGAAAGCGAAATGGGTTTTAAGGTTGATGTTAGGCTAGTTAAGAACCTTTACGAATTTGATATTGAGCATGAGCCTATTGAGAGGGATGAGGAAGAATACAATGTCTATTGGCTCTATGTTGAGGGTGTAAGAATTCGGTTTATCGAAGAATGGCATTGTATACAGGTAGTGATTGAAGGGAGTATTCCAGATACAAAATTGCTATCAATTAAAGAACAGCTGATATCTAAATTAGCTCATTTAGAAAAAGCGTATTGGATATTGGAAGAATACTAAGTCTTAATAAAATCACATACAGGAAGCAAAATAGCAGAGTTATAGAACCTCTGAGCTGCTATAGCTGAAAGGCGGCCTGCTATATTCACCGTTTTATGTAGCTCTTTACGCTCGTATAATCATAAAAAAGTGCATATAGCGGGCCGCTCAGAGCCTGGTGTTAATATGATGATCCAAGCTTGATGCACCTTGCAGCCGAATAGAATTTAATTTGTTTAGGGTATGCTTATAACTATCTTTACTTGGTTGCCTTAAACTTCCAGTATTGCGACTGAGACTCTCCCCCCGACTTTATGGCTTTCTCCGGTTTGACGTTTTATGATTAACCTGCTTGCTGATATTTAAGATATCGACATTCTTTGGTGAGGGTGATTAGTTAGTGATGCCTTTATTGAGAGTAGCTTCTAAAGAAGTTGGAGCTCTGGTTGGGGCTCCTTCCATGGAGAACCTGCCCTTATTACCTTCCATTGGCTACTTTTTGTTTTCTATTGATGCGCACATAGATCTCTTCTCGATGGACGGGGAGGGATTTGGGGCGCGGATGCCTATCTTTACTTGATTTTCTTTCATTTCCAGTGCTGTGACTGAGACATTCTTCCCGGCTCTTAGGCTTTATCTGGTTTGCTGCTTTATAGTCAACCTGTTTACTTCCTGCTGATTCTCAAGCCGTAGGTGGAGCTTTTCTGGTAGGGGACTTTAGTTGGGGAGCGGCCGTGGTGGAGCAGAATAGGGACTTGTGGAGGCTAGTCTTCCTAAGCTGGCGCACTACTGTAACTTGTTGAATCTATATCGCTTTTATAGCTTCATTGCCAACTTTATCATTTGGCTACTGCTACTGCTACTGCTACTGCTACTGCTACTGCTACTGCTACTGCTACTGCTACTGCTACTGCTGCTCTGCTAATGACCCTACTTGGTGGGTGTCCAAAATTGTTTTTTGCCCAGCCTACTAGGATTGTGCGACCTCTTAATCGAAACTGGCCTGGCCACTATTAAGCTACCAGAGCAGCTCTATGTGTTATATCACCTTCCGGTTACCGCCGTCGGTAAAGTTGTCAAAAAGAAGTATCAGGAGTTCAGCTCTTATCGCCTGTTTAGATGGCTGAATTATCGATTTTAATTGACTAAAAATTAGTAATTGTATTCATCAGAGATTCAGCAATTATTTAAAATAATATCCTCGATATAGAGCTGTATGGCAGACTTTTACTCAATCAAGTAATATTCAAGAAAAGGAAGCTTTAGCATGGAATATCGTCATAGAAAATCAGTATTTGCTCAACCTCTCCTATTATTTACACTATTAATTTCCAACAATGGAATTGCTGTAGATACTAATGCTACAGGGATTTATCATGATAGTCCGGGAGTATACGAAGAGGTATTTAAACCAGGTAAGAAGCATACTATTGATCGTATGATTAAAAAGTATATGCTGGATAACAATATTCCAGGCATGGCCGTAGCTATAGTTACCAATCCAGAAAAACCTGTTATATGGTCCAAAGGCTACGGTGTAAAAAGCCTGGAAAATAATGAAAGGGTTACCAGGAATACTTCATTTTGGCTGGCATCCATCAGTAAGGTAGTTATGGGTACTGCTATGGCCATAGCGCAGGAGGACGGCTATCTCTATTTAGATCAGGAAATTCAAAACTTACTGGGTGAAGATGACTTTAACATTGACAATCCAGACTCCTTACCTATCACCATCCGAGATCTCGTAACTCACAGTTCGGGAATTAAAGATAGCATGGCTTACCAGTGCAGCTACTATATTGATCATGGTGACGGCACTCATACAAAGTTGATCAACTTAATAGAGCCTGGGTTATGTCCGGATAGCAGCCCAATTACACTGGATGGATTTCTCTGCCTATTTGGACAGTGAGGGGGAATTTTACGATTCCAATAGTAACTTCACTGGCTTACCACCCGGGCAAGACTACAAATACTCAAATATCGCCGCAGCATTAGCAGGCTACTCAGTGGAACTTAGCACGGGCTTAACTCTGGCTGATTATACAGAGCAAGAGATTTTTACCCCACTTGGTATGCACAATACCAGCTGGAATTTTTCCAAGTTAAACCAGAGTAACCTGGCAAGCCCTCATACCACAGTTGATAACACCCTATCTTCAATTCCATTTTATGAACTCGCAACCTGGCCAGATGGTGGCCTACGGAGTAGTGCATTTGATATGGCGAGATTTTTAGCCGCAGTAATGAACGAAGGAGTGTTAGCTTCACGAAAGTCTGACATCAAGATTCTTGAGCCAGATTCAGTTATTCAAATGCTGACACCCTCCCAAAATGGTTTTGGGGTCTTCTGGTATTCTGGCTGGCTTTGGAATTATGGGGGTAAAGACCATATTTTAATCGGCCACAACGGAGCTGAGGTTGGATATTTTTCCTACCTATTGTTCAACCCAAAGGATAACGTCGGAGTGATCTTATTGGCCAACACTGATCGTGGAGATAAGATAGAGAGTATTGAAGAACTAATTAAAGACCTCTTTGAAGCGACTCAAGTATGGTGACAACCTGTTTCAGGGCTCTAAATATTTCTAAGGGGGGAATAAAATTTCCCCTTAGAAATACAGCTAATTTTCTCGTCTGGTTTTTGCTGCCCTGTTCGCCACTCTATTTGGCGGGTGTTCAGAATTGTCTATCTTTGGGAGCCAAAAAGTCTATATTTACTTGATCACCCTTTTGTGGTTGAAGCTTTAATACCAATTTTTAGGTTTTCACCGTAGGGCACAACATGTTTATTTTCTACTGATAGTCAAGCCTTGGGTTGACATCCTTGGCGAGGGAGCTTGGTAAGTGACGTTTGTTTGGAGAATGGAGTGGAAAACGGTATGGCTTAAAGCCGCTAACTTCTTACGTCGTTGCGCTGACATGCTTTGAAATTATAGAGAAGCATGGTAGATAGATGTAACTTTTGCATTCACTGATAACTGGATGGAGCCAGAATGAGGTACTTTGCTTACGGGTCAAATATGTCCCTTCCAAGACTGAAAGAAAGAGTTCCGAGTGCTGTGCGAATAGGAACGTTTACTCTTACTGAGCATTCTCTTCGTTTTCACAAAGTCAGCAGTAAAGACGGTTCCGGCAAGTGTGATGCACTGTTTACCCAAAATCCCAAAGATCATGTGATTGGTGCATTGTTCGAAATATCAGATAAAGAAAAAGGTGCTCTAGATAGGGTAGAGGGTTTAGGTTACGGCTATAAGGAAAAGAGGGTTCGGGTAACTGATACCAAGGGAAATTCCCTCGAAGCAATTACATATTATGCAACGAATACGGATCCTTCTTTGCAACCTTATTCTTGGTATCTATATCATGTCATATATGGAGCGAAAGAAACGGGGGTTCCTACGGACTATCTAAATAAATTGGAAGCAGTCAAAAGTATGGAAGACCCTGATAGAGAAAGGGATGCAAGAGAACGTGCAATATACAGTTGACAAACTAAGACACAACAAAGGCTATTGCGTTATGACTTCTCTTTTTTTGCTAAGTGCTTTCACGTGCTACATGCGATAGTGCGATAATCAAAGTTTAATGTAACTTGCCATCGGAAAAAGTTAAACTTTGGTAGAGAAAGTAGGGGAGGGGTAGGCCTCCTTCCTTGGAGAGCCTATCCTCTACGCCTTCCATTGCCTAGTTTTTGTTCATTTTTATGCGCACATAGATCTCTTCACGATGAACGGGAAGGGATTTAGGGGCGCGGATGCCTATCTTTACTTGATTTCCCTTCACTTCCAACACTGTGATCGAGACATTCGTTCCAATTCTGAGGTTTTCGCCTGTTCGGCGCTTTAGGATCAGCATGTTTGTTTCCTGGCGATACTCAAGCTGTGGGTGGGCATTCCTTGGTGGGGAGGCTTGGTAAGTGATGCTTGATGGAAGAGTGGGGTGGGGCGCGGGGGCGGTGGGCGTAGAGAAGGAAAAGGCGGGCGCTAGGCTCCCAGAGCTTGAGGAGTCGCTCCAAGCTGCTGATTGTGCTCCACTTTATTGAAGACGAGCGGGTTTCTAGCGTAGTATGCATACAGCCATCTTGATATCGTGTTTATCAATTTGGTTAGCTGGCCCCTGGTGTTGCAGCACCTTGGGTCAGCGCCCTTTCCCTATTCTAAGCTCATGTGATCATTCTCCTACTGAAGGAATGATAATTTAGGAAAATTTCTGGATCTTTCTTTAGGTGTGGGCTTTATAGTGGTCACCTAAATACAGTCCACAAGTCTGATAAATGTCGATCAATTTTACGCAAAATTGACATGAAGAAAAGTCTAATAAATTCCAATAAGATGGTTTTGACGCCTATATTTCACGATGTATTCTTACATTTCTGCTGTGCAAATTTCTTCTTTAGTCGAAAATATTGGCGATCTATATTTCTGTTTGGTGATGGTCGAGGGTCAACCTTCATGGGCAGAAGCTAAACTTTTTGAGCTTACTGAAAGACTCTCTGAGAATTGCTGATTTTGAAATTAGCTAGCATAATAATTTATATTTTCGACAGAGCTATAGTGCCAACATATGAAACCGATTATACATCCGACTGGGTATCTAACTGAAAATTAGTATCATACTACAAAGGAGACTTTTACTTCGTGGGCTAAAGAAGGCCGGAAGCCAGTCATAGAAGAGCAATAGATCTACAGTGCGGTTAGGGGGTAGTCAGCGTGTACATGAAGTCTTCAACAAGTTTACGGTCGTTGGGTGTTAAATTCTAATTTGGTCGAAAATGCTATCGACTAAGTTGACTCCTAAGTTGCTTTAGGTTTGTAGAGTTTTATTGAAGGTTCCGGTGTGAAGTTTGGCTATATTCAGAAATTTCTGAAAGCTAAGAACAATATGGATGGGGTGATTTTGAATAAAGTGCTACCAAGAGAGGGTGAAAGCCAAGAAATTGGCAAAATGGCATCGAGAGCATTTGTTGCGAAGTTGCCTGCGAATTGGATAGAAAAAGAATTGGATGGTGATTCCGACTTTGGGTTAGATTATTTAGTTCAATTAAAAAATGAGAAACATGGTGTTTCTGCTGGTTTTTACCTTCAACTTAAAGGTACAAGGGTACCCTCATTTGTTGATAGCGGAAGAGAAATATCTTATCAGTTCGATTCCTCTACTTTAAATTACTATCGAAGACTCGAGCCGGCTATTATGGTTGCTATCGTTGATTTGTCTGCCAACGATAAACCTAGAGAATGCCCGGTTTACTTTAAATGGCTTGATGAGGATTTTCTTGATTCAATATCTGAAAAGCTTGAAAAAAATGGCAAAGTGAATATTAGGATACCATTAGTAAACGTACTTGATGAGGGTTTAGACGTACTGCCATATTATAGAAAACGCCTAGAGGCGAGAAATTCTTTAATAAATCTTAGGCGAGCGGTTGAGCAATGTTCGGAAGATCCAGTTAGTCACATTGAAGCGTTAGCAGAAAGCGTAAAGGAGAAACCAGTAATTTTAGAATTGCCTAGAGATGATTCTGGTGCGCCCTGGGTTATCAACCCTAAAGATCTAATTGCTGGAAAACTATGTCAGATCTCAGAAGCTATTTCAGCGAATAGAATACAAACCGCAGAAGTTCTTCTAGAGGAAGTTGAGCGTGAAAATTACACTACCAAGCATGAGCAAGCAGAAATATTCTTCTTGAAAGGAAAAATTCTAAGGCTCAAAGGAGAAGATGATCAGGCAGTAATGCTATTTGAGCAGGCTTATCGTATCTATAATGTGACTCGTTATAAAGTTGGATTTTATGAGTCAACATTAAGAGAAGGTAAAATCCCTAAGAAAGAGGTTTTGGATGGATATATTGAAGATTTAAATGTTAAAGTGTATTCAGAGTGTTTATTGAAATCTAAGTGTCTTGTTATTTTGGGGAGGGAGTCAGAGGCAATTAAGTGTTTAGACTATTACCCCTTGGATAAAGTTGTTGCATCTAAGTTGCTTGTGTTTACATTGTCTGGAAATGTTAATGCTTTTGATGACTTGTCTTCGAGGATTGTTGAAGGTGATCTCTTGGAGAACCAAAAATTTCTTTATTACACTCTTGTTGGTAGGCGATATTTCTATCGTGGGATTAATTATAATTATTCTTCCGCTGGAGAGATGTTATTACCTGCAAAAGGTAAGAGAGGTTATGATTTTAAGATTTTAAAGAATGCATTTAAATACATAGAGATTGCCTTGACTCTTGCTAAAGACAGGGGTTACCCATGTGATACCTATATTCTTTTTGATGTTGCTAACTTGCTGTTTGGATTCTTTAATCAAGAACATGTTTTCACATCCTATCTTGAATCTATGTTGCAAGGTAGGCCTGGATTATTGCCAGTTATATCGGCATTGATTCATTTGAAATTCAATGCGAGAAATTATGAGGATGTACTAAAATTAATTGATGATTTAAAATGCGAAGGGCTTGAGTTTATATCTTTACAGATTTTGGCCAATTACCATTTGGGAAATAAGGTCAAAGTTGTTGATCTCATTACTAATAATAAAGAATATATCCTTCTTCAAAAGCCTCAGGGATATAGTGTGTTATTTTGCGTTGCGGCCCAGTGCGCATATGATCTTTTAGATGAAAGCAGGGAGGAGGAAATTCTAGAAGTTGTTGCGGGGTTTCAAGATGGGGAAGAATTGCTGGCAATATATAAATATGTTAAGAGTTGTAATATTTATCCTGAAAGGAGAAGAGAATTTAATCGCGATTTGTATGATAAGTACTTAAGTTTAAATAAGTCTTTTTCAGTTGCTGAACAATTGTATTCAAGTCTTGATGTGGAAAATTCTGCTGAATCATTGATGATCTGTGATTTGGCAACTTCAATTGTGGGTCGTAGAGAGCTTTATCCGGAAGAATGTATAACGCTTGCATTTGCTCTTTCGAAACATGAAAAGTGGTCAGAGCTAGAGGCATTATGTGAAAGGGTTGAAGTAAGAGGAACTCTTGATAATCTATGGTCGCTACTTAAGGCATCCGCGCTAGATGCGATGGGCAGGAGCGCTGAAGCTTTATCTATATTAGATGGGGCGGTTAGCCGTGATGGTAGATCGGTCGAACGTGCCGAGTATTTTGTACGTATGTGTGTTCATTTGGTTTTTTTTGAAAAAGCTTCTGCTAAGTTAGAGTGTCTTTTAGAGAAGGCTGCTCCTGATAAGCAAATTTATATACTTGAGTTATTGTTGTTTATATATTCCTCTAGCACAAAGCCTTCCAAAAAATTGATCCCAACACTTTTACGCTACGGAAGGCTCGTTGATCAGGATGATGAGAAATCAGAAGGTCATTACCTAATGTCATTTCTTACGATGACAAATAGAGCTGAATGTGATGTAAGCGATTATGTTGATGATTTTAGAGATAGGTTAAGTAAATATACTCAGAAATTCCCAAATTCGACCGTATTAAGAAAGGGAGAGGTATCTCTTGAATCTGGAGGGGATTCTATTCTGGAGGAGGTTCGAAGGATTGCAGGAATTACAGATGATCAAATTAAGGTTTGGGAGAGGAATAGAAATCAAATAAAATCCCGAAAACTGCCAGTCCCTTTTGCATTGCTACCAAACTTTCTGGATGATGTTGGTGATATTTTTTCTGCATGGGTTATGTGTAAATACTTTGGGCATAAAAGAAAAGAGTATCAATTGGTGCATTCAAAAAGTGCATCTCCAGAGATTGTTAATGG
Source organism: Microbulbifer sp. CNSA002 (assembly GCF_047324085.1). Classification (NCBI taxonomy): domain Bacteria; kingdom Pseudomonadati; phylum Pseudomonadota; class Gammaproteobacteria; order Cellvibrionales; family Microbulbiferaceae; genus Microbulbifer; species Microbulbifer sp. CNSA002. Next base: position 2,339,644 of record NZ_CP172449.1, read on the forward strand.
TTTAGGTGGAAATTACTCACAAGTAATTTTGGATGAAACGTCGTTAATCATTCTTAATGATTTAGGTGTTCTTGAGTTAGCTTTACGTAATCTTCCTGGGGTTGTTGTAAGTAAGAGTACATATGATTTTTTCTCAAGGAAATCTCATGCTGTTATGGGTTCTATCTATTCATCAATTCCAAGGGATATTGTCCAGTCGTTAAGTGACAATCTTGGTTCCATTACTCTCAAAGGAAGCTTGACTCAGGATGAGTCTTTCATAGATAGATATGAGCTTATTATGAAGGAGCTAGATGCCCCCGTTTTCTGCTCCGATGACTTATATATGTCCATGTTTCTGGGGCATAGCGGTTTTTCGACTGTTAACTCTATAAATATTATCGATTGGTTGGAGTCGAAAGGTCACCTTGGTATGGACCAAAAAATTATTGCTGTTGAGAAGTTCTGTTCTTTTATGGTTGAAGGGGCTTCTTTAAATCGAAGCCATTTATTGCACTCAATAGGTTTTAATTTAAAAACTATTGGTGGGAATATATTTGATAGTGGGTTTGCTTCTGTGTTTAATGCATACTTCCCCCTTGACAAAGGATATGATAATGCGATTGTAGATCTAGGTAAGTTTTTTTCAGGCCTTCTAAATTCTTATGATGGCCGGATAGATCTCGATGGTTTGGAGGATGTCGTTAATGTGTGGATGGTGCGTTATCCTAGCAACGATAGGATTAGAATGGTTTCCACCTGGTTTGTTATATCTGTGTGTGGAGTGAAATATATTCCCGAGGGGATGTATCTTAATAGGGGGGTGGGAGAAGCAAAATTATGGTCGTTAGCTAAGAAGCTCACGGTTGAATCTGACAATAGGTATACGATAAGGGAACTTATAACGGCCATATGTCTGGCTATTTTAGGGTTGAAACCTAAAATGGCGTCCGATGTTTATGATAGGGTAAAGTTTTCTTTTATTGAAGGGTCAAATGAGAGGCAAATGTTTTCCAATATATATATAGAGGAAGCTGTGAAGGTGAGATCGTCTCAGTCTCAATTTGAAAGTTGGTATTAGTCATTTATTTGTTGTTCTGTACCCGCTTTGTTAGTCGATTGCTAAGCTTGATATCTGGAATGTATGGAGATGATTTTGGGGTAGTATCACAAATAAAGAATCAAACCAGATTTGAGGATTTAGTTCGGTTCTTACTAGAAATAACTGATGGTTCTCTCGGTAGAGGGGGATAAAGCAAATTTAGGTAGAATGTATGGCAGTTTTTTTACTGAACAGGATTATGCAGTTACATCTATATTTTATATTTATAGTTGCCCTAGTTAAAATTTTCTGCGGGTATTTTACTTAGGTTAAGGCAACACCTTTCGAGGATCAACAGGAAAATGCTGCCGTTTTATTCTGTTAAGCTAATCAACACCGAGTAAGTTAGTGTATGCAGTACATTAATGTATGCTTGCATCTATTCTCTAAAAAAGTATTAGAATTTCGTAACATACCCTAATCCAACTCCACCAACCTCTGCATCAATGGAAAATACAGCGCACACCGAATATTCCGCTCCCCCCGCGCATAGAAAAGCTTGCGGTAATTCTCCAACTGATTCCGATACTGCTCCAGCTGAGCCGCAATAAACTCTTCCTGGCTTTCCTCACCACTGGGCTCAGCTGTTTTGTAATCGACAATCCAGCGGGTGCCTTCGTTATCAATAAAGGTGCGATCAACAATAGAGCGTCTTAACTGTCGGCCGCCGCTGTGGAGTTCCAGTTCGCAGGCGGATTCTCCTAATGATCCATCCAATAGCCAGCGGCCGGTGGGGCAATTGAGGCTGTTGCGTACGGCGATCTCCACTTTCTCGGCGGCGCGGTCCAGGCTTGTAGCGGATAGCCTAATTGTTTCAGGCAGAGTTGCCACAGGGGGCGTTGGGCTTACAGTTTGTTGGGGTTGATATTGGTCTCGCAATGGTGGCGAGGGTTTCGTGGGCTACGGTGCCGGCGCTTTTGGCAGCCCTTAGAGTCAGAACAATTTGATGCGGGTGTTTTTTACATGTCACGATGACAGGCGATAGCTGATTAATTTATCGGCGGTGAAGGTTAATTGTGATTAGTGTAGCAACAATGAAATGCTGCCAAATATGGCAGAAAAGAATTATGGAGGTGCGGATAGATTAGGGGCTGCTTTTGTCGGAAGTTGTACATTGGTACTTCTGGGGGAGAGATGCCCTTGTGATACCTTGGGGAGTTTATTACATATCATTACATCCAACTGGCTTGAGCTTGTTAAATTCGTAATCAATTTTTGTTGCTTTTAATTGTGAATGGCCCAATTTTTTACTGAAAATAGTATGACTTGCTAGTCTTCTTTGTAAGTGAAATTTTTTTCTTTATTGTTTTTCTCCGGAAATTATACAGAGCGTTAACCTACTGATAAATTTGCGCATCCAGATGAAACTAAACTGGCTCCATGCTTTTTCTCAGAGGAGAGTGGAGCTTGATGAATGTACCAAATAGCGGCTCTAGTATCAGGGGTAGGAAAGGAAGCAAAGATGGAACAGCAAATTAAAACTCATATCCTCTGTAGCAGCGGGGGGCGAAATTTAGTTGCCTCACCTGGAACGGCTGAGCTTTGGGGGCGTATCTATTCCAGTACAATGGGTAGTAAGCCAAACTTCCATGCTGTGGGTGCTTACATGGCCATTCGTGGTTTATTATCTAAACCAAATGATTTTGATACTCATACGCACCTCGAGAATCAGCGAATTAAAGTAAAAACCGAACGCGGATATGAAATAAGTTACACATTGTTGCCTGATGGGGATATCTATCTTAATGATATTCAGATTGATTTTGAGGATGAATCTCTTACACAGGGAGACAAAAAGGCTACTTTATTTAAAGTTTCATCCGATAGTAAAACATCAGTAAACGACAAGCCAATATGGGAGGTAGTTAAAATTGAACCTAATCAGCTCAAAATTACCCCAACGTCCGTTACCCATATTTTGATATGTGATTCTAACGTTGCTGATACTAAACTTAGTGCCCGATATGGAGCACCAGTTATTAATGCTGGTCACCCAGGGCGAGAAGTAGGGGCTGGGGATACATTTTATATGTTCCACTACCCAAAAAAACGTGGAATAAAGGGCTTTTTCGCCACGCGGAAAACAGAAACTGTTAATAAAAAAGCCAAGTTTATTAATGAAATAGCCAGTATTGTTACAGGTGCTGCTCGTATTAGTGCATCTGAGTATCAACGCAGACAAGTAACTGGTAAAGAAGCTGTTAAGAAGCTAACTAACAATCAGAAGGCAAAAGATCAGTTGGGTAATCCCAATTTTGGCAATATTGCCACTAAAAGTCGCGACGATATTATCAAAGAAAAGAATAAATCTAAGGCTGATAAAGCTAAGGCGCTTAAGTTTACCGCTGCTAAGAAAACTGGCTTGCCTGATCCTGTAGTATGTTGGACTACCAATGGTAACGGGGATAAAGTTTTTAGAGATGTTGTAAAGAGCGTTGCCAAAAAAGTTAATGTCGAGAATGTATATAAGGCAAAAGATGAAAGTTCATCAGGAGATGCATTCAACAGTCAAAAGCTACAGCAGGTTTTTCTAAATAATTATACTGTAAATGATAATCGATTAGACCGTGCTATGACCAGTATTGGTATGGAGTGGAGTGAGAAACGGGGGACGAGGAGTCCAGTTAGCTTCAAAAACCTTATTACTGATAGTTTGTATTCAAGTGAATATGCTTTGCTGAAACGTCGTACACAGGTTTCCGCTTGTGAGCAAGAGCGAAGTCAATTACACCCAGCGTTTGCTGCTACCAGTAAGACAGCCATATCTAACGCTCTTAAGCCCAAGGCTCCCTTGCTAAGTACCCAGGGAGCTATTGGTGCAGGCATTAAAGCTGGTGCTACAGCAGGGGCCGGAGTTTTTTCGGCGCTGGTAAAAGCAAATGGGTCGGGGGAGCTAGACGCTTTATCCAAAAATATGGACGCTATCGCAGAAAAATCAGCAACTGCACTTCATGGTACTATGGGTACCATGTATAAGACTATGAAAGTTGTTACAGAAGCTACTGCCAGTAATGCCTCAACTGCACTTACTGTGGCAGGAGTTGCTGTAGTAGGATTTGCTGTTGCAAAGTCAATAAACAGTGGCTCCCTTCAAAAAGCAAAGTTATTATTTGGACAAATGCATAAGGGGGATCTTAGCTCAATGCCAACTAATAGCTTAGGTGATTTAGAGACTGCATTGGCATTTCGTGCTAATCTAAATAGCTAATTTGAAAGCAGCTTGTGAAAAATTGATGTTATTTGGCACTACACAAAGCCCTAAAGGGCCTAATTTAAGAAAGTCAGTACCGGTAAGATGTAATCTTTCTGGTACCAAGCTTACTTTTTTAAAGCCCTTAAGCAACGCCTCAAAAATTAGTGGTGAAGAGCCAAGTGCTGATTTGCCATTGGCTTTCAATGAGAATATCTACTCCTTAGATAGTTTTAATGAAATTCGTAACAATGCATGGGGCATACTGCTTGCAGAGGAGCGGTATAAATATCATGGCCCGCCGTTCATTAATCCTGATGTTGGAGGGATGGAATTTACTGCCTCACTTAGGAAGATAGGCAATGACTTAAATCTACTTAAAGCCAGTGACTATGAGCATTGGGTTGATAGTGATATTAAAGCCTATTACTCCCCAGGTACTGGGTCTGTTTTCCAGGAATGGCTCTATCTTTTCCCGCTGTTCTGGCAAACCTTCAAGCTACCTAATACGAATGGTGTTCAATGGGTTGCCTACGCTGTGCAAGATTTAAGCTGCCAGGAAGGTGATCTAATCAAATATTATGTTCGTGCTGCAATTTCATCTGAGCATGAATTGGTTTTCTCATTTAGAGCCACAACTGATGATTATGACTCTGGTGCTTTCGGATTATTCAAAGAAATTTCAAACTTTATATTGAATAGTGTTGAGATTGTATTAACTGATTCGATTGCAGAAGAAATTAAAGCATTGTCGAAATCTGGTCTTCGGAACTTCAGTGAAAAAATGCCCGTATTGCGATTTGATGATGCGCCAAAAAACAAGTTCAGTAATTATGAATTGTTAAATGATCCGTGTTTTTATTTTACTAAAATCAATAAGGTGGTTGACCGTAGGCTCTGGTCGAAGTAGGAATTAGTCTCTCTGTCTAAGATGCTTTGTACTGCCAGCTATATTGGGTCAAGTTGTATTTGTTGTGGGCTTACCCAGTAAACCCCAAAACCTCTTTTGGGAGAGATTCCTTTCACTTTTTGACTGAATTACCGGTCCTCTTCCGTATTACTTAGCCCCTAGAGGTGGCTCGATGTGATGTAACTATATTTTGTTTACTTAATCGCATCACATTGAGCTACTTTAAAATATGGAGATTGGACTTCTCTTGTCCTTTACATACCTAGTACTGCTCTCTTAAATAATTGATATGAATTTCGGAGCTATACCCATCTTCCCCTAACCCAACTCCACCAACCTCTGCATCAACGGAAAATACAAAGCACACCGAATATTCCGCTCCCCCCGCGCATAAAAGAGCTTCCGATAATTCTCCAACTGATTCCGATACTGCTCCAGCTGAGCCGCAATAAACTCTTCCTGGCTTTCCTCACCACTGGGCTCTGCGGTTTTGTAGTCGACAATCCAGCGAGTGCCTTCGTTATCGATAAAAGTGCGGTCGACAATAGAACGTCTTAATTGTCGGCCACCGCTGTGGAGTTCCAGTTCGCAGGCGGATTCTCTTAATGATCCATCCAATAACCAGCGACCGGTGGGGCAGTTGAGGCTGTTGCGTACGGCGATTTCCACTTTCTCGGCGGCGCGGTCCAGGCTGGTGGCGGATAGCCCTAATTGTTTCAGGCGCAGTTGCCATAGGGGGCGTTGGGCTTCCAGTTTGCTGGGTGTCCAGTCGTTGATATTGGTCTCGGCAATGGTGGCGAGGGTTTCGTGGGCTACGGTGCCGGCGTGTTTGAGCCAGCGCAGGGCTACCTGGCCCAGTTCGGGAATATTGTCTTCTTCCTCGGTTTTGGGTTGGTAGTCTGGCATGCGGTATTGGGCCAGCCACTCTTGCTTGGGCATGGCTTGGGGTTGCCATTGGTTGGGTAGGCGCAGTAGGTAGTCGTGATCTCTGCTGGCCTCGTCTTGGTTTAGCAGGGGTTCTTCTGCTTCCAACCAGTGACACCAGTCGCTTTCCTGATGGTGCAAAACACTGGGCCAGATGCCGGCGAGTAGGGCGGCGCTGCCGGGGGCTTTTAGGTGGCCCTTTTTTTCATCCCGGTTGATGCAGGCCAAAAGATGCAGCGAGCGGATGGCGCGGGTGCAGCCTACATACAACAGGCGGGTGCCTTCCAGGCGTTCGCGCTCGCTGTTGTCGTGCTTCAGGTATTCAAAAACCGGGTCGCGGCCGCCGCGCGCATTTTTAGGGGCGAGCAGGAAGCGGCTTTCGCCTTCGCGGCTAAGCCATTCGCTCCAGCGTAACAGCTGGTCGCTGCCGGGTTTGCCGCCTTGGTCCAGGCCTGGGATCAGTACGTGTTCGAACTCCAGCCCTTTGGATTTGTGAATGGTCATCACCTGGACTTTGGCGTCCTGGGCGGGGCGGGCGTAGAGCTGTTCCAGGGCCAGGGTGAACTGTTGCCAGTCGGTAATGGCTCCGCCGGTATCGAAGGCTTCTAATAATTGCAGAAAATCCTGCACATTATTCAGATCAGATTTTTGCGCAACGGTGGCGGGGCCGCCCAGTTCCAGCCAGAGGCCTTCAATCCAGGTGCGCAGGGGTTTGCGGCCGCGCTGTTGCCAGGCGTGCTGCAGTTTGGGAGCCACTTGGGCCAGGCGCGAGCGCCCTTCATCGCTGAGCAGGGCGATATCTTCCACTTCCTGCATGGCCATTAACAATGGACGCGCGCTGGTATCGGTTACGGTGATATCCCCATTGCCCCAGTTGGCCAGGGTGTAAAGGTCTGGCAGTTGCAGTCCACACCAGGGGGCGCGGAGTACGGCCAGCCAGCTGATTCGGTCGCTGGGGTCGAGCAGGGCGCGGGTGAGGCTGAGTAAATCCAACACCACCATTTTACTGGCGAGTGGCGCCAGCTCTGGTGCCTGGAAGGCGATATTGGCTGCGCTTAGGGCCGGCAGAATCTTTTGCAGGTGTTTTTTCTTGCGCACCAGAACGGCGATACGGCTTTCAGGGTCTTGCGCTTGTAATTGCTGCACCAGATCAACCGCTTGGGTGGCTTCGCGGTTGCGGTCTTCGTCATCGATGCAGCCGTAAAAATTGACCGAGGGCTCGGCCCATTTGCAGCCTTTAAACGCTTCGGATTGTAGATAGCGCACGGCGCCGCGCCCGATATTATCCGCTTGCGGAAATGCCCTTTGGAAAGTCTCGTTAACCCAATTCACCACCGCACTTTCGGAGCGGAAATTTACCTGGAGGTCGAGGGCTTCCAGGGGCACTTCACCGATACCGCGTTCGCGCGCATCCAGGAAAATACCCACGTTGGCATTGCGGAAGCCGTAACAGGATTGCATGCCGTCGCCGACAATAAATAGGGTGCGGCCGTCTCCCTGCTGCCAGCCGGCAGTGAGTTTTTCCAGCAGTTGTAGCTGGGTATGGGAGGTGTCCTGGAACTCGTCCACAAGAATATGCTGGGTTTGCAGGTCCAGTTTCAGCGCCAGGTCTGTGGGGTTATCGCTATCGCCCAGGGCGATCAGTGCAGCTTGGGCCACTTCCGTATAGTCGGTGGCGCCCAGCTGCTGGAATACTAGTTTTAATTCTGCGACCAATTTGGGCAGTACCTGGGCGAGCCCTTGCAGCAGTTGCCACTGGCTCTGTTGCAGTCCGCTGGGGAGCTTGCCCACTTCCCGCAGGGCGGAGAGCAGTGGTTCGTTGCCGGCCAGTTCCGCCAGCAGGTCTTTCATGCGCTGTTTGTATTCTTCGGCGATGGGGCGCTCGGGATCTTTTTTATCCGGCAAGCCAAAGCCGAGTTTTTTATTGATGCCGCCGCCTTTACGCAGATCACCGGTGGTGGTGAGGAGTAGGCTACCGAGTGCGAGCCAGGCGGGCAGGCCGCTGCTGTTTGCGCTGGGGAAATCGTCCAATTCGGCGAAGAGGCACAGGCCGTGGCTGGGGTTTTCCTTTTGTAAATTGCCGCCGGCATAACTGGCCAGCTCCAGCAGTTCCCCGGCGTAACTGCCGAGGGCTGTGGTGAGGTCTTGCAGCTTTTCTGCCACCAGTTCGTCGATAACAAAATGGAAATAATCCTGGGCACCGTCGAAGTTAACGCTCAAAAGTGGGCCGAGCCATTGCTCGCGCTTGTCCAGCAAAATACGCAGTAGCTTATTGAGCTGGCCCAGGTCGTTGTCCAGGTGGAGCAGTAGCTGTTGTAGGTCTGCGTCTGGGGTTTCGCCATCGAGGTGCTTGAGCAGGTTCACCACGGCCAGTTCGAAGGCGATTTGAGTGCGCTCCAGGGGTTCGCCCGGTGCGCCCAGGCCACTTTCGATCGGCAGTTGGCTGGCGAGGCTGCGGCAGAGGCCGTCGATGGTTTGAATGCGTAGGCGCTGGGGTGTTTGCAGCAGCTCCCATTCCAGTTCACGATCCCGCTCCAGCAGGGCGCGGGCTAAATCCCAGGTGATGGCATCGTGGGGGTTGCCTGGCCGGGCTTGGTCGCGGGCGCTGTGCAGGGCGTCGATCAGGCGCTCGCGCATTTCACCGGCGGCTTTGCGGGTGAAGGTAATGGCCAACACTTCTTCCGGTTGCTGGCAGGCGGCGAGCAACTTTAATACGCGCTGGGTGAGCAGGCCGGTTTTACCTGAGCCCGCCGGGGCAGATACGGCAAAGCTGCGGCTGATATCCAGGGCTTGGCTGCGGGCGTCGGCATCGATGGGGCGGCGCAGGGCGGGAGTGGTCACGACTTCGTTCATTCGGTTATTTGCTCCCTTTCCGGCCAGCGGTTTAGGGGCCAGAGTTCACTGTTGTTGTCGGTGGGGCGATCAAAGGCGAGGGTGGCTACACCACTGCGATATTCGGTGGCGAGGGATTCCAGGCTGTAGCGCCAGTGCTCCACCAGATTGCTCCAGGTGCCGTAGGGGGATTCCTTTTCGGTATCGCCCACGGCTTTAATGCCGGTAATGGGGTGCTCCAGGTCTCCGCAGCCATTCCATTTGCAGTCGCCGTTGCGCACCTGGCCGAAGGCGATGGCGTGGGCGTCCGGTTGGAAGAGGGCGTAGAGTGGCAGCTGGGGTTCGCGGATGCGCTGGGTAAGCCAGTCGCGAATACTGGGGACGCCGGTTTTGTAATCGATTACCAGTTGTTCGTCGCTGGAGAGTTGGTCCAGTCGGTCCAGGCGCAGGTTAAAGTGCAGCCCACCGATTTCCACGGCTTGTTCCCATTCGACTTTCTCTACGGAGAAGTTGGGCCTATCCAGTTCCACGGACAGCCATTGTTGCAGCAGGCGCTCCAGGCGCTGCTTTTCCATGGCCCAAAATCCGATCGGCAGGTGATTGTATTTTTTGCGCACACTGCCGAGGGAGCGCTCCACCGCGCGCTCGATTTGCGCTTGGCGTTGCTCGTCGACCATAGCTTGCAGTTGTGCGAGGGTGCCGCACTGTTGCCAGAATTCCGCCAGCACCTGGTGCACCACATTGCCGCGCTCGGCGGGGCCGAGGCCGATATCCGGTTGGGTAAAACTGCTGGCGCCGAGGCGGAAACGCAATTGTGCATTTAACGGGGACAGGGCTTGCGCCTTGAGTACCGAGGCACCACCGCGCACCCGTTCGCATTCGGCGGGGGTGAGAGGTGGTAGCTTTCTGTCTTCGACTTTTTCCAGCTGACAGGCTTGCGCCAGTTGGCTGTAGTGATGGTGCAGGGCGCCTTCGGCAAAGTGCTGGGCTTGTTGCGGGCTTTCAAACAAGCTGCTCAGCCCCTGCTGCACACCGTCTTCTTCACAGGTGTAACTCACGACGATATCGCCGCTGGCATTCTGCAGGTCGGCAGTGAGCTCTCGGGCCAGTTCCAATTCCCGCTCGGCGCTGGCGCGGGGCATCTTCCAGTGTTTTTGCCATTGAATCGGCAACAGCGGATTGGGCGCGGGTGTCGGCGGCCACTGCTGTTGGCCGAAGCCGACCAGGCGCAGGTGATCGAAGGCAAGGCCGCCGGCTTCCAGTACCCCGAGTATTTGCAGAGGGCCATCGCGGGTTTCCGCCTGGAAGGGGGTGCGGCTGGCAATCTGACGCAGCAATTGCAGGGCCTGGGTGAGAGTAAGGTTGCCGCCGCAGGCGCTGAGTGCGGCGAACTCTTCCAGGATGGACTCCCACTGCATCAGCTGCTGGTATTCCTGGCTGTCCGGGTTGCGGCTGCCGGGCCAATTTAATGCGCTAAGTGTTTCGGAAAAGCGCGCGGCCCAAATTTCAGCGGGCGCTCGCTGCCAGCGCCGGGCGCGTTCGGCCATTTGTTCCAGCTGGCGGGGCAGTTGCGGCGATTCCAAGTGGAGGACTTCTGCGGTGCGCTCGGCCCAGTAGCGCAGGGTTGCGCCGTCGATGCGGCGCAGTTCCAGTTTTTGTAAGCGGCGGAACAGGGCGCTGCGCAGCCAGGTTTCACTGTCGTCACCCCAGAAGGGGCTGAACAGGATATTTTGCAATTGAGGGTAATCCCATTCGTCTTGCAGTAGCGATAGCAATTGTAGGGCGGCGCTGCCGACCGGTGTCTGTGCCAGGGGCGTACCGGCGGAGAAGTTAAACGGCAGTGTGTAGCGCGGTTGCTGCGGGTCCAGGTATTGGGGTTCGAGTACGCGGGAAAATACCGCTTCCACCTGGGCGCGGCACTGGCCCAAATTATTCACCACTATGCCAACGCTGTGGCCGGGGTTTTCGGCGAGCTTTTGTCCGGCCCAAAGAGCTGCTTGGTAGAGTTCTTCATCCAAATCGGCGCAGGCGGCTACGGACAGCTCGCTCTGCTGGGTAAGTCCCGGCCTTTCATTAACGGCTGCGGCACCTGCGTGAATCAGGGCATTGGCGAGGGGCGAAATCTGGGCAAAGCCGGCGGTATCTATTTGCGCAACGGGTTCCAGAGTGCCTTCCTGGAATGCGCGCAGGATCAATTGATCGCGCTGGTCTGGGGTGATGGCGCTGTGGGCCTGAAGCTCAGTGGCAAAGGCTTTGATCATGGCGCACAGCGGCAGTTCGTCGCTGCGCATAGAGAGTGCGAACTGTTCCAGTAGGGGAGTTAGCGTTTCATCTATTTGCGAGAGATCGGAAATCAGCTGCCATTGGAGCAGCTGCGCCAGGGCGCTATCGGCATCCCGGCACAGTTGCTGGCTGTTGAGCAGTTGCCGCTCCAGGGATTCATCCAGGGCACGCTGCCAAAGTAATTGCCGCTGCTCACGATTCAATACCTGCTGCAAGGCGGGCTGCCAGTTGCGCTGTTGCAGCTGGAACCAGAGCTTGTCCAGCCAGCTGCGCAGGGACTCCACCGGCGGCGGCACCCAGCAGGCACCGGGCGACTGCTGCGCGGCAAACACCTGTTGGCAGCGGTTGCGCAGACGGTTGTTGGGGGTGAGCAGCAGTCCGCCGGGGGGCAGCTGCGCAAATATTTCGAGAGCGGGAAATGCCGGCTTCAGCATGAATTCGGGTACCGGTTAGGGCTTGTTATTCGGGGAACGGTCGCGGTTTGTGACGGAGCTGTCAACCCAAGTGCGCGGTTCTCATCATTTTGGCGATCTTAGGTGTTGGGTTCGAGGGGTTCGGCAACAGGGGCGAACTCGCTGAAGGCCTGTTCTATATTGCCGGTTAGGTCAACCGTGCTGGTGATCAGGCGGCCAGTGTTTGGCGCATCCGGCAGCATCAGCTCGAGTTCTTCCAGCCACCAGCGCACTCGCCGGGCGATGGCTTCACCGGAATCCAGCCACTGGATTGAGCGAGGGGCGAACTGGTCCAGTTCTTCCCGCAGCAGGGGAAAGTGAGTGCAGGCCAATACGGCAATATCCACTTGGTCGCCACCGGCGGTGTGGAATACGCGGTGTAATACCGGCTCCAAATCCTCTGCGGTGATGGCTTCGCCGCGCAGTTTGCTTTCCGCCAGATGCACCAACTCCGGTGCGGGCACATTAATTACCCGGTTGCCGTTGGCAAATTGCTCGATCAGCTCGCGGGTATAGCGGCGATTGACGGTGCCTTCGGTGGCAATCAGGGCAATAGTGCGGGAACGGCTGGCGGCAGCGGCGGGTTTCACCGCGGGCACAACGCCCACTACGGGTTTCTTCAGTGATTCGCGCAGCTGGGGCAAGGCCAGGGTGCTGGCGGTATTGCAGCCCACCACTAAAATATCGGCACCGCAGTGTTCCATCATGGCCTGGGCCTGCTGGACGATCCGGGGGCGCAATTCCTCTTCGCTTTTGTTGCCGTAGGGGTAAAAGCCGTTGTCCACACCCAGGTGCAAGGTCAGGCCCGGCATCAGGCGGCGGATTTCCCGCGCAATGCTGACGGCGCCCACGCCGGAATCAAAGATCAGGGCGCTGGGGGCTGGGCTATCTGGGTGGGCGCTGTGTTTGTGCATGCGTTCTGGAGTACCAACATCGAAACCAATCCTCCAAGAATACCTAAAACCCCGTAAAAATTCCCGCTGGGTCTTCTCGGGCGCAAACCTATCCCTTGATGCTGAGGTTATCGGCTGGGCTGGCGCGGGGTACTTTCCAGGGGCAAGCTGGTAGAATGGCGCCTTCGCCTGGGTGGTATCCCGGGCAGGCCAGCGGGCGAGGCCCCTGGCAAAATCCTGATTTATCCATCTCTTTCCAGGTCTGGGAGTACCACTCTATGCCAGCGTTCCCGCTGCAATTGAATGCCGATCATGCGGTGATGGCGGCTGTTGCCATCTTGTTTCTGTTGGGCTTGGTGTTTTGGTTGGCGCGAGCCAGTAGCCGCCGCGCTTTACTGCAGAGCCAAGCCGCTTTGCAGGTGGCCCAGGCGCGTATCGATAGCAGCCGCGAGCGGGAATCCCAACTTGGGGTTGAGGTGGAATCCCTGCGTACCGAGCTGGCGGACAAGCTCCAACAGCTCACGAGAAGCCAAGTGTTGGTAGAAAAAGGGGAGGCGGCCCTGGCGGAGCAGCGCAAGCTGATGGAGCAAATGCGTATTGCCATGGGTGAGCAGTTCGAGAATCTGGCCAACCGGATTTTTGAAGAGAAGCAGCAGAGCTTCGTGCGCCGCAGTGAAGACAGCCTGCGCAAAAGTCTCGATCCGTTGGAGCGTCAGCTGGGGGATTTCCGCAAACGAGTAGAGCATGTTTACGATCGCGAAAATGCTGAGCGCAACAGCCTGCTGGGGCAGATTAAAGCGTTGCGCGAGCAAACCCAGCGCATCAGCGATGAGGCCCTGAACCTGACTTCGGCCCTGAAGGGAGATCGCAAGATTCAGGGTAACTGGGGTGAAGTGGTGCTGGAGCGCTTGCTGGAGGAATCCGGCTTGCAGAAGGGTCGCGAATACGAAACGCAAGTAACGCTGACGAGTGATGGCCGCAGGCGCCAGCCGGATGTGATTGTGCGCCTGCCGGAAAACAAAGACCTGATTATCGATTCGAAGGTCTCCCTGGTGGATTACGAGCGCTACAGCTCGGCGGAAACCGATGAGGAGCGCACCCAAGCCCTGAAACAGCATGTGAATTCCCTGCGCGCCCATATCACCGGCCTTAACAAGAAAGCCTACGAGCAGCTGGAGGGTGTGCGCACCCTGGATTTCGTCTTTATTTTCGTGCCCATTGAAGCTGCGTATATGTTGGCTATGCAGGCGGACCCGGACCTGTTCCGTTTCGCTTATGAGAAGCAAATTGTCCTGGTGAGCCCCACCAGCCTGATGGCGACCCTGCGCACCGTCGAGAATATCTGGCGCTACGAGAAACAAAACAAGAACGCGGAAAAAATCGCTGACGAAGCCGGCAAGCTGCACGATCAGTTTGCTATGGTGCTGGAGTCACTGGATGTTCTTGGTGACCGCCTGCGCCAAGCGGATGACGCTTATCAGCAGACCTACAAGCGACTGGCGACAGGGCGTGGTAATGCGGTGAAGCGTATTGATAGTCTGCGTAAGCTTGGTGCTAAAACCCGTAAACAAATATCCGCCCAGCTCCGTGACAGGGCTGAGGATTCAGGACAAATGGCGCTTCCTCAGGAAGAGGGAGTTGCTGCGGAAGACTAATTCCCTATGGAAAATATTTCCTTTGCTCTGCTAGTTACAGGCCCGATCTTTTTGATGATTATCGGTGGATACTTGCTTACCAGGCAGGGCATGTTGCATAAATCCTTTATCGACGACGCAACGGTGCTGGTTTTCAACGTGATGCTGCCTGCACTGTTGTTCGATAGTATTTATTCATCGAATGCAAAACCCTCAGAAGAGATTCCCCTTTTAACAGCGGGAATTTTGGGTACCTTCGCGATAATCCCCATATCTTGGCTGATGGCTCGGCCCATTACTGTGAAGGATCGCAGTGCGTTTATCCAGGGGGCATTTCGTGGAAACGTTGCCATTGTGGGGCTCGCCTGGGTTGAGAAGGCGTTTGGTGAGTCGGGCGTTTCTCACTCGGCAGTGCTGGTTGCAGCGTTGACGATTCAGTTCAATGTGTTCGCAGTAATACTTTTTGTTTTTTACAACGAAGAGAAGAAATTCAGCCTGGGCTTGTTGCTGAAGGAGTTGGCAAAGAACCCATTAATCATCGGGGTATTCCTGGCAATTTTGTGCCGGGTGCTGGATATCAAAGTACCACAAATGGTGCTTGATACCGTTAAAATACTGGGCTCTGCAAGTTTACCAATGGGGCTGATTTGCATTGGTGCGAGTATGAAGCTAGGCCAGCTACTGCGTAGCTCGCCAACAGCGCTGACCTCCTCAGTGCTCAAGTTATTAGGAGTACCAATACTCTCAGTGCTGATTGGTTGGGCCCTGGGTATGAGTCCGACCTATTTGGGCTATTTAATGCTGATCACTGGCTCGCCTTGCGCTATATCGGCCTTTGTGATGGCTCATACCATGGGTGGTAATAGCCAATTGGCGGCCAATATTGTTGGTCTTAGTACAGTGCTCTCTGTTATTTCGGCCAGCATCGGGCTGGCGTTACTTAAGGTGTATATTTAATGACTGTGTTTCCTACTTGGCTGCTGATTGTTGCGGCTTTAGTTATCTTCTCCCTGGCGATTGTAGCTGGCTACTATCTGCGCAAATTATCGATTGCACAGAAGAAGCAGGCCGCGCAGCTAGCTGAGTTAGAACAGGCCGCAGAGGATCAGCGACAAAGAGTAAATGACAGCATCCAAATTATTGCCCGCACCCTGTTGGATGATGGAGTAGGGCTTACCGAAGCTTCGATTCGTATTCGCGTTCTTTTGGATGCACTTCAGGTGGAAGATAAAGTGCGTGAAGAGTTTGTGGCCTTTTACACCATCGCAGAGAAAACCAGTCATATCCCAATTCTCAAAGACTGGAAAGAGCTGCCGCGTAAAGAACAGTTCAAATATGAGTTGGAGATGGCGCAAGTAGAGGCGGACTATAAGGATTTTGCGATGGATGCTGCCAAGCGGATTTTGGGGCGTTCTTTTTGAATCTGGAAACTGGAAAATGACTCATTAGACTTGAGTATTTATGTATGTTTCAACGAGCAGAAATCTGCTCGTTGAAATCAGGTGAAGTATTCCCTCCTAATCAATCTGCTGCTGGAACCAGATTGCTTTTTTATAAAATATCTAATTCATAAAAATATATTCCAATTAATTCACCAGCCATCAGCTGTAAACGCCAGCATCGACTACATCTCCATATTTTTATAGGTTGACATCAAGCTAGGTTTTTAGCCTAATCCGCTCAAGATACCTAAAGCCAAAACCAACTTCATTGGTTTGCACTATATTGAAACTGGCTAACTCATTGATTTTCAATGAAGTTTGCAGGTTTTCTAAGGTGGGGGAAGTGGGTAGGTGTCGAGCCGATGTTATCTATCTGCCCTGTGACTCTATCGTCAATATCTTCTATTTATTAAAGCCTCTATTTTCTGAGGCTTAACCAGATATGAAATGTAGGGCGTGATGATATCTGGATGCCCATATAATTCTATCGGTGGGTGCGGTTATTGAAAAGTACGTGGTCGAAGTTTTAAGTTAAATGTCAAATGAATAAAGTTATTAAGAATATATTTCTATTCTGCCTGTGTATACCGGGGGTAGGTTTTTCTCAATCAAGTGAAGATTTGGCTCGAGAAATATTTATCGATGATGTCGCCCAAAGAGAATTTGCAGATCTCAAAGAGCTCTTCGATGGGCAAAGAAGGGACTTTATAAAGTTTTTTGAGCCCTTATATGAGCTTAGTGAAGTGTCGCCGGAAATTGTTGCAATGGAAGAACAGTTGTACATGGATGTGGTGTCTTCAAAAGTATTTAAGTTCGACTCCAAGGAGCTTGAGGGATTACTGGTTGATAATATTGTTTCACTGCTCACTGTTGAAGAGTTACTGGAGTTAAGGGAGATTAATCAAAGGCCAGTTTTTAAAAAGCTAGATCGTATAAATGAAGTGACGCTGAAAGCAACGCAGCTGCATATGGATGCGTGGCAAAAAGATAATTTAAAGTTAATAGAGTACTTCGTGGAAAGGAATGAAAGGAAGTTGATGAGATTGGAGGAGTTAATAGAACTCCGCAAGAAGGATAGAGATAAGTCCGGATTATAACAGGGAAGAGCATTTTAGTGCTCAGGCTAATGGTGCAGCGTGAATTTGATCGCTGGTGGTTGATTATCTTTCGTAAAAGTCAACAATTTCTCAAATGTAATTCGGCATCCCAATTTGGGAGGGCCGTGATTGATAATGTATCGATTGTGAGCCTTGTTGTAGGATGCCAAATATGTGTTTTGCATTGTAGATTCAATGCAATTGGCACGCATAAAGTTTCCAGAATAGACCGCCGCTGCTCACGATATTAGGAGCATAAATTAATGATCTTTAAAGCTATACAATTACTTATTCCTGCGGTTATGATTTTATTTGGGTTTTTCCAGACGGTTGTATATCTGAGGATGCGCAAAACATTCGGCAATTGGCCTGTGGTAGTTGGAGAGATCACTCACTCCCGATTGCTGAATCAATTGGATTCCAATGGAAAAAAGGTAACTGAAGCAATAATTGCCTTCAATTATAAATTTAGAGGAAGAGAGTATAAATCCGAAATGCCAGTTTTGCGAGGTTATGACCTGTTTCCGAGTTTGGAATATGAATCTTACCTTACCAAAAAATACCGGCCAGGAGATATTGTTGACGTTCGGGTTAACCCAAAAGTCAGTGGTCTTGCATATTTAGAGGTGGCACCGTTCAGTCGACTAAGTGCCATTTTGGTGCCTTTGTTGCCAGTTTTGGGTGTTGCTCTAATTGTTTTATTTAAGAGTAGCTATTTCGTAGATTTGTACGGATATTTATTGTTGCAGTATGATTTAGCGATGTACTAGTTGCGAATTCGCTAAGAAAAGTTACATCTTGAGTGCCTGATCTTTAAATCAATTTGGGATGCTGCGTTGAGATAGTCGGGGCGGTTGGTTTTTTGTAAGCGCCTGAGGTCGGTTTTATGTGTAGTTCGTGTGAGCATCCTGTTTTTCCTAAAGCTAGATTTATGCTTCCAGTTTTTTTCAAGGAATGTATGTGTTGTTAAGTAGGGGGCTGGAAATGCTGTAAAGAGCTATTTGGAGAGTCGATGTGCAATGTTTATGATTTAGAGGGTATCTTCCGGGTCGATTGTAAAATATCCAAAACCCCGGCCACCCTTATATAGAGTGTTATTGTTGCTACCGTATTTAGTATGAGAAAAATTGAAAATTACACTATTCAAGAGTTACAAGAAGCCATTGATGGAATGGACCAGGGAAAATATCCAGAAAGGCATGGTAATCTGAAAGCTGAACTTTCTAAGAAAAAGATGGAAGTCCAAGAGCTGAATAATAGGATTGCAGGGCTGTCAGGATCAATTCCCCGGCAAGGAGCGATTGATGAAAGCCGAAATCAATTTACGTTTAAACGTTGCTTTTTAGCATGCTGTTGTAGTATCGGGTTATTATGGTTGGTTCTCGGAGTTCTTGGTTTTTTTGGCTTTGGAACTGTCACTGCAAACGGTGAGCAGGTGCAGGGTGTTAGCGCATTAGTTACCTCAGTGCTGGGTGGCGGCATGAGCTGCTTAATGGTAAGTACCGTAGTTTGGCTGGGTGAGAAGGTCCTACGAGTTTTTGAAGATGCATAAAAGTTAGGCAGCTGAAGTGGTAATTCGTTAAGCTTTAACAGAAAAAACTGACATTGAAGTGAAAGTATTGGGTATGTTAGCGAGTTAGGTAAAAAATAGTGAAGATAGAGGTAAGGCAAATGTTTCGGTCAAATGGATTGATTGATGATCTTGTCTTAAGTGCGAAGTCAGAAGATTACTTGCTGTTCGCTGATGCTGTTGGAAAAGCCATTGGGGAAAATGAGTCAGTGCTAGTGATATCTGAGTCAGAAATATCAATCGAGATTATTTGTGATGAGACAAAAGAGGAGCTTTTTACAGCTCTTCAGAACAAAGCTAACGATTACTTTTCAATGGATGATTGGAATAGCCGGATTATTTTAAGGGTGTACGGAAATGCTGGCATCCTTGCTAGCTTTCAGCGGTTTCTGGTCAAGCTAGCTGGGCGTGGCCCAGGTTACAGCTATATTAGTGAATACTCAGAGGATTATAGTTACTCAATTTTTCACCTGAGTGGAGGCTTCACATAGAACCCTCTTGAAGATCAATACACTTTACATTTGTAGTCTGATAGTTTATGCCGTATTGTGCTACTTCTCTGTAAAGGGTGGTTGAGGTGTTGTGAGTGAATTAAGTGATGACTGCTATTTTTTTTGGGGTGGTTTTATTTGTTCTTCTTATCTTGGGGCTGCTTGGAGTCATTTTCTTGATTCCATTGTGGGTAAAGATGTCAACCGAGTCAGAAGGAGATCCGAATCATATTTATAGTATTTTTTGGGATGAGGCTGGTTCTCAGGGAGAGAAAATTACATCAGCTTTAGGATCCCTTTTTCCGTTTATAATTTTGGCTAGCCCCAATTTCGATGTTGAGGGGTTGGTTTTTTGTATTGCCGTTTCTGTAATTTGTGGGCTATATCATTCATCTGTTTATAGAGGTTATGCAGTAATTACTAGGAAAATGAAATGGGCTGCGTTAGTAGCTCTATGTATGCTTGCTGCAGTCGGCTTTCTTGTAAGATTTCAAATCTTATCTGATTTTTATATGGTTTTCTGTATCACTTCAACAGGTGCTGCTTGGGGTGGTTATGCGGTCTATAGGCGGGCTTATCTAATACGTACTGAAAGATTGGCTAGCAGATAAATTGCATAAAGTTAAATGGTTTTATATGCTAAATGGCAATACTTGCTATTGATTATGCCATTAGTAATTGATTGGGAAGTTTAGAGTTGGTGCTTAAAGATCATGAGGAGATAAATTTCATTCGTTACATATAGGGCCTAGACTATATTTTATGCTTCTGAGAGGCAGGCTGTTATCGCGCTAGGCTGGTCGCACAAGTTAGTCTTTGGATGTTAAAGCATCCGATTGATATGCCTTACTCATAAAGTAAGCCTGCGGCTGAATACCTTTCCTACAAAACTATGTCTGCACATGAAAATTTCAATGATTTTGGGGGCAGAATTATGAGTATATCACCAAGCCCCCTCTATTTATTGTGTTCGTAGTAGCATGATCGAAGCATTTTGATTGCTTTGCAAGCCGGCTCCACGAGTTCTCAGTTGATCAGTTGGTCTATCAAGCGTACGATTGATTTCGACGGACATCAGGAGAGTTTTAGCTTTTATGTTTCTTGCACTCTTGCTTATTTTGTTAGGGTTAGGTTCTAAGTAGGCTATTGAGGAAACTACCTTTTCAAACGGCAGCTTTAGATGATGGTGGATGATCCTCATTTTTTATGGAAGTAAAATAGTTAGTTCTTTAGAAAGGTAATTTTAGTGCTTAGGAAAAGAATTTTAGCAACTTCAGTCTTATCCTTACTTTTTATTGGCGTTGGTTTCAGTTCTAAACTATTGGTGGACTCTTGGAGTATGCCAGCCAATGCTGGTGAGAAATTGATTAGATTCGACACTGATAATCTGCAAGAAAAACCCTATGCTATTATTAAGGGTAACTTTGAGGGTGCTTTTGGTCATTCGTATTTGATCTTAAAAGATAAGGGCGAGTTAAGTGTGTTTCTCTTACTTACGCGAGAGAATAGCTACTTAATGCCTTGGAAGTATCATTTTTGGGATGCATCAGGTTTCTGTAAGAATCTTCAAGTCGATGAGCAGATGATTTTTTGTGAAGATAAAGATATTTATGATTGGCAGAAAGAGGGCTGGAGGTGGAACTTGAAGGGTGAGAGTCTTTCAGGCGAGTTTGGAGCATTAGAAGTTATAGATTATGCCTATGAAGGGCGTTTCATCGCTATAGGTAAAAGCAGCAGATAAGTCGTGGTCAGACGAGCCTCTTTGCTGTTTCTATCATTTGTATGAGCGATTAAGGAATGATCAATAGAGTGGTGTGGGGGCGATGAATGATGCCTAGATATGTTAAGCTGCTTAGCTTAGAGGAACTTGAGCAGCTTTCAACTGAGAGACTTCTTGCCTACCTTCGTAAGCTCCATCAATGTGAAGACTCAGTTGACGCTTCCGATTTTTGCGAGAGTGAGGCTCATATGCCGGGAGTGGTATTTTTTAAAGAATCAGATCAGTGGCGGAATCAATACAAGTTAGTAAAAGAAATTTTATCGGCAAGGCCTCATATTGATAAGGTGATAAGAGTAAATGGCTAATGGATTTAGGTGCCGAACTGCAGGGTTGAGTCAACTACCGCTGTAAACTTAATCTCTCAAGGGTGGAGTGGAGCTAAAGGCCCTTAGCTGTATTTGCTTGATAAAGAGTTGTGTAGAAATGGAGTGCTATACGTGACAGATGAAGAGTTAATAACATTTATAGGCAAGAGTGTTGTTAATAACTGGGAATATATTGTAGGTATTTATTTTGCGTTACTAAGTGGCGGGGTTGCGTTATCCTGGATGATTTCCAATCTGATCCACAAAAAGGAAATTAAAGTCCTACAGTTAGAGATTACCCATCAAAAAGAAAGGTTTTCTCAATTTGAGTCAATTATGGAGCAGCGGATAGCATCCATCCAGTCAGAGGCTGAAATGCTGCAAAGGAAGATCAGCTTTGCTAGCCCGGCAGTTCCTGCGGCAATGCCACTGAGTGATCCCTTTGCTGATATTGAGCAGAGCGTTAGTCCTGATGTTGATTGTTTAGAATCTATGCAAAGACGGGATATTGAATATCTGGATATCCCTGCGCCTTTGAAGCGGTCAGCTCCACTTGAAGTTCGAGAGAAGGGCTTGGAGAAGGGGGATGTATCTGATTATAAGATGTTGTCCTTATTGGATAAAACTGATGCTGTTAATAGGACCCTCCGGGAAATAGAAGTTCCCTCCTAAGCCCTTACTTTGCTGGTTGGCAGCTTCATTCGTTCTGTTGATATTTTTTGGGGGTGACTGCCACTACTGATGCCGGTTTTGGGCATGTATAATTGGTGGATGCCTTTAGTAAGTAACGGAATGATTTGAGAGGGATGTATGGAAAAAATTTATAGAAATGGACTCAGTTCACGTGAGTCTGCCAAAAAAATCTTAACTGTCAATCTTGGTGTTATAGGAATTGCATTACTAGTTGCTCTTATCTTTACGCGCATGTTTGGCTCTTCAGCCGAGAGCGGTGAGTCAGATCTTACCTTTTGGACTTTTGTGATTTTAGGTTCTTTAGGTGTTATCGTTTATATATACCTTTCTTTGATACGATTACTTCCACTTGCAGAAATTAATGGGAATACACTAACGGTTTATACCGGAGTCTTTATAAAGAAGACTGTAGACCTTGATAAGGTAGAGAAAATAACGTTTCAATATAGCTCAGAAAAAGATCAAAGGATGAAGGTTAAGTATCCGCGAAAAATTGCAGAAGAGTTTACGATCAAGCAGTCAAATTGTTCAGTTAAGCAACTTTCCGAGTTTATTACCAATCGCTTCGATGTGAATGTTGCCTATACTTAGTGGTACGAGCTTCTATGGTCCCTCTATTGCTGTATAAGCCTACAAGGCGGAACACCTTTTGGTGAGGTGTTCTGTCCAGTGTAGGAGCAACTCAATGCTTAATTATCACAGCTCTTAGTTTCTCAGAATTTGTTGTTGAATTTCTTGGCTGGTATAAGAATGCCGGCCAAGTCAACGCTGTATAATGCGATTGTCCTTTTGGTATCTATGGCTCCCTTTTGTTTGGTATTTATGGCTCCCTTTTGTTTGGTACGGATGTGCTGTAAATAGAGTAATCAGTTTTAGTGGTGCGTTGTCCTGGGAAAAAGTTTGATCTCAAGGCCTTCCATGAGGAGTTTCTAAGTTTTGGTAATGCGCCAGTGCCAATTATCCGAGAGTTAATTCTGGTAAGATTACAGGAAGAAGATCAAGATCAAAGGCAGAACCTAGTGCGTAATAAGGTACAAGTAATCTACAAACTATCAGTCGCGAAAGTCGTCAAAGGAATCCTGCGGCTCCCAATAGAAAGTGCCTAATAAAAGGTCGAATAGCGGAAAAGTTAAATTGAAATTATAAATTTTCATTAGTTTACGGTGATGATGAATTCTGTGTAAGTGGGCTAACTCACGAAACACTGGCACTTTATGAAACCAGTGACTCTTGGGCTGGTGATAACCGATATGCATTAGCTCATAAGCCAGGTGATTTAATATCATGGTTGCTGCTGTGATATATCCCATATTACCTGAAGCCACCCAGGATAGAAAAAAACCACAAAGTGGTGCCAGAATAAAAGTGATAACAGCTGTTAGATAGATTGGAAACAGTACTATACGCCAATCACGAGTTGACTCAAAAGACAGCAAAGGTGCAGAAAAGAAACTGTGGTGATCGCCAGTATGCCTCTTGTAAAACAGTTTGGTAAATCTCAACTTATTATGCCCAGACCAGCGATGGGCAGCATACTCTACAGCGTTGTAAGCAAGAATTCCCAGTGGAATTATTAGCAGTTCATGCGCCCTCAGCTCACTTATCTGAAAAATACAGTAAATAGCACCGATTAGGCTGATCAGTAGAATACTCCCTAAATGGAGCCAGCCGCTATAGCGGCTTTGGGCATAGGCTCTATATTGCTCTCTGAAAGCCGCCGTATCATGCATGTTCGACATATTTCACCTGACTTTTTATAGTATTTACGGTTTTTCATGCTATTGACGATAAATATAATTAGGGACATCATGTATCGTCTAATAAATAATTATTAAATGCATTATTCATCAGGTTGATAATGTCTACGCATCTTAGATCACTGGACTTAAATCTGCTCCCCGTTTTTGAAGCACTTATGATCGAGCGAAACCTGACCAGAGCTGCAGTAAAACTGTATATGAGCCAACCGGCCGTCAGTGCTGCCCTCAAGCGGTTGAGAGCTACTTATGAAGATGAGCTTTTTATACGGACCGCTAGGGGATTGCGCCCCACTGAACGCGCACTGGCACTGCACCCCTCTATTCACCAGGCACTCAACACCGTCCGCTCAGGCTTCCAGCAAGCGTCTTTTGATTACCGGAAAGCAGAGCAGGAATTCTCCATCGTTATGCCCGATGTGGTGGAAACTCTGATGATCCCCGGCTTCTGCAAATGGCTGCGAGAATTTGCACCCGGCATCGGGCTTACTGTACTCCCCGATGAGTCAGAAATGACAGCCAGAATGGTGAGTAATGGGGAAGTAGACCTAATCATTGACTACCTACCTGTCAATTCCCCCAGCTATATTAACCAGCCTATCGCAGAAGAAGAGCTTGTGATTATTGTCAGCAAACATAATAAAAATGTGGGTGAGACAATCAGTGAAAAAAAATTCCAATCGCTGCCACAAGTATCCCTATTAAGAGGAAACCCTATGGGCTCTCCAATGGAAAGGCTAGCCAGGCCTAGAAAGTTACAGCGCAATATTTGTTTACGAGTCCCACACCTCTCGTCTTTCCCCTATGTGGTTTGCACAACCGATTTAATTGGCGTTGTACCAGCGAGAATGATGATTTCAAGCTATTATAAAGAGCTCCCCATACGTATGCTCAAACTGCCAATGGCATTTCCAAAGGTAGTACTTCAGCTCACCTGGCATAAGTCGCAGACAACAAATCCAGCTCATCGATGGCTAAGGGAAAAAATTTTGGAGCTTTATCCGAATTTGTAAGCGCTGTGTAATACGAGTGCCCTTTGATATTTATGGCTCCCTTTTAGTACGGATGTGCTGCAAATAGGGTAATCCTTTTCGAACGTTCTGATAAGGATAATGTCCCACCTAATGAAGGCTAGAGGCTGATTTTTTAGTTTTCAGAGGTTCTGTTATTTCTGAGTGATCAGTTGTAAGTGGTGCGTTGCCCTGGGAAAGGAGTTTAGGGAATGAGTGGGTTTAGTTTTAAGGGTGCGGTAAGAAACAACCGCGGTGCAATATTGTTTCTATTTCTTATGTACTTTTTCAAGTCAGCGTATGCCGATTGGTCTCCAGTACCAAGTGGGTCTATGGAGCCTACTATTCATCCTGGTGATTTTTTGTGGGTAGATAAGACGAGCTATGGGCCAAGTTTATTTTTCTTCAATAAGCAAGTTGCTCAATGGGGGAACCCTTCCAGAGGAGATGTTATTACCTTTTTGCCACCTCACACTGATCAACTATATGTGAAGCGTGTAATAGGCGTCCCTGGTGATAGCTTACGTATTGAAGGGGCGAATGTGTTTGTTAATGGAGCTCAGCTTGAGTATCACCTGGAAAGTGGGGTGGGTTCGGACATCCTGGGTAGGGAAGTCATTGATGGCAGGGAGCATCAGTTCAAGCTTAGTGGTAATAAGAAATTGCCATATATTGGGAAGACTATTGAGATCCCTGAAGGTAAGTACTTTGTCATGGGAGATCATCGCAACGATAGCTTGGATTCGAGATATTGGGGCTTGGTTGACCGTGATAGGGTTATGGGCAAAGTTACATCTTTAGCGTTTTCCTTTTCTAAGGAGAGAGATTTCTTTAGTAGTGTGGCGATGCCTCTCAAGTAAATAGCCAATAAATTTTCTTTAAAAGGGTGCAGCTGTTCACTGGTAATACTTGTGCTACCAGAGAATAGAGGGAAGGCTTGCAATAGCAGGGAGTTGCTAACATGAAAGTGATTGATGTTTGGGCCCAGCATCCTACAGAGCGTTTTCTTGCTGAACCTTTCTTTGATACTTTGAAGCGTTGGATGGGGCAGGATTTTAAAGAAGTGCCCCTTGAGTGGACCCTGTCAGCTATGGATATGGCAGATGTGTCCAAGTCATTGATTTCTGCTTGGCATGGCCCGAGCGGAGCCTTGATAAGCAATGATGAAGTACTGGATCTTACTTTAACTCATCCTGACAGGTTTTGCGGTCTGGCATCAGTGGACTTGCGAAAGCCAGTAGAGGCTGTGCAAACCCTGCGCAAGTACGTTTTGGAACATGACTTTAAAGGGCTGCGCATTGTGCAGTGGCTCTGGGAGTTGCCTTGTACTCACCCTTTGTATTATCCGCTATATGCGGCTTGTGTTGAGCTGGGGGTGCCAGTTTGTTTGCAAGTGGGCCTTACCGGGCCGTTGCGTAGCTCTGATTCTGGCCGTCCTGCCCATATTGAGCGGATTGCTCTCGATTTTCCCGATCTAAAGATTGTCTGCGGCCATATTGGGTATCCTTGGCACAATGAAATGATTGCTTTTGCGACCAAGTTTCCCAATGTCTACATAGATACTTCTGCTTATAAGCCAAAAAGATACCCCCGTGAGTTGGTTTCATTTATCAAGTCTCACGGTAAGAATAAGGTGATGTTCGGGACTAATTATCCCATGCTGACACCGGAGATGTGCTTAAAGGAAATGCACCTTCTGGAGTTGGAGGATGAGGTTGCGGAACTCTTCTTGTATAAGAATGCAGAGAGAGTGTTTAAGCTTTAATAAGCTGTCACCATTGTTAGTCGATTGCAGTGGTCTGCTAAATCCCGCTACAGGAAGAGACTAAGAGGTTTAGTCTCTTCGCAACTCATCCTTGATTGCAATGGGATTGGGAAAGTTCATCACCACAATGTAAGACGACACCAGGAATGTAAGGATCGCGGTTGCCTGGATTAAATGTGATGCTGCGCTGCCAATCAGGTTTTGTGTATAAGCGAGCAGGGCGATTAACAGGGAAAATTCACTAATTTGCCCAAGTCGAAATCCAATATCCCACGAGAGCACTTTGTGCTCACTGCGATTTCCAAGCAGGAAGTGAAATACAACGGGTTTTATTACCAGAACTGCGGCGGCTGTGACCAGGGCAGGAAGTAGAATTTCGGGCAGCATGGCCAGCTTGAATTGCGCTCCGAGGCTGAAAAAGAACAGGATCAGGAAGAAGTCTCGCAGAGGTTTAAGGCTGAGGGCGATGTACTGTGAAATCCGGCTGGCAGCCAGCGTGATACCACCAATAAATGCGCCGATCTCTCTTGAAAGGCCAACAACTTCCGCCAGCTCTGCCATTCCCATGCACCATCCAAGTGCCATTAAGAATACGTATTCGTGAAAGCGGTCAAAGCGGGTAAAAAGTGGTAATAAAATATATTTTACTATTAGCCAAGCAAAAAGTATCAGCAGTGGTAGCGATCCAAAGGAGAGAGCCAATTGCCAGATCTGTTCGTCGCCGGTGTTATCACTCAGCAGTACCATTAGGCAGACTATTGCCACAAAGTCCTGAAAAAGAAGAAGTCCCACCATAAGTTCACCCAAGTGCTTGTGGTGAAGTACGGTCGTGGGAAGCAGTTTGATACCGATAATGGTGCTAGAGAACATCAGCGCCATGCCGATTACCCAGGATTCAACGGTAGTAAATCCAAACAGCAAGCCTATGCCAAAGCCAAGGCCGAGGAAGATCGCACAGCTTACAACTCCCACAAATGTAGCTTTGCGCAATACAGCTACCAGCGCTTGAGGTTGCATATCCAGCCCCAACAGGAAGAGCAGGAAGATAATCCCAACGCTGGACATATCGGATAGAAGTTGCAGGTTATCGATTACTGCAAAGCCGGATGGGCCGAGTAAAACACCGAGAGCGATGTAAGCGACCAGAAGCGGTTGTCGTCCAAAAAGAGCCAGTGAGGCAACAATTGCTGCGCCACTAAAGATCAAGAAGAATGATTGGAAAAGGGAGCTGTCCGCCACAGGCCATCCTTGTGTGTGAGCGAGATTTAACCATTATCCATAGATGTGCGAACAGCTGAAAGAGCTATGTGCCTACCAAGTGGTTGTGCTGAGACCTTATTCACCGGATGGAATCGGTAACTCGGTAGTGCTTTTGATCTGTTCCAAGGCAAAGTTGGAGACAATATCGCTGATGCCGACATGCCGGATTAACTCCTTGTAAAAGCGGTCGTAGGCCGTGATATCGCTAACTACCACTCGCAACAGGTAATCGTAGTCGCCTGCCATACGGTAGCAAGCCACTACCTCTGGCAGCTGTGCCATATGTTCGGCAAAGTTGTCGGCCCACTCCGGTGTGTGCTGGTCAGTTTTAACCTGGGCAAACACTGAGACCGGAAGTCCTAAAATCTCGGCATTAAGCAAGGCGACTTTGCGTCGAATGATGCCGCTCTTTTCCAGTTTCTGCACCCTGCGCCAGCATGGGGTTTTTGTCAGGCCCACACGCTCCGCCAGCTCCTCGATCGAAAGGCTGACGTCAGATTGCAGAATCGCAAGAAGTTTTCTATCAATCGCGTCAAGTGAGGACATAGTGCTATGCGCTCCCTATAAGGTAGGGGTTTTGTGTCCTTGCGCTGATTGCATTGCCTCCCTGGCTACCCCTAACGGTATTTGGGCGAGTGGGTGTGGGGGCTATTGGATGAAAGTCATCGAACTACCATCACACCTACTGCAGATACGATAGGCTCAGGGGGAGAGTGCTGGTAGTGGAATTTCCCTAGATGTGCAACGCTTCTGGGGGAGCTTTTTAGTAGAGGTAAGATTGGGCGGAAGTTGGCCGCCCAATCTTGAATGCAGATCAGGCTGCGTCTTTGGGCGGGAAGCGGGGTTCGAATAGTCCCAGCTCAATGGCCTCGCGGACCTTGGCCATCAGGTCAATTTCTGTCAGTTCCTGCAGCTGTTGCAAGCTGTTGAGAACATAGTAAATGGGCTGAACAATATCGATGCGATATGGGGTGCGCAGTGCGGTAACCGCGTCTAAATCGTAGCGCTCTGGTTGGTGACTCAGTGCGTAGAGTGTCTCTTTCGGGGAAGACAGAATGCCGCCACCGTAAATGCGCAAACCATCGTCGGTGTTCAGCAGGCCGAACTCCACTGTAAACCAATAGAGGCGGGCTAAATAGGCGCGCTCTTTAGGCGAGGCTTTAAGGCCCAGTTGTCCGTATTTTTGCGTGAAGTTTGCAAATGCTGGGTTGGTGAGCATGGCGCAGTGGCCAAAAATCTCGTGGAAGATGTCTGGTTCTTGCAGATAATCAAATTCTTCGGGAGTGCGTATAAAGGTAGCAACTGGGAATTTGCGATCCGCTAGAAGGCCGAAAAAGGTTTCGAAGCCGATAAGGGCGGGAACCCGGGCGACTTCCCAGCCAGTTTCCCTGCGCAGCACGCTGGAGATTTCCTCGAGCTGGGGGATACGGTCTTTCGGTAGGTCCAACAGCTCCAGGCCGTGCATATATTCATCGCAGGCGCGGCCAGGTAAGACATCCAGTTGGCGTTCAATCAGACGCTGCCAAGTTTGGTGTTCAAGGTCGGTATACTCGATAAAGCCGTCTTCATTGGGCTCACGGGCAACGTACTTGCTTGCCTTCTTTGCTTCTTTCTTCATGAATGTCTCTCCTGCGGCTCGGTAGCTCTCGCTGATTCCCAGTGCCCAGCACCTGCCGCTGAACCTGTTGTTGTTATGTTTCGACCTCTATTTTTAGCCAGGCGTGCCCTTGGTGGGGAGAGGTAGCGGCGAGCTATTGCGCCTTCTGGGGAGTTCAATTTACACTTTCTGTAAACATTTCTTTACAGGTGACGCTGTGCGTGTAGAGATTACTTGTGCAAATCGTGTCGGCATTTTGCACGAAATAATGCAAATTTTCGGTAAATATCGGATAAATGTGACCTCTGGTGAGCTCGGGGGTGACAGTGGAGATAAGGTCTATCTGATAGCGCCCGGGATGCTTGCCACTCAATACCAGACAATCGAGAAGTCCCTGCACCAGGTTCCTGGAGTTAAGCGGGTGCGGAGGATCTCTCTACTGCCCCTGGAGCGACGTCATTTCGAGTTGGACACTTTGCTGAGTCATGTGACTGATCCGGTTCTTAGTGTGGATCGCGAGGGCAGGGTGGTCGCTGCCAATCTGGCAGCGGCAAGGGCCTTCGGTGTGAGCTTGGACAAGGTGCCTGGTCTACAGCTGCAGAGATTCCTGCCGCTTATGCAGGTCGCAGAATTGCTGCGGGATTTTGCAGTGCCTCGCTACGGACTGCCTCTGGTGGTAAGGGGGCAGAGTTTTCGTGTGGACTGGTCCCCAATCACTCTGGAGGGAAATCCCGGAGCGGTTGACTCACTGGCTGGGGCGGTACTGCGTTTACAGCCTTGGGATATCAGCGAGTTTGTCACTGAGCTGCCAAGACCGATGGTGTTGTGGGATTTTGATTTGCGTCGAAGGAGTTGCCTCCAATTACAGGACTTATCTGAACTCAGCGCACCTCTGTTGATACTGGGTGAGCGGGGCACAGGAAAGACAACGTTTGCCTGTGCGGTGCATTACCTCTCCCCGTCGGCCTCAAGGGCTGATTGCTATCGAATTATCCCACGTGACGGGGCTATGCAGCTGCCTTCACATCTTCGTCGAACGGGTACTTTGATTCTTGAGGATTTACATACTCTCAAAACAGAAGCTCAAGTTGATTTATTGAGAAAACTCCGCAATTTGCCGGCATCGCTGAGATTGGTGGCCACCGCTATTGATAGGGAATCTATTGCGCCGCCACTTGCGCAGCTCTTTTCGTCGTTAGCGATGTCCTTGCCCCCGTTGCGAAATATGCGACCGGTTCTGCCGCGCTATGCCAGTACTTTAATGCGCCAGGAGTCTCCAGAGGCTAGTGAGCTCAATTTTGATAGCGAGGTGATGGAGTTGATCAAACTCCATGACTGGCCGGATAACTTCAACGGCCTCAGGGACTATTTAATGGCCGCATCCAGTCAATGCTTGATTAGAGGGGCGGCGTCGATCAGTTGTGCGGATGTGCCGGATTTAATGGTTAAGGCGGAACTTCCCTGGCGGGACTGGAGCCGTGGACTTACCTATAAGGAAATGATGGAGCAGCTGGAGAGGGCGTTGCTGGCGGACATTATCAAAGGTCACTCCTCAACCAGGGAGCTGGCTAAGGAGCTGGGTATTTCTCATACCGCTGTGGCCAACAAATTGCGGAAATACGGTTTGTCGGCCAATAAAAAATAGTTTGTTTAGCGGTCGATTCGTCCGATCAGCATATCTTTAAACATAACAAAGTCCCCGATAAAACTGTAGAACGGATACTTAAAGGTTGCCGGGCGGTTGTTTTCAAAGAAAAAGTGCCCGATCCATGCAAACCCGTAGCCCGCGATAGGAGTAACTGCCAGCCACAACATATTGGAAGTTACTACAGCCGCAATTATTGTCGCGAACACCAGACTGGTACCAAAGAAGTGCAGCCGACGACAGGTGAGGTTGCTATGTTCCTGTAAGTAGAATGGATAAAACTCACGAAAAGATTCAAATTTTTGCGCTTCTATTGCGGCCATGCTGTGCCTCCTTATTTTTATTGCACAATCAGGGGAGCCGCTGAACAAAACCGTAATATCTCTGCGTTGCGAGTTCTTGCAAGGTCCAGGCATTGCTGCGAGGTCGCGCCTTAACTATGAATCGCTCCGTAAGCTAGCCTTATCGCGGGTTTATTCAGAGACTCCTAAGTTTAAGACGAATATCTACAGACGCCAATCAGGGCGCGGGCACAAATTATCTGTTAGGCTGCCGCAAAAATATGCGGTTAACCCGCAAGTAAGCGATATGAGGAAGTTATGGCAGGTCCACTCGCACACTTAAAGGTACTCGATTTAAGTCGTATTCTCGCCGGACCCTGGGCTGGGCAGGTATTTGCTGATTTTGGGGCTGAGGTTATTAAAGTAGAGCGCCCGGAGCGAGGGGATGACACTCGCCACTGGGGCCCTCCCTACCTAAAGGATGAGAAGGGAAATGACACTGCCGATGCCGCTTACTACCTAAGTGCCAATCGCGGAAAAAAATCAGTTACCGTAGATATCACTACTGAAGATGGCCAGGCCTTGATCAAGGAGATGGCAGCCCGCTGCGATATTCTTCTTGAAAACTACAAAGTAGATGGGCTGAAAAAGTACGGCCTGGATTATGAATCCATCAAGGCGATCAATCCTGGTGTTATCTACTGCTCGATTACAGGTTTTGGGCAAACTGGCCCGTACAAAAATCGAGCAGGCTATGATGCGATGATCCAGGGAATGGGTGGTCTGATGAGTATTACCGGTGTGCCGGAAGGGCAACCGGGTGCGGGCCCGCAAAAGGTGGGGGTGGCAGTAGCCGACCTGATGACAGGGATGTACGCGGTATCTTCTGTATTGGCAGCTGTTGTTCACCGGCAGCATACGGGCGTTGGCCAGCATATCGACCTCGCCTTATTGGATACCCAGGTTTCATGGTTGGCTAACCAAGCCCAAAATTACCTTACCTCTGGTAAAAGCCCTGAGCGACAGGGTACCGGCCATCCCAATATAGTCCCCTACCAGGCAGTCCCTTCAAAAGATGGCTATTTTATGTTGGCAGTGGGTAATGATGACCAGTTTAAACGCTTCTGCGGAATCGCGGGCGTAGAAGAACTGGCAGAAAATCCTGCCTACGGGACTAACTCAGCGCGGGTAATGGCCCGTGAAGAATTGGTGCCGCAGATTGAAGCGGCGACTCGTAAGCGCGATTCCGCTTGGTGGCTCCAGCATCTTAGTGATGCTCATGTTCCCTGTGGGCCTATTAATACATTGGAGGAGGTTTTTGCTGATCCTCAAGTACAGGCCCGGGGTATGGTGGTTGAGCAGGATCATCCGGAAGCTGGAAAGGTGAAGACCGTGCGCAACCCTGTAATCTTCTCCGAGTCCGCACTCGACTACACCCAGGCGCCGCCAGTATTGGGTGAGCACACTGAGGAAGTATTGCGAGATTTGCTTGGTAAAAGTGACGAGCAAGTAGAAGAATTGCGGAACAAGAGTATTGTGTAAGTTATAGATAGATAACTTACTGCTAATCAGGCACAAGGATGTGCCTTGTAACTTAGGGAAGACAGATGGAACTCGATCACGTCAATATTACTGCTCCTATGGAAACCCTAAAGCGGGTACGGGACTTCTATGCCCAGGTTCTCGGCCTGACCGAGGGTGAGAGGCCAAATTTCAAGCGTAATGGATTTTGGCTCTATGGCAATGGTAGGGCTATTTTGCATTTAATAGATGGTGAGGTGAGTGGTGACCAGCCTGAGAAACCCTACCTGGATCACATAGCTTTCCGTACAGATGCGCTTGAGCCGGTTAAGCAGCGTCTGGATGCATTGGGAGTCTCCAATCACCTAATGGATGTGCCCGGACGCAATGTACGGCAATTAGTATTTTTTGATCCAGTAGGGAATAAGGTAGAAGTTAACGCGGTGGTGTAGCAACTTCTTGAGAGGTCTAGACATTCCTGCGAAGCTGCGCCTGGAATGTGCCGCTCTGCATGCCAGAGGTATCACGGAGTTGTTCAGTGGCTCCTTATGTTGTTTTATTCCTTTCAGAGGCTTTTGAGTTTCTTAGGTATAGAAGATTCTTTGTAGAGCATGTTCTTTATAGCCCCTGGATTTAACTTGTTCCCCTGCCAGAGAAGCTATGGTAATCACTTCTGATTGGTCGTTTTCTCTGATTGAAAAGTTGATATGCTTCATGTTCTATTGCAAATGATTGAGTCCCTGATAAAGATAATAATTTATGCCAGACAGTGAAGAATCGGTTGTATTTAAAATACAAGGGAAAATGGTAATTGGTCAGCGTAAATTCAGGGCACCGTTAAGTTATCAAGACCGTTTAGTTGATGAGGCAAGGCTGGTTTACGTCATTAGTGGCTGTTCAACCCTGGTTTGTGGTGATGAAACCCTTACCTTGAGCCCAGGTGCCACTGTGCTAATGAAGACAGATAATTTTATTAATCAGTGGCATGAAGATGGAATAAACAATGAAATTAATTTCGTCGGTTTTCGGCTAACGTCAGAGCTATTACAGCGACTCTACCCAAGTGGTATGCCTGATGTCTTTGGTAATAATGGCGAAAGTAGGGCTGCTGTTAAGGAGGATAATAAGTCCAATAATCAGCCCCCCTCGGCTGAGCGCCTGCAGGAATCTGTACTGCTCTCCAACTATATGCGTAGCATAATTGACTATATCCAGCAGCCAGAAGTATTCAGTGAGCCACTGGTGGTATTAAAGGTTCGAGAATTAGTAGAGCTCATCCCCAGGCTCGATAGCAGTGGAACAGTTGTGAAGATGTTGGGGCAGTTGTTCATCAGGCAACAGCCTAAACTTCAGGAAGTGGTGCAAGCTCACCTATACTCCTCTCTGAAGCTGGCGGATTTAGCTTTTCTATGCCATATGAGCGAGTCAACATTTACTCGTAAATTTAAGCAAGTCTATGGCAGTAGTGCCACGAAATATATTACCTCGAAACGGATGGAGAAAGCACAGCAGCTGATTCTCAATAGCGATCTTAGCCTGACTGAAGTTGCTTTGGAGTGTGGTTTTGATGAGCTTAGTTACTTCTCCCGGGTGTTCAAACAGCACTATCAAGTAGCCCCTTCCCAAATGCGTAAAAAGGCGATTTGACGGATTTGTACAAATCCTTGACTGGATGTTCCAAGTAAAGTGTTGGCTTACTGCTTAATCTAGTCCTTGTCTTAACAGCGTACTTTTCTAACGATATGTCGTTATATTTAAACCCTCTTGTTACTGAGGGGCTAAAGAATGAATACATGCTCATTGGTAGTGCTAATGGTGATGTTGGTTTTGCGTTTAGCCCGCCGAGCATTAGTTATCGTCCTGGTGGTTTGATTAGAACCCTCCTAGGGCGAACTATAGCTGATACCGCTGAAGACTATGAATCAGTCACTTTTCATTACTTGCTGATGTTTGCTGGAAGCCTGAAGGCTAGTCACTCTGCCCCTGTGCAATCAAAAATAGTGAAACTTGATACAGTCAATTAGTAGCACTGCCTTGGTCTGTAATCCGAGCTAAGGGCCTCTTGAGGTCTCGCAGAGATGATAAGGAATTTTTCAGGGGATCTTTGAGTTCTCGTTCTGTTCATTTAATCAACCAAATGGAATATTTAATATGATTCGTTTCGCACAATTTCTTTCCGGTATATTTGTACTTATATTGGGTTCGGCTGGCTTAGTGACTATGCTTTTCCCTGAAGTTGTTAATGGTCCAGCAGGGTTTGATGCCACAACTAATTACGGTTTCACTAACCTACGTACTCTCGGTGCCCCCACGCTTAGCTTAGCGATCATTACGGCAATTGGTGCCTTTCGCAAAGAGTGGTTGTTAATACTTCCTGCCTCGATGTACTTTCTATTTAATGGTTCTTCGCGACTTATTTCTGTATTGGTTGAGGGCTACGAGCCCGTAATGCTGACTGGCTTGGTAGTGACATTTACACTATTTATTCTGTCTCAAGTGGCTGTGTACAACTTCCGTCGTGCAGCTTTGACGTAGGTTCAGAAAATGTAGGGTGTTGGCGGTGTTTACTGTAAATGTCACACCGCCTCTCTTTCAGAACGTCGCTGAAATGAGGTTGACGCTATGGTAATTGTGT
The DNA here is from genome assembly GCF_047324085.1 of Microbulbifer sp. CNSA002. Taxonomy (NCBI): domain Bacteria; kingdom Pseudomonadati; phylum Pseudomonadota; class Gammaproteobacteria; order Cellvibrionales; family Microbulbiferaceae; genus Microbulbifer; species Microbulbifer sp. CNSA002. Next base: position 2,374,692 of record NZ_CP172449.1, read on the forward strand.
ACTTGATTGATGGTGAGGTAAGTGGTGTGTTGCCCCCGCAGGTTTTGTATTCTATTTCCTGAAACGAAAGCAACCAGTTTTAAGTTGAAAAATGTTTCTAGTTTTTAGGGGCTTTGTCTGAAAACAGCTTTCCAAACGCATCGTAAACAGCAAGATGCAGAGTGTCACCATGGTCTAGTTGTTCAAAGTAGCCGAAGTGTATTTTTGTGTTGTTTTTCTTGTTGTCTAGCTTGTTGTATAGTGTTCGCGCTAGGCGCTCCATCACTTCCCCCTCTTTTCCAACTCCAATATAGATCTGTTTGCCCTCACAGCAGTCTTCAGGAATGCTTGCCAGAAGAGATTCTCCACTCCACCATAAGCTTGGGCTGATAATAATATAGTTGTCGAAAAGGTCCGCATGCTTTAACAGAATTTCTGTAGCTACAAGTCCTCCCAGAGACTGACCTATCAGTGTGGACTTTTCTTTTGTACGGAAATTGCTCGCAATAATGGGTTGAACCTCTTTGCCCAAAAAATCAATAAATTCCTTTGATCCGCCTGATGATGGAAATTCTTTTTGATCTAAAGCTATTTTGGATGGAAATGTATAGTCGCGTTTTCTATCAATATTTTCTATGCCTACAAGAATTGATTCTGGAAGCATATTAATCCAAGAGAATGAGCCGAATTGGAGCACTCCCGCTATATGGATAAAGTCTTCGGATAAGGAGCCATCCAAAAGATAGATTACGGGATAGTTTCTTTCAGGTTCACGATGGTAGCTCTCGGGTAAGTAGACATTTAAGGTGCGCTTTTCCTTTAATATCTTTGACTGAAAACTAATTGAGTCGCCAATTACCAGGGGAGAACTCTTAAGGTCTGTAGCCTTTGCGAAAGTAGCCATAAGAAAAAATGAGATGAGAGCCAAATACTTGACCATAAGTTATATGCCCTTTGAAGGTTAAATTATTCTTGAAATAGATAGGGTCTGTAGAATATTCATATTGAAACGGCCTAATACTAACATTGAGGAGGGTGTTGGTTGTAGTAATGCTTTATTTAAAGCTTAAAATTATTCATCACTCATCATTTATACAGAAAGTCTTGTTGGGATTGGCGTTCGGATATGGAAGAGGATGAGATTGCGACGTTTTTCTTCTGCTCTAGCTGAATGGCTTTCCTGGTTTCGCATTCAGGCCGCTTTAAGTAGAAATTTGGATATTTGGCCTGAAAATGTACCAATCTAAGTGGTTGGAATTTTCCCGGTAAGTACTGCTGAATTTAGTAAAGGTGGCCACTTGCAGGAGGTCAATTTTACAACCTATTTTGCTAGCCCCGTCAAACCCTTGATCATTGGCACGTATTGCGTCCCGAGATGTTTAGCTTGTGAATCAGAAATTAACCCGGCACAACCTGACTGGCTGGTCGGATTTCGGGGTTGCTGCATGGGTGTAATTCCTATTTAATTAATCAACTGATTAATTAAGGGTAAATGCCTGTGACTGACAATCCATCCACTCGAAGCCGCGGGCGCCCAAAAGATCCTGAGCGTGAATCCCAGGTGCGTGAGGCACTTATGCAGTCAGCCTACTCTCTACTTCGGAATAAGGCCTTCCGTGATATTTCCATTCGGGAGATTGCTCAGGGAGCAGGGGTGAATTCTGCGATGATCAGTTACCACTTTGGCGGCAAGGAGGGGCTAATTATCGAGGTGGTTCGGAGCCAAATCATGCAGTATGGCCCCGCGTTTGTTAGTGCAGGGCTGGATGGAGGGGAGCCCTCTTTAGAGTTGCTGAAAGAAGCAATGAGTCGAATGATACGCCTATACATCAAGGAGCCCTGGATTCCGCGCCTGATTGCTGATGAAGTGGCTTCCAAATCTGGTCGAATGCGCGAACTCTTTGTTGACAGGTTAGCCTCACAGCTGGTGCCAAAGCTGCGCGGGTTGCTGGGAATTCTCCAATCCAGCGGCCAGTTGCGAGAGGACCTGGATATTGACCTGATGCCAGTTTCTTTTATCAGTCTGATTGCCTTTCCCTTTATCGCTGGCGACCCCTTGAAGGAGGGGTTTGGCTTTGCTCTGGGGGAGGAAAACCGGGAGAGATGGATTAACCATACCGTTCAACTCTTACTCCGTGGCGTTTCCAATAAATCTGTGACCAAAGACGAGGAAGTCGGCAATGGAAATTAAGACTCATATGAAAGCACTGATGAATCGCCGGCTGGCATTACCAGCTTTGATAGCGGCGGGGGTGTTTATATCTATGGCATTGGTCGTCACTAAAGGTGAGCCTAAACACGATGCTATTGAGGCTCCTATAACGGCGGTAGACGCAATTAAAGTGCAGGAGTTACCGCTGCGAGCTCAAGCTATTGCATATGGTGAGGTGAAACCCAGTACTTTCCTAGAGGCCAATGCAGAAGTCAGTGGTAGGGTGGTGTATACAGCTCCGGAATTGGAGCGGGGAAATATTATCTCTGCCGGTACACTGGTGTTGAAGATCGATGATACCAGCTACCAGCTTGCCCTGGCGCAGGCTGAAAGTGACTTGGCGGCAAATCGCGCTAACTTGCAAGAGCTGGACGTGGAAGAGGCCAATAGTAAACGCTCTTTGGACATCGCCGAGCGCACCCTCAAATTGGGTGAGAAAGAACTCACTCGCAAACAAAAGTTAGTTGCTAAGGGAACCGTCTCCCGCTCGACCGTAGATATCGAAGAGCAAAATATGCTGCGCTTGCGCCAGGAAGTGCAGACCCAGAGCAGCCAGCTTTCCCTTTTCCCGACCCGCCGCAAAGTGATTGAAGCCCAGATAGCTCGCTCAGAAGCTCAGGTACGAGACAGTAAATACAATCTGGAGCGCACCCAGGTGATCCTGCCATTTAATGCTCGTATTGGCGACGTTCATGTTGAAGAAAACCAATATGTTGCTGGCAATGCCCGTTTATTTGATGCAAGCGGCCTTGCCCAGGTAGAAATTGCAGCAGAGCTTCCTATGGTTCATGTGGCTCCACTTTTGCGCAATTTAAGGCCTGGCATAGATTCCAATCCGACTCCTGATGATCTACCCAAGATGCTGTTGGGGCTGGAAGCTCGGATCACCCTGGTGGGTGGCCCGGGGAATAGTGAGTGGCAGGGGAGGGTAGTGCGCTTGGGTGGAACCCTGGATAGCACCAGTCGAACACTCTCCGTTGTTGTAGCTGTGGATGACCCCTATGGCAAAGCGGTGACCGGTGAAAAACCACCGCTATTTCGCGGTATGTATGCCCGTGTAGAGTTATTGGCTCCCGCCGCACCAGCACTCGCTATACCCCGCCGCGCCCTCCATGAAGGCAAGGTTTATCTGGTACAAAATGGTCAACTAAGAGTGCGCCCTGTACAGATTGACTACCACCAAGGCGACACCACTGTGATCCGCGAGGGATTGAATCCCGGTGAGCAGGTTATTGTGACTGATGTAATTCCTGCGATTAATGGAATGGCAGTTTCCGTCGTCAGTGATGAGCAATCCGTTGCGGCGAGTGCTAGAGGTACCCAGCAGTGATACGTTATTTTGCCGGTCACCCAACGGCGGCCAATTTATTGATGGTTGCGCTGATGCTAAGCGGGCTTTTTGTTCTGCCCAGCATGAAGCGTGAAACGATGCCGGAAATCGATAAGTTTGAGGTTCAGGTTTCGGTACCTTATGCCGGCGCTGCGGCAGCCGAAGTGGAAGATAGTATTTGTCTTCCCTTGGAGGAGGCCACCGATGGAATCAGCTTTATTGATGAGCGATTGTGTGAGGCAAAAGATAATTTGGGCCTGATGACCCTCAAGATGCAAGAAGCGGGTGATATGGACCAGTTTGTTGCTGATGTGGAGTCCGCAGTAGACAGTATCGATTCGCTTCCTGCAGAAAGCGAGCGCCCGGTGATCGAAGAACTGGGCCGCACTCAGGGGGTGGTTAGTATTGCTATCAGTGCTGACCTTCCTTTGCCCCAATTAAACCAGCTGGCGGAGCACTACCGCCGCGAATTACTCCGCGATCCCGCTATTCCTATTGTGCGCATTTCCGGTTTTTCTGACCACCAGCTTCAGATTGAAGTTTCAGATTATAACTTGCGCCAGTACGGACTCAGCGTGATGGACCTGGCCAATATTATTGACCAGCAAGCGATCGACATGCCCGCCGGCAAGGTATCCACGCCGGATCGTGAATACCAGGTGCGTTTTACCGAAGAGCGCCGCACGGTTGCAGAATTGGAAAACCTGGTGGTGATTAAAGGTGGTGATGGAGCGGAAGTTCGACTTGGGGATATTGCAAAAATTTACGATGACTTTGAGCTGGCTGAAGACAAAATTACTTTTGACGGCCATCGGGCAGCGCTTCTCAATGTCGAGAAGAATAGTGTGGATGATAGCTTGCGTGTGCTTGAAGCCGTACGGGACTTTGTCGACCGTGAAAATGAAAATCTGCCTGAGGGTATGAAGCTCACGCTAACCCAGGACAGCGCCTCTATCGTTGCGGATCGCTTGCAGATGATTATGGCTAACGCCTGGCAGGGCCTGATTTTGGTAGCGCTGGCTCTCTATCTGTTTTTCAGTGGCCGCTACGTCTTTTGGGTGGTCATGGGCTTGCCGGTTTCATTCCTGGGTTCGTTTGCACTGATCACGGCCATGGGCGTGTCCATTAATATGATCAGTCTGGTAGGACTGCTGATTGCCATTGGTATCCTGATGGATGACGCCATTGTGTTATCGGAGAGTATTGCCAGTGAACACCGTGAGGGAAGGTCGCCGTTGGAAGCGGTTATCAATGGCACCAAGCGAGTGGCTCGTGGAGTACTGTCTTCATTCGCAACTACGGTAATGGTGTTTGGAGGACTGGTCTTTATTAAGGGGGATATGGGGCAGGTCCTCAAGGTGCTCCCCATTGTATTGATTTCTGTATTGCTCATTAGTCTGATCGAGGCTTTCCTGATTTTGCCGGCACACTTGCGGCATGCCCTTGAGCATAAAAGTCGCACCCCCGCCTGGAAGCAGGCTTTTGCCAAACGTTTTGATGGTTGGCGAGAAAATATGGGGCGCGCAGCAGATTGGGCTGTTAAATATCGCTATGCCTTTGTCGGGGGTGTATTTGGCTTGTTCCTGGTCACTATTAGTTTGATGACATCGGGGATCGTCAAGTTTCAGGGGTTTCCCACCTTGGAGGGCGATTTATTGCAAGCTCGGATCTTAATGCCTCAAGGCACTTCTTTGGTCGATATGGAGAAATTAGTCGATAAGCAGTTGAAGACGTTGGATCAAGTTGCCTCAGAGTTTTCTGAAAATGAAAGAGCACCTTTGGTAAACCATACGAGTGTCACTTTTGGTGTTAACGGAGATGCCTTTGAGTCGGGGCCCCATGTGGCCACAATTAATGTCGATCTGCTTGCCGCTGAAGGCCGCAATACCAGCATGGATGAATTGCGCCATGCTTGGCGTGAGGCCGCCGGCGACACACCAGGGGCAATCGCTATTCTTTACAAAGAACCGGCCTTAGGCCCTGCCGGCCGTGCTATCCACTTGCGACTTGCCGGTTTGGAGTTGGATCAGCTAAAGGCAGCGTCCATTCGCTTGCAGAATTGGTTGCGTGGATACGACGGCGTAGTGAATGTGGTGGATGACTTGCGTCCCGGCAAGCCACAACTCACCGTCAAAATGCGTGAAGGCTCCTATGCCTCCGGCCTGGATGCCAGCAATGTCGCCAATCAGTTGCGAGCTGCTTACCAGGGGATGGAGATAGATGAAATTCAATATCGGGGGGAAACCTACGAGATTCAGGTTCGCATGGATGCAAATTCCCGCGGTGCACTGAGCCGTTTCGATGAATTAGTCATTATCCATCCAGCTACCAAGCAACGAGTTCCGCTGATTGCCGTTGCCGATATAGAAATGAATCGGGAGTATGCGCGAATTCAACGTATTGACGGCGAGCGGGTAGTGAGTGTGTTTGCTGATGTTTTCACTGAGAAAGCGAATGCTGGACAGGTACTAGGTGACACCCAGGAGAAGTTCCTGTCTGAGCTTACCCGTGAGTTCCCAGGATTGCGCGTTGATATGCAAGGGGAAATGAAAAATAGTGAGGTTACAGGTAAGTCCATTGGTCGCGCCCTGTTAATAGGTGCCATTGGTATCTACCTTCTCCTATCCATGCAATTCCGCAGCTATGTGGAGCCGTTGATTGTATTGGTGGCTATTCCTTTGGCGCTGATTGGTGTTATCTGGGGGCACCTGATCATGGGGCAGAATATGTCTATGCCAAGCATGATGGGTTTTGTCTCTCTCGCCGGAATTGTGGTCAATGACTCAATATTGTTAGTGGAGTTTGTGAAGCGGCGAGTGCGTGAAGGAATGGATGTGCATAGCGCGGCGAGCCAAGCCAGCCGCGATCGTTTCCGAGCCATCTTCCTTACCTCGCTGACCACAGTTGCAGGCCTGTTGCCACTGTTATTTGAAACCAGTCTGCAGGCACAGGTGTTGGTGCCGCTTGTTACCAGTATTGTATTTGGTATCAGCAGTTCTACTATTCTGATCCTTCTGGTGCTACCGGCGCTCTACGGAATACTGGAGGATTTTGGATTTACTGAACCTCAAGAAGAGAGTGATGGCGAAGACGTATTAGTACCGGCGTCTATGGTAACTGCGCCAAGTAGTTGATCGTTTTATGCGAAGGGAAGCTAGTTTCCTGGGATATGCCTAGCTTATTACACCTAATAATGGTGCTAATAAGTTAGGTAGTCAGTGTTTTGGGCTAATCAATCCACAGATCTACGATCTATCGTTTTGCCAATACTAGTGTAGAAAAAATAATAACTCATAGCCTCCAAAATGGTTTTGGGGGCATCGTCATTTCGGCTTTGCTTCACTGAACTTTTGTAATCCCGTTTTACCGATTTCTTTAATTTCCCTCTCTGTGGAATCGACAAGCGTATTTCCACCTGGTCCCAAATAATAATGAACTATCTTCTCGACAAGATTGGAAGTGCTAAAAGCCCATACTGCTTCGGTAGGTTGCAATATTTCTCGCTTATGTCTCTTAACCGCTTAATGGACATTAGTACTTTTGAATGTTAATTGCGCACCTTCATAAACATCTCAACCCATAGTCACTTACTATGCTATCTTGGGTGTATAAATATACAGTTTTGTATATTAAAATGGAAAACCGATAAGTAGCACTTTAGGCTCTCTTAGAGCCTAAGTTGTTACTGGTAAAGCCAGACACGTACTACTTCAATCTAAATTCGCAAAGGAGCAAATATGAAAATTTCAGGAAAGTTCGAGGTTACTGTAAAGCCGATGGATCCGTATGCGAAAGGTAGTGAAGGAAACAGCTTGGGGCGTATGTCAATTAATAAAGTCTTTTACGGTGATCTTTCAGGAGAAAGTCGAGGAGAAATGCTAAGTGCAATGACTCCTGTAAAAGGATCTGCGGGGTATGTAGCCATAGAGCAAGTTGCCGGTACTCTAGGTGGTAAGCGAGGCACGTTTGTTTTACAGCACTTTGGGACTATGAAGAAGGGAGAGGACTTCCTTATTTTAGAAGTTGTGCCTGATTCTGGCACTGGAGAACTAGTGGGACTCTCTGGGAAAATGTCTATTCAGGTGGATGGTGGAGTTCATTACTACGACTTTGAATACCAACTTGATTAATAGGAGTTTGCTGTCTGTATAGCGTCATGGAGAGGTTATTCGATCGAAATTTATACGGTCTGTACTCGTCTTGATTGAAGGTGTAACCTCGGATTGAATATTTGCTAATAGAAATTCAATCTGGGGGATCAGTGTCGTTTTCATAATATCTTAGTTTAGAGAAAGGGCTGAACAGGTGGGTAAGTCTGCGGGGATATATTGGTGAGTGTATCGTCAAAGAACTTCCTTCCTGTATAGAACAAGATGATATCGCCAGTGGAAATCCGCTGACGATAAATTGCTAGGTCGCTAAAAGTCATAGGAAAGCTGGGCGATTAGCTCTCGTGGTTGGCCGGGAAAATGTCCTTGCCGCTCATTAAAACCGCTCACTGCATACGTTTTATTCAAAAGGTTTTTCACGTTGATACTCAGCTGAATATCATCCCAGCGAGTTGCCCAGCTGGCATCGAGTACAGTGTAGGCCTTTACTTTTTGATCATCGAAGCTTATTTGATCGCTCACATAGTCGGCACCAATGGCAAATGCTGAGTCCCATATACTGAGGTCATAGCGGGCCCACAAGCCTGCTTGGTGCTTGGGTGCATTTACGAACTGACCTGAGTCTGACACGTTGCGTGAGTCACCCTCAGCGATATACGTATCGTTGTACGCATAATTAGCTGTTATGCTGAGTCTCTCAGTTATGTCACCGACTAAGGTGAACTCGCTTCCACCACTTTGAACCTGCCCGAGGTTGATAATTTCGGCTTCATTCGGGGTCTCATCGGCACTGATATAGGCGGGGTTACTTTGGGCCATATTTGCTTTTTTTATCTGATAGAAGGCTAGAGTGGTCAGGATACGCCCATCCAGCCATTCCTTCTTCACACCAATCTCCACTTGACTGCCAGTACTGGGTTCAAGCTCCTCGGCGCCGCCCTCAAAGTCGTCTGCGCTCACCGGATTAAAGCTCTGGGAGTAATTTGCATAGAGGGATAGTGTATCTACGGGCTTATAAGTGATGCCTGTACGGTAGCTTGCATCATTATCTTTGTAGCTATTGCCGCTTTCTTTTTCAGTTTCGTCGAACTGATCAAGGCGCGCACCTAGCATCCAGAACCACTGATTGGTCAATTCCACAGTATCCTGGATATAAATGCTGGTACGGATGCTGGCCGTACCATCCTTATTCATATTGATAAGGTTGTAAGTTGACGGGTCAGTTATGCCGTAGTTGAGTTCGTAGATGTTGAGGTTTGTAACACCGTCTGCTCCAGGGCGCGCTCGCCAATAGTCATATTTTGTATCAACATCATGATAGTCACCACCAAGCAAAATCTGATGATTCATACCTGAAATGTCTGTGTCATACACAAAGTCCAAAGTAAGGCTCAGCTCTTCATTTGCCCGGTACTGATCGCGGTACTCACGGCGGATGGTTCCATCTTCAGCATTGGCCATTCCATCACCATTGATGTCTACCCAACCGCGTGATTCGTGATAAGCCTGCTCCCTTTCATTTTCCATGTAACGCAATGTTGCGTTAAAGTTCAGGCTATCTGTCACCTTATGCTTGACTTTAGTTCGAAGAACCAAGGCTTTTAGGTTTTGATAATCAGATTTTTCGTTGGTGTTGTAGGAGGGATCTACCAGGAATTTGCCGTCATCATTAACGGGTACGCCGCGCAAGCGGTTACCGCCTAGGTTTTGTTCTATGTGCTCGAAGGTGGTTGTCAGGTGAGTGTCTGCTGAGAGGTCAAATAGTAGTCCCCCGGCAAGTTCAATGTTCTCGCTATTCGCATTATTGCGAAAGCTATCTTGAGATTCATAGAAGCCTCCTAAACGATAGGCGATATTTCCAGTTACACCGCCTGTTAGCTCGATAGAAGCTCCTTTTAGCGATTCGCTTCCGGAGGTGACTGTCAATTCACGGCCTTCATCGAAGGTTGGCCTCTTGGAGGTGTAGTTAATCATTCCTCCGGGCTCACCGCCGCCATAGAGGGCGGAGGATGGCCCTTTTAGTACCTCGATGCGCGCTACATTTGATACTTGAGGAACACTAAACCCCGAATAGGGATCGCTGCGGACTCCATCGTAAAATATATTTTTATTGTCTCGAAATCCCCGAAATGTGACTCCGGAATAGCTGAATTCACTAACTCCTGCGATGGAGCGGTACAAGTCAGTGATATCGCGGGCAGCCTGGTCTTCAATAAGCTGTTCACTTAGTACCTGAGCAGACATCGCAATATTTAATAAGTCTGCGTCTGTTTTAGTTCCAACTTGTGTATGAGAGTCCAGATAAAATTGTTGGGCTCTACCAATAACTTCAACTTCTTCTACCGTTTGAGTTACTTCCTGGGCAGACACCAACGCAGCAGGGGCTAGTGAGGCCCATACTGCCAAGTTGAGTTGTTGAGGGTACATATTGATAGAATTCCGTACAAATAGGGTCGATTATAATTGATAATGGCTGTCATTTTTGAGATGTAGTAATAAATGTGAAGCAGTCGCAGGAAGCTAAAAAGCTATTGTGCCGATTGGAGAGTAGGCAGGAATAGTTGATAGCTGAGAACCCTAGCTTTCAACAAAGCATTGATTTTCATTGAAAGGGTGTCAGTAATAGGTTAAGGAATTGATGGTTTGTCCGAATGATTGAATTAAGAAACATTGAAAAGAATGATGAAGCACTACTGGTTGAGTACTTAAATGATGAGTCAGTGCTTAAGTATTTGTCATCGAGAATTCCTCACCCTTATACATTGGAAGATGCTGCTTGGTGGGTTGATAAAGGTTGTGGGAAGGAAGGGGTTGTAAAGGCAATAGAGTACAGAGGGGCCTTTTGCGGGATTATAAGTATGCGCGAGCAGCTGTTTGAGCATTCTCACTCCGGTGAGGTTGGATATTGGGTTGCGCGAGAATTTTGGGGGAGAGGAATTGCTACTATTGCTTTGACTCAGTTTACTCGTGAGATTTTTTCTTCACAAAATATTGTCAGGCTTTATGCCTCTGTCTTTTCTGGAAATGTCGGATCAATGAAGGTTTTACAGAAGGCGGGGTATAAGCATGAAGGGACTTTAAGCTGCTCAGTAAAAAAAGGGGGTATTTATTTTGATGAGTACATTTTCGCCAAGGTGAATGTCCCATCATAAAATTTCGAGTTATATTCTTAGTTGTGGAATATTAGAATTGAACAGAGATACTGAATTCAGTAGAGAGCTGAGTAGGATATCAAAATACTTCAGCTACCTGCTCAGGCATGAGCCTGAAGCCATCGGCTTGTTTATGGATGAGAATGGATGGGTGGCAGTTGATGAGTTGATTCAGAAAACTGTAGACTTTGAGCTAAACAGGGATTTGGTTTCTGTCGTTGTGGAAACCAATGATAAGCAGCGGTTTTCTATAAGTGATGATGGTCTTTCTATCAGAGCCAATCAGGGACATTCTGTAGATATTAATTTACATTTAAGCCCCCTTGAGCCACCAGGTGCGCTTCTCCATGGCACTGCAGAGCGTTTTGTTGAAGATATCCTCGCGCAAGGACTGAAGAAAATGCAAAGGCACCATGTTCACCTGTCAGAATCCGAGGCAGTTGCTCGATCTGTTGGGGCCAGGTATGGCAAGCCCGTACTGTTAAGGGTGGAGGCTAAATCCATGCATCGAGATGGTTTTGATTTTTATCGCTCTGCTAATAATGTGTGGTTGGTTGATCATGTGCCAGTCAAGTATATGAAGTTACTTTAAAGGCAGGGGTTATCAGTATTGTTATATGGGTACTGTTAGTGGAGAGATACTCTAGAGTCAGCTTATTTATAAAGGAAGAGCCATTGATCAAGATACACCCCTTGAATGGATAGGCCTATTGGGGGTGAAGATAGCTTTATAAATTTTTATGCCATAATAAGGAATAATTATAATTTTTCTGTATACCAAATTTTTGGAGTTACAAGCACGCCAGCCTTTTTTCTAGATTCTTCAAGCTCACTACTATTGACAAACTTGATAGCATGCTCCTTCGAAGGAAACTCATGGATCACTGTTACATTGTGATGGTTGTCAATCTCTCGATATACAGATGTAGCTGTAGCGCCCATTTGCTTCACTATAGGCATAAACTCTTCTAGCACTCTGTGCCATTCGTTGAAGTCCTTAACATTCGCGTGCATAAATAGATGTATCATATGGATACCAGTTGGTCAGTAGATGCTGCGTGTTATACAACCTTGTGAATAGTTATAGTAGTTAGCTATTCAGGGTCAAGTTTTAAAAAGGTTCCCAATAGTAGCCTTCGGGCCGCAAAGGAGATGTTTGGCTGGTAGTTGGAGTCGGTTGTTATGATAGGCCTTTAAATTTACTAATTGTATGGAGTCAGGGGATTTGACTTAAATAGTGTGGTTAGTAAAACGCTATTTTGTGAGTCAACCTTTGTCCCTTATTGCTCTGCCTACTTTCTAATTAAATCCACGGGAAAAGTGCAAGCTTCGTATATTGCTATTTAATTGTGTGCGATGAGGTGAACCCAAATGGGTACGATTGTTTTGTTTTGGGTTTCTTATAAGGCTCCCGTCTAAAAATAGTAATTTTAACTTATTGATTAGCTTTTCTGAGTAAGTGTATCTTTCTATTTGTTCCTGCCCATTAATGAAAACAGATAGCCTGGCGGTGATTTTCGCAATGTGGCGTGTATCTACTGTGTTGAAATTTTCTGGTACCGATAGATAGTGATACCAAGATTTGATTTTTAGTGCATATTGAAATTTGAGCTTTTTCTGGGGGAGCTTATGGATCTGACTATTTCTATTTTAGGGCATGGACTTACAGCTATCGCGGCTCTTTTGGCAATTCATGGGAAAACATGGGATGAAACCCAAATTGGCCTGAAAAGGGTAACCAGGATAGGCGGTGTTGCAGCCGGGGTGGCAGTTGTTGGTCTGGCGCTTTCAATCTTTCAGACTATCGATAAGCATCAGGAAAAAACTGCTTATAAGGAATATGCAATTTCAAAAATTGAAAAGGGGTGGAGCAATCTTTTTGTTCCCTTTGAGGCGCTCCACTACCAGGTGACAGGCTTGAAACCCAAAAAGGGGGAGCACCTGGAGTTTGCCGAGTTGGTATTGAAGGAAAATCTATTGGCCAGCTTTGATAAGGTGGACTTTAAAGAAGTTCATCGATTCCCCAAGTTTGGGACAGTTGGGAATATGGTTTGTGCACAAACACTTTCAGGTATGGGGGCGGTTTCCAGATATATTGAAGAGTACTCAGATCATTTGGATTTAGAAATCAAGGCTTCGGTAGAAGAGTTGCAGTTAATGCCTGCTTTTTCCACACTAATACGATTTGGCGGCTGTCCCGGTATTAAGGGGCGCTCAGTCAACGATCCTGATCGTTATCAGGGGAAATTTGATACTCCGGAAATGCGAGCTTACATCAGGAAGCTAATCGCATTTCAGAAATTAATAGGCTAGGGGGTAAGTGCTTAGTGGAGAGATAGCAAAACGGTAGCTCAATAGCATACCGTTTTGCAGTCGGCCGTGATCAGGGTCATATATCAGACGGCTCGACCTTGCTTCTTGAATATTGTGATGGCGCTGATAGTGAGCTCCTTGACTAAAGCCTCAAATTTTTGCAACGGCATATTTCTAGCCGGAGCAATATTCAATAGGTGCTCGCTGACTTGAACGAGTTTCAACCCTTTGGGGGGGTGAATGTGGGCGGGAAATCTACAAACCCAGCCTGTTAGTGGTAGTTTGTTGATAGCTTCTCTATCGAGAGCTTGAATTCCTTTGCCGTTGGCAATGATTACTTCGATATCATCAAGGTGGGTGGTATCAATGTTTTGTGGTTTTCTTGGTGTTGAGTTAGGTTTTCTAAAACTCTCGAGTTTTAAAAGTTCTTCGTAGGTGATATAGAGCTCTTTTCCAGACATTCTGATCTCCTTCTCACGGTCATCAACTAAAACTTGTGTCCGATGCTCCTGAGCATTTTGGGTTGAATCGGATCGCTTTTATTTTTTAGTGTTTATTAATCTAGTTGTTATTCCAAAAATCGCAATCAAATTCGATGATTGCATCATATAGACAGATTGATACTTTGGGCAATGTTTTAAGCTCTCAATAGGGGGGCTAAGAATATTCCAGCGACTGATTGTGTAGAAAATTCACGAAAACCGCCATTGTGAGTTGAGTTTGTTACTTGCCGGACTGGGTAATTTATTATTTTAAGCGTTGGTGTAATGCTTAAAATAATAAACTGCCTTGCAGTTATTCAAATTTATTTATATTTCCTTTTTGAGGTGGTGCTTGAAGGTTTATCTGGTTGGTTGAATTTTGAATCGTGAACTCTGGTTTTGGCTAGCTTAAAAACTTGTTTGCCTTTTTATTTGATGCCTCACAGGTGCTTCTCTTCTGGAGTTTTCAGGTGGAATGGGAGAGGTTTATTTAATTTCATTTAAGAAGTCTTGCGTCGATATATCTTTTAGGCATGTGATACATCCTGGCGCTGGTAAGTAGGTCGAGTTTTAGATTAAAGCAATCCCTGTAAGACAGAATTGCAAAAGCTGGCGTGCATAATGCTTATCTCGGATACAACCTATAAAAATGGATAAGCACTATGGAAGAGAAGGATTCGATTGACAAAAAAGTGTCGAGTAAAAAAATTAGCCGTAGAAATTTCACTAAAGGGGCGATGCAACTGGGAATTGCTGCCAGCGCGGCTTCAACAGGATTGGTTTCCGCTCTCTCAATGTTGGATCGGAATTTCTATGATCAATATGACTACGTGATTATTGGGTCGGGTGCGGGTGGGGGGCCATTAGCGGTAAATTTGGCAAAGGCGGGATTTTCTGTTTTGGTGTTGGAAGCTGGTGCTGATGACCCCAGTGATGACACCCATAATATTCCAGCATGGCACCCCTTTGCGTCTGAAGACCCCAAATTGAGCTGGGACTTTTTTGTTAAGCATTATGCGGATATCAATCAGCAGCAACTGGACGAAAAATATGTTTCCGGGAAGGGAATCCTCTACCCACGGGCGAGTACTATCGGTGGTTGTACCACGCACCATGCACTGATTACGGTCTATCCACATAACAATGATTTTGACCGCATAGCACGGGATACAGGGGATATTTCCTGGGATAGCGCAAATATGCGGCGATATTTTGAGCGTTTAGAGCGTTGTGAATATGTGCCCCGCCCAATTTTCTCCAACCCATCCCGCCACGGTTTTGATGGTTGGCTGCCTACGAATCGCGGCAACCCCGCGTTATTGCTGGAAGACCCGGCGATCTTGAAAGTTGCCCAGGCTGCGCTGGCCAAATATGGGCTCGAAGGGGCCTTGGAAAAAATTATCAGCGGCAATCTTCGCCTGGATATCAATCATTGGGACGTGGCCAGTGGCCAGGAAGGGCCTTTTATCGCCCCTATGGCAGCAGATAGTCGAAACCGCCGTACCAGTGTGCGCGAATACCTCTTGGATACCCAGTCAGTTTACCCAAACTTGCTTCATATTCGTACAAATTCACTGGCAACTCGTGTGTTGTTTGAGGGGAATACTGCTGTTGGGGTGGAGTTTTTAGAGGGGGCGAGCCTGTATAAGGCAGACCCTTACCATGACGAAAGTGGTACTGCCGGAGTCTTGAGGCAAGTGCGGGCAAATCGCGAGGTTATCTTGTCTGGAGGGGCCTTCAATAGCCCGCAACTTCTCAAGTTGTCGGGAATTGGTCCCGCCCATGAGCTCCGAGATCACGGCATAGAGCCCCTGGTAGATCTGCCTGGGGTAGGAGAGAACCTCCAGGATCGCTATGAGGTCGGAATCGTTAGTGAGATGAGTGAGGATCTTGCCCTTCTTAAAGATTGCACTTGGGGAGAGGGGAATGATCCATGCTTAAATCGCTATCGCTATGGTTGGTTCAATCAGGGGCCCTACAGTGGAAATGGTCCGGTACTGTCTCTGGTTAAACGTTCCAAGCCGGAGCTGGAAGATCCCGACTTGTTTATTTTCGGAGTGCCCTCCGACTTCCACGGCTACTTTCCCGGGTACTCCCAGGCATTGCGGGACTACAAAGACCGTTTCTCCTGGATTGTACTGAAAGGCCATACGAACAATACCGCCGGGCGTGTGACCCTGCAATCTGCTGATCCCAGGGACACACCTGAAATCAATTTCCACTATTTTGGTGAGGGTAATGATGCTCTGGGAGAAGACCTTCAGGCAGTTGTTGAGGGGGTAAAAATTTCCAGGGATATTATGTCGGGCCCTATTGTGAGCAAGCAGGTCTCCAGGGAATTATTGCCCGGTAATGAGGTTCAGTCAGATCAGCAAATTGGCGATTTTGTTAAGAACCAAGCTTGGGGACATCACGCTTCCTGTTCCAATAAAATGGGGCCTGCCAGTGATCCTATGGCAGTTGTCGACAGTAAATTCCGGGTTCACGGCACCAATAATTTAAGGGTGGTGGATGCTTCGGTATTCCCCCGAATCCCCGGTTTCTTCATTGTGGTGCCGGTCTATATGATCAGTGAAAAGGCGAGCGATGACATCATTGCTACAGCAAGTGGGCTGAGCGCTTGAAGATTTGTATGTGAAATAAAAAGCCCCGCGTTGCGGGGCTTTTTATTTAGAACGAGATGTTCTTCGGTGTGCGCGGGAAGGGGATTACATCGCGGATGTTGCCCATGCCGGTCACGTAGGACACGATACGATCAAAGCCCAGGCCAAAGCCCGCATGAGGCACTGTACCGTAGCGGCGCAGGTCGCGGTACCAGTCCAGGTGTTCCTTGGGTACATTCATTTCATCCATACGCTCATCGAGC
The DNA here is from genome assembly GCF_047324085.1 of Microbulbifer sp. CNSA002. Lineage (NCBI taxonomy): Bacteria > Pseudomonadati > Pseudomonadota > Gammaproteobacteria > Cellvibrionales > Microbulbiferaceae > Microbulbifer > Microbulbifer sp. CNSA002. The sequence goes on from NZ_CP172449.1 coordinate 2,391,135, forward strand.
TTCTCCAAACGCTCTTCACGTTGGGCGCCGCCGATAATTTCGCCGATTCCCGGTGCCAGAACGTCCATTGCGGCAACAGTTTTACCATCGTCGTTCATGCGCATGTAGAAGGCTTTAATATCCTTCGGATAGTTCATCACGATAACTGGCTTTTTGAAGTGCTTCTCTGCCAGGTAGCGCTCGTGCTCAGAGGCCAAATCAATACCCCAGGATACGGGGAACTCGAACTTCTCTTTGCAGCTTTCCAGGATTTCAATCGCTTCGGAGTAGTTGATGCGGGCGAAATCGTTGTCGACGATATTCTCCAGGCGGCTGATAGCCTCCTTGTCGATGCGCTGGGCAAAGAAGGCCATATCATCGGCACGCTCTTCCAGTACCGCCTTGGATACATACTTCAGCATTTGCTCAGAGAGATCGGCTACATCTGCCAGGTCTGCAAAGGCAACTTCCGGCTCAACCATCCAGAACTCTGCCAGGTGGCGAGTGGTATTGGAGTTTTCTGCACGGAAGGTGGGGCCGAAGGTGTACACCTTGGACATGGCCAGGCAGTAGCTCTCAACATTCAGCTGGCCGGATACAGTGAGGAAGCTCTCTTCGCCGAAGAAGTCCTTGCTGTAGTCCACTGCACCTTTATCTGTGCGCGGTAAGTTCTCCATATCCAGGGTACTGACCCGGAACATCTCGCCAGCACCTTCACAGTCAGAAGCGGTGAGAATTGGGGTGTGCACGTAGAGGAAGCCGTTCTCGTGATAAAAACGGTGAATCGCTTGGGCGATACAGTTACGTACGCGGGCTACGGCACCACTGACATTGGTGCGCGGGCGCAGGTGAGCGTGTTCGCGCAAGTGCTCCATAGTGTGGCGCTTGGGGGACATGGGATAGGTATCCGGGTCTTCCACCCAGCCGACAACCTGGACTTCGGTGGCGAGCAGTTCGATAGACTGTCCCTTGCCTTCGGATGGTTTGATGGTACCGAGGATATCTACCGCGCAGCCGGTAGTCAGGCGCTGCACTTCTGACTGGTAATTGTGCAGGTGATTCTCAGCAACGACCTGGATCGGATCAAAGCAGCTGCCGTCGTGTACGGCCAGGAAAGAGAGGCCGGCTTTGGAGTCGCGGCGGGTTCTGATCCAGCCTTGAACGCGGACTTCTTCGCCCTCGCGACCGCTGGATTTCAATAGGCTATCTACGGATTCGACTTTTACTGTCATTTTCTATCGGTTTCTCATTAGTCCGGAAGGTGGTGTTCTGTCAGCTTGCCTAAAAGTTGACCACCCCACCAAGGTGAAGTTACGGCGGGCATATTGACTGGTTGTAGAGGGGAAATCCAGTCCCTTGGCTATCGGGCAGCTCTTCAAAATCTCCCTAAGGACTTTGAAGAGCTGTTATGGCCTCTATATTGGTGATGTCTCACCAGCGGATTGCAATGGGGGTGCCGATTTTTACGAGAGCCATAAACTCATCCATCTCGTCATTGGTAAGGGCAATGCAACCATCAGTCCAGTTAAAACGTTGGGTGATTGGAGCGAGCCAGCCCAGTCGATTGCGCTGGCCATGGACCATAATGAAGCCACCTGGCGAGACTCCCCGAGCCTCAGCTTGAGCGCGGTCTTCGGCATTGGGGTAGGAGATATGCATTGCCCGATAATAAGAGGAGTCTTCTTTTTTGTGGTCCAGCGTGTAGTGTCCCTCGGGGGTTTTTTCATCGCCTTCCTGCTGCTTGTGTCCTTGGGGTTGCCCGCCGAAGGCTACATGGTAGCTCTTTATAACCTTGTCGCCATCGAGCAAGAGCATTTTGTTTTCGGACTTAATCACTTCCACCAGGGTGACTTCAGCCTGGGCAATAGTGGTTAATGTAAAAAGCAGAATGGCGATATAGCGCACGGCTTGTAACTCCAGTTGGAGGTGGTTGATTCAGGTTGCTGTGATCTTAAATTTCCGAATCAGCAAAAGGGCGGGGCTGAATTATCTTGCAGCTGCAGCTAGAGTGGGGTGCTTCACTTTGGGTGAGGCAGGCAGCTTCAGTTGAGCGCCTGCCAGGATGTGCTAGATCAGCCGCTGGGTTTTTTCACTGTGTGTAGGACGGTGTCCTGTTCAAAGAAAACGTAGAACTCGCCGTATTCCCAGCGCGTGATAGCGGGTTCGCCAATTGGCCCCTCAATACCAAGGGGTTCTCCCAGGCGTGAGGTCACATCATGTTTTTTAAGCCCACGGACTTCTTCAATGGTGAGCTCCCCACCCTGGGTGCCTACGGGTACTTCAATGGTTGTCGCCTGAGCGCCAAAAGTAAGAAGTAGTGCCATTGAGCCAGCGAGACAATTCAATCCGCTGCGGAGTCTGCTGAACATTTTTTGTTCTCCGGTGTAGATGTTCCATTAGCCGTCCCATTAAAACAGAATTTCCGCCAATGCTCCTGTTCTTCTTCACGTTTTCGCGCCAAAAATAGAAACAAATGCGCCTCTTTGGAATATTTGGTGCAATGAGTTGGCGCCTATATTCTTGCAGCGTTATTACTTCGAGTTTTGAATCGATTGAGCAGCAGAGGGTGGCTGATTGCCGAGGCGCCTATGCTAGGCTGTTAATTATGCTTGGCTTGTCGAGCGGACAAGAATGAGGCTGGTTAATACCTTTTCAATTCTCGGCCTTCTTATTGGTTCTATCTGCTTTGCGCTCTCCCTTACGCCATCCCTTATTCCTCGCAGTGATGTAATGCAGGGAATACTGGGCGGCGTTGCATTCTTTGTCGGCTATGTTTTCGGCGTCTTTCTGAGTTGGCTTTGGAAATACCTGGGTATCCCCAATCTGCCGATTTCCACATGGCAAAGACGTCTATTTGATCGAAGTGTATTAGCCGTATGTCTCCTTCTTTTTCTTGTTTCTCTCTGGCAGGGAGTGAAGTGGCAGAACTCTATCCGCGCCCTTATGGGGATGGAGCAGGTTGGTACCGTAGAGCCTATTACGATCGCTGTAATATCTCTCCTCATGTTCCTGGTGTTGTGGTGCTTGGGAAAAGGGTTTCAGAGAATAGTTCTCCTGGTGGCCTGCTATGTGGAGCAGCATGTGCCCGAGCGAGTGGCGATGCTTGTGGGTGTGTTGGCGGCTGTGCTCCTTTACTGGGCTGTTTTTAATGGGGTGCTGTTGAAAGCAGGTTTGCATGTGATTTCATCGACCTATCAGCGGCTAGATAATTCTTATGCGAAAAGTATTCCCCCTCCGGCAGACCCCAATCTTCCTGGTGGCGCCAATTCGCTGATTAAGTGGGATGACATTGGCAATCAAGGGCGCCGGTTCTTAACGCTGGGGCCGACAGCGGAAGAAATAAAAGAGGTGGCTGGTTCTGCAGTACAGCCCATCAGGGTTTTCGTTGGCCTTGATAGTGCTGTGACGCCCATGAAGAGCGCTCAGTTGGCGCTGGAGGAATTAAAGCGGGTTGGTGCATTCCAGCGTGAGATCTTGTTAGTGGCAACTCCAACCGGCGCCGGCTGGGTTGATCCCGGTGCCGTAAATTCTTTAGAGTTTTTGTATCGAGGTAATACCGCCACTGTTGCGGCGCAGTACTCCTATTTATCCAGCCCGATAGCGCTGATGGCAGATGATTCTGAGGGGCTTGAGTCGGCGCGAGCACTGTTTAAGGTCATTTATGATTATTGGACGGAGTTGCCAGAAGATGAGCGGCCCCGAGTTTACTTGTTTGGCCTCAGTCTTGGTGCTCAACTTTCCGAAGACTCCTTCGACTTCTATGACATTATCGATGACCCGATTGATGGAGCCCTTTGGGCTGGGCCGCCCCTCGGTGTAGGCATGTGGAGCCGGATTGTCAGAAATCGAGATCCGGGCACTCCCGCCTGGCTGCCAGAGTTCAAAGGGGGGGAGGTGGTGCGCTTTGGTAATCAGTACGGAGGCTATATTGGTCGTGAGCCATGGGGTGAGTTCAGGATTGCATTTTTGCAGCACGCCAGTGACCCGATAGTATTCTTTAGTGTGCGCTGGGCGCTGGAAAGGCCCGACTGGTTGAACCATCCCAGAGGACCTGATGTATCGCCGGATCTCCAGTGGTACCCTCTAGTTACCGGATTGCAGCTACTGGCAGACTTAAATGTAGGGCTCGCTCCGTTATCTTTTGGCCATCGGTATACCCCGTGGGGATACACCTTGGCGTGGCTCGCCCTTACAGAGCCGGAGGAGTGGGATGAAGAGGCGTTGAAGCGCCTGAAGGCCCAGCTCAAGACTTACAACGTTCGGTAAACTTGCCTAAATCTTTGGATTTCCTGACGTTTTTCCGTTTAAATCGACCCTATGTTAAAACCTGTTCCCCTATTTATTGGTCTGCGCTACGTGGCTGCCCGCCGCAGGCAGCAGTTTATTTCCTTTATCAATGGCTTTTCTCTACTAGGGATGGCCCTTGGTGTTTTTGCGTTGATCGTTGTCGCTTCTGTTATGAACGGCTTCGATCGTGAGCTTAAAACCCGAATACTAAGTGTTGTACCTCACGGCTTTATAGAGCGGGAAGGCGGTCTTGTGGACTGGGAGACACCTGCACGGCAGTTGGAAGCTCAGCCACATGTCGAAGCGACCAGCCCTTTTGTGAATGGCTACGCCCTTTTGAGTGCTCATGGCAGCAGTCACGGTGCCCAGTTCCAAGGTGTGGAACCGCAAGCGCTGCGCAAGGTGTCTACCGTCGGTGAGCATATGGTGATGGGTAACCTGGATTTGCTCGAGCCCCGCAGCTACGGGGTGGTTCTGGGACGAATCCTTGCCCATCAGCTCAATGTGATTCCCGGAGATTCGGTAATACTGACCCTGCCAGAAGTCAGCGTGACCCCCGCCGGTATATTCCCCAGAACAAAGCGTTTCACGGTTGCCGGTGTTTTCTCTGTGGGTGCGCAGGTGGATCAGAATCTCGCGCTGATCAATATTGAAGATGCTGCGCGCCTGACCCGGATGACGGGTAAGGTCCAGGGGCTGCAGTTGCGCTTTGACGATATGGACAATGCGCTGGGACTTGTTTCTGTTTATGCAGATGAGCTGGGCGAAGGTTTTCAGGGTGAAGATTGGGGGGATTCCCAGGGAAGTCTTTTCCAGGCAGTTAAAATGGAAAAGACCGTTGTCACATTGATGCTGATGATCATTGTCGCCGTGGCCGCATTCAATATTGTCTCCGCATTAGTACTGATGGTTGCGGATAAGCGCTCCGATATTGCAGTGTTGCGAACATTGGGGCTGACCTCCCGTCAGATTATGGCGGTATTTGTGATTCAGGGCAGTGCCATTGGCATTATCGGCGCTTTTGCCGGTGCTGTTTTAGGCATCGTGATAGCGATGAATCTGACTGAAATGGTGACCTGGATTGAGTCGGTGGTAGGCGTCAAAATATTTGATCCCCGTGTTTTCTTTGTTAGTTACCTGCCTTCTGAATTTCGCGTCGGCGATGCGGTAGTGGTGTTAACGGCAGCAATTTGTATGAGTCTGTTGGCAACGATATTTCCTGCCTGGCGAGCGGCACAGATTGAGCCAGCGGAAGCTTTGCGTTACGAATAATTTATATAAATCCATGGCCGATCTGTTGTTGGCGTGATTTATAGATGTTGAGAGACAGCGAATAGTTTGATGAACAGTCGAGTGGAAATAGATACGGAAAAAGCACAGCCAGCTCCGGCCCCGGATGGTGCTGTTTTGGCTTGTCGGCAATTGCGCAAACATTATCGCCAGGGAGGTCGGGATCTGGAGGTTCTGAGTGGTGTTGAGCTTGAGGTAAAGCGGGGCGAGAAATTGGCCATCGTCGGCGCTTCGGGCTCTGGTAAATCGACACTGCTCAACTTGCTTGGTGGCCTCGATACTCCAAGCTCCGGTGAGGTCTGGGTTGCGGGTAAGAATCTCGCTGAACTCAACGCCAATGAGCGGGGTTGGTTGAGAAATAGCAGTCTCGGTTTTGTATACCAGTTTCACCATTTGCTTAACGAGTTTTCCGCCCTGGAAAATGTCGCCATGCCATTACTGATCGGCAAGCGTTCAGTTGCCGAAGCTCGCAAAGAGGCCGAGGCCATGCTCACGGCGGTAGGCCTGGGTGAACGCATGGGGCACAAGCCATCACAGCTTTCTGGCGGTGAACGGCAACGGGTGGCCATTGCCCGGGCACTGGTGACAAGACCCGCCTGTGTTTTGATGGATGAGCCCACCGGCAATCTGGATCGGGCTACGGGGGCAGAGATCCACAAATTGATGGATCGCTTGAATCAGGAGATGGGAATTAGCTTTGTGATCGTTACCCATGACCCGGATCTGGCGGCGGCCCTGGATCGCTGTCTGCATCTGATCGATGGGCGGCTGACCGCTGACTGGCACCAGGGTGATCATGTTTAAGCCACTTCCCGCTTATATTGGGCTTCGCTATGCCGGTGCCCAGCGCAGAAATGACGATTCGGCCGGTTTGGTCTCATTCATTTCCGGTTTATCGATGATTGGTTTGATCCTCGGTGTTGCCTTGATGATTGTGGTGATGTCGGTGATGAATGGTTTTGACCGGGAGTTGCGCGAGCGAATCCTGGGAATCATGCCCCATGTCACTATTTACAACGGGAGCCCTGATGTGGATTGGGCCCAGTTGCGCCAACAATTGGTTTCCGACCCTGCGGTTCTCTCCGCGGCAGAAGTGTGGCAGGTCAATGCGCTTGCCAAGCGTGGGGCTGAAGTGACGCCGCTGTTGGTGCAGGGGGTCAACCCGGAGACAATTACCGAAGTCTCCAATATCGGGGACTTTCTTGAATCCTCATCCTTCGATGCCTTGCTTGATCCGTCTGAACCGGGTGTGGTTCTGGGTAAAGGGCTCGCGGAAAAGTTGGGGGTTGAGGCGGGTGATTACCTTTCCCTGATTGTGCCAAATAACGATAGTGCCACCGGTGCACGCAAGGCAGCCCGGGTTGCTGGATTTAAAGTGGCGCAGGTTTTTCACTCTGGCACTGTATTGGACCAATCTCTCGCCTTGGTTTCCTGGCAGCAGGCCAGGACTCTGGCTGGAGGTAGCGGTGGGGCAGGGGTCCAGTTACGGGTCAATGAAATGCTCGAGGCCAACTGGATTATGCGGCGTCTTCTGCAAGACTTGCCTCGGGGCAATTTCTACGGTACTGATTGGAGCCGAACCCACGGCAATCTCTACCAGGCTATTCAAATGTCCCGCAACCTGGTGGGGTTACTGGTTTTCCTGATTATTGCGATTGCCGCTTTTAATGTGGTTTCCACTTTGGTAATGGTGGTCATCGATAAGCATGCTGATATCGCCATCCTCCGCACTATGGGTGCCAGTACCCGGCAGATTTTGCTGACTTTTGTGAGTCAGGGGGCGTTGGTCGGGCTTGTGGGGGCTGTAGTTGGCGGTGCGTTGGGGGTGTTAGGCTCCCTGACGGTGACCAAATTGGTAGCGGGGCTGGAATCAATGCTCGGCATTCAGTTCCTAAAGTCTGATGTCTATCCCGTGGATTATTTGCCGTCCCAGTTGGTATGGGCAGACGTGGCACTGGTTGTGGCGGCGGGCTTTCTGCTTAGCTTGCTGGCAACTTTGTATCCGGCCTTTAAGGCCAGCCGGGTTCAGCCGGCAGCGGCCTTGCGCAATGAGTAACTCGGGCTGGGCTTTTGGGTAGGGTCTCAATTTTCAGAAGATATCTGCCGGTGCCCGCCGCAATTTTGGCTTGGGTGCTGGCTGCCTGTTTTACCTTGATGCTGAATGGGTGGTACCTACGGGTATTTTGTCCGCCTGATATGAGTGGTGGTTCCGTTTGCTACGCAGAGGGGTGGGAGATCTGGCCCATTTGGATTGTTTCACTGGGAGCGGTGCTTTCAGCGTTTATGGTGGTGTGGGCGGCCGCGTTGGCTGCGGCTACCGCTAAAATTAAGGTGGCCCGCAAGGCTTTATTTGTTGGAGCTATTGCAGCTCTGGTGCTAGGTGCTCTTACCGAGTATTACCTGCAGGCATTGCTGGCAATTGCCTCAGGGGCTTTTGCCTGTTGGTGCCTGCAGAGGGTTTACAGTGGGAAAAGTTAACTGACCGCTGATCGCCTTTGGATTCGCAATTTCCATCTTTTCACAACGTGCCAGCGCCAGAGGGCACGCATGGCAAAATAGGCCACTGTCGCGAAGAATGCCCCGGCAATCAGAGAACCGGTAAATAGTGGCAGCCAGATCTTCCCGACTTCACTGGTCAACCATTCCCACGACAGTTCGATGCTGAAATCCACCGGTGGCGCCCCCAGAACCCAGGCGCCGAGCTTGTAAGTGCTAAAGAAAATAGCCGGCATGGTGATCGGGTTACTGATCCATACAAGAATCATCGACAAAGGTAGATTGCAGCGCAGCCAAAGTGCGAGCAGGGCGGCAATAACCATTTGCCCTGGCAAAGGGAGGAAGCTGGTAAATACGCCAACCGCAAATGCGACCGAGACTGAGTGTCGGTTCAAATGAAAAAGGTTGGGGTCGTGGAGAAGAGTCCCCAGAAATTTGAGGCCGTTGTTGGCTCTAACTTCTTCGGGGCTTGGCAGCCATCGCCTGATAATACTCTTCGGCATAACTCTGTCTGTAACCTGGGTGGTGGCAGCCTAAAACAAGCGCTGTTCCGAGGCCTGGATATTCTTTCTGTGGGATTTTCCCTAAGCCCCAAATAAAGCATAGAGCGCTCGCGTTAGTCGAACAGGCTCATCTGGCGCGGGCGCTATTATGCCCACTTAAACATGGCAAGACTACTGCTCTGTTGAAAGTCACCTATTTTGCCCTATTGTCAACAATCCTTAATGTTTAATCGGGGATGCCTGCAGTTGACGAGAGAATGCTGGTGATTTAATGTCATGCCCCATTAAGATTGTCGACAATCCAGGTCTTGCATGACTGTAGTTGGTACTGCCGGTTCAGCTTCAGAGGAGCGTCAAAGCCTTGCTGAACGCTTATTTCTGACTTTGCGCGCTGAAATTGTGGAGGGGCAAATCGCCTCTGGCAGCAAAATTAGCGAGCCGGAACTTGCGCGTCGCTTTAATGCCAGTCGCGGGAGTTTGCGCGAAGCAGTGATGCGCCTGGAGTCTTTGGGACTGCTGGAACGTAAGGTCAATGTCGGAGCCCGGGTTGTAGAGTTAAGTGAGCGCGGCTTACTGGAACTCTATGAAGTTCGCGAAGCCCTCGAGGGTATGGCTTGCCGTCTGGCAGCGGAACAGCGCACCGAGGAAGACCTGGTCGAGCTGCGCCAAATGCTCTATCACCATGAGCAGCAGGAAGAGCTGCAGGCCGGTAAGGCGTACTTCCAGCCGGAAGGGGATTTTGATTTTCATTTCCGTATCGTGCAGGCATCAAAGAATGATCTTCTGATCGATACCCTGTGCAATCGACTTTATTACCGTGTTCGTATGTATCGCTACCAGTTGGGGATGGCCAGTCCCCGGGCCCAGCGGGCTTTCCGCGAGCACAATCATATTATTGAGGCCATTGAGGCCGGGGATGGTGAGCTGGCGGAGCTGTTAATGCGCCGGCATATCCGCGCCTCGAGAATAAACATTGAAAAGAAACTGAGGTAGAGCATGAGCCAAAAGCCTTCTGCTGGCGCGCGTTTCCGCGCTGCACTCGCCGAGAATCAACCGCTGCAAGTGGTTGGTACCATCAACGCCTATTCCGCCATTATGGCCGAACGTATTGGTCACAAGGCGATTTACCTGTCTGGCGCCGGTGTTGCCAACGCCTCCTACGGTCTGCCGGACTTGGGTATGACCAGTCTCGATAATGTACTGGAGGATGTGCGCCGTATAACTGCTGCCAGTGAGTTGCCGCTTTTAGTGGATATCGATACTGGTTGGGGCGGCGCTTTCAACATTTCCCGCACCATTAAAGAGATGATCCGCGCTGGTGCCGCTGCGGTACACATCGAAGATCAGGTAGCGCAGAAGCGCTGTGGCCATCGCCCGAATAAAGAGATTGTTTCCAAGCAGGAGATGGTCGACCGTATCAAAGCGGCAGTAGATGCCCGTACCGATGACGATTTCTTTGTAATGGCTCGCACTGATGCCTTTGCACAGGAAGGACTCGATGCGGCTATTGAACGCGCCCAGGCCTGTATTGAGGCTGGTGCCGACGGCATTTTTGCAGAAGCGGTTACTGAGTTGGAGCACTATCGTGCCTTTAAAGATGCGCTAAATGTGCCGATTTTGGCGAATATTACCGAATTTGGTAAAACCAAGCTGTATAACGCCAAAGATTTGGGCGAAGCGGGCGCAGATATCGTACTGTATCCACTGTCGGCGTTCCGTGCGATGAACCGCGCGGCGGAAAATGTTTATACCAGTATCCTGCAAAATGGCGATCAGCAAGCGGTTGTCGACACCATGCAGACTCGTGAGGAGCTGTACGATTACCTGAATTATCACGAGTTTGAACAGAAGCTGGACGAACTTTTCAATAAGTAGGCATTACGGAGTTATTCAGAGGCTCCCAAGCAGCCCGGTGCAGAAGCCGGGCGCTGCGCTTTCAATTGGATGAACACAGCAAATGTGTATACAACAGGGGAAATAAGAAGATGGTAGAGAAAGCATTGGGCGGTGCTGGTCTGCGCGGCCAGGTAGCAGGTAAAACTGCACTTTCTACAGTGGGCAAATCCGGTTCCGGCCTGACTTACCGCGGTTACGATATTAAAGATCTGGCCCAGCACTGTGAGTTTGAAGAAGTTGCCTACCTGATTTTCTATGGGGAATTACCCACTGAGGGAGAGCTGGCGGAGTACAAGGCGCTGCTGAAAGCCAAGCGTGGCCTGCCGCAGGCATTAAAAGAAGTGCTTGAGCGCATTCCGGCTGATGCCCATCCGATGGATGTAATGCGCACCGGTTGTTCCATGTTGGGTAACCTGGAAGGTGAAGAATCCTTCGCCCAGCAGTTGGATAAAGCCAATCGCCTGCTGGCCGCATTCCCCTCCATAATCTGCTATTGGTACCGTTTCACCCACGACAATGTGCGTATCGAAACTGAAACCGATGACGACAGCATTGGCGGCCACTTCCTGCATATGTTGCGCGATGAGAAGCCTAATGAACTGCACGAGCAGGTCATGAACGTTTCCCTGATTCTGTATGCAGAGCACGAATTTAACGCGTCTACTTTTACCGCTCGCGTTTGTGCTTCCACTTTGTCCGATCTGTTCAGCTGCATTACCGGTGCTATCGGCACTCTGCGTGGTCCTCTGCATGGTGGTGCCAACGAAGCGGCAATGGAACTGATCGAGCGTTTCGCCAATCCAGACGAAGCAGAGAAAGAACTGCTGGGCATGCTGGAGCGCAAAGAGAAGATTATGGGCTTCGGCCACGCCATTTACCGCGAGTCCGACCCGCGCAATGAGATTATCAAAGGCTGGTCTGAAAAGTTGGCTGAAGATGTTGGTGATACCGTGTTGTACCCGGTATCTGTTCGCTGTGAAGAAGTGATGTGGCGCGAGAAAAAATTGTTCTGTAATGCAGACTTCTTCCACGCTTCCGCGTATCACTTTATGGGTATTCCCACAAAATTGTTTACCCCGATTTTTGTAATGTCCCGCGTTACCGGCTGGGCTGCACATGTATTCGAGCAGCGCGCTGATAACCGCATTATTCGCCCGAGTGCGGAGTACGTAGGTGTTGAACCCCGTACAGTAACTCCAATCGCTGAGCGCGGTTAATTTTCATTTCACTTTTGAAATGAGGCACACCCGGTGTGCCGGCTCCAGGTTGCCTTTGGTGAGTGGCCTGGAGCCACCCTCAGAAGAGATACGATTTTAAAAAAAGATTCGACTGATTTACCTGCTATGAATACTGATTACCGCAAATCACTGCCCGGTACAGACCTCGATTATTTCGATACCCGAGCCGCTGTTGACGCGATCCAGCCCAGAGCCTATGCCAAACTGCCGTATACCTCACGTATTCTGGCGGAAAACCTGGTGCGTCGCTGCGAGCCGGCAAAACTGACCGACTCCCTGAAACAGATTATTGAGCGCAAGCGCGAGTTGGACTTCCCTTGGTTTCCAGCCCGAGTGGTGTGCCACGACATCCTCGGCCAAACCGCGCTGGTAGACCTGGCCGGTCTGCGCGATGCCATTGCCGATAAAGGCGGTGATCCCGCCAAGGTAAATCCAGTTGTTCCCACCCAGTTGATTGTGGATCACTCCCTCGCGGTAGAGCACCCCGGATTTGAGACGGATGCTTTTGAAAAAAATCGTGCGGTAGAGGAGCGTCGTAACGAAGATCGCTTCCACTTTATCAACTGGACCAAAACCGCATTTGAAAACGTTGATGTGATTCCCCCCGGTAACGGCATCATGCACCAGATCAATCTGGAGAAAATGTCTCCGGTGGTGCAGGTGCGCGAGGGCGTGGCCTTCCCGGATACCTGCGTCGGTACCGACAGCCACACGCCGATGGTAGACGCTCTTGGTGTGATTTCTGTGGGTGTTGGCGGCCTGGAAGCTGAGAGCGTGATGCTTGGCCGCGCCTCTTATATGCGTCTGCCGCATATTGTTGGAGTGGAGCTCACCGGAAAGTTGCAGCCGGGTATTACTGGTACCGACTTGGTATTGGCTCTCACTGAATTCCTGCGCCGCGAGCGTGTGGTCGGAGCCTACCTGGAATTCTATGGTGAAGGGGCTTCCAACCTGACCCTGGGGGACCGCGCTACTATTTCCAATATGACTCCGGAGTATGGCGCGACTGCGGCCATGTTCTCTATCGATGAGCAAACCATCGACTACCTCAAACTCACCGGCCGCGATGATGAGCAGGTAGCTTTGGTAGAGAAGTTTGCCAAGGAAACGGGCCTCTGGTCCGATACCTTGAAGGATGCCGAATACGAGCGCGTACTGAAGTTCGATCTGGACACAGTAGGTCGTAACCTTGCTGGCCCCTCCAACCCTCACGCGCTGCTGCCGGCCTCGGAACTGGCAAATCGCGGTATCGCTAAGGCCTGGGAAGAGAAAGCTGGTGAGATGCCCGATGGTGCTGTGATTATCGCGGCGATTACCAGCTGCACGAATACCAGCAACCCGCGCAATATGATTGCCGCAGGCCTGATTGCCCGCAATGCGAACAAGCTCGGCCTGACCCGCAAGCCCTGGGTCAAGTCCTCCCTGGCACCGGGTTCCAAAACGGTAAAAATGTATCTGGAAGAGGCCGACCTGCTACCGGATCTGGAGCAGATGGGCTTCGGCGTAGTGGCTTTCGCCTGCACCACCTGTAACGGTATGAGCGGTGCCCTGGACCCGAAAATCCAGCAGGAAGTGATTGATCGCGACCTGTATGCAACCGCTGTCCTGTCCGGAAACCGCAACTTCGACGGTCGTATCCACCCCTATGCCAAGCAGGCTTTCCTGGCTTCACCGCCGCTGGTCGTTGCCTACGCTATTGCCGGCACCATCCGGTTCGATATTGAAAAAGATACGCTGGGATACGATGCCGATGGCAACCCGATTACCCTGAAAGATATCTGGCCCAGCGATGAAGAGATCGATGCGATCGTACGTCAGAGCGTGAAGCCACAGCAGTTCCGCGATGTGTATATTCCGATGTTCGAAGAGCGGGATGCCGCAGAAGAGCAGGGCCATGCACTCTACGACTGGCGTCCGATGAGCACCTATATCCGCCGCCCACCTTATTGGGAAGGTGCCCTTGCAGGCGAGCGCAGCTTGAAGGGGATGCGCCCGCTGGCGGTGCTGGGTGATAATATCACTACCGACCACTTGTCTCCGTCCAATGCCATTCTGGCCAGCAGTGCTGCCGGTGAATACCTGGCGAAGATGGGCTTGCCGGAGGAGGACTTTAACTCCTACGCGACCCACCGTGGCGACCACCTCACTGCCCAGCGTGCAACTTTCGCCAACCCGAAGCTACTCAACGAAATGGTGCGCGATGATAACGGCGAGGTCCGTCAGGGCTCCCTGGCTCGAGTCGAACCGGAAGGGCAGGTTACCCGCATGTGGGAAGCTATCGAGACCTATATGGATCGGAAGCAGCCTCTGATTATCATTGCGGGTGCCGATTATGGGCAGGGCTCCTCCCGTGACTGGGCTGCGAAAGGTGTGCGCCTTGCGGGTGTGGAAGCGATTGTGGCCGAAGGCTTCGAGCGAATTCACCGCACCAACCTGATCGGTATGGGTGTATTGCCGCTGGAGTTTAAGCCGGGCACTACCCGTGAAACCCTGGGTATCGACGGTACCGAGAGTTTCGACGTAATCGGTGAGCGCACTCCCCATGCCACGCTGACCTTGCTTATCCACCGCGCCAATGGTGAGACGATTGAGGCTCCTGTTAAATGTCGTTTGGATACCGCAGAAGAGGTTTCCATTTATGAGGCTGGGGGTGTTTTGCAGCGCTTTGCTAAAGACTTCCTCGAAGCAGAAGCGACGGTCTGAGTTATGAAGTTTGCTCCTCAAATAAAAATCCCCGCGACTTATATGCGCGGGGGAACCAGCAAGGGTGTTTTCTTCCGCTTACAAGATCTGCCCGAAGCTGCACAAGTGCCGGGGCAGGCCCGTGATAATATGCTGCTACGCGTGATTGGCAGCCCGGATCCCTACGGTAAGCAAACCGACGGTATGGGTGGCGCTACTTCAAGCACCAGCAAAACGGTAATCTTGTCGTCCAGCGATAAAGCCGATCACGATGTGAACTACCTGTTTGGCCAGGTTTCTATCGATAAGCCGTTTGTTGATTGGAGTGGTAACTGCGGAAATCTAACCGCCGCTGTGGGTGCCTTTGCGATCAATAGCGGTTTTGTAGAGCCCGCGAGAGTGCCAGAAAATGGCATCTGCACCGTGCGCATCTGGCAGGCCAATATTGGCAAGACCATTGTTGCCCATGTACCTATGACCAATGGTGAAGTTCAGGAAACCGGGGACTTTGAGCTGGACGGAGTGACTTTTCCGGCGGCTGAAGTGGAAGTGGAATTTATGGACCCTGCCGACGGTGAGGGTGCCATGTTTCCTACCGGTAACCTGATCGATGATCTGGAAGTGTCCGATGTAGGTGTGCTCAAGACCACCATGATCAATGCTGGCATTCCGACAATTTTCGTCAATGCAGAAGCTATTGGCTACACCGGCACTGAATTGCAGGAGGCTATCAATGGTGACAGCAAAGCACTGGCGATGTTTGAGAGCATTCGCGTTCACGGTGCAGTAAAGATGGGATTGGTCTCTACCATTGAAGAAGCTGCTAATCGCCATCACACCCCTAAGATTGCTTTTGTCGCTAAACCGCAGAATTACACTGCATCAAGCGGCAAGGCAGTGGCATCTTCCGAGGTCGATCTCCTCGTGCGCGCCTTATCTATGGGCAAGTTGCACCACGCCATGATGGGCACGGCAGCAGTAGCCATTGGCACCGCTGCAGCGATCCCGGGCACATTGGTTAACCTTGCAGCTGGTGGGGGTGAGCGCAGCTCTGTTTGCTTCGGCCACCCATCGGGTACCTTGCGTGTGGGTGCTGAAGCCAAAGAGGTCGAAGGTCAGTGGGCTGCTACCAAGGCTATTATGAGTCGCAGCGCTCGAATCCTAATGGAAGGTTGGGTGCGAATACCTGGCGATAGCTTTTAGGACTTTAGTGATTTCTTTATAGGGGGCCTTTAGGCCCCTTTTTATTTTCCTTATCTAAAAACTGATTAGGAATCGGTTTTAAATTTTTATTCCAATAAAATTTTATATTCCCTATATATTTAAATTTATAGGCGAATATTAATCTCAGTCATCCTGATATTAAGTTTTCTTCCGCTTTTCCTGTGTTTTCCGGTAGGTTTTTTATCTGAGAAAAAAGGCTGTGTTTTTATCAATGTGAGACAGGGCTTGCCTCAATAGTCACATCTAGGTCTGTTTAGATATAGCCTTTATTGCTCAGCGTACGTATATTTGAGGCCTGCTGTTGGGATGCGAGGCGTTGGGTAAGCAAGCAGATAGACTCTAAAAAATTCCCAACATTCGTAGAAAGCTGGTATATGAATCCTACGGTTTCAGTACTTACTTGACTTGCTGGTCGCAGCTAGTGACAACAAATTGTGAACTAGTCCTCTTTGTCCTAGTCGCGATCCGCTCTATCGTATCTGAGTTTCTTACGTCCCTTCTTTTTGAGATTTTAGCCTAGCCGCCGTACTGCCGACGGCCCTATGGGATGGCCATTCATTAAAAAATAAATGTGGCTTTCCTTTTGCAGCAGATTGGAGAGACATCAATGAGAATTAAAAAACCACTTACCTTTGCAATTGCAATGGCAAATGTCGCGGTAGTGTCGGCTTGGGCTCAGGAAGATAGCCAACAGGATGACGATTGGGCGCTGGAAGAAGTAACGGTTACCGCAACCAAGCGCGAAACCAATTTGATGGACACCCCCGTAGCGATCAGTGCATTTACGCAAGAGGAGCTCGATCGCCAGGGTATTAAGAATGTAAAGGACCTGGGCAACACTATCCCCAACGTGGATATTGGCTACGATGCCTCCCAGTCCTCCCCAGTAATTTCTATGCGCGGCGTGCGCTCTACTAATACCACTGAGTTTGGTGACCCAGCTGTTGGCTTACACTTCGACGGTATTTATTCTTCGCGCCCCCAGTCTGCTATGGCAATGATGTTTGACTCTGAAAGGGTTGAAGCCATGCGTGGGCCACAGGGTACCCTTTATGGACGCAACTCCACAGTAGGTGCCATTAATGTTATCTCCAAGAGACCGGTAATTGACGAGTTTGAAGGTTCATTCGGAGTTGAGCTTGGTCGCTGGAATCAAGAGCTGGTAAAAGGTGTTATAAATATTCCGGTTTCAGATACCTTTGCTCTACGTGCGTCCTTTATGGACGAGACTAGGGATTCCTACCTTACCGGATATTATGACGTTAACCAGTGGGACAATCGCTATATTGATGCTGACTCTGTAGGTGCGAGCGTTTTATCTGATGACGCTTCAAAAACCTTTATTCAAGCGAATAATGCTGAAGGAGCTACGGACTATCAGCTAGTTAGAGCTGATGCTGATGATTTTTATGGGAATGTTGATCAGCAGGCGGTACGTATAGGTGCGTTATGGGAACCAACTGACGATATTTCTTGGTATGCCGTAGCGGAACACTATCAGGATAGTAGTGCAGGGGGCATCAACACTATTGACTGTGAAAAGGCTGAGCAGCGAGAAGATGGTGTAAATTGCGAAACCTACTACGGATCCGGAGCTGACGAGTACACAGTTGCTGTGAATGTACCGGGTGAGCTTGATCTCACCATGACTTCATTCCGCTCTAACTTCCGCTGGGATTTCAGCGATACCATGGCGTTTGTGTATAACACTGGTTATGCCGTTCAGGAACGAAGCAACCTGATTGATATTGATGCTGGCCGCAATACTTGGGATATGAGTATGAGTATTACGGACTCAGAAAATGTCTCTTACTCCCATGAGTTGCAGTTGCAATCTACAGGTGATGGCCCCTTACAGTGGATTACCGGCCTGTTCTACTTCCATGAAACCACTGATTTAAATGGCTACTTCTTGGCTTCGCTTAGCGATGCTACTTTTTGGAGGCAGCCGGATAGGACTATTGAGGCGGGAGCGATCTTCGCTCAAGGAACCTATGATCTAACGGATACTCTTCATTTGACTGTTGGCGGTCGATATACCGAAGATCAGAAGAGTGACGAAGGCGGCAACAATCTGAGCTGTGTTCGTGATTGGTCCTATCCTTGGGGTGGTGACGAATATGGTTGCTTCCCTGCATATGATCAGGACACCTTCAATACATTTTCTGCCAATCATTTCGCCGATAGCTCAATTTATACAGTTGATACTTACAACGATGCTAGCCAGAGTTGGGACTCATCAGATTTCCGGATTGGTCTTGATTATGACCTGACAGATGAAGTTATGCTGTATGCATATGTTGCAAGTGGATTTAAATCTGGTGGTTTGGGGGATGTTGTAATCCAATATGAGCAAGACCCGGATACAGCAGAGTATATCTACGATGATGAAGGAAATCGGGTTATTCAACAAGTAATTGACACCAGCTATGATGAAGAGAAGGTTATTACTTGGGAGCTTGGAGCAAAAGGTACCTTCTTGGATGGACGCCTTAATTTGGCTAGTACCTTCTTTTTCTCCGACTATAAGGATATGCAGCTAGCTGCACCTGATACTGCGTATTCGTTTTACGCAATTGAGCGAGAAGGCGAGAATGCCGGTGATATTACGACCGAACCTTACGTTGTTTACCTGACCAAGAATGCTGCCAGCGCAGAAATTATGGGTTTGGAGCTAGAGTTTGATTGGGCTCCATATCCGAATGGTCGAATCAGTGGTTTCGCTACCTGGATGCAAACGGAAATTACCTCTGATTTTTGGAATCGCTGGAATTTCAACAACCAATCGCTGTTTGAGATTTCAGATTACGGCTTAGCCCATGATAATAGTAATGAGGAACTCTTCCGCAACCTGAAAGGTAATGAGTTGCCGGTATCGCCGGAATTTAGCTTTACTATTAACTACGATCACACCTTTGAGTTAGCTCATGGTGGTGCGATAATTCCATTTGTCGGTATTCACTGGGAAGATGACTCTTACTTGACTTATTGGAATGTTGATAAGCATGACTTCCCTGTTGGAGATACGTCTGCTTATGATGACAGTCGTGATTCTTTCTGGATGGTAAATGCTTCTGTGAAGTATGTAAGCCCGGACGATCAGTGGAATGTTGAAGCCTATGGTAACAACCTGACTGACGAAGTTGTTCCGTACTACGCAGATGGAAGTGATGGCCTGGTATCTGGTCCATTCTCTACCCCAATGAGCTACGGTGTGCGCTTTAACTACAATTTCTAAGTAGTTATTGCTACTCCATAATAAAAAAGCCGGATCATTTTAAATGGTCCGGCTTTTTTTATATCTCGGGTGCGGAATAAAAGCTTCTTACGAGCTCTTTAGCCCTGTTAAGACATGCCAGTATCTTGAGGTTATGTAAGTAGCTAGTCTCTGGTTTTACGCCAAATTATGCGAATCATATAAAATAAAAATAGGGCGATAAGAGTCCAAGGTAAAAGGTATGCGATTGCAGTGATTGCTTCAGATAACCCGTCAGACAAGTTTTCACCAAAATGAGATAGGGAGTCTGATATGGGAGCCCAGAAAGAAGTGTAGGATTTTGAGTGTAACTTAATTTGAACCACATCCATCTGAGTTCGCTTGAACAGTTTAGCTTTTTTCCCCTGTGAATACTCAATATCAGATTGTACCGATGCTAACTTTTCAGCAACCTTGATTAGAGTATCGATGTCACTGGCAGATTTTTGTTCCAGCTCTACAAGCCTCGACTGATACTGGAGTAACATTTCAAGACGCTTTTGGTTGTCGATAATGACATCTTGTAAATCTTCTGCTTTGGTTTCTCGCTGTATCACTCCTCCTTGCTCTGATGCCAGATCAATAATTTTGTCGACCCTACTGGGGTGAGTTCTAAAGTGAATCCTTCCGTAGGGCTTTTCATCATTACTGAGACTAGAATGCAATATAGTGCATTCTTTCTCCATCTCTTGTTGGCAGAGTAATTGGAGCTTGTGGAATACAGGTTCAACCTCTTCAGCAGGTAGCTCAGTTGTCAGGAAGTGTTCGTAAGCAATATATTGACTTCGCCCACCTTGATTGCCCCCTGAAATAGTTTCCGGGAACCGGATATCTGCAACTACTTTACTGGAGGCGCGAGCATTGTTATATGAGGTTACTGAACTTTCGCTGCCTGATTCTGAACAACCGTAGTTACTGCCCAATATAAGAAGGGCAAGTAGGTAGTTAAAGAGTCTCATTTGGATCCTGTTTGATTTTAGTTGACCCGAAAAGACTTGAATCTAGCATCGTTCGGTTTACTGATAAAGGTTGGTGTCGGTGTAAATGCTGCTCACTTTGTTTCATTAAGGGGACTCAAGATTTGTGTTATTCTTCTACGAGCCTGGGTGTTTGTTCTAAATCTGTGTATTGGTGGAAAATAGAAAATGTCTACAATAGAGCTGGAAGAAAGACGGAAATTAGAGCTAATCGAAAAGGTTAGGGGTTATTTGTCTAAAGAATTTGAGCTGGAAATTGGCAGTTTTGAAGCGGAGTTCTTTATTGATTTTCTTGCAAAGGAGATGGGGGCCGGATTTTATAATCAGGGTTTACATGATGCTCAGGTAATAGTGTCCTCTAAGTTGGAGGATATTTCTGATGCAATTTATGAGATAGAAAAGCCTGTAGACTAGAAATATTGCACTTATTGATAGCAGCACCATTCTATCTCTTATAAGCTGTTCAGAGATATTATTCCTTAGGTTTTTCTGCTTGGATAAATAGCATGGCTGCAAAAACCAGCACCATTCCAGGTATGAAGTTGATATTAAAGTTTGCCATTTCCAATACTATGGCCACTATTAGTACAAATATCGGATTCAAGAAACTATATGCTGCAACCTTAGTTGCCCCGATCCTTAATGTGCTGAATTGCAGCAGGAAAAAACTAATTAAAGTTGAGAATAAGGCTAAATAGAATAGCCCGCCGTAAGTCTCGGTGGGTATATTTCGCCATTCAATCTGGTTCAAGTTGGGAAAAGAGAGCAATAGTAACCAGAGCGCGCCAAATAGAATAACCCAGAATGTCATAACCTCTGTAGGCTCCCCTGAGTGAACCTTCTTGATAAGCGGGTTATATAAACTGAGTGATATAGCACCTAGGGTGAATATCCAATCCCCTTTGTTTAGGTCTAGCGTCATCGCTGTTGAGATGCTCCCCTTGAATACAATCCAGGCTGCACCCAGAGTCCCAAGGGTTAGGCCGATAACTTTTCGGGTGCTGCTTCGCTCGCCATTGATGATCAAAGTAAAGATGGCTGTCATCGCCGGGACGGTTGTAAAAAGAGCGCCGGTATTCACTGCGGTGGTGTATTTGAGTGCTTCAAACATACACCAGAAAAAGATAACCAATGGGATGCTGAGTAGAGCATATCCCAGCAGTTTTTTGGGTTCTGGAAGCTGAATCCCGTGCTTTAAAAATATGAAGGGTGCAAATAGTCCCGCCGCAATTAAGAATCGAATCAACATCATGAAATCCGCCGGGAGTGAATCGGCGATTAACTCCCCAACAGGAAATGATCCTGCAACCAGTAGTGTACAAAGTATCATCAGGCAGTGAACCCACCAGAGCGAAGTGTTGGGGCTTGTAGTTGATGGGGTTATGCCCCTGGTAAGCTCACTCATGCTTCTTCCCTCTATTAGCGAGAGATAAGTGTATGTCGTTTCTGGTAAACTGATAATCCAGCATTATAGACACTCACTGTTGAGGAGAAGGAAACAGTCGCTTATGGAGACAATTGCAGCGATTCCAATATTTGTGACTGTGGCAGAAACCGGTGGCTTTTCCCCGGCGGCAAAGTTACTTGGCATCTCAAAATCAGCGGTAAGCAAGCGGGTTACCCAGTTGGAGCTGCAGCTTGGGGTGAAGCTTTTGCACAGAACTACGCGAAAGTTGAGCCTGACGGAGGCTGGGGAGCATTTTTATGAGCACGCACGCATTGCTTATAAATCAGCCAAAGATGCACAAGACGCAGTTTTGCAGCTACAGGGGGAGCCTCGGGGGCGCTTGCGGATCAATGCTCCTATGTCCTTTGGTAGATTGCATCTGGCTCCCTTAATTCCCGTATTTATGAAGCGTTACCCCGAGATTAGTATCGACATGATACTGGACGATAAAGTTGTCGATTTAGTGGGGGAGGGCTTTGATATCGCTATTCGCGGAGGTGACCTTCCCGATACCAGCCTGATTGCCCGCAAAATTGCACCTCTGAAAAGTGTACTCTGTGCATCACCTTCCTACTTGAAGGAATTCGGAGAGCCCACAGAACTGGAGCAGTTGACCGCCCATAATTGCCTGATTTTTACTTATTCCAGGGATGTGAAAGAGTGGGGTTTTATCAAAGACAATCACTTACATACCATCGAGGTGAAGGGTAACTACCAGATAAATAATAGTGAGGCACTGAGGGAAGCTCTTCTCCAAGGAGTAGGGATAGGCCGCTTACCCACCTTCGTGGCAGGACCAGATATTGAGACTGGAAAGCTAATTCCTCTATTCGAGGAGTACCAGATGCCTGCCAAGTCTATCTACGCGGTTTTCCCTGAGCGGCAGTTTATGCCAGCCAAAGTCCGCGCCTTTATAGACTTTGCAATAGAGTACTTTGGCGGCGATACACCTTATTGGGATCAGTAAACTGTTAACTTTTCGTCAACAGTAAGTCTCCGCCGAACCCCATTATCAACGATAAGGAAACCCAATAAGCTTCTTGTCATCGACATTCAATCAACGAACGATAGTCAGAGAGAAACTTATGGAATTGTTTAAAGCTGTTGAATCCCGCCGCTCGGTTAAGCATTTCGATGTCACAGCAGAGATGCCTGCCGAGGACTTCACCCGTCTGGTCCAGGCGACTATGTTGTCGCCGACTTCTTACAATATCCAGCACTGGCGCTTCCTGCGCATCACTGACATTTCCCTCCGCAGCCAGCTTAAAGATGCAGCCTGGGGACAGCAGCAAGTAGAAGATGCTTCTGAGTTGGTCATACTTTGTGCAGATATTAATGCCTGGAGTGATCGGCCGGAGCGGTACTGGGCCGATGCGCCGAAAGAGGCTCGGGATGTGTTAGTGCCAATGCTAACTGAGTTCTACAAGGGTAAGCAGCAACTACAGCGGGACGAGGCTATTCGAAGCTGCGGATTGGCAGCACAAACCATGATGTTAGCGGCAAAGTCGATGGGATATGACACAGGTGCAATGGTTGGGTTTGACCCAGAGAGAGTCGCTGAGCTGATCAATTTGCCCGAAGGTTATTTGATCGGGATGATGATAGTGATTGGAAAAGCGGCAAAAGTTGCGAATGGACGTGGTGGACAGCTGTCGATAAATGACGTCCTGTTCGAGAATAGCTTTTAAGGTGATGAGAAATAGGGGTGAATCGCTATTGAGGCTCTTTTAGTAAGTCTCAAGGATTAATTGTGTAAATTGTAAAGGCAATTACAGTGTCTATTTGCTGACGTTATCAAAGTTTCGTTATGTTTGCCTACTTCAAATAATAGATATGAGATAGAGCAACATAATAAAAGCTCCCTTAGGCTCAGAATGAGTTCTTTTCATTGATATTGGAAACGTGAAGTGTGGCTTATGCCTACAATTTTCTTATATCAATGAGAGGGACCTGCCATGAACACCTGTTACCACAAGTTAGTCACAGCTTTCGTCACAAGTGCTACTTTATTCTCATCACCACTAGTTATGGCTGTTGATTGTGGCGATGTAATAACAACAGCTGAAACCCTGTCGGAAACGCTGAATTGTGAACTGAGCCTGGCGAATCCCTATGCGGTAACAGTAACTGGACCCGGTGGAAGCCTTACGATGGCAGAGGGCGGGGAAATTATTTGTGACAACCCAAATCTAGAAGGTATTGCTGGAATTTTGGTTAATGGATTATCTGGTGCCGTTTATGGTGGGACGATAACCGACTGCCCAGATGGTTTAAACCTGGAGGGAGATGGATTTCATACCATAGATGGAATTATGATCTTAAATTCTCCTCGAGAGGGAATTGTTATTGATAGTGACTCCAATAATATTGTTGGGAATCAAATTATTGATACTGGCAATGATGATGGTATAGATGTTAGAGGCGATCGAAACCAAATTATCAATAATTATATTGAATCAGCCGGTGATCAGGGAATTACGGTAAATGGTGTGTTTACACTGGTTCAGCTAAATACTGTTGTCGGTAGTACTGATGGTGATAACGGAATTGATATTAATGAAAGTAACACAACAGTTATTCAGAACTTTGTTACCGGCAGTGCGAGTAATGGGATTGAACTCAATGTGGATGTATCAAGTACTTCTATAATACAAAACATAGTAATGGAAAATGGGACAAATGGCTCGCCTGATACAGCCGGTATCAATATCGCTGGATTCAATAATGAGAATAATGTGGTGGTAGGGAATACATCGCTTGATAATTCTGCATTTGATTTACGTGATCCTACCGATCCAACCTGTAGTGGAAGTAATACTTGGATTGGCAATACTCATGTAACAGCAGAACCTGCCTGTTTGGATTAAAATCGGGGAGGCTTTTAATCTGGGAAAAGTAGAAGCGTGTAAGTGATACTGCTGGGGAAGGCGGAAAGATATACTGCGTTTAAGGTGTGCTGTGCATTCGTGTGTTCCCTATTTTGGGAGTTACTAAAATTAAACCCGAACTACGATGTTCCACGCCAATGCTGACACTCGATTGCCGATAGGGTGACACTAAGGGATATATTCTGTGAGAGAAACAACATGGAAGTCTTCTGCTTTATGAAAATCAGTTGTCGTTTCCTACAAAAATCTCAATCCGATCGACATTCCCGCTAGTATCCAGTACAGCAATTTGGTGCTTACCACTTCCCGGAAGTAGTGCCAGGTTTTCGTTTCCGAGGGTTTCGCCCTTGGGTTCACCGTTTAGGAACCAATAGCGCTTTCCCTGTCCGCCAATCGCGCTCAGAGTTAAACGCGGAAGTGGGGCATTTTTGCCGGTAGGTCGATACTGGTAACCATCTCCAGCTCCGATAATCTTTAGTGGAGTCCCTGTTGTTGCAGTCGGGGTGTAACACTCGGGAGCCGTCGGAGGAATTTGTTGGGCCCGGGTCTGGTTTTCAGGTAGCCAGGATTCCAGTTCTTTCGGCCAAAGGGCTAGGCTATGCCTTTGAGTAGAAGAATCCATACAACTGGGCTTTACCCGCATACCTTGCCGGTTTGCAAAGAAACTAAAGGTTTGTGCGGCCCGCAGAGGCTCACCTTGCGGCGATAGTGTTCTGGGTGTGCGCCCTTGGATTAACCAGGCGATGTGTTGCAGATGGCAGTGGCTGGTTTGTGTGAGCGTCTTCTGGCCCCCAAGCGGCCAACAAATAGTCTCTTGAGTTACTGAGTCTGGCTTTTTCAGGTGCTGTTGTTTGTTGTCTGGTAATGCGGCGATAACTGCGTTCAACAGAGGCGTGGCACTAATGGAGCCATAGTAACCGGGTAGGGGAGTGCCATCCGGTCGGCCTACCCAAATGCCGACGGTGTAGCCGGGAGTTACGCCAATCGCCCAGGCATCCCGGTAGCCGTAGCTGGTGCCTGTCTTCCAGGCGATATCTGCCTTGTTTTGCCGCACCAGATTGCGCCAACGGCGGGAACCTCCGCGATTGGAAGCGAGCATTTCAAATGTAATCCAAGCTGCCTCAGGAGACATCAGATGCCTTTCACGTACGGGCTCCTCGGGTAAATAACGGGGAGCTGCAGTCTGGCCTCCCCGTGCCAGTGCGGCATAAATACCTGTCAGCTGGTCAAGACGAGCACCTATGCCCCCCAAAATCATGGCCAAGTTGGGTCTACCGTTACTGGGAAACTCCAGTGCTAGTCCGGCATTTTCCAGGGCTGCGGCCAATCGACCGGGGCCGTAATGTTCCAGTAGCTGAACAGCAGGGACATTGAGAGATTTCTGAAGGGCGGCAGTGGCGGTGACAGGGCCGGCGAAGCCTCGATGGAAATTTTCAGGGCGGTAATCGCCGTAGATGCGGGGCGCATCGCTGAGCAGGGAGGCGCTGTGGATCAGGTCCTCATCAATGGCAAGTCCGTACAAAAAGGGCTTGAGCGTAGAGCCCGGTGAGCGCACAGCCCTGGCCATATCCACATAGCCATAGCGGCGTCCGTTACCAAAATGAGAAGCTCCCACGTAGGCGCGCACGGATAAATCGGAATTCTCCAAAACTACAACAGCTGCAGATGTTTTGGCTGGATAGCTATCCATGTGATCGCGCAGAAAATCTTCCAATCCGCGCTGGATGTTGCCGTCGATTGTGGTGCGAATAACTTCTTGGTCGCTGATGGTATTTACCAGCCTGCGGGCTAGGTGCGGGGCGTTTTGCGGGAATTCTAAGCGTTCCGCATAGACCTGCTCAAGTTGAGCGCGCTCAGCATCCTCTGCGCTCCAGACGGTAAATGACTGCAGTCTATCCAGAACTTTGTCCCGGGCTTTTTGTGCCTTTAGAGGATGCCGATCTGGCCGCAGGCGGCTCGGTGCCTGAGGGAGTACAGCTAGCAGTGCAGCTTCCGCATGGGTAAGGTCGGAGGCCGATTTACGCAGGTATAGGCGGCTGGCTGCTTCTACGCCTTCAATATTGCCACCGTAGGGTGCGAGGTTAAGGTAAAGATCGAGAATTTCATTCTTGCTGAAGTGCCACTCCAATTGCAATGCACGCAATATCTGCTTGGTTTTGCCCGGCAGAGTTTTGCGGTGTGGGTCCAGTAGTCGCGCTACCTGCATGGTGAGAGTGGAACCGCCGGAAACGACTCGTCCATTGCGAAGGTATTGGACTGAAGCTCGCAATAGGGCTAGCGGATTTACTCCGGGGTGCCGATAGAAGTGTCGGTCTTCGTAGGTGAGAAGAGCTTCGATAAAGCGCGGTGATACATTTTCCCGAGATGTTGGGTATCTCCAAACTCCGCGACTGTCGGCAAAGAAACGTAGTGGTTTGCCGTAACGATCTGCAACGACCCGCGCAAAATCTTGAGTTTCGGGAAGAGGTGGAGGGAAAGCAAAGTCGAGCAGTAGCAGTACCGCTGTGAGGGCGGCGGGCGCAAGCAGCAGTGCGCGAACTCTGCGACTGCTGCTTTGCCAGGCTCTCCGGATAGTGGCCAACAGCTTCACTGTTTACCGATTACCCGCAATTGCGTTAGGGGATTTTCACCGATAGCGAAGCGTTCCGGTTTGTACATATCCTCTACGTAGGGTGGGGGCACCTGATAGTTGCCTGGGGTTACTGCGCGGGCGATATAGAAGAGATTGGTGGTTTTGTATCTCAGCTGATCCAGTGCCGCCACAAAGCGGTCATCGCGATATTCAGTGTGTTGGATATTGTCCTGGGTGTCCTGCCACTGGGCAATACTTTTGCCATCGAACTCGAGTTCATCCACTTTGACACTGTCGGCCAGGTTTTGATTCTCCAGCTCAAAACCTGCGGGCAATAGGTCCACTGCAAGTAGGTCGGGCAGGCGTTGGTCCGCATCAATTTGCAAACGCACCAGGTAAAGCTCGCCCTCACGAACTTGATTGGGAATGACTTCCGTGCCATCCAAATTGTGGTAGCTGCGTTTAATTCTGACACCTTTATCCATCTCCGCCTCAGGTGACTTCTTGCTGTAACCATTGATAGTGATTGCTGCATAGAGCTTTTCTATCTGTGCAGTTACCTCAAGTGCGCTGGCGGCTTCGCGCCCGCGGAATAATGCGCTGTGCGGGTTATCGCTATTGAGCTCGCGCAAGCCATCAATACTGGCCAAAGTCGCAGACCAGTTTGCGCTGCTATTGAGTTGCAACTGTGCTCCAGCCATAAACACACTATTGCGCTCCTGGGTGCTGAGATATTGGCGACCGTGGAGAAGATCGGCCAGCTCGAACACCAGGGATTCCGTTTTATCACCTGCGAAATTGTGCTCTAGGAGCAGGGAGATCATTTGGGCCGTATCCCGTAGGTCTGACCCATAATCGCCATAGTAGCTGCGGCGTTTGCGCTCGATTTTAAGCGCTTTTTGCAGGGCCTCCTGGGCCAGGGTGGCATCGCCCATGGTATGCAAAGCGATTGCCATATGCAGGTTTGGTAAGGGAGATTGGGTCAGGCTCGAGCCGCTTTCATAAAGGGTACGCAGTTGCCCGAGAGACACTTTCTGTACTCGTGAGAGCACATAGGCTGCGTAAGCTCTTGCGGCATAAGCATAGAAATCGGGACTATAGCTATAGCGTTGCTGATAGAAAGCACCGCGCTCACGGGCGTAATCCTGCAGGCGCTTGAGTGCGGATTCCAGGCGGTTATCGTCAAATACGATTCCCTGGTCCCGGGCCCGCAATAGAAGATCGACTACATAGGCGGTTAGCCACTGGCTTTCGGAAGACTCGGAACTCCATAGGCCAAAGCTGCCGTTCCCTTTTTGCATGCTGAAAATGCGTTCAATACCTGCGTCGATACGTTCGGCCCGATCATTCTCATCCAGAGGTTCAAGGCCCAGTTTTTGCTGTCGTTGCGGCGTTGCCATGACTAGCGGGAAGGTCCGGCTGGAGGTTTGTTCCAGGCAGCCGTAGGGGTATTGCAGCAGGTTAGATAGGTGATCCTGTAACTGGAGTTGCGGTCGGCTGTCCAGGGATACCAGGGTTTGAACGGTTCCAGGCATTAGGGAATCCAGGAAGCTGCTATCGACACTGAAGCTCTCGCCCTGGGACAGGAGTCTGCGCTGGTTGCGTGTGGTTGCCGGCCAAGCGGGGCGCACGCCCAGGCGCCACTGCTGTTCGATATCGATATCATTTCCATCTTTATCGGCGGCACCCTGCACGACCAGTTTGAACTCTGCATCTCCGGTGGCATCTTTGGCGGTGATTGGGAAGCGCAAAGTTTTGCGTTCACCATCCGCCAGTTCCAGCAACCGCTCACCCATTTCCAAATCTACCGCGCCCACTGATTGCATATTTACAGTGAGTTTTTGGGAGCGGCCACTTAAGTTATTGAGGTCAAGGGCCAGTGTGCTGCTATCACCAGGGGCCATAAAGCGAGGCAAGGCGGCTTGGGTGACAACCGGTGAGGCGACTGTTACTTCTCCGTCGGTGCTACCGAATCGGTCTTTGCTGAAAGAAACCGCCATCAGGCGTAGCTGTCCGTTAAACTCCGGTAATTGTAGCGCGACCTTTGCTTGGCCCTGAGTATCAAATTCAACGGGTCCTGAGAATAAAGATACTATTTGAACGTCGGAGTTGGGCTCGTCGCCGCCTCGGGCCAGTTCCGCATCGCCGCCAAAACGTTGCTCCACCAGTTTGCCACTGTTGGATTCAATAATGCGATGATAAATATCCCTTACATCCACACCGTAACGGCGCTGGCCAAAAAAGGCCTCGAAGGGATCCGGGGTTTTGAAGCGGGTGATATTGAGTACACCGACATCGACGGCGGCCAGGGTGGCCCAGGCTTTGCTTCCGTTTTGTTCGATAGAATTTTCGTCGGCAGAAATGGTAACTTCAATTTCCGAGCCGGGCAGGGCATTCGTGGGCGCTTCGAGTGAAATGGGCAGGCGCCGAGGATCGCGATCCAGGGGCAGGTGGGCGAGACCAAAAGCGCGATTGGGGGCGATACGCTCATTCTTGTCCGCAGGGCGCAGAGCAGTAACAGAAATATAGGTGTCGTGGCGATCCCACTCAGGAGAGATTGGGATTTCGATATTGGTGCCCGACTTTTCTACAGGTAGTCGTTTGGACCACAATAGTTGGTCGCTCTCCACCAACACCAACGCCTCTCCGTCAGCGGGCGGTACTATGGTGAGTTGCGCCAGATCTCCAGAAGAGTACCTTGGTTTATCCAGTGACAGGGCCACGGTATCTGGACGCGCAGCCTGGCCTTTGGCTACTTGGTCCTTACGCCACCAGTAATACCAGTCCCGGCCGGCGTGGAAGCGTAAGCTGCTGGTTGCCCCCGTATTGGTATCAGTGACTTCTAAGCGGTAGTGGCCATGTTCCACTGGGACTGTGAGCTTCAGTGGTTGCTCTTCGGTGAATTGGAGCTGGCGACTGAAAGTTTCAAATTCAGCACTTGAGTATTCATAGTGCCAGCCCCGATTTGAAGAGTACTCCCAAAAGTACTGGCGGTCTTCGGAAATTAACACCGCTTTGAGATCCCGTCCGATAACAGGCTCGCCCTGTGCGTCGGCAACCACTATTTCAAATTCAGGCCTGCTGTTGGCCGATGGGTTTTCCTCTCCAAAATTTGGGCGAATACCTACCACCGGGTGTGTGGGCCATACCAGGACTGGATGTTGGCGAGTTACCGGGCGGCCGCCGGATTCGAACAGGCTGGAAACCAAGTTGATTTTCAGCGGGCTCTTTGCTCGTTTCCAACGGGAGCGCAAGGTCAGATTGCTCAACCCTTCCTCATTGAGCTCAATCGTTGGGGCATGAAACTGTCGCGTGGGCAAAGATTCATTAGTGTTCCCAAATACGAACCCTTTCCACTGGGGGAAGGGCTCGCGATAGTGGCTAATTTGCACCAGAGTTTCCAGGCGGTTCTTTGCCGCTGGCGCACCATAGAGATAACTACCTTCTACTTGAAGTTCGAAAGATTCTTTATGGCCCTCTACCAGACTGCGCTCTTCACCGTCTTGCAAAACCAGCTTCATTCGCTCTGGCAAGAATTCTTCTACCTTAAATGGATATTTCACTTTGCGCCCATCGGCTAGCTCAACATCCAGGCGCCAGTCACCGGTAGGTGCATTTTGTGGAAGTGGAATAAGCTTTTCGTAGTATCCGGGCGCGCTGGCGTGCCATGTGAATGCGCGCGCGCTGGTATTGTCCGGCTTTATGAGTTCTGCCTTGATCGGCAGGTCTTTGATATAGCGACCATCATAATTGCGCAGCAGCCCGCTCACCTGGATCGATTCATTGGGGCGATACAGATCTCGCGGGCCATACATGAAAAACTCCATCGGTCTCGAAGGGCGCTGGCCCAACTGAAAATCCGAAAGGTCCAATGCAGGTTCACGCAGGTCGAGTATGGAGAAGTGACCGGTATCAGGATCTCTTGCGATGAAGAAGCGCTGTGAGTCTTCCTGTTCCTGCGTCAGAGCAAAGCGCACCTGGCCGTCTTGGTCGGTTGTGTATTGCTGGATTAGCTCCCCTTTGTTGTTGAGCAGCTCAACCTCAATGCCCTTAAGAGCCTGCCCTTCATCCAGAGATGAAACATAGAGGTCAACACTGTTTGGATAGTACCTCGCATGAAGGCCTAAGTTGGAGATGGAGAAGTGGGTGACATCATAGAGGTTAGTGTCATACACGCCTGCCGGCTGCATAACTGCGACATAGATTCCTGGTTGTTGCAGGGGCTTTATATGCCCGATAGAGAGGTCGAAATCTCGCTGGACGTATTTCTCCTTGGTGAGATCGAACTGGGCACTATAGACAAAATCGGCCACTTGATTGAGGGACTTTAAGCGATAGTAGTATTTTAGTGACTGGCTTTTGATCAGCCTGAAGAACTCGGAATAATGCTCAGGTTTCACTCTATGGAAGTGAATCTGTGCAGCCTCAACACTGACTGCAGTAACAGGTAGGCCGGGAGTTACCGTCGTGGGAAAAATACTTCCATTGCTGGCAAAGCTGATACTGGGCTCAATCCGTCGGGTGCGAATCCTCTCCTGTTTCTCTTCCTGTAACTCCAAGCCGTTTTCGCCGGGCAGACCCGGGAGCACGGTGAGTTTATAGCGAGTATCTGGTTCAATATGAGGAAAATAGAGAATTTTCTGGTTATCGGAGAGAACCCAACCACCATCTACACGCTCGCCATCGTCACGGGATAGATTCAAGTAGGAGCCAAAATGGGCATTGCCCAGCAAAGGTTCAGAAAAGATAACTGCGATGGCCCTTGCATCTTTAAATGTCCGCTCCCCAATGTGGAGGACCTTTAGGAAGTGATCCCCGGAGATTTGAGTGCTGGCATTGACTGTGACTTGTGAAGGGGTAGCATC
The DNA here is from genome assembly GCF_047324085.1 of Microbulbifer sp. CNSA002. Taxonomy (NCBI): domain Bacteria; kingdom Pseudomonadati; phylum Pseudomonadota; class Gammaproteobacteria; order Cellvibrionales; family Microbulbiferaceae; genus Microbulbifer; species Microbulbifer sp. CNSA002. The sequence goes on from NZ_CP172449.1 coordinate 2,422,735, forward strand.
ATTCTCTGTCAGATCAGTAGAATTTCTTTCAGAAGTGCGCTGGGCTTCATCAGCTTTCGAGATTGCTTCACTAGAAGAGGCCGCTTCTTTTTTATGCACTTTCTCAGTGGGGCTGAGAGCTTGTGCCTGGTTGTTACCCTCTTCAACGCTCCCGCCTTCCGCAAGCTTGGGGGTGTCAGCGAGTTTCTTCTCTGACTTTTCTTGTGAGCAAGCCATAGCAATAAGACAAAGAAGAATGACCGCAATCCAGCGTGGTGAGCGGTGAAGGGACATGGGTATTTCCTTATAGAATCCATTTAACGGCGCACAATTTAGTCCGTCTTTAAATATGTCTCAAGTTTCCTCCATAGTTTCCGTGCTCGGTATCTATTCCTGATGCAAGTGTGTACCAATAGTGAGGTGGGGATTACTGATGGCTGGAAAATAAATTTATAGAATGATGGGATGGCAATTAGGTGGCTTAGGGAGTAAGCGACCTTCCTGTTCTATGGTGCCAGGTTGAGGCGTGTAGTTTATTCGATAATCACTAGTTCAATTGAATCTAGCCGAAGTAACGTTGTATTACTACACCTATGTTGGCTTCTTTTTACGTTTAAATAGCTTAATCCAGAAGATTCCTTCAAAGATAATGCCAAGAGCAAGGAAGATTACTCCTCCCACAGGGACTCCGAAAGCGTAGCAGGCAATCGCCGCAAATAAAAATAGCAGTGCGGTGGCAATTCTTTTCACTTTGATATTCCTTTGTTATGCCTCAGTACTAGCCTAAGCTTGTCCTACTTCAAAGACTATACTGAATACCGGACTTAAACCCAACATAAATAATGCCCAAGCATAGAACTGTAGAACAGAAAGCTAAAGGCAGATAGAGTTTGTGATGGCCGTGCCTGACCCTGTAAATCGTCACCACTATCAGCGAACTTAAGGCCAAAAGTGCCGATAAGCCTAGAGCCATTAAGATGACTTGAACTTCAGTAATGCCATCATTTCCGGCAGCTAGCGTCGGTTCTATATACTTGGGGCCGTTTTTCCCGGCAGTTGTTACAGCGGAGACACTTCTGGCTAAAAGAAGTTCGTTACCATTAAGCCCTCGCCAGTACTCCATAATGGAAATAAGAGTTGCTATTGAACTTGCTATAAGGCAAAGGCTGATTTTTGAAGCGGTAGCCATGATGCTTGAAGTTGGGGGCATACAGAATGTCTTATTTTGTCTTTCTATTGATCTTGCTTAGCCAGAGTGTGATTAGTAAGCAGGCAGTGAATGTAGGTATGAAAACGACTAAAGCTTGAAACATCAATATGGAGGCCTGGATCTTCAGAATTTCACCTTCACCAAAAGAGTTATCGTAAATGTAATGTGCAGCCAGAGTGTAACTTAGGCTGACTAATATAGAAGTAATCAGTGATCTTAGAATCATTGTTTTAGTTAACTATGATAACTCAGCTTGGATGGTCTTTAAGGGTAAACTAAACCTGTATAAGATTTCTAAGGAAATTGTTAATGGATTCTTGTAGTTCATAATCCTCTGTACTGACAGAATAGATACGTGCTTTATGGGCAAATTTCAAGGCTTTATCTTGATTGTTTAGTCTCAAAAAACATTCAGCCATTTCCAGGGCAATTGAAGCTGAATACAAAGGGAGATCTAATTTTATGGAGCAGTTAAGTCCCTGGGTGTATGCCTGTATTGCATCCTCACAGCTTTCTGAAAAATCACCCAGAGCCTCCCACTGTAGGGGATGGTCTAGCTCGCCTCCGGCATATTTTGCGCATAGTCTCTCTAGCGAGTTGAGGGAGTCTTGGCACCCAGCTTTATCCCCAGAGGCGGATTTATTGACTATCTCAAGTGCGAGTCCATGTACATCATCGTAAAGTGGTGTAATCATTTAGAAATTATACCCAAGAGCTGAAACATAAAAAATATCGATATAACAGTGGGTACTTATTGGCAAGACGAGTCTTCTGTAGATCGTTGCCAGATATTAGAGGTTTCGACTTCGCAAGTTTAAGCACGTACTCACCAAGCGGTGACTGGTATTGCTGTGAAGAGATCACAGATAGCGGCCGAGGTTTTTTATGAAGAGCCTCAGACCAGCTAGTCACCCTTACTCTTTCATATGTACTATCTTACTGTTAGGTGGGGTTATTTGAGGTAGCCTGTGAAAGTACTGATTGTTGGGGCTGGGCCCACGGGCCTTACAACAGCGGTCGAGCTTGCTCGGCGAGGGCTACTGCCAAGAATTGTGGACCGCCGGGATAGCGCGTCAACCCTTAGTCGAGCAGTGGGAGTTACTTCTCGCAGCCTTGAGTTGCTTTCTCACTCTGGCGTTTCTGAAAAGTTGATTGCTGAGGGGATCGCTGTTCAGAGCGCATGCATTTACCTAAATACGCATTTAGCACTAGAGTTCCCCCTTCATTCCGATCGGACTTATTTCCCCGCCATTCTTGGACTTCCTCAAGACAGAACTGAAGCTCTCATGGCTCAGGTTTTATTTGGTATGGGAGTCGAAGTTGAATATAGGAAAGAACTCAAAACCCTTACCGAGGAAAAGAGTGGGGTAGTGGCTTTTTTTGATAATGGTGAAGAGGAGCAATTTGACCTGGTCGTAGGAGCGGATGGTATTCGCAGTACTGTTCGTGAAGCTGCAGGTATCAGTTATCCTGGATTTGACTTGGAAGAAGTGTGGTCAATCGCGGATGTTGATACAGGGGATTGGCCTCCTAAAAGAAAGTTTACCTTGGTCAAAATGGAATCTGGCGTGGTCGCTGTTGCGGTGCCATTGGGAGAAGGCCGACACCGTCTGGTAGCTAGCTGTGATAATGCAATTAAAGCATTTCCGATGGCGGTGGATGTTAAGAGGGTTCGGCGGGAGGGAACCTTTAAAATCTCAATTCGGCAAGCGGAAACTTACTCAAAGGGCAGGATACATCTAGCTGGGGATGCTGCCCATTGCCACTCTCCGGTTGGAGGTCGTGGTATGAACCTTGGGATAGCTGATGCAGCCGAATTGGCAAAACGGATCACTGAGGGGCAGCTCCTAGGCTACTCTGATTTGCGCCACCAAGAAGATAAAAAGGTTATTGAGGTTACTGAGCGTGGCCGGAAAATGATCACTGGACAATCCCTGAAAGCAAGATTTGAATTTCGAGCGTTAATCGCTGCCGCCAGTTCTATTCCTGCGGTGCGGAGAAAACTGGGGCAGTTTGCGGTAGAACTTTAGGGGCATTCCAACCTATTTTTTTAGTTTTACAGCTGTACCAAAAACAAGAATTTCTGAGGAGCCATCCATAATTGCACTTGTAGTAAAACGAATTCCTACCACGGCATCAGCGCCTTTTTGCCGGGCACTGTCACTTAATCTTTGAAAAGCTTTGTTTCTCGCTTCGGTCAGCATTTCCGTATAGCCTCGTATCTCTCCACCGACAATACTCTTTATACCTGCCATTAAGTCACGGCCGATATGTTTTGATTGAACAACGTTGCCCGTAACGATATCCAGTACCTCCGATATTTCTCTTCCTGGTACTGTTTCTGTAGTTGAAAAAATCATATCACTCCCTTAATTATAATTACCTATATTTTTGGCTCTTTTGGTGATCTTACCCTAACCTGGATCCGTTATGCGAATATATTTAATTAATACATGGGTAAACCACCGCCTCTGGCGGTGAGACTTGACAAGGCTCTGCCGTTCCGGCGTGCAGAGTAAAAATATGGCCTCCATGAACCGGCAAGTTCTTTAAGGAGGCCATATGCGAGATTGGCAGTGCCAAGCTCACGTGAAACATTATTGCAGGTACCATGTGGTATTTGTGCCCAAGTATCGAAAGAAAGCGTTATTTGGGGCATTGAGACGTGAGATTGGAGCAATATTCCGAGACTTGTGTCGTCAAAAAGGCATTGAGTTGGTCGAGGGGTACGCAATGAGGGATCACATTCATATGTTGTTAATGATTCCTCCCAGGATAAGTGTTTCCAATACGGTTGGGTTTCTGAAAGGGAAATCTGCGATCCGGATATTTCGGAAGTACAAGCATGTACAGAGAAATTTCACAGGAAGACATTTTTGGGCTCGGGGCTACTGCGTGAGTACAGTAGGGCTTGATGAGCAGATGATTCGAGAGTACATCAAGAATCAAGAGGTTGAAGAACGCCGGCAAGAGCAGATGCAATTGGCGGGATTGTAACAAGCCCCCTCTGGGGGCTTTCACCATACCACCCGCTATGCGGGTGGTTGCTGATTACAGAGAAAGAATAAATATGCCATAAACACATGAAAGGTATTAAGTCGTTACAAAGGATTTGCAGTTGCAGGTATGTTCAGTTAGTAAATTATGGAGAAACAAGCAATCTACTTCCACGGAGAATATCTGCCTTTGCCCCGTCTTTCACACACTATCACTTTGCTGTTGCAGCCAGGCTAGTCAAAGTCATTACTTGGCTTGCTTGTATCAATTATGCAGGCATGCAGAGTATTACAGCTTGTTTTGAGAGGGTTCCAAATGTAACACAGAGTTTTACATGGTGCGGCAGTGCTATTAAAGAGGTGCAGGAACAGGTGTATAAGGAAAAAGCGGGAATTAAAAATTAGCCTTTACCTGTGGCCAATTGCGGCCGGATATTGATGGCTGGCGGTTGCCATGTTTTTTCTGTGTGCAGCGCAAGAAAGCCTGAAGAAATATTGAACTCAATACAAGTAAACGGTTCTATGCTTGTGAGAATATTTATCACTAACTTTTTTGTTGGAGTTCACGCTGTTGATTAACAAATATATTGCTGTTCTTTCGATGCTGTATTGTATAGGCGGAGTTAAGGTCCATGCTGTTGAAGCGACTTATAGTGCGATAGAGAAAAAGATAGTAAATCATTGTGGGGCTTGGTTTGATTCAAAGGAGTTTACTTTTGATAATGCAAGAGACTCTAAGTTCGAAATCAAAGAGGTCCCTGGTGGGATTTGTATGGATGGACCCATACATCGCAATGAAGCCGAGCTAAAATTTAAATCTAAAACCTCCAATTTGGTAGATGGCTCCGACTTAATTGTTGTTGTGAGGTCCCCTGGTGGTGAAGGTCGTCCCGCAGTGAATATTGCTGAGGAAATTTCAAGGTTAAGAAGCACAGTTGTTGGCTTTGATTTATGTGCATCTGCTTGTGCGAATTATATTATGGCCGCCGCCAAAAAGAGAATCGTGCATGATGATGCACTGCTTCTTTTTCATGGGGCGCCGTCCTATCAAGGTTTGGTAAATATTTTGGAGGTTAAAAGTAATGATTATTATGATGTCACAAACGATACTCGTGTGGATTCTATTCGGTATCAGGTAAGTTTCTTAAAAAAACAAGAAGAGCTCTTGAAGAGTGCTGGAATAAAGCCTTACTTTTTTTCTTGGATGATGCTGTTTGATCAAATGGACGAGTCCGACAGGGTTAAGTTTTGTCCGATGGGTACCTCTATGATCTTATATTCTCCCAAGATCTTGGATAATTTTGGATATAATATGCATATCTATAAAGGTCCTAAATCTCAAGAAGAGCTAGATTTAATTTATCCAGCTAAGGGTGCTAGACATAGGATGTGTTATTGGGATAGCAAGTCCGTAGTAATCTAAAATCAACCTTACCTATTATGTTTCGTTACACAAAGATACTTGTGGTAGATAGGCGAAAGGAAAGAATGCCCCACGCTTGACTTGCATGGGGCATAGATGCCGATTACAAGCTTACAGAAAAGTATCCACAGCGTCCCCTGAATGTAGTGTATTCTTTCCTTCTTAACCAATAGTAGGTCGCACCTTGTTGTATGCCACTAAATACCTTCTGAGCCTATCAGCTTTCTGAAACTTGAGGAAGTAAAGTGTTAGCCAGGTCTAGCTAACTTGATAGTTTGATTCTATCGATAGAATTCAACATAAAATTTCACATCCCCTAACGGTCTTATGTGATGCCTTATAGTTGGCTCTACGACGCCAAACTTCTTAGGGCTCAGTTCAATAATCTCCACTTCGGGCTCTTGAATCGTATATTCCAATGATCCGGAGAGGATCACTATCTTCCCCCATACGCCTTCCTTGGTAGTATGATCTTTCAATAGCCCTGGAGGGATATTCTCCTCAGTGAATTCAGGGGTTTTCTTATATGGAGCTATATTCCTCGGAAACTCTTTCATTGATTCTGGCCTTTTATCAACTTGGGTGGGTTTTGGCAGTCCAGGCTTTGTTTATAGGCTGACTTGAGACTCTTTGTTTGAATAGGCCTCAATAAACTTTAGATAGGTCGAGACTAGAAGAGTAGGAGCTTCCCACTGCGGATAATGCCCAATCGTTCCCAGCTCAACAATATCCGCTGGCCGATCTATCAGTTGCCGAAATCGATCCACCATATGCTTCCCTGAAACTGGGTCTAATGAGCCATTGATTAGTAATAGGGGGCCGGGGTATTGCTTTAGGGCGTCGACCCAGCGCTGACGATGTTGGCGCCTGTCGCGCATATAGCTGATTAGTTTATAGAGGAGCCGGTTGCCATTCTTATATTGGAGAATTTGCCACAAGTCTCGCAATTCTCTGTCAGAGGGTTGTGTGTCTGTTCCGAAAATGGCACTGAAGCTGCGGCAAAACTGCCGGTAATTCATCAGTTTATTGATCAGGAAGCCTGCGGGAGAGAGCAGCAGTTTTTGTACGAAACGCGCTTGATGAGTTTCTGGAAATAGACCTCCGTTTAGCAGGCATGCTGAGGCATACCTCGTGGTACCACCGCTATTGGCTCTGGCGAGTAACTCCTGGGCAACGGTATCCCCATAGTCATGGGCCAGCAGGTGGACCTTGTTGATGTTTAAATGTTGCAGAAGAGCTTCATGTAAATCAGCTTGCCCGTGGATACTGTAGTTATGCTGCTTGGGTTTGTCTGAGTAACCGAATCCCAGCATATCCATAGCAATACAGCGATAGTGCGCTGTCAGTTGGGCCCATACCTTTTGCCAGTCATAACTACTGGTTGGAAAACCGTGAATCAAAAGCAGCACTGGTTTATGTCGGCAGCTTGGGTTGCTATCGACATAGAAGAGTTGGTGGTTTTGATAATCAAAAATCTTTCCGTTTGATAACCACTGCTGAGGCTGCATTGGCTGTTCCATTTCTTATTGTTGTATTTGCTGTAAAGATTGCACGATGAGCGCGCAACCTCAAGCAGCGGCTACAGGTGGAAAGTAATTATCCTGTTCCTTGCAATGCGTAAATCGCGGGCTTGTTGATTATCTTCCATACTGAAAGCAGGGTCACCGAGGCGGTTAGGCCGATAATAAGCAATGGTGGTAGCAGCCAGCCCCATAGGCTGGTTTCAATACTGAACTCGCTTTGCTCAAGCCAAAGCGCCAGAGGGACGAGGACCAAAGTCGCTACAGCGATACCGATAACGACGGGAATCAGGCTATCGATCAGGGTGTGATAGAAAATCATCGCTGGGCGGGCGCCGATTGCCATGCGCACGCCAAGCTCAGTACGCCGCAGTTGTACACTGTAACTGAGCACTCCAAAGATACCGATGGCAGCGAGGCTAAGTGCCAGTAATGTCAGGGCGGTGGTTACCCAAACTGAGACCCGGTCATTGCTTAGGAGTAGGTCTCGCGCCTGCTCCAGGGTGAATAGCTCAGAAACTTTGTACTGCCTGTTTACTTCGGCAAACTCCCGATTAATCTCTGTGGTGCTGAGCGGTTGGTGAGGCTTATGCCTGAGTACGAGTAGGGGATAGCTCACGTTGATACCGCGCACAAATAAGCGGGCGGGTTCCTTTTTGCCGGGCAGGCTTGCGTTGCGTACTACACCGACCACTTGGTAGGGCAAGTCACCTCGCCAGTAGTAGCGATTGCCTAATACTTCTCCATCCGGCTCCAGTTGCTGGGCCAGGGTTTCGTTGACGAGCATCATGCGATTGTTATCGGAAAATTCAGCCGCATTGATATGGCGGCCAGTTATCAAAGGCATACGCAAAATGGAAAGGTAGTTTTCGTCGACCACTGTGGTCTTGGTCATCACCGGGTTTTGTCGGCTGGCATCATGACTCAGGGATGTGGTCCAGAGTGGCCGGCTGATGGAGATAGGAGTGTTTAGGCTTAGGCTGGCATTTTGTACTTTAGGGTGCTCCAGCAATCTTTGCCTGATGGCCTTCAGATAACTCTCCCGTTCGGCAGTGGGGGCACTCCTAAGATTGCCGATATTCAGAGTCATCACTTGAACGTTGTCCAAGGGGAAGCCAAAGGGCTGGTTAATCAGTCGGTTAGCTTGAAGGAAAATCTGCAAGCTGGCGACGATAAGCAAACTGGTCATCGCCACTTGGCTGCTGATGAGGACTTTGCGAATTAGAGGCGAGATCTGTACGCCGGAACCTTTGCCGCTGCTCTGCAGCATTTGATTCAGTGCGCGGTAATTAACCTGGCGACTGACTATGGCTGAGAAGAACAGGGCGAGCAGTAAGGCACACAACAGTGCAAAAACCAGTGTCTGCCAGTTTAAGGTGAGCTCTTGAATGCGAGGAATTTGTTCCGTAGCCATCACCTTTAATACTTCCGTCGATCCCAGGGCTAAAAGTAGAGAAAGTAATGCAGCCCCTAACATAAGTAGGCCGATTTCACATAGCAGGGCCAAAAAGATATGTTTTTTATGTGCGCCCAACGCGACCTGTATCGCCATATTGCGTTGTTGTTTGGCTGCGCGAGAAAGAATCAGGTTGGTAACATTGGCGCAGGCAATTAACAGAAGCACCAGTGTACCGCCCATTACCATTAGGGTTCGCGTGGCGCTGTCGCCAAGTATTTTATTGGCGAAGGGGGTGAGTCGGTATTCAACGGACCTTTCTACCGAAGAGGATCTTCCCGCTAGGGCCGATTGATACTGGGCATCCATTAATGTGCTCAATTCATGCCCCGCACTGGCGGGGTCAATGCCCGGCTTCAGCTTTCCTGTGAGCATGCGGAAAGGCAGGAAGCCTCTCCAATTATTTCTGCGCTCTACTTGTGTATCGTTAAAGTCCCAGGGCAGCCAGACCGCCGTTTGCCGGCCCTGCTTATAGATTTGGGGTTCAATGAAGTCTTTGGCAGTGACGCCGACAATGCGAAAGTCCACCTCCCCAAATTGCAGGCTTTGCTCCAAGACATTTGGGTTGCGCCGGAACATCTGCTCCCAGGTTTGATAGCTGATAACCGCCACAGGGACTCGGCTGTCGAGCCCTTCATCGGTATTGAATTGTCTGCCCAGGGCCAGGGGTGCTCCAGCCAGCTGGAGATATTCTGGAGAGACATAGGAAACATTAACCCGTGGTGATCCGGATAAATTGCGAACCACATCTTCCCAGAAGTACACCAGGGCGCTGGACTCGAAGAAACTATCGTTCTTATAGATTTCAACCAGGGCGGGGTATTGGCTGTTGTTTTCCAGCCGCAGCTGCTTGTTCTGGTAGAGATTACCATTCACGACATACAGCCGATCTTCGTCCGGGTAGGGTAGGGGTTTGGCTAACAGCTGGTAGTTGAGATTAAATAGTGTTACCAGGGCGCCGAGAGTGATACCCAGGGTCAGAATAATAGTGGTGGCGTAGCTCCGCGCCCGATTGATGGACTGGAGGGCGATGGACAGGTCCTTTGTGGTGATCATAGGGCCATCTCATGGGGCTCTAGTATGGGCTGCGGTGTTGAGATTTTTCCATCCAGCAGATGCAATTGGCGGCTGGCCATGTCTGCATAACGAGGGTCATGGGTCACCATGCACAGGGTGGTCCCTTCATTATTGAGCTGTCGCAGCATATCCATTACTGCATCGCCATTGTGGGAATCCAGATTGCCGGTGGGCTCGTCCACCAGCAGTAGGGATGGATTGCCAACTAGCGCCCGGGCTATGGCGATTCGCTGCTGTTGGCCACCGGATAACTGGTTAGGTTTGTGAGAGGCCCGGTGACTCATTCCCACCTTCTCCAGGCAGTGTTTCACTTTTTTGTCGGCTTCAGGCTTGGGAATGGGATTGCGGCGGTATCGCAGGGGTAGGGCGATATTGTCGTAGACAGAGAGTTCGTCAATCAGGTTAAAGGACTGGAAGATAAAGCCTACTTTCTCGTTGCGAATAGTCGCCGCCTCACTCAGCGACAATTGAGCGACTTCAATGCCTTCAATCTGATAGCTGCCGCTGGTGGGGAGGTCCAGCAGGCCGAGAATCGAGAGAAGTGTGGATTTACCGCAACCCGAGGGGCCGCAGATAGATACAAATTCCCCCTGGTAAATACTCAGGTCAACGCCCCGCAGGGCGTGAGTTTCCATTTCTTCGGTGCTGAACACCTTAGTGATCCCGGACATATGGAGGATTGGCTTGGACATAGCGAACTCCCTTTCTCGCTTTAGTCAATAATCTGGATATGCTCAGCTTCATTAAAATTGGCCATATCCGAGAGGATGATGCGGTCCGCTTCACTGAGGCCTTGGGTGATCTGGATATATCGACCTGACTCCTCGCCGAAGCTGATCGGTTGAAGTGCCGCTTCCTCCCCGTTTTCGTTAATCAGGAACAGATTGGCCTCACTGTGCCTCTGCACATTGATAGGTCTCTCGACGAACAGCGTATCTTCCATCGTGTCAGTGAAGATCCGGGCATCGACGTTCAGCTGTGGCCTGGCAGACTCTGGCGCGCCCGCGCTAAAAGCAATTTCCACTTCAATATTGCCGTCCCGAACCTCAGGAGTAATACGGGTTACCATACCTTCGACTTTTTCTCTGCGGGTATCAATTTCAGCGGGCTGGCCAACTTCCAGTTGTTCTGCTTTGGATTGTGGTACTTGAACCAAAGCGAGAAGATCAGTCTCGCTGCCGATCAGTGCCAGCTCCTGCCCGGGATCGACGCCTTGCCCCAGCTCTACCGGTAGTCGTTGCAGTATGCCGTCCAGGCCGGCGCGTACTGTCAGTCGGTCTGTACGTTGCTGGATACTTTGCAATTGGGTTTGGGCTTGGTTGATTTGCTCGCGCTGGATCAACTCTGATTCGACGGCGACTTTGCGCAAGTGATTGATACGCTGTTTTTGCAGGTCCACACGTTTTTTCATCTGTTCCTGGCGTAAGACGGTGGTTTGGTAGGTGAGCTGGGAAACCACTCCACTTTTTACCAGCTCGTCCTCAGCTTCGCGACGCAACTTGATCACTTGGTAATTGGAGTTCAGTTCCGCGAGTATGGCTTCCTCCGCGAGAACATCGCGCTGGTTGTTCAGAACAAGCCGACGCAGATTAGCTTCCTCTTGTTCCAGGGAGGTTTCGGCTGCATCCAGGTCGCGCATTAATTCTGGGTTGCTCAGCTGCATAATGATGCTATCACTTTGTACTTCTGCACCGGGACGCAACATGATTTTTTCAACATTCGCTGCGGTTAGAGCGGTAATTAACGTCTGCTTGTCTGAACGCAGCCTACCATAACCATCTACCACAACTTGTAGGTCTCCCCGTTGGACGGTACCCAACATTAGCTGTTCCCGCTCTACCTTATAGGCGCTGTCAGGAAGTAACAGGAGGGTGCTGGTAAATGCCACAAAAGCAAGAGCAGCACCACCCAGCATTAAAGGGTGCTTAATCAGGGGGCGTTTCTTAGGTTTAATAATATCCATATTGCGGCATTTCCTTGGTTAAGCAATCGTTGCACGCTTTTCTACTGTGAAACCTTGATGCGGGGGCGAGTTAGAGGTGGAAAATCATAACTATTTAAAACGGGTGTATTCCTGTTGGAACTCCGAGGGAGGGCGGGTTTTTATCTTGTAATTAGTACTGTCGAGCATATTTTTGTGATCAAAACTCAGGGCTTTAAAAGGGTTTTAGGTGAGGCTGAAAATGCAGGAAAATTGGTACAAGAACCAGTTGCTTGCGGTGAATGGTGGGGAAATACAGGATGGTTTGAATATTATGAGGTGGGCAGTAACTTGAGAGGTTTAACGATTACCCAATGCATTTTGAGGATAGGTTCACAAGTAAAATTGTGGAGATGTAGTGGGAATAAAGGTGTCGTGGCTTAGTGAATCCGGTAGATTGTCTAAACCACTACACCTTTAACAAAATATATTTGCAAAACGAAGAGCTTGATAAGCCATAGTGCAAATTACAGGCCGAGGGTTATCCCAGAGCTTTGACCAATAGCGCCTGTTGAAGTTGATCGTCATCAACCCCCTCTGGTCGAGGTATTTGCACGATATGGCCGGATCCCGGAGCTACATCGATCGCTTTGCCTTCCGTATTCTCCATTTGCGCCAAGGGGAAGAACAAGCTACCGCTGGGAGTCATTAACTCCAATTGATCACCGCGTTCAAAGCGATTTTTTACATCAATCGTCAAATACTCAGGACTGCCGTCAATAAGCTCGCCTACGAACTGTTGGCCCGGAGTTGATATCAATCCCTTTTCATATTGCTGGTATTCTGCTGGTGGATGGCGACGGTAGAAACCTTCCGTGTAGCCCCGGTTCGAGAGGGTTTCTAATTCGTCCATCATCTTCATGTCAAAGTCTTTTCCTGCTGCAGCATCGTCTATCGCGCGACGATAGATCTGAGCAGTACGAGCCACATAGTAGTGGGATTTGGTGCGACCTTCGATTTTTAAAGAGTGAACGCCCATTTCCGAGAGGCGCTTGACGTGCTGTACGGCCCGCAGATCTTTGGAGTTCATGATGTAGGTACCGTGCTCATCTTCGTAGGCAGGCATATACTCTCCAGGGCGACCCTCTTCCTGTAGTAAAAAGGCCTGGGAAGTAATGTCACTGGCGGAGGTGGGTTGCTGGGCGGGTTGCTGAATAGTTTCCTGGGTTTGCACATGAATCAACTCGCCAACTTCATTCTCTTTGGCTTCATGAGCTTGGTATTGCCAGCGGCAGGAGTTGGTGCAGGCGCCCTGGTTGGCATCTCTATGGGTCATATAACCGGATAGCAAGCAGCGCCCGGAATAGGCGATACAGAGCGCACCGTGGACAAAGACTTCCAACTCCATCTCGGGCACTTTCTGGCGAATTTCTTCAATCTCATCTAGGGACAGTTCCCGGGAAAGTATCACCCGAGATAACCCCTGGCGATGCCAGAACTTTACGGTCGCGTAGTTTACCGCATTGGCCTGTACGGATAGGTGGACTGGCAGATCAGGCCAGCGCTCCCTTACCATCATTATCAGACCTGGGTCGGACATAATCAGGGCGTCAGGCCCCATTTCGACAATTTCTTCCAGGTCCCGCAGGTAACTGCGAACTTTGTCGTTGTGAGCGGCGATATTAGAGGCGATATAGAACTGTTTTCCCTGCTGGTGTGCTTCTTCTATGCCTAGGCGCAGGGTTTCAATATTTTTAAATTCATTATTGCGCACACGCAAGCTGTAGCGGGGTTGGCCGGCATAAACGGCATCGGCTCCATAGGCAAACGCATATCGCATATTTTTTAAAGTCCCTGCGGGGGACAGTAACTCAGGTTTAAACACGGAAAAACTCATAGTGGAATAGTCGGACGCGGCCGCATGTTAACGGTATTTAAGATCGCGCCAATTGATATAAATCAATTAGCGCTGGGGTGGGGGTGATAAGCTGTTATGGAGGGAATCTATGCTGTTACTCTAGCCGAATAATAGACCTCTAACCTCTGATTTTTGCTGTTTACTTTTTAGTTCTGCAGGACCTGCTGATAACCCTGTGTGTATACCCAGTCATTATTCTTGGCAGGCAAATGACATCCAAAACAGTTGTTAAGCCCGGTGCCTTTCCAGGTTTCAGTTTCACTTTTGGCTATTCCTGGCTTAAATAAAGCCCATCCCCAGCCTTCGGCCCAAGCCGGGTTTTCTGGGAAGCGGTTGTTATCGTCTTTTACCATCATAAAAGTGAATTGAAGGTCTGAAGAGTAATAAGCCAACCCTGTGGTTAAGGGCTCCGATTGGGTGCTATTAACATCCTTTACCAAAACTGTCCCATCGGGAAACTTCCCCTTTTTGCGATACCCTTCTACTGCCTCGGGTTGGGTATAAACATTATGAGTATCCCATCCATCGCCACTCGAGGACTTTACCTGATAGGAGCCCAGGAAGACCCATTCCCGGCGGTAATTATCCGGCAAAGTAATATTCCCCTGGCTATCAACCATGCTTTTATAGGTTGAATTGAGGTTTTCATCGGCCTTTGCAGAAATACCCAATACGAGTGTCAGAACTAAAGAGGTAAATAAGTAGGCGCTGCGCATAATCCTTTTCCATTGCTGTTGATGTGGGAGAGCTATACCCGGGTTTCAGCTGCTGGAAAGTATATGAAGGTGGGAAGGGTAAAACTGTCAGCTGGCTGACACTGGCGCATATATTTGGTTCTCTGCCAGGCTTTTTAACGCGGTTTGATCGAGAAGGCAGATATATTGGCGCGTATAGTCGATAACACCATCAGACTTCCACTGTTTAAGCTGTTGGCTGACTGTTTGCCTGCTGCCACCGGCCATGGCGGCCAATTCGGACTGGGTCAACTTGATGTCGAGTTGATGTCCATGACCACAGGGTTGTCCCCGGTAATTAAATAGCTGTGCTAACAAATTGGCCAGCCGGACCGGTAAAGGGGCGGTGATGTGGAGGAAAAGACGTTGCTGAAGCTGAGATTCCCTTGTGGCTAGTTGTTGCAATAGCTCATCGTGGGTCTGTGATTGGCGCTCCATCATGGCGTTTAGATGTTGAATGGATGTAACTTCCAGTTCACTGCCGGATTTGGCGGTTGCTTGAATGTCCAGGTTTTTCCCAGTTAGACCTGGTCCAAACCATGATCCGGGCCCATAGAGATCGATAATGGCTAGGTTGCCGCAGTAGTCCACTTTTTGGATAAGGACGTAGCCGGCATGAATAAAATAAATCTGGGGACCAGAATCCCCTTGTCGGAATAATACCGTTTCTTTGAGGAATCGAAGTGTTTTTATTGGGTCGCTAGTTCGTTGCAAGTGGGTTGATTCCTGTTTTTAGAGGTTCCTAACAATATAGAATTCTTCGGTCGTTTGTTTAGCTATCTGAAGTTTAGGAAGCAGCTAATCTTACTCCATCTGTTTTGCCCTCCGACAATTTCACGGGCTATTCAATCATGATTGCTGACCCCGCTCCGAATATCCGCCCCGATTACGATCAGGTGATACAGGATATCGCAGATTATGTGCTTCATTTCAAAGTGGGTTCCAGTGATGCTTGGGAAACAGCACGGTTAAGCCTGATGGACTCCCTGGGGTGTGCCTTTCTGGCGTTGAGTTTCCCTGAATGTACAAAGTTGTTAGGACCCTGGGTGGAGGGGACATGGGTGCCGAATGGGGCCCGGGTACCTGGCACCCGATTTCGCTTGGACCCGATAAAAGCTGCATGGGATATCGGCTGTACAATTCGATGGCTCGATTACAACGACACTTGGTTGGCGGCTGAATGGGGGCATCCCTCTGACAATCTTGGGGCAATATTGGCCGTTTGTGACCACCTGTCGCAAGGGCGATTAGTTAAAGGGGGAAGCCCAATAAAAATGGGCGCGGTACTCGAAGCAATGGTCAAAGCCTACGAGATTCAAGGTGTCTTGGCATTGTCTAACAGCTTTAATCGGGTTGGGCTCGATCATGTACTACTGGTGCGGGTTGCTTCTGCCGCTGTGGCTGCCTGGCTTAAAGGCGCTGGGCGGGAGGAAGTAATGGCGGCGGTGTCTCAGGCGTGGGCGGATGGTGGAGCATTGCGGACCTATAGGCATTCCCCGAATACTGGATCACGCAAGTCCTGGGCTGCAGGTGATGCCAGTTCCCGTGGGGTTCGCTTGGCTGATTTGGCGATAAGTGGAGAAATGGGAGTGCCCGGAGTACTTACGGCAAAGCAATGGGGTTTTTATGATGTCCTGTTTAGCAAGACAAATGCGGAGCAGCAACTGAAACCACCATCAGAGCGCAATTTTCAGTTCCCCAGAAGTTTTGGCTCCTATGTCATGGAGAATATCTTATTCAAAATTTCTTATCCGGCTGAGTTTCACGGTCAAACAGCTTGTGAGGCGGCAATTATTTTACATCCACAGGTTGCAGACCGTATCGATAATATTACCAAGGTGGTAGTGACCACACATGAATCAGCCCTTCGCATCATCACTAAATCAGGTCCATTAAATAATCCGGCAGATCGGGATCATTGTTTGCAATATATTGTTGCAGTGGCGCTAATTTTTGGTGACTTACAGCCAGGTTTTTATGAAGATGATTTTCATCGCGATCACAAAGAGATCGATATCTTGCGGGACAAGATTGAAGTGATAGAAGATAAAGGTTACTCAAAAGATTATTTAGACCCAGATAAGCGTTCTATAGCCAGTGCGGTACAAGTATTTTTTAAAAGTGGTGACGCATCAGAAAAGATTGAAGTTGAATATCCGATGGGACACCGCCGTCGCCGACGGGAGGGGATTCCGTTATTGGAAGATAAGTTCCGTAGTAATTTAGCTACGCGATTCCCTCAAGGGCGGGCTAACAAAATTTTTGCAGCTATTAATGATCTTCAAGGGTTAAAGCAGTTGTCAGTTAATCGCTTTATGGATCTATTGGTTATTTAGGGGCTCCTTAGGAAATTCCCCAGAGTGAAAAAGGCGGCCAAAGGCCGCCTTTTTCATTGCTCAATCTTCCCCAAGCGGCAGAGTCGCACTTTCCAATTTGGACCGCCACATTTAAGGAATGATTAGAACTTGTATTCAACACCAATACCGGCGTAGCTGCGATCGTAGTCTTCGTCAGCAGTTTCGTCGGTGTAGAAGCCGAAAATTTTGGCTGCGCTGTTGAATTTGTAGTCTGCGCCCAGGCTGAAAGTCTCGCCGCCTTCTTCTTTGATATCAGACTGGCCGTACTGGGCTTTCAGAGTCCACTGGTCCAGCTTGTAAGCAACAGAGCTCATCCAGCCGTCGACAGTTTCGCCGCCGTCAGCATCTTGCTCTTCGAACAGGGCGCCTACTTGTACAGGGCCGATGTTGTACTGAGCTACAAAACGATGAACGTCAACGTCCTGACCTTCAACGTCCTGGTCCATAGCGTAGGCCAGGTAAACACCGTTGTTGTCATAGGCGACAGACATGGAAACGCCGTTGTTGCGTTCTTCGCCGGTAGTTTCGTCAATAACTTCTTCTTTGTTGCTGATGAAAGCCGCAGAAGCTTTGAAGCCACCGAAAGAAGGAGTAGTGTACTGAAGTGCGTCTTCTTCGCGGTTATCGCTGCTGGTGATCAGGCTCTTGATATCGCCTTCGAGGTCGTTGAACAGGTCAACTTTCTTCTGGGCAACTTTCAGGGGAGTATCGAACTTACCAGCGATGACCTGGCCAAAGCCGCCTTCCAGGCCTGCGTAGATGTTGCGCTGGGAGAAAGTATCGTCAGCGTCACCGTCCATATCTACTTCGTATTCCATACGGTAGATACCTTTAACGCCTTCAGTCAGGGCGATTTCGCCTTTCACGCCCAGGCGGGAAGCGTTGCTCTGAACGTCAGTGACGGAATCATCACCTTCATCGGCAGCCTGGAAGGTGACGTTGGCTTTGCCGTAAAAGTCGAGTACATCGCCTTCATCTTGGGCGTTGGCCAGAGCAGGTACCATGGCAACGATGGCCAGAGAGAGAGCGGTCTTATTCATAATCGTCTCGCACAGTTTATGGTTTTGGGTTGAAAGGTGCCTTCCGTGTCGTCCTAGTTGGCTGCCTTTCGATTTGGTGCGGATTCTGCGTTTTGAATATGACAAACATGTTAAAAATGGCATTTTTCTTAAAAATATGTGACTGGCCAGTGCTATGAATGGCAGGTTAGCTAGCTATATTAAGGTTTTAGGCGCCTGAAGCGGCGGTTCGCAATCATCGTTGATTTGAGTGAAGGTGGTCAATAGTTGAACAAAAAGATGGTGTAAGGGATGGCGCTGGGGATGGAATTATGGAGTTTTCGGGAGCGAATTCAGCAGCTTTCTCACCTGCTGGCTAAGGCGAGAGGCATTGTCGTCTACATGGGGCCCAGCATATATCTTTGGGTCTATTCGCTATCTATTATCGCAGTGGGATGTCTTGCCCGATTACCCGCTGAAAGCACTCTGTGGGCACTGTATCTCTCTCTAGCCTTGTTTGCCTGGGTGGTAATACGCCGCTGGCGCCCCCTTGCTCTGATCTTTCTCTCCTTTATTGGTGCGACCTGGGCACTCCACTCTCATGAAGCATCGCTGGATCGCCGGCTCCCCCTCGGTGCACATGGTGCGGACTTTGTACTTCAGTTGAACCTGGTCTCGCTGCCTGAATTAAATGAGGGGGGAGGGTTTGGCGCTAGTTCAGAGTCACACACGGTGCGTTTTCGCGCTCGAGTTGTGGATATTGTTTCCAGTCCTTTAGCTGAAGAGGGTGCCCAGTTAGCACCGCCAGAGCTATCTATCGGAAGCCTTCTCAACCTAACCTGGTACCGAGTTGACGGTGAGGCTCTGGCTCGTCTGCGGGGTGGCTCTCAATGGATATTGCCTGTGCGATTGAGAAGCCCTAGGGGAAGTGTGAATCCACATACATTCGACTATGAAGGCTGGCTTTTGCGAGAGGGAATTACGGCAACAGGGTATGTTCGCCCCCGCGATTATCCTCCTCAGTGGTTGGGGCAGGGGAATGGCATTATTGAGTTAAGGGATGAATTGCGCTCCCAAATTAGTCAGTTACCGATCCAACGACCGGACCTGATAGCGGCGCTATTACTAGGGGATCGCAGTCAGTTGAGCGAAGGTGATACCGACCTGCTTAAAAGGACAGGTACGGGCCACCTTATTGCCATATCCGGCTTACATGTGGGCATGGTGGCCGGTTGTATTTTGTTGATGGGCACCATACTGGCAAAAGGGATTGGGCTTTTTACGGGCACCAGCCGTTTTGGTATTGCGATAGGACTCGCCTTGGTGGCGAGCCTTGCTTATACCTTGATCGCCGGCGTTCCTCTATCCGCACAACGGGCGCTTGTAATGACCTGGGTGTTATTGCTGGGGTGGCACTGGCGGCGCAGACTGGGAGCGGGTTTTGCTTTCTCATTGGCACTGGCAATAGTGCTTAGCCTGCAGCCACTGGCTTTTTACAGTGCTGGTTTTTGGTTGTCCTTCGTGGCCGTCGGCAGTCTGCTTTTGGGGTTTAGTGGGCGAATTGCTTTAAGTCGAGAGCCGCAATGGGGGCCGAAGGCTGAGGCCCCTGGTGCTGTAACCTCATGGCAGCACCGATTTTCCCAGTTATCGTTATGGCAGCTGTTGCGAAGCCAGTGGCTGATTGCAATTGGCCTGTTTATCCCATCGATAATATATTTTTCTGGCTTTAGCTTTTCAGGTGTATTGGTCAATCTTGTAGCGATTCCCTGGATGGGTCTGTCTATTTTGCCATCACTTATGTTAGGTGCTGTATTTATTGATACTCAGCTGGGTGTTTGGCTGCTGCAGTTTGCAGGTTGGCAATTGGATCTGCTGATGACTGCGCTCAATATTGTCGATCATTCGATACCGGGGTTTCGTGGTTTTGCGATTGCCTCCACTGCATTGGGGATAGTCATTGCCGGGCTTGGCGCGGTGCTACTTTTGCTGCCTAAAGGGTTGCCAGGGCGCAAGTTGGGCTGGTTATTTTTTCTTCCAGTTGCTCAGCCCTGGCTTTCTACATTGACACCGGCAGATGAGCGTTTGAAATTATCAGTGCTGGATGTTGGTCAGGGGTTGTCAGTAGTTATCAGCACCGGAAAAAGCCGTATTGTTTACGATGCAGGGCCTTCAATCCCCTCGGGCTGGAGCGCGGGAGGCTCGATAGTGGCTCCCTACTTGATGAGTAGCGGAGGTAGTGAACTCGATGTGCTGATCGTCAGTCATGGCGATAGGGATCATGCCGGCGGCGTGGAGGGTTTACTTAGAAACATTGAGGCAAAAAAGCTCTATGCTCCAGGGACTTTAGCTAGCAATTTACCATTATCGCCAGCCACGATTACTGAGCAGTGTCGGGCAGGAACGGAAGAGCAACTGGGAGATATATCATTTCGATGGTTATGGCCTTCCTTAACGGCACAGGGAGAGGAATTACTGGATGGTGAGGAGAACGATCACAGCTGTGTAATTTTGGCTGAGTGGCAGGGGGTGCGTTTACTGCTTACTGGGGATATCAGTCGTAAGGTTGAATATCAACTGTCTAAAATGTATCCACAATTTCCCGCTGTTGACGTACTGATTGCGCCCCATCATGGTTCCCGCTCTTCCTCATCGGTCGCTTTGCTCGAATGGGCCAGGCCTAAACGGGTTGTATTTAGTGCCGGTTTCCGACACCACTTTGGCCACCCTCACACCGATGTTGTGAAGCGCTACCAAAACTTCGGTGCCAGCATTTTCAGTACTGCGGAGAGCGGAGCGGTAGAATTTTTCTGGCGAGCCGGAGAACAAGAGCCGCAAATTTTACAGGCTCGTTTGGCACCACGGTTTTGGTATGCGAGTCACAACAGGGAATAAGGATGCGTGGGAGGACTTAGCCGCCGGCACCAGCTGTGATAAAGTGCTGCTCTGCGTCGAGGACGCAGTAATAATTTTCCAAAAATTCCCTCTGGTTTTCTGGGGCTAAGAAAGTGTTTGAGATAATAAAATCCGGCGGCCTGCTGATGTGGCCAATCCTGTTTTGCTCTGTAGCGGTTATTGCTATTTGTGTCGAGCGTTTCTGGACTTTGCACTCGCAGCATATTGCACCACGTACTTTATTAGGTGAGGTATGGGGCTGGCTTAAAAATAACCAGGTCAATGCGGAAAAATTGAAGGAGCTGCGCGACTCCAGCCCACTGGGAAAAATTTTTGCTGCGGGCCTGTCCAATTCCCGCCACGGTCGCGAAGTAATGAAAGATAGCATCGAGGAAACTGCCAGCCAGGTTGTGCATGAACTGGAGCGATTCCTGGGTGCTTTGGGCACGATTGCTGCCGTAGCACCGCTGATTGGTTTGCTGGGTACTGTGATCGGTATGATCCAGGTCTTTACCGCGATTATGGTGGAAGGTACCGGTAATGCAGGCGTACTGGCCGGTGGTATTAGCCAGGCATTGATCACCACTGCCGCTGGCCTGACTGTCGCTATCCCTGCGTTAATGGCACACAGATACTTCCAGCGTCGCGTTGACACGATTGTTGTGGCAATGGAGCAGGAAGCTGTCAAGCTTGTGGATGCTCTGCACAGCGATCGTAAAATCGAAGATGCGGCCTGAGCGGGGTAGCAAGCATGCAATTCCGCCGCCAAGCCACAGAGCAGGAAGGGGTTAACCTGACACCACTTATCGATGTGGTATTCCTGCTGTTGATTTTCTTTATGGTGTCTACAACCTTCACCAAGGAAAGCCATCTTAAGCTGAACCTGCCTGAAGCAGCAGGTCCTCAGTCTGTTGACCAACCTAAATCTGTAGAGATTTTGATCAGTGCTGATGGTTCTTATTCAATAGATGGACAAGCTTTGATCAATAAGAAGATCAACACCCTCAAATCTGCGCTGTCGGAAGTTTCCGCAGGCGAGTACAATCGCCCGCTTGTGATAACCGCCGACGCCACCGCTCATCACCAAGCCGTGGTTCGGGCAATGGATGCCGCTGGACAGCTAGGCTTTGTCAACCTAAGCATTACTACACGGCAGCCGGAAGAAAACTAGCGCGGAACCCTGTAGGGAGCTGACTTACCTTCGGTTTCTGTGCCCACTCGCCCCAGTTGGGGCGAGTCCATTCATTGGTCTGTATGAAGAAAGTAAAAGCGCCCCCCAGCAAACCGCAAAATGGGGCGGAAACTTACCGTCGATTGCTCACTTATGCCCGCCCGCACATGGCGATTTTCGGGGTTGCGGTACTGGGCTTCTTCCTGTTTTCGATCATGGGTGTTAGCCTGATTGCTGTGACTGAGCTGTTGCTCGATGCAGTGGGGGCAGGTATCCAAGAGAGTCGCGGGTTTCTCTCAAAGTTTGTAGCATCCTATTACCCCGATGGAGTAATGCCCCAGGAGACTGCTCGTTGGCTTGTACCGCTTGCAATGTTGCTGATTATTGTCCTTAGGGCTATTGGCAATTTTGTCGGCAGCTATGGTTTGGCCTATGTGGGCCGTGCAGTGATCCACGAGTTGCGAACACAGCTATTTGAGAGAATTGGCCAGCTTCCCAGCTCCTATTTTGACCGCTATACCGGCGCTTACCTGATCTCAAAGGTTTCATACAATGTTGAGCAGGTAACCAACTCCATCACCAAGGCGGTGAAGGTACTCTTCCGCGAGTCGTTTACGGTAATCGGTCTCTTGACCTACCTGTTATTGGTGAACTGGAAGCTGACTTTAACCTTCTTCCTTTTTGCCCCTTTGATCGCCTTTATTGTGCGCATCGTGGGTAAGCGTTTCCGCAAATTAAGCCATCGCATCCAGAATTCCATGGGTGACGTTACCCATGTCACCCAGGAAGCGATCAATGGCTATCAAGTGGTGCGGATGTATGGGGGGCAGGATTACGAGAAATCCCGTTTCCTCTCTGCCAGCGACAATAACCGTCGGCAGTTTATGAAGCTCGTAGTAGCAAACAATGCCAGTGTTTCTGTGATTCAGATACTGGTTGGTTTGTCTACTGCAACTATTGTCTGGCTGGCTCTGGCACCGGGTATGGTTGAGTCCATGACTGCTGGGGTTTTTGCCGCCTATATTGGTGCGGCTGCATCCTTGGCCAAGCCAGTGCGCAGCCTTTCCGAAATTTTTGCCGATATCCAGAAGGGTATTGCGGCAGCGGAGAGTATCTTTGAAGTAATGGATGCTCCCAGAGAGCCCCAGGATGGTGAAGCTCAGCTACCTAAGCCTGTGAATGGCACAGTAGCTTTTGACGGGCTTGAGTTTAGCTATGACCCGGCAGCACCTAAAGTACTCTCCGACATCAGTTTCGCGGTAAATCCGGGAGAAACAGTGGCCCTGGTGGGTGCATCTGGCTCCGGCAAGAGCACGCTGGTAAGTCTGCTGGCTAGGTTTTACGAGCCGACAGGTGGACGTATCTTGGTCGATGGGGCTGATATTTCCAAGGTGCCACTTAAAGAGTTGCGCCGCCATATCAGTATGGTTTCCCAAAATATCGTGCTGTTTAACGACACTGTATATCGCAATATTGCCTACGGTGAATTAGAGCATGCACCCAAGGAAAATGTTCTGCGTGCTATGGAGCAGGCACATGCAGCTCAATTTATTGAAGAGCTGCCTGAGGGGGCGAATACGGTTCTGGGGGATAATGCGCAGATGCTCTCCGGCGGCCAGCGCCAGCGCTTGTCTATTGCCCGTGCCCTGCTTAAGGATGCGCCCATACTGATCTTGGATGAGGCCACCTCAGCACTGGACAATGAATCGGAGCGCCATATTCAGGCGGCTCTGGCTGAAGTCATGAAAAACCGCACTACGTTTGTTATCGCCCACCGCCTGAGTACGATCGAGAATGCCGATCGCATCCTGGTGATGGAGAAAGGTCGAATTGTAGAGAGTGGGAATCACGCAGAGCTGCTCGCCCAGGGTGGTCGATACGCATCTCTGTTACAGCAGCAAACAATGGGGTAGGGCACCTGGATGTCACTGGAAGACTGGTTTAACAAGCGCTGGTACCCGGAAAAGGGTGAAGGTCGCTCGCTCTCCCTGCTCACTCCGCTGGAATTACTCTATGGGGGGGTGAGCAAGCGGCGCCGGGTAATGAGTTCTCGCACTCCACCGGAGCCCTTATCAGTTCCTGTCATCGTCATCGGTAATATCACCGTTGGCGGTGCGGGTAAAACACCATTGGTGGCGGAGCTGGCTCGCTGGCTAAAGGAGCGGGGTCACAATCCGGGGATTATCAGCCGTGGCTATGGTGGTCGTGCAGAAAAATATCCCTATCAGGTGACTGCCCAATCCCACCCCCTGGAGTCCGGGGATGAGCCGCTGATGCTGCACTTAATCACCGGTGTGCCGGTGATGGTTTCCCCTAATCGCACCGAGGCGGCGCAGGCCCTGATCGACTATCACCAGTGTGATGTTATTTTGTCCGACGATGGGCTGCAGCACTATAGTTTGTGGCGCAGCTATGAAATTTGTGTAGTTGATGGTCATCGCGGTTTGGGCAATGGTCATATGCTGCCCAGAGGACCTCTGAGGGAACCGGTGACGCGCCTGCAAAGCGTCGACATGCTGGTTAGTAATGGAGAGCCAGAAGCCAAAGTCAGGGATCAGTGCGGTGGGCTTTTAGAGTTTGAAATGACGCTCGAGCCTTCCTGCTGGCACCAGTTTAACCTCGACCAAACCTCCACATTGCGCCTGCCGTCAGGGCCTGAAGTCGGGCCTTGCCACGGGGTGGCAGCGATCGGTAATCCCAAGCGGTTTTTCCGGTCACTGCAAGCGCTAGGGTTCGAGGTGACAGAGCAACCTTTTGACGATCATCATCAATTCAGCCCCCAGGAACTGCACTTCGATGGGGAAACCCCCGTGATCATGACCATGAAAGATGCGGTGAAATGTCGCGATTTCTGGGAGAGTCACTGGTGGGCGCTTGAGGTTCGGGCCAAGTTGCCAGATCTTTTTTACCAAAAGGTGCACAAGCACCTGCAACAGTTTAGTGAAAATGAAAAATAACTCTTCTTTCGATGTCATTATTCCCGCGCGATATGGCTCCAGTCGCCTGCCAGGTAAGCCCTTGGCTGATATCGGCGGCAAGCCGATGGTGGAGCATGTTTATTTGCGTGCCAGTGAGAGCGATGCCGAGAGGGTGGTTATAGCCACCGATGATATGCGTGTAGCGGAGGTGGCCCACGGCTTCGGCGCCGAGGTGTGTATGACATCTGCCGAGCATGCCTCGGGAACTGACCGACTGCAGGAGGTGGCTCAGAACCTGGGCCTTGCCGAGGACCGCATTTTGGTCAATGTGCAGGGCGATGAACCCTTGATACCCGCCGAGGTGATAAATCAAGTGGCTGAAAACCTGGCGGCTAGCAAGAGAGCCGGCGTTGCAACCCTGGCGGAACCCATCACCTCAGTGGAGGATTTTCGCAACCCGAATATCGTCAAGGTAGTGACAACTGAGTCCGGGTTGGCCAGGTATTTTTCACGAGCGCCAATCCCATGGCCCAGAGATGCCTTTGCGATGGATAGCAGTGAACTGCCAAGGGGCTTGGAACCTCGTCGCCATATTGGTATCTATGCTTACCGTGTTGCGCTATTGCGCCAGTTTGTATCCTGGCCTATGGCCCCGCTAGAAAAGTTCGAGGCTCTGGAGCAGCTGCGTTTTCTTTACCACGACCAAGAGATTCACGTAGCGGATGCCTGCGCAGAAGTGCCCGGTGGCGTAGATACTGAGCAGGATCTTCAGCGTATGCGAGAAACCCTGGCCTGATGTAGAACCTAATGATTGAAGCCAATATTGATTTACAGCCCCACAATACTCTCGCAATTTCAGCAAACACCGCTTACTTTGCGCGTGTGGAAACCCTGGATGAATTGCGTGAGGCTTTGAGCTTTGCGCAGCAGAAGCGTTTGCCGATTCTGCCGTTGGGTGGGGGCAGTAATATCGTATTAACGGGAGACTTTCCCGGGCTTGCAATTCAGGTTGGGCTGCGAGGGCTAACAATTACTCCCAATGGTCGTGGCGGTACGATTGAGGCGGCGGCCGGGGAGGGGTGGCACCAGCTGGTTATGTCTACTGTCGAGCAGGGCATGGGAGGCTTGGAAAACCTCGCGCTGATTCCAGGTAAAGTGGGTGCAGCCCCAATCCAAAATATCGGCGCCTATGGCGTAGAGTTGCGTGACTGTTTTTGCAGCTTGCAGGCCATGGAAATTTCGACAGGTGCACTACATAACTTTTCCGCGTCGGACTGTGAGTTTGATTACCGGGACAGTGTGTTTAAAGGGCAGTTGCGCGATCAATTTATTATTACCCAGGTTAACCTTCGCCTTGCACAAGATTGGCAGCCCAAGGTAGCTTACCCGGCCCTACAGCAATTTATTGACCAGCAAGGTTGGGATTGTGACTCTTTAACACCCGCACAAATTTCCGCTGCGGTTATCGATATTCGCAACAGTAAATTACCGCTCCCCGATCAAATTCCCAACGCTGGCAGCTTCTTTAAAAACCCTGTGGTGAATGCGGACATTTACCAAAACCTAAAATCGGAACATCCCGATTTAGTAGCTTATGCCAGCGGTGAGGGTTGGAAGCTGGCGGCAGGTTGGCTAATTGATCGCGCTGGTTGGCGGGGCAGGCGGCAAGAAGCGGTAGGAGTTCACCACCAGCAGGCATTGGTTTTGGTTAATCCCGGCCGGGGCCGGGGTGATGAGGTGACACGATTGGCTCGCGCTATCGCTTCTGATGTGCAGGCTAAGTTTGGTGTTACCCTGGAGCCTGAGCCGCGCTATTACCCTTAATCCATTCAAGATTGTTTGCATGAGGGTGCGGACAATCCCTTCTTTTATTCTTCACTGAATTGCAGTTAGCAAGTACCCAATAGAAAAGTGCAAGTTATTGGGTGGGGTTGGCAGTTTTCAGCCTGAATTTCAGTAGAGAATTGTTCTAGTTGTTGACGATTATTTTGTTATAACGAATTCAACCTCTAACATTTTCTCATATTCCGATTTCTTTCATAAATATTTTCTGCGATAAAATGAATCTTCTATCGCAAATTTTGCGGAAGTGCTCATCTTGATCGCAGAAAAATTAATTGGTACGTTTTTACGCTATAATTAAATGTTATAAAGGCAGCAAGATCCTGTGGTCAAATGTCTGTTCAGCAGCATTTGAAACGGTGCTTCTGCTTTGCAGTAGCGTTTTTGTCTGGTATGTTGCGGTTGGGTTCCGGGGGGACCTACACGGGGTAGTTTCACCGTGAGCTAAAAAGAAGAACGCAGTTTATAGAGCTCGTGCGTTGGGGATGTATACGCGGCGTAGCCACTGCACTTATCCGTAGTTGGGGATAGCTTGATCAAAGTCTTAGTGGTGGATGATCACGATCTTGTGCGAATGGGCATTTCGCGCATGCTGGGTGATGTTGAGGATATAGAAGTCGCCGGAGAGGCAAACTGTGGCGAGGAGGCCCTGGAATTCGTTCGCCGGTCTAATGTTGATGTCATTCTGATGGATGTAAAAATGCCAGGAATGGGCGGCCTTGAAGCGACTAGAAAGCTGCTGCAGCGGTGCCCGGAGGCAAAGGTTGTTGCCGTTAGTGCACTCGATGATGATTTATTCCCGGGCCGCTTGATGCAGGCTGGGGCAATGGGTTACGTGACTAAAGGCGCGGACCTTGAAGAAATGGTTCGAGCGATACGGACGGTTATTTCAGGTGGTGTTTTTATCAGTAATTCCATGGCAACCAAAATGGCGATGCGCAGTGTCAGTGGCCAGGATGATCAGCAATCTCCGTTTGAAAAATTATCTAAAAGGGAATTGCAGACTGCAGACATGATCGTCAATGGCGCCAAGGTTGCGGATATTGCAAAGTCTCTCTCGGTAAGCCCCAAAACGGTGAATAGTTACCGCTACAGGATTTTTGAGAAGTTGGATATTAATAGTGATGTAGAGTTGACGATCCTCGCTGTTAAACACCAAATTCTCGACCCAGATGCTGCACTTTAATTGAAAAGTGGCTGATTTCTTAAAATATTGAGGCCGGTTGCCAGATGTTCGATAGCAAGCGTTTCCTCGCGACAGTAACTCGCAAACCCGGCGTCTACCAGATGTTCGACGCCGAAAATAAAATCCTCTACGTAGGGAAAGCCAAGAACCTTCGCAATCGGTTGTCGAGCTACTTTCGCAGCTCCGGACTAACGACAAAAACCATGGCGCTGGTGCAGCGTATTGGAAACATCGAAGTCACCGTTACGCGCAGTGAAACCGAAGCCCTGGTGCTTGAACAAAGCCTGATCAAGTCCCAGCGGCCCCCATACAATGTGATGCTGAAGGATGATAAAGGGTACCCTTATATCTTTCTTTCCAGCAATGACACTTTTCCCCGTATTGCATTCCACCGTGGTTCCAAGCGCAAGAAAGGCCGATACTTCGGACCTTTTCCAAATGCATCGTCGGTTCGCGACAGCCTGAACTTTTTGCAAAAAACTTTTCGAATCCGCTCTTGTGAAGACAGTGTTTTTCGCAACCGTTCAAGGCCCTGCCTTCAATATCAGATAGAGCGCTGCACTGCTCCCTGTGTCGATTTTATTTCTCCCGAGGACTATCGCCAGGATGTTCGCCACGCAGAGATGTTTCTCACGGGTAAAAGTGACAGCATTATCCAGGAGTTGGCCGATCAAATGGATGAGGCATCCCGGGCGCTGGAATTTGAAAAAGCCGCGAGACTGCGAGACCAAATTTCCGCGCTGCGTCGTCTACAAGCGGATCAGGTAGCTGAGGGTGCAAGTGGCGATGTGGATGTGCTGGGGATAGCCAGTGAGGGCGGTAGCTGTTGCGTACACGTTCTGTTTGTCAGGCAGGGGCGAATTCTGGGGAGTCGCAGTTATTTTCCCAGTGAGCGCCTGGGACTCACACCGCCAGAGCTACTTTCCGCATTTGTCCCGCAATTTTACCTGGGCAGTCCCCGAGAGATCCCCCGTGAGATTTTAGTTTCAGAGGCCTTACAGGATCTCGAACCACTTCAACAGGCTCTTAGCGAGCAGTGTGGTCGCGATGTCGGTATCACCCATAAGTTGCGTGGCAAGCGGGCCACTTGGGTTGAAATGGCGCAACAGGCAGCGCAACAGAATTTGACTAGTCGAACTGCAGCCCAGCAAAAACTCTACAACCGTTTCGAGAAGCTCCAGGAAGTATTAGAACTGGAGCAGCTCCCGGAGAGGCTTGAGTGCTTTGACATCAGCCATTCTTCCGGTGAGGCCACGGTTGCGTCCTGTGTTGTATTTGATATCGGCGGCCCGGTGAAGTCGGATTATCGCCGATTCAATATTGAGGGTATCCAGGCGGGTGATGATTATGCGGCAATGGGGCAGGCGCTAAAGCGGCGCTATACGCGCCTTTCCGGTGGCGAGGGCAAATTCCCCAATATCCTGTTGATCGACGGAGGGAAGGGCCAGGTTACACAAGCGGTCGAAGCTCTGAATGAGCTGGGCATCGTCGGAGTGCAAATTATTGGTGTTGCCAAAGGAACTACACGAAAAGCGGGCTTTGAAACATTACATGTGGTTTCCAGTAACAAAGAGCTTGTACTCTCCGCCGACTCATCAGCGCTGCACTTAATTCAACAAGTGCGAGACGAAGCGCACCGCTTTGCTATCGCTGGCCACCGGGCAAAACGGGATAAAAAACGCAGGGAGTCTCCATTGGAAGGTATCGCTGGAGTAGGGCCCACTCGCCGCAGGGCGCTGCTGCGACATTTCGGAGGTTTGCAGGAGCTAAAGCGCGCAACAGTAACGGAGATCGCCAGCGTGGATGGTATCAGCCGGAAACTAGCTCAGGATATATACTCGGCACTACACCACGAGTAGAACAGGATTGAGCTGGCGATTAAATGGCCAGTTTTTTCCAAAGCGTTTCATTTTGCGCGATGGCTTGATAACGTACGCCCTCCGCAAGAATTGAGAAAAGTATGACAATCGCCAATCAACTGACACTTTTACGTGTTGCTTTGATCCCATTTTTTGTTTTGGTTTTCTATTTGCCGTACAAGTGGAGTTACATTGCTTCTGCTGCAATTTTTGCAGTTGCCGCAATTACCGATTGGCTTGATGGCTATCTCGCCAGAAAATTAAATCAGAGTACTGCCCTCGGTGCCTTTCTGGACCCGGTTGCCGATAAGCTAATGGTGGCTACGGCATTGGTCTTGCTGGTGGGACTGCATGACAATCCGCTGTTTGCGATTGCTGCGGCGGTGATCATCTGTCGAGAGATCGCGGTCTCTGGGTTGCGGGAGTGGATGGCTGAGCTGGGGCAGCGCAGCAGCGTTGCCGTTTCCTATGTAGGCAAAGTCAAAACCACCGCACAGATGGCAGCAATTCTTGTTCTGCTTGCCTTCGATGTTAGAGAGTTTCCGGTGATGGAAACTATTGGATACCTGCTGCTCTATATCGCTGCCGGCCTCACCTTGTGGACGATGGTGATGTACTTGCGCGCCGCATGGCCGGCTCTTATGGCCGACAGCCGGGATAAGTAGATAGAGGGTAGTTACTTCTCTCACGAAATTGGCGCCTCGACTCTGGCATTTGCTGGAAAACGAGGCGCTCTTTACCCCGCTTAAACTCGCTCTTCCTCTTCCAAGCCCCTGCGCTCCTCTAAATTGTTAGATACTTTTCTGCGATCTATAGGAAGCTCATGTCCGTCAAAAGCCACCTGATTATGATCTGGCTCCTTTGCATCACTCTCAATGTCGAGGGGCAAGTTGTACACGATGCCGAGTTTTATATTCTCAAGATGCAAAACAGCGATCGTTGGGATCAAGAGGATGCGGAGCTTGAGCAACGCTTACAGCAGTTGCGGCAGAAATATGGACAGCCACCGAATATCGTATTTCTGCTGTGGGATGACACTGCATTTGGAGCTGTTGGCTTTCCTGCGTTACAAAAGAACTTTGGCTACTCAACGCCAAATCTAAACCAGATGGCTTCAGAGGGTATCAACTTTACTCGCATGTACTCTGAGCCCTCATGCACACCAACCCGCGCTGCTGCGCTCACCGGACGGCTACCGGTGCGCTATGGCATGGGTGAAGTGGGTATGCCCCATGAGTTTTCCGGTCTACGCGCAGAAGAGGTCACTATTGCCGAGGTACTTTCGCAAGCGGGTTATACGACAGGCTTTTTCGGCAAGGGGCACCTTGGAGATATCGAGGAGAGTTATTTGCACAATCAGGGGTTCGATGAGGCGTTGTTCACTCCGATGAACCAGATTACCTCCCTGTTTAACCCCCAGGCAAATGTAGCAAATGCGGTGCTGGGCATGTTCCCCGAAATCTATCCACCTGATCCCTATCAGTTGGACAGCCCTGGTCTGATTCCCGCTGGCTGGGTAATGAATATTGAAGGGAAAAAGGGACAACCCGGGCGAGAGTGGTGCGGAACATCCAACGAGTGCTTCGCTAAGTTTGATCCAGAGGCAGAACAGAGAACGCTGGCCTTTATTCGTCGCAGTGCAGAGCAGAAGAAACCGTTTTTCGTTGCCTACTGGCCCAATCTCCTTAATTTCATGGCGATGTATAACCCCAAGCGCTCGGTAGCCGGGCTGATGGTTGCCGATGCTTTCCCGGCGATGGATAACTTTGTCGGGGTGCTGATGCAAGAATTGAAAAGCTTAGGGCTCGCTGAAAATACCTTGTTCGTTGCAATGGCGGATAACGGCCCTATGGTTCACAGTCCGCCGGCGGGGTGGGGAATGCTGCCCATGTTGTATCGGGGTGGCAAAGGGGATTTTACTGAGGGCGGCGTTCGCGTACCTGCTTTTGCCTGGTGGCCAGGAACTATCGAAGCGGGACAAACGGCAGGAGATATTATTCATATCACTGACCTGTATACGACTTTCGCTCGCTTGGGTGGAGCAACTGATGCTATTCCCACGGATCGCGTCGTTGATGGCGTCGACCAGACCGCTCTGTTCCTAAACGGCGATACTCATGGCCGCCGGGATTATGTATTTATCTATACGGGTAAGGAATTGGGGGCAACAGTAAAGGGGCGATATAAGAGGCATTGGCTGGGAGCGGGCGAGGTGGCAGGGTCGGGGATGCCGGAGGCTTATTACGATTTATATATGGACCCCCGGGAGGAGTCCCCGCAGCTGGTGCCGTTAATTTACACCCAGGGCCAGTTCAATCATATGGTGGCTCGCCACCGTTTATTCAAGCGTAAATATCCAGACGTAGCCAGCGGCAAAGGCATACCCTATACCGGGCTGGCCAATGCGCGTCCTGAGACACAGGCTATTGGTGAGCGCGTGCGCGCAGTCATCAGTGAGATGCCATTCACTGTTGAAGACTATCTCGAGTATCAGATCCCCGGTGCCGACAAGGTCGGCGACTGGGGAGATTAAAACGCTATATCCAAAGTGAGTAGGCTTGGACTAGTGGTAGAGGCCCAGATTCTGATTTAGTCGAACTTCGCCACTTCGCTGCACTGTAATGGAAGGCACAATGGACCTGCTCAGGCCAATTTTTGCCTGAAGTTCATAGGGTACCGATTGCTGCCCTCTATTCGCTAATTCAGCGGCGGCGAATAGAGACCCCATCCAGCTTGCAGTTGCGTCTACCGAGATATCATCCTGGCCATAGGGGGCAATGGGCAATAGGTTGTTTGAGGTTCCCGTCATCACTTTATGGCCGGCAAGACTGAGCTTGTAGTAGATCCCGGAGAGGGGTAGCTCTTGGTTGTTGGGGTTGAAAATGCGCAAATGGATTCTGAAGCGCAGATCGCTGCCGACGGCAGGAGGAAGCGGCTCCAGCCCAATAATCTCAACCTCGGGCTGCTGAAAATTGGGCGATAAAGCGGCGCAACCACCCATGAATAGAGCGAATAATACGAGTAAGTTCAGTTGTAAAAGTTTGATCACTGCTTGTCCTTCATTTTTCTCTCTTCTGATAAGTACGAGGTTGGTGTCCCAGCGCTTATTCCACGACCACCACAGTTTTATTTCTCTTGCTTGCTTATTGAGCAACCGCTCGAATTGCTTCATTCTGCGATCCTGATGGATCGAAGAAGGTTGTTGCCTCTGTGCAAACTTCCCCATGGATTTCTACTAATGGAGACAATAGATGAGCAAGTGGTTCATTCTTCTGACAACAATGGTGGTGATATTGTTCGCCAGCTGGAAATGGCTTTTGCTTCCGGCTATTGAAAAGTCTATGAACAAAGTAGAGCCGGGCAAAATTGCAGCGCTGTCACCTGAGGCTAAAGCGCTACACCAAAGTCTATTGGTAGGTGATCTCCACGCAGATAGTTTCCTGTGGGCCAGGGATTTGAGGAAGCGAGCCGACTATGGTCATCTGGACCTTCCCCGGGCGAGAGAAGGTAATCTGGGTATCCAGGTCTTCACATCAGTTACCAAGTCTCCCCGGGGGCAGAACTATCAGAAGAACTCCAGCAAAGCTGGCGATAACATAACCTTATTGGCCATTGCTCAGGCGTGGCCAGTAAAGGCGTGGGGCAGCCTGTATGAGCGGGCGCTCTATCATGCAGAGCGTGTTAATGCGCTACAGCAATCTGCGCCTGACCAAATACGTATCGTCAAAAGTGCGGCAGATCTACAAGAGGTGCTTGTAGCAAGGAAGCAGGGCGGAGAGGTTTTGGCCGCACTCCTTGGCACTGAAGGTGCCCATCCTTTGGAAGGGAAGATCGAAAACATCGGTCACCTATACGATGCTGGTTTCCGGGTGATGGGGTTGCAACACTTTTTCGACAATGAGCTGGGTGGCTCCCTGCATGGAGAAAGCGGGCAGGGTTTGAGCGCATTTGGCCGGGAAGCAGTGCAGGAGATGGAAAGGCGCTCTATTGTGATTGACGTCGCCCACTCCTCCGAGCAGGTCGTCCGCGAAGTTTTGGATATTGCCGAGCGCCCAGTGATTGTTTCCCATACCGGGCTTCAAGGGGCGTGCAACTCACGCCGGAATATCAGTGATGAGCTAATGAAGGAGATAGCGGGTAAAGGAGGCTTGGTTGGAATCGGTTTCTGGCCTGGTGCTGTCTGCGATACAAGCCCCAAGAGCATTGTTAAATCCATTCGTTATGCCATTGATACACTGGGTGTGGATCATGTCGCATTGGGGTCGGACTATGACGGTAGTGTAAAGGTTGCATTTGACGTAAGTGAACTGGGCGTGCTTACCGCAGAAATGCTTCGGCAAGGGTTTACTGAAGAAGAGATCCGTAAAGTAATGGGTGAGAACCTGAGAGATTTCTTCCTTACTCAACTTCCCAGTTAATATCATATAGGAAGGTTGAGTTTAGATTCCACAGCCTTCTCAACAGATATAATAGCGCTGGTATTTGATAGCTCACTGTTCTAATGAGTTTGTTATTACCAGCGCAATACTTGTACTCGTATATGATTAAAAATAAATTTACTTTCTGCACTTATCCAAACGCAGTTTAAACTGGAAATTTGTATCATATTTTGACCTTAACGTTCTGAAAAGCCAATTGAAATTAAGTGTAATCAAATTCCGGTTTACTTTTTAAAATGACTTAAAGCTAAAAAAGCCACAAGAAAATTGATAGAGATAAAACTGTAGGTGAGAAAAATAGAACATGGGCCGCGATACCGCGGATAGGCAAAAGTCCACTATCTCTAAAGAATAGGGAGACCTCCATGTTCAATCCGAAATTAACAGAAACAGAATTTCTATTGGATCAAGCAAATTACATCCAACCCGGTGTCCACAATGACGTAAGGCGCGGAGTTTGTTACGCATTATCCTACATGTGGGTGAGACTCGGCTTGCAACCCGGCGGTCATATAAATATGCACCTCCAGGCAGGACTGCAACAGCGTTACCATAATACGGGAATTGGAAACGCCCTCAACAGAGCAACTCCAGGTATGTTTTTAAGGGCTGTTGGCGGGTCGACCACCACCTTTGGGCAGCCTATCTATACAATGCAAAGGGCAATTTCCGCGCAGCAGCAGATCCAGGGAAATGTGATGGGTATATCGTCAGGGTTAAGGACGATTTGTCGGGCAGATGGGTATACCGAGCACTGTATCGCCCGTGGGCATCAGTTGAATCCATTTGAGCCTTTTTCCATATTTTTGCGATGGATACGGCAGGGGATGGCCCGCCTTAATCAAGGCTTTGCATTGATAGGATTCCTGGGTCCCAACAGCGGCCATGCAATTGCAGTTCAAGTACAGAATGGTAATACCTGGAGGCTTTTTGACCCCAATTTTGGTTCCTTTGTATTTAACGGATACAACCGCTTTAAGGCCGAATTACATCAGCTGGCTTTGATATACCTGGCGATGGGCACTGCTGGTGGAAGCTGGATGATTTCAACTTTTAGATAAGTTAGTAGGGTTGTTTTATTGTCTAGGTATCACAGGGTCGCTTAGGCGACCCTGTGTTATTTATATCGTACCATTTGCGAGGGAGTGTCAGAGTTACGGATGTATTATGTAATCACAAATGAGTGGCTCCGTGCGCAAAGAAGTTGATTCCTTTATTTTTAATAATTAAGCTCATAGTAGGTAACTGTATTGTCATAGATATACGGTGTGGTTTTACATTTTTTTAGGGTAAATTTGGTGAAGCGGATATTCATTGCTGTATTGTTTTGTATTAGTTCCTACGCGTCTCAAGCGGAAGAGCTGAAAATTGCAGAGTATATTAAAGTTAATCCACCTTCAGAGATGGATCTAACTTTTCAGGTTGTGCCTGATTATAGTCCTGATGAAGAAATTCTTCTGAGCTGGAATGGCGATGAGCTGGACTACCTGGTTGTTACTGATCGTGAGCGAGGAGGGCAGAAGCATGAACTATATTGGCGAATGATATTAAAGGAATTCCAGAAATCTTCGGGCCAAAAAAAAGTAAGAACTTCAAATGAAGGGGAGCTGACAACAAAGTCAGGATTAAAGGTGAGCTACAAGACTGTAGAATGGTTTAGTGAAGGGGATAAATCCGTTCAAATGTTGAGCCTTGTTGTTGGAAGGAAAGATGCTTATTGGCTTATTGTTAATTCCACGAATGAAGATATGGCCAGGATAACAGAGAGCTTTAAAAGAATTTTGGAAACAATTGAGCTTACGCGTGGCTAATCAGCCCTGATGAAGGCGCTATATGGCTTGTCTCAAACACCTTCGGAATTAAACGCGAACTATCCGAGGTGGATGATTTTACCACCTCAGATCTCAACTAATAGCTACTTGGCAGCGATGCACTCAATTTCAATTTGGGCGTCCAGCGCTAGGGACTCCACTGCAAAGGTAGTCCTTGCAGGGTAGGGGGAGGCAAGAGCTTTCTGGTAGATGTTGTTGAATTCAGGAAAATTCTTGATATCTGTTAAAATGACCATGCATTTAACGACATCTTTCATTTCGTAGTCGTAGCGCTCTAGAGTTTGCTTTATATTGTCTAGAGTCTGTTTGGTCTCCGCAGCGAATCCCCCTTGGGCTAACCGCTTAGTCTCCGGTGAAAGCCCTATTTGGCCAGAAAGAAATAGCTGGTTGCCAACTTTTACAGCCTCTGAAAACGGTAGCTTTGAGGCTGATCCTGTTGGGTTCAGAAATTCAACCTGCCCAGTGTCCTTTGCATAACTGGCATTGGAAAGTGAAATAGCGAGAATAGCGAAAATTAACGTTTCTATAGGTGATGTCTTTATCTTCATGGGAATCTTTTTTTGTAAGTTATGCATAAAAACACGGCTCACTGCATCTTGCGATTGACCACTTTTTACACTTGGTGGGTACCACGCAAAGCTTGAAATACTTCCTGAGATAACTGTGTATTGCAACTTATGAGTAGCCGCCTTCTCTTTGGTGAAGTATAACCTGCTAAATCAAACTAATTGAACAAAGACACTAAAGGGCATATGTGCATATTGGGTGATGAATCTACGCGAGATCTGTATATAAGTTGTACGCCTTGAAGGTGGCGATAGATACGAAAGCTCTCTTGTACTCAGAGTAGCTCCACTCCACTGCTTACCTGAGTTTCGCACTTTACAATACTGGTTCGTTGAACAATAGCGTTTCGGGATACCCGAGTCCGGAGCGCTGCTATGCAAGTGCGCTCTTTCCTCCTTAAACAAATCAGATTTTAGCGCTGTATTGAGTGGGCCGATTTCTTTAAATTGAAACCAGTTCACATATTTCATTTAAGGAAGAATAGGTTTGCCAGATTTTTGTCCCCACTACAGTGCCTGGGTTCTGAAATGTGATAGCCCTCTCCAACCCATCACCAAAAGAGTGGTAAAGCTCAATGCTAAATGCCCCAAGTCCGCCCCTTAAATTGACGTATAAATTACCGTAAACTGTATTTATATACAGCTGTATTTATTGACAGTGTTCTGATTTGAGGAGTAATATATTCGTAGCTGCTTTGGTTTTCATGCAGCAACCATCCTTTCTTGAACCGGCCCCCAAGCCGGTTTTTTTATTCTCATCCGTACAAGCTATTTCATTTCTGGTTCTGGAGGCAGTTCTATCTAGTCCCGCGGACGTCCAATGAGTGTAGTAACCCAAGTGGTTTTATTTGCCGGAATTGATATTTCTCGGATGTCCGGTAAATCTACTTGCCGCTTTCCCTGTAGTCTTCAAGGGTTATTCTAGATTGAAAACGAAGAGTTACGGGTTTGACTGCCGTCAGCTGAAGTGGCGGTGGGGTAGAGCGGCAATCAATATTAACGAATACCTTCTTGGTGTGGTCTTGGTCGACGGCTGCATCCTTTAGTTCGAGTCGGGCTCCTCATCTAGGCTAAGCGCCTGTATTAAATTCGCTAGACTGCCAAGAAAACGGTAAGTATAACCACATTGTAATAAATGCCTCTCATCTTACTTTCCCAGGTACAGGTGATATTTGGCTCCCTGCGGTGAGAAAAATCCCAGTCGTAAATGGCGATGTCGTGTTAGTTGTTGTGGATCAGTAGCCTGGCTGGAAAATCTTTGATGGGTGGCGGGGTGCTCTCTGAATGTGTCTATTAATCCGGACAGGGAAAGTTGGGAGCCGGTAACTTATAGAGCTCTGCCCAGCCAACAAAAATATTAACTGCTGAGGTTCGTATTTATAAAAAGGGGGGGGTCAAAAAAGGCTATATCGTAAGGTTTATAACTGTGAAACTATAAGGATCTAGTGGTGCCCGGGGCCGGACTTGAACCGGCACGGCCGTGAAGCCGGGAGATTTTAAGTCTCCTGTGTCTACCAATTCCACCACCCGGGCAGATCCTTTGCGAGAGAGGGCGATGTTTAATAGTTGCCCTTCATTCTCACTTTCATTGCATTCAACAGGATACTGCAATGAAGAGGAAAATGGAGGCTAGGGTCGGAATCGAACCGGCGTACACGGAGTTGCAGTCCGCTGCATGACCACTCTGCCACCTAGCCTTTTTTATCCGCCTTTGGCGGAAAAGAACGCTGCGAATTCTATCTGATAAATCTGAAAAATCCTAGCGTTTTCTTATACTTACGTGCGTTTCGCTGTGTAAGTGGGCGCCATTTTAGGGACTCTAGAGGATTAGTCAAGCATTGTTTTCATCAATGTTGCAAACAAGTGAAAAAAAGTAGGAAAAGTTACCTTCTGATGGTGGGGGAGGGCTGTAATAACTTTTAGCGCTGGTGCTCAAGAACCTATTTCCATTTGTTCTAAATTAATCTTCAGGTGTGCTGGCAATCTGTGACCTGTGTTCGATACTGTCTTTATCTGGCTAACACATCTCCCCCAACGTGTTTAGTAATGCTGGTAGGGTGGCTCACATGGCTGCCACCCGGAAGCAAGGATGAAATCCTCCAAGTTTCACTCCTAATGGTCTTGGCCCTGACGCTCTCCCCCCCCCGTCGTCAGGGCTTTTTTTTGTCTGCTATTTACTGGAGCCTTTCGCCCGGTCTGTCAGGTTTTCTGTGGCTAATGTATCCACGGGTTTACCGGCTGCTTTCTCAGACAGGGATCTAAACCTTTCCAGAGTCACTTCACCGCGTGTTCGAGCCAGTTCTCGTGCGACGTCATCAATACTTGCCTTGCCATTGCTGGCCTCGCGAATCTCTTTATCCAGTTGCTGCATTACCCCGGCCGCACGGGCGGTAATGGGGCCGGACGAGCGTTCGACTAATAGTGAGGGAGCCTTCTTACCCCATTTAATCAGTTTATCCATTGCCTCCTGATAGCGGGTTTCACTGATGCCACCAGTTCGCCTTAAAATCTCCAGGGAGTAAAACTCAGCCAGTCCCTCTACAATCCAATCGCTCTCATCGTCGCCGTGAATTCCAGTGCCCACATGAACTAGCTCGTGGATCATGCTGCTGGTGCGGTTGCCGCTGATCAATGGTCGATCAGCATGCATATATAGAGAGCGTGTCCCCGACAGTCCACCGCGCCACATGGGGTCGTCAGCGGTTACGATCAATAGATGATCAGGGAAGAGGGGGAAGATTTTCTTGAGCTCTGGCAGGTTCCAATTTAGGAAGGCCAGGATGTCTTGCCGCCGAATGTTCTCATTTTTAGGGCCTGCAACACGGGTTTCAGTGCCGGCAATCATATCCTGCCGACTGCCAATTTTCCCTACAATCATCCAGCCCTTGGGTCTTACAAACTTACGCTTGGGGTCAGATAACTCGTATAGGTTATCTTCGATCTCAGGGTAGGGTAGGGCCGCATACCATTGGTCAGGAAGTTCCAGCTTAAGGCGGGCGGTAGAGCGGCCACGGCTGGTTGCCGATACCGGTGCAATCAATTTATCGCTGCGGAGAATTGCCCAGTCTTTGGTGATCCGTGAGTCGTAGCCACCGTTGCTACGCTGGTTGTCTATGACAAAGCGGTACTTGAGGACGGGGTTTTTCCCTTCGGGTTGCCAGGTTGCTTTGTCGCCCTCGATCTTTAGAGGGGTGTCACTTTCCAGGTCCTGATAGCGGCCAGAGCGCAAGTTTAGAACGAGCTTACTTGGCATATCATCACCGCTGAGTGCCATTTCCACCTCAGCCAGTTTGGAGTTGGGCGAGATCTCTGCACTGTAAAGAATCTCATAAGCCTGAACAGCAGGGGATAGAGTGGCGAGTAATAGCGGCAGTGTTAGTAATCGTTTAAGCATCATTTCTTCAGCGGGAAATCCAACAATTAGTCGTTTCGACAGTATCTAAGCCTACAGGTGCCCTTGTGTCACCTTCAAGCAAACTGGCCACAAACTAGCCAGTCATGAGATGACAGTTTTGTGCCGTCAGGTTTCATTGGATTGGTTTTCAGATATGTATTATTTAAAAAGAATACACTTACAAAGTCGTTATCATATGGCAGCGCATACTAGTAAGCATCTCCCGTAAAAGTAAACAAGAAGATAGATATGGGTGCGCCATCACAAACATCTTTTGAGAGGGCTGGGTTAGTGGGCAGGCATGCTGCCTAAGTGGGAATTGAGCGCTACGAAGAACAAGACCGCAGCTATGCAGCGGTCTTGAAGGGTCTTTTGCAGTCTAACTAACGATGGCTACAGAGCTACCAATATCTGATTGCACGGGGATCAACGAACTGCATACCGTAGGCGCTCAGGGCAAATCCATCTGGAAAACTGCTTACCATTGGTTGCTGGGGGTTAACCGCGGCTATTTCGGAAGGGTAATAGCCTCCCGGCACAAACTGCCCCTGCCAACTGGGTGTAGCTTGAGGGGGGTAGCCCTGTAACGGACTCATGGTAAATCCAGAGTATGGAGTGGCTGGGGAGGGGCCTTGCGCGGTTGCGGCATGAGTACCCGCGGCCCTTGCTTGCTCTTTGGCGGACTCAAAAGCGGAGTTGATACCGAAAAGCTTGGGAACACCTGCGCCAACTCTCTCTGCCCCGAGGGGCATTGGTGCGGCCAAGGATTGGATCAGTTGGTATAAGGCGGTTACTCTGGATACATCTTTCTGCCGGAGCGCACCTTTAAATAATGGATGGTGGGCAAGTAGTAGTGCTGCCAAACCGGTAACATGCGGCGCGGCCATTGATGTACCTGATTGAACATCGAAGCCTTTGTCAGGCACAGACGAAACGATACCCACACCAGGTGCGGCAACAGAAATTTCCTGGCCGAAAGCGCTAAACCTAGGAACAAATAGACCGTCGGCTGATGCTGTTGAGGGTATTACTGTTTGCGCTTCCCAGGAATCTTTGGGGAATTCATTGAGCATTCCAAGAGCGCCTACAGCCATAGCATTTGGGGATCTGGCTGGATACTGGACTGCCCCGCCATTGTTGCCTGCGGCAACTATACAGGCGATACCATGTTGGACCGCTTCCTCGATTTGCTGCTCAACAGCTTCTGATGAATCAGAGCTGCCCAGGCTCATATTCACCACATCAACGCCGAGCTCTATGCAATGTGAGAGCGCATCAATCAAGCTACTAAATTGCCCGCCGGGGAAAACTTTGAATACATAGATTTCGGCTTCAGGAGCAAATCCGCGTATTGCCTCGGAGCCAGAGGGTTGGCCTGTAATAATTCCCGCACAGTGGGTTCCATGGCCGACGATATCTTCTACCCAGCTATTGGTATCGTAATTATTGGTGACATCGATACCATTCTTTAAATGGCTCAGTATCGGGTGCTTATTGTCCGCACCGGAATCGATGATTGCGATTTTGATACCTTTGCCTGTGTATTCATCGGGTAGCTGGTCCAGGCCCATGTACTTTTGCCCCCAGCCATAGGAAGCATCATTGGGGAAGTTGGGTATGGCTTCGCTTAGGGGTTGGAGTTTCACCAGGTTCACACCGGTGAGCGACAGGGAGGGGCTGCGAATATATTTGTTCCAGAAATCTTTGGCCGGGCGGATCAGAAGTGATTTCACTTGAGCACCGCCGCTTTGCGCAAAAATACTGAGCGCGACTTCCCCTTTATTGTTGGTGACACCTTCTTGAGGAAAGCCCGCACTTTCAACAATTATTTGCGCGTCGCGTATGGGCTCACCTTTTGCACCGATAACGCGGAAGTGCACCTGCTGTGCCTGGACGTGGTATTCGCGCAATAGTCCGGGTTGCTGTGCAAAAACTGCGGAAAAGGTCGGTGAATAGCTCGCTTGCCCGTAAGAGAGAAGTGAGTCCAGTTCAACGGCGACGTTTGGTGGTGTGGTCTGGTAAAGTGCCGCAGCAGCATCCACATCCATACGGACTTTGTAAATATTGGTGGCCTCATCTGCGGATGACAGCGTTTTTAGTTTTCTGCCGGGGCGTATTTCACGGAGCACCTCACAACCTGCCTGTCTGGCAATAGTGGAAATCACATGGTGCATTGAGCCCGAGCTCAATGGCTGTACGCCCATGGATTTAGCCATCAGGCTGCGGCGGGGTGAAATAAGTAACTCGACTTTCTCTGCAACCTCGACCGAAGGTTCTCCTGCGGCCTTTTCTTGTCGGGATTCAGTCATGTTCATGTTCCTTCGCTTTCAGTGCGGTACTGATTTAGTACGCGTGTGAAACGTCTGAAAGTGGTGAATCGAGTGGGTTTCAGTCTCAATTGAGAGGGTGGACAGGTTGATCCGGATCAATAATTACTTTGCCTCCCAATTTCTTTCTTAGGTCGTCGACGGCATCGGGTGTAGCCACAAGGGTGACGTTGCTTTTGCGCAAAGTAACGTCCCTCACATCGGGGCAATTTGAAGCTTCCTTCACCAGCTCCTCTAGCTCCAGAGTGCTAGCTGATACCTTACGATTGGGTACGGCTACATATTGCTCAAACTTCTTCATTTTCTTCTCATTGTGACTGCGCTATCCAAAGTAGGGCAGGGGCGAACCCACCCCCAGGAAAAGGGGCGTGAAGCCCCTTTTTGCATCATTTTTAGTGCAGATAAGCCTGTTGCTGAAAGGCTGAGTTGGGTTGCGGCATGGCCTGATAGGGCAGTGGCTGCCCGATGCCACTCAAATTCTGAAAAGGTTGCTGTGGCGGCTGCGGGAAAGCCTGGAATGGCACCGGTTGACTTAGTGGTGCAAAAGCCTGCGGGGGAACCGCCCCATACTGCTCCGGAGCCACAGGTGCCAGTTGATTTACCGGTTGGCCGACGTAGGTCTGAGGAACGAGGTGTGGCGCGAATTGCGGTGCGGCCTGGTAGGGTAGTAGGTGGCTAAGGCGCGCCAAGTTGTTAAGGAGTTGACCTTGTTGGTGCGCACCAATGTAGTTACCAAGAACAGGTGCGGCACGGCTAACCAGCTCACCGAGGAGACCTTGCGGTGCCAGTTGCGGAGCGGTTTGGTAGGGCAGGAACTGTCCTAGCTGGGTGGCTGCATTGATAAGCTGTGCCTGAGGGCTATTGATGTAGTTGGCCAATAACGGCGCGGCTCGGCTTATCAATTCGCTGAGATAGTTCTGGGGGACAAACTGATGAGCCAGCTGGGGTGGAATCTGTGGAGCAAGCTGCTGAGGAATGTGGGGCGCTAACTGTTGTGGAAGCTGCGGTGCGGCCTGGAAGGGCAGTACTTGGCCCAATCCGCCGAGTGCATTGATCAATTGACCTTGTGGTCCACCGACAATGCCACCAACCACCGGCGCTGCGCGGCTAATAAAGTCTCCCAGCAATCCTTGTGGTGCTAACTGTTGTAGCGGTAGGTATGGCTGGGGTGGACTGAGTCCGACGACCGGATTAATCGGAGGTGCGGCATAGTTATGTGGTTGTCCAAAGATCCCTTGAGCATATGCATATGGTTGGTACATGAACGTACTCCTCGAGTAGACCAATGACGATAGGGGGCTATCGCCCAGGTTATTTCATGGTTTACGGGTGAGAATTTTGGAGCTTGATAGAGCCCCGTTTTTAGGATCAGCCTGCTGATAATAAATCGGTAATGAGCTTTCGAGTTGTTGCATCTTGCGACGGACACTCAGCCGGCTGATCTGAGTATAGAGAAGCTTTTCAGAAGCACAGGGAAAGTTTTAAAAAAAATGGAGCGGGAAACAAAAAGGTAATGGAGGCGCAATTGTAGTCACTATTTTTCTTAAAATTTTGTAATTTTTCCAAAAGGAGTATTTTTTAAAAAATAAAGTTTTACTTGGAATTTGATACTTAAATGGGTGGTAAATATTCTTGTGGCGTGCAGGGTGCTGCTCCATTGTATTGGTGTTAGGGCTCGGAGAAAATCCCCTCGGGTGCCCGGTGAAAACTAGCGGCACTTGTAGAAATATCCGTAAATAGCGAACTGGAATTTAAAGGTAATTGTTTATATCGATGTCTTGGAAAAGAAACTTATAGAACTTATCAGTTCGCTTTTATGTAAAGGTCTACTTACTCAAAACATCAAAAAACGATATCTAGTAGCGTTTCAATATAATTTGTTATGGCCTCGCGCTGTATGCCTCTCTTGGTCTTTTTTGCTCCAAGTTCTGATGTCCTCTGTGGAGAGCTTTGCATTTGTTTATACGTGTGCTCTCAAAACTAAAAGTACTTGATAGTCGTTGAAGATACGAAAATACAAGAAAGTGGATAGAAATAATATCGGTATTTTTTTGGCGACCACAGTTTGCCGTATACGTGAAGAGGGTTTCAGAGAGTGAATAGATTGGTGGAAAGTGTTCGGTCCCAGGGAGAACAAGGGATTGGTTGTTAGTTGGCAGACTACATGGATGTGTCGGAGATTGGGGCAATTACTAGCAACCGTAAAGCTTGAATCTCCAATGTAGAAAGAGGCGCTTGGAGCCGGGGAGGTCCAGCTATAATGCGGATTAGACTGCCTTTGAGGACAACTCAAAGACCAGTTGTGTCGGCAAAATGACCTATGATGACATTCGCGCCAAAAATTACTTGATCTTTGAAAAATGGATGAGTAGTATTCGCGGCCTCGGTGAGTAGCGCAGCCTGGTAGCGCACTTCGTTCGGGACGAAGGGGTCGGAGGTTCGAATCCTCTCTCACCGACCAGATTTTCAAAGCCCGCTTTTAGCGGGCTTTTTTGTGCCTGAAC
This sequence comes from Microbulbifer sp. CNSA002, assembly GCF_047324085.1. Classification (NCBI taxonomy): domain Bacteria; kingdom Pseudomonadati; phylum Pseudomonadota; class Gammaproteobacteria; order Cellvibrionales; family Microbulbiferaceae; genus Microbulbifer; species Microbulbifer sp. CNSA002. The sequence goes on from NZ_CP172449.1 coordinate 2,467,254, forward strand.
TCTTTAGCTTGAGCTGACGATAAGCCGTTCAGATTGCCCCTTACTTTCCCTCAGCACATCGCACCTGGAAAAAGTGCAAGCAACTCCTACTTGTACCTTGTTGGGGCCCCACCTTAGACCACTTGCTATTCAACTTCGTCAAATCAGGGGCTAATGCGGAAGCAAACTACAAAAGTCAGATGCGATGGGGACAAATAAAGAATGGGTTTCAGAAATACCGACGAGGCTTTGAGTATGGCTGGCTTAACTATTTATACCGATAAACAACCAAGATACCGATAAACAACCAAGAGACTACACCCTCAAGGCAGCTGTGTAATTACTCATGTAAACCTTTAGAGTAAAAGCTCTGCCAGGAATGAAATCATAAACACAAAAAAGCCCGCTAAAAGCGGGCTTTTTCTTTTTGTATGGTCGGTGAGAGAGGATTCGAACCTCCGACCCCTTCGTCCCGAACGAAGTGCGCTACCAGGCTGCGCTACTCACCGTTTTTTGTTTCGCATCATTTGCGAAGGGGCGGCACTATAGCAGCAATTTTTCTGCAGTAAACCACTGATTTAATTTTTTATTTGTCGAATCAGCCCCTCTTGGCAGGTAGACGCTACCAGCGTTCCGTCGCGGGTGAAAATCTGGCCGCGGGTAAAGCCTCTGGCACCGGTTGCCGAAGGGCTATCCGTTACATAGAGAAGCCATTGATCCAGGCGGAAATCGCGGTGGAACCACATCGCGTGGTCAACGCTCGCGGGCATCAATTGGGGGTCGAATAAGGATATGTCGTGCGGCTGTAGGGAGGTACCCAGGAGTCCCATATCGGATGCATAGCAAAGTGCTGCTCGGTGCTCCATCGGGTCGTCCGACATCTCGCCCTCTGCCCGCAGCCAGAACATGCATTTGGCTTCGCGGGTTTCAGCGCCAAAGTAGCTTTGCGGGTCTACCGGACGAAAATCGATCATATAGCGCCGCTGATCGTACTGCGGGCTAACCAATCCAGCTTCCAGGGCCAGCTCCTGGGTGTTTTTCAGGCTCTCAGGAGAGGGAATCTCGACACAAGGCAGGTCGGCCTGGTGGTCAAATCCGGGTTCCCGAATTTGGAAGGAGGCGGACATATTGAAGATCGCGCGCCCGCGCTGCTTGGCGACTACGCGACGAGTGGTAAAGCTACCGCCATCGCGGATTGGGTCTACTTCGTAGATCACCGGCAGCTCACTAGAGCCTGGGCGGAGGAAGTAGGCGTGCAGGGAGTGGGGTAGGCGATGCTCAACGGTACGAGTTGCTGCCATCAGTGCTTGGCCCAGAACTTGCCCGCCAAAAAGCACTTTACGATAATTTTCAACGTGATGACGACTGCGGAAGAGATTTCGATCCAGCTCTTCAACATCCAATAACTTACCTAATTTTTCCAACATAAGGGATTTTGCCCGTTACCTATTCCACTTAACAGAGTTTGTAGATGGGGAGCTTTGCGCTCTTAATCAAAAGGATAATAACAGCAAATCCCTTTAACCCCATTCATATTTTGAACGTTAGGCCCATTTTGGTCACAGGTGCCACCTCGTATAGCTGTCCAGCTCTTTTCCATACACTAGCTACTGATTTTCTCAGTCAAGTTGAAACTCTGTGCTATTGACTATTGCGACTTGTCGAATCCTTACTTATTTCTGTGGTATAAAGCGCCAATAGTTGTTGGGACAGTTGGACTAATTTGTTTGCAGCTATCCAACAAAGATTGAATAAGAGAAGTAGGAGATACCACAGGTGCCACACAACAATATTGATATACGTCCACCACTGAACTTCGGCAAGGTTGTCAGTCGGCACCGTACCGCAAAGGCTGTGGCTGGAGGGGTTGGCTCTGCTGCTTATTATGGGGTGTGGGGTGCACAGACGGCTACGGGTGCCACACTAACCGGCCTGGCTACCGGTGCAGCGGCTGCGACTTCTGCGACGGGTATTGGTTTGGTTGTTGCTGGAACAGCATTATCCATTGGTTACGCTGGTTTGGCGGCCCGATCCGCATACAAAACCAATAATCACCTCAATGCTCTGAAAAAAATCTACGAAAACAGGAAGTCGTATAGCTGTCCTTGTAAAGGATCGGTCGCCCACGACTATGTTTCTGGCCAAGTGCTTCCTTATATCATCGAACAGAAAAGCAAAAAGTTGCATCGCAAGATGGTTGAAGCGACTCCGGGAATTGCCTCAGTGGAATATGCGCGCAAGGCAGTAAAAAACCTGTACAAGCGTTCACAGGGTACGCTCGGTAAAAAACGTACCTTTGCTGCAGAGTGGTTGGCGCAGCATTTGATTTCTCATGATTGTGAATTAGCTAATGCGATTGTTGCAGAGCTCTACTCAGAGGAGGAAATGCTCTGGATACGCACGCAGGACAACGATGTAGTCGCGCCTCTGTTGGAGCTAAAGCTGAAGTCCGTTTAATAGTGGCTTCTTGTGTTCTGGTTTAGTTCTTGATTTCATTCGGAAGTATTGGGGTAATGGACTACCCCGCAATCACTCAATCGTCGAATTTTATGTGTTATGTGCAATGCTTGGGCTCGCCAAACGTCACCACATGCTAAAATAAAAGGTCTGCTCTCAGCTTAAAATTGGCTCATTTTGAGTAAATTTTGAGCAAAATGGCCTAATATTTTTAATATTAGGCAGTCTAATTCCCCGATTTACTTTTCCAACCGACTTGAATTGCCTATCATTCATGAATGAATAGTCAATTTCAGTCCCCATTTTTACGGGCAAAGAAGGTCGGAAGTATGGATAAGGCAAAAGAGAAGGTTCAGCGGTTCCGCGCGCGGGAGCAGCGTATCCTGGATGCGGCTCTGGAGCTTCTGTTGGAGCACGGTGAAGAAAAAGTCACGGTCGAACAGATTGCCGAGCGTGTGGATATCGGTAAGGGCACGATTTACAAGCACTTCATTTCCAAGACAGAAATCTACATGCGTTTGCTGATGGATTATGAAAAATCCCTCGCTGAACGTCTCAAGACCGCTGTAGCCTTGGCCGAGCAAGGTGATATCACCGCTCCAGCCCGCGCCTATTTTGAATCTCGTATGGCCGATCCTGGCAAAGATAGACTCTTCCAGCGCCTGGAGGAGAAGATTATCGCGTTGAACCTGGCTCCAGAAATGATTGCGGAGCTCCACAATATTCGTAATTCCAATGCCACCTCTCTCAATCGGGTCTTTGAGCGCCGTATGGAGCAGGGCATGCTGAAGAACGTTCCTGCATACTTCTATTACTCAACGTACTGGGCGCTTGTGCAAGGGGCGGTAGAGCTTTATCACTCCAAGTCTTTTGCCAATGTAATAGAGGACAGGGAAGGTTTGATGGAGTTTATTATGGATGTGGGTGTGCATATCGGTGATATGTCCTCTCGCAAAACGCCAGAGGGAAGCCAGACAAGCCATCACAGCGATTCTGCGGGGTCCGCCCTTGGCTGAGCCCCTGTTCCAGCAGCTGCAAAAATTACAGGCTGAATTTCATGGGCATCCACCTGTAGAAAGGTGGAACCCAGAGCTTTGTGGGGACATGGATATGGTCATCAAGTCTGATGGCTGTTGGATCCACGAGGGAACAGAGATTCGTCGTCACCCTCTTGTGAAACTGTTTGCCAGCATTTTGAAGCGTGAGGGGGATGAATACTTCCTTGTCACCCCTGTCGAGAAGCTGCGAATCACAGTGGAGGATGTTCCATTTGTGATCACTCAGGTGGCCCGCAACCCCGGGAGTACTCATCAACAACTACTTTTCACCACAAATGTGGGCGACGTTGTTGAGCTGTCGGAAGAGGGGCAGTGGCAACTGAGAGACTTTGGTGCTCCGCCGCAGCCAATCCCTTACCTGGAGATTCGAGGGGGGTTACAGGCTCGCGTTTCCCGTGATGTTTTTTACCAGTTGGTAGACTGGGCGCTTGAAGGGGATCGCGATACCGATAAGCTTTTTGTGCAAAGTGACGGAAAAGATTTCCTGCTGGGTTCTTGCAATTAGATAGCTCCCGGTTCCTGCTGGCGGATTCCTCGCGCCTCAGCGCTGATTTGTAGCTGGGGCTTTAATTCATAGCCTTGCTCCTCACTGTTCGAGTTTAGAAAGTACTTGCTTGACCCTATAGCTCCTGACTTTACTCTCTCGACGAACTTTCCTTATTTATATCTTTGGTGTCAAACTGTTTAGTGGATGCCATTATCGCTCCTGTATTTTGATTACCGCTGTGGAATTTATACTTGATTGTGCCGGTGCTTGCTTGAATCCGGAAAGTTGCCCGGGAATATACATGTCCGTACTATTTATTTGTGGTGTTGCTGTATTTCATTTCTATTAAAAAAATAGTGTTTGAAATCTTATGGAAATATAAGTGTATTTGTTCTGAAAGGAATAGAATATTAATTCGATAATTTACGGAAATATCTAAATAAGTAACAAATCCGCAACAGTGCATTTCTAAACTTCCCTCCGTCCAAATCGCTACGGCGAAACAAAAAAATATAGTTTTTATTTGCTTGGTTGTTGTCATTTATTTTTTTTAAAAATGGCGGAGTTGAAGCAATTAAAGTTTTGGATTGAAATTCCTATAGGGGGAAATATGAAGCGAGTACAGAATAAGCTCTTACTGGCAGCTGCGATTGCTGCGCTATTAGCGGGTTGTGACGGTGGCGGTGTGAGTATCGAGCCGGAAACAGTAGATAACTCGGTGGATAATTCTATCACCAATCCAGGTGGTGATTCTTCGGATGAGAATCCATGTGCAACTATAGAAAGTTCTAGTGTACAAGGTGAATATAGCGATAGTAACTGCTATTACACTGCTGACTTTGTTTCTGCAGCAAACCCCTTGATTGAAGATTTGTATTTGGCTGCGCTGGATAACGATGGGGCTCATATCTTTAGTGGCAGTCTGTTTGTTGGTGAAAGTTATTCCAGCGACTCTGACCTGACTGCAGCAGGGATTTCTGAGGGCGGTGATGGCGTTAAGCTGGAAATTCAAGCGGGCGCCACTATCGCTTTTAAAGATAATTCAGCATTTATGGTTGTAAACCGTGGATCACAAGTATTTGCTCGCGGTACTGAAACTTCACCAATCACCTTCACCTCAGAGACTGATGTCCTCGGCACTGTAGGTCCCGAAGACGTTTCACAGTGGGGGGGGATGGTTATAAATGGCTTTGGCGTAACCAATAAGTGCCAGTACACAGGCTCTATTGATGGCGGCAATCTTGCCCTTGCTGGAGAGTGTCACGTAGCTGCTGAAGGTTCCACCGATGACAACACCTCCTATTACGGTGGAGACAATAATGCCGACAGCTCTGGCGAGCTTTCTTATGTTGTTGTAAAGCACACGGGTGCTGAAGTTGCCAGTGGTGACGAGTTGAACGGAATTGCATTTGACGCCGTGGGTAATGGAACAACCATTCGCAACCTTCAAACTTACTCCACTTATGATGACGGTATCGAATTCTTCGGCGGTGCCGTAGATGTAGAAAACTATGTTGCGCTGTATGTTCGTGATGACTCCATTGATGTCGATGAGGGTTATCGCGGAAGCATTACTAATGCGTTGGTGATTCAAAGTGAGACCGACGGCAATCACTGTATTGAGGCCGATGGAATTGGGTCCTACAGCGATGCTACTGACTATTCCTCGTTGATTGGCCAGGGGCTAAATAGTCGCCCGGTAATTGACGGTCTGACCTGCATTATTTCCGCTCAAGAAGAGGGTACCCATGATCCGGGCGCTGGTTGGCGTCTGCGTGAGGGAATTTACCCGATGATCACCAACTCCATAATTGTTGCTTCCTTCTTTGCTGATGAGACCGGAGAGGCCGGGGATAACTACTGCCTACGTGTTGAAAGCTCTCAGACACGGGATGAAGCATCTGCAGGCACCGAGGTGGCCCTGACTTCTAATATTTTTGCTTGTGAAGATCGAACTAAAACCGATGAAGATAGTTTTGATGTGGAGACTTGGGCTGTAGATGGGGGCAATCAATTTGCCTCCATCTCCGGTGAAGTTAACCCAACCTCTGACGCCGATACAGACTTTGTTTTGCTCGGCGGTTCTCCTGCGATATTTACCGTTGACGAATCTGCTCAAATGATAGATGGCATTGCACCGACAGTTTCTGCCGAGCTGGGTCGCGCCTATTTGGGAGCGCTTGAGCAGGATGGTACCGACTGGACTAAAGGTTGGACCTATGGCCTGCATCAAGGTGACCGCGCTCAACCTCTGTGGTTTGAGTAATAGCTTGAGGTAGCGGTCTGGGATACAGCTCCCGATCATTTAAGGCGCCGCCTTCGCTGATGGAGTCGGCGCCTTCTTTGATTTCAGACCGCGATTCTTTGGAACGAAAAGAGGCCGGTTCGATGGCTAAGTATGAAAAATTTCAAAGGGCGCCGCTTGTTTTAGCGATAGCTGCGGGCTCGACATTTGCTTCCGTTGCGACTGCACAAGATACAGAGCTGGTTGAAAACTCTACACCTGAAGTTGAAGAGGTTATTGTCCATGGACGCCTTAGAGACTCAGCTGAAGTCCTAATTAGCGAGCGCCTGGAGGAAGAGGTAGTTACGGATATCCTCGGGGCTGAGATGATCAGCAGGGTGGGGGACTCTACCGTTGCCGCAGCGCTGCGACGAGTATCTGGATTATCCCTGATAAGTGACAAGTTCGTTTACGTAAGGGGCTTGGGTGAGCGATATTCAAGTACAACTCTCAATGGTTCGACGGTGCCATCCCCGGATCTGACCAGAAATGTCATCCCACTGGATCTATTTCCAACCTCTATCGTGGAATCGCTGGCGGTACAGAAGAGCTACTCGGTAGATAAGTCTGCCTCGTTTGGTGGTGGCAATGTTGACATCCGAACTAAGGGGATACCTGATGATCTGACTTACTCTGTCGAAATTGGTACAGGTAGCAACAGTGAAGTTAGTGGGGATGCGCTCAGCTATAGCGGTGGAGATGATGATATTTGGGGCACCGATGATGGAACCCGGGCTATGTCTGGGGAAATTTCTGCAGCCCTGCAACGCTTTAAAGGAGATCTCACGGTTGCAGGTATTCGTGACGCCCTGATTGCAGAAGGCAATGAGTATTCCAGCAATCAAGAGGCATATGAAGCAGCGCAAGCAATAAACAGGGAATTGGCCCTGGGCTTGAACCGTGATATTTCAATCACAAAGGCGTCTACTGATCCCGATCAAGATTATAAGGCTAGCGTGGGGAACCGCTTCTACTTTGGGGATGATTGGGAGCTTGGTTTTCTGGCTGGAGGCTCTTACAAAAGTAAGTGGAGGGAGAGTGAGCGAGTTATTCGTGATTACGGTAATCCGCAAGAGCAGATTGATCATCGAGATGAGTCTACTTATTCCGTGGATATCAGTGGAAACTTAAACCTGGGCTTGCGTTTTTCGGATGAACATGCGGTTGAAAGTACCAGCCTGTTCTTAAGGAATACGGATGATGAAACCTCTATCCGCGACTATTTTAATTCAAATCGCTTGTTATCTGACGGCACTGGATTCAGAAACTACGAACTGAAATATGAAGAGCGGGAGTTGGAGCTTCACCAGCTAAAAGGGAGCCATTCCCTTGGCCCGGAAACTAAGGGGCTGCTGCCTATTGGTTTGTTAAGCTGGATTCCTGAGGAATTGGTGGTTGACTGGTTTTATTCCGATGCGACAGCGATGACTGACATTCCCAATCAGGTTGAGGTTATTGCGAGTACCGAAACCGATCCGGAAACAGGTGAAGTTCTCAGTTCAACAGTGGATATTGCTTCGCGGAGCGCTAGCTTCCGATTTACTGAGCTGGAGGATGAGGTTCGAAACTACGGTTGGTCTGCAACATTGCCTGTTGAATTTTCCTCGTCCACGCTGGAGTTGAGTGGAGGATTTGCTCGGATTGAGAAAGGTCGCTCCTATAAGCAAACTGAGTTCGGATTGGATATCTTCAGTGTTGCTGATAGCGAAATTCTTGATGACCCTCTGGGTGATGTGTTCAGTGATACCAATATTACCGATGATGACAATAATTTTGTTTTTGCCAAGTCTGGTAGTAACAAGCAAAGTTATTTGGCCGCTACTTCGACAGATGCGATCTACGGTAAATTCGATTGGACTCTTGAGGAAACCTGGCGTATTTCAGTTGGGGCCCGATGGGAGGACTATAGTCAAGCTGCTTTAGAGTGGAACCCCTATAGTTTCTCGCAAAGTGAACCACAGATTACGAATGACCCCGAGGAGTTGGCTGAAGCGGTATATACGGATGATGATATTTATCCTTCATTATCCTTGACCTATATGGGGTCATTTTGGGCGGAGACATTCCAGTTGAGATTCGGTGCATCCAAGACCGCTGTTCGGCCCGACTTGCGTGAAATTACCGACGCTATTTATATAGATCCGCACACTGATGATCAGATCAGGGGGAATTCGAGTGTTCGGCCGTCGGAGATCGACAACTACGATATTCGCGCAGAGTGGTTTTTTGATAGCGGCGATAGCCTGACTATTTCGGCTTTCTATAAGGATATTGTTAATCCTATTGAGTTTTTTGAAGCTGCCTCAAGTGATGACAATATTGCGCGAGAGATTATAAATGCTGAGTCTGGTGAGATTACCGGTATAGAAATAGAGGGTATGAAAAGCCTTGGCTTTATCTCTGACCCAATGGATAGCTTCTTCCTGCAGGGCAATATTACACTTCAAGACTCTGAAATTGTTGCCGGTGATGAGGCTGATGCACCGACTAATGCAGTTCGCGAAATGACAGGGGCTTCTGATTATGTGGTTAATATGCTGCTCGGATTTGATAGCCCGGACGGGAACCATTCTGCCAGCTTGGTTTACAACGTATTTGGTGAGCGCCTTTACAAAGCGGGGCGAGATCCTCATCCCGATTCATTTGAGCAGCCATTCCACTCTCTGGATTTGACTTACTTCTGGTATCCAACTGATGAGGTGACGGTGAAGGCGAAAGTGCAGAACCTTTTGGGGGAAGCCATTGAAATTGAGAGGCAGGGTGTCACCGTTTTTGAAGAGGAGGTTGGGCAGACTTTCGCATTGAGCGCGCAGTACAAATTTTAGGGAGGTCAGCTGGCTTTGCCTTGGATTAAGTGCACGAAAATATGCGTTCTCAAGCAATAAAAAATGGCGCCATCGGCGCCATTTTTTATGTGTAGACCCAATTACATATTTGGATAATTGGGGCCGCCGGCACCTTCAGGGGTTACCCAAACAATATTTTGGGTTGGGTCCTTAATGTCACAGGTCTTACAGTGTACGCAGTTTTGAGCGTTGATCTGGAAGCGCTTACCGTTGGTGTCTTCAATAACCTCATAAACACCGGCAGGGCAGTAGCGCTGCGCGGGTTCATCGTAAATCGGCAGGTTGTGACTCAGCGGAACTTCTGGGTCCTTCAGGGTCAGGTGGCAAGGCTGGTCTTCTTCGTGGTTAGTATTGGAAATAAACACGGAAGATAGCTTGTCAAAACTGAGTACGCCGTCGGGCTTCGGATAGTCAATCTTTGCGCAGTCAGCAGCAGGCTTGAGCTGGGCGTGGTCAGCCTTGGTGTCGCGCAGGGTCCAGGGAAGCTTGCCTTTAAAGATATTGATATCCACAAATGCATAGGCAGATCCCAGAATGTTGCCCCATTTGTGCTGGGCAGGGCCGAAGTTGCGCTGCATGTGCAGCTCTTTCCAGGCCCAGCTATCGCGATACTTGGTGGTGTAGTCGGTCAGCTCTTCGCTGTTGCGCTCAGCAGCGAGGGCTTCAACTACAGACTCAGCCGCGATCATGCCGGATTTCATCGCGGTGTGATTGCCCTTGATCTTGGCAAAGTTCAGGGTGCCGGCGTTATCACCGATCAACAGGCCGCCAGGGAAGGTCATTTTCGGTTGAGATTGAAGGCCACCTTTTACTATGGCGCGGGCACCGTAGGCGACGCGCTCGCCACCTTCCAGGTACTGCTTGATTACCGGATGGTGCTTGTAGCGCTGGAACTCGTCAAATGGACTCACATGGGGGTTGCTATAGGCGAGGTCAGTAATCAAGCCGACAACAACCTGGTTGTCTTCGAGGTGGTAAAGGAAGCCGCCACCGTGGGTGGAGCTTTGTTCCAGCGGCCAGCCAGCAGTGTGAACAACCAGGCCTTGCTGGTGTTTGTCCGCAGGGACTTTCCAAATCTCTTTAATACCGATGCCGTAGTGTTGTGGGTCGGCATCTTCGTCTAGCTTAAAGCGTTCGATCAGCTGCTTGCCCAGGTGACCGCGACAACCTTCAGCGAAGAGAGTGTATTTGGCATGCAGCTCCATGCCCGGCATGTAAGAGTCTTTCTGCTCTCCGTTCATGCCGATGCCCATATCGCCAGTAGCGATACCTTTTACAGAGCCATCTTCATTGTACAAAATTTCGGCAGCGGCGAAGCCAGGGAAGATTTCCACTCCCAGGCTTTCGGCTTGTTCTGCCAGCCAACGGCACAGGTTGCCGAGACTGATAATGTAGTTGCCCTCGTTGTGCATGGTGCTGGGCACAAACATGTTGGGGACTTTTATAGAGTTCTCTTCGCTGCGCAGGACGTAGATGTCGTCGCCTTTTACCTCAGTATTGAGGGGGGCTCCACGTTCTTTCCAGTCGGGGAAGAGTTCATTAAGGGCGGTGGGCTCAAATACAGCACCGGATAGGATGTGAGCTCCTACTTCTGAGCCTTTCTCCACGACACATACAGAGACGTCTTCATTGAGCTGACGAATACGACAGGCCGCGGCCAATCCAGCGGGGCCGGCACCCACGATCACTACATCGTATTCCATTGATTCGCGTTCCACGGCACTCTCCTCAGCAGTTGTATTCAACTTTTTTGCGGCCAATCCGGCCTTATCATTTATATTGCTGGCGGATTATATAGGCGTTTAATCAACCCTACCAATTGCATGACTATTCATTTGCTATGGCAAATGCGCTGTATTTCAACGGCTTACTGGGGGTGGATAGGTGGTTCTTATTCCCGGAAATAGATTTTGTGAATGGCAGGAGGGACTTCCATTTGACTATTGATTTTGCGCTATAGAACCGCCACCATACACGCCGTTCAAACACTTGTTTGACCAGAACACCGTATCCGTTCGCGACGTGAATTATCAGTCGCGGCTGTTAAAAAGCATATTTGAGACGGGATTTCCATGAAAGTTCTTGTAGCTGTGAAACGCGTTGTTGACTACAACGTCAAGGTTCGCCCCAAGGCGGACGGCTCTGACGTTGATACAGCCAACGTCAAAATGTCTATCAACCCCTTCTGCGAAATCGCAGTAGAAGAGGCGGTGCGCTTGAAGGAAAAAGGCGTTGTCAGCGAGATAGTCGCCGTTTCCATGGGCTCCAAGCAATGCCAAGAGCAAATCCGCACTGCACTGGCCCTGGGTGCCGACCGCGGTATCCTGGTTGAGACCGATGCTGAGCTGCAGCCTCTGGCAGTAGCCAAATGCCTGAAAGCGATTGTTGAGAAAGAAGAGCCTCAAATGGTAATTCTGGGCAAGCAGTCCATCGATGGCGATAACAACCAGACCGGCCAGATGCTGGGTGCTTTGACTGGCATGGGGCAGGGTACCTTCGCCTCTGAAGTTGCCGTAGAAGGCGACGCTGTTAAGGTAACTCGTGAAATTGACGGCGGCCTGCAGACTGTTGAACTGAAACTGCCTGCCATTGTTACTACTGACCTGCGCCTGAATGAGCCGCGTTACGCCTCCCTGCCTAACATCATGAAGGCAAAGCGTAAGCCTCTCGATACCACGACCCCGGATGAGCTGGGCGTTGATATTACTCCCCGCACCAAAACCCTGAAAGTTGAGCCGCCGGCTGAGCGTCAAGCAGGCATTAAGGTTGCTGACGTTGCTGAACTGGTAGAGAAACTGAAAAACGAGGCGAAGGTAATCTGATGAGCATTCTGGTTATTGCTGAACACGACAACGCCGAACTGAAGGGCGCTACGCTCAACACCATCGCTGCTGCCAAGGCTATTGGTGGTGATGTTGCTGTATTGGTTGCTGGATCTGGCTGCGGCCCTGTAGCGGAGGCTGCTGCTAAAGCTGAAGGCGTTTCCAAGGTACTGCTGGCAGATAATGCCGCTTACGAGCACCAGTTGGCTGAGAACGTTGCCAAGCTGGTAGCGGACTTGGGTAAAGACTACGGTCATATCCTGGCTCCAGCCACTACTACCGGTAAGAACATGCTGCCACGCGCTGCTGCGCTGCTGGATGTTCAGCCGATTTCCGACATCGTCGCTGTTGAAAGTGCAGATACTTTCAAGCGCCCGATTTATGCCGGTAACGTCATTGCCACTGTACAGAGCTCCGATGCCATCAAGGTAATCTCTGTACGTACCACTGCCTTTGACGCCGTGGCGGCTGAAGGTGGAAGTGCAGCGGTTGAATCTGTAGATATCGCGGATGACGCTGGTGTTTCCTCTTTTGTCGGCGAAGAGCTGGCTGTATCCGATCGTCCTGAGCTGACCGCTGCGAGCGTAGTCATTTCTGGTGGCCGCGGCATGCAGAATGGCGAAAACTTCGAAATGCTGTACAAGCTGGCCGACAAACTGGGGGCTGCAGTTGGTGCCTCCCGTGCTGCTGTGGATGCAGGTTTCGTACCTAACGATATGCAGGTTGGTCAAACCGGTAAGATCGTTGCCCCTGACCTGTATATTGCCGTTGGTATCTCCGGCGCGATCCAGCATTTGGCAGGTATGAAAGACTCCAAAGTTATCGTAGCCATCAATAAAGACGAAGAAGCACCGATCTTCTCCGTTGCTGACTACGGTCTGGTAGCTGACCTGTTTGAAGCTGTACCAGAGCTTGAAACAAAGCTGTAATGTCCGATTGCTATACTAGCGGGCATTGAAAAAGGCGGCGTCATGCCGCCTTTTTTCGTTTTTTGGTGACAACCTGCGGAACTAGTGTGCAATTTAAGGGACGAAATGAGGGTTTGCGGCGTTTAACTTGAAAGAGCGTTGCCTTTCCCGGGCTGAGGCAAGAAAATAGGCGTCAAAAACCAATAACCTCAGAAAGTTGAACTTGTATGTGGGTATGTTCATGTCCCCTCTAGCGCGAGCCGTTGGCTCAATTGGCAATAAGTTTGCCCAGGGCGAGTCGAGCAAAGGTCTCTCCCGTGGCACTATGGCGGCGTCAGCTATTGGCCTGTTGTGGTTGTCTGGCAATTTGTTTGCCTATGGCTCCCTATTGGTCCCAAGCGATCCTCAGGAATCCCTGCTCGCGGAGCGTAAAAGCCCGAGAGGTGCTCCTCCCCCCAGCGCTGCCAGTCTTCCCAGCACGCCGTTCTTTGGACGTGCTGAACCTAAAAAGGCTACAGAAGTCCCTGAAGTCGACCTCGAAAATATTCCTCTGACCCAGCTGAATATTGTTTTATCCGGTGTTTTTGACAGCTCCAATAAAACCAAAGCCAGTGCTCTGGTGTCGGAGAAAGGTAAACCCTCCAAGCGTTTGTATGTCGGTGATCGGCTTCCAGGTGGCGCCGAACTTTATTCTGTTGAGGTTGACCATGTGGTTCTTCGTCGTAATGGCAGGATGGAAAAACTGACATACCCAGAAGTAGACGGAAGGCCAAACGTACCATTGAGAGGCGTCAGCAGTTCCAGACAGAGAACGTCAAGTTCCAGCTCCTCCAGAAGAACTGCTCAAAGAGATGAGAACCAGCAGAACATTCGGGAGAGAATGGAGCAGCTGCGTGAATTGGCCCGCGAGCGTCGTGCTCAGCGTGAGCCTAAATAAAAACTATCTACCTAGATTGTTTTGATTTTTTGAACATTTACTAGAGCCAGATAAATAATGATGAAGATGTTTTATCGACGGCTGCTTGCGGTCGGATTGAGTTTTTTTGTTTGTACTGCAACGCTGGCTCAGGGCCCGGAGCGGGTTACCCTTTCTCTCGACAATGCAGACATTCGTGATCTGATCAATTGGGCTGCTGATTTCACTGGCAAAAATATTATTGTCCACCCGAATGTTAAGGGTAAGGTCACCGTAGTTGCCGGTGACCCAATGACTCACAATGAAGCCTTTGATGTATTTATGTCGGTGCTTCAAGTCAATGGCTTTAGTTTGGTGGAACAGGGCGGAACCTGGAAAGTGGTTCCCGATGCGCTGGCCAAGCAGCAGGCGATACCTGTCGCAGATGAGACCACTCGAGCTCCCGCGGAATCCCTGGTTGTCCGCACTGTAAGGGTTGAGAACATTTCCGCTTCACAGCTGATTGCTATGTTGCGCCCGCTGATTCCGCAAACTGGGCACTTGGCTGCTTATGCTGATACCAACACTCTGATTATTGCTGACCGCGCTGCAAATATTGATCAGATTATTCGCCTGGTGAAGCAACTTGACCGCGCCGGCGCTATTGATATTGAAGTGGTGCCGTTGATGTTTGCTTCTGCGAAGGAAGTAAAGCAAGTTCTTACCGATCTGCTTCAGTCAAGTGGAGGCAAAGCGGGCAAGGAAGTGCAACCGCTGCGTATTTCTGTTGATGAACGCTCCAATAGTATTCTCCTGACCGGAGACCCTGTTACCCGCCAGCAGATTAAGACGGTAATAGGCCGTCTCGATGCACCGCTGGATGGCGAAGGCAACACCGCAGTTGTTTATATCCAGTATGCCAATGCAGCAGATCTGAAGCCTATCCTCGAGGGTATGAGTGGTAGCATCCAGAACACAGAGAAAGACCAGCAAGCGGCGAATATCGAAGTCAGCATTCAAGTTAACGAGTCGCTCAACGCACTGGTGTTAACTGCTCCTCCCGCTCTCCTTGAAACTATGAAAGGTGTTATTGCCAGGTTGGACGTGCGCAGAGCGCAGGTTTTGATTGAGGCAATTATTGTAGAGGTAGTTGAAGGTACAGGTAGCGAACTGGGTATTAGTTGGATTGCTGGTTCTGGCAGTAATGCTGTTGCCGGTTGGAATAACCAGTTAGGTACGGATTCCGATGGGGAACCCAACCCATTTTCACTTCCTGTGACTGATTTGGTGGGAGCTGGCGCATTGCACCTGGGCTACCTCAGTGGCGGTGATATCCGCGCTGCGATTAATGCCGTAGCGTCAGAGAGCAATACCAATATCCTTTCTACACCAACAATTATGGCTTTGGATAATGAAGAAGCTGAGATTTTGGTGGGCCAGAACGTACCTTTTATTACCGGTGAACAGTTGCTGTCTGGTAGTAACGATGATCCGTTTACCACCATCCAGCGTGAGGATGTGGGTACCACTCTTAAAGTGATTCCCCGTGTGAATAACAACAACTCGGTAACTCTCGAGATCGAGCAAAAGGTTGAAAACGTTTTGTCTTCTGCTACGGCTGCAGCGGAAGGTGCGTCCGATATCGTTACCAGCAAGCGTGAGATCCGCACAAAAGTATTGATCGATGATGGCGCGATCCTAGTACTGGGTGGTTTGATGGAAGATCAGGTGAATGAAACCGTGTCCAAAGTGCCTCTCCTCGGTGATATTCCCGGCATTGGTCGCTTGTTCAGAAACACTGAGAAGAGTGTTAGCAAAACTAATCTGATGGTGTTCTTGCGTCCCAGAATCCTCAGTAGTCAAGTTGCTGGCTATGAGGAAACGCGCAAGCGCTACATGGATATGCAGCAGAAGCAAATATTCCTGAAAGACCGCACCAGCCTGATCTGGGATTGGCACCGCGGTGATGTACTACCTGACCTGATGCCGCCAACAGGCACCTACAACGAGAGCCCTGCGCCAGTAGATGGTTCTATAGATGGTGCTGCCATTGAATCAGTCGAAGAAGACGTGGATGTTGAGGTTGAGGTGTTGGAGGTAGAAGAAGCTAAATGACGGCTGAAACAGGAACAGGGACTCCAGCAATTCGCCGCCTTCCTTACGCTTTCGCAAAGCGTCACAAGGTTCTGTTAACCGAGCAGGAAGGCAAACCCCTCTGCCAATATGTGGCGCCGCTGAGCCCATCAGCGGTTGCCGAAGTACAGCGCATCAGTGGTGCGGCTGTATCTTTGGAGGCTGTAGAGGAAGATGTTTTCCAGGGTGCTTTGCAGCGCCTGTATGAAAACAGGGAGGGTGGCAACCTCTCCGAAGTCGAAGGCCTGGGTGAAGACCTGGATCTTGCAGCGGTCGCCGATTCGCTGCCTGAGACTGAGGACTTGTTGGAACAGGAAGACGATGCACCTATCGTCAAATTGATCAACGCAATTTTTGCCGAATCGCTCAAGCAGGGCGCCTCGGATATTCATATTGAAACCTTTGAGAAGCGCCTCGTCGTGCGCTTCCGGGTCGATGGTGTACTTCGTGAAGTACTGCAACCCCGGCGCGCTCTGGCTCCATTGCTGGTATCCCGTATTAAAGTAATGGCAAAACTGGATATCGCCGAGAAACGCGTGCCTCAAGATGGCCGGATCTCCCTTTTGATGGCTGGCCGAGAGGTAGATGTACGTGTCTCTACCATGCCGTCATCGGCGGGTGAGCGGGTGGTAATGCGTTTGCTGGATAAGCAAGCGGGCAAAATGGACCTGAGTAAGCTGGGGATGGCAGATCGCGACTTGCGCGTGATGACAGACCTGTTGGGACATCCCCACGGCATTATCCTGGTGACCGGACCAACGGGCTCCGGTAAAACCACCACCTTGTATGCTGGCCTCGGTAGTATCAATAACCGTGAGAAGAATATTCTGACGGTCGAGGACCCGGTGGAATACAACCTGGAAGGGGTTGGACAGACTCAGGTTAATACCAAAGCTGATATGACTTTCGCCCGAGGGCTTCGCGCGATCCTGCGTCAGGACCCGGATGTAGTGATGGTCGGTGAGATTCGAGATCTGGAGACTATGCAGATTGCAATCCAGGCGAGTTTGACCGGACACTTGGTACTTTCAACCCTGCACACCAACACCGCTTTGGGTTCGGTAACCCGTCTGGTGGATATGGGAATTGAACCCTTCCTGCTGTCGTCCAGCGTGATTGGTGTTCTTGCCCAGCGCCTGGTGCGAGTTCTGTGTCCTGAATGCAAGCAACCTCATGTGGCTGACAGCAGCGAGCGTGAGGTTTTGGGCGTCGGGGCTGATGAGGAAGCCATCATCTATCGACCTAATGGCTGTGAAGAGTGTAATCACAGTGGCTATGTCGGTCGTATCGGTATCTATGAATTGGTGCCGCTCAACGAAGTGATGCGCCAATTGATCCACGATCGCGCTTCAGAGAGCAAGTTGGTTGCGGAAGCACGCAAGCTTGGCCCCAGCATCCGTGATGATGGCGTAGAGAAAGTACTAGCGGGTAGGACCTCCCTTGAGGAAGTGCTACGAGTTACGCAGGAGTCCTGATTGTGGCAGCTTTTGAGTATACAGCGCTGGCAGCATCCGGCCGCAAGAGTCGCGGTACGCTCGAGGCGGATAGCGCGCGCGCTGCGCGGCAGCAACTGCGCGCGAAAGGCATGGTGCCCCTGGAAGTCAGTGCAGCTACCGAAAAAGAAGAGAAGGGCGGCGCCAGCTTTCTATCTGGTAGCCCTGGGCTGAGTGTTAAAAACCTGGCCCTGCTAACTCGGCAGATGTCCACCTTGCTTCGAGCGGGTATTCCTCTAGAAGAAACCCTTGGGGCCATTGCCAACCAGACTCGCAACCAAAAAATCAAACGCGTGGTATTGGCTGTTCGGGGCAAAATTCTTGAAGGGCACAGTTTCGCCTTGGCCCTGAGCAGTTTTCCACGGGCATTCCCCAAACTCTATCGCGCTACGGTTGAAGCAGGGGAGCACTCTGGTCATTTGGATGCGGTGCTGGATCGCCTCGGTGACTACACGGAAGGGCAGCAGCAATTTCGGCAGAAGGTGCAGCTGGCTCTGATTTACCCAGTTGTTTTGGTATTTATCTGCGTATTGGTTGTAACCGGTTTGATGGTGTACGTGGTACCCGATGTTATCGAGGTGTTTACCGGCACCGGGCAGGTTTTGCCGCTGGCTACCCGCATCCTGGTCTCCATGAGCGATTTTATTTCTGCCTGGGGCTGGCTGGTGCCGCCGGCACTTGGGGCGCTCATTTTTGGCGCTGTGATGATGCTGCGGCGCCCGGCAATTCGATATCGCTTCCACCACCGTTTGCTGGAGCTGCCAATTATTGGCTGGATGATGCGAGGGACACAGAGTGCTCGCTATGTAGGAACCCTGGCGATTCTTACGGGCAGCAGTGTGCCGCTGGTTCAAGCCATGGGTATCGCCGGTGGAGTAATGACCAATACCTTCCTTAAAGACCGACTCGATGCGGCTCAAAAGAGCGTGCGCGAGGGCGGGAGCCTTCGTAAAGCCCTGGAAGATGTAGGCTATTTCCCACCGATGATGATCTATATGATCGCAAGTGGTGAATCTTCGGGCACTCTCGATGAAATGCTTCAGCGTGCGGCGGATTCGCAAGAGCAGGATTTGCAGGGTGCGGTAACTGCCTTTGTGAGCATCTTTGAACCTCTGATGCTGCTGATAATGGCTGCCATCGTGTTGTTCATTGTTATGGCTATTATGATGCCAATTCTGAGCATGAACGAATTGGTTGTTTAATGCTCAAATTAGGTGTAGGTCAAAGAGAAATTGCGTAGCTGCTTCAGGAGGTTGGTATGAAATCCTTGCGCAACAGCGCCGGCTTTACACTGCTAGAGGCGTCGAAGATTCTTGTTGGGCTGGGAGCGGCAGTTTTGCTGGGCATGTTGCTGCTTTAGGCTGGGGAATCGTGTAATTTACTGATTTGGTGACTTTTAAATAATTGGGGTCACGAAGGGTATCGTGACCCTTGGGGTTCCCAGAGTTAGAGTGAACTAGGAGAGAAAAATGAAAACCCTACGTAAAAGTGGTGGCTTTACCCTGATTGAAATTATGGTGGTGATCGTAATTCTCGGGGTGCTTGGTGCACTGGTTGTACCTAATGTTCTTGGCAAGACCGGCGAAGCTCGAATGAAAGCGGCCAGGGTTGACCTGAAAGCTATCGAGACTGCACTAGACCTTTATCGCATGGATAACTTTGTCTACCCCAGCTCTGATCAGGGCCTGATGGCACTGGTATCCCGCCCATCCGGCTTCCCCGAAGCGAAGAACTGGACTGAGCCCTACCTGAAGAAAGCGCCAAAAGATCCCTGGGGCTATGAATATCAGTACATCAGCCCAGGCAGTGCCGGTGCCTACGACCTATTCACCCTCGGTGCCGATGGCAAAGCGGGCGGTGAGGGCGAAGCCGCTGATATCTACGTTACTGACCTGTAACACCTGAAATTTGCACTTGATGTATAGCATCGGTCGAAGCCGTGGCTTTACGCTGATCGAACTGTTGGTAGTGATTGTCATCATCGCCTCTCTGGCGGGCATGGCGACTCTATCGATGGGGAATTCCGGCGGGCGCGTGTGGCAAAAAGAAGCCCAGCGCTTGTCGGCGCTATTGCAGTTGGTTGCGGATCGAGCCCTGATTGACAAAATGCATTACGGCGTTGTTTTTGAGCAGGGCACTTATAGCGTGGTGCATTTTGAGCAAGAAACAATGACCTGGTTGCCGATAGATTCGGTTGCGTCGGGGAGGCGTGCTGCGCGTTTTGCCACCCATGAATTGCCGGAAATCGTTCGCCTTGAAGTGATAACTGAGGCGGAGCTGCCGTCGACAGAATCCACGGAATTTGCAGAAGAGACCAATGAAGATCGAGTCGTTCCGCAATTTGTTGCCCTCTCCAGTGGAGAGGTACTTCCCGTGGAAGTTGCCATGTACCTTGTTGAGAATGGCGACGACGTTCGAGGTGCGACTATTTCTTACACCAGCCTGAACGGATTGCAGCTAGAGTGGCAGGCCGATGAATTTTAAGGGTGCTCAACGCGGCTTTACCTTGATTGAGACATTGGTTGCTCTATTTATGTTCGGCATCATTGCCATCGCTGTTTTGGGGGCAATGCAGGGTAGTGTTCATAAGCAGCGGATGATGGAAGATCGCCTAGCGGCAAACTGGGTCGCCCAGCAGGTACTTTCCCAAGTTCGTGTTCAAACTCCTTGGCCTCCTATAGGCGAACAAACAGATCAGGTGACACTTGGGCAGAGGGAGTGGGAGGTGAGGGCCCGTGTGGAAGCCACCACTAATGAGCGCTTGCGCCATATTATTATTGAGGTTGGCCACCTGGACGCAGAAAACCCAACCTTGACCCTGGATGCCTGGGCGGCGGAGGAATAGCGAGTATGCCTGTACGCCTTCCCAGTCAGTCGGGTTTTACCCTCGTTGAAGTCCTTGTCGTTTTAGTTCTCGTTGCCATTATCAGTGTCGGTTGCTTCTCACTATTGGGACTCTTCTTTGACACTGAAGAGGTGGTAGATCAGAGAGCGGAACAACTGCGCCGTTTCTCCATGGCGATGTATCGCATTGACAATGATTTTCGGCAGATCACAGCTCGTGCAGTTAAGAATGCCTATAGCGGCTATGAGCACGCTCTGCGTGGTGACGAGGATGAATTGGAATTTACACGCCTTGGTGCAGCTAATCTCACCGGCGAACCTCGTGGAGAGCTATTGCGTTTGAGTTATAGCCTTGGTTACTCCGAGGACCTTGAAAGCGACTCCTTGACAATCGGTGTTGAAGGGGAGGATGAGGATATCGGCGGATTGCTACTACGCAGCCGTTGGCAGGTTCTGGATCGATCCCCAGATTCTGAGTCTATTGCCGAACCCCTTCTTATGGGGGTTGAAAGCTTGACTCTTCAATACCTGGACCCAGACAGTGATGCCTGGGTTGCCCAGTGGCCGCCGGTTAGCACTACCAACTCCACGACCAGTGCTGATATACGTCTTCCCAAAGCGATTGAATTTGTGATTATCACCCGACAGTACGGAGAGGTTCGCCGCGTATTCCAACTCTTGCCTGCCGAGACTAATGGCTCTACCAGTAACCCGCCTAATGGCTCTCCAGGTACTTAGACAATGACGAGTAGAGTAATACCGGTACCGATAGCGCGCCAAACAGGAGTTGCTTTGATTGTTGTGTTGCTGGTGATGGTGATCGCTATTTCAGCGGTAACTCACTCCATAATGCGCGATCAAGTTTCGATCTCCCGTAGTGGAGCCTTGCTTGCCAATACTCAGCTTGCTGAGTTTGTCGAAGCCGCAGAAGCCTGGACGCGTGTATCTCTATTAGAGGACTTTGAAGAAGATCAGGATGCTAACGAAAATGTAGATCACAGTTTGGAACCCTGGGCGTTTCCCGTTCTACAATTCAATCCCGATAACGGAAAAATTCGGATGAATATCAAGGACTTACATTCATGTTTTAATGTGAATAATTTATCCGATAGCAGTAATAACGATCAGTTCGAGATCTTTCAGCGCCTGGTGAATAACACTACAGGGAAGTCAGATCTCGCTAAGTCAATTGCAGACTGGGTGGACGATGGCGATACCCCTCGAACGTCGGGGACAGAGGATGACGGCTATTTGGGCAGGGAACTCGCCCATCGCACACCAGATATGATGATCAGTGATACTTCTGAGTTGTCATCGGTAGTGGATATGGAGCTGGAGGACTGGCAGAAACTGGAACCTTTCATTTGTGCCCTCCCGGAGACAGGAACCCTGGTAAATATCAACACTGCTTCTGAGGAGCTGATCGAGGCGATTGAGCCTTCCGCAAGTGTTTCCAAGTTGGTGCAACTCCGCGAGTCGGGCGGCTATATCAGTGACTCGAGTGAATATGCGGATTATGGCATTGCTAATTCCGGGCCTTTTACCCTTCAAAGCCAGCACTTTCTGGCGCGTATTGCTGTCCAACTCGGGGACGATGGAGATTACCGGCAGTATTGGGAGTCCGCCCTGGTTCGGAACAGTACAGATGGCAAGGTTCGGGTGCGCCAGCGCCAGCGCCGGGCCTTTTCTGGTCAAATGATGCAGGAGTTGCTCGAGTACGAAAGCACTGAAGAGAGCGAATAGTTAGAAATTGTATGTTTAAAAAGAAAAGCATTAACGAGATTGAAGCCCCTACAGCGCCTCCTCAGTCGTCTCTGGTTCTGCTGCGGCTGAGCGAAACTGCTGACCTGACTCTGCGCTTGCATCAGTGGCAAGAGGGTAATTGGCAACAAGTAGCCTTGGATTCAGAATTTGCTCAGGCATTTAATCCCGAATTTGAAGCTGTCGAAGAGCAGCCTGAATTCCCTCAGCTCAACCTTCCTGAGGGAGCCAAAGCGCTACTGATGGTGCCTGGTAACTGGGTATGGAGCGGTCTCGAAACTATACCTAAGGCAGCTCGTCGCCAGGCAAGTGCCATTGGTTACATGGTTGAGGAGCATTTAGCCCAGGATGTCGAGGACTTACACTTTGCCTGCAGACCCCGCACCGGTGATCTCTGCAGCGTATACGCCATTGATGTTGAAAAAATAGAAGCACTTCACTCCCAGTTGGAGCGGCTCCAGTGGCCGCTGGCTGCTGTAGTGCCGGAGTATGAATTACTTAGCTTGATCGAAGGTGACATTCGCCTGTGGCTGGATGGTGGCCAAGCGCATATCTGGAAAGGTGCCGGGCAGGGTCTAACTGTTAATCGCGATTTTTTACAACCTCTTCTCGGTTCGCTATTAGTTGATGAAGGTGGTGAATCTGAAAGCGAAGACGATTCTGAAAGCGGCGAGCCGATTGATAACAAACAGGTAGTACTGCTGGGGGCTGGCGAGCAGGATGGGCTGCTGATTGCTGAGTTGGAATCCCAGTTTGGCGATGGCTTACAGCTAAACCAGCGCTCAGCGGAAGAAGTCTTTGTTGAACGGTTCAAGCTGGGGCTGCTAACAAACTTGCTAACTGGAGATTATCAGTTATCGAGTAATAAGAGCGCTGCGGTTTGGTGGATGCGCCCGGCTAAAGTTGCTGCCGCCTGTTTTGTTATCCAGCTACTGTTTTTTGTCGGTGCCGGTGCTTTTTACCAGTGGAAGGGCAACCAGTCTGAAGAGCAGGCCCGGGCGATGTTTACGGAATTGTTCCCGAATACTCGACCGTCTGCCCAGATGCGCCGACAGCTTGAAGGTTTCCTGAAAGGCGCGGGTAATCAGGGTGGTGCTTTCTCTACCCAGATGCAGCAGTTGAGCAAAGTCTGGATTGCTCACAAAGGGGGCGCATTAAAATTACAGTCCCTTCGTTTTGATGGCCAGCGTGGAGAAATGGTGTTGCAGCTTCAGGCAGAAAACCTGTCTGATCTCGATGCATTTGTCAGCAAGCTATCTGGCGGTGGGATCAAGGCGGACCTGTTAGGTGCGAACGAGTTGAAAAAAGGCGTTTCAGGCCGTATTCGCTTACGTTAGAGCCAGCGGTTTATATAAAGCAGCCAGGCGTAAGAAGAGATTGGTGGTAGCAATATAATGAAAGAACAGATCGAACAGTGGCGCCAGAAATGGCAGGCACTTCCGCCCAATGACCAGAGAGCCTTGGGTTTGCTGAGTATATTCGGAGCCGTAATTTTTATAGTTTATGGCCTGTATTCCCCGGCAAAGGGCTTCTTTGATGAGTCCCGCTTGCGAGCGGAAGAAAATCGTGAGCTGGTTAACTGGATGGAGGGCCAGCGTCCGACG
Organism: Microbulbifer sp. CNSA002; assembly: GCF_047324085.1. Classification (NCBI taxonomy): domain Bacteria; kingdom Pseudomonadati; phylum Pseudomonadota; class Gammaproteobacteria; order Cellvibrionales; family Microbulbiferaceae; genus Microbulbifer; species Microbulbifer sp. CNSA002. Next base: position 2,490,825 of record NZ_CP172449.1, read on the forward strand.
CTGGAGCGAATAAAGCCCGCAGGCGGTGGTGCTGGCGGTGCTTCAGGTACTCTTTTGCAGCGCGTTACTGGTGCGGCAAAACAAAACCAGATTGTGATTAAGCGCTTTGAGCCTGAGGGTGAAAACCGCATCCGATTGTGGATTGAAGAAGTCCGTTATCAGGATTTGCAACCCTGGTTGAATCGCCTAATGCAGGAGAAAATGGCTGTTCGCACGATTAATCTGGATGCCCTTGCCGATGAAGGTATGGTCTCCGCTCGATTGACGATCGAAGGCTAGTAACCTCCCTACTGACAGGCTCGAATATAGAACTCGGGCCTGCTTCTCCCCAGTAACCACCCCTTAAGTACACTCGAATATCGACGCTCCCATTCGTGCGGCCCCCCACAGAAGTCGGGCGGTTTTAGGCGGAAATGTCATCTTTAGCCCTATACTGGATTAGTAACGAGGAAAAAGGTGCCACTATGCTTTTTAAAGACATATCCACCAAGCATTTGGTAGAAGTGGCTGATATCGTCACACTCTCGAATCCCTACGAGCTGACTGTGGTAGGCCGTTATTTGTGGGGTGAAGAGATTCAGGACCCAGAAGTCTTCGATAAAACTGACTTATGCTTCCTCTCTGGTGAGCCACTTCCTAGATGCTGGCATGATAGCCGCTACCGGGATAAAGAGGTTCGCAGGCTTCGTTGCGGCACTCACGCTTCAGAGGATGGCGACTACTATCAGGGTGCTTGAATTTATAGTTTTACCAAATGGTACGGTGGTCGACTAGATTTTGCCAATGACTTACCAGTTGCCCTTAAGCACTGTACAATGCGCGCCAATTTTTTAAGCGAATGCACGCATGACATTTGAGCAGTTTGAAGAGTATTCCCTGTGGTTGGGAATCGGTGCACTAATTCTATTTATGGTGTTTATTGTTTGGAACCTGGCAAAAGACTCCAAGGCTGGTAGATTTGGGACGTTTATTCTGTTCCTTGCTCTGGGGCTTGGATTGCTGGGATTTCTAATAAAGACCGTTTTGGTTGAAGTACTCGGGATAGGCTAGGGAGCTTCAATGGCACCGGATACCCAGTCTCTCAGGGAAGGTCGCAATGTCTATATTTGATCGCCCTGAACTTAAGGTTCAAAAAGACAGACGTATTTGCCGCGCAACTGACATGCGTATCGCCAAATATACCCGGCGCGGCATGGTGCTCTCCCTTTTTGCATTTCTGATCGCAGCCTCTATTGGAGATATGCGCCTAGAAGCTCCGCGCCTGTTATTAACAATGGGAATCGGCCTGGTAGTACTAACCCTGATTAGGGGCTACTACGTTTTTCGCTTCGACCACCTGTATGGCTCGGGACCAAATCGTTGGCGCAATCGTTACTTTCTGTTCTCGATTATCGGCTCAGCCTGGTGGGGCATTACCTTATTTTACTTTGTCTACTTAATGGGGTTTGCGCCTGAGACCCACTTCCTGTGGATCTATTCGGTAATCTTTTGCTCCAGTGTTACCACCGTATTTTCTCCCTACCATCGTTTCCTGACTTGGTTCACCGCAACCTCACTACTGCCAGCAGCGCTAATGGCACTGTTCTCGGGCATGATTCTGGGGACCATCTACGGAACTCTCACCCTCGCTTTTATTTGGCTGACTGCCCACCAGGGCCGTCGTGAATCGGAGAACTATTGGGAGCGTTTGTCTGCGATGCAGGAACTGCAACAAAGAGCGAGTAGCCTGGCTGCAGCCCGCAAACACTCTGAAGCTGCAGTTGAACTGACCAATGAGTTTATTGCCAATATCGGCCAGGAATTCCGCAGCCAGCTGTCTGATTCCCTTGGTGCCTTAGCGCTGCTCGAAGCTGAGCCATTGAGTGACCGTCAGCGCGAATGGGTAGAGCTGGCCAAGGTTGCCAGTAGCCAGCAACTCAAACTGGTTGATAATGTGGGCTTGTTTACCCGGGTGGCTCGCAAAGATATTCGGTTGCGCCAGGGGCCCTTTAACCTGGTCAAGACTGTAGAAAAATCATTCAAGTTTGCAGCGAGAGCTGCCCACAGTCAGGAGTTAGAATTTAACTTCCAGATTGATGACAATCTCCCGGTGATGGTGACAGGGGATAATCGCAAAACGGCCCAGCTGATTCGCAATCTGGTGGACTCCGCTACTGGCATTGCCCAAAGAGGCGAGCTGTGGGGTGAGGTATCTTATAACCCGATCACCACGGTAGAAGGGCAGCTCTCGATCACTTTGATGGATGATGGGCGCGGTGAGATATTGCCGGACGAGAGCGAACTTTTCGGTGCCTTCTCCCGTATGGATACCACCCAGGTAACTACAGGTCTCGGACTCTCGATTGCTAAAGGCCTAGCCGAAGCAATGGGCGGTTACCTTCAACTGCATTCAACCCCAGATGGCAACCGCTATCAGGTGGTGATCAAGTATTCCACCGAGCCAAACCAACGAACCTACCTCACACCGGACAGAAAGTTACAGGATATTGAAGTCCTGTTAATTCATCAGAAAGGCCTATTTATTTCAGGTTTGGTGCAGGTGCTGCGTTCTTTTGGGATGGATGTAAAGTCCATCCGCTGGTGTGAAGGTTGTGAGTGCGAAGTCCAGCAGCTGCTTCGCCAAGCGGTAGAACGCAACCAATTGGTAATGATGGCACCGGCAATGGGGGATTCGACTCTTTTCGAATCCATTACGCCTTTCTTTGAAGAGTCCCAAGAAGCAAGTGATAAAGAGAGTCGCCTGGTATGCCTGGGCGGCTTTGGCCAGAAAAGTGAGTTTGCTCACCTGCAGCAACTCTTACCATCGGCACAGTATCTGAGTCGACCGGTGACCCGTAAAGAACTGCACGATGCGTTAGTGGGATTACTGTTTGGCGGTGCGAAAAGAAGTTGTCGAAGAGTGGTTACCGGTGGGGCGGATCAGCCGCGTCACTACTCTTTGTTGTTGGTGGAGGAGTCTAGGCCTCATCAATGGGTGACTGAGGAAATGCTTCAGGCCCTGGGTTACCAGGTAGATATAGCGGTAGATGCGGATGATGCTTTAGTTCGCTTGTCTGAAGGTCATTATGATTTGGTGTTAGTGGACTGCCAGCAAAATACGGATCATAGTGCGCAGATTATCGAGATACTGCGTCGCTGGGAGTCTGAGCACCGCCCGGATGATCGCCTGCCTATTGTTGCTGTAACCAGCACTACTGAAGAGCAATTTGAGGGCCGTTGCCTGGCAGCAGGTATGGATGATTTTCTGACTAAGCCTCTGAGCAAGGATCTTCTTCGGGAAACCTTGGCGCGTTGGCTGGGTAGTGCTTAGCTTACTGATCTTGCTTTGATATTCGATAAAAAAACCGCACTTCAGTGCGGTTTTTTTATTTCCCATTTACTCAAGGTGGGCGTCTTGTGGCTTTGGAAGTTGAGAAAAGTGCTATTCCAAAGCCTCATTATCAGTCGCTATTGAAATGATCGGCACCGAGAAACGGTTTTTGGTTAGGGAAATAGGAATGGCCGCAGCAAATGCTGCGGCATTCGACAAAGTGTGGGTTAGAACTCGTAGCGAATTCCCATACGAGCACTCCATAGAGAGGCATCGGTCACTCGGGTTTGCCCCGCTGGATCCAGGAATTCCTCAAATACGTAGCGCCCTTGGTCATCGATACTGGCCGTTACCGCTGACTGATAGCGAGGGAATCCGCCCTCATACATAACACCCCATTCGTCATTCAGCAGGTTGCCCAGGTTTTCAATAACAAAGTACGCATTAACCCGGTCTTCCGCGCGCCACCCCGGTAGTTGTTGGTCGATACGCAAATCGAACTTGGTCCACCAATCACTGTTAAGTGAATTGCGTTCCATAGTCCCGCTATCCAGGTCTTCAGAGTCAACCCAGGCGAAGAAGGCCTCAGTATCGAAGTCATCTGCAAATACAACATTGGCATCATCGGTGCCCGTGGGTACGTAGAGTAGGCCTCGACCCCAGCCCGCATCACCAAAGATCTGATCACCAAACGTGTAGCTGTAAGGAATGCCTTCATTGGCAGAACCAAACAAGGTGAATCGTGTTTCGTAGCCTGAGAAAAACTCTTGGGTGTAATCCAACTTCAAAGTGAAGCGATGGGGAACTACATAGTTTGATGTTGCAGTGCCTGGATTCTGTACATCAGCGGTAGCGATTTTGGTGTAATTGGAGTAAGCCACTGAGCTGGTCATGGGGTTAACATCTTCAGCTTCGGTGAAGGCATAGCCAAGGGCAATACTCAGGCCAAAATCAAAAGACTTGCTGAGGCCGAGAGAAAGTACGCTGGAATAACCGGAGTCGCCATCCACATTGGTCAGCATGAAGTCTTCGCTGCGACCATTGGCACTGCCGTAAATCGGGCGCCCATCAGCAGTCGAGTCAACTTGCTCAAGAGAGATATCTTGAATAATTGCGGCATCTTGATAATCGCTGTACAAATAGTCTATAGATGCTAAATAACCGGATTCAAATTCGTAGCTACCGCCGATTGCATACTTCCAGATGGATGGCAGTTCAAAATCTGGATCCATCAGGTTGACCCCACCTACAGAACCATCACTACTTGCGACCATATCATAGAGGTCTTGTGGGATTTCATAGATCGGATCGCCGTTATTGGTCCAATCCATATCAAATAGGGGGGTGCCGCTTCTATCTTGGGCTTCGATTTGCAGAACACCATTATTTGAGTAGTTATTGGAAATCCATACATTGGGATTCCCACCGGAGTAAAGGCCGATACCACCGTGTAACTCCAGGCTATCGTTAAGGTTCCAGCTTAGGCCCAGGCGGGGCTGTAACAGGTCCAGGCCATCCATATTGTGCTGGTTGGAAAAGCCATAAGTAGAGGTTATGTCTGCGTTAGCTACTGGCTTGTCATCACTGCTATAGCGGTCGTAGCGCAGTCCCGCAACCACTGTCAGGTCCAGATTTGCGAAGGTGTATTCGTCCTGTGCGTAGAGTGTATCGATGCTGTAACTGAATTCAGCGGCGGCGTCTAAAATATGGTTGGAGCCAGCTGCATTCTCATAAGTAATACGGTTGGCAGTCCCAGCTTCAAAAGCTTCGATGCTATCGAAACGGTATTCTCCTGCAGCCTCCTGTATAAACAGGTTGTAGACCTCGAAGTTTTCATGTTCATAGCCGGCGGTTATGTTGTGTTCACCCAACAGCAATTTACCGGCGAGCTTAAATGTCAGGTTTTCATAGCTCAGCTTGTTGGCATGGCGAGAATCATCAGCACCTAGATAGACTGTCGCACGGGAGTCATTGCCGTCGTTGTCATGATCGTTGTAAGTGGTGATTTGAACTTCACCGAAGTCAGTTCCGCCCAGGGAGTTTTGGCGGTTGTCCAAATCGGAGTAGCCAATTTTCATCTCTGTAGAAAATATGTCACTCCAATCAGAGAAAAGCTGTGCCACATAGGAGTTTAATTCGGCTCCGCGCTTGTAGTAGTGGTTGGACAATTCCAGCTCATCGGGGTCACTGTCGGCCTCGGCTATAGAGAAACCGTCGTTGTAGTTGTAAGTAAATGCAGCGCGGTGGTCGTCAGAGATATTCCAATCAAGTTTCACCAATAGCTTTTCGTCTTCTTCTGGAATACTGGTGGGTAGGCTTCCTGGATTGTAGCCATAGACTTCGTTTGAAATACGAACAATCTCATCGAGCTGCTCCTGGGAAACCCCCTGGACTTCGGTGGCAGAACTACTCCCTGCCGGCCCCCGGTCAAAAGTGGCAACGCCTTCCAGCTTTTCATAGGCAGCAAAGAAAAAGAGTTTATCTTCGATAATGGCTCCACCGAGAGTTGCGTTGTAGCGCTTCTCATCAAAGCTGGCCACATCGATATCGTCACCTTCCAGGGAGTCACCACGGAAACCATCATCGGTGTAGTCGTAGAAAAATGAACCATGCCACTCATTGGTGCCGGACTTGGTCACTGCGTTGATATTACAAGCGCTGAAACCGCCGTACTGAACATCGAACGGCGCCAGTTCGACGGCGACATGATCGATAGCATCATACGAGAACGGCATACGTTCAGTGGGGTAGCCATTGCTATTCAGGCCGAAGTTGTCATTCATGCGTACGCCATCAACCGTAAGGCTATTGAAGCGAGGGTTGGCGCCGGCGCACTGGATAGCATCAACATTGGCTTCATCCACATAAACTCGTGGATCGAGACGTAGCACATCCTTGATATCGCGATTAATGGAAGGGGCGCTGGCAAGGTCGTCACTGTTAAAGTGCGAAGATGGACCTACAGCTAAGCGGGAGGTGCTGAGCGCTTGTCCTAATACGGTTACTTCTTCCAGATTGCTAGTGCCGAGGGTTAGGCTCAGAGGGAGGATATCACCAACGGAAAGGTAGATATCTTCAATAACTCGCTGGCCTTCCTCGGAATCGATGGTGACGGTGTAGGGGCCACCCACTCGCAGGCCACTCAGGTTAAATTGCCCCGCGTCGCTGACTTCTACTTCACGGCGGCTATTGGAGGGGGTGTGAACCACTGTTACAGTCGCATTGGTAATTGCTTGACCGTTGCTTGCGGAAATAGAGCCGCGAATGCCGGCTGCAGTTTCCTGTGCCTGAGATACCTGCGCCATACTGGCAACAGAAATAATTGCCGCAGATAGTAATACGCGCGGGAACAGAGAAGGTTTCATAGGGTTTTCCTGGTCTAAAGAATTGCCAACTCAAGTGGCCCAAGTAGTTATCGAGTTTTGCTCTTGCAACTTAGGTTCCAAGTTCCAATGGAGACTGTTATGTGATTTTTATTGGGTACCGTCTAAGAGCTGAAGCGATTATGTAGTGCACATATAAATAAATTATTACAGCCGTGAACTTGTCACATACTGGCGTTAAAGTACGCAGCAAATTCACTCTGGCGGACATGCCCAATGAGCATACGATTGATAATTGCCCGTATAACAGTTGCACTATTCGGACTCACAGCTATGACACAAGCACACGCTTGGGGAGATGATGGTCACAGGGTCGTTGGAGAAATTGCATGGCATTACCTGGACCCGGAGGTAGCCGCCGAAATAGAGTTGCTCCTTGATGAAGTCGGTGAGCCGCACCTAGCTGAATCCACAACTTGGGCTGATCGAATTAGGTCTGATGAGACTTATAACTGGGCTGCGCCGCTTCACTATATAAACTTGTCTCGAGACTGGTCTGCTTATGTTGAGGAGCGGGATTGCCCAGCTGCAGGATGCATATTGAAGGCGATTCAAAGATATCAGGAAGTATTGGCCGATCGCTCGCGCACCAAGACGGAGCGTGCAGAAGCACTGATGTTTATTGCCCACTTTGTTGGCGACCTTCATCAGCCATTACATACCGGATTATTTTCAGATAAAGGAGGTAATGATGTGGAAGTCCAATTCTATGGGGTCGAAACGAATTTACACGCGCTCTGGGACATCCATATGGTCGCCCGTTTGTTTTTAGACTGGCAAGATTATGCTCAGGAGCAAACGGATAAAATTAGTGCGGCTGAGAGGCAGATCTGGCAGTCTACCTCGGCCGAAGTTTGGGCCCGGGAGTCTCATCACTTAGCCCATGGTCTCGCCTATACCAGCGAAACACAACTTGGGGAAAAGTACTTTCTGCGCTGTCAGGACTCCCTTGAAAAGCGTTTGCAGCAGGGGGGAGTTCGCCTGGCCTCTGTTCTAAACAGTGTACTTGGTAACCCTGCGATCGATGTGGCTAATAAGTAAATTCTTTCTTGGGGCTCGCCTCAGTCTACGCCATTGATGTGGTGAGCCAAAAGTGAAGCTTCAAAATCAGTCGAATTATCCTCTTTTATCTTTGTTTTCTTGATGTCTATTGGTTAATTAATTGGAATGTCATCAATTTGTCCGATAAGCAGTCGGTAATTGCCTAGAACTGTAGATATGTAAAGTTATCTATTTCGAAAGATAGCTGAAATTTGCAATCATTATCCCCATTTAAATGTTTGCTCAAGTAGCTCGTGAGTAATGCGATTGAGCAGGTTGGAGAGGGAAAGTTAAAGGCGATTGTGGATGAGAGAAAGGATCTTTAGAGTAGCTTTCCCTCAGCCTTTTGAGTCTTCCTTGTACAGCTATGCCTATAAAAGGAATCCTTTATGCGGGAGTTTTTAGTATGTGAGTTCTCTTATGGTTGTTGTTTTGTAATTTCCTATTAATTTTCATGATTCAACTATATTTGGTGATAAGCAAATAATATCTAATAACTGCTTTATATCTTTTCATATCTTGAGTTTTATTATGGGCCCATTGGGTTGTTTGCGATTCTCTGATAAATTTTAGAGGATACATAACTCCTATTTTACTTTGCCTCTCAGTTACCCCTTCACTTCAGCTTGAAATATTTCCCGTGTTGACACGGTAGTACCAGATTTGGTATCAAATAATCTCGAGTTATATAGAAAGTCTGTCAATTTTCATTAGGTCCTGAGTAATAAAAATAATAATTCAGTGGCTTTAGCGATGAATTGAAAGAGTTCTTGAATTGTCAAAATATTAAATAACAATTTTGGCAAAAAATTTCATAGTCGTTATGGAGGATGTGGGCGATGAGCGGAAGAGGTTTTAATCCTAGGGCGTGTGGAGGATACTTTGCAGGTATTTGTTTTGTATCCAGTTTGAGGTCATACGGTTCTCTTTTTTCCAGGTTTTACGCGCAGTGGTGGAATAATGGTGGGGTGGAAAGTTCTCTGGGTAGAACATGGAATGGTCACACGGCATTAATATCAGGTCACAATGGTGTTATCGATACTATTGTAGGTTGGGACCCCAACAGTTCTTGGGATGCATTTAAAGGCTCAGTGGGCGGGCGTCACAATAGTATGAGGCCTATTGCTGGTCGTTGGCGTGATGATACAGGGATGAATGCAGACCCAACAGCTCAGTATTATGGCCTGCAAGTTAGCCAGACACAGCATGGTAATTTCAGAGATTTTTTGCAGCAAGATCTTTTGGGTACCCAGGGTTTCGGGCCCCACCTCAATAATATCGGAGTCTCATACCATTATGCATTTGCCCCAGGAAAGTGGATGGAGCGTTTGAGTTCCCTTGAGGGGAATAATAATGGTCAGCTGCAAGTCATTTCCAACTGTTCAGATGCTGCCTTCCATGTGCTTGCAAGCTTTCTTTATGAGTGGCGAAAGGCAAATCTGGTAACCGAACTGGCATCTTTCATGAATAATGGGGATGAGAAAAATAAAAATATGTCCCAGGGACGCTTGATGCAGTGGTCAAGCCAGATGGGGCCGTAGAACAAATATACTTGTCTGGTTGATGGGTGGTGTAACCGAATTAAAGTTACACCACCCAATTGTTAAGCAAGAGGTTAGTCTTAATAAATTATTTTTTGCGTAAGCCAAGTAATCAATAATTTGTTAGGCTGAAAGCTGGATCTAGGGAACTTCAATCCCCTTAGAGGCGGTCCATATTCTATACCACTGCTCTCTACTCAAGTTGAGTTTCAGGCTTTCTATCGCCGACTGAACGCGCTCAATTTTTCCCGACCCCATAATTGCTAGGGGCTTGGAGGGAAAGCGTCGTACCCACGCATAGATTACCTGGTCAATACTGGCTGCCCCGATTTCCTCCTTGATATCTTCCAGGGTGATTCGTAACCGTGTTGCCTGGGTGCTTGATCCACTAAAAACTTCCCCTCCAGCTAAGCAGGACCAAGCCATAGGATGAATTCTATATTGCTGCAGTTGATCCAGAGTTCCATCCTCTGCAGCGCTAAAATTGATAGGATTAATCTCGACCTGATTTGTCACCAGTGGTGAACTCAGGCGGGACTGCAACAAATCAAATTGCTGGGAGGTAAAGTTGGAAACGCCGAAATGTAATACCTTACCGGACTTCTGCAGTTCGGCGAATGTGCTGGCAATTTCATCTGCATCCATCAAAACATCAGGTCGATGAAGAAGCAGGATGTCGATGTGCTCTACACCGAGGTGGGCTAAGGAGTTATTAACCGAGTGCTGAATATGTTCAGCGCTAGAGTCATAGTACTTAACTTTCCTGTTTGGATATTTTTCAGAAAGCAATTTGATATTGCATTTGGTGACAATCTCGATGTGATTGCGAACAGATCTATCCAGCTTAAGGGCCTCGCCGAATAACTGTTCGCAGGAGTAATCTCCGTAAATATCAGCATGATCTACGGTGGTAACCCCTTTATCTATATGTTGCTTTAGGAATGTCAGGCGCTCCTGAGGGCTTAAATTCCAATCACTCACACGCCAGTAGCCTTGGACCAACTCTGACAGTTCTGGTCCTTTTGGAGAAGCTAGCACTCTATTAACCACTGAATACCTACCTGATCGAAAAGCATTAGGGTATTCCTGTTCCTGTTGATACTCAACGCCTAAAGTAGAAGGGTAGGCAGCCCAAAGTCGCCATCGGTGTCATAAATGTCATTGAGTCATGTTGATCGTTGAGCTAGCTGACAACTGAAACCGGAGCAACTTTAGAGTCATTTCTCAATGCCCTGATGTTCTGAGGATCACTAAAGAGGCTTGGGCTTTTACCTTCACAGGAGCACCGCATGGTTAGTACCGAGGAAAAAGTTTCCGGCTGGTTGATAATTACTTACTCAATTTTGATGTTATTGATATCCAGCGCAATATTGTTATTCCTATACGCAGTTTTTGGGAATTCAATTTTAAGTATGCCATTCAATATATTCAGTCTTATGGGGTTGATGATAATACTGTTTGCGTCTTTGAATATTTTGGGGGTCTTTGCTGGCATTGCTGTCCTTTTGGATAAAAGGTATGCCCCAGAATTAGCTTTAATATTTTCAACAGTGAGTGTACTAAATGTTCCGCTGGGCACCTTGGTCGGCGGTTTCTATTTATGGCTATATATTCGTAAATATAAATAGCTCTTTTTGATGTTTGCAAAGCCTGTCTACTGTTAACAAGAGTCATTTTATCTCTGTAATAAATGCTGATTTTAACTTCGAGATGTGCATAGGCTTTGGTTCTCTAAGTGGTACGCAAATAAATTACGATAGAAATAATTGAGAACAGGCAACTCAAGTAGTTGTTTTAGCAGTCATCATGATTAACAATAGTGCCAGCGATATGTACACGATAGCTTTGGCAATAGCCAAAAAGAAATAAACAACAATAATGTAGTAGGTGTACGCATATGGAACTGGAAGTCTTGCGCCGGAGCTTTAAGCTCTTGTCTCTTTTTTTGGTACTAAATGTCATTCAAGGATGTTCTGAGCCTCCACAGGATAGTGAAAAAAGCCGGGCAATTTTGACCCAAAGAGCGCTGTCTCTTGCGCCCACTGATCCGGAAATCGCTGAAATATATACTCGCACTTGCCGCAGCTGTCACAGCACTGGCGCCAGCGCCGCACCCCTTACCGGAGATTTGGCCAACTGGAAGCCCCGTATGGAGAAGGGGATGGATGTGTTGGTGGAAAATGCGATCAATGGGTTCCAGGGTATGCCGCCACTAGGCCTTTGTTTTGAGTGCTCCCCCGAGCAGTTTGAACAGTTGATTGTTTTTATGGCTACAGCGGAGTAAAGGATATGGGGTTCAATCGTCGCCAGTTTATTAATTCTATTGCGATCGGCTCCGCATCATTAGCGGCCGCGCCCATCTCATCAGTTGCACGCACCTTATTGCAAGCTGCAGCCCCACCGACAAAAAAAGCGGGTGTTCGATGGCGGAACTGGTCTGGTTCACAAGAGTGTCTGCCGGCCCATCGTCTGGCTCCCAAAGATATTCCCGCACTGCAAACGATAATTGCGGAAGCGCAAGGTACGGTCAGGGCGGTAGGTGCGGGCCACTCCTTCACTGCACTGGTACCCACTGACGATACAATTATTTCATTGGGCCGCATTACCGGCGTTGCCGATCACGATTCCGACAAGGTCCAGGCGACAATCTACGCTGGCACCCGTGTAGCAGACATTGGCCAACCCTTAGAGGACATCGGTCAAGCGCTGATTAACCAACCAGATATCGATGAGCAGACTTTAGGTGGTTGCCTGGCAACCGCGACCCATGGAACCGGTGCAGGCTTGGGTTGTATGTCCAGCTATGCAACGGGTATGGAACTGGTGACCGCTGGGGGGGATACGCTCTGGTGTGATGGTGAGCAAAACCCCGAGGTGTTCGCGGCAGCGCAAGTATCCCTTGGCAGCCTGGGTATGGTGACCAAGGTGCGTATGCAGAACCAGCCCAGCTACCGTTTGCGTCGTGAATCTTGGGTAGCGCCCCTGGAAGAGGTGTTGGATCAGGCTCCAGAATTGGCAGAGGCCAATCGGAACTTTGAATTTTACTATATCCCATTTTCTGGGATGTGCATGGCTGATTCCCACCAGCCGACCACAGAGGAAATCTTCTCTACGGAGCGGGAAGATACTAATGAAGCGGTGATGACCCTGAAATCCGTGCGGGACTGGCTGGGTTGGTCACCGAAGTTGCGCCAGTTTGCGCTGCAAAATGCGATGGAAGATATCGAGAGGGAAGTCGTTGTCGAGTCCTCCTGGCGGAATTACGCCAGTGAGCGAAACGTACGTTTCAATGAAATGGAGTACCACTTGCCCCGCGAGGACGGTTTGAAAGCCTTCGCGGAAATACGTCGAACGATTGAGGAAAATAACCTGGATGTTTTCTTCCCTATCGAGGTGCGTTTCGTTAAAGCTGACGATATCTGGCTGAGTCCGTTTTATAAGCAAGATTCCGTGTCCATCGCCATACACCGCTACTTTGAAGAGGACCACCTACCGCTATTTCAGGCCATTGAGCCCATTATGCGCAAATATGGGGGCCGCCCGCACTGGGGCAAGTTAAACAAGCTACAAGGCTCGGACTTTGCCGAGCTCTACCCTCAGTGGCAGGATTTTCTTGAGGTTCGCCGAGAGCTGGACCCCAGTGGTAAGTTCTTAAACCCCTATCTGAAAACGCTTTTTACCTGAGCAACGCTGCTCAGCAGTGAACCCTCAAAGAGGAAAGCACAATGGATATCAAGCGACGAAAGCTAATACTAGGTGGGGTCGCATTAGGAGCGGTGGCAGGTGTCGCCGTTCTTCGCCCTAAAGCGCAAGGGCAGGGAGGGCACAGCAAATACTTCTCCAGTGTTTCTAAAGCTCTGGATAATGCCGGCTTTTCTGGTCCCACATTAGTCATAGACTTGGAAAATCTGCAAAAGAACGCCGATATATTAGCCGGCCACCTCAGAGGTCACTATGACTACCGGATAGTGGCTAAATCTTTGCCCTCGCTAAACCTGCTGGATGCTATTACTCAGCGAACAAATACCAATCGCATCATGGTATTCCAGCTGCCATTTTTACAGAAACTGGTTAAATCTTATCCAGCGAGTGATATTTTACTGGGTAAACCTCTGCCGATTTCTGCGGCAAAGGCCTTTTATTTTGGCACTAGGGCGGAGCATTTTGATCCTACGCGGCAGTTACAGTGGCTGGTTGACAGCCCCCGCAGACTTAATCAGTACGCCGATCTGGCGCGATCGCTCAAACAATCCTTGCGAATTAATATCGAGATTGATGTAGGCCTACACCGGGGTGGCATTGCCAGTGCGGAAGATCTCTCCGCGATGCTCGGTATCATTCAGCGGGAACCCTATTTGGAATTTTCCGGTTTTATGGGTTACGACGCCCACGCCGCAAAAATGCCAGGTGTTCTCGGTGGACCTGAAAAGGCAATCACTCGGGGGTTGGATATTTACCAAAGCAGGGTGGAGCAAACTAAGATCCAGCTTGGAAGTGCATTCCCGAAGGCGGCCACTTTGAACGCTGCCGGTAGCCCAACCTACCAACTGTACAAATCCCGAGCAGACCGGGCTCCCTGTAACGAGATTGCCGCTGGCTCGTGCCTGGTTAAACCGGTGGGCTTTGATATTCCCACTCTGTCTGATCATTTACCAGCGGCGTATATCGCAAGTCCGGTATTGAAGAAATTGTCACAGACACAGATACCCGGCATAGAAGGGCTCACCAGACCCTTTAGTTGGTTGAACCCAAATCGGGAGCAAAGCTTCTTTATATCTGGCGGCTACTGGAAGGCGGAGCCAGAATCACCAAAAGGTCTATCGATCAACCCCATCTATGGCCGCTCCAGCAACCAAGAAATGCTGAATGGCTCAAAAAAGGTACTGCTGAATGAAGACGACTGGGTCTTTCTCCGGCCCACACAGAGTGAGTCCGTGTTCCTGCAGTTTGGTGATATTGCGGTCTATAGCAAAGGCGAGATAGTGGATCTCTGGCCGGTAATGAGTAATTCCTGAGGATTCAACCCTTGCTACGGGGTTAGTACAAATTTGTTTAATAAACGTACTGACCTTAGTGGCGGGCAAATAACAAGTCTTGGAGATATTGATGATCTATGAAGTTGTTTTGGTGTTAAACACGATTTGGTTTCTGATGGGATTTAACGTTTTCTCTTTGAGGAACCATATATTTGCGAAGTTACTGGTACCCAGGGAACAAAGGGATACCCCCGTATTTAATATCTTGGCAGAATCGGGAAAATTTCTGGGTGGTTTTAACCTGTCGTTGGCGCTACTCAATATACTACTGCTAATCAGCCCCTCAGTATTTGCTACGGAGGTGCAACGCGCTACGTTGCTGCTGGTGTTTGCTGTCACTCACGGAACACAGTTTATTTACAATGTCCCGGTAGCCCTACAAAACCGAAAAGGTGAAGGGCCGTGGCAAGTTAAAGGCGTGATGCGTTTTATCTTTATCACTGACTTTATAATGATGTCACTGAATCTAATAGCCGCACTTTGGATACTCCTCTGAATTTTAAACCCTATGAAATTCGGTCACGATGCTTGTTGTGGCCGATAATGATCAGCATGCCAAATCAGTAGTGAGAATGTCATTGCTAAAGTCGATGGGCGAACTTTAATTTCAACAGAAAACGTCGGCGTATAATGTCTCTATTGCAGTTATTGGGTCAAACTAAATAGGTACCCAATGATGTGTCGGTGGTGTTTATATTGGTTTTCTCTGGACAAAATTTGAGTCATTTCTTACGGCGCAGTACACAGGTGATTGTGTGCTCAGGATTGCTGATATTATATTCAGGGCATGGGAGGGATTGTTAGTTCCCCCCAATTTGACTATTTGCTTATCTGATTTCAGGCGGATAATTTCCCTCGCTTTCCAAGTTTATGAGTTGACAACTAGTTGCTAACGGAATTTCCTCAATTATAGGGGCGACATAATGTACTTTAGAGTTAGTTCTGCGGGGTATAATATTTCAGGCGATATTGAATGGTTTGCGAGCTCTAAGCCATTCAATCCTCCGCAAGGGATTGTGCATAGGTCACTGCATAACCAAACAGGAGTTATAGGTCCATTGCCAGGAGATATGGCTCGCTCTGCTATGGGGCTAATTAGCGGTGGTTTGGGAGAAATAATTGGGGATCGAGATTCTGGACTGGGGCGCAGCTGGGAGAGACTTCACCTAATTGGAGTAAGCGCGGGTATTTTACATGAACGCCGTTACTCTAATTACAATACGATCATTGGCAGTCATGGCCTCAATACTGCGATGATCCCCTTTGAGGGTATTGCGAACTGGGTCTTAAATCAAAATCGTAAATTTTTCTATATTGTCAATGTGGACAAACAAAAAGTACTTAACTTTACGGATCGAAATGGAAACGTCAGAGTAGAATCTGTACCCACGAAGCTCCGTCAGGCCATCACATATACATCGGAGCTGGACCCTAATATTTGGATTACTATACGGCAAGAACACCATGACTCTCGGACAGCAAGTTTAGCTGATAATCAAGCTATTGATTACAGTGCAAGTATTACTGATGAGCTGAAAATGAAAAAAAGTAATTGGGAGCGTATTCGGGGTCGAATAGCCGCTATTGATCAACAGATTATAGATTGCCAAAATAATGCTCGCTGGAATCTGATAGACCTTTGACTTCCTGCTGATAACTATTTTGAAAACAATAAGCTGATTATATTGTTTGTAACTAATTATGGTAACTTTGCGAATTAAGGCGGCCCGATTCTCTAGAGTTTAACTAGATTAATGAATTAGTATAAAAGGAGCTCATATATTACTTATCCGCGCTTAACCAAGTAACCGATAAATAGCGGGCTAAATGCCGATATTTTAATGGTCACCCTTAGAGTCACCTTCTTTGGCTTAAGTATTGAGCAGCATGCGATTCAGTAGCGTGATAGGATAGCTAATAAGGGCCGCTTACTAGACTCAGTAGGTATCTAAAATAAACCACCCAAGTAACACTTAAATTGGGTATGTAAATACCTCAGGCATATTAGGCATAATAAAATGACCAAATATCAACAATATGTTAATATTTTCATGAATTCCTAGAATGCTTATAGGTAGCCTACGAGCATCTGGTAGTAATTGAGATGGATAAGGGCTGGCGATGTCGTACGATCCTGTGACCTGGTTCAGGATATCGAAAAGCTCATCCTTGAAGTATCATTTGGGTTTATTGAGTATGAGAATTCTAAAGATTTTGGTCATATCGGGCTCGATTCTGTTCACTGGTTGTACAGTTTTTCTTGGAGAGCCGGACACTAGAGTTAAGCGATTTGGTGATTGGGAGCTTTGCACAAAGCTGGCCGATAAAACTTTTAAATATCATTCTCAATGGCACTGGGCTATAGCCAATGAGATTAAGGCTAGGGATCTGGGGACTTCACAGCGATGTAAGTCAACGTATACCGCAAGGATGAATCGTTTTACAGCTAGGAGCGTGATTAAGTCTGTTTCATTTGAGGATGCCTTGAACCATAATTTTGAGTAATTCCAATACATGCCAGCTATCAAGCGTCCTTTATTTGTAGTTGACGATGGCTGGCAATACCTGCCACATGGACTTGTGTACCTCTTTCAAATCAAGTTACTTAAAAGCTTGATTGGATAGTATTATCAAGCCTTATACTGGAGAATAGGGCTGTATTGTTGTTTCAATAGCACCCAATAATAGCTTCTTAGGCAGTAGGAAAAACATGACCCGGATGGCATAGCTGTGCCGGGCCTTTAAGTTATCAATTGACGACGGGTCAGCTTTATCCTTTCATTTATTCAGGCCTATAGCTTGATTTCATGATGCTGTGCAGGTAGAAGCCATCTTTCTAGTGATTGACAAGCTTGCTTTGGTATTCTGCTTTACGCTAGTTTGATTAGCAATGGATAGAATGGTTGACCTATATATTCACTAGGAATGTCTTTTTTCGCTTTTACTTATTCCAGTAATGGGTTAGTTGTGTGCATTTAATCAATTATCGTTGGATGGTAATCTATTTTATGAGTAGGGTTTCAGAGGTGTTCTGGTAAGGTTGCCCTTTGATGTTATGAGGCTTGAATTTACTATTTATCTTTGAAGTAATTCAACTCGACTCTTTTTCCTATATCTTTGACATATAACTGTGAGACTCTTCACAAAAGGTAGTGTGCCACCTAATGGTACTTCAGCTCATTTGCCTAAGAATATAGTTGATATGGTGATTACATCGATGTTTAAGCATGCCCGATTGGTTCTTCTATTTGTTGCCTTGCTTTCCAATATGGCGGTTGGACAGCAAGTAAATGATATCCAGAGTATTAAAAGTAATGACACAAATTTGTATGTGGAAGTTGCAGGGCAAGATGAAGGCAAGCCTTTGTTGCTATTTTTACATGGCGGGCCTGGGGATGTGGAGTTGGGGTTGGTTCCATTTCAGGTAAAAATTGGGAAAACTCTGGAAGATGATTATTTAGTTGCCTATATGCATCAAAGAGGGGCAGGGAAATCCCCTGAAGTTAAGGAAGATACCTTAACGATTGATAATAATATTGAGGATGTGCGCAATGTAGTTAATTTTCTCCGGACCCATTATAAAAAAGACAAGTTTATTCTGATTGGCCATTCATGGGGTGGTGCTTTAGCTGCTCTTTATGCAGGAAAATATCCAGAAGAATTAGCTAGCATAGTATTTATTTCCTCATTCCAAAATGGAAAGGTTCAGTCTAAAACAAGCCTTGATGCAACCCTAAAATGGGCAATGCAGGAAAATAATGAACATGCAATGCACGAATTGAAGCAATATCAAGAGAACCCAGGAGAGAACCATCTTTTACTCGCAAAGTGGGCAAGTAGGGCGAATGATGGTATCGCAAACGGGGTGGATATTCATGGCTTTATAGCAGATCAAAAGATAAATGAGCAGTTTCCTGGGTGGCAACAGCAGCGGGGAAACTTGGCGGATAAAATGGAGAGGGAGCTTCAGGCCTTAAATGTTAATGCTGAGGTCGATAGCTTGGAGATTCCAGCATTATTCATGGTTGGTGAAAAGGATACAATAACCACTCCTTCTCAAGTTAAAGATGATTTTGCGCGATATCGTGGGCCAAAGTGCCTTACTATACTTAAAGATAGCCATCATCTTCCATTTTTTGATGCCGATGAAGAACTTGGTGAAACCTTACTGCAGTTCTTAGAGAGTGGTCGTTGCTCGAAAACAGTTATTTAGCTAACTAGATATTTATAGTGCATTTTTTATCAGAGTTAGACACCTGATATAAGAGTTATGTTTATTCTGCATTCTCTTTCAATGTATTGATCGACACCCTCATTATACTGATGAGGGTGCTCACAAGTCTAAAGGGGGAGTAGGCATTATTTGATATCTAGGTCACCCATCTCAGTGTTGATGGCATTTAGGGGAATTTATTCAATAGTATAGAAATTGATAGGGGATCTACTACCAAGAGGGAGTTTCGCTAACTCATTCTAATACTGGTAATGCAGTTTCCATTATGGGGGCAATGGGGGCAGCCGCGACAATTTTTTCGTGCGGCTCTATTCGAGTAGATTTCGGGGCTGAGCTTAGATTGTTTGTTGCAAGAATTATGTGATTTCGAAAAAGCCCAGCAGCTCATCCTTACGACCGATATTTTGCGTATAAAATGCCCACTGGTCGTTTCCATCTCTCGCCCCGAATACCCGTGCACAAGTATCGTAGTATGAGGTACCAAGTTTTGCTTGCTTTTTCTTGAAGCTTGCTCCTTTTCTACCCCCTTTGGGGCCACCTATTGAGAGTCTCCTCTCCTTGGTTGCATCGGGAGTTTTCACCATCTTCTCCAACTCATCTCTTTGTTCGCTCCCCTTGATGGTCCCCCCCCTGGGAAACATCACCTGCAACATGGATAACCGTTACACTTTTGCTTTGGTCGTCATGGTACTTGAAGGTCATTCGACAATTGCTGAGATGGGAGGTGAAGAAGTATGGGGGGCTTTTACTATCTAGAGTTACAGGCACAGCTTGTTGTCGAGCCCAGGTGAGGTATGTTGCTTTCTTGCCAGAACCTCCGCTTTTTACCATCATGATTTTATTGGGTTTTACAAATTCAAAATCAAACTCAGTTTCGTAGGCTCCTGCTTTGTTATCGAAGGCCTCCGTATTAAAATCAAGTTCATAGGTTTTGAAGGCTGATTCAATGTCTTTTTCTAATAGGCTGATGAAGTCTTCATAACTTGGCATGGCTCAATCCTTATGTCGCCGGCTGTTCTGATATAAGCGGTTTGACCTGGTTTTATCAGTGCTAACTCCTCCATTTAGTTATTCATAGTTAAAGGTACTTTTGGCATGATTTCTACTTTTCAAACTAGCATACCTATCAATATGCCTCCAAATAAATCTAAGGGAAGCTTGAAGCAGATCAATTTTTAGTTTTATGGGGTTTTTATATGTCCACAGGGTGCGGGATATAAGCTTGTAGCCGAATATAAATTTTTTCGAACAATAAAGAGGGTGGAGTGCTTTTTTTAACGGCAGATTTTTTCAAGCTAGCATTATTAACCCATATAATTTAAGTAGCAATGCGAAAAACTTTGATATTCTTCTATCGTTCATTCAAATTTTCATAGATAAAATCTACGCAAAGCTTTATTTTGGGAATTTGGTATTTAGTGCGCTCATACAGAAGAAATACTCCCAGATCGCCACCGGGACTGACTGAGACTTTACCCTCGCAAGGTACCTGTACAAGCTCCCCTGTATCTAGATAGTTACAAATACTCCAGGAAGGTACGCAGAACATACCGCGGTGATTGAGGGCAGCTGCTGTTAATGCTTTGCCGTTATTGCTGATAACTTTTGGAGTCAACTTCAGGGGCTCCCAGTGCTCGTCATTGAGTATGTACCACTCAATGACGCCGCGCGGTCCCCGGTACTGCAAGGTAGCAATTGACTCAATCGCCGACTTGTTTAAAGGGAGGCAATACTCCAACTTGTCGATAAACTGCGGGGTGGCCACGAGGGTGAACTCATTATCCGATAGGCGTTTGGCAATAACATGCTCATCCGGGGCAAACCCTCCGCGAATCGCAACATCAACGGGATCTTTCCCTAACTGGGACAGGTCATCGTTATAGGTTAAGTCGAATACGATATTGGGGTAACGTTGGGCAAACTTCTCAAGAAGGGGGGTTAAATGCTGCTCTCCATAAGTTGGGAGGCAGCTGATACGTATCAGACCGTTGGGCGCTTCAAATGTCTGGCTAACCAGTTCATCAGCCTGTTCAAGCTGGCGAATTGCTTTACTTATCTTCGAATAGTAGAGCTTGCCGAGCTCAGTAACCTTGACTTGGCGGGTACTGCGTTGCAGTAACTCCACTCCTAAGGACTGCTCCAGATCTTTTACGCGGCGGGAGATTGATGAAGCGGGAACCTCAAATTCCTCAGCAACTGCAGTAAAGCTATTCAGTTCTACCACCCGCTTGAAGTAACGCAATGCTCTGATTTTGTCCATAATCAACTTCTAACTGTTTGTCATCGGCTCAAAATATTCCCCATTATTGCCAAAATGACAAAAGACTTATACCTATTACCACCTGTTTTTATGGTCGCAGTATGGGCACTATCGCTTTCAATGTTTGTTGAACCGATTGTTAGGATGACCAATGAAAGCTTTGAAAATGACTCGCTATGGGGATATTGATAGCAGCCTGGAGTTTCAGTCAGCTGAGGTTCCCACCCCCAAGGCTGGTGAAGTTTTGCTTCGGGTGCATGCGGCTAGCGTAAATCCAGTTGATAACATGATGGTGCGGGGGGAGCTTAAATCGGTACGAAAGGAAGTATTTCCGGTTGGTATTGGCCGGGATGTCAGCGGTGAAGTTGTAGTAGTGGGGAATAATGTTGCTGGATACAGTGTAGGGGACCTGGTGTTTTCCAGGGTGGGGGAGGATCATGTGGGCACTATTGCAGAATATCTCACCGTTAATGTTTCCCACTTGGCTGCAAAGCCCGAAAACTTGTCACACAGTGAAGCAGCGGGTATTCCGCTCGTTGGGCTGACCTCCTATCAGTCTTTGATCAAAGTTGCGGGTTTGAAGTCTGGCGAGAAAGTGCTGATACATGCAGGCTCAGGTGGTGTTGGCTCTATGGCAATCCAATTGGCGAAGTCTGTAGGCGCCTACGTGGTGACTACAACAAGTAGCGCGAATGTGGAGTGGGTGAAAGCACTTGGTGCCGACCTTGTTATTGATTATAAAAAAGATGACTACCGGCAATTACTATCTGATATGGATGTCGTGTTCGATACTTTGGGTGGTCAGTATGCTTTGGATGCATTTCAGGTCCTGAAAACTGGTGGGCGTGTTGTCTCTGTTAAAGGGGCTTTAGATCCGCAGACAGCTGAAGAGCTTGGGCTAGGTTGGTTGCTCCGCAAGCTAGTGGCGCTTAAGTCGCGAAAGCTAATGAAGGCAGCGAAGGACAAATCTGCGCTCTATCGAATGGTTATTATGGAAGCCAATGGAGGACAGCTGAATGAGTTGGGGGATCTGTACCAGCAGAAGATTCTTTCTCCAGTAATAGACAAGATCTATTCTTTAGAGCAAGGCAAAGAAGCTTTTTCATATCTCGCTTCAGGACGCGCTAAAGGCAAGGTGATTGTATCAGTTATAGCCAGTTAATAAGAGTTGAAACGATCAAAGTGTCAGTGCCGCCTTGAGATATAATGGCGCGCTGGCTCTTGTCTGTCTCTGTGCTTTTTAAACTTTGCATCTACCCCATTATTGAGGTTGCACTAGGGAAATTGATATTATTGAGTTTTCGTAGATGACACACCTATGTTCAATTGATCTTCAGAAAGTCTGATATATTGCTATAAAGGGTTACGATCTGGGTTGGATAGAGAATGTATATGAAAATGTGTCGACTATATTCGAAATAGAATGACTCTAGTACATGGCGAAATAGACCTATTAACTGCAATTACTAATGTCGGGCTGGCTCTGGTCGCATTTATTGGCGCCCTTTATTTGTTGGTGTTTGTAAGGAGGAAGCAGTGGAAAAGAAGTATTTGGCTTATTTTTTTCACTATCATGTTCATAGCCTCATTAGTGGCAGCTATCTATCACGGGTTTGAAATCCCTCCATATTTTCGAGTTTGTTTATGGTATGGAGTGCTTGTTTTACTTGGTTTGCTGATTTCTTCTTTTGTTCTTGCGGTTAGTGTAGATTTGGTGAATGAAGATTTTTCCAAAAGAGCTATTTTTCCAGTATTATTTATTTTTCTGATAGTTTTTGTTTTCTCGTTTTCACTTAAAGATAAAATTTTTGCCTTTGCTGTTTATCAGTTTTTAATCAGTGCAGTGGCTTTTATAGGGTATTCTATATTAGCCTTAAGGAGACAAAGCTCACCGCGTGGCAGTTGGTTTATGGCACTTGGCTCGATAGTTAGTATTGTTGCAATGGCTGTCCAGTTAGATGGAAGTTTATCAGTCAGTATCATTTGGGACCTTGATCATAATATTATCTATCATTTTGTCCAAGCGTTTGGTGTTGTACTCTTTATTTTGGGTTTACGTAGATTCTACTCGGAGAAATAGTAGGCGAATTGCCGATAGAATATAGTTTTCGGAAGTGGGAAAGAGATAGGAATGAGCCTGAGAAATCAACCTGACAGTTACGGTTCAGTAGCCAAGTGGCTACATTGGTTAACGGCCTTATTGTTTTTGGGTTCCTATATTTCAGTCTACTACCGCCAGTGGTTTACCCAAGAGGAAACACCGGCGAATTGGACTGCCTTGCAGTTACATCTATCTATTGGCGTCACCATTGGGGTGATCGTCATCTTAAGAATCGTATGGCGTCTCACTAATCCGCCACCGCCATTAGAACCAGGTAGCTCCCTGGAACACTTTGCCGCTCATACCGGTCATGTTCTTCTCTACTTGATTATGGTCGTCGCTCCGCTAACAGGGTATATCGGAACAGGTGTGGATACGGATTACTTTTTCCTGTTTGAAATTCCTAAGTTTGAGAGCACCCAAGCCTTTGTGGCGATAGTTCAGGATCGGATGGGGATGACATTCGAACAGTTTGAGAAGCCGGTCGATTTTATCCATAAAGAGATCCTGGGAGAGTGGGTGGTCTGGATCTTAATCCTGGGGCATGTAATGGCCGCTCTATATCACCACTACATCAAAAAGGATCGGACTTTGCTAAGAATGACCGTGACTAAAAAGCCATAGTTCTTGCGATGGTTTTGGCAGAAAGTAGTGGCAAATAGGCATTGAGTGCCAAATCCAGACATTTTAATCTCGAGTTTTTGCAGCTCCTGTGGAGCTGTGCACTTGGACTTGAGGTGGGTGTTATATGAGGTATTTGGTCCTTGCTTTGATTCTATTTCAAATGGGGTGCATACCTGAGTCCAAACTGTATCGAATCGTGCAGGTCGAAATGGTCCCTCAGCCTACTTGCCAGCCTTCGCTGGCAAGTAGCACTTATGCTGCTATCTGATCAGCTCCTACTTAAACTGCCAACCTCCTGAGCTCCGGTTTTGTGCCTGGGCAAACCCAGTGAAACCAGTGCGGTTAGCAGAAGAAAAGCACTGGAAATAAGTAGGCAAGCCACCAACCCCTGGGTTTGGAATACCCACCCCGAGAGCAGTGTCCCGAGTAATCGCCCAGCGGCATTTGCCATATAGTAGAAGCCCACATCCATAGAGACGCCATCTTCCCGAGCATAGGCAACTATCAAGTAGCTGTGTAAAGATGAGTTTACGGCGAAGAGTACAGCAAACATCAAAAGTCCACCCAGTACGGCGAGCTGTGGATCCACTCCTTTGTGTAATGCGATTGCGATTAATGCGGGCACTGCAGTGAGCGCTATTGCCCAGAATAGTGCGGTTCGACCATCCGGAGCCTGGGCTGAACGTGCCGTCGTGACCTTTGGGGCCTGGGTTTGCACTATGCCGTATCCGATCACCCAGGATGCCAGGAAGGTACCCACCTGCCAGTGGCTCCAACCGAACTGGCTGGCCAGGAAAATCGGTAGAGCTATAACAAACCAAACATCGCGGGAAGCAAACAAGAGTAAGCGCGCGGCCGACAATATGTTGACTGCGGGACTCTTGGAAAAGATATCTCTGAATCGGCTTTTTGCTTTGGCTTTCCCTAAGTCCCGCTTAAGAAATTTGAGACTCAATATCCAAACTATTCCAAGAGCTAGGGCCATCGATGCAATCGCGCCTTGAAAGCCAAGTGAGGCGAGTAGGGCACCGCCGAGAAAGAAGCCCAAGCCTTTTAGCGCGTTTTTCGAACCGGTAAGAAGGGCGACCCATCGATATAAGGTGCCACTGGCCTGATCGGGCACCAGTAACTTGATTGAGCTCTTCGCACTCATTTTATTCAGGTCTTTGGCGATACCGGAGAGGGCTTGGGCAGCCATAACCAAGGGGACCGAGAGATACTGACTGGGTGCCAGCAGCATGGAAAGAGCAACAACCTGTAAGGCCAGTCCCAAATTCATGGTCCGGTTGAGTCCAATCCGGGCACCGAGCCAACCGCCGACAAGATTAGTGACTACGCCAAAGAATTCGTAGAAAAGGAAAAGCAAGGCTATTTGCAAAGGGCTGTAGCCGAGTTCGTGAAAGTGCAGCAGCACCAGCATGCGCAGAGCGCCGTCAGTCAAAGTAAATGCCCAGTAATTGCCTGTTACCAGCAAGTATTGGCGCACTGGCGACGATAAATTGTGAAGAAACTGCATGATCTTGTTCTGTGTACTGCTACTTACTAAAAGCAGGAGGAAAAAATACGAGCTCATGGAGAGGCGTACCCCTCAGGTGCAGTGTGTTCTTTCCTTCCGGCCCCGTTGTACTTTGGCTGTTTAGCCCATGGTGCCAATCATTCGAGCCAATTCCGCCGTGCGGTTGGCGTAACCCCATTCATTGTCATACCAGGCGTAAACTTTTACCTGGGTGCCGTTAACGACCATGGTCGATAGAGCATCGATAATGCTCGATCTGGGGTCGGTTTTGTAATCCACGGAGACGAGGGGCCTTTCCTCATAGCCGAGGATATCTTTTAGTTCACCCTCTGCAGCGTCCTTAAATAACTGGTTTACTGCCTCTGGGGTAGTGGCGGTTTCCACTTCGAAAACACAATCGGTAATGGATGCGTTGGCGAGGGGAACACGAACTGCGTGGCCGTTTAGGCGGCCGGACAACTCTGGAAAGATGGTGGCAATAGCTGTAGCTGAACCTGTTGTTGTGGGAATCAGGCTGGCACCACAAGCGCGGGCTCTGCGCAGATCTCCATGGGGTGCGTCGAGGATAGTCTGGGTATTGGTGATATCGTGAATAGTGGTGATTGAACCGTGACGAATGCCCAGGTTTTCGTGAATAACCTTTACTACCGGAGCAAGGCAGTTAGTCGTACAGGAAGCGGCGGTAATAATCTGGTGTTTGTCCGGCTGGTATATATGTTGATTCACTCCAAGGACAATGTTCGGTACTCCAGCCTCTTTTACTGGTGCAGAGACCAACACCTTCTTTACCCCTTGATCCAGGTAGGGTTGAAGAAGTTCGGTAGTTTTCATTTTACCGGAGGCCTCTACCACCAGATCACAGTCTTTCCAATTGGTCTCTGCAATAGCGGTATTGCGGCTACAGGTTATTGTTTTGCCATCAACCTGAATTGTGTCATCAACGGCTTTCGCCTCTCTGTGCCAGCGTCCGTGTACAGAGTCAAAGTTAAGAAGGTGGGCGAGAGTGGCTGCATCACCGGCAGGGTCATTAACCTGGACAAACTCAACTTCAGGCCAATCCCAGGCAGCGCGCAGTACCAGCCGGCCAATTCGGCCAAATCCATTGATCCCAATTTTGATGGTCATTGTTAATTTCGCTCCATTTCTGCCAGGCACATATGAAAAATCATATATATCTGGATAGTTTAAATCTTAGGTCGGCAGGCGGTATCAGCAGCACAGACTTGTGCGCTCTGGCCGGTCTCCCATTTGAATCAGGTTGTTGAGGTCTTCGGTAATAAAGTGCTGGTTCGCCTGTAAGGTGTCGAACAGTACAGACTTTGCCCAGGCATTTAAGTCCGGGTTGATTCGGTAAAACACCCACTGCCCCTGGCGGCGGTCTTGGAGCAGGTCTGAACTTCTCAGCAAGGCGAGGTGCCTGGAAATTTTCGGCTGGCTCAATTCGAGGGCTGCCGTTAGCTCGCATACGCAAAGCTCTTCCTCGTGAGCAATAAGGAGCAATGTGCGTAGCCGTGTATCATCGGCCAGGCATTTGTAAAACTGTACTGGGTTCATGCCGCTCTTTTTCGTAAATCCGCCTCGGCTTGGGCCAAGACCAGTAGTTTGATGCGAGTGCTCAATTCACGTGCCGTGGTGTAAAAAGGGCAAAAGCAGTGTCGCTTTGTCGGTTCCTTAAAATTCCAGGCAATCATCTTGTCAACTTTTGGGGAGGGTACGTATTCTTCCCGGCTTTTGTCGCAAAGTGTGATGACCAGGTCAAAAGGTTGGTCAGCTATATCTTCTACAACTTTGGGAATGAGTCCCTCTGTTGAAACCCCCAGTCGCTCCAGCGCTTGCAGAGCGCGTGGGTCCACTGTATGGACATTGGTTCCGGCGCCAACGGCTTCGTACGAGTTGCCTCCAAAATGCCGCAACAGTGCCTCAGCCATCAGAGAGCGGGCAGAGTCCCCGGCGCAAACAAACAGAACACGCCTTTTCATTGGAGGGCTCCATTTGGCTTTTTAACAATTATATATGGAAAACCATATATTCATAGCCTTAAAAATAGCCCGCTGAACCAGCGGGCTATAACCTGTGCTTAGAGCTTAAACTCGGCCCATACAGGCGCGTGGTCTGATGGGCGTTCCATAGCCCGAATATCGTAGTCCACGCCAGTCCCGACACATTTTTCCAGAAGAGGGTTGGTGGCTAGAATCAAGTCGATACGCAGGCCGCGTCTGGGCTCGCGATCGAACCCACGGCTGCGGTAGTCGAACCAGCTGAATACATCGTCTGTTTCTGGGTTTTGTGCGCGGAAAGTGTCGGTGAGCCCCCAGCCTTCAATTTTTTGAAGCCACTCGCGCTCTTCTGGAAGGAAGCTGCATTTTCCATCGCGCAGCCAGCGCTTGCGATTGGGTTCACCAATACCAATATCCTGGTCGCTGGGTGAAATATTCATATCGCCGATAACCAATACAGGCGCTTCCGGCTTACATGTGGTTTGCAGGTAGGTATCCAGGTCGGCGTAATACTTTTGCTTTGCCGGAAATTTAACCGGGTGCTCGCGATTTTCACCTTGCGGAAAATAGCCATTGATAACCGTGAGAGGCTCAGGACCACCGATATCAAATTTTCCGGCAACCATACGGCGCTGGGCGTCGCTGGCATCGGTTGGGAAACCGTATTCGCGATCAATAAAGGGCAGGCGTGAGAGCAGGGCAACGCCGTAGTGTGTTTTTTGGCCAAAATAAATCAGCTCATAGCCCAGGTCTTTTATCGCATCTACTGGAAAATCTTCGTCGGTGACTTTGGTTTCCTGTAGGCCGATGATATCGGGCTGATGGTTGTCTACCAGGGCCTGCATCTGGTGCAGGCGAGTGCGAATACTATTGACGTTAAAGGAAACAACCTTCATCTCTTCCCCCAAAATAAAAAAGGTCGGGCTAGCCCGACCTAAGAGTTAGTTCGCGGACCGGGCGCACGCCGCGCCCAGTGCCTATCAGTATTTAGAAGTTAGCAACTTGGGGCGGGGCCTTGCTGGCCTTATCGGCCAGGCCGATAAAGTCCGCCATTATATAGCCCGCTTCATTCAAAATTGGATCTTTTTCCAACTTGATCTCTACAGGACCACCAATGTTGGCCACCTCTTCAGATTCGCTTTCTTCGTATGCCTCAAAGTTCTCGTAGGGTTCAAGGCCTTTAGCTTTGCGGCGACGGTTTTCCATATCCAGCAATCGCTGATTAACGGACTTGCGCTCATTCTCTCTAGTTGATTCGTTGAGAGAGACATACTTCTTGTCAGCCCGCTCGGCGTCGAACTTGAACTGATCGCGCAGGAAAACAAAATCTGGATCTGTTTCCGTGCGCTTGTTGTGCTTGGTAATCAAGTTCGGGATCAGCATCTTCAAGTTGAAATACTTCGCATGAGGCACAGCGTGGATACGGTCCCAGGGTAGGGCAGTATCGTAAGCACTTTCACCGACATTTTCGGCATCAATCAACTGTGGCATATCGATGTCTGGCTTCACACCCGCGTGCTGTGTGCTGTCTCCGGAAACCCGGTAGAACTTGGACTGGGTAATTTTCAACTGGCCTTCCTTCAGGGGAGCCATAGTTTGCACAGTACCCTTACCAAAGGATTGGTTACCCACTACCAGGCCTCGGTTGTAATCCTGGATTGCACCGGCAAAAATCTCGGATGCTGAGGCCGACAAGCGATTAATCAATACCATCAGCGGCCCGCGATACATGGCGCGGGAGCGCGAGCGGTTGTGGCGGGAAATCTGCTCATTGGCATGGCGGATCTGCACAACAGGGCCCTGATCAATAAACAGGTCTGTGAGCATGGTGGCTTCTTGCAGTGAACCACCGCCATTGTTGCGAAGATCCAGAATAATACCGTCAACCTTCTCCTCTTTAAGTTCACTCAGCAGACGGGCAACGTCTCGCGTGGTGCTCTTATAGTTGGGGTCTCTGCGGCGATAGGCATCGAAGTCGATATAGAAGGTCGGCAGGTTGATCACACCGATCTTGTAATTCTTGCTGCCATCAGAGAACTCAAACACTGCCTTCTTGGCCGCCTGATCTTCGAGCTTCACTTTGCTGCGCTTGATCAAGATAGTCTTGTGAGTGCCGTCACCACCCGTGGGAATGGTCTCCAGGCGAACATAGGTACCGGCCTTGCCGCGAATCAAGTCGACAACATCATCCAGGCGCCAGCCTACGACATCGACCATTTCGCCTTCTTTATCCTGGCCAACACCCACGATTTTATCGTTGGGCTTGATCTTGCCAGTGCGATCGGCTGGACCACCGTGTACCAGGCGAGCAACTTTGGTGTATTCCTCGTCTGCCTGCAGCACAGCACCGATACCCTCCAAGGAGAGGGACATGCTCATATTAAAGTTTTCCAATGAGCGCGGTGACAGGTAGTTGCTGTGTGGATCGTAGAGACGAGTCAGTGAGTTCATATAGAGCTCAAATACGTCGTCGCTCTTCTGTTGTTCGAGGCGCTTCTTTTGGCCTTTGTAACGGCGCACAAGAAGGTCTTGGATTTCCTCATCGGTTTTACCGGTAAGGCGCAGATTCAGGATGCTGCTCTTTAAGCGCTTACGCCAAAGCTCATCTGCAGCGCTGATCGAGTTGGGCCACTGGCTTTCCTCCCGATCCAGCTCAAGGGTCTCTTCCCGAGAAAAGTCATAGGCGGGCAGGCCTTTCTCTAGTTGGGATAGGATATTATCTAGCCGATCCCCCATACGCAGGCGGAAGCGGTTGTAGATACTGAACCCAGCGGTGACATCACCAGCGCGAAGCTGGTCATCCATCTCCGCTTCCCACGCGCGGAATTCGTCGATATCAGAGGCGAGGAAATAACTTTTAGTGGGGTCGAGTGCATCGATATACTCGTTCCACAAGTTCTCGGACATTTCGTCGCCGATTTTGATTTTGTTGTAGTGCAGCATTTCAAGCTTGCTGACTATCTCTTGTGCAGTACCACCTTGACCCTCTTCGGGGGCTATTCGCTCTGGCTCTGCCAGAACACTTGTGGAAAGAAGGCCAATGACCAAGAAGCCGGAAAAGTAAGCGGCGATCCGATTGGTAAGCATAGGGAGTCTCTTTATACGTCCTACTTCATAGGCGTCCGGCCCTTATGGCTCGGCGACCTATAGCTTAGGACAAGTATAAAGGCTGAAAGCTCCAAAGGGCATGAAATACCTCTAATCAGAGATGGATCTTTTTCTTTAACACTGTATTTAGCAAAATAGCTTTCCTATTGAGTGTAAAATTGAGGCATTTTTTCTCGTTTTGAAGGCTTGAGTATGTATGGTCATCATAACTATTGTGTAACTGCAACTGTAAAAAAGCGTTAAAAATAAGCAATTTGACTAATAGGTCAGAACCACTTTGATGACTTTGAAGGCTTTTAGGGTCATGAAGTTGCACCAGTTACCACTTTATTAATTCGAGTGAGCGCTCCTCGGCTAGAAGTGTTGCTCCAATAATCACTGTGACCGCAAAAATGGTGTTTTGATTTCGGAGCAATAGGCGAATATCGGGCGAGTGCCAGTATCTGTATCTGCGAATCGTGTTTTTACCACTTGGTCCAAACAGTGGTAACATGGCCAGTAGATTTGTTTGAGGTGAGGTGCTTATGCCTTGGGAGAAAAGTTTCGATGTCGATAGCGCAGTTGATAAAGCGACGGAAGCCTTTTGGAAAAAAGGCTTTGAAGCGACTTCTCTGGCCGACCTGCTCAAAGCTACTGGGCTGACTAAAGGGAGCTTTTATAATGCCTTTGGCAGTAAGAAGCAGCTTTTTACCCTGAGTTTACTCAAGTATGAGAGAGAGCAGCGGCGCGACGTAATGGCCCGGCTTGAGTCGTTGGAAGATCCTATCGGCGCTATCAGTCAGCTTTTCGACTCCCTAATTGAACAAAGCCTTGCAGATCCGGAAAAGAAGGGCTGCTTTTTGGTTAATACGGCACTCGATATGCCTAACCTGGATAGCGATATTGGGGATGCTGTAAAAAAGGGCTTGCGGGATACTGAGTCATTTTTTGCAAGGCAGGTTCGCCTGGGGATAGAGAAAGGTGTGATATCTGATCGAGTAGACCCGGAAGTCTGCGCCAATAGTTTACTAACTCTGTTAGTCGGCTTGCGAGTGTTGGCACGTGGAGTTTTTAATAAGGAAAGCCTCTCCAGAATTAAGGTACAGGCATTAGACTTGCTGCGTTGACCTGATCTTTCTCTGGCGTTGAAAGCTCTTCGTAGGGCCTTGGCGCCGTCCTCTCGGTTGCCAGGGCTGCACTGTGATTTCCCTCTCCTGACCTCCATTGATCCTTCCTGTCAATTTTGCATTGGATAGGGCTTCATATTTTTTCTGTTCATCCTCAGTAGGCATTAATGCATAGCAAATAGTTATATAAATCATCTTTACCGATCGGTACAAATTCATTAGCATTGTTTGTGGCAATCGGTACATACAGTTTACAGGGGTGTCTCCCCATATTTTTTAACCAGGTTTGGACCGATCGCTACAAACAAGTGAAACTACTTAGTTAGGAAATATGATGGCTACTTTCAAGACTCACACGATTGAATCCGCTCCTGTTGCTGCTCAGCCTCTTCTTGCAGGCGCTAAGAAATCGATGGGCTTTGTGCCCAATCTATTCGCAACTATGTCAGAGGCCCCCGCATTACTTGAGGGTTATATGACCTTGGCGGGAATTTTCGATAAAACCAACCTTTCCGAGACAGAGCGCCAAATCATCTTAATGACAAACAACCGCCTGAACGGGTGTCGTTACTGTATGGCTGCTCACACATCCATTTCCCAAATGGCCGGTGTTGAAGCGGAAATAATTGAATCATTGCGTAGTAACACACCGATTGCAGATGAAAAGCTTGAGGCATTACGTACATTTTCTGCGGTAGTGAATGAAAGCCGTGGCTGGCCGACGGAGGAACAAGTTAGCGCTTTCCTTGCTGCTGGCTACACGCAGCAGAGCGTACTGGAAGTGGTTCTAGGTACCGCTTTAAAAGTTATGTCGAATTATACAAATCACATTGCCGAGACCGCCCTGGATAGTGCCTTTGCAGTTAATGAGTGGACTCCCGAAGGAGAGACAGTGGCCTGATTTCTGGCCTGGGCTTGATTGGCCATCCAGCCCTCACTGAGGAGACATGGGGTGGCCATCAACAATTCGTAGCGGAGCCCGCAACTGTGTTGCGAATCGAAATTTGAATTTATTCGACTTAAGTAACTGAGGTATACGAAATGACTCTTCAAGCTAGTAATATCACTGCATTAATCACAGGGGCAAATCGAGGTATTGGCAAGGCCATTACAGAGGGGCTGTTGGATGCGGGCGCGGTTAAAGTGTATACCGCTGTTCGCGACCTAGCCTCGGTGAGGCAGCTCGCTCAAAAGTATGGTGAAAGGGTCGTCCCCATTGAATTTGATCTTTCACGTGAAGAAACCATTCAAAACGCTGTAAAGGTTGCCGGTGATGTCAATCTGGTTGTCTCTAATGCGGGCGTAGTGAAGCTATCGACACCCTTGGACGATGATGCTGTGGAGAGCTTCAAGTATCAAATGGAGGGCAATGTTTACCCACTGATAAACCTGGCCAATGCGTTTGGCCCTGTTTTGAAATCTAATGGTGGGGGTGTCTTTGTCCAAATGAACTCACTGGCATCTATCAAAAATTTTCTCCCATTTACTGGTTACTCCGGCTCAAAGGCGGCTGCCTATGCAGTAACTCAGGGTTTGAGGGAGGCCTGGGTCGAGCAGGGGACTCAAGTTATCAGTGTTATTGCTGGTCCAATCAAGACGGATATGGCCGACTCCGCAGGCATGGGAGAGGGAGCCCCTCCAGCGAGCATCGTATTCGATGGCATTATGAAGGCACTAACAACGGGTGATTTTTTTGTTTATCCAGATGAGATGGCTCGAGAGGTCGCAAAAATTTACGCTCCCTTTGCCAAGAGCGTACTTGAGATCGAAAGCTAACTTAGAACCCAAGAGAGGATCGGGCAATGTTACTAGATACACCAGTATGTGATTTCGGATGGAAAGCCCCAGACTTTACCTTGAAAGACCCTGACGGCAAGAGCTTTCGAATGTCGGACCATCTGGGAGGCAAGGGGTTGTTGATTGCATTTATCTGCAATCACTGCCCCTATGTTCAGGCGATTGCAAATCGTTTAGCTGAGGATGTGCGAGAGCTACAAGGGCTGGGCATTAATGTTCTGGCCGTTATGTCAAACGATTATCGCGATTACCAAATCGACAGTCCTCCTTATATGGCGAAGTTTGCCCGAGACCATGGGTTTACTTTCCCCTATTTGGTTGATGAAGATCAGTCCGTAGGGAGAGCTTACCAGGCGGTATGTACACCGGACTTCTTCGGGCTGAATAAGGATGGAGAGCTCCAATATCGAGGCCGCATCGATGATGCGGGAATGGGAAATCCGGCTGGCCGAACCAGGGAACTGGTCAATGCAATGAAGTTGATCGCAGAGACTGGGGCAGGGCCGGAAAAGCAGCTGCCAAGTATGGGGTGCTCTATTAAATGGAGTGGTAACTATAACTGATATGGGTTGCTAGCTGACAGGAATGCTCTGGCGAACATAAAGCACACAAAATATAAGAAAACACATTAATATAATGAGCTAACCTATTGATTATAAAGAATTAATAAAAAGTTAATGTGGTTTGTTAAGTGGCGGGTGCCAGAAGTGTGACACCCGCTTTCTTATTTACTCAGTAAGCTGGCGGGTCATGATGATGTGGTCAATGTTATAACCATGCTTTGTAACTGCCAGGTCTAGTAGATAGTCTGTAATAGCTTCATCCAGCTGGGGAGTGCGGCTTAACAGGTAGAGGCTGGAGCGGTCCGGATCACCAACGAGTGACCACTGATAGCCAGGATCTAGCTCTAGTATCCAGTAGTCGCCGGCAGCTTTACCCTCAAAGAAGGTGATAGCGAGTTTGCTGTTCGTCTCGTCAATGGGGACTCCAGTGCCCTGAACACTGATCGGGAACCCATATTTTGGGTGTAAGATTCGACAAAAATTGAAAACGCTGATAGATCCATCATCATTGAGGCCGTAGTCCGCTGTTACCGCA
Source organism: Microbulbifer sp. CNSA002 (assembly GCF_047324085.1). Taxonomy (NCBI): domain Bacteria; kingdom Pseudomonadati; phylum Pseudomonadota; class Gammaproteobacteria; order Cellvibrionales; family Microbulbiferaceae; genus Microbulbifer; species Microbulbifer sp. CNSA002. The sequence goes on from NZ_CP172449.1 coordinate 2,524,977, forward strand.
GTACAAGCTGGCTGGAAAATTTGCGGTAGCCGGGCAATCTCATACCACTTGCCGAGATACTGATTCACATCGACATAGGGAACCGTTTCCAGTTCATCATCTGCCAGAACGGCCTGGGTACTGAGTGCAAACAGTACAATTCCTATACCTCTCAATAAGCTCTTCATTTCCTTGCTCCTTGTGTTCGCAGTTTTTTAGGCCGCCAGCTTCATAGCTGAGCGACAATCTCTTTACGGGGATATAACTGGAACGGATTAATCAGGTTCTGTGTTTAATCTGAATTTCAAAAAAGTGTCACCTAGGTGAATGAGCTGAGGTCTTAGAAGTTGACAGAAGTCCAGCCTTTGCTAAGTGGTGATAGATAGGATTTGTTTGAGGCTGACCATGGCTAAAACGGTAGACGTAGACGTCCTGGTATTAGGGGGCGGAATTCAAGCGATTTCATTGTTGCGAGAGCTATCAACAGATTTTTCTGTGCTGGCAATAGACCAGGGGTTAGACGATGCTGAGTCGTTACACTTTCATGGTTATTTCTCCTCAGGCTGGAATGCGGCACACCCAAGTGCGGCAAAGGCTTACTTAAAGGCCGCACAGTTTTGGCGCACACAACTGGAGAGCGATGGTGTTGATAGCCACATAACAGATTTCTATGCCGCGCTTCCCCGAGAATTTTTAGATACTGTCGAGCCCAACTGGATTGCGGCGGGTATTCCAGTGGAAGAGGTTCCGATACCAGCTCCACTGGTAACAACTAGCTTGCCATCGCATCAGTGCTTTCGATTTGCTGATGACCTTATGTTTGACGGCGCTGAAGCCTATCGTCGTTTTAGTGCTCCTGTTAGCGAGAAGTTGGTGAAAGGGAGTATCCGAAAATTCGACAAAGATAGTGGTGGCGTGACTGAGGTCTCTGCCGATATCGGTGGTAGTTCCCACCAAATAAAACCCCAGTTGGTTCTCTCAGCATGCGGGGCGGGCAATGCAGCAATACTCGAAAGTCTTGGAGTGCCAGCTCAAGGTGTGCGGGATAGTCAAGTTGTTCGGCCCCTACATATGTTGCTGGCTAAGGGGGCTAATACCCCTCCAATCTCAGCCTTCCTGATGGACATGGTAGTGGCATATCACCCGCTGGAAAGTGGAGAGGGACTTTGGATACTCACCCTCAATCCAGAGCACCCCAGATTTCGCTCTGGTGTGGTTGACATGAGGGTGGCTCCACCCATAGAGAGGGCGTTAATCCGGGATACCCTGGATAGATTGGCAAATTGTATGACCGGGTTTGAGGATTGGGCAGCCGGCTGCCATTGGGGTGTTTACGCAGGTTGGAAAACTGACGCTCCAGGGCCGGATGGGGATGCTCTTGTGCAGTTAAACTATCCGCGTCCATACCACATCCACAGCTTTGATATAGCCAATTTCTTGGCGGTTTGGCCGAATCACTGGGGTCTCGCCGTGGAAGCTGCAAAGGAGGCCGGGAAATGGGTTCGCTCAAAAGCTAGGCCTCGGCATCCCCAATCTGAAGCGACAGGTAGCTTGCTGTCACTGTCAGTTGGTCATCAAGCTATTTGTAATAAATGGCAAAGCGACGAGCTGAAGTGGCACTCTTGGGCTGAGTTTGTCCAGAAAATGGGCCTGCCAATCAGGTGATTTGCTTAGTATTTCAGCGTCGAGCTATCAGTCTATGAGTCCAATAAGGCGATATTAACAACGTATTTCGCTTGCAAAGACATTTTTTTTCTGTATCTTAAATTGAAATGTAACCGGTTACATTCTGTTTCAAAAGGTGGAGTGCTACGAAAACCGCGATCTGGAAACAGCGTGTCCGCTTACAAGACACGGAAATAAAAATAAATAGGCTGTTTATTCAGCTGGTTCTTTGAGTGGCCCGAGGGGATGGGGTTTGGTTAAAAAAATAAGAATGGGCATGGTTGGTGGTGGAGAGGGTGCTTTTATTGGTGCAATCCATCGGATGGCAGCAGCTCTCGATGGTGAGATAGAGCTAGTCGCCGGCTGCTTTAGTGGCGATTCCGAACGCAGTCGTAAAACTGGTGAAAAGCTGGGGCTACACCCGGACCGGATTTACCAAAGCTATCAACAGATGTTCCAAGAGGAATCCCGTCGCAGCGCTGATGATCGAGTTGAATTTGTATCTGTAGTAACTCCCAACCATCTCCATTTACCCGTTTCTATTGCTGCGTTGCGGGCGGGATTCCATGTCCTCTCCGACAAGCCAGCCGCCTCCACTTTGGAAGAAACACTTGAGCTTAAAAAGGAAGTGGAGCAAAGCGGGCATCTTTATGGTTTGACCCACACTTATGCTGCTTACCCTCTGGTTATGCAAGCGAGAGCAATCCTGGGCAGGAGAGAGTTGGGGTCTATTCGACGAGTTACCGTTGCCTATCCGCAGGGATGGCTGGCACTAGCCGGTGATTCCACGGGAAGTAAGCAGGCGAGTTGGCGAACAGATCCCGCACGTTCGGGAGAAAGTGGCTGCTTTGCGGATATAGGCACCCATGCTCATCATCTGGTGGAGTTTCTTACTGGCCAGCATATCTCTGAAGTCTGCGCAGACGTGCAAGCGGTAGTTGATGAAAGAGCGTTGGATGATGACGGTGCAGCGCTATTTAAATTAGATCAGGGCGCCCGAGGAACACTTACAGCCAGTCAAGTCTGTGGAGGAGAGGGGAACAACCTGAATATCAGCGTTTACTGTGAAGACGGTTCGCTGTTTTGGGAGCAGGAAGCCCCAAACCAATTGCAAGTAAAGCGCAGGGGGCAGCCTGTGGCGATTTGGAAAGCCGGTGCGGATTGTGAGTATCTGGATGGAGACGTCAGGTCTTTCTGCCGGACACCTCAAGGACACCCGGAGGGTTATATAGAGGCCTTCGCCAATATCTATCGCGATTTTGCTGGTCAAGTCCGAGGCCGCCGCGAGGGGGTAGTTTCGAAGAACAGTCCTGCCGTTGGCAACATTGATGCAGGTGTTCGCGCGATGGCATTTGTCCGCGGTGTGCTGGAGAGCAGTCGCGCAAAATCCTCATGGGTTTCCCTGGCGCCTTATTGGAAGTGAGCGGCTAGGTCCAACTTCACAGAATTTAGGTATCTCTGGCAGGGTGGGCGTCCGGCAGCTAGTACGGCACAGGGAGGTGCCGGTGTCGGCCTGCGGCCAGTTACCTTTTGAAGAGTTTTCTCAAAAGGTGCAAACCAATCGCTTGGAAAGGGTTGGTTGCAGAATTAATAAGTACAGCAGTAAAAAGGATAACAATAAATGAAGGCACCCAGAATTCAGGGGCCCGGAATTTTTCTCGCCCAGTTTCTCCCATCGAGCGAACAGCCAGCTTCGCTTGAATCTATGGCTCGTTGGGCATCAGACCTGGGGTACAAAGGCATCCAGGTTCCCACTTGGGACAAGCGGATTTTCGATCTTGAGCTGGCCAGTAAAAGCCAAGCTTACTGTGATGATGTACTGGGAATCTGTGAGGAGGCTGGGGTACAGATTTCTGAGTTGTCTACGCACTTGCAGGGGCAGTTGGTCGCAGCTCACCCAGCCTATAAGGAAATGCTGGATATTTTTTCTCCGGAGGAAGTACGCGGAAACTTGCAAGCCCGTGCAGAGTGGGCGAGCAATCAGTTAGTTCTTGCAGCCCGGGCTAGTGCCAACCTGAAGCTCAAATCCCATGCAACTTTCTCCGGCGCTTTACTCTGGCACACTTTTTATCCATGGCCCCAGCGCCCAGCGATGTTGGTTGAAGAAGGTTTTCGCGAACTGGCCCGTTTGTGGCGTCCGATATTGGATGCGTTTGACAGCGCGGGGGTCGATGTCTGCTATGAGCTGCACCCTGGTGAAGACCTGCATGATGGCTTGACCTTCGAGCGGTTTCTTTACGAGGTGGAAGATCACCCTAGAGCCAACATCTTGTATGACCCGAGCCATTTGCTCTTACAGCAAATGGATTACCTGGCCTTTATCGATATCTATCACGAGCGAATCAAGGCTTTCCATGTGAAAGATGCGGAGTTTCATCCGAGTGGAAGGGCTGGAGTATACGGCGGTTACGCCCCCTGGATTGACCGCCCCGGTCGCTTTCGCTCCCTGGGGGATGGTCAGGTAGATTTTCGTGGGATTTTTAGCCGACTGACCCAGTACGGTTACGATCGCTGGGCGGTATTGGAATGGGAGTGTTGCATTAAGGATCAACAGCAGGGGGCCAGCGAGGGTGCGCCATTTATTCGAGAGCACCTGATAACCGTGGCTGACAAAGCTTTTGATGATTTTGCCGGTGCTGAAACAGATCGCGCTCGAAATCGTAGGATTTTAGGGCTGGACTAGTTTTTGCCAATCCCAGTGAACAACGAATAACAATAAATCATGCGGAGACTGGATAGATGAGTACACAGACAAAGGCTTTGCACAGGAACGTCTTCCTGGTGGGAAATCTGTCAATCTTTATGATTGGCCTTGGGTTTGCTGTGAGGGCTTCGATCGCCGGCAACTTACAGTCGGATATTTATGATCATATTGATCTTGCCAACTCCACCGCAATGCTTGGAGAAGCGCTTGGATTTACCTTTACGGGGTTTGCCCTAACCCTGCTATTTGGCAGCGCATTGGTAGACTTGGTCGGGATCAAACGGATGTTAATGCTCTCATCAATAGGCTACGTGTTGGGCAGCCTGCTTATTATTGCAGCATCCTTGGTAACCCCCGGGGAGGGCGTTGAGAACTTGGTTCTTGCGGGGCTGTTACTTACCGGTTTGGGCTGGGGGGCAGTGGAGGCCGCCAGCAACCCAATGGTTGCAGCGGTTGATCCTGAAAATAAAACTCAGCGGCTAAATGTACTACATGCCTGGTGGCCTGCCGGGATTGTGGTGGGCGGATTACTTGGGTTAGCCATTTCTGCGCTTGAACTTCCCTGGCAGTTGAACCTGATTGTTTTGGCCCTACCGGCTGTGGTCATGGCGTGGCTTGTGTCCAGAACAGAATTCCCGGTAACTGAACGGGTTTCCTCTGGCATCAGTTATGGCGAGATGTTTAAAGAAGTTTTCAGGCAGCCGATGTTTATCGTGCTATGGATCTGTATGTGGCTAACCGCTGCAACAGAGCTGGCTCCAGGGCAGTGGGTTGACCTGACGCTCTCTCGAGTAGTCGGTATGAAGGGCATTCTCATTCTGGTTTATGTCAGCATGTTGATGTTTGTAATGCGCCACTTTGCCGGACGGCTGGCCAAAAAACTCTCTCCCATTGGACTCTTGTGGCTCAGTAGTTTACTTGCAGCTGTTGGCCTCTATTGCTTAGGAATGGCGAGAACTCCGGTAACTGCATTCTTAGCGGCAACAGTTTGGGGCATCGGTGTCTGCTATATGTGGCCTACCATGCTCGCTACGGTATCCGAGCGTTTTGTACGCGGCGGCGCACTGTTTTTGGGGCTGCTGGGGTTTGCTGGGGGAATGTCTATTCAGTTCGTACTGCCGAAACTTGGAGAAATTTTCGACAACGCCAAGATTGAGGCTGCCGGTGGTTTGGAAGCCTTTGAAAAGTTAACGGGCGATGAGCTGGACACTGTGTTGGCGACTGCCTCTATCGAATCATTCCAGTCACTGGCCGTGGTTCCCCTTATCTTGCTGCCGATTTTTGCGTTTATCTGGTTTTGGGATCGCAGGCAGGCAGCGAGCAAAGTGCAAGGTGTCACTGTAGTAGGCAACCAGTAGGCGTTTTCCATTTGTGCGAAAATAGTCGACTACTAACAACAAAGTAACGGAAAAGTATGTCAAACATTCGCGAAGTTGCACGTCGCTCCGGTGTTTCCGTCGCGACCGTGTCCAGAGCCCTGAAAGACCCGCAAATGGTTTCTCCGCGGACCAGGGAACGTGTGCTGAAGGCGGTGGAAGAGGCCGGTTATCGGCCCAATATGTTGGCGAGAAACTTTAGTTCCGGTAAGTCATTTGCAGTGATGGTTCTGGTCCCAAATATTGCCAATCCTTTTTTTTCCAAAGTTATCCGAGGGATAGAAAAGGCAGCTCAAGACCAGGGTTACTCCGTTTTACTGGGAGATACCAAGGGCGAACCAGCTCATGAGCAGTTCTATGCGGGAATGGCACTGACGAATCAGGCAGATGGCCTTATTCAACTGGATAGCCGCTATCCATTTGCAGAGAAAGATGCAGCTTTAGCCGCGTCGATTCCAATGGTAAATGCGTGTGAGCGCATTGCTGAAGACGACCGCTATCCGGTTGTTGAACTGGATAATTCCGGCGCGGCGCAAGCCATGGCTCGCCATTTGATTGAGCTGGGTCACCGCCGGATCGGCATAGTGACCGGCCCGCTTAACAGTCCGATTGTGCGTGATCGCCTGGCCGGTTTTGAGGAGGAGATGCAACGGCACGGTCTTGAATTGAATTCTGACCTGGTTGTAAACGGAGAATTCACTATGCCGTCTGGTGCGGAGGGTGCAAAAAAACTGCTCTCTTTAGCCAGTGCGCCTACCGCCATTTTTTGTATGAATGATGAAATGGCTATTGGTGCTGTTCATCAAGCGAAGGAAATGGGTTTGCATGTGCCTGCGGATGTGTCGGTGGCGGGCTTCGATAATATTGAGTTTTCGCAATTTACGGACCCGCCCCTGACAACAATTGACCAGCCCGCAGAGAAGCTGGGCAGATATGCGATGGAAACCTTGCGCCGCATTATTGATGGAAAACCGTTAAAAGCGAGCCGAACTATTTTGCCCTTTGATTTAGTGGCAAGGGGAAGTACGGCTCGCTATCAGGATTAATAAAGTGCGGATGTAAAACCATCGCGGCAAACTGATTAGATAAACACCAATTCATGTGGAGATAACAATGATGAAAAAATTCACTGAGACAAAATTTTGCACGTCTTTACTGGCTTCTGCAGCACTGCTAGTCACATTGGGGGGTTGTGAACGGATGCCGGAAAAGTCCGGTATACAAGCGGATAAGGACTGGAGGCATTTATTCGACGGTAAAACGTTGCAGGGTTGGACCGGTGCCAATGGCTCCCATGTAGGAGAGGCCTGGCAGGTCGTTGATGGCAACCTGGTGCTCACTGCTGGTGGAGCGGGGGATATCGTCACTGCAGATAAGTTTTCTGATTTTGAGCTGGAACTGGAGTGGAAGATATCTGAAGGCGGAAACAGCGGCATTATTTATCGGGTAGCTGGTGGCAATGCACCAGTCTGGATGTCAGGTATGGAATACCAGGTACTGGATAACAGTGCTTTTCCCGAACTGGAAAAACTGAGCCACAGCGCGGGATCAGTCTTCGACTTGTATGCACCCAGCGAGGATGAGGTAAAGCCGGCAGGAGAATTCAATAAAACGCGTATTCGAGTGGAGAATGGTCGGGTTGAACATTGGCTGAATGGAAGCATGATTGTCAGCTATGAACTTTGGTCTGAAGATTGGGATACACGTCTTGCCAACAGTAAGTTTTCCTCTTACCCCGATTTTGCCCGTAGTGAGAGCGGCTTTATTGCTTTACAAGACCACGGCGACAAAGTGTGGTACCGCAATATCAGAATTCGGGAGCTGTAAATCATGGGTATTTCAGGCGTGGGTATTTGGCAGGTACTTATTGTTCTTGTGTTAGCGGTTCTACTTTTTGGTAGTGGCAAGATCCGCCGTCTGGGAGAAGACCTTGGAGGAGCGATTAGTGGTTTCCGCCGCTCATTGCATCAAAGCGATAAGGATGGCACTAGAGAAGATTCCCCAGGTAACTTGTCTGGCAATCTACTCCAAGCTGGGGAGCGGGAATGAAGCGTAGAACTTTGCTACAGGTTGGTACCGGCTTGGCTGCAGCTGCTTTTGCCGCACCCTTGTTTGGCAATAGTGGGCGAATCATTACCAATACCCCAGGTGGCCCTGTGAAAATTTCCCTGGCCCAATGGTCCCTGCACCGGCAATTGCGAAGTGGCACTCTCAAGGTATTGGATTTTCCTATTAAGGCAAGAAAGGCATTTGCAATTGACGCGGTAGAGTATGTCAATCAATTTTTTGCCGATAAGGCCAGGGATCAGAATTTTCTTTCAGAGTTGAAAGTGCGTGCAATAGATCACGGGGTTAAAAGCCTTTTGATTATGGTTGATGCAGAAGGTGATCTTGGCAACCCAAATGCTAGCGAAAGACAACTAGCGGTAGAAAATCATTTCCAGTGGGTTGAAGCGGCCAAATATTTGGGTTGCCACTCTATCAGGGTAAATGCTGGCGGACAGGGCAGTAGCAGGGAGGTCAGCTCTGCTTGTAGAGATGGGCTGCGAGCTCTCTCAGAGTTTGCCTTGGATTTCGACATCAATATTGTGGTGGAGAACCACGGTGGCTATTCCTCAAGCGGACTTTGGTTATCCCAGTTATTACAGTCAGTGGATATGCCGAACTGTGGAAGCTTGCCAGACTTTGGAAACTTTGGTGACTACGACCGCTACTTGGGAGTAGAGCAGTTGATGCCCTTTGCCCGCGGAATCAGTGCAAAGAGCTTTTCATTTGATAAGCAGGGAAATGAGACCAATACGGATTTTGCCCGGATGCTGCGGATAATTCAAAAGGCGGGTTACAAGGGGCATATTGGGATTGAGTATGAAGGCGCCGGCGATGAAGACTGGGGAATCAATGCAACGAAAGAGCTTTTGCTGCGCTTGTCGTGACAGGGTGAACTATATAGTGAATAAGCAATAATTATTTGGTTAAAAATGTAACCGGTTACTTGTGTTTTTTGATCAAAATATTTAGGAATTTCTAGATTCGTTAAAAATGTTTACAAAAATTAATATTGTTGGTTAATAAAACATAAGTTAGAGATTAGATGTAACGGATAAATAAAAAATTTTGACAAAAATGTAACCGGTTACAGATTTATCTTATAAGTTAATTAAAATTAAACGAGTAAAACAAAAATAATTGATGAAGTAGGAGAGAGGCGATGCCGAATGATGACTTCGAGAAGAAAGAGTATGACGCACTGATTGTTGGATCTGGTGCTGGCGGCGGTATGGCTGCCTATGTACTAGCCACTGCAGGGCTAAAGGTTCTATTGCTGGAGGCGGGGAGATCCTATGACCCAGTCAAGGAAACCCCAATGTTTAACCTCCCAAAAGATGCACCTTTGCGTGGGGGGAGTACACCGGAAAAGCCGTTCGGTTTCTATGATGCAACGGTTGACGGAGGTTGGCAGGTACCCGGCGAACCCTACACTCAGGGCTCAAGAGAAAGAGGCCGCCGTTTTGACTGGTGGCGTGCTCGTATGCTGGGTGGCCGTACGAACCATTGGGGACGGATTTCCCTGCGAATGGGTGAGTATGATTTTAAACCCTACACAAGGGATGGACTCGGTTTTGATTGGCCGATCAGTTACAACGATCTCGCTCCCTACTACGATAAAACCGAGATGCTCATTGGTGTCTATGGCACTAACGAGGGATTAGAAAACACTCCTGACTCCTCCGAAGGAGTGCTGCTGCCACCCCCGAAGCCCCGTGCCTATGAACTTCTGGCCAAAAAAGCGTGCGATAGGCTGGGGATCCCTGTAATTCCCTCTCACCTGGCTATTCTCAGTGAGCGTCTGGATCACGAAAATATTCCGCAGAAATTATTCCCAAACAATAAATTGGCTCAGGACGTCACCCGGGAATCAATGAAATCTCGCGCAGCCTGTTTTTGGGCCACGCCCTGTGGGCGCGGTTGCTCAATTAAGGCGAATTTCCAGTCCACGACTGTACTACTGCCACCGGCATTAGCGACGGGCAACCTGGATATCATTACTGATGCCATGGTGCGTGAAGTTACCGTTGATAAAAAAGGTAAGGCAAACGGGGTTATTTATATTGATAAAGATACCCGTCAGGAAAGATTTGCTAGTGCCCGCGCTGTGGTTGTTGCAGCCAGTGCGGCTGAAACTTCGCGCATTCTCCTTAATTCTAAAAGCACTTTATTCCCCGATGGTATCGCCAATGGCAGCGGTGCGGTAGGGAAATACCTGATGGATACAGTGGGAGCTGGTATCGGCGGGCAGATTCCCGCTTTGGAAAGTATGCCTGCCCACAACGAGGACGGCGCATCGGCGATGCACATGTATATGCCCTGGTGGTTGTACAAGGAACAATTGCGTGGTGACCTGGATTTCGCCCGTGGCTACCACATTGAATTCGGCGGTGGTCGCAGTATGCCGGGCGCAGGTGCCTTCGGCGGTATGGGTGATTTTACCAGTGGTGCTTATGGCAAAGACTTGAAAGAAGCCTGCCGGCGTTACTACGGCTCCTTTGTGTGGTTTGACGGTCGCGGGGAGATGATTCCCAACGAGGACAGCTACTGTGAAATTGATAAGGACCAGGTAGACCAATGGGGCATCCCGGTGTTGAAGTTCCATTGGAAATGGAGTGACCAGGAATTGAACCAGGCCGCTCACATGCACAAAACCTTTGCTGAAATCATTGAAGGTATGGGCGGTAAGGTCACCTCTACCGTGCAAACCGACGGTGCCAAGGCAATTATCAACGGCGGTGCGATTATTCACGAAGTCGGCACCGCGCGCATGGGCTCAAATCCGAATGATTCCGTGCTCAATCCTTACTGCCAGTCCTGGGAAGTACCGAATCTCTTCCTTACTGACGGCGCACCCTTTGTTTCCAATGCTGATAAGAATCCAACCCTGACCATTATGGCGCTGGCCTGGCGCACCTGCGACTACATCGTGGACCAGTTCAAGAAGAGGAATATCTGATATGAGCGAGGAAAAAACCAATCTGGGTCGGCGCAACGCCCTGCGTTTGATTGCTACCACCGCTGCTGCAGTTCCAGTCATTGGCTGTTCTGAGAAAGTAGCGCAAAAAGTTGTAGTGAAAGAGGAGGTGCCAGCGGCTGAACCGGTAGTAAAGAACCTGGACGCCCCGAAGCAGACTCTTGCCAGGGGCACGCCGACAGACCCGGATCTCCTTAATCCCGTTGTGCCTTGGGAGATGCAGCTTGAAATGGGTGAGTTAGCGGTATTGGCAGCACTTTGCGACGTTATTATTCCCGCAGATGAAACTTCTCCGAGTGCCTCTTCAGTAGGGGCCCATCACTACATCAACGAATATGTCAGCGCCCCATATTCCAATAATAAAGCGGATCTTGTCACGATTCGGGGAGGGGTTGTTTGGCTGGAGGGTGAGTCCAAGCGCAGATTTGGAGGTTCCTTTGTCGATCTGAATGAACCTCAAAAAGTAGCCATCTGTGAGGATATCAAGTGGACTCGCACGGCGAAGCCTGAGTTCCAGGCTGGTGCTCGTTTCTTTGCCAAAGTTCGAGTTCTCGTGTCCACCGCTTTCTATACCACCGAGGAAGGTATGGCGGATATTGGTTATGTGGGTAACCGACCAATGGCGAGTTTCCCTGGAGCACCCCCTGAAGTTCTCAAGCGACTTGGCTTGGATAGCTAAAAACGCTTTTTGCTTTAGCGCTATACGCACATATAAAAATATCGAGACAGAATTGGATCGATAAGAGTAGGGCATATTCCGGTGGCCCGGCAAATGATATGTCGGGCTTTTAGGGTGAACGGAAAGCTAGAAAAAAATAATAAAAGAGAAATTTGAGCAATGAGAGAGATACCCTTAAATACAAATCGCCAGCTAGATCTATTGAAGACGTCTGTAAGTGTTCTAGTGTTGTGCAGTGTTGTCGGTATGGCAAATGCCCAGAGCACCAGTGAATCTGATACAGAGAATCTGGTGCTAGAGGAAGTAGAGGTATTGGGTATTCGCCGGAGCATGGAGAAAAATCTCGATGTAAAGCGTTTTTCCAATGCGGTAGTAGACTCAATCACCGCTGAAGATATGGGTAAATTCCCCGATAAGAATGTTGCAGACTCTTTGCAGAGGGTTCCGGGAGTATCCATCGTTCGAAGCGGCGGCGAGGGTGCCGAGGTAAGTATCCGAGGAACTGCACCTGAGCTCACTTTTACCCAGCTAAATGGAAACTATATAGCCACTCCCGGCGATGATCCATCCCGATCATTTTCCTACGCATTGTTACCTTCAGCGATGATCTCCCGAGCGGATGTGTACAAAAGTCCAGAAGCAAAACTGGATGAAGGTGGGATAGGTGGTACTGTAATTTTACACACCCGCAAGCCACTGGACCTGGATTCCGGGGAGGGCATGTTATCCATTGAGAGTACTTATGCTGATGTTACTGAGGAGTACGAACCTCAGTACACCGGTTTTTACTCATGGAAAAATGATCAGGAAAACTTTGGCGTATTGTTTGGATACTCAAAGCAGGATCGTCAGAACCGGGTAATTAGCACCTCGGTAGAAAACTGGGGTTGGCAGGGAGATGAGTCCCCCCAGGCTGGCGTAGAGGCCAGGGGGCCGATGATAGATATTGACGGTAATGAATACCGGGATTTCTATGCGCCGCGAGCCGTTGTCGGTAGTGTATTGGAAGAGGAACGGACCCGGGATGGCATGCAGCTAAGTGCCCAATGGCGTCCGGTAGAACAGCTGGAATTTGGTGTCAATTATTTCCGCTTTGAGCTAGGCGGCAACTCAGAGAATTATCGTATCGTATTTCCTGAGTGGAACTACGGGGATGCAATAGCGCCGGGCAGTCTCAAGTTTGATGAAGATGGTGATACTCTTCTCGGTATTGGTATGCTCGATCGGAGCCAGGCAGAGCTACAGTCTCCACAGGTAGCTGGTGACTACACACGAGCGGAATATGTTTCGGACACGCTGGATTTCAATATCAGTTACGAGGGAGATGGGTATAGTGCTCGGTTGGTAGTCGGTAATACCAGTGCAGAGGGCGGCCCCTCTGAGAAATTGTTTGCATCAGTCAATTCCCGTTATGGCACTGCAACTGATTGGAGCTGGGATCTCAGCAGTGGTACTGCCGAAATTGATACCAGTGCAGATCTGGGAGATCCCAATACTTATCCTTTATATGACTGGTTCTCATCCCATTGGACCAGCAGCGAGGACGAGGAGAGTTACTACCAGCTGGACGTTTCCATCGATATGGATTATGCCTGGCTTACCTCCCTGGATGTTGGGGTTAAGTATCGGGACCACGAGATAAACCGCCGCATCACCAAACAATCCTGGGATGATGATAATCCCCCTTGTCCTACGATTAACTGGGGTGATGTTGATGGAGCTTGTTACCCCTGGTGGCCAAGCGATTCATTCCACACTGACCCCGATGGCGTGCCCGACACGATCGATATCCTTTCAAACGGCCCTCTCGATAATATTATCGGCGGTGTGAATGTGCCAAATTTCGCTTATCTGGAGTTTGATAAGTTAAAAGAGTTTCTATACGCAACCTATGGTGACCCTACGGTAATCGTCGAGAAAAATCAGGTTTACCGGGTTGGTGAGGAAATTACGGCTGCTTATGTACAGCAGAATTTTGCCTCGGCAGTCCTGCGCGGAAACTTTGGTATTCGAGCAGTCCAGACCAAGCAGTATGCGAGCACCTACGACAATATTGATGGGGTGTTACAGGACGAACCCAATATTCGTGACAGCAGCAATACTGATATTTTACCTAGTGCTAATATCGCTTGGGATATCTCCGATGAACTGGTTATGCGCGCAGCTCTCGCTAGAGTCGTAGCGAGAGTGGAATACGATAATCTCGGTGGTTCTGAAGTGATCCACGCTCCTTTGCCCGGCTCAACAGTCAGTCAAGGGTATGCAGGCAACTCTGAATTGGAGCCTTATAAAGCTGATCAGTTTGATTTGGGGCTGGAGTGGTATTTCGATGATGCCTCTGCTGCAGGACTGACCTTGTTCAGAAAAGATATTGCTTCGTTTGTAATCAACGGCAGTTCTATGGTGACAAGGGATATCGATGGTGTTACCCGGGCAGTGTCTATGTCTATGCCGGTCAATGGCACTGATGCTACCGCACAAGGTGTAGAACTGTTTGTTCAGTATGCCTTTGATAATGGCTTTGGAGTCTATGCAAACTATACCTTCACAGATACGGAGCTAGCTGAGATTGACTCTGAAGGTATCAAAACCAAAACAGAAATTGCCGGCACTTCAAAGGACCAGTACAACCTATCCCTTTACTATGAAAATATCGACTTTAGCATTCGCGCTTCTTACAATTATCGCAGTGACTATGCAGACGGATTCCACAATGGCATGAACACTTTCACTGATGAATACGATCAGTTGGATGTTAATGCATCTTATCGCTTGATGGATAACCTGACGTTGACCGCCTCAATAATCAACCTTACCGAAGAGAAGGTGGATAGATATTGGGGTGAGGAAAACAGGGTCTGGGGCTCCTCATATTCAGGCCGACGAGCTTATATGGGGCTGACATATAGTTTCTAACCTCATTGCTACCCAGTCACGCGGACACAGGGATGTGTCCGCACCTTTCTGAAAATTTTTAATTTCATATCAGCGTACTCAGTTTAGGCGCAATTGAGTATTTTATTAGCTCTCATATATCAATTCGATCTAGGAAATGTGTGCATTTTATACTAGTACTCAAGTGGAGGAGTAATTTAAAGTAGTTTGAATGGAGGGATTTGTCATGTTTAAAGTATATATAGAAGACGCAACACCCTATGCTCTGGGAGTTTGTGTCACAGTCTACACTACCTGTTAATAGAAGGTAGTTTTTCACAAAAAGTGAGATGGCCCTTGAAAATGAGGGACCTCTCACTTAAGGCTAATACAGACAAATCAAGAATTTAGCGATTCTGCCTTTCTAGTTTTTTTACCACTTCTAGTAAATATGATGGTTAAGCGATGATGAAAGGCGTTGCTTTATTAGATAATTTCTTTCTCTATTTCAGTGAAAATGAAGTCATCTTGTGGGATGTTGTTCATCACGATCAGTGGGCTTTGGATAAAGAAACCCTCATAAATATTCTGGATAAATTTTATTCCGATGTGCAGACAGGAGAAACTAAGGCAGCAGATTTCCTTCAAAGTAATGGAGCCTTCATCAGTGGTGATTTAGCTCGGAAACAATGGGGTTGGGATGTACTATCCTGGTTTTACCATTATGGCACCAAGCTTTCGTTACCGCCCTCGACTGAGGGCAAAGAAGGGGCTAGTGAAGATCCCAGGGTATCTTGGGTAGGACAGTATGTTGACTACTGTAAACAGGTGCCGGAAAAGGCTAAAGGCAAGTACAATTATCCAGAAGTGGATATTCCACTGAATAGCTTTCCTACCACCAATCAGTTGGAGTCTGTGTTTGGGACCCGGTTTTCTTCACGAAAATTTGTACCGGGTACCACTTTAAAACGTGAGCTTTTGGAAAAAATACTTTTTCATTGTGTAAAATTTCGTACTTCTCCGTTTGTTGAAAAGTTTTATAAGGCCCACTCAGACAAAATAAATTATTTTGGATATTTTCGCAGCAGCCCTGCTGGCGGCGCCTTACAAGCTACAGATATTTACCTGATAGTGCATTCGGTACAGGGGATTGATCCTGGTATTTACCTTTACAATCCAATTGATCATGGATTGACCAAAGTCGGAGGTCCTGTTAGCCATGATAAGATCCGCCGCTTGCTGGTCGGTCAGCCCTATGCCGAGGGTGCCGCAGTTAATATTTGCTTTGTCTGCAAATTTAATCGGTTCTGGTCCAAGTATCGTCATTCCCGTATCTATCGGATGGCTTACCTTGAAGCCGGCCATCTATCTGAGAATATATTTCTCTATGCACACTCTCTTAAGCAAGACGTATTTATAGCGGGCGCTTTTTACGATGAAGAGTTTGAGAGTCTGCTGAAGTTGGATAAAGACAGTGCCATGGTCTTCTTTATGGCTATTGGTGAGGGAGAACATGCTTGTTTTCCTGTTGAGTACTTGCCTTCTGATTCAACAAAATTGGTTTAATGGGTAATAGTTAAGTGTTTTTGTTAGATAAGAGCGCTTTGACTTCGCTGTAACCAATGATTTAAGGGTCAAGATAACGAGTGGGGGCTTTCCTATAAACAGTGAAAGAGAAAAGGTATCTATGGTGAGGCGAGCACTGTAAGGGAGTATGCCCCACCGACATTGATAAGGTGCGTTAGTGCAGGGTGTGGACCAACCGTGAACTTAAGCGCATGGTGGGGGAGAAGCGGATCATATCGATTAGAGAGTCGATATAGCGTTCACCGAGTTCGCCGATATCTTCAATTCTTGAGGATAAGAGCCAAGTTTCAATCACACCGAACAGGCCACCGTGTAACATCTGCATCGCGAGGTCTGTATCAAGATCTTCGGGCAGTTGGCGCTCGGATACTGCGAGGGCAATTAGTTGTGCCATTCGCTCAAGCCCGCGGGTGCGCCCTTGCTTCATACGCAAGTGGGCTTCATTGTTCTCGGTAACCTTTTCTTCGCAGGGATGGAAGATAATCTCAAGTACTTGCTGCCACTCTGGGTTACAAGCAATTTCCTGAAACAGCCACACCCAGCGGGTTCGCAGTGTACCGAGGGGATTGGCGTTGAGTTGCTCGCCGGCGTTATGACAAAGTTGTTCGCCGGGTAGTACCATGCGTTCTGTCAGAGCGAGTAGCAAACCGGTTTTGCTGTGAAAGTGGTCGGTAACAGCACCGCAACTAACTCCAGCCAGCTTTGCGACCTCGGAAAGGGAAGGGCGACACACTCCATATTCATGAAACACATTGAGCGCGGCGTTTAATATACGCTCACGAGTGGTTAAAATTTGCTCATTTCTGCGTTTGGTCATAGGGAACAGCGGCTTCTTTAATCAATTATTAGTTTCACTCTGGCTCATTTTTGCAGCATTTAACCGCAAGTGTGCAAAGGGATTTTATGTGCAAACCCCTGAATATACTGGGTGAAAGTGCATGTTAGATGAAAATTGCACGATTATGAACAGTTGATCCTGTTTCCTACGTACTCATAAAATGCCACGCTACTTTACTCAGATTTCCTTGTCACTTAAAAATTCCGCTAACTGCCAGTATTTTGTCTGCGCAGTCATTTTTAGAGGTAACCATGTTAAAAGCCCGAGCTCTCACCAGCCTTTTGGTCGCTTCCGCATTGTTGGCGGGATGTAACGAGGAAGCTTCGGCTCCACCGGGAATGGCCCCCCAAGTGACCGTAGTCACACTTCAGTCGGAATCCGTCACTCTTACCAGGGAGCTGCCGGGCCGGACTTCACCCTTTAAAGTGGCCGAGGTTCGCCCGCAGGTTAATGGCATCATAAAACGCCAATTGTTCCGTGAAGGCGGCCAAGTTAGTGCAAATCAGCCGCTTTACCAGCTAGATGACGCTCTTTATCGTGCTGACGTCGATAGTTCCAGAGCAAGTTTGCAAGGCGCAAAGGCGGCTATGAACATTGCTCGCCTCAAAGCCGAGCGCACCGCGAACCTGGTGGGGAATGGTGCTGTCAGCACGCAGGAAAATGATGCTGCGGAAGCCGATCTTCAGGAGGCCCGAGCCGATGTAGCCGCAGCTCAGGCGGAGCTGCACAGGGCGGAAATCCAGTTGGAATATGCGCGGGTCACCTCTCCGATTACAGGCCGAATTGGCAAATCTACAGTTACTCAAGGCGCTCTGGTAACGGCCAATCAGGCCGGAACTTTGGCTACTGTGCAGCAACTAGATCCGATCTATGTTGAGGTTACCCAGTCGGCAGCTGAACTTGTTAGCCTCCGCCGAGCGCTTCAAGCGGGCACATTGGCCGACGCCACTCATCTACCTGTGACAATCCTATTAGAAGATGGCAGCAAATTTGAACACCAGGGCAAGCTAGAGTTTGCCGAAGCTAGTGTCGACCCCTCAACGGGCAGTGTGTTGTTGCGAGTAGTTGTTCCAAACCCGGATACCATGCTGTTGCCGGGTATGTATGTGCGCGCAATTGTCGGTAGTGGTGTCCGTGAAGACGCAATTTTGGTACCTCAACAGGGAATCGCGCGGGACCCTAAGGGCAACACCTCAGCCATGGTTGTTAATGAGGAAAATATGGTTGCCCAGCGATCTGTGCGGGTTAGTCGTACGATTGGCAATCGCTGGCTAGTGGAAGATGGGCTCGAGGCCGGGGACCGGGTCGTAGTTGCCGGGCTGCAGAAAATTCGCCCGGGAGCCCCGGTACAGGCCAGCGAGCGCGAAAATGAGCAGCTGCCGGCGGCTGAAGGCGATCAACAGGCTGGCAAAGCGCCCGCACAGCAGGGGTCTTAAGGGTAGGGGTTATGGCAAGTTTTTTTATCAATCGGCCCATCTTTGCCTGGGTGCTGGCAATTATCACGATACTGGCAGGTGTGTTGTCTATCGGCGAGCTGGCAGTTGAGCGCTATCCAAATATCGCGCCACCGTCGATCAATATTGAGGCAAATTACCCGGGCGCTTCCGCCAAGGTGGTTGAGGATTCGGTTACTCAAATCCTTGAACGCAACATGAAGGGCCTCGATGGTCTCCTTTATATGTCCGCCACCAGTCAATCCAACGGTGGCGTTTCAATCTCTTTAACTTTCGAGAATGGAACTGACCCGGATACGGCCCAGGTCCAAGTGCAAAACAAAGTGCAACTGGCGATGCCGCTGCTGCCACAGGAGGTCCAGGTACAAGGAGTAAATGTTAGTAAGTCTCGAGGTGGCTTCCTAATGGTTGCCGGCTTTGTGTCTGAAGACGGCAGTATGAACCGCAATGATATTGCTGACTATATCAATTCGGCCATTGTTGACCCGATCAGCCGGGTACCAGGCGTGGGCAATGTGCAGGTATTTGGTTCCAAGTACGCGATGCGGATCTGGCTCGATCCCAATAAGCTCACTACCTATGAACTTACCCCTGGTGATGTTACCGACGCAGTGCGGGCCCAAAATGCACAAGTTACGGTCGGAAGCCTCGGTGCTGCCCCCTCTATTCCAGGGCAACAGCTAAATGCGGCAATTACTTCCCAGGAACGTTTGCAAACCCCTGAGGAGTTCCGGGATATTATCGTCAGAGCCAATGACGATGGCTCGCTCTTGCGCCTGGGAGATATTGCTCGAGTTGAGCTAGGTGCGGAGAATTATGAGTTTATTTCCCGTTACAATCGCCAGCCTGCAACCGGCATCGCTATTAACTTGGCGACTGGGGCCAATGCCCTGGAAACTGCTGATGGGGTGAAAGCCAAGTTGAAGGAGCTGGAGGCTTACTTTCCCCGAGGCCTGACTTCGGTAGTACCATTCGATACGACACCGTTTGTTGAGGCATCTATTAAGGGTGTTATCTCTACCTTGATTGAAGCGATCGTCCTGGTGTTTCTGGTGATGTATCTGTTTCTTCAGAACTTCCGTGCCACGTTGATTCCGACGATTGCGGTACCAGTGGTGCTAATGGGTACTTTTGCCGTGCTTGCTTCGCTGGGATTCTCAGTCAATATGCTCACGATGTTTGCCATGGTGCTTGCAATTGGCCTGCTTGTGGATGATGCCATTGTGGTGGTGGAAAATGTCGAGCGGGTGATGCGGGAGGAAGGGCTCTCCCCTAAAGAAGCCACTAAGAAGTCGATGCACCAGATTACTGCGGCACTGATTGGCATTGGCGTAGTTTTGTCGGCAGTGTTTGTGCCTATGGCATTTATGGATGGCGCCACCGGCGTGATCTACCGTCAGTTCTCCGCCACGATTGTTGCCGCTATGGCGTTGTCAGTGTTGGTGGCGATTATCCTGACACCAGCGCTTTGTGCGACCTTGCTGAAACCAATATCCAAAGGGGAGGGGCATGGGGAGAAGGGCTTTTTTGGCTGGTTCAATCGCAACTTTGATCGAGGTAGCAAGCGCTATCAAGGTGGAGTGCAAGGTATTTTGAAGCGCAGCGGTCGCTTTATGCTGTTGTTTGTTGCGCTTTCCGCAGTCATGGCCTTCCTATTCCTACGGTTGCCCAGCTCGTTCCTGCCGGATGAGGATCAGGGTGTGCTGTTCTCCATGGTGCAGGCGCCAGTGGGGGCAACCCAGGAGCGCACTATGAACTCTATCCGAAAAGTAGAGGACCAGTTCCTGAACAATGAGCAGGGTATCGTGAAATCAGTATTCTCGGTACAAGGGTTCAGCTTTGCCGGTAGCGGGCAAAATACCGGTATTGCTTTTGTAAATTTGGAAGATTGGTCCCAGCGCGAAGAAGAGTCTCAGAGCGCTGGGTCTGTCGCCATGCGGGCGATGGGTGCCTTGATGCAAATTAAAGATGCGATGGCTTTCGCTTTTGCACCTCCGCCACTTCCCGAGCTGGGTTCTTCTGGTGGTTTCAACTTCTATCTTCAGGATAATGGCAGTTTGGGTCATGAGGCTTTAACTGCAGCCAGGAACCAGTTTCTGGGAATGGCCGGGCAGAGTGAACTTTTAGCTAATGTTCGCCCCAATGGCCAAGAGGATACACCACAATTCCGAGTACAAATTGATAATGCAAAAGCCGCTGCGCTTGGGTTGTCTATCGACGATATTAACAGCGCCTTGAGTACAGCATGGGGCGGTTCATATATTGATGACTTTATCGATCGCGGGCGGGTAAAACGAGTGTATATGCAGGCTGATGCTCCCTTTAGGATGGTCCCGGAAGACTTCCAGTTATGGTCAGTGCGTAACGATAAGGGCGATATGGTACCGCTATCATCCTTTGCCAGTTTTGGCTGGGAGTACGGTTCCCCCCGCTTGGAGCGCTATAACGGCGTTCCCTCAATGCAGGTTAATGGGCAGGCTGCACCCGGAGTCAGCTCTGGTGAGGCAATGGAAGAGGTTGAGCGTCTAGTGGCGCAGCTACCCGCTGGTATTGGTATGGAGTGGAGTGGTCTTTCATATCAAGAGCGCTCTGCTGGAGCACAAACCCCATTGCTGTATACCTTGTCCCTTTTGATTGTGTTCTTGTGTTTGGCTGCTCTCTATGAAAGCTGGACAGTGCCGACAGCAGTACTATTGATGGCTCCTTTGGGAATCCTGGGTGCGGTACTGGCCAATAGCCTAAGGGGCATGGAGCGCGACATTTACTTCCAAGTGGCGATGCTGACTACAGTGGGGCTAACCAGTAAAAATGCCATCCTGATTGTGGAGTTTGCCAAACAGAACCTGGAAGACGGTATGGAGTTGGTGGATGCCACGATGCGAGCTGTACGGGACAGGTTACGCCCGATCTTAATGACATCTCTCGCTTTTGGTTTGGGGGTGTTGCCCTTAGCCATAGCAACCGGAGCTGGCTCAGGTGCCCAAAGGGCAATCGGTACCGGTGTGTTCGGCGGCATGATTGTTGGAACTCTACTGGGAATCTTCTTTATCCCACTGTTCTTTGTTGTGGTGCAGCGGTTGTTTGGCAAGAGAGTGCAAAAGCAGGAAGTGGAGCTGGCTAAACAAGACATCTCGTCAGAAAAAAGTGAGAGAGTAGAAGCGGCCGAAGCGCTTTAACAGAGCTTTAACTATAAAGTAAATAAAGCCAGGCCAGGTTAATGGGCCTGGCTTTTTACTTTCTGGCCCCCCATAAGTCACAAGATCCCTGAATAGGGTGCTACTGCCAGTCTCAAGATACAAAGTGAACCTCTTTAGTTCCAGCTCCGCCAACATGTGATCGTTTTAAATTATTCGCTGAAGTAATGAAGCATTAGCAATGATTTAAATCAAGAAGCCGAATAGTGTTTGGAGTCAAAATGCTAATCCCAGGCAAGGTGAGTAGCTATCCATACATGATTTAGCCTCACTTCCAAGCTAGATAGAGTGCAGTATAGAAGCCTGATATGGACGTTCATAGATTATTACTTCTATGGGGCCACCGATATTGCATAAATGTTATTAGCAGATAATTTAAAGTGAAGAGTCGGAATGGATTTAAAAGTTAAAGAAGGTCAAGTGTGGAAATATGATAATCGAGAGGGCGAGGAGAATTCGCGGGTTATCATATTAAAAATTGAAGAGTCTAAGGACGATTCAATGGTGGTACATGCTCAGATTTCAGGCATTAAAATTTATAACCCTAATAGTGGAGAGGTCATTGAGGAAATTACTCATATGCCGTTTTCAATTGAGGCACTAGGGGCAAGCATATCTGAACTAATGGGGGAGTGTGAGATACCTGATTATGAGGACGGCTACAATTCATGGAAACGTGAATATATTAATGGCAATGCTGGCGTGTTCACTATTTCTATAGGAGAGGCAGTGAAGTATATGGATGATGCGGTGAATAGCTAACAATAGCCTTTTTACTACATTTCAAAAACAAATATCCTTTTATGTGATAACCGTCTCAAACTTATAGCCCCTAATTAAAGTTGCAGGGGCTCAACGCATTGAATTATATCGAGAAGGCAACTCTATTCGTTTAGTAAAAGCTCATTATTTCTGATAGTTCAGTTGGCAAAATGCAGTGCCTTGGTGGGTTGCTTATACTTATCTATCAACCATATATTGTGGAATCAAGTTGCAGCTAAACAGGATTGGGGTCTCTGTAAGAAATACTTAACCTGAATGAAGCTGACTTACCAAAGACGTCAATATGCTTTGAGTTCCTTGAGGATGGAAGTGGTACACCGGTACCCTATAAATATTCGTTTTGGAAAGACATTTCTTGATACAATCGTCTCGTATTCGTGGTGAAATGGAATTGCTTATTTCAAATGGCCTTAGATTTGGAGTGAGTGAGGTAGTAGCGGGAGAATGTCGATGTTTATTGCTGACTCTGACAAAGAGTGGGAAAAGTTTGGCAAAGAAGATGCTTATTACGGTGTTCTAACCGAAGAAAAATTTAGGAAGGAAAACTTAACAGATAGCGCAAAGCAAGATTTCTTTAAAACGGGACAAAGCCATGTTCACAATATACTGACAAAAGTGAAACGGCATGTAGATGATGGCTTTGTCGTCAAAAGGGCGCTTGATTTTGGCTGTGGAGTTGGAAGAGTAGCGATCCCTTTAGCGTATATTGCTGAAGATGTTACAGGTGTTGATATATCTGATTCGATGCTTATGGAGGCTAGAAAAAATAGTCATGAGCAAGGCTTAAAGAATATTGAATTTGTGAAAGCTGATGAGAAGCTTTCTCTTGCTCAAGGGAAATTCAACTTCATACACTCCTTTATAGTGTTTCAACATATTCCTGTTAAAAAAGGGCAAAGACTGTTTCGTCTTCTGCTTGATAAGTTAGAATCGGGTGGGGTTTGCGTTGCCCATTTTTCATACACCAAAACTTCAAAACTGAAAAGGTTGACTTCATTTTTGAGCAGTACTGTGCCTTTTTCAGGGAATATCCTTAACCTTCTTAAAGGCGATCCTTTTATGGCTCCAAGAATGCAGATGAATAACTATGATTTAAATAGGTTACTTTCTCTGGTTCAAAGGGAGGCTATGTCAAATTGCTATCTGGATTTCACGGATCATGGTGGTGCGCTTGGGGTTTCACTCTATTTCAAAAAGGTGTAAAGAGGCGGCAGGATTTGCAAGCATTGCTACTGGTGCCTTAGAGAGAAGAACAGACCATTTCAGAGGTAAAGGGTTGAAAGATCTGGATTATTAAAAATCTTAGTTCTACGAGCAAGTACTGTCATGTAGTCGAGAATATAGAAATAAAACTAACAGTGGTGGGAGATAATTGTGGCCGACATGAATCCTTTAGACTTATGTTATCCCCTTATCGAACAAGTTAAAGGCATATATTGGCTTCCATTTCGTAGGGCATCATCATTTCAATATTTTTTGGGAGACTGGAGCCTTTCATTTTTCGGGCAGAGACGGCAAAAAGTCTTTGACAACAGCAAGTATGCGCCAGTTGCTACCCTTATCGATGAGAGCCATAGTTATTCCAGGCGCGATAAAATGAAGTCTCAGTGGGGGAGGGAGTTTTCTTATATCTCGTTTTGCCTATACCCGCTCTCAACGATCTGTAGTGTGAAAGTGGGGTTGGCTGATTTTATGATTGTTGGAGCTGCTTCCTTTGATTTCCGGGTAATTCAGGTAGGGGAGTCAACTCAATCTAGGCTTTTTAATGTTTCTGACCATAATCAACTAAAGCAGTTTATTTTCAAAATGCATAATGAAAGCTGTGATAAATTGCTGGAAAAGGGTTATCACGATTCCTTTACTGCATGGGGTTTGGATGAGATACAAGAGCACAAGATTAAGGGGAGAAGCTGGTATGAAGTTGTTGATGGAAGCCGAAATCTAAATTGGCGCTTTAATTTATATACCCAGTTGTCAGACAGACACCTCTTACAAATTACCTACGAACCGAGCCACTTCTGGCCACCGTACCATACCCCAAGTAAAAAAGCTTTACGAATCAGCAAATCCCCTTTGTGGGATTTTATGGATAACCTGAAACTGTCCAAAGTGAAGAAGGACTTCCCTGTGATAAAGTCTATACCTTAGAGGTAGAGGTTGGATGCCTATTGATGCTTTCTCGATAGATAGGTTCTGCTGAATAAAAAGTTATAATAAAAAATCTATTTGAGATAGTGATAGAGACTCTACTTGTGTAAGCAGGGTTAAGCGAATTTAGAACTTGCTGGAACTGAATATGTTTGATGTAAATTCTCTGGACTTAAGATTCCCGATCATTGAGCAGATAGATGACATATATTGCTGTCCATTTAGTTCCTCAGAGAAATATCAGTATGATTTAGGTGGCTGGCATTTATCATTTTATGGAGAATCGAGAGCGCAACCTGGTGAGAACTCTAGATATACCTCACGTTATACTCCTATTCACAGTGAAGAAAGTTATTCAAAGTTCAATGATACGGAGCCTCAATGGGATGATGAGAGTCCTTATATTTGGTTTAGGCTTCATCCTATTGCGGCGATTGCTAGTTTAGGACCTGAATGGAATGAAGCTTGGACGATAGGAACTATTGCCCTGGATATCCGAGTAATCCAGATACGAAAACCGGCCAAGCCTGGAACGATCGATATTTCTGATCATAGCCAGTTGAAATCGTATATTTTCAAGCAGCATAGTGACAAGCAAGACCTGCTACTGAGTATGGGGCATCTAGGTTGCTTTAGTGCGGGTAACATGGATGAAATCCAAGAGCACGAAATCAATGGGCGGAATTGGTATGAAATTATTGATGGGAATCGAAACTTAAATTGCTGTTTTAACTTGTACACCCCCCTGTCAGATAAGCATCTTCTTCATGTTGCATATATAGTTAACCAATTCTGGCCACCGTACCATATGCCTAGTAAAAAAGCTTTGCAAGTAAGTAAACTTCCCTTGTGGAGTTTTATGCAATGTTTGGAACTCTCTAGTGCCGATGAAAGTTTACAAGTAGAAGCCAGCACTCTACAGAACGATACCGCCAGGATTGAAGAAGAGTGGCCAAGAGGGGTGGATAGTGCGGACTTACTAGATTTAGATCTCCCAATTATATTGCAAGTTGATGATATCCATTGGCTGCCATTTGATAGAGCGCCGGTGCACCACTACGACCTAGGTGATTGGCATCTCTCATTTTCTGGAAAAAGGAATCTACAAGCTCAAGCGGGCAATGGTGGTGCCCCTTATACTACGCCTATACAAGATGATGAAAGTTACCCGAGGTTTAATGGTGATGAGGCTCGGTGGGAGGATGAAAGTTCATACGTATGGTTTAATTTTCATCAGATTATGGCTCAATGCAGCGTCAAGTTTGGGGAGGATTGCGCTTTAACTATTGGGACCGTTTTCTTTGATGTACGAGTGATTCAGTTATGTGATCCAGCTATGCTTCGAATCCACTATCTTCCTGATGGGGACCAATTCAAGCAGTTTATTCTTGGTATGCTCATTCCCCACTCGAAAGGTGATAATACTCAAGGGTTCAAGATTAATGAGAGGACTTGGTACAAAGTTGGATATGACGATTATGGAAAAATTGATCTTTATACCTGCTTGTCAACCAAACATTTCCTTCACGTCGCCTACAACGATGATCAGTTCGGTTTAGATGGGTGGTATCACTCTCATACCAGGAAATCTGGGAAGCTCGCCAAATCCCCCCTTTGGAGCTTTATGGAAAATTTGAAGCTTTCTAAAATTGAGGAAGGGAGCCAGGTTCTAACCGGCACGGTGGAGCAAAAAGCCGGTCACGCCGAGGAGAATGCCCTAGAAGAGATATCTAGCTATACCGAAATGAAGGAGAGAATTGGCACTATAAAAAAAGAAAGAGATCTGCCTTTCGTTGATGAGTCAAGCTGGTGAAAGTTGATACTGACTTGCTATGTTCAGCTTTAACAACGTAGCGGGCTATTTTTTCTGATTGAGGCAGAGGGGGGGGGAATCTGCCCCCCCAAGTCACGTTTCACACTAGCTCAGCAATACGCTCTTTTGCCGTGGCCAACGCCTTCTCCTTTGCTTCATCTCCCATTGCCAAGCCTTCAGCATAGACAAACTCCACATCAGTAATGCCAATAAACCCAAGGAACTGTCGAAGATAATTACTTTGGGGATGATCATCACCATAAACACCACCTCGTGAAATTAAAACGACGGCTTTTTTGTTCCTTAATAAGCCCTCAGGGCCGTTTTCGGTATATCGGAATGTTACCCCGGCACGTGCAATAAAGTCGAAGTAGGTGTGCAAATTAGACGGGACGTTGAAGTTATACATCGGGATACCTAGCACCAGCAGATCTGCCGATGATATCTCCTCTATCAGCTTGTCCGAAAGTTCTGCAATTTCACTTTGCTTGTTTGAACGGCTATCAGCTGGCGTGTTGTGGGCTTGAAAGTGCTCCAGGCTCAGATGAGGTACAGGCTCGGATACCAAGTCACGATGGATGATTTCATCATCCGGGTTATTAGCCTTCCAGCTCGCTATGAAATTGTCCGTAAGTTGAGATGACTGGCCGTTCTCTTGAAAGAGGCTGGACTTAATGTTGAGTACCTTTGCCATGACTGCTTCCTCGTAACTAACTTTGTATGAAGCTATTGAAACATTCATTAAATTGATTAAAAATTAGAATTATTTGCTTATTTCTATCTAAAAATTCGATCATGAGCCAACAATTGACACAATTAGCAAACCCAAAGATCACTCTTGAGCAGTGGCGTTGCTTGATAGCGGTAGTTGAAGGGGGAGGGTATGCAAAGGCCGCCGAGCTTCTGCACAAGAGTCAGTCCTCGGTAAGCTATTCAGTGCAGAAGTTGGAATCACTACTGGCTGTAGCGGTTTTCACTATTAGTGGGCGCAAGGCGATTCTGACTCCCGCAGGTGAGATGCTTTACCGGCATGCAAAGCAATTGCTGGAGGATGCCTCTGCAATAGAGCAGGCCGCTGGCCGGGCGTCTGCTGGGTGGGAGTCCCAGATTGCGATTTCTGTAGAGGTGCTATTCCCAATATGGTTGCTACTGGACTGCCTTGCGCTATTTGGTGAAGAGAGCCCCCAGACCCGTATTGAAGTCCATGAAATGGTGATCAGTGGTGCTTTGGAGGCTTTAAATGAAGGGCGGGTCGATTTTGCGATCAGTCCTAGAATCCCCCAGGGCTACAACGGTGAGTTACTACCGGCTCCTGCCCGGCTTGTTCCCGTGGCGCACCCCAGCCATCCCCTACATAAGTTGGATCGCCCGTTGACAATGAAAGATCTCCGTAATCACCGGCATTTGGTGGTTCGGGATACTAACCCCCAGCGCGGAAGTAAAACGCTTACGGTTGACGTCGCTAAGCGATGGACGCTAAGCAGCATGTCTTCTTTGATCAGAGCCGCCTGTCAGGGGTACGGTTTCTCTTGGTTACCGGAAGATAAAATTCTTAATGAGCTTATTGAGGGAAGTCTTAAACCGTTGCCCCTTGAAGGAGGAGGTAAAAGAGAGGTCCCTATGTATCTGATCTTTCCTAACCGGGATGATATCGGCCCCGGCGCACTGAGATTGGCAACTATTATCAGGGAGCGTTTGCAGGATCTGTCTTCCCCGGAGAGTTCTTAAGTAAGAACCAGGTCGGTCGGCAGGGCCAACAGCTCGCTTACTCATTATTCAACAAGCCAATTTCGTGAGCGGTCTCGACGATTGGCTGGTACATTGAGTTGTCGGCTTTGATAAACCCTTTGCGGGGAAATGCGGCAAGTAGTTTAGGGTCCCGCATATTCAAAATCGCCTGCTGGACCTTGTCTAAGAAGCCGTTGCCCCAGGTTTCATCGACATCCCCACGAATTGTCCAGTTGTAATCTGGGTATCCTGGGGTTTTCCAGATTACTTGCACCTTGCTTTCATCCACTTTGCCGGCTTTCTTTTCATTTTCCCACACCTTGTGATTTAGGGCGCCAACCTGATACTTCCCAGATTGCACAAGATCCAGGGTATTGGAGTGGTCACCTCCAAAGCCCACACGGCTGAACACCTCGGCAGGGGGCTTACCAAACGCTTTTCGAATAAAGTATTCCGGCATTAGACGTCCAGAAGTGGAGTGCTCTGAGCCAAAAGTAAATGTCATACCTTCAATACCACGGGGGAACTCTTTTGAAGGAGTGAGTCCAGTACTTTTATTCGCAATAAAATAGGAGGTGAAATTTTGATCTCCTTCTCCCTGGGCAATGGCCTTGGCGCCAGGCTCCGCAATACGGGCTTGTACTCCAGTAAATCCGCCGAACCAGGCCAATTGAACTTTGTTATTTTTAAAGGCTTTAACCGTATCGCTATAGGATTTGACTGGTAAGTATGTAACTTCAACCCCAAGCGCGTCGGACAAATACTGTGCAACTTTGCCAAAGCGTTTTTGCAAGCGCTCCGGGTCCTGGTCTGGAATGGCAGTGAAAACAAAAGGTTTTGGGTTTTCTTGAGATGATACGAAGGGTACGACGCACAGTATAATGAGGCTTAGAATAGACACGGTTAAACGCTTTAACATTCTTTTGGTCCTCTGCGGATCTGTAGTTCAAAATTTGTAGGATAAAACTAAAAGTTTAACTATAGGCGTTATATATAGATCAGAAAACCTGACTAAATTACATTTTCTTTATTTGGCTTAATAAAAGCGAGATGGCCTTATAATTTCTGTGCGCAATATCTGGCTTGTTAATATATTTGGCAGATATTTGTTTGTTAAATACTCTGTAGGTCTTAATTATTACAGGGTTCCTTCTTTGTTGAATAGCCTTTGTACGAAATATACTTATTCTTCGAACTGCTAATAGTAGACTTACGCGTTCATTAAGCTGGCCTAGCTCATATAAGGGCATCGGTCCGAAAGAGGTTTCAATGTCCATCCTTAGTGTTTCGAGGAGTACCCCATAAACCTGCCTCCTGAAAGATAAGCCTCGCCTCAGCATGAATTGCCCCGTAAGCCAGGGGAGTCACGAACTTGCTTAGAGGTTCTTCAGACTCTAGAGAGTTCCTTTGGTGTAAAATAGGCAGTTTAAGCCGGTAATTGCGGAGTTGACAGAGTAAATGAGTGAGTATGATGATCAGTTTAATCTGCGTAAGCGGCACCCATTTGGTAGAGTCCATCTGCTAATCAATGGGCTACAAAGCTATTTGGCTACACAAACCCTAAGAAACTCGCTGGATATCAGCTATGGAGATAGCTCCGGTGAGAAAGTAGATATATTTCCTGCTAAATCCCCCAATGCACCGGTATTTGTATTCATCCACGGAGGGTACTTCCGGGCGCTAGATAAAAAGCAATACCGGTATATTGCCAAGCCCTTTGTAGAGGCCGGGTGTACAGTTGCTTTGGTCAACTATGATTTGGCGCCCGCCGTCAGTGTTAAAGAAATTATTGAGCAAAATATAAAGGCATTCTTATGGATATATAAAAATATCGATCGCTGGAATGGCAACCCCAGTAATATAGTGATCTGTGGTCACTCTGTTGGGGCATTCCTTGTGGCTAAAATTTTAGAATTTGAGTGGACACCTGAAGTCCGTAGCTCAATTAGCGGCGCTATTATGTTAAGCGGGCTCTATGACTTAACAAAGATGAGGCAATCTTATCTCAATGAGTCTCTACGTTTATCAGAAGATGACGTTACTAATTTGAGTCCCATTTTTGGCGATATTAGATGTTTCACCAAAGCGATTGTTGCAGTAGGTGATGATGAGACTGCGGAATTTATTGATCAGTCAAAAAGATACTGTGGGAAGCTACAGCAAACGAAAAGCCCGTGCGAATATATACTTTTGAAAAATAAAAACCACTATACCGTATCGCGTATTTTAAGCAGTAGAAATAATGATCTAATGAATAAGATACTGGATATCTGCGGTGTGAATTGAGAGAGGGGGGATACGACTTAGCGCTCAATTTATATAGTTTTGAACATAAGTCGGGATTACCAGCTTAAGATCAGGGAGCCTCTTAAGGCCTCTAGGGTATTACTGAATAATGCCTAGACTCCCTGACTATCAAGTAGCGTTACCTTCTCCAGTAATAGATTGTAGGTAGGAGCAGCAATAGCCAGCGAGGATGCCTAGAGCGGTCACTATTGTCAGCCCAATCACTCCAGAAAGAGCATTGGCTGGATGGGCCGCAAAGAAAGTGATTAACCCTAAAAACCAGGCAATGATATTACCTACAAGTGGCAGTCCTCTTAGCGATACCACCAAAAATGCAACGGAGAAAACTGTAACTGCAAAGGCAATGCCGCCTACCACTGGCTGCAAAAGGGTATTGACTATAGCTGCTGTCATTCCCATCAATATCCCTAGAGCAATACAAACCCCGCTGGAGATTGCACTTGAGGCAGAATTTGGTTGGGTAAAGAAAGCAACCCATCCAACAAACATAGCCCAGGGAGGAAGTTCTAGCATATAGCAAGTAAATGCTGCTGCACTGGCTACGGTCGCAGCGATAAGGGTGTCCCTGATGTATTTACCCCATAGTACCGGTGATTGAGCGGTCATTGGCTTTTAGTCCTAAATCATCCCAGCTCGCATAACGCTTAGCTGGGGAATGTTAAATAGGAGGGTGATTGCTTGTGAGGCTAGACAAGTCCACCATTGGCTCGTATGACCTGTCCATTGATCCAGCCACCTTGCTCACTGACTAAAAAGGCAATGGTATTTGCAATATCTTCAGGCCTGCCCAAGCGCTCAAGTGGTGACATTTTGGCAAGAGTATTCACCATTTCATCGGTCTTCCCCGACAGGAATAGCTCGGTAGCGGTGGGCCCTGGGGCGACGGCATTCACAGTGATATCTCTCCCCCGCATTTCCTTGGCGACTACCTGGGTCAGAGCTTCAACAGCTGCCTTGGTCGCCGCATATACGCTGTAATTCGGCATACACAAGTCGACGACACTCGAGGATAAGTTGATAATGCGGCCGCCTTCTTGAAGCCTTTCGGTGGCTTCACGCATGACATTGAAGGTGCCCTTAAGATTTACAGCTACCTGACGATCGAAATCATCTTCTTCACATTCTGCCAGAGGGGCTAGCTTCATAATGCCCGCATTATTGATGACACTATTGATTCTGCCAAAGGTGACTTCTGCCGAGTTGAATAGGCGCGAAACCGCCTGTTGATCACTGATATCGGCTTGGGCAGTAACCGCCTTGCCACCCTCGGCTTCAATGCGGTTTACCAACTTTTCGGCAGCTGAAATATTACTTTCAAAGTTCACCAGAATGGTAAAGCCATCCTTTGCCAGGCGAGAGGCGATCGCCGCGCCTATCCCACGGGAAGCTCCTGTTACCAGTGCCACTTTCTCCATAATGATCTCCGTAGTGATTACTGGAGCTGCCATTGCAGCTCCCTGATTTGGCTGTATTCCCATACTATTCGTGTTATTCATGTAAATAATCCAGCTAAAATGGAATCCATTGTTCCAAATAAACAAACAATAGGGCGATATGGATAAGCTGGATGCGATGCGCTTGTACGTGCGGATTGTGGAGCGGGGCAGTTTTACAGCCGCTTCTACTGATCTTGGGATTCCGAGGTCGACATCGACTCAGGTCATCAACCGGCTGGAGAAACGGTTGGGAGTCAGGTTGTTGCAGCGATCGACTCGCAAGGTCAGGGCAACACTGGATGGGGAACTGTATTATCAGCGCTGTATTTCAATACTTGCGGACGTAGAGGAAGCAGAAGGGGCATTTACAGGTTTATTGCCAAGAGGTGAGGTGCGGGTAGATGTACAAGGGACTATTGCCCGTCATTTTGTTATGCCGCAACTTCCCCAATTTTTTGCCCAGTATCCTGACATTTCTTTGGTAATGAGTGAGGGGGATCGATGGGTGGACTTAGTCCAGGAAGGGGTCGACTGTGCTATTCGCTATGGACACTTGGCAGATAGTGAGCTGATTGCCAGGCGTTTAACCATGCTGGAACGGCTTACATGCGCATCGCCGCAATACCTGGAACACTACGGCCACCCAAGCTCTTTGGAACAACTGAATGGTCACCGTGTTGTAGCGCTTCGCTCTATAACGACTGGGAAGTCTACGCCGCTCTCTTTTTGTCTTGGCGATAGGGTAGAGACGTTGCAAGTTCCGGCGCAATTGACGGTAACTGGGACAGAGAGTTACTTGGATGGCGTTAAGCGGGGGCTCGGATTAGCTCAGTTTCCAAAGTTTCATGTAGAAAAAGAGTTGGATGCAGGAAATCTAGTTGAAATATTGCCCAATTTTCGCCCGCCCAGCGAGCCGGTATCGGTTGTGTTCACCCAGAATCGCTTTTTATCTCCCAGGGTTAGGGCATTTATTGAGTGGCTAAGTAAAATATTTTCAGTTTCCATTTAAAGGATTGTGATTAAGCTTTCATTTGAATTTAATTTTCCAAAAAGTTATCTGCTCTTCAGATAGTAACTTGTCAAAAATTTGCGAAGTTAAATTATTGGTAGGCGTAAGAATATTTTTTTAGTTAAGAATCATATAGAGTAGCCGCGCACTGTGGTTTTCAATAAATATTTCTATTCAGTCTTTTAAAGGCTGCATTAATAGATTTATTTTTATCTTTGGTGCGAATCTTTCTAAATTGATTTCCCGAGAAGCAGATACAGGGAGTATGTCTGTGAAGAGCTTTAAAATTCTTGCGCCTTTCGTGTTGCTATTTTCTACATTTGGCGCTCATTCAGAAGAAAATGTGCATGTTGTTTTTGAATCTTCCATGAGTGAAAGTAGATCAAATATAATCTCACATAAAACTAAAAAAAGTTTAAATAATAAGATTTTTAGCTTGAAGCCCGGTAGTACCCTTGAGGTTCCCAGTGAGCTCGGCAAGCAACGGTTCACCTTGCAAAATATTCGCTCAACAAAAAGTAGGGCTTCACTATCTGCATTTTCTGAGGATGGAAAAGGGTTTATCACCTTAGCCGAGAACAACGGTAGAATTGTTGGCTCAATACAATCTGAAGGTAGGCTCTACAAAGTGAGACCTGCCGGAAACGGTGCGGTTACAATCGCTGAGGTTCCAGACAATTCACTTGTCGACCATGATAGTAACTACTTCGAAGAGATGGATTTTACTTCCAAGATTGGTGCGCTAAACACAACCTCAGGAATTGCGACTACTGACTCTGGTGGAAAAATAACCGTTATAGTTGCTTATACCGATGCCTTTGAGGCAGACGCCGGTGATGTACCCGCCTACATGGATTTATTGGAAGAGGAAACCAATGTTTCATTTGCCAATAGTGAAGTCAATACCTCGGTAGAAATTGTTCACGCTTATAGAACCAGCTATGCAGAAAGCGGTAGCTTCTATGTGGACCGCGAGTACTTTTCGAATGACGCATATCCAGAAACTAAAGAACTATACGAACTTAGAGACTTGTATAGTGCAGATGTAATGATTGTTTTAACCGGCAATGATTTGTACAGCGGATCATGTGGACTGGCTAAGACGATCTATGCATCGGAATCAACAGCCTTTGCTTTCGCAAGGGAGGGGTGCGCAACGGGGTACTTCAGCTTTGCCCATGAAATTGGCCACCTGCTGGGAGCCCGACATATTATCTACAGTGATTCGAATATGGAGCCGTTTGAATATGGCCACGGCTACTGCAATACCACCCCTTCAACTTGGAGGAGTGTGATGGCCTACAATTGTCCATCGGATCGAGGCGGCCCCAGAATTCAGCAGTGGTCCAACCCGGATATCACAATAGATGGAGACCCTACAGGCACCTCCAACCTAGAGGATAATGCGCGGGTTATCCGTGAGCGCGCCTGGGAGGTTGCCAACTTCCGGGTCGATGGGGAAAGTTAACGGCAAATTCATACAATAGCCGCCAGCAATGCAGAACTGCTAGCGGCTTCAATCGCCGATACCCTTTAATACAACTGCGTTAAGCTTTGGACTCCACGTCCTTAGTTTTCTCGAACCAAAAGTTATAGAAGTCTTCAGTCACCAGCTGTTCGATATTGGTGGCTTCCTCTCGGGGGCAAAATACGGTTACCGTGGTTACATCGTGGCCGAGTTCATTCGTTGTGATACAGACTTTTGCATCAGGCCCTGACAGCTCAACGCCCATGCGATTCTCGATCAGGTTGCAGTAGCGTTCGGCAACTTCACGGAAGGACTCGCAGTGTTCTTTAAGTCGCTCAGAGATAAACTTTTTGGCTTCAAATGGATTCATTCCTTTGCTTTCCCGGGTAATCGAAAAGGTATGCTCGATATACCGGCGCATAAAGTTCAGGTTCTTTACCGGTTGGGTAAAGAAGGCATTGTTAGGGATATACAGAGTTGTTCCTGTATAGCCATTACCCAAACCGTGCGGATCGATTTCCAAAAGGGTGGTGCTTAGCCAGTCACTATCGGTGACTTCACCAAATTGATTGCCGACTTTAATCCAGTCTCCCACAGTAAACGAGCGCATGTTTGCCTGATACAGACCACCAACGAGGCACTGCACCCCCTCTCTCAGTGCCAATACAATTGCCACAGAGAAAGCGGCAATGGATAGGGCAAAGTCCCGGAGTTCGCTTACCCAAATTGCTATCAGGCCAACTACCAATAACAAGTTGCCAAGGTTATGTACGGTATTGATACGGCGGCGCTTATCCGCTTTTTGCCAACTACTTCGTGCTATTACTAGCGTGAGCAGGCCACGTAATAACATCACTACTGAGATCAGGCACATGGTGATAAATAATTTGCTATCCAGGATATGCGCTAAGAACTCTGGTTTCATTCGGGAAAGGGACCTCGTGGTAACAGCTGGCCACGCCTTCTTATTGACTGCCATTGGCATTTCTGGATAGAAGAGATGAGCGAAGCTGGAGTGGCAGGGGTTGGTATAATCGTGAACAGTTGCAATTTATCCCCGGATTCTGAACTTGTAAATAGCCAAGGAAAAAAACAGACAAATTTCGTGCGGCTGTATAGGGATTAGGCTATGTCTGTTGTTTTTCCGCCAAATATAGGATATATATTTTGCTGCAAGGTGAGGGGTAAGATTGGGTTTTCATCCGGCAGTCTAACGAGCACCAGGCAAATAGGGGGCTCGTACTGAGTCGCCCGTATCCCTGCAGGTTCCTAGGACTACTTCCTGCTAATATCTGTTAACCTGAAGATTACCACGCAAGACTTATACTTCTCTTCGGAAATCTCTAACAATATTATTTCTAGACCTCTTGTTGCTCAGCTTACTAAACATGTTTAGTAAGTAAATTTCGAAAAATATACTATGGGTAAGAAATAATACTCTCGTCTTCTGACATGAAAATTATTCCTGAATATCTATTTTGTATGTATTTAAGAGAATATCAATATCCCTGCAATTAATGTGTTGACATTGAATGTAAGCGGCCTAGTTTTTTGGTTCGAATGTACCAGAAAGAGCGTTGTTTTTTTGCATAATACAAAGTAAGTTTTGATGCTAGACGCTTCCCTTGGTGCAAGGTGTTGAAATTTGATAGAATAGTGCGGCAACCATTTATAAGAATGGCAAACACTTATTGAGTTAGAACTCAATAAGTTTGTATAAATTGGAAGGGCAATTTAAATTTCAAAAAGCTTAAGATTAAAACACTTAATTGAATAAGGTTTTGGTCGGCTTGCGATATTTTTTGCACATAAAGGAGTAGATGTGAAAATATTGGTAGTTGCATTATCGCTGTCCGTATCCCCCTTTTCAGTAAACTTAAAGGGATCAGATAAAGATACTACGGAGCTGATGAATAACATAGTTAAGAATTGTAAGGAGATCCCTGCTTTAGAGTTTCCAAGACCTGAAGTCAGATTTGACTGGGAGTTAAAGGAGTTCAACGACCATAAGCGCTGGATTATGCGTGACCTGGAAAAGCTTGAGTCAAAGGGTGGTAAGACTTTCAATTTAAAGCGTTTTGTTACAGGGAAATCATTTTCTGAGGTAGTGTCCGATTGCAAGCGAGTGATTAATATAACAGATAATAAGTTGGCAGAGGAAAGCGCAGGAATGCCTGGGGGAGAGGCGCAAGAGAAAATCAATCAAGCTTTATGGAAGTGCGAGCATGCAAATAAGTGGATTGATGACCCCGAAAAATTTAATGCTAATTATGATTCAATTTCCGATTACTATAATGGTTATAAAAGAGATTTAGAAGAAGCAAAACAGTTGGATAGTAGAGTTTCTTCGTGGAAGAAACAGGAAATTGAGAGCTGTAATCAGGTATTTGAACCAAAATATCTAGCGCTGAAGGAAAAAGTTGATCAAGAAAATAGTCTAAAGCGCAAAGCTGAAGAGAAAAAGCAGCAGGAACAACAGCGAAAAGCTAAAGAAGCTTATGCAGCGGAGCAATCGAGAGCAAAATCTCTTGGGTATAAAGGGGTATCCCAAGGAATTACCTCTCTTATCTATAAGCTCAGTGACGGGTATTCATCAATCAGCGAAGCAAAGTCCTATCTTGTCGAGCAAGATTACACGGAAAGCTATAAGGTTGTTAATATCATAGATGACTACGTTATTTATGGTCATAGCCCTAATGATTATGAATATATTCAAGTAGCAGTTACAAAGCAACCGGACCGATTCTATAGTGACGGAGCCCCATTACCGAGCGGGTATTATGCCGTTCAAGGTATGACGGAGTTTGTTTCTGTGGCAGGTGCTACTAAGCAAATTATAATACTAAACAGAGTTTCTGAATAACACTTAGTTAATTATAGGGGTGAGTTGGTTTCTATAGTCACTCACCTTTATGTTGTACGCTATTGCTATAAGTATGTACTCGCCCACCGAGCAATAGCTGATATACCTTTATTGGTATCTATCCGAGGCTGTAATACAGGATAAATAGAACCCATTCATGGGCTAAGTGTGTGCTGCGTGGTGCACCTAGAGGTTAAATTAAGCTTTTAATCTAATTAATATTTGAGATTGGAGAGGTTGTGGCGATTAGTTTGCGAACCAACTTGGAGTTATTTAAGGGGCTGGGGCCTGCTTCAGGTTATCTATACATATAGTTGAGCCATTAATAAATGTTATTGGTTATCTATTTCGGTTTGATAAAGAGTCGCTTGAGATCACTACCAGTATTGTAAGTTAAGCTGGAATAATATGAAACCGGAGTAATTGAAGTGCCCGCAAGTGCCTGAGTTTTGTGTGCAATCCCATTACCGGCCAATTCCGCAGGCCAAATATACTCTTTAGTCAAGTGTGCTACTACCGATAATCCGGGTTAGGAAAGTCGGGCTTACAGCCGGCATCCCAGGCAGAGCGCTGGTTGCCGTGGGCGGGAATACCCCCCGCATCTTTTATCATTCGCGCCATATGCATCAGGTTCCAGGTCATAAAGGTGGTGTTGCGATTGGTAAAGTCGTTTTGTGGACCACCGGAACCGGGGTCAAGATACGAGGGGCCGGGGCCAGCTTCTCCCACCCATGCCGCATCTGCCTGGGGAGGGATAACATAGCCAAGGTGTTGCAGAGAGTAGAGAATATTCATGGCGCAGTGCTTTGCGCCATCTTCATTGCCGGTGATAAGGCAGCCGCCCACCCGGCCGTAGTATGCGTACTGGCCTTTAGAGTTCAGGTCAGCTGAGTTCGCATAGAGCCTTTCAATAGTTTGGGTGCAGACAGAGGATTTCTCTCCCAACCAGATCGGCGTGGTTATAACCAGGATATCTGCGTCTTCAACCCGGCGATAGAGCAGTGGCCACTCATCAGTGTCCCAGCCATGCTCCGTCATATCCGGGTAAACACCAAAAGCGATGTCGTGATCAACAGGGCGTAAAACCTCAACTGAGACTTTGTTGCGCTCCATGATTTCCCTGGATATGCGAATTAGACCGTCTGTGTGGGAGAGTTCAGGCGTAGGTTTTAGGGTGCAGTTGAGGAATAGCGCCTTGAGGTCGGAGAAGTCCGACGCACTAGACTTGCAGTCTTCAATTTGCTTTTGATTTAACGTCGTCATCTTGGGCCTCCTTGCCACCACTTAGATAATAGCCTGAGTTCTAATCCCGTGATTTCAAAGAGGATGGACTGAACTTCATCAAAATAGATCTGCGACACGGTGTCAGTTGATATATCTTGTGGGTATCAGACTTTGATTTATCCACCCAGGGTCCGATTGAGAGCTGTAGCCGAGTTACTATTGGCGTGATTCAGCTTGTTCCAAGATTATCTAACCGTAAAGCTGCGCCTATATTTGACTGACTACCATCTTGGAAGTCACCATGAAAATAATCAATCAGCTATCACTTCTGTTGTCCTCAGTTCTTCTGACTCTTGTTGCTACTCACGCCAATGCCCAATCGGAAGCCAAAGATTCCCTGGAAGGGGTCTGGTGTGCAATTGAAGGTGAGTCGTTTATTTTCTATGAGCACAGCCCGGACGCCTTTACTTTAGAGAAGGGGCAAATTTGCCGGACCTTTAAGGTTCTCAAGCAAACAGGTGTAGGCGGTGGTGGCCGTTATCTTGAGGTAACGAAGAAACCGAATGTTAAACACCAGCTAACTGCGGTTGAAGAGACGGTGAATGAGGCCACTATTGCCAAGGATATCGGTATCTTTGCCTACATGAAGAGTGGCAATAGAATCCAGTTGGTAGCTGTTGATGTTTCCGATGAGAGCGTTACAAATTTGACCTTAGATGGCAGTGGCACTATGCGCGGCTTTATTGAAGAGGTTACAGCTGATCATTCTGCAGGGCAGGGTCATGAAGCTCACGTTGGGGTTCTGTTCTTTCGGAGGTCATCCTCATCGATACCCGAGACCTTTGATCGGGATTGGGAATCAATCTTCAATGAGACCCATAGCAAGCAGTAAAGGTGCTGGTGTTATCGTCGGTTTTGTAGCCCAGTATATTCATTTGCCATAATCATCAGGCAATAATGATGCTCGTATCGCTTACTAATTAGCCAACACTTACGTTTCCAGCCCCAGGCGAACCTTTTTAGTTTGCCTTTCTCTTGAGGTATCGTTGATTTTGTTCGTATGAAGCAAGCAGGGGGAGTGCTGCACCCAGAGAGGCTCAAGCCCATGCTGGGTGGTGTTTATAATCTAGGTGCAGGTGATGGCATGTTAAGCTTGGTGTATAGAACACTTAGCAAGTTTATCAACTATCGCTACTTTATAGACGAAAGCGCACTCCCAGCAAGACTGCCGCTTGTAGGAGCTTTGTGGGGTACAAATATGAAATATGGTCTAACTCTATCTTTACTGATTTTGGCGGTGCCGAAGGCACTGGCTTGTGATTACCCACCGCCAACAATTATTCCACCTACAACGCCTTACGGTGAATTTCAATATATTTATCCGGAAACTGGCTTAAACTACAAAGATATTGCTAATGATAAAAACTTGGCGGTGGTTAAGATTTTAGAGGTGTCAGGTGATCAAGCTAATCCTGATGTAGTAATTGTTCAGCTATTACATGGCTGGGGATATCAAAGTGGCCGTTACATGAAGTTTGTTAACCCGGGCTTATCATGTGTCAGCAATAAAGTGGCGAAAATCGGGTGGTATGCTGCTCTAATAGATCGCGATGACATAGCTTTACTGGTCCCCTATAAAAAGGTTGAGAAATACCTGCGAGAGCGCGGTAAGCCTGAATATGTGTACTCTGCAATTGGCCTGCGGTTTAGGGAGGCATATCCAGCCAATTAACTGCAGTAGAGCACTTTAAGTTTGCTTAGATCGGCTGTTATGGGAGCATTATAAGTATCAAGAGTGAGTCACTCTAAAGAACAATTAGTCTTCCAAATAATAGGGCTTATTTTATCACTTTTATAGTTACAGTTTCTGATGTAGCAATTTTACTCGATACTGGCGTGACTATAGAAATTACTCAATTCAGAGTAAGTAGCGGGGCCAGCGGTGGTGGTGCAAATATCAATCACCTGCCAGCAGAGCTTTGGCTCAGCCCTCTGGCCTGCCTTGCTCGTTTGGGATGGCTTTTAATCTCTATAGAAAAGTAAAACCACTAAGAGGTTTATGATAAATGTGTGAAAAACAATCCATTACATGTATTTTTGGGCTTCCTGGTATTTAAATGAAGTGTACAGCATTTTACTTTGCTTTGATGTGTTTGCCCCAAGAGCTGGAAGCACTTCAAGAGTGGATACCTAGCAAGGATTACATTGTAACGCCCAAGTTGGCTATGGCAGTTGATAGGGCTCGCCAATTTTACTACAAACAAGTTAGTCACAAGAAAGCTGCGGAGCAAATAGTGTACAATGCCCGCTCAACGGATCAAGGGTATATTGTAGAGCTGCTCCCGGTATATGTATTACCTGAAGGGGAGAGGTTTGTATCAGTTGATGGTGAAAATTGTGTGTATTTGACTAAAGAATATAAGGTAATGGATTATCGACAATGCGTCGCAGTCTGGCCAGATTCGCTTGAAAAATAACATATAAGGTTTCGTGAGGGCGAGCTTGCTACACGGATAGAAATAATCGCCGTCTTACAAGAATATCAAGAGATTAGTTGTGAAATTGACCCCAGAAGAGAGAGCTGTTGTTGCTCAATGCATTGCTGAAGATCCGAGTCTGAAGCGAACTTTGATTGCATACTGGCCTTATATATTTCCGCTTTGTGCGGCAGCAATCTATGGGATAGTAAAGAAAGACTATCTTTTAATTGGAATCGCATTCTTCTTTCTTGTTTGTGAAGTCTTGTGGTTTTTGAATGAAACATCTAAGTCTGCAAAACACCTGAAAGCGGCGCTAATAAAGTATGATTTATCTAATCGTACGAAGAGCGTAGGGTAAGTTAGCATTACAAATGTAAAAGTTATTCATTTATGAGAGATAACAAAAGTTATCAGTGCTTTTTGTGCGGGAAGCATATTGAAAATCAAGGGGGACTTGATCCTTGGCAGTAGATCTTGTAGCCAATGTTGATCAGTCTACGGAAAAGCTAGATATACAACGATTTTTCTGTCACATCCGATGCTTTAAGTCTATCAACAAGCATGCTTCTATCTATAAGCCAAGATTTGAGACCGCCTTTAGTTGAGGGCAATAATCAATCAAGAGGGTTTACAATTGCGCTAGACAGCTTGCACCTTAGCTCACTGAATACGAGCCAAGGGTTATTGAGGCGTTTTAGATTTCCAGAGGTCGCGAATGAACGTAGTAGAAGGTGATTTGATCAAAATGGCACTTGAGGGCCATTTTGATGTAATTGTTCATGGGTGTAATTGCCAGTGCCAAATGGGAAAGGGGATAGCCTTAACTATCAAGAAGCTTTTCCCTGAAGCCTACGCAGCAGACTTGGGTACAGAAAAAGGCTCACGACTTAAACTGGGTACGTATTCAAGTGCTTACATATCACAGTTAGAGGCCAGCTTTACGGTCGTCAATGCTTACACTCAGTTTCACTGGAGAGGTAAGGGGGTAATGGCGGATTATGAGGCTATACGCAGTGTATTCACCAAAGTTAAGAAAGATTTTCCGGGGAAGAGGATTGGGTATCCTCTAATAGGTGCGGGGCTTGCCGGTGGAGATTGGGAGGTAATTTCTAGCATCATAGAAAATGAACTTGAAGGCGAAAATCACACACTTGTTAAGTTTGTGCCGTAACAAGCCCCCAGGCTGATTACTTCCGCACATATACTGCCCGCCTGAAAGGCGGGACTTGCCAGTAGGTCAATAGCAGCTTCTTAAGATAGTAGTTCCGACATCTTCTTCATCAAGATAGCTGAGGCGTTGTCGGTAAACTGTTGTCCCTCCTCAATATACTCCCAGACAGTGGCGTCACTCTTCCAGCCACCTTGCTTCTTGATTAGCTCAAAGCCAACTTTTTCTCGCGCTGCGGAAGTGGACAGGCCTCGGCGAAAGCTGTGGCTGCTGAGTTCGGCAACAAAGTCAAAACCGCAGACCTCCCCGAGATTTTTCAGTAGATCGTTGATAGCTGTGGGGTTTAACTGTCGACTTTGCACCGTATCCCAGCGATTCACTGACCGAAATACTGGCCCAGTTCTAATGCCACTAACGTCTAGCCAGGACTTAAGTGCTCGTGCGGGGCAGATTTCAGGGGTGCCGTAGGGAAGGGCGCGCATCATTCCCTGACCACTTTGATCCGTTTTTGATTTGGGTAGGCGAATGATCAAGCCTTCCTCCTCCCATATCAGGTCTTCTACCTGGATCGCCACCAACTCACTGCGCCGGAAGGCGCCGAAGAAACCTACCAGCACCAATGCCAAGTCACGGGTCTTCTTCTTGGATTCAGGCTGAGAGCGCAACTGTCGGGTGAGGGCTGCAATGTGTTCGAGGCTCAGCGCCTTGGCTTTTTGCTTGGGTTTTCCGTGGGTGCGGCGAATACCGCGCATGGTTTTCTGTACCAGCGGTTCAGTAACTGGGTTGGCGATGCCTTGATAAAGGTGCCACTGGCCTATGGCGGTTAGGTGCAAATCCAGGGTGCGTGGGTTCAATTGCTCGGCCCGAATCAATAGATAGCTAACCAGTGAATGGCTATCGGTGGGGAGTCGGCCTCCCCATTTCTCGAACTGGCGAATGGCAGACCGATAGGCTTTGCGAGTGCTGTCTGAAGTCGCTGCTCGCAGGTACTTCTGAATGTCATCCTCAGTCAGAAGTGCTCCACCCCCGGTAGATGTACTGCTGAGCGGGGATTGAGGCTGGATTTTGGTTGAGGCTAGGGGCTGTTTTTTCATGAATTCTGTGTCACCCGGAAACCACTATTTGTACTGAGGGTACGTTAAATGGGGGCTATCTTACTTTTATAACCTTCGATAATAATCATTATCGAAGGTTAAATGGGTTAATTCAAGAATTGGTTTATTTTTATATATTATGTATTATTACGTAATACGTAATTTGGTACAAAATAATCTGAGGAAAGGCTAATGGCGCGCACAGGGGTCACCTATCTGGACATTTTTGAAGCAGCAAAGGCGATTAAGGACCGGGGGGAGGAGCCGACAGTTGATAGGGTGCGCGCTCATCTGGGGACTGGGAGTAAAAGTACAATTGCGCCGCTTCTAAAACGGTGGAAAAGCGAGAGTTCCAGCAGCACTGATGTCAGCGGCTT
Source organism: Microbulbifer sp. CNSA002 (assembly GCF_047324085.1). Lineage (NCBI taxonomy): Bacteria > Pseudomonadati > Pseudomonadota > Gammaproteobacteria > Cellvibrionales > Microbulbiferaceae > Microbulbifer > Microbulbifer sp. CNSA002. The sequence goes on from NZ_CP172449.1 coordinate 2,568,248, forward strand.
GCCTAAAGATCTGGTGGAGGCACTGAAAGGGCTTCATCAGCGTATCCAGGGCGATGCGGACCAAAGAGTGGAGCAGGTTCAGCAGGAATTTGAAGCTAAAGAGCTGGAGATAACAGAGAGACTAAATGAAGCTCAAGAGACCAGTAGCAAGCAAACCGCATTGATTCGCGAGCTGGAGCAGAAGCTTTCAGCTTCTGAAGGTGAGAAGCGCCGCCTCAAAGTTACCCTGGGTGAAACTCAGTCAGAACTGGAAAAAAGTGAGTTTCAATTGGAGCAGGCCTCGGTTCGAGCTGAGGAGCAGAAGGCCTCAATTGAAGAGATGAAGCAGGAGAATCGCGATGTGCGCGAACACTTTGAGCACTTCCAGCAACGAACAGCTACAGACCGGCAGCACGAGCGAGATCAGTTTCGATCTTCCAGTGAGCAACTTAAGGGGCAGGTGACCTCACTGACGGAGCAATTTGGGTTGGCGGAACAGAGGATTTCTGAGCAGGATCTCCTGTATAAACAGGGGCAGGCATTAATTACTGAACTCAATCGGGAAAAGCAGGAGTTGCGTGAAAATATAGGCGCCGCTCAAGCCGAAGCGGCAAACTACAAGCGGCAGGCTGAAGAGCAGGCGGCAAGCGCTGAGCTCCAATCTTCTGAAATTACACGATTACAGGATGAGGTTACCCGCCTCCAGAGCAGCGGTGTAGGGCAAGCTAAGGAGATTCAGCTTCAGCAAGTATCTTTGGAAAGGCTGGATGCTGAACTGGGTGCTACAAAAGACCGGATAGAGACCTTGTCAGACGAGAATCGTATCCTTCTACAGGAGAAGGCAATGCTGCAAGGGCAGTTTGCCCAACTGGAAAAATCTTTGGGTAAGCAGTAGTTCAGAACCCGGCAGGTTGGGGTCGTCGTCAGTTGATAGCCCCAGTTCAATTGGTTGTCGCATCTAAACAGATGTGACAACTGTCAAATTGAAATACTTTGACTAGCTGGTACTATTAAAGATAAGTAAGAGCAAATTTAGCTGTAGTTGATCTACCTATCCTTATATAAGTCCTACTCACTAACACCGCATAATAAAGTTCCTTATATAAAGTCCCCCTTGCTTTTATTTGCCGCGGTTCACAAGGCATTTGGGAGGCAAGTGTTGTCCAATCATTTCAGAGAAATCATCGATAAACCCACGTTTTTTGGTTCGCTGGCGCTGTTGTTGGCAGTGACAATCCCACTGGTGCTGTTCCCCGAAGTTGGTGCCGCCTGGGTTTTAGCCGCTAAAGGTTTCGTCACTGACAAGCTGGGGGTTTTCTATCTGGCACTGGGTGTCGGGGCAATTCTCTTTATGGTCTATATCGTGTTTAGTGATATCGGCCAGATCAAGCTGGGAACACCTGAAGAAAACCCTGAGTTCTCCACCATATCCTGGGCATCAATGCTGTTTTGTGCCGGCATCGGTGCATCGATTCTCTATTGGTCTATGGTCGAGTGGATCTACTATTACCAAACCCCACCTTTCCAGGTTGAAGGAGGCACCCCCGAAGCTGCGCGCTGGGCAGTTGCCTACGGTATTTTTCACTGGGGCCCGCTGGCGTGGTCCATCTACCTGATTCCCGCTTTGCCGATCGCTTACTTCTACTACGTTCGAAACCATAGCGTGCTGAAAATTAGTGAGGCGCTGATGCCCGTTTTGGGGGAGCAGCGCGCCCAGGGCGGACTCGGCAAGCTGATCGACGTGCTGTTTATCTTTGGTATGTTGGGCGGCGGTGCTACGACCTTGGGAATTGCTGCGCCGCTGATCACTCAGGGGGCTCATGAACTCTTGGGCGTGCCCACCGGGCTGGGAACCCAGGTTGTAGTGCTGATGATATGCACGGCAATCTTCGGCTATAGCGCTTTTGTTGGGCTTAAGAAGGGTATCCGCGCACTTTCCAACCTGAATATGTGGCTGTCTATTGTACTGCTTCTGTTTGTTTTCCTGGTTGGCCCCACCTTATTTATGTTGAACACCGGCTTGGATGCCCTGGGTCGTGTCTTGGATAACATCTTCCATATGGCCGCCTGGACTGAGCCATTTGCAGAGTTTGAGCAGTTCCCGGATACCCATTTTCCCCAAGACTGGACCATCTTCTATTGGGCGTGGTGGTTGGTTTTCGCTCCCAGTGTCGGCTTGTTTATTGCGCGTATCTCACGGGGGAGGACCATTAAGACCATGGTGGTTGGCTCCATTTTTTATGGCACCTTAGGCTGTTTCCTGTTTTTTATGGTGCTGGGGAATTACGGCGTCTACTTACAGTTTTCCGGTGAGCTGGATGTGGTGGGGATGCTAAATGAGCAGGGCGCAACCGCTGCAATTTTTGCCACACTCAAGACACTTCCCGGCAGTAAACTGGTGATTCTGGTATATACGGTGCTCGCCCTCATCTTTACTGCAACTACATTCGATTCCATCTCATACATTCTTGCCGCTGTTGTGCAGAAAGAGGTCGATGAAGAGCCAGCTAGATGGAACCGCCTGTTCTGGGCATTTGCGCTTTCACTGATGCCGATAACGCTGCTGTTTTTGGGCGGCCTGGATACGCTGCAAACTGCCAGCGTGATCGGTGGCGTGCCGCTTTTAGTTGTTGCTTTGCTGCTGTGCATATCGATTGTGAAAGCCGCTCACTATGACCTGCGCTACCAGCCGAGCTATGAAGAGAAGGAAATCTATATTGAAGAGTTTCCAGAGGATGATCCGTGGACAGAAGAGGGGAATTGGGAGGTTCCGGCCCAGACGGAGCACGGCGTATCCCACGATGACAAACCCCATATAGAGGGCGATCCGGGAAGCCATCCGTCTCGACTTTAATAGTTGGGCAGCAGGAGGAGGCCGTTTTCACTCCTGCTCTCCATCAAATTCTGATACCACTTTATCGACACAATGTTTTCTGAGGTGAGTAGCGCTTTTTATCGAGTTGCTCTCCTCAAAACAGAGATTCAATTGCTGTGTATATCGGTTAAATAGTTGTTTTGCACTCTCCTTTGGCAAAGTTACAAGGCGGTTAATGAATTGACGGGAACCAACCTGGAAGTGCATATAGTCAATCGGGACATTCCAGTCTCCACCCCAGACAACGAAGCCATGCCTGGCAAAGATTGTGGTTACATCTTCAGACATCCCCATGCGGGTTGGCTTTCCCGGGCGAAACTTTGCCCGGTTTAAATATCCTTCTGTTGCATCCTTAGGGATTACTTTGGCTCGGGTGTGTTTATCAATATACAGGTAGGGATTTTGTAGGGGGTTAATATCAATAGCAACACCATAAGCATGCTCAGACCATCTGCTTCCGCCAGTAATAGGCCGGGAATCAAAAGCCAGTGTGTTGTTTCGATCATCTGCCATTCGCTCTTGCAGAGTAAAATATTCAACAGGAATGGCTGACTGTATTGGAAAGCGAGATCGGTAGATCTCGCCAAATAGAGACAGGACGTTCTCGGCAACGATATCAAGTACAACAACAGCGCCTCTGCGGTATAGATCAGCTTCGATGCCAACATTATCCTGAGCAGGCGGATCTAAGAGAGGCGTATAGTTGAAGACGACTCTCTTCAGCCTTTCACAGCCAATAGGGGAGTTGTTCCGAAGAACCTGCCGGAGCTTCATCAGCTCACAGTCTTCTTGGGAAATGTCGTAAATCCCTGTCTTTGCTTCAGGTTCAAAATCATTAACATCGATATTCCTATCCTGGTCCTTGGTGCATGCAAATAGCGCCAGGCCCGCAATGGCGGCGAAAGCCTTCTTATATATATCGCTTCTCTGTATTCCTTTGGGAAAGCCCCGTTTCAAATAGTATTTGAGTATGCACATCCTGTTCACACTTGAATTGCATTTGGCCTGTTAAATCAGTACTCAAAAGGATGCTAATCACGTCATGCCAGCGGTTGGTAAATGGCAGTGCAGTGCTCGCCTTAAAGATTGGCGTCTTTAGTTTCAGCAACTTTGTTCCGGCTGGTCAAAAAATAGCCAGACTGTAGTTAATTTAGCTCCCAACTCCTTCCCGTTTTGTAAGAACATCTTTTCAGAAGGAACCCTTGTTGAATAAGGGAACAAAGGATCTCATAGACAAGCCCACCTTTTGGGGCTCTTTTGCATTGCTACTAGTGGTGACAGTGCCCTTAATCCTCTTTCCCGAGGCGGGTTCTTTATGGTTATTGGCAGCTAAAGATCTGGTGACAGAGAAGTTGGGGGTCTTTTATCTCCTGCTAGGCCTAGGTGCGATGTTATTTGTGCTGTATATCGCCTTTAGTGATATTGGCAGGATAAAGTTGGGAGGGGGGAAAGAGGGCCCCGAATTCTCAACTCTATCCTGGGCTGCCATGTTGTTTTCTTCCGGTATTGGCGCCTCTATTTTGTATTGGTCGATGGTTGAATGGATCTACTATTACCAACAGCCGCCGTTCCAGGTTCAAGCAAGCTCAGCTGAAGCTGCGCGATGGGCAGTTTCCTACGGTATCTTTCACTGGGGGCCACTGGCTTGGTCTATCTATCTAATCCCCGCACTGCCAATTGCCTATTACTACTATGTGCGTAAACGCAAGGTTCTAAAGTTAAGCCAAGCGCTCGCGCCAGTATTGGGTGATCGTAGAGTGAGTGGGCACATTAGTAAGCTTATCGATACTTCTCTGGTATTTGGCATGCTAGGAGGTGCGGCTACACGGCTTGGTATCGCAGCGCCGCTGATTACTTTGGGATTGCACAAGCTATTTGGAATTCCTACTGGGGTGGGATTTCAGGTCGGGGTGCTGATATTTTGTGCGCTATTGTTTGGTTATTGTGCTCTTGTCAGGGTAAAGCAGGGCCTTAGCGTTCTATCAAACTTTACAATTTTTCTCTCGCTTGCCTTGCTGCTCTTCGTGTTTATCGCAGGGCCGACACTATTTATGCTCAATAGTGGGTTGGATTCCCTGGGTAGAGCGCTGCAGAACTTCTTGCAAATGGCCACTTGGACTGAGTCCTTCTCTCATTTTCAACAATTCCCCAACACTCGTTTTCCTCAAGATTGGACCATCTTCTATTGGGCTTGGTGGTTGGTGTTTGCACCGAGTATTGGTTTGTTTATTGCGCGTATCTCTGGAGGGCGGACTATCAAGGCGATGATTCTTGGATCGCTATTTTTTGGAACTTTTGGCTGCTTCTTGTTTTTTATGGTGCTAGGCAACTACGGCGTCTACTTGCATTTTTCGGGCGAGCTGGACTTGGTGCAAATACTGAATCAGCAGGGGGCCAATACCGTGATCTTTGCCGTTTTGGATAAGTTGCCGGCGAGCCAGTTAGTTGTGTTGCTGTATACGCTGATCGCGCTGGTTTTTACTGTCATTACTTTTGACTCCATATCTCATATTCTTGCCGCAGTTGTGCAGAAAGAGGTCCATGGCGAGCCGCTTCGGTGGAATCGAATTTTCTGGGCCTTCGCGCTGGCAGTAATGCCTATTGCTTTGTTACTTATTGGAGGGCTGGAAGCATTGCAGGCGGCAAGCATTATCGCCGGTGTCCCTTTGCTGCTAATTGCCCTCTTGCTGTGTATCTCAATGGTTAAAGTTGCACGGCATGACTTGAATTTGCACCCAGTTATCCTTGAGAAGGAAATTGTTTTGGAGGGGGTAGCTGAGGAAAGTGCCTGGGGTGGGAATACTGAATCAGGACAAGTTGTGTTGAGATCTGCAGAGAAGACTGGCCAGGACGGAAAAGAAGAAACACCCTGAGAGCAGACCAGTAAGATATGCCGGGGCTATCTAAAGCCCCGGCTGCACTTATAGTTTAAAGGCTAAAAGTGCGGGCAACAGAGAAGACAATTCGCTCGTCAGCAGTGCCCGAGTCGAGATTGGTATTCTCAGCGGCAACATTGAAATCAAAACCTTCCAGGGAAGTCATATACTCCACTCGGTAGTGGTTGTAAGATTTTTTGCCTTCCCAGGTCCATTTGTCTTTATTGACGCTGGTAGAGCGGTCAACACTGAAGCGAACATTATGCCCCTCGGCAAACTCAAAGGTATGCGCCAGCATCATAATGTAGTGGCCGCCACCCTGGCCAAAGTAATCCCAGCTGTACCAGCCATTGACTTCTGATTCGCCTAGAGCAGAGCTGTAGCCAAGCTTGGCATAAGCTTCCGGGTAAGCGTACTCTTCAGAAAGGTCACCATCACCGTGATAGGTGTAATAAGCGAGTCCAGTGTCCAGGCTTATTTTATCGGTAAGCTGCATGAACTTACCTGCGTAAAAATCCCACTCCAGGTTGGTATCGTCATCATCACCGAAGTCTACGTTGGAAGCCCAGGTGCCGATATACCAGCCGCTATCAAAACCGTAGTCCAGACTGGCTTGCAGTGCTGGGTCGTTTTGAGTCTGGCTGACACCATTAAAGGTGTAGTCAGTAGTCAGGTTAACAGTTGAAGACAGCTCTGCCTGGGATTGTTGGGCAAGCACCAGCAGGGAAGCGCAGGTTAGTGCAGAAAGTTTCAAGGTTGATTTCATTGTTCAATTACCACTTATTTATATTTTGTAGCCCCCGCCAAACCAGGCGGGGGATTTCAACAGTTAGCTCGCCAGTTCGATCTTGTTAAAGTCGATCTTGTTTTCTTTAGGCGAGGAATCGATAGTTGCTACCGCCCTGAAGCGCTTCACCAGGATGTAACCCAGGCAGCAGAAGAAAATGCCAATTACCAGGGCGCCGATCCACTGGATTTGCAGGAAGTTGAGCTTGAACAGCAGGGTGAGCAGGCTCATCGCAACCAGGTTCAGGGCGAAGTATTTCCACTTGCCCAGGCGCGCAACAGTCATACCCAGGTTGTCGGTGTACAGGCGAATCAGGGAGTCCAGCGAGTTGATCACGAAGGTAATGCCCACAATGACCATGGCCAGGTTGTAGAAGCCACTGGTATCCAGGCCTTGGCTGGAGTAGTAGTAGAGCACGGTGAACCAGAGCGCGATGGGGATGGATGGGAAGATCAGCATCGCCGCCAGTACTTGGTAAGTGCGCAGGCCGCCCACAAAGCGGGAGGTAAACTGGCCAATCATAATGCTCCAGGCAAACCACCAGAACAGGTAGAACTCGTGGTAGTCATTTAATGGCAGTGCGAACTGGTGGATATTGCCGAAGTAACCGCCGAGCAGTGCAAAGGTGGAAGCAAAGTCTCCAACGCTGCCGTTCTCACCGGTAAAGGCGCCTACCCACATTACCGCGATCAGGCCAATAAACATCCAGGTAGTCGCCAGGCTGAGGAAGCGTACATAGCGCAGGCTGGTGGATGAGTAGACCGCAGCGGCGATCACTGCAAAGACGATCAGGTAGAAGGTGCCAACAATAGTTTCACCATCGCCAACTTGCGGCAGGTACCAGGGCAGGTTGCTGAGCAACAAGTAGGCGGTAAAGGCACAGGTTCCGATAATCACTACATTGTTGATTAGTTTTACCAGGCCTATCTCAAAGAATTTAACTTTGGGTTCGATAATGCAGAAGTAAAAACAGGTGAGGAAGTAGAAGCCCCAGATCAGGAAGGCCCAAAAACCAAACTCAATCGCGAGTGCGTTGGTGAAGCCGTATTCTGGGTTTGCGGTTAGGTCTGCGTAGCCACCGAACTCGGTGAGGGGGAACATGATAAGGCCTACATCGAGGCCGGAGGTGAAAAGGATCGCTATAAAAGTGAAGGTTTTGACCGGGGTCACCCCGACCATCTTCACATTTCCCCATTTAATCAGCGAGAAAATTATTGCCGTGAAGGTAAATAATAATCCCGCAGAAAGCCAAGCTGTCATGCTGAGTCTCCAGCTAGTTATTGGTATGCCGGCGCCCCTCAAGGGCGTTGCTGTGCGAGATTTGAGTATCCCCGTCGTGTTTGAAGGGGGCAGTCAAATCTCTGCCAGAGCGCCGACGAAAAATCAGCTCACTGAGCGCGCAGGGCGGCCAGGTCGCTGAGTGCTGGTAGCCTTGGTCGCTACCGGTGCCTCGGAGGGCGCCAATACAGGGCGCCCTAAAATCAGGTCAGCAGCCCGCTCCGCCACCATAATGGTGGGCGCATTCAGGTTGCCGTTGGGAATGGTCGGAAAGATGGAGGAATCTACAACTCTCAAGCCCTGCAATCCGTGTACACGGGTTTCCGGGTCTACCACTGCCATTGCATCAGTGCCCATCTTGCAGGAGCAGGATGGGTGGTAAGCACTCTCAACGGATTCCCGTACGAAAGCGTCAATTTGTTCATCAGTCTGGATATCGGTGCCGGGCTGGATTTCATCGCCTCGGTACTCGTCGAAAGCCGGCTGATTGATAATCTCTCGAGTCAGTCGCACACAAGCGCGGAAACCCTCAATATCCTCTTTCTCCTGCAAATAATTAAACAGGATGGAAGGGGATTGCTTGGGATCGCTGCTCACTACTTTGACCCTGCCGCGACTCTTGGGCTTGTTGTGCCCGATATGCACCTGGAAGCCGTGGCCATCGAAAGCTTCGCGGCCGTCATAGCGCATGGCTGCCGGCAGGAAGTGATATTGCAGGTCCGGCCACTCCACGTTTTCTTTGGAGCGAATAAAACCACAGGACTCGAAATGGTTGGTGGCTCCGAGACCATCCTTCTTCAGTATCCAACGAGCGCCGATCAGGAATTTATTCCAGGGGTCGAGCTTGCCATTCAGGGAAATCGGCTGGTTACAGCGGAACTGGAAATAGAATTCCAGGTGGTCCTGCAAGTTTTGGCCGACGCCGGGGAGTTCGTGTTGGAGTTCGATACCGGCTTCTGCCAGTGTGTCGGGATCTCCGATTCCGGAGAGCTGAAGAAGGTGAGGGGAGCCGATGGGACCTGCGCTGAGGATGACCTCCTGCCGCGCCTTGAATTCCAGGATCTTTCCCTTGCGTTCAAGTTTGATTCCGACTGCCCGTTTACCTTCCAGAATCACCTTATGCACAGTGGCGTGGGTCAATACCGTCAAATTGGGGCGTTGCATTGCCGGTTTCAGGTAAGCGTTGGCGGTAGACCAGCGCTTACCATCTTTTACCGTCATATGCATGGGGCCAAAGCCCTCTTGCTGCTCACCGTTGTAATCTGCGGTGTAGTCGTAGCCAGCTTCTTTACCAGCTTCGATAAAGGCTCCATAAAGGGGGTTGGCCATTTCGTTGCCGTTGTTGACCCCCAGTGGACCTTCGTCGCCACGGTAATCGTCACCGCCGAAAGCCCAGGTCTCAGAGCGTTTGAAGTAGGGCAGGCAGTGGGCGTAATCCCAGCCTTCGGCGCCGTGCTGTGCCCACTCATCAAAGTCTTTGGCGTGCCCGCGCACGTAAACCATCCCATTAATCGAGGAAGAGCCACCGAGTACCTTGCCTCTGGGGCAATGCATGCTGCGATTGTCCAGGTACGGCTCTGGCTCAGTCATAAACTGCCAGGCGTACTTGTCGGTATTCATGGGAATAGATAGTGCGGTGGGCATCTGGATAAAGATGCTGCGATCGCTACCCCCGGTCTCTACCAGAAGGACTTTTTTATCTTCCTGGGCAGACAGGCGGTTGGCCAGAACGCAACCGGCAGAGCCGGCGCCGACAATGATGTAGTCAAACTCACTCATACAGGGTACCGCTTAAAATGGACTTTCCAGTGGTGCCAGGCCCACATACACCGCTTTTAGCTGGGTGTAGTGGTTCAGGGTCGCAAGTCCATTTTCGCGTCCGATTCCGGATAACTTGTATCCGCCCACCGGCATTTCTGCCGGGGAAGCGCCGTAGGCATTAATCCAGCAGATACCCGCTTGCATCTGGTGGATCACACGGTGGGCGCGAGTGATATCACGGGTAAATACGCCGGCGGCGAGGCCCAAACGGGTATCGTTAGCGCGGCGGATCACCTCGTCCTCGTCATCAAAGACCAGTACCGACATTACCGGGCCGAAGATCTCTTCGCGGCAAATGGTCATATCGTCATGACAGTCGGTGAATACAGTGGGAGCAACGAAGTAACCGTTAGGTGAATTCTCTGGTGAGAGGGTGTGGCCGCCGCAGAACAGGGTCGCGCCTTCCTCTTTACCCTTGCTGATGTAGTCCATTACCAGTTGCTGGTGCTTGGCAGAAATCAGGGCGCCGAAGTTGGTGTCCGGATTCATCGGATCACCGGCAATAATATTTTGCTCAACGCGCTCTTTCAGACGAGCGAGGAACTGATCGTGGATGCTGCGGTGTACAAATACCCGGGTACCGTTGGTGCAGATTTCGCCCTGGGTGTAGAAGTTGCCCAGCATGGCAGCAGAAACGGCTTGCTCCAGGTCGGCATCATCAAAGATCACCAGCGGGGACTTGCCTCCCAGCTCCATCGTGACTTCTTTCAGATTGGAAGCCGCTGCGGCCATAACTTTCTTGCCGGTACCCACTTCGCCGGTAAAGGAAACCTTGGCGATATCCGGGTGGTTAGTCAGCCAGGCACCCACGGCGCCATCGCCCTGGATTACGTTGAAAACACCCGGGGGCATGCCCGCTTCAATAAAGATTTCAGCCAACTTCAATGCACCTTTGGGGGTCTCTTCGGAAGGCTTGAAGATCATGGCGTTACCGCAGGCCAGGGCCGGGGCGGCTTTCCAGCAGGCGATTTGTAAGGGGTAGTTCCAGGCACCGATTCCTGCGCAGATGCCCAGGGGCTCGCGGCGGGTGTAGTAGAAGTCCTCACCGACTTGCTGCTGATTGCCTTCAATGCCTGCAGCCAGGCCGGCAAAGAATTCGATGGAGTCGGCCCCAGTCACCACGTCGACAACACTGGCTTCCTGCCAGGGCTTGCCGGTATCAGCCACTTCGATAGCTGCCAGTTCGTCGTTGCGCTCGCGCAACAGTGCTACTGCTTTCAGCAGGATGCGACTGCGTTCGACCGGCATCATCGCTGACCACTGGGCAAAACCGCGCTTGGCGCTCTCGATGGTTTCTGCCAGTACCTTTTCGTCGGCAACCTCAACCTGATAGCTGACCTCGTTGGTTGCCGGATTATATACATCAAAGCACTCGCCGCTCTCATTCGACAGGTAGCGGCCGTCTACAAAATTCCGTTGTTTGTCCAGTGACATCTGTCTCTCCATACTGCTTTAACAGAGGGTCAGTCGGTTGTTCGTTGGCGATGGACTTGAAGGGCGCAATGGGCCGATCATGAAGGTCCAGTCATCATAAAAAAGGGCCGGTCTGACGAAGACTTTTGTCCCTAATCGTCAGATTCCAGCCCGGGCTCGATAGTCGTTTATCGAGCGATATGACACAAAATGTAACATATTTTTAATTTGAACTCTAATTGTTAGCACTCAATGCAACAAAGCTGGCGGATTCGTAGGAGGATTTATTTTTCAGCGACTACAGAGTTAATCCATATTTTCAAGGGTTAAAAGTGGGCTGGGTTGGGCCAAAAATCTCATTTGAACTCTATAAAAAGCACTGTATGAATTTTGCTCAATCTGGCTATCTTGGGGCAAGTCAGGTGCCCGAAAGGCGGGGGCTTTGGGCGGCAGGAGATAGAATTTGTCGCTTTTTGGGGAGGAGGCTCTAGCTGGTGAAGGTCTGGTAGGTGGGGAGGCTCTACCTCCCCAGAATTACTTTGAGTGAATTTAACTGTTTGCCTCGCGTAAAGTGGAGGTTTGACGGTTTAGGCTGGCCAGATAGAGCACTGCTAACCCAGCTGCAATACCCGGCAATCCCTCATAGATCACGCCGTGATACCCCAGTAGCCGCCAGGTAATCGCAGCTGTAAAGCCGATAATCACTGCTGCGATAGCGGTTGCCTGGGATGGCTTACCCCCAAAACACAATACCAGGAGTAGGGGCCCAAATGCGCTGGCAAGTCCCGACCAAGCGAAAATAACCAGGCTGAACACACTTTGGCTATTGGCGAGCGCCAGTAGCAATGCGCCGCCGGTTATGGCAACTGTGACAAGCTTGAGGAACCAGGTTTTTTCAATCTTGTGTGGAAGAATATCGTGGGTAATGGCTGCGGAGCAGCTGAGAAGCAGGGAGTCTGCGGTGGACATGGTTGCGGCAAAGATACCAGCCAGGATCAGCCCAACAAAAACAGGGGGCAACAAATCCATAGCCATGGTGGGAAGAGCAAGCTCCGCATCAAAGCTCCCTGTGTCAGCAATAAACACTCTGGAGAGCAGGCCGACCCCGGTGGCCATACAATAGAAAAGGATAAACCACAGATAGTACCAGGCCCTTGCCCAGTTCATCTTGCTGGAATCCTTCAGGGTCATAAATCGAACCATAACGTGGGGTTGTCCAATCACAGACAATCCGGCAAACCCCCAACTGAGCACAAAGAGTATCACCCCGCCCCAGCCCGCAAAGGCGAGCCCCTCGGGAAACCAATGGGTAAAACCTTCAATAGCCTGCATTTTTATCGCCGCACTGGTGATGCCACCCAAGTTGGCAAGGGCGACGGCTAGAAGTGCTGCCATAGCCCCCATCATAACGATGGATTGGGCCGCATCAGTCCAAATGGACGCGCGGATGCCGCCAGCTAAACAGTAGAGGCATACAAGCACAGCTCCAACTACAGCACCGGACCACAGGGGCCAATCCAGCAGTACGTGCAGGGCTTTGCTTCCGGCAACCATTTGGGCGGAGGCATAAGTTAGTAAAAACAACAGGGAAATGATGCCGATCAGGCGCTGCAGGGCTGAGTACTTCTGTCCGTGCCAGTTACTGAGAACACCTGCGTAGCTGACTTCACCACTTGAACTGGTAGCGGTCCTTAATCGTTTGTGTACATAGAGGGAAGCCAGAAAATCACCGGCAATCCACCCCACCATCAGCCAGATGGAGGCCAACCCAGTGGTGTAGGTATAGCCGATAACCCCGATAAACATATAACCGCTATTGTTCGTTGCCACGGCAGACAACCCCACCAGCCAGGGGGAGACACCACTGCTGGCAAGGTAATAGTCGGCTTTGGTTTGACGGCTGAACATCGCAGAGGAGAGGCCGACCAGAGTGAACAAAAGTAAAAAACCAAGAAATGAATAGATCATCGGCAATCCTATTATTTTTATCCCGTATTATTTTATCGGTTGGTCTTCAGAGGTTATCCGAATATTTCTAACCTCCCTTGCCACCACTTTGCGGCGAGGGGGTATTGGCAATAACCTGGTCGAGTTCCTCAAAAACTTCACTTTCCGCTAAAGGCTGTAAGGCGCTATCAACCAGGATCTCATCGCGGTAGCTTTCCCGCCTTTTGATGGCTTCAGCCAGATAACGCAGCGCTTCATCAAATTGACCCATGGCAGTATGGGCGCATGCCAGTTGGTAGAAGGCATGGCTGTTATCCGGGTCAATACCCAGGGCCTGGTGACAAAGATTGGCGGCCCACTGGGGTTCATTAAGCTCCAGCACTGCATCAGCTTTATAGGTAAGGGCTTCTACATCCTCGTGGCGGAGGCGCAGAATCTCGTCGTAAATGGCAATTTTATTTGCCACTGAGGATTCTTGTTGGGCGCGTAGCCACAGGGACTGTACTTCCTGGGTTAGCTCGATTTCCTCGCGGTTTTCTTCAATATGCTGTGTTTTCTGTTGAAGCTGCTTCTCTATAACTTCCAAGCGCTTTTCGTATTCCTGGACCAGCTTTGAGATTTCCTCATCGGCCAGGGAGTGCACCCGCTCTTTAATATCCTGGAATGACCGCCAACCAACTAAAACCAAAATTGAAGTGGCGGCGGCTATCAAGTAGAAAAAGTAGGTAACCGTATCGGTTGCGTAGGCTACGGCTCGATCGACAGAGTTGTGTTCACGATCGACAATTTGCTGAATCAATTCCTGCTTGGCATTAGCCTGATCGATTCGCAGCTGCTTAATTTCGTCGAGCATATAGCGCTCGACGAAGGGTGTGTACAAGGGCTTCTCAAGGGTGTCGACCTCGCTTTGCGCACTACCTTTATTCTTTTCTTCCGCTTCCTGGGAAATAGAGGTTGCGGAAGTAAATAAAAAGAGCAGGGCACAAAGGCTCAGGATGCGAGGCATATCGCCGTCCCGTGATTGTAAATCTCTACCAGTGCCTCGTGTAGAGTCCGAACGGCTGCATCATAGTCTGGCTCGTTAACGATGAACTGCATATCTACATGACGCAGGGACTGGTGCATGGCGAGCACGCGGATATTGCTTTTGGACATCGACTGCACTGCTTTGGCCAGCACGCCGGGGATTTGCATATCGCTACCGATGGCTGAAACTATGGCGACTTTGCGCTGGTTCAGTTCGGCTTCGGGAAAATGTTCTTCCAATGCAGCCTGAATCCGCTTAATTGTTTTCAGATTGGTGGAGAGGAAATGGGTAAGGGTATTGGCATTAGTGTCTTTGGAAATAATGTGGGCTTTGAAGCGCTTGATCACCAGTAGCACTTCGCGATCGTAATCGTGGATGCTCCCCGCCATATCCTGGTCAAACAATTCCAGGGCGTAAACCCCTTTACAGCCTGCAATAATTTCCACTCGTGGAGAGTCGCTGATGTAGTCACCGGTAATCAGGGTGCCGGCGTGCTCGGGTTCGAAGGTGTTTTTTACCCTGAGAGGGATATTTTGCTGGCGCAGCCCCTTGGCGGCTTTGGGGTGAATCGCTTCCATCCCCAGGTTGGCCAACTGGTCGGCCACATCGTAGTTGGTGCGGCCAATGGGTACTGCATTTCCTTCTCCCACCAGGCGAGGGTCTGCGCTGCTCAGGTGGAACTCTTTGTGAATCACCGCCTCCTTTGCCCCGGTGAGTACGGCGAGACGACTGAAAGTCATCTCGCTATAGCCCCGATCAAACGAGATCAGCAGGCCCTTATCGCTATGGGCATAGCCGGTAACAATAGGCAGCTGCCTGCTTAAGTCGATAGTGGCAAAGGCATCCCGGATACGCTCATCCAGGGGAATGTGCTTGTTGGTGCGCCAGCCAGTCAGATCGACAAAGCAGGCATTTACACCATCCCGCTGCAACAGTTTCGAAGTGTTCCATGCACTGTGGGCCTCACCGAGGCTGGCTAACATCTCCCTTACCGTGCCCAAGTGGGCGTCGAGGGAGAAGTGGCCGTGCTGACAGAGGCTTTGCAGGTCTCTCAGGCATTTTTTGGCGCTCTCCAGCCTTTCATCCAAAAACAGGTTAGCTTCCGCGAGAAGATCGCCATGCCCAAAAAGGCGCTCATTGATTTGCCGCAGTGCTGCTCGAAGCTCATCAAACTTAACCAGCCAGCTATCGTCCTCAATACTGCTGGAGAAGAGGGCATAGATACCTGGTTGGCCACTTTTCTTGTGCTCTAGAAGCAGGTCAGTAATACCGCCGTAGGCAGAGACTACAAAAACACGATTGTAGATCCCCTTGGAGTCACCTTTGATAATATTATCCCGGACCGCTTCGTAGTCCGTCATAGAGGTGCCGCCAATCTTTTCTATCGTATGCATCGTCTCTTAATGGTCCTTCTTTCTTTTAAAAACTAGGTGAGTGTTTTGAATTGAGATTTGCTTCAGATAATAGAAATTGATTTCCTCGCACAGATGTATTCTGGCCTGGGAGGCAAGTCGCAAAACGGAGCCTCCACCTTGTTGCTCAAGGCATTAAAAACAAAAAACAAATTAGATCTAGGATCGGGGCTGATATTGCTGCTGGAGCCGTGCATTAAGTTGCAGTCAAACACAACAATGCTGCCGGGCTTGCCTGTAATAGCTGATATCCCACCATTGGATATTAGAGTCCTCAATTGACTATCTGAGGGAATACCAAGCTCTTGCTTTTTCAGTGAGCTGAGGTAGTTCTTTTTTGGTGTTTCCCCATCGCAAGCAATGTAATGGCGGTGGGACTTGGGAATCAGCATCAACGGACCATTAAAATGATGATTCTCTGT
Organism: Microbulbifer sp. CNSA002; assembly: GCF_047324085.1. Classification (NCBI taxonomy): domain Bacteria; kingdom Pseudomonadati; phylum Pseudomonadota; class Gammaproteobacteria; order Cellvibrionales; family Microbulbiferaceae; genus Microbulbifer; species Microbulbifer sp. CNSA002. Next base: position 2,584,085 of record NZ_CP172449.1, read on the forward strand.
TAAGGTAATGGAGATGCTGAGTGCCCGCATACGGGGCATGCCGTCCTCGACATGCCATGTCTCAAAATCGGAGTGCCAATAAAAATCTTTCCCGCGAAAACCAGGTTTGTAGTTTGCGCGAGACTGATGGATATAAACCTCATCACCCAAAATACATTTCGCAATACTTGATAGCCGCTGATCCCTGGAAAGCCGGTTAAAAATTTGGCTGCTTTTGTGGATACGAAAGACTGAGCGCACTTCGTTACTTTCAGGCTCGGTGATAATTTCTTCCGACTTGTCAGTGTGACCGCGTTGTTTAATCTCCGCCAACTCTTGCGTAAAAAAGTTAATCTCCGCCTGGGAAAACAAATTCTCCAGTACAACAAAGCCCTGTTCTGCGTAGCGCTTGAGTTTCGATGGTGTCAGTGGGGAGAGGGGCTGGCAGTCCCCATACACAATTGGATCTTTGCGCACCATGGCACCACCCAGAAGGCCCGGTTTTCGGGAGGGGTAGCAGTCTTCCCTGGTAACACTTGAGCTATCTGGAAGGTACTTCATGGATACTGCCCTATGACTGACTAGTTATTCATCAATCTTGTCAGCTTCAAGTTCGTAGGCTCCCTCAGCATTGTGTACTTCCTTGCCATTCAAAGGGGGGTTAAATACACAGGCCATAGTCATTTCTTCAAAGGCTCTTAAAATGTGCCGGTCATGCTTATCGAGAATATAGATAGTTCCAGGTTCGATAGGATGCTTCTTGCCATCCTCAAGAGTTTCTACCTCACCTTTGCCGGAAATGCAGTAAACCGCTTCCAAGTGGTTTTGATAGTGCATTTGGAAATCAGCACCGGCATAAATAGTGGTGATATGGAAAGAAAAACCCATTTCATCATCTTTAAGCAGGAGTCGGGTGCTCTCCCAGTTGTTATCCGGTGAAACAACCCGGCGGCCGGATTTGTTAGCTTCCTGTAAACTTCTGACAATCATTGGTATTTCGCTGTTTCGTGTGTGTTCGAGTCTGGCTGGTCAGCAATATTCTTAGTTTGCAGCCTGCACAGTTGGATCTTTTGCGTGAACCTTTTCAGAGGCCCTTAAAGTCTAGCAGGCTTCAAAAAAGACTCTTTCCTCAGGCATATCCCGCTCTCCGGCACAGACTTCCCGGATAGCGGATTCAATAATGTCGATCCCTTTTTTAAGGTTTTGATCGGTGATTATCAGTGGGCAAAGGAGCTTAACGATCTGGTCATCGGCTCCGCTGGTTTCAATAATCAGCCCCTGCTTGAATGCGAGTTTGGTGATCTTTCCTGCAAGTTCGCCGCTGATGCAGTCGATACCCTGAAACATACCCCGGCCTTTGGTGGTGAAGTTGCCCTCACCATATCGGCTGACAATTTCATTCAAACGCTCGGAAATGTATTTGCCCTTGCGTTTAATCTCCCGTGAGAAGTTTTCGTCAGACCAGTAATGATCGATAGCGGCTTTCGCAGTTACAAAAGCCAGATTGTTGCCACGGAAAGTGCCGTTGTGCTCACCGGGCTTCCACTGGTCCAGCTCTGGTTTCATTAGCACCAGCGCAAATGGCAGCCCATAGCCACTGAGGGATTTGGATAGCGTAATGATATCGGGTTCGATACCGGCCTCTTCAAAGCTGAAAAAGTTGCCCGTGCGGCCGCAGCCAGCCTGGATATCATCGACAATAAAAAGTAAGCCGTGTTTTTTGCAGACGGATTGAAGGTTTCTTAGCCACTCGATACTGGCCGCATTGATACCACCTTCCCCTTGAACTGTCTCAACAATCACTGCTGCGGGAGAATTAATACCGCTGCTGGAATCTGAGAGGACTTTATCGAGGTATTCTGTGGTATCGATATTTTTGCCCAGGTAGTCGTCAAAGGGCATGCGGTGCGTACCATTGAGGCTGACACCGGCAGCATCCCTGTGATGCGAGTTGCCGGTGGCGGCCAGCGAGCCAAGGCTTACGCCATGGAAACCGTTGGTAAAGGTGACGATGTTCTGCTGCCCGGTTACATTGCGGGCAATTTTCATCGCCGCCTCTACCGCATTCGTCCCAGTCGGACCGGTAAACTGCACCACGTACTCCATATTCCGCGGCTTGAGAATTTTCTCATTCAGTGCCTGTAGAAATTCACCCTTGGCCCTGGTGTGCATATCGAGGCCGTGAGTAATTCCATCGGCCTCAATGTAATCTTGCAGTGCTTGCTTGAACAGAGGGTTGTTGTGCCCGTAGTTGAGTGTGCCGGCACCCGCCAGGAAATCCAGATACTGATTTCCCTCCTCATCCCACATCAGCTCGCCTTTTGCACGATTGAAAACTCGCGGAAAGGAGCGGGCATAGCTTTGCACTTCTGATTCAATCTCATCAAAGATCTTCATGATTTTCTCTTTTATGGTGTTTCTTCGAGGGCGAAAGGCCCGATGCGGACAAGGGTTTCGGAGTCGTGGAGCCCGTCAAAGTGGGCTTGAGAGTCCATCCAGGGTGAGGAGTGAAGATCGACCGATAATTTATCGGCGACACTGTGGAAGAGCGCCCAAGAGGGCAGGTTGTGTTCTGTAATCGTGGTCTCGATAAATCTGACCGAACCACAGTGAGGGCGCGAGAGAATGTGACTTATCATCCGGGAGGCCAATCCAAGCCCCCGGGCTTTCTCGTCGACGGCCACCTGCCAGACAAAGAGGGTATCTGTACGATCGGGGATGATATACCCGGAAATAAAGCCCAGCAGCTCTCCATCAACCTCTGCGGCGACTGAGGTGTTGGCGAAATGGCTGCAGTGGAGGAGGTTGCAGTAGCTGGAGTTTGTATCCAGGGGAGGGCAACGTTTGATCAATCGGTAAGTGGCCATCCCATCTTCAATCAATGGGCTGCGCAACAAAATATTTTCTGAGCTAGACAAAAAACCTTCCCAACCGACTAAATATTTTTTCACCTCTAAATATTTACCTGCACAAGTGTTGAGCAAATGGCGTAAATATAGCTTCCTAGAGGCATTTTTATGCCGGATTACTAGTAAAAATGCTTTGAACGCTAAATATCGTACACAAATTAAATTCAAAGTCCAGGATACTTGAGGCGAATCAAGTCACAATATTTGACCTAGAAATGCCTAGATATGTGGGATATACAGCCTATAGGCAGGTAAAAATAATATTTTGAGGTCGATAAAATTTTCTATTGAACATGCCGGCTGAGAGATCGCCTGGCCATAAAATGGACAGTTTTGTGATGGAGCCTGAGGCTCTTGTGGGGGTGATGTTTCGCAGTCGGGTTATAAGCGCTTAGTGATTGAGGGGTACGGCGATATAATTCCGGCAATCACCCTGACTCCATGATTGAGAGGTAACTTTGAACAGTATCGAACAAGTGCTAGTGGCCCTGCGGCGGGTAATAAGAGCCACGGACCTGCACTCCAAACACCTGGCTAAAACCACCGGCTTAACCGCCCCGCAGGTGTTGTTGCTACAAGCTATTCGCAATAAGGGTGAAGTGACGATCGGCGAACTGGCCAACGAGGTCAGCCTGAGCCAGGCAACCGTGACCAATATTCTTGACCGCTTGGAGAAGAGGGGCTTGGTTTATCGCCAGCGCTCCCAGGCGGATAAGCGCAAAGTGCATGCTTACCTTACTGAGGAGGCCGCGGAGACTTTGCGCGATGCCCCCATCCCGCTTCAGGACCAGTTTGCTCGTCAGTTTGGCGATCTAAAAGACTGGGAGCAAAGCATGATAATTGCTTCACTACAGCGCGTTGCCCAAATGATGGATGCTCAACATATCGATGCTTCCCCTGTGCTGGATATCGGTGTTCTGGATCGCCAGGGTGCCTCAATGGATAAGCCCGCAACGGCACTGGGCTACAGTGACATTCCCGACTCCTCCGACAGAGATAAAAGTACTTAAGTAGTGGCAGCGGAGAAGAGGGGCTATGTACACATTTAGCGTGTATAACACCCCTCTACAGCGGTAGAAATTTGTCTAAGCTTGCAGCAGCAAGCTCCCTGTAGCGATCGAGGCATTCTGTGTCGACCGGTTGAGCTTTCAGGCTACAAATTGTATCGATGGACATCCTGGTAATTGGTGCCGGTCCGACCGGATTGACTGCTGCTGTCGCCCTCACTTCCATGGGGCTGAAGTGCCGTATTGTTGAGCGCAAAAACAGCCCTTCTGAACTCTCTCGTGCTGTAGGCATTATGCCAGCCACCATTGATGCCCTTCGGGAGCTGGGCGCCGCAGACCCCTTTCTTGCTGAGGCGATGCCTCTAAGGAAAATGCACATATTGCGCGATGAGAGAACCCTGGTTTATATCGACAACAGCGGAAATGAGTTTCGCGATAGGGTACCTCTCGGGCTGCCGCAAAACCGGACCGAGGGAATCCTCAGGGACACTCTTGCCGAGAGGTGCGTCGAAGTTGAGTACGGGGTCTCAGTCACAAACATCACAACCACCCCAGACAAGGCGGCCGTTAATTTCTCAGACAATACCAGCGCCTCTTTTGACTGGGTGATTGCCGCAGACGGCATACAGTCCGCCGTGCGACAACAGCTGAAAATACAGTACCCTGGTATTGATCTGCCCAATAAGTGGTCAATTGCGGATGTGGATTTGAGAGGAAACTTCGATCCGGAAGAGATTGCCCTGGACCTGTACGGCGGGGAAGGTGAGTTCACCTTGGTACTCCCTATCGAACGGCGCCGCGCTCGCATCGCATCATCAACCGAAGATGCCCTGGTAACCCTCAGGCTGCCGATAGAAATCGCCAACATCCGAAGGACAGCGGCCTTTAAAATCTCCATCCGGCAGGCAGAAACTTACCGAAAGCACCGGGTGTTGTTGGCTGGAGACGCAGCCCATTGCCACTCTCCAGTGGGAGGAAAGGGGATGAATCTGGGCATGGCTGATGCCATAGCCGCAGCATCTGCTATCGCTAACGGTGCGGTCGATAGCTACTCTACCTCCCGGCATGAGGCAGGGGAGTCCGTGGTTAAGAAAACAGAGCTGGCGAGAAAGCTGATCTCCTCGAGCAATCCTTTGGCAAAATCGGCATTGTGGCTATCGGCCCACTGCATCGCCTCAGTGCCTCCGGTTCATCGCGCCTTTATGCGGCAGTGGACTGCGGTCTGAGTACCAATGTCGAGGGTGAGTTTAGGCAAAAGTGGACATAGGTGACAGGCTAGTGCTACTATTCGTCCGCCGGTTTAAAAGCCATTTTTTATTGCAGTTTACCTCGTAGTTTTAGTCATAATCCTTCGTTCGGTCTCGTTTAAAATAATACTTTTTGCCCGCACAACTCCATTCAATTGGAGCGCAATTGTTCAATCAAGGATATCTATTATGTCTAATACAGTTACTGGTACCGTTAAGTGGTTTGACGAAGGGAAAGGTTTTGGCTTCATCGCCCAGGAATCCGGTCCCGACGTTTTTGCTCACTTCAGCGCAATTTCCGGTGGCGGCTTTAAAACCTTGGCCGAAGGCCAGAAGGTAGAGTTTACCGTGACTCAGGGCGCTAAAGGCCCACAAGCAGAAAATATTGTCTGCCTGTAAACTTTAGGCTTCGCCCCCAATAAGGGGCGAGACTGTTCACTTCCCCAGCCACACAAGTGCTGGGGAGGTACCCCTCCTGTTATATGCCCCCTCTCTTTTCTGTAGTGACGGCCAACTCTTAGGTCTATCACGCATTGTCGATTTTCCCCTCCAGCTCTCTTAACTCGACGACAGATCTACCTGGATCAACTCAATCCAAATGAAGGGTGCAGTACCAACAAGGATCGCCAGAGGGCAAATTTTTGAAAGAACTTCTGAAGATTTGATAGGGTCATTTCTTGTCAAGCGTGATGGCTCCGACATTTTTAGATATGGCAGTAGCTGTCACAGGCAAGCTTCCCATAGGTGATCAGTAAGTGGACAATCTTACACTTATTTACTTTCCGTTTACCCAATGGCTTTTATTATTCCAGGTCTATCGAGAACTTTTGAGTGACTAGATCAATGGGGCCTGACTGCAAAACGCCATTATTGGTACTCTTAGCTGAAGACAATCACGCACTGGCGTCCAATATTATTGAGAGCCTCGAAGAGTACAATATTCGATGTGACTACGCCGATAATGGAATAATGGCCACTGAGCTGGCCTTAAAGCATGACTTCGATGTAATCGTACTTGATGTCATGATGCCGGGTAGAAGCGGTTTCGAAGTGAGTTCTAAGTTGCGCAATGTAGGAAGCTCGACACCAATATTGATGCTGACCGCGCTGGACCAATTGGACGATAAAATCACCGGTTTCCAATCTGGAGGGGATGACTACCTGGTTAAACCCTTCGAAATGCTTGAGCTGGTCGCGCGGATTCGGTCTCTATCGATAAAACGACGTGTTACCCAAACCCGGTATAAAGTTGAGGACCTGGAAGTTAATTTAGAGACCCATGAAGTCACCAGGCAGGGAAAATCTATAAATCTGCCTCCAATCTGTTGGGAATTGCTCGTGTTTTTGATGCAACAGAGTCCAAAGCTGGTTACTAAAGAAAAAATTGAACAGCATTTATGGCAGTTTCTTTCCCCCGAATCCGACGTAATCAAAGTACATCTGTATCGGTTGCGGCAGGGAATCGATAAGGGGTTCAGTTTTCCACTACTGCACACGATCAGAGGGAAGGGCGTTATCCTGGGGAAGCGTGATGAAAGCCTTTGATCGCTCCATTCGCAGAAAGTTTTTCTTTCACTATATTTGGATTCTTGCCGCAATTGTGGCGTGCAGTGCAGTTGTCGTCGAGAGATCCAAAGTGAAAATGGTTAAGCACGCTTTAGGTGCGACACTGATATCTGTAGCTGAAAAACGTATCATTGAGGCCGGAGGGGTTATTGATGACCCTTTTTTTGCCCAGTTACAAACATATGATGAGTACAGTTCACTGCCAAATACGGCAAAGCGCGTGTTAGAGGAAGCTGACGGCGAAGAAAAAAGGGTGCACTTTAGCAAAGACTTAATTGATGATCGCTACTATTTAGCAATTATGCCTTATGCTGAAAGCGCACTTAAGACAACTTACTACGTGCTGGAAATAGAAGAAGCTGCAATACCCAGCAAGTACAAAAAGGTAGAAATTGAAGTTCTTATCGGTATCTTACTAGCCCTTACTTTAGCATTAAGTGTGCCTCTTATTCTTGCAAGACAAGTGATATCGCCATTAAAAGACCTGGAGAAATTTGCGCAAAATAGCCGGCATAAGTTGACTCCGATCCCGGAATCTTTAAAGCAAAGGAAGGATGAATTTGGTCGTGTAGGACGAGTACTGCAAGAGTCGCTACAGCAGGTATGGAATCATCAAGAGCAGGAAAAGCAATTTCTACAGAATGCGAGTCATGAATTGAGAACCCCCTTGGCAACCATTGGCAGTGCCTTGCATGTGGTGAAGGTAAGGCAAAAAAAAGGTAAGCCAATCGATACTCAACTGGAGCAGATTGAGCGCTCCTATGAGCAGATGACCCAGTTAACACAGGCACTTCTGCTGCTATCTCAAAGCAAGGTAAATCTGGAATCAACAGAATTTGATTTCAGTAATATGATTCAAACTCGAGTTGAGCAGCTCAAATACCTATTGGGTCAGCGAGATGTACAGGTTCATCTTAATTCGGATAGTTTGGTTAACTTGAAGCAAGTACAAGTGCTATTGGATATCGCCATAACCAATCTGCTCAGAAATGCCTTTGAGCATACCCTTGAGGGAATTATCGATATTGATTTTGATGCAAATGGAATCCGGGTTCAGAACCCCATACTGCCGGAGCAGCAGGTGCATTTTGACAGGGGGGAAGGACAGGGTTTTGGTTTAGGCCTTCATATCCTGAAGCAAGTGGCCGATCAGCAGCAATGGATCTTTTCTTACAACAAAAATGAACAATACTTAACCGTTAACCTGGCCTGGGCATGAGTTTATTTACCTGGCGTTTACCTTTACCGGCATAGAATCCACTCCAGAAATAACGGAACTTCAACCAGTTCAAATTGGGATTCAATATGTCTAGTTTGCGAGATCAAAACCATAAGAGTTCTCTGCCATTAACTTTGAGTATGTGCACCGCGCTGGTGGGTTCGGCATTATCCAGCCTGGCTTTTGCAGATGAAGTTACCCAGAAGCCGCCAAAGCAGGATGAGACAGCACTTTCTGTAGGTATTGGAACCTTTAGCGTTGAGTCAATCTACGTTGATGGTGAGGACCAAAACAACATATTTCCATTGATCTCAGCCCGCTACAAGCGCTTTTACTTTCAGGGTTTTGAGTTGGGGGCTGACCTGTACCACGATGAAAAACTTCGAGTGAAGTTTGGCATTGGCGGTGACCTGGCGGGCGATAGAGACAGAGGGGACAGTGATAAGCTCAGCGATATGGAAGAGCTTGACCTGGCGATTCTTGCCAACTTATCAATGAACTATAAAAGCCCTGTAGGCCTTTGGAAGGTTGGCATCTCACAAGATATCAGTGATACCCACGACGGATACAGTCTATCGGCTGGATATAGTCTGCCTTACAAGCACCAAAAGTGGATCATCAAACCCAACTTCACTATTAGCTGGCAAAGTGATAGTGCGTTGGATTACTACTATGGCGTGGACCTAAATGAAGTAACTCAAGATAGGGCAGCGTATGAAGCAGATGCAGATATCATTACCCGGTTAGGTGTACAAGTGGGATACAACATTAGCCCAAACCTTATTCTTATGGGGGGAGTATATCAAACCTGGTATGGCGATGAGATTAGTAATAGCCCAATCGTAGACACTGATAGCTCTAGACGTGCGTCATTAATGGTGAGTTATAAATTTTAACTCTTCTTACGATATTTGATGAGTGTAGATTATTTAGACTAGCCGGTTTATCAATACCAAGCAGAAGTTACAGGCCGAGGCAAGAGCCCCAGCCTGTAACCAAAACCTGTTTGCAGTACAATGTACGCGATACCCACCGAGTCATAGCAAGAAGGCTTCTCTATTTAGCATCCCAATAGCAGGGACTACCGTATTTCTCCTTAAGGAAATCAATAACAACACGTACTTTGGGAGCCAGGTTATCCGTAGGTAAGTAGAGTGCATTAATAGTTTGGTTTTCTGCAGATGAAGATGCGCGGTAGTCAGTTAAAATAGGAACCAGCTTGCCCAACCGAATCTCTTCATTGATTAACCAGGTTGGGAACATAACAACCCCAGCTCCCCCTATAGCACTGGAAACCAGTGTTTCTGCATTATTGCTGTAAAGTGATCCCTTAACTTCATAGGGTATCAAACCATTTTTACCGATAAACCAGCGCTGTAGTCCATTGGTTCCCTTAAATACCAAACAGTTGTGAGCAATTAACTGCTCTGGGGTTTCCGGAACCCCATTTACCCTCAGATATTCCGGGCTGGCTGCCAATACAAAGTTATGATTGCCAAAGCGATTCATTTTCAAGCCTGAATCTTGGAGCGCTCCAATTCTGATAAGTAAGTCTACACCCTCCTTAGCAGGGTCAATAAAGCTATCTGTCTGCTGCATTTCGATCCTAAGCAGCGGATAAAGCTCTAACAAATCTGGAATATAAGGAGCAATATGAAGCCGCCCAAAAGCAACGGGGGCGCTGATTTTAACAACCCCCCGTGGTGTGTTGGCTCTTTGCTCAATTTGCCCGCACACTAGCTCATACTGACGAACAATATCGCTACAATACTTTGCAAAGGCCGTACCTTCATCCGTCAGTGATATTGCCCTGGTATGACGGTGCAGTAGTTTGGTTCCCACTTTCCCCTCTAGCTGAGCCATTTTTCGCGATACAGAGGACGGTGTCATTCCCTGCTGCCTGGAAACCTCAGAATAGTTACCCAGTTGGGCCGTCATTAAGAACAGTTTTAACTCTAATATTGATATATCGTAATTCATTAGCTAGCGGTCGATAGTGGGTAACTGTTGACTGATGTTATGGCCCCTCTGAGTAGTGCTTTACTCCTGTATATTCAGCTAACTTTGGATAGCGGGCTGCAGCGTCTCATTACTACGAACTGGCGCTCTCCGATTAGCAAGGTAATTACAGATCAACGCTAGAACTACGCAAACCATTGCGGCAATTCGCCAGGAACTTAACGGGATAGACGGATTCGTAAACCATCCCTGGGTATCAATAATCAAACTCATACTCATCTGCCCAAAAATCGTTGCAATTGTTGTTGATGCCACACCAATTCTGGGAACAACAGCAACTACGACTATCATGTAGAAGATACCAAAAAGTGCACCTGTTAGTTGCCACTTAGGCACGGAAAGAATTGATGGGCCGCTGTGTTTTCCAAAGAAAAACACCAGTAAGCCCATCACTACAGCTCCGATACCAAAGGTAAATAGGGCGCTTTGGACAACTCCTACACTTTCTCCAAATTTTCCGTTAATTGCCGCCTGGGTGCTCAACGCTACGCCGGATAGTACTGCGAGTAACATCAACCCAATCATAATTTGGCTCCCAAGTAGGTAAAATATAATGCAAGGCATAAAAATGTTGCCCCACATATTCTCAGGAGATTGATGGGCTGTTTACGCACCCCAAACCACCCCAGGGAGTCAATTAGGAAGCTTTTGGCTGTTTGCCCCACAAGAATCCCGATCATGGTCATAGCTACTCCAAGTATAGGAGTGGCTAAAGTTAGAACAACAACGTAAACAGGTCCTAACAAGCCACCTGAAAGCTGCCACTTTGGAACCTCTCGCCAGCTTATAAACTTTGCACTGGGGACAAATAGACTGATGAGCCAAAGTAGGGCTGTCCCAACACCAAATATGCTTAGGGTGGCCCACAAGTGACCAACCTGCATACCTAGGGGCCCTAACAGTCCCGCCTCGACGGAGAGCCCCATACCTGCAATAACAACCAAAATAGTGGCGAGAATATTCATCGAGGGTCAAATAAACGTACGTTAGTCAAATGCTCATAGGCCTTTCCATTAGGGTATGAAACGAGTTCAAGTTGCATACCCCATGGAGCCATGAAATACACCCAGGTCTCTCCTTCAGTTGGCCCTTCAGTCATTACCGTAGGAGCGCCGAGTACCTCTATATTCTGTTTCTTGAGATATTCAACCGCAGCATCAATATCTTCAACATAGAATGCTAAATGATGCCCTCCAATATCAGCATTATTTGGTGCCACCTTATTTCGATCTATGTTGTCGGCATACTCGAATATTTCCAGATTGATGCTGTTAGCATTCATAACAGCAATTTTCTTGATCTCTGCAAGAGGGTTTACATTAAGGTGATCCGTCATCCAGGTATCATCTGAGGCAAATGGCCCAAACGTATAAGCCAACTCAAAACCAAAGTGTGCACTAAAGAACTCAACGGCCAAATCAACATCGGGGACGGTGAATCCTATATGATCTGCTTTTTTAAGTCCGGGGATAGCCATTAGATATCTCCTCGATCATGGCGAAGCTTATTCAGTGCACCCATGGTGGTAGCCCCTTTATTGAAGCCCGTATACATTGAGGCAAAAACAATCAATTCTTCAATCTCTTCATACGTTGCCCCTTGTTTGAGTGCCATATCAACATGGGCTCCAAACGGGTTACCTTCACCATTTACATTGAGCGCCATTTGATCAATAGCGATAGTGATTAGTGCTTTGGTTTTCTGATCCAGAAGCGGCTTTCCCCATACCTCGCCTGCGACTCGTACAGCTAGATCTCCCCATACCGGGTTAATAGACTTAAGTCCCTCGATCAATGCTTGATCATCCAAAACGGCATTTTCGTACTTGGTAGTCATAGTTAATAGTCCTGGTTATCTAGATGATATTTCGCTGTAACAGCTGGAAGTTATTATAGGGAGTCGCATCCTTCTTAAAACTTATAAGCAGGAACATCACTTTTGCAAATTATGCACAGATGATCGCTGTTTATGAGGTGGCAAAGTCTGTTGTTAGGGCTTATTTTAGTGCCCCAAACAGGAGCGAAAGAGGAATATGGTAGCGCGGCTAAAAATGGTATTAGCCGGAAAGGAAGGGCGTTTTGATATGGCGATTACAGCATGTTATCTAATGCCTCTAAATATATTCCAGGTGTCCCAACTAGATAAAAGCTACTAGCAACACCGATGCTGCTTATAATCTACCCTAAACTATGAATATCCATTGAAGGCTCGATATTCATATGTCCATGACTCCTATTGATATCGAACGCTGGAATAGAAAGGCCCACTTTGAATTTTTTATGAGCAGTGCAGGGTCAACTCGGATAGGCTTAACCCAGCCGGTCGATGTGACAAATCTGGTATCTTTCTGTAAAAAGAATACACTCCCTTTTTATTACAGCCTTATTTTTCTTGTCACTCAGGTGGGAAATGAAATAGCGGGTTTCAGGCATCGTATCGTCAATGGCCAGCCCATTGAGCACGACATGCTGCACCCTTTATTTTCTGATTTAGGGGAAAATGAGTTATTCAAACTCGTTATGGCCAGAATGGAAACGAATCTGACAGAGTTCGTCCGCAAGGCAAGGGAACTTTCACGGGCGCAATCTGAGTACCTCCCTGTAGAAAATTTCATCAGCCGTCATGATATCTTGAATATCAGCTGCTACCCCTGGGGTGACTTCTCTGGTCTACAGGTAAAGCCTGTACAGAAAGAAGGTTGTGATCCAGGAATACCTTTTATTTTCTGGGGTAAATACCATCGCCAAGAGGGACGCCTTGTCACCTCGATGTATGTTGAAGTCAATCACTGCTTTCTGGATGGCATCCATCTTTATCAATTTAAACAGCAGTTGGAGGACAAGATTTGTAAACTGGCTTAAAGTTTTAAGTTGGAGCTAGGGGCTCTGGGTAATTTCGTGAACCCGCTCTTAAAGTCGCATAATGCGTACCTTGAAGAGCTATAGAGATGCATATAGCTGCTCAGAGGCTCCCTAGCTAGAACTCCCTCAAATGGTGAAACTTCAGCCCCCAATAAAAAAGGCAATTACCAGTGCAATAAGCCCGAGAGAAGTAAATTGTATAGAAGTCTTCCTGAATTTTGGCACCGCAAAAGCAACCACTAATCCACTAATCAGGCTAAATAGCAGGCTCGCACCAAGCATAATGGATGAGAACCAGAAGAGGGGGCCAGCATGACCTTTATGAATCAGCAGAAATTGATGCCATAGATCATGTTCTTTTACATGAAGTATCGCTGATTGCTTATCCTGGCTAGGCTCCAAATAGACTTGGCGTTTGTAGCCATACCAGCCAATCCACTCATCCTCCAAATAGAAATCTGCCGGCAATGATACTTCTGTGGGCTGAACAAACGGAGATATGGTATCCAGAGTCTCTTGCTCATTGCTGGGCAGGCCCTTGGGTAGAGAAACTGTGTACTCAAATTGTTCATCGACGCCCCCCTCTATATCAAATAGATAGAGCACGCCCGTGGCGATATACAAAATGGCAATGGGTAGGAAAAAGCAGGAAAAATAGGTGTGGAGCTTGATCCACAGTAAACGGTATCTGGATTTCATAGGCAACAAAGGGCGCAATGCAAGTGCATTGCGCCCTGATAGTTAATAAAACAAATAAAGGAAATTAGAAGCGGTAGTCTACTGACAGACGGATATCCCGACCTGCTTCATAAATTCCTGCTACTCCATCCCAACCGGAAATTTCACTATAATCCGCTACGCTAGAGTGATCCCGGTAGTGCTCATTAAACAAGTTTTGAATCGCAAAATTCACATTCAAGCTATCATCTGCCAAGGGCTCCCAATGCAAGTAGAGGTCGTGAACCTGATAGCCAGGTTTGTCAACCGTTTGGGTGGAATCGATCCAGCCAATTTCGACTGCACGCTGTAAAACCTCAATATCATCCAGATCTTGTACCAGAGTGAAGTTCCAACCCAATTCTAACTTAGGTGTAATGGCGTAGTTGGCGATCAAGTTCCAGGTGTTGCCACGGGCATTGGCTAAACCGTTGTGTTCATAGCCCTCTACGGTATTTCCGTTGAGCTCCGAATCAGCGTGACTGAAAGCAGCGCTAATGAATAACTGATCCCAGGTATAAGAGGTGCTGAGTTCAAACCCTTCAGTTTCCAGCTCACCAACATTTTCGTAGTAAATTTCGCCGCCGACCTGATCGAAAATAACATCATCGATTGTGCTGCGGTAGATAGCGGCTTTTATTTCAAGCCCATCCTGACTGTACTCTAACCCAAGCTCGGTATTGTCGACGGTCTCAGCATCAAGGTCAGGAGCGAGCTCTGCCGCCCAAAGTGTAAACCCATCTCCTACCTCTTTGCCGCGCATTGCTGTTGCATGGCCTGCGGTGAAAGTGAGTGCATCGGTAAGCGAATAACTCATACCAATATTGGGGCTGAAGCCCTGGCTATCGGTTTCATCATTATGAGTTACCTGCTCCAACTCGTATTCGTCGTAGCGCAGTCCAAAACTTAGTAACAGTGCGTCTGTTGCCTGCAAATGGTCTTGAACGTATGCGCTGCGAACCTGACCCTCTTCGAGCCAGGAGTAGAGGCCGCCTTCCAGACCTTCCACTTCATCCTCACGGGCTTCGATGCCGTAGGTGAGAGTATGCTGGCCGATACTACTGGTATTGCGCAAGTCAAAGCCAAGGGATTCCACAGAAGCGCTGTAGTCATATAGCTCGCGCCACACTTCTGACTTGGTGTGGTAAACCGTTGTCTCCAGGTTAATCAGTGCGCTGGGAGAATATTGGTGGTTGACAACAAAGGTCTGGCGTTCAGCTTCTAGCGGGAATAGAGGCTCATTCTGAAGGGCAGGCCAATTGGGGCGAGCGCTGAACTCTCCGGATTCTTCCCGCTGTTCAAAGCTGATATCCAGCTTTTGATTTTCAGATAAATCGCCACTCAATTTTATAAAGGCGAAATCCTGATCGGAAGCTGAGCCATTGATAGTGTCACCGTCGCCATCTTCCATATCGTCACGATCGACGGTCACAAATGATCCCAGTAGACCCCAGTTGTCAGTGATCTTCCCATAAACTGAAGCACTGGCTTTCTCGCCATCATTACTAAAATAAGAGCCTTTTACTATGGCGCCAAATTGTTCATCTTCATCAAGTAGATCATCGGCATCTTTGGTCTCAAAACGAATGGCACCGCCAATGGCGCCGGCACCGCTGGTAGCTTCTCCTGCTCCAGCTTGCACTTCAACTTTCTGCAGCAACTCCGGCTCTATGGATACCCGGCCAATATGGTGGAAGAGGGTACTGGTTTGAGGAGCACCATCAACAGTCACATTAAGAAGTGTGTCTTCCATACCTCGGACATAGACTTTTTGCGCAATACCCAGTGACCCACCAACAGATACGGAGGGTATCTGGCGGAATATATCGCTGAGATCATTTGCCTGCTGCATATCAAGCTCTTCAGGTGTGATCTCGGTATCAGTCGCCACACCGACAACCACTACGGTTTCCATTGGGTTTTCAGCAGTACCCTCTTGATTCTGCACTTCCTGTGCCTGGCTGATGCCAGAGGCCAGGGCACTGGATACCATCAAGGGGAGTAACGCGTACTTATTGTGGGAAATATTGCGGGCCATTGGCTGTCCTTCACAGAGTTACTTATTTGCAAATGCGAATTATTCCTATTGGCGACTGCGAAGTACAGCAGTGTTGCATTTGTTACATTTAGTTGCATCAGTGTGTTGGAGGGTTACCTTATGCAGGCTCCAAAGATTGAGTGGGGAGAGTGACTCTCATACACAATCCTCCTACAGAGCGGTTGGAGGCTTCTACGGTTCCGCCCACGCTATGTAGCTGGCGTCGCGCCAACGCCAGGCCCAGCCCAAAATTTTTCGATTTTGATGTGCGAGACTGATCAGCTCGGAAGAAAGGCTTAAAGATACTGTCCAGTAGTGCTTCAGGTACTCCGGGGCCAGAGTCTTCAATATCAATAACAAATCTATTTTTCGTATTTCCCTCCAGAAGGACATGAACGGCTCGTCCCTTCGGGGTATAGCGCATGGCGTTGCGCAAGATATTTTCCAAGGCTTGTCCTACCGCCTTGTGATTAGACTGCCTTATTTCAGCCGAGTCTGGCAAATGAGTGCAGATAGTGCGATCGGGAAATTCGAAACGGGCATCCTCGACAATCACATCGATAAGATCAACCAGATCCAAGTCCTCGATACCTATTGAAGGCTGTTCATTATCAAGCCAGGCAAGGGTGAGGGTATCATCTACCAAACGCCTGATATGAGCAGACTCCCGCTGAATTCTCTGGATATTTTTATCTTCAGCGTGAGTGGCGCCAGCTCCCTCTATGGCAATATCCAGTCGGGTGAGGGGGGTTCTGAGTTCATGAGATAGGTCAGCGATTAGCTGGCGCTGGTTGACGATCTGCTCTCCTATACGAGTAGCCATTTGATCAAAAGTTTTGGCTAACTCAGAAATTTCATCGTCGCGGTTGCCCAATTGACGATGCACTCGTACGTTAAAATTACCCCGACTAAACTCCCGTGTTGCCTGCTCAAGTTTACGCAGCGGGTGCATAATATGGCGATAGAGCATCACAGAAACTAAAGCTAGGATTCCCATTGGTAGGAGTATTTGCAGCAAGAGTCGCGTTGTTTTCCAGTAGCTGCCGGGGCGCATCCTATCTGGAAGAAGTACTAAAAGACTGGTTTGCTCGGCTGCAAAAGGAATTTCCATCACCGGGTTTTCTTCAAAATACAGGTGGACTTTCCAATCCACATCCCGGCCGAGGTTGTAGCCGATGTAACGATGTTCATTACCCGTCTCACCAGCTACATGGGTTAGCTCATATTGGGTAACTGTGGCCCAGGTGTTTTCCTTCTCCTGTATTTCTTTTAACCACTGTTCCAATTCCCCCTCGTTGCCGGAGAGAAACCGCGCTTCCGCCTCCTTTCCCCACTGTTTCAATTCCTCTCGATGAGATGCCTCCAGCATACTCATCTGCTCCTCGGTGCGAATAGTCAGGGAATTGATCAGGTAAAAGAGAGATACAATGCCCGCAGTAATTAAAAGGCATAGCTTCCATAAAAGTTTGCGGTTCATTTCAAACAGTACCCTCTGCCATGTACTGTTTGTAGCCGGTCTCCACGCCATCCTGCTCCGGTCAGCTTGCGCCTGATTCGACTCAAGTGCATGTCCAAACTGCGGTCATAGGCACCCAGAGTACGGTTGAGAACTTGCTGTGAGAGATAGGCTTTGCTCAATACCTCTCCCCGGTGAACCGCTAACTCCCACAACAATTTAAACTGGGTAGCGGTAAAATCAATTGCCAGACCGCCGGTGAATGCTTGCTGAGCATTCAAATCGAGTTGCAGGTTGTCGATTTCTGTATGGTGGACGGCTTCCATCATCACTGGTTGACTGCGGCGCAATAGCGCCTCAACTCTCAGTAACAGTTCGGTCTTGTTAAATGGCTTCGCCACATAATCATCTGCTCCATGGCGAAAGCCTGCGATCCTCTCCTCTTCAGCGCCCTTGGCAGTTAGGATGATGACTGGAACCTGACTGGTTTTGCGTAAAATTTTGAGTAGAGAAATACCGTCCATTTCCGGCAGCATCAAATCGAGCAAGATTAATTGAGGTTGTTGCTTGGCAGCCTCCAGCAATGCGGTATTGCCATCAAAGCAGGCGTTGACTTGGTATCCTGCGCTTTGGATCATTTCGCAAAGTTGGTCGTTGAGACCGCGATCGTCTTCAACGATCAGGATGTTGGATTGTGTGGAAGGTTTTTGGCTCATGAAGACATTGGCTGTATGCAAACTGGTTGTGGAGCAAATTACCACAATGAGCAATGCCTAATATAGTTAGTTGAAGAGATGTGTATTCGTTCAGTCATAGCGCTGAGCTGAACTGCTGATGAGTTCCAATAACTTGGCATTGTATGCTTGAGCGTAAAATTTATTGTGTTCGTGCTGCTCGCTATCCAGAGCGTAATCTTCTTTATGGAAGCCGGTTCCACATAGGAAAAATATTTCCTGAGGTCTGAACTCAGCATACTTACCTTGCAAGTCTTCTTCTAGTATCCCGGGCGTTACTTGGCCAACCCCTGGAGAATAAACATCCACGAACTTAGCCCGTTTATGAATGAAATCATCTTCCGCATCAATGAATCCACGCTCGGCTGACAGCACGGGATCGCTGGCTATTGCAATCAATTCATAGCTTTTTGAAAGCTCAGCCCATACCCAAGCGACTACACCAGCGAGAAGGGCCGTGCCCAGAAGAAAGGTATTTCTAAGAGTTGACGTCATTGTCTCTACCTGTGGAAGCCCTAAGGCTTCGTCCTAAATAGGAAAAATAGGCTGTGAAAGCCTGATTAATTCTTTTGCGTTGCTGCCCCTGTGGATACAGTCCCAACTTTGCCTCTTGACTAGCCTTTGAGCCAGCAACCAAAAAATTATTGTTGATGCTGGCATCCTGAATAAATGCTTCGAAAGCCCGAGCACTCAGCTCTACAGGCTCACTGTAGTAGAGTGAACCATTTGTTTTATCGGCACTGATGGAAGCAGTCACCAAGTCACTGGGGTTATTACCACTCTCATCCAGCATCACAGTTTTAAAGCACGCAAAAAGTAAGTCATTGAGCGGGTGGGGTACTGGAGTTGCATTCCGCAACCAGGCCTCTGAAGCATACATGGTACTGGACGCATCACTGAACGCTTTTTGGGCCAAGTAATGATCAAATGCATGAAACCATTCATGGGCAATAGAGCCAGGCCCCGCGTTCTTGGCGAGAGAAAAGCTCCGGGCAGTAGGGTCATAAAAGGCAGCCATCCCCGGGCGCCCGCCGATTCCATATTGAAAAGACAATGTACCTCGGAGGGATACCAACGCTTCCGGTCCTTGAAGAATGGCCATTAGATCAACAAGTGCATCATAAAAAAGCCCTGCGGCCCGATCGCGCTCTTCGCGAGTGACCCATCGGCCAACAGCAATTGAGCGAAAGCCGAATCGCTTCCTGACATCCACAAACGAAACGGGTTGTCGTTGCTGGGTTGCAGTGTGACCACTGCGATAAAATGCCCTGGTCAGGACCATAATCAATGCCAGTCGATTAGAGGAGGGTGGATATTAATCCTCCGGATTGAAGGCTTGCAAGAAATGGGAAGTGCTTCTATTCCTTTCAACGAATCCAATCGCTTTCTATTCAACCCAGTCAGAAAAGTAATCAACCAAATAGTCAATCGCCATTCGCGCTCGCATGGGTAAAAAGCGACGGTTCTGATACACGATCCAGCTACTGGCTCCGCGCCCACAAAAAGATTCCAAGATAGGCTCCAGTAAGCCCTGTTGAATTGAACCACTGAAACTGCTTTTGGGCATATAAGCTATACCCAGGCCTTGCTCACAAGCTTTCACGATCGCATGGGCATTATTTGTTCTCCAGCGCCCACTAACCTTTACGCTTACAGGCTCTCCATTCAGGTCAAAAACCCATTCATCATTGTTAGCCACCAAGCAACTCTGCGTTTTTAGTTGATCGGGGTGATTGGGAATACCATTCTCTTTCAGGTAACTCGGGCTTGCGACGGCCATCATTTGGCGGTCGGCCAGTTTACGAGCAACTAAGCCGGAATCCTCAAGGCGACCATAGCGTATGGCAAAATCAATCCCATCCTCGACGAAATTGACCATCCTGCTATTGAAGTCCATGTCGATTTTCAATCCCGGGTGTTTCAAGCCAAACTCCATCAGGGCAGGGGCAACATATTGCTCAGCAAAGATACCAGCACCGCTAACTCTTAGTGTTCCATTGAGCTGAAACTGTTGCTGGCTAACCTGCTCATTCGCCTGTTGCAGGCCAATCACTAATTCTTTACACCGCTGGTAATAGGCAGTCCCGGCCTGGGTCAGACTTACCTGACGTGTTGAGCGGGCCAAAAGGGATGAGCCCAAGCGCTCCTCCAGGCGGGAGACCTGCCTACTCACATGGCTAGTACTGCAGCCAAGTTGCTTGGCAGCCGCTGAGAAACCTTGGCTTTCTGCCACCGCTACAAACTCGACTATACCGTCAAAATTTTCCATGTTTCTCAATCTCGATTGTTGCCATTCTGCAAAGGTATTTAACAGATTTTACGCATTATCAGCACGAGAGGGACAATCTACAATCCCTTCCCACTGAATGCTGACCAACAGAGGAAAGAAACATGAAGAAAGTACTTATTCCAGTGACCAACCACGCCACCCTTGGTGAAACTGACCAGGCAAATGGCACCTACTCACCTGAGTTGACTCACGCGATTCACGTATTTATGGAGAGTGGGCTCGACTATGACATTGCCTCCATAAAAGGGGGTAAAGCACCACTCTATGGCACTGATATCGAAGGTGACGACATCAACCAGAAAGTGCTCAATGATTCAGATTTCCAAAATCGTATCAATAACACTATCCCTATGAGCCAGCTGAATACTGCAGACTATGATGCAGTATTCTACCCCGGCGGATTTGGTCTGCTTTCTGACTTGGCAACTAACGAAGACTTCGCAAAGCTAAGTGCTGAGATCTACGAAGAGGGTGGCACATTGGCCGCAGTGTGCCACGGTCCCGCTGGTTTCCTGCCTATCACCCTGAGCAATGGCGAAAAGCTTTTGGCTAGCAAGTCTGTCACCGGCTTCACTCGTGAGGAGGAGATTGACTTCGGCACCATTAATGACATCCCATTTTTGCTGGAAGAATCTTTGGCGAGGGGCGCTGCCCGCTACAACAAAGTACAACCTTGGCAGGAGTTTGTGATTGAAGATGGGCGAGTGATTAGCGGCCAGAACCCAGCAAGTGCACACGGTGTTGGTGTTGCTATCGCCAAACAGCTTGCCAGCTAGTACATGGCCTGGCCGGCCCCTTTGGGGTCGGCTCGTGATTCTAAGTAGAGGTGTCCCGTAGTGCAAAATGCAGTTATCTACCCGTCTCTAATGCTTATTGCAGGCATTGGTATACCGGTAATGGCCACGCTGAATAGTGGTCTCGGTATTAAGCTTGGTAGTTCAGCCCTGGCAACTACACTGCTATTTCTCGTTGGACTTGTAATCTCCGCAGCCTATCTCTTGAAAACGGAGGGGCTACCCAGTGCTGTTTTTAGCAAAGATATTGCCTGGTACTTTTACTTGGGTGGGATTCTGGTGGCTTTCTATATATTGAGTGTGACTTGGGTGTCGCCAAGGTATGGCGTGGGTAATGCAGTATCTTTCGTTCTTCTGGGGCAACTGCTCGCCATCAGCGTTATCGACCATTTTGGGCTACTGGGTGCGCAGCAAACCAGCTTGGATACCAAGCGCCTTATTGGTCTCGCCATGATGGTTGTTGGTGTACTGTTGGTAGTGAAACGCACTTCTTAATTTCAGAAAAAATGGTTATGTAAAGAGAGCATATGGCTAATTTAATCGTTATGGCAAAAGTCACAATCCGCCCACAATATACTTCTCAGGCATCAGCGTTGTTAATCGAGCTGGCATGTAAGTCAGAACAAGAGTCTGGTTGTTTATCCTATAAAATTTTACCCTCACAGGATGAAGGCAATGTTTTCACTACGCTAGAAGTTTGGGAGTCTTCTGAAGCTGAAATGCAGCATTGGAATACAGACCACTTAAAAACCATCATTGCAAAGTTGAATCCACTTCTTGCTGCGGAGGCAAGAATCGAAAAATATACGGAGGTAAAAACTATCTAGCACAACCGTTATTTTATATTGCAACTTTTTGTAATCTTACTTTTACAACATCAATACCTTCATTTTCATTGAAGTGAGTCTAATCGGACATCATCTTAAAGAAGTGCATATATACCAATGAGATAGCCCTTCTGTTAGGTTATTTTTTGATCTCATAATTAGGAGCGTGGCCTTTCTTATAAACCAGTACTGTTCGCTGAAAGCTCATAAAAGTATCTCCTCGCTGATTAATACCACGGGTTTCTACGCTAACAATACCCTGTGTTGGTCTAGACTTGGACTCACGCTTAGAAATGACCTCACTTTCTGCATAAACCGTGTCACCTTCAAAAACAGGTTTGAGCAGTTTAACTTTGTCCCACTCAAGATTGGCAACAACTTTCTTGCTAATAGTATTTACAGTCATACCCGTGACAATAGCCAATATCAGAGTACTATCTACTAATGGAAGGTTCCATTCAGTGCTCTCTGCGTAATGGGCATCAAAATGGAGTTGCGCCGTATTCATAGTTAACAGGGTCATCCAGGTATTGTCTGTTCGCGTCAATGTCCTACCTGGGCGGTGCTCGATAATGATACCTTCTACAAAGTCCTCGAAGTAGAAGCCAAAATCTTCGCGATATCGATTGTTGTCAATCTGTTTATAGGGGTTAAATTCCATTTAAGATTGCCTCCTTGATTGAGTGATTGTAAGTTCGCTTGGATATACCCGGAGCACTGGCAGATTTGCGCTGGAGTAGCCTTTAGCTAAGACTATTAAATTTTGAGATTATTTGCTGAGCCTTAGAGTAGATCGGGATATCTATCATTCGGCCTTCATATTGGCAGGCTTTACCTGAGGATTCATTGTAGATACGAACGATTTCCTTTGCTTCTTTATACTGGTCTAGTGTGGGCCTAAAAGATAACTTGATAGTTTTTACCTGTTTAGGGTGAATAGCTGCCTTGCCACTAAAGCCAAGCGATTGAGCCTCATTGAGTTCATTAACTAGTCCACCTTCATCCTTAAAGTTAAAATAGGGGGAGTCATAGCAAGCTATCTGTTTGAGCGCGGCAGCTTCGACCATTTTCATACGCGCCCATATGAGTGCTTGTGGGGTGCATTCACAATTCAGATCGGCTGCATAATCAGCGGCCCCAAACATCAAACCTTGCAACTTTTCAGAACTGCAGTTAACGATATCATATAAATTGGATGTTCCTTGAGCGGTTTCAATTAAAGCTATAATCGAAATATCCTTATAGGCTTCGCTCAAGAGTTCATTGAGAAGGTTGATATCATGTTGAGATTCTGTTTTCGGATAAAGCACCACATCTATAAATGGCTTTTTATCAATAATTTCGGCCAAATCTTTTATTCCATTGATCGTTGACAAACTATTTATCCGAATTGCACTTATAACACCATTCGACCTTGGCCTTGAATAAAAATCGATCGCGATATCCCTGGCTCTATCTTTGTCCTCCACTGGTACGCTATCTTCAAGATCAACAATTATTCCATTTGCCCCAACTTCAGACGCCTTAGCAAAGCGTTCCGGTTGGTTTCCTGGGGTGAATAACAATGCGGGGAAAAGCTTTAAATTGATCATTTTATCGCTCAAATAAAGTTCTGCTCTTTGGCCTGCTCCAATAAGCTCTTACGGAATTTAGGGTGTGCGATTTCAATCAAGGCAAGGGTCCGCTCTGTAGTTGATTTCCCCATCAGTCTGCAAGATCCGTACTCGGTTACCACGTAATCGATGTCTAACCGAGAGTCTGTGGTTATAGATTTCAAACGTGGAACTATCCTGGAGGTTTTACCACGCTGTGCCGTTGAGCTACTGGCCAGAATAGTCTTCCCATTTTTTGAGTAGTAAACTCCCCTCACGAAATCCAGTTGCCCCCCAACACCCGAGAATTGATGTCCAATGAATTCCGCATTGACCTGTCCACTGAAATCAATCTCAATAAATGAGTTAACTGAAATCATATTATCGATCTGGGCTATTATTTGGGGTTCATTCACATATGACACGGGCAGGCAGAACATAGATGGATTGCCATCTATAAAGTCAAATAGTTCTTTGTCTCCAGCTGCAAAAGTGAATACGCTCACATGAGGGTTAACTGTCTTTCGGGCATTAGTTACTGCTCCAGACTTAATAAGCTTAATCATACCTGGTGTTATTACCTCAGTATGAATGCCCAAATCTTTCTTTTTAGTTAGTTGTTCACACACTGCATTCGGAATAGCACCAATACCCATTTGGATAGTTGCGCCATCAGGTATTAACGGAACAATGTAGTCACCAATTTTTCTATCTAAATCGGTAATCTCTTTTGGAGATTCCTCCGCTAACTCCATATTATTTTCAACAATGGCATCCACTTCACTAATGTGCAACAAGGTAGCCCCCGCTGTACGTGGCATATTTTCATTTACTTCCACAATTAATCGATTTGCGTGGCGCGACAACTCAATAGCATAATCACCATTAGTACCAAAATTGAAATAACCATGCTTATCCATCGGCGCAACGGTTACCAGAAAAGCATCTATTTCAACTTGCTCTCTGATTATTTGAGGGTATCGACTAAAAGATATAGGGACATAGTTAATATATTTTTCCCCTTTTGAAAATCCAGCATTTGCTAATTTAACTTCGTCTTTAGTTAGCATTGAAGAGTAAGGCCTTACCCGGTCCATTAGATCTTCTTGAAAAATAGTTTCCGTCGCGACCTTCCCACAACGCATATAATAGACTTTTAAATGTGTAATAAATCCATTTCGAATATGCTTCTCTAGTGCTGAAAGTAGGGCTGGTGGGCTAGCGGTGCGCATGCCGATAGAAATAACGCTATCGTCTGGGATTAAATTAACTGCTTCTTCAGGTAGTAGCTGTTTCTTTTTATACAGGGCGTTGTTATCCATAGCAGATTAACCGATTATTTGGCCACACTGTGATCCTTGAAGCGGCTGCTGTCGCTCTTACGGTCCCGTTACAAAGGCGTTAATAAGCAGAAAACGTTCATAGACCTGCAATCAAGCACTGATAAGGAAGTAAGAGCTACTAAGCCCTGCGATTATAGTTTGTGAATTAAAGCTTGTTTCAGAAGGGCTAGTGACTTAACGATGAATATCATGCAGCTTGTTTGAGCTGATTCGATTTTATGCAGTCGGTATGTTCTAAAAGCTCCGCAGTTGATCTTTATGCCACGGTGGTATTCGTAAAATACCTAAATCTCTCAATGGTGTTCCATTAGCTTTAAGTGCTATTCACCAAAGATTACTGCCTATCAGCTGTCTATAAGAAAGAATGATGTGACTTTAGCTGATCCATCAAGCAGTGGTATGCCAAACCTCAGCAACTACACTTTTGCAAACACTCGCAGATGCCGCACTGTTACTATTCCAAATAGTTCTTTAGCGGTTCCTAAAGCAACCGTTGGAAGTCTATTCATGACAAAGTCAAAACGTCCACTGATTTCCGTCAACCCCTTGAACGGTAAAACTCTGAAGACTTATCACGAAATGTCACAAGAGGATCTCGACAAGGCGATCGGTCGCGCAGACAAAGCCTTTGTAAGCTGGAGAAACCGAAGTTTTAGTGATCGAGCAGAGATACTAAAACGTGCAAGCAACCTATTTGAGGAGCGTTCCGAAGAACTTGCCCGCCTGATGGCGTTAGAGATGGGTAAGAAGCTCAGTGATGGTCAAGGTGAATTGGCACTTTGTGCTGAAATTTTTGACTACTACGCCGAAGAGGGCGAGAAAATCCTAGCTCCACAGCAGCTTTCCACCCGCGAAGGGGAGGGCACTTTAGTCTTCCAGCCCTTAGGAGTGGTCTACGGCATCCAACCATGGAACTTTCCCTTCTACCAACCGGCTCGCTTTACCGCCGCCAACTTGATCGCCGGCAATGTTGTACTTACTAAACATGCCTCTAATGTTCCCCAGTGTGCCGAAGCCTTCGCACAGCTGTTGTTTGACGCAGGGGTACCGGAAGGGGTCTATACCAATCTACCGATCACTTCCGGTGGGGCTGCCCCCATTATTGATGACGATAGGGTCAAAGGAATCTCCTTTACTGGTAGCAATTCCGCCGGGGCAATGGTCGCAGAGCAAGCTGGCCGCAATGTAAAGAAAACTGTTATGGAGCTGGGTGGCGTTGATCCATTTATCGTGCTCGAAGATGCGGATATGGATTTAACGATACAGCGATTTGCGGAGGGAAAGCTGGGCAATTGCGGGCAGATATGTTTGGCTGCGAAGAGAATCATTCTAACGGAGCCCATTGCTGAAGAATTCCTAGACCGCGCTACCAAGCTGTTCCAAGCGCTGAAACCCGGTGACCCTCTTGTAGAAAGCACAGATTACGGTCCGCTATGTACTGAAAAGGCTGCTGAGCAACTGGAGGATCAAGTCAGCAAGTCCGTTAAGGCTGGCGCTCAATTGCTAGTGGGAGGTAAGCGCAATGGCGCATTTATTGAGCCGGGTATATTAACTGAAATACCTGCTGGTTCCCCGGCAGCAGTAGAGGAGTTATTCGGCCCCATCGCTTGTGTTTGGGTGGTTCCCGATGAGGAGGCAGCAGTTAAGCTGGCTAATGACAGCCCCTTTGGCCTGGGTGGTTCTGTCTATACCCAGGATCATGAAAGGGGGCGCCGTGTCGCGGAACAGTTGGAATGTGGTACTGCCTTCGTGAACCATGCCGCTTCAAGCTACGCCAGTATGCCTATGGGAGGAGTGAAGAAATCCGGCTATGGCCGGGAGCTGGGAGAGCTAGGTATTAAAGAGTTTGTCAATCAAAAACTGATACGGTACTTCTAAGTAGCGCAATATAGACGTGGGCACAGCAATGAAAGTACTTGTGGCGGGTGCTAACGGTGCAATCGGTCAAATCCTTGTGGGTAAACTTGTCGACAAAGGGCACGAGGTAACCGCTATGGTCCGCAAAGAGTCCCAACAAGATAATTTGCTTAGTACAGGTGCGCGCCCCATTCTTGGAGATCTGACAAAGAAGGAGTCCCTGAACAATGCGGTAAAGGGGCAAGATGCAGTCATATTTGTTGCGGGCTCCAAGGGGAAAGCATTGGAGTCTGTCGATCGGGATGGTGCTATCCATCTTTGTGATGCAACGAAAAGCGCGGGTATCTCGCGCTTTATTCTATTGAGTTCCATTTTTGCCGGGCGACCAGAGCAGGGGCCTGAAAAGCTCCAACCCTATCTAAAAGCCAAACATATAGCGGATGAATATGTAAAAGAAAGTGGCCTTGATTACACGATATTGAGACCTGGTGCCCTAACTGACACCTTGGGAACGGGGTTAATCAGCATAAGCGATTTATTTGCTGGACCAGACATAGAAATCAGCCGAGCCGATGTTGCAGAGGTAATTACCACTGCGCTAGATGAGCCTAAAACGGTCGGTGCGGTTTTTGAATTCATTGGGGGCGAAACCCCGATTCCTGACGCATTAGCACAGCTAAACTAGGTTTTATCATTCAAGTTAAGAACCTCAACGTCTGATCTATAGCTTGCTCACTATTGCAGCGCTGGACCTCCAACTTTTCAATACCAATACCGCTAAGTTTCTCCCGTATTTGGTTCAGTTCAGCATCAGTTGTAAGACTCGGATGCCTGGTAAGGCGCACTTGCAAAGGTACACTGGATTGAGCGAGAAGCTCCGCACACTGCCAGGGGGCCACGCCACTGCCATCGACACCCGTAATGGAAGGGTAGTTTTCCGGCATTGCTTTGATATCCAACCCCACCCAATCAAGACTTTGGATCAGGCGTTCCAGCCTGCGGGGGTAGATTCCCGCAGTATGAAGCCCGACCTTGAATCCCAGATCCCTGACTTGGGCAATCGCCGGTTCCAGGGCACTCTGGGCGGCGGGTTCCCCACCGGAAAATACAACGGCATCCAGCAAGCCCCGGCGACTGTCTAAAAATGTGCGGATCTGATCCCAGTCATAGGCACTGGGTGCTCGCGCAGGCAGTAGATCGCCGTTATGGCAGTAGCGGCAGCGCCAGGGACATCCCTGGCAAAAAACCACCGCTGCCAACTCGCCGGGGAAGTCGATTGCCGTAAACGACGTGAATCCACCGACACGTAACTTATTACTCATAAGTTTTTAGTGCATTCCTGCTGTTGTCCGCCACAAAGAATTGGCGCTCCCGGTGCTCTGATTGTTTTCCCGGATTCCAAAATGAAACTGGGCGGTGGTACCCCATTACCCGGCTCCATACCTCGCAGCGGGTGCGATCTTCTTCTCTCAAAAAAGTATCTTGTTGGCTCATGGTCTTTCTCCTTGAAAGTATGGTTTAGTCGCTACAACAGGAATGCTCACGGGCCAGGAGAGCTTCGTCGCAGCGTGGGCAGAATTCGTGTTCGCCACTCAGATATCCATGGACCGGGCAAATAGAAAAGCTCGGCGTCACAGTGATATAGGGCAGGCGGTAGTTTTGCAGAGCACGCCGTAGCAAGCGGCGGCAACTATCGGCATCAGGCAACTGCTCGCCCAAATAAAGATGAAGCACAGTGCCACCGGTGTAACGGGATTGGAGGGATTCCTGTCGAGCCAGGGCCTCGAAGGGATCATCGGTAAAGCCCACCGGCAGCTGGGATGAATTGGTGTAGTAGGGCGCTTCACTACTACCTGCCTGCATAATACCTGGGTAACGTTTGCGATCTTCGCGGGCAAACCGATAAGTAGTGCCCTCTGCCGGAGTTGCCTCCAGGTTGTAGAGATGTCCGGTTTGTTCCTGGAATTCAGTCATGCGCATACGGATATGGTCGAGTAATTGCTCGGCTAGCTCTTTCCCATCTTCCGTAACCACACTTTCGTTATCCCCACTAAAGTTTCTCAGCATCTCATTGATGCCGTTCACCCCGATCGTGGAGAAGTGGTTGCGCAGAGTCCCCAGGTAGCGGCGAGTGTAGGGAAATAGACCTGCATCCATATGCCGTTGGATGACTTTCCGTTTCACTTCAAGGGAATCACGGGCAAGTATCAGCAGTTTGTCCAGTTGGGTGAGCAGAAGCTGCCAGTTTCCTTTATAGAGATATCCAAGGCGGGCACAGTTGATAGTTACTACACCGAGCGAACCTGTCTGTTCGGCGGAGCCAAAGAGGCCGTTGCCGCGCTTTAACAGTTCGCGTAGATCAAGCTGTAAGCGGCAGCACATGGAGCGAACCATGTTTGGGCTCAGGTCTGAATTTATAAAGTTTTGGAAATAGGGCAGCCCGTAGCGAGCGGTCATGGCAAACAGCCGCTCAGCATTTTCGCTCTCCCAAGGGAAATCCTCACTGATGTTGTAAGTGGGAATAGGGAAGGTGAATACCCTACCGCGCGCATCCCCCTCGCTCATGACTTCGATATAGGCGCGGTTGATTAGATCCATTTCCTCTTGCAGGTCGCCATAGGTGAAGGGCATTTCCTGACCGGCAATCACAGGCACCTGCTCGCGCAAATCCTGGGGGCAAACCCAGTCGAAAGTGAGATTAGTAAAAGGGGTCTGGGTGCCCCAGCGGGATGGCACATTCAGGTTGAAGATCAGCTCCTGAATGCACTGACGTACGGTCGCGTAGTCCAGCTGGTCCTTGCGCACAAAAGGCGCAAGATAGGTATCGAAAGAGCTAAATGCCTGCGCGCCCGCCCATTCGTTTTGCAGTGTTCCAAGAAAGTTAACAATCTGTCCGACCGCGCTGGTCAAGTGGGCCGGCGGTGCCGATTCGACTTTTCCCGGAACACCATTCAATCCTTCATGTAATAGAGTGCGCAGCGACCAACCTGCACAATATCCAGCCAACATATCCAGGTCGTGGATGTGTAAATCGCCATCCCGATGTGCTGCGCCGATCTCAGGGGAATAAACATGATTTAACCAATAGTTGGCAATCATTTTACCTGCGCTGTTCAGGATCAATCCCCCGAGGGAATATCCCTGGTTCGCATTGGCTGCAACCCGCCAATCCGCTTGCTCTAAATACTCTTCAATAGAAGCACCGACATCCACCAGTGTTTGGCGATCAGTGCGCATTTGCGCATGCCGCCCCCGATAAGCGATATAGGCGCGGGCAGTATCAATGTAATCGTTATTGATCAATACCTGTTCAGCAATATTCTGAATCTCTTCAATATCAATGGGCTCGCCACTATCAAAGCGGTGCTTGATCACTTTAAGGACAGATTCGGTAAGTTGTTCCGCTTCCTGTTGATCAAAAGATTCCGTTGCCTGGCCAGCACTGAGAAGAGCCAAAGTGATTCTGCGAGCATCAAAAGCCAGTGTCCTGCCATCTCGCTTACGCACCAACAGTTGATCTGAACTTACCTGCGAAATCTGTTCTGAAGCTGGTGCGGCTTCGCTGTCGGGTATAGCGGTACTGGTCATCGGACTTCCTCACAATTTGTGGGGAGAGCATATCGAAGAGACAGGAACACCAATTGATCCAGATCACTATATATGGCGCACTGGTTAATAGATAGACACAATATGTTGTGTTCTTGGTATGGACTTAGATTAGGTACATACCTACTCTCGGCAAGTCCGAAGACGAGTTCAGTGCCAGTCGGATGTACCTAACTATAGGGAGAATCGCGAAGTGCTTCCTTCAGCCAGGTTACGAAAGCCAACACATTTCCATTTCTTGAATGGCGGCTAGGTATTAATGCGGAATAGGTAAATCCCTCAATCCCTGAAAGCTTGGAGCCTCCTCTAAAAGGAACCAGCCATTGATTGCGCAAAGGATTTTGAACAAGAAGCGAACTTACTAGCGCAATACCCTGGCCAGCCAAGGCGGCCTGGATTACATGATGCTCCTGGTCAAACTGCCGCACGCGAATGCCATCAAGTTTTCTTTTGAGGAGAGTTTGCCAGTTCAGCGGTGGAAGTGATGAGTTGACCCATTTTGTTTCCAGAAGTTGAGCTTCAGAAATATCCCTAATCTGAGTCAGGTAGCTTGG
Source organism: Microbulbifer sp. CNSA002 (assembly GCF_047324085.1). Classification (NCBI taxonomy): domain Bacteria; kingdom Pseudomonadati; phylum Pseudomonadota; class Gammaproteobacteria; order Cellvibrionales; family Microbulbiferaceae; genus Microbulbifer; species Microbulbifer sp. CNSA002. The sequence continues at coordinate 2,614,700 of NZ_CP172449.1, forward strand.
TGCAGCGTAGACACCGATTGTTTCGGTGACCAAGTGGAGAGCATTTTTTGTACTTTCATCATATTTCCCGTACCGAATAGCGATGTCGATACGTCTATCTCGCTCGATATCACTCACTTCTTCACCGGTCACTACTGAAACAATGATATCTGGAAATTTTTGATAAAAATTCTCCAGATGGGGCACAAGCCACATAGCAGCAAAGCTTGAAGTCGTACTAACGGTCAGTGTTTTCTTTGAACACGTTATTTCACTCACCGTTTCAGTGAGCTGCTGAAAAATTTGAGAGGTAGTTTGAGCGAGCATCTGCCCTTCACTGGTCAACTGCACGGCACGGGTTTTGCGCTCGAATAATGTTGTACCCAGGGATTCCTCCAAACCCTTTATCTGATGTGATACGGCTGTCGGCGTTATAAAGAGTTCTTCCGCAGCTCTCTTGAAACTGCCCAGTCTGGCGGCGGCATCGAATACTTTGAGGGCGTTGAGGGAGGGTAGATTTGGGTACACCGATCAGAATCTCTTATAGATGAGTTTTCCTCATCTATAAGAAGAAATAACTCGTTTGTCAAGGATACTCCCCGGCATCACCATAGATGAACCTTCAGGCGGTTTAGTAAAGGTTCCAGACTATGAAAACACTATTACATATTGACGCTAGTGCCCAGAAGTGGAGCGGCTTAGCAGCACCACAAGACAGTGCGAATATCCCCAGGCATACCTCAATCTCCAAAGCAGTTGCCGCGAGTTTTGTAAGCAGCTGGCTAGAAAAGAGGCCTAAAGATAAAGTTATCCATAGAGATGTCGGTTTAAACCCACCAGGCTTTATTAATCAAGATTGGATTGCCTCTGTTTTTACGCCTGAAGCGGACCGCACCAAGGAGCAGCAGTCCTTGGTCGCGCTTTCTGACACCTTGATTGATGAGCTATCCCAGGCGGATATCATTGTCATATCCACTTCGATGTATAACTACGGCATGCCTGCCGCACTCAAGGCCTGGTTCGATCAAGTTGTTCGTATCAACAAGACGTTCACCTTTGATTTAGACCGTGGTGACTTCCCCTTAGAGCCTATTATGTCTGGCAAAAAGCTGGTGCTAATCACCTCTGCCGGGGAGTTTGGCTTTGGACAAGGAGGAATCCGTGAACAAATGAATCATCTGGGGCCACATATCCGAACCTTAAGCCACTATTTGGGGGTTGAGGAGTTCCATGAAATCAATGCGGAGTACCAAGAATTTGCTGATGAAAGGCACCGGGATTCGATTAAACGAGCTTTCCTCAAAACTCAGGAGTTAACCGCAAAGTTGGCTAACTGCCTTTAAAGTTTGCCTACCAAAGCTAGCTTGACCCCCAATGAAGTGGCCAGCGGCTTGTCAGAGTGGTCTCCCGATACTTACTATGCGGAATGGGCGCAAATAGCGTCTTTGCCAGTTCTCAATTTGCACTCTGGTACAAAAGTAAATAAGTATCTGAGGATTTATGAAGCAGCAGGTATTTGGCAATTCATCAGAAGACAAAGCGAATATTACCTTAGCCTCTGGGAATAATTGCCGGTTGATCAGGGTTCGTAGAGACTTAATACCGAATTACCACCTCTTGGTTTTTCCAAAATCCCAGGGAGAACCAAGTAAGGAGGAGGTTAGTGAGATGGTTTCACTTGGCATTGAGCATGCAAGAAGCATTGCCGAATCAATAGTCGGTGACCCAGAAGCCTATACTCTCCTTTACAGTGGTTATAGTGCTCGACGGGAAAAAGGCTGGCATATTCATATCGTATTATTGGGGAATCGATGGAGAAAGGCATGGCTTTATTTGGTGTTGGCAGGGAAAAACATTTTACAAGCTACGGGTTTTCGGAAAGATGACGCTCCGAGGATTAGCCAATGAACCAAAATAGATGGCTCAACCTAATGGGGGCACTCATTCTTCCTGAATCACTTCAGTGCTTCGAAAAATTAGTTTCTTCGTATGCAGAGAATCACAGGCATTATCATACAGGGCATCACATTGATGCGATGCTGAAGCACTTTGATAAAGTTGCAGAGCTTGCCGAGCACCCCCATGAGGTCGAGCTGGCTATCTGGTTTCACGATGCGATTTACAAGCCTTTTTCCTCTAAGAATGAAGAAAACAGTGCTCTATGGGCAAAAAAGTTCCTGATCGATTCCGGGTATTGTCCCACAGGGGCGGATAGGGTGTACCAATTGATTATGGCAACCTGCCACAATTACACGCCAGTTAGTATTGATGAAAAGCTAATTATCGACATTGACCTAACGATCCTGGGTGCCAGCACAAGCGTTTTCGAAGCTTATGAAAAACAAGTCCGTAAAGAGTATCGGCTGGTACCGATTATGATTTACAAAAAGAAACGCAGGGAACTATTAAGGGAATTTTTGTCTCAGAAAAGGCTTTATCACACCGATTACTTTCACAGTCACTTTGATGCTCAAGCTCGAAGTAATATTAAAAGAAGTTTACAGGCCTTTTGACGTATTCTTGCGTGGTTTAAATGATAATTCAACTTCCCTTAAGGCTCGTCTACAACTACTGGATTCTGCTAACAGTGGTATTTTTGTGCATTATTACTAGCCTATCCCTGTTTCCGCTTCCCGAAGTACCCAATATACCCGGCACCGACAAAACCAATCACTTAATTGCCTATAGTGCACTGATGTTCCCCGTCGCCCTACGCAGGCCTAGTTACTGGTGGCTAATAGGATTATTTTTTGTACTGTGGAGCGGTGGCATAGAGTTGCTCCAACCTTACGTGAATCGTACAGGTGAGTGGTTGGATTTCGCGGCCAATACGGCGGGGATATTGAGCGGCACGCTTATCGCTTGGGTGTTGGGAAAGTTCGGGTTGAGGGAGAGAAATTCCTAAACCTGATTTAGCTTAAACTCCAGAACTGCTCCAAGTTGCCCGTTAATTGATCAGTGTTGCGACAAATCACCGGTTGCCAGTGCTCGGGAAAAAGCTGCCAATAGAAAGGTTCTGAAAAGCGGCTATCTACCAGAATGATCACACCTTTATCAGATTCGGAACGTATAACCCGACCGGCGGTTTGCAGTACGCGAGTCATCCCTGGATAGCGGTAGGCGATATCAAATCCATGGATGCCAGTGGTTTCCGCAGCATCGCGCTGTAGCTCCCGCTCAACATTAACTTGCGGGAGCCCAGTACCGACAATAATAGTGCCAACCAGCTTCTCCCCAACATAATCAATGCCTTCACCAAAGATGCCCCCCATAATGGCAAACCCAAGGCTCTTGTTACCTTCGTTGAATCCAGACAAAAACTCAGCGCGCTCTGTCTCTCCCTGTCCCGGCAGCTGTTGTAACAAGCACACTTCCGGGAATCTCGCCTTAAAACTCTCAGCAACTTGCTCCAGGTAACGATAAGAGGGAAAAAATACCAGGTAATTTCCTGCTCGGCTGTAAAAGGTACGGGAAATTATGTCGACGAGGTTCTCTATTGAGCGGTCGCGGGCTTGGTAGCGCGTATCTATATATGGACACAGGAAAACGCCCTGTTGTTGCGGCTGAAAAGGCGAGGGCAGTCTTAGGTAGGGCGACTCATGCTCTACACCCAGTTGACTATATATATAGCTGGCTGGGCGCAAAGTCGCAGAGAAGAGTATAGCGGCTTGGTTTTGCTGGTAGGATCGCTGTAAAAACTGTGCAGCATTTAAACAAAGTAGCTTGATTTCCTGCTCCTGCCAGGGAGCATCCCGGTCAATCACCCGTGTGACGACTTTATGCTGACCGCAAAGCTCCTGCTCAATAACTGCATAACGATAGACAGACCTTAACCACTCCGCTATTTCTTCCGGGGGCGACTGAGAGCTTTCTATAAGTTGGCTGACTGTGGAGAGCACTTTTTGCACTGCTCGGGAAACCGATTCTGGATGCTCTGCTTCACCTGTTGCTGCAGTGACCCAAACTTCACCCCCTTCAAAAGTACTGCGGCTTTGAGCTACACCAACTTCTCGCAATCGCTTGATCCAATTTTCAATTGCCCGAACCAGAGACTGGATACTTCTCCGCAATGTCGGAGAGTGCCCTTTGCAAGCATTAGCTACGCGGCGACTATCACGGCGGGATAACTTTGCACTGTACATTTCCTGGGCGCGGTCGATCAAATTATGAGCTTCATCGACTAACAATGCGCGGCGATTGCGCTGGTCCTGAAAGCTGGTCAGGCGTACCAAAGGGTCAAATACATAGTTGAAATCGCATACCACCAAGTCTACCCAAGGCAATATTTGAAGGGAGAGTTCAAAGGGGCAGATTTGCTGCTGATCCGCCACATCAGCAATTTCTTTGGGAGTTAACTGGGGCCGGCCGAGCAGGGCATCCATTGCAACTGGAAGTCGATCATAAAACCCTTTTGTTCTCGGACAGATGCCGTCATCATCACGGGTACAAAGCCCCAGGTTACAGGCACAGGTTTTTTCCCTTGCTTGAATTTCAAGTAAAGATAACTGCAAACCACTCGCCTGAAGTGCCTCAATGGTTTCCCGCACCATTTGCCGACCGGAATTCTTTGCTGTCAGGTAAACCAACTGATCCAGCTTTTCCTCGCCAATTGCCTTTATGGCTGGGAATAGGGTGCTGATTGTCTTGCCGGTTCCCGTGGGTGCTTCAGCCACCAGCTCACCACCGTCCCGGAAACACCGGTAGGCTTCCACTGCCAGTTGGCGCTGGCCGGGGCGGTATTGTGGGAAAGGAAAAGCGAGCTGTTTCGCCGTTTCAATAAGCTGCTGCCGATGTTCCTGCCAAGCCCTGTGCCAACACAAATATTTTGTGAGAGCCTCAAGAGTGAAGGCCTCTAACTCACTAAAGCGGTACTCTATGCACTCTGGATAGGCCTTGCGCTCCTTGAGGTTATACCAGACAACTTGCAGGGCAACTGTATCTGTATCACCTGTAGCGTCTTCATTTACCAAGTAGCAATAGCCGTAAATTTTTAGCTGGGCCCAATGCAGTTGCTTGGCGGCATCGGACAACTTCGATGGGGGTAAATAAGTGGTCTTAATTTCATCCAGCTGAGCCGGTTTATGCAAATCACTTTTCGGGTGAAAAATGTCAACCCGGCCGCTCAAAGTAACCTGCTGTTCCATCCAATCTATTTGGGTCTTGAGCTTGTATTCTGCCTCAGCGCCTTTGGGCCGCTGCTTTTGTAGCTTCTGATGGGCTCGAATCCCTTCCTGGGCAGAGGGCCCTGAAGTTGGCTCCCGAATCAAATCTCCGCTGCGGCAGGAAAAAGCGACTAGCTCTCCCACAGAAAGATTCAAAATCTCAGCCGACTCTAAGCTATCCAAAGCTAGTGCCACTCCACATGAATTACCCGATGAGGGATCGCCTCTTCAGCAAAAAACGCCAGCCAGCGTTCTTGGTTTTTTTGTAAGCGATCCCCAGGACCTTTAACCTCCACGAGTTCATAGTGACCGGAGGGAGTAAAGCAAATAAGGTCTGGCAGCCCATTTCTATTCTGTGTGATGTCACTGAGCATGCGAGTAAAAATTGAACGCCAATGACTTAGGGGGATTCTATCCAGTGCCTTCTCAAGTAGTTCTGTAGACAAAGCCTCCCAAGTAACCAAAGGGTTGGCAATACCTTGTTTCTCAGCAAAGGTAGCGAGGACACGGGACTTCAAGGGCTCATGCTCTATTTCAGCCAATCGCTGGGTGAATAGCGCTTGTCGGGAATAGTAAAAATCCGCGGTGCGAAAATCGGCTGGGGCTACCTGGAAGGGGTTGAAAAAAGCACCAGGCACAGGTGCAAACAGTACGTCCCAAATATAGAGGCCCAACACACCAGTGAATAGGGTGTTCTCTACATAAAAACACTCACCACCGCTAGAACCTTCAAGGTGCTCTGCCACCTGTAGCTCAACACAGATTTCCCCCTGCGCCAAACTTATCACTTCAGTGGGGGCTTGGATTTTATGAGGTGCCTGCCAATTGTTGAGGCCTCCACTTCGTTTGGCTGTGCGGTAACCAAAGCTAAGAGCAAACTCTCTTTCTGCCTGGTCCATAGGGGAAGCTATTATTTCCTCGCATATTTCCAATGCTAGAGTGTCGTACCCTTGCTTTACGGCAATTCGTGCGCGGCGCTCACGGGCGGGAGAGGTTTTACAAAGTTGATATAGTGCATCGGCCTGCTCAAGAGCATTGAGCCGCTCAAGCTGCCGTGCCAACTTAAGACGTATTCTGTCCAGCCGACGAGCCAGGGTTGAGTCACCATCGATACCTTCTGGCAGTTGAGCAGATAAGGCCAATATGGCTTCCGCATCTTCCAGTAATGACTCTTCTAACAGCTCCAGGCATTGGTAGTAAAGCAGATACTGATCAATTTGCGAGCGGCTTTGAAAGGGGAGATTTTGCTTATCCAGTGGATAGGATTCATACCGATAAAGCCCAAGATCCCGCAATACATAGTCGGTAAGATCCTGATTCAAGTTGCCAAAGTAACACAGTTTGAAAGTCTGGAAATGCTCAGCACCCTGGACGGCTAGTACCCTGTGCTGAGAAAGCAAGTTCACAAACCAGTCACTCGAACTGGAGTCTTCAAGCAATAGTTGCTCGAGGGAAGGCCGGCTGAGAGACTTGGATATACCCGAGGGTCCTGCCGTAAGCAATTCAGCTTTGGTAAATAGTGGTAGATATTCTTGTGCCGTTAGCACCGGATTAAAACAAAGTAGTCCAACGCGATCCAAAACAGCTGCAGCACTTTCAATGCTCTCTATCTCACCATAGCTAAGCTTCTCCAGGCGGAAAAGCGATCCTCTAGAGGAGGGTACTCCTTTACGGGACAGCAAACGCACATAGAGCCGCTGGCTATAAATATCCAACTCTTGGAAGGTTTTAAAAAAATTTTGCTCAGATGTGGTGATAAGCCGGGAATAATGTTGGCTAACAAATTCAATCAACGCTTTGAAGTTGTCCAGGTAGTAGCCAGTTGGCAATTCTATCGGTTGGGTCATGGCACAAGCGCTAGTTTTTCGATCTATCTATCGTCGATGCCGCACACCAGTTCCTTATGACGTGATATGCAAACAATGAGGCAGAGGTTACTCTGGGGCTGTATGGTTATACAGCAAGTTAGCCCGGTGAACAAACAACAATCCCAAGCTTTCTTCTTAGTTATTCAGCCATTTTTTCCTATGGCAACTCCCTTGATGCTCATCCAGGCTTGCAGTCGAGGCTTATAAGCGGTCGCCCCATAAGATTTAACCAATAAGGGATTACCTCTATGAAAGTGACAAATTCTGTGACTGCAGCCGCGCTATTTGCCGCCAGCGTATCTGCTCTAGCTGATAATAATGTCACCCTGGTATTCCAGGAAGGTACTGGCAATAGTACAACTTCTGATCAGTCCGATGGTACTGTGCATAACAACTTGATTGTTCAGACCCAAATCGGCGATTTCAATGACTCGGATGCATCCCAAACTACAGGCACTTCTGAAAGCACTATTGAACTGGTGCAGACGGGAAATTTGAATCAGGCCTCAGCAGTGCAACAGAATGCAACGCAGCTTACTACGTCCTCCCTGACCCAGAATGGCAGTGATAATACAGCGACCTTGCTGCAGGACGATGCGCAATTCAGCTCCTTCACCGGCACTCAGGCTGGAGACTTAAACGACATCCAAGTCCTGCAACAGGAAGATGTTACTTCCACCACACTTGTCGCATCTCAACAAGGAATGTCTAACACACTGGTTTTAGATCAGCGTATAAGGGTGGATAGCACTAGCGCCATATTCACCCAAGTTGGTGACTCCAACTTCGCCAATATAGATCAGGATAGAGATGTAACCTTTACCTTTGCTATGGCCAGCCAGACTGGCTCTTCCAACTTTTTAGATATCGAGCAGGATGAAGTCACGACGACGAGCACTGCAATAATAACGCAGATAGGTGATTCGAATACCGGAAGAATAGAACAGGAAACTGATGTTTCAGCTGCTACTGGGATAGTCACCCAGATTGGTGACAATAACATTGCAAATGTAGATCAGGAGAATATTACCTCAAGCAGCGGTGAGGTAATGCAAACCGGCTCTTCTAATACGGTAAATCTTGATCAAGGGAACGAAAATATTGCCGCTATTGAACTTATTTCCTGTACCACTCTAGTAATCCAAGATGGCTCAGCCAATACTGCACAAATAGATCAGGGGCAGGACGGGTCTTTGCTCACCAGCTCATTGATACTAAATCAGTTTGGCGATTCTAATTCTTCCCAGATTAATCAACATAGCGGTATTAGTAGCAGCATTCTTGCGACGCAAAATGGCGTTTCTAATATTCAAACAATCTCTCAGGTTGGCAGTGGTGAAATCGCATTAACCACACAAACTGGCACAGGTAATATTGGCAACACCTTCCAATAAAATACTAACTGAAAGAGGTTAAGGCTAGCGTAGATATTATTTAAAATATCTCATCACCTTTTGATACCGGTATACGACGTACCAAGTAAAAAATATCACTGAAATCCAAATCATTACTATGATTTGGATTTCCAGTACCGACATATTGAATTCATCTATGATGGAGAAAAATTCAAATACGTCAGTGCAGATTAAAATAGGCAAATAGATACGCCAAGCATTTGAGAAGGCAATCCTTTTCGAGAAAGCCAATCCAAACAAAGCAACAAAAAAAACAATATAAACTAGCAGACTAAAAATCATCCACCAAATAGGGAGGTCCCACTCATCAGCGGCGAAACCAAGATATTGGGAATAGACTTCCAACGGGGCGAGAATAAAAAGGAGTACCTTCCAACCAACACTAGGTTTGTAGTGTGGAATAGAGTCTGTAAGGGGGCTATCTGGTGTCTGATACATATCCTGCATCTCGAAACTTCCTTATTATTTACCGCTATTCCGGATAGGCACTAATTACCAATCCGAAAGTTACTTCTCGCCATTCCCTGAGCTAAATAGAGCTGAACATTACTTACCAGTTAGGTTCTCTGACTATCAAAATTTGAACAGCGAGGATATTGTCTGCAGATTCAAAGTCAATAGTTGGTACAATAGTTTATCGATAATGTGAGGCAGCTCATCGCATAAATGTGACAACATAACCTGCTTTTTTGTAGTGTTAGCAAGGTAAAGCCATGATGTCAATCTGTAAGCTCTGAATGCCAAAGACTAAACGATAAACGGCAAACTACTTCTACATTCTGGCTGCAGTAATAGCCGACAAGAATTGCTTATAAGTGCACTAATCCATAGGATTGAAGTGGCCGACAGTTTTAAATTTCAAAGGCCAATTAAAGGGCAGAGCGTGCAAAATCCTTATCAAGCACCTGAGAGCGAACTCGACAATCGCCCCCCCGTCTATAGCCCTAGTGTAGGCTGGAAAATTGTCTTTTTTATCCTTCTACCACTGGAGCTGTACTCCCAATATACGGTCTTGACCGATGGCTCCACAGGCATCCCCTTTTGGTGGTTGGTAATCAGCTTGGTTGTTTCCTTCCTTTTCTACGTCGTACTGTTTGGTTTAGCATTTGCCAAGAGAATAGGATTCGAACAACTTTGGATCTTTTTTATTCCAGTTATTGTGCTTATCGATATTTTTGAATTTTCTTTACTCGCTATCAACTTAAACAAACTCGGGGCAGGTGTAGTCCTTGTGATGGCAAGCACTGCGCCAATCATCTTGCTTAGATGGTATGTCGTTTATAAGTATCAGAAGGTTATGAAATACTTTGCCTAAAGGATACACCCCACCTCAATAAGGACTCAGAGCAATAGCGTTCCTCTAAACTTTCTTCTTAGCATTTTGGTACTTTTGTCTTAGTGCAATTCGTTGGTACAGACCTAAAAATCAGTGGGTCACCAACTACTGCTCTTTTGGAGCCGGCTCTCGGCTATTCGTGGAAATACTTAAACTGGCAGCGAATGACCTGGATTGTTTGATTCAGGCAATTCGCAGTGAAGGATACCAGCTCTTTGGCCCGATACTGCATAACGGGGCTATTACCTATGGTGAGATTGAAACTCCCACAGATCTGCCCCAAGGATGGACGGATCAGCAAGAGGCGGGGCAATACCGGGTGGAGCGCCGCAACGACAACGCCTATTTTGGCTACGCCGTTGGCCCCCACTCCTGGAAGCAGTTCCTCCAGTTGCCCCAGCGCCAGATCTGGAGTGCTAGTCGCTCTGGAGAAGATATTCAGATTCTGGAAATTGAGGAGCCTCCGGTCAAGTTAGCGTTTCTCGGCGTTCGCAGTTGCGAGCTACACGCCATTGCTATCCAGGACCGTGTCCTCGCACAGGGGGATTACGCAAACAGCAGCTATAAGGCACGTCGAGCGCAGCTGTTCACTATTGCTGTGGAGTGCACAACAGCAGCAAATACCTGTTTCTGTACCGCAATGAACACAGGCCCGCAGGTGCGACTGTCCAGTGATCTGGTAATCACCGAAGTTCTGACCTCCGATGCCCACTTCTTCCTCATACGCAGCGGAAGCCCTCAAGGCAACAGAGTGTTAAAGCAACTACCCACTGTTGATGCCTCAGAAACGGAGAAACAAGAGGGGCAAGCTGCCGTTCAGCAAGCCGAAAATCAAGTGAGTAAAGGTAGCCGCAGCTTTGACAGCTCTGACCTGAAGACACTGCTTTATCGCAATTATGACAACCCAAACTGGGATAAAGTCGCGGAGCGCTGCCTCTCCTGCGCCAATTGCACTATGGCTTGCCCAACGTGCTTCTGCTCAACCGTTGAGGACACAACAGATTTAACCGGGAATGAAGCACGGCGCTGGGAGCGTTGGGATTCCTGCTTTACGGCTGAGTTGAGCTATTTGTCTGGCGGCCCGGTAAGGGCGGATACCCGCAGCCGCTATCGACAGTGGATGACTCACAAACTGGCCACTTGGTATGACCAATTTGATAGCTCTGGCTGTGTCGGTTGTGGACGTTGTATTACCTGGTGTCCAGTAGGCATCGATATCACGGAAGAGATACAGAATATTCGCGCCCAGGAACAAAAATGAAAGTTGTCACCACCTTACTCAAGGAGCACCCTTTCTTTACCGGGCTGGCAGACAAGGACCTGGCATTCCTATCCGGGTGTACAAGCAATAGTCACTATAAAGAAGGCGAATACCTTGCCAGGGAAAACACTCCGGCTAACCATTTCTTCTTAATTCGATCTGGGCGTGTCGCCGTAGAAACCTTTGTCCCCAACTATGGGCCCCTTTGTCTGATGACACTGCATGGTGGAGATATATTCGGCTGGTCCTGGCTGTATCCTCCCTACTTGAGTGCTTTCGATGCCCGGGCCCTGACCTCAGTTCGCAGCCTTAAACTTGGCGGGCAGTGCCTCCGAGATAAGTGCGAAAAAGAACCGAGACTCGGTTTCGAGCTGATGAAACGGTTTACCAAAGTTGCTACAGAGCGACTGCAGGCAGCACGAATACAGTTGTTGGACCTTTACGGGCCACATCCGTCACAGGGAATCCCTCGCTGTGATCCCTGAATTATGGCGTGTTACCCATCGGCGCGAAGAATTTCCTGGCACTGTCACTCTATCCCTGACACGAGAGGCTAGGGGCCCATCACCCATTCAGCCCGGGCAATTCAATATGCTTTATGCCTTTGGTGCCGGTGAGGCTGCTATCTCCTTGAGTGGCCCCAGTGCGTCATCCGCTGAGCCACTTACCCATACGATTAAAGGCCAGGGACTGGCAACCCAAGCGCTTTGCAAACTGGAAGTTGGTGCGCAACTGGGTATCCGGGGACCATTCGGGCAGGGGTGGCCAACTCACTTGGCGGAAAATCGCCCCTTAGTGATCATCGCCGGCGGACTCGGGCTAGCGCCTTTACGGCCCCTGATCTACAGCTTTCTTAACGGACACTTGCCGGCCAAGAGCCTACAAGTTTTCTATGGGGCGCGTCGGCCCGAAGAATTGCTTTACCAGCCAGAGCTTGGTCACTGGCGCAGATCATTTGAACTGGTGACATCTGTGGACCACGCCAGCACAGACTGGAACGGGCATATTGGTGTGATTACCGACCCTCTGCGTGTCACTCATTTGGAGTGCAATGATGCTTTAGTGTTTGTGTGTGGACCGGAGATCATGATGCGCTTTTGCATACAGGTTCTTCTCCATAAAGGTGTGGATGAATCCAATATCTATCTATCCATGGAGCGCAACATGAAGTGTGCCATTGGAATCTGCGGCCACTGCCAGTGGGGACCTAACTTTGTTTGTAAAGATGGCCCTGTCTTTTGCTACCGGAATATTCGCTCATGGTTTCAAATCAACAGCCTATAGCGAGTAGTAATCCTCCCCCCAAACTTGCAGTCTGGAAGTTCACTTCCTGTGATGGTTGCCAACTGAGCCTATTGGATTGTGAGGATGAGCTTCTTTCTTTGGCAGCCCAGGTAGATATCGCCTATTTCCTGGAAGCTTCCAGTGAGGTGAAAGAGGGCCCTTTTGATATCTCTCTCGTCGAGGGCTCCATTACCACGCCAGCAGATGAAGAGAGAATCCTAGAGGTCAGACGTCAGTCCCGCTTTCTAATCAGTATTGGCGCCTGTGCAACAGCTGGAGGGATTCAGGCACTTCGCAACTTTGCCGATGTGCAGGAGTTCACCGATGTGGTCTATGCCCACCCGGAATATATCGCCACTCTCAAGGAATCCACACCAATATCAGGGAGGGTACCAGTGGACTTTGAATTACAGGGGTGTCCTATCAACAAGCATCAATTGCTTGAAGTAATCAGTGCATTCCTACACCGGCGAGCCCCCCAGATTGCCAATCACTCGGTGTGTATTGACTGTAAATTGCGCGGCAATGTTTGTATCTGGGTTGCCCACGGCACCCCCTGTATGGGGCCTGTTACACACGCGGGATGTGGCGCTATTTGCCCCAGTTACAACCGTGGTTGCTACGCTTGCTACGGTCCCAAGGAAAATCCCAACACCGAATCACTTTGCCATTGGTGGGATGAAAAACTAAATGTAGAAAATACTTTAATTGTTGAAAACCTTAGGAATTTCAATCCACTAGCACCTTCTTTTAAAGTGCAAAGTGAGGATAGGCAAGAAGATGGGGAGCGGTAACCCCCCGAAACATTGGTGATTAATCTGCCTCCAGGTGAGCTTTATGGTGGATCGCAGCAAAACGATTAAGGTGGATTATCTCGCTCGGGTCGAAGGGGAAGGAGCCCTTCATATCGACTACGACGACAGCGGCGTACAAAATGTACAGCTCAAGATTTTTGAGCCCCCAAGATTCTTCGAAGCCCTTCTCAGAGGGCGCGATTTTTTGGAAGCCCCAGATATCACCGCACGCATATGTGGGATCTGCCCGGTGGCCTACCAGATGAGTGCTGTGCATGCCATGGAGAATGCCCTGAACCTAAAGCCCGGCGGCGCTTTGCGTATGCTTCGTCGATTGCTTTACTGCGGTGAATGGATCGAGAGCCATATGCTGCATATCAGCATGCTCCATGCACCAGATTTCCTCGGCTACCCCAATGCAGTCGCAATGGCTAAGGATCATCCAGAGATTGTTAAGAACGCGCTGGAGATTAAAAAGGCGGGCAATGCCCTGGTTCGCCTTATTGGTGGCAGGGAAGTACACCCGATTAATGTGAGGGTAGGGGGGTTCTACAAGGCTCCGGAGGCTCGTGAACTCACAGCCTTGGTAGCGCAGCTGGAAATGGCCCGGGATCTCACCGAGCAACTGGTGCGCTGGTCCGCAGCTTTGCCTTTCCCCAGCTACGAATGGCGAAGGGATAAGCACTACGAATTTGTCGCTCTAACCCACCCGTCAGAATACCCAATGAACGAGGGCAGGATCACCTCCAGTGCGGGACTCAATATTAGCGCCCAAGACTATGAGAACCACTTTGAAGAAGAGCACGTCGCTCATAGCACCGCGCTGCACTGTACTTTACGGGAGCGGGGTGCCTATCTGGTGGGCCCCATCGCACGATACAACCTTAATCGCGACAAGCTGTCACCTCGTGCATTGCAATTGGCTGAGGAGATCAACTTTACCGCCCCCTGTTTAAATCCCTTCCAAGGTATCCTGGTTAGGAGCCTGGAGGTACTACATGCCTTTGAAGAAGCCCTGCATATTATTGATAGATACCAACCCCCAGCCGAGCCTCATTTAAAGACCGAGCCGAGAACCGCAAGCGGCTGTGCAGCCACCGAAGCACCCCGTGGGCTTCTGTATCATCGCTATGACATTGATGAGAAAGGCAAGATTGCGACGGCAAAAATTGTCGCTCCCACCTCACAAAACCAGAAGACCATCGAAGATGACCTCCGCTTGATGTTGCCGAGCTTTATGCACTTTCCTGAGGATAAATTACGGGGGTTATGTGAACGAGCGATAAGGAATTACGACCCCTGCATTTCCTGCTCCACTCACTTCCTACAGCTACATTTGAATTATGGGCAAGCGCAAAGTAAGCAATCCATGGTTACTGGTAAGCCTGGGCAATCCCCTGCGCGGTGATGATGGAGTAGGGCCACATATCATCGCTCGACTTCGCCAGAAACTTGGAGGGGCGGTGGAATTCCTCGAAAGCGGTGGCGATATTTTACATTTGCTCGCGCAATGGAAAGGTCGATGGGTTTGCCTTGTAGACGCCATGGTAAGTGATCAGCACCCTATCGGGGAGGTTGTCACCATTGATGGTCTAGGCAACGCACTTGCTCCATCGATGTGCAATACATCAAGCCATGGATTTGGGCTGACCGAAGCGCTGACCATGGGAAAGCATATTGATTCGCTGCCGGCACATCTGGAGGTTTTTGCGATCAACTCAGAAAGTCTGGCAAAAGGACAAGGGTTATCGCCCAAAGTGGCCAGTGCAGCCCATCGAGCAGAGCAAATGATTATCGCGCACCTAACGCTATACAGCGGAGACCACTATGCACGAACAGAATCTCATCAAAAACCTGATCAATAAAATCCAGGAACTGGCCTCTGATGAACCCGGCAGGCCGATCGGCGTTCGCTTACGCTTGGGTGCCCTGGCGCATATGTCTGCAGCGCATCTGAGGGAGCATTTTGACAGGGAGATACTCGGGACTTCTCTCGAGGGGATTAAGCTGGAAATTGATGAGCTTAAGGATATTAATCACAAGGAAGCCCAGGATGTAATCCTGGAGAGCTTAAAGTTTGAGGAGACTGATGGCCACTGAACGCCGCCGGATTGAAATCGCCGGATTGGTGCAGGGAGTAGGATTCCGGCCCTTTGTCTATCGCCTGGCCGATAGCTTTCAATTAAAAGGCTGGGTGGCCAACTACAGCGGCGGCTTGAGAATTGAAGTCCAAGGCAAAAGCCGGGAAATCGAAAAGTTTATCGATAAGTTATCTTCAGAGAAGCCGCCCTACAGTCGCATCACTCACATTGAATCCTATCCGGTGGCTCTTCAGGCAGAATACGGTTTTCGAATCTTACCCAGTGTCCGTGATGCCAGTAGTTCAACCATCGTTTTACCAGACCTGGCTCCCTGTGATGATTGCCTCAGGGAATTGTCAGACCCTAACAATCGCCGCTATGAATACCCGTTTATCAGCTGTACTCTTTGCGGCCCCCGCTACAGCATCATTTACAAACTGCCCTACGATCGTGTCAACACCTCCATGCACCACTTCCCTTTGTGCGGAAAATGCTCGGGGGAGTATCGGGACCCCCTCAATCGACGCTTCCATGCGGAGCCCAATGCCTGCCCCCAGTGCGGCCCTCAATTACTTTTCTGTAATACTGCCGGCGTTACAATTGCGAAGAAGAGTCGGGCACTATCCAAAGCTCTAGATGCCCTTGCTCAGGGGAAAATTATTGCCCTTAAAGGGGTGGGCGGCTTTCAACTGTTAGCCGACGCCTCCAATGGTAAGGCGCTCGCCAACTTGCGCCAGCGCAAACAACGTCCGCATAAGCCGTTCGCGCTTCTATATGACGAGCTGAAAAGTGTCTGCCAGGATTGCTGTGTCTCGGAGCAAGAGGCGCAGCTACTATCGACCCGAGAAAGACCGATTGTTCTATTGGAAGCGAAGGAGGACAATCACTCCAGGATACATCCGCTGGTCGCTCCAAATCTTGCCGACTTGGGGGTGATGTTACCTGCATCCCCCTTGCATTACTTGCTTGCACGTAAGTATCGAGCCCCCCTTGTCGCTACTAGTGGCAACCTTGCGGAAGAGCCTATTTGTACAGAGAATGATGAGGCGTTTGAGCGCCTGGGTAAAATCGCTGACTACTTTCTGGTTCACAATCGCCGAATTTTGCGCCCGCTGGATGACTCTGTACTCAGGGTGGTCAATAACCGTCCGCTGATGTTGCGTCGAGCCCGGGGCTACGCACCACTACCCATCACCTTGCCTGTTCCAGGCACAAAGGGCGAAGGTGAACGAGAGAGCTTCCTGGCCCTGGGCGCGGACCTGAAAAACACAGTTGCACTGTCTCACGCCGGGTGGGCATATCCCAGCCAACATATTGGCGACTTAGGTAGTGCCAATACCCTGAAGCACTTCAACCAAACTATTGGCGATCTCACCAAACTACAGCAGTGCCGCCCGAAAAAATTAATCCACGACCTCCATCCAGGCTATACCTCTCACCGCTGGGCTATGAAGCAAAGAGCTGTGCGTATTGGTGTTCAGCACCATATTGCCCATCTATTTTCCTGCATGGCAGAACACGCTCACTCAGGACCTGCACTAGGAATCTGCTGGGATGGAACTGGTTACGACCGCAGTGGCATTGTTCGCGGTGGAGAATTCTTTCATTGGAATGGACAGTCTCCTGTCAAACACATCGCCAGCTTTCGTACATTCCCGCTGCCGGGCGGTGAAAAGGCCGTGCGCGAGCCCAGACGCTCTGCGGCCGGACTTCTGTATGAAATCTCCGGGTTTGTCGCCCTGGAGAATCGACAATTAAAGCGCTGCTTCACTCGCAGCGAGCGTCAAAACCTGGTTACCATGCTAAAAGGTGAGATTAACAGCCCACCGTGTAGCTCTGTCGGCCGCCTATTCGATGCGGTATCTGCACTCCTCGGACTGACTACACATACCAGCTTTGAAGGGCAGGCCGCCATGGCTCTAGAACAGTGTGCCCGTGGCGTCAGCTCTAAAGACAGCTACCCCTTTAGCCTTGTTCAAAAAGGGGACCTGCTGGAACTAGATTGGACACCCTGTATTAGTGCTTTGATCTACGATGAAAACCGATCACTGCCACAAAGAGCCGCTGCATTTCACAACACACTCGCGCAGATGGCGCTTGCAGTAGCAACTCAACAAGGTGAAAAGAATATCTTTCTATCTGGCGGTGTTTTCCAGAATAAGCGGCTTACCGAAACCGTCACTGCGCTCCTGGAAAGCCAGGGCTTTTCCGTTCACAGCCACAGTGAGGTCCCCCCAAATGATGGTGGAATATCACTGGGCCAGATCCACTACGCACAATGTATGGATGCTGCAGGGCAGTCATTGGGAGAGGAGAGTTCCTAGTGTGCCTGGGAATTCCCGGAAGAATCGAATTAATAGAGCAACAATCAGTCTTGGAGCGCACCGGAAAAGTTTCCTTCGGCGGTATCAGTAAAGCTGTAAATTTATCATTGGTCCCTGAGGCTGAAGTAGGAGACTACGTGATCGTTCATGCTGGAGTCGCGATCAGCAAGTTGAGAGAAGAAGAAGCAAATAAGGTTTTCGAGTACCTCAAAACACTGGGTTGAGTCAGCCTGTAATGAAATACCTCAAGGAATATCGCAACGGCGAGAACATCAAGCTAATTGCGGCAGAGATTCAGAAAGTCACCACTCGCCCATGGACTCTAATGGAGATCTGTGGAGGGCAAACCCATGCCATCGCGAAATACAACTTGCAGCAATTACTGCCCGAGGAGATTCAATTGGTACACGGGCCCGGTTGCCCGGTTTGTGTTACACCTCAGGAAATTATCGATAGAGCTATTGCGATTGCTGCAGTGCCCAATGTTATCTTCTGCTCCTTTGGCGATATGTTGCGAGTCCCCGGTTCAGATCGAGATTTACTAGAAGTCAAAGCTGCCGGAGGCGATATCCGTATTGTCTACTCGCCGCTGCAAGCACTCAATATGGCAGAGCAGAACCCCACCAAGCAGGTCGTATTCTTTGCGGTGGGTTTTGAAACGACTGCTACCGCAAATGCTTTGACGCTGTCCCTCGCCAAGCAAAAGCAAATCGACAACTTTTACGCATTGATATCACAGTTTTTGGTTACACCGGCGATTCAATCGATATGTGCCCGTGAAGACTGCCGGATTCAAGGTTTCCTAGCTGCAGGTCACGTCTGTGCAATAACCGGATATCGTCAGTACCGCAGCTTGGTGAAAAAACACCAGATTCCAATAGTGATTACAGGCTTTGAACCCCTGGATATTCTTGAAGGCGTACTCCGGTGTGTCCGTCAATTAGAAAATGGTCGCTGTGAAGTAGAAAACCAATATCAGCGCGCGGTTACTAAAACAGGTAATACCGTTGCCCAAGACTTGATTAAAGAGGTTTTTAAAGTAGCAACACAGCAGTGGCGCGGCATAGGTGAGATTCCCGCTAGCGGTCTGGTACTGAGCGACGATTACTCAGGATTCAATGCAGAACAAACATTCAATCTGCCAGCATTGAGCATTTCTGAAAACAGGGGATGTATCAGTGGGGATATTATGCTGGGGCTAAAGAAACCCGGGGATTGCCCTCACTTCGCTAAGACCTGCCAACCCCAGCAACCGCTGGGGGCGCCAATGGTTTCCACTGAAGGCGCTTGCGCGGCCTACTATCGCTACCAGAACCAGGTGGAATCGAATGAATCTGCAGTGTCCAATTCCACTAACCGCTGACGAGGTCGTACGCCTCGGCCATGGCAGCGGTGGGGAGATGACCCAACGCTTGATCGATCAATATATTCAACCTGTCTTCTCTAACCCCTGGCTATCCCAGGCCCATGACAGTGCAACACTTCCATGGAAACCGGATCAGCTCGTATTTACCACCGACTCCTTTGTCATCTCACCGCTTTTCTTTCCCGGAGGAAACATCGGTGAGCTCGCCGTTTATGGCACCGTCAACGATTTGGCTATGGCCGGCGCGGAACCCAAGTTTCTAAGCTGCGGCTTGATTCTCGAAGAGGGGTTACCTCTGGAAACTCTCCAACGGGTTCTGATCTCGATGGCTGAGGCTGCCCGGAACTCAGGAATTACCTTAGTCACCGGCGATACCAAAGTGGTAGAGAAAGGGAGGGGGGATGGGCTCTATATCAATACCAGTGGTATCGGTACCCTGATAAGAGAACAACCCATTGATCCCAACCGTATTTGCCAAGGTGACTCTATTATCCTGTCCGGCGATCTCGGCCGCCATGGCATAGCAGTGATGGCCATCCGAGAGGGACTCGAGTTTGAAAGTGATCTCCTCAGCGATTGTGCGCCACTGAATGGTGTAGTTGCACAAATGATCAATGCCGGAATTGAAGTTCATTGTCTGCGAGATCTCACACGAGGTGGGCTAGCCACCGCATTGGTGGAGCTAGCGGAAAACTGCGGACGGACCTTTGTCTTGGAGGAGAGCAAGATACCTGTTTGTGATGCCGTGCAGGGCGCTTGTGAGCTACTGGGGCTAGACCCACTCTATGTAGCGAATGAGGGGCGTTTTGTGTCTTTTGTCCCCGAAGCAGGTGTTAAGTTGGCACTTTCCATTCTTCGAAAAGCAACCGCATATAGCAGCTTTGCGGTTATTGGTACTGTTGGGGGAGGAAATAGCTCCCAGGTTATTTTAAAAAACAATTTGGGATGTGATCGGTTATTGCAGCGTTTACCTGGAGAGCAGTTGCCAAGGATTTGCTAGCAAGAAGCCTCAAAAGCACAATTTACGTACAGTTTTTGAGCATATAGAATCAATGTATAAAAGCTCTAACTATCACTGAGTACCTCATGACAATCTCTACATCCTTAGCTCTGTTCATTTCAATGCTAGTTCTAGCACTGATACCTGGGCCAGGAGTATTAGCTGTTGTTTCCCGGTCAGTGACACTCGGCTTGCGCCAGGGGTTAATTACAGTAGTGGGAATTGTTGTAGGCGATTATTTCTTTATTTTGTTAGCTCTGCTTGGCTTAGCAACGCTATCCGAAACCTTGGGGAGCTTATTCATTGTTATTAAATATGCTGGAGCAGCCTATCTTATCTGGCTGGGAGTGAATATCTTTCTCTCAGCAAAGAAAAGACAAGTCGACCAAAACCAAATAGCAACAAGCCACTCCCATAGCAGCTTTTCAAGTTTTCTACTGGGCTTAGTCACCACGCTGGGTAACCCGAAAGCTATTCTTTTCTACGTAAGCTTCTTTCCAGCATTCCTCGATCTAACTCGTGTTGCTTCTTTGGACATTGCAATTATATTTGCAATTGCAACGCTAGCCGTAGGCAGCGTGATGGCCGGTTATGCGTACCTTGCCTGCAAGGCACGGTCAACAATCAGTCAATCAGGAAAGACCCCGGCTCTAAAATACGGCTCTGGGGCTTTACTTATAGGAAGTGGTGTTTTTATTGCGGCAAAGAGTTAGTGCCTCCACAAGGTGCAGAAGTAATAGACCTAAGGAGCCTCTGAGTAACTCCGTAATGCCTCTGCGGGTCTTGAAGGCTGCAGATGTTAGGCGCAGCTCGCCGCGAATGGCCGTAGCCCTTTGCAAGAGCTGCAACGCAGCAGCTGTGGCCTTCAAGGCCCGCCCTTCGGGGCTTGCAGAGCGATTCACACTCCGCGTTGCGACTTCTTGAAAGGTCTAGACATTCCTGCGAAGCCGCGCCTTGATTGTGAACCGCTCTGCATGCCAGAGGTATCACGGAGTTACTCAGAGGCTCCCTAATTACTGCTCTCTGTTAGTTAGTCAAAGGAGGACGACCGTTTTACTTAACTCCAAAGCTACTCACTCATATCAGCCTGCTAATGCTACTTTTAGTGCCTTCCTGATTATTTTTGCATCATCCAGCGCTCGATGAACTGTGAATTTGTCAGAGTCCTCCAGCTTTTCGCGCTCTTTAATGAATGCTCTTAAGTGATTTTCAGAGCCACCAATTAGCTCCTGAATATCCCTGAGTTCAAACTCCTGATGAATGCCAGTATCAGAAAAAAGGGCATTGCACCAAAAACTGTCCCAGTGCAGGGCATCACAATAGACAATCTGCGCTGAAAGAATCCTGTTTAGGCTATAAGCCACTGTAGTTGGATCAATACCCTCGGATTCCAGCTTTGATCGGGAAATGTTATGTATCGATTCAGCATCATCGGACCAATAAGACCAGTGTGGCATTGGTTTTATTAGCGCCTGGTATTCCACTGTTTCAGAGCAGAGGCCAACTTCTATAGGGTAACTCTGCTTGGATAAGCCACTGGCTTCGAAGTCAATAATCCACATGATAAGAACAATAAGATATGGAAGAAAGATAAAAGAACTTAGCACCTCTTCATTGCTACCTTCCAGTCTGTCTGCATTTTCAAGCCAATTGAACAAACATGTATCTTAAGATAGACTACAACTGATAATGATTATTATTTGTGACTTAAATTTAAACCCGGTAGATCGCTAAATACAAAGCTTCCCAGTATTGAAGGCAATATTTGCAACTACGAAACTCCATTTCTGTAAAGAATAAGCGCAATGTTCAAAAAATCCGCGACCTCTAAGCAAAGAAGGCTGGAAAACTTCAATGTCTAACCTGGTGGCTTTCCTACTTACTTATTTGGCTGTACTACTTATTTTTGTAACCAGACATAAAGATCTACAGCTCAGTAGTTTTAAGCGCTTACAAAGAATTGCCTGGTGGGTGCTTCCGGTGAGTTCAATTCCTTATGGATTCCTATATGGTTGGGAGGTAGGGATACCCATTTGGCTTTGTGTCGCGATGTTCTGCGCTTTATTACAAGCACTGCTCGCCCCAATCAAACCTAATTGGCTGCTTCGCCATTTTCCGCTGTCAGTAGTGGGCTTGTTGGTATTAGAGCAGGCTCTTCTGACTATCGGATAACTCTATGGCTGCTTCAATAAAAATCAGTTGGCAACAGGTCGCCCTGACCATTGTGCTGAGCATTATCTTGATGTTTTCCAGCACGGTGATGTTGTCGATTTACTGGCCGTCCGCCGAGCCAACAGAACGGATGGCAGCGGGATCTATGTTATCGACACTTTTATGGGTCGGGTATATGAGTATGGGGTTACTCGCCGCCTCCACTTGGCGCGCAGCGGCATACCTACTGTCCCTGTTGCTGGTCATGCTCGGACTAAGCGCTCTTTCTTTTTTATAATTTTCGGTCTAGCCAACTTAAATGCAACAGCGTAGCAATATCCTTTTTTACGAAATTCACTCCTGGATTGGGGTGTTATTTTCTATTCTGCTATTCGTAATTTCCTTTTCCGGCGTGGTCGCACTATTTGGCCACGAGCTGACCCAATGGGAACGCCCCGAGCATCGTATTGCCTTCGATGCTGAAGCGCCTGTGGATGTAGATCAACTGGTCGCTCCGGTACTTGCCGAGGCAAATATCGGTGAGGACAGTTTTTTTATGATCTCAATGCCAGACTACTACCATCCTATGCTGGAAGTGCTCTGGACTAATGCTGAAAGTGAGGAAACCGAGGTACGCCATATAAACCCCAATACCGGTGAAGTACTGCCGCCCAGCGGCTCTGATTTCGCTGAGCTATTGACGTATATGCACACTGATCTACTGTTTCCCAGGCCTTTTGGACGCTACCTGGTTGGACTGATGGGCTTGGTGATGCTGCTCTCCATATTAAGTGGCATCATCATTCACAAGAAAATCTTTAAAGAGATGTTTAAATTCCGAGTGGATCGCAGCAGGCGGCTCAAATGGACAGACCTGCACAAAGTATTAGGGGTCTGGCCGCTACCGTTCCATATAGTGATTGCTTTTACCGGCGCAATACTTGGCCTGAATGGCATTATGATCCAGGTTGCTGCATTTTCTGCTTTTGAAGGTAATGTGGAAGCAGCAGTCGCCTCGGTAGTGGGGGAACATCCTGAGATAACTGGCGAGCCTTTGCTGTCCAATAGCTATAACCAAATGCTGCTGCGCTACCATGACCAAGTGCCTAATGCGAAACCCAAAGCCATTTATGTGGAGGCCTACGGGGATCGCAATCAAGTTGTCCAAGTCTCGGGCCAAACAAACGAGGCGCTGGTGCGCTTTGTAGATGTCAAATACCGCAGTGAAGATGGCGAAGTAGTTAACATCAATAACCCCGTGCAGGACTCAGGTCCGTTTATGCGGGTGTATTTTTCACTGACTCCACTTCACTACGCACTCTACGGTGGCTTCCTGATAAAAGCCCTGTACTTTGTGTTGGGATTGGCATTGTGTTTGATGATGGTAACGGGCACCGTTATCTGGCAGATTCGCAAGGCACAGAGACAGAAGCTTCCCTCTGGTGATATTAATACCCGAGGTTCCGGCTGGTTCCTCAGTTTGCTCACGGTAGGGGTTTGTGCCGGTTTGGTTGTCGCCACCGCGGCCACTTTCTATGCCAATAAGCTGTTACCTCCCGGTGGTGGTGGCGATCAGCGCTTTCACTGGATTGAAATGGTGTATCTCTCTGTATGGGGAGTGGCCATAGCCTGGGCGATGTTGCGCCGCCAGATAAAACCCGCATTAGCAGATCTCTCACTTTGTGCAGGCTTGCTGCTGTGCGGCATCCCGCTGCTGAATGCGCTGGTAACTGGAAATGGTCTGCTGATCCCCTGGAAGTCCGTCACTTTGCCAGTGGTCTTCACTGACTTGGGCGCCCTGGTAATGGGTGTCATTTGCCTCTATTCGAGTAGATATATCTATAGGCAGGTATCCCAGTCAAAGCAGTCTGCAGATATACCCCAAGCTGTTGCCGCCCAATAACGGGCTATTTCCTGCGAGATGGCGAATGCCATCTCGTAAACTCTGTACAGCACTGGAATAGGGCGCTGCAACCTATCCCAACTACACACTTTACCTTCCACTCAATTACTCTCGAAGAAAGTGGTATTTGCTTTCAAGCATTCAGAGGACGCTACTTTTTTCACAACTTACATATGGGATGAATGTGCCGTTGGGCTGGATAAACCCAGAACATTCTTGCCCCCTCCCGAACCGAGACTTTCCTTAACTCCCGTCACCAGGTATGGAAATATCAAAACCATTTAAAATGGCAGAGACCTGATGATAGCCAGCCACGAGAAAGACCAGTTCGGCGGCGCCCTCGTTACCGAAAGCACTCACGGCCATCTCCCAAGTAGCCTTTGGCAGGCGGCCTCCAGCTGCAAGTGATGCGGCGACATCATAAGCAGCGGCTTCCTCAAAAGTTAGGTCTATTGGGCGCTGGCCCGCTGCGATAGTGGCAATTTTGCTCCTTGCCAACTCACTTTTCTCACCAATAACCGTATGGGAGTACAGCTCATAACCCGCTTTAAAATGAGCTGCGGTGATTAGAATCGCAACCTCCCGAGCAGCCTTAGGAAGCGTGGGTTTGTCTGCAATAGCCTTGATATTGTCCCACCAGGGCTTTCCAAACCTGGGATATTGCAGTGCTGGTGCCCAGGGCCCCAGTAAAGCGCCATCCTTGCGCTTCTTGATGAAACCTGTGAAATACCCCTTCATCTCATTACTCATATCTTCGTAAAGAGGTTTCTGTTCTTCGCTGAGCTCTTCTGGTGGGATGGCAGGGATACGCAACTGACACCTCTCTTGTCCAATTGGCGATTCAGATTTATCACACACAAAGATTCTAGCCCGACAGAACGCAAGAATAGGGATGCCTATTTGAAGAGTTGCAATTAAGAGCTAGTTAACTGCCGAACTTTGGCTCAGGAAGCCCCTGAACTCCAAGCCCGTGAACGGCTAAGATACAGCCCGGCTGAGGATGTCGAGCCAGTTCCTCTTTAGTGAGGAATGACTGCTGAGATGTGACAAACAGTGTCTCATAATTATTACCGCCAAAAGCGATACAGGTAGGGCTGCGAATCGGCAGGTCGATCTCTCTATCAAGCCTTCCTTTGGGATCCACTCGCAATATTTTGCCCCCAAGATTCAACGCAAACCAGTAAAACCCCTCCGTATCTACCGTTGCACCGTCGACAATTCCTGGTTGTCGGTCTTCAATGGAGAAGAAAGGGCGCCGGTTACTAATCCGGCCGTCACTGATATCCAGATCGAATACGTAAACCATATGTCCAAAGGTATCCCCGAAATACATTCGCGTATCTTCAGGGTCAAAAGCAATGCCGTTGGCTACAACAAAGCGAAAATCCTTATCGGCCTTTCGGTAGGTTAGATCGGGTTCCAAACAATAGAGATAGGAAGATTTGTCTTTAAAACGCACATCCATGCTACCGCACCAGAAACGCCCATAGCGGTCCACTTTGCCATCATTCAAACGACTGTGGGGCCTACCGGGTTCAGGATTAACGATTGTATCGACACGTCTGTTTTCCAAGTCGATCGCAAAGAAACCTGAGCATCCACCTCCGATCATTCCGCCTCCACGGCGGAAGCCAAAGGAGCCTATTTGTTCAGGCATCTCCCAGGTCTTGCGTTCGCCTGTTTCGATATTGAAACTTCTTATGGATGGAGGCCGGGCATCAGTGGGATCAGGTTCGGGGTTAACGTGATCAGCCCAATAAATAGACTTGTCTTCCGCTGACCAAATCGGTGTCTCACCCAATCCATCATTGCACTCCCATAGGCACTCGATTTCTACCACCGTAAATCCTCCAATATGAAAAGTGCGCATTTACGCCGATGAAGGGAGCGAGTACCTATTGAGTCGTAAGGCTAATTTTGTGATTCCAAGTTAAGAAGGCCGAATAAGAATACCCGGCCCATAAAAACCAATATGGCTTGGCTTGCCACTAAAAGACCATCAAAAACTGAAAGTCCACTCGGGAATCCAATTCAAAGCCCAGGCTTCCATTACCTTATCAAGCCCACTCAAGACCAGTACCCCGAGTAGTAATAGTATAAGACCTAGTACTGTTTTGCCTCCAATCGCGAAAGCCCCAACTGATGGTGACAGTCGAGTATAAATCTGCCTCGATAACCCCCCAGCCACTAAAAGCGCTGCACCGGTACCTAGTCCGAAAGCAAACATCACCATAAATGACTGCCCCAATTGCTGGCCCATGGAAGCCAGTGCTATAGCGGCACCCAGGGTAGGGCCGACACATGGCAGCCAGATGATTCCGGTAAGGAAGCCAATACCAAACTGCCCAGCCCAAGCCCCATCACCGGTAATGCTCGCCCCTACAGTGATTTTTGATAAGCGCAAGGTAAGCCAATCGGAAAGTGGTTTGATCAACAAGACGAGTGCAACCGCCACTAACATTATCGCGGCAATATAGCGGAAGAGTTCTGGGTCTAATCCTAAGGAGACCAATAGAAAGCTCAGCACAGTACCAGCTAATGCAAATGACAAGCTCAGCCCAATCGCCAACGCGTACGGCCCCCAGCGCCCGGCACTATTAGAAGCCCCGACAACCATTGGCACCAATGGCCAAACGCAGGGAGAGAGAATACTGAGAGTACCCGCTATCAAAGCCAGGGGGATGGCGCTAAGCTCAAGCATTGTCAGTGCAAGCCTTAACTGAATCGAAGATATTATGCTGAATTACATCGGCACGAGTTTCGGCAACACTGAACCACACCTGTTGCTCTCCATTAAACAGTAGTAGCGTTGATTGCCGAGGAGCGCGGAAGTGCTTAACCCACTTTTTCTGGGAGTCGAAATTCACATTCAGGATCGTAAGGCCACACTGGGCATTGTCCCTCTGAAACTGCGCCAGAATCTCGCCCTGCTTTTTACAGGTTGGGCACCAATCTGCTCTCACATCAATCAAAATGGGTCGTTTGGCGGCTTGTAACTCCTTGAATCGTTCTTCGGAAAATGGCTCTGATGCTAGAGCGAATGGCATAGAAAAAACTAATGTAGCGGCGATCAAGGTGCGAAGAGCTAAGCGGATAAATTTCATACAATCCATATCCTTAGTGGCAGGGTATAAGCCCCAATTTGAAGAGAGTCTGTTTAGATACCCATCTTGGTCGTATTGGAGTGCAATTTCTTACAGTAAGGCTAAGAGGATTTGTTTGACTAGGAACCCTGGGGCGATTCTCTGTGTATTCAGGAACGAAGAAGGCTAACTGGAGGAGGGCGATGGCCTCATTGTCATAAAGTAACAACCAGGTGAAGTTGGAGCCTCCAAAGAACTTATAAGATCTGTGGGAGTCCTACCTGTTATCGCACTAATCACAGAGTTTTTCGGAAAAGGATTTTGGCCAGGTCTATTGAGATATGGTCTACGAAGTAGATGGATTTTAATACGACGACACCTTCACTCTCCAACATCAAAACCACCCAAAATTGGCGCTTTGCAGTGTCAGTACTTATTGCTATTGGAACCCATATAGCACTGATAGTTGTTCCAGTATCAATAGCTCCAGGTCCAACTCCTAGAACCAACACGTCGCTAGAAGTCAAATTACTGGCCCCATTTACTCCTCTGCCTTCTACGTCTCCGCCAACTGCTGAAGAACCGAGCGTAGTATCAGAGCAGGATACCGCTCCGACAGATGTAGTAACCGTTACTAGCCCGCCAATACCTGATAGTTTGAATAATGTGAAGCCAACCAAAATAGAAGAGCCACCACCCAAATTGGAAGGAGCATTAGAGGCAAGGCCCCATTCCGAGGATTTCCCAATTGCGCCAAGGTCAGGGCGACAACCGACTGTATTCAATCCCGTACTCGAGAGAAAAATAGCCAGGGAACGCAACAAAGTCCGTCGATATCAGCCTACAGAAAACAGATACCAGACCTCGACAGGAACCTTTGTTCAAGTTGGAGACCGTTGTTTTGATGTTAAAGAGCTACCTGCTACAAATACAGATAGTGATCTAAACCCATGGTTTGGTGCGAAGTGTCCAGATAATTCCAGATCACAAGCAGAAATCGATCGATTGGCTGAGAAATATGGGATTCCATGAAGCTGCTGGAGTAACTTTTTATAAATGAAAGGGTACCCAACCTTCACCAGTTGTCTTGAAACATGTAGTTATCAACTCAACTGGTGAAAGTCTTACACCTTTACTTTCTTCCCTAAACGGTTAGTGAGCCTTACCGCCTGAACGTTCAAATCCAGCGTAAGGGTGGTATAGAGTTGATTGCAGGCCTGAGTGACGCTCCCGAAGATCTTGTGGCATATCTCCCAGGTGGACTAAGCGAGTCGGTTCAGCAGCCGCTATCCAACGATCGGCAAAGTTGTCCCACGAGTCAATATGCTTATGAGCGGATTTGGAATCCTTGAAATGCTCATAGATAAGCACGTTTCCATCATCGGTTACGTAATACTGGTAGTTCAGGGTTCCACCTTCTTTCTTAGTTGCTGCGACCATCTCATTCACAACAGCTTTGAACTCCGCTTCATGTCCCTTTCTTATCTTTCCCTCGATAATCCAACCTACGTTGTTAAACATGCTTGCTACCTCACTACCGAAAGTATCGTTTAACCATATACACCGGAATAGCTTAAAGTACTACCCACGGCGCTTAAGTGGTGTGTTGAATTGTAGATGGTTTTTGGGGAAGCACATTCAATCACAGGTATGAAGAAAATTTAATAAGCTAAAGCAGACTACAGGCTTCTGGTCAGAACGTGACAGTCAACTAAGTAGCACTACAATATATCGAGCTTACCTGGTAACTGTGTATTGCCCATGGCTTATTCTGGATAACCTAAAGTTAATAGTATATTTATGACCGTGAACAAGTGAGCGGGTAGGGTCAATTACAACTTATTCAGATTAAGAAAGATAATGGATAACCCCTTTGCTAATCTCATACACAATATATTCTAATTTCACTTGGCTCAAAATCTGGCAGCCACACTAACTAATTCGAATTAAGGCTGTAATAGAGATACTATGACAAAGCCAATAACTACAAAACTCGGAAATTGTCTTGTCAGTATCTTCAGAGGAATTAGCCAGGTCATCCTACAAAGAAACGCCTTGAGTGGCTTTCTATTCATACTCGGAGTAACAGTTAACTCTATTACCATGGCTATAGGGGTCGTAATTGGGGTTATCACCGCAACTGCCTGTGCAAATATCCTTAATTATCCCGTAAAACAAATTGAGGATGGACTATTTGGGTACAATGGAGCTTTGATCGGTGTAGTCATATTCTTATTATATGCTCCATCCCTAATGACTTTTTTATTGATTGTCGGTGGAAGTGCTTTAACAGTCTTAATCATGCGCTTTATGCTGCTTCACTTTATCCTTCCGCCTTATACTGCACCCTACATTCTGGTGATATGGGCTATATGGATATTGGCTCCAGCACTAGATCTAGCGCCAACTGCAGCATTCATTAA
Organism: Microbulbifer sp. CNSA002; assembly: GCF_047324085.1. NCBI lineage: Bacteria > Pseudomonadati > Pseudomonadota > Gammaproteobacteria > Cellvibrionales > Microbulbiferaceae > Microbulbifer > Microbulbifer sp. CNSA002. The sequence goes on from NZ_CP172449.1 coordinate 2,644,130, forward strand.
CGAAAACACCTCAACCTGGGGGATATTCGAAGGTATTGGTCAAATTATCTTTCAGAACAATGCCATTACAGGTATTTGTTTTTTAATTGGGATTTTTATCTCGAATAAATCTCATGCGTGTTGGAGTATTATTGGTGGAATGCTGGCCACATCACTGGCCATGTTCCTGGCCTTATCACCCACATTAATTCTTGCCGGGCTCTTCGGTTACAATGCATCTTTGAGCGCTATTGCATTATCAAATGGTCGTAAGCGATGGCTAGCCCCAATTGCAGGGAGCATATTAACCGTTCCAATCGCAATGGCTTTTATGAGCGCTGATATTATTGTATTAACCGCACCATTTGTTATCGCTAGCTGGATTATATTGTTGATCCAAAGAAAACTTACATTAACTCATTAATCCAGCCCATTAGAGAAAACACTAGCTCGTGATAGATTCGGTAAGTACAGCTTCCATTTGGCAAATTGATTGAGTCCAACTGGCTTTTGCCAGTTTTGCGTAGTCAGTGTTGAGAAGCGTATGTGTCAGAGTAACGATGGTACCAAGCTCACTGCCCCTGAAAACAACTTCGACCAAAGATGCATTCTCTTGCGGCTCGGTACTGTTTGGCAGATTAAGATTGCAATGCTCGTGGACTTCAAAAACTAATCGCTTTGGCCTGTCAACGCTGCGATACACACCAGACATAATACAGGAACTGCCGCTTGGAGCAGTCATCTCAAAAGCAAAGCACCCACCAACCTTGGCAGTGAGGTTGAGTACACGTGTCGTGAAATTGTCAGGCCCCCACCATTTTTCAACCATGTTGGGTATGATCCAGGCATCGAAGACCTTCTCTGGCATTGCCCGGACTGTATAAGAGATAGGTTCGATTTGAACATCCTTTTGATAAGTAAAATCGATCACTGTTGCACCTTATTCTTTTAAGTAATGGGGTTCCAGTAGCCTGTTAACACTGAAACATTTTATCTTTGCCCTATAACACCATTTAATCGACTCCACCTGATTCTATGATCATAGTAGGGAGCCAAACCAGCGCTTGCAGACGCTCTAGAGCATATCCATTATCGTTGAGGCGGCAAGGCTAATCGAATGATTGAATGAGCGGTTTCCAAGTAACCTTAAGCTGCTTTTAATACGTAGCTACACCCAGTAGCCATTGCCTAACAATTTTTCACCGATATACTTATTCAGATGGAAGAAAATCACGACAACCTGAATACTGTTTTCCAAGCTCTGGCTGATCCAACACGACGCGCTGTCATTCAGCATTTGATAAGCGGACCAGCGTCGGTCACCGAGCTCGCAGAACCATTTGAGATGGCACTCCCTTCGTTCATGAAGCATATTGGTGTGCTGGAGGATGCGGGCTTGATTCGCTCCAAGAAAACCGGTCGCGTGCGAACCTGTGAGATAAAACCCAAGCAACTGACAGCGGCACAAAAATGGATCAATACACAAACGGCCATATGGGAAGGCCGGATGGCTCGGATGGCGAGCTATGTCGAAACGCTCGACGCAGAAGAGCAGGATGACTTAGTGCAAAAGGGGTAGATGCCCCAACAATACGGATCCCATAGGCATAAGCCAATTTCTCGCCCTCCATCCCACCTAGCACTGAAGCTTTAACCGCGCGGAGCCTTTCGCGGGTTATCCATTGACCTAACAATTACTGTTAACTATAGTTATCCAAAAAGCTAACTATAGTTATTTTTTGCACTCGGCTGTTCACGCTTTGCAAACATCGCAGAGGGATTCGCATGAGCCAAGATTTATCCCACGACACCATATCGATCAGTAGAAGGATCAAAGCACCGAGAGAGCGGGTATTTTCCGCATGGGAAGACCCGCAAGCCCGCTCGATATGGGGGCCTCCCTCTGAAGATGAATCAATCGAATTTCTCGAAAACGACTTTCGCGAAGGAGGCCTAGACGTACATCTATGCGGTCAAAAAAGCGATCTGCGATTCCGGGTTGAAACACACTATTACGAAATCAGAAGACCGCAGCGGCTGTTGTTCACCGAACGAGTAACTATGGATAGCTCTTCACTGAGTGTCTCTTTGGTTAGCGTGGAGATCAGAAAAATTGGAAGCGTGACAGAGCTTGAGGTAACGATACAAATCGCGTCCCTGGCTGGCTCGGGAATGATCGAGGGAACTCGCAATGGGTGGCAGCGGGCCCTTTCTAATCTGACTGCTTACTTGGAAGCAAGAAAAGTAGAAGCCGAATAGAGAAGGGCAATATTATTTCTCTTCGGGCTTCAATAGCCATTGAGTAACAGTCCAAGTACACCCGCAGCATCATTTGGACCAATAGAGCCAACAGGGAAGAACTTGTGCGAAAAATAATTGTAAACACGTTTATTAGCCTGGATGGTGTGATGCAGGCCCCTGGCGGCCCGGAAGAGGACTCTTCAGGGGGCTTTGAACTTGGTGGATGGGTAGCTTCCTATTTTGATGAAGGTGTTGGTCAATTCATGGGCAATGTGTTCGCAGCGCCATTTGAGTTACTACTTGGCCATCGGACTCACAATATTTTCGCTGCACATTGGCCAAAAGTTGCTGCTGACCCTCCGCCTGAGGGTGTTGATGAAAGTGAAATCCAGCTGGCCAAAAAAATCGACGGTACAACACGATACGTGGCTTCTCGCACGAAACCTGAGTTTACCTGGGAAGGCAGCGAGTGGCTGGGGGATGACCCAATCTCGAGGCTTCGTGCAATCAAGGCTAGCAATGGCCCTGACTTGTTGGTTCCAGGCAGTGCTGACTTTATTCAAACTCTACTCAAAGCGGACTTAATTGATCAGTTTAAATTACTGATTTTTCCTTTGGTCCTGGGTAACGGGAAACGTCTTTTCGGTTCAGGTGTGCTCCCTACAGCGTTCCATGTACAGCAAGCCATGACGACAGATAGCGGTGTAATTTGTGTGACCTATATTCGAGGCGGAAGTATTACGACTGGAGATTTCTCCCTTCAACGAGATATCTCGTAAGCACTGGACTCCACTGGAAGCTTCAACCAGGCGGTCGTCGCCAATCACGCTGTTTTTAACAGCCCTAGAGTCAAACCTGAATGGCCATGATTTCAAATATCGAGGACTTTTTCGCGAAAGGTTGCGGGCGCTGCGAACGTTTCGCAACACCCCTGTGCTCTGTCCGAAAATGGGAGTCCGGCCTGATCGAACTACGCCGTATATGTATAAGTATGGATCTGGAAGAAGTGGTGAAATGGGGCCACCCCTGTTACACATTCGCCGGACGAAACATCGTTATTTTAGGGGCGTTTCGAGAAGCATTCGTCATCAGCTTCATGAATGCAGCACTCTTGAAAGATCCCGAAGGCCTCCTTCAAAAGCGCGGCGCCAATACGCAGCACGCTCATGAGATCCTCCTGAAAGCGAATGAACAGGTGAAAAAGCTCGAAGCGGTCATACGAGGCTATATCGAAGAAGCGAAGGGTTATGCCGAGGCGGGCATTAAGCCACCAATAGTAAAACGTGATATCGAGATCCCCCATGAACTGGTGGAAGCCATGGATGCCGACCCTCAGCTTGCAGAAGCGTTTCATGCCCTAACACCGGGGCGGCAGCGTAGCTATGCCTTCAACCTAAATTCAGCAAAGAAATCGTCTACACGAGTTTCGAGAATAAAGAAATTCCGCGACAAGATAATCGCCGGTAAAGGCGCTATGGAGCGATAGAAGGGGAACATAGCAACGCAGCAATAAGATGCGAAGCGTACGTTCATAATGCCGAAGAGGGCAATTGAGATAGAACTGTTTTACGTGCTGGAAGGCACCGTAAGGTTTCTGGTGAGTGATCGGTGGCTCGATACCCAAAAAGGCGCTTTCATTTTCATCCCGCCTGGCGTGCGCCATGACTTTGAAAACCGCAGTGATCAGCGCGCCGGTGTTCTCAACGTTTACATTGGTGGGCCGTTTGAGGCAAACATGCCCAAAATCATGGAATGGTTCACTGAGCACCCGCCGGAGGACGCTATCTGACTAAAAACACCAGAGACTTTCTTCAAAGCCAGTAATCAAACAACCCAAAGCAATAGGAGAATCAATATGACCGAACTCGTTACCTGTCTGTGGTTCGACCATGGCGAAGCAAAGAAAGCGGCGGAATTCTATGCAGCAACTTTTCCTAACAGCCATGTCGACCGCGTTAATGCGGCCGCCGCCGACTACCCCGGCGGCCATGAGGGCAGTGAGCTAACCGTTGAATTGACTGTCCTTGGGCGCAAGTTTATAGGTCTGAATGGCGGTCCAAATCTAACTCCGAATGAATCGGTCAGTTTCATGGTTATCACCGAAAACCAGGAGGAAACTGACCGTTACTGGAATGCGATTGTGGATAACGGTGGGCAAGAAAGCGCCTGCGGTTGGTGTAAGGATCGCTGGGGCCATTCGTGGCAAATTACGCCAAAACTGCTACTCGATCTTACAACGAACCCCGACCGTGACAAGGCGAAACGTGCCTTCACCGCGATGATGACCATGAGAAAGATCGATATTGCGACAATTCAAGCTGCTACAAATTCGGTTTGAAGTAACAGATAGATATCGCGAAAGAGTATTTGAACTACGCATGGCCAAACCGCCTCGGAAGCCCAGAGCTACTAGCGCAAGGCCCTAACAAGCTGAGTGACACTGCCCTCATCAAGCTCAGTCCCAACAGACAATGCAAGAGACAAATATATGAGGATCAGATTTTGAGACGGTTAGTGGTTTGGAATGTGATGTCATTGGACGGCTGCTTTGAAGGCACCACCCCATGGTCATTGGACCATCACGCAACAGTGTGGGGCGATGAATTAGAAGCCTTCTCTCTTCAACAGGGCGATGAAATCGGCACCTTGCTATTCGGATGTCGCACCTATAAAGGGATGGCCGATTATTGGCAAAACGAAACAGGATCGATTGCGGACATGATGAACTCGCTTGAAAAAGCCGTCATCTCTCGCACGCTAGAAACCGCCAATTGGTCAAATACTCGTCTACTGAAAGGCGAGGCGGCCGAACATGTTCGCGCGCTGAAAAAAGAGACCGGGAAGAGGGATATCTTTGTATTTGGTAGTTCCAATCTTGTAGCTACTCTGCTCAGAGAAGGTCTAGTAGACGAGTACCGGATATGCCTAGCACCTATCGTACTAGGAGCTGGCTCACCTCTCTTCAAGCCTGACGGTATCCAGAAAAATTTTGAGCTGATGCGGGCAGATACCCTTGAAACGGGCGGAGTAGTCCTTCGCTACAAGTGCCTATAAAAGGGCGGAATGTGATTGCAACCAGCTGCTAGGCATGGTTTGTATCATTAACCTAAAAGAGTCTATAGGAAGAGGGTCATGATGAAGTTCCAACTTCTTCGATTGCCACTTGATCTGGATAGAAGGCAATACGCCCGTTGATCACCCCGGCAAAGTCAAAAGCAGCTTCATAGGCCCATGCAATAGCTTCTCCGCTATCATCGATTGAGAAGTAGCTGGCATCTCCTTTCAGTGGGCAATAGCTTGTCTTTCCCTCTATAAGGGAGAGGGGAGCGAGAACATCTTCTTTTGGGAAATAGAATACGGGGTCGAGCATATCTTTTGCGAGTTCTGTAACTCTCAAAGCATTACTACTCTCGGCAATCACCTTGCCACCACGACGCACACGCACTGTCCTAGGCACAATCTTGGCGCGCATAAGGTGTCGGGGTTCTTTCGGGTTGTGGATTGTGTTACTAGCCATCGTAACTTCTGGATAGGGCATTGATCTTTCCTTTCAAGGTATTAGCGATTAGCGGGCCGCATTTATCCAAATAGAGATACACACTTATAAGCGTAAGCGAACAGCGAGCCTTCATGTCCCCTCACTTGGACTCAATAGTTAGCGCTGATACGACCTTCGATGCATAAATTGTGGACGATTGCCGCCGAATTACGAACTTTCCAGATCCCGTTGAAACAATAGGGTTGGCATGGTCACAACTGATTTTGATGGTAACAACTGCATCGCACGCGTTAGCCAACTCCCTAAAGTACCTCTCCAATTCCAGCGATAAAATCCTAGGTAGTAACAGTGTAAATTGTTACCGTGTACTCGGCGTACGGGAAGTGGTGACCAGTATCAACCAATCCTTCACCACTCACGCATTGGCCCGAGCATCTACACCCCAAATATAGAAATCCTTGGGCCCTGGGGACAGTTCTCTGATTTCGGGATAGGACCCCAAATTGCATGAAACGTAATCGTCTCTATTAATTCGACTGCCCCCTGGGTTTTCCTTTAATGATTAAGTAGGCTTGGGTGTACTTTTCGTTTACCTACCATTCCTGTTATAACTCTCCCAACTTCCTGCTCAGAGGGTAATTGTGCTACGTCATACGCAAACCATGCCACTGAGTCCGCATTTTCCACCGCTTTCACCTCAGTGAGCTCTGCCATAAGAGTTGCCGCTGCATCTTGTCCGCGTAACTGATTGAATGCCTGCTGTACAACAAGCTTGAATGCTTGTTCATGGGTTTTACCACTGTCCTGATGGAACTTCATCCATATAGCGCCACCTTCACTAATAGCTTTATCCAATTTATCCGCGATGCCTTCATCATTGAAATATTTATGATCCACGGTTTGCGCATATTTATGTGTTCCTTCATGGATCAGAGTAACAATGCAGAATACCTCACCTTTCTCCCAAATTTTACTAAAACTCAAGCAGATAGGGTTTTGATTGGGCTTCATAAAGCTCCCCCCCTTAAGTTGCCCTCCACCAGCCCATGACAACTTACAGAAGTTTGAAATTGATCTGCCCCAACTTTCCGTAAAGGGCACAAACACAAACCCGGCCGCATTTTTCGAAGGGTCCTCAATACCAAATGGATATCCTATCGTCGATATGGTAGAGCATTGAACCTTACACAAGGTGGGCATCATTTTTACATCCGCACACTCCACATCACCACTCAAGCCTATCTGGGTTTTACTGAGTTTTTGAAGTATCGCATTTACGCAATTTGAATATCTTTGTGGCGGGCAATCCATAGGAAGGCCGAAGTAGTAGGAGACTAAATTTTTAAACTTATCAGGAACCTTATCAGGGTATGTAATCGCTACAGTGCACATATCTATCGCTCGTTTTAAGATAGTCTGTGCTTCATCCAGCCAGTTTTCGAGTGATTTTTTGACCTTCGTTTGAAAAAGTATCGGCGAATTATCCTCTACCAACACGGTAAAACTCACTTCCCGGTTGATACTGCGGCTCACTATTTTTGTCATAATTATTCTCCTGCCTTTTCCTGCTACTTTCAGCGATGGAATCCACTGTTTTTGCTCTGATGCCAAACCAGAGCAAAATAGAATATATAATATTACTTAGCACGACTGTACATTAATATTCTTGAAATCATTCAGGAATAGCACTTCTTAACAATCCACCTCGGATTAAAATTTCCTAATGTGTCTTGCAATAATTCTTCTGGAAATTACTCATAGATTAATATTGCGGAGGGATTGAGGCAGTTCGCAGTATTTTGAGTTACTTTAACTGATTTTTACTGATTTTTAACTGGGCTAGTAATTACTGAACGTCGGCCACTACGAAACCCTGCCTAATCCAGCCCAATTAAGATGTGGTATTGATAAATCAATTTGCTGCAATGATCTGACTGACATAAAAAATCTCAATTTATCAATAAGTTAAACTGTTTCGTCCAATATTCCCCTAGGCTGCACTTACTAAAAAGGGAGAAGGAAAGATACACAGCGCATGGGACCCTATGAGGCATGGGTGCCGATTAGGAGCTTACAAGGATGTATTCTCAGCGTGTCTCGAGTGCGATGTATTCTTTCCTTCCACCCCAGTAGTAACTAACTGACCATTCAAACTAGGGCAGTCGCTTATAGGAATAAGCTTTTCCACCTTGACGAAGAATAAACGAGCGGGCAGGGCTCGTATCGCCCTCCTCAAACTCTATAGTCAACCCTGGAACCATCTTCGATGCATAGATTGTGGACGATTGCGGTCGAATTACGAATTCTCCATATTCCGCTGAAACTATAAGACCTGTATAGCCGCGGCTGATTTCGACAATATCATCTGTTCCGTGCCCATAGCGGCCGACACCTCTCAAAAGCACCTCCTCTGGTAAAGTGATGAAATCTGGGACAGGGACAATCTTAGTAGATACCGTCTGCTCGGGGTTCAAGAAGTGATGGCCAATATCATCCAGACCTTCACCGCTGGCAGTATCTGCCAAGGCAACAACACCCGCTCTCCGCGCTGGGTTAAAACCCATAAATGTACGCGATCCATCACTGCTGCCATTGGACCAATAGTAAGTCTCTCCATTGGTGGTTGTCCTGCGCCAACCCAGGGCCATACGAGTGATTTCACTGCCTCCCGGCCTATCAATTGACAGCATTAGTCGCGATGCTGCAACCAAATCCTTAGGGCCTCGACCGTTGATAAACAAGTCGAGAAGTGTGAGGAGATCTCTGGCTGTAGATCGTAAACCGCCAGCCGGCGAGAGCACCCCATCGCTTGTTGGGCCGATCGGGCTGAGATAGAAGTCATGGCCTTGAGCTCGCCGAGCAGACTTCTTGGGATCATCCTCTAAAGTGGTATCACTTAGCCCTAAAGGTCCCGTCACACGCTCTCGCAGTATCGTTGCAAAAGAGCGGCCTTCCTTCAAAGCAAGTCCTTGACCTAAGAGCCCAAAAGCCAGGTTTGAATAGCTGAATTGAGTACCCGGGCTAGCTTTCAGATGATAGCTTGGCAAGCCACCATAGAGCTGCTCAAAGGAGTAACCAGCGTACTTATTGGGCGCATCGGGCGCCGATGCAGCAAGATTATTTGGTCTTAGAGGAAGAGAAGCAGCATGGGTAGCCAGGTCGGCGAGAGTGATTTGTTGCCCTTCAAAAGTTGGAGCTTTTACACCGGCTGGTACGTAATCCTGGAGAGGATCATCGAGTTTCACTCTCTTATGTACAACTTCAACAGCCAATAGTAAGGCCGTAAATATCTTAGTTAACGACGCAATTTCAAAAATCGTATCGCCCCCTAGTTGATAAGTATCCTTGGCTCCAGGCACTCGGACAGTAAAAATTCGACGACCAGAAAAATTTAGGGTACCTGCAACTGCTGCATGTGCCGCGTGTTGCTTAAGAATACGATGGCGAATGAGACGTTGAAGCTCATCATCATCATTCACCGGTTGACTTGATAAAGCATCTAAAGCGATGAGTGGTCGAGGGACAGCAAATACAGAGGTAGCCCCAAGAAATAATTTTGCGAAATCACGTCGTTCCATGGCAATCAACACCTATTCAAAAACTTTCCAGAGTTTAGTTGGTAAACTTTGACTATCAGAAAGGCATAAAAGTTCTTGTGATAGATACGCTGATCACTAACAGAGATAAACGCATTTTGGGCAAACGGAGCCTAATGGAGGATAAGCAGAACTATGGATCTGGTGGATCTGGTGGATCTGGTGGATCTGGTGGATCTGGTGGATCTGGTGGAGCAACCAGTAAAGTTAGAACAGCTAGATTCTCAAAAAGGACTATTACCAATAACCTGTGATGCTGAATAAAGAGGCTCAGGGGATAACCGAGCTTTTTACACTAGTAAAGCACGTTTATAAAAACTCTGAAATGAGTTTGATAGAAAATATTAGGTAATTGGTTGAGTGAAGGCACTGACGGAAAGCGAGTTTACACTCCTGAAAACCTCGTCCTTATGAGGCTATTCTCCAGCTGGTAACTGTCGTAGATGGAAGATTAGGATGGCCCGAAAAGTTAAGGGCCTGTCTTCTGCGTTATCTATAAATAAAAAAATAGCTTGGAGTGTATGGGGTCACATCAAACATCTATAGCCCTTCCTAACGGCATTATTAAATTTATACGATTATGCCAAGGATGTGGAGGCTAAAACGCTGACTAAAACATTACCCTTTTTTATTAATAAAATCTCTATGGTTACTAACGACCGTAGAACTGCTATAGCGATTGATTTAAGAATTTATATCTTTGTGTTGTTACTCAGACAGAGCTGCTTCAGTCTCGAAGTCCTTTGAAAGTCGCATTGAAAAAATGGCCCTTAAATCAGGAAAGGGAAGTACGCGGCTTTACTGCTGGTTACGTAATAACTCGTAATCTTATTTTTCACTCCATTTTATATATTACTGCCTATCAAATTGGTACATTGGACTCACTACTCTCACTGTCAAGCACAACGAAAAAGGAAATTTTGATGTTGAATCTTAAAACTTTACCGAGTCAGAACGGTAATTCTTGCGCCGCTCACTGCACCGAGATCGCAGTGTCAGGATTTGATCTCCGTGCGCCAAGGCCACAGAGTTTTGTGGAAGACACTCTGTGGCGCGCTATCAAATGGCAGAATGGGGACCTACCTCCGATGCCAAACGGTGCCGACCACCCCTTAGTGGCGGCCAACAATAGTTCGCCGATGCGTGTGCGAAACTATGTGAATACCCAGTGCCCTGGGCGTACCGGTCGGATTTTATATGACGCGACCCAGAAAGACATGTGCCTTCAATTCGCGCAGCCGGGCAATAGAGTTGATTATAATGCGTTGTTTACAAATCTCATACAGCCAGCTAGTAATGGGGGAATGCCGAGGAACTTGCTTACCGACACCTATTACAATTGCGCTTTTATGATGTTTCGAGGCCCTTCCCCTGGGTCTGCTCATGAAATGGGTTTCCATAATATCCTGGTTGCCAAGGATGGGACCACAGTCAAATATTATAACCCGAATGAAGATCAACCAGTTTGGAGGGCTGATATTGGATGGCGAACGTTGCGTCATCAAAACGCTGGAAGGCATAGTTACGTTTGGAGTGGTATTGCAATCGAAATCACCTAGCAGTTAATGTTTGATGATGCGATCATTAGTATGGACCATGGGGTTTATCCTTGGTTTTGCTTTTAGGTTTAGGCACTTTCATCAAAACCGGTAAACCCTTCTTATTCAAGACGATCTGTCAGATCGTGGTCTGATCTTGTCTACATCTTTACACCTTCTTCCAGCTTACTAGCTCCTTTATTTGTTAAGAAATACTAAAATCCTGCTAGAACTGAGTGTAAGTTACTCATGCCAGCCACTACTAATAGATCGATAAAATAAATCCGATTGTATCCGTTTTCGCAACATTGTTTCTCTATTTGAACTAATTATTGAGTCAATGTGATGTACTAGGATAGATCGCAAGTTTTGGACATTAACCCAACGCTTCAGGAGCTTGAAATGAAAGCAAAACTTATTTTACCAATGATTCTATTAAACATGCTTGGCGGAGTAGGGTCCGGCATCATGATCTATATGTCTGGCGGCGATCCGGTTTGGGTCGGCGCACTTTTAGCGACCCTACCTTTACCATTTTTCTTGATGGTCTTAACAAACGTGTTCAGCATTTCAAGAACATCAGAAAGGCTGCCAGTTATTCAAGCCGTTAACTTTTTAGGAGTTGCACTGGTTGCTTATTCAACTTATTCGAACCAGGCTCCAATGTCCTTGTCTCAGTACGTTCCTATTGCAGCTGCTGCCCTGGGCTTCGTATCCCTTCATTGGTATGTCTGGTCATTCTCCGTTTACAACCGCAGAAAGAGCAAGGCCATATCAAAAGGCCAAAAACTGCCTGAAATGAACTTTAATCGATTAGATAAATCGGCTGTGTCTTCCACTTCTTTTGACGAATCTAAAACACTATTAGTGTTCTTTAGAGCCAACTGGTGCCCATTTTGTATGAACCAGTTAAAAGAAGTGAAGAAGTATGCTGAGACACTTAAGCAATATGATGTGAAGGTAAAGTTTATCTCTAACCAAGGCTACGATAACTCAAGGAAGTTAGCCGACAAGCTTGACCTACCTGGTCATTTTGAAATTCTTCAAGATGACAACTTAATGGGTGCTAAAGCCCTAGGCATTGAAGATATTGACGGTTCCCCTGCAGGAATGCCTGGGTACCCTAAGGATACCGTTATGGCCACAGTGATAGCACTGAATGAAGATGGTACGGTTATATTCGGTGATGAGACCGACAATTATCGGAGACGCCCAGACCCGACAACGTTTCTGCATGTTTTTGAAGGCTCAAAGCCGCAGACTTTAGATGCTAACCCAACTCTCAAAGGTACCGCCTAGTGAGGTAAAATATCAATCTCTCATAGAGCTTATCGATAGGCCCATGAAGAGTGAAAGATAACTGTCTAGCTAGCAATATTGTCGCAGGCCTGAACCTGGATTAAGTAAATGCCTTAGAACAACCAATATGGATTATATAAAGCCTGAAGATTCTATCGATGCCTAAGCAAATATAGGTCTACCTTATATCAGTTGACATATAAAAAACTATCACATATTCACATACCCCTTTCTATGATAGACAGGGGTTTTTCCTTGTTGAGATTAGAGTATTCTATAAGTAATTGAAATTGGAGAACGTCATGGAGTTTAACTTCCCAAATCGTGATGGCGTAGAATTAAAGGGTAAGTTAGAAGAATCTGCTGGAATCCCAAAGGCTTATGCAATTTTTGCACATTGCTTTACTTGCTCAAAAGATATTATTGCAGCAAGCAATATTTGTAAGTCATTAACGAGTAAAGGAATATCAGTATTAAGGTTTGACTTCACTGGATTGGGTAATAGTGATGGAGATTTTTCCAATACTAATTTTTCATCCAATGTTGAAGATTTACTTAGTGCTTACAGTGAAATCGAAAACCGCTTCGAGGCACCAAAATTGTTAATTGGGCATAGTTTTGGAGGTGCTGCCGTTTTGAAAGCCGCTGGTATGATAAAGACAGCTAAAGCTGTTGTTACTATAGCTGCCCCAAGTGATGTTAAACACATCCAGCATATGTTTAAAGAGGAACTCGATAGCATCAATAAAACAGGTCAGGCAAGAGTGGTTCTGGCTGGCCGAGAGTTTACGCTAAAGAAGCAATTCATTGATGATATAAATGAAGCAGACGTCTTGGTTAACCTTAAGGAATTAAGGAAAGCGCTGCTAGTAATGCATTCACCACTAGACAGCACTGTTTCAATTGAGCATGCGGCGAAAATATTCGCTGCTGCGAACCATCCTAAAAGTTTTATTTCTTTAGACAAAGCCGATCATTTGCTTATGAAAAAAGCAGATGCTGAATATGTCGGTAATGTTATTGGAGCCTGGGTTCAAAGATACATTAATTAATATCGGATGTTACAGAGAGTAATATCGAACTTTGAAGCCTTGCAACAGTAAAGAACCGCCAACTATCGAGAGCTGGGCAGTAAAGAACAATAGAAACAGCACTAGTTGGAATTTAGGTTGCTCCTAGTCCACCTAGTAATCCGGGGCTTAACTCAGTTCCTTTTTTAGAAACTCGATAAAGACTCTGGTCTTTGCCGGCATCGCTCGACCACTGGGAATCAGTGCGCTAACAGGCGGTCCTGGAACTGCTTTCTCTGGGAATAACTCAACAACTTCACTATTTTGAACAGAAAAGCCAAGCGCTTTATCATATACCTGAGCTATTCCCATACCGGCTACCACTGCGTCAATCAGAGTTCGTCCATCTCTGAATATTGCTAGCGGTGAGGGGGAAAATTCAGTAATTGGGCCTCCATCTTCTTGGAACAACCAGCCTCTCAATTTTCCTGTAGGTGCACGGAAAACAAGAGAATCATGCTCCTTTAAATCTTCCAAAGTCTTTGGCATACCCTTTTGTGAAAGATATTCAGGTGAAGCGCACAGGATACGTCTGGTTTCACATATTTTTTTTGCGATAAAAGAACTATCTTCCAGTTCACCAATCCTCACGACGACATCCCATTCACCTCTAATAGCGTCCTCTAGACTGTCTGAAAGAGAGACCTCGACCGTAACCTTGGGATGCAACTGCGTGAACCCCTTCAAAGCACTGACAATAGTTCGGCCTATGCCTATTGGCAAATTGATACGCAATCGTCCAGCAGGCTCATCCTTCCTGGCATGCAGTAAAAGCCTGGCCTCATTGATTGTTTCTAACGCATGTTTTGCGGCATCTAGAAATATTTTGCCTTCTTCTGTCAGCCTGATACTTCGTGTGGTTCTGTTGAATAGCTTAAGACCCAATTCCTCCTCAAGCTTCTTCACTGCCTTACCAGCGCCTGATTTGGTTGAGTTCAATGATGCCGCCGCTTTTGTAAAGCTTCCATGTTCGGCAACAGCAATAAATACAACTATTTCGTTCAAATGGGCTTGTTGAAACACAGATTGTGTCCCCAATGGATACAATGAGTATCAAAATAGCATGTTTATAGCGCAAATCAAAGTAACTAATCTTCCCAATAGTGGTTTGGCGTAAGTACCTGCATAGAGACCAATTGGAGAATTAGCCAGGTCACATCGAAGGCTTACCCAAAGCTCGCGCTTCCAAACTTTAAACCATTAGAGGAATAGGTTATGTCTCTTCAAGACAAACTAGATGCTTTCAAAGAAGTATTTAAACAACAGGCCCCGGAAGGAGCATTTGAAGCCTTTGCCAGATCATCCAGGGAATTGGCTGCTAGTGGCCAAGTTGAACGTTCGATTAAAGTAGGGGAGAAAGTCCCATACTTTACATTGCCAGATTCAGAAGGTAACGACCTTGTCCTGGAAGAACTCCTTGCCAAAGGGCCCGTTATTCTAACGTTCTATCGAGGCGTGTGGTGCCCGTACTGCAATATTGAGCTGCAAGCGTTAGAAGAAGTTGCTGCAGAGATCAAAGCGCGTGGCGCAACCCTGGTTGCTATTTCCATGCAAGGGCCCGCTGAAAGCCGCAAATCTCAGAGGGATAACAAGCTAAGCTTCCCAATTCTGACTGATCAAAGTGGAAAGCTTGCTGAAGAGTTTGGTATCCGCTGGACATTACAACCTTATGTAATTGAGTTCCACAAGGTGTTCAAAGTCGAACTCCCGACCATCCATCGTGACGGCGCGTGGAACTTACCTATGCCTGCAAGATATGTCATAGATACCGATGGAACAATCGCATATGCGGAGGTGAATCCTGACTATACACGTCGCCCCGAACCCAGCGACTTATTTCCCGTACTTGAAAAGCTCAGTCAGTCTACAACTGCATAGTATGTAAACACCTCCACCTCTTTAGCGCTGACTAGCGCCAAAGAGGTGGAAGCACTCAATGTAAATCGATATCGAGCACCGTAAAACCCAACTTATATGGTAAGACTCATGGTCAATTTTACACGTTACACAATTGAAACAGCACCAGAAGCCTCTAAGCCCACTCTAGAAGCCGCTAAAAAGAAAATGGGATTTGTACCCAATCTAATGGCAACCATGGCCGAATCACCTGTAATGGTGGAGAGCTACCTAACACTTATGGGATTATTCGATAAATCTCGCTTGAGCGAAACGGAGCGAGAGATAATCCTGATGACAAACAGCCGCCTAAACGGTTGCACCTACTGCATGGCTGCGCATACCGCAGTTTGCAAAATGGCCGGTGTAGATGAAAATGTAATCAAGGCTCTGCGTAGCGGTAAAACACTCGATGACCCTAAACTCGAAGCGCTCCGAGCATTCAGTGTCATTATCAATGAGAAACGTGGATGGGCTACAGAAGAGGAAGTTGAGGCGTTTCTTGCAGCAGGTTATACGAAAGAGACGGTTCTAGAGGTGATAGTTGGAACTAGCCTAAAAGTACTCTCGAATTACTCTACCCACAATCTGAATGTCAGTCTCGATGATGCGTTTTTGCCAATGGCTTGGAGTAAGGATATGGATTCAAATGGTTGAGCGTAACAGCAAATAAACAACATGTATCCGATTCATGCGTCCAATCAAGACTGGGCCTTGGGAAGAGGGCGGCTGTCCAGATCAAGTCTGAACTACTACAGATAAGAACCCCACTGATTCACCAAAGTAATGAGGCCCATATAGCCACTATGGGCCTCTACTACATTGTCCGAGATATATTCGTGGTATCTAAGCCCCTAAACAATACATCCTCTTGAATACAGCCTTCTTTTGGCTTATTACAATTACTCCATTTCGCTACGAATAATGCCGGGCGTTTTGGCTTGTCCTCGCACTCGGTCAGGATGATCGCGCTCGTTAAAGCGCCTCAAGCCTTCGGATAGCTCTGCTCTGGATTCAGAGTCGCTGAATAATCGGTTGAAGCACTCAGCCTCAATTCGTAGACCTTCATCAAGATCCTTTCCATAACCACGAATGGCGGCTTCTTTATCAGAGTGAATCGCTGGCTGGGGAAGGGTAGAGATATACTGTGCTAACTCAACGGCACGACCTAATGCGGCTCCCTTTGGCACCACTTCGTTGGCCAATCCAATGCGATAAGCTTCTTCAGCATTAATAACTTTTCCCGTGATGATTAACTCCAGCGCTCGCCCCATACCAACAATACGCGGCAAACGCTGAGTACCACCATCGGCTAAGCCGATATTCCAACGACGACAAGTCATTCCAAAGGATGCGTGTTCTTCTACAATCCGCATATCAGCAAAACATGCCCACTCAAAGCCACCCGCATAA
This sequence comes from Microbulbifer sp. CNSA002, assembly GCF_047324085.1. Lineage (NCBI taxonomy): Bacteria > Pseudomonadati > Pseudomonadota > Gammaproteobacteria > Cellvibrionales > Microbulbiferaceae > Microbulbifer > Microbulbifer sp. CNSA002. Next base: position 2,660,661 of record NZ_CP172449.1, read on the forward strand.
GCAATTCCGTTCACAGCCGCAATGATAGGCTTATAAATATCGGTCCAGCGGGATGGACCGATAATACCTGGAGCTTCACCTCGATTATGTCGGGCAATATCAGCGGGTTCTACAGGACATAAAACAGCCACGTCAGGATCGGGGTGATTGGTGGGTTCAGTTGCAGCAAGATTGCTTTTCAAATCACCCCCTGCACAAAATGCAGAATCGCCAGCACCGGTGATTACCGCAACTTTAGCTCCGTCATCGGTACGAAAGCGATCGAATGCATCCACCAGCTCGCGGTGAGCGCGAGTACCAATACAGTTCTTAACCTCTGGACGGTTAAAAGTAACGATGGCTACAGGGCCATTTTGCTCATATTTAATATGATGATATTCCATATCATAAGACCTTTATCATGTGGCGTTGAAGTAATATTTAAAACCTACCCTTGATACACCAAATAAGGATTTGATCCAGGTACCGATTAAGAATGGATCAATATATACCGCAATAAGTTAGTACGGATGAACCTTTTTCAGATAATAAAACTTTATTTGCTACCACAATAAAATCTTGTACTTTTCATCCTGCAATGATTAGATGGTTACACACCTATTCTAATATCCATTTCTTAAAACTTTAGCATCAATTTAACTTTGCTTGAGGATGCGACAGGAAAGGCGGCGACCATGCACTTTAAAACAATAATTAATACTGCAGTTTTGACTTTTTTAGCTCTATCACAAAATGCTCTTTCAGCACCTGTATCAGACTCGAAGACCTTACAAATTTCTGAGGAATGGAAATTTCAGACTAACAACGCTACTCGCAATATTATTTCAACATCAGAAGGGGCTTTGGCGCATATAGTAGCTCAAGCTGACAGCCAACTATTTATGACTCTTGATATTGACCCATCAATTTTCCATAAGGGGCCAACAGAATTAAAATTTAAAATCAAGTCGAACGAAGTAACTAAAACTGGCCACTTTATCGTTAAGGTTGAAGGCAATGGATCACCCCTTTATCTGTACGAGATGAGAAATGATCCAGTTAGTGGAACTCACGATTGGCGCACAGTTTCCGTGAGCGTCCCACGCCTTAGTAAAGCGACAAATGCAATAGTCGGTTATCTTATGTTTTCATCTGGAGAAGTGTGGCTGGGAGATGTGCAATTATTACAAGATAAAACTGAGGCTGAATCGAATAAGTCTTACGACAAACTCAAAGAATATGCGCTTTCACTGATCAAAGATCACTACATTTTGCGCGACACGATCGATATTACAGAGTTCGAACAATATGCAGACGACGTTTTTATGGGAGTTCAAAACGATGATCAAGCAGATGCAGCTCTCACCGCATTATTTTCAAAACTCAATCATAGACATCTAATAATTCTTAATCGTGCTAAGACCTCTGCACATGAAGAGACAAGACAGCAGAAGAGTGTGTTAAGTTTAGTTGGCAATAAAACTGCCTTAATTTCTCTCCCCAAGAAGTTTGGTTCTGAAGCAGCTCGGCAGGCGGAATTCGCCCGCACAGACGCACTAATCGAGAAATATAGTGAAAACGGAATACAGAATTGGATTATTGATTTGCGTGATCAACCAGGAGGCAATCTGGTCCCGCTATTTAATCTTACCAGACAGTTTTTCTCAGATCAGCAGCTCTATTCAACCCAACTCGTTGACGGATCGGAAGAATTTTTCTGGTTAAAAGACGGTAGTGTTGAGGCCGGTAATAGGGCGTCAATGGAAAGATCTCTAGCACGGAAAGATAATTCTACTATTCATCATCCTGTCTCAAAAGCTAGAGTAATTTTACTGATAAGTAATGATACTGGTAGTGCGCCAGAGATGCTCGCCCAAGCTTTTTCAGATCGAGAAAACAGTATTCTAATAGGATCAGAGACAGCCGGATTGATGTCTTCGAATCATACATTTGAATTTGCAAACGGTACGACAATTGCGCTGCCAATAGGGCAGACAACCTCGATACGCGGCGAGCTAATATATAAAATTCAACCCGATATCAATACAGAGCCTGATGAAGCATTAAGTGTTGCGCTAAAGTACCTAGAGGACAATCGACTGTAACCCCGTGTCAGATAATTCATAACGAAATAGGGTGGGCACAACCCACCCAAACACATGTGACTCAAGGTCAAAGTGGCTCATTTGAATTTAAGTGTGCATTGCAGAGGGCCACTTATCTACCGAGAGGAGCGAAAATTTGATGGTGTATGCGTTACCAGTTGGGGCAAGGCTTGAAGCTGGAAAGGGCGAGTAATCGAAGGATAATAAATGGATTCGGTTATTACATTTCCTGTGGTGTGCTTTTTAAATGGAAAAATTACAGTGCACAAAAAGAGTAGCTTCAAAGCACTAGGGGCTCGTTTTTTGGACGAGCAGAGATTTGTCACTCTGGAGAATCGGCGATCAAAAGCAAAAGATGGTTGGATACTTGACTCTAGCGGGAAGTTTGTACCTTTATCTTATAGCGGCAATTTGCGAGAATGGGCTCGTCCTATTTCCTTCCTCTGGAATGCAGTGCTGACTAAGTACCAAGCTAATATCGAGGGGGCTGTGAAGGTAGGCTTTGTACTGAAAGACTTAGATTCGATGTCCAAATCCTCGCTGGGAAAGCTCGGGATGGATTTCAAAAGATTTCTAAGTAAGTATGAGCCTGACCAGTATATTACTAGTGATATGCTGAAAGAGTGGCCCCTTTAGTTTGACATTTTCTTGTAAGCCTCACACGCCAGATATACTCTGTTATTATATTTTGCCTCCTCCAAAGAAGCTTCCTCTAAAGTCGGCAAGACCGAAATGATTCAAATTAAGACCAAAGTTGATGATGGTCCAGGTTCGGTGAGGCTTTGTAGTACGTGCGCAGGGACAGGCATTGATCGAACATGGAGAGTTTGTGACGAATGTGCAGGAGCTGGAATCTTGGTAGATAACCCGGCTCCGTTTGATGTGCAGCTAACAATATTTGCTAACGAAGTTCAGCCGCTCCGGCAGTTCCTCGCGAGCATAAACCCTGACCTGGTTAACCTTGTTGTCCAGGACCCAAAACAAACGGAGAGCGTCATGGGAGCACTACAGGAAATCATCGGGGAGCTGGATTGCATCCAGGTTCGACCTGAGCACCGCAACCAGGCATTCCCACAGCAAGGGGATACGTGGATATCGGAAAAAACCGCCAAGAAAAAACTTCAAACCTAGGCCCCACCAGGGCTCCCGTTATTTCCGATATTTGTGAATATCGGATATTTTATAAATGCCTGTTTTTCCGTATAATTTGCCGCATTCCAACAACAAATCTATATTTCTATGTCTGCTTCCAACCGGCCACCAGCACCAATCATCGACAACCTGAGCAATCTTGAGAATCCATTCCGCTGCACCAGCTTTTCAGCTAGCCGTTATCTCAGCAAGCAGATTCCTGGTGCTGATACCGATCTGGAGTTCACGCTTAAGTTTCTTTACAGCTATAACGGCAGCCAGGCCACGTTTAACAGCTACCGCCGTGAACTTGAGCGCTTGCTGCAATGGGCTTGGCGCATTGAAGAAGTTTCAATAATGACTCTGAAGCGCGAACACATTGAGGAGTTTGTGCAGTTTTGCATTGAGCCACCAATTGCCTGGATCGGAACTAAAAATGTTGCCAGGTTCAAAACACAAAATGGCGAGCGCGTTGTGAATGCCGATTGGCGGCCATTCGTAGTCAGTGTGTCCAAAGTTGAATTTCGTGCTGGTAAAACGGCTTCTCCCAAGGAGTTCCGGCCATCCCAGGCAGCGATCAAATGCACCTTTACTGCATTATCATCCTTCTTCGATTTTCTCTATCAAGAAGGCTTGGTTCCAGCCAATCCTGTGGCACTGATTCGCCAGAAAAGTAAGTTTGTTCGACGTGAGCAACAAAGCCAGGTTGTGCGCCGAATCAGCAACTTGCAGTGGGACTATGTCCTGGAGACTGCTGAGATCATGGCCGAGACATCACCAACTGATCACGAGCGAACTTTATTCATTATGAACGCCCTATTCGCTATGTATTTGCGAATCTCTGAGTTGGTTGCGGATGAAAGATCGGCACCAGTTATGGGTGATTTCAAGAAAGATCGCGACGGAAACTGGTGGTTTCACGTTACGGGTAAAGGAAACAAAGGCCGGGCAATCACTGTTTGCGATCAAATGCTGAGAGCTTTGAAGCGCTACAGAACTTATTTGCAGCTCCCTGCTCTGCCCAGCATTAATGAGCAGACACCTCTGGTGCACAAGTCCCGTGGCAAGGGACCGGTTACCAGTACCCGACAGGTGCGTCTGATTGTTCAAAACTGCTTTGATGCTGCCCACCAACGGATGGTTGAAGAGGGCTTAGGGGAAGATGCTGAAGATCTCAAGGCAGCTACTGTTCACTGGCTACGCCATACGGGTATTTCTGAAGATGTGAAGTACCGTCCCCGCGAGCATGTGCGCGATGACGCGGGTCATGCAAGTATGGCCACTACCGATCGCTATATTGATTCTGATATGCGGGAGCGACATGAAAGTGGGCGGAGTAAGCGGGTAAAGGAGGAGCGGTAATACTACCGCCCTGCCCTTTTGTATTTAGCAGCGAAAAGTACTTTATAAGGTGCTTGACCGATTCGGGGTCAATCGGTATTTTTTACCTGTACGGTTTTATTGGCCCGATATTCAGGAGAATATTTCAGGTTTTACTTAAACTATTCCAAATTATTTGACATTGATAAGCTTCGCCAAAATGCCCTTTGCCACATCGACCTGGCACACTCGAGTTGCCTCTAAAACACCTTCAATCGTCTGCTCGAATGTCTCATCTTTCATTATGGGGCTCAGTACATCTCTCAAGAGTTTTACCGTCAAAGATTTTTGCCAAATTTCCTCATAGTCTTCATGCTGTTTAATTGGATTGTTGATCCTAATAGCTGCCAATCGATTATTTGGAATACTGATATCCGGTAGATATTTATCGTCATCAAGAATATCACTAAACTCTAAGCAGAGCTGATCAAAAACTCTATCTAAAACACCCCTAGGTGAAGCCGATATTACCTTTGGTAAAATGTTTGACTCAGTTATCGAGCTAAATAAGTCCTGATGAGCCAAACCATAGTCACTCTGAATAAGTCTTGCCCCTTTATCTGCGATTGCTTCTTCAGCAGCATTTCCTGGAACCTCGCCTTTCGAAGAACGAGATACCTCTTCCGAATTAGAAGTACTCTGCGAGCCCCGTACCAAATTTTGAGTCTGAGTCTTCTCTGGCACCCTTGCTTTCAATTTCTGCTTGATCTTTCTGCCTTTACCCACAAAATTATTGATAACAACGGAGAGTCTTCTATTATCCACAAATTGAATAGAAGAATTTAATCCTGTTATACCCAAAGCTGCTGCTGCGCCAGTTGCCGCAAACACAAGACCAACAGGTGAGGCAACGGCTACAACACCAACGGCTCCACTGGCCCCTAATACCATTGCGAGAGAAGCAGAACCTGCAACCGCGCCTGACATATATCCTGCAGTAGTCATTACTTTCGAATAGGGCTTTAAAAGATTACTGGTAAAACCAGGTTGTTTTCTAAGAATCGCCTGCAGCAGTTCAATCTGGTCCTGCCTTCGCCCCATTGCCGTGAAAAGACACATCAAATCTCTAAATAGATTTTTCACGGTATTGAAATCCGGGACACTTAATATATTTTCGATCGCATCAGCAGAGGATTCCGTAACAATACGGCCACTCAATAGCTGATAAATGGTCTTTTCAGTACTAGAATCATCCTTCGAAAGCCGCTTCACAGCTGCCTCCAGTGCCTTCTTCTTAACAGAAATAGCCTGGCGTTCTTCCTTCAGTTCATTATTAAGGTTACGTATCTTATTGGTTAAACTTGAATTCAGACGTTCAGAACGCATGGAAGATTTAAACGCAGACTTCAAAGAAATTACATCTAAAACACCCGCAAGTGTCTGCGCCCCCCCGGATACCCCAAACGCAGAAGCTGCAACCATAACTGCATTACCCTCAGGCGTGAGTTTTGCAGCAACAGATAGAGATGTTCCAATAATACTGAAGCAATACCTAACTATTTTTACCCGAGCAATGGCATCTTCTGTACTCCCTACAAGTTCCACATCGGAGTTATCGATACGATTTTTTAACGATATTATTCTTAGAGAAATATCCTTTAACTTCTCATCCAATCCGCCCAATTGCTTCTGAATTGACTGATATTGCTGAGTTGCCTGTTCATACACTTCCAATTCTTTAAGTAATTCTAGCTTTCGATTTAACAAGGCATCCGCTCGTTTAACCAATCTATCCAGAACCAGTATCGACTTGGCCTTTCCTAGCTTTTCAGAGGCATTCTCCCTTAGTAGTTTAATGCAACTTCTTATGCCGGCAAGATATTCAACAATCCCCACACTAGTAGTCGCGCTATCAACGCTTGAGGGCACTACCTTTTCATTGAGAGCGGTATTAATCTGATCTTCAACTTTACCTTCAACCTCACTCTTCGAACCTGAAACTTTACCCCCGCGCATCATATTCTGATTAATTTTAGCAGCATTCTTTATAGTATCAGATTTAAATATAGTAAAGCATTTCAAAACACGATTGCGAAGCTTTGAAACCCTGCTACTGCGAGGCATAATTACCCGAACCTCTTGAGAGTTTATCTCTTCATGAACGTCTTGAGAATTACTTTTTCCATAGCTAGCAATACTAGTAATTGTATAATCTTTTAAATCAATACCACGCCCAGGCAATAGCGGTAATATTTCAGCTAACCTTTTGGAATTAACTCTACCTCGATCAGACCAAAAAGAACCTTTAGTATCAACAGGCTTAAGCTGTCTAACCAGTGATCCATGGCGTTCTTTCAGAGTCTTAACCACTTTTTCAGATCGGTATAAGGTAGAATTCGTCTTACTCGTTTTCTTACCTAGCTTTCTCAAATTAGGTGGTAGAGGGTTTTCTGACACTTTATCAGATCGAGAACTCTCATTGTTTTTTTTACTGGATACAGAACCGGGACCGCACATAAAATGACACCTAGCTTATTAAGCCTTCAATAAAAGTCCTTTTTCGAGTAAGGCGTAATCATCTTGCTGCAAAGATGAATTAGGCAACGAATCTGCCGATAAGAGTTCACTACGGCAACTTTCTGCAAGATCTATATATCGACTTAACACGACCTCAAAATTATCGTAATCATCCTTAGAACAATCAAACATCCCCACCAAATTTACAATCTCGGTAATTCCATTCGCCAATAGAACAGGATGGCCCGGAGAAAAATTTACATAGTTCCACATACATATTTTAAGCAAATGATTTTCACGTGCCGTTCCCGGAGAATCCAAATTCATAATATCGACTTCAAAAATAACGATATCACTATCTTGATCAGCTGTAATAGTGATAAGCATGCCGTGAGGTGTAGCAAGTCCACACTGCAAATTCTCATCTAACACAAGATCGTTAATACCTATCCTACGTCCCAGCTCAGATATATAATCAACGATATTACTATGCATCATGCCACTCTTAAGATACAAAAATTAACATCGACTCCGCTCAATAGAGAGAAGTCCCGACACTAAATATAGTATCTAATACTTATGTGAACATAATATTTCCACCCAAGAGGAAGTAGGATTTTTTCTTAATTTGGGCCGAAAATGGAGTATTAACTATCCATTAACTCTCAACTATAAACTAATGAACTACAACTTAAGATAGTAGTGGCATCAGAAAATTGACACTAATTCATCAAGCCGGCATTGTAAACAGACATCAAAAAAGAATCTAAAAATACAGCCTACATAAAGTCTACATGCGACCCAAGTGAGCGCTGAATTACAGATAACTGAGATTCCAATGACAAGTTAAGTATTCCTATTGGCGTTTCAAGGATACAACTACCGAGAGCAACTTTTTCATCTGAAACAACTTCGAAGTTAGTCAGGGTTGGATAGTCTTTTAAAAGTTCAATAATTTTCTGATTTGCTTGCTCAAACTGGGCAGGCGCAACAAGCAACTTAGCGCTATCAACATTATAATAAACCGCTACAGAGCTTTCGATAAGCTTAATCAGCTGCGTATCATTATCCAGATCTCCAAGAACTTTCTGAAGTACAAGTTTAACAAGCTGCAGTATCTCATCTTGTTGAGAATCCAAAAACTTCCTACAAAGCTGAAGCGTTAATAACATTGCTTCGCTTTGCTCAGAAAGCGCCGCCTCAAATCCATCTCTATAACCTTGATCATACCCCGCTTTTATTGACGCCTCTGAATTGGCGATTATCTCAGAAGCAGATGCTTCAGCATGGGCAAGAATATCCTGAGACTTTTGATATACAGCATAATCCTCTTTTTTGATAATCCTCTGATCCGCTTGAGTACAAATAGAACCGGGGATTATTTTAACAAAGCTGTGCATTCAGGCTCCAAATATTTCACTAACTTACTTGTTAAAAGACATGTCTGACTATCGATTAACGGATCCAACTGCCACTCTTCCACTAATTCGTGTGATTCTTGTTCTGGAAATCTCACTCTATAAAGAGTCTTCCAGTTTTCCAAAAAATTAGTATCCGGCAGTTTGTAAAAGTGAGATATCATGTATAGCAAGGTATTGAAAAAAATTACTTCACCCACCTCAATACAAACATCAGATTTCGATCTGGAAATACTGGGCATATCAACTTTTGATTTGATTTGATCAAAAACTGATGGACGACTGTGCAAGAGAAAAGGTGATAAATCTTCTAGATTCCGTAAAGTATTATGAGATAATCGGGCGAATAAGTCATGCCTTGTTGCCCGCTCAATAATATGATCCAACTTCATATCAAGACACAAATAGCCCATCATCAACATGATACGTTTCAGAGCCTCTGGCGAAGCAAACAAGAGCTTCGTTAGCGGGACGTTAAAAAATGACCAATCGAGATTTCTTATCCCCAAATGACGCCTGATCAGTACCTGTGAACATTGTCTATTAAGAAGCTCAACAGGTGTTTCTTCAAACAAACTTCCCAAGCGACTGGCATGCACCCACTGGACTGGGCAATAGGTCATTCTGAGCCACATCAAAAAAATCGGATTTTGTAGTTCCTTCTTGTATTCTTTCTTACTTATAGTTTCCATCAAATATCAATATTAAATATCGGAATAATTAGAGGTGCCAGGGAAGATAACGACTGCCACATTTTCATAGTCAAGCTGATCTACGGAATTCGCAACCATTGCCTTTATCTGTGGGATATAAGACTTCATTGCTACCCTGCTATCATATTTGATAAACACAGAAGCCTTAACCATAGTTTTAGTGTTAGATTTAGAGTTTTTACTTCCATCCTCAGCTGGAAGTACCAAATGCACCTTGGCGGTAAGAACACCGTCAATATTCGACAAAGTAGAAGCAATATCCTGGGACATGGCGAATGTATAACGAGCACTATCCGCCATTGGTGACTGTATCAACCCCCCCTGAGGGAAAACCTCATTAATAGTTGCGTACTTCTTTCGAGGAAATGAGTGCCTAGATAGCAACTCTACTGCTTGGGTAAGCTGAGACTCCTCAACCAACAAAGTAATACTCCCCCCTTTGCCCGCGGCCTTACTGGCTGAGACTCCCTCAGACAATAACAAAGCAAGCATTTCATTACCCTCTTGCTCCTCCAGGCCGGTATACAAGTCAACCTTACATGAAGAGACCAAAACACATACAACAATTAATAAAATTCTCAGATTAAACATTACTGTGCCTTGAGCAGGGTATCGACATTCTGTGTACTTTTTGAGATACCTTTGCTAATTAGCTCTTGTTGGATAGTAATTTCTGCAATCTCAAACTGTAATCTAAGCAAATCGACGGGCTTAATTTCATCGACACTTAGTGCAGACTCAATTTCATTCGTCTTAGCTCCAATTTCCTGCTTAGTATCTGAAATAATCTGAAAAAACTTATCCCCAAGAGTTACATCCGAGGCCAAAACATCTTCTTGATTTTGAGAAAATCCACCCGGATCTGAAAGGGGCGAGTCAAATGCGACTGGCTGAACACCAGAAATTGCATCCATATCAATACCTTACTATTTTCCTATTTGTGCACAAATTTCGTTAGCTAATTTTTTGCTTGCGCAATCAGCAGAGGATTCTATCAGTCGATGACAAAGCCTTTCAGCGTCATCGATCTTGCCGAATCGCCACAAAGCTAGCGCTAGATAACCATGGGGGATATCTAATTGATCGTTATGCGCTTTACACCAGGGCTCAAGTAAATCTATCGCTGACTTAATATTATCACTGTAAATAAACAGTAATGAACGCAAGCTCAGCTTGGAAATATCACTGATGGATTCAGCCTCCAACATACTTATAATGCTTTCAGCTTCGCCAATCATGCCCTCCAAGAGACCACTAACTGCGATCTCAGCCAACGCTTTATTTAATTCCATTTCCTTTTTCACATTTTTTGAACTATAGACATAGATGCATCTTTGACTACTTTATTTATAGTGGACACAACATTCATAACAACCGACCACTTTGCAACAGACGCATTAAAATTCGCCAGCGCTGCCGGATCATCTGGATTTGCAGCCAAAGTTGCCGATTGCGTATTCATTTCTGTACTTACCTGACTGGCGGCTGGAGATAACACAGCTGAAGCAGATTCAATAGAAAAACTGGTATCGATTGGTGTATAAGCCATTATAATTTCCTCATTTAATTTTTAATTACTATAAATTATAGAATTATTGTAAATTTTCTACTGCGTCAAATACTCGATACCCAGCCTTTTAACAATAGCCTGGGCACTTTTTATTGCAATTAGTCGATTTCTTATAGATTGAAAATCAGCTGGTGCTTGGGGTAATCTTAATTGGTTCTCCCAATAACAATGCTGATCATTTAAATAATCCAAAATACAGCTACTGGGTGCATTTGCATATCTGTGTCTATATATATCTGAATCTATCATCATTAAAACCAGATCAATTTGTTAAAAAGCTATATTCAGCACTTGGACTTTTTGTCATATAATCTTCATAACTTAACGTATAGGATCTTTGACCGCGGATCAATGTAACCTGGCCTTCGGAAAAAGATTGTAAGTTAACCCCATTAGGTAGCCTGGCTCCTACCAAATACCGCTTACCATTTTTATACACTAAATAAGGTGTGGAACCCGAACGAACGGCAGAAATTCCAAAGTCTGATAGTGTTCTTGATTGCTTCTGGGTTCCAGGACTAACATATGCCAGCCTAGGACTTTCACCCACTCTTGCGCGAAAGTCAGACATGACAGTTTCAAGCAGTCGCCTTTCCTCTGAGTTCAGCCTGCCAACAATTTTTATCTCATCACCTTTATCTTCATAAATTAATGAAGCAGAAAACGAGTAACTTGAAAGTAGTTTCTTAATACGTTCGAGAGGCTGAGATTCCCGAATTGAAATAGCTTCCCAATTTTTCAATCCTGGGATATCTGAGAGCAGTACTTTCTCGGCTTGCTCCCAAGATTTTGCGAAATCTCCATCGGTTATTGCTATCAAGTGTCCAGGTTTACTCCCTTGTTTAATATCTTCTGCAGCCAGCCCCAAATTCGAAAGTATCAAACGTGCTGAATGTTGCATCTTTTCGATACTAAAAACATCCATGGATATTGCTGAAGAAATCTGCTCAAGCTGAGAATGTAGCCTTGCTAAAAGGATATCATCTTTTACATATCCCGAAACCAATAAATTTCCAGATTTAATATTACCTTTAATCGAAAGTTCCTTGTACTCACTTAGTAAGAGGAGCTCAGATAACTTCCTACTTTCCTCAGATATAGGTCCAAAGTGTGGACTCGCCACAGCTATGTCTCTACCTTCGCCCGCTTGTCCCACGAAAAAATCTGCAGACATCACATTAGAGTCGACCCTTTTCTGGCCAACAAAATAATAAGCCCCTAAGGATATTAGGCCTACACCGATAGCCACTTGAGCCAACAATTTCCTTCCAGAAATCTTAGATGCCTCTTTGGCTAAATTCTTAATCTCCGATGTGGGGCTTAGAGTTTCGGAACCATCAACTTTAAACGTTAAGATCTTTTCTTCCCAATCATCTGACTCAGCTCTCACGGCAAAGCACAAATCACCAGCAAAGATAACCTTCTGTTCTGGCAGATAATCATCGAGAGAAAATATATTTTCATCAATTAAAACCGTTATAGTAGCTTCGCAAACTTCTAATTTTACACCGGTGTCATCGGGCTTAAGGATAACAAACTGATCGGTTGCCAGATTAGGTTTAACAACCAAATCTGAGAGTTCTTCATCACTACCCACCACCATATTTTCATGAAGCGGTACTTCAGCACCATAATGCTCGCTATTTAAAAATCTTAGCTTCCACCGATTCATTATACTGCGCCATATTCCAGTTTAAGATTAATTTATCGTTACCACACGATAAGATTCCCCATCGGTATCCTCACATGGAACGATACGCGTGGATAACTTTACGGATCTAAAGCTGTTACGTCTTTGCCTTGCTTCTAAAGCTGATTCACAAAGCCCGGTCAAACCTAATTTGTGTATATCCGGGTTATAGTTAGATACGTTAGCAAATTTATTAAGCCTGTGATCGTCCTCAAGGCTCTCCTTTTTCTGCGAAAATGAGGAATCGAAAAGCGCATTTGGTAAAATTCTTGGACTCAACATAAAGAGCCTTACTAATTGAGACTGAGTATCATCGTTTCGCTTAAATAGCCCCCCAAGTAATGGTAACCCAGCCAAAAAAGGCACACCTTCAGTATTACTCGTTGTCGCTTCTCGGTAGTAACCACCAATAAGTAGAGATCCGCCATTTGGAACTGACGATCTTGTGTTAATTAGCGTATTTCTAATAGATGGTATCGAATCTACTCCACCATCCGCTAATCGATTAGCATCTTCAATTTGCACGTCAAGGCTAATCAGGGCCCTATCTCCCATTACGGACGCACCTTCAACCACACGAGGTACGACTTTTAATAGCGTACCAAAGGTAATTTGCTCAAGAGTCGCAACACGCTCACCTTGAATTCGAACAAAAAATGTCTCACTATTATCAAGTAGTGCTTCCGTACCATTTTCAGTTACCACTGCGGGCCGAGAAGTAACACGAGCTTTACCCTCAGATTCTAAAGCTCTTACCGTTGCCAAAAAGTCAGCATTTGTCTCAGTGAACAAGCTATCACCAGTTAGTGAATCCCCGGGCAAAATCAAATCTAAGAGGCCGCTCCCTTTACTAACGGCATCAACATTCCAATGAACACCCAGCTCTCGTAATGAATTGGTTGTAAGATCAATGATAACCAGGCTGATTTCCAGCTGTTCCCGAGGCCTGTCTAATTGAGTAATGAGATTTTCATATAAAAGAAGCCTTGACGCGTAATCCTGAACAATAACTGAATTGGTACTGGGGTCCGGGTAGACCGTTGCATGTGGGTGGGAAGCACCGCTAGAATAGCCTGATCGGCTTTCTTGTAAAATATCGCCCGCACGGAGATTTAAAGACTTACTAGCGGTTAATTCACTGTCGGTTAGTGTTTCATCACGTCGATGTGCAGAAGCGCTTCTACCAGTTGTAGCCTCTAGTGCCGAGTCGGAACCAATCAAACCTCTTAGAAGAGTTGCAACCCCAGGCAGCACAACTTCTTGATCTCTAGCGGTAACTTTTCGATCTATAGCGGATGCGTATTTTAATCCATAAATTTGAATGACTAATTCATCATTTATCTCAGCGGAAACTCGTTCATTTAGCATTTCCACTGTCTTATCGACCAATTCGAGATACCTAGGGGGACCGGATACCATAACAATCCCATTTGCGCCTAAAGAGCGCCATTCAAAGCGTTCATCCCAAATCGACAATTCCTGCATTGTCTTCTTTAAGAGGGATGAATCAACCTTCGATAGCAAGAAAAGCTTGCTTTCCATTTCATTAATTGGATCGATATACAACGTCGCACCATCAAAGTACCATACCAGATCAAATGCGCCGGCAAGGAAGTCTAATGCTTCCTTGCTGTTGGCCTTCATTAGGTACCCACTAAAATCACTATCGATCCCTTCATTTATCTCTACCCCCAGGCGCGAATGTGTAGCAATCGCCGTCAGAACATCTCTAAGTGGCTGCTCTTCACCATAGAATTCAAATGACTCCCCCATAAGGGTTTGGGCATTCGCACCACTAAACAGATGAGAAAAAAATATTGCCATCAGTAAAATAAAATTATGGCGTAATAAATTCACGATATTCAAACTTAGTTATTTGGTGAATAGGTATCAGTTTAACTAGCAGATCACAAAATCCGCAGTGATAGTTTGTAATGTCAAAAAAAACGTTAAATGAAACGCTATTTGGCATTATGCTTTGAATACCGAAGTCGCCATCTTCTCCAGAAATCAAAGATAGATTTAGCCCACTCCAAGCATAACTTTTTCTCATTGCCTCCATCAGAAACTGCTTACGTAAATGTTCTTCAACAACCAACCCAAATCCGTAGCTTAGCAACACATATCCACCTCGATGCTCAATAAATTGAATCGAAAACTTTGAATCAAAATTCAAAGTATAAGATTCATTATCGTCTATAGCGGGCATAGGCATATGAATCTCCGAGCACAATGTAGATATCTTATCCCGTAGTGACATGTCGCTTCCCATATATAGCAAGATCGCCATGGGTAATAACCATACCGATGATAAGGCGAAGATTCTTTCAAAATTAGCCGATTATTTTTATAAAATAGACATTTGAAAATGTCCATTTACCAAAGGCGACATAAATACTTAGATTTATAAAATACTAATAATGCCGCCCACCCTCGCCTGTTCCACCTTTGCTTTCATCTCAATTTAAGATCAAGAATCTAAGGTACCGGAAATTACCCGAAAGCTGATACTTCTATACTTTTATGCCAAAGTTGTTTTCCATTCCAATAGCCCCAAGTGACTGATCAGTTTGTTCAACGTTGGGGCTACTAGAAAGGACCCCCTGCCAGTATATAGCAGCTTGATATAGCGACTTTACTCTCCTAGTGAATGATTCGATTTCTATAGACTCTGCTCTCTCTTTGTCGCATAGTACCACTTTTTGTGTTTCGGGATTCAGGGATAGGGTTGCGTATTCACTAGCAATCCATAGGTAATTCGCCTGCAACATTAATGTTGCAAAATGCTCATCTTGGCCATGGGGAATTTCACCAATGTCTATTGTTATAATAACAAGCTCACCCTGATCCTCCTCATGATAATATATATGCATATCGATATTATCCCATGATATTCGGCATGCATCTTCAATCTGGTCCATAAGCGGCTGCTGTAAATTTACCGCTAACTCTTGTATCAACTGCGAGAAATCTAATTTCATAATTCACACTCTTGTATTTATAAGTAGCAATCTAGGTCTGCCTTTCCTGAGATTGCAGCCAACGAATAATATCAGCTATAGGCTCTACAAACTCATTTGTTATTTTTTGATCTATGTCTATTTTTGCATAGAGAGATCTTGCTAAAGGCACATTTTCAACGATAGGGATTCCTTTCTTAATCGCGATATTTCGTAGCTTCTTAGCAAGAATCATTTCACCTTTTATTGTAACAAACGGCAATGGTGACAGCTGTTGGTCATAGCGTATACCTACAGCAAAATGCACTGGATTTGTAATCAAAACATCTGCTTGAGAAACCCTTTTATTAACAACTTCTTCACTCATCAATTCTCTATGTATCTCTTTCCTTCTACCCTTTATTTCAGGATTACCTTCCGTGTCTTTATATTCTCTTCTAACCTCATCGATAGACATTCGAAGCTTCCTAAAATATAGAAACCTTTCCAAGCCAAAATCAGCCGCCGCCAAGAACACAAATGCTGCCAAACAATACAATATCAACTTCATCATTAGTGAACCTGTGATATATATGGCGCATTCCGCACCGCAGACGGGTATCTGCATCAATAGCTGGATATTACCCTTTAATACATACCAGGCTACGTAAGTGAGAACTATAATTTTAATAAGGGACTTTAAAAACTCCATTGCATTCTGTGCGCTGAATATTTTCTTTGCACCATTGATCAGGCCTATCTTCTCAAACTTTGGCGCTATGGTCTCACCACTAAATATCCAACCAGTCTGCATAACATTCGATATGATGGCAAAAATAAATACGACAACTAATATCGGAGCCAGTACACTGAATGCGATGTAGAATGCCTCTATTGAAGCATTTAAAAATAGTTGCCTAAGAGGAAGATCGATATATTTTGAAGGGTCCTGAAACAGACTTTTAATTCTCAGGAAAATATCTTCCCCAAAAAGCCAAAAATAGCCAGTAACAGAAACTAAAAGAACGAGCGAAACAACCTCTTTACTTTTTGCAACCTGCCCTTTCTCACGAGCATCTCTTATCTTCTTCGGCGTTGGCGGCTCTGACTTTGAAGATGTCATTAGACCTCTCCCAACACATGCTGCATAAAATACTGCATGTCTTCAAACGTGTCCGCAACCACATTATCTATATTACCTAAAAGCAAATGAATATATATAACCAAAACGAAGATCCCAACTGCACTCTTAATGGGCATAGCCATAAAGAAAACATTTAGCTGTGGTGAGAATCGATTTATTAGAGCCAAAGTGAATTCTGCTAAAAACATAGATATTACTATCGGAGCAGAAAAAACAACTATCGACTTCGTTAAAAAATCTAACTGAGAAAATATGTATACATCAGTACCAGTCAAATCCTCGGGAAACATTTTACCAATAGGCCAATATACGTAGCTCTGATAAATCACACCCATCATCAGCAAAAATGCACCACTCATAATAAAAAATGTATTTAACAAATGACTAAGATAAACCCCTAAAGGCGAAGTTTCATCACCTAATAATGGATTTACCATATTTGACATGGTAGACCCCCTCTGGTTATCTATAAGAAAACCTACTCCTTCTGCTATCCAAAATGGAATTGCTACCACTACACCAATAACCAGACCAATAGCCGATTCTTTCAGGAGTATTGAAATATAACCCACTTTTCCCAAGTCTTCGGACAAACTTCCTTCAGTTAGAGGAAAGATAAAGAGCGCCAGACTGAGCAATATACCATTACGAATCATTGAACTTCCCAGAAACCCTTTGCTCATCATAGGAAGAACAGTAAATACTAGGTATATACGTGGTAACGACAAAATATATGCCTGAATCATTCTCTCCAGGCTATTCAAGTCAAGATCCATATCAATTATGGTTTTTCACTTTGTCAAATACTCTTAAACGCGGTTGCCCCTAGATTAATTAACTCAGCACCCATCCAACTTCCTGTTGCTAGAAGCGCAAAAATCACAGCAACAAGCTTTAACACAAACCCAAGTGTTTGCTCCTGAATTTGTGTTAACGCCTGGATAAGACTAACTAAAGTTCCCACTAATGAAGCAGCTACGATCGTAGGAAGGGATAATATCAATACAAGCATCATCGCCTCCTGAGCCAGCATCATAAGATCGCTAATATCCATTATCAATTATCCACCGCTACGATGTTAATCATATCTAACTTTGGTAAGTTACTAATAGGCCATCACTAGACTATGAGTTAGAGTTGTCCAACCATCAAGAACCACAAACAACAATAATTTGAATGGGAGCGAGATCGTCATTGGAGACACCATCATCATCCCCATCGCCAGAAGAATATTCGATACAATTAAGTCTATCACCAGAAATGGAAGATAGATTAAGAATCCAATTTTGAATGCCTCTGTCACCTGGCTAACGGTAAATGCAGGCATTAGCACCAGTAAGCTATCTTCAGTAACCTTTTCGGCATGGCGCTCTGGCCAAATCTCCCTGGCTGTATCTAGGAAATAGGTTTTCTCAATTTCGGTGGTGTTTTTTTGTAAAAATGCAGCATACGGCTTTACCGCACCTGAAAATAATTCCTTATAGTTCTCTGATGACTCAGTTAGATGGGTATTTGCATCCAGATAATCCTGTATATCGTACCCTATGGGCGCCATAATATACAAAGTCAGAATAAGTGCCACACCATATAGTGCCATATTAGGGGGTGTTTGTTGAACACCTAAAGCATTGCGAAGTAGCGAAAAGACAATTACAATTTTTACAAAAGACGTTCCCATTACTGCAAGAAAAGGCACTAAAGCTAAAGCACCAAGGGCTAAAATTATTGATATGTGGTCTAATTGTCCACCTAAAAAACTAACCCCCATTTTTGCCCCACCCAATAATCTGCACGCCCAACCGCCCCTCTATATTAACCAACTTCCCCTTTCCTAATACTGAGTGGTTAAGGGATATTAGAATTTCGCTAGAGGCCGAATCATTTAATGTGAATGTATATCCTTCCGTGAGAGATTGAATCTCTTCAATGGTCATTTCCTTACCGGGCAATTCAAATTTTAGAGATAAAGATACATTATTTAATTGCGTTAAGTACGCTTCTGGACTTTCCGGATTATCTGCCTTGCTAATTGGTTTGGTAGAATCCTTCAATTGACTTTCCATCTGCACACTCCAGCGATCTATTAATGTAATACTTTTCTCATTTATTTGAGCCAACCAAGTTGCTTGTCGGCTCACCAGCAGGAGACATTCTTCCTTAAAGGAACTAGAGCTATCTACAAGCACTACATCACCCGACCTAAGAGTTCTTAGTTCTTCAATATCCAGGTGCACCTGACCCACCAAGAAGGAGGTTGGCACAGGAATTTGCATGCGCCCCTTCCTTTTTTTACCATATATTTCAAACAGAGTTGCCAAACTATCAATATTTGCCTTGCAAAAGGCACTAATTGATTTTCCTTCTTTATCTACTTCAAACAAATAGGTGTATTGATAGTCTTTATTACCTCCGTCAACATCTGCTATTTTAACGCTGGTTATCTGCCAACTTTTAAACTCCTCAAACTCATTTATAAGCTGCTCAAAAAAAAGCTCAGATGCGGCAAAAACCAATTCGATGGGCAGCTCTGATATCTGGCTTATATGGAGATAACTTGAGAGTAATAAGCTTGCATCTCCCAGACTAAAATAGAATTCCCAGTATGTGGAGGTGTTTTGCTGACACACCTCAAGGATTAAAGCTCTCTTAGGTAAACTATATGTAAAACAACGTGATCGCACATTAAGATTCGGTCGATTTGCGTTACTAGATAAATCTAGCTGAAAACCAATTTCACTACTAACAATGATGTTCTGTGCATCAATCACCTGGCTGGTAAATTTAGGCAAAGTAAGCTCGTCGATACTCATGTATTCAAACCGTCATCCAATAGAACTTCTATGTCTAACCCATCATCAGACTGATGCCGAGATTCACTGTTTTCACCCTGAGAACTATTTTCATCATTTTGTCTTGAACTACCATTTATATCCTCCTCAAGGTCAGAACTGACATTCCAAGAAGTTGTTACCGACACTTGAAGCTGTGAATACTTCTGCTCCAGCATACTTCGGAGCTCTGATAATGTTGACGAATCCGATAAATCAAATCCCTTATCGACACTATCAAAATTTACTGTCAGAGCACCCTCATGCAAGCTAATGCTAACTCTGGTATCATGCAGCGATCTAATCAGAATCTCTGCGCGCACCATTTCTTTATCAACCACAACAGTGTCAATTTCAGTATTTAGCGAATAGAGCAACGATGGAGTAGAGTTCGATTTCTGATCGCTTAGCTTATTTAACTGAGAAGCGAATATCCTATCGGTAGTCGGTAGTATGACTTGTTGGACTACGTCTATATCTGCATCTTCAATGCGATCTGAACTCCCCAAGTCTGACTGTAAACTATGTACGTGTTTAAATGGCTTAAAGTTTAAAGAAGCTGCTGTTAATTCAGTTCGCTGTAAACTGTCTCCATCGTGCAACACCTCATTGATTGGATTATCCAATACTTCGGCAAGTAGTGTATCAGGTCTAACAGTTTGCCCACTCATCCAATGTATCTGAGAGTTTGATGATCCATTAGCCGGCGGTTTGTTTATTGACTGCAAATAGTGCTGCAAGTAACTCTGATTTATTTTACTGTCCAATGATAGATTATTTGAAATAACAACCAATAAGTCAGTTATAACAATAAAATTGTTTGCGTCCTCCAAATTGATATTTAAATCATTTGCATTACCATCAATATGGTTAGCTAACTCACTACTCCAATTAGTTGGATCGGTATTACTTTGTAAATCACCTTTATTTATATCGATATATTTCTGAAAATCCACCCCACTACTATGTAATTGAGTTTCTGACGTTTCAATAGTTCTTTTATGACTTAAATGGGAGCATAGAGAGGATAACTCCATAAATGTCGAAATAGTATTTTTTTTAGAGGTAATTTCAGATGACATCGGTAATACTAGCTCTTCAAAGTACTTGAAAATTCATCCATCGTCTCTTCAGCAGCCCTCTCAACTGCAATATTTTTAGACGCGGAAATTTCGGCAGTGATATGTTCATATTTTTCAACATTTTTTAGACATTGCCGAACATGCTCATGGCAGCTATCCCTTCTTTTTTGTGCTTTTTCAAGCTGCTTTTGCGCTTCAAGGACTTTCATACTCAGGCTAGCTTCTTCTTCATACATTGAAGCTATTGATGAACGAATTTCATCCAACTGCTTAGATTGGACAACCTGGTCAATAATCGATTTGTACCTTTTCGCTTCCTCTGTAATACGCCACTCTCTGTGGCTCATATATTGCTTCTTAGCAGATGAGTACTCTCGCTCTCTAAGCTGTACCTCTTCAACAGCTAGCCTATATTCTCTTTTGGCTACGTCGAGCTTCCTCTTCTTAATCTCCATAACACGAGTTAGACTAGCCATGTGTGATCATTCACCATCTTGACGGATTGACATTGTATTGGCCGCTCAAAAACTTTCTTTATATTTTGGGTAATTTTTTTTAGAAGAAAGTCCTTTTTTATAGATTTTTGCAGCTAACTTCAGGTTATAGACTTTCTCGGTTCCTTATAAATTACGGAAACATCTTTAGGAGCTGGTTTACACTCTCATCAAATGGAATAGATTCATGAGTACCTTGCTTAAGGAAAGCATTTATCTCTTCAATCCTATCTACGGCTTCATCTGTCATCCGATCATTGCCACGTTGGTATTCGCCAATACGTACTAGGAGTTCAACATCTTTATATTTACCTAGTAGATTTCTTAATTTCATTGCTGCTAATTTATGCTTAGGTGTTACAAAATTATTCATTACTCGACTTGCACTTAGCAATATATCCACAGCAGGGAAGTGAGCAGCGGCTGCTAACGACCGCGACAATATAATGTGTCCATCTAAAATTGATCTCGTTTCATCAGCAACCGGCTCTGTCATATCGTCGCCCTCAACGAGGACGGTATAGCAAGCAGTAATTGAACCCCTGTCAGAATTTCCCGCGCGCTCCATCAATTGAGGTAAAGCAGCGAAAACTGATGGTGGATACCCCCTTCGGGTAGGCGGCTCTCCTGCAGCTAGTCCAATTTCACGCAAAGATCGAGCATATCGCGTTATAGAATCCATAAGTAATAGTACTTTCTTCCCCTGCTCCCGGAAATACTCTGAAATAGCAGTCGCTACTAATGCAGCTTTTGCACGCTCCATTGCCGGTCTATCGGATGTGGCGACTACCAGTACAGCTTTTGTAAGACCTCCAGGGCCTAAATCGTGATCGATAAACTCCCGAACTTCCCGCCCACGCTCGCCAATTAATGCAATAACAATTACATCAACATCTGCATTGCGGATAATCATAGAAAGTAGCGTACTTTTACCACCGCCTGCAGCGGCAAAAATTCCAACTCTCTGACCTTCTCCACAAGTCAGAATACTATCAATAGCCTTTATGCCCATGGAAACTGGTCGGCTGATTAGCTGTCGAGTCATTGCATCCGGAGCATCAGCAGTGACCGTCACCCGTGAACGTTCAGAGGGGTCTATGTCGTACCGTTCTCCTTTCCTTATGGGATTTCCCAAACCATCAAGGACACTTCCCAACAAAAAATCGCCGACTTCTATCTCATGGCTACGGCCGGTGGGAATAACTTCAGTTTTACTGGAAATCCCTTTCACATCTCCCAAAGGTGATAGTAATGCAATAGATTTGTCTAGCCCAACCACTTCAGCCAACAAGGTTTTATTAGTATCCGGTGAGACCAGTCGACATAGTTCTCCAATTTTGACATCAACAACTTGGGCTTTAATTATGGTTCCGGATACATTATTTACCCAACCTCGCATCCTCATGTTTTTACATTCAGCGATGAGCCCCCGGAGCTTATGTGTTTTATCTCTCCATTTTCTTTCAGTGTCTCTCAAGTTAGATTTCAGCGTTTCCTGAATATCATGCTTGGTTTTATATTTTGAATCTAAATCGTTCACAGATGTATCTTCAACTTATAGATATACGCGCAATTGGTTGAACATTTATATCTTTTGTTAACTCCTGGAAAGATATAACAGGAAGCTCATAGAACTCAGTTTCTATTAGCTTTCTTACATAACGACGTATATCCATGGCAATAAGCAAAACAGGTTTTCTCTCCATCTGTAAACTATCTCTGGTGTATACAGCGAGCTTCTCGGTAAATCGTTTTGTTACCGAAGGATCTAGAGCTAAATAATAGCCTGCCGAAGTTTGTCTAATGGCACTACGAACACTATCTTCCAACTCCTGATCCAGTAGGTAGCAAGGAAGTGTGCTATTTCCTCCAGAATACTTAAAGCAAATCTGACGCTTTAAACTACTACGCACGTATTCAGTTAACTGCACAACATCCTTTTCTTTCTGTCCCCACTCAACTAGCGCTTCTAAAATAACCCTCAAATTTCGAATGGATATATCTTCTGACACCAGCCTCTGGAATACCTCACTAAGTCGCTGAATAGGCATTACTCGCTCAACTTCTTTGACTAACTCGCCAAAGTGCGGCTCTACTCGCTCCAACAAGTAACGAGTTTCCTGTATCCCAATAAACTCCTCTGCATATCGGCGAAGGATATAGGCCAAATGGTAAGTAATGATACGATTGAACGAAAAATAGGACAGATGATTAGTATCCAGTATTTCAATCTGCTGATTGCTTACCCACAAACTTTCGATGTCAGGCAAAAACTTCTCCTCTTCGCCAAATTCAATACCCGACATCGTTAGTTGATCTTTAGGTTCAGTTATCAAAACACAGCCCGGCATCAACCTTCCACGCCCAACGGGTACCTCCTGATTCAAGATGTAGTATTCATGCTCGCTAAGATTTTCGTTAAATCGTAAGTGAACACCGGGAAATGGTACCCCTAAATCCAAGTAGAGTGCTTTTCGTACGCGACTTAGTTCTGCATTCAATTCTGTAGCATCTAAAACACCCTCAAGATCAACAGAGACGTCAACTAAAAGAGGCACTGTAATAGAGAATTCATCTCTGCTGCTAGCGGCTGTTCGGGATGAAATTCGTTTTGCTTCTGCCGTTGCAGCCGCTGCAGAGGCGCCATCTTTTGCCAAAATTTCTGGTAGATTCTCTTCCTGGATTCTATTTTTAGTGGCCAATCGCGCTAAGAGGAACCCTCCTCCTCCAATCAATATTGCCAATACAATAAAGATTTTAGTAGGAAACCCTGGTATCAAAGCCAATCCGAATAGAAGTGCGGATGACATATAGAGAGCACGAGGGTGTGCTGTGATTTGAGAACCTATAACCGTGCCCAGGTTTATATCTTTACTCTCTAGCTCATCTTCTGTTGACGTCACGCGTGTGACAATCATACCAGCGGTCATCGAAATAAAGAGCGCAGGAATTTGTGCTATTAACCCGTCACCTACGGTGAGAATAGAGTACATTTCCAGGGCTTCACCAGTAGACATTCCGTGCTGGGTAGTTCCGATTAAAATCCCACCTATGATATTGACACAGATGATAATAAGACCTGCTATTGCGTCTCCTTTAACAAATTTCATCGCGCCATCCATTGACCCAAATAGCTGGCTCTCACGATTTAATGATTCCCGCCGATCCCTTGCCTCTTCAATATCAAGCATCCCAGCTCGCATATCACCATCGATACTCATTTGCTTGCCGGGCAAGGCATCCAGGGAGAATCTAGCACTCACTTCAGCAACTCGTTCAGCACCTTTCGTAATCACTAAAAACTGTACAATAGTGATGATAAGGAAAATAACCAACCCAACCACCAAGTTGCCGCCAACTACGAAATTGCCGAATGTAGTAATAATATCTCCAGCATCTCCATTCATAAGAATTAATCGTGTCGTCGTGACCGATAACGCTAAACGAAATAATGTACTAATAAGCAGTACTGCAGGGAATGCACTAAACTCCAATGCTGTTTTGATATAAACAGATAGCATCATTAGGAGTACCGCGATAGCAAAATTTATTGCTATTAACGTATCTACCATTCCTGTTGGCATTGGCAATATCATCATAAATATGATGGCGACCAACAATATAGCCAGGGCAAGGTCAGCTCGCCGACTAAACGCAACCAATACATTTTTCATTTACTAGAAGGGCCTTCATTAATAAAATTCAAATAACTTCTACGTGCTAATTTTGAGGCATCAGAGTTTCCGGATTTCCAATGTGCTTCACTCAAACAATAATATATTGCGGCTGACTGTTCCCGACTTAGATTGCACGTCTTCAGAAGCTCTCTGGATTTTGACTCCAGATTTTTAAGGTCATTTAAAGACATCCATGCTTTGCACAACATAAGCCCGGTTGGTAAACTTTTTCCGTACAAAGTTTCAATAAGTAACAGTAGAGCGACTGCCTTATTTACATCAGCATAGTCTAGTTGCAATTGCGCTTGCGTGAGTATCCAATCTCTCATAACGCTAACTTAGTCTAATTAAACTTGTAAACACTTTAAGACTCAAACTTTTTTAAGTAGATTTCTTTGAACTTGATTTTTCAATTCCAGCTCCGCTAGCTCAATGAATATCTGTTCACACTTCTCCCTTAGTTCTGTGTCTAGTTTGTCCTCTAAATTTCTTATCCATTCCACAGCCTCCATGGCCTGTCGTTCCCCCTGACAAACGTCAAATGATTTCAATTCAGACCTTTCAGGGCTACATACTTTATCCAATAGCCGTTTACCGTTTGAACGCTTGAACAGTTCAGACAGATGCGACGGAGCCGCGTGGTTGTTAAAGAATATGATACGTGTGGCTGATGGTGTTTTAAGATTTTCGGGCTCGTGCTCTAGGTATGAGACCTTAGAGATTCCACCTTGGAAATTTAGCGTGTGCTTAGTCTTGTCAGACAACATGACTTACTCCCCTAAGATGCTTTGATTTACTTGGCGGAAGTTATTTAGCGCAGCTTCAAAATTGATAAAATCCAGGTTTTCTCTAAGAATTACCAGCCTGAGAACAATTTTATCTTCATAAATATGCCCAGTAGGGGACAATGAATTCTGATTGCTATATTTGTTAGCTTCTAGAACATGCTCTATAGTATCATCATCTACTCGATGCTTTACCCCCAACGATATGAGCAATGACTCCTCATGAGGAAAATAGTTTAACTCAAGATTTCCAATATTATTAAATTCCAGCTGGAGATAATTCTGAGAAAGCTGTCGCTTGTCGACCTCTATACTATAAGCGGAGAATACACGTATCAGTATTGCTTCAATCCAGCCGGGCATATGCTGATTCCCTCCGAGCGAACAAATCTGTACATTTAAATATTGCTTCAATACATTGAGTTTTTTGTTCAGCATTACCATAAATGTGATTAGGCACAAGACTTACTATATGTTTAATTTGCACTCCTAAGATATTAAGTTTCGCTAGATTTTTTATCTTTAAATTACTCGCAATTTTACTAACATCGGAACTTTCCACCCAGCTTTTCTTTTGTAAAGATAGGACCTCATTTAGAAGCTTACTTGTTAAACTTCTCTGAGTATTTGCTCCAGTCATGGGTTGCTCGAGTATTCTCGCAGTCTCTCGGCAGGCATCAAGTAATGCTAACAGAGTCTTCAACTCGCTCATATTTCTCATTACAGAGATGAGCTCTGAGCTCTCAATATTCCGGCCACCTCCATGATATTGTGATGAAAGCTGCTTATATAGCTCTCCAGCTCCAAGATCAAGATAGTGATCTCCGAATTTTTCTCTAAGATCACAAAGTAAATTGAAAATATTACCAAAGCTAATTGAGTGCTTCGACTTGGTCAGATCACTTAATTGGTTTTCATCCAGTCCTCGTTGCTTTGCGGCATCCAAAGCACCATTGGCCAGTACACCAGCTCTGAATTCCAAAGACGTTGATATCGGGGCTAGCTGCCTATCGATCTCAATATATATTTCAGATATACTGGGAACGGTTCCATTAGAATTTTCAAGCTGCTCCCTGAGAGAAAGCAAAGCAATCCCTTTCTCCGTTATATCTGATGAAATAGATTTAGAAAACGTTCTAACCTCTTCAATCACTTCCGACTTGTTATGTCGATTTTGTTTAATTGCTGCTGCAATTTCACTAACTTTGTCGACCTGATGTTGGCTGAGTGCTGATTTCGATAGCTTTTTTACATCCAGGCCATCAAAGTCTCGGCGTGACTCTCTTGCTCTGCTACGGTTTAAATTTTTATACTTATGTAAAAATGAAGAAAATTCCTCCAAACTATTATTTATAGTTTGAAACATCGTTTTACCTGTTTGAGCAGGCTGTATTTCTCTACTTACACTGTCAATAGCTGTGGGTTTTTCGACAATGCGATTTACTCCGATTGACTGACCGCCCTGAGAATTCATCAAAATACCTTATTTATCAAACAAGTAGGTGGTAGTTAGGCATTTGTATTATTTCCTGCATTGATTAGACTTGTAGAATCTCTATCACTAAATAGTTTCTTCAATGCTCTCTCTAGAAATCCTCTCTCTTTCAAAGTAAGACTTCGGGAATTCAAACCAATAGAAAATTCCCCCAGCTCAAAGAACTTCACTTCAGATACATCTAAATTATAAGTCGTCAGAAAATAACTTGCGGCATGATCGATTTGTATACCAGAGATACATAGCGCATCAATTTTTCTACTACTAAGCATATCAAGGCATTGATTAATTGACCTACAATTAATGAATGATTTCGAATAAATATGAGAGCTTAACAAATTTGAATTGACAGCTAGCAGAGGCTCTGGCTGTATATATCCAACCGATTTTACTTTAGAGAAAAATACATCCTTATTATATGTATCTATGAGACCTTTCCGCTCAGTTAGTGCCAGGTAATGAAGAGATAACTCTTCTATTGAAAATGATTTCCAGTTGGTGACTTGCGAATCGTACTCAATGGTGCTTGAAGCACTAATCACTATATCGTAATTACCCAAAAACAACTCTTTTTTGAGTTCACGAACAGACAGGAATTCGATAGAAAAAGGGGCTTCGTCTTGTAAAAATGTGTCACTTGGAAATAGAATTTCTGCAGCTTTTTGTGTCACGGCATTGTTAGCTTGCACACCTACACTTAGGGTTTGAAACAAGTCTTTCTCATTTACTGGTTCACTTACGCAACCACATAACATAGAGAAACTAAGTAAATGAACAATGAAACCTCTTAAATACACTTCTGCCTTGCCTCTGAAGGTGATACGCCATACTTAGACTTATATAATTGCGTGAAATAGGACTGACTGGAAAATCCACTTTCCAAGGCAATATCTACTAACCGTTTACTTGTCGTACGTAATTGAATATTAGCGTGCCTGAGTCGTCTCTCATTAATCCATGATTTTGGGGAAGACTCACTAAATACCTGACTAAACATATTCTTAAACGAAGTCAAACTCATACCGATATTCTTCGCATAAGTAGCTATACACCAGTTTTTTGTGACGTTAGCCTCCATGAATCGTCTAAATTTTTCCTGAACCGGGTTTACCCGATTCAGCAGTTCGTCAGCGAGTATTTGCCCCTGATCACTCTTTAATTTCAGCAATAATAACTCTTCTAACTTGAGGGCATTCAATCCTTCATCATCTAACCGGCTGAACAACCTAAAAGAATCTAATGTCAGCCGTGTCAACTCACAACTCGGAAAGACAATCGGATCTTTGCCTTTCGGTAAAACAGATTTAACCATTTTAAGCGCCTGCTCCTTACGAAGCAGCGCGTTATCATACCTTTCATAGAATCTGGTCAGCATTGCTGCACGAATACCTACACATATTACAACAATATCCTGGTCTGGTAGGTTGTTGCTTAATTCAAAATCTTCATCAGATCCAGCAAGCCAAACCTGCCCTATTGTCAGCTCAAAATTCGATTGATGGTATCTAATTCCAGCAGAACCGGTCACCA
Organism: Microbulbifer sp. CNSA002; assembly: GCF_047324085.1. NCBI lineage: Bacteria > Pseudomonadati > Pseudomonadota > Gammaproteobacteria > Cellvibrionales > Microbulbiferaceae > Microbulbifer > Microbulbifer sp. CNSA002. The sequence goes on from NZ_CP172449.1 coordinate 2,689,078, forward strand.
TCATGACCAAATTCACAAAAGGTGAAAATGTGAGCACGATAGATTCTCCACGTGGAATTGAGAATGTTTTTAATTCAAAAAGATCACCACAATGTTGGCAATCAATAGCCACTCTACTGTTTCTGAATCCATCTTGTCCCTTATAGGAGGGAGTATTCATGTCTTTCACTTCTCTTTATGAAATCTCTACCTACTTGTGCTCACATTTCATTTTAATTACACTTCGGAAATCAGCTAAACTATCGACTTTGATAGTGCGTTTATCGTTGAGCTGTGATGAGAATGAAGCTCATTAATCATCGATGAGAATGTACTTGTCAGATTGTCAACTAAAGCAATATGCGCATTAGCTAACTCTCCATCTTGTTTGTCGATATTCATTTCGGCATCCAACTCTACCTGCCTCGCTTGCAATAGTGCTTGAAGTTCCTCCGCTTCAGCATTGAGCCTATCTATTTTTGCTTCTAAATTTTTCTGCACGGCCCCTGCTAAATGTTGACCGCTACCCGCCCCTCCTGAACCACCACCAGCTAGGCTAGCGACCCCCATAACGCCGCTCATGATACCCATCCCCATTTTGAGGTCCGCTGCTTGAAATCGTAAATTTTTAACTTCCTCCGCAGCTTCGATAATTTCATCACGCTTCGCCAATGCAGTGTCAAATTGATCAATATATTTCTTGATACGAATCGAAGTCTCACTTTCCCTCATCTCTCGAAAGACAGACTTAAGATTATTATTAAGCGTATTTATCAGGCCGTAGATATGGTTGTTGTGAGAGAAAGCATTAAGAAACTTTTGTACATCATCTGATTCATCGAGCACCGGCTGGTAGATATCAATAGCATCTTCAGCTTTGGTTATTGACGCCTTTGCCTCTTGAGGGGGTCCCTCAACCTCCCCATTGGAGTCGATCTTTGTTGAGCGAAAAGTAATACCGGGACCGAAACTAACATTACCATCTACTGAACTCATAATTTTCCTCCTTAAACAACTGAAATATTTAAACCTATCAAATTTGCCGCTATTAGAAAGTTGACTTCCTGCTCTTTAGTATCTTCTTTGGTCCGATCATCCACTACCACTGCGGAACTTTTTATGGTAGCTTCAGTTATCACTATATATATTGTTTAACCTATTCCTTTTCCGCTAGTCCTGCGGAAACCACACCAAATTTGAAGAAGAAATATTTTTTGCTTTGTCTAGGAGTTACCCTTGAGAAGCACTGCACATTCTTCCATTTTGCCTGATCAAAATCTTGAATAAGCAGATATCTGTAATTCTCCGCTCACCAAAAAATTACTCGGCCTAATTTCCTTTGGCGAGGTCAATTCGGCTGTTGAAATATCAACTCTGACGCCGACTTTGAATCCAAACATATTGCCAGCCATATTTTTCTCTTTACTTAAACCCTTGTGATGTAATTCAATACAACTAACTTTCATTGTACTCATAGCTCTGAGAGGCTTTAGTAACTACAAAGACATTAGTCTCAATTATCAGATTAGTGTTTTATTACTCATCTAAGCGCAATTATTTGGATTGCTCATTGTTCACCTATGGTACGTAGTCGTGAACTTGATGCTTTAGATTTCTTGCACATTTTTTAGATTTTAGGCATTTTTTTCGTCGGAAATATATTTCCCGGATGTGGTATCAGATTAGCCACAGAACTCGCTTACTACTTCATTATTGAACTTATTAGGCAACTCTTTTGATCAGCGCTAAAAGCCAAAAATGTGAACGCCATCTAAGAGTAAATTCGAACTCATCCACAGCTAGAACCAGTTCGCAAACGTGATGGTATCCATACCTTTTTACCTTTGACTACTGGCACTCTAAGAATATAATTCTGTCAATATCTTACTTCTTGCATTTTAGTTTCGTAATTTTCAGGTTTATAGTTAAATATAGTGTTACCCGTTAAATCGATTTATCATTGGTCTTCAGTCGTTAACTATCCTCGGCCAGTCCAGCTTTTCGCTAGTAAAACTGATTACCGTTTGGGCCACCGTTTGAACTACCGTTGGAATTACCGTTTTCTCACCACCAAGTAGTGAAGTGAGGCCAGTAACGTTCCAGTCGACAGAATAGGATTGTCACAGTTCGAGACCTGCACTGATTACATGCCTATGAACTCTCAACCGTCAGCCATGACTCATACAGCCCCACGTCCAGCGTACTCATTCTTTCGCCCCGAGTTGCTAGTGGCCCTCTGAATTATTCAGTAGTGAGGTAAGGTCTACTTATCTACTCTGCTCAGGTGTTCTCATCATCTTGTAAAGTCTGGCTCCGGAGTGATCACAGGTCGTTCAGATATTACCCAGTGCATGTTTGGAACCAGGTTGATTCCTGTCTCTACCTACATTGGTAGGCAGATAGTCAAAGGAGCGAGGAGCTGTTTGACCTTAACCTGAGGTGACTGGCAACAAAGCTACTTGATACAGAACTGTTACTCGATACCTAAAAAGCCATTCATTTCCGAGTCCTCCCCAGGATCGACACTTAGTCGACTGTGTAGCTCTGGCTGCAAGGGAAGTAGATAGGCATACAATGGGTGATATCCTGGCTTGATCTATGTCACTGTCCGAGACCCGGGTTCAAATTGAGGTGCTTCCCTTCCCTGTCTCAGGAGGAGCGCGTCTCATAGGGGGTGGATAGCTAGCGAGTGATGCCGCGGTAAGCTTACGCTCAGCGTGCAAAACAACCTTCAGCAAAACTGCTAAACCCATTTTCCACCAAGTGTCAACACTAGGGATGAACAGGGCTCTTTTGTGGAGCTCATGGCCAATTTTAGTGCACCATAAAAGGTGAGAAGCTAGCCAAAGATATCTACCTAGAGCGCCATAGAAAGACTGTAGTCGAACTCGTAGATTAGAGGGAAGGAACATTCGAAAAGGCATAAGGGTCTTCCAGCTACCTGATGGTCAATAGAGGCGATTACCCACGACCAACCCTCCCAATAGCAGACAAAAATGTCGGATGAACATAGCGGTACTCCCTTCCAGTGGGGAGTCGCACTTTCGGTCAACTTGCTGTAGCCCTGGAATTCACTGACGATAAACAGATAGCTGTAAGGTATTTTATGATATGGAAGTCGACTATTTGCTAACTCAGAACTTCGTGAGTAAAGACTGCTTTACCCTTGTGCACTCCAGGTTACCGATTACTCCTGCACGATTATTTTCAAAATTTTGCATTTAGTCGGTATTTCTGACGCCACCTCAAGTAGATCAAATTTCATACCGACATACAGTTTGGCTCAATTGCAAATCGGCTCAAAATTATCGCTCAACTGAGCATTTAATCAGTTAAAGTGTTTACTGTGCTTGGTTTTTGCAGTTACTACCGGACACTATCTTTCCATGTGTTACTGCTAGATCGTGAAGATCCTGCGGAAATTTCAGCAAATTTCACTTTATAATTTTAATTTACAGTTACACTTCCTCAGATTCATCACAATAAGAAGTAAAGTGGTGCAATTATCATATCTTACTGCCCTATAAAGATATGCTTGAGCCCCAGAAATCCCCGATTGATAATAGCCATACAGAAACAATTGGGGTCTAAATTTAAAAGAAATAAGGCCTGAATTTATACCCTAAAGATAAAAATGACCAATACTTATAAAATTTCTTAAAAATCTAAAATTTAACACTTCCATATCAGCTAGCCTTATATAATACTACTAGCCTACTCAATTAAGCAGTAAAAACCTACATGACAATTAAGTAGCAGTATAGTATCTAAAAAATTAGAGCTAGAGAGGATTGGTCTTTAAGAATGCGATGATTCTAAGCTACATCCTATTAGATAGGAGAGCCTTGACCCGCATGACCAACTTAACAAATGGAAACAAAAGTTCGGTGATACCACCGAAAATTATTATTAAGGGCTAATTTACATATGCCTAAAATTACTATGTTGAACGGTGCAAATACAACTGTAACGCCAGGTACCGATAATAAAGGGGCTTTACATTCAGACAAGAGTCCTCAAAAGACTACAAGCGAATTTGCTCAAATTCGAGAATCAGCGCGCCCTAATGCTGATGATACCTTCAGAAAAAATTTTTTTCCTGCTCCTAAATCTATTGACAATGTAGATTCTCGTTTAAATTTTGGCGACCCAAAGCAAACTTTTATTCATTTCCTACAGCAACTTAGTGTGACAGTTGCAGAAAATAATTCATCCTCTGCATCAGAGAAAATCAAGCAGATAAGTATGATGATTCAAATGGCCGAACGGAAGATAGGCGGCAGTGGGTGATCCCTCAGGTTTGGTATTCCTATTTGATATATGCCAAATGCGTCAGATTAGCTTAACTGCCTATACCCCTTATAGACTTCATATAGCTATTAGGTGGCTATTATAGCGCAGCTATGCCAGCGCCCCTGCTATAAATATCCTAGGTACACCCTTAAGGAGTCATTTTCCAGCTTGATTTCAGTTGACCTTTCTCTATCTAATTTCATATTTAAAATTAAACAACTGAAAATGCTGACTTTGATCCTTTAGGGTTTTAATAGAACAAAAGCCGATTGCCAACTAAAAGAACCGCCAGCCAACTAACAAAAAATATTAAGAAAGATAAATTTTGGGATAGGAATTTGAGTGACGCACTTTCAACTCAGCTGGCCCATCAGTTGAATTACCAATACAAAGATAATTCTTTCATTGACTTTAATTCAAAATTTGAGTCGAAAGCATTAGGGCAAGAATCCCAATAACTTCCATTCAGCAAAAGAACACCATATAGCAATTAATGATATTCAAATCTCAGGTGGCATATTTGACGGCCAAATAGTATAAAATTTGCAAACATTTAACCCTATTAAAGTAGTTATTTTATAAAATATGCTGGTATAAAGAATTTATAAAAGGTCGGTTTCTCGCTAATCGGAGCCTTCAATTGCTTCTATGGTTTTAGACTATGCATTGCTTTTCTTAAATTGCAGATCACTGCCAGCGATCATACTCAGTAGCTAAACTAGCTTGCTGAATTAAGTCGAAAAGTATTTATCAAAGAAAAGAAAGCCTCAATTCACCTCCCTCGGAAGTATTCCAGTGAAGTATTTTGGACCAAATGGAGCGGGTTCTATATCTGAAGTGTTGCCATATTTTAAATAGACGAATATAAAATATACAGAAGCCAGAAAGACATCCTGATGAAGCATTCGCACGATAGTAGCGCTAGATATTACGCGAAGGCAGCTATTCGCTACCTTCAAGCTCGGGAATTAGGTTCATACCTTTTATAGATGGGCTCATTAATTTTCGAGCTACCTTTCTTTAAGCAAAAATCTAGCCATGTGAAAGATAGCCTTCTTGGTTTTAGCACCAAATATTTGACATACTAGGGGCCAACAGTCTTTCTGGCCTCAGATTTTTGATAGGAAAAAGCCCTTTATTTATTATTCGAGATAAATTTACGCACTTCCTCAACAAACACCCTTGAGGCTGATTCACGTCCCAGCAATAAATGCCCATCACTCTCTAGACCAACAAAGCTGGCGTTAGGTATGCTGGATGCAATATCGCATGCTGACTTTACCGGAATCCTCTGATCTCCTAGAGAGTGAATAACCAATGTAGGAACTGTAATTCTCTTTAGCTGATCGCGAACATCAATGCTACCAAACACTGAAAGAAAGCGAACTGCATTTTCTGGAGAGGTTGTTAGGCGTTGAAACTCGTTGAACCAGGCCAGCTCGTTTGCATTAGCGCTTGGCATAAATGTTGAGGAGAAAATTTGCCTGTATGCAGGGTTATCTTGTCCCCAGCCAACTTTCGTAAGAGTCATTACCGCTTCTCGCTCTTTAACAACAGACTCTGTAGCTCCAATACGCCAGCCGGCTGCGTAGCCACCAAACAGAATAAGTTGCTTTACCTTTTCAGGATACCTTACGGCATACTCGATAGATACAGCAGCCCCTTGAGAAATACCAAGCAACGTAAACTTATCAACGCCACAGGCATCAACAACCGTCTCAAGATCTGTTACGAATGACTCAAAAGTAATATTGTCAACATCCCAATCTGAAAGACCATTCCCACGCTCATCATAGCGTATAAACCTATGGTCTAAAGACAGCTCTCGAAACAAGGGGCTCCAAATCGGAGAGTCCCAGTCATACTCCAAGTGGCTCAACCAATTAGCCGCCTTTACTATTGGGGCGCCCTTACCTATCGTTGCATACGCGATTCGAGCACCATCTGCAGCGGTACAAAACTCAATCTTCTGACTAGTGAGAAGTTTGCGCTCGAGAAGCTGTTCATTGACAGGAGGCAGGCCGGACTCTTCCTCTGCTGGCGCACAAGGTGACCAGGCAATTCCGGCCTTTCTAAACCTTTCCGCCAACTGTGATCTTATTCTGGCCAGTTCCTGTGTTAGCCCCATTCTCTCCAACTTTGTCAATAGCTGAGTGGCAGCAAGAGAGTTGTATGGCTCAAGACTTTCCCAGTAGCGCGCCCATCTCAATTGGTCGGGAAGTGATATCTCAGGGTGAGACGACAAGCGGGATAGTATTTTACCGCGCAAACGTCCTACTTCCTCCCGCTCAGCAAGCAGCCACTGCTGGAATAACTCTTGGTCAGGCAGATCTATCCCCTCAAGAAATGGCTCCTTTAGTTCAGAGTTGATGGCCTTTAGGTCATCTACTGATAGGTCTGGGGTCTCAAGCTGACAAGCTATGGATCTAATATCAATTAGAATGTCATCAGTATCCAAACTCACCCTCTCACGATCCGCAATCAGCCGGTTTATGTCGGGGGTGTTGACAATAGGGCGTATTTTGCTTAGTGACCACCTAAGAGATGCTCTTGGATCATCAGGCAACTCCCAGAAGATTTCACATAATCGATCACGACGATGCGGTCGTGCGGCCAACGCTAAGAACGCGAGAAGTGCGCGTGTCCTTTTAGACCGGGGAAGACTAACCCGATCTCCATCACGATAAACGGTCAGTTCTCCAAGTAATTGGATTGTTATACCCATAACCTAAATACTTACTTATTAATACAATAGTGCTCTAAACCAAATGAGTGAAGTTTCAAGATCAATGTGAGTACACTCACTATAACTCCGAACACTGCAACCAAAACCCCTGGCTTAATTAACTATTTAAGTTCATTAAGCTAAAGGTATATGCATATTATATTCTCCATCACATTGGTTAGCCGCCGATAGGCAGGAGTATAGGTGAGAAGTAATAACGACATAAATATGGAGCACTGATCCGGGTGCCAACCTACTAAAGCTGAACCCATCTGGCCCCTAATTCTAGCACTTGCCGTATTAATATGATACAAGCCAATTAGATTAACATTTAATCAACACTTCCGGCCAAGTGCTGCCAAACCCGTACTATCATGGCTGTGAATATACGTCTCTCTACTATGGTGCGAATCCGTTCGGCCTCTGAATTTTGCCTAACGTTATTGCCAGACCAGAATGTCATCAAATATCAACTAAAGCGTGGGTGTTCCGAAGACCTAGAATTGGCAGATATAGACAACCGTCTTGTATCTCTTCGTTGCTTTTCCGTTTATTAATCAGCTACCACTGAAGAAATACATCAACCAGTACTGATTGCTCCTTTAAGTTACCTATATTGCTCTAGCTCTGCCCGAAGCCGAGATAATTCTATAAAGTGGGCTCCTCTTAACAAAATTTCCTTACATTCACCCACCGGCCGAATCAGTGTCTGGCATATCAGTTGACGTGGGGCGCAAATGATTTGTAATTTTGTATTATTAAAATTATCATGATTAAAATAAATTACCAAAAATTGACCATTAACTGGAAAATAAATTCAGGTCAATATCGTCCCCTTTGTATGGTCCATCGGGTAAGAGATCTAAGGAACCTCTGAATAACTCCATAATATCCTTGGATTCCACAACGACACTCATTTCCAAGGAATGTAGGCCTTTCAAGAGGCTCCACTGGAGAACATTAATGCTTTGCTAACTCACGGCGTAGCACTTGAAGACCATAAATTCTTCATTTTAGTCTTGCTCGGGCTACGGCCGTTCGCAGTGAGCTCCACTTAGTATCTATAGACTTATTGTTCGCCATAGATGCTGTGAAATTATCAGAGACTCCCTAAGTATCTAGGATTTTGCAATAATACTGTCTTCCATTTCCGCCTTCATTTTTGCCTTATCACGAATTAAGTTCTCTAAATCGTCAACAAGATTTTCATTCTTGAATTTCCTACTTGGCAGTCCATCAATATAAATTGCATGGCTCGGAGTTCCACCAGCCAAGCCGATGTCTGCCTCCTTAGCCTCACCGGGCCCATTAACAATGCAGCCAATTACTGCAACATCCAATGGTGTCGTAATATCCTCCAATCGAGCTTCAAGCTCATTCATAGTTTTAACAACATCAAAATTTTGACGTGAACAACTTGGACACGCAATAAAATTGATGCCTTTAGAGCGTAACCTTAGACTTTTTAACAAATCCCACCCAACTTTTACTTCTTCAACAGGATCTGCTGCCAACGACACTCTTAAGGTATCACCAATTCCATCCAATAATAGCGCTCCTAACCCGATCGCGGACTTAACCGTACCCGACCGTAATCCACCTGCTTCCGTAATACCAAGGTGAAGAGGTTGATCAATCAATTGAGCCAGTTTTCTATAGGCAGCAGTGGCCATAAAGATATCAGATGCTTTGACGCTCACTTTAAAATTCTGAAAGTTAAGCCGATCGAGGATTTCAACATGACGAAGGGCTGACTCGACCATTGCATCCGGCGTTGGTTCCCCATACTTTTTTTGAAGATCTTTTTCCAATGACCCCGCGTTAACGCCTATACGAATCGGAATATTTAGGTCGCTCGCCTTATCAACTACCTCGCGGATACGTTTCTCTCGACCAATATTACCCGGATTAATGCGCAAGCAGTCGACACCTAAATCTGCCACTCGCAATGCAATTCGATAGTCAAAGTGAATATCTGCCACCAGTGGAATGGATACTTTCTTCCTGATTTCACCGAAAGCTTCAGCAGCTTCAAGACTTGGTACAGACACTCTTACGATATCTGCCCCGGCTTGTTGTAATCGAAGAATTTGTGCGGCAGTAGCTGTCACATCACAAGTTTCTGTGTTTGTCATACTTTGCACAGAAATCGGGGCTCCGCCACCAACAGGTACATTTCCCACCATAATTTGGCGTGATACACGTGGGACAATAGGTGATTCAAACTTCATCTTTCTAACCTGTATAAAAACATATAGATTAATATTAGCAACTAACCAATTTATAAACGAAGGTACTTTGGTACAGTAACATCAGCAAACATGATTGCTTCACATAAGAATAAATAGTCATCTATTACTCTAAACAATAAAAGTCAAATCAACTTTATATTTTAGGCATTTTTTTTTAGAAAAATATAAAACAGTGATACCGCCGCATGCAAACATGTATTCATGTAACACCTAAACAACAGCATGGAAATCCTTATAGCTATCAGGTTATTCAGTCAGCCATAAGCTTCTTTTTAGCAAAAGGAGCATTAATCGCTTTGAAAGCCCTGCAGAGCGGACCTTGGAAGCTACATCTTTCCCTTTGTAGCTATTACAAAAAGTTAAGACCAATCAAGACGAACTGTGACTAATGTTTGCAGCTTTCATGGACGCTTTGACATCGCGGAATCATTCGAAAACCCCAGATATAGATATCCGCCATAATAAGCAACCGCGCTATAGGCTTCAACATTGATACCCAACAATCACCACAGAAATAAATTTATAAAAATATGACCAATAGTGATATATTCAACTCTCTCGTTCAGAAAAAATCTCTATGCTAAAGGAGATTAATTATGCCAAATTCAGTCATAGACAAATCAAGGTCGTTGCCTTCCCCTTCCTCTCAGGAAGTTCACAACACTCAAGCAGCAGCTGGTAGATTCAATTCATGCAGACCTTTTTCTACGGTATGTGGAACAGCAAGAAGCTTTTTTTTAAAATTATCCAACCCCTTTTCAACCTCAAATATAAATTCTAGACCCAATAATATCCAATCAATTTCTAGCAACTCTAAAGCTGTAAATTTAAACAAAGACACCCTCCAAAAAAAACTTAATTTTACGCCTTCTCGACCTACCCCTTACCCCCACACAGAGAGCGGTATCGAATGGGCACAAAAAAAATACAAGCTAAGCGCATGTGATATAAAATCTGATTTCACCAATAGATGTGTAGAAACTGGAAATAAAATTGATCACCTCATAAGCTTCTACTTTTCCAATAGTTCTGAAGAAGTGTCATCGCACAAAAAAGATTCAACGCCTGGCGAGAATCAAGCCCCACCAAACAAAAATTCAATTCTTTCTTTTATGACAAAACGCAGAAAGCTTAAAAAAGAAACAAAGATAACTTTAACCGATTTACCGGCGAATATGTCACTTTCTGCACAAAGAGCTATTCAAGAAATTGTGAATTACAGAAAATCTAAGGGGAACGTGCCCAGTATTCCTCTTAATGAGTACAAGGAAATATTTAGCAGAAATAAATTACCATTACCTTTTGAAGTCTACCCACACAAAGACGATGGCATAGATATAGTGATGTGCCCTATTTCTGAAGGATCTGAGTCCCAATCGGTTAAAACAGAAAAAATATACCAAAGTATTGTGCTGGATGGATATGACTACAATATAGATCAATCTGGCAGTGGGCCAGAACAAGTAAATAGCAGCAGCATTGAAGGGAAACATAGAAGAAAGGCATTTAACATGATTTTTGATCAATTAGGAATTCCTGAGAAATATCGTTACATACCTCAAAAAGATACCTTTGAATTCTAAACTGAACTATAGCCTACAAAGTTCATTATTTATATTTATTACTTGGTGCTAACTCCTCATATTAACAGAATATGGGGAGTTCTGATAAACTACTGATCAAGTAGTAAAAAGCTAAATTTTATTCAGCCTCCTGATATCGATATTTTTTGGATATTCATAAATAATTTGATATTATTTCTGTAGCTCTTGGAGATTATAAATACTAGGTATGCCGAATCTAGAGGGCCAACTGTATCTTGTATGACATGTAACACAATAACGTCACCCTTCAGATCTTGCTTTCTTAGAGACTCACAATTTAGGTATTAATTTCTTACAGCACCGAAATATTCCTGCCTGAGTGCAGATCAATCTAAAGAGCAGAAATGTTGAGCGACAACAAAAATTCATTTAAGCATATTAGAATTTAAAAAATACCTACCTTAATGATCTACCAGAACCTTAAGGGCTGTCTGTCAATCATTAAAAATACTACTCAAAAGTTTTCCCATATACAGCCGTTTTGTTTTCCCACAACAACATGACGAAAATACTATTCACTTGTAAAACTTGAATTAACCAAGCCTATAAAGTAAAACTCCCATTACATTCAATAATGGGAGCCACAGTATTTGACTACTATATTCTATTTATCCACTCATATAGCCTCTTCAATGTTTAAAGTCGCATCGATTGTTTTATAAATTGCCAAAAGTTTCTTTGCGTGTCCAATACTTGATATAAAGATCTCTGCTGGTGATTCGCCCGAAGGATTTGATTTAAAGCTATCTGCTGCTGATTTGCCCGAAGAATTTGATTTATATTTACTTAAGAATGACTTTATATCACCTTTAAGATTAATTATATTAATATTTGCATCACTAGTTAGCCCTTCTCCTAATTCCTCTTTACATTCCATTAACTTCTCCACCTCATATATCAAAGGTTCTATTACATTCTCTTTAAAATTCATAAAAGTCGACAATAAAACATTCGGATAGGCCCTTATGCCATCATTAACTAGAAGGTTCTCTGTGCATTTCAAATGTTCTTCGCACTTACCCACAAAGTTATCGGGAGCCTTGACCTCACCCTCTGCCACACCTGTATATTTACCAGAAAAATGAATATTTGCCCCCATTAATTTTTCTTCCATTCCCTCAGGTGAATGGGTAATACTATCTGGCTTAGGAGGGTGACTTCTAGGGGATGGTAATTTACTAAAAATGTTCGTTATTCTTGCACATATTTTTCCTATAGTGCTTTTCGGCTTATTAACTTTGTCGATCTGCAGTTCTTCAACGCCCCTTCTCTCACAAGTCTTTATGGCTTGATAGATAGTCTTCATATTTACATATTCCCAGGCGGGTTTTAATTAATTTTATTTCACTGTATCGCAGCTCACATAAATACAAATAGATATTTTGTGCTCGACTATAAATTTTCCATAATTGATTACCTCCACTTTCACCGCTTTAAATCCGTAGTTAGCAATCTTAAGGTGCACTGCCCCTATATCGGAATATACTTTTTCCCAATTCATAAGTTATTAAGGTGGTCAGAAGGGAGGACCGATAAATACTTCATCTAAACCCAGGTAGGCGCTTTTCACGACCCTAAGATAGTTTTATATATCGGAATGGATACTCTACTTCCCCTAAACTACACCTATAATCTATCTGCCTCTCATAGTTCAGTAAGGCCTTGGCGATTCTTCAAGCAAGTTCAGTTCTTTGCAACATGCAAATTCACATCTTTAATTTCAAACCCTTCCCATCTATTTTTTTCCATATAGAAAATTACCTATTGAAGTATGGTAATAAAAATAAGCATCTATTGAATCGATAGTCTGGCTGAACCCAATGGTATCATTCATGCCGATATTAATTTTCATATCCAAATACCACCGATTACTTGTATGGTTTTATGCAATTAGGGTCACACTCTTTATGTTTATTATTAGTTAATAATGGAGCAAAGATAGTATAGGCATTGGCAGTGGCAGCCATATTCAGTGCCATAAAACTCTCTGTGGGATGCCCATTGATTCTTTCGATCAGTACTAAACTCAGTTTAGTTGGATGACTCCCAATGAGCTTTGGTAGCCAAGAATTGATGTCGTAGCTAGAATTGAACCGCCCAAAGTCTATCCGACGAAACTCCGCATAGCTTCAGTATCATATAGCACATTAATTTGCATTCTGCTCAGACAAAAGTGAATTCGTGCATCATTTTTCGTAGTGTTAATCACTATTTAAATACCACTAGCATTTGCGTCTAGTTATCGCGCCCCATAGAATTTAAAGAATTTTTGATGGTAGAGCGGATACTCACCTTAATGGGCCTCTCAACAATTCTGCAGGTCAAAGTTGTAGGCTAAAGGCACAGTTAGCAGCGATTGACTTGGGCTGTTCCATACATGAACTGAGGGCTTCAAGCCCCCCGTAGTTAGGTTTTCAGAGTAATTTACCCTCGACCTTACAGTCCTTTGCAGAATCTAAATGCTCCCGCGAACTGGTATACTGATTCTGGATCACCTCGAGTATCGGAAGCACCTTGAAAATTTTCAGAAATCATCTAAATTCTCTTTTGCCTCGCTTCCGAAGGGGCAATACCATATTTCGACTTATAAAGCTGTGTGAAATATGACTGGCTCGAAAAGCCGCTTTCTACAGCAATATCTATAAGTCGCCTACTTGATGTGCGTAATTGTATATCTGCATGGCGAAGTCGCCGTTCATTAATCCACATTTTCGGGGATGATTCTTTAAATACCTGCCCAAACATATCTTTAAAAGAAGTCAGACTCATACCCATATGTTCTGCATATGTAGCAATAGTCCAATTCTTAGTAACATTCGCCTCCATAAAACGTCTGAATTTTTCCTGAGCAGGATTAACCCGATTTAGGAGTTCGCTAGCAAGTATTTGTCCGTGATCACCTTTTAATTTCAGGAGAAGTAACTCTTCCAGTTTCAAGGCATTTAACCGATCGTCTCCCAGCTGCCTAAATAATTGAAATGAATCTAAAGTTAGCTTAGTTAGATCACAACTCGGAAAGACAATTGGTGCTTTTCCTCTTGGAAGCATGGATTTCACAACATTCAACGCTTGCGTTTTTCGAAGTAGTGCATTGTCGTGCCGTTCATAAAATCGCGCTAGCATTGCCTCCCGGATTCCAACGCATATTAACACCGCTTCCTGATCGCCTCCATTATTACTCAACTTATATTCTTCTTCTGAGCCAGCCAACCATACCTGCCCCATCGTCAATTCAAAACTCGATTGATACGATATAATGTTTGCAGAACCCGTTACCATCATGACCAGATTAACAAATGGTGAAAATGTGAAGGAAATAGAGTGGCCAGATGGTAATAACAGAGTCTTCAACTCAAATAAATCACCACAATGTTGGCACTCTACAACTGCTTCATTATATGTCAAGTTATTCTGCCTCCCACAAGAGGAAGTATTGTTGTTTTCCACTGTTTATTACTAAACCACTATCTATTTATGCTCACACTTGCTTCCATTAACTCAGCGATCGCCTATAGCACAAAACACGCTTATAAACTAAGAATGAGCAAGCCTGAAAAGAAACATATATTTAAACTGTAATCGCTGTGTTAACTTCTCATTCAACCACTGATCTATTACTTTCTCCAATAAAGGGATACACATGAGCAGTGGATCTTACTTAGGGTTACAGGAACACTTACCTAATCTATTTGTTACCTAATCTTACATTCAGCTGAGTCTATGATTCGCCCTAAAAATCCCACATAGCGCGCTCTTTTAATTCCTCAAACGCCATGACTGGCAGCAATCCGCATGTTAACACCAGCGCGATCTTGAATTGCATTATTTAAAACTTTCACCGCATCCTGAACCGGGCTAATAATTGCCCTTGTCCACTGCTCTTGCAACAGCTGGATAAGCTTATTGATAAACTCCTGTTTTGCTTCAATACCTTCTAGGCGCGCTTGTAAAGCTTTTATCTCATTATCTAATTCTGCTTCCCGTTGCTCATACCCCTTTTGTTTTATGGCAGCATAAATCTCTTTCGCTCCATTTCCAGCAACAGCAATAGAACCTGAGGTAGCAGCTACTTGTATTCCTCTATCCCGAAATTTTTCAGCCATTGTTTTACCAGCTTCCTCGGCAGTGTCCTGCACAGACTCTTTAGCACTTTTTTCAATGCTCTGCTTGCCCGTTTTTTCTGCTGCTTCCGTGGCTCCTTTTTCAGCGCCCTCTTTTACTCCCTTCTTAACTGCTGATTCAACACCTTTTTCAGCCCCCTCTTTAATACCCTTTTTGGCACCAACCATAGCACTAGCAGCCGGTGCCGCCGCACCGAATGTTACAAGAGCGACACCTGCAACCATTAGGCCTGTAGAAGCGTTTGACAGGCGAGAGATCATCTCTTCGCTACCATTGGCTAGCCTTACCGCCCCCTCAGTAACTTCCACTGCACCCGCTGCAGCTAGGCAAACACCTCCAGCTATCAGCGCAGGATTTAAGCTGACAACGCCAGCTACAACCATACAAGCACCGGCAACCATTTCCGCAGCACCCATGAAAAAATTACATACAGCCCCACATATTTTTAGTATTTTCTTTTGCCTTGCTAGTTCTTCTTCGTTTTTCTTTCGTTCCTGCTCAAGCTCAGCATTTTCTTTGATGTCTCTCAGTTTCTCTTCAAGAACTCTCTTAATTTCCTGTCGTTTAAACTGGAGTTCGAACTGGACGGTGTCCGCCATGTCTCCCATCAGCCCCGCCAATCTTGATAGTGCATCGGTTAATGTTGAATAAAAACTACCTTTGTCCTCGTCTGAATCTGGAATATCCAGTTCGACTTGTTGAGAATTACCAACTACAGCACTCCTAGCAATAGGCGCCAAGGCCCCCATTTCTAGCTTTGATTTTTCACGCTGTGCAATCTCCAAGCTCTGTTGTGACAAATCCTGAACGCTTGTACTCTGACTGCCTTTATTGAGAACTTGTGGATTTATATTATTTAGTATCATTATTTTTTTCCTCTTTGCTATCTTCTATCCCTAACTTCTCCTTAACAGAAGAAAATTTTTTCACAGCTCTTTTATTCAAGGTTTCAAATTCAGGCTTACCCTCACACCTCAACATTGTCATTTCAAAACCACTGCCAGCCTGCATCCAATTCTCCAACGCCAAATGACACTCAGCCGCATGGAATGAAGGTCTTGGGTCGAATGGATTTAAGATTGCGGCCAGGCTATATGCTTCACCAGCTAATTCAAACTGAGATAAAGCCTGCCTAGTGGCTCCTAGCCCTAGTAAATACTTAGACTCCATATGATTACATTGGCATAGAAGCTGGAAAAGAGGTAGTGCTTCTTGATAGTTACAATTTTGATATTTCTGATAAGCTAGGGCATATATTGTTTTAAGCTCTTCACGAGTCATCTCAAGAGCGTCTGCTAGCGTTCCACCTTGCTCCAAAAAGTTATTCCAATCTTTCGTGGATATTTCGTCTAACAAAGATGGGACTTTACTTTGCTGTAACATCTGCTTGCTCTATTTATACTGGATTAGCTACAACAAAGGTTCTCGGCTTTGGAACGATTGATTCCGGATCCTTCTTATATATATGCTCTTCCACTAACTTTCTTGCTATATGCTTCTCGTCTAGGCCTGGCTCACCATAAGTATCCCGTATTCTCTGCGCCCATTGATGGCGGGAACACCCTAACGAACGTGTTAATCCGGCTTCAAGGAGATCACTATAATTTATCGCGTTTTTTACTTCACTTAATATTTGCTGGCAACGATGTAGTCCTGCCTCTGATTCAAACTTTACTTTGCTCTTAGGGCTTTTATTAAAAGACACTTTCTTTCACCTTAGGAATATCATTCTCAGCATGCTTAAATTACAGAAAACCTCTTCAATGAATCTAGTACAGATTTATTGTAGTTGTTCATTGCCTCTATTAGGTTATTGAATCTGGTGTTATCAACAGTCATGTTTGTGCCCAACTGTTCGGTTAAAGTTGACAGAGTTGACACTCGCGAATTGATATTTTCTTTTGCCGCCGAAAATGAGGTGGAATTTAGTACTCGTCTATCAAAGGTTGAGGTCTGCACCCAGCATCGATACTTATATCCACCAGCAAGGCCGTCATCCCTTGTCTCCCAGTAAAGGTTTTTATTGGCAATGTTTGCCTCGGCCAATAAATCCTCACCTCTTATCATATCACTAGAAAAAAATTCTGAGCCTTCTCCTTCAGTCCACCAGGCTGGTAGATTTAAATCTGAATCGGACATTAGCTGCTCATAGTCGTACCATAGTTCATCCATCAATGCTTCACCGGGTCTATCGGTGTGTAAGTTATCGAATAATTCTGGAAAGTTGTCGAGAGCAAAGTCATCAAAATCTGTTCTGCCGTCTGCTACTTTATATACACACATCGACTCCGATGCCATTATTACTTCTGATCGCTCCCAATCACCAGCCCCCGGAACCTGTGTTCCATTCTCCCATGTCCGTTTTTCTTCAACATATATCCTTTGCATGAACTCATAGGTGGCTGTTATCTCATCTTCACCACTTTCAGCAAGTGCCTCCTGAAGCCACCCGTCGACAGATACAATCTGACTTTTTAGTGCAGTGAGCTCTGAGACTTTGTCAGTAAGTGACTCTATCAGTAGTGCATTGAGTTCAAAGCCAACACTTTCCGGCGGAATCTCTACTCCGTTGTGGAACACCTGACCAGAATCATTAACGGTAAATACACCGTATTTAATGTCTTCTCTCATCTTATTGCGCAAAGCTACCGTAGCTTGCTGAACATCATTCGCTATTTCCTCGGGAGTTTTGTCCGATTGGGCATGCAATGCTGCAATTGCATCAACCTCTTCCTGGTAATAGCCATTCGCATCAAAGCGTAACAAGTCCGCTCCAGTTGAGAGCACCTGAACCATTGCTGACGGAGAACTTCTCGTCTCACTCAGAAGCTCTTCTGTTGTAGCAAGTCTGATCTCCCCGTTATCATCTAAGCGCAAGTTAGAGGACCCAAACATCCATGAATCAGAGCCACCTACATTTACAGCTGAATTACTGACAGTTTTTGTCAGTGAATCACTCGATAAAGTACTGCTGGGAATAATCGAGTTTACTGACACCAGACTATCTTCCATCTCATTTTCCTTTCTTATTTATACCCAGGCAATTTTCAGCATGATCAGTAAATTTATGTATCCGCCAAGCTCAACAGCACTGGACTCTATTAGAGAGCCACCTTCCCAACTATCAATTACTATCTGATCTAGCATCAATAGTACGTAGCTATAAACTTATCGCTTTAGATTTCTCATGGTTTTTTTTTGATTTCAGGCATTTTTTTGTAAATCGTTAACCGCATTATCTTGAACTATGGTAATCGACCAGACCACTTAGGTTTCATTACAACTGCGAGCATAGCTTGCAATCCAGGCCCAAAGGTTTGAACCTTGCTGTACGATAGTTATTAGATTGATTGGCTTTTAGCCTACCCGCATCGGCATACAGCGCGCTACTCCACAAACTTTTAAGCTGCCCAGGGGGTAAAACTAAGTTTAAACTTCTATTTCCAGCCCATAAGGTAGAATTATCCATCAAGCAACCTATGGTTATTCACTTCAGCACCACTAGATATAAGCGGTAACCCCAACAGTCGAGACTATTAAATACGACTACCGTTTGAACCACCGTTTGAACTCTTCTAGCTCAAAATTTTGATGAAATTTGATATATATCAAGCGGTTGTAGAGTTGGCACACTCTAAAGGTATCAGCATCAATTAAAGTTACATATGAAACCAAATGTACCTTGAGCTCCATATATGTTTAGATATGGATCAAAAATCTTCTTAAAGTAGATTCAACACTCACCTCTCTTCCCCTACCCTTATCTGAGGCCGGCCACTCTATTCACATAGCCTGTAGACCGATATGTATTAAGTCTTCCACTTAAAATCTGGATATTCCTCTTAGGGATTTATAATTAGCAAGCTTGATCTATAAAACTTAAAGATAAAAGCTCATCGCCGTGCGAGAGGATAGTAGAGTCACATTAAATGTGTGGAAGGAAAGAGTAGACCCCAATCGGGACCGTATATATTTACGAACATAGAGGAATCTATTCCCAGCCTGGCTCAAGCGTGGGCTTTTCTTGTCCTTCGCCACTAAAGTCAAAAGAAGCCACCTGCCCCATTTACTATACCCCCAAAATCATCAATGCCGTTGGAGGCTTCAAATATTCTGTGGGAAACCTATAGGAAGCACAAGATTTTCCTTGAATGCTGTGCTCACTATTTACTGGAATCATATGGTTAGGCATCCGTCTTACCTCTTTGTGGAAGAGATTCTTCACCTAACAGCTACCACAACAAAAAATGACTAATAATCAAAAAAAGAAGCTAAAATCTAAAGCGATTCACTTTTAAACACGCTAACCTTAGATAATAATCTGGGTTATTCAGCTAAAGCTGTATAAATATAATGGGAAGACTTAAGTGGTATCTAGCTATAAATTGCGATTGGTCGACTTGAAAATGTATTTGTGTTTAGTAGGGATCAAGAAGGTATTTCCGCTTAAACCGAAACACATCTAAAAAACTGACATTTGTCAATATTAAACAGCGTACTGAGGTTAATAATTTTTAATATGTCTAAAATTGCAACCACAAAAGATAATAGTGATTTAATCGGAGAAAATCCAGACATTGATAACACGCAAGTCTCTTTAAAACTCTCTCAGGCAAATGTAAGCAACTCTACTCACCTGCAAGAATGTTCTCAGACTACGGTTAACGGCAGCACAAGAGATATATTTGCAGATGCCCCAAAGTCTATCAACAACATAGATCCCACCATGAATTCAGCCCCCCTTAAACAGACTTTTATTGACCTTATGGATTACCTTACCCAAGTCATAGGAGACGATCGCTCTGCAAGTATTGATCAGAAAATAAATATTGTTAACACGGCCATACAAAGAGCGGAGAAAACACTAGCTGAAATATAGATGGATTGATTAAAAGCTTAAGCACTTTCATCCACTATTTTCAATTGAAATTTTGAATTTGTCATGCTGCAGATATTATAATCAGCTCACCTCCATATTCCATCAATGAACTTCCTGGGATTTTAACCGTGTCATTTTTTTCTTTTAAAATACCTAAGTTACCAACAATTAATAAGATCCAAAAAACTGATGTGGGTGAGTCAACCTCAAAAATTTCCAGCAGTTTCCAAAAGACTAAAATGCTAGCCCACATGGCTTATAAGGCTTCAAAATATATTTTGTCGCCACAGCAGGAAAATTACAAACTATCAGACACTTTCGAGGCTCAACTCCCAAATTCAATATGTAAAGGGGAGGCTCTTACCAGACCCAATTGGCCTAACACTCCTGCAAAAGGGCAACCACATTCGGTATTTCAGACGATTGATCAGAATTGCGGATTATCTGACGCGGAGTGGATTGATAATCCTGAATTATCACAGGAAGAATGGATTCAAAATCTCGTGACCTATATCAAAACTGATGGAGCTTGGGCTGGGAAAAGTGGAGATCTATTTCCAGGATTACTTTCTCATTTCCTTAAGGTCCCAATCAATGTAGTCTGCGCAAATATGAATACTACTCAGAAGTTCGGCAACGAGTATAGTAATAATGATTCACAAACAATTAACTTATTGCTTAAGGATGACCACTTCCAATTGATAGAAAATAAAACAACCGATCCCAAGCAGCTTAATCAACTGTTTAAATCAAAATCTCTACAGCTAGTTGATGTCGATGCGGACGGAAACTGTTTATTCTCTGCCGTATGTAAGGCGAGAGAAGAACCTGAAGATCAGGTTTTGAAATTACGTAATGGCCTAGGAGACTGGATTTTACAAAATATGGATCACCAGGGTGTGAGAGATCTCATCACGTTTACAAGAGCGATTTAGATCAGATTTTGGTGTCGATTTCATGAAACCAAGTGTTAACTCATAAAACCACATTCCTACGTGCCTATCAGGACTATGATAATACTTATCAGGGGTTTTAGGAAGGCAAGGGACTTGTCGCAGTGGTTTTACCAACGAAGGATATGCAGCGAGTCAATAAGATGGGTTCTTTTGTAAACTTTATTTCAAGTGAGCCCAATAAGACAGAGCGATTCACGCTCTGCCTTGCGACCTATTGAAAGATCTGTGCTTGACTGTGATGCCACACTTTAGGTTGGGACTGCTTAGATAGCCATATTTATCAGTGAGCTCTAAGAATGCAATAATTTTTGAAAGCCCCTGGAGTCCAATTGACTATGTAAGCTCCACAAAAACCCCTTTCAAATAGATAAAATGGGATTTTACCGAATGTTAAACTCCAATCAGTACATGTAAACCGCGCCGGAAAGTTCAGCTTGGTTATTATCAGGCTCACTATTAATCCCGGTAGAGCTACTGCTTTCATTTGTTGCACCTACGACTAGAGTATATCCATCCGCACTGAGTTTGGTGGAATATCCGAAGTTATCATCTACATCGCTATTATTTGCTTTTAAATAGGCTTTTTGCAACCAGGTCCCATCAACCTGAGTAAACATATAAGCTGCACCAGCATTTTCAACATTGTTATTATTTTGGTCTCCCCCTATTCCCTTTGCGCTGCTGTCCTCTTTAGGTGCCCCCACTACCAGAGTTCGACCATCGGCAGCCAAGCTTACAGACTCACCAAAAGCGTCAGAGGCATCTGAATTACTGGCCTTGAGGTAGGCCTGCTGCGCCCATCTATTATCTGTGCGAGCAAAGACATAAGCAGCACCAGAGTCTTTGGCTTCATCATTGCTTTGATCGCCATCAGTGCCTACTGCATTACTGTCTTCACTGTTGGCACCAACAGCCAAAATATCACCACTAGCGCTTAGGGTAACCGATTGGCCGAAAAAATCCTCTGAATCAGTGTTGCTGGCTTTAATATACGCCTGCTGTGCCCAATTACCATCCGTACGGGAGAAAACATAACAAGCGCCAGCCTGTCCGGCGTCATTATTACTTTGCTCACCATCAATACCGATAGCACTACTGCCCTCTCCAATTGCGCCAACGGCCATCGTAGAACCATCGCCGCTCAGGCTGACGGCAATTCCGAATTCATCATTGGCGCCGGTATTGCTCGCTTTAACATACGCTTCCTGTACCCAGGAGCCATCAACATGGGAAAAAACATAGACCGCTCCTGAGTCCGAAGTATCACTAGTTCCCTGATCCTCATTATTACCATCACCACTAGCATCTACCAGCAAAGTACCACCTTCGCCAGGGAGTGTCAGAATAACAGTGGGATCGGTTTGATCACCATTGATACCAGTAGCACCACCATCTTCATAGGGTGCACCTACCGCTAGAATGCGGCCGTCATCACTGAGACTTAAAGAGCGACCAAACCTATCATAGGAACCTGTATTACTCGCTTTGATATAAGCATCTTGCGTCCAGTTGCCATCTGTACGTGTAAAGGTATAGACAGCACCGGAACTTGTAGCATCTGTATTATCTTGATCGCCATTGATTCCTGTTGTGCTACTGCTCTCAGAGGGTGCACCAACGGCTAAAGTATTGCCGTCTCCACTCAGAGCGACAACACCGAAAAGATTCCCTCCATTGTTATTACTGGCCTTGATATAGGCCTCTTGTACCCATCTATTATCTATCCGTACAAACACATAGACCGCACCGGCCGGGCCGATGCCATCATCGTTGTCCTGGTCGCCATTGATACCGACCGCATCGCTTTGCTCCCTGATAGCGCCTACTGCCAAGGTGTGGCCATCAGCACTGATAGCGACTGATACTCCGAAGATATCGCCAGCGCCGGTATTACTGGCCTTAAAGTAACCAATGCTCTCCACCAAGGTGTCGTTCACAGAGAGGGGGTCTGAATCAGTGCAAAGATCTTGCTCCCCCGCTTTGTTACAAGCTTGCAGAATATATTGCGCATTTGTTCGGGCGTGCAGAGGCACTTGCACTGCAAGGGTCTCACTACCCAGGGGAATATCCTCGACTAAACGTGTGAAACCGGAAACCCCGTCAGGATTTTCCAGCAAATGGTAATGGGTGGCCCCTTCCGCATCGATCCAATCAAAGCGGAATATCTTGGTCGCCTCGAAGCTTAGAGTGAAATCCTGAACTGCTCCAGGGGCAGCGGGCGGCTCTTCTGCAGGTGGGTCTTCTGCGGGTGGGTCTTCTGCAGGTGACTCTGCGACAGCAGTATCCTCGCCACTAGTATCGTCTTTATTAGACCCGCCATCACAGCCAGCAAGGGTGGAGAGAAATACAGCCATAATAATGGCCTTATATGCCTGAATGATCACTTTCATAAACTCTTGTAGATTTCACCATATGCCGGCATTATCTGGTTTCTCCCATCTTCTCTCTTTAGCTTTTGGGCTTTTTTTTGTTGAATTTTCTATCCTGAAATAGATCGTTACTTTGAGAGCCCATTTGCTGAGACTTTTATCTCCCCCCAGCAAAGGCGCAGTCTGCAAGGTCGCCTTTAAGGCTTAAATCAGCAATCAATGAGATTAATAGAGCCATTTATCTACACCAGATTTTTATGGGAACGATAATGAGAGTAATCACGGCAAGCTGCACTAACATCTACAGCAGAGCAACTCCAAAATAATTAAGAGGCTTCTTAGTATTAAGACCGGCTCTTAAAAGATATAGAAGGTTAATTCGGGGCGAGGTAATCTTTCGCAGCTGATACATTTCAGCTATGGATGGAGGGGTTTACTCTAGATAACTTGCCTGTATTTTTCCAAAAGAAACAGCCATAACCATGATTATAATTAGTAACTCTCATCTGCCAGGCTAGCGAGGTGCCTATATTGCAACAAATCCGGATTTCGGCTTGCTAGGGAGCCTCTGAATAACTCCGAAATGCCTCTGCGGGTCTTGAAGGGTGCAGATGTAAGGCGCAGCTTGCCGCGAATGGCCGTAGCCCTTTGCAAGAGCTGCAACGCAGCAGCTGTGGCCTTCAAGGCCCGCCCTTCGGGGCTTGCAGAGCGATTCACACTCCGCGTTGCGACTTCTTGAAAGGTCTAGACATTCCTGCGAAGCCGCGCCTTGATTGTGAACCGCTCTGCATGCCAGAGGTATCACGGAGTTATTCAGAGACTCCCTAGGATTTTATCCCTCCCACCCTATTCTTAAATTTACAAATACCAACAATCGCAACTTTATCAGCTACCTGGCTTCGAAACACTGCACGTCAGCAAAGCTGAAAAGGGCACTTCCTCAAGGCGACAAACCTATTAACGCAACAGTTTGGTTCAACTTACATCACCACGCAGCTTTATCAATTAAACTCCTCTCGTGATAGCAGCACCAACTACTCGCTAATAATGCCTAAAACCTAAAAATAGAAGCCCGAAAATTAAAGAAAATAAATCGGCTATTAGGATAATCAACTTTTCTAATCCACTCCGAATAGCCAACAAAAATGACCATTCAATATTACAAAGTTCTACTAATGCTGCTGCTTCTCTCGATCCTTTCTGGATGTAGCGGAGGTTCCAGTGATAAAGAGACTGTCGACGAAGAACCGGCTGCAACAGAGTCGCCTGCAGAAGATCCACCTGCGGAAGATCCACCTGCGGAAGATCCACCTGCCGCCCCTGGCATAGTGCAGGATTTCACCCTGAGCTTCGAGGCGGCCAAGATTTTCCGCTTTGATTGGACCGACGCGGAAGGGGCTACCCATTACCACCTGCTGGAAAACCCCGATGGGAGTTCAGGCTTTAGCCCGGTCGCTGAGAATATCCCCCAGGGCAACGGAACCCTGGCTTTGGAAGTTCCCCTCTTCGCCCGCACCAATGCACAATATCTACTGAGGGCTTGTAACAGCGACGGAGAGAAAGAACAGTGTAGTGACTCAGACCTACTCTCTGTCAGCGACAGCCTAGTAGCGAGCATTGGCTACTTTAAAGCCAGCAATACCGATCCACGTGACGCTTTTGGATTCTCTATCAGCCTAAGCGCCGATGGCCTTATCCTGGCCGTAGGGGCTGATCGCGAAGACAGTGGCGCTACCGGTACCAATGGCGACCAATCCGATAATAGCGCCAAGGATTCGGGCGCAGTCTATGTGTTTACTCGAGTAAATGGCGCCTGGGAGCAACAGGCTTACCTCAAGTCTAGTAATACTAATGCTGGTGATCAGTTCGGTAGCTCCGTCAGCCTCAGTGACGACGGTCGCACCTTGGCTGTGGGGGCTAATGCCGGAGACTTTGGCATTCTCGGATTTGCTAGCGATCAATCGGAGAATGGCGCCGATTATGCAGGCGCAGTTTATATATTCACCCAAGAGGACGAAGTCTGGACACAGCAGGCTTACCTCAAGGCCAGCAACGCCGATACTTTTGATCGTTTCGGTACCTCCGTAAGTCTCAGTGCCGATGGCGACACCCTGGCTGTAGGCGCTGATTTCGAAGACAGCGGTGCTACCGGTGCTAACGGCGAACAGGATGATAATAGCGCCGAAAACTCTGGTGCCGTCTATGTCTTTTCCCGTGAGGATGAAGCCTGGCTACAGCAGGCCTATATCAAAGCCAGTAATACCGATCTTGGTGACTTCTTCGGCGCCACTGTAAGCCTCAGTGCCGATGGTCAAACCCTAGCTGTGGGGGCAAATCACGAGAGTAGCAGCTCTAGCGACATTAATGGCGATCAATCCGATAATAGCGCCAGCGCAGCAGGTGCGGTCTATGTTTTTAGCCAAAGTGAGGGGGCCTGGGTACAGCAGGCCTACGTTAAAGCGAGCAATACCGATGCTCGTGATTTCTTCGGTACATCTGTAAGCCTCAGTGCCGATGGCCACACCCTGGCTGTGGGGGCTTTTTTCGAAGATAGCAACGCTATCGGTATTGATGGTGATCAGACCGATAATAGCGCCATCGATAGCGGCGCGGTCTATGTGTTTACCCGAGTGAATGACGCCTGGGCACAGCAAGCCTATCTTAAAGCCAGCAATACTGAGGAAACTAATTTAGGCTTTGGTGACTCCTTCGGTGGTTCCATCAGCATTAGCGCCGATGGCAATACCCTGGCTGTAGGAGCTGACCGTGAAGAGAGTATCGCTAGCGGAGTTAATGGCGATCAGCTCAATAATGAAGCCAGATTCGCAGGTGCCGCCTACGTGCTTACCCGTGTGAATGAAGCTTGGGTACAACAGGCCTACCTAAAAGCGAGCAATACCGAAGCTCTTGATTTCTTCGGTAGCTCTGTCATCCTCAGTGCCGATGGCAATACCCTGGCTGTAGTGGCTGACTCTGAGGACAGCAGTGCTATCGGTGTTAATGGCGATCAGAACGACAATAGCGCGGAAAGTTCCGGCGCAATTTATGTTTACTAAATTTTGCACATCGTATCTTAAGAAGAAGCGGGGCTCGGATGCATCAAAGCTCAACTAATATTGGCTTCCAACCTTAGCGTTAAAATGCGAACCAATAGAGCTGCCGAATTGATCGAATGTCGGCCCCTAAGCGCTGAGCTGCTCACCTGAATAGCAGGGAGACCTAGAGTCTCCCTTGGACACACCCTCAAATTAAAGTGCACTCACAATCGCTGTACAGAAGAAGGGCACACCAAGCCGATCTTCAGTTATCTCATCACTGATTCCTTAAAACTGAACGTGTCTCTCAATAGAGCTGCAATTTCACGATTTCTGTTTTCGCTGAATATCGAGCCTTCATTATTGTCGAAAGCGGCTAACTGCTATAGCTATTTGCTGCTTGAACATATAAAGAGTCCTAAGCTGAAATAATTAACTATTTTCATACTGGGCATCGGCCTCAATATAATTTTTGTATTACAAAAAATTCCTAAAAGCAAATACTTCAATTCGATGTATGCGAGTAAATTTTAAATAAACTACAACAAGAGAGTACGCCTGAGAAAACACTTTTAGTAAGTCCCAATTTTTCACATTTCGTTTAAGCAGCCCACAGCCGCTTGATCCAGGATTCCCCGACCAATCCACCCGGTAAACATTGATAAACAAATAGCAATACCCACATCACATAAAAAAGGCCCATGAGGTGGGCCATCGAAGAGGAAAAAACCTAAGAAATCACTATACCAGACTAAGGGTATATCTATAGAATCAATTGCATAGATAGACACAGCTTATCGTATGGATATAAGCTGGACCACCACAATTTAGTCAGACAATCTAGCAACAATCTGACCAGTATTAATATCAAGTTCATACCATCCAGAGTTGTCAGGCGAACTAAATCGATCTAAACCGGAAACCGCTTGGCCATGCCGTCTCCCCTCTTCCCCCTTACTCTTTGCAAAGGAATTATTGATATCAACGTGCTCTATTTTTTTCTCTGTAGCTACTTCCAATTGCTCCAAACTTTCCATTAACTTTTCGCAATCTTCCAACCTTTTCAAGAAAATATCACTATCATCCTTATCCCGAAATAAGTATTGACCGATAGATTGCAACTCCGAAATTGCATCTTGAACTTCTCCCAGAAAATCATCCAAGCTTCGTTTATCAGAGAAACCCCTCAATTTGGAAGGGGCATCTTCACAAAATTTCTTGATGCTATGTATCTGATAACTAATACTCACATTATGAATTACTCCTACATTCTTATGGCTTTGGGCACTGCCAGGCTCAGAATTAACCTTGTCATTATTCTTCCTTGCACCCCCTATTACCCCCAGATCAGCCTGAATTTTTGTTGGGACTTCAATCTCTCTGCACCCACTATGCCTTAAACCAGAAATTAACGTCTTAAGACTTCCAGCGACACAGCCAACTAGACGACTAATATTGCGACTAAAACTTGAACTAGTTTTCTTGTTAGTGTGAGCCCCACATAATGCTTCAGATGAGCTTGATCTTCGAATTGAAACAGTACTTAAAAAATCATTCATTTTGCACCCAAGCAAGATACCTTGCGCCTAAATTATCCATCTATACTGAATAAATAATTTATTTAGCCTTAGAAATCCCAACAAAGGAACTGAGCTCATTATAACTCACCGCCAACGTATAAACTCACTACAAATACAGCTCCGCATTTTTAAATGCGAAGCTGAACTCAAAATCTAAAAAGGCCTATACAATCAAATCTGCCCTATTTTGCTCTTGGAGGATGTCCTCAAGGCCCTCCTTTATATTGGCACCTTTCATAAAAGTAGAATAAATCTCATTAACTATATCTAGATAACCACCAAGTACATTATTAATTGCCGTGGAGACCGTATCATCTATAGAACCGGAGGACTTAACAGTTGCCACCGATAACTTATCAGAAACGCCTCCCTCAGAAGGAGCAAGGGAGGACAAAGAATCAAGATCTTTCTCATTTTTTTCTTTTGAGCCACGCTGTGAACTACCGGAGGCAGAATCTTGATTATTTGGACTTTTCCCTGGGTATAAGCTTCTTAAATTTTTAAGACCATCAACAACACGCCTCCTTTGCTCCCCTGATATATTTAACGTATTCGGATTTGATTTTTCAGCCTGCTCAAGTGTGAACACAAATTTTTCGCCATCGTCAGTCTCAACAAATTCCTTTGCAATCAACTCTAAATTCTTAAGGGTTTCATCGTCTCCTAAATACAAGCCATTTGTCAAAGCATCGTATAAATCTAAGAGGTATTCATCAAGGGTAGGATATTCTTGCGGCTCGGTAGTAACGCCTATATTTATTACACGCCCAAATTCCCGTAGAAAATTTGTACTTTCGGAGGTAAAGGTTTTATGCGCGACATTTGTCCAAACTTTATTTAACTGGCTACCTTCCGTAGATAAAATCCGCATAAAGTAGACTTCATCTAATCTGGATCGATTAAGAGCACCCTGTGTCAAATCCTTCTTTGGTTCCACACATACTTCATAAGTTTCTTCATCAATTATATTACGTACTAACTCGTAAATATTACCCTCACATTTCCCTGCCAAACCTTTTAACGATTCCAACCCCTTTTTAATCTCACCCATGACATACACGTCACCCTCACCATCTAATTCAAAATTAGTTGCAATTGACTGAAAATATTCAATCTCTTTATCGATTTTAGATTTTAAGTTTTTTAATTGCGCCAAGTCTTTTTTTTCCTCAAGGATATCCTCAGCTTTTTTGGAAAAATCATCCAGCCGCACTAACCGACCAAGATCAACTGGCTGCCGTCCAACTTTACCAGCTGAGCTTGCTTCATTGGGAATTGGTACCCGAGTATTTTTATTACTTTTCAGGCCGGGCACCACGAATGCCAATCCTCCGTGTAATCTTTGCGCCACAACCTGTAGTTTATGTTTAAAGCCGGATGGCTTCGGGGGATTAGTTTGATTTAATTTTTGATCATCGCTAACTGTAACAAGCGACTGAAAACTGCTAGCAGACGAATTAGCAACAGATTGATTAATTTTTCCCATATACAATTCCAAAATCTCGTATAGTTGGTAGCAGACATATCAACCTCTTCAAAAAAGGGTTTCTCATGAATTTTTACATCCATGAAAATGAAAAGCTCACTTTTAGCGGGCCGTATATGCCGTTAGTTTCATATCTAATATTCGACGGATTAAGCCGAAAGTGGGCAGAGAGAGCCCATTATTCAGCCCATAAAAAATCACCCATCTAGTTGAGTCTATTAATTGATTAATTATGCTTTCAGCGGGAATACTCCCTATAGTCCAAATTTA
Source organism: Microbulbifer sp. CNSA002 (assembly GCF_047324085.1). Taxonomy (NCBI): domain Bacteria; kingdom Pseudomonadati; phylum Pseudomonadota; class Gammaproteobacteria; order Cellvibrionales; family Microbulbiferaceae; genus Microbulbifer; species Microbulbifer sp. CNSA002. The sequence goes on from NZ_CP172449.1 coordinate 2,718,628, forward strand.
GCCCCAGACAATCTATTCAGCGGCAATTTATTAAACATCCCGCAAGACCAAGACCAGATAGAGATGATCATCTGTCAGCTACTTAGAGACACTTAAATTTATTGCACACCCCTACATTCAAATCTAAATTTAAGTCCACTAGGTTATAAAGTCGAAACAACAATGATGATAAGCGCACCCCGTTTTTGAGCCGATTAAAATAGAATGTTGGTGTCTATCACTTAGCCTCATTACTATTTTTCTCATCAATTCAGAATTTAACTCAGGCAAATACGACCGCACTTGATATCGGACACGACTACAATACATCTACACTACATTCCTCTTGCCCCTTAAATACAGGTTTAACCCTTAGTTACCATCAGCAATGGTTGTATATAATGCCAGATATGTGTAGTATAAACTTTCAGATTTAACCCTTTGTTTTTAAATTTTGGTCAATTTTTATGATCTGCAAACTGCTCTTATAGCATTGACCTCATCTATAAACATCAAATAGCTCTAAGAGGATCGTCTTAGAAAAACGTATAAAAACAGCATTCAAAACTATTCCCACCAAGCCTCAATTACCCCCCCCGCCTTAGACACCAATTAATCAGCATAAAAATCCGTGTTTGAGGCATTATATGCTCAAAGACATCTCCACACCTTCCCCCAAAAAATTAAGAACTTATCGATAGGAAAGTCATCTTTCATTAATGAAGAATATGCCCAGAATTCATATCAATAGAAAACAGGGCACACCAATGCAAAGGATATATCTTAGAAATTAGATTTCAGGCAAAAATGCTCTTAATCTTTCCAAGTAAAGGCAAAACAATGGAAGCCCCGTTAGTTTTAGGGCTTCCTTTGCTACCCCCCTAAAACCATAAGACTAAATCTACAATCAACAACCACAATCACAATCACTGAGCACCATTTTCTTTTTTTACTTGATTAGTTATAGCATTAAATTCGAGAGTCTCGTGACTGATCTCGCCGGACTCACCTAGCCTTTTAAAAACCCCCGGCACATCTTTAGTGCCCGCAATAGTCTCTAAACCGAAGCTATCTTCGTCTACCTCTTCGGGCTCACTGCCTATTTCTTTAGAGTCATGAAAGGCTGGCTCCTTTCGTAATTGAATATTATTCCAATTAATACCTTTAGCATCATTAATCGCATTGTTATTCCTATCACTTGACACATAGGTTTTACCTACGTGGTCACTCCCGCTTAAAATCGTCTCCTGCTTTGCTACGCGAGGTAAATCCTTATTGCAAACTATTGGGCGATTATCACAATCATAGACAGGCTGTGACGAATCAATAGCTGGATCTGGCTGCTTTTGTTTATACGCTTCCACAATATCATTGGTAGTCATTTTTGCCCACTTTTGCTCACTAGGCTTTTTGTATTGTGCAGCCCTGTCGGTTTCAGTAGATACTAATTCATCCTCAAGCATATGGGGCTTTAAGGGCGCCAGACCAAAATTTGGCCTTACTATAGGTTTGTCTATAGGTACTACTTCATTTGGATTAGGAGAACCCCTTTTTATAGGATTTAAGCAACCTAAAATTGAATAAATCCTAGCTCCAAGGCCAGCCCTTTTTTTGAGACCTGCCCTTCTTGATTGCCTGCCTGATTTTGCCGCCCATTTTCAGGACTAGAGACAGCTATCCGTCCTTGATTATTTACCCCACTTACAGATCCCATTATATCTTCCTCTATTAAAGAGTTAACAAAATACCAAGCAAGTCTATTGCTACATTTATTATTTAAACGTAGACATTACTGCAAAGTTACTTACTTGAATCTTACTCCTTTCAAACAGGCAAATCTTTTGATTTTAGTTTTATCTTTTTAGAATTAAGAAGTTCCTAAATAATAACCCGATACTTCTGACTCTGGATTGGCTCTAAATCGATACACCGCCTCACAGGAGTATCAATCCATCTCAAGCGGTCGCAACGCAAAGTGCGAATGACGCTACCAGTCCCATGCCCCCCAAACAGAAAACTAGGGGTCCTACAAATGACCAGGTCCCCCACTACGGTGATTTACACTCAATATTGACAGCCTTTAGGCCCTGCAGCGCTTATAGGTAAATATTATGTGACACTATGGACGTAATTTCGCATTAAAAATATGCCCCCTCAGAAGCACTGCAAGTAATGTGTAATCTATGCCAGCAAGACGACTGGTATAGACTTCATATCACCATATTTATCGATTGACGACACACCTTTTTAGGCTTCTCTGCCTGGCAGACGAACAACTCAACTTGAATGCCCTGAATGGAGTAATTACCTGTAGTCGCTTACAGTGATAAGCAGTTTGCTATGCAGAATGTCAGTTCATAGCTCTAGAGTCATTCGTCAACAAAGCCTCGCGGATCAAATAGTCCATCAGCTAAAGAAGCAGCTACCCTTACATAAGCAAAAAGAGTATGCAGTTTTGGTTGCTGGAGTGGGGACTTTTGTAAATTAATGTGGACATAACCGCAGGTTTTATATCCCCCAGGCTTAATGACTCAGTCGTTACTTGATTCGGACGGTCTTTGCGGCTTGAACAGTTTTCTTTCTGCAACATAATCTAGTAAAAATTCGGTCACAGAGATCAGCTCTGCGCGCTTTGGTTAATCTTTTTCGACCTGTATTGCTCTCAGCGGATCGGTTGTCTCGCGTGTTGTTTAATGTTGGGGCGCCCCACTTGTTGTTCTTGCGCTACCGACTGAGTTTACATCCATTATTTTCACTTCCTCTTGTGGCTCTAATAATTTCTATACTTTATCTTGAGGAACCTCTAAATGCTTTATTTTGTGGGCTTCAATTTTTAGTTCTTAGTTTTTTATGAGGAGTGTTCAATTGTAGCAATCCACTAAATCCGGACACGAACAGCTTACAAATTAGCAACGGCTCAGGTGGAGCAAGGACAATATCAAAGACTATAACGTAAGGCGACATACAACTCAGCTGAAACCAAGCTGAACGGCTAGCGAAGCTTGCTCAGCCTAGAAAGCATTCAACTATCGGGCCATCAATACCAGAATGTCAAACCGACACATACGATGACCTACGGATCAAAAGCAAAGCCGGAACGGGCTCGGGACATTAGCTACAAATCCTCCCCCCAGCTAAACAGAAAGTTATTAATTATATTATGGGTTTCTATAGCCCAATAAAATCACATCAAAAAAGACGGGCTGCCACCAAATATGGCGGAGATGAAATACTGGGGCGCTTGGGGGGGGGCGGCTATCAAGAAGAGTTGACCACTATTATGCACTAGCTTCTATTACTGTTTGGGCCCAGAAGCCGCTATTAAGCACATTCACGATCGAATTTAGTGATTATCTCACCGACTCCCAGCACCCAAAAGCATGAGAAATTTCACCCGGTCATATATGCCTTCTCAAGGCACATCTCACGCCCAGCAATATGTTTATAGCAGATTAATCTCAGTAATTTCACTAATCTGAGAGCCTTCACATTCAGCTTTGATGCTGACACGATCTCCGTGCTTTACAGCAAAGCCTTTTATTTCTTTCTTGTCAATGAAAAAATAATTTCCTGAAGCCTCATCCTTAACTGAAAAAACATACTCCATATGACTAAACCCCTCACCCTCTAAAACAATTTCCTCTACCGTCCCGACTATAATGCGTTCAGCCAAGACAGTCGCCGACATAACAGACAAAATTACCAATAATAGCACTCTCAACACAATCTCCACCCTACAAACACATTTATTTAAAAATAATCAGTTACTATATTTTACGGAAATTTTTGCGTAACCACTTACAGCATCTACCGATTCAAACTTGATAACCAACCCATTCATAGGATCTGTAAAAGACTCACCTAGCGACTTAAGTCTCACCACATCATTATATGCACCATCATCGGCATAACTAACAACTACTGAGGGGGAGCTTTGACTTGGATTCATTATGGAGTGGCGAGTATGATAATTTATGTAGTAATAATCTTTGCCGTGACTACTACCTTCACTCCGTATTTTTATTTGCTGGGGAATATCCTTTGAAAGCTCTCCGGGACCGAGGTAAATTGATTGCAATTCAGCCTCTTGAAAAACGCCTGCAGACGGTGTGACTACACTGGTATATCCTGGGAATGATTCATACCACCCCAAGAATTCTCTCTGGCCACTACCAAATATTTTAGAATATCCATACCCCATTATTCCTAGACCTCCATATCTACCATCAGAAGCATCCCCATCATTGTTACTATCAAAATTCGCGTGGGCCAGCCCAAAATTATGACCCACTTCATGCTGAATAAAATCTATACCACGAACTGGACCATAATCCAACCCTATTAAGGACCATCCCCCCCAGGTTGCAGCTATCGCACTTGCTCCAAAAATAGCTTTCGGATAAAGGTATACTCGATGGTCCCACTTCCCTAGATCTAGAGGTTCGTTATTCTCATCTACCAGGTTTTCTTTGGCCCAAGCTGTAGCTTCGTCACGGAAACTCAGCCCTTTGTCCGTATATCGGCCACCAAGATGTACCCTATCATATATCTCTTGGTAGCTAAGCATGTCTCCATTTATTTCATCGGGAACATTAAAAATTACACAATCAATTGAAGAGGTATATTGCCCAGGAGAGCCGTAGCAATAATTCTCTAGTGAGCTATCTTCAGCACGATGCCGTACAAAATTATGTTGCCCAAACGAATTGCTATAATATACGTTATCCATAGAGTCTGAATTATTGAAAACTCTATTTGCAAGATCAGAAATACCCAGAATATCTAATGACGAATCACCATCGAACTCCATATATATGAATACAATACTACTCTCCTTAACCTTTATGGTATTAATAGAAAACGTTAATAGTTGAGAGCTATTATCACTTAGTGACAATTCAACCGTTTCAGTAACTGAAGTTCCTGAGGGAATTTCATCAGCTTTCTCGTTAAGGCGGTACTCCCAGTCACCATTTTCATTTATATTAAACTCGCCGTACTCGCTCTCAATAGCTTCATCATTAAAGGTTGGTGCATTTCCATCAATATCACTGATAGTTAGCGTTCCGGTTAAGTACTCTGAGTCACCAACCACTAATGTGCCAATTGGTGTTTCTACATTAAATTCGTATGGATCATCAAACCCTACAATTGCAATCACAATGGGAGTTGTTTCACTACTTGCCTGAATTCCTATATCGAAATTATCACTTACAACTTCCTCACCCTGAATAGGATCTGAAAGAAGATCATCAAGTACATATACCCAACTTCCATCTGCACTGACTTCAAGCTCGCCATAAACCCCTTGAAAGCTACCTGGAGTAAATTGGATTTCACTATTTGTGTCACTGGAGAGCTTCCCTGAAACTCTCTCTTCGAGATTTTCTGAAATCCTACCAGAACCACCTGTTATTTGGTTCGGACTGGTGTCGCCAGAATCATCACTACTTCCTGAGTCATTATCTCCTCCTGAGTTAGCTCCTCCTGAGTCATTATCTCCTCCTGAGTTACCGCCTCCTGAGTTACCACCTCCTGAGTTATCGCCTCCTTCTGAGCCACCATTCCCAACAGAACTTTCATCCGTGTTTTGGTCAGAGCTTGAGTCTGCTCCGCCACCTCCGCATGAAGCTGTAAGAACAGATAACAAAATGGCAGTTGAAATCATACCTATATTATTCACACATTCTCCAAAGCACTATTTCTAAGGTTATTTTTCCGTGTTTAACTTTTGGGCTACACAGGAGATCTATTTATTAAATTGATGGCGCAGCCACCATCAAAAGAACAATTATTTAACAAAGCAATAAGTAAACTAAATCATATGCATATATTGCCCTGCACAAAACATAATCATCCACTAAACAATCGTGAATTAATTAGCCACAACTAAACCTAAACATTGGAGTCCTAATTATTGTATAAAACTCGTTAGCGTCATTAGATTTAAGGCGGTAAATTTTAGAATTTAGTCTTTCTTTAAATTTTTTCTCATTTTTGTGAACTTTATATAGATGCAGGCACAATCCCATAAGCTCACCACTTTCAACCTCCATGTATCATTTCGATATTATTCGGCTATATTTTTTGCAACCCTGGTCCATAGGTAACCGCTAAATATTTCTGTAATTTCTCTGACCTTCAGAGCACCTTAGAATCAGAGCGCGCCTTCCCAGGAGATTCTTGTGTAGAGGCCTACTAAACCCGGAAAACAATTTAGGTGGGGAAGTTGCTAACGAAGACAAAGTCATTCAATGAGTAGACAACATCAACCTTTGTCTCCTGACGGGTATTTCTGAAGATGTAAAGTACCGTCCTCGCGAGCATGTGCGCGATGATGCGGGCCATGCAAGTATGGCTACGACCGATCGCTACATTGTTTCCGACATGCGGGAGCGGCATGAAAGTGGGCGGAGTAAGCGGGTAAAGGAGGAGCGGTAATACTACCGCCCTACCCTCATATAGATGAAATAGCTTGACTCAAAAAAGATACGATATATCATTGCGCACCATCTGATTAATCTAGTACACATGGATGAACACTCAGAGTGCGGAGAGGCTAATGGCACATACAAACAAACTCCCAGTCACCGTCCTTTCAGGTTTTCTAGGTGCCGGTAAAACTACCGTACTTAGCCACATACTGAACAATCGCGAAGGCAAAAAAGTTGCTGTAATCGTCAATGATATGAGTGAAATCAATATTGATTCGACGAAAGTACAGAGCGAGGTTTCTCTTAACCGTAGTGAGGAGAAGCTTGTTGAAATGAGTAATGGCTGTATTTGCTGCACTCTGCGGGAAGACCTTCTGGAGGAAGTCACTAAGCTTGCGCAGGAAGGACGGTTTGATTATCTCGTTATTGAATCAACAGGGATTTCTGAACCCTTACCCGTTGCAGAAACCTTCACTTTTGCGGACGAAAATGGTGTTTCTCTCTCTGATGTTGCCAGTTTGGACACAATGGTGACGGTGGTCGATGCAGTCAATTTTTTAAAGGACTATGACGAGGCCGTATTTTTACAGGATGCTGGTGAATCATTAGGCAAAGACGACGAACGCAGTGTAACTGACTTGCTGATCGACCAGGTCGAGTTCGCAGATGTCATTCTGATCAGTAAAACAGATTTAGCTGGCCCTTCTGATGTTGAGCGCCTAGAGGCCATTCTGCGAACTCTAAATACGCAGGCAAAAATAGTTCCGGTCTCTCAAGGGCAAGTCGATATTGACGAGGTTCTAAGTACCGGCTTATTTAACTTCGAGCGCGCGCAGCAAGCACCTGGTTGGCTTAAAGAGATGCGAGGTGAACATATTCCTGAAACGGAAGAGTATGGCATTAGCAGTTTCAGCTACGAAGCACGTAGACCCTTCCATCCAGAAAAATTTCATCAATTTCTGCACAATACTGAGAGGCACGGCAAGTTAATTCGTTCCAAAGGGTATTTTTGGCTGGCGTCCCGCCCTGAGTTTGCAGGCGAATGGAGTCAAGCGGGAGGCATTGCCCACTATGGTTTCGCTGGGATGTTCTGGAAAGCTATACCCAAAGAAAACTGGCCCACAGACGAAAATTATCGCAGCTCCATTGAAAAACAATGGGTAGAACCCTTTGGTGATATGCGGCAAGAACTAGTATTTATTGGCCAGAGTTTGAATCAAACCAGCATGACAAAAGCGCTTGATGACTGCCTGCTAAGCGAGGACGAAGTGCTACGAGGCAAAGAATACTGGGCGACATTGAATGATCCATTTCCCGCATGGGAACAAGGATGAATATTAACCTCACCCCTGTACTTGGCTAGATCCTTTAGTGGGAAAGTGTAAAAGACCGACGAAATGTCGGTCTTTTATTAAGCTAGCGCCTTTCGACAGTTCAATTCTCTATAGCGGCCTCAACGGCTGCCGCCGCATCAACAATGCCTGACCCACAGCGCCGACATGAGCCTGTAAAACTTCGGGCTGTACTGGTGAGAATGGATTCAACCTCATCTGGTGTAACATCGGGCTTGACTGAATATATAAGTGCGGCTGTACCGGCAACATGTGGAGCGGCCATGCTGGTGCCGGCGTAGTAAGCGAAGCTATCACTACCGGGAGTTCGCGCGCCGCTGTTTAATGTAGAGAGAACGCCATCGGATTCCACCGAGTTAGTTTCACCTCCGGGGGCAGCGACATCGACCACATTGCCGTAGTTGGAGTAGTAAGCAAGTCCTCCGGAGCGGTTGGTCGCGGATACTGTAATGACTCCTGAACAGTTAGCCGGCGAAAACCAGAAGGCATTCCGCCCAGAGTTACCTGCGGCAACAACAACTGTGGCGCCCAGGCTACGGGCTGTATTGATGGCACTTTGAGTTGTGCTTCCACAGAGGCCAAAGCCCCCCAGGCTCAAGTTCAACACTTGAGCCGGAGTTTCATTGGCTGGTGCACCACTAACCGAGCCGCCAGCGCTCCAGACAATGCCATCAGCAATATCAGATGTGTAACCGCCGCAGCGGCCGAGTACTCGAACGGGGAGCACTTTTGCTTTATGGGCTATCCCAGCGATACCCATATTGTTGTTGGTGACGGCAGCAATGGTGCCGGCCACATGAGTGCCATGCCAGCTGCTATCAAATTCGGGATACAGTGGGTTTCCGCAGTAACTATCGGTATACCAATCCCCGGGATCACTGGCATCACTATCACGGCCATCCCCATCTACAGCGATATCGGAATCCGAAATCATGTCGTAACCAGGCAGCAAGTTGTCCATGAGGTCTGTGTGAGCGAGATAACCGGTATCAATAACTGCTACTACCACGCCCTCCCCCTGAGTTATATCCCAGGCTGCGGGCAAATTCAGTCCACCATCAGCTTCAAAGTAGTGCCACTGGTCGTAATAGCTGGGGTCATTAGGGACCGCCATAGGGTGCATCATCAAGTCGGGCTCAGCGTACTCAATATTGGGGTCTTGTTTTAGGCGGTTGATTATCAGGTTGATCTCGGCTTGGCTTTTTCGGCTCCCCAGGTGCATGACTTGTGCACCCGTCGCCATGCGCCGCAAGTGGCGCAAGTTGTGGCCCGCACGGCGAGAGGCTTTCTCCACAGTTTCCTGAGTCATGCTCGCTGACCGTCCGATCGTGGAATCCTGCTTGTATTTCACAATGATCCGGTCAGTTGTTGGGGAACTACTTAGGTTATCCATTTGGGTGGCGAAGGAGCCTGTACATAGAAGTGAAAACACACCTGCTAGAGTGGATTTTTTCAACAGTGACTTCATTATTGTTATCTCTCCATGATGATTTAGCCGACGGGGTGTAACATCCTAACCATTAGTACCACTGTCCCTGTTGTGACAGGGCACGTTAGGCTTTACGCAAGATATATGCCTGAGCAAGTCATGGCTGGATATCGAGACAAAAATTAGTACCAGTGTTTCAATTTTGCCCACAGGGATAGTAGTGGCAACCGATGTATCCTTCTTAGGTGATTGTCGGCCTCTTTCTATTCTTGTGACAGCCTCCACCTAAACAAACTTATTTATCTGTCTTTGCACCGATATAGAGATAACTAAGGGCTTTCCAATCACTGTGCACAGAAAGGCTGCAAAATACCGTTCGAAAATTTATCAACTTTAAAGAAAAGGCTGGAGCTTGAAGGTAATTCACTCTGATAAAACGAGCTTTAATCGAACAGTGGAAATGATCATCACAGAATTGGTGATATTGCCGGCAATATCACTAGGAAAGGATTCTGCAGAGATCAACGTGTTAAATGAAAGTGCCAGTCAGCTTAACTGACTGGCATTATTTGAGTAGAACAGCTATCTACCCACCCCACAGGAACCTGTCGAGTGGGAGTTAGCCCATTTACTCAGTACTAGCACTCAGAGAAACGCCAGAGTAGTCAGAGTAACCGCGGATACTGATATACCAGGTACCTGCGCCTGGATTGCTGATGCTGCAGCTTTCATCATTACCCCACTCGTAAGGGCGACAATCGTACGCTGTGCGGGTGGGCTCTTGGCCGAAACGGACGTAGAGATCTGCATCCCCACTGCCACCAGACATTACGGCGCTCAGCGTTGAAGCTCCGCTATCAACCTCAATAGTGAAATGCTGCCAGCCGTTGCGGGAACCACTAAGATTTGTCTCTTCCCAGCTGTCACTACCGCCACCGCCGCCACCACCTGCGGTATAGCTGCCCACGAGACTTACGTTAGAGAAGGAGCTATATCCACGTACCATGACGTGATAGGTTCCTCCCTGTACGTTATCGATATCACAAGTTTCATTATTGCCTGAAGTATAGGGGCGGCAGTCATAGGTACTGGTTGTGGGGGCGCTGCCATGGCGAACGTAGAGGTCAGCATCGCCGCTTCCACCGGACATTACAAAAGACAAGTCTGTAGCGTTGTTAGGCACTTCTAGGGTGAAGTTAATTTCATCACCACTGTTACCCTCGATACCAGTCTCAGCAACACCATTTTCAAGTTCACCGCCGTCGTTACCGCCACCACCGCCGCCACCATTGGCCGAGGCTACGGCCGCTGCTGCATCGACAATACCTGAGCCACAGCTGCTGCAAGAAGCCGGGAAGCTCCGTGCGGTACTGGTGAGGATTGATTCAACTTCATCTGGGGTCAAGGTAGGGTCTACAGAGTAGAGCAATGCTGCGGCACCGGCCACATGAGGCGCCGCCATACTGGTGCCCTGGATGTAATAGTAACTATCACTGCCTGGGTCAGTAGCACCATTGTTATAGGTAGAGAGGACGCCGTCGGAGTCATTGGCGAAGCTCTGTGCTCCGCCCGGCGCTGCAACATCTACTACATTGCCGTAGTTAGAGTAGTAAGCACGACCGCCACTGCGATTAGTCGCAGCCACTGAGATCACCCCATCACAACTGGCAGGAGTAAATTGGCTTGCATTAGCATTGCTATTGCCAGCAGCTACAACAACCGTCGCACCGAGACTGCGAGCAGTATCGATGGCACTTTGTGTAGTAGTACCACAGCTTCCGCTGCCGCCAAGGCTGAGATTGAGTACGTCGGCGGGATTCGCATTGGCTGGCAGTCCACTGACAGAACCACCAGCACCCCAAATGATGCCGTCAGCAATATCTGACGTATAGCCACCACAACGGCCGAGCACACGGACAGGAACAATCTTGGCCTCATAGGCAACACCTGCGATACCAAGATTATTGTTGGTAACGCCAGCGATAGTGCCGGCAACATGGGTACCGTGCCAGCTACTGTTGCTTGAGGAGCTATCTCCACAAGTACCAGAGCTATACCAATCACCCGGATCGGTGGCATCGCTATCGCGACCATCGCCATCTACGGAAACGAAGGTATCGTCGATCATGTCGTAGCCCGGCAAAATGTTGGCTGCCAGGTCTGCATGGGGTCGATAACCAGTATCGAGTACCGCGACCACAGCCCCGTTACCCGCAGTGGTATCCCAGGCTGATGGAAGGTTCAAGCCACCTGTAGATTCATAGTAGTGCCACTGATTGAGGTAACTTGGGTCATTAGGTACAGCCACTGCTTTCAAGATCAGATCTGGTTCTGCGTACTCCACATCCGGGTCTTGCCTCAGGCGATCGATAATTGCATTTACTTCAGCTCTATTTTTTCGACCTTCCAGGCGCATTACCTGAGCGCCAGTAGCTATGCGGCGCAGATGGTGCATTTTATGGCCAGCGCGACGGGAAGCTTTTTCCACAGTTTCCTGAGCCATAGTAGCGGCCCGTCCAACTTTAGCGCTTTCTTTGTACTTAACGATGATGCGATCAGTTAGCAGCTTGTTATCCGCTTCTTCCGCATAGGCACCAAAAGGCGCAGTGCATAGCAATGAGAATGCACTTGCTAAAGCCGTCTTTTGTAAAAGAAATTTTAAAGATAATTTCATTATTGTGGTTTCTCCGAAGTTATATTTATTCCAATACCAAAAAATCATTCGATATTGGTTACTCCTAAACCGCCCCGCTTTGGCTAAATAAATTCTATAAAGGGAAAGCCCAAAAACTGCTGAATTTAGGATCATTTAGTTAGCTTGAGCGAAATTGGTACCATTGTTTCATCTTGGTACAAATGTATAACGACTCGGAAATTGTTGTCCTCAATGGAGATCTCGAAACTCATGTGGACTGCGATGACAAGTTTTAAATCTCTACAAAAAACTTTAGTAATAAATATTTTTCCGCAAAAAAGTGTGGAATGGTTCACGAGAGACACAGCCAAAGAGGATTAACAGATCACTTATGACAAAAAATACGGCCTTATTCCTTAAGCATAAGGCAATGTTATATCACATCAAAAATATTTTATTTAACTATGACTTTGATGATTGCTAAGTTGATTCAATGAGGGATGGGCGCTCTTGCGAGCATGAAAGAAAAGAAAAAATCTACTACTTTAATCGACACTAGTTATCAGCCACTTACTTGAGCTAACCATTCACCGCCTGACAAATCAGCAGAAAATCTAATCACTCCGAATTGTATAGCTGCTATATCTTGGTCTTTATAGGTGTTCTTTCACTAGTGAAATTAAACGATCGCACCTGGCTATAGCTTTATAGGCATAGGCTTCTTTGCTTCCCCGAGAACTATCAAGTTCAGAGAGGACACTCTTTGTGAAGACCTTAAATATCTTCCCCTTTGTGAATGGCTAGTCTCCATATAGGTGTCTAATCTAGTGCCATGGAGACACCGACTGCCACACCTGTACCTTTGTCATAACTTATGAGGTTTGATATGAGAAAAGCAACTGGAGAAGCGGTAGGCACACAATCCAGGCTAGCCGCCCCATCTGATTTAAGTGAGAGTGCGAGGGCCAGCATTACTATCGCCGTTAATACCCTGCTGGCAGATACTTTCAGCCTATATGTGAAGACCAAGAACTTTCACTGGCATGTCAGTGGCCCCCACTTCAGGGACTATCATTTGCTTTTCGATGATCAAGCCGATGAAGTATTTGAGATGACCGATGCACTGGCGGAGCGCGTACGCAAACTAGGAGGCACTACGCTTCGCTCCATTGGCCATATCGCTAAGCTACAGCGTTCTTCAGATAATGATGCCGAGTATGTAGATCCGCAAGATATGCTGTTAGAGCTCGGCGAAGACAATCGGGAAATGATTGCAAGTATGCGTAAAGTCCACGAACTTTGTGATGAGCATAGAGATATTGCTACCGCAAGCTTGCTGGAAGAGTATATTGATCAGGCAGAAAAGCGGTCATGGTTTTTGTTTGAGGCTAGTCGCAGCTCTGGTTTGACACACCACTGAGCCCTTTGGCTCAAGCTTGATCTGGCAGACAGCGCTACTTTTTGAATTACCCTGTCAGATCAAACTCAACCAATACGACTTTCATTTTCCAAAGCGGCCTGTTCCTTTTCAGGTTAAGAGCTACAATTCCAGCTTCAACCTCTCCCCGACCGAATTTTCGAGGAAACCTTCTCGGAGGTAAAAATCAATTGTTCGTTGCCAGTTTTCTCTTTCCGGAGTACTAACTTCCAACCGTGGCCAGCCCTCTTCCTTCGCAAATCTGATCACCTCATCCAAAAGAGCCTTACCAATAAACTGTGAACGGAACTCTGGCTCAACATACAATTCCTCAATTACCCCATAGTTGCCACCGGCATAAATAGCAGCAGACCTTGATAGGGTAATAACGCCCACTGGAGCTCCATCGGCATAATATAGGAAAGCATGGAACCCATTATCTTGTGAAAGTAACTTCTTAGCCGTTACTGCCATGACCTCTGGATCGATGTTGCGCCTATGACCGACAAGAGCTTGCAGCAATTTTGTTACCAGTCCTGCGACCTCACTACTCTGCTTCGCCCCGGCCCTTACAATCGGACTCACCATAAACTATCCCTTCCCTTTAACTTATTTACATTTTTGCCCAGCTGAAATGTGATCACATTTAGAATCTATCAGCAATTTTTACTGGCAGCAAGCTGGGTGCGTAGGAAAGAAAGCGGACAACTCTCTATTGAATTGCTCTTAAGTGAAGGGGATGAGCCCCTTAATCAGGGGCCGGTTTATTGAGACCTTGATCCCAGCGCTTATAGATCGCCTCTTAAATGTCTCCTAAATATTCGAGGCTACGTAAAGCAACAGACCAATCCAAGCCACCAAATCGATTGATAAATGCCATATGTTCAACACCAATATCCTGATAACGAGCGATCATTTGTTGAACTTCCGCTGGAGTACCAAAAAGCCCAGTTCCTTTATCACGCATACAGTTGTATATCCCCGAAGCATCTGAGACTTTGTTACCGGAAAGATAAGAAATCACACGGGCCAATGCAGGCTCTACTGAATACCTCACGTCCTTTTCCGATTCCCCCACCTGGGAGAAGATGGTAACTACACTTTCCGCATGGTCCTTACCAAAGCCGCTATCAGCCAATCCCTGACGATGCTGCTCAATTCGCACAGCGATTTCATCAATATTCTCGGTTGAAGGCGCAACAATTGTTATCAGGCCATATCCCGACCTTCCAATTTTATATGCGCTTTCGGGGTTATTGCTCGCGATGTAAATTGGGGGAGAAGGCTTTTGCACAGGAGATATATTTAAGGACTCAACTCCTCTATGGCCCTCTAAAGCCAGCTTCCAGCGCTTTTGAATCTCAGCTAGGTTATTCTTAAATCTCTCCCCTCGGCTTGAAAAGTCATACCCCATTCCTTCTGACTCCAAGAGTTGCCCACCAGTACCCACTCCCATGTTGAGGCGCCCCGCAGACAAAATATCTAACATGGCATAGTCCTCTGCCACCTGAATCGGGCTCCTTAAGGGTAAGATAGAAACTCCCGAACCTAGGCGTATCCTTTTAGTCAATTGGGAAAGCGCTGAAAGGAAAACAGCAGGGTTGGGAATATGTCCCAGATGCTGGAAGTGATGCTCTGCACACCAAACACTATTGAAGCCAGCTCTTTCAGACAACACCGTATGTTCTATGCAGTGCTTCATCAACAAACTGGGATATTTTTCGACCTCCGGGTGATAGTCCAAAAGCCAGAATAGTGACTTCTTAATATTGCTAATTGAGTGACCCATAACCAAAAACATCTCTCGCTGATTGCTAAAGCCCAGAACTTTGAACCCTGCATCTATAGACGAGTCAATAGCAAATAAATGACCATATATTCGCCATATACACAAACCTACGGTAAGTGTCATTTTCATTAGCACAAAAGAAGGGATTCTACGGAGCGGTTCAAATCTCCTTTACACTTCCATAAGAGCAATTCAAGGTATCGCCTTCCGACTTGACCTGTCTACAGGTTCAGGGTTGATCATCACCTGCTCTACCTATCTGGAGCATTTATGCTAACTGTTACAGAACTGGCCAGGCACTGTGGTATATCTAGGGCAACGATTCTTTACTATGAACGAGAAGGAATACTTGCGCCCACACGGCGCTCAGATAACGGCTATCGCTGGTATGGCCAAAATGAAACTAGAAGGCTGGAAGCTATTGTTGCCTATCGTTCCTACGGCCTATCTCTGAACGATATAAAACGATTACTTGATGGCCAAAACACTTCATCTCAGTCTCGGATTCTGGAAGATCATTTCTACCAATTGGAGAGCGAAATTCACAAGCTTAAAGAACAACAGAGAGCGATCGTCGCCCTATTAAAAGAGCCAAGTTTGCTTAAAGATCAAATGGTCACTAAGAATCGATGGGTAGAAATAATGAGAGCGGCAGGGTTTGATGAAGACTCTATGCTCGCTTGGCACCATAAGTTTGAGGAAATGGAACCTGAACAACACCAGAGGTTTCTTGAGTCTCTAGGTATGAAACCTGAAGAAATAAAAAGTACAAGAGGTTTTAAGGCCTAAAGAGCGTCTACAGCAGTTGATTTGTTTTGGTTTCCAAAGCATTGCCCCGTCGTTAATCTATGTACTTTCTCTTATCGTCGCCCTGTTAGCTATCAATATATAAGCTTTACCTCCTACCAAATCTAAAGAACTCCTACCATACCTATAGAGCAGCTTACAATCCTCTACAAACTATAGGGGAGCGTATACAAAAACCTTCCTCCTAACTTAAAGTTAACAGGGATAAATTTTGTAACGGTCAGCTACTGTTGGTTTACCCATAGAACAATATAGGGAAACAATTTGCTTCTAGTTAATTTGCGGCCACTGTTCATGGCAGTATCTAATGTAAATCTCCATAGAAACCTCTTAGTTGTTCCCATTTGGCAACGGCAAGAAATCTAATAGCAGCAGTGAAGCCTAATCATCCCCGAGGAAAGTAGTCGCCCGCCTATGGCATCAAATCTTATGTAGAACAGGTGTTTCTCTTATCGCCAGCAGAAGTTGAGCTTCCGGTAGAGGCGGCCTCCATCAATAATAGGATTAATACAAATAATAGCCTGAATAACACCTGTAAACGATCAATTTAAGCATTAATAGCTGCAACTCCACCTATTAACACTTTTAACCTTTGTAGACTATAATAGCTCAAAAAGCACCCTTTAGCTCGACAAAACCTAATCAAAGGGTGGAAAGGCAACTATTATGGGATTTCACGGTCAATCAGATAAGCAAATACTTGAGTCGCTGGGCAATCGTCTCAAAAACTACCGCTTACGAATGAACCTTACTCAAGATGACATGGCTGAGCGTGCAGGCCTATCCACCTCCACCATTAAAGGGCTGGAGGCTGGTCGTGGCAGGCTTGATAGCCTTGTTGCTGCGCTGAGAGTACTTCGCCAACTTGATTCATTGGATAGCTTCTTACCTGAACCGGCAGTAAGTCCGATGCAAATTGCTACTCAAGGTAAACAGCGGCAGAGAGCCAGCCGCAGCTCACAGAATCAGCGCGATACCCTGCCCTTGAACAGCAATAAGAAAAGGAGCAAGCCGGAATGGTAAACCAGACAAATGCCGCAACAGTTCACTTGTGGGGCGAGTTGGTAGGCGCTGTCCACTGGGGTGACAGTGGTTATGGTTCATTCGAGTATGCACCGGAGTTCTTGCGTCGGTGGCTGGATATAGCTCCGATAACCATGCCTATTGAAGCTTCAAATGAGCCATATACATTTCGCGGCCTCGGTCGGGAAACATTTAAAGGATTACCGGGACTCCTCGCCGATTGCCTGCCTGACAAGTTCGGCAATGCGGTGATTGATGCCTGGCTCGCACGCCAAGGGCGAACTCCAGAGAGCTTCAACCCTATTGAGCGACTCTGTTACACCGGTACTCGTGGCATGGGAGCGCTTGAATTTCAACCGGCGGTGGACGGCACTTTCAAAGATTCTGTCGACCTGAACGTTGAAGAATTAGTCAAACTAGCTGCCGCAATTACCAATAGGCAGACAGATCTCAACACGCAATTTGGACATAGTGATACTGAAAAATCAGGCTCCTTGCTGGACATATTGCGCGTAGGAACCAGTGCGGGAGGCGCCCGTGCAAAAGCAATTATTGCCATGAATGCTATGGGGGATATTCGCTCTGGTCAGGTCCCCGCCCCTAAAGGCTATGACTACTGGCTTCTCAAATTTGACGGCGCTGGAGATCTTGAACTCGGGGTAAGCGATGGCTACGGGCGGGTTGAATACGCCTATCATCGTATGGCTCGCGAAGCGGGTATCAATATGGCGGAATGCAGGCTATTGGAGGAAAATGGCCGAGCGCATTTTATGACGCGGCGCTTTGATCGGGTAAACGGGCAAAAGCTTCATATGCAGTCTCTATGTGGTATTGCGCACTTGGATTTCAACATGGCAGGTGCCCACTCCTATGAGCAAGTATTCAGCATAATGCGTGAACTATATCTGCCTAAAAATGAAGCCGTTCAGCAATATCGCCGTATGGTCTTCAACGTATTGGCCAGGAATCAAGATGATCATACAAAGAATATTGCATTTCTTATGGACCCAGCCGGAGAATGGTCTCTTTCACCAGCCTTTGACCTGACTTATGCCCACAATCCTGGCGGAGCTTGGACAAGTCAACACCAGATGAGTATTAACGGAAAGCGTGATCACTTCATTTTAGATGACTTAATATCTATTGGGGAATCCATAAGCATTAAGCGCCCAATGGAGATAATTGATCAGGTCGCAAGTGCGGTAGCAAATTGGGAGCAGTTCGCTGAAGCCTCCGGTGTCTCTGAAAGCTGGACTATTGAAATTGGCCAAAACCACCGCAAGCTAACTTGAATTACATCTATATGTCATTGACCTAGCCACTTCTTTTGTGGCCCCAAGGATGGAGCCAGGGTTCGATCCCAAATTTTACCGCTACAACCTTCAGCCTCCCAACCATACTCCCACGGCGGCCCCAGTGTATCTTTTAACTGCAAAGATCCCCTGTCGAATAGAAAGGAGGCACCGTACACGAGCTAATAGTCTATGAGATATCGGGCGGGATGAAGCCAGGTCCAATCTAAAAAAACGACACTTCAATCATCTTCATCTGGGAAATATCAGCTTTCATTCTATTTTGGCGATTAGCGTATAAAAGAGCTGCTCATGATGAAACAGTCACATCTATTCACAATAATTTTGATTGTCCTTGCTTTTATGGGAGTTAAAACGGCAGCAGAAGAGGATGGCCATAAATCAGTCAAGAATAGCAAGGGCATCATTTGTAATAATGAGTATGTTCTATGCACATCTGCCCCATGCATTCCAGACCCCAGCAATCCAAATTCAAATGCAATTTGCAGGTGTGACGTTAATAAGGGGTTGAACTTCGGGTTTTCCGAATGTAAAACCCGGGCTCCTGTGACTGACTCAAACGACGTCAAAAAAGCCTTATCGACATTTTCTTTCGCACAGGCTCCCACCAAACCTGTACTGTCCTGCCCCAAAGGTAAACCGTGGACTGATTGCCTGGATCAACCCTGCATTGTCGACCCGATGAATCCACTTAAAGCCATATGCACATGCAAGATTGTACGGGATAAGTCTTTTGTAACTTTTGGAGGCGATTGTGTTTCCCTGAGTTGTGATACGGGTTACTGGTCTGGTGCAACGGTAGAGTCTTATGTGGGAGCAAGCAGAAAACTGATGAAGGCATTTAGCTTAGATGAGGTTCCCGCCAAATATTGCGTAGGGATCAAACCTGAGGTTTCAGAGTAATTTCTGCTCGGTCCAAGCCACATCAATCTTTTGTGTTTTTAGAAATAGACACCCGATTCTCACTACGGAGCGTTGACCCCTACACTGTTCAGCGGCCCATACAATTCCTGAAAGAATCACCAAGTAGATTATATTACTTTCATAATTATTAAAATTTCGGCAAAAGTTAAATCACCCTTATCGTAATTTCTGGTATGGTTAAATCAACCACAAAAAATGATTAACTAACAACTGCCGCCTAAAAAATAAAAACTAAACAAACAACACTATTTTTAGACAAAGGGCACTCTTATGAGAACACGCTGTAGCCATGTTTTACTCTGGGTGGAGGATATTCATCAAGCTGTACAAGATTTCCGTCAGCTCGGTTTTTCCGTGGATTATGCCACAAAAGAAAAAAGTGCTCAGCACGCACATATTTGGTTTCGTGAGGGAGCGATTATTGAGTTACTAACGTCACCATCCAATGCTCAATACTTCAAATGGATTATTGATCTCTTTGCCGGCCGGGGCGCAGGACGTAGGATGATACGTTGGTCGCAAGAAGGGGAAGGTTTTTGTGATGTTGCCTTAGTCAGTGACGATTTTGATAATGATCTTTCAGCGATGAAGCGTGAGGGTGTTCAAACCGGGCGAGTGATTCCCTGGCAACGAACCAAGCCAAACGGACAAAAAACCAGCTTCCGCTTTGTTTATCCTCGCTCTGAGCGACTGCCATTTATTGTAAGTCCATATAACCCACCTCAGTACCCTCAAGAAACAAACCATAAAAATGGTGCTACTGGCCTGAGTAAAGTGCACATGGAAGTCAGTGAACAGGACTGGAAAACTGTACAACGTTTAATCGATAAAGATTCCACATTTAATATCAAACCCGGGCCTACAACCAAAGTTACGGGTATAGAGGTTAGTGGTCTGAGAGAAAATTTGGACCCGACTCTATTGCATGGGAGTACAATCAACCCAGCAAGCTAAGGAGCCTCTGAGCTATTTAGTGGATCAATCTCTACAGAGATTGATCCACTCACCATCAAGATAGATAAAACAGTCGTTAACTAAACTGTCGAAATCTCATTACAGACGGTATAGAACTCCAACTCCCGCACGACGTCCTTTTGCCGGCGCCCCTATTCTGGCATCAGGGGCAAATATCGCATTGGTGTAGCCATATAACTGATACTGCTCATCAAGCAGATTGTCAGCAAACAGATAAAGCTCCATAGAGTCCGTTTGCAGTGCTACACGAAGATCCACCTTGCTGTAAGCATCCAGGTTAAAGTGGTTTTGTGCATCTGCCGGGCGCTCATCTACATGGCGTACAGTC
Source organism: Microbulbifer sp. CNSA002 (assembly GCF_047324085.1). Classification (NCBI taxonomy): domain Bacteria; kingdom Pseudomonadati; phylum Pseudomonadota; class Gammaproteobacteria; order Cellvibrionales; family Microbulbiferaceae; genus Microbulbifer; species Microbulbifer sp. CNSA002. The sequence continues at coordinate 2,739,033 of NZ_CP172449.1, forward strand.
AGGTTAGTATTGAGAGCCGGTGCGCTTAACCCCATAAAGTCTGGCAGAGGCTGGTAGTAATTCAATGCCAGGCTAGCACTCCAGCTGGGTACGTCAGGCACTTCATTACCCGCCAAAACGTCACCACCGGAAACACCATACACATCTTTTGTAATTTCCGTATCCAGGAAGCTCAAGCCACCGGCAATACTAAACTGCTCGGTAATAAACCAATCGGCCTCAAGCTCTGCACCAAATGTCTCCGTATCTGCATTTACTGCAGCAGAGGAATAGGAAGCAAAATCGAAGCCTAACAAATGATCATCTTCCACTGAGCTAAAGAATACAGCACCACTGATATTCAGACTGTCTGACTCGTTTTTAATGCCTAGCTCGAAGGTGTCGACAGTTGCGGGCTTGTAAGCAACGCTATCGGCAGACTGCAAAGCAAAGTCATTGAACCCACCAGATTTATAGCCTCGTGCGGCAACTGCATAGATATTTGTGGAATTGGACAGCGAATAACCAAGAGCCAAGCGGCCAGTTGTATAGCTATCGTCCAAATCTCTTTGGTCTTGAGAAACGTAGAGATTGCCATCCATACCGTAGCTGGAATACTCACCGGCGTACTTCTTACTCTCTTGGGTGTAACGTAATCCAGCTGTAAATTTCAGGGAGTCAGTTACAGGTAATGTAGTCTCACCGTAAATAGCCTGGCTATCAGTATCGTAATCCCGGTATTGATTGGCGAAGGACACCAAATCAATTGAGTCAAAACTTCTTTCACCTTCTTGTAGATTGAGTCCAATCACCCAGAATGTAGATGCCTCAGGCAATGAGGACAAGCGTAGATCCTGGCTGATGGTCTGCTCGTCCTGGCTATCGCCACGAAGATACTCCATTGGGAAATTGAACACTGCTTGGGCAGTCTCTTGGTCAAAACCGGTTAGGTAACTAAAATCCGTGTTGACCAATGCAGTGATAGAAGTCAGTTGAGTATTAGCCCATTGGTGATTGATTTCAGTGGAAAATCGCTCAACGGTTTTTTCATTATCGTCAAAAGCTCCTGGTGTGTGTTCACTGCCAGGGTCATCACCGAAAGGTTGTAATAACTGAAGGTTCAGAAAGCCTTCCTGTTGTTGCTTCTCAGCAATAAATAAGGCTGATGTTTTCGCACCCAAATCCCATTCCAGACTACCTCTGAAAGCCAGGTCTTTGGGTTCAGTCATTGGATCGCCGTTAGTCGTATTCTCAACCCAATGGTCCTCACTGATATGTCGGATGGCTACTCGGCCACGGAGTGATTCAGAGAATGGGCCGCTGATCACAGTTTGATATAAACTCTGGTTATCCTCTCCGAGCTCTACACGTCCGTAAGCTTCAAACTCTTCGGTTGGCTTGTTAGTGGTAATATTAATAGCGCCAGCCTCACTGTTGCGCCCGAATAAGGTCCCTTGAGGCCCCTTTAATATTTCCAGTCTTTCGATATCCAGAGTCCCAAGTGACACATTTCCCGCAGGCATAGATACGCCATCAAGGTTCACTACAACGGAGCCATCATCCTTATTTACCTGAGTCAGTGAACCAACCCCGCGAATACGGATATTTGCATCCACCGCACCACTGGAAGAATAAACATCTACTCCAGGTGCACTGCGCAATGCATCTTCAAAATTGAGCAGCAATCGGTTTTTCAAATCCTCTTCGCTAACAACACTCAAGCTGAAGGGAACATCCTTGGCTTTCTCTTTTGTAAGCCGGGCAGTAACTTCAACGACTTCCATTTCTGTTTCGGAAGAACTTTCCTTTTCCGCTCCTTCCGCCGCAGAGTAGGCTCCGGAAGCGTATAGCAGACTTGCCGATATTAGCGAAATTTGTTTCGCAAGTACTTTCTTATCTAGGTTTAAGCTGAGCATAAATTGAATTTCCTTTCTATTACTTAGGCTATTAATTGATATTCGATACTTCAGAACTCTCAGCCAGTAAATTCTGTGCAGGGTCCCGCTGATAGGAAGGCCAGATATCCAGCGCTAGAACTTTCTCCGAGGGCAGACGCTCAATCAGCGTTTTTCCATTGATGACCTCAGAATCCAACTCATTAATATCGGCTAGCAAACGGTAGCTGGCCGTTTGTGCGACCGGTTGCCATCCACCCTTCTCCCAGCGCCAACGCTGTCCGTCCAGGCGTATTTGACCGGACTCCAGGTACTCGACCGTCAGAGCTGATGACAGAGGAGCCCCGAGCATATTTTGTGTCCGTGTCTCACCGACATAAGCGCTCAGTACATTTTCAATATTCTTCTGCTGCTTGATGTCATCGAGTAACGCGGACAGGGACTCAGGAGATTGCAGAAGCGTCCAGTCCAGTGCAGCCACCGGCGCGTAGTAGCGAGTCCAACCGGAAATCGGTGCGGTGCTTAAGCGCTCAACGGGTACCTCACTGCCAGCCAAGTCTCTGGTCGTCTTATCGGAGTATCGAACCAGCACATCATCAAGCACTTCGATGCCGTCGATTTCCGCTACACAAAGCAGGCCAATCGCTCCAGAAACTCCATCGCTGAGCCACGCGGAGCCGGCAATACGTCGTAAGTCCGAACTTTCCAGTAAATGCTGGCGGGCCAAGGCTCGGGCGATATCGACCCGTCTCAGCCAGCGCCCTGTACCTTCATCGGCGATATCCCAATGAGGCCCCTCGGACAGTTGCAGCAAATTACCGCTGGCCCGTGTCTCTCCAAGTCCTCTTGGCCATTGGGCAATCCGTTTAATTTCGATATCAGTACCCAGCCGCTGGCTCACGCAGGCCTGCATCTGCCCAACGTCTTTAGCAATGGCGGAAACCATATTTGAACGATCGGAATCATGGGAAATATCAAACCCATCGAATACCGCTAGTTTCGTATTGGGTGCCCATTGAATGGAGAAATCCAAGGGGCCATGAGTGCTCCCCTGCTCACTAAAGACATTTTTATCATCCCTTTGGATTTGGATCTGCCAACGCCAGTCCCCCGATGGGGCCGCGCCCTCAAGGGTTGTGGCCAGTTGTGAAGCCGGCAGGCTGAACTCAGGGTTCAAGCCCAGCGCTTCACGTTCCGCTGACACACGCAAGATACGCTCGGGGTCAACACCGATACGCGGAACAATATCGCTCGCTTGTAACCAGACTCCACTGGCAGTCAGCCCTGAGGGTTCTCCCTCTGCGGACCACCCCGGCGCCTTCATTTGCCACAACAGTTTGATATTACAACCCTGATCAGAGCAGCCTGATACTGGCAGCGACATATGGTCGTAACGTTGATCCGGTGTGACTTCACGCCCGCCCACTGAGGCCTTAACCAATACAAATCCGTGGGGTAATTCAAACTGCAAGCCCTGCCCTTCGACATAGACTTTATGCAATAACCACTCACCTTCTACTGTTTGGTTATCCGGGTCGATATTGATATTCAATTCACCACCGGACACCTCAAACCCACTCGCTTTCGGCAGCCAGTAAGATTCCCAGAGGGCATCTTCTTGTTTGAGTTGCTCTGGTGATTGATACCCGCCCTGCACTACCAGCCTATCTCCCAATACAGAACCGAGACCGAGAAGAAATAAAGCAGAACAAGCCACCAGGGCACCCTGAGGGGCCATAAGGCGTGAACGTATCAAGGCAAAACCTTGAGACATGCGGCTATCCAGTCCACGGGGAATCAAAAGAGCAGCCAGGCCGATCATCAATAGGGCAAGCGCAACTTTAAAACCATCCAAGGCCAATAAATAACCGATCCAGGGTTCCCAACCACTGAGTGCTGACAGTTGAATATGAGCGGTGATACCCACTTCATAGGGCGGGTAATGCACCAGCTCCAGCTCATGATTGAGGACCAGAATAAAGGTCACAAACATTGACATGGAATAGGCAAAGCCCGCATGGCGGAACAATGCATGCACCAAAAGCACCATCATCGACAACTCCAATAAAGGAGCTGTCACTATCAGCAATTGATAAGTGAACGCCTGTACGATATCGACAGATGCGGGAGCGGTGAGAAGCACAGCAATAATGCCCGATAGACCCGGCAACAGGGCCAACAGCACCGTCATGGCGAATACGGTAAGGGCAACGCCAAATAATCGTGTGTAGTCGGGCGCGGGGGTTGCAGACAGCATGTCGTCAAACCCAGGCACCTGATCCCTGCGGCACACCAAGCCAGTCAATGCGGCGATTACAAAAGCAATAACCAGGAAAATAACATCCTTGAGAAGCGGCAATAGCATTTCCAAGCGCGGTGCCATAGGCCCTTCAGCGTGCCAGATGATCTGGGTAAACGAGCTAGCCACCCCCATTATTACCAGGACCGCAACACCGACCCACCAAGCGCGACTACTCCATACGTGAAATAATCTCCAGCGGGCTTCCAGCATGAGTTGACGCAGGGAGCGGCCAACCGATGCGGTGTCGGGCTTAGATGAAGAGAAATCTTTAACCTTGCGAGTGGCTGCCTTTTTAGCGGCCTTCGCCCGGGCAGGTTTGGCAGCCTCTTCCAGTACCAGTGTTTCCCTTCGCAAGTATTTCAGGCAAGCCGCCAAGGCAAGCAAAGGAACAAGACACCATAGAATTCGATTCAGTACCGAACCCAAAGTAAACGGCAATAGCGAGGTTGATTTTTGCAGAGGTGTCCAGGAAGTAACCTCCGTATAAACGAAAGTAAATAGCGAGGGGTCCATTACCGTAGCCAGCTGCGGATTAATATTGCCACCCCGAAGAACGATCACAGCAAACATCCACAACATCATTAAAGCCGCTGCGAGTCCAAAAGGACCGGCCAGGCTGCGAGTTCGCAATGTAGCGACAAAATACAGAGCGCCAATACCGATGCTCGCGGGAATCTGTAACCAGATCCATGCAAACCCAAGGGCTTTCCAGGGCGCTGGGCCAATCGCTGTTTCGGGCAGCAAGCCCATCCACACCAATACCGGCGAGACTAAAAACCCTACCAGCGCAGATGCACTTAATATGGCTCCTATTACCGCAGCGCCAAGAAACCGCCCCCAAAGCATTACGCTCAAAGAATTCGGGGTTGTATAGATCACTTCATGCAGACTGGCTTTTCGGTCCCGCAATATAGGCTGCGAGAAAACCCAGGCCCAGGCAAAAAACTGAAAGAACATACATCCCGCACCCATCAGGTAAATGAGTGATGGTGAGTTCCGGGGAATATCTGTGGCCCCCATTTTTTGCATGTAGTCGGCATTGACCAAATTCAGAAGCAGGTAGATCACCAGCCCCCAGAAGGCTAAAGCCACGATGCCGCTGCTAAATCCGGCTCTTATCTCCAGCTTTGCCTCATGGGCAATAAGCGCCAGCTTGTTCATGCAGCCTCCCGCTGGTCTTTTACCTGCTCAATCGCCAGGTGATAGATATCTTCCAGGCGCGGGGTATGGGCCGTAAAGCGAGGGTCTTCGGGTTTCTCACCGTGCACAATTACCTGGGTGCCATCAGGCTTGGCGATATTGTGCAGGGATTCCGGTAACCGCTCGCCGCGAGGAATCAGTGCTTGCCACATCTTGTCTTTATGGGGCGCAGTCACTTCCGGGGCTGTCCCCTCAACGACAATGCGCCCTGAGGCCAATATCGCCAGGCGCTGACACAGGTTTTCGATATCTTCAACGATATGGGTAGAAAGCAATACAATGGCATCCGCCGCGACATCCGCCAAAACACAGTGAAAGCGATTGCGTTCAGCCGGGTCCAGGCCAGCGGTTGGCTCGTCAACGATGATCAGGCGCGGCTCGCCAATCAATGCAATGGCAATACCAAAACGACGCAGCATACCGCCGGAATAGGTTGATACGGCTCGATCGGCTACATCGGCCAAATTGACCTGCTCCAATAGCCTATCCACTTCACGGCGTCTTGCGCTTGTTTCGGTGAAGCCTTTGAGCCAGGCAAAACGCTCCAGCAATGACCGCGCTGCAATTCCAGGATAGGCGCCGATATGTTGCGGCAAATAGCCCAGTTTACTGCGCATAAAGTCCGGCTTTGCCAGCACATCCACACCATCCAGCATGATCCGACCACTGTCCGGGGTTTGCAGGGTAGCCAAGGTACGCATCAAACTACTTTTCCCGGCACCATTAGGCCCAAGTAATCCGTACATGCCGGGGCCAACTTCCAAGTTAACGCCGTTTAACGCCTTCACCCCATTTTTATATGTCTTAAAGAGCCCTTCGATGATCAACCCTGATTGATTTTGCATCTCTCCTCCTAACCCCGTTTTATAAGTAAAAATTCCGTAATCACTTTTTTTGTGCTGTTCGTGTTTTCTTAAAACTCTAGTCGCAAGCCTGGCCGACAATATCCGCTAGTGCCTGAACTGATACCGGCTCCGGTTCCCCTCGCTGGATCAACGTCGGCATACCGATTCGGGCCGTTAAATCACTCCACGCCATTGAGACACTCAATGCCCATTGACCACTTTGCTTGCGCTTCTCGGGTTGTGCGATATCAGTACAAAGGGAGTGCAGAGCCTCAATAACCGCCTCCGGCCAAGTGAGGGCAAAAATATCGTGGTAACTACGCATTTCCGTATCGCCCAGGGTAACCATGCTGGGAACGGCCAGCCGCTCTGTACCCTCACCCTTTAAAATAAGCCGGCCGGTTTGGTCCCTTGGTGAATGCAACCTGGGATTCCAGAGCACGGGGCCGTGAGTATCAGTCAAAGTCAAAACCCCAGCCTCGCCACCTATAGCAAGCCGATGTAATAGCAGGGAATGATTATCAGGGTCCTGTGGATGAACCTGATTCTGAATACGCAAAGTCATGGGCACACCACCAAAGGTAGCCGACAGACTTTGAAAAGGATGGCCCTCTGGTTGCACCGGCTCGCTAAAAGACCAGGGGCGAAGCCCGCCCACTGCACGACCAATAACATCCAATAGCGGATAGGCCATCTGGCTGTTGCAAATAGCATCGATCATTTCCAGGCGCTGGTGCCGACGTAAGTATTCTGCCGCAGCCAGGAACTGCCTGGTGGGGCGCAAATTGGGGTATAGGGTGTTAACGGCATAGGCCGAATTCCCCTGCTTTGCAGCTAGCAGGTTGGCGGTAATTTCCTTGGTGTGGACCGGATGCTCCTGCAATACATGAATGCCTCGTTTAAGAAACGATTGTGCTATTTCAGAACCCTCGCCCCCGGTTGCACCAGAACGCACAACAACACACACAATATCGATATCATCGGGGACCTGCTCTGCCTCGGTATAGAGCGGTACTCCATATTGCTCGGCACAGCTCCTGGAATAATCACTGCCACGAGCCAATAATCCAGAGAGTTCAAAATGTTCTCGGCCGGGTAATCTGGACGATGTCAGGGCTTCGAGATAAATACGACCAAAACCTGTCCCTGCAACGACAACCCGCTTGCGGTTATCAATTCCCATTTGACTCTCCCCGGTTTTCAGCCATGGACACGGCCCATTGCTCTAGTTGGTTCTTGTCTATCTGACCCTCAAGAGTCAGAGGCAATTGGTCCAAAACTTCGATATAGATTTCAGAATTAAAGTGATCGAGATATTCGGCCAGGCAATCTGCTGTCAGTCGCACTTGATTTTGCTTGGCTCTACAGGCGAAGAAGCGATGCCCTTGCCTGGACAAAGGGTGTTCGGAGACAGGCAAATCCATGACCAGCTGTAAGCCGGCAGCATCCAAGGCATTGTGCCATTGAGAAAGTGACAGAAAGGTTGCACCGGTATCTGTGCGCTCATCGACGGCATCCACCAACATAAACGCCTGTGATGCCATCACCCAGAACTCCTCACTGGTTGGCTCCGTCATAATGAACCAACCACCAGGGCGCAATAACTCGGCTGCCCTGCGCAATGACGCATCTGTGTCGCGGGCAGCGTTAAAAACACCACCGGCAATAATTACATCGAAGCTATTGGGGGAAAATCCCTGGCTGCGCGGTGAACGATCAATATCAAACAATCCACGGTGCAACCAGGGGCGCTGCTCCTGATCCCCATGTTTTGCGAAAAAGCTGTCGAGAAAAGCCGCAGAGATATCCGTAAACTGGAATTCAAAGTTGATATGGCCACTGGCACTATCCAACACTGGCAGTAGAGCCTGGGTAGTCGACCCAGTGCCAGCGCCAACTTCCAGTATTTTCAGAGTCTGTTGCTGGCCTTCCCAATTATTTAAGATGGACTTCAATAAAGCTCTTACTGAATGCTGCTGGTACCTGGCCGCTATACCCTCCCGGTAAAGCGCACTCGCCAACTCAGTGCTACCACGGGGGAACAGCAGGTGCACAGCCTGGACTTTGCCCCGAATTAGATCCGGTAATTGTTCCGCGTTAGCGCGGGCGTAATCGATCGTTTTACTGGCTCCAGACAGCATCCGCCATTCCTGTTCCAGCCGAGTCCATGCTAGAGCCAAGGCAGCATCACTGTAGCTGTCTGGATCTACCTCTGGCGACCAATACTCGCCATCAGTACGAAGTAACTGCTGCTCCTGTAAAACCTTGATCCAGCGCTTGATCAAAGCTCGGTGCTGCTGAGCCACCGGAGGGGCTTCAAGTATTTCCGCTAAGCTGTGTACTGAATGTCGATCGCAAAACAATCCCAGGTGGCTGAAAGCATTCAGCATGGATAGCAAAGCAGTAGCGTTAAGTTGTTCCGTTACCTTTACCGCATGTTCCAAATCAATATGGGCAAATTCCGCATCCAGCTCGGTATTAATTCGCGCGAACAACCCTGTCATATCAAGGTTACTGGCCTCTGCCTGCATTTTGGGCTGCGCAAAGACCGCCCAGCGATTCTCTCCAGCAAGGGGAATTGTCACGGAGCTGGCGACCGCAGGGTGTTTCGCCACACTTTCGACAAGAGTCGCAAGCTTTTGGGTCTGGGCTTGCTGGACCTTTGCAACGGGTTCTATACCTTTATCGGTACAGACCCAACCGGAAATATCGTTTGCCAATAAGCGTTGAATATCCCGCAACAGAGATTGTGATAGCAAGACATCGGTTTCATACAAAAGGCATTGCAGGCTTTTGAGATTGGTCAAGGCCAATGCCGGGTGTGCGGCCAAGCCTTTTAGCAAAGTTGACGTCAATACCACACCGGAAAACCCTGAACGCTCCAGAGCAACCAGCGCTTTAGCTGGGTTGATAGCGGGGTCCTGCAATCGCACAGGTAGCCCACAACTCCATGCTGCGAAAATACCAAAGCGAGCAAATTCATTGAGCGGAGAAAATACGGCGACCTTTCCCTGAATAGGCCCCAAAGCTTCTTGCTGCGCTTCGAGTAAGGTCAGGTTTGTCTCCACGGTGGTGTTTTCTGCCAGCAATACCGAAAACTCACCTCGATGGCCTTCTAACGCATTCGGGATTTGTACCTCTAAGGTCAAGCAATCCTTCTCTGGGTTCGCCTCAGGCACAAGTTCAAACCCGATGCCCAGCCTTAGTGCCACCAGGTGCATCAGCAGAGGCAACCCATTCCCAGAATTATCAGCTTGCCAGAGTAGTGTTTTGCCTCGCTGTGAGCCCTGTTCTGCAAGCTGCTCATTGAGCTTTGCAACCACGGAACCAGTCCAAGTCAGCACCTGACTGCCACTCCAGTCACAGCCTTCAAGTGATAATGCGGGATATTCACCCAACTGTTCCAAACCACTTAAAATATTTGCTGCTATTGCTTCTATTTTCATCACAGTCCCTTAAACAGCCCTTGCAACAAATAAGGTTTGGCCCGCTACTGATAGCGACGATGTCGAGGGTGCCAGGAAATACTTAATCTCAAAGCCAGCGCTAACCAGCTCTTCCTGCCAGGCTGCGCTATCAATAAATACCTGATCCGAGCCCCCTCGCCGATCTTCACTGCCCAAAAGAGTCCCGGATTCAGCAGGGGAAAGCAGAAACTGCATTGCCGTTAACATGGCGTGGTTATCCCGAGTGGATTCGCTAAACAATAGCCAGCCACCAGGGACAAGCGACCTGCGAATACGCTGTAGCGTTTGGCCAATATGAGCAGCGTTGTGCAAAACATTGCCAGCCACAACGATATCGGTACTTGCCGGCGCAATTGACTGCGCAGAAAAATCGACATTGATATCGAGCAGGCTGCAACGCAAACCGATGTGATTGCGAAATTTTTTCTGTGCCGCAGTGGTAAATACTGGCGATACATCGGTAAAGCGATAATTAACCGGCCTTCCGGCTAAAGTATCTAAAATTGCCGAAGTGGTTAGGCCTGCACCTCCCCCCAATTCAAGCACTCTCAGCATAGGCCCTGGCTTGACGGCCTGTTTTACGATGTACGCTGCGGCATAATTGAGATACGTCGTAAACCAGTTGTTCTGGTAGGCGGCCAGTGCCGTTAGTATTTCTCCATTCTCGAACAGCAATTGATTAATGGAGACTTGATCCCGCACCAGTTCAGACAAATGCGTCAGGAGCTTTTGATGTGACTCGGCCATTTCAGGGGGGAATCCCAGCGCACTGTAGGCCTCCGGTAATTTATCTGCTCCGACTGCACTCTCAGGAATTTGCTCCCAGGAGTAGTTGCCATTACTGAGCCTCAAAAACTCTCGTTCAACCAAGGCCACCAGCCAGCGGCGAACCAGCCAATGGTGTCGGGAAGCGGCACCCAGCGTATTAATAATTTCCTCACTGCCGCGCCCAACACTCTCTGGAGTCAGCACTCCGCTGGAGGAAAATAACTCCATAATCGTCCGCAGGCTGATAAACTCAAGCCTCTGCATTGCAGCCGGCAGTTTTGCCAAACCACTGTCTGTAGCAAGCTCAGCGGGTAAAGCTGCCAGCCCAGCCTCATGGGCGGTATCGGCGGGTGGAGGTGTTAGGTTTTTCAAATGGCTCCCTCCTCAAGGCACACCATATCTTCAATACTTGTTTCCAGGGTGGTTAAAAAACTCAATGCCCCAATCTTCGACATGCGTTCCATCGCCAATGCCGGCGGCAATACTTGGGCGCAGTAATGACAACCCGGTGGGATTTCATCGCGAAGTACAGCCATAGTGGTGACTGCGGCTACCGCTGCTGTTAGATCTGCATTGCCAGTGCCCCGCAACGCGGCTGTGCGAGTGCGCTCTTGCTCGTTGTATTTACCGGTAAGTTGCAAAAGCATCAGCACATAAGGATCGCGCCCCGCCAGATCCAGCGCACTGGCCCGACACAGTGCTGCCCGCGCTTCGTCGCGGCTAAAACCATGGGTAGTATTAAAGGCGGATAAAATATAAGAGCCGCTAACCGCGTTATACCAATCACCATCAGAGAGGGATAAATCCTGAGCTAGGCGCTCGCCCTCGCTATTTAAATACGGAAGCACAGTGGTAGATTCAGGAAAAAAGGGCAGCTCGACATCGGAACGGCGTTTCAATATTCCACTCACCCGGCGTCCATTGCGCCAGGCTGCCAAGGGTTTACTGTGCTGTTCATTGGCACCTTGCAAATAATCATCGGCGGCGACATCGGTAAATCGATCGCGCAAGCCGAAATAGCTGATCAGGCTCTCTACCTGTGAAAATTCCTGCTCTGCCAGCCAGCGTGGTAGCAGACTACTGAGCCCCGGCTGTAAGCCGGCTGATAAAACTGCGGTCAGACCATGGCTCTGGTAATAGGATCCATCGAGTTGCTCATAGAGGGCTTCATCGCCAGCAACATCGATATAGGCTGCTCCCACTTGTGCCGCAACTTTGGCAACCCTGTCGCCAATTAAATGTGAAGGTCCTGCACAATTGATCAGAACCTCGCAGCCAGATACAAACTGATCCAGTGAGGCTGCATCCAGGTAGTCCACCGTCTGATAAGAAATTACCGAATCACTGGATAGCGGCTGTTTATGTGCGTTGCGACCACCGATACGCATAGCACCCAACTCGAGGGACTGTAAATAACCGGTAACCGCTGCACCCACATCGCCATAACCACCTAAAATCGCAATTGTCATAGGCTTACCTCCATATCGGACTCAACCAAACGCCAGCCAGTAGCTTGACTGCGCTGTTGCCAAAAATGTGCATACAGACCCTGCTGTGATAACAACTTGCGGTGATTGCCAACTTCAGCCACCGCACCTTCTTCAAGTACGATTATTTGATCCGCGTTCATAACGGTGGATAATTGATGGGCGATCACAATGACAGTGGACCCTTGTTTTAATTGCTGCAGGGAACTGTTCAGGTACTTTTCATTGCGCGGATCGAGTGCTGCTGTTGCTTCATCCAGCACAACAATAGGTGCAGCTTTTAATAGGGCACGGGCGATAGAAACCCGCTGGCGTTCGCCACCAGAAAGTGCAGCGCCCCCCTCACCTACCTGCGTCTGCCATCCCTGGGGCAAGCGCTCAATAATCTCGTCTACTCCAGCCAGTTTCGCCACACGTTCCAGGGCTTCCTGACTGGCTTCGGGGTGACTCAATCGAATATTCGCTTCCAGGGTGTCGCTGAACAGATACACATCCTGCATAACGATAGAGATCTGCCGCATCAGGTCTTCTGTGCGCAGTTGCCGCACATCCACCCCGCCCACTTTTACCTGGCCCTGGTCGGTATCAAAAAAACGCAACAACAAACGAGTGATGGTGGTTTTACCCGAGCCTGATGCACCGACTATCGCTGTAGTGGTACCCGGAGAAACCCTAAAGGAAAGATCCTTCAATACCGGTTGCCCCAACTCGTAGCTAAAATTCACATTTGAAAATTCAACCAACCCACCCTGCTCGGTAAAAGGCTGAGATCTGGATGGCTCAGGTAGCGACTGCTCAAAAAAGATAGCGGCCAGTCTGTGCAAATCATTACCGGCCATGCGCAGCAGACCACTGCGCCCGGCGAGTTCCGCCAGAGGACCGGTAAATCTGGCCGCCAAAGCTAGCAAAGCCACCAATTCAATAGGGGGAAGTTGTTGATTGAGCGTGAGCCAAACACCCACGGCAATCACTGCGGCAAAGGCGAGTTGCACCATAAATCCACCGGCAAACAAGCGGGGGAAGGTCTGCCGCAACATGGAACCCGCCGCTCCGCTTTGCCCGGCAATCGCCTCTTCCAGTGGGAGATAACCGCTGACATTTTTGCCAAAAGACCTGAGTACCGCTTGGTTGCGGGCAAACTCCACCACCCGGCTACTGGCGCGAGCACCGGCAGCATCCACTTCCGTTTCCATGGCGCCTATCCACTGGGCGGACCAGCGATGGCCAATATAAATCAAGGGCACAAACAACAAAGCGGTCAGCCCCAGTCGCCAGTCAAACCACAACATTGCCACCCCCACTGTCAGCGGAGTGACAACACCGCTGACAGTGGGGGGCAACAGGTGGGCAAAAACGTTAGTCACCATCAAGGTGCCCCCGGTTGCACTGCGGGACAAACGACCGACTTTTTCTGCACTGAACCAACCGAGGGGAAGTTGAGAGAGGTGTTCACCCAAACGATTGTGCAGGGTTTTCAATACCAGGATGGCCAGTGCAGCCCCTTTTACGGTTTGCTGGTAACGAGCAATACAAGCAATCACAACTACCGATAACAGGGAAAGCAACCAGTACCCAACCGCCTCCATCTCAGAGGCCAACAGTGAGCTGAGCAGGGGCACCAGAAGTGTCACCGCGATTCCCTGCAAAACCCCATAGGCGAGAAGCCATACCGCGTAAATGCCAACTTCACGGCGATGCGCGGGTCCGAGAATGGCGAGCAAACTGCGAATCATGATGAGACCCCGCTAATAACCTGAGCCTCACCACTCATTGCTTTTTCACTCTGTTCGGCACTGTTGTACAAACGCCATAGTTCCGCGTAGTGCTTGCTCTCAGCCAACAGTTGTCGGTGACTTCCGCATTCAACCAAGCGGCCGCCGTCCAGGACCGCAATCTGATCGACTTCGGTGATGGTGTGCAGCTTATGGGCAATCACCAGTACCGTGCGATTGCGCACCAGGCAGGACAATGCCTGCTGAATTTGGGCTTCGGATTCCGGATCGGCGTGAGCTGTGGCCTCATCCAAAATCAACACAGGGGCATCTGCTAAAAGCGTCCGCGCGATACTTAAACGCTGCGCTTCTCCACCAGAAAAAAAGGCATCCTTGCCAATAACCGCCTGGTAACCTTGGGGGAAACTTAAAATTTTTTCATGGATGCAGGCACTGCGCGCTGCATCTACCAACTCCTGGTCACTGGCATCCGGGCGCCCAAGGCGCAGGTTATCTGCCACAGTGCCAGCCAATAGCTGAGTCTCTTGAAGTACAAAGCCAACATGTCGATATAAATTGTCCGGATCTATATCACGGACATCGACGTCTCCCAGAAGCACAGCACCTTGGGCCACGTCATAAAAACGGGGAACTAGTTTGGCCAAGGTGGATTTCCCGGCACCGGAGCTCCCCACCAAAGCTGTGATCGAGCCGGGGTGACAGCGCAAAGTAATATCGCTTAATACCGGCCGATCCTGGGTATAGACAAAGCTGACCTGCTTAAAGAGCAGCCCTGCATCTTTGGGCTCTTTGGGTTCAGAGGTAACAGCCAGAGGCTCAACCTCCAACAATTGATCGATCCTGCCTGCGGCAGCTTTGGCTTTTTGCTGGGCGGTCAGCCCCTGACTCAAGGTGAGAATCGTCTGGGGAATCATCACAGCGATCAGCGTTGTTGCGAGAACATCAATCGGCTGAATGCCTGTATTCACCACCAGCCAAGCGCCTCCGGCCAGACTCACCAACATAATGACCGGCACCGACAGGGCCAGAGAGGTGACTGCCTCCAGACGCACAAGCGGTGTAACCCAGCTTGTATAACGGCGACTGAAATCCTCGACGGCCTGTTGATAATTCCTGTGGGCGCGACCGGTTTGCGAGAAAACCTTGACCACCGCAATGCCGTGGACAAATTCAACAATCGCAGCACTGACCCGGCCAAAGTCCTTATCCAGCTGCTGCATTTTTTCCCCGAAACCACGCATCATCCAGGCGTAGGACACGAGGTAAATTGGCAGGGTAACTACCGCTAACAGGGCCAAGCGCCAGTCGAGCCAGAATAAGTAGCCCAAGCCCGCCAGCGGCAGTGCAAATGCAGCGACCAACTCCACCTGATGGTGCGCAACCATATGGTGAAGATCATCAAGATCATCTTGCGCCGCTTTGCGCACCGCACCGGAGGTGTGTTCGCTGTACCAACCCAGGGGCACCTGTCCCAATTTCCGCACCAGGGCACGTCGCAGTTCCGCCTGCATACGCTGGTCGGCAATATGGGTTAACCACAAACCGATCACGGTGCAGATCCATCCCATCGCCAGCCCGGCAACTATCGCGAATACAACGGGAATAATCGCATCGGCGATATCACTGATATCGGACGCCAGGAACAGGCGAGCCAGCTCAACGATACCGATAAAAGGAATCAGTGAAGTGAGCGCACCACAGGCACCGAGCACCACCCCCAGCCACACGAGGCCACGAAATGGACGCATCAGTTCCCGCAGGTTGGACTTTCGCAAGTTGGTCTTTGGCAAAATGTGCTCAGCCATCTATTTGCCCGCTTTACCGCGCTGTAATGGTTTTGCCAAGTGCTCAACGACAGTGGCAACCTGCGGCGGCTCCATCACGCTGAAGTGATTGCCCGGCACATCAATTAATTCAAAGTCACCCAGACAAACATCCTGCCAATAAGGCGCAGCCATATGGCCTACGCCAGCGGTGACACCGAAGGATTGCTCTTCCTGGCAGCGCAAGTAGGTCATATCGCCAATATAGGGAGGCAGATCAAAACAGGCAGCGCGCATACTGTGTCGGCACACCCGGAAAAGCCCCGGTATCATCGCAGCTTCAACCGGCACACCCGCCTGGGCAGAGGCCATCTCGGTATAACCGGCCAGGCGCTGCTCCTGGGTGAGTTGAGAGCGTTGCCGCACGGCTTCCGCTACCGCTTTAAGCCCGGCATCACCGTCGAGTTCTGCCATTGCACCGGCGGGAACACGACCGTTGTGTTCCTGCATTAAGGTCTCGATCGCGCGGGAAATATCTTCGCTCTCGATATGCTCACCAAATACCGCTTTTACCGGGTCGAGATTCAGGTTGGGGGCAAAAATCGCTTCGAAAGCCAGCTCTTCATCGGTATCGACAAACATTGGGATACTGTCGATCAGGCTCAGGTCAATCACATCGACACCGCGCTCCAGCAGTCTGCGCGAAACTTCCGTTGCCAGCAGACCGCCCAAGCAATAGCCAATTAACTGGCAACGCTGATAGCCCTCGTCGATGATTCTCTGGGCGTAATCATCGGCAGTGCGCTCGATTAATTCTTTGGCATCAATGGACAGATACGTTTCTGTATTGGCGACAGCAATTCCAATGACCGGGCCCAAATCCTGGGCCGCAAGCGCTTTGCCCAGGTGCTGGAAATAATCCAGGGTACCCAGGGCCGCATGGAACATAATCCGCACCGGCGCCTCTTCTTTGGATGCCCCTTTACCCTCGCCCTTATGACTGAAGGGAACCATCAAGGAGTTGCTGCCCTCGCGGGTAGTTGCAACCAGGTTGTCGATATCAGTGTCTGCGTGTTCCTCGGCAGCGGCATCCGGCTCGACTCTCAGTGCTCTGGCCAATGCAGCAACCGTCGGTCCATTGAGCATGTGGCGCAACAAGGCGTCGTAAGTAAACGATTTTGCCTCGGGAATCTCTTCCAACAAGCGCCCTGCAACCCGCGCCATAATCAGCGAGTCACCACCGAGATCGAAAAAGCTGTCCTGTCGGCCCACATTATCGAGGCCCAGTGCATTAGCCCAGAGTTTGCACAGAGCCGTTTCCAGAGGGTCCATCTGTTCTGAGTGCGCAGCCTCTTGTGCATCGCCAGTCGTAGGGCGCCAACCGGCGAGCATTTTGCGATCAACTTTGCCATTGGCGGTGAGCGGCAGCTGGTCGAGAACTTGTAAATGGGCGGGCACCATATGCGCGGGCAATCTATTCGCTAAAAAGTCCCGCAGTTTCCCGGCACTCAAATATTGCCGATCAGTTTTCATCTGCGCGGCCAATAAGTTCATACCAAAAGCAGACAAAGGATGCTCATCTTCCGGCAGACAGAGCACTTGGCCAGCACCATGGGCTTTTAGCAGCGATTGCCATTTTTCGATAGAAAGGAACTTGGTCGCCCCACAAGCGCGATCATCACCAGCCGGGTCCATCATAAAACCCTGGGTAAGCAGGATATGAGCGTGATCCACCGTTGGCTCAGTCAGGATTAACCAGCCCCCGGGCGCCAGCAATTCGACAGCACTGGCAATAGCCGCGTCTGGATCTCGGGTACTGTTGAGCATCCCAGCACATAAAATGACATCTGCACTATTGGGCGCCAAACCCTGGGCGCGATAGTCTGTATTGAGATCCATTAACCCGAAGCGCACCCAAGGCCATTCTTTAAATTGATGGCGAGCCTCAGTCAGGAAAAATGCGGTCATGTCGGTAAATAGATAGTCAACGTCATATCCATCCAACATGGGGATAACCGACGCACTGGTAGCCCCTGTGCCAGCACCCAACTCAAGAACCGTTAACCCTCTATCGCTCTGGGCGGCAATGCGGTTAATTAATGCGGAAACGGCAGCATTGTTATAGCGGGCGATAAGATCGTCCCGATAAAGGGACAAGGCCACCTGCTGGTCGCCCTGGGGGAACAACAATTCAAACGGATTTTGTTGATTCGCTAGTAACTGGGGTAATAACTCGACATGATCCCGGTGATATTGCAGGAATTCCCGATTACAAAAATCGCTTTCAATTCCCTGTTCAACGCGCTTCCACGCTTCGTCAACAGCAGAGATGTCGACTGCCCGGGTACGCGTATATTTTTCCTCAGCAGCGGCGCTGATCGCGGATAAGCTGAGCAGTTTTGCGTTAACGAGAAGGTCCAACCAACGACGCACCAGCCAGTGATGCTTTTCATGGACTTCCGCTAGTGAAAGAATTTCTTCTGCACTGTATCCCTGCTCGCAATCTGTAAATGCCCCCAGGCCCATCAAGCCGTGAAGCATCGACAACAGGGCCGCTTCCTCAAGCGCCTGCACATAGTCACCGACACTGACAGCTTCCGGCTCACCGGCCTGGTAGTGCGCAAACTGACGCACCGAATTTACCAGTTCTGGATCGATGGCTACTGGCTCGGCATCATCCATGCGACGACTTTCTACAAAACCCAACAGATTTAAATCCGCTCGCGAGCCGCCCTCTTTCTTCTCAATCACCGCCGCTGCTGTTGATACTGCGGGGTGGGCCAATAATGCAGACTCCACTTCTCCCAGTTCGATACGGTGTCCACGAATTTTTACCTGTCCGTCTTCACGGCCCAGGAATTCGAGTTCACCACCGGGCAAGTAACGGCCCAAATCGCCGGTGCGGTAAAGGCGCTGACCATCCACCGGATGAGAGAAGAATTTCTGTTTAGAGAGGGCCGTATCACCGAGATAACCATCGGCCAATCCCAGGCCAGTAATCATCAGCTCACCCGCCACCCACACAGGGGCATCGCGCAATTGGCTATCCAGCACTCGGAAGCCCTGGTTCGTCAGCGGCACGCCATAGGGAATACTGCTCCAGGCGGGATCGACTCGATCAATACGGTGGTAGTTGGACCAGATTGCAGCTTCTGTAGCCCCACCCATGCCGATAAGGTCGAGTGCGGGCACATGGCGCCTGATATGTTCAGGCAAAGTAACCGGAATCCAATCTCCCGACAGCATTGCCAATCGCCATTCGGACAGCGGCCGAGGCTCCGTATCCAAATAGGTGGCCAGCATTTGCAACTGCGCGGGGACAGAGTTCCACAGTGTCACCCGGTGCTCATCCATGACTTCCGCCCAATGTGAAGGGTCTGCACCACGAGCCGGATCAGGCAACACCAAAATCGCACCGGCTGCCAAGGGGCCAAAAATATCGTAGACCGACAAATCAAAACTGAGTTGGGCCAAACCCAAAATGCGATCGCCCGGGCCCACTTCGAAGCGGCGATTAATATCCAGCACCGTATTTAAAGCGGCCCGATGATTAATCATCACACCCTTGGGCTCGCCGGTAGAGCCGGAGGTGTAGATAACATAAGCCAGCTGCTCCGGGTCGCCATTACTGGCTACCGGGATCTCGGTTTCAGGTGCCAGGGTATCTACACTGATCACCTGTACTTCTGATGGCCACTTAATTTGGCTGGCGAGGTCGCTGAGTGTCAGGACATATTCCACCTCTGCACTCAGCAACAGTTTATTGAGCCGTATTTCCGGTTGTGCCGCGTCCAGTGGCAAATAGATACCACCAGCCAGGAGCACACCGAGGGTCGCCGCTATCTGCTCTCGCCCTTTGGGCATTGCAATGGCTACGCGACCACCCAGCTGGAAACCTTCTTTTCTCAGCGATTTGGCGATACCCGCCGCTTTTTTCGCCAGGTCCCCATAACTCACACTGCCATTGCTATCAATAATGGCAGTAGCTTCCGGTGTTGCCGCTGCCTGGGCAAATACGCCCTGGTGCAATAACTCTGAAGGAACTGGTCCATCGGTTTGATTAACCTGATACCGTTCCTGTTGCTGCCACTCGGGTAAAGAAACCGGAGACTTGCCAAGCCATTGCCCGTCGCCGCCAGCGGCGAGCTCATTCAATAAGCCGGTAAAGGCCGCGAACATATCCTCTACCAAGCCCGATGGAAAAACGCCCTGGCGCACGTCCCAGTTAATTTCCAGACCATCGGCATCATCTCTCACCTGGCAATCCAGGGTGACTTGCGGTGTCTGGGTAATTCCCCTGCCGGACTTTCTACCGCTGACAGGTTTTTCGGTATCTCCCAGACCAATAGCACTGGTAAATACCACCGGCATCAATGCGGCCTCGGGTCCTCGCGCACGGGACATTTCCCGCAGTACTTCCACGCCGGAGAACAAGCGGTGATCAATATCACTGAACAACTGTTCGCCAATGCCAGCCGCCCAATCGCGAAAGGTTTTTCCATTGGAATCACCAATCGCCAACACACTGACCGAAGTAAAATCACCGATCAGCTGGTTAACCTGAGGGTGTAAGGGCAGCCTATTCAATAAGGTAAGACTCAGGCTAAAGCATGGCTGGCGGCTCCACCGCTGCAATACCGCTCCGTAGGCAGCCAGCACGGCAACCGACGCGGTTAAGCCGGCAGTTCCGGCTCGCTGCTTCAGTGTCTGCCAGTGCGCGGTGTCCAGGCGGTAGTGGTAGCGATTAAAACGTACAGATTCCGCCTCTGAAGCGAGCGGCAAAACCGGTAACTCAGGTGCGGGCGGCAATTGCTCAAGGCGATCCAACCAATAGCGACGATCATTTTGGTAGCCCTGGCTGTCCAATAGACTTCGTTCGGCCAGGAGATAATCACGAAAATCAATTTCCAGTGGCGGCAGGGCTGCACCGGGGTGAGATAGCAGAAGGTCGAGTTCATTAAATAAAATGCCCGCACTGGCCCAGTCTGCGATCAGTGCATCCATAGAGAAATGCACTATATGGCCCTTATCTGTGCGGCTATGGCGCAGCTCGAACATGGGCCACTCACCAATGGGGTAGTTGCGGTGGCCCAGTTCATCTCTCACCGATTCCAAGGCAAGCTCCAGGGCGTCCTCGTCCAAACCGGTGAGGTCTTGGCTTTTCATTTCGTAGTGCGGCACTTGGGGGAGAACCCGCTGGTATCCCTCCTGCTCGATAACCGCCCGCAACATCGGGTGACGTTCAATGAGTTGGTTCCAGGCTTCCTGCAAACCTTTTGGATTTAATCCCGGGTATTCCAGCTCCAAGTAACCGTGACAAGCAACGCCGCCGTAGCCAAATGCATTTTGTCGACCCAACAGGTAGGCGGTCTGCACATCGCTTAAAGGGAATGGTTCATGCCGATTATCTTTATCAGCCTCTACCACCACTCCCAGGTCCTGGTCGTTGCCAGCGGCTGTTTGAGCAGCGCTCAGTATTTCGATAATTTGTAACTTGTGTTCCCGCAGCCTCTGCTTGTGCTGCTCCGACAGCAGGCCTTTGGCCGCGCGAAAGCGCAGTTGTTCAGACTCGGTCCAGAGTTCCACCCCAAGCCCTTGTAATTCGTCGATCAGTTCCATAGCCGTCATGGGGTTAAAACTCCGTCCAATCGCTGAAAAATAAAATTGCCAACAAGCTCATATCACACCCTCTTCCACCGTATCGGGATCAACATCCACTAGCGGTTCCATTGCACTTAGGGCACCGGCAACATCTGCCAGTCTCGGAGAGGCGAATAAACGTCTGAGGGGAAGCAGCAAGCGGTGTTGCTGTTTTAAGCGGTCGATAAACCGGGTGGCCAATAAACTATCGCCACCCAATTCAAAGAAATTTTGATCGCGGTTTATCGCTGGCAGGTTAAGAAGTTCCTGCCAGATCAGTGCTACCAGACGCTCGTTATCTGTTGCCAGCTCAGCCGCCTTGTCCTGTTGCGGTTTTTCCACCGCATGCACGAGCTTTAATACTGAAGCCCGATCCAATTTGCCGTTTGCACTTAGGGGCATTTCCGGCAAAGTCACTATGAAATCCGGGACCATATAGGAAGGCAGGTGACAGCGAAGATACTCGCGCAAGTCATCAGTACTAAAAGTTGAAGGACATTCAGGTTTGAGCACAACGGCAGCGACCAGCTGTTGTTCTTCTGTGGTCAACACCAGCGCGCGCTGCACAAACATCTGACGATTAAATACCGTTTCAATTTCACCCAGCTCTATGCGATGGCCACGGACCTTCACCTGGCTATCGGCGCGCCCCAAAAATTCCAGGCATCCATTCGGCCAGTAGCGTCCAAGATCCCCTGTGCGATACCAACGCTCACCATCGACTGTAACAAAGCGCGCTTCGGTCAATTCGGGCGCCCCGCGATAGCCCATGGCGACACCCTCACCACCGATCCACAGCTCTCCCGTTGTCCAGTCAGGGCAGTCGCGGCCTTGGGTATCCATCACCCTGAATTTCTGGTTGGCCAGGGGGTATCCGTATGGGATCGAGTGCCAGCTTGGGTCGACTTCTACAACTTCAAAACTGTTAGACCAAATAGAAGCTTCAGTGGCGCCACCCAGTGCAATAAAACAGCAATCGGGCTGTACTTGTTTTAAGCGCTGGGGTAAATCCAGGCCAATCCAATCGCCGGAATTTAATACCAAACGCAAATTGCCAGGCGGTGTAGCGGCACCGACAGTGAGTAACATATCCAGTAGCGCCGGTACCGTATTCCAGATGGTGATGCCGTAGTGACATACCCGTTGATGCCAGCACTCGGCATCCCGCCGGTCCTCCTCATCAATCAATACCAGCGCACCACCGACCGATAGCAGTCCGAAGATGTCGTAAACAGAGAGGTCAAAATCCAGGGCTGAAATGGCCAATACACGATCATTTTTATCAACAGAGAAGCGTTCGTTGATATCCGCAATGGTATTCCAGGCAGCACCGTGACTGATCTCGACGCCCTTGGGTTCGCCCGTGGAGCCGGAAGTGAAAATGATATAAGCCAGTTGCTTGGGTTCTGTTGCAATAGGCTTATCTATAGGAGCGAACTGTTCGGCCTGTTGAATTGCACTTTGGTCGAGTACCACTTTTACATCGGCACGGCGCAACATTGACTCGCGCCTTGCCTGCGGTTGATCGATACCGACAGGTAAGTAAGCGGCTCCCGCTGCGAGTACTCCCAGAACAGCGGCAATCTGGTCGGGCCCTTTCGGCAGGTTGACGGCCACCACCTCGGCAGATGAAACCTGACTTTCCAATAACCAGGCAGCGATACGTAAAGCACGCTCTGCCAGGACGCCATAACTCAGGGAATTATCGTCCCCCCAATACAAGGCGATATTCTCAGGGTTCGCTTTTGCTTGCTGGAAAAATCGCTGCGACAAATTATCCGTTGGGTCAATCGCGGTACGCTTTTCAAGCTGGGTTCTCAGTTCCCGTTGAGCACTGGGTAATAAATCAGGCGGTGTGGAATCCCATTCAGCGTCACCCGCCCATTGGAGCAAGCCGATATAGGCCTGGAACATTTCCGCGCACATCCCCTCTGGGAAAAGCGCTTCGACAACATCCCAATTTAAGAAAACGCCACCCTCGACTTCGACCACTTGGTGATCCAGCCAGACTTGCGGTGTTTGTGTCAGGGCCCAGATAGGTTTCCGCAGAGGCCCATCCTCCGGTGCCGCTGTGCCACCGGGAATACCCAGGGCACTGGTGAAGACCACGGGCATTGTGGCTTCCGCATCGCTCTGTCGGCGGGCTAATTCCCGCATCAGGCTAACACTGGAAATATCGCGATGTTCCAGGGCCGCGCCAACTTCCCCTTGTATTTTTTTCGCTCTCACCAACCAGCTGTCACCGGCCTCTGGCCGGTAACCCACCAGTGTCAGGGAGGTGAAATCCCCCATCACCCGATAGATATCCGGATGGACTTCACGGCGATCGAACAAGGTAAGGTTAAGGCTCAGGTCGGGGCGACTGCTCCAGCGGCTAAGCACTTCGGCAAAAGCGGTTAGAAGCAGACTTGACGGCGTGATTCCCTGCTCAGCCGCGCGTGCAACCAGGTTTTGCCAGGTCCCTTTATCAATATGCTGTTGATGACGCACAAAGTGCGGGCGCTCAATGGATGCCGGCTCCCGCACAATGGGCAGCTGGGGCGCGGGAGGCAGCTCCGATAATTTGTTCTGCCAAAATGTTTTTGCGGCAGCCAGGGGACCTTCTGGAAGATCACTATCAAATACGACGGTCGTTTGTGGCAATACATTGCGCACATAGTCGCGGAAAGAGAGTTCGATAGAAGGTAGATCAGTATCGGGGCTCTGATAGAGGATATTTAACTCACGATAAAACAGCAGAATACTGAAAGCATCGAGAATCAAATTATCCAAACCGATAGCCAATCGGGTATTGCGGCCACACCGCACAGCACGGACATCAAACAGTGGCCACCGGCTTGGCTCAAACACCTGCTCAGCGCACTCCTGTCGAAGTTGCGCAAAATCAGAAGTTGGATCGCTGTCTACCTCTGTAACATCAATGGAAAATCTCGGCACATCGGCAAGGATGCGCTGACGCCCCTCGCTGTCGAATACAGCCCGCAGCATTTCATGGCGGGCAATCATAGCGTTTAGCGCAGATTCCAAGCGCTCCAGATCGAGATCAACAACGTCATATTCGCGATAAAAATGACAACCGATACCACCCAAAACAAATTCGGGGTCCCTTCCCAGCCAATAGGCCCGTTGGACATCGGTAGGTTCAAAAGCGGCGTACCGATTGGCCTTATCCGATTGCCAGGGTGTAGAAGCAATTTCGGTAGTGCCTTTATTTGGCTGTAGGTTCTCAGGTAGGTCTTGAACTAATGTCGCAGCAAAGTCGGCCAGGCTGGGCTGGCTAAATAATTCCGACAGTGTGACACCTTCAAAGCCAGACTCGCGCAGGTCTCGCACAACACGGGTTGCTAACAGGGAGTCACCCCCAAGTGCGAAGAAGTTATCGTCCCGCGCTATATCGGTAACATCGAGGAATTTGCACCAGGCGGCAGCCACCTGCTGCTCTAATTTACCTTGCGGTGGGTTCTGCTTTGCCTGGTGCTGCGACAGGGATTCATCGGCAAACTGCTGTAAACCGCCGCGATCAATTTTGCCATTGGCGGTAAGCGGTATTTCAGCGAGACAGCAAAGCTCACTGGGCAACATGGCGCTGGTCAATCGTTGACTCAGGAACTCCCGCAAATCGTTCAAAGGTTCCTGCAACTGCTGCAAATCAACAAAGCACTTTTCTGAATTTATATTCCCTTGCGATAATTTGGATTCCAGAACGACAACCGCAACCACACCTCGCTGAGTCAGCAGTGCGACCGCTTGCGCAATCCCTTTGTGCGCAGTCAGTGCCGCTTCAATCTCACCGAGTTCAATGCGGTGTCCGCGCACCTTGACCTGGTTATCGGCGCGGCCCAAAAACTCCAGGCACCCGTTCGGCCAGTAGCGGCCCAAGTCTCCGGTGCGGTACCAGCGCTTACCTTCATCTGTCACAAAACGGGCTGCGGTGATACCGGGAGCACCGCGATACCCCAAGGCAACGCCAGCACCACCGATCCACAACTCCCCTGTCACCCAGTTGGGGCAATCACGCCCCTGGGCATCCACCACTCTGAATTGCTGGTTGGCCAAAGGGTAACCATAGGGAATAGATCGCCAAGAGGAATCAACTTCTTTGACTTCAAAATTGTTCGACCAAATAGAAGCTTCGGTGGCGCCGCCCAAAGCGATAAAGCGGCAACCTGGGTTAACTCGTTTTAACCGTTCCGGCAGGTCGAGGCTGATCCAGTCGCCAGAAATTAATACCAGGCGCAGCTCTCCAGCTGGGGTATTACCACCCGTAGTCAGCAGCATATCCAAAAGCGCCGGCACCGTATTCCACACAGTAACGCCATGCTGGCACACCAGCTGATGCCAGCGCTCAGCATCCCGCCGGGACTCCTCTTCAACCAATACCAATGCACCGCCGGCGGACAAGAGCCCAAAAATATCGTAAACGGAAAGGTCGAAATCCAATGCTGATACGGCGAGCACTCGATCATTTTCGTTAACCAAAAAGCGCGTGTTAATGTCCGCTATTGTGTTCCAGGCACTCCCGTGACTAATTTCTACGCCCTTGGGTTCACCGGTAGAGCCGGAGGTGAAAATGGTATAGGCGAGATCTTTGGCCTCTCCCACGACAGGCTTGGATAAAGGCGCGACACCGGAGAGCACAGACAAGTTATCTATAACCAGCTTGGCTCCAGCAAGCTTTATCACGCGCTCTCTACGCAACGGTGGCTGGTCTATACCCAGCGGCAGATAAGCCGCTCCTGCCGCTAATACGCCCAAGGCTGCAATAATCTGCTCCGGTCCCTTGGGTAATAAAATACCGACCAAATCACCGGGCTCAACACCTTGAAGCTGTAAATACGCGGCCATCGCCAAAGCACTGCGGGCCAACTCCCCGTAACGGATTTGATCACCGCTCCAATAGAGAGCCACTGCTTCTGGGCAGTTTTTGGCATTGCTAAAAAAATGTTCGTGTAATTGGTGAGGCTGGTATGGCTTGGCTGTGGAATTTACCTGCTGGCGCTGCTGCTTTTGTTCCGCTGGCAGCAGCGATGGTATCGGCTGGGCCCAGAATTCCGGGCTACCGATCAGGCATTCCAATAACTGCGTAAAGGCGGCAAACATGCCATCCAGGACGCCGGGAGCAAAAGCAGCTTCTCGCGCATCCCAGTTTACGGACAGGCCACCTTTGAGTTCCATAACCTGTACGTCCAGCCACACTTGTGGTCCTTGGGAGATAATCCAATTGACATCTCCAAAGGCACTGCGAACTGACTCGCCAAATAATTCTCCCAACCCAAGCGCACTGGTAAAGACAACCGGCGCAAACACCGTTTGTCCCTGTTGCCTGCTGAGGTCACGCAGCACCTCTACGCCGGAATAACTCCCGTGCGCTACATCCTGACGGAAGTTATCTTGTAAACGCTGTGCACGCTCAACGAAGGTCCCACTCTGGCTGCCCTGCCAGGCAAGCAAGATCGAAGAAGTAAAGTCTCCTACCAGGGAGTTGACATCCCGGTGCAGAGATTCCCGGTCGAACAGGGGGAGATTCAGCAGGAAGTCTGACTCTTCGCTATAGACCGTAAGCACTTCGGCAAGCGCCGCTGCCAGGGTCATGGACAAAGTAATTCCGTGACGGCTCGCAAGTTCCGCTAGCTGGTTTTTCTGGTCAGCAGACAAGCTATAGTGACGCCGAACAACTCGACGAGTGTCTTTAGACTCAGTACCTATCGCAGTGGGTAATTGAGGAGCGCCGGGCAAATCTGCCAGGCGATCCTGCCAGTGTTCTTTGGCCTGCTGCTTCTCAGCTCGGCGCTCTTCCTTTGAGTGAAGAGCGCTGCGGTCAGCCTGGTAGCGCGGATAACTGTAATTCAACGGAACCAGAGACTGCTCTGGTTCCAGATAGAGCTTGGCCAAGTCATTCAGTAACACGCGCAGACTAAAGGCATCTGCAGCTACCATATCCAGATTAATATGCAAGCGTGTGCCGCCAGCTTTTAATTCCGCAGGTAACAATGAGAGCTGTACATCAAAAACCTCGCCCTGCGATATATCCAGCTGCCGATGGGAGAGTTGCTCCCTAACAGCGATAAGACTCTGCTCCGCTTCTGCGGCAGCCTGATGCCTGAAATCATGAACCTTTAAACCGGGCCAGCTCACTTCTGCGGGAATCTGCTGTCGACCATCATCGAGGATTTGAACACGCAGCATCCCATGCCGCTCGAATAGGGAGCGCACAGCCTGTTCCAATCGATCAGGTACTACATCCTGGCCATCAAACTCATGATAAAAGTGTGCGGCAACGCCCCCTAAATATTGATTCGGGTCTCGTCCAATCCAATAGGCATGTTGCATCGGTGCCAAATCAAAGGGAGTGCCTTCATCAAAGGCTCCCGGCACAGATAAATGTTCACTGGTACTTTCTTCAGTTCCAGTAGCCAACTGAGGTAGAGAAAGCCAGGCTCCCAATTGAGGCACTGCAATAAGATCAGCAAATTTTACTTTGATCTTTTTCTGCCTTAATTGGCCAGCTATCTTCATGATTTGTACTGAGTTGAGCCCCAGTGCAATTAAGTCATCCTGCGGATTAATGCCATTAATATCGGCATCAATAGCCTGACAAACTAAATCCTTTAACAAACTGGCCGGACTGATTGGCTCTGATTTATTCTGCGGCTTCGGCGACAAGAGATACGCTCCTTATTGCGTCTCGGATAACACGCATTTTGATACAACTTTCACGATACTCGTGGGTAGGAAGGGAAGCCTCAACCAGGCCACAACCGGCAAATAGTGTTACCTTGCCCGGAGTAATAAGTGCAGAACGCAGCGCAACAGCAAACTCCCCTTCCCCCTCGGCATTGAGCCAACCAACAGGTCCGGCATACCAACCGCGATCCAGGTCTTCATTTTCACGGATATACTTCAGTGCTTTTTTCCTCGGCAGGCCTCCCACCGCAGCACTGGGGTGTAAATCCGATAAGATATCCAACAGATTTACGCCATCTTTCACCAATCCCTCTAGAGGCGTCAGCAAATGCTGAATTTGCTTTAATTTACAGAGTTGGGGCGGTTCTGGTTCCGCTACGCTGTGGCAGTATTTGCGCAAAATAGAAAGGAGATGTTGGACAACCAGGTCGTGTTCAAATCGGTCCTTATCGCTGTCAAGCAGAGATATCCCCAATTTATAATCAGTTGCCGGGTTTTTTCCCCGAGGTGCGCTACCGGCCAAAGCAACTGTGCTAATACGCCCGTCTTTACCAGCCGCTAAGCGCTCAGGCGAAGCCCCAAGAAAGCAACTTTTTCCGCGGGAAAAGGCAAATAAATAGGCATCGGGGTAAGATTCTTGTAAATATCCGAGAATACTTCCCGGGCAGCAATCCGCGCTCAGTGATTCAGAACGAGCGAGAACTACTTTTTGAAATTCGTTGCGCTTGATTGATTCGACCGCGCCTACTACACGCTGCTGCCAAGCCATTTGGCCTGCATAATTTTGGCTAAAATCAGACTCCACCGAAAACAAATTGTCATTCGCAGAAAAGTCAGAGCTACGAGACAAAATATGCTGCCACCGCGCCTTCAGCCGCTCCGCAGCCTGATTGCATTCTGTTTGATCGGTAACGATAAAATTCATTACCAGATAACTGCGATCCCCTTCACAGTAAAGGGCCAACTCAGGCAACGTAAGCGCCCCTGCGGGAAAGTCTTGCCACAAGGATGAGGAATCTTTTTGGCTATCAAAAGCAAACCCACCACACAAAACCGGCCGATGCCCCCCGCTTACCACAGCGGAGGACATCAATTTTTGCCAATTGGCTTGGATTTCAGACCAAGATTCCCCTGGGGCACAACTAAATTCACAGGCAGAGCCAAAGGTCACAGCATATTCATCTCTAGAGGGCACACCCCACAGAGACGCGAACCTTTCATGCTGATAGCCGGAGGCAAACAACCCTATTGGGTTGCGTCTATGACATGGAGATGAAAAAGATGCCAGAACCTCTGGCTGTCCCTGGCTTACCCTGGACTTCGCTTCCTGCAAACAGGCTTCCAGGCCAGCATATTTAGAGCGGCCCTTCATACACCTTCCTCAACTGGCAAGCCGCGCTCAGCGCGCCAATGCAGCTTTTGCTGATTGATAAACCAGTGAATAATCCCGGTAAAAAGCTGCTCTATATAATCTGCGGAAAGTTGTTCTTTCTCAGCCCAACGACGGCGGTCAATCAACATCTCCGCAACCCGGTCTGGAGCAGGAATACTCGTTTCATCCGGCTTGAACTGGGCTGCTGACAAAACATACCCCATACGCCGCTGCAACAGCCTGATGATCTCGCGATCAATGGAATCGATACCTTGGCGGATCTCATTCAGATTTTCACACTCCATTGGTAGCTTCGTTGCTTGCATAGAAACTCCATCACCTAAGCTGTTCATCTTCCCATCGATAATGAAACGTTATAACATATCATTTGCGAAATCAACGGGATGTTTGTTTTGGATTTGGGCGTCAGGGTGGAGAGAGTGTGTGCTACTTGTTACTAAAGAGAAATAATTCGAACATCATCAAAAATAATGATCCCGGATTAATCGAGGCAGAGATCCGCTATCTATTGAACGATGGAGAATATAGGGCCGCTCAACAACCCTATTCTCCCGACAATTAATTTCGATAGCGTTACAAGAAACAGAAAGATTTTATACGGCCAACTTAACTTTACATGCAGTTAGGCCAAGCGGAGCTTCTGAACAATATGGCCAACCACCAGATCGGGACAATCTGACAGATAAAAATGGTTACCTGCGTATTCTTTCAATTGGAACTCACCATTGGTCCACTGCTGCCAACCCCGAGCTTCATCGGTGCTCAACTCAGGATCATCCCGTCCTAGCATCGCGGTGATGGGACAATCTAAAAGTTGGTCCGAGGACATCTTGCTGGTTTCGATCAATCGATAATCCTGGCGTATAGTAGGAAGTAGTAGAGCCCTTAACTCAGGAATTTCCAATAATTCAGGAGAGGTGCCGCCAAGCTCAATGAGTTGTTGGCACAGAGATTCATCACTCAACTGGTGTACGTTTCCACTCTTTTGAAATTGTGGAGCTTCGCGCGCAGAGACAAATATGTGTTCAGGACCGCACAATTTTTCGCGATACAAGGAGAGAGCCAATTCATGAGCAACTGTAGCTCCCATACTGTGCCCAAATACTGCCCAGGGTTTATCGATGACAGGTTTGATAGCCCTACTTAACAAAGCAATTAAAGTTTGCATATTTGTGGGCATAGTTTCATTACAGCGTTGCTCCCTACCCGGTAAACATACGAGAACCAATTCTATGGAATCTGGCAATAATTTCGCCCAGGGCCGATAAAGTGATGCTGTACCACCAGCATGAGGCAAACACAAAAGTCGGATAGCCGCTTTAGGTTGAGGGCGAGGGATTTGTAGCCAAGCGCCGGACATAGATTTATCTCAATAAGAAATTTGAAGCCGTGAATACTAACTGTTAATTCTTAATTTAGAAATCTGAAGAAGATTCAAAAAAACACTCCCCTGCTCCACCCAAACATTTCAGGAGACCAGCATGGAAAATAATTTACTTAATGGTTACACGCCTCACCCAAAGGAACTAGAGGATTTCTATCAGCAACAAGGAATTTGGGATAACCAACCTATTTGGGAGCTGATCACACGTAATGCGAAAAACTTTCCCAATCAATGCGCAGTTCGGGACCTATCGGATCAATTAACTTATGCTGAATTGGTTAATGAGGCCGATAGCATTGCTGCAGGCCTGGTGGAACAAGGCTACAAAGTTGGGGAGCGGGCAATACTCCAGTGGAGCAATCAGGTCAGTTTTATTACAACCCTGCTCGGCTTATTTCGAGCGGGACTGGTTCCTGTACTAGCTTTGCCTGCGCATCGCCAAAATGAAATATGCCATTTTGCACAGGTCTCGGGTGCCAGTATCTATATCACTTCAGGAGCGGAAAGTGATGCAAGCCGTCACAGCATGATAGAACAAATTGCTTCGCAATCTCCGACTTTGCGAGGCATATACAGTTCTGATGAAAATGACACATTCCCCTCCCTGCCCAGAAGAGAATGCCAAGGCTTCACCCCTGTTCCCGTAGACCCCAACGCCCCAGCTCTATTCCTCGTTTCCGGTGGCACTACAGGACTTCCGAAACTTATTCCACGCTCCCACAATGACTATCGCTACAACATTACCTGCGCTACGGCTGCTTGTAATTTAGGAAAAGATGAAATCTATCTGGCAGTACTCCCCGCCGCCCATAATTTTCCATTGGGTTGCCCCGGCATTCTGGGCACGCTATCCATGGGTGGGCAGGTAATATTCACCAAAGATGCAAGCCCGGACTACTGCTTTGAGCTGATAGAGCGTTACGGCGTAACCGCCACAGCCCTGGTCCCAGCACTGGCTCAAGTCTGGACTGTAGCGACAGAATGGGAAGATGCTGATTTAAGCTCTCTCCGCTTACTTCAAGTTGGTGGCTCAAAGCTGAGTCCAACTGACGCCAATGCTGCGATAGATGCTTTTCCCGGTGCACTACAGCAGGTATTCGGAATGGCCGAAGGGTTGATTTGTTACACCCATCGCGAAGATAACAATGAAACCATCACCAATACTCAAGGAAGACCTATGAGTTCCCTCGATACTCTAAAAGTGGTTGATGAGTACGGGCAGGAAGTGAAAGCCGGAGAAGAAGGAGAACTGCTTACTCGCGGCCCCTATACACTGAGAGGCTATTACCGTGCAGAAGAACATAACCGACGCGCTTTTACCCCAGATGGATTCTATTGCAGCGGGGATCGTGTACGCATTCTGGACAATGGCAATATTGTAGTTACTGGACGACTCAAAGATGTTGTAAATCGGGGCGGGGAAACATTTGCATGTGACGAAATTGAAGAGCATCTACTCGCCCACCCCAGCATCCAACAAGCAGCTATCATCGCTTTGCCAGACCAAGAGATGGGAGAGCAAGTTGGAGCGACTATCGTATGTACGGATAAAGCACCAAGCTTGCAAACGTTGCGCGACTTCTTAACCGAAAGGGGCCTGGCCAGCTTTAAGCTACCTGAGCAGCTTAAAGTGTTATCTCGTCTGCCGGCTACCGCAGTCGGGAAAGTTGATAAGAGGAAGCTCTTAGATCTTATCGATTAGTACTATTTGAGAGATTGAGCACCCATATTCATGAAAGTATGGCTTTAACCCATACTTTCATTTTAAATGAACAAGAAGTATAAATCAGAATATAAAGGATATACCAACTTGCAACACATTAAGGTTCCTTAAATCAAATTCTATATGGTCAAAGTCATTTATATAATACTCCCCCACCTTACCAACATTATGCAGCATGTATTCGGCACTTATACGGAAAGAGTTATTAAAGTTGTATCGCGCACCTAGACCTACATGGAAATAGCTTTTACTGAATTCATTTGACCCATAATAGTTACCACCAGCGTAAAATTCATCCATGGTATATGACCAGTCCAGCTGCGCAAAACTATAGCCCAACAACAAATACATGCAGGACCTGTCGCAATACCAAGATAAATCCAGAGTTCCTGTAATTGAAAATACATCCAAGCGATGTTTCTGATCGACCTGGTATCGCTCAACAACTGTAACTTCGTCATCAATATAATCGATATTTTCTACCGATATCGATCGCCCTAAATTTGTTCTGCCATAGCTAAAGCGAAGTTCAAACGGGTAGCCATTGAAGTCGATCCCGATATCGACGCTGCCCCAAGGCTCACTTCCTGAACTTGAGGTTTTGTAGTAACTATATTCGTAAAAATAATCGTAGTAGAAATATGGGTCATAAAATACCCCTACAGTACGATAATCCTGCTTAACCTCCAGCCTATTAACTCCACCATTCAGTGAAACATATGGACGAAACCCCCACGGGTTTTCTAGACCGCTATAGTCATCGGCTATAGCCTCCATGGAAAAAATAAGTGCTCCCAAAATGACAGCTGAGTGCAGGCGCATAGTAACCTCCTTGTCGCTTCACACAACTCAAAACCCACACAGAATCCAATACAGAGATTTATCGATATGGTTAATAGTCCTCTACGGCGGAACAAGACACTATTTGTCAACACTCTCATCCTAATATCGATAAATGGCTTTCTTGTGCAATAAAAGTAATGGATTCAAAGTAAATCTATACTCCTATGAATTTAAAAGTAGCAGTAACTCCAAACTTCCAGAGCTCAAATTACTGCCAGGATACCGAAAGGTGTTAGCAAAGTGATGAACGGGTATAAACCAACAATATAAGAGCGCAGCGGTTAAATTTATACACCCCGTTTAAACACGCTGAGTTTCGATATAAACTACAATCAAAACTGACACTCTAATAGTACTGATACTTTTATATCGGACAACTCAAGGAGGAAGGCTGAAAATCGGAATACCCCGCGACCACTTATCTTTTCATGTCATTTGGCCAGCTATTTAGCACAGAGTTACACTCTATAATTAAGGTACAACTCAATAATTTCCTACACATTAAATCTTAGCAGGTGTTCTATACGCTTCAATTTCACCCTCAGACATGTCGCCAAATTGAGACAACAGATAAGCTCCTGTTTTAACACATAGAATTACCAATATAGGAAGGAGAGGGATTACAATTAAAACGGGAAAGGATTTTAGCGTATCCATATCGGCGTTAATAAATAAAAACACAATGGGTATCACCGTTAGCAACCCGCACCAAAAAACTCGATATGCCGGCATAACATTTGCCTCAGCATCAAGATTTTTTGTGACAACCCCGGTCAATGAATATGAAGTTGCATCCAAGGTTGTCACGCAAAACAATATCATTGACAGCAGAAAAATGGCTATCGCCAACTCAGGAAGCGGCAATTGATTTAAAATATCATGGGCGAGACGAAGAGGCTCTCCGTTGGAAAGCTCTTGCACTGCATTAACAGCTCCTTGATTCATAAGATCTACAGCATAAGTTCCCGCTATCCCAAAGATAAATGCGCTACTAAGCCCTCCCCCAAGGATCAAAGTTAAAATCACATCTCTCAGACGGTGCCCCTGAGAAATTTTTGTAACAAACACACCTACACCCGGCGAATAGGATATCCAGGTTGCCCAAAAGAAAATTGTCCAATACTGAGGGAAATGCGTACTCCCATATGGGTCTGTACTTAAGGACATACGGAAATATTCAGAAAACAATATCCCCAAACTATTCGTTACATTATTTGCAATAAGAGCACTTGGCCCAACAATAAACGTATATAAAAGCAGGAAAATTGCTATATAGATGGTCCACTCAGATATACGTGACATCCCCTTCTCAATGCCAATAAATGACGACAATGAAAAAAGGAGAGACAAACCTATGATAATGGCTATCCCTGTAGAAAGACTATCCGGAATACCCGTTAAGGCGCTGACATTATACGAAATCATTGGAATCGCAAGACCAAGGGTTAATGTCGTAGCCGAAAGCGTGGTCACAATGAACAACAAATCTACACCTTTTTTCAACCACTCAGGCATACGATCGCCAAGCATGTTATTTAATACAGAGGACAACTTAAGGGTTCGATTCTTTTTAATATGAAAACTCACAGAAAAAGGGATCGCCACCATCAAATTGATAACCCATCCTGCCGACCCCCAGTGGAAAATATTGAAAGCCGTTGCGTACTCCATTTTAATCGATTCGGCAGAAATACCGAACTGGGGGTCCATATAGTAATGAATTACTTCAATATACGCCCAATACATCGTCGAAGCCCCCATACCTGCACAGAGAGCCATAGAAAAAAGCTGAACAAGAGAATACTTTGCCTTCCCCTCTCCCAAACGAAGCTTGCCATATTTTGAAAATGCCAAAAACAAAAGGGCCAAGGTCCCTAAAAGAGTATACCAAAGAAATATTGTCCCTAAGTCAATTATAGTTAGAGCCAACATTTCTTTCATAAAGTCCTTGGTACCTTCAGGATAAATAACTGCAACAACACCAAGAAGTAAAACCAAAAAGAAACTAACCAATGTTAACTTCTTATCCATGATATATTTCTTGGCATCCGATTCCTGCATAGTCTAGATCACCCTACTCAAACACATATTGACAAAAACAGTTATCCTTTACCTTTTCCCAATCCATGGCTATTCCCAACCCATTTCCCTGAGGGGCATGGACATAACCCTCCTTATCGGTTCGAATAGACACCTTGCTCGCAAGCTCAAAACCTTCATAAGGGAAAAACTGCTCAAAATAATTGCAATTTTTATGTGCAAGGGCAACGTGTAGGTTCGCAGCTTGTGTAAGCGTAAATCCCATACTTTGTATCTCTAACGTTTTACCAAACCCTTCCGCAATGGCAAAACATTTATTTAAAGGCGTAATACCTCCACAAACAGTGGCATCTAGGTGAACACTAGTCCAGGTATCCAAGTTCAACGCATTGGTTATCTCATGTAGTGTTAACAAGGAATTACTATCACTTAATATTCGTAAATCGAATTTATTAACAAGATCTTGATAAGTCCTACAATCAGAATCTGGAACTGGAGCTTCAAACCACTCCCAGTTGTTTTCACTCAACCACTTGGCCATGCCCATAGCTTCAGCAGGAGTATATAGAGAGGCTGTATCCAGCATGAAACGCACACACTTCCCTTCAAAACGTGCTTGAATTGCTGAAACTAATTCCATATCTCTCTCATATATACAAGAGCAATGAAATTTTATTGCTGTAAACCCCTCCGCTATACAATCTTCGATATATGTTTCGTATTCCTCCACAGTGTCAAACATAGGAGAGGATGCATAAGATTGTATTTTTGAGCGTGCCCCACCTAAAAGTTCATAAATCGGCATCTCAGCCTTTTTGCCTTTTATGTCCCATGCAGCAATATCAAAAGGCGATTTAGCAGGCAACCCGCCCCAAGTACACCGTTCCATTAACCAGTTATATAATTCCTCTGTCCTCAATGGGTTTTTACCCAAAATACCAGGTGCAATTGTGCGCATGGATTCAATAATACATCGATCAAAACCGTTCTCGGTATAACTCAATGTCGCACCAATACCTTCGATACCATTACTGGTTATAATGCGAATAACGTTGTTGGTGTATAACAACGGAGTTTGATTAGCAGTCCAACAAATTGGCGGCGCATTTTTATCGGCTATCGCATATAGCTCCACCCTGCTGATATGAAAACGATCCATATTCACATCCTTAAAAGCTATTAACTGGATCTCAAGGAGTCTAGTTCGCAATGCCCAGTTGTGCGTTGGTGGCACATACTTAGACTTACTACTAGGTAAAAACTACTCTTCGGATCGGGATACTATTTGTCAGCCAAACCTATAAGGAATAATTAAACACTCAATGTCCGCCGTAACTTCAATAGATCCTAATAACCAATGCAAACTTCGTACTCTCTTTTCCCACATCAGATTTACACAGTGATCTATAAACTAATACCCACTTGTAACTAAGTGGCAAAACTTGGCTGGCCATTAATTTTGTTTGCGCAAATCAGGTATATCATGATGCTCCCTCTCCACGGAAAGCGTATTCTTTCATTCGAAACCTGGGGCGCAGGTTCCTTTCATGGCACTTTACTAGCTTTTCTGGGCGCAGAAGTAGTCAATATTGAAGACCCCAAACAAGGTGGGAATCCACTTAGAAAAATGGGATC
Source organism: Microbulbifer sp. CNSA002 (assembly GCF_047324085.1). Classification (NCBI taxonomy): domain Bacteria; kingdom Pseudomonadati; phylum Pseudomonadota; class Gammaproteobacteria; order Cellvibrionales; family Microbulbiferaceae; genus Microbulbifer; species Microbulbifer sp. CNSA002. Next base: position 2,775,814 of record NZ_CP172449.1, read on the forward strand.
TATCTATCTTGATGAAGCTTGCGAAGACAATGAGACAAGTGAATCGACGCTCCACAACAAGAAGAGCTTGGCCCTGGATATCAGGGATCCCACTGGCAGGGAGGTATTCTTGAAGCTTGTGAATAACTCACATGCTGTTATCGACAACTTTAGAGGTTCTTTGCCCGAAGAGTTAGGCGTTACCTATGCTGACCTCAAAGTAGCGAACCCCAAAATAGTTTGTACCCATCTCTCAGGGTATGGCAGAGACAACAATAGAAAACACTGGCCAGGATATGATTTCCTTATGCAGGCAGAAACTGGTTGGATGTCAGTGACTGGAGAACCAGGATCTATCCCAACCAAAGTTGGCGTATCAGTAGTAGATCTCCTGGGGAGTGTCTATTCAGCCCTCTGTACAGTTTCAGGGTTACTGCGGACCGAAATCACAGGAAAAGGCGGTGATTTTGACACTAACTTATTCGATATAGCGCTAAATTGCCTCTGCTACCAAGGGTTATGGTTTCTCAACGAGGGGATAGTCCCAGGGAAGCAACCTCGCTCGGCCCACGCATCCCAAGCACCTTGCCAATTAGTAAAGACAGCAGATGGTTGGTTTTATGTGGCCTGCTTAACCCAGAAATTCTGGGAAATGCTTTGTCACGAACTAGGCTCCGATTTATTACAAACTGATGCCCGCTTTTTGACCAATGAAAGCAGGATGCAAAACAGAGAGCTGCTGACAGATGCTCTAGACCAGTACTTCCAGAAGAGAACAACAAAAGAATGGTGCGCTCAAATGGAGGGTAAAATCCCCTGTGCCCCGGTTTATGATATCGCCGAGGCGCTTAACAACCCCTATGTCCAAGATAACGACAAGACTGTATCAATTCCTTATACACGCAGTACAAGCCGTGACTCAATACAATTTATAAACGCCCCCTTCTCTATTCCCGACACTTCTCCAGTGCCTTTCCAGCAAGCACCACTTTACGGAGAGAACACTCGAGAGATCCTTGATGACTTGGGTATCCCACAAGATGAAGTGGAGTCCCTGGCAAAAGCTGGCGTGATCTATTGCTGCTGAAATACATCGGTACTGATGAGGATAACTCCAAATTGGCCAGACCACTCTCTACCTAGGCGCCCTGTTACTACAATTTCCTCAGTTCCATCCGATACCTCACCACCCCAGGAAGACGGGATTGAACGGGAGCTACCTTAACGCTATGAACATCGGCCACCTGGATTGGAATGCCATTCTCGCCCACGCCCGCAGTCTTTCACCCTACGGTGGACCAGATATACCTGTTTCTGCCGTCTGTCTCGATGACATCCCCGTTTGTGGCCCCGTTGAACTGAAACATATCAGCCAAAATGCCGCTCAGGAACACGGAGCCATTATCATGTCTAGCGGCGGCACAACTGGAAAGCCGAAGCTGGCCTATACACCTTATCACCAGGCAATTCAAAGATTGCTGAAGGAATGGCGCCCGCTCAGCTCTCAAAGTGTTCTTCTTAATCTCTTTAATCCTGGGCGGCTATGGGGTGCACACTACTTTATTCAAACTCTGGCAGAGGCTTCCAAATGCACTATTGCACCTACAGGCCCCTTTATATCTGGTGAGGTGGAGAATTGGCTGGAACTTCTACGTAATATCGATGTGGACTCACTTGCTGGCGCACCCACAGGACTGGCAGATTTTGCCGAAGGTATACTAGATTCAGGTAGCCAACTCCCAATAAAGACAATTATCTGGATGGGGGAACCTTGGACCAAAGCAAAGTTGAAGGTCATACGTGAGGCTTTCCCTAATGCTGGGCTGTGGTGCGACTATGGATCGGTAGAAACCAATAGCATTGCTGTCAATTCCCCTGAGTGTGATTTGAACATATATCACCTTTTAGCGGACCAATTGATCGAAACTGACGATCAAGGCGCCCTGCTTACCCGTGTAGGTACAGGGTGGACGGTACCGATAGTGCGTTACCGATTAGGTGACCTAATCCAAAAAGCAACTTGTCCCTGTGGTCGTCCTAATGGCCTATCTATTCAGGGGAGAGCAGATGATAATGTCGATTTATGCAGCGCCCTTCTGGACCTCAATAAGATCATAGAGCTCACCTATGAATGTGAAGGCGTCGAAGAAGTTCAACTACTTCTCAGCGGCGGCCCCCAAACAAAAAAGTCTGCCGATTTAATAGTCGTTCAGTTCACAGGCACGGCAAGTGCCAACAGCATCTGTGAGCATATTTTGAACAACATTCACAACCTCGCCTCTGTTGTCAGACAGTACCCTCAGTCCTTCACAGTACAAAAAGCCGAGCGACTTAAGCGTATCGAACGCACCAACAAAGTTCCCCGGGTTATTTGGAGAATGAGCGATGGGAAATAGCGGTAGAACTCAAAGCATAACTCCACCTAGCGTATCCGACGGTCCTATGTGGGACCGTCTTATGGGAAACTATAATTTTGCCTGCCTGATGGTTTCTGCAAGGTTGGATATCACCGGGCTAATTGAATGCGGTTATGATTCCTGCGAAGCACTCAGTAAGGAATTGCAGCTCAGCAATAAAGGAATGGGCTTCTTTCTGCTGATTCTGAGTCATTTGGGGTATATCTGCTTCGACAAACAACAAGTGAAAAATACAGAGCTGGGGAAATGCTACCTCTCCAAGAATAGTCACTACTATTGGGGAGAAGTCTTACTCGATCCTTTTCAAATCTATGACATCAATCACCTGGATAAAAAGATACTCACCAGCTTACAAAGAGAATATGAGCTGGAATGTAAAGGTCGCTCTGTAACCGACATGTGGCAAAAAAATGAAATGGACAATGACTCGGCAGCAGCTTTTACTCATCTGATGCATTCGCAGGGGTTTGCCTCCGCAGTTGAGGCTGCTTCCTGCGGTATTTTTGAAAACGCTCAAACCCTACTCGATGCCGGTGGAGGCTCTGGAACCATTGCTCTCGCCTTCTGCGATACCTATCCTGAGCGCAATGCGCTGCTCTTCGACCTGCCGCCGGTTTGCGATATAGCAGCAATGTATATAAATAAGTTCAAGAAAGACCAGCAAATCCAGATAGTTAAAGGGGATTTCTTTAGAGACCCATGGCCTGAGGGGTTCGATGGCATTTGCTTTAGCAATGTGTTGCACGATTGGCAGCATGCTACATGCCAAATCTTAATCGACAGAGCCTTCGCACTTTTACCAAAAGGTGGGCAGGTATTTATCCACGATATGCTCTTCGATGATACTCGTTTAACGCCAAGCTTGTTCTGCTTTCATTTGTTTATGAACCACGGCTCCCAACTATACTCAGCCAAAGAGCTTTATCGGATGCTTGAGACAGCAGGATTTGTAAATCCTCAATCATACCAGGCACTCGGCTATTTCTCGGTATTATCGGCCAGAAAACCCTAGCCCTACCCTTATTATCCTATTTTACTTATATGCTATCTATCGCTACTTCCAAGAGCAGTTCGTTTTTTGATTACCATTTCGTCACCGACTGACTATTAGGATATTAGCTAGAAAGTGTTTAACCTTTAAATAATAGTAAATAGTTTTTGATTTAAGCATTATAAAACTATAACTTTGTGAGGTGCTTCTCGTTAATACATTTAAAGTAGCTAACAGGTTATATCTTTTCGATATCATTGCTTTCGCACTCTATTGCCCTTCAGGGGTTTATACTTGAAACATTTGAAGATTATTGAAGTTCCTGATATCCGGCCTCACAAGGGAGATGGGTAGAAATAAACTTCATACGTTTAGAGACGCAAGTATTGCTGCATGCGATTACTTTTATCTCGGCAGTCGTAATAGAGAGCGCAATTAAATCTGTTTAAAAAATAACAAACTCAGGCGAACAGTAGGAATAATAATGAAAAAAAACTATTCATGGCCACTCTCGAAAGGGCTAAAGAAGATTTGTATCGCTCTATTTAGTTATATAACGTTGATGAGTACGCCTCTATTTGCAGAGACCGATCCTTATTCAATGTTGGTTCAATTCAACCTCTATTACGATTACGAGACAGAGCAAGGTACCAATGACCACGCAAAATATGCACTCGAGCTACAACGGCGCCTGACTTACTCAACACCAATTCGCTATACACAAGTCCTTGCAACACACAAACAGTTATAACTCTGATGCCTATGGTGCTATCTGGGTAGGCTCTGAACAATCTGCCAGGGTTAAAGACCAAATTGATATTGGTGCTGAAATTATTGAGCTGGACCTGCATCAGTTCAGTGGTGAACAATATTTTTGTCATGGCTCATTCTATTGCAATTTCTGGCTTGATCCTCAACGCGTTCCTATCTCTACTGTATTGGGAGATTTGAGGGATTGGGCTTACAAGCAGGATCAATATGGCACTAACCGTACAGTAATCGTACATATCGAAAATGCGGTATCGTCCGGTGCCCAGGTAACTTTTAAAAATCATCTTATAGATCAGATAGGCCTGGAATACATTTACACTCCCCAAGACTATAGAGAGGACTTTCCCAATGGGGTTGAAGTCACGAGCTATAAACGAACCTCACTCCCCTCTCAAGAGTTATCACGGGAGACAGTCCGTAAACATGATGGTGTAAATGGAAAAAAGAGATTCGTATTTTTCTGGACAAAAAATGACAGCAATATTGGGGATGATAATGAGTCATTCGATGTAATATTCGATGGATGGGGTGGACTGGACAGACACTGGAAGAGTGGCGATGACGATTCCCTGGATAACTGGGATGACGGCATCAACACCGTAGAACACTATGATGTCAGTGCTACAGACAGCAGATTTCAAAATAAAGGACTATGGTCTTGGGGAGAGGGAGAACCCAATGATCATGGTAGCGGAGAGGACTGCGCTGTTATCAGAAGCGACGGGCGCTTTAATGACCGCCAATGTGATCGTTCCTATTCATTTGCTTGTAAGAGACGGTTAAATGGCGAACTGCATGTAAACGACTTAAAAGATGATGGCGCTATCAATTACCCTGTTATGTGGTCACTGACTACGAGTAAGTCTACCTGGTCGAATGGAGAAAGTGAATGTCAGGCACTGGGTACTCAATGGCACTTCGATGTGCCTCGCAATATGATGGAAGCGCTCGCATTGAAAAGTAAGCTGGCAGCTGCCAGTGAGACAGCAGCCTGGATTGCTTATACTGACCAGGATAGTGAAGGTACAATTGAAGGTGACTTTATAATAACAACTGTAGATTACTAAAAAGATATTGTAGGGTTCTTTGTCTTAAGGTAATTAGAGATCTACTAACTTTCAACTTGATCTGACAGTTACCCGCTTCTTAGAAGAAGTCCTGTCAGATCAAGTTCAATCATGCCTATTTTTAATGTGAAAACATCTTATCTTTACGGCCCATCATCCTATAAAAATATTTAAAAGACCTCGTAATAAACAATCTGTGGTACAGGTAACGAGCTACCGATGACTCCTATTCTCAAGATTAACAGCAGCCCGCCAAATTTTAGCTATGAACTCTATAAGCGCTGTTCGGTCACCGGTACGCCCCTTTCCTTTATCAGCGGTGCAAACCTGAAATATGTTAAAGTTCGCCAAAACCACTCTAGCGGCCCCATACGAAATGCCTTAAGCCAAAGATCCGAATAGGCCAGCTGAAACAGACCCAGCAGCACACAGACCCCAAGTACTTCTATACGTGTCAGCTCACCATACAAACCCAATCCAAAGCCATAAAAAATATAGATGCAAATAAATGATTGAGCCAAGTAATTGGTAAATGCCATCCGCCCAACACTTTGGATCTTGCCTTTGATCCATAGGTGTTTACCTAATTTGAACCAAAGGCAGATCAAGCCAATATAACCGATACTGGTAAATGTGGACCCTACCAAATTAAAAATGGCACCATAGGTGAAGTAATCATCCATACTCCAGTCATGACTATAGTTCCAGATAAGCCCTATACCGGTCAATGTCACCCCAATAGCCAACCCAGTAATAGCTAGTTTTTTGTAGGCAGACGAACTGGCTTGGCCACGTAGGATATCCAACTTAAACAGGCCCATTCCCAGCAACATCATAGCGGCAGCTTTTAAAATAATGGAGAGACTAAAGTAGGAAATAACGATTGCTGATTCCGGACTAGAAGCTAAATTACCAGCAACTAATCGACTCCCGACCAGATCCCAGAACCCTCCTCGATATATTTCTATATCTTGCTGGATCTGCGTTGTATCAGGGGCAAAAATGGCTGCCGTTGCATATCGAGCTTCTCCTGTTAGGGGTTCTATAAAAGCTCCTGTCAGATATGAGCTATATGCTGACAAGGCAAGAGTAATCACCCCCAATGCAATCAGCCAGCTTCCGCGCAACTTGCGTAACAAATAGACAAACATGGCTATAAAGGCATAGATCATCAGGATGTCGCCTTCCCAAATGAAGATGCCATGACAAAGGCCAATCAACAGTAGCCAGAAATTTCGACTGTAGTGAATTTTTGCAGCAGACTTATTCTGTTGCTCACGTTTCTCAGCTAAAAGTATGATGCCTGCGCCGAAAAGCATGGCAAAAAGCCCCATGAATTTTTGATCAGCAAACAAATGGAAAAAGCTAAAGAGAAAATCATTCAAAGGGCCATTCGGCAAATAGGCCTTTGGATTCAAATAAGCCGCCATAGGCATAGAAAAATTTATCATATTCATTAAAGGAAGCCCCAGCAAAGCGAATCCCCTTAACAAATCCAACTGTGATATTCGATCCTGCATATAAGCCCTTTTAAAACCAAAATATGATACGGATATAAAGAGGTAGAGATTACAGGAAAAGAGGACGAAATCGCGATATTTTTTCTGCTCGTAGGTACCAACTAGGGCCTTTCTAGGGAAGCTTTGATAAATGGACTTCTAGCCACCCCCATGGGATGAGAGAATGCATCTGAGAAAGAAACTTCTCGCGTGGAGCTCCATGACGCTTCAGATTATATGCGGCTTCGGCAAAGGCAGCTAGGGGCAAGATCTTGACGAATAGCGGAATACTACCAAGTTGGCTCGAAATTAATCAGAAGTTCCCTAACTAAGCTAAATATCAATTAACGTATTACTATCTAGCATCGCCTTCGCCTGCTGAAATGCAGTTTCGGGTACATAAGGATGGGAGAAAATCCAAAACTGCCCGCTTTCTATACCACTAGTAATGATATCAGCAGCTTTTTCTGGCTTCATACCTTCAGAAACCACCTTGACAACTTTGGCTTTAACTTTTTTCTCGACTTCAGACTCAGGGTGAATTACCGCTACACTTGCAGGCCTATTACGTGAAGAGTCGAGAATATTAGTTTTTATAGCACCAGGACAAAATACAGAAGTTTTTATAGGCGAGTTAGCCAAACGAAGATCCCGCTCTAAACTTTGCATTAAACCTACAACACCAAATTTTGAAACATTGTAGGCCCCTAAGTACCCTATACCATATAGGCCGGATTCCGATGCTACAGACAATATATGGCCCTCGTCATTCTGTTCGATATGAGGGAGAAATACATGAATACCGTTAATAGGCCCCCACAAATTCACCGATAAAATCCACTCCCACTCATCCATAGAGGTTTCTGCTATAGCCCCCAAAGGACCTATACCCGCCACATTACAGAGCAAGTGTACCTTATCAAAGTGCTTTAAAGCTCTATCAGCGATGTTTTGCACATCCCCAAGTTTAGATACATCTGCTTGTACGCAAATACACTCAGCACCTTCTAGTGCTATCAACTTGGCTGTTGATTCGAGATGACTTAGGGTATATCCGGCTAATACCAACTTCATTCCTTTTTCGGCCAAACGTATTGCTAAAGCCCGCCCTAGTCCACTTCCCGCTCCTATAACAACAGCAACTTTATCAGACAAATCCATAACTTTCCTTTTTACAATGTATTCAACGTGACTAGGAACTTTAGATTAAACAAATCCTTAAATAGTTGATATATAGCTATTCACAGAAATAAAAACTGAATAAATTGAACCTCTACCAATAATCTGAATAACTGCCAGGAATCTTATCCTTTAGCCCTTCAGTTAAAGTCTGTTGTGGCCATTTAAGCCACTTAAACTTTAATGAAGCTATAGATTAACAACCTAATGAACCGGGTATTGTATTTCTTTGGCAATCACCCACATTTTATAATCTGCAGGCATTTCAGATAAGTAATCGAGAGTTCGATAAATAAGATGTTTCTCCATTTCATCGACTCCAGAAGACTTGCTCCAGCCTTCTGCTGCTAACCGGTACATAAAGGTAACCAAAAGGAATTTCTGCTTGCTCGATAACCCATTTCCATGACCATTGATCATCATATGCATTGATACGAGGTCATAATCCAAGTCAAAAATTGACTCATCAACCTGGACGGATATCTGGGCCGAACGACCCGATACAGAATTCCCCCGCGCAATCACCTGCATTTCATCAAGAAAGAACGAGACATGAGCACTATTAGCGGCAGAGCTATTTTGATATCGGCCTCTTAGTGCCAAATCCCTTATCTGACGATTTGATATTTCACCCTTTAGCCAGAGTTCTGTCATCTGGGTAAACGGGTCGTAGTCCTCGCTCTGAACTATGTATTCATCTGCAAAGGGGGATAAGGAATAGAAAAGCGCGACAAGCCAAAAACAGATCCTTGTTACAGTCATTACAACTACCACTCGAAGTGAAGACCATGCCACGCGGTCGATTATGACGGGAAATCTATTAAATTAAGTATAATCAAGAATTATTGTAGGAACATTGATCGGGAGGACACTTGCACTCATTTACGGGCGAATCAACCGGGGGCTTAAATTCCACATTGATGGTAGCTTTTTTAGCCAGCCTTTTCTCTTGAAGCCTTTCCAAAGCCTCCTTCGTCATTGCGTTTATCTCTCCAGAGAGAAATTTATCGACAAACATTTCGGCTTCTTGATCCAGACTGTAATTACTACGGCCCATTCCCTCTCGTGAATTATATTTCGATAAGCTATAGGCCAGTAATATCTCTTGAGCTTCACTATCAAACTTTCTGAATAGATCTATGATCCAATTAGTTTCCAAGAGGTGTTCAAGAGCTTCAAGATTACCTTGAAGCTCTAAATAGATAGCGGCAAAGTCCTCACCGCCTTGAAGGATCCGGCCTATGTAACCAGCTTCCTCTTTGTGGAAATAATCCAATCTTGCCTGGATGTTTATTTCTTTGATGTCATTGGCGATAACATAGCGACCCAACTTTTCCACTTCAGCCACAGTCATACCAAGCTCATAAAGCTCCTCCTGATTCGTCTTTAACATATACCAAGAAGAGAGTACCCCTAGCAGTCTAAATGACGTCAGCCACGCTCGTTGCTTTCCTAAATCAATCTCGTACCACGCGGACTTTCTCTCAAGCCCATACTTACTGAGGTATGACAAGTCCTCCCCTCTATTAGCAGCTTCCCTAACAGCCCTCATTCGTTGCCAGGCAGCCCAGTTCCGCTCCCTACTCAGCACCCATTCACTGTTAATCTCTTCATTATGTTTATAGGTAGTCGCAAATAACTCCTCGAGAGATGTGCGTTTAGAATCTGCAAAAGAAGGTGCCGTCAATAAACAGATCAGAAGGAGGCAAACCGGAGGAGTTACTTTCATAGAGACACCTTGTGGTGCTGTTGTAGTGGCATTTATCGAAGGGAATCTACTAACTATCGTCAAGAAATCTCTGCCGAAGGGTTAACCTGTACCGTAATTACCCCTAATAGAAGAAAGAAAAACTTAGAAGTACCCCTTGGTCACATAGCGAAAGCAACCTTTGTCGTGCAACCGGCCTCTGGTGTATGATTTATCAGTAATGAAGAACTATTCGTCCACATTTCGCGCCAAGCTGATTGCCATGGCGGCCCTGCTCCTGCTGATGTTGCAGGTGCAGACTGTGCTCGCCTGCGAAATGATGGAGGACCCCAAGCCATCAGCGGAATGCTGCTGCGATGATATGGCCAAGGGGTCAGACTCAGATGATGACTGTTGTGGCTATGATGCCCAAGTCTCCCTGAAGACTTCGCTGGACGACCACCAAGTTGCCGTCACCGCCGCACACTTAAATCTGGAACTTCCCCAGTTGGCGCCACCGCCAACTTACCAGTGGCCCCAAATTCTCGCTCCGCCATTCGGTACGCCTGAATTATCTCCTACTGCGACAGAATCCCACCCCGGCAACCGAACCTGGCTTGCCACCTTGCGCCTGCGTATTTGATCACTCCCTTTCTCTCTGACTAGCGAAATATGCCCCAGCCCCAATTTGCTGGCGGCTTCAGAAAGATTGTTCTAGGAGTGAACCTTTTGATTTCCCAACAAGCTATAGCGGCCATTGGTAGCCTGCTCATTGCCCCGTTTATTGATAATGTGCTTTGCGCGCAGATGCCCCTTTCCTTCAATCAGGAGGGTGTCCTATGAGCCAGCAACGAACATTGAGCTTAATCGCCCTTATCCTGCTGTTAGCCGCTGCCGGCGCGGCCTTTTATTGGAAGAAAATTTCTACACAAGCCACAGCTCCAAATGCCGATTTTGTGCAAGCTGGCCCGTTCCAGATCGCCGTGTCTGTCGATCCGCTGCAACCCCAAGCGGGTAAAAACCAAATTCGAATTGAAGTTCGCAATGCTGACAATGAGCCGGTATCTGGAGCCGAAGTTCGCGCGGTAGCCGAGATGCCTGCCATGGGCGCCATGCCAGCTATGCGTGCCGTCGCCGATATCAGCGAATCCAGCCCCGGTATCTTCACCGGTGAAATTGAACTGGCCATGGTGGGCTCCTGGCCCATGGTGGTAGATGTAGCGACAGGCCACGATAAGCATGTCGATCTTGCCTTTGATATGAGCACCAATCGCAAAGGCCTGCGCCTAAAGTCTGCGCCTGAGGCCTCAGATACCGCCTATTACACCTGCTCGATGCACCCATCGGTGAGAGCTGCCGAAGCCGGTAGCTGCCCTATTTGCGGTATGAACCTGCAGCCTGTGAGCCACGATGAACTGCAAAGTGGCAGCATTGTGGTGGATAGCGGCCGACGCCAGGCCATTGGTATCAAAACCGGTATCGTCGAGCGACAGCCATTCGCTTTGCCCATTCACCTACACGGCCAGGTTACCTATGACGAAACCCGCTTGCGGGATATCAGCCTACGCTTCGACGGCTGGATTGGTGAGTTAGATGCAGATTTTGAAGGCAAGCAGGTTAAACGCGGCGAAGTACTGTTTTCTGTTTACAGCCCGGAGTTGCTCGCAGTCCAAGACGAGTATCTAAAAGCCCGCCGACGTGGCGACGCCCTGGAGAAAGCAGCACGAAGGCGTCTACTGTTGTGGGGTCTCTCTGAAGAGCAAATCGACTGGCTGGTTGAGCAACAAAAAGCGCAGGACTATATCCCGATTTTTGCACCCGCCAGTGGTGTGATTATTGAGAAGAATATTGTCGCGGGCTCAGCATTTGAAAAGGGCGACAACTTGCTGCGTATAGCCGACCTCAGCCAGGTTTGGATTGAAGCCCACGCCTACGAAGATCAGTTGCCGCTGATAGAAAAAGGCATGCCGGCCAAGGTGCGTTTAACCAACGTCTACCACGAGGAAATCCCAGCCACCCTCACCCAGATTGATCCCTTCCTTAATCACAATAACCGCAGTGCACGGCTGCGTGTGACCCTGCCCAATACCGATGGTGAACTGCGCCCGGGGCTGTTTGCGGACATCATGTTAACCGCCGAACTGGGAAATCTCCTGGTGGTACCCAGGGATTCAGTTCTGATCTCCGGCAAGAAACGCATTGTTTTCCGCGACTTGGGCCAGGGTCGTCTGGAGCCTGTGCAGGTACGCACCGGTTATGGCGACAGCGACAGGATTGTTATCCGTTCTGGCCTCCAGGCAGGAGATAAAATTGTCACCTCGGGTGTATTCCTGATCGCGGCGGAAAGCCGCCTGAAGTCGGGGGTACAGCAGTGGTAAATTCCGAACCCAAAGGGCTGATTGCCCGAATTATTGGGGCCTGTGCCGGTAAGCCGGGGATCACTTTGATTCTTGTAGCGATCGCAGCCCTGGCGGGATACCGGGCGCTAACCAGTGTCCCCCTGGATGCTATTCCGGACCTGTCCGACGCCCAGGTGATTGTGATGACAGACTGGCCGGGGCGCAGCCCTGACCTGGTCGAGGATCAAATCACCTACCCGCTTTCCACCGCAATGTTAGGGCTGCCCAAAGTCAAATATGTGCGGGGCCAGAGCTTTTTTGGTCTCAGCTTTGTCTACGCCATCTTTGAAGACGGCACCGATATTTACTGGGCCCGCTCACGGGTTCTGGAGTACCTCAACCAGGTAGCCGACCAGCTCCCAGAAGGTGTTCAGCCAAAGCTTGGCCCGGATGCCACCGGAGTGGGCTGGGTATTTCAGTACGCACTGGTTGATCGAAGCGGTAACAACGACCTGCAGGAACTGCGCGCGCTACAGGATTTCAAGTTGCGCTATTGGCTCACTTCTGTCGAGGGCGTGGCCGAAGTCGCCTCCATTGGCGGCTACGAAAAGGAGTACCAGGTCCAAATCGACCCCCATCGCTTGCAGATGTTTAAGGTTCCGCTCGGAAAAGTGGTCGAGGCCATTCGCCGCAGTAACAATGACACCGGAGGACGAGTACTGGAGATCGCAGGCCACGAACATATGGTACGTGGCCGGGGCTATATCCGCAGCGTTGACGATCTCGAAGAGGTGGTGATCGGGGTCAATGCGGCAAAGATTCCGGTAACTTTGGATCAGGTAGCGGATATTACCCTGGGGCCTGCAATGCAGCGCGGTATTGCCGAGCTGGACGGCGAGGGCCAGACCGTAGGTGGCATCGTAGTGATGCGCTACGGTGAAAATGCCCTCAAGGTTATTGAGAGAGTTAAAGAGCGTATCGAGCAAATCCGTGCGGGCTTACCGGAAGGCGTTGAGCTGGTAGTAACTTATGATCGCTCACAATTAATTAATAGCGCGATCGACAATCTCAAAAATACTCTGATTGAAGAGATGCTGGTGGTCGCCGCTGTGATCGCTATTTTCCTACTCCACGCCCGCTCCGCATTGGTAGCGGTAATCACGCTACCGATTGCAGTTTTACTGGCCTTTATTCCACTGTCCCTACAAGGGCTTACCGCCAACATTATGTCACTGGGAGGTATTGCTGTAGCCATCGGTGCCATGGTGGATGCGGCAGTGGTAATGGTGGATAACATCCACAAAAAGCTGGCAATCGACGGCGATAAGGAATTGTCTCCGGGTGAGAAAAGAACGCTAATCGTTCGGGCAATGCAGGAAGTCGGGCCGAGTATTTTCTTCTCGCTGATTATTATCACGGTTTCATTCCTGCCGGTATTCGCGCTGGAAGCTACCGAGGGCCGCCTATTCAAACCCCTCGCCTACACCAAAACCTACAGCATGGCTTTCGCCGCCCTATTGGCAATCACCTTGATTCCAGCCCTCGCTGTACTGCTTATGCGTGGCAAAATTCGCAACAGGGAAAATCCGATTTCCCGCGTTTTAGTCCATACACTACAGCCAGTGATTCACTTCTGTGTGCGGCAACGCAAAGTTGTAGCCACTCTCGCGGTATTAGCTCTGGTTTCTGTGGCCTACCCCATTAGCAAGCTAGGTGGTGAATTTATGCCGCCGCTCAATGAAGGCAGCATCCTGTATATGCCCACCGCCCTACCCGGCATGTCGGTTACCGAAGCGGGCAAGGTTCTGCAACAAATGGACGAGGAACTGAAAGCTTTCCCAGAAGTTGAGCATGTCTTTGGCAAGATTGGCCGCTCCAATAGCGCCACCGATCCTGCACCGCTCTCAATGGTAGAAACCGTAATCACCCTGAAACCCAAAAGTGAGTGGCGCCCCAGCATGACTTGGGACAACCTGCTGGCGGAAATGGATGAAAAGCTGCGCTATCCCGGTATGCCCAATATCTGGTGGATGCCCATCCAAACCCGCACTGAGATGCTCGCCACCGGCATTCGCAGCCAGCTCGGCATCAAAGTGTTTGGAGATAACCTGGAGGAGATCGAACAGACCGCTTTGGCCATCGAAGAAGCACTGCGCAGTGACCAGCGCACTACGGAACAAACCCGAAGCGTCTTCGCCGAGCGTCTGACCGGCGGTTACTTCCTGGACTTTGATATCGATCGCGCACGGGCTTCCCGCCACGGCTTGAATGTTCAGGATATCGAAGATGTGATTGCCGCAGCGGCTGGTGGCCTGGCCGCAACCCAAACTATCGAAGGCCGCGAACGTTACGATGTGTTAGTGCGCTATGCTCGCGACTACCGGGATACTCCCGAACAGCTTGAACAAATCCTGGTCCCCGCCTCTGATGGTTCCCAAGTGCCCCTGAACCAGCTGGCTGATCTGGACTTCCGCACTGGCCCGCCCATGATCCGCAATGAGGATGGGCAGTTGGTGGGCTTGGTATTTGTCGACTTGAAGAGCGATATCGGCGTTGCAGATTATGTTAATCGCGCAAAGCAGGTTGTTGCCGACCAGGTTAATCTGATTCCCGGGCAACGTATCGCCTGGGCCGGCCAATACCAATACCTGGAGCGCGCCAAGTCCCGCCTGCAATGGTTAGTGCCCCTGACCCTGTTGGCTGTGTGCTTCCTCCTGTATCTGCATAGAGGCAGGCTATCCGACACCTTGTTTGTACTCACCGCTATGCCAATGGCACTGATCGGCGCCTTCTGGCTGTTGTACCTGCTCGACTACAAACTGAGCGTTGCTGTATGGGTCGGCATGATTGCCATGGCTGGTCTCGCCGCTGAGATGGGGTTATTAATGCTGCACTACTTATCTGCCGCCGGAAATAACTCTGAGCGCGGCAATACTGCGACTGTTGCCGAAGCGGCAGCTGGCCGTATTCGCCCGATGCTAATGACCAGCCTGACACTGTTAATTTCATTGATACCAGTCATGGTTTCCGATGGCACCGGCGCAGATGTTATGAAACGGATCGCAGCACCAATGGTGGGCGGCACCATAACCACACTGCTGTTTGTGTTGTTAGTGATGCCCGGGGTTTTCTATCAGTGGAAAGCCCGCAAAGGTAAGCAAAGCTGACGTTAGTAAATTGGGGCACCGGGTTTATGCTACCCAGTGCCCCAGTTCTCATTTCACAAGAAGATAATCTGGATAGAAGAGACTTTAACGGGAACAAGGTGATTCATAGGTTTCTTCAGGGTTAACTGTTAAAATTCCATACTAATTTTGTATTGCACAAACTGCAAAATTGCAGCGTTCACAAAGGCTAAGTAGGTGACGATCACTTTCCCTACTGCTTGTGTAATACGCGTATTTGACATTTAACGACTCCAGGATTCACCTTGACTGCACCTTTTTCCGATCTCCCCCTAAACCCCGCCCTGCTGAAAAACCTGGCGTCACTCAACTACAAGTCCATGACCGAGGTTCAGGCCAAAACGCTTCCGATCATTCTTGACGGCAAGGACGTTATCGCCCAGGCAAAAACCGGTTCCGGTAAAACGGCCGCCTTCGGTTTGGGGGTGCTGCACCGGCTCAATGTCAGCCGCTTTCGGATTCAATCGCTGATTCTGTGCCCAACACGGGAATTGGCAGACCAGGTTGCGCAGGAACTACGCCGACTGGCACGAGCAATTCACAACATAAAGATTCTGACTCTCTGCGGCGGCATGCCTTTCGGCCCGCAGATCGGCTCCCTGGCCCATGGAGCCCATATCATCGTTGGTACTCCAGGACGTATCGAAGAACACCTGCGCAAAGGAACACTCTCCTTAGAGCATGTCGATACGCTGGTCTTTGACGAAGCCGACCGAATGCTCGATATGGGATTCCAGGACGTTATCGACACTATTCTGGCGCAGGTGCCAACTGGGCGGCAGTCATTACTATTCAGCGCTACCTACCCCGGTGAAATTGAAAAGCTCAGCGCCCGAGTGATGCAAAAACCGGTGATGGTTAAAATCGATTCTGCCCATAGTGACAAGGTGATCGAACAACGCTTTTACAGAACTGAGAGTTTCGAGGATCGCCTGGAGATGACTCGGCGTGTCCTGCTCAATGATAAACCAGTCAATACCCTGGTTTTCTGCAACACCAAACGCGAAACCGATGAAGTAGCCAATGATCTGAAACAGGCTGGCTTCAATGTCCTCGCCCTGCATGGTGATATGGAGCAGCGCCAGCGCAATGAAACCCTGATTCGCTTCGCCAATGGCAGCGCTTCAATTCTGGTGGCCACCGATGTAGCGGCACGCGGTCTTGATATCGACAAGCTGGATGCGGTTATCAACTTTCATATCGCCAAAGATCCGGAAGTTCATACCCATCGCATAGGACGGACAGGCCGCGCCGGTGAGCGCGGTTGCGCTTACTCCTTTTTTGCTGAAAAAGAGGGCCACAAACTGGTTCGTATGGACCTAACCCAGGACCCACTATCCGATCCAGATACACCGCCACCCGCCAGCATATTAAGTGAACCCCCTTTCCAGGCACCGATGGCCACTCTTCAAATCGATGGCGGCAAGAAGCAAAAGGTCCGCCCCGGCGATATCCTCGGTGCCCTAACCGGCGGCGATCGCCCGATTAACGGGAAAGATGTTGGCAAGATCAACGTACTGGACATGACCGCCTATGTTGCGATTAAACGCAATGTAGCATCTCAAGCTCTTAAGAAAATTGAAAACGGAAAATTGAAAGGGCGTAAATTCCGCGTGCGGCGTATTCGAGGCTAAGTCGAGTGATTATCCCCTGGCAACGCCGGGGGATTGCCCTTTTGCGCTCGCTTCGGGTTCATGGCTATCCTGACCGTTATTTCGAGAGCTGACGAAAAATATAATGATCAACTATGAATCAAAGAGTTACAGAGTGATATAAGAAATGGGGTAGTAGTCAAAGTGATCCTTTTTGCAGTTTGCACAGTCGTGACAATTATGTTTAACCCAATGATTTTATAACAGTATTTTGGTTGTAGTTGAGAAATTGATTCCGAAATAATAATCAGGATCATAGTGGTCAATATGGATACTATATAAATGTTATGTGACATAAAGAGATATGGGAATATTTGAAGTGTTCATGATCATTTTCATTCCAGTCGGCACTCTACTGTTGAATGTTTGGCGGAAGAAAATGAACGGCACCAAGAGGTCGCCACAACTTGCATACCTATTTATGTCAATGGTAATGGGTGCGTCGCCTTTGCTTTATGTCCGTAGCATAGAGCCAAACCACACAGCGCTTGCAGTTGTATTATCAGGTGTAGCGTTTTTTTGGTTTGCAATAGTTGGGGCTCGCAGTGCAAACACATAACAAGTTTGTCAGCGATCGCCCTTCGGGCTGGACAGCTTTAAGCGCTGCATCGCAGCAAAGCTGCCCGCTACAAAGGCTTTATCTGTCTGTAGGAAAAAAATGAGAAGAACTCGAAAAAAGCCAATAGACCTCTATGGTGAGATTGATTCAAACTTGCTCAGCTGTTGGATCACCTCATTTTTAATGGGGCCCCTTGCACTGATTACTCTCACATCTACGTTACTTCTTGGAGTGGGATTCGATACCTTAATTCTAGCGTTGGCAGTGCTGATTTTCTCTCAGGCGATAAGAGGCATTGTCAAACTACGCAAGTTAAGGAAAGGTTTGCAGGAAGATCCACAGTCAGTGAGGCATACTGATATTCTAGCTGCACCAAGCTTTAAAGGGTTGTATTGGTTTATTCGCTAGCGAACACATAAATTATCGGGCAGCCGGTAGGTTCTAGCTACCGGCCCAACACTACCCACCATACGGTACTGCAATCAGACTCTCACTCCCACCCTGCGCCAGTTCTTCCAATGGCTCATTCTTAATCTCCGCCGTATCCAATAGTCAAGATCAATACATTTTTGATAGCCTTGGGCTATACCAAAACAATTAATCCGACCACGGAGAAACACGGCAAGCTCTTTCAGTATCTTTTCCATCAAAATACCACGGGATCGGCCAGTAATCTGACGAGAATGGCATTTATATTGGAGCAAAGACTTATCATGTGAGACAAGCTTTGCCCCAAAAAATAAAAACCCTTTCGTTTCAGCAAGCACCATGTTACACATGAGCGCAATTACCCAAAGATCCCTCCTGAAACTGGCATCATGGTTTCATTTGAGAGCCCTCGTTTTAAATTAACAGGTTAATCAAGTGGGCGCCTGACAGTACAACTTACCAAAGCGTTATAAGTCATATGTATGGAAGCTAAAAACTATAAATATGGAGCTTGCTGGATATGTTTGAGCCCATTACTTTTAATAATGGCTTCTATATCTAGGGCTGAGTCCTTAACCACTAACGACATCCAGCTAATCATATTTTCTGCCCTTACACTCGCTGGTTTTGCAGTGGGAATTGGTTATGCAGCTCATTCGCTCCAAAAGTACCAAAGTACACTTTATCGCTCATTGGAGTTTACTTTGTCAGTAGTTGGGTTTTAATCCTAGTCTTTCTTGCATGGCAACTTTAATGGCGGCAGTATGAAGTTTAAACTTATAACTGGGTGCTCAACTTCAGCGCCCGACCGCTTACATCGGAGAGCATCATGCAAGGAATTCTTTCAGAAAAGTTGATTCTTACTGAAGCGGCCATACTCGAAAGAGTCAGGCGTAACAAAGATATAAGCCTTTGCAGCCATGTCGACCATGCTAAATTAATCTATAGCAAAGCTGGTGCTGAAAGCCTTAAACGAATCTACAGTGAATACATAAACCTTGCAATTGATGCAAAACTCCCTCTTTTGCTTGCAACTCCCACATGGAGGGCCAGCTCAGAGAGAGTTTCTCTAGCCAAGGCACCTACGTCTATCAATGAAGACGCTGTTAATTTTCTTTCGAATATCTTGCCAAAAGAAGGAAATGTATATGTAGGAGGCCTAGTCGGCTGTAAAAATGACTGCTACAAACCAGAACAAGGCCTAACTTACAAAGAATCTCTTTCTTATCATCGTTGGCAAATTGATAAGCTTGGAGCCTCTAATGCTGACTACCTCATGGGAGTAACCCTACCAGCTATACCAGAGGCACTTGGCATTGCATCTCTAATGTCAAAGCACTCTAAGCCATATTTTATTAGCTTTGTCATTGGCTCAGATGGTCGCCTTTTAGATGGACATACCATTCAAGAAGCAATTTCACATATTGATCGCCAGGTTTCGCCTAAACTTGCTGGGTACTTTATTAATTGTTCTCATCCTTCTTTTATAAACGCTTCAAGTCAATTACCTGACAGACTAATCGGCATACAAGCCAATGCTTCATCACTAACGCACAATGAACTAGAAAACAGCAAAACAACGCATTCCGACAGCATATCAGAATGGGGTAATCTTATGCTTCGCTTAAATCAGAATAGCGGGTTCAATATATTGGGCGGCTGCTGCGGCACTGATACAAGGCACCTGGAATACATCATAAATAATCACAACTAACAAATTTAGCCCGCTTCTTTCCGCTTACGACTACCCTGGGCAGCCACTCTCTTGGATTAGCTATTATTGCAAAGGGCATTAGCTGGACTGCTGAATTATAAATAGGGGAAAGGGAGCAACACTGAGACTCGCAATTGCCTGAGCGCCTCAATTCTGCTGGCCACCGAGGTGACAGTTCGCGGTCTGGATATCGCCAAAGGTCCGGAAGTACATACCAACCGGGCCGGCAGTGTCATTAAGCGCAATGTGGCAGCACAGTCACTAAAAAATGGAAGATTGAAGATTGAAGATTGAAGATATCGGATGCAGCGTACTCTAGTATAAGGTACTTAATTTTTATTCAGTGTAACTAAAATGGGCCCTGCCGGGCCCATTTTCTTGTTTAATGTAAAATATCATCCTTATTAATTTTGTACATAACACCCCCAAGCGCGACAAGTAATTCATCTTCATTAAGATCAATGAGCGCCCTGCCTTCCCCCAGAAGAATCGCAAATGTCGGCATTTTTACTGAAGCTAACTCTTCAAATGTATCCAGGCTAAACACCTTGAGTGCTGGGTCATTGGCAGATGTCAACATTGATGCATACAAATACATCACTCCCCGGTTTTCATCAATTACAAAATGATGGCGTGTCCAATTATCTGTCGACAAGCCTTCCATCTGTCCAACTAGCTCCATGGAATCAGTATTAATCACATATCCAAGTGAGCTATATAGTCTCTCGGAAGAATAAGCGATTTCATTTGGAAATCCCCAAATTAGATCATCATACTCATTGACGAAGGTGACTCCACTAGAATCAACTTTGAATTCGCTCACTTCAAAACCGGTACTATCAGTATTATAACCAAATACTAAATTATCACCTGCGAAACGGATACGGTTTGCACGGATTCCAGCAGGAATGTCACTTGAACCTGTCGATAGTTTAATGCCATCCACATATACCTCCATTCCTTCAAAATCTGTGGTATACCCCTGCCTGGCTGTAGAAATAAGCACACTGCCTTCATCTGTAGGGAAAGGTTCCAGATCACCAGCAAAAATTGGTCCAGAATAGTTATCCCTTGTTCCCAGGTCTACATTCATTTCGAGGGATAAATCGTTTAAATTAAGTACAGAGTATTTATTCGTACCCAGATAAGAAATGTAAAGGAATTTGTCATTCTTACTTATTTCTAGTTCGTAGGGTTCAGAACCAACAGGTATATATTTTTCAAAATTCAGTGATTCTCTATTTATAACAGCTATAGAATTACCATTGACACCTGCAACTCCCGGAATTGATGCATAAATTTTATCATACTCTGCACTGTAGGCTGCATCACCGAACAAACAACCGGAAAAGCTAATATCGAGATCAACTCTCATATCGGGAATAAAATATTGCCCACAATTCGCATCTCGATCAACTGGAACATCCTCATGACTAAATATCTTAACTCCAGCATCAGTTACGAAAGCAAATTTGTTATCATTAATGTTAATTAAACGTAGAAATTTACCTTCTAAACCTGGATCGAATACTCCCAAGTAGGTATATCGATCCCGGTCATATATCTCAAGATATTTAGCAAATATATAGGTATATTCACCACCCGGTGTAATCAAAGGCGCAAGCTTTCGATATTCCTCATTATCATATCCGTTAACAACTGAATTTCTACCATACAATTCCCCGGAGTCTGGATTAACTACAGTTCCAATTCCATTATAAAGAGCCCCGTCATACATAAGAATGTCGGAAGGTCCACTTGCATAATCTTTTAAGTTCAGTACATGATCCAACCCATTTATACCGACCGAAAAAACGTCAATATCATAGGCGGTTGAATCATCTGTGTATGTAATTAATCTGCTTCCAATCTCATCAAAAGTGACTCGTGTTGGACTAGAAAACCAATCTCCCACAACCGATTGCTCAACCCCATCTCGGAAAAATTTTATTTTTGCCGAATATTTACTATCTGAGTCAAGCCCTAGATGGTAAGTAGCAACAGCAACCGTATCGTTAGCAGCTGGAGATAATGTTATATTGCGTGGATAATGCAGTCTCCCATCCTCTTCTCCCAAATCAAGTAAAGTTGATAGGGTAAAATCAGAAAGATCTACACGCTGCACTTCAGGAAAATTAATATAACCCAGATACAAAATTGATCCATCACCAGATATTGCCAGCGGACCAGCCTCCCCCTTTAGTGCAAGACTACGGGTGATACTCATTGACGATAGCTCATACTCTATCAAGTGATTGGCATACTCTGACCCATTGTCAGGTATGGCTATATAAAAATAGCCCGAACTCGAGGAGTAAACCGCATCATTGATATCCATACTGAATTCAATAGATGGGAGTCCAGGAACTTCAAAGGTTGGTTGAGGGAATCCAGGTTGATACTCATAAACTGATTCAAACTCATTCCAGTACATGCCTAAAACTGGGCGATACTCCTGGCTGTCTACGTCAAGAATTGATACATCCATAGTCCCTCCTGCATACCCCTCACTAAGAAGCAAAACATCAGGGTTACTGTCAGAACAATAAATTTCAAAATCTTTCGGATTCCACGCTCCCATACCATATGGCTCTTTGGTATCACAACTGATCTCGCCTCCTAGTAAACTACTATTTAACTTCACAGAATATTCGCCAAAGAAGTTCGACCTAGGCCACATGTTTAAACCTTGATCTAGGTCATATTCAATATTTGCCTCTATCTTGGAAAAAGTAATACTATTTGACTCATCTCTTAGTTTGAGTGGGTTCTCAGAAATATGTTTCACATCAATAACATCACCGTACCAGGTTGCCTGTAAACCGAGGGTGAAGCTACCTAGTACAGATACGTAGGTGTTATCATGTAAACTTAAATCCTCATCAATATTGACCCGTCCTTGAAAGAAAACTTCTTGAGCAGAATTAGAATATACAGATTCGGGGATTAACTCAGCCTGCCCACTAAATCCAATCTCTAGCTGCGAGTTCTCGCAACTGTTAAATTTTACAAGCACCTCTGCTTCACTCACCACATCAATGGAGATACTTCCAGAACCGTCACAGTAAAACTCATAACTTTCCTCTCCAGATAGAATTGTGGCATCAAGAGCTTCTTGTAGCTGTATTCCAAGCTTTAATATAGTGGCAGTTGAGTCCATGGCTTGTGAAGCAACCACATTGGCATTCTCCTCTGTGATTCGAAAGCTGGATCCTCCACCCGTATTACCGTCACCATCTCCGCCGCCACTGCCGCCACTGCCGCCGCATGCAGATACAAGAAAAACGGCTAAAATCACAAGTACTTGCTTGTAGATGCAATTCATAACTGCCCCAACTTATTAGATATAAAGGAATAACAGAACTGCCGGCATGGTCGACCCAAAGGTTTAATTGCCTAGTTCCACGAAACAAAATCACTTTGACTTTAAATGTTTAATACTATCAGATAAAAGCTTATATTTCTTAAAGGGCCTCAAGTATCAAATTGTATTAACCGTACCAAAAATTTTGGCACTTCGAACATTTTGGCAGTTATGGTTAGTATATTGCATACTCCTAATATGAGTGGTTTGCATTCTATTCTTGCATTTAAACCCCCCTTAAGAATAAGTCCACTCATGTCATTAATGATGAAACAATTAAAAATCACCTTTAGTTCTGCCTTTAAATGATAGTCAGCCATATAAATGGTACAAAAAATCAGCTAAATACAGCTGCTCAACTACAATTTAGTTTGACTTACACCAGCAATCCTTATCCACCTCAAATAGCATTCAAATTGGCGCAAACATTTTCGCAATGCACATTAGCTATAAATTATTAAAGACGAAAGATACAAAGGTATATTTTTAGTTTTAAAAGCGTATAGATAATCTAAATAATTTGGAGTTATATCAATGCCCAACATATTGATTCCCGTCGCCGATGGTAATGAGGATATCGAAACCATTGCCATCTACGATATTTTGAGCCGAACGAATGCAGAGCTGGCCTTGGCATCGATTATGCCAAGTAGGCGTATAACCACCCTGCGTAACCTTGTTATTGAAGCCCCCTGCTCCATAGAGGATTGTTTAGACTCTACGTGGGATCTAATAGCTCTGCCAGGTGGCAAGGAAGGTGCCGAGCAAATGCATAACTCGCCCCACCTAATAAAGCTCATCCGAGAGCAACTTGAGTCGGGCCGCTGGCTAGGGGCAATTTGCACTGCTCCGGTAATCGTTCTTGGTCGGCAAGGGTTAATTACCAATTTCAAGGCCACTTGCTACAAGACTTTTCGCGGTGAACTTAGTCAATATGTAAAGAAAACCAGTGATCAGAGAGTGGTTGTCGACCGGAATTTGGTGACCAGCCAATCACCCGGGACCGCTATCGAGTTCGCTTTTGAACTCGTCACCTGCTTATTTGGGAAAGAACTATCGCAGGAGATTGCACAGACGGTGAATGTCTATCTACCGCCAAATTAGCTTAGCTTTTTCCAGGAACCTGGGGCGCTGACTTCTATCACCAAGAAAATCAGCTTTTCTGGTATTTCTGCCTAAATTGACTGGGACTCATACCCACATGCAACTTAAATACACGTCGGAATACTGCATCATCGGAATAGCCTAATTCCTGCGCAATACTGGCAACTTTATTGGCTGGGTTTAGTAAAAGGCTGCGAGCGTACTCCATACGGACGCTATCGATAAATTGTTTAGGTGCTTGCGCTGTTAACTGTTTTAGCCGCCGGTGTAATGTTCGCTCGGATATCGACAGTTCTTTTGCCAGCAAATGACTGCCTAACTGTTGACCAAAATATTGACGAACCACATTTTCAGCATCCACCAGAAACTGCTCTTTTGATACCTGGTAGCCTTTTGGTACATGCAAAGTTTGCGAACGCGGGTGGGAGTCCACAACGGCGAGATCAGCCACTTTGGTAGCGACTTCATCGCCAGCTAGCATCTTGATCACTTGTAGAGTCACATCTACCCAAGATAAAGGGCCACCCGCTGTCACTATATTTTCATCTACTAATAGTCCACTGGCCCATAGAGGGCAGGCATTGCTAAAGCGGGATTTCAACTCATTGTGTAACCACCAGGTGGTTGTGCATTGTCGTCCATTTAGCAAACCTGCTTCACCCAGCGCCAAAACGCCACTACAAGAACCTGCGATAATCGCCCCGCGCCTATATTGAGTTCGCAACCATTCGCAAGTCGGCTGGTCCAGTAACTTTTCAGGAGGCACACCAAACTGGTTGGGCATAAATCCGGGGACTATCACGGCATCGCAACTGGATATTTGTGATACCCCATGACTTACAGCAAAGTACCTACCCTGCCCGTCTATAATGTCGGCGCCATCAGAACTGGCGACCAGGATTTCGGGGGACCAGGACTGTTGATAGGCAGGGTTCAGGGAGTGCTGACTTTCAGATAAGCGGAGGCCACCCAGGGCAAACATATCTTGAACGCCAGCCAGAGCCGACGGCAAAACTCCCGGCATAGATAAGATGACTATCTGGGCCATAAATCCTCAAAGTGGCGAATTTTGTCTGATCATTGTCTTTTTGGACACTGATAGTCAAGCCTGAGCTTCCCCTAGGATACTCATCACCAAACAACGTGAGAGAAAACAATGACTGAAGCTAAGCTGGCCATCGTGGCACTGATCGACGCCAAAGCGGATAAGGCTGATGAGGTAAAGGCGCTGCTCACCTCAGCCCAACCGCTCGCTGTGGAAGAGCAAGGAACCCTGAGCTGGTATGCCGTACAAATCAACGTTACGCGATTTGCTATTTTCGACACGTTTAGCGATGAAAACGGCTTAACTGCACATCTTAACGGCAAGATCGCTGCAGCATTGCTTGGCAAAGCGGATGAACTGCTCGCATCAGAACCACAAATTATGACTGCGGATATCCTCGCATCTAAAGTCTAAGGAAGCCTTGAAAAACCGGGAACTGGCTTTGGATACCCCTATCGTCTTTATCCACGGAACCAATGCCGGCCCCTGGACAATGGAGAACTTCCACCAGCATTTTGAAGAGGAAGGATTCTATTGTCACAGCCCAAGCTACCGCTACCATGAAGATCTAAAGTCAGAACAAAATCAGCAACACCTTAAAGGACTGAGTATTGCCGACTACGTTGATGACATCCGGGCATTTGTACAATCTTTAAATCAAAAACCTGTTGTAGTCGGCCACTCCCTGGGCGGCGTTATTGCACAAAAATTGGCAACTATGGATTTGGCACGGGCAATCGTATTGCTTAACGGAAGCGTGAACTGGGGAATACTGCCCACCACAGAAGAAGAGCGTGCGCTGGGCAAGCTGTTTATGGCTGCGGGTGAATTTTGGAATGATGTCCTTTTACCGGATTTCGCGACAATGGCGAAATTCGGGTTGAATAAACTTAATCCAGACGACCAGCACAAGGTCTTCGATCGATTAGGTCCTGAA
Organism: Microbulbifer sp. CNSA002; assembly: GCF_047324085.1. Taxonomy (NCBI): domain Bacteria; kingdom Pseudomonadati; phylum Pseudomonadota; class Gammaproteobacteria; order Cellvibrionales; family Microbulbiferaceae; genus Microbulbifer; species Microbulbifer sp. CNSA002. The sequence goes on from NZ_CP172449.1 coordinate 2,801,732, forward strand.
TCTGGGCAAGTCCTATTTGAATTGTTCTTCTGGATTTTTGACAGCAATAAAACAACCAGAATTGACTATCAAAAAATCAATTGCCCCACTTTAATAGTTTCGGGAACCGATGACCTGGCAATTCCCCCTTCCACAGCACAGTTAATCGCGGAGCGGCAAGGTAAAAATACCACCTTCTACCGGGCAGAAGGTTATGGTCACTATTTAATGCTGGAGCCAAAATGGAAGCGGATTGCGGAATTCTGCAGCACGTGGGTAAGCCAACAATTTCAAAAAACCACCTCCACTAGCAATAAATCACTGTGAACCCTTTACTACACCAAACCCTTAATCTGCCTCCTCCCTTTTCTCAAGTGAGATACTCGGCTAGATAATCAATCAGCAGCCTGACTTTCGGCGCGATATATCGATTGCCGGGGTAAACTGCGTATACCCCTTCATCCCTATCTTCGAGATCACTTAAGAGGGTGATTAATTTTCCTTCAGCGATATATTGCTCGACGTAGTAATCGGGCAACTGCACAACCCCCAGGCCTTTAAGCGCAGCATCTAAAAGCGCCCCGCCGTTGTTGTAACGAAGGCTACCTTTGACCCTAAGGTTTTTTTCTCCTTCCCTGGTATTGAATCGCCAGTAATCCAGTGTGCCCAGCAGGCAGTTGTGCCTGTTCAATTCCGACAACGAGTGTGGGGTCCCGTGCTCTTCAAGATAATCCGGTGAGGCGCACAGATGAATTCGCCGGTCTGCCAACTTTCTTGCCATCAAGGTTGAGTCCTGCAACTTACCCAGGCGTATGGCGATATCGTAACCCTCATCTATAAGGTCAACCTGGCGATTGGTGAAATAGGCATTGACCTCAATCTTGGGGTTTTGAATCACAAAATCATTGATCAGTGGTGCAACCTTCTTTTCAGCATAAGTGACCGGTGCCGTCAGTTTGATTTTGCCCTGTGGGTGGCTCTGTAATTGAGTTACTGCTCGTTCCGCCGCCTCCAGCCCATCGAGCACCCCTCGGCAATGCTGGTAAAACAGCGTACCTTCTTGTGTCAGTGACACCTTGCGCGTGGTTCGATATAGCAGTTTGACATTCAAACGGCTCTCCAAAGCACTGACCTGGCGGCTGACTTTAGCAGTAGAAATAGCCAGCCGCTGCGCTGCGAGGGTAAAGCTCTCGCTTTCAGCAACATAAACGAACTCCGTAATGCCTTCCCAGTCTTTCATTATTGCAAATATGTAAAAGTAAGTTTCAAAAACACCTAATTATAATCAATTCTGCAATCAATATAATGGCTCCCCAGTCGTCACAGCGGGGCCAGCCAACTTCAGGCCCTGAATGACATGGTTTAACAGCGAGTAATCTTATGTCTGAACAATTTATCAAGTCGAAGGCCGCCATCGCTTGGGGGCCTGGCCAACCGTTATCGGTCGAAGAAGTGGATGTCATGCTGCCAAAGGCTGGTGAAGTATTGATCAAGGTCATTGCATCGGGAGTGTGTCACACCGACGCTTTCACCTTGTCTGGCGACGACCCGGAAGGCAAATTCCCCTGTATTTTGGGCCATGAAGGTGGCGGTATTGTCGTGCAGGTCGGTGAAGGGGTTACCAGTGTCAAAGCAGGTGATCATGTTATCCCCCTGTACACCCCAGAATGTGGCGAGTGTAAATTCTGCAAGTCCGGCAAGACGAACCTCTGCCAAAAGATCCGTGAAACTCAGGGGCAAGGCCTGATGCCCGACGGCACCACACGCTTCTATAAAGATGGCGAGCCCATCTACCACTATATGGGCTGCTCGACATTTTCGGAGTACACCGTACTGCCAGAGATTTCGCTGGCAAAAGTAAATCCGGCTGCGCCGTTAGAGGAAGTCTGCCTGCTGGGTTGTGGTGTCACTACTGGTATGGGCGCTGTGATGAACACCGCCAAAGTTCAAGAAGGCGATACTGTTGCGATTTTTGGCCTTGGGGGCATTGGCCTTTCGGCGATTATCGGCGCTACCATGACAAAGGCCTCGCGAATCATTGCCATCGATATCAATGAAAGCAAGTTTGAAATGGCCCGCAAACTGGGGGCGACGGACTGCATCAACCCCAACAACTACGATAAGCCAATTCAGGAAGTCATTGTCGAACTCACCGAGGGCGGTGTGGATTACTCCTTCGAATGCATCGGCAACGTCAATGTGATGCGCTCCGCTCTGGAGTGCTGCCACAAGGGCTGGGGTGAATCGGTCATTATCGGTGTAGCTGGTGCCGGCCAGGAGATCTCCACCCGTCCCTTCCAGCTGGTAACAGGCCGAGTCTGGCGCGGGTCCGCATTCGGCGGCGTTAAAGGACGCTCCGAATTACCAGACTACGTAGAGCGCTACCTGAATGGCGAATTCCAGCTCAACGACTTTATCACCCACACCATGAGCCTGGATGACATCAATAAATCTTTCGATCTGTTACATAAAGGCGAAAGTATCCGCACCGTCATTCACTTCGATCAATAACCAGCAATGATCAATTGGGCCATCCCTTGGAGGTGGTCCAATTAGGGCTATCCATCATGTCTATTGAAAATATCAGTGCCAACCGGAGTTTTGGCGGCTGGCACAAGCAATACCTTCACGACTCTCAGTCACTTAACTGCAAAATGCGTTTTGCTATTTATTTGCCACCGCAAGCTTCACAAATGCACAAGGTTCCGGTGCTCTACTGGCTGTCAGGTCTGACCTGTACCGATGAGAATTTTATGCAAAAGGCAGGAGCCCAGCGGATTGCCTCCGAACTAGGGATAGCCATCGTTGCTCCCGACACCAGTCCCCGTGGAGAATCTGTTGCCGATGATGAAGCCTATGATCTGGGGCAAGGTGCTGGATTTTATATCAACGCCACCCAAGCGCCCTGGAGTCGCCACTACCACATGTATGATTATGTGGTGGAAGAACTGCCGGCACTTATCGAGAGCACCTTCCCTGTGACAACACAGCGGGCCATTGCAGGACATTCAATGGGGGGCCATGGCGCACTGATAATCGCCCTACGCAATCCGACAAGTTATGTTTCCGCATCAGCCTTCAGCCCCATTAGCAATCCTTCTCAGTGTCCGTGGGGACAAAAAGCCTTTGAAACCTATTTAGGCAAAGATCGGGATAGTTGGCGAGACTACGATAGCAGCGAACTGCTCAAAAATGCCGAGAAGTCTGTGCCGATGTTGGTGGATCAAGGGGAAGCTGATAGCTTTCTTGTTGAACAGCTGAAACCCGAGATGCTCGAAGCGGTTGCCAAAGTAAGTAACTACCCGCTCCAACTTCGCCGCCATTCCGGCTATGACCACAGCTATTACTTTATCGCCAGCTTTATTGAGGAACATCTTCGGTTTCATGGCAGCTTTTTCAATCAAGCACTCAAAAGATAATATTTGATGCCCTTTAGAAACCTAATGCGGCTGTCTGGAGGAGAACTCGAACTACAAATGGGCCACAATGGGCCCATCTGCAGTTAAACATTTAGGTTTCGCCACCAAACTACAAAGTGACAAACCCTATCTCTGCACCATCTGAATTGAGGGCTGCCACTTGAGCTTTACCCTAACTCCTTCAACAGTTGAAGATGTTTGATTGCTGAAGACATAGAGCTCAGAGGCCTGCTGAGCTTCCTCCATAAATAAATCTCTGTATTGGTCCTGAACTTCCAAGTCAATGACCCGGACATTAAATGGAATTCCACTGGAATTAACATCAAACTCCACGGTAGCTTCCGCACTCACACCCATCATTTCCAACTCCTTAGAAGGGTAGCGGGGAAAATGGGATTTAATCGCATATAAAGACTGGTCAATATTAAAGCTATGCGTTGCCTCGGAGTCAGGAATAGAGTAAGGCAGTAATTTTATATCTCTTTTCGGCATCTTCTTTAGGGCTTCATCACGAGCCTCAGCAGATGTACCGACGCCTGCATAGTGATAACGAACAATGTATTTAACATCTTCGACAAGCTTACCCTTTGTCTGGAATGCTGCATTCTTAACGAGGAAGGTTGCATTTTCAACAAACTGATCCTCAAATCCCCCGGAAGTCACAACCTGCAAAGCTTTAATATTCGAAACTTCCCCATCCTCGGCTACATTAAATTGCAGTAATACTTCCCCCTGTACTCCCGCAAAGAATGCTTGACGTGGGGGCTGGCGATATAGTGAGGAAAAGGTTCCCAAGCTCTGCAAACTTGATTTCTCTCCCGCCACAGCTTGCCCCCAGACTATCGACAAGCACCCGACCAACAGACAAAATCCCTTAGTTGTAATATTGAGTATTTTAGAAGGTATAAACTTGTTCTTCATTCTTTCAATCCTTGTAATCATTGTTCTTTTATCTCCATAATGTGACTGAAGAATACCAAAATCAGTCTTCAACTCATTGGTTATCACCATAGTTTTGGCATATTCCAAACGGTCAGATTTTACTGCATTCGCAAGCACAATCTCGTCACATGAACACTCTTTAAATAAGCGAAATCTATATAGCAGAACCCATGCCAGCGGATTTATCCAAAATGTAATAACCACAATTAAAGCTAACAAATTCCATAAGTTGTCGTATCTTTTTGCATGCACCTCCTCGTGTGAAAAAATTAATGACAACTGCCTATTACTGTAAATTTGACCATAGTTCTCAGGCAGCACTATTTTCGGTGAAACAAAACCAATCAAGATAGGACTTGATATCTTCCTGGATGTGAAAAATTTTTCTCTACAATTTTCTTCAGAAGAAAAGCCTGAGCGTGGCGCCAAGGGTAAAAAGCTAACTTTCAGAAAGCTTATTACCAGTATGAACAAAAGAAATACAAACCCAGACCACCAGACAGTGCCTATCCAATCAAACGAGCGAGCTTCAGATACCGGGTTCAACACCTCAGACACTGAGTCAGTGACATTACTATAACCACTGCTGACGGCTTGAATTGTTGGTGTCGCTTGCTCGAACTCTAAATTAAAAGTATCAGAGGCTGACAAATTGGCTAACACTAAGCATACTGGGATCAGCAAATACAGCTTGTATACAAAAACAGAACCAAGACGTTTACTAAGAAACTGATCACCAAGTAACACTAGAATTGCTAGAAAAGAGAAAAAAAGTTGCTGCTGAAACACCCAGCTACTCATTTTCCTGCTCCCAGTTTCTAATTAACTCCTTTAATTCCTCAATATCATCTCGTTTAAGTTCACCACTGGAGGCAAATCCAGAAAAGAAAAGAGATACCCGCCCTTCAAACAAGCGGTCCAGAATACTCCGACCTTGCTTTAACTGATACTCCCCCCTCTCAATGCAAGGTGAATACAAATAACCTCTATCTGCTTTTTCAAAAGAAAGGGCGCCTTTCTTAACTAAACGGCTGATTAAAGACCTAACCGTTTTCTCTTGCCATGACTTGCGCGAATGCAACCTCTGATACAGCTCCCGCGCCGTAGCAGGCGCCCCTTGCCACATCGCCTCCATAACTTCGAACTCAGCATCGGTAATCTCCATTTACGCTCCTTGATTACATTTGTAGTCCAGTGACTACAAATGTAATCCAAGTACCCAAACCCTGTAAAGCGATCTTTTGAAAATAATTCCCAAAGATCACACAAAGTTAAACTTAACTTTCTATTAAACGAAATGATTATCCTAATAACTACCTAAGGACAACAAAGGTAAATTTCTACATTGGGACCAAATAGGTGTGAGGTCATAAAATTATTGAGTTTGCCCCCCTTGATGTATCTAGCCATTGATAGTAACGGCGCTCTGGTGTCGCTTTATTCCCTCTAAATAGTTGCACCGTGTTCAGAGGACGCTAATTTGAAAACTGGAAGCTCATATTCCCTTTCAAAGTAATCGCCACGGATTTCCCCGCTGACATTTAGGTACCAATATTCTCTATCCCCACAATAAACACTGGTACTAGATTCAGGTAAGCCCTCTGGGATATCAAAACTAAAATAGATCCTATTCCCCACAGCAGTAGCCTTTAGATTACCCTGTATCATTTTTCCCAATTCACATACTCACGTTTTCTAGCATCTTTTCCCCTCCCCTCTGTTACACACGCGAACTGCTTTAATTTGATACGAATAGATTTATCGGTTAGCTCTAGTAGTGGAGGAAATTGGATATACCCGGAAACCTTACCTCCTATACGGCCAGGAAATGGCCGCATAACAATAGGCACCCTTCCAATTGCCTTATATCTAGACCAATTAATGATTGGCACAATTATAAATAAGCAACTGACAACACCTAATATCAAAGTTATTAGCCAGTCAGAATTCCAGTTCGATAGAAACGTCAACCCTATAAAAATAAAGATCAACCCAAGCAAGAATACTAATACTCCGCCCCACAGTTGTTTTTTAAGGATTACTCTGGTTTCATATATTATACCTTCAGAACTCCACTTGTTTTTTGCCAACCATGGTTTTCTCTCAATTAACTTAGGATTCTGCTCTTGCTCCTGAAGAGTATATATTCTAAGAACAACTACTCCGATAAGAATAAAGATAAAGCACACTGATCCTGGAACAATAACCTCTGACCATCGCAACCCCCTGTCCAACACAGAGTCATAGGGATCATTTGGGTTATACCAACCACTAAACGTGCGTTTCTGCTTCTTATACTTCTGAAGTTTGTCATACATGATTTCATGGTAGTAACCTCCTGCAGAATCATCAGACTCTGAATGTATATCAACTCGATTGCCCCAGTAGGTTTTACCGTTTATATAATATTCATAACTGGCAACAACCTGGCGATAGGTACTGTGCCCATCCTGATAAACCTCTAAATCTATATCAAGAATTTGAGCGTCCATCGGAAACCAGGTTGACATCCTAATTTTGTCAACTATTGGTGAAAGCACCCATAGATATAAACAGGCACAACATAGAGTTTGATAGGTAATAAAATATAATAAAGACTTCGGTGATATCTTAGCTTTATTTTTTATCCGGTCATCCATGAAAAAACACCTAAAACAACTTCAATCACTACTGGAGGCCGTCAACTCAATTTATCTAGTGCCGTAAAAGAAACTTAAAAAATAGCGAAATAATTAGCAAAATAATAAAGGCTGAGTCTAAACATAAACAGCGGATTAATTATTATATACAAAAATAATTGCTGTATAGTATCACAATCAAGACACGTCAGATATGAGGTCTAACTTATCGCTTTCCTCTGTGAGTAACATCTCAATTTAAAAAATTCTTAGGTCCTACCCTGGAGTTCGCACCACCATCAACCGCTCCTCGGTCATATCCGCAATAGCCCAGCGTACCCCTTCCCGACCAAGACCCGAATCCTTAACACCACCATAGGGCATATTATCTACCCGCCAGCTGGGTACATCACCAATAACCACACCACCCACTTCCAAGGTATCCCAGGCTTGCTGGGCTTTGTAAAGGTCACGAGTAAATATGCCAGCCTGCAGACCAAAAGCGCTGTCATTCACTTTTTCTAAAACATCATCGAAACTATCGAAAGGCTCTAGAACTGCAACCGGCCCAAAAGCTTCCTGCTGAACAATAGAGCACTCATTAGGCACATTTTCCAATAGCGTTGGATCAAGCATGGCGCCATCTCGTGCACCTCCACAAAGCAGGGTTCCCCCGGCTTGAATCCCCTCTTCCACCCAGGTATGCAAGCGGGTAGCCTCTCCCTCAGAAATCATTGGGCCAATAAATGTATCTTCTGATCGAGGATCGCCTTTCTTAAGCTTTTTGGTACGCTCAACCAGACGTCGCTTCAGGTCTTCATATAAACTGCAATGTCCATAGATCCTCTGGACGCCGATACAGCTTTGGCCCGACTGATAGAAAGCACCGAAAATCAGCCTCTCTACAGCATCATCAAGATCTGTATCCCGATCGATAACGCAGGCTGCATTACCTCCCAACTCCAAAACCACTTTCTTTCGCCCCGCCCTGGCCTTTAGATCCCAACCCACCGAAGGTGAGCCGGTAAAGCTGAGTAGTTTGAATCGATCATCCACAGTAAAAAGGTCTGCCCCTTCCCGGTGGCAAGGTAATACAGAGAAAGCGCCCTTCGGTAACTGAGTCTCCGCAAGGACTTCAGCGATAATCAATGCCCCAATAGGTGTCCGGCTTGCAGGTTTCAGTACAAAGGGACATCCAGCCGCGATGGCAGGTGCCACCTTGTGAGCGGCAAGGTTCAAAGGGAAATTGAACGGCGATATAAATGAGCATGCGCCTACTGGCACTCGTCTGATATATCCGCGATAACCCCGTGAGCGCTTGGATATCTCAAGATTGATAATCTCGCCATTGATACGCACTGCCTCTTCAGCAGCCACATGAAATGTATCGATTAAACGCAGTACCTCGCCCCGTGAATCATGAATTGGCTTACCAGCTTCAATACACAGCGCTTCGGCCAGCTCTTCAAACCTTTCACGAAAACGTACAACACAATGCTGTAAAACTTCCTGGCGGTTGTAAGACGGCAAATTAGCCATCGGTTTTTCTGCCAAAAGCGCCCAGTCGATGGCACTGTCAATAACCTTGGCATCAGCCATTGCAACCCGGGTAGCTAGTTTCCCTGAATACTTGTCAGTAACTTCCAGATCGGTGTTGGCATGCACTGCTTCATTGGCCAGGTAGTAAGGGTAAGATTCTTGCAGCAAAGTAATATCCTTTTACTTGATGTCTTGATCTATCAAGAGCGCCCCAACGCCAGATACAGCATTGTGCCCATCGTCGGGTATAGATGACCCGCAGGCATATATCAAATGCGTGTCCATTGGCTTATTAGTTTTGCTACCGGGGAAGGACTTTCTTACTCGTACAAGCTAGATATGATGAAGAAGGGATAGAAATAGTGGAATCTTGTGAAGCTGGGGGCAAGCGCCCCACAACTTCATATTGACTGGGAACCAGCTACTTTTCGGTTAACCACATGCCAACAGGCTCATAATTAAACTTCTTATATACCGCTTTTTCGGTATCCGGGTTATCACTCTTCTTATCGATGTTGTATACGGTCCAGTTCAATTCATTGACATTGAATTCAATCACTGCATATCCATAGATATTACTAACAAAATCTTTGATATGTGGGTTATTGACCTGAACCCCGCCATTTAGCAATGATGTAAACACACTGCCAACATCAATACCTTTCTCAATCGTATCGTTCATATTGGGAGAAGATATGGAAGGGGTCATCAGCTCAACGCCAACCAGGTTGTCGTAGTCCCAGTTGCTAATTTTACTGAAATCAACCTTCAGGTATGAAGCGATACTGGAGTGGAGGTCCCCTGTCAGCACTACAAAGTTATCTACATTGCTGTCCTTAACAGATGACAGGATCTTTTCCCGCTCCCACTGGTAACCATCCCAGGCATCATAATTGGCATACACAAGCGAGCGTCCCAAGATAGTACCAGCCAATTGTGCCAGCAAAGTCTGATTCCCCCACACTTTCCAGCGGGCACTGGAGTTAACAACTCCATCAATCAGCCAATCCCGCTGAGTCTTACCCAGCATGGTTTGGGTATCTTCTTCATAATCTGTACACCAGTAGTTTTCCCAAGCCGTACCATCCTTGCACGGCTCCTTGGTTCTATAGGTGCGGCTATCTGTCATATACAGATCAACCAAGTCACCGAACTGGAAAGAACGATAAATCTGTAAGTAGTCAAACGCGTGGCTTGCGGATTCATCAACTTTGACCCGCGCTGGAACATATTCGATCCAAGCCTGCTGAGCATCGCGACGCAACTGTCGCAGCTGGTCAGGATTGTTATCGCCGGTCTGGTAGGGATGAGATGGCACACCCAGAGTATCCCGCTCGTAATCCCAGTAAGCATTGTCTGCAGTTTCATGATCATCCCAGGTGATGATAAATGAGTGCATTTCCATCGCTCGCTGTAGATTCTTGTCCTTGCGATACTCTCTGTAAATATGACGATAGTCCTCAAGATCCATCGCAACAGAGCCGCCAGAAGGCAGGGAGAGCGAATGCACTATCGAGCTTTCAAAGCCTTCGTACTGGGCATATTCATAGATAAAGTCACCCAAATGCAGTACGCAATGTACATCTTCGTCCGCGATATGGTTGTAGGCGTTGTAATAACCGGTGGTGTAATCCTGACAGGTAACCACAGCCATTTTTAGATTCTCTAGGCTACCGGTAGGCAGTGTGTGACAACGCCCAACGCGGCTACTGACAGTCCCGTATTTGAAGCGGTAATAGTAACGTTGGTCAGAAGATAAGTAGCCTTCCAGGTCAATGTTAACGGTGTAATCACGGTCTGCCGTGATATCGCTAGCATTAATCTCAGCACTTAGAATTGGCTGGGTAAATTCCTCATCCAGCGCGACATCTACATACAGAGACTGGCCCGCGATATAGGAGTCTGGGTTAATATGCGTCCAAAGGACCACTCCAGTTTGACTGGGATCTCCCGAGGCTACTGATAAGTCAAAAACAATTCCGTCGTTATCAATTTGATCAGCAAATGTGGTGCCGCCCAGTACAAAACGTGCATAGGTTTCACTATCAGTGTCCGCGAGAGAACGGACCGTAAAGGGGGTCAAAAGTGCAACACCCATGGCCTGGACAAAGGTTCGGCGGGAGATGGTCATAAATAAACTTCCTGTTATCGTACGCATGAAGAATCGGAAAGGGAGCGGATTCTATAGAAGAACGTACCAACAAAGAAGTTTGACTTTTTATCTAGTAATCTCTTTTTCTCTCGAAATTCACACTTATGGAGTTAATACACAAAAGTCAGATGGAGAGAAGCAAAGTCCCCCTCTCCATCAGCTATAAACTTGAAAACTTAGCCTTGTTAACCATTAGCAATCTGAAATCATCTCTGGTCTGAGATAAGCAAAAGCGTGCTGTACATAGTCGGCTTTTCCTAAGGAAACACCTTGAGCTCTCAAGATTGCATAGGCCGTGTTGATATGGAAATAAAATTGAGGTAGCGCCCAGTCCCTGGCATATTGCTCATTAGTCATATCGAAAGTCATCCCATTCGGGAGCTTAATCGTCACAGGCTCATCCACTGCTTTCATCACTGCATCTGGCGAAACGCTTCTTAAAAATGCCAGTGCCTCTCGAATTCGCTCTTGAGCTTCGGAAATGAACTCGGGGTTTTCACCAGCTCCCTGCCCTTCACGAGCCAACTGCTCCAGAGAATCTGGAAGCGCACGGCGCCCCAATCGAAATATTGCCTCTTGCGCCTGTAAGCAACTAAACCGAACTTGGGATGATAAGGGAAACATATCTGGTGCAAGCCTCGCTTTAATGAGGGCTTCAGATTCATCTTCTGGAAATTCTGTTTTTGCCTTATCCAACCAACTAGAAAGGGCTTCCAATAGTTGTATATACGTAGGTAACAATAAATCTGTAAGGTTCATAATGTGTTTCCACTGGTTTTTATAGATAAGCGACAAAATATATCTCTGGTAGCATTCTAAAATAATAAGGGAGGCACAAGCATAATCTAGTGTCTTCTTGCCTCCATATCTAAGCTAAGTTCATAAGGCGTCAACTCGAGATAAATAAATGCTCAGGATACTCAGATATATTGCTGCTAGTTTAATGGTATTGGTGTCACTAGCGAATGCTGAATCTATTGACGTCGCAGTTAATGGCACGCTAATGCGTGGATTCGCCCTCGAAAAACATATGCTTAAAAACCATGCCACTTTTGTACGAGAGGCTAAAACGACGTCGATCTATCGCATGTGGTCAATTGGAGACAAATACCCCGCAATGGAAAGAGTTCTCAACGGCGGCACATGGATTAAACTGGAGATCTGGTCGATTCCCCAAGCCAACTTGGTCAACCTATTAGAGGAGGAAGCCAAAGGATTGGTTTTAGGTAAAGTTGCTTTAGCGGATGGGACACAGGTATTAGGCATACTGGGTGAAAACTATATTGTTCAAAACCAGAAAGATATATCCAAGTGGCATGGCTGGCGAGCCTATGCGGAGAGTATGGATATGAGTAGTAATAAAACCGATCAGTAGCACTAATTTCAAATATTGGATTTACACAACCGAAATGAGTACATATACAGAAATCGCAGTAAATGGACCATTGATGCGTGGCCTGGAGTTAGATAAAAACTTAATACAAAACAATGCAACATTTGTTAGGGAGGCTAAAACAGAAGCCATTTACCGGATGTGGGCAATCAAAGGCGAATATCCTTCCATGCAGAGAGTGCGTACAGGTGGAACATGGTTCAAGGTTGAAATTTGGTCCTTACCCAAGGCCAGTTTAATTGAAGTGCTTAATTTAGAGGCGACGGGACTAACTTTGGGTAAAGTAGTCTTAGAAAATGGCGGGCAAGTTTTAGGGATATTAGGAGAAAACTATTTGACTCAGCAACAAGAAGACATTTCCCGATTTCATGGATGGCGCAACTATATACAACAGAAATCTAAAAACTGACGTTGAAGCTGCTTTTATTTGACCCTAAACAATATCATTAGGTAGACAATCCACTCAGTCTATATCTTTGGGCGGTGTAGCTGCCTACCACGGCACGGTATTCCCACCCACTCTAAGCACCCTGCATCCAGAATCGTTACTACCGCCCCACCTCTCGAGTCTTCGCAAAAGGCTATATTCGTGGGGCGTTTACCACAGGTGGGTATACGTTCGGCCACCCTTCCCTCACCATCAAGAACGGTCACATCACCTTGGCCAAACACTGCACAATACAATCGCCCGTCACTACCGAAAGCCATCCCATCTGGCCCTACAAATCCCTCTGGCGCCCCAACAACTACATTGCCGAAAAGCTCCCGATTGGGGCGCGTTAACGAAGCGAAATTGTAGCGGTAGATATTGCCGCTAATAGTCTCCCCTACATACAGCTGGCCCCGATCATCAATGGCAATACCGTTGGGAAAACGCAATCCGGAATCAAGCTGTCGCAACACATCTCCATTGCGAGGATCTATCTCTAATACCTGTCCATAGTAGCGACAAGACCGGCAATCAGCTCGAATCACCTGCCCCTGAACAAAAATATCCGGGTCAATCCCGGAATCGGTTATGTAAAGTAAGCCATTTTCACCAAAAGCCAGATCATTGGGCCATAAGTAGGGCTGATCTTTTGGTCCGTCATAAGCTTCAATAAGATCCCCATTTAGCCCCATGCGAACAAGCTGCTTACCCCCTCCATCTGCAATCCATAAATTGTCATACCCATCGATTGCCATGCCATTAGGACGTCTAGCACAATATCCTATCTGTTGATATCGCCCCCGCAAATCAATACGGCTTATACAGTGCCGGCCAGATGCCATTTCAGTGACATAAATGCGGCCATCAGGCAAGCAAACGGGACCTTCTGGTTCTTGCAGACTATTGCACAGCACACGCCTTTTCATGGGGCTAACATGCGTCCCTATCTGGTCATACTAAGAATTTGCGAGCACACGAGAACTTTCTAACAGGCTACTCGGTGAGGTTGTGGACAGCCAAGGTAACCGGTTTTTTAAGCCAGGTACAATCGATGCAATCAAAAAGGCGCTCGAGTATCTATGGTCGGTAATCATTCGATTTATATAGTAAGCAACCTGATTGTCTTGCATTAAAGCTTAGGCTTCCTAAGTTCTTCGGTGAGTAATATACTTAGGTAATCTAAGCATCAAAGATCAATTAGATGAGGTGACCAAAAATTGCCAGACTCGAGCCCTATTGCAAAACGGTTGTTCGAAGCGCGTACCTTGATGGGGATAAGTCAGCGCAAGCTAGGGATTGAACTTGGGATGGAACCAGGTTCTGCAAGCAGCAGGATGAATCACTATGAAAAAGGCCGTCATAGCCCTGATTATAAAACTTTGAGACAGATTTCTGAGGTACTAGATGTGCCAGTGGCCTTTTTCTTTTGTGAGTCGGATATCACTGCTGAACTGGTTTGTGTGATAGATAAACTTGGTGATGAGCAAAGAATAGAGCTAATAAACGAATTTCGCCCTATCAAATAAACACTGGCTTGATGTGAATCAGTTTAGAGATTAAGTGGATATAGCCGGCACCTGTGGAGGTTGGCTGGAGTGTAAATTATATGAAAATAACATGGCTAAAATTGGAAAACTTTCGCCGTTTTTCACATCTTGAGATCGATTTTCACCCAGAACTTACCGTTTTAATTGCCCGAAATGGTCAGGGTAAGAGTACGATTTTAGAGGCTATTTGTGCGGCATTTGGTACATATGTGGGGTCCTTCGATATGGGTAAGGCTGAACATATTGCTCAGACCGATGTTCGTTTGGCCAGGCTTTCTAGTATGCCTGAGTCTGAACCGCAATATCCTACAGCAATCTCAGCTGATTCAAGTGTAACTGACTCTCCCTGGAAAAGAGAACTAACGGGCCCTAAGAACAAAACCACTATTAAGGATGCGGCCCCTATTTCGGATTTTGGAAAGAGTCTTCAAGATCAGTTGCGAAGTGATCAGGACGTAGATCTTCCGCTCATAGCCTACTACGGTACGGCACGGCTTTGGAAAGCGCATAAGAATATGTCTCGTAAATCGGTATTAACTGAGAGCCGAACCATGGGATATGAAGATTGTTTGAGTCCCGCATCTAATTTTACTCAGCTGCAGCAGTGGTTGGCTAAAGCGACTTTGGCTTCGCTTCAGCAAGAGCAGATGCCTGAATATGAGGGGAAAAGTCTCAAGGACCGTATACAAGGTATACAGCAAGCAGTGAACACTGTTTTAGCATCTGAAGGGTGGAGTAATTTTCATTATAGCTTAACGTACGAAGAGCTTGCGATGGCACATGAGGATCATGGTATTTTGCCTGTAAGTATCTTGAGCGATGGTGTTAGGGCTATGATTTCGCTGGTTGCAGACATCGCTTTTCGTTGCGTCCGTCTTAATGGTCACTATGGTAAGGATGCAATATTACATACCAAAGGAGTTGCATTAATTGACGAAGTAGACCTTCACCTCCATCCAGAATGGCAGCAAAAAGTTATTTCACAGCTTAGAGAAGCATTTCCTAAAATTCAATTGGTAGTAACAACTCATAGTCCGCAAGTCCTTTCTACCGTTAGGAAAGAAAATATTAGGATACTTAACTTTGATGAGTACCATTCCCCTGAGGCAATTATGCCTATGGCTAAATCATATGGTGAAGAAAGCCAAAATGTTATGCAGGCAATCATGGGGGTTGATCCAATCCCTCCTATTCCTGAGAAAAGTCTTCTTGATGAACTAACCCAATTAGTCGATAGCGGAGAGTATTTTGGGGATAGAGCCCAAGCTCTTTTGTCTGAGGTAAAAGGAGCGCTATCAGATGCACACCCTCAAGTTCAGAGGATCGAACGTAGTATTCGTCGCCAGGAGGCACTGAAAAGGTGAAGTTTATTGCCAAGCGCCGTAAGCATGTCGATTGCCTTTATGCAGAAAACCAATTACCCCCTTCTACGAATGTTGAAGCTACAAGGAGATGGGGTCGGTTTAACGACAAATGTCATCTTACCGATATTCTCAATGAAGAGCAGTATTACCTATGCGCATACACTGAGTTGAGACCAGATCTGGAGGGAATAGGAACGCATATTGAGCACGTGAAACCAAAGAGCAAATATCCATCTCTAACTTTTGATTATAAAAACCTAGTGGTGAGTGCACTAAAATCAGAAGATCTTCAATTTCATAGAGGGAATGTCTTTGGTGGACATGCTAAAAAAAGCCATTTTGATAAGCGCCAGTTCAAGTCACCGCTGAGGGCTCGAGTCAAGAGAAATTACTTTCTATATCTCAGTGATGGTCGTGTCGTTCCGTCGCCTAGTAAGACAAAGAGATATCAACGAAAAGTGAGGCATACGATTAACCTGTTGAATCTAAATGCCCCTTATTTGGTGAATCTTAGGAAAAGATGGCTTGATGATTTGGACGATCTTATTGATGACCATCTTACAGATGGCCAATCGATTTATTATCTTGCATCTGTCGACTTGGTGCCGAGGGGAGGGAAATTGAGTCAATTCTTTTCAGCAACAAGACAGCGCTTTGGTGGGATTTCAAATCGAGTCTTGAAAACAGAGGCTGGCGATCTGCTGTAAGTGATAAGCATTGAAAGAAGGTGGGAGTTAGAAGTTGTAAAGCCGATGGATAGGTAGTTTGTGAAAAATAACAGAGTACAGCGAGGAAATCTAAAACCAGCACATGCTGGATACCGCTATCAGGACATTGCAACGGCTTATTATCTAGTTAGTTCGCTTATTGGTCGCTGTGATAGGGTTACAGTTGATAAGAAACAGGTGGAAGACGATCGTCTAGACGACTTAGAAGTTTCAGTGTCGGGACGCAACTTTAGACGCCAAATAAAAACTAGCCCGGATAACTCTAGGCCAATTAAGTATTCAGATTTTACGGCGGGTCGATCAACGTTAAGGATTGATAGGCTGGTTCTTACTCATAAACGCGGTCTAGTCCCTTCTGAAGAATATCGGTTATGCGCAACATGGCAGCCTCCGGCGGCTGACGATAAGCTTCTGAATTATATTATACCTATTGTTTCCGAGCCGACGTTTACCGGTACAAATGTTGTTTTCTATAAATTTGATGCTGATTTAATATGGCCTAAGTCAGCTGATCCAGATTGGCCGGTTCTTGAGGCTTATAATCTACCATCGGCAGAGTTTTGCAGGGAGGACTTTTTAGAGTTCTGTGGCAAGTTTATTATTGAACTGAATTTGCCGCTAGCTTCTGAAGATTTGCTGAATCCAGGCCCTCTAGAGAATTCGTTGCTTCATCTTCTCGAAGAGCATGTAGGTGTCGGATGCTATCCTAATCTTGGCCGTAAAAGTCAGGATGTAGCCGCTTTAGCAATCTCCTTGGCGAATTTAGCGAGGACACAAGAGGCAACATTACTACCAGAAGATATTGCCAATGGCTTGGAGATTAGGACAGACTTTGGCCGTATCTCTCAGGCGTTCCCCTTGGATAAAAGCTACTTTTATGATCGTCCTGAATTTAGAAATGGTCTAATATCCGCGTTTGACAAAAATAGAATTCATATAATTACTGCGCCTCCAGGGGCTGGGAAATCTTGGGAACTGACGCAGTTAGCCGACGAAATTTCCAGCGAGTTTGTAGTAGCTCGTCATTATTGTTACCTTGAACCTGGTGATGAGCTAATAGAGCGTAGAATCACCACAGATGTTTTTTTTGCAAATGTCATATCTGAGCTCTGTGATGCTGATCCTGAAATCAATAATTTACCATCTCGTCTATCTGCCGATTTAAAAACTTTAGAAGAAGTGCTGGCGGGTGCAGTTGAGCTAGGTAAAAGAGTTTTACTTATAATTGATGGGTTGGATCATATATCTAGAGTCAAGTCTGCCTCAAATACACTCAGTGATGATGATACGGATATCATAGAGAGGCTATCTACTTTAGTTATTCCTGACGGGGTTAATCTAATATTGGGGTCTCAGCCAGGTGAGCACCTTGATCCTTTTATGGAGCGGCGTGATAAGGATGTTACTAACCATGAGCTTCCTCATTGGAGTAATGAGGATGTCATCAGCTTGGCCAAATTACACCGCGTTGACAAAGCTTTGCTCTCCATTGGTATTAGTGAGTTAGAAGAAACAGAAAGTATATTAGATACTCTTGCAGATAAAAGTGATGGTAATCCTCTATATGTGAGGTATTTATGCAGAGGGGTTATCTCTGCTATAGAAGCTGGTCAGGTTAGTGATCCTAGCGAATGGTTGCTATCTTCTCCTGAGATTAATGGCGATGTGGCAGTTTACTACAAACATCTATATGGAAATTTGCTAGATCAGGCACAGGCAATTGCGGATCTTTTTGGAGTTATAGACTTCTCAATTACAGAGGCAGAGCTGAAGGATATGCTACCGGGGTTCCTTTCCTCTTGGATTCCGAATGCTCTCAGTGCTTTATCCCCTGTCTTGGTTAAGGTTGCGGCACAGGGCGGTGTCCGTATCTTTCATGAAAGTTTTAGGCGCTTCATGTTGGATGAACTAGAAGTAAAGGGCCGCAGCCTAAATGACGTGTTATCTCCAGTCGTTGATTGGCTTTGCCGACGAGGATTTTATCAGAATGCAAAAAGCTATAGATTTTTATTTCCAGCTTTAAGGAGAGCTGGTAGAAATCAAGATATTATTGACCAAGTTAAATATTCTTTTGTATCAGAAAGCGTAAGTTACGGGCATCCGATTGAAGCAATCCAGAAAAATCTAGCTATCACCGCAGATGTTGCAGGTAGGACACGTAACTGGCCTGTGCTAGTTCGTTGTGCAGAGCTAAGGCGTTCATTGTCAACTTGTTTCGATATTGGTCCGAATCATTGGGAGAGCTTTTGGTCTGCTTATTCTAAAATTTGGGGGGTAGAATCTCTAGTTGATAGGTTGCTGTTTGATGGGAAACCTACATTGTCTTATGAAGATGGGCTTCGAGCTTGCCTGCTAGTAGATGATCTTGGGGGAGTCGCTCCTTGGGAGGAGTATCTTTCTTTATCACCCGTAGGTGAGGATTCATATTATGACAGGGATTTTGATCATTCTAGATATATCACGGAAGATGAAGCTCTAAACCTGGCCGCTATTCAAGGTCGATTTAGGTTAGGCGGCGGCTGGAAATTACTTTTACGCTTCTATCGCTATCTCCTTGCGGACTTTGACAACCCTCGACTTCATTTTATTCGTAAGGTGGCTATGAGGTTTTCTCGTATGGGGAACCTTGAACTCATGAATAGGCTTGCTCTAAAGCTGCATGAAAGAGGGGCTCCTCGGCTTTGCTTTTCGATTAAGCTTGGTGTTGCTGATGCACTCTGGGAACTTGGTGATACTGAGTCAGCGGGTATAGTTTCGAGAGAGGCGCTTGGAAGTGATATTCCTCCATCGTTAGCTGTTATGTGTGTGAAATTTGGAGCGGTTCCGGAGAATCCATCGTTATACGCTGTAGACCCATCTTCAATCGATATTGGTGTAAGTCCGGGTGATCATTGGCCTGAAGCTCAAAATGTTCGTACATGGGTCTCTTCGATTAAGCTTGTAGCTTATGTAGAAGATTGTGATAGATATTTGGAAAAGGAAGCGACAAGGCTTCAGGGAGAAGGCTGGTATCGTTGTTGGCTTCGTTATGTTTTGGCACTTGCGCAAGC
Source organism: Microbulbifer sp. CNSA002 (assembly GCF_047324085.1). NCBI lineage: Bacteria > Pseudomonadati > Pseudomonadota > Gammaproteobacteria > Cellvibrionales > Microbulbiferaceae > Microbulbifer > Microbulbifer sp. CNSA002. The sequence continues at coordinate 2,820,893 of NZ_CP172449.1, forward strand.
GGAAGCTAGTGAAAACTTAGGTATCCCAATAGATATTAAGTCAGTTTTTTCTTTGTTGACAGAGGATGTTAGACCTTTTGTCGGTGAGCCAAGAGCGTGTGACCTATACAGACTTCATGGTTTGATTGAAGAGACTCTGGCTTCAGGGTTGACTTTGGTTGCTAGCCAAAGTGATTGGGATTTTGTAATAAATTCTATTTTAACTGTTAGTAGTGAGACAGGTACTCGTATTGATAGAGAAGATGGCGGGCCTGTTCCTATAGGAACCATCATCGACCTTCTGGTGCCATATGCTTCATCTGAAATTGTAGGGCAAAAGATACATGAAGTTATAGAGGGGCAAGTAAAAGCATCTGATAGTATGGGGACATACTATTCAACTCATGCTGAACATACAATGCGACTAGCCTCTGTGCAAATGGCTATGGGGCATATCGATGCTGCCAAAGAAAGCTGGAGGCTGGTAGGGGTTTACTTAGCGGCATACGGGTGGCGAAAAGATATTACATTATTTGACATAATTGAAAGTGTTTCAGCGATAAAAGATGTTTCTAGAGAAAAAGCTTCTGACGCTTTAGATAAGCTTCAGCCGCTGGTGGCAGCAGTGCTTCGCCATACTGATGGTCGGTCAACCAACCAAGCCCCTAATGCTTGGTTTGATAGTCTTTTAGATGTAGACCCACCATCGGCTTTGAATTTACTTTCTCGAACAATCTTGGAGGAAGATTGTGTGGAAAGTTGGCCTACGGTTAAAGCTCTTAAGTCTGTAGCAAACTATTTGACCGACAAGGCAAACCCAATACTTGTTGATGCGTTGTGGGCTACGCTTCCTTTTGAAGTGGAATATGAGAATCAAGGCAAAGAAGTGGCTAAAGAGCGGCTTGCTCCGCTACCTTCAATATACGAGAAAAATCCGAAATTAGCTTCTGCTAGAGTTCGCCACCTCACAGCAGAAGCGGCAGATGATGCTAAGAACTATAACTATGAATCAATAGAGGAAATAAAGAAGTTTGCTATTGGTTATGGCGGTGTAATTGATTCTGAGGTCGATCCTCCAAAGGATAGCCGTTTCTTAAATGATACGGATGATTCAAGTTTATCTCCATCGAAGTTTGTTCATGAAGTAAATGTACCGTGTTTCCCTAAGGATGCTTCATTTATAGATATTATGGTTGGGTTGAGAGATCACTCTGAAAGATCTAAATCTAAGGATGACGAGGATTATCAAGATGTGTCTTTGTATTTATCTTATAAGCTGGAGGAAATGCAGTCTAATGGTGATGAGGTTAGTGCACGTCGAATATTGCACTTTTTTGCAAGAGAAATGGCTGCCCCACTCTCTAGCAAACTGCATCCATTAGGAAAACTAGCTGAGTATCTTGAATCTTCTGGTTGTAATTCTCTTGCCGTCATAGCGTATGCGCTAGCATATACTCATTCGCGAGGCGGTGGTGGCTGGCATAGTTTTGGGGGAGGCGCTCATAGTGGAGCCTTAATCAGAGCTATTTCGATTGACAGTGAACTTGCAAAGCAGACTGTTGCAGATGAAGTGTCATTTCGACTTAGGAATACAGACTATGGTGCAGGAATATCAAAAGGGCTAATTGATCGTATATTTGAGTGGGGTGACGCTGAAGTTGCTTTAGATTGTTGGAATGAAGCATTTGAGGTTATTTGCCATAGGCTTCCTTTAACTAGGCCAACTAGTTGGTTTGCAAAATTCTTTCCCAATGAGATATCTAATTGGAGTGTAGATGAAGGTGTTATATCAATTTTGTTAGTTAGGCTGTCAGAGCCTAGAGTTACAAGGAAGATATCGTCTCTGTCGGGCATTTTTAAAGCAATTAAGTATTGTCCAGACTCTGTTTGCCGTCCTTTAAAATGGTGGCTTTGCCGTGATACACCAACAACATCTCTGCTGCTAGTGTTCCAGTTATTGTTGATGGCTGAAGAGGCTCCGTATTCTATTACGATTGGATTGAAGGGCTTATTTAACAGCTACGTTAGATCGGGATGTTGGGGGGCTTCACTATTCGCCTCTACTCTACTGGAGCGAGCTGGATTAGATGTCTCGTCTTCAATTCCTTCGTGTGCAGATGTGAGTTCGTTCCCAGATCCAAGCACTGAAATGATTCGTCAGGTCTTTGACTATGATATGGATAATTCATTGAAGCTTTTAGCAGAAGTGGATCCTGATTTGCCATCTAGAGTGTGCAAAATGCTTAATTCATCTCTAAAAAAGGAGGCTAATATCGATCGAATTAAAGAGCGGCTTAAGCTTTCTTTCGGAAGAGATGGTAAAGCGTACCCACCAACGGATGTTATTTTTTGGCAGCAGGAGCTATTTATTTCAGCTATACATGGTCAAGCTCAGGGAATAAGAAATAGATTGTGGAAAAGGGGGAGTTGGACTGAGGATCGAGAGTTGTCCTTGCTAGTGGAAACTCAACCAGATATTGCTTTGCATTTAGCTATATATAACAGTCGTATTCCACGTCCAGGATGGGGAAAACCTTCAGAAGCGGTTTCTGGTGAGTCTGGTTTACTGGTTGTTAAGGGGGATTCCAGATATGAAGGTTGGCTACGTTTAGGGCTTGTTGAAGAGCAGTATGTCGGTGGTGAGCATAATTTTTCTCGTCCTACTGAGATAGTTAAAGTTTTTTCAGGAGCGGCTGTTGCTCCTATAGGGGTTTCCTGCACATCTGAGTATTTTCCTTTTTATGATGGCGACCATAATGATTGGTGGGGTTGTGATTTTCTGCAGTTGCACAGAAGGCCAATTGATAGATGGACTCAGTTGCTCCCCCTCACTAGACACAAGGATTGGCTTGATAGTGATTTGGTACTTATTCCTCCAAAAGAGCTGCTGGCTGTAATGGGGGTTCAGTTCCCGAATTTCGGTGAAGAGTTAGTATGGAAAGATAGTAAGGGAAAACCCTTGCTGGCCTATAGGTCATGGAATGTGAAGGGAAAACAGTTCGATGTTGAATCTGCATCTATCATAGGAGCTGATTTGGTAGCTAGGCCGGACGTTATTGAATTGCTAGAGGGCTTATTTTCTAGTCGCATAAGGCAATATACTGATCTATCAAGACGCACTATCCCAGCTTAGTATGATTTATAAGGCTATATAATATTGGAGTAATTCAAGTGAAAACCAATCTTACTACCAGGGAGGGATATGAGGCGCTAAAAAAGGAATTGGACTACTTATGGAGAGAAGAAAGGCCGGAAGTTACCAAAAAGGTTTCGTGGGCTGTCTCTCTTGGTGACCGTAGTGAAAATGCAGATTATTGATCCTACCCACCAACAACGGACACACCACTAAGCGACTAGTTGTTCCTCAAACGCCTCAGGTGTAGTGGTTCAGACTTGATCTGACAGTTACCGGTTTTTCAGATGGTGCTCTGTCAGGTCAAATTCAGCTTATGAGCTTTTCCTTCCAGATACTTTTTCCATCTTCAAGAGTTGCCATCGGAGTTTGACCACAACACTTCTTACCCTGGTGGGTTCTCTCATTATTGTAATATGTGAGCCATTCGTCCAGATCCTTTTGCAAGTCCTCTATTGATCCATGGATCTTGCGGCGTAATGAAGGTTGATAGAACTCTTGTAAAATAGTTTTATGAAAGCGCTCACAGATCCCATTTGTTTGCGGATGCCTGGCTTTTGTCTCGGTGTGTTCTATTTCATTCACACTCAAATATAGCTGGTAGTCGTGCTGCTTCAACTTGCCACAATATTCAGTACTGCGATCAGTTAGGATACGCAGCACTTGCAGATCATGCATGGCACAAAATGGCAGTACATGATCATTTAGAAGGTCTGCCGCAGTGATTGGCGTTTTGGTGGTATACAGCTTACGGTGAGCCACCTTTGCATAGATATCGACATAGGTTTGTTGGTAAACACGTCCGATGCCCTTTAAGGTTCCTACATAGAAGGTATCCTGCGAGCCCAGATAACCTGGGTGTTGAGTATCAATTTCACCACAGGCTTCATCATCATGACGTTTTCTCTCCAAAGCCTGAACCTGTGACTCTGTAAGAATCAGTCCCTCCTCAGCCACCTTGGCCTCAAGTGACTTTAATCGCAATTTGAAGTTAGCCAGGTCATTCCGTAACCAGATACTCCGTACACCACTAGGGGACACAAATACACCGCGTTTACGCAGTTTATTGGAAACTCGGACCTGCCCATGGGCAGGCTCTTGGACGGCATAAGTTAACACTGCCTCTTCAATGACTGTGTCAATACGGTTCTTGTGGTTGGGCACGCGCCGGTTCTTCTCAAGAAGGGTGTCCACGCCGCCACTTGAAACGGCTTCCTTGTACCGATAGGAAGTGTCTCTCGATACACTCAGCATCTCACAAGCTTTGGATATATTGCCAAGCTCTTCTTCCAGATTTAGTAGTCCGGTCTTGTGTTTGATGATGCGATCATTAGTATGGATTATGGGGTTTATCCTCGGTCTTGCTTTTAGGTTTAGGCACCTTCATCAAAATCGGTATACCCCTCTTTTTCAAGGAATGTGTCAGATTTGGTCTGAACTAATCCAATTACAACAGAAAACTAACGGCTGACCCTGTAACCCCTCTCTGTAACCCATGACTACACCATTGAGTCGACAACAACCCAATTCATATCTTTGGGCGGTATAGCTGCCTACCACGGCATGGTATTCCTACCCACTCTAAGCACCCTGCATCCAGAATCGTTACTACCGCCCCACCTCTCGAGTCTTCGCAAAAGGCTATATTAGTGGGTCGTTTACCACAGGTGGGTATACGTTCGGCCACCCTTCCCTCACCATCAAGAACGGTCACGTCACCTTGGCCAAACACTGCACAATACAATCGCCCGTCACTACCGAAAGCCATCCCATCTGGCCCTACAAATCCCTCTGGCGCCCCAATAACCACATTGCCAAATAGCTCCCGTTTGGGGTGCGTTAACGAAGCGAGGTTGTATCGGTAGATATTGCCACTAATAGTCTCCCCTACATACAGCTGGCCCCGATCATCAATGGCAATGCCGTTGGGAAAACGCAATCCGGAATCAAGCTGTCGCAACACATCTCCACTGCGGGGATCTATCTCTAATATCCGCCCATCGTAGCGACAAGATCGGCAATCAGCTCGAATCACCTGCCCCTGAACAAAAATATCCGGGTCAATTCCGGAATCGGTTATGTAAAGTAAGCCATTTTCACCAAAAACCAGATCATTGAGCCATAAGTAGGGCTGATCTTTTGGTCCGTCATAAGCTTCAATAAGATCCCCATTTAGCCCCATGCAAACAAGCTGCTTACCCCCTCCGTCTGCGATCCATAAATTGTCATACCCATCGATTGCCATGCCATTAGGTCGCCGAGCAGGATAGCCTATTTGTTGATATTGACCCTGCAAGTCAATACGGCTTATACAGTGCCGTCCAGATGCCATTTCAGTGACATAAATGCGGCCATCAGGCAGACAGACGGGCCCTTCTGGTTCTTGTAAGCCTCTACACAGTACTTGTCTTTCCATGCTAACGACCACAGACTCGAGTTGCTTAAAAAGGCATCATTTGTGATACGAGGACGTATCAACGCCAGGAGGGACTAGTCCAGCCAACCTAATACGTTCCGCCAAAGACTCTCCTTGAACTCCTTTCGGAAAAAGCCAAAGTGGCCTATTGATGTATTTCCAATAGAGCTGGTTTGAATAACCTCAATATCTGTATTTGCATTAGAGTAAAAATCTCGCAATGCACAGACAGCCTTCTCTGGTGCAAAGTCCTTATCGTCATCTATTAGCAGGAACTTCATATCACACTGCAAGCGCTCGAATCCCTCACGAATCGGCAGACCATGCTGATCGACAACATAATCCTTATGTCGAGCCCAGAAAGCCCATTCACGAGCTATTCCTGCAGGTAGGTTCTCTCCACCCCAAAGTACTCCAGGCACCCATCCCAAAACATTCGATAGCAAAGGAAATGCGCAGTACCATCCGAATAATAGCTTTGGCTGATACCTTGCATCCCAATGCCCCCAATAGCCGCTCTGAGAAGAAACACAATACACACTCGCAAATCGGGTGTTATTTGATGCAAGACCTACAATTTGACCACCGACACTATGGCAAATGCAGTGCCACTCCAAGCTTTTAGCTCGTTTGCTACACCAATCAATCACTGCCACCAAATCGCTCTCCCCCCAGGCTCTTAAGGTCAGCCGTTTGTCCCTTTGATTCTCGATAGTGGACTTACCGATACCTCGGTAATCATAAGTAAGAACCAAATAGCCATTCCGGGCTAAGAAACAAGCAAAATCCCGATAGTAGCTCTGCTTAACCGCCATAGCAGAATTAATAATGATGCCGGCTTTGGGCACCTCACTCGGCGAGAATAGCCTTGCACCAAGCACTATCCCATCGTTAGTGGGGATTTGCTGTGCCTCAATCATTTATTCAAAGGTTCCCCCGTGTAATTCAACACAAACTATTGGGTAAGTTAAAATTCCGCCCAATACTTCCGGTCTATCGTATGAGAGGTAATTAACAAGTTGATCCCTAACAGGTATTTCCTCCTTCCAAGAGCAGTAAATTGAATTGAATATTCACTTCTCGACACTTACCATCCCCTAAAGACTAGAGCAAGTTAAAAGCCTTAATTACATAGCCCTATATAATTAGATTTGATGTTCCAGTTTATGAATTGAAAGGAGGTAGCTTTACCAAAAAGTCAAATAACATGGCAGACAATTGCGCTAGCTTTCCACTATTTCACCTGAAAATGTCCAAGTGAGCTGCACAAAAATATACCCTGCCAATAATCCTCATATTCACTATCAAAAGTGCTAAAACTTCTAAGTACTCTAAAATGCAAGGATCAGGTTTGATAGCCGATCAATCCAGTCGCCAAATTAAGGAGATTTGATTTCTCGCTTATCTTATATTTCACCTGATTCACTTAAAATGATTTTGAGCTATAGACAACAGGAAGTTTAAGTGCATGTCTGATCGATTCAGTATTATTATGCCATGCTACAACGATTCTGACCTTCTGTATAACCTATTACAAGGCTACACTTTACAAACCTTTCCAAAGGAAAATTTTGAAATCATTATTGTAGATAACAACTCGCAAGACCCCAACATCCTGTCATGTTACAACCGGTTTAAGAACCACCTTACTTTAACTTTACTATTCAGACCTCAATTACCAGACCCATTCGCACTTAACTCGGCGCGAAACTTAGGGGTAAAGATTGCTAAACACGAGTGGTGTGTATTTACAGATAGTGATTGTATCCCCGCCCCGAACTATCTGGCAGAGATTCAGAAAATAATCAATGATTATGGGCCTAGTATCTGCATGACCGGGATAAGGGAGTTTATTCACTCTAAAGATATTGTCCCAGCAGAAATGGATAGCGACGGAAAGTACCTTGACGCATGCCCTAGATTTAATAGCCCATCAAATTATGGACTCAGTAAAGATAGGCGCCTAGGAAAAATAGAGCAGTTACCCAATACAGAACACCCCTGGGGGCACTTTTATGGCTGTAATATGGCGTTTAAAAGGCAAGATGTCATTAAGGTTGGTTTTTTCGATGAAAAATACGATGGAACCTGGGGTTACGACGACATAGACCTGGCTTATCGAGTTATCAATGAGCTCAAAGTTCAGCCAACTTTTATGAAAGAAGCCATTGTCTACCACCAAGACAACATAAATTTAACAGAGACAATCAATGGCAAGAGGAACAAAATTAAAGATTTGAGCAATCCAAACTATCAATATATCTGCAAGAAAATTTCCGGGTATTATGAGTTTAGTAATCGCGAATTCAAACGATTTGGGCTAACAACTACTGCAAGCTAGCAATTGACATGAGTGACCAACTTAAACGCACCTAAATATTAGTATACATTTTTCAAGCGTCTATCAGATATCTGATAGTTCAATCTCACTGGAGAAAGATTTCAGAAACAGAACAACCTTATCAAGAGAGAAAATAGCCTCATTAACAGCAACCTCTATATGATAACCATCAGAAGCTTTACTAATAACAAAAACCAGTGCATCTCTTGTGATTGAATAGGTCGCAATACAGTCGACCTCTCGAGCAGGCAAATAACTAAATGTAAAGTCTTCGTTAATACTTGATGCAACTTGCTTCTCAACTTTTAACATGTTGAGGAGTACCATTGCATAATATGCAATATGGTACCTTTTTAATAGGTATATTTGATACCTAGAGAGTTTATTTAGAGAAAAATAGAAACCAGACGCCGTATTTCCTACCCCGGCCAGTCTTTCACCCTGATCCGGAATGTTGTGAATAAACTCTTGGGTAATCAATATGTTTGCTCGCTGCCTTTCGAAAGTACTGACAAAATTATCTATAAAAGATTTCAAAACATTTTCGAAAGATATCTCGCTAGATTCAACTGTAGCTGACACCAATACGATGTCATCTAGATCTCCTTTTATACAACCCTTTTCCTCCAAGAGAAATGGATTTGGCTTATTCTCCTTCCTATTAAACATTCTCAGACTTAAACCTATAAATATAGCTTGAGCCAGCCCTATAACTCGGTGAAAATTTGAGTATTGCCCATTCCCCTTGTATATATGCATTATTGAAGAGCAATATGCATCTGACTTTTCCTGATCTTTCTTCAACAAGCAATTGGCATATTTAGAAAAGAGCAGACCAGTGTAACCGGAAAAAAAATCATGATTTGCTATAAAGCATACAGACGTGCTATCAAAGTGGATGTAGAAGGGGATCTTTTCAACCTCCAACCTCTTATATAAGGCCTTCCTTCCAACGACACCTGTCAGCTCTTTCCTCAGCGCCTCTATCTTTTCTAAGTAAAAGCGTTTTGGGTGAGGAGCGGTAGTCAATGCAACTAAGTCATAGAGCTTATCTAGACAATCAGTAATTTCATCTTGGTTACTTCTAGTGACAACATTTATAAGCAGAGTAGATACACAGCCATAACCTTTTAAGTGCTGCTGGACAAAGCTCTCTGGCGCTTCTATCGGCGTGAATAATCTGGACAGAAAGTTGGATTTGTCGGCCACGATACCACCTTACAAGGGAGGGATTGTCACTTCAGTCGATCACATACCATCTAAATTTAGTCAACTACCCTTATGGCAACAATTACTCCGTAAGTTTAATTTGAGTAACCTAGCATAAAGCGTAGGAAGCAAAATATAAGACAAATAGAGTTTACTAACGCAACTGTATACGCTCAGGAATCCGCATCCAAATATCACTTAGAGGAGCTACACGCCCATGAATTCTTGATTGGGTCATCGCAAGACACATATATAATCAAGTCTATTTCTTCTGCTCATGGGTTACCGAGCCCTTGCCCAATGATCGGTGCCACCATCTTTAAAATTGGCAGACCGAGATGCCAAAAAGGCTCAATAACTCATTAAACCTTCATAGATACTTGTAGATGTTCTCCTTCATAAATGGATTGTAGACTCCAGTCCAACCAAAAGATCTGTTATGCCAAGCCTCAAGTCTTTCGCACCATCACCAATATTATATCCATGCCCACCCACCTAATGAAATAACATACGTACAAAATCATTACGGCAGCTAGATTGCACCAACTTGAACTCGCCTAGAATGAAAACCAACATACCCTTCACGATAGTACCATCTTCACTGAAAACATTGGGGTAGCCTCAACGATCAACTGAGAAAGAGCATTTGACAGCCCAATATCGAACTAAAAACAACAAATAGATATCAACGATGAGCTTAATTAGATGACCGATAAATAAAAGTAATGTAAAGTCCACCTGGTATCAACACTTAAGGAAGAGTGAAGTTGACGTACTCTCTTCAGCCTAAACTGGTTACTCTACTGTTATCTATAACTCTCTCTGTTTCATTTTTCAGGTTATATTTAGCTATCAATTACTGGGGGGAAGGCGATAGTTCTGCTTTAGAGTCATTCGCATTCGTAGTTATTTTCCCTTCAATACTCATCCTTGCATTGGCTTTGGCAAAAAACACTAGAACCAAGGAGGGCTTGCTAATTCGTATCGGCTGTATGCTTCAACTTCTATTCATTATCTGTATCCCCAGCCTGTCTTTACACTTAGTACTCGGATTCCCGGTAGTATTCTTAATCATAGAGGTATTTAAAACTAAGCTACCTAGTACTATCTCCTCGCCTATTGAAAAACTGATTATAAAATGATCGATATAGAGGTACATAAAGACTTACTAATTTTAGTCAGAATAAGCTTATTCTTACTGCCGCTTGCATGCACCTTCTACTTCGCCTGGAAACGGAGGGATCAAGAGCACATTCTAGTTGCGGCACTATTTGCATTTCTATATAGCCTTGCACTCCTGCTTCCCGCACACATAATAGCTATTCAGTTAGGAATGTGGGAATATGGTAGTCAAACTTTAAAGATACTAGGCATGCCTGCTGACCTATGGTTTGCCGGTTCTCTACTTTTTGGGCCAGCTATCTTTCTAGCTTCCCCCAAATTCAATCCGATTGTCTTTTCTATATTTTTTATTACACTTCACGTACTAACTTTCAACTCTCTCGATCCCTTGGTTATTGCTGGAGAACACTGGCTAATCGGTGTGTTATCTATTTTTGTGCTAGTTCATATTCCAGCTGTCTATTTAGCGCAATGGACAAGCGCAAATATTGACCTACCAAGAAGAGCTACACTACTGGCGTTAGCATATGGTTCTTTAGCATTTTTTATTGTACCCACACTCATTATGCACACGATGGGTGGAAGCTGGGCCCCGGACCAATGGTCGATTGTAAAAATTGTAGCTATTACCTTATGCCTACTCCCTTGCATAATTATGGGACTAAGTGCTGTTCATATGTTCGTCATTTATGGTGAAGGAACTCCAATTCCACTTGATAGAACAAAGCATCTTGTTACAAGCGGCCTATATTCGTATATAACGAACCCTATGCAGCTTTGCACAGCCACGTTTTGGATTGTTCTAGGTGCCTTTCTGCAAAATATATTTATAGCTTTAGCAGCAGTAATGGCAGTAATTTTTGTACTGGGCTTAGTTCGCTGGCATCACAGAAGTGACTTACTGGTTCGCTTCCCAAAAGGATGGCCAGAATACAAAGCCAATGTTCCTGAATGGCTTCCTAGGTGGAAGCCTTGGATCAAGGAAGAGTCAAAGTTGTACTGGAATAGCACCAATTTATGGCAGTCAAGATATATAGAGTGGCTCAAAAAAAGAAAACCTATCGGGGTGGTCTTTATTGAACATAGGCATCCAAGCACATTATACCAAGACTCAAAGAATCGCTTTACTTTCAGCTCAATAGAGGCATTTATACACCCTTTATTCCATATTAATTTTGTCTACGCATTAATCGCTTCAGGTTTGTTACTAATCCTTTTGCCGGCAAAGTTATCATATAAAATGTCAACTGATAATAAGAGGTTTTGTAAAAAATGACCCCACGTAAAATGCACAATAAATATCCCTCTTCTCTATTTCTTGGCATTGACGCACTCTACCATATTAAAAAGGATGCCCTTTCTTATTATAAAAGTCTGCAATCTGCTTATGGTGATACTGTAAGGGTTCGACTTGGACCATATCGGTGTTGGTTCCTATTCCATCCCGATCATATTGAGAATACGTTAGCAACAGAAGCGAACTCATTTATTCGCTTTGAAAGAATCATGAAGATTCTTAGGCAGTGGAATGGTAACAGTCTACTAATTGCGGAAGGTAAATCATGGAAGGACCGCAGGCGAAAAGTTCTACCTTCATTTGCTCAGCAAAGGATTCCAAGCTATGCCGAATCCGTTTCTAAATTTGCAAATGAGTTTACCAAAACCGTCATGTCTAACTCTGGCCTTACTGACAATTACAAATGTAATATCGACGCCGAAATGGCTAAACTTTCTTTAGATATCGCATGCAAGAATCTTTTCAGTAAGGACTTAGACTCAATCTCTGTACCTATCAGTGAGGCTGTAGATTGTTTATCCGAGATCGCCTACAACGAGACGACATCCCATTTTACACTACCTAACTTCTTTCCCACTTCTGGAAATAAGAAAAAAAAGGAAGTCGTTAAGCTAATGAAGACTTTTATTTCAGGCATCGTATCTGATCGTATAGAGCAAAATTCAAATGAAAGATCGGACCTTTTATCAACATTGATAACTCACCACAATGGCGATAGAACAGCTATTGAGGAGGATGTAACTTCATTGTTAATTGCTGGACATGAAACAAGTGGTGCTACACTTTCATGGTTATTCCTCTTATTATCCCAACACCAAAATATACAAAAAAAGGTTCAAAATGAAATTGACAGAGCTTTGGGGGAGGCTCCAGTCAGCTACGAAAGCCTAAAAAAGCTGCCCTATCTAAATGCGGTGATTCAAGAAACTCTACGCCTACACCCCCCGGCATATGCCCTATTTTGTAGACGTGCAATAAAAGATGTAGATGTAGGTGGGGTCTTAGTTAAAAAAGGAGAATTGGTACAACTTCTCCCGTATGTAACTCAAAGGGATTCTCGTTGGTTTGAAAACTCCGATTGCTTCTATCCTGAAAGATTTATCAACGATAAGTCTTGGCCAAAATATGCATACTTCCCTTTTGGTGCCGGTCCGCGTATATGTATTGGCCAGTCTTTTGGAATGATGGAAGTGGCTTTGACGGCTGCAACAGTATTGCAAAAGTTATCTTTATCTACAGCAGAAACATCAATAAATGGCATTCCGAGATTTTCCCTAAGGCCTGAAAAAGATATAACAATTTCCTTCTCTAGTCGCTATTTGGCCAAACTTACAACACCCTTAACCTAATGGCACTAAAATAGTAGAAACCAAATCGTTCAACCCTAAAGACATCCAAGCATTTAGGAAAGATACTTTTAATATGTATACTTACATTTACACTAACAAGCGAGTTGGCAGTATTCTGAGGCTAACTTTCCGCAGCAAATATGAATTTATCACAAACATAATTCAATATTTTTCTTATACGCAACAAATTCTTGTGCAAATGTTTTTTCTATACAACTTCTCATAACATCCGCCCTTCCAATGAGAGGCCGAAAATCTGAGTTTCTTTTTAAGGATTCGGCTTGACGTTCCAAAACCCTCTTATCTTGATTGAAAACCATTAGCTGAATAGGGGCTAACAATAAAGCCTTCATCAGAAATGGCACTCTTGTCTTTTTCAGATAGGTTCTCATGATCAATTTACATAAATATTTACTTTCCTCAACAATATAAACCACCACCGACATTTCGATATCATTCTTCGATAAATACTCAATTTCAATTATTCCAGGATATCGGATACGACCGATACTTTTGAGCACTTTCCCTCCAAACAATTTACCAAGAAAACCTGTTTGTGTATCCTCCTCCGTATATTCCGCCTGGTATCCATTTTCTATACTTTCGACCAATACTGAACATCTATGTTTTGGCCTTGAAGACCTAACTATTCCGGTATGCACCGTATGAGTGTGTAAAGCATCAAGAAAGTTTTCGGCAATATCAACTTTGTTTGCTCGAATATACCGAACAATCGATGCCCTATCATGGGTGCCCTTAACTGAAGGCGTAAACACCTCTTCAATATCAATAGCCGATTCACTCCCCCAGATTACGCCATCTTTTTCAACAACCTTAAACTCTTGTAGCAAGCTACTAGATCCAGATAGAAAATTAGGATCTCCAGGTAAATCGACCAATCTTCCATCTGAGTCAAATGCCCATCCGTGATAGGAGCAAACTATATTGTTACCTTTGATACAGCCTTTGGATAAAGGATACCCTCGATGAGGACAGCGATCTAAAAATGCTTTGATCGAATGTTCCAATCGAAGTAAAACAAGGGGCTTACCTTTAAAGGTGACTCTGATCATATCAGACTTTTTCAGCTCACTACTTAAGGCAAGAGGAAATGCTAGCTGGTTATTCACAGCTTGAACCTTCGCATAATTGGGATAAAAAACTTCTTCAAAACTGTACACAGCCACTTCCAAAGTACCCTTCGATAGAGAGGTAAATCCTGATAGTATATTGCGGCATACTCTATAAAGGGTACAGCTCCTCTCAGCCTCTTGAACTCAGAAGCACCCGAACTGGCATTGAAGACTAGGCCATTACTCTCTGCATATAATAGAGTTGATATCATTACTATTCTATACAGCCCAAGCTCCTTAGGTTTGGTCGTATCGTATCCAACGATGGGCAAGGTAACTATGCCATCCATTTCAAAGCGTCCACCCACGGCATCTAAGACTCCATCTTCATTTCTAAAGGCTTCTAATTTAAAATTGGGATGCCGCATTATTAATGCAATGAAATTAACTGTGAATTTAGGATTGTGAATTGAATATTTATCAATATAGAGCATGTTATATAGCTGAACAATCCTGGGGTAATCCTCTTCTAAAATATCAACGTCGGATACAAATTTATAGTTTGTTTCCCTTAGAAGCTTACGATCTATTTTATAATTATGATGCTTAGAGTAATCATTTAAGCTCTTATCAAAAATATAGACTTGACGGGTGGGTAGCATATCAAACCCACAGCGACCAAAAGCACCGATTAGAAATGAATTACTATGATCATTCAAAGAGCGGTACATTATTAAGTATTCTGATTGGAGACTTGAACTTGAATTTATTGACTGACTGATGTCACTTTCAGAAAATGTGTCAGGAAATAGATTTGTAGAAAGCAGCCAATTATTCACCTGCATCACTTTGTTAACCCTTCCCAGCTTCAGAAGACCATCCACAAGAACTAGCAAAACTGAAATAAAGACTTGCAAAAAATATGAATCAACTTTTTTCAACTCTTCTTTGCAGTAGGGTACCAAAGCAGTATAAGGAGAGCAGATATAACTGTTTCCATACTCCTTTTCATTTTTCGTAAAGGGCAACACCAAATTATCAGATAATGGCAACTTGTCTAGGGTACAGTCAACGTTACCTATATATCGATTGGGGCTTTCTTTAATCGCATTCACAAATAGAACCGCTGAATCGACCGTATAAGGAAAACTCCTATTGCCATCCATCTACAACCTCTCCATCCCACTCAATATCAGAAGTTGAGGCCGCTCTTATCGATTCTGATGTTTTGATAGAAATTAGTATTATTTCCAGGATAGACAAGAAGCAATAGAGGAGGAGCATTCTATCTCCTTTCAGGGATATAACATCTTCAGCTGATATGAATTTTTCTTTCCAATCACGGTACCTAGCATTCGAAATTGAATCAGGCAGGGCAATCATAACCATTGCTATAGCAATCATTTTAGGCTTTAATTTTTGGTCATATTCTTCGTCAAACCTACACTCATTAAGAAACCCCTTCGACAAGTCACATTCTGATAGCAAGTGCAATCCACTAGTCGCCCGCGGATTACACTCAATCAAGTACACTCCATCTGCATTTTTCATGATGTCGAAGCTAATTTGGCCAGTGATACTATTGGTTGTACAAAAATCTATGATTAATTTTTCAATTAGGCCATCCTTAACTGGAAGGAAATAAATTCCTGCAGCCTTACGAACCCGATATATGGGTTCGTAAACGGCTATATAGCTGACCACGCCATTATTTGAAATTGCATAACAGCAATACTCTATCCCCTCAATTTTATCTTGAAGGATAAATCGGCCCACCCCATCTGACTGATAGTGCTTTCTTACCGTTTTCCTGTCTGGTTCAATCAACACATCAGACCCAAATCGGCAAAACTCTCTCTTTACAACTTTCCCTGAAAAACTCTCAATTAGCAATAAGTCTTTTAATTCCAAAACCTCCATATTTGGATTTAAAAAACCCACATTCTCTGTGCAAGAATAGATATCCACTTTACTATGAAGTATCTTAATCTTATCGAAATCAGGGCAAAATACCTTCGAGTATCCCTCTAATGCCTCCTTAATCATGGAGATATAGAAAACTTCCTCACAGGTTGGTACCAATATATCGATGCAGTTTTCCTTTAGTATCCCCTCCAGATCTGACTTAAAACCTTGCAAAGATTGTCTTGGCGAAGTGATATAGAAAAAGTTTGTCACAAAATTTGAATATTTACTTAGAGGAAACTTCAGAGAGTCAGCAAGAAATACCCGATGCCCGAACTTGGATAAATTTCGCACTAACTCCAAAGCAACCGGGGCTCGAGCACCTGTCATCAAGAAATTAGCCATTATATTCACTTACAACTCGTCGCTGCTTCTTGTCAAGCTCTTCATGTGAAAACTCAATATAACAACAATCAGGAGGAAGAACAGACAGTTTCTTCCAGAGAGTTTCCAATGACTTCTTAATTGATTTTACTATTTCCCTATCAAAAGGAAGAATCGCAATTTCTATACGGTGCTTACTTTTTTGAACCACACGAAATTGCTCGAGATTTTTAGAGCTCGAAACAATAGTATTCCGAATGAAATCTGGAAAAACGTCAACTATAGACTGATCACACCTTTCTAGTGATAACACATCATCACAACGCCCTTCTATAGAATCAATCCGTGTCATTGATGACCCACATGAGCAAGGTACTGGGTTTAATATTAAGATATCATCAAGTAGATATCTAATTACGGGCTGAGTACTCCGATTAAGATCTGTAACTATTGGGGAAAATCTGCCTGATTTCTTATCTATCCATTTCTTTTCAATGATATATGCATCTTCATTTAGATGTAGAGCGCCATCCTTACATGTTGCGGCTAGAAATCCTTCCGTACATTGATAAATCTGCTCAATTCTTACGTTAAATTTACGCTCAATAATTTCTTTATCATCATTCTCAAGCACCTCAGCGACCGATATAACCCGTTCTGGATTAATTTCGATAGCACTTTCTGCAATTCTTCTAAGTACACTTGCCGGAGCTATAAGAATATTCGGAGAAAAATCATTCAATAATTCAATATTTGACTCAATACCATTAAGCAGATCAAAAAACTTAAAGGTGAGCAGTTTACCGTTTGCTGTCTCGTATAAGTTATTATTTGCTCTTAGGAAGAATGCAACCTTTTGACTCTTTAATGAAATAGGTAGCATTTTTCCAATGATATAGCCTGCCCATTTTGCTCGCTCAGCAGATGATAGAACAAATAGCCCCCTACTCCCGCTGGTTCCGGATGATAGACCAACAGCATACTTACCATACTCTGGACTAAAATCCCTAGAGTGCTCTGACTCAATTGCTATATCAAGGGCTTTATTACCGTTAAGACCCTTAGTGTTTATGCTATTAAAGTTATCCATATGTATTTTTTTGTTAATGATAGGATAACTTTTCAGATCACTTCCTACATATTTCGCGTAGAAAGGTGATCTTTTCAACATTCGATGAGATAAAGATGTGAATTTCTTCTTTTGAAGAATAGCAATAGCTGCACCAGAAAGATGTAGGCTAATTTTCGCCCTGATATAGCCTTTAATAAAAAAGTATAGGTCACCCAACATCATTCATACTCCTATACTCAGAAACGGACCTAGCGCAATGTGAAGGTATAATTTTGATACCGCTGCCACTCCCATATAGCAGGTTCAGTTTTTGTAAAGTTTCAATGTATAGTTTCCTACTATCCATAATTAAATAAGTCAATGGGCTGGGGTAGACACTCCTTTCATATGCTTCTTTAGTCCAGGCAGCATCTCCAACCAAAAAAGCACCATTACTGTCCTGCACACAAAACAACCCATATTGTCCTGCAGCATGCCCGGGTAAACTGATTGCCATCAGAGATCCATCATTGAATATATCGAACCCCTGGACAAATGGACTTAGTGCAAAGTCTAACTTTACAGGTTTTAGATCCTCTACAAATGTACATCGCTTATTAAAGTCTGTAGGAATAAGAGCTTTTAAATAACCTTTCAATAGCCCACGAATTCTACCAAGCCTCATAATTTCCTGAAAAGCGATTTTTGAACAGATAAATTTGGCAGATGGGAAATCTAACAGCCCAGCAATATGGTCAGCATGAAAGTGCGAAACAAAAATATATTTGATCTCATCGGGCGATATCCCCTTTTCCGCTAGCTGCAGAATAAGATTTTCCTTGCACCCGAGTTCCATTGGAGTGATCATTCGATAGAGCAACTCAGGAAAATAGGAAGTTCTTTTTAAAAACCTTTTAGCGTAGCCTGTATCAAAAAGCATCAAGCCTTTTGAGGGGTGTCTTATCAATCCACAATATGCTGGAAATTGCATTTTCCTTAAGGTACAACTCCTTAAGACAACTGCCTCTGGGTGCCAGCAATGTCCAACTTTAAATATTTCCAGCACGCTCTTTCTCCCAAGCCAGGTATTGCCTAACTGCATACTCAATGGAATACTTCGGGGAGTATCCAAGAATAGCTTTTGCCTTATCAACGTTCAGCACCTGTGTATGAGCCAAGAGACCCACGCCATAAACAGTTAATCTAGGCTCGCCTCTTTTTAGTACTTTCGCCACGACTTCTGAGATCCTCGCGAAGAAAAAGGCCAACTTGTATGGCACCTTAATAAACTTAATTGAACGCCCTCTAAGAACAAGCTTTAGTAGATCTTTTACCTTTACAGGCTGATCGTTAGATATATTAAAAATTTCCTTATCGATATCCTGCGTTTCAGCACAGAGGATCAATGCATAGGCAACATTTTTCACATAAGTAACATCTACCGTTGCCTCACCGCCTTTTATCAGGGGAAACCAGCCTTTTCTTGCCACTCTCATGATTCTCGGCATGATAGCAGCATCCCCCTCGCCCACTATCCCTCTAGGCCTCACTATTGTCACTTCAACATTCTTTTTCTCATTGATAAGAACTTGCTCTCCTAGGTATTTCGTTTCCGCATAACTATTCGCAAAGGACGGTCCAACCCGCTGGTTTTCTACAATACCTATCTCATCTCTATACTTGAAATAAACACTTGTTGAAGAAACATATATTAACTTTTTTACTTTAAACCTATCACAACAGGTAAGTATATTCCTTGTACCTTCTACATTTGCAGAGTAAAAGCTATCGTAATCACCCCAAGCCGATGACAGTGCCGCGCAGTGAAACACAACGTCTACACTCTCAAACACCTTATTCAAACTATCTTTACACGCGATATCTACTGATCTGAACACTACCCTATCTGAGTCTTTTGCTTCTTTGCTGTATATATTTCGAGCAAAAACAATAACATTCCAACCAGATTCAGATAACATACTAACCAAATGTCTGCCTAGAAAACCTGTTCCTCCGGTCACAATTGCTTTCTTCATAGCTCAAGAATAACTCCACCTAAACTAATTCCAGCAGATGAGCCTATAACAAGTACTTTATCACCCTTTCTTACTGCTCTCTCTTTTAGGAGGGTATGTAAAGCATTTGGTATTGATGCAGCGATCTGGTTACCCTTCTCGCTTAAGATATCAATCATCTTTTCTTCTGGTATAGCTAACTTCTTCCTTAGGTGCTTCAAAGCCAAATGGCTTGCCTGGTGAGGAACAACCCAATCTATTTCATTCAGCTCAAGATTCGCTTTGAATAGTAGTTTTTCCAAGAACAGGGGCATTACTTTAGCGGTCAGCCTATACGCATCCTTTCCTCGCATATCAAACATTCCATAGGCAGCGTAATCACCAGATCCAACTTTTACAGGATGGTTTAAACTCCCCCCTCCCCTAATCTGGCAGTAATCATATCCATTGCTGTGTGTTTCAAAATGGCTCGCTATTAGCTTCTGCGATAGGGAGTCAGATTGCGCTAAAATGATTGCACCAGCTCCATCCCCAAACATCCCTCCGACTTCCAGATCATTCCAGTCAAGTCCTACGGAAGCAATATCTGAGGACACAATTAAAATATTTTTATAGGTTAAATTTTGAATAAGTGCATTTGCAACATTGATTGCCGCAACTGAACTTAGGCATGTCATATTTACATCAAAGGTTGGAATAGGAATGTTTGTATTCAGTAATCGGTGAATATTAGCTCCATTGTATGGTATAGCTTGCTCCATAGTTCCCGATGCCGAGATAATGCAGTTTATCTCCTCAATCCCCATATCGGCATCTTCTAAAGCCTTTGATACAGCAGCCACAGCGAGCTGGCCTGCTGATTCTGATTCAGCATATCGCCTAAATTTAATACCAGTTCCGGCTTCAACTGTTCCAGTTTTTAAACCTAGGTAGTTATCAATTTCTGTAGAATGTACCAGTCTTGCTGGATCAGAAATACCAATTCCTTTTATCACAACACCCATCATTACCTCACTGAGCTATATCTCAACGTAACCACTTAATTGATGCTTTCTGGCAAATTACTATTGAACAACATATCACAATATTGCCCCTTATTAATAAATATATTTAAAGGGCAGAGTATCATAAATATATATTCGTTGTTTATTTTTATATCAAGCAATTACATAGTCTTTTACTAAAGTTATTATTAGCAATAGGAAGGTATTCAGAACATGATATAGACTATAGAATCCGCACGGCGGATAGATTTGAGTCTTATATATTCATTTTACTGACCTTAAATGATATATTCACTATTTAATGCAAAGAGCATTTATGGTAGTGCAATATCGATAGCCACATATCCTTGTATTAAGTGACAACAAGTCGATACATGCCAGTAGAGTATAAATACAACCAATCCCATCTATTTGTGACTGAATGCCTCCAGAGACACAAAAGGTGTACTCGCGTACCTGTATTGACTCTTAGCTCAAACCGCCTTACTAAGCACGATCTTCATGTTATGTATTATTTGGCTGACTCTCAGGGAGGGGAATTGAGATATGCATAGAGTATCACTCTATATCTCCGATTGGACCCAATACTGCAATGGTTAATATTCAACTTCCGGCGGTAAAATATTTTATTGTGAAAGATATTCTAACCTTTATCCCAGAATAGATGAGCACCTCATGCATGCGCTAGCTCTTAAAGTTTGCTCTGAAGGTTATGTGGAGATACCCGAGACTGTACGTTGCACCTCACATTCTGACAGCTGAGTACTCATGGTTTTCCTCACTCTAACCCCAGCAGCAACGTAAATCGAGATAAACAAGCATTAGGATCGGTCTTTATACACCTTGATATCCAGCGCACCCCAGTCACTTTAGTACCCGCTAAATAGAAGTGTTATCTTCACTATCTTTTAGGTTTTATTTACGGGGATGGCGCTGATTATCAAGGTATAAATATATATTTCTTGAGCTATTGGTGGTTATTATTTTTAATACTATTTTCTGTATTAATAGGCTTTAATGGAAAGACCATTTGTGCAAGTTAGCGATCATTGTGAGCCAACAACTGAAATCCTATCGTTGCGGATGTCCGGTATAATCTGTTGCTGCTATGGTAATTTTCATACCACTTTCGAAACTGTGCAAATTTTAAGAATTTGAACTCTCCCGCATTAGGGTCAAAATAATATGTGGTTTTATCTGCAGTGGGCTCAATCCTGAATGCTGTTGCATGTGCCCACTTTGCCCCAGAAAACCTTAACATGCTATAAATTGTTTGAGTCTGCTGGGTAAAGCATTGTTCTGCTTCAATGCCGTCAAACACAATGGAAAATTGCTCTTTTAAAGGAGGGTTTCCAACCTTGTCTTTTTGTTTTGAGGCCTTCCCTACATGAGTTATATGCTTGAAGCCTTGAGACTCTAAATACTTTTGGGATTCTTTTATCATTTGGAAACCCTTTAGTGGATCCCCCTCAGTCCCATCTTTAAATTTGAATCGATACATGGAGGCAAAGCGTTGGGCAACTACTGCCACTTTCGTTTTATCAACATCGCCTCCTGTAGACAATGCATCCTGAAGACCAGATTGAAGCCCCTTGCTAATCCAACTTACCGCTAGAGCTTCACAAATTCCACCCTTAGAATTTGGGTGCTTTTTAAGCATACTATTGTAATTGCCCTGGTTGAAACTCCAAGTTTTCTGACCTCCAAAATTGGAGGCTCCAGCATCATTTGGCATAGTTTGTCCTTACCACAATATTACATATTTCATTGATGATTCTATTTGTGAATCATGCAAAGAATATGAAAGGTAAATTTTGCAATGCTTAAAGCAACCATTATTTGGTGCAATAAGTCACCTTTGCTCTAGCCTGAAACGTATTTTGAATTATGCAGATAAGGAAACTTCAATTTCCTTTAAGTCCGTACAGGCAAGTATATTTTGTGATCCTGGTAATATACTGATAGTTATGATTCCCTTGCTTTCTCAGACCTAACCACACAAATAAACAAGCAAGGTAAATTTCATCAAATGCCAAAAATAACCAGTGATTTCGATGCCTTTTAGACTAAACACCGGTCAGTAGTAATGAGGCCTGAAAATGAGTAAATAGCTTGCTGATCTAGTTCAAGTGCCGGCTGAATACCGCACCTATACAGTCCAATATAAACCCCGCCTAGAACTCAAACTTGACAGGTGCAAATCCTACCAATGCACCTTCCTCCATTTTTTAATGGACGTTCGATTACATTTTTGAATGTGTCAATTAACTGGATCTCAAAAATCATAAAAAGCAATTTAATGTATCAAGCGGCGCGATTCAGTGTATTTGGTTGCCTTCAGGAGTGACTAAACTAATGCACTATGGAAATGCTATTTGTTTACTTGTTGCTCGGCGCCATCGCGGGTACAGCGGCAGGCCTCTTGGGGATTGGTGGAGGCTTGATCATTGTGCCTGCTTTGGTGTTGATTTTTTCTGCCACGGGTATCTCCCCCCAGGTGCTGACCCATATGGCGGTGGGGACCTCGTTAGCGACCATTATCGTGACTTCAGTCAGCTCGGTCTGGGCACATAACGCAAAAGGTGCCGTTGACTGGCGCCTATTCTGGATTATGACTCCAGGGATACTTGTAGGGTCTTGGCTGGGCGGCGTGACAGCAGACTTGTTACCTGGTGCTTGGTTGCAGCTATTGATTGGCGTATTTGCCATATTTATGGCCGTGCGTATGGGGTTAGGTGGATTGGCCTCGGCAACCTCACAAGAAAATGGCGGTCACTTACCCGGGACAGCTCCCTTGATCTGTTCCGGAGGAGTAATCGGATGGCTCGCAGCGATCTTTGGTATTGGTGGAGGGGCCTTGGTGGTTCCCTACTTATCGCACTTCGGTACAAAAATGCAGCGCGCTGTCGGAACCTCCGCTGCCTTTGGTCTGCCAATCGCTATTTCTGGTTCAATCAGCTTTGCCGTGCAAGGGTGGGACAATCAGTTACTACCAAAGTGGAGTAGTGGTTATATTTACTGGCCGGCTTTTGTGGGAATTGTACTTACCAGCGTGCTCTTTGCCAGGCTTGGTGCCAGCGTTGCTCACCGAATATCTGCTAAGCGCTTAAAGCTGTGTTTTGCCTTGCTGCTTTGTATTATCGGGGTTCGTTTTATCTGGCAAAACTTCAATCTCTTAGCTGGACTAGGCTAGACCTACCCTCTGGATTGTTTTTAGCGGATCGGAAGTAAATAGTCTATTCCTCCCAAGCATCTATTATCAGATGCTCGCAATAAACATTCTGGTCTTAAAGGCTCCCGGTCGAATTACTCTTGCCAGCCCTTGGGATTACGCAACTGAAACATCCTTATAGGATATTAGTAATACAATGATTGGTATTCCCCCCCAATACATGTCTACCAAAAATTATGCGTTCAAAGTGGCAAAGATTATTTTCAGCCATTGGCAATCTCTATTTTCAAATTAGAAAACACTTCGATCCAAGTTGAAGTTGCCAGCAGGAAATTGAAATTTAAAAGGTGGAAGCCCATTAAAATATAGGCACGAAAATAATCTTATTGGATTTTATTAAGTTTGTTTTAGTGTCAAAGCCGCGTAAAATCGATAGATATTTATCAGTACTTGGTTCGCAATTCAGGGGTTTTCTACGGGGCTAATAGTCCAACAGAATCAATCGTTCCAAGATTTTTTATCAAAGCCTTCCCCAAAAGGAGAACGGTAAAGTGACATAAGAGAAAAGTAAAAGCGCTGACCCAAGGTGCGCCAACACCAGGGGCCAGCTAACCAAGTTGATATCAGAGCTATCAAAGGTCGAGTAGACCAAAGGAACTTCCCCTTCGACCTCTCACAGAACCGTACGTGAACCTCTCAATTCATACGGCTCTTCGTATTCAGCACATTTTCAATCTTCCCATTCTCCAGTGTGCAAACAAGCCGCGCATTTGTTGACGAACCTTTCCAATAAAGGCCCAACTCTTGAAACAGCTTCGCTTCAGATGCTTAAACTTCTTCCTAGCCCAACGCATCAGCGTTTGATCAAGATACTTCTGTAACCGATAAACACCATATCTCCGCCCAAAGTGACCATAATAGTTCAGCCAACCCTGTATTGCGGGATTAAGTACCTTTGCCATTTCAGATAGTGATCGATCCACCCAGTTAATCACACGCCACTGCCTAACCTTATCCTTGATCCTCTTGAAAGCTTTAGGGCTCATTGAAGGACTAAATGCGGTGAAGATCTGTCCTTGGCGATTCCTTGCTTTTCTGGGACCAAATCGAAACCCCAGAAAGTCAAAGTGGATCACTGGGTGGGAGTCTTTACGATTACTATTCTT
Source organism: Microbulbifer sp. CNSA002 (assembly GCF_047324085.1). Taxonomy (NCBI): domain Bacteria; kingdom Pseudomonadati; phylum Pseudomonadota; class Gammaproteobacteria; order Cellvibrionales; family Microbulbiferaceae; genus Microbulbifer; species Microbulbifer sp. CNSA002. The sequence continues at coordinate 2,845,509 of NZ_CP172449.1, forward strand.
GCAATAGACCTTGCGCGTTTTCTCTGGATGAGCCTCAAGCCCGCAGGTAGCCAGGCGTGCTTTTAGAGCCGCCAGTAAGCGATCCGCCTCACGAGGATTACGACAATGGTAAACAGCATCATCCGCGTAACGCTCAAAAGGAATATCTCTGTGCGTTCTCACCATCCAGGCGTCCAGCGTGTAGTGCAAAAACAAGTTTGCCAGTAGCGGGCTGATTACACCCCCTTGTGGAGTACCTTGTGTTCGCTCTTCAAGCTGTCCGTCCCGATGTTGTACTGGAGCCGTTAACCAACGCTGTACATAGAGTCTGACCCACCGATGATTATTATGTTTATCTAATGCCCTCAGCAGAAGTTCGTGATTAATATTGTCAAAGAAACCTTTGATATCTAAATCAACTACCCAGATTCTATCCCAGCATCGTTGTCGAGCTCGACGCACTGCGTCTATAGCAGATTTGCCTGGCCGATAGCCGTAGGAGTCAGGGTGAAATACCTTCTCCAATTCTGGCTCCAGCAGTTGCTTAGCCACCATTTGTGCAATGCGATCTTCGATTGTGGGGATACCCAGTGGTCGCAGGCTGCCATCGAGTTTCGGAATATCCACTCGTTTGACGGCTGATGGAAAATAGCTGCCAGATGACATCCGATTCCATAGCTTGTAAAGGTTTTTGACGAGACTCGATTCGTATTGCTCTATCGTTATCTCATCAATCCCCGCTCCGCCGCCATTAGCCTTGATCTGCTTCCACGCTTCCCAAACCGCTCGCTTGGGAATATTGAATGGCTTTGCGCTAATCGTTAATTCCTCCCCATCTGGGTTGATTACACGGTTAGTCGCCGAATACGACAACCCCTTCGCTCCACGTCCATTACAGCCGCTTCTCCACTACTACGGGTTGTTCCGCCCCTGTGACCAGTCTTGGTACTCAACGTCTTGTAGGGCCTCTACTTGACGCTCTTCCTTAACACCTGGACGACAGGTTCTCCTGTTCCACCCAAAAGCCTGTTGTGTGTTCACGCCACCTCTATGCCGGATGCCACTCGGTCGGTAAACAGGTAACCTCCAAGCTTATCCCCGCACTTAGCCAGTGCACGGGTTTTGACATCATCTTGGTAATACGCTTTCGACACCTCATCAGTGGTTCATTTGCATTCGTCTCTACACAACATACCTGACGTATCTCGTACGCCTTTTCCTCAATCGCTTCTAACCAAAGCTCTTTACTCCGATCACCTTGAGGCGGTTTGTTACCACTTCCTGCAAAGCGATAACGGAGGGCCGACCTCCATCTCCTGGATAGCACGTATTTTTTTATTTATAAAAAATAAATAAAAAAAAAAAATACTCAGGACGCACTGGCTGTATGGATAATACGCTAGAAACCCGCTCGTCTTCAATAAAGTTGACTAGGCTCAGGAGCTTAGAGTGTTTCATCAAGCTCTGGGAGCGTTGCATCCGTATTTTCTTCTTTTATGCCTACCGTTCTCGTGCGCCTCCTAACCCTCCTCCACACACCACTTTCCAGCTTCCCCTCGTGTGGAATCCGCACATAATTTAGTTTCCGAAGGAAATAAGCATGTTGATTTTAAAGCGCCGGACTGGTGAAAACCTGAGAATTGGAACAAATGTTGTAATAACAGTTATTGAAGTAAAAGGCAGTCAAGTGAAGATAGGTATAGATGCACCCAAGTCTCTACCCATTCATCGTGAAGAGATTTATATACGCATCAAGAAGAATCAGAAACCTTAAAGCTATTTAATAGTCGCCGTCTCAACCAAACCACTATTCAGATTTTATACATACGGGCTGGAGATTTTTAGACCTCAGACAAGAACACCGTGTTGCCGAGAGCACAGCGCCTATCTCGGCACAGCCCACTATATCAACCAGGCACTGACCATTTCTGAATCGGAATTCTTTGAGGCTTTGCGAAGACTTTGTGAGATAGTGGGAGCAGTACAACAAACTTATATTTACTTCAATAAATGCTGATAACTTAGCGCGGGCTATTGCCGATGCTTCCTCCCCTGCGCACGCTGCAACTTAGCTCAAACCTTTTAGTACATTTATCTCCAGCCGCATCAACTTTAATGGAATTTATTCCAGCAACAGATTAACCCCCCTACCCTTTCACTCTTGAAAACCTTATCAAAGAGCTAGTCAGCATCATTGGTAAAAACTATAGGATCAGCAACTCCAATTAAGATAACAGTCGCCCTACTTGACCTTCGACAAAAATTCTAGTGATTCCACGTAAAGCTTCTTCAGATGCTCAAACAGAGGGACTTCACCAGATTTCCTATCAAAATAATGCCCCTTTAGAGAAATTATTAAGTAATCCACAGAAAGGTAGATCAAGAGAACTAGAATGGCGCTCCCAATTCTAATAACTCAAAAGTGAGATTTTGTCGACAATTTCACAGATAACAATCGATTCCAATCGCACATTTACGGGCAAACTTATGAGCAAGCTATTCAGCAAGAAAACTTTGGCACTGGCATTTACAGTCATACTGGCTTCATGTGGAGGAGGTGGAGGCTCTTCTTCAGATTCGGACCCAGCCCAATCATCTGGCGACAATGGTGGGGGCCAAGGCTCTGGAGATGGAGGCGGTTCAGGTAGTGGTAGCGGCTCTGGGGATAGCGGATCGGGGACCCTTCCAGACAACGAACCTGGCACCGTGACTGTTGGCGATATAGAAACGGCAGATCTGGGGTTTGCACAGATTACTTCCCGGGATATCACATTGCCGAATGGCCAAACCAATGCCGAAGAAGTCCATGGACTCCCACACTATATAGCCAGAACAGATAGTAACCAGGATGACAATCTACAGTCTGTGCCCATGCGAAGTTACACCACAGCTTGCGCAACCGACACTGATAGACCCAGGATGTTTGTTTCCAAAACCCTTAGCGAAGGTAGTGGAGAAGATGAAACCACTTATGGCACTGTTTATGAGCTGCAATATAATCCTGAAACTCTAAGCTTCGACCAAACCGGCAATACCACAATTCTAAAACAATGCTACGAAGCCCATGGTATCGCAGCTAGCGCTGATTGCTCACGGGTTGCGGTCTTGTGCAACACTGAATACCAGGCAAACGAGCGCTATGATGTTCAAGGGGATCTGGTTGAGCAATACGGTAGCGACTGGATGAAGATGGAAAATAATATCAGTGCTATTGACGGACGTATTGAAAGGGATATCGGCCTGATGATATCTACCAATCACAGTCAATACATTGGCTATTTTACGGAGCATCCCACACTGAAGTTCGAAGACTTCTTACCTGGGCTAAAAGAAAATTTCCCCGAGACCGACTTCGGCGACTCCCCGACCTTTAAGACAATTAAAGGTAACGAAATGCAAGAGGAGATGGCTTATATTGTCGATCAACTCTCTGATGCCGACTATAACGCTATGGTCGAGTATATTCGAGAGAATGGCTATAAATATAATGATCAGATCTGGCTAATGGAGTGGGATAACTTAGCGCTTAGCGAGAAGCCTGCGGCCTACGTTGTAAACAAGATGCACGGTGGTGGCCACGCCGGAGCCCAAGAGCTTATCTATGTCGAGAATGATAGCCAAGGCCGCACCAGCTACGCCTTCTCAGTAACTGCTCGGGTTTTTGATAGCAGCTATGGTGGCTCCCACTATTCTGCTGGAATGACTGTTATTGATCGCGATAACTGGTCCTTAAATATGAGTGGCAGTAATAACAGAGGCTGGTATTGGCTGTGCGGCTACGGTCATGTCTTGAATATCCGGGCATTTTATAATCCTGGTACCGAAAAATATGGAGCGATTTGCACTAGCGATGGCGGTCAATATAATCAATCGCGCGGATTAAATACTATTGCCATCAAAATGGAGGATATTTCTTCTACCAGTAGATTTGAAGGTTACTACAATTACCTGATCCCCTCCGACAATGCATTTTTCTCTAACGGAGGTGGACATACTGTAGTCCCTGTGGATGAAGATACTAACTTATCTCTCATCGTCTCCCCCAAGTACATTGATGATGAGGAAATGAATCGCTTCCTTCAAAGCGAATACGGCATTGATACCAGCACTGAAGGGCCTTTTGACCAGCAATGCTCATCCGATGATACGAACTGCTTCTTTTCCTACATGTCAAACAGCGATAATCCAACCATTTCAAGACAGGGGCTACGCAGTGGGGATGCTCTTGAATCCTCATCCCTGACTCGCATTGGTATTGCTAAAGTGGATGGTGAAGGAAGTATCGAGGGGGAAGGCTTTAAATGGCTTGTAGAAGAGCCCGACTGTCAAATCAGTGACCCACAACTTATCGACTTGAAAAATGGGCGTTACCTATTTGGCTATGCTCAATTTCAGTGTATTTCCGACAACCTTTCTTATAACCGGAGTTCCGCTAAAAATGGGGCAATGCGGATGCTTGTTCCGAAAGCCTACTATGTTATGGAAATTGATGCAGACCTAAATGTATTGGAAGGCCCTGTAAAGCTGACGAATTTTGGTTGGGGCGGACTTGACGAACCTGTCTTCATGGGCAACGGTAAAGTCGCTTGGTCATATATCAAGAACCCTACAATTGATAGTTACGGCGGCGGCAAGCAGAACGTTTGGCAAGCGATGATCTACCACTCAAATAGCGCTAATTGATTCATTCATAAAAAGTAAAATTAGCTGTGATAAAAATAGAGGCTTTTGCTCTCTATTTTTATCACACAACTGTTAGATCTCCAGAAGCTACAAAGATCAAGAAGTGCTATTCACCTATTTATCGACCAATAGCAAAACCTTGTCGAATAAAAAACTCAAAACTACTGTTTCTTCACGCAATGACTACTAGATCGGTAGAATAATACGGCAACAGCTCAGTGTAATTGCTTGAAACTACGTACCCAGATACAAGTATGCTAACCTCCCGCCTAAATAAAATTAGTCTCTGAACTAACCGCCCTTTCTTCATTGAGTTTTGAATTTAGAAGCCACTACGCAATAAGGAGATCGCGATGGCTATTACTGTTCATGTCTGGAAGCAAAAGACCGGGAATGTCGGACATGCTTCCATCACCATTGATAACACCTATATCAGCTACTGGCCTTCTTCAGCGGCAGGGAAAAAGGACTTTAAAATCGGGCGATCGCACAGCCCTTCCTTTCCAAGTGGTTATCGAGTTGATAGGCGCCTCGAGGGTGGTGATGCGGATCAGAACATTCTTATCGATGGGCTGAATGAAACAAAAATGATTGAAGCCTGGGAAAACTTCAAGGGCGAACAGAAGCATTACAATATGAAGGATCAGAATTGCTCGACGGTCGTTGCCTGGCTACTTGAGACTGGCTCAGGGTTCGCATCACCTGGAAAAGGAGGAATCAAAATCAGTGACTGGGCAGCGAGCCCTATTCACCGTATTCTCTTCCAGTTACGCTTTTTCGGTAATCATATTGATATGTGGACACCCAATGATGTGTTAGCTTATACACTACAAATTCGAAGCCAGATAACCTCATGAGCCTACCGCTATTCTACTCGCCAAATTACAACATCAGCTTGCCGCTGCTTTCCAGCTTGCATCCTTTTGATGGCTGTAAATATGAGAAAGCATTGGCACTGATTAATGCCGAGTCAGAAGCGAACATTGAGTTAAAAGTTGTTTCAGAGCCTCTTAGTCAAGACTGGCTGTTATCTGTACATACGCAACCCTATTTAGATAGCTTGCATCAATCGAAAACACTGGCTCGCGTTATAGAGATGCCGCTACTGCGCTTGCTGCCCGCAGGCGTATTAAATAAATATTTCATGAAGCCAATGCGCTTTGCAGCTGAAGGCACTTGCTTGGCGGTACAGGAAGCCTTGAGCAAGAAAGCCTCTACCTTAAATCTCGGTGGAGGTTATCACCATGCATTTGCTGGTCACGGTGAGGGGTTCTGTGCTTTCGCCGATGTAGCCATTGCTATTAATCGTGCCCGCAAACAGCACCTGCTCTCACCAGATGACAATATCTGGGTAATTGACCTTGATGCCCATAGAGGGAATGGGTTTGCTGACTGGGCCATGGAGGACCCCAATATACATATCTTTGATATGTACAATATGCAAGCCTACCCCGGCTTGCACCCCGATGAGCAGGAATCTCGCTGGCCATTTTTAGTCCCCCTAAAGCAAGGAACAGATACTGAAGGTTACCTCAGTCGGTTGGAGTCGGAATTTTCGGACTTCATTAGGCAGAGTCCGCTGCCTAAATTGGTTATCTACAATGCAGGCACAGACATTATTGCCCAGGATAAGCTGGGGGGGCTCCAGGTCAGTATCGATGGGGCCAGAAAAAGGGACCAATGGCTGGTTGACCAGATTCAATCGCTGGATGTGCCTATGGTCACCGTAACCAGTGGCGGCTACTCCGAAAACTCCTATCGTCTAATAGCTGACTTGGCGATTTACCAGGCAAAAAAGGTAACAAGTTGAAGCTCTGGAGAGGCCTCTGTCATTGAGAAAAGTGACCTAGTAAACAACCGCTCCCTAACCCACCGGATTTTTGAGTATTTAGGCACTTGATTGACGCTGGAGTACTGAGCACCAAGTTACTCTTTGAGCTCTTTCGCCCGCAACCAAGCCAACCCGAGACCAGCCGCAACCGTAATACCCATGCCTATCACACCACGGATACCGAATTCTGTGCCAAACATAAAACGATCAGCTAACACACCGACGAGGATCGCACTGTAAAACAGTGCCCCAACGAGGTAAGCAGGTGCAACACGATTAGCGATCGTGTAAGCAAGATTCTGTGGAACAAACAGCAGTGCGGGAATCGCGAGAATCCATAGCGACGATGTCTCTACCTTCGCCCCCTCCCAGAATACAATAGATAAGCTAAAGACCAACATCCCAACAGCGAAATAGAACATGATGCGCTCAGGTGGCTCGGTCCGGCCTGCGACGCCGGTTGTGATACTACCCGCTGCACGCGCTACTCCCGCCAGCAACGCAAGGAGTGAGTAGGGATTGAAAATGCCCTGAACACTGTGCTGGATCAAAATGAGGCATACGCCCAAGAATGCCAGTATCGCAAGAAAGATAGTGGCGATACTAACCCGGTGACCGAGGAATACTCGGGCCATCAACATGGCAAAGAATGGATTCGTGCTTTCCAGCACCAGGGCATCTGCGATGGGTATGCCCTTGACCGCCCAATAGAAGGCAGCAAAATAGACAAAACCTGATATGGAGCGAAGGATAAGGATCTGGGGATTCACCGGCCTTATCCCCGCCACCCCTTGTCGCATCAGAAGAAACATACCCGACAATGGAGCAAGCAATATGACCTGTGCAGCCAATAGTAGAAATGGACTAAGGCCTACACCAGAACCCAGCTTACCGGCAATACCAAGACACCCCATCAACACTCCGCCGAGAAGAGCTAACCCAACACCCAGGGAATGATTTTGATAAGTAGATGGCAAACTGTCACTACCTTTGGCAAATAGAGGTCAAACCTGCCTGAGAGGTAATAATGATGCCTTCATTTATGCATCGGGCAGGTCATTACAGAGCAGAGCACTATGTAACATTAGCCCTCCGATTGATTCATTTCCTGTTGGGCTGACCAAAGATTTTGGCGCAGTAATTACTTGCCTGCCGGCGTCAGTTTCCCTGTTACAAAAAATATGAACGTCATAATATGAAAGCTGAGTTTTGACCACTTTTAGATCAAGAGTATTAGTCCTGTCCCCAGTTCTACCCCAACAGATATACAGCGTAAGCGACTGTCGGCACTTCCTTTCCACCAGACCTAATCCCAACCCAATATCTCGCTACTTCTCCTTGCGGTTTATATCAAACCCTATGGGCTTTATCGCACAAGGATGGTTGGTAGCCCTAAATTACTTCAAATTGGCGGTGGAGCGTAAGAATCTATAGACGCTTGCTTGAATATGGAAATTGTACCTACACCCTATTTATTAAACTCGCGTTATGCCTTGCCGATCGCTAACTTGTATAAATATCACTGCTCTCGGAAAATTCTCTTAGTGTCTTCATATATTTTTCCACATACTTTAGAGCGCTTTCTTTGCTAACTAGCGGTTCGCAATATCCAAAAACAAACACCCCTTCGCCATCTATTGTACAAGTCACTAGCATTATGGGGTGTTCTCCATGTGTTTGAACGGTCATAACCACACCAAAGTCAAAGAACGTCAAAGGGCCCGTATACTCACCTATATCCCCTACATTGGATACGCAAATCCCAGATGGAAAGTAATCTTTCGCAGTACTAGAATCTTTAGCCAAATGTTCGATCTCAACAAGGCTGTAATCGGGCACAAGTGGAGGTTTAAAAAAATGCCCACTTCTCAACTGCAAATAGACTTTTCTTTGAATTAAACGCGCGAGATCTAACAAGTCGAGACTAGTTTCATCTGAGGATAAGGATATAGTTAATACAGTTGTACATTCCCCGATAACATCTCGATCTATCTGGCGTTTACACAAGTACTGTGCATTTATAGGTAACATTAACTCTGTTGTTGAGCGGAAACCTGGTAATGACCGGGCAGCGATAACAGCAATGGCATTATAAATAGAGGTAACCTGAACATTCCCATGCTTTGAAAGTAAATGTAAATGGGAGCATAATTTTTTGGGGAGGACACGATACATAGAACATCCCTTTCGAAGGGAAGCGTTTACTGCCTGCTCTACAGGCCACTTTGAAGAAACATCATTTTCGTCACCAACTGCCGACTTTCTTTTTTTAAGATGCTTTATGGAACTAACATAATCCACCACCGATTTTTGCATTATCGAAGCAGAGGATTTATCTTCCTCCCCCCCTCTCAAGTACCGATCCAAATCTCTAACCAAGAGTAATAAGGAGCGCCCATCCATGGCGGCATGGCTTACCATAAAAGCAATCCACTTTACTTCTTCATCCTCATTCACATAAACCGTGAAACGATAAGTATATTTATCTAGCTTAAGAACTTTACTTCCTAATCGCTTGAACTCTTCCTGATAATTTAAAGGCAATGCACCATGCTTTATTTCAAAAGGTATCGCCTTAAAAGCTACATCACAGAACCAATAAGCATGATGATTTTTTTCTATACGAGAACGGAGCATTGGGTGCAGGTTATGGAGGTATTCCATTCCCTTTAGCAATTCTTCGACGCCGAGAGACTTACATGCCCTGAAAAAGACAGCCAGTTGAACCGCACCGTTTGACTTTTCGGTCAACTCTACAAAAAGTGCCTCCTGAGCCCCAAGCTTACGAAAAGGTTTTACTTTTTTCATTGCAGGCTCTTCCCAGTGGGGAGATCACTGCCGATAGTATAGAATGAGAAAGCGCTATTGCCACATAACATCTATAAAAATCGATTCAAGATAACCACGAGGCATGCACAAAAAAAATCATAGCTGTAAACGCCAAAAACAAGGCTCACATAGTTTAAGAAACTTGCAAATCGCCTAGAAAAACCACATCGCCGCACTCCAGATATACTCGAATATAGTTAGACAAAAATAAAACCATACGCTAAACAACCTTCACCGCCATCTACATTCAGTTGAATGTACTAAAGCGTATATCCGTATATCCTAGCAACAATAACTGGGCACGAAGTTGATCAATGGCAACTGGAGTGGGCCGATAATGGCCAGAACAGGTGTTAACGAAAACTATCTTCCCACCCTCCGCTACGATCTCACCCGCTGCTGCAACACTATCTCCTGCCAGAAACGTCGAATGAGCAAAGACTGGCTTTGGATAAAAATAACTTGAATATATATTCCCATTCTTATCCATAACATAGATAGCGGCTCTACCATTATAATCTTCTGCCTGTTGTGCGCGACTAGTATCAAAAAGCTCACCAGTAGAGTCATAAATCTTCCCGTCCATCACCGATAGTTTCGTTCCCTCTCGCTGGGCATCTGTGTAATAAATAACATATGCAGGACACATATATTTAAATTTTTTAAGACACCTTACATCTTCACCCTTGTATTTTGAATGAAGTTCAAAAAGCCTGTAGTTTTTTATTTTTGAATTACCATGTACCGCAACACTAGAGCTACTTTCATTAGCCCTATTCGTATCGTTCATAGTAAGAATCCACTGGGAGATTCCTTCTGGTGCACATATGCCCGCATTAACCCCATGGTAATTACATGTATTTTCACCTGACCACCAGTCAGTTGGTCTAGGCAATACGCTATTGGAAAGACATATTTCCATTAAGTATTCTGGTGTTTCATTTACATTTCTGCTCTCAACTATAAATGCCCTATCACGATAAGCCATACCGCTTGAGGGCTGGCCACAATAGAGTGCAGTCAAAAGTACGGCAATAACTTTCTTTAGATTCTTGACGACCATTAACGGCAACTCTTTCGCAACTGAAAAGGACGGGAGAATACAGTGGTCTCAAAATGCGCTGTGAATAGGTGTTTATAAGCTTTCAGCCGGCATCTATGCCTATATTGTCCCGCACGCACTGTATTTTCCTTCGAAAATTTAGGTTTTTCAGTCATCAAAACCCACTCTAAGAAGAACACCTAAGACTAACCAGCAGGACTTGATACAGAAGAGTAAATAGTATGACGAGTGGGGCGACTTCCAATTCAAAATAGAAATGGCCCCCCTAGATGCTCAAGCCGCAGCATTCAACCAACCTAAAGTGTCCCTCCACAAACTATCTTCGTAGCGCGCCTTGAAGAAACCAAAATGACCTATTGGCTTTGTATCCACGGCTTTAGCATTCACAATCTGTATTTCAGTATTTGCATTACAATAGAACGCCTTGAGAGCCTTCACAGCCTGCAGTGGAGCAAAATCTATATCATCATCTATGTATAGAAACTTCATATTGCACTCTAGACGGGAGAAGCCATCTCGTACGGGCCTACCTCTCTGGTCAACAATATAATCTTTATGGCGCCCCCAGTAGGCCCACTGCCGGGCAACACCTGCGGGTAAACTTTCACCTCCGAGGAAAAGGCCTGGAACTTGCCCCAAAATATTTGATAAGAGCGGTATCATAGCGAACCAAGCAAACAATATTTTGGGCCTCTGACGCAATCCCCAGTGACCCCAATACCCGCTTTGGGAGGATACACAGTAGACACTAGCAAGTTGGGTATTGTTATCTGCGAAGCCAATAATTTGGCCCCCTACACTATGCCCCACACAATGCCAGGTTAGCGTTTTGTATTGGCTAGTAGACCAATCGATAACAGTGGCCAAATCGTACTCTCCCCACGCGCTCATAGATAGTCGGGAGTCTCGTTGATTGGCAACCGCAGACTTACCTATACCTCGATAGTCATAGGTCACTACCAAGTAGCCATTCTTAGCCAGGAATTTTGCAAATTCAGCATAATAGCCCTGCTTGACCGCAGTAGCCGAATTTATGATTACCCCCGCTTTAGGCGGACCTTTTGGTGAAAATAGCGTTGCCCCGAGAGATAGGCCATCCTGAGTTACTATTCGACATTCTTCAATCATTACTTGAGACCTCCATGTCTTGGTCTAATACAAAATTTATGAGAGGACCCAGCACCACATCCGGAGCCTCCAGCTCAGGGAAATGTCCAGCTTCTGCTATGCGTAGTAGAGAGGCCTCCGGGATCATATTCAAACTTGAATGCTTACAAGTACATTTATGAGAAAGGTCCCGCTCCCCCCAAAGAAATAAGGCTCTCACTGTTAAGGGTTTGGAGAAAAGAGTACCCTGCAAAGGAGATTCGCCGACTAATAATCGTTGAAAAGCTGACGCCAGATTAAAAGTTGCTCCATGTTGGTAGGCTTGTTGGGCCAATTCATTAAACGGTGTGATCAGCTCACTCCTCCCTAGCGCAGCTTCAAACCAGGCAAGTGTTCGCTTACGTTTCAGAGCTTTTAGCAACAGCTGACTTAAAATTGGCTTGCTCAGCAATCCTCGTGGATCTCTCCCCTCCTTCCATCTCAACATTTCTCCCCAGCTCGGTACTTGAGATAGCACTATGTGGTCAAGCAAATCTGGGCGCTTGTACGCAAGTGCAATTGCTCCAAAGCCGAGTACGCATGGAGCAACAAGCGTCACACATCCAAGGGCAAGGTTTTGTAAAAACACCTCGGTAAGGCTAACCAAAGATGCAAAGTTATAATCAAGACTCGTTGAAGGAATGGAAAAACCAAAGCCAGGTGGTTCAAATATTACAACGGTGAAATCACTTGGAACTTGGCTTACAAGATAGTCATAATGCTCAATGACAACTGGCGGATCTGCTTCAAATACAATTACACGGCTGCCTCGCCCTATCTTTCGATAGCGAATCACACAAGAGCCCAAATCCATAAACTGAATACCATCTCTTGAGTGAGCTGCGTACCCTTTAAGAGTTTGACTTTTAAGCAAACTCGGCACAAAGCCATCTATAACTGCCGATATCATACTCTGGCCACCTGATTACTTTAGATACTCAATCAGATAATCCTAGGGAAGTGACAACACGGCGACAAATGGGTTTTTCCTTAGGCTCAGGCAAGAAAATCTTGTCTGGGAAAATAAAGCTAGGTGATTAACCTTCTAGGGAATGGACAACTTCTATAAACCAGCGAACAAATCCTTCAATAATTTCGTTACCCTCCAATGACTTGCTAAAGGCAAGATACAAAGGAGACAGCTCACTGAATTTTTCAGGGTAGAGTAGTTCAAGCTCTCCAGATCTGACCTTAGGCGTTAGTGCGGGAAAGTATCCCATTGCGACTCCCAACCCTTGCTCGGCCATCTCGAGTACGGGTTGTAAGCCATCACAAGTCAGCGTCTCATTGAATTCAACTGATAAGCCCCAATCTGCCGACCATCTTTGCCAACCTAGCTTATCTGTAGACAATTGGATCTGATTTGCTCGATCACTCTTCAAGTAACCCGGCGCGCAAACCGGTGAAATTCGCACCCTTGAGACCTCCCGGTAACACAAATCATCATTCAACTCCTTGTCATAACGTATAGCAACCTGCAGTTCGCCAGGATCTATGCTGGCGCGGGCGATTTGAGACTCGATACTAATACACACTGTGGGGTATAGCGCTTTAAAGGATTTGATATTTGGGACGAGTACTGTATTGGTCAGAAATGGAATACTGTGGATGGTAAGTGTTTTATTTTGATCCCGCGCAAGTAAATCCAAAGTTGCCCGTCGAATCACTTCCAGTGCCTTGGCAATTTTCAGATGGTATTCCCTACCAACACCCGTAAGTTCAATAGTTCGATTGAAACGAATAAATAGCTTGGTTTGCAACTCCGCCTCCAGCGTTCGTATCTGGTGCCCAACAGCGGAAGGTGTTACATGAAGCTCTTGTGCAGCGTCCTTGAAGCTTAAGTGCCGAGCAGCCGCATCAAAGGTTACCAGCAAGTTAGTCGAGGGAAGTTTCCGCATGAAGAATACTGTGATGCCATACCATTATTTTGTGAATGGCAGATTATCATGGGTACTACAGACTCCCTCAACGTGTTAGCTGCCAAAATTGAGGAGAATCTAGCCCAAAACAACCCCTCCCCTTGGAGCGGTTACGCTTGAAAGCAACTCCAAACTCACCTCCCTCCTGCAAGCCCCTCTATCTGATCTAATGTAAACACATCCCCTCCCCGATCGTGTGAGCTACACCCATGAGAGATGTCGCCGTTGTTGCCTATTGCCGAACTGCCATCGCCAAAGCCAGGCGGGGTGCGCTGAATGAAACTCACGGTATTTCTATGGCTGCCCATGTCCTGAGGGAGGTGGTTTATAAGGCGGGTTTAACGCCACAGGAAGTGGAAGACGTTGTGTTGGGGTGCGGCTTACCCGAGGGGGCTACCGGGCACAATGTCGCGCGCAACGCGGCACTATTTGCCGGCTTTGGGTCTCAAGTGCCGGGGTTTACTATAAATCGCTACTGCGGCTCTGGCCTTAACGCGGCTTCTATTGTGGCCAATCGTATTGCCGCAGGCGAAATGCAAATTGGGGTGGCCGGTGGCGTCGAGAGTATCAGCCTAGTGCAGTTCAACTTGAACCTGAACCATTTTGTCTATGAGCCCCTACAAAAGAAAGTGCCGGCAGTTTGGTGGACCATGATCCAAACGGCCGACTATGTCGCCGATCAATACAACATCAGTCGCGAAGATCAGGATCGCTATGTGGTTGAGTCACAAAAGCGTGTTGCTGAAGCTCAAAAGGCCGGAAAGTTTGCCGAGGAAATCACGCCGTTTGATACGGTAATGGCAGTGAAAGATAAGGAGAGTGGCGAAACCAATCGCATGAAAGTCACCTTGTCAGAAGATGAAGGCCCCCGCCCCGGCACAACCATGGAAGCCCTGTCTGCGCTGGAGCCCGTAAACACAGGGGGGACGATAACTCCCGGTAATGCGTCCCAATTATCCGATGGGGCCGCAGCGGTCGTCATGATGGATGCTGAACTGGCAGCGCAGAGAAACCTGCCTATTCTGGGGCTGTTTCGCGGTATGCAGCTGGGAGCGGTAGCGCCAAAAGAGATGAGTATTGCGGTAGCGCCAGCGGTCAGTCGCCTTATGAAGCGCCACCAACTCACCCAGGATATGATTGACCTTTGGGAGCTACATGAAGCTTTTGCCGTAACCACTCTATACAACCAGGCTGAACTCAAAACCCCTTGGGACATTACCAATGTTAATGGCGGTGCTATTGCGCTCGGCCACCCCTACGGTATGTCGGGCATCCGCTATCTGGGTTCAACCCTGTTAGAACTGGGCCGGCGCGACACCCATCGGGCAATTATTGGTGTCTGCACTGCCGGCGGCATGGCGACGGCTGCTTACTTAGAGCGATAAGGAGTCGCCCCATGAACACCTGGAAGCCTATAGCTACCCTAGTATTACTGCTACTGCTCCCATTGGCGAGTTATCTACAGGAAAATATGCAGGGGGTAAAATTTGACACACTGGTAGAATCGACCAAGGATTGGGCCGGAGATACCCTCCCCCAATATCCAGAGGGGCAGCCAGAGCTCTCTGTGGTGCGTGTGACAATCGAGCCCGGCGCACGGCTACCAGTGCACAAACACCCCGTACCTAATAGCGTCTATGTTGCCGAAGGCACTTTAAAAGTTACCCTCGTTGACCAGGATAAAAGCCTAACTTTGGATGAGGGAAAAGCCTACGTTGAAGTCACCGATATGTGGCATTTTGGGCGCAATGAAGGCGACAAGCCTGCGACACTCATCATTTTTTACGCTGGTGCTAAGGGAATTCCGACAACGGTCTTTCAAAAAGATAATTAGGAAGCACCCTACTCTAATAACTTGCCGATGAATTAGCAGCTAACTGACGCGCAGCAGGGCTTCTCTAAGATAGCCAGGCAATGGGGTCTTCTCCTTTTCAGGGGATGACAGGGTGACATAGGTAATATTAGCGGTGAACGCTAGTATCCCACTTTCCAAGAAGCCTTTCGTTTGAAACGTAAAAGAGTGATTACCAATATCCGCAACAGAAACCTGGATACTTAATTCTTGATCCCAGGTTACTGGGGATAGAAACTCCAGGTTAAAAGCTCTTACAGGTGTAAGAAAACCCAGTTGTTTCATTCTGGCGATAGCAGGCCCTTCAAGCAGAACAGCCATTGCATCATGGGTTGCCTCAAGTGCAAAAGATGAGAACCTTGGGGTGTATACGATTCCCTCGGGATCACAATCCCCGAACAGTACTTTTCGTTTGACGGTTATCATCGTATCAACCCGTTATTTCTTATCTGGGCTGGAATTATATGTGAAGGTCCCCGCTCCATTCCTACCAAACCACCTACCCAAATCCATCATTGAGGGATCATGCCTCAAGGAGCAAATATGGATAATACAGTTACTTCTGGTGGCACCAGGAAACGTACTGGCAAAATACTGGTCCCTACCCCAGGGCTTACATAGAGGTGTTTATCACCTTCAACAATATGCCCAACAGCAAAACGCTGCCCGTAACTTGAAGGTACTATCGGCCGCCCAATAAACGGCAAGTAGACCTGGCCCCCGTGAGTATGCCCGGCGATAGTTAATGACAGCTCCGCAGGCAGTTCGGGGAAAATATCCGGATTATGAGTGAAGGCCAATATCGTCTCACCTTCATCTATCCCTTGCATTGCTTTTTTAACATCGTGAGGCCCCTCCCAAAAATCACTGATTCCCACTAGTCGTAATTTACATTCGCTACTAACCAGACTTACTGACTTATCCTCAAGCACTGAAATTCCCTGGTTTTCAAGGGATTGCTCAACCCGCGCTGCATCAAGCCACCAATCATGATTTCCCAATACGGCAAACACCCCCATCGGGGCCTTGAGTTCTTTAAGGATTCCCGCTGCATCCTCCGGCGGAACGAATTTACCTCCAACAACCCCCTGAATAACAAAATCACCGGGTAGGAGAATAAGGTCGGGCTGGCTTTTATTAACAGCTTCAACCAGGTTTTGTAAGCTCTTCCGCCCCTTGTAAGGGGAACCTACATGCAGGTCAGCAAGTATCGCGACCCTTAGCCCGTTACATTCCTTTGGCCAGGCATCTACGACAATATCATCTTCATTAATTCGGAAACTTGCAGGCTCAACGATAAATGCCCATACGGCCAACAACAAACCAATACAAAATAATACGATAAAAGTTATACGCCACTTACTCAAAACAAGGCCCAAAATTTACGACTAACACTCATTATTATTTGCCTGATGGCCATGACAGCTACAATCTGTCAGCTCCCGCATAATGTCACAGGCATTAATTGCCTGGCCACCCTCACATCGATTGCGTAAATCTACCAAGCTTTTTCGCAACTGCTTGAGCGATTCCAGTTGTTTTTCGACTCTTTGAATTTGATCATCAACCACGCTATCAATATCAGTGCAGCTTTGCGATGGAGCCTCTTTTAATCTCAACAGGTTGCGAATATCCTCGAGGGGGATATCCAGAGAACGACAGTGGCGAATAAAACGCAGTTGTTCCAGGTGAGACTCTGAGTAAAGCCGGAAATTACCCTCTGAGCGAGCGGGCTCTGGCAGTAGCCCTGCCTGCTCGTAGTAACGAACCGTTTCCACTTTGCAGCCTACTCTCCTGGCAGCTTCACCAATCTTGTAAGCCATGCCACTCCCTCTTGACTCTATAGTTACTAGAGGGATTGTAATACTGGCTCACTGACTGATCTATCCGAGAGTGAATAATGGTCAAGCGCGATTCCAGCTGTGGCTGCAGCGGGGCAACCCAAGCCGCAACCATGACGCCGATTCAAAACACCAATAACAACAGCGACAAAGGTGACCTGTCCCTGTTCTCCATCAGCAAGATGGACTGCCCCACTGAAGAGGGGTTGATACGCGCCAAGCTCTCTGGCATGCAGGGAATTTACCAGCTGGACTTTAATCTGGTGCAGCGAATCCTACAGGTGCGCCACGCGCCAGGTATGGAGAGCAAGATCCTCAACACCCTAACCCCTCTTGACCTGGACGCACGCCTGGCCACGGAAGATGACATCGATTCCGCGCCACCTGCCACCCATGCAAACTGGTGGTTATTGGGCGCTGCCGGTTTGGCGGCGATTGCCTCCGAGGTCGTATTCTGGTTACAGGGGGGGAACAATTGGCTGGTAATGATACTGGCCCTGGCCGCTATCGCTGGCGGTGGACTCACGACCTACAAAAAGGGCTGGATTGCGCTCAGTAATCGCAACCTGAATATGAACGCGCTGATGTCCATCGCGGTCACCGGCGCCCTGCTTATCGGTCACTGGCCCGAAGCGGCAATGGTGATGGTGTTATTCACCCTGGCAGAATTAATTGAAGCCAAATCCCTAGATCGTGCCCGCAATGCGATTCGGGAGTTAATGGACCTGGCCCCGGAAACCGCCACCGTACAAGGGCCAGATGGCGAGTGGGTTTCCATGTCAGCCAAGACTGTTCCGGTTGGCACCACCATCCGGGTGCGCCCCGGCGAACGTATCGCTCTTGATGGGGAGGTAATACGCGGCAATTCAGCAGTAAACCAGGCCCCAATTACCGGGGAGAGCCTTCCGGTAGACAAAGGCCCTGGAGATGAACTTTTCGCCGGCAGTATCAACGAATCCGGGGCACTCGAATACCAATCTACGGCAGCTGCCAACGATAATCTGCTCGCCCGAATCATTCATGCGGTGGAAGCCGCACAAGGTAGTCGCGCACCAACCCAGCGCTTTGTCGACCAATTCGCCCGCTGGTATACGCCCCTGGTATTTGCAGTGGCACTGGCTACTGCGGTAATACCGCCGCTGCTTTTTGCCGGCAGCTGGATGGAATGGATCTATCGCGCACTCGTATTACTGGTAATCGCCTGCCCCTGCGCACTGGTGATTGCAACTCCTGTCACCATCGTAAGCGGCTTGGCATCGGCCACCCGCCACGGAATCCTTGTCAAAGGCGGGGCCTACCTTGAGCAGGGGCGCCACCTTCGCTGGTTGGCATTGGATAAAACTGGAACCATCACCCATGGCCTGCCAACCGTCACGGATTTTAAAGTGTTAGCGCCAATGCCCGCGGAAGAGGTACAAACCCTGGCGGCGAGCCTAGCCGAACGTTCCGATCATCCGGTATCCAGGGCCGTACTGGAGTTTGCTCAGATTCCCCACGAACGCCTACAAGAAGTGGATACTTTTGAAGCCCTGGCCGGGCGCGGCGTCAGGGGCAGAATTCAGGGGGATCAGTGCTACCTGGGTAACCACCGGCTTATTGAAGAATTGGGCATTTGCTCCGCCGAACTGGAGCGCCAATTGGGAACCCTTGAGGAAGAAGGGAAAACTGTTGTGATGCTGACCCGGGAGAACTTCGTACTGGCGATATTTGCTGTCGCCGATACCGTGAAGGAATCGAGCCAAAACGCCATTGAGAGCCTTCACAAGCTGGGCGTGAAAACACTGATGCTTTCCGGGGACAACCAACACACTGCAGATGCGATTGCCAAACAAGTCGGCATCGATCGGGCTGAAGGCAACCTACTGCCGGAAGACAAGCTCAGAGAGGTGGAGGCTCTATCTGGAAAAGGCCAGGTTGGCATGGTTGGCGATGGCATTAACGATGCCCCCGCCTTGGCACGTGCTGATATTGGGTTTGCGATGGGAGCAACGGGAACCGACACAGCGATAGAAACCGCTGATGTGGCCCTGATGGACGACAATCTGGGCAAGATCGCCACCTTTATCCAACTATCTCGTTCAACGGCCCACATTCTTTGGCAGAACATTATCTTGGCGTTGGGTATTAAAGCGGTTTTTCTGGTGCTTGCTTTTGCCGGAGAGGCAACCATGTGGATGGCTGTTTTTGCCGATATGGGGACTAGCCTGCTCGTGGTTTTTAATGGGTTGAGAGTGATGAGGAAATGAGCCGGTTTGATATACGGTTTTTCTAGTTAACCGTACTAATTCAGCAATACAGTCTTTCCGTTAACTCCGCTAGATACCGGATAGATTACTTGCTATTTAACAGCTACAGAGAAAATCTATAGGGTGTTACACTTGCCATTTCAATAAGTGTAAAGAAGATCAAAAGTTTTGAACAAATTAGCCCTGATATCTATTATTTTTCTTCTTTGCAGTTGTACTGATTCTCCAACAAGCAAAAATTGCAGCTCTTACGACGAATGCCCCCAGTGCATTGACTTTTATAAATCCAGCATTGAAGACAGGGAAATGGCAAGAGAGAAAGGCGGGCCTGTTCCTGTTTACAAATCACTGCCAATATACCCGCAAGAAGCGCTGGAAAAGCAGATGGAAGGCTACGTAATTGTTGAGTATGACATTAATAAAAACGGCGATCCGATAGACCCCCGAGTTATTAAAAGTAAGCCCTCGGGTTTCTTTGAAGAATCTGCTATCCAGACAGCAAAACACTTTAAATATGAAGCAACTCCAGAAGAGTTCAATAACATTAGAACCAAAGTCATTTATAATATTGCCGAGAATCAACCTGATAGCCAAGAAACATTTTTTGCATATTTATTGTGGCTAGCGATTTAATTATTTTTATACAAGATCGCAAGTATAAGTATTTACAGCTCTAGCCTTCTATCAAATACTTGGAGTAATATCACATGCAAATCGTAATACCCCTTATCACTTCCACCAGCGTCTAAAACTAATAAGGCTACGTGCCAGCAAAAAGGGAACCAGAAACTGGCCACTCATCTGAAGTGCAAACTTTGGCCAGAAATCTATTTCTTCAGAGAAGAATGACAGTACAAGATTGCCTGGAAATAAAAATGTACCGAAATACGGCCAACCCCCACCAATAATTTTCCAGTTATACGCAAATGCCAGTAAGCCGATAGTCAGGGAAATTACCCCTACAACCAGCGAAAACCGTAATCCTTTATCGCTAATCAACATTGCAACTCCTTGCTTAATATAGATTACTTACCTCGAACAACCTCTTTCTTGATGTAAACACCCAATCTTTTAGCGAGACGCACCAAGTTCCCTCGGTCTACGGATAGTAATTTGGCCGCTTTACTCCAGTTCCCATCGGTCTCAGCCAGGGCACGCCCAATTAGTTCGCGCTGATAGTTTTCCGTTTCCCTCCTTAAATCAATAGCCTCAGTCAGCGACTCTACCGGTTTCTGCGGAGGCTTCTGAATAACCAGGTCATCGGGAATTTCAATTTGTGCTGCAGTAATGGCAACAATAGCTTCTGGAGAGCTACCTTTGCGGGCCCTAAGGGCTGCGCGGCTGATAATATGTTCCAGCTCGCGAACATTACCCGGCCAAGCGTATCGCTGTAGCTTGTTGGTGGCCTCTGTACTGAGACGCAACTGACGAAAACCCAGCTTCCTGCGGGAGCGCTCCAAGAAGTAGTCTGCCAACAGCAGAACATCATTACCCCTCCGACATAGCGGTGGGACTTCAAGGGGATATACAGAGAGGCGGTGGTAGAGATCAGCTCGGAAAGTACCGTTTTCAATCCCCTTGCGTAAATCCCTATTAGTCGCCGCTACAATACGAACATCTACATGCTGCACCGTGTCCTTACCTACCGGCTGAATCTCACCACTTTGCAATACACGCAACAATTTGCTCTGCACCACAAGCGGTAACTCGCCAACCTCATCCAGGAAAATAGTGCCGCCGTTCGCCAGTAAAAATTTACCGGGCCTCTCGCGATCTGCGCCGGTGAAGGCCCCTTTTGAATGGCCAAAAAGTTCAGCTTCCGCCAGGGTTTCAGTCAGGGAAGCGCAGTTCAAATAGACTAAGGGCTTCTCCTTGCGAGTCGACAACCTGTGGACGGTACGGGCCACCAGCTCTTTCCCCACCCCCGTTTCACCGAGAATCAGCACGTTGTAGTCCGACCCAGCCACCAGCTCTATCTCACTGCGCAGGGACTGCATTTCCGCGCTCTCACCAATTAATTCACCTCCATCCCGCTCCAGTGCCTGCTGGGTTAGGTCTTTCACCAATTGCTCAGCATGCTCAGCGGAGTGTGACAGGGCCTTTAGCTCTAAAGCTGTGCGTAAAGTGGCCGCAGACAGCGCGGCTATCAGTTCAAGGGTTCGATCACTGATTCGGGCATAGGCATCTGCTGTCATGCTATCCACTGTCACCAGACCAATCAGGTGGTTATCTGAATAGAGAGGCAAGCCCATACAAGAGTGCACAGGAAGATCCCCTTCCCTATCCAACAGCAGACCATCGAAGGGATCTGGTAGCTGACAGTCAGAAGGGAAGCGGACCGGGTGTTCCGAGGCGCAGATTTGCGCTAGCCGTGGATGCTCATCAATCAGGAATCGCCGCCCCAGAGTCCTTCGGGCAAGCCCCTGAACTGCGAGAGGGGTGAGTGTAGCGCCATTGAGCCCAAGCAAGGCAACAGCATCGCACTTGATCGCCTTGCGGATAGTAGAGAGCAGACGCTCAAAACGATCGCTGTTGTTAAGGCTATTAGCCAGGTCCAGAGCCACTTCGAGCAGTAAGGTTGCGTTGGTATCTACCATAGCCAAATCAGTCCAAAAGACCTTTAAGAGTCATTATGACACAGCAACCATAAAGGTCAATTTGACACATAAACACCAAGAATAAGCCGTAACCCGTTGTTTTTATTGGCGTTTATATTTGGCATAGCAGTTGCTAAAGATAGATTGACGCCGTTTGAACCTGAGGCCGATATGCTGAATACGGAAAACCCCTTACTGCGTGAGCGTTTCAAGCTACTACTAAAAGCCGGTAACTTTACGCTGCTTCTGTCAGTTCCCCTGCTTATTCTGACGATTGTTATCTGCTATCCCCTATCGCACTTATTTTCAATTCCCGCGCAGGTCGCAGGACATATCTGTATGGTGATTAGTGCGACGTTTCTAAAACTGGGCTACATAGGTCGTGTGGTTGCTCAATACAACCTGGACCTTGAGGTTCGATAAAGGCTGAACCGCCGCCTCCGAATTCCCCCTTCCTAATAGCAGCGAATAAATCAACCCAGAGCCCCTGCTGGCTCTGGAGTTCAGCATTGCCCGACGCCTCAAACCACCGTGGACTATACTGACAGTCTCAGGTGACGCATCTCCTTGTGGCGGCACACCAAGTCTGCAAGCGCTTAATTGATTGATGAACAAAGGGCCAAAGTCAGGGGGTATCAAAATTGGGCTTAGCCTTAACAAGCAATGAGTTGAGAGCCCTTACCAATGAATGGAATCCAAGCGTAAGACCCACTCCTCACACTCAATCCCCTCCCCTTCTCAAAGAGGTACTGCCAGACACTAGCAGTGAGCCACATACGTTCACTCCTATATCACAGATAGGTAACAGCAATAGCCGAGGGCCGCACTCGCCTATTGGGGAGCAAACCTAAATGTGGGAAATGATCGATGACGGAATTACTTTCTTTGCCACTCAGAGCTACGCCACTCTCTTTACGATGTTTTGGATTGTCGTGGTACTCGAATTCCCCAGATATTTAATGTCATTTTTTACCTCTGTATTTTTTTTCGCCTCCAAACCTGAATTCGAAGAGGACATTGAATCCCTGGGCAGGCTCACTGCAGTTATTGCCGGTCACAACGAGGAAAACTCTATCGAAAAGTGTGGCGAGCGATTACAGGAACAGAGCTATATCCCCTACGAAGTAATTGCGATTAGCGATGGCTCCACGGATAAAACCCGAGACGATATTCACTACCTACAAAATAAAGGTCGCTTGGATGGCGCTCATGCAACAGAACTGCGTGGAGGCAAGGCCTCAGCCCTCAACTTAGGACAGAGATTTTCAACTGGCGACTTTATCGCCTCAATTGATTGCGATTGCACCTTCGATCGCCACGCTATGAAATACGTGATGCAAGGCTTTGCAGATCCCAGGGTTGGCGTGGTTTCAGGTAATGTAATTGTCCGAAACTCCACAGAAAATATACTCAGCTCATTCCAGGCCATTGAATATGTAATCAGTATTTGCTTGGGGCGACACTCTCTAGCGATGCTCGACCAAATGTGTTGTGCCTCCGGTGCCTTCAGTGCTTTTAGGGTATCCGCAATGAATCAAATTGGCGGCTTTGATGCCGGCGGAGGAGAAGACTTAGATATCACCTTTCGTTTGCGGGATTACGGTTGGAAAGTGGAATTTGCACCTGAGGCGATTTGTTATACCGATGTTCCCACCAGCATAACCGTTCTAATGCGCCAGCGCTTTAGGTGGGAACGGGATGCTATTCGTCTTCGTTACCGCAAGTACCTGCATTTTATTAATCCGTTCCGCCAAGGAATGCAGCTAAAAGAGTTTTTTCACCAATATGAAT
The DNA here is from genome assembly GCF_047324085.1 of Microbulbifer sp. CNSA002. Lineage (NCBI taxonomy): Bacteria > Pseudomonadati > Pseudomonadota > Gammaproteobacteria > Cellvibrionales > Microbulbiferaceae > Microbulbifer > Microbulbifer sp. CNSA002. Next base: position 2,869,286 of record NZ_CP172449.1, read on the forward strand.
TCCTGGTTTTCAATGTTATTGCCGCAATAGCTTTACCCGTCTATTTAATCTGGCTATTCGTGCGTTATGGCGAAAATGCCTGGTTTATTTTAGCGGGAGCCCAGGTTGTATTAATTGCACTCGATACAATTACCTTTGCTTTAGCTTCTTACGCAACCCCAAAAGTCAAGTCACTTCCCCTTTGGCCCTATATTCCTGCCTATAGCATCTTTTATGTAAACTTTATGCGAGTCGTAAGACTGTATGCTTATGTTCAGGAATGGATCTTTAGAACATCCTATAAAGATTCTTTCGCCCCTTTAAAAGTACACCGTGTTCGTGAGTAGCTTGAATGAAGGCTCTGCGAAAACGACTACGCCCAGATAGCTTCGAAAGCGAGCAGCGAAAAACCCGGGGATCTGCCAGCCGACGAATATATCTGGCTTTGTTAATCTTATTTGGCATTGGTGTTATCCGATATATATGGGGCGACTGGTTTTTACTACGAAGCGATGGGTTGGTACTACGCGATCAAAGCGTTATTGAAATGGGCTACTTGGTAAAAGTGGTAGAGGTTGCCGTAGATGAAGGGCAAGCTGTTCGAGAGGGCGAGCTACTCTTAAGGATTGAATCAATGGAGCTACTGGAGCGAATAGCCGATCTCTCCACCCGCCAAGCTAACCTAATACAGATTTCTGCTGAATTCACTTTATTGGCAGAGACTGCAAAAAAACTACTTACTCCCGCCAAGGAGCGTAAAGTACAAATTGGCCGAATCGTAGATAGAATCAATAAACTTGCAAATAGAGGAGTAGTCAGCGAAGTCGGTTACCAAGATGTATTGAAAGATAACTTCGAGGCCAGTGAGACCCTGGTAAAATTACAAGTTGAAAGCGCCACCCTGGAAGGAAAACGTAGATCTGTTGATGAGGCAATTTATCGCTCCGAACAAGCGCTAAGAAAACTGGAGGAGCATTACAATAACGGTATTATTCAAAGCCCCACTTCTGGTCTAGTTGGGGCTTCAGTCCCCCATGTCGGCAATGTCTATGATGCTGGGGAGCCCCTTATGTCTATCTACACCGGGGAAGCCTATGTCCTAGCCTATCTACCCAATCAATATCAATTCGTGATCAAGCCTGGAATGGAGGTATTGGTTACTGGTGGACGCTTTAAAGACAAAGGGGTACTTGTAGAAATGATCCCCCTCTCAGCCGCACTACCCCAGGAGTTCCAAAATACATTCAAGCCCACATCGCGTAATCAGTTAGCGAAAATAGTCTTACTTGACCCATCAAAATTTCCGGTGAACGAGAAAGTTACCATAACCCTAAAGATTGACTGGATTGATGTCATTATTGATAAATTTATTAATTAACTTCCCCAGATGACGACTACCTTCTATGTCATACAATTATTCCTAATTCCCGCCAGGGACGTAGGGCACCTATCCCTGCCTATTGCCAATTTTTCACCTATCTTTTCTTAAATACTCAACAATCTATTCAGTTAAAGGGACGCCATATACACTACAGGCTACACAGTTACGCATAACTGGCATGAAATAAGCTAAAACACTCAGTTAATCTTTCAAACGCCAGCTGTTATATAGGTGTGGAGGAATCAGCATCTCCTTTTTAAGTGACGAATATAGCTTTTTTCGCTGGCCCGGCGACTCTAAGGTGACATCGCATACCGGTGAATCCAAAGACGCTATTTTAATTGAGGAGCCAGCATCAGTAGATGACCTGACGCATATATGGCATATGCGTGGTGGCTTGTATCTACTCCCGGTTATTGATCTCACTGGAACAGTCGGCGAGAAGGCAGATCTGGATTGCTCAAAGCTTAGTGCGCAGGATATGCCCGTTGTGAGCCAGGTTATTGACGACTTTCACTATCGGCGCGCGCAAGTCCACCTGGATTTCCACACCACTCAGAAAGATAGCGACAAAATACTAGCGCGATTATTTGTATCTGGCGTAAGTCTCTCGCCGCACTATAGCCCCAACTCCAAAGCTACTGTTGATTTTAATATTATCCTCGATAGCCCGACGGTTGTGACGGAATGTGAAAAACTGATCGAATCAGGATTTCTACAGGGCAAGTTTTTCGATCGACGCCATATCTGTAACGGCTGTGGAGGTTCCCAGTTTAATGTCCGTGAAGAGTGCGCGGTATGCAGATCCTCTAACCTTACCGAAGACTTCTATCTGCACCATTTCAGCTGCGCCTACCTGGGACGCGAAGCTGACTTCAGGGAAGGTGAAGACCTAATTTGCCCCAAATGTCGAAAGGAGCTTTTACACTTCGGCAGTGACTACGACAAACCCGGCACACTACTTATTTGCAATGCTTGCGGCCATGCCAGCTCAGAAGTGGAGATAGGTTTTTTGTGCCTCAACTGCCAGAAAGATACCGACAGCGAATCCATACGCACCGGGGACATTCACAGCTACGACATTACGGAACGCGCCAGTAGCTACCTAAGAGCTGGCTATGCATTTCTCGATTTTACTGACCATAACCCTATGTTCGCTGACCTACCCTTCACCCTGATCGTAGAACTCAACCAGGCGGCAAGAGCCTGGAAAGAGAACAAAACAAATTTTTGCTTGGTGAATATCAACTATGAACATGCTCATGAACTCGAAGTCGAGCATGGGCCCCGACAAACAATGCAGAGCCGCCGCCAATTCATAGAGAACCTTCATGGAGTTTTATGTAGAGCTTACGAAGGTATACGGAAAGAGGACTTTATTACCGGGAAATATGAAGATTATATGGTTCTACATGGAATAGCTAAGGAGGACATACTCGAAGATCGCAGAGAAATGATCAAGATTGCCATGTCCTCCATAAGGCTGGATATTGGCCCCTACTTTAAAGTACTTGGGCCCGAGGAGCTTGTTTAAAAGAAAGTCGAACGCCTCCCTGTTACAACTACCTTACCCGAGCCGGCTACCCCTACAACTTACTCGACAACTCGCGAATTTCATGATTCAGGATACGGTCGTTGTGGCTGTAATCCACGGGCACATCCACGAGATGGACTCCACCCGCCCTGCAACATTTTTCTATCATCGGCTTAAACTCATCCGTGGCCGTTATTCTGTGGCCATGAGCACCATAGGATTTTGCATAGTCGACAAAATCAGGGTTACCAAAATCCAGACCAAAGTTATCAAACTCCATCATGGCCTGCTTCCACTTGATCATTCCGTAGGCATCATCGCGCAAAATAAGTACGATAAGGTCAAGCTTTAAGCGAACCGCCGTTTCAATCTCCTGGGAGTTCATCATAAAGCCCCCATCCCCACAAATTGCGACCACACGGCGGTCTGGACACACCAACTTGGCAGCCATTGCCGAAGGCAAGCCCGCCCCCATCGTTGCCAGTGCGTTGTCGAGCAGCACGGTATTCGGGGCTAAAGCAGGATAATTCCGCGCGAACCAGATTTTGAACATGCCATTATCAAGCGCAATAATGCCCTTCTCCGGCATTACTTCGCGGAGATCCTTTACCAGTCGTTGCGGACGAATTGGGAAAGTGGTGGTATTTGAGCCCTCCTGGATGTGCTTTTGAAGCGCGGCACGGATACGGTGCGCATCGGTAAAGCTCCAGTGATCCTGGGGTTCCAAGTGCTGGTCCAGCTGCCACAAGCTGTTGGCAATATCGCCAACCACCTCTATCTGCGGGAAGTAGACTGGATCCACCTGCGCTGAATTGAAGTTGATATGTACAACTTCCGGGCCACCGGGACGCATAAAGAAAGGCGGTTTTTCTACAACATCGTGGCCCACATTGATAATCAGGTCGGCCTGCTCAATGGCCCGGTGAACAAAATCCCCGTCGGATAGCGCGGTATTGCCAATAAAGTGCGGTCCCGATTCATCAATTACTCCCTTACCCATCTGAGTTGTCACCACCGGAATACCCAGCTTGTCGACAAACTTGCGCAACATTTTGGCGGTTAATTTACGGTTTGCGCCTGCTCCCACCAACAGCAGAGGTTTACGGGATGCCTCAATCGCTTCTGCAGCTTTGCGCACTGCCTTCTCTTCGGCAATTGGCCTGCGGTTATAGCTGGGCTCCAAGACCGGCATGGTGGAGTGTTCACGGGCAATATCTTCAGGAAATTCCAAGTGGGTTGCCCCCGGCCGCTCCTCTTCAGATTGCCGAAAGGCTTCACGGACATGAGCTGGCACATAGTCGCCCCCCACGATTGTCTTGGTGAATTTGGTCAGGGGGCGCATCATGTCAACAATATCAATAATCTGAAACTGCCCTTGCTTGGAACTTTTGATAGGTTTTTGACCGGTGACCATCACCATCGGCATTCCACCGAGCTGGGCATAAGCTGCGGCAGTCACCAGATTCGTGGCCCCCGGACCTAAAGTAGACATACAGACACCTGGCTTGCCCGTAAGCCGACCATAGGTGGCAGCCATAAAACCGGCACCCTGTTCATGGCGCGTGACAATTAGTTTTATCTTTGAGCCCCGCAAAGACTCCAGCATATCCAGGTTTTCCTCACCAGGAATCGCGAAGATATACTCAACGCCCTCTTTCTCCAGGGCACGAATAAAAAGGTCCGATGCTTTCATTGGGGAGGCTCCTGTAGTCCCGCCTTACTAACAATAAGATCCCCGCCAAAAGAGCTGTTTTTATAACTGCCTGTCACGATTGCTCAATTACGCGGATACCTCTCTTACATCTCACTTTATCGGCTTGTAAGTTTGCACCCTGCACAGTAGCTCACATGGTGCCTTAGCAATGTATTGCTAAGATCAGTCTCAGGGAAAATTAATTTCTTGCGCGCTGATATCCACCATCCAAGTGATGACAGCAAACTCCCTGATAAGTCTTAAATCACTGCCTTTGTATGACACCGGATGATAAGAGTTGCAAATGGAATCTCGCTCAGAAGGCGCAAGAAAACACTGGGTTCTATCACTTGCCGCTCTCGGGGTTGTATTTGGTGATATCGGCACTAGCCCACTCTACGCCTTTAAACTGATTTTCCACCCCCGGTTTGGAATTCCCCATAACACCGAGACCATTATTGGTGGGGTCTCTGCTGTCTTCTGGGCACTTACCCTCATTGTCACTATTAAGTACGTCATATTGGTAATGCGCCTGGACAACCGAGGGGAAGGTGGGATCATGGCGCTGATGACACTGGCCCTGGAAGCGACAAAAGGGCGAGAATTATTAAGAAAGCTTATTATCGGCGGAGGGATCTGTGGGGCGGCACTATTTTTTGGTGATGCCGTTATCACACCAGCCATCTCCGTTCTCTCCGCAGTCGAAGGACTGGAGATAGTCAACAAGACTCTAAAACCGTTTATCCTGCCAATTTCTATCGGCATACTCTTTGGATTGTTTTTTGTGCAACGCTTCGGCACCGAAACCGTGGGGAAACTGTTCGGCCCGATCACCGCCATCTGGTTCTTAGTTTTGCTGCTCGCGGGCCTTTACTGGGTGCTCCAAAACCCTGTAATCCTCCATTCCGTCAATCCGCTGCATGCTTTGAGCTTCCTCACTAACCATGGCATGGCTTCATTCTGGATATTAGGTGCAGTATTACTGGTGTTTACCGGAGGAGAGGCTCTATATACCGACATGGGGCATTTTGGACGTATGCCTATAAGAATTGCCTGGATAGGTTTGGTGTTCCCCGCCCTGGTGTTGAACTATATGGGACAGGGCGCTCTACTTATTAGTGACACCTCTGCGGTAGACAACCCCTTTTACCGGATGTACCCGGACTGGTCGCTCTACCCAATGATTATTCTTGCAACTGTAGCAACCTGCATCGCTTCCCAGGCCTGTATCTCGGGGACCTTCTCCCTGACAAAACAAGGAATCCAACTTGGCTTGATGCCCCGTTTTGCCATCCGGCACACGTCATCAGCACTCGCGGGACAAGTCTATATGCCCGGTGTCAATTACCTATTAATGACAGCGGTAATACTGGTGGCAATTCTCTTTGGAAGCTCAGTCCACCTGGCTAGTGCTTATGGTGTATCAGTGAGTGGCGCAATGTTGATTACCTCCTGCATTGCAGCAATCGTGTATCGTCACTACCTCAAATACAATCTGATAATTTGCCTGGCTGTCGGCTCATTCTTTGCTTTTATTGATTTTGCCTTTGTTACTTCAAACCTGGCAAAGATAGGCCACGGGGGGTGGTTCTCTATAAGTTTAGCCGCCTTTATTGCGATGCTGATGATTACTTGGAGAGATGGAAAAAAAGCGATAAATTGTTACTTACAGGGGAAAAATTTTAAATTAGAGCCCTATTTAAACTCACTTTTTGATAATCCCCCATTACGAGTACCTGGAACTGCAATATTTGTGGGAACCAATCAACTCTTTGTACCTCATGCCCTGATATACAATTTGAAGCACAATAGTGTCCTTCATGAAAAGAATCTTTTCCTAACCGTTACGTCGGCCAACACACCAAAAGTACTCCCAAAGAACCGAGCAATCATTAGCAAGATCAGAGAGGGATGTTTCAGGCTAATATTACGTTATGGATATATGGAACGCCCAGATGTCGAAGGGGCCATAAATAAACTCAACAAAATGCACCTTTTGGATATAGATCCAAGTAAGTCTTCTTTCTTTACCTGCCGATATAACATATTTCCTGTTAAAGGCGGCTATAGCAAAATGGCAAATTGGCGAGAGCGGATCTTTGCCGCCATGGTAAGGAATTCAAGTAGTGCTATAGACTATTACCGCATTCCAGCGAATCGGACTGTAGAAGTGCAAGAGAATATAATGATTTGAATTGACAAGCTATTTTATCAAATAACTAACAAACCTATGAGACTCACTTTAGGGTATAGAACGGAAAGGTAAAAGTGTGATGGTCATACCGCCTGCTTCCTTTACAGCTAGTATGGATGCAGGCGGTAGGCCGAGAACCCCCTAAATACTCTAATTAAGAAGTATAAAGATATTCAGGAGCTCCCTATCCCATAATCAGTTCGCTTCGTTTTTAAGTATAGAAGCCATATCACCGGACCAACGGCCGATTACTTGTGTTAAAGCTTTATTAAGCCCTGCCATTGAAGAGGAATTGAATTTTTTAGCTTCTGGTTGGCTCAAGAACTCCTCATATTTCGCTAAGCTTGCATCGTCGAAGCCTTGATAAGTTTGCACGAAAGATAGGGTAACAAATTGCTCAACATTTTGACGCATCTGGGGCTTCATTGCCTCCATTTGTGCCTTATAAGCATCTAGATTGATCTCTTGGCCGGGAGCCATCACTGCCATAACTGCGGAATAGACAGCAATACCCGTAGAGATCTGCATCTCCATCGCCATATCGGTAGCACCAACAAGCTGATCAATACGAGTTGCCATTTCAACGCGCTTTGTGTCAGCCATCAACTGCTGTGCATTAGCCATCAAATTCTGGAATGCCTCTTCAGAGCTTCCTTCCTCTTCAGCCTTGGTAATTTTCTTACCGATATCTGACTCATACCAAGCCAATAAGACCTCAACATCTTTATCGGTCAGAGAAGTACTCAGTGACGAGCGCACTTCATCCATAATGATGGACGGTAAAATTGTATTATCTGCACTTTCAAGAATCTTCTGCAGTTTATCCTGAGGAATTGGTGCTCCCTGCTGCACGCCTTCCGTAAATCCAGATTTTACTAGCTCAGGAAACCCCTCAACCTGCTTGGTGAAACCCGATACAAGCATAAGCTTATCCAAATTGGCTACTTTATCGGCAGCCAAGCATAATGAGCAAAAGCTGCTGATGAATAAAGCAAATATAACTTTTACAGCTTGAGTTCCCATAGGAAGCCCCATATGAAAGTGAATTTGATTGCCATTATGCCGATTGACTCACAACAATCAATCAAAAAGCCCTAACCACTGCAAAAACAGACGTACCACAAGAGCCTAAATAACCCCCAACTCAGATAGTTTTTTTCTGGCAATTTCAATTCTTTTCTTTTGTACTTCCCGAAAACTGCTGCCATCTATGTTAATCGCAAAATAATGAATATTGTTATTGGACTCTACAATTCCAATATACCAACCTAAAGCCTTATTCTTAGCTAATGGCCCTCCTCCTGTTTTTGCATATAACTTATAGGCATCGGTCTCCTCTACCAGCATCACTTCTTTAAATTTATATATAGCTGACTGCGATACAGGTAATTGACCAGTAAATAAACGCTCCAGGAAGTCTACCTGCTCCAACGCTGATATTTTGATACTCTGATTGAGCCAGAAGGTATCAATACCAGACGAAGCATCCCGATTACCATAATTAAAACCTGCCAAATACTGATTCATTCTCTTGGCGCCAATCTCCGTTGCTAATTGCTGATAGATCGGAACCGCTGAATTTTGAAATGCTTCGCGAATCGTCAAAGGCCTTTCTGACCAGATTGTAGGCCACCACTCTTTAGCTGGGTATTTGTCATGATTATAGGTTAGCTCTTGTAACAGGTTCTCAACTAAACCCAAGTCAAGTGCAATAAGGGTATTGGGAACCTTAAAAGTAGAGAATGGTGTGAACTGCTTGGCTGCCCTCTCCCTATTAATTACCGTATATTCTGAGGTCCGACTATTCTTGAGCACAAAAGTACATAACTTGCTACATGAGCCCCCATCTTCTGCAACCACCGAGTTACTGGCACCAAAAACCAATATTGCAGCACTGATAAACCATATAAAGTGTTTCAACCGGAATCTCCTTGATTTAGAGTGCGTAATACCCGAGGAACATCAATAAATTTAATCCGGATAAACTGGGTAATTAGCACACCGAAAAGTACCTTTCGGGTATTGGGAGGAGTTACTTGGCAAGTCAAGTAACTAAGAGACTAACAAACAGTCCTTATTAAGTAATAACTGTACCATCATTTAGAATTTAGGAAATACTGCCAACTGAACAAACTAGGCTTGGCGTTTCCTATTGATAAACGCCAAACCTTTTGTGTAAAAAGCGAGCAAAAATCTAGCTTTGGGCCATCTTAATTTCTGCGGTCTGAGTTATTCCCCATATCCCACAGAATTGGCTGATCGCCACCCATAATAGTTGAAGGCATCTGACCATTCCATTGCTGCGCGCGGATATATTCAACCAAGGTATGGTTTCTGGCAATAGCATCAGCTTTTGCTTTAATCGCTGCGGCTTCCGCTTCCCCTTTCTCAAGAATCGCAAAAGCTTCCGCCTCGGCTTCTACACGAATCTTATGGGCTTCACCATCTGCTTTAGCTTTGGTGGCATCACGGCGCGCATTAGCCGTATTCACTTCACGTTGCGCTTCCAGCTTTTGACGTTCCAGTTTGTGCTTTTCGGCAGCCGCCAGGTTCAACTCAGTCTGCTTGGTTTCAATAGATTGGATGTACTTGGGAGGCAAACTAATGCTCTCAATCTGTACATCTCCCAATTCCATAGGCAACCCCTTGGTTTCCTCCTCCAAGAGTTCCTCAATCCGTCGAATTGCTGCATTCCGGTTCTGGATAATCTGCTCTGCCTTGAATTCAGCCAAACCAGCTTTACTGGCGCTTCTCAGCCTGGGGTCAAGAATCCGCTGTTCAAATTGTTCCAAACCGCCATATTGCTTATACAAATCTATGGCCGCACTGCGAGTTACCGTCCAGTTCACCGCAGTCACTGCTTTTAATGGCATTTGTTCTGCGGTGGCGGCATTCATCGTCTCAACATTTTTCCGGGTTCTCACTTCGATTTCGACCACATTATCCATAAGTGGGACTTTCGTATGAATTCCGGGGTCAACCTGTGAGACTGCCTTGCCAAATCGCTTTACGATTCCTACGTGACCCTCATCAACTGTGAAAACGGTCCCCATGGTGATAGGGATAATCAGTAATGCAACACCAGCGAAAATTCCCTTCTTAAGATTTTCCACAAACTTTCCTTTAACTACTTACAGCCAAAAAACGGTTCTTAACTTCAAAGATGAATACATAAGCGGACATTCTTTAATCCCTACATTCCTAAACCAGAAGGGAGTACCAAATAAGCTCCACTAAAATTCACTCAAAATGAATCGCAGGATAATATAGATAATTTTTCAATAAAAAAAGTGTAACGTTTCACTTCCACATATCAGTGGAACGAACTCTTTGAAGCGAAATATAGAGGTAAGCTTCAACTATCCAACCGCGATCTTGTTTGTAGATATTTAGCGCACAATAAAATCGCATTCGCAATTTCATATGCTAGATATACGAATAAAAACCGCCTTTTAAATTTGATCAAATACTTGAAGAGAATCGTTTACACAAAAATACATGTCACAGTATTTTTGGCCTTTCATGAATAAAAGATATAGGAGAGATACGCCTAAACCCACTACCAGATGAACACTTATTACTTATGCAAATCCAGCTATGCCTCACCTAAGCAAGAATTGTGCGCCCGATAAAGCCTTGCCATTCAATCAAGCTCTCAATCAACGCTATTATCCATTAGCAATCACTTTCTCTATCAATAATTAGAGGCCTTGACAATGAGCACTTCAGATTCATCGGACAAAAATGGCCCTGTCGAGGCCAACCCATACAAGTGGCCATATAATGGGGATCTAAGGCCAGAAAACACCGCTCTCGTGGTTATTGATATGCAGGTGGACTTTTGCAGCCCCGGCGGCTATGTCGACAAGATGGGATATGATCTGGAGGCAATGCGCAGGCCCATCGAACCCATCCAGCAAGTATTGAATGCGATGCGGGCAGAAAACTACCACATTATGTACACCCGGGAGGGACATCGCCCCGACCTTTCTGACCTCCCTCCAAACAAACGCTGGCGCTCACGACAAATTGCTGCAGGTATCGGCGACCCGGGACCATGTGGACGTATTTTAGTCAGAGGGGAACCTGGTTGGGACGTGATCCCAGAACTAGCGCCCAAAGCTGGTGAGGTCATTATTGATAAGCCAGGCAAAGGTACCTTCTTTTCTACAGACTTCGGGCTAATACTCAAGCTTAAAGGGATCGATAACTTGATTCTCGTGGGCGTTACAACCGACGTCTGCGTACACACCACCATGAGGGAAGCCAATGATCGAGGATTCGAGTGCCTGCTTCTATCAGACTGCACTGGGGCTACCGACATCGGCAACCATGAGTCGGCTCTCAAGATGATTACTATGCAGGGAGGTGTCTTTGGCGCTCATACAGATAGCCATAAACTTCTGAAGGGACTAGCGGAAGCCTCTAATACCAAGTAAGTAAACAATATATTGTAGTTGGGGAAGAGCTTGTTACTGAGATCGCTCTTCCCTAATGGCATTTTAAATCAAGCGGGCTCCGTAATTTTCAGATCGCCAGCATATGATAAAATGAACCCCACTAAAAACATGTGCACACTGACACTGAACTGATACTGCCCTTCACTCTCTGTTTCATAAGCCTTGACTTTGGGCCAAAGAAACTTTGGCAAAGGTATACCTAATAGCTTCGTTTTCGAAAACTGATATTCAAGTGCTCCGTCGACATTATGAGCGGTAAACTGCATTTCCAAAGGGCCGAGCCTTTCCACCAGGTAATTTTTTTCTGAATAAAATGATGAACTCATCTTGAACCCATCGAAATCTCTCACCCAATCCATCCGATCGGAAAAGTGCCCACAATCAACAACTAACTGCGAACTTGAACTCGCCTTCGGGAATCTAAATATTGAACAAATAGTATTCGCAATAACTCCACCTCGTTTGACGACAACAGAACCCTCATACCTCTTCACCCCAGTGTGTGCAAATTGCAACAGTGGAGATAATTCATTGAATGAGGACCCCATATGAGCAGAAAGTATGTTCAATATTCACTCCAATTCACTTCCTTTACCCGCAGTACCATCTATACAGGTAACTGGCAGGCTGCAAATATTCAACCTGCCAGCGCACTCTCATTCAACTCGATGACTAAATCAAGCTTATTTGCTATTCGCTCTCAGAATAGTGCTCATAGCCCGGTGGGCGTCAACGAACCCAAGCCCGGTGTTGTGATCACCTAACCAACTGCGGCGAGCATTATCTTTCAATGACTTGCTCACTATTTGAGCAGCTTCTACCCTGCTAAAGCCGTAGTAGTCTGCCATTTCAAGGAGCAATAGGCTGACAGCCGCTAGTTGAGGAGCGGCAAAAGAGCTACCAGACTCAAAGTTTTGACTGGAAGCTGAATATACTGCATCGCCGGCAATAGCAAAGCTCCGCCTAATAGCCAAGGGGTTGTAACCCGGAACCGTCGCCGTAAGTGAAATCTCATTTGAGAATGGCTGGAGGTTGATTGCAAAAAACAAATTCTCAGCACCGGCCTGCCCTTCGTTCTGAGCAAGGAATGCCCTGATTAAATCCAGGTCATAGGTAAAGAAGCTGCCGAGTGGTGGTAGCTCCAAGCGCTCTCTCACATCGGTGTTGTTATGCTCAAGATCTGTACCTGTATTTCCCAGTGACTTGGTAAAAATCTTACTTTGTAAAATAGCGGAGAGATGCTCTGCAAACTCTGGGTCGAGTTGGTCATTGGTGATATGAAATGCACGGCTCATATTGATCACACTAATGTCATCTCGATACCGCATATAGGCCATTGCATCATTATAAGTTTTGCTCTCGGCACTAACGGGTACAATAGTCGCCTTCGGAGCAATATCCAAAATGATATCAATTACGGTGTTACCATGAAGGAAAGTAATGGGATCACCAAATGCAACTTCTGCTTCAATATTGGGATACTGTTCGCGCTGCTCTTGTAAGCGTGTCGGATCAAACAAATCAAAGACAGCAATTACCATACCCTCGCCATCAAAGCGCTTAGTCAAAATTTGCTGTTTCAGTTTATAACCGGGTACATGGGGAAGCAGTAACTCATTAATTGCCAACCTGAAGAGATTCAGGTCAGCAATAGCCGCATCAAATTCTGAACTATGCTGATTCTGGTAATCTTCTGGCTGAAACGTGTACAGAAGCTCGGCTAATACAATAAATTCTGTGATTGACTGACCCCACTTGTGCATCAGCAGCTCATCAACCATATAGTGGGATTTTGCCATTCCCGAATATTGATCAAAATCAGCTGCCAGATACTCTTCAATAATTGGAGTTACCGGCTCTTCCCAAGGCCAGGGGGTTAATTCTTTCACAATCTCTAAGGAATCTCTGGCCTGCTCAATATCTGGGGTTGAAGCAAATATATTGAGGCTACCCAGCAACATTAAGATTGTTAGTATTATCCTATTCAAAACTATTTCCTTGTCATGAAAAATTATTAGATAGTGTTTGTAGGCTGCTACAAGCCACGGGATATAAATAGTCCCAGTGACAGGAAAAGCTCGCAGCCTGGAAATAGGATCACGAATGGTGTGGAAAGGCAACAAAGCAAATATATAGAAATTACAAAGCTAATATCGCCCATAAAATAAAAGATATTCGGTTACCTCTGACATCAAAATCTAGAGAAAGTCTTACTCTGAATTTGGCTCGGCCTCAGCTTCTAGTCAATGCAGAAGATCACTATCCCCCAAAGACTGGCGGCATGCACTTATAGCGGGAATAGCAGCCACAATTAATGTGCTTACCAGTACTAAAGCTAAAAGCACAATCGTATGTTCGCCTATAACAACGCCGTCCAAATAGATTCCAAATTTATCTATCAGAATTGGCTCAACCAGCCAGCCTCCCATTATCAATCCAGAAACAGCAATTGTCGCACCTAAAAGTAAAACCAAAAATGCCTCAGCCTGGATCAATAGGAATAAAAACAAAGGGCCAGAACCTACAGTTCTCAGTAGTGCTATCTCCAGTCTGCGCTCGCGCATCGTGGAAAGTAGTAAGATACATAAGCCAAGTAATGCAGCCAAAACCACCATAGCTGAGACAAAAAATAATACCTTTTCTATACCACTGGATATCTGCCAAAGCTCCGATAGTGCAATGCCCGGCAATATTGCCAACAGCGGCTCCTTCGAATATTCGTTTATTTTTCTCTGTACCTGAAATGTAGCTATAGGGGAATTAAGCCCGAGCAAGAAGGCAGTAATGTTATTAGGCACCAGATCATCGTGCTCCGCATCAGCACCATGAACGGCTTCCAGTCCCGCCAAGCTTACATAGAGTGCTCGATCTACTGGTGTACCAGTAGGCTTGAGTATGCCACTAACGATAAAGGGGTTTTCACCATGCTCTGTGAAGCGCGTTCCAACCAAACCGTGCGCCAATGTGAGAGTGTCATCAAGTTGGTAGTTGAGTTCCCGAGCGACCTCCGCCCCCAATATGACACTAAAAGTATCGATAAAATTCTGGCCGGTTGATAGCTCCAATGGCCTCTTATTCCCATACCGATAGTGATCGAGAAATCCCGTTGAGGTTCCCACCACCCTGTAACCTTGGTGCGAATCCCCCAGGGATAGGGGTATCGCCCAACGTACCTGGGGTAAGTGAGTAAGTTCCTGGTAGCTATCCCATGAAATATGATTGCTGGCATTCCCAATATGGAATACGCTGTATAACAAGAGATTCAATTGTCCCGTAGGCGCCCCAACAATAAGGTCTACCCCTGACACAGTTCGACTAAAGCTGTTTTTAGTATGGCTTCGCAACTGCTCGATCCCCAACATTAGAATCAAACTGATTGCTACAGACAATACGGCCAGTGACACACTACCCTTACGCTGCATCAGGCTTTGCCAAGCAAGTTTAAAAAACATCGGCTAAAGCCTCCGGTGCAGTGTCCCACTCGGGCCTAAGTTTCCAGGCAATATTTATTTCGCGCATATCCATAACCAGAGGGAAGTGTCGTTCCAAAGAGCTATCGTGGCTGACAAAGATCAGAGTGCATTTCTTTTGCTGACATGCAGTCATCAACAACTGGACAAAAGCATCTCTCGCTTCAGGGTCCAAAGCAGATGTAGGCTCATCAACCAGCAATAACTGCGGTTCATTGATCAATGCCCGCACGATTGCCACCCTCTGTTGCTGTCCGACACTCAAGCTGGCCACTTTCTTGGGTAAAATTTCCTCTCCTAAACAGAGTCCCGTTAGCAGCTCATTAACCCTGCCGCGAAAATCGCCACGGAAACCAGAAAAGTGGGTGGCGACACGAATATTGTCCTCCACACTCAAATAGGGAATTAGGTTAAAGCGCTGAAATACAACGCCAATATGTCTCGCCCTGAAGCGATCCCGCTTGCGCTCACTCAGTGTACCCAGTGGTTGACTCAGAACCTTAAGGCTTCCAACTTTTGTTGACAGAATACCGGCCAGGAGGTTCAGCAGTGTTGATTTACCACTACCGGAGCGGCCACGTAAAAATACCTGCTCACCGACAGGCACTGACCAATAAGGGACCTCTAAAACCGAAGGACCTGTACGATAGGCGAAGCGCAGCTGCTCCACTTCAACCGCTAGTTTCAATTTCGTAGTGAAAGCATTCATCTTGCACCTCATTTGCAGCATGGATTTTTGCAAACAGATATATAATGATATATCAAATCATTTAATACGATAAATAAACCCCAGCCATGAACAGATATCTCTTCTCATCAGCCTGCACCCTGGCAATCGTACTACTCGTAGCTGGCTGTGATAGCCCAGTTGAAACCAATCAAGTTTCAGCGCCAGTCGCTGAAGATACTCAAGTCAAACAGGTAAGTATCAATTATCGTGAAGTCAGCTGGGAAGAGTTAATCCCAAAAGATGATCTGGATGCGTTACTCAACCCACCAGAATACATAGATGATATTGTTGAAGGCTCCACTGCCGACTCAATGCCTGACACATCAGCTATTGCCTCTACGAGCGAAAATGAAAGCCGTTACCAAGCTGCTTTGACTTCCACCCGAATAAAACCAGAGTTCGACAATCAACAGATACGTATTGCTGGGTTTATAGTTCCAATTGAATTCAATGACGAATTAACAATTTCCAATTTCCTTTTTGTTCCCTACTTCGGAGCCTGTATCCACCTGCCGCCCCCACCTCCAAATCAGGTTATCCATGGCAGTTTTTCTGAGGGAGTTCAAGTTGACGCTCTGTACGAACCTTTCTCTATAGAAGGGAAACTGAGAACATTGAAAATAGAAAGCGAGTTCGGAACTGCGGCTTACAGCATGGAAGTGGATAACATACAACCTTACACAGAATAATGTCCCCGGCGAGCGCTGCTCACCCGAGGACACTACTTCATCGATTGCCGGCTATTGGCCCATCTCCCGAACCAGGTATCCGGCACCGTCGATATTCTCCATTACCCAGAGAATGTAAGCGATGTCGACATGAATCGCCCGGGTGCTATCGGTGAAGTCCCAATCAGCATTGATGCTATCGTATGTTCCGTCAAATACGACTCCCACCAGCTCGCCGCGACCATTCATTGTCGGAGATCCTGAGTTACCGCCCGTAATATCTACGGTACTTAGGAAATTAACCGGTACTGAATCCAGCTGCTTTTCATAGTAGCGGCCATAGTTCTTCTTATCGATCGCTTCCATCAAAGCCTTGGGAGCATCAAAGGGGTCCTCGCCGGTATACTTTGCCTTAATACCACGCAATGTTGTAAAAGGTACAAAGCCTTGTTTACCGTCATTACCATCTGCTGCCTCTTTAATTGTTCCAGCTGGTGGCTCATAGCCTTTAACCAGGCCATAAGTCACGCGAAGAGAGCTATTTGCATCCGGGTAGACCGGCTTACCTAGGGAGTGGTAATAATCTATCAGCATCTCCATATACTGTGGGCGCAATTGAGCGAAGCGCCCTTTCATGGACTCCTCATGCTCTTCACGCGTAAGCATGTCTTCGTACATGGCCACTGCCAGCTGGATAAACGGGTCTTTGCTCTCTTTAAAGTCTTCAGGCTTTTTACCGATCCACGCTTCACGTACCTCGACATCGGAAAGCTCTGTTTCCTTATACATTTTGTCGAGAGTTGCCTCTAAGTCAGTATTGCCTTTGCCGATATTCAAGTAACGATCAAAGCTGGCTATACGCTGCTCCTTAGGGAGCGCCTGATAACGGTCCAGGAAGTAAAGCCAGATCTGTTTGTCGACTGATGGGTGATAGCTGCGCTCTATACGTCGCATGCCCTCTTTGAATCGGATTAGATCCCGTTCCTGATAACCCGGCTTGCGCTCAGCATCCGGTTTTTCGTTCTCTTTGGCCAATCGATACAGTTTGCTCGCGGCACCCAGCATGGCTGAACGATCCATATAATCGATGGCCAGGTCCTGCTCACGGGTTGATTCTTTTTCTACAACCAGCGCCTCGAGATCATCGATCGTCGACTGGTATTTTTTCTCGCGGGCCTTGTCTGAATCCACCCAAGCTTGCAAATCTTTTTCCAGCTTTTCTTTACGCTGCAATAGATCGCTACGCTGGTATCCCTCCATCATGCCGGTAAAGTTTTTAGAGTAATTATTCAAGCCTGCCACGAGACTGGCATACTTTAACTCTGCATCTTTATTGTCGGCGGTAGCCGCACCAATCGTTTCTGACCACTCACCCAATACCCGCTGCATGTTTGGGTAATACCAATTAAAGTTACTTTCCACTTCCTGGGCGGTGCGATAGCGATTAGTGCGGCCAGGGTAACCGGCAACCATCACAAAATCGCCTTCCTTAGGGCCTTTTGCCGCTACGGGCAGGTAGTGCTTGGGCTCGTAAGGGACATTATCTTTGGAATAATCAGCCGGTTTACCATCTTTGCCAACATAGGCGCGGTAGAAAGCGTAATCGCCGGTATGGCGAGGCCACATCCAGTTATCGATATCGCCGCCGAATTTGCCAATCGAAGACGCCGGCGCATGAACTAAGCGCACATCGCGGATTTCTAGCTGCTTAACCAGGTAGTAGTTCAAACCGCCGTAGTAGCTATAGACCTCACAGCGATGGCCCGGATCTTTTTCACACTCGGAAACCAGCGCCTTCTCCGCTTCTTCGATAGCGGCAAAACGTGCAGCACCATCCATCTCATCTGTCAGGCGTTCGTTAACCTTGTCCGTTACTTCGTTCATTGCAACGGTGACGTAGACGCGGGAGCCCGGTGCAGCAGGCAGCTCTTCAGACAAATCTCCGGCCAGGAAACCTTCAGCCAGTAAATCCTTGGATTCAGTTGAATTGTATGAAATTGAACCGTAGGCGCAGTGGTGGTTGGTAATCACCAATCCCGTGGGAGAGACAAAGGAAGCGGAACATCCCCCCAGGCTGATCACCGCGTTCATTGGAAATTCGGTAAGCTTGGTCATGCTAGCTGGGTCCAGCTCCAGGCCATGAGTGCGAAGCTCTTTGGACAACTCAGGCAACTGGTGAGGTTGCCACATGCCTTCAGTCGAAACACTCTCTTTCTCTGCGGCGAGGCTGGCGCAACTCGCTCCAGCAAATAATGCAGCAGTTGCAACCCCGTAAACAATAGAATTATTTATTTTCATATTTACTCAGCAATATTTAAAAAATAACAGGTTAATTTTGGGTACTTCCCAACGCTAACCCTGTCTTTTCCGGTACACCGAAAATTCACTCATAAACACGGCAGGCTGACAGAGTAACACACCCACCCCGGCTGCAGGCCGGCACGAAGCTGCACCCCTAGCTAAATCCTGCCAATCATTGCCATTATTTCCCTGGCTCCTCCACTCAAGTGGGATAAACCATAAACACACAATTGATACACTGTATCATTTTACCCAATCAAATCTGATCAAAATGTGAATTACGACGACAGCAAGAAAGAAATCTGCGATAAACAGTTTTGCTGCTAAAAAGAACATCGCCGAATAATCTACTTGCGCCAGGCAGTGGTCAATACGTCTCACCAAGGTTCCCTCCAGCTATCAGAACTCCTGATGAATTCGGTCTTCAAGCTTGATTCACCCCAATGTTGGAGGTTGCCTAGGCCGACCATTCTCAATATGATATGTTATATCATAGCTTGAATTAAAGAGTGGGTAGTGCGAGTGAGGAATTTAGGTATTGCAGCGCCCGCCACAGCAGAGAGCAAAGCAATTAAAGCCTCTGAAAATAGTGTTTATTAGCCGAAGTTACTTAATTGGAGATTAGCTTGAGCCTGACCGACTTTACAGAAAGAAGCCATGAGACACTTATCACACAAACTCCAAGTGCTGAACTGGCTCCGAAAGAGGAAGGACTGTCAGAGGCAGACCTGCCAAATACCCGTCGGGCCGTATCTGCAGATAATGGAGAAGTTTTAGCAGATATTTTCCAAGCTGATATCAATATGGCCATTTGGCAACGGGAACTGCCCGGTAGCATAGCCAGTGATTGCCGCACCCTCTTAAATAGTGGTGTACACCCCAACCGCCGGATTCTGCTTCCCACCACCAAGATTGACCGTCTCGCTGAAGTATTACCGGAGCTTAAGCCCTACCCGCACCTATGTGCTGATATCCAGCTACTGGCAGATATGTTCAGTTACCTGTTTGAGTTAAGCGGAGTCGGCATTCGCTTAACAACCTTAAGCGGTGCAATGTGCCCCAAGTTTCATGTAGATCGGGTGCCCTGCCGATTGATTACGACATATTTAGGTACAGGTACAGAGTGGCTGACTCCAGACTTTATTGACCCAAATACGCTCGACTTAAAGGCTAACCAGGAATTCCCTCCAACTTCCATTAATCACCTGGCATGCGGCTCGGTTGCCCTTCTCAAAGGCGAACTCTGGGAGGGCAATGAAGGGGCCGGTCTAATCCACCGCTCGCCGAGTGTCGAGCCCGGCCAACTGCGACTGCTACTCACTTTCGATTTCGGGTCCGCCGACGAGTGAGGAGCACTTACTGGGACGTAAAACTCTTATTAGGAATAACCCATGAAATTTACCGCGAACCTTTTCGCACTGATGACTCTTTCAAACTTGGCCCATGGAATTTCCGGACAGGTATTAGATACTTCTGGAGAGCCCATCTATGGCGCCAGTATTGAAGTCGCGGGAAGTCGACTACAGACCCAAACAGATGCCCAGGGCCGATTTTCACTTGAGGTGAATACTTCACAGCTCCGCGAGATCCATATCAATGCCCCGGGGCACAGCCATAAGACAGTAATTTTACAAGCTGGTCAGGATGAGCCCCTGAAGGTTACCTTGCAACACACTGTTATCGAACAAATTGACGTAACAGCCACGCCATTACATGCTTCCACTATTGAATCAGCACAACCAGTAACAGTGGTAGCCGGTGAAGAGCTGCGTCGAAAACAAGCCTCCACTTTGGGAGAAACCCTCAAGAATGAAGTAGGGGTTCATTCCAGTTACTTTGGACCAGTAGCCAGTAGTCCCATTATCCGCGGACTCAACGGCCCCCGCGTTCTGATTACCCAAAATGGGCTCGATAGCGCTGATGCCTCCCGAGTTGGCCCAGACCATGTCGTCGCCACTGAGACCATTACTGCAGAGCAGATAGAAATCCTGCGGGGGCCTGCCACTTTATTTTATGGTTCAGGAGCCATTGGTGGCGTAGTCAATGTTGTAGATGAGCGGATCCCTACCTCTAGTGAAAACAGGACCGCTTACTCGCTGGGCAGCAATACCGTGGCAGATGAGCGCGAAGCCTCGCTGGCTCATACCGGCGGCAATGATCAGTTGGCGTATCACGTGGACAGTTTCTGGCGCAAAGGTGACGACTATGAAATTCCCACCTCAAGCGACTATGGCAAAGAATCCAGTGAGGTATTAGAGAACAGTGACTCAAAAAGCAAAGGGTTCAACATCGGTGGCAACTGGTTTTTAGATAATGGTTCAATCGGCCTTGCCTATGGACGCCTGGAGCGAATTAACGGTATTCCCGGGCACAGCCATTCGCACGCTGAAGAACATGAGGAACACGAGGAAGATGAGTCAGAGCATCATGACGAGCATGAAGAAGAGTTAGAAGTAGTCTCTGACTTGAAACAGGACCGCTGGCAATTGGCTAGCGAACTGTCACTGGATAACCCATGGTTGAGCGGCCTGGATGCCAGAATTGGCTACACAGACTACGAACATTCTGAGATCGAAAACAACGCTATCGGTACGACATTCAGTAATCAAACACTGCAAGCACGGGTCAACCTGCTGCTGCAAGAGATGGCCGGCTGGCGTGGTGCAATAACCCTGGAAAGCAAAACCACCGATTTTGAAGCAATAGGCGAAGAGGCGTTCACTCCGCCGAGCACAACGGAAAGCTCAGCGATTGGGCTAATACAGGAAAAGCACACGGGAGAGTTCCTATGGCAGTTAGGAGCCCGAATCGAAAGAGTCACTATCGAAGCCACCGATGATGACTGGGAGGGGGGAAATCTCGATAAGTTAGCTTTCACACCCTATAGTTTTTCTGCCGGCTTGGTCTGGGACATTGCCGCTAATTACAATGCCGGCATCTCTTTTACCCACGCCCAACGAGCACCCAGTGCCGCTGAACTTTTTTCTTATGGTCCCCATATTGGCACCAGCACCTTCGAAGTCGGCGCACTATTTAGACTGGATGACACAGAAGAGCCCTATTTTTACTACGAGAACAATGTTGAGGAAGAGGTTTCCAACAACATTGACCTCAGTTTTCGCCGACATTCCGGAAATATCGGCTGGGTGCTGAATCTATTCTACAACCAGGTTGATAATTTCTACTACGAGCGAAATACGGGCTACACCAGCGAAGATATTGAAGAGCATGGTCACGATGAAGAAGAAGAGAGTCACGATCATGGCGAATTACCCGTTTATGTCTTCGATCAAGCTGATTCGACACTCTACGGGCTAGAAGCTGAATTTGCCTGGCAGATATCCAAGCCAATCACATTAACACTGTGGGGAGACACTGTTCGTGGAAAGTTAGATGACGGAGGTAACCTGCCTCGTATTCCACCTGCACGATTGGGCAGTATGTTAAGTTATAGCTCTAATGGATGGGATGCAGGAATTGAGATTACGCACGCGTTTGAGCAAAACAAAGTATCAGAACTGGAAACCAGCACCGCTGCTTACACACTTTTGAATACTGAGCTTGCATACACTTTTCAAGGAAGCCAACACGACCTCACCGTTTACCTGAAGGCTAACAATCTAACTGACGAGTTAGCTTACGTGCATTCATCCTTCCTAAAGGAACTTGCTCCACTGCCGGGGCGGAACTTTAGTGTTGGATTGCGAGGCATGTTTTAGTCAGGGAAAGGCTTTAGTCAATCAATCAAACCACCAGCAGTAATCATTGCCGGTGGTTTTTCCATTTTATAAATTGCCCTCAATAAGAACTTAGATAAATCCCTGCGTTTTCACAAGAACTTCCCTTAGGGCCCGTAGGCACCAAGAAAATAATTAGGAGTTATTATGACCCAGCCAGTAGTACCAGAGAATTTCAACGCTTGGCTACATTGCATTACGGTAGAGTGCGGCATCGAACTAACACCAGAATTTGTTGATGAGCGCATCAATGCACTGCAGGACAACAAGAATTACCACACCCGTAATTTTATTCTCTTATACGGGCAAGAACACCACCAGAAAGTACTCAGCTGGTTTAAACAAGTACGTGAAGGAATATAACCCCGGAGACAACCAAAAACCACTAAAACCAAAGGACACAATAGCCTCGACTGGCATTATGTGACTCCAGATTAATAGTTTTATAAGGAAATCCAAACACCCTACCCATCGATGCGGATAATTTAAGAAAGATTTACATCTAGCTATTACTCCACCCTAAAACAACCATAGCGACCTCAACTCAACTGCCTTTACAAGCAACATGAAGCCGTTAATAACATCCAGAAATTGATACCAGAGATCACAGTTACTCAAACTAAAGATCTGAAACGGAAATTACGAAAATGAAACCCCTGATACCAAGTAGGGTTTTACGACTTGCCGCCCACAAAGCGCGGCCATTTAATCAAAAAATATAAAATAAAGAGTCGCATCTAGAGATTGCCATTAGCCGACTAAAACACAGCATTACAAATAGCACTTTTTTCTAACAGTTAGGTCCGCCATTCATTTATCATGGCTTCAATGCGATTCATTTGGTGCATTAACATTTAGAAAACAACTTCTAAGCATAAAAATAAGGAACAAAAATGCCACTAATGACCTTAATCCCTGAGGGGCAAACACCAGGTAGAAGAACGCGTCTGTTAGCTGAGGCGATGGGAAATGCGAAACCCGCTTTCATGAACGGCACTCTGACAGGACCAGAGCTTTCCCTTTATACAAAACTAAGTAGTTTGCAATGCTGGGACGCTGCGCTCTACTGTGCCTGGAGCGCCAAGGGTGTAAACTGCCCAAGTGTAACCATGGACAACAAAAACTATAATGTTACTGGTAACAATAACTACAATAGAATTTTTGGAGCCACCCCCAGAACCCGATCAGTTAATACTCTGCACGATTTAATGACCTTGCCGGAGGGCTGCTTCGTTGGTTTTCTATCAAATTTAGGAGTTATGAGACATGTAATGATTCATACCTCAAATGGTCATGGAGCAGGCAATAAAAGTGACTGTGTTTTTACTGATGGAAATACAGGCGGTTGGGAGCTACTAGATATGGCTCATTTTTTTGGTAAAGATAGTAATCATAACGGCAATTCCCATACAACCATGATATATATGCCGGTAACGGGGCAAGTAATTTAACTTTTCTCAAGAGTGACGTATAGCCTATTGAGCTATTCTGCTCTTGACTGCATCAGTTCAGATTTGATCTGACAGTTACCGGTTTTCAAAAGGTCTTCTGTCAGGTCAACCCTGAACGATCAACTACAGAATTAGATACTATCTGACAAGTTTCCAGCTCATAAAGTGAACCCTACCTTACTCTCACCGGGCTTTAAGGTGTAGCTTTGAGTTCCCCTGCCATTATTGACATTCAATGTGTTCACCTGGTCCCGCTCTATCTCCATCAGCATTGATTGTTTAACGTTCAATTTTTTACTGGAAATATCTACCATAGGCACTTCCTGATATATCCAAATGTCATGAACGTCGGCTTCCATACCTACCCAATTAAGCTTCACCACCTCACCATTTTCCTGGCTAATCTGAAATCTTGAATTGACATAGCTCTCCATCTGTCTTTGTGCTTCATTCAACTCTTTACTGGCACTTATTGATAAGGCCTTTTCAATGTCAGCAACAAAAAAACGATGGGAAACCTCCAGCGTTTGAGTACGCCCGTTTACGGAGAGGTTGGTCAAACCAAAATGATAGCGATGTGCATTTGCCTGGAATGAAAATACCGAGGTTGTGACTATCACTAAAAAGGAAAGTAAAACTTTCATCAAATACTACCACTACACAATGAATGTTTCAGATGGATATTTTTAGTAAAAAGGACAAAAGTGCAGCCTCCAGGCCGACCGCCTGCGTGCTGCACTTTTTCCAAGACCTAATCTTCCTCTTTAAGCTCCTCATCCCAATCTTTCATCAAGTTACGCTGCTTTTCATCCTTAAATAGTTCCAGGCGTGACTTGATAATTCGACGTGGATAGAAGTTGTTCTCCACATTGACATCCGCTGTTTCCCAATGGGGATCGAGCACTACAGACTTAAGCACCTTGCTCTTATCCCTCACCAGCATTTTGGAGGTCTTCTTGGCATTGCGAGTCCAGATTTCAGCGGGGATACGCAAATCCTCAACACTCCCATCTTCATATTCCAGCCGCAGGAACAGTGGCATCACCAAGCCACCAATATTGCTAAAGTCCAGCACGTAGACATTACTCTCAACCTTGAGCATGTCTTTTTCCCAGTCCTCTAGATTTTCTAGTTTACTTTGGTAGCTATTGCGATCCGCATTAGAAACGTCAAACTCATCGTGAGTATTATAGAAGTCTTCCAACTCCGGCTTAGCATCGACGATTCGAGTCAACTTTTTCGCGCGATTTTCAATAACAGTGATAGTCTCGGGTTCCCGTTTATGCTGGGCGCGCTTCCAAGGCCCTTCCACTTCAGGATTTTGTGTACCAACGGTGTAATGATGTACGGCATCAAGGCTGATATCGACATTATCAGTGGTGTAGAACCATCCGCGCCAGAACCAATCCAGGTCCATACCTGATGCATCTTCCATAGTGCGGAAAAAGTCCGCAGGCATAGGGCGTTTGAACTTCCAACGCTGGGCATATTCCCGGAAAGCAAAATCGAACAACTCACGCCCCATAATGGATTCACGCAGGATATTCAGTGCAGCTGCAGGCTTACCGTAGGCATTGTTACCAAGCTGAAGCACAGATTCCGAGTTCGTCATAATCGGAACCTGGTTTTCACTCTTCATATACTCGACAATTTTTCGTGCATCGCCACGGCGGGATGGATACTTCTCTTCCCATTCCTGTTCAGCCAAGAACTGTACGAAGGTATTCAGGCCCTCATCCATCCAGGTCCACTGACGCTCATCAGAGTTGATGATCATAGGGTAATAATTGTGCCCCACCTCATGAATGATCACAGAGATAAGCCCATACTTGGTGCGGCGAGAGTAAGTACGCTTGCTGCGGTCCTCCTCATCAATTTCAGGGCGCGGACCATTGAAGGTGATCATGGGGTATTCCATTCCCCCCACAGGGCCATTGACGGAAATAGAGACCGGATAGGGATAGTCAAAACTGTAGCGGTTATAGATATCTATTGTATGAATAATGGACTCTGTTGAGTACTTGTCCCACAGTGGAGTGCCCTCTTCCGGGTAGAAGGACATAGCCATCGTATCGGTTCCACCCTTCTTGTAACCCTGTGCGTCCCACAGGAATTTACGTGACGAAGCCCAAGAAAAGTCACGTACATTCTCAGCTTCAAATACCCAGGTTTTACGCTTATTTGAACGACTTTTTTCGTTCTCCAGCGCTTCATTCTTAGTGACAATCATCACAGGCTTACTGGCTACTCGAGCCTTTCTCAAACGCTCGCGCTGCTTGGAGGTCAATACATCCTTGGGATTTTGAAGAACACCGGTTGCAGCAACGATATGATCTGCTGGCACTTCAATAGCAACGCGATAATCCCCAAACTCCAGCGCAAATTCGCCGCGTCCCAGGAACTGCTTGTTTTGCCACCCGCTAACATCGTTATATGCAGCCATACGAGGGAACCATTGGGCTATCTCGTATAAGTAGTTATCGTCGCGCTCAAAATATTCATAACCGGAACGCCCACCCAGTGCTTTCTGCTCAATAACCTTGTAAGCCCAGTCAATCTGGAAACTCACGCTGGAACCTGAGGCCAGAGGCTGGGGCAAGTCAATTCGCATGCCGGTATCGACAATAGTATGGCGAAGCTCCCTACCCCGAGTGTCAGCCACTTTAGTAATCTGGTATCCGCCTGGGAATTCACCGGATACTACTGCACGACGAAAACTCTTAAATGGAATGGTGTCCGGTTCAATAGCTTCCATATCAACCGGCGTCGCCAAATTACCAGAGGAATTTGGCTTGAAGCGATTTTGATCCAGTTGCACCCACAAGTAACGCAGGGTGTCCGGCGAATTATTGGTGTAAGTGATGGTCTCTGAAGCAGTGATCAGTTGCTTATCATCATCCAATGAAACCTTGATATCGTAGTCCGCCTGCTGCTGCCAATAGGCATGACCAGGGGCTCCCGACGCTGTTCGGTAACTATTCGGTGTCGGCAGCAGTTCCTCCAGCTGGCGGAACTTATCACCGGTTACATTTAGGGGATCTGCGGCAAAGCTGCCCGAGGTTCCGGACATAGCAAGCCATGCCACAGTTAAGCGGCCGAGTAATTTTATATTCATTGGTTTACTTCAGAGATTTACGTCAGATTAAAACTTTACGGAATACGGCCGCGAAAAAATGACCGAATTTATGCAAAAATTTCTAATAAGCCAGGCCAGATTTGAATACCTGGCCATATAGCTATTTGGATTCGTAAAACACTTTTGTTTCGGTACCCTGGTTATCCGCCAGGGCAGCGATCCAGGAGCTCTCCATTGCATCCCAATCCAAACGCGCTTGGTTAATCGCCTCTACCCGGCTTTCCAATGTGTCATCCAGCTCTAAAACTGTAAGCACTTTGTCAGCCTTATTAAATCCAAATACACCTTGCTCGGTAATAAATACCCCCTTGATTCTCTCAGCGTCAGTGCCACTGAATAGTGAAAAGAGCGCATCATAATCAAATATAAATTCAGGGCTAAAACGCCAGCCACAGCTGTAGTAACCCTCTCCGCTATTCTCTGAGCGGAGATAGCCACACTCCGGCAATAGCTCAACCTCATCCGCCGCCTGAGTTACTGGGTGGTGGTGGTCACTCCCCGACGAGACCTGAAAACTGCAGGGCAGTTGGAGCCAATCCAATTCGATACGCCCCTGCTCCACCACTTGCAGCGGTTTTTCAGCGCCCTCACCTAAGAACGAGAGAAATCGCTGAAGGTTTTGCAAGTCTTCGGGGCCGTAGAGATCAGACTTATTAGCCACTACCAGATCAGCAACTTCTAATTGCTGCCGAAAAGTCTCACTGCGTAAGTAGCGGTCGTCTTCAATACAGCGAGCATCGACCAAAGTTAGCGTACCGCGAAGGTCCAACACACCGCCGCGCACTGCATCAGACAAAGCCGCCAGCACCTCTCTAGGGTGCCCCAGGCCCGTCGGCTCAATTATTAATCGATGGGGCCTGGCCTTAGCCAGTAACTGGTTTAAAGCGACCTGCATCGGCAAACCAGCAGCACAGCACATACAACCGCCAGGTACCTCTCGAATATAAATATTGCCTTCCTGTTCTGGTTCAAAAAGTGCGCCATCAACGCCCACTTCTCCAAACTCATTGACCAGAACAGCCCAGCGCTCATCAGCGGGCTTACTTTCCAGGAGATGCCGGATAGCCGTTGTCTTGCCGACGCCCAAAAAACCAGTGATAACGTTGGCAGGTACCCCGCGTATTAACTGACTAGCTGCCACTAAGCTGCATCCCGGCTGCACTCATCACAAACACAATCCAGCTCCAATTGGGATGTCTGGAGATGATATCCAGCACTTTCAACCGTATCCCGCAATGCATCAATGACTTCGGGCCTAATGCCAATTTCCCGCACTTTGCTGCAGCGATTGCAGATTAAAAACTGTGGAGTCTGGTGGCTGTGGTCACAGGCAATATGAGCACAGGCCAGGTACTTGTTTTCTGAATTGAGTTTGTGAACCAGGTTCTCTGCTGCCAGAAAGTCCAGCATTCGATAGACTGACATGGCGGGAATTGAGTCGCCAAAGTCACCATTGTAATGCTCCGCTATTTCATAGGCAGAGAGCGGAGTTTTTGACCGCAACAACACGGTAAGAACGTTCTTACGCTTTTCAGTCAGGCGGGCACCTGAACTGCGACAGGTTTGTTCCGCCACACTCAGGGTCTGTTTGATTTGGGATGCTTTCATAGCCTATTTCATTTGCAATTTGTTGTCTTTACCAGTGAGCAGTTCAGCCCCCTGACGACCGGAGCTGATCCATTGCACTGCAATCCCATGAATACCGGGAAACCTCTCAAACAGGGTAACAATGACACTGTTGAACTCTGCCAGATTATCACACTTGAATTGGTAACTAGCACGGAAACCACTGTGCACTGAGTTGTCACTGGTAACTTCTGCGCTATATGGCGCCTTAACTTCCACACTTAAGGGTTTGCACTGGGCACCGACAAACTCAAGAAAATGATCTGGCTTGGATAGCTCGCGAGCAACCTGCTCTAACCGCTGCTTTTGAACATCGCTACGTGGCGCATGCTCAAATCCCACCAGGTCGACTGTGGGCGACTCCAGCTCGACACTGATTCTGCCTGCTTCGGCCACCAGGTACATCATCGCCTTACCGTGAACATGGCTTCCCACCTCTGCGGCCACCGGGCCAGCCCAAAAAAACACAACGAACAATGCTCCTGCAAGCCTCATGATCTTCACCTATTCGACAAGAGCGCCCCGATAAATCAAGCGCTGATTTACCCAGTGGGCAACAATCAATAAGCCTGCACCAAGAACACTGGCAACTAGCTCCCATACCCCCTCGATATATAGCGCACCAACCAATAGCAATGCCCCGGAGAAACCAACAATCATTACCGCGTAGCGCTGATGGCGTCGGCAAGAGGCTGGGAAGCTGGCCAAGGCCAGAATTACCACGGGTACAAGCAACAGCAAATGGAGAAACTGGTCCTCTTGTAAAGCACCCAATATCCCCAAACCTCCCAATACCGGTAACAAAGGAGTCAAAAGACAGTGCAGCAAGCAAAGCCCAGAAGCCAAAATTCCTAAAGTATCTCTCACAACAATCCTTTTAATCTACGAGAACCCAAGACAACCACATACACTTCAGCCAATATGATGATATGTTATATCATAAATTTAATATTTCAAGTCAACGTGAGCTATGGAACAGGGGATTCATGGAATGCCAAAAATCAGTGAGCAAGAACTGCTGGGGATGCCCGCCTCAGACTATATGAACGAAAAGCAATTACTCTTCTTCAAACAACTTCTGATGGAATTGAGAAATGACCTGCTGGCCGAGCTTGCACACGGGCAACAGGCTATTGCTACCACGAAACTTGCCTTAGCTGATGACCTGGATCGGGCAACTGCAGAGCAAGAAAACCAGCAACATCTGCGCTTTACCGGTCGAAAGAACCTGCTGTTGAGAAAGATCCAGCGGGCTCTGGAGAAAATAAAAGATGGCAGCTACGGTTACTGCGAAATCAGCGGTGACCCTATCGGGCTGCAGCGACTATTGATAAGACCCACCGCAGAGCTTTCCTTTGAAGAGAAAGCTCGCCAGGAAATACTGGAGCGTAACTACAGTAAGCGAAGATAAGGGTCACCTTCTAAGAGACCACTAATATTTCTTTCATACAGCCCGATAGTTAAGCATTGTACCAAGGTGGGACAATCCACTGACCAAAGTGCCAGTCGCGAGGTACAAACCTTCCGTAGCCTTGCCCCAATCGGTCTGGCTTATTATTGGTAGGGTTCATTGCCCAGCCCTCTGCCAGAGTGACATTGACACCATTTATTCTGCACATTGCTATAAGCTCTCTGAAAGCCTGCAAAGTTTGAATAACCACTTCACTGCGAGCAGGAGTAAATGCAATAAGGGGTAAATCTATGTCGTTCACATATGGGCGTGCGGCTTCATCACTGTGCCATAGTACATTTCTTCTGGGGAATGGCCCCCAATGCCCAGCTCCAGCTCTCGGGTTGCGAATGCCGCCAATAGTGGAATTGAGTGTCTGGCTTACTTCATAAATCCGATTAGTTATATTTCCCAGCTTGGTGCCTTGCCTTTGGGTAGTGAAATTTCTCTCTAATTGGGTTTCGATATGCTGACGCTGCGACCAAGCTTGAGCAGTGCCGAGAATACGGCGATCATCTCCATATCGATCAAACCTCTTTGCGCCCCGCTTAAATGGCCAGATAGCAAACAGATCATAATCTCCAGTAATCGCATTAAGGGGGTGCTCATTACGAAAATGACGATGCTCAACAGGGTTAGTCATTGCCAGTAGCGGCTCATACATATCCTTGTACTTAGTGTCATACTGAACAACAATGTTGCCACGTTCCTGAATAAAGCCTGACTGCCTACTTTTTTCCTTATCAATATATACACCCCACA
This sequence comes from Microbulbifer sp. CNSA002, assembly GCF_047324085.1. NCBI lineage: Bacteria > Pseudomonadati > Pseudomonadota > Gammaproteobacteria > Cellvibrionales > Microbulbiferaceae > Microbulbifer > Microbulbifer sp. CNSA002. The sequence goes on from NZ_CP172449.1 coordinate 2,899,858, forward strand.
TGTCTCCCAAGCATGTGTTAACCCTGATAAGTGAGTAATGAAAAGTAATGCCACTGAGGTGGCTGGCTACACCCTCGTAACGATCTTGAGTTTTTCTTGTAACATTGATCTTTCCCGATTGAATAAGCCAATCAACCCGCTCCTGATGTAATCGAAGAGGTGTGGTTGATGCGGTCCAACCTGCACCAGACTGTAGATCAGTAAAGGCTTCTCGATGTTGATCACGGTTATAGGCCGCTTTTCTCATCCCGTGTTTATTTAACCGGGGGTCTCGTAAGACAAAGCCTGCCATCGGCCCCCAATCACATGACTTCCCATGAATCCTAAAGCCCTTCGTGTCATATCCCTGCTCAAGTAATTGGGTACATGTTGGCCCTGTTGCGCGAACGATGATAACGCAACGATGAGATGCTGCGGTGGTTTTAAATGCGTCTGCATGAGAAGCCGGGCAGCCTATAAGGTTTTGGCGCAATGCAGCATTGTTAAATATAAGGTCCATGTATTAACTTCCTGTTTCGGGGCAGCCTACATATAAATTTCGATTAGCTAAACAAATGCTATTTATAGAAATTTATTACGATGAATGTAAAACTACTAAATCTATATTTTGTGCCTCTAAAAATAAGCACTAGTCCAATTACTATTATCAAACACGCCAAGATAAAGATTTTGCTCACCGCCCTTAACCCTGACTTATTTATAGGCCTGTATCTGTGAACACAAACTGAATTAATCTTTTGAGTCCAATTAATAAAGCCAAATTCTCAGGAAGCTTGGCTTGAAAAATACCTTACACAAAATTCATACGTAAAGGAAAGACTACAGAAATACCAAAGTCCGTGGATCGTATTACCTAAAGTATCCAAAAGATTCCCAGTTTGTCCTAAAACTAAAGACTACACGCAGTTTGCAGTGCGGCCTTTAGGTTTTGGGCATATTTTTTTAGATTTTGGCCTTTTAAATTGAGAGAGATTGGTTTATACAACTGAAGTATCACTACTAGACGTATAAGATATCCTGTAAATGGATATATTCTTAACAGATAGAGAATTTACCAGACTAGAAAAGGGAGGCCGCATCAAGCCGTGAATTATTACCTGAAAGAAAAAAGACCTCTAGCTGAGCACCGAGATCTTCCCCCTTAAGGAGCGAAATTAATCTACCTATGCTATGCAGAACAGAGCTTGCGCATACCCATGTGAAGTGGATTCCTTTTGATGAAGCAACAATCTACTGTTCCCAAACTGGCGGTTTTCCGATTTTCTCAATCAGGTAGTCAATAAAGACTCGCACTTTAGATGTCAGAACATTGGACTTGGGGTATACGAGCCAAATGGCTGATTGATCATCTATATAATATTCTGGCAGCACTCTAACCAGGGAGCCCTCTAAAATTTCTGTTTGGATATTCCAGATAGAACTCATGCAAATTCCCACCCCTGCTTTTGCAGCGATACGCATGCTGGCGCCATCATCACAAGTCACTCGAGTTCTGCTGTTTGAAGGTGGGAATTGATAAGTAGTCTGATCGCTCGCAGATATGAGTTTCCTGGGTTTTGAATTAATAAAGGCCAACAGCTGATGCGCAACAAGGTCTTGTGGTTTTTCAGGAATGCCGTATTTATCCAAATAACTGGGAGAAGCGCATAGAACTCGTTTATCATCCGCCAGCTTCCTACCAATTAAGCTGCTGTCTTCAACCGCATAATTGCGCAGCGCCAAATCAAAGCCACCCTCGATAAGGCTGACTTGTGTGTCTGAGAGCTTCAGCTCAACATTGACGCCAGGGTACCTTTCCAGGAATTCAGGCAGGATAGGCGCGATAAAACGCTGAACGAAAGTGCTCGATGCCGCAAACCTGAGTGTTCCGCTCACGGAGGAATTTCCACGCCCCAGCGCAGCAAATGCCGCATCCTCTTGTGCGATGATCTCCCGGGCAAAAGGCAGGAACTCCTCCCCCTCTATGGACAGTGAGACCTTGCGGGTAGATCGATGAAAAAGGTCCGCCCCCAGCTGAACTTCAAGCTTCGACAAGCGGGCGCTGGCTACAGAAGGAGCCAATCCAAGCCTTCGCCCCGCAGAGCTTATATTCAGCATCTCTGCGGCCAGCACGAATAGCCGAACCCCATTTGTATCCACTTATTATCCCCAAAAACCGAATTCTGATTCCATTTATACGTCGTTTATACACTAATTCCAATGATTTAGTCTTGAATCATAGATCGAGCCAGCACTGATTGGCGACTGGCCTAGGCTTTGTGGGAGATAAAAGATGCATGTACGAGTGTTTATGAACGGCGGCGCAAAAAATGGCCAGGTCCAAGCCGCTGATAGTGATCTAGTTAGCACCTTTGGCCGCCAAGCCTCTCCTAACCGAGAAGCATAGGAACTACCTCAGTGCACTCTCAACACCAAGCTCAAGGTGGCTCTTTTGCTAGTATCAATGCCGGTTACAACGCTGTATTTAGGCCAGGTAAGCTCACGGTGGGACTTGTGGTTCCCATAGAGAATTACGCCACGAATCCGGTTCCAACAATGCTTAATCATGTTGAAAAGGTTCGGCTTGCGGAAGAACTGGGGTTTAGTGCGATTTGGCTTAGAGATGTCCCCTTCAATGTGCCTTCTTTTGGCGATGCGGGTCAAACTTTTGACCCATTCGTCTACCTTGGGCTGCTCTCAGGCCAGACATCGAAAATTACCCTCGGTGTAGCCAGCATCATTTTGCCCTTACGCCACCCAGCGCATATCGCAAAAGCTGCAGCCTCTGTTGATCAAATCTCAGGCGGACGCCTAATTCTTGGGGTCGCCAGTGGGGATCGCCCGGAAGAATATCCTGCGATGAATGTTTCATATCAGGAGCGAGGCAAACTGTTCAGGGAGAGCTACGAATATATTCGTCGTGCAGCAGAACCCTACCCTCAATTTCAGAGCTCACTGGGGTCGATTTCCGGCGATCTGGACATATTTGCCCAAGCCGAGAGAAACAAGCCTGCCTTTACTGATAACAGGCTCGTCTCAGCAATCCTCAGGCTGGCTAGTTGACAACGGAGATGGCTGGATCATCTATCCTCGTTCACATGCCGCACAAGAGCAATTTATTAGCCAGTTGCGAAATAACTCGACTATTGACAAGCCGATTATGGAGCCTCTCTATATTGATATAAGCGATACCCCGGATGCTTTACCGCACCCCATGCACTTGGGATACCGACTGGGCATTAATCAATTATGCAAATATCTAAAGTCACGAGAAGAGATCGGTGTTAACCACGTTGCCCTGAACCTCCGATTTAACCAGGCAAATATTGAAGAAACTCTTAAAGCAATTTCGGAAGTCATTCTCCCACGTTTTAGTGTAAAGGAATAACAAATGAAGAGGACTATTTTATTGACAGGCGGTACAGATGGCATCGGCTTGGAGACTGCAAAATTACTGGCAGCAAAGGGGCAATCTTTGCTCTTACATGGTCGTAGTGATGCAAAACTAGCGAATGCGAAAGAAGTGATAAAGCAAAACTCTCCGGAAGTTCATATAAATACATTCCGAGCAGATTTATCCAATATATCTGAGGTGCTAGCACTAGCTTCAGAGGTGAAAGATCAATATTCAAGTATTGATGTTCTTATCAATAATGCCGGCGTATTTAAAGTACAAAACCCAATAACCGACACGGGTTACGATGTTCGTTTTATCGTAAATGCTATTGCCCCCTACTTGTTAACGACACAGCTATTGCCGCTGTTTAGCGCCAATGGCCGCATTATTAATCTATCCTCTGCAGCGCAAGCAACTGTAAACATCGAAGCGCTCAAAGGTCACCAACAACTATCCGACAGTGACGCTTATGCTCAAAGTAAGCTGGCTCTCACCATGTGGTCCTTCCAGCTAGCCCAATCACTTGGTAACAAGGCCCCGCAATTTATCGCAATCAATCCCGCCTCATTTCTGGGTAGCAAAATGGTGAAAGATGCCTACGGAACTCAAGGGAAAGACTTAAGTATCGGCGCCAACATATTGGTACGGGCGGCACTCGATGATGAGTTCTCAAACGCTAGCGGTAAATACTTTGACAATGACATAGGCAATTGGTCCCAGCCGCACCCAGACGCGCTTGATGTGAAAAAGAGAAAGGTACTTATTGAAGAAATTGAGAACACTCTCGACAAACTCGGCATTAAAAATACCTAAGACGTTAACGTATTCAATTAAAAGGAATTCACCATGAAATATGAAGGTTTTACCACATTCACGGCGAAGCAAGATGACAGAATCCTAACTGTGACATTTGACTTTGGTCCCGTGAATGTCCAAGGGCAAGAAATGCTGGCCGACTTAAACAGCCTGGCAATGCGCCTGGAACGGGATCGAGAAACCAAAGTCGTTGTGTTTCAGTCGGCAAATCCGGAAGTTTGGGTATGTCATTACGATACTGAGTTACTGAAAGATATGTCTGACGAAGCTGTATCTCGCGAAGAAGCCCAACTATTGGATTTACAGGCTATCTGTGAACGCATCAGTAAGGTGCCCCAAGCAACGATCGCCAAACTAGAAGGCTTCGCTAGAGGTGGTGGCCATGAACTGGCCTTGTCACTCGATATGCGTTTCGCAGCCCGAGGAAAATATAAATTCATGCAAATGGAAGTGGGTATGGGAATCCTCCCCTGTGGGGGAGGCGCATCAAGGATGGCTCGGCAGACAGGACTGGGTAAAGCGCTGGAGATTATTCTCAGCGCCCGTGATTTCGATGCTGACGAAGCGGAAAGCCTCGGCACAATCAACAAAGCACTAGAGCCAGATGAAATTGGCGAGTATGTCGATAGCCTAGCGAAGAGAATCGCTCAATTTCCAGCAGAATCAATCAATGCCTGTAAGCAGGCGGTCTATGAGTCCATCGATAAACCTATCGGTGAAGCGCTAAAAGCGGAGGCCTATTGGCTGTATCAAGCAACCAGTAAAACACCTGCGCTAAAACGCTTCTCTATCGCAGATGAACAAGGGTTGGAACACGATATTGAAAATCAGCGGAACTGGAACCAACTGGTTATGGATGTACAAAAAATAAACTAGCAGTAGCAATTGGGCATTCGATGATTTACAGACTGCGATGCCCTACTTACTTCGGACACTTAGACAAAACTCTACAGAAAGTACACTTTTTGGGAATCAAAATGAGAGCAATGATTGTAAATACCTTTGGCGGCCCAGACGTATTTGAAGCTGCTGTAGTACCCAAGCCGACCACCAAAGCTGGCCATGTGCTGATTAAAATATCAGCAACCAGCGTCAATACCGTAGATACCATGATTCGCCAAATGGGACCTGCATTACCCCTTTCACCGAAAGCCCCGGCAATATTGGGTATGGATTTCGCTGGTGTTGTTGAAGAGATTGGCGAAGGTGTAACCGATTATCAAGTGGGCGATGAAGTCTATGGCTGCGCAGGTGGACTGGCTGACTTGCCGGGAACATTAGCCGAATATATTGTTGCAGACGCGAACTTAATTGCCCTGAAACCCGAGAACCTGACCATGCGGGAAGCAGCAGCTTTGCCCTTAGTAGGCATAACCGCCTACGAAGGGTTACAGCGTGCGGGGGTTAAGCCTGGACAAAGTGTTCTTGTTCACGGTGGCTCGGGCGGTGTAGGTCATATAGCTGTACAACTGGCTCGTCACTTTGGTGCTGATGTTTACTCAACAGGTTCCGGAGATCCTCAACTGGCAATGATTGAAAAACTGGGGGCAACGCCTATTAACTACCGGACTGAATCGGTTGAGTCATATGTACTGAAGTACACCAACGGAGCAGGCTTCGATATAGTATTCGACTCAGTCGGTGGTGCAAATATAACGAACTCTTTTGAGGCAGCAAAACTCAACGGCCAAGTAGCTACTACCGTTTCCATGGTAGAACTTGACCTGACGCCTGCTCACTTTAAAGGCTTGTCTTTGCATGTCATTTTTATGTTAATTCCAATGCTACACAATTATCACCGTGAGGAACACGGGCATATTTTAAAAGCACTAAAAGCCATTACTGAAGCAGGCGATCTCAAACCTGTGCTTGATGAAACTTCTTATAGTTTGCCTGATATTGGCAAGGCCCATGAACGGCTGGCAAGTGGGCAAGCTATGGGGAAAGTTGTTGTGAATATCGATCCCTAAGACTGACTAATAGAGATTTCAACTCGCAAATCTCCATTATTGATGGGAATAACGCTAAAAATGTAGATGTTCAGACCTGATATGATAAGCCTCGGTTACTCAGAAAACTTCATTTTAGGTCTGAACTGTTTCAACCAGCTCACATTAATTTATCAACATATTTTTTTAAAATAGACATCTTATTTGAAGAACAATTTCTCCACTCAATTTTGTAAGGTAGCTTTAACCCCCTTATAGTTGTAAATGGATTAAAAATATACCAACCTTAAAAAGAGTCCCAAAATCTACCAGCAATTGGCCCCAAAGAGCGTTCTCTATTACGAATAATACATAAATCAAAACTGCTAAATGCTTCAATCCCCTCAACACTAAGAGGTACAAGCAAACCTCGCTCCAGTTCACTCTTTATGAAGTGCCTTGGTATTCGACCCCAACCAAGTCCAGCAAGGGTCAGCTCTTTTTTTGTGTGGTAGTCATTAACAAACCATCTGCGCCCAACTTCCAGCAAGTTGATATTTCCCTTATTTTCTGAGCAGCCCGTATCCCTCACAACAATTTGGGGTAGTTGTGCAGCTTCTAATTGTGAAATTTCATCGCCAGGAAAAACATCAGGAGCCACAACATTAACTAATTCGACCTGCCCTATTTTCTTCCACTCATGCTTGCTCTCAACGCCGAACAAAGTAGCAAATGCCAGATCAGCTTCATTGTCATCTATGCGCTCCATCACGCCAGACAGTAGTTCAGTGCTAATACTAAAATCCGTATTAGGAAAAGACAGCACTATAGGTTTGATCTGTTCCAGAAGTGGGCTTAGCTCGACAATACCACTAATGACCACAGTAAACTTGGGTTCTATTCCCGCACCAAGCTGGTGCCCCATTACAGAGAGCTGCTCGAGGCTTTGCATAACTCTCTTAGTCTGCTGATAAAAAGCCTGTCCCTGTTTTGTGAGGTTCGGTCTATAGCTATCCCTATCAAATAAGGGAAAGCCAAATTCTTCTTCAAGCTTCTTAACCGCATTACTAATCGTCGGCTGGGTTTTGAAAATCGCCTTGGCCGCTCCACGAAAGCTTCCCTGCTCCACGACGGCAATAAACATCTTGAGCTGCTCTTGGGTCATATCAATGCTCGATTCATAAAATCTATCATTTTGATCCAAATATACCATTATTATTTTATCGAGAGTATGGATAATCTGCGTCCTGTCGAAACAAGCAGAGTCAACAGAAATGACTAAAAAAGGCAGTGACCTGAGCCTTTTTTCCCACGGAAAGCTCGGCCATATGGAAACTGATAGCCGTATCATTATGGCTGCCTTAACACGTGCAAGGATCGGTCGAGATGGCGTACCAACAGACGTTAACGCCAAGTATTACGCCCAGCGTGCCAGTGCGGCGATGATTATCTCGGAAGCTACCGCGATCTCAGCCCAAGGGCTTGGATGGGTGAATACCCCAGGCATTTTTACGGAAGAGCAAATCACGGGCTGGAAAAAGGTTACCGATGCTGTACATCGTCAGGGAGGAAAAATTTTTATCCAACTCTGGCACATGGGCCGAGAAGTACATCCAGACCTTTTCGGCGGTCAAGCGCCTGTTGCTCCCTCGGCAATTGCAGCTGAAGGTGAAGCACATACTTATGAGGGAAAGAAGCCCTATGCAGTTCCGAAGGCTCTAACATGTGATGAGATTCAAAGTATTATCGCGGAATATAAGCAGGCAGCTAAGAATGCGCTTATAGCCGGCTTTGATGGAGTTGAACTTCACGCTGCTGGGCCTTACCTTCCGGCTCAGTTTCTTCACGACAGCACCAATCATCGTACAGATGCCTACGGCGGCAGTATAGAAAACAGAGCTCGCTTCATCTTCGAAGTAACTTCTGCATTATGTGAGGTCTGGGGATCAAATAGAGTTGGAATCAAGCTATCTCCGGAAATCAGCTTGACGGACAGTAATGCTCAAAAAACCTATCTATATGTTGTCAACCAACTGAACAGATATAACCTTGCCTATCTACAGATGATGGAACGGGCCTGGGACAGAGAGAACCAACCAAGTATTGACCACACCCAGCTACGCAAAACCTATAAAGGTCTTTACGTAGCCAATGGAATGTATGATCTTAAATCCGCAAACAATGCCATTGCCGATGGCTCTGCCGATTACATTTCATTTGGCCGTTTATTTATATCCAATCCGGACCTCGTAGAGCGCCTCGCAAATAATGGCCCCTTTAACGAAGAGGATATGTCTTCATTTTTCGCTGGCGATGAACGCGGGTATTTAGACTACCCCTCATTAGTGGCACAAAACTCTTAACTTACAAATATATCAATTTCACTTAGGTGTAATCATGGAAAAAATCTTAATTACCGGCGGCACCGGAAATAACGGCAAAGCCGTTCTGAAAAACTTTGCTAACACCAATATACCAGTCAGGGCCCTGCTTCGGGATCTTTCTAGAGCTCCAATCGTAGCTGACAATATCAGCTATGTAATAGGAGACTATGAGAATGAATCCTCACTACTGGAAGCTATGCAAGGTATCGAGACTGCCTTTTTGGTTACAGCATTCGAACCTTCATTTACTAATAAGCATGCCGCTTTTATTCGTATAGCGGAGCAAGCTGGAGTAAAGCATATTGTACAAATCTCCGGCTTAGGTGCTGATAAGGATTCACCAATTGACATAGCTAGATGGTTGGGAGAGGCAGAAGAGCATCTTATCGAATCAACGTTAAACTGGACAATTCTTCAGCCCGCCAGTTTTAACAGCAATTTCTTTGCCTCTGCAGAAGAAATTGCTCACCAAAACACAATTAGCGCTCCATTTGGCTCTGTACCAGGGGCAGCTATTGTTACTGTTGACCATCAGGATATCGGTGATGTAGCAGCCAAAATACTAATAGAACCGGACGAGCATATCGGTAAGAAGTATATTCTTACTGGAGCAGAAAAATTAACTTATACAGATATATCAAATATATTATCTGAAGTCCTGCAGAGGAAGGTAACCTATCAACCTATTAGTGATGAAGCAGCAAGGTCAGCATTATTAAATTTGGGGGGTTCAGAGAGAGCTGCCGATGCGTTGGCACAGCTTTGGCCTGTAACCCGCGAGTGGGGGCACACCATTGAACCTTCTAACCAGGTAGAAAAGTTATTGGGCAGAAAACCAACTTTGCTCAAGACATTCTTTAAAAACGCAGCTAGCCAGTTCAGTAAAAAAGAAGCCTAAATGTAGAGCTATAATTACCCTCATAGCCGCACTGGGCATATCAGAGTTATAGGTCATGTTCCTGCGCCGATGCCTACAGACAGCAGTGCAGGAACATTACTGATTTTTTAACGATCAGTCATTTTAAAAGAAAGAAAGTACCCTTCCGTTGATAAAAACACTTTCAGTATTTTATCCAGCCCCCCATCCTTGCCCTGAGTGCTAACAACCCACTGTCGCTGGTTGTCGACACGCTGTATTGCAACATTGAGTGGCATGTCGGCCCAGGACTTGTTGAGCTTGCCCTCTTTGATTAGGCGAGCCACTTCCTGGCTGGCGATGCCCTTAGCTTCAGCCATCGATACGGTAGCAAAATTGTCTCTCTCGTGATCACCATGGGCGAAAGCAAGATTTGCGAAGCCTAAGGTAACTGATACACAGATGACTCGAATAAGTTTGTTCATAATGCTCTCTTTCTTCTCGGTTTTAGCGAATGTTGATAAAAAACGTTACTGTTTGAGTCCAACAACCTCGTAGAACCCCTTTGTTTTTAGAGTGATCTTCACAGATTCCTGACCGTTATTCTTCCAATACCAGCCATGGGAACCATCAAAAGGCGTAGTGAGAGAGCCACTCATTTTATTTGCGGTAGCAATAGCAAAGCTCTCAAAGTAACCGGTAGTATCGCCTGTGGGTTCGCCGTGAAAATCAAAGTAAAGTTCACCACTCTCCGTTACCCACTCGTACTCCAGATGGCCGTATTTATCCAATTGAAATTTGTATTCAATCCCACGGCCAGCGGGCACTTCAATAGTTGTGGTGTCGGTCCGATAAGCAAAGGTCTGCTCGCCACGCTGCACTACTTCTGGTACCGCAACTTCCTGCTCTTGACTGTTTAATTCAGTCAGCCCCAGTGCACTGCCAATTCCAGTAGGATCTATATTGTATTCAGCTGGCAGGATTACTGTGGTCAACATAATGGCTGCAAGCACACCAGCAGCAAGTGTGGATTTAATCAGTGTTTGTGCAGTCTGCACTGGCATTTCAGTTGTATTCATTCTGTAAGCTCTAAATCTGTGTTCTTTCTGTTCAATCAGCAACCACCCGCATAGCGGGTGGTATGGTGAAAGCCCCCAGAGGGGGCTTGTTACAATCCCGCCAATTGCATCTGCTCTTGCCGGCGTTCTTCAACCTCTTGATTCTTGATGTACTCTCGAATCATCTGCTCATCAAGCCCTACTGTACTCACGCAGTAGCCCCGAGCCCAAAAACGTCTTCCTGTGAAATTTCTCTGTACATGCTTGTACTTCCGAAATATCCGGATCGCAGATTTCCCTTTCAGAAACCCAACCGTATTGGAAACACTTAACCTGGGAGGAATCATTAACAACATATGAATGTGATCCCTCATTGCGTACCCCTCGACCAACTCAATGCCTTTTTGACGACACAAGTCTCGGAATATTGCTCCAATCTCACGTCTCAATGCCCCAACTAACGCTTTCTTTCGATACTTGGGCACAAATACCACATGGTACCTGCAATAATGTTTCACGTGAGCTTGGCACTGCCAATCTCGCATATGGCCTCCTTAAAGAACTTGCCGGTTCATGGACGCCATATTTTTACTCTGCACGCCGGAACGGCAGAGCCTTGTCAAGTCTCACCGCCAGAGGCGGTGGTTTACCCATGTATTAATTAACTTTATAAAGTCACTTTCTGGCTATCTAACCTACGAAGTAGCCTGTCATCTGGTAACCCACCAACATCAGTCCACCACTCATTAGCAAGGTATTTGTCATGGTGGAAAAGCGCAGGAAACTGTCAAAGCGACGCCAATAATTGATGGCGAGAAGAATAAACAGCAACGCAACAAACTGACCAATTTCTACTCCGACATTAAAGGCCAGGATATTCTCCACCAACCCATCGCTGGACAGCTTGAATTCCTGTAATTTGGTTGCCAAACCAAAACCGTGGAAGAGCCCAAAAATCAGTACGGCAGCCTTGGTATTAGGCTGGAAGCCAAAAACCCGTTTGAAGCCGCCGAGATTATCGAAGCCTTTATAGACAATGGATAATCCAATAATGGCATCGATCAAATAGGCATTCACATGGGTGTCGTTTAGCACTCCAAATAAAAGGGTCAAGCTATGACCGAGCGTAAAGAAGCTTACGTAGATGAGAACATCTTTTGATCGATATAAAAAGAAAATGACTCCCACCAGGAACAGCAGATGGTCATAGCCAGTCACCATATGCTTGGCGCCAATATATAGAAAGGGAATAATAGATACCCCTTCGTTGCCGGCAAGAAAAGTCTTGGTAGCATCGTCCACTCCATGGGCAAATAGTGGCGCTGATATCACCATACCTGCTATCAGCGCCATCAAACCGAAAACTGTTTTTAAACTATTGTGCAACGTTACTATCTCCCGTTATTAAAGTTCTAAATTCTTGTGAACCAAAGCGTACACAGGCCCAGTTAACTGGCTCCAGCCAGAGCCACTTCAGGGTTATCTTGTAAGCTTTCCGACTTGGCATTCCTGCCATGTAAAATTCTGTAGAGTGCCGGCAACACTAAAAGTGTCAGGATTGTTGATGAGACAATACCGCCAATAACCACCGTAGCCAGTGGGCGCTGTACCTCAGAGCCAATACCAGTATTCAGGGCCATGGGCACAAAACCGAGTGAGGCAACCAGTGCGGTACTAATGACCGGACGTAATCGGATCAGGGCGCCCTCAATAATGGCATTTTCTATGCTGTAACCTTGGTCACGCAGATCGCGAATAAAGGAAACCATCACCAGGCCGTTAAGGATGGCAATCCCGGAAAGTGCGATAAAACCAACGGCTGCGGAAATGGAGAACGGGATATCCCGCAACATTAAAGAGAGCACACCGCCGGTTAATGCGAGGGGTATACCGGTAAAGATAATTGCCGCATCTTTTATGGAGCAAAGCGCCAGCAGGAGAAGCCCCATAATCAACACAAGAGTCAGCGGCACTACAATCGATAAGCGTTCAGTAGCAGACTGTAGCGCTTGATAAGTTCCGCCGTATTCAACCCAGTAACCGGGTGGTATTTCCACTTTCTCGGAAACGGACTGCTGCACATCAGCAACAAAGCTACCCAAATCCCTACCCCGCACATTGGCTGTTACTACTACCCTGCGTTTACCGTTCTCGCGGAAAACCTGATTGATACCGGCGGTGAGCTCCAAGCTGGCAATTTCCTCCAGGGGCACATAGTTGCCATTGGGTCGATGAATCGGCAGTTTCTTTAGCGCATCCAAATCCTGGCGCAATACCTCTGGCAAACGCACAAAAATATCGGTGCGGCGGTCTCCTTCATAAAAGCGGCCAGCAACCGTACCTCCCAGGGCGGTTGCCAGCTGCTCCTGTACCTGACTGATAGCCAGCCCATACTGGGTTAGTGCGGCCTGGTCAGGAACAATGGCGAGAACCGGTAAACCGCTGGTTTGCTCCACCTGTATATCAGCAACGCCTTCTACACTGCCTATAGCCGCTTCAATTTCACTGCCCAAACGCTCTAATTGCTCGAAGTCATCGCCAAAGACTTTGATCGCCAATTCCGCGCGTACCCCCGCTAAAAGCTCGTTAAAGCGCATCTGGATTGGCTGGAGAAATTCATAGCGGTTGCCGGGAATTGGTTCTACCAGCTTTGCCAGCTCTTCTACCAATTGCTCTTTTGGTTTATCCGGATCTGGCCACTGAGACCTGGGTTTCAGGATAATAAAGTTATCGGCAACACTTGGGGGAACGGCATCGGTAGCCACTTCCGCAGTACCAATTTTGGCGAATACACGCTCCACTTCGGGCAACTCTTTAATCCGCTCCTCTAGGGATTTTTGTAGTGCAATCGCTTGTTCCAGGGATGTGCCGGGAATACGCAAGGCGTGCATGGCAATATCGCCTTCATCCAGATTCGGCACAAATTCGCTACCCATTCTGCTCGCCGTATAACCGGAGACCAACACCAGTAACGCAGCAATAGCGACAACCATGCCACGCTGGCGCAGTGCAAACTCCAAGGCCGGGCGATAAAAGCTATTCAACTTCTCAAGTGCAGGGTTTTTCTTTTCGATCACCGGTTTGCGAAATAGCAGCGCTATGCCGGCTGGCACCAAAGTGATGGAAAGAAACATCGCAGATAGCAGCGCAATCACCACGGTAATTGCCATCGGATGGAACATCTTGCCCTCCACTCCGGTCAGGGCAAAAATGGGTAAATACACTGCTGTGATAATGAACACACCAAACATGGCCGGGCGAATCACTTCCCGCGTCGATTGGAATACCAGTGTAAGCCGTTCTTTTAGATCTAACTGGCCACGCTCGCGGGCGGATTCGCTGAGGCGTCGCAGACAGTTCTCGACAATAATGATGCCCCCATCCACCAACAAGCCAAAGTCCAGCGCCCCCAGACTCATCAAGTTTGCACTTACGCGGGCCTGCACCATGCCGGTGATGGTCATTAACATGGCCACCGGAATGACCAGCGCGGTTAGGATTGCTGCGCGAACATTCCCCAGCAGCAGGAAAAGAACCGCGATAACCAGCAGCGCACCTTCCATAAGATTGGTTTGGACCGTGCGCAATGTCTGGTCAACCAGACCGGTACGATCATAAACTGCAGTCAATGTGATACCAGGTGGTAGACTCTGTTTGATATCCTCTAACTTTTCACCAACTGCACCTGCAACGGTGCGACTATTTTCGCCAACCAGCATGAAAACGGTGCTCATCACCACTTCCCTGCCGTTCTGAGTAGCCGCACCGGTGCGCATTTCACGCCCCTCTTCAATCTTGGCCAAGTCACCAAGGCGAACAGCAACGCCTCTCACTTCCGCTACCAGGAAATCCTTCAGTGTCTCTAACGAGCTTGCCTGCCCCGGAACCCGCAACAACCACTGGGCGCCACTGTGTTCAATAAAGCCTACACCGCGGTTACGATTGTTCTCCTCGATCGAGCGAATCAGGTCTTCTTGGGTCAGGCCAAATGCCAGCAGTTTCTCTGGCTCTATAGCAATCAGAATTTCTCTCTTGAATCCGCCAATCGGATTGACTTCCACCACACCTGGTACACGCAATAACTGCGGGCGCACAATCCAGTCATGCACCGAACGCAAGTCCTTAGGTGTTACTGCACTGCCATCAGCATTGGTGGCTCCGGGTTCGGAGTCCACTGTGAACATAAAGATTTCGCCAAGACCTGTGGCGATGGGTCCAAGCTCTGGCTCCAAACCAGCAGGCAGTGCACCACGTACACTAGTGAGCCGTTCATTCACTAACTGGCGGGCAAAATAAATATCGGTGCCATCTTCAAAAATCACCGTAACCTGCGACAATCCATACCGCGAAACGGAGCGTGTATAAGCAAGGCTTGGTAAACCAGCCATTGCATTTTCCACTGGGTATGTAACCCGTTGCTCAACTTCTTTAGGGGTATACCCCGGTACCTCCGTATTAATAACCACCTGGATATTGGTGATATCCGGTACCGCATCAATGGGCAGCCGGGTGAAATTCCAAATGCCCAAACCGCACAGTAGTAGCACAAGGGCAATAACCAGCCCGCGATTTTGAATTGAGGTTCTTATCAAGTACTCAAGCATGTCGAACCCTCAGTGATCGTGGGATGCACCGGACTTTTCAATGTCCGCTTTAATGATGTAGCTGTTACCGGTGACATATTCGATTCCCGGTCGAATCCCCCCCAGCACTTCAACCCAATCGCCTGCTTCTCGCCCCAGCTCCAACATGCGTACTTCATATTGATCGCCCACCTTGGCATAAACGACAGTAAAATCACGGAACGCTTGTAAACCGGAACGCTTGACAGCGAGAGGCACCTCATATTCAGCAACTTGGATATCGCCACTTACAAAAGAACCTGGTGCGAGGCCTGAGGGAATATCTTGCAGTGACACTCGAACGGCAGTGGCCTGGTTGGGCTTCATCAAAGTATCAATTTGTTTCACTACCCCGAGCAGAGGAGTTTCCAGGGACTTGATATTTACGGAAACGGGCGCGCCCTGGTGAATCTGGGGGCGTGTCGAGGGAAAAACATCCAGCTCTGCCAACAAGGCAGTATCATCGGCAACCGTTAATAAAGCTCTACCTGCGGTCTGTTCACCAGGGTTTACATTGCGCTGAATTACCACACCGGTAATGGGGGATTTAATACTGTAAGTTTTCAGGTTTTGATTGCTGTTAATTGCAATCAGGGGTTGCCCTTTTTTAACGCGCTCCCCCAATCCCACCTGCACAGTTTCTACAAATCCATCGAAACGCGCACGGATTTCACGTACCTGTTCTGGATCTACAATAAGTCTGCCATAAGCGCGGTTGGTCTCACTCATCCTGGCGGGGCCGACGGTTTCCGTATCAATTTCCATGGATTCAGCAATACCGGATTCGATACGGGTTCGCCCCTCAAAATTATCGTATTGCCAACGGTATTCGTGCCCCTGGTACTTGGCTGTTAGAGTCACAACAAATGAGTGGGGCTCATAGATCACCATATCGCCACGCAGATAATTCCCCTCAGGCCTGAACTCGATGTGATCCTCTCCATCTCCAAGCCTTGTAAGAACCACTTTAAGATCAACCTGCCGAGGATTAACCAGCTCTCCATCGTTACTCACCCAAACCCGAAACTCCGGAGGAACACCAGTTTCATAAATACTTAGCTCAACGGCAAAATCACCTTCTCTCAACATGCGCCCACGATTGGGCCCTTTTTCCGGTTCTGCCTCTGCGACAGCTCCGGCCGCATACACACTGCCGCTGCCACTTAGGAACAAGGAAAGTAAAGCACCGAATATCAGGCTGGAAAAAACTGCGGATCTCATATCTCGCTCTCGCTCTCGCTTATCTGTGCCAATGACAGGCCGGTAAGTTTTTCAATTTCAATCAGGCTAAGGTGTGCGTTGTACTGTGCCTGGAGCAGTGAAAGCTGCGCATCGCTAAGCCCCTGTTGGGCTAGAGCCAACTCCGAGTAGTTATAGCGGCCACGTCGATAGGCTTTTTGCGTAGCGATGAGCGCTTTATCCAAACTGGGAATCATCTTTTCATTCAAGGCGGTAGCTACGTGCCGGTGATGCTGTAGCCTTTGGGTCATCACAAAGAGCTGTGTATCCAACTCAATCTCTTTCGCATTTCTTTCTGTTCGGAAACGATTTTGTTCCGCCCTCAAAGCAGATACCTTGCCGCGATTACGGTCACCCTTACCTAGTGGGATTGCGAACCCTGCCACCAACCCATAATCTCCGCTCGCTTCGTTGCGACGAATTCCTGTATCAATCCTCCACTGAATGCCCGCTTCTGCACGTGCCAAATCAATTTCCGCCTGCGCCACGCGCTCGCGGCTCATGAATATTTCCAAATTTGGGTTGCTCGCCACCAAGCTTCGCAATCTAGATAAATCAACTTCTGGAAGGACACTGGAAAGAGAACCAGCCACCGCACGAAAACTGGGCTCTCTGGAGCCCCACTGGGCAGCTAATTGATATCTGGCAATATCCAACTCGTGCTCGACATCTTCCACAGCTAAGAGCCGACGCTGTAAGTCGACTTCCGCCCGAAAAGAATCGGCTTCATTCGTTCTGCCAACACTAACCTGACGATTAATTTCAGCGGATATCCTGCGAGCCAGGTCGACTGCTCTTTTAGCAATTTCCAGGCGTTCCTGCTGAGCCAGGACCTGGAAAAAGTAACGCGCAGTATTAGCGGCAACTTCTAACTCAAGAACCTGCTTTTGGGCCTCAATCACGGAAGTCTTACTGCGTGTAGCCAATACACGTTTTTCTGCGAGATCACCCTGTAATAACCAACTGATACCTACTGTTACCTGGGAACTGCCGCTGCCATCACCGCTCTTATCCTCTCCCACCCCCTCAGCGGCAACACTAAGCTCCGGTCGTGGTCCTAGCTTGGCGTGCTCGGATAGAGCATCCACAGCTTCAAACTGATATCGGTAGCCCGCCAGTTCAGGATGATTTTGCAAGCTTTTAAGAATTGCCTGCTCATAAGTAAGTCCCGATAACTCCTCGCCCTGTTCTGCCCTAAGGGACCCACTTAATGCGGCCAAAAAGAACACAGCTCCGGCCACAAAAAACCGATCTATAATCGGTTTTTTAGTTATGACTAAACGCAAACAATTAAACACTTCGGCTTCCTTAGTGGGAGAAAAGGGTTTCGACGGTGTGGTGGAGCGCATCCACCGAAACAAGGCAAGTGCCTGTAAGAGCCACAAACATTCCAGCTAATAACAAGGGGGGTAAGCTGCGCCCCTTATCATCAGACAGCAGGTAACGAATACGAGCATCCAATTGGTCAAGAGCGAAATAACAGACCATTGCTGAACTTCTCTCTTTGGGATGCAACCCATTGGAGATACGGGTTACTTTAAGTAGGGTTTGGGCGATAAAAGTCTCACTCCACCCCTGCCTATGGGCATAAGCATCTGCACGCTGCTCCATACACAGCGCCATCTGCCGATTCAGGTAATTCCCCAAACGCGTAGGGAAAAAGCTGGCAAACAAGGCGAATATTAATTTCTTCAGAGGATCAAATTTTTGCGCATGTGCTTCCTCATGCAGGCGCACCACCTCAAACTCTTCCGCTGTTAACTGGTCTCGCAGACCGCTGGTATAAAACCCTTGTGGACGGAGCAGACCACTGGTGAAAGCCTGGGGCCCCTTTGCCTGGATAATACTCTGGTCAGACTTATCCCTTTCGCAAAGTTGCATTAACAAACGGAGCTGCGCCAAATGGCGATGAGCTCGTTTAAAACTTTGAAACGCCAAAAAACCGCTAAAGAAAAGAAACGCAATAGTAAAAACACCGTGCCAACTGTAGAGGTTAAAAGCATTGATATGGTGCCAGTGCGCCAGTGGTGCAACGCCTCCCAAAAGGCTGGGGAAAGCCAGGATTACAGCGGCGGTGGAAGCCGCGAACCACGGCAGCAATACCGCGCTCCACAGCAGTAAACGCCGGCTACAGGCAGACAAGCTAAGTGAATACCGGGAAACGGAAAGGCTGGCAGCTGACACCAGTAAAATACCAACAAACAGACCAAGCGCTGCAATAGTCAGCAGGTTTAGCCAGAGTGCAACCTGCCCCAAAATCATTAGCGTTCACCCTGCTGGCGCTTAATCTTCTGGCTTTCGATCAACTGCTCCAGCTGCTCCAATTGGCTTTCGCTCAACTCCGATGAGATGGAGGTAAATGCGGCAACCAACCCGTTCTCATCATCAACGAACTCACGAGTAACGTCTTGAATCAGCTGTCCGACAAACTCGTAGCGCTCCACTGCCGGGCTGTATTGGAATGCATGCCCCTGCTTCTCCCGAGACAGCAAACCTTTCTTGTAAAGGCGATCCAGCGTGCTCTGGATGGTGTTAAGAGAACCTCCACGGGCCCTACTCAAGTCCGAGTGGACCTGTTTGGCATCCGCAGATTTTCTATCCCATAGGTATTGGAGCACCTGTTTCTCAAGATCGCCAAGTCGCATAGACCATTATTCCAGAGGTTAAAACTGTTCTTTGAATGATGGTAGAGCGACAAAAACCGATCGTCAATAGGTTTTTATGTCAGACTTCTCCAAGCTTAGAAACTCAAAGTGAAATTGTTAAGAGAATAGTGAGGCCAAGATACCCTGCAAACTTAACCTTCTGAAACACTGCCCACAGTTATTTAGAACCTTTGTCACCGTATACCTGACATTCCTATGTGTAATCAGGTCCAAACCAGTATTTTTTTACGCCTTTTCGCAGCACCCACAAGGATGTCAAAAAACGACATCACCTGAAATTGATCATCAAAGTAGAGAAAGGCACCTACAACTGGGCTTTTTTCAAGTGTCATATTTCAGCCGATAGCAAACAAGCTGCTTATTCAAATCGACTGCACTACACATGAATTCGGAGAATGTTTTATACCTCAGACCTAAATCCAGGTAGCCAAAGAGCCTATCCATTAAATGTCTGCAAACATCCTTTGTAGGCATAACCACTCACTATAAACCAGATTTACATTGAATTTGATTATGCCTACGTTTGCTTACTTAGAATTCCTTTTTAATCAATTTAACCGCTTCTTTTGTGGTAAGTATATCATTAGCCATATACTTGAAGTTAATCATTGCTGCTTCGTAGCCATTGCCCTCAGGCAAATTTGCACCAGCTGTTGCATCGGTTACAACAGCCACTTCAAATCCCTGTTCTAATAATTCGCGCATATGAGATTCTGTGCATAGATTTGCAGACATCCCTGCAAGAATTACTTTATCAATCCCCTGTTTTCTCAGTTGGAGTACTAAATCATTTGTCTCAGGGCCATAAATTTTATGCGGGCCGGTCACAACAGTCTTACCATTATTTATATATGGCTTATATTGCTCCAACCAATCAGCTCCAGAGTTTTCAAACCCGTTTAAGCTTAGAGGGTCTTCTCGGTTGAACATACCAAGTTTGTGCATTACCACTTCGAGGTTCCCCTCAAACTTCCACTTATGATCATGAGGGTAGTAATAGTGTGGGGAAATAAATAAAGGCACATCCTTTTTCCCTGCAACTTTCATTAACCGTTCGAGGTTCTGAACTGTATTATTTTTTTCTACACTTTCCCCCACTACACCCCAGGTTACACCATTAGGGCTTAAGAAATCATTCTGCGGGTCGGTTATTACGATTGCCGTCCGTTCTGGATCAATCTTCATACCAGGCTCGACTTGATCGGCAAAGCTATTTAATGAGAAAGAGATAAGCCCTAGTGCCACAACTGGCGCTACTAGATTATTTAAAAAGTTCATCAGCTATTTTCCTATCCAAAGCTCTTAAGTTATGTAGGGCAAGTAAGCAGGATATTGCTAGCACTCAACCTGGAACGTATAATATCCTCACAATCTGTACGATAAATGCTTTAAAATATGTATTTTATGTCAGATCGTATGACTGTATGGTTTTTAGGTGTTTGCCGTTATGGACGTGTTAAGTGATTTGCTCAGGGTTTTCCACTTAAAAGCACATGTTTTTTTACACAGCCAGTTTTATGGCGCCTGGCGGGTAGACACCTCCGGAGAGCAAAAGGCCACCTTTCATCTTGTTACTCGTGGTGTTTGCTGGTTACATTTACCCTCTAAGGATGTGCCAATACCATTAAGGGCCGGTGACTTGGTGGTATTTCCTCATGATGCTGTTCATACAATAACCCATAGTCAGGACACACCAGATCTTCAACTGGAACTTAACCAGCCTAACGAAGAGGGACAGGCTTCAGGCAGGGCTGCTACAAGTTTGATATGTGGTTATTTTGAGCTCGATCACTTTAGCTGGAATCCTCTGCATGAAGATTTACCTGAGGTTTTAATCGTTCAGAATGATTTGGCTGAAGGTGCTGCATTAATTGAAACGGTGACTCGCTTTATAACATTTGAGATAGAAAACAATTTGCCTGGCGAGAAAATTGCTATTGATCGCTTGTCCGAAATATTATTTATTTATATTGTGCGCGCTCATATGAAGAGCTCACAATTTACCGATGGATACATTAAAGCACTCGCGGACCCTAAGCTGGGAAAAGTTTTACAGTCTATCCATTCTGATCCAGGGTACTCGTGGACAGTTGATAAATTATCCAAACTTGCTGCTATGTCTCGATCATCATTCTCTGAAAAATTCCTGCTATTAGTGAAAAAAACACCGATGCAGTATGTTACCAATTGGAGAATGCAGCGTGCTCACCAAGAGTTTTATGAAAAGAAAAACTCAACTGCTCAAGTAGCCCATCAGTTTGGCTATCAATCCGAGGCCAGTTTTAGTAAAGCATTTAAAAAACACTTTGGCTATGGCCCTGGAGCAGCAAGAAGGAAAGGCATCGAATCTTGACATTTCCAGTTATTTTATAATAACTCAGTAGCTTCTACAGCCTAACAGGCTCCATAAAAGAGAACTAAGCTAGGTTTTACGTGATTTCCTCTCTTCTTTGGCTCTAGCTCGCTCAGCCTCAAGAATCACCTGCTCTACAGAATACTTTACTGCGCAGATCATCATGGCCATAGCACCAACAAATGTCGTAAGCGAAAGTGAAGCATTGAGTTCAACGAGAACCAAAGATATTGCACTCACAGCCAGCAACTTTAGATTTTCTATATGGAGCTTCAAGAAGCGACGATCAATCAAGCCTGAATGACAAATAAGAAAAAACCCTATTGCAGCACACGAAGTAGTTACTGAAGTGTCAGATGAATCACCTCCAACTTTCAAGGAGTGATAGAATCCATAATAGACAAAAAGCGCTAAAAAAGGCTGGCAAAGGCTACCTTTCCAGCAGCTATATCTTTAGAGATATGACGCCAAAAAATTGACCAACAATTTTGTCTATCCTTCTCAAAATTAGTTAATTTAACCACCCCAAAAGGAATAGCTAGCAATCCACCAATGATCACTAAGAAAACTATAACCCCCAATACTGTTTCCAGTATATACCTCCTTCCTTAAGCTGAATTTCATCACAGCCTTATATATGAATTACTTTAATATACCCGGGAATATTTTATTTTCCCTACGTCATTGAGAATTACAGACCATTTTTAGCTGTTGCACCTGCATCAACCTTCATTCGCGCATTGTTCAGATGATCACAAACCATCTCCATACCATCCAGCACCCGAAAAGTATGTCGCTGAATGATATCCGGTGGTACATGAAACAGGTTTCCCTCTTTAACTGCATTAATTCTTGGGTATGCTTCCCAGGCATCCAACCAATCTGGCCGCCCTTCTCCCATGCCGCTGGCGATTATTACTCTCGGGTCTCTATCGAGTACAGACTCAATACTAATCTTCGGTGCTAATACCAATGCATCGGCAAATATATTACGGCCGCCACAGGTTTCAATAACATCGCTAATCAGGTGGTCGCCATTAAGTGTTTGCAGTGGCTCATTCCAAACTTGATAAAAAACACTGACCGAATCCAGATCCTTATGGCTAAGCTGTATTTGATTCAGTCGCTCAAGCCACTCTCCGGCAGATTTATCTGCATAGTCACTTGTGCCTGCAAGTGTACCGAAGCGCTTTACATTCACAGCGATATCTTCAAGAGTGTGAGATTCAGATACGAAAACTGTAAAACCGAGATCCTCCAGTTTATTAATCATCTGATCGCCATTTCCCGACCCCCAGGCAACAATCAAATCGGGATTTAGCAATAGTAAACTTTCATAGTTTACCGCTTTATAGTTACCTATCTCCGGTAATTGCTTGGCTTGCTCGGGGTAGTCACTGTAGCTTACTGCAGCAATTAGCTTATCCCCTGCCCCGGCACTGTAAAAGTTCTCCACGATATTTGGCGCTAGCGCAACAATACGCTCTGCTGATGCAGGCAGTTCAACCCATTGGCCACGGGCATCTTTTACCCGCACGGAATCATCCGCCCAAGTATTACTCACCAATAACAGGTTCAAGGTTAAAACAACACGGACAATACTGCTTCGAGACATCTCTTTAACTCGACTATAACTAAGGAGCTTCTAAACAGCTCCGTAACTCACATTGGCAACCACTGCCACCCATAAAATCAATATCGACAACTCACTTATCTCGACCAAACCGCCCAAACAATCGCCGGTATAACCACCAATAGCCTTATCCCACAGGCGACGCCAGAATAAAACCAGGGCAATCAAACTACAGACGATGCCTATGGCAATGGGTATTGGCGCCGCTAAACATCCAATAGCAACTACGATTGCAACTACCGGCAATAGGTCCCATCGGCGTTCGGAGCCAGAGGGCGGTACATGGCCTTCAACACGTGCGTATTGTGAAATTCCCATTAAAGCCAGGGCCGCAGCCCTGGCTAGCATAGGTGAGAGCACTAACGGCAGATAGACCCAAGCATCTTTTGTTACCGGGTTTATTAGCTCTAGCAGGGCTGCAATTGCAGCGAACTTGATCAGTAGGAAAACAACAACAGCCGCTACTGCAATAGAGCCGCAGTGGGGATCGTGCATTACTCTCAAAATATGCTGACGTTGCTCTTCAGGATCCGCGCATTTATGTCCAGCAAAGTAGGCATCAGTACAGTCAGCAAGACCGTCGAGGTGTAGTGCACCTGTCAGGACCACCCAGAAACCCAATAGTATTGCGGCTTGCAACTGAGTACCTAAAGGAGCCAGAAGGTAGGCGGCCCCGGATAACAGTACACCAATCACCACTCCAACCAGGGGGTAAAAATATATCGACCGTTTCACCGTTTCCTTGTCCACCTCCCGCAGCAAGCCCGCCACCGGCAGCCGGGTAAGAAATACCAGCGCATACAGAAATGCTTGGGATAGGTTGTACAACTTACGGGCAATAAACATAAGCTGATTGCTCTGGGTAGGAAACGGTAAAGGACTTATTGTCCGAATCGTATCTCAGCGATGCGGCAAACCCGTAAATAACTTGCAGTGAAATCATTTTCACTGGAAGCCAGTTATTCGCATACGCGAGCAACAACTTGATAACGCCACCGTGAGTAATGAGCAGCAGGGACTCTCCCGAATATTGCTGGGCTAGATTATCAATAGCTTGAAGAACTCTGGATCGAAATACAGGAAAGGGCTCACCTCCCGGCGGTGCGTGCTTTTCTGGGTCACGCCCCCAGGCTTCACACTGTGCTCGTTGCTCAGTCCAGATTTTATCGACTGACTGCCCCTCCCAGTCCCCGAAACCAATTTCCCGGATATCAGGAACTTCAGTTATCGGCAGTTTTTTCTCTCGGGCAAGCTGAGCAGCAAAGCGTTGGCAGCGTTGTAAGGGTGAAGTAACAATTCGGTCCCAGGAGCCATCGAGTTCGGCAAGCCCTCGCAACATCTGCTCCCTACCCTCACTGGTTAGGGGCACATCGATCTGGCCACGAAAAATATTTCCACCTTCGCAGGCACCGTGTCGTAAAAGATCAATCCGCAACTGGCACTCCTGCCTCACTGAACGTGAACATTTTGTTATGCAGGTTCAGCGCTTGCTTGATAATACTTATGGCCAACACTGCACCTGTGCCTTCGCCAAGGCGCATATTGAAGCTCAGCAATGGCTTCACCCCCAGGCACTCGAGGGCTAGTTTGTGACCAGGCTCGTCAGAGAGATGGGCGTAGAGCAACCAGGGTTTCACTGACGGATTAATAGCACCGGCAATAGCTGCCGCAGCAGTCGCCATAAAACCATCAACCAATACAGGGACACCTCGCTGGGCACTGGCGACAAACGCTCCTGTTAAGGCTGCAATCTCAAAGCCACCAAAAGTTTGCAAAATAACAAGTGGCGAGCCCAGCGCTGCCCGATGCTGCTCCAAGGCAAATTCGATCAGTTCCACCTTGCGGGCGAGCACTGCATCGTCGATACCTGTTCCTCGCCCTGTAATGTTGCCAACCTCTAGCTCAAAAAGGGCAGCAAACATGGCAGCGGCGGAAGTGGTATTGCCAATACCCATATCACCGCCAATAAAACAATCTGCATCGGTAGACTGGCGGCGACCGGCATCAAGAGCAAGAGCCAGCTGCGCTTGGGTCATAGCTGGGTTACCTTGGGAGAAATCCGCAGTAGAGGGAGCTATAACTTCATCAATCAGGTCGGGGTGTTCAGCGGGGACCACACAACCCAGGTTAATTGCGGCAAAGTCAGCATTCTGCTCGCGGCTCAACACATTAATAGCCGCCCCGCCCTCGCAAAATAGTTTTAGCATTACAGAAGTGACTGCCTGAGGAAATCGGGAAGTTCCCTGGGCTGCAATACCGTGATCAGCACCGAATACCCGCACCGACAAATTATTCAGTAGGGGTTGCTCCCTCCCCTGGAATCCGGCGAAATCCACGGCAATGCTCTCGAGCCGACCGAGCGCGCCTTGCGGCTTAATCAATTGCTTCTGGCGGGCAATCGCGGCATTGCGCGCACTCTGGCCCGGGGTTGGTGCAGGCTTATCGAGCCAACTGAGTTCATCAGTCATCATTATCAATCTCAGGTGATTACTTTACTGTGAGCGGCAAACCTGCAATTGCCAAGGTGACGCTATCAGCTCGCTCGGCTAATGCCTGATGAAGCCAACCTGCCGCATCCACAAATTCCCGCGATAACTGCCCAAGAGGCACAATACCCGAACCGACTTCATTACTGACAAAAATCCAAGGTGGGGTATTACCGTTAGCGAGAGTACGCCTCTGATCAATACATTGCAGAAGCGCCTCTTGTTCACGCTCCCAAACGCCCTGATGAAGACAGTTGCTCAACCACAAAGTGAGGCAGTCCACCAGTACACAGTGGGACTCAGCAGCTGTAACCAGAGCCTCTGCCAATGCAATAGGCTCTTCCAGGGTCTGCCAGCGATGATCCCGGTCTTCCCGATGTCGAGCAATACGGGTAGACATTTCTTGATCGCCCGCCGTAGCCGTTGCCAGGTAGATAAGTCCACCATCTCTACTGCTATTTAGCCACTGTTCCGCGCGCTGTTGTGCGAGCCGGCTTTTTCCGCTGCGGGCGCCCCCTAGTACCAGATGTACACCACTGGTGCTAGGCATCGGCAATCACCAGGGATTTACCAGTTACGGGGTGTGGCATCACCGTGACACTGTAGCCGTAAAGCTGCTGCATATTCTCCCCAGTCAATACATCCTCCGGATTTCCGTAGGCCATACTGTGCCCCTGCTTTAAGGCGAGGATTCTGTCGCTATAGCCGCTGGCATGGGCCAGATCATGGACCGTCATTACCACAGCTACGCCACTTCGCGCGAAGTCTCTTACCGCTCTCATCATTCCATATTGGTGTGCAATATCCAGGCTGGCAGCGGGCTCATCTAATAAGAGGAGCCGCTCTCCCCCATCCTCTGCCCGCCAGACCTGGGCCATCACCCGAGCCAGTTGCAAGCGCTGCTGCTCGCCGCCGGATAATGTTGGGTACAGGCGCTCAGACAAATGGCTAACATCCAGCGCAGCCATGGCTTCCAGGCAGATTTCTCGGTCCCGGTCAGTGCCGGTGGAATGCGGAGTTCGACTGAGGGCGACCAATTCCAGCCCGGTAAAGGCAAATGACAGTGGGTTATTTTGCGGCAGGACGGCAACTTGCCTGGCTCGATTGCGGGCGGACAACTTTGAAAAAGAGCTGCCTTTAAAGTGAACCTGCCCGGAATCCATCCTGACTTCACCGCAAAGGGCACGCAGCAAGGTCGACTTACCGGCGCCATTGGGGCCAATCACACAAACCAGCTCGCCGACATCCACCTCCAGGTTGATATCTTGCAACAGCGGCCGATTACCGACACTAACCGCAACTCCCTCCACCTGTAGCAGAGCCATTAAATTGCCCCCCTGCTTTTACGCAACAAGGAAACAAAGAAAGGCACTCCAATTAGTGCGGTGATCAGCCCTACCGGGATCTCCACCGGGGCAATAATGGTTCGTGCCAGGGTATCGGAAACTAGCAATAAACTGGCTCCAGCCAGGGCAGAAAGCGGCAGCAGCTGCCGGTGATCAGGCCCTACCCACAAACGCACTATATGAGGCACTACCAGCCCCACAAAAGCAATACTGCCGGCTACAGCAACCGAAGTGCCCACTCCAGCCGCAACAAGCACTATCAAACGGGTTTTTACCCGCTCCACATCAATACCGAGATGGCGCGCCTGGGATTCTCCCAATAAAAGAACATTTAGTGAGGTGCCGAAACGGGACATACTGGCAAGCAAAGCGCCCAGCACGGCCAAAACCAGAAAAGCGCGAGGATAGCTCGCTGCATCCAGCCCTCCCATAAGCCACAGGCTCATACGGCGCAGGGTGTCATTATCAGCAAAGTACTCCATTAGCCCGATCAGGCTTGCGGAAAAAGCGGTAACGGCAATCCCCATTAGCAACATGGTCGCCACGGAAGTGCCATTAATACTTTTCGCCACTTTGTAGACCAGTGTCACCGCTAAAAGGCCGCTGAAAAAAGCAGCTATGGATACAACGGGCAAACTCCCAAACGCAGCGGCAACCTCCGCTCCTAACAGGATGGCCAAACAAGCACCGAGAGAAGCCCCTGCGGTAACACCAATCAGGGATGGGTCAGCTAGAGGGTTTCGAAATAAGCCTTGCAACATTGCCCCGCAGATGGCGAGCACAGCACCCACTCCAGCGGCCAACAGCGCCCTTGGCAATCGTATTACCTGAACAATATCCCCAGCGAGTCCACCGTCGCCCTGGCCACTGATCGCGGCAAATAGTTGTGAGGGTGAGAGATACACTGCTCCTATGGCAACGGCAGCAGAAAAACTAAGGGCAAGTACTGCGGGCAGTAACCACCAGGCAATATTTAATGCTTTTATACGGGCAACAGTCACTGGGTATCCTCTTGCAACGCTGCCGTCTCCCTGGCTCCCTCAAATTGCTCGAGCCAGTTTCCCTGGATATTCTCGGCAATAGTCTCAGCCAGCCTGTCCAATTGTTGCTGCCGCTGTTCACCCACATCCAGCGGCGTAGAGTCTTTCAACCCACCCCAGGCAAAAAGTGCGCTCAGCGCTTCGGGTGAATCGAACAGCCCATGCACGTAGGTCGCGAATATCTGTCCATCAGCACTTATTGCACCATCAGGCCTGGGATTTCTGCCTTTATCACAGATATATACCGCTGGAGTTTGCAGAGCTACACCGTCTGTTATACCACAGTGGATTTCATAGCCCTGAACAGGAGTAGCTTCTTTTACTTCATTTTCCAAAGCTAAAAAGCCGGTAATATTTTTCAGTGCTTTGACTGGCTGCAAGCGAGTTGTGAAATCCAGATAACCCAAGCCCGGTTCGTTACCCGGAGTATCCTCTACCCCATCCGGATCCTGTACCTCGCTCCCCAGCATTTGCAAACCACCGCAAATACCCACGAGTTTGCCGCCATAGCGCAGATGCCGATCCAACTGTGCAGGCCAATCGTTTTCTTTTAAGTAGGCCAAGTCTGCCCGTACATTTTTACTGCCAGGAAGAATAATCCAGTCGCACTGAGGGACTGGTTCGCGGACACTGACAAATTGCAGATCGATATCCGGATGCAACCTCAGCGCATTAAAATCTGTATGATTGCTTATGCGCGGCAATACCGGCACTACCACTTTCAATCGAGCATCAGCACCGCTCTGTTTGGTACTAATGGCATCCTCCGCGTCAAGGTAGAGGTCATGGAGATAAGGTAAGACTCCGAGAACTGGCTTGCCGGTATACTCCTCTAACCAGTCGAGCCCCGGCTGAAGTAATTGCAGATCGCCACGAAAGCGGTTGATCACAAAACCGACCACACGCTCTCGCTCTGAGGAAGACAGCAATTCGAGGGTGCCTACCAAGTGGGCGAACACACCTCCGCGATCGATATCGGCAATCAGTATAACCGGGCAATCAACCGCCTCGGCAAAGCCCATATTGGCAATATCGTTTTCCCGCAGGTTAATTTCTGCCGGGCTACCTGCCCCTTCAACTAACACCAGCTCATATTGATCATCGAGCCGTGCGAAGGAGTCCAGCACTGCATTTTGCGCGGTAGCCTTGTAGTGGTGGTAATCCAGCGCCTGCATATTCCCCAGCACTTTACCCTGGATAATAACCTGAGCCCCAGTATCTGAAGCGGGCTTAAGTAACACCGGGTTCATATCGCTGTGAGGGTCGATTCCACAAGCCTGGGCCTGCAGCGCTTGTGCCCGCCCTATCTCACCACCATCCGCCGTAACGGCACTATTGAGTGCCATATTTTGCGGTTTAAAAGGTGCGACACTGACTCCGCGCTGGGAAAAGTAACGAGCGAGCCCGGCCACCAAAGTACTCTTGCCGGCATCGGAAGTCGTGCCCTGAACCATCAACACGGACATAGTGAAAACAACCTAGTAATCTACGCCTTTGCGGGCTTTGATGCCCGCTTTAAAAGCATGCTTAACATCTTTCACTTCAGATACCGTATCCACTAGCTCCTGTAGTGCACTACCACCACCTCGACCAGTCACCACCAAACTCTGTTCCTGTGGCCGCTGGGCTAGAGTCTCCAATACTTTGGACTCATCCAGGTATTTGTAAGCGAGCATATAAGTGAGTTCGTCCAACACCACTAAGTCATAGGTGGTATCGGTGAGCATTTTTTCTGCCTCTGCCCAGGTTCTCTCTGCAGCAGCAATATCGCTGGTGCGATCCTGAGTATTCCAGGTAAAGCCAGTACCCATTTGATAGAGAGTAACTTCCGGGCAATGGTTTTTAAGGAAAAGCTCTTCCCCAGATTGCTGTGCGCCTTTAATAAATTGCACTACACCCACTTTCTGCCCGTAACCCAGTGCGCGTATCACCATGCCGAAAGCTGAGCTCGACTTCCCTTTGCCATTTCCAGTGAGAAGGACAGCAACTCCACGCTGGATATCGGCTGCTGCAATGTTGGCATCAACCTTCTCCTTGTGTTTTTGCATTGCCTGCTTGTGCTTGGCATTTCGTTTTTGCTCGTCTTCCGACATGGCCACCTCAGTTCAAGAACCTATAAAAGAAAGTGCTTTAGAAGCTGAATTCCACACCAGCATAACCGGCGAGGCCCGCAGTGTTATAGCCAGTAACTTCCACATAATCTTCGTCGGTAAGGTTTTCACCGCGAACAAATACCGTCGTGGCGTTGTTCAGCTGATAACGGACACTGGCATCCAGCACTTGATAATCATCCAGCGAAGAGCCATCGCTATCTACCACATCCGCACTGGAACGCAGGTTCATAACAAGGCTCAAGTCACTAGTAGGCTTATAAGTGAAGCCGAGATTCGCCAAGTGCTTGGGACT
Organism: Microbulbifer sp. CNSA002; assembly: GCF_047324085.1. Classification (NCBI taxonomy): domain Bacteria; kingdom Pseudomonadati; phylum Pseudomonadota; class Gammaproteobacteria; order Cellvibrionales; family Microbulbiferaceae; genus Microbulbifer; species Microbulbifer sp. CNSA002. Next base: position 2,930,067 of record NZ_CP172449.1, read on the forward strand.
GCGGGCTCGGGGAGAATCATCGGCTTCTTCAGCGTCGGTGTAGGTGTAATTGGCAGAGAGCAATAGACTGTCAGTCAATTGCGCTTCGACAACAAACTCAGCGCCTTGGGACACGCTTTCTCCACTGCTTTGCAGGTAACCTGTGTAGTCGGCCATATCGAATCCGATTTCATTCTCAATGACCTGTTTAAACAGTACGAACTCCAGGTAGAGAGAGTTTTCACCAAAGTATTCAACACCAAGATCCAGGCCTCGGCTCTCTTCCGGCTTAAGAGATGGCAACTCTAATGGAGTAAAAGTTAACCAGTCGAATGCGGTAGCGTTGTAGTCAACTTCATATAAGCTCGGGGCACGGAAGCCAGTGCCGTAACTACTTTTTATTTTTACCGTACCGTTGGCAACATCCTCAAATAAATAGGCTGAGCTGGCGCGGAAGCTGTTGTAGCTGCCAAAATCAGAGTTATTGTCATGGCGAAGGCCAAGGGTGATATAAGCCTGATCGGCATAGCTTCCCTGATATTCGGAATAAACTGCCCACTGATCCCGATCCAGGTCGCCCGAAGTATCTTCACGATGCTCTACCCCGTAGACCATTCCATGTTCGCGACTAAACCCGTAGGAACCGGTGAAGTTCAACTTTTCGATATCACCTTCCGCTTCATAAAAGGGCACGCTTTCACTGATATAGGTACGCTGCAAATCAGAACGTGTATAAGCCAACTCCTGCTGACCATCTTCGCCTTTATGAGCTAAGCTGACACGAACACTTTCCTGGCTGAAATCAAAGTTACAATCATCCTGAGAGGGCCAGCCGCAGCGATCATACTCACCTGAAGCATCGGTATCCCGCGCCACAGCCTCAAGTCGCCACTGCTCAGAAATATTCCAACCTACACGGCCATGCAAGGTTTCATTATCGTAACCGTCGTCATCTCTCAATTCCGAGTCATAACTACTGGTATTAAAACCATCGGTTTCTGCCGCCGCTGCAGAAACAAAATAATCCAATGCTTCATTGGCTCCGCTAGCGCTGGCATTGTAGCGTTCAGTATCGGAGCTACCGCCCTCAGCTGACACCTCAAAGCGCTGCCCTTGATCTTCACGACGAGTTGAGATATCCAGCACTCCACCGGCATCGGCCCCGTAGAGCATACCTTGTGGACCGCGTAATAATTCCACACGCTGCAAGTTGCTGCTCATAATATGTTCAATATGAGCCCCCGCCTGGGTACCGGTTGGGTCAGAAATGTCGATGCCGTCTATCTGAACCAAGGTTCTGAAACCGGACTCTCCACGTACCCTTAAGGAGGTTGTCTTGCCCATACCCCCTGTATTAGTAACAGACACGGAGGGCACACTGCGCAAGACATCGGCAAGGGACACCAATCCCCGCTCTTTTAGCTGTTCTTCATCCAATACAGTTACTGAAGTAGCTACCTGGCGCAGCGGCTCACCCTGACGGGAGCTCACAACAACCACGGTTTCCAGGTCAGGAATTGAAGATTCGGTAACAGTGGATTCAGCAAAAGACGGCGCGCTCACGGCTGATAAAACAGCCAGGCTCAATATAGATTTTTTCAAGTTTCAACCCCTAAGACAAAAGCACATGGGATCGAGGGAGGAATAGCAATGCGGCACGCCGAAGCGCGAAAGATCGTATTGCAAGATGGTAGCCCTCCGCTCCATCGTGTTTAGAAAAGAGGCCGGTATCGGGCTTACCACTCAGAATACAGGTGGATCACCGTTGCGGGGGCAGCGCCGGATTTCCGGACTTCCCGTTTAACCTTCTCAGCCAATTCAGGGCAGAAGGCACCTCTAATCGTGGTCGCGAAACTAGTGGAAAGGTACCGGAAAGTCAACAGAAGCCAAAAAATGTGAGGGAAGCTTGTTCGTGAGTCGGGTATTCCCTCACTACATAAGTACTAGTTATTCATGAGCAAGATTTCAAAAGCGCTTAGCAAGGTACCTTCACATAAACTGAGATCAACCTTGAGTTGCAGCCATAATAAAGAATTTATCAATAAATCATTCCGCTAACTATTATCAAATACTGCAAGCCAATCTGTGTAATATTTATCCGCATATTGACGAAAGAATGGAAACAACCAAGATGCACTTCTTTCATGAAGATTAAACCCACATCCATCATCAACAAGTACATCTTTGTCAACTATTCCGGAGAGCGCATGATGTAGAGCTGAAGCGCATAGTAGAAATTGCCCTATTGAATCGGCGATAGGCCTAAAATCCCACCCCCCAGCCCCATGCATGGCACGATATACCTTTGAATTTCGGTTGCTTTCGGCCAAGTCTACAATGATTGGATCTGCACCCTCATCGGCGAATAAAAACCAAGTTTTATCCCAACCGGGTATTGGCTGATTATCAACCGGGTTGTAGTTATATCCATTCATCACCCATGACAAGCGCCTGGCACTATAAAGATCAATTGGATTGCCCACGCCATCAAGATATTGGCTGTGGGCAGGCGCATAGTGAACTATATACTCTTGAAACTCTTTCGGAAAAACAAAATCCCTTTCCTTTTGCAACCGAAAACAGATAGAGTTTCCACCTCCCTGAAGTTCAAAATCTGTCTTTGAAAAACTATGGATCAACTCAATATAATCTTTAATATCCATACTACGTAACTCGCGAAACTACTTGCTGTATTTTTTTTTTGGGGGGGGGTACATATTAAGCAAAGGGTGCGGCTTACCCTACTCATCTAGCTGCTACCTACTTACCACCTTGCTTCTGACTGCATAAGGAATACTGTATATTTTACAGAAGCACCCAAAATAGATTTTTGTATATTCTTATATACATCTTCCTATTTTGATGTGCCAACTAAAATACAACCAGCACCAACAAAAGTGGAACCAAATATCCGACCGAGAAATCGACTTGAAGCCATACTCCTTGACCATTTTTTGGTACCGAAAGCTAATAAGGTATAACAAAATAAACAGCTAAAAGATAATGCCATAAAAGTGAAGACCAGCAAGGAAAACTGAGGTAATAGTGAGTCGGACAATGAAATAAATTGTGGGAAAAGCGCGGTTGTAAATATTATCGCTTTAGGGTTCGTTAAGGCAATTAAGCCCCCTTGAATATACAAACTCAATGCACCTCGCCTAGCATTACAAGTTACCTCAGAAGAATCCACTCTTCCTATTCCATTTTTCCAAAGCTTAACTCCCATATAAATCAGATATCCAGCCCCAACCACCTTTACCACAGTAAACGCCAAAGAAGAGTTAAGGACAAGTACACTCAATCCAATAACTGAAAGCCCGGACATAACAAACAAGCCAGATATATTGCCCAATGCCGCGAACACACCTCCTCTAACACCATTCGATAGAGTATTGATAGAGACCAGTAGTGCCGCTGGGCCAGGGGTAGCAGTTGCCAAGAGTGCGATTGCGCAAAAGGCCAACCAATTTTCAAACGCCATTTAACTCACCCTAGCAACTATTACTATCTCAAGGAAATGGAAATCACTGACAGGGCTAACCTTACCTACCATATGCTATATAAGCAACCAAGAAAGACCGAAGGAGCTAGCTATTATAAACCAGTCTAAATTACCCCATCTCCAAAACTGAAAAGATAAAGAGCACTAACTTTATAGGAAACAATAGAGATCACTCAATTATCCTTACCCGGCCACTAAAAGCTCTCTTTATATACCCTTCAAATTTTATCAGCCATTTTTCGTCTGGCGGCGCACTATTCTTTATACGGCCGGTATTTACCAATGCAACCATAAGAAATTGGCAGAAAATATCTACAAACCTAACAACCAGCCACAAATTGGGACCTACGTACAACCTGAATAACAAAATATTTACCAGCAGTACTCTACAAGCCCTTAAATATATAAACGCCATCACATAACAAGAAAAACCATCAAACAAAATACTTGTATATTGAAAAATTATGCGTATACCATTCAATCGTGGTAAGTAATTTGGAATACTCTCACAAAAATTAAGAAATCATTTATAGGGAACATTTATGAAAAGATTACTGGGCACAGGAATAATAGCAGCCCTCTTTTTTTATCAGCTCTCACACAACAGCTGCAACAATGGAGTGCTATGTCGACACCATTAAGTTTGATACATACAGACCAAATGTTTGTTTCGCATTAGTATGGGGTGCGAATACAGCAACTGCGGCATTTAGAATAGAAGAAGATACAAGCAAAGTAATTAGTTCCGTAATTTGGTCAGATGATGCTCATAGTTGTGGAACCACTTCTGACAGGTATTGTTCTTTTACGATTCGTGCATTTAGGGCATATACCGCTAAGGCAACAATACTTTATCAAGATGGTTCATGGGACACAGCATCTGCTATCGCCTCATTTGAAGATGGAAGCTAAGTGATAATTTAAAATTAACAAAAAAGGGCATACTTGAACTATGCCCTTTTTTATAGTTGTAGAAGAAAGAAAGTACACATTACTAACCAATACTACTTTTCCCCGACATGACCACCTAGCCTTAAAAGCATCCTCAATATAATCTGACTCCGTACTTATATAGGGTCAAAATTCAACAAACAGTCCTTATCGACCCACAATCAAACTATAGATAAACTTTATTTATCAAGAATAATATTAAAGCCACCATAGATTAACCTCTTACCATCAAATGGCATAGGGTTTTGATCTGGATTCATCCTCGGATCATCCATAACCGCCTGCCATCCAGAGTCTCGAACCTCTTTAGAAGGCCAGAGGACCCAGGAGAACACTACAGTTTCATTGCCAGCACACTTTACGGCCAAAGGAAAAGAGGTTAATTCGCCTTCTGGAACATCATCACCCCAAGTTTCAACAACCTTTAGAGCCCCCTGCTCTTTAAATACCTCTGCAGCAATTTTTGCATGCTTAATATATTCTTCTTTGTTATCTGAGGGTACAGCTGCCACAAATCCATCTGCATAAGACATTTTTAACTCCCCGGTATTTTCTAATTTGATAAGTTACTATTGAAATTAAATACAGATTTACAAAGCACTTCTACTGCCCTGATCTAGTGATAGCGATATCTCTCTATCACCAAGCTTTCTTACACCCTACATAGAGCACAAAATCAAATGCTATCACTCTTTTCTCTTGAGGTATTTTCCAAACCTCCTTAGCCTTACGGTAGGCCCGCTCCATAAATTCACCACCCATGCCATCTATACATCTCCGCACAGCCGAAAAAGTATGTATAAAATTAAAAAACTCATTCAGGTCCCAGATTGCTTCCATAGTTGGCTTCGAAACCTGTATAGTACCAAAAGGAAAGTCTATATCCTTAAAATGATCCCAGAGCAATTTGTTTTGTGGAGCCCAGTACGTCTCTATTGGACCCAAAATAAGTTCATTGAATATTTGAGCCAGATCTCCATCTAAGACTGGCCAGTTATAGCCCCAAGCTGAAAAAATACCTTTTAGCTTCAAAACTCTTAGAACTTCGGGCCAAAAATCATCAAGGTTAAACCAATGCAACGCCTGGGCTACACAAACCAAATCACAACTCTCATTTGCCAGGTCACACTGCTCAGCAGGTCTTACTTGATAGTGAATATTAGGGTGAGCTTTAGCCGCTTTTATTTGCTCGGCGCTAATATCAGTTGCGTACACACTACTAAATAGTTTCGCCAATCCTATCGCTGCCTGACCACTACCGCAAGCACAATCCCAGGCAAGTTTATTTGATGGAGCCAAGCTTGAGAGACACTTATAAAGCTCTGGAGGATAGGTTGGCCTAGCAGTCTTATAAAGCTCACTCTTGTCACTGAATAGTTTGTGATGGTGCATTCCTGCCCCCAGGTCTTTAAGCAGCCGCGGCAAGATAATATATATGAGCTACTATAGCTGCACCTCTTACCCTAGCTCTTAGGTCATAATCAAAAAATCCATATTATTCTTATTTATTAGCAGCTGGGACCCCCTCCAAGCATTACACTACCAATAACTTCTTGAGATGCAACAATTCATGTAAGACCAATACTGGCGTGATAGTGGACATCAATACTCCTGCCCAATACCAACAAACTATAAAATAGCGATACCTTGCCCTTCCGAGACATAATACGAGCATCATCTTCCAGGTAAAAACTTGACAGCTTCGATATCACGTATAATTTTCCGCCACTAGCTATGCAGACCAAATACACATTAGGAGTCACAATAGAGCTTCGAAACAGCAATAGCACAAAAGACACTAAGAACTTTGCTTCAACGGCCTTCTAAACAGGAGAAACATAACCCTCCATCCAGGGTAAAAAATAATCCAAAAAATAAGAGTGCTTTGGAAATATCACCCACATATAAAGTGCTAAGGATTTATCTGGGTTACCGATCATTCATGTTATTGCTCGAATGAGAGCTAGGGTGATTACACGGGCTATCGGCGCTTTTATAAATATAATCAGTTCATACCCTAAATTGGACCAACCATAGTCGGGATTAGCTGGCTTGGACTCGCCGGTAAAATGCCTAGCAAAGATCATATCGGCCCATTAAATCAAATCACAACCAAAGACAACTGAAAAAGCAATATAAGCAACGCCAAGACCATAAAAAAATGTTGTAGCTGTACCACTTTGAATATCAAGTACTGTAGCGCTGAGCAGTACGACATCGACTATCGGGGTAAAGTACTATCTAGATACCCCGAAGCTACCAAAGGATAAGCCCGTAGGCTTACCCCTCGGGTGACCTTACTAGACAGGCTCGGGCTCTCTCAGCGGCCGTTGTTTTGCTACCGCAGCCGACTTATCAGGTAACGGCAAAGCGACAGGTACTTGCTGCGCCTGGCTGGTAGCCATTACCACAGTACTACCGTGACGTGCAGCAGTTACCAGTGCATCATTATCTGCAATGGCAGTCATAAAGCGCAACGCTTCGTCTGCGCTGGTACCAGCGCTGGTAAGAACCTTAATAGCCTCGGCTGCACTTTGTGCATATACCCGTCGTGCCTCCCCCATTTTCTCCATACGAATCTTTACGGACTCGCCATCAGCTTTAGCCTTACCCACTTCGCGCTCCCGGATCGCCTCAGCCTCGTAGGTAGCGGCCTGCTTCTCCCGCTGCATTTCCATAACTTTGTTAGCCTGAACCTCTACCGACTTGGGTAGCCGCGGCTCATCTGATAATACATCGACAATCTCTACACCAAAGTCGTGGAAAAATTGGCGAAGGCGCTCTTTAGCCTTATCAGCTATATGTTCTTTTTTGTTATAAACGTCTTCCAGCTCAATGCCGTTGGCAACAGGAATAGCTGCATCTGTCGCAAAAGACTTCAGCTGTGCCTGGTAATTCTCTAGATCATAGAGAGCTTTGTATGCAAGCTGCACATCCGACGACACCTGATGCTGAACCTTTAGAATCAAACCAAATGTGACATGATTACTGGTCTTTAGACTCAACTCAACAGGGGTTTCGTGTAGAGCCGTTGAGGCTTTTTTGTCTACCCAGGAAAGGTAGGGAATAATCAAGTTGAAACCAGGGGTGGCAGTTTTCCAGTACTTACCAAGAAATAGCACGAAGTGGTACTGCTTTGGCTCCACTATCACGATGGATTTAGCTAGCAAAAAAAGTACTACAGCTCCAAGTATCGCAGGCCAAAAAGGTAAAAGTGTAAAGAGTTGTTCCGGCATATTTTAAAAGCCCAGTCAGAATAAATTATATAAGATGTGCAAATTATCTTACTCAGCAAGGGGCAACCAATGGATAAGCAAATATCCCCCCCCTACTAAGAGCACTCACCCACAGCTTACATCAACTACAACATGCTGGCCACAAAGCTACTGTCCAAAACCCAACTGTAAGTCTACTTCCCCCCAGTAGGGTAAAAGCAAATGTAAAGAACTTCACTAAAACCGCTACAGACCAATAAACAACAATTTTCCTGGAAAAACCCTTAAATAAAATCCGCACCAATAAAACCATTGTTAGTACAACTTACCATCACTTAACTACTCTTCTGCAACAAAGTATCCAAAATCAAATCTACAGCCATTTATCTTTAAGCAATTGTTTTTTGCGATTCAAGCCTATTCAAGTTACTTTACATGATATGGATGGGCTTTAAAAAGGAGGTACTTTGTGCCGGCTACAGAGCTCTCCAGAGTATTAGGTGCAGAGGAGGCTATGTTCACCGAGTTGGCAAGGCGAACTTGCGGGGGGACATTAGTAATCTCCTTTATCAAAGTACTCACTCCTCTTAGCGTTGAAAAATTGATAAGTGGTTTCGCATCGGCACATAAAATCTACCCACTTTTACAGGCAAGAGTTGAGTCCGGCAACAAGCTTCGATGGCGCTGCGACGTACCATTCGAGTCAATTCCAATTGAGATTCGAAAATTGAAGGAGCCTCTTGATTTCGAGGCTGAATTCAATCGTCGGGGTAAGACGGGCCTTGATGTTGAAAAATGCACATATACACTTTCTTTCTATATTAATTCCCATGACGAAGTTGAATGGATCTCACTAGTCAGCAGCCACGCAGCTTTGGATGGCCGATCAGTGATGACTTTATTCTGTATTTTGGACATATTCTTTAAAGATGAAGGAACATTCAGGTTGGGCGGACAACCACTTTACGAAGCTGTCGAAAGCTACTTTAGCTCCTCTAAATACTTTGCCCATGAAAAACCATCTTCTCAAAAAGATGAACTTTTTAATTGGCCCGTAGAGGAACCTGCTTTTGTATCAGAACGTGAAGGTCATGCTATATATCGGCAATTTCCGATTGCAGAAATCTCACAACTGGTAAAAATAGGGAAAAGTCACAAGGTAAGGCCAAGCGCCCTGTTTTGCGCCATTGCGATTCAAGCATCCAAAATATTACCCAACCATAAAGATTGGATAAAAATTTTACTACCCATGGATGTTCGTGAACTCTGCGGCACTGAAATTGGATTAAGTGCAGTAGGTGCTTTTTCATCAGCAACCACTCTTGAAATCATGCCCAATATAGACATAGAAGATACTTGGCAACTAGCGCGCCACTTACAGATTGAGCTTGATAAACAGGCGGAAGAAGGAGAACCATTCAAGTTCATGTTTCCCAAGAAATATAAACTCGAGGATATTATTGAATGGGCTCAGGATTATGAGGAAAAGAAATCTGTCTTTTCTGAAGGAATGTGTATATCTAATGTAGGCAGCATGAAAGCGCTTGGCACGGCAATGAAGTACTTTGAAATCATCACGGCAATTCCATTTCAAACACATGGGGCTCACCCTATCTCACTACTAACCTATTCAACGGTACGTAATTCAGTATTTATATTTTCGTACTGTGATCCACTCACAAAACGAGATAGCGTTTTGAATTTTGCAGAAAAATTCATTAACACTATCAAGAGGCTTTTAGAACCTGAGAACTAACCCTTGACTTAAAAAACGAACAAAAGCAAAAGTAAAGCAAAGGCGCCCATTACTCCCTAATCAGCCAAGGCCACCCCCCAAACAATTTCACCTTATGTACGATTCTCCAATAAAGAATCAATTGGTCACTACAAGTGACCACCAAAAATCAATGCAAGGAAATATTGGCAACGCCAACCAAGTACAGTCAGTCATATCATATACATCTCACAGATTTCACCAAACATCAACCTTAAGCCAATAAACCATATAAAATTCAGTACTTGATTTTTAATGTAACCTGCCAAAAGGAGGCGACGTTACTAGCTTTATTGAAAGGCATACATGTATTCCAAAGGAGCTATTGCCCCATACCCCCACTCAAGTAATGCACCTCAAACCAGTCAACATTAGATCAAGCCACGACAAATCTTAGCCAACACTTATGTATTCCGAACATGTATATATAGATAAGCAAGCAATATTTAGGTATCAATATTTTTGCATCTTAACTTCTATTTTATTAAGTTTGACATTAAGTCAATCTGTTCTTGGAAAGAGCACCTATGTCCAGCCGAGAGTTCTCCAGGGTGCTGGGGCCTGAAGAAGCATTATTTACCGAGCTAGCCAGGAGAACTTGCGGGGGAACCTTGCTGGTTTCCTTTTATAAAGTTCTAATTCCACTGAGTGTTGAGCAACTTAAAACTGCCTTTTCTTTAATCCATAAAATTTACCCCCTTCTACAGGCTCGTGTTGAGTCAGGTGAGCAACTGCGCTGGTATTGCGACGTACCCTTTGATGATATCCCTTTAGAGATAAGGGAGCTTTCAACACCCATTAATATTGAGTACGAATATACTCGCAGAGGTAAAACAGGACTCAATGTTGAAGCATGTACATATACTCTTTCCTTCTATCTAAATTCACTCGGTAAAGTCGACTACATATCTATGGTCAGTAATCATGCTGCATTGGACGGCCGGTCTGCCGGGATCATATTCTATATTTTAGATTTGTATTTTTTGGATCAAGGAAGATTCAGGTTAGATAGACAGCCGTTATACGACCCTGTTGAGACCTACTTTGATTCAAGCAAGCATTTCTCCAACCAGCAAACATCTGGAATTAAAGAAAATTTATTTAAATGGCCAGTAGAAGAAGCCGCTTTTGTTACTGAACGGGAGGGCCATATTTTATATCGCAAATTTCCTATGGAGGAACTCTCTCACGTTGCAGCTATTGGCAGAAAACACAAAGTAAGACCTAGTGCGCTTTTTTGTGCTATTGCCATCCAGGCATCAAACATACTGCCAAATCACAGAGAATGGATCAAAATCTTATTACCCATGGATGTCCGCGACCTATGCGGCACCGGAATCGAGTTAAGCGTTATTGGTACCTTTTCTGCAGTTACCACTCTTGAGGTTACACCAGATATCGATATCGAGAACACCTGGGAGCTGGCAAAGCACTTACAGATTGAACTTGATCGGCAGGCAGTGTCCGGCGAATATTGTAAGTTTAACTTTCACAAGAACTATGATTTAGGGAATATTATTGAGTGGGTTGAAAAATACGAAACCAACAATCCCTACTTTCTTGAAGGATTATGCGTATCCAACTTGGGTAACCTGGAATCCCTGGGTGTGCACATGAATTTTTTTGAACCTATCATAGGTACCTCACTCCAAACTCACGGCGCCCATCCAATATCATTGAGCACTTATTCAACAGAAAAAAGTTCCGTTTTTGTCTTTTCATACTGTGACCCACTGACAAAAAGAAATAACGCTTTAAATTTTGCTGAAAAATATATCAACACTCTAAAGAATTTGATATGAATCAGCTGCACATAAACTAGACGTCTCAAGCTATCGAGTCACTTTCGGCATGTACCACTCACAAAAACACAGCGCCATAAAAGCAATGCATTTAAACCATACGCAGTCTGTATATTAAACACTAAGATTATCTTACAGACTCATAGGGGAGTTTATTAGGAAGCCGAACGACCTGCACTCATACCTTTTGTTTAGAGCGTCACTAGGAGTCAATAAATTAACTGAATCTTGCCTCATTGGTTCTACACCTACTTCACCTCTTTTGTGAGGTGAAGTAGGCAGAAACATCTACTTAATAGAGTTTTTAGCCATCTCGTCTCCTCCCCTGCCATGCACAATCCGATAAAGTAACGGAAGTACAAACAGAGTTAGAAGTGTGGAAGAAATAATCCCCCCAATCACAACCGTGGCCAGGGGCCTTTGTACCTCTGCGCCGGTACCCACATTCAATGCCATAGGCACGAACCCCAAGCTGGCGACCAGAGCAGTCATCAGTACAGGACGAAGACGAATCATTGCTCCGTCAATAATCGAAACCAAAAGCTCACCGCCCTGTTGCCGCAGCTGACGAATAAATGACAGCATTACCAGGCCATTTAAAACCGCAACACCAGAAAGGGCAATAAACCCAACCCCTGCAGAAATCGATAGAGGCATATCGCGCAGCCATAGAGCTAGCACCCCGCCAGTTAGCGCTAAGGGAACTCCTGTAAAAATGATCAAGGCATCTTTGAATGAGCCGAAAGCCATTACTAGAAGGCCGAGGATTACCAAAAGCGTCAGCGGGACAACGATAGAAAGACGCGTACTTGCAGATTCCAGTTGTTCAAATGTACCTCCATATACCAACCAGTAACCGGCAGGCAAAGACACCTGTTGTTGGATTCGGGCTTTTGCCTCCTCTACAAAAGATCCTAAATCGCGATCGCGTACATTCGCGGTTACCACTACACGGCGCTTGCCATTTTCACGACTGACTTGATTGGGAGCCGGTGTCATTTCAAGATTGGCTACTTCAGACAAGGGCACATAGCTACCTAGCGGGCTACCAGCGGGTAAAGGTACAGGTAAGTCACCAAGGTTTTCATAGTCCCGGCGCAGCCCTTCCGGCAGCCTTACTACCAATTGGAAGCGACGGTCACCCTCATAAATCAGCCCTGCAGATTCCCCACCAATTGCGGTTGATACCAAGTCCTGTAGGGTTTTCAGGTCGATACCATAGCGGGCAAGCGCTATACGCTTGGGGACTACAGAGAGAACTGGCAGACCTTCAACCTGCTCTACTCGAGCATCGGCTACACCCTCAATCCCATTTAACACACCCAGGATTTGATTAGACGAAGCGACCAGCTGGTCCAAGTCATCACCAAATACTTTGATGCCCAGATCTGCACGCACACCAGAAATCAACTCGTTGAAACGCATCTGGATTGGCTGGGTAAATTCGTAGTTATTACCTGGAAGCTCTCGAACGGCTGCTTCGATTTCTGCCACCAATTGCTCCTGAGGCAGTATTGGATCGGGCCATTGATTTCTGGGTTTCAGGATCACAAAGTTATCAGCCACATTCGGAGGCATTGGATCTGTAGCTACCTCTGGAGTACCAATTTTTGCAAATACCTTGTCTACCTGGGGGAACTCCTTAATGCGCTGCTCCAGTAAACGCTGCATTTCTACCGACTGCTCGAGGCCAGTCCCCGGAATACGTAAAGCGTGTAGTGCAATATCGCCCTCATTAAGCTGAGGGATAAACTCAGAACCGAGAGTAGTAGCTAGCCAACTACAAAACAGTACTAAAGCAAGAGCCCCTGATAGTACCAGCCAACGCACTTTCATTGCGGCAATTAAAAGCGGCTTGTACAGTGACTTAGTAGCAACAATCACCTTATTTTCTTTTTCACTGACTTTCCCGGTGAGAAAAACAGCAACTGCTGCAGGTACTACGGTGAGAGAAAGAACCAATGCAGCCAATAACGCCATAACCACAGTAGCGGCCATCGGGTGGAACATCTTTCCTTCGACACCAGTCAGTGTGAACAAAGGAATATACACCACCGTGATAATCAACACTCCAAAAAGGCTCGGGCGAATCACTTCATTGGTGGCCTGGAATACCAGCTCCAGTCGCTCTTGCAGAGGTAACTTACCGCCCTTGCGCTGTTGGGCTTCGGCGAGCCTGCGAATCGCATTTTCTACGATAATTACAGCCCCATCGACAATCAGACCGAAATCGAGCGCACCGAGACTCATCAGGTTGGCAGAAACACCGGTTTGCACCATACCAAATATAGTGGCAAGCATGGACAGCGGGATCACAGCAGCTGTGATAAAGGCAGCCCGAATATTTCCAAGCAGCAAGAACAGCACGACGACTACCAGCAACGCACCTTCAATAAGGTTTTTCTGCACGGTAGCGATGGCTTTGTCCACGAGCGTCGTGCGATCGTAAACCGCTTCCACCTTTACACCTTCAGGTACAGTGGATTTTACTTGCTCCAAAGCTTCCGCAACATTGCGCGCCACCTCGCGGGAGTTTTCCCCCACCAGCATCATAGCGGTGCCCAATACGGTTTCTTCACCATCTCGCGTAGCAGCACCGGTACGCAGCTCTTTACCAATAGCCACTTCAGCAACATCAGAAATTTTAACCGGCACCCCGGATCGGCTGGTAATTACTACGTCTTCAATTTCTCCGATATTCTGTAGTTGTCCCGGTGAACGCACTAACAGTTGGCGTCCATTATTTTCCAGATAGCCAGCACCTCGACTTTCGTTGTTGCGACGCAAAGCCTCGGCAATGTCCTCCATAGATACGCCGAAGTTAAGCATCTGGCGGGGGTCCGGTGTTACGTGATACTGCTTGTTATAGCCACCGATAGTATTTAGTTCCGTAACCCCCGGAACGAGAGACAATTGCGGTTTAATAATCCAATCCTGAATCTCCCGCAGTGCAGTGGCGTCGTAGGGCTGGCCATTGGGCTGGGTTGCTCCGGGCAGAGCCTCCACGGTATACATAAAGATCTCACCGAGCCCGGTGGCAATGGGCCCCATTTCCGGCTCCAACCCAGGGGGCAGATTGCTCTCGATGGTACCCAGACGACTGTTTATCAAGTTTCGCGCAAAATAGAGATCTGTCCCCTCTTTGAAAACCACGGTCACTTGGGATAGCCCGTAGCGAGAAATCGAACGGGTGTACTCCAAGTTGGGAAGTCCGGCAAGTGCCGCCTCTACCGAATAGGTGATTCTCTGTTCAGCTTCTAAAGGCGAGTAACCAGGTGCTTCAGTATTAATCTGCACCTGAACATTGGTGATATCGGGGACTGCATCAATAGGGAGTTTCTGGTAACTCCAAACCCCGAGCCCCACCAGAATAAAAATTAGGGACAATACGAAATAACGCCGCTCAATGGAGAAGCGCAGGATGCTTTCAATCATCTTCTGGCCTCAATTAATGGTGGTGAGCAGCGCCGGATTTCTCTATATCCGCCTTGATTAAGTAACTGTTTTCAGTGACGTAGCGGTCTCCAGGGTTGAGTCCACTTAATACCTCTGTAACCCTGCCATCGGTCCGCCCAAGTTCCAGTGGGCGAATCTCATAAGCATCCCCTACTTTTACAAACACAACGGTCCAATTGCGGAAGGGTTGTAGCGCTTGATTTTCCACCACTAAAGGCGCGGGACTCTCATTGGTGACAACATCAGCTTGAACCATCAGGTCTGTTGTCCATATGTCCTCTGGATTCTCAATCATCGCGCGGGCTATTGCGAAAGGCGTGCCATTGCCCCCCGGTGCCAAGCTGACAATTGTCGAATCAAATGAGAGCCCATCGGCGGTAATAGAAACTTTTTGTCCGCGAGCAATTTGTCCCCGGCGAGTGGGGAATACTTGAAGCTCTGCCCATATTTGCTTGTAGTTCGCAATCGTAAACAGTACCCGGTCACCGCTAAACTCCCCTCGACTGGCCTGCTTATCAATAATCTGACCGCTGATAGGCGCTATCAAGGAATAAGTTTGCAAGCTGTCATTGGACTCAATTGTTGCCAGCTTTTCCCCCTTTTGTATGGAATCACCCAATGCTTTTTCAATCGTCATAATTGTGCCCGGATAGCGGGCGCGAACATGGCTGAGGCTGCGATGATCGATAGCAGTTTTGCCGTAAAGAGTGACGCGCTCTTGAATAACTCCCGGTGCGGCAATCGCAGTTTTAATACCGGCCTTTTCCGCTGTATTTTCATCTATTTTTACTCTTCCTTCATATGATTCAAACTGCCATTTGGCACGGCCTCGCTTGTGAGTCAAAGAGAGTTCAATGTCGAATGAATGAGGTTCAGCCAGATTTTCTTGGCTGCGCCAGTAATCAATATTTGTATCGCGTTGTAAGGCAATATGTTGTGACTCTCCCCCTAGTCGAACCAGAGTTAGGGTCAATTCTGCATTGTCTAGCGCTTTTCCATCTTCCTGAACCCATGCGCGAAACTCAGCGCTACCACTCCGCTCTACCAGAGCCAGCTCAACCACGAGATCCCCCTGCTCTAAGAGGCGGCCCCCATGTGGCCCTTTACTTTCTTCTTGATGATGATCTCCACCGTGGGAGCCACTGGCATAACTAAAATTTGCCACCCACCCTAAAGGTACCAAAAGGAATAGGAACAGCATCGCTAGCTTTAAAGTTCTATTTAATCTGCTCATTTTTAAACTCAATTTCATCTACTGCTTTCAACAGCCACGACACCTAATGGCCGGGCAGTTAATCTCTCAATTTCCGCTCCATACACATGAACAGAACGTGCCGCCACAATTCTCGAGCGCTCAGCATCGAGCAATTCCTCGCGGGCAGAGATCAACTCAACATAGGAATAGCGCCCCCGGCGATAGGCCCGGTCAACCTCAGAAAGCGCCTTGCGCAATGTGGGAATCACGGTATTTTGCATTTCGTCAACAATGGCCAGCGCTTGTTCACGGCTCGTTACCGCCAAGAAAAGCTGGGGATAGAGCTTTAGCAATGCCGCTTCTCTATCCAACTGAACCTGTTCCAGCTCAGCCATTGCAGAAATCTCTTTACCCCGATTACGCCGCCCGGTAAAAAGCGGCACGTTAAAGCCAACAACGACAGCATTCTCATCATCTTCTTTGTCGTTCCGATAGCCTGCATACCAACCAATATCGGGGGTCGATTTCGCTTGTGTCAGATGCAGGTGAGATGCGCGCAAGCGCTCTTCAGAGGCAAAACGGGCAATAGAAGGGTTTTCCTGAGCCCGCTCGTACAGAACATCAAAGCTGGCATTTGGCTCAAATCGGAAGAGCACGCTGGAGTCAACTGCAAAGTCCTGGGTAGGTTGCCCCCACAGCGCGGATAGTGCGTACTTGTAGTAGCTCAGCATTCGCTCCTGTGCCTCGGCGGCCAAAATGGCATTCGCCAGTGCAGACTCAGCCCGCATACGTTCAGCTATGGGGGACGCAGCAGCATTGACCCTTGTAATTACAGCGTCCAACGCTTCTTGCGCCAGCGAGACCTTCTCTTTTTCCAGAATCAATAATTCTGCGGCAGCGAGTACTTGCGCATAACCACGAACCACCTCGGCCAAGACATCCAGTGCTGTCGCTTGCTCATCGGCAATTAAGAGATCCCGCTGAGCATTGACAACATCAATTCGAGCCTGGCGTTTGCCCCCCAACTCAATAACTGATGACAAAGAAGCAGTCAGCTCAAGTTCCTTGTCATCATCATCATCGTCGTCACTTGGCGGACCGGGCCGGCCGGGGGAGCCTGAGCTTGAGCTTGATGAACCATCATCTCCGTATACCGCATACTCAGCTTCGAAACCAAAATCCCATGCAGGACGTAGGCCGGCTGTGAACTCAGCACCATCCAATGCCCATTGCTGGAGTGGAAAAACTGCAATCTGGGGATTTTGTGCCAGAGTTTTCTGTATTGCCTCTGGCAACGTCAATACTTCTCCCTTCTGCGCAGAGGTAGCTTGCGCAGATATAAGTAGAGCGGTCGTCAACAAAAATCTAAAGGATGTACGACCAATCACGCTCAGCGAGAGCGTGGAAAAAAAATCCATGGAATTCTCCCAAGTCACAACTCGATCATCGTGTGCGAGCAAAAGCTACATACTTCTATAGCGGCACACGTAGTATTTAACTAATCAGACTTGGGTTATAGGTGGGCGTAAAAGTGGAGAAAAATAACCTGAGGGCACAGCTGCACTGATTGTATCACTGTAACTGATAGTGCCCCGAAGGAGAGGTTGATAAGACTGCCCCAAAAGCCCGGTTGCATTAATTCCGTGACAATGGCAACAATGATTACAGAAATCCAACGTTGGTGTAGATTGCCCATCACCGGAGGAAGGCAGCGAGAAAGTGACGGAACCCCCATCAGGCTCGTCAGTAGGAGCTACTCCCGGGAGTTGATCAATATGATTTGAAGAGAAGTGGATGGTGATATCTTCTAGCTCATCATGACTGTCATAGAAGGCGCCAGCTGTCTGGAAAATCAGCAGCGCAATCAGCAGAAATGACAGACGAACCACATTCATAGGAGCAGGCTAGTATCAATGATGGACCGACTCTAGCAAACATAACCCAGAGCCTCAATTGAATACGGCAAAAGTTTTGTAAAACAACAGCTTATTGACCAGCAATTCTGGATACCCAGTCTCATTTCAATACTCGTTTTTACGCAACAGCAGGCGCGAAGGTTCTCCTCTACACTGATTCAGATGCCACAACTATGGCTATGTATTGGGAGGTACCGGTAAATGCTTGCTTTTCAACCCTTTGGTGGCTTGGCTAGGGCGCTGATTCTTGCAGCGACGGTGGCATTAGCTCCTGCGATTGTCGCTCAAAACCCGACACCACCCCCGCAACCCGATAGCACTGGCTCCCAAGGCCAAACCCCGCCACCAGGGCACCCCACTAAACCGGCCGATGACAGCAATACCCCCCAGCCACCAGGGCAAATGCAGCAAGGCAAACCACCTCAAGGCCAAATGGGGGCCATGGAGTCAAACGAGCCCCTAGACCCCAAGGCGATGGCAACCTTGAAAAGAATGGGTGACTACCTCGCCAGTCTCAAAATGATGATGTTTAACGCCGATATATTCACTGAGGTCGTTCTGGAAAATCAGGAAAAGCTCCTGATTGGCGGTACCGTCAAATATATGGCAATGCCACCGAAGCAACTGCGTGTAGACCTGAAAACAGATTCTATTACCCGTCAGTTTATTCACAATGGCGACAAGTTCACCGTGATTGCTCCCCGCGATGGTTACTTCGCAGAAATGGAAGCACCCCAGCCTACAGCGGAAGTTTTGACCAAAGCCGCCAAGGATTACGGCATTGAGATTCCTTTTGCCGACCTCCTCGAATGGGGAAGGAAGGAAAATGTTTGGTCCGGTATCAAAGAAGGCTTTCTGGTAAACCGGCCTATGGTTGACGGCCAAAAAACCGAGCACTGGGCATTTCGCTCTGAAAACCTGGACTGGGAAATCTGGATCAAGGCTGGTGACAAGCCCCTGCCCCTGCGTATTTCAACAGTGAATACCCGCGACCCTGCCAAGCCGCGCTTTATTGCCACCTTGAAATGGATGGAAGCCAAACCTGGTGCCGCCGGGCAATTTACCCCTTCCACCGACAAGCTCAAGCAGATCCAGTTTAAGAAGGCGGAACCCAATAAGGAGGCCACACCATGATGCATCGCAACGGTCAAAAGACGGGTTTCCTTGCACAACTGGTTGTGCCTGCCCTGGTCACGGGGGCACTACTGACTGCATTGGCCAGTCCCTCAGCCGAAGCCTTTGGTCGGTTTGGTGGTGGTGGGGCTCATTTCAATATTGGGGGACATTTTAATGGGATGCGTCCGATGGGTGGAGGCTTCCACGGTGGCTATGCCCCGGGAGAGTTTGCAAGGCGCTTTCCCAATCACCCCCCATTTCACCCCCATCATCCACCCTACCCACCGCCCCCTTGGCGCCCCCACTACTGGCCCTACCCGGGACCAGCATTTTGGGGTACGGCAGCAGCCGTCGGTGTCGGCGGGTGGTTATATACGTTGCCTCGCAGCTGTGTTGCAGTAACTGTTGGTAACGTTACCTATGAGCACTGCGGGTCCTACTGGTATGAACCGCACTTTGTCGGTGGCCATATCGCCTACCGCCCGGTTCGCCCTCCCCGCTAGGAACGCCAATTTTGGATAAGTGGCCCCAAGTGCGAAATGCTATTTTTCGTTGTCAGCTTTCTCGGGGCCACCCTGAGCATAGGATTTGGTGATATGCCTGAGGGTCTTCATCTGCTTGCCGAAATTGCGGCAAGGTGTGCAAACCGCCAGATGTAACTTCAGGCTCGCCTTCTCGGAAATGAGCAGGTCCCTCTCCTGGGACTCAGACATCAGCCTCGTGGCTTCCCGGCAGGTCTTCATCATTGTCACTTCTCCACACCAAACCAGTTATCTTCCAGACACTCGCGCAAGCGAAGGCGCGCCCTGTGCAATGTGACATTTAAGTTGCTAACGGTAATCTCCATGGCAGCACAGATTTCATGGCTTTCCAGCTCAATAAATTCCCTCATCATAAAGATCTGCGCTTGGCGCGAGGGAAGATGGCTGAGACAGGCCTCGAAGATCCGCCAAAAATGCTTGTCGTGAATTGCCGACTCAGGATCAGCCCAGCGCTTGGGCTTTTCATCCTTCTGCCAGTGCCCCGTCTGATCAAACAGCTCATCGTGATCATATTCTTCCCTATCCCCACGAACCAATTGATCCGCATCTACGAAGCGCTGTCTCTGTCGCAATATGTCGGCAATCTTGTTCTTGAGAATGGCGAAGACCCAGGTCTTCAAAGCTGAGCGACCGGAAAAGCTGCGCGAGTTCTTTAGGGCACCCATCAATGCTTCCTGAACAGCATCTTCAGCCAACTGCGTATCCTGCAACTGCAAACTGGCAAAACGCAGCATCTGTTGGCGCAAATCCACCAGGAACTGCGAATTCTGCAAGGAATCCTCGGCGGACTCTGTCGAAGCACTGGGAGCTAGGTGATCGCTCAATTACGTTCCCTCATAATATCGAAGCGGAGAGAGTCGATATTAACGAAAATAATGCGATTCTCTACAAACCAATTCCCACTGGCGCCAAAAGGCAATTTTGCTGATTCTGAAATATCTAGTGCATCATGCTGGTATTTTTGTGCCAATTGAGACTTTTCTGCTTTATCCTGCCCCTCGAGCCAGAATGAGTGAAATATCATGCCAGTATAGAGCTCTGCATCAGTTTCGAAAGCGGAAACCTTTGGCCAGAAGAACCTCTAACTCCTCAACTCTTCCGTGATTCCTCTGGTTTTTAGTCGCGGGAACCGCAGACTTGTTACACTTCCTCAGCAAAATTACAAAGAGCGCCAATACCGGCGCAACTGCGCCTTTTTGGTTAACCCCCGCAATAGGTAAAGAGCCAATGCACGATTTAGTACAGGACTACTACGGACGCCAACTAAAGAACTCTTCAGACCTGAAGACCAATGCCTGTTGTGATCCCAGCGATATGCCAGAGTGGCTAAAACCATTGCTGTCCAATATTCATCCCGATGTCCTATCCCGCTATTACGGCTGCGGACTTGTCTGCCCTCCACTTTTGGAAGGCTGCCGGGTACTGGATCTTGGCTGTGGCTCAGGCCGGGATATTTACTTGCTCTCCCAGTTGGTAGGCCCAAAAGGTGAAGTAGTAGGTGTCGATATGACGGAAGAGCAGCTGGCTGTGGCCAGGCAGCACCAAGCCCATCACGCCGACAAGTTTGGCTATGACAATGTCCGCTTCCTGCACGGCTACATCGAAAAGCTGGAGGAACTGGAATTAGAGCCTGAAAGCTTTGATGTGATCATTTCCAATTGTGTGGTTAACCTCTCCACAGACAAAGATGCTGTACTCAAAGGCTTGTTTCGGCTGCTGAAACAAGGGGGAGAATTTTACTTCTCCGATGTCTATGCTGACCGTCGTATTCCCCCCGCAATTAGCTCTGACCCCGAGCTGTTCGGCGAGTGTCTTGGGGGCGCACTCTACTGGAATGACTTCCTGGAAATTGCTCAGGGCAGCGGCTTCCGCGATCCACGCCTGGTGGAGAGCCGGCCATTACTTATCACCAACCCAACCCTGGCCCAGCGCTGTGGTTCAATTCGATTTTTTTCCGCCACTTATCGCTTGTTCAAATTAGCGCAACTGGAAAAAGACTGTGAGGATTACGGCCAAGCAGTGATTTACAAAGGCACACTACCGGGCTATGCCGATCAATTCGTTCTCGATGGACACCACATTATTGAGACCGGACGAGTATTCCCTGTGTGCGGTAACACTTGGAGAATGCTCGCAGAAACCCGTCTCGCACCGCACTTCGAATTCATTGGCGATTTTTCGCGGCACTTTGGCCTGTTTCCCGGCTGCGGCAAGGAAATGCCATTTGCCAACGACACTCCCGAAGCGGATCAATCGAGTACCCAGTGCTGTTAACCCAGAGTCTGAAAGTGGGGGCCCAACCGGGCTCCCTTTGGAAACCCAACGACCGATCCCAAAAAGTAAGGTATCTTTTTCTCCAGCCAATAACTGGGGCTCCATACCGTCCCATCTATAAACCCTACATGCCCCCCTCGATCACTCACCGCCAAATCGACAGCAGAACTAACTTCGCTGGTTACAGGTATCGCTGATGGACAAATAAAAGGATCATCAACGGCGTTGATAATCAAAGTCGGCGTGCGAATATCTTTGAGTAAAGGCTTACTGGATGCCTGGGTGTAATACTCATCCACATCACGAAAACCATGTAACGGCGCAGTGAAAGCATTGTCGAAATGCCTGAAATCGACAAAGTCCTCACTGCAATTGAGATCGGGTAAGGCCGCAGCCAACTGTGGGTCTTTCGCCTTATGAAGCAGGCTCAAACGAAGCCCGCTAATCAGGTGGCGCTCATAAAGGTGGGATATACCAGTGTTGATGTAGCGACTACAGGCATGGAGGTCCATTGGCGCCGAAACAGCAATCCCAGCGGCTACCTGCCCGCGGCCACCATCTTCACCTAACATTTTCAGAACAACATTTCCGCCCAATGAGAAGCCAACCACGGCAATCGTCATTAATGGAAACTGTTTCTTAAGTTCACTAACCAGCCAGCGAGGATCTTCAGTGTCACCACTGTGATAGGCCCTCGGCAACTTGTTAGGCACACCACCACAACCTCGAAAATGCATTACAGCGACCTGATAATGGTATGCCAGAAGGGTTTCCATCAGCCCCTGCACATAGGGCGACTCTACCGAACCTCCCAAACCGTGAAGTATCAATACCAGAGGATAATCGGGATCATTGCGTAGCGGCCTGGGAAAATGCAAAGAAAGGCGATCGCCATCAGGCGTTTCGTACCAGCGGCAATCTGTCTCAATCCAGGGGGTGGCGCGGTGAAAACGACTGAATACGGTCTGAATATGTCGATTGCCAAGGCCTGGGGCTGGAGAAAAAGAATTAACCATAGATTTCTATCAATAGTCGAAACAACCGGGGCTATCAGTTTCCTGCTGATGGTTTAGGGATTGTTGCCCCTTTCGTTTCTGGGACAAAAATCAGAAAAAATGTACCGGCGATCAGAGCAATAGCTCCCAAAGTAAGAAAAGCAACGCCATAGCCAAAATACTGAACAATATATTCCGCAGAAAAATTACTACATGCCGAACCAATTCCCACCAGGGCAGCCATAGCGCCCTGGGTAACATTAAAGCGGCCCGTACCACGTGTCAGGTCGGCACACATTAAAATAATAATGACGCCAAATATACCATTAGCCACGCCATCCAGGGATTGAATTGCTACCAGGAAGTACGGATTGTCCGTAGACATAAACAACAGCGCCCGTACCGGATTGATAAAAAAACCGATAAGGAAGATTAGCTTGCGCCCCCAGGTATCCGCTTTGGCCGCACACAGAAAGGACATCAGCATCATCATAAACTGGGCGGCGATGATACAAGCTGATGTAAAGGCAATAGCTATATCGGCATTCGAGTTAATCGACAGTTTCTGACTCACCAAGGGCAACATCGCGGCATTGCCAAAGTGGAATAGAAACACGCTGACAGCCAAAGCGACCAGGCGCCTGTCAGACAGCAGTGACTTGAAGCCCGACGGCTGTGCTTTGCCCTCTAGATCCTTGTGCTCTCCGCCCCGAGCACGGATATGATCGATAGATTTTCCCGGAATAAAGGCTACCGAGATCGCCATAAGGGCACCCATAACCGCCATCAACCAGAACACCCCCTGCCCGGAAATAGTCAGGGCAAGAATCGCTGCAAGCCCAGCAGCAAAGACATTGCCCGCATGATTGGAGGCCTGGTTGGCACTGGTTTGATAGGTAAAGTTCTTATCGCTGGTAACCCCGAGTGTGATTGCCGCAATAGAAGGAGCCACGAAGGCAATTGCGCCTCCCATCAAAACCTGAGAGAGATAAATCAATGGCTTGTGGCTGGTAAATTCCACAATAGTGATAGAAACAATACCGATAATGATCCCGCAAGTGGCAATAAGCCCTCTCTTAAAGCGAGTACTATCGATAAATGCGCCAGCAGGTGTCTGCAGCAGTACAGTGGTTACCCCGCCAATTGCCAGGACAACCCCAATATCTCCCGGCTTCCAGTGCATGGCTGAGAGCAGGTAAATAGCCAGGTATGGTCCCAAACCCGCAACCACATCTCCAGCAAAGAAATTCGTAAAGAGAAGAGGTTTGTTTAAACTCTTATGAATGGCCTTGTTGGCACTCTGCTGCACTGGATAGAGCCTCAGAAAAATAGCAATGCTGAAAACCAGAGTAGCAGTTGGGACTAGCGACACTCGGATAACGATAGATGTCTATCAGCTTAACCGTCTCGGCAATCATCTTTATCCTAATAGCCGTGCGCCAATGGCTACCATCTGCCGTTCGTATCTGGCACATCATGACCCTTGGCGCAGTAGCACTTTTGGCCTTGAGGCAAATCACACTTAAAGATGCATTCTTTGCAGTGGATTGGGACTTAATCCTCTACTTATTCTCTGTATTTTCGATTGCATCCGCTCTGTACGACACA
Source organism: Microbulbifer sp. CNSA002 (assembly GCF_047324085.1). NCBI lineage: Bacteria > Pseudomonadati > Pseudomonadota > Gammaproteobacteria > Cellvibrionales > Microbulbiferaceae > Microbulbifer > Microbulbifer sp. CNSA002. The sequence goes on from NZ_CP172449.1 coordinate 2,954,392, forward strand.
GGGATTTCAGCACAAATCAGCAGGCGAATACTCTCCCGTAAAAACCCCAATACCATACTGGCAAGCTATGTCCTGATCATGGCCGTCTGCGCCGCCCTTCTCACCAATGATGCTGCAGCAGTGATTGGTGTACCCATCGCTCTATTGATGGCTCGGGATATGAACTGGGGTGTTGTACCCCTACTTATTTTACTTTGTGCCACCGTAACGATCGGCAGCATGATCTCCCCAGTCGGCAACCCACAAAATATCTTGATTGCCAACGCAGGGCAGTTTGACAATATGTTTCTGGTATTTGCCGAGTGGATCTTTATCCCGGCAGCAATCACCATGCTGCTGTCGATTCTTTGGTTAAAAAGGTTTCTTAAAGTTGACGAACCCAGTCACAATGTAGGCATTCAGCATCGAGAGGACAATGAGATAGCACAAAAATGGCCACCTCTATTGTCGGCAGCCCTTCTGGTAATTCTAATAGCATTAGGCAGTGTACTTCATAACGTAGAAGGTATTTACCACCCGACCTTGGGTCAAATAGGCTTGGTCGCCTGCTCACCCATTTATCTGGCGAGTCATGAAAGAAGAAGAATACTGAGAGAAGTAGACTGGCCCACCCTCTTTTTCTTTATTTCTATGTTTATTGTGACCGGCTCACTACTCAAGTCCGGATCACTACAGTTTTTTCTGCACAAGAGCGGGATTAATCTGGCTGAACCTGAAACCGTAACTTTTGTCAGTTTTTTTGCCAGCCAACTGTTTTCCAATGTTCCCGTAGTGGAAATCTACCTGAATCTGCTACATGAACACGACACTCAAACACTTATGATGCTATCAGCCATATCAACAGTTGCTGGTAACCTATTTATAATCAGCGCAGCCAGCAATGTAATAGTGCTGCAGCAGGCGGAAAAATTTGGTGTGCAACCATTTAACTTCTGGCAGTTCTTTTTATTGATGTTGCCGGTAAGTGTTATCAGTGTGGCAGCGAGTTATCTCTATATTATTTGGTACAGCTCGCTACAGACCTAAAAACAAGAGCTAACTCTGGGGCTTCTCGACTCGGACAAAGGGGCGATAGTCTCCCCCTTCCAGCAGCAGATAAATATTGTAAGGTTCAAACTTTCCATCCACTTCCATTCCTGGGCTACCAACGGGCATCCCGGGTACTAATAGACCGATTCCATCCTCTGGAGGAGAGGAAATAAATTGCAGGATATGTTTGACGGGAACATGGCCTTCAAAAACATATTTGTTGTGCCACACCGCCGTATGGCAACCCTCCATCCCCCGAGGAACACCCCATTGCTGCCGAATTTTGGCCATATTCAGCTCAGAACTGGTAGATACGGCAATGCCGTTACCCCGTAGATAATCCACCCATTTGTTACAACAGAAGCAAAGCGGATGTTTATACACAATAAAACTATCGGCATCCCACTGTTTTTTTTCCTCCGCACCAGCAAAACTTGCTGGTGCGGCCAATATCACCAGTGAGAAAAGGAGACCTAAAACCTCCCTAGATAGCCTGGGCATAGTGAATAGCATAAGATTCAGAGGAATCAGTCCAGTGGCGAACAGGTTTAAAGCCGCCTTTCATCAACAGGGTATTAAAACTACTCACTTTATATTTATGGCTATTCTCGGTATGAATAGTCTCCCCTTCCGAAAAGACGATCTGTTCCCCGGCGATTGCGACGCTCTGATCCCGGAGGCTAACTAAATGCATCTCTACGCGTTGTCGTAATGGTTGATAGAAAGCGCGATGAGAGAAAGATGACAAATCAAAGTTGCCTCCCAACTCACTGTTAATTCGTTGCAGGAGGTTCTTGTTAAACTGCTCCGTAATATGCTCACTATCGTGATACGCCCTCTCCAGTACAACGGAATCTTTAACTAAATCAGTTCCGATAAGCAGGCCGTCTCCCGCTCTCAAATTCGCCGCAAACGTCTCCAGCAACTGCTCCGCCCTATCCGGCTCAAAGTTTCCAATTGTCGAACCAGGAAAAAACACCACACGTTTTTTTGACTCAATATTTGACAGATTGTCCCATACTTCGGCTTGAGTAAAGTCACCCACTTCCGGCCAGATAGAAATATGAGGTAAGCCTTTTTTAATTCGTTGCCCCGCCAAATAGAGAATCTCCGGGGAAATATCGATGGGATAGTATCCGCTAGGGTTTTTTAAAAGATGCAGTAGGCCCTCTACTTTTTCGCAGTTGCCTGCACCAGGCTCCACCAGTAGCGCCCCTGGGCCAATTTCTTCAGCAATATCCGGTAGATACTGATTGAATATCTTAGCCTCAGTACGGGTTAAATAATAATCGTCTACATCACATATTTTCTCGAATAACTGAGAACCAAGTTCGTCGTATAGGTATTTACACGGTAGTGTTTTCTGATCTCCGGCCAACCCCCGTAACACATCATTGAGAAATTCATGGTCTTGTTGTGAACTTTCCTGCATCGATGATACGGCTGCTTTCACATTTAGTCTCCTGCCAAACGGATACCGGTAAATTGCCACGACTGGTGTGGATAAAAGAAGTTGCGGTAACTGATCCGGATATGGTCAGCCGGGGTTGCAAAAGATCCACCGCGAAGAACCTTTTGGTTACACATAAACTTTCCGTTGTACTCCCCTACTGCATCCTCCCGGGCTCTGAAGCCCCTATAAGGTAAGTAAGCGCTGGAAGTCCACTCCCACAAATCCCCTAAGAACTGCGTTTGTCCTCGCTGCGCCTGCAATGGCCTGAAGTGACGTTTCTCCAGGAAATTAGCTGATGCCATCTGGTTCGGCTGGCGTAAATGGCAAGCAGCTGCCTCCCACTCAAATTCGGTAGGCAATCGTTTTCCAGCCCAGGTTGCGAAAGCATCTGCCTCATAAAAAGAAAGATGACAGACAGGCTCAGCTGGATTTAAGGGTAGCAACCCATAGAGGGAGTACTGATACCAACCATCACTATTCAGCCTCCAATAGAATGGGTGCTTTTGCTGATTTTTCTGCAAATGCAGCCAACCATCCGAAAGCCACAGACGATGCTGTTCATAGCCACCATCCTCTATAAATTCAAGGTACTCCCCATTAGTAACCAGTCGGGAGGCAATAACAAAGTCATCGATAAACTGCTGATGCTCAGGCCCTTCATTATCAAAGCAGAAAGCATCGCCATTACTCCCAATCCCATAGAAGTCCTTGGGTATGCTCAACCAACGCAGTGGTTCCAGTGCCCCGTCTTCATCTTCAGGAAACATATCCCGGTAAGCTGGTGCCATGGGATTAGTTGATAGAGCATGCTTGATATCGGTCAATATCAATTCCTGGTGCTGCTGCTCATGATTCAACCCCAGCTGGACCAACGCGGCCAAATTTTCAGGAATCGGGTACTCACTGAGCAACCGGTGCATGGAGTCATTGATAAACTTTCGATATTCATAAACCTGGGCACTATCCGGACGCGAAATTAGCCCCCTGTTAGGGCGTGCAAAGGGGGTACCCAAACTGTTGTAGTAAGAGTTGAACAGGTGGTTGAAGTGTGGGTTAAACGTTTGATATCCCCGCAACCGGTTGGCAAGGATAAAGGTCTCAAAGAACCAGCTCGTATGTGCTAGGTGCCATTTGGTAGGACTGGCATCCGGCATAGACTGTAACTGCATATCCTCCGGGGATAACGGCAATGCAAGGTTCTCTGTCTCTGCACGAACTTTCTGGTAATCACTGAGAAGTTGATGTTGTACTTCCTCTAAAGTTACTTCACCGACGTGTATTGCCATATTAGTAATCAACTGCGACACATTTCTTCTCTATTGAAATCATCATACGCAGTTTTAGGTGTAAACCTAGAGGCTAGCTATTCAACAGAAGGGGATATGCGCCAGTTTATTTTTCTCTTGAAGGGTCAATAAAAAAAAGGGCCGGATAAACCGGCCCACTCTCTCGTCATGCTGACAGGAATAACTTAATAAAATAGAGCAAAAATTGTTTTATGTACTATTTCTTTCAAAATTTAGACGCAATTTTCACAGTCTAAACGTTTTTTATAGGCTACTGTCGAAATAAGGAGTTCTAAATAATCCCACAATGCCCCTGTGGCCTTTAAATACCCTCCCAAGGTCGACAACAGCACATCCCTGTGCCGTATTAACCCATGGGTTAATTAAAATCGGACAGTTAAATCCGCACCGTACATTCTCGGCATAAACCGCCAAGCGGGGCTAGCACCAATGGCTGCACCAGTACCACCATAGCCGCCAGCGATTTCTTCATCCGTCAAATTTTGTATCCAGAGCGCTAAAGAATAACTATCTGAAGGGCTGTTCCAGGCTGCCCGCAGGTTGAACAACTGATAGTCTTCCACGATACGTGTCCGATCAGTAATCGAACCAATTCGCTCATCTGTCCAGTTGTAATCGCCACGGAAAATAAACTCCCCGCCAGATGCAAGGTCCACTGTGTATTCAGCCATTAGGTTGAATTTATTCTCTGGCGTTGATACCCGAGACTGACCTACTTTCGAGTCCTCTTCAGTCTCACCAATGGCTTCGATGATCTGGTAGTCAGTAAACTCTGTATCCAGGTAGGAGTAATTACCGGCAACAAACAAGCTCTCTGTTACTGCCCACTGTACTTCGATCTCCGCCCCAGTACCCTCCGCATCCGAATTCCGCAGGTTATAACTGGGAATAGGAGTACCCACCAGATCCAGCTCCTGCAAATTGTTGTATTCGTAGGTGTAAATAGAGGTATTCAAGCGTACTCGGTTGTCGAACAGGCTGCTCTTAAGACCAACCTCCAGGTTAACAACATCTTCCTGATCGAAAGACGACTCAACCCCGGGACCAAAGTTAAGGCTATTGAATCCACCGGCTTTAAAACCATCCGCCAGGGAGACATAGGTCATCACATCGTCATTCCAGCGGTAATCCAGCACTATACGACCGGAAAGGTCGCTCCAGCTATCACTCAATTTGGAGTCCAAAACCGGCTGGCCATTATTGAAAAACACAATGCCAAACAACTGGGACCCCAAATCGACCTCAGGCAGGGTTACAGTGCCGATTACGTTGCCATCTCCGTCAACCAAGCGCACATCTCCGCCGGACAGTGACAGGGGAATACTGTTGCCATAAGCCGTCTGGATGGTGAAATCTTTTTGATCGTAGGTATAACGAGCACCGATAGTTAGGTCCATCTTATCGGTAAGGCTCCAGGTCATATCACCGTAAATAGCACTGGAACGGTAATCACCTGTGTTGCGAACACTCTCCCCCCAATGTGCATCCGAGGCTATCCAGGGATTGAAGCCCGCCATCATCTGTCCGACTACATCTTCCGCATAGAGCATATCGCCGGTTATACCAGCAGCGCCTAACTGAGCGAGTAACGCATCCACTTGGCCTGTTTGCAGCATTAGGTCATAGACAAAGGAAGCGCTAGCAATTCCCTCCAACCCTGCCTGCTGCAGCTGTGCACGGGTGATAACCGCTAAGTCCTCTTGCTCGGTTTGGGTCAGGTCTGGATAGGCAGCCTTTACCCCTTCATAAACGGCAAAGGACTCCACCGATCCGGTAGTGAAATTGGCATAAGTGGTGTGATCCACCTCTTCTTCGGAGTAAGAAGCTCCCAGAGTCCATTTGATAGTATCTGTAGCACCATTGAGCCTGAACTCTTGAGAGAACTGGCTTTGATCATCAGTATTAGCTGACCCAAACATATAGTCCGGGTTGGCGGTACCATCCTCATCCTGCTGCAGGTGGGCATCGAATTCGCTGTAGGCAGTAATCGAAGTAAAAGTGAAATTATCGAAATCTTTGGTTATTGTCAGTGATGTGCCAAAGGAATCACGATCCTCAATGGTCGGGGTATCCAGGGCGTAGTCGCCAAAAACATCCGTTTCATCTTTAAGGCTGGGCACTATGGTTGTTCGCAAAGCGCTGCCTTGATCCATAATCCCGTAATTGGCGCGCCACAGCACCTCGGTATCCGTCGCCGGCTCCCACAACACAGAGGCGCGGTAGGTCTGAGTATCCTGATCCCCTACAGAGAATCCATTTGCTAAATTATCGGCAAATGGATCGCGACGATTTGTCGACGCCGAAAAACGACCATACAGGTTGTCACTAATTTGGCGATTAACCAAAAGATCCGACGACTGGCGCCCATAATTACCGGCTGTTAGATTTAATTCCGTAGAGTCATCCGCCTGCGGTTTGGTGGTAATAATGTGGATCGCACCACCGGTGGCATTGCGACCGAATAGTGTACCCTGCGGCCCTTTGAGGACTTCAACCCTCTCAATATCGGTCAGCGGTATCTCGGCACCTGCACTGCGGCCGGTATAAACCCCATCCACATAGACCGCCACTGCTGGATCAGAGCCTATGGTCCAGTCATTAGTTTGCACTCCGCGAATACTGTACGTTGGTTGCAGGGCGGTATCATTGTGCATTTCCACGCCCGGCGTATATTTCCCCAAGTCAGTCAAATTTTTGACACCGGCTTCTTTTATATTTTCCCCGGTGAAGGCGGAAATCGCGATAGGTACGTCTTGTAGGTTTTCCGCTCGCTTCTGCGCAGTAACGACAACCTCCTCAATTTCCGCAGCGTGAACGTGAGAGCCAACAGCGGTGAGGAAAGCAATGGTTCCAGAAAGAATGGAAAGATTGAATCTACGGTTTGTTACATCTCTACCAACATCGTGCATCATCGCGTCCTCGCGTTTATTGTTATACAGCCTGATGTTTTCGATTTCTTGTTGTTTTTGTTATTGCACGCCATCTTACGGTTGCGTTTTCATATTGAAAACCCTGCGATGACTTTTTTCTTGTGACCAGTCAGTTCTTCGAGAAATAGCAGTGAATGACAGGAAAATCCTATAATTTAAAGCTTGGGTTTTGTCACTAAAAGTTACTCTTTGTATCGCTTAGTAACTTTGCGAGTGAAATTAAAATTGCACAAAAAAGTGCTACCGACATTAACTCAGAGATTTTGCGGCCACCACAATGACAACATTTCCATTTCTCAAGCGGTATATGCCAGCACTAATTATCAGCCTATTGGGTTTGATAATTATATTTTTAATTGGCTCCTGGATCTGGCTCCGACAGAGCTTGCCTATTCTCGATGGAACCATTACCACGGGTGAATTAAAAGACCCAGTTGTTATCGAGCGCGACTCACAGGGAGTGCCATTAATTCATTCTGAAAACCGAAACAGTTCGGCCTTCGCATTGGGCTTTTTACACGCGCAGGAACGTTTTTTTCAAATGGATCTGTTGCGGAGAAGTTCTGCTGGGGAATTATCAGAATTACTGGGCGCGTCCACTATAAAACACGATCAAAAGGTACGTTTGCATCAATTTCGCCAGCGAGCAGAGCGAAACATTGCTGCGATGCCGGCGGAACAAAAGGCCCTTCTGGATCAATATATCAACGGTATTAATTTTGGCCTCAACCAGCTTCCCGCAAAACCCTGGGAGTATTTGTTATTGGGTCAGGAACCGCGTCCCTGGAATTCTGCCGACAGCCTGTTAACTATCTACAGCATGTACCTGACGCTACAAAGTGAACGCGGTAGTTATGAACTTCGCGACACCGCTTTAGCCGAATTGCTTCCAGCAGATCTCTACGCTTTCTATTTTCCCCAAGGCGGGCGATGGGACGCACCACTATTTGGCGAAGCACGAGAAAAAGTCAGCCTCCCAGAAACGCCGATTTCTGCGCTTTTAGATGAACAGGACACTATCGTTTATCAGGCGATGGAGAGTGATGACAAAATTTACGGCAGTAATAACTGGGTGGTCGGCGGTAATTTGACAGCGCACGGTGGAGCCATTCTTGCCAACGATATGCACCTCGGGCTGAGTGTTCCCAATATCTGGTTCCGAGCAGGCTGGAGCATACCTGGCACCAACCGATTTGTCCGTGGCGTAACCCTTCCAGGCGGCCCAATTATGGTTGCCGGAAGCAACGAATTAGTTGCCTGGGGATTTACCAACACCGGTGGCGACTGGAGTGACCTGATTCCACTGGAACTCAGCGAGGACGGCAATCAATATAAAACGCCTGAAGGCTGGAGGAATTTTGCCTATGAAACAGAATCTATCGCCGTCAAAGGCAGCGATCCAAAAACCATAGAAGTTCGCACAACTATCTGGGGTCCCGTTATCGGTACAAACCACGATGGCGTTCCTCTCGCATTCCGCTGGGTTGCTCACGACACTCTGGGCGGCAATATGAACTTGATTGATATGGAAGTTGTTCGCACCGCCGAAGAAGCTCTGGAGCTTGGCCCCACCATAGGCATCCCCCACCAGAACCTAGTGGTTGGCGATAGTAACGGCAATATTGGTTGGACTGTGGCTGGCGCTATTCCCAAGCGAGTCGGGTTTGATGGCAGTCGATCAATCAGCTGGGCAGATGGTAGTGCCTATTGGGACGGCTATTTAAGCCCCCAGGAGCACCCCCGCCTGTATAACCCGGAGTCCGGCCGAATCTGGAGTGCCAACGCTCGTATCGTTGATGGGGACTATCTCAAACTCATGGGCAACCACGGCTATGCGCTCGGCGCACGTCAGCAACAAATTCGCGAACGGCTTTTCGCTCAAGAAAAATTCAATGAGCAGGACCTTTTAAATATCCAGCTCGACGATCAGGCAGTTTTTCTCGAGCGGTGGCAGCAACACCTCCTCACCTTACTTGAAGATCAGCAAGACTACCGCGAGGTATATATACAGATTCAAAATTGGGGAGGCCGAGCCGCCATCGACTCCGTGGGCTATCGCATCGTTCGCAACTATCGCCTGAAGCTGATGGAGCTTACGACAGCGCCCATTTTGACTTACATGCGCCGCTATCAGCCCAAGTTTTCTTTCGGCCAACTCAAGCGCCAATTTGAATACCCACTTTGGGAAATGGCTCAGCAAGAGCCAAAACAGCTTCTCAACCCGGATTTTGAATCCTGGAACGCGATAAAGCTCGCCGCCCTGGATCAAGTACTGGAAAAAATGAACCGCAGCAATCTGCCCCTTAAGCGTCAATCCTGGGGTGCTGAAAATACGGCAAAGATCCAGCATCCACTGGGCAAAGCAATACCACCGCTGAACTGGTTCCTGGCAATGCCTGCTGAGCCTCTCGCAGGAGATACCCATATGCCCCGCTTCCAGTCTCCCACTCATGGCGCATCCCAGCGCTTAGTGGTTTCACCGGGCCGGGATGCAGACGGTATTTTCCATATGGCCACAGGTCAGAGTGCTCATCCACTCTCACCATTTTTCGGCAACGGCCATCAGGATTGGGTAAAGGGAAACACTTCATCATTTGTTGAACGCGAGCCTCGCTACCGGCTCACGTTAAATTAGAGGTACCGCAGGGGCGCTAAAGTCAGGCAGTCTCATCGAGAATTGCAAAAGACAGAAACGCGGTGAAGAAGGCAAGACTCACAACGAAAGGCAGCACTGGAAAGCACAGCATCAGTGCCGCCGATGTAATCCAGAGATTTCTCACCCAACTCTTCTTTTGCTGGTAGTGGTAGGTGTAGCGCCGGGTGTGACTGTCTAGCTGTGCAGGAATTGCTATTTCACGGACCGGTGGGAGAAAAAAGCGCACAGCATTGGTGCAATAAAAGCGAATAAATGCAAGCAGCATATTGAACACCACTCTGAGAGTACCTTTTCAGTATAGGTACTCTCGGCGTCATTGGGTCCCTGCCTTAATCTTCTTGATTTGGCTGATACCACTGAAGCTTTTCATGCAAGCTCACTACCCCACCAATGATGGTGAGTGTTGGCGCTCGAACTTCACTGTTTTCAGCAAGGGCCGGCAAGCTGCTCAAGTCACCGACAACTACTCGCTGGTCTCGCGTAGTGCCCTTTTCAACCAAGGCCGCCGGCGTATTCGCATCGAGCCCGTGTTTAATCAATTCAGCACAAATGGTTTGTAACCCCGTAAGCCCCATATAGAAAACCAGGGTTTGTGCTGGGCCCGCAAGTTCTTGCCAAGGGAGGTCTAACTCACCCTCTTTCAGGTGCCCGGTAATAAAGCGCACAGATTGAGCGTGATCCCGGTGAGTCAGTGGGATACCAGCGTAACTGGCGCAACCAGAGGCCGCAGTGATTCCCGGCACTACCTGAAAGGGAATCCCCGCCTCTGACAACTTGTCTATTTCCTCACCGCCTCGACCAAAAATAAAGGGATCGCCTCCCTTAAGCCGCAAAACTTTTTTACCTTGGCTGGCCAAATCTACCAACAGCTGATTGATATCGTCCTGTGGCACCGCGTGGAAAGCCTTGCGCTTACCCACATAGATCCGCTCTGCATCCCGGCGCACCAACTCCATCACTTCCGGTGAAACCAGCCGATCGTAGAGCACCACATCTGCCTGCTGCATCAAGCGCAGTGCGCGAAAAGTCAGCAGGTCTGGATCTCCCGGACCTCCACCCACCAGGTAAACCTCACCCACCGGATTGGGGCTCCCCTGCCAGTCTTGTAGCGCATCCACTAGCGCCTGCTCTGCATCTGTTGGTTGCCCCGCCTCCATGCGATTGGCAACGGGGCCGGCAAAAACCCACTCCCAAAAATTCTTGCGGCGAGACTCTGGCAACGCTGCCTTAACCCTATCGCGCATTCGCGCCGCCAAAGTCACCAGCGGTCCCAGACCCGGCGATAGCAGAGCTTCGAGCTGAGCCCTGATTCTGCGCGCCAGTACTGGAGCCGCGCCGCCACTACTGATACCGATCGATAGATCTCCCCGCTCCACAATGGCCGGGAAAGTAAACGTGCACAACTCTGGCGCGTCCACCGCATTGACAGGTAGGCGCTGAGCCTGGGCATCGGCTGAAACCTGTGCATTCACGGACTCACTATCGGATGCAGCAACGACCAGCCCCGCTTTCTGTAAATACTCGCTCGAATAAACTGATTGAAACCATTCCCCACCAGAATCAGTCACCATTTGCTGAAGCTCATCGGTAATTTCCGGGGATACCACCAATATCCGTGCACCCGCTTTGTGCAATAAGCGAGCTTTACGGGTGGCAATGGAGCCGCCTCCAACAATCAAACAGGGATGATCTTTGACATCAAATGCGAGGGGTAAATAACGCAACTTCTTATTCCATCAAATAGCGGGCAAAGTGAAACTCATTACTACAAACAAAAAAGGGCGAACTCTACGCTCGCCCTTTTGGAGTGCTACGCTCAGGAAGCTGAGATCACTTCCTGGCCTCGCATATAGGGCCGCAATACTTCCGGCACCTCAATACTGCCATCCTCGCGCTGGTAATTTTCCAGAACAGCGATGAGGGTACGACCCACGGCAAGGCCAGAGCCATTCAGTGTATGCACCAATTCGGGCTTATTGGTTTCCGGGTTGCGCCAGCGTGCCTTCATTCGGCGCGCCTGGAAGTCACCTACCAGGGAGCAAGAGGATATCTCGCGGTACTTATCCTGGGACGGAATCCAAACTTCAATATCGTATGTCTTTCGAGCAGAGAAACCGATATCGCCACCGCAGAGAATCACTGTGCGGTATGGCAGGTTCAGCTTCTGCAAAATGGTCTCAGCATTTTGCGTCAGGGTTTCCAGTGCCTCTTCAGACTGATCCGGACGCGCCACCCAAACCAGTTCTACCTTTTCAAACTGGTGCTGGCGAATCATGCCACGAGTGTCGCGGCCGTGAGAGCCAGCTTCAGAGCGGAAGCAGGTAGTATGAGCAAGCAATTTATGCGGCAGGCTAGCACTGTCTTCAACAATATGATCGCGATACATATTGGTGAGGGGCACTTCCGCAGTCGGGATCAGGTAGAAACCACGATCATCCTCGAGCTTAAACAGGTCTTCCTCAAATTTAGGCAGCTGGGAAGTGCCGTACAGGGAATCAGCATTCACAACAACCGGCACATTGGTTTCCTGGTAACCATGCTCTTCGGTGTGAGTATCCAGCATAAACTGTGCCAACGCGCGATGCAGACGCGCAACATCACCGCTCATTACCGCAAAGCGGGAGCCGGTGAGCTTCACTGCCATCTCGAAGTCGAGGCCACCAAGGTGTGTGCCCAGGTCTACGTGGTCTTTAACTTCAAAGTCAAAAGTACGCGGCTGGCCCCAGCGGCGAACCTCTACATTATCGTCTTCACTCTCGCCTTCAGGCACTGAGGCATCCGGCAAGTTGGGAATCGCAGACAAGATTGCATCCAGCTCTCCCTGCAATTCTGTCAGTGCATGTTTGGCATCTTGCAACTCACCACCGAGGGACTCCACTTCTTTCAAAAGCGGGGCAATATCTTCACCATTCGCCTTGGCACGGCCGATATTTTTCGACTTGCTATTGCGCTCGTTTTGCAAACTCTCGGTGCGCACCTGCAATTCTTTGCGGCGTTCTTCAAGGGCTTCAAGTTTGGCAGTATCCAGTTCTACACCGCGCTTTTTCAGGGCAGCGGCCACCTGGTCCATATCCGTGCGAATCAGTTTGGGATCGAGCATCGTTTCCAGTTCGCCTGTTATCAGGCTCCTACAACAGAGAAGTTAAATTAAAAATACCGTGTCGCCAAAGCGACAGCAGCAGCGGTGGCCAACAAACAACCAACAAGGCTGCCGACAATATAGCCAAGGGCCACCAGCGGCTGGCCATTGTGCCACAGTATCAGGCTTTCGAGGGAGAAAGTGGAAAAGGTTGTCAGTGCGCCAAACATGCCGGTCATCAACAGTAGACGCCATTCCTCCCCCAACATGGCGCGGTGAGCGATCAGTACATAAACAATACCGATCAAAAAAGAGCCTGTTAAATTGACAATGATGGTTCCTAGCGGAAACCGACCCTCAAATACCGGAAAGCTCCAGATACTCACCAGGTGGCGAAGAACTGCCCCAAGTGCGCCGCCCAGGGCGACTGCCAGCCACTGCATTTAGCTGCTTCCTTTCTATCTATTTAGAGTTTCTGTAACGCTGCCTGTCACTCTCGCGATTTAGTCGGCGCAGAGTCTGCAATTTTTCTGAAATTTTTAACTCCAGCCCTCGGGGAACCGGCTGGTAGTACTCGCGCTCAGCAATCTCTTCGGGGAAGTAATTCTCTCCCGCAGCAAAAGCATCGGGTTCGTCGTGGGCGTAGCGATACTCCGCACCATGGGACAGGCTTTTTGCCAGTTTGGTAGGGGCATTGCGCAAATGCACTGGCACTTCATAACTGGGCTCGCGACGAACATCCGCCACGGCACGATTGTAAGCGGAGTAAACCGCATTGCTTTTTGCCGCAACCGCCAGGTAAGTAATGGCTTGGGCAATTGCCAGCTCGCCCTCGGGGCTCCCCAGTCGTTCCTGCACATCCCAGGCATTCAGCGACAATTGCAAAGCCCTCGGGTCCGCATTGCCGATATCTTCGCTGGCCATACGCACGACACGGCGAGCGATATATAACGGGTCGCAGCCTCCATCCAGCATCCGCACAAACCAGTAGAGCGCCGCATCCGGATCAGACCCCCGCACTGATTTATGCATGGCGGAAATTTGATCGTAAAAATAATCGCCGCCTTTATCAAAACGGCGAACATCGGCACTGAGCACCTCGGCGAGCACGTCTTCATCGACAATCAGTCGCCCGGCCTCCTCTTTGGCCAGATCGCAGGCCACTTCCAGCAAGTTCAAAGCACTGCGGGCATCCCCATCGGCAGCCCGGGCAATCTTACCCAACACTTCTTCGGGAATGTTGACGCTCCGCTCGCGCAACTGCTGGTCGGTTTGCAGGGCGTAGCGCAGCAACCCCAACAACTCCTCTTCGGGAATACTGCGCAAAAGATAGACCCGACACCGGGACAGGAGCGCATTGTTCAACTCAAAAGCCGGGTTCTCCGTGGTCGCTCCAACAAAAGTCACAGTGCCCTCCTCCACGTAGGGAAGGAAGGCATCCTGCTGAGCCTTATTAAATCGATGCACTTCATCGACAAATAAAATAGTGTGTCGGCCCGACTGTATCCGGTGCTGTTCAGCTTCGGCCACCGCCTGTCGAATATCTTTCACTCCGGCGAGTACCGCAGACAGTGTGGCAAATCGAGCATCGCACTCTTCAGCTAGCAACCGCGCAAAAGTGGTTTTACCCACACCGGGTGGGCCCCACAAAATCATAGAGTGCAGTTGGCCGCGCTCTACGGCCTCCCGCAGAGGTTTGCCCTCCCCCAATAAATGCGACTGGCCCACATAGTGGGCCAGGGAATTCGGCCGCATACGGGCCGCGAGGGGTTGGTGGGTTTTGGGAGTATCGAAAAGATCACTCATCTTTAATAATGTCAGTACCGGCCGGGGGCTTAAAATCAAATATAGAAGCGGATAGTTTTGGGTTCGCCTCCATACCACTGAACTGAATTTCAGTGGTTTGTCCCATACCATCGCGCACGGTCATTGCCGACGGCAAGCCATTTTTGGCAAATCGAATTTCCATGGCTTTAAAAGGGGCCGAGGGGTTCTTGGGGGTCAGGTGATAAACCCCTTCTTTCTGGCTCACATTAAACGAGCCTCGAATTTCCTCTACTTTGCCCCCCAGTAATAGGGCTGGGGTATCCTTAATACGGGCATCCACTGGGCGAACTGTCACCTGCTCCAGGTCCGGATCGTACAGCCAGAGCGTCTTGTTGTTTGTCACCAGTAACTGGGGATAAGGCTCACCGGTTTTCCAGCGCAATTTGCCCGGGCGCTGCACAGAAAAGCTACCATTGCTCTTTTGTGTGACCTCGCCGCGCTCGTCGATCAATGTCTGTTTGAAATTACCCGAAATCGCTTCCAACGGCTTGAGTAAATCGCTCAGGTCATCGGTGGCATCAGCCCAGGCCGCGCTGGCGGTAACACTGATTGAAAGCAGCAGACCCTGCAGTATTCTTTTCATAGTGGAGTCCCAACGTATTGATTTCCTTAAAGATTAACCCCGACTAAGTGAACAGTGGCTTAACCCGCCACTGCTCCAAGGGCCAAACTCCTATCAGGCTGGCGGCGGTGCCAGCACCTCTCGATTGCCGTTGTGGCCCGCCGCAGATATCACCCCAGCAGCCTCCATGGCGTCAATAATTCGAGCCGCGCGATTGTAACCAATCCGCAGCTGACGCTGCACAGAGGAAATTGACGCCTTGCGGGATTTAGTGACGAAAGCTACGGCTTCGTCGTAGAGCGCATCGGCTTCAGGGTCTTCATCCTCACCGCCTTCAGACTGTAATCCAGGCACGGGGATACTGTTATTACTATCGTCGACAATACCATCGATATAATCAGGCTCACCACGACGGCCCCAATCGGCGACAACTTTATGCACTTCGTGATCGTCGACAAAAGCGCCGTGGACACGAACGGGAACACCACTTCCAGGCGGTAAGTACAACATGTCACCATGACCGAGCAGCTGCTCCGCACCGCCCTGGTCGAGGATTGTGCGGGAATCCACCTTGGACGAAACCTGGAAACCGATTCGAGTAGGTACGTTAGCTTTAATCAAGCCGGTAATAACATCCACCGACGGACGCTGGGTTGCAAGCAGTAAGTGGATCCCAGCTGCACGGGCTTTTTGTGCGATTCGCGCGATCAGCTGTTCGACCTTTTTACCGACGATCATCATCATGTCGGCAAATTCATCAATCACGACAACAATGGCAGGCAGTGCTTTCAGGGCCGGTGCGGTTTGTTCATCTTCCGGCACGCTGGAGGCGGGATCTGGCTGCCAGATAGGATCGATCAGCGGCTCCCCGGCCTCTTCCGCCTCTTTCACTTTGCGGTTAAAGCCTGCGAGGTTTCTCACCCCCATTGCCGCCATCAACTTGTAGCGGCGCTCCATTTCTCCAACACACCAACGCAAACCATTGGCGGCATCGTTCATATCGGTGATGACCGGGGTCAACAAATGCGGAATGCCCTCGTACACCGAGAGCTCCAGCATTTTGGGGTCCACCAAAATCAGGCGGACCTCATCGGGCGTGGATTTGTACAGCAGGCTCAACAACATAACGTTGATACCCACGGATTTACCCGAGCCGGTGGTACCCGCTACCAGCAAGTGAGGCATCTTGGCCAGATCGGCCACCACCGGCTGACCGGAAATGTCGTGACCGAGCGCCAGAGTCAGTGGCGATTTGGCATTATCGTAGACATCTGCCGACAACACTTCACTGAGGCGTACCATCTGTCGATTTTCGTTAGGAATTTCGATACCCACAACCGACTTGCCTGGGATTACCTCAACCACACGCACACTGATCACCGCCAGTGAGCGCGCCAGGTCTTTTGCCAGATTGGAAATCTTGCTCACCTTTACGCCGGGAGCTGGCTGAATTTCAAAGCGGGTTACTACCGGCCCCGGCAGCACAGATACCACTTCGGCAACAACGCCGAAGTCTTTCAGCTTAAGTTCCAACAGGCGTGACAGCGCTTCCAGGGATTCCCGGGAGAAGCCGGCCTTCTTGTTTTGATCTGCCGGATCGAGAAGACCCAGCGGCGGCAGGGTTCCAGTAACCGGGCCACTCTTGAAAAGCTCTCGCTGTTTTTCCTTTGCTGCCCGAGGACTCTGCTTCGGCTTGGGGGCTGCGGGCTCAATCTTCGGGGGAATTCGTTTGGCAACTCGCTGCTTCTCTTCCTCCACAGCGGCCTTGCGCACGACAATCGCCTCTCTGGCCACCCTCCGCTCATTGCGCTTTTGGCGCCAGCGTTGATAGAAACTGCCCAGCAAGGCAAAAAAGCCGAGCACATTCTTGCCGATTGCCTCTGCCAATTTGAGCCACGACAAACCCGTAAAAACAGTGACACCGATAGCAAATATCGCCAGCAGTAAAATGGTTGCCCCTACATAGCCGAGGCTAGAACCCAGGGCAGACGCCATCGCGCTGCCGATGATGCCCCCGTTGGTAAACGGCAACGGGTTTTCTGCGGGATCAAAACAAAGAGTCGCCATTGCCGCCCCGCTGACAAGAACAAGCAGCAAGCCAAATACTCTCAAAGCAAATAGCGGCAAATGGAAGCGGGCATTGCGATCGCGAAGAATATGATAGGCCCGCAGACCAATCAGCAAGGGGAACAGGTAAGCCATCCATCCGAGCAAAGACAAACACACATCTGCCAACCAAGCACCGGCTGGCCCAATGGCATTGTGCACTTTTTGGGTACTGCCAGTTTGCGACCAGCCCGGATCTTCTGCGCTAAAGCTTAACAGGCTAATGGCGAGCAACAGGGCACCAGCCAGCAAACTGATCAGGGCCCCCTCGCGAACGAGTCGGGCGATCAATGAGTCTGGCAATGCATTGCTCTCTGCAGGGCTTTTTTCAGTTGCGCTTTCGGCCTTCAATGGCTTACCTCAATAATGCTGTACTTTTTATGTCTACATGAACTTGGCGGTGTCTACCTGGGACCTGAATCCCCATGCCGCCTGACAAAATTCTGTATTGTTTACAGAAGAAAGCAAATCAATCAGGCTATTTTACAATCTACGCTTTCAGATTGCGCCTTACGATCCCTGACACCAAGTAGTTTTTTGTTGTTTGGCGGCAGTATCGAAAAACCTGGAGCGATTCCTAGCCAGTATTCTCTTCTAAATTTATCGGTTTGTACGTGCGATAGATGCAATTTGGAATCATCATCGAGATATCCTGCCCTGAATCCTCCCAGCAAACCTCATCAATAATCGCCTGGGTAACTCTCTCGCGGAGGTAACTATTCAGAATTTCCAATTTGTATTGATCCCCTCCCAACTCTGTTTTTAATTTGTCTTGAGTACTATCCCGGTAATAGGTTCTGGATACCCGCTCTGCTTGCGAAAAGCCTGCATCGCTGAGCAATTGTAACAACTGGTCTTCCCGCAAAAAGAACCGATCCAAGAGCAACGATTCACGGTGTGTCAGCGCTGACAGTTTTCGCTTTTGAGCACACAGTAAATCTTGGACCCCGGCAGACGCCGGCATCAAGTCCCAAACCAACAGCGGACCTCCCGGCTTCAAAACCCGATAACACTCCTGGAGAACCAGGGGCTGATCTTTATAAGGCACTTCGTGCAGGCCCATTCTGATTGCCACAGCATCAAATAATTCACTGGGATATGGCAAGTTTCTTCCATCACCTATAGTGATATCGGCAGCTAGCAATTGAATATTTGGGTCAAGGTTTTCAAGCTGCGAAGGGTGGGAATCGCACAAGCTACATTGAATAATAACCCCATGAGCTTTGGCAAACTTAAGCAGGTAGCTACTCAGGACTCCCCTGCCACACATCAAGTCGAGAACTCGACAACCATTGCTGAGGCCCAGCGCCATAGCAAACTTCTCGAGTTCTTCTGGCTCACCCGCGCAAGCAACCGCCCCACCTCCTGTATCACCATATCCATCAGAGACAATTTCACAGCGTATTTGCAAGTTGAGCGCGGTAAATAGATCCAGCAGGTGGGGTGGGCCATGTAAGCTCGCCCGGTGATCGCCATCGGGCTCCAGATCAATGGAAAAACGCAACGAATAACTATCGTCGATAATTTCGGCTACGAAAGCCTGGGCCTCCTCACTAAGGGTCAGAAAAGTTTTAGGATGCCCCAACTGCTCTCGCTTCAGGTTTAAGGGTATGAACTTTCTTTTGTAGCGCATAACGATCCTCAACCCACTGGGGTTTGGGCACTTACTCGAAGTCACTGCCCTCTATGACGCTCACACACTCAATACATCTAACAATCCGTAATTCTAATTTGTGACACCCCATTCTCCCCCTAGCAAAGCCAGCAGCAGTTGTTTCAGATTGGAACTTTTTTACATTTTTCCAGCTCTTACGGCCAGCTTTGGCGCAAACTCCGATTTGAGCCAAACCTCTAGCCAGGTCAAAGAGAGTTGAATAGGTACGATCAATCGAACAAATTAAGGCAAACTATTTCGCCGAATGGTAAATATCGCCTATTATATCGCCCAATTTAATAGTCTCGCCTGATCAAAAAATGGACGGGCATATGGACTCCCAGCCCATTGGGTAAACTTCGCAAATTGAGAGTTTTAAAGAGTACTTCATGAGCAATAACCATCATCGACTGATCATCCTCGGCTCAGGCCCTGCCGGCTACACCGCGGCTATCTACGCTGCACGGGCAAACCTGAACCCGGTTGTTATCACGGGTATGCAACAGGGTGGGCAGCTGACCACCACCACTGAAGTCGAGAACTGGCCGGGCGGTATTCCGGAGCTTCAAGGTCCGGACCTGATGGTGCAAATGCAGCAGCACGCAGAGCGCTTCGAGACAGAAATCATCTTCGATCACATCGAATCTGTTGATCTGAAACAGCGTCCTTTCACCTTGAAAGGCAACGAAACTTACACCTGTGACTCACTGATTATCGCCACTGGCGCCTCAGCACAGTACCTGGGCCTACCCTCTGAGGAAGCCTTCCAGGGACGAGGTGTCAGCGCCTGTGCGACCTGTGACGGATTCTTCTATCGCGACCAGAAAGTTGCTGTTGTCGGTGGTGGCAACACCGCCGTAGAAGAGGCCCTGTACCTCTCCAATATCGCCAGTGAAGTGACCCTGATTCACCGCCGCGACGAGCTTCGCGCAGAAAAAATCCTTCAGGACCGCCTGATGGATAAAGTGGAAAACGGCAACATCAACGTCTGTTGGCACAACACCCTGGACGAAGTGCTCGGTGACGACAACGGTGTAACTGGGCTGCGCCTGCGCAACACCCAGGACGACACCACTACAGAGCTGGACGTTTCCGGTGTGTTTATTGCTATCGGTCACAAACCGAATACCGGTATCTTTGAAGGCCAGCTTGAAATGAATGGTGGTTACCTCATTGTGGAGAGCGGCCTGAACGGCAATGCCACCCAGACCTCTGTTCCCGGTGTATTTGCCGCAGGTGACGTATCCGACCATATTTACCGCCAGGCGGTAACTTCTGCGGGTACCGGCTGTATGGCCGCCCTGGACGCCGAGCGCTTCCTCGACGCCGAGAAGTAAGTCAAATCCCCGGGCAGAGCTTTTCTGCCCGGTATCCCCCTCTACCGACAGGAGTCAGATCGTGGCAGGGAACACCCAAAGCCGCCTGATGTGGCTCGACCACACCGTTGTAGACTTTCCCCCAACTGAATTCGCACTGGATGACCCCAATGGCTTGCTGGCAGCCGGAGGAGATCTGACTCCCGAGTGGCTGGTTGAAGCCTATCAAAGAGGGGTCTTCCCCTGGTATTCAGATGACCAGCCGATCTTGTGGTGGAGCCCCTCCCCTCGCTGCGTGGTTATCCCGCAAAACTTTCGTATTGGCCGCACTTTGCGCAAAGTATTGCGCCGAGGAACCTTTTCGGTCACCTTCGACCAAGCCTTTCCCGAGGTAATTGAGGCCTGCCGTGCCCCCCGGGCGGATGAAACCGGCACATGGATCACCGATGAGATGTGCGACGCCTATATCGACATGCACCATCAGGGGTTTGCCCACTCAGTGGAGGTTTGGCGCGACGGTCAACTCGCTGGCGGACTCTATGGTATTGCGCTGGGGCGAGTATTCTTTGGGGAGTCGATGTTTCACCGGGAGACAGACGCTTCAAAAGTCGCTTTTGTCCACCTCGTTCGGCAATTAGAATTGTGGGGCTGCCCACTGATCGACTGCCAGGTGAGCAATCCTCATCTCAGCAGCCTTGGGGCGGTGGAAATGTGTCGTAAGGATTTCGAACAACTGCTGGCAGACGGCGTTAAGCAGCCGCCTTTCCCGCAGCCCTGGAAGCTTTCGTGGACTTATGGGTAAATACTCTCAGCTGGATTCAGTGCGCCTGTTGGCCACCCTGCCCCACCCCTGCGGTTACCTGCCGGATCGGGAGGCAACAACGGTGTTTGTCGATCCACAAACAGAAGTGGATCAGCGTCTGTACAACCGCCTGTCAGAGCTGGGATTCCGGCGCAGTGGTGCCTACCTCTATCGCCCCCAGTGCGCGACCTGTCGCGCCTGTATACCGGCTCGCGTGCCTGTGAGCCTGTTTGTCCCTGACCGCAACCAGAGACGCTGCTGGAAGCGCAACAAGGACCTGGACATATTCCATATCGAGTCCATCGATACAGATGAGCATTACGAACTCTACGCCCGCTATATCGAGCAGCGCCACGCCGATGGGGAGATGTACCCGCCCAGCCGGGAACAATACCGCAGCTTCCTGAGTCAGGCTTGGGGGTCTACTCGCTATATTGAGCTGAGAGCCCGCGGCAAGTTGGTGGCAGTAGCTGTAACAGATATCCTGACTGCCGGGTTATCGGCGATCTATACTTTCTTCGATCCCGATGAGGACAAACGGAGCCTGGGCAGTTACTGCATCCTCTACCAGATCGAATGGGCCCGGCGCTTGGGACTACCTAATCTCTACCTTGGGTACTGGATTGAGAAGTGCCACAAAATGGCCTATAAAAGCCAATTTCGCCCCATCGAAATGTTAAAAGAAAACCGCTGGAGCCTTAAATCGCTCTAGTTCAACACACTCTCCCTTTGCTCTATCTTGCCTTTTCGTGCAAAATGCTCGCCCGTCAAGCCGCGGCTAGGCCAAAGAGCCTCCGGGGTAAAGGTCTGATCAAGTTATTGTAAGGTTGCTGCCGCATGGCAAAAGACGATTATATTGAAATGGAAGGCGAGGTGATCGACACCCTGCCGAACACCACTTTCCGCGTAAAACTGGAAAACGGACACGTGGTAATTGCGCATATTTCTGGAAAGATGCGTAAAAACTACATTCGCATTCTCACCGGCGACAAGGTGAAAGTGGAGCTGACTCCATACGACCTGAGCAAGGGCCGCATTACGTACCGCGCGCGCTAATTCGCTCAGAGGCCAAATTCCGCAAGGCAATTTGACCTGAAATAAAAAAGCCACCTCTCGGTGGCTTTTTTATTACTTGGCTGAAGCTAATTTACTTTAGGCGGGCACCGCCGTTTTAATCGCAAGCTCATCATCTTCAATGGTGACGCAAACACGCCCACCCTCTTCTGCCAACTCACCAAAGAGCACGGCTTCTGCCAGAGGCTTGCGCAGCTTGTCGCGAATCAGACGGGACATAGGCCTCGCACCCATCTTCTCGTCATAACCCCGCACCGCCAGCCACTCTCGAGCCTCATCATCAACAACCAGTGTCACCTTCGAGTCATCCAACTGAGCCTGCAACTCAACGATAAACTTATCCACCACCGTCTTCACTACATCCAGAGGCAGAGAGCGGAATTGAATAATATTATCGAGGCGATTGCGGAACTCCGGGGTAAACATCTTCTTGATCTCCTCCATTCCATCGGTGGAGTGATCTTGATGGGAGAAACCGATTGAACGACGGCTCATCACCTCAGCGCCCGCATTGGTTGTCATAATCAGGATGACATTGCGGAAGTCCGCTTTGCGGCCGTTGTTATCAGTCAGGGTGCCGTGATCCATCACCTGCAAAAGCAGATTGAATACTTCTGGGTGTGCTTTCTCAATTTCATCAAGCAGTACAACACTGTGAGGGTGCTTGGTAACCGAGTCTGTCAGTAAACCACCCTGGTCAAAACCTACATACCCAGGGGGCGCGCCGATCAGGCGGGAAACCGTATGGCGCTCCATATACTCAGACATATCGAAACGAATCAGCTCGATACCCATCACCTTCGCCAACTGGCGGCAGAGCTCTGTCTTGCCGACTCCGGTGGGGCCCGAAAACAGGAAGGAGCCGATGGGTTTCTCTTCAGAACCCAGACCAGCACGACTCAGCTTAATCGCAGTGCCCAGGGCATCAATCGCGCTGTCCTGCCCAAACACCACCATTTTGAGATTGTCATCCAGGCGTGATAACTGCTCCTTGTCAGAAGCAGACACGCTCTTGGCAGGTATTCTCGCCATCTTGGCGATAACCATCTCAATCTCACAGACCCCAATAACCTCTTTGCGGTCCTCTTCGGGCAGCAAAGATTGGTAGGCTCCCGCCTCATCGATTACATCAATGGCCTTATCTGGGAGGAATCGCTCGGTGATGTGACGACTGGATAGCTGCGCAGCAGCATCCAAAGCTCCATCGGTAAAGCGGACCTTGTGGTGATCCTCAAAGCAGCTTCTGAGCCCCTGCAATATTTGCACGGTCTCTTCCACTGAGGGCTCACTGACATCGATCTTTTGAAAACGGCGCGACAGCGCGCGATCTTTTTCAAAGATACCGCGATATTCAGTAAAAGTAGTGGAGCCTATGCAGCGCAATTGACCGCTGGAAAGTAGCGGCTTAAGCAGGTTAGAGGCGTCCATGACGCCTCCTGAAGCGGCGCCGGCCCCGATGATAGTGTGGATCTCATCAATAAACAGTACGGCGTGCTCGCGCTTCTTGAGCTCCGCCAGCAGCGCCTTAAAGCGCTTCTCAAAATCACCGCGATACTTGGTTCCCGCCAGCAGGGAGCCGAGATCCAGAGAGTAAATAGTGCTCTCTTTCAAAGGTTCGGGGATATCCTCATCGACAATACGCCGTGCCAAGCCCTCAGCAATTGCCGTCTTGCCGACACCGGACTCACCCACCAACAGTGGATTGTTCTTGCGTCGACGAGCGAGAACCTGCGTGACACGCTCCACCTCAGGTGCACGCCCCACAAGCGGATCAATACGACCAAGAATTGCCTCTTGATTGAGGTTGGTGGCATAGCTTTCCAGGGGGTCGGAACCACCTGGCTCAGCGCCCCCACTAATTTCCTCATCTACCTGCTCAGGTGCAGTATCGGAACCGTGATGGTGGTTATTACCACTGGAGCCAACGCGGGAAATTCCGTGGGTGATGTAGTTAACGACGTCTATCCGGGCAACACTCTGCTGCTTCAAGTAGTAAACAGCCTGGCTCTCCTGCTCACAGAAAATGGCGACCAGGACGTTAGCCCCTGTAACTTCCTTTTTACCGGATGACTGGACATGGAATACGGCCCTCTGCAGGACCCTTTGGAAACCCAATGTCGGCTGGGTTTCTCGATCTGTATCAGCCTCCGGGATCAACGGTGTTGTGGAGTCCACAAACTCCAGGAGTTCACGGCGCAATGCACTTAAATCCGCCCCGCACGCATGTAGAACATCTGCTGCGGATTCGTTATCCAAGAGCGCCAGCAATAGGTGCTCAACGGTCATGAATTCATGCCGTTTCGCTCGAGCACCTTTGAACGCTAGATTAAGCGTTACCTCTAAGTCCTTGCTGAGCATCTAAACCTCAAACCCTAATCGCCAATATTTCCCGCCGACTCCGCTGGTAGGCGCGCACCCTTCGCCGGCGTTTATATCCTGGCTGATTCCCTTCAGGTGACGGGACCCTTTGTTCAAAGCAGTTTTTGTCAGAATCAATCCTCTTTGCTTTCGTCCGCTTCAATTTCACATAACAGGGGATGCTCATTCTCTTGAGCGAACTGATTGACCTGTGCGGCCTTTGTCTCCGCTATATCCCGAGTATAGACACCACACACTGCTTTTCCCCGTGTGTGAACCTGCAACATTAACTGTGTGGCGCGCTCCCGGTTTACTGAAAAAAACAACTCCAAAGTCTCAACAACAAAATCCATGGGGGTGTAGTCATCATTGAGCATAACGACTTTATACATCGGCGGCCGCTTCAGCTGCGGCGGCGCCTCCTCAAGGGCCAACCCACCATCGAAATCATCGAAGTACGGGTTGTCTCCATCGGAGTCACTGGAGCTTAGTTTAATGATTCGCGAAGTACTCATAACAATTATCAATGAATTCTATCGAGCCTGAAAATTGCACCCAATGCAACCTTCAATGACGTGACATTGTAACCTTATTTGACCTTTGACACAGCGGTCAGCGGGGAACCTTGACAATCCCCCAGCTGTTGACTACAAGAGGTAGTGACCGCTACATCAAACGTTAGTCGCAGATAGGATCGCAGCCGACTAACCAGCAGGTCAAATAAATATAAAAACTCTGTAAGGTGGCCAGGGGCCACTCAGGCAATTAGAGGGAATCGTTATGCCTACCGGTACTGTAAAGTGGTTCAACAACGCTAAGGGATATGGGTTTATTCTTGCAGATGAGGGAGGGGAGGATCTGTTCGCGCACTATTCCGCAATTCAGATGGAAGGCTACCGAACCCTGAAGGCCGGCCAGCAAGTCACCTTCGATATTATTCGGGGAGACAAGGGCTACCACGCTGCAAATATCTCCGCATTGACCTCCGAAACCACTTCACCCAACACTTCGAGCAAAAGCGAATCTGATGCTGTACACACAGAAAAGTCGAGGGAGAAGGAAGCGGAAGCTGTCGGCTAAGCGAGCCCAGCAAACAGACAATAAAAAAGCCCTTCACCAATGTGAAGGGCTTTTTTCATGGGGCTCGGGCCAACTTAAAGCCAGCCCGGCCTCACGGATGTAGCTTAAGCCATGTGCTTGATAACTTCGTCACCAAACGCAGAGCAGGATTTCAGCTCAGCACCGTCCATCAGACGCTCGAAATCGTAGGTTACGGTTTTGGCTTCGATAGCACCTTCCATACCCTTGATTACCAGGTCAGCAGCTTCGTTCCAGCCCAGGTGACGCAGCATCATCTCAGCGGAAAGAATCAGGGAGCCCGGGTTAACCTTGTCCTGGCCAGCGTACTTAGGCGCAGTACCGTGGGTTGCTTCGAACAGGGCAACGTCGTCGGACAGGTTTGCGCCCGGAGCGATACCGATACCACCAACCTGTGCAGCCAGTGCGTCAGACAGGTAGTCACCGTTCAGGTTCAGGGTAGCAATTACGTCGTACTCAGCCGGACGCAGCAGGATCTGCTGCAGCATAGCGTCAGCAATTACGTCCTTAACAACGATTTCCTTGCCAGTCTTCGGGTTCTTGAAGCTGTGCCAAGGACCGCCGTCCAGCGGCTGAGCGCCAAACTCGTCGCGAGCCAGCTCGTAACCCCAATCAGCGAAGGCACCTTCGGTGAACTTCATGATGTTGCCTTTGTGTACCAGGGTTACAGAATCGCGATCCTGGTCCACAGCGTACTGGATAGCCTTGCGCACGAGACGCTTGGTACCTTCTTCAGAAACCGGCTTAACACCGATACCACAGTTCTCAGGGAAACGGATCTTCTTAACACCCATCTCATCCTGCAGGAACTTGATAACTTTCTTAGCTTCGTCAGTGTCAGCTTTCCACTCGATACCAGCGTAGATATCTTCGGAGTTTTCACGGAAGATAACCATGTCTACCTTGTTCGGCTCTTTAACCGGAGAAGGTACACCGCTGAACCAGCGCACCGGGCGCTGACATACGTACAGATCCAGCTCCTGACGCAGGGCTACGTTCAGGGAACGGAAGCCGCCGCCTACTGGAGTGGTCAGGGGGCCTTTGATGCTAACAACGTAGTCTTTGATCGCTTCCAGAGTTTCAGCCGGGAACCAGTCGCCAGCGTAAGTCTCTGCCGCTTTCTCACCGCAGTAGATTTCCATCCACTCGATTTTCTTTTCGCCGCCGAAAGCTTTTTCTACAGACGCGTCGATCACCTTGCGCATTACCGGGGTGATATCCACACCGATGCCGTCACCCTCGATGAAAGGAATAACCGGGCGATTCGGAACATTCAGCGAACCGTCGGAATTGACTGTAACTTTTTCGCCGTCTGCCGGCACTTGGATATGACCCATATTGCGTAAACTCCCAAAATTCTATGACTTTTTAGGTCCAGCGTTGCTTGCACCGCTCCCCCGGGACCTTAGGGCGGGGATGAAAAACGGCGGGATTATAGCAGCCTCGGCTAATTTTTGTAGTTGGATTACAATACTCAATTTTTCTTATGGCAAAGATTATTCTCCTCAACAAGCCTTTTGGCGTATTAAGCCAATTTACAGATGATCAGGATCGCGCCACTTTGGCTAACTTTATCCAGCACAAGGGATTCTATGCGGCGGGCCGCCTGGACTACGATTCTGAAGGATTACTACTACTGACTGATGATGGAGCGCTACAACATCAAATCAGTCACCCCAAGCGGAAAATGCCCAAAACCTATTGGGCCCAGGTGGAGGGTGAAATTACTGATGATGCCCTTTATATGCTCAGGCAAGGGGTCGACCTGAAGGATGGCCGAACCGCACCTGCCAAGGCCAAGCGCCTGCCTGATATGGAGCCCTGGCCCCGCACGCCGCCAATTCGCGAACGCAAATCGATCCCAACCAGCTGGCTGGAGCTGACTATCTCTGAGGGGCGGAATCGCCAGGTAAGGCGGATGACTGCGGCGGTAGGCTTCCCTACCCTGCGGCTAATCCGGGTAGCGATAGGCAGCTGGAAGCTCGACTCATTAAAGCCTGGCGAGTATCGAACGGAGGAGGTTTTTAGCGCTCCCAAGCCCCGAACAAAGCCGGCAAACAACCGCAATCGACCGCGCCGAAAGCGATAATCTATAACGGAAGATCAAAGCGGTCTTGGTCAAATGGGGCGTTCGCAGGTAAAATTCGCCCCCCTTTCATACCAGTGAAGTAGTGACTGTCCTTCTTATGCCTGATTCCACCCACAACAAACAGCCAAAGCGCGTCATCGTCGGTATGTCCGGCGGTGTGGATTCCTCTGTAGCCGCACACCTGCTGATCCAGCAGGGCTATCAAGTGGAAGGCCTGTTTATGAAAAACTGGGATGAAGACGACGGCACAGAATACTGTACCGCCAAGGCGGACCTGGCGGATGCCCAGGCAGTTTGTGAGAAATTGGGCATCAAGTTGCACACCGCCAACTTTGCTGCGGAGTACTGGGATCACGTATTTGAGTACTTCCTGGCAGAGTATAAAGCCGGGCGCACTCCCAACCCGGACATCCTGTGTAACCGGGAAATTAAATTTAAGGTCTTTCTTGAGTACGCTGAAGTGCTGGGTGCCGATGCAATAGCCACCGGGCACTATACCCGCCGCCGCGATATCGATGGCCGCACCTATTTATTGAAGGGCCTCGACGGCAACAAGGACCAGAGCTACTTCCTACATGCGGTGGGAGAAGCCGAATTTGCCCGCTCGCTCTTTCCTCTAGGAGAGCTGGAGAAGCCCGAGGTTCGCCGTATCGCTGAAGAAAACGGCTTTATCACCCACAACAAGAAAGACAGCACCGGCATCTGCTTTATCGGCGAGCGCCGCTTCAAGGATTTCCTCGAGCAGTACCTGCCCGCCCAGCCCGGCGATATGGAAACCCCAGAGGGTGAAGTCATGGGGCGCCACGCGGGCCTGATGTACCACACCATTGGCCAGCGCCAGGGGCTCGGTATTGGTGGCGTCAAAGGTGCAGGCGAACAGCCCTGGTACGTTGTCGGAAAAAACCTGGAGCGCAATGTATTGATTGTGGCCCAGGGTGCACACCACCCCCTGCTTTATGCAACGGGGCTGGAAGCAACACAAACCCACTGGATTAATGGCGCAGCACCGGGCAAAACTTTCCGCTGCCAGGCCAAGACCCGCTATCGCCAACCAGATCAGGATTGCACCGTGCACCTGCAGGACAATGGCGATTTGGTTGTAGAGTTCGACGAGCCACAACGCGCAATCACACCGGGACAATCTCTGGTACTGTACGATGGAGAAACCTGTCTAGGTGGTGCGGTGATCGAGAAAGCCACGGGAGTTGGCGCCGTAGTACCGGAAAAATACAAGAAAGATTAAGGAGTAATTTTGAATAACTGGCGGGATCAGGCACTGGCACTGGCAGGAATATTCCAATCCGCAACACTGGTGGAGCGCCTGGCCAAAACAGGCTCTGCACCGCAGGAACAGCTGGAAACCGGGGTATATAGCCTCTTCCAGCTCAACCCTGATCGCACTGAAGATATATTCGCCGGTGCAGACAAGCTGCTGCCCGGCTTAAAAGTATCGCAGCAAATACTAAAGACCCGGCAACACCCGGAATATACCGACGGCCTACGCTACGCCCTCTCGGTGATCTACCTGCAGCGACAACTCAGCAAGAATAATGACCTGCTATCAATCATTGGCAGCCGATTGGATAAGGCCAAGACTCAAGCAGAGCACTTCGAACTGACTCACGAGAATGTATTTTCCAACCTCGCCAGCATCTACAGCGATACGCTAGGTACCTTCCGCTTCCGGATTCAAGTACTGGGTGACTTCAATTACCTGCAACAGCAGCGTATTGCCAATCAAATTCGCTCCATGCTATTTGCCGGCATCCGCTCGGCAACCCTATGGCGACAGCTGGGTGGGCGTCGCCTGCACCTTCTGTTCCAGCGCAAAAAGCTTTTGAATGCGACCAACGAATTGATCGCACATATCGAATCTATAGAACACTAATCCCGGAGATTTACTATGACAGTTGAGCTTTCCGCACTCACAGCGGTATCCCCTATTGATGGTCGCTACGAGAGCAAGACTGCCCCCCTGCGTGAAATTTTCAGTGAATACGGCCTGATCCGCGCCCGCGTTGAAGTGGAAGTACGCTGGCTGCAAAAACTTTCCGCACATAAAGAGATCGCCGAAGTTGAGCAGTTCGACGAAGCTGCCAACAAGCTGCTCGACAGCATTGTGGCCGACTTCTCCCTGGAAGATGCTGAGCGCATCAAGGAAATCGAGCGCACCACGAACCACGATGTAAAAGCGGTTGAATACTTCCTCAAGGATAAAATCAGCAGCAATGCCCAGCTGGCAAAAGTGAGTGAATTCGTACACTTTGCCTGCACCTCTGAGGACATCAATAACCTGTCCCACGCCCTGATGCTTCGCGCCGGCCGCGACAACGTCATGTTGCCTGCGATGGAAGCCCTGATTGACGCTATCGTAGGCCTGGCCCAGGACTTTGCCGACGTACCCATGCTGTCCCGTACTCACGGCCAGACAGCCAGCCCGTCTACTGTTGGTAAAGAACTTGCCAACGTGGCCGCGCGCCTACGCCGCCAGGTAGCCCAGATTAAAGCGGTACCGCTGCTGGGTAAAATTAACGGTGCGGTAGGTAATTACAACGCTCACCTGTCCGCCTATCCCAATATTGATTGGGAGCAAAATGCTGAAGAATTCATTTCTTCTCTGGGCCTTAGCTGGAACCCCTACACCACCCAGATCGAACCGCACGACTACATTGCTGAGCTGTTCGACGCTGTTGCCCGCTTTAACACCATCCTGATCGATTTTGACCGCGATGTATGGGGCTATATCTCCCTGGGTTACTTCAAGCAAAAAGTCGTAGCCGGTGAAGTTGGCTCCTCCACTATGCCGCACAAAGTTAACCCCATTGACTTCGAAAACTCCGAAGGGAACCTGGGTATCGCCAACGCCGTATTCCAGCACTTGGCCGCCAAACTTCCAGTATCCCGCTGGCAGCGCGACCTGACAGACTCCACCGTGCTGCGCAATATGGGGGTGGGTGCGGGCTACTCTGCCATTGCCTATGCCGCCACCATGAAAGGCCTGGGCAAGCTGGAAATCAACCGCGAGCGCCTGGCAGAAGACCTGGATAATTCATGGGAAGTATTGGCAGAGCCGATCCAAACGGTTATGCGTCGCTACAACATTGAAGAGCCTTACGAAAAACTGAAGGCCCTTACCCGTGGCCAGGGCATCACCCGTGAAACCCTGAAAGTATTTATCGAGAACCTGGAGATTCCCGCAGAGGCCAAAAGCGATCTGCTGGAAATGACTCCGGCATCCTATATCGGTAACGCCGTGGAACAGGCTCGCAAAATTTAACCGAGCCCAGCTACCAGCCGCACCCAGTGCGGCTGGTCATCTTTTAAAAAATACAAAAGTACGCTGGATAGTTTCCGAACCTCAGAATATCCAGATACAAACCCCAGCCTTCTGACAGTGAGAGTTACCGTGGCCAGCCCCCTTACCCATCTTGGCGACATGCCCATCGAAGTTTTTATGCGTGACTATTGGCAGCAGAAACCCCTGCTGATACGCAATGCTTTCGCCAACTTTGAATCACCCATCTCGGGTGAAGAACTCGCAGGTATGGCCCTGGAGGAAGCGGTCGAGTCTCGCTTGGTATTGGAAAATGGTGAAAGCGGCCCCTGGGAGCTGCGCACAGGTCCATTCACTGAAGAAGATTTTCTCTCCCTCCCTAAAACCCACTGGACCCTGCTGGTACAAGCTGTCGATCAGTGGATGTC
This sequence comes from Microbulbifer sp. CNSA002, assembly GCF_047324085.1. Lineage (NCBI taxonomy): Bacteria > Pseudomonadati > Pseudomonadota > Gammaproteobacteria > Cellvibrionales > Microbulbiferaceae > Microbulbifer > Microbulbifer sp. CNSA002. Next base: position 2,985,434 of record NZ_CP172449.1, read on the forward strand.
AGAAATTGCTGAACTAAAAGATTTCTTCCGCTTTATCCCCGACTGGCGTCTGGATGATGTGATGATCAGTTACGCCGCCGATAAGGGCAGCGTTGGCCCCCACTACGATCACTACGATGTGTTTCTTCTCCAAGCCGAAGGCAAACGCTTGTGGCAGCAAGGCCCCAAAGTGGATGAAAGCAATCCCCGCCTGGAAGGAACGCCCCTCAATATCCTGAAAGAATTCGAAGCAGAAAATAGCTGGGTACTAGAGCCCGGCGATATGCTCTACTTGCCGCCCCAATACAGCCATTGGGGAATAGCCGAAGGTGGGTGCACCACGATCTCTATTGGTTTCCGCGCCCCTTCCGCCGCAGCGATCCTCGAAGATCTCGCCGCTGAAGTTGCTATGGATTTGCCGGACAGCCAGCGTTACACCGATGCCCGTGCTGAAGTGGCGAAAAACCCAGCGGAAATTGACCCCGCCTCTGTTGCCCGCCTGCAACAACAACTCGGCGAATGGCTGCAGCAGCCGGCGAAAATCGCCCAGTGGTTTGGCGCGATTATGACCGAAGCGAAATACCCGGATACTGTCGCCCTGGACGCTGACGACGCTGCAGACTGGCGCGAACAAATGCCCCAGGGAGCACAACTGGTTTTAAATCCCGCTTCCCGCACCGCCTTTTGCCGCGAGCCAGCCACTTTATTTGTTGATGGTGAAGCCTTCCCCTGCCCCCTGGCATTTGCCGAGCAGTTTGCTGAATCCCATGAAATATCCTGGGATGATATCGAAGCCTTCCCGGAAATTGCCGAAGACAGCGGCATTCTCGATCAGCTGGTTGCACAGGGCACCCTGATCTACCCTCCTGAGGATTTCTGAGATGCCAGTAGCTATACGCCTAGCCGATTGGGACACTGACCGGGACGCAATTCGCTCAATACGCGAGGCCGTTTTTGTGCAGGAACAACAGGTACCCGCAGACCTGGAATGGGATGATCAAGAGGAGACATCCCAGCACTTCCTCGCCTACCGCGAAACAACTCCGGTTGCCACCGGACGCCTCACCCAAGACGGAAAGATTGGTCGTATGGCTGTGCAGAAGTCTTCACGTGGGTGCGGCATCGGGGCCCAGCTATTGCAGGCCATCTGTGAGCGGGCGAAGGAACAAAACTTTCAGCAAGTCCATTTACATGCACAGCAACATGCTGAGGGGTTCTACTTGCAAGCTGGGTTTGAAGTGAAAGGCGACGTGTTTTACGAAGCGGGAATTCCCCATATCAAAATGGTGCGCAGCCTGATTTGACCATTTTGAGGCCTGCCACCAGCAACCATATGACAGGCCCGGCCCCACCTCAACTCTCTACTGGGGCATAGCGCTTCTCGACAAAGTGAGCCAAAGGCGCTATCCCCAACACATACACTATCCAAAGCCCAAGCCCCCAATAGGGATTGAAAAGGGTCAACAAGCACGCCAGGATACTGGTACACAACATCACCATGCTGACCACTAGTACACGGTGCGCGGATACGTTCGTTCGGTTCGCAGCGACACACCACATACCCGTAATTGCGATAGCGGCCACCGCATAGCTGGCTGACAATAAGATCACTGACCAAACCTGGTCTGGATATTCCCCCATCAAACTTGCTGGAAAGGGAATGAACGCCACCGCCCCCAATAGCAAAAAGTTAAAACTGGTAAAGGCAACCGATTTAAATTGGTGATCCGACATCAGATGATTGTGGGTAAGCCATAGCCGGCAGAGAATCGCAAAGCTCAGTATCCAGGAAAAAAAATGGGGCAACTGTTGAAGAATATTGCTGTGGAAATCCTCGCCCGGCTTTATATCCTCCAGATCGGGAATCTGGATATTAAAAACCAACAGCGTCATAGCGATGGCAAAAACGCCATCACTGACGGCATTAATACGGCTAGCCAAGAAAGACTTTCGACGCATGGGCCACCATCGATTGCCAAGGTTGCATACTCATTAAAGCCCAGTCCCGAAGCAGGATCTCACCTCCAGTTTCAAGATGCCAACAGCGTTCACACCACTCACATCCCTTCCACCTGATAACGAGTCACGGAATGTTTCTATTGGGGAGATGAAATCATATGATAACGACTTTGTAAGTGTATTCTTTTAAATAAAGGGTCTATTAAGGCTCCTCAATACGGCACCGCCTAGCAAATAGCATTCAACTTCAACAGCCGTTGGCGATACTTTGATCAAACCTAGCTGCCCGATCGATTTCAATCCTGCTTACTATCAACTACTTGTGGTCGGGCTACGGCTCCTAATTGCTCTAAGATCTATCTAATGCGACTTGTTTCATATCCATTTAAAACCCTAGCGCTTTATCTCTATTGGTCGCTGCAATCATAAGCAGGAGTTGAGGAGTCAAGCCCAAGGCCGAGACGTGGCAATAGACACCGATAAAGAAAAGCCTATGGGGCGGAAACACTTCCGCTACGCGTCTTGGACAGTTGCAGTCATATTTTTCAGCGCCAGCGTAACCAACTCAATCCTATTTGCCCTACTATCACCTAGCCTCACTCAAGAACTCAATCTCAACCATCAAAGCTTAGGGATGCTGGGAGGATATTACTTTGTCGCCTATTCTATTGGTCAACTGACACTTGGTTCACTATTGGGCCCTATAAGTCCACGGTATTTACTGAGTATCTCAGCCGCCCTCGCCGCTAGCGGCTGTGTAATTTTTGCCAGCAGTCATTCTTTCGGAACAGCCCTTACAGGGCAGCTCTTAGTCGCACTTGGATTATCCAGTAGCTTTTTGGGAGTTATCTATGTTATCGGACGGGATTTACCTAATAAGTTTTCACTGATGGCCGCTGTTAGCCAAGGACTAGCTAATTTCGCAGCAGCTTCACTCTCATTACTTATCGGTTTGTTAGATACCGAAGTCTCATTCCGGGAGCCCTACTTCATCGCAGCGGTATTTTTTATTTGCCTTGCTGTGCTGCTATTTATTTTAATTGGCAGCAATCAAAACTCTTCCCATGAACTCTCTGCCAAAAAAGCCTCTCAATTTGACAAGCTAAATTCATGCTTCAAATCAAGAGCTTTTTGGCTGGCCCTCACCTTCTATTCCTGCCTTTTCGGCGTAATTATCGCCTACTCTGATTTATGGAATATACAGTTCCAAGTTGATTTTTTTCGTGAAACATCCAGAGAAAGTGCCCTACTCAATGCGATGATTTCAACGGGTATCATTATCGGCAGCTTTATTATCGGTGCTTGGTCTCATTATCGGGGAGATTATGTAATTCCAGCGAGAACTTTTAGTTTCCTCTCAATTATTGCTGTCACAGCTTTACTGAGTATTCACTTGTCGGACTCCTGGACTTTGACGGCAAATTTTCTCTTAGGATTTGGCCTCAGCAGCTCAATTCTATCTCTCTCGATAGTACAATCTGAACTTCCTGAAAAGGCGCACGCCATTGCCTCTGCCCTTATTGTAACTGGGGGCTTTGTCTTAGGAGGGGTAATTCAAACCCTTATAGGGCTCTCACTTGATCAAGATATAGAGTTCGCTTATATCCGCTCCCTCAGCGATTTATTAGCCAGACTTTTTGACTTTGCTCCACAACCAACACAGAATTTCTACAATTACCAAGCGGGATTTCAGCTAATCGGGATTATCGTCATCGTAGGCTGCATCAGCAGCCTACTTTTGAGCAGTAAAAAGCTAGTCAAGAAACGTGGTCCTAAAATCGGAAGTTCGTAGTGCTAAGCCTGCGATTCGACGCCCTAAATGTACGGCTGTAAGTCGGTCCAACTCATGAATTTCACCAGCTCCCTCAGCGACAGCTACCAAGCCCGACTGACAACCACCCCGGTTTCTACCCAGGGAATCTTGACTCGGTAGAATATCCAGGGGAACCCACAACATGCCCATTTGTGCAGCAAAGACCTGTAGAGTCCTGATGGTACCTAGCTGATCACCACTAAAATTACTACCAACAGTAAATCCTGCAGCTAACTTATCCAGCCAGCACCGATCTCCATAGCGTTCACTTGCTGCATCCATAAATGCTTTGAATTGAGCGGAGACAGTACCCATAAAGGTCGGCGAACCCATTACTATGGCTTCACATTGATCCAACTGAGCTAATAATGACTGGTCTTCATAACGTCCGTGACGAATGCTCTCTCCCTGAATCTCAAGGGCAACACCAATACACTTCTCTAGCGTGTTAACCCCCTCCACCACGGACTCCGCAAGAACTTTACTGCAGCCAGATACAGAATGGTAAACAACACCTACCCTCTTCATATGACTCGCTCCGCTATGCCGCCTGACTCAAATATCCGGCCTAACTTTTGATCAATTTCTCTGCCAGCCGGCACTTCTATCCCAAAGATATCCAGTAAAGTAGCCCGAAGCTCATCAACATCCGCTATCATGACAACACTCTTGGAGCCTAAAAGTGGTTGATAGCTTAACTGTCTATTGAAAAGTGTATGCCGCCCCTCTGGGAAAGACCGAGCAACAATCAAGTGCTCTACAAACCTGGATTCTGGGTGCGTTGAGCAATACCAACTACCAATTTTATAATCGCCATGAGTTTTAGGTTTCAAGTCAAAGCTGTACATAGGTTGCCAACCACTATCGGTTGTAACCTCTAACAGGTACTCATCCCCTATTAAAGTAAAGCGGTAAACACCATGCGGTGTGCTCTGACGATCACTGGAGTCAATATTTAGTGGCGCAGTCAAAGTGTTACTGCCGAATCCCGCATCAATCAGAAAGCGTGCGCCCTCAAGCTCCACCATCAGAATCATATGCGACTGAGCGGGTTGATGCCCTATCGGCATTTGCCACAGTATCCGCGCGGCGAGGTTCATAACTTTAAAACCGATTTGCCCTAACACTGCCCCTAATAAGGCATTTTGCTCGTAACAATAACCTCCACGTTTTTGTTGTACCAACTTGGCCTCAATAGATTCCAACTCAATATCCACGGGGCTTCCCAAAAATGAAGTGACGTTCTCGAATGGAATCGTACGGACGTGCTGGGTCAACAACTGCTGTAGACACTGCAAGTTAGCACCCGGGGCTCCATCAAAATTAATACGGTCTAAATATTGCTGCAAGTTAATACCAGGGGTACCCATCTCGATTGTCTCCTCAAAATCCGGGCTCATAAACAATAGACGGGAGCTTAATACCTAAACCTAACTTGAGGTCAATAGCTTTTTTCCATCTTCTACACTGCTTATCAATCAGAAGTTAATCAAAGCCAAAGCTCAGGAAGACCCCTAGCCAGCGTAATCTTCAATATTGCTAAACAATCAGGTAGCGACTAAGTGGAAATACTGTTTTTGGGGACATCATCAGGCACTCCGACCAAGCAGAGGAATGTTTCTGGTATTGGGCTAATAGAAAGCCTGGGAAAGAACTGGTATTTGATCGACTGTGGGGAAGGTACCCAGCAGCAGATTCTACATACAAACTTATCACTAAACAGGCTAAGTGCAATCTTTATCACCCATAAGCATGGCGATCACTGCTACGGACTCCCTGGTCTACTTGGTAGCTCAGGAATGCAACGAAGGACAAGACCACTGACACTTGTTGCTCCTGGGGCCGTCTATGATTGGCTTCTATCAACTCAAACAATCACAGAACTCTATCTTCCATTTGAACTCAACTTCATTCCTGTTGAAAATTTACCCCAAATAGAAATAGGACAGTTCACCACAACCACTATACAACTTTCCCACAGGGTCCCCTCTTATGCGTACAGTTTTACAGAAAGATATGTTGAGGTTACATTAGATACACAAAGTTTACTTGCCACCGGTATCCCTAAAGGACCGCAATGGGGGAAGATAAAGAACGGTATCGATGTCGTTCATCACGGTAAAATATACACTGCAACGGACTTTATTCTAAAGCCGAGGCCTCCACGTAATATTATAATTTGCGGAGACAATAATAACCCTGAGCTTTTAAAAGATACCTGTGCCAACTGCAATGTCTTAGTGCATGAATCGACTTATGCAAAAGATTTGGCTCAGAAAGCGGGGCATGTAGGGCACAGCTATTCCACCCAAATAGCCTCTTTTGCCGAGGGCCTTTCAATTCCCAACCTGGTTCTCACACATTTCAGCACACGCTACCAAAAAGATAGCAAGGCGAGCTGCTCAATTGACACTATCAGAAAGGAAGCGCAGTTGATTTATAAGGGACAACTATATTTAGCTGAGGATTTTATGCATCTTTTATTGAAGAAATCTGGAAAACTCCTCCATATACAAAAAACCAGCGCTAAAGGCTATGCGGCAACTACACGTGGATATTTACCCTCTAACCTTTAAGGTATTATGTATACAAAGTCTAAATTTTCTACCCAGTAAAATAAAAAGCTACATTTAACACTTCTTTTTAGTCATCACTTTTCCAGCCATTAGAGATTCTATATTTCAATGCACGAGCAATCACACTTGCGCATCGTACCCACTCAATTTTAAATCGGGATATAAGACAGCTACAGAGTGCAGCAGACTATGCCCTATATTTTGCTTATCATATTTCTACTAGTGACTCATTATCCAACAGTATAAAAGTATAACCCGAACAGTTGTCAAAAAATCACCACTATTCACCAAAAAAGTTCCGGAAATTTCAACCCTGCTCGCTGAATTCCATTCCATAGGACTAAAGATATTGAACCCAGATAAACTGCAGAAATGAATAGCGTAAATATGCTAATTTGATATGGAGATAGCTCTGATCTACTAAAATAGATGGATACCAAACTACAAAGATGGACAATAGTTAAAATACACATCACCAACTTGTAAACAGCCATTTTATTTTTATCGCTAGGTTCTGGATTAGTTATTAATAACTTTTCTCTAGGTAATTCCAGTGCAGAACTAAGTGCGCTTAATGACTCTCGTGAGCAGGCTCCAACTTTTTCAATCCTTTGTATAGTTCTCAAGCTGACGCCACAGATATCAGCCAGTTGCTGCTGTGTCCAATTATTGCTCTCACGAGCTTTTTTAATTAGTGCAATGTTTACGTTCATATCCATCTTTCTTTCCAACACATTAGAAGTTTCCATCTAAAGTACTTAGAAAGCTCCCTTAACTCTACGAAACCTTTACGACATCATATGACACAACAGTGTAAACGTCTAAAATTTAGCCGATAACGGGATGCCCGACTTGCAGAACATGGTACAAAGTTAGCAATTTCGAATAGCTGCAACGATAATAGTCGTCTCACATTCATCTGTGATACACAATTATTTGCGTTCCAATCAATATACTCTTTTGAGATCAAAAAATTATAAATTATATGAATAAATAAATGCTTGCAAGCCTCAAACAACAAGCGTATATGAGCCACCTATTCATTCCATATAGAACAACCTATATACCTTGCCCTGCGCTCGATTTGTGACTCCATGCATACGGCTTAATATATTAACTGAATTAGACTGTTATTCCTTATAAAAACACTTACTGTAACTCTAAGCACACAAGATGTGTACCATTTACAATTAATACCATAGGTTTGAATTAGCAGCTATGTGAAAGTAAATGTTAGGGACCACTTCAAACTAATAACGACTTTATGAAACTCTCTCTAGGGAACATCTTACTTTCACCTTAGACCTCGCACCTGAATAGCCTGCCGCATCTCACTATCAAGAGTTATTTTTTATACGCCAGTAAGATCGAATACCCAACCTGACATCCATTTATAAATAGCCGTTCAAGCTCTTTTAAAAATTCATATCAAGTGTTGATCGCAATGCTACAAATTACATTTACGCTCAAACATTTACCTTTACTATAAATCGTTATTTCATAGAGGTAATTTAAGCTTCACATACCCTAACCATAAAGAGCACCCACTGTTTAATATACTCCTGATTAGTATTTTTCGAAGTCAGACAGGAGCAAAATTAACATATAAACCTTAGGGTGTTCACTTTAGCTCTGGATACAAAACTTATATACTTATTAGCAACAAAGTAGGACAAAGCCAATGGTTTCCCTAAGTGACCTTCCAAGAAAAAAAGATACCGAACCAGATCGAAAATTTATTGAGGCTTTAGCTCGCGGGTTGGATGTGCTCCGAGCTTTTCAACCTGGCGATGGCTTTCTGGGTAATTTGGAGATCGCCCAGCGCACTGGCCTGCCCCGCTCCAGTGTTTCCAGACTGACTTATACTCTGACCAAATTAGGCTATCTGACCTACTCTGATCGAATGGAAAAATATCAGCTGGGTAGTGGCGTCCTGGCTCTTGGTTATGCTTTTGTCTCAAATCTCACAGTCAGGCAGGTAGCCAAGCCTTTAATGCAGGATCTAGCCAATTCTACTGGTACCGCTGTTGGTCTCTCTGATCGGGACCGGCTGGATATGATTTTTGTTGAGTTCTGCGCTCCAGCAAATGTCACAACTTTTCGCCATGAAATCGGTAATCGCGTACCCATAGCTTCCAGCGGCTCCGGGCGAGCTTTTTTGGCAGCACTCCCTCAAGAAGAACGGGAATATTTTTATGGCTACCTGGAGAAAAAAGCTGGTGATCAATGGCCAACGATCAAAGCCGGTATTGAAGAAGCGGTCACCAGCTACCAGCAGCGCGGCTTCTGCTGCTCTTTTGGCGAGTGGAATCGCGATGTCAACGGTATCGCAGTACCTCTCTCTTTAAGCCAGGGTCATATTTATACTTTTAATGCTGGCGGACCCGCTTTTAGGCTTAACCCGGAATACTTAGAAAATGAAGTAGCTCCTCTGTTGAAAAACCTGGTAGGTAATATCGAAGCTATGTTAATCCGATATTAGTCGACTCAAACTCCAGATCTTCTCAATCAGTACAGCTACAGCTTGAAACGCAGTAGAAAGTTGAAAATTTTATCAAATCTTTGGCCATAAGGTGGTCGTAAAGGCACCGCCGCTGACTTTTTGGCTTGTGTAAAGATCGGTCGTAATTTTGAGAATTCCAAAAAACCCTCATAAGCGTGATATTGCCCCATGCCACTCGCCCCAACACCACCAAAGGGCAAGTCTGCCTGGGAGACATGCATCGCGCAGTCATTGATACAAACACCTCCAGACATTGTGCTTTTGATAATCTTTTCCTGAACATCTCCGCTAGAACTGAAAATATATAATGCTAAAGGCCTATCTTTACTATTTATGTAATCTATCGTATCAGACAGATTCCTATACGTAAGAATAGGTAAAATAGGGCCAAATATCTCCTCGCGTAGCAGACTCATGTCTTCTGTCGGGTTTAACACTAAGATGGGAGCAATTTTTTGCAAACCCTTATTGTTTTCAACATCTAATAACGGCAGAACTATAGCCCCTTTCTCCAGAGCATCCGTTAGACAAGTATTCAGCCTATTAAACGCCTTTTCATCAACAATCGAAGTATAATCTTCTGAATTTAAAGATGGATACCATTTGGGTACAAGTCTCTTAGCCGATTCCAAGAATCCTGAAAGTTTTTCTTCAGGAATCAATAAATAATCTGGAGCTACACAAGTTTGGCCCGCATTGAAGAATTTTGAGCTCAAAATACGTTCCGCAGCAATATTTTCATCAAAGTCGCCACATATTATGGCTGGAGACTTACCTCCCAGTTCTAGTGTCACAGGAGTTAGGTGATCCGCAACTCTCCGCATTACCACTTTTCCTACTTTGCCAGATCCAGTAAAGATCATGTGATCATATGCCTGGGCTGTAAACTCCGTAGCGCTCACTCCAGGAAGAATAGCTACCAGATCCTCTGAAAAGAATCTATTAAATAACTGATGTAATAATGCAGAAAGGGCACGCGAGTTAGCAGCCATCTTGATCATACAGCGATTCCCTGCGGATATCGCACTCACCAAGGGCCCAACAGATAGAAGTAGTGGGTAATTCCAGGGGGTAACAATAGCAACCACCCCTTTTGGTTGAGGTAATACTCGATTTTTTACTCCTCGAAGTAGCAAAGGCACATGACGTTTCTGAATTTTCATCCACTTTTTTAAGCGCTTACGAGTGTAACGAATCTCCTCGATACACCCATAGATCTCTGCAATTTTAGTTTCCTGGATGGCACGATTACCAAAATCCTCGCTTATTGCCTTTGCTATGGATTTCTGGTTTTCCAGGATCAATTGCTCTAATTTTTTTAAACTTTCCAAACGCTCCTGAAGACTCGGGTAGGGGTTCCTATTAAATGCATCCTTTTGAAGTTTAAAAACACTCTCTACTTTACCTATGCTCACAGATCTGGTGTGCTCGACAACTTTTTCCATGTGTGTGCCCTCACAAAGTGGCAAGTAGAGAGTGAGTTTGGCCGTATAGTCAGTGCTTTATGATTTACAGCTTGGCAAATCGTAAAGTGTGGTAATCAGTACTGCCAAATAGGTACTGAGTTGTTGTTAGACGCTTAAAGTAGTGACTTACATCCAACTCCTCAGTAACCCCTATACCGCCATGTAACTGTATCGCCTCTTGACCGATAAACCGCGCAGCTTTACCAGTACGGCTTTTTGCAGCGGATATCGCCTTAGGCGCAACTCCGTTATTGCTATCAAGCTGTAGCGCAGCCATCAACAATATTGAGCGCGCTTGCTCATACTCAGTAAACATATCCACCATGCGGTGCTGTAGTGCCTGGAACTTGCCAATAGGAACACCAAACTGCTCCCGCGTCTTAGTGTACTCAACTGTCTTCTTATAGATCCTTTCCATAGCTCCAACAGCTTCTGCACACAATGCCAACGTCGCTCTATCAACAGCCTTTTCTATAGCTCCTAAAGCCGCCCCCTCTTCCCCTATCAGATTAGCTATAGGTACTTTCACGTTATTGAATTTAATTTCGGCGGCACGGTGTGCATCCACAGTGGCATATCCATGCCGCTGAAGCCCTTCTGTATTAGGATCGACAAGTAGTAAGGTGATCCCCTCACGATCTCGCTGTGCTCCGCTCGTCCGCACAGCAACTAAGAATTTATCTGCTACGTCACCATTTAGAACGACAGCTTTATGTCCATTCAGAAGGTAATTGTCTCCATCCTTTACCGCAGTCATGGCTATATCAGTAAGGTTATAGCGACTCTGTGACTCAGTAAAAGCGAATGCCAATTGCAATTGGCCTTCCATTAACATTCCCAGGAGTTCTCGCTTTTGCACCTCACTAGCGCAGTCAGCGATAAGACCACCACTGAGAACAACACTGGCCAGGAAAGGCTCAACCACTAAACCTCGGCCGAACTCCTCCATAACCACCATCAAGTCTACGGCGGAGCCTCCTAGGCCTCCATCATCCTTTCCAAATGGCACCATTAACCAGCCGAGTTCCGCAAATAGCTTCCAATTTTCCTTACTGAAGCCAATATCGTTACTCACTATTTTACAACGACGGTCAAAGTCATAATCCTGCTGGATAAACTTGCTCACACTGCTTTGCAGCATCCGCTGCTCTTCGCTGTAGGAAAAATCCATCGCTTAAGTCCTCTTTAGATGCTGCACTTACAGGCCAAGTACCCATTTACTGATAATATTTTTCTGAATCTCATTACTTCCGCCATAAATTGAGGATTTACGGTTATTTAAGTAACGAGGCACACTGCTGGCAATAACACCGGGACCCACCCATTCTCCGTCAAACCCGCTCCTAAACTGCTCTCTCACAAACGGCATTCCGTAGTAACCCGCCGTCTCCATATACAGTTCATCGATAAGTTGAGCGACTTCGGTTCCTTTGATTTTAAGGATGGAAGATTCCGCTCCTGGGGCACCACCTGTACTTACCGCCGCAAGCGTACGTAGTTCAGTAAACTCCAGGGCCAAGAGATCAATTTCAACTTCGGCCAGTTTTTGGGCAAAAGCCGGATTCTCAAGCAGACTACTTTCTCCATCGCAGGTCTCTTTGGCTAAATCCTTTAACGTTTGTAAGCGTTTCTTGGATTTTGCCACCCGCGCAATACCGGTGCGTTCGTGGGTTAGCAAAACCTTGGCGTAAGTCCACCCTTGCCCCTCCTCGCCAATACGGTTTTCTACCGGTACCCTCACATTATTGAAATGGACTTCATTTACTTCATGGTGACCACCCAAGGTCATAATTGGCGAAACCGTAATACCGGGGTGTTTCATATCAATTAGCAAGAAGCTGATAGCAGCCTGGTTCTTTACTTGAGGCCCACCAGTACGAACCAAACAAAATATCCAGTCTGCAAAGTGACCCAAGGTATTCCAGGTCTTGGTGCCGTTGACAATATACTCATCGCCATCACGGACAGCTGTTGTTTTTAAGGAAGCTAAATCTGAGCCAGCATTTGGTTCCGAATACCCCTGACACCACCAGACATTACTTGCCAGGATGTCAGGCAGAAATCGTTGCTTTTGTTCTTCACTACCGTAGGTAAAGATCACTGGAGCAACCATTTTTAAGCCGAAAGGAATCAACTCTGGTACACCATAGTTAGCACATTCGTCTGCCCAAATGTGTTTCTGAGTAGGTGTCCAACCGGTACCTCCATATTCAACCGGCCAATTCGTAGCTGCCCACCCTTGCTCATAGAGTATTTTTTGCCAGCGAACAAAATCCTCTTTCTCCAGGGGGATTTCCTTCAGGGTTTTCTCTCTAATATCTTCAGGAAGTTTCTCTTGGAGAAACTGCTGGACCTCCTGCTGAAAAGCTAACTCTTCGGGAGAAAAATCTATATTCATTCGCCTGCTCCTTTATTAGTCGGCGCATTGAACAGCAGCTCCTACAAACTGCTTCTATCACAATCTTGCACAGCAAAAATACGCAATCTCTTGAAAGATCCCCGGTACAGGCGGAACTAGTGTTTAACAGATTCACCTCGACAAGTTACTTAATTGCCTTTGAATCGATCCCAACGATTTAAATTATTGGCGTAAAATACCTTTATCGAAATAAAAAACCGAGTATTTCTAGCGCCAATCAATTCCAGATAGGCACACAAATCAACCGTTCAAAAAATAAAACAGAAAAAACCTCAACAACATGGCGCCTTTTTATTTTTAATAAGTTTTTTTGCGCCATTTTCCATTAAAAAATGCATTGGGCACTTCTTAATAGGTAAAACACTAACACCTTATTCCGCAGAGTGGAATGCTGTATTCACTTTTGCTATGGTCGTCACCATAATAACCAAAGTGAGAGAAGCCCCCATGTCGATCACGCCCATTCAATCCTCCGATACAATGTTGCAGTCACTTGCTGAAATTCAGGAATATGAAAAAGTCCCCCTTTCGCAGCGATACCCCTGGGAAAGCACTTTTGATTTAATCCGGCAATCTGCCCGCCTCTACCAACATGACTCGGCCATCGAATTCCTGCCAACGGCCGCACCTGACGAAGACACGGTTAAAGTAAGTTTCTCCGAGTTATCCCAGCGAGTGCACCAGACTGCCAATCTTCTTCACTCCATCGGTGTTGAGCCAACCGATACAGTGACTTTACTACTACCCAATTTGCCAGAAACCCATTTTGCACTTTGGGGAGGCCAGGCAGCAGGTATTACCAGCCCTATTAATCCTTTGCTGGAACCCGAACATATAATCGAAATTATGAATACCACCAGGGCTAAAGTCCTGGTCACTCTTGGCCAAGATCTTAGCGAGGAAATATGGGATAAAGTAACGCAAATTCTCGAGCAAGTTCCCACATTAAAAACTCTGTTACTAATCAGTAAAAAGCCAATTAGCAATACTCCAGTTCCAGCGGGTATTCACGCGGATAATTTTGTCTCGGCTATATCCCAACAGCCGGACGATCATCTAAAGAGTGAACGTTATATCCAGGGGAGTGAAACCGCTAGTTATTTCCACACCGGGGGCACTACTGGAAGACCTAAAATAGCCCGCTTAACTCACAGCAATATTGCCTTCGTCGCTCAATTAAGTGCTGATACGTCATCCAGTAAAGGGCGCTTCGCTACCCTGAGCGGACTTCCGCTGTTTCATATTTTCGGTACGGTTGTTGCGGGTATTGGCACCCTATTGGCCGGACGCACAATTGTTATCATGACACCCTCTGGTTTTCGCTCACCCAATGTCCTACCAAATTGGTGGCATCATGTTGCGCGTTTTCAGGTGAAGGGCTTTGCCGCCGTCCCCACCATCCTCGGTGTATTGCTGCAAATTCCCGTTGGTGACAATGACATCAGCTGTCTGACAGATATTGGCTGTGGAGCCTCCACCCTGCCAACGGGGTTGAAGAATGCCTTTGAGGAGAAGTTCAATGTCCTTGTCAGTAATGGCTACGGCATGACGGAGTCCAGCTGCCTTTTAGCTCGCCCTCCTACCGATATGCAAGCCCCTGAAGGCAGCGTCGGCCGGCGATTGCCTTATATGGAAATGAAAATTGCAGAAGTAGACGGTACCCGACTGGTTAGAACCTGCAATACAGGAGAGGTGGGCATAGTACTCGCGCGCGGGCCACATATTTTTTCTGGCTACTTATCAGAAGAGGATAATGCTAAAGCCTGGGTCGATAAGTCCTGGTTTAATACCGGCGATATGGGGTATCTCGATGGAGATGGTAACCTGTTCTTAACTGGGCGGGCCAAGGATTTAATTATTCGCGGCGGCCACAATATAGATCCGGCTCTGATCGAAGAACCATTATCCCGTCACCCTGCCGTTGCTATTGCCGTTGCAGTTGGTCAACCAGATGCTTATGCCGGAGAAGTTCCAGTAGCTTACGTTACCCTGTTTCCATCCACTAACCCGCCCACAGAAGAACAACTCATTGACTATTGCCGCAGCCAAATTTCTGAGCGTGCAGCCATTCCTAAGCGCGTGGAAATTATTGATGAGATTCCACTCACTGCTGTAGCCAAAGTATTCAAACCAGCTCTGCGCAATCGCGCTACCGAATATGTCGTAGGCCAGGCATTAGAGGAAAAAAGTATTACCGCTAAGTTTTCCGCCCACTTCGATGCATCCGTTGGCCAGGTAGCAAAAGTTCAACTTGAACAAGCCTCCAGCAAAGCCGCTGTAGAGGAAGCCCTGGAAAATTTACCCGTGGCTTTGGAGTTTGAATAAAAGAAATTACCGCATGACTCAATGCACTTAGAACTCCAATATCGGAAATTTCACTATGTCACATGCCTATATTTATGACGGCGGCCGCAGTGTTTTTGGCCGCCACGGGGGCAGCCTTTCCAGTATCCGGCCCGACAACCTGCTTGCCCATGTCATCAGGACCCTGACTGAAAGAAATAATTTTAACCCTCAACATTTTGAGGACGTTATTGCGGGCAATACCAATCAGGCGGGAGAAGACAGTCGCAACGTTGCCCGATTTTCAGGCCTGCTAGCAGGCTTGCCCATATCCACTGGCGGCATAACGGTAAATCGCCTTTGTGGTTCCGGCTTGGCCGCCATAGCAGATGCCGCTCGCTGCATTCGCGCCGCAGAAGGAGAGCTATTTATCGCGGGAGGTGTCGAATCAATGAGTCGCGCCCCCCTGGTTCTCTCCAAAGCCAACAGTGCTTTTGATCGCAATCAGGTATTGGCAGATACGACCCTAGGCCCCCGCTTCACCAACCCAGGCATTGTTGCTGAGTATGGAAGCCACACCATGCCTCAGACCGCAGACAATATTGCATCAGACCTGAATATTTGCCGGGAAGAGTGCGATACATTTGCATTGGCATCACAAACTAAATACGAGTCGGCACGTACCGATGGCTTCTTTGTCGATGAAATTATTCCCATCGAAGTACCCCAAGGTCGCAAGAAGCCAGCCCTTCTTATCGATACGGATGAACATCCCCGTCCCAATGCAACATTGGAGCGACTTCAAGCCCTACCCGCGCTTTTCGAAGATGGAGTGGTTACTGCCGGCAACGCTTCCGGCATCAACGATGGCGCGGCGGCACTCATTGTTGGTAGCGCCGAAGCAGGCCAAGCAGCAGATCTAAAGCCAAGGGCACGTATTCTCGCCAGCGCCATTGCAGGAGTAGAGCCGCGAGTGATGGGGTTGGGCCCGGTACCGGCTACCCGTAAAGCCCTTGCCCGGGCGGGCTTGGAGCTTGGGGATATGGATGTAATGGAGTTCAACGAAGCTTTTGCGGTACAGGCTATGGGCTGCCTCAAAATGCTCGAAATTGATTATGCGGACCCACGGGTAAATCCCAATGGTGGTGCCATCGCCGTTGGTCACCCCCTGGGGGCCAGTGGTGCCCGTATTTTGCTAACAGCATTGCGCCAGCTGGAACGTACCGGCGGGCGCTATGCACTGGCCACCATGTGTATCGGGATTGGCCAGGGCATCGCTGTAATCATAGAACGCATTTAAACCTGATTAGATGTAAATAAAACCGAGACCGAACAGTTGTCACTTAAGATCTGGAGATAGCAATGTCTAGTGTAAGTTATGAACTCATTGGCGATATCGGTGTAATTCGATTGAACAACCCTCCTGTGAACGCCCTCTCTCACGGCTTGCGTGAGGGCATTTGGGGGGCGATTAAGAACGCTCAAGGCGATGCATCAAAAGCCCTGGTGCTAGTGTGTGAAGGCCGAACTTTTATCGCTGGTGCGGACATTACGGAATTTGGCAAGCCACCACAGGCACCCGCCCTATCAGAAGTGATTGCGGAAATAGAAAACTCCTGTAAACCAGTGATCGCCGCCATTCACGGTACGGCACTCGGCGGTGGATTCGAAGTGGCTCTAGCCTGCCATTACCGCTGTGCAATAGCATCGGCCAAAGTGGGACTGCCAGAAGTCAAACTGGGATTACTGCCAGGAGCCGGTGGCACCCAGCGCACCCCACGCTTGTCTGGTGTTGCCGCTGCACTGGAATTAATCACAAAAGGCAGTCCAATACCGGCCTCTAAAGCCAAAAGTATGAAGTTGATAGACCGGGTTATCGATGATGACTTGTTAGAGGGAGCCCTCGCCTTTACCCGTGAATTGATAACAAATGAAGCTCCTCTGCGCCGAGTCAGAGACATCGTAATAGATCCTGACAGCATTCCTGAGGGAGTGTTTGATGATTTCCGCAAGCGTCTTGAAAAGAGATCACGAGGTCAGCTTGCACCGCAACATATTGTTACCTGTATAGAGGCCGCAGTTCACCAGCCTTTTGATCAAGGTCTCGCGAAAGAGCTCGACCTGTTTATCGAATGCCTGCTCTCCAGCCAATCGGCTGCCCTCAGGCATTTGTTTTTTGCCGAGCGCACTGCAACCAAAGTCACGGGCTTACCAAAAGACCTACCCACCAGGGAGATAAAGAGCGTGGGCATTATCGGTGGAGGCACTATGGGCGGAGGCATCGCCATGAATTTTGCCAATGTCGGTATTCCAGTCAAACTGGTAGAAATCGATCAAACTGCGATAAATCGAGGGCTAGCAGTAATCGACAAGAATTACACCATCAGCATGCAGAAAGGGAAACTCACAGAAGGTCAAAAAACTCATTGTCTCTCGTTGATTTCCGGCACAACTGACTACGCAGACTTAGCTGACGTAGACCTGGTCATTGAGGCCGTATTTGAAAATATGGAGCTCAAACAGGAAATTTTTGCCAAATTGGATCACTCCTGCAAACCCGGTACCATCCTTGCAACCAACACTTCCTACCAGGATATTGATCAAATCGCAGCTGCAACCAGCAGGCCTCAAGACGTTATAGGGATGCATTTTTTCAGCCCTGCCAATGTAATGAAACTACTCGAGGTGGTTCGCGGCTCGCAAAGTTCTGACGATGTAATTGCCACTGCCATGAAACTCGCTAAAACGATCAAGAAAGTACCCGTACTAGCGGGAAACTGTTACGGCTTTATTGGCAATCGAATGTTGCGCCCCTATGGCAGAGAGTCGCAGCTGTGTTTAATCGAGGGCTCAACCCCGGAGCAGATTGATTCGGTTATGCAGTCTTGGGGGATGGCTATGGGCCCTATCGCCGTTGGAGATCTAGCGGGACTGGATATCGGCTACAAGGCGCGCCAGGGCCTGAGCGAATCAGAAAGAGGGGAGCCAAAAACTTACTGTATTGCAGATGCCCTGGTTGAAATGGGCCGCCTGGGCCAGAAAAGTGGAGCCGGCTACTATCGCTACGATCCCGAAACTCGCGCTCGCAGCAGCGACCCTGAAGTGCTGGAAGTCATTGAAGCCCAAGCTAAAAGCCAAGGGGTTGTAAGGCGGGAGATCTCCGACGAGGAGATTCTAAACCGCCTAACTTTCGCGCTGATTAATGAAGGAGCCAAAATCCTGGAGGAAGGCATAGCCCAACGTCCGAGCGATATAGACGTTGTATATGTTTACGGTTATGGCTTTCCGCCCCATCGTGGAGGACCTATGCACTATGCCGACAGTATTGGCTTGAAGGAAATCTACGAAAAAATATGTACTTTCCGCCAGCAGCATGGAGATACCTACTGGACTCCAGCCCCTTTACTGGAACGGCTAGCCCAAGAGGGAAAAACATTTGCGCAATGGGCTGATGGCAAAATCTAAGTTTGTAAACTATAGGGGAAGCCAGTATGACTACTGGCTCCGCTGCAGCCAAATAAAGAAGTTGTGTCACCATGAGTAGGCCTGATGCCTTAGTCGAAGTACAATCTCCACCAAGTCAGCCACTCCGCACGGATATCCAAAACTGGAAGGGCATTGGTTTTGCATTGGCTACCGCGCTGGTAGCAAGTACAGCGGCCGCAGCCAGCAAATGGGTGTCTACCGCTGTACCCGTGCCATTAATTACGCTCAGCCAATACAGTATCTGCCTGATACTGCTAACCCCATGGCTAGTGCGACAAACGCCTCGACACCTTACCACCCAACACTGGAGAACCCACCTAATACGCGGTTTTGCAGGGTGGTTATGCTTTTTCACATATTTTTCTGCCCTAAGCAAAATTTCACTAATGGAAGCAGGGTTATTGCGTAATGCAGCTCCCATTTTTGTTCCCCTTATTGCCTGGCTTTGGTCTCGAGCACAGATCCCCATAGCCCACTGGCTACCAATCTTACTGGGCTTACTGGGGATCACCTTGATTCTTCAACCCAACGTGGACGGTATTAGTAGCGGCCATGCCCTCGGCCTGATTTCTGGGCTTACCCTGGCTGCCTCTATGGTCGGAACACGAATTTTGTCCCATACCGACCGGCCCAGCCTTATATTGTTTTACTACGTATTAATCTCGTTTGCGTGCAGCCTGCCCCTGGGTATCTATTATTGGGAACCAGTACCTTTATGGACACTCCCCTATCTTATTTTCAACGGTGTGTCTGTACTCTTGGCTATCTGGCTGTACACCAAAGCATATAGCTATGCAAAACCCAGCGTGGTGTCACCAATCAGTTACTTTGGTGTGGTTATTGCCGGACTTCTAGGTTGGCTCATTTGGCAGCACTTACCTAATACTATTGCACTGGTGGGGACGCTGATCGTTATCAGTGCAGGATTGCTCACAGTCTACCTTTCAACTCAGAAAACAAATTGTAGCGACCCATCATAAACTTACTTTCTAAGGTGAAATTGGATGAATTGGCAGAACAAGAAACAACCCCCGTTCAATGACCATCTAGGTATAACCATAGAAAATTGGCAGGAAGGCCATGTTGCAATCAGAGTAGAAGTACAACCGGAACATCTGAATACCCACGGTGTACCCCACGGTGGTTTTATTACAACATTAATAGATATCGCTGGCTCTTACTGCGGCCTCTACTGCCCCCACCCCAACCGCCGTCGTAGAGCCTTTACACTGTCTTTAACAGCAAATTTCACCGGTCAGGCCAAGACTAACCAACTCACTGCGATAGGTAAGCTAACGAGTACTGGACGAAAGATATTCTATTCATATACAGAGGTATACGACAGTGAAGGAACTTTAATTGCTACCGGCCAAATGACTATGCGCTATCGTGGTGGCAGTGAAACATTGGATGGTGAACTGATTGAAAAGGAATCTTACGAAGCTGCTGAATAGATATTCTAAGTATCTATCCACTTTACCATAAAGTATCTCCAGACTCTCACCGCGATGCGGCACTAGGTCGCAATGATCAGCGGCTCAATTAGCTTCACCGAAACTACTAGAAATGACATAAACGTAATAGGTGTTAAAATTAGAAGAGGGTCTTCCTTAGAGAAAGTAAACATCCATTGAAATTTCTCTTATTCTAACTTAACATTCAATACATATATGCTTACTGTGAAACTGGCTTAAATTCTCATTTAATGTTGCAGCCTATAAATCCACATCAGATAGATATTGATTTCTATATGCATTTAAATACGAGCCAAAATTTTCGTACTATCTTAGATCCCTCACCAAGCTAAGAAAAGATATCATATACTATTGATCCATGCGGAGAACTATAAAACCAACAACTCTCCAGCTGCAAAAAATGAAATGCCAAAGAAATACATCAAAAAATATAACATACCCATTTAAATTAGCTTGTTTTTCGCATGAACCACCAGATGGACAAATCACCCTTCTACTGTGTTTAACCATGATAAACTAGTGTTACCGTTATTTCAGTATGGTTATATTTTAATTTTTAGGGCGCATTTATAGGCAGTCGGGGCCGGAGCGAAAGCCATACCATTCAAGGGCTAACAATGATTATTCACGAATAGTACGTGCCCCCCTTTGGGAGGAGGCAGGTGAGCTAATTATGACTCCAATTATTATGATAGAAGCTATTCTGTTACTAACGCCCCATAAAGCACGCTCTGCAAGGGCATTTTTGTTAACCGGTACAGATCTCGACCGCCGCGAGTAATTAGCTTGACTCAAGTCGGCCTATTTAATGTTACGCGTAGATCACTGATAGACATATTGAATACATCAGATATAAATCTCAGCTGATCGATTTAAATCTTATTTCCTTTATTCACGCCCATAAGTTCCAGCAGAACATTTTTTGGACTGACTCGCAAGCAAACTGACAAATGATGAATGTTACAAAAACAACCCTACCATGCATATCATCTGACATTACAGTATTCAACTTAATCTTCAGTTTTTCGTAAAATTTTATTAGGATGAATATCATCTGAATCAACAATAACTTTTCCTTCCTCCAACTTTTTACTAATTTTTGGCAATAAAGATTTTTATG
This sequence comes from Microbulbifer sp. CNSA002, assembly GCF_047324085.1. Lineage (NCBI taxonomy): Bacteria > Pseudomonadati > Pseudomonadota > Gammaproteobacteria > Cellvibrionales > Microbulbiferaceae > Microbulbifer > Microbulbifer sp. CNSA002. Next base: position 3,006,513 of record NZ_CP172449.1, read on the forward strand.
TTGGACGACCTCCAAGATACGTGATATTAGAAAGGAAAGTATTAAGCAACTCTGTGATTGAACGCTCTTAACCCTCTACGTTAATTCTAGAACTCATACTGGCATGGAAACAATTAACGATTTTAATACAAAACTACTTCAAGCGTATGCCAAGGATCGGCTTGAAACCAGGTTTTGAGCTGAAATATGGGAGATGGTTACCGGTCGTTACTAAATGAGCCGGCTTTGAAAGATTGGTGATACTATTATATTATTTGAAGTTGGCTGTGGATTGTCTGACTTAGGGCTTGCCTTATAGCGTAAACGTTGCATTTGGGCCTAAGGGTTAACTACTACCTATTTGGCGAGAAAAAACTAACCACTTACCAATATGACTTTATTTCTCTCTACCCTTGAAAATATTAACCGGGAATTGCTTTATATTCTAACTCCTTATAGATGAGAATATTCTTCTAATGCATGAATACAGAAAAGAAATTGACGGATTAAGATTCTTGGCTGTTGCTCCCGTAATTATCTTTCACTATCATCCGGCCACACTGCCTCTGGGTTACTTGGGGGTAGATCTTTTTTTTGTGATCTCTGGATATTTGATCACCGGGCTGATAATGAAAGATGCCGATAAAGGGAGTTTCAATTTAGCTCACTTTTACATCCGAAGAATTAGGAGAATTTTACCGGCTGTATTGGTCGTATTCCTTTTTGTGTTAATTTCTGGTCTGATTTTTTTCATCTCTTCAGATTTAATCAGATTATCTACAAGCCTGCTAACAAGCTTATTTTTTGTTTCCAATATATACTTTTGGCGCTCAGGTGGTTATTTTGGTGCTAGTGATGAACTGAAGCCTTTATTACATTCTTGGTCCTTGAGTATCGAAGAGCAATTTTATCTTGTTTTCCCTTGCACGCTATTACTGCTAACCAAATTATCCAAAAATAAGAATTTTTATATAATCTTAGCTTGCTTAGTTATATTGACATCCATCAGCCTAAATATATTCATTCTTTCTATCGGGGGTGAAAATCCTGCTTTTTTTCTTACACCCACACGAATCTGGCAGCTTGCAATTGGCGTCCTAGTTGCTCTATTAGCTTATAGAAACCCACAGCAAAATAAAAACATAAATATTCTGCTATCTTACCTGGGGTTTGGGATGATCATAGTCGCGTATTCATATCCCGAAAACTCGATTATTCCAGCTATTTTGATAACGACAGGGGCAGGACTAATGTTGTATCAACCCATTGGTTCGCAAAGTTTGTTATATTGTATCTTAACTTTATCAGCAATTCGTTTTATAGGCCTTATTTCATATTCCATGTATTTGTGGCACTGGCCAGTTATCTCTATCATTAAATATGTTTATGTTGATCCACCTAGTAATTATGTATTGATATTAGGATTCTTATTTACATGCCTTGCTTCAGCTTTGACCTGGAAATTTATTGAAATTCCTTTTCGCAACAAATATCCTGATAAACTTTCCATACTATTGATTGCCCTGTTATATATCTTGATCGTCGCATCGACCGCACTAATTTTTAGCTTTAATGGATTTCCTAAGCGTCACCCTCCATTAGCAAATAGTTTTTCGGAATCGATAAGCTCTAACTTTCGTTGTGGGGTTAGAGAATACTTACCTTTTGGTGCCTCTAGAGCTTGTTTAGTCGCAGGTGATAATAAGCAACCCTATTCAACAGTACTTTTGGGTAATTCTCATGCACAAATGTATGGTCCAGCTTTTGTTAATGCATTAAACAGTATTGATGAGAAAGGTCTAATTGTCCCTTTAAATAGCTGCTTGCCAACACTTAGAGTCAATCTCAGTCAAGATTGTTTGAGAAAAGCAAAAAAGAACTATGAAGCTATTGTTTCTACTAAGGAAATACAGAAGGTAATTATCGCACAAACTTGGCATTCTAATAGATATATTAGCTCTGAAGGTAGTCTTGTCAGTAGAAAAGCCAGGGAAGCCTTGGCTGAGGCTACGATTAGCTTTGTCAATCGATTGGAGAAAGCTGGTAAGATAGTGTATGTATTAGGGCCGATTCAAATACCTGGCTATAATTTTCCATCTATTGAAAGCCGAAAGTTGGCTATGGGAATCTATAATCCAAAGCATTTCTTTGTAGGAATTGAAAAATTTAATGAAGATTATCTTGACGTTGTTAACTACCTACATAGTAGATTGGGTGACCAACTGATGTTACCTCACCAGATTCTATGCCCAGAAAATACCTGCCTATTTTCTAATGGCGAGGTTTCATACTTTAGCGATAATCACCATTTGAGTCCTGCAGGTGCATTACTTATGACTCCGTTATTTGATACGATAGTCAAGGGAACTTAAGTTAACTGTTAGGTTAGATTAAGTCGAGTATATAGTTTATTCAGGATATAAATAATGAGCATAAAATATAAACAAGGAACTAAAGCTGACTGTCATCGTGTAGCGGAACTCGATTACATAACATCCGACGGTGTTGTTGAGTATCTTTTACTCGATTTTATTCCCGACCAATCGCCCTTCGTTTCGGATAATAAGTGCCGTTAGTCCGGGAGGGTTCTTCTGATAGCGCCGGCACCTCTCCCGGCCAAGATATGATCTGAGGGAGTTGTAATGATATTGTGGAGGAACAGCTTGGATGAAATCCCAGGGGCCTCGCGTAGCTTAAACGAGAAACAATATATAAAGTAAGGCAATCCTTAGGAATAACTCGTGAGCCTTGAAGGCTAAGCCAGATCAGATATAGTTTAAACCCTATTTCCGGACACCCATCAAAGAAGTATATTTAAATGTCAAATTCATTGACATAATGTAGGGACTTCCACAAAGTACTGGATACAAAAACAGCCACCTCACCTAATTCCATGACCCTATCTCGATGCTCACAGATATCTATTGATGCAATACCCTACTATCCCTGCGTCTCTCGCTGTTTACATAGGGCATTTCTTTGCCGAAAAGATGTTCAGCTTGGGAAAAACTATGAGTATCGACGTCACTGGATTGAGGTCGGAATGTAAAAAATGCCATTTTCGCCCTTGATATTGCAGCCTATGTAGTAATGAGTAATCATTACCATATCGTACTCTATATTGACTCAAATACAGCCAAAGCTTGGTCCGATACTAAAGTCATTCATCTCTGGCAGCGAGTTTTTTAGTACATCAATACTGGCTCAACGCTGTGATCAAGGTCACCCCCTTGATCACAGTGAAATGGAAAAGCTCAACGAGCTTATCGCTCTAACGAACCTATTGCTCGCCAGGCCAATGCAGAAGAGAAGTGTACAGGTCGCTTTTCCGAGGGGTGCTTTAAGTCCCAAGCTTCGACGGATGAGAGAGCCCTTGCCGCCTACATGACCTACGTCGATCTCAATCCTATCCGAGCCAAAATGGCAAAACCCCGAAAGATTCCAGTCACACTTCCATTCTACAGTGTATTCATGTTGCAACCACAGGTGAGCAGCCCAAAGACCTACTGCCATTTGAAGGAGGTGAACATGCGTAAGGGGTTACCCTTTCAATTGGAGCACTACCTGGAACTAGCGGGCTGGAGCGGTCGATATTTAGATCCCAGAAAGTGCGGCTCCATTAATGAGAACGCCCCCCATACTCGAACACTTGGGTATACAACCAAAACACTGGTTGTATCTCAGTCGTAATTTTGAATACCACTATAATCGCCTGGTTAGATCAGCAGAGACCGTACGACAAGCTTGCATCAAGCTCGGGAAACACTGGGTACACGGTATCAGTAATTGCCAACGCTACCTTTCGGCAACACCCAGCTAATTCTGACTCTCTCCAACTGCCTTCATTCCTCTCAAATTTCTCCTAAACCCTAATTTTCACATCCGAAGCATAATGCTTACCCCTTTCACTACGCCTTAGTACCAATTTATAAAAAACCAGTCGCCAAGGGGGTACCTGCGCCTCAGCTCTCCCCCCCCTTATTTATGGGTGTCCTGAACCACCTCACCGCGATAGGTAAGTTAACGAGTACTGGACGAAAGATATTCTATTCATATACGGGGGTATAAGACAGTGAAGGAACTTTAATTGCTACCGGCCAATTGACTATGCGCTATCCTGGTGGCGGTAAAGCATTGGATGGTGAACTAATAGAAGGCGACTCAGTAAAGGAGGTTGAACAAAGAAATGTCTATCTTTGACCTACTACAGCTGAGCCGCCCACAATAACTTTGAATATGGCCTTGGAAAAATACCATAGGGGCCTACTCAACAGTTTATACATATAATTTGAAATAAGCTCGATGCAGGCAATCACACGTATTATCTCACCTATAACAGTTGAGCCAGCCACTTTTAGCAATACCCGTGGGACATAACTTTTATATCAAAAAATTCTATAAAGATTGTAAGAAATCTAACAGATCAGTCCGCTCAGAAATACTCATTGACTGAAACTTTTCCCGGCTATCCAAAGCCTCTCCAGCATGCCACAAAATAGCTTCCTCGACGGTTCGCGCCCGCCCATCATGTAATAAGTTACTGTGCCCATTTACTGCCTTTGACATACCCAACCCCCATAATGGCGGAGTTCTCCATTCCTGATTGAAATCGGCAGACTCACTCAAAGAATCAGCCAACCCCTCCCCCATATTATGAAGCAGTAAGTCAGTATAAGGGTATATGGTATTCCCCCTAAGCTCAGCAAGAGGATGGCTATGATCAGTACTCATTTCCGGTCGATGACAGGAGTCACATCCAGCTTCATAAAACAGCTTCTCTCCTGAGAGCACAGAATCTCTGGAAACGCTGCCTGGATTGCGGGGCGGCGCTCCTAAGGCTTGAAGGTAAACAACCAGGTCTCGCAGATGCTCTTCCGAAAGCTCAGCTGAATGCTCACTATATTGCCAACAGTTTATCTGCTCATACCCACAATCCGCGCTTCCTCCATTAGTAGTGACCCCAATATCACTATTAAGTGCATCACGCGTAAAACTGGTTAGACTGGCATGGCTGGCCTTCCAACCAAACCGTGCGACATATGGAAGTTCACCAGTTGGCTCTTTTACCAGTGCAGCGCGCCCAGAAATTCCATTTTCATCAGAATCATTAGGATCATGCCATTCTAATATTTCAGACTCAGGCACTGCCTCAAGCAACCCGAGCCCCAGTATTGGTTGAGGCATCCGTGGGGAAAAGTACACTATATCGCTCCCTTTGCCATCGAGCTTATTAATACTGTATACAGGCTTCCTTAACGTGTACTCGGTACCATCATCATAGTGGTTCACAACCTCTTCATAAGTAACTACCACCTGCCCTTCCACTTCTATCTTTTCGTCGGAAGAAACAGTTTGTAATAGATGGCCAAAGTAGTGATGAGGTAATGCTTGGCCCTGGACATTAAGTCCCCCAGACCCCAGTTTCATGACCATCGTCTCGGAAAAATAGCCGTTCTCTGGAGCCTGTCCACGTCCATTATTGATGTGACAAGCAAAGCACGAATGCTGTACTTTAAGATCAGTGGCTAATTCTGTTAGTTCTGCAAACCTCGGATTTCCTTCTTCCTCATGATCACCAGACTTAAAATCGGTATGGAACAACCTTCTGCCCCGCAAAAATATATTGTGGGTATCCCAATGAATATTCGATGCCTCTTGCATATTTGCTGTCCAGTCAGCAATACCACTCTCGACGATGTAACTATCGTATATGCCTGTCCCGTCTAAAATTGGATAGGTAACTTCGGTAGCGTCGTCTGACCCACCACTTGTCCATGCACCGTCGGCTCCAGCATAGTAAGTCAAAGTCTTATCTGATAAGTTTTCCGAAATAATCTCAGAAGCTGGTACAGAATCCCCCGCTATTATCGGGACAGCTGTCGCGTTACCTCCAGCTCGTATACTTTCATCAATATCGCTATCATTAACAAGATAGATACCAGGTTCACCCAACTGGATACGATAAGTATTTGTGTAGTAAATAGCTTGGCCTTCTACATTTTCATCCCCATTGTCTTTTCCCAAAAATTGCTGAAATTCAAATTCCATCCACTCGCCAACTTCCAGAACACCGTCATCTCCATCGTGCGCATCAAAAGTAATTAAACATACCCATATTTGCCCTTTCCCATCCTCATCAGCCTCAACTAAAGGATCCACCTCAAACCTAGCGTTATTATTAAAATCTGCTCGATACACATTGGAATATGCCGATCGGCACTCTGGTGAGCGGTAGTGGGCATACTCAGGGGAGTAATAGATTTCAATTAAACTTTCACCTTTTGGGGTGTGATCATGAATCTCAAGACCAAAAGTTCTATGTTCAAAATAGAATGTTGGGAAAGTATAAAATGATCCCTCAGACTCATGGCGTGATCTAGCTCTACCACTGGCGAATGTCACTAGGGTTCCATCCTCTTTTATATACCAATTTTGAGCTTCACCAGCAGGATAAGTTTCATCGAAAAGAGGCATGTAACTTAGCAGGCTATCTGTGGGGGTGGAATCCATTGCCTTATCAAATAACATGAGCTCCCAAATGGTGTAATGCGAGCTACCCTCACTTAACTCATCACCTTGAATTCGCAGATAACGGTAACTACCGGATAGTTTATGGCTATCAATTCGTGAACCGTACTGCCCATCGTCAGCAGTGACAAGCGTTTCCCACTCATTGCCATCATTTGAAGCCTGAATTTTGTAGCTAGCAGCATTATCTTCACCCCAGTCTATGATTGCCTTCGTCAGCTCAGTTGGTTCTCCAATATCCAGTAGTAAATAAGCCGTATCGCCCCCAGCCTCCCAAGCTGTACTTCTCAGACCATCAATAGCAAAATTACCTTCCCCTAAAGAAGACAAGATTGAGGCGTCCAAGGCAATATTACGCCCTACATTGCTCGGAGTTTCCTCTACGGAGTCGTAAACAGGTTCGCCATATACTTGAAACTCATAGATAGAATAGCCCCAGAAATTTCCATTACTACGAGTCAATCCATTAAGCCGTATATAACGAAATTTTCCGGATACTTGAAGAATGTCAGTTCTATCTCCAAACTCTCCATCAGAATACTCTGCTAACAGCTCCCATCCCTGCCCATCATTTGAACCTTCAAGATTATATGTATTTGCATTTGCAGCCTCCCAATAGAGCACCACCTCCTCCAATTCAGAGGTGGTGCCTAAATCAATAGTAAAAGTACTGGGATCTGTTTGATGTGAACTTTCCCAACGTGTACCCATGTCATTATCAACAGCCAAAGATGCCGACTGCACCTCTGTACTTGCAGTAACACTCTTCTCTTCAGAAAGTAATTCAGCAATCGCATTTGAACAAAAAACGGATAATAAAGTTAGGACACAACTTGCAGAAACTATATTTCTCATCAGGGCACCTATTTTCAATAGATATAGGAAGATCCCCCATAATGCGAGAGCCTCACCATCCCTGTAAGAAGTATATGCTCCTTCAATTAGCCCCACCGATATGGTGAAGTCTTCCAGCTTATAATTATTTTATTGGTTAGAAGTGAATAGCTAGATATCAGGGATTAGAAAAATAGAGACTCTTGTAACTACAACCCTTAACGTAATAACAATCCTATTAACCAGCGCCACCCAAAACCTCAATTAAATTGTAATTTATATCCAATTATTATCATTATCTATTCGATCAACAGGTAGGGATCAGCGTTAAACCGGACCAAAAATAGAATACTACGTCAACAATGAGATCTGCCTCACACCCTAGTACCCTCTAACTTTTACGATACTTAACCATACGATCTAAACTCCAACCAAGATGAAAAGATTTTTCTTGCGCCAACAATGGCAGATCAGCCTCAATAAAACGCTTATATAATATTTGCACTCCCAAGATATGATTGAGCATCGCATCCAATTGAACCTTTTTTGATCGATGTAGGGTCGGTATCTTATACTCTTGAATTAAAGTATCTATTTCCGAATATCGCAGCAATCCAGCTAAATTAACCTCCTTTGGGCTGAGAAATTTCTCAATAACTCGCTGCACCCAAGTCCAAGCTCCGGTAACGGTCTCTACCGGAGGAGCCATGAATGCAAATTTTTGCTTTTTATATAGAACATCCGGAAGAACTCCCTTCATCGCTTCGCGAAGAACATACTTTTCTGTAGTTCCGCTAATCCTGACCGATGGTGGGATTTGTATAGCAAACGCAGCCAGGTGATGATCGAGAAAGGCCGGACGAGTTTCAATGGAGTGCGCCATATCTACTCGATCACTTACCCAGCCCAATATCTGGGTCTCAAACATAGTTTTAATCCAAACATACTGAGCAACATCCAGCGGATGTCTATCTTCGAGTTGTGATAAATCTAGCGTATCAACAATTGCCTTCCCGGCATCATAACCAGATATTTCTTTACGCCACTCTTTGTTAAGCAATTTTTCTGCTTGATGATGACAGCTTAACCAAGATTGCAAGCATGTAGGGGTGAATCCTAAAGTCCGTTCCATCCCCTCTGATCGATAACTATCAATTGGCAGCATAGCTCCCTTAAATAAGCTATTGCTCCTTTCTAGATGTTGCTGCCAGGTTCTTCGTTTATTCAACTCAGCTTCAGATGTACCATACAAGTAAAAATCTTTTTTAAATGCAGGATACCCAGAAAATAGCTCATCTGCCCCCTCCCCAGTAATTGCAACCTTGTAGCCATTAGACTTAACAGCTTTACTGAGCAAAAATTTAGCTACTGATAATGTATTGTAAAATGTCCTTTCGGTATGCCAGATGGTTTCTGAATAATTTTCATATATTTCTTCATCAGTTACCTTTACTATGAATTGGCTGACACCAATCTCACTCGCGGCTTCCTTTGCGATATGAGACTCATCGTAATCCGGATTTTCAAACGCTATCGTGAAGGCGGTGAGATCCTGCTGCGAAAGCGACTGCCCTACTCCAAGCAAGCTACCCGAATCAACACCACCTGAAAGATAATAGGTTACTGGGACATCAGCTTGAAGCCTCAAAGACACGGAGTCTATAATTTGTTCCCGCAAACCCTCAATATAATACTCATCAGACTTGTCACGAGCATACTCATCTGAAATCAAAAAATCGATATCCCAATATTTATGTTGAGTAACAACCAGTTCAGTGTTGTCTCGCTTAACTTTTGTAATGCACCCAGGTTCAACCTGGAAAACCCCTTCAAAAGCGGTTGTTCCAGGAATCGATACCTGAATAAGCTGGTGATACACTCCATGCGCTGTTAGTCTTCTTTGGACATCAGGGTGGGCAAACAAACTTTTAATTTCAGAACCAAATGCTAAACCTTTTTTGATTCTTGCCCAATAAAGTGGCTTCACTCCAAACCGATCTCTAACCAAATAGAGGCAGTCCTCCATTTGATCGTAAACGGCAAATGCAAATTCTCCTCGAAGATGCTTAATAGCCCGAACAAGACCTAACTCCGCAATAAGATGCAAGATAATTTCGGAATCACTTTTACTTAAAAAATAAACTCCAGAGGCCCTCAGTCTGGCTCTTATTCGCTGATAATCATAGATTTCACCATTATGAACCAAATAGTAACGACCATCTTCTGACACATAGGGCTGAGAAGCGCGCTCATCACTCAGGTCATTGATCGATAAGCGCACATGACTCATCCCAAATCCTAGACCTGGAGGGTTTGTAAAACCTACACCATCCGGGCCACGGTGGAACTGGATAGCAGCCATATTTAGAAGGAGTTGACCATCGACAGGCATTGTACGCGCACTATGAAGAATCCCAGCTATTCCGCACATAGACGATACCTTTTATTGGGGTCATTTCGAAACTGGAGAGGCTAGGTAATATCTACGATCTCACTAGGGCAGCCACAAATAGCCATTGCCAAGGCCATTCTGACGTACACACCACCTTTTGCCTGTATAAAATACCAATTATGGGGCGTATCATCCAGATTACTATCAAGCTCCCCCATTCGGGGTAAAGGATGCAGCACAATAGCTTGTTTTTTCAAAGGAGAATTATTATCTATAAAATATCCAGACCCAAAATCTCTATGCCCCGCTGTTTTTAGGGATATAGCATTCATATAGACCACATCGAGTCGGGGAAGAATATCTCCAATCTTATCCGTTAAACTAATTTTTAAACCTTTTTCCTGAAGCATTGATAATTGCGCTTGCCGAAACGGTTCTTGTTCCTCCTCATCACAAAGCACAAAAACCTCTGAGAAAAACTCAGGAAAACAGCTCATGAGTATCAAGAGGCTTCTCGCCGCTCGCATTCGAACTGGCGCTCCAATTAAGCCAATGGAGAGTTTTCGACTTTTTCCTGACAGAATGGAAGGGTTCCACTTAAGAAGTGCATATAGATCGATAAGGGATTGCGTGGGGTGCTCATCTATCCCGTTACCAGCATTGATGATTGGTATACTTAAATTATTAGACATAATTTTCACTGAATCTTCAGAAGAATCCCTCAAAACTACACAATCACCATAATTACTTACCATCTCTGCAACATCTCTTAAGCTCTCTCCGACACCAATACGTGTTGTCCCTTTATCTGTAATTGAAACAGTACTCCCTCCAAGTCGCAGCCAGGCGCTTTCAAAAGATAGCCTCGTCCTGGTGCTCGACTCAAAGAATGCGCTGATTAAGATTTTATTGTTTAAATGACATGAGAATTTTCTGTTATCCAGCTCACAGCGAGCAGCAAGTCTGAGTAACTGCAATATCCCATCTCTATTAAGCTGACTGCTCGATATAAGACTTTTACCAGTCAGGGACTCTAAGTATCTACCCTGCTCCGGGATAGCCTCTACCAGAGCTTTTGCCATCAAATTTGTATCTTTGTCGAACGGAGCGCTAGTCATCATAACCAAAACCTAAATAGAATTTGACGGGACAATTATCGCTTGAATAATCTGTGTGCAGATAAAGCACTTACAATACGGTTACTTAAATTCATATATCTAGTGCCACCATCAAACTAAGAAGCTTCAACCAATTTTATTGAACCTTGTTCCAATACGGTGTTCTTTCTAGCATTTCCTGCTGAATATCTTCTGGAAGAAGTTGAAATGGTGGAATTCCCTGCTGTATCTGCCATCCACCTCCGAGCGATAGATACACCTGCACCAGGTTCGCTGCCACGGCGCCTCGCGCTATCGCCAAAATATCCTGCTGCTGAACATCTGATATCAGCGTAGTTATCACAGTATCAAATTCCACTTGACCATTAGTATATTGAGACAGGGAAATATCGACAGATCGCTGGGAGGCCTGGGCAGCCACCTCATAGTGAACTAATTGCCTTTGAGATTTTATATAAGCGACAATAGCGTTCTCCACATCAGCTTGCGCTAACAGAACTACTTGCTGATAGTCAGACACCAACTGCTGGAAAATCGCATCCTGTAGCCTGACATTGCTCCGAAGTCTTCCGTAGTTAAAGAGATTCCAATCAAATTCAATAAAAAGATCCCAGGCACTACTGCTGCCATTAAGTTGGCCGCCATTGATATCGATAGCCCCTATCTCCCCACCGATACTAAAATTTGGATAGAGTTCCGCCCTCGCAACGCCTATTAACTCACCTTGAGCTGCCAGCCGTCGCTCTGCTGCACGAATATCGGGTCGCTGCCTTAATAGATCCTGGGGCATACCAACAGTAACGACTTTGGGAATCATAGGTATGGATGAGGGAAAAGAGACTATGTACCTCAAACTATTAGGAGGTATTCCCAGAAGGACTGCCAGGGCATTTTCAAACTGCTGTAAGCTTATCTCCAGTCCCGGCACGCTGGCTTCTGTGTTACTGAGCAAAGCCTGCGCTTGCTCCGCATCCAGTGCACTGACCTCTCCTGCACGAAATTTGACTCTCGCGATCCTTAAACCCTCACGTTGTACGCGAATGTTTTCCCTGGCAACTTCTAGCCTGCGTTTCGTTGTGCGAATATTGATATAGGTTTGCGCCACCTGGGCAATAATAGAAACCAGCACACCATCATAGTCAGCTATGCTGGCTTCAAAATCTGCTGCGGCCGAATTAACCAGCCTTCTTAACTGCCCCCAGGTATCTAACTCCCAAGTTAAGTTAAAGTTCGGGTAGTATTCAGTCTGCAGATTACCGGTGATACCCGATCGAACATACTTTGAACGATCAATAAGCCCTTCAAGCTGTTGCGTTTGCGGGTATTGGTTGCCGATTGCAATTGCAAGCTGTTGCTGGGCCTGAAGAGCTCTAAGGGCTGCTGAGCGCAGCTCCAGATTATTCTCAATAGCCAGTGAAACTAATTCATCCAGCGTCACATCTGAAAACGCCCATTGCCACCACAAAGGGTTGACCGCTTCCATCGTATCCAGTTTTGAGCTGGTCTGATAGATCCACTCGCTTTCGATCTCCACCGGCGGAGGGCGATAATCAGGCCCCAGCATACAGCTACTACTGAAGCTGAGCAGCAACGTCAACAGGCACCCTTGTAGGCACCGTATTAACCCTTTCCTAAAACTATTGGGATTGCACCGGTTCATCTTGCTCGGTGCCCGCAGAATTACTCATTACTAGCACTGAGCTGGTAAATCCAACACGAAGCTTTACAGATTCGGGAACTTCTGTCAGATGAATCCTAACGGGAATACGCTGTGCAAGGCGAATCCAATCAAATGTGGGATCTACCATTGGCAATAAGTCATTACCCGCAGTTCCATCTTTGCGAGCAATCCCCCAGCCAATACTTTCAACATACCCTTCCAGCTCTAGATGAGGGTAAGCCATCAGCTTCATGAAAGCTTTGTCCCCCGGAGCAATTCGACGAACAAAAGTTTCACGAAAGAAACCATCAATGCGAAAAGTGCTTATATCAACTACCGAGAGTGCGGGTTGATTGGCGACGGCCTGATCACCGTAACGAAAATCAATATTCGTTACATAACCAGAAACCGGAGCAACAACCGTTGTATACTCCAGATTTAGCCGCGCCTGCTCTAGCAGCGCATAAGCCGCACGAACGCCCGGGTTATCGGCTCCAAGCGCACCCAGCTGTGCTCTAACCTGCTCCAGCTCCGCTTGCGACTGCTCCAACGTAGCCATAGATTCCACCAAGCTGGCTTCTGCACCCGCTCGATACTCAATTGTAGATTCATACTCAGCCTGAGCTGCTTGCAATGCCCTTACTGATGTCGCTCTCTGGGGTAGCAGTTCTCTCTGCCGATCATATTCAGCTTTGGTTCTTGCAATTTCCGCATCAAGCGCGCCAATATTACTTTTTGCCAGATCAATATTTGCTATTGATTCCCTAATCCTGGCCTCATAAGCGAGAACATTCTTGTTTTGCGCTCGGTATGTATCGAGAGCTTCCTCGTACTCTGCCTTGGCCTCTTCCAAGGCTGCTTCATATATTCTCGGATCAATCTGAAACAGTAGTTCCCCTGCTTTAATAAACTGATTATTCTTAATAGGCAACTCAACTACCTGTCCAGTTACCCTGGGAGTCACTTGAATAATATCCGCCTGCACCTTTCCATCCCTGGTCCAGGGATTATTGAGATACCTCCAAAACTGGACAATAAGTAACAGCAGTGCTACAAGCACTATTGTTCCAGTAAAAATATATTTTCTATACCTAGCCACTACTATATTCCCAAGAATATCCTTCCTATAAAAATTGAATAAATTACACTGAGGGAGATAATAACAACCGGTGGATTGGCAAAATATCGGGATAAACGATACCGATCCAAAAGCCTAGCGGTTAACAAGGCCGCAACAACACCAAACAAAGCTATCACCAATATTGGTGATAGATAGAAACTGCCTATTGATATATCGTGCGGTACTCTTTCCATTTAAAACCCTACAGACATTAAAGACACCTTTCCTCACAGAAAGCCTTCCAATCCACAGATTCTGAAACGCGACGAAACTCTACCAGATAGTTATTGATGCAGTGGGTAACACCCAAGAAATAAAGAAAGTTTGTTACACCCTCTCTGGATTTTTCACTACACTCCCTCAGCTCCATCAACTCACCGACATCAATATTTGCCCTTTCAAATATCCTCCTATAACCTCTTCGCAGGGATTCAATATCAACCTTTTGGTTTCCACCAGAAAAATAGATAAGTATTTTGCTTGCAAGCCGCCTCCATATGAATGCCTCGCGAAGTAATCTTTTAGGAGCCACAAAATTGATTTTCTTTTTATCTATCTTATATAACAGCTTAACCTGGTTGGATATCAACATAGCCAAACCTATAAGGCTTTGCATCTGGCTTCTGGTCATACCCCGCATTTTTTTATCAGAAATACCCTCCACCCAATAGAACACTCTCTTCCTTGAGATCATAATAATATTCAGGTGGTACAATATATATAACCGGAAAAACAATGATCTCCTCTTCTTTTTCGGAATATCACCCTCCACCACCAGCCATGCGGCACTATTGAGAATTCTATCAATACTTCTCTTCAGGTTTATTTCTGGGTGGGCAGTGAAGGGGATATTTCTTGAAACGGCCAAAATACAAAAAATTATTGCCAACACAAATAGATAATTTGTATAAACCACAAAACTATACTCTTGAGAATTATTAAAATTAAAAATAATCTGGGGAAAGATAAGAACCAGGGTTCGTATCATCGACTGGGGTCCAAAGACCTTATTTGAGGAAAAGCTTACTACAAACGTCCATACAAAGATCACGACAGCCAACGAATAAAATCCATGCAATTTCGGCATTAAAAAGAAATATATAGGTGCCGATAATATGCACACTAAAATCGTGAAAACACAGGTTTCAAACAATTGAATTTTGGGGGTCATTGAGGCGAGAATACCTATTACTGTTATCAGTAATATAACCAGCAATCCACCAATCATGTCAGGGATAAAAAGATATGCCAGATAAGCGATCCACATTCCCATCTGAACACGGACAATATTAGTCAACCTGTCTGGGTCGGGCATCAAAGCTCCAAGCCACCCTATACCGTCACTACTTACCTGTCTCGAATAGGAGTCACCCCGGGTTTGTATATCATTTACTGAATCAATCAGAGATCGGGTTTCTACCTCCAAGTCATTTAAGGATTTTCTAGTAACGGCTAAAGCAGCGGTTTCAAAGGTTGACAGCCTCTTTACCTCTTCAATATTTCCTCGAACCACTCTTCCATTGGCACTATCTGCTGGTCTTTCCCCTGAAAGCGCTGCCTCCACTTGCGCGAGGCGCCCCTCAATGTCAGGCATATATTCCTCTACACCAATAAGGAATTTTGATATACCCAGATCACCTGAGAGTGCTAAGCTTTCTTCCAACTTCAAGAGGGATTGCGTGACGGCTGTCGCAGATTGACCAAAGTGACCCCACTGCTTTCGACATTCCCACACCTCATAACTATCTGAGCTCGCATCGCCAATGGCTGTTTGTAAGCGCGTATCAAGCTCTAAAAGAGCAACACGCTTTTTACGCCTAATCTTTATTTTCTCGCCACTTCTAACCCGAGAAAAACAATTATCCACAAATCGACGATGTTCTCTCAATAAATCCAGAGATGCTCTTCTTAACTCACCACGACTACAGTTAGGCCAGATCAAAACGGCTACCAATCCGTAGACAATTATTCCGAGCAGGGACTCCTGAATACGTAAAACCCCAGCCTTGTAGGAGATAGAGAAGTCGCCACCAGTCACATCCCACAACAAAAAGATGACATACCCACTTGTAAGCCAAAAATACTGATAGTTTGATCTCTGTAAAAAATAAACGCAGATAGATACCCAGATTGATAGGGCGATCATAAACAACCAGCGATCCTGTGGAAATAACGCGACGATTATCCAGCCAGCCAGCAAGGCAAATAGTGTCCCTAAAATCCACAAAATGGCTCGATTAAGAGACTGCCCCAGATTCGCCTGACTGCAGACAATAACAGCAAATCCACCCCAAAAAGGCTTTTCCCAATTCAGACCCAAGGCAATGGCATAAACGATCACTAAAGCTGTTGCTAGCTTAATCGACTCTTTAACATTACGAGACAACTGCAAAGCTTTCTCCGACCACTTCTACATACTATTAATTCGTCATTTTGATCTACGGCGCAGCAATATATATTCACCCCGAATATATACTGGATAACCAAAAAGAAGTATGGCATACCAAGAGCTAAAGAAATTCACTATCGGCGAGCTTATCTAAAGCGGCCCCAACTCTTAGAATCAATCCAAATAATATGAAATATAAAAGCTGACAAACAATAAAAATAAACGCCTAAACCACCCAAATATGCAGGTACATCCTTATAGACTTTTCCTTTCTGCAAGCCTTAAGATCAAGATTATGACTAACTGAGCCACACCCCAAATACACTACTTATAAATCTTTAAGGCATGAAGGGAACGAAGTATTTGCTGTATTGCCAGACCAAATATTGGTCCCAGAACTACAATCTGAAGCCTCATTGTCATCTAAAAGGTCATCAAAACCACTGCCTGCTACTGTATTTCCACTAACTACATTGTCCATATTCTGAATGACATATGGACCTCCTATCGCTATGCCCCAAATTTCATTATTCTGGACATTATTACTGGCAATAACACAAAAAGAAGCACCTACAGTCACACCATCAATTATTCTTGCTCCCAGGCTTATAGCAACAGCATTACCTTCTAAATAATTATTCCCAATATAAGAAAAGAAACCAAAGCCACCTATTCCATTTTCAAAAAAACCAGAGACACTATTTCCAATTGCAACATTAGCAACCCCTTCCAGCACAATACCCGATGCCTGAACATTAGTGGTGTTTGACAAGGTATTCTGTCGGATAAGGTTACTATCACTTTCTGCAAAAACGCCTGCGCCACTGGATTCCTCGACGGTTACACTGAATACTTTATGTAGGCCACTCCCCGCCAACTCCAATCCAGTTTCACAATTACTAACAACTCCACCCGTCACAACTCCTGAAGTTCCCAACATAAGTACCCCAACCCCATCGGTAGTGCATTCAATTGCGCCTTCACCAGACATTACAAGACTACCGTCAGGGCCTTCAACCGTTATTGCTGGATCTTCGCTGCAAGAAAGCTCAAAAGTAAGAGTCTGCGCGTCAGTAATAGTATCGCCACATTCAACATCTGCAATGCAGACTGAAGAAAAGTATAGAGTTGACATCACCACCCCAGGAGCAAGGAGTGTTTTTGGAGAGAAGGACATTTATGGAACCTCAGCAAGTAGAGTATAGCTTCACCAAAGTGTCGCCTCTTTACGATCAACCCACTATAGGAATATTTTCTTAACTTCTAAAGATTTTTAAGGCAGGATGGAAATGATGTATCAGCAGCATTGTTAGACCACACATTTAAACCATCACTACAATCTGACTCTTCATTATCATCCAAAATATCATCATTACCACTTCCAGTTACAGTATTCCCTGTCACTAAATTATCCATGTTAGGATATGTATAGGGTGCGCCTATTCCAATCCCCGTACGTAGACTGCCTACCACTGTATTACTTTCAATTACGCAATACGAAGCACCTATACTCTCTCCATCAACTACTAATGCACCCAATATAATCCCCAACTCACTATTCTCTACATAATTATTTCCAATATATGAATAGAAACCAAAGCCAGCTATTCCATATTCTAAAAATCCAGACACATTATTACCAACGGCAACATTTCTCTCACCATCTAGCTCCAAACCAGATGCTATTACGTTAGTAGTGTTCGATACCGTGCTTTGACGAATTAGATTACCGTCACTTTGTGCAAAAATTGCTGCACTAGAGGATTCTTCAACTGTTACACCAATCACTTTATGGGAACCATCTCCATCCAACAACAACCCTAAATCACAATTAGTGACAACCCCGCCCATGACAACCCCAGATCTCCCCAGCATATGGATTCCTATACCATTAGTTGTGCACTCAATAGAACCCTCACCTTCTATTACAAGGAAACCCTCCGGCCCCTCAATAGTTAGCGCTGGATCATCATTGCAAGATAATGCGTCAGTGAGGACTTGAGAATTGGCAATAATATCTCCGCACTGGACAGCAAAACTACCGGTAGAATAAACACATGAAAACAGCATCACTAATCCAGTCGCGTAGATATCCTTTGGGTAATTAAACATGGATTGAGCCCTGGTAAGAATGTAAAAAAATATCACCTCAGTATCGCCTGTCCGTATTACCCTGCCATAGGAACATCATCTCAATCCATAGAAAATAACATGCTTGCACAGACCAATTCCCAAACACACATAAGAAGAATTCTTCCTGCTTCATCAACCCCTCTAAGGTGCACTGCTTATTTTGCCTTGGTCACCCAATCCAATAACGAATAACAAAGATGAAAAACTCTGCAAGTTAGAGTTCCATAATTTAACTTAAGAGCCAATAGAGAAGCTACAGGATTACCCGCAGCAAAGTGGATTAACGCAGAACAATCAAGCTCGTGCCAATTAATTAATAATCCAATGACCCCTAAAATAAAAAAGGCCCCATTGGGGCCTTTTCAATCTCAGCTAGCTCAGCAATTATGCATTTAGAGCTTTAAACTCGCGTCTACGGCGGTGCAGAACCGGCTCGGTATAACCATTCGGCTGGGCACAACCTTCGAATACCAGCTCACAAGCAGCCTGGAAGGCAACGCTCTTATCAAAGTTCGGTGCCATATCGTTATAATTGGAGTCGCCGGCATTCTGGCGGTCTACCACAGCAGCCATACGCTCCATGGTTTCACGCACTTGCTTTTCGCTAACGATACCGTGCTTGAGCCAGTTGGCGATATGCTGAGAGGAAATTCTCAGGGTTGCACGGTCTTCCATCAGGCCGACATCATTGATATCCGGCACCTTGGAGCAACCCACGCCCTGCTCTACCCAGCGCACTACATAGCCGAGAATACCTTGGGCATTGTTGTCCAACTCAAGCTGGATATCTTTAGCACTCCAGTTGGTTTCAGCCGCTACCGGAACCGTTAAAATATCTTCCAGCTTGGCGTGATGGCGATGTTGAATCTCTTCCTGGCGGCGATTCACATCCACTTTGTGGTAGTGCAAGGCATGCAATGTAGCAGCCGTGGGCGACGGTACCCACGCCGTATTGGCACCTGCCATTGGGTGGGCCAACTTAGCGTGCATCATGGCTGACATCTGGTCTGGAATTGGCCACATGCCTTTACCTATTTGCGCCCTACCCTTCAGGCCGCTGTTCAGGCCAACATCCACATTCCATTCTTCGTAGGCGTTAATCCATGTGGATTGCTTCATATCACCCTTGCGAATCATGGGGCCCGCAAGCATGGAAGTATGGATCTCGTCACCGGTGCGGTCCAGAAAGCCAGTATTAATAAAGACTACACGCTCTTTCGCTTCGGCAATACAGGCTTTGAGGTTCACAGTGGTGCGACGCTCTTCGTCCATAATGCCCATTTTTACTGTGTAACGGGGCAGATCGAGCGCATCTTCAATTCGGTTAAACAGAGTATTGGCGAAAGCCACTTCCTCCGGGCCGTGCATCTTTGGTTTTACGATATAGATACTGCCTTCACGGGAATTCTTGATCGGGCTCTCACCACGAAGGTCATGCAAAGCGATCAAACTGGTGATCATGCCGTCGAGAATCCCTTCGGGGATTTCCTGGCCATCGCCGAACAGTACTGCATCGTTGGTCATCAGGTGGCCGACGTTGCGCACAAACATCAGACTGCGCCCCGGTAAGGTAACCTGGTTGCCGTTCGGGGAGGTGTACTCACGATCTGCATTGAGCTTGCGCTCAAAGGACTTACCGCCTTTGCTAATGGTTTCCTTCAGGTCGCCCTTCATCAGACCGAGCCAGTTGCGGTAAACCACTACCTTATCTTCAGCATCGACAGCGGCTACCGAATCCTCGCAATCCATAATGGTGGTCAGCGCGGATTCCATTAGCACATCTTTCACACCGGCATCATCGGTTTTGCCGATGGGGCTCTCGCGATCCACCTGGATCTCAAAGTGCAAACCGTGCTGCTTCAGCAGGATGCTGGAGGGCTCTTCACTGTCACCCAAATAACCAACAAACTGCTTGGCATCTTTTAAGGTGGCGATGTCGCCATTGGCCTGTACCACTTCCAGCAGCGAGCCATTGATGCGGTATTGCACCGCCTCAGCGTGACTACCGCAGGTAAGCGGAGCCGACTGATCGAGGAAGTTGCGTGCATATTCGATCACTTTAGCGCCGCGAACCGGGTTGTATTCCGTGCCTTTTTCCGCGCCACCCTCTTCACTGATCACATCTGTACCGTAGAGTGCGTCGTAAAGGCTGCCCCAGCGCGCGTTTGCAGCATTGAGGGCGTAGCGTGCGTTCATTACCGGCACAACTAGCTGAGGTCCCGCCAGGATGGCGATCTCTTCATCGACATTTTCGGTAGTTGCACTGAATTCAGCAGGCTCGTCGGCGAGGTAGCCGATCTCTCGCAGGAAGGTCTGGTAGCCTTCCAGATCGCGGAAACCCTCGGGGTTGTCCGTGTGCCAGCGATCCAGGGTCTCCTGCAGTTCATCGCGTTTTTCCAGCAAGGCGCGATTTACCGGGGCCAGATCGTGGACAATAGATTCCAATTTGGCCCAGAAAGCTTCGGCGCTAACTCCAGTTCCTGGAATCACCTCCTCGCAAACCAGGTTGTATAGTTCTGGTGCGATTTGCAGATCGCCGATTTGGACTCGTTCCGTCATACCCAGGGCCTCTCATCAGATTGTTGGAATAGCGGCATTCTAAACAGCCATTTCCACATACCGCTAATTTATAGACACAATTCCCACTATTCATAGATCGAATTTTTATGACAAAGCAGTTGATGTGTGTTTGCCCGGACAGAACCGCGCAGACACAGCGTCCACCTGCAACATCGTTACAAAGCGCGGCCAATATCGAGTATTAAACGGCGCAGCCAGCGGTGCGGGGCGCTCTGTTGCAACAGCGGGCTCCAAGCCATTTTTAACTCCAAGTTGGGAATATCCAGGGGCGGATCACGCCTCACCACGCGGGGATTATCACTGGCCAATTGAGCCAGGCGAGTGGGCACCGTTACGATCAGATCGCTCTGTTCAGCCAGCAGCATAGCTACCTGGTAGTGACGGGTGAAAACGGAGATATCCCGCTTCTCTCCCAAACGACCTATGGCCTCATCTACCCAGCCCAAGCGCTGTACATCTTCCGGGTTAACCCCGACACCCACCCCCATACCGGTCTTGCTCACCCAGATATGCTGGGCTTCCAGATAACTCTGCAGATTGTAATCCCGGAGTATCGGGTTATCAGCGCGCATCACACAGGAGAAGCTGTCGCGCCATACGGTGGCCTGGTGAAAGCTCTGCGGCATGCTGTCAAAGCGGTTGATCACCATATCCACTTTGCCTTGCTCTACATCCACAAAGCTCACATCACTGGGCGTCATGATATCCAGGCTGATACCCGGGGCGTCATCCCGAAGCTGCTTTAACAGCGGCGGTATCAGGGTGGACTCGGCGTAGTCACTGGCCATGATGCGGAAGGTGCGGCGGGTATTGGCGGGGTCAAAATCCCGATTTGGCTGGATAACCCGATCAATGGAGGAAAGTGCTTCGCGCACCATCGGCTGCAATTCAAGAGCCCTTTCCGTGGGCATCATGCCCTCGCGGGTACGCACCAGCAACGGATCGTCAAACAGTTCCCGCAGGCGCTTCAGGCCATTACTCATGGCCGGTTGGGACAGCCCCAGGTAATTGGCTGCACGGGTCACATTGCGTTCGCGCAGTAGCACATCAAGGTAAACCAGCAGGTTCAAGTCAGCTCTTTCCAGTTGCATACATCTATTCGCCAAATCGATAGTGAAAATAAAATCAATAAATTAGGCAAATTATGCCACTCCTCCTAAGATACTCAACACCTAATCGCAGTCACCGTTTAAGGATTTACAGTCATGTCCACTTACACTCAAGACATCGACGCGGTAGCAAAGCTCCGTGAAAGCCATGGCAGCTCCTGGGACGCCATCGATCCCGAATCTGTTGCCCGTATGCGTGCCCAGAACAAATTCAAGCACGGCCTGGATATCGCCAAGTACACCGCTGATATCATGCGCGCCGACATGGAAAACTACGACAAGGACACGTCCAAGTACACCCAGTCCCTGGGTTGCTGGCACGGTTTCATCGGTCAGCAGAAGATGATTTCTATTAAGAAGCACTTCGAAGGCAACACTGACCGCCGCTACCTGTACCTGTCCGGCTGGATGGTCGCCGCTCTGCGCAGCGAATTCGGTCCTCTGCCCGACCAGTCCATGCACGAAAAAACTTCCGTAGCTGCTCTGATCGAAGAGCTCTACACCTTCCTGCGCCAGGCTGATGCACGCGAACTGAACGACCTGTTCCGCGAAGTGGATGCCGCTCGCGAAGCTGGCGATAAAGAAGCTGAGAAAGCTGCCCAGGACAAGATCGACAACCACAAGACTCACATTGTACCGATCATCGCCGACATCGATGCAGGTTTTGGTAACGCCGAAGCAACTTACCTGCTGGCCAAGAAAATGATCGAAGCGGGTGCTTGCTGTATCCAAATCGAAAACCAGGTTTCTGACGAGAAGCAGTGTGGTCACCAGGACGGTAAAGTAACCGTTCCTCACGAAGACTTCCTGGCCAAGATCCGCGCAGTTCGCTACGCGTTCCTGGAACTGGGCGTAGACAACGGTGTTATCGTTGCCCGTACCGACTCCCTGGGCGCTGGCCTGACCAAGCAAATCGCTGTAACCAATAAGCCGGGTGACCTGGGTGACCAGTACAACTCCTTCCTGGATTGCGAAGAAATCGATGCTTCCGAGCTGGCCAACGGCGACGTAATCATCAACCGCGAAGGCAAGCTGCTGCGTCCTAAGCGTCTGGCTTCCAACCTGTTCCAGTTCCGCAAGGGCACTGGCGAAGCGCGCTGCATCCTGGACAGCATCACCTCTTTGCAGAACGGTGCAGACCTGATCTGGATCGAAACCGAGAAGCCTCACGTTCGCCAGATCGGCGGCATGATGGACGAAATTCGCAAAGTCGTTCCCGATGCGAAGCTGGTTTACAACAACAGCCCGTCCTTCAACTGGACCCTGAACTTCCGCCAGCAGGTATTCGATGCCTGGTCTGAAGAAGGTAAAGACGTATCCGCATACGACCGCGCCAACCTGATGAGCGCCGAATACGACGACTCTGAGCTGTCTGCAGCGGCCGACGAGAAGATCCGTACCTTCCAGGCCGACGCGGCTCGCGAAGCTGGTATCTTCCACCACCTGATCACTCTGCCGACTTACCACACTGCGGCCCTGTCTACCGACAACCTGGCCAAAGAGTACTTCGGTGAGCAAGGTATGCTGGGCTATGTGAAAGGCGTACAGCGCAAAGAAATCCGCCAGAGCATCGCCTGCGTTAAGCACCAGAACATGGCTGGTTCCGACATCGGCGACGACCACAAGGAATACTTTGCTGGTGATGCTGCCCTGAAGGCTGGTGGTAAAGACAACACCATGAACCAGTTCGGTTAATCGACCGGTACGGTTTCAGTAAATTTGAGGCGGCACTTGCCGCCTCTTTTTTTGAACCCATTGGGTTCATCTCAAAGCACCGCAAGTTTGCCTACGCTTTGATCTCTGCAATTTTTATTACTTGGGCCGCTACTGCGGCCCTTTTTTATTCCGAAACTGAACTACCCCGGTTCTTTCCCTCGCAAAGACAACTCCTCGGCTAGCCTTAAAGCACCCTCGTTGAAATTCGCGCATCATGAGCGATCAAAATTTAATTCTGATATTCAATTGCGGCAGCTCGTCAGTGAAGTTTTCCGTGCTGGACCCGGATTCGGGTGCAGAACATCTTGCTGGTATCGCGGAAGCCCTTGGCACCCCCAAAGCCAAACTGAAGTGGCACTATCAAGGAACAGAAGACTCCCACCGGCTCGCGCTGGATAGCGATCACGCGGCGGTAATTAATGAGCTGGTAACACAGTTTGACCGAACCTGGTCAGAGTTACAGGATGGGTTAAAAGCGATAGGTCACCGAGTCGTCCATGGCGGCGAGCATTTCTCCAGCTCCGTTTTGATCAATCAGAAAGTGATGGCCTGTATCGAAGAGTGCTGTGACTTGGCCCCCTTGCATAACCCCGCTGCTCTCAAGGGGATCTACGCCTCCCTCGATGCCTTCCCCCAACTACCCCAAGTCGCCGTTTTTGATACCGCCTTTCATCAGCAAATGCCGAAGTATGCGTATCTATACGGGCTCCCCTACCCACTGTACGAAGAGCACAAGATCCGCCGCTATGGCATGCATGGCAGTAGCTATCAGTACATTGGCGAGCGGTGCGCCGAACTACTGGGAAAACAGACGGCTGAACTAAATATCATTGCTGCCCACCTCGGTGGCGGCGCCTCTATTTGCGCCATCAAACAGGGGCGCAGTGTAGATACAAGCATGGGGCTTACACCTCTTGAAGGACTGGTAATGGGGAGTCGCTGCGGTGATCTGGACCCGGGAATACTCCTCTACTTACAGCAATCGCTAGGATATACCCAAGCCTCACTAGAGCAGCTGCTAAATAGAGAAAGCGGTATGTTGGGCATATCCACCCTGAGCAGTGATTGCCGCGCACTGGAGCAAGCTGCCGAGAAAGATCATCAGGGAGCCAAACTCGCCCTGGAAATATTCTGTTACCGCCTGGCCAAATATGTCGCTGCCTACACCATCCCCTTGGGTAGCGTCGATGCTTTGGTATTCACCGGCGGTATCGGGGAGAACTCCTCCGGGGTGCGAAGCCGGACCATCGAATGGCTCAAACCCTTAGGCTACCAGCTCAACCCTGAAGCCAATCAGAAAACCAAGTCGCAAGTAGAGGGGTTAATCTCTGCCCAGGAAACTCCCAACATCCTGGTAATCCCCACTAAGGAAGACTGGATTATTGCCCGGGATACATCGCGCTTGGTGCAGTCTTAAACATGCTGCGACACAGCAACGCCAGAACCCTGATGCTGGTTCCCCTGGAAGCGGGAGCCGGCATCACCTCTGTAAGCCTGGGTTTAATTCGGGCGTTAGACCGAAAAAGTATTGAGCTTCAATTTTTTAAACCTGTTGCCGAGCCCCCACCCCCAGACGGCACTATAGAGCGCACCACTGAAATCTTGCGACAAACATCCAACCTAGCCATCCCCAGCTCACTGAGTGCCGAATATGCGGACTCGATGGTATCTACCGGAAAAATGGCGGATTTACTGGAAGAGATTCTCGCCCGCTTCAGACGAATCTCGGCGAAGGCTGAGGTTAACGTGATCGAAGGTGTACTACCCAGCCGCGACAATCCCGTGACTAACCAACTGAATTATCAAATTGCCAAAACCCTAGATGCGGAAGTGGTACTCGTCGCCTGTCCATCTCCCGGTGCCAGCGATTCAATCAAGCAACTTCGCGAGAGACTGGAATTTGCCGTTCGTCTTTATGGCGGCGAGGATGCAAAGCGCGTAGTGGGCTGCATCATCAATAAAGTGGGTCTGCCAGCGGAAATTATGGATACTCCCGGAGCTCATTTAATTGGACTGCATTCACAACTGGAATCTAGCAAAGAAAGCCCCCCTAGCCTGACCCCTGAGATACTTTCAAAGCAGATTCCACTGCGTATTGTCGGTTTTATTCCCTGGAATGCAGAACTGCTTTCCCCCCGTGCACTCGACCTGGCGCGGCACTTTAATGCAAAGGTACTCAATAAAGGAGAGCTGGAAACACGCAGGTTGCATACCGTCACTTTCTGCTCCCGCTCACTGCCCAATATGTTGAGAAGATTTAAGCCCGGGGCCATGCTGGTAACTTCTGCCGATAGGCCCGATGTGGTTGTGGGCGCATGTTTAGCCGTGATGAATGGAGTCAAAATTGGATGCCTGCTATTAACCGGCGGCTACCATTTGGACAAAGCCATTTTGAAACTGTGCACCCCGGCCATGGAAACAGGCCTACCCATTTTACTGGTGCCATCCAATACCTGGCATACAGTGATGTCACTGCAGACTTTTAATTTGCGCACCCCATCAGATGACAGAAATCGCGTGGATCGGGTGCAGGAATTTTTCGCCAGCCGCCTGGATGAAGAGTGGGTAGAATCACTGAGCCAACAAAGTGAAATCCCCAAACGCCTTTCACCTCCGGCATTCCGCTACCACCTCACGGAACTGGCCCGGCGCCGCACTATGCGGATTGTCCTACCCGAGGGAACCGAACCCCGCACCATTCGCGCCGCCCAGCTCTGCCTGGAGAGAGAGATTGCACACCCGGTTTTACTGGGCGAAGAAAAAGATATTTTCAAAATTGCCGAGCAGCAGGGGTTAAAGCTCAATAAAAAGTTGGAAATTGTCGATCCCAAGGCGGTGAGGGCACACTATGTGGAACCCATGGTTGCCCTGCGTAAAAACAAGGGACTTACTCAAGTGGTGGCACTCGAGCAGCTACAGGATAATGTGGTTCTCGGAACCATGATGTTGGCATTGGGTGAAGTGGATGGACTGGTGTCCGGCGCTATTCACACAACAGCCAATACCATTCGGCCTGCCCTGCAACTAATCAAAACTGCCCCGGATGAAGAGCTGGTTTCCTCGATATTTTTTATGCTGCTCCCTGAACAGGTGCTGGTCTATGGAGATTGCGCGATCAATCCCGATCCCGATGCACAGCAACTCGCCGCTATAGCCATTCAATCAGCAGATACCGCAGCGGCATTTGGTATAGAACCCCGAGTCGCAATGATCAGTTACTCCACCGGCACATCCGGCAGCGGCAGCGATGTCGATAAAGTCCGCGAGGCCACCCAGCTGGCCAAACAGAAGAGACCGCAGCTAATTATTGACGGCCCCCTTCAATACGACGCCGCCTTAATCCGCAATGTCGCTGCCCAAAAAGCCCCGCACAGTCCCGTGGCCGGCAGGGCCACAGTTTTTATCTTTCCCGACCTAAATACCGGCAACACTACCTACAAAGCGGTTCAACGCAGCGCTGACTTAGTGAGTATTGGGCCAATGTTACAGGGGTTGCGCAAGCCAGTTAACGACCTATCACGGGGCGCACTCGTGGATGATATTGTGTATACCATTGCCCTCACCGCCATCCAGGCCCAGGGCAAACTTCACTAATTTTATTTACTCCCGGCGCAGGGGCCTGCGCTGGTCGATATACTCATGTAACGCGGCCGCAACGATATAGGCTTCCAACCTATGCTCATAGGTCTCCGTATGATCGTACCCCATTCGCTGTAAGCAGCGTTGGATATAATCGGCACTTGAGGATTTATCGTGCCAGACCCGGCGGCCTTTAAAAATATTGGCCAACACTTTCCACCAACTTTTATCAGCGGAGCGCAAGTGCTGTAGGGCCACCGCTAGCAGGGCTTCCTCATCAGAGAAATCAGTACCCAGTGGATAGTGAGGCAGTTCTGCCAGGCATTTTTCGTCATTGAATACACTGGCGAGGTGTTCAGGTGTGTTTTTATTAAAACTCTCGGGAATCGAAAAGCTTTTTTCTATCTTCCCCGCGTGCTTGGCCTGCTCTAGCAATACAGCTTGAAAGCGGGTATCACAGATACTGAGCATAGCCACCATTACATCCCGGTCTGTTTTACCACGCAAATCGACTGCGCCATATTCCGTCACAACCACATCGCGCAAATGCCGGGGAATGGTCGTGTGAGGATATTCCCACACAATATTACTCTCGCAAATACCATCGCGCATTCGCACACTTGGGAGTGCAATAATGGATCGGGCCCCTGGCAAGTCCCAAGCCTGGGCGACAAAGTTATATTGCCCCCCCACCCCACTCACCACGTGGTTATCCACCAAGGCATCCGAGACAACCGCCCCTCCAAGTGTCACCATCATGGCCGAATTCACAAAGCGCGCATGCTGTCGCTGCGCCAGCTTTAGGTCTCTTTGGGATTGGAGGTCATTGGTAAAACTGATGTCAATCATATCGAGACCTGCACCCTCCCTAGGGTCCAGATCCCGCAACTCTCGATACATAAGTTCCGGCCCCAGATAGAAGCCGCCATGTAACCAGATCCCCCCAGCGATCTTTTTATTCAGGCAACTACCAATTAGACGGCGGCGCCCATGTTCGCTGTGAAGATCACACTCCTCTTCTTCACCATCAGGAGTCAGCAACTTATGGCCCCGCCAACTGTAGCTGGGGTCCACAATGCCAAGCTGCTGTAAAAAATCTGTATCTGCCACGGTTAAAGGGCAACTGATACGGCCAGCATTCTTTAATGCCAGCAGCGTTTCTTCCTGCACAGTATCAGTAATCTGATCGCTATCGAGCAGATGTTGAATTGTCGCATCAGCGTAGACTCTACGGGTCAGAACCCCCGCTCTGCGCAAATGGAGAAAACCGTGGGGCACCATTTCACTGGCCCCATAAAGGCCCCGCTTAAAGGTGCCAGTACATAGAGGCAGTTCCTCTCGGTAGCGCTTAGCATCCTCTTCCACCAAGTCATTCAGAATCCGGCAAAAGAGAGCGTTTTCCTTATGTCTCAAGCGCAGTACATGGCAAACCGCATCTCCCAGGGCGCCGATACCTACTTGAAGGGTTCCCCCATCTTCAACCAGACTGGCGATATGGTAGGCGATACTATATTCGGTAAAAGTTACCGGCAGGGCCGGAGCCGCAAACAGCGGCGTATCAAAAGTCTCACCTTTCAACAAAAAGTCAAAAGCACTGGCCGGTAGCTCACTGCTTCCATAGATATAGGGCAGCTGTGTATTTACTTCACCCAATAAAAACAGGGGGTAGTCCTTGCGCTGAGCTGCCAGCTTTAGAACAGGCAGTGTCAGGTCTGGGTTGCAACTTAAACTGTACTTGTCTCCACACTCTGAAGGCGCCACCATTTGCGCAATAACGTTAACCCCCCGACTGATCAGCTCACCGGGTACCTGGGTATAATTTGCACTCACGTAGTGTTGCTGCGCATAGTTGTTGCCGAGCAGCGAACCGGGCTCCATAAAAAATTCAATAACCTGGATATTACCTGGCAGGTGCCCTTTCCTCCTCGCGGGAACATAAGCAAGATCTTGGTATTGACTGTAATGGGAGTCCAGGAGTGGCTGGATAAAGCGCCGGGAAATGTCGCTGTCACCATGGGGGCGCTCCAGCGTCAGGGCCGTAAATATGGTCAGTGAAATCGTATGATCTTCTGCCGCTCGAGCGTATAGTGTATTGGCGAAGTGGTTTGCCTTACCAAGCCCCAGCGGTAATGCCAATACTATTTTCTTGCCGACAACTTCTAAGAGCTTATCGACACACTCCTCGGCACTGGTAAAGCTCTCTGGAGCATTCTTGTGCGCAGATTCCATCGGAGGTAGCTTTCCTCAAACCTTATTGGACTGTGCCCGCACACCCACCCAAGTGCTCGAAGTGATCCACCTGAATTGCCTTCTCTACAGCATCCGCTGCATCGTAGAGTATCTCAGCCTCTTCATCGCTGATTAGATTTTTCTTTAACCCTTCTTCCACACTATCCCTGCTCAGGTTACGAATACCGCCTTTTTTTAATTTTTCACGAGCCCGCTCGGAAGCGCATACCCGATCAAACGCCTGCTCAACAATATCCACTCCATCCCCGGGAGTTCCCAGAAAGACTCCACTGGTCAGCCGGTCGCGAGTTGCCGACGGCGTCAACAGTAATTCCGCACAAGCCTTGGCTTGCCGATCCGATGCGGTGTGGACACTGTGACCCCAGGGCATGGTGAGGAAGTGCATTACCTGGCCAATAAATGGCCGGGGGAAATTTTGAAACACCTCCAACAAGTTGACTTCGATCTTATGCAATCCATCTCGCATGGCAAATTCCAGCAGAGGGAGGTCATCCTTAGGGTTGCCATCATCATAAAAGCGCTTCAGGGTGCAGCTGAGCAGATACAGCTGACTCAAGACATCGCCCAATCGGGAAGAAATTAATTCTTTTCGCTTGAGTTCTCCTCCCAGGGTCATTAAGGAAAATTCGGTGACCAGAGATAGCACCGCCGAGTACCGATTCAGTTGCCGGTAATACTTGGCAGCGTGCCCCACATTGCGAGGGCTGCTGGCAAATAAGCCCACCGTCCAGCCGTGAAAAATACCCCGACAGAGGGTTTTGAATTGAAACCACATATGTTTGGGCAGCAGCTTATCCAGTTCGTCCAAACCCGCTTCATGATCCGGATTTTCTGCCGCCAACATTTCCTGCAAGATATAGGGGTGACAGCGAATTGCGCCCTGACCAAAGATCATCAAACTGCGAGTGAGAAGATTGGCCCCCTCTACCGTAATTGCTACCGGTATCGCTCGATAAACATTACCCAGGTAATTTAATGGACCATCCATAATGGCCTTGCCCGCATGAATATCCATTGCATCAATAATGGCCTGGCGTAGACCACAAGTAGCATTGGCTTTCATAATTGCGGTGATCACCGCTGGTTTTCGCCCCTCATCCAGGGCACGGGTAGTCGTTTTATGGGCGCTATCCAATACAAAGGCGATAGAAGCAATTTCAGCCAAGCGGCGTTGCACGCCTTCAAAGCGGCCAACAGGCACATTAAATTGCTCTCGAACCCGGGCGTAAGCGCCGGTCATGCGCGCGGCCATTTTTGCCCCACCGGTAGACAGGGATGGCAGAGAAATTCCTCGGCCTGCGGCAAGGGCACTCATCAGCATCTCCCAACCTTTGCCGACATTCTCCTCGCCGCCAATAATCCAATCCATCGGCATAAAAACATCTTTTCCCCAGTTGGGCCCATTCTGAAATGCTTGCAGCGCTGGGAGATGCCTCTGACCAATGGAAACTCCCGGTGTATCTGTGGGCACCAGGGCAACCGTAATACCCAGCTCTTCTTCATCGCCGAGAATATGGTCCGGGTCATAGAGCTTGAAGGCCAAACCTAACACTGTGGCTATCGGGCCCAAGGTGATATAGCGCTTGTGCCAATTAACACGCATACCAAGGACCTTTTCGCCTTGATATTCGCCGTAACAGACTACGCCACGGTCAATCATGGATGCCGCATCAGATCCGGCCTCCGGACTGGTCAGCGCAAAGCAGGGAATATCAGTGCCATCTGCGAGGCGTGGCAAATAGTAATCTTTTTGCTCTTGCGTACCGTGAGCCAGTAGCAGCTCTCCCGGGCCCAATGAGTTAGGCACCATTACTGTGACACCCACACAGGTACTGCGGGTGGTAATTTTGGTCACTATCTCCGCATGAGCTGTCGGGGAAAAGCCGAGGCCGCCATATTTCTTGGGAATAATAATGCCAAAAAAGCGATTTTTCCGAAGGAAATCCCAAACATGCTCCGGAATATTGCGATCCACATAGCTGATTTGCCAATCGTTGATCATTCGGCACAGCTCTTCGACTGGCCCCTCCAGGAAAGCCTGCTCCTCTTCATTGAGCGCAGGTGGACCCATCCCCAACAATTGATCCCAATGTGGTTTACCTGACAATAACTCAGCATCCCACCAAACCTCACCCGCTTCCATCGCCTCCCTTTCTGTTTCAGAAATTGGCGGAAGTACCCGTTTAATAATTTTTAAAAGAGGCGCGGTAAAGAATTTTTTGCGCAATTCGCTCATTTTCACCTTCCATAGCGGCAGCCGTTGCAACAAACACTGCCAATTCCCGCAGGGTCGAGAGAGTCATCAATGCACAATAATAGGAGACGTTTGATTGCAGGTAAGAATTCACAGAAGAAATCCATGCCCCTACCCTGATAGACATTTTATTTTTCAACAAAACCGGCGTTGTTTTTTTTAGGGCCATTGAAAAGTTATTGAGATTAGCTTTTTCTCACTCCGTCCACAGCAATTCGTATTGTGAGACCCCATCACCCCCTTTCAATTAAATAACCATTTTTTCCAGGGACTTGGCCTTATAACTTTTTGAAAGGGAAAGAAAAATAAACAAGGATTTTGACATGAAGCGATTAACGGCAATATCTCTCACCAGCGTCAGCCTGATGCTCCCTTCATTAATTTACGCCGATCTTATCGGCGAAGCACCACGCTTAGACCCTGCAGATAGGATTAGCCAGGATGAAATTTCCCAAGGACAACTTCACCTCGACGAAATACGTGAAGCGGGGCTGATTATTTTCAGCACGCCTTTCAATCGTTACGACGGCTTTGGTGATGGCCCCCACGATTTTTCTGAACCGGACAACCACTCCCCCACCGGAGGTAACAGGCCCACCCTGCAAGGTAATGGCACATTTTTACGGGTCAATGGCCTCGATGCGCAAAATTGCCTGGAGTGCCACACCGTTATCAGCAATAGAACAACGCCACCCAGATTGGGCATTGGCGGAGGTGGAGGATTCGGAACCAGCGTATTATTCCGTCCCGCCAATATCGATGTTATCGATGAAAACTTTGACGGTATCGCAGAGTTTGATGGGCGGCTGATTAATCCGGTATTTTTATTTGGCGCTGGTGGGATTGAATTGGTTGGTCGTGAGATGACCCATGAATTACAAAATCTTAAACAACACGCCCTCAACAACCCCGGCACCATCGTTGAACTGGAAACAAAATCAGTCAGTTTTGGGAGCATCATTGCCGACGAGTACGGCAATTTGGATACAACCAATGTCGAAGGCGTCGAGCACGATTTGGTTGTCAGGCCATTTGGTCGAAAAGGTGACAACGCCTCAGTCAGGGAGTTCGATGTCTCCGCCTTGGCATTTCATATGGGGATGCAGGCCTCGGAAGCCTTTGGCGGAGCAACAGCAGATGCTGATAATGACGGAGTCGTCAACGAAATCACCGTTGGGGACTTATCCGCACTGAGTATCTTTATTACCACCCTGGAACCACCATTCGATGTCGATGACAGAGAACACCGTGACGGCCGGAGGCTTTTCTCCGATATTGGCTGCGCCGACTGCCATCGCCCAACGATGGTCACCCAGAGAAGGACCCTCCCTTATAAACTTACCGGCTCCCCAGAAACTCCCTTTGAAGACATTTTTTACGAAGTGGACCTCACCAAGCAACCGACAAATTTTCGCCAAACCCGCAATGGCGGAATAGAGGTCGCAATGTTCTCTGATCTCAAGCGCCACGATATGGGCGAGGGGCTGGCTGAGAACGCCTTCTTCCAAACGGACCAGCAAAACCGTGAGTTTATTACCGCACGCCTTTGGGGAGTGGCCGATACCGCGCCCTATTTACACGACGGCAGAGCCACTACGTTGGCAGAAGCCATATTTCTCCACGACAACCCCGGAAGCGAGGCCAGTAACGCAGCACAGAATTTCAAGTATTTAAGTGAAAATGATCAGAATAAGATCTTGGCATTTTTGATGTCCCTGAGAATGCCGGAGAATCCCGCTGATGATCTAATTGATCCCCGCTGAGTTGATTCTCAACAACTGGCAGCGCTTTTGGGCTGCCAGTTTCCAGACCTAATGGACTTACTGGCGTTTTTAGGTAAGTGCCTTACCCGCCACAATTACACCGTTGTTATCCGCGTAGAGGTATTCCCCCGGGCGGAAATCCACACCGGCAAAGCTCACCGCCAGGCCTCTTTCACCAATTCCCTTTTTTTCTGTTTTCATTGGGTGGCTACCAAGTGCCTGCACTCCCAGGTCCAGTTCCGCGATTTCATCTACATCGCGAATGCAGCCATACATCAGGATACCTTCCCAACCGTTGGCAACCGCCTTTTCTGCCAGCATATCGCCAAGACAAGCCCGCCGCATAGATCCACCGGCATCTACTACCAAAACCTTGCCCTGCCCCGGTTCAGCCACCAGTTCTCGCACCAGGGAGTTATCTTCAAAACATTTGATAGTGACAATCTGCCCACCAAAACGATCTCGGCCACCGTAATTGATAAACATAGGATCAACTACTCGCACCTCATCAGGGTAGGCATCACATAAATCGGGGGTTGACTTGAGCATCAATATTCTCGCAGCAATCTATGGAAGAGAAGGATAATAGCGGGAAAAAAGTAGAAGAGCTAAGAGGCAAATAAATACCGGGTATCACCACGATGGATAATACCCGGCCAAGCCTTCGCTGCCACGAAATTAAAACTAGTGTGTTACACGAACCGGCGTGCCTACACGCACATGCTGATAGAACTTTCTCGCCATATGTGGGGGCATACGTACACAACCATGAGAAGCGGGATAGCCGGGCACATGGCCAGAAGCATGTAAACCGATACCGCCATTAAAACGAATGTAATTATTCATTTTTGCACCGCGATACACAGTACCCGCAGGGCGACGATGCTTTCGAGTATTTACATTCGATCTCACGACTCTGCCAGTGCGTCTATCAACAAAACTGCCATAAATAGACGAGCGGTGATAAGGGTGTTTGGACAACACACGAAAATGTCCGGGGCGTGTGCTGTAACCGCGCTTCCCCGAAGAAATACGGGAGACACCAACTAATTTCCCACCTTTATACAGATATGCGCGCTGCTCACTTAAATCAATTCTAATTGATGGACTACCACCCCTGGCTGCGGCGCGATCATCAAACCAATTAGATGCGCGTGGCTTTGCATCTGCCGGTGGCGCTGCCATTAAAGCCATAAGGCACATCATCAAAAAGACATGAAGTATGGGGATTTGAAACTGTCTATTCGTTTGCATAGCTCACCTCACCGAGTCTGGGTACCCTGCCCTGAATCCAACAGATAAACAGTCTGTCGGTAATTTTCAGGTGCGCGCCAGTGGGGCCAGGGCCCACGGCGAACATTTTTACGGAGCACATTGCGCAATCTGTTTTTCGATTTACACGCAACCTTAAGACTCTTCCGATTCTATTGAGGCGAGCGGAAAGATTTAGAATGAATTCTTCTGTGTGGATCAGCTGATAGAGGTTTGTATTTTTTGGATAATGTGTCGTTTAAATTTTTCAAACACAATTAGCAGAACAAAATCAGGTGTTTCCGGATTTAACTGCAACAACGGACTCATTTTCCACCAAGGCAAACACTGCTTCAGCAGAAAAATTACAGTTAAATATAGCGGGGGAAGAATTGGGAAAGCGGCCCACAATTGGGCCGCTTAAGGAGGAAAATTAACCTTCCTCGTTGGCCAGGAATAGCCAGGTATCTACTGCGGTATCCGGGTTCAGGGACACACTGTCAATCCCCTCATCCATCAACCAGCGGGCGAAGTCTTTATGGTCAGAAGGACCCTGACCACAAATACCTACATATTTACCCGCTTTCTTACAGGCTTGAATCGCCCTGGAAAGCAGTGCCTTGACCGCTGGGTTGCGCTCATCAAACAAATCGGCAACCAGGCCGGAGTCGCGGTCCAGACCAAGCGTTAGCTGGGTCAGGTCATTGGAACCGATGGAGAAGCCATCAAAGTGCTGCAGGAAGTCTTCCGCCAGCAAAGCGTTGGACGGCAATTCACACATCATAATGACCTTGAGGCCACCTTCTCCACGGCGCAGGCCATTTTCAGCCAGCAGACCGACTACTTCCTCAGCTTCTTCCGGGGTGCGAACGAAGGGCACCATGATTTCCACATTGGTCAGTCCCATTTCATCGCGGACTTTCTTCAGTGCACGGCACTCCAGGGCAAAACACTGGCGGAAATCTTCGGAGCGATAGCGAGCTGCACCACGGAAGCCAAGCATTGGGTTTTCTTCGCTTGGCTCGTACAACTGGCCACCCACAAGGTGCGCATACTCATTAGATTTAAAGTCGGACAAGCGTACGATGACGCGATTCGGTGCGAAGGCTGCAGCCAAGGTAGCGATACCTTCCACGAGTTTTTCGACAATAAAGTCTTCTGGAGAATCGTATCCACCGATACGCTCGCAAATATTCTGCTGCAGATCTTCCGGGAGGTTATCCAGTTCGAGCAGTGCTTTCGGGTGAATACCGATCATGCGGTTGAGGATAAACTCGAGGCGTGCAAGGCCAACGCCCTGGTTCGGCAGATGGCTGAAAGCGAATGCTCGATCCGGGTTGCCCACGTTCAACATAATTTTGAACGGCAGCTCCGGCATTTCTGCAACTTCAGTTTCCTCGCGCTGGAATTCCAATTCACCAGCCATTACAAAACCGGTATCGCCTTCCGCACAGGAAACAGTCACCGGGGTGCCGGTTTCCAGCAGCTCGGTTGCATTACCACAACCTACAACTGCGGGGATGCCCAGCTCACGGGCGATAATTGCCGCGTGACAAGTACGGCCGCCGCGATTGGTAACAATAGCACTCGCTTTCTTCAGGACCGGCTCCCAATCCGGGTCGGTCATGTCGGTAACCAGGACTTCACCATCCTGCATCAGCGCCATATCTTCTACAGATTCAAGCTTGCGAACGGGGCCCGCGCCAATGCGCTGGCCGATTGCGCGACCTTCACACAATACGTCACTGCGCTCCTGCAAGCTGTAGCGCTCGATGCTGGTTCCCTGATCGCGGGAGCGTACAGTTTCCGGACGCGCCTGTACGATAAACAACTTACCGCTGTCGCCGTCTTTAGCCCACTCGATATCCATCGGGCGACCGTAGTGCTCTTCAATCTTGCGGGCCTGGATTGCCAGGTCTGTCAGCTCCGCATCGTTGAGGGCAAAGCGCTGGCGGTCTTCGTCTGCCACCGGGATAGTTTTTACGGAACGACCACATTCACCGCTCTCATCGTAAACCATCTTGATCGCTTTACTGCCGCGATTGCGGCGCAGAATCGCAGGACGACCCGCATCCAGGGCTGGCTTGTAGAGGTAAAATTCGTCCGGGTTAACCGCACCTTGAACAACGGTTTCGCCCAAACCAAAGGCGGCGGTGATAAAGATCACATCGCGGAAGCCACTCTCGGTGTCCAGGGTAAACATCACACCCGCTGCGCCAGTCTCACTGCGCACCATGTGCTGGATACCGGCAGACAGAGCAACGCCCACATCCGCATAACCGGTGTGCACGCGGTAGGCGATAGCACGGTCGTTGTAGAGGGAAGCAAAAACTTCTTTTACTGCCTTCAATACAGCGTCGATACCGCGGATATTCAGGAAGGTCTCCTGCTGACCGGCGAAGGACGCATCCGGCAAGTCTTCGGCAGTTGCAGAGGAGCGAACTGCAACAGCAGTTTCCGCACCACCCAAGGCCTCATAGCCCTCGCGAATCTCTTTTTCCAGCTGCTCGGGGAAGGGAGTCTGTAAAATCCAGTTGCGGATTTCATCTCCCGCCTGGGCCAGCTCGGTGACATTACCAACATCCAATCCTTGCAAACGCTCGGCTATACGCTGCTCCAGCTGTTCGTGAGCCAGGAAAGCCCTAAAGGCTTCTGCGGTGGTAGCGAAGCCACCGGGTACGCTCACGCCGGCACCGGCGAGAGAGGAGATCATCTCGCCCAGTGATGCGTTCTTGCCGCCGACTTTGTCGACATCGGCCATGCCCAGTTTTGCGAAGTCGATCGTGAAGTTCGTCAAGTGAAGGCCCTCTAAAATTCAGGTTGAGTGGCGGCAGATTATAAGGATGAGTTTTGTAAAAAATAGCCCGTAAAAATTGGCCAAAATGTTGTAAATTTTCTACAAAAATTGCAAAACGCCAGAATAAAAGACCTTTGCCCCATTCCTCCCCTACAATAGCCCCCTCACGCCGACAAACTGAGAACAAACATGGCAAAAGACAAGCGCACGGCTTTTTTTATCTCCGACGGAACCGGCCTCACCGTCGAAGCGATTGGCCACAGCCTACTCGCACAGTTCCGCGATCAACAAGTTGAGCAGGTCACGCTTCCCTATATCGACTCCACCGAAAAAGTTAAACAGGCCCTGCAACGCATAGAAAAAGCAGCCGATGAATCCGGTTTACAGCCGATCATTATTACCAGCATTGTTTCTGACGAGATCCGGGAACAGCTGCACCAAAGCTCTGCGTTGATGCTCGATATCTTCGAGAACTACCTCACACCACTGGCCAATCTGTTTAACCGAGATCCAGCGCAGATGGTCAACATCTCTCACGGCATTGACGACAACCGTCGCTACACCGACCGGATTGAAGCAGTGCACTTCGCCATGGACAATGACGATGGCCGCAGAGTCAGCGAATTCCAGCAAGCCGATGTAATCCTGTTGGGCGTTTCCCGCTCCGGCAAAACGCCTACCTGCTTGTACCTGGCACTTCAGTTTGGCCTGCGCGCGGCAAACTACCCCATCACCGAAGAGGATATGGACTCCACCACCCTGCCCAAGATCCTGCGCCCGTTTCGCAACAAGCTGTTTGGCCTGACAATCGAGCCCGAGCGCCTGATGCAAATTAGACAGGAAAGGCGCGCCAACAGCCGCTACGCTTCTAAGGAACAATGTGAATTCGAGGTGCGCCAAGTTGAGCAAATGCTGAGGCGGGCCCAGGTGCCTTTCCTCAATGCAACCCAACTTTCGGTGGAGGAACTCGCCACCCGCCTGATGTCTCAGGCCGGTATTGAGCGCAGGATTGACTAAAGAGCCACACACCCTTTAATTGCCGCCGCAAAATGTGTAGTGTGCGCCGTCTTCCGGACTGCTGTAGCTTGATATGCAAATTGTCTCTCTGCCCTACTCATTAAACACGCCCGCCGCATTTGCGGCGATAGCGGATTTACCTATCCCCGTTTGGCTCGACAGCGGTCGACCTCTCGCGGAGGGTGGGCGCTATGACATCATTAGTGCCGACCCAATAAATACCCTCGAGTTAAGTGCCGACACGCCCGAGCCATTTGCCCGGCTGGATGACCTGGTGTGCGAACTCTGCCCTCAGGACAGGGACTCACAACTGCCTTTTTGCGGCGGGGTTATTGGTTACGCTGGTTATGAACTCGGTGTAGAGGGCAATTATCTGCCGGCAGATATGCGCCCTACGGACTTGCCCGCAGGCTTTTTTGGGCTCTACACATGGGCCTTTATTGCCGACCACCAACTGGGCAGCAATCACCTGGTTTTCCACCCCGCCTGCCCCCCCCAGCAAGTTCGCGAATTGATACAGCGATTTAAAGCTATCAACTGGGAGACCACGCTTACACCCGGGGACTTCCGGCTGCTTTCACCATTTGAGCACGAACTGAGTGCAGATGATTATCGGGCACAAATTGAGCAGATATTGGAATATATCGCCGCCGGCGATATCTATCAGGCAAACTTTACCCAGCGTTTCAGGGCCCCCTACAGCGGCGATCTGTTAACAGCTTACCTGGCATTGCGCTCTCAAGCTGCCGGTCCCTTTTCTGCTTATATGGCCCTGCCCCATGGCAGTCTGCTCAGTATGTCGCCGGAGCGATTTATCCGAGCTGATGGCGCCAGTTTGCGCACGGAACCGATTAAAGGCACGGCTGCAAGACACGCTGACAAGATGGCAGATCAGCGCGCCGCCTTCTCGTTGCAGAGAAGCCCCAAGGACCGGGCGGAAAACCTGATGATCGTCGATTTACTGCGCAATGATTTGAGTAAGCTGTGTCGCAGTGGCACTGTACGTGTTCCCGAGCTATTCCAATTGGCAAGCTTTGCCAATGTCCACCACTTGGTCAGCGTAGTAACTGGCGAGCTACCCGAAGAGTCGGTCTACAGCGAATTACTCGAAGCTTGTTTCCCTGGAGGGTCTATCACAGGTGCTCCAAAGCGACGCTCTATGGAAGTAATTCGGGAGCTGGAATCCAGTCCTCGGGGGATTTATTGCGGCAGTATTGGCTACATCAGCAGCTGCGGCCGCGCTGACACCAATATCGCCATCCGGACCTTCAGTGCCAACGATGGACACCTAACCTGCGCGGCAGGTGGTGGGATCGTTGCAGATTCCGATCCCACTTCAGAGCACCAGGAGTGCTTGGCCAAGGTGCGCTTACTACTGGAAACAACTGAACAATTTTTGCAGTAGGCATCAAATCGCCGAAAAACGACCAAAAAATAGCCTATTTTGGCGCCTTTTGTAGCATCACTACAAATTTCAGTTATAAAGGTATCGGCGATTGATATTTCAAAGTTATTAGGGGTTCTGATAGATTCAGTCCATCTTGCCTTTAATGGCATTGCACTGGATCAAGGAAATTATCGTGAAGATCACACTGGTCAAGAAAATTCTCGCCGACGGCTCGCCCTGCGCCAAGTGTCGCGACGTTGAAGAAAAGCTGGAAGAAAATGGCCAAATGCAATTTATCGACCAGACACTTATCGCCGACGTGCGTGACCCGCAAAGCCCGGGCTTACAGCTGGCTCAGCAGTACAAGGTAGAGCGAGCGCCCTTCTTTATAGTAGAGCGCGAAGGTAAGGAAGCAGAGATTTTCACTGTTTACTTCAAGTTCGCCAAAGAAGTGCTGCGCCCCCTGATCGAGATGGAGGCTTCATAGCCTCCATCCCTTAGCTTTATTCGGCACTTCCATTCAGCAGCAGCTCTAGTAAACCGGCAACTCCATATCGGCGAACAGCGCATCGACCTCAGAACGGGATGTCGCCTGTGCCGCCTGGTCAATCAGCTCACGGCTGAGATGGGGGGCAAATTGCTGGATAAACTCATACATAAAGCCCCGCAGGAAAATCCCCTTACGGAAGCCAATTTTCGTAACACTCGACTCAAACAGGTTGCTCGCGTCGAGGGCCACCAGATCTTCATCCTCACCATCAACAGCCATATCAGCCACAATGCCAATACCCAACCCCAAACGCACATAAGTTTTGATCACATCGGCATCGGCGGCGGTAAAGACCACCTTGGGTGATAACCCCTTCTCCAAGAAAGCCTCATCCAATTTGGAACGGCCGGTAAATCCGAATACGTAAGTAACTATCGGGTACTTCGCCACATCCTCAAGGGATAGCTTGCTCACTTGGCAAAGCGGGTGATCTTTCGGTACCAGAATGCAGCGGTTCCAGCGGTAGACAGGCATCATCACCAAGTCGCTGAAAAGCTCCAGAGCTTCGGTAGCGATGGCAAAGTCTGCAGTGCCATCTGCCGCCATCTCAGAAATTTGCATAGGGGTTCCCTGGTGCATATGCAGGGAAACCTCCGGATAACGGCCTATAAACAGCTTAATAATCGGGGGCAAGGCATAGCGCGCCTGAGTGTGAGTGGTAGCTACAGCGAGACTACCTTTTTTATCATTGCTGAACTCTTGCGCAACCTGTTTAATATTCTCCACTTTGCGCATAATTTCGCCGGCAGTCTTTAAGATTGCCTCCCCTGCCGGGGTCACCCTCGTGAGATGCTTGCCGCTGCGCGCGAAGATTTCTACGCCAAGCTCATCCTCCAAAAGTCGGATTTGCTTACTGATTCCCGGCTGGGAGGTATAGAGGCTCTGCGCTGTAGCAGAAACATTGAGGTCGTGATGTGCCACTTCCCAGATATATCTCAACTGCTGCAGCTTCATAGATCCTCCCTTTCATTAAGTTCGCTCATGGCCGAGAGCGAGTAATACCATTTTTTGATCGATAGTTATAAAAACTATCTTGAGTTATACGAGAAAAGAATAGCAGTGAATCAAAGCCAGGGCCAATGGACGGTTGAATATCCGTGGTAGAGACGAAAGTGTCAATCAACTTTGGGGGATCCCGGACTTTCTGTCGGCTTTATTTTCTAATAATTAGAGCTAAGCCTCTCGGATGAGGGCCGGGAAAAGTTCAAACATTATCGGCATAGAGAGCACTGAGTGATAACGTACACCTTTATCACTTTTGAACTTTTTATACCTCTGCATTTGCGATTCCATGAGGAACATGGCCCGTAGCCACATGCTCACCTGCAGAAACACAGTGACTAGGCTGATCATCAAAGAAGACATCGGCGCCAAAAGCCCGCAGGAACTCACCTTTAGGAAGCCCGCCGAGAAAAACTGACTCATCCACTCTAATATCCCAGGCGCGCAATGTCCTGATGACCCGCTCATGGGCCGGTGCGGAACGTGCCGTTACCAAAGCCGTTCGTATCGGGCAGGTATCCATCTCAAATTCAGCCTGCAACCTCTGCAAAGCCTCAAGGAATCCCTTAAAGGGCCCTCCCCCCAGTGGCTTCTGTGCTGAGGCACGCTCCGCCTCAGTAAAAGCAGCCAGGCCTTCCGTTTTGTAGACTCGCTCAGCCTCATCAGAGAAGATTACCGCATCGCCGTCAAAGGCAAATCGCAACACATCATCACGATATTCGCGGTTTCCTCCGGCAACCAAGGTTGCCGCAGCAACCCCCTGCTCCAACGCTTGGCGGACATCTACACCATCAGCAGACAAAAACAGGTTGCATCCAAATGGGCCAATATAACGGTAAGGGCTTCCACCATTGCAAAAGGCCGCACGAGTAATATTGAGTCCATAGTGCTCTATCGAGTTAAATACCCTTAATCCGGTATCGGCACTATTCCTTGATAGCAGGATCACCTCCACCCGTGGCTCACCGCCAAGAAGCTCATTGATCTTTAGAAACTTCTCAACCAGAGGGAATGCGTCCCCTTTTTCCAGAACATCGTTCTCACGCTCAACTTGATAATGAGAAAAGGCGTGCAATCCCTGCTCCTCAAATACCTTGTGGCTATCGCTAAGGTTAAACAGAGCGCGAGAGGAAATAGCGATTACTAACTTATCTGGACGCACAGCCATTAGAGAGCCT
Organism: Microbulbifer sp. CNSA002; assembly: GCF_047324085.1. Classification (NCBI taxonomy): domain Bacteria; kingdom Pseudomonadati; phylum Pseudomonadota; class Gammaproteobacteria; order Cellvibrionales; family Microbulbiferaceae; genus Microbulbifer; species Microbulbifer sp. CNSA002. The sequence goes on from NZ_CP172449.1 coordinate 3,049,099, forward strand.
CTACATCGTTAATCCACCGACACCGCAGCTTCACTGAGGGCAGTGAGAGTCTACGACAAATCTCAAACTTATATTCCACAAATTGAGCGATATGTACAGATAAGAATGCCAGCCCTTCCCGATGTTACCTACAGAGCGCTGCACAAGTGTCCAGGGAGTCAAAGTTGCTTTGACTGCGGGATTAAGACGATGGAGCAAAACATTTCAAAATTCGAAATTGAAACCGCTCCAAACTACCGCGTGCATTTTTCTACAGTAAAGTTTTGGTAGAGTTAATATCCACCCCCATCAAGCTCAGAAAGGATTAATACTTTAATCCTTTAGTTTGACACCCCCTTAAAGAACCCAGATTAATACACCCCTTCAAACTTAACAAACATATAGCACCCCACTCATGCAAATTGAATTAAATTGAAGAATTTCGCACCGGAAATAAACAAAAATAACAAAACCACAGAAAGCTTTACCGTTTAAATACAACTCAAAAAAAGTTTGCCATTCAGAAAAAAGCTATAAACTAACCAATTAAAACCCCTCAAATAACCAAAGTTGCAAATATCTGAATTCGTGACATACACATCAAAAAAACAATTTGATCTTTCAAGTTTACATCCACTTCAAAAAAATTATTGTCAGGAATAACAACAAGGGATATCGTTATTTCGCCTGACAACGGCAAACAACCCCCAAGAAAATTTTGCACATAAACTCCATACAGCTCTCAGCTCATAGCGCGAGATATTCTTGGGGTGTGATTCAATTGGCCGCTTAACCAGACAGCATTAACCACTGAGCGTTTATTTTATGCTCCCGGTTAACTATGGCCATTAAATTATAATCATAAAGAGAATTACTTAATGAAATATTTGTTAGGAGCCGCTAGCACACTCGCACTCGCTATTAGCGCCCAAGCGGCGGAGCGTATTAATGTCACACCAGAGTTACTTTCCAATCAGTCCCTAGCCTCAATCGCTGGCTCAGATATGAAGCTGGAAAAGGTTCGCGAGCGCACGCTCGCCAACGGGAGAACGGTTGCCCGATATCGGCAAACTCATAAAGGCATACCCGTTTGGGGGAGAACCATAACCAGTTCCAGGCAAGGCTTAACTGAAAAAGTGAGAGGCCACGTACTCTCAGGCCTAGAGTTGGAGGTACCTACCGCCCGCGCAACGATTGATGCCGATAATGCTATTGATCGAGCCATGAACCATCAGCTGAATCTGCGCACTCAGGATGGTGACAGTAAAAAAGCTCTCTCAATGTCGTCCATGCGCTTCAACGCACGAAACCAGAAAAAAGAGCTCTATGTCTATGTCGATGAAAACGACCAGGCGCGATTAGCTTATTTGGTTAACTGGGTCGAATACGGAGATGAGCCGAGCAGACCGTTCTATTTTGTAGACGCACTTACTGGCGAAGTTATCAAGCAATGGGACGGCCTTGCCTTCCAGGATGCTACAGGCCCCGGTGGCAATGAAAAAACCGGGCGTTATGAATATGGAACAGACTTCCCTGCCCTCGAAGTTGACAATAACTGCTCCATGAACACTGCTAACGTAGAAACCGTGGATTTGAATCACGGTACAAGCGGAGGTAGCGTTTTCTCCTTCACCTGTCCGGAAAATGATTACAAAGAAATCAATGGTGCTTATTCTCCATTGAATGATGCCCACTTCTTTGGCAATGTCGTTTTCAATATGTACAGTGACTGGTATGGAACATCGCCGCTCACACAAAAATTGAGAATGCGAGTTCACTACAGCAACAACTACGAGAACGCCTTCTGGGATGGCAGCCAAATGACATTTGGTGATGGCTTCACAACCTTCCACCCACTTGTCAGCTTGGACGTATCCTCTCATGAGGTGAGCCATGGTTTTACTGAGCAAAACTCCAACCTGACCTACGCCAACCAATCCGGCGGCATAAACGAAGCCTTCTCTGACATGGCCGGTGAAGCTGCCGAGTTCTACATGAAGGGCACTAACGACTGGATGGTGGGGGCCGATATATACAAGGCTGATGGCGCTCTTCGCTATATGGATGACCCCACCAAAGATGGCAGATCCATTGGCCATGCTTCCGACTACTATAGCGGCATGGACGTGCACTACAGCTCCGGCGTATTCAACCGGGCTTTCTACCTGATCGCCAACTCAAGCGGCTGGAACACCCAAACTGCTTTCGATATCTTTGTGCTTGCTAACCAAACTTATTGGAATCAAAGCACTGATTACATTGAAGGTGCTTGCGGAGCCCTGTCAGCTACTGAAGATCTCGGATACGATACTGCAACAGTAATCGCAGCGTTCGACACCGTAGGGGTATCTACCAGTAACTGTGGCGATGATGGCGGTTCAAACTCAGAAGGCTGGGAAGAAACCAACTTATCAGGCCGCCGCAACAGCTGGCAGCACTTCACCCTGGATGTACCATCAGGCTCATCATCTTTGACTGTCGAAATGCTCGGTGGCAATGGCGATGCCGATTTGTACGTTCGTTATGGTGCCACCCCAACCACCGACAACTGGGATTGTCGTCCTTACGTAAACGGCAATAATGAATTCTGTAGCTTTAGCAATCCAGCTGCAGGTACCTGGCACATCAGTGTACAAGGCTATATTTCGTACAGAGGCGTAACCCTTTCCGCCCAGAGCCAGTAATATTTAAGGCAGGTGCCGACACATTAGTGTGTCGGCATTCTCTATTACATCACTCAAAGACTAGCTTCCAAACCTATCTAACAAACTGTGGTAAAGCATCCCCAACACCAACCCCGGCCACCTCAATAAAGTGCCACCTGGAAACTCTACTTTAGGAAGAGAAGAAAACACGTTATAACCCTCACTCTCCCCATAAATTGCATCAGCCAGAAGCTTGCCGGCAAAAGTTGCCGTAGGCACTCCATGTCCAGAATACCCCTGACTGTAATATAGGCCCGACTGCAACTGTCCTATACAGGGCATCCGATTCATAGTAATGGCCAGCGTACCCCCCCAGCCGAAATCAACAGCAGTATTTTCCAGCTGCGGGTAAACCCTCAACATATACTTGCGGACGAAACTGCGAATATCTTTAGGGAAACGCCTGGTGTAATTTTCCCCTCCCCCAAAAATTAAACGGTTATCGCCAGATAATTTCCAATAATTTATAACAAATAGAGTATCTTGCAGTGCGAAGTCATTGGCTATGATTTCCCTAGCGAGCCCCTCCGGTAAGGGCTCTGTTGCCAGCACAAAATTATTTATTGGCATTATGTGCCCCGCTAAGCGGGGCTCAAGATCTTTCAAGTAACCATTGCAAGCTAAAATCAACTTTTCGGCCTTCACCTTTCCTCGTGCAGTTTTCACCGTAAAGGGAGAAGAGCTCGAATACCCTTGCACACCACTACACTCAAAAAACCTGGCACCAGCAGAAACTGCTGCGCGGGCAAGACCTAATGCAAAATTGAGAGGATGAAGATGTAGCGAACCAAAATCCAGCTGTGCGCCGAGATATCGTTTGCTACTTACAAGCTCTCGAACTTCCTCTTTCTCTATATACTCAACTTGCCTGTAATCATATTTATCTCTGAGTTCTTCAGTTTCATCCTGCAGATATTTATCGTGACTGGATTTTGCTGCAAGATGCATGATCCCGCGTTTTAAATCACATTGAATCTGGTGCCTGACTATAAGACTTTCCACCAGTTGAACAGCGTTGATACTCAAATCCCAGAGCTGCTTAGCGGTGTCGAATCCGAACATGGCTTCCAGATCACCCTGACTTCGCCTTTGTCCAACACCGACATGTCCTCCATTCCTTCCTGATGCGCCCCAACCAATCCTATTAGCCTCCAGAAGCACCACACGGTAGCCGCGCTCTGCCAAGTGCAAAGCACTGGAAAGTCCCGTATAACCACCACCAATAACGCAGACATCTGCCTCCACGTTACCTTCCAGGCATGGATACTCCTGAAGGTCGTTAGCTGTAGCGGCATAATAGGATTCCGTGTGCTCATCCAACCTATTCATCACCTTCATATTTCTACCAGATACGCTCGATGCCATTTAAATAAACGGCCCTGTTCCAATCGGCAGTATATAGTTCCTTTACACAGGAGGAATTATTTTCAGCGCAACGCTTTCCGGCACTGATCATAGAATTTCACTCAGGAAGAAAAAGTAAGCAATGGCTATCCAATGGATAAAATTACAAACTGGCTGGCAAATCACAATATTGCAGAAGTTGAATGCCTTGTTCCCGACATGTCAGGTAACGCCAGAGGAAAGTTCACCCCCACCGATAAGTTCTTAACTCAAGACAGCCGTTTACCGGAAAGCATTTTGGTGCAAACTGTCACGGGGGATTATGTCGACGAACACAATGAGCTTGTTGATCCAGCAGACACCGACATGCTCCTAATCCCTGACCCCAACTCAGTGCGCCTAAACCCTTGGGCCAATGATCCGACAGCACAAATCATTCATGACTGCCATTCTCGAGATGGGGACCCTCACCCTATCAGCACCCGTAATATTTTAAAATTTGTCCTCGAAAAATATGCAGACAGAGGATGGAAGCCCATTGTCGCCCCTGAGGTAGAGTTTTATCTTGTAAAAAGAAACCTGGATCCGGATGAAAAGCTATCCGCGCCTGTGGGAAGATCGGGACGCACAGAAAAAACCCGACAATCCTACAGCATTGATGCAGCCAATGAATACGAGCCCATCATTGAAGACATGTATGATTTTTGTGAAGCTCAGGGGCTTGATGTCGACACACTGATCCACGAATCAGGCACTGCCCAGATGGAAATTAACTTTCTACATGGAGATCCACTTCATTTAGCTGACCAGGTCTTTACCTTTAAACGCACAGTGCGCGAAACGGCTCTGCGCCACGGCATTTATGCAACCTTCATGGCAAAACCGATGGAAGACGAACCTGGAAGCGCTCTGCACTTACACCAGAGTGTGGCGGATAGAAAAACCGGTGAAAATATTTTTGTCGATAATACAGGAAAAGAGAGCAATAATTTCTTGCATTTTATTGGCGGCATGCAGAAATACACTCCCGGTTTTATTAGTTTTTTTGCTCCAAATGTAAACTCCTATCGCCGCTTCACACCTGAAATGGCCGCACCCACCAGTCTCCACTGGGGTTATGACAATCGAACAACAGGCCTTCGGGTTCCCGACAGCTCGCCACAAAGTAAACGTCTTGAGAATCGTTTTCCCGGGGCAGACTGCAACCCCTATCTTGCCATAGCAGCTTCCCTTGCCTGCGGATATTTAGGAATGACCAATAAAGTCGCACCGAGCGCACCTTATCAGGGCGACTGCTCCAAAGAATCAATTACACTTCCCCGCACCCAGGAACATGCCCTGACACTCCTATCAGATTGTGATGAAGCAACAGAAATGTTTGGCAGAAAATTCGTAAAAGCCTGGAACGCAATCAAGAGAAATGAATATGAGGAGTTTAATCGTGTGATCAGTTCATGGGAGAGGGAATTTCTATTATTAAATGTATAAATAACCGTTCCACTAAAAGCTAACAGAAATAATAAACTGTTATCGCCAAATTTATTTTTTCGGAAAAAACAACTCATCTTTTCCACCTCACAGGCAGAACATCACTTCCTAATTTGTGACGATCCGAGCAAAAATATCGAAAACAATTCAAATATATTAGTTTGCCATCACCTTTTTGTTGCCTAGATGCGTATGCAGGGTAATCTCAAGTTGCCCAATTAATTAGGGCAACCGGTTTGAGAAAGCGAACGCCACTGCCGCTACTGCGGCCCCTTCCTGGCGACGGTTATCTTCTGCTGTCTTACCACATAAAAATCCAGCCTGTATTGGCCAACCAGATTTAATACGGTCCCCACAAGGGAAATACGGCTGTATACCGGCGGATTCATATATAAAAAAGCTATAAAAGGGAAAGCTAGCAATGAAGCATTTTGTAGGACTAAGCTGCACTTTAGCCTTGGCTATTAGTGCACATGCTGTTGAGCGCGTCCCCGCCACGGCGGACATGCTCTCACCACAAACTTTAGCTGCCACCGGCGGATCGGATATGGCGCTCGAAAAAGTTCGTGAGCGCACTCTCGTCAACGGCAAAACCGTAGCCCGCTACCAACAGACTCACAAAGGCATTCCTGTCTACGGCCAAACAGTAACCAGCTCCGGGCAGGGTCTGATTACTGAGGTTCGCGGCAATGTCATCACTGGGCTGGAACTGGAAGTACCCAATATCAAAGCATTTATCAATGAAGATAATGCTATTGAGCGGGCAATGGACCACCAGATCAACTGGCGCACGCAGCAGGGCGTTATCCAGGGAGCTTTGTCAGTTCAGGCTTTGAAGCTGGAAGCACATAACCCCAAAAAGAAACTCTACGTCTATATCGATGAGCAAGACAATGCCCGCTTGGCTTACCTGGTCAACTGGGTTGAGTACGGCGATGAACCCACACGCCCCTTCTACTTTATCGATGCAATGACTGGCGAAGTTCTCAAGCATTGGGACGGCTTGAACTTTGCACAAAATGCGACAGGCCCAGGGGGCAATTCAAAGACCGGGCGCTACGAGTACGGTACTGACTACCCCCACATGATTGTTGACGACAGCTGTGCCATGGATACGGACAATGTAGAAACCGTTGATATGAACCACAGCACGAATGGCGGTAGCATCCACTCGTTCACTTGCCCGGACAATGACTATAAGTCAATCAACGGCGCTTACTCACCACTCAATGACGCACACTTCTTTGGCGGTGTGGTCTTTGATCTCTATAGCGACTGGTACAACACATCCCCTCTCACACAAAAACTGAGAATGCGGGTGCACTACAGCAACAACTACGAGAATGCCTTCTGGGATGGCAGCCAGATGACATTTGGTGATGGCCAGAGCTACTTCTATCCACTGGTTAGCCTCGATGTTTCCGCTCACGAAGTCAGCCACGGCTTTACCGAGCAAAACTCTGACTTGAATTACTACAATCAGTCCGGCGGTATCAATGAAGCCTTCTCTGACATCGCCGGTGAAGCTGCCGAGTACTATATGCGCGGCAGCAATGACTGGTTGGTAGGGGCCGAGATCTTTAAGTCCAGCGGAGCACTCCGCTACTTTGAAGATCCAACTGACGATGGCAGCTCCATCGGACATGCCGATGATTACTACAACGGCATGGACGTACACTACAGCTCCGGCGTCTTTAACCGGGCCTTCTACCTACTGGCGAATACCAGTGGCTGGAATACCCGCACAGCATTCGACCCCTTCGTTCTTGCCAACCAGATGTATTGGAGTGCCAATACTGATTTTGAAGATGGTGCCTGTGGTGTTTTCTCTGCAGCATCAGATTTAGGTTACGACACTGATGACGTTGTTGCCGCATTCTCCACGGTAGGCGTTTCCACCAGCAGCTGCGGTGGCGGTGGCGGCGGCGGTGGCGGTGGTAATGAAGGCGGAGAACTCGAAAACGGGGTTACCGAGACCGACATCGAGGGCAGCAGTGGTGATGAAGTTCACTTCACCCTGGATGTACCCGCAGATGCCACAGGCCTGTCTTTTGCAATGTCAGGCGGAAGCGGTGATGCCGACCTCTATGTTCGCTTTGGCAATGCTCCAACCACCAGCACTTATGATTGCCGTCCGTACACTTCAGGCAACAATGAAACTTGTGATATCGCTGACGCTGACCTGCAGGGCGGAACCTATTACGTCATGGTGCGCGGCTACTCCTCCTTCTCCGATGTCACCCTGGTAGGCAGTTACACCGGTGGTGGTGGTGGCGGTGGTGGTAGCGACAGCTGGGAAGAAACCAACCTTTCTGGTTCCCGCAACAGCTGGCAGCACTTCACCATTGAGGTTGATGCTGGAGCTTCTACCCTGAGCGCCGTAATGGAAGGTGGCAGCGGGGATGCAGATCTCTATGTCCGCCACAACCAAGAGCCTACCCGTACAGCGTACGACTGCCGCCCCTACCAGTGGGGCAATGACGAAAGCTGCACCATCAGTAATCCGGATGCTGGAACCTGGTATATCAGTATCCGCGCTTACTCTGCCTACTCTGGCGTTACCCTGAGTGCAAGCACTGAGTAATTGAGCTGATTTCCACCCAGCAGGTCTCTGCTGGGTGGGCAAGCTCTAGATCGATCAAAGGATCGGTGGTGCACAAATAAAAAAGGCGGCCATATTGGCCGCCTTTTTTATTTTTAATCAAACCCAGACAAATTATTTATGGCTTGGGTCTTTCCAGTAGTCCTTCACGGTATCTTTCATCTCCTTGGCCAACACAGTAATACCAAACAGGTTGGGCAAGGTCATTATCACAATGGCCACCGCAGAGAGGTTCCAAATAACTGTGGTGTCCTCAATCGCAGCCCAGAAGAATGCAATAACGTAAACGATTCGGTAAGGCATTACTGCCTTGGGGCCGAAAAGGTAAATCATTGAGCGGTCGCCGTAGTATGACCAGGCAATTGCTGTAGAGAAAGCAAACAGCAGAATTCCCAGAGTTACAATCAGACCACCGTATTCACCAAAGTAACCGCGCTGGAAGGCAAGATTGGTCAGGGCCACAGAGTGCACCAGGGACTTACCCCAAATATCCACATCTTCATTGGCAAACTTACCATCTTTCACATCCAGAACACCGCTGAAGCTGTCATCCCCCACACGGAAGTCCAGGTCTTCAGCAATAGAACGGGCGTGGATGAGGGTAAAGTCCTGGCTGTTCAGCGGGTGGCCGTCAGTCACAACAATGGAGCCGTTATAGGCCTTAACATCACTCTCCTGACCGCTCAAATACTTGAACAGCTGCTCAACATCCTGGGTATTCTTCTCATCGTAGCTACCCGCTACAACGTAAGTATCTGCACCTTCAAACAGGTTCTCGTGTTTCTCAGTCCAAACACCAGAAGAAAGAATCACAAGTCCGGTTAAGGTACAAATGATAATGGTGTCGATAAAGGGTTCCAGCAGGGAAACCATACCTTCAGAAACCGGCTCGTCTGCGCGAGCGGCGGCGTGAGCAATAGGTGCAGAGCCCTGACCCGCTTCGTTCGAGAAGAGGCCACGGTTCACACCACGGTTAAAGGCATAGGCAAAGCTCGCACCCAGGAATCCACCTACAGCCGCACTACCGGTGAAGGCATCGCGGAAAACAGCCCCAAAGGACGGCAGAATATTTTCGTAGTTGTAGATGATAACGCCCAAGGCACCTATTACGTAGATAACTGCCATGGTGGGAACAATGGTGGAGGTCACTTTAGCGATTCGGGTAATACCGCCAATAATCACCATGCCCAGCAAAATCGCCAGGATGCCACCCGTCAGAGCCTTCTCAACACCAAAAGAATCGTGCATTGCCTGGGCAATGTTGTTGACCTGGGGCAAGCTGCCGGTACCGAATGAACAGATAACGGTCGCGATTGCAAAGAGCACCGCAAGCCATTTCATATTCAAGCGACGCTCCATGTAAAACATGGGGCCACCCGCGTAGTAACCATCCGCTGCTTTAATACGGTATTTGTGTGACAGGGTCACTTCCACAAACTTTGTGGTCATACCCAGGAATGCGGTCATCCACATCCAAAACAGCGCAGCGGGACCACCGAGGAAAATAGCTAAGCCAACGCCACCGATATTACCGGTACCTACGGTACCCGACAGTGCTGTGGCCAATGCCTGGAAGTGGGAGGTATCACCCGGGTCTCCGGGCTTGTCGTACTTACCGCGCACAATCTTGATCGCATGCCCAAAATAACGAAGCTGCGGAAAACCAAGATAAATGGTGAAAAAGAAACCGACTCCAAGTAACACCCAGGGGAACCAAGGTGCTGAGCCGAGCATGCCGTCTATTAACAACAGCAGATTGTTAAAGGAATCCAAACTAACCCCCCACTACTCTGACTTATTTCTGTTTGTTTTATATACAGATACAACTGTAATTTGTTGCGCAGGTTAGCAGCTTACGCGGCACGAGAACAGTAATGTCGTATTATTCGGCCACTGGGAAGAAGTGGGCTCGGTGGGGGAAGAGGCCAAATTGCCCTCCGGTATGAATAAAAACCAGGTTGTCTGAGCCCCGGTAATTTCCTTTTTTTAACTCCTGTAGCAGACCATGAAATGCTTTGCCGGTGTAGACTGGATCGAGAAGAATACCCTCCAAGCAAGCCAACTCTTTAATAGTCTGGTAAACCTCTGGCTCCGCCACCCCGTAAGCGGGACCTTTATAGTCGGCATTAACCAAAATCTTGAGGGACTCCAAATCAAGCGATACGCCAGACTGTGCCATCCACTGCGAAATATCCTCACGCACTTTCACTTGGAAATAATTAGCACTGTCGCAAACGGCGAAACCCGTAACTTTCACACCGGCTTCCAGCAAATGGCACCCCAAGGTCAAACCCGCTTGGGTCCCACCGCTGCCAGTAGCGCATAAAATATGATCAGGCGAGAAGCCCCTATCTGCACAGTCTGCCAATAATTCCTGAGAGGCCGAGATATAACCCCAGATGCCTAAACCGTCGCTGGCACCAGTGGGGATACAGAAAGACTTCTGCCCTCTGGACAGATACTCAGCAGCCCAGCTGTCAAAGAGGCCTTGTAAATTCCGGGAGTATTCCTCCGGTGAGTAAACCGCAATTTCAGCACCTGCCAACTCATCCAGTAAAAGGTTGCCATCGGGATTTGCAGTGCGCTTGCCACGTAAAATCAACTGAACCTTAAACCCCAATCGAGCCCCCACCAAAGCAGTGGTACGGCAATGATTGGATTGCACTCCGCCACAAGTGATCAAAACCTGAGCCCCTTGGGCCCGGGCCTCAGCGGCAACAAACTCTAGCTTGCGCAGTTTATTTCCCGACATGCCGGACTCGGTAAGATCATCTCTCTTTATCCAAATCCTGGGCCCTCCATAAGGAAGGGAGTAAAGATCACTGATTCGGTCTAACGACTGCAGAGGTGTGGGCAGGTTCGCCAGGCGCAACCGCTTAGGCAACTCTATTGGCAGGCTCTTAAGCACGGTGAATTAAACCTGTTATGTCTAATTATTAGTTTTATCGATGTGACTCAGTAAGAGGACACCTCTAGCAAAAAGTTTCCGCAGAGATAGAACCAAGCTTGCTGAGTAAGCGGATAGAGGACTAGCTTTGAAAAATGAACATAAGCATGCCTTTCAGTGCTATTTATTGCTTTTTGCCTAACCTGTTTTTTTATTGAAAAATTAATCAGACAAATTAGTCCAGCCTTTGATTAATTCCGCAATTTTTCTGTGGGCTTTCAAGGCACAATAAATACTGCCCGCGCAAAAATAGTAACCAAAAAAAAGCCCGGCAATTGCCAGGCTTTTTTAGTTACGACATTCAAAGATAAACCCTGAATAGGATTAGATCTTTTTAATCGTACCTTTGGGTAATACTGCGTGCACAGCTACTTTTTGGAACTTCAAAGACATGCTGTCTGCAACTTCCAACACGATGTAGTCCTCGTCGACCTTGTCGACGCGGCCCAGCATCCCGCTGCTCATTACAACTTCGTCACCCTTTTTCAGAGCGCCAACCAGCTCTTGATGCTCTTTCTGGCGCTTGCGCTGTGGGCGAATAATAAAAAACCACATGAATGCAAACAAACCCGCAAACATCAGCAGGGTTATCATCGGATTACCCTGTGCTGCCGGCGCCGCTTCCTGTGCCATGGCGGAGGGGATAAAAAAGCTCATGCAAAACCTCAAAGAGTCAGCCTATTAAATTGCCGCCAACTCTAACGGGTTTGCCCCGCCGAGGCAACGGATTGGGCCGATCCCGTAGAGACCGGCCAAACCAATCCACACTCAGAACCTCTGGCGGACCTGCCGGCGGTAGCCAGTGGGAGACATCCCGGTCCAGCGTTTGAACGCGCTGGTAAAACTGGTTCGATCAGAGAAATCGAGAATTCGTGAGATTCCATCAACGCTCAGCGCAGTATCTTTGAGGAAATGCACCGCGTGACGAAAACGAACATGGTCACGTAAAGATGCAAAACTGAGGTTGTGTTCCTGCAACCGGCGTTGCAGAGTCCGGGTGGACATACTTAGGTCGGACGCTACCGGGCGAATAGCGAGAGAGGCCTTACCGATACGCTGCTCCAGCACATCTATTACCCGTGCGGCAATACCAAAACTGGTTGCTTCGGGGGGGGCCAGCAGCTGGTCGAGAATATTCGGGTCTCCGGATATTCTGGCCTGCTGAAGTGATTTGTCTTCAGAGAGCGAAGTCTGGTCGGGCTGAGTATGGTTCATCGAGCTGCTCCTATTGAGTTCCGTGAGCCGCAGTTATTTTTCTATGTCCGCATCCAGCGAATCCCGGTTGCCCCTGCCCACACCAACACAACATCAACTTCGGCGGACGACTACGTGATGCGGGATGCACCAAAAAACAGACATCGAATCCTTCACAGAGATGTACAATTTTTAAACTAACCGCTCCGGCAATTCCCGCAGAGAGACTCTCTCTAGCCGGCGCACCTTTCCTTTACAACTGCCAGTATAGACCAAGAATTAAGAAAGCAAGGGGCGACAGTGCTTTTTTTCATCTTATTGTGTACCAAGGGCCAAAAATACTTACTTTCGGTACCCACGTGTCGCCTTTGAGTCCGAAAGGTAGGGGCTACAGCAGACCAAGCACCAGTCCAGCCCCGCCCCTCAGAGTCTGGCAATTAATCCAGGTTCTCGCCAATCCAATTCAAAACATCAGTGTCATGGGTCTTGGTTTTAACTTTGTCGATAATATGGCGAAGGCGCCCACTCTTATCAATAATAAAAGTTGTTCGCAGAAGCCCCATGTACTCCTTGCCCATAAATTTCTTCAAGCCCCAGCAGCCATATTTATCAGCAATCTTGTGTTCTTCATCAGATAGCAAATCAAAATTCAGTTCGTGCTTGTCGATAAAGCGCTGCAACTTTGCTTCTGGATCCGGGCTCACCCCCAACACAACAGTATTGGCTTTTTTAAATTCAGCCGCACTATCGCGAATCCCACATGCCTGAGTGGTACAACCGGGGGTAAGTGCTTTCGGGTAAAAGTAGAGGACGACATTACTTTTGTCACGAAAATCCTTAAGTGACACTTTCTCGCCACTTTGGTTGGTCAGCGTAAAAGCCGGAGCCAAATTACCGATCTTCGGAAAAGCCATCTGATATCCCCTATGGAACAGTTAAGAGTAAAGCGGGGATTATAGCGAAAAGAAACAAACGAGACGCCAGTTCTATAGAGAAATCAGAACTGCTGCAGACGAAACTCTTTCTCTTTCCTGGCACAAATGCCAAAACGACCTAACTTCTGCACCAGCTCCGCCTTTTCAGCTTCGGTGAGGAACTCCCCGACTTCAAGGCACCCCTCAGGACCACTAAAGTTTACCGAAGCCATTTCGGTAGCACTGCTCCCCATCCTTACGAGTACTGCCAACTTATCGCGGGCGAACTCCCGGTGATACACCGTTTGCTGCCTGAACCCCTTACAGCAATCCAGAATTACCAACTCCTCATTGATGCGTATTACTTCTCTGCGGGTCCCTTCGAGGTACACGTAGGTAAACAGGATGCCCAGCAGGATCATTTCAAGCCCGGCAAAGGGAAGAATCATCCAGGCTCCCGCCATCGCAAAAGCGAGGCTGATTCCAAGGGATACCCCAACCAGGGAGAAAAACACCCACAGATTGCCGGAGAGGGACAGGGACTGGTTAGGCTGCAGCAGGATACAGGCGCAACGGGCGGTGTTGCGGCCAACTTCAGTGACCATAGCAGGGACATCCGGCAGATATATAAAATCAGTGTAGTGCCGATGGCGGCAGCTCACACGAAGATACTGACCGGGAAAGTTTCCTGGTCCGGGCCGGGGTTTACAAAATTCAGGCATAAAAAAACCCACACCTCAGTGTGGGTTTTTGGGAGAGGTCTGCGGCCAAGGCCTGGGACCTGTCACTCCCTATTACGGCAGCAGGTGTGCTACTGCATCACGCTCTTCCGCCAGCTCCTGCTCGGTAGCAGACATTTTCTCGCGGGAGAAGTCGTTGATGTCAACGCCTTGAACAATTTCCCAGTCGCCGTCTTTGCAAGTGCAAGGGAAAGAGTAAATCAGGCCTTCCTGAATACCGTAAGAACCATCGCTGAATACAGCCATGCTGGTCCAGTCACCTTCAGCGGTGCCCAGAGCCCAATCGCGCATATGGTCGATGGCAGCGTTGGCAGCGGAAGCCGCAGAGGAAGCACCGCGCGCCTTGATGATAGCTGCACCGCGCTGTTGAACAGTCGGGATGAAGTCGTTTTCGTACCATTCCTGCTCCACTTTATCCATGGCTGCAGCACCGGAAACCTTCACTTGGTGCAGGTCTGGGTACTGGGTGGAAGAGTGGTTGCCCCAAATGGTCATATGGGTGATGTCGTTAACGCTGGAATCAGTTTTGTTTGCCAGCTGAGACAGAGCGCGGTTGTGATCCAGACGGGTCATCGCGGTGAAGTTACGCGGGTCCAGGTCTGGAGCATTGCGCTGAGCGATCAGGGCATTGGTGTTAGCCGGGTTGCCAACAACCAGTACTTTTACGTTACGAGAAGCAACGTCGTTCAGGGCTTTACCCTGTGCAGAGAAGATAGCAGCGTTAGCTTCCAGCAGGTCCTTACGCTCCATACCCGGTCCACGGGGACGCGCGCCTACCAGCAAAGCGTAATCTGCATCTTTGAACGCAACAGTAGCATCATCGGACTGAACGATACCCGCGAGCAGCGGGAAAGCGCAGTCTTCAAGCTCCATAGCAACGCCTTTCAGCGCTTCCAATGCCGGAGTGATTTCCAGCAATTGCAGAATAACCGGCTGATCTTTGCCCAGCATTTCGCCAGAGGCGATGCGGAACAGCAACGAATAGCTAATCTGACCGGCAGCGCCGGTAACAGCAACACGTACAGGTGCTTTCACGATAGTTCTCCCTCGTTTGTAAGCGGCCGCATTATAGGGCCTCGCGAGTAAATTTCATCTTACACAAGCGAAATAGCGGCTCAATTTGTATGACAAAACCTCTCAGACTGTATTGGACACTCTTTGCGAGTGATTATGTCAGCGCCAATTCCCGGTAACGCGTCTGCAGTGCCTTGTAAACCTGGTCACTGTAATCAGCAGCAGATGGGTCCAAAAGTCCGGCAATTTCCGCTAGGTGTTCATTGTCTTCACGGCCCGCCCAGTTTTTTACATAGCTGCCATCTTTGTAGCCGTTATCCTGGCGGAATCGGTTGAGTACATTTTTACCAACATATCGCTGGTACAACTCAGCAAAAGACATTTCTGCATCGGCCAATAGTTGAGCAAAGCCAGCAACATCAAACTGTTTGGTGGCCAGGGTGTTCAAGGTGAAAGACTCGAGGTTTTCACGGAAATCACCCGCCGTACGCTCGGAACCGGCAAACGCCTTCAGCATGATCTCAGCCACTTCCTGCGGAGAGCCTTTTTGCAATTCAAGGCTCAAACCGAAATGCCAGATATCCACCAATTCAAGCTTCACCTGATCCATTTCTGGAAGTTGCTTCTTCCACCACTTCCAACCGTAATGGTCTAACAACTCTGCACTTTCTACCCAAATAGCGCGGTACCAGGCAAAATTTTGCTCACGCCAGTTTTCATTTACTACCGTATTAATCTGGTCTTGCAGAGTCAGCATGACTTGCAACTGCTGCTTCATCATAGGGGAACATCCAATAGACCCGGATCAAACTGCCCGGGGGAATAATCTGAAAAAGTTTTCTGAGGTGATTTCGGCCAGCTCTTCGTAGGGAATACCGCGTAAATCAGCGATAAATTCCGCCACTTCACGCACATAGGCCGGAATATTAGGCTTACCCCGATAGGGCACTGGAGCCAAATAAGGGGAGTCAGTCTCAACGAGCAACCGATCCAAAGGCAGCCTGCGGGCGACATCCCGCAGCTCCTCGGCATTTTTAAAGGTCACGATGCCGGACAAAGAAATATAATAATTGAGATCCAGGGCAGCCTTGGCCATATCCCAGCTCTCGGTAAAACAGTGCAGAACACCTGCGGTATTGGTATTACCGTGCTCTTTAATGAGAGCGATAGTATCTTCCCGCGCATCTCTCGTATGCACAATAACCGGAAGCTCTGCCTGCCCCGCCGCTTTCAGGTGTGCAATAAAGCTCTGCTGCTGGATTTCCTGGGTGTCAGTGCTGTAGTAGTAATCCAGACCTGTCTCCCCCAATGCAACAACATTGGGCTGATTAGCCATTTCTACCAGTCGCTCAACATCCGCCATGCCAGAGTCGACATCCAACGGGTGCACACCAACGGAACAGACTACGTCCTCGTAGCGGGATGCGATTTCAACAACCGCATCGGCGTTTTCCAAACTGATACCGACACAGAGGAACTTGCCAACACCGCGACTGCGGGCCAGGTCCAATACAGTATCCAGATCGCCATCAAATTTATCGAGCTTAAGTCTGTCCAGGTGACAGTGAGAATCAACAAGCATTAGAGAGTTACAACGTATGGGTTGGGCGGCTGGATTCTAAGGTTCCCGCCAAGTGGGTTTCAATCTTGTTTTGCGCGATATTGTCCTTATCGCCAAATTGAACTCCGATTCCGGGAGTGCGGTTGCCTTGAGCACCATTGGGCGTAATCCAGATCACTTTACCGGCAACCGGAATCTTTTCCGGCTCATCCATTAAGCTCAGAAGCAGAAAAACCTCATCGCCAAGGTTGTACGATTTATCCGTACTGATAAATAAGCCACCATTCTTTACGAAGGGCATATAGGCCGCATAGAGCACAGATTTATCCTGGATTTTCAGTGACAGGATGCCGTTGCGGGCACCGCCTCCCATGGCTTTCATGGACAACCTCAATGTTTATATTTCTAAATGATGCGCTAACTTATCTAAGCCCGCTGCCTGTGTCCAGGCAACGTCAATTACCCTACCCGACTTGTGCAAGACGCCTAAGCAAAAAGCTTCGCCCAACGAATAAATAATTCTTCCAGCAGCAAACGACGATTGGGGTTAGCTGTGCCCAGTAACCCTTTCCGCGCCTGAAGCAAATGATCGTAGAACGCAAATACTGGCTGCAAGCTTTGCTCACTCGACCCTG
Organism: Microbulbifer sp. CNSA002; assembly: GCF_047324085.1. NCBI lineage: Bacteria > Pseudomonadati > Pseudomonadota > Gammaproteobacteria > Cellvibrionales > Microbulbiferaceae > Microbulbifer > Microbulbifer sp. CNSA002. Next base: position 3,066,222 of record NZ_CP172449.1, read on the forward strand.
GCAACCTCTGCAAAAGAACCATTAGCTGGGCATCTCCACTGAGATCACAACTGCGAATCTGCACCATCTGGGTTAACCAGTGCTGCCAGAAAAGCAGTAGTTGAACCAATTCAACACCCTCGGCCGGTGTTTCCCAACGGCCCGCAGTAGAGACTGAACTTGCCGTACCCTGAGCTACAGCAACCAAATCTTTAAAAAACTGCTCGCGTACTTCTCTCGACTTGGGCTCGGCCAGCTCCGCCGCCAATAATGGTGCCCCGCCTGCCAGAGTTAAAACACGCTGTGCCAGCGGCTCTTCCAGCCCATTGCTGTATAGCCACTGTAGCGCCACCTCTCCAGTTGGGGGCGGAAAAGCTATAGATTGGCAGCGACTTCGAATGGTTGGCAAAAGGCCTGTGGGGGCATCGGTGATCAACACAAAGATAACGGAGGGTGCCGGCTCTTCCAGGTTTTTCAACAAGGCATTGGCTGCGTTGACATTCATCGCCTCCGCCGGTGACAAACAAACCAGACGCGCCCCGCCCCGCCCACTGGTGCGGGAAACAAAGTTGCCCAGCTGACGGATCTGTTCCACTTTCAGCGGGCCACCGGGCTTTTCAGGTTCAACTTGCAGGAAATCAGGATGCGAGCCAGCCATCCACAACCGACAATCCTTACACTCTCCACAGGCCTGACCTGCCCTCGGTTGTTCACATAGGGCCAACGCGGTAAAAGCAGCCGCGAATTGTCGCTTTCCCAACCCCTCCGGGCCAGTCAGCAGCAAAGCGTGCGGGCAGCGGCCCGCCTGCAACTGCAAGCCCAACCGCTGCCATTGCTCGGAGTGCCAGGGAAGAGGTACCGGTATCGATTTATACTCAAAAGTTTCAGGCACAGACATCAGCCACAATTCTTATCATTTAAAAATAGATTCTGGGGCAAGATAGCTTAAAGCAACAGCTCCAATTGCTTGGCTAGATCCATCTGCACCTGTTCCAGAGATTGGCCGGCATCCACAACCGCGTAACGGGCAGGCGCAGCTTCAGCTCGATCACGATAAGCCGCACGCACCCGCTGAAAAAACTCCAGGTGCTCACTCTCAAACCGATCCGCTTCCCCAGTGCGTGCGGCTCGCTGTAGCCCCACTTCTGGATCGAGATCCAATAAAAGCACTTTATCTGGACGCAAATCCCCTTGAACTGTCTGCTCCAACTGCTCGATCAATTGTCGATCCAGTCTACGACCACCGCCTTGGTAGGCATAGGTAGCATCGGTGAAGCGATCACAGATCACCCAATCCCCACGTTTTAAGGCGGGCAGTATAACCTGAGACAGATGTTGCGCGCGGGCGGCAAACACCATCAATAATTCCGCCGTGGGATCAACGGATTCATCCCGCTTGGCCAATAACAGCTCGCGCAGCTGTTCTGCCAACGGGGTGCCTCCCGGCTCCCGAGTTTGGATAAAGTTAATATTGTGCTTTTTGAGCCACTCGGTGATGAAGAGTAAATTGGTAGATTTCCCCACCCCCTCTACACCCTCGAGGGTGATGAACTTGCCGTGCGACACTAATTCTTTCCTTTTGCCGGACTCGAGCGGTAATCCGCGCGCCTTTTCAGCTGATACTCCCGCACCGCACGGTTGTGCTCTGTCAGAGTCGCTGAGAAATGATGAGATCCATCCCCTTTGCCAACAAAATACAAGCTCTTGCCGGGCTTTGGATTTAAAGCGGCCCGAATTGCCGCTCGCCCAGGTAGGGCAATCGGCGTAGGGGGAAGGCCATTAATAACATAAGTATTATAAGGTGTTGCCTGGCGCAGGTGTGTACGGGTCAGATTTCCGTCAAAGTCCTCACCCAAGCCGTAAATTACGGTGGGGTCTGTCTGCAAGCGCATACCTTTATTCAGCCTGCGTACAAAAACACCAGCTATTTCACTGCGCTCAGATGGCTGCCCTGTCTCTTTCTCGATAATTGAAGCCATGATTAAGGCTTCATAGGGCGACTTATAGGGCAGATCATCCCCTTTTGATTGCCACTCCTCATCCAGTACCTTCTGCATCCGATCATAGGCCTGACGCAGCAGCTCAATATCTGTGGTACCGGACCGGTAGACGTAAGTATCCGGGAAAATCCAACCCTCGACTTCATCTTCCTTTAGGCCCAGGGCCTGGGCAGCGGCACTGACATTGCTTCCCTCTTCGGACTGAACGATTCTTTCACCGGAGCGGATTTGTCGCAGGGCCTGGCGAAAGGTCCAGCCCTCTAATAGCGTAATGCGATAGCGGGTAACTTCACCGCGATTCAGGCGCGCAATCAAGTCCCGCGCGTTACTGCCAAAGGGAACTAAATACTCGCCGGAATGGATTTCTGTTGTGCCCTCCCAGTAGGCATAGGCGAGGAGTATTTGCGGCCACTGGATTATCCCTTCGCCCTGCAGGCTTCGCAGCGTCCGGGACAAACTTCCGCCCTTTTCCACCTGAAGCGTAAGCCCATCTTGTGCAATCGGCAGGGGGGATTCCAAGGCTTCCTTTGCCACGTATAGAGAGGCAACTGCAACCAAGCAGACCAATACCAGCCCACCAAATAACAGCTTCAACACTCTCCAAGCGAAACTCGCTTGCTTTTTCTTCACCACAATTTATCCAATATCAGCTTCTGTAGCTTGCGGGTCTCGACACCCACAGGCCAATTTTTGTAACCGATTACCTCTACTACCGGTAATACACCTCGAACACTGTTGCAGAGAGCCAGTTCATCGGCCTCACAGAGCTCGGAAAGCTCCATGTCTTCCTCTTGCCAGTGGATATGGCTCGAGAGCCACTGCCGCATCACACCATGAACACCACACCGGTGCAGGGATGGAGTCATCCACTTCCCACCAAATCGGGCCAGGATATTACAGCGCAGGGTTTCGATGACCCTTCCCGCCGAATCCAGCATCAATCCATCGAGAAATTGACCCACCGGCAGCTCTGCTTTTGCCGCATTATATCGGTTACGGAGTAAAGTTTTGCAGCCCTGGTTCGAATTACTACCGATCGGCAAGCTCGTCGAACAAGGGAAAAGGCTAGTGCCCACCTGCCCCTCAGCAGTTTCAATCAGCGGCCGCAGCACCAAATCCCAACATTGCTGCCCGCGCACACTGCCAACACGCAGGCGCGCAATCGCCTCAGGCCAGCGACAGCCGGCTGTCAATTTTAACGTCGACTGCTCAATTTCTCCCAGACAGGCCTCATCCAACACTCCCGAACGCTCCAGGCGAGCGCGGTGGAAAGACCAAAGCGGTAGACCTTTGTTGTGACAGCGCATTGTTTCGAGGATTCCACCCGAGTAATCAGCATCATCTGGCAACTGATCAACGGCCAGCCCCCGAATGTACATTTGAGGTAACTGGTACATGGAGCTCCCAAGGCAGGTGTGCCCACCTCGCGGTGGGCACGGGAATCAGACTCGCTTAAATATCAGTGACCCATTGGTGCCACCGAAACCAAAGGAATTGGATAGGACTGCATTGATTGCCATCGGCTGGGCCTCTTGGGGCACCAGGTTAATACCGGCACAGGCCTCATCCGGGGAGAAGAGATTGATAGTGGGGGGCGCAACCTGGTCGCGCAATGACAATACCGAGAAAACGGCTTCAATAGCACCGGCAGCCCCCAGCAGGTGACCGGTCATCGACTTGGTAGAACTCACAGCGAGGGAGTCCGTCACCCCCGCGAATACTTTTTTAACCGCCAGGATCTCAGCTGTGTCTCCCAGCAGAGTAGAAGTACCATGAGCATTGATATACTGGATATCACTTGGGCTCATACCGGAATCTCTCAGGGCATTTTCCATTGAGAGAGCAGCGCCAGCGCCATCTTCCGGAGGAGAGGTCATGTGGTGGGCATCACCGCTCATACCAAAGCCAGCTACTTCTGCATAAATCTTGGCTCCGCGAGCGATTGCATTTTCGTACTCTTCCAAAACGAGTACCGCAGACCCTTCACCCAGTACAAAACCATCACGGTCTTTATCCCAGGGGCGGCTTGCTGATTGCGGATCATCATTGCGGGTGGACAGCGCCCTTGCCGCACAGAAACCGCCGAGCCCTACCGGGGTGGTAACCATTTCTGCACCACCACATACCATCACATCGGCATCACCATGCTGAATCGCACGAACTCCGAGACCAATCGCATGGGTTCCTGTGGTACAGGCTGTTGTCACTGCCAGATTGGGGCCTTTGAGGCCATATTTAATCGAGAGGTTACCCGCAACCATATTAATGATGGCGCCAGGTACAAAGAAAGGTGATACACGGCGAGGGCCTTTTTCGGCAATCAGCAATGAATTATCTTCGATAGCCAGGATACCGCCCATACCAGAGCCAATACAGGTACCCACGCGCGGACCCAGCTCTTCGGTTACCTCCAGGCCGCTATCTTGCATAGCCTGAATACCGGCAACCAGTCCGTACTGCAAGAAAGTATCCATCTTGCGCGCTTCTTTTGCGGGCATGTATGGCGTGGGATCAAAATCCTTTACAGTAGCGGCGAAGCGGGTTGAAAAAGCCGAGACATCAAATGTCTCAATCGGAGCAGCACCATTAGCTCCCTGTAGTACCCCAGACCAAGTATCCTCTAGGGTGTTACCTAACGGGCTAACGACTCCCATTCCGGTTACAACAACTCTTCTTTGCGACACTGCGCTCCCCCCTGAAATTTTCTGCTACCGTCCTTCACCAATGTAGTTAAAAGAACAACATCCGGTCAGCAGTCACAATTCCGTAGTACCAATAACAAGAAAGCCGCGCTATGAAACATAGAACGGCTTTCAGAATCGCTCGGCTAGGTACAGCATATTGAGCTGCCCGTGCCTAAACTACCCAGCAGGAATTAACCAAGGTTATCCTTGATGTAATCCATTGCCAGCTGAACAGTAGTGATTTTTTCAGCTTCTTCATCGGGAATTTCAGTTTCGAATTCCTCTTCCAAAGCCATAACCAGCTCAACTGTGTCGAGTGAGTCAGCGCCCAGATCTTCAACAAAAGAGGCTTCAGGCTTAACGTCTTCTTCCTTAACGCCCAGTTGTTCAGCAACGATCTTTTTAACGCGCTCTTCAATGCTGCTCATGATTCAATTTAACTCCTAGTGGGTAAAAATCTGTTTTAGTCGCTATTGTTTTTCACCGTATCCAATGTTGTTGGTGATAACGACCGGCTCACACAGCTTTTGGATAATTCAGAGGCCATTGTACCCCAAGTTTTTCGGGATGTAATGTGCGGCCCCTCAACACCATCAGCAAAAACATAAATATCTCTAAAATCAATAAGTTAAAGAGACATTTTGAAACACAAACTACGCCATGTACATACCGCCATTGACATGAATTGTCTCGCCGGTGACATAGCCTCCCGCATCACTCGCCAGGAAGGAAACCACCGAAGCAATTTCTTCCGGCTTCCCGAGCCTCGCGAGAGGAATCTTACCCAGAAGCAACTCGCGTTGCGCTTCAGGCAAGACTTTTGTCATATCAGTATCAATAAAGCCGGGGGCTACGGTATTAACCGTGATTCCTCGGGAGCCCACCTCTGAAGCCAGGGAGCGGGCGAACCCTCCCACACCAGCTTTGGTCGCCGCATAATTGCTCTGACCGGCATTACCCATACTACCTACGACGGAGCTGATATTAATAATCCGCCCCCATCGCGCCTTGGTCATATCGCGCAGGCAAGCCTTACTCATGCGATAGACCGCGGTCAAATTCGTATTGACGACTGAATCCCACTCGTCATCCTTCATGCGCATCAACAAGTTGTCCTTGGTGATGCCAGCATTATTAACCAATATCGCAGGAGCACCAAACTCATTTTTTATTGCTGCATGAAGCCCGGAAATACTTTCCGCATTGCCCACATCCAGAACTTTACCGGCACCTGCAATACCGGCTTCTGCGAAGCGGGCGCTTATTTTTTCAGCGCCGGATTCGCTGGTGGCAGTACCAATAACTGTGGCACCCATTCCACCGAGCATATCTGCAATTGCCGCACCAATACCGCGACTTGCACCTGTCACCAAGGCAACTTTACCCTCAAGGGACATCTGTAAGGTCATTCTCACTTATCCTTATTCGACTACTGGACTACTTTTTGAGCGATTTATACCGCTGTAGCTCGCAGAGCTTCATTAAAGTTACTGGGGCTATCGATTGCGTGACAGGAAACACTTCGATCGACACGTTTAATCAGGCCAGACAAAACCTTACCCGGACCACACTCAACCATTTGCTCCACTCCGGAGCCAATAATTTTTTGCGCGCAGGCAGTCCAGCGAACCGGGCGATAAATCTGCTCGATCATCAGGGACTTAATTTTTTCCGGTTCCGCTTCAAGCTCAGCGTGGACATTGTGCACGATGGGTATTTCTGGCGCGTTAAATTCTGTCGTCTCTATTTGAGGGGTCAGCTTTTCCGCCGCGGGACGCATCAGCTCAGTGTGGAATGGGGCACTGACCGGAAGAGGCATAGCCTTCTTTGCACCGGCAGCTTTACAGGCTTCAATGGCGCGCTGCACCGCCGCGCTACTTCCCGCAATAACAATCTGGCCGGGAGAGTTGTAATTCACCGCAGCGACTATTTCACCCTCAGCAGAAGCAGCACAAGCTTCTTCAACAGCTGCATCATCAAGACCGATGATCGCAGCCATAGCGCCCTCCCCTACGGGAACCGCCTCTTGCATCAAGCGGCCGCGCTCGCGAACTAAATGAACCGCATCTTTAAATGCCAGAACGCCAGAGCACACCAGTGCTGACCACTCGCCCAAACTGTGACCGGCCATAAATGCAGGCTGGGCACCGCCGCGAGAGCGCCACATGCGATAAAGGGCAACACTGGAAGTCAGTAAGAGAGGCTGGGTACGCTGGGTGAGATTAATGGCTTCCTGCTCGCCATTCTGGCACAGGTCCCAGAGGTCATAGCCGAGCACATTGGATGCTTCGGCAAAAGTGGCCTGAATTTCAGGCGCCTCTTGGGCAATCTCAGAGAGCATACCTATTTTCTGGGAACCCTGCCCCGGAAAGACAAATGCGAGTGCGGCATTGGTCATAAGATATCCTTAACCTAAATGTGGCTGATTTCAGTAAGGGAAAACTGCTTTTTACCCTTCATCCATGGAGCGTCTTTCGCCGGATTGTGCCATAGCGGCATCGACCCTGGCTGCCAGGTCAGCATCGGCACACTCCTTCGCCGTAACCATCGCCCGATAAAAAGCTTCGCTGCTGGCACCGCCGTGACTCTTGATCACGTTGCCCTTTACCCCTACAAAGCTGGCGCCATTATAGCGAGCAGGTTCCACCTGTGTACGCCATTTTCGCAACAGCTTTATGGCCAATTGGCCAAAAAAACGCTTGAAACACCCTCTTTTCTCGATTGTGAACGCTTTTTGACCCATTAGTCGAATCACACCCTCGGCAGATTTCATCGCGACATTACCCATCAGGCCGTCGCAAACAACCACATCTACCGAGCCGGTAAAAATATCATGCCCCTCAACAAAGCCAACATAATTGACCCCGGGGTCCGCATCGAGCAGCTCCGCTGCACGGCGTATTTCGGCGCTACCTTTATGTGCTTCCGCCCCAATATTGAGCAGCGCCACCTTTATATCCTTCACGCTCTTGCGGGCAGTATGAATCCGCTGAGCCTCAATCCCCATACGGGCGAACTGAAGCAAATCCTCAGCACTGCAATCCACATTGGCACCAAGGTCCAAAAGATAGCAGGAACCCATACCCGAAGGTACAGACTTACCGAGCGCCGGCTTCCTAACACCTTGGATATTACCGAGAATACTGCGACTCAACGCCAACAAGGCGCCGGTATTGCCGGAGGTAACTGCTGCTTGCACATCTCCCGATGCAACACTCTTCAGGGCCATCGCCATGGTTGAATCGCGCTTATGGCGAACAGCCTGCAACGGATTGCACTCTTGAGTGATGACTTGCTCGCAATGGATAATTTCGAGACGGCGGGTAACGCGGCGGCGATGGCGCTGCAGCTCTTGATGAACCAGAGCTTGAAGCTCTGCGCGCGGACCAAATAGCTTTAGCTGCGCTTCAGGGAAGTTTTGAAGAAATCTAATACATGCCGGAACGACAGAGCGGGGACCTAAGTCCCCGCCCATTGCATCCACGGCCAATCGCAATTGGCTGGACAAAGCTTACTCTTCTTCAGAGCCGCCGCTAACTTCGATCACTTTGCGACCACGGTAGAAACCGTCTTTGGTCACGTGGTGACGACGGTGTTTTTCACCGGTAGTCGGATCGACGGAAAGGGTAGCACCTGCGCCCAGCGCATCGTGGGAACGGCGCATACCGCGACGGGAACGAGTCTTCTTGTTTTGTTGAACAGCCATTGCTAGCTCCTAAAATAAACAAATTTCGCTGGAACCGGGGCGCCTACCGGCGAGCCCAAACTCATCGGGAAACCTAGGATTTACCCGACGAACCCTTCAACTGCTCCAGCACTTTAAAGGGGTTTGCCTGCTGCTCATCCGCCTCGGCAACCTCGCCACCAAAATGAAAGCTCTCCTTGGAGACACATTCTTCCTGGTGATAAGCCACCATTGGCAAATTGAGCAAAATTTCATCTTCAAGGATCTGGTGCAAGTCCAGCTCATCGCCGTCCTGGATCACCGGGTCCAGATCTTTGGGCAGGGCCTTACCCTGCTCCTCAGTCCATACGATACCCCAGCTAAACTGTGCCTCGATCTGCTCATGGACCGGTGACAAACAGCGCTGACACAAGAGGTCAACTGCAAGTTGAACCTTGCCGCTCACCGTTTGGTGACCTTGCAAGTCTCGCTCAAACTGCAATTCAGCAGAAATCTCTCCGTGGACAGACTCAACTGCGCTACCAACCCGAGGCAGGGACTCCAACGGCAAAACACCATCGAGCAACTGCTCTCGCTGTACCAATTTCCGAGCATCAATGCTCTTTGGCAATACTGATTTAGAGGGGGCTATCGACATAAGCGCGCAATTCTATGGACTCACCTTAGCCTTGTCAAAACAAATCAGGCATTGCAGTATCGCCCGGTCACAAACCACTATTCGACCCAGCGGAAAATCCACCAGAATGCCCCACCCTCTGATACTAGCCTCCAGCTCTCCTTACCGCAGAACCCTACTACAACAGCTTGGCATCCCCTTTCAGCAGGATTCGCCCCATATAGATGAAGCACCACAGGCGGGGGAAGCGCCAGCTGCACTCGCCCTGCGCCTCGCCACAGAGAAAGCGCGCGCCCTGGCAGGCCGCCACCCGAAATCACTGATTATCGGTTCAGATCAAGTTGCCTCTTGCGACGGTCAAATACTTGGCAAGCCAGGCAGTAGGGAGCGCGCCATCGCCCAGCTGCAAGCCTGCAACGGCAAAAAAGTGATGTTCCACACCGGCTTGAGCCTGCTGAATAGCGCAAGCGGAGAGCAGTTGGGCGATACGGAAACCTTCACCGTCTACTTTCGGCAGTTGAGCACAGAGCAAATTGAACGATATGTAGAGCTGGAACAACCCTACGATTGCGCCGGCTCTTTTAAGGTGGAAGGGCTAGGTATCGCCCTATTTGAAAGGCTTGAAGGAGCAGATATCAACACCCTGGTAGGGCTGCCACTAATCCGCCTTACCGACATGCTGAACCACTTTGGCATAGATCCATTGGGCCCGCAGGCCACTTAAAGGAGTGGCGGCCAGCGGAGCAGCTCAGAGAAACGATCGATAACAACCTTGGGGCCGCACCCCTGCAGCCGGGTTGGGCAATGAGCGCCATAGCTCACCCCGATAGAGGGCATACCGATCGCCGCCGCCATTTCCAAGTCGTATACGGTATCCCCTACCATTACCGCCTGCTCCGGACCGGTTCCGGTCTCATGTAGCAACTCATTCAGCATCAGCGGGTCAGGCTTGGAAGCGGTCTCATCCGCACAACGACTGGCGGCAAACAAGTGGCCGAGGCCGTGCTCCTCAAATTCCCGATTGAGCCCCTGCCGACTCTTCCCAGTCGCTACCGCCAACTGGTGACCACCGCACAGCAACTGGTCCAGGGTATCCAGGACCCCCTCAAATAACGGCAAGGGTTCAACCCGGGCCGCCATCCACTCATCAAAGTAAAGTTGGCGCAACGTGAGTTTTTCCTCACTGGCAGCCTCCGGAAACAGAGAGGATATCGCCTCCGGCAGACCAAGCCCGATGATGTTGCTAACCGCTTCCGGGGCAAGCACCGGCAAACCGGCTCTATCTGCTGCCCGCAACATACAATCGACGATACGCGCCTCAGAATTACAAACCGTCCCGTCCCAATCGAGGATTACCAACATAACAAAAGAACGCCCTACTCTTCCCTTAATCTATTCAGCACTACACTCAGCTCCGCAGGGAGTGGAGCCTCCACCTCAACCTTGGAGCCATCTGGCAAAGAGCAGCGCACTGAAGCCGAGTGCAAAAAGAGACGCTTCAGACCGCGACCGCGAAATTCACGATTGACTTCGTCCGAGGTGTACTTGTTGTCGCCCGCCAAAGGGCAACCAACAAACTGAGCATGAACTCGAATTTGGTGTGTTCGCCCGGTGACCGGCTCTGCGGAAAGCAAAGTCGCCGCCTTAAATCTCTCAATCAACTTAAAGCGAGTCTCTGAAGGCTTGCCCTCAGGGTGCACTGACACCATTCTCTCGCCGCTTTTCAAAGTGTTCTTGCGCAAAGGTGCCTCAACAACGCGGCGACCTCGGGGCCACTTGCCCACCGCCAATGCCTGATACGATTTACCGATCTTTCCCGCCCGCAACTCCGACTGAACATGTTGCAATACCGCGCGTTTGCGCGCCACCATGATGGCGCCACTGGTATCCCGGTCCAGGCGGTGCACCAACTCAATAAACGGGCTTTGCGGGAACATCTGGCGCAAAACTTCAATCAGGCCCAATCTGACACCGCTGCCGCCATGGACCGCAAGGCCCGACGGTTTATTGATCACCATAAGCCCGTGCTTGTCATAAAGTATGGACTCTTGGATCAGCTGGCGCAGAGATTCACCAGCGAGAGGGGCCTCTGCCTGCTCGGCAACACGAATTGGCGGCACTCGCACCACATCGCCCGCCTTTAACTTGTATTCAGCCTTTATTCGTCCTTTATTTACTCTTACCTCACCCTTACGCAGGATTCGGTATATACGTGAACGCGGCACACCCTTGAGGCGCGCCTGGAGGAAATTGTCGATCCTCTGTCCCGCCAGCTCTTCAGGTACAGTTAAAAGCTGCACGCCGCCAGATGGATTCGAGGTCTTTGATGGGGTCTCGGCCGGAGCCTTCTTGGGGTGGGGTATACTTCGCATGACGCGCATCATAGCGTTGCCAGGGATACAATTGAAGCACCTCCCTGCCCATGCTATATTCGGCCGGCCTGAATTCGGCGTATTTTCGGTCAAAGGCGACTTCCCACATGAAGAGATAGCCGTGACCCCAACGAAAATACCCCATTCGGTCGGTGCGCGGGGATGCCGCGTCATTGATAAAACTTAGCCGTTGAGATGTCCCCCAATTACCAGAACCAGAGGGGAGCTCACCGGCAACAACAGCCCGCGGTTATGCGGGTAATTATCGCGAAGGTAAGACGGGCCGTGACCCGCAGCGCTTGAAAGGACGACTCAAACTTGCGTCCGGTTTTGCAGAATACGACGAGCCAGCAACCGAACTGGCAACCAGGGCAGCACAGCTTCCGCAAGCCTGGTAAAAAAATTAAGAAGAATGGGTATCAGCCAAAAGCTGAACTGCAGAACCTCTGATGATTGACGCAAACCTTGCCGCCCAGCATGAAACAAACCAAGGGGTGGCGCCCAACCCTGCTGCAGAAGCCTGCAGCACAGGTACAGGGCAGTACTAACAAAAGGTATTAAAGGTACCAACGGATAGCGCAATAACAGCGCGTATCCGGAGTTTTTGCAGAGCGAATAATAGGCAAATGCCAGTCTCAACAAGCCGCATAGATCCATGGCGCGGTAGAGCTGGCATACCTTATTTTCCCTGCCCTGCCTGGTGGTCCTCTCCACCGGGCAGCCAACAAGCAAGCCTGTGAGTAGCGGTGTCACACCTTTGCGCAACGCAAGGAAAACGACACGCATGAAAAGAATGCTAATCAACGCAACTCAACCTGAAGAGTTGCGTGTTGCCCTGGTCGACGGCCAGTGGCTCTATGATTTAGATATTGAGAACCGAACCCGCCAGCAGAAAAAAGCGAACATCTACAAAGGTAAGATTACCCGTGTAGAACCCTCCCTCGAAGCTGCATTCGTCGACTACGGCGAAGAGCGCCACGGGTTCCTCCCCCTGAAAGAAATCTCTCGCGAGTACTTCCTCAAGCAGCCCAAAGACATCGAAGGCCGCATCAAAATCAAAGATGTTGTCAAAGAAGGCATGGAAGTTATTGTCCAGGTGGACAAAGAAGAGCGCGGCAACAAAGGCGCCGCCCTCACCACCTTTGTCAGCCTCGCCGGCCGCTATTTGGTGTTAATGCCCAACAACCCTCGTGCCGGTGGCATCTCCCGCCGCATTGAAGGTGATGAGCGCTCCGAGCTCCGCGACGCACTGGCCAGTGTAGATGTCCCCTCAGGTATGGGCATCATCGTGCGCACCGCCGGCGTTGGCCGCAGCGGTGACGAGCTGCAATGGGACCTCAACTACCTGCTGCAACTTTGGAATGCCATCAAGGAAGAAGCTGATACCTCCAAGGCGCCACACTTCCTGTTCCAAGAAAGCAACGTCATTATCCGCGCCATCCGCGACTACATGCGCGATGATATCGGCGAAGTTATTGTCGACGACAAAGGCGCCTTTGAGCTGGCCGCAGAGTTTGCCCGCCAGGTAATGCCCCACTACGCCAATAAGGTGAAGTACTACGAAGACGCCATCCCGCTGTTCAATCGCTATCAAATTGAAAGCCAGATTGAGACAGCGTTCGAGCGCGAAGTGAAGCTCCCCTCCGGTGGCTCCATCGTTATCGATGTGACCGAGGCCTTGGTATCTATCGATATCAACTCCTCCCGCGCAACCAAGGGCGGCGATATCGAAGAGACCGCGCGCAATATCAACCTGGAAGCCGCCGACGAAATCGCTCGCCAGCTGCGCCTGCGCGATATGGGCGGACTGGTTGTAATCGACTTTATCGACATGCAGAGCAAGTCCAACCAGCGCGAAGTTGAAAAGCGCATGGAGAAGGCCCTCAGCATGGACCGCGCCCGCGTTCAAGTTGGCCGCATCTCCCGCTTCGGACTGCTGGAGATGTCCCGCCAGCGCCTGCGCCCATCCCTGGGTGAAACCACCTTCCGCGTTTGCCCCCGCTGTAGCGGTCAAGGCACTATTCGCGGCACCAAGTCTCTGGCTCTCTCCATTCTCCGCCTGGTAGAAGAGGAAGCGAAGAAAGAGCGCAGCGCCGAGATCCGTGCGATCACCCCGGTGAATGTCGCGACCTATCTGCTGAACGAAAAGCGCAAAACGATCTCCCAGATCGAGTCCCGCAATTCCACTCGCGTAGTAGTTGTACCCAGCGCGGAAATGGAAACGCCGCACTTTGAAGTTCAGCGCCTGCGTGACGATGACACTGCCACCCTGGAAACTTCCTACAAGATTTCTGGCACTGCCGAAGAGACAGTGACCAAGAAAGAGGAAAAGCCACAGCGTCCAGCTGCAGCACAAGCGGCCGTGCAGCAAATTGCCCACACCGCTCCAGCACCCACTCCGGAGAAAAAGGAAGAGCCTGGACTCTTCAGCCGATTGATTAGCGCTATCGCCTCCTTCTTCACCGCAGAAGAGGAAGAGCCGAAGAAGCATCAAAAGTCCAAAGGCCGTGGCAAGGACTACCAGCAGCGCAACCGCAATCGCAACCAGCGCGGAAATCGCAACAACCGCAGCGGCCGCCCCGCGCGCCGCAAGGATGATCGCCGCGAAGACAATAAGCGCGACGACCAACGCGAAGATAAGCGCAGCGCCAAGCTGGATGAGCATGACAGCGCCTCCGATCGCCAAGGTGAAGGTCAGCGCAGACGTCGCCGTCGCCGCAACGACAACCGCCGCAGCGACAACCGCGCTCAAACTGCTGAAGCCCAAAATACCGTTGATACCAACGAACAGGCTGGAGACACCTCCGATCAGCAACGCCCAGCACGTCGCCCGAGCAATGTGCGCGGCCGCCCTCAGGCGCGCCGTCGCGGCGGACGCCGCAGTGAGAACACCGCAGCAACCGCGGTAGCTCACAGCCAGGAAGAGCTGAATCGCGAAGTTCACGAAGCCATCGACGAAGCCGAAAACGAGGTCCGCAAAACTAAGGAAGTCGTAAAAGAGACTCGCACCGAGGCATCCAAACCCAAGGCCAAAGCGAAAGAGTCTCATAAGCCGCAGAGAGCTCCCAAGCAAGCAGCCCAACCCGCCATTACCATGCCGGTGCGAACTGCCCACGAGGAGAAACCTGCACAAGAGACCCCGAAGCCAGCAGCCCAACCGCAAAGCACCCCACAGGTAGCCAAAGCTGCCACCGCCGAGCCGCAGCAACCTACTCAGCCCAAGCCCAAAGCTACCCCGGTAGAAAAAGCAGCTGCGCCAGCTGCCGAGCAGGTCAAGCCTGTAGAGCAAGCACCAGCACGAAAAGCCACCACGGCAGAAGTTCCGGCTGCTCCCAAAGCTGAGGCCACTCCTGCCAAACCAGAAGTAGAAGCAGCAGAGGAAATCGTGCTTGAAGAAGCACAAGCTGCAGCTGAAGCTTTGCAGGAACAGGCAGGCACCAGCGAGCCGGAAGTTCAGGAAGAAATTGTTGCCGCCGAGCAGGCAGCTTCCGAAGAGGGACCGACCGCACCCAGCCAGGGACGCGCAGTAAATGATCCGCGTATCAACCCCAAACCACTGGGTGAATTCTCAATTGTTACTGAGCACCGCAAAGTGGGCTCCCAGCAGCCGCTGGATACCGCGCAACCGGCAGCAATTGAGCACAATCCGCGTGCCCTCGCCCGCCCGGCCAACGACCCGCGTATCAGCCGCAAGGCCGTGGAAGTTGATGCCAACGCAGATATCGATCGCGACTCTGCAGAAGCGAGCTAAGCGATAGCTGCCAAGCCGCCCCAGCCAATGGCCGGGGTGGCCTTATCAACCTGACAGTAAGCCTTGAGCTGGTCAATAAATCACCTAACTTATTGAACTATATAAAAAAAATCAAAATGGCGCTTGTACATCCCCGGAAGCCATGTATAATGCGCAGCACAATTTGGTGGGGTGGCTGAGTGGTCGAAAGCGGCGGTCTTGAAAACCGTTGACTGTAACAGGTCCCAGGGTTCGAATCCCTGCCCCACCGCCATTATTCATACAGAAAGCCCTGATTTTTCAGGGCTTTTTTGTTTCTGCTTTTTGTAGCCCCCCACTCAGTCCCCCACTTATCTTTTGCTAGCCCGTAACGTTTCAGACGACGCAAACTCTATACGCGCCAACTGCGGCAGCGCACCAACGTCTTTAACATCCGCCCTTTCACATGGACATTAGGTCGAATTAGCTCTTTTACATGCTCCACGACCGCTCGACCCTCAACTTTACAAAAACCTCATACGCTTACGCAGGCGCTAGACCGCAATCTCTGGCAGCTGGTCCCACTGAGTCGTATAGGCTGGCGATCGATGCTCCTGCCTCATCTTCCACTTCTTGTTGATACCTTCAGCCCCAAGGAACAAGGTGCCTCGACCAAATCGCTGATTGATCTGATCAATGGCCTGCATGGTCTCGCCTGATCGTATTGGCTGGCCCGCGGTAAACATGTCACCTTGGCCCAGTGAGCGGGGGATAAGCTCTACCAGCCCTACACCGGCTTTTAGGAATCTATGCCCCTGCAGGAACAGTTCTGTGATCGCGCGCTTTACCAACTGCACTATTAGCCGAGTATCATCGGTGGGGTATGGGGTTTGCACTACGGTGCTGCGACTGTAGTAGTGCGGCTCATGGGGTGAGGTATGCAGGAAGACATGGACGGACTTCACCAAGGAATCCTGAGCCCGCAGCTTCTCCGCCGCCCTGCTCGCGTACAAGGTGACCGCCTGTAGTATCGGCTGGAGGTCAGTGAGCTTTTCGCCGAATGAGCGCGTGCAATAGATCTGCTTCTTGGCTGGCGGCTGCTCTTCCAGGGTTATGCAACTAATGCCATTTAGCTCTTCTATCGTGCGCTCAATGTTTACGTTCGTGTGGCTGCGTAGAATTTTCGGGTTGGCTTGTGCCAGGTCATAGGCGGTCTTGATACCCAGGTGCCCGAGTCGCTTTGATAGGCGCCTGCCTACGCCCCACACGTCACCCACCTCAGTGCGTCGCTGCAGCCATTGCCACTTTTCGGGGGAGTCCAAGACACAGACGCCCTGACACTTGGGGATCTTCTTGGCGGCTCTATTTGCCAGCTTGGCCAGGGTTTTACTCGGGGCGATGCCAACCCCTACCGGCATACGTATATCCCGCCAGAGGGTTTGCCTGATCTGCTGGCCGTAATCCAGTAGACACTCTTGCAATCCTTGTAGATCCAGAAACATCTCGTCGATGCTGTAAACCTCAACCTCTGGGCTGTACTGCTTCAGCGTTGTCATTACCCGATGGGAGATATCGCCATAGAGAGCGTAATTACTCGAAAAGATTTTTACCCCATACTTTCGCAGCAGGTGCTCAATCTTGAAGAACGGCTGCAAGTCGGGAATACCTAACGCCTTGGCCTCTTTCGAGCGAGCCACCACGCAACCATCATTATTGGAAAGGACTACCACCGGGAGTCCGCGCAAGTCGGGGCGGAATATCTGTTCGCAGCTGGCATAGCAGCTGTTGCAATCAACCAACGCCAACATCAGCAGGGCCGGTGGTACCGAACGGAAGCCTTTACCACCCCCTCAACAATCAACTCCTGCCCCTCCCAAATGGGAATCGGTGCGTATTTGTCATTGGCTGAGAGCAGTCGGCCCTGCTGGCGGTCAAGCACCTTGCACGTTAACTGTCCATCCAGGGCAACAACCACCACATCACCGTGGATTGGTATTAGTGAGCGGTCGACTACCAGCAGGTCCCGGTCAAAGATGCCGAGGTTCTGCATTGAGTCGCCGTTAGCGCGGGCAAGGAATGTCGCCGCCGGGCTGGTAATCAGGTGTTGATCCAGGCTCAGCGCCGCTTCTTTGTGGTCATCCGCTGGCGAAGGAAAGCCGCAGCTAACGCCACTGCCGTATAGAGGGGAAAGTTTCATGTGCTCTAGCAATATACTGTATCTTTATACAGTGTATTAGCGAGCACCCACTAAAGACAAGTAGCCAGTGTGACTCCAGGGCCTCACAGGTACTTTTGTACTCAAGCCATCTCGGCGCCGCCACCTCCTTTTGACTCAACCGAATAGATAACACCTTGGATAGTGGTGCTCACTTCCTCACCTATCAGCTTTAACACGGCATCCATTCCCGCTAAATCAGGGCAGCCTGTTACCCGCTCCAGGGCCACACACAGGCCTGCGACCCGCTGCAATTGCTCCACTTGCGCTTTTATAGGCATGCGCAACTCCTTGTAACTGCTAGCCCTATCTCAATCTTGTGTCACCTAACACCGGCCATCTTTATTGCCTTATGACGACAAGCCGCCAAACGCACCTCGATATTTGAGGCCGGATCACGAGGCGATCTCCTGAGCAACGTACGGAAACGGGAGAGGATGACGATTGCACAGCTGGCAAGGCAGCAGGGGCTTGTGTCATCTCAAATTTCGAAAATGGAAACGGGCGCACAAAGAATTCCGGCGGACCTGCTGCCGGTATGGTGTGAGGCGGTTGGGATTACTTTGGCAGAAGTGTATGGGGCGGAGAATCTGCACCACTTTGTACAGATTCCATTCCCACCTTTTATTGCTCGACTTTATTCTCAACTACCGGAGAATTTTCGCAAGCATATTCATCCGGTCATTGAGAGTAGATACCAACTCTGGAAGAGGTTGGGATAACGCTCCCAACAGCGACTGAGCGTAGCGAGGTCCAGCCCCGGAGAGTCAATGCCACTTGGCCTTGTTAACCAATTTTACGCTCCAATTCTGACCGAAGGGCTTTAAACAACACCTCAATCTCATTACGCTCAAAACCCAAGATAGAATGGAACTTAGTTACGTTTAGCGCAGAAGCTCCATACAAGATTTCACCGAATGAACTATTTATGGCTAATGCACACTCACATGAGCACTCCGATATACTTTGTGGCCAAGCGGCGTTTATCGATTCCAGCGTTTCTTTCTCAAAGCCAAACAAAGTCGGACATTCCGAGTCCCACTTTTCGATACAGTATTCAAATGCTGCTGCAATAATCGTATTTTCTCTCTCAGAAATCATGCTTCATCTTTTTGGTTAATGCCTTGCTCAGCCGTCACCGGAATAGAGCCGCATTGTGCTAGCTTAGCGTACAGTACAAAGCGAGTGGAGTGTAGGTGGTCGAATGCAGCAATTTGTTATGTGTTTCACAGGCATATATTACCTACCTTTCTTAAGGATTACGAAGAAGTAAAAGGAATAGCCAATTAAATACAGGAATAATATGTGCGCAAACATTTCCAGCTCCGTTAGAAAATATGAAGCTTCACCATCAATCGAGAACATCCAATTCAAGAAAGGAACTGGACCAACTACCTCTTTATACATCCACGCATTCCACCAGACAACTGAAATGCCATATGAAATCATTATCCCCAAAAGGAAAAAAATTATTCTACTCAAGTTTCCCTTAATCACTTCCTTAGACATAATGCCAAGCGAAGTACGCAGCACTTTGCCCCGCTTGCGCGTTTTATTAAACAATTACTTGGCATAAGGCCTAATTTGATCCAATTCATTTACTTGCTTAATTAAATCTACAAGCTCTGGGTCTACGCTCTCGGGCACTTTGCCTACATCTTCGAGGTGTATGCTACACCTTGATCCTGTGATGAACTTACTTTCTGGTGGAGAGTCAATTCTATACACACCATTGGGCAAGAGAAATGCGGTGCACATACTATATCTTTGTTTGAAGGTAATCCTGCTGCCTTTTGTGAGGCCGCTGTTTAGTGGGTCGAAAACTTCAAGTATTGTTATAACCTCACCCGCCTCCATAAGTTTTTTTCCTTCTTCTTCGCTTACGGGGTAGATCGCTTCGCCCTCTATAGGCATTACGAGGAATGACTTACTCTTGTCAACTTCTCCTATATGCCAGCATGAGCATGCGTAGCTTTGTAGGGGTATTAGGAGAAATATTAGCGCGATGAATTTCATATGTTTAGCGCCTCAATAACCGGCAGGCAAAGTGATGGGGTTTTTGTGCGATAATTTGCGTAGAAAACGTACAAAAAGGCCAGCAGTTTGACTGTCCTACCACGAAGTGGCGATGGCTGATAAACTTGTTAAATGTTTTTGGCACAAAGCCACCTTATTATAAAAAAGCCGCCAACTGAAACAGCTATGGTAAATGCTAAAATTAGCCCGCCCGGATTTAAGAGGCCTACAACTTCAGCCAATACTACCAAGAGAACTACCAATATAACTTGCCCTACGAGTGTAGCCATCACTAGTTTTGACTTTATTGGGAACCCCTTTCTCCTAAAGCTATAAATTGCTGGCCCCCATAAAATTGAAAGCCAGCAAAGAAGCAAGGCTAAAACAATAAAAATGCCCATTGGCTCAATTCCTGAAATCATTTAGACATTTAACGACTACAACAGGGGCGGCCGGAGCGTAGCTTAGGCTGTCCCGTGAAGGGCCAAAGGCCCGCAGCAACCTACCTATACTTTTTATATTTCAATTTCACTGGTGATGTCCATCGTTTCTGTTTCAATGGCGACTGCAGTGTGCCCACTAAACTGAACTTGGCTGAGGGCAATGCCTTTGACTACAGCAAATGAGCCGGAGCCTTTAGTTTGCTCAGTTAACAATTTGGCGTCTTCTACTGTTGACGAAATAACTAGATGAATAACAAAGTAGCCGTCACCCGTTTTCTTTAACTTATATGGCTTATCGGTAAGCGGGGCTTTTTCAAAATGGTGCTTTACAAGCCAGTAAACTGATACTTTTTCTCCATTCTCTTTTATCTTGGAGTCAATTATCTCACCAGCCCAATTAATGGGTGTGTCGTATGCGGATGTGGCCATTATCAGTTTTGGGCTTGGAGATTCTCCAAAAGCCAACTGACTGATAAAGAGTAAAGCTAAAAGAATCTTGTTCATAACCTTCCTTGAAATATAACACCTGCAGAAGCGGCCGAAATGTAGCTGCGAAGCTGCGGAATGTAGGTCCAACCCAAGCTTGCTTGGGTGTTGCTTGCTGCATTGTATGGTAGTTCTTGATCGATTCTGATGTTGAAAATCCTTTTCGCTAACGGGTAAATTGAGACCCACCTTCGGCGGCCACCGAAGGCCTTGTTTGTCACAGTTCGTTGCTGCGCCGGTTTATAAAGACCGTTAACAAGTAGGAACGTGACAGACACTCACTAGGCATAACTCGGATAGTCATGTGGGCCTCGAGCCCGAATAGCAAGGCGGAGATAGCTTATCTTATGGAACCTCAAGAGATCAATGTCGGTATCGATACCAGCAGTAAACAACTCGATATTTATGTGAGACCTACTGGCCAGTTTTTTAGTGTTGCCAATGATAAAAGTGGCATTAAGGATGCCATTAAACAACTTCAACCCCTTAAACCTCAAAGAGTATTAATAGAGTCTACGGGAAGACTCGAGTTAGAGTTTGTTTGCGCCGCCGACAAAGCAGGATTACCTATTGTTGTTTGCAATCCTTCTCAGATAAGAAGCTTCGCTAAATCCGCAGGGCGCCTCGCCAAAACCGACAAGCTAGATGCAATGGATATTGCACATTTTGGTGAGGCCATGAAGCCAAGGCTGTCGGTACTAAAGCCAGAAAAGCTTAGGGAGATCAGTGACTTACTGGCGGTAAGAAGTCAGTGTTTAGAGATGAGCACAATGCAAAAGAATCGGCTTCAGAGAATGCCGAAATCAGTACACAAACCTATACAGACCATTCTAAACACCATCAAAAAAGAGCTACAAGGTATCGACAAGCAACTGGATAAACTGGTTAACAGTGTGTCTGAGTGGCGGCAAAGGCGCGACCTATTGTTGAGTGCTAAAGGGGTCGGAAATGTATTGGCTTATACGTTGATGAGTGAACTTCCCGAGCTAGGAAAATTGAACCGTAAAGAAATCGCTGCACTTGTCGGTATCGCCCCGATGAACCGTGATAGCGGCAGCTTCCAGGGAAAGAGATATATTCGGGGTGGAAGGCATCGTGTACGTACGGTTCTGTTTGTTTCCATTATGTCGGCCATACAACATCATCCCAAATTAAAGCCGATGTATAAGCGATTAGTCGACGCTGGCAAACCTAAAAAGGTCGCTCTGATTGCCTGCATGAGAAAGCAGATTACGATTCTGAATACGATGGTGAAAAATAACACCTACTGGGATGAAAATATGGCTTAATAACTTGACGAACAACCATAGTCACTTGTTATGAGCTACCACCGGTTTTGCCACTTACTTTCTACCAAATTGAATTCATGGTTACTGTCGTGCGGTGCAATATTAGCCTTCAAATTAAAGCCCTGACCGCCCACAGCTTGCCAACATTTTGAGAACCACTCAATTAGCTCATTTGTAGCGATATCCCATGGGTCAAGCGACTCATCTTTGCTTGCATACTCTTCTTCTAGCTCATACGGGTATACGTGTTCGATTTTCAACAAACCTGGATCTACGGGTGAGGGGTATTCTGCTTTTCCATCTACGTAGATAAAGTGCTCTGAATTATCTTTATCCATAAAGAATGCCCGAACTGGGAATCCTGACGAGAACCCATCAACGAAAATCTCAAATGCGAGCGTATCAACCTCTTTGGGATAATCGAACTCTATTAATTTTTTGAGAATAGGCCTCAAATCCTCACTCAGGTTTTCTAAGTGCTCTGCGACCTTACCTTTAAATTCTTGCTCGATGTTCATTTCTCTCGCTACTCATAACGCCGCCATAAACGGATGCCGAAGCAACGCATAGGCAGTCCGGTGGAGGCCGCGATTTTTGCGGCCGGAACGAATTTAATGGCTTTGTTAAGGTGTTTCACTCTGCGAACCCTGCTAAAGCCAACATCGCGGTAAAGCTTACTAAAGCAGCCAACCCCATTGGAACAAAAACCACGGGTAGTACAGTATGCTTTAGCTTCGACCAACCGAACACACTTACGAAACCGGCTGAGTATATGATGGCTGATAATAGAGCTCCCAAGGATGCTCCAACATATAACGCATTACTAGGTTTTCCAGAACCATCAGCCGGTGGAGTATAAAGCCATATACCATCAGGGTTATCCGTATGTAGTGAATAACCAAAAGCGGCAGACAGCAATACCATGAAAATAATTAGCGCTAGTGTTATTAGCATTCTATTCATACGGAACCTTAACGCCGCCAGCAGGGGCCGAAAAACCAAAGCGAAGCGGCGGTTTTTTGGTCCCTCTGGCTGGCTTTGTTACACATTTTCTGGCTCATGCTGAGTTTCCCAGAGATTAATGAATTCAGATTTTGCTTTGGTTAGGCTCTCACTCGCCCATGCTAGGCACATACCTGAGTATCCAATTTCTAGATCTGACTCTACGCCAGTACCTCGCCCGCCTTCTGCCATGCGGTAAAAGCCCATTGGGTATGAGTGAGTGTGGCTTGACAGGAAACGATATCTAAACCTGAACTCATCGACATTGCCCCCTGCGGCTGAAATTAGCTCATCCTGGCTTTTAAAAAATGCATTATTACCTTTGAGATAATGTTTCTTTAGCTTTCCGCTCAGTGAGTTAAAATACTCAGTATTTTCTAAATCTGATTTTACCTCATTGGTATAATTCTCAAATTGCTCCACCTGATCCTCAGCACCTTCCATAACCTTAAACATTTTTAGCCTAGACATATGGTCATGAAGGTTTAGGAGGCGCCAGCGGGCTTCCCATTCTTCTGGGTCACATGCTTCAACGCACAAGTAGAAAAAGACCAAATAGGTTTCAATAATTGATCTGGTTAATGTTGCCACTGACGCACAGTCCCAGTGCATATTCTTCCCAATACTACTAGGCGGAGGGCATATTGAGAGAACTGTAACCCCGCTGGTGCATAGCTTTGTGAAAATCAAAGAAGCATAATAATGAGCAGAAGTTGGTGAAGCTATTCCCGCATACTCCATCGAAGTACTTTTGCAAGTATCTAGTACGCTTTTGAAGTTATTGTAGGACTCTTTGTATTCGCTCATAGCTTATTGTGATGTGTAACGCCCAGCGCAGACGCAGCCAGTGCGGAGCACGTTTTGTGTTAATGTTTGAGCGCCAGCGAGTAACACAAAAGGTGAGTAGCGTTGGCTGTCGCTCTGCCGCTGCTTGTTAGGTGTGGTCATTGGCACGATGTCACCGACCAGCTTGGGTGACTTTGCATTTGAATTGCACCAATAGGATAACTGAAAAATGATGCCCGCTTACCCGTCTTAAGCACAAAGTAACCATTTTGATCCGTTGTGGCCGTACCTAAATTTTCAGGTAAGTAAAATGGAATGTATACATTTTTCCAGGCTCCGACTTCAGCGCTCGCGATTGGATTCCCACTACAATTCAGAACACGTCCTTGATACAACTGCGGGGAGCTACAGCCCGCTAATATAAAGAACACTAAGGCTATAATTGGGAACTTAATTCCACTATTCATGATCACCTAACGTTGCCAGCAAGGGCAGCCGAAGCGAAGCGTAGGCTGTCCAGCCCAGCCACCAGCTGGGCGATCTTGCCTGGCCTGGTTATAGCTGGCGCGCACTGAACGACCTACCTGCTCTCTGCCAGCCAACTTTGGCTGGCCACTGCCCGATAAATTTACAGGGGAAAGTACCATACTTTCCCCACCGGTTAACTATCTGATTGGCACTCCACGATGGTGTAGCTGGCTTGCAGGGTTTGCTGACATAAAACGATGGCACTGGAACGAAACTGCGGTACCAGCTCACAGAAAAAGAGTGCTCAGATAGAGATTGATGCTTGCAGCAGCTACAAAACATCTAAAAATTGACCGCCACAATAACGCCGCCATTTGCGGCCGTAATGTAGGCGCGAAGCGCCGAAATGGAGGTCCAGCACCAGAAGCCTCCCCCCTTAAAGTAGACGCCACCTTATATTCATCTTATGCGGCCATTCTTTCATATTCATCTGGGCTTTTGAACCCAAGTGAACCATGTCTTCTTTTAAAGTTATAGTACCTATCAAGATACCAAGCTAAGTTGGTTCTTAGCTCCTCAACGGATTTAAAATTAAATCCTTTGAAACTCTCAGTTTTCAGTGTTTGAAAAAATGATTCCACATACACATTATCATTCATAAACCCTGGACGGTTCATGCTCGGCTCAATATCCAGCTCTTTGAGTCGGTTTTGGTATGCATAAGCACCGTACTCAGAACCTCTGTCGCTGTGAAATATTAGATTTGATTCTATATTTCTGCGACGGACAGCTTTATTTAGCGCTGACAGTGTTAGCTCAACAGTTCGAGTATCCGACAGCTCCCAACCCAACACTTTCCGGGAGTAAAGATCAATAATCACAGCTAAATATTGCCATTGCCCATTGATCTTCAGATAGGTTACATCACCAGCCCATTGAGAGTCTGGTTTACTCGGCATACCATGCTCTCTTTGTAAATTTTCAACCTTAATACAAGGATTTCCAGGCAAAGGGCGTCGACGATAGATCCTTCCAGCTTTCCCCACGATTCCAGCCTCTCTCATAAGGCGTTCAACGCGTTTGTGATTTATTCTTTCACCATTAGCTTTCAGCTCTGCGCTAATTCTTGGACTTCCATAATTACCATCATGCTGTGTATAGATAGCTTCGATACGCCTTAGAATTCGCCTATTCTCTATGTCACGAGTGCTCTCATCTCGATTGAGCCATTTATAAAACCCTTGGGGTGAAACATTCAAGTATCTACATAAGTACCTGACACCAAAGTCTGATCGATTAAGAGCTATGAATGAGAATCTTTCGGCTTTGGATCTTTCAGGTACATTTCCCACTTTTTTAGGAAATCATTCTCCTTTTGCAATTTCTCGACTTTCTTTTTTAGACGTCTTATCTCTTTATCATCGGTTTGAGACCGATTTTTCGTTGCTTTTGTCATACTTATTCTACGACTGGGCTTCTCGACCAGCTTGCCTTCTCTACTTTCCTGTCGCCATCTATACACCATTACTGGATGCAAACCAATAATGTTGGCGATAGTAGTCGTATCTACTTTCAGTTGATTAGTGAGAGCTACCACTCTAACTTTGAACTCTGTTGAATATTCAACAACCCGCTCTTCACTCAGTATTTTCGGCATTTTTTCCTATCCTATTTAAAAGATAGGCGTCTACTCAATGGGGGAAGGTTTCCCAGCTTGCTGGTGCGATGCAACATGGCCTTGTTATGTGTTTTAGGTGGCATATGCGTAGAACCAAAAACTAAGAGCCAAGCATAGAACAACCGGAACCAATATTAGGCCCACAACCTTAATTGGGATTTCAGCTACGGGATGTCTATATTTTTGCCGACGACCAAATACTTCTGTATGAGTTCGCAATCCAAATGGCGCGAACACCATGAAATATGTCGTAGAGCCAACTGCAATTGAAAAAGCTAGCCAGCCAAAGACATTGGAAACAGTTACCTCTTCAATTGAGTACATCCTGGCAATAAATATCACCGAGACAAAAATTAATGCAAGGCTAATGTTCTTCATCTGTACTTACACATAACGCTTTTAGCACCAGCGCCGCAGGCGTCGGGTGCCTAAACTAGTTAAATGTTGCACATATTCGCCTATTGTGATTCCGCCTGCAATACCACCAATCAGTGGCAATGCTACAAATTGCGCATGATAAAAATCCATAGATTGAACTCTTAGGCTATTTAAGGCCAAAAGCACAACAGAGATAGCAAGACCTAAAGTTAAGACAACGTACTTAGAAACCCCTAACTTCTTAGCAAGAACCAAGCCCACCATCCCTGAAAGTAGTCCTTGAGTAAAATAGCTCTTAATATTTAGGAAGATGTCCAAATAGCGCGGTAAATCGAACAGGCCTGGCGGGCGAAAGTAAAGTGACGAACACAACATTGCACTCACCATAGTGACCACTAGTACTGTGTATTTACCGATCATATTCATATGACATTTAACGCCCGCGTCATTTGCCGCAGCGAAGTGGAGGTCAAATGCACGCGTTTGTTATACAATGCCATTATCCTTAATGAAGGACCACCCACCTAGATTGTCATCCCAATGGGACAACCTTCCAAGGGGGTTACCCTCAACGCTATACATTCGTGTTTGCATTGGACCATTACTACTAAAAATCATGTAACCGGGCTTAAACACACCATAATCACAGTGCTCGTGTTTCAGTCTTATTTCATGTTCTTCGCCAAGCAACGAATATTTTTGCCCTGCGCACTCTACACATTTCCCCTTAGTGCGCCGCTTTGCGAGCCATCTACAATAATCTCTTAATAGAGAAAGTGCTTCTTGTTCGGACATAAAGCTATTGTCAAAGGGAAATTCAATTTTTTCGCCGGATTTAATAACTATAGAGAGATTTTCGAGAAATCGAAGAGAAGGAATTTCCTCTACCCAAGATGGCTTGTTACAACTGAAGCACCATGCTGGAGTTAATAACATGCTTAATATATCGGAGTCCTTAACGGCTTTCTGACACGTATCATCTGTAAGCAAATAGGCCCTATCCTCTGAAGGGAAATAATGCCTTTCACTACATTCTGTACATTCAAGAAACCTTGGGTTCATGCTCGGAGCTCATTCATGTATTTCGCCTTGCTAAACGGCAGTCGAAACGTAGTGTAGGCTGTCCGGTGGAGGGCGCGTTTTTTGCGCCCGGAACGAATTTGAGCAACTTGTTACATGTTTTTACCGGCATAACCGCGAAGCTTTTCCAGCTCAGGTTTGACTTGGGTTCCCTCAGCATTGAAATAAGCCCAAGATCCATTTGGCATGGTTACAAACAGGTTGTCCTTTAAAAAAAATACGTATTCCATACCGGTTAGCAAGCCAAGCATACAATTTCCTGGAGAAAAGGGAATTTCTTTTACCAAGCCCGTTTTGGGATTATCACCCTTGAAAGATTCGACAAGCTGATACGTAGCATTTACAACCTCATGCGAATCTCCATCATGATTCTCCGCCACTAATTTGGTGGCAATTATCTTTGCCCGAAATACTCGCTCTGCACGATCGAAAGTTTCTTGTTCATTTGAACGAGAAAATGAACACGCATTAGCCTCTTGATATAGGAGGAAAAAAGCTACTAGAAAAGTGAAATATTTAGTCATAGTGATTATATCTAACGCCGCTAGCAAGGGCAGCCGAAGCAACGCGTAGGCTGTCCAGCCCAGCCCCAGAGGGGTTGGGCGAGCTTGACTAGCCTGGTTATGGCTGGCGCGTACTGAACCACCTACTTGCTCTCTACCAGCCAACTTTGGCTGGTCACTACCCGATAAATTGAAAGGGAAAAATACCATACTTTCCCAACCGGTTAACTATCTGATTGGCACTCCATGATGGCGTAGCTAGCTTGCAGGGCTTGCTGACTTAAAACGATGGCACTGGAGCGAAACTGCGGTACCAAATTGCAGGAAAACTCTCAGAAAAAAGTACTCAGGTAGATATTGATGTTTGCAGCAGCTACAGAACATCTAAAAATCGACTGCCACAATAACGTTGCTAGCAAGGGCAGCCGAAGCGGAGCGTAGGCTGTCCCGTGAAGGGCCAAAGGCCCGCAGCAAGCTGTTTGCACTAGTTAAGCATTTGCTAACACCCCAGCTAACCAAAAAATAGTGATGTACATTAAAGCGGTAAAGCTGATTATAAATATAACTTGCAAAATTGATAGTTTGGAGTGGATACCAAAATCAATGAGTTCATAAAGTTTTTTTGGGAAGTACTTTTTTATACTCAGTATAACCATAATTACTGCTATACCTACATAAAGCAACACGATACCCCAAAATCTCTCTGGTTCAACATCAATACTGATTGTTTCTGAGAGCCCAGCTCGTTTATAACCAATTACTTTGCCGCTCACAACAGCAAACACGCAGTAAGCTAACGTGAAAATGGCAAGCAGTAGATGAATTAATCCAACTTTCCGCTGCATTGCTGCTCCATACTTTAGGTGCTTAACGCCTTACTAAGCGGCGAAAAATAGTTGGCTAAAATTGCTAGGAACGAGCACTAGCCAACTGTTTAGCGTCCGTTTGAGTAACTTGTTAGAAGTTGTTTATAAATACTCTCGAAACCAACTAACTAGCTCTTTATTTGCTTGTTTTCTGTTTTTCATTAAACCATGATTATCGTCAGGATATAAAACAAGTTTGTGTGGAATATTGTTCTTTTTTAACGAAGCTGCTAAATCAATAGAATGATTAACTGATACACGTTTATCATTAGTGCCGTGTAGAAGTAAAATAGGAACATTTGGCGATAAATCAGCTGTCCAGTTTAATACTGAACGCTTTTCTAGTTCAGCTACTTTGTTTTTCTCATAATCAGGGATTCTGTGCTTGTATACTTTTTCCATTTCAGGTCGGTAAGTTAAGCCTTTTAATAAATCAGAATTACCTGCAATAGTTGCTATAGCTTTTATATTTTTTAATTTTTTCACGGCTAGATGAGTTTGCATCCCCCCTCGACTTGCACCGTACATTCCAATACGTTGATCATCAGCACCTTCAATACGTGGGATGTAATCTAATAATGCAGTGACATCATTCACATCACTTCCACCAAATTCATCGTAAGCAGAAGAATTCTTGGTGAACGTTCCACGATACTGACTACCGATAATAATAAAACCTTCGTTAGCAATAGGAAACAAGTTATGCATCATTGAGCCGAAAACAACACCGCCAAAGTTACCATTTCCACCGCGGTTATAAATTAATACAGGTAATCTACCTTTCGATGATTTGGGCTTTATCACATAGCCATTTACAATATTTCCATCGACAAGATATTTAAAAGTAGAACAAGATAGATTTCTCTGATAAAAATCGAACTTTTCCTTACCGAAACGCAAATCAAATCGAGATAAAGCTTGATTAAGCTTTTCTTCTGATTTTATTTTCCTTTTGAATTTTTTCTCCATGCCATTACGCCATGATGTGTAATCAGTGAAAATCCAAGTAAAGCAGCTTTGTTGATCTTTAATTCGTTCATCATTGATCAAATTGGATGCTTGGGTGCTAAAAGATGAAATAGCAATAGAGATAATTAATAGGTATTTGTTCACATGAACTCCATGTCGGTGATTGAAACTTCTAACGTTGCTAGCAACGGCAGCCGAAGCGGAGTGTAGGCTGTCCAGCCCGACCCCGAAGGGGTTGGGCGAGCTTAACTAGCCTGGTTATGGCTGGCGCGCTCGGGACTACCTATTGGCACTTTACCAGCCACGAAGTGGCGACAACATAAACTTGTTATGTGATACACAACAGAATTATAACTACCACCCAAAAAACCAGACCGATAAACGCAACTGCTAATGCTCCGAGATAAACTTCTTCATCTTTTTCTATGAGAGTGAATCCGTTTTGTTTACTGCGCCTACCTCCACCCTCTCTACTGAGGCTAATACTTTCTGGCTTCCATCTTCCTAAAGAGATTATTAGAGTTAATACAGCGCCAGTAGCATAGCTAATTCCCCAAAATATGACATCCAAGAACAAGCCAATTAACACAAACCCCAATAGATCTTCCATGCCTATATCTCAGCGGCCTGATTCACATGCCGCCCCGCAGCACAGGCCGGAGGTCCAGCACACGAAGTGTGCGATTGTGCCTGCGTTTGTTAAGTGACCCACATATTTTTACTAAATACGCCACCATACCTCATCACCAGATACACATAGCATTACGTCTTTAAATACACGTTTATCCGACATGCGCACCAATCGCAGTTTTAAATTATCAATTTCGACAAAGGTATCTTCTGATTCTTCAGAATCGAATTCTTCGGTTTCTATAAATCGCTGAGCTCTTTCAAAGAGATTACGGTATTCATCAAAAGCCGGAGTTGGAACCAACACACCTATGAACCAAGGCTGATCAAGGTCTGTTTGTGTTAAGTCGGCCAACTTTTCGTCTTCTTTGTATAGTTCCCAGATATTCATTTTTCACTTAACGCTTAAAGCACCTGTGACAAAACCAAAGCGAAGCGGTGGTTTTGATGTCGGGTGCCTTTACATGTTATGGCTTTTACTCGCCACATTTTATGCCCGATGATTCAGTAGTGTGTTTTCCGGTGTTTACATCAATCAATATATAACGGCCCGTGGAATCAGTAAATTCAAAAACCTCATTTTCAAATTGAAATGGTTCATCTTGCCAGCATATCCAGGGGCGCGGGCCATTTAAAACATCGGAGCCCACATCTTGAATTTTCTTTAGTTCTGACTCACTGAAGAAATTGAGCCCAGAGAACTCAAATGAAACTTTACCAGTAACAGAATAGATAACGAGATCATGACCCGCAAAAGGGTTTGCCCAGTCTAGCATGGTAACTAGCACTCCCTCATTGCTTAAGTAAGCTGATTGTGGGGAAACCTCATTTAGCAGGTGAAAAGTCCTTTTAAGTTCATAAGTATTACCATTAAGTTGATATATCTCAGCTTTAGCATAGGGCTTATATTTATCGTCTACAGGCCACGCAGGGATGATCCTCGACATGAACTCCGTGTTCTCACTGAAAACCCCATAGGTTTTGGGCGACTTATAAACAGTGGCCGCAGTGTTAATGGACAAGAAAAACAAAGCTATTAGAAAAATAGAAATCCGCTTACTCATACGATGCAGCCTTATAGCCATAACGCCTTGCGAATGGGCGAGCGGCGCGTAGCAGAGCGAGTCCAGGAAGCCTCCCCCCTTAAAGTAGACGCCACCTTATATTCATCTTATGCGGCCATTCTTTCATATTCATCTGGGCTTTTGAACCCAAGTGAACCATGTCTTCTTTTAAAGTTATAGTACCTATCAAGATACCAAGCTAAGTTAGCTCTTAGTTCCTCAACGGATTCAAAATTAAATCCTTTGAAACTCTCAGTTTTCAGTGTTTGAAAAAATGATTCTACATACACATTATCATTCATAAATCCTGGACGGTTCATGCTCGGCTCAATACCCAGTTCTTTGAGTCGACTTTGGTATGCATAAGCACCGTACTCAGAACCTCGGTCACTGTGAAATATTAGATCTGATTCTATATTTCTGCGACGAACAGCTTTATTTAGCGCTGACAGCGTTAGCTCAACAGTTCGAGTATCCGACAACTCCCAACCCAACACTTTCCGGGAGTAAAGATCAATAATCACAGCTAAATATTGCCATTGTCCATTGATCTTCAGATAGGTTACATCACCAGCCCATTGAGAGTCTGGTTTACTCGGCATACCATGCTCTCTTTGTAGGTTTTCAACCTTAATATAAGGATTTCCAGGCAAAGGGCGTCGACGATAGATCCTTCCAGCTTTCCCCACGATTCCAGCCTCTCTCATAAGGCGTTCAACGCGTTTGTGATTTATTCGTTCACCATTAGCTTTCAGCTCTGCGCTAATTCTTGGACTTCCATAATTACCATCATGCTGTGTATAGATAGCTTCGATACACCCTAGAATTCGCCTATTCTCTATGTCACGAGTGCTCTCATCTCGATTGAGCCACTTATAAAACCCTTGGGGTGAAACATTCAAGTATCTACATAAGTACCTGACACCAAAGTCTGATCGATTAAGAGCTATGAACGAGAATCTTTCAGCTTTGGATCTTTCAGGTACATTTCCCACTTTTTTAGGAAATCATTCTCCTTTTGCAATTTCTCGACCTGCTTTTTTAGACGTCTTATCTCTTTATCATCGGTTTGAGACCGATTTTTCGTTGTTTTTGTCATACTTATTCTACGACTGGGCTTCTCGACCAGCTTGCCTTCTCTACTTTCCTGTCGCCATCTATACACCATTACTGGATGCAAACCAATAATGTTGGCGATAGTAGTCGTATCTACTTTCAGTTGATTAGTGAGAGCTACCACTCTAACTTTGAATTCTGTTGAATATTCAACAACTCGCTCTTCACTCAGTATTTTCGGCATTTTTTCCTACCCTATTCAAAAGGTAGGCGTCTACTCAATGGGGGAAGGTTTCCCACGCTTAAGGCTGTCCAGCCGAAGGCGACATTGATCGCCTTGTTATATTTATGGGTAGGTCATACCCTCTCATTGTGTCCCAAACTAACTCTCCCTGGCACTCATAGTAAGAAAAATATACAGCGCTAATGCTTAGTGTTTCAATTTCAGATGGAGCTGCGTAAAAGTTTGCTTTGGAAAAACCTCTTTCGTTTTCTACGGCTAGCTCTGACGCTAGCTTAACCTTTCCTTGTTCTTTTTTATGCAGATTAATACTGCTCAAATCTCTTGAATTGTATTTTTGAGGCAAGGAAATAGACACATAATAAAGCTCGCCATCAAATTCACTTTTTATTGAGTAAGCGTCTATATCCATTTTATACCCATGCTCAGTACCTTCTACTCGGCTAGGGCATGGATTGGGCTCTTCGACAGCAAAACAGCTAACCGAGAGGAAGCTTAAAATCACGAGAAAAACTTTATTCATAAGTAAACATAACACTGCCAAAATGCGCAAATTTGGAAGCCAAAGACGGAAAAATCTTTAGCTATTGCTGGCCTTGTTAAACATTGCCTCAGAAAAACCATAGTTGTAATCATTTGTTAACATCTACAATTTGCTGGCCAACTATTTCATTGGTTTTTGCATTTTCTATCCAGAACCGTATAGGTTTACCAACACCTAAACCTTCATCCATTTCTTTACGAATGATATATGTCTCTTCTTTTTCAGCAAAAAATGACAACTTTGAAAAAGCATAAAGTGGAGTGACTTTAAATTTCACTTCTATCTCATGTTTGCCAGGCTCAATGATTAGTGCTGTTGGATAATCAGTAAATAGCCCCATTCTGTAAAGAGACTTTCCATCTAGCCCGGTAATATTTATTCGTTGATCAAATCCTACTAGAACTTTGTTGTTGTATTCAGAATCTGTTTTTAGAAGCGCTTTACCTGTATGCGTAAGCGATATGTCTTTTGCTGGATCAACTTCACCAACAACAGTACAACCTGTAACCAGAATAAATACATATGTGACAAATAATACTCGTAACATGCTACATGCTTTCTCTTTTAAATATAACGCCCGCCTAGCGACCAGAGGTCCGACTGCAGGCGCTTGCCAAGTGCTTACTGCACATTATTTGACTGTAGATTTTTGATAACACGGTTAGCTAAGCCTTTTGTTATTGGATAATTGATACCTGGATTAGCTAACCAAAATATCATTTCATCCAATGTATCCTTGTACTGACTAAGAAGCCCAATGTCCTCTCGATGTTCGATCGCATTTGCCCATTCTCTGACTTTTTGATCACTTAATTCACCGGAGATAAAACGTTCCAGTACATTTTCCAGGTGAGATGGCTTTAAAGTTACCAAGTCAATTTCTGAATCCCAGCCGTATGACTTGAGATTTCTCAAAATATCATCTATTGGAGCTTTATACTCAACTAACTTTGTAGCTAGAATTTTACGCGATTCCATCATAAGCACTTAACGCCCGTATTTGCGGCTGGTTTGGAGCGCAGCGGAATACCAGTCCGACAACATGCGCTTGTTAACTTTTAAAACTAGGTAAAGTCCATTGTGTAGATAACTTCCCTACAGTCAGAGCACCTAAACTTGTATACAGCAGGGTTTCCGCCTTTTTCGTAGTGCTCGAGAATATTTTGCCAAACATCAGGCTTGATCATTTCATCACGTAGAAACTTTTCGAGCGATTCGCCCGCCAACTCAACAAGATCTCCTTTCTCTGCATCTCCGTGGAACTCACAAGCTGTACTGCAATGCGTCTGCCATACCTCCTGCTGCCACGAGTTATACCCTGGAGTCCTCTCGCACACTTCTGAGATCACCTCATCTTGTACACCGGCCTCTTGTAACGGGTAGTCATCGGAGAACATGCCATCAAACTTTTGAGCGGCGGAACCATCTGCTATACACCACGGACAGATAAACTCAATTTCTTCCTCAGCGTAAAAGCTTGAGGTATATACATACCCTCTAGCCTGTTCACAGCATTCGCAGACTTCGCTGCTTTCCTTGATCGCACCCGTAGAAATTGGATCAGGGTGATATTTGAACTTCGGGAGTTCCACGATTTCCCCTCAGAAAGTTAACGCCTTTATAAACGGCGTGCGTTTTCAGCGCGTCCAGTTGCAGCCGTTTTCTGGCTGCAACGATGTTTAATAAACTTGTTATACCCTGGCTATTTGTAGATTTTGGGATCAACTTCATATTCTCCACCCATTTCCTTGGGCTTCAAGCTCGGGTGTTGCTCGTAGATGGGGTTCATGAAGCTAGTAAGTAGTTCACCCATCACTTTTCCTGTGGCTTGCTGGTAGTTTTTAAACTCTTGTTCAGAGCATCCATCCTTAATAAGAGCAAGATTATTATCCATTGCAGCCCCTATTTTAAGTGCAAGCAAGCTTGTTTTTTCAGCTAATTCTCTATCCATAGGTAGTATCCGTATAACGCCCAATTCAGCGGCCCGATGCGGAGTGCTTTTAATTATGCCGTAATGTAATGAAAGCATAATTAAAAGCGCGGAGTGTCGGGTCCGACTGCAATTTCTTGTTATGTGCTCTTACTCCGTTTTTTTGAACCAACCGTTTTCTCTTGAACTAAGTTCCTGCCAAGACTCTCTACTTAGAATTTCCATATTTGAATGCTTAGTACCTACTAATACTTTTTCAGAATCCCAGGACAGTACTTCTTCTAGGTCTTCAGGAGGAACACCACCAAATTTCGGGAAATACTCCGGTTTAAATGCCCATACTCCACTTTCGATAGCTTCGACCAATTGCTTAACATTCTTCGGTTCAGCGCACAATATTGGTAAAGTACAAATTACTTTAGCTATTTCTTCCGGCTCATAGTAATCATCATCGAGAACCCAACCCTCATCTCGCCATAGATAAAATGTCCAGTTAGCTTGTGACACTGCAATTGCTGTTTCAGAAATATTTGGACCGCACTGGTAGAACACAGAATATCTAATTTCATTGATATCAATGACTCTAACAGAAATTTCAGAGGAAATGGGAACCTCATCGATTATCTGAGATAGCAAATCTGCAATTAATGGGTGTGCAGCCCTAATGGAGTTTTGAGTCTCCAAAATTTGAGCCAGGCGCTTCTCGATACTTTTTCTTAAATCTATGACTCTCATCCACTTGTCACATAACGCCTCAATAACCCGCAGCGGGAACGCAGCGAAGCGGAGTGCAAGCTGTCGGGCGCCGAAGGCGCGTAGTTCATTGATTTGTTATGCATTTTCAGCGCGCAAGTATTTAAAAGCAAGCCAGCATGGATAAATGGAAAATAGTACTGTCACGTAGCCAGACAGCCCCGCGAAAGAGAGAAAGGCTGCTATTGAAATAAAAACAAATAGTCTTTGATACCTACTGGGAGATTCCCTTAACTTTAAAGAGCAGCAAATTAAACTAAAAAGAACAATTCCGAACACAAGGTGTACTGCCAATTTTGGAGACTCGTCAAACAAAATTGCGAGTGCGCTGCCATCTGTTTGATAGAGCATCACAATTGTCAACCCAGCCAAGAAACAAAGCAGAATAAGGCATTGAGTAAATAATTGATTTTTCATTTTTTATGCATAACGCCCGCAATAACCGGCCGGAGCGAAGCGAAGGTCCGGCGGAAGCCACACAGTGGCTGGAGCGAAGTTAATTGCCTTGTTATGTGTTTTGCACGAGATAGTATAAATTTCCATATTCTCTCGAATCCAATCTTTCTATTTCTTTAGCCTCAATAGCTTCATGTAACCATTGTTTAATATCACTTTCTTGTACGTACGGATATTGCTTTCTACGAGTACGAATGAAGCCACATAGTCTCCATTCATCAAAGCCATCGGTACGTCCATTGACTCCGTAGTCGAAGTCAATTATGTCCTTCTTGCTAATTTGAACCTTACAGCCAACGCCATGGAAGAAGTATTTATGCTTGTCTCCGAGCGTACCGATTTGGTCAATCGGCGGGGCCCAATTATGAGGTTCGTCAGTTTCAAGATATTTCTTAAGCAGCTCGTTCGCCTCTTCGACTTTTTGCTGAAAGTCGGAAATAATTTTTCGAAGCTCAGTATTCATGATTTACACATAACGCCTTGCTCACCGGGAAATTAGGAGCGGAGCGAGTAATTTTTCCGAGTGCAGCAACTTGTTAACTGCTTTACTGCACACCATAGTGCTTCTTCCAGAGTGTGCGTGGCTTACATTGAACTTCAGACATGAAATCATTTAGATTCTTTGATTTCTTACCTGTACGATCAACTATCTTTTTTCGCCTGACACGAGAATCAATGGTTTTGTAGCACTCTGCATAGAATGTCTTTACAACATCCGGCCAGCCATCTCGGTAACCCTTATCTATTTCAAGAAATCTACGCAAACACAACGCAACCAAATCTGATATTTGAATCATTGGGTTCTTTCTTGAGTCTACAGGATAACTGAACTCGACAATCCACTTCACGCGATGAGCCGCAGCCCCTTCAAATCTTCGGCTATGAACTATTCGTTCTATGTCTGTGTGAAGATTATCTTTTTCATCTAGAACAATTAACCCCCTAGCGGTATGGCCCAAATTTTTCTTAACATGCCAGTTTATGTAGGTCACTAGATAATCAAAGGAGCATAGATAAGGTGTTTTATAGTCAAACACGAAATCGAAATCGCACTCCCGGCCATTTAATACTTCTTTCTCAATTGCGTAGAAGAAGGCATCATGACCAAGCTTGTCTAGTAGCCCCAGTACATCCCTAACAAGTTGAAGCCGTTTTTCTATGTCGTGTCCAGCAAATGGCCCCTCACCGTTCGGGCTAAGCAGCTCAAGCGAATGAAGCTCAAAATTTTCTGGAATATTCCCATCAAAATAACTGCTTATGATCTTTGAAAAGGCTGTCTGAGTGTTATTCCACTTCTGGTCTGCAACAGAGATACCCCCGAGAACAAAGATAGG
Organism: Microbulbifer sp. CNSA002; assembly: GCF_047324085.1. NCBI lineage: Bacteria > Pseudomonadati > Pseudomonadota > Gammaproteobacteria > Cellvibrionales > Microbulbiferaceae > Microbulbifer > Microbulbifer sp. CNSA002. The sequence continues at coordinate 3,103,454 of NZ_CP172449.1, forward strand.
TTGATTAGCATCTTCAAGATTGGCTCCAGTACAGCCACTCTCATCCATGTAGAAAAAATGCACAAAACTCTCCTTGCAGTTAACGCCCTGCGCATAGGCGAGCGAAACATAGTGTAGCGAGTCCAGCCCACGTTTTTTGTGGGCGATTTTGCCGCAGCTTGTTATGAGTTTGACCTAGCTGCTCACTTCGCATCCAGGCACTAAACAAAGTAGAACCAGTGCTATCCTGCTGTACCGATACGATAGAACTCCAAATATTAGTGCGGAAACGAACCCCCAAGGTAAGTACTGCCATAGAATTTCCTCGATAGATCCTAGCTCTGTTGAAAATGAAAATGCACGGACTATAAGACCTACAAAGAATCCGATTATGGAATAAACGAGTACTCCAAGAAAAACATTAGCTGTGTTTACTGCTCCATCTGAGTGAGCTTTGCGAGTATCCTTTACTGACTTTTCTGGTTCCATAGTTTTACTCATAACGCCGCCAGCAGGGGCAGCTTATCTTGTGCACATTTTGCGCAAAAATGGGAGCAAAGCGACCTGCGCAAAAGGTGCACAAGATAAGCTGTCCCGCGAAGGGCCGAAGGCCCGGAGCAATTTGCCTGGCCTTGTTAAGCACTTATATTTGCCCCGCTTCCGCTTGCTGAATAATACAAGACCAATATGATTTATTGTGGCCTCTGTAATCTTCGATTGCTAGAATCGCCTCATTAAATTTGGCAACAATTATTAGTTGCTCTTGCTCTGTTTCTTTAGATTCAATTTCAATTACGTATTTATTGTAAGCTTCAACCGAATGACGAAAATTTTCGATTCTTGTATTAACGCTCCATGGTTCTAACTCATCTGGCCCTAAATATAGAACAACACCGTTTTTATCTAGATAAAATCTACCATCAGCATCATCGGAAGCAATATATTCAGAATCGTCTTTTTCGAAAGTTATTCTCATGATTTGTATGCTTAACAGTTAATTCAAAAGAAGCGTCTTTATATCAACTTTCTATATAATTCTACTCACTTCTTTCAAGATAACCTCAAAAACCCAATAATATCAAAAAGTTAAGAGCTTTGACATAATTCTCAACAGGTAGATATAAAGCAGGCGCTATATATCTACCTGCCTTTTCTGCTCTTTATAACATTATCAACCCTATAAAAATCAAAGAGATAGATCGTCACTTCCAGAAATAGGAGAAGCTTCTCTTGAATTCTGATATATAGAGCAAGCCTCAACTGTCTTAACCGCCTTTATTCCCGGGTAACTAACCGTGCGCTTAGTCTCAAATAGCTCTATCGCTCTTACCTGGCTTACGCTGCTCAATGACAGGCTCCGTCACCTATTCATCACCTGCTATCTTGCTTTAGGCAGCAAAGCTGAAGCTGGGGGAAGAAGTGGTTATGTCTGTCATGTGCCGTTTAGCCCTTTTGGCAGTAGTTTTTATAGATCTGATGGGTCAGGGATTGCTGTTCCCGATCATCAATGAATTGGTTATGTCGACAAAATTCCAGTTCCTACCTACTGATACGCCACAATCAACTCGGCACTTGTACTATGGAGTTGTGATCAGCAGCTTCTTTCTGGCGTGGTTTATTGGGTCCGTATATATCGCCAAACTGTCTGACAGTATCGGACGCAAAACTGCCATGGTGCTGTGTCTGGTGGGGGCTATGGCCGGATACGCGATCACTGTTCTCTCTTTGCTAAGCAATAGCCTTTGGCTTCTTATTCTAGGACGAGTGATCAGCGGCTTTACTGCGGGAAACCAACCTATTGCTCAAGCAGCAATGATTGATGCCAGCCAAAGTGAGCTGGAAGCCTCCAAGAGCCTAGGGTTATTGGTAGCCGGAATGAGTGCTGGGGCTGTAGCTGGACCGATTATGGCAGGAGTCCTGGCAGACAGGGAGCTATTGGGGAGCATAGCCAGTATCCAACTACCCTTTTACTTTGCTCTGGTACTTGTCGCTATTACTTTGTTTTTGATCCTGACCTTTTATCACGATACCCGGCAAGCCCCGATGCAGCTTAGGCTTCGCTTTCTGGATCTATTTACTCAGTTTATACATCTGAAGGACCGTCCTCGGGTTGTCCGACTTTGCCCTGCCTATCTCTGTTTCATGCTGGTGCATCTCAGCTTTTATATATTTATCACAAACTATTTAAGCAGTAGATTCCAGGCAGGCCTGCTAATAACCAGTATGGCCATGCTGACTATGGGTATTGCGGTGGCAATTTCCAGCCTCTTTATGGTCAAGCCTGTTTTGTCCCGCTGGACTAAACCCCTGGTAGTTACAGTTTCCGCCTTAGTGATGGGCGCGAGCGCGTTAGTCTTCGTATTCAGCAGCCATATTTGGCTATGTTATCTCAGTGTGTTCTTCGCGTACCTTTGCTTTGGGCTCGCTTACCCCGCCCTCTTGAATATATTTGCCAATAGTGTCGATGAAACGGAACAGGGTTGGGTGATGGGAATAGCTACTGCGGGCTTCACGCTGGTAGCAAGCTTGATTTCGCTCGCGGGGGGCATGGCAATGGAAGTTGATATCCGCTTACCGTTTTACATTACAGCAGCTGCATCGATATTAGTATTTGTTTTAATCCGCTGGAGCTGGCGCAAACTCCCTGGCGTAGCATAGTGAAAAATCAGGCAAATAAGTAACCGACCTACTCTGCCAGTGGCACCAGACATGGGCCCATCAGGGTAAGCTGAAAGGCCCAAAACTTTAAACCTCGCCCCTCATTAGTTAATGAATCGCCTGCTCTCTAGCTAATCCACAGTCTACAGGGTTATTTACCTCCCCACTTAAATCTAGAATACGGGCGATCCACCATATAAATGGCTCAACCTGACCGCTTAAGGTGCAGCTACCTGTACAAATATCATCAAGTAGCGACTGAACATCGTGAAGCCGCAAGGCCGTGACAGACCTCTGGTTTCTTAGCGTTACTGAGCAAAAAGGAACGTCGTTGACCGAGAGATCGCTCAAGGTTACTTTGCCGCCATCAATTAAAATCCTCACCGGCTCAAACTGTTCAGTAACACTCACGGACAAGCACAAGTTGGGCACGGGGCTGGATAGTCGATTGATATATTCCTGTAAGAAGTTAGAAAAGGCATTTGCCCACTCACCAATTTCAGCGAGGGCTTGCCCCAAATCCATAGCCTCCTCTTTTGCTTCCAGGGATTGGGCATCAACCTCTTTTTCAGCCTCAATAAGAGCTTCCACGGTCCTATCAACATCCTCCCTGGTGTGAGCTGCCGAGCAGATCAACCTCAGGCGGCCACGGCCGCTCTCGACTATCGGGTATGTGACAGCCGAGGTTTGAATACCGCGCTGATAAAGCGCTTGGACTATCCCGTATAGTTTATCTTTACCCTTAAAATGGGGCGTGATAATAGGCCCATCACCTGTTCCCAAGTCGTATCCGGCCTGCTCGAATTTCCGGCGCATATAGCGGGTCGTATCCCACAATCGATCACGCAGTCCATCGTCAGATTTAATCCGACGCAAGGCAGTCAATGCGGCTGCAATATCTGCAGGACTGATAGAAGCCTGAAAGATATATGCCCTTGCTGAGGACCTCAGCAAGTCAACGTACTCCTTACTCGCAGCAACCACACCCCCAAGGCTACCGAGCGACTTACTGAGTGTTGTCATAATAAAATCAACTTGATCAGTAACACCTTGAGCCGCACAGATACCGGCACCACGCTCACCATAAAAACCGAATGAGTGTGCCTCATCAACTAAGATCAAGGCGTTGTATTTCTTTGCTGCACGCACGATTTCAGCTACCGGCGCAGCACCTTCCCCCATACTGTAAACGCCCTCGAGAACCACTAGCGTCGTTCGGTAGGGAGATGCTTCAGATTCCAACACTGACTCCAGATCAGAGGCATTATTGTGTTGGAAAGTTCTAATTTTGGCGCCACTGAGACGGGCACCGTCAACAATTGAGGCATGGCAAAGTTGGTCTATAACCACAACATCATCTTTACCTAATATTCCTGCCACCACCCCGACATTGGCCGTATAACCCGTTGGAAACAAGCAGGCTCCTGACTTGCCTACCAAATCAGCAAACTCCGTTTCAAACTGGAGGTGAAGGTCCGTCAGGCCCGACGCCGCCGCTGAAGTGCCCATTCCTGTTCCGAAAAGCTGTACAGCGGATGAAGCCTGTTCGATAACTTCTTGATCTCTATTCAAGCCAAGGTAGAGATTGGTCGTCCAAATAATTGCATCCTGGGTATCATCGTTATAAACATCTGTAACAGTGCCGTGCGTCCCACTACCTGTCCGTAAAACCTTACTGTAAGGATTCCTCTTCTGATTATTTGCCATGGCTATCACCGCCTGCACCAACTTACTTTTGTCAGAAGCAGACCAGGATGACGCCTTTGCGGCCTGAAAAGTTGGATGGCTCAACTGGAGCTGGGACTGGAAATTAGCCAGCGCATCAATTTCAGATTTGGCAACCTCATTAGCTGACTCACTACTGATCCTACCTTCCGTCAAATCAAGCATATAGCCAGCCAATAGCTTCGGCGTGGGATAATCGAAGATTGTTTGCGCAGATAGGGGGTGTCCAATGCAATGACTCAACCGGCTGGCCAATTCTAATGTTGTCAGCGAATCCAGGCCCTGCTTGTCGAAGGCTATCTCTGGAAGCACAACCTCCGGATCTGGGTGGTTCATGATGGAAGCCATCTCACCGCGGATAATTGAAGTAAAAATTGCCTCGCTATCTACTGATAAACCTGCGAAGTGCTCGCCCATTCCACGGCTTCGATTAATATCATCGTTTGCAGCCAAACTGCTTTCAGTTGGGACGACAAGCTCCGCTTCAAGGAGGGCTAATCGTTTACGATCCAGCTTATTGTTGGGTAGCAAGGGCAGCTCTTGCAGGTGCTTGACAAACTGGGGGACCATAAATTTTGGAAGGCGCTGTTCAAGAAACTCTTTTACTGCTACTTCGGTAATTGTCTTTTCGCTAGCAACAATATAGGCCACTAGAATCTTTTGCCCCGCCCCGCCATCTATAACGGTAGTAGCGGCAGCATCAACGTCCGGTATAGACTCAATTGCCGATTCTATTTCTTCAAGTTCAATACGATAGCCCCTAATCTTCACCTGGCAATCGGCGCGCCCCAAGTATTCTATTTCTCCATTTGCTGTCCATCGGCACAGGTCTCCCGTTTTATACAAGCGCTGATCGGAAATTCGGGGGTTGGAGGCAGGCTGTATAAAACGCTCCTCGGTCAGATGCTCATCATTTAAATAGCCCCGAGCTAGCTTGTCACCAGACAAATACAACTCCCCCTCGTCGCCGGGAGCAACTGGCTGTAATCTCTCATCCAAAATATATGCGCGTGAACTTGAAACCGCCCTTCCAATCGTAATTTGGTCGCTATCGGGGCTAACTTCTGTATAAGTTGAGTAAACCGTGTCCTCTGTGGGGCCATAAACATTAACTATCCGCAATTGTTCAGCCCCCGCATATATTTGCTCGACCAGGGATTGCTTAAGTACTTCACCCCCAAAAATCAGGCAACGCACTCCCTGAGGCAATTTGTCTATCGAAAGTAAAGCCTGAACCGCAGATGGAACGGTGATACAAGTTCGCACTTGCTCTCGAAAGGGAAGTTTTGGCAGCTCCAAAATATTCTTCGACAATATAACCCGGCCCCCCAATGATAGAGTTCCGATAATTTCCATCACCGAGGGGTCAAAGCAAACTGAGGTCGAAGCCAAAACGCCTTCTAGCTCTCCATCGCTCAACAGCTCACTCATGGACTTACTGAGAGCGATAAGGCTTCGGTGTTCGATAGCAACCCCTTTCGGGCTTCCAGTAGAGCCGGATGTATAGATTACATAGGCTAAATCACTCGTTTTCGGCCTGGTATGTTCCGGTAGAAACTCCGGTGCCTGCTCTCGCAACTCATCAATCCATAACAGTTCTTTCACGCCAAGGCACAAGTTTGCGTTATCGTCACAGTCGACAATTGCTGCGGCAGCTCTGGAGTGCTCGAGCATATATCGCACCCGCTCTAGCGGATAAGTTGGGTCCAATGGGACATAAGCACAACCTGCACGCATTACGCCAAGTAGAGCCGCGACCAGCTCCCAGGATCGACTCATACAGACTCCAACCAAGGAACCAGGCTCAACTCCTCGATTTACCAACTCAGCGGCAATCCCATCGACCCGTTTCATCAGGCGAGTGAAATTTATTTCTGTGTTGCCATCGATAATAACGACCTGATCAGGATTCTTTAGCTTTTGTCTTTCGATCAAATCGCAAACTGTATCTCCTGATGATACAGCTCCCATTTCTCCCGATTCAAAATCTAAGGACTGGGCGTTATGTTTGTTTATTGAGCTGCACACTGAACATTACCTTTTATACTTATTAAAATCCGAAAACTAACTTTCAATTCATTTCTCTGTCTTTCAAATTTGGTCAAAATTTTCTGTTATTTGAATTACTTGAAAACCAGTTTCTATATTGGAAGTATGCCGGGAAATAATTTCATAACATTGAACTGGAGCAGTATTTCAGCTACCGCAGTTCCAGGTCATAAAGGAAAATTAAATGAAGGTGGTATTCAGGGAGATAGAAACGCAATTTGGAAACTGATAGTTAAATATCAGTCATAAAATTAAATTTCTGAGGAAAAAAGCCGGTAAGAAGATACCGGCTACTATTGAATTTATTTCTGTGCGATTGCACCGCTACGACCAAAACGAGCGATGATATTTTTCAATCTTGCAAACAACTGGGGAATATCTTTACCCATCATTAAATAGAGACAGGGTACCAATAACAATGAGATCGCTGTGGCTGCGAGTATTCCATAGCCCAGCGAGATCGCCATTGGAATCATAAAGCGCGCTTGCACCGAGCTTTCAAAGATCATCGGCATTAAGCCGCAGAAAGTTGTTATGGTGGTCAATACGATCGGGCGAAAACGCCGCGCTGCCGCTCCCTTGATAGCGCTTTCCAAATCAGCGCCATCATTTCGGAGACGATTGCTGTACTCAATCATTACCAGAGTATCGTTAATCACAACTCCGGCCAGTGCCACCATACCCAGCAGACTCACCATACTGAGTCCATACCCCATGCCCAAGTGACCAAGTAACGCACCGATCACACCAAAGGGTATCGCCACCATTACGATCAACGGCTGTACGTAACTCTTTAAGGGAATTGCCAATAGCAAGTACAGCACCGCCATCGCAAGGGCAAAGGTCATCGCCAGGCTTGCCAATCCCTCTCGCTCCTCCGCTTGGCGTCCCTCATAGGAAACACTTAGGCCGGGGAATTCGGCTTTCAATTGGGGGACCACACTTTCATTCAGCTCATTAATCACAAGCGTCGCTTGGTCACTGGGCTCCACATTGGCGGTAATCGTTGTAACCCTGCGGCCTGCCCGGCGATTAATCGTGGCATAGGCGCGCCCTTTATCAATTTTTACCAGATCTGGCAGGGGCATCCAAAGTCCATTGCTGGCCCGGATCATAATGCTATTCACATCATTGATATTGGCCCGCTCATCCTCAGGCAAACGCACCATGACCTTCACCTGATCCCGGCCGCGCTGTTGGCGCAGGGCCTCAGCCCCGTACAACGCTGCCCGCAATTGGCGACCAATATCCTCCGCAGACATACCCAAACTTTTGGCCGTTTCAGTCAGTGTAAGGTCCAACTGGGTTTTACCGAGGGAAATACCGGGATCGATATCACTGACATTGGGGAATTTCTCCAACTCATCCCCTAAACGTATCGCAGCTTGCTCCAAGGTATCCGTGTCGGTATGGCGAAGCTCCACGGTTAACGAGGAGCCAGCGCCGGGACCGCCACGGTCAGAAGCTGTTGTTGCGCTAAGGGCACCGGCAATAGGCCCCACTTCCTGGCGCCAGGCGCGAATAAACTCACCGGTGGAAAAAGGACGCTCATCTGCGGGAACAAAGAAAGCGTCCACCATAATCGCGTCATCGCCCATCAAACCGCGAATCCCCAGAAAGACCTTTTCTTTATCGTATTGCTCGAGCACCCTATCGGCAGCAGTAATAATCTGCGAGCGCGCTTTTTCCAGCTGGGATTGGGCCGTTCCGGTGGGAAAGGTGACGGCAAAGCGACCGGAGTCACGCTCCACCCTAGGCATCAAGGTGAAGCCCATACGGCCGCTAGCCGCATAGCCGCCAACCACCAGCAGCGCCGCTACCGCCACGGCAATAGTGGTGTAGCGGTGCTTGATACATATATCAAGGAAGGGTCTAAAGCGCTGCTGTACAAAACGATCCAATCCCCGCGCCAGCATTTTCTGCCGCGCGGCAAAGCGGCGCGCCCGGCGACTTTTATAGCCGCGACGAGAGTGGGCCAAGTGACCGGGCAAAATAAACAGGGCTTCCACCCAGGAAATAATAAATACCGAGCCCACCACAAAGGGAATCACACCAAAGATCTTGCCCATAAAGCCGGGTAAGGCCATCAATGGAAGGAAGGCGACAATATTAGTCAGAATCGCAAATGTGAGCGGTACCGATACCTGGCGGGCACCGGCAACGGCAGCCTCCAGATTGCTGTAGCCTTTTTGTCGCCACTCGTGGATATTTTCACCGGCAATAATTGCATCATCCACCACTATTCCAAGGGCGATAATAAAGGCAAACATACTTACCATGCTGATGGAAATATCGAGCCCAGGCAGGAATAGCAATGCCCCCAGGAAGCTGGTAGGAATGCCCAGTGTTACCCAAAAAGCCAACCGCAATTCCAGAAAGGCTCCGAGCACAACAAATACTAATAAGAGCCCGATAAATCCGTTCTTCAGCAGCAGGGTCAGACGCGCTTTGAAAATTTCCGAGTCGTCATCGCGAACTGTCAGGGTCACACCCGGGGGCAGGCCTGCCCTAACCTCATCAACGACTTCATGGGCAGCCTCACTGACACTCATTGGTGTCTGGTCGCCCACTCGGTAGATCTTAATACTGATAGCTGGCTCGCCGTTAAACACCATATTGCGCGCTTCTTCCTCAAGCGCATCGCTGATATTGGCAACATCCTTTAAATAAACGGCACCGCCACCAATACCTTGGGCAATAACAATATCGCCAAACTCTCGAGCCCAATCGCGGCGCTCGGTCACCCGGACCAATATCTCCCCCGCATCAGATTTAACACTGCCGCTGGGAATATCTACCGCTGCATTTTCTACGATGTTTGCCACTTCCAGCAGGGTAAGCCCATAGCGACGCAGGTCATCGCGGCGAATCTCGATCGCCACTTGCAAGTCCCGCATCCCCCGCGCTTCCAGCTGGGTAATACCACTGTGCGCTTCGAGCTTATCGTAAACCTGCATCGCCAACGCGCGCAGGTTTTGCTCGGTAAGATCGCCGTGTAATACCAGATCCAGCACATCCCGTTTGCGCTCGGCGAGGCTGACCTGGGGCTGCTCAATATCTGTGGGGAAGGTGGTAACAGAATCGATAGCCTGCTGAATATTCTGGTACACCAAGGCAGCATCAGCATCGCCTTCCAGCTCCAGGGTTAACGAGGCACTACCCTCATTGGCTCTCGCGGTCATCTCTTTGATGCCTACCAAGCCCTGCACCGCCTGCTCGGCAGCCACCAGTACACCGCGCTCGACTTCCTCAGGGCTGGCACCGGGATAGGAAATGGACACGCTCACAGTGTCCAGGCTGAACTCCGGGAAAACTTCCTTTTTAACGATGGTCGAAAAAATCAAACCACCAATCAAGAAGACCAACATCAACAAATTGGCAGTTACGTGGTTGCGTGCCATCCACGCGATGGCGCCCGTGCGGGTATCGACCTTATCTTTGGATCTATTCTGCTCAGTCATCTGCGCCCCCAGCGTTGGGTCCACCGGGGCCGCGTCTTGGCGGGCGTTCCGCAGAGGCAGCCGCATCTATCGGCGGGCGCTGCTGGCGATTACTGTCTCCGGCAATTCGCACCGGCATGCCTTCAGTAACGGTTACCAACCGGGTCGTCACTAAGGCTTCTCCACCGCTGAGCCCCTGCTCCAGGACTGCAAAGTCGCCGCTCATATAGGCCACTTCTACCGGCAGAACCGTGGTGCGGTTCTCGCGAACCACCCACACATTGTTGCCGTCTTGCAACGCAGTGAGGGGGATTCGCACACGTTCATCCTCACTTTGGGAAACGATCTCTACTTTCGCCAGATCGTTGAGAAGCAGCTGCGGCTGGGACGGATCCTGCACGGAAAGCGGGTCTTCCAGCTCTACCAACACACTGGCGAGACGACCCTGCTCTTCCAGTACCGGGATAACCCGGACAAACTCACCGCGGCGGTAGACGCCCTGCGGCCACTGGCTGCCGTAAATTCGAACTTCAACATCACCGCGTCCGAGCCGGTGCAGTTGCGACGCGGGAACCTCAACGGCTATCTGGAAACGGTCGGCACTAGCAAGACTGTAGAGAGTATCGCCTGGAGAGACGCGATCACCGACGTCGGTATCACGCTCAACTACCAGGGCATCAAATGGGGCGCGAATCTCGGTAAGCCGAAGATCGCGTTTAGCCAAGGCCACATTTGCCTCTGCGGATTTTACTGCCGCCTCTGCTGCTGCTCTCTGAGGCTCGCGCAACACCAGAGCCTTATCCGTTCCAGACAAGGCTGTGCCAAGAAGCTCGTATTCCTCTTGAGCAACTTGCTGCTGTCCTTGCTCCTGCTGCAATTCAGCACGGCGTTCGGCGAGGGCACTCTGGGCAGTCATCAGGGCCAACTGGTAGGGCTCCTGATCAATACGCAACAGCACCTGCCCTTTTGGCATTACGGCTCCGGGGCCCAGATCATAGTCGAGCCATTGCACCTGCCCCTGTACCTGGGGCTCCAACTCCGCTAACTCACGGGCACTCACTTTACCCAGCGCGCTCAGGGTTACAGGAAAACGACCCTGCTCAGCAACAGCTACATCGACTGTCGGAGGAGGTGATTTGCGTTCACCGCGACTGACCGACGGTTTTTCCCGCATCATCCAGTTGAAGGCCAGGAATGCCAACACCACCAACACTATGGGGATCAGCAGGCGCCAATTGAGTTTCTGTAACATCAGTTATTTCCCTCCAGGTACAACTCCAAATCCACTGGCTCGGGGGCTGGAAGATCCGCCTGGGGGATCCCGCCGGAAAGCGCGCGGTAAAGTACTACTCGGTTTTCAATCAGTTCGCGCTCGGCAGACAAGATTTGTCGCGCCAAACTCTGTTGTTCACTCGTCGCGGTCAACACATTGAGGAAGTCGATGGTTCCCCGCGCATAGGCGCGGCTTTGGCGCAGAGCCAAAAGGTCTGCGAGACGCTCACGCTCACGTAGATGGTTGAGTCTCTGCTCGATCAAGCTCTCTCGAATCAAGGCCTGCTCTACTTCAGACAAGGCTTCATTAACTGCACTGCGGTAGAGCGCCCAGCGCTCCTGCAGAACGGCGTCCTGTTGCTCCCGGGCTGATGCCAGGGCGCCACCATCAAAAATCACCCCCTCAATAGAGGCTGCGATGGCCAAAAGCCAGTTTTCAGTCACGTCACTAATTAAACTGGTGCCATTGCTGGCTACTGCAGACAAACTAAATACGGGCAGTCGATCGGCCCAGGCCTCATCGGCTAAGTGATAGCCCTGTAAAAGGTCTCGCTGCGCCTCAACGACATCCGGGCGGCGCAATAGCAATTGCGATGGCACGCCGGTCTCTGGCAGGGCTGGTAATACCGGCAACCCGGCCTGTTCGTGAATAATGCTGCTAAGTTCCTCGACATTGATACCCAAAAGCACCGCTAACTGTACTTTTAGAGTTTCGGCATCCGCTTCCGCCTCATCCAGTTCCTGCTGTGACTGCTGGACCAGTTGCTGTTGCTGCAAAACATCGGCTGCACCTGAGACGCCGCGACCAAAGCGCAGTTCCAGAACCTTCAGGCTTTTGCGATTGATCTCCAGCTGTTGTTGCAGCAAATCCCGCTGCCCCCACTGCTCCCGCAACTCCAACCAGGTAGCTGCCACCTCGCTCGCCAGGGTCAGGGCTGCCGTCTGTAAATTCTGTTCCTGGGCCAGGTAAGCCGCCTCTGCTGCACTGGCACCGGCACGGACCCGCCCCCAAAGGTCCACTTCATAGCTGGCGGCGATACGGGTACTCCAACTATTGCCCTCCGCAGAGGGGTCGGTGAACTCACCGGAAGAGTAGCGCTGCTCAGTATTTTCAATACTGGCGGTCAGTCTTGGCCAAAGGCCCGATCGCGCTCCCCGCGCAGTGGCTGCGGCCTGCTCCAATCGCCAATAGGTAGCCTGAATATCCGGATTATCTTTCAGTGCCAGCTGTACCAAATTGTCCAACTGCGGATCTTCCAAATCTCGCCACCAGCGCAAACTCGGTGCGACGGTACCCGATGCACGAAAAGATTCTGGTAACCCTAAATTTTCATCGGGTTGAATGGTCTCAATTGGCTGCGAACTACAGCTGACAAGCAGCGGAACACAAATTGCCAAAATACGGTAAAAGGACAAGGAATATCACCGAAATTAAACGTTTAATCGTAAAAAATAGAGATTTATTGCGTGCATTATCCGCCCCCCAAAATCGCTCGCAATGCGTTTTACTCTTGTTTACAAAGCATACGTAAAATCAGGCAAAAAATTGCTGCCCGCAGGAGTGCCGAAAACCGACTACTTCGGTATGATGCGGCACACTAAACTGAATAGTCATCGGGGTTTGACGCGGAGCTTATCCAAAAAGTCTCCCCTCTGTACAAAGGTGCTCGGCCTTCTTCAGCCGGCCCCCTTGGACGCTCCGGTGGAATTAATAACGGAAGTAGAAGAGACAAACCATGAGTAAACATCAGCCACTCGCCCATTGGGACGATATTTTGCTGCTGGACCAACAGCTGACCGACGAAGAGCGCATGGTGCGCGACACGGCACGTGAGTACTGCCAAAGCAAACTGATGCCCAGAGTTCTCGAGGGTAACCGCCACGAAATCTTTGATCGTGAAATCATGAACGAGATGGGTGAATTGGGCCTGCTCGGTTCCACCATCGAAGGCTACGGCTGTGCCGGTCTCAACTACGTTTCCTACGGCCTGGTGGCGCGCGAAGTTGAACGCGTTGACTCCGGCTACCGCTCCGCCATGAGCGTTCAGTCCAGCCTGGTTATGCACCCGATTTACGCTTACGGTAGCGAAGAGCAGAAGCAGAAGTACCTGCCCAAGCTGGCATCCGGAGAATGGGTTGGCTGTTTCGGCCTGACCGAGCCCGATGCGGGTTCCGATCCCGGCGGCATGAAAACCCGCGCCAAGAAAGTCGATGGCGGCTACCGCATCAGCGGCTCCAAGATGTGGATCACCAACAGCCCAATCGCCGACGTTTTCGTTGTTTGGGCGAAAGATGACGACGATATTATTCGCGGCTTCGTGCTGGACAAGGGTATGGAAGGCCTCTCCGCACCGAAGATCGAAGGCAAGTTCTCACTGCGCGCCTCCATTACCGGCGAGATCGTGATGGACAATGTGTTCGTTCCGGAAGAAAACAAATTCCCGGAAATTGGCGGACTGCGCGGCCCCTTCGGCTGCCTGAACCGCGCTCGCTACGGTATCTCCTGGGGCGCCATGGGTGCCGGCGAGTTCTGCTGGCACGCCGCTCGCCAGTATGGCCTGGACCGCACCCAGTTCAACCGCCCTCTGGCTCAAACCCAGCTGTTCCAGAAGAAATTGGCGGACATGCAGACCGAAATTACCCTGGGTCTGCAAGCCTCCCTGCGCGTAGGTCGCATCATGGATGAGAACAAGCAGTTCGACCCCACCATGATTTCCCTGGTGAAGCGCAACAACTGTGGTAAGGCACTGGATATCGCCCGTATTGCTCGCGATATGCACGGCGGCAACGGCATCTCCGACGAATTCCACGTAATTCGCCACGTGATGAACCTGGAAGCTGTAAATACCTACGAAGGTACCCACGACGTACACGCATTGATCCTCGGCCGCGCCCAGACCGGCCTGCAAGCATTCGTGTAAAACACGTCTAGTTGGATGCTCACGGTATTTTCCGTGGGCATCGCCCTTATCCCATCATTTCTTATCTCCTTACTTCTACCTCGGCCCCAGGTTGGTAGCACAAAGCCATTAAACTAAAGTTCGGAATAATTACGCAAAAAGGCGGCGCATAGACTGTGGAGCAGTATTAAATTATTACCCACACCAAGCAAAGTACTGCACCGAAAAAAACGTTTGGATTTGAAGTAAAATAATTTGAGGGCGGACCAAAACTCACTGTGACCATTTACGTATCATCGAACCGCGAAATAAGTAAAGACAGCCCTCAGCAATTATTAAACTCTCAATAAAGGTATAAAAGGAAGTTTTGGGAACCATGGAAAGCCCAAACAGAGAGCCCAAACAGAGAGCCCAACAAGCCGAATAAAATTATTACCCCTCCCCTAACTTCCCTCCACATCAACAATCTCCTGCCCCGGATTTCGATCATTTAATTTCACTACACAAAGAGCAATACCCAGCAGCACGACAAAAGTCGCTACCCACTCGACAAATGTAAGATATTCACCGAGGATAATTGATGAGCCGATTATTCCCACAATAGGAACCAGCAACCCAAATGGTGAAACGCAGGCAGAGGAATAGCGACGAATTAAATCACCCCATAAAATATAACCAACCAATGTCACCATGCACACTTGGTAAACAATTGAAAACCAACTGGCCGTATGCGCCTGAAAAAAGAAAACCCAGGGAGTATGGCTTTCATAAAATATCGACAAAACCAAAAGAGGTACTGGCGGTACCAGTGAAGCCCAAACCATTAAATGTAACAAATTAACACCTGGCATCCTGCGGAATACGATATTCGCTATCGCCCAAGACAGCCCCGCCCCCATAATAAGGATAAATCCCACTATCGTTGTCGACCCACCTTTATCGGCATAGTAGAAAAATACAGAGAACCCTACAGCCGCTATTACCAAACCCAAGCACTGCTGCATATTTATCTTATCGCCAAACAGCATTGCGAATAGCAATAGGGTGAATGGTACCTGCGACTGCATTAGCAGTGACGCTACACCCGCTTGAATATCGGCCTTCATGGCGTAGTACATCAACCCCAGAGAGAGAAACTCTAAGAAGAAGCCGAGCGCAACAACATTGAGGATCGAGGTCTTGGGGAATGGACAAAAGAAAACCAGAGGAACAGCGACGAGGGTGAAGCGAACCGAAGCCAATAACATTGGCGGGAAGTCGGCCAGCGCCACCTTGGTTATCGGGTAATTCAGTCCAAAAATTGAGACTGCCAGCAAAGCCAACAGTATGCTTCTATACGGCATCTCTACAGCCAGTGAACAATGGACGTAACCAAAGGGTAGCAGCCTCCATTACTCTTCTGCGCCTAATGGCCCTTTGTCATTGTTTCAATAGCTCCCTGGTACCGATCTATTGCGGCGCCTCACACTTCTCACCAGTAGATCGCTGCTCAATTCCCTTTGCGTAGACAGAAGTGCTATTCTCCCCTGCCCGCCAATCTCTGGATGTAACGATGATATGGATGAGCTGCTGCACTGGTTTGAATTGATCGGTATCGCGGTCTTTGCCTTCAGCGGCGTACTCGCCGCCGGCCACAAACAGATGGATTTATTTGGTGCCGTGGTACTCGCCTGCGTCACCTCTATTGGCGGCGGCACCGCCCGGGACATTATTCTCAACGTCCCTGTATTCTGGCTTGAGCACACCTATTACCTGTGGATCGCCTCAATTACCGGTGTAGTAAGCTTTTACCTGATACGCTATCTAAAGGTCCCTATGCGCCTGCTAATGGTGGCAGATGCCATTGGACTCGCCGTTTTTGTGGTGCTCGGAACCCAGAAAGTACTTGAACTGGGCTATTCCGCGACCATCGCAATCGTGCTCGGCGTAATGACCGGTACTTTTGGCGGGGTGATTCGGGATGTGCTGTCCGGTGACATTCCACTTTTACTCCGGCGAGAGATCTATGCCACCGCTGCCCTTACCGGTACGGCCATACTCGTTGCCTTGGACAATGTAGGGTGGCTACCCCATGAGCTGGTGGTGGCTATTGCTGTATTTGTGACCTTAGCGATTCGCCTCGCGGCATTGCGCTGGAATATCTCCGCGCCAGTGGCACGCTTCGGCAAGCACTGACCCGCTCACAGGTCTGGAACCATAAACCACTATTTAGTAGCAGTCACAGGAATAATCTAAGTGCAAAAAGCCCGATTGCGCATACTCCTCATCATTCTCTTTTCCATGGTGATTGGAGCCTGTGAGCGCTCGACAGACTCAGCCCAAACCGGTCAATCCCCGCAAAAACAATACGCTCGCCTGGTAGCAAAGCCCTGCTGGTTCAAAACCGATGAAACCTGGCCTTTCACCCAGTGTTTCATGATGGAGGTGCCGGAGAATTATGCCCACCCAGAAAAGCGCAAAATCCGCTTTCCGGTCGTGCGCTTCCGCGCCACAAACCCCGATCCCAAGAAAATCCCCCTACTCCACCTAGGCGCCGGAGGCCCCGGAGCCAGCATGGGATTAGAACCCGAGAACGCCAGCGACTGGTTGTGGCTTAACTATGCCGCCATGACAGTAGAAGATGGCCGGGATCTGTTTGTTATAGATCCCAGGGGCACCGGTATGGCCCAGCCGCGCCTCACTTGCAGCGAGTTTATCGAAGATGCCGATACCGCTTTCCGGCGCAACCTGTCTCCGGAAGAAGAGGCCCGTGTTTTTTCCTTCAGTATGGAGCGCTGTTACAGCCGCCTGAGCAAAGGTGCCGACCTGGCCCAGTACAACAGTTCTGTAATCGCCAGGGATGTAGAGGAGCTGAGAAAAACCCTCAAGCTCGATAAATTCGACCTATATGGGGTGTCCTACTCCTCCCGCTACGCCCTGACTGTGGCCCGCGACTTCCCAGAGTCAGTGCGCACCCTGGTGCTTAACAGTGCGGTCTTCCCCAATATTGTCTACACGCAGCAGCTCCCACAGGACTCCCTGGCAGCCTACGAGCGCGGCCTGAAGCATTGCATCGAAGACGAGAAATGTAACAGTCGCTATCCCAATTTACGCCGCAGGCTGGAAAACCTGATCCAGACCTTAGACGAAGAGCCGCGCACCATTCCGATCAAGCACCGCTACTCAAAGCAAAGCTATCCCTTTGTGCTTACTGGACAGCGTTTGCTGAGAGTTCTATTCCAGGCGCTGTATAACGAAAACTTCTACAGTGAACTGCCCAAGATGATCGAGGGCCTGGAAAATGAGGGCGATGAAGGGCTGCAGCCGGCCCAGGATGCCATCGCACACTTTATGGAGATCGTACTGGACCCCTACTTTGGGGATGCAGCCGGCGTTAGCCACTTCTGCTATGAAGAGGCTCCCTTTGTCGATTTTGATCAGGCCAGGGCCAACGCTGCAGACACCGGTATTCTCGGCGGGGCCGTGCGATCAGATTTAAATTTGTTACAGCTACAGTGTCGCATCTGGGCAATCCCCTCTGCTCCACTCACTGAGTCAGAAGCCATCTCCACCCCAGTTCCAGTGATAGTGTTACACGGCGGCCTGGATCCGGTACTAGCTGCAGATGATGTCGATATCGCACGCAAAGAGCTACCGAATCACCAATGGCTGCTATTTCCCAACCTAGCTCACGATATTATTTCCGCAAGCAACTGCGCGGAGCGGGCAGTAGCACGCTTTCTCGATAACCCTGCCGAAGATCAAACCGAAACCACCATGACTTGCCGCAAAGCGGAGCTGGCAGACCAGATTTCCACCGAAGAAGAGTCTGAGTCCCAGCAAGAAGCCGAACAACAGGCCGTTGAACCCCAAGCAGCTGAGGTCCCTGCCCCGGAAAGCGGCCAATAACCAAAGACAACAGCTGAAGTTACACGACAAAAGCGGTATCAAGGATTGAGGAGAGGCCTATGGAGAGCAACAACAACCCAGCCCTGATTGAAGTTGCGGATTTGGTAGAGCTCAAAAAGACCGGCGAACCCGTAATATTGGACTGCCGCTATAGCCTGGCGGATCACGATAGTGGTGAGCGAAACTATCGGGCTGGCCATATTCCCGATGCCCATTACGCCTGCCTGCATCGTGACCTCTCTGCCCCTGTGCAACGCTACGGCGGCCGCCACCCAATGCCGAGTGCTGCACAGTTCCAGGACTACGCTCGCAATCTGGGAGTCGATAGTGACACACAGGTAATCGTCTACGACGACAACCGCCTGGGTTTCGCTGCCCGTGCCTGGTTCCTGTTTTTCTTCTTTGGCCACAAGAAAATCAGCATTCTGAATGGCGGTCTAAAAGCCTGGCTCGATGCAGGGGAGGCATTGGACACAAGCGAGCCCACTCGATCCAGGCAAGGAAACTTCAGCGCACAACCAAAAGAAAATCTCTTGGTTCATTACGAGACCATCAAACAAAACCTGGGTAAAGCACCCTGGCAGTTAGTAGACGCCCGGGACAGTCAGCGCTTTGAAGGAATTGAAGAGCCTATCGACCCGATTGCCGGACATATACCCACCGCAATCAACCAGCCCTGGCAAAATATTACTGACAAAAACAATGGGAAAGTGAAATCTATTGCCGAACTTAAATCACAGTTTGGCAACTTGGAAGATGGTAAACCACTTCTCAATTACTGCGGCTCCGGAGTTACTGCCTGCGTTAATTTCTATGCACAATATTTAGCTGGTCGCCACGACTCACTACTCTATCCAGGGAGTTGGAGTGATTGGTGTTCGCGCCAGTGAAGATAAAAAGGAGTCTGCATGCTAACAGGGCTTAATCACATAACTCTTGCTGTCAGCGATGTAGATCGCTCCGCTCAGTTTTACATGGGCATTCTTGGGTTTCGGGGCAGGTAAAATGGAATTCCGGCGCCTATTTATCATTAAATGATCTCTGGCTCTGCCTATCCTTGAGCACACCTGAGCCAAGAAATGACTACACCCACATTGCCTTCAACATCAGCGAGAGTAACTTTGAAAGGTTTGCAGGCTTACTTAAGGAGCATAATGTAAAAGAGTGGAAAAAAAATTCCAGTGAAGGTAATTCAATGTACATTCTTGATCCAGATGGCCATCAACTTGAGATTCATGCAGGCTCGTTGAGGAGCCGCTTGGAATCATTAAAATCAAAACCATATCAAGGGTTGAAGTGGTTGTGAATGAAACTCAACAAGTACATCAACTTCGTAGCAATCGTTACGTGACCTCAACTGCATATCCCTTACTTCGCACTCACCAGTTTGTCATTTGATGTGCCAGAAAAAATTGATTTTATTCGATAAGATAATGGGCCAGTAATACCTCCAGAAACAGAAGAAAAAGACTACTGGATTCAATGCGGCACAAAATAGAGAAACCCGAAAAACAATAGACGGGGATTCCAGCAATGGATAGGACAAACTTTCTGAAGAGCAAAATAAAGCTACAGCTTATACCCCCCCATACTACAAGTAGCTTACTCCTCTAAAGTCAACCATTCACAGAGAAATAACCTTGAGACAGCTGATTGCCTTTTTTGTACTTTCTTACTCACTCCACATTCAGGCCGAGCAGCTTGTGGATTTAGATTATTTACCCAAAAACAATGAAATTACGCATACCCTAGAAAAACGACCTGTAGTTCTAGTAGATGCTGCACACCACAACTTTCATACAATATCCGGGCGATACCATCCATTCGCTGACGTTCTGAAAAGTGACGGATACATAGTAAGGTCAAATGATAAAAAATTTGACAAAGCCAACCTGAAAGACATCGATATCGTTGTTATTGCCAATGCCCTTAGTGAAGAGAACATTGAGAACTGGAATCTTCCCAACCATTCAGCTTTTACACGAAAAGAAATAGAGGCGCTTTTCCACTGGGTTAAAGGTGGTGGATCTCTATTTTTGATAGCTGACCATATGCCATGGCCAAAAGCAACAGCTGACCTTGCAGAGATATTTGGCTTCCACTTCCAGAATGGTTATGTTGAAGTCATTGGACAGCAAGAGCAGTACTTTGAAACCAGCGATGGGAGCTTAGCTGACCACAGTATTTTGAAAGGAGTGAAAGACTCCCATAAACTGAATAAAGTAAGGGGGTTCATGGGTCAGGGTTTTTTGAGTCCACCAAATGCTAAGCCGGTGATGATTTTTAGCAAGCCATCAATCGCTTACATGCCTAGAAATTCATTTCAATTTAATGAAAACACGCCAGAAATTTCCGCCACAAACTGGCATCAGCTATCTACATTAAAATTTGGAAATGGTCGACTGGTAGTATCTGGTGAGGCAGGCATGTTCACCGCTCAGGTTGATTCAGATCCAGACGGGAAATGGAATATGGGATTGAATGCCAAAGGAGCTGAACAAAATGAAAGGCTCTTATTAAACATTATGCTCTGGCTATCAGGCAAAATTAATTAGCACTACCCTACACACAGAAGGTATCGAAAATATAAAGTCCCAGAAAGTTAATATTATTTATTAAACAGCTAAGCCATAGGTATAAGTTGCCCACTGAAATCAACACAGGCTTCGCGCCTAAAAATTGGACAGCCAACGATAACACACAATACTTTAATCAAAGTAACCTCTGGCGACACACCATACTAAGGCCTTATAATCTTCCTGTGTTTGTGTGGGATTAATCACTATACAGGACCTTAGTTTGTACAAATTATTCTATTACCCAAGAAATGCGAGCTGGGCACCTCACCTTATATTAAAGGAGTTAGGTGTTGAATTCGAACTTGTACTAGTTGATCGTAAGTCTGAAGCACAAAAAGCCGCTGAATACTTAGAGCTCAACCCCACTGGAAGAATACCTACGCTGGTAGATGGTGGAAGTGCTCTATTCGAGAGCGCTGCTATCGCTCTTTACCTGTGCGAAAAACATCCTGAGGCAGAGCTACTTCCACAAGCAAACAGTACAGAGCGTGCGCTATGTTATCAATGGTTATTTTATCTAACCTCCACGCTTCAACCTGAGCTAATGATATATTTTTACCCTGAAAAACACACAACAAACAATAACAGCACCCCCAGTATCGTTGAAGCCCAAGAGCAGAGGATTACCGATATGTATGGTATTCTGAATGATCAGATTGGTGATCGGGAGTATCTGGTTGGCAACAAAATATCTATTTGCGATTATTTTTTATTTATGCTTTGCCACTGGGGAAGCGGATTTAAAACGCCACCAATAGCATTTCCAAATCTAGCCCGATGCTTAAGGAACTTAGCCTCAAAAGAAGCCTTCCAGGCTGTATGTACTACCGAGGGTACAAAATTAGATAGATATAAATAGCCTCAAATCACTGTGGATCAATTGACTTTTCACTCAAATTATCTTAATAGCACCAGGTATGAACATCCATGAAGTACAATAGGATAGGTATATCTAAAAGATTAATCTTAGCGGGAAAGTATAAAAAGGCCATAGACCTCCTCTTACCTATTGCGAACGCCAGGAATGAAGTCGCTCAGCTAATATTAGGTTATCTATATTTTATGGCTGATTCTGGAATGGATGGAGTTAATGCAAAAAAATGGCTAGAAAAGTCTGCAAAACAAGGTAATGCTGACGCTCTATACTTTTTAGCGACTACCGACTTCACAGGAAATCACTGGGCAAGTTTTGGAGAGTCAAAGGCCCAAATTGCCAAGGTCAGAAAAGCAGCTGTAAAGGGCTCCACCGACGCACAAAGATGGCTAGCAGTTACCTACGCTCATGGAGAAGTTGTCCCGCCTGACTACACTCAAATTGTTTACTGGGATACCAAAGCTGCTGAACAGGGTTTATCAGAATCACAGCGCGACTTAGGCGTAATGTGGATGAGCGGCGAGGCAGGCCATGTTGATATTGCTAAATCATTATACTGGTATAAACAGTGTGTTACTCGCAATCATAATGTGACTGACTCGAAGTGGGCTTTTCGCAGAATCATAGAGATATATGAAGGAAGGTTTGGCAAACAGTTCAAAGACTTAAGTGCGACCTTCTATTGGAAGAAAAGATCAAGAGAATTACCACTGCTACCCTATAGGCACCACCCAGATTGGTTTTACCAATAGAACACAGACTGCCAACTATTTAAGGCGCCACCTTTATAAAGGGCCCATAGTCGGCAGTAACACGCAAATGCAGCCTACACTACAAGCATATCCAGTAACCATCAAGGGCACTTTATCAGGTAAACACCAGAGTACTTACAGCTATCTCTATATACAAAATACCGTAAATACTATCAAGCCCATGTCAGCCCACATTACTTTGCCAGATTATGCTTCAACGGCATAAGCCTAATAAATATCCATTGCCTTAAACCTTATGGCTTATAAACATAAGTACGCCAACCATCTGAAAGCCCCAGGGAACCAAACCCGTTAGACAGGATCTTTCGTCGGTAATATTCACGAAAGAAATTGAAAAAATCCTGCTTATTATTAAAGCTATACTCTCCATGATTAGGATCAAAAAAAATGCACTGCTGAGCCATTCCAGCAGGCCCAACATAGAGAGAAATCGCATGGGCCGCCGGAAAGCACCCAAAACTTGTACCTGATACGGTAATTATTACGTAATGGTCATTTAATTGATCTAATGATGCTATTAAAAAATCGGTCATTGATAAAGGCTGCCCCCCAGGATTAATTATCTGGATACTGGAGTTATCACCAAGCCCAGGTACTGCGCTCACTCCGCGATCTCTAAGCCATGCTTCTACATTATTCATGTAAGCATTATTTTTATCGTGTGCCCACCCCCACTGAGATCTGGCAACACTTCTTAACTCACGAATATTTAGAGAGCGAAGTCGAGTGAATGTAAATGGACCTGTTCCAACTCTCCACTTTTCATACAAACCCAATTTACTTGATAAAGATACTCCTTCAGTAGCCCTACAATGTACCCAATGTGCAGTTAAGGCTCCACAAATACCAAATTTGCTAAATCCTGCATAGTGCACCCAAACTCTCAGTGAACCCTGAGAAAAGCCCCAAACTTTTTGTCCTCGATGACGCCCGGCAATTGTACTAACGCGCATACTGACAGCCTCCCAACAGACGGTTAAAATCCAAAAAATATCTCTATTAATTAGAGCGAAGATCTACTTAAAAATACTAAGCTGTTCCTAATCAAAGACTTTTACCCAAAGAGATTGGTGACTCTCATAGCAAAACAGATTGTAGAGATTGATAAATTCTTATACCTGCGGCAGTCCCACAGTAGTTAAATACACTGGCAAGGCTTTAAAAATTTTTCGGGGCAGCCACATCCCCGCTATTCAACAAACCCCACGCATCGAAATCATCAACCAGCTCTTTACTCACTAGCTCAAGTGAATAATTCCAGCTCGATTTGAACCATAAAATTTATATTTTTATAACGTTCTATAACTACTCATAACTAGCAACTACTCATCGCCCTACATCCGCAAAACCAGGCTAAGGCCTAGTAACATTTACACTATGAATCCTATTTTCTCTAGTGCTCATTTTGCAGGTTTATGCTCCATATTATGTCGGCACTGTCGAGTAAACTTTAGATACTGGGCAAATATTTTTAGGTTTTGGACTTTTTGCCAGATCGATTTAAATATGTGCAGATTAGGTTGCTTTACCAGAGGGAAGTAAGATGGCCAAAGTGCTGGCCATCTTAAACAGCTTTCGCAGCTCTACACGAAGGGAAATCCTACTTACAACGCTAAGCAAGACCAATTTACAGATAGAATTAGCTTTTCCATACCCTGTCAATCATCCAGGAATCGAACTTAAAAAGGGCACGATAGTGCATATTACTTACCAAATGGAAAAAGAAATAGAAGTCCTCTTTATCCTCAAACCAAAACTCCCCAAAGTTCGGATCAAAGAAGCAAGCATCCTGTTTTTGTCCGGCGGATGATGGAGCTCCAATCCACGCAGCTACTGCATGGGAGCCTTGAGTGTGATCCCGGTTAGACCACATTTCTATCAAAGCGTAGGCCCCATTAATTTGCTCTAGCCTCTGTCGTAAGGAATCCCTATTTGATTGCCCTGCTACAGAGGACAGCACTCTCAGTCGATTAAATAACAACCAAGCCCTATGAGCCCCCCTCCAATTGGCACTTTGCGCCCAGGCTTGCTGCTGTCCAGCCATCTGCCTTAGCTTGGGGATATTAAAGGGGATAAACCTTCGCTGGCTCCAAACCCCACCCAGGTGATTTACCAGTGAATCATCAAATGCGTGATATTTAATCCAATGTGAGGCTAATGACAGACAGATTCCACTGCCTGCAATTTGGTTGATATTCAAAACGGGAAATGATTGAGAGAAATCCCAAGTACATACTCCATCCATCTGGCGCGCCATAGAGTAAACGCTGTACATAAGTACTCCTGCGGGTAAATTATTATGCCTCTGTGCTGAACACGGGTAGAACGAAGCCTGCTAAAAGCACTCCCCTTCGAGCGCTATAGCTTCTAGACCTAGCAAGAGGAAGGCGCCAATACTCACTCCACACCAACGTCAGCATAAGAACTTTACGCGCCAAGACAGCAGTCAACTTTAGATTCTGGTCGTAAGTTTTTAGATTTTGGCCATAACTTTGCGGCCACCTAATACGGACAAGCCAAATCTATCGAGACAGGGGAAGGAAAGAAAAGTGACGGGAAAGTAACTGTGCCAAGCATCACAAAAGCAGGCGGTACTCACCGCGCCACCTGCTTCTGTAATCTATCAATTCTCAGTCGTGCATTGGGTTGCGAAGAATAGGGCAAACCGCATCTTCATTCTTAGCCATATATTGCTGGTGGTACTCCTCGGCGTAGTAGAACGGTTGAGCCATGCTGATTTCGGTAGTGATTGATCCACGATCTTTGGCATCCAGCGCTTCCTGCACAGCTGCCCTGCTCGCTTCCGCCTCCTGTTTCTGGCCTTCGTTCAAGCAGAAAACACAGGAACGGTACTGGGAACCGATATCGTTACCCTGGCGCATACCCTGGGTTGGGTCGTGGTGATCCCAAAAGATCCGCAGGAGTTCTGCATAGCTCACCTTTTTGGGATCAAAGATCACTTTCACCACCTCTGCGTGCCCGGTACGGCCGGTGCAGACTTCATCGTAGTTCGGGTTTTCAGTGGCGCCATCGGTGTAGCCAACGGCAGTGGCAAACACACCATCCGTATCCCAGAACACATGCTCTGCGCCCCAGAAGCATCCCATACCAAAAATGGCGACTTCCAGGTGCTCAGGGAATGGCTCTTTAATGGTGTTGCCATTTACAAAGTGGGTGCCACTGATCTCCATCGGCTGGGGCCGACCGGGCAGCACCTGGTCCGCATCGGGTATCTGAAATTTGTCGTATTGCATACTGTTTTCTCAAGTGCAGGTATTTTCTTTTGTCAGGATAGCTCTAAGGCGCTTATCCTCCCAGATCAAGTAATATTAATCCGCGAATCAAGTAGTTAAGAGGACTCTATGATACGCAGAACAAACATTGGCAGATCAACACTATAAGGAGTCGTCATTGGCGCGCTTAATCTTACTGATTTTAATCGCCATCGGTGCCTGGTATCTCTGGCAAAAAATCAAATCTAGCTCACCGCAGGAGCGGCGCAAGCAGATTTTTATGGCCTGTATCGCCGGCGTCGCCGCAATAGTGGTTGTGCTGGCTATCACCGGGCGCCTGCATTGGGTAGGAGCGGCGCTCGTGCTCATTCTTCCGGTGTTGGGCCGTTTGCTCGGTCAGCTCTCCCGTTATTTACCCTGGTTGATGCCACTGTTTGAAAAGTATTCAAACCGGCGCCCAAATCCAGGGGCCACTCAACATCCGCCGCCACACAACAGCGAGGGCCCGCCACTCTCGGAACACGAAGCGCGCCGTATCCTTGGCGTTGATGCCGATGCTGGCAGAGATGAAATCATTAGTGCACACCGCAAATTAATCCAAAAACTCCACCCAGATCGCGGCGGCAACGATTACCTGGCATCGCGTATCAACGCCGCCAAGGAGTTGCTACTGAGCATTCTTGGTTAAACCTTACAAAGCAGGTGGATATACCTGGCCAATTGTCGATAGGGGTCCACCTGGGAGTATTCAAGCTCCTTTTCCACAATGGCCGACGCGGGCAACTTTTCCCGGATTGATGGCGTCATAAAGTCGTGGAAGCAGCGGATGCCGCTGTGACAAACCACGGAAAAGTCCGCTTCGGTCAACCAGTCTTCCACCCATTCCGGCAAAAGTGGATTCTGTGGAGTGAGGCTGCCAGGGTGGCCACCCCAGTTATCCCCTTCAATATTGCGGTCCAGCTGGCGAAAGCTGCCCCGCTGTAATAGACGGAACTCAAGGGCACGCCGATTGTAGAAAGTGAGCGAAAGATGCCCACCAGGCTTTAACAGGCTGCGCAGCTGCTGCAATGCCTGTTGCGGCTGTTCCAACCATTCCAGCACAGCGTGGCAAATTACCAGGTCTGCGTCCTTTAACGCTTCTATTTGCGGCAGTTCTTGCAGGGGTTTATGCAGCAAGGTCATTTGCTTTTGCAAATGGCGCTGGCGAATTTCCGCATCCGCGAGTTCAAGCATCTGCGCAGAAATATCTGCGAGAAAAACCTCGTGCCCAGCCTCAGCCAGATCCATGGCAAAGTGGCCCTGGCCACCCCCAGCGTCAACGATTTTTAGAATGCGCTGCTCGCTCCCCAACAGCGGCGCCAGATCCCGGTTGAGCACTGCCAGGCGGATATCCCCTTTAAGGCCGCCATAGATACGGTTGCGAAAACGGTGAGCGAGATCGTCAAAGTTTCGATCTTTACGCCGGCTGTCACCCATCGGAGCCCTCACCTTGCAAAGCCTCATTGCATCGGCGGCGGTTCTCGGCGAATTTGCGCTGTAGCGCCTCTTCCATATCAACCCCCAGTACAGCGGCCAGTTTGCTCAAGTACATCTGAATATCCGCCAGTTCAGCGGCAACTTGCTCGGCCTTGTCGTCTGCCATTAGATCCTGGATATCTTTATCACTGCACCATTGAAAGTGTCGCCCTAACTCTGCAACTTCCACAGATAGCGCCATGGCCAGGTTTTTTGGGGTATGCAGTGACTCCCAGCCGCGCATTTCAGCGACTTCATCAAAAGCCGCCAGGATTTCACGGTCTTTCATCGAATTTTTTCCTCTGCTGGCGCTCCAACCCGCCCTCCCGGGCAGCCAAAATTGAATTCAGTGCGCGGGACAGAAACTCACGCCTGTATAAAACACAGACAACAAACAGATAGCCGGCAACAAACAGGATTGGGTGGATAAACCAGCCCAGCACTGACATTGAGAAATAATAAGAGCGCAGACCGTAGTTGTAACTGTGGCCCGCATGGTCGATCACCTTGGCTGTACTGATGGCAAACCGGCGTCGCTCTTCCTCAGATAGATCACCGGTTTCCGGCGGCGGTGCTGCACCAATAAGTACATTGGCGAAGGAGTACTGGCGCAGTGACCAGGTAAAATTGAAAAAGGCGAAGATAAAAATCAGGATCAACAACATCACCTTGAGCTCAAACTGCTCAACGGTGGTGGGCTCCGCAAAAGGCAAACTGGTGAGCACTTCGATGGCGGCCTTGTTCGCCGTCAAAGCCGTCACTAAACCCGCCAGAATAAGAATACTGGTAGAGGCAAAAAAACCAATGACCCGCTCCAGGTTACTGAGAATAGCGGTATCCGCCATGCGCATATCCCTATCGAGCATACGCATCATCCATTCAACGCGGTACCACTGAAGCGATGAAGTAAGGCACCAAGTCTCTTTGGCTTTTTTTCGCGCAAAAACGGTGTAACCCACCCATGTGATAAAAAAGCCAATGACACTGGCAATATCCAACCAGGACAACCTCTAATATCTCCGTGTTCGTCTACATTTATGCCGTAGCTTCGGCAAGCGAAGTCTTCGCCCTACTGGCATCCTTGTCAACACTGTCTTTCCGATGTGTGCAAGCGGTAGAATAGCGCCCTTTCGCCGGCAGCAGTGGCCGGCCAGAAAATTCATATAACTCCAGGGAGCTGTCTTTTGAGCAACTCACATCCTGCATTTGAACTGGTTACCAGCGCAGATATTGATTCTCTCGGCGTGTGCGTCGAGGAATACCGACACATTACGACCGGTGCCCAGCACCTGCACATCGCCGCAGACAACTCGGAAAATGTTTTCCTTGTCGCCCTGCGCACCGTGCCCGAAGACTCCACCGGTGTCGCCCATATTCTTGAACACACCGCCCTGTGCGGCAGTGACAAGTACCCGGTGCGCGATCCTTTCTTTATGATGATCCGGCGCTCACTCAATACCTTTATGAACGCCTTCACCAGTTCAGATTGGACCGCCTACCCGTTTGCCAGCCAGAATCGAAAGGATTTTGACAACCTTCTCGACGTCTACCTGGATGCGGTATTTTTTGCGCGCCTGGACCCGCTGGACTTTGCCCAGGAAGGCCACCGCCTGGAATTTGCCGAGGCGGATAATGCGAGCAGCGAGCTCGTCTACAAAGGTGTCGTGTTCAATGAGATGAAAGGCGCCATGAGTTCCGTCACCTCGCAGCTGTGGCACACCCTGAGCAAATACCTGTTCCCCACCACCACCTATCACTACAACTCCGGTGGCGAACCTACCGATATTCCAAAGCTGAGTTACGAGCAGCTGGTTGCCTTCTACCGCAGCCACTACCATCCCAGCAACGCCACCTTTATGACCTTCGGTGATATTCCCGCAGCGGAACACCAGGCTGCGTTTGAAGAAAAAGCGCTGCACAAATTCGAGAAGCTCGACAAGACCATCTCGGTTGGGCGCGAAGACCGCTACCAGGCGCCGCTGAAAGTCGAAGAGCACTACCCGTTAAATGGCGAGCCTCTGAAGGCCAAGACCCATATCGTATTGAGCTGGCTGCTGGGTGATGTCACCGATCTTGAAGAAGCCCTGACCGCACACCTGCTCGCCGGTGTACTGCTGGATAACAGCGCCTCACCGCTGATGAAGCTGCTGGAAACCACCGACCTGGGTACTTCCCCCTCCCCGCTGGTTGGCCTGGACGATTCCCAACGCGAACTGGTGTTTGTCTGCGGTATTGAAGGCAGCGAACGCGAAAGTGCCGACGAGCTTGAGCAACAGGTTCTCGACGTGCTGAGGGACGTGGCGGAAAACGGCATCCCCTACGAACAGGTAGAAGCCAGCTTGCACCAGCTGGAATTGCAACAGCGGGAAATTGGTGGCGACGGCTACCCCTTCGGCTTGCAATTGATTCTCACCGCATTGACCGGCGCCACTCACCGTGGCGATGCCATCGGCCTGCTGAATATCGATGCCACCCTGGAGCGTCTGCGCGAGCAGATCAAAGATCCGAAGTTTATCGCCAATAAAGCCCGTGAACTTCTGCTGGAGAACCAGCATCGCGTACGTATGGTACTGAGTCCCGATGAGCAGTTGGCTGCGCGCCGCGAGCAGGCGGAGAAAGACCAGCTGGCGGAAATCAAAGCCGCTCTCAGCGAAAAAGAAAAAGCACAGATTGTCGAAACTGCCAAAGCCCTGGCCGATCGACAAAACCGCGAGGACGACGCTTCTATCCTGCCCAAGGTCGGCGTGGAAGATATTCCCGCAGAGCTTCCGGATGTCGAAGGCGAAGCAATAGACTTGGGCCCACAGAAGTTGACCCGCTATAGCGCGGGCACCAACGGCCTGGTTTACCAACAAATGGTCTGCGCGCTACCGGAATTCACCGAAACCGAAAAACAACTGCTGCCCTACTACTGCCAGGTACTGAGCGAAGTTGGCCTGGGTGAAAAAGACTACCTGGAAGTCCAGCAGTGGCAGACCAGCGTAGTTGGCGCCCTGCACGGTTTCACCAGCAGCCGTACTGCCATCGACGACCTGGATCACCTGTCCGGCCACTTTATCCTGTCCGGTAAAGCGCTGGCTCGCAATCAGGGCGGCCTGACCGAACTGATGCAAGCCACTATGGAGCAGGTGCGTTTTGACGAGCACGCCCGCATCAAGGAATTGCTACTGCAAACTCTCGCCCGCCGCGAACAGGGTGTTGTCGGCAACGGCCACGCCCTCGCCATGGCTGCCGCCAGTGCCGGCTACAACCGCGCCGCCTGGGAGAGCCATGCCAGCGGTGGTCTGCTGGGATTGCGCAACCTGCGGGCCCTGGTTGCCGGACTGGAAAAAGAGGAAGGCCTGCAAGACCTTTCCACCCAATTCCAGGCTATCCACCAGAAAATCCTCGCAGCACCGCGTCAGTTCCTGCTGGTGGGTGAAGAAGAGAAAATTGGCGATTTCAGCCAGACACTGATGCCACTGACCTCGACTTCCAGCATCGCCGCAGCCAACCCCGCTGCACCTTTCGAACGCAAACAAATCGAGGAACTCTGGGTTGCCAACAGCCAGGTGAACTTCTGTGCCAAGGCCTACGCCACTGTGCCTATGTCCCACCCGGATGCGGCACCGCTGTCGGTTTTGAGCGGCTTCCTGCGCAACGGCTTCCTGCATCGCACCATCCGCGAACAGGGCGGCGCCTACGGCGGCGGAGCCGGCCACGACAGCAATATCGGCGTATTCCGCTTCTACTCCTACCGCGATCCGCGTATGGGTGAAACCCTGGAGGACTTCGACGCATCCCTGAAGTGGTTGGCCGAAGAGAAGCACAAGGAAGAACAGGTTGAGGAAGCGATCCTCGGCGTCGTCGGCGGTCTGGATAAACCCGGTTCCCCCGCTGGTGAAGCCAAGAAGAACTTCCACTCGGGCCTTTACGGCCGCACCCACGAGACGCGCCAGCAATTCCGCAAACAGGTTACAGAAGTTACCCTGGAAGACCTGCGACGCGTCGGTGCCACCTATCTGGACCCGAGCAAGGCCAGTACCGCCATTGTTACCGGTCCCCAAGGTAGCGAAGCGGCAGCCAAACTCAACCTGAAGGAAGAGAAGCTCTAACTGGAGCTCGACGATTCCCCGGCAATTTGTCCGGGGAAGCTCTGCGGCGTTGGCCAAAAACCGGCGCCGATCTATCGCCGTTATCCTCTAGCGAAGTTCCAATGAGTAAACACGACAATATTTTTGCAAACCCACTGGGCCAGGTAGCCGGCTTCGAGTTCGATCGCCAGGTGGTGCAAGTTTTTCCCGATATGATCAAGCGCTCCGTGCCCGGCTACACCACGATCGCAGCCATGATCGGCACCCTGGCAGAGCGCTACGCCCAAGCTGGAAGCCGCTGCTATGACCTGGGCAGCTCCCTGTGCGCGGCAACCCTGGCCATGCGCCATCGCATTCCCGCTGCCGACTGTGAAATCGTCGCCGTGGACAATTCGCAAGCCATGGTTGATCAGGCGCGCACGGTCCTCGAAGCCGATAGCGGCGAGGTTCCCGTTCAACTTATCTGCGACAACCTGCAAAACGTTGCTATCGAAAATGCCTCGGTGGTAGTGCTCAACTTCACCCTGCAATTTATTCCGGTGGAAGAGCGCGAAGAAATCCTGCAGAAAATCCACGATGGTTTGCGCCCCGGCGGCATTCTGATTATTTCCGAGAAAGTGGACTTCGCCGATAAAGCCCACAACGAGTTAATGATCGAACTGCATCACTCCTTTAAAGCCGCCAACGGTTACAGCGCGCTGGAAATCGCACAGAAGCGCTCTGCCCTGGAGAATGTATTAATTCCGGAAACCCTGGACACCCACCGCACACGACTGAAAAATGTCGGCTTTACCAGTGTCGATGTCTGGTTCCAGTGTTTTAATTTTGCCTCTTTAATCGCCATCAAAGGCGCGCCGGAAAAGTAAGTACTCCGTGATCGACTACACCCAACTCTATCAAGGTCTGCAACACGTTCCCGCCCTGCGCACCTGGCTGGCCCAGCTGCCAACACAGGTGGCTGAAAACCTGAGTCCTCATCGCTGGGGCGACCTGCCCGATTGGCGCGCAGCGGTGGAAGCCCTACCGGAAATCACGCCCTCCGCTATCGAACTGAACAGCAAGGTCAGCGCGGGCACTGCCGCCGATGCCAGCTCAGAACAACTCGAAGCCCTGGAGCAGGAACTGCGCAAATTACACCCCTGGCGCAAAGGCCCCTGGGAGTTATTTGGACTAAATATTGATACTGAGTGGCGCTCCGACTGGAAATGGGATCGGGTACTTCCGCACCTGGCACCACTCAAAAATCGACTGGTGCTCGATGTGGGCTGTGGCAATGGGTACCACTGCTGGCGATCCTACGGTGCCGGCGCGCGCCGGGTCATCGGTATTGATCCTTCTGCTAAATTTGTCGCGCAATTTTACGCGCTGAAAAAATACCTGGGCCAGGAAGCGCCGGTAGATTTGTTGCCCCTGGGTATTGAAGCGCTCCCGGCAAACTTGCGCGCTTTCGATACCACTTTTTCCATGGGGGTACTCTATCACCGCCGTTCACCCATGGATCACCTGCGTGAACTGCGCGAAACCCTCCGCCCCGGCGGACAGCTTGTACTGGAGACACTGGTTATCGACGGCGGACTCGGCGATTGCCTGGTACCCGAAGACCGCTATGCAAAGATGCGCAATGTGTGGTTTTTCCCCAGCTGCGCCACCCTAGAGAGCTGGCTGCGCAAGTGCGGTTTCCGCAACCCCAGGACCGTGGATTTGAACACCACCAGCCTGGAGGAACAACGGCGCACCGACTGGATGCACTTCGAATCCCTGGCAGATTTTCTCGACCCGGAATCGCCAGACAAAACCGTGGAAGGTCACCCCGCGCCCAAGAGAGCGGTTTTGGTCGCGGAAGCGCCGTAGCTTGTCTATACGCTTAAGGTCTGGGAACTCATAAATTCCGCAAAATTTGCTGCTAATAGAATTTTGTACGGAATGGGGAGCACCATCTTGATTGTTGCGACTCATAAGGCAAAGTGCGCCCCTAAATAGTGCAACTATATCCTTTAGGGAGGGCTGCCGCAGGATGCAGCCCGGCGCAGAGAATATTTATGAGTATTAGCGTTTTTGAGCTTTTCAAAATTGGGGTTGGCCCTTCCAGCTCCCACACGGTGGGCCCTATGGTCGCTGCCCGCCAATTCGTGCAGGATTTGCAAGACCGTGACCAGCTGCCCCACACAGACCGCGTACAAGTCCATTTGTATGGCTCACTGGCCCTGACCGGGGTTGGTCACGGTACCGATATGGCGGTACTGATGGGGCTTCTGGGTCAATCTCCAGACACCATTGATGTCGATTCAATCGATGAGAAAATGGCGCAAATCCAGAGCGAACGCCACCTGTCATTAAACGGTGACCAGGATATCGCGTTTATTCGCGAGCGCGACCTGGTTTTCCATATGGAGGAATTTCTTCCCCAACACTCCAACGGAATGACCTGCCAGGCTTACGCTGGCGAAGAGCTGCTGTTCGAGCGCAGCTATTTCTCCATCGGCGGCGGCTTTGTGCTCTCCGAAGAAGATTTCGCTCACAAAGAGGAAATCGCCACCCTTCTGCCCTATGACTTCAGCAATGCAGAACAGCTGATGAAGATCTGTGATCATCACGGTTGGACTATTGCCGAGCTGGCCATGGAAAACGAAAAAGCCTTCCGCAGCGAGCAGGAAGTCAAAGACCGTTTGTGGAATATCTGGAAGGTAATGGATGCCTCTATTGAGCGAGGCTGCCACCAGAATGGCATCTTGCCCGGCGGCCTCAATGTTCGCCGCCGCGCTGCCGAACTCTACCGGGAGTTGAGTAAACAGAGCCCAGAAGAGCGTAACCACGGCCTCGCCATTCTCGACTGGGTTAGTCTTTTTGCGCTCGCCGTCAATGAGGAAAATGCCGCGCGCGGGCGCATCGTCACCGCGCCCACCAACGGTGCCGCCGGTGTGATTCCCGCCGTTATCGCCTACTACGTGGAATTTGTACACGACAGTAAAATTCACGGTGAATTGAAAGACCAGGTAGTGAAATTCCTGCTCACCGCCGGCGCTATCGGTATGCTGTTTAAAAAGAATGCCTCTATTTCTGCCGCTGAGGTGGGCTGCCAGGGAGAAATCGGCGTAGCCTGCTCCATGGCTTCCGCCGGCTTGGCCGCAGTAGAGGGCGGCACCAACCAGCAGATTGAAAACGCTGCTGAAATTGGTATGGAGCACAACCTCGGCCTTACCTGCGATCCAATCGGCGGGTTGGTGCAGGTTCCCTGTATCGAGCGCAACACCATGGGTGCAGTAAAAGCCATTAACGGCGCACGCCTGGCCCTGCGCGGTGATGGCGCTCATATCGTACCGCTGGACAGCGTTATCGAGACGATGCGTCAAACCGGTATCGATATGCAGAGCAAATACAAAGAGACCTCTCTCGGCGGGCTCGCAGTAAACGCTGTGAACTGCTGATATTTTTCGGCAGGAGCACAAATCCGCTCCTGCCGCTTACTTAGCCCGGAAGATACCAAATTCTTTTTGTGGCATATCTCCAACGAACTCCCACCGGTCTTTAAAAGTCACTGGTTAAATATCAGCGAGCGATGAGCCCCAACACCCGCCATAGTGCCGGATGCAATCGCGAAGGTTCCGCTTTGCATCGGGTTGGATAAATCCCCAGCAGCAAAGACCCCCTTTACAGAAGTTTCCTTAAAGCCATCCACCTTCACAATCCGCCCGGTAAAAGACTCCTCCAGCTCCAACCCCAATTGATCGATAAACGGAGAGGTCAACTCCGCTTTGGGGCTCACGTAGAGCCCCTCCAGTGGCAACTTTCGGCCATCCGCCAAAACAACTTCACTTAAACTATCCCCGTCTCCCTCCAACTGTGTAATCGGGGCTTCTTCCAGTATTACTCCCCGAGCCAGAAGATGATCGAGAACTTCCCCCTGCGGATTGAGATGGCCCTGGGTAAACAAGGTAGTTGCGCCCCAATCGGGAATCATCGCCGCCTGGTGGAAAGACAGCTCACTGGTAGCCAGCACACCTAAAGGGCGATCACTCAGCTCATAACCGTGGCAATAGGGACAGTGAATCACACTCCTACCCCAGCGCTCTTTCACGCCAGGGATATCCGGTAGCTGGTCCGTAATGCCGGTTGCAAGAATTAGCCTCTTCGCTCTTAAGGTGGTACCTCCCTGTGCAGCAACAGCAAACCCCTCTTCATGAACATCCACACTATCCGCAGTGTCTTCAACCACCTGGAAGCTCGAGTAAGCCTGTAGCTGGGAAAGCGCCGTGCTACGAATTTCCTCGGGCGTCTTACCATCCAGGCAAAACACTCCATGGGACGCTTTTGCAAAGCGGTTTCTAGGCCTTTTAGCATCCAGTACAACGACCTTGCGCCTGCCGCGAACGAGCTGCATCGCCGCAGACAGACCGGCAAAACTTCCACCGATAATCAATACATCCGTATCCATAGCCACCCCTCCGATATCATGTAACTTTTATTGTTACACAAAAATTCAAAGCTGCACAACACACGTAACAGCAAAAGTTTCGTGATAAACTGCAGGATCAGAAATTTAGGTGAATTATGCGCAAAGACAGCCGATTATCCCGGGCACTTCATGTCCTTATCCATTTGAACATGACCGACAAGCCGGTTACTTCAGACAAGATGGCGGCTATGCTCCTCACCAACCCAGTGGTGGCTCGCAGAACTATGGCGTTATTGCGAGATCAGGGGTACGTGCGCTCCAGTAAAGGGCACAATGGGGGCTGGTCACTCGCGAAGTCCTTGGATGAAATTACACTTCTGGATATCCATAAAGCGCTGGGAGACAGCTCAGTTTTTACCATTGGCCTTACAGACGAACACACTAACTGCATCATTGAGCACGCAGTAAATGCCGCCCTAAAGGATGCAATGGATGAGGCGGAGAGTATTTTACTCGCGCGATTTGGAGAGATCACTCTGGATCAGCTCGGTGGAGAATTTACACACATAGAGACTTCGGAATAATTCGCCTCGTCCTAGGGGGCTCCAAATTTCGATTCTGAGCCTCCCTAATATCCAGGTCCATTTTGCGATAGCAAGGTGCACCCTATGCTTTAGCTTGGTACTCAGGGTGTATTCTCGCCATCAACAAAACGTCTATATAACGACCCGCCTTAAACCTGCCAAGCCGCTTGGTTCCCTCCACCTGAAAACCCGAGCCCTCATAAAGTGCTATTGCAGCACCATTGTCAACATGAACTTCCAGTTCCAATCGTATTAGATTGAGCCAATTATCCGCCTGATTAAGCGCCTCTTCCATTAACATCCGGCCAACTCCCCGACCGTGAAATTCAGGATGTACCGCAATTGCCAACACAGCACTATGTCTATCCCGGATTTTATTGGTTAAGAACAGAGTGACATACCCAACGACCTTAGTATCCAATTCAGCGACCAAGGTATAATTATTCGGATCAGAAAAAAGATTAGCGACTTTATCAGAACTTAGGAAAAGTAGTTGAGAGGTATTTTCATTTACTGAGGCAAAACTATGAATATCGAACAAATCCTTATTATCGGATTCTTCTAGGTGTCTGATTTTTGTATTCAACGGAACTCCTTAAGGGATATCGAAAACAATAGAAAGTATTTCTATTGTTCTCTTTACTCCATATACACCAGATACTAATTTATAACGCGAACTGATCAATCAACCCGAGTTAGCCGAGCATCATCCACTGTCATCTGCCAAATCCCATCCTCTTCATAAGGGGGATTGGAAACATGAAAATTTGCAGTCAAAAATAAAAATCCAACACTGAAATCATCTCCGTTGAACTCTTTTATCGGCCCCTCTATAGAAGTTGTAAAGCTCCCTTCAACCCGTTCATACAAGACCCGGCCATCAGTTGTTATGATCAAACTTATTTGGCTACCAATCCAAGTGCCAGCGTAATCTAACTTGTCTTCAGGAAGTGGTTTTGCACAACCGGCTAACATCAATAAAATAAAAACCCAAAAGGTATTACGCATTCTGAACCCTCTTACCTCTTTAAGGTTTCGAGAATAGCACCCTACCGTATCCCTGCAAAATCCCAGATAACAGGCACGTAATACAGAAGCAACTCTTTAAGCTGGAATACAACTCAAGGAAACACTCACCCCACAACCAATTAGTACGTAGTAATGAATTCAATATTTGAAAGAACCACGACAACCCATGTGTTTTGTCACTTCTGTTCCAGGCGGCACCTTCTATATAACTAGACTAGTCTAATCTCTAAAGTACTCAGAAAGGGGGGGGTATGACCAATTACAACAGCCTATTTAACCGTCACTTCGCAAGTTCAGAACGGCTTAAAAATCGAGCAAAGCAGAGAGTTCCAAAATTTTCCTATGAATACTTAATAGAAGGCTGTATGGATGATATTGGTTTATGCCGCAATCGCCAGGCATTCGATTCTGTAAAATTCACCCCCCAATATATCCACCCCAACTCTACACCGAACTTAAATTGTGAACTTTTTGGGAAGCTATACAGCGCTCCATTTGGCATAGCGCCCATTGGGCTACAGGGGCTTATGTGGCCAAATGCGCCTGTAATACTTGCCAAAGCCTCATATGAACACAAGATCCCATTCATCCTCAGCACTGTATCTTCTGAATCACTGGAGCGAATTTCTGAAGTCTCACAGGGAACAGCCTGGTACCAACTCTACAACCCAACAGACCCAGCCATTCTTTCTGACCTGCTATCCCGACTAACCTCTGCCCAATACCAACATTTAGTCATTACCATTGATGTTCCTACTTTTGGCTTACGCCCCAGAGACTTCCACAACGGATTGGCAATGCCACCGAAATTGAATGTAAAAAATATCTGGCAAGCGATACTCAGGCCAAATTGGAGTCTATCCACATTGCGATACGGTCTCCCTAAATTTAAAAATCTAGAGCCTTACATTGATACCGATAACAAAAAACTTGAACTAACCGAGTTTATGAACACCACAACTATGGGCCCACTGGATTTTGACAGTGTAAAACGTATAAGAGATCTCTGGCCCCATAAACTTATTATTAAAGGGATAATGAGTGAACCCGATCTTCAACAAGCGATTAAACTCGGGGCAGATGGAGTCATTTTATCCAATCACGGTGCACGGCAACTTGATTTAGGCGAAGCGACTCTTCCCTTACTGGGACGGTTTTCCAACTATCAGGATAGGATTTCCTTGGCTATCGATAGTGGAATAAGATCCGGTGTAGATATCGCAAGTGCTTGTGGTCTAGGGGCAAAGTTTTGCTTTCTGGGAAGATTTTTTATGTATAGCGTCTGTGCCCTTGGCAATGAAGGAGCTAACCATGCGATCTACCTACTTAAAGCTCAGTTAACTCAGGTTATGCAGCAAATCGGAGCTACTAATCTTGAAGGCATTTGCGGCAAGGTAGAACTAACCAGCAGATGAAAAGCTCAGGCAGTTCATCCCGCCGAGTCGTGTAAGCCGAAGGCTTATACTGTTGCCGCATTTTTCCAATTCTTTTGGATTCCCTTCCCCCTAGAAATAGTGCTCTTCGGCCAAAACGCTGGTCAATTCAATCAATAGTTTACATAATTTTACTGGCCTTAAATGGCTGCCCCAAGCAAAACATATCACCTCGCCCCAATGCACAGGGAATTAACTCCACTAACCCCACTCCAGCTTTAAAGAATCGACAAGCCTGTCGAAATAGCCCCGACACAGTCCTCTTTACCAGTTGCACTATGAGCCGGGTATCATCAGTTGGGTATGGGGGTTGTACTACAGTACTACAGCGGTAATTGTTGGATTCGTAAGGTGACGCATGCAGGAGAAAATAGCAACTCCATGCTTCCGCAGTAGGTGCTCAATTTTGAAGAAAGGTTGTAATTCGGGAATACCAAGCGATTTGGCCTCAACAGAGCAGGCCACCGCCCAAGTCCGTACGAAATATTTGTTCACAGCTGGCATAGCAGCTGTTGTAATCAACCAAGGCCAACATTAGCAGGGGCGATGGTACAAGGATAGAGGCCTTTACTACCCCCTCAACAATCAACTCCTGGCCATCCCCAATAGGAATTGGTTCATATTAATCGTTTGCTAATAACAGCCTGCCCTTGTGACGATCGAACACCTTACAGGTTACCTACCCATCTTAAGCAACCACAACAATATCCTCATGAACAGGCGTAAGAGACCGATCTACTACCAGAAGGTCACGATCAAAAATCCCAAGATTCTGCATAGAAACACCACAAGCTCTGGCCAGGAACGTGGCAGCTGTACTCGTGATCAAGTGCTGGTCCAAGCTCAACGCAGCCTCTGCATGCTCATCTGCTGGCGAGGGAAAGCCGCAGGCAACACTACGACTGAATAAAGAAAGGAACTTCATATCGGATACCACAATACTATATATAAATACAAACTATTGTTTAGCCCCAATATTGACAACTAGTACATGTGACTTCAAAGCCACGCACCGTTTCCTAGTCTACATAAGCCCCCATTTACACCAAAGAAGTGATAATCGCCCCACTCTATCCAGTGAAAAGCACATACATCAATCTACGCTCTGCTTTTCGATCCTTTTGTGTGCCAAAAAACGACCGAAATATAAGTAGATATATCCCCTCTATTTGCAGCACCCAAATCAACTTTAGATATCAGATACATAGAAAACCGGATAAAAACAAAGGGATATTTCAAAAAAATATCCGATGGTGCATAACACAACTTATACAGCATCGTGATACTGGACTATGCCTACTTAAAATGTACGTAACAATTTTTTCCAAGCAATCCAGCATTGCGGAATTTTCGGAGTATACTAATGGGCGAAACAAACAACGGCAAAGTGAACACCAATGCAAGATCAAGATCTGCAATCTATCGCAAACCAACTTTCATGCCCAGAGGGGGATGCTGGTATCGATATAGGCAATAAAATGAATGTTCTCAACCAGATTATTACTAGTCAAACCATTGAGAAGTTGTCTCCCCAAAAAGGTGAATCAATTATCGAGATAGGGCCAGGCAACGGATCTCTGTCACTACCAATATTGGAAAACTTAGGTCGTAACGGACACTATCTGGGTATTGAAATGTCGGAAGTGATGGCAGAAGAACTCCAGAGAAATTTGGCAGGAAATCATTGCACCACTAAAGTAGTTTATGGTGATTGCTTGGAGGTCCAACTTAAAAATGAAAGCATTGATGGTGTTATTGGGGTTAATCTCCTCTACTTCATTAAAGATCTGTCAATTTTTTTCAAGCATATTTTCAAATGGCTTAAACCTGGAGGCCGAGTGGCATTTGGAATTCGATCTGATAAGTCGCTTAAACAATTACCCTTTACTCAATTCAAATTTCACATACGCACTACAGCCGAAATCAAATCTCTTATGAAAGATGCGGGGTTTAATGCTGTTGAATCCTCTTTTTTTGATAAGGAAATGGTTCCTTTTGGAGATACTACGATCCAAGCAGACTCAGTGATAATTACAGGGAAGAAATCTTAATTACTCATTTACCGGGCCTGGAGAAATCCATCCAGGATAGAGAAAATCCCACACTTACCTCATCTCCACAACAACTTTGCAGAACCTCCACGGCAGACAAATAGTAACCCATCGCCATGAACAAATGTGAGCGCTCCATTAGAATCCGGAAAAAACTATTACCCCCTACTTAACATGGAATTTTCTAACATGGATATACTGCAGATAGAGAAATCAACATCGTATTGAATTAAATGACACAAGCATCTAATGAACACCCCAGGGCCGGCCCCTCTATTTTCTGTCACATATGATATCAATATAGCGTCTCAAAAGTACTATTATAAATGCCTCTAAACTTTCTCTATCAGATTTCGCCAATTGGTACAAACGCCCAACAAAAGCCAGGTTTTGCTGGAAAAATAAATATAAAGATGTATATTCTCTCAAGAAATAAAACCAACAACCAGAAGTGATAATAGTTCTCATGAATTCAAGCCAGCATTCGGCGATGACGCCTGCAATAGATAGCCTCACTATCCCCAACATGGAAAACTCACAGCAAGTTTTATACCGCCGCATGCATTGCTTTAAAGCTAGAACACCTATTGGCAGTCCCTACAAATAAACAAAACTAAAAATCCACCAATTATGAATCTATTCAACCAAGAAAATCCATGGAAGTGATATGCACAAAATTTATATTTCTCTGATTGCTGGTTTAATTGCCGCAACAACTTACCTATATACAAAAAATTCTACAGACGATGCTAATAAACAGTCTTCCCAGACCACGATAACAGGGAACAAAGAAAATAATAATCTAGGACTTGAAAGATCAAAACAGAATCATACCAAACTGGAAGAATATACCCTTACTGGAAGTACAGTAGATGTAGACCTGCCTCCCTCAAGCCCCATGGACTCTGAAGTGGCAATAGGTATAGACCTAAACAACGAAGACTCTGAGGCGGCAGCAGAGAGTGTACTGTGTGCAGATAAAATACAAAACCACTCATGCAATATAAGGCTGGATATTGACTTAGCTGAAATATTAATCGATGAAAATCTAAATGCAGCAAGCCACGAAGAAATTGGGCTTGTCATCAATAGTAAAAATTATAAAGATGTAATGAGTTCAATCCCCAAATTACTGTCAGAAAATATAATGAAATCTGAGGATTTCAATCAACTAGCCAGATTCACCACCGCAAACCTCAACATCGAAGTAGAGAGCGTTTTTTCATGCAATACAAAATTATGCGCAGCTGAACACCGCGTAAAAAACGACCAAGACTGGAAGTCCTTCGAAGCTAACTTCTTTACGGGTGACTCTGCTGGGAATCTGTTTGTTTCCTATGATCCAAACGATCCAAATATCAGAAGATCCATATTGGTTTTTGGAGAAGGTGCACCTGTAATCTTTAAAAAACAATAAGCCTCATAAAGAATACCCCTTGCCGACAATTACGCGGCAAGGTGGTGTTAGCAGCTTTGAATCGTATTGAATTACAACTATGACAAGATCATGAGGGAGCTATGTCTAGCATGGGCCCAAAATAATTCTACCAACCAGTGACACCTATTCCAGTTAATTCATCAAGATTAATTAGCTATGCCTGATAAAGGTATATTTCACTGTATTTGCCACACTT
This sequence comes from Microbulbifer sp. CNSA002, assembly GCF_047324085.1. Lineage (NCBI taxonomy): Bacteria > Pseudomonadati > Pseudomonadota > Gammaproteobacteria > Cellvibrionales > Microbulbiferaceae > Microbulbifer > Microbulbifer sp. CNSA002. Next base: position 3,145,536 of record NZ_CP172449.1, read on the forward strand.
GAAGTAATCTCCCCAAAATAACACTTGCAGAATATTATCTTTTGGCGCCAGCCTGCCTTTCTGATAAATCAGTGACATACTCGTACATTTGCATAACGATTTCAGAGCAAAACCCAGCTAAACGACAACCTTGAGTTTCAGCCAGCACCCCAACTATGCGATACTTCCGCCCCAAAAGAAGTGAAAAGAAAACAGGGAAGACCCATGACCAAATTCACACTAACTCTGGTAGCGGTTTTATTGGTTGGCTGTAGCTCAGTCACTCAGCTCTCGGAAAAAACGGCAGGGGAAATCAGGCAGGCCGTATCTATCCAAGCTAGCGGGGAAAATTCTGGTACTCAGTTCTCGGGGCCGAAATTACAGGCCACTACTGATGGCTCTGACCTGAACCTCTACTACTACAACCTCCGCGCATTTGAACCCTCTACTAACGAACCAACGAAGTACCACCTACAGATCCATATCACCTATCGCAAGGCGTGGCGTCACTATGAGTCTGCGGAGTTAAATGGCGGACAGCCAGTAGAGACGGCTCCTATTAACAAAAATGTCCTTCAATGCGTAAGTGGCAATGAATGTATGCTTGAAGAGATTCTGGATATTGCTCTCACTGAGGAACAAATACAGGCTTCAGTGCGCAATCGAGATAAACTCAAACTTAAACTGAAAGCAAGATCCGGGCACAGCTCTACCATTGAGGTTCCAGCAACCTACTTGCTTGGTTTTTACGCTGCGGTTGCCAATTACGAGGGGTGACTACCTCTCTCCGTAGGCAATAAATGTTGGCTAAGTGCTCTTTTGCGGGGTCTGAGAGCTTCCCGCTTGGCAATATGCCTGTGCCGTCTCCGCCAGACCTTCACCTAAGGCCACTGGGGGGGTCCAGTCAAGTAACTCTTTGGTTTTAGTGATATCCACTTGTAGTGAACCGCACAAGCGCTCGGCAACTGCCCCCTTTCCTATTAGCTTCAGCGCACTGGTGAGTGCGAATTGGGGAAGAGGCAATAGTCGAGCATCACATCCCATGGCATGGGATAAACCACGCAACAAATCTGTTACCGATACATCCATATCATCGGATACCAGAAATACCTGATTTGCCGCATTGGGATGAGAAATACAAACGCGGATCAGGTCGATCAAATTGCCGATAGATACCAAGCTTCGGCGATTATGAATAGCCCCTAGTGGCAGCGGGATCCCCTTGGTAAGCCAACGCATCATCGCTTGGAAGTTCGCCTTGACCCCAGGGCCATAGACCAGAGGTGGTCGGATAATAACAACTTCCATCCCCGTAGACTCAGCCAGCTCAAGCAGTGCATCTTCGGCCTCTTTCTTTGAAATCCCATAGGGATCCGTAGGATCACATTGTTCACCCGCATTAAATGGTAAGCGGTTGTCGGTAGACTCCCCGTTAACCTTAATAGAACTAAGATAAATAAAACGTCTAACACCGGATGAAGCCGCCTGCTGTGCCAGCTTGATAGTGCCCCCGACATTCACCCGACGGAATTCCTCCATAGGGTTAGCAGAGGTCTCCTCCATTACATGGACACGCGCAGCGGTGTGAATGACTGTATCTATATCGACAAGCGCCTGAGCCCAATCCGTATTGCTTGACAGGTCACCGATCTGAAAGCCACCCTCAACGTCGCGGCGATACACCGGCAAAACCTGGTAACCGTCTTTGCGAAGCTGCGGCAAGAGTGCGGTTCCCACAAAGCCACTAGCGCCGGTTAGTAATATACGTCCTTTCAATGGGAGCCTATTTCTCAGCTGTAGAATTCACGTTAGTTTACACGGACCACTTTTTCGACACACCTTTATCTCGTCAACTAAATAGCGAGCACGACAAACTATCAAAGTATCGCTGTCTATTAGAACTCTATTCAATACCACAAAGGCGTTCTTTGTCAGTAATAGCATTTTTAAGCCGAGCCCGGACATTCTTCAGGGCTCTCCCATGTGGAGCTTGAGTATCCGGCCTGCCCCAACGGGCCTCCCAGGCTTCCCTGGCTTGTAAACAGGCTTTCGCTTGCTTGTACTTCCAGTTCGCCTCCTCGCAAAGAGACAACCCTTTGGGTGACTGACGATCACAAACCTGGTGGTATTTTTTATGGGCTATCTTTTCCTGAAAGTTCTTGGCAGTAGCACCTTCAAAGTGGCGGATCGGTGGAGCTTGTACTTTCCTATCCAGGCCAACCTGCTTATCCGCAGCACTATCCAGGTAGAGCACGCGAAAAGATGTAACAACCAAAAACTCTTGAATAGCATACTGATCACGACCGGAGCTGGTTAATAGCCCTAAGGGATGGGGGGTCGCAAGAACAAGGGGGGGCATTGCCAGCAGGAAAAGTAGCAAAGTCAACAACAACCAAAATGGCCGTCCAGTCGAGGTCTGTGTTGGCATTGAAGTGTGAAGCCTCCCTAAATTATCTACCTACGGCAGTGAATTACGCATTGTGAAGGCCAAATGAACAACACACAGAAGTTTAATGAACCACCTTATCACTCCCAAATCAGCCTGGAGCTACAACACTGGCTATGGACTACTGCACCCAATAAGTCAACACAACAGGCAAAATAAAAATGCTCATAATAGTTGAGAGGAAAATAATACCGGATATCTTCGGGGTATCTTGGGGGCGATAAATAGATATCCAGAGGTAAGTACTAACAGCGCATGGCATAAGGGATTGCAGAATAAGCACCCCTCGCATAGCACCCGTAAAGTTAAACAGATCTGTCAAAATAAACGCGACGGCGCCACCGAGAATTATATGTCCAATAGCAAAGACCAATCCAATCTTAGTATCACCCAGCTTAATTTGGGCCAAGCTATGTCCGAGGGTCAACAACATTAGAGGGATTGCCATACCGCCCAAAATATTAAGAGATGACATAACGGGCTTTGGTAAGCTTATATTGAAAATCAATGCGACTATAGAAAAAACCACACTGTAAATTGCTGGGCTAAGCATAATTTCCTTAGCCGACCAGCTACCCGAGGTTACTCCAGGAGCAACAACAAAGAAAAAGATCATTCCCACAACAACAAAAGCAATTCCGTATAGAACTCCCGCATGTCCAAATGCTAACGCACATACTGCGAGGCCGATATTGCCTACATTGTTCATACTTATACAAGAAAAGTAAGTACGTATATTTTGCCTAAATAAAGATAAGAATAGAAGGGCTAGCACTGACATCAACGAGTACATCAGGAAGGCGGCCAACAGCATCCATAGAAACTTACCCAATACTACCTTCTGGCCCAGCATATGATCCAATATCAGCGCCGGATAACCAATATGGGCCATTAATTTGGATACCATTTTGGAATTTAATTCATGCTTACTTGCTGCAAATAGGTATCCAATAAGAACGCAGATAAATACGGGAATAATAACTTCAAATACGTTCTCAAATAGGGTTCTCATCGAACATCAAACTCCCTCTGCCCTACTTCTCAGCACTGCGTAACAAGCACCCCTGTAATACGCTGACAGCCCCACCAGAACACACAAAAAATCGATGATATATTTACCTTCTAATACCCCACAGAATTACGGAGCAAAAATTGCGATGTTCTGACGGATTTTCAAGTGAGAAACTGCAACCATAAAAAATGTCTATAAATTCAGCTGCAACTCTTTAAGGTTTAAGGTAGGAGTGATCCATATTTCAGCATCAAAGGCCGCAAAAAATTTTTCATTATAGGTCATCAGCTGATCTTGACAATTCTCCTCAAAGATAAAAATTGCTGCCCGTTTTCCTTGCTCCAAAAAGAAGTAGGAAGCCTCAGGATTGGCTGAGGCGATAAAATCATTCATCGCCACAGACATACTATCATCAGCAATGGACTTATTGCCGGCCTTTGCCGGTATCAGGAGTTTCATTAATAGGCGCATTTTGATCCTGGCTGTTGTCAAGGTTATAGGATCAAAACATAGCCTTTTCACTATCCAGCTGCGCTGCATTAAGTGACAATTCTCAGAGTATATCAGTGGTAATTTACAACTGATATTCAGTAAGTAGCCATTTCCTTCCTGCTAATAGGATTATTACCTGCAAGAATCTTCAAGACTCAGCAGCATGACCCAAGGGAGAGCAGCCACACTTTAGGTGGTCACCAAGTCACTGGGATCGCCACCCTTCTTTGACTTACGCTCAACCCACTTAATCCACTTTAAGTCCTCTACCATGGTTGTATAGATGACCGGCACCAAGAATAGTGTTCCAAAAGTGGCCAGGATAAGGCCGCCAATTTGCGCAAAACATAATGGCCGCCAGAGAGGACCTCCATGAATAGCTAAGGGGATCAAGGCGCAGGTAGTCGCCGCAATAGTGATTAAAATGGGGCGCAGCCTAAGAATACCTGCGTCAAGTAATGCCTGACGAAGCGAATCTCCCGCAGCATGACGCATCTCAATAAAATCAAACAGAACAATAATATGGCTGACAATCACTCCTATCAGGCTCACTATTCCTAAAAACGCCATAAAACCAAATGGCTGGCCGGAGATATATAGGGCCATCAAAGCACCAACCATACCCAATGGCACAGTGGCAAATACGACCAAGGGCTTTATCAAACTACTAAATTGAAATACCAAAGCTAAAAAAATCGCACTGGAAGAGACGGCCATAATCATTAGCAACTGCAAAAATCCATGTTTTGTACTGGCCGCATCTCCAGATATTTGCAGTTGATATCCCGCAGGAAGCGATTCAGAGAATTCTTTCAACTCATCTTTAATATTAGCCATAATATCTGATGAGATAAAACCGGCATATGGAAATGCATATACCGTAATCGTTCGAAACTTCTCCAATCGATAGATTCGCTCTGTCGAAAATAGAATGGAGGTAGTTGCCACTTGTCGCAATGGGATATGAATATCGCTATCAGATGCAAATACATATAGGTTATTGACGTCCTCCAGCTGTCCTCGCTCTGCCAGGCGAAGCTGAGCTACAATGGGAATTTCTTTATCTCCCTGCCGTAAGGTATCCACTTTGGAACCATTAAAGCCAGAGGATGACGCCATGGCGATATCAGCATTAGTAACCCCTGACATTTCAGCCCGATCTTCTATCACATTCATATTCAACACTAGACTTTTTCCAGCCCAATCAGCGCGGACCACGCGAGTATAGGGAGAACTCTCAACAATCTCTTTAACTTTTGCGGCGTATTCTCGCAGGAGTGCTATATCCTTCTCCTCCTCCAAAGACCCTACAGCTACACGTCCCGAAACCCTTATTTCAACAGGGTGCTCTACTGTGCTTGTCTGCAGTTGTCGAACGTCCAGTCCTGCCCCCGGAATACTTTCAGAAAGAGCATTTTGGATAAGTGGAATCAGCGTAGATGTTAAATTTTTATCACTTAAGCGGACAATAATCTGCCCATAGTTAGACTGTTTTTGTTGAGGGTTAGCTGTATACCAAAAACGCGGCGCCCCGCCACCCAAGGTGCTGCTAATTCCCTCCAAAATAGGTGCAGACCCTTTTTTTGAGTGTTTTTGCTCATAGTCCTCAATAGTTTTTCTAATTATTTTTTCGGCTACTTTTGCAACATTATCTGTTGCATCAATACTTGCATCATTTTGCAACCACACATCTACATAAAAAAGGTACTGAACATCTGCCGGGAAAAATGCATTCCTCAACTGTGTCTTTATAACAACACCTAACACGAGCAATCCCAATGCAACCAACAAAACAATCTTTCTATTACTAATTGCCCAGTCTGCCGCCCTATAGTAGCTCCCTGTCAGCCCTTCTTTTCGTCTCACCTCCAAGCTCCGCTCCTTTTGCTCAGGGGGGCGCAATAACGTATTCCCCAAATAAGGAATAAATGTCATAGAAACTATTCGGGATGCAACTAAGGCACAAACCATAACAATAGGAAGGCTATGTAGAAAATCTCCCTGATTGCCGGTTAATAACAAGAATGGCAGGTAAGCAACGATATTAGTTAATGTGGCAAAAAATATAGCTTTCGCTAGTAAAGTGGGCCCCAACCAAGCAGCTATGATGGAGGGCTTACCAGATGCCATTTGCCGTTTGATCGCATCACTGGCAACAACAGGGTCGTCTACCAAAAGCCCCAAGGCTATAATTAACGCCGCAATCGATACCTGCTGAATATCTATTCCCAACAACTGCATAAACCCAAAGGTCATCGTTAATGTTACTGGAATAGATATCATTAAAAGCACGGCAGATCGCCAGTCAGAGAATCCGATAAAAGCAATTATCACCACTAAAATAATCGCTTCAATCAATGCTTCAAGAAAGAGGCTTACACTTTCTCGAACCTGGCGAGGCTGATCAGAAACCCGATCTATAATCAGGTCCTGCGGCAAATCCACCTTAACCTTATCCAAAATCTCACTGAGATTTCGTCCAAGCTCTCCTATTTGCTTACCGTCCAGCATCTGCACGGAAAGATTGATACTGCGACTACGCTGCCACTCTCCATTTTCGTCTCTATTGACATAGTAATTTAATAGGGGCGGCGGAGTTTCATATCCCATAAGGACATCGACAATTCCGCGCAAATATACCGGCGTTCCTGTATTACTGAGAGCCACGGGAACATCGGCAATTTCCTCATGATTTGAAAATTCGCCACTAGGCATAATGGCAATACCCAAATCATCCGAAATAATAGTGCCGCCGGGAATAGTTGTATTACGGGCATTGAGAACAGGGGCAATCATATCTGGTCGCAACCCATAGGAGGCCAGCCTCTCCTGGGAATACAGAAGCTTCACTTCCTGGGTGAGCACACCAGTCCTCAACACCCTCTTCACTTCTGGAATAGTTCTAATATTTGCCGCAATAAGATCTGAGAAATCATCAAGTTGGCGATAGCTATATTTCGCACCTGCTACTTTCATCAAATGGTCGCGAGTATTGGCGAGATCACGAACTACGAAGGGATCCCAGGCATCAGGAAAGAATCGCTGGGCGCTTAGCTTATCGGATAGATAGAGTTTTGTTGCCGTTAGTAATTCGCTGTTGTTTTTATCAGATAAGAAATCCACTCCAAGGTAGCCAGACCCATTTAACACTTCAAAATTAGTTCCATATCCTTGTGCCTCAAGCCAGTTCGCAAAAATCCACAACCCAGTAGCAGAGTATGTATTGGCTAAGGACAGCGGCAGAGCTACAACGATACTTACCCTCCCTCTGCCATTTGATTCTTCCCCCCGGATCTCTGAAATACCTTCTCTAATATCTTCTGCACGCAATGTAATTTCTGTAGGGCCCGCTCGGGGACTAGCCACACTGAGCAATATAGCGGCTGTATCACCGAACTCTGAGTTCAGGGAAATTTTACTCGCACCAGAAGGTAGCTGCTGTTGCGCATCAATTAATTTCAGATTGATATCATTAAATGCTTTGGTAACATCAGTTTTTGGTGCCAGTTGCGCTTGCACCATGGAAACGCCATTTAGCGTCAAGGATTTTATTGCAAAGGTTCTCGCGTCTGGCTCATGCAAATACTCACTTTGCGCTATTGCTTCTTCAACTTTACGTGTAACTAACTCCTCAACCCTGACTGCAGACTGCCCTGGCCAATGGGTTGTTGCTATCGCAATACGCACGGGAATATCTGGATCTTTGCTTTTCGGCATAAAGAGATAAGCAACTACCCCCCAAACCAGGATAGTGACCAACAGTGCAGCGGAAATACTTGGATTATCTACAAAAAAACGAGCGGTATTGAAGCGATGGTGGCTTTCCGCTTCAATAATTTCTGCCTGTCTTTTTTCTTCCTGATCTGCCATTCCCTAGCCCTCAAGGCACGACAATTATGGCTTCCCCATCTCTAAGCTGGGCAGCACCGGTTGATACAACCTCCTCGCCCTCAGTTAACCCCTGGATAATGACAACATCATTGCCAACTACTTGCCCCGCGAGCACTTTTCTTAGTTTTGCTCGCAATACTTCCTTGTCTCTTTCCAGCACAAACACAGCGAACCCTTTAGATTCCCCGGGATGAGCGACTAGGCAGGATAGTGGTATAAGAACCCTATCTGGAGGTATCGGTATTTTGTCTAAGGCCAGAGTCATAATCATTCCTACCCGTAATTGCGCCTTAGGATTATCAACGGTAACCGTGATTGCAAATACCCTGGTGCGGGGATCTGCCATAGGAGAAACTTCGGTGATCATGCCCTTAAATGTAAGATCCGGTAATGACTCTGTACGCAGCGACACCACGCTACCAAGAGGGGCATAACTCAAAACTATATCAGGTACTGAAAACACAACTTTCACTCGGCTAATATCGGCCACAACAAAGCCAACCGACTGCGAGTGGACCAATGTACCCACTTCGATATTGCGTTGCAGGATAATGCCCGTAAGTGGAGATCGCAGCACTGTATCCCGCAACTCTTCCTCTGCCCGATCTAAATGAGCCTTGGTACCGACCACCGCAGCTTGCGCAATTTCATACTCTTCCCTGGCTGAATCATAATCAGGGGCGGTAATACTGGCCGTGGCAAAAAGCGCAGTTGCCCGTTTGTAATTGAGATCAGCTTTACGCCGTTCTGCTTCCGCTTTACTCACATTTGCAGCGGCTTCTACCACGCGATCCCTGTATTGCTCGTCATCAATCTTAGCCAATTCTTCGTGACGCTTAACGTAGTCCCCTCCTTGCAGCAAACGAGTCTGCCCCAGCGCTTTTCGCGAGGGAATTACACGTACATAGCCTTCTGTACGAAAAGCTACATCAACTTGCGTATAAGGATTGACGACTGCAGAGTAGGGATAACCAGCTGCTGCGTCTTGCGAGCGGGCAACAAAAACCTCTACCGGTGTGGGTTTTCTCTCCGGGGGTTGGCGGTGGCAACCACTTACGGCCACTAATATAGCGATAATACAGAGGCAGATAACGCGCATTTATCACACCTCCCCCACCGACCTTTCATATTCCGCCAGGGATCCCCATACAGACAGTATCGCGCGATTGTAGTCGCTATTCGCACGAAAAAGCTGTTTTTCCGCCTCCAGGACATCACTCAGAACGGCAGCTTGCTCGCGGTAACGATTTGTCATTACCCGCACTTTTTCCCTATAAGCTGCCTGTAATTCCCGTGCAACCCCCACAGACTCCTGAGAAGTACGCAAGCGACGCAAACTCTCACGAACCTCTATTTCTATTCGGTTTCGAACCTCTTCAGACTTTTTTTCCGCTTCAAGAATTTTATTGGCACGACTGGACAGTTCATCCCGTTTCCGCCCCCAATCAAAAAACTCCCAGCGCATTTCCAGAGCGATAAAAGCTTCAGCATCAGGTATCAACCTGACGTCATAGAGCTTTAGGTACTCAATATTCAAATCGATATCGGGAATGTACTCGGACTTCTTCACATCGTAACTATATTCAGCCCGCTCAATCGACAGCTCTGATTCAGCGAGATCTGGACGCTGCTCAAAGGCAAGTCCTAAAGAGGTTTCGACATCGAACGCTAAATGATGTGGGTTTGGTAGACTCTGAATATTGAAGGGCGTTTCAACATCCCGGGCCATCAACGCATTGAGACGCTCCTTCGCTGTCGCCATCTCATCAATAAGGCGCTGGCGCTCCAGCCTGCGCTGGGCCAGGCGTGCTCGCACATCCAAAAGTTCATATTCAAGGGCAACTTGTTGTGCAACATAATTCCCTACAAGTTCACTCAAAGAAGTCAGGAAGATAATGGCTTCATCCACGGCCTGTAAATCACCAAGGATTCTGCCAATTTCAAAATACTGGATCTTGGTGAGGTAGCCTATATCCTGCTGCACCAAGCGAACCTTTTCCTCCGCCATTTCAGTGACAACATACCCCTCACAAATCTCTAGCTCTATTGTGTATAGCTGTGTGATAGGTTGGGTCGCGCTGACAGAGAAGGTCTTGGTCACACCTTCCTCTGATGTGATCTCTATATCCCTAGGAGGGATAGGGCCTATCGGAGAATTCTGCACAAAAACGCCACGATCAAAGGTGTACCTCTGGCGTGTTAAGTTATCGATTATCCCTGCATTCATTTCCAGCCGGGGATAGCGCTTTGTTTTTAATGCCTCGACGTCATCCCAAACCTCATTAACTTCAAGCGCAGCCGCCTGAACCCGTAAATTAGCTGTCACTGCCAAATCGACGGCATCTTCCAGGGTCAAAACAGGCTCGCTGGCATAGCTCCAGGCTCCGCCGCCAGTCAGCAGTATTGCGAGCGCGCACTCGAACAACGGCCACCTCTATTTCCAGCAACAATTTAAATCTGCTCACTGCGCAAATAAATTTAGGATCGAGTAAGTATATCTGTTGACAGCCACTGCCCGGACTGCTGACCCCAGACTGGCGGATTCCTATTTGTCCCCTTGGACAATATTCACATTTTTAATAACTCAATAAATTTATATTCCAACGACTCGCGACTAGAAATTCATTTTTGAAAACACCAGCACCTTTTAGAGCGGACAGCCCCCTCCCATCAGTTTTCCGAACAGAAACTGTGTAGACGCCATTAAGAAGCATCACCTGTCGCGATCCTTTAGCTAGGCTAGTTAATGGCGGCAATCAAAACCGTATTTCTTTGGTTCCGTGGAAAACCCTATGGCGGTGAAGTTTATTCCTCTATTGATTCTCGCGGTTTGCACTATCGCCGTGGCTGGGGTGTTGAGCTTATTGGTTTATTTTGACCTGGATGATCAGATTATTGAGCTGATGCAGTGGCTCAATGAGCAGGGCTGGCAGACAAGTTTGCTATTTATCTTAATTGTGGCCGCAGCAATCGTCTTTTTACTCCCTGGCGTCATTTTTACCATGGGGGCGGGGTTCGTATTTGGCGTTATAAAAGGAACTCTACTGGTTATTGCCGGCACCGTACTCGGGGCAACCCTCGCATTTCTTATTGCCCGCTACCTTCTCGGCGAGAAGCCCTCTCGGTGGGTTATGTCTCATATCAAGCCCGCGACTGTCGGTGAAGTAATTCGTCGCGAGGGCTGGCAAATGATTATGTTGACCCGACTGGTTCCCCTATTTCCCTTCAAGTTGTCGAACTACTTCTTTGGACTGACTCCAGTTCGACTGCGTGACTTTGTGATCGGAAATTTCCTTGGAATTATCCCCCTTACATTGCACAACGTTTACATCGGCTCCATCGCAGCAGATCTCACCTCCCTGGGCAAGGTTGAGGAACGCACTCCAATTCAGTGGGGATTCTATATTGCCGGATTCGCCCTGGCCGTCATCGCACTCATCGGGCTCACCCGAATGGCTCGCCGTGCATTGAAAAGAATTATTAAAGAAGAGGACCTCTGATGCCTTGGATGAAATGGCTACCTTGGCGCTTCTTCGTACGCCGCTTTGCCACCGCTCACGGTTTCCTTGATCCACTCACATTGATGGCGCATCTACAGCGCTTTGCCGAGCCTTCAGAGGTGAGTGAACCCATCGAGCTGCTACGCGCAGGAGCGGTATTTCACGCTCGAGCACTGATCAACAGTAAAGTCATACAACACAACCTGGACTGGGTGTGGCCCTACTGGATTCAGCGCCAGTTCGATCCCTATGACAAGTCGTTTATCCCCCGGGCTTTTTCCATTAGCCACTGTAATTTGAGCCACCGCAACTGGACTGCTGTAGGTATACCCGACTGCGAAGAACTGCCGATTGTCGACCCCCGAGGCCTGCTTACGCCCCACTACGATGGCTGGTCTATCGATGTCTGGGTCATCAGTGATAGCGGTGAAGAGCTAATGCCTTCCACCCTCGGCTTCTGCAATCAGCACCAGGAGCTGGGAGATGATATTGCAATAGTTACCGAATCCCATCGTCGGGGCCTTAAGTTGCACAATAGGGCCTCAGCAAGCCTGCTCCAAGGCCACCCTCGCTGTGTGCTTGAACTCAATGCCCAATGCCCGGGAGGCGGCTGGCTAATGGTGGTCTTGCGACCCTGCAACCCTGAAGGCGTCAGCTTTGTTCACAAGGTTCGCCTGGGCGATAGCGGGCGCAATTGGCTTATTGAAGACAAGGCCGCCGTAGAGTTCAGCCAGCCGGTAGACAAACACCTGGCATCCAATTACAAGCGCGGCGATATCTACCTCCATCTCCGAGACAAAGAGAGCAATCGCGAGGGGCTCTGCGATATTGGCATGGCCTCCGCTGCTGCAATGTTTCGTATCGAAGACCGAAAATCCCGCAAGATTGAGGTTGCTATTCCCCTGGTCACAGAGGAGAGTAAGCAGCGCTCTCCCCTTTGCTGGGAACACGTCCTGGAAGGTCACTGCGCCCTGACCGTTCCCGACGAAAAGTTTCAGTTTCTCTACGACTCAGCAATACGCACCCTTATTCTCCACTCTCCCAAAGATGTCTACCCAGGCCCTTACACGTATAAACGGTTTTGGTTTCGGGACGCGGCATTTATGATTCAATCGCTGCTTTATGCCGGACTGACAAACCGCGCAGAAAGAGCTCTGGAGCAATTTCCCCACCGGCAAAAGCGGGATGGTTTTTTTCACTCCCAGGACGGCGAATGGGACTCCAATGGTGAAGCCCTTTGGATCTTCAATCTCTATTGTGAATTAACCGGCAAACCCTTAAAGCAGCCGTGGTGCGAGCCTGTCGTCAGGGGTGCCAAATGGATTATCAACAAGCGCCTGCCGAATGATGGCAGCCCCTGTGGGGGCCTGCTCCCTGCGGGATTCAGTGCAGAACACCTGGGGCCCAACGACTGCTACTACTGGGACGACTTCTGGGGCGTCGCCGGTCTGCAGAGTGCCGCCAGTATTTGCACGCGCGAAGGTATGGATGACAACGCCCATCGCTTCAATACCGCGGCCAGCGACTTCCAGAGCACTATTGATCAAAGCTTGCAGGATGCACAGGACCGCCTGGGCCGCCCTGCGATGCCAGCCTCACCAAACCGGCGCCTGGATGCCGGTGCCGTAGGGTCAATCGCCGCAGGCTATCCCTTGCAACTCTACCCACCAGAGGACCCGAGGCTGGTAGACCTGGCGGAATACCTGATGGAAAAGTGCTTTGTGAGCGGCGGATTTTTCCAGGACATGATCCACTCCGGTATTAATGCCTACCTCACCCTCCACATTGCCCAGGTATTGCTTCGCGCTGGAGATGCCCGTTGTATTGACCTTATGCGCAGTGTGGCAGAACTGGCATCGCCAACAGGGCAATGGCCGGAAGCCATCCACCCCCATTCTCTCGGCGGATGCATGGGGGATGGACAGCACGCCTGGGCAGCGGCTGAGTGGGTGGCGATGCAACGCAATTGCTTTGTTCGCGAAGAGCAGGACGCACTGGTTCTCATCTCTGGGCTCCCCCCCGAATGGCTCAAAGGTACTGACTCAGATCAGCCCATCCGCTTTGGGCCCGCTCCAACCCGGTTTGGCTCGGTTACCCTGGAAATTCAACCAAGCTCCACACCAACGGTCTCTTGGGCTGCCGATTGGCATGGGAAGCCCCCACCTATCGCCATTAAGGCCATCGGCTTCCGGCCAGTGCTGATCACCGACGAATCGCAGAGTGTGGAGTTGAGTCCCAAGTGAATATTGTGATGCTCACCAACACCTACTTACCTCACGTGGGCGGCGTTGCGCACTCCGTCGCCGCGTTTAGTGAGGAGTATCGCAAACGTGGGCACAAAGTACTGGTGATCGCACCTGAGTTCCCGCAAAAGTCTGACGATGAAGAACATGTTCTGAGAATTCACTCAATCCAGAATTTTAATGGCACCGACTTTTCCATGGCGCTGCCATTTTCAGGGGTTTTGAATGATGCGCTAGATAAATTCCGTCCGGATATCCTCCATGCCCACCACCCTTTTCTCCTGGGGCTGACAGCCCTGCGCATTTCTCGCGAGCGCGAGCTACCGCTCGTTTTTACCCATCACACATTGTACGAGCACTACACCCACAACTTGATGGGAGACTCACAAGCGCTCAAACGCTTTGTAATGGAAGTTGCCACCCGCTTCGCCAATAAAGCAAATCTGGTCCTGGCCCCAAGCCTGAGTGTTGTGAGACTTCTCCGGGAGCGAGGGGTACAAACTCCAATAGCGGAAGTTCCTACGGGAGTGCACCCAGAGCAATACGCCCATGGAGAGGGAAGTAAGCTCAGGAAAAAACTGAAAATACCCGCATCAGCATTTTTGTTGGGACACCTGGGCCGCTTTGGGAAGGAAAAAAACCTGGTTTTTCTTTGTCAGGCCGTCGCCAAATTTTTACAGGAATATCCATCCGCACACTTTCTTCTCGCTGGCAGCGGCCCACTGGAAGATCAGCTCCAGCAGTTTTTTACCGACAAAAAATTAATGCAACGTGTACATATGCCAGGGAAAGTCATTGGTGATGCCCGCCGGGATGTCTACAGCGCGATGGACACCTTTCTATTTACTTCCACTACTGAAACCCAAGGTCTAGTGCTGTCTGAGGCAATGGCCTCTGGAGTTCCCGTGATCGCCCTGGAAGCCAATGGGTCGAGAGATATATTGAAGCAAGGTATTAACGGCTGCCTGGTAACCAAAGAATCGCTGAATGATTTTGTGGCGGCGATACGTTGGTTCCACAACCTGCCTGATGACCGCCGCCAGCAGATGATCAAGGAAGCCAGAATTACGGCCCAGGACTTTTCCATGAATAGCTGTGCCCAGCGAGCACTGGATCTCTATCAACCCCTCGTGCACTACAACTGGCCGCTTGATAACTCTATTTATGCGCGATGTATACGCACTGGAAAATTAATCACCATACAGTGGGAGATTTTCGAGGGCTTCACAGAAGCCGCGGGCGCAGCCTTGAATCAACCACCCAAGCGTTAGTCCAGAAACTATGTTAAGCCGTATCGGACTATCAATCAGACGCTGGCGCCGCCGACTCAGTCGCAGCGAGTGGATTACTCGCTTGCTCGGACTATCCACCAACCCAAATAGCCCCCATGCTCCGGGGCTAATTTTGATCCAGATTGACGGACTGGCCTACCCCGAACTTCTCAAAGCACTGGCCCGAGGGCGAATGCCATTTCTGAAGCGGCTAATCAGAAAAGAGCACTATCGCCTGGAGCACATGTATCCGGGAGTCCCATCGACAACTCCTGCAGTACAGGCCGAACTTTTTTATGGAGTGCGCCAGGCCGTACCTGCATTTGGCTTCCTCGTCCACGAAACGCAAAAACTCGGACGGATGTACGATCCCGAGGTTGCCGCCCTGGTCGAAAAAAGAATTAAGACTCAACACCGCGATCCACTGTTGCGTGGGGGCAGCTGTTATCTCAGCCTATTTAAAGCCGGAACAAAAACCGGTGAAGCGCACTTCTGCCCCGCCGACCAGGGATGGGGCCCGGCACTGCGCGAAGCCAGCCCCATGGCAATCGCCATTCTGATTGTCACCAATATTTGGAGCCTTGTTCGCACTACCGCATTAATTTTGATCGAGCTGGTTTTATCTCTAGTCGACTGCGTACGCGGGATAATCGGTGGCCAAAACCTACTCAAGGAATTGATGTTTATCCCCACAAGGGTCGCCATCACCATTCTCACTAGAGAGCTGTGCACCATGGGGGTGAAAGTTGATATCACCCGCGGCCTGCCGGTTATTTATATCAACCTGCTCGGTTACGATGAGCAGTCCCACCGGCGCGGGCCGCAATCGGCCTTTGCCCACTGGGTATTGAAGGGGATAGACAGTGCGATAGCCAAAATCTGGAAGGCTGCTCACGGCTCTGAGCGACGGCACTACGACGTATGGATTTTTTCAGACCACGGCCAGGAACAAACAGTGGCCTATGAAGAGGTCAATGGACGCAGTCTTGGCGATGCTCTCTCGGAAGCTCTATCTAATTTACCTTCAGCCCCGCAGATCAAATCTACCACTATCCCCAAAAAAGTCCGTTTCGAGCGAGCTCGACTGTTCGGCAGTGAGTGGATGGACAAAAGCAGCATCGAAGAGGAATCCACGCAAGAGGGCGATAGAACGCCTACTGCCATAGCGGCCCTGGGCCCAATCGCGATGCTGTACAACATTGATCTGAACGGTACCAGCCGGGCAGATGCCGCCAAAAGGATGGTGGAGCAAGCCAAAGTGCCCCTAGTACTCTATCTGGAAGACCCATCCTCCCCCGCTTCCTCACCAGTGCATGGGTGGTGGAAAGATGGCCCCATCAAGCTTCCTGAAGACGGCCGCAAATTGATGGGGGACGAACACCCCTACCCGGTTGAAGCCGCAGAGGATATGGCCAGCCTGTGCCGGCACCCGGACTCTGGCGACTTTATGATGTACGGCTGGTGTGCCGGTATGCGGCAACCCATGACTTTCGCCATGGAGAATGGCAGTCACGGTGGCTCTGGCCCCAATGAAACCCATGCCTTCGCCCTGATGCCAGAGGATATCCAGCCCCCAGACCCCAGTCGGGGCTACTGGCGCCCGCAGGATCTGCGCTCCACAGCCCGCGCCTACCTCCGTGGCGCCCGCCCCATGAAGGTAGATAACCACAGGATGCCAAAAACTGTTTTGCGCATCATGACCTACAACGTGCACAGTTGCCGAGGGCTGGATGGCAAGCTCTCCCCACAGCGAATTGCCCGGGTAATTGCCCGCTATCGCCCGGATGTGGTGGCATTACAAGAACTGGATGTCATGCGCAAACGCACCGGAGGCCTCGACCAGGCCGAAAGACTTGCTCGTCTACTGGCAATGGACCTGCACTTCCAGCCCACCATAAATATGAAAGAGGAGCGCTACGGTGATGCGATCCTCACCCATCTCCCCGCCCGGCTCATCAAGAAAGGGATTTTGCCCGGCCCTCCCTCCGGCAAAGGGGGACTTTTTAACCCCGCCGCAGATGAACCGCGCGGAGCTGTTTGGGTGGAAATCGAAGCCAATGGCAAACCTATCCAGATTATCAACACCCACCTGGGGTTATCCCGTGCAGAGCGGCTGCGCCAGGTCGATGCCCTTCTCGGCCCCGAATGGCTCAGCAATCCCCGCTGCACCGGAGAGCGAGTGCTGCTGGGGGACTTCAACGCGCTACCCAACTCTGCCGAGTGCAAGCGACTCGGAGGCTATCTCAGGGATGCCCAGGAACAGGCGCCCCGCCACAACCCCAAAGGGACCTTCCTAAAGGTCCGTATTGATCACATGTTCTTAAGTGCGGGACTCAATGTGAAACGGGTACGGGTGCCCAGGACATCGCTGACCCGCCAAGCCTCAGATCACCTGCCATTGATCGTGGATATCGACCTACCCATCAAGGGTGGAAAGTAATCGATCTCGGTTTATCGAGCCCCACACTCTTCGCACCCTCCAACCCGAGCGATAACACTTGAAAAATGCCCCACAGCCCCCACAATAAGCGGAGAATATTTGAATAAATCCTTTAAAAATATAGGGTTTTTGTGAATTCATAGAGACTGGCAGACGGACGCTAAAAGGGTTTTCCCGACTTGAAGGTCCCCACTGCGAGCTATATGATTCTTCTATCACTTAATAGCAGGAGTCGCTAAATGCAACCGCAAGCTTATACTCAAACCCGCGCACTGGATCGCTCGGAATCGGCGAAGGTGTTGCGCAATACCTATGCCCTACTGGCAATGACCGTTCTCTTCAGTGCCATTACCGCCGGTATTTCCATGTCTATTGGCATGGGTCGTGGCATGAGCCTGGTCTGCTCCCTGGGAGCCCTGGCCCTCATCTGGTTCGTATTACCGCGCACAGCAAATTCCGCCGCAGGCGTTGGTGTTGTATTCGCATTTACTGGCCTGCTAGGCGCCTCACTTGGCCCAATGCTTAACCACTACTTAAGCATTCCTGGCGGCGGTCAGATCATTATGCAAGCCCTGGGCACCACTGCAGTGATCTTCTTTGCACTGTCTGCCTATGTGTTGACTACCCGCAAAGACTTCAGCTTTATGGGCGGTTTCCTGGCTGTTGGCCTGATCGCGGTACTGGTATGTATCCTGGGTGTAGTCATCGCTGGCTTCTTCGGCATCCACATGCCGCTGTTTAGTGTTGCCCTGAGCGGCGTAATCGCCCTACTGATGTCTGGTTTCATTCTCTACAACACCAGCCAAATCATCAATGGTGGCGAGACCAACTACCTGATGGCGACTGCCTCCCTGTACCTGAATATCCTCAACCTGTTCACCAGCCTGCTGCATATCTTTGGATTTGCTTCAGACGACTAAGCAACAGCCTTGTTGAGCAAGTCACAATGCCCCGCACCGCGGGGCATTTTACTATTTGGCCCCCTATGAAGTTTTCCCTAGCCATCTACTCAGCCCCCCACAGCACCCAGTCTTCATCCAGTGCACTCCGGTTTGCCAAAGCCCTCCTAAAGCAAGGCCACGAAATTTATCGAGTGTTTTTCTACTGCGACGGCGTGCAAAACAGCAATGCCATTGCCGCACCTCCCCAGGACGAAACTGATCTGACTTCAGAGTGGCAGGCACTGGGCCACCAGCACCAATTGGACCTGGTAGTTTGTATTGCCGCTGCCCAACGTCGCGGCGTGCTGAATCAGCGAGAAGCCGAGCGCCTGGAAAGACCCGCCGCCAACTTGGCAGGGGGTTTTGAGCTGGCAGGCCTCGGCCAACTAACCGACGCTGTCGCCAACTCCGATCGCCTGATTACCTTTGGAGGTTGAGCATGAGTACTAAATCATTGGCCCTATGCCGCACCGCCCCCTACGGCAATGCCCTGGCTCGGGAAGGTATCGAAGCCGTACTGGCAGCGGCGGCGATGGAACAGGACATGGACCTACTATTTCTCGGCGATGGGGTATTCCAGTTGCTGGACCACCAATCACCTGCGGATATCGGCCAGAAGAGCCTGCGACGCAATTTGCAGGCTCTGCCGATGTTTGGCATTGAGCAGTTTTTCGTTTGTGAGAAAAGCCTTGCTGAACGCAATATCACCCTGGAGCAGATCCAGGTTGCCGGCGCAGAGACTAAAGCCGTAAAAGATACCGGCTCACTGATCGCCGCCTACCCCACCGTATTGAGTTTCTGATATGACTTTGCATATTGTCAGTAAATCCCCCTATACCAGCGGTGCCCTTAAGGAATGCCTGGGTGCTTTTACTCAGGATGACTCGCTCCTGCTTATTGAAGATGGTGTCTATGCGCTGAGGCACGAGGCTCTGGAAACGGTGCCAAGTACCCAAATTTTCTGCCTTGAAGCAGACACTACTGCCCGAGGCCAGCAGCAACTTGCAGTAAACATGGATAGAGTGGAAATGATCGATGATGCACGCTGGGTACAGCTCTGTACCGAGCATCAACCCATAGTCAGCTGGTTTCGGTAACAAAAAATGAGCAACCTAGTAGTCAATGGCCAGGAAATCCCCTTGGACAAGGAGGGTTACCTGCGCAACCTCAGCGACTGGAGCCGGGACGCCGCCCTTCAGTTAGCCAAGGCTGAGGACATCGAGTTAACCGAAGAACACTGGCAAGTTATTGAGCTGCTGCAAGAATTTTATCGCAAGTTTGAACTCTCCCCCGCTATGCGCCCGCTGGTAAAATATATTGGCCAGCATCTCGGCGCAGAAAAGGGTCGCAGTATCTATTTGATGCAACTTTTTCCTCCAAGTCCAGCAAAAGTGGCCAGTAAAATTGCCGGCTTACCTAAGCCGACCAACTGCTTGTAATCCCCTCGCAACACTTGGCCAGGTAAGCTAGAAACAACCTGGCCGGCAGACCACCTAAATGGATTTAATCTAATCACCATATAAGGTCAGTGCTTATTTGCGAGTTCTTTGCCTCTTAGACTCAAATCCATATGTGCTGCAAACAACGCCCATGACTCAGGGTCCCAGCGGTTTGCTAAACCTTACCGGGTTGAGGGCTTCCACCTCCAATCTTTTGCCGATTTAACTCGGCTCACTGGGCCCAGAATGGTTAAATTTGTCAGCGGAAATAATTTCTAACCTTATTAGGCAAGGAGAGAAATCTTGAACCTCTTCCAGCTGAGATATTTTCGCCTCTTCAATATACCAGGCCCGATAAACTAGACCGATATTCCCGTCACCCCCCACCTTCTTTGCAAGCTTTCTGTTAATGCATTCAGATGAAGACCTATTATATATGACAAACAACACGCCATCTATTTTAGCAAAGGACATTTGGGGACCATCATCATCCCCTCTAAACCATGGTTTTTCTTCATATACCACATCACCCTCAACAAAACCAATACCTCGCTCTTCGGCTAAAGCTTCATGGCTTTTTTGAACCGAAGATCGTTGAGATATACCTCCATATACAAACATACAAATCGACAGTAGCCACGCCCCAAAAAAGATCATCAACGACTTATATTTAAAAACCATCTTGCAATTTCCAACTAGGTATACTCTGTAACAAAGAGCACCCAGCAGGCAAGATAGCAAAAGAGCATAAATCCAACTTAAATAGCTATAACCAACAACAAAAACTATTGGTTCTTGCAAATCACTATTTTGCATTTTGAAGCACAATCCCTTCTAAATCACCTACAACCTCATTACACCCCAAAGACTTTTCTAAGCCCAAGCATAGATATTCAGAATTTCATCTCACCTTAACTATAAAGCGGAAAGAAATAGCTACTGGGACTAGCGCCAGCAACGCTGCTAGCAACTCTCTCTAATCTATGGGTGTACAGAATTGACCGGAATTACCGTTATCAATTGGAAGAGAATCCATCTAGGTTAATCCCTACACTGGAAAGACAACCCTTAATTTTCACGTATGTTCCATCCTTAACCGTCTTAATACCCCTAAGATGCTCTGCATCCAACCTTGCAACACCGCTGACAAAATCATCGCTTTGCACCCTTACATAATTGAGGCAGCTAAAAGTGCCACAATCCCTCCCCTTGGACTCAACCATCACACTTATTTCAGACGGAGAGCAAGTTATCGCATGCACACCCCCTAGCATGAGCCTCGATGACACAGCACTAGCAATAAGTAACGCAAAGATAACGACTAAATCTTCATTTTTTTTAGATAAATATTTTATATGAAACCTCTGCAGAACCAGCGCGGAAGCAAGCAGAAACAATAAAAATAAAGGAAAAAAACTAGTAAAAATATTAGTATAATGCAGGTTACCCTTTGACACTAAAAGTCCCATAACTATCGACAAAAATATTATTGAAAGTCCGATTTTTAGTTTTGTCATTGAAAGTTTATTCATATCTCTTACCAACCATCCTTTTGAGCAAATCACTCCAGAACATCATCTGATGCTCTCATCATCTGACCGTATAAAATCCACTCCAGCACTTATTATTTGTACCAAAGGCTCTTTCAAGTACTTCTTGTACACATTATAAAGAGTATTATCCACTGCGTAAGTTGTACCCACACCAAGCACAATTCCACCTGATACTGCAGCGGGCCTGCCAACACCAGCCGTTACAGCTCCGGTGCCAACTAGAGTTCCAGCAGTAGTTGAAATTACTCCACTTCCCCAAAGCTAAATTGTATCAAGCGTATTTGCTGCCCAACACTCAATTGTTCCCACTTCATATGTATGAGCATTTTCGATAACGTCAAGCGTAACTTCCTCCACATCCCCTACAGGCCCTACAGGCCCTACAGGCCCTACAGGCCCTACAGGCCCTACAGGCCCTACAGGCCCAAGAATAACATTTATCGACACCGATCAAATGTAAAGTATAAACCGCCAACACCATTAACAAAAGAGCGCAAACCCACAAAATACTGGATATGCATACACGCCAATATACATACAATTAATGACTCTACCGCGAAGCACCCAGATATCTCTTGGCGCAACACCTTTTTACCGCTGCATATCCCGCTGTATAAGGCGAGCATTCGTTTGTGGTCGGGATAATGTATCCGGGAAAGATTACGAGCATCGACGCGAGTGGATTGGAAATCGTATGCATAGTTTGGCTAAGGTTTTTGCCCTGGATCTCGCCACCTATGCAGTAATGAGTAACCACTACCATGTGGTACTCTACATTGACGAAAAATCTGCTGATAAGTAGTCTCTTTTCGAGGTGATTGATCGCTGGCAAAAAATATTCAAAGCCTCTAATTTGAACCAGAGCTATATAAACGGCGATAGTATTGAACGCCACGAGCTTAAGACACTAGATCATGTCGCTTCACGCTTAACAGGTTTCAGCCTGTTTATGCACTGTTTAAACGAGCCTATCGCTTGCTGAAGACAAGTGCACGGGTCGCTGGAGCCTTAGCCAGTAAAGCTTCCTCCAACAATCTCTCTACAGGTCGTATCGCCCAGCAACAACCGGGCACTCTTAATATAAACAAATTATTTAATATAATATTAGTTAATTATACTTTTAAACAACAGGATAGATTAAGGCTCTATAGATCATACTCAAATAGGACAAACCCTCTTCAAGCACACGACAACCCCACTTAAAAAGAAAATATATTTTAATATAATTTTTATATAGCAATTAGACTGCAAACTTCACATGAACTTATAGCCTTAAATGCAAAATGACATTAGACTTGGACCCCATCAACCTCAGAAAAGTAACTATTCAAAATAGCAGCAAGCCACCATGATTGACCGACGACTATTTATTAAGATGAGTTCCCTTTTGTTCGGAAGCTCCTTACTCACAAAAAAAACAATAGCCTCGCAGAGCTTAGCCTATAGCTCGCTTCACATGCCTGATGAAAGTGGCCAACACAAAAGAACATGGATGGCTTTTGTTGCAAATAATTACATTTGGTCACACAAGCAAATTCCTGAAGTGAAAAGAAATCTGGCATTAATTGCAAATACAATTGCCAACTATGAGCCTGTATCTATCCTGGTGAGTAGAAAGGATTTACATGAAGCGAAAACACTACTGGATTTAGATAGTTCAAATTATGAAATTGAGCTACACACTTTTGAAATCGATGACTTGTGGCTCCGTGACACTGCCCCTATCTTCGTAAGATCCAGCTATGGAGAAAAAGTCGCTTTAAACTTCAATTTCAATGGTTGGGCAACAAACAGGAGCACTCACTAGACAAGCACGTCGCCAAGTATATCGCCAATAGATCTGGAGCAATCCATGAGAGAGCAAATATCGTACTAGAGGGTGGATGTTTTGAGGTAGATGGCAATGGCACCGCAATAATGACTGAGAGCTGTATTCTCAATGAGAATCGCAATCCAGGATGGTCAAAGTCTGATATTGAGGAGGAACTCAAGGTACTACTCGGATTACGGAAGATTATTTGGCTCAAAGGTATTAAGGGTAAGGATATCACAGATGGCCATACCGATTTTTATGCACGCTTTATTAAGCCAGGTGAAGTGATAGTTAGCCGGGATAATTATCAATCCTCCTATGACTATTGGGTTACTCGTGAAAACATCAAAACATTAAGCAATAGTGTCGACGCAGATGAAAACCCACTTAACCTACACATTTTGGATACGCCAGAAATTATTAACGAGAGATTTGGCACTAAAGACTTTGCCGCAGGCTATATTGGTTACTATATTTGTAACGGTGCAATAATTTCTCAAAAATTTGGTGATAAAAACGCAGACGCAAAAGCCAGAGCTATTTTACAAGAGGCCTTTCCAAATCATAATATTGAGCAAATAGCAATTGATGGAATTGCCTCTGGTGGTGGCAGTGTTCACTGTTCTACACAACAAGAAATAATAATTTAAGCATCAAGTTATCAGGCGCTCATCAAGCATAATGTATAGATCGCTAACATTATTGATAAAGAAGCACAAATCTGCAAAACACTAATACTCGAACAGCCAATGACTCCACCACAAAGCACCCAGATATCTCTTGACGCAACACCTTATTACCACTGCGTACCCCGCTGTGTACGACGAACATTCCTTTGCGGCCGGGATAGTGCATCTGGAAAGGATTATGATTATCGGCGTGAGTGGATTGAAAACCGTATACATAAGTTGGCTGAAGTTTTTTCCCTGGATATTGCCACCTATGCCGTAATGAGCAATCACTTCCATATGGTACTCTATATTGACAAAAAATATTCAAAGCCTCTAATTTGGCCCAACGCTATCTAAACGGTGATGCTCTTGATCCCTGCGAGCTTACGGCACTAAAAAATGTCGCTTTAATATGGCGAGAACGCTTAACGGATATCAGCTGGTTTATGCGCTGCTTAAATAAGTCTGCCGCTCGCCAAGCTAACACTGAAGACAAATTTAAGCTGGGTCAAGGCGCTCTCGCTGCCTACATGGCCTATATCGACCTCAACTCTATCAAAATGTTACACTAGTCGTGTAACTAAGCGCTCACCAGAAAGCAGTACTCCCTCTCCATTAAACAAGTAAAAATTCAAGCATGTTAAAAGAGCTTTTACGAGTTCGCTCTCTACAATTATTTGCAGTACTTCTTAATGTGATTGTTCCTGGTGCAGGCCTAATGCTGATCGGGCGTTGGCAAGCAGCACTATTTACCCAAGCTGCGCTCATAACTCTAATCGTTACTCTATGCTGGTCTCGTTGGGTCTTTGAACCCATTGGGATTGTAATATGTCTTACTCTGGCGGGACTGGTCTATTTAGCTTCTACTGGCTTGTGTCTCAGTATACCCACCTCCCCTTCAAATAGACTTATTCGCCAGTTTTTGCACACTAATATATTTACATTCGCTTGCCTACTCGGTCTCATTGCGGGATTTCTTTACAAAGATCGTTGGCTGGGTATACATATAAACTATGTACCGAGCATGTCCATGTACCCAACACTGAAACCGGGGCAGTTCATTGTATTGGATACCTGGATATATCAGGACAGAGCACCCCAACCCGATGATGTGGTGGTATTTCAAAGGGGAAATAAAGGTCTCAGGCTTGTCAAACGTGTAGCCCTATGGCCAGATGGCAAGCTACAGCACGAGGGTTTATGGTATGTATTAGGCGATAATCAAGGTGCCAGCCATGATAGCCGATACTTTGGTGGGATTCACACCGAGCAGCTTGCGGGGCAGGTTAAACTAGTACTACTCACCATTGATCACCAGCATCAGTTATTGTCAGACGACACCTTGCGGATGGTGCGTTAGCGTACAAGATTAACTCTTTCAGGGGGGGCGGGGCCAACCTCCCCTGCTTTGACCTTGGCTCACACAGTTTTGATCTATTCTACAAACTCACACTCCTCAAACACCTCTGGCATAAGCACTTTCATTGCACTTATTTTGATATCTTTCTTAATCTGTGGATGCCCCTAATCTATGCTAAGCAACATACTCTGCTTTAAGTTGAGTCAGCTGATTTTTATCCGTACACGAATAAAAACCTCTATCTTCAGCCCATTTTGAAAAACGTTTTTCCATAACGCTCAGATGCTCTTCAACCAACTCCTTCGATTGGCTACAGCCTGAATATTGAAATCGGATAATGCCATTAAAACTCGGCTCAGGAGTAAAGGGCCTATCCTGAAACCTCATCTCCATATAGTTGAAACTATAACGCTGGGCTTCATCACGAGTATAGATTTCACCAAAACGTAGAGCGTCATCCAGACTTTCGCAGGCAATTCTGATAACAAGTTCTTTCTCAGCGGTATTATCTGGCGAGTAGTCTAACTTGATATCCATGTCAGGCTTCGATTCAAACTCCAGCACCTCATCTAAATGTTGAGGGTCAACTTCCAATACTGGGCCTTGAGCGACATACTGCGCATGAGTAACCAGAGAAAAATACTGCTTACCTGAGACTCTATCATGAAAGTCATGGCCTCCGACATAATAGCCTTCAGGAAGATCAATACGGCGCTGCAAAGTTAAACTATCTATATCGTAAATTAGAATCACTCTATCATCAAAATGACTGTAATATATATAGGAGTCATCAATATAAATAGACGGACCCCAGCGCCGATTAAGCGGCACTGAGGTTTCGGTGTCAATTCGATTGATCAGCTCACCACTGATAGCATTAATCAACAGAATCTCGTTCAACGAAACCACATAAAGTACGCCTCCAACCAACTGATAGATATCAACAGCATTAGGCATCTCACGCTCCCATACCACGCTGCCATCTTCATCGTTTAAACCCACCAACACACCGCCACTAAAAGCATAGTGGCTACGCCCCTCAACCTGCTGACGAGACTCTACTTGCGGCCCAATAAATGTAACGATTATACCCTCTATTAATATAGGCTGCAGGGCACTCTCGGATGGAAAATCTTGCTTATAAATCCAGACCTCATTTAAGTTAAGGTCATATTTGAAGAAATGCTCTGCCTTAACATCATAACCATATAGAAAATTATCTATTAAAACATCAGAAATAGAGCGAACTTCTTTAGAAACAAAGTTTCTTGAGTCAACATCAAAAACAGCCAAACTATTTTTAAATTTTTTCGGATAATTTAAGATGGTTGCTGGGAATCTATTTACCTCACCAACCAAGGGGTAAGCTGGAAAAATAACATCCAAAAACTCTTGTGGTAAATTCAATTCTCCCCCAGAACCATTTAAAAACAAAGCCCGATCTGACACCAAGTATCTTCTATACACACTCCCGGCAATTTGGTAAAAGTTAAAACGCTGATCATCACTCAAATATTCTTCATAAGTGACCTCACCATTCTTCAATTTAAAATTCCCGCCCACTCCTGCTGCTAGGTACAGAGTGTCTTTCTTCTCTGGATGACAATGGACGTAAACTCCCTCACAAAAACTATAAACCTTCATACCTAATCGCCCGATTTTATAATACTTTCATGAGCAATCAATGGGCATCCTAAACATTTCAATTGCCATGAGGTAACAGATAATTTGCTCAATATTCTTATCAATGTCATCCAGCCGTTTTAGATTACTGAGCGGAAGTAAGTCTGATATATTGTCAGCTGTCAAACGTTGCATTTCACCTTCTGTTTCCAAGTAAAAATAGCCTAGCCTAGAATCCCCCCTGAGCTAGCGTCTTCTATTAACGGATCTTCTGCAGTATGCATAAAAACTATAGATGCAC
Organism: Microbulbifer sp. CNSA002; assembly: GCF_047324085.1. NCBI lineage: Bacteria > Pseudomonadati > Pseudomonadota > Gammaproteobacteria > Cellvibrionales > Microbulbiferaceae > Microbulbifer > Microbulbifer sp. CNSA002. Next base: position 3,172,511 of record NZ_CP172449.1, read on the forward strand.
CCATTTTCTCCAAGTTCTTCTTCAACGATAATAAGGAATATGGAGCCTCAAACCATTCCAGCCATAAATAATTTTTCTCTCACCAATTTATCAGGTGGAAATAAAAGCTCAACTAATTGAAAAATCCGCTTCCAGCCCGGCTTCACATCTTCAGAAAATGCTGGGCGACCTTTTGATGGTAATAGTGAACTCAGAGCTTCGATGATTTTATCATCGTCCGCATGCAGCAAAAAAGTAATAGCTAAGCTCATTCTTCCTGATCGCTTATTACGTTTTCCAAAGCTTCAGCTAATAGTGAAGGGGCATCATCAGCTTTAGCTACGGCAATTAACTTCCGTTTAAGCTCCAATCGATATGGACTTAACTCCGTATCATCGAGCCGCAACAAAACTTTGTACATATCCGACAAGGAATTTTTGTGAACAGGCGCCTTGACTAAATCGTGCAAGTCGCAATAGCGCACGCAATCCATAAAATAATCAAAGGTAAAACAACTGTAACTCCATTTATACTTAAATTCATCAGCAACTTCCCAGACTCGAGTAAAACCAACCATAAACCCCAATGGACTAACGGTAATCGCTCTTTGCTGAGAATTTTTCAGCATAAAATAATCTTTATTGAATAGAGCCTCAGCCACCATTTTTACCATTTTATCCCGCTCAGGAAAGCCATCCAGACAACCTGAAACATAACGTGCAGCACCATGCTGTTGTTCGCGTGCATAGCGTTTTGTAACGGCCTCACTCCAAAACTTTTTCGCCTGATCAACTGTTTCAAATGGCATGTAAGCAATACGATGCTTGAACTCAAACTTAATTATTTCACGCTCACCAGTATCTTCATCCTCTAAAAAACTGACTGGCTCCTTGCCAAACACATAAAACTCTCCTAAGTACTTGTTCAGCGGAGAGCCTCCCGCCACTTCAACATAGCGACGCCAATTTTCTTTACGCTTTTCTATCCATTGTGGGTCATCGGTTTTCCATAAATACTGGAACTGACCATAAACTTCACAGTCTTTTTGATAACTATGACCATAACCTGGCTTCACCCCATCATCTCCTCAAACATTTCTGAACACTCATCAAACATAAAGTATAAACCGCCAACACCATCGAAAAAAGAGTGTAAACCCACAAAATACTGGACATTAATCCAGCAAATGCGTGGACAATCAATGGCCCTACCGCGAAGCATCCAAATATCTCTTGATGAAACACCATATTACCATTGCATATCCCGCTGGGTGCACCGAGCATTCCTTTGTGGTCGGGATACTGTACCTGGAAAAGATTATGATTATCGGCGTGAGTGGATTGAAAACCGTATGTATAAGTTAGCTGAAGTTTTTCCCTGGATATTGCCACCTATGCCGTAATGAGTAATTACTTCCGCGTGGTATTCTATATTGACAAAAAATCTGCTGATAAGTGGTCTCTTTTCTAGGTGATTGATCGCTGGCAAAAGCAATTCATCGCCACTATTGCTAGCAACGTTGCTAACAACTTTCTATAATCTATGGATGCCCAGAATTGTATTAATCCCACTTCATTAAAATAGCTATTTATACTTAGCTCAACTCAATATCAATAGAAAATTGGTAGTCTTGTCCCGCACCAGGATATATTGCCATTTTGGCAAAATTTTCGCTCAAATTATCTACCCAAACTCTTAATTTTTCCTCTGCATCAGAGGGTAAGGCGTCCCTATCCACAACAACTTTAATCTTACCTTTATGGGATTTATCTGGGGTCATTAAAGGAACCCCCGAAGGTTCACCATAGGTATAGGCATATTCTGCTATTAAAACTGCGCCTAGTCGCCTTAGGTCATCTATAGAATTACAACTAATTTTAACTAAGTAGACCCTTTCACCTAATGAATCTTCCGTGACAAGCAATGAACTAGCCAGTTGTTTTTCAGTGTCAATACGACCACCAAAACAATCCTTTTCTACAACAAGTAATCCACTCCTAGCAAATTTTAATGTTGGATGATCCAATCGTAACTGGATACAAATATTCTCATCAGTCTCATAAGGGAGGCCAGCCAAACAAAATTTACAATCATTAGGTAGCTTTCCAATTGATATTAGCCTATCGGCAGCCAAACTATATCTATACAGTATTCGCGTTTTATTTGAACCGACTAAAATATCATTTCCATTTGGAAAAACAATTATCTCATTACCCAGACCCAACTCTATTGACTGTATAAACTCTCCGGTTATTCCATTCAAGACAATGATGTTGCCATTAAGAACCAAGAAATATTTATCCCCTTCCATAAAGGAAAATTCTGGCTCACCCTGATAAGTATATTCCCACACCACTTCGCCTCTATTGCGCGACAAAGCTATTACCTGACCTATATCTTCACCATATACTAACCCTCTATTAACAACCACTAGGTCATCAATGAAATACAGCCCAGACAACTTTCCAACATTTAAAGTTCTATAATCTCTATTAGAAAATAGGTCGACCGACCATTTCATTTCAAGCTTCAAATCAAAAGCTAATAAGCACCGCCCCTCGGTTGTAAAAATAATATTGCCATCTGTTGAAGCACCTATATACCCCCCCTTTATTTTCAAGCAGTCGTCATCTTCCAAATTCAAGACTGCGAGGTATTTTTCCCTCCAAGACCTGTAAATAACACCCGCATACAGACCTTTAATAGATATTGGATTATGAACTAGCAATTCATTTTTAAGGTCTACTTTCCCATCTTGAAGAAGGTGAATTTCGCCTGATTTTGACTTAACTATAATTTCATCTTCAACATAGCTCCAATTATCTAAAGTTGCCGTGGAATTTATATACTGAACAGAGTGCCCACAAACCTCATATATTGCAAAACAGTCCTCGGTAAGAAATGAGGAACCTTTTTTAAAGAACTTACCAAGATCTCCGTAAAACCAAAATATATTCATATTAATCAAAACTCTATCGGTCTTTAACTTTAAAAATCATGAGCAGTTATTGACACCCACACATATAAAGTATAAACCGCCAACGTCATTGGCAAAAGAGTTTCAACCTAAAGATCTATGGATATTAATCCGTATTTATCTACGTACAATTGATATCTCTATCGCGAAGCACCCAGATATTTCCTGATTCAACGCTCTACTTTCATTGCATATCCTTCTATGTACAGCGAACAGCCCTTTGCGCTCGGGATACTGTATCCAGGAAAGATTACCAGCATCGCCGCGAGCGGATTGAAAATCGTATGTATAATTTATCTGAGATTTTTGCCCTGGACCTTGCCGCCTATGCAGTAATGAGCAATCACTACCATGTAGTACTCTACATTGACAAAAAATCTGCCGATAAGTTAGAGGTGATTGATCGCCGGCAAAAAATATTCACGACCTCTAATTTGGCCCAACGCTATCTAAACGGTGATGCTCTTGATCCCTGCAAGCTTAAGGCACTAAAAACGTCGCTTCGATATGGCGACAACGCTTAACGAATGTCAGCTGGTTTATGCGCTGTTTAAATGAGTCTATCGCTCGCCAAGCTAACGCTGAAGACAAGTGCTCGGGGCGCTTCTGAGAATGACCTTTTAAATCCCAAGCTTTATAGGATGAAAAGGCCCTTGCCGCCTGTATGGCCTATGTAGTCCTCAACCTCATCCGCGCTAATATGGCAAAAACCCCTGAAGATTCTGATCACACTTCCATTCAGCAGCGTATTCGTGCATCAATCTTGGACGAGCAGCCCAAAGAGCTACTGCCACTTGTAGGCGGTGAGCGACTGAATATGCCTAAAGGACTTCCTTTTCGACTGGATCACTATTTAGATCTAGTCGATTAGAGCGGGCGGTATCTAAACTCCAGTAAGCTCGGAGCCATTGCTGAAAATATTCCTCCCATACTCGAGCGACTGGGTACTCCACCAAGGCACTGGCTTTATCTTAATCGTAATTTTGAAAGCCGCTTTAAACGTTCGGCAGGGTCTGCTGAGGCCGTACGACACGCTTGCAGGTGACTCAATAAACTGGGTACGCAGCATAGGCGATTCTCAGCTATACCTTTCTGCAACACCCTGCTAACTCCCTTCTATTCTCTCGATACTACTTTCCATACTCACCCATAACCACTGTTTTCTAAGCCCAAGAAAAGATCTTCATTCCGCACTTCACCTTAACTATAAAGCAGAAAGAAATAACTATTAAAACTAGCGACTCCCCTCAATCTATGGGCATCCAGAATTGTGTTATTACGGGAAAAATCGTTGGTTAGTTCGGGATGGCTATATGCCGACCACCCCTGATAATTCTAGCTGGTAAAACTAACCTCAACCTGTAAGTCCTTTGGCTCACCATTGGCATAAGCTTTATTCACAAGCTTTGCGTCATTGGCAATTTCATACAAAGAGGCCTCTAACGCTTTTTTCTGCTCGGCATCCAGAGCATCACAATTTTTAAATACTATTTCTATCTGACCGCCAAAATTTTCACTATAAGTTTGATTCTCATCGCCTGCCACATATTGTACTGCATGGCAAGTAATAGCATCTTCTAAAATAGCCAAACTCTGACGAATAATAGTAACGTAATCATGACTGGCATCAATGGAAAACGACAATATAAATAGCTGTTCACCTTCTGGATAGCGTTCCTGCTCATTATAGATGGGATGCTCTATTTCAAGCTCAAAATCATCGCTACTTAAGAAAGACGCCTTAGTAAAAGGGACAAAATATGCTTTCTTTAACAAAGGATTCCCAGTAGATGCATTACATCGCAATGCCAAACATTCATTTGATTCAGTAATAATCAGGGGGTAAAAACCATTTTGAACCACCTTCTTTTTCTTCAAAAGATCTAAAGAGTTCACATCGTATAAATATAAGTGAGGGTCTGATTCAAACCCAACATAAAAACAGTTATCAGACATCAAATACGCCGAAATTCTTCCCGGCAACTCAACACACTCTATATCTCCACTCAAATGATTCCAAACTAAAATTCTTCCGTTCGAAAAAATAAAATACTTATTACCAACCTTATAAACTGAAAAAGTATTAGAGCCGATATCCTCATATTCAAATTTTATTTTGAATGTGCGCAAATCAAGAACCTTTAGATCGTGTCTCGCCCCCAGATTACTGAAAAATAGATAAGAATCGATTGCAGTGTCACCAGAAGGAATTCCTGAATCATCATACTCAAGTGACGCCAATTCATTAAGCGTATTATCATATTTAACAAACGCTTTTCTTTTTCCGAGCCTAAAAACTAAGTCTCCTTCGGTCTCACAGATAAAAGACGCTCGCCTCTCCGTAAATTGGCGAGACTCCCCACTCAACCTTGAAATGATATCAAAAGACCAAAGACCTAGACTCACAATTTCATAGTTTTTAGTTGTTGTGGTACTTAACGAAGCCTTAAAAGCTTCATCCTCAACCTTAGATAGCTCGCTGTGATTATAGGTGTACCACTCACCCTCCACTGAAACCAGCCAAGCATCCTTATCTCTAGGATCAAGCTGTATAGAATTAAAATATCGATTGAATTCGATAAGCCTAAATTCGTTAAAATCTCCAAGCCATTCGATGTAAGGTTTCAATCCATCTATAAGAATACGATTATCATTTCCTACCGGCCTGATCCAAAATGCCCCCGGGATTAGAAATGTATTTACAACCGCCATAAGTGACTATCCTTTATTCAATGGCTTTAGCGCTAGCTATTATTTTCTCTAAGAATTCGGGGATCATTTTTATGGACACCCATCAGGCAGAAAGTATAAACTGCCAATCACATTAACAAAAGATCGCAAACCTACAGAATACTAGATATTCATTAAGAATTTTACGGGTACAATCGATACACTTCCCTCGAAGCACTCAGACATCTCTTGACGCAGCCTATTATTGCCACTGCGTATCTCACCATGTACGGCGAGCATTACTTTGTGACCGGGATACTAGATTTGGGATAGATTTCAAGTATCAGCCCGACTGTACTGCAAGCCATATAAGCTGATTGAAGCTTTTTCCTTAGACCTTTACCTCCATGTCAAGCGAAGCAATCACTTCTCAAACTAATACACAAAGCGATTGCCTCTATTACACGCATCAATATTTTGAACCTGCTATTGTTTAGTCCCAGTAAGGAGCAAACTCCGGGTTGGCGATACGTTCACCAGCCTCTAAAGCACTAATTTTCCGCATATCTTCATCTGTTAACGTGATCTTAAGTGCTTCCAAGTTTGCATCCAGGTTCTTGCGTTTTGTTGAGGAAGGTATAGTTACAAGCCCTTGTTTCAATTGCCACGCAATGGCAATTTGAGCTGGGGTTGCGTTGTAGCGCTCTGCAATTTTTAATAGCACATCATCAGACATAACTTTTCCCACCGCTAACGGCATATAATCCGTTACCGTAATACCTCTCTTCTTGCAATGCTCAATAACCGCAGTATTTTGCAAGTACGGGTGTACTTCAATTTGATTGGTGTAGATCTTGCCTTCACCCAGAATATCAATAGCGTTGTCAAGCTGTTTGATTGTGAAGTTTGAGACACCGATGTGCTTGGTAAGCCCTTTTTGTTGACACTGGGCTAATAACTTAAGATAGGTTTCCATGGAGGCCCTCCCATCTTTTTCTGGCCAGTGAATTAACAGCAGATCGACCGATTCAACCTTTAATTTTTTGAGGCTAACTTCTACGCTGCTTATGAATGCTTCTTGCGTTAAATTATCTAGCCATACTTTTGTAGTAAGGAACAATTCTTCACGGGTTATTCCACTTTTCTTTATGGCGATTCCAACCTCAGACTCATTGCCATAGATTTGTGCGGTATCAATATGGCGGTATCCCGCTTCAAGTGCCTGTTTAACTGACTCGATTGCGACATCACCTTCTAAGCGGAAGGTACCCATTCCCAAACTTGGTAATTCACTCATAGTACTTCTCTCTTAATGATATTTAACAGATTGTCTTTCATATTTAATAAATTGGCTTACGCCATTTTTAAATGACTATATTTATCCAGTGACCCAGATAGTCGGGTAAGCATCAGTGCCAAAATCATGATTGAGCCTCCGACCCAAGATGTATCCATGAGTGACATATCCTCAATGATGAGGCCACCCAAGAGTGAACCTAGTGCAATGCCAATGTTAAAAGCTGCAATATTGAGCCCTGATGCTACATCCACTGCATGTGGCGTATATTTTTGGGCGAGCTGCACAACATAAACTTGCAGCCCTGGGACATTGTCAAATGCAAACGCGCCCCAAATTAGAATTGTCAATACCGACGTGATGGGATTGGCTGCAGTGAATGTAAAAATAAACAAGATAAAAGCGAGTGCGGAAAATATAATGGATAGCGCCCGAATAGGCCCTAAGTTATCTGCAAGTTTGCCACCCAAAATATTACCAACTGCTACCGAAAAGCCATAGACCAGCATTATTAATCCGATAGCACCGGTCTCAAACCCAGAAACCTGCTCTAAGATTGGAGCTAAAAATGTAAATACGGTAAAAGTACCGCCATAGCCAACGGCAGTCATTGCGTACACTAAAAGTTGGGTTAACACACTGAGCTGCTGAGATAACCGTGCTGGCGGCGACTGTTTGAGATTATTGGGCACCAAAAGCGCACTGCCAATTAATGCAAGCACCCCCAACCCCGCTACCGCAATGAAGGTTGCTCGCCAGCCAAAATGCTGGCCGATCCATGTACCTAAGGGTACACCAGTCACAAGTGCAACCGTCAGCCCGGTAAACATAATGGCGATGGCACTAGCTTCTTTGTCTTTACTCACCAGCCCTGTGGCGATAGTCGAGCCAATTGAAAAGAAAACACCATGAGCGAGACCCGTCAAAATACGCGCCGTAATCAGCGAGCTATAACTGGGTGCCATCCATGCCAAAAGATTCCCAAGCACGAACAACGACATCAGAGCCAACAGCACATGCTTCCGCGGCCAACGGCCGGTTAAGGCCGTTAACACCGGCGCGCCCACGGCGACTCCAACAGCGTGCAAGCTGACCAACAATCCAGCTGACGGTAATGAAATACTCAAATCTTGAGCAATGATGGGCACCAATCCTACTATCACGAATTCGGTGGTCCCGATCGCAAAAGCACTCAGCGTGAGTGCCAACAATGCAATAGGCATACTCTTCTCCCGGAGCAATGAGGTTGCGCCGGAGTATGTGGGCTGATAATTTTATTAAAAACCGCAACACTATCAAATCACCTTTGCAAATATGGCAATAATCTCGCGTACCGAAGATCTAGAAATTTTCCTGGCAACCATTGACTCTGGTAGCTTGTCCGCAGCCGCGCGCGCCCTGGATATTCAGGTTGCACGGGTATCCAGGGCCTTGAGCCGCCTCGAGTCAGAACTAGACTGTACCCTGCTAAATCGGACCACACGCAAACTCGAGTTAACAGAGGAGGGGCGCCTCTTCAGCGACAGGGTGAGGCAAGGGCTGCGATGTTTAAGCCAAGCGGAAGACACCCTGAAAGAACTGAAGGAGCAGCCGTCAGGGCGGCTACGGGTGGATGCGGTGACGCCGTTTATGATTCACCAATTAGTGCCACTACTACCTGAATTTCAACAAGCCTATCCACACATAGAATTAGAGCTTGTCAGCAATGAGAGCATTATTGATCTCATTGAGCGTCGAACCGACGTTGCGGTTCGAATTGGCCCCTTAAAAGACTCCAACTTGCATGCGCGTTTTTTAGGGCGAAGCCCTTTATCCATTGTCGCCAGCCGGCAATATCTGGAGCGCTACGGCTCCCCTAACAATATTAATGAATTAACCAACCACAGGATCATCGGCTTTACTCAATCCACACATCTTAATAGTTGGCCTATCGGAAAAGGCGTTGACATAAAACCGAATATCAGTAGCAGCAACGGAGAGCTAATTCGACAAATGTGCCTGCAAGGGGAAGGCCTGGCATTATTATCGCATTTCATGATTAAGAAAGATTTAAAAACAAAGAAGCTAGTAGAAATACTACCTGGGAGTGTATCCAAGCAGAACCAGCGGGAACTCGTCAACGCCGTTTTCTATCGCAACACAGCCCTATCTTCTCGTATTCGTGCTTTTTTAGACTTTATTGAACCGCGCTTAACACTTGCATAGAAAACCGATGAAAATGCAACACCAATACACTCAAACCACAACGGCAAAAAGACCTAATCATGCACTTTTAAATATCCTGAAAAATCAGCCTGCCTCACTTTATTTTATTAGTCACTGAAACCACTATCCTTAAAAGCAAGGCCAAATTTGATAACCAAACACAAAACCAGCTTAACAAGCTTTGGTTATTCTATTCTCTACTAAACTGGTCCCTGCCATCCCTCAATCCACCTCAAGGCACCCTTCAATGGCGAGCATACGTTTCGGAGTTGTTGGCACAGGCAATATTGCTGACTTTACCTCCCAAGCCATCAGCCAAGCAGACAGCGCCAGTCTTTCCTCCGTCGCAAGCAGGCGGCACACACGGGCCAAAGAGTTCGCCCGCGAACACGGAATTCCCAATGTCTACCCGGATTGGAGGTCGCTGGTAGAGGCGGAAGATTCGGATGCCATTTACGTGGCTAGCCCCACCACCAGCCGCGAGGAAATCTGCCTCGCGGCACTGGCCAACCATAAGCATCTTCTCTGTGAGAAACCTTTTCTCAATACTGCCTCGGTCGACAAAGTTGCCGCTCGGGCTCAGTCTGAAGGGTTGGCATTTATGGATGCCACACATTTCACCCACCACCCCCGCACGGCCAAAATCATTCAGCAACAAAAAAAGAATCTGGGCCCAGTTAACAGAATTCACAGCGCCTTTTTTGTCTCGATGATGGACCGCAACAATATTCGCTTCGATTCACACAAAGAACCCACTGGCGCAATCGGGGATATCGGCTGGTACAACATGCGTGCAATCGTCGAATATATGCACCCCACAGGAGCAATAAAGACAATTTCAGGAGCGATAAAGCGGGACTCACAAACAGGGACCATTATTAGCGGTGCAGGCCTGATTGAATTTGCCAGCGGGCAGACTTCAACTTTTGAGTTCGGATATGACTCAGGCGTTTGGCAAATGGACCTGGATATTCTGGGAGAAAGCGGCCTGATCCAGCTAGACGACTTTGTACTCGACTGGAGAGACAGCGCTGCCTTTTACAATCCTGAATATACGCCAGAATTTGTGGTTCGCAGGGGGCAGGCATCGCCAGATAAGTTCGAACACCAACAAGTGCCAATAGAGCGATCGCAGGCGGTACAGATGATCGAAGACTTCTGCAGCTTAACAACCCCAGATAATCAAGTTGATCGTATCCAGGCTATAGAGAGGGCCCACGCAACCCAGTCATTGATCGACCAGTACTGTCAGGCAGTTGGCGTAGCTGTCTAGCTATCGCCACCAACGCGCGGTATTGAATCAGATATGGAGGATAACGTGCCGAGCCCCGTGGTGATGGCGGTGCTCCCAAAGGTAAATCCCCTGCCAGGTACCCAGCATCAAGCGCCCCTTTTGCACTGGAATGGACAAGCTGGTCGCGGTAAGGCTGCATTTGATATGGGCCGGCATATCATCTGGCCCTTCAAGGGTATGGGTATAAAGCGAGTCATTTTCCGGCACCAGTCGATTGAGCCAGTTCTCAAGGTCACGGCGCGCACTGGGGTCGGCATTCTCCTGGATCAGTAAGCTTGCAGAGGTGTGCTGTATGAAAAGTGTACACAACCCCTCATCGAGAGCCTGCTTACTGACCCAATCAACTACACTGCCGGTAAACTCGTGAAGCCCCTGCCCATGAACCGGAATTTTTATCTCACCTATTGCCATACGGTTTCCTATATAATTCGCGCCCGCTTTTTGTACTGACACCGCATTGTAATATGGCACTGTACCGCGTTAATACTGACGACTACCCACAACAGCTTCAAGACAAGGCCGAGCGCCTGCAAGAGGCTTACAGCAAGTTCACTGACCTGGAGCCGGAACTCTTCCCCTCCCCACCCATTCACTACCGCCTGCGCGCCGAATTCAAGGTGTGGCATGAGGGAGGTGTAGCCAATTACGCCATGTACCGCCAGGGTGAGTACAAGAAGCCCTTTATCATCGATGAGTTTACCGTCGGCTCTGAGCTGATGAACCAGTTGATGCCGAAGGTGCTGGCTGCTGTCAATAATAGCGAAGTCCTACGCAAACGCCTGTTCTCCGCCGAGTTTCTTACCACGCTGAATGGTGATGCGCTGATTACGCTGATCTACCACAAGAAACTGGATGAGACCTGGGAGGAGGAAACCAAAGCACTCCAGGCACAGCTGGGATTCCCGATTTTGGGGCGCTCACGCAAGCAAAAAGTGGTTTTGGAGCGTGACTTCGTTACCGAGAAACTGGATATCGATGGGAAAACTTACCAGTACAAACAGGTAGAAGGCAGCTTTACCCAACCCAATGGAGAGATCTGTCGTTCCATGATCCAGTGGGCGAGAAGTGCCTGCGGAGATAGTGATAGCGATCTGCTGGAGCTCTACTGTGGCAATGGCAATTTCACCATCCCGCTCAGTGAGAAATTCCGCAAGGTCCTGGCCACTGAAATCTCCAAGGTATCGGTAAATTCCGCCCAGGAGAATATCGCCAACAACCAGATCACCAATCTGGATATCGTACGCCTGTCCAGTGAAGAGTTTACCCAGGCCATTGATAAGGTACGCCCCTTTCGCCGCCTTAAGGATATAGATCTGGATAGCTACGATTTCTCCACCGTCCTGGTTGATCCTCCCCGAGCGGGCTTGGATGAAGACACCTGTGCGATGGTCGCCCACTTCCCGAGAATCCTGTATATCTCCTGCAATCCGGAAACCCAATTGGAAAACCTGGAGTCGCTGACCAAAACCCATCGCATTGAACGATTTGCTCTGTTTGATCAGTTCCCTTATACAGATCATACGGAAACCGGGTTATTGCTAGTGAGGAAGTAGTGCCTCACTAGCTGAAGTCCTCCAGCATTCTGATCCTATTGAACGCTGGAGGCCTTCCTAAGTCCATTTATAAAATCACCATAAAGATTCAAAGCTCAGCAATACAAGTAGCTTTTAAAAACTATACTCATTTCTCGATATTATCTGAGCCGAAGAGATTTCAACTTACTTTCCAAACGATGAGCACCATTAAATAATCTACACACCCTGCTCAAGTCATTGCTGTATTAATCAATAGCTAAAACCAACCACTCCAGTAAGCTTGGACTTTTTATAAGAATCAGGCTCGACGTAGCGATGATCAATGTTCGATAACCACTCATAAAAAAGTAAGGCCCACCTTTCAATATACATAATACCTTCACGTATAAAAAATGAATTATCGAGACTTAGAGCGTGACACCTAGTGTTGGTGAGCTTGTTAATTAATAAAAAACACCCATGGGAATAAAGGTAATTGTGGGTAGAAAACTAAATACCAATCTTTAAATAACTATTTTTAGCCGTGTCAAATCTTACACAAGACTAAAGATTAACTTTTTAACGCACTCAGCATCACAACTGACACACGATATCAATCTATAAGCCAGACCTATTAAATAAACCAATCTAAATCACGGACATAAGGTGAACCCTGTCGTATTCATCATGCGAAGTAAAACAGGAAGCTGAGAACAAGTTCATATCGCTTTCCTTCTTAACTTAAATTCATCCCCTCTGGGCGCAGCATAACGATGCACATAAAAAATATAACTATTATGTCGCCCTACAAATCAAGCTAGAAAATTCATTCCCAACATTAGCCAAGAGCAATCATTACCAAAAAACAGCAGCACATACAAACAAAAGGACACACACTAAAAATAATAGTTAAATTATTTTTACCCCGAACCAAGCACACTTAACAAGAATTTTGAAATTCTCCTTTTAAATTAAAGAAAAAGTTCATTTCATCACTATTACTATATATAGCTGTTGATAAAACGAGAAATATATGGATCCGTATTTCAAGAAAACAATCAATCCACTGGCAAAAATCTATTTAACAGCATTTTTCGCCTTATTCATAATGGTATTGTCCGGATGTGGTGGTGGAGGCGGGGATAATAGCTCTGATGAAGACCCCACAGAAGCTACCCCCAACTCTCAGGGCAACGGCTCCAGTGATGAAACACCGACTTCAAGCGATGACCCGGATGAGTCCGACGAAGAGACACCAAATTCAAACAGTGATCCAGCTGAGTCCGATAAAGAGGTTGGACAAAATATTGCAGGTAGTGGAACTATTTCTTCCAGTTCTGGCAACGGGGTCCTTGCCATTGATGACTTAAGAAGGACACTTTGGGAAAGTGGTGATACTGCCAGCACATCAAGCCTCACCCTTGACCTTAAATCTACACACTTGCTCAGCAAAGTGGTCATAGACTGGGGCGATCACAACGCAAAATCTTACGAGGTACTGGGCTCAAGCGACGGCACAACATGGACCACCCTGGCAACAGCTGATTCAGGAGAATATGGCCAACGCATTGATTCTCACCTAATTGGTGGAGAGTATCGCTATGTCCAGCTAAACGGAACTGAACTCAGTGAGGGGAGTTCGCAATATAGTTTGTGGGAACTGATGGTTTTTGATCGTGCGGCAGAGGAAATTAATCAAACCGTGCCCATAGAATATACCCCTCTATTTGATACTGAGCAGCCAGGAGAAGAGTCCCAACACTGGTATATTCAGGAAGATGGCACCATTGTAACACTGGCAAGTGGCCGAGCACGTCTGCGACATGAATCCGAGGATAGTTTTTACGAGTTCCCGACCTTCTACTTTGAACACAGAACCTTTGGCATAGAGATTCACGACCATACGCCCGCCGGTGAGAACCTGATTGAGATCTTTTACTCTGCCGAATACGCGCTTTATCGGCCACCCGAATGCCGCTCCTCTTATTCAAATGAACACCGCGCTGACTTTAATAGCAACGCCAGATTTGATGAAACCCCTTTCCGGGAAGCTGATGAAGATGGGAGAGGCCAAGTCTGGGTATGTCGTATCACCTACGATGCTCACGATGGTGATGACGGGCAGCTGGAAGTCGGCGAATGGATGGAGGTGGAGTTTCAGCAATTCATTGGCATTGAGGAGGGCGATGAGAATGTCAGTGGGCAGACAGTTTACTACACAGACACCTACCGCATTCTCCTGGGCCAACCCGGTATTCATATGGTTGCAGACCTGGAAACTGAGACCGCTGTTGAAAGTGCCGGTGAAGCAACCGCAGCATACATCAGGGCTACTGACCCGGTACCCGCTTCAGAAGTCATTTCAGTAAATACTGACGATAATACTCTTACCTACTATGCAGGCAGCGATGGTAAATGGGCAACGGCTTCCGACGCTGATGCCGTTGAAGTCACCTACCCAATACTGGATGGTATTGATGTCTATGATACTTACATCGTGGATAGCGGAATCGCCGACTGGACAGCCTATTTCAGAGAAGCCCTCAACATCCAGTGGGAGACGCACAACGAGTTTCTAGATGGTCGCAGGATATTCCACACTCGGTTTAATACCGGAGAGCACGAGGAACTCGGGAACCCAGACTTCAACCATATGGCAAACCTATCAGCAGGCTTAACCATTGAGCAATCATGTCTGGCGTGCCATATCAATAACGGCCGGGGCCCGGCCCCCTCAGAGGCTAGTGTTCCCAATTCGATGGTCTTTAAGCTGTCGTCCGGTGCAATAACCCAAGCAGGACAACCCCTGCCAAACCACTACTTTGGCCCTGTCCTCCAAACCCATTCACTCAATAGTGACATAGCCCCAGAAGGATCTATTCAAGTCACCTATAGCCCCATTCAAGGTAGCTATGCCAATGGGGATAGCTACACCCTACAGTCCCCCACTTATGTAGTAACAACCAATGAAGGTGAAAACACATCCGCTGATTACTTTTCGCCACGTATGCCACAAAACATCACTGGCTTGGGCTTACTTGAGGCGGTTGACGAAACAGAAATCCTTGAGTGGCACGACCCTAACGATTCCAATAGCGATGGTATCTCTGGGCGAGTATCACTGGTCGATACGGGCTCAACACCTCTTCCCCAGGTAGGACGCTTTGGCTGGAAGGCTACCCAACCGAGCTTGCGCAGCTTCTCAGCAGATGCGTTGAACAATGATATTGGCGTGAACACAGCACTGGAACCCAATGCAAACTGTGGTATCGAACAGCTGGAATGTAAAAAGCACAGTAATCACAACGAAGAGCTCACTGATTCTCACCTGGACGACCTAACTACTTATCTTCAGGCACTGGGCGCACCGCCCAGAAATCCCGATTTAATCAATGAATCCATCGTGGCTCAGGGTGAAGCTCTATTTGAATCGATCAACTGCTCATCCTGTCACCGGCCAGAGATGAACACCAATCACGCTCACCCTCTTGAGGAGTTGAGAGGCAAGGTCATTCGCCCCTATACAGACTTACTCCTGCATGATATGGGCGAAGGTTTGGCAGACAACTTGACGATTAGCGCGGAGTACAACCGCGAGTGGAGAACGCCTCCCTTATGGGGATTGGGTGTTAATAGCGCAGTGAATGGTCACAGTAATTTGTTGCATGATGGTCGCGCCCGGTCTATTGAAGAAGCCATTCTCTGGCACGGGGGAGAAGCTGCTGAGAGCCAACAGAACTATATTGATCTGTCGGCTTCAGAGCGAAACTCGCTACTCAAGTTCTTACAGTCGCTGTAAACCATAACCTAACCAATCACAAGGGTATCCAGCTAAGGTCATAGCTTGCTGGATACCTTTCTGGTGGAGATATACGTTATTGTTCACTGGAAAAATTCAAAGCTTTTACAGAAACGTCCATCCGCAAATAACGTGCTCTATTTTTATCAAAACTTAAAAAATCGATTCAGTAGCAATGGTGCGGCAAGCCTGCACTCCGCTAAAAAGACCTAGGCGCGTGGCTCGCGAAATTACAGCCGGTTAATGCTCCTCCCTCTTCAACTGAGTTATAACCGATTAATCGTTATACAACGACTACCATCTCTTCTGAGTGCTCTGCACCTCCAAAATCGATTAAACATTAGAGGTAGACGTATACACTTCCCTTTTTACTTGGATGACAGTTTAGAAATGGAGCCGTTGAGCTTAGTTACAAGGAAGTTAAACTAGTTTTCAACAGCCGGCATTAATAGCGCACTATTAAGACTCGCCATGATGGTTTCCCATCTCTTTTTCGCAGTTTCTTGTAATGCTTTTTTCTGAGGCCCGTCCATAAAATCCTGCTTGTGCTTACTTAGACGGGTGTAGTGCAGGGCTATTACCTCATACTTCTTATTGTCCTTGAATGCCTGGTAAACACTTTCGACATTCTCAAAACTGTCATCAATGAAGATAATGTTGGAAATTAGGTAGTGCTCACTACTATTAGCCGAAGAATTGTAGGATCGCAGCAAGCAGTCAAGCATAAAGCCTTTATCTTGCCCGGCTAAGTACATAATACCTTGCCGATAGCTTACTGGCCTTGCCTCACTTAAATCACAGGGCTTAAACGGACTTGCAAGGCTAAATTGATTATTTGGACTGAAGTTGAGAGTATTTGACCGAATAAGCTCTAATAAATTTTGGTAGGACGTATTCGGGGTTGGCAAGCGTTTGAACTGTCTCTCAGTAGCTGAAACATCTGCATCGCCCCTTGCAGTTTCAACCATCAATCGCACCCCACTTTGCCTCAAACTGTCAAGTACCGGCACAATATTGTCATCTGTATAAACCATATTGCTCACAGAGAAGAGCAAACCGGATATATTAATCAACTCCTCTTTTGTTTTTGCCACAAGGAAACCTGAATTAGGATCGGTTTCCAATAAAGTTTCCTGCCATGAGTACCAAGCTGCGCCACCAAGATATTGACATTGAGACTTTTCAGCGCAAGGCATCATACTCAAGGTGTCATCATTATCCATAACCAGTAACGTATTTATTGGGGTGGCTGATTCTTCAATTATATTCTGGACGTCCTCAAAGCTGTTCACCTCTTTCTTAATAGCACCGGCAGACACACAATGAGAAGCCACAATTAAAACAATCGAATACAGTAGAGAATTAAACTTGCTCATAAAATAAATTCCTTTTTACTTACCCTGATTATTAACACAAAAAAGTGAATGATTTTGGCGTAGCTGGAGACAGAGACTGTACTGGCATAATGCCTAGACTAGATAGTACTTAACTTGTGCCCCTGAAAAATAGCAATTTATCATTCAGAGCCAAAAAAACAGAAAATCGAATCAAGTTCTGAGGGGGTACCAAATAGGAAGCGTAAGCCGCCAGCTCTATTAGCAAAGAAATAATACTTAATCTGTGAATAATTTGAACAGAGCTTCATATTGTTGTCGTACAATACAACCACCAGCCCCTTAAAAGATATACTTTTCCCAAACCCGGATATTAGATTCTGCTATTAGCGGCATAAAGTTGCCCCTCCCCCAACTCGGCATGCTGATAATTCGGCACGCCGGGTGCTTCTAAATAAGCTGCTCCCCATTAAGCGAATCTGCGATCCAAATTCAAGGCACCACAGCCCTGACAGTGTTTTATAAACGCTTCTTCTATGCCCAGGGGCTCCTGGCAGTAAAAGCAGTGCCCAGATCTTACCGTTATATGAACAGCCAATTTTTTGCTGTAGAGCATAGGCAATTTAAGTTCACCGCTCAGCGCTTTTATCAAACTTACGCTAATACGCCCCTCAGAAAAATTCCGCGTAATTTTTTGAATGTTCGGCAGGGCCTTATCAGCAAACTCCCAAACTTCACCACAGTGGTCACAGGAAATCATCATTTCCCAATTTACTCCGCCTTTCCAAAGATACAATTATTTTAGTCCCAAAGGCTGAAGTATTTTCTCCATCTGCTTAAAGGAAAGGCGACACAGCAAAGAAGGAAATAATCTTTCCAGCCACCACAGCAACTTAAGTTTTGCTGGCACAACAATGATTTCTTTGTTCTTTGCAATTTGAAACAAAGCCTTTTCTGCAAAAGCATCAGCAGATATTGGCCCCAGAGGCTCGAACATCTCTGCCTGCTGTTGAAGTGGAATGGGGGTTGGCATCCGCCCACTGACGCCACCTCCCTGCAAAATCGGCGTTGATACTGCCCCGGGGCACAAAACACTCACTCGAACACCGCAGGACCCAGCTTCAGGGCGAATAGCCTTTGATATTGCCACCACAGCACTCTTGGAGGCTGAGTAGGCGGCCATTGCTGGCGACGGAACTAAAGCCGCCATTGAGGCAGTATTGATAATATGGCCAGAGCCCTGGCGCTTCATGGCCTGGAAACCACATTGGAGCCCATGAATAACGCCAAACAAATTGATATCAATCGCCGCTTTCCAATCTTCAAGATTATGATCGGAAAAATATCCACCCACCCCTATACCAGCATTGTTAAAAAGGAAATCTAACGGAGATATTTCACTAATGACCTGAAAAAATTGATCAAAATTACGAACATCCAAGTGAACAAACGATGCTCTCCCACCGGACTCCTGTATTTGGCTGACAACCTGCGTAGCCAGGTCCCGCTGGATATCCGCGATAATGACTTGAGCCCCAAGTGCTGCCAGTCGACATGCCAAGGCCGCACCGATTCCAGAAGCACCACCGGTAATCAGTGCCGTCTTGCCACTAAAGTAAGATACCTGATCCATAAGCGCTTTCCCTTCCTTGCTTTTACCACTTTATACCCCAGTTTCTGCTATCATCGCGCCCGCAAAACCTAAGGGGTGGCCTTGCCTGAGATGTCCGGGGATCAAATTGGTCTGTCGCGACAAACCCTTGAACCTGATCCGGTTAATACCGGCGTAGGAATAGGTAGACAAAGCAAAACCTCCCCACGTCGCACTCCGGGTCTCTTTCACTGCCGTTATTCGAGAGAGAACCATGAAAAAACAGTTTCCCACCCACCCTATTGCCTGGTCTGTCAGCCTTGCCAGCAGCCTGTTCGCCGGTATCGCCACCGCCAATACCGCAGAAACCGGGCTTGAGGAAGTGGTGGTTACGGCACAGCTACGGGAAACCAACCTTTTGGAGCTTCCTTCCAGTGTTACCGTACTGGATGAAAGCGCGATCGATGCGCGGGGCGCGGCCAATCTGGACCAGCTTTTAAACATGGCGCCCAATGTGAATTTTTCCTCCGGCGCCTCCAGGGGACGATTTGTTCAGATTCGCGGCATTGGTGAGCGCAGCCAGTTTATCGACCCAGTAAACCCCTCAGTTGGCCTGATCATCGACGGTATCGACTTTACTGGCCTGGGACTCGCAGCCAGCACCCTGGATATCGATCAAGTGGAAATCCTGCGGGGCCCACAGGGCACGGTGTACGGCGCTAATGCCCTGGCCGGCCTGATCAACATGACCAGTGCAGCGCCCACCAGTGAGTCAACCACCAAGGTGTCCGCCGAGCTAAGTGAGTACAATGGACAGAGTCTGTCCGCGGCTACCAGTGGTTCTTTGAGCGATGCTCTTGGCTATCGATTGGCTGCCAGCAAACGCAAATCCGACGGCTATACCGAGAATGTGTATCTCAACCGAGATGACACCAGTAATATTGACGAGTCTGTACTGCGCGGTAAGCTGGCCTACTCCCCGTCCGACGATTTAAAGCTGGGCGTTACCCTCTTCTATATCGATGTTGATAACGGCTACGATGCTTTCTCTCTCTATAACACTCGCGAAACCCAATCTGACCAGCCCGGCTGGGATCGCCAGGAAACCTTTGCCGGCGCATTGACTGCTCAATGGTCTGGTAACGAGAACTTTACTCTAGAAGGCACTCTCAGCCTCGCCGATTCAGATACAGAATATGGCTACGATGAGGATTGGAGCTATGTCGGCTTTCATTCCTGGGAATACAGCTCCACGGATAATTACCAGCGCGATAAAGACAATATCAGTATTGACCTTCGCGCACTCTCTACCGAAGAGTCCAAGTTATTCTGGGATCGCAGCCACTGGGTAGTGGGCCTTTACGGCCGCACGGAGCGCGAGGACCTGAATCGCAACCAGAGCTTCCGCAGCACTTTTGATACTGAAAACTCTGCCATCTACGGCCAGCTCTCTACGGAAATCACCCCAGCGATCAACTTGATCACCGGTCTTAGACTGGAAAGACGCGAAGCCGATTACTCTGACTCCTATAACATCGATGCAGATAATGGTGAAAATCTGTGGGGCGGCAATATATCCCTGCAATACCATTACACCGGCAACACCCTGCTCTACGCTACGGTTTCCCGGGGCTATAAAGCCGGCGGTGTAAACGGCAGAATCATCTCAGAATCAACAAGCAACACTGAGATCAACAGTGACATGTTCGAGTTCGATACCGAACAACTGCTCAACTATGAATTAGGTATTAAGGGCAGTTGGCTGGAGAATCGTTTGCAAGCCCAGGTTGCCGCTTTCTACCAGGACCGGGATGACGTTCAGGCCAAGGTTTCTATCTTTAACCCTGCCGACTACTCATTTAGTGACTACCTTGCCAATGCAGCCGGCGGAAGTACTACTGGTCTTGAGGTGGAACTGAACTATCAGGCTACCGACGCCCTGCGCTTTTTCGCCTCTGCTGGCTGGCTGAATGCAGAATTTAAAGACTACGAAAGCAGTTCCCACGTCGATGCCCGAGATGACTACGCAGGAACGGTGTTGGCTGCGGTTGATCTGGATGGCCGCGATATCGCTCACGCCCCCAACTACCAGTTCTTCACCGGTACAGAAATCGATCTGCTTCCCAACCTGATCTTGCGATTGGAGCTTGAGGGTAAAGACGAATTCTACTTCTCAAACAGCCACGACGAAAAATCCACAGCCTACGAACTGGTCAATGCTCGCCTGACCTACCAGGGAGATAACTGGGATGTTGCCCTGTGGGGAAGAAACCTGACTGATGAAGATTACTATGTGCGCGGGTTTTACTTCAGTAACCAGTATGGCAACAACCCGGCCAATGGCTACGCACCCGAGCCCTACTATCAGTATGGTGAGCCACGGATTGCCGGGGTAACAGGCACCTACACCTTCTAATCACTCAGTGACTTTGGGGCAGCGCTTCGCTGCTCCAGAACTCTCTATCAAGAGGGAAATTATGCAGCTCTCTATCGAAATCAGTATGTATCCGTTAAAGGACGAGTATATCCCGGCTATTCAAGCGTTTATCGCACAGTTAAACAGCCACCCAGAACTCAGGGTAATCACCAATACAATGAGTACTCAGGTGTTTGGCGATTACGATCTGCTGATGGATGTGCTCAAGTTGGAAATGCGCAAATCCTACGAGCAGTTTGGCCGCGCCATTTTTGTATGCAAGTTTATTGACGGCGACCTGGCCCCGGGAGAAGCGCATGTTTGACCAGGATATCAGCACCGCAATCAGCGCTTCGATTGCGGCCATGTCCCTCTGGGAGGTAGCCGCTGTAATACTGGCTCTGGCCTATTTGCTTCTGGCCATGAGGGAGAAAATCAGCTGCTGGTATGCCGCCTTTGTCAGTACGGCGATCTATCTGTTTCTGTTTTGGGATGTCAGCCTGTTAATGGAGTCTGCTCTACAGGTTTTCTATCTGCTGATGGCGGTTTATGGCTGGTGGCAATGGCGAAATCACCGCAACCGGCAGGACGATCTCAAAATCCACCGCTGGAGCGGAAAAACCCACTCGATAGTTATTGGCGCTACCCTGATACTGACGTTACTGATCGGCTACCTGCTGGATCGCAACACCAGTGCCGCCCTCCCCTACCTGGATTCATTCACGACTCTGGGGGCAATCGTCACCACCTATATGGTCACCCGGAAGGTACTGGAGAACTGGCTTTACTGGATTGTCGTAGACGGAGCTTCAATCTATCTCTACCTGGACAGAGAACTCTACCTTACTGCCGTATTGTTTATGCTGTACCTGGTGCTGGTTGTGATTGGCTATTTCCAGTGGTTGGCCATTTTCCGAAAAGAGAAACAACAACCCGATAGCGCTCCTCAAACAATGGCAGCGGCACAGTGAACAACTGATATGAGCCAGGACTTGAGCAACATCATCCCCAACGATTGGCATCATTGGAGCAAGGCCCGGCCCACGGTGGTCAGGGCCCTGGCTGGGGGGCTGACCAATAACGCCTTTCTGGTTGAGTCCGCCGATCAGCGGATGGTGCTGCGGATAAACTCCAGCATCAGCGATCAGCTCAATCTCGACAGGGCTGCTGAACAGCAGGCGCTGCAAGCTGCCACATATTCCGATAGTTGTGCCCCTTTGGTTTACTGTGACCCGCATTACCGATATTTGCTGACCCGCTATATTGAAGGCACTCCCTGGGATAAAAATGTCGCCCACAGTTTGGAAAAACTTGCCGATCTGCTGCGCCGTATACACGGCTCCCCTGCAATTGATGCCCAATTAAACATCGGTGAGAAAATCTCTAGTTACAGGCAGTTTATCGACAAGCGAGCCAGTTATTTCCACTTGCTTGACACACTGCAAGAGAAACTTCCGCAATTAATTGACGCTGCTTATCGGATGGGCGACGAATTTTGCCTGTGTCACAACGATCTAACGGTTGGCAACCTGATCTGGGCTCCCTCTGACAAGCTATACGCTATCGACTGGGAGTACGCAGCAATGGGGGATAAATTTTATGACCTCGCTGTTTTGGTAGAGGAACACAACTTGAATCAGCGAGAGCAAAATAGTTTACTGGAGTGCTATCTTAATCGCACTGTGTCACCTGAAGACAATCAGCGCTTGGGGTTATGGCAGCTGATCTACGGTTACCTTTGTATTCTCTGGCACGGGGTACAATGGAGTAACCAAACCCAAAGGTCCCCGGAGCAAGGGAGATATATCGGGAAAAAAGCCCAACAGTTATTGAAAGGCCTATCGGCTCACAGCCTCAGCTGAGTAATCCCTGCTAGAATAGGCCCAATCCCTAAGAAGCGACTTTCAGTCACTGCGGCGCAATCCAAGTTGCTGTCGAAGTAATTCAACTAGGGCCCGACTCGGCTAAAATACCCCCCTTTTTTCACACCCCTAAAATAACCACAGAGGTACTCCTGTGATCAGATCATTTTTTGCAATACTACTTACCTTGATCGCAATCAACGCACAAGCAGTAGAGAAACCCGAAGGTTTTAAAACGATAGACGGGCTGTTTGCTGCGCTTTCAAACCTGGATCACCAGGCTATGCGAGACGGCGTCAGCGACGATTTTATACTCCTTGAACACGGTGAAGTCTGGGATATTGAAGACCTTATCGCCGTAATGAAGCCCAAGCCCTCAAAGCTGGAAAGAATCAACTACTTCAGCATTATCAATTTTGAAGAGCGTGAGAACCTGCTGACCATCAACTACTGGACCAAGTCCATTTTTAAATCCGAGGATGGCAATAAAGAAGCGGTGTGGTTGGAAAGCGCCATTGTTAAGAAAATCGATGGCAAGTGGCTAGTAGCCCAATTGCACTCAACCCGCCTGCCCGCAGAGAAATTCCCCAAAGACGTCCAGTTTGAGCAGCAAGTCCTATAATAAAATGCCTTACAGGCCCTGATCGCACAGGGCCTGTGTCCATTTGATCGCTCTCAGGCCCCTCCCAACTGGAACAACTACCGGATTTCAAAGCTTCCAAGTGCTAGTATGTGACTCTAAATTGCATATTAGTCTCCAGTTCTAAAGGGCCACTCAATGAAGCTTAATGTTTACCTCTCCGGCGAAATCCACTCCGATTGGCGTGCGCAAATTATCGAAGGTTGCCAAAAAGAAGGGCTGGATATCTCCTTCTCTTCCGCAGTCACCAACCACGATGCCAGCGATGCCGCTGGTGATGGCCTGGGTGAGGAGCAGAACGCTTTCTGGCGGGATCACAAATCTGCCAAAGTTAACGCAATCCGAATCAAGCACCTGATTGAAAACTGTGATTTGGCGGTGATTCGATTTGGCGAGAAATACAAACAATGGAACGCCGCATTTGATGCGGGCTTTTGTGCAGCTTTAGGCAAGTCCTATATCACACTTCACGATGAATCCTTGGTGCACGCACTCAAGGAAGTGGACGGTGCCGCCCAGGCCTGGGCACAGACCCCCGCACAGGTTGTCGATATCCTGAAGTACTTAACCACTCAGGCCTAAAGAGCTTCTGGATAGCAGGCCGGCAGGCATCTACTGACAAAACTGCACAACCAGTAGGTGCCGCCAGCTAAAAGCCGTAATTAAGGACACCGGCATAGTTCGGCCGAGAGGCTGCCTCTGCTGATGGGTTGTGCACTAGCTCGCCGCTACGATTGATCGCATAGATTTCTGCACCGCAGTGCTTGCAGAATGCCTTCTCCCGTAAAGCCCCCTCTTTAAAGTGGTATTTGCGCAGTGACTTTTCAGGATCGCTGATATGGATAGCGACTTCAGTATCAGCGTGCCCCCTTTGGCCCGCTGGTACAAACAGGGCATCTATAAGCTTGTTGAAATGAATCGCTCCACAATGACAACTTAACGGATTCATAGCCTTATCTCCCTGGTCGATTAGTATGGGGAAGCAGTTTACTATTTACTTTAATTTAACAAAGGGGATATATTGAAAAGATCTTTTAGCTTTAAGGAAACAGTCTGTGCGTAGAGAGTACGACAAATACCATTTGATCAACGTTTTTTGTAGTGTTGTTGATCACGGTTCCTTAAGCAAAGCTGCCAAGCACTTGGGCCTGTCTACGCCCACCGTGAGCAAGACTCTCGCCCAACTTGAACAGGCCCTTGGCCAGGTATTACTCAATCGCACCACCCGGGCAATCGCTGTCACAGACGCCGGAAGGATTGCTTACCAGAAAGGGCAAAAAATAATCAGCTCATTCACCGAACTGGAAGACCAGATTGCAGAGGCGGCAACGCTCACCCGAGGAAAATTAAAAATTACTTTTCCGGAAACCCTCGGCTTAAAAGTATTCAGTCATATCTGCAATGACTTCCAGAAAGCATTCCCCGATTTCAGCTTGGAGCTTATCTTCAGCCCCTACCACCTGGATTTAATCGAGGACGATATCGACATTGCTTTTCGCGTCTGGGAAACCCTGCCCGATTGCCAGTTTTACGCCCAGCCCCTATTTAGTATCCGCCCTATTTTTATTGCCGCGCCGACCTATCTGGAAGAACACGGCAGCCCCAAATCCATTGCCGAGCTCAGCCAACACAACATCATGCTGACCCGCCTTGACGGCCTGGAAGATGGCTGGTCCATTGATGGGAAGTTCTATCAATTCAATGGAAATTTAATCTCCAATAAAACTTTCCATACCCGAGCAGCCGCATTAAACGGGAATGGCATTGCCAAGCTTCCCTCCTATTTTTGCCAACGGGATATCAAAAAGGGGCGACTGGTAGAGGTACTCCCTGAGCTGGAGCGAATAGATAAAACCGTAGGCGCTATCTATAAAGTAAAGCGAAAAGATTCAAAGAAAATTGACGTGTTTTTGAACTTTGCACAAGAGCGCTTGCAGGAGTATGACTTTAGCCTGTTTGATGAATGAGAATGTGCCACTAAAGAACTCTGCAGCGATTAGAGATCCTCTGTGAAACACTCAGCTGTTTAGCACCACATTAGGTGGTACCATAGAACAACAATAAGCGGCTTGCTGCTGGGGCTGAAGAGAGTGAAAACAATACTCTCGAAATACACTGTAGATACATCCCCTCTCCTTTATTGGTAAAGCCGCACAACAGTCATACATTGGAGCTTGAAGTGACAATCACTAAAGAGGTCGAACAAGGCCAAGCTGTCTATTCCAAACCCGTACTTTGGCTTTATGATATGTGGGTTCTGGGCATATCAAACCGCTTTATTTGGAAGTGCCCAACTCCTGGAATACTAGAGCACTTCAATCGAAATATATCCTCCAACCACTTGGATGTAGGTGTTGGAACGGGCTACTTTATGGACAAGTGCCATTTCCCCTCCGACAAAGTCCGCCTCGCCCTGATGGACCTGAATCAAAACAGCCTGGATATCTCAGCGCAAAGAGTGGCCCGGTATAATCCAGCACAGTTCCGCTGCAATGTCCTGGATAAAATTACTTTAGAGACTGAAGTTTTTGATTCAATTTCCTTAAATTACCTATTTCACTGCCTTCCCGGCAAGCTGTCAGAAAAACTGGTTGCGCTGGATAATGTCGCAACCCTGCTATCGGATTCAGGCACCGTCTTTGGTTCCACCATCCTGTCCGAAGGCGTACCGAAAAGTGGGGCAGCCAAGAAGTTAATGGCTATCTACAATAAGAAAGGAATATTTTCTAATACTCAGGATTGTGAAGAGGACCTCAATACATTCCTTGCCAGTCGATTTAAGGAGTACAAAATAGAGGTTCGCGGGTGTGTAGCACTATTCAGTGCGCGGTACAAAATCACTGGCTAGAGTATCTATAGGGCACTTATGAGGATGAAGTTCTCGTTTAAGTTGGGGCTGAATAGTCCACTGATATTCCTTCCCTTGTCAGCTTTAGCAGTAGCTCCCACTTATTGCCTGGGCCTGCATTTCAGTGTGTTTGAAGATAAATTTGAGTGCATTGATATTCACAATTCTCTAAACTGTGCACGGTCAATCGAAAGTGGATTGAGTGATCAGGTCAACCATATCCAGCGGACGCAACCAGGGCACCTGACTATAGCCCTGAATAGCGGAAAATCACTGACGTACACAGACATCCTTCCCGCTAATAATCCCGTAGAACATATAGCCTACTCTGCAATTGAGCAAATAACTGATAACCTGCTACTGATTCATCAACAGCTCTGGGAAGCACATTCCTATATTTTGCTCGACCTGAGAAACGGCCATGAATATTCTCTTGCCGGCTACCCTTTGCTGTCTCCACAAGGCGGCTACCTTTTTGTTGCCGAACAAGACCTGGACGCCGGTTTTAATGAAAATGCCTTACAAGTTTACCGCTTATCTGAAAATACTTTGAACTTACTATATGAGCTAAAGCCTGAAAACTGGGGGCCAGAGCAAGCTGACTGGGTAACAGAAAATACAGTCTCTTTCACACAAAAGCAGCTTAACCCCAACTATTTTTCAAATGAAAATCAGCCCTTTTATCTTGAGACTGAAGCTGTGCTCTCTATTGCCCCTGATAGCCAGCGTGTAAACATTCGATATTTTGATTAAAATACCCCTCTTTAATGTACCCGAAATATCTTGGAGCTATTTTGACAGCCAATTCAGATCTCTCGATATTATTTGTCTGCCTCGGTAATATTTGTCGTTCCCCCTTAGCCGAAGCCGTTTTCCGCACCAAGGCACAGCAGGCAGGTATTCCTGTTTCCGTCGACTCTGCGGGCATTATCAGCTACCACGCGGGTAAGCGACCAGATCCGCGAACTTTGGCTATTGGTGAAGAAAATGGCTATTCATTTGAAAATAGCTACGCTCGCCAGGTAGCCACCACCGACTTTACAAAATATGATCATATCTTTGCGATGGACAAAGATAACCTGGAAGCACTGCAATCCTTACAGCCTGATTCATCAGGCGCCCAACTAGGGTTATTTTTATCAGTGTTGCAAGATAGTGATTTAGCTGAAGTGCCCGATCCTTACTATGGTGGTATTGAAGGGTTTCAACATATTCTCCAGCTTATTGAACAAGCATCTGATGCATTTATCGAGCAGCTTAAAAACAGAGAATAAGCAAAGCCCCCACAAATTCTACCGGGCTTGTGGGGGGAAACTTTCCTCCAAGGCGGACCTATCCCACATTCCCTTATCGGCTGCGGCTTCATAAGTACTCTGCAAAAAATCAAACAGCGCCTCATCGGGGGAGCGTGAAGCTCTCACCGCATCATAGGGCAGCAAGAACTCTCCCAAATCTTTGGAATAGTAAGCTGAGGCGGGCGCGACCCTTGCTTCGGGAAATCCTTGGGGCTCTGGGTAAGTATATGAATAGAAGCAAGCACCATCTACACCACCGCCACCAGGCCAAAAACCGGCACTGCTAACTTCATGGGAGTATGCTTCCCTGGCCACCCAATCGGGAAAGTGTGGAACGCCTCCAGGGTGCGGAGGCGCCTCCCTGCCAGAAAAACGGGTAAGTGCTAAATCAAAACTTCCCCAAAAAAAATGAATTGGACTGCACTTGCCAATAAAGCGACTGCGAAACTCAGTGAAAACCCGATGAATTTGCACCAACGCCTGCCACAGCTGCCTAGCATATTCGGGATCATACTCGTAGTTATCCTGATCCCTCTCAAAGGGTATCGCATCCGCCACTTCGGATGGCATGGTGTTAATCTCAACCGGTATACCTAGCTGCTTGAGTGCAGCCATTACTTCCCAGTAGAAATCAGATACTGTGCGGGACTCCAAGGGTAATACCCATTCTCCCCCCTCAGTGGTCAACAGCTTCAGTACGTGATGATAGAAATCAAAGCTAATAGAAAACGACCGCCCTCCATAAGGGATAAGAGATGTCTCCAGCCCTCTGGCGGTAATATATAAAGGAACATGCCAGGAGTGATTGATCCAAGGAGTTTGTACCAGGCGAATCTTGCCAATAACCTGCATCCACATATGCAGGGTGGCAATCGTATTTACCGACTCAGCGTAGGGTAACTCTGGCCAGTCTTTACTCTCAGACCGATTCTTTAAGTTGCTCACTATACGTGCTCCATCTATCCTTTGACTCGCTCGATACCTAGTGCCTTCTGTTAACCGCCAAGCTTAGACCACTAAAAATACCCCGTCCGAAAAAAACTAAAAACAGATAAACAGCTCTCTTTTGATCATCATGAAAGACTACTTAAAACTCAGGCTCGACAGCCAAGCAACAAGCATTATCGAGACCCCATAGAGAACAATAATGATAAGGGTTCCGATAGTGTTGATTTTTGTTAGCTGTCCTGACTTGTCAGACAACCAAATATTAAAAGCTCTAGTGATCAGCGGCATCGCCACCCAAGTAAGCGACGCAACAATTAATAAGTTGATAAAGAAGTTAGTCGTCGCAAAGGGCCAACTCTCTACCAAAGGTAGCAACCACATCGTAATAACCATAACTATCGGATATAACATCAATAAAATGAGCATGGCCATTTTCCACTGCGAGGGCGCGGTGTCTTGAGCTCGGCCACGAGCCCGAGAAAACCAATCCTCAAAGCCATGCCCTATCCGCTTTATTTTTACATCTTCAAAAAACCCTTCACCACGTTTTACCAATCGCTTATGTTCATCAGAATTAAGCCAGTTATCTAAATGCTTATTGGAGTCAAATCGAAATATTGCAACCCACTCCTCTTGAACCCCCTTTATTGGCTTAGTTAGACCAGCACCCAAGAAGCCTGGATATTTTTTAAGTGCTTTATCAATTTCTTTCTGCCACTGCATATATTCACGAAAAAATTCAGGCTTCACTTTTTTGGATATCACAATCGTTACGGGCACTGTTAGTTGATCTGCACCAGCGATAACTTGAGATACTACTTCAACCGAGAATTTCTTCTCTAAAAAAGCAATTAGATCTTTAAGTAAGTTATTTCCAAGAAACGTTTCAAGGTGAGCAACCGTATCAAATTGAAATATTTGCACCCACTCATTTTGGATATTAGAAACGGGCTCTAACAAATTCACCTCGAGCAGCCCATCACAATCTAGCGCAACATCCACCAGCTTCTGATGCCATGATCGATACTCATCCCCCAGGTACTTTGGCACCTCCTGAGACAATACGAGACAAGCACTGGAACCTTCTTCCATTATCTGGCAGCAGCCTCCGGCGGATGAACTAGAGATCAAAGTATTATGCAAGCAGAATGTACTTGTGTTCATTTTTGCGAACGAATGCTTTTGCTGAAAACTATCGCAACAAACAAACTTAGACGAAATGTCCGGACTGACATCAAGGGTAGCATTTGGGAAGTAACGCTCCGTACGAATGACGGAGCGGTCTGCAGAAGTGTCGCCTATTTGGGTGACACTTCCGCTAGAAAAATAAATGCGCGAGCAATCAGCCAGTCAGGCTTTCACTAACAACCAGTACTTTGCCGTCACGCCCGCCTGCCGCAGCTATTCGTACCGCTTCTTTAATTTCAGACAGAGGGTATGTGCCATGAACTGGTGCAGATAACTTACCTTCCGCTACAAGCTTTGTGATAGTGCCAAAAACTTCCTGTTGCCGCTCTGGGGATGCCGAGCCGAACCATTTGGCCAACCAGAACCCGCGCACGGTGATATCTTTAAAGATGATCATCCCCGGTGCGATAACGCAGGGTTCCCCACTAAGCGCGCCATAATTCACTAAGGTTGCGCCATTTGACAGAGCTTCGCCCATGCGAGCAGTTGCCATTCCACCAACAGCATCAATGCCTAGCTTGATCTCAGCACCACCAGTAGCCTCAGCCACTCGCTTACCCAGGTGCTCACCATCCACGAGAACCACATCAGCGCCTGCGGCCTTCATCGGCTCAATCAAAGACTCACGGCGGACAACATTGATCACTTTCAGGCCCCGCAACTTGGCCAGGGTTGTCAGATAAGACCCCACCCCGGAGTTTGCGGCATTTTGAATAACCCAATCCCCCTCCTTGAGATCTACAAATTCGCTCAACAGCAAGTAAGCCGTTGGCGGATTAATCGTTATCATGGAAAGCTGTAGGGGGTCTACATTATTCGGGAGCGGAATCAGCCCCTGAGCATTGGCCACCATATGAGTGGCCCAGGTGCCGCTTCCTACCGGCAGGAGAACGACCTGGCCAATGGCTGGCGCGGTAACATTAGGTCCATGTTTGACGACCTTAGCAACACCTTCATTGCCTCCAACCGCAGGAAGAG
The DNA here is from genome assembly GCF_047324085.1 of Microbulbifer sp. CNSA002. Taxonomy (NCBI): domain Bacteria; kingdom Pseudomonadati; phylum Pseudomonadota; class Gammaproteobacteria; order Cellvibrionales; family Microbulbiferaceae; genus Microbulbifer; species Microbulbifer sp. CNSA002. The sequence continues at coordinate 3,203,346 of NZ_CP172449.1, forward strand.
GAGGCAACATCCCATAATCGCCCGTCAGGGTCAGAACATCTGAAGGGTTAATTGGAGCTGCCAGCATCTCCAGCAACACCTGCCCCTCTTGAAGTTCAGGGGTATCAAAGGACACCGCCTCAATAACATCCTGCGGCACTGGTCCGCGCTCTTGATATTCCGCCTTTAACATATCGCCGTATCCTTTTTCCGATTGATTATGAACAACGACCTTCACTCTGTACAAAATGTACCATGAACACTAGAGTTTGACGCTTATTAACAGTGGGGCCATTTAGCTTCCTCCTGATAAATCAAACCCATTTACAAATCGCCATTTGGATCTACTTATGTGTGGTTCAAGCTAGCAATTTCAAGTCAGCCACTTGAAGATACTAAAAAGGGAGAAGGGAAGAATACACCGCGCTTGGGACCCTATGAGGCATGGATGCCGATTAGGAGCTTACAGGGATGTATTCACAGCGTGTCTCGAGTGCGGTGTATTCTTTCCTTCCACCCCAGTAGTAAGTCCAATGAAGCAAATTGCAGCAGCGATAACAATAAGCAGAAAAGAAGTTAAATTAAGCAGGCCGAAGTAAATAACGGCACTTTTGTGTTCTACCCGATCAATTACCGCCTTAAGCACCGGGTCCGCAACAGCAAATGCAGGGTCAGGCTCTATCACAGAAGCTAGAATGGTATAATTCCTGCCCTTTATTGTTTCGAATACATGCAGTGTTTTTCCCATTGTTGACCTCCAAAATCCTGAGGCCTTGTCACCGCTCTTACCCACTGCAACCTCAACCCCCTCCTCTAAAATTGCCCAATCGATAGCCAGCGTTTCAGAATGAGCTTTATACTTTTCCCTATCAAGAAATTGAATACCCAACCGACAATTTTGCTCGTGAAAATCAAGCACCCTTTCTGTCCGCAACTCCAGCTCGTAGGGCACACTTAATTGCGATCGGAAGTTAAATTTACTTCTCCACTTTTTTGTAACATCAACAGGATACTCAACCGCTATCCATTTATATTTTCTATAGGAAACAGTTGCATATACCAGAATCAAAACCGCAATAACAACTAACACCAGCGCTAATTTAATGGTTAATCCCACACCTCTCCCCCAAATACTTTCCTTAATACGTCACAGCTACATCCCTTGAGGCCCAAGCAGAACCAAGAAAACACACAATGCAAGCCAAACTTAGCATTTCGCAGTACCCAAAAGCAGGCAAACACATACTAAAAAGGGAGAAGGAAAGAATACACCGCGCTTGGGAGCCTATGAGGCATGGATGCCGATTAGGAGCTTACAGGGATGTATTCACAGCGTGTCTCGAGTGCGGTGTATTCTTTCCTTCCACCCCAGTAGTAAGTTGCCAAATAGCGCTCTCCAACACTGCTCAACGGACAATTATTTAAATTTATTAAAATAATCATCATGGAAAATAAAATATATAGCAAAACGTACCAGTTGGGAGTAGAGTCGTAGAGGCATCCCTAAAATAATCATTTAGATAGTTACAAGATGTATTTCAAAAAAATTACAAAAAAAATTTTAATTTTCCAGGAATTCATCCTGCCTCGCTTACAAAATATACAACCTGACCAAAGAGAACTTTTCAGTTCAAAAATTCTAAGCAAGTACAGAACACTATTATCAAAATCATATCGATTAATACCTTTGGCTTTATGCTGCTTACGTATTAATTTCCATTTAAGAAACTTCAAAAAGTCACAGCTTTTCTCAGCCACGATAATTCGTATTGCGAGCAGGACAGGAGAATAACAATGGGACTCTGCATTGACTCCAGTAATATCACGTTTATCACACAAGTAAGGGCTGCCCTGAATACTCTTGTCGGCGGTGTCGGTACCGCGCTTACCTATACACAGGAGCGATACCGAACCGGGGGGCGACATGTGCTGCGAATTACAGAGGGAGTTGGTATTTTGACTGCAGCTGGCTTGAGGGCAAACAGCACCACTCTGCTACGCCGACTAATTACCAGCCGCCACGACACCAGAATTACTGAGCACCACGCTCTCGGATTTCGTCCCGACCAGTGGCTGATGGATCAGGTATGGAGCGGCTTTAAGAGCTACCTCCCACTAGTAAGCCCGGACAGAGGCTTTATGGCCAAAGTGATGAGCAGCGGCTCCAGCGGCGTTGTAATGTGGAACAATACAGCCCTGCAAACCGCCAACCTGGCCAACAACGGCACCGTGGCAATGGGGAATTGCCCAAGCTATATCACCCTGGCCCATGAATTGGTCCACGCTGACCGCTGTAATCGCGGGCGATACCTGTCGGGCAGTGCAAATTCCACTTTCCTGGCCGATGAACGCCAGGCTCCCATGGGTAGAGTGCTCCGCCAGCAAAATGCTCCCTTAACCATGGCCCGCATTGCCAATGGCGGTCTAAATATTGTTTATAACAATATAACTATCCCAAACCGCAACAACCTGATCTCAACCAGGACTAGCGGCTGGATTTGGGTAGGTGGCTCCATGGAATTGCGTGAGGAGATCGCCACTGTCGGGCTCAGTGACGATGACGGTAATGTACCTACTGACCCGCTAGCCATTAACGAAAATATGATTCGGGCTGAACATGGCGTAGCGCAACGAATGAAGTATGGCCAGATCAGAAACCTGAACTAATCTCGCGCATATGGCCCCCGCCGGCACCAAAACCTGAGGCCGGCCCACCAAAGCAAACTGACAGATATGATCTGTGTACCTACTGCTAGCAGTATTAACTTATAAGATATCGCTAGCAGTAGGTTTCTTGCCTTCCCCGCTTTGCATATTGCATCCGACCACAGCATGTCGTTATGCTTTGGCGGCTAGAATCACACCTTCCCTTTGTCTGGAAGGTACACAGAACACCTTGGTCAACATACAGCCAGATCATAACCATGATTGATTATGCCCTTATAAAACACGTTCACATGACTGCCGCAGCGCTCAGTATCCTGCTGTTTACCATCAGAGTGGGATTGGAGTTCAGCCACAACACGGACTGGCGAAATGGCCCTCTGCGCTGGGTGCCACACCTCAACGACACTTTGCTGTTAGCTGCGGCTGCCGGACTGGTGGTTCTCGGCAGCTGGAACCCGGGCACATCGCCCTGGCTAGCTGCGAAAGTAGCCCTGGTATTTGGCTACATTATTGCTGGCGTCTTCGCTTTGCGCCCCAACTTCTCCAAGCCAATTAGAATCACAGCCTGTGTACTTGCCTTCCTGCAAGTAGTCGCTATTTTCTATCTGGCGATGCACAAGCCCAGCTTGTAACTGGATGGCATTGAGTACTCTTGGTATCAACCTCAAACTGGTATCAACCCCAAACATCGTGCTCAATGCCTTTTATTTTAAATTTACTTCCATTGAACACCGGCTCACGCACCCCGGAAGACAACTGACTCTCGTAATCTGCCATTACCTTAAAGGCCACACCAGACAAAAGTAAGATGGCTATAAGGTTTGCCGATGCCATAAAACCCATCGAGACATCGGCCATACGCCAAAGAAAGACAAAGTTTTCCGCACTTCCCGTATCTGCCACCCAAGCCCCAAAAAGTACGAACATCAAAAACAATAGCCGATAGCATAAGATGGATGTTCGGGTGTGGTAGAGGTAATAAATATTGGTTTCGCCGTAATAGTAGTTACCGATAATTGATGTAAAGGCAAAAAACATCAATGCAGTAGCAATAAAACTGCTTCCCCAGGTACCCACCTCGCTCGCCAGCGCGTCTTGAACCAACTCAACCCCTTCCAAATTACCGACCATAAAGACATCTGCCACCAAGATAATTGCTGCCGTGGAAGTGCAGATAATAATGGTATCGAGAAATACCGATGCCATTTGCACGTATCCCTGCACCATTGGGTGTTTTACATCTGCAGCAGCAGCGACATTCGGCGAGGAGCCAAGTCCAGCTTCATTGGAAAACAGGCCCCGCTTGATTCCATTGGCCACCGCCGCACCAAAGGCCCCCGCCCCAGCCTCCTGAAACCCGAAGGCATTTGCCAGAATTTCCAACAGCACCCCAGGTAATTCAGCAATATTGGCGACCAACACATAGAATGCTACCAACAAGTAACCAATTGCCATAAAAGGGACAACAATACCGGCAAAGCGCGCAATTGAACGAATACCGCCAAAAACAATAATCCCGGCAAAGAGCGCAATAAAAAAGCCCACCCATAAAGGGCTTACACCCCAAGCTCCATACAATGCGGCAGCCATCGTATTTGACTGCACAGCATTAAAGGTAAATCCGTAACAAATCATGAGAAAAACTGAAAAAGTCAGGGACAGCCATTTCCACTGTGGTCCCAGCCCCTTTTCAATGTAATAGGCAGGCCCGCCGCGAAACGCCCCGGGAACATCGCCGCGCTCTTTGTAAGTTTGCGCGAGAGTATTCTCCACCAAACTGGTAGCCATCCCCAGCAAGGCCACCAGCCACATCCAAAACACCGCTCCGGGCCCGCCAGCGGTTATAGCCACAGCCACACCAGCAATATTTCCGGTGCCGATTCTCGCAGCTGCGCTAGTGGCAAATGCCTGAAATGCGGTTACTGAATTTTCATTTTCCTTATGGATGCCACGAATCATGACTTTGACCATATGACCAAAGTGACGAAATTGTATAAAGCGAGTGCGAATAGAAAAGTAGAGCCCCGCCGGCAGCAATCCTAAAATCAAGATTCCAAGCCACCAGATGCCACCGACGCCACCCCAGGCAAGCAGGTTTGCCCACTCGATCAGGGTAGTGAAATGATCCAGAAACCCTTGCATTGACCACTCCCAGGACAACTTATCGTTATTAAACAAATCTGTTATTTGGCTCTAAGACTAGCAGGCCAATCTACTAGTCACCTTGGAGTTAATGCTGGAAAAACAGAGCCCATCGGCTCCGTATGACAGAGCCGCACCAGTATTCTGATGCGGCCCAAAAGGAAGAAAAGTAATAGCTGACAGTCTACAGCCTCGGAAAGTAATTCCGCAGCAAGGGGCCGGACGCAAACATTGGCGCATGCTGCTTTTAGCAGAAAATCTCTCGCGCCCGACTCGGGGACACCACCTTTCGCCCAGTCTCTTCAGCTACAGCCGCAAGAGCCTCAATCAATTGACCATTCCCTGAAGTTCGCTCTCCTCCCGGCAAGTAAAAGGTATCTTCAACTCCAGTGCGCAAATGGCCGCCCAATTCTGCAGTCTTGCGATGCACCGGCCAGATTTCCTCACGGCCGATCACTGTGCTCTGCCATAAGCTGCCGGGCTTCATATATTTTGGAATAATTTCCAGCAAATCGGGATCGGCAGGCATACCTGAAGCCACTCCCATCACCAGGTTGTAGTTGGGCTTATCCACCATCCCTACATCCGCATACATTCCCACAGAGCGAACGATACCGATATCAAAGCACTCAAATTCCGGGCGGGTACCGGTCTCCCGACAAACTGCCAACAGCTCCTCTACCTTACCGACCGGGTTATCAAATACCATGGGTGGCCAAGCCCAGGTGCCGTTGGATCGCGCCTTTAAATAGTTCAGGCTTCCCGCATTACAGGCGGCAATTTCCGGCTTACCGGCACGCACACAACTCAAGGGGCCTTGCTGATCCCGTCCGATAGTGCCAGTTGAAAAATTTAGAATAACGCCAGGGCATTTATCGCGAATTGCATCGGCAATTTCCAAGGCTATTTGCGGGTCCCAGGTGGGTAAATGGCCTTTATTTTCCTCTTGCGCGCGGAAATGAACATGCATAACGGAAGCCCCCGCATCGTAGGCTTCACGGGCGGATTCCGCCATTTCCTTGGGGGTTACCGGGACCGGGTGCTGCTGGGGGTTGGTAAGCACTCCGGTTAGGGCGCAAGTAATCACCACTTCATCAGACATCGCTGGCTCTCCTGAATTATCTTTGTTAAGGCCGCTGTTTACAGGGCTATCCAGCGTTGAGCGCCGCTCCTACAACACCAACTGATCGTAAAAGGACCAGAGCGAGTGGAAGAGCTGATTCTGGATAGTGCATCGACAAAATACAGCACCAAGCGCTTGCTTGGTTACGCGAGACTATCATAGGGCCCCCGCCAAGGCACCTTGTTTCCCCGGATTCATCTCGGCAGAATGCGAAAAAACCCAATAAGGAAGTAAGTACCTCATGAGCGAGACTATCACTCCAACCATCGCCACTTACGGCAGCTGGAAATCTGCAATCAACGCAGAACTTCTCGTGGAGGGCAGCGTTCGCCTGGCAGAAGCCAATTTAGTAGATGGCCGCTATTACTGGCTGGAGTCCCGCCCGTCTGAAAAAGGCAGGAATGTACTGGTGCAGTATTGTCCAAAGAATGGGCGCAGAGATCTCACCCCCGCCCCAATCGCCGTACGCACCAAAGCCCATGAATACGGAGGCGGCAGTTACCTTGTTCACGGTGACACCGCCTATTTCGTACTGGCAGAAGATCAGCGCATTTATCGCATGAAGCTCGACAATGCGATCCCCGAAGCAATCACCGCAGAAAATAGCTCCCGCTACGCCGATCTGATTATCGACCCTCTGAGAAATCGATTAATTTGTGTCGAGGAAGATGCCAGTGGCCACCAGCAGGGCGAGGAACCCCGTGCGCGCATTATCGCGGTAGACCTAAACAACCCACTGGCTAATTCACCGACAATCCTTCAGGAGGGGGCAGACTTTTATTCGAACCCAACCCTGAATCCGGCCGGTGATCGACTCGCATTTCTGCGCTGGCACCACCCTAACCTCCCCTGGGACGCGACAGAGCTCTGTATCGCCAAACTCGATCAGGTGGGGGATATCAGTGAAGTCACCCAAGTAGCCGGCGGTGAGAATGAATCCGTCTTTCAGCCCCAGTGGTCTCCTGAGGGCGAACTCTGCTATGTCTCTGATCGCAACAACTGGTGGAACCTATATAGGCTGGGACAAAGCGAACCCTTGTGGAAAAAAGAAGCAGAATTCGCCACACCACAGTGGGTATTTGGAATGTCCACTTACGGCTTTATTAGCCCCACGGAAATCCTCTGTACCTACACCCAGAATGGCACTTGGCACCTTGGAAAGGTCGACATAAAAAGCGGAGAGCATCAAACTCTTCCCCAGCCTTATTGTGATATCGAAAGCCTGCACTGTGAAAATGGCAACGGGGTGATGATTGCCGCAGGTGCAGAGAGCTTTCCCGCTGTTATTAGCTTTAACCAAAAGACGGGTAAAACGAAACAGATTGCCAGTAGCAATAGCAGCTCGCTGCCAACCGATTTGTTCTCCATCGCTCAAGCCGTCACTTTCCAAGTGGATAATCGCGCGGTACACGGGTTTTATTACCCACCCCACAACCCCAACTTCCAAGCACCTAGTGGCGATAAGCCACCGCTGATTGTATTTAGTCATGGAGGCCCCACCGGCGCTACATCAGCAGGCCTCAGCCTGAAAGTTCAATACTGGACAAGCCGGGGATTCGCCATTTTGGACGTAAACTACTCCGGCAGTACCGGCTATGGCCGCAAGTATCGGGACCGCCTCGCCGATAAATGGGGCATCTATGACGTGGAAGATGTCTGCGCTGGTGCAGAATACCTGGTAGAAGATGGGCTCGCCGACCCCAATCGCCTGCTGATCAAAGGCGGTAGTGCCGGCGGTTACACAGTGTTGGCAGCGTTGACTTACCACGATACCTTTAAAGCGGGTGCCAGCCATTATGGAATTGGGGAGTTGAGCAGTCTCGCCAAAGACACCCATAAGTTTGAGTCCCGCTACCTGGATAAACTGGTAGGACCCTGGCCTTCCGCAGAAAAAATCTACCTTCAGCGCTCACCCATTAACGATGTGGAAAAGCTGAATTGCCCCGTGATTTTCTTCCAGGGCATGGAGGACAAGGTAGTACCACCCAACCAAGCCGAAACCATGGTGGATGCCCTGAGGGAGCGCGGCATTCCGGTGTCTTATATTACATTTGCCAACGAAGGACATGGGTTCCGCAGTGGCGACAGTATCAAGTTGGCTCTTGAGGGAGAGCTTGAATTCTACAGCCGCATATTTAATTTCCCGCTCGCAGAACCCGGCCCGGGAATTACCATCGAAAACCTATAATTAAACAATATTGAATTAAAAAGAGTTTAAAAAAATACTATGGGAAGATGGAGACCGCCGCGTCCACGCGGCTCCCGCTACATCACCGCAGAGGGCGCGCAACGTATGCGCGCCGAAGTTAAGCACCTCTGGGAGGAGGAACGCCCCCGGGTAACCCAGGCGGTTAGCGACGCCGCCAAACTGGGAGATCGCTCGGAAAACGCAGATTATATCTACGGTAAAAAAAGACTGCGGGAAATCGACAGCCGCGTGCGCTTTCTCACTAAGCGCCTGGAAGAGATTTCTGTTGTAGATCGAATACCGGACGATAAGGAAAAGGTTTTTTTTGGGGCCTGGGTAACGCTTGAAGATGATGAGGGCGAGAGCGTTTGCTACCGCATTGTAGGACCCGATGAATTCGATGTAAAAGCTGGCTTGATATCCATGGACTCCCCCGTTGCCCGTGCCTTATTAGGGCGCAAGCTCGATGATGAAGTGGATATCCGTCAGGGGGAAAAGTGGCAGACTTTTTATATTACTGACATTCGTTACGAGGAGTAGAGATCTTGACTTTCTCAAATACTTAGTTTGAAGGAGTCAATTTAGCAATCCCGTAATTAAAAAGGCTTATTCCACAGAAATAAGCCTTCAAAACTAAACTGCAAGAACATCTTCAGAGATTATTATAATACTGAATCACACCAACAATGCTTCCACCAGCAAAAGCAGATTTAACCTGCTCTGAACTCATTCCAATTTTCAAATCTGCATTGTTCACGTTGAGCTCAACAAACAGGCTTCCCGCTTGGGAATAAGCATATTCCACTCGACCACCGCCTCACTGAGGTCAATAATAACTGCTATATAGTTTTGCCCCCTCTTCATCAGAGATCGCAGTTTGAAAATCGCTTATCGCATCGGAAACATCACTTTCAATTCTTTGCCGCTCTTGCAACACGGCCTGTAAATTATCTTCAACTTGCTGGGTTTCTTCTGTTAGCTGTCCAAAGCTCTGAGACAGTACTTGCAGAGTGGATACATCAGTAGTGATCAGGTCCATCTCTGCCTGCTGATCCTGAATACTCTTTTGATCCGCAACAATTTTTGCAGCAGCCACCGGCCCCATCACAAACCATTTCAACAAGCCCTCTGGAAAAGCCACGATAGAAGCAACCGTACCGAGAGAGATAACAGTGGCATCGGCAATATCCAGCGTAACGATGCTGGCAGTCAGGGGTTTGATATCTGCCTGTAAATTCTTGATATCCTGCCCCAGATCAGCAATTTTCTGCTCGTCAGCCTGGGAATCCTTTACAGAATTATCGAGATAGGTTGCTTCTTATAATGAATCGCAAGCAAAAATACATTTATATTCACATTGCTGCTATCAAATCAAACCCTCTAGTCCAGTAAGCACCGATCAGAATCACTCAGCCTGGCAACTATCTCCGTCAAATGCTGCAATCAAATCCAAGGCACCCCCAACCTCTTTATATATGATTAGCTTCCGACTATAAGAACCCAGCAGCCACGAGCCGCAGGCCACCCAGTAAGTGACTTCTCTTGAGGTAACACAGAAGACGCTTTGCGCATCAGATACACGCCAAAACAATCGTCCTTTGGAAAACCCCCTACTCTCGAGTCTCAAAACGCCAATATTATTCTGTTTAGCCCATTGAAGAATTTGCTCCCTGAAAAACTCGGATCTAATCGGCATTAACAAATAGGGAACCACACCCAACAGGGCCAATAAGGCCACTATTACATTATTCCCAAGAGAGGGGCTAAACACATAGGCCAGCTTCCCCAAAGTTACCGATATTATTAATACAATAAATGGACGCATATTCACTGCCGCCGATTTCAGTTCCCTTTAGAAAGAATGGTAGATAAATATGCAGAGACAAGATTAAGCTACAGGGCGATCGAGTAATCCCGAATTGGTTGCCCTCGCTATAGCATATTGAAACCAACAGGTAGAGATTGGTCGCATCGAGGCCAAACTCGTTAGAGGTTGACCCGCAGAGTGACTGCCTAACGATAGAGCAAATACACAATAAAGTACTGGAGCAATTTAGTTGCTCTCGATTAAACCCAGCATTTCTTTTGCAACCAGCGCAGAAGAAGGTAAAAACATTGTAGAAACTATACGCTGATCGGATATGACATCATGCTTATCTGCAACATTATCCTTATTAATAATAATGGCTCCATTCTCTCGAAGGCGTTCCTCTACCAAGAACGGTAATAAAGTGCCCTGCTTAGCCCAAGACTTCTCTTTTTCTGTGGAGTCCGGGAAACCGGCAACCTTCTTGCCCTTTACCATATAATGGCCATCTTTCAGTTTCACATCAGCAAACGCACCTGCCCCATGGCCACAGCTGCCCACAACTCCCCCTTTCTGGTAAATCCCACCCATAATATTTAGCAGCTCACGATTGGATGCCACATCAAATAAGGTTCCATAGCCACCACCGATATAAACAGCTGCATAATTCTCTATAACTACTTGCTCAGGCTTTAGTGAACTATTAGCCCGCTCTAAAAAACCTTCATGTTTGATGGTGTAACTACTAATTCCCAGTGGATCCATCATAAACGGGACCACGCCACCTTTTGGCGAAACAAAGTCCACGTCATACCCATGGGAAACAAAAATATGGTAAGGCGGAGCGTACTCCCACAAATTATTTCTCGCATCATGCTTCTCCGGATCACCCATATCCTGAAGATTAGAAGCAACGATTAGTATCCGCTTAGTCTCAGCTGCTTGTGAAGGTGTAATAAAGCCCATCACAAGAATTATCATATTGCAGATAAGGCTACAGATTTTTGCCGTTTTTCTCACGTTTAACTTCCCCATTCGAATAACTTTGATACGAAATAGATAGATTACATGAGTAACGTACAACCTTGTCATAAGATCGATAGTTTGCAGGAGAAAAGCGATATAGCGAGATCAAACTGCCACTGAAGTAACAACGGCCAACATTTCTATAGCGCGAAGCCTACCACCACAAAGTTAACACCCTATTACCGAGCAGCCTTAATACTTAGGGCAGTAACAACACCCCAAATCCAATTGAAAAATAACACCAGGACTGGTGTTAAGACTCCCAACTCAAATCCGGCAACACCCTTCCCCGCCATCACAGGGAAAACCACAAACAATTGAAATGCAGAGGGAAACAAACTAAGAAGAGCTCCTTTTAAAAGTAACTTTGATGACCAGAATGGAAGAATAAATAGCAGTCCCCACAAGCCACCCCAAACAATACGAGGATAAAGCCACTCAGGAGATAGCGGAGGGGCAATTGATACGCCAAAAGCGGCATTAATCCCCAACTGGCCAAATAGCCACACCGCAATACTGTTTGCCAAAGCACCGAGACTTCCGGCTGCGAAGAATATCAGTAGGTTTTTCATCTCCCTCTCCTAGAGTTGTAGGGCCACTGCAATATTTACTCGCGAATCAATCCACAATATAGAAGAACCATCGTCACCCAACGGAAAATAACCTCGCTCACGATTCACAACCCCACCCGAGATGACAGAGTAATTTTTCTACTTTACCTACCCAATAATACAGAGCATAAACCAGATTTATCTTGAGTACGTCTGCGTACCAATTAGACACAGCAGAAACGCCAGAAAAATTAGATAAAGCACCAGCCCCCTACTTCTCAAGAATGACTACTTAAAAAATATTTTCAATTTGAGAACCAGCAATATCCGCTGATCGTTTTTGCAACTAATCCCGAAAGAAAATAACTAGCTTCTCAAGCGCCAAATTTATGTAATAGGTAAGTGGTACGCTTGTATTTATTTTATAAATCAATTAAAACCAAATAGGAACTAGTACTTATGAAAGTGCCATCAGCAGGAGTGCTGTACCCGATTTTATTAGGATTGGCGATCCAGTCAGCGACTTCTCAAGCCCAGTCCTTTGATGAGAGCGCCTATATTGACAGGCAGCTACAATATATTGAGGAAGGAGTCACCTCTACCAACGATACTGCCGTCGTACTTCAGGCATACACCGGTGATGATCTCAACTGGGATGCGCTAAATAAGAACCTGGATGTACTCCGCAACGGCGGCAAGAAAAATTCTGACTTCACTCTCACCCGCCTAATCCGCATCTTGTTCTTCCGCCCCGAAATAAAAGACGAACTCTTTGCCGCACTCGACGGCTATCACTTCTGGTTTAAAGAAGGCGGGACGGGTGACCATGTCTTTGCTTCAGAAAACCATATGATCATGTACACCTCTGCCCAATATCTCCTCCAGGAGAAATATGGGGCATTTGAGGACGACAGAACTTATAAGCGCCTAAAGCGTTATCTGGAAGTGAAGAACCAATATGGTTACTATGAGTTTTACTCCCCTGTTTACTACCCCTATACCCTCTCTGCACTGCTAAACCTTGTAGACTTTGCAGAAGATGAGGAGATCCGTGAACTTGCAATTGGCGCTGCTCATCGCTTGCTGCAAGATATTTTATTAGTGACCAACGACCAGGGGATCAACTTCGCCGCTGCCGGGCGCAGCAATGACGGCTACCGCCGCAATGGGTCCGGAGGGAATATCAACCGGATTATCTACCTCCTGACAGGTCTGGGCAAAGAGTCAGTTCGCACCCCCAGTCCCGCCGGCGTAATGCTCGCCACATCAGGTTTGGAAATCACCGATGAGGTTTTCGAATATTTCGGTAAAGATCTCAACATAAATTATTCAGTCGGCCATTCGCTGGGGGATGCCAGAAACGAGATCTATGCAGACTTTCCCCGAGAAGAGCGCGTACCCTTCTATTGGAGCCAGGGAGCCTACTTCCACCCCGATGTCGCAGCGGATACCGCCTGGTTCGCCAGCAAATACCAACTCGAAGGTTATGAGGGGCTCAAAGCATTTGACCAGTTCCTGGGACTATCAGAAGCAGCCGCCCCTGCGGCCGCCAAGGCCGGGGCTGTATTCAGCCGCAGCTCTGTCCTCTCCTCGGCCAACTTCTCCATGTACAAAGATGGCGGAGTCATGATGCACTCCATCCAGAATTATTGGGGAGGCCGCCAGGGCTACCAGCAAACCCCCTGGATAGCCACCACCGGTTCCCAATCTATCTGGGCAAAAGTCGGTGACGGCAATAGCACCATGCAAAATGACCACCTGCCGAAAATAAAGCAGGTAAACAATGTCGCCGTGATCCAATACAACCCCTACCCGGAGATAGAACTGTTTCACTCCGGCGGCTCCGATGTCGCTCTACAGTGGCCCGAAGAGTTCGAGGAGGAGTCCCGCAGCGGTAACTGGAAGTTTGGTAGGGAAGATGATGGATACGTGGCCGTCCGCTACCCCTGTGGCAACGGTGACTCCAACACTGTGACCTGTGATTGGAACGAGCAGACCTGGGTCGTCATCATGGGAAGTGAAGAGCGCTACGGCAGCTTTGATGCTTTTAGACAGAAAGTACTCAATGAGGTCAGTTACGATGCCGACTGGGAATGGCACGGCTCCTTCTGGAAAGGCACCTTGAAGTATGTGTACGATTCAGATGTAAAGTTTGATGGAACCGATATCAGCTTAACTTGGTAACACCTAATTAAGCTCACGGGAAGGGGATACCCCCTTCCCAGCCTCCCTGCACCCCCAACCAAATTACCCTCCACAGACTATCAACCCAACCTCCTTCCATCTGAACTTAGTTGACAGAGTCAACCAATATCAATAAGGTTGACACTATCAACCAGTTAGCATGGCGCCATGAAAGATACCGCAATCAATGAATCCCTCCACCAGCTTATTCACGCCTACAAACGGCGTTTGCGAGCTGGAATACAGGAGCAGCAAATTGGCTTGCCGGTGAGCCATATACGGGTACTCAAAGGTGTCTTCAAATTTCCACTGAGTACTGCCCGGTCAATTGCCCAGCGGATGAATTTGGACAAAGCCCAAGTAACACGAGTGCTAAACGACCTGGTGCACTCAGGGCTAATCGCAAAGACCGACAACCCCAACGACCGGCGCAGCCAGTTTTTGACACTAACTACTAACGGAATAAGCACGCTGGAAAAAGTGAGCAGACAAGAAGCTGAAGTGGCCAGGCAAATGACTCGCAACTTGAGTACTGAAGAGCTAGAAAACTTCGCCCGCATTGCCAGCGTTATGGTCGCCAATATGAAAGAGCACCCCACCCCTGACGAAAGGAGCTAAACCCTATGGCCGAGAAAGTTACCAGAGAATTGGTCGTTATTCGCAGGACACAAATTACTGAAAATATGCTGCGCATCACCCTCGGTGGCGATGATTTAAAAACTCTCGCCCCCAATCAGGAAAGCGCCTATATCAAATTTCTGTTTCCACAAGCTGGAAGCGAGCGCCCGCTATTGCGAAGCTATACCATCAGGCACCAGCGTGAATCTGAAATTGATATCGACTTCGCCCTGCATGAACACGAAGGGCCCGCTCTAAGCTGGGCACTTAAAACACAGCCCGGCGATACGATTTTAACCCGAGGCCCCGGCCCCAAAAAAATGACCAATCCTGAGGCAGACTGGTTTTTACTATTGGGGGACATGACTGCACTGCCAGCCATCAGCGTAAACCTTGCGGAGCTACCCAAGGATGCAAAGGGTTACGCATTAATTGAGGTCTCCAGTGAAGCGGATATTCAGGAACTGGAGCACCCAGAGAATCTGCAAATCCAATGGATTATCAATCCGGCTCCATCCGGCGAGAAACTACTGGAAAAATTACAAACACTAACTTGGCTCGATGGACAGGCCTCCGTATGGGCCGCCTGTGAGTTCGACAGCATGCGCACCCTACGGCAGTTCTTTAAGCAGGAAAGAGTAATCCCCAAAACCCATATTTATATCTCCAGTTACTGGAAAATTGGGCAGTCGGACGAAGGCCACAAACTCGCCAAGCGCATGGACAATGAAAAGATGGAAGGACAGGGATAACTTATAGGTAGGCTTTCCCTATTCAACAGAAGTAGGCTTACCTAATCGATACCAGTAATTAGACAAAAAACCCCGGGCATCGGGTTTAGAAATCTGCCTGATAATTTCCGGGGTACCGGACCTGCAGCGCCATTGGTACATCGAGGCACGGCCAGCCACTACCGCAGGGATGATCCCGGAACTTTGATTATCTTTGCAATATGAAAGCATGGCACTACTCGGCTCCTGACCAGTGTCAGCTTTCTCATCACAGGGGAGATTAGCCCCAACAAAGCAGGCATAGACACTTCCATCCATACATCGCCAATAAGTCCCCCCCGCAATCCAACCTTCAGGCGCTTCTGCACCGAGATTGACCGCTCTTCTGATACCATCAACGATTTCCTTCGGCATAGCTTGGCCGGCAAAGCGCTGAACTGGGTTATCATCGTTTACCACCGCCACACAGTAGTCGAAAGGACTAGTGAGAGCGCTCACCTCTCCCACTTTTTTATCTATAGAGTTAACGTAATTTATTGCAGCAAAGAAGAATACAAAACCTAAAACTGTTGCACCCAAGTTTTTCTGCATCAATACTCTCCTCAAATAAAAAACAAGCCAACCACCTAACTGAAGATTCAATACACCATAAATATCAGAAGCATCTACTTTAGTTTGATCAAACCTACCCCTTAAGGCCGAACAAAAAGTGTTACACATAAGTTGCTTTTTCAAACTGACAGTAAAAAAACCACTACCACAAATCAACCAATAAATCCAAAAGCGATACCCGAATAAAATTTAAAAAGAAAAAATGGGGATGCCTAAAAAAAACAATCTAGAAAAAGACAGAAAAACTGATATATTTCTTAAAAATTCGAACCGGAGACTTCCATTGAGCCAAGATCTGCCACCCTCTGCCAAAGGTGTACCCAACTTAGAACTGCCCCAATGGATTAATTGCCAAGAACGCTTGCCCGAGCAGTCCGATGCGACCTCTCGCGGTTACGTCCGAGTCATATGGAAATCCACCAACAGCTCTAATGGTGTTATTACGCGCACCTGGGAAGTTGGCATGGACCACTATGAAAATGCCCACAATTATCTGGGCTGGATGCCTATCTCAATCATTGTCGAATCTACCGAAACCCATTAAAGCGAACAGTTCAGTTCTGACAGGTATGAACTCTTCGACAGCTGCTGATATTGCACAGCACACCAGTAGCAGCTACAAACCCTTCACCCTAAAAAGGGGCAACCAAACAGGTCAGCCCCCTCCAAGCCAGATTCTATCTCACTGATTGACCCCGCCCATCACTGAACAGCAAACAGCCAATCCAACTCCTCAAGCTTTCAACAGCCTCCCATTGACTACAATCATACTGCGCCTGCCGATATCCAACTGAGAGAATCTGGCTAAGGCTCCGCAAGAATCATCCTGCATTTCACTGTTCAACCTTATCGACGCCAAAATGTTAGTAAGCTTGCCATCACCCAATTCTTGCGAAGTGGTCTCAGATACTATGACGAGCGGCCTGACTCTCGGCAGGATACTTGCCTTTTTGATTGCATTTCTCAGTTCAAATCTCCCATCAATGCAGTGAATAGTGTTCAGCCATGACCCAAATTGTTGAAAACGTCAATGCCAAGCAATCACCCTCTTTCTCCTTAGATAACCTGCTAAAAAGCGACCTCTTTGAGCGTGAAAATAGCTATCTCGATTCGAAGTATTTTGGAATGAAAGGAGAAATTAATCAGCTGTTGATTACTGAAACAGCCAAAGATATGGGAATGCAGGTCGATTATTACTCCAAAGATTTATACAAGATTACATATCAAGAAAAATATGTACTCTTTTGCGGAAACTCTGCACTGGTATCTGAGGCCTATCGTGCTTGCGCTCAACAGAAGCATCTGACGAAAGACTTGCTTGCTAGGAATGGTGTCCCCGTGGCAACAGGTCGGGTCTTCGACGATATCAAAGCTGCAACAGACTATTTCTCAACACTTCACTACCCTGTGGTCATCAAGCCAGTTACAGGTAGTCATGGCCGAGGTATTACCACGGGGATCACATCGGTCGATGCATTGCAAGATGCCTGGAAAACCGCCAGCGCCAAATCAAATAAAATAATCATCGAGCGCCATATCAGTGGCTGCGACTTAAGAGTGAATGTTATCGGGGGATGCGCGGTGTCTGCTTGCCTGAGAATTGCTCCCAACGTCATTGGAGATGGAACGCATAACATCAACGAACTAATCTCGGAGAAAAAAAACAATAAAAGTAAACGCAACCCAAAGTATCGTGTGGACTCGGACTACATACTCAGAACAGAACTGCTGGATGTGAATGGTATTTCCCGTGAATATGTTCCTGCTGAAGGAGAACGCATCTGGTTGGCGGGCGTAGCAAATATTTCTGCGGGAGGAGAAAGTATTCAGTTATTGGACAGACTCGACACTGAGGTCATTCAGGTTGCAGAGCGTGCAGCCAGTGCATTTCCTGGGATTTACTATGTTGGAGTGGATATTATTGTCCCTGACAACTCCTCCGAGACAGCCAGCTCTCCCTATGTGATCGAAGTCAATACAAACTCTGCAACCTCAACACCAGTTTTTCCTGATTTTGGTAAACCGATCGACCTCCCAAGGCTACTTCTGGAATATCTATTCAGCGCCTCCGGGCCAGCCCGCACCATTCAGCACGCCGAGAAAGGCCAGTATTGTCCTGGGCCCCACCCTATCAGACTAGCGGCACCATGGAACTATCCATTCTACACACCAAGATTCCGAAACCGACAAAACGCGCTGATCAGCTTGGCTGCATATAAATACGATTTGAAGCCCTACAACATCAGCACCAGTATCTCTGGTGTCGTATACGGCGACAAACATGTCTTGTTTCATCAATCGACCCCCGATCTTGTGCCTCAAGTAGCGCGTCGTGCCTGCCTAAACCGTGTATTACGAAACAAGAGACTAAACGAAGCAGGGATCAATACGAGCTTGACTTCATCCACTCATGATCCTGGTAAAGTGCCTTCTCGGCTCCGAAAATTTCGTGCCCTTACCATTGGCGGACAGGTTGTTGCCGCATTGGAAAGAGGGATAGAACCAATCCGCAATTATGAAAGTAATAACATTGAGACACACCAGCAGCGCTTCGGAGAATTTTTTCGCGACGTCAGTGAAATATTGCATGCAGATTTCGCATCAATTGCGACCCAATCTGTAGAGGCGCTATTTAATCCACTAATTGCGGGAGTCGACATAGTCGCAGAAGACATTAGTCGGCCATTACCATCTCAGTATTGGATGGTAAGCCAAATCACATGTAGCCCCTCGCTAGATTGGCATTACTTTCCCACTTATGGTGTTGGGCGCGATGTCGCCTCGGCATTGCTACTGCAACTCTTTCCCAGGTTGGAACAAACCATAATTCAGTTGCAGCACTGGAGAATCAGGGTCAAAGGAAAAGTTCAAGGTATTGGATATCGAAAGTGGGTTCAACGTTCAGCATTTAGCAAGGGCATCGTCGGAAAGGTATTGAATAGACCTGACAAAAGCGTAGAGATATGGGCGCAGGGCTCTCATACCGCCCTTGCCGCGTTACTTGACCAATGTGCATATGGCCCACATGAAAAGCCAAGCTTCGATATCGATCTGGAACCTCTCCCCATTACCGAATATCAAGGCTTTCGGGTTGATCACTCAAGTTCTGCCGCACATCCTGGAACTTCGTTGAAAGAGTGAAGTTCCAATGACCGTCAGCCACTACTCAATACAATAAAGCTGGCGTATGTATCCGCCACAGACCGACGCTATGTCGCGTAGCCTCGCCGTATTGAGGGCTTCTTTTCCGGGACTCAAATCAACCGGGGAGACCGTCATCACCTGGCTTCTCAGAAAATCATCACAACCCTCAACGCCCCCCTTGTTCCTGTAGCAGCAGTAGAAAGCTTGAACGCCGTGTATTTCTTTCACTCTCCGCTTTTAGTTACAGCCCGCTTCCTGCCTGAAAAAACCTCTCAGAAAATGCAATAAATAAATACCCGCCGCTCAAGCGAAGCTGTTTACCTAAGGGTTTCGAAGCTGCTAAATCACTGAGAAAAGCTGACAGAAATTCTATCCCACAAGCCAGAATTATTTGATAAACGCGCCAAGGCGAAAAACTATAAAAATCAATCCAACTAACCCACGCTATTTGGTAGTTCTAATCGGCCTTATATTGACTAACCACTACCAAAAGGCACCAACCACCTGTAGCAATCCCCGCCCTTTTAGTCGAGGAGGATTTTAAACCACAGCCCTTTGCTTTAAGATCGCTTGAAACAACTGATTAGGAGGTTTTTATCAAGCCGAGTGGCCAGTTCTATTGATTAACCCAGCCTTTTAGTGAATAGAAATATAATTAGCCACAAAGCTACAATCTCACTTTTTGCAGTAATAGCCGCCATTGGATAGACCACTGTCGGCGAATGGAAAATAAATAGGCCAGCACAACATAAGTCTTTGCTGGAAGGTGCTAAGCGCATCTAAAACATCTTTTCATTCAAAAGGCTGCGCATACTTTTTATCTGAAAACTGTCAACAAAATGTAACCAAAAATCCAACTGGATTATTTACTAGCTTTCAAATGAATTCACTTTAAGCCTTAAAATTTTGACATCCCTGAGTATCAGAAAGCCCTAATCCAAAAACCCTAAGGAGGTTTATCATGGAAATGAACTTTAAAGATAGAGGATTTCTCTCAACGTGGCATTTAAATATGGTCACCTTTGATAGAGAAGATAACCTGTGGTGCGTTGGAACTTCAAATAATATCGGAAAGTGGAATTCAAGAACTTTTGGTCTCGTTGACAAAAAAGAGTACAACCAATCCTGGGATTCCAAAATGATTGCATTTGACAAGTCAAATGCCATGTGGAGCGTTGGGACTAAAGGTAATCTTGCCAAGTGGAATACCACCGCTGGAGCCTGGGAGGAACCTGAGATTAAAAAGCCCTGGCCCCTAAAAATGATTGCCTTCGATAACTTTGGAGTAATGTGGTGTGTAGGCGCTGACGGTAATGTAGGTCAATGGAACCCCATTGACGGCAAGTGGGATGATCAGGGTGATCTCGGCGGCTGGAAACTGGATTGGATAGCCTTTAGACCTGGTGACCCAAGAAATGATATCTACTGCGTGGGAACCGAGCACAACCTGGGACTTCACGACCCCAAATTCCCAAATGACACTTTCCATATCGCCTCCAATTTTGAATGTAAAAGCCTCTTTTTCCATGAAATATTTGGATTCTGTGTCGGTACTGAAGGCAATATGGGTGTCTCAATTTAATAGGCAATAACTTTATCTGCTGAATAATATTCATTATTTTCAAGCTATTTCGTTGCCCCACCCAAAAAGTGCTCCTCTGGACCTTTTTGGGTGGGGCGCGGCACTTATCAGGTAAATAGTCCAACAACTAGATACTCTCCTGACCAAACCATTTCCCAGCCAATAAATGGAGCTCTCAGTGGGTTTCAAGGGCTGGACAAGTGGACCTCCCATTTCGCAGTGAAGGGAAGCTGTTCTCGCAAATGACATCGTCCTCCTGAACAACTCACCCTCAGTCTCCATCAGGTAAGCACCACGCCATTGCATCGACCATGCCAGCAAGTACGAATCCCGCTATATATCCAAACACAGCCACAGCAAGATATTTCATCGTTTAATGAGTCAAGTAGTATTCAAGCGGGAAAGCAAATAAAGACGACTAGATGCTATGACGAATTTGATTCTGGGTGATACCCTGCCTTTTTCACCTACAAGCGGATAAATTGTCTAAATTCTCTTGTAGATCGCTGTCACAGTACGGAAAGCCGACATGCAAAAATCGCCATGGGTTGAAAACGCCATCGCAAAAGCGGATGCACACTGGCAGGCATCCAAGTCCACCATTGAAGGAAAAGTATTCAGTGATGTACAGGACAACCAGGGCCTTCAGTATGTCGATATCGTGATGGAAGGTGGCGGTATGCTGGGGATCGCCCTGGTCGGATATACCTACATTCTGGAAAAGGCGGGAATTCGGTTTCGCAAAATTGCTGGAACCTCAGCGGGTGCCATCAATGCGCTCTTCTTGGCAGCGGCCGGTACACCGAGCACTGGCAAGAGCGAAAAGCTCTTGGGTATCCTCGCCAATGCCGACTTTGCCAGTTTTGAAGATGGCGAGCGCTATGCACGCAATACGGTACAGCGCCTGCTCAAGGGCAAAGGCTTGATGAGTAGTTTGGCACTGCACCCCTTCGATTCTATCCGCACCTTGCGGCACCTGCTCAGACATAAGGGGCTAAATCCGGGAGATACCTTTACCCAGTGGTTACAAACGGAGTTGAAACAGCTGGGCATCACCAACACCGCACAGCTCAACCAGAGAATTAACCAGTTCCCACAGCTTCTGTACCGCGGCACACCAGATCACTTGATAGGTAGCGGCGAGGTTGCCCTGGTGGCAGCGGATATCACTACCGAGACCCGCGCGGTATTTCCAGCCAAGGCGCCGCTCTACTTCGATAATCCGAGCGCAGTAAACCCCGCGGAGTTCGTACGTGCCTCCATGTCGGTACCCGGTTTCTTTAAGCCCTACACCGTAAAGGGCATCCCCCAATTAAGTGAGTGCAATACTGTCGCCGAGAATTGGCGCAGCATTAAAGGTATCGGTGATCCCAAACGTTTTTTCCGCGCTGGCTTTCCCAAAGATATTGAATTTGTTGACGGCGGCCTTGTCTCCAACTTCCCTTTCGATATCTTCCATAAACCCATCGGCACCCCCAAATTGCCAACCTTTGGGATCAAGTTGGAAGTGGACCTGTACCAGCCAAAATCAGATAAGGTAGGAAGGTTTGCGATGGGGCTGATCAGCACTTGTCGCAATATGCTCGACAACCATGTACGCGCGAGCTTGAACGCGGAATACCATGCGCTGGTAAAAGAAATCCCCATCAACCCCACCGATACCGGAGAAAACCCGCACTGGCTGGATTTTTCCATGCCGGACCACCACTGCGAACACCTGTTCCTATCTGGCGTCAATGCAGCAATTGAGTTTTTGAATCAGGGATTCCACTGGGAGGATTACTTGGTGTTGCGCCAGCCAGACTCCTTCTATACCGGGGAAAAGCTGGCTTAGAGACAGGCCCGAAGCGATAGTCGCAAGGGGCCCAGCGCTCTTATTTAGAAAGAGCGACGACGATAAGAGCGGTAATCTGCACGCCAGAAGTTACGCTCTAGCAAACGCTCTAAATGCTCGCGGCTCACCTTGGGCGCAACGCCATCCAATTGCGCCTGGGCAGCCACTGCCCTGGCAATATGCATGCTCACTTCGCGAATATCATTCAGGTGTGGCAATAAGGCACCCTCGCCATCTTTCACCACCGGCGCCTGCTCCGCCAGGGCGTTGGATGCTGCCATCAACATACTGTCAGTCACTTTCGAAGCACCGGAAGCAATCACGCCGAGGCCAATACCTGGGAATATGTAGACATTGTTACACTGCGCTACCGCATAGTGATGACCATCGATTTCTACCGCTGCAAAGGGGCTGCCGGTAGCTACCAAAGCCTCGCCCTTGGTCCAGCTGAATATCTCAGTTGGAGTCGCTTCAGCCCGGGAAGTGGGGTTTGAAAGTGGCATCACCAAAGGTCGGCGGTGCCCCTTGTGCAAAGCTTCGATTACTGGCTGGGTAAACAGGCCACCCTGCCCCGAAACACCAATCAGGATGCTGGGCTCAACATTACCGATCAATGTCTCAAGGTTCCAGCTGGACACTCCATCGTACTTGCTCGGGTCCTGGGCCAGAGCTGCTTGGAAGTCGTGTAGGCCTTTCATATCGGAAGTCACAAGCCCGTAGCGATCGAACATAAAGATCTGTTCGCGAGCCTCAGCATCGGATAGACCGGCCTGCACTTTTGCACTGACGATTTGCTCGGCAATACCACACCCGGCTGAGCCGGCACCCACGATCGTCACCTTCTGCGCGGCGAGGGTTTCTTGCCAGGTCTTACAGGCAGCCAGGATAGTACCCAGTGCTACAGAAGCCGTGCCCTGAATATCATCATTAAAACAGCACAGGCGGTCGCGATAGCGCTCTAACAACGGCGTGGCATTGGTTTGGGCAAAGTCCTCAAACTGAACCAATACCTTGGGCCAGCGACGCTTTACCGCTTCAATAAATTGCTCCAGGAATTCATCGTACTCTTCCTGGGAAATCCGCTCATGGCGCCACCCCATATACATGGGATCACTCAGCAAAGTGCGGTTATTGGTGCCAACATCCAAGGTGACAGGCAAGGTATAAGCCGGGCTGATACCGCCACAGGCGGTATACAGGGAGAGCTTGCCAATAGGGATACCCATGCCGCCGATACCCTGATCACCCAACCCAAGTATCCGTTCGCCATCGGTCACCACAATGACTTTGACGTTCTCTTTAGTGGCGCTGCGCAGAATATCGTCGATATATTCCCGGTCCGGATAGGAGACAAATAATCCCCGGTGGTTGCGATAAATACTGGAAAACTCTTCACAAGCTGCACCTACAGTGGGGGTGTAGATAATCGGCAGCATCTCTTCCGTATGATGTTCGATCAGATAGAAGAACAACGTCTCGTTGTCGTCCTGGATTCCCCTCAGGTAGATATGTTTTTCCAGGCCAGTCTTACACTGCTGGAATTGGAGGTAAGCGCGCTTGGCCTGCTCTTCAATCGTCTCAACGGTATTCGGCAGAAGACCGACCAAATTAAACTCGAGACGCTCTTCCAAGCTAAATGCGCTGCCTTTATTGAGCAGTGGTATTTCCAGTAGGGAGGGGCCTGCATGGGGGATGTAAAGTGGACGCTTTTCGTTGTTACTCATATGCCTGCTTTTGCCTATCGCCCGGAGCGATGATTATTGCGTAGCCATATTTCAATATGACTGAATTAGCCAACCATGTTCTTGAAGTTGCATAAATGTGCTAACTCAACTGGAGCCGAAGACTATCTATTGTGCCGATAGATAACAAGGCCCCCGGTGTGGCCCAATTCGCGAATAAACAGAGTCGCTCAACTATGCTAGCTGTAATTTATCTTCTCTTCGCAACGAATTCTTTTACGTTAAAAAGCGATCCGACACATTCAGGAAATGGAGCCGCCATCGATGCACAAGAGCAAAGCTGGATTAACCCTGCTCCTCTTTATTCTTGTACTCAGCCTTTATAGTTGCAGTAAAAAGTCCGACGGAGATAAAAATACAAGTTCAAACGCCCGACAAACAGAGGGCGCCACTCCAGAAAAACAACGGCCGCTCACGGCGATGGCACCGGAGATAGAAGCGGAGCTGGAAGCTCAACGGGACAGCGAAAAACGCATCGCTCGCAATGTCTATTTTGGCGATACACATGTCCATACTGGCTGGTCGGTAGATGCGGGGTTGGATGGCGCAATTCTTACTCCCGATGACGCCTATCGATTTGCCCTGGGAGAAACTGTTACCTCCAACAGCGGACTGAAAGCCAAGCTCAGCCGCCCTTACGACTGGTTCATGATCACCGATCATTCAGACGGTATGGGAGTTATCAGCGAGATCGTCGATGGCAATCCGGAAATGATGTCCAATGCCACCCTGAAAAAATGGCACGAGGCATTAATTTCAGGCAGCGAAGAAGCGACCAATGAAGCAAAAAGTGAAGTCATCGTGCTTCAATCAGAAGGCAAACTGCCCGAGCAAGTAATGGACCCCAAATGGATGAAATCCGCCTGGGAAAAAACCGTTGAAGCCGCAGAGAAATATTACAAACCCGGAGAGTTTTCTACCTTTATCGCCTTTGAGTGGACGGTTAACGCCGATGGTGGCGACAACCTGCACCGCAATATTATTTTTCGTGATGGCGCAGACCGCACTAAGACCCTACTTCCCCTAACTACCTTTGATACCGAGAACCCGGTAAAACTCTGGGAGTGGATGAAAGCCTACGAAGACAAAACCGGCGGGCGGGTGCTCGCCATCCCCCACAACGGCAATATGTCTAATGGCCGTATGTTTATCGAGCGTCAGTTTGATGGCTCCGAACTCACTCCAGAGTGGGCACAAATGCGCGCCCGCTATGAACCCCTTTATGAGCTGGTGCAGGTAAAGGGACAAAGTGAGTCCCACCCTGCCCTCTCCCCGGAAGATGAATTTGCCAACTGGGATCTGTGGGATAGAGGCAACCTGATCTTAAAGCCCAAGCCCCCCGGTGCCCTGCAATACGAGTACTGGAGGGAGGCACTGAAGTCTGGCCTACGCCTGGAGGAGAAGCTGGGCACCAACCCTTTCGTGCTAGGCGCAAACGCAGCCACCGACACCCATACCGGGCTTTCGACACCGGACCAGGACAACTTCTTTGGCAAGTTCAAGACCCTGGAACCCAGCAACAAGGAGCGCTGGGCATTTCCCCTGCTCAAGGGAGTTGGTGGAGAGTACTTCGGCTGGGAACAAGCTGCCTCAGGCGTTACGGGAGTCTGGGCCAACGAGAATACCCGGGAGGCAATATGGGATGCGATGTACCGCAAGGAGACTTTCGCCACCACAGGCCCCCGGATCTCAGTTCGCTTCTTTGGAGGCTATGACTATAACGATGAGGATATTCACGGTGATCTGGTCGCCAATGGCTATAAAAAAGGCGTGCCAATGGGCGGGAAGCTACCTCAAGCCAGTGAGGGACAGGCGCCGACATTCCTTATCGCAGCACTGAAAGACCCTGAGGGCGCCAACCTGGACCGTATCCAAATCATCAAGGGCTGGTTGGATAGCAGCGGACTCACCCGGGAGAAGATCTTTAATGTGAAGTGGTCTGGAAGCCGTAAGCTGGATACCGAGGGAAAACTACCCCCAGTTGGGACTACTGTGGATATGAAGACGGCGGAATACACCAACTCCATCGGCTCCCCTCAGCTAATCGCGGTATTCAAAGATCCCGACTTTAACCCCAAGGAAAGAGCCGTCTACTACCTGCGCGCCCTGGAGATACCCACACCTCGATGGACTCTATTTGACAAGGTACGCTTCGGTACTGAAATGGATGAAAAAGTACCCCTTACCCAGCAGGGGCGAGCATTCAGCTCGCCAATTTGGTATTCACCCTAGAGTTAAGGAGCCTCTGAATAACTCCGTGATACCTCTGGCTTTCAGAGCGGTTCACAATCAAGGCGCGGCTTCGCAGGAATGTCTAGACCTTTCAAGAAGTCGCAACGCGGAGTGTGAATCGCTCTGCAAGCCCCGAAGGGCGGGCCTTGAAGGCCGCACCTGCTGCGTTGCAGCTCTTGTAAAGGGCTACGGCCATTCGCGGCGAGCTGCGCCTAACATCTGCAGCCTTCAAGACTCGCAGAGGCATTACGGAGTTATTCAGAGGCTCCTTAAATAGCCCGTATATATACGCGATTCAATTACTTGATGGATATGGCTATCTGAACCTCATTTCCATCCACATACTGCTCAAAATCTGTGGTGAAAGCTCGCTGATGGGGGCAATCCTCCGCAGCGAAGTAACTCCAAACCTCGCCCCACAAATCAATGGCGACCTGAGGCATTTCCCCTTTGGCGGAAAACATCAGGTATTTGCCTGGCAGTATTTGAATCGACTTGAAATCCTCAGACATATCCTTCGACAACATATCTGAACATGCATAGACATCAAAAAAGCCGGTATGGTCAGATTCGTAGTTGGAGTAAACACCAAATACCTTAGGGTTGCCCCTTAATTTGGGGGCAGCCTCTGCGCCGAAGCGCTCCCACATTGGCGTTATCTTTGCTGTTTTTGGGTCAGACTCATTAGCGTTCTTAGTGCGGGTATAAAAACCCACTAATTCCAGGCCTTCTAATTCTCTAACTTCCATTTTTATGGACCAATTATTTAGTTATTCGTAGAGTGCCGAATACTATAACAGCTCTCCGGGAACTGGCCAGGCGCACACGGTCACAAGAAATCACAAGTACCTTTTCAAGCTGACTTTACGGATTTCTGCCTTACCTCTGAAGGGGGGTACCCATACATCGATTTATAAAGCTGGGTAAAATAAGATTGACTTGAGAATCCGCTCTCCAGAGCTATATCGACTAAACGCTTATTGGTAGTCTTCAACTGAATATCAGCATGTTGTAACCTACGTTCGTTAATCCAAGCCTTTGGTGACTCAGCTTTAAAGACTTGGCCAAACTTATTCTTGAATGATGTGAGACTCATCCCAATCTGTTTAGCATAATTTGCTACAGACCAGTGCTGAGTAGCATTTTCCTCCATAAATCGACGGAAACGTTCGTTCACCGGATTAACCTGCCGAAGCAACTCGTCAGCTAAGCGGCAACCACAAGCTCCCTGCAGCTTCAAGAGAAGTAGTTCTTCCAGCTTTAAATAATTCAAACTCTCATCATTTAACTTGCTAAATGCACTCAGTGAATCCAAAGTAAAGCGTGTCAAGTCACACTCTGGAAAAACAAAAGGCCCGCTTTTGGGAAGCGTTGTCACGCTGGATGCAAGAGCGTTCTTTGCTTTAATCAGTACGCGAGTGTGTCGCTCATAAAATCGTGTCAGCATGACCGGGCTGATACTCGCACAGATGATTACTAGGTCTTCTCCCTCAGACAAATTATCAACTGTAACATGGCTCATTTCACCCGATAGCCAGATCTCCCCCGAAGCCATAGGGAATTCGCAAGCATCACTATTGATATCAGCAACACCTGAAATCACCATTGTCAGATTAAAATCTGAAGAAAACCCAATTGAAACATTTCCATTTGGTGAAACAAGTATCTTTTGAAACCGAAACAAGTCACCTAAATACTGACTTTCAAATAAGACATTTTGCCTTATGTGAGTGTCCAAATCCTTTTGGCGAGGGGCAATCATGGAATTCACCAATAAATTTACTTCTTCTGTATCTTTACGCTTCACCTGACTCAGCTGAAGCCAAGCTCCAATCACGACACTTTTGTTTCCACTGTGCTCAGGGAGCACTCATCAAGAGATCCGTGCACGGGGTGCGTGGTCACCAAGGGGGAGACAAAGCCGCTTTCGAGTTCAGCCATTAAAACCCACAATCGTTGAATTGAGCGTTTGAAGAATCATTTGAAAGGCGGATACAGCGAAACTATTTGCAGGACTAAAGTGCCAACCTCTTTAGGAAGGGCAACTTTATTAGCCAGGATAAGGGGAAGGTCTCATAAATTAACCTATAAACAGGAACATACAATCCTGCACTACTTAGCGGGCCCTTCCAAAATTCAATTATTCTTCATGCGCGACAAAGCAAGTAGACACCCCAATGCACCCTTTACATTTATTTACACTACCTTAAACGGAACAAGAGGAGTCTCTGAGAGTGAGGGATTGTGAGGTTTAAGCATCGCCTATTCTATTAGAAATAGTGTCACCATATGAAAATTACTGACTTAAAAACCCTAAGTATTCACTAGCAGCCCGGTGGTAATGAGAGACCTCAGGTATTTGGCAAAAGATATCTAAAACAGGCCCCATAACCATCTACTGGCTTTGTAAATTATGGAAAACCCAAACAATTTGCCTGATTAAGCCCCTCACTCTGGTGTAATCACCCAAAAACCGCTAGGTAATCACAAAGATACTGCCGGGTAATGCAGCTGTTAACTTAACTATCTTTAAACTTAATAAACATTTGATTTGTACCAGGTATGATTTTTTTCTAAAATGTGAGAAGATAGCTTTTAACAATATCCCTCGGCTCGTCATGACGGACTCTGTACCAAATAGGTGCCATGGAACCAAGTGGAATATTTATTGATAAATTGAGAGAAGTTTTATATATAAACTATGCAAGCGGATAAGGTCATACCCATACTTAACTTCTATTTTTCAATTATAGATTAGTATTTATTAAGATCTTTTCTGTTAACTCTTTAATTTGCCAGTATTAGTAATCAGCAAAACACCCTAAACCAATAAACTCTTAAGCCTTTGAGATTTATGTCAACTAGTTACTCTAAAGAATTAAATCGGCTTGCCCAACTTATGTGGGAGCAAGAAGCGGAGTTGGAGCTTAAGCCCCAGGAAGAGAAAGAAGCAGCCCCTGAAAAGTCCTCAGTCAACAACGCTCCTAATGACGTTTTTTGGGGCAAATGGAAAGGGCGATATATCGTGGTAATGCGCTATATATCTGGTAGAACAACCTCCAATGTTAAGCTCCCCAATATATATGCCGATGAGGCCGATGCCCGCTCTGCCGCCCTCGATATCATTCGAAAATTTCCAGAAGCATCTATTCGCTATCTTTCAGCTAAAGAACTGGCTGTTTACCTATAGCCAACCCTTAAGAGCTTTAGTTGTTGGTTTTTGAGCAGGGTGGCTGCACTGCAGAACCGCCCCCTCATATTATTTTTATAGGTCACACTATCGGCGATTAATGCTTTGATATAAATTGACGAACTTCCTCCACAAATACATTGGAGGCAGGCTCACGCCCCAGGAGTAAGTGACCGTCGCTATTGAGACCAACAAATCGAGCGCCAGGTATAGCAGAAGCAATTTCACAGCCCGTCTGAACAGGAATACGCTGGTCCCCTAGTGAATGGATCACCAAAGTGGGCACATTAATCTCTTTGAGCTTGTCCCGCACATCAATACTGCCAAAAACCGATAGGAAGCGGACAGCATTTTCCGGCGAAGTAGTCAGCCGCTGAAACTCATTAAACCACTCTAATTCGCTGGCATTCGCGCTTGGCATAAATGTCGTGGAAAAAATCTGCCGATAAGCAGGATTATCCTGTCCCCAGCCCGTCGCTGTCAGGGTCATTACTGCTTCGCGCTCTTTTATCGTGGCCTCACTGGCACCTATTCGCCAACCTGCGTGATAACCCCCAAACAAAATCAGCTGCCTAACACGCTCTGGATGCCTTACTGCATATTCAATAGATACTGCCGCTCCTTGCGATATACCTAGCAAAGTAAAGTTATCAACTTCACAGGCATCGACGACTGTCTCAAGGTCTGTAACAAACGACTCAAAAGAGATATTTTCAACTTCCCAATCCGACAGGCCATTCCCACGCTCATCGTAACGAATAAACTGGTGGTCGACAGAAAGCTCCCGAAACAATGGACTCCATATGGGAGAGTCCCAGTCATGCTCTAAATGACTCAACCAGTTTGCGGCTTTAACTATTGGAAGCCCCTCTCCCATCTTGGCATAGGCAATACGCACACCATCGCTGGCCGTACAAAACTCAACCTTCTGTTGAGTTAGCAGTTTACGCCCCGTAGCCAAATCATCACCGGACTCCTGAACTACCGACTCACCAAGCCTGCAGGGCGACCATGTAATGCCTGCTTTGCGGAATCTTTCAGCAAGCCTTGTCCGTTCAAACTCCACTTCACTACTCAATCCCAATGAGCTCAACAAATGCAGTAACTGCGTTGCAGCGTTTGGGTTATAGGGCTCCAATGCCACCCAGCTGCGGGCCCAAGTTAACTGGTCCGGTATAGGAACACCCGGGTGAGAGGACAAGCGGGACAGCGCCCTCCCTTGCAATTGAACAATCTCTTGACGTTCAGACAGCAACCACCGTTGAAATAGTTCTTGATCGGGCAGATCGATCCCATCCAGGAAAGGCTCCTGCAGCTGTCGATGGATATCTTCCAGCTCTGCTGCCAAAACGCCGGGGGAATCAAGCTTAAGTGCTATTTCGGCAACATCAATACAAATGCCTTCCGTATCCAAGCTGACACGCTCTCTATCAGCAATGAGGCGCTCTATTTCTGGGTCGTTGACAATGGATCGAATTTTACTCAAAGACCAGCGCAGGGAGGCACGCGGATCATCGGGCAGCTCCCAGAATATCTCACATAAGCGATCCCTCCTGTGAGGTCTCGCAGCCAACAGTAAGAAAGCCAAAAGTGCTCGAGTTTTTCTTGAGGGTGGTAGATTAACTGGGCTGCCATCACGGGAGACAAGAAGGTCGCCCAGCATTTGGATTGAGATTCCCATTGATAAGTTATTAACCCCTGAAATGTAAGGTACTAGCAGTTCTCAGAGAAAGGCGCCGGTGATTTTCTCAAGGATAATTGTTAGCTGCAAACACCGCTCGCGAAAGATGTGAAACCCTCTGCCAAAACCCCTTATTCCGAGTCGCTTGGCAATGACAGTATAAACGCCGCTGTGAGGCTTATCCCTACCCCCAAAAGCGTACTCCGCTAGGTTTCTTTGAGGGCCTAGACTGAAATTGAAAGATTGGTCTAATCCGATAGCCTCTTCAAGAGATACTGAGAACGCCAAAAATAGACCCAAGAAAAGGGCTGAATACCCCTGAGCCAGGCGAACATATCATCGGAAATTATAAAAAGTAGAAAAAAGTATTGAGAGGCCAAGTGAACATATTGAAAGTGAGTTAAAAACCTATTTTTACAAACTCAAAAACTATGTCAGCGCGAGACTTATAATTCAGGAGAATAGCCGGAGTTTTGACTCACAAAGGCCTTTCAAAGTTTAGGCTAAGACACGTACGAAAAACGGAAGATCAAAATAAAAACTGAATAAGCCTAAAGTAGAAGGGAGAGCGGCTCCTCTAGGTTTACAACCCGTAGACACCCTACCCAACTATCCAAAGTGCTCTTCAAATGCGCAAGCGCTAACTCACAAGCCCTAATTTATCTGTCGCTATGCACAAAGATATCAAACCCCAAAGCCCTTGAAGTTCTATATAATCTCGAATCACTATGATAGTGCTCATACCACTTTCTAAATTGTGAATATTTAAGAAATTTAAACTCACCCTTATTAGGATCAAAAAAATAACTTACTTTATCAGCAGATGGCTCAACACGAAATGCCATCGCATGTCCCCAACCAGTACCAGCTGTCCTTAAGACGCAGTGGATAGTATTGGACTGCTGCTTGAAGCAGTCTTTAGATTCAAGAACATCGAAAGATGCGGCGAACTGATCTTTCAACGAAGGACTTTTTTTCTTCTGTGCAATACCGCTACCCGCCTGCCCAATATTGCGAAACCCCTGAGATTCCAAATATTGTTTAGTCTCCTTAATCATCTCAAAAGATGTGCTAGGCCTACCCTCAGTTCCATTTGCAAACTTAAATCGATACATAGAGGCAAATCTCTGAGCGACCACGGCTATTTTTGTATCATCAATACTGCCACCGGTAGTTAACGCATCCTGAAGCCCCGACTGAAGGGCTTTACTGACCCAGCTAACTGACAGAGCCTCACAAATCCCACCCTTGGTATGTGGATGCTTTTTGGTGATTTTTGAATAGCTTCCCTGGCTGAATTTCCAGGTTAACTGCCCACCGTAATTGGACGCACTTGCATCACTATTCAGTAAACTTGGCATTTTTTATCCTCACATCACAACCGAATATTCGGCTTTATTTATATTATCCGGGCTTTATGCAAACAATGTGCAAATTTAGTGATTAATTATTATTAGAAAAAATATCACCCGAACATTTCCTTTAAAAAGCACGACAAAATTCAAAGAATGCACCTCAACCGATCAACTCATCACAAAAAAGTGACAAACAAAACACTGAGGTATCACCCACCTTTAAGGGAACCTTAAAATTAAAACGCAGCTTAGTAATGACTATATTAGTTTGAATGGTCGAAAATATAACGCTTTCAACATGCTATATTTTTACAGACTACAAGTCCACGACAAGCGATCAATGTCGCCATCAGGCAAAACAACCACAAAATAACTACTGTTATTTAAAATTCACTACAGGCATCAAGGTATTTCGGTTTACTTAAGGGGCCTCTGAATAGAGACTGGTTTTAAATATACTTATCAGTACAGCAATTTAACTAAACACCCAGTTAATTTTAAATCAACACATTGATTTAATTACCCTCGGTGAACAGGCACCAATCCGTACCTTTCGCTACACCGCATAACGTACTCAAAAGAGACATAAACAAACGATCAGAAGTAAGAATCAATGAACTTGGATCAAAAAGGCTAAAGAGCCACTACATCGTGGCTCTTTTTTGTCTCGGAGGGATATTGCTACTGTTGTGCTCCTTACCCGCCAGGGGAAGTTTTAACCTAGGGCGGAAGGAATAAATACTGGAAGCCCTCGAAACAACATCAGTTACACGAGAGAATCTTAAGTATCCTGGCGAACCACTAAACTGCCAAAACCAATCAATAGGCCACCACTAAAACGCTGAACCCATCTTTGCATATTCCCACCAATGGAAGCCACTTTCCACTTCGACAACATAGTCGCAAGTGCCAGAAACCACAGGAATATTATTGATGCATGAAGTGAGACCAATAGGAAAGCCTCATAGTAACTAGAGCTGCCAACTGAGATAAACTGCGGAAAGGCCGCGAGATAAAACATCGATACTTTGGGGTTAAGAATCTGAGTCAGGAAACCCTCTCCAAAATTTCGGAATGAGTTCCCAGGAGCTGCTGTAATTGGTAACAATTCATCCCCTGTATCCTTCACGGAAGATTTTGATAGTGTGGCTAATATCGTTTTCACTCCCAAATAAACCAGGTAGGCGGCCCCAAGATATTTGATGAATGTATAAATTTCAGCCGACTGCAATATAATCGCCGATAAACCCAAGATCGAAATGGCACCATGGGCAAATGTTGCTGAAACCAGCCCAAAAATATTCTCCACTCCCGGCCTCAGCCCCCTACTAGCTACTGTTTTAAGAATCAGGACGCTGTTCGGCCCTGGTGAAATAACCAACAAAAGAGAGATTGCAGCAAATGCGAGGATTTCACTCATAATAATAAACACCTTAAAGAAAGCCAGTGGATAAGGGGTACATCTAAGGGGTATATCTAAGGAGGTCGCCGAGCCAAGGGTTGGCTCGGACTAAGGTCAATACAGGTAAGTTGCCGTACCGGTAGCAATCAATTCATCCGTGTCGTTAATCAACTCCATTCTCGTTACAACCAGCTTGTTACCGGTGCGCAGAATTGAGCCATGGCAGAGAAAGTGTTCTCCCCTGCCCGGCTTTAGGTAGTCTACACGCATGTCGACCGTACCCAGCTTTAATAGGCGATCCACTTTTTCTTTCCAGTGCACATCTCCCAGATGCTGGTAGGCGGCGACCATTGCGGTCAAACCACCAACCGTATCCAGGGCGGTGGCAATTACGCCACCGTGCAGGATGTTCTTCCACACATTGCCTATCAACTGTGGGTTCAGTTCAAAGCCTGCGGAAAGTGTGAGCGCCTCCAGGTCCAGGTCGCGCATCTCAAGTCCAATTTGTTGATTAAAAGGAATCTGCTCAAAAAATTCCTTTACCAACGCCTGAAACTCACTGGGTGAGGGTTCTGTCATAGGCGGGCAACCCGGTTGAGCCCATCCAGTGCAGCACTGCGATATGCCTCTGCCATGGTGGGGTAGTTAAAGGTGGTATTAACGAAATAATCGATTGAATTATTCGGTGCTGGTTGTTTCATAATGGCCTGGCCAATATGCACAATCTCAGCAGCCTCTGCTCCAAAGCAGTGAATGCCCAGGATTTCGTGAGTCTCGATATGGAACAAAATCTTGAGCATGCCTACGCGCTCACCAGAAATCTGCGCCCGCGCAGTGTGCTTGAACAGTGCGCGGCCCACTTCGTAGGGTACTTTGGCTGCGGTGAGCTCTGATTCGGTTTTACCCACAGAGGAAATCTCTGGAAGGGTATAAATCCCGGTAGGCGCATCTTCAATTACTCGATGGCCACGGCCCGCAATCGCTGCTGCAACCGCACGCCCCTGGTCATAAGAGGCACTGGCAAGGCTGGGCCAGCCAATCACATCACCGACCGCAAAAATATTTTCAATTTCGGTACAGTAGTGATCGTCAACGCTCAATTGTCCGCGATGGTTCGCTTCCAGACCGACATTCTCCAGGCCGAGGGAGCTGGTGTTACCAGTACGGCCGTTACACCAGAGCAGTGCATCCGCATGGATACGTTTGCCGGACTGCATCTCCATAATTACGCCCTGCTCATTGGGCAGTACCCGCGCATACTCCTCCTGGTGGCGAACAGTCACGCCCATATCGCGCAGGTGATAGCTCAGCGCATCAGAAATCTCATCATCGAGAAATTCCAGCAGGCTGTTACGGGTATTAATCAAATCCACCTTAACGCCAAGGCCAGCGAAGATAGACGCGTATTCACAGCCGATAACACCAGCACCATAGATCATAATGGAGTGAGGGGTGTGCTGCATATCCAGGATCATATCGCTGTCGTAGACCCGCTCGTGATCAAAGTCTACATCGGCGGGACGATAAGGGCGTGAGCCAGTAGCAATAATAAATTTCTTCGCTGTAATAGTTTCCGCCGCACCATCGGGCATAAGCACCTCGACAGTATGTTCATCGCGGAACTTGGCTTCGCCGACGATCAGCTCAACCCGGTTGCGGGCATAAAAAGAAGTGTGCATTTCCACCTGATAGGAAATAACTTTATTCACCGTCTGCATTACCTGGGGGAAAGTAAGGCGGCGGGGTTCACCCAATGCGCGAAAAACGCTCTGGGTGTTATAACGCATCAACTGTTTGACAGAGTGGCGCAGCGCCTTGGAGGGAATGGTACCTTTGTGAGTACAATTACCACCAACCACTTGGCGCTTTTCAATAACCGCAACGCGCATGCCCTTTTTTGCTGCGCTCATTGCGGCGGCCTCTCCAGCCGGGCCAGAACCAATTACTACCAGGTCAAACTTTTGCTCAGCCATTAAATGCTCTAATTCTATTTTCCAAACGGAGTACACAGCGTTTTAGCGCTATTTACTCTTAATTTACGATTATCGACACCACTTGTGCCAATGACATAAAACAACAAGCCCGTTGATCACGGGCTTGTTGGAGAGGGAAAGCTTACTTGCGTTTAGATGCGTCGTAAGCGAGATCTTCGGCAGTCATCTGCTGCTGTCTTTGCCTCTCCTGTTCCTTTTCACACTCATCGTCATCGCCACCACAGACTGTGCAATCCTGCTTCATGCCGATATTGTTGAGCCCGCCACAAGTTCCCTTTAACGGTTTGTTCTGAACCATGGCCCCGATCGCCATACCGGCAACAACGAGCAACATGGCCACAAAGGCAAATATGAAAATTGTCACTTCTCAGACCTCTCTACATAAGGTTTAAAGCCAGAGCTAGAACGCTCTTCGAAACCTGAATCAGTTTTCACCACCATAAAGACGGCTAGATTATCTCTTTCTGCCAGCGCCATGCCGGCATCAGCACCGAGGACATTGATCGCGGTAGCCAGACCATCGGCTTCAGCACAGGTGTCGGCAATAACGGTTACCGATGCCAATTTGTGCTTGATGGACCGCCCGGAGCGTGGGTCAATGCTATGGGAGTAACGAACACCATCCCTTTCGTAGTAGTTGCGATAGTCTCCACTCGTAGCTACTGCCTTCCCACTCACCGCAATTGGCTCCTGCACCATCTGCCCTGCCACGCTGGGTACTTCAATGCCAATTACCCAGGTCTTACCCTTTGGATTCACACCCTTAGTTCGCAGTTCACCGCCAATTTCGACCAAGTAGTTTCGAATACCCAGGTCTTCCAATAGCTCGGCAACCCGATCAACGCCATGGCCCTTGGCAATCGCTGAAAGATCCACCTCAACGGGGCGGCTCTTGATAACAGTGTCTGGCTTACGGGTCAGGGTTAACGCATCGGAACCGACGACGGTCAGCAGATCGGCAATGTCTTTATCTGAGGGGATATGCTCCGGTTCCGGTTGGGGACCAAAGCCCCACAAATTGACCAGCGGGCCGACCGTCACCTCAAAAGCGCCCTCACTGCGGCGATAAATATCCAGGGACATTTCCAGCACATCTGCCAAGTGTTGGCTAACCGGGATCGCCTGCCCTACCGGGCTTTGGTTAAAGCGCATTAACTCAGAGTCGTCGATATAGGTCGACATCTCCTGGTTGACTTGCTGCAACTCATCGTCAATCAACTGCTGCAACTCACCCTGTTCCAGACCAGGGGGCACCTGAACGACGGTGATGTGATAGCTGGTTCCCATGGTGCGGCCAGCCAACTGCCAGGACTCCGGCGAAGGAGCACAAGCCGATAAAATTACAGCCGCCCAAAGCAAAAACAGGGCCGTAAAGACGGGCCCTGTTTTTGAGTTTGTCGGGCCTGTGATTGCTTTTAGCAAGCTAAGCCCTCCAATTATCCGCCGAAGTCATCCAGCAGGATATTTTCATCTTCTACACCCAAGTCCTTGAGCATATTGATGACTGCCGCGTTCATCATGGGCGGCCCACACATGTAGTACTCACAATCTTCCGGAGCCGGGTGGTCCTTCAGGTAGTTTTCATATACCACGTTGTGGATGAATCCGGTGTAACCGGTCCAATTGTCTTCCGGCTGAGGATCGGACAGAGCCACATGCCACTGGAAGTTATCGAACTCGGAAGCCAGACCGTTGTAGTCATCTTCGTAGAACATCTCGCGCAGGGAGCGCGCGCCGTACCAGAAGCTGATCTTACGGGTGGAGTTCAGGCGCTTGAGCTGATCAAAGATGTGTGAACGCATTGGCGCCATACCGGCACCACCACCGATAAATACCATCTCGTTGTCAGTTTCCTTGGCGAAGAACTCACCAAAGGGACCGTACACCTTAATCTTGTCACCTGCCTTCAGGCTGAAAACGTAGGAAGACATCTGACCCGGCGGAATGCCCTCAGTGCGGGGCGGCGGAGTCGCGATACGGATGTTGAACTTAACAACACCTTTCTCTTCCGGGTAGTTAGCCATGGAGTAAGCGCGAACCACTGGCTCAGTCACTTTGGACTCCAGCTTGAAGAAGCCAAAGTGCTCCCAGTCGCCACGGTACTGCTCTTCGACATCGAAGTCGGCAAACTTGACATGGTGAGCCGGAGCTTCCAGCTGTACGTAACCGCCAGCGCGGAAGTCAACGTTTTCACCTTCGGGCAGACGCAGGGTCAGCTCTTTAATAAAGGTGGCCACGTTCGGATTGGATTCCACAGTGCACTCCCACTGCTTAACACCAAACACCTCTTCCGGCACTTCGATTTCCATGTCTTGCTTAACCGCAACCTGACAGGAAAGACGCTTGCCTTCTTTGGCATCGCGCGGGGTAAAGTGAGCCGCTTCAGTCGGCAGCATATCGCCACCACCGGAATTCACCTTACAGATACACTGCGCACAACTGCCGCCGCCGCCACAGGCGGAGGCCAGGAACAGGTTGTTGGCAGCCAGGGTTTGCAGCAGCTTGCCGCCGGCCGGTACGGTGAGAGTCTTCTCACCGTTAACCAGGATGTTGACGTTGCCGGTGTTTACCAGGCGCGAGCGGGCCGCAAGGATCACCGCTACCAGCGCCAATACGATGACGGTAAACATCGCTACGCCGAGGATAATTTCAATACTCATTCTATTGTTTTCCCCGCTTAGATATCGATGCCGCCGAAGGACATGAAGCCCAGGGACATCAGACCAACAGTTACGAAGGTGATACCCAGACCTTTCAGGCCATCCGGAACGTCACTGTATTTCAGCTTTTCGCGAATACCAGCCAGAGCGGTAATCGCCAGTGCCCAGCCAAGGCCAGCACCGAAGCCGTAGGCAACACTCTCGCCAAACGCGTACTCGCGCTCAACCATGAACAAGGAAGCACCCATGATGGCGCAGTTCACGGTAATCAGCGGCAGGAACACACCCAGCGCGTTGTAGAGAGCTGGTACATATTTATCCAGGAACATCTCCAGGATCTGTACCAGTGCCGCAATTACGCCGATGTAGGACAACAGGCCGAGGAAGCTCAGGTCCACGTCGGGGTAACCGGCCCAGGCCAGTGCACCGTCTTTCAGCAGGTAGGTGTAGATCAGGTTGTTCACTGGTACTGTCAGAGTCAGCACCACGATAACCGCAACACCCAGGCCAATAGCGGCCTCGATCTTCTTCGATACCGCCAGGAAGGTACACATACCGAGGAAGAAGGCCAGCGCCATGTTTTCAACGAAAACGGCGCGGATAATCAAAGAAATATAATGTTCCACGGATTAGGCCTCCTGCGCTTGGGAATTAGGCGCAATCTTGAACTCATCTTCTTCCACCTGTGCCGGTTTCCAGGCACGGATCGCCCAGATGAACAGACCGATCAGGAAGAATGCACTCGGCGGCAACAGCAGCAGGCCATTGGGGATATACCAACCGCCGTTGCTCACGGTAGTCAGGATATCTACACCGAACAGTTTGCCGGCGCCGAAGAGTTCACGAACCACCGCGAGACCGATCAGGATCACACTGTATCCCAGACCGTTACCAAGACCGTCGAAGAAGCTGGGCAGCGGCGGGTTCTTCATAGCGAAGGCTTCCGCACGGCCCATTACGATACAGTTGGTAATGATCAGACCAACGAATACAGACAGCTGCTTGGAGATGTCGTAAGCCAGGGCCTTGATCAGCTGGTCTACCAGGATTACCAAAGAGGCAATCACGGTCATCTGTACAATGATACGGATGCTGTTCGGGATCTGTTTGCGGATCAGGGATACCGCAACGTTGGAACAGGCCACAAC
This sequence comes from Microbulbifer sp. CNSA002, assembly GCF_047324085.1. NCBI lineage: Bacteria > Pseudomonadati > Pseudomonadota > Gammaproteobacteria > Cellvibrionales > Microbulbiferaceae > Microbulbifer > Microbulbifer sp. CNSA002. The sequence goes on from NZ_CP172449.1 coordinate 3,242,938, forward strand.
CGAGGTCAGTGCGATACACATTACCAGGGTAACCTGCAGCGAGCTGGTAACAGCCAGTGCAGAACAGATACCCAGGATCTGCAGCGCGATCGGGTTGTTGTTAAAAATCGGCTCTAGCAGAGTATCTTTGATTTTCATGCTTATGCCTCCCCTGCTTTCAGGTTTTTCAGGAAGGGACCATAACCCTGGTTACCCAACCAGAAGTTCACCAGGTTGCTAACGCCCTTACTGGTCAGAGTTGCACCAGACAGGCCATCTACTTCGTGAATCGCGTCTGGGCTGTTGGGGTTAACCTGACCCTTGATCACTGCGATATCCACGTCGCCCTGGTTGTTGAAGACTTTCTTACCAATCCACTGGGCTTTCCAGTTGGGGTTGTCAACTTCACCACCCAGTCCCGGAGTTTCCTTGTGCTCGTAGAAGCCGAGGCCCGCTACGGTGTCGAGGTTGCTCTCCAGAGCGAGGAAGCCGTACAGGGTGCCCCACAGGCCATAACCGCGAATCGGCAGAATGATCTTGTCCAGCTTGCCGTCTTTCTCTACCAGGTATACCTCTTTGGTATTTTCCCGGCGGATAATTTTGGCAGTGTCCTCGTCAGCCGGCAGTTTTTCACTATCAGACGGGATCTTGGCAGCAGCGCGACCGCTGCCACCAGCCGGAGCCTGATCGGTAAACTTACCGGTATTCAGGTCGACGTATTTGATTTTTACGTCGGCGAAGGCCTTTTCGACTTCCGCTTTATCAGCGTGAGAGTCTTTCAACAGGCCGCCAGCCATCAGTACGTTGCGCTTCATGTCCAGCTCGGCATTCGCCTGCTGGGCAGGCTTCAGCATTACCGCAGCGGTGGATACCACTACGGAGCACACCAGGCACATTACCAGCGCGACAATCAGAGTACCGGTTACGGAATCTTTATTAGCCACGTGCCAACCTCCGTTTGATATTGGACTGCACCACAAAGTGGTCAAACAGCGGAGCGAACAAGTTGGCGAACAGAATCGCCAGCATCATGCCTTCCGGGAAGGCCGGGTTCACCACACGAATCAGGACAACCATCACCCCGATCAGGATGCCGTACCACCAGCGACCGGTGTTGGTCATTGCAGCGGATACAGGGTCCGTAGTCATAAAGATCAGACCGAAGGCAAAACCGCCCACTACCAGGTGCCAGTACCAGGGAACCTGGAACATCGGGTTGGTCTCGGAACCAATCATGTTAAACATGAAAGAGGTGGCCATCATGCCCAGCAGAGTGCCGGCTACGATGCGCCAGCTGGCAATCTTCATGCCCATCAGGATTACGCCGGCAATCAGGATAGCCAGGGTAGAAGTTTCACCAATGGAACCATGGATCTGACCGAAGAAAGCGTCGAACCAGGTTACCTGGCCAACAGCAGCATTGACGATACCGTTCTGGATACCTTCGCTGGCCATAACAGACAGCGCAGTAGCACCGGTATAACCGTCAACCGCAGTCCAAACCGCATCTCCAGACATTGCTGCCGGATAGGCAAAGAATACGAAGGCACGGCCGGTAAGAGCCGGGTTGAGGAAGTTCTTGCCGGTACCACCGAATACTTCCTTACCGATAACTACACCGAAGCTGATGCCCATAGCCACCATCCACAGAGGCAGATCCGGCGGACAGGTCAATGCGAACAGGATGGAGGTTACAAAGAAGCCTTCGTTGACTTCGTGACCGCGCACCGCAGCAAACAGGACTTCCCAGATACCGCCCACAATAAAAGTGACCGCATAAATAGGCAGGAAGTACATGGCCCCGTAGACAAAGTTGTCCCACAGGCTAGCTGGGTTGTAGGAAGTCAGAGCGCCGATAATGGCGTGACGCCAGCCGGACAGATCCGGGTTGGTCATACCTTCCAGAATGGTGTTGGACTGGAAACCGATATTCCACATACCGTAGAACGCCGGGATCATGGCACAAGCCCAAACGGTGATCATAATACGCTTCAGGTCGATACCGTCGCGCACGTGAGCAGTGGTTTTGGTCTTGTCTGCCGGCTGGAACAGACCGGTGTCAATCGCTTCAAACAGGGCGTAGAACTTTTCGAACTTACCGCCTTTGTGAAACTTGGGTTCGATCGAATCGAGGAATTTACGCAACATACTTACCCCTCCTTCTCAATACGGGTCAGGTTGTCCCGCAAAATGGGGCCGTACTCGTACTTGCCCGGACACACAAAGGTGCACAACGCCAGATCTTCTTCGTCCAGCTCCAGTGCGCCCAGCTTCTGAGCCATTGCAGTATCGCCAACGATCAGGGAGCGCAGCAACTGAGTGGGCAGTACATCCAGCGGCATGACTTTCTCATAACTACCGACCGGTACCATGGCACGCTCAGAACCGTTGGTGCTGGTGGTGAAGTTAAACAGCTTGTTCTTCACCAGGCGCGACAGATAAATCGGGAATACAGAGAAACGCTTATTACCAGCACGCAGATAGTGCAGGAACGGACGCTCATCGCCCTCTTCCAGTACAGAGATCTGGTTGTGGTAGCGACCCAGGTAAGCCATCGGGCCAGCAGCGGTGCGGCCACCGAATACAGAGCCGGAGATGATGCGATCGTTATCGCCTTTCAGCTCATCAGAAGTCAGGGTTTCCAGACTGGCACCGAGGCGGGTGCGCAGCAGACGCGGCTGTTTGACCTGAGGGCCTGCCAGGGAAACGACACGATCGGTAAACAGCTTACCGGTGGTAAACAGTTTGCCTACAGCGATCACATCCTGGTAATTAATGGTAAATACACTGCGGTTGCCAGAAACTGGCTTCAGGTAGTGGATGTGGGTACCGGACAGACCTGCCGGATGGGGGCCGGCAAAGGTTTCGCGGCGAATATTCGCTGCGCTCGGTACTGGAATATCCGCATCTGGAGCAGTACAGACGTAAGTGGTTTCTGCCAGCTTGGAAAGAATCTCGACGCCCTGAGAGAAGGCTTTGGGATTCTCAGCAATCACTACTTCTGGATTGGCTGCCAGAGGGTTGGTGTCCATCGCATTGATAAACACAGCTACCGGCTCAGCGTCCAGGGCGGGAACGCGGCTGAACGGGCGGGTGCGCAGTGCGGTCCACATGCCGGACTCAACCAGGTTTTCAACGACCTGTTCGCGAGTCAGACCAGACAGTTTATCTGCGCTGTAGCTTTGGAACTGTTCCGCTGCATCGCCGTCTATGCCAATCACGACGGATTGCAGAACACGACGAGCGCCACGGTTAATCGCAACAACACGACCGGCAGCAGGCGCTGTGTAGCGCACGCCTTCAGTTTTTTTGTCGCTAAACAACAGCTGACCAAGATTGACGCGATCCCCTACAGCCACTGCCATTGTCGGCTTCATCCCGTGATAATCGGGGCCGAGAACAGCAACGGTCTTGATCGCAGGTCCTTTTTGAATGACCTGCTCGGGCGCGCCGGATATGGGTAAGTCCAATCCCCGACGGATCTTTCTCATACGCCTATGCCTAAGTTTCTAGTTTAAAAAAATTGCAATAGGACCCACCGTCCCATGCCTGGGATGACGGGTCCTATTGTGGAATTCCGTGCTGCGAGGGCTTATGCCGTATCACCCGTGAACCGGGAGGAAGGAAGCTAACTAAAAAGGATGTGCGCGCTAACTTCTCGGCGCACGGCCGCCCCGCAAAATCGCGCGCATTATAAAGATGGGCCAGAGTCATTACCAGTCTGGAAAGTCTTTAAGTGGCACTAAGATTGGAAATTTCTGTTGAAAAAACAGGGATTTGGGGAGATATGGTGCGGCGACTGGAACAGTCGCCGAAACCCCGCAGTCGGATCTGGGTACCGACTGCGGAGAGGTGGCGTGACGCCTTAGTCCTCTTGCGGGAACAACTTGTAGCGAACACCAGCCATATCTTCCAGGCAGCGAACTACCTGACAGCTATAACCGAACTCGTTGTCGTACCAGCAGTAGAGCACAGCGTTCTTGCCATCCACGATAGTCGCAGTGGAATCGAATACGCAGGCAACGCGGGAGCCAACAAAATCGCTGGACACCACTTCCGGGGAGTTGGTGAAATCGATCTGCTGACGCAGCGGCGAGTGCAGTGCCACATCGCGCATATATTCGTTCAGCTCTTCCTTGGTGGTCTCTTTACCCAGGTTCAGGTTAAGGATCGCCATGGAAACATTAGGAGTCGGAACGCGAATTGCGTTGCCGGTGAGCTTACCTTTCAGCTCGGGCAGCGCTTTGGCAACCGCCTTGGCAGCACCAGTTTCAGTCAGAACCATATTCAGCGCTGCTGCGCGACCGCGACGCTCACCTTTGTGGTAATTGTCGATCAGGTTCTGGTCGTTGGTGTAAGCGTGTACGGTTTCTACGTGGCCGTGCTCAACGCCGTAGCCATCCATCATCGCTTTCAGGACAGGCACGATGGCGTTAGTGGTACAGGAAGCGGCGGACAGTACCTTGTCTTCCGGCTTGATGTCGCTGCTGTTGATACCGTAAACGATATTCTTGATATCGCCCTTGCCCGGTGCAGTCAGCAGCACCTTGGAAGCGCCTGGGCTCTGCAGGTGCTGGCTCAGACCTTCTTCATCACGCCATACACCGGTGCTGTCAACGATAATCGCATCGTCGATACCGTGCTGGGTGTAATCCACTTCCTGAGGGGAGTTGGCGTAGATGATCTTGATTTCGTTACCGTTACAGATCAGGGAGTTGGTCTCCTCGTCCACACGGATAGTGCCCTGGAAGGCGCCATGTACGGAGTCGCGACGCAGCAGAGAAGCGCGCTTCACCAAATCGTTGGGGGCCTTGCCCTTGCGCAATACGATAGCGCGCAGACGCAGAACATCACCACTACCAGCCTTGTCGATCAGCAGGCGGGCAACCAGACGGCCGATACGACCAAAACCGTAGATCACAACATCTTTGGATTCGGGCAGAGGCTTGCCGGCACCCGCTGCGTCGGACAGCTCTTCACGTACAAACTCGTCCACAGACAAGCCGCGATCGTCGCGCATGTACTTGTTGGTCATGGTTCCCAGGTCGATATGTACGGGACCCAGCTCCATCTTGCAGATGGCTTCCAATACAGGGAAGGTTTCAAACTCGGAGAGTTCATTTTCCTCAACCTGACGCACGAAACGGTGCGCTTTCATAATGCTCAGCACTGAGCGATTAACCAGGTTGCGGCCGTACATATAAATACCGACGTTGCTCTCACGGTTGAGCTTTCCAATCATCGGAATCATGGATTCAGCCAGTGCTTCACGCTGTTTCCAGTCCTTGAAAAAGTCCGCGGGCTTCGGTCGCTTCTGAGTCACTATCGGACACCTCTGCAATGTATTTAGTAGGCAAGAAATACGGCCTTGAAACCACTCAGGACCGCATGGCTGCGCATTATAGTGTTCGCTTTACACTGCGCAACTGAGCAAAAAAGAGCCAAAAAAATGTAGTAAAACTACCTTTTTGTAGTCCACCCGAGCGACATTGCGCAATCCATAAAAAAGCGTAGTTGTTCCCGACTGGAAACACAGGCAGGGTTAACATTCCCTGCAAGTAAAACTGTTCGCGGCTACAATAGCCGACCTCGAAGACATCTCGAATGAATGCGCGGATATATAAGGAAAGATGACAGAAATACAGCCCCTGACCCCACCGAAGTTTCGCTCCTCCAGTGACCGACAATTTTGGGGACAACTGCATGGCGCAGCTGCCGCGCTCGCCATCCTCAACGCGGCACGCAATAACAAAGCGCCCACCCTGTTAATCACAAAGGACAGTCTCGAAGCGCACCGTTTAGAGGTGCAATTGAAATTTTTTAACAAAGCGCGGCGAGATAAGGGGGAAAACGGGGAGCTGGAAATTTTCCATTTTCCCGATTGGGAAATTCTCCCCTACGACACATTCTCTCCCCACCAGGACATCATCTCGGATCGCCTCGCCACCCTCTACCAGCTGCCGAAAATGGGGGGCGGGATCGTCATAATCCCAGTTAGCACCCTGATGCACCGGCTACCACCCTGCAATTATATTGCCGGCAATGCGCTGATATTGGAGGAGGGGCAGCAGTTTGATATCGATATCCAGCGGAGACTGCTGGAGCAGGCCGGCTACCACTGCGTAGACACCGTCTACGAACACGGTGAATTCGCTGTGCGCGGCTCACTGATGGATATTTTTCCAATGGGCAGCCCCCTGCCCTACCGCATCGATCTGTTCGACGATGAAATTGAATCCCTGCGCACCTTTGACCCGGAAACCCAACGCACCATCGACAAGGTGAAAACCATTCACCTTTTACCTGCGCGGGAATTCCCTTTGCACAAGGCTGCCCTATCAGGATTCCTGCAAAATTGGCACGGTGAATTCGATAGCGACCCCAGCCAAGTGCCAATTTACCAGGATATCAGTGCAGGAATTGCCCCGGCGGGCATTGAGTACTACCTGCCCCTGTTCTTCGATGGGAACTGCTCAAGCCTGTTCGACTATCTGCCCGAGGGCAGCCAGGCATTTTTACAGGGAGATATCCAACAGCCGCTGGACAATTTCTGGCGCGAAGTCAGCAATCGCTATGAAAGTCGTCGTGGCGACCTGACCCGTCCCATATTGCCACCGCGCCAGATTTTACTGGAAATTGATGAGCTTAACGGTGCCCTGAAGTCCATGCCCCGGGCAATCTTCTCTGCGGAGAGTCTTCCGGAAGCCCAGGGCAACTGTAGTTTTGACACTTCCGTCCCCCCCTCACTGCCAGTAGATGGCAAGTCCGAACAACCCCTGGCTGCACTGGAAAGCTACCTGATGGAATACTCCGGTCGGGTGCTATTTTGTGCTGAAAGTAGCGGGCGTCGCGAAGCGCTGCTGGAGCTATTAAAGGGCATACGGCTCAGCCCTCCCAGCTTCCAAAGTTGGCAGGACTTCCTCGCAGCAAAGGACACTATCGGCATTACCGTAGCCCCCATCGATCAAGGGCTGCTGCTTAAGGACCCGCAAATCAACTTGATCGCGGAACCGCAGTTATTTGGTGAGCGGGTACTGCAGCAACGCCGCCGTAAAAAAGCCAAAGATGAAGCGGACAACGCGGTTAAAAACCTGGCTGAACTGCGCATGGGCACTCCCGTCGTTCACATTGATCACGGCGTAGGTCGTTATCGCGGCCTACAGCACCTGGAGATCGACGGGCAACCGGCAGAATTCCTGACCCTTGAATATGCCGACGATGCCAAGCTCTACGTACCGGTAGCCAGCCTGCACTTGATCAGCCGCTACTCCGGTGCCGATGAAGCCCTGGCCCCACTGCACAGAATGGGCAGTGAACAGTGGCAAAAAGCCAAACGCAAAGCCGCCGAGAAAGTCCGCGATGCAGCTGCAGAGCTGCTGGATATCTACGCCCGCCGCGAAGCCCGTATTGGCCATGCCTTCGATAACCCTCAATTGGCCTACCGAGAATTTTCCGCAGGTTTCCCCTTCGAGGAAACTCCAGATCAACAACAAGCCATCGAGGCAGTTCTGGGGGATATGCTCTCAGATAAGCCGATGGACCGACTGGTTTGCGGTGACGTGGGATTCGGCAAGACAGAAGTGGCCATGCGAGCTGCATTTGTCTCGGCCCACGCAGGTATGCAAGTGGCCATGCTGGTTCCCACCACCCTGTTGGCCCAGCAACACTATCAATCCTTCCAGGATCGCTTTGCCGATTGGCCGATCAATATCGAGGTGATCTCCCGCTTCCGGTCCGGCAAGGAAGTGGACAGCGTGAAAGAGAAGGTTGCCAGTGGCAAGGTGGACATCCTGGTTGGCACCCACAAGCTGTTGCAAAGCGATCTGGACTTTAAAAATCTCGGCCTGCTGATTATCGACGAAGAGCACCGCTTTGGCGTCCGGCAGAAGGAGCGTCTGAAGAGCCTGCGCTCCGAGGTGGATATCCTCAACCTTACCGCCACCCCTATTCCCCGCACCCTGAATATGGCCATGGCCGGTATTCGCGATCTATCGGTGATCGCCACCCCACCAGCACGACGTCTCTCCGTGAAAACCTTCGTGCGCGAGCGCGATGATGCCCTGGTAAAAGAGGCTATCCTGCGGGAGATATTGCGCGGCGGTCAGGTGTATTTCCTGCACAACGAAGTCAAAAGCATTGAGCGAATCGCGCGGGAGCTACAGGAGATGATTCCCGAGGCCCGTATCGGCATAGGCCACGGCCAGATGCGCGAACGGGAGCTGGAACAGGTAATGAGTGACTTCTATCACAAGCGCTTTAATGTCCTGGTCTGTACCACCATTATCGAAACCGGTATCGACGTCCCCACAGCCAACACGATACTGATCGAGCGCGCAGACAAGTTCGGCCTGGCCCAGCTTCACCAGTTGCGCGGTCGCGTGGGACGCTCGCACCACCAGGCCTACGCCTACCTACTGACTCCCAACAAACGCTCCATGACCAATGACGCCGTGAAGCGCCTGGAAGCGATTAGCGAGGCCCAGGATTTAGGTGCAGGCTTTACCCTGGCTACCCACGACCTGGAAATTCGCGGTGCAGGCGAACTGCTAGGTGAGGAACAAAGCGGGCAGATTCAGAGTGTCGGTTTCAACTTGTATATGGAGATGCTCGACAAGGCAGTGAAGGCCATTCGCGAGGGCCGCACACCGAATATTGACGAACCCCTCGAATCCCCTGCGGTGGACGTCAATCTGCGGGTTGCTGCGCTGATTCCCGAGGACTACCTGCCCGATGTCCACGGCCGACTGATCATGTACAAACGCATTGCCAATGCCACTGACGGGCAGCAACTGAAAGAACTTCAGGTAGAGATGATCGACCGTTTCGGGCTACTGCCGGAATCGGTAAAACACTTGTTCCGCACCACGGAGATCAAGTTAAAGGCCGAGAATATGGGCATCCGCAAACTTGAGGCCTCTGCGGCAAGAGGGCGTATCGAATTTGCGGAGAATACCCGTGTAGATCCGCTCACTTTGGTTAAGATGGTGCAAACCCAGCCGGGACGCTACCAGCTGGCCGGCGCAAACCAACTGAATTTCAGTCTCGATGAGGAGGGTACTGATCGCAAGCTCCAGGAAATTAACGAAGTTCTGGAAAAGCTTGCACAGTGATACCATCCGGCAGGCAGCAGCGGGAGCTGGCGGCAAAACTAATGAGTCTCCTACTCCCGCTTAAACGGCCTGTCGGCAATGACACCCTCTGCACCCAAATAGAATTGTTTAAGTGGTAAACCCATGAAAAGGATAATTAGCCTCTGCTCAACCCTGGCGCTCACGCTGGCAGCAACCAGTGCCCAGGCCGTCAACTACGCTGGCAATACTTTCGAAATAGAAATGATCGTATTCGAGCGCCCCCAGGGGATGGAAAGAACCGCAGAGACCTGGCCGACGGCACCCCGTCTTCAGTATCCATCAAAGTGGATCGACTTTGACACCCTGCGCACCCCAACTCAGCCAACAGAGGATGAGGTGTTATCGCTTGAAGACATCATCTCGAGCCCAGATACGAGCGGCCCAGCCGATATTGAATCATCGGAACTTGAGGGCGACGCATCTACTAGTTTGCAGAACTCTGAGCAAGCACCAAGAAACTTGCTGCTAAGACCAGTACCCAGGCTGCTGGACAACAAAGCCGCCGCAATTTCCAGGGCTGGTGACAGGGTCCTGTTTCACAAGGCCTGGCGCCAGGTTTTAAAAACCAAGAGAAACTCCCCGGCCATTCTGATTGATGGCGGCAGCCAGCTCAGCGGCCACAGCCAGCTTGAGGGATCTATCACCCTGAGTGTCGCTCGCTATTTACATATCAGTACTAATTTGTGGCTCAGCGATTTTTATACGCAACCCGGGGAACACAGCATTCTTCTTCCTCAGCGCCCACAAAATAAAATCGAAAAGCCACTACAAATCCTAACCGGCAATTACAGTGATATTGAAAATTCATATTCACAAAATAACGGGTTTGATATCGAAAATAGTCAGGGCGCAATTAACACAACTGAGCCACTCACACTGGGCGAGCCGGAATTTATAAAAGAAGAGCCATTATATGTAGCCCATGCTGCAAGACTGCAACACGAGAGACGTTTGCGTAGCGGACAACTTCATTATATCGACCACCCTGCATTTGGCATTCTTATTGAAGTGCGCACTGTAGCCAAACCCAAAGAAGACTCGCAGAATATGAATATACTTAATTCCGACCAAGAAAAAGATAACCGCACAGAAAGTTAATTTATTTAAATAATCGACTTTCGCCAATCGCCCCTGCAAATCTTGCAGGGGCGATTATTTTAAATATACCTTTAAAACTCTTCACCTCAAACGAATTAATTTCACCATCACTGCAAGCACACCCCACCCAGCCGATATTTAATCAATTTATCTTTAATCAAAATACTGCCAGCAAACAAGCAAATACCGCCACCCCACAACAACATAAAATTGCAATCAGTGGGCCAATATTCCGGAAGTATTAAAATAATAATTAGCACAGCGGTATTGAGCACAATAAACTCACTCATATACACACAATTACATTGGGGACTTTAGGTGGGGTGGGATATGACCAAATCTACAAAGAGGGACACAAATGCAACTTAAAGAAGAAAAGCCTATATCCACTGCAAAGTAGCAAACAAAAAAGCGGATCATAAAGATCCGCTTTTCAGAGGCGCTGACAGGGCCGGCGTCAATCGAGCCGCAGGACCCTACACGACAACAGTTCTTTCAACGAGTGATCTATAAATCACTCACAGGGAACAACATCTTCCGCCAGCAGTCCTTTGTCACCTTGTTGCATTTCGAACTCTACCGCCTGCCCCTCATTAAGGGTTTTGTAGCCCTCGCCGCGAATGCTGCGATAGTGAACGAAAATATCTTCAGTTCCTTCTCCACAGGTGATGAAGCCATAACCCCGTGCGTTATTAAACCACTTCACTGTACCTGTAACGCGATCACTCATTGAGAAAACCTCATTATTGTTATTGCGCCTACCTCTTTTACCTCACTGCTCAATTCGGCAAGAGGGGCAAACGCCACCCCATTGTTAACAAACTGCTCCATGCAGAATGCTATCTTGCTTAATCCGATGAGCATATACTCAAAGGACGTACCCTGATTCTTAGATAAAACAGCGCCAGTGTCTAGTTTTCTATGTGAAATAAATACTACGTTTTTCCCAATATGCGTAATTAACCGTCAAAATCTTCAATAGTGCTCAATTAGAAACTAATCATTTGTACCTTATTGCACTCCCATTCCTCAACTGTCTAACGCGGCCTCTCGCGTTAATGAAGGTATATCGGCAATATGTAATGTTGAGGTTGGGAATGCACAGGATGCCCCATATCCCTCAATTATTTTAAGAATCGTTAATAGAACATCCTGTTTTACTTCATGATAACGAACCCAATCGGTAGTGCGGGTAAACGTATATATAAAGAAATCCAAAGAGGAGGAAGCAAAACTATTAAAATTAACAATAAGCGTACGATTAGAATCAATTTCCGGATGTTCCTGTAACATATTTTTAACATCCGCCACGATGGCCGCCATATGGTGGGCATCTTCATAACGAATACCAATCGTTTCAAAAATCCTACGATTTAACATACGGGAAGGATTTTCTACCGCAATCTGGGTGAAGATACCATTGGGAACATAGACGGGTCGCATATCAAAAGTGCGGATTCTGGTCAGGCGCCAACCGATATCTTCCACGGTCCCCTCAATCTCCTTATCGGGGGAGCGAATCCAGTCGCCCACCGCAAAGGGCCGATCCAGATAGATCATCAGGCCACCGAAAAAGTTTGCCAGCAGGTCCTTGGCCGCAAAACCGACAGCCAGTCCGCCAATACCACCAAATGCCAAAACACCGCTGACGCTGTAACCCAGGAACTGCATGACCACAATTCCCGCCGTGATCACGATTGAGGCCCTGACCAGTTTGCCGATCGCACGTACCGTAGTGGCATCCATCGGCTTGCCCATATAGCGCGGATCGCACAGGTTATGTTCCACGCTGTGTGAGAATCGCCAGGCAAACCAAGCCATCACCAGGATCAAGCCTATTTCCCGCGTCGGTGCAGCCAGGGAGAATATCTCGGCACCAGTGGCGTCCCCCGCTCGCTGGGCAGCGACAGTCAAGCCCAACAGCCATACCAATACCTGCCCGGGAGGGGAGAGCGCCCCAACCAAGGCATCATCCCAGGGGTTAACCGTCTTTTCCGCCTTAATGGCCATGCGCTGCACAAACCGGCCAAATAACCAGGCCAACACCCCAGACGCAAGTACTATGAGGAAAACAGAAACTATCCAGACCCGGTTCTCACCAAGCCAGGACAACAGCACGCTCTCAACGGACTCCACTCGAACCCCTCCGCTTTAACCAACAATCAGTAATATCCGTACAACGCCTTCTCAATAGACGACGGATCTCAACAACTTATTTCAGCGCATTATGGAAGCTAACCACTCCCTGGTTCTGTGCCACCGCGCACTCTTCTCAAGCTCCTCCCAGGAGCCGATCACCGGCCTGCCACCCATAGCCGACAACCGATGAGTGGACTCCGGTTTGGGCACAAAGGTATCCAGTGCCGCCAGCGCCTCAAAAGCGCCGACACGATTGTTGCATACGATACCCATATCACAACCGGCTTCCAGGGCTGCGCGAATCCTATCGCCATAGCCTCCGGCCGCACCCGCCCCTTCCATAGACAGATCATCACTAAAAATCACTCCATTGAATCCCAGCTGTCGCCGCAATACATCCTGCAGCCAATAGCGGGAGAATCCCACCGGCTGGCTATCAATGTTGATGAAGCGGATATGGGCCGGCATCACCGCGGTAAGTTCCTGGGTTCCAATACAATCGATAAACGGAAGTGCATCGGTTGCCATGACCTGATCCAACGAGCGCTTATCCTCTGGCAACTCCACATGACTGTCTTCCAGCACGTGGCCATGCCCCGGAAAATGCTTGCCTGTCGTGGCCATTCCCGCTTCGCGCATCCCTTGGATAAAGGGGCGAGCCAGTGCGGTTAACTGGGCGGGGTCGGGGCAAAAACTCCGATCGCCGATCACCCTGCTGTGACTGTCATCCGCATCCAAAACCGGCGCAAAGCTAAAATCCACTCCTACAGCCAGCAACTCTGCGGCCAGCAGCCACCCCACATCCTGCAACTGCTCGTTACTGGCGACAGCACTGAGGGCCTGCATTGAGGGTATTCGCGTAAAGTCATCGCGAAACCGCTGAACCCTACCACCCTCCTGATCTACCGCTAGCAGGATCTCTGGTCGCACCGCACGGATGGAGTTAACCAATTGGATAAGCTGCTTGCGATCCCGATAGTTTCTCGCAAAAAAGATCAGCCCGCCCACCATCGGATGCCGAAGTAACTCACAGTCTTCCTCGGTGAGTTCAAGCCCCTCGATATCCACCATGACCGGTCCGGGTGGTAAAGACATATTAAGTTCCTTATCGATTTAAGAGTGCGCCCACTAATTATCTACCTTCAACATGGCCGAAGCAGCGGGTACCAATCGCTCAAGAGTCTGGGTCAGGGTACTGTCAGAACCGAAATCCTCCCGCAGGATAGCCTCAATCGCATCGTGGCTCGACAGTGTGAAAATGGTCGCTCCCAGCATAAAGTAGAGGCGCCAATAGAAAGTTTCTGGGTCCAAGCCCGGTAACGCTTCAGCCAGCAATCCTGCAAAACGACGGTAAGTATCCCCGTATCGAGATACGATAAATCGACGCAAATGCCCCTGGAACTGGGTATAGGCCAATCCTAAAAGACGCATAAATCGCTGTGGATCCTTTCCCTCCAGCCCAAGGCTTCCCAACCCAACTCGATACAGGCATTCGATCAGCTCCTCCACCCCCAGGGGCTGCCCCAGGGCAATACGGCGATCAAGCTCTTCTTCCAGAGCGTTAGTGAAAGGCGTTAAAAAGCGTTCAAATACCGCCTGTATCAATTCTTTCTTGGAGCCGAAATGGTAGTTAACTGCCGCCAGATTAACCCCGGCCGTGCTGGTAATTGTTCTCAATGAGGTTTCAGGAAAACCCCGTTCGGCAAACAGCACTTCCGCTGCATCGAGTATCCGGCTGACCGTATCTATCTGGCTCATAAGTATCAAACCACCATTTAAAACATACGTTTAATCGACGCCAGAGTAGCATATTCTCACTGATCTAGAGCCCGCCAGCTAAGCTCTCCACTCAGCAAGGTACAAGAGTAAAAATAACAGGGAAATGTATGTCAGGCGGTAAGATCAATACTGCAGGAGTTGATCTCCCGCCAACTTGTGCAAGTACGCCACCCCACCAGCCGGCATAGCCTTTTAGTCCGGGGGGTAGCTTTAACAAAAATAACTTTGAAAATTTTTTCGGTATTTTAAGATCACCCGATTAATTATTCTTTCACCTGCATATATTTCATAATCAGGGCCGCAGCCTCCTCCACACTATCAACGATATGAAAAAGGTCTAGATCACTGGCATCGATACAATCGCGCTCTAACACTGTATCTACCAACCAATCGTACAGCCCACTCCAGTAACGCTTACCTACCAACACAATTGGGAAACGCCGCACTTTCTGCGTTTGCACCAAGGTAAGAGCTTCAAACAACTCATCCAACGTGCCGTAGCCACCGGGAAGTCCAACGAATCCAAGTGCGTGTTTTACAAACATAAATTTCCGTACAAAAAAGTATCGGAAGTTCAAACTGATGTCCTGATATGGATTTGCCGCCTGTTCAAAAGGCAGCTCTATGTTTAACCCAATTGATGCGCCGGGCTGCCCGAAAGCCCCTCGGTTACAAGCCTCCATCAGCCCCGGCCCACCACCGGTAATCACGGGGATCCCTTCAGCCGCGAGCAACTCTCCCAACTTTACCCCCTGCTGATATTCAGGACTGTCCTCTGTAAATCTCGCCCCTCCAAACACTGTCACTGCACCACCTAACGCTATCAGCCGCTCTATCCCATCTACCAATTCAGACTGAATACGAAGCACTCTCCAGGCTTCCGGCATTTTTGCATCCAACATTATTTTTCCCTCTTTGTCAGTTCCTTCAACGCTTTCTTCTCTCCTTGCTTTCTCCATCAATGTAGCAGCTCACAAAGACTAAAACCTGAGGATTGCGCGAACAATAAATCTGTATATAATTCCAGCAACTGTATATAAATACAGAAAACTAGGTAAATCTATGACCAATCTCACCGCTCGTCAGTCCCAGGTTCTCGACCTGATCAAGTCCTACCTGGATGAAACAGGCTACCCGCCAACGCGGGCAGAAATTGCCCAGGAGCTCGGCTTCCGCTCACCCAATGCCGCCGAGGAACACCTGAAAGCGCTCGCCAGAAAAGGCGCCATTGAGATGGTTGCCGGCGCTTCCCGAGGCATTCGAATTCCGGATCACCAATCCGGCTTGCCGATTGTGGGTAGAGTAGCTGCAGGGAATCCCATACTCGCAAGCGAACATATTGAAGATTATTGCGACTTGCCCGCGAGCTTCTTCCATCCTCCCGCAGATTATTTGTTGAGGGTGCATGGTATGAGTATGCGAGATGCGGGCATTCTCGATGGAGACTTGCTGGCAGTGCAAAAGACCGAGCAGGTGCGCAATGGCCAAATCGTCGTTGCCCGTATCGATGACGAAGTCACTGTGAAACGCTTTCGCCGCAAGGGAAATCAGGCAACCGTTCAGTTGCTACCTGAAAATGATGACTTTGAGTTAATTCAAGTCGATATGAGAGATAAGAACTTTGTGATTGAGGGATTAGCCGTAGGGGTCATTCGCCAAGCGCCTTAAACCCCTAAAAACGACAACAGCGGCCATTGGCCGCTGTTGATAAAACTCAAACTAACGCTGACGTTAGTGGATAGTATGATTTACCGGCATTAAATCATCTTCTTCCTCGAAGTAACCAGCCTCAAGATCGTCTAGATTTTGTACGGCTTCAATGCCCGCTTCCAACATAGCCCTTGCCACAGCAACCTTGTTCTTGCGCAAAAACTGAAGGCTTTCCGCAGAAAAAGAAATGCTCACCAAAGGGTCCTCTTTGTGGCCAGCACGACGCAAGGCTACATCGCCATTAGCCAGCTCAATTATTTCAAAAGTTTCGGAGGACATTCGCTTTTCCTTCACGGCACAACAGTTTGCGCCCAGTGTACCACAGGCTTGCGATAAGTTTCATTCATCCAATTTGAGGGCTTCTGGCTCCTGACTTTCGAGGCAGTCTATTGCCAGTACGCTATATCAAAGAATTACCTAAACCACTCAAGAGATCACAAGAGAAGAGTGAATTGCTTTGCACGTTGCACCGGTTGCGGGTTATGTCGAGTGGGCCACAACTACTCTATTGTGACTCACTCAAAGGACAGCGGAGTTTCCCGCAGAAGTGCGCCTAATATCAACAACCTTCAAAATTCGCAGAAATATTACGAACCTATTCAGAAGTTCACCGAAGTCGAATATGCGTATTAGTTAACACTCATCCAAGTGAGCGCGCTGCCTCACCACCAATTCATTCAGCGAGCGATGCCACTGAAGCAGCAACTCTTTGGACAAAGGTGCAAACTCGGGCTTGGCAACTTCGTTGTGTAGCGGGATTAAATTAACCTGTTGCTGTTTTTCATCAGCACCCACAGATATTTTCTGCTGCTCTTCCCAGGCGTAAAGCATATGGGATAACCAACTCTGCGGGTCGCCGACCAGGCCGGACAGCTCATTGGCCTCTGCACTAGCCCTACCCTGAACGCCCAGCGCATCAATTATCAACTGCGGAGACTCCGGTTCGAACCCCAACTGAAGCTGGGCTGCCTGCTCTGCCAGAAAGGCCCGATAGGCCTTGCACAACTGCATCAACGCTGCCTCTTCCAGCGCATCGCGCTGGAGAGGCAAATCCCACGGCTGTTGCAGCAACAGCTGGCTCTTGCGTAGAGCCGAAGTGACATGAATCGTGTAAGAGTTACTCATTACCTACTTCTTTGCCGCTGTCTTTTTAGCTGCCGGTTTCTTGCGCTTGGCGGCAGTGCTCTTGGTGGAGGCCTCTACTTTCCAACCACCATCACGATAAAAAGCACGCCAACCGGTCGCTTTGCCCTCTTCCTCAGATTGAACATATTGCTCCTGGGTTTTGCGGCTAAATCGAACTACGGTATCCCGCCCACTATCATCTTGCGTCGGTGCAGAGAATAGGAAACTGTACTTTGGATCGATCTCCCTCTGGTGAGGCAGCAGCTCTTTAACCAGGGGCGCACGGGTCTCACGGTTTTTCGGGAACTGGCTGGCAGCCAGGAATAGACCCGAGGCACCATCGCGCAGGATATAGTGATCCTCCACTTTGATACAGGCCAATTCCGGCATGGGAACCGGATCCATTTTCGGTGGCGCCGGCTGCCCATTTTTCAGCAGCTTGCGGGTGTTTTTACAGTCTTCATTGGTACAGCCGAAGTACTTGCCAAAGCGACCAGACTTCAACTGCATATCACTGCCACACTTATCGCACTCAATAATGGGGCCGTCATAGCCTTTAATTTTAAAAGTGCCCTGCTCAATCTCGTAGCCATTGCAATCCGGGTTATTGCCACAGATATGCAATTTACGCTGCTCATCTAACAGGTAGCTATCCATAGCCGTGCCGCACTTGCCGCAGCGGCGCTTCTCCCGCAGCAACCTGGATTCAGCTTCCTCGTCCTTATCCGCATCGACCGCCTCATCACCAGAAACCAGGTTCATGGTATTGGTACAACGCTCTTTTGGCGGCAGTGCATATCCAGAGCACCCCAGGAATACACCGGTGGAGCCAGTGCGGATCTGCATATGGCGGCCACATTTGGTGCACTCGATATCCGTGTCTGTCGGCGTATTGCGACGCATACCTGCATCGGCAGACTGGGCTTTTTCCAGGCGCCCGGAAAAGTCCTGATAAAACTCATCGAGCAGTTGCTTCCAACCCTTATCGCCGTCGGCAACCGCATCCAGGGATTCCTCCAGGTTTGCGGTAAATCCGTAGTCCATCAGGTTCTTGAAACTTTCGCTGAGACGGTCGGTAACAATATCCCCCATTTTCTCAGCGTAAAAACGACGGTTTTCCAGGCGGACATAACCACGATCCTGGATCGTGGAAATAATGGAAGCATAGGTGGAGGGGCGTCCGATACCGCGCTTCTCCAGTTCCTTAACCAGGGCCGCTTCACTAAACCGCGCAGGCGGCTTGGTAAAGTGCTGTTTGGGATCCAGCTGTTGCAGGGATAGCTTTTCGCCTACCTTCACATCTGGAAGCACCAGATCTTCATCTTTTTTGCCGCTCGGTGGCGCAACTTTCAGGAAACCATCGAAACGAATTACTCGACCCCGCGCACGCAATTCAAAGTCACCTGCGCTGACCACGATTGAAGAGGAAGTAAATTGGGCGGGCGTCATCTGACAGGCCACGAACTGCTGCCAAATCAGGTTGTATAACCTCTCCGCATCCCGCTCAACCCCGGACAACATATTTGGGGCGATACGAACATCGGACGGGCGAATCGCTTCGTGCGCCTCTTGAGCGCCCTCTTTACTGCTGTAGCTATTGGAGCTTTCTGGAAGATACTTATCGCCGTAATTCTCGGCAATATAATCCCGTGCAGATTCCACAGCTTCTTTACTGAGGTTGGTGGAATCTGTACGCATGTAGGTGATATGACCGGCTTCATACAAGCGCTGGGCCAGGGTCATGGTCTTCTTCACACTGAAGCCGAGGCGGTTACTGGCCGCCTGCTGCAAAGTGGAAGTAATAAATGGTGCGCTGGGCTTGGAGCTGGTTGGCTTATCGTCACGGGCGGAAACAACAAACTCACTGGACTGAAGCTGCTTGGCAGCACTCATTGCCAGCTCTTCGTTGGTAGGACGGAAAGCCTCACCAGCCTGCTTTTTCACCTCGAGGCGCAGCTTGGAAGCCTTTGCCGTCGCCGTATCGGCAAACAGGGTCCAGTACTCTTCCGGAATAAACGCGCGAATCTCCCGCTCCCGCTCAACTACGAGACGGACCGCAACAGATTGCACACGCCCCGCAGACAAGCCTCTGGCCACTTTTTCCCACAGTAGAGGGGACACCATATAGCCAACGATTCGATCGAGGAAACGGCGCGCTTGCTGGGCGTTTACCCGATTAATATTCAGACGGCCGGGATCTTTAAAGGCCTCCTGAATCGCAGACTTGGTAATTTCATTAAACACTACTCGGCGGTAGCGATCGTTATCGCCACCAATTGCTTCACGCAAATGCCAGGCAATTGCCTCTCCCTCGCGATCCAAGTCCGTTGCGAGATAGATATGATCGGCGCCTTCGGCGAGTTTTTGTAACTCACTCACCACTTTCTCTTTACCCGGCAGTATCTCGTAGTGGGCTTGCCACTCGTGATCCGGGTCTATCCCCATACGCTTAATCAGCTGATCGCGGTTTTTCTTCCGCTTGTAAGCCTCTTTCGCCTCGGGGGAAAGCTTGCGTGTTTCCGCTGCACGACGGGCGCGCTCCTTTGCGTCAACCGGCTGTTTATTGCCCCCACCTGTGGGCAAATCGCGAATATGGCCGACACTGGACTTCACAACAAAGTCCTTGCCGAGATATTTATTGATGGTTTTCGCTTTGGCCGGTGATTCGACGATGACCAGTGATTTACCCATAAGCCTTTGATTTCAAATGAAAATTTACTGCTATTGCAAGTCTTTCAAGCCCTCTTATCGGGCTTGTGCTGCGCGAATATATAAGCCTCACTTCAAGCGCGGTCAAGCAAAGCTGACAATTTTCCACTCACAGTCACCAAATTTGGCACTGGGCAGTCCGCCTAAATGCGACTCAGTAGACGCTCTTTTACACCGCTAATACGGCAATCAGGACAGCCCCTCAGTCGCCGCGCGCGAACTCACTTTTCGAATAGCTTCTTCTATTAAGGGGGTGTACTCATCAAGCGACGCCATCAGTTTCTGGAAGGCTTGATTGCCTCCTGACTCCGGCCACTGAATACCGAGACCCACTGGTGTTGCAGTAATCGCACAGGCATCCCGAGGGATTTTTCCCAGTAGCTCGCGCAAATATTTCCATGCCCCTTGCGGAGCTGGCTGGCCATCAGCCCAATCCCAAACACCGGAAAAATTGAGTTCGTGCTCAATCCGTTGCTTATCCAAAACCCACCCCACACTCAGGCCTTTGCGGTTCTGCCAGCGGTGATAATAGACAGCCGCAGTCCCATCACCCAAAGCCGCAGGCAACGCTTGGATTTGCACGGTAATGCCAGCCTGGGCCGCCCGGCTACGCAAATCTGCAAGACGGCTGTCACGGGCATTGGGCTTTAGCCACATCACCGGCCCCAGCACCAAAGCGATGGCAAATCCGACGATAATCACCGGCAACCAATCAGACATAACCACTCCTCATCAGTGGAAAAAAGTGACTATTGTGCGGTGTTCCGCGTGATCTATGTCAATCGGTTTTTTTTGCGGTAGACTCAAAATAGGTGTCACAAGGGTGTTTTTCACAGTCAATAAAAGGGATAGGAGCAGGTAAATTATGGCGAAATACCGACACATCCTCGTGGGCTTGGACCTGTCAAAAGAATCTTCCCAGGTGCTTGATAGGGCCGCTGATATGGCTGAAGCATTTGGTGCGGAGTTAAGCTTACTTCACGCCATTGAGCCCCTGACTTTTGCCTATGGCGGCGACATCCCAATGGACCTCTCCGAGGTACAGGACCAACTACAATCCCAGGCCAAGGAGCAATTGCAAAAAGCCGCCGATCGGCTGGATATCCCCGCAGATCGCCAGCACGTAATACTCGGCCAGCCATCTACTGAGATTCATCGCTTAGCCAAAGATATCGAAGCTGACTTAATCATTATTGGCAGCCACGGTCGTCACGGCTTAGCACTACTACTCGGCTCTACCGCCAACGGCGTTCTCCATGGCGCCAAATGCGATGTTCTGGCGATTCGGGTACATATGGAAGACGAATAATCCTTCAAAATTGGGGAGGGGGAAGCAGCAATAATTGCAGCTTCCCCTTCAACTTAGTCGTCTCCCCCCTCCAGCTCTGACCAGCGTTCAAATGCCTCTTCGAGCTGGGCTTGTCTTTCCGTCAGGGTGTTCAGCTTAGCCTGCACCAACGCCTGCTCCTGCTGATAAAAACTGGGGTCGGCAACCTCTTGCTCAATACCCCCTATCTCTTCTTCCAAAGACTCAATCAAGGCGGGCAGGCTATCCAGCTCTCTTTGAAGCTTATAGCTCAGTTTCTTTTTCTTCGCCGGAGCCGCCTCCTGGGACTGGGGCTTTTCCTTTGGTTTACTAGCAGCTGGCTTAACTTCTTTCAGCTCAGCGACAAAGCTGCCACCTTGGCGCACAAAATCTCCATAACCACCCACGTATTCACGGATGCGGCCATCCCCCTCAAATGCGAGGCATGAGCCCACCACATTATCCAGGAAAGCACGGTCATGGCTCACCAGCAGAACCGTTCCGCCAAAGTCCAGGAGTAACTGTTCAAGCAGCTCCAGGGTTTCTACATCCAGGTCATTGGTGGGCTCGTCGAGCACCAAAATATTGGCGGGCTGGCTAAACAATTTTGCCAGCAAGGCGCGATTTCGCTCTCCACCACTCAAGGCGCTGACTTTAGTACGGGCTTTAACACCACTAAAAAGAAAATCGGCCAAATAAGACATTACATGGCGGCTTTTACCACCAATAGTCACTGAGTCGCGCCCTTCGGCAACATTATCGAGCACAGTCAAATCGGGATTCAGCTGATCCCGGCGCTGATCGAAATAGGCCACTTGCTGCTTGGTACCCAGGCGCACACTCCCCCCCTGGGACTTTAGCTCTCCCAGCAGCAATTTGATCAGGGTACTTTTGCCGACACCATTGGGGCCTATTAGGCCAACGCGGTCTCCGCGCATCAGCGTGAATGATAAATCCCTAATCAACGGTTGCTCATCGGGATACGCAAAAGTGACGCCCTTCAACTCAGCAACCAATTTGCCGGACATCTCACCGCTATCCAGTGCCATCTTGGCTATACCCTGCTGGGACCGGCGCGCTTCCCTTTGGCGACGCAGTGCTTGAAGCGCTCTTACCCGTCCCTCATTACGGGTTCGGCGAGCCTTGATGCCCTGGCGAATCCAGGCCTCTTCCTGTGCCAACTTCTTGTCGAAAAGAGCTTCATTTTTTGCCTCTTCTTCAAGAAGCTTCTCTTTTTCTTCCTGGTAACGGTCGAACTTGCAGCGAAATGTCCGCAGGTGTCCACGATCCAAATCCCATACGCTGGTGGCCAAACGTTGTGCCAATGCACGATCATGGCTCACAAACAAAAGAGCGCCACGATAGCTGGCGAGGAAATTCTCAAGCCATTCGACTGCAGCAATATCCAGGTGGTTGGTTGGCTCATCCAGTATCAGCAGATCAGGCTCCACCACCAAAGCGCGAGCCAGAGCAGCACGGCGCTGCCAGCCACCGGAAAGGTCGGCAACCTTTTCGTCTGCATCGAGCCCCAAACGATCTAATACACTGTCCACTTTCGGCAGCAGCTCCCAACCGTGAGCCGCTTCGATTTTGGCTTGTAGCTCTGCTGTGGGGGAGTCCCTGTACGCCGACAAAACAGCGCCTATTTCGCCCAAACCCATAGCCACATATCCGTAGACAGAATCGGGGCAATCGGCAGGTAACTCCTGCTCCAAAACCGCTTGAACCATACCGCTGGCACGAACAATCTCGCCGCTATCCGCGTCAACTTGCCCCGCTATCAAGCGCAACAGGCTGGATTTCCCCTCCCCATTACGCCCCACAAGGCATATACGATCTCCACGCTCAACTTTTGCGCTGACATTGTCTGCCAGTACCTGGGTCCCGTAACGAAGACTGACCCCATCCAATAGAAGCAACATAAATAGGCACTACAATTATCAAACCCGAACCTCAATCCCGCTGATGAAAGAAGCGAAGTCGGCTCTTTCGGGTTCTGTGAAAAATCAGCTATTTTACGCGTTTTTACCGTATAGTCAGTCATAGCTGGAAACACACGTCCAACTGAGGTAATTGAGATGTCAGCTGACGCAAAAGGAATCGCGCTTCTTTCTGCCCTAATCATCACCTGTCTCTGCACAGCCGTGCCCACTAATGCACAATCTGTTCAGTCAACCGCTATCGCACCGGAAGTATCCGAAGATAATCGTGCGGCGCAGAGAGAAAAGCTGCGCCAGGCCCGGCAGGCGATAAAATACAAGGATCGACGGCAACTTCGAGCACTTAAAGCTGAGCTCAAAGATTATCCCCTCGCTGCTTATATTGACTATTGGGCGCTCAGTGAAAAACTGCACCAACTGCCCTTAAAAGAAGTTGATCAATTCCTGGAGAGCAACAGAGGCACGGCTATTGGCGACTGGATGATGGTCAGGTTGTTGCGCCAACTCGGTAGTCAAAAAAAGTTCTCGACTTACCTGCGCTATTACCAACCTTCGCAACACAGTCGCACCTCCCTCCACTGCTATTACGCCGATGCCCTATCGCGCCGAGACGGCTATCAGGCAGAAACACAGCAGTTGATATCAGAACTCTGGCTTGTTGGGCGGTCCCAAGTCGAGGAGTGCGACCCCGTTTTTGCCCGCTGGATGAAAAACGGCGGCTTGACGCAGGAACTCGCTTGGAAGCGGCACCTGCTGGCAGTCGAAGAAGGCAATCTCGATTTGGCACGTTATATCGCCAAAAAAATGACGCCAGCACAAGCAGAGAAAGCCAAACTTTTACGCTCGGTCCATCGCAACCCACAGAAGCTTCTCACTGACACCAAGTTCGCCTACAACCCACTGGAATATCGCGATATCGTGTTGCACGGATTGCACCAATTGGCGAAAAAAGACGCGATCAAAGCTGAAACTGCGTGGCACCGCTATCAGGCCAGCTACTTGTTTTCCGATGCCCAACAAGAAGCCATGTTCAAGCACTTGGCGCGTCAATTTGCTCGCCAGGATAATATGCAGCGCTTGCAACAGCTGGTTGAACATCACACAGTGACCGATGGCCGTACCATCGAGTGGCTAGCCAGACAATCCCTACGTGAATTAAATTGGCAACAGGTCGCGTTCTGGATTGACCGCCTGCCAGAGGAGAAACAACAACTCGACCGGTGGATATATTGGAAAGCCCGCTCACTGGAAGAACTTTATGGCACAGAAAGTTCCGAAGCTTCCTCCCACCTTTACCGCAAAGCCGCCCGCAATCGCAGTTACTACGGTTTCCTTGCCGCTGATACCTTGGGGCAACAGTACAGCTTTGAGCACCGGCCGGCACCAATCACCCCCATTCAAGTGCAGGAGATGGCAAAGCGCCCCGAACTGCTGAGGGCCCGAGAATTACAAGCGATAGGCGAACTCTTCCATGCCCGAAGGGAATGGAGCTATGCCACAAGAGCTATGGACCACCAGGAATTACTTGCGGCTGGCAAAGTAGCTAGCGCCTGGGGTTGGTACCATAAATCAATCCAGTCAGTGCTTGCGGCTGACTACCTCGACGACTTGGAGCTGCGATTCCCACTCGCTTTTTCCGATATTGTTCACGATGTGAGCAAACAGGTTGGTGCCCAGAGCTCGGCACTAGAGCCATATCTGATTTACGCTGTGGCACGACAAGAGAGCCACTTTAGCCACGATGCAAAATCCAGCTCCGGGGCCCTGGGACTTATGCAATTGCTCCCATCCACGGCAAAAGCTACTGCACGCAGAGCGGGGGTGCGCTATCGACGCAGCTGGGACCTTTTGAGCCCCAATACTAACATTGCGCTGGGCAGCTTTTACTTAAGTAGCTTACTTAACCGCTTTGACAATAACCGCTTTCTGGCAGCCGCCGCCTATAATGCCGGGCCAACCCGCGTAGCGGGATGGCTAAAAGAGACCCGAAAACAGCTGCCCTATGATGTGTGGATTGAAACCATTCCATTCCGGGAAACGCGTAATTATGTGCAAAATGTACTCGCCTATTCTGTAATTTACGCCTACCGAAGCGGCACCAAGCTGCAACTATTAAGGGAGAGTGAAGCTGCGAGCCGGCTGTAATTTAAAGCCTCTCCTTCAGCCAATCTTGCAATTGGACCTGGTCAAACGGCCAACCGCAAACATCGTCGGGGTCTCCAAGGCCAACCACCGGAATGCGGATAGAAAAGCGCTCCATTAACGCTTCATCCTCGGCGATATCCACCTCGCGAAGACGCAAGTTGAATTTTTCCAGGGCAGGCCAAATTTCAATTTTGGCTTTTTCGCACAGGCCGCAACCCAAAGTGGTGTAGAGCAAAAGCTCTTTTATATCGCTCATCCAAAAACCCCCTGGCTGCTGCCCCAGAGATATCCCGCAACACTTAGCGCAAGCCCCACTATTAAAAGCCACGTTTTACTTTTAGCCTTTGGCTTATCGACTTCCTCAGGTACCTCCTCGGACAAACTGGGTTGCACTGCGTAGGGGACTGTATCGGCTTCTCCAGAGACAGAGGTAGAACTGGGCAATTCGAACTCCGGCAAAGCCGGGCGTACAGCCGTGCGGTTGTTATCGTCAGCTGGGCCGACAATTGAAAAACTTAAAGTGTCGAGCCGGAGCTCATCTCCCCTGCGCACCCGACTCTCACTAACCTTTCTATTATTGACAAAAGTCCCATTTGCCGAACCTAAGTCAATAACGAACAGTAAGCCCTCCCTTACTTCGAGACGAGCGTGCCTACGCGAAAGATGAGAAAGCGAAAAAGTTATGTCACACTCATCGGAGCGCCCAATTACCGCACTCTCTTTCACAGGGAACACCTTTCCTGCAATAGCCCGGTGATTGGCTCTTAGCGCCCAGGCAACGCCCTGATTCGAAGCAGCCTTAGGGGGGCCAGACTTAAGCTTAGTTACCTTAGGGTCGATTACCTGGAGTAAACGGCTGCCCACTTTGACCTGATCGTTTATTTTTAACTGGCACGGCGTACCAGTTGGCTGACCATTAAGCAAGACACGGGCCGCGCCCGACAAATTGTGCAAAGTCAGAACATCGCCATTAACCGCAATTTTAAGGTGCGACTTCGCTACGGAATCATCGGCAATACACAAGTCACTACTCTGCGCCCGCCCCACAGTTACTCCCGGCGATACCAGCCATACGCTCTGGCTGAGATCATTGACATCACAAAGTTTGAGCATCGAAATCGCTCCTAAAGCCAAAATGGCCGTGTGAAATTGGCCAATTATTGAAGACAGTGAGCTTAACTAATGTTAAAAAGCAGCCGAAACACTCACTTTTATTGATAAAGTTGAGTTTATCATGGGCGATATCATTAGCGTGTGATTCGGTTTGCAGCTTAAAATGGCCCAAAGGTCTAGTATTTAACAGATTCAGCGATGACCTACAAAGTGATCGGCAACTTGAATAAGCCGAGAGCACAACAGGGAAGAGGCGTGTGATTACCGGAGGGTTATCACCGTTAGAAAGATTAAATAAATTACAGGTAGTTGCACGCCAGTGAGTGAAGCCAAAGTACGCGAAGTATCACGGCACAGCGGGATAGTTCAGCAAAGCAAAGACGCTACACGCAGTGCCGGCGCAACCCATACCGGCTATAAGCGTGAACAGAACGAAGATGCCTATTGGGCTGCGGAAGACAAAGGTATCTGGGTTGTAGCCGATGGCCTTGGCGGTCACCACGCTGGTGAACTCGCGAGCAAAACTGTTGTTGAAGAAATCCAAAAGTCAGCGGAAACTGACAAGCACTACGAGCGTGCCTTGCAAAAAGCGCACGCCCTTTTACTGGGCGATGAACAAACCACAGCCAATATGGGCTCTACTGCGGTCGTTGTTGCTGAAGAGGGTGACTACTTTCATATCTACTGGGTTGGAGACAGCCGCGCTTACCTCTGGGCTCCCGAAGGCACAACAGGGAAGCTCACCCAACTAACCAGCGACCACTCCTACGTACAGATGTTGATGGATTCAGGCGCTATCAACTCCGAAGAAGCCGCAATTCACCCCAACCGGCATGTAATTACCCGATGTATCGGCGGTAGTACCAACCCCAAACTCGAAGTGGACCGAGTCTCCTATCGCTGGGCAGCAGGACAGAGACTACTCATCTGCAGCGATGGACTTAGTTCGGAAGTACCAGCAAATTCAATCAGCCAGATATTGACAGAAAACAGTGATACACACAGAGCAACAGAACTTCTAATCGCTGCAGCATTGGATGCAGGAGGCAAAGATAACGTCACTGTTCAGGTCATAGATGCCCCATCCACAGCGCAACCTTCTTCTACCGCATCCCTCAACCCAATTAGCGAGCCCACCCTGCCCGGCTCCACACTCAGAAAGTATCGCCCCTTCATTCTCCTCTTCACAGTCGCCTTAGCCACCGCAGTTGCCTACGGACTTTCAACTCTGCTTTAAGATAGGGAAAGCACTTCATGGAAGTCGTCAATAGCGGCACCTCTTCACTGCAGATACCGGGCTACCGCATCCTCAAGAAGATCAATCAGGGGGGAATGTCCTCAGTCTACCTGGCTATACAGCGCAGTGTGGGCCGGCAGGTGGCACTAAAAGTTATGTCGCCAGTATTGAACGCTGATCCAATATTCAGTGAGCGGTTCCAGCGGGAAGCAAATATCGTTGGGCAGCTGTCACACCCAAATATCGTCGGTATTCACGATATTGGCCGCTACCGCAGCCTGAACTATATCGCCATGGACTACATGCCTGGGGGCTCGGTCGCAGAGCGTTTAAGCAAAGGTGGGCTTGAGCCTCTTGAGGCGCTTAATGTTGTGCGCCAGATAGCCATGGCCCTAGACCACTCCCACAGCAAGGGCTATGTACACCGAGACCTGAAACCGGAGAATATCCTGTTTCGCGAAGACGGATCGGCCGTACTCAGTGATTTTGGGGTTGCCCGGGCTATCGCGAGAACCACCCGTATGACTAACAGCGGGATGGTTGTGGGAACCCCTCACTATATGAGCCCGGAACAAGCTCGCGGAGCAGCGGTTGACGGTCGTGCCGACCTGTATAGCCTGGGAGTTGTTTTCTATGAAATGCTCACAGGAGCCGTGCCCTATCAGGCAGACGAAGCCGTCGCCATTGCAATAAAGCACCTCACCGACCCAATACCGCGATTGCCAGCCCGATACGCACTTTATCAGCCTCTACTTGATCACTTCCTGGCCAAAGATCCGGATAAGCGATTTCAACGCGGCCTGGATATCGCCGATGCCGCAGATGATTTGGTTGCAGCCCTCGCCGGAAAGCCGGCCAACCAAATCAGCCAGCTCAACAATTCAACTTTAAAAACTTCCAGCTTGGCAAAAGCACTTGTACTGACCATTTACGGCAGTGTGGCAGACCAACTCGGGAGAGTTGCTTCCAGTTGGAAACGGAAGGAAACGCCCGAGAAGCCAGAGCGTAAGGAGCAGGATACTGTTGTACGCCTGCGGCAGTTCCTCGCTGAGCCAACAAAACACAAGCGCTCCTGGCTTATGAGCAGCTTTATCGCTGTTGGCCTTACCTCAACCTGGGGCCTGTATAGCATCGTTGATCACAAGGCCGGCTGGCAACTTGGACTACCTATATTGGACGGCGCTGCCGATTTTACAGCTGCCACCCTACTAGGTACCGCGGAGCAGCCTGCCAATATTGCTCCAAATTCAAATACAGAGTCTGCGCCAACTGAATCAGCAGCAGATGCCCTAGACTCACAGGTACAAGTTACCCAGCTAAATCTACCTTCCTCGCTCAATGCAGATGCACAACTACCCCTCAGTGGTAATCAGGCACTGATTGCCAGGAGTAATATTGAGCCCCCAAAAGTTCTCACGCCTGAGCCTGCAGAGCCAAGAGCAGAGAACCAACCCAAGCTGTACAGCCTAACGATTAACACAAAGCCGTCTGATGCCCGTGTGCGGATAATGAACATAGCCCCCCGCTACCAGCCGGGGCTTGAATTGAGCCCAGGCAAATATGATGTGGAAGTGAGTAAACGGGGCTTCAGTAAAGTTCGCCAGTGGGTCTTGCTGGAAGAACAAAACCTCGAAGTGGCGATCGAGCTGGAACCTGCCTACTTTATCGGCAAGCGATTTCAATCTGAATTATCCTCTGGTGGCTTGGGCCCGAAAATGGTCGCAGTGGGAGCAGGCAGCTTTACCATGGGCAATAACCAGCGGCGATTGGCCAGCCCTGCGCACAGGGTAAATGTAGAGCAGGACTTTGCTATATCCATCTATGAGGTCACCTTTGCCGAATACGATCGTTTCGCCGAGGCCACCGGCAGTGCTAAACCCAGCGATGCAGGCTGGGGGCGCGGCGATAGACCGGTAATTAATGTGACCTGGCGGGACGCACAAAGGTATGTGAAGTGGCTGTCAAAGGAGTCTGGTAAGCAGTATCGGCTGGCCAGTGAAGCCGAGTGGGAGTACGCAGCCCGGGGAGGTAGTTCCCACCAATACTGGTGGGCTTCCAGCGACGTCCGGGGAAAAGCGAATTGCCGCAGGGGTTGCTCTAGCGAATTTACAAAGCTGTTCAGTATCAGTACAGCTCCCGTAGGGCATTACCAGGCGAATCCTTTTGGCCTTTTTGACACTGCAGGGAACGTGGCTGAGTGGGTGGAAGACTGCTACCAAGCTGGATACAACCCAACAAAAACTACTTCAGCGCCTATAAAGATTAACGGCTGCCAACTTCATTCTGTAAGGGGCGGCTCAATGCGTGATACCTCTAGTAAGATTTCTTCTGACTACCGAAAAGGCCTCAATGAAACCGCGCGCTCAAAGGATGTGGGGATACGGGTTGTAATGGATCTGAATGAATAGATCCGAGCTCACAGCGAATCGGGTTTCTGTGGTTGTACCGTCAACTTTCGCTATCTTTTTATTTATGCAAAGTTCTAGCTGAAAGCCGCTGGCCCAAATTAACCTAGAATTGAATTACAAGTAAATTGACACTGGACGGCGATTTACCTCCAGCTTGTAAAATCCCTCAATTTCAATGGTCAAAACCTATTAGACCTTAGGTATCTTAGGCCGGCTATTAAATCAAGCCGGCCATAAATCACTAAAGCGTTAGTACCACCCTACTTCAGCCGGAGCTCCCAAACATTGTGAATTTTTGGGTTGCGCTGAAAGTCCTTATCCAAAAGGTTCAGCTTCTCTACCGAATATTCACTGGAAACGTCCTCGTCCATCTTAAAGCTGCGCAAGTTGTTGGAAAACACCAAGCGACCTTGAGGCGACAACAGGGACATACACTGACGAATCAATTTCCCGTGGTCCCTCTGAATATCTAATACCCCGCTCATCTTCGCGGAATTGGAGAAACTCGGGGGGTCCATGAATATTAAATCGTAATGGCCTTTCCTGTTCTGTTGAGCAGATTCAAGCCACTGTAAACAATCGGCCTCGACCAACTGATGGCGATAAGGATCCATGTTATTAGCACGGAAATTTTGTCCCGCCCAGTTTTGATAGGTTCGCGACATATCGACACTAGTGCTTTGCTTGCAACCACCCAGAGCCGCTTGGACCGTCGCACTGGCTGTATAGCAGAAAAGGTTTAGGAATGTTTTACCGGCAGAAATCTCTCGTAGATATTTGCGCACCGGGCGATGATCGAGGAAAAGCCCTGTATCCAGGTAGCTCCACAGATCTACCGCCAACTCAGCACCATACTCCCCAACCCAGAGCTCCTTTCTGGATTCCGTCTGCTTCTGGTACTGACTGCCACCCTTACCTCCGCCCTTGTGGCTGTGGCGACGGCGTTCTTTAATACTGATATTCGCGCGAGGCAATTCGAGCACGGACTGAAGGGCCCTTAACAAATCGCGCAAGCGCCCCCGAGCCTTCTCTTCCTCGATAGTGGCCGGCGGACGATACTCCTGCAAATGCGCGTACACGGCGCCATCTAGGGTTTTATAGATATCGATCGCCGCAGCATACTCAGGCAAGTCCGCATCGTAGAGGCGGTAACAATCCACGCCACTCCTCGCGGCCCATTTACCCGTAGTGCGCAGATTTTTGCGCAAGCGATTTGCTACCATCTCCGCCTGGGGTGACAACTTCGGCCCAGCAGCTTCACTCGCCGCCGCCCCACTTTGCGCACGAACCTCAAACATCAGCAACTGACTGGGGATACTGCCATTGTATAGCTGGTACTGCTTGTGAGAGCGTAAACCGGTGGCATAACCCAGTTCCGGATTGCCGGTAAACACACCGACCAACCAGCCCGGGAACTCCGCCTTTAACTGCCGCCCCAGTTCAAAATAGGTCTCCCGCAGAGCTTCCTGCTCACCCAAGCGCTCACCGTAGGGCGGGTTTGTCAAAACCAATCCCGCTTTGACTTCTCTATGGCTCGGTACCCTAAACCCTGCTACTGGGCGGCAACTCACTCGCACCTGGCGCTCCAGACCGGCCCGGGCAATATTAGCCTCAGCCGCAAACAAGACTTTCGCATCGGCATCGTAACCGCGAATCTCTGGCAGTTCGCGCGCCAGGCCAACGCCTTGACGCTGCAATGCCTCTTCGCGAAGCTCGTTCCAAATATCGCTTTGATGGTTCAGCCAGCGCTCAAAACCAAAGCTATCCCGCATTAATCCCGGTGCCATATCCGCAGCGATCATCGCCGCCTCCACCAGAATAGTGCCCGAGCCACACATCGGGTCGAGCAAGGCTCCACCCTGCTCAGCAATCTTTGGCCAGCCGGCTCGCAGCAACAGTGCTGCCGCAAGGTTCTCTTTCAGTGGGGCTGCACCGATATGGGTTCGGTAGCCACGGCGATGCAAGCTGTCACCGCTTAGATCGATGGCGATATCCAACTTATCCCGATGCAAGCGCAGGGCAACCGTCAAATCTGGATGATGTTTATCAATACTTGGACGGGCTCCCGACTGGCGGCGAAGGCGGTCGACAATGGCATCTTTTGCTTTTTGAGCACCGAACTGACTATTGCGGATCTCTCGATTGGTCCCAGAGAATTGCATCCACAGTTTGCCCGAGGGGCGAATGTGGAGTTCCCAGGGTTGCTCGGCAACTGCTTGGTAGAGGTCTTCAGCGGTGGCTACATGCACCTGCGCCAAACGCAACATAATGCGGTTTGCCAAGCGACTCCACAGACAGCAGCGGTAAGCCAGCTTCAGGGAGCCGGAAAAATACACTGCCGCCGGCTGCTCCCTTACAGACCCTGCACCCAGGTCGCGTAATTCATTAGCGAGCAGTCCCTCTATTCCCTTGGGACACGTAGCCGTAAACTCAAATTCTTCAGTTTGTAAATCTGTCAAAATACTTACTCATTAAGCTCCTCCTGTGGAGGAAGTTTTGTGCGCCAATAAAGACCGCCCACTTAAAGCTGCCGGCAACGTCTGCGCCGCCAGTACGCACAAATAAAACTTGGAGGCAAAACCTTTACCGCCCCCAACTAGGGAAATTGAGCATTATCGCCTTGCCCAAAAGAGGACGATTATCCCATTTTGTGGCAGAAGAGAATACGCCCTGCCGTTAATTACTACCTGCCCCATAAGTCATACTGTCAACTAGAGATGTTTTCCGATTCCCACGCAGCCACTTTACTCTTACTAATAAGGTGGATTGGGTCGGTCCGTTCAAAGACTTATTTCCTTCACTAAAATTCATTGAGAGACACCCCCAAATAGAGCCGTTTGCGAACCTGCCGACAAACTGTCCACAGACCGACAAAGTAGAGGTGCCGTATACGATGAAACGCCAAAAACGAAATCACGCCGACAGGGCATTTTACAAGGGCTATTTGGCAGCCCTGAACAACAAGTCTATGGATAGCTGCCCATTTGTCGAAGAGGATCCTCATCAGGAGTGGATCAATGGTTGGCGTGAGGGGCGGGAAGATTACTGGAATGGCTTCGACAGAGTGACCAAGGCGCAAAAACTGGAAATTTATGGCGCCGTTTCTACCGACATCCAATACCCTGACGGGTGGAGTACCATTTAGCGATGGCAAGGGGGCTTATCGTCAAAAGCCCCCCTTTTCCTAGCAATCAGCAACTGATACAGCTTACCCTTGCTCTGTTCGGCGACGCTCCAAAGCAATTGCCTCTGCCGCCTCACGAATCAATTCAGGCCCCCGATAGATAAAACCGGTATACATCTGTACGGCAGTCGCCCCAGCACGAATCTTTTCAGCCGCACTGTCACCATCAAAAATACCGCCAACCCCAATAATCGGGATCTGCTTGCTCAACTCTTTCGATAACAGCTCGATGACCTTGGTGGATTGAGCTCTCAGGGGTTTTCCGCTCAAACCGCCCTCTTCGCTACCATGGGGCAGCTTGGCGACTGAAGACTTATCGATCGTCGTATTGGTAGCGATCACGCCGTCGATATCGTACTCACACAGCGCCTCAGCTATCTGCGCCACCGCATCGCCTTCCATATCCGGGGCAATCTTGACAGCGACAGGGACGTAGCGATCACTCTTTTGAGCCAGCTCCATCTGCTTGTCTTTGATGCTGCCCAGCAAGCGATTGAGACTGTCACCAAACTGGAGGTCACGTAGCCCTTTGGTATTGGGAGAGGAAACGTTGGCAGTGATGTAGTCGGCGTAGCGGTACACCTTCTCCATACACAGGCAGTAGTCATCGGCGGCCTTTTCCACTGGAGTATCAAAGTTCTTACCTACATTGATCCCCAAGACACCGCTATAACGGCGCTTTTTCACTCGTTCAATCAGGTAGTCAACACCGAGGTTGTTAAAACCCATACGGTTAATAATCGCATCGGCCTCTTCCACCCTAAACAGCCTTGGCAGCGGATTGCCAGGTTGGGGGCGCGGTGTCACGGTGCCTACTTCAACGAATCCAAAACCCAGGGCTCCGAAACCATTGAAGGCCTGCGCATTCTTATCCAGACCAGCGGCCAAACCAACTGGGTTGGGTAGAGTGAGCCCCATCAACTCGACCGGATCATCCGGCACCGACTTTTTGTACAGGGACATCAAACCGAGACGCTCTGCAGCGCCAATGGCATCAATCGACAAATGGTGGGCCCGCTCAGGGTCAAGCGCAAACAAGGCTTTACGCAGTGTTGAATACATACCTTTCCTTACGTGGGGAGGCGAACCCTTCAGAAAAACGAAGGGCTCTATCTTGTGATGACGATACTACAGGGACCTTTGAGCGGCCCCTGGGCTCTATTCCGCTACTGTTCTGCCAGGGTTTCCCGGTCCGCAGTGGCGTGGGCGAGATACATTAGCTCGCGCAAAGCCACAGTGAACATGGCAAAGTCACCGACAGAAGTAGACTTCAACTCGGCAATCATATTGTGCCAGCGTTGAATTGCGGGCGCCATGATAGCGCTCCAGCGGGACATTGCACCCTCTACATCAAGATTTTCAGCCTTGCCCAAGCGGAGGATGTTCACCGCCAGTGTCGACAACTGGCTGTCCAGGTCATCCATACTGGTCTCCCGGGCCTGCGCCTGCCAGAAGCTGTCTACCGGCAAATCGACGATCAGATTGCCAAACCAATGCAGGTTCAACTCATCCGACAGCCTGAAGTAAACCGTGGCAACTTCCTCTACGGGAGTATCGCTAGCTCGCGCCGACTCGGAAATACCCAGTGCCGAGTAGAGGTAGGTGGGCGACGCCGACAGCAGGGCCAGGGCCTCTGGTACCCCTGCTTCCAGGAGTTTCTGGTAGCGCTGCTCCCATTCGTTAAGGGGCTCGCCACTCAAGACCTGCGGCAACGCTGTAATAACCCGCTGTACCGGCTCCTGGAACAGCTCGCAGTTGGTAGCTGGCTCCAACTCATTGCGGCGATTGCGCAGGAACCACCGGGTTGCCCGGCGCACACGGCCTATCATCGAGTTCAGCAGTTCCGTTTGCAGCTCCGCTGGCACCTTGTAGTCCAGCGCAGCCAGCTGCTCCTGGAAGTCGTGCATCTCGTACACATCGCGAGCGCTGACGTAAGCAGCAGTTACATCATTCACATCGGCGCCAGTAGCTGTACCGATACGGTTGTAGAAGGTGATACCCATACTGTTAACCATCTCATTGGCGACCTGGGTAGCCACGATCTGGCGCAACAGCGGATGGTCATAGACTTGGTCGCGATAACGCTCGACCAATTTTTCCGGGAATGCAGACTCAACCGCAAAACGCACCCGCTCATTGTCGGTGATTTGTGCATTTTGCAGCTCTTCTTTCAACTTGACCTTCACGTATGAAATTAGAACCGATAATTCAGGGCGGGTCAGGGACTGCCCTTTGTGCTCGCGTTCAGAAATCTGCTCGTTATCAGGAATAAACTCCAGCGCGCGGTTCAATCGGCCGTCGTCTTCCAAAGTGTTGATGGTTCTGCGGTACTCATCCAGGCGCTTGGCAACCTGATATTCCGCCACACTGAGGGCAAAAGTCTGCTCATAGTTATTGTGCAGCACCAATTCACCGACAGCATCGGTCATCCCATCCAGCAGCTCATTGCGCTGCTTTTCCGTCAAATCACCCTGGGCAACGACTTTATCCAGAAGGATCTTGATATTTACCTCGTGGTCAGAACAATCCACACCAGCCGCATTATCGATAAAGTCGGTGTTACAACGCCCGCCATTGAGAGCAAACTCAATACGTCCACGCTGGGTCATACCCAGGTTGCCGCCCTCGCCAAAGACTTTGGCACGCAACTCCCGGCCATCAACGCGCAAGTGATCGTTGGACTTATCACCAACTTCGGAGTCCGTCTCGGTAGTAGCCTTAACATAAGTGCCAATACCGCCATTCCAGATCAGATCCACCGGCGCTCTGAGCAAGGCACTAATCAGCTCGTTGGGGTTCAGTTGATCCTGTTTGATATCAAACGCTTCTTTCATTTCAGGCGTAATAGCAATGGCCTTGGCGCGACGCTCAAAGATACCACCACCTTTGGAAATTAATTTGCGCTCGTAATCTCTCCAGCTCGACCGGGGCAACGCGAACAAACGCTGGCGCTCTTTATAGCTGGATTCTGCATCCGGATTGGGGTCCACAAAAATATGCAGGTGGTTAAAGGCCGCTTTCAGGCAGATATGCTCAGACAGCAACATGCCGTTACCAAAAACATCTCCACCCATATCGCCAATGCCGACAACAGAGAAGTTTTCTTTCTGGACATCCACCCCCATCTCACGGAAGTGGCGCTGCACCGATACCCAGGCTCCACGGGCTGTAATACCCATTTTCTTATGGTCGTATCCCTGGCTGCCACCGGAGGCGAAAGCGTCGCCCATCCAGAAGCCATACTCCCCGGCAATGTCGTTGGCAATATCTGAGAAAGTCGCCGTCCCCTTATCCGCAGCCACTACCAGGTAGGGGTCATCCTCATCCCGGCGAACAACATATTTGGGTGGTACAACTTCGCCGTCTTTCAGATTGTCAGTGATATCCAAAAGGCCGCGAATAAAGGTTTTGTAGCAGGAGATTCCCTCTTCCATCATGGCTTCGCGACTGCCATCGGTAGGCGGGCGTCGAACAACAAATCCACCTTTTGCACCACTGGGTACAATAACCGCATTTTTCACCGCTTGGGCTTTTACCAGGCCCAGAACTTCTGTGCGGAAATCTTCCAGTCGGTCAGACCAACGCAGGCCGCCGCGAGCGACTTTACTGCCGCGCAAGTGCACACCTTCCACACGAGGGGAGTAAACAAAAATCTCAAACTCCGGGCGGGGTTCGGGAATGCCGGGAATATCCCGGGGACTGAATTTGATCGAAATATAATCCTTGGGCTGCCCTTCATCATCCACCTGGAAGAAGTTAGTGCGCAGGGTCGCCAGGATTAATTCCAAATAACGGCGCAGAACCAAATCTTCATTCAGGTTATCAACCGTATCCAAACCATCGTGAATTTTAGCGATCAAGCGCTCGACACGGGGCTGCTCCTGCTTACCAGTGCTTAAACGGGGATCGAACATCGCCCTAAACAAGGCTACCAGGTTGCGGGTGATATCCACGTGGCTGGCCAGGGTAGCGGCAATATAGCTCTGGCTGGCACCAGACTTGGTTTGTTTCAGGTAACGGGCGTAGGCACGAAGCATGGATACTTCGCGCCAGTTAAGGCGGGCGGCCAGCACCAGGCGATTGAAGGCATCGCTTTCCGCCGTATGATTCCAGATCGCCGCGAACGCATCCTGGAACAGGCCACGGGATGCCTGCGCATCAATTTTGGTGGGCAGACCAAATTCCAGATGGAATTCGTGCATCCACACATCGGTATAGCCACGGGGGCGAATCGTATAGGGGAATTCACCAATAACCCGCAAGCCCAGATTTTCCAGCACGGGAATCACGTCGGAGAGCGTCAGGCCGCTGCCCCAGTTGAATACCTTGAACCGCAGGCTGCCCTGAGCGGCCCCCACCGGCTGGTAGAAACTCATTGCTACCCGGTTATCTTCACTGAGGCTCTGAACGGCTGCTACATCCTGCACCGCAATACGAGGCTCAAAGTCTTCACGGTACCCCGCCGGGAAGGCGCGGCCAAAAGTACGATAGAGACGACTGCCCTCTTCTTCCCCGCTATTTTCAATTAGTGATCTTTGGAAAACATCTTCCCAGGAGCGGGTAATATCCACAATTTGCGCCTCCAGCAGCGCGACATCAAAATCAACAGGCTCATCGGGGGACACGCGGAAAACAAAATGAACCCGCGCGAGAATGGATTCGGAGAAGAAAGTGGTGAAGTCCGAGTCCTTCGCATTAATCGCTTTGGCAATATGCGCGCAAATCACCTCGCGCACATCACTGTTAAACAGCTCACGGGGAACGTATACCGTGGCAGTAACAAATTTACCAAAGGGGTCGCGACGCATAAACAGACGAAGGTGAGCCCGCTCATTTAACTGCAGCACACCCATTACCACGTCAAACAGCTCTTTGGTGCTGCCCTGGAAAAGTTCATCCCTTGGGAAGGTATCGAGAATCCGGCGCAGGGCTTTGCCATCATGCCCCTGTCCGGAGAGACCGCTAGACTCGATGATCGAGGCCATCTTGCGGCGAATAATCGGAATTTTCGCTGGGCTCTCGGTGTAAACCGGCGAGGTATAAAGCCCCATAAACGCCGCTTCACCAATCACCTCACCCTCGGTGTTGTAGCGCTTAATCATCACGTAGTCCGAATAGGCCGTGCGGTGCACCCGGGACTTAACGGAGGACTTGGCAAATGTCAGGTAATTGGGCCCTTGGTAGAAACGCTGCTTCCCCTCACTAAAAGAGGTTTCCAGCATCGGCGCAGCCTCTTCCAGCTTTTTGAAAATACCGAGCCTGCGGTCTTCAACTTCATTGAGGATTTTTTTATCCCCGACAACACTGAACTCGTATTCGCGATATCCCAGGAAGGTGAAGTTACCATCGCGCATCCACTGTAAAAATGCACTAGCTTCCAATAGGTTGGTGTCTTCGTCTGGAAGTCCCGCCTGTAACTGTCCCTCCATTGCGCTGCAGGTTTCCAGCATCGGGACATAGTCGTCCACTACCAGCTCCACATCGCCGAGTACGTCTTTTAAGCCAGTCATCATGCCTGAAGCGAACTCAGATGAAGTGTCGTGATTAATCTCGACATAAATCATCGCTTCGTTCGTGATGCGCTTCCCTTTTGCCTGCGGCTTTTCACCCAGTAACTCTTCCTCTGGCGGCAACAGGCGAGTCAGTTTCCCCTTGGCATCGCGTTCGACTCGAACTACCGTACTCTTTATCGAATGAGTCACTGTATTTCGGCGATTGATCTCCATGCGAATGGAGTCCACCAGAAATGGCATATCCCGCTGCAGCACGCCAATGACCGTATGCGAGCACTCCCAACCATCGTCTTCGAGGCGGGGGTTAAAAACCTTCACCTTGGGTAGGCCGCCCGGGCGCTGTTGAATAAAGTTCCACCAGGTGTATATGCAGCCATAGACGTCAACAAGACGACGACCGGCCAGATCCTCTAATGGGTACTGATTGAGGAACTGCTGGGCAAAAGCCACAACGGGTTCGGCTTCGCTGGTCAGCTTGTCACGAATCAGCTCGCAAATCTGCGCAACTAATTCTTCACGGCTGTCGGTAATAACCGTCGCCATATTCACGGGGAACCTCCCAATCTCATTTTTGTCACATCGAATCCAAACACTGTAGATCCGAAAAGGTCATCATCTCAGCCCATACGCAGCTGCAGGGTCGAGTCCTAAAAATTACACTTTCAGTCAGACAGTGAGGAGAAGTCCATTCCACCTCAGAATCTAGTCGGCTCGGCAGAGGCCTACGTCTCAGGAGTTGCCTCTTCATTTGGTGCCGCTAAAATCATCAGTCGCCACCTTCTCGGCGGCGACTATATATAGATGGTAGAAAGCCAGCCAGGTCCGTGCGGCGGCTAAATTCTCAGAAGAAGAGATACTATGGAAGCAAACCAGACTATTAGGGATCATATCGCCGCTTTGGGCGATTGGTTGGAAGAGCAGATTATCGGTCAAGAGAGATTGGTTAACCGATTGCTGATCGCCATGCTGGCCGATGGCCACCTTTTGGTGGAGGGAGCGCCAGGCCTGGCCAAAACCAAGGCCATTAAAACACTGGGCGAAGCTATTGAGGGTGACTTCCATCGCGTTCAATTTACGCCAGATCTGCTTCCGGCGGATATTACCGGCACCGACATTTACCGGCCGGAAACCGGAGAGTTCCATTTTCAACCAGGTCCAGTGTTTCACAACCTGATACTGGCCGATGAGATTAACCGTGCGCCAGCCAAAGTTCAGTCGGCGCTGCTCGAAGCTATGGCAGAACGGCAGATCAGTGTCGGCCGAAAAACTTATCCCCTTCCCCAGTTATTTTTGGTAATGGCTACCCAAAACCCTATTGAGCAGGAAGGGACTTATCCTCTGCCAGAGGCACAATTAGATAGATTCCTAATGCAGGTAAATCTTGCCTATCCCAATGCGGAGGCGGAAGCAAAAATCCTGCGCCTGGCCAGATCCGAGGCTAGCCTTGGCGAAAATCGCCCCACTGAAATTATCAGCCAAGAAACCATTCTTCAGGCGCGCAACCAAATTCTGGAAATGCAGATGGTTGAGGCCGTGGAAACCTATACTGTCCAACTTGTCATTGCTACTCGCGAGCCGGCGAAGTATGACAGCGAGCTGGCGTCATGGCTAGATTTTGGTGCAAGTCCGAGAGCAACAATTGCATTGGATCGCTGCGCGCGCGCTCACGCCTGGCTCGCTGGGCGCGACTACGTCACCCCAGATGATGTGATGAATGTCGCCCCCGATATTTTACGCCACCGACTCCTGTTGAGTTTTGAGGCCGAAGCGGCGGGAATTACTACCGACCAGGTAATTGAGCGATTACTTCAACAGGTGCCTGCGATCTGATGTCCGCTGAAGCATCCCCAACTGAGCTCGAACTGCGCGGGGCTTATCCCGAAGTAACGCCGTTGGTACAAATGCGCTACGCCGCACGGCAGTTGCAATTATTCAAACCGCGCCTGGCCCGCAGTGATCAGGCCGGCAGCCTGCTCACTCGCTACCGCGGCCGCGGCATGAATTTTGAGGAAGTGCGGAACTACCAGGCCGGCGATGATGTACGCTCCATTGACTGGCGCGTAACAGCTCGAACCGGCCAAACCCACACCAAACTTTACCAAGAGGAGCGCGAACGCCCGGTAGTTATCCTGTTGGATTTGCGCTCGCCGATGTTTTTTGGCAGCCAAAGGGCATTTAAATCGGTGACGGCCAGCGGCATTGCGGCAGCGCTGGGTTGGGCTGGTTTACAGCACAGCGATCGGATCGGGGCATTGCTTTTCTCCGACCGGGAAATAGACACAGTGCGTCCGCGCCGCAGCCACCACGCCGTACTTTCGATGATTCACAGTACGGTTGCCCGCGCTGCGGAACTGAGCAGCCCCATCCCCGAACAGGGCAGCCAAACACTGAAAACATTGCTGGAGGAAGCGCGAAGAATCGCACGTCCCGGTAGTGCGCTCTTTTTAATCAGTGATTGTCACGATCTCGACGAGAGCTGCTCACAGCCACTCTATCTTTTATCCCGCCATGCCGACCTGCAGGTACTGAGGGTATCGGACCCGCTGGAGCAACATCTGCCCGGCCAATCCCTCACCATATCTGACGGTCGCCAGCGCACATTCCTTCATGCCGGCAACAGGCCGGTACACGAACATTTTGCCGAAAAGCAAGCCCGCGCCCGCGCCGAGGTTGAACAACTGTGCCGGCGTTATCGGCTGCCGCTGCTGGACTTTGATAACACCCAACCGCTTATTCCAGCACTGATGTCCGTCTACGGCTCGCGGCAAAGAAATAATGGCTGGCAAAATACGAGAAGGCCCAAGTAGTAATGAGTTTGAAAGTGCAGAAAAAGCTAGTCGCCAGTGTTTTGGCGAACCAAGGAGCGAAGGCAAAACGCACTGGCAATTTAATTGAGGGCCAGTCGTGATAAAAGGAAGTCTTCTGGCAAAACAAATGCAATCCCCAACACCGCAAGCGCCTTCGCCCGAGGCCCAGGAACTGTTATCGCAACTCCGCGATATACAAGAGCCCAATGCGGTTAATTGGTGGCCACCCGCTCCAGGCTGGTGGATGTTGGCCGTATTAATTCTTGTCTGTGTGGCCGCCGCTGCCCTATGGTGGCGGCAGCGGCGCAAAAAAATTGAACGCAATCGCTATCGTGTCGAAGCAGCCTCACTGCTCGCCGCAGTAAATACTGAGGAGCTGGATGCAGTTCCAGAAATTAATGAAATACTTAAGCGAGTGGCAGTTACAACATACAGTCGCACAGAGTGCGGCAATCTTATCGGCACAGCATGGGTCGAATTCCTGAAAAAGTCAGCCCCACTCGAGTGCCCCTCTGATGCGCAACAAGCACTCGTCGAAAACCTCTATCGTGGCAGCTGTGACCCAGACAAAAACCGAGCGCTACAGGAATATGCCATTTTGTGGGTGAAGCAGCATGGACAACCCACCAAAAGCAGCCCGCAACACCAGGGCGGGGAGGCCGCACATGTTTGAATTCGCCTGGCCATGGGTTTTCTTTTTAGCCCCACTCCCGCTACTCGCTCGCTGGCTGCTACCCCGCTCCAAACCCATGAGCAGCGCCCTGAAGGTGCCATTTTATTCTGAGCTATCCCAACGCGGCGGCGGCGAACAAAGCAATCTGCTCAATCTCTTTTTGCTGATTCTGATCTGGCTGCTTTTAATCAGCGCCGCAGCCCGTCCCCGGTGGTATGGGGAGCCGATATCTCAACCCAGCAGCGCAAGGGATCTCCTTATTGCCGTAGATATTTCAGGCAGCATGGAAACGCCCGATATGGTAATTAATGGCCGACCGGCGATGCGTATCAATGCAGTAAAACAGGTGGTTGGTGACTTTGTTGAACGGCGTAAAGGTGACCGTTTGGGGTTGGTACTGTTTGGGACTCGCGCCTACCTGCAAGCCCCACTCACTTACGATAGGGAGACGGTAGAAACTCTACTAAAAGAGGCCCAGATCGGCTTTGCTGGACAAGGAACTGCCATCGGCGATGCCATTGGGCTATCGGTCAAACGCCTGACCCAACGCCCCGCAGAGCAACGCGTGCTGATACTCCTCACCGATGGCGCCAACACTGCGGGGGAAGTCTCCCCTCTCAAAGCTGCCGAACTGGCACAACAAGCGGGTATTACGGTTTACACCATCGGTGTAGGTGCCGACGAAATGGTTCAACCCGGTCTTCTGGGGAGCCGTTTTGGCAGCCGCAGAATTAACCCTTCGCGAGACCTCGACAGCAAGACACTCAAGGAAATCGCCGATAAAACCGGGGGCCGCTATTTCCGCGCCCACAACCCGCAGGAGCTGGCAGAAATCTATGCCGAACTGGATAAGTTAGAGCCTGTCGAACAAGAA
Source organism: Microbulbifer sp. CNSA002 (assembly GCF_047324085.1). Taxonomy (NCBI): domain Bacteria; kingdom Pseudomonadati; phylum Pseudomonadota; class Gammaproteobacteria; order Cellvibrionales; family Microbulbiferaceae; genus Microbulbifer; species Microbulbifer sp. CNSA002. Next base: position 3,285,808 of record NZ_CP172449.1, read on the forward strand.
GCGGAAAGTTACCGCCCCATGAAGTCCCTGTTCACCTGGCCCCTTAGTATCGCCCTACTACTGGCTGGAATTTGGGCCTTGATTCCCCTGGCGAGCAATTTTCAGCTCCCTGCCAGACGAGAAGAGATAAGTCGTAACAATGGAGGTCAAGCCCAGTGAATATGCTCGACCTAATCCAATCCTTCCACTTCCTGCGCCCTGGGGTTCTGTGGCTGCTAATTCCCGCAGCACTACTCTGTTGGGGATTGGCAAAGATGGTGCTCAACAGCGCTCAATTGCAAAAGGTCATAGACCCAGATCTGCTGCCCCACCTTCTACTGCGCGGTGGCAGTAAAAGACCCTGGTTATTCGCATTAATATTTGCGCTGCTGGTCGCGATGATTATCGCTCTGGCCGGCCCTGCCTGGCGCAAGCTGCCAACCCCAGTGTACAGCAACCAGGATGCCCTGGTCATACTGCTAGACTTGTCACCGTCCATGATGGCGACAGATCTATCACCCAATCGACTAACCCGCGCCCGCCTTAAAATTTTGGATATTTTGCGCCAGAGAAAAGACGGCCTCACCGCACTCGTCGCCTATGCTGGAGAAGCCCATGTCGTCACCCCTCTTACCGAGGACACGGCTACTATCGCCAATCTGGTACCCGCGTTATCGCCCTCAATCATGCCAGTCCCCGGCAGCAATATCGAAATGGCCGTCGATACCGGGATTCGCCTGTTAAAGGATGGAGCCGCAGGACGCGGACAATTACTTGCCGTTACCGACGGCATAGACTCAATGGCCGCCGATGAGGTCACCAAAGCTCTGTCCAACGCAAAAGTTGAGATGAGCATACTCGCCGTGGGCAGCGGCGAGGGCAGCCCCATCCCACGGGGGAATACCGGTGGATTTGTGACTGATAGTAAAGGGGCCATCGTCATCTCCAATTTCGATGCCAGTGAGCTTCGCCAGCTCGCCCAGTCCAGCGGAGGGCGTTTTGCCAAAATTACGGTAAATGACAGCGATATCGACTATTTACTGCCTCAAACTGACAGCCCGCAACAAGCGCAGCTCACTGAAAGAGAGTTCGACCAATGGCGGGATGAAGGGCCGCTATTACTCCTTTTAATACTACCTTTTGCAGCCCTACTCTTCCGTCGGGGAGCTCTGGCATGCGCCCTGCCCTTACTACTACTAACTGGAATTTCAAGTGAAAGCCAGGCTATTGAGTGGCAGGATTTATGGCAACGCAAAGACCAGCAGGGCCAGCGCCTACTGGAAGAGGGACAGCCGGCAGAGGCCGCGCAAGAATTTCACAACCCCGAATGGAAAGGCACTGCCAACTATCGCGCAGGCAATTACGCAGAGGCCCAGGAGAATTTCGCCCAACGTAATAATTCACAGAGCTTGTACAATCTTGGCAACAGCCTGGTGCAACAGGGGGACTACGATAAAGCTATCGAGGCTTACGATGAAGCCCTGCAAAAGCAGCCCGAGTTTGCCGATGCCGAGCACAATCGAGAAATTGCTGAAAAGCTGAAAGAGCTGCAAGAAAAACAGCAGCAATCCCAACAGCAGTCCGGTGAACAGCAGCAAAGCGAGCAGGAACAGAACCAGCAAGACCAGCAGCAGAGCCAGGAACAACAGCAAAACCAAGAGCAGCAAGCTGAGAACAACGAACAGCAGTCCAGCGAGCAGCAACAACAGGGCAATAATCAACAGCCCTCTGGTTCATCAGAGCCCTCTGAGCAACAGCCCCAAGGTGAGGAGCAGCAGGGCTCCCAAGAAAAGGGCCAGGAAGAGCAGGAGAGCGAACAACAACAGCAAGGCGAACAACAGGGTGAAGAACAGCCGCCGCAAGGGGAATCGCAACCTACTGGCGCTGAAGAAAGCCCTCTCGACCAGGAAACCCAACAAGCCCTGGACCAATGGCTCCGTCAAATTCCCGATGATCCAGCCGGCCTGATGCGCGAGAAGTTCAAATACGAGAGCCTGCAAAGGCGCCGTGCCTATCGCAGCGGAGAGTGGGAGCCACCGGAAAATGGGGCGACACAAAGATGGTAAAGAACAGTAGAACAATGTCGCTGGATTCAAGGACACTGATTTCAAAAATGCCTATGGACGCAATCATTAACAACCGAATAAAACTTTGGAGCCTCCCACTCAGCCACACCTTCGCTTTGCTACTTCTTGCAATAGCACTTTGTTTGTCGACACCGGTTTTAGCAAGCGATCTCAGCGCAACGGTCGATAGGGATAAGATTGGAATTGATGAGACCGTCAATTTACGTGTGCGCTATTCAGGAGACAAAAGTGGTGGACAACCGGACTTTGACTTGTTGGAACAGGATTTCGATATTCTCTCGCGCCAACAGTCCAACCAGTATCGCGTTATCAATGGTCGTGCAGAGAGTTTTGTCGAGTGGGTACTGGCGCTAGCCCCCAAACGGGAAGGCAAACTGTTTATCCCCTCTTTTAACTATCAAGGAGAGGTTTCCGATGCGGTTCCCGTCACAGTCACCGAGGCGCAAAGTGGACCTAACGGCGGTGAAAAGCAGGCTTTTCTGGAAGTAACACTCGACAAGGAAAAGGTCTATGTCCAAGAGCAACTGCTGGTAAAAATTCGCCTGTACACCACTATCGGCTTACACGATATCGCAACAGAGCCTCTCAAGGTTGCCGGCGCTCATGCAGAAAAAGTCGATGAGCAGCGATATGAGCGCAAGCTCAATGACGTGAGCCATGCGGTTTACGAAGTTACCTACGCCGTTTTCCCTGATAGCTCAGGCAAGCTCAGCATCCCCGCACTAACCTACGTGGCCATCGCTGGGCGCAGGGATCCCTTCTCCCTATTTAATCGCAACAGCCAAAGGCTTCGACTTCGCTCCCAGGAGAAGTCTATTGAAGTACTGCCAAAACCCGCTGACTACTCTGGCAGCCAATGGCTGCCCGCTGCCAGTCTCGGCATTGTTCAAAGCTGGAGCCAGGACCCGGACACCTTTGCCGTAGGCGAACCTATTACCCGAATTCTTACCGTACGTGCCGAAGGGCTCAGAGCCGCACAGTTGCCCCCACTTCCCAAACTCAACGTGGATGGCCTTAAAACTTACCCCGATCAACCGCAACAAGAAGACCAGGTTGGGCCCAACGGCGTTACCGGAAGCCGTATTGAGACAACCGCGATTGTGGCTACACAACCCGGGGACTACGAGCTTCCTCCCGTCACTGTGACCTGGTGGGATACAAAAAGCCAACGACAACGCACCACTCAACTACCGGCATTCCGCTTCTCAGTTTCCGGTACTGCTGCTGCAGTAACCAGCGACAGTGAAACCAGTGCTAAAGTACCTCAGTCAGCTACACCCACCGAACAAGTCGGTACTGTGAGCCATTTTTGGCGCAACCTGGCTATTATCGCGATTGCCTCTCACTTACTGTGGGTGCTGTACTTTTTCTTTCAGAGGCGCAAACCGGCCCAGCAAATACCGAGCAACCACGCCCAGGCTCCCGACTTACAACGTGAAACCCGTGCCCTTAAAAAAGCTCTGGAGAGTGAGAACCCCATCCATATCCAGCAAGCCACTTTAAAGTGGCTTGCTGCAAAGTGGCCGCAAGTAAATGGGAAGAGCCTGGCTGAGACCGCGAGGCAACTGAACATCCATGAGCTGGATCAGCTCCAAGCAGTTCTGGACGCCGCTATTTACAAGTCACCGGCTAGCCCTTTGGACATCAATAAGGTGAAAGCAATAATCGACTTACTACTGAACGCGAAACCTGAAAGTGAACCCAGTGAAACGGATAGCGCCCTGCCCTCACTGTTCTCTTAACAGGAGCCACTTCACATAAAACAGGGAAAGGTTGGCCTTCACCGCCTGTGGGTAAGGCCAATTCCTGTGTATTCGAGCAATTTAAGAGGTACTTTAAATAGAATTAGAAAAAAGTTTGTGTAGATATGATTTTCTTTGCAAGCCCTAACAATTTCCAGATTTTGATGAATCCGCCCCCAAACGCCCTGGGAACTAACACCCCCTTCACGCATTTTCACAATACACTTTGGCAAGCGCCTGAAGCTGATTTTATCCCGATGAAGAAAACGAGCTAGCAATTCAAAATCTGCTGCAACACGGTAGTTGGTTTTATATAAACCTAGCTTTTTATAACAGTCACGCCGTACAAAAAATGTAGGGTGGGGTGGCATCCAGCCCCAGCGAAATTTAGATACCCTAAATTTACTGGAGCCATAAAAACGCACTCTTTGGCTTAAGTTATTGCGAGCCACAATCTCCAGATCTGCATAGACAGATTGGGCTCCCGAAACCAAAAATTCATTAACAACATTTGAAATTACACGATTATCAGAATAGACATCATCAGAGTTAATAGTGCCGACTATATCGCCAGACGCTAGGCATATGCCTTTATTCATAGCATCATAAATACCCGAGTCTTTTTCAGACACAACTGCCGCGACTTGGTCTTTAAACTCAGATATTATCTCTAGCGTGCCATCAGTAGAGCCACCATCAATAATTATATGCTCAATATTTACATAATCTTGAGCCAACACGGATAGTATTGTGTCGCGAATGGTGTCAGCACTATTTAGACAAACCGTTATCAGGCTTATTTTTATCACAAAAAGTCTCAAGTTGTCGTTTCGTGAAAAGTAAAACCTCTCTTGAGAACTCTAGTACAAATTACAATATCTGACATTCGATCAACGTAAAATACTTCTATACCAGTCGTACGTTTTCTTTAACCCTACCCCCAAGGAAGTCTGGGAATCCCACCCCAACTTCGATAGCTTTGAGGTGTCTAGCAACTTCCGCGGCACACCATCAGGCATTGACCTGTCAAATGTAATACTTCCCTCAAACCCAGTGATCTCGGCGATTAAATAAGCCAGCTCCTTGACAGTGCAATCCACCCCAGTACCCACATTTAGGTGGGAGCACATAGGCTCTGTCACGGATCGATATACTCGATCTTCCAAACCCATTACAAACACCAACGCATCAACCAGATCCTCTACATACAGAAATTCTCGTCGAACATCACCACTCCCCCAAATCCTGACATTCTGCAGCCCTTCATTTTTGGCCTTATGGAAACGATATATTAATGCAGGGATAACGTGTGAATTTGCAGAGTCAAAGTTGTCATGTGGACCATAAAGGTTTGTCGGCATAACACTGCGATAGTTACGTCCATACTGCCTTGAGTAGGACTCGCACAACTTAATTCCGGCAATCTTGGCAATAGCATAAGGCTCGTTAGTCGGCTCCAACCTGCCACCAAGCAGGTCCCGCTCCCGTATCGGCTGGGGGGAATTCCTTGGATAAATACAAGACGACCCAATAAACAGCAAATTTTGGATATCAGCCTTGTGAGCCTGATGAATTACATTGCACTGAATCATCAGATTCTGGTAAATAAAATCAGCTGGGAGTTTGCTATTCGCCAATATGCCCCCCACCTTTGCCGCAGCCAAATAAACAGTATCAATCGATTCCGAATTAAAAAAATCAGAAACAGCATTAGCATCTGTCAAGTCCAGCGAATCTCGAGGGCAAGTAATGACCTCACAGTTTTTTACCGGTCTCAGCCTCCGAATTAATGCCGAACCAACCATGCCCCGATGACCTGCGACAAAAACTCTCTGGGAGTATTTCACTAACTACTCCTCAAAAATAGGCTCAGTGCGATAACCATTCCCAGCCAACAACAAATTCCGCTTCGCTTCCCTCAAATCATACTTAACCATCTCCCCAACTAAATCTTTCAAGGTTTTTTTAGGTGCCCACCCCAGCTCTTGCCGCGCCAATGAGGCGTCACCTACTAGTGACACCACCTCTGCGGGGCGAAAATAACGAGAGTCCACTTTAACAATTACATCTCCACACTTAACTGCTGGAGCATCTTCTCCCACAATTGAAGCAACAACACCTACCTCTTTCTGCCCCTCTCCATGAAACTCTATCGCTATCCCCAACTCTTGAGCACAATTACGAACAAAATCTCGAACGGAGTATTGCAGCCCTGTAGAGATGATAAAATCCCTAGGACTTTCTTGCTGCAACATCAACCATTGCATTTCAACATAGTCTCTAGCATGGCCCCAGTCCCTCAGCGCATTCAGCTCCCCCAAATACAGGCACCGCTCTAAACCTTGGGCAACATTTGCCAAACCCCGGCTTATCTTTCGAGTAACAAAAGTTTCACCACGTCGTGATGACTCGTGATTAAATAAGATTCCATTGCAAGCATATAAGCCATAGGCCTCGCGGAAATTGACCACAGTCCAATAAGCAAACAATTTTGCAATTGAGTATGGAGAGCGAGGGTAAAAAGGAGTGTTTTCATTCTGAGGGGAAGCTTTGGCAGCACCATAAAGCTCCGATGTTGAGGCTTGGTAAAATCTGGTTTTATCCAACCCCAGAAGACGCATCCCCTCTAGTATTCTGAGGGTTCCAAGCCCGTTCACATTTGCAGTATATTCAGGGCATTCAAAACTGACCGCAACATGTGACTGAGCACCCAAATTATAGATTTCATCAGGCCGCACCTCCTGAAGAATTCGGGTCAAATTATTCGTATCAGTAAGGTCTCCATAGTGAAGAAAAAACCTTCTATTATCATCTTGCGGCCCTTGGTACAAGTGATCTATGCGGCTCGTATTAAATGAAGAGGACCTTCTTTTAACCCCATGAACCTCGTACCCTTTCGCCAATAAGAATTCAGCTAAATAAGAGCCATCCTGGCCTGTTACACCGGTTATTAATGCTTTTTTCATGTCTCAGCCTGTTAGAATTATTGGTATACAAGCGCACCACATCTCCACATCCAATACCGTCCAAACATTTACAAAGATCAATGTCGCTCAGGTTTCGCCCCTAACATCAAGCGAGCCATCTCCCGTATTTCAACCCCCCACAACCTTATCTGAACGAAAGTTGCCAACAATCTATAACCAATATAAATTTCCCTTTTCCGCCAAAAAAATACGACCGACCTTACCGGCGGAAGAAGGGTATGTAGGATCAGCTTAAACCTCCCTGCCCCTTGAGAGAGGAAAAACTGCCCTCCCTTTATCCGCCTTGCTTTTGTCGCTACAGATTGCCAGGAGCATCTAACTCGATGATAAACAAAAGCAGATTTCAGAAATAAGACTTGGTACCCTCTCGCCCTCAACCTTCTGCAAAACTCAAAATCACCACTCGAAAAGGAATTCTCACTAAAGCCGCCAAACTTCAGGAACAAAAACCGATCAACTACCATATTTGCTGTAGCCGCAACTCCTGCAGATACGTAAACCTCTTGTGGTATCCCTCTCATAAAGTCATAGACTTCATAGATATTGGAGAATCCATATTGCTTTTGACTTCGCACATCACCGGCAAATAACTTTACACTCCCCCCCCAACACCCAACCGCCCTATCAACTCCGGCTATCCACTTTGAATCCGGCAGGCAATCAGCATCCGTAAATATAAGCCAATCTCCTTCAGCTAACTCTGCCCCTCTGTTTCTTGCCGCATAAGATCCAGGCTTTTTGCACTTTCCTCTCTTGATCTTAAAACTCCCCCCCCCTAAAAAGGATGGAGAATTCCCGTCATTTGATATCAGCACAAGCTCAAAAAGGTCTTTTGAAATGACCTGAGACTCCAAGCAACAAACCAACTCCTCAATGAAGTGCCACTGCTGATAAACCGGAACAATCACGGAAAATTTAACCCGCATAGCAGCACCAATTACAGATATTGTTAGACATTAGAATCATCACACACTGACTAAACGATTAGCACAACACTTGGAATTAGCAACCTACAACATTAGCCAACAAACAGGATGGGCGGGAATTTCAACAACTGGATCAGGAGAGAGATAGATGGAAATTTCGACAGCTGCCAGGGTAGTTGGAACCTGACAACCTCAAGGGAAGACCGAAACAATCAATGAGAAAATAAATTTGGATAAGCCTTACAGCCCCACACACTTGAAACCGCAGAACACAAACATACTCCAGGGAATAGCAAGAGACCCGCCCGAAAAGAGCATAGCGTAGAAGCTAGCGCTATAAAAAGATGAACCAAAGCCAGCTATCCGTTGATAGCAGCCTCCTCCAACACCTTCAAGGTGGCTTCCGCTGCTCGATCCCAAGAAAACTCACTTCCCCTAACGCATGCAGATTCTTGAAGACTATGGACCAAATCCAAATCTGAATGCAGCTGATGGATACCATTAGCCATACTAGAAACCGAAAGAGGGTCGACCAAAATAGCTCCATCTCCAGCCACCTCCCGCATAGCTCCAGTATTAGAGGTCAAAACCGGCGTGTTCTGCGAAAATGCCTCAACAATAGGCAGCCCAAACCCCTCATAAATCGAAGGGATAAGCAAAGCTCTGGCATTATGATACAAGCCACTTAACTCGTGATCAGGCACATAACCCCGCACCTTTACCATTTCTCCTAAACCCAACCCCTCAATAACTTCACTTAATCGAGGCAGCCCCCAGCCTTGCCCACCGCAAATATAAAGCGGCAATGCTCCTTGAGTAGCCATATCCAAGTAAGCTCGATATGCGGCCAGCAGGCGCTCCAAATTTTTCCGGGGCTCCAGGGTACCGACGAAAAGGAAATACTCCCCATCAATGCGGTCGCCAGTATTTTCCAGGAACGGTGCTTCGGGAATAACAACAGTCTTACCCACAGACTTCGGCATTAACTCTATGAGCTCATCGGCAGTAAATGCTGATACCGCTATCACCGTTTGCGCCGAACTCACCGAAGCGGGCATCAACCCACGCTCAAGGTGTTTACCAAATACAGACATAGTTTCAGGAAAGCGTGCCCAAACCATGTCGTGAATCGTCACCACCCGGCTTACTGAAGACGGCATCATCAGTGGTAAATGATGCCTGGGGGACCAGAATACCTGCAAGTCATCATGCCTAGCCCAGGATGGGAAGCGGGCTTGAGCAAAAAGAGTACCCAGTGATTTACGCCCAACCTTCCCTGTACGTACGACCACATTAGCTGCATCACAGAACCTCTCAGGCAGCGGCGCATCACTATAAAGGAACCATTCATGCCCGCTTTTTACCATACGTTCAATGAGGGCTTCCGTATAACGGCCAATACCTGTAGTGACAACTGACAACGGCCTGGCATCAACACCAATCCTAAGCACAGGAACTCCTGTCGGAGTCAATCACCTCACTACCAACATCAGACCCTAGAACTTCCCGATAAAGTTCTTGATACGATTCTCGCATCTTCTCGCCCGTGAACAGGGTCTCATAACGCTGGCGAGCTGCAGCCCCCATTATCTTGGCTCTTTCAGGGTTGGAGCTGAGGTCATTCATAGCCGCCCGCAGCGCGGCGCTATCCGCTGGAGGTATCACGTGGCCAGTTACACCATTCTCATTTACAAAGCTTGTACCAGTGCCTATCTCACAACTTATCAGGGGCTTACCGGCCATAAGCCCTTCAATCAAGGTGACCCCGAAGGCTTCAGAACGCAGATGAGAAGGAAAAACTACAGCACCACATAGTCTATACAATGCTGCCTTTTCTTCATCGGATACAAACCCCAGAAATTCAACGTTATCCAGGTCCTGCTTAGAAACAAGAGCGCGCATACGCTCCTCTTCTGGTCCCGCCCCCGCAATCAATATGCGGCAGCCCGCCCCCTCAGCCGCGCGAACCAGGTATTCAAGGCCTTTATAGTAACGAAGAACACCGACAAAAAGCATGAAACCCCGGCCATAGGTGCCCTCAATACGCTTCAAGTCATCTTCACGCGGGGGTGGCAAGGTATCCTCATCAACCCCCAAGGGAATCACAGAGACCTTATGCTTCCAGCGCTGCAAAACAGGGCTTGTTGCCACATACCGCTCTGAAGTGGCTACGATACGATCCGCTTTGGCAAAGAAACGATTCATAAGAGGGGTATAAAGCTTAAGCAGCCACTTCTGTCTCACCACATCTGAATGGTAAGTCACGACTAAAGGGCGCCGCTTGCCCGCAAACAGATAGGCAAGATCACCAAAAGGCCAAGGAAAGTGCAAGTGCAACACTTTCGCTTTGCTACGCCATACATCCAGTAGCAAACCAGGTCCAAAACACATTGACTTGAAAGAAAACCAGCGGCGACTTGCCCGAACTTGCAAGCCCGGCTCAATCTCATAGGAGCCAGGCCTGGAAGAAAGTGCCAATACTTCCCCCCCCGATCGGGCCATCTGAAATATGGCCTGTTCCAGTCCCCCTTGAGTTTCAGGAAGGAACGTCCTATAACAATGAGCTGCGGTTACTTTTTGTACCAAAACATACGGCCTTTACAAATTCGACGCATCAGTTTACAGCATGTAAGCTGTTGTTTCTAAAGCTTTTACTGTATATTCGGCTCGACTAAGCCTTTATAATGCCCTCCTAACTTGTAACCGTACCACTTGGATGCTTAAGAATCACCTCAATATTGTTTGGCTTAGGGGCGTTAACGCTTTAAAGGCGGACATGGAAAACACCTACCTCGGGACTATCTGGTGGGTTATGGAGCCTCTTCTGCTTACAGGGCTTCTCTACCTCGCATTTTCATCTGGTTTCCGCGGAAGTCAAACCGGAACAAACTTCTTAATATTCTTGCTTTGTGGCATGTTGCCATTCAAGTGGTTCGCATCCTGCTTAAGTACTAGCGCAGAATCAATTACCAATAACAAAGGAATACTTGGTCAGTTTTATTTGCCTAAGTGGATATTTCCCTGCTCAGTCAACCTATCAATGCTGTTTCGTTTTATGTGTACTCTACCAGTTCTGCTAGGGGCACTATGGCTTTCGGGCTTTTCGCCGTCGACTGCTTGGCTGGGTATCATCCCTATCATATTTACCCAGATAATTATTAATCTGGGGCTGAGCCTTTTAGCTGCAGCAACAATTCCCTTAATACCGGACTTAAGGAATCTTGTGCCACTTTGTGTGACAGGGGTTCTTTTTACATCAGGTATTTTTTTCGACATTAATAGCAGGCCTCCTGAAATACAAGAGCTATTACTAATAAACCCCTTTGCTGGGATTTTCGATAACTACAGGGAAGTTCTACTGGAAAACAAGCTTCCGACTTTTAAATCGCTCACATACCCATTTACAGTCGGGATATCCTCCCTTTTGTTTGCATTAGGCCTAATTAAAGCCCTAGATAGAACTTACCCTCGAGTACTATTATGACTGCCCCCATATTGACTTTTTCAAATGTAGGGCTTGCTTATCGAGGAAAACTAAGCCTGTTTACCAAGCCAAACTGGGTCTTGAAGGATATTTCTTTTGACCTATATCCAGGAGAGACTCTTGGCGTTATTGGACGCAATGGTGCAGGCAAGTCAACCCTACTTAAATTATTGGCAAATATAATCACACCCAATTCAGGCAAAATTGTCCGCCCTCCTCACATAAGGTCTCAGCTGCTCTCACTGGGACTTGGCTTTAATAAAAACCTTAGCGGTATCGACAATGCATTAATGGCTTTGGTTACTCAGGGTTGCAATATTCAGCAAGCTAAAGATCTTATCCCTGTTATTACTAAATTTTCGGGGTTAGGGGCTACTATTAAGGAGCCTGTCGGCACTTTCTCTGCAGGACAAAAAGCACGCCTCGGCTTTGCAACGGCAATTCACTCAACTCCAGATATACTTCTGCTTGATGAAATTCTTGGCGTGGGTGACAAGGACTTTAAAAGGAAATCATCAAAGACACTAAAGGAAAAAGTAAAGTCTGACCAAACGGTAGTCTTAGTTTCTCACTCAACGCAAACTTTAAAAGATTTTTGCGACCGGATTCTATGGATTGAAAATGGAACAATTAAAGATATTGGAGCCACCACGGAGGTTTTAAAGGCGTATGAGATAGAGGTAGCGCCAGCATGAAAATCTACGTGCATATTGGGTCAGACAAAACCGGGTCGACCTCCATACAATCCGCACTAAGCCAGAACCAAAATACTCTTCGGGCAAAAGGCGTAGAGTACCCAAAGCTTCACAAACAAGACAACCACCACGAAAGCCTAGTTAGAGAACTTAGAACAGGCAAAAAAGGAGAAAGCTGGCACAGGCTTAGTAAAGTCATTGCCAGTAAGCCCAACCATCTAATCCTAAGTGCCGAAGCTTTCTGCACCCTAAAAAAAGCAGAAATATCTCGATTTAAGGAATGGATTAACCATAGCGACACCAACATAATTGCCTATATCCGCAGAGCGGATGAATACCTTGAATCAGGTACAATGCAGAGACTTAAAAGTGCAACCTCATTTAACGCTTTCAAAAGGCACTACTTGATAGCAAAACACTTACCTGCACTTTTTGACCCGTATGTTTACAGCGCAGCATTTAAAACACATTTTGTCAAAAGTTGGCGGGCGCATTATCCCACTAGTATGATTATTCGCCCATACAATAAACAGCAGTGGGAAATGAATGATCTTATCTCAGACTTTCTTTACAGTATTTCCCTTGGAGACACCCAGGAAGTCATCCAGACAACTCAAGATAGCCAAAATGTTACACCCGGCATAACCGGAGTTTATGCAATTTCAATTTTAACTCGCAATAAACTCTTCGAACTTCGCCGTCAACTTATTTTGTCCCTTGCAAAAGACCCTCAACACGCCAAGAAAGGAGCTCTTCTAGGCTGGGGGAAAAGAGCTACCGCTCACATACTATCTAGAATTTATAATCTCTACACCTTCGACTCAAAAAAGATAATTTTACCTAGTAACCGAATTCCCAACTCTATTGGGTTGCCAAAGCTATCTGATGTTGTAACAGAATCCGAGAACCTTATTGCAAACCAGCTAGCGAAAACACACAAAAGGAGAGTTCGCCTCTGGCAAGAATTGAATGTACCCAAAAAACAAAGCGATAAGAAGTCTAAGGTAAATTAATCCCTTCAGAGGGAGCCATTCTGTAAAAATTAACTGAACAATAGGCATAGGCTTCCAAAATAAGCAGTGTATAAAAACTGCAGAGCAATATAGCAGTCAAGTTAAAAGCCATAACTCTAAAATCTATCTACTCCTAGCATTAATCCTTATGCGAGCCCACCGTAAGGAGAGCTAAAGTGACGATACTTCTAAGCCCTTGACCTTAAATTTCTAATACGCCCAATTAACCCCGACACCACATTTACAGCTCTATTTTTCCACGCAATAACATCAGAGGAGCTTTGACATACATCATCCCCGCCCTCACTCTTTGACAAAAGAAAGGTATTAAGAATATGAACTATAGCCTCATTAGCTAAATCATCAGTCCACAAATCGCTCCTCAACGCCGGATATTTTGAAAAGTCACTATTAAATATGCTTTCATAAGGAGAATTAATTTTAAATTTTTCCTTCAATAGTGCATTAGATGGCCTAAAACGCTCGTAAAACAGTTCGGCCGACGCCTTATCCGGGAGAGATTTAACTGACTCTGGAGCATTCAGTACAAGCTCTTCTCTAAGCTCCTCATCAAGATTGACACCCAAAGAGTTTAGGATATGCCCAAGTTTGACGGCTATTACCCCTGCACTCTCGTTTGCCTGGATAACTTCTGATGCTTCCATGGGAGCCCCAATCACCTCAGCGAAATCCCTAACTGCACAACCGCCAATTAATTGCTCCCCAGAGAAAACTCGCACAATTATGTTATCCTCTCCAAAATATTGGGCCCACCTAGAAGCTATCTTGTAGTAGTTAAGATTTACCTCCGGGTATGCCCACGGTAAAGCAATAGACCCAAACTCTGAACTTGAGAGGCTATTTTTTGCCGCCTGCTGATACGCAGAAACAACAAATTCATCCTGTCGTCGGATATAGAGAACAACCTTAACCTTATAAATTTCCCGCAATTTTTGACTGAAAGTACCAAGAAATTTATCACCAGCTTTAAATAACCATTCATTTGAGTAAACGATTGTCTCTTTACTTGATGACTCTAGTCTACTTAAGAAATCTTCAGGAGTTCCAACACCGACAACGCCGTTCCCATCAAACCTGAAATCAATTGCACTGCTCTTAAGCGAGCAAAATGTCTTCTGAATTGAAGTCGAGCCAGTCTTACCTGTACCTATATGTAAGTATAAAGTTTTCATATCATACAGAAATCGGACAACTTTTATTATTATATTATTTTATAGTTAATGGTATTGGATTACCACCGGGGACAGTTGGCATCCCTTCATTCCTCACAATTCTTTACATATCTTTTCAGCCGTCAAGATTGGGGCTGGCAAAGAAGCTCCAATTAGCCCTCCCTCCTTTTTATATAGCGTCACTATTTGCTGAAAATAAACTCCCACTAAAAGAATATTTGGCTTACCAATCTCAAGAAGATGAAAAGCAAAGAAAGTCCCTACCAGCCTGGTTCAGCCTGTGAACTTTCAAGCAGTATATTTTGGGGATTCTATATAGCTAATTATCCCCCCCTTTCCTGAAAAGAGCACAAATAGACGATTAAACAGCTATCGCTCCACCATTCATCTTCAGGCAACACATATTCAAAAATAACTAAATTTTAAAAATAGCCGATAATCATTGAGCACTATACCATCACCCCAGATTCGCCAACGCCCAACCTACACTTAGATAATCTTTGCATCACCTACATATGATTCGATCCATCTTAAAAAATAACTTTCGAACTAGGCGCCTTGAATACCAACCTTAACAATAAATAAGCTACAATCAGCTTAACCCTCAACAAGCCCTATAAATGCAAAAACTCTTCATATTTCTGATAATTACTTTTTGTGGTCGAGCAAGGTTAAATAGACACTATAGCGACTCAAAGGTATAAGCAAGGTGAATTTAATAAAAAGTATACTGAGACAAAAAAGAAGATGTGGAGAATAAAGTTTCACTTCAAAACCAGATCCAAGCACTGCAAAGCAGTGCCTAGATGCCAGCTAGAGATTTTGCTATTTAAGTAGGAGTAGGTATAAATGAGTTAGTAAATTAACCCATCCATTTTTTGTACGTATCCTCTATAGTGTAGCCCTTGTGTCGCTTCAACAAATGATAATCCCGCTCGTAAAAGTCAATTAGAACCTTTAACTGACTACGGGATAGATCTCGAATAGTTATTCGCTTCCCCCCCACCTGCTCACGCTTCAGAGTAACTGATGCCCCGACTAAGTCAGACAAATCACTAGATAAAGACTTAAGCTCGCTTATAAAATAAATTTTAGTCAGCTTTCCAGGGTTTGGTATATGCCCTGCCTGCACACCAAAGTGATGACTAATGCTATTAGAGCGATGGAAGTATCTCGTAAAGTCATCTATAAATTGACCCAAGCCAGGAGAACGTGGAAGGTCGCTAGCCGCATCCCCAAGCATATCACTTGAAAGCTCATTATGCTGCCCAACCCGATTATTATATGCAGAAATAAATCTTTCCACCGGGTCACGAACAACGGCAAACGAAAAGAAATCCGGACCCAGATCTTCCAGCTTTTGTTTTTTAGTCAAAAAATAATCATGAATCCAAATCTTTTTGCCCTCACTCTCATAGGGCTCAAAGCGCTCACCATTATCTAATTCAAAAATGAACTCCTTAATTGATGTGCAAGCATTCTTAGGAATGGGGACATAGGCAAATCGGCCTTTAGTACTAACAAGAGCTTTCAATAAACACCTTCCTTAACCTTAACCTTAACCAGCTTTCGCAATCGAGCCTTCAATGCTAAGACCAAATGCGAACGAGCAAAAAATGTTAAATATACAAATTTACCAATCTTCCCCAATTTCTGGAAATCAATTGTTACTTGATCTCCTCTCTCTACCGGCGCCGCCTCTTCAGTAGGCCTTATAGGCTTCTCCACCTTTGAGTACATTGCCTTCTTATTATTGTAAAACTTACTTACCGGCCACTCCTCAGCCATCGAAACATAATTGGACTTACTGCTAACGCCATCCTCAAAACTCAGCACTCCAAAAATGGAGCGTTCAAAACTCCACCTCTCGCTTAAAAAACGCTCCCATGCGTATGACTGCTCCGCTTTTCTAAGTCGAGCCATCTCGGGTACTATCTGAGAGAGGAAGTCACGCTTTTTCAGGAAATCGAAAACCCCTCTTTCAACCTCCCTATAAGAGTGTGCAATCTGGTATGAGTGCTTCAATGTCCCATGTATAGGCTCCCCCGCTACACTATACCCAATGCAGCTACCAACAGGCTGAGAAAAAAGTAATTCGCGTATAGCACCACTTACCGCCGGAGTCGACTCATAAAATGTGGAGCTTTCTAGCTGCCTAGATACAACTTTATCTCCAGCAGTGTGAATAAATAAGGAATTAAGTCTCACATTGGCTACGGCCTGCAAATAATATGACGCCGTCCCACTATATCCAATATCAAACACATAATCTCCCTCTTTCATATCCAGAGAGGCAATATATGATGACAACCCTTCCGCCTGGCTATCCAGCTGTCCTTTTGCCTTTTTAATTGACAATATGCACTCTAGAGCTCCGAGAAACTCATTGAGCCCTTCGAAAGTTTTTCGATTTGAAAGCCAATCCAACTCTCCAAGAAGAGCAGTGATATCAGATTCTTTATAACTAGGAAATAGGTAGCTAATCAATTTAGAGCGATTAAAAGAGCCATAATCAACTAGATCAGTAATGGCTCTCATAGGGCTGGGCTGAGCAAGAAAGCTACTAATTAACGCTTTTCTAGAAGTATTTAAATAAACATATTTAAAATCGAACTTAGCCCCATTTAATTCTAAATATTCGAGCCCTTTAAATAACAACCATCCATCCCGCCCAATCAAGAAAAGCGTTTTTCCTTTTTTAACGGTTTCTTTAAACCATTCCAGAATAGCCCAAACATGAGGCCCCAATGCGGAAGCCCCCAAGGAATATAATGATGCAGCTGCAAAAGACTCTTTATGGCGATTAGGGAATGGAGTCGGGAATATTAAATTCTTTATTGCTCCTAGTGTTGCTCGATTTGACAGCAACCCCCTGGCCTCATGCCCATTGAAAGAAAAACCGTCCCAATCTTTATAGGGAGCATAAAGTGCACCACTATAATATTTTGTCTCCCCTCTCAGGATGTTACTTTTACAAGGAATGTGGAATGTATGGATGCCATATGATTTAGGGATATAATCATCGGCATGCCTATTGTCTCCGACATGCAGCATTACCTCATAGGGAATTCCCGATCTACTATTCAACACTTCAAACAATCCGCCAAAGTGCTTAGAGCTAAGCTCTTCAGAGCTTAACAGTAGATTTTCATCATCTATCGAAATCCCACATGCAGAAAGGAACTGCTTTATAACCTCTTTATTAAAATAAATATCAGAAACGAAATAAACTTTTTTACCCGAATAAGCTGCAAGCTGAACTAAATCATGCATGCCCTCACAGGGCTCTAGCATAGAAAGTTCCAACTCAACTTCTTCTTGCTTTATCTTGGCAAGAACTTCAACTGGAATAGATAAGCTGCCTAGTAATCTTCCTAGCTCTTCATAAATTTGATCATAAGTAATTTCTTCTGCACCGGATTCACCGTTCGACAAAGAGTCACGAACGAGCTTTTCTGCCAATACCCTATATCGTGAAAGTGAAACATTGGTGGGGATTAACCCTATCTCTTTACAGCGCGCCTCCAAAATATCAAAAACATCATGAGGCTCCAGCATTCTCCTAGTAATCAAGGTGTCGAAGATGTCAAATGAGACTAGTTCGAACTCCGGCCACAGGATAGCTTCAACAAGCTGCTCATAACCTCTATCCCACTCAACCCTAGCCCGATATGAGTAATGATCGATTGCTGATGTTCTTTCAGGCTGACAGTCCAACTGGAATTCTTCTGAGACCAGTTCAAGCAATTTGGATTTATCAAGAGATGAATCAAAACTATTTAGAACATTATCAACCCAGAATCTTGAGTATAAAAGCTTCCATTCCTCAAAGTCAGCCAGCAACTTAGAATCTAAGTTACACCCAGAGAGTTTTTCGTTTAGAAACTTAAAAACAAACCCCAAGTCGGTGATATTTTTTTTAAACTTCTTGAAATCATTTTTGGTGTTAGAGGTAGAAGCACCGGAATTTTGGAAATAAAAGATTCCGTCGTAGTCAATACTGCAATATTTTTTCAGATTTGTAGCAAGTATCGTGGAATACAGCAAATCTTCGGCCATAATCAAATGGCGATCAACCTCCATGTAAGTAGCGAATGACTTATCCCACAAGTCACGCCTAATTAACTTATTCCAAACAGTATGCCAATGAAATGCCAATCCTCTCTGCCCGAAGAACTGCTCTCTATAGTCTTCAGCAGAAAGCTCCTCTTTTACTACTCGATTATTTGGATGAATATAATATTCATCTTGTTCGTTAAATAAGACCATATTGCATTGCGACAAATCTGCCCCTGTCGCAACACTTTCATTTATCAGCCTACGGTAAACATCTTTAGCTAAATAATCGTCGCTATCAAGAAAAGCAATATAATCCCCTGATGAATGCTTGGCGCCTTCAATTCGAGCTCTGAAAAGACCCAAATTATCCGTATTCTCAACGTAAAGGATTCTACTATCATGCTCCATCAGCGAAGCTACTATATCAGCACAATCCCCTGGAGATTTATCATTAACAACAATTATCTCCAAATTCGAGTACGACTGATCACGCAAAGAATTCAACGCGCGCAGCAACAAGTGCTCCGTACCAAAAACTGGAACAATAACAGAGATCAATAATTCTTTTTTCATTTTAATAATTGCTAATAACTATGAGATTTTTTGAAAACAGTATTCAACCGTGTCTCCACGTATTCTTCCCCAAGAAAGTTGAATAGTCGTTCTACATCCTCTCTAGATACAATTTTCTCGTAATCAACATGAATACAATCGGAATGCCGGCTGGCAACTTCTCTAAACTTTGCATCAGCCCTCCCAAGCTTTTCCTTTACCTTCACTTCATCTACATTTTTCCACCAACTTGACTTACAAACCTGATCCAAATCTCTCGTATTAAATACAAAAGCAGGCTTATCACAGACAGCCCTTAAAAAGTCCAAGTAACCCTCTAGATTATTTAACTGGTGTGGTTCGGTATAACGAATCTCCTTAAAACCTACAACTTTGCTACCGCGACTAAAAATCCCGGTTTTCCCCTCTAGCTGCCCAAAAATCATTTTTCTGGCATCGGAAATATACGCATCCAAATCGATACCATTTGCTCCATACCAAGGGGACGTGGGAGAATCTGCCTTAGAATTGCCAAAATCTTTCTTTGTTTGCTCTAATGCTCGATAGGCCTTATATAACTGCCAAACAAAATTATTATTTTCGCCCCGAATCATATAACCGCTAATGGAATTAAGGACACCAACAAGTAGAGTTGACCCGCTTCGCCCATAAGTAATAACAAATACATTACTATAATTTGACATGCTATACTAAAGCTCTCAATATTGCTCTTCTAAATTTCCCACCCACCTTCTGTAGATACCCTTTAGGGCCACCTCCTTTTAAGCTCAATTCCTTATTGTATTTTGAAAACTGAGAAAGTGTGGATGCGTAAGACGTTGTAATACACTCAAGAGTAGAGTTTTTTTTCACCGTAAGATCGGAATGACGGGATAACTTTGGCAAAAGCCCCTCTGCAAAACCGCTAAAATGAAAACAAACTAAAGCCTCTTCTTTGTGAAGTAACTTATCCTCGGTTCGAGAAAATTCTTCGATCGAATCTATTCGCCAATGGCCAACGTTTAACCCCTCACCCGAGACTACTTTTACGTCGGCAAACATATGTGGAACCAAATCGAGCCACTTCTGATCGGCATTTACGCCACGGTAATAATCAATACTGCAGTCCCTATTTACCGACTCCCACCAATAGTTGACAAATTCGACTCCCGTTTTTCCTGACTTTACCGCTAATAGACCCGCATTAAATGTGCCGGACTTTATAATCACCTCAAAATCAGGCAAATTATGTTTAACATTTGGCGTTAAATGCGGGGTAAGGAGAACTCCCCACTTTCCCTCAAGAAACCCCAGGTCTGACTGAAAGAAATACATATCAGAATCAACATATAGGATTTCCGCATCTCTTTTGCCATGTATGCCCAGCAGATAACGGAGTGCAAACGGCTTAAAGTAGCAACAAATTTCTGTTAAATTTAATTGTGAGAAATCCCTCTCATACATTTTTTTTGATTCAGAAAAAAATGGTAGCAAGTCAATAATTTCTATTCTGTCATCTAAGGCTTTAACTTCACCCCCATTTAGATCACCAATACAAAAGATATAAAAGTGATCAAACCTAGCGTCTTTTAAAGATGAATAAACTGCTAAGGCACCATTAACCCTATCGGAAGTACAAACCGTACAGACTACCCGGCTCATGCCAGCACTCCATGCATAGCTTTTTGGAATGCCTTCGTATTATGTCGAGACTCCAATAAAGGGAGTGTCGATTCCTCAAAGATTCTCATACTCTCTTCAATATCTTCAAGGAATTCACTTATAACTATCTTATATTCTTCACTATCGAGAGGATTGTTAACCAAAAATTTCTTATCAAGGATATCAGGAATTCCTCCCACAGAAGAGGATATAACTGGTAAACCTAAAGCAAGACACTCTAAAATAATATTGGGCAGTCCGTCCCACAGAGAGGTATTTAAGAAAAGTAAGTAATCACGAACTGCAACCTCTTCAATATCATTATAGGTTCCCATTAGATATACGTTGGGCGGATAAGATAAGGCGCTCCCGCTATCAATTACAAAATCACCATAGACATAGAAATTAAATTCTCCCATATCTGCAGCGACCTTGAACAAAGTTGAGAGATTCTTTTGCCTATCAAACCGTCCAGACCAAAGGATATTTTTTGACTCTGAGCTAAAACACTTTCTTTTCAACTGTCTTGCTGGCAAATATATAGGGCAAACGTGCTCTTCCCTTACGCCGATCCTATCCTGCCAAACCTTACCGGAAATGCTATTATCACTTACAATGCGGTAAATGTATTGACTGCAATCCGCAAGGTATTGCTCAGCATATCCGACTGGAAGCCCCTCATCTAGATAATCATTACAGAAAAGTGATACTACAACATTAGTATATTTAGATACCAGATGACCCCTTAACTTAAGAAGCTCCCAAGCAACCTTTGAATTGATAATATGTATATATGACGGAGACAGCTGAACAATTAAACGTTCAACAACAGCTAACTCCAAAGCAGGATCACACTTTAGCTCTTTTGTGCTTACAAAATCAAAGTTTGAAGTACCCTGATTTATAAATTGAACTTCGGACTCTTCTGTTAACACAAGAAGAACGTTTTTTCCGAGGCTGGCATATGCATCAATGTATCGCGCTGTTGCCAAATCGGCCCCACCCATCTTCATCCATGGCACAAAAATCAGAACGTCATACTTATCTGCCTTAATCTTTGACTTTATCTGGAAATATTTTTCTCCCGCCCCCCTTCTTTCAACAGGGACATGGTGATAATTTATCTCAGCTAAACGCCAAGAGTGGGGCCATAGATTGGAATCAATATCCTTTCCAATTTCTTGCATTTGGGCAAGGGTCCACTCCGGCAAGCTAGGTGTTGAGGTTGCAACCGGAAGTCGCATTTTCTGAATTATCTTTGCTCCGTAGTGGCGTGCAAATAGTTTGACCGTGGGAATTAAACCATCAACAGAAATTCGCCTCTTTAAATTGTTAAGCTTAAGAAAGAAATGAGCTCTAATTGCCGTAAATTGCCTATTCATAATGTAAGCCTAATCAACTAATCAAAAAGTGGGGTATTTCCAATAATTGTTTTTGCTGATTCATGCTCAGAGCAAAGAGAACCAAATAACTTCCTTCTCTCAAATCTTGTCGTTTGAGGCACCGTCCGGTGCACCTTTCCTGCCGCCATCGTATCGCTATTCCAATGCCAATCTTCAAATCCAACCCCTCTTTTGGGGTCGACAGAAGAGTATCTATATTGTTTTGCCAGTGCTGTATTAGTGACCATACAAGCATTCCATGGATTGATGGTAAACAGTAAAGTCTTATCTATTTTGTCGTTAAGCTGATCCGGCTGTCGCCACCAGTGTTTTTCGCCACCAAACGTGACTATAATCTCAGGGTGGCAAATATATCTTGAATCCGAAGAAGCCAAAATGACTGATTCATAAATCCAATTTGAGGAAAAATAATCATCTCCATCAAAAGTACCGACAAAGTCACTTTTAGCTAATGAGATAAGTTCATTTCGGCAGGTACCTAAATCTCCAACACTTAGGTCGACAACAATATCGTCATCTCTGAGGAAAGGGGAATCTTTTACTGTTGAAGAAGTAGTCGCATCGGCATTATCCAGTGAGCATAATATCCGGCATCTAATACCTTTCGATTCCGCATATTGTCGACAAACATCTATTGATCTTAGCGTTCTGTGGGCTAACAATCCCTCTCTATGGAACGTTACAATTGCAGAAAAGCTTAAGCTCTTCTCTGAATTACTTCTCATTACAAATCAACCCTGCTTACCAAAACTAAACACAAGACTTTTTCCTCAAGGGCACCTCTAGCACTTCTCCCCTAAAAAACCTAAAACCGCATTTACACCTTTGTAAAACTCATAAAATCTGATATCCGTGAAAAACATTTTTCATTCAGCCGATAAAGTGTGACTGACGGTTATTGACGAAGCCTGAATCATTAGCTTTCAACATATAATGCAGCAGTTCAGTCTTCACAATCTCCGAGTCCTGGTAAGCAGGATCATTTTTTAGCCCGCCCAACCCAGTTTGGACCTACAAGTATCATAAAAGTTATGATCGATAGGGTGTATTAATGTGAGTCTATGTGGTTTTTTATGAACCCGAATAACGTCACCGGGCTCAGTAACCACTTGGTCATGGCCATCACAAGTAATATATGGTCTTGTATTACTTTGCTTCCCGACAACTAATTTAAATTCGCTGCTTCCTTCAACTACTATCGGGCGGCTGCTCAGAGTGTGAGGATTCAGCGGAACCAATACAATCGCATCTAACTTGGGGTGCATAATTGGGCCGCCGCCGGATAAAGCATAAGCTGTAGACCCAGTAGGTGTTGAAACAATTAACCCATCAGATCGCTGGGTATAAACAAACTGTCCATCTATATACAAGTCAAATTCGATCATTCGAATAAACTCACCAGGATGTAGCACAACATCATTAAGCGCAGACCCTTTCCCAACAGGCCTACCATTACGGGTAACAGACATGTCTAGTAAAAATCGGCTCTCTGCCATATATTTACCAGCCAATACTTCGCCGACCTTATCTTCCACCTGATCGGGAGTAATATCGGTAAGAAACCCTAAACGCCCCCGGTTTATTCCTAACAACGGGACGCTATAGCGCGCTAACGCCCTAGCAGCTCCAAGAAGACTGCCATCGCCCCCAACAACAATAACAAGGTCGCATAGCTCACCTAGTCGATTCCTCTCGGAAACACGTGCGTTGTGGCCGCAAACCGATGTGGCAGTGTCCTCTTCCAAAACAATGCTATACCCCTCATTTTCGAGGTAGGCCATCAGGCGCTTAAGAGAAATGACCGCACTCTCACTCTCAGTTCGCCCTATTAGCCCGATATTTTGAAACTCTGACACAACACCTCCGTGACTCGCGCCATTGTACACACGACAACAATTTCGACGCCCAAGTCAATCATACTTTGAGGCGAGCCGCCGAACTAAACCGACCATTATGCCGAAGACAAGCGGATGAGTCGAACGCACCCACTGAATTTAGATATCCCGGCCCAAGCTTAAAGGGACTCAAATAGATCAAAAGTACCCGCGACGCCCCTGCCCTCCCCCAGAATGGACCACTAAAACCTTGCTGCCAGCAGCTATATTCCCGCTGCTGGCGCTCTTGGACAGCGCATAAAATAACTTGCCAGTGTAGACAGGATCTAACGGTATACCTACTTGAGCATCAAAATCATCGAGAAAGCTGCTCAGGTAACTTGGAAACTTTCCATATCCCCCACAATGAAACGAACTTAGTAAGTTACAGCAAGAATCACCCAGGAAACCGCGATAGACGGCACCTTGAGTATCTACACGCTCGATACTCTGCTCAACTTCACCTTTCAACTCCCTCAGCCATTGAGAGACGCCAGCTTCGATACTGCCACCAGCTTTAAGTACCTCAACTCCAACTACCGGAAATTCCCGCAGACCTGCGACTAACCCAGCGAAGGTAGCCCCCGTCCCGCTCGCAACCCATACTTGGTCAAATCTTACCGGTGAAGTCTCCTTTATCACCCTACCCAGCAGTCTCGCCCCTCTAACACCAGGTAGCCCAGCACCTCCTTCCGGCACAAACAACATGGATTCTTCATCTATGCCAATCTCACAAAGAAATTCTGCTTCTCCTCTTCGGCGATATTGAGCTCGTGTTACGAAAACCAACTTCATTCCCAGGCGCTGAGCATCCTGTAGTGTCGCGCTAAGACTGGACGGTCTCTCCCCCCTGATGACACCTAGCGTCGAAAAACCGAAGCGAGCCCCTGCTGCAGCCGTTGCATGAATATGATTAGACCAAGCACCTCCGCAGGTCACGACAGTCTTTATCCCCCTCTCTCTCGCTTCAAGTAAACTAAAAAGCAACTTATATGCTTTATTTCCGGAAAGCATGGGGTCAAGCCGGTCATCCCTACGAACCCAAAGTTCAATCCCGGGAAACAAATGACTATAAACCCTTTCGTAAGGAACTCTTCGAGCCGCCTCCGTAAAGGTTTTCAGATCCAAGCGCTCAAGAAAATCCATAAATACCCATCAGTAAACCAGTTAAAAGGTTATTTAAGCCAATTTGCCAGATTACAAACACCTCATCATGCAACAGCCTGCTCCCCCCACTTTCAACACAATAGTGACACTGAACCCAAGAAGAAGAGAAAGAAAAGAACAAGAACTTAGTGGAAAGCAAAAGCAAGAAGGGTAAATAGCAGCAATAGCCAGACACAAAAAAGCCCTCACATGTGAGGGCTTTTTTGTGTCTGGCGGACCGGACGGGACTCGAACCCGCGACCTCCGGCGTGACAGGCCGGCATTCTAACCAACTGAACTACCGGTCCTCGGTAGTAAACTTCCTCTCTGGAAGTTGGTGGGTGGTACAGGGGTCGAACCTGTGACCTACGGCTTGTAAGGCCGTCGCTCTCCCAACTGAGCTAACCACCCGGTGCTCTTTGCTATAGGGGCCGTGCCCCCTTGAGCGAGGCGCATATTACCCGACTGTAGATTCCTGTCAACAATTTTCACGCCAAATAATCACGTCCGATTAATTTCCATCCGATTCGTCTGGTAAAGAGACAGGAACCCCCCTCATTTCAGCCTCTTCAGTACTTGCTCCCTGCAAGACCTTACCCTGCCGATAGTCTGGGTCTAGCAGATGCCCAGCTATCTTCACAGGTATCCCCCTCGGTATCAGCTGCTCTTTTGGGCGGGCCAAGTCTTGCTCGTTGTAATTACACACACCGGTAGGAAATATTCTCTTTAGATCTGCCACACGACTGGAAATTTCCTCAGTGAATGGACCGTAGATCCCCTTCGCCAACGCCCGCTCAACCGGCTGTAGAGCGCACTTAAAGACATCATCGGTCACCGGTGCCCCCGCCACCTGCCTTGACGTACTATGAATCGGGTATACCCTCATACACTTCCCGGGAGCTTGGCTATTCCATGGGCCATCCCAAACCTTATCTCCAGACGCAAGTAAATTTCCTTCCTTGTCGAAGCATCGGTCATTGGCATCATCCGGGCGGTTTTCCACGACACCTTTACCTGGGTTTTCTATGATGCCCTGCATCCACCGGTCGACTAAATCCAGCGCCTCATGCAA
Source organism: Microbulbifer sp. CNSA002 (assembly GCF_047324085.1). Taxonomy (NCBI): domain Bacteria; kingdom Pseudomonadati; phylum Pseudomonadota; class Gammaproteobacteria; order Cellvibrionales; family Microbulbiferaceae; genus Microbulbifer; species Microbulbifer sp. CNSA002. The sequence goes on from NZ_CP172449.1 coordinate 3,311,682, forward strand.
TGGGTTGTAGCCTTTGTCACTCATCCAAATCAGTTGGTTCTCCGCATGTCCACGGGCACGCCGAATACGCTCGCGTGCAGAAAAAGAGGCAGAGCTGTGGTGCATATCAGGCTCTTTATCGAGGTAGTGCCGCAAATCAATAATAGGAATCTCTACATCCCCCAGGAAAACGTGCCCGGAACGATATATTCCATTAATAGCCTCCAGACTTGCGCGGCTGCGCTTCGCCGGCTTTTGGAGTGTTCCCATATTGAGGTTTTGCTCGCTCCAAAGGGACAAGCGAACCGGAAACATATTCCCATTCATGAACCACAGCTGCTCTTGACTCTGGTCTTCTGGCGCTTTCCAGCCACCTACAGCAGCATTGACACGTAAAAATGTATCTATATTGATTTCGCCGTTCACCAGGGCTTTCAGGCCGTACTGCACCCCCTCATTGTCCCAAGAACTATTTGCGTACCCTGATGCGTTTACACCATAAAACTGGCGAAGATCCTCCCAGTGCGTCCAATGCACTTTTGGGACAACCTCAGCAGCGAAACTCTTAGCAAAGTGAACAAAGTTAGGGTTATTAACCAACGGTACTAAGCCTCGCCACCCTTCGACGCATTCAGTGGTTCCCTGCATCCTATCTCGGTAGCGACTATCAAAAATCCCAGCAAAAAAGCTCAACACTCCAAATTTACTTGAACCATTCTCACTGGCAGCTAACCCCTGGATAACCGTGCGCTCCTCTGCTTTTTTCCAGCGTTGATTCTGCCTATCCACAATGTCAAAGAAGTACTCCAGTGGCTCACAGTCGAAGGCATAGATTGTTTGGGACACCATATCTGGGTAGGAATACAAGGGGATAGCGGCATCTAAGAGGCCCGGAGCATTCTGCGCAAATAGATACTGCTGGATCGCTCCACCTGACCCCCCAATGCCAACGGTGTACATTGGATCCCCGTATAACGATACAAATTGCTTTTTCACCCTACGAGCAGTGTCTTCTGCCAGCCACATGTTGTAATGGTTTCTAGTCTGATTGGCGGTCGAATAGACAATCGCATAACCGCGCGCAAGCTCATCCATTCGCCGTGTGGTGATATCTCCTTTGTTGATTTTTCCCTGGCGCCCTCCAATGCCTACACCACCACGAAACTGATAGATCAGCCGCTTATTCCAGTTACTACCACTTGGCCTACCTGCAGACTCACCCTCTCCCCTTAATACTGCTATTGCATAAAAGTGACGGTTGATCGTGCCTGTCTCTACACGAACAATAAAATCTACCTGCTTCCCGTTTACCGTCACCTTATCGATATCATTTCTGGCCTCATGCATATAGTGAAACTGGCCATCAGTGGTACTACGGTAAAAATAGGTAACCTCTGTAGCGTGACTGCAATCCCGGCTATACCCAATAACCTCTTTTGTCTTCCTGCCCTTATCATTTAGGGCAAAGATAGGCACCCCTTCACCATCCTGGTTGTCTACCAGGGGCTGCTTATTTGTAATATTGTTTTTCCCGCAATAAAGAGGGTACCTGGCTGGTCCACTGAATAGAGTCTCTACAGGCCCTACCTCTCCCAAGCCAATAGGAAATGGGAAATATTCAGGCGGGCGGGACATCATTCGGGGGTGAGGGCCGGAATAAGCTGGCGCAGGTTGATAGTCCAACACCCCTTCAGGAACCTTCAACACCGGAGCATCTACGCTCCCGTGGACTTTTGGCAGCTGGTTATACCCATACCAAGCTGCTGCCCCCAGGCCCACTAGCACCAAGAGCAAAATAGAGAGTATCCAGCCTCTCCTAACGGACATAAGCGCCTCCACAGGAAACATCACTTTCTGTACAGCTTGAGTATATGAACGGATGTCCCAGGCTACTGGCAGTTGGCGCCGAGGAAGACTTAAAGAGAGGCAGGACTTGTAGAGCGGTGCGCAGAAGCGCAAATATCTTTAGGACAAAAACAAAAAAAGGGGATCTAGTGATCCCCCTTTCGAAAGCAGTACCGCCTAGTCTTTAGCGATAATGCCTTTCTCTTGGAGAGTGGAGAGAATCACTTCTACTTCCTCTTCAAGAGTCATTTCAGCAGTATTCAGGTGCAATTCTGGTGAAACAGGTGCCTCATAGGGATCATCTATACCAGTAAAACCTTTGATCTCACCTGCGCGAGCTTTCTTATACAAGCCTTTGGGGTCGCGTGCCTCAGCCTCTTTCAGTGGGCAGTCTACGAAGACTTCCATATACGGAAGATCTCCTGCTTCATGCATCTTTCTTACTAAATCACGATCTTCACGGTACGGACTGATAAAACTGGATAAAACAACCACGCCAGTATCCGCAAACAACTTGGAAATTTCGCCTACACGTCGGATATTTTCCTGGCGGTCCTCAGCTGAGAAGCCAAGGTTAGAATTGATGCCCAAGCGGATGTTATCGCCATCCAGACGGTAACTGAGCACGCCACGAGCAGCCAGAGCCTTCTCTACGGCAACAGCCACAGTGCTCTTACCAGAGCCCGAAAGGCCGGTGAACCAGAGAGTCACGCCTTTGTGGCCGAGGATACTCGCCCGGTTTTCGCGGGTCACATCACCCTCATGCCAATGGACATTGGTCGCTTTTTGCTCAACTGTAGCTGTCACTGATTACTCCAAGTCTTGAATACAATCCTAGTGTCACAGGTATCAAGCATTTCATTGCACTCTGTGCCAATGCCTGCCTGTGATATGGGCGCTAATTATCGAGTATTTGGGCGGTAAGCGTAAAGCCCTCTGTTATAACGTGTCTATTCAACTCAAAGTCTTGAGTGCATAAGCAACAAAGTGGCATTGTTCTAATAGTGGGGCCGAATGGGCAAAATAACCCTATAGACAGGACTTTTTTGCTTGGAATCTACTCCAGTGGTACTACTGCAGGCAGCATCATTTAAACCATTCTGCCACTACCATCCCTTCGTTACGCGAAGGCTGAGTGGGACATCAGATTGTTACACTAATCCATCTATAACTAGGTACTTCTATAAGCTATTGAGCGAAATAAAGAATCGAGCAAGAAGTATCACTAGTCACAAACGCTCGCAGCCAATACCCATCTATATATTTTGTAAATCTATAAATTCTCACCGGAGATGCAAGCTCCTTCCGTCAGCTCCTTTTACTCGCTCCAATGAACAATATGCCGTTGAATTATCATCAGCTGAGGAGCCAAAAACAGGTAGGAAAATTTGGCAAGGAGGCTCCCATGCAATGCTACCCTCCTTAATCTCAAGCAAAGAAACTTAGGAGCATCACTACCCTTTTGGACTAGCTAGGCAAACTAAAGTAGACCATTCAAATCCATAGACAATTGATTATTACAGTTAACACAAAAAACTATTATTCCGTACAACCCGAATACAATAAAATTATATGAGATTAGAATTAAACTTGTCACCTGCCGATAAAAAGCATCATTTAATTTCAAGTCATCGACACCCTCAACTTTTTCACACGAAGCGAATACCCCCCGACAACTGCGCAGGTTTTCTCATTCATCATATTTGCGGCCGACTACCGAGTGACGCGCATTAATCTAGTTAAAAATACAAGTTCCATGGTAATCTGTGGGCCTGAATCGAGAAAAAACAGCCCTATATTTCTTAGGGTCTATAGCCAGTAAAGGAGGATGCTCAACGATGAGTAAAGGGGTTTTAAATAGATTTAAAATTCGCAAAGGAAAAATTTTTGAAGCCCCGCTAGAAGAGGCATTTGGTCGCCTGGTTACTCCTTTTGAGGAATTTATTCATCGCCAAAGCAGCAGTGGTATATTGCTAATGCTCTCTGCGCTTATCGCTTTGATTGTTGCTAACTCTCCTCTGCAAGAGGCTTACAAGCATCTACTTCATATGCCTATTGCGGTAGGTGCAGGAGACTGGACATTTTCCCTTTCCCTACATCACTGGATCAATGACGGCCTAATGGCCATCTTTTTCTTTCTAGTCGGCTTGGAATTAAAACGAGAGTTTCTTGTGGGAGAACTCTCAGATCTCCGTCAGGCAGTACTACCTGTGATGGCCGCTATCGGCGGTATGGTGGTGCCAGCCCTACTATACAGCTCCCTTAATTTAGGTAACGAAGCCGGTCCAGGCTGGGGTATCCCGATGGCAACAGACATTGCCTTTGCGGTAGGCTGTATTGCACTACTAGGCAACCGTGTACCACGAGCAGTAGTGACCTTTTTGGTCGCACTGGCGATCGTAGATGACTTAGGGGCAATTCTCGTTATTGCCATCTGGTACACAGAGCAAGTAAACATGACAGCGCTCATCGCATCAGGTGGCCTGGTTGTAGTGCTCGGGCTGCTCAATGCTGCGGGTATTCGCCGATCCGCGGCCTATGTCTTTGTTGGAGGTCTATTGTGGTACGGACTTCACTCAGCCGGTGTCCACGCTACTCTCGCTGGTGTCATTACCGCTATGGCATTACCTGCCAAGCCAAAATACGATCCTGTAGCATTTAGCACCTTCGTAAAAGATATCATTCGCAGCTTTGACCGCTGCTTCCGCCCAGGTGACAAGATTATCGCTAACGATGATTTACGAGCTCGCGTAATGGGCTTGGGTAATGGCGTGAACTTAGCCCAATCTCCGCTACAACGCATGGAGACTCGCCTGCACATTCCGGTCGGGTTTGTAGTGATACCTATCTTTGCACTGGCTAACGCGGGAATTCCGGTCGACAGCTTCAGTAGCTCCGAAGCGATACTCAACCCGGTCACTCTCGGGGTAATCTTTGGCTTGGTGGTCGGTAAGTTGCTTGGGATTGTAGGGGCCACTTGGGTAGGTTGGAAGCTAGGTTGGGGCCAATTACCCAAAGCGGCGAATTTCCAACATATTGTCGGTGTAGCATTGCTCGCAGGTATTGGGTTCACCATGTCAATTTTTATTGCCGAACTAGCATTTAGCTCACAAAATGAGCTGCTTATTCAGGCGAAAGCCGGCATTCTATTAGCATCAGTTATCGCTGGGACAGCTGGCTTTTTGGTACTGCGTAACGCTCCTGTCTCAGAAAAAAATGAAGTCAAGGGCGAGGAGCCAGATTACCCAGCCCAAGCTACTTCCAACTAAACAGCAACAATCAAAGTAGGCCGGGCAAACTCCGGTTGCCCGGCCTCCAAAAGCATCATTACGAATAATGAACGAATAGAAGGCAAAATTGAGTCGACTATGTCCCTATAACTTAGATTCGAACCAAAGTTACATCACAATGTGCATAGTTCACTATGCTATTAGCGGTAGAACCAATCAGGGAGCTCAAACCTTTCTTGGAGTGAGTTCCCAGAACTATCAGATCCACCTTCCTTTTTTCAGCTTCCTTACAGATAACCTCATAAGGCTTTCCCACTTTAAGGGCACGATTTCTCTTGCTAACCCCAAAGTCTTCCGTAATCTCCTCAAACTTCGGAATTGCACTCTCTTTCAGCTCTTTTTGATAATCCTTGGGCAGGAAGCTATAAGGCAGTACATTTAAAACTACTAGCTTGCTATCAAATTTCTTAGATAATTCTACCGCTTTAGACAACACATACCTCCCTTCTTGAGACGCTTCTATAGCGCAAAGGATAGTATTGTACATATTCCCCCTCCAGTATATTTGACTAATAACAACTGAACTTATAGAGCACCGATTCCACCACAGCTTAAATGAAAAGAGTTCGAAGCACAAAGAGGGAAAATTAAAAAATCAACCTAATACCACCTGTTATCTATTCAACCCGAACGGACTAAAGCCTCGATTACGGCACAACTCTCAAACAGCCATAGGAGGCCAGAAGTTATCATTTTCTTGACTAAACCTCCTGTAAGTTCTAAAAAATTAAAGACCGAGAAGATATAAGCAACAAACGGATAGGACACATCTGCGTCGCAAGCAAAAATTTATTACTATACGATAGACATCTTTATCCACGCAGATGATATCAATAGAAGAACTTTCAACTTCAGAAAAATGTATACCTAATAACATCTCATTTACAGCCCTAGCTCTCTTCTATTTTGGCACAAGTCTATCTCACAAAAAATCCATTAGCAGAAGACATCAATTGCAGGGCTTTCTGTTATTTTTAAACTGCCAACTCATCGCTTTCAACAAGTCTCGCCCCTAGAGCTGATTGTATAACTTGAGGCAACTATGACATTACATTCCCAGCCCTGCACCCAAAACAAAGCTCTATTTCAGAAGCCAATTGTTTCTCCAGCAGGATTTGCATTATAAAGCGCGGTGTCACTCAAAGGCCGAAAGAAACCTGATATGAAAGCCTCATGTTTAGCGGCTATAACTCTTTGTAAGCTGCCTCCGACCTAATTAGACATACTAGAAAGTAAAAGGGTTCTTTTAATCTGCAGAATGGAAGTAGCAAAGATTCGACAAGGTAATTACAAATATCCCTATGGACTAGAAGACACTCCCAATCCCCTCTTAACTGTTTATGCGCGCAGTAATATTAGCTTACTTAAGTAGCTTGGCATTGCAATAATTGGATCCACAGATACGACAAAAATGGAATGAAATAGACCAAAAAATAGCCAGCCATATTGCTGCTAGAAACAGTGTTGTCGCCAGTGGGCTAACTCTAGGAATTGACACAGAAGCCCGTAGGGAACCCTAGCTCCTAAAGATGGAACAATTACAGTCTCTCCTACGGATTGCATATAGCAAACCCAATGCCGAATTATCGACTAGCAATGAAAGTATCAAAAAGTGGGGGCCTGTGGGTACCACAGCACACCACTCGACAGCACTTTTTTGTAAGCCAGAATAGATTGCAGCTAGGCCTATCCCAACCCTCTCTAATTGTTGAATCTGAAGCTTCGGGAGGCTCAATGAAGTATGTAGATTTTTGCCTCCAGGCTAAACAAAAACTCTTTGTATACTACTTTTGCCCATAAAGATCGATATCGCCGTCTCCTAGAACCTTAAAAAGCCAATAAAGCACTGACTTTTTAAGGTTAAAATTATCAAGTTAACACTAACTTCATTATTCTTTTACAAGAAAATTTTTGTACTCGGTAATTCCGACCCACATCTAGCAAAATTACCGCTCTCCAGCACTCTCAAGTAGTTGATAAACTCGCCCAGGGAAATCACCAATAATCCCATCTACACCAAGGGATATACTGCGCTCAATGTCATCTATATCGTTAACTGTCCAGAGATCGACGGCCACGCCTTTACTCTGAAAAAAGCGAACATAGGGCTTAGTGGTAATACTGTATGGCAGTTGGGCAACTTCAAAATCCGGCTTGAAAGCCCATCCAAAGCCCGAACTCCAGGCCAGACTGGCCTCTATAAGTTCACCGACTGTTGCGCTTGTTCTAATCTCTCCCCCACTGATATCACGAAAGTGTCCCATGGCTTTACTGTGCTGGCTGGCCACAGTAACTTGCTGCTCCATTCTATAATCAACAATTACTTGCCATAGTATTTCTGAGAGGACTCTATCATTTGGTTTAATTTCAATATTAAATATGGCATTGGGGTAGCGCTCAAATAGCTCATTTAATGTTAAGAGGGCGAGTCCTTGGTTTCGAAATGGGTAACTATCACCATTATCTAGGGTAAACTCATATCCAGCATCCAATGCTTTTATTTCTCCCAAAGTCAAATCTTCTATTTTATCCGAGACACCTGTATTTTTTTTAAGGTCTGCATCGTGATTGATAATAATAAACTGATCTTTTGACAAATGTATATCCAACTCTAAAATATCTGCCCCCTGCTCCAATGCCATATCAAAAGCCAGGGTGGTACTTTGAGGGTACTCACCAGATGCTCCTCTGTGAGCAAGGATTTCAATAGCCAAAACCTTATTGTAAGTCATCATAGATAAAACCAGACAAGTAACGATCTTGAGCACGTTGTTCATTTAGAAGTTTCCTATGTTTTAAGAGAAGAGCTATTACTCAGACACAAACAAAAGCCAATCCAAAATAGATACTACAGAGAAATAGTATTAGGTATACTATTTCTCTCACATACAAAGCACGAATTGACTCATTCAACCTATTTAAACTATTTAAACTATTTAAACCATATAAGAGATACAAAAGTAACTCTTACAGCCTTCAAGGCTTTTTTTGTTCACGTATATCCAACCAAAGAATCAACCATTAAAGCACTTAAACCTGATAGATAACCCACTCTAAATGTACCCATCTATTTTACGCAATATCATACATTTAAATATTAAGTACTAATGCACAAATCTAGAAAATATCGCCACCAAAATCATTAACTAAACAAAGCCTCCATTATCAATTAAGGACATATCGATCAGGTTTCTGGGCTGGAAATTCTACCCTTTAAGCTAAAACAAAACATTTAGATCAAGCCAGGGAAGTTAAGAGCGGTAGAGAGAGAGAAAATCCTCCCCCTCATCTATACAGGCAAGTAAAAATAAAAATATATCGAACAATATAAAATGTAGTACAATTTAGACCTATTATTCTTACGAAAATATGATGCAAATTACGACACAAGTTCTCCTCAAAATGCAAAAGCAAATACTGGTTAAGCTTCTGTACATAAACAAAAGGGTTAAATTAGAGTGCATGGTTAGTATGCAGGCTTTATTACTTCTGGCCAGGCAATTAGCCAACTGCGCTTCGGCGCATTCAGTCGCCAATAACTACCCAAGGCTACCGACTCGGAGCCCAGATTTATAAATTTGGAGAATTCCATGGAAAGATACGCATTGTTTACTGGTACTTACAACCTGCTTATGGGTGGAATAAAGGACTTTAAGCGGTCATTTCACAACGAAGATGACGCCTACAAAGAGATAGAACAGATTGCCAAAACTGACCCATTTACTCACTGGGCTCAGATATTCGACAAGGGAACTGATAAAGCGAGAATTTTTAATATTATCGATGAAAATGTGATTGAGAGTAAGATCAATGACTGCCCGAAGCAATCTACAAAGTCAATGGTGAAGGCAGTAACTGAGCTTTGCTAAATAATAGTCATCCAGTTTGTGAGCCCTATTAAAAAATGCTCACAAACCCTCATCAGCTGGGCGTTATGAGCCGGGCAGCGGTACCTAGAATCAATAATCACTGAATTACTATAACGCTCTCTGAATCGAATCAAGCGACTGAGAGTTTCATCTTTGAAGTAGTTTTTGTCTCAGCAGCGACTAGACAACTCCGTTTCCGTGAAAAAATCATTGTCAAATATTTAAACACCAGAAAAAAACCCGCATAGCGCGGGTTTTTTTCTGTAATATGTATCGCTACAAAGCGACTTCGCTAAGATAGCTTAACTGATTTGGATAATTAGCGTATCTAAAACCTTAAATCAAAAAGAAGAGTACGATTAGAGTTCGTACGCTTCTCTCAGTATATCTTCAAGATATATATGATGAATTTCAAATTCCATGCCTTGCGCATCTTTAACTTTAATGCTTATGACTGTTTCATCACCATCAGGACCAGGCATTGTTGAAACTTCTAGCTTATATGCTTCATAAAACTTTGATTCATCACCGAATGGTGCGTGAAAATGGTAAACTTCTTTCCCTTCCCCAAACCAAAGCAACTCGACAATAAATGCCATATCACCATTGGCTGAATTTGGATCAAGAGTTGGATTATCTCTTAAAGACAATTCAACCTGGTTGCCATCAACAGTAAAAGTTTTGACATCAACAATCTTACTTGGAGTCGTATCAACCAACTGCCCATGAGCGGTAAATAGTCGTTGGTCAAAATTCAGTGAACGCTCTGCCCCAATAAAATTTTCAGCCTCTGAGACATAACCCTCAATGTTGATCATTGTATTATTTGAACTTTCTAGGTCTAGACCATCTACTACAACATCAAGCTGACGATACACCCAGGCGCCATCGACGGTCGCTTCATGTCTCCAGCCTCCGTCATCCACCTGGAAATTGCTTACTGACAGACTGGGCGCATTAGGAAAGTTAATTTCTAACGAAGTAAGTACAGCAGGTGACCATTGATCTTCTTGATCGACAGTCAAAATTACAGAGTTCGCGCCTTCTAAATTTAAACCTGGGTACTGTATTTCACCACCAATTGAGTCTAGGTTTTGAAGTTCGTATTGGAATGTTTTAGCTTGCGCGCCGAAGGCTAACAAGGCGACAGAAACAGCTACGGTTTTGACGGCATTTCTAATAAACATAATAACTCACTAAAAAATATATTGAATTAACTAACGGAAGAGAAAGTAAAGCTTATAACACACCTTAAACTAAGTAAATTATACCGCGCTCAATTTAACATCCCTTTCCGGGACGATATTACCATGTAGAGAGCTTCACGATTTCACGAATAGATTTTTTCTTTCTCACCGAATTTAACCTAAATGACACACATAAAAATCCAGTACCTGATCACATTTTGCAAAAGTGTCATTCAAAAAAAATATAGAGCGCGGTTAGAGCCGGTGGTCGCTATCTCGAAGAATGGAAGTACGAAGCCTTTTGGCTGTGACTTGGTCAACGCGGTCACATCATGCATCAAATTAGCTACCTGTATGCGGCCCGGCAGCAAGATGTATTAACCCTTGCACTAGCAGATATGAAAGAAAATGGTCTATTAATTATTTATAGCAAGACCGGAAGAGCATAGACGAAAATTTAGAGCCAGTATCAAGGGTAGCTGTAGACCACGCATTTACGAGCAATGTTAGCGCACAAATTCAAAATTCGCAGCCGCACCGGGCGTCTCTTCACCCACATGAGCTTTAATACCACCAGGCTAACAGAACAGCGAAGCGTGCTTGAAGTGGGAGTTATTAAAGGTGGTTTCAGTTCCACTGATTTGAAAGTTAAAGCCGCCAGTAATATTGACGGTGATGAGCAAAAACTTACTGGACAGAAAACCCATTCTGTTGCAGAGATATGATCGAACAGCAGATAAAGTTGCCAACCCAGATCGGAAGTACCCAAGGAAAAAATAATTTAATTTTCCTTTTCTCCCTCCCTACTCTGAATTTTGTAGCGGCTGTCCTTTTATTTTCAGGCTCAGTTCTTGTCGACTCCTACTCCTTCATCCTAGCAACTATAGATACCTCCCTTTTTCGAAGCTTAACCTGCGCCACTACCAGTAGTTGACTTGCAGAATTGGAAGAAAGAGTCACAGGTTAAAATTTGATTGATGATGGCAAAGCAACAGATACTGAGAGGCCTTTACTATCCTCAATTTTAGCCTCCACTTCAATGCTAAGCCTATTAATCGACCCAGAGGAAAACTCTATAAATTTATTTTAGCTACATTGAGAAACAGAGAAAAAACTACCAATATACCCAAAAATAATAGAAATCCACAGAGCTATTTTTGCAACAGGAACTCCTCCAATTGTAGCGTCAACGCTTTGTATCATAGCCACATGCGGCCTCTTGTAATAAAAATGCTAAAGCAGATTGCTAACAACCTCCCTCAACCCCACCCTATCTATTACTTTTCTTGGGCATTCAGACTCAAGCCAGCCCAGTAACAACTCCCCCAGCCCCTCTAAAAGACAAGGTTGACTTTAATTCCACCCTTGAGGTTCTGTAAGATCTCTATCGCCTCATCAACTTCCCCCTCTTGTGAGAAGTTTTTTGCCAAAAAAAGGAGAAAATTAATTCATATCGCCAACCTCAATTTTCAGATCTATGATTCCTTCTTCTTTATCATTCCCCCTCAAAGCCCCCCCGTACCAATTGATGGAATCAAAACCTCAACATAAACTAAGGCCAAAATTACCATACCGGAATCAGAAACGAAAAAACCCCGCACGAGACGGGGCTTTAAGTCCATGATAAACAAGGAAGAATCTGGGGTGGCCGACGGGGATCGAACCCGCGACCTCAGGAGCCACAATCAGCCAGAAGACTTATTAATTATCATGCAGTTATAGCAAACTGTGTGCAAACAATGGGGCGGCTCATCCGCTCTGCAAAGCCCATAATTACTCAACTAATCAATTTTTGGCACACGCGAAAACTGTATATTTGAACAGAAGTCAAACTGCAATCGCCGGTAACCGATTCCACTGAATTGCAAAATCAAGAAAGTAATACACCTGCCTCACCATCTACTTATTACTGCCCCTACTAGCAAGGTAGCTGGACCAACTCTATGACTGACTTGCCCACGATCTACTTACAAATGGAAACCACCCTTTTCCAGTCTGGCGCCCTTAATTAAATTAAAAATACCACACCGACACATTAGCCGCGCCCTTCAAAATCAGCTCAAGCTCTTCTCTTGATAGCACGGGCCTATATCCGACATTGGTAAACTGCGTTCCAGACTTATGTTTTGCTAGATAACTGCCCGCCCAGAGAGAACAAAACTATATTGCGCTCACAGAAGTCAAGGGGCGATCAAATTGAAGACGCTACAGCACCTTCTGCATTGAGTTGCCATTAAAATATGGCATGAAACGACCGGAGAATTGGTGATTAATTGGGGATTGAGGCTGAGATCTGCACCGTGTATCCGCCAACTCACAAAGGAATTATCAGTCAGGGCTCATGTAAGTCTGCGCTTCAGATCCAGCTTAGAAGTTAGCTGCTACTTCTGGATAATGTAAGCCCTGGTAGTCAGTGAGGCTGGTTAAGCCAACCTCACCGCCCTATTGCTAGGGAATAGGATTTAGCGCGGGGTCAGGACCTACTTTGATATCAGTCTCTACTTGCATAACAACTTTCCTTATACGTTTGATAAATCAGTAGTGAGGCGAGCTAAGCTCAGCCTCACTGCCCTATTGCTAGGGAATAGGAGATATAGCAGCTTCAGGACCTGCTTTGATATCAGTCTCTACTTGCATAACAACTTTCCTTATATGTTTGAGGAATCAGTAGTGAGGCGAGCTAAGCCAACCTCACTGCCCAATTACTAGGGAATAGGGTTTATTGCAGATTCAGGGCCTGCTGTGATATCAGTCTCTACTTGCATAACAACTTTCCTTATATGCTTGAGAAATCAGTAATGAGGCGAGCTAAGCGAACCTAACTGCCCTATTACATGGGAACAGGGTTTATTGCAGCTTCAGGACCTGCTTTGATATCAGTCTCTACTTGCATAACAACTTTCCTTATATGCTTGAGGAATCAGTAATGAGGCGAGCTAAGCGAACCTAACTGCCCTATTACTAGGGAACAGGGTTTATTGCAGAATCAGGGCCTGCTTTGATATCAGTCTCTACTTGCATAACAACTTTCCTTATATGCTTGAGAAATCAGTAATGAGGCGAGCTAAGCGAACCTCACTGCCCTATTACTAGGGAATAGGGTTTATTGCAGATTCAGGACCTGCTTTGATATCAGTCTCTATTTGCATAACAACTTTCCTTATATGCTTGAGAAATCAGTAATGAGGCGAGCTAAGCGAACCTCACTGCCCTATTACTAGGGAACAGGGTTTATTGCAACATCAGGACCTGCTTTGATATCAGTCTCTACTTGCATAATAACTTTCCTTATATGTTTGAGAAATCAGTAGTGAGGCGAGCTAAGCGAACCTAACTGCCCTATTACTAGGGAACAGGGTTTATTGCAGAATCAGGACCTGCTTTGATGTCAGTCTCTACTTGCATAACAACTTTCCTTATATGCTTGAGAAATCAGTAGTGAGGCGAACTAAGCCAGCCTCAGCGATCTATTGTTAGGGAATAGGATTGATCGAAGTGTCAGGGCCTGCTGTGATATCAGTCTCTACTTGCATGATAAATCTCCTTACTTCTGTTTCTTCGCCTTTGACGATACCCAAGATGAAAAAAGATGACAATACCCAACACAATTTTTTTTGATGGAGCACACACAAGAAGAAAGTCTCGAGAATTCCTACTTCCTTAAAATTAGACCTTTTACTCTTTACCTATTCTTTATCTTTACTTATTACCCTTGACTTATTAGGTAGCACAAAATAATTCCACGCATTGACAGATTCTAGCAAGTGAATATAAGCTACTCAGACTAATTGGTAGATGGACAACTACTTACAGAACCCTGAAATTAATCACAATTTAAAATCTTCTAGGTTCATTGATTTTATGTAGGCGTATAACAATGGGCGATCGCCTGCGGGAACAGGCGAGGATAAGGATTGCACAGCAGTCAAAATGTCCGTGTTATGTCATATCAAATTTCAGAAATAGAAACGGTGTACAAAGAAAACTGCGGTCGACAGAATTAACTTGTCAAGTGATTTAACACCCACCATCCTCTCCATCTCCGCCACCAAAACCACCACTGCCAAAGTCACCATCAAAGCTAGAGCCATGAGTTACTTTGAGCTTCACAATAATCCAGATCACACTGGAAATCAGGAAGCCTGTACATAAAAGAGGGGCAAAAATAGAGTTAAGCGAGCTTTCGGACGCAAGATCAATCATATCCCAAGATCCAACTAAGCCGACAAAATTAATGATAAATGATTTCATTTACCCTCCTTATGCCATTTAAAGTCCCAATAACCTTCAGCTGTAACACAGCGAACCTAAGTGTAAGCTGCCCGGCACCACTAAAGGCGAAAAGTTTATTGGCTTGCTATGCGCCATTACACTTCTCTCTCAACAAGGCCAGTGAAATACCACCCAATCCAATGATCCTCTCACCTTCAAAAGTTGTCGAAAACCTCATAGTTGCAGGATTTCCTTACATAAAAACAATCGCTCTTTCTTGCATAAAGTTTTTTGAGCGGTTGTAAGTCGGGGCCTCTTCGTACACCTCTCCTACGTTATAGTAGAGCTCAATCCCATCTTCTTTTTTGAGAATTTCTTCAACTACGCTTCTGTAACTTCCATTGTCACCCTCTTCAAACTTCACGATTATGATAGCTGTAGCCAATTCAATTTGATCATCGACAGGCAAATTATGAAAATTGGGGGTATTTTCATAATGCTGAAGCTGACTCAAATTCTCAGTCTCCTCAAGTTTGGAAGTAAAACTTTGATCAATTAACAGCGGAAAGACATAAAACATCCATATCGTATAAACACATAGAGCCGAAATCGAAAACCCCGCACCCAAGGTGACTCCGGACAAAAATTTATTTAGCACTTAACTCTCCTATGAGGCAAAATACCCGAAACGGCTATGCATTTTACAGCGTTGACTGTCTTTGATTGTGAGGTGCAACCTCGCAGATTTGTTCATATATACTTCCACGGCCTCTTTTCTTAAAATCAGACTCCATTTTAGATATAGCGGATTCATATTCGCCTGGCGCGTTTATATGATTGAGCATATTCAAAATCCATAGAGCTTCCTGTTTTATGATCGCAGCAGCATCTCTATATAGAGATTCACCTACCTCACCTGAATTTTCTTCCACAAATTCCATCATCTGGTCAAACATTTCAAGTGATTGCTTGTACTGGCTGTTGCCAGTACCAAGATATTCTCGGCAAATATCCCACTTTTCGTTTGAAGCACAGTATTCATAGACATAAGGAAACAGTTTCTCAGCAAGCTCCCTATCTGAGCCATAAACAGCAAGGAACTGATCATATACCTCTTCTTTGCACTCTAGGTACTCGCAAATTCTAGAATACTCATGGAAAGCCTCTCTAGACTTCGTGCTAGAAAAGTCTGACAAAGTTACTTTCTTTAATTGGAGCAATGCATCAGCAGCTTCTGGAAATTCCCTCCCTAAATCTGCCCACTCACCTAGGCAATAGGACAGCCTAACTCCATAATAAGCCTCATCTACATCCAATGCATTGTGATAAAACCATTGATAATTTTCCAAAGCCGCCGGGTAATCTTCATCCTGATAGGCCTTTCTGGCTTTGCTCAATACTTCGCCCGGATCTCTATTCACTCATGACTCTCCTTGACCACCTAACGCTGCCAGCAATAGCAGCCGCCCAGCTTGGGCTGTGCGGCCTTGCTTAGCCTGGTTATGCTTATTTTGGGACATATAGATACTTCAAATAACGCTCTTAATAAAGGATTCAATACTCAGGTTTGACTGAAACAGCTCGAATCAAACTTCAAAATTTTTAATAAGCTCATCACCGTCCTGCTTCATTTTCTGGTACCGCGCGGCGACACTAAAACTGCACCCTTTAATTGCTTCCTAACTTGCCCTATCTCACTACTAACCAGGGTACTGTACCCCGCAGCCCGAAAATCTGCATCCTTTATTCTCTAAAATCTGTTTCAAATCAATGGGTTGCAAGCCTTACAAATAGGATAAAGTAAGCACTTGGGGATACAATGGCAAAGAACAAAAAAAGAGCAAAGAGGTCGGCACCAGATTAAATCCACCCTTAGCTAGTTTGTTCTGGTACGGATAGGCACCAAAAAGGGTACATTGAATATTGCGCCAACTTTCGAAGTTTGATAATTTCAAATTCCGCAATGCATTTAAAAAGGAAATACAAAATGCTATTTGATACTAATATTATTGCCGGACCCGAAGCCGTAATTGATCCTTGCCCAACTGGTGAGGAGTACATAGGCGGCGGCATGTGCGCACCGATTAAGGATAAGCCGAAGGGCGACGAATAGTCCGCTCAAGCTTAACTGTCGTAGGCAAGTAGCCCGCTTTTAATGCGATTCGCTGCTTGCCTGCCCTGGAGTGGCAATTCTGAAACGCCGCATCCATTACCCACCGCCCACTACTGGGGAAAATAGGCCTTTAGTCGCCCCCCCCACCATACCGGTAGGATTCGCTCAAACTTCTGTCTTTGATTGCTACTTATGGTTGCCGGAGTATTTTGCGCGGCCTTCTAGAGCAGCTGGGACACAAGAGCGCCCCAGCATGTTTAAAACTTAGTCAGCACTCTTTGAAAAATGCATACTATTTTTCACTCGATTCCCAGTGCTTGGATCAGCCACATACCAAGTTAGCTCGTAATCTCCAGCTTCAAACCAAGCTGGTATGTTCAGATAATTTCTAGTGTAATCCTTGGGCTCAGAATAATTTAACACCACATCCCGTGACTTATGGATGGGATATTTATCCCCATTGGGGAATTTGAGCACACTCCACTGTTCGAATGTGACCAATGACCTCTCAGAATCTAAATTGCGAATACTCGCATCATAATTGACTCTCCCCCCATAGGAGGGCACTGAAAACTCAGCGGGCTCATCAAGCTCAACCGCCACCTGAATGTCAGAAATATCCCCCTCTACAACCAGCTCAAAGTTCCAAAAGTCTATATAACCATCGGACACAGTGTATGTAAATTCACCCTCTCCATCGAGAAAGCTATTTGCTAAGACACCATTTTCATCACTGCAAAGATTGATATTTTTTTGCAACTGTGAAACAGGGTTAGGGTTTTCAGGTGTTGGAAATTCTATGGTCCTATACAACCACCACTTTTGCGGAACAAAAGCGAGAAAAGGATTTTCAGATTCATTTTTCGGAGAATAAGATACTGAGTTAGCAGTTCCATTATCAACTTCAGCATTGATACAAATTTTATCAATGGTATCAAATTGATATCCGACATTTACATTTAGCTTATACTCAACCCCATCTTCCATTCTAAAGGGGAACGGCTCACCCAGGTCTACTTTTGTACTGATCGTATCTGCATAAACTAATGTTGATGCGCAGGTTAACGCGATGGCACTGATAGATTTTTTTAACACAGATCTATGCAAAGGTTGATTTATAGTCAGCTTTTTCAAAATAATAATTCACTTAATATGTTATGAAGTATAACGATTCTTTCGAATAGAGTAGCTAAAACACAAGAGCGCCTCAGCTCGCTAGCAGCTTAAAACTTAGTCAGCACTCTTTGTGAAATGCAGACTATCTTTCACTCGACTACCGGTACTTGGATCAGTTACATACCAAATTAGCTCGTAATCTCCAGCTTCGAACCAAGCAGGTACGTTTAGATAATTTCTAGTGTAATCTTTCGACTCAGAATAATTTAATACCACATCCCTTGATTTATGAATGGGATAATAATCCCCATTGGGGAATTTGAGTACACTCCACTGTTCGAATGTGACCAGTGATTTCTCAGAATCTAAATTACGAATACTCGCATCATAATTAACTCTCCCCCCATAGGAAGGCACTGAAAACTCGACAGGCTCATCAAGCTCAATCGCCAGCTGAATATCCGAAACATCACCCTCAACAACTACCTCAATATCCCAGAATTCTACGAAACCACCAGACACACGGAGTTTAAGCTCACTCTCTCCATCAAGAAAGTTATTTGCCAAAATACTACTTTCATTTTCACAAAAAACGACATCTTCTATCTGAGGAGGAGGGTTGGGATTTTCTGGAGTTGAAACGGAAACTGAATAACCGATAAGGCTCATATGCATTATACCCCTAATGATATTGCCAGGTTCTACTGCTTCAGCTATCACTCCATAACCTACCGAGGAGGCATCTGCATCTTTAATTTCGGTATTGATACAAATTTTGTCAATGCTATCGAACTGAAAACCAAGATCCAAATCTACTTCGTAGTCAACCCCATCTTCCATTATAAATGGGTACGGTTCGCCCAGGTCTATTTTTGTGCTTATCGTTTCCGCCTGAACTAATGTCGATGCGCAGATTAAAGCTGCACTAGCGATAGCATTTTTTAATACAGCTCTGCACTGAGGGTATTTATTTGTCAATTCTTTCAAAACTACATTCCATTACTTACATTGTGAAATACAACAACACTTTGAACAGTTTTTTAGAGCCGAACCCCGATAAAGCAAGACCAGTTCCTTGACAATCAAGCATTTATTCGAAGTCTTGGCAAATTCCAATTTGGAAAAATAACTTTATCAGTTTACTAGGCTAAAACTGCCCGAAGCATTGTATTTCACCCATTCCTACCCCTACAAAATTTTTTCCCCTCTAACCGTACCAGGTATAATAAAAACTAAATACGGCACTACTAATAAATCTAGTTATCCCAATAAATATTTTTACGCAGATAGAGGTTGCGTAATCACCTGGGTAAAGTTACTGCCTGCATCCCCAATAACCGCCAACAATATCTCCCGCCGGTTGGCCACCGATTGTTTTAGTTATCCATTCGGAATTGCCAAAGCTGCAATTGAGCTATGTACAGCAAGGCGATTCGCAACTTCAACGATGCAGTCGGATACCAAGTCTGCTATATGGTCAGCAACATTTACTGTCTGACCTGCATCAGTCTGTAGCGTTTTTGTAGTTACATAGACGCTGCTCATTTCATCGCCGGCTGCGTCAGTTAGTAAATTTCCCTGATCGTCAATCACGGCAATGGTGCATTTCAATACTGCTGCGGCCTGGGCATCAGAGGTTGCAGCCTCAGCTTTGGAAGTTATTGAAGCTCTGACAATAGTGCCGGCGCTATGGCCATCATCAATGGTATAGGCGAACTGCCAAGCCTCAAGGCTATCAATAGTTTTCGGGGAAAAGCTGGGCATTCCACCCTCCTTAGGGTTTATAAGTTGCGTTATGGGTAGCAATAGTTAGATCAGACTTACGGCCGGCAAAAAACATGCGATTGCCCAAATCGGGCTTTAACACACGGCGCACACTTAGCTTTTGCAGCACTGAAACCACAGACAGTTGCGTGACACCATTGCTAAGCACGTAAACCGGTTTGCCTAGCATTTCTGAGGTACGCACCATTGAACCATCCGGTAAATCCATAGGGGTGGACTTTGACTGCCATATCTCTGCCCCTTCGGGAGTGCGCAGGCTATAACACTCTTCCTCACCTTCGCCCATTGCACGCAATGGAAATTCCCCGCGTTCACCAGTATGCATATCGATGCACTCAACCAAATCACCAGGCTGGAGATCTCGCACGTAGCGTCCATCCGACAAAACTGTGTCATAGTCCACGCAAAAGGGATCTGGCGGGGTTGTCGTTCCCCCACCATCGGCAGGAGTAGTGATAGTACCTATTGCTCTACGGCCAATCCCGGCCGCAAGCTGCCAAATTTCCGTGGTTGCGTAATAAGTGACCCCACCACCGGTATAGTCGGCGTCATTCACGTAAACATAGTATGTAGTTGAAAAATTTAGCCCGGTAATAGATCCGCTGTTATAGCTAACCGTAAATCCCGCATACTGAACGGTATGGGCAGAAATCGTTATTTTTGCGGACGAGCCATTATCGGATCCTGATAGCACCGTACTACTGGTGGGCAAGCTCGCGACGCTACCAATATTTTGAGGTAGGCCACGCTGGTCAAATATCATTCCAGTTTCAGGGTCGGTATACCCTCCACTAGGCCGAGAATAACTACTTGGCTTGGTCTGGTTTCCAATTGCCTCTTCAATCATTAAGCAATCAAAACGTAAGTATTCCTCTGCATCTAAATTGACCGCTGCCACTCTCAGATAACAAAATCCGGAACCAGTAGCAGTCACAGTCCAGCTACGACGGGAAAACCAATAACCGTAGGATAAGTATGGCGAGTAGCCAAAATGAGAATTCTCGTCATCGGCATTACGCAGTTCAATTCTCACATCCATCGTTTGAGTTTTTGTCCGGCTCCAAGCAGAGATGATGTAGGTTTTGCCCTCCTCCACTTCAAAAACTCGTTGGCCTTCATAGTGACGAAAATCAAGCCACATCCCCTGGCCTGTAGAGCCAGTAAAATCGACTTGCAAGCATCGCGAGTTCGGTGGGGAGGTTACCGTTGCCACTGATAAGCTGTATCTGGAGCCTCCAAAAAATGGGGGCAAGGCATATCCAGAAAATACAGACAAACTGCCAGGCAAAAGGTTGTTGCCTAATCCTGCGAGGCGCGCCCCTTCTGCAGCACGCTCTGAAACTTTTCTTAGCAATGCCTGACGCTGCTCATAAACATACTCCCAGTTTGCCTCCCAAATACTCCGACTTATCGGGGTGCTCGCGGTTGCATCATTCCAGGTTGGCGTGAGCCCGTTAAGGTAGCTGGCCAGAGCGCTAATTGCTGCTGTGTAATCGGTTTTCTCATCGGTAATACCGTATTCGTTAGCCTGGGTTTCTATCCCAGCCTGCTCGGCAATGAGCTGGCTATATTCACGAATCACCTGGAGCTTTTCTGTGGGATGCAGGATTCCATCAGCGGCAATACTAGCCAGATCATCCAGGGCCGCATCAGCATCTGCCTGTGCAGCTTCAGCAGAGGCCTGAGCAGTATCGGCGGCATCCAGGGCGGCTTTAACGTCGGGGTCGAGTGCGGGATCTCCGTGGTCTGGATAGGCTACACGCGATTTCGGTACAAACAGCAAGCGCACGGCGTTAGTACCGAGACAGGTCCCCCCTAGCCCGGCACGCCCTGGGCTATCCGGGCTGTCGCCATAGCAAGCAATAATTTTGCTATTGGTAAGCACCGGCATCGGGTTATCAGTGCCGTCCACTAAAAGAACAACTCCACCCGGTGCACCGCCGCCACCACTTCCACCGTAATTACCCGGGGAGCCGGATAATTTCGTGCCTGGAATCCCATCTCCGCCAGAGCTATCAATTTTGCCGCTGACTCCAAATGCAATGCCCCGGGCAATAGCTACTATCCCCGCACCGCCGCCTCCTCCAGCACCGCCTAAACCGCTGGGGTCATAGGCCCAATCCCCAGGTTGATAGTGATAGGATTTGCCTCCCTCCGCTCCGCCACTACCACGCAGATCATCAGGAATGCCCTGCAATTCGCCACCATAGTTTTCAATATTAAGCTGCGGCATTACTTCGTTGCGACCAACAACCAGCTCGCCACTGCAAGCAGAAGTCGTTGGGGCTGAAGCAGATACGCCTGACATCTCACCAGAGCCCCCGCGACACGACCCCAGAAACCCCCTGCTTTTGTTGCCAGGTATACCAATCAATTCTCCCTCTACCTGCAATACGCCGCGAATACGAAGCTCTACATTGTCACTAACAGAAAGGGTTCGCTCTGCTGGAATTGTGAGGTCACCGGCATGGAAATAAATCACTCGGCTGTTAGTGTCGCCAGTTAATAGGCCGTCGGCACTTAAAAAACCGCTGGCATCAATGCTGAGGCCGGCAGCCGCCATTGCAGTACCCTCACTCTCATACCACTCATCTGGCAATTCAGCGCTGGTGCTTTCGGATTGATCGGCAATCATGCCGGCAGGTTGGTAGCTTCCGAACAGGTCAACACTGACCGCGCCCGTCACTTGGTTAATACTGACTCTCTGAACCTCCATAGCCCGATCTAAGCTGTATTCATCCATCCCTAAAGCAGGAAGTAGCCGGATGTAATCCAGCTCATAGCTATAGTCTGCAGTGTGGTCATGGCCTATATCGATGCGGATTAGCTCGATATCACCGCCGGTCCAGTCGTCCTCCTGGGATAGATCCAATACAAATTCTTGCCACTCATCTTTAACACTGTTCATGCGCTCGATGAGATCGAGCATTTCATCCGCGCCCGCTGAAAAATAACTGCTACTTCCGGTGTGTTTGAAAAACAGTTTACTGCCTGTACCTGCAGCGATCGGCTCATCACTGGTGCGACGAATGCGCAATTTCAGATAGGGCAGATCTGCACCCGGAAAAGTGGGGGAGAAACTGCGGCTAATCCAGGGATTCTCACCAACGACATTAATCGCCAGCACTCCATCATTCACAATGGAGGTGGTAATACCATCACGAGGTATCCAGCCTTCATTATCACTGGCGAAATTAAAATCGTAGGGCCTATCACCACGAATCGAGTGATCACGCAGCTGCGGTAAGCTCACCCGTACGATATCCCCCACTTCCAGATCGTTTTTACTGGGCAGTAATCCCAAGCGCAGGCTCAATGGAGGGCCGGCAAAGCGATCCCTAAGCGCATCAAAAGTGTTTTTAATCGTAGTGTAGGTGTGGCGTGAATTATGGAGCCCTCTAAATGCCAAAGTATGCTGTTTTGCCTCACCATGAACAGCGATTGAATCAGCATCAAGTACGTGGTTTGTACGCAGATACTTGCCATCAAATCCAGGCTGCTCAAACCAACTCCATTCAACCGAAAATACATTCCGCACACCCGCCAAGCTATATTTCAGCTCACCAAGGCTGGTAACATCATCAGGACCAATTGTCGCTACACTTCCAGAGTCGGCGAGTACTCCAGCCATACGACGAAACCCCAACTGGCCGGCAGCATTAACTGGCATAAATGCACCGAGCAGCAGATTGATTTCAGTCTCGATAAACTTCTTGCCATCCGTTTCTTCGAGTCCGTCGAATCTTAAAATCTTACCTTTGGAGTGGTCGCTGGGCTTGTACCAGTCTGAACCTATATTTTCGAATTGATCGAGGACCACATAGTTAGGATCTATCCCTAGATGCCAATTGCTGGGCAGTGCATCATCGGTACCTAAGATAGCGCCAGTAAGGAGCGCATACGCCAGCTGAGGGCCTGGACCTTCCAGGTAGACAAACTCTTCTACTTCTACCCCGCTTTCATCATCGCTGTCTTCTGGGAGTATATGGTCACAGGCATAGGTACCGAATAGGCCTCGAGTACAGCCAGTAAAGCTACTATCGGTTTTACCGGTAGCCCGAACAATTTCGAAACCATCCTGATACTTAATTTTCAGGTAATAAACTGATTGATTCGGGGCATCGCCATAGGCTGAGGTGTGCGGGTTTGGTTCGAAGCTGCTTGCATCGTAAACTTGTAGGGTAACGTCAGATTTAGAGAAGTCTGCAGATAAGCGCGTACTGTTAAGTACAAAAATATCACTGCGCATTGCCCGCTGAATATCCCGGCAACGCACACGGTAAATACCGTTCGTGTAAGAAATAGACTCCTCAGCAATCTGAGTCTGCTCAAGCCTAAAATCCTCCCAAGCAAGGCCAGCAAAACCTTGATATAAGCGGACTGTACTTCCCTTAATACCGCGCCCCTGCTCCAGCTCATCACGCAGTACATAGGATAACTGAGCGGCGATATCAACCACTTCAAAGGAGATTGCTCCTATCTGTGCCAACCCCTGCTCAGGAATAATTTTTTGGCTGGTGGAACTGCACTTCTTTAAGGTCCCAAGAATCGCATTGGCAGGAAGCCCGGGAATATCCGTATGACTACTGATATAGAGCGGCATGTCATAGCCAATCTCAATCACCAATCGCAATTGCCGCTGCGGAGCCTGGTTATGCAAATCAAATATTTCAGTGTTGTTGCGCATAATTAAGCAATCACTTGAACCGTGGTAAACGAGAAGATAAAGCGACCATCTTTCTGCCGCTTTTCTTTGAAGGATTTAAATTTGAGCTGCACTTGTTGGGGATCATCAGCAAGCGCTAACGTTCCGTAAGCATCGAAAGTAAAGAACTCACCGAACGCGCAGCTTCTTTTGAACTCACGCCAGCGTACGAGCTCTGTACTGGTAAGCTTGAGCGGCACTGTCTGGCAAACGTATTCCTCTTCGAGGCGATAGACCGTGTACTCGCTTTGTCCACTGAGCGCTTTATGTTCTTTACCTTCAAGCCGGTCACTGCTGTCATAGCGCTTCAACTTCGCTTCAATCTGGAAGTCACTACCATCACCAACTAGTGAGCGAGTTGGAGTGTATTGAATCAGCATGAGCTACTCCTTTATCCAGTAAGCTCTAGAGCTTGACGGCTGTTCTTATCGAACAGCACCAGTTCTCCCTCACTCATCTTGGTTTGAATTTCTTCTATAAATCGTTCACCGCTATCGCCAACGACATCTCCCTGAATCTGGATAATCACTTGAGAAGCTGGTTGTTGCGATTCCCCTTCGACTACCTCATCAATACCAGACACACCAGGGCTCTCTACGGCTGAACCCGTTGTGCTGATACTGGGTGCGGCAGCACTGCCTGAAACGCCGCTGGGCGCTTGCAAATCAGACAGCATCCCAGCTATTTGAATGCCCTGACCAATAGCGCCGGCAATCATGGGAATATTTTGCGGGTATCCAATTTCAGAAGCTTTTGCGATATTTTTTACAAGGGAAACCCCGGTAGAGAAAACGGCCATTGCCATCTCTGCTTTCGCAGCTTTTTGGTTATAGGCCGCTGCTGCAGATAGCACTTGGCTAGCTCCAGTAACAAACAGTTGAAGTCTGCTTTTATTGGATGCCTTCTCGAACTTTTCACGCTGCTTTCGATGTTTGTTTTCTAAAAGGGTGAGATTGCGCTCATAGGTATCGTGCGCAATTAACTTGCTGGCGAATGCCTGATCCAGCAGTGCCATTTCTTCATCTTGTTGTACCTGCAGCTGTTCCATTTCGGTAAGCCAGGAAAGCTGCAACGTCTCCAAGCGGGCAACCATGCGTTGGCGTTCTGCTTCAGTTAAACCATCCTCACCGATCAGCCCCTCTTCGCCTTCACCACTGGCTGTGCGTGCCTGCTCTTCAGCCATGGCCAATTGGAAGCGCTCTTTCTCACGCTCAGCATATTCAGTACGAAGTGCCTCAATGGATTCAAATCCTCGCCTGGTAAGCTCTTCCTCAGCAATTTGCAATCCAGCTATTTGTTGGAGCCGCTGTTCATGATCCAGCTTAATTTTGCCCTGTTGATTGGCCAGGAACTGATCCAGCTGTATTAGTTGAGCAGTGCCGGCCTCCTCTGCCATTGCACGCTGCTGAGCTATACGATCACGCTCAGATTGCTCTCTCGCAGCTGCCGCGGCTTCTTCGGCTCTCCTCTCTTCATCCTGCCGCTTTTTTTGCGCGGCTATTTGTTCACTCTGTAGCTCAGCAAGTTGGTCGCGTATCATTTCAGATCTGTTGCGATGGATTTCGACCTGAACCTGAATGCCTTCGGCTTCTGCCTTGGCTAGCATCTGCTGATGCCAAACATACTGCTCATGCAGTTCAGCAAACTGATTGCGCTGCTTTTCCTCATCGGTAGGAGCGAGTCCGCGCCGCAGGGTATCCACGGCACCGGTTAACTTATTAATACCGGATGTCGCAATACCGGTGGAGCCCGCAGTTTCACTGAGCCCCTCCAGAAACTCCTGCCAGGACTGCGCCAGGGAATCGGTAGCACCGGTGAGACCACCCGCTTCAGCAGCACCGGCACCGCCCACCTGCTGCTCAAGCTTTAACAGAATCATGCGCTGAGCTTCGGCGACACGTCCCGATTGCTCCAGAGTCCTGATCTGCTCCTTTTCTGCAGCCGTGAAACTGACACCGGCACGCTTCAGTGCGGTGATTCCGGTTGAGGGTTCCTCTAACGCTTTACCTAACTGAAGTGCCGCGTTCTTTGCATCGCCTCCCATCACCGCTGCCATATCCTGGCTGAGGCGAATAGCATCATCGAATACCGGGCCTTGAACACCTTTAAAGGTGAGCAATATGCCCTGAGCTTCACGGATACCAGTAACACTAGCCAGGGTTGCGCGGGCCACTGAACGGGCTTGTTCATCCAGCTGCTCTGCAGTT
The DNA here is from genome assembly GCF_047324085.1 of Microbulbifer sp. CNSA002. NCBI lineage: Bacteria > Pseudomonadati > Pseudomonadota > Gammaproteobacteria > Cellvibrionales > Microbulbiferaceae > Microbulbifer > Microbulbifer sp. CNSA002. The sequence goes on from NZ_CP172449.1 coordinate 3,337,990, forward strand.
CGACCACTGGCACTACCGGTCGCCTTCAGCAGTGCCTCAATCTTGAGCTGACCCCGCTCCATTTCTTCACCAGCACGAATACTTTTGTACATCACGGCTGTGACACCAGCGATCGCGACACCAAAAGTCGCCCATGCCAAGTTCCCACTGGTAAGCAATCCATTAAGCGCACCGACTCGACCAGAAACACCCCCCAAGGGACCATCGATAGCGGCGACACCCTGTGCAGCTCCGCGCATGGAACGGCCAAACATATCCCCCGCTGAACTGGTGGACTTCAGTTCTCGGGTTAGCTTTTTATTGCGTGCAGTAGCCTGATCCATCTCCCGCTTATATTGAGTGGAGCGCAGCTCCAAGTTGGCCACCATCGTGGCCATGGAAGTTTGTTTTGCCATTGCTCAACTCATGGAGTTCCAGATTGCGATTTGCTGTTGCACGGTTTTGGGTTTGTGCGCTTGAGGTAGGTATTGAGAGACTTTGCCTCCCAGGGTGCCGGCAGCGATATGGGCGAGTTGCCACTGCTGGACTTCGGTCTGTAAGGGCCGCTCGGAGTGGAATTCATACCAGTGATCCAACTCGGTAGAACTCATGGAGCGCAACATATTGAAATAATCGGGACGGTTAAAATCCCGCGCGAGCTGCCGGGCAAAGAGAAAACCCGGCACTAGCCTTTTTTTTCGCTGTCCTCACCTTCCGTATCGCTACCCTCACCCTCATCGGGTATCTCTACAAAAAGGCCGGATAGCTTAGCCGCAGGCACATAGAGCGCATCGATCAATTCAGGAGTGATACTGCGGATAAGTCTCTGATGAATCTGCTCCACCGAATCCTGACAGTCCGGCTTCATCCAAATTGCGTAGGCAATCAGCAATAATTTATTGCTAACTTCCCCAGCACGAAAAGACCAGAGCTGGCCAAAGGATTCCAGTTCGGTTTTTGGAACGTCGTCATTTTGAGGCAGGGGGATGTCCTCGGTAGTTTTCTGCAGGTATTCACAGCGGTGGTAAGCACTCAGCTCAAATAGCTCAACTTCTTGCTCACCAAAAGGCACTATTTCAGATTTTAAAATAGGGACTGGAACTAAATTCATGGCTAGCTACCTGCTGTTACCGAGGGCTTACCAGAGATCTTGAATTTAACCGTGCGAGTAATCTTGTCATCCTTAGGTACCGCCTTACCCCAACCGGTAATATGACCAAGAAACTCGACGGTAGTACCCTCAGGGTATTCGACCTTGTAATACTTGTTGCTATCAGAGTCGTAATCCGAACGCAGAGACTGTTGACCGCTATCACTCTCTTTCCAAATCAAGGTAATAGAGGCCTCACCTGGATCACGCAATCCCGAAGGGTCATAGTCCATATAACCACTGGTGCCATCAATGGGAGTCATATCAACCGAACCACGAGACTCTTCACCGGGCTCAAGATCCAACATGCCCGCCACCTGAGAATAGGAAGTGCCATCATCACTGCGATAAAACTTGGTTTTATAACCTTGTGCCATAGTCATAACCTCATCGGGTTGTTTCGTTAAAAGTCTGTGGGTTCAGTGGAATACTTGGCGCTATACGTCAGGCGCACTTCACCTAATGGGTGATCCTGATCCAGCGCAAACTCGGTTTGGCTGAGCAGGAACAAATCACACACGTCCTCCAGAGAAGCATCCTGCAAAGCCCTTTCAATATCTGCTGCTGCCTGGTCTAACGCGGCATATACATCACCGCTAGTTTTCACTACCGCAGCAACCGTCAGATCCAGTTGCCGCTCGGTACCGCCATGCATTTCGTGTTCGATGTTCTCAACTGCAAAGCCCACCACAATCGCCGGCAGTTTTTTTGATTCAATTTCTTCTGTGGTGCCAGGAGGTGGGAACGTGTAGCCGGATAGGGTTTTCAGTTTGTTTAGCACGGCATCGCGAATTGTTATGCGTTGGGTCATTGGGGATCACTCCTTGAATTTTGGGTATAAAAAAACCCGCCGGTGCGGGTTTGGGTGTCTATTTGCGGAGCAAAGAACGCTACAAATCAATGTACAATTTTAAAATCTAACGACTACAACTGGGGCGACTGGAGCATAGCGTAGGCCGTCCTGCGAAGGGCCATAAGCCCGTTGCAACCTGCTTGTACTCGTTAGGGTTGGTACCCACTAAGTTTGATAACTTTACGGACATATTCCGCCTCCCGAATGTCATTTCTCTCAGCCCAGGAAAAGCTAAAAGGGAATACTAGTGTACATAAACTCATCATTTTATTATCCATGAAAAATATATACTCCCCAGACAGCTCAAGAGAGCGCGAGCTTGAATCGCCGTATAACATAAGATTATCAGCTACTTCCCCTTTTAGCTTAGCTGTAATTCTCAATTCATAGCTAAATGTCTCAATTGGGTTTTCTGGAGCGTAAGTTCCCTTCATGACTTGCGCCACAAATACTTGATTTCGAATATCCCAATTTTCCTCTAAGTCAAAAGGGTTTTCCGGGCACTCCCAGCAATAAGCTGTAGGAACGGAAAACATAAACAGTAAGCTTATAAATTTCCTCATTTCTATTCGGAACCTTAACGCCAAGGTAATGGACAGCCTTGTGGCGAAGCCACGCTTAAGGCTGTCCCGCCGAAGGCGACATTGAGCGCCTTGTTATGTTTATGGGTAGGTCATACCCTCTCATTGTGTCCCAAACTAACTTTCCTTGACACTCATAGTAAGAAAAATATACAGCGCTAATGCTTAGTGTTTCAATTTCAGATGGAGCTGCATAAAAGTATGCTTTGGAAAAACCTCTTTCGCTTTCTAAGGCTAGCCCTGACGCTAGCTTAACCCTTCCTTGTTCTTTTTTATACAGATTAATACTACTCAAATCTCTTGAGTTGTATTTTTGAGGCAAGGAGATAGATACATAATAAAGCTCGCCATCAAATTCACTCTTTATTGAGTAAGCGTCTATATCCATTTTATACCCATGCTCAGTACCTTCTACTCGGCTAGGGCATGGATTGGGCACTTCGACAGCAAAACAGCTAACCGAGAGGAAGCTTGAAATCACGAGAAGAACTTTATTCATAAGTAAACATAACGCCTAGCACACGGGCGGCCGAAGCAAAGCGTAGGCCGTCCAGCCCACATATTTTGTGGGCAATCGTGCTGCTTTTTGTTATGCATTAGCCTCTCCGCCAGTCTTTAATAGTCGCAATAAGTAGGGCTATGAAAATTACTAGAAGGATAAAGGCAACACCATAGCCCACGGGACCATCTACTTTTGCTCCTTTGGCCTCCCAATGTCCATAGGTTATAAGCTGGTATAGCATTGCAAAAGATATGAAGCCACTAGTAAATACAGCTAGTAACATATGCCGCAAATTGAAAAGCTTTTTCCCAAAAGCAAGTTCCCCCCATGAAGGAGTCTCGATTTTTCTATCGAGGCCTTTTCGACGCCATCGGCGGTCTTTGAGATTAGACATAGTTTTTATTCATAACGCCCGCAACACCGGGCCGTTTTGAGCGCAGCGGAAAACGGGTCCGAGTGCTTGCGTTTGTTATACGAAAACTGGTTGCTGGTCTGCATATCCCCATACCCTGTAACACCCATTTTCTAAGGAGTATGGGATATTGTACTTTTTCAGAACAGTTGCTATAAAGCCACTGAAGTCAGTAATTCTATCACTCAAAAGGTTGCCCCTTCGCTCTCTTTTGAATGGGTCAATATCCATCCACTCGATACAGCTAGATTGACCGTAGCGAACCCATTCCCAATCAAGCAGCGAAAACCCAGGCATTGCCTCTAAGTCTCGTAGATATTTAAGCCTTACTTGAGGTTCGAAATCACTGTTACTTGTAATGGCATTAGCGAGTTCTCGCCACTTTGTTTTGTTCATATACGAAACAAGGTGCCGCTCTTCAATAAATTTTAGTGTTTCTTCGTTCATTGCCTACGTATAACGCCTGCAGAAGCGGCCGAAATGTAGCAGCGAAGCTGCGGAATGTAGGTCCAGCCCAAGCTTGCTTGGGCGTTGCTTGCTGCATTTGTTATGCATTTTTATATATCACCTTAGCCTCAATAGGGTTGTCTTTTGCTCGCTCATCGTAGTAATTGAAATCGGAAGCAGTTGATTGCAAAGCTATTGATAATTCTGTTTCAGATACCCTGCTTAGGATTAACTTAGTTTTATTTAATGGAAGATGCTCGCCCATGTATATACGGGAAACATTCTCCTCCTTTTCCTCGCCATTCTCATGTTCCCACCCAAGCTCAATATCAACCTCTTCATATTGAATTGAGCCTATCGATTCAGAGGAAATAGCTATATTTTCAAGATAAATTGATGGCGACGGTAAAAAACCTAAACAGCAGTCTCTATTGTCATTGGAGCGAATCTCTATGTCTAATCCAGTTTCATACAACGCCAGCTCAATGCTCTTTACCTGGAAAGTGCAATCACCATCTTGGTGCTTAATCAATATGTAATTATTCATTGTACTTTCCGTGATGCATAACATTTATATAGTAGTCATCATGACCATTATTATCTTGACTACTATTTCTGATACAAATTTACGCCAACACGCCATCTTCTTCCACTAAATCAATGGATTACGAGTAATTGGTACTATCGATCCATCTAGAAAAATGATCAACTTGACCACTATCCCCATTTTTAACCGATCTTTTAAGTCAATGATTTTAAAGCATTTTTCTGTATGTTTGAGCAATTCAAAAAAATAACAATCACAATGATCATAAATCTCGTGCTGACCTACCCACTCAGGCTACACATCCACCAACGCCCGCCAAACAACCCCATCATCCGCCAGCCGCTTACGCACCCTATACCCCACACCACCAAGTGTAATCATCGCCTCAGAGTTGTAAGCACCTACCTCACTCACCAACAGATTCAACTCAACACGCAGCACCCGCACACGCTCATCTTCCTCGAACTCATCAACCTCTTGATCTTTTATCACGCGGCAATCAATAGGCTCACCGCCGCTACCATCATCATAGGTAGCGGCTTTGCCCCACTTTCGAAACGCGCGCTCTGCGGTTCTCTGGTCCAGATCCATGGATTACCTAAGCCTTCACTGTGCCCGGTACGCCTGTAAATTTGACCGCGAAGCTGGTGACACTGGAACCCGCATCCTCAGCGGCAAAGGCCGTTGCACCGGTGATATCGCCAGTAGTTGCAGTGGCTGCGTTGTTATCGAATGAGCTGGAGGCAACCACCCAGGTGAGAGTTTCACCCTGATCGATTTCTGCGGCGGATACCTTGGGCACAGTGAATACGCCATCAATAGCAATCACACCGGACTCACCCACGGCGATATCATCCATTGCTACACCCAGCACCGCACCGACCGGTACCACCTGGCCAGAGGTGATATCCGCGCTGGTGATGTTGGTGTAATCCAGCATGCGGCCGTCTTGTACAAAATTAGTAGCCATTCTCTTTCCCTCAATTGGGTTTGTAACTGAAAGTAAAAAGGCCGCGCGATGCGACCTCTTCAATGAACGTTGCTAGAGCTAGCGGTTAGCTGGTTTTTGGAGTCTTCACCATGCCTTTGGGGTCCCAGGCTTTGGCTGCGGCATCCAGTCGCACTTTGAATTCCACCCCATCAACACTCCAACCATTTTGCTCTTCTAACACCGGGGCCTGCTGACCATCCAGATAGAGCACTTCGATGGTGTCGTGCACTACCGGGTCGGCATTGAGGTACCAGCCGTTGTGTCCGCTAAGGCGCGCATCAGAGAGCACTTCAGCAATATTGCGCACGCTGTTCGGTGTGGTGTTGTTTTTACTGGATTCGCCCACTTCGAATTCGGATTCCAGAGCAACCTTTGCGCTGCCTTCGTCGGCAATATCACAGAGCAGGAACTTGGGCCGGATATTGAGCACTGCGCTGCCATCCTTTTGCTTGCCCATCTTCACCCGTGCGGCATCGATGCTGGCGGTATTGATTAGAGCGGCGCTGGCTAGGTTGCCATGATCTGCATGGAACAGGGCTTTTCCATCTGCCATTTTGGGATTGTTGAGCAGGATGCTGAATACCAGATCCCCCACGGTGCGCACGGCGGCGAGGCCCATCTTTTGCGGGATTCGGGTAAAGGCCCCCAGGTCGTCATTAATAATCGCCTGGCGGTTAATAGAGAAGAGTTCCCCGTAAGTCGCCAGTGCGGCGGTCTCGGCCCGTTCGCCGATACTCACATATTTAAATTCTGCCCCCGGTGCCACTTGGCGCAGTGAGGGGAAGCTGCCCAAGTCTGTGCGGGTGGTGAGTTTAAAGTCACTGAGGTTGCCGACACTGGTAAAGCGCGGGAAGATCTCTTGTGCTTCTTCATAGCCTTTGAGCATGGATTTATTGGCGATATTGCCGAGTACCGTTGCGAAGTCACCCGAGCTATGGGTAAACGCTGCAGCGACCACACCCATTCTGTCGAGTCCGGACAAGCTTTGGCCGTGGGCCTGCATGAGGATGCGGGCAATCTCCATCATGGTGTAGCCGCTGAGTTCATTGCCCTCTGTGCGCTTTTCACCGAGGGCACGTACAGCAATCGCATTTTCCGCATCGGCTTTTAAGCGCTTGATACCTTCACCTTCCTGCACTACCACGCTGTAGCTTTGCACGGGGGTTGGGGTTTGGCTGCCGAGGGCTTCAAGCAGTTTGTCTTTGGCTTTTTCGGCGGTGCAGTCCATATCATTGAGACATTCCTGCATCACAACACTGTGCGCTTCGAAGCCTTTAAATACGGCCGTGATATCGTCTTTGCGCTTTTTCTCATCGGCGGCAAATTGCGCTTTGGCATCGGCAGCAATCTGCGCTTTCATTTCTGGAGTAACCTCGGGCGCAGCGGTTGCAGCTGGCGTGGTGGAGGTGGTTTTAGGCATGGCTTGCGCTTCCTTGGTTTGGGTTTGGGTTGGATTGTCTGCAACCGCAGACGGGAATTTAAATTCAGTGGGCCCCTGCATGACCAATGCGTTAATGGCTTGCGGGGTGTTTTTAAATTGATTTAAGTGATCAGCACTGAAGCTGGCAGCCATCTCTATGGCTGCGGTGGTGTCGGTGGCGAAGCCGGCCTCTACCGCTTCGGTGCCGGTATACCAAGTCTCGTCATCCATCACTTGGCTGATTTCCTCATCCGACATGCCGGTGCGTGAGGAATACAGGCTTTTCATGGTGGCTTTGACTTTGGCCAGCAGGCTCTTGGTTTTTTCCAGAGCGCGCTCATCACCGCGAACACCGGCACTGGGGTTGTGCACCATGTAATAGGCGTTCTCGGCAATATGGACCGTATCCCCGGCCAGGGCGATCACACTGCCCATACTGGCTGCGATGCCTTCAATCCAGGTTTCCACTTCGGCTTTGTGATCTTTGAGCAGGTTGTAGATGGCAGTACCGTCGAACACATCACCGCCGGGGCAATTGATATGCAGATTGATCCTGCTGACATCACCGAGCGCTTTGAGATCGCGGGCAAAGTCTTTTGCCGTCATATCCCAGTAGCCGATGTAGTCATACAAATAAATATCGGCTTCACTGGTATTGGCGGCAGCGGTGATGCTGTACCAGGATTTATTCGGCATGGCTGCCTCCTATTCAGATTCAGTTTCTTGCGCGGGTACGGCTTCGCGTTTGGTTGGGGTAGTAATGTCGTTTTGTTTGAGCTTCCGCTGCCAGGCAGCGGTTTGCTTAATCACATCGTCCGGCTTTTTGCCTCGGCGGCGGATGGTCTGCTGTGGGCTGGCCAGTACATTTTCCAGCAGGGTTTCATCCGCGCTGGCTTCATGGACCGGATTAATCCAGGGCATCACCGGGGTAATAAAATCGACATGCATTAATGTGGATGGATCCACATCACTCGGCACTTTGAAGGCATCCGCCAGTAAAGCCATTTGCACCCAGCGGCGGGTGGCCGGCTCTACAATTTCCTCACAGAATTCCAAGCTGAGGGTTTCGTAGTTTGCCCACTGCTCTACCAGTTCCTGGCGCTGCGAACTATAAGTGCCGTTGTAGTTTTTACTGATGCTGCTAAAGCTGGCCATGGTGCCGGCGGCAGCCATGCGGTGCATCGTTTCTAAAAATGGCGTTAGTAGACCGCTGGGGCGATTACTTTGAATGGTGCCGACAGATTCCCCAGGCCGCAGATCGTCATAGATAGCACCAGCGCGAATAGCCAAGGTGCGATTTCCTTCATCATCAACGTCGTTCTGCGAGTAATCATCTGGACTGCCCTTTTGGATAAAGCCCACCATGGCTGAAGCAATCTTGGCGGCAACGCGTTCGTTTTCTTCATAGTCTTTAATATCGGTAAGGCGATTCATTACCGCTGCAAAAATGGAAACCCCTCGGGTTTGGTGCAGCCTGCGCACAAATTTGAGGTGCTCGATATTGTCGGCGCTGTGAAGCCTGCGCTTCATACGCCAGTTAAATGAGGCTCCGGGGTGTTCGTCGTACAACCAAAAGCCCGCAGGCTCACCCCAGGCGGATTTTTGAATGCCTTGCACAATACGCTTGCTGGGATCGTTGTAATCCACCGGCAGGAAATCCGGTTCCAGGCATTCGATGGTGTAAGGCACCGGGGTGCGGTGTTTTAAGCCGGGCACTGTGCCCTGCAAGTGCCGCATTAAAGTTTCACCATCGCGCAGCCAGGTATTGCACAAAAGCCGCTGGGCTTTGCCCCAGCTGAACTGCCGGGTGCATTCCGGGCGCCGCGCCCATTCCTTGTGAGCGTCATTCATTTGGCTGGCAAAACCATCGTGGATATCGCCATCCCAGGTTTTGGGTTGGAACTCCACATCGATGCCGCGTGGGCCGACGATGTTGTTGACCAAGGTGGTGAGAATGCCAAAGGCAAAGTCGTGGTTTTGCTCCAGGTGCCGGGCTTGGCCGCGCAGGGTTTCCACACTGCCTTCCAGCACCAGGTCGCCGCTGCGGTTATCACCGGGGTTTTTACGCAGGCGACTGGGGCGCGCGGCTTCATAGGCGGCGGCGATCTCCAGGGCACGCCGAGCTTGTACACGGCGCAAGGCAGCCTCGGGTGCAAAAAACCCGATGACAGAATCTAATTTATTCATTAATTAAAATTCGCGTAGGCGGGCCCAGGGCGTTTGCCGGCGGCCTTTAAGGTTTCTGCGGTTGCGCGGCGCTCCCACTCCTGACGGCCCGCGCGGATTTCCTGCAGGTTCTCGGCGGTAAATTGGCGGCCGTTAATGACCGTGGTTTTACCGGCGAGCACGTCTACCTCGGCCTCGATATAGAGGTCGACCATCTCTTGTGCAGTTTTAGACATTTAACTATCCAGTAGAGAGCCGGCTGGCTGCGCGGGCTGCCTTGGTTTTTTAACGGCGGGTTTGGGTTGTCTAGGTGTTTGAGGAGACTCTGATTCACTAAACAAGGTACGCTGGCCCAGGCGGGATTCGATAATGGACCATTTTTTTTCGTTGTTCTTGTACAGGTTCATCGCATAGGCTGCGTGTAGGGCATAGACTTCAGTATCCACTCCTTCGTTGGGTCTACCCGGACGCTTTTGCCAGGTTTCTCTGCCTCTATACTTTTTGCTCGGTGCTTTTACTTCAGCAGTCACCTGCTCCCAGTAATCCTGTCGTACATGCTTACAGCTGTGCATATAGGCACTGGTGCCTAAAAGTCGCCTAGCAATCAGATCTTTGGCCTTGTGAGTACCCACCATATATACCTTCACTTCATGGCGGTCTGCTTTAGTAGCGCGTGTAGGATTGCTAACTTCAGCTTTCCTTGGATGAGAAAATATTTCTTTACTACCAAAGTCTCTACTATCGCCCTTAATCGCCATCACAAGGACGTGACGATATTTTCTTTTTCTAGTTCTTACCCACTCATACACCGCGCTACTGGTAGTACCGTCAGAGGAATCGATGCTTACTGCAGATGCGTAAATCTCACCAAAGCGCTCATGCTTAAAACCTTGAAACAATAACTTGTCCAGAGCATCCCAGCAGCTATCACGCTTATCTACAGTATCCCCATCAATTTCACCCCAGTACATTTGCCAGCTTTCTTCATTGCGACCAAATGCGCGGATGGTGATTGCGAGCCGATCATGCTGGACATCGACGCCGGCAGTCACCAGCAAACCGCCAGCAGGACAAAACAGTTCTGGGTAATCTTCAGCGGCTTCTTCCAGTTTTTGGTGGTCCAGTAATCGGTTGGCAGCATGTTTATAGGGCCTGCCTAACTTGTTGTTTTGGAATACGATGCGTGCAGACTCATCACCGCTTTTGGCTTCGTGTTCAGCCTCTAAAAAATCCCTAACGACCTCTGCCAATCCTGTGCCAGGGATACACACATAAAGCTCCGATAGCTCCATAAAAGTCTCTATCGGCTCTATCTCATCCTGCTCATAGTCTTCACCACATTGGGTTTTAACCCAGCCGGCAAATTCATCACCGCTTTCACGCGCTGTTTTACAGGTCTGCAATATGTTGGCTTGGCGGCGGTAGTCATCCCACTCACTGCCACACTTGGGGCAACCGTAAATTGCGGTTTCTGGCTGATTCAAGCCAAATACCGGGTGCGGTGTGCCTCCCTCTTTTTCCAACCAACTGACGTTTTCCCAATCCAGTACATGAGAATCACCGCAGTCATGGCAAGTAACCGGCAGTACACGCATAGTGCCGAGTTTGGTGTAGTGCTCCACCTGGGAAAGATCAGCAACGGCAGGGGTGCCGCCGATAATTAATTTCTTATTGCGCATCCGCTTAAGGCGTTCGCGCAGGTGGCGAATGGAATCGCCCTGATCACCAACGTCTTTATTAGTGTCGTCCGGTTCCTCCACATAGCCGCGCTTGGCGGTGGTGGATTTAACATTGGAGACGGAGTTAGAACCGACTGTACGCACTTCCCCACCAGGGAATACTTTTCTGGTAGATCTGTTGCCTAGCTTGCGACTAGTGGAGACATCAATCACACGCGCTACATTCGGCGAGCCCTCAACAATCTTCACGAACTTTTCGTCCATGAAGTTCTGGCCTTTTGAATCCTTAGGAAAGAGCATCAAAACCCGCGCGGGATCAGTCACCGCCACCTTACAGATATCTGCCGCTAACAGTACCGTCCAGCCAATCTGCGCCGCTTTTTGCATTACCACCATCCAGGAGACTTGGCTATCGAGCGCGTACATTACGCCCCAGAAATAGGGCACAAAATCTACTCTGTAATATCCTGCGTTATCGCTATCTTCGGATGGCAGTTTGATATTTTCTGGCAACCACTCAATCAGCGGGATTTTAGGCTGCGGTATCCAGGTCTGGCGTACCTCCTTCACCAGCCTCTGTAAATTCAATCTCGTAACCGCCAATAGTTCTGAGGGCAGCTTCAATGTTTGGCTGTAGGGGTTCTCTGTCGACGGTAATGGCATACTGACTTTCGATAGCAATAATGATGCTCTCTACCGCTCCTATAAATTCATTCTTTCCAACGGTGGACCACTCCACCATCGCCTTGCGCGTTGACTCGACATCAAGGATTAATTGATCCTCTCGATACAGCTCGCGCATTTTTAGTTTTGCATTAACTTCAGACTCAATCGCCTGGGCCATATCGCGACGATTTCGGGCCTCATTCGCCTGGCGGCCTGCGGCCTCGGTTCGCAGTCGCTCGCAATATTCATGAAGCCAAACTTCGTAACTGGCGCCTACGGTAAAGACCTCAGCCTTGAAGTGTTTGGCAATAGCAGGTTGAGTAGCACCAACCAGACGAGCAAAACCAGACTGAGTGGCCTGATCATCAAGTGATAGGTTGTCAGCCAAGGTATAACCCCCTAGGAAATTTCAGATATCTGTTAAAAAAACACGGTCCGAATTACCCGTGTGCTACCCCCACTCAGGAGGACCCATTCAGCGCCTCTTCGCGGTCGCAATCGCATGATCCATGGCTTTATCAAGTTCTAATGGCAAATGCCTACGAGCTATGCCGTCAGCAATTCGAAAGAAAGGAAAGCGCTTGCGGTAGTCTGGCTTTCCCTTTAGGAAAATAAGAATGGGCTTTACTTTAGGACGTCTCTTACCCCCAGCCCTTTTCCAGACACCCAACACTCCGTTTACCTTTCCTACAAAGTGCTTGCCTGTGGGCCCTTGAGCACTATTTGCCCCGCCCTTCTTGGTACCTGAACCAGCACGGAGTTCTGCCAGAATCTTCTTATAGGTACCGACCGAGATATTCCCATGCCGGTTTAGCCTTGCTGCTTTTCCATGTACGGCATACATACCCGCAGGCAGTACACCTAAATGCCGCAGGGCACGCTCAAATCTCTTATCGTTGCGCTTCACGTCGATAACCGACGGCGCCAAGTATTTACTCGGTGCCGTGCCGTTGGTTGCTTGATCACGGATAAAGATCTTCGAAACACCTGAGCGCTTAGTGGCTTTCTTCACCAGTACAGAGTTCAGTGTCAGCTTCGCTGGATTTGCAAAGATGCGCCCAATTGCTGCACGCTCTTCTCCACGTATACGAAAGGCCACGTTATTTAGGGCAACCGAACTGGCATAAGGTAATTGCTTCTTCAGTTCAGCAGCTGCTCGATCGAACTTTGAGGTATCGAGCTTAACACTAACGTCCATCGTCCCCGCCCTGCTGCTCTTGCAGCTTCAAGCGCTTGTGGTTGTAATACCAATTAACCATCAAGCCCGCCGCAGCTATCAGCACTCCAGCAAGGCCTAACCAGTTATCCGCGAGCCAACCAGCGAGAGTTCCAGCACCAATGGCAGTCATATAGCCAGCCTTATCTGCTAATTCTCTTAGGGTATCGTGAAGTGTCATGACTGCTTCCAAGCTTTCATCGCTTTTTCAGCGCTGCGCCCTACGACATAACCACCGAGGCCGATTTTTACTATCTCCAGCAGTGCTAGAGTTTGATCCTCGCTTAAGTTTGGAGCTGTCCATCCCAACCAGTGAAATACAATTAGCCCAACAAATGTGAGCATTGTTACTGGCCGCCAGTTTCTCTGTAGCCATGACTCCCCTGAGGCTTCTGCCGTGATTACCTTGGTTGCTGCCTTTAGCTCTTCCAAGTCCATTGAAATCAGCTGTGAATCAACCTGAGCTTTTAGGCGGTTGGCTTCCGTCTTGTCTGGGAGAGCTTTATCGATGACCTTACCAAGCAGGTTGGATATCGCTGAAATCACAGGTAGCTCCTGATTAAGGTTTTTTTAGGTACAAAAAAACCGGCTCAGTGGCCGGTTTATATGATTGAGTATCTGGCTGGCTTATTTAAGCACTACCCTGCATTAATCATGATGCCATATATTTGGTATTCACTTCCCTGAATGGCAATAGTCACTTTCAGTGTACCTGATGTACCAAACTCACTCTCGTCAGGAAACTTAACTGCATAATGCAAAACGTAGAAACTTGTATTCCCCTCTGTTCCGGCTAGTTGAGAGTGGGTGAAAGCACCACTTTCAACAGAATTGAAAATTTTGGTTAATCTCTGGAACTCAGTTTCTGCACTCTCTTTTGTAAATTGGGCTTTTGCTGCAGGGCCGAACATGTCATATAAGGCATCATTATCACCAGCATTAAATGCTTTGACGAATTCATTATATATATGCACTCGGACCTTAGAGTCTATAAACAATGGTAGCTCGTGCTCTGCTGTTTTTTCTGCTTGAGTTTGTACTGGAGCTGTCCTCTCATTGAGGCCAAACCATACGGTTGCAACTAAATTTGCCACTAGGAGAAGAATTATTACTGATTGAGATGGTTGCACCTTTTGAGATCCCCAAGATTTAGACTGAAGTTTATATAGCGGCCCCATGACCACTACCAGCACACTTAACGTGCGCGAAGCTACCTAAGATTGCAAATAATATCAACGAGTTATGCGAATTCTTCTAGTAATGAAAGCCGCTAAACATTATCGAGCCCGTTTTTAGTCACATTTCCTACCCAACCGTACTAATTGCCCTAGGCTTTCCTACATTGACTGCCCCCTCACGACACTCCCTCAATCCTGGCGGTTATTTTTTCACCTCCCTCTTAATACCCATTTTTCGGGTCTTGATCAGTTAATAGCTCCAGACGGTGGGGCGGGTGCGCTCGCCGGGTATTGACTCAAGGTCATCCAGATGAAGGAATCGCTTTCCTATTGGGCCTTTCTGCTTTACTCCTATACCAGTAAACCCTAACTCCTGAGCGACTTGGATTAACCGATAGGCTCGCCCTACAGCTACCTGAACATCAACAGCTTGTCCAGTGGCGTGGGTCATAGTGGCATTTAACTGAGTGTTATGTGCTAGGCAACGATAACCGGAATTGATAATCATTGGCTTGCCAAATCGCTCTCTGACTCTAATCAAGCGCATTAGCGTTTCATCTTTAAAATGATTTTTACCACAACAACGACAGGCCAACTCCAACTCTGTGAAATAGTCGTTATGAAACATAAATCCTCAAGATTTAAGCAAAAAAACGGCGCCCAAAAGAACGCCGCCAAGTATAGGTAGTGAAAGGATGAAAATGAAAATCCAGAAACAAGAAAGCCCGCACTAGGGCGGGCTTCTATGGCAACAACCAGAGTTATCTGGTTATTTTTCTACTCAACACTAAAAAGGCTATCGTCCAACTTTTCAGCAGATATCTTCTCAGCTGTATATATTAACTTATAGTTCTCTTTGTGCCACTCATGCCTTAAGTATGGCGACTTAGCAACCTCCCAATACCTATTCAAATAGGAAAATTCCAACTTTTGGAATTGAGCTGGGTCAATAAATATACTAGGGGAATACCAATACTTTGATAGCGATCCATCTTCGTACTCAATAGTAACTACACGGGTCTTTCTCCCAAGAACCTCATAGTCAGAATCAGCATCTGTAAAACTCTTGAGCTTCCTTGTCTCTTTTCCACTATCGTGAGAAACAGGGACAGGATCAGACTTCATCTTTAAAAATTGCTTATTCTCTGATGCTACATAAACTTCCCAAGCATGCTCTTGCCCCTGCTTTCCAGTGAAAACCATTTTCATATAACCTGGCTTGTAAAAGGCTTGAGCAGAAGTTCCAAAGCCTTCTTCCAACAAATGTATAGGGAGGTTTTCGTGATAGCTCTCAAATTCAATTTTATACTTAATAACCCCTTCAAATGACTCATCAGCACTAGCATGACTAAATGTAAGAAGGGCAAGTACCGTTAAAACAAATATCCGTATCATAAATTCCCCAAAAGCTTAACGCTCATCCAATAGAGCACAATCAATATTGTGACATTAAATGCAACCTTTAAATAAAATCCAAGTAGCAATTTTAGGCACAAAAAAACCGGCTCAATGACCGGTTTAATTTTGCAAAGCAGAAAAACTGCATGCTAGGGAATTTATACCCCCTCAGGACAAAGCCGTCAACCCACTAGGAACTATCTCCTGAACTCCAGCACATCAGCAGGTTTTGAATCAATCCCCTGCGCGTTTCTCTGGTTTTGTTTCAGCCTGATAGGAACCACTCTATCCTCTGTTGAGGGCTGCGCAGTCAAATAGCCTTCTGAGAGATTGCACAGCATTTCAATCGTCGCCGGGGCTAACCCGATTTGATTAACCAACGCATCACGTTCGAAGACACCATTCTCCACCAACAGGTGTACCCCACGCATCATCAACTTTGGTCGCTCGAATGCAACCGCATTATCACCCGGTTCGCTTTTGGTCCACTTACGTGAAGAGCGCCCCTTCCACAATCTCAATTCAAGAGATTCATTAACCAGCGAAAGGTCTCTACAGCGTGCAATCATTGCTGCAACCGACACTTTCCAGCGGGGCTTGAGTGAAAGTAGGTTGTCGAGAGTCGGCCAGACTACCTCCTGCGAAAAACTCTCAGCAGGCATTAAGAAGGCGCTAGCAAAACGATGTGCTTGCTCCTCCATGCGCTTGTAATACGCTCCTTTAGCGTACTGACTCTCTGAAATTTGCGAATGCAACACAATATGTCCCAACTCGTGCGCCGCATCAAAACGGTTGCGGATCGCATTCGCCTTATCCTCTGCGATCAATACATAGGGACGACCATCCATCATAGACACATGAGAGACCCCATCCATCTTCACATCGCCCAAAGTAGCACGGGTGCAGATAATGCCCGCATTCTCCATCACCTGAATAACATCCTGGATAGGAGAAGTGCCCAGATTCCATCTTTGGCGGCATAGGCGAGCCATATCTTCTATATCGTCGTCACTTATCTGACGGCAGTCATCAACCTCCATCATAGGAATATTGAGAGGCGGCCAGTCCATCGCATCCTGAAAAAAAGCGGAGATTTCTTGCAACCACGTCAGGTATAACTGAGACCGCTCACGCGCCTGCTTATAGGCAGCAGCCTCGTTGCGAAAAAAATAAGGGCGCGGATTCTCTACCGCCACAGGCACCCTTTTCAGAAACCACAGGCGGGAAACACCGAAGGTGCGGCACAAGAGCCCAAGCGACTCTGCTTCCGGTAACTGAGCGCCATTTTCCCAAGCCGACAAGGTGCTTGAAGAACGGCCAATCCGCTCTCCCAGCTCTACCAAAGTCAAGCTGTGGGCCGCGCGCAACTGCTTCAGACGCGCCCCTTGAAAACCTTCAACGCCAGTTCTCATTTCATTTCATCTCATCAAAATTACTAGCCCGGCGCATTGCCACCGGTTTCGGCGGCGCGCATCTTATCACGCAGCTTCGGATAGGCAATGTCCGTAACACCTCCCCCTTCTTCATAGTATTTCCAAAGCTCTGAGACATCCTTCCGTAGATGATAATGGCGTGAATTGTCACTGTGAGGAATCGCAATGATGCAGGCTAAGGGCTTGCTGTGATCGGCTTCGCTCCATTTGGCCGTATAAGGAAGCAACAAGGCGTGCAACGAATCCTCTTGTGGGCCGAAGGGTGGAACCGGGGAGTTAAAGAGATCTGGGTGCTGCTGCTGTAATCTTTCATTCAATTGGCGTAAATCTCGCCGAAATCTCGCGTCACGGACGGCCGGAGCCCTATCCATAGTGATCACGCTAGCGGTCAGTTTAAGCGCCCCCGCATTCACCAATGCATAATGACCACCAGCGGGGCGAGTGGCTTGATTGGTTACGCTAAAACCCTCCCCTGGCGGTATATTCAGTAACGCCTCCTGAAGATGATAGTGATGCGACTGCGGCCCCGGCCCACTCCGAGGCACCTTGTCGAATCGCTCTGTAAGGTGCTGGTTACTGATGTGAAATGCCGACTCAACGGCCCCCAGCAACCTGTCTAAATGTGTTCGCGGCAATTCTTGACACAGAAAACTACACAACTCCTCAGTGTCCATAAGCGTCCCTTCATTCTCAATTTCTGGAATACGGATTATTGCAGCAAATTTTCCTGTTTTCCATATCTTCGCTCATTAACCAACACCGCCACCGGCGCCAGAGCCCGCGCCGGCAATACGTCCAAACGCCGTTGCAAACGTTTCCAAATTTTTACCCACTCCCTATCCCACCGCTTTTTGTCACATCCTAAAATTGTCCGCGCTTGGCCCAGGTCTATTAATCGGCCATTCACATCGCGCAGTGCACACGCATTAATACAAAATAGCGCCAGCTGGCTAACCTTTTCTCGCGGGTGCGGCTCCTCCCATTTGTCGAATTCACTCATTAGGTATTTCAGTAGTGTTGCTCGCTCTTTAACTCTTGAGGCTGGCGGGGCGTAGGCGGCCATGCCCCAGCAGTATGCCAATGGATCACTCTCTCTCAACTTTGCAACTGCATCTTGGATTAATCCCTTTTCACAGGCATCCATGATGCGGTTGCCGCTGTCCTTGGCTCCGGGGGTTTCTTTTGCAACTAGTGTTGGGGCTGCAACCCGGCAAATAACTTGGTTGGCCCTGCCCTGCACTTCTCCACGAATTACAACTTTTCGCCCTCGCCCAGCTGAGGAAACCGTACTTCTGCCGCCCATGGCCTCATAATCAAATGCAGCTGTGGAGCTATCAAAGGCGTCGTGCCACGCTTGTCTAGCACTTTCGAATTTCATGTCATGCCCCCCAAGCAATTTTCAAGCAACCAAAAACCAACCACACCTCCCATCAAGCTGCCTTCGGCATACTCTCGTAGTAATCCTGAAATCGCCTTTCAGCTGCGTGCAAATTATCGCGGTGATAGGTGCCCAGGTAATTTATGTGGCCCTGGTTTATCCAGAATTGGGTAACCACCGTATTCGCGAACACAACCTCCACGAGGTGAGCGTACTTAGTGCGGAATACGGCTAGAGGGCTGATGGGGTTGGTTGTGGCAATTCTTGCGATGGCTTCTGGGATGGTGACTGTGCACATGGTGAGCGCTCCTTGGTGATTGAGTTTTACCAGCGTGTATCTGACAACAGGTCGTTAATCGATCGGTCCCGCGTTTGTTTCGCCCCTTGCGCTTGGGGTGGCGGTGCTAGGCAGTTCTCGCGTTTTAGCCAGTTGCGCCAGGTGGCGAGCCAATCGAGTTTTACGCCGCGCTGGCCGGGTTGGGATATCCAGTAATCGCGGAAGCTTTCGGCAATGTCGTGGATTCGGGGGATCAGGTCTGGGCGGAGGCGCTGGGCTTCGGTGCGGAATTTATCCGTGAGAACCCAGTTTCCAGACAAGCGTGTGCCGCGTTTGGGGTTGGCGCGTTTTGGAACTGTGCCTCTCTCTACTGGTTTCTTATTGGTTCTTACTGGTTCTATAGAGAAGGACGTGTTGTCATTTTCACCGGTTGGGTGCTCAGATTTCACCGGTTCGTGTTTTATTTTCACCGGTGAAGAATTTTCACCGGTGAAATCATTGCACCGGTTTACGTGTAAAAAGAGGTCATAATTGGTTCTGCGGCCGTTGGATTTTTCGGCGCTCAGGTAGCCCAATTCTTCCAACTCTTCGATGGCATTAATCACCGAACGCTTTGTGCATTGCGCAACGTCCGCCAGGTAGGCATTGCCCGGATCACACTGCCCCGTGTCACTGTTATGGCAATCGGCCAACGCAATCAAAACCAGCTTTGCGGTTGGTGTTCTAGTCCTGCGTTTAATGGCCCATGCAGCGGCTTCAAAGCTCACCACGCACCTCCTGTATAAATTTCCATATAGCGCACCTGATTACCGCCCTACACCACAAGCAGCAGAATCACCATGCTACGACAGAGGGATTTGAAAGTGATCGTTCTTCAGGTTTCGCAAGCCAGTTCATACACTCAGCCAAACAGGTTGCCTCCGAGCCACCTAGTTTTTCGCTTTCAGGCATCCCAATAAAATTTTTCGAAGATTGAACCTCTCTAAGGCCACACTTTCCCGTGCGAGAGGCGCCTAAAGTAACAATGCCCATACGCACAAACGATAGCAAACGCTATCATCCATAGCAATAGCAAAGTGCAATTTACTTTTTGCTAATGTTTGAGACGATTGCTGAATGGATATAAGAGAAGTCAGGCGTGAGAATCTCCGCCAAATAGTTGAAAAATATGCCTCTAAGGCTGAATTTGGCCGAGCTTTTGGTGTAGACCCTACATACGTCTCTCAACTATTGAATGGACACCGAAACCTTGGAGAGAAAGCTGCCAGGAAACTTGAAGATTCTCTCGGGCTGAGTCAAGGCGCCCTAGACAGCGCTGAGTCCTCTCCAACAACGTCTCCTAAATCCCATGCTAACGTAGCTCCGGGCCCAAAGATTCGTGGCCGTGTACCTCTAATTAGCTGGGTGCAGGCAGGTGAATTCTGTGAAGCAGTAGACCCATTTGAGCCAGGAGATGCTGAAGACTGGCTACCCTGCCCATGCAAACATTCAGAGGGCAGCTTTGCCCTGAGAATACAGGGCGACTCAATGACAAGCCCCTACCCTGGACAACGCTCGTATCCTCCAGGAACAATTATTTTTGTAGATCCTAACGTCACCCCAACAAATGGATGCAGAGTGATAGCTAAATTAGACGGCGAGGTGACATTTAAATCTTATCAGGAAGATATGGGGCGAAGATACTTACGCCCAATAAATCCAAGCTATGAGTCTAAGGACATTACTGATCTTGCTGTTACTATTTGTGGGGTAATAATTGGATCATTCTTCCCAGAATAAAACGTCTATTTTTCAATAGTACATTTAGGGACCCAGTTACCTCCCCCCTCATCAATTGAAATAATGTATAAACAAATAATTGACCAGGGAAATTGGACTTAACAAATGAAGCCAACTGAGTTTTGGAAGAACTTTAAGCTTGGGGAGGAGTTATGCATCTCAGGCACATTCATTTACAATGGGTTGCGCTGCTTCCACGAAATGGATAGTTTAGACCGCCCGGAGGAATTATTCGAATTCCTGTATAATTTATCCGTTGGATTTGAGCGACTACTTAAAATAGCGATTGTACTACATGAACATAATGACACAGTCAATCAAGAAGCTCTTGAAAAGTCGCTGATTACTCACAATCATTCCTCCCTGCTCAAGCATTTACAAAAACACTCTAAAATCAATCTAAGCTCACCTCAAATACACCTATTTGATCTACTAAGTATTTTTTATAAATCACTAAGGTATGACCGATTCACCCTTTCCTCTAGCTACCAATTAAATAAAGAGAGAGAGTCTCTGTTTAACTGGCTAAATAAGCACCTAAACACCAATCTACTTAATGAAACGCCCCTTTTGGGGAACATTAACAGTGACCGTTACCGTAAATTTGTACAAAAAACAACACTGAAGATATCCAAAGTAATCTATGAAATAATCAAAAAACAGGCCTGTAAAATAAACCTTTACACATATGAATTACGCTCCGGGTCAAAAGCTGAATCTATCTTCCTTCGCGAAGTCAAAATTTCAGAAGAAGATATTCTATGGAAAGAGTTACTCATTTTTTTCATGAATACAGACTCATCCTCTGGCTACCTAAATTTTCTCAAGGGAATTCAACCGCTAGAATTTGACCCAGGACTCATTAGTGATTACTTAGAGTGCTTTCAATCAAATAAAAGTAAAGCATCCGTCATGGATGAGTTGGAGCACCTCTACTCGGAAACGGTGAGTAATGTGAAAGAGCGCCTTGAAGAAATAGGAGCAATTGCCGCCCCAAATATTTACTTTGAAACTGAAGATGATGACCCTGAGGAAGAATATACCGATCTACATCTCTTTGATTAAAGATATATATCCTAGCCCCCATATGTACCTCGAAGTTGAAATGGTAAGTCAAAAGAAGTAAGCGCATAAGTAAAGCATCCAATACCCGAGCTTCCAAATAAGTGGTCTCACAGGCACTCGACTTAAAGGCCACAACCCTCTAGCAAACGGTCTGCCCACTAACATAGTTTGTCACTTAAATCCCCACAAATTTAGCAAATGCTATTGCCTGCAGGCGATAGCATTTGCTAGTCTAACTGTAAATCCCCAAAGCTTTCAAAGGTGGCGACCTCCAAATGAACGCAACCAGCAGTCTAAAGCCATTGGCGCCACGCCAAGCCGAAGCATTAACTCACCGCGCCCGCGGCCTCTCCAACAGAGAGACCGCAGAAGCTATGCGGTGCTCTATAGCGAATGTCACCAATTTGCTGGCTGAATGCTTTTACAAACTGCATGCCCGCAATAGCACTGAAGCGGTGGCCAAAGCGGTTAAACACGGATTAATTCAATTTGCTCTGATCGCCTCAGTTCTTAGCGGCATTGGTACGGATGCGCAGGAGCAGTTGCGCACTCGTATGCAGCGCCGCCCCACCACTCAAACTATCCGCATTCGCAATAACTACGAGGGCATCGTATGACCGCCACAGTCTAT
The DNA here is from genome assembly GCF_047324085.1 of Microbulbifer sp. CNSA002. Lineage (NCBI taxonomy): Bacteria > Pseudomonadati > Pseudomonadota > Gammaproteobacteria > Cellvibrionales > Microbulbiferaceae > Microbulbifer > Microbulbifer sp. CNSA002. The sequence continues at coordinate 3,359,738 of NZ_CP172449.1, forward strand.
GTACTCCCAATAGCTCAAACTCAATGCGATAAGCATCGCCCCAGTGGTAAATCCGGGACTGTTATCGCCAGCAGTCAAAAGCACCACCGCACGATAAAAACATCGCTAAAGCCGACACCGGCACCCTCCTCACAGGGTGACGATTGGCCCCCGTTTGGAGGTGATGCGGCATGACTTATTTCACCTCAAAGCAGAGCGTGGAAACTCTGCTCACAGTAGCCAATGGTTATTCAGGCGCTAGCGCAATTGCTGCACAGGTATTGCTTTCAGCCTGGAATAGCAATGATTTCACGGTCCCCGTTGCCGAACTCTCTCTGCTTGATGGTGACAACTATCAGCACGCACTTAACGTAATCACGCTTCGCTACATGGGCAAAGAACCCCAAAGCGTTATTGCGCACGGCGAGAAAAAGTTTCGCACCCTTCGGGTCGAGTGGTCTCACCTTGAAACCCAGAGAAAGGGTGCAGCATGAACCACCCGCAGCAGCTGCCACGAATATACTGCGCCCACTGCGGAAAACCCGCAGCGCCGGTATTCAATGGAAAGCTGTTATTGCGCGGCTGGAGTTGTCAGCTCTGCAAATATTGGGAGCCGGCAATTGGCAGGGAGCGGAAGTTCAAAAAAATAGTAGGGGCGAACCATGAATGAATTCTCCCAACTACTACAAATCACTCAAGACCTAATGGCCACGGTAGAAACTCAGCAGTTACAAATAAACGGCATGCAAGAGCAGATAGCCGCACTCTCCGAAGCCATCCAGGGCCAACCATCAGAACAAAACTTGAAGGACCAGGAGGCAGCGTGAAAAAGGAAAAACTCTTCACCATCACCCAGGCCGCCCGAACTTTAGAAATGGGCAGAAACAACCTGTTAAAGGTTCTACGAAATAGCGACCTTCTGCATAGCCGCGAACCTATGCGTAACTCACCGACAAAGTCCGCCGTACAGCAGGGGCTACTGGTTGCAGAGAATGCCGAATATAGCCGTGGCCCGGTGAAGGTGCCGTATATCAATACCAAAGTGACATCGAAAGGCATGGTGTGGATTCGGGATCTGATCGAAAAAAATTCCATCTCCCAAGCCAGCTAGAAGTTTAACCGCGCCCCGGCGCATTCAGTCAGAGGTAACCATCCTTGGGCTGCCGGTATGGGGCCCATTTTTTAAAATGGGAAAATCCAATGGAAAGATACGCACTGCTTACTGGAACCTACAACCTATTGATGGGTGGTATTAAAGATTTCAAGCGCTCCTACACCACTGAAGAAGAGGCCTTCGAAGAAGTACAGCGCATCGCTCAAAATGACTTGTTTACCCACTGGGCGCAGATATTCGACAAGAAAACCGACAAGGCAAAAATTTATCGCATAGTCGATAAGAAAATCATTGAAGAGAAACCCAAAGATTGCCCTCACCCAGAATCAAAACCCAAGGCAGAACCGCAATACGCTTGATCTCAATTAAACACAGTTTTCTCAGCCCGCCAAGTGCGGGCTTTTTAGGTAGAAGACAACAACGCGAGGGATGTGCGATGGGCAACTTGTTAACCAAGCATGAGATAGGCCGACTAACGGGCACTGGCGCCGAAAATGCCGAGGAGCAAAAGCGTATTCTCGATGCCAATCGGATTCCCTATGTGCTGAAGAAGGACCGATCCCCTGCACTCACCTGGGAAATGGTTAATCAAGCCATTCTGGCCCGAGGGGCCTCAAAACCTGACTTAGCCGGTGTTAACCTACCCCCAGGCTTTAACCTTGGAGCAGCAAGCTAATGGGCAGAAGGCGCAACCCCGAAAATGCATGGATGCCACCTTACGTTGTCCGCTACCCTCGCGGATACCGCGTAAGGCGCAGAGGCTGGCCTATACAGCATCTAGCCGACCTCAACGCTAGCAAATCAGAAGTGTGGGCCGCTTACGAAAAGTATCAGGCAGGCTTGGTACAGAAGACATTCACCCTCACAGACCTAATAGAACTCTACTTCGCCTCCCCTCAATACACTAAGCACATCAAGCCTCAAACCCAGAAAGATTATCACCGCTATAGCTTGCGTATTCTGGCGGTATTTGGGGAAATGGAACCGCATAACATCACCTCCCCTCTGGTACAGATGTTCCTTGATGCCCGTGGAGCCGAACATCCCACAGCCGCAAACCGCGAGAAGACATTCCTCGGCATTGTTATGAAATGGGGTAAAGCCAGAGGATTCGTAAAGATTGAAGATCCAACGGCGGTAGTTAAAAGCCTGAAAGAGAAAGCTGGTGGGCGCTACGTAGAAGACTGGGAGTACCAAGCCTTCTGGCAATGGCTGGGCGATCACGGCCATGTGATGCACCAGTGCGCTATGGAAATTAGCTATCTGTGTGCCGCCAGGCAACAGGATGTACTTGCCCTCACCCGTGCAGAGATTCAGGAAGACGGCCTACTGATTGTGCAAGCCAAGACAGGTAAGGTCCAACTAAAGCTATGGAGCTTAGCGCTCAAAGAAGCCGTTGACCGCGCAATAGCCACCAACACTGAAGCACAAATCCAAACCACCCACATCATCCGCAGCCGCGTTGGCCGTGCCTACACCCGCATGGGGTTTAATGCTATATGGCTTCGCGAACAACGAGCAGCCCTAGCCGCTGGCGCTATCAAACAGCGCTTTCGCTTTCATGATTTGAAGATCAAAGCGGCCAGTGACTTTGAAGGGGACGTTCAAAAATTTACCGGGCATAAGACGCGGTCTATGGCTGAACGATATAACCGTACGGCGGATCGGGTGGTCAGCCTAAACCACCATCACCGGCCGATTAGCAAGGATTAATTGCCAGCCAAGTTATCTCCGAAACCCATTTGAATTAATAACAGGTTGAAATCAAATTTTCAGGCCCAATATCCCAAAATTAAAGTGTCACCGCACAAGGGGAGCAACACGAATTCAGCCAACTTAAACTGGCTTTCACTAAATCGCCCTCCTGCACGGGCAACACACCCAAGATCACCAGCAAATTTTAGAGCGAAGCATGGATAGATTGCAGGCGGAAATTTTTGAATAGTTTTCACGCTACCCCATGATGTTTTGTGTGGCTTGCTTTTTTGCCAACGCTCGTGCTCAACCGTATCAACCAAAAGTAAATAGCGGCACATGTAAATTAATCGAAATTGGTGGCAACCAAGTAGGGATTACAAACCTTCATGTTATAGATGAGCACCTAAGAAGAGCCGCACTTGATGCCAGCACTCACTTTTATAAGACACATGACACCCCTCGATATTGCCTTATAGAATCGCATAAAAAATCAAACGAAGGGAGAAATACGACTAAGCACAGCAATAGTTCAGACAACTATCACGCAAAAATACAAGTGAAAAGCGGATAGAAAAACATAGTTAAAACCTACTTGAACGTCCAAAAAATTTAACTAGGTGCGCACCTAAAAACACTAATTAAATTATCAACAAGGCCCGATTAATCAGAATAATTTTGCACTGTTAGTGACCATCAAGGATAATGACGCAAAATTGGAAACTACATAATAATACCTCGAGGGATTCATGCTGAGTAAAGATTTAGAAACTTCACTAAACACCGCATTTACATACGCCCGCTCCAAACATCATGAATTTTTTACTGTAGAGCACCTACTCTTATCACTATTTGACTCCGAATCAGCAAACGATGTTTTTCAAGAATACAAAATCGACACGAGCAAACTTAAATCACAAGTGATTGATTTTGTAGATTCATCGACCCCACTAATCTCCGACAAAGATACCACCACTGAAACCCAACCTACACTTGGCTTTCAGCGCGTATTACAGAGGGCTGTGTTTTATGTTCAATCTGAGAAAAAAATAGAGGTGACCGGAGCTGACATACTTGCAGCTATTCTTAGCGAGCAAGAAAGTCTATCCGCCAAATTTTTATCAGACTACAGGCTCACCAGAAATGATGTAATCAATTTCATAAATCATGACACCTCCTTTATCGACAACGAAAAGGAAATTGAAAAAGCATTTAATGAAAGTTACGACGAGTCATTCGATTACAAGAGCCTGCTTAAAGAAAAAGACAAAGAAATACACGTCATTAAAAATGAACTCGATCTAGTTCGAGAAAATCACAAAACAGAATTGGCCAACTTTATAGACAAGACCAAAGAAACACTAAGAAAGTCCCAAGAAAAAATTGAAAAACTAGAAGAAGAAATAACCAACCTTCTCACTAACAAGACCTCCAACAAAATCTCCACTTCAATTAATTTTAAACCTGAACACAAACAAGCCGGCCTAGGCATACTGTCATACTTCTCCGAAGTAATTCATCAGAAGTACCCAGACAAAAATGTAAGCATATCAATAACTCAGGAAGCCAATACTGTTAGCTTGGTTATTATCACCGAAGAGGGAGACCAAGAAATTATAAAAAGAGCTTTGGATCAATACGGAAAAGTTGCGGCTGGAATAATCCCCACAAAGGACTTTCTCAGCGATCCAATTCACATTGCCCAACTAGAGACAAAGCTGGATATTGCGCATACAGAAATAAGATCACTTGAGAGAATTCTAGGGATACAAGAAAATACTATAGCGACCCTAAAAGAGGCTCTTAGTTTAATTTCCGTAGCCCACGGTGAAAGTCAAAAAAATCTTTGTAACGCACTAGAAAAAATTTCAGCACCGAGAGATTTTGAATCGGCCTTCAACCTTATAGACAGCTTATCCTCTAAAGCAATCCTTACCAACGATGAAATCAGCTTCGTTAAAGAAGCGGTTGAGTCCATTTCCAGCCAACATCCCGACCGAGTTGATGAATTAAAAAATTACTGCGTGAATGTTTCTTCGGGAATGCTTGCAACTACAATCTTAGAGACGCTAAAAATGCTAGGATTGTAATAGCCGCAAGGGCTAGTTAAGCGATGAACTACATTAAGGCTCTTCACCAAGGTTCAAGATTTCGCTATCAATTACTTACTTAATTCATCCTATATCTTTATATTGACCAGCGGGATATTACGTCGACACAATCAGCTTATAGAGCACCTACCTACGATTCAGACGACCAAAGCCCCCCTGCATTGAGCCATAATTAACTCGAACCACAAGGCGGGCGGGGGGCGAACCTAAAGATCTTTCACCTACGCTACCACTGATAAGCAAACTTCATACTTGCACCGGTAGTATGCTCATCAAAATACGGTTCATCACCTGATCTGGTTCCCGCATGAACAGCGGCACCGAGAACAAATGAGGATTCAGAAAATCCTGAAAAGTAATAATTGTAAAGCAAAGCAATCCCGTTATAGCGCGCTGCCTCATCTCTACGATAGTTAACCTCTACAAGCCCCAGGAAAACTCCTAAAGAATGGCTATCGGAAGCTACAAGTCGCTCCCAACCCAATCCGTAACCTGCAACTGAACCAGCCTCATCGGAATAGCCCTTCCAACCCAAAGAGCCGAAGTACTTATCTTTACCGCGGTTAATCGAATACTTTGCTCCTATCCCAGCATGATCCTGGCCCCCGCCTAATGAAAAGTTTGAGTCCCCAGCCGCAGAGGCGAAAGCAGAACAGGTTAAGAAAAATACGGACAGCAGATACTTCATTACAGCTCCAAGCTACTTCTTAGTGATTTAAAAAGGGGATTTTTACCGCCAGATAGACATGGTTCAAGACCTGCCAAAATTAAACCTCAACATAGATTGAGGCCAAAATTGGCACCATGAATTGGCACCACGGGACCTAAAACTAAAAAACCCCGCACTCGGCGGGGTTTTAAGTCCTTGATAAACAAGGAAGAATCTGGGGTGGCCGACGGGGATCGAACCCGCGACCTCAGGAGCCACAATCCTGTGCTCTACCAACTGAGCTACGGCCACCATAAAAGTGATATACTTCAGCACCTTGTGGCAGTACTGATTGCCGGATACCTCTTGCAGCCAATCTGGCTTCAGACTAAGTCCTTTTTGCCAAACCAGCACCATCTTGTGAAGATGGCACGCCCGGCAGGACTCGAACCTGCGACCATCCGCTTAGAAGGCGGATGCTCTATCCAGCTGAGCTACGGGCGCAAGGTGAACCCGGAAAATTGGTCGGGGCAGAGGGATTCGAACCCCCGACATCCTGCTCCCAAAGCAGGCGCGCTACCAGACTGCGCTATGCCCCGTTTTTCCAATCATTCGCACCTCTTTGACCCTGTTAACCGCCCCGTAGGTGGTTGTGTAAGTCGCTGTAGCTGCGAAGTGCGTGCATAGTAATGATACCCCCGGCCCATGTCAACGCTTCTAAGCTATTATTTTTAAAGAAGTTTATCCTTTTGCCTATCTGGGCCCAGAAGTGGCGAAATTATTTCCAACCTGTGCGAAAATGGCGCACTTCGCGAATCCGACCGGATAAAAAGTAAGCGTTTTTAAAAATCGCCGGCTTCCGCCCTTCTATATAAAGTAGGTGCTGAAGCAGATTCCGGTCTATTAGCCATCGATTTTTTACTGTTAGAGATAGTATCTATGTCTGCACTGGTTCTGGACGGCAAGGCCCTGGCACAGAAAACTGAAGAGGAACTCTCGGCTCGGGTAGCCGTACTAAAGGAAAAGAGTGGTGGCCAAACGCCAATCCTGGCGACCATTCTGGTAGGTGATGACCCCGCCTCCGCCACTTACGTAAAGATGAAGGGCAATGCCTGCCGCCGAATCGGCATGGACTCCCTCCAGGTGGAACTGCCCTCCTCCACCACCACTGAGCAGCTGCTCGCCAAGATCGAAGAACTCAACACCAACCCCAACGTCCACGGCATTCTGCTCCAGCACCCGGTACCGGCGCAGATCGATGAGCGCGCTTGTTTCGATGCGATCAGCCTGGAGAAAGATGTAGACGGTGTAACCTGCCTGGGCTTTGGCCGTATGGCAATGGGTGAAGAGGCCTATGGCTGCGCGACTCCTAAAGGAATTATGCGCCTGTTGGAGGCCTACAATATTGAATTGGAAGGCAAGCACGCCGTGGTTGTGGGTCGCAGCCCCATTTTGGGTAAGCCGATGGCGGCCATGTTGTTGAATGCCAATGCCACCGTGACTATCTGCCACTCCCGCACCCAAGACCTGGCCGAGCATATCCGCCGCGCCGATATTGTAGTGGGCGCCGTGGGCAAGCCTGAGTTTATCAAGGCCGAGTGGATTAAGGATGGCGCTGTGGTTGTGGATGCCGGTTACCACCCCGGCGGTGTCGGCGATATCGAGCTGGGCGCGCTGGCTGAGCGCGCTGCCGCTTACACCCCGGTACCCGGCGGTGTTGGTCCCATGACCATCAATACCCTGATCTATCAATCTGTCGATTCCGGTGAGCGTAAAATTGGCTAACCTGATTCGTCTGGATAAAGCGGTCAGCCAGGTCACCGACCTCTCCCGCACTGATGTAAAGCGCGCCGCCTGGGCGGGGCGCATTACCGTCAATGGTGAGGTGGTCACCAATGCGGCCACCAAAATACAAGTCAGTGATGAGTTGTGCCTGGATGATGAGCCCCTGCACGAGCCGGGGCCCCGCTACATTATGTTGAACAAGCCCCTGGGCTATGTCAGTGCCACCAAAGATGGCGAGCACCCCACGGTGCTGGACCTGATTGATGAGCCTAACAAGGAAAAGTTGCATATAGCCGGGCGCCTGGATATTGATACCACCGGCCTGGTGCTGCTTACCGATGACGGCCAGTGGTCCCACAAGGTGACCTCTCCCAACCACCATTGCGACAAGACCTACTACGCTCTGTTGGCCGAGAAAATTGAGGAAGATGCCGTGGCCAAGCTTGCCAAGGGTGTCTGGCTCAATAACGAAAAGAAGAGAACCAAGCCTGCCAAGCTGGAGATCCTCTTTGCCAACGAAGTGCGCATCACCATCGGTGAGGGGCGCTATCATCAGGTGAAGCGTATGTTTGCGGCCCTGGGCAACAAGGTATTGGAGTTGCACCGGGAAAAGATCGGCGAAATCATCTTGGATGAAGAACTTCAGGAAGGTGATTACCGCCTCCTGACCCCTGAAGAAATTGCCTCTATCAATTAAAAAAAGATATGTCAGCCCTTCTACATCAGGAACTTATCCAGGCCCCAGAGGAAACCCTGTGGATCGCCGATGAAAACAGCAAGCCCCTCTTACATCAGGAGGGGTTTCATTTTGCCGGAGATTTAATCAGTAACCGCTGGGATATTGCCGAACTCGCCGAAAATACGGTGAAGCGGAGCTTCTTCAACGATTTCCACTTTGAAGAAGTGGACCGCAAATACCGCCGTATTGTTTACGCCGTTTCGAAAGAGAAGGCCGTAGTTCACCATATTATTGATTGTGCACCCCACTTCCTCGGTGAAGGTGGCGAGTTGGTTCTGCTGGGTGAAAAGCAAAGCGGAATCAAAAGCTACGCTGCGAAAGTGGCCGAGCGCCTGGGCACTGCCAAGCACTTGCAAAAAAACGGCAACGACTACCTGAGCAGTAATGTTGTCGCTCACGAGGACACCGGCAATCCAATCAGTGAGCTTCAGTACGCCCAGTTACAAAAGCTGCCCGAGCTTGGCGACCTCTACTCCAAGCCGGGATTGTTCGGCTGGAACAAAATCGATAAAGGCAGTGCCCTACTCGCCCAGCAATTTACGACGGAGTTGCCACAGGACGGTTCTCGTGTTGTTGATCTCGGTTGTGGTTATGGTTACCTGAGTATGCAATTAGCCGCTTTGGGTAAATATCATTTTACCGCTACGGATAATAACGCCGCTGCTCTATTGGCATGCCGCAAGAATTTCACCGAACAGGGAATCGAAGGCATCGTTGTGCCCTCTGATGCAGGCTCTGAACTGGAGAGTGAAATCGCCGATCTGGTGCTGTGCAACCCACCTTTCCACCAGGGCTTTCAGGTGGAGGGAGATTTGACCGATCGCTTTCTGCAGCAGAGTGCGCGGATTCTAAAAGATTCCGGCGCTGCGATTTTTGTGGTGAATGAATTTATTCCCCTGGCGAAAAAAGGACCCCGCTATTTTTCCCAGGTGGATTTGATCACCAAAGAGCAAGGATTTTGCGTATACCGTCTGCGCCCCTAAGAGCTGGGGGCGCAGGCCGGCAGCAGTCGCCTGGAAACAGGATTAAAGGCTAGTAATCGCGCAGATTAAACAAGTTCATCGACAGCGTATGCTCTTCCAACTCTTCGAGTTGTCGCAATCGTTCGAATGCATCGCGTGCCGACGGGGTTTCAGCGCCTTGGGCTAGATCCCGATATTGATCGGCCAGGTAGATCTCGATATCCATGGCCAACTTGGCAATCTGCTCCAAGTCTTCAATATCAATGCCGCGCAAGCGCTGCAAAAATTCTTTCTCTCGCCCTTCCGGGGCAAATTGCACCCAGGTATGTAGGGCTCCAGGGGGCAGGTCTGCATGGAAGTTTTCCAGTGAGTGCTTCATGGAATCTTCCCGTCGTCGCAGCTGATCCAGCAGCAACTCGACCCGTTCATTGGTGGCAAGCTGCTCATACTCTTCGTATTGCAGCGCCAACTTGGCATGAAAATCCCTTCCTTCCTGAATCACTTCCTCAACAGTTTTGTACCGCATCAATCGATCCCGGCAGAACACTTCGCTCACCTTGAGTATAGTCACGAGGTGACAAAGGGCGCCAATGAATATCACTATTAAAGTGACAAGGATTTTAGGAGCCGGCCTCTGTGAGGGCTGTCGAGATCAGCGAAGCTGGCTCATGCGGAAATCCAGGCGCCGATTGGGGTTGGCGGGATTGATCTTTTCTGGGGCCCTGGCCGCCAGCTCACCTTTGCGCAGAGTTCCTCTGCTCACTGCCAGGATATGATTCTCGTACTGGGGCATATAGGCCATCCAGGCACCGCCGAGTCGATCGCGCATAGCTTTGTCGCGCCAAGCGCTGTTCTGTAGCTCGGGCCTATCCCCGAAGTTACTGACCAGCACGCCATCCTTATGGAGCAGGCGCATCAGACTGGAGCACCAGGACTTATCGGCGGGTACCGCTCGCTGCGCTACGCCGTCGCAGTGCCCAAATAAGTCGTCGATCACCAGGTCGAAAGTGCTGTGAGAGGGTCGCTTCAAGTGGTCGCGTACAAAGTCACAGGCATCCGCACACACCAGCTCAACATCACGTACGCCAAAAAAGCGACGGGCAATATCCAGGTGCACCGGGTCCAAATCTACGCCGACAATACGCTTGGCCGAGGTGAACGCCTGCAAAAGGCGAATCAGGGCACCGCCACCGACGCCGAGTACCAATACCGAATTCAAGCGCTCTTCAGGGAGGAAGAATGCCGGTAGCAGCAATAACTCCCAAAGGGAGCCCTTGAGGGGGTCGCGGGGATTCCACTGAGAGTGGAAAACCCCATTGCTGTAGAGGCGCACACTGGCGCCATGGTTGCGCACCTGGTAACAGGTATCGCCAACCTGCTTTTGCCAAAGCAGCGCCATCAGCTCGCCGGGAGGTCTGAGGACTTGAGCAATACCCGGGCAAATTCCTGTAGGCCCGCCAGGTCTTCCTCGCTAAAGCGCGCCACACTGGGGCTATCGATATCCAACACTCCCAGGCAACGACCCGCGTCATCATACAGTGGCACCACCACCTCTGAGGCCGACACAGCATCGCAGGCGATGTGGCCGGGGAACTGATGCACATCGTCTACCAATTGGGATTCACCGGTCGAAACAGCAGTGCCGCAAACACCGGCGCCCACTGGAATCCGGGTACAGGCAGGCTTGCCCTGGAAGGGCCCCAAACGCAATTCATCACCGTAGAGGAAATAGAAACCGGCCCAGTTGATATCTTCCAACTCCATAAACAACAGCGCACTGGCATTGGCGGTGTTGGCCAGCCAGTCTCGCTCTCCAGAAAGCAATCCTTCCAGCTGCCCATTTAAGGTGGTGTAAAACTTGTTCAGCGACATACCTAGCGCCCCTTGCCCACTTATAATTTCAAATCGTGTCAGCTAAAACTGGCAAACCCGCAAAACAGTATCCTGCGGGAGGCAGGTATTTTGCGGGCTTTGGCGAGGGAATCAATATGCAGAGTGCAAAATTACTGGTAGGGATCGACCACTGCGGGTTCTTCACCGGTCTCACCACGATACTCATCGGCATCTACAGTTGGGCGAGACCACTCGCTTTCATCATTGTTGCTACGAGTGTTCGACTGAATAGCTGGCGGCGCGCTGGTAACGTCTGACTGCATCAGGTTGCGCGACTTTTCAAAGCGGTCTTCCACTTTCGGCTTGGGCGCAACTTGTGCGGAGTTGCCGCTACCTTCGCGGCGAATGCGGTTAGCCATAGCACTGAGATTAGGGCGGCGGCGCTCCGCAAGCTTCACGGCTTCCAATTCACTGTTCAGGCGGTTGATCTCCGCCTGTAAATCACCCATCTGCGCTTGAAGTTCAGTAATCTGGGTCAACACGCCTTTTACTTTACGGCTTTCCTTCTCGTACATCACGGCGGCGCCGCCAAAGGCCAACGCAAAAATGACCAGGATGGAAAACTGACGCATAGCAAACTCCGGAAACTGCACTTGTTATTCTGAGGGGCATTTTTACAGCATATTTTTTCTATCTTCCGAGAAATTGCGCATAAAAAACAAGTTCAAACGCCCGCCGACACCTTGATAGTCACCATTCCATAAAAACGAACAATTAAAATTTATCGAATAGCGACATATTCACACTAATGTCCCAGCCAACTCCCCAATCTCAACCGCCTCCTGATCCACATAGCGATTGCTGTCTGAAATTGCTGGCAGCAGAGTGCTGTCTGCGTATTGGCAACCAATCGCTTGCACCAGCTTTTGCCCCACCTTTTCCGCCTGCTCCGGAGCATGGGCTTTTCCCGTGCGCAAAAAATGCAGTAACAGATCGTAGCCCGGGCGCCAGCACTGCAAGTCGGGAAAGCTCTTTCTCAGCGCTGCGGCAATCCGCAATCCCTCATAGTCCAGATCCCCCCAGAAAAATGTTGGAACAGTTCGGGATTCCCCATCGTGCCACCAGCTTAGGAATTGTTGCCGGATATTTTCACTAACCACATTAATAGTGCTGAAGCGCACCCTCTCCCCATTGCGAATCCGTTCTGCACCGCCCTGGTAGCCCTCGCTATAAACCAGCGCAGCACGACTGGGTTGCAGCTCCGCCAAGCTAATAAAAGTGTCCTGGTTTTCGATAAAAATGACCTGCTCAAATTGCCTGGGCAGGTAGGCGTGGAGTAAAAGCTGGCGCTCCTGGATTTTACGGCTCAGGTCAGGATAGAGATTGCGCACCAGAGATTGACGGCTGGGTATTTCCAGGTATTTGGAATCCCCTTTAAAGCAGCGTGCAGCTAATTGTCGCCAGGAAATTTTATCGGCAAAGATCAGCTCTTTGCCGACGGAAACCCAGCAAGCAATAATTTCTTCGACGGAATCAAACCCCGGTTGGAGCTCCAAGCCTTCGAGGGGAAAAGCGGCGGGATTTTCAAAGCGATCGACATAGGGTTCCAGCAGGCTGGTCCAGGCGGATTGGCGAACGGTAGGGGATGGGCGATTGAGCCACAGCCGTAGCTGTTCCTCGCTGGCATCCCGAAAAATCAATTGGGCCCCCTGCCACTCGGCAATACCCGGCCGCCTTTTCGGATTCGGTTTTACCGTAAAACACTGGTATTCCCGCGCAAAGTGCTGCAATTCATTCCACAGCTCCTGCTCGTCTTGGTCGGGGTCCCTGAGGGGCTCCAACACTTCCAACCAGCGCTTGCTGCCAGCGCGCAAATCCAACCTGAAACTAATGCGGGCTTCCTTGCCGCGTTCCAGCTGGCTGTCCCGCCGATCCAGAATAAAATTCAGGATGCCGATTAACAGCGGGTTTTCCTCTACCCAATAGGGCAATGTCTTTTCCATCGGTTGCCTCCCTGCCAATGGAGGGGTTTCCCCCGAAAATACCTATCCCTCTACTTCTACCAGGTCCATAAAATCCAGCGATGCCTGTTGGCGAATCGTGCGGCGGTGGTTGGCCCAGAGTTCGGCGATACGCTCCTGGTTGCACACCTTGCGATCGACATACACTCGGGTATTCAGCTGGCCGATGGGCTTGGTACTGGGGCACTTGCTGAATACAAACTGATTCGAGATCAGATCCATAAAAGGCCCGGATTTACTGCTGGGCATAATAAACAGCAGCTGTAGCCCCAGGGTTTCAGTCAGGTAACGGATCACTTCCTTGGAGCGGGACTCATCCATTTTGGAGAAGGCCTCATCCACCAGCACCATTTGCAAATGGCTGCCGCTTTCACCAAAGCGGAAGGCCGAAGTGACCGCTGCGGAGCGGATAATATAAGCCGGCGTTTCCAACTGACCGCCGGAACCGGTGCCGTACTGGCTGAGCGCAATCGGCTCCTTGCCTTCCGGTTCCTTATAGATCTCATAGCTGCGGTAGTTGCGATAGTCGCTGATTCGATCCAGCTCGCGCCGCGCTACCTGCTCGTCTTCACTCAGCAGCATACTCAACAGGCGATCCCGCACCTTGCGGTGCTTGGGCGCCAAGTCCGTGTCGAACAGGCTCTGCTCCTCACCCAGATTCGGCAGTTCAATTACCGCCTTAAAGAAGCTCCAGTACTCCTTGAATTCCGCCACCCACTGGTAGTCGAAACGGAAGCGCTCGCGGTCGGCGCCAAAGCGGTGGTGTTCCAGCTCTTTGTTCAGATCATCCAACACGCGCTTACCATCGTTAATGGACTGGTAAATAGCGTGGCACAAGTGGGTTACAAAAGTGGTGTTAAAGGATTTTTTCAATCCCAGCAGTTGATCGTGGCGCTCCACCAACAGGTTATTCTTCAAGCGGTTGCGCAGGGTCTCTACCTGATCGCCGAGACCGCTGATCAACTTGAACAAACCATCTTTGTGGCCGCCACTCAAGTCTGGCTCAAATACCAGGGTATCGACGCTGGCACAGGTGGCGTTGTACTCCATCACCGCGCGATCCAACTGGCGACTGTATTTCTCCAGCTGCCCCTGCCAACTTTCGATATCCGCTGAGAAGTCGAAGTTGTCAGCTGCGCGCTCTACCTGCTCATCGGCAGTAACCAGTACTTGCTCGGCATCGAAAGTGGGGTCGATGGCGGTAATACGCCTTACCATTTCCTCGCTGTCACTGGCGGCATCGTCCAGGGACTCCAGCTCGCCAGACAGCGCGTATAAGAGTTTGTCGTTGCTTCTTAGCTTGGTCTCCAGAGAGCCATGTTTGCGCTGGAGGTCCGACAGCTGCTTTTGCTGATCTTTGAGCTGGGCCTTGAGTTCATCGACCTGCTGCTCGAACTGCTCGAAGTCCTTCAGGTCCAGGTTTTCCAGGGCGCGCTCGGCACTGCGCCACTCGCGCTGGGCCGCCAGGGCGGTATCCACAATGGACAACAGCTTGATATTCGCCAGTCCGCGCACTGCATTGGTGACGCGACGGTAGAGCTGGTGGCGCTCGTTGACGTGGGCGGCCTCTTCCAGCAACTGCTCCATAGCGCGCTGCTGCGCCGCCAGTGCGCGGGCGCGGGCGCCCTGGCCGAATACCAGCTCGGCATCGTCCATATCGCAGCGCCACATGCTGTAGTTGCCACTGGCCATACCGTCGGCAGTCAGGCCCCGGCGGGTGCCGCGCAGCTCGTGTTCATCCTCCACCTGAACCACGGCACCGTAAGAGGCGCGCAAATAGTGCTCGGCAGTTTTATGGGTGAACTCCATCAGTTCGATAATGGAGCCCGACGGCATATCCAGGCGCTCCGCATCGCGGCGGGCTTTATCCCCCTGGATCACGCGGGCGCGGTTGTTGCGCCCGGGCAGGCTGCGCACGATGCGAATCGCGCGGGCCTCGTGTTCCGGCTCCACAATAATCGAGAAGCGCGCGCCGCCCAAATAGCCTTCAATCGCCATCTGCCAGCGCTCATCCAGCACTTCCACATAATCACACAGGACGCGGGGCTCCGCCTCAGGGCACTGCTCGCGAATTGCGGCCAGGGCCGCTTCCACCGATTGGGGGTAGCGCACGCGGTTGGCCTGGAGATGCTGAATGCGGCTCTCCTGGGTGCGCAACTGCTTTTGCAGCTGCTGTACTTTTTGCTCCCAGCGGGAAGCCTGCTGGGCAATCTGCTCTTTGGGGGAAACCTCATCACTGGCGCCAGCTTTACCACTGCTATCCAGCAGATCGAAGAGGCGGTTCTGTAGAGCTTCGCTGCTAGCAGCGCGCTCGCGCAATGGCTCCAATGCAGCCAGGTCAATCCAGTCTTTGCCCAACAACTTATGCAGATCCGGCAGGTCTTCCTCACGGGCGACCTGCTTGATCGCCTGCACCAGTGCTTTATCGGAGAAGGCAGGAATTTCCAGCTCGGCAGAGGTGGAGATGAGCAGATTTAATAATTCTTCGGCGGCCTCGCGGTTCTTGCGCCAGCGGGCCTCTTCGGCAGACATGGGGGTGTGCTGCTGGGACAGAAGGCTCAAGGCATTGTTAATACGCTGTTCCAGTTCGTCCTTATTGCGCAGCGCATCGATACCCAGGCGCTGGGCTTGAAGCTCTACCAGCTGGCCATTGAGTTGCTCGACGCGCTCGGAGGCGACGCGCACTTCACGCTCATTGTTGTCCAGATCACTGCGCAGTTTTTTCTGGTCGTTCTTACCGCTCAGATAACTCTTTTGCACCCGCTGCTGGCGGTGGCGTGCGCACAAATATTCCTGCACCCGCAACTGCAACCACTGCTCCCGGTAGAGCTCTACCGACTGGGCGATGGCCTCCAGGGAACTGACTCGCTCCACAATCTGGCAGGCTTCCTGCTCCATGCTGTGGATGGTTTTCATCAGCTCGGAGACGGAGCGGATAGCATCACCCAGATCGCGTTTTTCCAACACTTCCTGGGCGACAAAATCATTGATGCTTTTTACTGGCTTGTAGGCCATAAAATTGGCAAAAGTGCGTGCGGCATGCATGGCCTCTCGATCGGAGACCGCATCGCGGCGTCCGCGCAGGGCACCGTAAAGGCGGCGCAGGTAGGCCTTTTTCTTGTCGTACTGCTCTACTTTTTCGAACTGCTTGCTCAGGACCTGGTTGAATTTATCCAGCGGCAGCAGGTGTTTGCCGTCGGTGTAATCCCGGACAAAATCCCCCATCACCAATTGTTCGCCAGGGAATACGAAAAAGCGCAAATCACTTTGGCGAGCCTGGGCAGGTTTGCTGCTGTTATCCAGGTGCGCGCGAATACCCATCACTGCGGTAAAAGGCTCAGCGTCGTCTTCACCGCTGGTGGGATGGAAAATACCGGCAATGTAACAGTCGGTGGGCTCTACCCGAGCGTAACTGCCGTCGTCACAACCCAGCACATAAGAAGCTAGTGTCCGCACCTGTTTACCGCCGCGCCCGCGCTGGGTGGTTTCATCCTGCCCCGGGTTAAAAGTAAACAGGGTGTCGTGGGCGGCGGTCATCAATGTCTGGATAGCATCGGCCGCCGTGGTTTTACCGGAACCGTTGCCACCGGAAAACAAGTTGATCGGGCCGAAATCATATTCCAACTGCGGGATATTGCCCCAGTTAATCAGGATCAGTTTTTTTAGGAACATAGTCTTTTCAAAAAAACGGTCTTTTCAAAAGCAGGGTCTTTTTGCAGGCGGGAAGCCGACACCCCTCTCCGAGGCTACCGGGCACGATTTACGCAAACCCGGGCGGTCGAATGTTTTCGATTTTTTATAGCCGCTACTGCGGCCTCTATTTTCAACTAGGAAGCGGCTTCACTCTCAAACAGGCTGTTATCTTCGACTTCAGGAGTGATGCGTTCGAGCGCTTGCTCTTCTTCTGCTTCTTCAGCCTCATCAATTTCATCAGTTTGAGTGGCCTCGCTCTCCACTGCGGGCGGGACTTCGCTGTCGATCAGCTGGTGCAATACCGACTCGCTGACAAAGTGGGCGATGGTCGGGCGCACGCGCAGCCACACTTCCGCACTAGCCTCCACCTCTTCGCTGCTGAACTGCACCAAACGCAGCTGGCGCAATTTCTTCAGCAGGTTTTTACGCTCGGCGTGCTTATCCGGCAGGGACATTTTCAGCAGGTTGCGCATACCCAGTTCCAGGGCTTCCATCGACAGGGCGGCGCAACCGCTCTCATCCACCTGCCCTTCCCGCAGCGCTTTATCGTATTCCACGCGCAGGGCGAGAATCGCGGCCACTTCCTGTTGGCTGAGGCGGGCGCGGAAGCCGCCATGGTGCGGCTCTTCCTGATCCGGCAGGCCCGGCACTTCGGCGCCGGGCGGATACACGCGGATAAACTGGAAACGGCTGTCGTGCTGCAAACGCAACCCCAGCGGGGCCAACCACTCGCGCACCAGCTGCTCACAGCGCTGGAAGCGATCGTAAAGGGTGGTCTCAATTACGCTTTCATCCCGGCAGATAACGCCGTAATCCAACAGGCGCACCAGCAGCTCGGAAAATTCGCTGCGGTTCAGGCGACACTGCGCCAGGGCCTCTTCCAAAGCCTGTTCAATCACTGTTTTTCAGCTCCAGGATATATTCGTCAAATTCGGTGAAATAGTCATTGCTGGCGATTTCACCGGTAAATTTCACCTGCAGGTCGGCGGAGCCGCTCTGGTTCACCGCCGCTGCTTCGATCACATGGCTCATAGCGAGCAGATCACGCGCGTCCCGCAATGGCAGGTTGCGGCTGTTGATCTGGCGGCCGGTGCCGAGGGCATCACTCAGATAATCGCGCAGGTTACTGTTGTTGAAATTAAACGCCTGGTCGAGCAGCTGTTGCAGCTCGATCTCGCGGCGGTTCTCTTCACCGATGGGAGTTTCATCTTCGACCCGGGTATTTACCGGTTGGCGGCGATTGCGCTGCCACAGCTGGGTTTGTTTGGGGTCAAACAGGCGCAGCTGGAAGCCACCTAACTGTTCACCCAGCTGCTCGAGAATTTGTGTTTTTTGCTGGCTTTCACCGAGGCGCTGGCACAGGTCGGCAAATTCACCTTCGGCCTGGCTGTGCAGGTAGCTGAGCTGGCGGATAATAATATCCGCACGCTTGGTAAAGCCCTGTAGTGCGCGGCGCAAAGCGGGCAACTTCACCTCACAGGCGCGGCGCATGCGGTCTTCGATGGTATCGAGCATCAGCCACAGCAGGGAGTGGCCCGGTTGCATCAACTCCGGCAGCAGTTGGCGCAGGCGCTTCTCCCACTCCGCTTTCTGCATATCCTCCTTGCGGCGAATGCAGTCAATCACCCGGTTGATGGAATCGCGATGTTTTTCTACGCTGTCCGCAGACAGACGGATAGCCAGGTCCGGTTGGAAGCGGCTCTCCATAAAGGAGAAAAACTCATCGGTGGCCTGCTGCACCAACAATTGAGCCTCCACTTCCCGCACCATTTCCCGCTTGCGCTCTTCCAGCTCGGCGATCATATCAGTGAAATCCGCCACGATACGCTCGGAGTATTCCCAGGCATCGATCAAGTCGTGTATTTCACCTCGGCTGGCAAAGGCTTCCAGGGCATTTAAGGTGTTGCGGGTATTGCGGTGGCGGGTGCGCACGCGGGTGCCATTCACTTCCACTAGCGGCTGAGTGAAAAGGCGGCCCCGGCGGCTAAACGGATAGGTGGCGGTGAGCGTGGCGCTGTCTACCTGCTTCTCCAGCCAACCGAACTCCACCAGGCTGTTCAGTACCCAGACGGCCTGATCGCGCAGGTTGCGGAAGCGGCCCTCGGGGTCCTGCACTCCATCCTCGCTATCGAGCTGCGGCGCGCGGGTCAGGGCCTCGGCAAAAATTTCCAGAATCTGCTCCCGCAGCAAAGACTCACCGTAGTCAGCCTTGGCGGTGTACAGACGCTCATACAAAAGACGCAAGCACTCAACCACCTGTTCGCGGTATTTACCGGTCAGCGGGCGGAAGAAGTGTTGGTAGGAATCGACGAAGAACAACGACTATAGGCCCGCTTATTCCTCTTCCGGCTTTTGGTTGAAGACACAATATTTTGTGTAGTCGCGGGTATCGTCAAAAGTCCACTGCCCTTTGGGAATGCCATCCATTTTCTCGCACCAGGCATCGGAACCCCGTTTGGGCTCACAGCCGGTCAGTGCGATAAGGGCGATCACAGCGCTGGTCAGGACAAATACTTTTTTCATGGTTCGCTTCTACAAATGAAATTCGAATTTCACTTCCCCGGCGGCCGCAATGTGCCAAACCGGGGAAAATCTATCGGTGTCTCAAGTCTATCCGTGTCTCGGGGTGGGACCGCGCTATTCGCGGCGCCACTTGGTCCCTTCGCGGCTATCCTCAAGCACCACACCTTTGGATTTTAACTCTTCGCGAATCTCATCGGCGCGGGCAAAGTCACGGTTCTTCTTGCTTTGTGCGCGCTCTTCGATCAGTGCTTCAACTTCTTCGGCAGAAATACCTTCATCTCCACCACGGGCCTGTTTGAACCAGGCTTCCGGGTCTTGCTGGAGAATGCCCAGCATATCTGCAGCGGCCAGTAGCAAGCCTTTCAGGCGCGCTTTATCCACCTCATCGGCTTTGTTCAAATCGCGGGCAATCTGGTGCAATTCGCTGATGGCGATCGGCGTATTCAGATCGTCTTCCAACGCCCTGATAAAGGCGGTGTCATTAAGATCTGCCGCTTCAGCCTCAACCGCTTCCGTTTCACGCAGTGCGCCATAGAGAGTATCCAGGGTGCGCCATGCCTGATCCAGCAAATCAGCACTGAAATTCAGCTCAGAGCGATAGTGGGCAGACAGCAGTGCGAAACGCAGCACTTCACCGGGGTATTGGCTCAGCAGGTCTTTGACCATGCGGAAGTTGCCCAGGGATTTGGACATCTTTTCGCCATTGATATTTACATAGCCGTTGTGCATCCAGTAGCGCACAAAATCCACACCATTGGCGCAACAGCTCTGGGCGCGCTCGTTTTCGTGGTGAGGGAAGGTCAGGTCGCGACCGCCGCCATGGATATCGATAGTGTCACCCAGGTGCTTCTTGATCATGGCCGAGCACTCCAAGTGCCAACCCGGGCGCCCACGGCCCCAGGGGCTATCCCAGCCGGGCTCGCCATCGGCGGACGGCTTCCACAGTACGAAGTCGCCGGCGTACTTTTTGTAAGGCGCTACTTCCACCCGCGCACCGGCGAGCATATCGTCGAGGGAGCGCTTGGACAGCTGACCGTATTCCTGCATGGATTCCACGGCGAACAGCACATGGCCTTCGGCGGCGTAGGCGTGACCTTTCTCCAGCAGGCTTTCGATCATCGCGATCATTTCCGGCAAGTGCTGGGTGGCGTAGGGGACAATATCCGGCTCCAGGTTATTGAGCGCGGCCATATCCTCGTAGTAAGCCTGGGCATAGCGCGCTGACAGCACGCCGATTTCCTCGCCGTTATCCCGCGCGGTCTTCATGATTTTGTCGTCAATATCGGTGATATTGCGCGCGTAAATCACATCGCTGAAATTTCTTTTCAGTACCCGGTACAGGGTGTCGAACACCACCACAGGGCGGGCATTACCAATATGCACGCGGTTGTACACGGTGGGGCCACACACATACATGCGCACCTGATCTTCCACCAGTGGTACGAAGGGTTCTTTCTTCCCGGAAAACGTGTTGTAGACCTGTAGAGACATCTTTTCTCTCGAATTCTTTTTGCTGTGTGGCGGGCCAGTCATTGGCCCAGCCGCGAAAACTGCCGCTCGGGCAGCTCTCCGCTTTGCTATTTGTTTTGCTCTTTGGCCCAGCTGTCGCGCAGACCAATGGTGCGGTTAAACACCGGCGCTTCCGCGCTGCCGTATTTGCTGTCGCGACAGAAGTAGCCGTTGCGCTCGAACTGGTAGCCCTGCTCCGGCTCCGCCTTGGCCAGGCCAATCTCGGCCTTACAGCCTTTGAGGACTTGCAGGTTGTCCGGGTTTACGCAGTCGAGGAAGTTCTTACCGCCGGCATCCGGCGCCGCATCATTGAACAGGCGATCGTAGAGGCGCACTTCGCAATCGACATTGTTGTCCGCAGATACCCAGTGAATCACGCCCTTTGGCTTAACGCCGTCGGCCGGGTCTTTGCCCAGGGTGTCCAGATCAACCGAGCAGATCACTTCAATAATTTCACCGGCATCGTTCTTCACGACTTCTTCAGCAAAGATCACATAGGCGTTGCGCAGGCGAACTTTTTTGCCCAGCACCAGACGCTTGTACTTCTTGTTGGCCTCTTCGCGGAAATCCTCTTTCTCAATATAGAGAGTGCGGCCAAAAGGAAGTTCACGGGCCGGCAGATCATCGCGCACCGGGTGGCCGGGTGCTGACAGCATCTCTTCCTGGCCTTCCGGGTAATTTTTCAGGGTAATCTTCAAAGGCTCCATCACGCACATGGCGCGCGGTGCATTTTTATCCAGATCGTCGCGAATGCTGTATTCCAGCATGCCCACATCGACAACTGAGTCGGAGCGGGTTACACCGATCATCTCGCAGAAGTTGCGAATGGAAGCCGGGGTAAAGCCGCGACGGCGCATACCGGACAGGGTCGGCATGCGGGGATCATCCCAGCCGTCTACATGGCCTTCGTCTACCAGCTGCTTGAGCTTGCGCTTGGACACCACGGTGTAGTTGAGGTGCAGGCGTGCAAATTCGTACTGACGCGGGCGCGAAGGCACCGGCAGGTTCTCAATCAGCCAATCGTACAGCGGCTTGTGATCTTCAAACTCCAGGGTACAGATGGAGTGGCTGATACCCTCAATCGCATCACACTGTCCGTGAGCGAAATCGTAGCTGGGGTAAATGCACCACTTATCACCAGTCTGGTGGTGGGCCATCTTTTTGATGCGGTAGATGATCGGGTCGCGCAGGTTGATATTCGGCGCGGCCATATCGATCTTGGCGCGCAAGCTGCACTGGCCCTCTTCCATTTCACCGTTGCGCATCTTTTCAAACAGCGCCAGGTTTTCCTCGACAGAGCGATCGCGGAAGGGGCTGTTTTTGCCCGGCTCTTTCAGCGTGCCACGATAGTGACGAGCTTCTTCTGCGGACAGGTCGCAGACGTAGGCCTTGCCATCTTTAATCAGGTGCAGCGCCCACTCGTACAATTGATCAAAATTATCCGAGGAGTACTTCGCCTCGCCATTCCACTCAAAACCGAGCCAGGAGACATCGCGCTTTATCGCATCGACAAACTCTTCCTCTTCCTTGGCCGGGTTGGTGTCGTCAAAGCGTAAATTACAGGTGCCACCGAATTCCTGCGCCAGACCAAAATTCAGACAGATGGACTTGGCGTGGCCAATATGCAGGTAGCCATTGGGCTCCGGCGGGAAGCGGGTCGCGATCTGCGTAACCCGGCCCTCAGTCAGATCTTCACGGATAAGGTTCTGTAAAAAGTGAGCTGGCTTGCTCTCGGATGTCATAGGATTCTCTTAATTTACAGCTGTGCGAACGTAAACGGCGAATTATAACCTACTTGAGAGACAGAATATCGAATTTGAAGGAACGCTTTTCATAGAAATTCACTGCAAGCGTTTGATTTTTGTGCAATTGACACAGATATTCCGACACAGCATTTTACAGCTACAGACTACAAGGTATCATGCCGCCCCAAATCAACCCTCATAGGACATTTTATGATCACCCTTCACACAACCCATGGAGATATAGCCATCGAATTGGATTTCGAAAAGGCACCCAAGACTGCTGCCAACTTCTTGCAGTACTGCCGTGACGATTTCTATACCGGCACTGTCTTCCACCGGGTGATCAACAACTTTATGATCCAAGGTGGCGGCATGACTCCGGACATGCAGCAGAAGGAAACCCGCGATTCCATCGAAAACGAAGCCAACAACGGCTTGAAGAACGACACTGGCACCCTGGCCATGGCCCGCACCATGGACCCACATTCCGCCAGCTCCCAGTTCTTTATCAATGTTAAGGACAACGATTTCCTGAACTTCCGCAGCGAAGACTCTCAGGGTTGGGGTTACTGCGTATTTGGTAAGGTTGTCGACGGCATGGACGTGGTCAACAAAATCAAAGACGTTAAAACCGGCAGCAAAGGCTTCCACCAGGACGTACCCCTGGAGACTATCGAAATCACTGGTATCAGCATCTCTGACGCCTACGCCGATAAGTAATTCCACGGGTCAGTACCGACTCTAAGGCGGGGACATTGTCTACTTATTTTATTTCTGACTTGCACCTCGACGAAAAACGCCCGGATATAACCCGGGCGTTTTTTGATTTTCTGCACGGGCGAGCTGCCGGTGCTGAGGCGCTATATATTCTCGGCGACTTTTTTGAGGCGTGGGTTGGCGACGACGACGATGCCCCGCTGGCCCGCGAAGTGATTGGCGAGTTAAGTCGCTACAGCGGTTCCGGCGTAGAGTTGTACCTGATGCACGGCAATCGAGATTTCCTGCTGGGTACCGACTTCGCCCAGCGCGCGGGAGCCACTTTACTTCAGGACCCCACAACGTTGTCCCTCGGTAATGAGCGCGTGTTGCTTATGCACGGCGACAGCCTTTGCACCCTCGACAAAGAGTATATGGCGTTCCGCCGCCAGGCCCGGGACCCCAAGTGGCAACAAGAGCTATTGGCCAAGTCCCTACAGGAACGCCGCGCTATTGCCGCGCAGATTCGTATGGCATCCAAGAGTATGAACAGCCGCAAGGCCGAAGACATCATGGATGTAACCCAGGACGAAGTGGAGCGGGTGATGCTTGAGCACAATGTGCTTCGACTGATCCACGGCCACACCCACCGGCCCGCCCGCCACGCGTTGACGATCAACGGTGAACCGGCGGAGCGTATTGTGCTGGGAGACTGGGATAAGAATGCCTGGTGCCTGAAAGCGGACAAAGACTCACTGGAGTTGATTCACTGGCCGGTCGGCTAGGAACCGGTGTTTTGGATGAGGCTCTGCTGTTGCTGCACAGCCTCTACCAATTCCTCAAGCGTCTCCCGCAAACGCTGCACACCCCCAAATTGAAAACCTTTCCCCTGTAAATAAGCGCAATCCATCACTGCCGGCGGTTTCACTTGTGGCTGGGGAGGTAGCGGTCCCTGCTGTCCAGATATCGATCTTAGAATCTTCACCAACTCGCGACTGCTAACCAGGCAATCACTACAATTTACTGCCCGTCCCCGGGCATCCTCGTGCTCCAGTAAAAGCTCTACCGCCCGCGCCATATCTTCTCCGTGCACTTCCGTTGAAAGCTGGGAGTTTAAATAAGACTCCCCGGATATCACTGCTCGAGCGATGTCATACCACTTGCTGCGACTTAGTGGACTCACCAGCCCGTAAACTCCAGTTAAGCGCAATGACACCGCATGCCAGCCACGCTGATATGCCCAAGCAGACAGCATGGCTTCCACAGCCGCTTTATAGCCGCCGTAGAAAGTATCCGGCTGAACAACCTGCTCCTCACTTAAAGAACCGCTCAACTTTCCAGTGGCATAAACGGCACGACTGGAAATAAAAACAAATTTTTTTACCTTCGCTGCATAGGCGTATCGGATTAATGCCAGGGTTTGACTGAGATTTACATGTAGAAAACCCTCGAGATCGTCCCCCTCCCCTTTTCGATAGCACCCAGGAAGATGCTCGAAAGCTGCATGCACCACCACATCTAGATTGCTGACGAATGTCTGTAGCGTTGTATCAGAAGTAATATCCCCGATACTCCACGCCAATCTGGGTGAAGCAATACTGCGAAAAAGAGCTGCACTTTCCTCCCTGCGCAGTAATGCTCGCACTTCATAGCCCTGCCGTAAAAAATGCCTGACTAGAAATTGCCCCACATAGCCACTCGCACCAGTTATCCCTATTCTCACAATTCCCTCTCTCGATTTTATTTTCTAAGCACGGGCTAACTCATCCAGATCAACGGCAATATCTCGCCCCTCGTAAACAGCCCACCACAAGTCGATCAGGGGTTTGAGCTTTTCAACTTTTGAGTGCTGTTTTTGCCAGGGTTTTTCATATTGGTAGTGAATGACATGAATACTGTCCCACTGCCACAGCTGCGGTAAATTCAGGTAGAGGTATTGCAAGGCGTTATAGATATAAGGCAGGCCGTGCCAACGAGGAAAAAAGGACTGCAAAAATGTCTGGTCTGTGCGCCGCCAGAAAACCCCTGGTCGATCCAGTTGCTCAAGCATTTTTTGGTAGGTTGCTTCACTCGGTACCGCAGTAAACAATCCCGAATTCATACGATGAAATCCATCCAAGTCTTCGTAAAGATTGGGCGCTGCACAAAATTCCGGATAATTCATCAAGTGGTCAATATTGCGCAATACCAGGGTGTCCGCATCCAGGAAAACAAGCTTATCGAATTGGGTCAATTGCCACAGTGCCAATTTGCAAAAGTTATTTAGTGGGTCATGGAAAGCGGGCTTACTACCCTTGTCAAAGGGCGCGCGCCGGTGCAAAGAATCGCGTTTATGGCGGCGGATAAACTCATCGGAAAAGCGAGGCGTATAAACTTCTTTTATCTTACAGCCCGCCGCTTCCAATGGCGCTGGATCACAACTGTTCGGTGGCACCATACAAATTAACGGATAGGCACTGACCGTACGATCCAACGAGTGTTTCAGTGCCTGCGCACCTATTACATAATCCGGACTATTGACCAGGGTCACAAAGGCACATCTTGACATAACAATTGGCTCTACAGTCCCTATACAGCGTTATTTACAGCGGCGGTAGAATATCTTCAGGTCCGCACAATAATCTGTCACACCAGCGACTTACCATTGCTTCTACTTGTTTTTGTTCAAAGCAATTTTCATTGTAGATAAAGCTCGAGCGCAACTGCTTCCCAAAGACGGTAATAGATAGATAGATGCCATATGGCGTTAAGCGCGTCGCCAGGGGGACAATGCGAATCTTCAAGTGGTCATCCAATTTGACCCAGTCAGAAGTTTCACCGGTATAAACCGCAAAAAAACCTTCCCGATGCTCCTCTGTTTGCAGGAAAGTCACCAAGTAGCAATGGGATGCATCGAGGTGATGGCCAATCACGCCGTGAGGCCCAATTGCATCAGCAGCATAAACCGTGCGCATAGCATACTTTATCTCCGCAGACAGGCGCGTGAGCTTCTCCTGCCAGGATTCATCCCTACAAACCATCAGGTTGACATACCGGCACATGGGGCCAAACACTTCCCGATACTCCCTCTTAAGCCGAAGGGATAAATTGCCATTCATCCAAAAAGAGTGAGGTATGAATTCACATAAAACCTGCTGAAATGCGGCCGCTAGATAGGCGAAGAGGCTTACATTTTCCGAGCTGGCCAATGCCTTTATCTGCTCCAGCTCAATCTCATCTATGTGCTGGATTACTTCACTACAAATAACCGAGATCTCTTCCGATTGGGGCAACTGCTCTATCTCATCTTTTTGGGATTGCAACTTTTGCTGCCAAAGATTTCGCGCCTTATCCCCCCTCGGCGATCTCAGATAGGTATTTTCATAATTCACATAATCCGCAAAGTCTGCAGTTTCCACCCTGGGTTGATAATCCTTACCCTTCGCACTATCCAAATAGTGAGTCAAGGATTCAGACCAGAGGAGTGACAAGCTAATCCCATCGGCAATGATGTGGTGACACTTGGTCAAGAAAATGTATTCATCTTCTCCACTGCGAAGAACACTGAGTCCCAACAATTGGTCCTGCGTCAAATCCATTGGCGAGCTACCAAATTGACGCAAAAAGCTCTCGAAGTGAGCATCACTTAAGTGGCGGATGTCGATATAGTCCAGTTCAATATCTACAAAGGAGCGAACAGCCGGTTCCCCGCTATAACGACAGCGAAAAATCGGATAGGTGTTTACCACCTCTGAAATAGACTTCTTAAACAGTTCAACATCGAATTCTCCTTTGAAAACCATGGCGCGGGTAATTAAGTCGACCAGATCCTTGCGGTGATGCAAATCATAAATACGCTGCTCAGTGATCGATAGGGGGACCTGAGTCGATAAACTCCAACCGGCCATTCTGGTCTCCAAAAATCATTTGCCCGACACAAGATCACTAATGAGCCTGATAAAACTGCACAAGATCATCGGGAACGTTACTTTTAGAATATACAAAACAGTGAAATGACAACGGCGGTATGCTGAAGGCGCAGACAAGATTCTCTTGATTTAAGTCGCCGGCACGATGCATGATCTCTACAAACTATAAGGGGCAGGAGTTCCATCCAGGTGATCAATAACCTGAATAAACGCGTATTGATTCTCGGCGGCTACGGCAATTTCGGTGCACGTATTGCACAAATGCTAAGTTCTGAGCCCAATATCCAGCTGATTATTGCCGGCCATAACAAGACACGGGCAGACCGATGCGCCCAATCACTCAGTGGCCTCGCCGAGGGGTTACGATTGGAGCGGGACTCCATCAACTTGGCTGCGCAACTGAAAGCCTTGCACCTGGATTTATTAATCCACTGCGCTGGCCCCTACCAGAGAGAAACCGATTACCGGGTGGCCAAAGCCTGCATTGAAGCCCGCACACCCTACATTGATATTTCAGATGCGCGCCGCTTTGTATGTGATTTTCACCGTCTCTCCCCGGCCGCCGAGGCCGCCGGTATCGCCATGGTATCCGGTGCCAGCAGCCTGCCCGGCCTCAGTTCAGCAGCCATAGCTGAGATCCAGAAAGAGCTACCGGTCATTCGCTCCGTGCAGGCGGCAATTGCTCCGGCACACAAGGTAGAACGCGGCCTCGCCACCGTGCGCTCTGGCTTTGAAGCGCTGGGGGAGAGCTTCCCCCAATTGCGGGATGGGCGCTGGAGAGAATCATTTGCCGGCAATCACCTGCGCTCGGTAACTCTTGCCCATCCAGTGGGAAAACGCTGGTTGTGCGATTTTGAAGTACCCGACCTGGAGTTGTGCCCAAGATACCTGCCAGATTTAAACACAGCACTATTTTCCACGGGGACAGAGCCCCTGATTCTCCAGGCCGGCCTGTCATTGTGCGCCCAACTCTCGCGCCTAAATTTGCCCGCCACGAGTTCCCGCATCGCACAGATTGCCCATAAATTGAGTGCCCGCTGGCCTGGTGGCAGCTCTCACGGCGGCATGATTGTCCGCGCACTGGGTGAAGATGCTGACGGTAGGACAGCTGGTAGGCAGTGGCAAATACTTGGAATGGATGGCGATGGCGTCTGGATTCCTGCAGCACCCGCAGTGGCTTTAGCGAGAAAATTCCTTCGCGGTGAGATTTCAGACAGTGGCGCGCTCGCATGCTGGCAACTATTGAAGCTGGATGAAATTCTGGATGAACTGAAGGATTACTCCATCGTCACTGCCATCGAGTTTTTACCTGCAGAGCAAAATTCACTGCCTGCGTTGGCGGCGAGCTAGGGGAAAAAGCCCTTTAGTTGGCCTTATCAAGGCAGAACCCTTACAAATGATCTAGGTTCAGTATCGGAACTTTATGTAACGATGCTGAACCTGATTTTATGAGTAGCTCCAACCCCTGGTGCGCCTATTCCGGCCGGAATGGTATAAAGCGCGCAATTATCCCCATTACCGCTCTTATCCTGACCCCATTCTTCTTGGTGCTCACGTTTACAGATAGCGCCTGGTGGCTGGTGGCTCTACTGATTAGCGTTTCACTGGTACTACTGGGAATCTACGATATGCTCCAACCCCACTGGAGCATTACGCGGAACTTCCCGGTTGCCGGCCGCATTCGCTGGATATTTCTGAATCTGCGTCCCTATTTCCGCGCCTATATGGTCGAGGGTGATGAGGAGGGGCGCCCTTACAGCATTGAAGCCCGACGACTGGTGTACGCCCGCTCTGAAGGTTTTTCCGATATGCATCCGTTCGGCACTGAAAAAGATGTGCAGAGCGAGGAATATACCTGGCTCACTCACTCAGTGAAGCCCGAAAAAAATGCAGACACTTCCTGCCGTACTGAAGTGGGCACGGGCCGCTGCAAACAGCCCTACTCCGCCGCCCTGTTAAATATCTCCGCCATGAGCTTTGGCGCTCTGTCCGCTGCCGCAGTAGAAGCCTTGAATAAGGGAGCCTCAATTGGCGGCTTCTATCACGATACCGGTGAGGGAGGTATCAGCCCCTATCACCGCAAGCACGGCGGCGACCTAGTGTGGGAATTGGGTACCGGTTATTTCGGTGCGCGCAACGATGACGGCAGCTTTAACCCGGATCTATTCCGCGAGGCCTGCAACGACCAGGTCAAAATGACGGAAATTAAATTGAGCCAAGGCGCCAAACCTGGGCACGGTGGAGTTTTACCCGGCGCCAAAGTTACCCAGGAGATCGCTTCCACCCGCAAGGTTACACCCGGGCAGAACTGCGTCTCCCCTCGCGCGCACTCCATGTTCTCCACCCCCATTGAAATGCTTGAATTCGCCGAGCAGATGCGCGAACTCTCCGGCGGCAAACCGGTAGGCATAAAACTCTGCGTAGGGCATATCTACGAAGTGATGGCCATTATGAAGGCCATGCACGAGACCGGGAAACTGGTGGACTTTATTGTTGTGGATGGCGCCGAAGGCGGCACCGGCGCGGCGCCGCTGGAGCTGTCCAACCACGTGGGCATGCCGCTGCTGGAGGGGCTGATTATCGTGCGCAATGCTCTGGTGGGGGCGGGCCTGAAAGATAAGGTGAAGCTGGCCGCCAGCGGCAAGGTTTATTCCGCGTCCGGCCTGGCACAGTGCCTGGCCATTGGCGCTGACTGGTGCAATGCGGCGCGGGCATTTATGTTTTCCGTGGGCTGCATCCAGTCCCAGCGCTGCCATACGGATACCTGCCCAACTGGCGTTACCACCCAAGACCCTCGGCGACAGCGCGGGCTGGTGGTGGATGTGCAGAGTAAAAGGGCGGCTGCTTTCCAGGCAAAAACTCTCGAAGCACTGGGGGATATAGTGGCCGGCGCAGGGCTTACCGATCCCCGGGACCTGAAACCCTATCACCTGGTTCACCGAATTAATGGCGCTGAATCCAGGCCGATAGATCGTATCTGGCATTTTCTCGACACCAACTCCCTAATCGACGCACCGGAAGATACGCCTTACTGGCACTGGTGGCTGGCCGCACAGGCAGACAGTTTTCAGCCTGCGATCAAGCTCGAAGAAGGCAAGTACGCGTCGATCCGACGCGCTATTAACCGCTAGCCCCACCCAATCTGTGGAGACTGCTATGCAGACCGTTTCAGAAATTATTGTCGATACACTGGTCAAGGCCGGCGCCAAACGGTGTTACGGCATTGTCGGCGATACCATCAATCACTTCACATCAGCGGTACGCACTTCCGACTTGGAGTGGATACATGTGCGCCATGAGGAAGTGGGCGCTTTCGCCGCTGGGGGTGAGTCTTACCTTACCGGTGAGTTGAGCGTCTGCGCCGGAACTGCCGGGCCCGGCAGCCTGCACTTTATCAACGGCATTTTTGAAAGCCATCGCAATGGCGCCCCGGTGGTACTGATTGCCTCTCGAATCGACCGTGCGGAACAGGGGTTCGGCTATCCACAGGAAGTGGATCAGCAAAAGCTCTACGAACAGTGTTCGGTCTTCTGTGAAACCATGACCCACCCGGAACAAGCCCGTCGAATGATTGTGCAGGCTGCACAAACTGCGCTTACTCGCGGTGGAGTCGCGGTGGTGCAAATTAGCGGCGACTTGTTCAAGGAGAAAAGCAAAGACAGTCTGCCCTGGTCGGTACATCGCCCTGAATGGCTAGCGCGTCCGTCTGACTCTGAGCTCGACGCCCTGGCAAAGAAAATCAACGCCGCAAAAAATATCACTATTTACGGCGGTATCGGCTGCCGTCACGCTCACGATGAAGTAGTAAAACTAGGGCAACACCTGGCCGCTCCTATTGCCCACACCACCAAGTCGAAAGAGTTTCTCGAATACGACAACCCCTGCCATGTAGGCATGACCGGGATTCTCGGCAATCCCGCAGGCTACCGGGCCATGGAGACTTGTGACCTGTTACTGTGCCTGGGCACCGATTTTGCCTACACCCAGTTCTACCCGGAAAAAGCCACCATTATTCAAATTGATGCGGAAGCGCCGCACCTGGGGCGACGCGCTCCTGTGGATATGGGCCTGGTAGGGCATGTGGGTCCAACCATTGAAGCCCTCTTGCCCCGATTAAAGGCCCGCACCGACAGTACCTTCCTCGATGACCTTCTCGAACGATACAAAAAAGATCGGGAAGAGATGAAAAGCCGCGGCAAAGAAAAAGACCCCAGCCTGATTCATCCTCAATTTGTCGCCCAGACGCTCAACAAGCTGGCCGATGAGGATGCCGTATTCACCGCCGATGGCGGCGCTTGTATGGTATGGATGCTCCGCGACCTCACTGCCAACGGCAAACGCTCATTTCTCACCAGTCTTTCCCATGGCACCATGGCCAACGCCTACCCCCAAGCCCTGGGCATGGCCAAAGCCTACCCCGGGCGCCAGGTCATCGCTATGTGCGGCGACGGTGGTATGACCATGTTAATGGGAGACCTGTTGACACTGGTGCAAGAAAAAATCCCATTAAAAGTCCTGGTATTTAACAATAACTCCCTCGGCTTCGTAGAGATGGAACAGCGCATTGAGGGGCTACTCGACAGCTATACCGACTTACATAACCCGGACTTCGGCCGCGTTGCCGAAGCTTGTGGCATCAGCGGTGCCAGTATCGAGAGTGCGGATCAGCTTGAGGAAAGTATGAAGCGCTGGCTCGCTACTGACGGGCCGGCACTACTCAGCGTACCGACGAACCGCGTGGAACTGGTGATGCCGCCGGAAGTTACAGCGCAGCAAGTCACCTCCACCGCACTGTTCGGACTTAAGGCAATACTCAACGGCCGCGCAGATGAGGTGGTAGATCTTTTGCGAGACAATTTCCTGCGCTGAGACTTTTTAGCAGGCCACAACAAAAGGTTTGTGCGGCACTCATGCATCATTTCGGACAGCAACGCCATAACAGCATGCTGGCCCTGATCGCCAGCAGTGAAGTCGACGACAACAGCGCTCCCGGCCGCGCCGCCATGAGGCTACAGGCAGAGTTATCAGAGCGAAAAATTGACGTAATAACAACCACCAGCGGTAGTGATGCCTGCGCCATACTGAGTACTAACACCGCGATCCAATGCCTGCTGATTAATTGGACCTTGCCCGGTGAAGCGGAATGCCCCGCCCTGGTTGTATTGGAAGAACTTCGCGCCCGCAATCCCCAAATGCCGGTATTCCTTCTGGCAGATCAGCAGACTGTCAGCACCATGCCGCGACGGGCCCTGGAATTAGCCAACGATTTTATCTGGATGCTGGAAGATACCCCGACCTTTATCGGCGGTCGCATCCAGAGTGCGATTGAAAGATACCGCCACGCCATTCTTCCCCCCATGTTTCGCGCCCTGACCCACTTTGCCCGGGTCCATGAATATTCGTGGCACACACCCGGCCATACTGGGGGAACAGCTTTTCTCAAATCCCCTGCGGGTCGCGCTTTTTACGATTTCTTTGGGGAAAATATGTTGCGCTCGGACCTCTCTGTTTCTGTAACAGAGCTGGGATCGCTTTTGGATCACTCGGGCCCCATTGCCAAGGGAGAGCAATATGCAGCAAAAGTATTTGGTGCGGATCGCACTTACTATGTAACCAATGGCTCTTCGACATCGAATAGAGTGATATTGATGGCATCGGTTACCCGGGGGCAATTGGCTCTGTGCGATCGAAACTGCCATAAATCCGTCGAACACGCGATCACCATGTCAGGTGCAGTTCCAACCTACCTGATTCCACTACGCAACAACTACGGCCTCATAGGCCCTGTCCCTTCCCAACAGTTGACGGCCAGCTCTGTTGCCAATGCTATTCGGCAAAACCCTTTGTCCAAGCACGCCAAAAACTCCCGTGCCGTTCACGCAGTCATTACTAATTCCACCTACGACGGTCTCTGTTACAACGTGCGCAGAGTGGAAGAACTTCTCGGCGAGTCCGTTGATCGCCTGCACTTTGACGAAGCCTGGTACTCATACGCTCGATTTAATCCTATCTATCGGGATCGCTTCGCAATGTACGATTTGGGAGAAGCCGACACGAAAAATGGCCCGAGCAAATTTGCCACTCAGTCAACACATAAATTACTTGCCGCGTTGTCCCAGGCATCGATGATTCACATTCGCGATGGGCGTAAACCCATTGAGCATGGGCGCTTTAATGAAGCATTTATGATGCATGCCTCAACCTCCCCACTTTACTCCATCATGGCCTCCAATGATGTGAGCGCAGCGATGATGGATGGACCGGGCGGAAAAGCATTAACAGAGGAGTCAATTGCTGAGGCCGTAGCGTTTCGACAAGTATTGGCCCGTTTGCAACAGGAGTATCGCGATAAAGAAGAGTGGTTCTTCGGAGGTTGGCAGCCTGAGCATGTCACCGACCCCAGTAACGGGCACAACTACGCCTTTCACAGCGCCCCTGCGGAACTCCTGTGTCATGAGCCCAGCTGCTGGTTATTAGACCCCGGCGAGTCATGGCATGGATTTGGTGATATTGAGCCAGATTACTGCATGTTGGACCCAATTAAAGTATCGATTACCACCCCGGGGGTAAACCCTGATGGCAAACTGTCTGCATCTGGAATACCTGCCAACATCGTCAGTAAATACCTGGACAACCTCGGCATTATCGTGGAGAAAACTACCGATTTTACGATTTTGTTCCTGTTTTCTATCGGTATTACCAAGGGTAAGTGGGGCACTCTCATAAATGCTTTACTGGCCTTTAAGCGCGACTTCGACGCCAACCGGCCCTTAAGTGAATGCCTGCCAAACCTTATAAAAAAGTCCCCAGCCTATCGCAATATCGGGCTGCGCGATCTTGCAGACAATATGTTTGCTTCCATGAAAAAATTGCAAACCACAGTGCAAATGTCTGCGGGATTTTCAGCCTTACCTAGAGCTGACTGCAGTCCGGTACAAGCTTATGAAACCCTGGTTCGCGGCGATGTGGAAATGCTTCCGCTAAGCAAGTTACCGGGACGTACCGCAGCCACGGGCGTTGTACCCTACCCTCCAGGCATTCCTCTGCTAATGCCCGGCGAAAATTTTGGCGATGAAGATAGTCCGGCATTGATTTACTTGAGAACACTGGAAGCCTTCGACCAACAATTTCAAGGCTTTACCCACGATAACCACGGAGTAGAGGTGCGGGACGGCCATTATCATATTTACGCCCTGCGGGGAGACTCGCCATAGGCTCGCCTATCAAAGAGGAACATAAAATAGGCTTAGTGCCCGCAACCCTGATGGTTGCAGGCAATATGATGGGCTCCGGGGTTTTTATGCTCCCCGCCAATCTCGCCGCAGTCGGCAGTATTTCTTTGATCGGCTGGTTGATAACCATTGTCGGCGCTATCTCCCTGGCCCTGGTATTTGCCAAGCTCGCCGCTATCTATCCCGCAGCTGGCGGCCCTTACGCCTATGCCCGCCGCGCTTTTGGCGATTACATTGGCTACCAAACCAATCTGGTTTACTGGCTGGCCAATGTAATCGGTAATGTTGCGCTGATTACTGCAGGCCTGGGCTATCTGACCCATTTTTTTCCACCGTTAAAAGACCCACTGACTTTTGCCATGGCCCAGGTTGCCATGGTCTGGCTGCTGACTTACGCCAATGTACTGGGCCCGCGCACCGTCGGTCGCATCCAATCCCTCACCACCGGCCTGGTTTTGCTTCCAATCCTCGGCACCGCTATTTTTGGCTGGTTCTGGTTCGACCAGCAAAACTTTACCAGCAGCTGGAATGTCTCAGGCAAAAGCGACCCCAGTGCCATTATGGCCAGCCTGACCTTCACGCTCTGGGCATTTATTGGGGTGGAAACCGCCTCCGTATCTGCCGCAGTGGTAAAAGACCCCACCAAGAACGTCCCAATCGCAACGGTTGGGGGAGTTATCCTGGCTTCTATTGCCTATGTACTCAGCTCATCGGTCATTATGGGGATGCTGCCGAACCAGGAATTAATCAGCTCCTCCGCTCCCTTTGCCGATGCTGCTCGCTTGGCACTGGGAAATACTGCGGCCAATGTCGTAGCCCTGTGCGCCGCTATTGGCTGTATCGGTTCATTGGGCGGCTGGATACTGTTGGTGGGGCAGTCTGCCAAGGCGGCGGCTGATGATGGCCTGTTTGCAGCACTATTTGCCCGCACCAATAACAAAGGCGTGCCTACTGGCGGATTAACCCTGGTGGCCGTGCTGATGTCTGTATTGATACTTACCACTATATCGCCAACGGCCAGCCAGCAGTTTGGCAAAATTGCCTCTGTCGCTGTGATTATGACACTGATGCCCTATATCTATTCAGCGGTAGCTTTGCGGGTTTTGGCCTACGGCAAAATGCCGCCTCAGCAGTACGGACTGTTTACTGTGATTTTGCTGATTGCAGCGGTGTACTGCCTTGTGGCCCTGGTGGGATCTGACGGGCAACAAACCCGCTGGTCCCTGATCTTTGTGATTGCGACAGTCATTTTTTATGCGCTAATTTTAAATCGCCGTCGCAGCGTTGAAGAAAAGCACTTTCTACCCGGTGGGCCAGAACCAGCCTGGGTTCACTACTTCACTCTCTTTGCCACAATTGCTGCCCTGTGCCTGTTCTTCTGGTTTTCCGTGGGGCAATACCCGGACCTGGAATTGCGCTTGCGCGCACCCAACCCCTCAGGTCATCATCTTGAGAGGCACATGGAACCCTAGACTCAGCGGGTTAGCGCCCTCTCGATGGTTTCCGCGGTAATTTCAGTAATCCCTTGGGAGTTGGATTCACGGTTACCCGCCACATTGAGCGTCTGCGGACGATTCTTGAGGATAAAGTCACGCACCAATTGTACTCGATCGGCATCAGTCGGATTGACTACCAAGTGTGGTTTCCCCGATGCCTGGCAGAACTCAATAGTAAACAGGGTGCCATCACTACTGGGATTGGTTGTGAAGATAACAGTGGCATCAGAGTTGCGGATATTCTCACGAGTACGCTCTTCCAGATCCGGGGACGTGTTTTCAACTAGCCCAAGCCCTTTCAGAAAATCCGGCCGATCACCGATCTCAGTCCAGTAACCCTGCGGTGCTGTGCCACCGGTGGCAATTCCCAGGCGCTGTCCTGCCAGCAAGCCGCCGGTATCCGCCCCTGTCTGACCACCACTGATAATTTTCTCCGGTCGGAAGATCACTTTTCTCCCCCATATCGTTTATCGTCCTACTAGCTCGAGCTAGCAGATATCAAGGCAGCGATAATTGGCATTGAAATTAACGACCGCAGCCACTAATTTATCTCCAACTTTAGTCTGGCCGGCAGCGCTGTGAATTACTATCTGATACTGAAAACACTGCATATCCTCTGCGCCATAATCGTACTCGGCACAGGGACCGGCATCGCTTGGTACACCCTGAGGGGCTGGCTGTCCGGAAATGCCCAAGTTATGCAGTGGGTTAGCCGGGAAACGGTACAGGCAGACTGGATATTTACCGGATCGGCGGTAATTGGTCTATTCGGTAGCGCGGTGGGAATGCTGCTGATTAATCCAAGCTGGATGCTACAAGCCTGGCTGCAATTAGCCGCCGGTCTCAGCGCAACCGTGTTCTTGTTGTGGCTGCCGGTTGTTTACCTTCAGTACCAGCTGCGTAAACATGCCAAAGAAGAAGGTAATATAGACAAAATGCGCAAGCTAATGATGGCTTGGTGTCTGCTCGGGGCTATCGCATTTCCCATGACCGTTGCCATTGTCTATCTGATGGTGTCTAAGCCGGCACTATAAGGAACTTATGCCAGGCCATTACCTCTTCGCCCCCCTGAGGGTCTTATAGCTCGCTCGATGGCCAACATCTTTCCACTGCCGCTTGAAGTCATCCAGGACTACCCCAGACACAATTTCTGCATTACCTTCCGCACTTTTATCCAAACGATGTATCGCTTCTTTCTTACATAAAGGAACAATAATCGCCGAGCGTTCATGCCTGTCCATTCTCAACAGACGGCTGCGAATATGCTCTGCCTCACCACCAGTACAACTTGCATCTGTAATCACAAATACATTGGTATCACTGTCCAGGTCCGAGGCTATAGTGCCAAAACCTAGATCAAACTGCCGAAATACCACCCCTTTGAACAACCCCTCCCCCACTTCCGAACCCGTTATAAAGGGCCAGGCATGCGCCAGGGTCCACAAGTAGGATTTACTTAAGACATATTGCAGGTGCTGATTGCGAACAAGCCCCAACTGGAATTGACGCTCAAAGGTTTCATCATTCAACTTGGCTTTACTGCAAATGGCCTTAGGAATGAGTTCCCCTTTGTAGCTGGTGGTCGGAATAACCACGATAAAATCATCAGCATCCCGCTTTTTTTCCAATGCCTTAAGAATGGTCGCCTGTAAATGTAAGACAAATTCCTCGGTGGTAATTACATCGTGTGGCAGCGCTGCGTTGTCCATTGCCAGGTTCATATAAAGTGTTTCCGCTCTATATGCCTGAATAATCGGCTCCAGCTCTTCTCGACTAAACAACAACTTTTCATCGAGAATCGCCTGCTCATTAATTTTCTTTGCGTAGCAATCTATCAGCAGTTGGTCTGCGGCATAGATACCGAAATTTCCCGAACTGACACAGCGGAAGTATTCCTCATCTTGCATCGACAAAAATCGCTCAACCACAGCCCGACTTATGTCCCGGCCAAACAACTCATAAAGCGCGTCCTCTTGCCTAGGTAAAAAATATTCTTCCGGGTCAATCAACCGCTGAGATCGTTTAAGAACCACTTAATCACACCTAATTCTTGATCCACTGCCATTAACCCGTATTAACAAATACGAATTATGTTAAACGCAACAATTTACAGAGTTCTGCACACTTCATCGAAATCCAACCGAGGGTTGCGCGGATATAATTTGTCAGTTTCGCCATAGCCAAGATTGCACAAGAAATTGGACTTAATATGACAATCGGGGAAGTGCTCCGGCAGAAAAGCCGGTGCTGAGCATTTGTCACTAAAGAATTCCTCATCAACCAATGCGTTATCAAACCCCGACATTGGGCCGCAATCGAGCCCCAGGGCCCTCGCCGCCAAAATAAAGTAGCCTCCTTGCAAGGAACCATTGCGAAATGCTGTAACCTCGGCATATTCGGGGCTATCGGCAAACCATTCCCGCGCAGGAGTCTGGGGATAGAGCTCCGGAAGGTGTTCATAAAAGTGCATATCGTAAGCAACAATGGCAGTCACCGGAGCCCGCATAGTTTTTTTAATGTTTCCTTCATTAAGCGCTGGCTTGAGCCGCTCCTTAGCCTCCTTACTTACAACAAACACCAATCGCATAGGGCAACAATTAGCACTGGTGGGTCCGAATTTGACCAAGTCGTAAAGCTGTTTCAAAACCTCTTTTGAAACCGGCTTATCTTGCCAATGGCTATGGGTTCGGGCTTTGTTGAATAGCTGGTCGAGCACCTCAGAGGAAACAGGTTGCATAAGGGCTACCCCAAAATATCTTCGCTGGTAACAGTTTAGTTTGCGCCAGGCATTTCAAAGGAGCAGCAGAATCATAAGAAGATGGCAGGCCATCACTAAATAGGTCACAATACTGCGGGTGCGAAAGTACTGATCCCTCCCGGGCAGATTGGGGTTCAACCGGGCCTCGGCCCAGACCACAAAACCGAAAGCAACTAGTAATACCGGTAGCGCCCAAGTGGTGCGAAACATCAGCAGCGCCACCCACCCCACCAACGTCACCAGGTTACTCAGTAGCGCTAAAATCATCCTGTGCGGATGCCCCACTTGATTGAGTGCAGCGCCCCACCAAACACCGCAGAGAAAGCTCAGAATCACGGCGCTGTAGGCGGTGAACAGCAGGCGCGGAGTCACTCCCCAAAGAGAAAACCCTAACCACTGCATAATGATTCCTACGACAAATGGAATCAAACCAAGGTAAGCCAACCAGTCAAACAGCCGCGTATCTACTGGTGGGTAGTGATGGATGTCAGTGTCCATGTCGTCTAAGCTTCCAAGTCAAAGACAGTTTCGTCTCAAACAACAAGCTTAGCGGCAGGAGCAAGCAGCAATGGATGCCGAACAGAAGATTGACGTCAAACAAGCACTGCGGGTGTTTGATAGGGCGACAAAGGAGGGGCGCAAGGAAGGTAACGAATGGCATTACCAGGGGCTGGCAGTCAGCACTGACTTTGACGGCTATACGGTTTTTATCAACTCCCCCAAAGTAAAACTCACCATATTTTTCCACAATAAATTTTCTGTGGATTCCACCAGCAGCAAAGAGCTCGAAGAGTTTATTCGGCTATTGAAAAAGCTTGATTCAGGATAAGAGAAAAGAACCTAGGAACCTCAATCAGAAGTAAATTTTAAACACCAAAATAAGACACGTTGAGAGCAACTTTTCGACATTCACTAAAAGAACACCGTAAGCACAAATGGAGACACCATCCGCCACCAAGCTTACAAATCTCAGAAAACCCAACGCATCCGGTTTAAAATTACAGCCTAATACTACCGCAGCTACCTTCCAGATAAATGGATCATCTTATGGAATTATGCGGGTGGCACAGAATTTTGAAGCCCAGCGAAACATTGACCCATCATTTCACCCAAAGTCCGCTGGGCTAAATCTTAAGCTTCCCCTAGTAGAATTTTAATTATTGCCCCAAGAATATAACCAACACTATCCGTCACTCCACCAGACACATCACTTCCAGCCATTAACATATCTGCTGAAATGGTTTTCCCTTCTTCAGATATCTGAGTGTGCATCACATCCTCATGTATTGAGCCAGCAAAACATACGCTGATAGTTAAGACCATAAAAAACAATTTATATATAACTTTCATTAAAATTCCTCCTAATTGATCAAGTTTTCCATCTTTCCTTCTTTCCACCCTCCAAAAATTTCCCTATTTTTGGAATATCCACATTAATGGATATTTGAACAGCCTTCAAACCTATTAGATTAAACTTAAAAATATCATATGAAACCTTAATAGCTTCCATGAACGAAATAATACCTGCGAGATCAGCCTGGGCATAACTCCCTGACGGAACAAAGTAGCCAGCAAGGTTGAGCTTGCGGTTGCCAATATCTTCCGGATCATATTCAATCCCCCTGAAACCTAAAAAGCATCAACACCTCCAAAAGGTTCAGTGTTATCACTGGGATACGCGCCTAGTACTTTTCTGCCACGTCTAAAAGCAGAGGACCACCACCTGCCAACATGGTAAAATTGTGTTTAAAAAATCCAATAGCCGGTTATCCATAACCAGATATTTCGTCAAACACCAGTCCCAAATAACAGCTTCTCCCCAGCCTCCCTTTAATATCAACCTTTACATTTCATTGCATGAAAATATTTTTTAACCTCCACAGGGGCCAATAAACAATTACAGCTTTGAAATAGCTTGCTCCTAGCAACATCATTGGTCACACAAAAGATCATCTTGAGCATCAATACTGATTCAGAGTTAGCTATGTTGATGTTCAAACGGCAAAATATAACCTTTTTCGCCAGAGTAAAGTTGGAAGCTTGCCATTTCTTTTTTCAGTCCTTCTCGAGGAAGGCCAAATAGCCTCACACCCTAACAGGACTCTTTAATGGCTTTATTGATACAACCTTCTCGCCAAGGATAAATGTAAATCATGGTCATATCTACTGGAGAGCGTCCCAAGATCTTTATATTTTCTGCAAACTAAAATACTACGGCGTCTAAGTGATCAACCCCACCGTGAATACCGTTTTGCTTTATAAGATTTTGTGCAAAATTATTGAGTAAAGCATGGGACAACCTTGCCTTTGTGCTTCTCTCAGCATCTGTATATTTCTTGGAAATGAAAGATAGTTTTTCCATTACTTACTTTTTTTGGGGGAGGAGGGGAGAAATACCAGGCTACCTGGTACAAACTCACCATAACAATCATCCTGACTGATCATTACGCTCCTCAATCTTCAGTGCTCCAAGATCGTCGAATGCGGTCCCTGCAGTAACACCAATAGGTTTACCGTCCTAGGCTTTCCCGTTTTGGTGCATTTCTCAGGTAGCCTAAAAACTTCCTGAAATTAGCCCGTTGCCTAGTATCCCTCTCTTAATATGTCGTTAAGCAGTTTCATTAGCCCTTAATGCACTACAAAAAAGCATCCAACGAGCCAGTTTCGTCTTCCTTTAATCACTCAGACAAAGATGCCCATAAACCGCTTATGCTTTCTGATTACAGAATAACTGATTGAAAATAAAAGCTAATTAAGAAACGGCACTTAAACCTTCAAAAGGCGGTACTCAAAAACTGCACTTCCACACATTGGCTCTAAATTATAATTTTTACGGAAGGATGGTCAGTAGAAATCACTGTGCAGTACATATCTTTTTCAAGATTGTGGCCAACAGGGTATTGATGAACAGCCCCTAGTGTACGAGTTTGATCTTCTAGCGAGCTTACGATAGTACAGTTTACAAATACCCTTTAGTATTAGTTTACTACCGCTCACCCAGCTTACTTATAGCGTTTGATCAGTCAATATCGACTTGTACCGGCGAGATCCCAAAGAGACCTGTGCTGATTTTTAGAGCACAAACGTAGAATCGGGTAAAGACAGCAGAACTACCAAGCAGTCCTACGATAATGCCACAACCAACGATTAGAGCTACTGCCGGTATGACCCAATTCAGTGGGCTTAGGCAGCGAGTATTCTGGTGTTTTCACTAAAGAATCAGGAAGCTTGTAGCCAATAAACATCAATTCGAAAGCTTCCTGAAAATCTGAGCCAACTTAGCAGGCCGGGCTAGAATTACTGCCCGGCATTCTCCGGCACACCACTGTGAAAACGGAACTGTCCATCACTGCCTTCCACTAATTCCTTTTCTTTCTGCAGCAGCACCTGAACCCTAGGTTGAATATCTTCACAGGAAGCCTTCTGGGCAAGGTGCAGGTAATCGCGGA
Source organism: Microbulbifer sp. CNSA002 (assembly GCF_047324085.1). NCBI lineage: Bacteria > Pseudomonadati > Pseudomonadota > Gammaproteobacteria > Cellvibrionales > Microbulbiferaceae > Microbulbifer > Microbulbifer sp. CNSA002. Next base: position 3,401,635 of record NZ_CP172449.1, read on the forward strand.
AGTGACGCGCCTCAGATTTAAGCAGGGAGAGATAAAACTTCTGCAACTCATCATCTAACTGAGGCGCAATCCGTGCAAAGCGCTCGCAGGAGCGCGCTTCGATAATAGCGCCACAAATCAGCGTGTCGATCAGTCGCCCCGGCTCTGCGCTGCGGACTTCGGCACGAAGGCCCGCCGCGTAGCGGGAGGCACTAACGTGGGGGTAGGCGATACCGCGTTTCTCCATAATCGCCAGCACCTGCTCAAAGTGGCGTAGCTCTTCGCGAGCCAGACGCGACATTTTGTTCAGCAGCTCAAAGTCATTCAGATAGCGAAACATCAGGTTCAGGGCAGTACCCGCCGCTTTTTTCTCGCAGTTGGCATGATCGATCAGCATCATTTCCGGCTCCTTCAATGCCGCCTCCACCCAGGCATCGGGCGTGGGACACAGTAGGAATTCATTGATAGCGGACAGATCTGGGACTTGAGCATTCATAGGGCGAACAAACTTAATCGGAGCAAAATAACTTGGCGCGGGATTATAGCGGCCCCAAGCCACAAACGCCCGCTTTTAAACCACCAGCGGGCACTACTCCCCCGACTGACAAACCAGGTCTGCAATTATCTAGGAAGGTCCCTAGTGATAAATACACTCAACTTGATAACGATTTATTAAGTGCATTAATATAAAAGTCACTTTTTATCCGGCATATCTGATGAATGACTACAGAACCCAGGCAAAAGCTATCCCGCCGCTATTGGAAAATATCCATGGCGCCGCCCAAGCCCTGAGAGAATCCCTGGAATTGCTGCAAAATGCCGAGAAACCCTGGCAGCACTATCTACTTCAGCCCCCTTTCGCACAGGATGCCGCACTCAGTCTCAATCAGAGCTTTGAACGCCCCTATTCACTGTCAGGCGCTCTCTACTCGCAACTCGACTATCTGGAGCCCATTAGCGCCGGAGGAGATGCCCGCGCCACTTTACAAGTGCCGGGTTTATTGGCGGTACCGACCAAAACCCTTGAGTTTGCCCAACAACTCAATAACCACAAAGAGATCTTTGCCAAGGCTATCGCCGAACTTCGCAGCGCCCTAGCGGAGCGGCCAGTAGCTGAGCAGGATCGCACTGTGCGGGAAATCCTTGCGGATGCTGGGTTCCCCCGCGCACATCTACGCCAATGTTACCGCCTGGTCTTGATGTGCCCGAAGCGGCCCGATGCCATCACCCTTTCATGGATCAAGGCGCGTAAATCTATTCGCAAGGTCACGGTGAAATGGTGTGAAAAGAAGTTGGTGCAGCTGGACCCTCAGGGGTCCGATCCCGGTATCCAATATCAGCGCCAGCTACTCGCCGGGCTACACAAAAGCCAGCAGGAGGATTTACGCCAGGTGCAAGTGCAGAGTCGCCCCAATCTCCAGGTAGCGGAAATCTTCTATGGGCACGAGCTAGGTGAGGAAGAGGAATATCATCAGGTCGGCTATTCCTCCATGCCGATTCTGGTAGAAGCCAGTGAGGCTGGGCAACTGCCTGAATTCACCCGAGTTGACCACCAACCGAGCTTGAGTCGGCGGCGCCAGCGGCGGGATCTGGCAATCGCCAGTGAACCCTTTCTACCGGCGCTCAGAGTATTTTTGCGCCAGCAGCGCTAAATCCAAGCCCCCCCCAAATGGGGCTGCCATCAACTTTTGAACCGTCCTAGGTAATACCAGGTGCCACATAGCGCTGGTAATAGGCGACAGACAGTGCGTAAAAATCCTCATCAATAAGGCGGCGAATTTCCACCAGTGGGACGCCGCGCGCCTGTGCAGTGAGTTGCAACCCAAAAGCCTTGAGGTCTGATATCTGGCTGGCCCCTGCCCTCAACAGTTCGAACACCCAACAGTAGGGATTTTGACTTTCATCAAAACGGACCCGCTGGTGATGAAGCTGCTCCAATAGCAGCTCGCGATCCACGATCTCCAACTGGCTGCGCACTGCGTTCACCAAATACCCTTCTCGGCGTTCGGCAATTACCCGGCGCTGCTCTTCACTGTAGGCATTCCAATCAATAACCTCATGTGCAAAGCGCTTGCAGCCACGGCAAACATCATCGCCAATTCCCGTGGAGCAAACACCGATACAGGGCGTGCGAACCTTCTTATACATTAACTATCCGACCAACCTATTTATGCCGCCCGCGCGGCCTTCAAATTGCGCGTAGCCTATTTTGTTTCCGCCGCCAAGAAAAGGGGGGAAGTACCAGCTGCCAAACTACTAAAATTCACCTGGCAAATAGTCATAATTCACTTAAATTATTGATTTTTCGATAAACTTAACAGCAGTAGGGCTTTCCTGTAGTATTCGCCCCCCGCCATCAGCGGCCTCGAAAAAAAAATCCCGGCTGACAGTTAATAGACCGGGAATTCCACCCGCTGTAGGTGCCACCCCACACACCAAGAGGGACTTATCAGTGCTTGAAGCCTATCGCAAACACGTCGCCGAGCGCGCCGAACAAGGCATTCCGCCAAAGCCATTGGACGCCGAGCAAGTCGCCGGCCTGGTTGAATTGCTGAAAAATCCGCCAAAAGGCGAAGAACAGGAACTGGTTGACCTGCTCACCCAACGCGTTCCGCCGGGCGTTGACGAAGCCGCTTATGTTAAAGCAGGTTTCCTGTCCGCCATTATCAAAGGTGAAGCAGAATCCCCGCTGATCGATCGCAAACACGCTGTAGAACTGCTGGGCCAAATGCTGGGCGGTTACAACATCTCCACCCTGGTCGAGCTGCTGGACGACAAAGATCTGGCCGAACTGGCTGCCGAGCAGCTGAAAGGCACTCTGCTGATGTTTGACGCCTTCCACGATGTGGAAGAGAAAGCCAAAGCCGGCAACGAATTCGCCAAAGCGGTAATGCAATCCTGGGCAGACGCCGAGTGGTTCACCAAGCGCAACAAAGTACCCGAGAGCATCAAAGTTGCCGTATTCAAGGTAACTGGCGAAACCAACACTGACGACCTGTCTCCGGCACCGGATGCCTGGTCCCGTCCGGACATTCCCCTGCACGCGCTGGCCATGTACAAAATGAAGCGCGACGGCCTGGAGCCAGAAGAAGCAGGCGTTACCGGTCCGCTAAAGCAGATCGAAGAAGTTAAAGCCAAAGGCCTGCCCGTTGCTTTCGTTGGCGACGTAGTAGGTACCGGTTCCTCCCGTAAGTCCGCCACCAACTCCGTGCTGTGGTACTTCGGTGAAGAAATGCCTGGCGTGCCCAACAAGAAAGGTGGCGGTATTTGTATCGGCGGTAAAGTTGCCCCGATCTTCTACAACACCATGGAAGATGCCGGCGCACTGGTATTCGAAGCCCCCGTTGACGAACTGGGCATGGGCGACGTTATCGAGATCCGCCCTTACGACGGCAAGATCCTGGCCGAAGACGGCAAAGTCCTGTCTGAATTCCAACTGAAGTCCGACGTACTGCTGGACGAAGTTCAGGCTGGCGGTCGTATCAACCTGATCATCGGTCGCGGCCTGACCGGCAAAGCCCGTGAAGCCCTGGGCCTGGCGCCTTCCGAGCTGTTCCGCAAACCTGAGCAACCTGCCGACACAGGCAAAGGTTACACTCTGGCGCAGAAGATGGTTGGTAAAGCTTGTGGCGTTGAAGGTATCCGTCCGGGCACCTACTGCGAGCCGAAAATGACCACTGTGGGCTCCCAGGACACCACTGGCCCCATGACCCGTGACGAACTGAAAGACCTGGCCTGCCTCGGCTTCTCCGCCGACCTGGTAATGCAGTCTTTCTGTCACACTGCGGCCTACCCCAAGCCCGTTGATATCAGCACCCAGCACACCCTGCCGGACTTCATCATGAACCGTGGCGGTGTTTCCCTGCGCCCGGCAGACGGCATCATCCACAGCTGGCTGAACCGCATGCTGCTGCCGGACACCGTAGGTACCGGTGGTGACTCCCACACCCGCTTCCCCATGGGTATCTCCTTCCCGGCAGGTTCTGGTCTGGTAGCTTTCGCCGCCGCTACCGGTGTTATGCCGCTGGATATGCCTGAGTCCGTACTGGTGCGCTTCAAGGGCAAAATGCAGCCCGGCATCACCCTGCGCGACCTGGTGCACTCCATTCCTCTCTACGCCATCAAGCAGGGCCTGCTGACCGTTGAGAAGAAAGGCAAGAAGAACATCTTCTCCGGCCGCATCCTCGAGATCGAAGGCCTGGAAGACCTGACTGTAGAGCAGGCATTCGAGCTGTCCGACGCCTCCGCCGAGCGCTCCGCTGCTGGCTGTACCATCAAGCTGTCCGAAGACACCATGTCTGAGTACCTGCGCTCCAACGTAACCCTGTTGCGCTGGATGATCGCTGAAGGTTACGGCTCCAAGCGTACCCTGGAGCGCCGCGCGCGCGCCATGGAAGAGTGGCTGGCCAACCCGAAACTGATGGAAGCGGACGCCGACGCTGAGTACCTGGAAGTAATCGAGATCGACCTGGCCGAGATCAAAGAGCCGATCGTATGTGCTCCTAACGATCCTGACGACGCTCGCCTGCTGTCCGACGTTGCTGGCGACAAGGTAGATGAAGTGTTTATCGGCTCCTGTATGACCAACATCGGTCACTTCCGCGCTGCCGGTAAACTGCTGCAAGAACACAAAGGTGGTATCTCCACTCGCATGTGGATCTCCCCGCCCACCAAGATGGACGAGCACCAGTTGATGGAAGAGGGTTACTACAACATCTACGGCTCTGCCGGTGCCCGCACCGAGATGCCCGGATGTTCCCTGTGTATGGGTAACCAGGCACGTGTGGCACCGAACGCCACCGTACTGTCCACCTCTACCCGTAACTTCCCCAATCGTCTTGGCGATGGTGCCAACGTGTACCTGACCTCCGCTGAGCTGGCTTCTGTAGGCGCCATCCTGGGTAAACTGCCGACTCCGGCTGAGTACCAGGAATACGCACAGAACCTGGACTCCATGTCCAGCGAGATCTACCGCTACCTGAACTTCGATCAGATTGAAGACTTCCAGAAGTCTGCCGAAGAAGGCAAGCGCATCGCAGCGACGGAGATCCAGGAAGTTACTGTTTAAGTACGGACGAGCCTTTAAAAAACCCGCCTAAAGGCGGGTTTTTTAATTTCCGTACAATATATTAAACTTACCCTTCCATTACTTCAGACCAAGCCTTTCAAAAACTTAGCAGTACTTCATCAAATGAAAAGAATGTTAAAAAAGTTGGTTCGCCCATCACTTGCTAGACTCCCGATAAAATTAACCTCCCCACCTAAAATTTTCTTTTGTCACGTACCAAAATGTGCCGGTTCCTCCCTCAACTCTGCCATTAGCTCTCAATACTATGAGCCCAACAAACTAGACACTTTTGGTATCAAGCGAGCAGTAAGCAAACGTACAGCAGACATATTAGATATCCCAATGATGTCGGTACGAGAAATCGTAATGGTCCACAACTTATCAATAAAATCGAACTATTACGGCCGAGGTCATTCATATTGCCGCCCAAATGTCGTCAAAAGCTTCTCCGGCGAGTGGAACTTTTTGACGGTACTGAGGAATCCTGTTGATAGATGGATATCTCTCTATACCTACAATACTTACAAGAAAAGTCAGTGGGATAAAAATACACTCTCTCTAAATGAATACTTAGACTCCAAAACTGGGATTAACGCTGGACAAGAGTATCTTCAATATTTTTCTAACTTTAATAATCGAAATCCATCAGAACATATTGCAGAGGCCCTGGATAACCTCCAACAGTTTTCCATTGTAGGCACAACTGGCCACCTTGACCTACTAACACAGCAGATCGAAGAGGATTTTGATATACAGTTGAACATCCCTGAAATTAACAAGAACCCCAACAATAAACTGGCCCAAGAAATAAAATCCGACCTCAAAACCATTAAAAAGATCGAAGATATCTGCAAATACGACATAGAAATATTCGAACGATTTACAGAAAAGCATGGGTCAATATTTTCAGCAAAAGAAAATCGTCAGTAGAAAACAAAAGAGCAAGAGCGGGAGTAAAATCGACTTAGTCAAAAAAATACAAATCCCGCCCACCTTGGCCTAACCCCAGCAAACCCAATCAGCTTCTCGCCTCAATTAATAAACATAAACTAACCATCCTATCCACTGCAAAGAGAATTGTACTTCACTAAAGAAGAGAAGGTTTAAGTGGAAGCCTGACTCAGGTTAGAGTTCAATACGTTAACGTCCACACCTTAGTCAATTGGAGATATCTTAATTTACGGTTTAGCCGTTAATTGGCGTATTTTATAGCGCCGAAATCCCAATCAAAAATCAAACCTGCTATATTAAGCCCATAATCACACGGCTAAATTGATATCAAAGGCATTTATCATACCTGCCAATAACCATTAAGAGCCCTCGAACTGAACTAAGGAGCCTCTGAATAACTCCGTGATACCTCTGGCATGCAGAGCGGTTCACAATCAAGGCGCGGCTTCGCAGGAATGTCTAGACCTTTCAAGAAGTCGCAACGCGGAGTGTGAATCGCTCTGCAAGCCCCGAAGGGCGGGCCTTGAAGGCCACAGCTGCTGCGTTGCAGCTCTTGCAAAGGGCTACGGCCATTCGCGGCGAGCTGCGCCTAACATCTGCAGCCTTCAAGACCCGCAGAGGCATTACGGAGTTATTCAGAGGCTCCCTAAAGACATATCTATATATGCAGAAGCCCACCAAGCCTAAACAAAGGATAATAGTCGCCCACAAGGAGGCCTTTTGGTTACAGTGGCAGAATCGCTGGATATTTTTCACTCGCAAACTCAAAAGAAAAACACTAAAATTCTTCAGAACTCTAATCCGTATCATCATTCACAGAAATCGTTTCTTCCCAACCTTTTACTTTCCTTACAGCCGCCCACCCTACCCTAAAACCACACCAATCAATACCTACCTAAACACATCAAATAATATCCAGACCTTTATCCTCTACAGAATCATCGGCAACGACTTAGCTCCCCGGCATAGTGTGGGACAGTCCCGCAAGAATCTGGAATTTATTTTGAAGCATGAGTCGGTACTCGACAACTGCAAAAAAGTATTTGTCCTCAATCGAATAGTCGACCCTAATGAAGAAGCTGCCATCATTAAACTACTCAATGACTATCAACAAACCTTTCTCAGAATCCCCTTTAGCTGGGACGACTACCGAAAAATAGAGTGGAATATTCTCGACCACCCCATCAGCTATGCCCCCTATAAATTAAAAGGGCTACGATTACGCCAGGACTTAGCGGTTCAGGCAGAGCTGAGCCTTTACCGCCATAAAAACAATTATGTAATGAACAATAATGGGGCCAGAAATCTCGCCCTCCAGGACGGTAAATCAAAAGCCGACTGGATTTTACCTTGGGACGGCAATTGCTTCGTAACACCAAAAGCCTGGCAAGCTATAAAACAACAAGTACTCAACAACAACGCTTACCCCTACCATGTTATTCCAATGACAAGACTGCTGGATAACCAATCCATTCTATGTGAGAACTTCAAACCAACTCCCACTGAAGAGCCACAAATAGTATTTCGATCTGATAGTACAGAGGTATTTGATAGCCGCTACTGCTATGGCAGGCGACCCAAGGTAGAACTTTTATGGCGGCTAGGCGTATCGGGGAAATGGGATGAGTGGGCGATTTTCCCATGGGATCTCCCCTGCCCGGATTACTCGGAAGCCGCAGGTCACTATACTCAGGGAGGCTGGGTAGCCAGACTATTTTCCGGAAAGCCGCATCTGGAGCGAACAGATCAGCAGTCCAGCCGGGATCGAGGAACAACTCGCTCTGAAGCTATCCTTGCCATGCTGGATCAACTCGATGATTCCAGCTTTTCCGCCGACACATGCGCCCCTGGCAGCAAGTTGGCCGTAGCAAACAGGTGCGACCTTCCCTATCTAATACTATTAAGAGAGGCCACGCAAAGATCGGTAAAAGCAAAACAGAGGGCGCGGCCCAGTTCGATTAACAGCCTGCTTCAGGATTTGACCATTGTCGCCCTTGCCCAATCCCACTGCTCGAAGCCGGAATTCATTCAATTTATCGACAATAGCCTCATCAAGCTATTCCCCAACAAATATGAAACGAAATACAGCAAACAATTACAATCTGTAAATCCCAACCTACTGGTCCACACCCTCTGCACTTTAAAAGAACTTAAACAAGAACAGCAGATTCGTCTGATAGGAGTTGAGCGATTAGACTACCATCTGGAGCAATACCTTAGCTGGCTGATAGATAGTCATCGCGGGCAATCAATGCGTCCAAAACTTGGGCATATTGGCACACAGTATGATTTACAAGTTGTAGCTTTAGCGCTCTATCTCAATCAAATACAAGCTGCCAGAAAAACTCTCAGGGACTCCCGCTTCCGAATATTAGAGCAGTTTGATCACTCGGATAACCAAGTATCGAAAATCAAGAGTAAAAATAGTGTTCATTATGAATGCCTAAATCTTCAATTATGGATTTATCTTGCCAGTCTCGCAGAAACAATTGATGAAAATTTCTGGAACTTCACAGCAAGAAATGGGGCTGGCATCCAGCAGGGAATAGATAATTTTCTACAAGCATTCGAAAACCACAAGGGCCCCAAGTATTTCGACCGGCAGAGACTGATCCCAATAGCCTATGCCTACAGACAACATTATGGAGAGCTAAAAATAGAACTTAATGCCGTACCAATCAGCCAATGCAAACCTGTTTTCCCAATCGAAACGGGAATTTTCCCATTTTGGAACTTTGGCAAAGAAGCACAAACTTTGCCTTTAAAGGCTGCCGATCAATTAACAACTGAAGCGGAAAGATAGACAACGGATAGGTTATTAAAATCAAACCTCAGGCTTTTTTATCCCCAACAAATAAAATGCAAATAATAAAAGCAAACATGGCGAGATAAGCGTTTACAGTAAATGCATATTCAATACCCGATGGCATGTCAGTGGCCATCGCCACTATCGTTGTATTCAACCCTAATCCTACGGCACCACCCGCTATTTGAAACATAAAAATGATTGCACCCGCCAAACTCGCTCTACTGTTATCAACAACCGTTATAGCCACAGTGGTAATGGTGGAATTGAACAAACCAATACCAGCACCCAATATCACCAGGCCAGGAACCAAAGACATATATTGAGTATCCTTGTGGATATGAGATAGAAGATACATTCCCAGCGTCATCAATAAAGTAGCTGCCGATACTATCTTCTTTGCTCCAATCACATCATATAGCTTCCCTGCCAGAAAGCCGAAAACGCTAAAGGAGAGCATCATAGGGATCAACCCCATCCCCGCCTTCATCGCCGAGGTACCTCGAACATGGGTTAAGAATTGGGGAATAAAAAACAATCCCGCAAAGAAAAGTGCTGAGATCAATAACGTAGCAATAGAGGCGAAAACAAACCGTTTATTCCCAGCCACATCCGGTGGAATCAACGCCTGAGCACCAACTCGCTTCTCAACGAGACTAAACAAGCATATAAGTAAGAAAAAGGCAGCGATAAGGCCGAGGACCAATGGGCTTTTGAAACCGACATCAACCACAAGATCAAACGCCAACAGCAAGGCAAATAGAGCCATCGATAGGGAAGCGATCCCGGCATAGTCAATACGCTCATCACAGGCTTCTGGAGAGTCATCAGGAATCACTCTCCAGCAAACATATAAGGCAACTGCTGATACCGGCAGGTTAATAAAGAAAATCCATCTCCAACTGGCATAATCTGCCAGCGCACCACCCAACAGTGGTCCAACTGAATTGGCAATACCGCAAACAGTAATCACCAGCCCTCCAGCCAAACCCGCTCGCTTTTCAGTCATCAGGCCATAGGTCATACCCAGGATCGACGGCCACATCATAGCCCCTCCAATCCCCATCAGTGCCCGGGATATCAATAACATTCCCATATTAACTGCAATCCCACCGATAAGTGAGAACGCCATAAATAGCAGGGTTCCAATAAAGAATACCCTCCTCCTGCCATACATATCGGCAAGGCGACCACCTGAAATAATCAGTACTCCAAAGACTAAGGCGTAACCATTAATGACCCACTGGGTCGTTGTAAGGTCAGAGTGGAACTCGTGCTCCATTGCCGGCAGCGCGGGAGAAAAGGCCGTAAAATCATTGGCGACAAGGAAAATGGCAAGAGACAGAGCCAACATTCCAAGGTATAAATTCTTATCTAAGAGACCCTCTTGTCTTTCCATTGCGTAAACCTGTACTTACATATACATAAACCAATTGACATACAAAATGACGTTAAGCTTTTTCTTCCTTAGACCCTATAAATAAAACGCAAATAATAAAAGATAACATCGCCAAGTATGCGTTTAATGTAAATGCCTGACTAATCCCATAAGATATATCACCAGCCATTGCGACTATTGTGGTATTCAGGCCCAACCCCACTGCACCACCCGCTATTTGAATCATAAAGATTATTGCTCCGGCCAAACTTGCTCGGCGCGGATCAACAACCGATATTGCAAACGTGATTATAGTAGAATTGAATAAGCCAATACCCGCCCCCAAAATTAACAACCCGGGAACCAAGCGAATATATTGACCGTCCTGATAGATATGAGACAGCATATATAAACCTAAAGCCATTAATAGTGTTGCTATGGAGACAATTAGCTTGGCTCCCAGCACCTTATAGACATTACCAGCAACAAAACCAAATACACTAAATGCCAACATAAGTGGAACCAATCCCAGACCTGCTATTGTTGCAGAAGCTCCATGGACTTTACTTAAATATTGCGGGATAAAAAAGAACCCCGCATAGAAGAACTGGGCAATTAACAAAGCGACACAGGCTGCAGTGACAAAAGACTTGTTTCCTGCTACATCTGGAGGGATTAATGCCCCCTCAGCTGCTCTCCCCTCAACCAATATAAAGAGGCAAAACAAGAGAAAAAAAGCCATAAACAGTCCAAACACCAGATAGTTTTTAAACCCCACATCGACTACAAAGTCGAAAGCAAGCAGAAGAGAGAATAGTGCCGATGACAGTAGAGCAACTCCTCGATAATCTAACTTATCTTTAGGCACATTTAACGAATCTGGTGGAATCACTCTGAAGCAAAGATAAAGAACCACTAGAGAAAGTGGTAAATTAATAAATAGAATCCATCTCCAGCTGATATAGTCAGCCAGGAAACCTCCCACTAATGGCCCTACAGAATTTGCTATACCGCATATCGTAATAATCAGTCCACCGGCCAACCCTGCATTCTTCGGTGTCATCAGACTGTACATCATCCCCAAAACAGACGGCCAAATCAGCGCACTCCCCGCCCCCATAAATGCACGGGAAACCAATAGCATTCCCATACTTCCAGCAATTCCGCCCAAAAACGAGAAAAACATGAAAATTAATAACCCGACAATAAATGTTCGCCTCCTACCATACATATCAGCCAGACGACCTCCTGAAACTATCAACACACCGCAAACCAATGCGTAAGCACTAATTACCCATTGACTCGTAGTAAGATCTGACTGGAACTCTTGTTCAACCACAGGCAATGCCGGCGAAAATGCAGTGAAATCATTGGCCACAAGAAAGATGGCCAGGGACAGCGCGCCTAGACCAAGATATAGATTACTTTTCACCGAGGCCTTTTTATCAACCATACCTAAAAACTCGGCTAGTTCTCAGTGAAAATAGCTGCCATTAACGAATCGTTTTTGTAGAAAGACCAGAAAAGAAAATCATGGAAATCAAGAACCCAAGTAGTGCCAGATAAGCATCAACCACAAAGGCCCGCTCAATCCCAACAGCGATGTTGGGAGCCATAGCCAGTAAAGTCGCATTAACTCCCAACCCAAGGGCCCCGCCCACAAATTTAAACATATAGATAATCGACCCTGCCAAACTGGAATCACTGGGCCCAACTACGCTAATTGCCGCTGTAACAATCGTAGGACTATATATGCCAATACTGCTGCCAACTATCAAAAGCCCGGGAAGGAAGCGAATATAAGATGCCTGGGGCTCAACAGCCGACAGTAGAAACAGCCCTACACACATACCCAAAGCACCAGCACAAATCAAAATCTTGGCGCCCAACCGCTCGTATAAAGCGCCAGAAATATAGGCTACAACACCAGAGCTGACCATTAATGGTAACAACGCCAACCCAGCCCCAAAGGCAGAAAAGCCCTTCACCTTGATAAATAGCTGCGGGATATAAACCAGGGTCGCAAAAAATGCGATAGCAACAAAGAACATACTGAGTCCAGCGGCGATAAAGCCTCTGTTCTTTATCAATTCACCGGGAATTAGCGCGTTATTAGGATCAACAGTTTCAACAACAGCAAAAAATATCATGAGAAATATGGACAGTACCAATAGGCCCCACACATAGAAGTGGGACAAGCCATACTGAACCACCAGATCCATAGCAAGGAGGAAACTAAATAAAGACCCACAGAGGGTAATAACACCCCAATAGTCAATTTTCTTATTGCTTCTCTGCGTACTAGCTGGAGGATATTTGCTCCAACACAGAAGAATAACCAGCAAAGCAATGGGAATATTAATAAATAATATCCAGCGCCAGCTGGCAAAATCAGCCAACAGACCACCAATCACTGGGCCACTGGCATTGGCCAACCCCGTTGTAGTGAGAATCAATCCTCCGGCCAGCCCGGCCTTATCCCTGGGCAAGAGGGAGAAAACCATACCCAGGATGGCAACCCAGGCCAAGGCGCCTCCCAACCCCATCCATGCACGGGCGAATAATAGCGTTCCTATATTTCCCGCAAATCCACCTACAAGGGAAGATGCAGTAAAGATATAGATGCCGGTAATAAACATTCGCCGACGACCATAGATATCAGCCATCCTGCCCGTAGACACAATCAAAACACCATACACCAGGGTATAGGCGTTAACGACCCAATGAATGGTGGTGATATCGACATTGAATGTCTTTTGAATTGCCGGGAGTGCCGGCGAAAATGCCGTATAATCATTGGCAAGAAGAAATGCCGCCAGTAGCAGGGCAAAGAGCCCCCAGTAGTGAGTGGGAGTTAAAGAGCTTCCATTGGATGCCATCGATTAAATCTACAGGTACTTTATATCCAGTATGGTGTATTTGTTCCAACACCCACCCCAGCAAAGCCTCAATTCGCAATCAAAAATCAATATAATTCGAGCCACTATCACATTTACATGACAACAGCTAATGATTACCATTAATTAAGCTACATTCCACTTGAAAAAACAGATTTAAACGAGCTTCATCAATAAGTACATGCCTACAAATTATTACAAAGCGCCTAAGGCCAACCTGGAAAGTAAAACCACTCCTTCGCCCCAAACTATATCCTTCCTTATTGCCCTTAAAGCTACTGCGCTAACCTGTGTCGTATTGCCAACTATTATTGCGGTTTTTTCCTTGCCTGGTGCTTCCGGAATTCAGATTCTTAATGGCACAGTCCCCATGCTGACATTCTATCTGATGACTACTCTGGTATCCTTAATCGCCACCCTAACCTACGGGAAGCTTATTGAGTACTTCCTGTTAAAGATGCAGAGATACAACCGAGTTTCTATGATGTTGGGTGGTGCTCTTCCAAGCATTCTCCTTTGCTGTGCAGGAATAGCAACAACAGAATCAGGTTTCTTCGGTCTCGCATTTATTATCGCTTTATACTCAATTCCCATTGCCTTTTTATGCCATTATTTTGTTGAAAAATCTGGCAAAGATGTAAAGAGCGCTTAAAGGAACCTGCCTCTTCCCCCCTCCCTCAGACGAAGAATTAAGAGCCTCCGATCACCTTTGGGAATTTCTTCTCAGAATATTGATAGTTAATTCCCAAGGAAAACACTCTGCCCATAATCAAAAATCGGAGGGTCATCCTATAACGTCATCCAATATCATTTTAACGATAGTGCTTTGGATGTCAGTGGTAGCTTTGGGTGAAAATAATTCAAGTAATTACCCAGGGATTTGAGAGCCGTCTTTGCCTAACCAGCTATTCAGCAGAGTCCCAAATCGACAAACAGGCAGTAATCCGCTTGATAGAACTTAATATGTTGATTTGTAAGGAAATAGATATGAAAACTTACGCCTCCATTGCTGCGGCAGTCGCTATAGCCATCAGTGGGCACGCTGCCGCCAATACTACCATTGTCAATCAAAATGGCGTCGGGAATTCAGCCCTGTCCAACCAGGTTGACCCATCCACGTCAGGCAACTTTGCGATATTCACACAAATCGGTGACAACAACTCATCAACCACATCTCAGGTTGTCAACACTACGAATAGTGTTATTAACAGCACTCAACTTGGCGACAACAACACTGTTTCATCGATTGATCAAAGCGATGCCACTACGTCAGTAGTTACCGTAGTGCAAAATGGTCAAACCAATTTATTTAACGCACTTCAAAGTAACACCACCTCAAGTACTTCAACAACCACGCAAACAGGCACCTCCAACCAATATACAACGGTACAAACCAATTCATCTCTGGATACCACCGTAATCACCCAGAATGGTGACTCCAACATGGGCTCCATGGTTCAGTCATCCTCCTCTGGGAATGGGCTTTTTATTACCCAGCTTGGAACAACTAATACCGCAGGAGCAGCTCAATCAACTGAGACTTCCGGCACCATCACGGTACTTCAAGATGGCACATCAAATATGTCGGGAAGTACACAATCTCTCGGAACAGGGAATACTCAAAGTACAACCCAGGTGGGAACGAGTAACACCTCATTAGTTCTTCAATTTACCAGTGTCGGAGATTCTGCTGAATTAATACAGGAAGGTGATTCAAACGATGCAGATATTGAACAAGATTTAGGCGCGGGCAATAGTCTCTACGCTGAACAGCTAGGCACCACCAATACGGTCATGACCTTTCAAACTGGTGCGGGTAACGATGGTGAAATTCTCCAGGATGGATTAAGTAACTCAGCAGATCTATCACAGGATGGCGACTTGCTCGTAGCCTATATAGAACAAATCCAGACTTCGAATACTGCAACAATTACCCAAACATCAACCAACAATAATGCCAGTACTATGCAGATGGGTTTCGCCAACACCCATGACACCACCCAGGCAACAAGTGGAAACTCAGCAACTGCTACCCAGCTAGGTACCAGTAATACAGGTACCATCTTGCAGTAATTTATCGGCCGGCTCCTGTGAGACTCAAGCTGGAGCCGGCCATACCTGATGATATGGTGATATTTACTTTGCTATAGTAAATCTTTCAACAATTAAAGCCCCCAGGTTTTTCCCCGCCCCTATTTTAAATGCATAAAAGAAATGACTAACGTAATTAGTCACTTCTTTTTTACACAAGACAAGCTGCAATATAGGCCTGCAACTATCTCTTTAGGGATTTCTTCTCAGTAGATTGATAGTTAAATCCCAAGGAAAATACTGCTCACCTGACCGAAAATCGTTAGGTCATCCTACACCATCACCCAATATCATTTTAACGGTAGTATCTTGGGTGTCAGCAGTAACTTTGGATGGGAACAATTCAAGTAATTACCCAGGGATTTGAGAGCCGTCTTTGCCTAACCAGATATTCCGCAGAGTCCCAAATCGACAAGCAGGCGGTAATCCGCTTGATAAAGATTAATATGTTGATTTGTAAGGAAGTAGATATGAAAACTTACACCTATATTGCTTCGGCACTTGCTTTAGCAATCAGCGCGCATGCTGTCGCCAATACCACGATTGTCAATCAAAATGGCACCGGGAATACAGCAACAGCCAACCAAGCTGACCCCACCACGTCGGGCAACTTCGCGATATTCACTCAAACCGGCGACAACAATTCATCAACCACATCACAGATAACCAACTCTACAAATAGTGTTATCAACAGTACCCAAATTGGCGACAACAATACCGTTTCGACGATTGAGCAAGATAATGCGATCACATCGACAATTACTGTACTGCAAAACGGTCAAACTAATTTATTCGATGCCACTCAAACCAATACCACATCGGTAACTTCGACAACCACACAAATTGGCACTTCCAACCAATTCACCACAACACAACTCAATTCCTCCCTCGATACAGCCACAATCACCCAGAATGGTGATTCAAACACTGGATCTATTATTCAATCAAACTCTTCGGGGAATGGACTTGTTGTCATCCAACTGGGAACGACTAATGACGTAGGCGGTACCCAGTCAAGTGAAACTTCTAGCACCGCCACCATATTTCAGGATGGCACATCAAATATGGCTACCTTTTTTCAGGTCGCCAACGGATCGGGGAATATTCAGAGTACAATCCAGTTAGGGACAGGTAATACCTCTCTCATAACACAATTTACATCTACCGGTGGTACTGCCGAGCTAATACAGGATGGCGATTCAAACGATGCTGATCTTGGACAGCAGGACGGCCTCGGTAATAACCTTTTTGCCGAACAACTGGGTACAACCAATATGGTTTTTGCCATTCAATTTGGTGACAGTAACGATGCTGAGATCGAACAGGATGGCTTAAGTAATTCCTCTACGCTATTCCAGATTGGAGATTTACTGGTTGCCGATGTGGAACAGATTGGAGATTCTAATACGGTTACGATTAACCAATCAATGACGATGAATACCGCCAACATTATGCAAATGGGCACAACAAACACCCATGATACCACCCAGGCAACATCTGGGAACTCTGCAACCGCTACGCAAGTGGGCACTAGCAACACCGGCACAATCTTACAATAATCCACAGGCCGGCCTCCAGAATCACGAGCGAGGCCGGCCATTTTGTTTGATCTATCGAGGCCTGTATCTCAAGAGAATGGCTCCCGCCACCCTGTTTAATAGCCGTCAAAATATTACATACTTAAACGGCTCAAGCATAAATCCACTCGTAGAGTTAAAGCTACATTTCAGGGTTCAACTCTAAGGCCAGGGATACTTACCAGTACCCTCTTTCTCAAACTGCTCTAACTTCTCTTTGGCTTGAGGTAAAAGGTCATAGATTGGCGGATTGTTGGATATAAAACCGATCTTGAATTGTGGGGGATACTTAATGAGTTCTTTCATGTAGTCCCCTGCTGTTGTCATCACCGGTACAAGCATTGGCAAATGACGTACACCGATACTGACATCTTCCTGAGGATTGGAATAAAGGTTAAATAATATTGCCCCACCACTCTCAACAAAAATGGGACCACTGAACCCGCCCCAGTTTCCCCTCTGTACGACACCATTTTCGATTTCTGCCGTCCATACATATTTGAACTCATCAATACGCATGGCAGAAAAATACTGATTCATCGTATAGGGCCGACTACGGCGTGCAGACTGGCCATTATCCGCCAACAGCATTCCCGTTTGATCGATACCATCGATATATCGATCTTCACTAACAAAACTTGCCACCTCCCTACCGGGCTTGCCCGCTATTGAAATTGCTGTGTTAAAGAGATCAGCCAGATCAAACAACCCTTCAGTTCGGCGCGGCTCTATCATCCCCTTCCAATAGGCAAATGTCGGCACTCTTACTCCACCCTCCCAGCTCGTACCTTTACAACCCCGGAAAGGGGTTCGGCCATAAGGAGGAACCTCGCACTCGGGGCCATTATCCGAGGTGAAGAAAATCAGAGTGTTATCCAGCTGGTTTGTTTCCTGCAAAGCACTAAATAGCTGTGCAAGTACATAATCCATATGTACCATACAGTCGCTATATACTGTACGAGCTCGCGATTTCCCTGCCCACTTATCAGATGGATAATTATCAAAGTGGCAACCTCGGGGGGCGTGATACAAAAAGAATGGCTTTTCAGAGCTTTTCATTTGCCTAATGAAATTTACACTGTAATCCATCCACTGGTCATCGAGCACCTTGATAGTGTCCAGGTCAATCAGATGGAGATCTTCACACCGTTCCGTGTCCTGCGGCGTGCAATGAACCTCACTATGACTAAATGGCTCCTTCTGCATCATGGCAAAGCGCTCTGGAGACAGCGCCACTTCTGGATTGAAATAAACGTCCCGCCATTCCGTATACATATCTGATACACCGAGAAACCCTCGGTAATCGTCATAACCAATATTCTGCGGTAGTGAGCCCTTATTCTCTCCCATATGCCATTTACCGACCCCCTGGGTCACGTAGCCTAACTTTTTGAGTACCGCCGGCATAGTTACCGCTCCGTCCAAGCCACCAGCCTCACCGTACATAGGGGGGCGTAGGATTCCATGGTGTAGCGGATTTTGGCCGGTATGAATCGTAGCCCGTGTTGGCGAGCATGAAGGTGTTGAATAGGCAGAGGTTAAGATAAGCCCCTCATTCGCCAACTTATCCATGGTGGGTGTAGCATTGCCGACAGCAATTCCTCCTCCGTTAAAACCAACATCCATCCAGCCCACATCATCAAGTAAGAAAATCAATATGTTAGGCTTTTTTCCAAACTTCTCCTCCAAAAGAGCCAGCTTCTGTCTAGCTTGCTTTTCCTCTTGCGGATGCTGGATTACGGGATACATATTGTCAGCCAGCTTTACAGGCTTTAAATGCAAAAATTGATCCGGATGGCTGTATCCTGGTGCAGAAGTTGGCCCCGTAGTACTTCCCCGTAAATTCTCTGCCAGAGCAATGGGGCCTGACACCATCAAGATTACAACAAGAGATACAACAAGAGATACAACAAAAGAATTATCAGCCAAGAACCGCAACCAAGACAATTTCATATCCGAGATCCATTTCGTATAAATTTACTATTAGCAATCTCTAAGAACTCAGCCCTTCCTGAGCCGCCAATATTAAACGGCTAACAACCCATACGAGTTAACATCGCTAATACTTGTTGAAGGATAGCCCCGACCACTCGCCCTATCCCTTGCAGTCAACATTTAGAGAGAATGAAAATAGGAAACACGCTCCTAAAGACCGATAAGAAACCGTATTGCCTAAGAGGAATCTAAGCAGCGCGTTAATTACCTTCTCTGGGGCTCCTGAAAGAAGAAAATTGCAATCAAGAACCCTATAAGGACAATAAATCCATCTACCAGTAGTGTCCGGTTCACACCGGTGGCAATATCCGGCGCTGACGCCAATATGGCTGAATTGATCCCCAAACCCACAGCACCACCTAAAAAACGGAACATATAGACAACAGCACCAGATAAACTGGATTTACTGGCCTCCACAGAAGTTATTGCGGCAGTCACAGCGGCAGGGCTAAATATACCTAACCCAATGCCAATCAATAACATGCCCGGCACAAAGACTGGGTAGACAATATGATGACCGTGAACCGAAAGCATAAAAAGCCCCAGACTCATCACCAGGGCGCCTGAACAGAGCAGTAATTTGGGGCCAAACCGCTCATGAATTGCTCCAGATACAAATGCAAAAACGCCAGAAGAGACCATAGCTGGCAACAAAGCCAATCCGGCCTGAAATGCAGAATAATGATGCACGCTAATAAAAAGTAAAGGGATATAGACAAGGGTTGCAAAGAAGGCGATAGCGACAAAAAACACACTAACTCCTGATGCCATAAACACACGATTTCTCACCAAGCTCGCTGGAATAAGAGCATCATCTGCCATTCTAGCTTCAACAAAAGCAAAAGTTATCGCAGCCAATAAAGATATTGCCAGAAGACAGAAAACCAAGAGTCGAGAAATACCTGTCTGAGTCATTAAATCAAGAGCCAACAAAAACAGGAAAAGGGATACGGAGAGAGTTAACACGCCCAAGTAATCAATTCGTTCGTCTTTTTTCTCAAAGCGCTCTGACGGGTACTTCAATATGTAAATAACGACCACAAAGATAGCAATAGGGATATTCAAAAATAAAATCCAGCGCCAGCTCAAAAAATCTGACAGCACTCCTCCAATAACAGGCCCGCAAGCAGTAGCCACACCTAATGCAGCCAAAACAAAGCCCCCAACAAATCCTGCGCGATCAGATGGCAACAGTGTGTAAGCCATCCCCAGCATTGCCGACCAGGCTAATGCACCTCCCAACCCCATCAATACCCTGGCGATTAACAGCACCCCTACCTCACTCGCGAACCCTCCCAATAGCGATGAGCAAGAAAATATACCAACACCAATTAAGAAAACAGTTTCACGCCCATAGATATCCGCCAAACGCCCACTGGTCACAATAATGACTCCATAGGCCAAGGCATAGGCATTCACTACCCAGTGCACAAATGAGATGCGGACAGAAAAGTCTTTGGCGATAGCGGGGAGAGCTGGTGAAAAGGCGGTGAAATCGCTGGCGATAAGGAATACTGATAGGAAAAGGACAAATAGACCCCAGCATTGATTCGCAGAGATACTGCTCTTATTCGCCATTTTTTCTATATCAGCCCCCTAATTCCTATCAAATTAAACTCTAGCTTATAGGAAGAAGTAGTCTCAAACCCAGCTTAAGATCCGAATTATCAGTATAACTTTGAATGCTAAATTAAATGACAACTTAAGCACACCAATAAACAAAGCAAAGGCCGACAAATAAGATCGAATCCGATTTAAAGCATGATCTTCTCAATTGGATAACAGGACCTCTAAACATCAGATTAAAATACAAATAACAAAGGTATTAATGAATTCGCATAGTCACTCCAACTAAAATGGAGCACATACTTAAGGAACAGTAGCCATATATACTGTCACTCAAGCTATTATACTTTCATTATTGAGACAACTTTTATAGAGGCAGAAAGACCCACAATCAAATCATTATAAGAAAGGAAAACCTCCAATTTAAAATCAACATTTAAGTAAAATAACGAAGCAGCATTAGACCATCCATGCATACATTTTTTTGTCCAAGCCATCCTATAGGAATAGATGGTAGATAATTATATATGGTATCGAATACTGAGCGCTAATCAACCCTGCATTATTGCAAGCAATTACATTGTCAGCAGGGCCACCCAACCTATAAGCATTTATAACGGTTACCAATTACTCTTAACCCAAAGGCTGGAAAATAAAACTAGCGGGCAGCACCGTCTTTTATAATAAACCACTCATTGTATCAAACTCCCCACGAAATCTTCCGCCCTCCCACTTAGCAGCATCCAGAGCCACAATAAACTTCGAAATAAAGTCAGAGAAATTATCAGCGATAAGAAGCTTAGTATCTTCATCCCTGCCAAAAGCAATTATCTGGCCATACTTGCCTTTACTATCCGGATCAAAATCAACACCAATATGGTTGCCAGCCCAATCAAAAGTTAAAGGAATCCAGTATTTATTAGTATATAGGGGTTTTATATACCCTTCTGGACTGGATTTCATATAATCGGCACAATCTTCATTCATTTCCTCTTCATCCAACTCCCGCCAACCATCCCAACGAAGCTGGATATCAGACGTTGAAAGAAATTGTGATTCGAAGAAAAGTCCTAACCCCCGATAAAACTGGCCATTATGTATCGATAAAAATGCTTTCACATCTACTGGCAACTCGATACCAATATGCTGCTCCAAACTTTCCAATTCCATTTGAGTGCAGCCCGGATTTAGTTGCAATCCATCAGCACAACCCAAAGAAGACAATTTCTGTATGATAGTTTCCCAATAACTTACCATGGCCCACCCACTATTATTCGTGCAAGTTTTTCAAGCTTATCATGGCAACTGAAAAGCCGCCAACTTAAAATGAAAAACATGCTTCAATAGTCTTAACAGGATACAGCGATTCATGTAGATATATTGAGCGCGACACATTAATTACAATCATAGATTTTCCAGCCTCTCAACTCGAATTACTTGTGAATCTGGTTATTTTATTCAGCCTGACATAAAGCACCACCTTACTGATTAAAGAACTACAAGCCAGGGCGCCCCCTAACCGCATCAGAGCAGCCTCCAACACAGAAGCCCGTAAAATGGAACTTTATTACTAGCAATTCCAAACCTCCATCTCATATCTACCCCCAACAAAATCAGCAACAATTATCCTTGCAGTAAGGATACAAAAGGAACTCAGTTCCTGGGAATTTATTATCAACATTAAACGACCTGCCCCTCATGGAAAATATTATTTCTGCATGGCAGAAATATAACCTACCCCCAGACAGAGGAGGATAACCCTGCTGAAAAACTGAATGGCAAAAACACCTTACTCAGGTAAAATCATTTAAGGAGCTCGCATACAACCGGCATCCTGGTAAAGAAAAGCTGTAATACCAACAAAAATGGCTTGGAAAAATCTATTAAGCAGCCCATAGAATTATCCCCATTTAGCGCCACCCCAACAATATCGATATTTTAGCGTCAGATAGAGTACGCCCCGATATGTCATTTATTGGCATGGGAATTCTCTACCTCACAAAACCATCAGCAGCAAAACGAAATTCACTCAATTTTTTTAAATTTATGAGTTGCCCATGAAAATTTCAATATTTATCCCAACAATTCTCTCCCTAGCCATCAGTAATACAGCCCTCGCGGACAATACCTATATTGTTAGTCAAGTGGGCAATGGAAATACTGCTATGGCAGACCAGAGTGACCTTACCATTAGTAACAATTTGGTTGTGCAGACCCAGGTCGGGGATAACAATGACGCTGAAGCGGTACAAATAAATGGAAATACTAACGGCACTGTCATTCACCATCAGCAGGGAAATAATAACTCCACAGATAGCGAACAAGATGGAACTACAAACACTACAGCTATAATAACTATTCTTGGCGACAACAATAATGGACAAACAACTCAGATTTCAACAAGTAACTCGCTAATGCAATACTCCATAACAGGAACTGATAATTCTTCAAGCTCTGATCAAGAATTTACCTCAAACAGTACAATGATCTACACCATGACAGGCACCTCCAATTTCGGCGGTTCACTACAGAGGTCCACTTCTAATACCATAATGACATACACTTTGACCGGCACTAATAACGGTGGTGGTTCTGTACAAGAAGACACATCAAATAGCTCTATGCAATTTACCATGACAGGCAGCGATAATATTGGCTCCTCCGTTCAAAGCAATGTAGATTTTGCTGTTCTGACTGTAGAATCTTACGGCGTTGGCAACGTTGGCACATCGCCGCAGAGTGAGAGTATCAATACCAGTATCACCGTTTTTCAAATGGGTAACGATAATTCTGGAGGTGGTGGAGATCAAAATAGCAGCGCGAATACTAGTGGCGCGGTTGTACAATTCGGGAATGACAATAATGGCTTTGCCGTTCGCGACGCAAGCTCCAACCAGACTAGCACCATAACCCAGTACGGTGACAGTAATAGTTCAATAATAGATGTAACAAGCTCAAACAACAGTGTCGGCCATACATTGCAACAAGGTAGTAATAACGATATTTCAGTTACCACTCAAATAGTTACTGAAAACAACCACTTAATTACTCAAATTGGTGATAACAACTCCGTAGATATTATTCAGTCCGGGTCTACCCATAGTATTGAGGTAATTCAGCTGGGTAATATCAATACCTTGAACAGTGAACAGACCGGTGCCACTTCCAATCTCTTTGCCATTCAGAGTGGTGAAGATAACCTAATTAATTCTCTACAAGATGGCATTGGTGTTTCCTCCACTCTTAGCCAGGCCGGTAATCTCAACGAAATCGATTTAACGCAAAGCGGACAACTAAATACTAGTGGCCTCTCTCAAACTGGAAGCAACAATTTCCTAATGGTAACTCAAACTGGATTCAGCGGCACAGTTAATATTACCCAGCTCGGAGATAATAACAGCGCGACCCATATGCAGTAATTATTCAACACATCAGTACATCTTAATAACCTTGGAAGTGGTGAGCTGCCTCCCCCCTCCAAGGTGCGTTTCTTTTGGGTGAGAAGGAAACTAAACCCAGTGATACAGGAGTCATCCAAGTTTGTTTTCTGTACTTTCAATCATATGCTACTCCCTAATATCGGAAATGCTTTCGAGTAGTAAGTTATATCTATAGCGGACTAAGGCTGAGATGAACCATAGTACTATGAATACAGATATGACCATGGCTTTCCGCTATGAATTCAAGTACTGCTTCTCACCTTTAGTGTCTTACTAGAATGAAACTTCCAGGAGGTGCATCTACTTCAATAGATGAGGCTTCTACACGCAGAGGTAGAACTTCTTTCCTCCTATAAAACAGGAAATACAATTACAAATAAAATCGACTTACACCTTCAATTTGCGACAACTTAATTGCTGATTTTTCAGCATATTTCTTGCTTATCGGCCATCCCTGACAGGCTTTACTCCTGTGTATAATATTCAGTTATTCTTCTACACCAATAAGGAACTACAGGAGGCTTACTCTGCTCATACCTCTTTTGCAACACTTCCGATAATAGCAAAGCTTTGTCTGCTTCGACTGGATTAGCTCGCAGACAACCCAGCAACATCTCACAAGACAAAATCACTTCTTGCCTCCATAAACCATCTCCGCTCTCCTTATCCGGCCTCTCCCTGAACTTCTCAATAATTTTTTCTCCCATTATTATCAAGTCTCCATCCGCACTCATAACCTTCCCTTACTTCCAAGTATTTAGATGTTATTATGGCTCCATAGTGAACTCAAACCCCTCTAACAATAGCTAAATATCCGAGGTTGATAGGTATGAATAACCTCTTATGCTTATCAACAAACACTGAATACACCCATAAATGAGTTTACAACTTGAAAACCTAGTAAATTCACGACCCCATTTACAATGGTATAAATTAGTTTCAAAGAAATAGCATATATTTTTTAACACTTAAATAGTGTTTAGTTCGACTTAAACAATTGGTTAGTGCTAATAAAAACAATGAGCTAGGTCACTCCTTGTTTGATATGGATATCATCAATATACAGGAAGCCTTTATCTTGTCGCTACAGATTGCTCTATCAATTTAAGTAAGTAAAAAGCAATCTTAAGAGTTAAGACTAGTATGAAGCTTGCTATACCAAGAAGAAGTATAGAAACGAATAAAGATTTATCATGTATAGCGGCAAACTATCCGATTACTGAACGCTTCCGTTATTTAAAACTTCTGGAATTAAGCCCGACAATTGCCGGGCCCCAAATCACAGTTTACCAATAATATTAATAAACACCCCATGACTGTCATAGTCCAGCTGGGTGAGGTCATCAGAGAAGTCGGTAAAGTTGTAGCCCACCCCCAACTTAAGGTGGTCGCCAACATGTCGATACAAGCCGATTAAGGCGCCGCTCTTGCTATCCTGGGCATCGGGTAAATCGAGCAGACGTGCTTCCAAGAGGAGGTCCCAGCGCTTGATAAAATGCCAATCGGCACGCAGTACATAGAGACTCGCACGGCTATCGAAAAACTCTGGGTCTTCCGTATCCATGCTCAACTGGCCTAGACGATAGGCGTACTTGCCACCCAAAGTCCACTGTCGATTGAGATCGTAACTGGCATCTATCGAAAAGATATGACTCTTCTGGATAAATTCAGTGGAGGTATTTTCAACAGTAACCTGATCCTGAGTCGGCACATTATAGAAATAGGTGTACTTCATCAGGGTATTCAGCCGGTCATTGTTTACCGGGCGGTAGGCATAACCCATTACCGCTTCGGTGAATTTACCATCGTAGAATTCACCTTCCGAACTTTTGCTGTCTGAATAGTTGAGTTTGCCAACCAAGCGCCAGTCCGGAGTGAACTGGTAGTTGAAGGTATTTTTTAATAGCCAGGTATCGCGCTCGGTTTCCGATACAACATTTTCGCCCGATACCGTTTCCGATATATCCGTACGGTATTCCAGCGCGGATGCGATACGTATAGCATCCAAGCCATAGCCCACATTAAAGCCCATGGCATTGCGCTCGGTCTTGGCTCCTGTATCCGGGTCTTCGAGTGTACCCGCCTCCAGGGTAGTGCCATAGGTCCAACGGTCATTGGGGGCCAGATCCATACCCAGGGCGTGGGTCAGGCCAGTGGAAACATCACCGTGACTATAGCGCTCCTCACCGTAAATATTTAGCGTATCAGAATAGCGACTGCGGAAGCCGGTACTCATATTGCCCTTGCGTGCACGCACACCGGTATCGCTGCGCTCATTATCCAGCGCATAATTCATATATAGGCTGGTTCTGTCAGTCACCAGAAAGTCCGTACCGAGTCGGGCAGCTGTGCCAGTATCACCACCGGAAACTTCACTGTCCATTGTCAAACGGTCACTTACCCGATAAGCGCCACCAAGGCCGATGCGATTGTTCTCTCCGCGGGTACCGGTCACTTCCATCGTATTCTGAACAAAACCAAAGGCGCTCCAACTCTCACCGGAATCATAGCTCGCCTCGACAGCAACATCTGTGCGATCCCCTTCTGTCTGGGTAGCGGCGACAACTTCGGATTCATCTTCACGGCTATCATTGCGAACTGCGGAGGTGAGTCGCCAGTGATCATTGATACGGTAGCCGAACATCAAGTCCATGGCATTGGTTTGCAACCCCTGCTCTTCCTCTTTGGTGTCGGCTTTGATTCTTACATCAAAACTTTCGCCGATCGGCAGGTTAACGCCACCGCCATATTGGATGGTATCGCCATCCACAAATTGGCCTGGACCGGAAAAACCCGCTTCACGCTCTTGATGGTAAAAACTACCAGAGCCACGCAAACTCTCGAAGAAATCTCCCAGCTGTAAAACGCCTTCCACTTTGGTTGCACTCGCAGCAACCGTGGAATCCAGGCTTTCATCATCAAAGGTGTAGCCGCCATCGAGCGAACTGACGCTATCGAGATTGCTGCCCTCGCTATCGGCCATTTCAATTTTCACCCAACTACTGGCGCTTTTACGCAAAGTCAGGTCAATACCCTGCAAGGAACTTTCATTTTCATCTTCGTCTTGCTGAATACTGCTGAAGCCCAATTTGACGTGATCGCCCAACCAGTAGTGGGCACGCCCACCGACAGCCAGGGTGTCCATTTCTTCAAAACCTGGTGTGTATTCGTAGCGTGCTACCAGGTATTGGGGATTGCCGTTGTAAGCGCCATCTTCAATGAGCAGTTCATCATTTGCCAGGGAAGATAAGGGGCTGTTAAGCAGGATACGCCCTTGGATATAGTCGATGTCGTAATCAACTACTGCGGTGAGAGTCTTAACTGCGAGCACCAGCCCGGAATCTTTATCCCGAACTTCTACTCGTAAACTTTCCGAACCGCTGGAAATGTCCTGGTGACGGAGGTAATACAGGGAACCGCCGGTTCCACGATACTCATCGCGCCCGGCAATGGTTCCCGGCTCTGCTCCAAAGGCATCTATTTGAAAGCGCTTCTCACCAAAGCTGGTCATCGCATCGGTTTCAAAGTGACCACTACCGCCGTAGAGCGTTCGGTCAATTTGAGCGAGCTCATTATCGGCGTAGTTGGCTTTGAAATTACCCCAGAGACCGTAGTCATCGTACTTGGACAATTTCACATAAAACTTGCCTGACGTGGGGGCGTCTTCAACTACGGTGGAGTCATCGCCAAACGTCGGGTAATACAAATCACTATCCAGGCGGCGGAACAAGGCATCGGGAGACTTTTCCATAAAGTTGGAAAACAGATCCTCTACCGGGCCCTCTTCAGTATCGGCACTGGCCGACAGGCGCCAGCCTTCCCCGAAACCGCCGTTGGTGTAAAACGCCAGACGGCCATCGTAGCTTACTGAGTTGTCATAGTGAGTTTCATCACCGGTAACCAGGGCTGCTGGGCCATTGGTTTTATCGTAACCCACAGTAAGGTCGGCAATACCTACAGTAAACCAGTCGTTTTTGGCAAAATCCAAATCCCGCAGGAAAAGTTCGCCATTACCCTCATCATCGAGTATCGCCACTTCAACCGTATGCATACCCGGCTCAAAAATTTGCTCGGCGATAAACTGGCCTTGACTATCGACCGGTACCGGGTTGCCCGCTAACCATACGGTGTGCCCGGACGGCACCTGAGTGCCATTGACCAATACACTGTTACCATCCAGAGGGATGTTCCGCTGCGCTAAGCGGTTCTCGCCGTAGCCTACTAATAATTCCCTACCGATATCTTCATTTTCTGCAGACTCTTCAATTTGATCTACCAGCCACAGGGTCTGTTCCGTGGTCTCGTCATAGCGGCCCTTGTTGTCATAGGCCCGCAGTACATAGTGTAATTTTTTTAAAGGCGCCTGGAATTCAGAAAATTCTGCACTCCATTCCCCTTTGCCAAAGTGATCCAGCGGTACAATTGCCAGAGGTGTATCGCGCAGAGACTGTCCCTCTTCGAACAATCGCACTTCGGTACTTTTAATAAAAGAGGGATAGTTGGTATAGCTACTGAAAAATACCCGGTTCTCTGCCAGGTCGGTATCCAGGTTATCTGCGTAACGGATGGTATTGGGCCATGCTGTCACATTCAGGCGCGGTTGCATTTTTTTATTGTCGAAGCGAAATTGAATATTCGCTTCTCGCAAGGCCACATCAGTACAGCGCTGTAAGTCCGCCGAGTTTTTATAGGGGTCGTATTCCGGGCTGCCGTCGACAGTAATACGCATCAAGTTAAGTGCATAGGGATTATTGGCTATGGCTTCACGATTAATGCGCTCGATTTCCAAGCGATCACTTTCAGTGAGAATTGCCAGTTCATCGTACAGGATTTCGACCTCAACCCTGGCGCCATCCCGCTGCTCAAAGCCATTGCTCACTACATCTGCGGACTGGACGTAGCCGCGCCCTTCAAATTCCACCTGGGTATCTTCGAGGTTGAGCAACTCCTGTATCTGTGCCATAGCGCGCTGAGCGCGGGCACCGGACAGTCCCTGGTCATCGCCGTAAACCATCGCTTCGCGGCGATCCATACGCTGGTTATCGCTGTAGCCAATAAAGCTCAGACGAACATTCGCTTTATTGGAAATTTCGGCCATGGCCGCACGTATTTGTGTTAGCTGTGCCTGACTGATAATCGGATCGCCATTATCAAAACGAATCGGCGACAGTTTTCCACCGGCAGACTCATAGGCAATGGTAAGAGTTTCCGCAGCGGCAGCTTCCGGACAGGCCTGAACAGAATCTGTAGCGACTTCCAATGGGTCGTCATACCAAAATTCCACTTCTACCCGGCGGTTGAGGGCTCGGCCTTTCGGAGTATCGTTGGCCGCTATTGGTTGACTTGCCCCCTTGCCACTGCTGGTGACCATGGCCGCAGGCAAATTCAGTGCAGAACCCAGGGCCTGAGCGACACGGCGGGCTTCGCTATAGGATCGCTCCTGATAAGCACTCTGTTGGGCTTCCGGATTTTCACTCACGTCCAGGGGGCGGGCGTCGGTGTGACCAATAAAGTGAATAACCAGATTGTTTTTATCCGCAAGGTTGGATCGAACCTCGCGGATACGGCGAATAAAGGCTTCCGGCAATTCTGTTTGCCCGGGCTCCATTCTCAGTGGCGTCACCAGGTTTCTAAGGCGTGCCCGCTGCTCACTGCCTGCGGCATAAGTAAGTCTGCACACCGTTTCCTGGCGACATACTTTAACCCGGTTGAGCAACAATGCTTCCGCACGGGCACGGTCCGCCATGGCTTTTTCATCCAGGGCGTCATAGGTTACTTTTACCTGTACTCGGCGGTTTTCTTCACGACCTGCGGTAGTAATATTATCCGCTGTGGGTTCTATATCCCCTCGCCCTTCAACAACAATCATTTGCTCAGGCAGTTCAAGGGCCTCCTGAAGGAAGTCCGCCACGAACTGGGCCCGCGCCAAAGTAAATTCTTCTTTGCTGGCAAAGTCTGCTACCTGTTCCCCGGTAAGGGGATCGGAATCTGTATGGCCAATAAAGTGCAACTTAAAATTGGGCGTCTCACCCAAGTCATTCAAGCTCTGGCGCAGTAACTCCACTGCCTCCAGAGGAATTTCATCCTCAACGCCATAGAACAGGATTGGGTCGATAAAATCTTCCACCACAATCGGGTCCAGCGGTGCAACAAATTGAGTTGCATCCTGCAACCATTGATTTGTAGGTGCGCGCAGCAGCATACCTTCAGTATTACTGCCTATCGACTGCTCTTCGAGTTCGGATTGAGCTCCACTTTCTTCAGAACTCAGGCTTGGAATATTTTGCCAGACCTGCCACCAACTAGGCTCATCTACTTGCGCACCCGCTTCCTGGGCCTGCGCTGGAAGTGTTAATGCCAACGCGATCGCAGTGGCGAGACGGCAGTCCCGCCGGGGGAAAAAGCGGGTCGTCTTCGCGGCAGTATTTATCGAGCAAGCTCGCTGATCACGATTCCGTTTTGCAAAGGACATCACTCCAAACCTCCTTTACCAGGAGGCGCTCCACGGCGCCAGAAAACTTCAGTTTCTATGGTCAAATCGTAGTCACCTTCACGGCTCTCCCAGTCCTGGGCGACCTGATCTTTAATTGCCTGCAGACGCTCGTCCACCAGATCCGGATCTTCATTCTCCCCAAGATAGGCAAGGCGTAAAACAGAGGGAGCTTCACTGAGTTTTTCCAACAATAAATCCATTCGGGAATGCCATTGCGGGCGCAATTCTGTTGTGCCCGGTTCAAATACCGCTTCGGCAATATCCAGGCGCACTACCCGGTGCAAGCTGGCTCCAAAGTTGAACTTCAGCATCTTGCCTCGGGTGGCTCGCAGCACACGCGGGTTTTCAGTGGTGAGACGATACCCGCTTGGCAAGCTGCGATCGTCGAGCTTGAGCACAAAATTGGAACCTCGATCCCCATTCGGCACCACTGCGCAGGTAATATGGAATCGACCGTGGGAGTCCGCTGTAGCATTCAGGCCGGTAGCAGTCACCACTCGAGCACCCGGTAAACCACCCTCTCCTTCATCCTGGTAGCCATTCATATTTTTATCGTCAAACACTTTGCCGATAACATCGGTGCAGTCGAAGGTGGGATCGGGTACTACGCGCACTGTGGCAGAGGCCTCACCAGAGGCAGCCTGACCTGATAGTTGGTTGAACATACGGGCGCGGTTCACATATTTGCCCTCGCCCACACCGGAGCCCACAACCAAAAGCAGTTTCAATACACGGGTTTCTTCCGCTTCCACGCGCAGGTCTGACCACCTCAATTGCAGGCCTTCGCTTTCAGGCTCAACCGCTTCTCCATCAAGGCGCGCCGAGCCCGCGACATATTTGAAGCCTGCCGGGAAGTAATCGACTAGCTGTAGATCTGTCAGTGGAATTGGCAGCGTATTGCCAAAAGTAATGGTGTAAGGAACCAACTGACTGCGGGTTACGTTGAGCATGGCCGCGGTTTTGGTGATGGATAGCGCCCCTTCCAACTCCGGGTCCATGGCGACATGGTTGTTGAACAGCTGGCTTTCCCCTGGAATCTGACCATCATCCAAAGTCATTCGCAGGTAGTAGTCCGTTGCCGCATCCCGCGCCTCGACATCAAGAGAGGGGTGAGAGAATGATTCCTGAACCTCACAATGATTTGCGGTCGCAGGAACCACATCGGCGTTGCTGCCCAGGCAACCGGCCACATCAAAACCGGCAGTTTCGCTGTTTGTCTGAGAAGGAATTACCAGTGATTCACCACCCACATAATCCTCATCCGCGATATCCACCTGAATCAGGTAGTCCGCGCTGGATGGACAGGCTGCATCGCTGAAGTTGATATCAAACTTGTAGTAACCCCCAGACTGGGTTACCTGCCCTTGTTGTTTCTCATCATCAAAACAACGCGCAGGCAATTCCTGACCGGAACTCACCCTCAACATAGTGAGGGTGGCACCTTCAATGGCGGAGCGGGTTACTGAATCGTAAACCACGCCATTGGGTGTTAGAGGCAAATTCAAATCCTGTGGGTTCGCTCCCGAATCTACATAAATTTCACTAATGGACTGCGGGCCGTTGGTGAAATCAGAAACAGAGTTACCCAATGAAGCTGTACTTTCAGTAGCATCTGGTGCGGTGTAACGCATTTCATAGCTAAGGCCACCATAGCTATTCGGTACCAGCCCCTGGAACTGGAAGTAACCATTTTCATCAGACTGAGCTGTTTCCATCAATTCGTCATTGAAATACAGGTCTACCGCCCAATTAAGCAACAGGCTCTCATCCGTATCCAAGGCATCATTGAAATTCACATCGTGCCACAGATAACCAGCCAGGTTGGCAATGCCCGGGGTACCGCCAACGTCAATGGCAACACTGGCCTGAGCGCTGGAAGCAGGATCATTCCACTGTACTTCTGCGGTATTTAATACAGTAAAACCATAATCCAGGTTTTCTGACATCTGCGCCTGGAATCGCAGAGTAACCATCTCTCCCGGTTCCAAGTCACCGTAAGTTGTGGCGTAGTCTGCTGTGATTAGCGTGTCGACAACCGTTATTCCATCGGTCTGCCCGTTGAGCATGGCCGAATCGGCGATATAGGTGAGAACTCCATCTCCGGCTATAGCCAGGTCATCGGTGATCTCAATATAAGTTGCTGGGACACCGCTGATATTTTCGACGGTTACCAGGTATTCCAATACCGCACCCGCTTCTGCGGCACCGCCACCGACAACCGCAACTTCTTTCACAATGGAGAGCAACTGGGCATCACCCACGACAACGTCAGTTGGCTGTGCACCATTGGCTGGGTTGCCATCTGCGTCGGTCAGGGTAAGTGCCAACTCATCTGCATCAACACTACCCTGGTTGCTGATAACTGTACCTGTCGGAGTGCCAGCATTCACCATTACCTCAAATGTGACAGTGGCAGTTTGACCCGAGGTAATAATGCCTTCATTGGCTCCTGGTAGCGGCGGTGTCAGGTCATCGGATGAAACCGGTAAGGCAGAATCCAACTGTGAATTACCACCACCGTTATCCGCTACCACTTCACCATTCAAAGTGGTGGTGCCAGCAACATAAGTAGTGTCATTTGGTACCTGATCGGTAAGCGCTACTTCGAGAGCATCTACACCACCCATATTGGTGATTGCGATGGTATAGCGAAGTACATCACCCGGATCGACAATTCCTGCGGAAATATAGTCTTCGGCAATCTCCACAGTCTTGTGGGCAATTAACAGGGGTACATCGCCAACAATATCGATCGTGGGATCATTGGGGGCATCGGTATTCGGGTCATCGGAGGGCACTTCATCAAAAGTACCGCTACCCGCACCTTCACCATTTACGAACGCTTGGTTTGAAATAACGGTGCCATCATTAACGTCATTAATGGTGACATCAAAGGTGATGACCACTGCGGCTGCACCATTGGCCGTTGCGCCGATAAAACCATCGGCTTCGCCATCGGTATTAATGCTCATACCTGCAGCCAGAGGAGAGGTGCCGCTGACATCAGACAATGTGGAGCCGTTCAGGGTGGTAGAACCACTGACATAAGTTGTATTAGATGGGATCTGATCCAATATCAGAGCATTGATCGCATTCTCATTACCGGCATTTTCCACGGTAATGGTATATCGCAGGGTATCGCCAACCATCAGCAGTTCTGCGTCATCAGTCATATCTGCCGACGTTTTTTCTACCACCAGTAATGGCTCTGACTCAATCAGTACTTCTGTAGGATCTTCATCACCCGCCGTATCCGGATCATCAGTACCGTTGATATTGGGATCATCACTGTCTTGCAGTAATTGCCCGGGAAGCTGAACCTGGGCCTGGTTGAAGACTTGAGTCCCACTATCAATAACTGCTGCCAGGGTAACTTCATAAACAATCTGGATAGAATCTCCCGCGGTACCGCTCGCCGTAAGATCCAGATTACTGACTTCCAGATAGCCACTATTCCAGGTACCGGCAGAGGCATCGATAGCACTGCTGTCACTGCCAGTCGGAGCACTTACCAACTGTAAAGTGCCCGATTCAAACAGTGCTGAATTATTTAATCGGCCCAGGTCATCGGTTATTTCGACTCCGCTCACATCAACACTGCTCATATTGGTCAGTGTCAATGTGTAACGTAAAACTTCTGTGGGACTGGCTGCAGTGGCCGGGTTTTCTCCACGGCTGATATTTTCCACTACTTTGTAGAAAGTTACTTTCGGCACAGAGGCGCTAACCGAATAAGCATCCTCATGATCCAATACACCGGGAGTGCCATCAGTGGGCGCCGCACGGGTGTACTGGCGAACTTCAGTGAGGCTGCTATCCCAGCTGTGCCACTGAGTAACACCAGCAATATTCGTCAGCGTATCCCCATCGACGGTGTCGGCATCCAAATAGGCGTCGTAGCCAATCAGCAGATGGTAATCCGCATCCAGCATTGCCGCTGGGCCGATGGAGGTAATTGTGAGGGTGCAGCTATCGTTATCAAATACCGCGCTAAAGTCAGAACCCTCTGTCAGGGTGGCCGTCGTGGTGCCGGCGCTGTCAGTAATTTGCGCGGTGAAATTGGCCGGGGGCGTTTCACACATTCCACCGGGATTATTATCCGGCAAAATATCGGTAACACTAATATCCCAGGCCGGGCCCGTACCGGTATTGTGCAAATCTAAAGTAAAGGTACCGCCTACACCGGACTGAACACTGGTGGGGCCAGATTTAGTCAGCGTAATAGCCGTGGGCTCTACTACTGTCATGTCCGCCGTAGTATTGCCGCTACCCGCACCCTGCCCCGCAGAGGCATTATCATTATCGTAGTTGTAGCTGTAGCTGGCACTGGTGGCAAAATTCAAACCGTCCACATTCGGCGGGTCCATATCCAGCAGTCGCAGGGTTACATCAATAACGACTTGCTCGCCGGCGGGCACATCAATTCCGTTAGTGCTATCTGCAATACTGAGACTGGTGGAGCTGCCGTTATTTTCCGGAGTGAAAGATGCACTGCCAGATACTTTACTGGCACTGACAAATTCCAGATCCGCAGCAGACGCAGTCAGATCCATCAGCACAGTGACATCGTGAAGCGCTGTGGTCTGCACCGTTTCCGGGATGGTAATGCGATAGTTAAACGGCTCGCCAATGGAAGCTGCTAATTGGGTAACTTCAATCAACAGTGGCGCGGCATTGGGAGTATTAAATTGGATACTCACCGGAGAAGTCGGGCCATAATCCTCGCGTAAATCGTCAGTGACCGCCACGGAATTCAGAGACGGCAAATCGTTATCATCAAGCGAATAATAAACTTCAACATAGGCCGCATTTTGCAGGCTAAGTCCAGCCCCTAAATTAGAATCCGCTTCAACGCGATATACCATCTCCATGGATTCACCGGCGTTGATTCCGTAGCCCGAACCTGCGGTAAAATCCCAAACGGCTTCGCCATTACTACTATCGAAAGTAGGCGCAACCACTGTTGCTGCGGCACCATTTACTGTGAGGGATTGGACACTGACTCCCCCTTGGCGCAGACCTAAAGGAATCACATCGCGGAATACCGGATCATAGGCTGGTGAAGAACCGTTGTTGGTAATCGTAACGGTATATTCAATCGTATCGCCAGCGGAAAGCGTGCTGCCATCAGCGGGAGTTGAGCTTATGGCTACGGCGAGGTCCGGCTGTAACAGGTCCAGTGTTTCGCTATCACTACGGGTTTCGGCTCCTGTGGCAGCATCAAAACCAAACTCTGCGGTATTGATCAGAGCAGTATTCGTTGCCGGCCAGGGGTGGGAATCCTCATTGAGAACCCGGGCAAGGTAACGCACAACAAATTCATCGTTGCTGGTATCGTTATCACCCGTATTGACCAGGTCGGGAATGCTCCAGGTAACCGTAGTGGCACCAGTAGAAGGATCACCAGACTGCACTGGTTCTGCGATATCGGTGTGGGTAAAGGGCGCCGCAGCAGTAAATGGTGCAGAAGTTTGGCCATTAATTGAAAGTGTGCTTACAAACACCATTCCCTGGGGCAAAGTATCGACAATAAGCCCATTGGAAGCCGTGCCCTCTGGTAGAGAGAGGGTAATCTGGTATTCAACCAAATCACCCACTCGCAATTGCTCATCAGCGCTACCATAGCTGTCATCTGAACGAATTTTGCTAATTGTGCTGTCATTGGCAGCATCTAGCTGAGCAGCAATGTTTTCCAGCAAGTAATCATTCAGGCCGCCACTGCCATCAGCACCGTTACGTTCATAAATACTGCTGTTATCTTCATCGAGACTGGTCCATTCCACGCTGGCAGTTGCGGACAGCGCAGCTGCTGGCTGTACGCTGTCGAGTACAACCACATCGAAGACCAGTTCACTGTTATCACCAGCGGCGATATCCAGATCACTATTGGCCCGATCCCAAACCAGGTTTTGCGCAGTAGTAATTCCGTCACCAGTTACGGTGGGATCTGCCTGGGAGGCTCCGGCAAAAGTCACGGTGCCCGGTACAAACTCAAGCCCCAGGGATAACAACTCATTAACCGAAAGATCGTAAGCTGCAGAATTTTCCGCATTACCCGCAGCACTAAGGTCCAAGGTACAACGCAGTACATCGCCCGCATCCGGATCGTTACCGGGATTGGTTTGATTTGCGACAGAGGCAATTGCACTTATTTCTGGCTCGACGATGGTGAGTGTCGCTGCAGTGCCGGTACCTCCGGACTGCGAAGTGCCACCATCAGTCGCGGCATAAGAATAAGTCACCTCATTTTCAAAGCTGTGGCCAGCCTGGGCTGTGGCATTGTTGGCAACCCGGGCGTGAACTTCAAAAATTGCCACGGTACCGGCTGGGATAATATCGATTGCCATATCGATATTATTGCCACTGGTATTATCGGTGTAGGTAAGCCCATTAATTTCCTGCAATTGCACCAACTCCAGGCTGGGGTCTAATACATCGGAAATTTCAATATCGTAAATGGCCGAGGTGGTGCCGCTACCGGGGACCTGTATCTGGTATACGACCTCGTCACCGACAGCGGCAGTAGTCGCTGTTTGCAGTGTTTTTTGCGGAGCAGTCACACTGGTCGCAACAGTGCCCATCGGATAGGGAGTGCCCAAAGTAACTGCAGAGTACTGTTCGCCATTGCTAGCTTCCAGCGACCAAAATTCATCGACGGTAAAAGTATTAACCCAGCTTTCACCGCCACTAATATCTGTATAGAAACCGATCTGGTAACTGATTTCCAAACAGGTACCCGCTTCGACCGGTACCAGGAAATCGAAGCCCATATCAGCACCGCGTGTTGCCGGCGCACTATAGGTGTAATCTGCTCCCTGTGTCAGTACAGCACCGTCGAGACTCACCTGGAGATTGGCAATGGAACTCTCATCCATTTGCGTCGCTAAATCGTCAGTTAGCGATAGGTTGTAGGCGGGGGCAAGACCCGAGTTACAGGCCTGCAGGGTAAACTGCATAATATCGTTGGCCGGGTCCACATTCATATGGGAGCTAGGCCAGGTGGCATCGGTCTTGGTGAGATTGTCGATCACCGGTTGCAGTACAGTAATATCGGCGCTGTCCTGCAAGGTACTGGCGGCACCGGTGTAATTTAGCTGGGCCGTATTGGTCAGGGTTGCGGTAGGCGCGGTGATTCCCGAACCCGCCACTACTTTAGCGGTGTACTCAATAACAAAGTTATTGGTATTACCGAAATTACTGGTGATATCTCCCAGATCCCAGGTCACCGTGCCGGTATCACCGGCACTGGGAACCGAAATCGCTGAATAGGTAAAGTCATTCAGACTATCGCTGTAGGGAGCAGCTGTGTCCCCATTTACGCTGACAACAGTGTCAAACTCCAAGCCACTGGGCAGCGCATCATCAATAGTTACTGCAGGTGTTGTTCCCGCCTGTAAATTCAAGGTGAGCTGGTAAGTGACAATATCGCCAACACGCAGAGTGCCCACAGCAGTTGCGGTATCTGTGTCGGCAATTACTGCTTTTGTAATGCTGGTATTGTCTACCGTATTAATACTGGCTTCTGCAGGACCAACACAGTAATCATCAGGTGCGGAAATACTGGGGCATCCAGCACCGTCGCGCTCATAGGCCAGGTCATTGATACTGCCATCGTCCAGGGAGGTCCAGTCCAGCATCACACTGTTGCTGATAGGCGAACCAAAAACGCCTGTAACCTGGGTTCGGTAGGTGAGCACCAGAGTTTGACCCAGCGCTAAATCCAGACTGCTATCGCCGTTGTCACGACCCCATACGAGTGGACCTGCTGGAGCTGCCGCTGGTGTGGAGACAAAGCCGGATACCGCGGTACCGCCTATTTCTGCAGTGGGTGTAAAGCTGCTGTCAAAAGTCAACTCTGAAGGCAGCGTATCGACTAAATTCAGCTCATAAGCTGCGGCACTGGAGCCCGCATCATGTTCCACGGTAATAACATATTCCAGCACATCACCACCCACCGGCAGATTGCCGGGATTGGTGGCATTACTCACTGTCTTGCTAATCTCGAGTAACGGCTCTACTACCGTTACACTGGTTGTGCTGTCGTTGATATTTTCTGTGCTGCCACTTTCCCCATTGCTGTAAGTAAGCGCGGCATTATTTTGGCGATTATCACCATCATTAGTGGCGAGATCATTTTCGATGCGGGCAAAATAGGTAATTCGAATCAGCGGAGCAATTGTGCTTCCGGCCGTGTCATTTTCACTGC
This sequence comes from Microbulbifer sp. CNSA002, assembly GCF_047324085.1. Classification (NCBI taxonomy): domain Bacteria; kingdom Pseudomonadati; phylum Pseudomonadota; class Gammaproteobacteria; order Cellvibrionales; family Microbulbiferaceae; genus Microbulbifer; species Microbulbifer sp. CNSA002. The sequence continues at coordinate 3,440,082 of NZ_CP172449.1, forward strand.
TGGTATCGACGGTGCCGACATCCCAGGTAGCATTTCCGGAAGTATTATCCCCCGGAAAACTGTTAAAGGCCGATTCAGATGGCGCGCCGCCATTAATAGTTTCAATACCGACAAAATCGTAAGTGATATCGTAGTCAGTATTGTGAGAGAGCACATAACCCTCAGGGCTACCCAGCTGATCAGTGATAACTACATTTTCACTGATACCTTCCGGCAAACTGATTTCCAGTTGGAATTGTTTATGGGCACCAATGGTGGGAACTACCGAGGTGTCCAAATCCGTTTTAGTCAACTCTAATGACGGTACTTCAGTCTGGGCACTGGCAGTGGTTTCATAATCGTTGATGGGATCGCCGACATTGGGCAAAACACCAATACGCATGCCGTCAGCGGTACCATCAATGCCAATAGAATTGCCACTGTTAAGTGCAACATCCGAGCCCGGCAGGGACTGCCAGCGGGCTTCAACCGTGTTGTCCAGAATTTCATGGGGCTCAACGCCCTGCTCTACCTGGACTTCAAAAGTGAATGTTTTTGTATTGCCAACCGCAATAGTGTAATCGCTATTACTGCGATTCCAGCTAAAGATGGGAGCATTGGTGCCCACCGTAGTGACATCGACATTATTGGGTGGGTCGTTACCGCCCACATTTCCCAGGTAAATAAGATTACTGCCGGTGAGATCGTCGAGCACCTGCAAGTTGTAGGCATCGGCACTGCCAATATTTTCTGCTGTAACCGTGACTGTCAAAATATCTTCAGCATCACTATTGGTAACAGCAAAGGATTTGGTCAGCTGTATTTGTGGCTCGAGTACTGTTATTTCATGGGCATCAAATGGCACCGCCACCGCAGCACCGGACTCATCCACATAGGTAACTTGCGCAGTGGTATAGCTGCCGCCATTACCCAAAACATCGCCGTCATTGGTGTTACTGCTGTTTTCAATACGGGCAATAAACTCTACCGGAAAATCAAACAGGCTACCGGATACGGTGGTGAGTTCCTGATCACCAAAATCCCACTCAACGTAATCTGCAGTACCTGTGCTGGTACAGGTAGCATTAAAAGTACCTCCCGGTACAAAGCCAGCGGCATCGTAAGGGGAGGCACTTAAATCGATGGTCTCCCCTTCGATACAGCGCATACCTGCCGGCAATTCATCACGAATCACAAAGTCTCGCAGTTTCGCTGCCGGAATCTGTGCTGTCAGTTCGTAACGTACCTCTTCACCGACAACCGCTGTGTCACTGCTGGTTCCACTGGCCGTGCCGTTGGAGAACTCAAGGGCTTTCTTTGGCTCTGCCTGTACTTCAATAATCCTCATCTGTGCTTCGGCATCGTCGGACTGGTAGTGGCGCGCCCGACCGGCTGCAGGAGTGCCATCACCGACACCATCATTGTCCGTGTCACTGTCAATTTGCGGAGAAGTCTGATTACCAAAATCGCCTTCCAAACTGTCATAGCGAGCGAAGAAAGTATTGGTAAACAGCTGCAGTGGTGCCACTGACTGATGTGGTTTCACACGGTAATACAGGGTTACGGAGTCACCCGGGTTAATTCGCTCAAGGGCAGTGGAATGCTCATAGGAAAAAGTGATAATAGCCGGGGTACCACCATCACTACAGTGGGTAGCTTCTGAATAGTTATTTGCACCGGAGGTAATTCCCACCAAGCCATCGTCGCCACTGACAGTTTCCGAACTGCCATCAGCATCGTTATCCAGGCTATCGGTATCCATTGCCTGCACACACATCTGGCCGGAAGAATCCAGGGTATCAGTTACGACAACATCGTATGCGGGAGCGCGATCAACACCGCTATCCGCAGCCCGGTTAGTCACCGTGAGACGGAAGATATAAGTCTGGTCCCGGTGCCCTTCATCGGTAAAATCCACAAAATTGCTACAGCTTGTTCCAGTGCCGTAGAGATTCTCATTACAGACTTTTTTATCGACTTCTATCGAGGGTTCAGTAACAGTGACAGATTCCGACCATTCAGTAATATCTGGGAAACCGGGGACCGTGGTTGGAACACCATCAATATTGGTCAGGGTTCCACTGGTATTGTAGTTATCTACGATAATCGTTTCAGTATCAAAAACCGCAGTAAACTGGGCGCGGGCGTAATCGATACTGTCATTTGCGTGTTGATTCGGATCAGTGTTTTCTGTATCCACTGGGTCATTCAACAAGCGGGTTGTCATATCCGCAAGGAACCAGCGATCTTTCGCTGTAATATTGGTAGTAATATCCCAGTGTAAATCTGTCTCACTCAGAGAGTTATTCAGACCACCGCCCTCAACAATATCACTGCTCGAAATCACCACACAATTTGCCTGAGAGGTGGGATCAGGAAGGCTGACGTCTGAACAATTTAGCGGTGAATCCGCAATATAGCCCTGGCCGTCGGGAAGGTCATCGATAACATCAATGTCCTTCACTTCTATCAAAGCAAATCCCGGTGTATCGAATCCAAACCAACCACCGGCTTGAATTTCAAAACTACACTCTTCACCAATCAATACACTGCTATTTGGGAAAGCAGTTTCACTGGTCAGCTCGGTACATTCATCGGAACGGTCCTTGACCAGGTTAAAACCCATTACCCGTGCGCGCATACCATCAAGGGTGTAATTATTAGCCAATTGCTGGTTTGGTGTCGTATCCGTTAGAGATGCAGGACTGGGGAAACTTAGCGCGGTACCATCATATAAGGTGATTTCACCTACGACATCTGCACGGAACGTCAGGTCGTCATCAGTGGCCGAGTGATTCTTTTCAACCACAAAAACCACTCGCTCTGTATCACCAGGTCCAATTTCACCCCCCAAATCACCACTGTCACACAGGTACACCCTGGAGGAATCTGGCAAATAATCAGGCTGGTTCCAAAGTGGGTGTCCTGGCACTGTGCCCAGATTGGGATTTCCCAGGGCCGTACAGCTGCGGTCATTGGACAGGACCGTCATCGCCTCACCGAAGGTGACATACACGGAATAATCATCCGCGTCGTGGCCACCGTTATTGGTGATATCCACCGTCAATTCTGAAGTGCCACTATCGCGAACAATATAAAGTGGATGAACCGTGCTGACGTCCAGATCTTCGGGGTCGGGAGTAACCGACTGGGCTTCTACCTGAGTAGCAGGAGTGGTTGAAGAACAGAAATCCTCGTAATCAATAGTGAGGACATTGTTTGCAAGGGCGATATTGCTATTTGGATCGGTACCGGTAGTGGAAGACTCTTCCTCTATATCCAGGTCAGCATCCAAGTCATAGAAGTCCGGCTCGATCGTAACGATGCGGAAACGAATTTGAATTTCATCTCCATGTCGCATCATGTGCTCTTGGTCTGAGTATACCGAGTGAACTGTACTACTCAACAAGCGGAATTCCGGTTGGTTGTTATTAAGTGGATCCGTATCCCATTGATTCCAAGTAGAACCCACACGCCATTCCAGCGTATCGACTTTGCCATCGTAGGTTGAGCTATAGTTAGCGCCGTGGCTATCAATACCGCGACGCTCGCGGGTAATTTCCGGTGTAAAGGTGGTATCAACCACATATTCGTCGGGCAGATCGCTGACAAACTGGATATCTCTTACCGAGCCACCTGTCCGGTTATTTACGGTTATAGTAACGTAACCGGAAGCACCGAGCGGTTGATTCAAGTTGGTACCAGTAATCTCCTGGGTAATAGTGAGGTCTGATAAAACCTCAACACGCATTGCCGAAGTATCAGAGCCCGGAGCTGAGGCTTCTGCGGGACTGGAAATACCGCCAACACCCGTATCACCATCAATCTCACAACCCCACTGTAAATCTGACACTGTATTAGTGCCATTGCTACAGGAAGTATTTACTTTACCTACTAAATAAATATCCAGATTGCCACCAGACGGAACGTCAGTGCGCCCTGAGCCATTGGAAAAGTTACCATCCAGCTCAAAGTTATTAATAGAATTACTTGCGGAAACGCAGCTACTGCCACCGGGCGCAACACCATTATTATTGGCAACAGCTTCAGCGGCACTTTCACTCGGACAAGCGTAATTGATATCCATATTGGGGTTGGACATCAAATCATCAAAACGCGCATCCTGCATATCCGCGTCACCATCATTGGAGATACGAATACGCCAGATCACATCATCTTCAATATTGCCATAGACATTATTGGTGTAGTTCGTTTGCGCCGCATCAATATTACGGCCGCGCTTGTCCATGGAGGGTTCCGGCTCACGGATAGACAGCTCCATACTGTGAGTATCTGTAGTGGTCGGGTAACTGCAGTAATCGAAAGTTGCGGTCGCATTTAAGGTGCGATTATTAACAACCAATTCTTCCTCTTCGTCATCCTGGCTGCGCACATTAAAGGTGATAGTCAGGGTTGTATTTTCGTCACGCTCTGCGAGTGCAGACAGATCATTTTGATCCCAGGTAATAGTGGTACCGCTAATCGTGGGCTCAGCCAGAACAACCCCGGAACTCACTGAAGTAGAGCCAGTCACATACTCGAGACCGGAAGACCCCAGGTTCTCCGTAATAACGATATCCTGAATAGACTGGGTACCCGATAGGCCACTGAAAATACTGGGTACATCAACTTCGATGGTTACCTGACCATCACCACATAAAACACACCAACTGTCGCTGGAGCGGTGACTGAGAATATTGAACCCTGCAGGATCATCGGTAATAGAAGGACAGTTAGATTGAGCAAGTGCCTGCGGTGCAGTTAGAAGGACCACCGCACAGACCAATAAAAATCCAATAATCACAGACTTGCAGGATTTTTGCTCAACAAATTCCGACTTCATTATCACTTAACGGCCGCCACTTTCTAATACAGATGTTTGGAGATAAATCGGGCATTTACACCAGACACTCCACGGTGGGCGAACTTTAATTACAACCCACTTAGGTAGCCGTGAAACAAGTCATAATTAGCCAGCTGACAAGTGGAACTTTTGTAGGGATTGCCAAGTGGTTCTCAGGCGGGCCCTCAGTGAGGGAAAATTTTGTTCAGAACGGACAAATAATAACTGAACAGGTATGACGAAAATTTCATCAGTTTGAAACGACCGGAACCCACCATTCAGTGGGCTCCGGTCAATTATCAGCCTAGGTTGGCGGGAAGAAGTCAATCGGATAAAGAATGGTAATGGTCGGCACTCCGGCCTTTTCACCAAAGTTAAATCGTTTGACCCTAGCCACAATTTTTGCATTGAGTGACGGCGAATCCACATCACTGGAATCTACACTCACGGCAGAAACCGATCCGCTGGGCTCAATAGTAATCTTCAACACCATCTTACCTTGCAGCGCGGGATTATTACGCAGCTCACGATTGTAGATACGGTACAAGGTGGCTTTGTAGCGATCGAAAACAATCTGGATTTCCTCATCTGTCCGCGAAGGACCAGCACCATCACTGAGAGGACGGTCCTCACCGGCAAAGTCACCTTCAGTACCGATAGAACTTTCCACTCGCGCAAAGGCAACGCCACCCAAGTCCGAACCAGACCCACCCACATTGCGACTCAGCTCCGCCGTATTGATACCACCACTACCCGCCGTAGATGCTGCAGTGATCAGTGAGCGCTGACTGCGGTTCTCTTTTTTACCGGCCGTGCTCAGCTGGGTTTGCTGGCCGAGGCGGTTATCCAGATCATCCTGTATCAGGTCCTGGAAGTTATCCTTAAAGGCGAGAACACCGGATCGCTCAGCTTTTTTACGCGCCTGCTTTTTCTCCGTCTTGGAGGGTTTCGGGTCCTGCTTGGCTACCTTCTGTTCAGGCTTCTTCTCCAGTTTTTTCTCCTCTTTCTTAGGCTTGGCTTTTTCTGGCTCCGGCGGTGGCTTGGGCTTGGTTTTCTTCTCAATAACCAGCTTGGCCAGGCGCTCGGGAATTTCCACTATTTGAGACTCGGGCTGGGGCACCGTATACAGAGGAATCAGGTAGCCCAGCAAGGCGGCGATAAACAGTGAGGCAAAGACACAGCGGCGAAAACGCTTTTCGTCCTCACCCTGCTTGTGCCATGGCATCACCATAGGACGGAACTTGGGCTGTTCGAATTCCCGTGTTATCTCGAACTCGAACTTTGACTCTTCCTCCTCGCGGCGCAGCTCATCCGCTCGTTCATCCAGCGCAAAGACCTCTTCCTGGCACTCGCCTATGCTGCTCTGTAAAGCACTGCGCTCATCGCGCAGCTGCTCCAGACTCTGGTTGAAACTGCGCGTCGACTGACCGATCCGCTCGATAACCTGAGCAGAAGCATTCTCCCGATAATCCTCCGCCCAGAACATTTCTCCCGCACCCGCTTCTTCAAGCTTGCGCAGGCGTTCGGAAATCTCGTCGAGCAACTGGTACTTGGACCCCTGGTCCTGCAATTCAGCCAGCTTCTCTTCGATCTGGTGCCGCTCATCCTCGAGCAGCTGCATGCGATGGTGAACCGCCTCAAGCGCCTCACCTACCGCCCGCTGTTGTTGAAGAAAATTACTCACAAACTTCCATTAACCCTGAGATGCTTTCTGAATAACCGCCAGTGAAACTTTGGTATAGCCAGCATCTGTACAGCTGGACATCACCTTTTTCAGCAAACTGAACGGAATGCCTCTGTCCGCGAGAATATTAACCTCCGGTGGTTCTGGATCCTGGCCTCCCTCGACGCCGCCCTCACCTGAGTCTGCCGAGGCCTGGGCAACACCAATTGCCTTGGCCAGCTCCGCAACCATCGCTTCCTTAATGGCCGCAATAATGGTTTCCTCACTTTCCAACACTTCGGAAGTGGCAATTACCGAGTTGGATTCCACCAGGATTTCATCATTGGTCACCATCAAGGTCACCGTTTCCCGGGGCTTGGTCTCCACCACTGAGTCCGGCAAGGTAATCACCTTGGGGGGCTCCAGGGCTTCATTGCTGGAGGTATTAGTCAGCAGGAAAAACACCAGGATCGTAAAAACATCCATCAGGGAAGTCAGGTTCATACCTGAGGTTTTCTTGCGCTTATGGCTTCGCGCCATACGCTTCATGCGTCGGCTTTCATTTCTCATGGCGCATCTCCTATGGAAATATCAGGAAATAAAACCACCTTTTCCACCGCATCCAGATCACTGGGATCACTCCCCTCAACCCGCACTTCAGCTCCGCGCACAGTATCCATAATGCCCACCAAATGCTCATAGGCGATTGTGGGCTCCATCAGGATGATGGAATCAGTTTTTTCCGGATAACTGGCCTTAACTTCCAACAAAAACTGCGTGAGCTTCTTTAGGTCATACACCTCTGCTGTGGGCAGCACAGCGAGAATCTCAGTCTGTTCAGTATCTGCTCCAACGGGAGCCTCAATAGGAGCATTTTCACCCTCGCCATCGATATTCAGGTTGGGGAAACGTGCGATAACCTTTTCACCATCACTGATTTCCACGGCCTGTTCTCGCACAACTACCTCCACCGTAACTGTGGGATCATCCGGTGCTCCACCACCGGCACCACTCGGCATATTCAGTTCGAGAATTGTCACCCGCGAAAATACCGCCGATACCAATAGAAAAGGCACCAATACCACCATCAAATTCAAGAAAGCAGTGATATCCAGCTCAGGAGCTTCTTTATCCCGCCCGTGGCGCCGCCTTCTCATTACGCAGTTTCCGCTTGCTGTGCTACTGGATTGGTTTTTGCTGGGGCAGTTTTTTCACTAGACGGCTTGGATTTTGCGGGCTCCACTTCAAAGCGGCGACGGGTGGCACCATCAATCAGGTTGGATGCTTTTACAGAGACCATCTCCAGGCTATCGATAATTTCACCGGTGAGTGAGTTCAGCAGTGCGTGGACGATCAACAACGGGATACCAGTCATCAGACCGAAGGCGGTGGTGTTCATCGCCACGGAAATACTGGCGGAGAGCAGGTCTGCCTTTTCTGCCGGGTTAGCATTGGCTACCGCTGTAAAGGCTTCGATCAGACCCATAATAGTTCCCAGAAGCCCGAGCAAAGTTGCGATATTGGAAAACAAAGCGACGTAAGGGGTGCGCTTTTCCAGCTGTGGAGTGATCTCCATCATGCTCTCTTCCATCGCGATTTCGATATCTTCACGACGGCGAACAGCCCCCTGCCGGGCCAGCCCCATAGACAGTAATTTACTCACACTGGACTCGTCCTGTTTTACCAGGTTGCGAGCGCGATCGAAGTCTCCCGAAGCTAATACCGGCTGCAGCTTATCCCACATATTGCGGTTGCTGCGGCGCTCCAAATGCAGGCGGATAAAGCGCTCGATAGCCACAGCACCACCCAGTGCGGCAACCACGAGAATCGGGTACATGAAAGTACCGCCCGTCTGGAAAAACTCGATGACGTTATTGAAAAAGTCCATTACAAACCCTCTTGAGAAATACAGCTAAAACTTGGTGCTACTCCGGCGACAGCCAGAATCAATATGGCGTTAATCGCCGGACAGGCTGAGTTGATAGAACTCCAACTCACGCATGAAAACTTCCTTGTCAAGCGGTTTGAGTTTGTCGTCCATCAAGCTGGAGACAAGGTCGCTTTCGACACCCACTTCGGAACTTTTCCAGGGGACAATATAGAGAGACTTAGGGGCTTCCTTGTTACCGATAATAGAAATACCCGACAACTCCTTAATTTTTGAATCCACCTTTTTATCGGTGGATTCTTTTTTCTCCTCTCCCTCAGACTGAGCCAAGGCATAAGGAAAAACCATAAAGCTGGCCACGAATGGCAAAGCCCAACGAAGTTTGATCATTTACCAGCCCTCCGTTGAATATCAGCTAACCAGATAGTGACATCCCGGTCCTCTGGTTCCAATTGAACATATTGTTCGAATTGTGCCAGAGCACACTGGAGATCTTGCAGATACAGATCACACAATATGCCCAGATTTTTTATCAAAGGTAGATATTCTGGATTTTCTGCCAAAGCATTCACATATATTTTTCGCGCCTCGGCAAAGCGCCCTTGCTTTCGGTAGAGAACGGCCAGTTCATTAGTTGCCACCGGATGCTTTTCGTCCAGCGCCAATGCCTTTAAAAAAGCCTCTTCCGCTTTTGCCTCATTGCCACTTTTGTAGTGGGCAATACCCAGATTGATATAGGGTGCCGGAAGGCGCTGCTCGCGCTCCACCACTGACTGCAGAAGTTCAATAGCACTCGCATAATCCTGCTCGGCAAGATATTCCAGGGATCGCTCAAAGTCCCGACTCACACTGCCCGATACCCGCACTGAAGAATAATCAGAGATTTTTCCAGACTTGGTTTGGGTGCTGGCGCAAGCTGCTAACAACAAGGCTAAGCCCACCAGAAAAAACAGACGCATTTGTTTTTGCATAACTTTCCACTCCAAAAGGCAAATGCCTGTTATTACTGACCCGAAACTGCTGATCCCGCTGAAGGCAATTCCGGCTCTGGCGGCAGGGGTACAATAGTCTGGAGATACTCACCAGCCTCTTCCGCCCGTGCATAGCGAGCGGGCATTAAATTGGCAAGCTTGCCAATACTTTTATCAATCCAGGGGTTATAAATACCGACGCCTAGCAACTCGACATTCTTCTGGTGAACAGAAATGGCTTTTTCCTCGAAGGGATAAATCTGCTCCTCCAATGCCAACTCATACTCTTCCAGCTCCAGGGCATTCAGGTTGGTTGGACGTTCAGAGTCCTTCAGGGCCACGCTAAAGTGGAGATAAATTTCAGCCAGGTAAAAGGTTGCCGCCGCGGTCACATCGGCCACCTGATAATCAATCAGGTCAGTAAATGCACGGGTGGCTGCTTTCATACGCTTGCGCTTGAGGTTGAGGCTTTTCTCGATAGGCGCAACCAAATCCACCTGGGTGAAAGCCTCAAAGCTGGGTTCAGCCAATAGCAGGGCCGCATTACCTGCGAGATAACGGGTGCGGTCGCTGCGCTGGGAACCACCGCGGGACTCAACTTTCACCAGTTCACGAAGCTCTGCCATGTAAAGCTTTTGATTCCCGGACATTTTGTAGATATCGGCAATTTTCTGGCGGGTCTCCAGCGCCGGCTCCATGGGTTCGGGGAAATAATCAACGTAGCGGCGCAAAACAGACAGCGCTTTAGCGCTATCTTCTGCCGCTGCATAAAGATCTGCCGCCTGGGTTAAGGCCTCACGGCGTATTTCATCGTCCTCGGATTCCCGCTCAATACGCTCAAATTCTGCAGCTGCCAGCAACAGCTCACCGCTCTCCTGGTAAACCACTGCCAACTTCTTGGTGACATCTTTTGCCAGCTCATGCTCCGGGAAGTGACTGCGGAAGTTATTCAATACCGTTGCCGCTTGTACCCAATCCTTAAGCACGATCAATGATGCGGCAGCATCGTACTCCGCCGTAGCCAGAATGGTCGCGCCAGGTGCAGCACCTCGAATACGCAGGAAGTGACTCGCTGCGGTTGCATGATCCTCCTGCTTACGGGCCATATCACCCTGCTGGTAGATAGAAGCCGCCAGGTTATCTACCAGACCCGCCCTATCCTTTGCATCCTGGGCAGTCAGTATCAAAGTTTCACCGTAAGCAATTTCTGCATCCGCAAAGGCCGCAGTATCGAAAGAAGCGTGAGCCACCAGCAGCCAGGCAGAACGTCTAATCTCCTGCTCCGCAGTGGGGAACTGCTCCAACAGTGAACGGCCATTGGCGATCGTCGGGGCATAGTCTTTTAACCCGTAAAGATCCTCCACCGCTCCAAGCATGATCTGAGGGGCTTTGGCATGCTCAGGGAATGTGGCTGCAAATGTCAGCGATGAACGGATAATTTCCCGCAATAGTGGTGCACGCTGCTCATCCGTTGCATCTTTTAAGTTATTGGCCAGATGTTCGCGATAAGCGTAAACCGCTGCGTAGCCTGCTTCGCTGGAATCCTTATGCGCAGGATATTCATAGGCCGTGCGCTCATACTCCAGAGCTGCACCATGGAAATCCCGGTTTTCTAACATCAATCCGGCAAGCTGATAATTGATTTCCGGTGCGCGCTCAGTTTCCCGGAAGGAATCGAGATAGCTGCGATACCAGTGAATCGCCTCGCGATAATTCTCGGCCTTCTTATCTTTTAACTTCTTATTCTGGTAAGCCGCATGGTAGTGCCCGGCGAGGTCGATCAGGTTGGTCTGCAGGAAGGCAACCACCTCTCCGTATTCATTAATATCGAAGACAGTCCAGTAATCGGCATTAAGTGCATAAGTAGTGGCAAAATCCTTCTTCGCTTCCAGCACCAGCTTGGGGAAGCCGCCTTTACTGTAGATTTCAATAACACGAATTGAGAAATCCGCAGATACTCTGTGCAACTGGTTTCGATCAACAAACGCAATATAGGATTTTGCCGCATCCTGGTAGCGACGCTTCTCCAAATAATATTCACCCAGCTGGCTGTATACCCGGAACTCGTAATCTCTATTGCCCTTGCGGGTGAAGTAATCGACAACCGAATCAGGGCCTTCCAGGTAAGAAAAGCTCAAGCTGACCACGCGGAAAGTATCGTCAATATGCTTGCGCTCGCCCTTATTGTTTTGCTGGTCGAAGTCATATCCCTGGGAGACTTTGTAATCCAGCATGGCGATATAGTCATCCAGGGCCATTTCATACATATCCTGCTTAAACAGCGCCCAACCGCGTTTATACAGGGCAAGCTCGTAAAAACTGGATATCACACCAATATCGATAACTTTTCCGTAGGACTCTTCCGCATCGAGAAACTTCTTGCGGGTAAAATAGTATTCGCCCAGCCGGAACCAGGATTCATCGATATGTCGCGAATCCGGATAGTTAGCCACCAGCTGGCGCAATACATCCACCGCTGCATCAATCTCTCCCGCCTCTTCATAAGCCCGGGATAACTGATACATCACCTGGTCGTTGCGGTGATACAGGGGGTACTTTTGCAGCAATTTAATATAGAGATCGATGGCCTCGCGGGCATTGGCTGACATCATCTCTTCAGAATCAACGCCCGGCGCTTCAAGCGGGGTTTCATCTGCAGCTATTTCTATGCTGCCACTAGCCCGGGTTTCAAACTCCTCATCAGACTCGACAACCCCTGGGGCCTGCGCCTCAGTCACTACCGGCTCTACCTTCGCCACCGGCGCTGTCGTCTCTGGAGCATCCAGGGTATTTTCAGCCATAGCTTCTGACGCATCGACAGAGATCACCGCCCCGCTTCCAGCAGCAACTCCAGCAAGGTTATCGAATTCTGCATCTTCAGCGCGGTGTGCCTGCTTGATTTTCAGGTCGGCAATCCTGCGCATCGCCTCGGGGGTCAGCTTGGATTCAGGGGTTTCCTGCAAGTACTTCTGGTAGCTGGCCAGTGCCTTCTCCAGGCTGCCATCAATATGCTCTTCCTTAATTTCTACTTCGACATTTTGGAGGCTGCCGATGGTCTTACCGCTGTTTCCCGCACAACCCCCTAGCACTATAAGTGCAGAGAGAAGACCGACGGCACGATTGAGAGATTTACCAGCTTGAGATTTAGATTTGAGCAACTTACTCACGAATCACCTCCCTCTGCTGATTCTTCTTCCTCCACCGGCTCCATCTCCGCTGGATTCTCCTCAGGGATTTGCTCTTCCAACAGCGCCTTGTGCTGCTCTACCTTAAATTCATCTTCACGCTGCTCCTGCAGCTCATTAGCGCGGTCGTAGCTGTCTGCCAGAGCAAAGCGGGCTTTGATTTGATAACTCTCCAACTGCGCGCGACGGCGTTCCAACTCGGCAATTGCCAATGCCTCAAGCATGGTGCCCTGGCGGGCCATCAGGGTTTTCAGTCGCCGTTGGGTTTGCTGGATACGCGCGCGCAAACGAGTAATATCGCGGTCGTAACCGGTATAGCTGTGAGTTGCCGCCTGGCGACTGCGCACAAAGGAGTCGTAAACAGACTGGAGACTTTCGATCTCTTGGTTTAATTCCGCCAGGTGTTTGTAGGCCTCGGTCAAACGCTGGTCGTACTCAAAGGAAAGACGCAGGTCCAATACACCTTTGAGCCGCTGAACCCGCTCCAAAGTAGTTTCAGTAAAGCCCTGGGGATGCTCAGCAATTTTTCCGCTAAGTTCCAGGAGCTTCAATCGCGCCTCCTGCTCTTCGGCGGTTGCCAGGTATTCTGGGCGGCGGGAGATCAGCATCTGCTCTATACGACTGGCAAACTGATCGCGCTGCTCCATCCGCAGCTTGATACGGGCGTCGAGCTCCCGGAATTGCCTGTCCAGCTCCGGCAACAGGGGCTCGTAATAGTTGCGGCGAATACGAATAATATCTTCGTAGGCTGTCAGGCTTTTTAGCCACTCTTCATTGCGCTCATATAAATCGTTGAGGTCGCGATAGTTACGCAGAAATTCCTGATAGTCATTGGACGCCATCAGGTCGAGTAAGTAATGGGTCTCGGGGGCTTCCGGTAAATTGCGCAAGGCCACTACCCAGTTCTGTACCTGGGTAGCCTCTTTACGACGCAACGCCTCAAGGAACTTACCTTTGCGAATACTATGAATAGACTGAGTGAGGGTATCAATCTCGCGCCCGAACGCGTCTAATGCGCGGCCGTAGTTAATTGCAGCGGTACTGTGGACATCCAATTTGCCATAGGCATAGGGCACCGCCAACATGACCTCTTGCACTGGCTCACTGGTGCCTTTGCGGTCTTGCAACAGTTTCCAGGGCACCAGTGCCCGGTCATAGCGACCCGCGCGGGCCTCTACCCAGCCAGCACCCAGCAGCGCCCTATTTGAAAAAGGGCCATCGAGGTTTACACGATCAAAATAGGGGCGCGCCATATCCAGCTTGCCCAGCTCCATTAAATGGGAGCCCAATAAGAGGTTGGTTTTATCGTAAAGGGCCTGCAGGGCCGCCTCTGAACTGCGCTTTCTTCCCAGTGCAGTCAACTCCAGAACACCGCGCTCCTCTTCTCCCGCTTTCAGTTGGGCAATACCCAAATTGAAGGAAACAAAGCCCTCTAGCGACTCTTCACCCTTCAGGTCTTGCAGCAGTTCTACGGCCTCCTCGAATCGACCGAGCTGCATATAGACTCGAGCACGCAAAAACTGCTCATCTGCACGGACCCTCTCGGGAACCCGCCCATCAATCATTTCCAGGGCGTGTAAGGCGTTGCGCGGCTGTTGTTTGTGATAGTGAATTTTTGCCAGTCGATACGCGGCTTCATTGCGCACCGGCTGGGAAACATTTCCCTGCAGTACAGCCTCAATAGCCCGCCCGGCCTCCCTGTGCATTCGGTAGGACAATTCCAAGTCACCCACCGAAAACTCAGCTTGCCCCAAGTGCGCACTGAAAGGATCGAGTTCGGGCTGATCTAAGCGGTGATACTGAGCAAGTTCTGTGTCCAGTGCCACAATCGCATCAAAATAACTTTCCTGATGGGCATGAAACATTGCCGCACCGAAAAACAGGTCTTTAAGTTCTTCCTGCGATTCAGTCGCCGCTGCAGCAGGGAGAGCAGCCAAAGAACAAAGGGATAGAGCACCAAGCATCATCCTGGTTTGACAGGACAACACATTTACCAGGGACCTGAGCATGATTACCAGTCCTTGAAGTTTATCGTGGACTCGGTTCCCAGAACCTTAATCTCGACAAATTTAGGACCCACTGCTTTCTCCACGGTGTAGGAAGCTGTAGCCCGATACTCTTTTCCTGATGGGGTTTTACCGAGAAAACTAACCTCTAATGGATGCCCACCCACTTGCACATTGCCAGTGTATATTTTTTGTACCCCACCTTTTTGCAGGGACTCAATTTCCCGGTAGGTATAGAGATGATGAGCAACTAATTTGCCATTCAGTGTGACCTCAACCGACTCCAGCTCGAAGGGCTTTTCATCAGCCACCGAGACAAAAAGAGCTACCTGCGTATTAGAGGGGAATAAGAGCTTTTCCTCCAGCTGTGACAACTCAGCAGTGAGATCAATTACATCTTTCTTAACATCCTGGATCTGCTCATCCAGGCCACGGATATCATCTCTATCAATAGTCTGAGCATGCCCAGTACTGGCCAACAGAAAGAAAAGTACAATCTGAAGAATTCTGAACATGTGGCCTACCTCCGACCCAACCCTAAACTATCAATTCCTGCCAGAGAACCTGGAACAGGACCACAATAAACCCAAGCACAACAGAGCCTTGAGCTGCGGCATTGTATTGAATAGAGGGTTAATCAGATGTGAGGAAATTCAAATCTCACAAAAACTCAAAGAATGGATAAATTTTGAAAAAAGCACTTCCAGCAAACAAAAGAGACTTACAACACAAAAGAAGTGAGACGCACTTCACTTACGATCAAGAAAGCTCTCCGCTTTGGCTCTCTGGCCTACCGATCACAAAGAACATGCAAACAATCAAACCAACCAAGGCTAGGTAGGCATTTACTGTAAAAGCTCTATCTATACCCGAAGGTATATCTGGAGCGAAGGCGATGATTGTAGCATTCATACCCAAACCAACCGCACCCCCACCAATTTTGAACATATAGAGAATAGCGCCTGCCAAGCTGGCACGGTGAGGTTCCACCACCGTAATACCCGCAGTCGTACTGGATGGATTGAACAGCCCAATACCCACCCCCAACACGACCAAGCCCGGACACATATCCAGAAAACCCGTGTCCGAAGTCAGGTTCGAGAGCATGAACATTCCAACACTCATCCCCAAAATACCTAAAGAGACGAGTAATTTTGGTCCAGCTACTTCATAAAAGCGGCCGGAAATAATAGCAACCAGCCCCGATACAACCATTAAAGGGACCAAAGATAAACCGGCCTGAAATGCTGAGTAGCCACGAAAATTCGCCAAAAACTGGGGGACATAGAGAATCGCCGATAGGAATACTACGGAGATTAGGAGTGTCGTAACGCCTACCGCTAGGAACTTCCGGTTCTGTGCAATATCAGGGGGAATCAGGGCATCTTTACCAACTCGATACTCCACGATGGTAAACAGGCAGAGCAACACCAGGAACACAACGATCAGGCTGACAACCACAGGATGCTTGAAACCAATTTCCGCGGAGACATCCAGTGCAAAAAGCAAACAAAATAGCGAGGTACATAGTAGTAGTACACCGAAGAAGTCTATTTTTTCCTCGGTGTCACGAGGTTTATCGGGGGGCACTGCCCACCAGCAAGCCAGCATGGTTGCCAGAGTGAGGAGAATATTAACGAAGAAAATCCATCGCCAACTGAAAAAATCTGCGAGCACCCCACCCAAAACTGGTCCAGCTGCATTCGCTAACCCACAGGTGGCCATCAGGATACCACCTGCCAACCCTGACCTTTCATAGGTCAACAAGTTAAAAGTCATTGCCAAAGTGGACGGCCACATCAATGCCGCACCCACTCCCATCAATGCGCGGGATATCAATAACATCCACATATCCATTGCCAAGCCACCCAGCACGGCAAAGAAAACGAATATTCCCGCTCCGATCATAAATACTCTGCGGCGGCCATAGATATCCGCCAAGCGACCACCGGTTATGATGAAAACACCAAAAACCAATGCGTAGCCATTAATGATCCACTGGGAGCTAGTTATGTCTGCATTAAATTCTCTTTCGATGGCAGGTAGTGCGGGGGCAAAAGCGGTATAGTCATTACTAATAAGGAAGGCGGCGAGAACTAATGCTGCCAACCCCAAGTACTGATCATGTGTAATTTTGCCACTCTGTTTCGCCATACTGCGTAATTCACTCGACACCCGAGCCGCTCAGGTAATCCTTCAGAACCTAATTAGCTTGCGATATATTTTTGTTACTCCCGCCTAGAGCCTAGACCACTCGCTCATTTACACGCCTTTTGACTAGTCAGTTTTCACTGTCGATACTGATCATCATCTGCCTTGTAACTGGCAGCTCATATCTTATGCTTAAAGGACATCCAAGCGCCGGAAAATTGAATTAGTGATTGGATAGCCTAATGAGCTCCCTAAGATCACGCTAATAGATGAGATTAGTAAATGCATAAGTTCATTGTGCTTGTCTTGGTTCTGTTGACTTCTTCTACATTCGCCCAGGGATCTACGGTGAACGACCTAAAAGATTTCCAGTGGAAAAACCGCATTCTATTACTGAATATCCCGGAAGATCCCAATAGCACAATCAATGAATTACTCAAGTTAGCGCCGCAGTTTGCAGAGAGAAACTTGATATGGTTCCTACTCTCTAACGGCACCCTTGAGACTAACTTCCCCGGTAAAGTCACAGACAATTTTGCTAAAAATGTACGGGAAAAATATCTGCAAGGACCAGCAATGCAAGTACTTCTTATAGGGAAGGATGGGGAAGTAAAGTATAAAGCCGATAAATTCTCAGCCGTCGAAATTTTCCAACGTATCGACAGCATGCCCATGCGACGCAATGAGATGCAGCAAGGATCTGCACAGTGAACAATTATTGAACATCCACAATCTGATAGAGAATTTTTGTATCCTCCAGTATTACTGAGGAATCCCAGAGTTAGATTTCCCTCAATTAATTACGCTTCGGCCTTCTTTGCTCACCAGACACCCTTTCCATCTGGCAACTTTTAACAAACATAGACATCTTTGCGCTAAAGTACGCTATTAGCCTTGCGAACATATACCCAATGGAAATTGACCTCCAATGAGCAAAAGAGCCATTATCCTCGGAGCTACGGGCCTTATCGGTGGCCATCTCACAGAGCAACTGGCTGGTGAAGAAGTCTTTGATGAAGTACTTATCCTCACTCGACGCCCCAAAGCCACTGCAAGTCAAAAAATACATAATCATATTATCGATTTTGATCGGTTGGATGAGGCTGCACCTCTTTTTCAGGGAAATACTCTATTTTCCTGCCTGGGAACCACTCGGAAGCAAGCCGGCAGCCTGGCCGCACAGCACAAGGTTGACGTTGAATATCAATACCAAGCAGCCCAATTGGCAGCGGAGGCAGGAGTAAGCCATTACTTACTGGTTTCATCCAGCGGAGCCAATGCCAGTAGCGCCAGTGCTTACTTACGTATGAAGGGGGAGCTGGAAGAGAAAATCAAGAAACTTCCATTTAAGCGCATCAGTATACTGCAACCCTCCCTACTCCTCGGAGATCGTGCAAATGCCCGACCCGGTGAGAAAATCGGAGGCACCCTCCTACCGTTAATTTGTATGCTGCCGGGGCTGAGACGTTATAGACCCATTGAGGGGCGTGAAGTAGCCAAAAAAATGGTTTATTTAAGTCGACAAGAACGAACAGGGATTGAGACCCTGCGTTTGGATGAGCTATTCAATGCTTAAGGAGCCTCCGAGTAATTCTACAATGTCCCTGCGGGTCTGGGAGGCTCCTTAAACCCCAAAGGTTAAATTCGGGAGCTTAAAACAAGTAAATCGCTCCCGAAAATTGCGGTTATTCTTTTATCTTAATCCCTAACCAGTGCGGGTATTGAGTCAAAACAATAAGGACAATTGCATCGTAGACTGCGTGCCAAATTATTACTCCCAATAAACTTCCGGACACTTGGTAAACCACTCCTAAAACCACACCAATTCCCAAAGTCAGAAAGAAATTGGTCCACGATGAGAAATGAAGTAGCGCAAATGCAATTGCGGAAATTAGTAACCCCAACAATGGCGAACTAAGTTCTGACAACCAGGACTGTAAAAAACCCCGAAACAAAAGCTCTTCACAAATTCCGACTACAATAGAAATCAACAGCAGTTGAAAGAAAGACAATCGCGAAAATAGCGGAATCAGGGCGATCGATTGACGCCGCATTGACTTGCCAAGGGTCGTTTCTGAGCGAGTTAACGACAACATCACACCGTAGGTAGCCATAGCACCAATGATGCCAATTATTACTTGCAACCCTACACTTTCACCAATGATCACTACCTTGAGTGAAGTCAGATAAAAGCCCAGAAGGGCCAGCAACAAGCAAACAACCTGAGTGCCAATTAATAAAAGAAAAACTGGTGGATTCCCTTTTGTTTGGTCAACAGCATCCATTTGTGACCGTCCTTTTTATTAGTAGTTTATCGAGGTAGTCGAGTGGCTCAGTACCTAAATAGACTGCCTTAGGGTTCCGTTCCAACTAGAAACCACATCGAAATTCAATCAGCCGAAATAAGCAAACCCGCCATCGGCAATAATCTAACAGAAAATGATGACAGGCATAATCCTCCGCCAACAGCTTATCTCTATCCGTTTAGTTTGACGCCAGACAGCTTATCCCCTTTGAAAAACTGCCTGACTTTAGCCGAAAAGCCAGTCACAGTGCTATGCTCGACAATATCTCTGGAACCGGATAGCTCGTAGAGACTACCCGGTTTCCAGCCCTCTTATCAGTAGATTGTCTTGCAAAGAAACTACACAGCAACTAATTCCAACCATGACACAAGAAATCATAGGACTGGGCCAGCTGCTGAAGGATATTGAGGAGAAAAGTCAGGGGCAGGAGAAAATCTCCATCCAGCATGTTATTGAGGCTGTGGGGCTTCGATCCTTTGCCCCATTCCTTATCCTTATCGGGTTGATCCTGTTTTCCCCTCTGAGCGGTATTCCCGGAATGTCTACCGCGATGGGCGTATTGCTACTACTGTTTGCCCTACAACTGCTGATGAAGCGCAACTATATCTGGCTTCCACAGTGGTTAATCAACCGCTCCATATCAAGCGAGAAGCTGATGGATGCCCTGCACTGGATGGAAAAGCCCGCCCGATTTGCCGACCGCTGGATTCAGCCACGGATGGATTTTATCGTGCGCCGATATGGCACCTACGCTATTGCTGGAACCTGCATTTTTATTGCATTGACCCTGCCAATAATGGAAGTAATCCCCTTCTCTGCCTCAACTGCTGGTCTCGCTCTCACCATTTTTGGGCTATCGCTGGCAGCTCGAGACGGACTCTTAGCGCTTATTGCTTTTATCCTAACGGCCTCCCTGGTACTAGTGGTGATCGTTGCCGTGATCTAGGAGCCCGCGAGTAACTCCGTAATATCTCTGCAGGTCTCCAGACCAAAGCTGGCTACTTACCCTCGCTTTAAGACTTGATTTTTTAATCCGAGCAAATGGGGAAAGTGCACTATGGCGAAAATTGCCAAAAGGTCGTATACCGCATGCCAAACAATCGCCCCCACCAAGCCCCCGGACATTTGGTAGAAAATGCCTAAAATAAGCCCAATCATAAAGGTAAGGAAGAAGTACACCCAGGAAACACAGTGCAGTAATGCGAATATCAGTGATGCACCCAATAAACCGAGGAATGGCGTACTGAGCTGGGAGAGCCAAGACTGTAGAAAACCGCGAAACAACAGCTCCTCACAAACACCCGCAGCTAAAGCAACCCATACCATCTGTGGTGGGGACAACTTGGAAAATAGCGGAGTCAATTGAGTACAGTGGAGCCGCAGCATTTTCCCAAATAGCGTCTCAGAACGAGCCAATGTCAGTACTACCGCAAATGTGACAATAGCGCCTAACAATCCCAACAGCAGTTGCAGCCAAACCGTATCACCAATAAATGAAACTTCCATTGGCACAAGGTAGAGACCCAGAGCCGCAAGCAATAGACAGCCCAGTTGAATATCCATTAAAAAAAAGAAAACCGGCAGGCTGCGCCGTGCCGGACCAATCGCTTCCATTCCTGATTTTTCCCTTTGCCTATTGATTTCCTGAGCCTCTGACAACCTTCAAGCTCGCTCGCCCATCCGCAGAAATCATCAATTCAGCCACTCCTCCGTCCCACAGTTGTTTTTCCAGGTCCAGGGCTTTTTCCTTCGGAGCAAAGTAGGCTTCAATACCGTAGCGAATCCGGTAGCTATCTGATGAATTCCAAAAATTCTGGCCTGCTACCCGCCCTCGAACAAAGACTCCGCCCTGTGGTTTTTCAAGGCTGACAGAGGCGCGTTCATACAATCCGGATGGCCCTTTTTCTAAGCCCACATAAACCACCTCTCCCTGACGCAACCGTCCCTGCCCTTTAAACAAGGCTTTATCTAAAGTGGAAAAGGGGTAACTCAACTGGGCATAGTTACCCCGAAATAATGAGCGCGGGTCTACAGGAACAGTTTTCACTGAGACAGGCTGGCCCGTCCACAGCGGCATTTGAGCCTTAATATACATTCCTAACAGTATAAAAAACTGCACGCCAATGGCGGCAACCAGGCCAATCACAACTCTACGTTTCATCGCAAACTTCCCCCCGCCTGGTGATATTTCCAATACTTGGCTGCTGCCAGCAATAAAACTGCGAAGAGAATAAACAGGAGAGCAGCACCTATATAGTCGCCAATCAAGTCAATATAGCGCAGCAGAGCCGTCAACAGGACCGCCATAACTCCGAGGAAGAAGTAGTGTGAGATACCATCGTGAATACCCCTGAAGATCAACCAGATTCCACAGGCAATCAGGGCGAAGTTTGTAAAAATTTGTAACCAAACTGCGTAGTCACTGGAGCTGGCATTTGTTACGAACGCAAGTACTGCCGCAAAAACACCGCACAACCCCAGCCCGAATAGCAACCTCTGAGACAGCAGCGCCAACACTATCGACACAGCAGACATAGTCCCCACTACCGCCCACATAGAAGGTAGGTGACTCCAGGGGGCTTCTATCATCTCCTCCCAGGGATATTCAAAGCTAAAAATCAGTAAGCCAATTAAAGTAAACCGAAGGCACCAAATAGAGATTACTGCTGCGTAGTCCTTGGCTACCGCCGACGGGCGAGTTGCCAACCAATGGGCAAAGCAATACATCAGGATAAAGAGCGAGACTGCAACAGCAAGGTTCTCCGGATAAATATCCGCACTAAATTTCCCATCCTGCAAACGCCAAAATTCTGACAGGGAAAATTCCAGCCAAAAACCTAAGCCAAAGATAAAGGTCAGCAAGAGAATCACGCTCGCACGACCACTTAACAGGATATAGAGGGCCCCCAGCAAGAAAATTGGGAACAGGGCGGGGTAAAAGCCTAAACTCGACTCCAGGAAGAACCAAAGCAAAGCTAGGAGCAAGGACTGCTCTGCAATCCACGGGCTGCGGGTAATTAAAGCAAATGGCAAACTACCCAGTGCCCACCAGAAAATACCATCTGGCATATGCTCGCCCAAATGGTATACCTGCGCGATCAAGATAATCGCCGCACCAAAAAACAGGTTGCCCAACAAGAACAAGCCCTCTCCGGCTTTTCTGTCTCCAGATAGGTAAACCTTAAACGCCACTCCCTGGGTCACCAAGGTCAAAGTGATCAGTCCCCCCATTCGCAGCGCTCTGGGGATTTCCTCCCAATTGGCCCCAATCAGCGTAATCACCGCCAGCCCGATAAAGAGATAGGCCAGCCCGATCAAAATGCGATATCCAAGTGTTCTTTCTTGCGCCCGGTGGTAATCCACTTCATAGCGGGCACAGATCTGCTCAGCCTGAGCTTCACTGATCACACCGTCTTCAACCCAATCTCCAGCCTCGCGGGCCAGGTCATGCTTAAGCAACCGAATCAATCGCATAGATGCGCCTTGTGAAAAATTACCCATACCCGATGAATGGGTATTAATACTTTGGTCCCGAGTATCCCCGATGTAACCAGCGACCTCAAATTGGTACGGATTGCAGACTAAATTATCGCCAAGCTACCTAGATAGCAGAAAACTATCTCAGATATTTAAATTGTTAATTTCTATTATTGATGATCAGCCAATAGCATAAGCAGCATCAAAGTTAAGAGCCAGGCACCCAATAAGGAGCTAACCATGTCCCGCTATATCGAATCCGAACTCAAGCCGTTTAACGCCAAAGCCTACCAAAATGGCGAATTTCACGATGTAAGTGACTCTGACGTCAAAGGTAAATGGGCCGTATTCTTCTTTTACCCCGCCGACTTCACCTTTGTATGCCCCACTGAATTAGGCGATCTGGCAGACAACTATGAGGAGTTTAAGAAGCTGGGTGTAGAGATCTACTCAGTCTCCACAGACACTCACTTCACCCACAAGGCCTGGCACGATTCCTCTGACACCATCGGTAAGATCCAGTACCCGATGATCGGTGATCCTACCGGTACCATCACCCGCAACTTCGGTGTAATGATTGAGGAAGAAGGCATTGCCGACCGCGGTACTTTCGTAATCGACCCGGAAGGTCGTGTTCAAATTGTGGAAATTACTGCTGGCGGTATCGGCCGCGATGCCAGTGAGCTGCTGCGCAAGATCAAAGCTGCCCAGTACATCGCTGCTCACCCCGGTGAAGTTTGCCCAGCAAAATGGAAGGAAGGTGAGGAAACCCTGGCCCCCTCTCTTGATCTGGTAGGCAAAATTTAAGTCTTCCCAAGCCCTCACAGGATTGGAACTGGCCTTGCCCGCCCTTTTGGCGGGCATTGTCGTTAATCAAATATTGCTAATCCGTGTTAATGGCTTCTTTGCTTCGCAATAAGTGACAAAAGCAAGCAACATACAACTCCTCCCAAGAGGAACACAGGAACTACAAAGATTGCGGTTTGTATTCCATAACTTTCGTCTAACCATCCCACCAAAGCATGGGCCAGAATCAAGAAAATTCCCCCCATACCTAAGGAGAATGAAACTGTAAAAGGGGGATTCTTACTACAATCTGTCAACCATTCCATGGCATAAGGAAACAAGTAGGATAGTGTCAATCCACACACTGGGAACCATAGTGGGCTCACCCAGTAGCCCAGAGAAAATACGGCTGCTGTCGATAAAAAGGAGACTACCAACCAAAAAAAAGCACTTCCCTTCAGCAGGATAAAAGTGAAGGCCACTCTCCCTAAACAAAGCAATCCGAAAAAGATTGAAAGCAAAATATCCGCCTCAACGGCCCAGTGCCCTCCCCTAGCTTCAAGAAACAGCACCATCCTACTCGCCAATATATGTTCAGCTCCGTTGTAGGCAGAAACAATAAACCCACCACCAATTGCGATCCACCACTCTTTCGGTTCTTTATCTCGTTGGCTCGCCTCTTTAAAGGCGCCAGGGTTAAAAGAACTCCCATTTTTCCTTAGTTTTCCTTTTCTTCTTATTAATCCAGACAAGATAAAAAATAATATGCTTGCAGCTATCCCCCCAAACAAATAGAAACCGCCCTCCCACCCAAAGTGAAATTTATATAACAACCCAGGTAACAAAGGAGACAATATGGAGGCAACCCCATAGGTACTATGTAATCCACAATAACCTTGACGAGTTAAGTTTTCAGGCACAAAAAGGGGGATTGCCACATTAATCAAAACCATGCTCCCTCCGGCACCCAAACCAAAGAGGAAGCTGCCCAGAATAAGCAGGGTAAACGAGTACAAATATCCAGAAATACCTGAAAGTACCGACCCTACCCCCATAAACACTACGAATAATGCTAACCCAGAGATCACTCTGATTTTTTTCACCCAGAGAGCCCCTGACAAAGTCATAAGTAAGGCAGAAAAAGTGGACAGGAAGAAAAAGGTGGAGCCTTTTGTTGGGGAAACAGAAAAAAATCTAAAATTTTTGGATAAATTGGAGCTTTATAGACCTCCACAAAGCCCAGTAAAAATAGAGCCCCATAGCATGACAGCAATCCAAACCAATAGATGTTGCGTTTCACGCAGCCCTTCTTTTGATATATTGATCACACTCTTCAATCATTCGGATTGCTTGTATAGAGTCGGCAAGAGGAAGATCCGGTGATTCAATTAAGTTTTTCTCAATGCATAACTGAACAGCCTGTGCCTCATAATAAAGCCCTTCAGAATTTGGATAATTAAACCTGCCTCTTATTCTCGGTAATGGGAATTCGTACAACTTAGTCTCATTATCTGTCCTTCGATCACCAGTGATCCGCGTCACTGACACCCTAGTTGGACAATGTGCCGGGGCAAACACTTTTATCCGCCCTTCTGTGCCATAGATTTCCAACTCTTCCGCACCCTCAACCAGATGACTCCAGGAAACTACAGCTGTTGATCCACTATCGAAGTGCGCATAAATGAGTCCGGCGCCATCCTCCTGGAAACCGTAGTTATCCAGCACCCCAGAGAACTCCAGGTCTGATATCCCCCTACCCAATACCATCAGCGCCGTGTGGACAGGATACACACCGGCATCCATACCAGCTCCCACCTTCCATTTTGGAGACTGCAACCCTTCATCCTTACGCAGGTCAAAGCTCAAATCTGCACGAAGCTGGCTTACCTTACCTATATTTCCAAGACTAATAATATCTCTACAGTATTTAATAGCAGGGAAGAACCTCATCCACATCCCTTCCATGCAAAACAGCTGTTTTTTATTGGCAAGCTCTTTAATCCTTACAGCATCCTCAACTGTTAACGCCAGAGGTTTTTCAATAAGAACAGGCTTACCTGCCATTAATGCTAATTCAGCATGTTGTCGGTGTAACTCGGGGATAGTTGCAATATAGACAATGTCAATATCAGGATCAGAAACAAGTTCCAGGTAACTGCCATAAGCCCTACTTGCTCCATAACTATTCGCAAACTCTCTCGCTCTATTAAAATCCCTGGAAGCTACAGCAAACACTTCTGAGGAATCCAGGTAGTTGAGGACTAATGCAAAATCATTTGCTATTCTTCCACAGCCTATAAATCCCCAGCGCAGCCTTCCCAAAGGTAGTTTTTTAGCGCTTTGATGACTGGTCAAGTCTAATTGCTTAGGTAAATACTCCTCCTCTGCTATTTCATCAGGATCCAATATGAGCTCTGGATGACGAGTAAGCCTTTCTTGCAGGTCATACCAAGCGCTTTCCAGATAGTTCGCCTCTATCTTATTGACCCAAATACAGTTTCCTAGCGGGGCTGGGAGAGGCGCTCGCAAAGTACCGGAGCGATGAATCGAGATCTGTTTTATTGCCGTCTTGTATACATCCAGGCTCAGCCCTTTGACACTAGCTGCAAGTCCCAGCTGCACGTAAATTCCAAACAGTAACTCAATGTCTGCCTTGGATATCAATCCCATTTTTTCAGCTACCAGCGAAGTAAACAGGCAATCAATGCCCACAGCTTCACCATGCATCAACCTAAAAGCCTCATCACGCTCCAACCAGCGGGATAACGTATGTCCAAAGTCCATTGGTCTGGATAAGTTCTCTTCTTTTAAGTCTCCCGCAATACTATCCAGCATGGCATCAATACAATTTATCAGCAGTTTATAGGATGCATCTCCCGGCAGGCCATCAGGTTCTAAAAAACTATTTTCCAACAGAGTGGCACCCTGAGCTGACAAGGTATCGAGCACATCCTTATTGAATACCACTCCAACCTTAATCATTTCACCAATCGCACTTTTTAATACCCGCTGTGGATTAGTTTTCAAGAAAGAGGGATCAATAATGGTATGCAAGGGACAATGAAAAGCACCAATCCCATTCTTAATATTGTGGTTCACACTGACTTTAATGCCGATAGAGGAGTCAATCATTCCCATTAGAGTCGTTGGAATACGTATCCAAGGGGTATTGCGTCGCCACACCGCACTGACAAACCCAATCGTATCGGTTACCGCCCCTCCGCCCATAGCTAAGATTGGCTCCCTGTAGCGAAGAGGATTTACCTTCCATATCTCATCAATCATACTGATAAGACTATTAATATTTTTTGACGGTTCGCCACCCTTCATAACTATCGGGATGAACTCAACCCCCATGGACTCTTGCCACTCGGTAATACCCTTCCCATAGAGCTCCCATACCTTGTCGTCAACACAACAAATAATTCTGTTCTGCGGCGGCCTTAGGAGTTCTATAAGGAATTTATTACCAGGATTAAAGAGTCCATGGTGGTACCAGATTCTTTGGTTTGTTGGTGCCTGACAAATAGTATCTGAAATTTGTACGATAGAATGATGGCTTTCATCTTCTCTTAATTGAGCCTTAATAGAGGGCTCTATCGCTGCGGCCAATTCAAGAACACCACATGCATGAAGCAGTCGCGGCAGGCTCAAGTATTTCTCATCATCGCTATCTAGAATGGATTCAATAAACAGCCGCTTCAGATTGTAATAATCTCGCTCAAACAAGTAGCAATACCACATCCCTCCCTTTTCTTTTCTAGTAAGCTCAAGTGCCCGATCAAGCACATCTTCCATGGCCTGCCGAATAAAAACAGGGTCGCCTCGAAGGCCTTTTCGCATCGCTATGCAATTTTCTACGCCTTCACAACGGGTAGCCAGAAAAGAGAAGCTTACTCCTAGATTAGTTTTTAGCGTGAAAGACAGCTTTTTGAAGTCCTCGATATCACCGAAGCGCTTCTGCACGGTTTCATCTCGATTCACTACTACATCAGTAATGTTGTGAGGAGCAAGATTCCACTTTGCTATACAGAGTTCAAGTTCATGGCAACACTGGTTGAGCAGCATACCTTCGGAATTTTGCCTAAAGATGCTTTCCAGGTTGGCTTCCGGATGCGGGTTGTGATGAATGAATCCGACACTCCTGGACTTCAACTTCCATTGCTCGTTAAGCCTCTCGGCTCTATCCACGTAATTTGCGATATGCTTTTGATAGCCAACAACAACATTTACATTGTTTCTGTCGGCGATCCTTTCCATTTCACGCAGCTTTTCCAGCGAGTCTGCACCAGGTTTTTCTAGGTATATATTCCTATATCCTTTACTAATTACCGATTCAAAAACCCCCTTCGCGTGTGGAGTCCTCACCGAGATAACAACCAAATTTTTTAAGGAGGGATGCGCATCAGGTATTTGCTCCACCGAGGAACAAGTTTTGAAATCGCCATACTGAGCTTTTAGCCTTGCCATCTCATTTCGGAAAACCATCCCTTTTTTAGATGACTCGGCATCCCTGGAAAGCCAATACTCTTCAACAATCGCATCTACCACTACATTTCGCATATTCATTAGCTGAGACAAATGCAGCCATCCGATTGACTCCCCAGGCAGACCGACACCAACCACCGTGACATGCACCACATTCTGATTCATAGCGGCAACATTTAACCTCACATCCGCTGGCACTACCCAGATCGTCAGAACCGGGCTCGCACTTCTAACTTATTGCTAATGTGCGCTGATTTACGACTCAACTCTTTTTTGATGCCTGAGGGTATAGACCGCGATCAACACTTCTATATGTCGTCTTTGCGGCTCAATAGACATCAGGATGCGCCGATAAGGTTTCACCTAACGGCTGTCGCTTTGCCAAAGCCATTAAATAGCGGCTAAACACCCAATCAATCAAATAGCCAACAACGATTGCCAAAAGCTATCACACGCATTTACATTAATAATTTTTATCAAAGAGCATCGACCGATAGTATAGATCCCACTTCCAAACAACGACCAACAAGACAGTGATAAATAAGGAGCTATCCATGTCACGTTACATCGAATCCCAGCTGAAACCCTTTAGCGCCAAGGCTTATCAAAACGGCGACTTCTTCGATATCAGCGACGCCGACGTTAAAGGCAAGTGGGCCGTATTCTTCTTCTACCCCGCAGACTTCACCTTCGTCTGCCCCACTGAGCTGGGCGATCTGGCGGACAACTATGAAGAGTTCAAGAAGTTGGGCGTTGAGATCTACTCCGTATCTACCGATACCCACTTCACCCACAAAGCCTGGCACGACTCTTCCGACACCATCGGCAAAATCCAATACCCGATGATCGGCGACCCCACCGGCACCATCACCCGCAACTTCGGTGTGATGATCGAGGAAGAAGGCATCGCCGATCGCGGCACCTTTGTAATCGACCCCGAAGGCCGTATCCAAATTGTCGAGATCACTGCCGGCGGAATCGGCCGCGATGCCAGCGAGCTGTTGCGCAAGATCAAAGCTGCCCAGTACATCGCCGCTCACCCCGGTGAAGTCTGCCCGGCCAAGTGGAAAGAAGGCGAAGAGACCTTAGCCCCCTCCCTAGATCTGGTAGGAAAGATTTAACCCAAATACCTCTGACCCGGCCCATCAAAAGGTGGGCCACAACCCAGCCTTAAATTGTTAGAGAAAGGACACACCGATGTTGGACGCAAACCTGAAAAAACAACTGGACACTTACCTGCAGAATATCGTCAAGCCGATCGAGATTCGTGTGTCCACAGATAACAGTGAAAAATCCAAAGAGCTGGAAGCGCTGGTAGATGAAATCTCCGGACTCTCCAACAAAATTACTGCACAGCAGAGTCAAGCCAAGCGCACGCCGAGTATGGCCATTGCCCCTGCCGGAGAGGAACCCCGGGTTAGCTTTGCCGGTATTCCCCTGGGACATGAATTTACCTCACTCGTACTGGCACTATTGCAAGCGGGGGGCCATCCCTCAAAAGCAGACCCGGAGCTACTGGAGCAGGTACGAAACCTGAAGGGTGAATTCCACTTTGAAACCTATATCTCCCTCTCTTGCCAAAACTGCCCGGATGTCGTCCAAGCACTGAACCTGATGACAACCCTCAACCCAAACATCACCCACGAAATGATCGACGGTGGCCTGTTCCAGAAGGAAGTTGAAAAGCGCAATGTTATGGCTGTACCTGCGGTTTACCTCAATGGTGAACACTTCGGCCAAGGCAGGATGTCCCTCGAAGAGATTGTTGGAAAACTGGATACCGACGCAGCCGAGCGTAAAGCTGAAGAACTGAATGAAAAAGCACCCTACGATCTTTTAGTGGTAGGGGGTGGCCCAGCGGGCGCAGCAGCTGCTATTTATGCCGCTCGCAAAGGCATTCGCACTGGCATAGTGGCAGAACGCTTCGGCGGTCAGGTGATGGATACCGTAGGCATCGAGAACTTTATCTCTGTACCCTACACCGAAGGCCCCAAGCTCGCAGCCAGCCTTGAGCAACATGTTAAAGAGTATGGTGTTGATATCATTACCGATCAACGCGCAGCCAACTTGCGACGCAACGAAATGGTAGATATCAAACTACAAAGCGGTGCGACCCTATCCAGCCGCTCAGTAGTATTGGCTACCGGTGCCCGCTGGAGGGAACTGGGGGTTCCCGGCGAAGCCGAATACCGCACCAAGGGCGTAGCCTACTGCCCCCATTGCGACGGCCCCTTCTTTAAAGGTAAGCGTGTAGCCGTTATTGGCGGCGGCAACTCGGGCATCGAAGCAGCGATCGACCTCGCCGGAATCGTCGAGCACGTCACCGTGCTGGAGTTCGCGGACAAACTGCGTGCAGACGAGGTACTGGTGCGCAAGGCTCAGTTGATGGACAACATCGATATTATCGTCAATGCCCAAACCACCGAAGTCCTCGGCGATGGTAACAAAGTGAACGGCCTGGCCTATACCGATCGAGAGAGTGGTGAAAATAAGCAGGTCGAACTGGCTGGTGTTTTCGTACAGATTGGCCTGGTACCCAATACGGAATTCCTTAAGGAAACCGACGTAGTGATGAATCGCATGGGCGAAATTGTGATCGACGAGCGCGGCGCAACTTCAGTCCCTGGCGTTTACGCCGCCGGCGATGCGACTACTGTCCCTTACAAACAGATAGTGATCTCTATGGGTGCAGGTGCAACTGCAGCACTGGGCGCATTTGACTACTTGATTCGATCTTCGATTGACTAGCCCTTAAACGAACACAGGCCGGCACTTTGCCGACCTGTGCTTAAACAATTAAGTGCACAATAAACTTTCACTGGCCCCAATTTAAGATTTAGGATACTTCCAAAAGTAACTTAGTGTTTAAACACTGACTCTAACCCTCCCCATTAACTTCAGGATAGGCCCTCCAACACCTGAATTGCCCTATACTTTGATTTTCACCTACTTTTCAAAGGTATCCCGAGTATTTGGCGGCGACTAATCCCACTCATTAAAGAAAGCCACCTAAGTAAAGTAGGTAAAGCTGGCAGGTTAACTTCCATACAGATCATGTAGATGCCCAACTTAAATAGCTGTTACACCTTTCTAAAAGAGTCTTGAAGAATTAGGCGATGATTAACAGTTTCACCGTCATCTTTGGTTTTTCCGCATTCATCATCACTTTTTTTCTCATTCATAAATCTCTTCACATTGTTATTAAGAGCAGCTCAAAGGACAACATCGATAAAGCATGTCAGCTAATTTTGTACACTATTTTAGTCATATTTGGCGCTATCGCACTATATCAAGAATACGAAAGTATCGGCAAAATTGGCGCAACCAGATTTTTCCGACTTGCATTGCTTTATGGCGTATCAATGTATGCGTTTGAGATAATCTTCTTACAGATAAGTCGATTTAATCAAATACATCATATCTACTACATTATCCTTGGGATGATATTCATATACCAAGATTATTATCTTGCAATATTTCCTGCTATCTATTTTGTCGAGCTAACCGTTATTTTTGATCTAATCAGCTTTCTCACACGGAAAAGCAAAACTATAGGCTTTAAATTTTACGCTTTTTCGCTAATGGTTCACGGCTTTGTCTGGTCAATACCTTTATTTCTTTTTTACCTGATTCTTCAAGATGGATTCCCCAACGATACCTTTTTAGATTCCATTCTTCTCATTGCACTTTCTATAACCTTTCTTGCGTCAATCGGGCTCGCCAACAAAGCACCTACACTTATTACCAAGTTTGTTAAGTACCAAAGGGACAAATCTCCCTAGAAATAAAGAAAATTGTACTCGCATCAAACCGATCCGCTTCCAAAATTCTGGCCAGCACCTATATAAGACGCCCAACTTCGCATACAGAAACAGCAATGGAAGGTGTGATTTCACATGCCACTTTAGCCCCATATTTACAACAGAAACTAAACCTCTTCCTTTGATTTATATATATTATTAACAAACAGAAAACAAAGCCGATAAATTCGATAGAATATCAACCGGAATAACTCACTTATTCCCCCCCGAACATATGCCATCTATAAAAATTTAGTTTATCGACCTGGGAGTACCCCATGAAGAAGCCCAATTTAACGCTATTTCTCAGTCTATTATCTACCCTTGGATTACCTTTAGCCTCAAACAGTTTTGCTGTGAGCTGTGGCGACACGATTACTACCCAGGAATCCCTCACAGAAGATCTCTCTTGCGAAACCAATCCAGCCCTCACAATCGACGGCCCCGGTGGCGGGCTGAACTTAAATGGGTTTACTGTTACCTGTATAGAACCATTACATGAGGGCATATATCTAACAGGCCTAGCTGCAAGCCTGTTTAATGGTGTAATAGACAATTGCAATGACTCAATAGCACTTACGGAAGATGGTGTTCATTTTGTCAGTGATATTGAGATTAACAATCTTGTAGGTGTGGGCGTACGTATTGAAAGTAACAGTAATTTTGTTACCGGCATCGTGATACCTTTTAATGGTACGCAATATGCAATAGGCATAGAAACAGCTAATCCCGCAAGCCTCAATCAGATCACTGGAAATTTTCTAGAGTTCCCGGGATTTTCAGGAATATATATAGAGGGGCGAAGCAATACAGTCACCGGAAATGAAATTCTTAACCCTGGTGATTTTGGCATAGCTCTTGATTCCGATGGAGGGAGCAACTTAATCCTACTTAACACTATAATCAGTGACAGTAAAGCGAGAATACTCAACACCCTAAATGGCGATGGAGATGTGGGAATATCTGTAAGTTCAGATTCAAATCTCATTTCTCAAAATAGTATATCGAACAGCACCACTGGAATCAGAATCAACAATAGTGACAGCAATACCGTAAGCAGCAATGAAGCCGACAATAACATTGACTATGGCATAGTGATCGAGGGAACTAGCGCTGAATTCAATAACATTTTATCTAATACAGCCAATGACAATGGTATATTCGACCTTTACTCCCCTGATGATCCGAACTGCACATCTTCGAACAATTGGATTGGCAACATCTCTACAACCAACGATCCCAACTGTCTGGACTAAATATTCACTCGATTACATTCACACTCCCTAATGTACAAGCAATAGCTGAGTAGTATATCGCTGGCTGACAAATAGCATAAATAATCAGGGAGCCTCTGAATAGCTCCGTGATGCCTCTTGCCATGCAGAGCGGTCAACAATCAAGGCGTTGTTGCGTAGGGATGTCTAGACCTTTCAAGAAGTCGCAACGCGAAGTGTGAATCGCTTTGTATGTCAAGAGATAAAAACTTCAACCATCCTGCCTGTCTATACCTAAACAACCCCAACAATAAATAGCGCCCTAGAACAGACAAACATCCCACTTAAAGGCGTAGTAATAGATTCATTATTAGAAATAGCCCTTAAGCCCTCCTCTATCATTTAAATTAAGTATTATTAAAAATCATTAAAACAACTAAATATTGCAAGGGGAACACTGATATATCCTCACGAAATTCACCCAGACTAAAAAACTGCCTATCTAAGGTATCCGCAATAATTACTGACATGGTACAAACCCTATGAAAAAACTAACAATAGCCCTTTGTTACATCCTTTTAACAACCGCCGCAATATCAACCTCTATTAATAGCTATGCCGTTACCTGTGGAGGCAGTATCACTACAGCGGAGACGCTAACTGAAGATTTAAATTGCACTACAAATTTTGCATTCAGCATTGTGGGTCCATCAGGCAGCCTTAATATGAATGGCTTTACCGTTACATGCCCTCTCACAGCAAATAATGGTATAGTTCTTGGTGGGTTTTTTGCGAGAATATCCTCAGGGACTGTCGAAAACTGTAATAATAGCATTACATTAACAGGAGACGGCTCCCACCAGGTTGTAGATGTTGATATTGTTAACCCTACCTCTACTGCATTATTTGTTAGAAGCGATCACAACTTTATCTCCGGTGTTCAGATACAGTCGAACGTCCCTGACTCTAACTTTGGTATACGAATTGAAGACAATGATTTCAACCAGGTTTTCGGAAATACTGTTGATGGTATGGATAACGTTGGCGTGCAAATAGAGGGGTCTTCAAATAGTGTTTCTGGCAATATAATCACCAACACCTCTGACACTAATGGCTCTGGTGTTGGTATATCTATTGAACCCCCTGGCAGCTCCAACATAGTTACATCAAACATTATCGATCAGAGTGCAGGTGAAGGCATTTTAACATTTGAATCAGATTCAAACCTTATATCTCAAAATGTAGTAACAAACAGTCTAACCGGCATCGCAATTGATAATGCAGATAGCAATACAGTCACTATCAATAGCGTTAGCGATAATACGGATTACGGAATATATATTGAGGATGCAAATGCTAGTGGCAATAACATTTTATCCAACTCATCGCTAAACAATGGGAGTTTTGATCTTTACTCCCCCGATGATCCAAGCTGCACCGCCAATACTTGGTTAGGTAATACTTTTGTTACCAGCGACCCTTCATGCCTGAATTAAGCGAAAAGATTACTCAATCGAAGGTTTAGTTTGAAGACGATAATAAAGCTCCATATCGTCTTCTTACATAATTACCAACGCAACTTTAGGATTTACATTGAATTGGAATGCTACGCCTTTATCAACAGCACCACTATTTATTTATCAGTTGTTTAACAAAAATAAGTAAAACCTCCCATTAAACTAATGTCCCACTAAATCAGCACTTACCTCTCATAGCGTCTATCTAGGCCATCTATCAAACTCATACTTGTATCAACCCCATTCACAAGGAGTACGTGCCAGGTTGTCGGCCAAATTCCGATGATCAGGCTAGTGAACGGTGATTGATACGACCTCAACCTTGAAAATGCAATGGAAAACGACATTGGTCGTACAGTCTCATCACTAAAGGAGTTACTGATGAAGAATATTGCACCTCTAGCCGCCAGTATTGCCCTGGCAATCATTAGTCAGGGCGCTATCGCCGACACCAATACCGCTACGGTATACCAGGAAGGTCTTGGGAACACTGCGACAGCTGATCAAAGTGATCCAACCGCCACAAACAATACCATCGATCAAACTCAGATCGGTGATAACAACACCAGCTATGCGGAGCAATCCGCTAACAGTGATGGTGGCACGATTATTCATAATCAAACTGGCGATATGAATACAGCCGAGTCCTATCAGGATAACTCTGTAGGCGCCTATATCGAAATCAATCAGGGAGACAACAATCAATACGTCTTCACTCTCCAGTCATTTGTTGACGGTAGCACCATGTCCATTACCCAAGATGGAGATGGTCACAGTGCAACCTTAAATCAAACTAATAGTACCGATGATGTTATTGTGGTGACTCAAGCTGGAGTAAACCAAACCGCAGTTGTAACCCAGTCACTGACGTCAAACAGTGAAGTCTATGTAGATCAGCTCGGCGACTCCAACCTGGCGACCCACAATCAAGTCAATGGAGACTCCAACTACTCCTCCTCATATCAGGACGGTACTACCAACACCCTAAATGTGATTCAAACCAACGATGATCACGAGAGCAACCTCTGGCAAATTGGCGACAACAATGTGGCCATTCATAACCAGACGGGTTCAGATCACTACGCACTGACCGAGCAGCTTGGGACTTCCAACTTTGCCAATATTACGGCAACAGGTATTGGTTCTTCCGCTCAAACTTACCAAAATGGTGTGGGTAACGCCCAAACAACAACACAAATTGGCGATGCGCAATCTGCTTTTGCCAATCAAACCGGAAACGCAAACGTAGGTGTGATTCTACAGTAAACGCTTCATCTCGCAGTGCTGCCCATAAATGGGCAGCACCCATGGACTCATTGGCACCGAAAGACCATCTTCCAAAGAGTTATTTCCGAACTAACTCTTCCCTTACATCCACATACCTAGGAATAACCCAAGTTCTTTACCAACTTATATAGGCGATTTCGTGTTCGTCATAGATACAATCCGCACCGTTAGTTAGTCTCTCCGTCCCATCTATCAGGATAAGTCGCCTCTATCTGATAACGTACCCCCACGCCTAACTAGACAAAGGATAGCCAAGACTTCCTCGCCGTTCAGCAGCCCTATTCGCCACTTATCCTAATTTTTATCCAGAAGAAAAATATAGCTCTAAGATGGCAAGCATTCAGCAGGTGAACACAGAGAGAATAGTTATGCGATATATTCAAACTAGATATTCAAAGACCAACGCAAAGTTAAAGGCGCTCTTCGTAGCCGCCGGCCTGTTTTCTACTACAGCAAGTGCTAGTGGCATCGATGGGGAATGGAAGGCCACTATTCAAACAGAGAGTGACAAGGTGCTTCCGATTGTCCTCCATATTGATCAGGACAACGGCAAATGGACGGGGGTACTGGATAGCCCCTCACAAAAGACCTATGGAATAGAGATGTCATCACTGGAAGTTATCGGCAACAATATATCCTTCGAAATTGAGGACTTAGGACTCAGTTACGAGGGGGCGTACAACCCAGTAGTTGAACTTATGTTCGGTTCATTTACTCAAGGGAAGTCACTGTCTCTTAACTTCAGAAAGATAAATACTGTTCAGCCGGAGAATCGTCCACAGACACCAACAGGCCCCTACCCCTATACTATTGAAGAGGTAAGTTTTAAAAGTACAATCACAAATAATATAATCTCTGGGACACTAACCAAACCAAACTCAAGGATAAAAGCCACCGCGATCCTGATTAGTGGTTCGGGGCCGCAAGACCGGGATGAAACCGCATTTGGCCATAAAGCATTTGCGGTAATTGCCGACTATTTAACTCGGCAAGGGTACGCGGTATTGCGTTATGATGAACGAGGAATTGGTGACTCTACCGGGAGTTTCTCCACGGCAACTACCGAAGATTTTGCCAATGATACCAGTGCAATTGTGGATTATCTGAACAGTCGTAACGATCTCCCCAAAGGTAAAACGGGCTTGATTGGGCACAGCGAGGGGGGGATGATTGCCCCCATGGTAGCCAGCAATCGTGATGATATTGCGTTTACAATTCTTCTCGGCGGTCCAGGGGTTAAACTACAAGAGCTCTTTTTCGACCAGTGGCACAGGGATAGAAAGCACAGCGGTGTGACTGAGAAAAACCTACAAGAGTTACGCAAGCTTGATAAAATTATTTTTGAACAATTTGCTCATCTTCCCATTGGGGGAACTATCAGTGATGAGTTGCACCAATATCTCTATAAGACTGTTGAACTCGAAGGCTTGGAAGGAGGCAAACTGGAAGCTCAAGTTGAGGTACTTAAAAAACAGTATTCCACCCCTTGGTTTCGTTATGCATTGAGCTTCAACCCTGAGCCCTATTTAGAGGGTACAAAATGTCCTATTTTGGCTCTTAACGGCTCACTGGATTTTCAAGTTGATGCGGAAATGAACTTAGGCAATATAGAAAAGGTGTTGGGTAAATCCAATCATAAGGATTATGAAATTATTGAACTCGATAAAATGAATCATCTCTTTCAAACAGCCGAAACAGGTAGCTATGCTGAGTATGCGGAAATAGAGGAAACCTTTTCCCCTATTGCACTTGAGACGATGTCAATCTGGCTGAACGAGAGATTCTGATTTTATTTTCAACTAAACTCTGTGGCCCCAGAACAAGGGGCCACTTTATTAACATGTATTAATTTATGAAGTTACTGAAGTCCCCCGCACCTACGCCAAAATTCTTAGTGTACCATTTTGGCGGCTGGCTAATATTCGCCCTAGTGAACTCCATTTCTCGCGGGTTACTTACCGATGAAAATTTTGAGCAACTCGCCATACATGCACTCACCCTGATATTAACCTGCGGAGCTTTAACACTAATCATCAGAGAAATGATTTATCGCTTTGACCTCTTAGATAAAAACTGGAGGCAACAGTGGCCCTACTTCTTTCTATCCTCAATCTCACTCGCATTTACCTGTGCTTATATTTCAGTTATCTTTCTATTCTCATATTATAATTTAATGGGGTATGCCATTCCCGAATCAATTTGGCATAACGTACTTGGCAACTGGCTTATCATGACTATTTTATTGGTAAGCTGGACCCTAATTTATGTTACAGCAGTTAATCAAGACCGTTTACTCAAGGCTGAACAGGAAGCCATTCAACTTAACCTACAGCTCAATGAGGTTAAAATGGCAGCACTTATGGGGCAGCTTAACCCACATTTCCTTTTCAATGGACTAAACAATATCCGGGCCTTAATTCTCGAGGATGCTACTAAATCAAGAACGATGCTGACAAACCTCTCTGATCTACTGAGATATACATTGATGGCACATAAACAGAAAACCGTGCCACTCAGAGATGAGCTGGAAATTGTTTGTCAATATATCGACCTCCTCAAAATACAATATGAAGATCGTTTGACTTTCAAGTTGATAACTGATCCAGAATTGATGGGAGAACGAATCCCTCCTCTTATTATCCAACTGCTTACAGAAAATGCGATACGCCACGGAATTGAAAAGTCCAAGCATGGCGGTGAAGTAACCATCAAAGTATCCCACGAAGAGGAACACCTAGTCATCACGGTAGCTAACCCAGGGACCTTAGAACTAAACGCACCTATAGAAACAAAGCCCAGCAAAAAGAAAAATGAAAATACCGGATTGGGGCTAGCAAATATACAAAAACGATTGACTCTTCAATATGGCAACAACACATCCTTCCAGATAAAGCAACAAGGGCAGCAAGTTATTGCCCAATGCCATATTCCTACTTCATCTCTACAGTTGGCGGTATAATAAGTGAAAGCCATTATTATTGAAGATTCCAGACTCGCTCGCAATGAATTGAGAGAGCTGTTAAAGCCTCACAATAATATAAATTTAGTTGCAGAGGCAAAAGATTGTGAGCAGGCAGTTTCTCTGATTCTAAAAGAACAACCAGACTTACTTTTTTTAGACATTAATCTACCGGACGGGACTGGCTTCGATATACTAGAACAGCTTGAAGCTGCACCCCAGGTTATTTTCACAACGGCTTATGACGAATACGCCATACAAGCATTCGAAGTCAACGCATTAGACTACCTCCTCAAACCAATCAACCCGGAAAAATTAAAGCGAGCGCTTAACAAAACACTAAGTGATTCTCCTTTACAGGATGATAATCACTTATCGAACTACCTAGACACCAACAACAAGATCTTTATCAAGGACGGAGAGCGCTGCTGGCTAATAGAAATCGGAAATATCCGTTATTTTGAAAACTGTGGAAATCATGCCCAAGTATTCTTTGATAACAACAAGCCGTTTATTTATAAATCATTATCTAAAATTGAACAGCGTTTAAATCCTGAGGTTTTCTTTCGCGCCAACCGCCAGCAAATCATAAACTTGAATTTTATTCAGGATATTCAACCATGGGTCAATAGTGGGCTACTAATAACAATGACCGATGGAAAAGAAATAGAGGCTGCAAGACGCCCCGCTACTCGCTTACGGGAGATGCTAAGTTTGTAGGTCGGCCGTATAACCTGCTGCCAGGTACCATGCTGGCAGCAGCATCTCTATTACTCACCTCGTATAAATACTCTGCTGCTAATCTGAAACATCAACTTTAGCGGCGGAATTTTAATCCAGCAAAGTCTAAAGATGGACAGCTTGCCAAACTACCTGAATATCGATTCACCTTATTGAATATGTGTCCATAATAGGAGATGACACAATTCTTTACTCATTTTCAATGTCGTTTACAAGACGTCCTGAAACACACCCTAATTTATGTAGAAAGGAATCTATCAAATGTTCAAACGAGCTTCCTGTTTGGTTTTAACAGCCCTTTTATTCAGTATCACCAATTTGGTGGCGGCACAGCCAAATAATTTAGAAGAGAATAAAAAACTCGCAATGCAAGCTGTAGGGTTGTGGCTAAGCGGAAATAAGATAGATCCTAAGACAATTTTATCTCCTAACTATATAAACAACCTGGATTCTTCGACAACGGATAGCGCAGGCCCACAAAAGCGTAACCTCAAACAATTTGAAGAAGAGGTGGCTAAGTTTCACAAAGCTTTCAAAGACATCAAGGCGGTCAGTACCAAGCAAGTAGCTGAAGGAGATTTAGTCGCAACCCATGTTACAGTCAGCGCTAATCATGTCGGCTCGTTTATGGGGGAAACTCCAACCAAAAAAACAATCACCTGGGATGCCGTGGAATTCTCCAAGATTCAGGACGGCAAAATAGTCGAGACTTGGGTCACTTGGGACAAATATGGATTCCTAAAGCAGCTTGGTGCACTGAAGTAGTCAATTGCGGAGTAATACTATCCTTGACAGCAAGTCAGGATACATTCCCGAATACGGCACTCATGCTGCTCTGACCCCAAATAATCAAGATCGTCGATATTTTGATCGGTGTCTTTTATGAGTTTAGAAACTCCATCTCGAGAACTTGGCCCACAGGAGGCCTTATTTATAGAGATGACAAGACTCTCTTATGGTGGCTTACAATTTGTCTCCTTCATTAGAGTCTGTAAATCGTTAAGTGTTGACACTTTACGTACAGGATTAGAGTATCTACACAAACGCCACCCTCTTCTACGCGCTCGTATCCAAAGAGGGGAAAAACTTCGCTGGATTTGCGACGTTGACTTCAATGATATTCCATTAAATATATGCCAAGTTGATGATACTCTCAATTTAGAGGATGAGTTTAGAGATCACGGCATAAACTGCCTGGACAGTGAAAAATATGTATACAGTATAAAGCTCTACCTCAATAAAGAAGGTCTCGTAGAGTGGATTTCCGTCATCAATATACATGCGGCATTT
This sequence comes from Microbulbifer sp. CNSA002, assembly GCF_047324085.1. Taxonomy (NCBI): domain Bacteria; kingdom Pseudomonadati; phylum Pseudomonadota; class Gammaproteobacteria; order Cellvibrionales; family Microbulbiferaceae; genus Microbulbifer; species Microbulbifer sp. CNSA002. Next base: position 3,480,633 of record NZ_CP172449.1, read on the forward strand.
GATGGCAGATCAGTAATGACTATATTTTCAGACTTAGACAAATTCCTGCAATCTAACGAAACACTTGAACAGGCCAAGTCACTACCTCTACAAGAGAGTATTGCGAGCCAGCTAGAGTCAGCTGGATACTTTGGAGAAAAGGGAGTTGAACATAAGAACACTGACGATTTCATCTGGCCGGTAGAAAAGCAAGCCGCTCCCAGTGAGCGCAAGTCCTGTGCAATTTCATATCTTATGTCGCCAGAAAGAACTAAAAAACTCGCTAATTGGGGCAAGAGTAACGGCATAAAAATTACTGCAATCTACTGTGCCATTGCATCTATTGCTGCACGAGCAGTACCTATTGACAAAAAATTAACAGAAGTAATTTTATCGATGGATGCCAGAGGGCTATGCTCCCCGAACATTCCCATAGGGCATATTGGAGCCTTTTCCGAAACCGCTAGCTTGAAGCTCCCCCCAAATATAGAATCTGCCAATGTTATTGATGTTGCCAAAATGCTACAAAAGCAAATCTTTTCGGTACTGCTCAAGCAGAGGCCTATGACAAAAAATCTCAGCTCAGACTATACGATGAGCGATATAACTCATATGGCTTCAGAGATAACAGCCCAACAAAAGTCCTTTCCAGCAGGGATTATTGTATCCAACGCAGGCAGCATACCTCTTTTAGCCGATGAAATGGAGTATTTTGAAATTCAGATGCCGATGATCACTCTAACTAACGGTATTAACCCATTAATGGCTGCTACCTTTACCACTTACCGTAATTCGGTCTTTGTTTTTGGGTATTGTGAACCATTGATTAGCAGACATAGTATTGATTTATTTGTTAATGAATATATGCGTATATTAAATGGCCTTATTTCGGAATAGCATTCCATGCAAGCAAACACTTTAAGCAAACAACCCTAAAATGGAAACCCTGAAAGCAGCCATTAAAAAATTAACTCTTATACAAATAAGCACCTCACAAACCCGCTAAAAATCAACTTGCTCTTTGAAGTGCCAAGCAATTATTTATATTAGCAAAGCTACTTAATCTGGAACATATTGCTCATCCCATAAGCTGAATAAATTTCTTGCATCGTCTCTTCTGTGGCCTTGTTAATTTTCCCAATGGTGGAATTTAATCCTGTACCATCAACAGTTGTTCCAAATGAATGCTTACCAGGCTGAACAATCAGAGGCTGAATGCCAAATTGAGCCAGCTCCACGCGGTAGTTTTCTCCGATTCCCTCTATTGCGTGCTTGGTAGTATTATATGAGCCAAGAAAAGGTAATACGAATTCCCCCAAAATACTTGATATCTGGACAATAGCTCCACTACCACGCTGTTTCATTTGCTGCGAGACCGCATGAATTAATTGTTACAATCCAAACACATTATTTTCAAAAACCAAGATACATAATCTAGCTGCATTACTTCCGCTAGATATCATTGCATATGCTATATCAATAGAAAGGCGGAGCTTACCAGCGTCGGATTTCGAGACAAGTCACCACCACTTAGAACAATTACACTTTCTACTTAAGCTCCGCGTAAACTCCTTACTATATTGCTTATAGATTTTGTTTTATTACCATTCAGTCTTTGAAGATATAAAATAATAGTTAATATACCCTTGGGAGTTTGTCTTTAAAAAGGCAAAACCCATAAGGAATAGATGGTTTTGGGTACAACATGGCAAGTAAGTTCAACGCCTCTTTCAAAAAGACTATTATTGCACTTGTGTATATTGCTGTTGGTTATGCTTTTTTCGCCTACGTTTATAACAATTTTTTTACGCAAACAACCACATTCCCCCGAGAGTCGGTCACGTATGATCTTACTCACAATACCGATTATCTCCAGCAAAAAGACACGATTAATATCCTCGTCGTAGCAGGCGGAGGAGTCAGAGGCTTAATTCCTCTACATGTACTGCAGTATATTGAAGACAAATTAGGGAAGCCCCTTGATCACGTGTTCGACGTTTTTTCAGGGGTTTCCACTGGAGCCATTATCGCAACAGGCCTCAATATTCCTGATGAAGCTATTCCCAGCAGAAACGGGCAAAAGCTATCCCATCTCGACTATCTGGTTGATATCTATGAGAACGAAGTAAATTACCTTTTCTCTCCCCCTTGGTATCACAAGTTCCTAACCGCAGGCGGTCTGTTTTCACCCTCTTACTTTGGCAGCCGATTACATGAGGTAATGGAAAAACATTATACTAAAGACCTTAATTTTACTGAACTTGAGAACTACGTAATCATTCCTTCTTTAAACTTAAAGGATGGAGAGATACATCTTTTCAAGAACAAAGGTGAGACGGTTAATTATCTCCCCACCGATCGGCTTTATCAATTAATGACAGCCGCAGTAAGTGCTGAAACTGCTTTTCCGCCTGTCGTATTCAATTATTTGGAAGATGAAGGTATCCAGTATTGCGAGCCTGAATCTGCAGAATCGGAAAACGAATCCCAATGTGTGTTTGCAGATGCAGCTATAGCTATGAACAACCCGGCCAGTATGATTCTTCGAGATGTTATCAACGAATTTCCCGATAAAAATTATTACATCCTGGTATTAGGTGCTGGAAGCCCTCGACTCCTTAGTTCAACAACAAACTACGACACGCTAAAAAACTGGGGACAAATAAACTGGTTTCGAGATGCATTAACAAATATGCAGCGCTCAATGGATACACACCAGCTCCATACACTGGAAATTGCAAAGTCTTTATCTGAAGAAGGGAGGATAGAATACGACTATCTAAATATCGAAATTCGAGAGCCTTTTATCGGCATATTTGAGCATAAGAAGCTCCCAAAGTTAAAGGACTATTCGGACCAACTAATCAAAGACAATCAGGCCCAAATCGATCTAATTGTCGATCATTTAAAAAGTGAAAGCATTAAAAAATAAAGCGAAAAATCTTGACAGAAAATTCCTAAATCAGCAACCACCCGCATAGCGGGTGGTATGGTGAAAGCCCCCAGAGGGGGCTTGTTACAATCCCGCCAATTGCATCTGCTCTTGCCGGCGTTCTTCAACCTCTTGATTCTTGATGTACTCTCGAATCATCTGCTCATCAAGCCCTACTGTACTCACGCAGTAGCCCCGAGCCCAAAAACGTCTTCCTGTGAAATTTCTCTGTACATGCTTGTACTTCCGAAATATCCGGATCGCAGATTTCCCTTTCAGAAACCCAACCGTATTGGAAACACTTAACCTGGGAGGAATCATTAACAACATATGAATGTGATCCCTCATTGCGTACCCCTCGACCAACTCAATGCCTTTTTGACGACACAAGTCTCGGAATATTGCTCCAATCTCACGTCTCAATGCCCCAACTAACGCTTTCTTTCGATACTTGGGCACAAATACCACATGGTACCTGCAATAATGTTTCACGTGAGCTTGGCACTGCCAATCTCGCATATGGCCTCCTTAAAGAACTTGCCGGTTCATGGAGGCCATATTTTTACTCTGCACGCCGGAACGGCAGAGCCTTGTCAAGTCTCACCGCCAGAGGCGGTGGTTTACCCATGTATTAATTACATTTATCCATGTCTCTGCCGCATCTGTTTGGGAGTCGAAGCCTCTCGATAACTCATTGTTATTCCATCCATTAATTAAATCTATATTAAAGGCTAATCGTTTTCCCTTAGAAAGCTCCGAGTAATTTGTTGTTGTTGAAATGCTTGGATCATTGTGACTTTCAGCACTCTGCCCAAAACCATTAAAAATCTGGCTCAACTCCCCTCAAGCTTGACTTAACATCAATAATTTTTCCACCCCTAAACCTACAACCTGTATACTTATCAGTTACGCCAAGATCTATCACTTGAATTAATAAAATCTCACCCTTTTCGAAAACCTCTACACTCGGGTATTTGTATGAAGAAATGTCAATTTTCTTAAAACACTTGAAAAGTGAAGATGCATATTCCCCTGAAACAGAAAATTTAGGAAAATCAATTAAACTCTCCATGTTATCAGCCAGAGAAAAGGCTGGCATGAGGAGGAATATAAAAACTGAAATTAATTTCATAAAGCATTATCCACAAGGCTGCATATTGTATAGATTAAATCCACCGCTCACTCGACATATCGACCCATAACTCCCCCCTGAAACCCTAAAAATATGTTTTGACTTAGATTCAATCATATACATAATATGGTGTTTTGAATTTCCTACGTCCGGATCCGAAAAACCAAAAAATGATCCCTTCCTTTGAGGGTGCGTATGATAGTGAGCCCCTCTTATTGCTTCTTCAGGTATTCGATCTAACATAAATGGGTTTCGACGAAGATGTATTAGCCCTCTCCCGCCAACTATAGGTTTTGTATATCCCCACCCATCTTTATCCTTAAAAATTGCTCCTCCAAGCTCAATATGAAGCTCGTGGGAAATATCTGCAATCGCACTTAAGATTGCAACAGCAGCTTTCTTTCTAGTTTTAAACCTAGCGGCCTTACTCAATACTTTCTCGTCGTATAAATTATTTATTCGAGTAGATGCTTCAAATCTATCTTTTTGTATAAGTGAAAACTCTTCATCAGTTAATTCCCCCTGTATTGCGGGGTAAACATTATTTTCTTTACTCTGCCCACTTACACCACCAGCAGAAGATACACCTGTATTCCCCCGACTAGCCAACCCCATCAAATCCGAGGTCACGCTCGCAGCTGCCGCACTTGATGCGCCTCCCAGAGCAGTCGAGCCCATCTGAACCGTATAACCATTTGAAGTCTGTGTAACTTTCGCTGTTCGGGTCAGCCGGCTGCCGGTCTGTTGATACTCAACCTCTACCGCTTGCGCCTCAATGCTTTCCTCTTCGTCAACCTCATCAGCCATCTCATAACCCGAAGGATCGGTCCCTGCCAGCGGGTTATTCATAATATAACTGCCGGGATTCAAGCTCTGGCTATTGCCAGGACTCTGGATCACCGGATCAACACTCAAGAAACGTCCTAGGTTATAATCATAGGCCCGTCCATTCATATGGATCAACTCCACATCGTCCAGATGCTCGTGATCCGTAAAGCCCCGGGTGAAGCTACCCCGGGAGTACAGTATGGGCACCACAATCTTTTGGTTGCTCACCATGGAATTTGTCAAACACCTAACCACCCTGCGTAAAGAGCGCGGTCTGACTCAGCAAGCCCTGGCCAACGCCATCGACTTGCACGTCAATCAGATTAAACGGTACGAGGCAGGGACAGCCCAGCCTACCCTGGACACCTTGGTCAGGCTCGCCAAGGAACTGCACACCACCCTTGATGACCTAGTGTTTGGTGAGGATCACCGCAGCCCGAGCGACGACCTGCGCTTGCAGTTCGAGGCGCTGAGCCAGTTTGATGAAGAGGAACGGAAGATCGCCAAGGCATTATTGGAAAGCTTGATTCTCAAGCACAATGCCCGGCGTGCCTTTGCGGATGATTTGAAGCCGACCGGAAGGCAATAAAAACAAAAGCCCAGCGCTTAGCTGGGCTTTGAGGCAATTCAGAACAATTGGGGCTGTCCCCATCGATTCATTTTAGGGCATTAATCATTTCCTCATATACATACCCAGCACTGTTATTCTCTAAATAAAAAATGAAGGCTTGAATAAAGCTATCGAGATACCTATCTAACTTACCGATATCGACCTCAAGCTCTTTCCACTCAAGGTCCATCCCAGCCTTACTAAACACATCAGACAAATAACTTGATTTACCGATAAAACACCGCTCTGGCTGGCACCGTCTATCATTTATAGTTATCAACAATGTTCCCGTTCTTTCCAACTCCCTAGACACTAAGCAAAATAACAAGTCATCCGTTATCACTATTATTTTTTTGCTAACACCGGAAGAAGTAAAATCTTGAAAAACTGAAAACTGCTCTGTGATACCTTCAGATTTAAAAACCCAAAAAAGGTTAGCAAATTTTTCATGCAGCAAGCTGCCAATCTCAGGAACATAGCTACTCATTTGAATTTTACTCTATACGTTGGATATTCTCTTATTGCAATCGCTTCCCTTTCTGCCAGATACCAAGGGCTAGTAGGAATACCCCCTCTCGCTGGGTGCGCACCAATATCATGAATTTCTAGGCCTGCATTCATAACCCCATATATCCACCCTTTGTTAAAGGTTACAGATATTCTTTCTTTAAATGCATCATCAAAACCCTGCATATAGGCCGACTCATATTTATATCTTTCCGATATTGAAAAGGAGATGCTATTTACAGCTCGAGCATAAGGTATAACCCTATCCTCTTGACCCTCGCCAATAACTGCCACTGGATTTTTATTCCTGAGATTTTTCGCTTGAGTTTCGGCGCGGGACATACTGGCACTATAGGCATCACTAAGGATATGATCCTCCTCAGTTAGCTCTCCATTTCCCATCTGGGTTGGAAATATCGCTGCTACTACTCCAGCGCCAACAGGAGTTCCAAAAAGCGCTTGGCCAATGCGCCCTAAAATTCCCCTAGCTGCTGCACCCGCTGCACTATCAGTCGCAGTTAGTGCCAAACCAGCAGAAGCAACCCCACCAATACTTGCTTGATTGGTTGCTCCTTTACCACTCTGCCCAAATTTAATTCAGTGAGGAGCATTTAGAACCATCGTATCTTTCAAATGCACCAAAACTTCTTTCTAAATCCTTATCAATCGTCAAACCAACAGGGATACAAATAACCTTTTGTGGCACTCCCCAATAAAGCACTTTCCAAGAGTTATCATCTAACTGCTGAACAGCAACAAAAATTTCTTTTTGTCCAGTAACACTTTCTAAATGACTTGCTGAAAGCTTAACTGTAACCTCGTCAGCAATTTTTGCCTTGCCCTTTACAAGGGCTACAGATTCAAGCACCACATTATACTGATTAGAAATTAGAATCGAAGATTCTCTTAACTCTCCAGAATCCTCTGATAACAGCGAAGCTGACTTTGGCACTCCCGTAATTACAAATACTTCGGGAGTGCTCTCAGCTGACAAGCAAAAAGCCGAATCGAACAACAGCAGAAAACTGACCAACAACGTAAATCTATTTCCATATTTCACTATTTGGCCCCTCTCAAGGTTCTCCAGCGCCCAGGCTCCTCTGTATCAACTCGCCGATATTTATACTTTTGAGATATTCGCCCAACTTCCCAAATTTTACTCCCTCTCGCTCCAATTACGAAGCTAGGTTTAGCATAGGCTTTAACAGAGCTGTGATCACCAGGCCCTGGTTTTTGCTCCAAGCCTAGGTAATGTACATGTGCGATCGCTGAAGCACCAGCTGTTCGGATTACCCCTCCTTGAGCCGGTAAGATACCAATATCCGTAACAACGACTTGTCCTTTAGAGTTTTGTGTCATCATCAGGAACTTTTCTCCTGTCACATTAATATTTGCTAATGCTGTTGCCTTAGAAACATTTCGAAGGAATTCAATATAAGCATCAGGGGATACAACGTCATCAACACTAGATGCTTGACGAGCATTAACTCTTGCTGCGGCCTTTTTAACTTCAGAATTGTTTTTAAACCCCTTATCCATAACGGGAGCAGTTTCCCAAATACCATCTTCCACAGCCTGCAGATACTCTTCTTGAGTATGATTCAAACCATAAGTATTTTTTCGGGCTCGTTACTCTGCCCACTTACACCACCAGCAGAAGATACACCTGTATTCCCCCGACTAGCCAACCCCATCAAATCCGAGGTCACGCTCGCAGCTGCCGCACTTGATGCGCCTCCCAGAGCAGTCGAGCCCATCTGAACCGTATAACCATTTGAAGTCTGTGTAACTTTCGCTGTTCGGGTCAGCCGGCTGCCGGTCTGTTGATACTCAACCTCTACCGCTTGCGCCTCAATGCTTTCCTCTTCATCAACCTCATCAGCCATCTCATAACCCGAAGGATCGGTCCCTGCCAGCGGGTTATTCATAATATAACTGTAGGGATTCAAGCTCTGGCTATTGCCAGGACTCTGGATCACCGGATCAACACTCAAGAAACGTCCAAGGTTATAATCATAGGCCCGTCCATTCATATGGATCAACTCCACATCGTCCAGATGCTCGTGATCCGTAAAGCCCCGGGTGAAGCTACCCCGGGAGTACAGTATGGGCACCACAATCTTTTGGTTGCTCACCATGGAATTTGTCAAACGCCTAACCACCCTGCGTAAAGAGCGCGGTCTGACTCAGCAAGCCCTGGCCAACGCCATCGACTTGCACGTCAATCAGATTAAACGGTACGAGGCAGGGACAGCCCAGCCTACCCTGGACACCTTGGTCAGGCTCGCCAAGGAACTGCACACCACCCTTGATGACCTAGTGTTTGGTGAGGATCACCGCAGCCCGAGCGACGACCTGCGCTTACAGTTCGAGGCGCTGAGCCAGTTTGATGAAGAGGAACGGAAGATCGCCAAGGCATTATTGGAAAGCTTGATTCTCAAGCACAATGCCCGGCGCGCCTTTGCGGATGATTTGAAGCCGACGGGAAGGCAGTAAAGAAGCTGGACCCCACCACCAAGCGACAGGTCATTCAGGTGATCGATACGTTTATCGAGAATGCCAAGCTGAAGAAACAGGCTTGATAGTCCATAACGATAAAGCCCCGACAGATTACTCTGCCGGGGCTTTATATGACCTAAGGTTCAAGGCTAAGCATTCCCCTCACCTCGCTATCATCGACTAGTTCTATAACTCACGCTCATCAGGATATATTTCTTGTCGTCTGTTACAGATACAAACGCTGTACCTCCCTGCAAGTCAAATACTATCCCATCGCCAAAAACTTGAGCATAGCTCCCCTTCGTCGGACTCATAATTGACGAAGATAATATTTCTTCCACATATACCTTTGACCAAGACTGTGAAAGATTTGAACCACAATTAGTTTCATCTCTCAATCCAGTAAGATAGGAGTCAAGCTGCTCTCTAAACGTTTTTGTTTTAATAAACCCTCTAAATTTAACCCCATCCTTTTCAGATATGTTAGATATTTCACTCGCAATAAGATCAAAATGGGAATTATCAAGGGGAGCAATCAGAATTTCTGTCGTGCTTTCTGAAAAATAAAGCTTCACCTTGTCGAATTTGGATTTTGCTAAGTCATCAACTGAGATCAATTGATTATCAAGTACCGGAACCAAAGAGGAGCGATATTTAACAGTCTTTAGGTTAGAGTAACGGCCAAATGAACCTTCAGGCTTAAGCCAATCGCCACCACCAATTGATTCAGAACTGAGCTCTGACAAAACCTTACACATCCTATTCAACTTGGCATCATCAGATGACCAACTCAGAGAGCACAGAGAAATCAAAGCTAGAACAAGAGCGCCTAAATATCTCTTTTTCATAACTTAGTTACTCCTGTCTCAACAACATCATAAACAGCTTCATAGACCTTTATTTTCCCCTCTGAAGTGTTTGTCCTATCATAAACAATATCTCGCATCTGCTGTTAAAGCTGTTTTCCAGGGTCAAACTTCCCTCCACCAGGGAAATATTTCCACTGTAAATCACCATATTGTTTTGCAACAGTTTTAAGATGTTTCGTTGCCCAAGAAGACCTTAACCCTCTCATTGCCTCTTGGGTCATTGCTCCCAGCTCCAAATTGTTAGATGGGTTATTTTCTAATAAGAAGCGGTAAGAGTCTATATTCTTCCTGTCTATGTACCCTATCGAAACAAGCACCGCAAGGAGAGGGGCATTATCTTTATGATCCTCATTTTTACGAATCCACTTACTTAGAAGCTTTGCGTCTCGAGCAAAATCATCATCTAGTTCGTTAGCCAAATTTGCCAAGCCTGCGACCTCACCAACACCAATCGAAAAGTTGGCTTTTTGAAAACCAGACTGATCTAGTGATGCATCACCACTCTGCCCAATCCATGAACACCTTAAACTATTGCTCTTCAGGTTCTCTTTCAATCTACGAAGTTTTTGATCGACTCTATAATTTCATAACATCTAATCCCTTCAAGCTTATAAGCTTTATCTGTACAGACAACCTCGGAAATTAAATTCTGCTCAATAGACAAAAGCCAACCAGGTGAATCAACATAAATTACATTTTTATCTTTATGAATTATCGAACTAGATTTTTTCAACCATAACCCATCTAATTGCTTCTCGAGCTTCACCAAGTAAATGGAAGGCCTCAATAAAATTTCCTTATGAGAAACGCAAAATTCATCCAAAAATGCATTAATCTTCACATTTTTAAGCTGCTCTCCGCCAGCTATCACTGTAGAAAAATACACCTCTTGCCCACACAGTAATGGTGACAGTGCTTCGTTAACCCAACTAGGAATAGAGCGATCCCCCTCAAATCTAAACTGTGAAATAGAATTCACCTTAATCAGCAACCACCCGCATAGCGGGTGGTATGGTGAAAGCCCCCAGAGGGGGCTTGTTACAATCCCGCCAATTGCATCTGCTCTTGCCGGCGTTCTTCAACCTCTTGATTCTTGATGTACTCTCGAATCATCTGCTCATCAAGCCCTACTGTACTCACGCAGTAGCCCCGAGCCCAAAAACGTCTTCCTGTGAAATTTCTCTGTACATGCTTGTACTTCCGAAATATCCGGATCGCAGATTTCCCTTTCAGAAACCCAACCGTATTGGAAACACTTAACCTGGGAGGAATCATTAACAACATATGAATGTGATCCCTCATTGCGTACCCCTCGACCAACTCAATGCCTTTTTGACGACACAAGTCTCGGAATATTGCTCCAATCTCACGTCTCAATGCCCCAACTAACGCTTTCTTTCGATACTTGGGCACAAATACCACATGGTACCTGCAATAATGTTTCACGTGAGCTTGGCACTGCCAATCTCGCATATGGCCTCCTTAAAGAACTTGCCGGTTCATGGACGCCATATTTTTACTCTGCACGCCGGAACGGCAGAGCCTTGTCAAGTCTCACCGCCAGAGGCGGTGGTTTACCCATGTATTAATTAATAATATTCGATCATCTGGAGATCTGGCACGCATTTCCTGCGAAAAAAACTAACTGAGACTAAGGATAAAAATGATATTAAATAAAAAATTTTCATTCTCTGCCTCGCCCTACTGATCTCTGCGCCTAACCCAAAGTTCAATATTACCTGCTTCATCACCAGTAAGTGTTCTCACAGTTATTCTCCCAGATCTTGCTTCCAATACTTTTATAATACCCGACGGGGTCCGTAAATAATTTGGCTTTTGATTGCTAATAATGTTGTGGTGATCTCCCGGACCGAGATTTTCATTCAACCTATTTTGAGTTCTATATGAACGACCTATATCTCTTCGTGAATATAAGGGATGGGTATGAGCAATTGCTATCATCGGGTCTGAGCTAGAGACATTTCCGTCGACCTGATCACCATCAGAGCTGAGCACTGTTGATATATATGGCTCTCCATCTGAATCTAGTCTATAAACCAGTAATTCCTCACCACTCCGATACGGCAAGCTGCGTAAATCATTTATAGCTTTTAAGTCAGCAATCCCATCAGAAACTACATCTTCACCAAAATATGCAACATGGTGGCCGTCTATTTCTGTCCAACCGTACCCACTCTTTTGTTTCGCCAGTGGAGTTCTTGAATTTTTCGCTCCGACAGACAAACTATCGCCACTCTGGCCAGAAGAGTTGTTCCGACGCGAACCCGTCGCTATCTCCGCTACAACCCCAATGCAATCAAAGAGTTAAAGAGCACTCGCACCAAGGCGAACACCAGATTATCAGGTCACAACCCCCAAGGCACTTCTTCGCTTGATTATCCGCGAGCTGCTGGAAGGCAGATTGTGAAGTATGAGGCCCGGCGCTAGACACGTACCGGATAATAATAAAAGCCCCGGCAGATTGCTCTACCGGGGCTTTCTTTCGGTTCAGTAAGATTACTATTTGAAGAAAGCCCAAGTCTTTCCTTTTTTCCGGTATATCTCTGTGCACCGGATATCCCGAGTGTGTTTCATATCTCCCTATCTGCGTGTATCTTGAATAGCACTCACAGAATTAATATACAAAACCGAGTTATATACATAGATATACCAATGAGTATATCTCGTTAGATAAAGCTGTTCACCACAAGAGACACTATCGGCAACTCCCTCAATAACTTCAAATTTTCCACTATTTATTAACTGCCGACTTATCGTCTCTGGCATCCCATCCGCAACTATCTCTAACTGCGGTCCACTGACAACCAAGTATTTTAGCTCACCTTTATCTATTGCATTATTCGCTTCTACAACAGGGTCTTTCAAAAGATATTTACGCAGTATCTCAGCTTCTTTACACGAAGAATTTTTGTCGTACGTCTTTGATTGAGACAAACTATACAACCTATCCATATCCTCATTTAAGTGAGAAATAAACTCTTTTTTATCAAATTGATTTACCACTTCGTCACTCTGAGCAAAAACAGAACTTAAGACCAAGATTACACTAAAAAAAATTTTATTAATCATTGTTTATTGCTTATATGCATTAGCTAGTCGCGATAAGTCACTTGCTTTAACGTGGCGACCTTCGCTGTAACTCATTATGGAATTTGTGGGGTTCGGCTGATGTCTGAACCCTAGGTAGTGCCCAAATTCATGTGCTGGGGTTGTCGGGTAGCGCCAAAACTTATCCTTTGAGTACCTAATCACAAATACACCATCAGGTGCACCAGTAGCTATGCCAGGCGGCCCCTGAAATCTCATTCCTTGAGTAACATAATATACGGCACCACCTTCTTTGAAATCTAGCTTCATTGTATATTGATGACCACTCTCATCCACCCTAGTAACATTCCACCCTTTAGATATCCGCTCCAAAGTTTCAACAAAAACTGATTCAGGCTCATTTGGATTCAAAAGGCTTACTGGGTCGACATTTAATTCGATTAGGGTACGATTTTCTTTTGTCTCAACCCGTATATGTTCCGCAACTATACTGTTCCACTCTACCTCATTGGAGATTTCAGGTGGCTCGGAAAATGTATCACCTTCAGAAGATTTACCACTCTACCCATTACCGTTTTATCAATCGTTTTTGACTACCACCATTGATGAAGCTATATCTACCAGCATTTTTTGTGCTTTGTTAAGCCACTTTGGGTTAATTTCTTTACTGTTGGTAATAAAATCAGCCTGCACTTGAATATAGATATTCTCAGTTAATGGGAATACGTAATCAGTAGAATTCAGGTTACCCGTAAGCTTATATGAGATCCATTTGGCACCGTTAATGGTTTCGTAGACACATTGAGATGGAAGGTCAACCCCCGAATTACTTATCCTTTCCATCAATAACATCTCTAAGTCTGCATCATTGAAGATGCTGCCTTCAAAACTTGATGGAACCTTCCTCACTCTCACCTTTATATTCAATGCCCCCTGAACCCCTTGTAATAGTCCGCCACTAAAATCCCAATACTTCTTAATGGCAGTTATTGATTGGGCACCAACATCCAGCCTTTCATCAGTCAAGTTTACAAACTGTAGCGATTCTGTGGTAGGAAAGTCTTTACTTTCATTTGGTGGCAGCTTGATATGAAAGCTCTGCCTTCCAATTTTTACATTGGATTCATTCCAATTAGAGCTTTCGGCCATCACGGCTCCGCTAACTAAAGTTAAATACGCCATAAATAATTTTAAAATATTGGACACTCTGATGCTCCTTTCACTATTTTCATATTTATCCTTAGTGTAAGGTAACGTATGCGGGCTATTTTGTGATCCACCATAAGCTACATTATCTAGTTGCCCTAGTGAACCAAGAATCCTTATTGGATTCAGCTTGTTTAATCCACCGATACTTGGCACTGGGTCGTAAGGGCGGTCTTAATAACCTAAGTTTGTAACGCCAGTGTTTCTCAATATCCCACTGGTTGGCCACCTATTATTACCACCTGAGTGGAAAGCAACTCTCAGGTTAGAAAGGTTACCACCGTTATATCTCACCGCTTCAGAGAAAATTATCCCGCCTTGACTGTGGGCGACCCAGCTAACCCCCTTACCCCTAGATTGGATATTGCCTAAGACAGCTGAAAACTGTTTAGCTACATCAGTTGTCCAGCCAATTTTATCTCTGAAAGATTCCCATCCGTCTGCGAGCAGATCTCCAGTCGGATTGTGAAACAGTGTAAATTCAGTCACCCCTTTACCAAAAGCGTGTTGAACATGAGCACCCATTAATTCTGTCGCATAATCAAGCTCGTTAAGCATCCCATTGATAGCAGCGTATTCAGTATCCACTTGGCTTACCTGTCCAGTGCGTTCCCAAGACTCACGCTCTGAGTTCCATTGAACATGATACAAGCCGGGAGCCTCCCCCATTGCACTACCACTCTGCCCAGAAGAGTTGTTCCGACGCGAACCCGCCGCTATTTTCGCTACAACCCCAATGCAATCAAAGACTTAAAGAGCACTCGCGCCAAGGCGAACCCCAGATTAACAGGTCACAACCCCCAAGGCACTTTTTCGCTTAACTTTGCCGCACCGCCGACGATACCGGCCGCTGCAAGCAGCTAAAGCGAAGGGGCGCTTGCCCCCCTCCTGGTTGCCAGCTAAAACGGCGGTGCGGATTCGCCGAAGCTGCTACGGCAGGTTGAACAGGTAGCCCTACTGCCCAAGGCCAAGCAGAAGTTTGTCAGTGAGATGCTAGAGACTGTGATTCAGCAGGCTAGTCACTGACACACTCCGCCAGATATGACAAAGCCCCGGCAGATTACTCTGCCGGGGCTTTGTGGGATAAAAATACAAGATGGGATCAAACCAACAGCTAATCGCTATTAGGCCAAGTCAAGATAGCATTAACGCTATTCACTCCAGAAAGAAGGTCGCTTAAGCCAGGGGTGATATTCACATACAACCACGACTCACATGATTTTCCGAGCACCTTTTTATCAAGACTAATAAACGATGTTTCAGCATGTTTCTTAAACTCTTCATCCACAACATCAGGGTCAATCTTATTGACATTGGAAAACAGCTTAGTTAAACAGCTCTCTAACGAACCATCCTCGCGATTAACAGGGCACAAAAACCCTTCAGCCTCCTCTGACAAGCAGGCAGTACCACCAACCTGATTAAAATAGACAACGCCAGTTTTTTCCAAAATTATCAGAGCGCAACCGGCCATATCCCATAGAGATACCCTCCTAGTTACATCGCCCATAGACTGTGACTCCTATTCTAAAATGATGCAGGAGGATGCAAAAACACATCAAGAGCAATCCCTTAAGATGCTGCCCCTCTTACAAATTTTGCATCTGATGAAAAAGTTGCAACTCGCAACGCATCCCCAGTTCCAAAGATAAGCTTATCCATTGCCCCAACACTTCTGGTTGTTTGCATAGACATTACTCGGGCAGATGGAAGGTTTGGAATGAGGGAGGTTTGAGACAAGACTGCTGCCGCAGCCAAAATCGTAGATTCATTTCCATCCCTGGCAACAGAAGAAACAAGCTCGCTAAAAGCCGCCTGAGTCACCAACATATGTTTATCGCCAATTGCAGCATAAATAGCTACGGCAACTTCAGCGTTTCCTGACGAAAGTGCCCTCAGTGTCCCTGTATCTAAATTGACAGCTCCTCTAGCGCTTCGAATTGCTTCAAGTGCTCCAGCCTCCTCTAGCACGCCCCCCGCATCTAATCTCCCTTGAAGAGGTCTTGTTCCATCACCCATCTGGGTTGGAAATATCGCTGCTACTACGTCAGCGCCAACAGGGGTTCCAAAAAGCGCTTGGCCAATGCGCCCTAAAATTCCCCTAGCTGCTGCACCCGCTGCACTATCAGTCGCAGTTAGTGCCAAACCAGCAGAAGCAACCCCACCAATACTTGCTTGATTGGTTTCTCCTTTACCACTCTGCCCAGTTAATCTAGTCGCTCTTCATCAACTTGTAGAGATAATTTGACTGTTTCTTCGTGATCTATGGTAACAGTTCTTCCAGAAACGACTACGTACTTTCTTGGATGCCATACCTCGACTAGATATTCTCCGCGACGTTCAACAGTAAATAAAAAACGACCCTTATTATCAGACACAGCTTTCTCAATCTCCTTGAAGGATGGATATGAAAGATCATTTTTTTTAGATAATGAAACTCTCAATCCGTTCAGCGGGCTCCCACTGGTTGAAGAAACCTGCCCTTCGATGACATATGATTTCGCATTTACCGAGGCACAGGACGCAATAAGCCATAAAGTAAAAAAGGATAATTCTATCTTAAGTACACAATTAATCATTGATCGCATTTCTAAAAATGCTATTCCTTAGATAACTCAAAATAGATATATAATCTTTCCCCTTTGTAGCTATTCGTCCCGACAGATGGAGTATTAAATTTATATTTCATCAATGTCTTCAGTGCGACTCGATCCATGACCTTTGCAGGATAAGATTCTTCTACCTGCCATTCACTAGCTCTTCCTGCGTCATTAACCTTGAAAGAAAGGACCGTGCAAGCACGCCGAAGGCTCCCCTTTAGTACATCATAATTAGGAACTATTGGTGGTGCATATTCGACAAACTTTTGAGTTTTAGCAAACTCGCTCTTTAACTGAGAGTACCTACATGGATCACTCAATACACAGCTACTTGATAGAAATAAAAAACACCAAAAAAATATTTTTATACAGTAATTATTCAATGATATCATTTTCTTTCCAATACGAGCGGCGTGCAGGTAAATCATAATATAATCTATACGGGTTTTCGAAGTTTCTTACTGTCCAAATCTCGCTACTACCATTAGCCCCTATGACATGGCCGATCTCATGAGAAAGAAGGCTTCCTAAAGTCGCACTACTATTGCCATCTCCATTGAGGTGATATTTCTTCATCACATTCAAATGACCTTTCACATCAGTGTGGTAATAGATAACATTTTCAACCACTTCAAAAATGTTATCCACTCCTAAGGTCAAAGCTAATTTTATCCTAGTGCCCGAAGTCCTAATTTTATCCCCAACTGGAGAATCCAATATCGACTGTAAAGCAGCTCTGGTTTCAGCAGGCATTGGGGAAGGAATCTCATTTGATAGAGAAATCTCTTTGCTATGCTCAAAATAAAGGTCGACTTCGTCAAGCTTTTGTGCATATGCTATTAGGTGTCATGCTTAGCGCTATTTTTTATGGATTGAAATGACCATTGAAAAATAACGAACACACAAGCAGAGCTAAACCCAACAAAATCCCAACTTAAATTGAAACTACTATGGGTAAAATTGTTCCTATATAAGATCACACAGCTTGCTGCCAAAATATAAACACAAGTATGGAATATAAATTTCTCAAACACCAACTCCCAAAATATTCTTTTAGAGCTGTAAGTAAACCACATGCCATATAAAAATATCGATATCAGAAGAGGCAATAAAATAACATAAAGGGTTTGGACTATTTTAGTTATCTCATCAGGACTCATTATTGGACTATCAAATAAAAACGCATGAATCTCCAAAGAAATTGGAACCACTGACCAAACAAAAAGTACCCCCAATATGATACTAATAAAAATCAAACGAAAATGATAAAACTTAGCGATAAGTATCATATGCAGGGAATCCAGCTGAATTAGGGATATAATTTGAAACTCGTGTTGCAGAGATAGTGTCGGGACTGGAGGTATACAATACTTGAGAGCCTGACATAACACGATACTGTCTAGTTATTTCTAATACCATTGGAGTTGTATTAGAAAGCCCCTGAAAATCAATAGCTTTAACACCTCCAAGCAGCCCGAAATACACTTGACCATGCCAATTTGATACATTAGCTGTGTATGTCGTAGTTTGCACTTGAAGAAATAAATTCTCCGTGGCGCCACTAGTAGCCGCTGTACCACCGGCACCACCTGATAAGGCTTTACTAAGCCCAAGCAATTGGCCACCTCGCATAACAGCAAGTCCCTTAAACGAACCCCAAATAAAATTTTCAACAATATCTAAGCTCTTCCACTCTGATACAGAAACTGTTAGAGAGTTTGGGTCAACGTAGGATACTGTTCCTCCTTTTCCAGGAAACGTAGCAACCCTGTACGGAGGTGAAGGTTTAATAAACCCCTTTTGTGCACCATCATCTGAACTAGTAACAGCACCTCCTTCAGGCCGAG
This sequence comes from Microbulbifer sp. CNSA002, assembly GCF_047324085.1. Taxonomy (NCBI): domain Bacteria; kingdom Pseudomonadati; phylum Pseudomonadota; class Gammaproteobacteria; order Cellvibrionales; family Microbulbiferaceae; genus Microbulbifer; species Microbulbifer sp. CNSA002. Next base: position 3,498,711 of record NZ_CP172449.1, read on the forward strand.
ACTGATTAGTAGTGGTATTCCCTGCATCGCCACTCTGCCCACTTACACCACCAGTAGAAGATACACCTGTATTCCCCCGACTAGCCAATCCCATCAAATCCGAGGTCACGCTCGCAGCCGCCGCACTTGAAGCACCCCCCAGTGCAGTCGAGCCCATCTGAACCGTATAACCATTTGAGGTCTGTGTAACTTTCGCTGTTCGGGTCAGCCGGCTGCCGGTCTGTTGATACTCAACCTCTACCGCTTGCGCCTCAATGCTTTCCTCTTCGTCAACCTCATCAGCCATCTCATAACCCGAAGGATCGGTCCCTGCCAGCGGGTTATTCATAATATAACTGTAGGGATTCAAGCTCTGGCTATTGCCAGGACTCTGGATCACCGGATCAACACTCAAGAAACGCCCAAGGTTATAATCATAGGCCCGTCCATTCATATGGATCAATGCCACATCGTCCAGATGCTCGTGATCCGTAAAGCCCCGGGTACTGTAGACACTTTCCAGGATCGCAGCATCTTTATCGAGGATATTGCCCTGTCGCGGCTTTCCAAAGGGATCGAAGCTGTGGCTTTCTTTTAGGTTGCCGGTTTCATCGCCCACGGCAACAGCGGAGCCCAGCCGATCACGATGGCTGAAGCCAATCTTGTGGATGATCTCACTACCTTTCTCAGTAGTAGTGAGTACGGCAATATCACCGATAAAGTGGCGGTACTGGGTTTCACCGCCTCCTGTAATTTTTTCGAACAGCTTGCCGATATACAGGGTGGTCTTGCCGCTGGTTTGATTTACCTGCTTGTAGCGCATCTGGTCAGCGCCGTAGTAGAAGTACAGGTTGGCGCCGTTGCGGTTGATGCGGGTGGGCTTGTTAAAGGCGTTGTACCAGATCTGCTGCGCACCATTTTCATGGGTGCGGTTGCCGTTCTGGTCGTAGCCGTAGGTCTTGGTGCCGCCGTTGATCAGGCTCACGCTCTTCACTGCACTGGGGCCGCCATTGCTGCCGCCGGTGTAGCTGTAGCTGCTGGCAAAGTCGTCTTTTTTCAGCAGGTTGCCGATAGCATCGTAGTCGTAATCGATACTGGGGCCATCGGTGCGGGTGCTGTAGTCCAGGCGGTTTAAGGCATCGTAGTAGTGATTCTCTACATTGAGTGCCGGAGTTTTTGAGGGCAGCTGCACTACCTGCTCGGACAAGTTGCCGAAGCTGTCGTAGCGGTAGGCAATACCCTGGTGGTTTTGTACCAAGTTATCAAAAGTAGTGCCGGCCATCTGCCCGGTTTCTGCATGGAAGCTGCGGCCGATGGTGTAATTGCCGGCGGCGACATTGGCAAACTCCCATTCGCCCCAGGCATCCATCTGGGTGATTTCCCGGTAAGTATAACCACTGGCGGCATTGCTGGTGCGGAATTGGTAGCCGGCATTGTTATAGCCGTATTGGAGGGTGAGCCCGGAGGGATAGCTGAGCCCTTTTAGGCGGCCATAGTTGCTGTCGAAGTGATTGACCGTCACAAAGTCTTCACCATCGATGGCAGTAGTGACTTTGTAGGGGCGGCTCAGGGCGTCGTAGCTATAGCTGCGCGCATAGTTGGCATCGCTGCGGCTCTCCTGCGCGGGCAGGCCTTTGCCGTTGGCGGCGCTGTCGTAAGTCCAGCTGGCTTCCTCGGTGCCGTTGACACTGCGGCTGTCCATGCGGCCGAGGCGGTCGTAGGTAAAGCTGGTGATATCCAGGTTGCCGTCTATCTCGGTTTCCACTTCACCAAAGCCGGTATAGGTAAACGATTTGGAACCCATATTGGGATCGTCCACCCATTCCTTCTGGCCAAGGGCGTTGTACTTGGCAGTGATGCGATTGCCGCTGGCATCCTGCAATACGATGGGATTGCCGGCACCGTCGTAGGCATAGCGGGTAGTGCCGCTTAGGGCATCAATGGTTTCAGTCAGTTGCTGCAGGCCGTTGTAGGTGCGACTCATCAGGCGGCCATTCACCTGAATACTGGTAGTAAATCCACTGGCCTGTTCGTGGGTGTAGGTCACATCCAGTTGTTGGCCGTTGGTCTGGTTTACCGTCTTGCGCAAGGCGCGTCCGAAGGTGTCGTAATCCGGGTAGCGAGTGCCATAACTTGTGCCGCTGCTGGCGTAGTGCGGTACCGATTCGAAGGTGGTCTGGCCCAGTGCGTTATAGGTAACGGTTCGTGCAATCCAGTCGCTACCGTCGAAGGCTTGAATTTCTGTACGGATTACACGGCCGAGCTGATCGTAATAGGTAATTCGTTCCGGCATACCAGCCTGCTGCTGGACGGTTTTAAATAACGCATCCGACGCACGACTACAGCCGGAATTACACCACTGTAAAGCGGTAAAGAGATCCGGTGCGGCCTTAAGTCCAAGTACAGAGGGCGCCGTCACCTTAATAGCACGGCCAAAGGCGTCGTAACTGTAACCAGTAGTCAAACCATTGGCATCAGTGACCGAATCCGGCTGACCGAACTTGGCATTGGTCTCGGTGGTGACCGTGTGACCCAGGGCATTTTTAACCGTTTTGGGGAAGTATCCATCGGCGCTAAAGGCGGTGGTCTCCACTACCCGGGTTTGCGCCTCCCCTTCTGCTGACGTGGTGACCTTGGTGAGCAGACCGTGACTGTTGTAAACGGTATCCACCTGAGTCCATTTACCATTAGACGGTGTGGTTTTTACCTGCTTGGGTTTACGGACGTTGCTATCCCACTGCAGGAAGTCCACCACTACGGATTGCTGCTCATCCGTATTTGCAGCGATAGAAACTCCATTGCGGCTTTGAATGGATTTTTTGGTGACTGTCTGCTTCGAAGGTTTATTGATCCACCAGTTGGTCTCATCCGCAGCCGTATACTGGGTATCCGTGGTGGATACGACAATATGAGAACTATTGGCTTCCTCATAGCGGTTTTCCGCTGATAGTACATTGCCCCAGGCATCAAAGCTGGTGGTTTGGTTCTGGGTGTACAAATGTGTACGGCTATTGCCAGATTTTTCTAGCGTGCGGTAAGTCGAACTCTGTTCTTTAGGGCCAACAAAATAGGGGTCATTGGCGGAGACGCTCCACGAATCCGTGAGGGCGTCCACCTCTACGGGGGATGAGTGGCCGCCCTTAGGCCAGAACTGCCATTCAAAACTGGACTCCTTAAAGGCATTGACGCTGCTGCTATCGGCAGTACGATCTCCCAGCGCCCATTGACGCTGCTTATGCAGTTTGCCCGACAGGGGGAATATCTGGTGGAAGTCAGACTGGGATTCTATATCCGCAGCCAGGTCTTCCTCAATAATGGTGTGGAAGCCCTGGAAACCACGGCCATTGTTGTTAAATACAGCCCCCTTGTAACGATACTGCTTTTTATTCAAGCCACCAACACCATTGGACTGACGATGCTCTGCCACCACATACATGCTGGAGGTAAACTCGAAGTGATCTTCCTGTACTGAGGATGGCAGGTTATCCAAGTAGCCACCGCGCTCATAGAAGGGTTTTGTACTGGAATGGTAGCGGTCATCACGGGAAGACAAGGGGCGATAGTGCCATTCATCCCTAAACCCAAGTCCGTTTTCTATAGAAGCCAGCATATCCAGTGGCTCATAGCGCTCAGAGCCCGTTGCAGCGCCTTTATTCCGATTGATATACAACCCCGCAGATTTTCCAGACATCGCACCCGTAACATTACGGATAGTGCAATCGGTCATCGTAGTTCTACAACCGTAAGCAAATACTAAGTCGCTAAGTCCGTTGCCAAAACCGTCTACTACCACCGTTTCCACAGCAGATCCCACCAATGGGGTATTCAGCATTTGCACTGAGAAGTTGCCGCTCGCATCCTCCACAAACTTCATAGCTTTATATTGGAAAACACTATCATCGAAGAATTCAGTATTCAGCGATGCCCAGGAAAAAGCCCCATCTGGCTGCTGGTCGACCGGGTCATACAACTCTGTGCCACAACGCTCCTCTTGGTCACCATCATCAATAATTGTATGACAGGCCTCAGCAAGATAATTTCCTGGCACCAAGATTTCAGCGCGTCCATCCGCATCATAATCGAACTGCCTAAAACTGTGAGAATAGCGGGGATATTGCAAGAATGTGATGTCCCCCTTAAACTCTCCAAGCGGTAATTGACGAGTTTCAATATCTGCCCCTGCCACAGGCTGCCAATCTGTAAAGGTGCCATCTCCCCTGTTCACAGCAACCATAAAAAGTGAGGATTGCCAGCTGAGCCAGTCAGTAAGTCCATCACCATTTACATCCATAAAGTAATGAAAGTGACTCTGCTGGAAGGGAGCATCGCCACCATTAGATAACAGCGCTTTTTGTTCAAAGGCCAAACTTCCTACAGAGCTCGGCTTGGCTAAAAAAACTATTTTGGGAGTTGGTTGATCTGTAGCGAGTTGACTTTCAGCATCAATATAAAGATCAACCTCAATAAAGTCCTCGGAGCCGTTTCCATCGACATCACCAATAAATTGCACTTCACTGGTTCTAAATTCACCTATCGGCGCGCCAGCATTGAAAGTTTCAAAATCGTAAACTCTGACAGGCGCGGTAGAAAATGGCCTGCTGACTTCTCCAGAATGTAAGTACAATTGCAAGTATCCCGAACCATCGAGGCTACCGCGCTCTACAATAACATCTGGCCAGTTATCTCCATTAAAATCCCCAAAACTGCGGATTAACTCTACATCGGTTAAATCGAAGGAGATATCTGTGCTCAGCCAAGACCTGTTGCCATTACTATTTTCATAACTGATTTGTAGTTTTCCAGAATTTATTTGCCACATATCAGTTTTGCCATCCCGATCGAAATCTGAAATCAGGCAATACATCCTATGAGTCAGTGGGTTACTGCTACAAAAATCACCCGCATACTCTTCAGAGCTTCTAAATACACCTTCAGCATCATGTCGCCAAAGTGGCCAATCAACAACACCATCTCCATCGACATCACCTCTTGAGTTTAAGGACAATACTCGATTTAAGTGCTGTAATTGTGGCGACAAACTACCACTACTATTCAAATACCCCACTTTTTCAAGGGTAAAAGTGGGAGAATTCTCATTCCAGCCTAAAGTGCTGGCGGGAAAGCACTCTCCACTTGAATTACACTCTTCAATTTTATTTAGCAGGCTGCGAGCAGAGGCATCACTTAGATGATAAGAAAAGTGATAACTTCTAATAACACTACTGGAAATACGGGTATCAATACTTATTAGACGCTGAGTTGAACGCGTAAGTCCACCTGCGAGATACATCGAAGATATATCAGGGCGAGCTTCATATTCAAAATGAACCCTTCTATCTCCCTGTGAATCCCCCTCCCCAGAGTAATAGATATCCGTTAATAGGTGCTCACCATGAGAAAAATTAGAATATTCATAGTGAATTGAATTAGAAATAATAGTACGGTCTTCTACCTTGGCTAAAGCCCAGCTGTAAATCTGGCTTTTACCACCGTGAGAGTGACGAGAATCTGAGGTTGAGCCGTAATAGGCTATCCGGCCATTCTTATACTCCACCTTAAAGTAAGTTGAAGCACCATTGATATCACCGGTTTGTGTAATTCTGGCAAAAGTATCTATCAACGACCGATAGGTAGCTCCAGACTGGCCATAAACTCCGGATACTGCGATTAAACGTTCACCATCCAAACACAGCTTATCACTATCTGAATCGTAATTTACAACCCCCTTTACCCCGTCAATTGCCAGAGATTCAGGGCACCTAGAAATTTTTGAGGTCGCATTAATAGACCACCCAACCCCAAGAAGGTTGTTGCCTGCTCGGCTGCTAAAGTTAACGCTCACACTTGGCTGTATTTCATTACGACCAGGTGGGAGTTGAATTGGAATATTGTATGACGCAGCTCCTCCGGAAACAGAGCCACTACCCTCCATTGTGCCAACCCCAGCATTATGAGTCTTGGGGCTTGCTTCAATATAGGCGCTATCAAGTGGTGTAATACCTTCAACCAAGCCTTGAGCCCATTCTGGATCACTTGGATTAGTACTGCCAATAACCTCTACTCCATTAGAAGTAGTCCAAGCTCCCTGACTATTTGCCAATGTTGCACGTACTCGATATTGATAAGTCCCGCCAAGAGAGACGGAAATAAATTGAGTAAGGTTCGACCCTTTGTAAATTGTTGCCCAGCTGCCAGACTCAAACCGCTCCTCAAGTTCATAGCTATCAGCACCATCAACTGCACTCCAGTCAATTGAAAAGCTATTACCAGAAACCTCTGAGGGAACCAAAAGCTGCTCTACACCACGAATAACAACAACGGTGGATGTTCTAAAGCCACTCAGCAAGCCACCCTTTATACCGGCTACCCGATATGAATATTCCCCAGTAAGTAAACCGGAGAGATCACAAGCTGTCCCAACGATCCTGCAAGTCTCTACCCAAGCACCATTTCCCTTGCTTTGCTCTAGTATATATTCATCAGCTCCAGGCACTTCTCCCCAGGAAATTTTCAATTTCCCCGCAGACTTATCTACCTCTGTGATAGTGATACTTGCGGGGATAATGGAGACCACAGCACTTGCAGAGGTTCTCCAAGCTCCAACACTTCCACCTAGCTTGGCTCGAACCCGGTACTTATAGCTACCCGAAGTACTTAATGTCAGCTCTCTTGAGGTTTCTTGTAAATTCGCGAGGGTCGACCAACTACCGCCATTAACCTGCTGTTGAAGCTCATAATCACTGGCTGCAGCTACTGCCGCCCACTCCACTGCGAATTTTCCATCATTATCTTCTGACGGCACAGTAATTGATTCAGGAGTTAGAATAACGACTTTACTACCCGAGTTGCGGTATTCACTATGTATGCCTTCAATAACAGTTGCTACTCGATATGCATAAGTAGCTGTTTGCAACCCTGATACGGTATGGGAGTTATCAGAACCTGTATCCAGACTCACCCAGCTACCGCCATTTTTTTGCTGCTCGAGAATATAGTTGTTAGCTCCGGAGACATTATCCCAGCTAATCGAGAAACTACCATCGGTATCAACTCCCGAGGGAAATGTTATGGATCCCGGCCGCACACTGACATAAAAGCCCCCGGAATATCGCCAGGCACTATACTTACCTGCAAGCTTTGCCCTTACGGCATATTGGTATTTTCCGGTAACTTTTCCAGAGAGGGTGATTTCTGTAGCACTCCCCGTGTATATTGTTTTATAACTATCGTTATTGAGCTTTTCTCGCAGCTCATACTCTTCAACACCACTAACAGATTGCCAGCTGATGCTATAGACTCCATTGTTATCGCTTGCAGGTGTTGCGATTGATGATGGCCGGAAAATAACAGTAACGGTCTTTATACCTGTCCAACTACCACAAGAAATTGCACTAGAAAATGCACTGTCATTACAAGCTCTGGCCCGATACTGGTAAATACCATTATCACGCCCACTGATGTTTACTGATTTACTTGATGAGTTGCTGACACGGGCCCAACCACCATTATTCTTTTTCTCTTGTAACTCGTACCTGTCTACAGAACCAGAAGCGTTGCTCCACGAAATTTGGTAGGAACCCTCTTGTACCGAGGTAGGTGCAGTAAAACCACCGGGCACACCCGGTGAAAGTAAAACTTCTGTAGTGGTGGTCCCCAGGGTAACAATTCCCGTAGAGGAGGAATCAGGCTGGCCTGGCTCCGGTAAAGGCTGAGGAAGCCCTCCATCGCCAATAGTGCTATGCGCAGCAATCGAGTATTTCCAAATTCCATCAGATCGACCCGAAACAGTTACGGAGGTTTGGGTCGGCCCTACCGGCCCTACTGACGTTGTTCCCAGAAATACACCATTCTTGTACTCTCGTACAACTGGATCCTCATGACCAAGCGGCAAAATCCAACTGACAGTAAATTGCCCATCCTTATCAATTGATGGCGATGTAACTGCATTTGCATTAACCGAAAAAAATGAAATGGCTAAAAGGACTCCCACTAGAAGCTTCATAACTCCGCCAAGACCCAATATAAATAAAATTATTTAATCGGCATTCTAAGGAAATATTCACTTGGAGCAACTTAAAATAAATAACGAACCATCTAAAAACCTGCCTATTGTGCATTTCATATATAAGCTAGATTTAAACTTTTGCAAGATATAAAGATGAGCCTAACCACAGAAATCAATTAAAATACATATCATCAGAAAACATGAATAACTGGTACAGATAAAACAATTAAGGAGATCAACTTACTAGCGGGGCAGAAATAATCAGTACACTCTGGTAATATAAACTGCATGAAATACGATGCAAGAAAACTTAGTACTGAGGAGCAGCACCTCATACGTAAAATTGCTGTTCAGCGAGTATTTGATGGAGAATCTGCGGCGGAGGTTAGTCGTAGCTTAGGGTTGGGGAGCAGAACTATTTTCCCATGGTTAAGGACTGCTCGGGAGAAAGGTATTGAAGCGCTATCTCCAAAAATTAGACCTGGACGCGGTAGAAAACTGTCAGCTATTGAAGGAGAGGAAGTCAAGAGATGGATTATTAGTAGCGATCCAAGGCAATATGGCTTTGACTTCGGGTTGCGGACACGTCAGCTCGTATCGGATTTGATTTTTGAGAGATTCAAGATTGAACTTAGCGTTTCTAGTGTCGGCACACTTCTATATCGACTGGGCCTGACGCCACAAAAGCCTCTACGAAGAGCTTACGAGAGAGATGAGAAGGTGGTGAATAAATGGGTAAAGGAAGTCTACCCAAAGATTAAATCTTATGCGAAAAAAACTGGGGCAGAAATATTTTGGCTGGACGAGGCTAGTATCAGATCAGACGATCCACTCCAAAGGACATGGGAAGAAAAAGGAAAAACTCCAGTGGTAAAAACGAGTGGTCAAAGACAGTCAATCAATGCGATCTCAGCTTTATCGAACAGAGGTGGCTTCTGGTATCATATTTATAGTGAAAAGTTCACGGCAGAAAAGTGCGTAGAATGCTTCAAAAATTTCCAGAGAAGTCAGAAAAGACCAGTGATTCTCATTGTTGATGGGCACCCAGTACACAAATCGAAAAAGGTATTGGAGTATGTCGGTTCACAGGATGGCAAGCTTGAAATGGTATTCTTACCGCCATATGCACCAGACCTAAATCCAGATGAGTTGGTCTGGAATCGTATGAGAAATATAGGGACCTCAAAGAAGCCGCTGAAAAAAGGTGAGACACTAATGAGTCGTGCAAATGCAGATTAGCAGAGTATCAAGAAAAATAGAAAACTTGTAAAATCATTTTTTCAAGAGTCGACTGTATTCTTTGCTGCTGTCTAGGTAGTAACCTCCATCCAAACATTTAAAACAATCCCAAAGAAGCTCGGATCAGATATTTTTTTAAAAAAAATATTTAGGTCGATTCAGCACTATCATTAACAATTGAAACCGAAGAAAAAGCTTGATACTGGGTCAAAAAAACCTGACCAGACAGCACCTGCAGAAAACTACTCCTCTCCAAACGATCCATCACCGGACCTTTAACTTCAGAAAGATGAAGTCGAACACCTCTATTAAGTAAGATACTGTTTATACTTTCCAGTACTTCCAAGGCACTCCAATCAATTTCATTAACGGCACTACACATCAATATAATATTCTTGACCTTGGAATTACCTGCTAGACGGGTATAAATACGCTCTTCCAATGTACTTATATTAGAGAACATCAGACGGCCATCTACTCTAAAAGTAAGAATCTCAGAAGCAGTTTTAACTGGGTGTCGATCTATATTGCGGAAATGCTCAGTGCCTTCGATTAATCCTACCTCTGCAATATGAGGCTTTGATGCGCGCCAAATAAATAATAATAGCGATGCACCCACTCCACAGAGCACGCCCGACTCAACGCCAAATAATAGAGTAACGAAGATTGTCACCGCTACAGCAAGAAAATCTGCCTTGGAAAATTGCCAAGTTTTGCGCAAGATAGAAAAATCTACCAGTGAAAGTACTGCAACAATAATAGTGGCAGCGAGAGTAGCTTTCGGAAGAAAATATAGTGGTGACGTTAGAAAAAGAGCCGTGAATCCAATGCCTATTGCGGCAAATAGGCTGGCAAACTGTGTTTGTGCTCCCGCGTCAGCATTTACAACTGAGCGTGAGAAGCCACCACTTACCGGAAATCCACCAGAAAAACCTGCCCCAACATTCGCAAACCCTAAAGCCACCAGTTCTTGGTTGGAATCAATTCTTTGTCTACGTTTTGCGGCTAAAGTCTTTGCCACGGATATCGATTCTACATAGCCGATGATAGCAATCATTAGCGCAGGTAACGCAAGTGTCTCAAATAGGGAAACCGACAGCTTTGGCAAGCTAAATTGAGGCAGCCCCGAAGGAACACTGCCAACAAGGGCTACTCCCCATGCTTCTAGGTTAAAAGTATATGAGAAGTACACGGTTATCAGCACTGCTACTGCGGGGGCTGACTTAGACAGAAGATTAGCGGTATCAGCTGTGATTCCTAATCTTTGCAATAGTTTTGCCGCACAAGCTCTAGATAGGTATAGAAATAGCACCACCCCCAAACCGACTAACAAGGCCAACTGATTATAGCCACCCAAGTTTTCGAACAAGCTAGGCAACAGCTCTAATATTGTATCTCCATGTACCGATAGCCCCAGCAATTGGGTAACCTGATTAAGTGCAATTAATAACGCAGAAGCAGTTATAAAGCCGGAGATTACCGGGTGTGATAAAAAGTTAGCGAGAAAACCTAACTTTAATATACCTAATACGATGAGAATTCCCCCGGACAAGAGCGCCAATACCGCTGCTGCAGTGAGGTAGTCTACCTCACCGCTCGCTGTTACCTTTCCAAGAGTAGCGGCGCTCATTAAGGAGATTACCGCTACAGGTCCTACGGATAGTGTTCGACTGCTGCCTAACAAGCCATAGACTAGCAGCGGAACAATACTCGCATAGAGGCCCACCTCAGGTGGCAATCCGGCAAGCAAAGCGTAAGCAAGGGACTGGGGAATAAGGAGCACGGTAACAATTGAGGCCGCCAGTAGGTCCTGGGTTAGCAGCTGCCGATTATAGGAGTGAATAGTAGCCAGAATGGGAAACCATCTGGTGAGATGCTGCATCGCCATGATCTGTTTTCCGCTCTGGCCTTACGGCCTGAGTTCTATCGCCTTAGAAGAAGGGTTTGAATTGCAGCACCGAAAGTGCTGCACTTTAGAGCTAGGGTTCAATCGATATCAGCACAGCGCCAATATCAAATCCTGCGGCCTGGGCCTGGGAATTGAGCTGCTTTTTATCTGCCCCCATCAGGATCTTGGCACCGGCCCATACCTGGCTGGAACGATTTCCCGTCCGGCAAAACGCGTGCACTTTGTCTCCGTCCTGCAAAACATCACGAAATGCCTCGCAGTGATTTCGCATCATATGTCCGCGAGTAAAAGGTATAGCCACAAATTTAATGCCCACCGCTAATGCGGCCTGCTCCATTTCCACATAGGAAGGGTGAGTCTCACTCTCACCTTCCGGGCAATTGCATACCACAACTTGCACCCCACTCTGAGCCAATGGGACCATACTTTCACAGGCTATATGCTCAGAAACGCTCACCTGTTCATCTAATTGTTTAATATTCATTGTCACCTCAGTTCTATGCATTCAACTGAATAAATATATCGATCAATAATTTCGTCTAAAGCTGATTAAGCGGTACTTTCAAATAAACCGTACCATTCGATTCTGCCGGGGGCATTTGCCCCGCACGAATATTCACCTGCACAGACGGTACTATCAGCCGCGGCACAGATAAAGTGGCATCGCGCTTGCGGCGCACCACGACAAAATCCTCCTCGGCAACCCCATCGCGCAAATGAATATTCTCCCTGCGTTGCTCTCCCACGCTGGTCTCACACTGATAGCCCCGCTTACCTTTAGGCGGGTAGTCGTGACACATAAACATGCGGGTTTGGTCGGGAAGGGACAAGATCTTACGCACTGAGCGATACAGCTCTGACGCATCGCCGCCGGGGAAGTCACATCGCGCACTGCCAACATCCGGCATAAATAAGGTATCGCCAACAAAAAGCGCATCGCCGATTAGCCAGGCCATATCTGCGGGGGTGTGGCCGGGACTGTAAATCACTTTCGCTGTCAGCTTACCGACCTGGAAAGTTTCACCATCCTTAAAGAGATGATCAAACTGACTACCATCTGCCAGGAATTCCCGCTCAAGGTTAAATACATCGCGGAAGATTTTCTGCACCTGGCAAATGTGTTCACCGATCCCGATACGTCCACCCAATTGCTGGCGTAAAAACGGTGCCGCTGATAAGTGGTCAGCATGGGCATGAGTCTCCAGTATCCACTCCAGAGTCAGGTCTTTCTCTTGAATAAATGACACCAGCTCCTCAGCACCTCGGCTACTGGTGCGACCCGAGGCTGAATCAAAATTCAGCACAGAGTCCACAATAGCAGCGGAACCCCCTTCCCTGTCGTACACCACATAGCTCCAGGTTTCTGTATCCCGATCCAGGAACGGCTGTACTCGGGCACAGTGTTCTTCATGAGCCATCTTCTGCTCTCCCGTATTCACTACACCAACAATATACAATGTGATATTATATAAAACAATATATTGTAATTGTGTAAATTGATTTAGTTCCTATGCCTGATACTGAACATCTCGATCTCAACAAAATGCGCGATTCCGCTGGCCAGGCGGCAGCGATGCTGCGCTCCCTGGCCAATCAGGACCGCTTGCTACTTCTATGTCAGCTCAGCCAGGAAGAGTTAAATGTAGGCGAATTGGAAGAGCGCCTGGGTATTCATCAGCCAAGCCTGTCCCAACAACTGGGGGTCCTCCGTCGCGAAGGCCTGGTCGAAACACGCCGCGAGGGAAAAAACGTCTTCTACCGGGTTGCAGACCCGCGAGTACTCGCCCTGCTGCAAACCCTTTACCAGCTCTACTGTGCGGAGTAATCCCATGACCATCGATTGGACCGCTTTCACCCCGGGCACTGCACTCGCCGGGGGGCTGCTGATTGGCCTCGCCAGTGCCGCTTTACTCGCCTTTAACGGTCGTATCGCAGGTATCTCCGGCATCATTGGCGGACTGCTTGACCAAATCCAGGGCTCCCTATGGCGCCTGGCCTTTATCGGGGGACTATTGATAAGCCCTCTTGCCTGGAAAATCTTTGCAACAGTGCCCGACATTGATATCCAGGCAGGTTATCCCACCTTAATTGCAGCGGGATTACTGGTGGGCCTGGGCACGCGGATGGCTTCCGGTTGTACCAGTGGCCATGGTGTTTGCGGCTTGTCCCGACTCTCCACTCGCTCGCTAACCGCCACCCTGATATTTATGGCCGCGGGCTTCGCAACCGTATTTCTAATGCGACACCTCCTGATCGGCCAGCTGGGGCAATGATGATGAAAACCAATATCAGCGCACTTTTGGCCGGGCTCACTTTCGGCCTGGGTTTATTGCTCTCCGGTATGGCCAACCCGGAGAAAGTCATCGGCTTCCTCGATTTAGCCGGCGCCTGGGACCCCTCTCTGGGACTGGTGATGTTTGGCGCTATCGTTGTGGGTCTGCCACTATTCCATTTCATCAGACGGCGGGGACAGTCTATCTGGAAGCAACCGCTTCACCTGCCGGCAAGTAACCAGGTTGATCGCCGATTGGTATTGGGCAGCCTTCTATTTGGCGCCGGCTGGGGACTGGCGGGTTTTTGCCCCGGACCGGCGATTGTCGCTACTGGGGCAGGACAACTTAAAGCGGTAATTTTTATGCTCGCCATGCTCACGGGTATGGGGATATTCCAACTCTTCGGAATCAAGCGCACTGCCGCAGTGGAGTAACTTGCGCCCAAGCACTACGGTGAGGCAGCCGCCGTCTATCTTGTTTGAGCAGTCCACACAATTGCGGCAGGAAGAGAGCAGAAACAAGCGTAAGGATGCGGCTACTCCACCTAATCCCTCCATGGCTTCGACGCTACCAGCCCAAGTGGCTGGTGGGAGATAGTGTTGCCGCCCTACTGGCCAGCATGATGCTGATCCCACAGGCCCTCGCCTATGCCGCACTTGCCGGCTTGCCCCCTTATCTAGGGCTCTACGCTGGGCTGCTCCCATTAGTAGGATACGCACTGTTTGGCTCCAGCTCAGTGCTGTCCGTCGGCCCGGTGGCCGTGCTCGCCCTGATGACCGCTTCAGCTCTCACCCCCACAGCCTCACCGGGAAGTCCCGAGTACATTTCCGGAGCCATATTATTAGCACTCTTGAGTGGAGCAATCCTGCTACTAATGGGGTTTCTTGGCCTCGGCAGCCTCGCCAACCTCTTGAGTCTTCCGGTTGTTGACGGTTTTGTCTCCGGCGCCGCGCTGCTGATTATTGCCGGGCAGATTGCCCCCTTGCTGGGAATATCAAGCAATGGGGATACGGTTCTCGAGATATTGATCAACACCTTTAACCACCTGCCCGAAACCGATCGGGAAGCAGCTCTGCTGGGGCTCATTGCACTGGCCAGCTTAATTGCCGCCCGTCTAGGTTTGCCCTTCCTGCTCAGGAAAATCGGGGTCGGCCCGGCACGATCCAAATTGCTTTCGCGGTTGGCGCCCATGCTTATCGTGGTGGTTGCCATTGTGCTCACCGCTATTTTTCACTGGGAGAAGGAATTACCTGTTGTGGGAGTTATTCCCGCTGGCCTACCGCAGCTAAGTATCCCCTCTATTAACCCGGGGCTGATTTACAAACTGCTTTTGCCCGCCCTGATTATTGCCCTGCTCGGTTTTGTCGAGAGCTTATCTATTGCTCACTCTATCGCCCAGCGACGCGGCGAGAAGCTCAACACTAATGCGGAACTGCGGGGGCTGGGCGCCTCCAACCTTCTCAGCGCATTTTCAGGAGGGTTTGCGGTAACCGGCAGCTTTGCACGGACAGCCGTTAATGATGAGAGTGGAGCAAAAACCCCCCTCAGCGGCGTGATAGCCGCAGTGCTAATCGCCCTGCTACTTCTGTATGCCACCAAAGTCTTTACCGAACTGCCAATCTGCGTGCTAGCTGCCACCATCATTGTTGCAGCCGCAAACCTGATCAACTTCCAGGGTATGGCCCACCACTGGCGCTACGACCGCACCGATGGACTGGCTATGGCCGGCACATTTCTCGGGGTAGTGTTTTTTGGCGTGGAGACCGGGATTGCCCTGGGCGTCGGGCTCTCATTCGCCACATTGATCTGGCGAGCCAGCCGGCCACATATCGCTGTTGTGGGGCGTGTACCGGGTACTGAGCAATTCCGCAATGTACTTCGCCATACGGTGAAAACCGACTCTGAGATTTTGTTCCTGCGTATTGATGAGAACCTGTTTTTTAGCAACATCAATGCGATTGAGGAGCGACTTTTTGTAGAGATAAAGCGACATCGCAATACCCGCCATATGGTGCTGATCTTATCGTCTGTTAACCGGATCGACAGCACAGCGATAGAGCGTCTGTTACAAGTAAACCGGGATTTACAGAATCGGAATGTCCAGCTGCATCTGGCTGAGGTAAAGGGGGCTGTACTGGATCGCCTGGGCCACTCCAAGTTACTGCAGGAATTGAGCGGCCGCGTGTTCCTCTCCCCCTACATCGCAGAGCTTGCTCTGCGCCACCATCAAATCTCCGATAGCGACAAACCATCCGAATAAGGTTGCGCGACTTGTAAGACAGCATCAAACACTGGCAAAATATCCAGTATTTGAGCAATGAGCGCGATGGGCGGAAACAACCTTACCTCTGAACAGCAGGCAATTGCAGATCATGCCGGTGGTCACGCCAAGATCATTGCCGTTGCCGGCTCTGGCAAAACCACTGCTCTGTTGCACTACATAAAGAACCGCCTTGATGCAGGTATCGCCCCCGAACGACTGCTGGTATTAATGTACAACCGCAGTGCTCGGGAGGACTTCGACCGCCGCTTACGGCAGCTGACTGAAGGCTCGACACCAGCGGTACATACCTTTCACAGTGTTGGATATCGTTTATACCAACGCATGATCGCCAATGATCATATCGCTGCTGCCAACCTATCCCCCCTGCCCCAATCCACAATCCAATTACAAATCTGGAAGGCCATTGAAGAGTGCGCGCCCACTCACGAACTCGAAGAGATTAGAGCACGGAAGCAATCTGAGATTGAGGCCGCTGAATTTTTTATTGACTACACCAAAACGATTCTGTCGGGAGATCTCAGCGCATTTCAGGAACTGAAGCTCGGCGATGAATACATGTATTTTCTGCAAGTATTTCGCACTTTTGAAGCTTGGCGCCGCAGCCAAAATGCGGTTACCTACGCCGATCTGATTTATGACCCAGCCATGCTGCTCAGCATGGATGAGGAGATGGCCGAGGAGTACGGTAGTTATTACGAAGATATCCTGGTGGATGAATACCAGGATATCAATGAGATACAGCACTTTTTATTGCGAGTTCTCTACGGAAAATCTGGCAACGTCATCGCGATTGGCGACCCAGACCAAACAATTTACGAATGGCGAGGCTCCAAACCGGATTTCCTGCTCACATTTTTCGATGGGGATTTTCCCCCCTCGAATATTTATCACCTGAGCCGCACTTTCCGTTACGGCCATCAGCTATCCCTGGCCGCCAACCACTTTATTGAGAACAATCGCGATCGCGCCGATATATTCTGTGTTTCAGCCAATGAAGATCAGCAAACAGAAATCGAGTTGGTAAAAACCGATAAGGAGGGGCGCTGGCTTGTAGAGCACCTGCGTCGATGTCAAAAGCAAGGTCAGTCACTCAGGGATGTCGCCGTACTGGTGCGGCTGTGGTCTATCGCCGCTCCTATTGAACTGGCACTGCTGGCCAATAATATTCCCTACCGTTCAGCAAGCCGCAACACCGTCCTTTCGCGCCGGGAGCTGCGCCCCTTATTTTGGAGTTTAAATATTGCCTCCGGTCGATTCACTGAACTTCCACCCAAGCGTCGCCAGCAGGGACTTTACGAATGGCTGACCTCTCCCCATGTGCGTATTCCGCGCAAAGTCCTGGAGCCCATCTGCTCCTCACTGGCAGCGCTGGACAAAGGCTGGGGCAAGAAGCTAATTGCCCTACTACCTGAAAACCTGAGCAAACCCCAGACCAAGCGTTTGCGCCAACGGGCAGACCTGCTTACCCAGATCGAGAGCTGGCGCGGTCACGCTGGAGAGCTACTGCGTCGTCATATCGGTGAACTGGAACTTCTCAGCGGAATCGCTGACGACGCCTTCACCCGCCAACAAGGGGAGGAAAGGCAGCAAACCATCCTCGCTTTCTGCAAATACCTGGACACACTGAAGCAGCCGCCCGCTGAAGCCCTGGCACATCTACAAGAGCTGCAACGCCAACACCGGGAGGGTGAACAAACTGAAGCGGATGCCATACAAATAACGACCATGCACCAGGCTAAAGGTTTGGAGTGGGAACAAGTGATTATCCCCACCCTCACCCAGCACAATATGCCCTATCAGCCCCAACGGGACTTCAGCACACCCGCGTCACTGGAGAGCGAACGCCGCTTGATGTACGTGGCGATGACCCGAGCCAAGTCAAAACTCTTCTTGTTGACCCCTGCAGAAGACTCCAAAAAGAATAATCCCGAGGCTTCGCAGCCTTCATTATTTATTAAAGAAATGCAGCTTCCTTTAAGTAAATTGATGGCAGACTCCCTAAAGGAGCGCCCGGAAAAAATCGACACTGATGTGCCGGTTTCACGCCAAGCGCTCCACTATTTAGAAGCTTGCGATTACAACCCCAGTATCAGCGCACCCAGGGCACTAATGCGAAAACCAGAACCCGGAGAGGGGTTGCGGCATCGAAAACTTGGCTATGGAAGGGTTTTGGGATGGGAGGACAAGCGTATCGAGGTTTTATTTAGCGATGGAAAAGCTCGACGGTTTGATTGGGAAATTTTGTCACAATACCTGATGTAGCAATACCTAGGAACGTGCGTACCAAAAAAATAATTCGCTCCGCTATTATCAGGTTACCTAATGCAAATATCTATCAAGAGCCTTCTTCATAATCATCTTTCCCAACTGCTTTCAATTGTGACCAAAATTCCGCAGGAAATATTTCACAAGCAACTGGCACCAGATATGTTCAGCTTAGCCGAGAATGCAAAAATTGCGGCCAATTTTTCTCTTCGTGGGTACTGCCCGCTCGTTGACCAAAAAACTGTGGCATTTGAAGAAGATGGCAGTACAAAGGAGGGTATTCTGAGAACCATCCAGAAAACACTAAGCTATTTAGATTCTTTACCCGAAGTAACCGATCTGGACAGCAGTAGAAGAATCAATGATAAAGCGGGTTTTACAACAGTGGATCTCCCACAACCACAATATATCCATCAATACATACTTCCAAACTTACTATTCCATATGAGTATGGTTTATGCAATCGCACGCCGCTATAGTGTACCCCTTAACAAAGGCGATTTTGATGGGTTCCACAGTTACCCAGCTGAATTTAGTTTTATATAAAAATCACCAAAACACTTCAGCGCCAAATTCTTCCAGCTCTTTATCATCAAAAATAATTCGCCAAATATACCCCCTCACGGTATTAACCAGAACATCACCACGAGCCGCAACTATTACTATAGTGCTAAAAATTCAGACTCAGAAAATTTCACCTCATTTAAAATAACTTGACCAAGTTCATAAAAAAAAATATAAACGCGATACAATTCGACATCTACACCAAACTTTTCATGGAATAGAAGTAACCGGTATGAAAATCTCTAAACTATTATTAGTCCCCTTAGCTCTAACAATCTCTAATGTCTCTATAGCCGAAGAGAACCCGTTCTATATCGGGTTTGGCCTAGGCTACCATGACCTCGATGGTCAGAAAGCCCGATCCGGCCACTACCTTGAGGGGCAGCGCTTCGGCGATCAAACAAATTCTTTAAATATTTATCTCGGATATAAATTTAACCCGTACTTCTCTGTAGAAGCTGGATACAGCAATTTTGGCAGCGCCCAGGATGAGTATCTCTCCCCCGTCACTTATTATGACGAGTGGAAAGAAGAGTACATAAACACCTACGTCGAGGATGACGAAACACTTGAAGTCAGCAGTTTTCAGTTGAGCGGTGTCGCTCACTACCCGGTTCTCGAAAAACTGACCTTGAGTGCGAATCTTGGTATTTCCTACACCAGGGTCGACAGTGAGTTCAGACCTGTATCCACTTGGTGGTCACTCATATCTCCAATTGAGAGGTACAGTGAAAAAGATGTGGATCTAACATACGGCCTTGGTGCTACCTATGACTTTACCGATAAGTTCTCAGGAAAGCTTCAGTGGAAGACAATCGATAACGACATTGTAGCCGTTAACGGGTTTGACCTATCACTGGAAGCCCGCTTCTAATCCACCTTACAAACAGGAGGGGCTACAGAGAAAGCAGCTGCAGCTCCCTTCGCTCACTAAAGTTAAAAACAATCAAATGCCTCTGGGCCACCTAGAGGTAGCCGGGAGCCAATCGGCAACCAAGAAAATCTCGGCTTGCACTAAATACCCCCAAAATGCCTAATCTTTAGCCAACATAATGATTTTTAAGGATTTTTTCATTCTTTAGGTTGACTTGCACCAGGGGCATCTATAATATCCGCATCCGTAACGCGCTCGTAGCTCAGCTGGATAGAGTACCTGGCTACGAACCAGGCGGTCGGAGGTTCGAATCCTCCCGAGCGCGCCATACAAACAAAGGGCTTATGCTTAACGGCGTAAGCCCTTTTTTGTTATAGCGCGGTAAAACCCGCATGCATATATCACCGCCAGCACTACCTTTATGCCTGAGTCGGCCCCACCACTATCAACTCCCCCAGAACTCCACCATAAGGCATCCGTCACCGGGCCGTAATACAAGAACTTCTAGGAAGTATTCCTCACCTTGAACCCATTGCTGGGAGCTAGTGATGGAATTGGCCGTTCACTGCCAGAAACATAAATTGCCAGTGATATAGATAAATTTATATAAGCAGGGGCTGAGCCAGCTCCTCTTTCCCAAGAAGAAAACCAGCGATTGGGCAAGCACTAGATTTTAACTGAGCTCCACCGGCAACAATTAAGTGGGTGAACCCCAGTCGACAAACTGTCAACGGAAAGCCATTATCAGGTGTAATAGAATTACGCATCAGTACTCTCTGCTGAAGAGCAATAATCATACCCCCTCGCGTACAGACCATTTTCGGTGTTAGATAAATTGAGGGGCGAGCTTCTCGATGATATAACCTACCTCCTCCACATCAACTCATGAATGCAAATGATGCTCTCAACATCACCACCAACCCATAAGCAATACACCTTATAGTATCGACTCAATAATTCACAACTTAGCTAACGTTACTATGCTAATAGAAACGTAAGATCAAAACAGTCACCATAATTCAGATTGACTGATTGCAAGCAGCCCTCTTTTACACTTGCTGGCGCGATCGTAATTATCCCAAAAGGAATGACGCAGGCATAAATTATATCGCTTATAGTTAATGAGCACAGAACATGACACGTTTCCTATCTTTTCTGACATGGAAAAAAATACTTGTCGGTTATTTTTCAGTAATCTTCATCTTTGCTGCCATATATAGTGAATGTGACTCCTGTATAAATGAAAAGCTCGATTTCACAAAAAGTATCTACTTCAGCATTGTAACAATTACAACTTTGGGCTACGGAGAAATTTACCCTGTCAATGAGCTCGGTTATCTACTAACCTCCATTGAAACACTGACGGGAATTGCAACATTTGGGCTACTATTGAATGAATTTACAAAATACCAATCAAACCGACAAGAAAAATTAAGACAAGAAAAAAGAGTCGAACAATTAAAAAATGCATACCACTATTTTCGAGTTCATATGGCCGACTTTTGTGCCGCGGCTATCAGCACTATAACCCACAAAGAACAAGCCCCAGCATCCTATGACATGATGGGTTTTAGAGAATATTTGGAGAACAACAATAATAGAAATGCAAATATCCTTAAGGAAGCCCTCCCTCGTAACTACAAGTTCAGGGCAATGATCATGACGGAATACAAAATATACGCACGACAAATAGAATTGGCTTGCTCAACGATAAATCTCCACGATACAAGGCTATTGGACTTCTTCTATACCCATATAAGCCAGTCTGTCCGACTTGAAGCTGTAAGTGAAGCATCAGAGACTTTATCGGAAACTCTATTCAATCTAATCAATGACATTATGGCAGGAATAGATGCAAATGGAGACAGGCGTGACCGAGACATATATATGGGTTATATCAATTCACTAGAGTCGCACGTTAGCCAAGGCTAACAAACCGCCAAGAGGTTAAGGACAAACTAGATCCGAGCCTTAAGATTTATCCCAACCATAAGCTGTCCTATTCGGGCAATACAATAATCCCACCTAAATAATAAATACTGCCGGAGATACTACCCCTAATCCCCAAAACTCCAATTCAAGTATTATTTATCAGTAGCAAGTAGCAATTTTTCTAGCTGTACTTTGATTAATGTCGGAGTATCTATACAGATTGAAAGCTCACTGGGTACCGTTCAAATTTTACAAATCGGGGATCAAAATGAGAGTGGAATATCTCACAGCTTAAGCATTTCTGATTTTGCCAGCTCTACACAATTTGGCACTGGAAATATATCCAGCCTTGGTCAGAGTGCAGGCGGTAATAATTTTGCTATTGGAGATCAAGTTGGTGAGCTAAATACCGTGTCAGCCAATCAATCCAACAGTTCCTTTAATCAATTAAATATAAGCCAGCAAGGCATGCAAAATTCACAAACACTGTTTCAGACAGGCTCACAAATTAGCTCATGGACCACCCAAAGCGGCATGGAGAACTCTGTAATGTCGAATCAAAGCGGAATGAACCACACTTTAACATCCCTTCAAAACGGGACTCTGAACAGCCTCACAGCTAGCCAAGGTGGAACCTCACAACTTGCCAATGTGACCCAGCTGGGAACAAGCAATAGCGGAACGATCAGTCAGTAGTCGCCGTAGAGCCTAAAAAGCCTCTTATAACCTCTAGAAAGCCCTACCCACGGCTCCTGAGCCAAATCCCTTTGTGAGAAAACAGAAACAGACAAACAGGTTTTACGGCCACCAAACACCAAAAAAGTGCTTCATATGAAAAAAATGCTTGACTCTACCTACACCAATCTATATTGTGCGCCTCCTCGACGCGCTCGTAGCTCAGCTGGATAGAGTACCTGGCTACGAACCAGGCGGTCGGAGGTTCGAATCCTCCCGAGCGCGCCATTTTCAAGGGGCTTACGTTTTTTGACGTAAGCCCCTTTTTTATTGCGACAACCTCAACACCAAAACACAGCTAGGCTTTGGATTATGGAAACAAGGAGAAGTTTTCAGGGGGTAGCGCCATGGATATCACGACTCTGAATGTACTTAAGCAGCTAGGTTTGTTAGCCGCAGTCTTTACCCTATCTACGGCCGCACTGGCCATTGAATGCGGCGACACTATATCTGAGCCCACCACTCTATCTCAGGACCTGAATTGCGAGTTGAGTATCGCCAATCCTGTAGCACTCACCATTGTAGGCCCATCAGGGAGCCTGAATATGGCGGAGTTTGAGCTTAGCTGCGTATCGCTGGACCCAACCCAAACAGATTTCTACGCAATAGACCTACAGGGCACCGCAGCATATCTCAGCAACGGCCAACTAACCAACTGCACCAATGGTGTCATCACCTCCAGCTCAGGCTTCCACTCCATCTCCAATATGGAAATAAATAGCGCTGTAAGAAATGCAATTTTGCTATTCGGCAACGGCAATACCATCACCAACGTCGATATTACAGGTCCTGCTACTTCAACCATCTCTGATGGTATTGAGGTTTTTGGCGATTACAACACCATTAGTCGCAGTACGGTACTAGGAGGCGGAGACGAAGGCATTGAAATCCTGGGAGACTATAACAATATCTCCTTTACTACCGTTTCTGGGTTTAGCGAGGACGGCTTCGAGATTGACGGCAACTTCACATTTGTATCTAACAGCATCATTGAGAATAACGGTGAAGCTGGAATCCTGATAAACGGTAATTTCAACAACATAGCAAGTAACAATGTGGCGGATAATGGGCAGGTGGGCATTAATCTAAGTGGCGGCTCAAGCAATTCGATTGCAAGCAACACGGTATCCAATAATGGGCTATCGATACTATCAAGCAATGGCGGTATTATCGTTACTGACTCGAATAGCTTAAACAACCGGATTACCGGGAATACCCTAAACGGCAATCAGCAATTTGACCTCGCAGATCCCTTTGACCCCGACTGCAATGAAAGAAATCTTTGGAGTGGAAACCAGTTCACTACTTCAGACCCCACATGCTTAGACTAACTACCCAAACTAGAGAAGTGGCTTGCGCTGCAAGGCCGGACACCTCCAGTCTCACGAAGGCTATATCCGGGGTTTAAACAGAAGCAAATAAGACTCAAGTACCAAAATTACTGTTCAAAGTTAAACCAAGTTGAATCAAGAGTCTCAATAGTTAAAAATGCATGAGGAGCTGTCAAAATCAGAAGTAAGGGACTACATGACTGATATCCTCAAAGATATACTTCAGTTCGTACAGAATGTGGGGCTTAAGAATGGCCTCTTTGTCATATTTTTCATCTTTGCGCATTACCTCCTCTTCTGGATGTACAGTGGGCGCCTGAAGGACCGACAAGTTGAAATTGACCGGCTTGCAGCAGATAATAAAGAATATAGGGACAGGTTTTTAAAGTTGATGGACAACGCCTTCTCTTATTCACCTCCCACTAGGAAAAACGCGCCCAAGAAGCCAATTAATGAAAAGGAGTTTGAGTAGTGCTCTATCTATTGCCGGCAATTGCTCTTGTCTTCATTTTCGCGAAAATATATCAGCTTCTGGAAGTAAAGAAGCATGATCAACACTTATTTGAGTTTTGTCAGCTACGGAGAGATACGATCGGCTATCTCTCCGATTCTTATACCGACCTATCAAGAAATGATTACATAGCCTTACGCAAGATCAATGATGCACTCAGCACCATCATTGCCGGATATAAAGAGCACAGAACGGTTGTGTTTAATCTCAGGTTATTTTCAGAGTATGTCAATCAGCTAAAAGCCTTTGAGAAAAAGGCCGAGAAGATATCAACTAGCAATCCAGATATACAAGAGTTACTAAACAGAGTTCATCAGTCTATATTTAATGCCTTTCTGGCATTTACCCCCTACCTAAAATCAGAACTCGCGTTCAATGTAGTGATGAAATTGATCTCTCTGGGAGTAAATGCCGGGGCCAATTCATTCAGGGCACATTTGCTAAGCCTTAAAGAAGCCAAAACCCTGCTCAATACATTTAAAAAGCATTCCTCCCCTTGCTGAGCCCCTCTTATTCAGCCACCGAGAGCTTTTCAGCTATTTGCATGGCAAGCGCTATCAAGGGCAAATTTGATACCAGCCAGTACGCCAAGCGCTGATATCAATTCTGCTGGGAGTCAGCCAATAAGGCTGGACTCTGTGGACACTCAAGATTCTATGCGTGAAAAGTAACTAAAGGCGGAATTTTCAGTCAAGCAAAAAGCACTGAAAAATTAATGGGTTAATACAGAAATACACTTATTTTTTGGAAAGTTTAATATCCCAAATTAGGACAGCACTCCATCCAGCATCAAACTATTGATATTTAACTAAATAGTCATCTTCAGCTCATATTAAACCATTCGGTCACCGTCAATATATCGATAATTTCGAAAAAATCGATATACGAAATAATCATTACCAGAAAACTGAAAATAAGACGCACAGATCTATAAATCGCACTTTTTTCTCACCGAAAGCCCTTAAAACCGAGAAAAAACTACGGACCGTTCAACCCATAAAAAGTAATATCATACGTTTTTTCCGCCCCCCTTCTTACCCGACAAAACCCGCTCTCTCCATTTAGTCAATATCAAAGATTCGGTGTCTATATCCTTGCGACGTAAATACCTTATAGGTGCAGAAATGGAACTCAGTTATATCCTTATTATATGTACAGTGATCATCGTGATTTTCACTGCCTGCGCCTATCTGTACAACTACATCCTTACAGCAAGCGCAACATTTTATCACTCACCAGTGCAAGAGGATGAGACTGCGATACGCAATCACCTCAATGATAAAGATACGATCAACATACTTGTCATTGACGGTGGCGGTATTCGTGGACTCATACCGCTATATGTCATTAAGCACTTGGAAAAAGCACTGGGGCAACCAGTTGACGAGCTTTTCGATGTGTTTAGTGGTGTCTCGACGGGCGCTGTCATTGTTACCGGGTTGAATGTCCGCTCATCTCACCTGGCTAAAAACTATGCCAATGTCGATTCAAAAACAGACTTGCTTATTAACTTATACAAGTCGAAAAGTAATTATCTGTTTTCAACCCCTTGGTATCATAAACTGCTTACGGCATCCGGTCTTTTTTCTCCAAAATATTTGGGTCGCCGCCTTCACAAAGTGATGGAGAAGCACTATACACCAGAGCTTAACTTCACCGATTTGAAAAATTATGTGATTATCCCCTCACTCAGTGTAAATACTGGTGAACTTCACCTCTTCAAAAACCGAGGAGGAGATACCAGTGAGCTTCCTACCAACAGCCTATATCAACTGGTCACAGCTGCAGTTAGTGGGGTTTCACTGTTTCCCCCAGTTGGCTTTATGGCTGACAGCAAAGAAGTGGGCCATAAATACTTTGCCGACGCAGGTATTTCTGCCAACAACCCTGCAAGTGTTGCACTCCTGGATATCATCAAAGAGTTCCCTCACAAGAACTACTATGTGCTGATTCTTGGGTCCGGCACCTCCCCGCTAACCAGTTCGCAGGTGAAATATAAAGACCTGAAAAACTGGGGCATACTACAGTGGGCACGAGATGCTATCTCAAGTGTTCAAAGATCAATGGATGAGCAGCAATTGCACGCCCTGGAAATTGCTTCATTACTCTCCAACAATGTAAAGATCAAATATGACTATCTCAATGTAGAGGTAACTGAACCCCATGTCGGTCTATTTGAATATGACAATATCGATTCACTCAAGATTCACTCAGATCGACTCATTAAAAACAATAAACAGAAAATACAACAGGTAATTGACCAATTGGCCACTGCCAGCGGATAAAAATCTCATCACGATGTAAGGCGGCAACTCAACAAAACGGTTGCCGCCTAATCTAAGGACAGTAGCATTCACTCTATCAGAAAATACACGCTTAGCACCCAACACCCTCTCACCCGCCTGCCAGCAAACCAACCAACAAATATTTTACTGATTTATCGCTAGTGACATTACTCTTCAGGAGCAAAATCAAACGGCGTTTAACCATGCCAAAGCTTCGCTATCTAATCACAATTCTAATTACACTGACTTCCTGCCTCTTTGTGAATGTAAGAGCTGGAGAACTTCATGATCGTGAGGCTCGAAATAGGTGTATAAAAACCTGTAAGAATAGCTACTATGACTGCATTAGAGATAATGAAAATCAAGACTGGTGCGTAGAGAAGAAGATCCACTGCGATAATATATGCTATGAGTACGAAGAAGATCGCTGGCGCTGGTATCGAGATAAATCTTCCAACCATTAACCAATAAACAGATATATGTAAGCCGTCCTATAGGACATCAAAGCAAAATAGGATAGCTGTGCATTAAACGTATATTTTGCTAAGATCCAGGTTCTGCATAAATTATCTACCAATAAGAAAATATGAAACTCCTCTCTATAAACGTATCCAAAAAAGTAGATTGCGAATACAAGGGTAAAACTGTAACAACGGGGATCTTCAAGAAGCCAGTCCAAGGAAAAGTTTTTGTTGGAAAGAATAATTTGGAAGGAGATGAGCAGGCAGACTTAAAAAATCATGGCGGCAAAGATATGGCCATATATGCGTTTTCTAATGACCACTACCCTTACTGGGAAGACCTGTTAGGCAGAAAGAGCCTCAAGTATGGCGCATTTGGTGAGAATTTAACGGTAGAAGGGCTTCGAGAACAAAATATCTTTGTTGGAGACCAATTCCGCATAGGCAGTTGTATCCTTGAGGTAAGTCAACCCAGAATACCCTGCTTTAAGCTAAGCATGGCCCTAGATAATGACGCTGCAGCCAAGATTCTCACTAATAGCTTTAATTGCGGTGTATATTTTAGGGTTGTTAAGGAGGGACATATTAAAGAAGGGGTTTCGATTTGTAAGATAGCTGAAGCTCCAAATTCAATCGACATACGATCTATGTTCAGAGCTTTTTTTGATAAGCAATTTCCCAATACCAAGCAAGTACTCCAGGCTGCAAGTCAGCTACAACCCTTGTCCAAAGAGTGGAGAGAGAAAGCTGTAAGGCGGCTCTCTAAGCTCTGACAATTGAGTAATTTATCACATCAGCCTACTAACTATATTCCCTCCGAAAGTGAGCCTCCAGGAGGGCTATGTAGTAAAAGTTAAAACCCGGCACTACCCCGGACTTAAATGTGTTAACCGTATTTTTTTGGAGAAAATTACTAACTTATTAAACAAACAAGAATTAATAGGCTTCCTCAAGTTGATATTACTGCGCGAGCTATGCTCGAACACCCCCTATTGTCATCTACCAATATATTTGCGGATAAAATGATAGCTATTATCAGGCATTCAATAACTTAAACTGACCCTGTCAGAATTGGCCTTGGCAAAAGGGTTCACTCATGTACTTGGATCCACCCAACACCCTGGAATCTTTTACTAATATCACAGACACCAACCATTTAAAACCATACATCAAGCTACAGCTTATTATATACCCTGCAAAACTTAACATAGGGCTTCGAAGATATTAACAAATAAAAAGCAACTGAAAAAACAATTACCGCCCAAGTATACTGAATAAAATATAAAATCCATAAATATATAATAAACGGCAGAACTAACACAGATAATTTCTTAACCCCAATACTGGCAATATGCAATGATGCATAAATACAGATAAGTACTGACAAAGAGGCGCACACCAACAAAAGGGATGATGAAGTTATGGTAATCATGAGCACCCCCAGTACAGCAAAAACAGCCGCCCCAAAGTATCTCGTACCAGGTTCAAGTGCTCCCATGCTAATGGGGGCAGCCATATATCCAACTATATGATAGCCAGATACGATCACCATAAGTGCTGCCCAACTATCAGCATGAGCAAGTACAACTGCTGCTATCAACCAATTAGTAAGCATCGAGCGCCTTGATAAATTATGTACAGGATCTAAAACAGCTAACCATCGCGGCATTTGCCCTACAGAGGCCATTGCAAATAGAATTCTTGACGAGGCCCCCAAATAAGTATATCCAGATGCCGAGGGACTTATCACACTGTCTGCGAGTAGTATCATTGCAAGAAAGTGCAAGCCAAGCAGTGTCGCCAAGTCCAAAAGCGGCGAGTCAAAATTAATCCCTTGCCAACCACCATTTTCCACCAGAAGATCGTTCGGCACTGAGGCCATAAAAGCATATTGTAATGCAAGATAAACAAGCGTCATTATTGTAATTGATAAAGTAACGGCCAAAGGAATATTACGCTTGGGATGTTTTATCTCACTGGCAAAGGCAACACTGATCTGAAAGCCATTAAACGAATATATTAGACCTGCCCCAATAACAGCGGAAAAAGCGCTTCCAAACCCAAACTCCTGATTAGAGTCAATTGAAAAATTTGACCCACTTGTATCACTACTAAATACAACTATAAGCAATACAACTATTGCAAAGGTGGGAGTAAATATCTTTAGAACAGTGACAACATTATTGATCTTGGCAAGAAACCGTATTCCATAATAGTTAATCAGCAAATATACAAAAAGAATACTTAACGCGAGAACCTTCCCCCACGGAGTCAAGGTATGATTGTCAATTAACAAAGAGGAATCTATAGCAGATGAGAGGTATTGAGTAGTTGCCTGCGCCTCGGTCGCAACAACCATTAATGTGCCAAACCAGTTAGCAAACGCAAATGGCATTCCAAAAATACTATTGTGCGACAATGCACTGGATTGAGCGAGGGCACCACGGACTGGGTAGAATGCAACGACACGGCTTAGGCACAAGCCAACCATCAAGACCAAAAGTGCTGCTAATATCCAAGCTCCAAAAGCCCAATTACCTGCATAGTTTGCCGTAAGCTGCGCACTAAACAACCAGCCCGAACCTATCATACAGGTGGCACTAAGCAGCGTAGCACTCAACAGAGAAACGCGTTTTTTTCCGCCTTTGGCACAACCCATATCGACCGTTTTCTAGAGTATTATGCAGGCGTCTTCTCTATTTAATCTGATAGCTCCTGCTACTAGTATCTTTAGTTTAGCCAGCCCAGTTCATTTCAACCAAAAACAGTAAGTTATCTCTTTCTACTTCAGGTATAAGTCAAAATTAAAAATGGAGATATTGTATAGAAGCCTTTAAAGGCCTTATAGAAATTTGACATGAGCATCAACTCGCCTTTCCAAAAGCTTAGGGCTGCCTGCCGGGAAGCACGTTCAACATATGCAGCAATGAAAGTTAACGCAACTATACAGAGGACTGAAGGAAATCCCAGCGGTTGCATCTTTCAACACCAAGGTATTCTTTCAAGATTGACGCCATACGCCCCCGCATCCGCCAGAATTTTTCTGGCACATAGTTAGTCGCAAAAGCTATAGAGGCCTTACATTCAGGAACAACTAAAAGGTAAGCCGTAGCCGCATCATCAGTCACGCCACTGTGATGTAGTACCAACCATGGCTTATCTTGCTCCCCTAGATTTATGCCACCCACCCGCAACCGAGGAAATGTTTTTTCTCTTTGATTTCTTCACTATGTAATTAGGCGTAGTCAACACAAAACTTGGATTCAATAGATCAATTATTTTTTATATCGACACGCACTTTAATTATACAGAGACATACTTGACCCATCTCTCATTGGAGCATCCATAAGGGGTGCCCCATATAAGTTGCTAAAGTAGCGCGGCTATCGCTATATCGAGGCTATCAAAATTTGGGTAAGTTCTTTGGGCATATCTAGCATCACATCATGACCACAGGGAAGGTTTATCGTCTCCCAACCAAGTTCTTTCTGAGCTCTCTCAAAGAACGGCCTACCAATTCCTGGTGCCCAGCCCGATGCATAGATGTACCGGTGCCGAGCAACTTGCTTCCATAAGCCCTGTAGTTGAATCGGTTGCTCAAATGATCCCAGTGGATGGTCGACACAGCGCCGATCCACCCACGCCTGATCTTGAATGTTAACCCCGAAATCTATTGCAGGACTTGGCGCTACGCGAAATCCATCACCCTGAGTTCTGGCAATATCCTGAAAACTCAACCCGACCTCTACAGGCAAAAGATCTAAGACGTTTTGCCCATCCTCTGGAACTAAGGCATCAAGATAGACAAGGGATCGTATATGCTGGTGAACCTTATCAGCCACACCGGTTATTACCACTCCACCATAACTGTGGCCACACAAGACAATATCCGTTAACTCTTCACATGCGATAACACCCAGAATGTCTTGTATATGCGTATCCAGGTTGATTGTGCCATCTAAAAGGTGCGCCCTTTCTCCGAGCCCCGTCAGAGTTGGGCTATAAACCTCATGGCCGTACCGCCTAAGAAACGCTGATACCCGCTTCCAACACCAGCCTCCCTGCCAAGCACCGTGTACCAGAACAAATGTTGCCATAAAGACTTAACCCCACGACCAGGCACTCCACCTGTATGAATTATCGCCACTTTTAGCTTCCACCCCCATCCCAAATGATAAACGGTTGACAGGTATAGGACGCCTGACCTAGCATTATTGATTCTAGGTCAAGCGTCCTAGACCCTGTAATGCTAGTTAAAGAGGAAGTACAGCATGGCAAATCTATTTCAATCCTTCGATTTATCAGGTCTTCGACTTACAAACCGCATGGTTATGGCGCCGATGACGCGAAATCGAGCGGACAAAAATGGAGTCGTAACACCCATGATGGTTACGCACTACCAACAGCGGGCAAGCGCTGGCCTAATTATCGCTGAATCATCTCCTATCTCTACGCAAGGTGTGGGATACCCTTACACGCCAGGTATATACACCGCTGATCAAGTTGATGGTTGGAGGAAGTTAACCCATGCAGTACATCAAGCTGGTGGGAAAATTTTTATACAGCTGCAACATTGCGGGCGCATTTCCCATCCCGACCTACAACCAGATAAAAAGGCTCCCGTGAGCGCATCTGCAATTAAACCAATTGGGCAAGCGGTTACCTACGAGGGGCATAAGGACTTTGCTCTTCCTCGTGCACTAAAAACTAGTGAGATTCCAAAAATCGTGGAGCAATTTGGCTTTGCTGCACAAATGGCTAAAGAGGCCGGCTTTGATGGAGTTGAAGTTCACGGCGCTAACGGGTATCTGATTGATCAATTTCTGCGTGACGGGACTAATCATCGCAACGACCTCTATGGTGGAAATATAGAGAATCGCATGCGTCTTTTAAACGAAATAATTGATTCCGTGATGGAAACTTGGCCTTCAAACCGTATAGGCGTGCGTCTAACACCAGAGAATAGTTTTAACTCAATGTCTGACTCTAACCCACAAGAAAATTTCGAGTATGTTTTAGAGCAGCTAAGTAACCGGAATATTGCCTACGTTCATATTCTGGAAGGCGATATGATGAAAAAAGAGAGAACCGTAAATTATCCAGCTTTACGCGAATGCTTTAAGGGTGTGTATATCGCGAATAATGGCTATAATCTCGAACTGGCCCAAAAATCCCTGAAAAGCAATAATGCCGATCTAATTGCATTTGGAACACCATTTTTAGCCAACCCTGATTTAGTTTACCGACTAAAACAAGGCATATCACTCAATCAAGCCGATCACTCAACTTTTTACGGTGGAGATGAAAAAGGCTACACTGACTACCCATTTGCCTCAACCCAAGTAGAAAATCAGTAAAGTAATCGATATGGAAAAACTAGACACCCGCGAGCGAATCATCGCAATAGCAGATGACTTATTTTATCAACAGGGTTTTGAGCATACCTCATTCAAGGATATCGCTAATCTTTTAAATATTTCTCGCGGAAACTTCTACCACCATTTCAAGACTAAAGATCAAATTCTATCTGGTGTCATAGAGAGAAGATTGCAAAAAACCCAAGCAATGCTTGAAGAATGGGAAGCACAAGGGAATACATCTGAGCAACGGTTAAAATGTTATATCCGTATTGTCATTACCAACTGGGATAAGATCAGAGATTTCGGCTGTCCCGTAGGTACTCTCTCCAATGAACTTGCCAAGTTGAACCATGTAGGGCGAGAGGATGCCAATAAAATTTTCAGTCTGTTTCGGGAGTGGCTAAAAACACAATTTACACAACTAAATCCCAATACTGATGCCGATAAACTAGCTCTACAGGTTCTCTCTTGGAGCCAGGGTGTTGCAACCTTAGCAAATGCTTTTCAGGACAAGGACTATGTTGAGTACGAAGTCAATAAAATGTGCTCTTGGGTTGACACATACAAGACGAAAGCTTAGCGCTATTTACAAGGAACTGTGAGTATATGTTTATTATTTTGTTAAAATTTTCAGAAAGAAAATCACAAGCAGCAAAATATATGACTGGCCATAAGGAGTGGTTACAGAAAGGCTTCGATGATGGAGTTTTTATACTGTCTGGAAGTATAAAACCTGGAATTGGTGGAGGTATCCTAGCATTTAACACCACTTATGAAGAATTGCTAATACGCATCGAACAAGACCCTTTCGTATCTGAAAAAGTGGTTAGTGCCGATGTCATAGAAATTGATTCATCCAAGGCTAGTCCGCAGCTTGAATTTTTATTAGACCCAGAGACAAACGGTTAGGTAATTAGTATGGCCGCGCAACTTATTCAAAGTCATGATGGTAAATACCGTTGCAACTGGTGCGCTTCTGCACCAGATTTCCTGGAGTACCATGACAGAGAATGGGGCTTTCCAGTTAGTGACGATTTTCGCCTATTTGAAAAGCTATGCCTGGAAGGTTTTCAGTCTGGTTTAAGCTGGCGTACAATTCTTGCCAAAAGAGAAAACTTTCGGGAAGCTTTTTATGGATTTAACTTTAATAAAGTAGCCCGTTTTACCAATACAAATGTGGAAAAACTGCTATCAAATGAGGGAATAGTCCGACACCGAGGTAAAATCGAAGCCGTTATTAATAATGCCAAATGTGCCAAGGAAATCGTAAAGAAAGAAGGATCTCTTGCATCATTTCTCTGGAGATACGAACCTAAAAAAGAGATGCTTGGCAAGCCTCAGTCCATGTCTACCTCAAATGAATCGATCATATTATCGAAAGATTTGAAAAAGTTAGGCTGGAAATTTGTAGGGCCTACAACTGTCTATGCCTTTATGCAAGCAATGGGATTAATTAATGACCATCTAGAGGGATGTGTCACGCGATCTAAGATAGAGAGTGCAAGAAATAAGTTTGTAAAACCCTAATGCTTAACTAGAACTAATCCGCACGATCATAGGTAATCTATAAAAGGGTAGAGCTTGATAGGGGATGCACCCAAGGTAAAAGATATTACCTCTGATACATCCCCAATCTTACTCACCAAGCTGCTCACATATAAAATTGTATAGTAATTTTAATCGATAGGAGGACATACGGTCCCCAGGCCTAAGAGAATAGAGGTTTAATTCAGCAGTTTGAAAGCTTGTCAAAATCGGGACTAATCGCCCCTCTCTAAGATCATCTTCAATGATAAAATGGGGAATCAGTGCAATGCCCTTCCCCTCTAACAAAGCACAATGGAGTAATTTACTGTTATTAGAAGTCAACCTAGGTTCCAGATAAATATCGAGCCATTTACCTTTATCTTTAAACTGCCACACGCTGGGTTTACCCGGTAGGGTATATACCAAACAGTGATGGTCACTTAACTCACGGGGGTGGCCTGGCTCCCCATATTGTTTAAGGTACTCAGGCGCCGCACAGGCAACTCGATGATAACTGGTAATTTTTCGGCATAACAAGGCGCTATCAGCTAGCTCATTAGTTAGCCGTAGCACAAGATCAAACTTCTCTTCTAGCACATTCACATAATGATCTCCCATTTGAATATCTAGAAGGATTTCCGGGTACCGATCCATAAACATATTCAAAATAGAACCGAACTTGGATAACCCCCAAGACATCGGGACGCCAATCCGTAACTTTCCTCTAGGGCTTTCATTGGATTCACACAAGTCATCCTCTAAAGCATCCCACTTGCTGAGCACTTCAAGTGCCCGCATGTAACACCGTTCCCCGGAGCTAGTCACCTGCATATGCCGAGTACTGCGGCGCAAAAGCGTGGTTCCCAGGCGAGATTCCAATCGCTCTACCGACTTAGAAACCCAAGCTGCAGACACACCCAAACGTTTTGCAGCGCTGGTAAAGCTTCCACACTCCACGACCGTACTGAAAACCCTCAAGCTCTCTAATTGATTAATTCCTGCCATATTCAATAAATAGTTGAAACTGTAATTACCTAATGTCTGATTTACACAACAATTCGTTAATTGTCAAAATATGAAAAATCTTAATGGGTAAGAAATATTTATGGCTATCAAATATCAAAATCTATTCAACACCGTTGAAATCGGTAACTTACGTATGCCCAACAGGCTCGCAGTCGCACCGATGACACGGGTCAGCGCCGGGCTGGATGGTCGCGTTGGTCCATTGATGGAGGAGTACTATGAGGGATTTGCCCATGGAGGGTTTGGGCTGATTATTACCGAGGGATTATATACTGACAGACTTTATAGTCAGGGTTACAAGTATCAACCTGGTATGACCTGCCACGATCATGCACAGAGCTGGAAGCCGATTATCACAAGGGTTCATAAGCAAGGAGCCCGGATATATGCCCAATTGATGCATGCCGGCGCCCTTTCGCAATATAACCCTTATGCCAATCAAAATGCTGGCCCCTCTATGGTTCGTCCCCAGGGAAGGCAAATGCCCTTCTACTATGGACAAGGCCCCTATCCCATGCCGGAAGCCATGACACAGCGAGATATTGCAATGGTTGTTGAGGGCTTCGCTCAGGCTGCCCGCCTGGCACAAATTGCCGGCTTTGACGGTGTTGAGATACACGGTGCCAATGGCTACCTGTTAGACCAATTTTTAACCACCTATACCAACAAACGAAAAGACTGTTATGGAGGAGTACTCACTAACCGTTTACGTATTTACAAGGAAACACTTGAATCAGTAAGGGCAGCGGTCGGAAAGGACTTTGTAGTGGGCGTTCGTTTCTCTCAGAAAAAAGTGAATGATACCAACTATATTTGGCCTGAAGGTGAAGCTGGAGCTGCCGAAGTTTTCGAGCTAATGAAGCAATGTGGTGCCGACTATATTCATACCACCGAACCAAAAATAGACACTCCCGCCTTTGAAAACAGTAACTCATTAGCATGTCTGGCAAGGAAATATAGTACTCTACCGGTTATTGCCAACGGCGGAATTACAGACCCAAAACTCGCAGCTCAGGTCCTAGAAAACAATGAAGCAGATATTATCTCGCTTGGTAAAACGGCCCTGGCCAATCAGGACTGGCCAAATACCATAAAACAAAATCGGACTCCAAAGAACTTTACTTTTGATATGCTTTCACCCCATGCGACACTGGAATGTGCTCGCGATTATTTTCGAAGAAACAGTTAAATAGTCACCTGAGGACGGCGGAGGAATTTAATTACCCTTCCCCTCCTTGTAGACCAGAAAATGGCTCTAAGCGAGTGAAGGGTAATCTTAAAATTAGCAACTTTAGCTTTCTGACACCTTAAATTAATTAGTTTTTATTATGGAAAATATCTAATGTTTTCAGAGATAGCTCTATCAAGTCAGCCGTTTGATCACTATCTACATTCTTGACAACGCTTATAGAGCGGGCATGATCAGGGCAAAGCATTAGCATGGTACTTCCGCCAACTCCTTCACCGCTCATCAATTTAATGTTTGGATGCTCCTCGATAACTCTAATCAGCTCCGCATCCTCCTCCGGATCATACCAATCGCTTAAACTGATAAAGTCAACAATCCAACCAATTCCGTAGCTTACTTCCTCACCACTTGTTAGAGTTCCTGGGCTAAAAAGCTCAGAAAGCGATTCATCACTCAGATAGCCACTATCAAGATGTGACATAGCAAACCTAACCAGGTCACTTGGTGTAGAGAGCATACCTCCGCCAGCATATTTATAGCTACTATTTACTTCTGGAGAGTTGATTAGACTTCCTCCCCAGTAAGAATAAGCTCTTTGCCTGTGGGGAATTATGGGAGAGTTTTCATCAAAAATACTATTTTTGAGGCTCAAAGGATCAAATACTTCCTCTTGAACTAACTTTTTAAATTCAGTTCCTGATGCAGATTCCATTGCGGCAGCGAGCAATGTCCAAGCATAGGTCGAGTAATTAGAGTCTGTCCCAGGATAGAAAAGTAAATCGTCACCCTTAAAAAGATCTAACGCATCTATTGTGGAACTATACTCCACATTGTAAAGAAATTCCCCCAAAGATTGGTAGTGGCGAATCCCTGAAGTATGATTTGTTATCTGTCTTAAGCTAATATCAGCGTGTGAATCAGGCCAAGCCTCTACCAGCGAAGAGACATAGGTGTCCAACTCAATAATCCCCTGTTCTTTCAACCTCATGAGAGCAGCTGCTGTGATAACTTTCGAAACACTGGCGATTCTCAATTTGGTTCTTCTAGTCATTGGAACATGAGATTCGAGGTCAGCAAAACCATAACCTCTTGCCCATCGAACATGCCCATTTTCCCCTACAGCCACGCTAATCCCAGGCACAGACTCCTCAGAAACCGCATTTATAAAAAGACTATCCAAGTCACTCGTATGCGCTACTGAATTTTCAGCGAGAAATACCGAACATAAAGAAAGTACAGTACTTAAACTTATACGTTTGTACATATTATTAAATCCTTTTAACCTTCACATACTAAATAAAGACATTTACTAATTGACTTTATCACTCAAACATAACCCAGACAATTAAAAAATAACCATCAACTGAACTACATCTCTTTCATAACTCAACTCAATTATTGATATATTGCAGGATTGATAAGAACATACATGAACAGTTTTGAATTTAAGGAACATTATTCTCCATCCGTATATAGGTAGTCGTTGGCGAAAATCAAAAGCACCAAATGACTGCAACCTGCGATATTGTCTTTATCTGATCAAGATTAGATAAACCTCAACATCTGGCGCCCTACCAATACTCAGAAGCATGTTGTATTTTAATTTACATCTAAATAACTTCAGCAGTTATTTTTTCTTCAGCTCTAGTTACTTTAGACTTACTTAAACCACATTATCTGGAGTTAGGGCATTTGAATTCCGCTTCCCCAATACCCTAAAACAGATAAGTAATGACTAAAGTTATCGCTCCAAAACTGAAACCCAAAAAACACTCTTTATCTTTTGATAGTTTTCTGTAAATATTCATACTAGTCCTTATCCATATAGAGAATAATAATGAAGGATTATGTGATTATTGGTGGTGGTCATAACGGCTTGGTCTGCGCTTGTTATTTAGCAAAAGCAGGGAAAAAAGTAACGATCCTTGAACGCCGATCTATAGTCGGAGGGGCAGCAGTAACTGAAGAGTTCTACCCGGGATTTAGAAATTCTGTAGCAAGCTACACAGTAAGTTTACTCAACCCGAAAATCATCGAAGATCTCAATCTCCGTGAACATGGCTTGGAAATCAAGTTACGGCCACAAGCTAACTTCTTTCCACTTTCAAATAGTGAAAGTCTCTCTTTCCATAAAAATATCTTGGATACACAAGCTGAGATTGCACGTTTCTCAGAAAAGGACGCAGCTACCTTACCTAACTTTTATGCCATGCTGGAAACCGTAGCAGATATTTTGCGCGAGGAATTACTCCGCTCTCCCCCTAATGTGGGCGGTGGCTTTGTGGATTTAGTTCGTGCTGGGGGCTTTGGCTTAAGAGCGAAAAAGTTGAGTATGTCATCTCGTCGCGATGCACTTGACCTGTTCACCAAGAGTGCTTCAAGTGTATTGGATGCCTGGTTTGAAAATGACCATGTCAAAGCTGCATTTGCTTTCGACTCTATAGTCGGAAATTATGCAGCTCCCAGCACTCCTGGCTCTGCCTACGTGCTGTTACACCATGTATTTGGCGAGGCTAACGGTGAGAAAGGCGCTTGGGGACATGCTATGGGCGGTATGGGCGCTATCACTCAAGCCATGCGAAAAGAAGCTGAGCGCCTTGGGGTCAATATTCGTACAGATGCGGAAGTCAAAGAAGTTCTGGTAGACCGTAGTCGTGCCAACGGCGTACGACTTAGCAGTGGAAAAACTATTACGGCTGACAAAGTAATCGCCAATGTCGGTCCCAAGCTGCTTTACTCCCGGATGATTGACGAACAACACCTAGAGCCAGAGTTCCGCCGCCGCGTACGTGGATTCAGGGTAGGTTCCGGTACTTTCCGTATGAATGTAGCACTGTCTGAACTCCCAGACTTCATCTGTAAGCCTGGAACTCACCTACAACAGCATCATCAATCTGGGATAGTCATTGGTCCAACAATGACCTACTTGGAGCAGGCCTTTGTCGATGCAACTCAATACGGCTGGTCAACACACCCCATTGTAGAAATATTGATCCCCTCCACCATCGATCCTACTCTTGCTCCAGAAGGCAAACATGTCGCCAGCCTATTTTGCCAGCAA
This sequence comes from Microbulbifer sp. CNSA002, assembly GCF_047324085.1. Taxonomy (NCBI): domain Bacteria; kingdom Pseudomonadati; phylum Pseudomonadota; class Gammaproteobacteria; order Cellvibrionales; family Microbulbiferaceae; genus Microbulbifer; species Microbulbifer sp. CNSA002. The sequence goes on from NZ_CP172449.1 coordinate 3,537,521, forward strand.
TTCGCTCCAGAACTTCCGCAAGGAAAAAGCTGGGACGACTATCGTGACCAAGCTGCAAAAACAATTATCGATACTGTCACAAACTATGCTCCCAATTTTCGTGATGCGGTAATCGCCCAACAAATTCACTCACCGCTAGATTTAGAGCGCAAATTTGGCCTCATGGGAGGTGATATATTCCATGGTGCCCTAGGACTGGACCAACTATGGAGTAATCGCCCCTTTATGGGCTTTGCAGATTACCGCACACCGATACAGGATCTGTATCTCTGTGGCTCGGGTAGCCACCCGGGAGGCGGAGTTACTGGAGTACCTGGGCATAATGCTGCTATGGAGATTCTCAGAGATAGATAAGAGTGGCCTGCAGTATGCGGGCCCTTTACCGCTTTACTACCAATTAGTCTTGATTCCAACTAGTAGCTCTAAAGAATCTGCTATTTTAAATAGTTGGAGTACCTATTTCGAACACTTCACAGATCCCTCTGGCGCTTCAAAATATATGAGTGCCAAACATTTATTTCCTTTGAGGATGATTGAATATCTAGTGCCCAGCGCCACAAAAACCTTTATTTTGATTATAGCCCTCTTCCATTTATAGCCATCAAGGTTCTTCACGACTTTAATGAGTATCTGTCGCCGCAGCTGATTTAGAAAATAGCACTTCTATAACAGTTTATTTATCTTGCTGATTCCTACACTTCCGAGCTCTATATCTCTTACATAAACACTTCCTATTTAAATAATAACCAAGATAATATGCAACCATAAGCTGAGCAAGTGATAATCTTCAGCTGCGAGAAACATTGGACAAATGACATAGACCTCACTATGAACCAATTAATTTAATGTTCGCATACTAAAAAATCTTAGCTTATCCACTCAATACTTTAACAAATATTAGCAACCACAAAACCCTCAACACCTAAAGCAATTAATATAATCTTTTAGGCAAATATTTTCTGCTTTCTCTCACATAAAAACTGGCGCCGGTTATTTTCTAATTAACTATCATCGAGTTGTAAACATGTACGGCGGTACTATATTATGCGCCCGCACATAAATTAAGTGCGAAAACAAAAATGGCTGTACCACTACTTAAAACCTATTAATTTAGAGGGATCAGATATGAACAGAAGTCATATTTTTCTTTCATTGGTAGTGCTCTCAGGGGCATCCCATGCAGCCCCCCTTTACAACTTTGTTGAGATAGACCAAACCGCAAGTTTTATAAGCGGTCATAATGTTGCAAAACAACCGGTAGTCAATGATGCCGCGGTAAGAAAAGAATATACGTTAATGGAACGCACCGCTTCTTTAAGTGCTGTTTCGGTTACTCCAGACGGTAGGCAATATACTGCAGAAGTAGATCAAGAATCCTTATCGCTATTGGAGCAAGCGATCGCAATTATTGAATCTCATGGTTTGGATTCAAGGATTTTTTCATCAAAAGGACAGGCGCCCACCATGTTTCGTGGTGAGGAACAACTGCTCCCCACAGTTGTAATTGGTACTGACGATAGAGTTCAAATTACTAATACCGTGCAAAATCCTCACTGGTACAATGGCCGCATTGATGTAGGCTGTACCGGTACATTGATTACCGCAAAGCATGTGCTAACGGCAGGACATTGTGTTTCTGATGGCTCCGGCAACTGGTATAGTTCTCTTGATTTTACAGTGGCTCAATCTGGTAATTATGAGCCCTGGGGGAGTGAATCCTGGACAAATGCTGTGACTACCAGTGCTTGGCATAATAATTCAGATACGAACTATGACTATGCAATTATTGTGTTAGCGGAACCACCACACAATGGATATTCCGGATGGGGTGTCTATTCTGGCGGCACTCATAGTGTTACTGGATACCCAGGAGATAAGCCATTTGCTACTATGTGGACAGATTCCGGTAGCACGTCTTCAAGTACATACAGAGTGTGTTACACATTAGATACAGCTGGCGGTCAGAGTGGCAGTGGGATTAAAGACACGTCCAATAGTGTTCGCGGAGTCCACACAACTGGATCATCCTCGCAAAACTGTGGAACGCGTATAACCAGCTCCGTCTATAACACTTTGCAGGATTGGATTGAGAATTACCCATAAAGTAAAATTACTTCACCCAAGCTTAGGATAAGGCGCCCTTGGGCGCCTTTTTTAGAATTATGAGAACGCTAATTTCTTTAATATTTTTTCTAAGTGCATGTGGAATGATGGCAGATGATGAACCCGAATGGCAGCGTATAATGGTGAGAGGCAGTCTAAATACACCTGATCCAGTTTTACAGGAAGTACAGCGTCTGGAAGAATTAGGAAAGGTAAAAGATGTGGTTATTCTTGAGTCCTATCCATTACAGATATGGTTTAGTTCCGATTTTGAGACAGCCGAGAAGCTGAAGTCCCTGTCAAATAAATATAGTTCATCTCGCTAGTTTTCTCTTTACCTGCGCGCGAATGATAATTTTTTATAGGAGGGATAGTAGTGAAGCCGCGCAACTGACACAGGCCCAGCCACTCTCATTTCCCTTATCTCCCTTTTACTTCTCTAGGACTCGTTGAATCGCAGGACCAATTTGGCGCTTCCGTGAGATCATCCCCTCAGCAACAACCATGTCATCGACTACATGATCTCCAAATGCCGAGATAACAACAGCCTTATCTTGGTCATCACTCCAAAGCATGTAAGATCGATTTTCACGAGTGTCAACGATTGCGAAGATCAAATGATCGATGCCTTTCTCTTTCTTTATCTCGCCCATAGCAGACTTCAGTTCGTATCTCCTATTAATCAACGGCTGGGCCATCAGCGTTTCAGCAACACCGATACCAACTTCTTTTCCCCCAAATTCAAAATCCTTATAGTCAAGTAAAATAATATCCCTGGCCGAAAAACCACCCAAATCAGATTTTGCCATCAACATACGCTCTGCGAATTTATCGATATCATCTATGCCAGCTCTCTTGGCCAGCATTTGAACATAAGCTCTGTCGTATTCAGTTGTGGTAGGTGATGTCAGGTTAACCGTATCCGAAAGAACTGCGGCCAACCCCATACAAGCCAGATATGTCGGCAATTCAATGTCAAACATGCGTGCATGGTCAGTCAAAATCGTGGCGGTCGATCCCCAGGGCCTTATCTCTATACTAATTACATTCGGAATATTAATTGGTGATCCACCAATCGCATGATGGTCGATTATTGCTACAATCGAGTCTGGGTCAATTCCACTTGGCAATTGTGTGCTTTGATTAAAATCAACTAAGCCAACAGTCTTTCCAGAGAAATCTTCGATTATTTTTGGCTCATCAGCACCACATTGATCAATTGCAAAACGAGTTTCAGGATTAACTTTACTGGGTGTCCCAGGCTTACCACCATAAATAAAGGCTGCTAGTAAGCTCCCGCTAACAGAATCAGTATCGGGGACTGTATGCCCGATCCAAACTAAATTCTGGCTGCTTTTTAACTCCTTCCTCAAGTAGTCAACAGTAGATAACTTATCGCCCTCCAGTTCTGAAGAACTGGATTCCTGCGCATTTGATGTGACACCCACAGCTAAGCTAAGTGAAAATATGACTCTCAAAAACTGATTGGGAAAACCCTTTGGTCCGTACTTACCTAATGTCGCCAGACATAAAATCAAAAATCTCATTGGCACCCTCCACAGTAATCTAGCGGCAGTGAAATAGAAACTTTGATAGATAGCCGGTGTTGCAACCAGCCATACCATTTCCTCACCCGGCTACATATTAAGTGGATCGTAAAATTATTAATCCTTTCTAAATAAACAGGTAGGCAGTTCGTAATATAGACAAGGTGCAAGTATTTAACGGACGGGCCAGCTATATGCCTGCTATACCGATGCAATTTGTCGCATGCGGCTACAACTAAGCATATTCCTTCGCAAGCTTTGCCTAATAATTCAACTCTACTTTTAACTAAATACGCGCTAAGGACATCAGTTACCTATGAATATAAAGTATAAGCCGTCAGTCCTATTGACAAAGGATCAGAATCTTGCTGAACGTTAGGTAATTATGCAAATAAATATAATTGACGAAAAACCTACCATGAAACGCCCAGACATCTCTTGATGCAACATCTCTGAATGACCTTCTGATCAGCAAAAGATTACATATCTCGCTAACGCGCCGCCTCTATCTAAAGTCATCTATTTTAAAAGGGCAAAAATACTCTTGTTTAAAATCTGACTTATTACTACCGAAGCTCAGAGTTGTTGCGCTCTCTCAGCACATTAAGACTTTCTCTTTCGGTGACTTTTGACTCATGTATAAGGTTCTACACCATGAATTGGGTACGCTTAAACTTATCATAACTTGGCTCTCCTTAACCCTCAGCATTGCGGATGAGACTTCAGTACCACTTCTCAAGTTTTCTCCTGCCCATCACTTTAAAACCAACATGCTCGCTTTCTTAAATGATCAAAATTTGAACACCATTGGTGCTGGTAGCTTGGACCTTAAAGTTTGAAACGAATGTGGAGCCGCTTACCGGTATTTCATGGCCCTAACAACCAAATCGGAGATGGATAGCCTTCATGATTTATACCTGTCCAGTGCTAATACCTCACTCAAATCTTTGGATGTCCTTAATAATTCTTTCTGAAAGGCGCTTAGTGTTATAATTTTCGTATTGTGATAATAACAAGGTGTAAAAATGGCAAAGTATATTTACCTCCCCGTAAACAGTGAAGAAATGCTAGAGTTTGCGGAGAATATGGCGAGCGCATGGAGTATTCCGAAGAATCATATTCTTGCCAACAAGGTGACATCCGGTATTGGTAAGTCTATGTACCGCTGGATAGATAAGTGTCTTAGTAGCCTCAAATCTGGTGATACTCTTTATATTGTTTCTCATGGTACTGGCGCTGGTGATGGTGAGCAAATTGGTGCTCAACGCAATAACGGTAAGAATAAACAAACCAAAGTTTTCGAGAGAGGCGTAGAGTCGTGGCAGGGTGGAGAATGGAAAACCTATACCCCGACACAACTAGCAGCTACTTTGGTTAAAGAAGGTTTGCCTGGTAGTTTTGTGGACTTGCATCTCTGTGCTTGCGGGTCAGGTTATGACGGTGAGAGGCTAAGACCCTGGGCACAGCGTTTGCGTGAGGCGATGGCCACTACCCATAAAAGCCTAGAGGTTACTGGGTACCTTGGTTGGTTTGACGCTACTGGCAGCTCTGTCAAGATTAAGGTTAATACCAAGTATTATGATTTGAATGAGCGTGCAGTGACCTTTTCTTAAGAGTTATCAGCTAAAGGTTACTGTAGACATCTGCAAGGGTGTTCAAAGCTCTGTATCAGCCTAACACCTATAGGCTTTTGTATTTCTCCAGGCGATCTGGAACGCGGATCGCCTGCTGCCATAGTGCTAGATTCTAATTTTGAGTTGGGCTCGTCCAGCATCCGAGACTTTTAGTTCATAGACGTAAAGGAGCCTCTGTAAACTATAGTCTTGGCGAAACACTTTCGGTCTTAGCAAGCTCCAAATCAATATATTTTGGGTGTACAGCAAAGGCGACTTTCGGCGCTTCCTCTCACTAATCTAGCCCTACTCCAAGCACTTCACGCCACAATCGCCTTATTTCCATCCAACAACAAAGTTTTCCAGAATCTGAGCACAAACTCCGATTATTTTACACTCCTTGATTCCAAATTAGAGTAAAGATTCAACAGAAGTGATTCTTGTCGCATAACTAACCTCTCCCTTCAGTCTTTGGCTGTTCTGAATCATCTCTGCATCTGTATTTAATAAAGAGCAGGAACTGCTTAATTAAATATCCTTTATAAAAAGTTTTCTGCCCAATAGTTATTACTTGAATATTTTACGTTATCAAGAATGTGTACAAGGGCCTTAGTAGTATTTTGAGGCAAATGTGAATCGCGATGGTAGATAAAGGCTTTGTATACCCATTTTTGATTACTTTGCCGTACACCAATCACTGTAGCTCTATTTCTTTCATAACCAAAGTAAGCGTAACCATATGAATTGTTATCATCTCCTCCTATAGATAATCTGCGTATTTTCAATTTTTTATCACTATTATTTGTTAACACAGAATTCTCTGCAACATCTCGCGTGCTAGAGGTTGGAGTTTGATACATTGACGTTCCTGCATCGAAAGCAACATGGCATACAGATTGATCAGTCATAGTGAATCGGCACCCGGAAAGCTCCATGGTTAAAAAGAAGTTGACATCCGGTAAAGACTCATAAACTCTGCGATTTGTATGCGTGACTTTATTAGCTTCGTAAGGAAGCCAGTACACCCCAATTCGGTATTCATCGCACTGGTCATCTTTTCCTTCTAAAGTAAATCTTTTTCCGTCATTTGTTGTTGCTTTAAAATATTTCACACCGGCTACTCGATAAGAGAACCCAGAGGTTGAGATACGAATATTTTTTATCTCACTGTTGTCTGTTTGTTTAGCTTCATTAACCCTATCCCAAAATACATCTCCAATATTGAAGAAATATCTTATTGCCTCTAGACCAGCCTTAGAATAACCTCCATATATCTCTAAGAAAGAGGAAATTCTGTCAAGATCATAACGTGTTATATGTTTTTCCCTATTTATCCCCAAGCGAAGCGCTGCATAGTCAAGTGTGCCCTCTGGGAGTTTAAGTTGGCTGCAAATCGCATCAAGTTTCATAATCATCCTTTTTAATTTAACTTATACTTCTTTCACAGTGACTTTTAATGCTTTTAAAATCTCCCATTTAATTCTACTCAAATATCATTCAGGGAAATGCTAACTTTTATATCTGCATAGTGGGACACGAATTCCTTTCACCTCCCAATAGGCCAGCTATAAAAATCTAGACATTAATACAACTCCCACAAGCACAATTAGTTAAACTAACAGGAGTCGCCATAACCACCTACAAGCCTCGCTCAGTAGTCGGAATACCTATCTGCGATCAATAATTTTTTTTACTTTACCAGATTTGTTACTTATTTCCCCAGGTTGCAAAATTTCTATAGTGATTCTTGAGGCCGCTTCGAGTCCAAGGAAAATCATACGAAGGGTTACATCTGAACTGGTGAGATTCTTATAACACTTTCGTGATAAATGATCTTTATCTCGATTATCGACAGATTCTCTCGCTTCAATTTCAAATGCCAAATGATCGTGTCCATCAACTTTTTCGATGATACAGTGGTAAAATGAGCTAAGACCCGTGACGGTAGTGATAGCTTTTTCTAGCGCAATTGGATAGACATTTCCACCATTGATTGTGAACATATTATCAATACGCCCCTTGATGGGGCCCAAATAGGTCCCGGGATGGCCGCATTCGCAAGGGCCTTTGTGCATCTCCACCAGATCATGAGTGTTATAGCGAATCAGTGGAAGGGCTTCACGTTGCAGAGCGGTTATAACTAATTCTCCAGTAGCTCCATCTTCACATGGTTCTCCTGTATCAGGGTCAATAACTTCTGCATGAAAGAAGTCTTCCCACACATGTAAATTATGATGTTGGCATTCACTTGCTATCAGCCCAAGCTCAGTGTTTGCATACATGTTAATCAGCCTGGCGTTGAATAGCATCTCATAGTGGCTCCGAAATTCTTCAGAGAATAGTTCACCCACCATAAATATATTGCGTATATTTAAGGACGCTAGAGATATATCCTTCTCCAGACAGTGGCGTTCGAGCCTAGGTAATAAGGAAGGAAGGCAGACCATATAATCCAGCTGATACCTTTGAAGGCTCTGGAGCTGATGGTCTACCCCAAGAAATGAATCTGCAGGAATAGTGAGGCCAAATATTTCTGCGGCAGCATGACAAATCATACCACTGGGCCAGGGACCATAAGTCATTGCGCACAAACACTTATGGGACGGCTCGACACCTGTAAATAGGAAACTGCGTGCTTGTGAGATTATTGCATTATTAATATCTTTGCGGGTATAAGGTACATGTTTGGGAGTACCAGTGCTACCCGATGTGTGGCAGTAGCGTATGATATCGTCAAAAGCCATACTCACTGTCGGCATAGGCTTTAAAAATATTTCTGAGCTTATAATCGGCAGTTGTTGTAAATCTTTATAGCTTTGAATTGCCTCTATATCAACTTTGTTTTGTTCAAGTAATTCACGATAGTAGTTAGACTTTGCAAAAGCCTCATTGAGCAGCCACCTGAGTTGATTATTTTTAAATGCCTGCTGTTCAGTTCTAGACTGACTATTTTGGTGCAAAAAATCTGCCAGTAGTTCACTATAGTTCATAAATACACTAGTAATCTATTTATAGATATTTAATTGGTCGTTCTGCAGAAAAATGCACACGGTGTAATTCCCGTCGTTGATTGTAGTCATTTACTGCATAGTGTAAGACTTGGTGATTATTCCAAAGCACTAGGGTGCCGGGACGCCATTGCACTCGGCAATTAAACTCAGGTTTTTCGATGTGTTTAAATAGATAATTTAGCAGCCCCGAACTTTCATCAAGTGTCATACCATCAAAATGCGAGGTGGTAGTCCGATTCAAGTAGAGAAAAGGCTTACCAGTTACAGGGTTTCTACAAACTGCCGGGTGTACTGCAGATTCCAGTGGCATTAATTTTAGTGCCCGCTCTATACCAGAGCTACTCTCACCTGAACTTTCCATTAACTTTGATAATGGTTGTTTCTTGAGCATTAGCTCTGTGGTATGTATCACATTGAGGGATTTAACTACTTGCTGCATTGCAGTTGAAAGGCTCTCGTAAGCAAGTGTTGAACTTGTAAAAAGGGTATCGCCTCCTCTGTTGGGAATATCAATACCATACAAAGCTATACCTTTTACCGGCTTCGAATAATATCCCTGATCATGATGCCAGATCCCACCAGTATTTTTCTTTTCACCGATCTCTTTGATAATTCTAGCAACTTGTGGGTACTCCTCAGAGTGACCTTGAAAAAAGAAATAATTTTTTTGAAGTTCTCCAAATAAGCTGCAGAAGTTGACAAATGCTTGTGTATCCAGGTCCATATCCCTGATAACCAATAGCTCATGCTCATGCCATAGGTTTTGCAATGTTAGTCCTGTACCTTGATCCACATCCGCTAGCTCTTTTGCTTGAATCTCAATACCGAAATTACCAGTTAAATAGTTAAAATTCATAAAATGCTCTCGATCTCGGTTGTTGTAAATTGTGACCAGTTCGACAATTTTAATGCTTCGGGTAAACCACCCGTTGAGCGCATCATTGCGGCTCTAGCTGAACAAAAAGTTGCTGCGCGAACAATTTCTTTTAACGTATCCAGCTGATCGTTAACATTGTTAAGAGCGGCCATTCCGCAGGGCACGAGGTCCTGATTATTACCTTCACATGAGAAACTCATCTGACGCACCGGTGTCGACCTGGCCTTTATTTCCTGGAACAAAGCCGACGTTAACTGGTGAATTCCTTTACAGTGATTGAAAGATTCAACACTTAAATTATCCGGCAAACCTCCGTTAAGGCGATGATCCATTAAAATCAATATTTGTCGATCAAGCATTTCAGATAGACGATGGATGATTTCCAGCATAAATTCAGCGGAAGCTGCCAGCCCAATCGCATAAAAGAGTCCGCCATGCCAGGGACCAGACTCAAGAATTAGGGGGTTGTCAGCGACGGCTAGAGCTTCGGAACGAATTTTAGCTTCGGAGTAATCCAATAAATCAAGGCAGTGCCCAAGTATCTGAGGAGCACAGCGAACAGAATAACGAGCTTGTAACAAAGTTTTCTTGCCTTCGGCAATCTTCGGCGATTTTAAATAGTCACGTCGTAGTTGTGTCAGTAGGTTACCTGCCCGAGCGTAGCTGGTGTGTACCTCCCCATAATGCAAACCTTCCGAGAAATGTTCATCTCCGGTGCCTATCGCCAGGGACATAAGCGCAACAGATTTAAAACAGTCCCTTAATACCTTTCTTAATTGATAATCATGTTCGATAGCCCATGAAGCCATCATGGCATTGGTATTTACCAGACCAATTACGTCGCGAGGGCCCTTTGGTCCATCCTCGAATAGAGGAGATATGGCATGGGCCATAGAAATTAAGTCACCACTGGCTCCCAAGCTACCTTTTCGGGGAACTCTGGGAAGAGTTTCACTGTTTGCCAGGTTAAGAAGTGCTTGATAAGTAGAAGGATGGATGCCAGATAAGCCATGGGCCGTTTTCCGAGCTTGTAGTTTCAACGCGCGCCTGACGACCGACTTCGGCAGAGGAGTACCGATACCAACTTGTAAATATTCCAATAGGTTGACTTGGGTATTTTTCCACTGATTTGGATCTAGGGCATTTCGCTCATTCTCACCATAGCTAGTGTGTAGGCCATAAATGGGGTTATCAGTATCATCGATCTGATCTTGAAGTAATGCATAGGAGCGTTTAACTCTGGAAATGTCTTTGTCACTCGCGAGAACTGGGTTGTGTAGATATCCCCACTCATACCAAGTCTGCAAAGGAAAAGTTAAAGCTAAACTAAAATTAGCTTCAGTGGATACTGCATTACTATTCGCTGCTACGGGATAGCTGAGAGATGGCGTAGACACTCTAACTCCAAAACTTTTTGAATAAATAGGGAGTAAAGAAATTAACATGAGTATAAAAACATGAAAAATAGAAGTCGGCGCTGGTTGCCATAGGCAATATCTATGGCAACCAAGAGTATGTCGATGTAGACTCGATAGCTGCTTTTAAATTAAGTCGCTAAATAAGTTAGGCTCTATGTTCCCACACGCTGATGAACTTAATTACTTTATTGAAGTTGCAAAAACAAAAAACATATCCAGGGCAGCAGAAAGATTGGGGATTAGGCAGCCGAGTCTGAGTGCTGCTATCAAGAGGCTAGAAAGACAGCTAGGTACTGAAATAATAATACGAGAAAAAACTGGTGTTCAGCTTTCACGTGCCGGTCTTAGGCTGTTAAAGAGCGCTCAGCAGCTATTAGATGATTGGGATGAGGTTAAGTATTCTGCTCTGCGAGAAAATAAAGAGGCCGTTGGCCATTTCACCATTGGATGTCATAGCTCGATTTCACTACATATGCTACCTGATAGCCTTCCTGCTTTTATCGCACAAAATCCAGGTATTGAATTGAGCTTCCAACATGCACTTTCTCGCGAAATTGTAGAGGCCGTGATCAGCTGGAAAATCGATATCGGTATTGTCGTAAATCCTGTATCTCATCCTGATTTAGTAATCAAGCACCTTTGTCACGATGTGGTTAGTTTTTGGCATAATCCTAAGAAAATTCAATCTAGAGACGTACTAATATATGATCCAGCACTGATGCAGACGAACTGGCTGTTGAAAACCATATCTGAAAGCAATAGATATAAACAATATATAAGGTCTTCAAGTCACGAGCTAATCACAAAAATGACATTAGAGGGGTTTGGGGTTGGTATTATTCCTGGTCGAGTTGCACAGACACATGGAAGAAATCAGCTCGAATGGGTAAGTAAAGACCAACCAGGCTTTAAAGATGAAATATGTCTGGTGTATCGGCGCGAGATAACTCATAGCATGGGTGCAAAGAAATTAATTGAAGAATTTAAACTTACCAACTATGAAAAAAATTTCTATTAGATACAATTAAAATAAAACTCAAAAACCACAAAATTATCAATAATATTTTGAGCTGCAGAGCACTACTGGTTAATATCTATGCAACTTAAGCAGCCTTTCAATTGTGAAAATATAAAGGGCTTTATCCATTTAATACAAGAATAGTTTACGCTCACGAGTGAGATATTCCCGAGATGATATTAATCATCCCAAGCCACAACCTCAGTCAAACATTAGCTCCGCAGCATAAATACCACAATCAATCTTGCCTTTTTTACTCAGCTAAACATTACACATTTGTAGATACCCATAAATTTTCAGAAGAGCTATAAAATCAAGTCTGTGGAAAGATAAAATTAGAAAAAACACTCTTCAAAAACCAAAACAACAAACTCTAAACAGTATCCAGTAATGGTATACCATACCCTAAACGCAAATTCGGGGCCTATCAGGCATGGTGAACTTCAATGAAGTTAATCGATCAGCAAAGATATTAGTTCTACATTATGCTAATCAGCTAAGTTATGAAAATGCTCATTACTCTTTTACAACACATAGCGCAGGTTCGAAGGCCACGACAAGCGAAGCTTGACGGGGTCCGCTGGAGGCCAAAGGCCAAAAAATTGTGCAAAATGTTCGGCTCTGCGTTAACCAAAAGCGGAGGCCGCTTTTGGCTGAAACTTTTACACCTGACAGCATCCGATTGTTAGGGCCGCTGCTTTCTTAGCTCAATTTCACCAAATGTCATATAAACAAGAGGTCCACCCGCATCAGCCCTGTAAGCTCCATTTGCTTCAGCCAAACGGCTGGCAACGGCTGAAAATTCCCATGCTTGATCTTCGGAAACATGGACCTTTCTTGAGGTAAAGAGCTTTACTCCGTGCTTTTCACCATACTCTTTAACTAAACGTGAATGTTGCTGAAGAGGTTTTAGCACTGAAGGGTGATCCCACCCCCATAGAAAGCTTCTATCTTTCGGATTGTAAGTACCTATTATTTGAACAGGAGCTACAGCGATCCGACCATCCTCAAGCGACCAAAATATAATGCCTTTGTCTTGGTCGACATTCCATGTTTTAGCAGAGCCCAGCCCCCATGTCTTATCGTAAGCATCAGCTTGAATTCTTAAACCTGCAATGCTCCCTTCAATAAACTTTTCGACCTCCACAGAGTAATCTCCAGCATGCGTGTTAATTGATATGAATAGTACAAATATAACTGATACTAAACTTTTCATAACTCTCTGATACTTGATTGCCTTAACGACTGGTTTTGGGGCTGAATTGGGCAGCGAAAAGGTTGTGATTGTCAAGCACAGAGCTAAGCAAGAACCCCAGAACTGAAAACCCAATAGTAAATTGGACCGCAGACAGCCCACCCTGCGACTGCAAATTTGAAAAAACTATCCCGCCTTGGCGACCCTATACTTGCAAGGCCCGTAAGCTCTTTCTCTTGAATTGGTTTTATAAGTCTGTAGGTTTTTACCAGCAGCCATCCAACCAGAAGTGGAAGTAATGTCAACAGAATGATAGTGCCTATTGTAAATAAAGCTTCAGGTGATGATTTTCTCATTTATCTTATCAACTATTTAGAGTATTGGGGTATATGTACCGAGGGCACGCCAGTGCGTCCGGTGCTTTTACTAGTTAGGCATAGTACCGAATCGTCCAGCAAAAGACGGCAGTAGCTACCATACCTACATAACATATGAAAACAGCATGCCCTATGACATGTATATAGCTGGACAAACTTGTCCGGCATGATTATGTGCAGCTTTGTCATCCATGATTTCTAGACTTCAACATAGATTCAAATAAAAGTATGAAAAAAGCGCCACTTATAACTGGTAAAATTATTCCGAAAATGAAAAAAATAGCAGCCCATAAGCGACCACCTGCCTTATAACGTCTATAGCCCTCTATAAACGGATACAATAGGAATCCTATCAGTACGCTATATATGATGAACTCCGGGATCCTCAGTAACGTTCCACCTCCTAACCTTTCCAGGCCGAGGAGGTAGATTACCGGATAAAGAAGACCGGCCAGTACAAAAATAACTAAAAGATAAAGCCACTTACTCAAAATTCATATCTCTCCGCTGAAGAATACTACGCTACATTTAGCCGCAACCAAAGCTGGGTGACTTTTTTGGTATTGGCATAGCGATCACAAAAGACCCTCTACTTTAGACAAAGTACTGTAACGCTTTGTTATGAGCTGCGATAGCACGGGATATACGAACCAATAAAATGAATGTAATTGGATTCACTTGTTACCTCAATTGGTGAGCCGGGTTTGATATCAATCAATACTGTATCGAAAGCCCGTTTACCATCAACTCCCTCTGCTCCCTTACATTCGATATATTTTGAGTCTCCTACAGACATCCTAATATAAATTCGATCTCCAATATCCGGAAAAACATGCCCGAACATACCATACTCTATTCTTAAGCTACCCAGGTTTACGTCCTTAAGTTTCTTCATCTCAGCAGCGGGCATCTTAATTTGTTCGTCGCCGACTCTAAGATTAAAAATTCTGACATTATCCGTATTTTCATCAAGCTCTATTTCGAGAAAAAACTCCTTATAAGGCTCAGGAAGAATGCCCTTCAATTTTAGCTCGTGAACGTGTAATAAATTTGTATCATAGCCAAAAGCTGAGACACACAAAAAATATGTTAATATTGCTAGTCGATTCATATCATAATCTCGTAATACAGATGCCTAAACTTGTTAAGTTTTTTATGACCAATGCAACCCAACTAAACTTAAAAATGTTTTATTAGTTACTGGCATACCTGATGAGGCCCCAACAACAACGCTGCCTAACCCACATTTTGGACAACAAGCTGTTTGCTCATTGTCAGTCCAGCGAACAATCTCACTTGGTGAAAAATTCTCCTCGTACATAAAACACCCACAAATTACACTTCGTAGAATTTCTTCCCGGTGATTTACTGCATGATCAGAGACTTGATATTGATCATACCCAAAATCCGAAGGCAAATATTGTTCAATACTTTGATATTTCATTCTGATGGATACTGGTCTTAACCTTAATGCCTTGCGAAAATGTCTTGCTCACCGGGACATACTGCAGGGAGCATTTTTGTGTGAAAATGGTGCACAGTGACAGATATAAAAATGAGCGTAGCAGTATGTGCCTGAATACAGTAACTTGTTAGTCTTTGGAACTAGAAGAAACATTCCCACTTACAGTTGAACTCTTTAGTTTTTATATTAAAGCTATATTCACAGCCCTCAGCTGTAAGATCGTTGACTCTTCCATACACAGTAGAACCCACTTGCTTTTCGATAGAAATACCATCTGCGGATACTCGATTACCTGACCAGACCATGTTAATTCCCTCGATAACAGCTAAACACAATCCATCTGTGGCAACAAAGCAATTTGTTTCGCCATTGTACGCGACTGCTTCAATCATATCCCAATCTGTTTTTGCCATTACTTTTCTAGAATCTGGATCTACAAGATAGCCTTGACCACCAGCAACAATTAAAAATAGGTGTTTATCTTGTAACGGGAGCACTAAATTTGTTGATTTGCAATCGCCTTGGCTAAAGACGCCAACCCATTCCAAGTATTCCGAATCCAAAAATTTAACCCAAAGAGTATTATTTCCTGACTCTATGAATGAATGCTCTTCAAATTCTCCAGACAATGGAGGTCTATCTAAAATACTTGCTTCCATTCCTTGAACTCATGTAGAGGCTAACTCGCCAATAAACTGTCCAGTGAGGCCCCTACAATAGTGACGGCCTCGTGCCGACCCAGTGGCGCTTACTGAGTCAGACTTCATTGGATTGTTAGGCAGGTTTAAACCAGCGTTCTGGTGCTCTTTTGTTTAGCAGATAGTATACCGCTAGAAAACATGAAGCTTCGCCGATCCCCGTATATAGTGAGTAAGCACCCAGAGGTGTGAGAATACTCATGCCGGCAACTACGATAGCCAAGATCAGGAAGGTACTTTTAGGATTCTCGGTCCTTTTTCTGATCATGCCAGAGACCCATAGCAAAATGGCACCCCATATAGGGATGAATATGTAATTAAAAGGGTCGAATATTCCTGTTTCAGAGCTAAGCACGTAGATAAACTCTTCAATCAAGAAGATTAGAAAGCTTAGGGCTATGAGGAGGTACACCATCTTGATACTTGTAGGAGTAGCTAGTTTCTCTAGCTCAATATCTGATTCAGGTGCTTTGTACGGATTCATGAATGATATACCTAACGTTCACATAACCGGCCAACGGCGCGGCAGTTTGTTGTGGTTCAGCCAGCTCTGCTGGCGAGATTGATGTACTTGTTAACTGTTGATTACTGGATAGATTGCATAGAAAAACAGCCCTATCCCTGTGACGGTAAGCGCTGAGGCAACGACTTTACGTTTAGTGCTAGATAATGTTATGCCCGGATAGTTGCGAATAATATCACCCGACAACCAAAACAATGGGAAAAGACAAGCTACCCACGCGGCTTGCCTTAATAAAGTTATCGTACCGTCTCGGCCGGGAATAACTATTCCATTTGATAGTGCTCCGACAACAAAGTAGGCCAACATCAAAAATAGAATTAGCCACAAAGCCAGTGCTTTCCCCCTAGGTTGTGCGACTTCGCTCATGACTACCCCAGACAGCTAACTGTTAATTCAAAAGAAGCTTCTTTATATCAGCCCGCTTTATATTTCTATGTCCCACCTCCCCTAAAAGCTAAAAAACCAATAAAATCAATAACTTATATTGATCCTGTGCAAGTGCGCAAGAATATATACAAAACAGCGTTTTTATAATTCTGTATTTTCTCTGCTTTACATCACCTTTGGAACCCTTAAAGAATCAATGAGTTACTGAGTTTCAACTAGAAGTAGGAGCAGCTTCTGCTGGCTTTTGTTATTGAAAGTACAACTGTACACTTTTCGATAAGCGCCAACCAATTTACATAGCCCAAAACTGATAATCTGAGGGTTATGGCTTGCTAGCCACTTGTGCCGTCTAAGCAACCCCATCACTGATATGTGTTTGCACGCGGTGTGCTCCATATCATCAGGCATAGCCTCCCATCCAAGCTGTAAATCTATGCTTCACTGTCTTGTAAACACAAGTCGATATACAGCACCTTCAGTCACCTCACTCCCCCAACCTTATTGATCTCCTGATTTTTTATCACCTGGCGTCAACAGTGCTTCCGTTACTACTACCTTGTAAGTAGCGATAACGAATCTAGGGGGCTGGTTATACAGGTTCGAAAAAGCGTGACGGATTGAAATCTAGCGATGTGGAGGGGCACTTTGCAGGGTCGGCGAGCTGCTTGAGACTCCATCCAAGAAAGGATAAGTTGCTAGGAGCAGAAAAACCAAAGCACAGATTCCATCAAAAGTGGAACCTCATCTGCTGGAGCTGGATTAATCACTGACTCAGCACACAAGAGCTAGGGAGCATTGTTGGGAATATTCCTCCTTCATCAAAAGGCTAGGCATCTTCACTTAGCGTAGGCTCTGTCTTTAGCCCAATCCTGAAGGCTGCTTGAAGCAGCTGGTGGGCTCGGCGACATTCATCTGGAGGATCTGTGTATAGCAAGCCAAGCATTAAGTACACCTCTTGTGGCGCTGGCAAGGCTTGCTTACCCTCTCTTCCTGTCGGATAAGAAGGTCTGCTTGTTAAACACCTCCAAGACATCAGCACGGCCACTCCGAGTTCGCTAGCTAGTCACCTTTGGCATCCAAAAGGCATTCGAATCAGAGCGCGTATATCGCCTACCGAACAGAGGCGCAATGATTCTTCTTGGAATCCCTCTTTCAATTATTGGGTGCCTCAAGTTGCCCTACCTTCAAGCATATTCAGGCCTTCACTTTCTGCTGCTTTTTGATCCGCAGATAGATTTCTTCACGGTGGATGGGGAGTGACTTAGGTGCGCTTATGCCTATCTTCACTTGATTGCCTTTCACCTCCAGCACTGTGACTGAGACATTTGCTCCAATCCTTAGAAGTTCACCTGTCCGTCGCTTTAAGATCAACATACTTATTTCCTTCGATGGTCAAAGTTTGGGCGCTTCCAGGGTGGGGAAGCTTGGGCTTAACGTTTGGAGGAAATGTGGGGTGGCGCTCGGGGGCGGTAGGCAGAGAAGAGGAAAAGGCGGGCGCTAGGCTTCCAGAGCTTGGGAACAGGCCCCAAGCCGCTGAATGTACTCCACTTTATTGAAGACGAGCGGGTTTCTAGCGTATTATCCATATAGCCATTTTGATACTTAGGTTATCAATTTGGTCAGCTGGCCCCGGGTGTTCCTAGCACCTTGGGTCAGCGCCTTTTACTTACTCTTATGTCACGCTACCGTTCTCCTTTGAAGGGATGGGTCTTTTAGAAAATTCTCGGCTCTCTCGAAGCCTTTAAAATTCTTCAGACTTCTGAAGCCTTTTTAATCGGCTCGCTCAATTACGACCAAAATACCAAAAATATCTATCGATTTTACGCAGCTTTGAGATTTAAACAAACTGAATAAATTCCAATAAGATTATTTTCGCGCCTATATTTTTTGTTGTTTTCGGTTGAGGAAATCTCAATCAACCATTGGAAAATTCAATTCACATTGAAATGCACTCCATGCTTTTCTTAAAAGATTAAAGAGCAACATTCTCAATCACATGGCCGACTAAAGGCTAAACCGGGGAATGTGAAAGTCCACTAATGATTTAATTGGCTCATTAGTTTTATACTCGTATCTGCACTCCCTTGTTAAATACTGGAAGAGCGGGATTCCATTGTAGGGATAAATACTGAGTTCAGCGTGGAGTTACCATCTTGCAAGTCACCTCTCCAAATCAGTGCTATTGCTTGGTTATTTTGAGTTAAAACCAACCGTACAAGTAGCCGCTGGTGAGGTCATTTAAAATTCCAGGCTTAGCTCTATCCTTACCAGTATTGCCAAGATATTGAAGACTCTGATTACACTTGTACTCAACAGCGCATTCGCACAGTCGTATCTAGTGAGCAACCCAAAGCTCTACTTTATTTATTGGTGGTGAGCGCTTTAAGGAAGCTATAGCACTCCCCTTTCAGTTGGAATACTATTTCGAGCCAGTGACTGGAGTGGCCGGTATTTAGATTCTTAAAAGCGAGGTAGTATTTACGGAATCACCCCTCCTATCCAAGAGACTTGATATCTCACCTCTCCAGTGGCTAGGTAGCAACCGAATCTTGAAAGCAGATTTAAAGTCTGTAGGTGACTGCCGGCAGCTTCCTCTCAGCGTTCCTTATAATCTGGCCTACCCCCAAAATCAGCCTTCCCCAAAACCTGAACGTCAATTTCTGGTACTCCACTTCCCCTGCCTCTATGTCAGAGATGGAGAGTCTGCAGAAAGCTTTTATGGCTATTTACATCAGAGCCACTGCCATCTGGGGCCATCAGGATAAAGCCTTAACCTTTGCCCTTGAATATGTGTACGGCCGGTATAAGTATCCTCGCTCCCATCGACAGTCTCTCTAACAACAGTACCGCGAAAACGTTGATACCATTTGCCTCTATAATTATGATCTTGAAAATTTTTTAAGCGCAACTTACAGGTTTTTGACGAAATCCCAAAATCCATTTCAGTTTCACTTAAGTCAACATTATTTTTTTCCAGTTCTTCTTTAAACTGCTCCATATAATCGCTAGTGGGCTGATAGTGGCCACTGAAATTATTAATATGCTCTATTATTCCACCTACCACCGAGATATGCCCAGCCGCAGCAACTGGTCGCCCCGAAAAAAATGCTGAATGGTGCTGAATGTCACCATTTTTGTTACCACAAAAGATACGCCCATTCTTATCCATAACGAATGCCCAAGATCCGCCAGGATTGGTATTAAGTCTCTCTCCGCGCCAAAACAGAAGCCCATCTTGTATCGTAACCTGATATTCTTCTCGTTCAGCTTCACTCATATAGGGCACAACAACTCCACTATAAGTATCTTTACTTAAACCGCTATCTTTTAGCATTCCAAGTTCTTTGTATGGCATGGCAGTTATCTCCTTTATAAATGCGCTTAATAGGTAGCCATCAATAATAGCTAGTCATATTGATAACTATTTCAAGAGTATTTCTATCTCCATTCGTAAGTTTGACTCCAATGTAAATCATTGCGCTTCTGGTTACATACGCAGGGCTTTTCTTTGTGGGAAAGATGCCCAACCCGAGAGAGATTATGAGCATCGGCGTCAGTGTATTGAGGGTAGAATGCAAAAGCTAGTCGCCATCTTTGCGCTCGATATTGAAGCCTATGCTGTAATAAGAAACCACTACTGTATTCTGCTCTATATCGACACAGAAGCCGCCAAAACTTGGTCCGATACCGAGATCCTTACTCCCTGATGAGGGCTTTTAAGAACTTCCGTACTAATTCAGCGCTATCTTCAAGGGAACACTCTCGATTCTAGCGAAATAGAAAAGCTCCATGAGCTTAAAGAGTGGCCATAATGAATGACTTGCCACTAGAGACCTATAAAGCATGATAAATTTCAATGAATATAATCAACCAGCAAAGACATTGGTTCTGTATTATGCGAAACAACTAAACTCTGAAATCGCTCGATCGGTTGTTTCTGGAAACTCCAATTTAGATAGTAAAGAGGAGGCAGAGTCTTTGGCTTACTTTTTCTGGAAAATGACGGATCAAGCGGTTGATGACGAAAAAGATTGCAAGATGATTGAGGGTATTTCAGATATTCAGTCTTGGCTAGAAAAAGCACTTCATATATTTAGAGGTTACTTCAAAAAGCAAGGCTATCAGCAAGAGTGGTCAGAGGGCTATGGCAAATACCATAGTGAGTAGAGTTTTATAACAAACTTCCGCCTAACTGCTATGAGGAGAGGTAGGGTCGCCACTTTTGGGAGGGGCATTCAGGTCTCAAGGGTATTTCTGGACACCCACCAAATAGAAAGTATAAACCGCCAGCCCTATTGACAAAAGGATGAAACCCTTCAGGATACTGTATATTCATACAATACAATACACGTGCCGCCGATGACTCTACCCCGAAGCACCCAGATATCTCTGGATTCAACACCTTATTATCACTGCGTTTCCCGCTGTGTACGCCGTGCATTTCTCTGTGGCAGAGATAGTAAATCCGGAAAAGATTACGAATATCGGCGCGAGTGGATTGAAAGCCGTATGTATAAATTGGCCGAGGTGTTTGCGTTAGATATTGCCGCCTATGCAGTAATGAGTAATCACTACCATATAGTGCTCTATATCGACAGAGAAGCTGCTAGCAAGTGGTCTCTCAAAGAGGTAATTACTCGCTGGCAAAAACTGTTCAAAGCTTCCAGCTTGGCTCAGCGCTATCTTCAGGGCGATACCCTCGATCACTGTGAGGTAACTAGGCTAAAAGAAGTCGATTCTCTATGGCGGGAGCGTCTAATGGATATCAGCTGGTTTATGCGCTGCTTAAACGAATCTATCGCTCGCCAGGCCAACGCTGAGGACAACTGTACAGGCCGCTTTTGGGAGGGCCGTTTTAAGTCCCAAGCCTTACTAGATGAAAGAGCCCTTGCTGCCTGCATGGCCTATGTAGACCTCAACCCGATCCGTGCCAATATTGCCAAGACCCCTGAAGACTCCGATTACACTTCGATTCAACAGCGTATTCGTGCCGCAGTCTCAGGCAAGCAGCCCAAAAGTCTACTTCCGTTTGTCGGCGGTGAGCGTTTGAGTATGCCGAAAGGGCTACCTTTTCAGCTGGATCACTATTTGGAGCTAGTAGACTGGAGTGGCCGACATTTAGATCCCAGAAAACGAGGCTGTATTGCCGAAAACACACCTCCCATCCTGGAGCGGCTTGGTATCTCACCCAAGCACTGGCTCTATCTCAACCGAAATTTTGAAAGTCGCTTTAAAGGCTTGGTAGGATCAGTGAAGGTGGTACAGCAAGCCTGTAGCCAGCTCAATAAACGCTGGGTACACGGTATTGGTGACTGCCGGCGCTTCCTCTCAGCTACCCCCCCACTAATCTAGCCCTACTCCAGACATTCGATAGCACGATTGCCGGTTTTATATCCAAAAATTGCGCTACCTACAGACTGAACACAACCCCCCCTGTATTCCACCCCCCTTACCCCTAAATCAGAGAGGAAGAACCACCAAAGCTGGTGCTTGCCATGTAACGGACACTTCTCCCCCAATCTTTGGGTGTCCTGGATTTGTCATCCCATTCGAGGGTACTGAGCATTTGAATTCGCGCTATATAAGCCAACTTCGATCTTGCTCACCATTCCCCCTCCCACCCATATTTGTAAATATCATCGCTGGTCATGAAATTTACATCTCCTTTTACTCTTAAACCAGAGAAAAATGCTTGTTATAGCGGATATTAATAGCATTATTTTTAATCCTTCAAACTATGGCCATCCTAGATCGTTGGGTACACGGCATAGGCGACTGCTGACGCCTCCTCTCAACCCCTGCTAGTCTGGCCCCGCTCTAACCTTTAAGTGTCCTAAATTTTTGAGGACAAAACCCTATCAAATTTGAGAAATATACTTAAAGAGATATTCGATTAGAATTGACCACAATATCCAATACCTCTCCTCAACACAAAAGCAACCTACTCAATATCATCACATTAATTCAGCATTTAACAGCCATGAACTTCACAAACTTGTATCCATTCTTAATAAATCAAAATTTTCGAATAAATCACCTCCATGCTAAACAACAAATACCTCTCATATCGACTCTTCAACTTGGCGCCTATATATGGCATCGTAAGCTAGTGTTAGCTAAGGACGGCCTCCAAATTCATGCAATCTATAAGCAAAAAAACTATACAAAGATATCAGTATTGAATCGGCAATTTTTATGCTTAATCGTTGCACAAGAAACCATATCGCACCGATTAAAGGGATATTTCATTAAACGGAATTTAAGAATGAAACGGAACCTCAGATCTATCGATCTCAATTTACTACCGGTATTCGAAGCCATAATGGAGCATGGTCAGCTGGGTAAAGCGGGGGAATGTATCGGTATGAGCCCACCGGCAATGAGTGCCGCACTTCAGCGATTGCGACATACTGTGGGCGATGAACTTTTTATTCGCAGGCGTATTGGCTTTTTGCCAACCCCAAGGGCTGAACGCTTACATGCAACGGTGAGTGAGGCACTCAGGCAAATACGTGAGGAGATTGAAGAGAAGGTTGATTTTGATCCCTTCGTAGAAAAGCGTAATTTTAATATTATCGGCGGCGACTATGCCGATATTATCTTTTTGGGGAGCCTGCTTAACCACCTGGAATCTATCTCTCCCAATATAACTGTTGAGATTTCTCCGCTTGAGGTTGGCGGCTTGGAATCCAAGATGAAACACGGTGCAGTAGATTTTGCACTCTATTATCAGCCCGTAGATTCCAAAGAATTACAGGCAGAGCATATTGCCTCTGATCGCCTGGTTGTTGTAACCAAAAATAATCACCCCAGGATCCGCAGAGAAATTAGTTTGGAGCAATTCAATGCCGAAAGGCATGTCACTCTACACCAGAATACCTCAGGTTTGACCCACCTCGAGAATCATGTGGGGGAGTGGGGAGATAACAGCTCGCAACGGGTTGGGGCTCAAGTAGACCAATTAGGTAGGAAAGTAGCGGTTCGAGTCTCTCATTTCCAAAATATGATTCCGGTCGTTTTGAATACCAACTACTTGTGCACTATGCCGGAGGGCATGGCACAGCAATTTGCCGCACATAACCCCATACAAATACTGCCCTTCCCTGTGCCAATTGCACCCCTGGAGATTTACCTTGTATGGCCCCGGATTTGCAATAGCGATATTGTGCACCGCTGGTTGCGGCAACAACTGAAGATTGCTAGCAACACAAGTAAAGAACCCATTAGCGCAGATCTCGCCAGCTAATCAATAGCTGATGCCAGCAAAGGTCCTCGCTAACTTATAAAATTTAAACCATTTTTGGAAAAGTAGCTACTAGAGATACCTCCTATCCTTTGAATACGTATGAGCCATATCATTACCCAGAACAATTTCTATTCATGCAGGACATTCTAAGTCAATGTTCTCAGCAACCCGACTCTTGACTCTCTTTATTTCAGCCAACTGGTAGCCGGTAGTTTCTAGCTACCACCCCTCCCTAGGCTGCCCTATATAAAACCGTTAACAAAGTTATGTCTGGACACCCAGCAAATAGGAAACTTGAGACGCCACACTCATTGACACAATATAGGGGATACAATAATAATACTGGATATTAAAACAGTTAAATCCCTATCTCATGGCCCAGCCTCGGCATTCGCAGATATCCCTCGATGCAACCCCTTACTATCACTGCGTCTCCCGTTGTGTGCGCAGAGCTTTTCTTTGTGGGAAAGATATCCAATCCGGGAGAGGTTATGAGCATCGGCGTCAGTAGATTGAGGGCAGAATGCAAAAGCTGGTCGGCATCTATGCGCTTGATATTGCTAAGGCTGGGCATTTCACCCAAACAGTGGCTTTATCTGAATTGCAACTTTGAAAGCCGCTTCAAGCGTCTAGTCGGCGCAACTGAAAAAGCCAAAGAAGTCTGTACCCCGCAACATAAACGCTGGGTGCATGGCCTGCATGACTGTGAAATCTATCTCTCTAGCAGCACCTAAAGCAATTACAAACCACTAATAATCGAGCTAACCATACCGCTATCGCCCCGCATGATCAAATTATAATCAACCAGGAAAATGTGCGACTAACTAATCTGATACCTACTTCTTGACTACCAGCAAGCCCAGAGAAGATGAAATACACGATTTGAAAGCAATTCTTTCAATTTATGGGTGTCCTGGATCGTACTGGTCCTGGAGCGCACGGGGTGTCCTAGATTGTTTTTGTTAGATGAACACTAGTATTCACCCTTAAATTTATCAAACTTGGACCCTTCGAGCTTTCCCCACGGATCCGTAGGCAATTGAATATCGACTCTGTCCACTCCCTTGCATGAATACTTTAGCTGCCGCAATTTCGTGTTTGTGTTCGTCGTTACTCCCAACACTCCCTTCTTGACCGCTCTTATCAGAAGGTGCTCCGCATTAAACCTTCCGGAAATCGCCCCATTAATCTCCTTCCAAGAGCCTGTGCTGTTTTCGACTGGGACGCATGCGGCACACAAGACAGTCTGTGCATACGTCTGCGTTATGCCAAGGCAAAAAAACGCCTCTGTGCGCGTACTCCATCTGTGATTTGCGTCGGCTGCGTATCCCACGTATGTATGGTTAGTTGTCGAATTGTGAATGATATATATACACCTGTTTGTTTTGGGCGCAGGGTTATGAGAAGGGGACGCGCATGCAGGCCCCATATTCCAACTACATTGTTGAAAGTCGAAACCGATCGATGCCATCTTTACTACTCCTTTTTGAAGAGTTGATTCTTGCCCGCCAACGCCTTACCTGTGTTTTTTACACATATTTGAGTCCTATTCAAAGCCTCAAACAGAGAAATAGTCATCCCCCAATCGCGGTATATAAAATTTAGCCACTTATAAGACTGAAACCATTTGAGCTTTACAGCATATCTAGAGCCTTATGAAGTAAGGCGTATATTGATTAGGTAATCCCCTCCCTATTTAGTTAGCTGATCTTGCCTGTAGTAGGTTGATGATGATGTCTGGGTGTCCTAAATCGTGCCCTCATTGCGCCATGAAATACACCCCCCCTATTATTCCTATCATTAAAAATGATGCTAAGGGAAAAATTCACACGAAGGTCATATTTTGAATTACCATTCCTTCAAATCACATCGTCAGTTTCAGAAAAGATTTGAGGACGAATAGTATCGACCACCTTTTGATATGGCCACGGCGACGCTATTATCCCACACTTATTTTGAAGCATCGCCTCTACCGCTCTTTTGAATTCATCCCACTTTTCCGAATAATTCCCTTTCTGATAACACCTCGAACAGAAATGTCCCACTAAATTTTTTTCGTCTACCCCTACTGCGACAACAACTATACAATCTGAAATTTCGTCTATTACAAAATACTCATTATCACCATTCATGGTAAAGGCTGTATATTCACACTAACCATCATTTATACCTGACATATTTTGGAACTATAAAGTTAGTATATTGATGCTTAACGACTAGCCAACGACCCCTGAGTTTTTAGCAGGGAATCGTCCCGCGCCTTGTTAGATTTTAGCCAAGTAGAACGGTAAATCATAACCAGCTTCTCCAGACTTTTTTGTCTCTACTTAAGCAGAGCCTATTAAACTGTTTGGGCGTTAAGTTGCGACTGAAAGGGATAGTAGATGCGATAAAATTCCTTACCATCAAATGAGACTTTCGACCGCAACCACCCGTGCTTGCGAGCAGAAACAATGCTTCGCAGTAACACAAAAAATACTAGACCATCATCTTCGTTTTAGAAAAAATTTCACAGACCTCTATAATTTTTTATTTCTATTCTGTATATATACATTTAAGACTCTGTATAATTCAAAAGCCATGCACTCCACTGCTGACAAAATCTAACACTCAATTAAATGAAGCGTCTTTATAATTTTGTATTTTTTCTTTTTTATATCACTCTTGAAATTCTTTAAGCATCAATGAGCTACTAAGTTTCATCCAGAAATAGAAGCAGCAACTGCTGATCTTTGTTATAGAGCGTACAGCTGTATATTTTTCACCCAACATCCATCTATCCACACAACAAAAACCAAGTGCCGTGACGGAGAATTGATAAAGATCTCGATTGCAAATTACGATCGCTAAGATACAGCGTTATGCAATACTATAATCTATTATTAGTTCCCGCCTTTAGATCCACAGCGTATCATTCTGTTAAATAAATAATTTTTACACCCCAAAAAACTCGTAAATACCCTAAAACTCCCCAACCTCTAACAAAAATATAGCTCACCCCAATTTATTGCGTCAATTTGGAATTTAATAACTATAACTTCCAAAAAACTGAACTTAGCACTAAGGCAAAAGCCCTAGGATAGAGCACTTGTACAGCAAGCCACACAAAAATCCCATACCTCCACTTCAACTCAGTGCCTAAATACCACCTCGCAAAATACTATTAATTGAGCAAAGCCTCCTAATTTCACACCATCAATAGGGAAGAACACCTAAAAATATCAACACTAAATCTACATCTTCTATATCTAATCGTTACACAAGAAACCATATCGCACCGACCAAAGGGAAATTCCAATAAAGCGAATTTAACAAACAGAGGAACCTCGGTTCTATTGAGCTCAACTTGCTAGCCGCCGGCAATAAGTGCTTGGCCTCAACAACTGCAACGCAGTGAAGACAACAAACTATTTATGCGCGGATATGGTGACTTTTTATTTTGCCGTCTCCACAGAGGGGCGCAATCTAAACAATATCGAGGGTGCCCATACTGATATCATTTTTTGGAGTACTTCAATAGTGAGAGACATATCACCCTGCACCAGAAGAAATTAGATATCGCACAACTGAATAACGCTGCAGAGGAGGATAACAACCCTAACAAAGTGGGAAGCCGAGTCGAGCAACTGGAGGAGAGCCATGCCGCTCGCTGTGAATAGCAACAAGCTGTGCACTATACCCAAGGACATAACACCGCAATCTAGCCCATACACCGCTATCCCGATTGGCACCAGGAGACTTGCCTAGCGCGCTCAAAAATCTGCGCTGCGATATTGTGCCGCTGGTGTCGCCCAAGATCCTTGATTATTGAAGACTCCCAGCAATACAACAGCTAAGTAACCCCAGAATAGGTGCGGGCCAGTAAGGAGACCCATCTATTAATTGACTTTAT
The DNA here is from genome assembly GCF_047324085.1 of Microbulbifer sp. CNSA002. Classification (NCBI taxonomy): domain Bacteria; kingdom Pseudomonadati; phylum Pseudomonadota; class Gammaproteobacteria; order Cellvibrionales; family Microbulbiferaceae; genus Microbulbifer; species Microbulbifer sp. CNSA002. Next base: position 3,564,891 of record NZ_CP172449.1, read on the forward strand.
TTTGGACACAAAAAAAACCCGCTAAAAAGCGGGTTTCTTGGCCGTTGCAATGCAACTATATATATGGTCGGAGCGGCCGGATTTGAACCGACGACCACCACACCCCCAGTGTGGTGCGCTACCAGGCTGCGCTACGCTCCGATTTTGAAAAATCGCTCACTTCGCTAAGTGATTGATTTTTAAAGACATCGTGTCTCGATGTGGCGTGAATCATACCTGAGTGCGGCTGGATTGCAAGCCCAGGTTTATAGTTTTTTATAAATTATTTTTCCCCTCCAGCAGGGCCACCACGTCCTTTAGTTCTGCGATCACTTCGGGTAGTACTTGCTGTAGCTGTACCACCTCTGCCCGCTCGCTGCCGGTTTCGATCTGCTGGCGGGCTCCACCAATGGTATAGCCCTCTTCGTACAGGAGCGCACGGATCTGGCGGATCATGATGACATCTTGGTGCTGGTAGTAACGGCGGTTGCCGCGACGTTTGACGGGTTTCAGCTGGGGGAATTCCTGCTCCCAGTAACGCAGGACATGGGGTTTAACGGCGCACAGTTCACTCACTTCACCAATGGTGAAATAGCGCTTACCGGGGATTGCAGGCAGCTGAGCGTTATTGCTCGGTTCCAGCATGCTCTTCTACTCGTGTCTTGAGTTTTTGCCCGGGTTTAAAAGTGACTACCCTGCGGGCCGAGATGGGGATTTCCTCGCCGGTCTTGGGATTGCGACCGGGACGCTGGCTTTTATCGCGCAGGTCGAAATTGCCAAAGCCGGAGAGCTTGACCTGCTCGTTACTTTCCAACGCATTGCGGATCTCCTCGAAGAAATATTCGACGATCTCTTTCGCTTCGCGCTTGTTAAAGCCCAGCTCTTCGTACAGTTTCTCGGCGAGCCCGGCCTTGGTCAGTGCCTCTGTCATTGGATCCTACCAATTGATTCAGAGGCGTCGACTCCAGATCGGAAGCGGCCCAAACCGCGGCGGCTTTCAACCCGGTAGCAGACGCTCTCGGGGTGCAATTCAGCCTGCACCCGAGAGCATCATGCTCTACTAGCGCAGACTAGCGTTATATTTTTCTTCTAGTTTTCCGACCACCGCATCTACAGCGGCATTGATTTCGTCGTCATTAAGGGTGCGTGACGAATGCTGAAACGTCAACCCCAAAGCGACACTTTTTCTATTTAAATCAATACCTTTGCCCTGGTAGACATCAAATATCTTGAGGTCCGTCAAGGTTTCACCTGCAACTTCGACAGCAGTTTCCACCAGGCTGGCGGCAGGAACCTCTGCATCAATCAACAGGGCCAGATCGCGGCGCACTTCCGGGAACTTGGACAGCGGACGGAAAGCGGGGGTTTTGCCCTCGCCGATCGCTTCCAGGCTCAGTTCAAATACGAACGCGGGCTTGGACAGGTCCAACTTCTTCTGCAGCTGCGGGTGCAGGGCTCCGATAACCCCTACTTCGCGGTCGCCGCGCATAATCTTGGCGGTTTGGCCGGGGTGCAGCGCGGGGTGCTGGCCAGCAACAAAGCGGAACTCATCGGCTACACCGGTGCGAGCCAACAGAGCTTCTACATCGGCTTTCACGTCGAAGAAATCCACTGCGTCTTTGCTGCCAGTCCAGTTTTCTGCGTAACGGCTGCCGTAGGCGAGACCGGCAATCATTTGCTCCTGGTGCAATTCGGCACCCGGTACAAAGCGCAGGCCGGTTTCAAACAGGCGCACGCGGTTTTGCTGGCGATTCAGGTTGTACTGCAACGCTTTGCACAGGCCCGGCAATAAGGTGGTGCGCATAACCGCCAGCTCGGCGCTGATCGGGTTTTGCAGGGCCACCGGATCGGCTTCCGGATCAAACAGCGCGGCGCTGTCGCTATCGATAAAGCTGAAGGTAATCGCTTCGTAGTAACCGCGGCTCAGCAGGGTTTGCTCCAGGTTGTCCTGGGCAATGGTACTCTCCGGGCGCGGGGCGATTTCCAGTTCGGCAGTAAAGCTTTCACTGGGAATACGGTTGTAGCCGTATACACGGGCCAGCTCTTCCAGCAAGTCTGCTTCGATGGCGATATCGAAACGGAAGCTGGGGGCGAGGAAGGTCCAGCCTTCGTCGTTCTGGTCGATTTTTTCCAGGCCCAGGCGGGTGAGGATATCAACGATTTCGTCATCGGCCAGTTTGATACCCAGGCCTAACTCTACCTTGGCACGGCGCAGGGTAATGTGGCGCTCGGCGGGCATAATTTCGGTCAACTCGCGCACGTGTACCGGGCCGGGTTCACCGCCGACGATATCCAGCAGCAACTGGGTAGCGCGCTCTACCGCTTTCTCTTGCAGGTGGTAGTCCACGCCGCGTTCGAAACGGTGGGAGGAGTCGGTGTGGAGGCCATAAGAGCGAGCCTTGCCGGCAATGGCCAGCGGGCTAAAGAAGGCGCTCTCCAGGAAGATATGCTGTGTGCCTGCGGTCACGGAGGAATCCAGGCCACCCATAATGCCGGCCATCGCCAGAGGTTTTTCCTCATCGGCAATTACCAGGGTGCCCTCTTTCAGTTTGACTTCCTGGCCGTCCAGCAGGGTCAGCTCTTCACCGGCTTCCGCCATACGCACTTTGATGCCGCCGGAGAGTTTCTCCAGGTCGAAGGCGTGCATGGGTTGGCCCAGTTCCAGCAGAACGTAGTTGGTTACGTCCACTACCGGGTCGATACTGCGCAGGCCGCTGCGACGCAGGCGCTCTTGCATCCACAGAGGTGTTACCGCTTTGATATCGATATTGCGAATCACACGACCTACGTAGCGCGGGCAGGCGGCTTCGGCCAGCAGGGATACGGGCATGCTCTCGTCGATCTGCTGGGGTACCGGAGCAACTTCCGGGCCCTGAACGGCGCAGCGATTCAGTACACCCACTTCGCGAGCGATACCGGCAACACCGAGGCAGTCGGAACGGTTCGGGGTGAGATCCACTTCGATGGTCTCGTCGTCCAGCTGCAAGTATTCGCGCAGATCGGTACCGGTGGGTGCGTCTTCTGGCAGTTCCCAGATACCGTCATTGTCTTCGCCCAGTTCCAGTTCGGTCTGTGCGCAGAGCATACCGAAGCTCTCTACACCACGGAGCTTGGCTTTCTTGATTTTAAAATCGCCCGGCAGCTTGGCGCCTACCAGGGCAAAAGGAATTTTGATTCCGGTGCGCGCATTGGGAGCACCGCACACAACCTGCATTTCACCGTCGGGGTGCCCTGCCACTTTACACACGCGCAGCTTGTCCGCATCCGGGTGCTGTTCACAGGCGACAATCTCACCGACAACCACTCCGGAGAAATCGCCCGCAACTTTTTCTATACCGTCCACTTCCAGGCCGGCCATGGTGATTTGATCGGCCAGTTCCTGCGTGGTGAGTTCCGGGTTTACCCATTCCCGCAACCAGGAGTTGCTGATTTTCATAGTTGATCTCTTTCTGTATTCCGTCAGCGCAACTTGGTGCGCATTTCGCCTGGGGCTATTTCGCCTCCCAGGCCTCCACAATTCGACTGCTGTTGCGAAGGGCCATTGCCATTCGCGCTGCCACTTGGCTTAGAACTGTTTCAAGAAGCGCAGATCGTTATCGAAGAACAAGCGCAGGTCGTTTACGCCGTAGCGCAGCATGGCGAGGCGCTCGATACCGATACCGAAGGCAAAGCCGGAGTATTTTTCGCTGTCGATATCGCAGGCGGCGAAGACGTTCGGGTGCACCATGCCGCAGCCGAGAATTTCCAGCCAGCCGGTGCCGGAACATACGCGGCAGCCTTCACCGGAACAGGCGGTACACTGGATGTCCGCTTCTGCGGAGGGCTCGGTGAACGGGAAGTAAGACGGACGGAAACGCACCGGTACTTCCGCTTCGAAGAAGGCACGCAGGAATTGGTCGATGGTGCCTTTCAGGTGGGCGAAGCTGATGTTCTCGCCGATTACCAGGCCTTCTACCTGGTGGAACATGGGCGAGTGGGTGACATCGGAGTCGCAGCGGTATACGCGGCCCGGGCAGATAATGCGCAGCGGTGGAGATTTTTTCTCCATGGTGCGGATCTGCACTGAGGAGGTGTGGGTTCTCAGTACGGTAGTGGGGTCCACGTAGAAGGTGTCGTGCATCGCGCGCGCGGGGTGGTGCGCGGGAATATTCAACGCTTCGAAGTTGTAGTAGTCCTGTTCGACTTCCGGGCCGTTCTCAACAGAGAAGCCAATGCTCGCAAAGAATTCTTCCACGCGCTTTAAGGTGCGCGTAATGGGGTGGGCATTGCCCTGCTCTTCGCCGCGCCCCGGCAAAGTGACATCTATGGTCTCTTCGGCCAACTTCGCATTGATGGCGGCCTGCTCCAGCATAGTGCGGCGCGCGTTAATTTTTTCCTGAACCTGCTGCTTGGCTTCGTTGATCTTGGCACCCGCCGCCGGACGCTCCTCAGCCGACAGCTTGCCCAGGCCTTTCAGCAGCGCCGTCAGCTGGCCCTTTTTACCCAGGTAATCAACACGCACCTGATCCAGTGCGGCGAGGCCATCGGCCTTTTCCACCAGCTCCATAGCCTGCTCGGTGAGGGACTGCAAATCTTGCATCGAACTGTTCCCGTTTGAATCCAACTTCGATTAATTTTTTCTGCTTTGTTCGGCCGGTACTTTCTGTACCGGAGGGAATTTCCCCAGGCACCGCCACCGGTAAAAAATAGCGGAAACTCCATAAAAAAATAGGGAAGGGCCACTACAGCCCTTCCCTATTTTGAGTATTCAGTTTTACAACTGAAGTGACAGCTTACGCTGCCAGGGCTGCCTTAGCTTTTTCAACTACGGCAGCAAAAGCGACTTTATCGTAAACAGCCAGATCAGCCAGTACACGGCGATCCAGTGCGATGTCCGCTTTTTTCAGACCTGCGATCAGGCGGCTGTAGCTCAGGCCTTCAGCACGGGACTGGGCGTTAATACGAGTAATCCACAGAGCGCGGAAGTTACGCTTTTTAACGCGACGGTCACGGTATGCGTACTGACCAGCTTTAATTACTGCCTGCTTGGCAACGCGGAATACGCGTGAACGCGCACCGTAGTAACCTTTAGCCTGCTTCAGAATCTTCTTGTGACGACGACGCGCCTCTACACCACGTTTTACACGGGCCATACTTCTATCCTCTTAAACCTTTGCGATTTGGGCCAATTACTTGGCGCGCAGCATACGATCGACCAGTCCAGCATCAGACTTGTTCATAGTCTGGGTGCCACGCAGCTGACGCTTGCGCTTGGTGGTCATCTTGGTGAGGATGTGGCTCTTGTTAGCGTGCTTGTGCTTGTAGCCCGCAGCCGTCTTCTTGAAGCGCTTGGCAGCGCCACTGTGAGTCTTTGCTTTCGGCATTTTGTACTCCAAAGTTAATATTCGCCTGTAAAACAGGCACCTTTAGTAACTGCCGACAACCGAAGTTACCGGCACTGCGAGAGTGGGGAGGCAGCCGTCGCCCAACCACTTCTCAAAGGAGATCCCGGGAATGACTTCCCCAAACCTCACTTTTTCTTTTTGAGCGGAGCAATCACCATCAGCATTTGACGACCTTCCATTTTCGGTCGCTGCTCTACGGTGCCCAGCTCTTCAAGGTCCTTTTCGATGCGCTGCATCATTTCCATGCCCAGCTCTTGGTGAGCCATTTCGCGGCCACGGAAACGCAGGGATACTTTGGCCTTGTCACCCGCTTCCAGGAAGCGGGCCAGGTTGCGCAGCTTGATCTGATAGTCACCGACATCGGTGCCCGGGCGGAATTTCATTTCCTTGATCTGCTGCTGCTTCTGCTTCTTCTTGGCGGCATTCTTAGCTTTTTTAGCTTCGAATACGTGCTTGCCGTAGTCCATGATCTTACAGACTATCGGCGTGGAGTCCGAGGCAATTTCAACGAGATCCAAGCTAGCTTTCTGTGCAGCTTCCAGCGCTTCATCCAGGGAGACAATGCCTACCTGTTCGCCATCAGCGCCTATCAGGCGGATTTCTGACGCTTCAATCTGATCGTTTATGCGGGCCTTTTTGGACCGTCCCTTAGTGTCTCGTTTAATAGCTATGGTCTCCCAGTTGCCAAGTTGTTATGCATTATCTTCTGTCAAACGACCGCGACGATTCACGTCTTGCTCGAGGATCTCGAGGAATGACTCATACGTCATTGTACCAAGATCCTCACCGCTACGGGTACGTACTGCCACGGTTTGACTTTCTACTTCCTTATCGCCAATTACCAATAGATAAGGAACACGCTGAAGCGTGTGCTCGCGGATTTTAAAGCCGATCTTCTCGTTTCTCAAGTCAGCTGTGGCGCGGTATTGCAGCTCACCCAAACGATCTTGCAAATTGCGACAATATTCGGCCTGGCGATCGGTGATATTCATGATCGCCACCTGCTGCGGCGCGAGCCAGGTGGGGAACGCGCCTTCGTAGTGCTCAATCAGGATTCCGATAAAGCGCTCGAAGGAACCCAGGGCTGCGCGGTGCAGCATTACCGGGGACTGGCGCGAGCCATCTTCCGCTACAAACTGGGCATCCAGGCGGCCCGGCATGGAGAAGTCCACCTGAATAGTACCGCACTGCCATACACGGCCGAGACAGTCTTTCAGGGAGAATTCGATCTTCGGTCCGTAGAAGGCGCCTTCACCCGGCAGCTCTTCCCACGGCAGGCCAGCGGCATCCAGTGCGTCGGCCAGGGCTTTCTCAGCCTTATCCCAGCTCTCATCGGAACCTACGCGCTTCTCCGGGCGAGTGGAGAGACGGTAGATAACATCCTGGAAACCGAAATCCTTATAAACGGAGTGCAGCAGATCCATAAAGTCAGAAACTTCTGACTGGATCTGATCTTCGCTACAGAAGATATGGCCATCATCCTGTACAAAGCCGCGCACGCGCATCAGGCCGTGCAGGGAACCGGAGGGTTCGCTGCGGTGACAGGAGCCAAACTCCGCCAGACGCAACGGCAGGTCGCGGTAGCTGCGCAGGCCCTGATTGAATACCTGTACGTGACAAGGACAGTTCATCGGTTTAATGGCGAACTGACGCTCTTCACTGGTCAGGGTGAACATGTCATCGCCAAACTTATCGGCGTGACCGGATTTGCGCCACAGGCTGAAATCTACCAGCTGTGGAGTCTTGATTTCTTTGTAGCCGAATTCGCGCTGGCGGCGACGCATGTACTGCTCGATAGTGCTGTAAATGGTCCAGCCGTTCGGGTGCCAGAACACCATACCGGGCGCCTCTTCCTGGATATGGAAAAGGTCAAATTTCTTCGCCAGCTTGCGGTGATCGCGCTTTTCTGCCTCTTCGATACGACGCAGGTAAGCTTTCAATTCTTTTTTGTTGGCCCAGGCAGTGCCGTAAACACGGGTCAACATTTCATTGTTGGAATCGCCACGCCAGTAGGCACCGGCCACTTTGGTCAGTTTGAACGCTTTCAACCTGCCAGTGGAAGGTACGTGGGGACCGCGACACAAGTCTTCAAAGTCGCCCTGGCGGTAGAGAGAAATATCTTCATCACTGGGGATGCTGTCGATAATCTCAGCCTTGTACTCTTCGCCCATTTCGCGGAAATATTTCACCGCTTCTTTGCGCGGCATCAGGCGGCGGCTGACAGTGATGTCTTCTTTGGCCAGCACTTCCATACGCTCTTCGATCTTCTCGAGATCTTCTGGCGTAAACTGACGCTCGTAGGCAAAGTCGTAATAGAAGCCGTTTTCGATAACCGGGCCAATGGTGACCTGGGCTGTGGGGTACAGCTGTTTAACCGCTTGTGCCAGCAAGTGCGCTGTGGAGTGACGGATCACCTCCAAGCCTTCGGGCTGACGATCAGTAATAATTGCCAGATTTACGTCGGTATCAATAACGTAACTGGTATCGACTTCCTTGCCGTCTACAACGCCAGCAAGTGCGGCTTTTGCCAAACCTGGGCCGATATCAGCGGCTACATCGTGTACGGAAACCGGAGCAGAAAATTCTCGACGGGAACCATCGGGGAGAGTAACAACGGGCATTGTTTATCCTTTGTTCTCAGTGGCGATCCCTACCAAAGACCGCATGAAACTATCCATGAATTTTTTCATGGAACTCTTGATCGGGATGGGCAATCCATCCTTTTGAAAGGTGGTAGACCCGGGCGGATTTGAACCGCCGACCTCTGCCATGTCAAGGCAGCGCTCTAACCAACTGAGCTACGGGTCTAAAGCTCTACAGCGGGGGAACCCTGTGCTGTGAAGAGCGCGAACTTTAGCACCGCTTTTCAGTGTTTTCAACAACTTACTGAACTTTTGTGTGAATTTTTTTAAGAGCGACCAAGCACCAACAAGGCAGTGCGGGACTATCAAAATGTAGATCCAAGTCCCGCCCTTCAGCAAGGATTATTCCACACCTTTTAAGTGGGTAATCTCATCGCGCAATTTTGCTGCCGCTTCAAATTCCAGGTTCTTCGCATGCTGGTACATTTGCTCTTCCAGCTCGGCAATTCGGGCCCAGCGCTGCTTATCGGTAAGGGCCTCGACATCCACCTTGTACTCACCTTTACCCTCGGCAACTTTGCGGCGCCCTTTCTTGGGCACACCGGGGGCCACCGCCCCCTCCAGAATATCCGCCACACTCTTGCGAATACCCTTGGGGGTAATGCCGTGCTCCTCGTTAAAGGCCAGCTGCTTCTCGCGGCGGCGACGAGTCTCTTCGAGTGCTCGCTCCATAGAGCCGGTGACTTTGTCCGCGTAGAGAATCGCCCTCCCCTCCAGGTTTCGCGCAGCCCGCCCAATGGTCTGGATCAGCGAGCGATCGGAACGGAGGAAGCCCTCCTTATCTGCATCGAAAATTGCCACCAGGGCAACTTCTGGCATATCCAGGCCTTCTCGCAGCAAGTTAATGCCAACTAGCACGTCAAACTCACCGATACGCAGGTCCCGGATAATCTCCACCCTCTCGACAGTATCAATATCGGAGTGTAAGTAGCGGACACGAACACCACTTTCGGAGAGATATTCAGTCAGGTCTTCCGCCATCCGCTTGGTCAATACGGTAATCAGTACTCGCTGATCGGCATCCACACAACGGTGAATTTCAGACAGGGCATCATCTACCTGGGTCAATGCTGGGCGAACTTCGACTTCCGGGTCCACCAACCCTGTCGGGCGAACCACCTGCTCGACCACTTGCCCCGCATTCTCTTGCTCATAGGCCCCTGGGGTTGCGGACACAAAAACCGTCTGGGGTGCCAACCCCTCCCACTCTTCAAACTTGAGAGGACGATTGTCCAGGGCCGATGGCAGACGAAAGCCATACTCCACCAAAGTTTCCTTGCGCGACCGGTCTCCACGATACATACCGCCGATTTGCGGCACTGTCACGTGACTCTCATCGATAAATAACAGTGCATCATTGGGCAGGTAATCAAAAAGCGTGGGCGGCGGCTGACCAATACCGCGACCGGAGAGGTAGCGGGAATAGTTCTCTACGCCATTGCAGTAGCCAAGCTCCTGCATCATCTCCACATCGTAGCGGGTACGCTGATCTAGCCGCTGCGCTTCGACCAGCTTGTTGTTTCCACGCAGTTGCTCGAGGCGCCCTCGCAGCTCATCTTTGATTTCATCGATAGCACTGACGATGGTCTCTCGCGGCGTCACATAGTGACTCTTGGGGAAGATAGTGACCCGGGGCACCTTCCTGATCTGCTCTCCAGTGAGAGGGTCAAATATGGTGATCTCTTCGATCTCTTCATCAAAAAGAGACAGGCGCACCGCTTCCAAATCGGAGTCTGCCGGGTAGATATCGATAATATCGCCGCGCACCCGGTAAGTAGCGCGACGGAAATCTGCATCATTGCGGGTGTATTGCAGTTCAGCCAGGCGCCTGAGGATAGTGCGTTGGTCAACGAGATCGCCGCGATCCAGATGCAGGACCATCTTCAAATATTTGTCGGGGTCACCCAAACCGTAAATTGCCGAAACTGTGGCGACCACAACCACATCGCGCCGCTCAATAAGTGCCTTGGTGGCCGAGAGGCGCATCTGCTCGATATGCTCGTTTACGGATGCATCCTTTTCGATAAAGGTGTCCGAAGAGGGAACGTAAGCCTCCGGCTGGTAGTAGTCGTAGTAAGAGACAAAATACTCCACGGCATTCTTGGGGAAAAACTCTTTAAACTCCCCGTAGAGCTGAGCCGCCAGCGTTTTATTGTGAGCCATCACAATGGCCGGCCGCTGCAGGCGCTCAATAATATTCGCCATAGTGAAGGTCTTACCCGAACCGGTAACACCTAGCAGCGTTTGATGGCTCAAACCATCATCAATTCCTTCTGACAACTGCTCTATCGCCAGAGGCTGATCGCCCGCTGGCTGATACTTGGATTCCACCTTAAAAGGTCGCGACTCCATACACTTCCCCCAACCGCTTAATCATTCATGCAACACAGGATTGTAGGCTGTCGTCATACGACCCACAATTACAAGAGAATAGCGTCCTACCCTTCCCAACTCTGACCTGCGGCATTTTGCGCATGACCCCAAAAAATAATTTCCTGACAAATCAATTAGTTAAAGATGAAAAAAGGGGTTGACCTGTTCGGAAGTGCTCTATAATATACGCGCCATCTCAACGGCACAGCCGAAAAGATATTCCGCCTTAGCTCAGTTGGTAGAGCAAATGACTGTTAATCATTGGGTCGCTGGTTCGAGCCCAGCAGGCGGAGCCAAATTTCAAAGCGCAGCTTAATTTGCGCTCTATAAATTAGATTAAATTCCGCCTTAGCTCAGTTGGTAGAGCAAATGACTGTTAATCATTGGGTCGCTGGTTCGAGCCCAGCAGGCGGAGCCAAACAAAAGCCCGGATAGATTCCATCTATCCGGGCTTTTTCTTTTCTGCTCAAATATTTTTAATCTATATGGAGATTGTGAGATAGCGGCCAACCGTATTAGTTAGCCGCCCAAAATATACACTAGCGGGAGCCAACCTCCCCAGCTAAAGGCAACCTCTCCACAGTCGCCCCTCCACTCGCCTTACGTACCTGCCCCTGCCTCGACCAAACAACATCGACCAGCCCCTGCTTGGGTGAATAGCCTTTTACTGCCCGACATAGAATCCTGCGGACCTGCTCGCAATCATGAGAGCCGCACGCATCCCTGAGCTCTGAAACCAGAAGCTGCAAAGCCTCGCTATCCAGACGCTCCTCTTCGGCGCGCATAATCATTGGGTGGTCCGTGCCCAGCACGTTATCCCCCAACAACAATTCTTCGTACAACTTCTCCCCAGGACGCAACCCTGTGAGCTGAATCTCAATATCACCATCAGGGTTTTCTTCATCCCTTACCGTGTGCCCCATCAAACGAATCAAGCGCTCAGCCAGATCGTAGATGCGAACCGGTTCACCCATATCGAGAACAAATACATCCCCATTGCGCCCCATACTCCCAGCCTGCAATACCAGCTGAGCCGCCTCGGGAATCGTCATAAAGTAACGGGTTACTTTTGAGTGGGTCACAGTTACCGGACCGCCGGCATTGATCTGATCCGTGAACAAGGGAATTACCGAGCCGGAAGAGCCGATAACATTACCAAACCTAACCATGCACACACGCATCTTGTTGAAGCGGCGACCAAAATCCTGACAAATCAGCTCAGCAAATCTTTTAGTGGCCCCCATAACATTAGTTGGCCGGACAGCCTTATCAGTAGAGATAAGCACAAACTGCTCAACCCCACACTGCTCCGCAGCCTCAAGCACAGAGAGGGTGCCCAGAACATTATTGTCGGCACCAATAACAACGTTCTGCTCAACTAATGGCACATGCTTGTATGCGGCCGCATGGTAAATTGTATGCACGGAGAAGCCCTGAATAATTTCCGCCATACGCTCAGTGTTACGCACATCGCCAAGCAGCGCGGTTACTTCAAACTGGACCCCGTCATCCTGATGCTGCTGTCTCAACTCGCGCTCTATCTGATAGAGGGCATATTCAGAGGACTCGACAACAACCAGCCTGGCAGGCTTCCATTGCGATATCTGCCTGCACAACTCTGACCCAATAGACCCGCCAGCACCAGTGACCAAAACCACCTTGCCGCTGATGGAGCCAGAAACGAGCTCCTTCTGAGGCTCAACAGAAGCACGCCCCAGAATATTCTCATAAGTCTGCGAAACATCCTCTGCCCGTCCCACACCGTCAAGCAGCTCCTCCACTCCGGGAATCGCCTTTACCACCAGGCCTCGCTCTCTAAGCGCCTTGGTTATCTCTCTACGGCGCCGCCGGGGCACTCCCGGCATAGCCAAAATAACTTCTGCAATATCTTTACCTGCAACCACTTCAAGAATGTCTGCAGGGTTATACACAAGCAGCCCATCAATAAATGTCTTTTGTTTGGAGGCGTTATCATCAAAAAAAGCAACGGGCTTATATAGCTGCCCGTGGACCAACGCCTTATACATTTGCAGGCCCGCAGTACCAGCACCATAAATGGCCACCCGGGTTTTATGAATCTCAAGTGCTGCCTGATAGTAAAGGCGGACCAACCAGCGGGACCCACCCACGGCAATAAACGCAAAGCACCAGTAGATCACAGGGACAGAGCGAGGAACCCCTGCCGTAGTCAAGTATGAAAAAAGTGCCAACATCACTGCAGACAGGGTCACCCCCTGCAGAACCGCAATAATAGCTTTTTGCCCCATGTACCGGATAATTGTCCGGTACAAACCCAACCGAAGAAAAATAAAACTCGTAGCGACCAGTGTTAACGCCAGGCAGGCAAACATCCGCCACTCAAGAAATTGTGCGACGCCATTGAGACGGATAGCCATAGCAAGAAAAAAGGCCAAACTTAACATCAGCATATCAAACGCCAACATCAATACCGGCTTGTGGATTCTCTTTACGCTTCGCCAAACTCTTATCACATGACTCCCCGGAATCTACCTACAAACAAAAAACCATCCTCTGTAGAGGCTACTCAGACCTTCTGAAATACAGCAACTGCTAATACCACCGAAGAGCAGAGCGCCATCACACCCAACTGCACAACAAGTGCTTTTTTTACTCCGACTCGAATTGCATATCTTTGATAAAAGTGCTCACGATGAGCCTCCCACCAACGCTGACCACTCAACATTCGCTTTAATAACGTGCAAGTAGCATCCAGCCAAAAAGGTGCAAATATAATCACCGGCACCCAAAGCTCAAACGCCCCCCGCTGCCAACCATATAAACTGACAGCAACCACCGCCAAACCTATACCTGTTGAGCCGGCATCACCTAAAAAAATCTTCGCCGAAGGCCAATTGAAGATCAAAAAAACAGACGCGCATACAGCCAGTAGTGCACAGAGCCAAGCTAGCTCAGCATCTCCATTTAAAGCGCAAACCAACCCCAGAGAAGAAAAGCCGACGAGAGTCATTGACCCAGCCAAGCCATCCATCCCATCCATAAAGTTGTAAAGATTGACGGTCCAGGCTCCAGCCAAAACAAATATCGGGTAAAGCCACCAGTCCAACCTTTCCGGTAACGCAAATAACAGCAAGGCTACCGCCAGAAGATGGGCTGAAAAGCGAAAATGTATCGCCACACTCCTCAAGTCATCTAGCGCGGACACAGCTAACAGTAACGCGAATGCACTCAACACCAATGGAGACAAATCAAGCGGGCCAGCAACTACCGCGACCAAGCAACCAAGCAGGAAAGCCCACCCACCAGTACGAGGAACCGGCACCGAGTGCATAGAGCGATTATTTGGCATATCGAGCGCAAAATTGCGCATTCGCACAATAAACACCGATGTAGCACCATAGCTTGTCACCACAGCAAGCAATAGTGGGATTACCCACTCCCAAGCCACACTACTCAACTAACCAACCCCTTATCACTTTCACGCAAGCCAATCCCTCCAGCCACTCTTAACACAGACAAATATTTGCACCGCAATCAATTACAATTTCTATACACCCCTAAAGAAAAACCCTAGAGGTCGCCCAAGCAGAGAACATTCATGAATGATTAAAGGAAGATCGGAGCGGGGGGTAGAACACAATAAATTACGAGGTTTTGTGACTGATGCAATCCAAGCATTACATCTTACCGGGGAAAGCAGTTGAACGGCACCAAGGGGGCTCATCTATCGCGACTCTCTTGTCTATCAACTTAAAACCCCGACAGGAGGCCACTATGGACCTACCAGTCGGGACCCGTAAATCTTTAGAGCCGAATTATACCCCTGTTCTTATCCAGGGTTGTCGCACCTATACCTTTGATATTCAACAACTGCTCTACAGATGTGAACGGGCCGTGCTCTTCACGATACTCAACTATCAGTTGCGCTCGCGCCTCGCCAATGCCATCCAGCTTATCAGCAAGCTCAATGGCTGAAGCACTATTAACATTAACTGACAGCACAACTTCCTTGGCATCAACACTCTCTAGCTCCCCTGCATATGTAGAGGGGTTCAGAAAGAGCAAAACAGCTAGTGCAAAAACAACAGAAAACAATCGGTAGGTCAATTTCATGGTCAACTCCCAGTGAATTATCAGTTTCACTTTGGGACTACAATTACCTCCCCCAAGCAACACCATAATATCAACCGGCGACTCTCTGTCGGCTCAGGCCTAATTACACATCATTACAAGTTGCGAAGCAAGGCAACCACCCTAATCTGCCAGTTCAGCCAGTACTGACTTTAGGGCCGCTAGAGGTTCAGGAGCCGCAGTGATGGGGCGACCCACAACCAAGTAATCAGAACCTTGCGCCAAAGCTTCAGCGGGCGTCAAAGTGCGTCGCTGATCCCCAGCATCAGAACCTGCGGGGCGAATTCCCGGCGTCACCAGGGAGAAATCGGCTCCGCATTCACTGCGCAGCAGTTGGGCCTCCCGCGCGGAGCAGACTACACCGTCGAGACCGCAGGATTTAGCTTGAGAAGCCAGGTGCAACACCTGCTTTTCCAACGGAGTAGCCACACCAACCGCAGCCAGCTCCTCTGCAGTTGTGCTGGTAAGTACGGTAACCGCAATTAATAAAGGCTTATCTTCACCAAATTCCCGCAGGGCCTCGGCGGCAGCCGACATCATCCGCTCACCGCCACTTGCATGAACGTTAACCATCCATACCCCCAATTTCGCAGCAGCTTTAACGGCCTTCGCAACAGTATTGGGGATATCGTGAAATTTAAGATCCAGAAATACCTGGAAGCCCCGGTCAACCAGAGTTTTCACCAAGTCTGGACCAGCGGCAGTAAACAGCTCCTTACCAACCTTGACCCGACACAGCGACGGATCGAGCTGATCTGCCATTGCCAGTGCAGACTCAGCATTGTCGTAATCCAGAGCAACGATAACCGGAGAAGAAACTTTAGACTGCAAGAAAAACCTCATTTATTTCAAAAGCCGTCCCGACCAGGCCGTCAGCCCAATGTACAGGACAGTCATTACTTTACTCGCCCTCAATCCCCTTAACGGAGCGTACTGAATCCCAGTGCTTGCAGCTCGGACACAACCAGTGCAACTGATTGCCCGAAAACCCGCAATTGCTACACCGGTAGTGAGGGCGGCTCGCTATAAGCTGGTCGATTAATGTCTTGAGTAGGGAGAGATTCTCTCTCGCCCTACCCTCTGTACTATCTATATGCAGATCGAGAAAGCGTCCCAATCCCCTCAAAGACGGACGCAGCGCCAGCTGCTTCCCCATAAATGCAGCCGCTGCAGCCTCACTATCCTGCTGCTGAATACGCTCAGTCAGGGCAATCAATACGCTATTAGAGGGGTGCTCTTTCAAAAGGGATTCAAGATAGCGATCCAACCCCTTGCCATCCCCTAAATCCCCATAACAAGTAATCAACAACTCAAGGATTTCTGGAATATAGTCCGGACTCTGCTTGGGGATCCGCTGTAAAACCTTAATGGCCTCTCTCGGCTTGCCAAGCAGATATTCGAGGCGACCCCACAGCAAATTTGCCCGCACTGAGCTGCGCTCATAACTCAAGGCAGAATCGATATGCTTCCTCGCACTTAGGTAATCCTTTGCCGCTATTGACTCCTCTGCCAATTCGCAGCAAAAATGAGCCTGAACCGGGGCCCAGTCAGCCGAGAGGCGCTTGAACCGTCGACCATGCAACAGGTTTACAGCATGGATCGCTTTAGCCCATTCCCTTTCATCCCGGTAGACTTCAATCAGACGCTCCAGGCTAACAGCCTTTAACTCCTGAGAGGTCTCAACCAGCTCTTGTAGCAGACGTTCAGCTCTATCCAGCCAGCCAGCAGAAATATAGTCACAGGCAAGTTCAAGTTGAGCTTTGTTTTGACTAACCCTGGACAAGCTCGGGCGCCCGAGTAAATTTTGATGGACTCGAATCGCCTGATCGTACTCTCCTCTTCGGCGTAACAGACTTCCAAGAGCCAGGTGGGTGTCAAAAGTAGCCTGACTTACTTCCAGAGAGTCAATAAATTTATCGATGGTATCGTCGTGGCGCTCACTCAATAAATAATTTAAGCCCTGGGCGTAAGACCTCACCAGCGCATGCTCTTGCTCACTATAATCCGCCACTTTCTTTTTGGCGCTGCCTCGCCCCAGCACCCAGCCGATCGCGATTGCCGCAAGCAGGAAAAAGAAATAGGTAAAATCGAGCAAATCAGTCTCCAGAAGCCTTGCGGTGGGCGGTGTGTAATTCCCGCTCCATTTTCTTCAATTGCTTCTCGAGCGACCGCACTTGACGACGCTTGGCATAAACAGGCTGCAGACTAACGACAAAACCCAGCAATAACCCCAGCAACAAGAAACCAATCAACCAAAAGCCTACACTTCCCGCCGGCAGTTGATAGCCCACAATATTTGGCTTGATAGTCTCCGGATTGGCAACTGCGAAATAAATCCCCAAAGCGATGCAAAGCAGGGCGACGACCCCATAGACGATGCGTGTCAGCCAACGCAAAAATGACAAGGGAACCTCCACGTTCCACAAAAAACTTTATCGATTAACGACGAAGCTCACCCCGATTAATGGCAGTATTCACACTGCTGCCAGGGAGTCTAATCATACTTCGATACTCGCCTCATCGTGCATACTTCGATTCACTCTGTCGCGCAACTCTTTGCCAGGCTTGAAATGCGGGACATATTTCCCGGCGAGATCAACCGCGTCCCCAGTTTTGGGATTCCGGCCCGTACGCGGGGCTCGATAGTGAAGAGAAAAGCTACCAAAGCCGCGTATCTCTATACGCTCACCCTGGGACAGGGCATCTGACATGGTGTCGAGCACCACTTTTACCGCCAGCTCTACATCCTTAACTGGCAGCTGATCCAACCTCAACGCAATCCTTTCGATCAGTTCGGACTTGGTCATGCGCTCCGCAACCTTTGTAAGTCATTGATTATTCTGGAGTAGAGCACCAATCATCTAATAGAAAGCCGGACTGGGCAACCCCAGTCCGGCTTTCGGGTCGCTCCAAATGATCCATTTGGAGCTATGAACACTCAAAGACGATTAGTCTTTGTTATTCATTTGAGCCTTGATCAGGTCACCGATAGTAGCGGGCTGAACTTGTTCAGACTGCTTCTTGCTGTGATCCTTGATAGCTTGCTTCTCGTCGTCCTGGTCTTTGGCTTTGATAGACAGGCTGATCACGCGGTTCTTGCGATCCACGCTGGTGATCTTAGCTTCTACTTCTTCGCCTTCTTTCAGGACGTTGCGAGCATCTTCAACCTTGTCGCGGCTGATTTCAGAAGCGCGCAGCACGCCTTCTACTTCGTCCGCCAGGGTGATTACTGCTTGCTTAGCGTCAACTTCCTTAACAGTACCTACAACGATGCTGCCGCGATCGCTGGTGGTAACGTAGTCGGAGAACGGATCGGACTCCAACTGCTTGATACCCAGGGAGATACGCTCACGCTCGGAATCGATGCCCAGGATAACAGTCTCGATTTCGTCGCCTTTCTTGAACTTGCGAACAGCTTCTTCGCCAGCTTCGTTCCAGGAGATGTCGGACAGGTGAACCAGACCGTCGATGCTGCCGTCGAGACCAATGAAGATACCGAAGTCAGTGATGGACTTGATCTTACCGGAAATCTTGTCGCCCTTAGCGAATTTACGCGCGAAGGCATCCCACGGATTTTCCTGGCACTGCTTGATACCCAGGGAGATACGACGACGCTCTTCGTCGATATCCAGGATCATCACCTCTACCTCGTCGCCAACCTGGACAACTTTGGACGGGTGAATGTTCTTGTTGGTCCAATCCATTTCGGAAACGTGTACCAGACCTTCCACACCTTCTTCCAGCTCGGCAAAGCAGCCGTAGTCGGTCAGGTTGGTTACAACCGCCTTCACGCGGCTGTTCTCTGGGTAACGCTGCTTGATGGATACCCAAGGATCTTCGCCCAACTGCTTCAGGCCAAGGGATACACGGCTGCGCTCGCGGTCGAACTTCAGTACTTTTACTTCGATCTCGTCGCCAACGTTCACGATCTCGCTCGGGTGCTTGATGCGCTTCCAAGCCATATCGGTGATGTGCAGCAGGCCGTCGATACCGCCCAGGTCTACGAAAGCACCGTAGTCGGTCAGGTTCTTCACGATACCCTTGACGCTCATGCCTTCCTGCAGGCTTTCCAGCAGAGCTTCACGCTCTTCGGAGGTGGCAGCTTCCATAACGGCGCGGCGGGAAACAACTACGTTGTTGCGCTTGGAGTCCAGCTTGATAACTTTGAACTCGAGCTCTTTACCTTCCAGGTGCGCAGTGTCGCGAACCGGACGAACGTCAACCAGAGAGCCGGGCAGGAACGCACGGATATTGGCAACATCAACAGTAAAGCCACCTTTAACCTTACCGCTGATAACACCTTTAACCACTTCGTCAGCTGCGTGAGCTGCGTCGAGGATTTTCCAGGCTTCAGCGCGCTTGGCTTTTTCGCGGGACAGACGGGTTTCACCGAAACCGTCTTCTACAGCTTCCAGGGCAACCTGTACTTCGTCGCCCACCTGCAGCTCAACTTCACCTTTATCGTTGGCGAATTGTGCAGCAGGGATAACGCCTTCAGACTTCAGGCCCGCGTGAACGGTAACCCAGTCTTTATCTACGTCGATTACAACACCAGTAACAATTGCGCCCGGTGCCATTTCAACGCTTTTCAGGCTCTCTTCAAATAGATCAGCAAAGCTCTCGCTCATTACATTACCTATAGTGCTGGGTCCAGCCGTTGGTAACTGTTAAGTCTAGTCAACCGCCAGCCGCGACCCCAACCGCGCTGCCAGCACGCGGGTCGGATTACGATAACGGCCGGGCGATTCTGGCTGATCCCGGCCGCTGTCGTTAGAAAACTATTTACTGCCCGAACTTCAGGGTGAAATACGGTCCTGAACCAAATCGAGCACTTTTCGGAGGACTTCATCGATACCCACCCCCGTACTATCCAGCTCAACCGCATCCTCAGCGGGAGCCAGGGGGGAGGCTTTTCTGTTCATATCCTGTGCATCTCGGGCACGGATGTCCTCCAGCAGGTCGCGGAGGCTAACAGAAACCCCCTTCTCCTGCAACTGAGCGAAACGCCTGTTAGCGCGCTCCTCGGCGCTGGCGGTTAGGTAAACCTTGACCGGCGCGTCGGGAAACACGGTAGTGCCCATATCCCGACCATCGGCAACCAAGCCGGGGGCTTGACGGAAGTCCCGCTGGCGCTGCAGCAGCGCTGCCCGCACTCCGGGAATTGCC
Organism: Microbulbifer sp. CNSA002; assembly: GCF_047324085.1. Taxonomy (NCBI): domain Bacteria; kingdom Pseudomonadati; phylum Pseudomonadota; class Gammaproteobacteria; order Cellvibrionales; family Microbulbiferaceae; genus Microbulbifer; species Microbulbifer sp. CNSA002. The sequence continues at coordinate 3,584,545 of NZ_CP172449.1, forward strand.
GCGACCTTGGAAGCGGCCATGCTTACCCGCTCCATACGGATATCTGCGGTGACGTCACTCTCTTCCAGCCACACCTGCAACTGACCAGCACTCACGGTAAAGCGCACATCGAGATCTTTCGCCAATTCGGTCAGCAACTTGTCATTGGAGAGGTCAACTTCCTTATTAAGTGCGGCCAAAGCTGCAGCCCGATAAAGGGCCCCGGAGTCCAACAAGGAAAATTTCAGGCGATCAGCCAAAAGCTTTGCAATGGTCCCCTTGCCCGAACCACTGGGACCATCAATGGTAACTACTGGTGGCAACCCGTTTGTATCACTCATATTATCTATACAACTCAACATCTCTGGCGGATGCGCTCAAACGAATCACAACCGCCCAAACCTGAATGTCCGTGTCACGCCAACTGCAACTTGAGACCCGCGCCCGTTGCCAGTTCGGCAAAGTTCGGGAATGAGGTCGCCACATTGGCGCAGTGAAGGATGCGGATTGTATCCTTTGCGCGCAGCGATGACACTGCAAACGCCATAGCAATACGGTGATCCCCCAAGCTATCGACGGTGCCTCCAGAAAATACCGCACCCTCTTTGCAGCCCTGGATCACGATACCGTCCGGTGTTGGCTCAGCTTTTACCCCAAGTGCAATCAAGCCATTTGCCATCGCCTGAATCCGGTCACTCTCTTTGACCCGCAACTCCTCCGCACCAGTCAGGACGGTCTCACCTTCTGCACAAGCTGCCGCAACAAACAATGCAGGAAACTCATCAATCGCCAGGGGTACCTGATCCTCAGGGATGCGAATTCCCTTCAAGGGCGCATAGCGAACACGAATATCCGCCACCGGCTCACCGCCCACTTCGCGCATATTCAGCAATTCGATATTGCCGCCCATTGCACGGAGGATATTGATAACCCCATCGCGGGTGGGATTGATCCCCACATGCTCCAGCACAACATCGGAACCGGGAGAGATAGCGGCAGCAACCATAAAGAATGCGGCTGAAGAAATATCGGCAGGCACATCGATGCGACAGGATTTCAGTGAGCCACCGCCCACCAACTTAGCCTGAGCACCATCCCGCTCCACCTTATAACCAAAGCCCTGCAACATGCGCTCGGTATGATCTCTAGTGGGCGCCGGCTCAACGGTAGACGTTTGACCCTCACTATAGAGCCCAGCCAGCAATACCGCTGATTTCACCTGGGCACTGGCCATCGGCAGCGGGTAATCGATCCCTTTCAACGCACTACTACCCTTAATCAAAAGCGGCGGACGACCTTCCGGGCCAGTCTCAATATTTGCACCCATCTCACGCAGGGGGTTAGCCACGCGATTCATCGGGCGCTTTGACAGGGACTCATCGCCAGTGAGTGTTACGTCGAAATCCTGCCCGGCAAGCAATCCAGCCAACAGGCGCATGGAGGTCCCGGAGTTACCGAGATATAGCGGTCCGGGCGGTGCCTGCAAGCCATTAAGACCCACGCCATGAATTACAACCCGACCGTTGTCCGGCCCCTCAATTACGACCCCCATATCGCGGAAAGCCTGCAGGGTTGCCAGTGCATCCTCACCCTCCAGAAAGCCCTCAACTTCTGTAACTCCCTCGGCCAGGGAGCCCAGCATAATTGAGCGGTGCGACATGGATTTGTCCCCCGGCACCCTGAGCTTGCCATTTACAGCCTCACCCGGCTGCACGATAAAAGTAATCTCTTGTTCTTGCATAGGTTCCGAATACGCTTGTTTTGCCAACATTTTGGTAAAGTGATCCCGTGCCGCTTTGGCGCGGGTAAAAACCCCCATCAGGGCAGCGCTATCACCGGAGGCAATAGCGTCGCGCAGGGAAGAAAGGTTGAGGCTGTATAGGTCGATAGCCTTTAAGATGGCATCCCGATTGGCGAGCATAATATCTCGCCACATCACCGGATCACTAGAAGCGATACGAGTAAAGTCACGGAAGCCTCCCGCCGCATAGCGGAAGATATTTTCGTTTTCCGCATCGTGGGCCAAAGTGTCCACAAGGCTAAAAGCGATGACATGGGGAAGATGGCTCGTAGCAGCCAGAACCTCGTCGTGCTCCTCCACTGACATTGTCAGGGGCTCTGCTCCCACGGCCTGCCATGCTCGCTCCACAAGCTGCAAATGAGCAGCCCCTGTATTCGCAAGCGGCGTCAGGATAATGCGGTGATCCCTATAGAGGTCATCTCTCACCGCGGTAACACCACTTTTTTCAGAACCAGCAATTGGGTGTCCTGGCACCAGAAAATCTGGAGCACTCCCCCACACTTTTTCTGCCGCTGCCACCACGCTACCTTTTACGCTGGCACCATCTGTCACGGTGACTCCCGCCGGCAGGTGTTCTTTCAGCTGCGCGAATACAGACTCAATCGCCAGTGTCGGCACAGCCACAAACACCAAATCGCCCGGCTCCAGCTGCGGCAATACCAGCTCGAGACTGGTGCTGGCCCGATCAACAATACCGAGCGCCCTGGCTTCATCGCAGACACTCTCTTCCAGAGCGACCCCGATAACCTCTCGGCAAGCCCTGGCAGCTTTCACTGCAAGGGCAAAACTCCCCCCAATTAAACCGATCCCAACAACCAGCAGTCGGCCAATTTGAGCTTGCGCCATCACAGCACTCCGCGAGGGTAGGAACCCAGCACTTTCAGATCTGAGGCACAGCCTCCAACCTCTTTTAGCGCCTCGGCAATTCCCTGGGTATCGCGGTGGCCGCTAAAATCGATAAAGAACACATAGGTCCAATTGCCAGACTGCGATGGCCGGGTCTCTACCCGGGTCAAATCGACACTGTAGCGACGAAACGGCTCCAGAAGATCGTGCAGAGCACCTGGCTCATTGCGCATTGATACCATCAATGAGGTCTTATCATCCCCACTCGCAGGCACTTGCTGGGTACCAATAATCAAGAAGCGGGTGGAATTATCCGGGCGATCTTCTATTTTCTCCGACAGCACCTTCAGTCCGTAGAGTTCCGCTGCCATATCGCCAGCTATCGCCGCAGCATTCCACTCACCCTTAACGCGCTTGGCCGCATCCGCATTGCTGGCAACTGCAACACGTTCCACATTGGGATAATGGGCATCAAGCCACTTGCGGCACTGCGCCAGGCTCTGCGCATGGGAATAAATACGAGTGATTGACTCTGGGCGCGTTACATCTGAGATCATCAAGTGATGATGGATACGCAGCTCCACCTCACCGCAGATACTCAGGTTGGAGTGCATAAAGTTGTCCAGGGTGTGGTTGATCACCCCTTCGGTAGAGTTTTCTACCGGCACAACACCGTAACTGACGGCACCTGCTTCTACTTCACGGAAAACTTCATCAATTGCCGCCAGCGGCCGGCTCTGGGCAGAGTTGCCGAAGTGCTTTAATGCCGCCTGCTGGGTAAAGGTACCCTCAGGGCCCAGGTAGGCCACTTTGACAGGCTCTTCCAAGGCCAGGCAGGCCGACATAATTTCGCGAAACAGTCGCGCCATTTCTTCATCAGTCAGCGGACCATTATTGCGCTCCATAGCCTTGCGCAGCACTTGTGCTTCACGCTCCGGCCGATAATAGAGAGCATCCTCGCCAGTAGCTTTCTTAACCTCTGCAACCTCCAGGGCGCAGCGAGCCCGCTCACTAATTAAGCGAGCAATCTCTCCATCAATACTGTCGATCTGGTTGCGCAGCTCCAGCAGTCGCTGGTCACCACTCACAGTTTCCTCTGCCATTCGTTTATCTACTTTCTCTAGAAATCATCAAGATTGAATTAACCACCTAAGCCTTGCGCACTTCAAAATCCGCCATAAATGCCACAAGCGCTTCCACTGCCTCCATGGGAACGGCGTTATATAGCGACGCGCGCATACCACCCACAGAGCGGTGCCCCTTTAAGCTCAACAAACCCGCTTCTTCTGACTCAATCAAAAACTGCTTATCCAGGCGGTCGTCAGCCAACACAAAGGGCACATTCATGCGGGAGCGACTTCCCTCCTCAACCGGACTGGAGAAAAAGTCACTGCTGTCGAGGAAGTCGTACAGCATTTTGGATTTAACATCGGCCTGCTTAGCCATCGCATCAACACCCCCCTGATCTTTCAACCACTGAAAGACAAGACCAGATAAGTACCAAGCGAAAGTAGGTGGCGTGTTATCCATAGAGCCCGCCTCTGCCGCCACCTTCCAACTCAAACTGCGAGGAATATTTTCCAGTGAGCGATCGAGTAAATCATCCCGAATCAAGGCTACAGCGATACCTGAGGGGCCAATGTTTTTCTGCGCGCCGGCATAGATAACGCCGAACTTTTCCACCTCAATCGGTTGAGACAAAATAGTTGAGGACATATCCGCCACTAGCGGGCACTCCACTTCCGGCACATAGCCAAACTCAACACCGCCAATCGTCTCGTTGGGGGTATAGTGGAAATAAGCCGCATCACCACTCGACTGCCAGCTGTCTGCCGCAGGTGCATAGCTGAAGTTGCGATCCTCACTGGATGCAACCACATTTACCTCACCATAGCGACGAGCCTCTTTGATCGCTTTGGCCGCCCAACTACCAGAGTGTATAAATTCAGCTTTGGATGAGCCGGCACCGAGAAGATTCCAGGGCACGGCACTGAATTGCCCAGTTGCCCCGCCCTGAAGAAACAACACTTTGTAGTTGCTCGGCACACTGAGCAGATCGCGGAGGTCCTGTTCGGCCCGCTCAGCTACCTCAACAAACTCTGGAGAGCGGTGGCTGACCTCCATTACAGAGCAACCGAGCCCTTGCCAATCGAGCAACTCCCTTTGCGCCCGCTCCAGTACGGGCTGCGGTAAAGCGGCAGGGCCTGCACAGAAATTAAACTTCCTCATGAGCTGATTTCCACAATACAAAAAAGGTTTCAAATACAACTAGATGTGTCTACGCACAAATTGCCATTCAGAGGGATAGATATCGCGCCTTTAGCGTTTTTCGTGGGAGCCAAAGGCAAGAAAGGCCGCGATAAACGCAGCCTTTCTTAGTGGTCTAGAGCGGTGGGTCACTCTTCCCCACCGTTTTCTTCACCGTCATCTTCGGTCTCTTCAATGCGACCGAGACCAACCAGCTTCTCGCCAGTCTTCAGGCGAATCACTCGCACCCCCTGCGTGTTGCGCCCAAGTACAGACACTTCATCAACACGGGTGCGCACCAGAGTGCCCTGGTCGGAGATCAACATCATCTCCTCACCTGGGTGCACCTGACAGGCCCCAACCAAGGCACCGTTACGTTCACTTTCCGCGATCGCAATAACACCCTGGGTACCGCGTCCCTTGGTGGGGAATTCGCTGATAGCTGTGCGCTTACCGTAACCATTCTCAGTAGCCATCATCACAGAGCCACCCTCTTCAGGGATAACCATAGCGATAACCTGCTGACCTTCCTGCATACGAATACCGCGAACACCACGGGAAACACGGCCCATTGAGCGCACATTGGACTCGGAGAAGCGCGCTGCCTTACCGGCGCTGGTAAACAGCGCTACATCGCGCTCACCATCGGTAATCGCAGTGGCTACCAGGCGATCGCCCTCCTCCAGCTCAATTGCACGCAAACCAACACTGCGGGGGCGGGCAAAAGCGGTGAGGGGGGTTTTCTTCACGGTGCCATTGGCAGTGGTGAAGAAGATAAAGTGATTTTCGTCGTACTCAGACACCGGCATCATGCTACTGATACGCTCGCCCTCTTCCAGGGGCAGCATATTAACCATTGGGCGACCACGGGAGGCTCGGCCAGCGGTAGGCACTTCGTAGACTTTCAACCAGTACACCTTGCCCTTATTGGAGAAGCACAAAAGGGTGTCATGGGAGTTAGCGATCAATAGATGCTCAACGAAGTCCTCGTCTTTTACCTGGGTCGCGGATTTACCCATACCGCCACGGCGCTGGGCCTGGTAATCGGTCAGAGGCTGGCTCTTGGCGTAACCACCGTGGGAGATAGTTACTACCTTGTCTTCCGGGGTAATCAGGTCTTCAACAGTCAGATCCTGGCGAGACGCAACGATATCGGTACGACGCTCATCGTTAAAGTCCTTTGACAGCTGCTCTAACTCTTCGCGGATCACTTCCATCAGACGCTCGAAGCTACCGAGGATATGCAGATATTCAGCAATCTGCTCCAGTCGATCCTGGTATTCTGCCAGCAGCTTATCGTGCTCCATACCCGTCAAGCGGTGCAGGCGCAATTCAAGAATTGCCTGAGCCTGGGCCGGGGACAAGTAGTAAGAATCGTCGCGCAAACCAAATTCTTGCGGCAGATCATCTGGACGGCAGGCATCAGCACCAGCCCGCTCCAGGAACTGCTGTACATTGCCCACAGGCCAGCCTTTAGCCAGCAACGCCTCGCGGGCATCTGCCGGTGTGGCGGAAGATTTGATCAGCTCGATTACCGGATCGATATTGGCGATGGCAATCGCCAGACCTTCCAGAATATGACCGCGCTCGCGGGCTTTGCGCAACAGGTAGACCGTACGGCGGGTAACGACTTCCTGGCGGTGGCGAATAAAGTGCTCGAGCAGCTCTTTGAGGTTCAATACCTTGGGCTGGCCATCGACCAGGGCCACCATATTGATACCGAAGACGCTTTCCAGCTGGGTCTGGGAATAGAGGTTATTCAGAACCACATCACCCAGCTCTCCCCGCTTAAGCTCAATCACTACGCGCAAGCCGTCTTTGTCGGACTCGTCGCGCAGCTCAGAGATACCCTCGATCTTTTTCTCTTTCACCAGCTCAGCAATACGCTCGATCAAGCGCGCCTTATTCAGCTGGAAGGGGATCTCAGTAATAATGATGGTTTCGCGATTGGTCTTGTCATCGCGGATCACATCTGCTTTGGCACGCACATAAATGCGCCCACGGCCAGTGCGGTAAGCAAGGAGAATACCGGCGCGGCCATTGATGATGGCGCCCGTGGGGAAGTCCGGCCCGGGGATGTACTCCATCAGGTCGTCGACGGTCAACTCGGAATTATTGATCAGAGCCAGGCAAGCCTTGATCACCTCACCCAGGTTATGGGGAGGAATATTGGTGGCCATACCTACCGCAATACCGGAGGAACCATTGACCAAGAGGTTCGGCACACGCGAAGGCAATACCTCCGGCATTTGCTCGGAGCCATCGTAGTTATCGACAAAATTAACAGTTTCTTTATCGAGGTCGGACAGCAGTTCGTGGGCCAACTTATCCATACGAATCTCGGTGTATCGCATGGCAGCTGGACTGTCACCATCGATAGAACCGAAGTTACCCTGGCCATCTACCAGGGTGTAACGCATAGAAAACGGCTGCGCCATACGTACAATAGTGTCGTAGACCGCAGTGTCTCCGTGCGGGTGATATTTACCGATTACATCACCAACGACACGCGCTGATTTCTTGTAAGGTTTATTCCAGTCGTTTTTAAGCTCGCTCATCGCGTAGAGCACGCGGCGGTGTACCGGCTTGAGGCCATCGCGTACATCCGGCAGTGCGCGCCCGACAATCACGCTCATGGCATAGTCGAGATAAGACTGCTTGAGTTCTTCTTCGATATTAATCGGAGAGATTTCTTTGGCTAATTCGCCCATGGCTTACGGCGTTCCTTTTATAGCGCGGGCGTACGTACTGTGCCCGGGATAAGCGGGCGATTCTACCATAGTTTGAGATGTTTGGAGCCGCAGGACTCGGAGATATCCAACTGCGGCACAAACCACAGTTGTCGCCCTCATTGACTGCGGCTACAGTAAAACACCCCCACAGCAGCCACCAGATAACTCCTCATGCAACAAGCTGTCGATACCCTGATCCACGCACGCTGGATCATACCCGTCGTACCCGAGAAAAAAGTGTACGAAAATTGTTCGCTCGCAATAGAAAAGGGCAAAATCTCTGCCCTGGTACCCACAGCTGAGGCCTCAATTCGTTTTAGGGCAACAAATGAGATCGACCTGGGGCAACACGCACTAATTCCAGGGTTAATTAATACTCACAACCATGCGCCCATGACGCTATTGCGCGGCTACGCTGATGACCGCCCCCTTAAAGAGTGGCTGGAGCAGCACATCTGGCCGACAGAGCAACGCTGGGTCGGTCCGCAATTTGTAGCTGACGGCAGCCGGCAAGCGATTGCCGAGATGCTGCGCTCTGGTACTACTACTTTTTCTGATCAGTACTTCTTCCCGGAAGCCGTCGCCATTGCTGCGCGGGAGAGCGGAATCAGGGCCCATATCGCCTTCCCCGTGCTGGATGCCCCAACCCCCTGGAGCCGCAATAGCGATGAGGCCTTGCACAAAGGATTGGCGTTACGCGATGATTACCGTGCGCACGATCGAATTGAGGTGGTATTTGCACCCCACGCCCCCTACACCGTGGGGGATAAAACACTGGAAAAAATTGCAGTCTGCTCTGCCGAAGCGCAGATCCCCATGCAAATGCACCTCCACGAGACCCACGCTGAAGTTGAAAGCGCCCTGAACGCTACTGGAGAGCGACCCACCGAGCGGCTATTCCGCCTTGGGTTGCTGGGACCGCAGACACTTTGTGTACATATGGTGGCCACCAACCAGCGAGATATTGAGCTAGTGAGTTCAAGTGGCGCCCATGTTTCTCACTGCCCATCATCCAACCTCAAGCTCGCCTCAGGCTTTTGCCCGACCTATGACATGCTGGAAGCCGGCATCAACGTTTCCCTGGGCACCGATGGCGCCGCGAGCAATAACACCCAAGACCTGTTCTCCGAAGCCAACACAGCCGCACTACTGGCAAAAGCTGTTAGCGGGAACGCAACAGCCCTACCCGCGCATCAGACACTGAGCATGGCGACCATCAACGGAGCCAAAGCACTGGGAATTGAAGATATAACCGGAAGCCTGGAGGTAGGTAAAAGCGCAGACATTGCTGCTATCAATCTCGGCGGTCTAGAACAGCAGCCTTTGCATGACCCAGTGTCCCAGTTGATTTATGCCAACGGAGGACACAATGTCAGCGATGTCTGGGTCGCCGGGCGACAACTTTTAAAGGAGCGCCAGCTACAAACCTTAAACGAAACTGAGGTTATCCAGCGGGCGCAAATATGGCGTGATAGAATCAGCGGAAATTTACGCTAGCTAACTGATTCCGGCCCAATCACTGAAAAATGCCGGTTACGAGCGACGGAGTTTGCAGAGAAGTTCATGAGCAATGTAGATCCCTCAGAAATCGCCAAATTTGAGCAACTTGCCAGCCGCTGGTGGGACAAGGAAGGCGAGTTCAAACCACTACACGAAATCAATCCACTGCGTGCAAATTACATTGACGGGTATGCTCCGGTTGCCGGTAAGAAGCTCCTCGATGTGGGCTGCGGTGGCGGTATCCTGGCTGAAGCCATGGCACAGAGGGGAGCCGATGTTACTGGTATCGATCTAGGGGAAGCCCCACTCAATGTCGCCAAACTCCACGCCCTCGAAAGTGGCGTCAGCGTCAACTATCGCAAAGTGGCAGTAGAGGAACTGGCAGAAGAAGCGCCCGAGAGCTTTGATATTGTTACCTGCCTGGAGATGCTTGAGCATGTACCAGACCCGTCCTCTGTCATTCGCGCCTGCGCGAAACTTGTAAAACCTGGCGGCAAGCTATTTTTCTCTACGATCAACCGCACCCCCAAAGGGTGGCTGTTTGCCGTAGTCGGAGCAGAATATGTCCTACGCTTACTGCCCAAGGGCACTCATGAATACAGTAAGTTTATCCGCCCCTCAGAAATGGGCGCCTGGCTGCGCGATGAGTCCCTGGAAGCGCACGATATAACCGGTATGACTTATAACCCGGTTACCCGAAGCTACAAATTGAACCCCCAGGATGTCGACGTCAATTATTTGATGTATGCCAGCAAACCAGAATAAGTGAACTGCAAAATGAAAGCCGTTTTATTTGACCTGGATGGTACCCTGCTTGATACAGCGCCAGATTTTATTGTTGTATTAAATCAACTGCGCCAACAGGAACAGTTACCTCCACTGCCTGACGAGACGATCCGGGGAACTGTATCCAATGGTTCCAGGGCGCTGGTGACATTGGGGTTTAACAAAGAAGAAGGTGACCCCGCCTTCCCAGGATTACTGCAAAGGTTGCTAGACCTCTACCTGGCACATCTTGCAGAGAAGACGACCACTTTCCCCGGTATCGACAACCTGCTCGACAACCTGGTTGAAAAAAACCTTCCCTGGGGGATTGTCACCAATAAACCGGAGGCCTACACCACTCCGCTGATGGAAGCCTTTACCCATCTACCGCCAGCCTCTGCAATTGTTTGCCCTGACCACGTCAGCAAATCCAAGCCGGACCCCGAGCCCCTATTTTTAGCCTGCAGCCAGATTGGTTGCGCGCCCGCTGAAGCAATTTATATCGGCGACCACAAGCGCGATATCATCGCCGGACAAAAGGCTGGTATGCCGACTATCGCTTGCGGGTATGGTTATATTGACTCTACAGACAACCCCGCCAATTGGGGGGCAGACCACCTGGTAAATTCCGCCAATGAAATTTGGCCCCTTCTAGAACAACACTATTTTTGAAACTTGAAGTAATACCGGGCACCCAAGCCCGGTGACAGTATCGGGATATTTCATGTCAGACTTTGTTGGCGACTATCAAGCGCCCTCCGACCTATTAAAGAGCAAAATTATTCTTATCACCGGTGCCGGAGATGGCATAGGTAAAACTGCAGCAAAGACTTTTGCCGCTCACGGGGCGACAGTAATTTTGCTAGGCCGTACAACCCCCAAGCTAGAAGCGGTCTATGACGAAATCGAGACTGCCGGCGGACCACAGCCGGCTATTTTCCCCATGGACCTGGGTGCGGCAAAAATAGAGGGTTTCGAGAGCCTCGCAGAAGCTATTCGCAACGAGTTTGGCCGCCTGGATGGACTCCTGCACAATGCCGGCCTACTCGGGCAACGCACCCCTATAGGCAATTACAATTTCAACACTTGGCAACAAGTAATGCAGGTGAATGTTAATGCAGCGTTTGGACTAACAAAGGCAATGCTGCCTCTGCTAGAGGAATCAGAAGCAGGCTCTGTTGTGTTTACAAGCTCCAGCGTTGGGGTTAAAGGGAGAGCCTATTGGGGGGCCTATTCAGTATCGAAGTTTGCCACTGAAGGACTGATGCAGGTACTCGCCGATGAACTGGAAGGGGTTTCCAATACCCGGGTCAACTCCCTAAACCCAGGGGCAACCCGTACAACAATGCGAGCAACTGCCTACCCAGCAGAAAACCCACAGTCGGTAACCTCTGCAGAAGATATTATGCCCACCTACCTCTATTTAATGGGTAGAGACAGTAACGGCGTAAGCGGGAAGCATTTTAGCGCCCAGAAGAAATAGAGACCCCGTCTCCTGGACAAGAATCCGGGCTTCGGTCTCGGGTACTTGTCCATGTAAGCCTTATTGGCATTGCACTTGATAGCTACTCACCGAAGCCCTTGTCATCACTGTCTTTTGAGTCCGCCCCCTCTCCAATTGGAGGCATATGCTCGGGAGCATCGGCAAATACATCGCCTTCAAACTCCATCATATTGGAGCCATCAAACAGCTCTATATCTTGAGCATCTCCCGAGTACTGGTTGTAGTCAACGGACTGATCATCCCGCTCACTAAGCGCGACCCCGACAGCATAAGCTGCAGATCGATCAGATACCGCAAGGCTTATCCCCTCGCAAGACACGTACCCAACCACAACAGCAAACAGTGCTGCAGGTGTTAGCAACCCCTTCATAGTTCCGCCCCTGGATAGTTTAGTTTTATAAAAAATCGCTCAATCGATAGAATTTTCTGCAACTTATTAAGTAGTCATACCCTCCAAACAACAACTACTAAAAACGACAATATTTCACAAACCGAACTCGAGCCCCATATTTTGTGGGCAATCAGCATGTATGGCTCTTCAAATTCTTTCATGCTGACAGCCAAAAAAGTGTGAACTCATCTGCATTTCTATTTGTTTGAGAAGATCTTGTGGGATAGAAGCTGACATGAAACGACTAACTTACTCTGGCAAGTTAACCCACCCGCGGAATAGCGGGCAAAAAATGACTTAGGAAAGAAAAAAAGAGTCCAACAACTAAAATGCCTAATTTCATCGGAATTAGAATTGTTTCAATCACCAAAGGCACTTATCAGAAGCCCCTATTCAAACTGGATAATAGCCGGTTCTGGCGCCAAAATGACAATGAAAGGATCTACTGGAAGGCTGGAATCTCGGTCGCCGCAGAAAAAGCAATGCTTGGCTAATTCTTTATGCCGCCAAAAGATAGTGGCCGAAAAGTAAGAGCAAGCGCGCCCAGTAAAAGCTAGTTTCTAGAGGCGCACATAAAACTCTCCCCCTTTTTCAGACCGGCAAAACCTTCGAGTCTCATTTTTCCCTTCTTAAGCTTACTGATACATCTATAGTAAGTAGAAATAGGCGTCAATCGACACCTTAATAGACTGATCAACAAGTTTCGTTCACACAGCCAACAAAGGTTTAAGCACTTGTCCCGAGAACATTTTTACTCAAGGGATGAAGAATGGCTGAAGGATACAGGCGAACCACTCTCTGACTCCTGCCAGGGTGCCAGCGAGCCCGACCCTCAAGTCGAGCGAGACCCTGACTCGGAAGAGATTCATGCCGCGGGTGATACCCTCTCCGAGAGCGGCACCACCCCAATGCAGAGCTATCTCAAGCATCTCTACAGGCTTGAGCTATTAACTCCGGAGGAAGAGCACAGTACCACCTGTCTATTGCGCGACCTGGAAGAAAAGCTCATTTCCAATCTTCAGGAAAGCGGCACCGAGTTGGTTCAGCTTCGCAGCGAAGGAGTGGAGCAGCGCGGAAGCACAGGCGCCTACGACCATGGACTTATAATTGCCCACACTGAAATCCTACTTGCCAGCAAGTTCCTGGATAGGCGCGGCCGCAGCAGGCTAACCGGACTCCTACAGCGCTTTCAACAACAGCGGAAAAAACTGATCCAATGTAATCTGCGCCTGGTTATTGCCATCGCAAAACGCTTTCGCAACCCATCAGTTCCCTTTATCGATTTAATTCAAGAAGGCAATGTTGGATTAATGAAAGCCATTGAGCGATTCAAACCACAAATGGGATACCGCTTTTCGACCTATGCCTACTGGTGGATTCAGCAAGAAATTCAATTGGCTTTAAGGCGCAATGAAGATCTTGTCCGACAACCAGCCAATGTCCAGGATGATTTAAGAGCGATTTACAGAGCCATTGGTGAAGTACGTGCTCAGGGGCAACCCGCATCCGATGACAATCTGGCCCGCCACACAGGACTAGATATTGAGAGAATCCAGAGCTTATTAAAACTCCCAGGACCAACAGGGTCCCTTGATGACCCAGTCGCAGACGACCAGAGCAGTACCCGACTGGACTATGCACCTGCTGATGAACTTTACAATACGGATGAGCTTGTAACCAACCAGGAGCTAGCTCAACGCCTCCGTGAAGCTGTTGCCCGCCTCCCCGCACGACAAAGGACAGTCCTCAACTTGCGGTATGGATTAATTTCTGACAAGGACTGCTCTTTTCGAGTTATTGGCGAGCAATTGGGGCTTAGCCAGGAGCGCGCGCGACAACTTCATTCTGACGCACTTCGACAACTGAAGCGGCAGTGGCGCTAGAAAAGGAGGAAGTCGATGGCAAGCCCCTCCTGAGAGCTTGCCATCGAACCCTTTCCCACTAGTCTTTAAAACAGTTCTATCAGTTAGTATTGCGAAGTTATGCGTAAGTTAGCGGTCTTCAACGAAAAATACTATGCCTTTAAATGCTGTACCTATTTTTTTGCCGGCGGACTACTTCTAGCCCAACCGACGCAAGCAGAATCCGAGCTCATTGCAAGCGCAGGTAAAGGGTTAGGAAATGAGTTAATGCAGTATCGCTCTATCTCAGCTTCAGAAATGGCTGGATTCAGCTACTCCTATCTACTGTCTTCATTTAGCCTTGGCGACAATTCACTTCAATGGTGGGGACAAGGCAGCTACTCCCATATGCGAATTGAACACCACAGCGAGAAACAGCAACAAAATATTCTCGAAATTAAACCTATTTTGCGCTGGTACCCCCGAGGTGAATTACGGGGTGGCTTTGCTGAAGCAGGCGCAGGAGCATCCTACTTAAGCCAAAAAAACTTTGGTGATATTGGATTGAGCACCAAACTAAATTTTGCCCTGCACTTTGCTTTCGGGTACCGTTTTTCCAGAGGCCACGTCCTTTCTTTAAGATACAGTCATTTTTCAAACGCCAGAACCAATACACCCAATCCCGGTTTTGATTTCGCCTCTTTGAACGGGCACCTTAACTTTTAGAAATTCAACCTTTTAATACTTTCCAGATTGTTAACGACTAAAATTGCTTTTAATTTAATTAAGTAAGCCCTGAAAAAAGTCTATGGTTTTTCCAGCCGAAGCTGCATAGCTAAACTCTTGAGGATTTAGATTATTTGGCTTGCTTACCAAATTCAAACTCGCTTCCATTAAAGATTTCAGATCACCTTTCTCCACCAGTCCTTCAGGAAAGTGTTTCTGTAAAACCTCCCCCGTACAACCTTCGGAATAAGCGACTACCGGGCGCCCCATCGCCAGCGCTTCCTTCGAATGTTTTGCGTTCCCATCTTTCTCGCTGGCGAGTTGAAAAACCAACTGAGAAGTTGCGTACAGCTCACGCATATCACGGCGTTCACCAAGGAATGTAACCTTACCACCAAGGTCCAAATCTTGTGCGAGCCCTTCAAGTTTTTTCAGATAACGCAAATTATCTTCAGCCAAAGCTCCTATAATCACTCCGTGAAAATCATCGCTTTGTGCCGCAGCCTGGGCCAACAGGTGTAAAAACTCCTCCTGGCCCCCACTTGCAGAGATCTCTCCCGGCATTAACCACCAGTTTTTCCCTTCCAGCTGGGGATAGCTATTCAAAAGCTTCAGTTGCCACTGGCTCGCTACCGGTTTTTCACGATCAAACTCGCGAATATTGATACCGTGATAAATAACCTCTATCGAGTCTTCTGTAATTTTGGGGGAGAACTTCTTCAGGTTCTCTGCAACCCCTCGGGAGCTTGCGATAATTCCATCTCCTGACAGCATACCTTTATTAAAATAACTGTCGGGGAAATCTTGATCCACGAGGGGCACCAGCTTAGGGCGACTTGTAGCTGACTCACTCTTTAAGGCGCGCCAAGCTAGAAAAGCCGTTGAGCGACCATAGGTATGGACAATATCCGGTTGCAACCTTGCGAGAATCTTACGCAGGCGGGATTTGTGCCGCAAAGACCAAATTGACTCACTGATTTTTGGAAAGCTAATAAAGTCACTACCGTGCAAACGAAACCGCGCCTCCAATGGTCCACCAGTAGAAATTACCAGGGACTCGTGGCCTTTTTTGACCAGTTCATTTGCAAACTCAAGCGCAAGAGTTGCTGTGATCCCAGGCTCTAGACTGGGCAAAAACTGTACAACTTTCAATTTGACTTCCGTGAAACAGACCAAAAGGTCTATTTTGACTTCCAATAAGATAATTTCCCAGTAAATCATCACTAATTTACAAGTCAGTGACTTGATGCCTAAAAGCCCCTCTGGTACCTGAAGGTGTTAGTGATAGTATTTGCAAAGGCAAATTACTCAGGGACCCGACAATGCTTCAGCGACAAATAAGTTACTTTCTCGCCTTTACACTGCTTCTACTAACAATAGGAGCTTCAGCCGCTGAGAGCGATAAAGGCATCTTCTGGAAAGCAACTAAAGATGATAAAACCGTTTACTTATTAGGCTCGGTTCACTTGGCAACTGAGGACTTTTACCCTCTTAGACCAAAAATTGAACAGGCCTACTCCAATAGTGATGCCATTGCCGTCGAGGCTGACATTCTCGCTGCAGAAGGCGACAGCCTGTTACAGCAGCGAATCATGATGGAGTCTATCTACCAAGGTGAACGAACTTTAAAAGACGAACTTCCACCCGCGATATACAGCCAACTGAAGTCGTGGATGCGAAAACGTAGTATGCCCGAGGCTATGTTTATCCGGCAGCGTCCCGCCATAGCCATGATCTCTATGAGTATGATTGAGATGCAGGCCCACGGCCTCAACCCAGAACTAGGCATTGATAGGCACTTTTTACAAAAAGCAAAAAAGGATGGGAAATCCGTTCTGGAGCTAGAAGGTGTCTTGCAACAATTCAAGATGTTAAATGACCTGGACAACCCTGCGCTCCTCTTCCAGCAAACCCTTGAGCAAATTGGGGATATTTCAACCTTTTTACCCAAACTTACCAGCGCATGGAAGCGAGGAGATGAAGAAGCTTTGAATCGCCTTATTATCCTCGACGGCCTAACTGAAAACCCTGAATATAAGCCGCTCTATGACACACTTTTTTTTAATCGCAATGAAAGGATGGCTGAGAAAATTGCCCTTAAGGGGCCAAACTACCAGTCTCTGTTTGTCATAGTCGGCGCTGGCCACTTGGTGGGCGAACGCAGTGTTATCGAGTTTCTAGGCGACACTGGTTACAAATTAGAACGCATTTAATCAACTGTCCAGTAACCCTCGGCGCAGATTTTCTGCGCCGTCCCATTCCCCCTCCCCGTCCAAAGTCTTTTCTATTGCTAAACTCGAATAGCACTTTTCCCGTGACCAATGACAACTCTCAACTAGAGGCGTCCGATGAAATGCTGGGGAGCATACTGTGCCATATCAATTCTTTTATTTAGCTTCCCGGCTATTGCTGATGAAGCCGAGACAAAAGGCGGACTGAAAATTGTCTCTGACGATGGGGATTTCTCCGCACAACTCGGCGGAAGGATTCACTTCGATACATACATTTTTGACAAAGACCTAGAAGATCCGGTCAATACAACCGACTTCCGTCGGGTTAGATTGACAATGAGGGGCAAAATCTGGGAGTGGGAATACAAACTTCAGAGAGACTTTGCCACCAGTGGAACCGCAGGGTTGCGTGACGTTTATTTAAGTACAAAGTTCTATACAGGAAAGTTGACTATTGGCAATTTCAAACCCAGTCGATCAATGAGTCAACTAACCAGCTCAAACGACCTCGTACTTATGGAGCGAGCACTTACCAGCTCTGCAGGTATTTACGACGGACGAGGCTACTTACAGGGGATCAAATGGGATAAACAATGGTGCTGCCATACCTTCGGTTTTACCCTGTTCAACTTGCGAAACCCCGGTGACCCACGCAATTCGGGGTTTGGCGCCGCAACTCGATTAACCTGGGCTCCAATCAGCGACTCCATATCAACCGTTCACCTCGGCGTATCCCGTAGTTACGAAAAAGCTAACCAAGATACACCTGATATTATTGCTGAGGTCGCCTATGCGGGCCGGCGGGGGCCAGAGCAACTTATAGCCATCTCACCTGGTGGATCAATTAATTTTTTTGGCGATTTTGGTGACGATGAATTTTTTCTCGGCGACGGTGGGGGGCGGGTCAATATTACCGGTTTCGAGCTGGCTGCAACCTACGGTCCCTTATTTGGTCAGGCGGAATACGCCTACGGGCACTTTTCAGGAAAAATATATCTCTCAGAATTGGTCTATGAAGAGTTTTTCGGTTTGCCTCCGAATTTTTTCTGTGATCCTATCACCGGGTGCTTTATTGGCGGACAGGATGTCCACTCCTGGTACATTTTGGGAAGCTGGGCAATTACCGGGCAGCACAAGCCATATGACGACAAGAAAGGGGTTTTTAAGTCAATTAAACCATCCCCCCCAGAAGGCGCATGGGAAGTTGCCGCAAGATACCAAACCATCGAAAATCGCGATTTCCACCAGCTTCGAGCAAGTAACCTTACGTTAGGGGTAAACTATTACTTCAACCCCAAAGTTCGGGTAATGATGAACATCACCCTAGGCGACAACGATTTTACTGGAGACAAAACCAACCAATTCGCCATACGACTACAAGGGGTTTGGTAGGGGATTATAAAGTGGCTCAAGACAGTCCTTGAGCCACTTTATCAAACGGGCAATTAACCTACTTGCTGTGCCTTAGCTGGGTCAAAAACCTCAACCTCAGCTGATAGTTTTATATCCCGAACCGGGTTTTCAAATCGATTTAATGCGATATTTCGCTGTTCTTTCGCTTTCTCAATATTGGCCTCCTTCACCGGGCCGTAGCCCCGGATGATATCCGGGTATTGAAGTAGCTCAACAGCAGCAGCGTGATTCTGCGAATTTAATTGGCCCAGAACTTTCTTAACCAATTCTTCATATTCGCTAATCAGTGCCCTCTCCATTTTTCGCTCAGCTGTATAGCCAAAAATATCAAGCGCCGATCCGCGCAAGAACTTCAGCTTCGCCAAAACACCAAATGCCTTGTACATCCAACCGCCAAATTTCATTTTGCGGGGACGCCCCAAGCCTTTATCGAAGCGCGCCAATAACGGGGGAGCCAAATTGAACTCCAGGGTAAAGTCACCACTGAAGTTCTCTTTTAGCGATTCGATAAAGCGGCTATCGGTGTATAGGCGGGCCACCTCGTACTCATCCTTATAGGCAAGCAACTTTGCATAATTGCGCGCAACCACCTCAGCCAACTGCACGTTCCCGGGCACTTTTAAGATCTCAGCAGATTTCACCGTATCGACCAAACTGCGGTAACGCTCGGCAAGGTCCGCATTTTGATAACCGGTGAGGTGCCCCACCCGGTGAGCCACGATCGCTTCAAGAGTTTGTGGTACTTCTACTGCAACTTTTTCGTGGGTTAACAGTTTGTCCAGAGCGTTGCGATTTTCTGCCGCCAACCGCCCTGCAGCAAATCCCTGCAGATTACCTTCCACAGCGACACCGTTTAAGCGGATCGCTTCCAGTAGGGAGGCTTCAGTTAGCGGAATCAACCCTTTCTGCCAGGCGTAGCCGAGCATAAAAATGTTGGCGGCGAGCGTATCACCCAGAGCTGCTTTGGTCAGGCGATGCGCTTCTACAGAGCTGAGCTCATTAACCGCGCCACTCACCGTATCCAATACCGCTTGCGGTGAATGGACATCCTCACGCCCGAGAACCGTTGCCGCCGTTGGGCTCAAGTGGGTATTCACTACCGCGCGACTGTGCGATTTATCCAGTTTAACCAAACAAGCTGCTACATTGCCGGCTGCAATCAGGTCGCAGGCCATTAGGGCATCGGCACGACCGTCGGAAATACGTACCGCCTGCAAAGCCTCGGGCGCAGCCGCAAAGCGAATATGGGAGTAAACCGCACCGCCCTTCTGAGCCAATCCGGTCTGATCAAGGGTACTGCACGCCTTGTCTTCGATATGTGCCGCCATCGCTAACAAGGCACCAATAGTCACCACACCCGTACCACCAACGCCGGTAACCAGGAAGTTATACGGCTGCTGTAAGCCCGGAAGCTGCGGCGAGGGCAACTTGGCCGCTTCAGTTCGCAAAACGTCGCCTACCCCGGCGCCCTTGGCAATATTGCCTCCTTTCACCGTGACAAATGAGGGGCAGAAGCCGTTAACGCAGGACATATCCTGGTTACAGCCGGTTTGGTTTACCCTGCGTTTGTCGCCCAGCGCCGTTTCCACTTTCTCAACAGCGATGCAGCTCGACTGCTGGACGCAGTCTCCACAGCCTTCACACACCAGCTCGTTGATAAAGGGGCGCCCCTCGGCTTTAGGCAGTAGCCCGCGCTTGCGCTTGCGGCGCAGTTCGGTGGCACAGGTCTGGTCGTAAATAATAACGGTACAACCTTCAACCTCACGCAGCTCATCCATTACAACGGGCAAGTAATCCCGGTGATGAATTTCAACTTCACTGGGGAAGGACAGCGCACCCTTGTATTTATCCGGGTTATCCATCACCAGGACAACTTTCTGAACCCCTTCTGCCAAAACTTGGCGACAGATCATATCCGGAGCCAACTCACCATCGTGGGGCTGGCCGCCTGTCATGGCGACCGCATCATTAAACAGGATCTTGTAAGTGATATTGACCTTGGCAGCCACGGAAGCACGAATAGCTAAAATACCGGAGTGGAAATAGGTACCATCACCCAGGTTTACAAAGACATGCTTTTCAGTTGTAAACGGCGCCTGCCCTACCCAGTTAACTCCTTCGGCACCCATTTGGGTGAAGGTATAAGTCTCCCTATCCAACCACTGAGCCATATAGTGACAACCAATACCTGCTAAGGCTCGGCTTCCTTCTGGCACCTTGGTGGAACGGTTGTGGGGGCAGCCGGCACAGAACATAGGCAAGCGAGACACGCTTGAGCCCGTCTGCTGGGAAATACGTTCAGCCAGGGCATTGAGGCGCATCAAGCGGTGCTTGCCGCCTTCATCCAACTTGTCCTCACCCAAAACAAAACCCAATACCTGGGCAATAATCGCTGGCGACAGCTCGCCATAAGCGGGCATCAGCGGCTGATCACTATCGTCCACTTTACCGAGAATACGCGGGAAATTTGGGTCCTTCACGTGGACGTTGTACAGCTCTTCTTTCAGCTGTACTTCCATCAAACTGCGTTTTTCCTCAAGCACCAGCAGCGTATCCAAGCCACGGGCAAACTCCTGGATACCCGGCACATCCAACGGGTAGGTCATACCCACTTTAAGGATTCGGATACCGAGCTGCTTGGCCTTCTGCTCATCGATACCCATGTCTTCGAAGGCCTGCATCAAGTCCAGATGGGCCTTACCGGTGGTTACGATACCGAGGCTCGCCTCAGGGTTTTCCAGTACAACCTTGTTGAGTTTATTGGCGCGGGCAAAAGCCAGCGCAGCAGGGCGCTTGTAACGCCACAGGCGCTCTTCCTGCTCGAGAGGGTTGTCCTGCTTGCGAATATTCAGGCCGCCCTCGGGACGCTCAATATCCGGGTAGTGGAATTTAACCCGCTCAGGGTCCACTTCCACGGTCGCAGAGCTATCCATATTTTCTGCCAGGGTGATCATTGCCACCCAGCAGCCGCTAAAGCGAGACAGCTCCAGCCCATAGTGACCATAATCCAACACTTCCTGCACGGTGGCGGGGTTAAGTACTGGAATATGCATATCTACAAAGGCAAACTCAGATTGCCCGGGATAGGAGGATGATTTACAGCCGTGGTCATCGCCGGCAACGATCAGTGCACCACCTTTGGGAGAGGAGCCAGCGGCGTTGGCATGGCGAAATGCATCGCAGGAGCGATCGACACCCGGTGTCTTGCCATACCAAATCCCGCAGACGCCATCCACTTCTGCGCCCTGGAACAAGCCCACCTGCTGGGAACCCCAAACTGCTGTAGCCGCCAACTCTTCATTGACGCCAGGCTGGAAACGGATGTTGTACTCTCCCAGCAGCTTTTTCGCCCTGGATAACTGCAGGTCGTAGCCACCCAAGGGCGACCCCCGATAACCGGAGATAAAAGTCGCGGTATTGAGGCCGCGATCCCGGTCCATTCGCATCTGGTCTATGGGTAAGCGCACAAGGGCCTGGATACCTGAAAGGAGCACACGGCCCTTGAGCATGGTGTAGCGGTCGTCCAATGAAACCTGTTTTTTTACTTGGGAATCCGCCGTACTTTGAGGACTGGTTACTTTTTCAGTCATACACCTACTTCCGGTTAATTATTCTTCTCGAAACCCGGTTCGAGTTATTAGTCATTATTCTTCCGAATAGTCCGTTTTCCGTGGTCAGATACGCCTGTTTTTATATTTGCCGCAAAGTCCCAGAGCGGCTAAGGGCACACTGCACCTATCCCGAAACGGTTTAGTCAGGTCATACTAGTTCGTTAAGCGCAATAGAGCATTGCTTTATTCACGCAAATATGCGTAAATTTGTGATAGAAGTTTCGATATAGATAATTTTTATAGGATAGGAGTCTTTATGAAGCGTTCGACAGACCTGGATGATTTTGACCGTAAGATTCTGCGAGCGCTGCAGGAGAACGCAGATTACTCCATGGCAGAGCTGGGCGATAAAGTCGGTCTTTCGCACACTCCCTGCTGGCGCAGAATCAAGCGATTGGAAGCCGAAGGTATTATCCGTGGCCGTGTTACCTTGCTGGATCCACGCAAATTGGATCTGGGTGTCACCGTATACTGCTACGTTACCATCCACAATCACGATGAGGAATCCCTGAACAACTTTGAATCAGCAGTTCAGGATGTCCAGGAGGTGGTAGAGTGCTATTCCACCAGCGGAGACAAAGACTATGTCCTGCGCGTGGTAGTGGATAGCGTGGAGCACTATGAGCAATTACTGAAGCGCTCCCTGGTACACCTGCCAAACGTGGCCTCAGTCAACTCCACCTTTGCCCTCAAGCAGGTGAAGTACACCACCCAGCTGCCACTTTAAGCCAAAAGTGTGAAAAGTAAAGCCCCTTGCTTTAACGCATGGGGCTTACTGAGAGAATTTCGGTTACTCTGCAAGCTCCCGCAGCGCATTAAGTAAATGATCAAGCGTTTCCTGCAGTGATTTACTGTCACAATCCACCGTTATTTCTGCATATTGCCGGTAAAGGGCCTGTCGCTCTTCAAATAAGTCCGCAAAAGACTGCCCGGGCGCCTTCGCAATGCCACGGCTTTCATAATTATGGATACGCCGACGCAATTCCTCCGCTGAACACTGAAGAAACACTACCACACCCTGACTGCGTAGATTCGCCATGCCCTCTTCGCTATAGACTGCGCTTCCTCCAGTGGCAATAACATCACTGGGGAGGGTGGCCTCAGCTAATACCTCCCCTTCAATGGCGCGGAGATTAAGATAGTCACTTTCAGCCATAATTTGCTGCAAAGTCTTGCCCTCTCTGGACTGGATCAGAACATCAGTATCTGTAAACCCCAGTGCCAGCTCCTTTGCCAACAACACCCCCAGCGTACTTTTACCGGCGCCGGGCATTCCAATCAGGACAATACTTTTTCTTTTTTTCATTTTATTAATACTTACACATTCAATCGCTACGGCGGGGAAAGAATACCGAGCGCAACCAACCCAATAAGGTGTTCCCACCCAACATCATCTTATCCAATTCATCCAGATTATGCGCTTGGCGAAAGGCATCGGCAAATAATGCCTCCCGGGTAATCATTCGCCGCTTGGGATTAATTGATTTAATGGGTTTTGCCGGATTACCGGCGACAACCGTATTTGCGGGGACATCCTTGGTGACGATACTGCCGGCTCCCACTACAGAATTATCACCGATAGTGACACCTTTGCAGATGGTTGCACTATCTCCAATCCAAACATTGTTACCCAGGCGCACCGGGGAGGTACAACGGAAGGGCCGCGTGCGATTGTAGAGCCCATGCCAATCAGAATCGGAAATATACACATTGGCTGCGATCATACAGGCGTCGCCAATCTCAATAGATTGAGCCGCAGAAATACGTACCCCTGGAGAGATCAATACGAAATCCCCAATAGTAATAAATGCCTCTCCCCCCTTGTGCCCAAAAGTGGTAAAGCGAATACACTTCTCGTTGTTGGAGATTAAGTGAGGATAATTTCCGAGCCGAACATTTCCGCCAAAAACATGGACAGAACCCGGGTCCATTACTTCCGGCTCAACCCCAACCGCATCGAATTGTGGCAGAAGGAAATACTCTGTTCGCCATTTTCGCCAACGCAGCTGCAGTCGCTTGAGCCAATAGGGCCTGTGATCCTTACGCATATTTTAATTTCTACTTATATTTTATGGGATTTACGGAGCCCTGAGTAAAAACCCAATTGCTTTTGTATTAGTGGCAGTTTAGTGTTTCGGCCACGAAAAATAGCAAGCGTTTACCCATGTCCCTAAATCTACCTATTGATATTCGAGCAATTAAAGGTTTCCTCGCCGCCCATGAAGGGGAAGCTCTCTACCACCTGGCAGCTGAAGCCAGCTCACTGGGTCCCTGTCTTGAAGTGGGCAGCTACTGCGGCAAATCATCAATTTACCTGGCCAGTGCCTGTAAGCTGACCGATAACGTCCTGTTCGCCGTGGACCACCATCGAGGTTCTGAAGAGCACCAGCCCGGAGAGGAGTATCACGATCCCGAACTGTTTGATGGCCAGGCCAATTTAATGGACAGTTTTCGCACTTTCCGCGCGAATATTCGCGCGGCTGAATTGGATGACTGGGTTGTTCCCGTCGTCGCCCCCTCCGCAACAGCTGCACGCTGCTGGAATACCCCTTTGGGTCTCGTATTTATTGACGGCGGCCACTCCCTGGAAGCGGCCATGACCGATTATCGCAGCTGGTCCCGCCATATCGTGCCCGGTGGCTACCTGGCGATCCACGACATTTTCCCGGACCCCGCCGATGGCGGCCAGGCGCCCTACGATATTTACAAACTAGCCCTGGCTTCCGCTCAATTCGAGCTCGTCGAAACTGTCGACACCCTGGGAATCCTGCGCCGCATTTAGGGGCAGGCGCACCGATGTAAACAGCTCGCTCGCTGGCGTTAATCCGGCGAGCGCATCGGCAGCCAGAAGCATGGCCCCTACAGTCCAGGTGGTTTTTTCCTCCGGCCAGATGGCCTCATCCCGGTAGACATAACCGGTCCAGTAGCCCCCATCTTTATCCTGCCAGCGGTGCAAGCCGCGATACAAAATTTCCGCCCGCGAACGCTGGCCAGCAGCGATTAGGGACATAGTGAGTTCGCAGGATTCAGCCACCGTCACCCAGGGCTCATCACTGACGCAACGACATCCCAAACCAGCCACGACAAACTCATCCCAGCGCTGCTGAAGACGCAACTGCGCTGCCTCACCAGAAAAGGCACCGGTTAATACGGGATAAAACCAATCCATTGAAAAGCGCGCCTTGCTTTCCCAGGTGCGATCAAAGCGCTCCGGTTTATTGCGCAGCGCATCGCCCAAAGCTTCCCGGGCAAGTATCCATTGAGGGCGAGCAACCCCTAGCTGGTGGGCAATATTAATTGCGCATTCCAGACTTTTATAAATGGAAGAACAACCGGTGATCAGGGCATCTTTCATAGGGGCGCCCTCTGAATCTACCGCCCAATGAATTTCGCCAAATTCCGTTTGCAAGCGCAATACAAACTCGATTGCACGCTCCACCATCGGCCAATAGCGCTGTAAAAACAGTGTGTCTCTACTAACCAGAAAGTACTGCCAAATTCCTGTTGCCACATAGGCAACAAAATTGGTTTCACGGCGCTCCCGGTTGTCTATATCGCCATCTTTATAAGCGGCCCACCAGCTGCCGTCTTCCAGCTGAATCTCAGCCAACCAGCAATAAGCGTTTTCAGCAGCACTGAACTCTCCGGCAATGGCGAGCCCCATAGCGGCCTCAACATGATCCCAGGGGTCGGCATAGCCCCCTTTAAACCAGGGAATTGAACCATCGGGGAGCTGCTGGGAGAGAATATAGGCGGCGCTATCCTGGATAAATCCTTCAGGGAAAAGACCAGAAGCTGTTGCCGGCACAGAAATTTTACTCATGCTTCAACTCCCTCAGGCAGGGAGAGGGCCGCATCCACTCGTTGTGTCGACCCGGCAGGTTTCACAAAATAGAGAGCGATACTTTTTCCCAACAGCGGGTTCAATAGTTTTTCGAGAACCCGGGTAAAGGCTGGTTTCTTCATCAGATCCCACACCAACAGGCGGTGATAGGCAGAGACCAAACGGGAATCGGGCTTGTCCCAAAACAAACACTTTAACCACCAGTAAGGTGCATGTAACGCATGGGCCTTATGCCGGGCAAAATAGTGGTGTCCCAGCCTTTCAATATCCTCTCGCAGCTCGCGCTCGCGGAATATTCGGATATGACCACCCTCAACCTGATGGTATTCATCGCTGAGTTTCCAGCACACCCACTCGGGAAAAAATGCCGGTACTGTCGCGGCAAAAATACCGGAGGGTTTTAATACCCGGTTAATCTCAGCCAGGACAGACTTGTAATCGGGGATATGCTCAAGTACCTCTGAGCAGATAACCACATCAAAACTCCCATCGGCAAATGGTAGTTGCAAGCCATTGGCAACTCCGAACTGCAAGCGACCTTTTGAGTGCTCGGGAGAGCGGAAAGGTTCCGCTCGCTCACTGGCAGTGCGCACATCATCAAAACACAGGTCAATGCCGTAAACATCGACATCATCGGTGATCATCAAGTGGATGGAATGGCGCCCTTCACCGCACCCCAAGTCGAGGACTTTTTGGCCAGGGCGAAGATTTAAGTGCTGGGGATCTACAGTAATCATTAAGCCGCCTCCGCACTGCGCATATTCGGAGTTTCTATTTCATGACTACTGGGTTGTTCCGCCAATGTATGTCCGAGAATTTCCCGGTAATATTTCACCAAACTCTCTGCAGCGATTTTCCAGGAAAATTTATTTTCAATGCGCTGGCGACCTTTCTCACTGAGTTCTTTTCGCAGCGCTTCGCTGGATAAAACCTGGCGCAGGGCATTGGCCAAAGCTTCGTGATTTCCTGCAGGGACCACGATTCCGGCATCCCCAACCACCTCAGGCAAGGCACCCCCGTCACTGGATACTACCGGAGCACCACATGCCATTGCCTCCCCGGCAGGTAAACCAAACCCCTCATAGAGCGATGGGCAAACTACCGCTGTAGCCTTGCGGTAATTATCGACCAGTTCTTCGTTAGAAATACCGGAGACAAACTGAACCCTATCCTGAAGATCCAGATCGTGAAGCAAGCGTTCCGTAGCGCCACCTTCGCGTAATTTGCCAACCACCAACAACTCTATGTTTTCATATTCCTGGCGCAGTTCCGCCAACGCCTGTAATAAAAAGCGCAGACCTTTGAGGGGCTGATCTGCCGATGCGGTGGTCATAATTCGCAGAGACAAGCGCTTATTTTCTGCCCCTGGGTTAAATAATTCGGTATCAATACCGTTGTAAATCAGGTGAATCTGCTCGGGAGCTACGCCAAACTGCTCGATAATATCCCGCTCAGATTGCTTGGAAACTGTCACGATATGGCGAAGCTTCCGCGATACCTTAATCTGCATATTCAAAAAATTATGCCAGCGACGTACCAGCAAACGAAAACGCCAATCGGGGGCGGCATCTAATGCCAGTTGACGATCCCGGGTAATGGGGTGATGAATTGTCGCGACAACAGGCAATCCATTTTTCTCGATATCCAGCAAGCCGTAACACAGTGATTGGTTATCGTGAACAATGTCGTATTGTTTGCCGTGCTTGCGCAGGTATTTATTTACCCGACGGCCAAAGGTATAAGGCTCAGCAAAACCGCCGGTAAGCTTACTCCACCATTCAAAAAAATCCGCCCACGAGAGCAGGTGGCGAGGTTTCAAGGCCCGCGCTGGACGCTCAACTTCATAGAGGTTCAACCCTGGCATTTTGATGAGTTTTACGCGCTCATCGAGTTCTGGGTAGGGCTGGCCAGAAATAACATCCACGGAGTGACCAGCATCAACCAGTGCTTTACTCAGGTAGCGCAGGTAGATGCCCTGACCACCACTGTGTGGATTGCTGCGATACCCCAAAAGGCATATTTTTAGTGGCTGCGTCTCGCCAGCCGTTGGACCGTCTGCACAATTTCCCAAGGCGGTCATAGTTTCCCCATCTGCAATATTCTTATACCCCATAACATTATCCGCTCTCGCACAGACATTCTGCGAATGCCAACGTCTAAGAGCCGACCGTCTGGGGTGTCTCGCTGGTAAAGCGGAAGAATACACTGGCGGAGAAATGACTGCTAGGCGGAAGCGGTCCACCCTCTTGGTATCCTGGCCCAAGGATGTGTGCTCGCAAGCCAAAATAGCAACAAAAGCCCAGCAACCGCACACCGTGTCATTCGATACACTCAAGCCATGGCGACTTTAAAAGAAGGGATTAATACGAACAGGAAGTGGAAATAAGTCAATCGAAAATAAAAAAATGCCCGCCAAAAGGCGGGCCAGATTTCTCGAACACACTTTCAGGAGGAGAGTTTCAAGCACATTACGCACTTAAATTTAGGTATAGCAGAGGAAATACCCCCACTGACTCTCCTGTCGTGAAAGCCGTTCACTAAAACGGCAATCGGCGCTAAAGCACACCGCCAATCTTTATACCCGATGCAGATAACTCTGGTATTCAACATCGGTAACGCGGGCAGCTATCTCTGCTTGCTCCTGTCTTTTCAACAGAGAGAACAATTCCACAAAGCGCGGATCAAGATACTCGCGCCACAAAGGGCTCTGCTCAAAGCGCTCCAGTGCACCACTCCAGGTATTGATCAGCTTCTCACTCTCCACCTGATAAGCATCGCCTTCCACAGGTGCAGGCGCTTCCATCTGGTTCTCAATGCCATGACACACACCAGTGAGAATCGCAGCTAACACCAGATAGGGGTTTACATCCGCCCCGGCAATGCGGTGCTCGATACGCCGTGCCACAGGATCACTGGCGGGCACACGCAAAGTTGTAGTGCGATTATCGTAGCCCCAGCAGAGATTCAGCGGTGCGTGAGAGCTCTCCTGGAAGCGGCGATAGGAATTGCTGTGAGGTGCGAAAAACGCCATCGCATCGTTGGCAGTCGCCAGCATTCCTGCTGCGGCATAACGCAGTAAATCGGAGCCAGTGTCAGAACCGTCATCAAAAACGTTCTTTCCATTGGCGTCGATCAAACTCATATGCACGTGCATTCCGTTACCCGCCTGATCCCCGAAAGGCTTGGCCATGGTACTCACGCGGAAGCCGTGACTGCGCGCCACCCCTTTTAACAAGCGCTTAAACAGTAATGTTTGGTCTGCTACTTTAACGGGATCGGCACTGTGCAACAGGTTGATTTCAAACTGTCCCGGCGCACACTCCGACAATACTGAATCTGCGGGAATACCCTGGGCCTCGCAAGCAGCTCGCACATCGGCAAAGAAGTGTCGCTGTGCATTGAGCTCGGACAGATCGTAAACGTCGGTGGAAGGCACCAGCTCGGCGTCGTTATCGCTAACCGGGCGCGGACGCGCCAGATGATCCACCTCATCGCGGAGCAGATAGAATTCCAGCTCGGTCGCACACACGGCGGTATAACCCAGTTTGCCGAGACGCTCTACCACGCGTTGCAACTGGCTGCGGGGATCGGCATAGAGAGAGGAGCCATCTGCCTCATGCAACTGCATATGCAGCTGGGCAGTGGACTCGCGATGCCAGGGCGCCAGGCTAATAGGCGAAACCGGCAGACAAACGCCGTCGCTGTCTCCACTGGCAAATACCAGCGGGCTGTCTTCGATATCCCGCCCCCAAATATCGAGACTGACCGCGCTACGCGGCATTTGCAGACTGCCCTTGAGCAATTTCTCCGCAGCTTCTGCCGGCAACCACTTCCCTCGCGGCACGCCATTGATATCGAACATAAAGCCTTCGATCCACTTTAGGTCCGAGTGCTCTGCCAGGAATTTTTGCGACTGCTCCAGCAGATCGGGCTGGGCAGTGAATTCTTTTTCTTGAGACATAAGGTGCCTGGGGTGATCCAATCTAAACGCAGAGACGACCCGCCATCCCTTTTCCATTCAAATCATGGAAAACGGAGTACCTGATCGCCTCTGCAACAGAGTATCTTGCCGCTATGTTACGCCAGTGCTTTAGCAGTGTCGTCCAGGGCGCGGTGCGCTTTTTCTACCAGCTCATCGACCTGTTCAGTGGTCATAATCAGCGGTGGTGCGATAACCATGGCATCGCCAACGGCGCGCATCACCAAACCGTGCTTGATACTCAGGTCACGACATACCGCACCAGCGGTGCAGTCATCATCAAAACGAGCGCGGCTGGCCTTATCTTTTACCAGCTCCAAGGCGCCGACCATACCCAAACTGCGGGTTTCGCCAACGATCGGATGCTCCGCCAGTTCAGCCCAGCGCTTGGACAGGTAGGGGCCGGTTACATCGCGGACATTCTCGATAATCTTCTCGTTGCGCAGAATATTGATAGTTGCCAGACCGGCCATACAGGCAGCCGGATGCGCGGAGTAGGTGTAACCGTGGGTAAACTCGCCACCTTTGGTTTTGATCACTTCAGCGACACGATCACTCACCATGGTACCGCCCAGGGGGAAGTAGCCATTGGTTACTGCTTTGGCGAAAGTCATCAGGTCGGGCTTCATGCCGTAATAGTCGGCACCGAACCACTCACCGGTACGACCGAAACCAAAAATCACTTCATCCATCACCAGCAGGATGTCGTACTGGTCCAGCACCTTCTTGACTTCCGGCCAGTAGGTTTCCGGCGGGATAATTACGCCGCCAGCACCCTGAATTGGCTCAGCGATAAACGCCGCAACATTATCCGGGCCCAGCTCCTGGATTTTCTCATCCAGGCTGCGAGCCGCTTGGATACCAAACTCCTCCGGAGACATATCGCCGCCCTCACCAAACCAGTAGGGCTGCTGTACGTACTCAATGTAGTCGAGCGGCTGGAATTGCTTGTGCATACCGCTCATACCACCCAGGCTGGCACCGGCAATGGTAGAGCCGTGATAGCCATTCTTACGGGAAATAACGATGCGCTTCTCCGGCTTTTCCTGGATATCCCAGAAACGGCGGATGAGGCGCAGGTTAGTATCATTTGCCTCGGAACCGGAACCCGTGAAGAACACATTGTTCATATGCGCCGGGGTCACTTCAGCCAGGGCGTCGGCGAGTTCAATCGAGGGCACCGTAGTGCACTGGAAGAAGCTGTTATAGAAAGGCAGGGTATTCAGCTGCTCGTAGATCGCATTGCTGATTTCTTTGCGGCTGTAGCCGAGGTTGCAACACCAGAGGCCTGACATGCCATCAAGCATTTTGTTGCCATCAATATCGGTGATGTAAGCGCCCTCGGCGCTGGTAATCACACGGGTCCCCTGCTGACCCAAATCATGGAAGTCAGTAAATGGGTGTAGCAGGTGCTCACGGTCGTGTTGCTGCAGCTCAGTCTTGTTCATATTTCTCTCCTGGCTTTCACAGGCCTTGCTCAGCGCCCACCAATCGGGCTCAAAAGGCCAAATCGTTACCACTAATTTGTGATCACATTCTAGTGGGGCCATCGACAGAAGCGCAAGGTCTATCTGCCCTTACCGAAAACATAAGGTCGAATCGCGCCAGTGCAAGGAGAAAAAAAGGGAACTAAATAGTCAACTGGGGAGGAAGGAGCCGCTACAGCAGCTCCTCTGCAGAGATAGAGCCGAGCCCCTCTTCAATATCCTGCTGAATGGCTTTGCGCACCTTCAACTCATCTTTACTGGCAATAGCTTCGAGCAGATCTTGATGCCGGTCTGGCAACTCTTGCACGCCAAAGCGCTGGAAAACCAAGTGCTGGAGGGGAGCTGTCTGTAGCCACAGGCTCTCGATCAGGGACAGGATGATATGGGGCTGCCCCAGGCGATAAAGGGTAAAGTGAAATTCCAGATTAGTGGTTACATAGCGCTCGATGTCTTTCTGAGCGAGAGCTTCTGTTACACGTGCATCCAGCTCCCGAAGTTGCGCCAATTCAGCATCCCCTACCAATGGCAGGGCCTGTTCAGCGGCCTGACACTCCAGGGCCACACGAGCGGCACAAATCTCTGCCAGTTTTTCCGGGGTCATTGTCGGCACCCTGACCCGGCGGGTATCTGACAGCTCCAGGGCCCGCTCCGAGGTCAGGCGACGCAACGCTTCGCGAACCGGCATTGGACTGCAATTAAGCTCCGAGGCCAAACCCCGAATAGTAATCGCCCTACCTGGCAAAAACTTTCCCCGCAGAATGGCATCCCGCACCTGAAAATAAACCCTCTCCTGAGTTGTGCGGTACTCTTCTTGGGGACTGTTAAATTCCTGCACCATACCTATGCTGCCCTGACCTGCTCCAACATATGAGGGACATCCTCCGCACCCACCTCAATTAAATGTTCAGCTGCCCGGCCACTTTGCCAAATTTCATAAAAATCATCTGCCACCCGGCGACTGAGATCAACCACCCGCCCCCAGTACTTCAAACGGTCTTCACGGTCGAGCTTGTAGAAATCATTGCGGTCTGGAATTTTGCCATAGGGCAAGGAGGCAACGAATTTGGGCGAAGGAGCCACAACCAGAGTGGATTGCATGGCATCTCCGCGAACCCGTCGCCAAGAGAGCCCTTTATCAAACCAGCCGGGCACCATATAGGGGAAAAAGTGCGGGTAGAGCACTAGGCCCTGGGGGTGGCGGAAGCGCAGATCAAAGTGGTAATCGGTGATACCGCCATCGCGATAATTACCCTGTGGAGCTCCCTCCGGTGTCTTCACCCCTGTCATTACCAAAGGGATACAGCCACTGGCCAGTACAGCAGCACAGGTATTCTGCTCAGTCAGCGGAATATTTTCGGTGCTCAGGTTCTGGAAGTGAATGCCTGCCGACTCTTGCGAATGAAAAACCACCCGCTCCCAAAAAGCGCTCAGGCTGTTGCGGGATACAGCATTTGCCAGTGCCGAGGCGAGTAATGCCGGCGCCAACAGTGCCTTGTTTTCACTGGCCAGTGGCCCCCTGCCCCTGACCGCCACAAAGTGGCTGTGCCAAATGGGATTTTCCACTACCTCGCGAGCACCTTCAGCACCCAACACTGCCTGTAGCATCTTGCGACCGCCGGCAGTAATCTCCTCAGGGGAAGGTTTGTCTGAATAGGTTTGGTAAATGTAGTGATGCTCTAATCGCTCAAGTGCTGACAGCGGCTCTGCCATTGCGTAACACATGTTGCGAAAACTACCGATAGATGATCCCAAGGTGACAATTGGTTCGCTCCGCCCGTTGAAGAACTCCCCCATCAATACCCGATCCAACTGGCTAATCACCAGCCACTTGGGACCGCCGGAAGCGCCGACCAGCGTCGAAAATTGCCTCTGGGACAATCCCTCTTCACGTATGCGCCGCGCAGCCGTCTCTCCGGCCAGTAGAATACAACTGGTATTTTTCACTCACTTTCTCTTTTTCTTGGCCGTCAGAATTTATCTCAGGTTTCAACTATCCCGGACTACCACTCACCCTGATTTTCCATAGACATCCAGGGCTCCTGTGGTGGGAGAGGCTCTCCACTTTGCAGCAACTCAATGGAAATCCCATCTGGGGAGCGAAGAAATGCCATATGGCCGTCTCTCGGGGGTCTATTGATAACCACTCCCTGATCCATCATACGCTGGCACACCCCGTAAATATCATTTACCCGATATGCCAGGTGTCCAAAATTCCGCCCGCCAGTGTAGCTTTCCGGGTCCCAATTGTAAGTGAGTTCCAATGTCGGGGCCTTATTCTCCCTGGCCGCTTCAAGATCCTCGGGGGCTGCGAGATACACTAGGGTGAAACGCCCTTTATCATAATCATTTCGATTAACGACCTGCAGGCCCAGCTTTTCACAGTAAAACGCCAGAGATTCATCCAGATTGGTTACGCGAACCATGGTATGTAAGTACTTCACCCTCTACTCCTTCTTGTTGCCAAGCTCTACAATCAGCCCATAACAAATAAATCGGCTTTTTAAAGCTAAACGCATATGTATAAAAAATTCTATCGCGAGTTCCTTCAGGCGCCCAGTGGCAGTCCCTCTTCCATGCTGCACATGGCTTGCCACTCCCACCACTACTGGCCCGATGTTACCCTTGATGCAGTGCAGCAGTACTGGCGCGATTCAGCACTTCTGGCCGATGAAAAATGGGGGCCAATTTTTGAGGAGAAGATACCCTCATGGCAAGCGGCGATCGCAAAATCCCTCAACCTACCCAGATCAGACTTGATCGCTATAGCCCCAAATACCCATGAACTAGTGTATCGGCTACTGAGTTCATTCGACCCCAGTAAACCATTGCGCATTCTCACTACAGACGGAGAGTTCTACAGTTTTACTCGCCAATTACAACGTCTGGAAGAGCTTCCCCAAGTAGAGGTAACGAGAGTTGCCAAAGAACCCTACGCCACCCTGGCAGAAAGATTTGAAACCGAACTACATAAAAATGAATACCATCTGGCCTATGCCAGCCTGGTATTTTTTGACTCCGGTGTGGTATTTCCCCGGCTGCTGGAGGTTGCAGCACAGAAACCGCACGACACACAATTCGTTATCGACGGATATCACGGTTTTTTTGCTCGCCCAATCGATCTTTCAACCGTTGTAGACAAGGTTTTCTTTACGGCAGGATCATATAAGTACCTAGGCGCCGGTGAAGGCCTGTGTTTTATGACAATTCCTGCGAACTGTACACTGCGCCCTGTAAATACCGGCTGGTTCGCAGAAATGGCTGAGCTGGAGAATCGCTCGGGAGAAGTCGGATATAGCGACAATTGGCTGCGCTTTGCCGGGGCGACCATGGACTATTCAACACTCTACAAAGCCCTGGCTATTTTCGATTTATTCCATCGCGAAGGCATTACCATCGAGAAAATACACAGCTATGTTCTCAATGCGCAAACCCGATTCCTGAATAGCATGGATAACTCAGACCATCCCATCTTGAATCGCAACAACTTGATTTGTCATGATCTGGAAGAAGGTCACGGCCACTTTTTCACATTTAACTGCTCACAACCAGAAA
This sequence comes from Microbulbifer sp. CNSA002, assembly GCF_047324085.1. Taxonomy (NCBI): domain Bacteria; kingdom Pseudomonadati; phylum Pseudomonadota; class Gammaproteobacteria; order Cellvibrionales; family Microbulbiferaceae; genus Microbulbifer; species Microbulbifer sp. CNSA002. Next base: position 3,618,994 of record NZ_CP172449.1, read on the forward strand.
TCTCACAGAGGGTTCAGGAAGAACTCAAGGCTCGAGCAGTTCTGTGTGATCGCCGACAACAGTTTCTCAGGCTAGGATTCGCCATCTATCACGATAAGGATGAAACTTACCAGCAGGTTTTTAACTCTTAAAGCTTCAGAGCTAAGAGGACAGAGTGATTTTTACCACCGCCGCTAGAGCATATTTCACACCTAAAAGGCACACCGGCTCAGCTGCGGTTCAGGATTCAATTTATAAAATAATGGCGCCATTTTCGTCGCAACAATTAGCACTCAATGGATAAGGAAGCGTTATGAAAGCAGTAAAAATTTCAGTAATTTCCCTTCTCGCCCTGCTCGCCACCGCCTGTGGTAACGAGCGGGCTCCAGAAGACCGGGGGACTATGGTATCCATCGCTGCACGGGGGGAGGCAAGTCAGGTTCCTGATATCGCAAAAATTTCTGTCGGAGTGGTAACCGAGTCAGAGGACAGCAAACAGGCAATGCGCGATAACGCCAATCAGATGGAGTCTTTAATGGCCGCCATCAAAAAATCGGGTATTAACAAGAAAGATATCCAAACCAGCGGCGTTAACCTTTCACCCCGGTATAGCATTAGGACTTCCCTCCCAGACCAAAGCGGGCAAACCAAACGGCCACATATTACTGGGTACTCCGCGCGTAATACTGTAAGTGTAAAGGTTCGCAAGCTGGAAGAGCTTGGTAAGCTTTTGGACAATCTCACTGCCGCTGGAGCCAACCAAATCTACGGACCGAGCTTCGAAATTGGTGAACCTGCTCCAGTTCAAGCCAAAGCTCGGGAAAAAGCCCTTGAAGACGCCCAGGAACGTGCAGAAATGTACGCCAAAGCGCTGGGTACAAAAGTGCGTCGCATTGTCAGTATTTCAGAAAATGGCAACGGCGGTATGCCACGCCCCATGATGTTCGCTGAAAAGGCCAGGATGGCAGACAGTGCTTCCACCCCCATTTCACCGGGAGAAACCACACTTACCGTCAATCTGGATCTGGTATACGAACTCGAGGACTAATACGGAGCAATAGCTACTCACATACGAAGGCAGGAAGGATACACGGCGCTTGGGGCCATTCGGAACTTGAATATATTCATATTGCATTTCGATTCTTCCCTGCTGCCCCGTAATAGCTAATGTCTTGTCAGCAGTGAAACAGCACCAACAGCCTTGCTGTTTCACTGCCGTTCTTCCCTACCGGCTAACCGCTAATATCTTGCTCAAGAAACACATCGTTTGGCAGCTCGCTGGATTCTTTGTAAATAACGCCTTCTTTCATTACAAACAGAACCCGTTGCATTTCCGAAATATCTTCCAGGGGATTTCCAGCCACAGCAATAATATCAGCTATCTTGCCCTCGCTAATGCTACCCAGCTCATCCTGTACTTGCAGTAGTTGGGCCGCGTTCCAAGTCGCTGAACGCAGTGCATCGGCCGGGCTCATTCCACCCTGCACCATCAATAAGAATTCACGGGCATTATCGCCATGACGGGTAACACCGGTATCGGTTCCAAATGCAATTTTTACTCCGCGCTTATGAGCGCGACTAAAAGTGTCCTGCATTAAAGGCCCCATTGTCGCAGCTTTCGGGCGCACCAGGTCCGGCAGGAAGCCTTCGATCGCCGATTTTTCTGTCACCCACTCGCCAGCCATTAGAGTCGGCACAAACCAGGTGTTGTTACGGCGCATCAGGTCCATCACTTCATTATCCATATAGGTGCCGTGTTCAATGGAGTCCACTCCAGCGCGAATTGCGCGAATCATTCCCTCCTTACCGTGGGCATGTACTGCAACTGTGAAACCATAGTCCTTAGCAGCCTCAACAATTGCCTCCAGCTCATCCTGCATAAATTGAGGGTTCTGGCCGCTCTTTGCCACACTCAAGACCCCACCAGTCGCGGTGATCTTGATCAGATCAGCGCCGTCCTTATAGCGCTGACGAATCGCTTTGCGCGCGCTGATAGGCCCATCAATAACACCATCCACCGGGCCAGGGTTCCCCATCAAGTCCTGCCTGAGCCCATTAGTGGGGTCAGCGTGCCCACCGGTAGTTGCGATTGTCTTTGCCGCCGTATAAATACGCGGACCTTCCACCAGGCCTTTGTTGATTGCATTACGTAAACTCACAGTCACATTGTCGTGATCACCAAGATTTCGAATCGTGGTAAATCCAGCCTGCAGAGTGCGATGAGCAGCATCCACGCCGCGCAAGGTAAAATCGGCAGTATTCCAACTGAATGACTCCATATAAGCACGCGGCCCAAACTCGTAAGTGAGATGGCTGTGCATATCCATCAAACCTGGCAATACCGTATATTCTCTCAAGTCGACCAAGCGCTCTCGATCGCGCTTGGCAAACCCTTTCTGCACGGACTCAACCCGTCCATCGACAATATGAATGGTGCGGTCTTCCAATAATTTTCCATTACTGCTATCAAATAATTTGCCAGCGTAAATTGCGATGCTCTCCGCCCCAGCCTGTAAACTAAAAAGCCCGGCAAATACCGACAAAGCCACGGCGGCTGCGCGGTTGACAAAGTAGCTTCGGTTGGTCTTTGTTGTCATTGTCGTCCCCAGTAGATCTCTTTTAGATTCTCAACGTCCTTTACCAAGATCGCACAATCTACGCAATTACCCAGGCGAGAGGAAGCCTCTATGAAAATCTATGAGTTCGCAGCAGCACCAAACTGTCGACGTGTTCGCATGTTTATGGCAGAAAAGGGGTTAGATGCAGAATATGTCGGAATAGATATTACAAAAGGGGAAAATCTTAGCTCAGAGTTTCGAAGCAAAGATATCAATAAAAAAGTACCCGTAATGGAGCTGGATGACGGCACTTACATTGCGGAATCAGTGGCCATTCAGCGTTATTTTGAGGAGCTACACCCAGAGCCACCACTCTTCGGCCGCACCCCCAAGGAAAAAGCACTGGTGGATATGTGGAATCGCCGTGCCGACTTTAACCTTATGTTTCCTGTCGGGATGTGTTTCCAGCACGTTTCCGGTTTCTTTAAGGACCGGATGAATGTTTACCCCGATTTTGGTGAGGATTCAGGCAAGCGGGCCCTGAAGTTTATGGATACCCTCGACAACCACTTTTCAGACCATGAATACCTGGTTGGTGACTATTTTTCAGTGGCCGATATCAGCATGGTTTGCGGACTGGATTTTGGCAAAGTGCAAAACCTTCGACCCGATCCGTCCAAGCACTCTCACCTAATCAGGTGGCGTGAACAACTTAAAGAGCGCCCCAGTTTTAAAGCTTAAACCCTATTTCCCCGCCCAAACAGGGCGGGGAAATAATTCCAATCAGTCCTTTGCAGGAAGCACCTCAACGGGGCCAATATCCAAGGCTTCAACCTCGCCTTTAATCTTACTCAGATCCCCAACAATCACCCAGGTGAATTGGTCTGGTGCAAGATACTCCTTCGCGGAGGCCTCCACTTTTTCCTTATTCAGTGCTGAAACCCGCTGTGGATATTCGGCAATATATTCCTCTGGAAGCCCCTTCTCCACCTGCCAATTAATACTGGAAAGCAATTGCCCTTTGGTCTGGAATCGAGCACTTTGTTTTAGGACTTCATCATTCTGGTAGTCCTCAAGCTCTTTTGCAGTAATAGGACGCTCTCCTAAGTATTCCTCATACTCTTTTACCAATTCCTTAATGGCTGGAGCTGTTTTATCAGTTTGCACAGGAGCAAAGAGGATATAGGGACGCTGCCCTTCTGTATCGAGGGAAACCGCGCGGGCACCATAGGACCAATGCTTGTTCTCACGAAGATTCATATTGACCCTGGACGTAAACTTTCCGGCAATAATATTTGTCATCGCATCAAAAGCTTCAGCTCCCTGCGGCTGCCAAGGCGGCATCAACAGACCTGCCATGATATAACTCTGTTGTGCGCCGGGGCGGTCAAGCAAATAAACTCGAGCCTTTTCCGGACGGGGCACCTTGGCAACTTCAATTTTGGGAAGCTCTGATTTAGGAGCAGTCCACTTTCCGAGCGTCTCATTTAGCAAAGGCTCAATTTCTTTTTCAGTAACATCCCCCACGATCGTCAGGGTTGCATTATCCGGACGCACCCAGGTCTTTTGGAAATTAACCAGATCCTCACGGGTTATGGACTTAATTCCCTCGGGAGTACCCGATCCCGTCAAGGGAGAGCCATAAGGGTGGTTTTCTCCAAATAGCAGCGGCGGCAGTTCACGCATAGCCAAGCCCTGAGGCTGGGCTTTTTCCTGGGCTATTGCATCCAGGCGATTGGACTTAACCCGCTCCAGGTCGGACTCGGGGAAACGAGGTTCAGTAACCACCTTCTCAAATAGCTCCAGCGATGGCTCCAGCTGCGTCTTAAGGGCACTCATGCTGATATTGTTATAATCAAGGCCGCTACCACCACCAATATTTACACCAAGCTCTTCTGAGCGAGAGCTAAATTCCAGGCTATCCAAATCACCCGCACCTTCATTCAGCATTTGCGCCGCAACTGAAGCCAGACCCGGCTTATTTTTATCTGCGGAGGCGCCACTACGAAATTGCAGATTCATCAGTACAACGGGAGTATCGTGGCGTTCGGCCAGAACAACCTTCAATCCATTTTTGAGAGTAAATTCTTTTTGTTTTGGCAGTTCCAGCTCTACATTTTTGTCTACCTCGGGGAGCTTGCTGCGGTCAGCACCCTCCGCCGCTGCCGTATACTTCTGCTTCGGCTCCATAATTAAGGTGTAGGAGTCCTCTTTCAGCCACTGCTCAGCCACTTCCTGAACTTCGAGAGCGGATACTTTTGCATAATCCTCCACGCCTTCTATCAAGGCTCCGGGATCGCCAAAATAAAACTCCGACTGGGCAAGGATGTCACTCTTACCACCAAAGCCACCGGTTTTTTCCAACCCCTTTACCAGCCCGGCAAACTCACTCTGTTTAACCCGGCGCAGCTCATCCGCGTTCACACCATTTTTTGCGAATTGCTTTAATTCTTTATTCAGTAAGTCTTCAACTTTTTCTACAGACTGCCCCGGTTTCACGTCGACGATAATCATCAACTGACCTGCAAGCTGACGGCCGTAATAAAAAGCGCTGACACTGGTGGCCACTTGCTCATCACGAACCAAACGGCGGTAAAGAAGAGAGTTTTTTCTATTGGCGAGAAGGGAAGTCATTAATTCCAGCGCGTCTTCCACTTCGCTACCCACTGCGGGCACATTCCAAACCTTGTAAATTCGCGTTTGAGGCACCTGGTCGTAAACCACCTCCCTCTTTTTCACTTGGGTGGGTAGTTCCCAATTCTTAATGCGCGGTTGCACCCCTGTGCTCGGGATATCACCAAAATATTTGCGCACCTTGGCCATCGCATCTTTGACCGTAACATCACCCGCAATTACCAAAACTGCATTAGCTGGCTGATAATGGTCCTCAAACCATTTTTTGACATCTTCAAGACTGGCGTTGTCCAGGTCCTCCATCGAGCCAATCGGCGTCCACGAATAGGGGTGTCCTTTGGGGAAGGTACTCTTGGCAATAATATCGAACGCTTTGCCATAAGGTGCATTCTCCCCCTGGCGCTTTTCATTCTTTACAACACCGCGCTGCTCATCCAAAACCTCCTGGGTAATTGCACCTTTAAAATGCCCCATTCGGTCGGACTCCATCCACAGCGCCATATCCAGGGCGCCTTTGGGCACAGTGACAAAATAATTGGTGCGGTCATTGCTGGTGGTGCCATTCATATCGGTGGCCCCAGAGCGCTGGAAGGGTTCGAAATATTCCCCTGGGAAGTTTTCGCTACCGTTAAACATCAAGTGCTCAAATAAATGAGCAAATCCGGTTTTACCTGGCGGCTCGTCCTTAGAGCCTACTTTGTACCAAAGATTGGTAGAAACAACGGGGGCTTTGTGGTCTTCATGCACAATCACCGTCAGGCCATTGGGCAATACTTCCTTATGGAAAGGAATCTCCAACTTGGGTGGCGGGACATACGCCTCTTTATCGGATGCAGCAGCCTTACTACTGGCTGCTGCTTCCTTATCCACCGAAAGCGCATGAGGCGTATCATCGGTAGACTTTCCGCAAGCGGTAAGGCCAGTAATAGCGATGGCAACGCTGATAAGTAGCGGACGCAAGTCCATATTGTCACTCCCTTTTAAAAAACCGCAATTTCAGGATGGCAAGTTTAGGCCAGCTTTCCTCCAGAGTGTCAGCAAAACCTTTTACCAACCGCAATTTAGCAAATATTCCAGGCAAAAAAATGGGCACCGAAGTGCCCAAATCAATACATCACAGAGAGAAGCGAGATGACAATCGCCCAAGGAATCAGGTCACCAGCTCTACTCCTGCGCTGAAAACATTACGCTGCCACAGTACCAGACTTGTCTTCGGCCTCGCCTACAACCGTATGGTGACCAAAGCGCTCCTCGGCAACCCGGTCCGCTACGTGAGCGGTGGTCTGGCCGGTTTCATCGGCACGCTCGAACACTTCTTTCATAGTGTTGCCAATCTCTTCGATATGAGCACGCACTTCTGCAGCGTCGTAATCGCCTTTCTGCTGGTAGTAAACATCGATAATACCGCCAGCATTAATGACATAGTCCGGTGCGTACAAAATACCTTTCTCGCGAAGCACTTCAGCATGGCGCTCTTCCGCCAACTGGTTGTTGGCCGCGCCAGCAATCGCCTGAACCTTCAAACGGCTGATGGTGTCATCGTTGAGAATTGCACCCATCGCACAGGGAGCAAACAGATCTACGTCCAGGTCAAAGATTTCGTCGGCAGTTACGGCTATGGCACCAAGCTCTGTAACCGCACGGTCGATATTGTCTTGGAAAATATCGGTGACAAACAGTTCCGCACCGGCATCCTTCAATAGTTTACCCAGGCGGAAACCGACGTTGCCCACGCCTTGAATAGAGACTTTTAAGCCGGTCAGGTCAGTCTTGCCCCAGCGGTGTTCTACCGCAGCTTTCAGGCCAACAAACACACCGTAAGCAGTCGAAGGGGAGGGATCACCACCATACTCGGAGCCCGCGAACAGGCCGGAGACAAACTCGGTTGTCTCACCGATAACACTCATATCCGCCACGCTCGTGCCAGAATCTTCAGCAGTGATATAACGGCCGCCCAAGGTATTAATAAATTCACCCATAGCGCGCAGTAACTCAGGAGTCTTTTCCTTGCGCGGGTCACCAATAATTACGGACTTGCCACCACCCAGCTTGAGGCCGGCCATTGCGGACTTGTAAGTCATACCCCGGGAAAGACGGAGAACATCATTCAGGGCCTCGCCATCGTCGGCGTAGGGCCACATACGGCAGCCACCCAGTGAGGGACCCAAATTCGTATTGTGTACCGCGATAATGGCCTTCAAGCCACTCTTTGCATCTTGGTAAAACGCCACTTGTTCGTGTTTATCGTAGGCGGAATGGGAAAAAATACTCATTAACTGTTCCTCTCCGGAAGGCCGGTTCTACAGCTGGGGAACAACCACAGCCCTTATCTGTTTTTATCTGGAATAAGATTATATCCAGCTCCCACAGACAAAGTTTGCATATTTTGCACACATGAGCATTAGAATAGCTAAAGCATCACACCAAAATATCATTTTTAGGATATTCGTTTGCCCCGGAATAACTTGGGCCGCCCAGTCATTAATCTAGGCGGCTAGCTCTACGCTCTTATTTCTCCATCAATTGGCATTGAATACCGGGCCCTCTCCTACCGCTGGCGGCTCTCTTATAAATTTCCTATAACTGCCCCTCAAGAGAACACGATTCCTGTATAAATCTACTGGCAAAGAACCACCTTTTGAAGCCTTCCTTAATATGTCTACTTTTTCAAAAATTTTTGAAAACCTCACAACACTGACAACTAAGATCATTTCCACCGCCTAAGCGCGTTACATCCTCTGCGTATGGTCTGGTAGAATCCGCGCCCAAATCGACCCATAGAGATAAACTCGATGCTGAATGCCGACGCTCTAAAACAACTTTCGCAACTGAAAACAGATATTCGCTCCAGTAAGGAGTTTGCCGAAGGCCGGGTTCGCGGCAGTAACGGCAAGTTTGGCTTCGTTGAGTTGGATGACGGGAGGGAAGCCTTCCTGCCTCCCAATGAAATGGAGCGTGTATTTCCCGGTGACCGGGTTCGAGTAAGTCTCTCAGAGGAGAACAAGGGTAAACTCGCGGCGGAGCTCGATGCATTGATCGACAGCCAGCTCGACTACCTTGTTGGCCAGTATGTACAGCGCGGCCAGGGCCACTTTATCCAGCCCACGCAAAATGGCCTGTCCCGCTGGATTTTTCTCCCTCCCAAGGCTCGCGGCAAGGCCCAGCCGGGAGAGTTTATTGCCTGCAAAGTAAACCGCCATCCATTTAAAGACGGCAGAGCCCAGGCCAAGGTGGAAACCGTTATCGGCAAGCCCGATATGCCCGGTATCGAACACGCCTATGTTGTCGCCCAATTCAAGCTGCCTGAGCAATTTGGTGCCGCTGCACAAAAGCAGGCGGACACAATTGCGGAGAAACTGACAACAGTTACCGGTGAGCGCACCGAACTTTCCGAGCTGGGCTTCGCAACTATCGATGCAGAAACCACTCGCGATATGGACGACGCTCTGGCCGTAAGCAGCCGTGACGGGGGCTGGACTCTGCACATTGCTATTGCAGACCCATCGTCGCTAATTGATGAGAACAGCCCCCTGGATAAAGAGGCGTTTAATCGGGCCCACAGCCAGTATTTACCGGGCGAAACCCTACCCATGCTGCCCCGCAACCTGTGTGAGAACCTGTTCTCCCTGGTTCCCGGCGAGCTGCGCCCCGCCCTGGTTATCCATATCGACATCGATAGCGATGGCACCATTGGTAATAGCCGCTATGAATTTGCCGCTATTCGCTCCCAGCACAAACTGAGCTATGAACAAGTCAGCCGCTTTATTGAGGGTGACGACTCCGCCGTGCCCCAGGAGCAACAGGACAGTCTGCGTAATTTGGCGGCGATCTACGAAGCGCGCGCCGCATACCGTGCCAGCCACTCACTGGCAATGGAAGATCGCCCGGACTATGAAATCCGCTTGAACGATCAGCGCAAGATCGAGCGTATCGAAAAGCAGGAACGCAATATCGCTCAGCGAATGATCGAGGAAGCCATGCTCGCTACCAATATCAGCATGGGTGGCAAACTCGCCGAGATTGAGCAGGGCTGCTTCTCTGTTCACTTGGGCTTCCGCGAAGAGCGCATGGGAGAAGTTCGCAGCCTGCTGAAAGAACTGCTGCCTGAGCATGCAGAGGCCGATCTGGGGCAACTGGAGCATTACCTTGCACTGGTTAAGCACCTGGAAAACCATGAAGAGCCGCAGATGAACAACCTGCTCGCCGTGCTCAAGCGTATGCTGCGCCCGGGCCAGCTCGATAATAAGGTAGGGGCTCACCTGGGACTGGGCCTCGAGGCCTACGCCACCGTCACCTCTCCAATACGCAAGTACAACGACCTGCACAACCACCGTGTTCTGCGCGCTGCTGCGCAGGGAGAGAAAGCCTCCCCCCTGGCCGATGATAAAATTGAATCCCTGCAGGAAAGCCTGATTCGCGGTCGTCAGGCCAACCGAGCCCTGGAGCAATGGCTCTACGCTCAATTTATCGAGAAGAAAGTTGGCCAGGAATTTACAGGGAAAATTACCCTGGTAAACGGCGCAGGCATCGGCGTGCGACTCGACGACTTTGGTATTGACGGCTTTGTGCGCATGAATGGCGATAAGAAGAATCTGCCCACCTTCGATGGCAAGCACCTGGTTCTTACGCACAATGAAAAACGCTTCCACCTAGAACAGGAAGTTTCAGTTAAAGTAGCGTCTGTCGATGTAGACAAACGACGCATCGCCTTTGAACTGAACGCTGAAAAAACTGAGGCTGCCGACGCGGCCCAGAAATAAATTCCTGCACATTTACCCAAGCCCGGCGCTCGCCGGGCTTTCCTGCCGGGGGCCAAAGCCCACCGCCTTTGATCGGCCAGCTAACTTATAGCTCCGGCACCAATAGAATAAATCGAGGCCACTCATGAGCAATATTGCTGAATTGAACCCAACTCCACTGTGGGCACACTTTTCCAAGCTCTGTGAAATTCCACGCCCATCCAAGCATGAAGACCGCGTAGTGGAGCATATCGTTAACTTCGCTAAAGCACGCGGCCTAGGCGTTCAGCTGGATGAAATCGGCAATATTGTTATCAAGAAGCCGGCCACTCCTGGTATGGAAAACCGCAAGACACTGGCCCTGCAGAGCCATGTGGATATGGTGCCGCAGAAGAATGCCGACACTGAGCACGACTTTCTCACTGACTCAATCAAACCCTACGTGGATGGAGACTGGGTAACTGCGGAAGGCACCACGCTCGGCGCAGATAATGGTATTGGTGTGGCCGCAATCCTGGCCCTGATGGAATCTACTGATATTCCCCACCCCGCCTTGGAAGCCCTTCTGACCATTGATGAAGAAGCGGGCATGACCGGCGCCAAGAATCTTAAGCCTGGCTATTTTGAAGCTGACCTGCTCCTCAATCTGGATACTGAAGATGAAGGCGAGCTGTATATCGGCTGTGCCGGTGGTGTCGACGTCAATGTCAGCCTTCCCTATACGCCAGAAGCGATCCTGCCCGGTGCCGAAGCGGTAAAACTCTCTGTTCGCGGCCTCCGTGGCGGACATTCTGGCCTGGATATCGACAAAGGCCGAGGCAATGCCAACAAGATCGCAAACCGCATTATCCACGCCGCTCTAACCCAGGTCCCCGAGCTGCGTATTGCCAGCCTGGATGGCGGTAGCCTGCGCAATGCGATTCCCCGCGAATCCTTCACAACTCTGGTCGTGCCTTCAGTAGCGGTCGATAAAGTACAGGAAATTGTAAAAAGCGAAAGCGCTCAAATTGCCCGTGAACTGGACAATGAAGCGGCACTGGACATCACCCTGGAAGCGACCGAAACGCCAGCCAACACCCTGGACGCAGATAGCCAGTTGACCCTTATTCGTGCAATCCGCTGCTGCCCCAATGGTGTTGAGCGAATGAGCACTGCGCTCGAAGGCATTGCTGAATCCTCCAACAACCTGGCCCGTGTTGTAACAATGGAGGCGAACGGTGAGCATCGAATAAAAATCCAATGTCTTGTGCGCAGCCTCTCTGACAGCGCCCGCGACCAACACGGCCTCAATGTCGCCGCCACCTTCCAGCTGGCAGGTGCAGAAACAACACTGGACAACGACTACCCTGGCTGGACACCAAATCCCGAATCACCGCTGCTGGCGATGATGAAGGATGTCTATAAAGAGATGACTGGCGAGGAAGCTGAAGTAAAAGTCATTCACGCCGGCCTGGAGTGCGGATTGCTGGCCAAACCCTACCCCAATTGGGATATGGTTTCCTTTGGCCCAACCATTCGCCGCGCTCACTCTCCTGAAGAGAAGGTACATATCCAGAGTGTCGCCAATTTCTGGGATTACTTTATTAAAGTGGTCCAGGCAATTCCCACTCGCGACTAACCGCCCAATCGGGCCTCGGCTTTCCCCGAGGCCCGACACCCTGCCTTTCCACTCCGCCCTCCAATTACTATCAATCACACTAAAAACTGCTTTCTAGCTATTGTTAGAGAGCCACTGGGCTATTTTAATATTTCTTAACTCCGCAGGTGGCCGGGGGAAGTTGCAAAAGCCTCAGAGCAGAAACGGCTGCTATAACAGAGGAAAACTTACGGGGATACAGAAGGCCTAAATTTTCCGCACACAAGCAATCTGGAAAGCTACCGCCCAAGTTATCTAGCGGTAGAGAAATTGGAGATCCAATGTTGCGCTACCTCGTTGCGGCGACAAAGCCAAATGGGTTCGAATCCCTGGATATATTTCAAGAAACGATAAACTCCAGCAGCCCTGGCAGGGTGGCCGCTGACTCGCCCATGTAGTCCAACACTCATCAACTTAGGACTCACGCTCCCTTCCCGCCAAAGCTGATCGAAAGCACCTTTTAGCAATAAAAAGAAATCATCGGCAGTCGTGCACCCACTGGGCAGCAGGTACTGAATATCGTTATTCACCAAGGTGTAGGGAATCACCACCAATGAATCTGATTTCTGTTCCCAGAATGGCAAATCATCACTGTAGGAATCTGACGTATACAGTAATCCATCAATTTCTCGTACCAATGATCTAGTATGGGAGCTTACCCGACCTGTATACCACCCAAACGGAGGCCTAGCGGTTAACTGCTCGATTATCTTAACAGTGAGCTGAATATCGTGTTTTTCTCGACCCTTAGGAGTATCTTTATAATCAATCCACCGGTATCCATGGCCAGCAATCTCATGTCCCGCTTCAACCAGGGCCAGCGCTAAAATCGGATTAAGCTCTAACGCCTGACCGGTAGCAAAAACTGTTAAAGGTACGTTGCAAGTATTAAAGATATCGAGAAGCCGCCAGACACCAGCGCGCGAACCATACTCATACATACTCTCTACACTGAAATCCCGCCCTCCAACCCGTGCGGGCCTGCCAGGAAGTTCATGCAGGTATGATTCAGATTGGGTATCGCCGTTTAGCTTGGTAGATTCTGACCCCTCCTCTAAATTCAAGACAAACTGAATTGCAATGCGGGCCTGATCAGGCCAGCGGGGATGAGGCGGACGCCCAGCGTAACCCTCCAGATTTCTCTTGTGCATCAACCCAGCTCAAATGTCGTTACACCAAAAATTCGATCCCGCGCAATATCAGGCATTGGCCCCAGGTACATCCTTGCGCACCCAAAAACTTCCTCCATTCCATAGTGCTTGGCCAGCGACATAGCCGCAGGATTATTTTCCGGCACATCCAGAAAGATAGGCCCATCATCTGCAAATGAGACCAGTCGCTTCAGCAACATATCTGCCACTTTATAGCTATTTGCAAACAGAGGACCTACTTTACATCCATTGCGGCAACGTCTGATTACACCATAGCCACAAAGACTCCCAAATTGGACATAGCCCAAACTCAGAGCCTCTGGCTGGGAAAGCCATGCTTTCAGAAATATCCGTCTACTTGCGGGAAAGCAGGTCCTGTCGTAAGCAATTATTTGATCGAAAGAAACTTCACTAAGCGGGATAATTTCATCAGGGCATTGAGCACTCACACCCTCAAAAGCAGAAAGCTCGACTCGATAACGGAGATTCCGATGGGAGAAGTTAAAACCGCCGCGGGCATAGTAATCCTGCATCGCAAATACCCCATCCATACCAATGCTTGCATCAGGCCTCAACCGGGTTTTTAAGCGGTCCCGTCGGATATACCAAAGTCTATTACCAAACCCATGACCTCTGAATTCAGGCCTAACGATAAAGAATCCCATAAAACCGAAATCATCACCGTACGCAGTAATTGCCCCTCCTCCGATCAAGTCACCCCGAACTTCCGCCGCAATGTAAGCTTCTGGATCTGTTTTCCAGAAAATTTCTGCATCGTGCAACCCCGGATTCCAGCCTTCAAGTGCAGCCCAGTCAACCAGTAAATCCACTTCTTTACGTGTCATCTCCCGAACAGTAAATGATTCATGCATTGACTTAGACTCTTCTCGTTATCGTATTTATTCAGCTACCTGGAGCGAGGAACTTAAAGGGTTCTGAAGCACTCAACTTAGATTCCACTTCCCCACCAGTATCCATTGGAGTATCTAATTTCATTGTCATTACTTTAGATCCCGGCTCAATAGAAACACTATCCATATCCAGCCAAATTACTGATGGATTAATAACAGAGTCGAAATAGTAGCGGCTACTTTTTTGATCAATAACCGACCGCCACAATGTTGAGGCTATATTGGGTTTATCGGGATCATCCATTCCCAGCGGCACGCTGACAGCACGAATTTGGGAGAATGCGGATGCTAATGCATCGCGATACTTTTTATATTCTGGTGATGTTTTTAAAGCATAACTCGCCCGTACAAATCTGTCCGCCGCACTAATTGTACCCGGTAGAAAGTTTTGGCCTCCAATTGAATTCCAATAGGAATTGATTGCCAGTTGCTGATCATAAGGAGGAGAATTAGTCATTACCGTAAACTGCTTACCGTGATGTATCTTTAGCACACCATCAAGATATTCAAAAATAGCGGAATCACCACTGGGGTCTGAAATTGCAATATGTGTACTTGCCGGTCTCCCATTGGGAAGATCTGCGCCAACCACAGTGAATGGATCACTCTTTAACCCCTTTACCGCAGCATCAACCGTTGCGTAGTTATCCAGGATGTATTGCAACCAGGCCCCAACAGAGATAGTCGGCTTATCCCTATCGGCAGCACTCCCATAATCTGCCTCAGCCAAGTATAAAAGGTTGCCTACGAGGCCCTTTTCATTGAGCCCATCAGTTGTAGCCGCATCGTAAATACTGATAACAATTGAGCCAAACTTCGATGTCCAAGTAATAGATTTTGGGCCCAAGCCACCATTGCGCTCCATCCCCTGCGGGAAAACCCAAAATGCCATAGCTGCATCGGTATCACTCCAGTCCATGCTACGGGCAGTAATATAGGTCTTATCGCCAGTTTCATAGAGTATTCGGGTACAAGCAATCGAAGACCTGGGCTCGAGTAGGCACAGTACTACAACAACAAAAACCATAACGGAGTTTATAGCTTTAGGAAAACATGAAATCCTTTTCACTTTGTCAACCATCCCTCAAAATCATTAATTAATATACTGAACGTTTACAGTCACTGTAATCGGCTATAAACAATAGAAAGTCCGGTTTCCATCTTAGATGGCCAACAATGGGGAGACTGTCTTTCATTCCAACACTTAGTAACCTTGGCGTAAAGGTCCAGAAACTGACACCGCTTTCGACATGTACAGTTCAAATATTTTGTAACTTCAGTAAACTTTTACAGCTTATCAGCTTCACGCTAAAAGCATTCATTTTGGTATAGGCTACTCAAATAAAAACTATTTGAAAAACTGTACACCTATTAATCAAAAAAATAATCCCTCTTATCGAAATAGCAATAAGGCCAATCACGGAGCCCCTAATGAACTCAATTGGCAGACTGGTAATCCTAGTCAACAACTATGAAGAAGCTATTGCCTTTTATCGTGACAAATTGGGGTTTGAAGTATTTATTGACACTCAAGCAGCACCGCATCGATTTGTTCATATTCGACTTCCGGCACAAAAAGATATGGGTATATGGTTACTTCAGGCAACTTCTGAAAGCCAGCAAAAGAAAGTGGGAGCACAAACTGCAGGGCAGCCTTGTGCCGTTATTTATACAGATAATTTTGATAGGGAGTATAAAAAACTTGCAAAAAATGGCGTTCACTTCAGCAAGCCACCCACTTCTGAAGGGGGTGCAGAGTTTGCCCACTTTGAAGATCTCTACGGCAACGAATTTATTTTAGTTGAACTACAAAAAGAAACCGTAGAGTAAATTTTAACCTGTCGCTTCTGATTCCTCCACAGAGTGCGGTGTAAGCAGCGACAGTTCTTTATCTTCGCTAGTCTCCCCCTTAACCGCGATGAAATAACTTCCGACAAATAATTTAAGAAAAGAACCACGAAGTGGCTTTTGCTCTCCCAATCAATAAATCTTTTTCTTTTCTATATTTACATCTCGTTTTGTATCACATATAAATCGAGTAACACTCAGTTGACATGCACCTATATCCAATGTTCTTCGGTTAGTATAGAGCTGGCCATCGCACAAAATTTCACCGCTGAGATACACCGCAGCTAGCTACTGGCTAGCGTACTTATATATGGAAATACTCACTTACTGAAACGATTTTCACACAGAAAAAACAAAGGCCGTAGCAAACCTTGGCAGAAGGTTATATCTCCAGAATAGAGCCAATTGGAATAACAATGAGAAGAAGCTTAATTATGCTGGTGCCCGGACTGACACGAGTCACCAGCACCGCCCAACTGTCAGAGTTCACCGAGGGAATGATCGCAGCCAGTGAGCGTATGCCTCTCACTCAGATTTCTGATCCTACCGTCCCTGCCGGCATCAACCGCCTGAGGGTCAACGATAAACAGGAGCTTGATCTGGTTGAAGCTTACTGGAACGACTTGGTTCCTAGCATTACCCAGCAGAGCCTGAAAGTCCGCTTAGCCCGAGGCTTCTCCCTAATCTGGTTCTGGCTGGCCAATCTCCATATTTGGAAAGGGGTGCTTAAACGAAAGTACCTGACATTTGGTTTAACGCTTTCAGCATTAGCCTTTATTGTTTGGTACATTGGTACCATCATTTTGTTTGTCGAAGCTGTCGAGCCCACCAGTGACAGCCCGTTTTATCCCGCAGTACAACAGCTCAAGCAAGGTGTTGAGTATATAGGGGGCTGGCGGATCTGGCTGATTGCTACTGCCATTGTTGCCGTTATGCCGGTTGCCTTACTAGTAGATATTTCTGACTTTTGTAAGCGCTATCTCACCAATGAGCCGGCGGCCAAGGGCAAGCCTGCAGTCCGCTTTGAGATTATCCGACGAGTCAGGGAACAGCTCGAAAGCAGTATTAAACTATACGACTACGATTCCGTAACTATTGTCGGACATAGTTTTGGCAGTGTTGTTACTGTAGACCTTTTTGCCGATCTTCCGCAAATCGGTAAACCAATCCGTATCCTAACAATGGGGTCCCTAATCGAAGTTCTGGGCAAGCAAGCTCCTTGGCTGCAGAATGAAGTAGAACAACTGTCACAAAGAAAAGATCTAATCGAGTGGATTGATATCAAATCTCACTCAGACTGGTTTGCCAGTGGTTCTGCGGTCCCAGCACGTCACCACTGTTATGAGAGAATTATCGGGTCTTACGGTACTTTTCCGGACAAACTGGCAGCTCGAGTTCACTCCCGATATTTCGATAATCAGGAGGCTGTTCGCTTACTGCTGACTTACTTTGAAAAGGAAAATGATCCCAGTATTTCGCCGACCTCGCATGAGATTTTGGAACCGGTATAAATGGGTACCCAGACGAAAAAATTGGAAAGAACTGTATATCTCTCAGCCACCCTTTAGGCGGCTGAAAAGAGCCGAATTGAACTATTAAAATGAAAATTAAAGGGGGAGTTGTCATGATAAGGCAGCCAATAGCAATCTTTGCAGTTTTAGCCTTTCTTACCATTCTAGTTAGCGGATGCTCACAAATGGCGCCGCGCTATGATGCCGCGCTATACTCAGATTTAACCACTGTCAATGTAGAGATAATGGAATTTTTCTCTTCAGTTTCCAGTGGAACTAACAAAGATTCTTACTCAAAAAGAGATGAGAGATACCATGCATTGATCGGCAAAGTAGATGCGCTGGCTATGCAATCGAAAACCCGCCCTGCGCCTGAAAGTAAACTACTCAAAAAGATTAACAACTATTTGGAATCTTCTGGCAGGAATATTAGCTTTGAGCGGGAACCCCCCAGTGTTGCGTCACTGGAGAAAATTTCAGAGAGTTTGAACATGATGCGCACGGTAGATGAAGATAAGGGCCTAAACGCAACCGCTGTTTCTCTATTCAAAAATGAAATTGTTGTTTCCATGGACCAAGCACTCACCTATGAGTCTTTTCTGAATCGCTGAGGAAATTACTATGTCTATTGACGTTAACCAACTCGTTGCCGATATCAAAGGGGCAGCTTCTGCGGTAATCAACAGTGATATTTCTGAACTCAGGGGATTTTCCGAGCGCCAGTTATCCGCAATGGCTCAGCAAACAAAAATGATTGCTAAAGCAATTGCATCTGATGAAATATCTGGCGACCTGCAAGATTACTTTCTCGACTCCCTGGAGGATATGGCCAAGAACTTCGCCAACACTTTACGTGGACTCCTGTTAGTCACCATTGAGAAAGTCTGGAATGCAGTTCTGGGAGTTCTTTGGGGAACAATTGAAGCTTGCACCGGCATTTCCTTGAAAGCTGCTATCTGATTTCTGTTTAAATTGGGCTGGGGTAACTCAGCCCTCCCCCCTACACTCAATCAAGATTACTCACCGGATCACCCCCACTACTAAGGACACTATTCAGTCAGTCTGAAACAGCTCATGTTTCTGGCTCTCAGGATTTATTGAGCATTCACCAACGGGTAAAAAGAGTTTAACCCCCCTGTAAAGAATTATTCATCAAGACGCGTCAATGTACGCGCGCAAATAACCCAAGCCACTAACCAGGCTGGTTAACACTTGCTGAATCACTACAAACTGGGGTATCCCGATGAATACTAAAAAGACCTACCTGGCAGCCGCCATTTCAGTGGCCACAATAATGAGTGCCAGTCCCGTGACCGCTGAAGACCTCAGCAACGCACAAATTGAAGAAGTAATGGTTCTGGGCTCCGGTAGCACTTTTAACAGCAGCGAAGTATCTGAGGCAATGCGCAAGCAACAGTCCTCTATCACCAGCGTTAATGCATTGATCGATAACCTCCCCGGTGTCTCAGTCAATGAAGGAGATACTTACGGCTTTGACGACTGGTCAACCAATATCAGTATTCGCGGATTTACTAACAGCTTAGATGAACAGCAAATTGGCACCACCATCGATGGTATTCCCAATGGCGGTTCGAATTACGGTGGAGGCTCAAAAGCAAACCGCTTTGTTGATCCGGGTAATATCGGTTCAATAGAAGTATCACAGGGTACTTCAGATATCGCTTCACGTTCCCACGAAGCCCTGGGAGGCACTATTGATTATCGCACTGATGATCCTTTGGACACACAGCGCAGTCGAATAGAACTGTCCACAGGCGAATTTGATGCACAGAGAGTATATTTTCGCTATGACACTGGTATTTTTGCCGGGAACAGCAAAGCCTGGATCTCATACTCTAACCAGGAAGCGACCGACTGGATTACTGAAACTGCTGAGAATGAACGAGAGCACATCGCGGCAAAACTAGTGACCAGCTTGGAAGCTGGTACCATCAAGGCCTACCTATCTTACGACGATATCCACGAAGATAACTATCAACGAGTCTATTCGGACGCCCAATTTAAAGAGTACCCTGAAAACGATTTCCTTACCGGCAACTGGTCCGGTATTCCTTATATCGATCAACTTTATCGCCGTGGCTGGTCTACCTTGCGTGAGAACCTGCTGGCCTACACCCAGTTCGATTTTGACCTGACAGATTCATTCAATCTACAGGCCGGACTCTATTACCACAGCAACGAAGGCCGCGGGGACTGGGTGCCCCCTTACCTGGTTGATATTACAGATGACAGTGAACAGGGCGAGTCCGAGTTCCTCGGCGGCTCAACTGCCTACGGCGGTAGCCAGTCGGGCATCATTTATTTTGTTGATGCCAATGGCAATGCCCTTACTTACGATGAAACATGTACAGCGTCAGTCACCAATATCTATGGCGATTCAGGACCAGCCTACAATCCAGATTGCTATGCAGAGGGCGCCATACCCGCGATGTCTTATCGGCACACTCATTATGAGAAAGAGCGTGCCGGACTGACTCTAGACTTTACATATGCTACCACCATCGCCGGGTTAGACAATGAGCTGCGAGGCGGCCTCTGGTATGAAGACTCCACCCGTGACGAACACCGCGATTGGCACAAAATCATTGATGCAACTCAAGGTGCCAGTTTCAATTCAACACCCTATTGGGTGCAATACGACCGCAGTTACCCCTCCACCAGCACAAAGTGGTATTTACAGAACTCCCTGACCATCGACACTCTCACTTTGACACTGGGCGCCAAGCAGTTCTTTGTCGATGTTGAAAGGGAAGATCTGTTTCAGGAGTCTTCCGATGCAAGTGTTGACTCTGATTCAGATATCCTGCTCTCCGCCGGTTTGATTTGGGAAACACCCCTGGAAGGTGCAGAGCTGTTCACAGGCTACGCTGAAAACTTTAAGGCGATTGGAGACAGCGTATTAGAGCGGCCCGATTCAGATCTCGACAATATCGAACCGGAAACCTCAGAGACCACAGAGCTAGGGCTTCGCTATACCGCCGATAATTTCTCGGCAACTGCCACCTATTTTCAAAATGATTTTGAAAACCGGATCATTTTCCTGGATAACAATACTTCCGCAGGTAATAACTATTTGATAGGTACCAATGGGACCTATTTTAATGCCGGCGGAATCGAATCTGATGGTCTGGAACTTTTCCTGGACTACGATTTATCAGAAACTCTAAATCTCTATACATCCTATACCCTGCTGGACACTACCTATATTGGCTCAGGAAACTCAGCAGTAGATGAAACTCAAGGAATAACACCAGGGAATGACGTAGTCGGAATAGCTGATCAACTCTATGTGATTGGCCTGGATTGGAATTCTGAAATATTTTACGGTGGCATCTCCAGTAAGTTTACCGGAGATCGCTTTGTCGACTTAGACAATAGCTGGACAGCTGACTCCTATGTAGTTGTCGATGCCTACCTGGGCATGAATCTGGGAGAATTTAGCCCTGCACTACGGGGAGCCAACCTGAATTTAGTGATAAATAATTTACTGGATGAGGATTACTTAGGAACTGTCGTTTCTGGCGGTGCCTGGATAGGTGCTCCACGGACAGCCTCACTCTCTGCAACTATTGATTTCTAAGATTTTTTTGGCAGCCACACAATCGGCTGGAAATGCTAGCCGATTGTGCGTATGTTTAGTCAAGCAGTAGATTCAAAAATAAAGTGCAATAAATAATAAATATAGTCGAAAAATAATTTTGATTATTTGCGACAAATATAAATAATCCAAAAATATGCAAAGAGCTCTTTCAATGAACAAATTGACTACAGCAATCCTGCCCCTGTTTCTTTCTACTCAATCCCTTGCCGCAGACAACCTCGTATTAGTTACTATCGACGGCTTGCGCTGGCAGGAAGTGTTCTCCGGTTATGACCCTGAACTTCTCAACCACACAGAGTTCACTGAAAATAAACAAGACCTTATCAATCACTTTCACGGCGATTCACTCATCGAAAAACGTCAAAAATTATTGCCTTTTATCTGGCAAACAGTGGCTAAAGAAGGGGTTTTAATTGGCAATCGCGACAAGGGGTCTAAAGCACAAGTTACCAATAGCTGGTGGTTTTCCTATCCCGGTTACAATGAGATTTTAACCGGCTCCGCCGACCCCAAAATCAATAGTAACGACCCAACTCCCAATGCCAATACTACCTTTCTCGAGTGGCTAAACAGCAAATCTGAGTACAAAGGCCAAATCGCTGCATTCGGTAGCTGGGGGGTATTCTCCTCGATACTTAATCGTGATCGCAGTGGTATTTACATTAACGCGGGGCTGGAAGCTGCCGATTGGCCAAAATTGAGCCAAAGAGCAGGGTTTCTCAATGATTTGCAGGGGCAACTGCCGGTTTTCTGGGAAAACGTGCGGCCCGATGCATTTACCTATGGATTTGCAAAAGAGTACTTAATTAGCAAAAAGCCCAAGGTAATGTACATTGCCCTAGGTGAAACTGACGATTTTGCCCACGATGAGGAATATCACCAGTATCTCCACTCCGCACATCGGAGCGACATGATACTCGCCAAACTCTGGCAGACACTGCAATCTCTTGATCAATACCGAGACAATACCAACCTACTCATTACTGTTGACCACGGGCGTGGCAACACCGCTGAATCCTGGCCCCACCACGCCAGTGGCCCTGCACTGACCCAATACTTCGGTAAAGAAGACCCCCCCCACAAAGCGGGTATACCCGGCTCCAATGAAATCTGGATTGCCGCACTGGGCCCAGACATTAAGGCCTTGGGAGAAGTATCCAGGGGAGAAGCTATTTTTCAGGATCAGATAGCCGCAACCGCACTACAACTGCTCGGCCATAAGTCAGAAGAGTTCTCGCAGGATAGTGGCAAAGCAATAGACAGTATTCTCAAATAAACCTTTGTTCAGCCAGGCCTGACAAGTTCGGCTGAACAAATTTTCACCGCCTTGGACCAGTAATATTCTGGAGCTTGATAACAACTTAAAGAACCCATCAATTAAGTGTTAACAGGCTCTAGCTGCCCCGCCCCGGTTTCCGCATAATGCAGGCCGCACTCGCAACTGAAAACAGATGGCCTGATGTATGTGGTTTAAAAACCTCCGTATTTATCGTTTGACGAAAGAATTTTCCCTGGATGCTGAAAAATTGAACGAATTGCTGGAGCCCCATGCATTTGTTCCCTGTGGCAGTCAGGACAGCACTCGCTATGGGTGGGTGCCTCCACTAGGGCGCCACGGCAGCCAGTTGGTGCACGCAACGAATGGCTACCTAATGGTCTGTGCTAAGAAGCAAGAAAAAGTGATTCCTGCTGCGGTAGTCAATGAGAAAGTTGAAGAGCTGGCACAAGCTATTTCTGAAAAAGAAGCCAGGCAGGTAGGTCGCAAGGAGCGGCAAAACCTTAAAGACGAGATTCTCCTTGAAATGCGCCCCAAGGCATTCGCTCGCTCCCGTCTGCAATATGCCTATATTGCACCTCAGGATGGTTGGGTAGTGGTTGACGCCTCTTCTGCCTCCGCCGCCGAGGAACTGCTGGAGAACCTCCGCGAGGCTATCAGTAGCCTTGCCGTGGTACCACTCTCCGCTAAGAACCTGCCTCAGCAAACGATGACCCACTGGCTCAGTGCCCCTGAAGCCCCCCTTCAATTCGATTTTGGCCACGAATGTGAGTTGCGCGATCCCAAAGACAGCGGCAGTGTTATCCGCTGTAAAAACCAGGACCTCTGTGCCGAGGAAATTCACAATCATTTGGTGGCCGGGCTACAAGTGCACAAGCTGGGGCTGACTTGGCGCGGGGGCGTTGAATTCCTGGTAGATGATCAGCTATCCCTTAAGCGTATCAAGTTCAGTGACGAGCTTCTGGATAAAGCCGATAGTGCCGATGCAGAAAGTGCAGCCCAGCGATTTGATGCAGATTTTGCGGTGATGACTCTGGAGATCTCAGCCCTGATCAAGGACTTGCTCTCCGCCTTCGGTGGCGTAAACACCGAGTCGGCTAGCGTTGAGGAACTGGTGGCCAAAGCCAGCCGCCAAGAGGCGGAGGCCCTGGCCAAAGAGGTAGAAGAGGTCGTTCTTTAGGGAACTCACATAGTGATGCGTACCTGAAAGGCACGTATCACCTGCCCCCTACCCCATCAATCAGATCTCAACCATTGGGCGGCCAGGTTCGGTCCACTGGACGTGGTACTTGCGCTGCTCAGGCTGGTCCACACGCGCAAAGGTATGGGCTCCAAAGAAATCACGCTGTCCTTGTAGCAGGTTCGCCGGCAGCGACTCGGTGCGGAAGGCATCGTAGTAATTGAGCGCCGATGACAGGGCCGGCACCGGAATACCATTCAGAGTGGCGCTCGCCACCGCTTGGCGCCAGTTGGCCTGGTGATCGGCAATCTGCTGGGTGAAGAAATCATCCAGTAGCAAGTTGGAAAGCTTGGAATCTCGATCGTAAGCATCACTAATAGATTGCAGGAACACTGCTCGAATGATGCAGCCTGCACGCCAAATTCTGGCAATTTCAGAGAAGTTCAACTGCCATCCCTGCTCCCGCGCAGCCAGCTTCATCAAATCGAAGCCCTGGGCGTAAACACAGATTTTTGCGCAGTAGAGAGCGTCGTGTAGCTGTGCAATCACCTCTTCCCGCTGCTCTGAAGCCACTGGTGTCAACTCAGGCCCTTGCAGCTTCTTCGCTGCGCGGGTGCGCAATACCTTCCGGGTAGATAATGAACGGGCGTAAACCGCTTCGGCAATACTCGGAGCCGGACAGCCCACTTCCAGACTGCTCATGGCTGTCCAGAGACCAGTACCTTTTTGCCCTGCTCGGTCGAGGATAACATCTACCAGCGGTTGTTCTGTCACGGAGTCCAAGGTAGAGAGCACTTCCGCACTGATATTGATCAGATAGCTGTTCAGCGGGCCTCGATTCCACTCGCGGAATACCTCTGCAATTTCCTCTGGGGCCATACCCAGCGCCGTGCGCATCACATGGTAGGCCTCACAGATCATCTGCATATCGGCATATTCAATACCGTTATGCACCATCTTCACATAGTGGCCTGAGCCTATCGGGCCGATATAAGCCGCACAGGGCTCACCTTCGCGAACCGGATTGCCAGGCTCAAAGCGTTCAATCGGCTGGCCGCTGGCTTTATCCACTTTGGCGGCAATAGCATGCCAAACTGGCTCAATACGACTCCAGGCATAACGGTCGCCGCTGGGCATCAGGGATGGCCCAAAACGAGCACCCACTTCGCCACCGGATACTGCGGTGGTGAAGAAGATCAATTTGCCTTCATACCGTTTAGCCCGCTCCACAGAGTCGGTCCACAGGCTATTACCAGTATCAACAACGATATCGTCAGCCTTTAAGCCCGCATCGAGTAACTTGCTGCATACATCATCAACGGGGTCTCCAGCCGGAACCGAGAGAATAATCAAGTGCGGGGCTTTAACCTTCGCCAACAGCTCTGTGTAAGAGTTGCAGGCTTCAACACGCGCAGGCTGATCTCCACGCTCTTTCTTGTCCTGCTCCAGCAGCGCATTCAGCCGGTTGTGATCCAAATCAAAGGCACAGACCCTATAGCCATTGTCGGCCAGGTTCAGGATCAGGTTCTTACCCATCACACCGGCGCCGATAAAGCCAATATCGCACTGTGAATCAGACATCAAGTTCTCCATATAAAGACAGGGGGCTTTCAAGGGCGCGGAGTATAGCAATATGAATCTGGAGCAGGGAGAGCAAAAACCAAACAAAATTGCCTTGAGGGCAGCAAATACAGCCTACAAGGTGTAGAAGCCGATAGCAGGTGGTCCGCTATGGGCAAATACTCCCGACCTGGCGCGCTTTATCTTTTGGTGCCAACCGGCAATTCAATTGCCTCGACACCAGAGCTCCATAAGTTATTTCAAGTCTCTGACGCTTTACAAAAAAACTTATAACGAACTGTAAGAGTAAGGACATATCCGCTCAATACTCTAATTGGGGAAATCGCTTCCGATGAGACTGAGCTTCCTCACAATAACGCAACCGGTTTCCCATGCACCGTAAGTGGCACTATCTTTACTAACCCACAATTCTCCATCACAACTACTTAATCTGCCTATAAATCCATTTTATCGATTAAATTGAATTTTTAACTAAATCAAGGCAAGTGAATTTTAATAAAGCGAAACCCATATTCTTTGGAAATTTGACTGAGAGGGATGACCTTGGACACCCTACTTAACTGAGCTTACTAACAAATGAAAGCCAACAATAAAATAAACCATAAAATACAATCAATCCATTATTTGGCCTTCCAGGATTTATCGTCGATACCTCGATACTGGAATTTCAACATTCGCTTCACTACAGCAAAGCGCAAAATAAAAGCTCTCAACCTTACTGAAAGCAAGAAGTAAACGATGAAAATAAATTGATTTTTTCAGCAAGATGGAACCTCACGATTTATCCTATAAGTGCATGAGCAATACCATGCTCATTAAAAATAGACCTATTAAGACGACAGCCGGTGAATATGCTGGAGACCTCATAAGATCATTGAATCAGTCAATGGAAAAACTACCTTCAACAGCGCCAAAACTCCCAGCACAGGTTCAGACAGCTAGAGGGAAATTAATAGTGTAATTTCAACAAGCTCTCATTTCACCTATACAGCCTCTAAGTCTATCCCGCCTTAATTAATAGCCCTAGATGCTAACAACACTAGCATTACGGAAACAGTTAACTTATATACCTGCCAACAATAATCAATGACTATTTTTGTAACCAAAAACTCATATGCAGTACGAAAACTGGCAGCGCCCCTAAAGCCAAGACCACTAGACTTCAGAAGACATCTATAAAAATGCAAAAAAAGGTTGGCAAGAAATCCTCTCACCAACCTACATATTCATTCAATCAAATCTAAACAATGAATCACAGATTTCACCGGATTAATCAAAACCCTTTACTAACACTTAAGCCAACAATACGAGGCTCTAATGTAAACACATTAGTAGTAAGACCTGAATCATCACTATTAGTGAACATATCAGTGATAGGCGCATCATCAAAAATATTCTTCACGTAGAGCTGCATATATAGATCAGAGTCAGGATTGCTGAGGCTAACTGAAGCATTGAGATTACTCCAAGCCTTCAAACGATCATACTCAGTATTATATACACGAGCATAACTTTCCGACTGACGGTAGTAATCTGCTCGTAGAGTTAAATCCCAATTCTCAATAGGAATCGTATGTTCCACTCCGAAATTAACGGTGAAACGTGGTGCGTTGGGTAACTCATTTCCACTTAAATCAGCAGCAAAACCACGCCCCCCATTAGGTGCATCGGTTAGCGGGTTGTAGGAATCAACTCCATAATTGATATCATGGCGCAATGCATCCGAGACTTCGATTTCTGGAGAGAATGAACCATACTGGGCGGAACCCGCACAAAGCGACCAAATAGCGAAAATATTAGGCGCTGCCATAACCGTTTCAACTAAATCCACAGGTGCAATACAGTTAGACGGCACCTGGATGCTAGGACGAACCAGTACCCAATCTTCATTGCCCTGAGTACGATCCATCACGTCAACAGATTCCTCTCCGTCTGCAATTCGGGTTTTTAGGTACCCTAAATTCATATCTATTCGTGTTGCATCTGTAAGCTGCCAAGCCAGCTCAAGCTCAAGCCCCATAGTTTCCGCATCAAAATTCTCATTGAGAGAAATTCTGTCAACAATTTGAGAGACTTGATAGTCGGTATAATCGTAGTAAAAGGCACTAGCATTAAGCGATAAGCTACCATCGAAAAGAATGTTCTTACTGCCAAACTCAATTGCGTTGACAAACTCCGGCTCAAAAGAATCTTCCAGGGGCTGAAACTGTACTATTGCTGGATCAACCTCGGCTCGGGGAGGGTTAGTACCACCACCTTTATAGCCGTGCGCA
The DNA here is from genome assembly GCF_047324085.1 of Microbulbifer sp. CNSA002. NCBI lineage: Bacteria > Pseudomonadati > Pseudomonadota > Gammaproteobacteria > Cellvibrionales > Microbulbiferaceae > Microbulbifer > Microbulbifer sp. CNSA002. The sequence goes on from NZ_CP172449.1 coordinate 3,645,893, forward strand.
AAGGACATATAGAGCATAGTTTCATCCGTAAAGGGCAGATCCGTTCTCCAGTCCAAAACTGCACGCCCGGTGTACTCCTTCCAGTTCTGAGTAGCCGGATCACCTTCCGGATAGCCTCGATGGACAAGCCCCCCGGAGACTTCACCGGAGGAGACTTCCCCCGTTACCGGATCATAAAAAGTACCTAACAACAGCTGACTGGGTACTGGAGTAGAGCGCTTGCGATCATTTGTATAGCGAAGGCCGGTAGTTAGCTTTACATCATCATTAATTTGCCAATAAGTTTCACCAAATAATGCCCAAGAATTAACTTCCACCAAATTTCGGCTCAAGAAATAGTTATGTCCTTCCTCATCAATGTTTTCTATCGAATTAGGGTCAACATAAATACAATCTGAACCAACATTTACTTCTGGATCAGTACAGTTTTGAAATACTAAGTTGAAATTTTCATCGCGGTCGGCATTATATAGATATTGCGCCACCATACTAAATATATTATTGAATACAAAATAGTCATCTTGGGTTTTAAAGTCTAAATAGTTTGTGCCCACTGAAAAATTCCAAGGGCCATCGAAAGATGTCTGCAATCGGAATTCCTGGCTCCACTGTTTATTATCTGATCGACTAATATCAACCGCCAACAGTCCTTCAGAGGGTCCCAACTGTGGATCAGTAAAAACTCCCCCCGGTGTAGGTTCTAAATTACCCCCATCATTAAAGATGGGATCTGAAACATAACGATTATAATCTTGGGATGAATAGTAATCGTCCTTAGCATAAGTCGACTGAGAGTAAAATGTAAGAGAGTCTGTCAGGCCCCATTCGAAGTTCAGTTGCACTAAGTCATTCTCTGCGCGAAATACCGGATCATAACTGGTTTCAATTTTACGAAGATCACGTGACTGCGTTGAATTCGCATAAGGGTCAGTAAACCAGTCAATAACCTGGCCATAGCTCGTGACAATTAACCCGGTAGCCAAAACGCTCGCAAAACCCTGAGCATTGGGTACGCTGTAAGCGTCATCACTATAAATCGAGCTAGGCAGACAACCCTGACTAAAAAACACTGGCGTAAAGCCTGTTAGTTCAGTATCACCAATATGTGTTCGGCCTGGATCTTTTGTACAAAGTTGCTTGCCCGTGCGCGAGCGCCGATCATCTTCTTCAAAGTGCTGCCATATTAAATTGGCACTAAAGGATTCACTGGGTTCCCACTCAAAAATTGCACGAGTAGAATATAGATCGCGGTCATTAACATCGTTACCGGTATAAGTGTTGTAATCAAAACCATCACGCTTAGTCATGGCCCCGGAGAAACGCAACGCCATGGTCTCCCCCAATGGCATATTAAACATTCCGCTGGCGCGCTTGGTATTATAACTGCCCACCTCCGCCTTGATCTCAGAGGCAAACTCATCTCCAGGCATAATTGGCAACATATTAACTACGCCAGCTGTCGCGTTGCGGCCATAAAGTGTACCTTGGGGGCCACGCAAGACTTCAACCCGTTGCACATCAAAGAATTCTTGCTCAAATAATCGATTGCGAATTAAAGGAGTATTGTTGAAGCTCACAGCAACCGCCGGGTCCGAAGCAGCAGAAACAGCTTTAGTGCCTATACCGCGAATAGAGAAGTTATAGGTGCTGAAGTTGGATTTAGAAAAATTGGCATTTGGGACAGCTCGTAGCAACTCTTCCCCCCGCTCAATTTTAAGGTCATCCATACTGTCACCACTGAGTGCAGATACTGCAATGGGCACATCTTGAATACTCTCTTCAATCTTCTGCGCAGTAACCGTGATCTCCTCAATCACCTGTCTTGGGTGTTTACCTTCTTCACTCTCCTGGGCACTAGAAATGGTAGGAACAACTGCAAATGCCAAAGAGGCAACAATGGAGCTGTACCAGGGAGTAATTTGGCATGAATGTCCAGATTGATAAATCGCTTGTGCAATCAATGTTTTCTTTTTGACAGGTTTCATCATCACACTACGTCTCTCTTTATTGTCGGTATTATTGGGTTATTGACCTGATATAAACCTATTTCAGGCTCAACAACATTTAAGACGCGAGAGCTAAAAGAAAGGGGGGATAAAAAATAAACTTGATTTTTGGGGAGCTAAAGCAGAATTATTAACTAAATATTTAGGAAGCTGCAACAGTTAGAACTAAAAAGCCAAACCTCTGGCGTAGCGCTAGCAGAATCACTCACCAAAAAATTTCTAGTTGAGCTTGTTGTCCCGTTAGACATCTACTCGAAAAAAGGTCACAACCTACAGCACAATATGACCTATTTTGCGCCATCAAGGAGCTTCCTCTGCCACCTGCCTAACCTTGGTCAAAGCACGCTGTATTAACTCTTTAACCGAATCCTTAGAGATTCCCATTTGCTCCGCAATTGCTTGATAAGTCATTCCCTCAAAGCGATGATAGCGAAAAGCTGTACCAGCTCTTGGCGGCAATCCTAAAATAGCTTCCAGAACTCGGGTATAAGCCTGTATTCCCATCACCGTCCGTTCCGGACTAATCATGTAAGGGATATCGACTTTGTGATCAATAGAGTCATGTAACCCTCCACACCTAGACTTTTGACGCCTACCATGACTAATCAAAAGATTTCTTGCCATGGCATAAATGTAAATTCTTGGGTTTTCGATTTGCCCTCCATACTTTTTGATACGAATATATAACTGAATAAAAACCTCCTGAACTAGATCATCAACATCAGATAGATTAACTCGGGAAGAAAAGTAACGTTTCAAATCCAATCCATACTCACCAACCCACTGCGTCACATCATCCTGATATAAGTTTTCCATTTTTCTAGTAAACCATCTCGTGTGACCGACCGGTTTCCCTGAGCTTCTGGAAAATTTTGCAATACTTAGTACAAATTACAGAGGCTCTCTAGAGACAATGAACAAAACAAACCATCGATCAATTATTTTTTGGTCAAATTATTTTTGTAGTACAAAACCAGCCTTCTTTTCAAAATCGAGTATCAACTAGCTAAACCGATATAAGTCTTTAGTTTTACTAAAGTTAACTTCCCCTAAAAACACAGAGAGTAGACAAAAAACATACGATAAACGACCACCTCCAGTGACTGGAAAAAAGTAACGCCTAAATTACAAGCATAGAGAGGTATTACTATGAACTTCAGCGCCTAAAGGCTAATCAAATCGTAGACTATTAACCTTCAAAAGGAGGGAAAATAAAAGAGGGGAAAATGGAACAAGTACTTGGATAATTGTAGATATGAAAAAGTTACATTACGAAATATAAAAATAGAATTACTTACTTCTTCCGTTTTTGTAGTAGTAAAGTAGATTTTTACACTTCCACAGAAACATTGAGAGCTTCATACTCTTTATCTTATTACAAAAAAAATTGCTATCTTTTGAATAAATCTTATGCGAACAGTTTTCAAGATGAATCATTTCTATATGCTAGAGTACTTTCCTGACTTTTTGTTCACGCCGGCATAGTCGCAACTGGGAAAGAAAATGACACTTTCGTTTATAGAGCCTGTCAAGCCACTATACAAAAAGTACAAGCGTTTTATCCGTGCTAAAGCCCTGAGAGGGCCCTAAGCAACCTTGTTTTGCACTCTCAGCCTTTGTTCAGCCCCTTCACTTTCATTGAACGCAGACATCTCACCGTTCCAAATTCCTCGAAGCAGCAGCCTGGAGTTAAAGATCCTATCAGTACTAGGTCCTATTCACTTTACGTTAAGTTACCTAAGAGTTACGAAAGTACCCTCGACTAACGATATCCTTTAGTGCTTATGACAGATGCAGACTCAGCCTTTCAGGCCACTTCAGGTACAACTCAAGTGCCGATGGATTTTGGCAAACTGCAGGAAGTCATTTTAGTTGGACTATCTTACTCAAAAGGGTCAAAAATCATGCCAGCCGTCTTCGGGACTTTACCCCCATCAGCGATAAAAACTGGAAATATTTAACTGGCAAGGCCTATGCGCATGCCACTTTTATTCATGACGTCATTTTGCCCCTCCTAGCAAGATCACATAGCCTATCTGACATCGGACACACCTTTATAGCGCACTCTCTAGGCGGGCTGTTTGGCACATATATGTTGCTTACCAGGCTAAGCGGCTTTGATGACTATATCCTCAGCAGGATATCGGTGTGGCACGATCGTGCAAGAATCTTTAATATGAAAGCTACTTTCAGCTCTAATTACCGAAAGGTGTTTATTGGATTTGGTGCTATAGAAACTCCAGAAAAAAGCCAAATTCGCAACGACATGGTAAGGGGAGCGAGGCAGCCCCAAAGAAAATTAATCATTGAAGAAGGCTAGAGATAAGCCCCCGACTGCTCATTATTCCAGAAGCAAATCATGGCACTTCATTTCCAACTACTGCCATTTAGGACTTGGCTTGCTATACAGAACGAGAATGTAAGAGCAATAAAAATATGAGCTACTAGATGACAGTTTTATCAATACAAAGGTCTTTTATATCAACGATATACAACCACTAAAATTTATAAAAATCTCATAGGTGTGATGAACAAACCAAAGATAAAAAGGCTATCCTTATTGTTATAGCTGGCATTTTTTCATTGACACTATAGCCTCACTTTACCAAAGCTATTATCTAGGGATGATAAACTTCAAATCGCCATACGATCCTCTCTCAGACACCCTGCTTCAGGTAAAATATCTACATCAGAGGCGCCCCATGAATCTGAGCATAATGATTTTATATAACAACCCATAATACCTGAACACTTGCCACCCCAGGCGTAGAACCATTTTTTAGTTATTTTAGAGCAAGAGCTTAATTGCTATATAGTGAATTTAAGGAAAGCTAGCTTTCATAGAGTAGCAATATTGCCTATCATTGATTATAACCTTGCACGGACCCTATAAGCCCATTAGTACTGGGGTTTAAACATCCACCTACTATTTTCCGGACTTCTGTCTGACAGCCTAATTAAATCGAAACCCCTAGTGAGAGGTTAATAGCTTATATTACCGATATTCACGGGGTATCTATATCGAGAAAAGCCCCATGAGCTCTCGAATAAACTATTTATCCACTTGAAAATAAGAGCCCAATCTAAAACAATAACATTCGCCTAAGTTCGACAATAAGGAAGTATCGAAACAATGAAAAATAATGCCAAAAAAGCACATCTTTTCGCTCCGCTAATAATAATGCTATCACTGAGCCCTGTCAGCGGATCAGCAAAGTCCATTAACAATGAAAAACCGCACACCTTTACTACATGGAGCAAACAAACTGCAGAGGGCTATCAAGGCTTTATTGAGGTACCAGAAGATCGCACTAAGAAAGATAGCCGTAATATCACCCTCCAATATGTAAGGTTTCCTGCAACAGGAAAGAAAGTGGGCCCACCAATAATCTACCTGGCAGGCGGCCCTGGTGGCTCAGGAATTACGGCCGTTAACTATCGCTTTGATATGTTTATGGCGTTGCGACAATTTGGTGATGTTATCGCATTAGATCAACGTGGTAGCGGCCGCTCCAATGACCTTCCCAATTGTGAATCCAAGCAAATTGTACCTTCCCTTGAACCAATCACCGATACCCAGTATATCAACTACCACCGCAAAGCCCTAAAAGAGTGCTTACATTTTTGGGAGCTTACTGGTGTAAACCTAAATGCCTATAATACTCTCGAAAATGCCCGAGATCTTGATGCCATACGGAGCCATTTGGGTGCAGAGAAAATAGTATTGTGGGGAACATCTTATGGAAGCCATCTCTCTTTGGCAGCGGTAAAGGAGATCGAAGGTTCTATTGATAAGCTAATTTTATCCAGTGCAGAGGGTTTGGACCAAACCATCAAGCTGCCCGCCCGAACAGATTACTATCTAAACCGTCTACAACAGGCAGTCAATCAGCAACCCGCAGCAAAAAAAGCCTATCCAGATATTAAAGCACTTATAAGCCGAGTCCATAAAAAACTTGAGTCACAACCATTGAAAATTAAAATCCCTCAACGGGATGGCAGGGAAGTCGAATCCCTCCTACAGCGTAGGGATATGCAACAACTAGCCTCGGCATTCATTGCGGACCCTAAAAGTGTCAGCCATCTACTCAGGTTTTATCGCGATTTGGACCAAGGAGCTACATTAAGTTTCGACAAGGTGCCCAGACGTTACTTCCCCGATGAATTTCTGCAACCAGGCATACCCATATCCCTGCGCCCGATGCCTACGGCGATGGATATAGCCTCTGGAATTGATATGAAGCGTAAAGCACAGGTTGTTGAGCAGGCACAAAAATCTCTACTGAAAGACTACCTAAATTTCTCTCTGCACTACGATAATTTGGCACCAGAGTTAGACCTTGGGGATAAATTTCGAGAAAAGCCAGTCAGCAATATTCCGGTATTACTATTTAGCGGGACCTTGGACGGAAGAACTTATCTGGAAGGTCAATATGAAGCCATTTCAGGGTTCAAAAACGCCACTAAAGTAACAGTCGAAAATGCAGGGCATAATTTATTAATGGCTTCTCCTGAAGTCCAGGATGCGATAAATCTATTTATGGAGGGGCAGCCTATCCCGAATACCCATATCGTAGCCAAACTACCCAACTTAGCTCCATAACCAGTATCCGCCGATCGATAGCTGCGCTGTTAGGGTAAAAGACTCTTCCGCAGCTTTCTCCCTTTCTCGCATCCAACAAACCCTCACATTACCCTTGTCCTAGAAGCAACTGGAGGCTGGGGGATGACCAATATCACCGACGAAGTCCATCGTGGTGCCATCTGTGACCTCAGGGCGTTGCAGCAACCTGGTCTCGACACCTTTAAACGTTACATTCGCGGCAGCTTACCCGGGCCCCCTTTTTGGCGACTAACGGGTATGACTCCCACCGAGGCCGGCCTTGGTAAGGCCACCTATTCTATGCCTATTACGCCGTGGCTAGCTGATGGGACCGGGATCTATTGGGGGGGTATCTATGCGATGTTTGCAGACGCCCCCTTGGCCTCCGCAATATGGACAACCTTGCCAGCTGGTAAAGTCTTGAGCACATCAGAATTAAATATGTGCTTTATTCGACCCATCACTAGCAGTACACAAAATATTGTTGGTAGAGCTACGACCGTTCATTCAGGCAACCAGGTGGGGCTCTCAAGTATTCAGATTAACGATCAGGAGGGGAGAACCCTCGCTTTCGGTAGCACTCGCTGCCTTATTGCCGACTTTCCAGTCAACCCAGATCAGGAGCTTCCAATTCCCGACCTAGGACCAACAGATACACCTGACCCTTATCTTCGCCCTCCTCCAAAAACGTTCTTTTGCGACATGGCACACTTACCGGAGCAAGTCCCTATCGAACTGCAGAGAACCACGATTAGTGAGGGGCGAACTCACCCTATCTGGATGCTCACAGGTTACCGCGCAATAGAGGTTGAAAATGGTCGCTGTATCTCGACTATGCCCTCCTCTCCCTGGTTCTCCAATGGGACCCTTTCTATATATGGTGGACTTTTGGCATGGGCCGCAGATTTCACCATGGGAGGCGCGGTCTACTCCACACTGCCTGCAGGATCTATATTCGCTACTCTGGACATGCATATCCGCTTTGCTCGCCCAGCCAAGCTCAACAGTGGCGACTTGATTCTGGAGGCGCAGGTACTCCACCGCGGCCGGCAGCTGAGAGTATCCTCTTGCAACATTGATACTCCCAGTGGCAAGCGGGTGGCTATTGCTACTGGCTCAGCCCTGGTAATTCCAGGGGGCGCTCAAATGCTGAGTGACGGCAAGGAACCCGATGAAATCATCGCAACTGCTACCTCCGGTAAGCCTTGGACACCATAAAAATCTTTAGCGGTAGTTGGACCATCTTCAGGTAAAATACCCTCACAAACTATCAACCCATATGGTTGGTGAAAATTTGATCAGGCATACCTGTAAAGGCTGCCGAAACTTTAGACTTTCACGGGGAAGAGACTATGGCCTCATTGCAAGACCAACTACTCCAAGCAGGACTTGTCGATAAAAAGAAAGCCAAACAAATCAGCAAAGATAAACGGAAGCAACAGAAAGTTGCGAAGAAGTCTTCACAACCCCAGATTGATGAAACAAAGCTAGCAGCACAAAAGGCTCAAGCAGAGAAAGCCGCTCGTGATCGCGCCCTCAATGCTGAGCGCGATGCGGCTGCACAGCAGAAAGCTATTGCCGCGCAAATCAAGCAATTGGTGGAAAAAAATCGCCAACCTTATTCTGGTGAAATTACTTATAACTTCACTTTCGACAAAAAAATCAAAACCATCTATGTCAGCGAAGAATTAAGGGATCACTTGATTGCGGGGCGCCTGATGATTGTTGTCCAGGGAGAACAATTTGAGTTGGTTCCACGGGTTATTGCCGAGAAAATTGCGGAGCGCAATAGCGATATCGTAATCAGGCCTGCTGAAAGTTCAGCAGTGGTAGATGAAGATGATCCCTATGCAGACTTTCAGATCCCCGATGATCTTATGTGGTAAGCAGTCAAATGGAAAAAGCTGTTACTCAGGCGGTAGAACAATGGCTTACTGATGTGGTTGTCGGTCTCAACCTCTGCCCTTTCGCACGCAAACCTCTGCGTGCAGGGCAAATTCGACTCAAGGTGAGTCCTGCCACAGGAGACGAGGCGCTACTCAGTGATCTATTGTCGGAATTACGTCGGCTCGATACCACTTCGGAATCTGAATTGCTTACCACCTTATTGATTATCCCTAATCACCTAGGGAAATTCAGCGACTACAACCAGTTCCTGGATTTAGCAGAGTGGTTACTGGAACGCAACGACTATGTAGGAACCTATCAATTAGCCAGCTTCCACCCAGATTATCAATTTGCTGGCACTGCAGCCGCCGATGCGGAAAACCTAACTAATCGCGCACCCTATCCTATCTTACACCTGCTGAGAGAAGAGAACCTGGAAAAAATGATTGATCTATATCCAGATCCAGAGAGTATTCCAGAAAATAATATCCGTCGTATGGAATCATTAAGCCATGAGGAAAAACTAAAGTTATTTCCCTACTTATTTCTTCAGGGCAACAAGAAATAATGAAGCCTCTGGCAGAATTATTACGATTAAGGAAGCAGATCCGAGTTATCGGTTTTGATGACGCCCCTTTTGAAAAACGAAGGGGCGCGCCGGTAAAAGTAAGCGGTATTATCTGCACCAAAACTCGCTTTGAGGGAATGCTTTGGGGGCAGGTAAGCAAAGATGGGATGGAAGCTACAGAAACTCTTGCCACACTGCTGAAAGAAAGTAAATTCTACAGCCAGGTAAATGTCGTATTGACCGATGGAGTAGCAGTGGGTGGTTTCAATATTATTGATCTGCCCAAGCTGGCCGATATCTTACAGCGCCCTTGTATCGCGTTAATGCGAAAACCACCAGACATTCAAGCCATTGATAAAGCGCTGCAAAATTTTCCTGACTATCTACTGCGTAAAGAGACCCTGATGAAAGCTGGGAGTATCCATAACTACAATAACTTCCATTTTCAAGTGCAGGGATGTGAACCGGGGATTGCCGCCCAGGTGTTAGAGCAAACCACTGACACTGGGTATGTCCCTGAAGCTCTACGTTTAGCCCATATGATTGGCGCGGCAGTAATGACCGGACAAAGTGGCAAACGCGCATAATTCCAATAGCACAACAGATCTACCATTTGTCGCGGGCAGCTATAGCTCTTCTTTTACCGCGAGAATTATTATATTGCCCACAAATCCTGATATACCCACCTTAAACCTTTTGCCAACCCCACCGGGAAAGTGGAATAGTGGTCCGTACCGCTCACCACCTCTCCACTAAGCTTTAATCCACGATAATTACGCGACTGTAATTTAGCAAGAAATCTCTTATGCCCATCTACCATATCATTACGCATGTGGCTCTTTTGTATTGTCTCCAAAGCGCCAGTGGCAATATAGACGTTTACAGGCAGTGTGTTGTTATGGCTTGCATATTTATTCTCCAAATCAAAGATCATTTCATCCTTAAACCAAAGAGAAGGACTTGTCAGGATATAAGTGGAAAACAACTGTGGATTGGTAAGTAATACCCAAGCACCAAAAGATCCACCCAATGAATGACCTGAAAGAATCCTACGTGTGGGATCCCCCCTAAAACTCCCCTCAATAAAGGGCATTACTTCTTTTTCAATAAACTGTAAGTACTTACTGGCTCCACCAGTTGTATAACGCTTCCACCCACTATCGACTACGGGCGTGAGATCTCGAACTCGACTATACTGCCCGTTTTCTCCGTGAGCGAATGAAATAGCAACTACGATGGCTTTATCCATATCCTTAAAGTGTGTAACACCCGAGGCAACCTTAAATGTATGAGGCCCATCATTAAGGTAAATTATCGGGTAGGTCTTATTTTTATTGTCATCGTTCGAGTAACCTGATGGTAACTTCACATATAAGTCGTATTTGCGTTTGAGAATATCAGAGTCAACTGTGTATATTTTAGATCCACTTAACTCAAAAGATTCAGAAACCTTGGTAATGAGGGGCTCTGCAATTAGTGAATTAGACAGCACCAGAATGGCTATCAGCAGAATAGCTCTAATCATATTTAACCTAGTTTAATTTTATACTCAATATTGCTTTAAGAAAAAATTCGCTACCAACAAAATGTAATTCAGTTAAACCCTGAATATAATAAGGTGAGAGAGAAATAAAAAAGATAAAGAAAAGCTTAATTATGAATCAAACTGATTTGGTTGAGCGTACTTTATCAATTCATCTTGAATCTTTTGAACCTGTTGAGAAAATTGATTTAAAGAATCTCCTACCAGCCCCTTACTAATAGGGAGGTCAAGCCTTAATGGATCAACAGCCGTACCATTTTTATGAATCTCATAGTGCAAGTGACGCCCCTGCACACGACCTGTAGCGCCAAGGTAACCGATTACCTGCCCCTGTTTTACTCTTCCCCCTTTACTAATTCCTTTCGCGTACCCCTTAAGGTGCGCATAAATAGTCTTTATCCCGGAGCCATGGCGAATACGAATATAGTTGCCGAAACTACCAAAATAAGAAGCTCGCTCAATAATACCATCACCTGCAGCCAATATCGGCGTGCCCAAAGGGGCTCCAAAGTCCAAACCTTTATGTACTCGGGTATACCCTAGGACTGGGTGCTTGCGACGCCCAAAATAAGATGACAACCTTGCATTCTCTAACGGAGTACGCATTAGAAACCCTCTAGAGCCTTGGCCATCAGGGTAAAAATAATCCACCCCCTGAGGTCCCTCAGTAGAAAACCGATATAAACTTATCTTTTCTCCACTAAGAATAAGCTCAGCAAATAAAATTCTATTTAGTTTTTCCTTTCCAGTTTGGCTATTGAACAAGGTATCATAGAAAACAGAGAATTGATCACCTGCTCGAATCTGCCGTTGAAAATCTACGGAATAACTAAATATTTCATTTAGTTTTGTGAGTACAGAATTAGATAGGCCAGACTCTTTTCCACTTTGGTATAAACTGCCCGAAATTTCACCTTTAACATAGTATTTCCTGGCATCGACAGGAGATTCAAATTGATTAGCTCTATAATTGTCTCCATGTCTAACCAACTCCAAACTCTCTGCAAAGCCAACAACCAAGGTAAGCTTATTAAGCTTTCCAGTGGTATCTATTGTTAAGTTAAATTCCTTACCAACTGGTAGGATACTGACATTGACATGTTCCGACAAAGCCTGAATTATTTTATACGCTTCTGCACGATCGACTCCACTATCCACCAATAGTGATAAAACCCCTTGGTTTTTAGCTAGTTGAACTTTTTTTGTGCGCTCTAGATATTCTTCCTCAACTCTATATGGAGGGGCCACCTCCCTACGCTGCATCCCTTCATCTTGATGTACCAAGGATAGATCATTGAGTAGGGGCAATGTAAAAGATAAATCATATTGTACCGATTTAACATTGGAATGGTTTTCCAATAACGGCCCTGCTATCGCCAGTGATTGAATCGATAAAAGAACCAGCAACAAAGCCATCCTCCAGATATCGATCAGAAAGAAAATAGTTAATCGCCTCACAGGTAACCCTACTTTTCTTAAGTAATAAATCACACTCCCCCCTTACTTCGCAAGCAAAGTGTCTGGGTTGATTCGCTTGCCTTCTTTGATAAGTTCAAAGTGAAGATGTGGCCCTGTTACACGCCCTGATATACCCACAGTTCCTATCGCCTGGCCGGCACGTACTGACTGCCCTGCCTCAACCTCCCGCTCATTTAAATGGGAGTACAGAGTTTTCGTATTATTACCATGATCAATAATTATGATTTTCCCATAATTTTTATGCTTATAATCATCAGTAGAGACTATTACAACACCACTTTCAGCTGAAACCACCGGAGTACCAATCGGTGCCGCAAAGTCAGTACCTTCATGGGGTTTTTTGCGAATTTTACTGAAATCACCAAAAGGGCTACTAATACGGGCACTCTCAACCGGGACTGTCAATTTGGTAATCTCCACTGAAGCCATTGTTAATCCCGGTTTTAACAGTAGCCCTCCGAGTATTAAAATGGTTGAAAAACTGCAGAACAACATAGCGCGTAAATAGACACCTAATTCGCCATTATTAGCCCCCGCCCTTGAGGCTTCCATAATATTCAAAAGTCTGCGTCGGAAAAAAGGAGCCTGACTCGTACCACCAGAGAAAGAGAAAGCTACAACCCAGTCACTTGTTCTTTGTGAAGAGTTCCGTCGAAGAGTGTCAATCATTGCTTGTGCATAAACACGGTGCAATTCTCGCTTACATGACTTTAGAACTTCGCGATCGCACCCCAACTCTATCGCCCAACTGAATCGAGACTTCATCCAACCTAAGAAGGGATTGAACCATAGGATGCAAGTAAATATATGCACAATCAGAATCAACAAGGGGTCAAGCCTTTTCAAGTGCATAATTTCATGCTCAATGATTAGATGACGCTCCGTTTCATTCATTGATAAAATATAGGAGGGAAGCACCAATTTACGACTGAATAGCTGCATCACAAATGGTGTAATCGTTGAGTGTGTTATAAACACCTGAGTCTTACTTCCGATTAGAAAATCACTTTGAGATGAAGTAAAAAACTGGTCAAATTTAACAACAGAAAGCTTATTATTTGCTATTAAACGCAATTTCTTGCCATAGAAAAACTGACTCACTACCACTTTAGATAAGGTAAAAAACACCCCGGACAGATATATAAGCAACCAAAGAAAAGCCAGTAATTCAACAGAACTCAAAGAGGTCGATACATACTCATGCAGAACTATGTTAATTGGTGGTATAGAGGTAACCTCATAAGCTGGCGGTAATTCAAAATTCAGATCCGGAGCAATACCCAACGTTAACTGGTCGCTCAATTGCGCAAGAAAAAATGGGGAACCGGCAGCAACCATTGCACACAACCAGAAACTTCGCCAATGGTATATCGCATTAAAGCTGTCTTTATTTCTAGCTGTTGCCAGCCAAATAACAATAAAAACCAACCCCGCCCACAATATTGAGAAGAAAGAAGTAGCTAGAAAATCCAGTGCAAATGGTAGAACTGTAGAGACTATCTCGGCCATAGCCTATTCACCATCCTTGCTGACCGGCTCAGAGTCAGGCCAGGAATCGAGTACTGCCTGAAGCTCCTCGATATCTTTATCACTCATTAACTTACTGCCGGCAAACATCGACACAGGAAAGGGACCATCAAGCTCTAATACTCTTTCAGCGAAATCTTTTGCATATGACGCCAGAGTTTCCACCTTCTCAATCGCAGGGCTATAAACATGGATTCCATGGATCTCAGATTGAGCCACAAACGACTTATCCCGCATCCGATCTAGTGTCTTTCGAGTAGAGGAGTATGACCAACCCAATTCAGGTCCCACCCGATCATGTAACTCTCTGGCACTCAGCGGTTCTTGCCTCCAAAGGGCTTTCAACAGCGCAAGTTCTGATGGGGACGGTTTTACCTTTTTCATTTTATCTTCCCGTGTGACAGTCAGGGCTAGTGTGCGACAAGCGTCGCACTCGGTCAACCACCCTGTAGGGAAACTTGTTAGGTTGTTTTTTATACAGCCAGGATCGTAAACAGTTTTTGCCGGCTGGCAAAAAGTTAAAAGCTATCGATAGACCAATCGATTTTGATCAGTTTAAGCACCAACCAATATAAGGTTTGAAAGCGCTTGCAACCAACTCAAAACCTCAGGGCTTGCTGCACCAGCGCCAAGCAAAGCCCCAATCCAAAGATATAAGTGCCTACGGCACCCAAGAAGCGCATTGGGTTAGGCTTTGCCATAGTGGAGGGAAATAAGATGCCTGCAACAAAAAGAAATCGACAGGCGGTCAGCAGAATAACAAACCACCAAACCCAGGTAGAAGACTGCCCTAAGCTCACTAAGTAAATAAGTACCATCAAAAGGGGAGCATATTCTGCTGTATTTGCATGGGCCCTTACCCATTTGTGTAGGGTATTATCGGGGTCGAAAGAATGCCCAACTAAAACCTCATACTTACCCCGCCCAACAGTAACCAAGGCGCCGAGCAAAAGGGATAATGCCGCTAAGAGCCCAATACACAAATAGTAAACATTCATAGAAATCTCCATTTCCTATGTTATTTGTACAGGGAGGGCATTTTAAGCCTCGCCTCCCCGCCCAAATTGTTCACACTATATAAGCATCGTTTTCAGCTACATTTTAAAGAATCACAGCAGTATCTCTGGAGCCTGTCGCGAACAATGCAACCAGAGAAAACTGTGAAAAACCTTGATCAGTAGATAGATACTCTTTACACCAAAACCTAAGTTCATCCGACCATTTAACCAAAGCCTGCTGCCTCTTCGGCTCAGCATCATATTGGGAAGCCAGTCCAGCAAAGTGACAGTGCACAACTACTTTAGAGTCATTGCTTCGGCTATCATCAACTACAGATACCGTCATAGAAGCAGATACAGACTCCCAACTAATCAGGAAGTACAGAGAAGTATCACTTACATTTTCATCAAGCTTGGAAATTGCGAGCTGTAATACTTCGGAAAGGTCCTGATAAATATCATCATTCGCCAAGGCAGTACTTTCCGATCGGTGTAACTCATGCTCCGTAGCAGTTTTATTTTCACCACCAAAGAGGCATGTCGACTTTTCTATCTGCCAAGCCAATCTCATAAACCCTCCAAATACATCAAGACTGAACAAAGAAATATTCTACGAGATTTATGAGTAGAGCACACTTCATCCCCTCCCAGCCTGCATACTCTTCTCCATATTCAAGCTCAAAGTAAGGCAATTCCCCTTGAAAATACACCAAGAGTTGACCTCAAATGACAACTCTACTACTTCGCGTTGGGGCGCTCTGATACACGCATGGTAATATCGGCATGAAATACTTCCTCTCCATTAGTATCAATAACGCTCACAGGCATAACAACATCGCCAGCCTCAATGGTTTTAAACCCTGGATACTCACAAACGGCTCGTAGATTAGTCTTCGCCATCTTTAAGTACTTGACTTCCATCCCTACTGGTATCCAGCGAAAGCGTCGATCCAAAGACACATCCAAACAAACACCGCCAGCTAATTCAGCGGCGTTACACATAGCGATAGCATGTACAGTACCGATATGATTTGTCACGCTCCAACGCTTATTCAGTAAAACCTCCACTTTACCCGGTGATAATTCCAGGAAACGCGGCTTGATTGAACGAAAATACGGTGCCTTAAGTGCCACTAATTTAGACACCAGCCAGCGGCCCAATGCCGAGCCGCCAAGTCGCCCCCACAGATTAAGTACCGGGCTTTTAGAAGATTGATAGTCCATCTTACCTCTCCATCCTATACATCGAACCGCCACTCTATATGGGCGGTCTTAAGCTATTTAGGCCACTATATATCAACTTCCGGTAGTCCAGGGTAATCAGATCTATCAGCTTTATTGACATAGGCTATTCCAAGCGCAGAAATGCCCAAGAGGAGATTTGGTTCATAAGCGAGTGCAACTAATAAGGCTAGAGCTAATAATTTGTATCCCTTAAAAGCATATCCATTAATAGGTAAAGTAAGTATATCTGCAAGCTGAGAGGCATACTAAATGGCAATCGCTACTGCACACCTTGAAAGATTGTTTTTGATGTCCAAAAAATTCTCTCAGGCAATCTTTTATAGAAAAGCTTAGACTGAGTAGCTAATTATATGTCAATTAATACTGAAGATTAGATGTCGGAAATTGTCAGGCCAGAAATCTTAGATTAAATTCTAACTATACTTCTCGCTGCAGCACCTGCTTTTCCCATTTCTAAGGCATCTAACTTTCAATATATCCACCATAATTAAGGGTACATTATAAATTTTTCAGAAATTTAATATTGCGAAGGGTATGATCGCGACTCCCACAACGCACCAATAATATTAGATTCCCAGAATATCTACACCACTAAAGGGCTTCCGTTCATGGGTCTAATTTTATTTAGCCGCAAATCTATCACTATTTTTTCACCACACCTATATATATCGGGATATGATTTTATGCTATATCACTTACCAATTGCTACCGGCCTGGTCCTAATAGAGACCGAGAAGCTCGCAGTCTACCGGTGAAAATTGGAGCTTCTAGTTAACACAACAAATTAATTCCTATTCATGGGAGCGACTCAATCAACCCTAGCAAGGTTATATAATGGAGAGAATCAAGCTGTGTAAATTATCGAGTAAGAATAAAAAGCCAGCTAAAAGATTTTTTCCCAGATGTAAATCTAGTGGAGGCATCTACAAAAGGAAAGACAAGCAAGAATTAGGTAAGAAGAACAAAAATCTCTAACAGAAAATGTTATTTATATTTACATCAAGGATAAAAATATCTTTTATGAAAATGAGACAGCCCTACCGAATAGACTGTCCCATAAATTATCTCACGACAACTTTCGACGGTATTCCCTCGGCAACATACCCTTATTTCGGCGAAATGCCCTTCTAAGCTGCTCTTGAGACTTAAAACCACAGATAGTAGCTATACGCTCCTGAGTTAACGCTTGAGTTGCTAAAAGCTGGCAAACCTTTTCAATGCGAATTTTCTCAACGAATCGACCTGGAGTTACTCCCATATCCCGAGTAAAGCAGCGAGCAAAGTTTCTCGGGCTCATAGATGTCTTTTCCGCGAGACTATTAACGCATAAAGTTTTATCCAAATTACTATGAATCCATTGCACCAGCTCTAAAAAACGATCACTCTTTAACTGGCTCATAAGATAAGTGCTACTCTGTTTATGATCTCCATCTCTCTTGAGATATAAGACCATTAATTGAGCAACAGCTAAAGCAATACCCCGACCAAAATCATCCTCTACCATTGCCAAAGCCATATCAACCCCCGCACTAACACCTGCAGAAGTATATATATGATCATCTTTGACAAATACGGATTCTGAATCGACATCCACTTCTGGGAATCTCTTCAGCTGATCAATATATCTCCAATGGGTAGTGGCACGCCGACCATTTAGCAAACCTACTTTTGCGAGAATCAGAGCTCCATTGCCAATAGAGCCTATACGCTTAACTAAACCAGACTGAAGAGAAAGCCATCTACTCAAACATTCACTGATATTCAAATCATCAGCAGCATTAAGATTACCGCTCACAAGGAGAGTATGAATTCCTCTTGAATCAGTAAAACATCTATCTGAGCATATCCTTAAACCTGATGAGATTTCCTTGGTATCTCCATCTTCGGCTAAGAATTCAACCTCATACTGATCATCACAACTAAAGCCCCTATCCTTTAGCTGCTGATTTGCCAGCGAAAACACTTCTGCGGGCCCCATTACATCTAATGAGTGTGCCCCAGGGTAAAATACGATAGATACTTTCTTTTTACAGTTCATTTTAAATTGCAGAATAAGCGTAAAACTATATACCAAACTCAAAAATCACTGTGCGGATTACTAACTTATTAAAAGAAACTTCAGGAATACTATCTTGGGTAGCCCAACCACCTCAGAGGAAGGTGAAAAAACGCCATAGCGGAAGCTGAATAAAACCTAAATAAAATCCAGATTAACTGGAAACACTACTAATAAGTTAATTCTTCACTTGATCTGAGTAATATACCAGGTGGCTACTACCCAATAGTGAGAATTGATCACACGATGATTCTTACCCCAATTAGAGACTACAGGCAAACACACTATCCATCAGCCATACTCTCATCATCCATATACATAAAAATGCTATTTAATAAGGCACCTTCAGAACCAATATCACAAACTGTTAATCCTGTATAATTAAGCAATCCTGACCCTAAGGTACCAGCTTTTTCTATTCTGTAAAGTAATAACGATATTTTTTTTCGGAATATATAGTCGTATATGAAACAGCCCTGCATCCTGCCAAATAAACTTTGATTGCGGCCAATAATATCAACAAAGAAACACTACCCAGCCACATCAACAGAAGAGCCACTTCAAAGACCTAACGCCATTAAAGGAAAAAGATAATCATTCCTAATAAAAGGAGCTGTAAATATCTAAAGTCCTATTCATCTCAGCTAACATGAATTGATTCAAGGCAAGAAACAAAAGAAACTCACATTTATCGCCTAAAGCCTTCGCTCTATCGTATAACGACCTAAAAGCCCGCAAGAAGTGCACCGCCGTACCACTTACTTATTCGCTCATATGAGCATCAAAATATTGATGATCTCATAGAAATTTAAATAATTTATCGACTCAAATAACCTCAGGCTTAGTAAGCTCTCTAACATATTGTTACAGTCGGTTGAGTGCTGAGCCCCATAGCTGGGACTTTCGAGGGTTATTAAATATAGATAGGCTTCAGGCTACGCATGGTAATCTGCTACTTCCAGGGCGGATAAGCAATGACTACCGACAACCTTGGCAGGATAGCCAAGACTTTAGAAAGTGAGTTTTCATTATTTATGGAAAATAACACACTAAAGCTATTGCCCTTTATGTTGCCGAAAGCCCTATCTAGCAATTTAACCCGCATAGACTTATATAAGCTAAAAAGGACAGCAACTTGTCTTCATGTAAAGAAGCACTGAATATGATTTATCTCAAAATGCAATACTGCTGTAAAAACTTACGCAAATTAACGTATTCAAGCTTTCGAGTTAACCCCCTATATCACAGACGACTTATAAGCCTTTACGAAATAATACTTCATTTACTTTGATCGTCACTCTTAAGCTGTTGAATAAGCGTATCACCAGACCAAAAGAATCTGACACAACCATCATAATTTTCCTTTCTTACACATCGCCCCAAGGGGTCGTATTGATACCGAATCACATCCTGAAATTTCTCTACACCTTTTTCTACTTTTAGATTTTCTATTTTTATCAACTTGTGCTGACAATTATAATGGTATCGAATCCTCTGTGCCCCCTCCCCTCCAACTTCTTCAACACGACCTGTAGAAGAGGTATAACCACGGGATATATTGCCATTATCAACGACTCTATTCTCAATAACTTCTTTGCCAGGAATCTGACTATCAAGCTTACTCGTCGAGTTAAGCTTACCTAGGAGACTATCAGCGGGGTCATAAATTAAGAAGGCAAGAAACTGATCTGAATCACTCTTACAAAAGTTATGAACATTAAAGATATTTTTATTAACCTTGCCGGAATGATTAACTCTGGCAAGTGAACAGTTACTATTCGGCAATAAATTCAAAATATTTGTAACTGTATCAATTGGCCTTTCAAACTTACTGACAATAAAGCCTTGCACATAAACCTGAGGATCATAATTGTCCAGAGGTTTCAACCCTTCGGTTGTTTTTATCAACAAAGAATTGAAATTTCCATTTACTGAGGAGAAGGGTGAATTCTCAGATTCCACAGAATGATCAAAGATAAATTTAACATCTTCTTTTCTGGATAGTGAAGTTGCCGTAAGATTACCTAAAATATCATACTTATAACTGAGCTTACTATCATCTTGCCATTCCGCTACAATACGACCACTAGTATCATATTCCCACTTCAGACTACAGTAATTATTTTTAGCTTCGATCAGTTGCCCTAGACAATTATATCTAAAGCTATTAACGCCCTCTAGCGTAGTTTCTTTTATTAACTGGCCCAGCAAATCACGTTCAAAGTAGATATCGGTACCAATGCCTGATTGAGAAGCAATTACTTCCGTAGAATTTACTAAGTGGCCAGCGACATTATATGCATAGTGGGTAACACGACCATAGAAATCCTCCTCTTCTATTAATCGGTTATTGAGATCATATTTCAGCCGATAACACTCACCCTTTTCATTTATAAGGCAAATTAAATTGCCCTCTCCATCATAATGATATTCTAATTGACTGCCACTGGAACTAGTCTTGCTCTTTATTTGATGGAGTGCGTTATAAGAATAACGCATATAATTCCCATCCTTATCTAATATTTCTGAAACTAATCCATGCTGGTTAAATCTGCACTGAATATCTGTATCTTTTTGAGCAACCTTAACATTGATCCGACCCTGATCCTCATTCTTGCAAGAAGCCTCTTTCGTCTCAGCAGGCGTTAACAATTCCGTGCGACTATCAACATCATATCTACAATCAATAGATCGTCCGAAGGGGCAACTTATTCTTAATAGCTTATTGCTGCTTCCCCACAGATAACTCGTAACATTACCTAATGAGTCACTAATAGAATTAATCATACCTGCTGAGGTATAGTCATATTTCACTTGGTTGCCGAGCGGGTCTTCAGCTAGCACCAGCTGTCTTTTTTTGTTGTAACTATACTGCCAACTGCTATCTGATGGATCAGTATACTTTGTGGCGAGACCTTCATTGTTATATTCAATTTGATAATTATTACCGGCCACATCTATCTTCTCGGTCAAGCGACCCTGATTGTCATATCGGAATAACTCCTCACGTATAGTCCCATCAGTACTGGGTAGCCGTACTTTTGTAACGTGACCTAGATCGCTGTATTCATACCACGTTTCTCCACCTTCAGCATCTTGATGGAACGTGAGTAATCCGCGATTATTGAAGTGAAAACGTTGCCGCCCGCCTCTCGTGTCACACATCGTTGCTCCGTGACCACTTTCCTCCCAGATAAATTGATAACTGTAAGCAGCTTTTTCGTCAATAGGGTCCCCCCACTGCCGTATACAATGCGCTGAACTACCCTCAGCATCCCACTGAAAATAGAAACTATAACCAGTTTTTAAAGTTCTTTGTTTAATAAGGCCTTTGTGATAAACATACTTTTCATTATTGCCAACACTGTCTACAGCTTCAGTCAGATTATTTTCACTATCAAAGACATATTGAGCTACTACTTCAGAACTTCCCGAATTATTTTCTTTTGTCAAAGTATTTATAAGGTGACTTTCAGGAGATTCATCAAGCGAGCTAATGTATAAAATTTCACCGGAACTACTCTCGACCGATCTTAAATACTCCCCTGAGTAGTTGAATAAATAAAAGTTATCGTTATCATCCCGAATCTCAGCGAGCTTTAACGCACCAGTTTCACCAGTAGCTTTAAAATGTCTTTGTACTCCATTGGAAATTCCATATGTCGTAATGATCCAATGCTCATCGTTTACTCGCGTGAGAGTTAATCTCTCATAAATATTATGACTGCGCGAGCTATTTCCGGGAGCTGGCAAGCTAATTATTCTACCTTCAGAATCAAAGAAGAGTATGGGTTTGCCTGGACGCCAAACCAAGCGCTCGCTAAATGTATGAGTCCAACCACAACCCAATCCGAAATTTCTTGAATTACTACTGCGATAGGTACGAGTTACCGATAAGGGTAGTGCCCCCTCCAATACCAAATCTTCTAAAGTAAACTGAACCTCTCCAGTTTTTAGATTTACAGACCTAGTTACTTCACCAGTAACATTATCGCTCTGACATATATCGGAGTTAAAATTTTCACCTACTTCGCTAATGTGGTTATCAGTATCATATGAATAATCCCTAACACAATTTATCTTATAAAATTCAGACTTTACATCATGGGGCACTGTGAAAGCTTGTTCACTCCCCCTTTTATTTTCTCGCAGCTCGTTACCCACTTTGACTTGCACTAAATTTCGACTATTTTTTCGGGGTGCAGCTATTTTGGGGGTTTTCTTTCCGGATACAGCAGTGCTTTTGCCTACTGTCGGATATCCTGAATTTTTAGCAAGTATTTTCCTTTGCTTTTTTGTCCTGGCAAAATCAAACATTAAATCGCCAATATTACGGAAAGCAATCACTAAGCGCTTATTCTTAATTAAGGATGTTATAGCTACATCTCCCTCAGTCAATGCCGCAAGTGCTATAGTCAAAATGATCTCAAAAGTACCACTTGCAGTTAAGTTTGTGTGCTGCAAGCTATGTTGTGTTTTGATGTAGTCCTGGGCAAAATGAAAAACTGCTCCCCGAAGAGTTGGGTCACTATAAATAACCTCGGCTATGTTGAAACTCAAGCGGAGCTGCTTTTTTGAAACAGAACTGGGATTAAAGCCTAGTACATCAATCACACCTCGATACAGGGAGGTTACACATTCATCAGCTTCTTCTTCTGGAGTTTCTTCATATAAGACATAATTGATTGCTGCAGAGCTAAACTCAAATGATTGACGTGCTGGACTTACTATCTTCTCAACATCAACAGCACTCTTTGACCAAATCGATAAGCGCCACACAGAGCTGTCAGTTTCTTTTACTTTCTTTTTTGCAGTTGTTACACGCTTCACCCAACTCCAATCAGTTTGCTGGCTAATAAAAGCCTTATCTGCAACTTCCTGCGTAATAATTTTCTGCAAGCCCATACGAATCTTAGCAACCAACTCTGTTTGTAGATCCCCCAATGCCGAATATGGCAATGGGGCTTCTTCAATAATCAGTTGATTCTGAGCCAATGCCCGATAAATGGCTTTATCCCGCTCATTAAGATAGCCAGGCACATTACTTAATCGCGATTGAGATGGGGGACGCTCTTGCTCAGGGTCTATATCTGGCGCAAAGGTTGTGTATAAGCCAAGGTACTGGTCATACACTAACTGAAGAGTGTTAGTATCGAACATCCTCAATAATTCAGCAGCATCAATCTTTCTAGAGGGACCCGTCTGGCATATCCATCCAGGCCGCACCGCATAACGAGAGCCCTGAGAGTTTTCGATATAGAGCTGTATCAAAAGTTAAATCCTATCAACCGCTGACCGACTATTTTGCGGTCATCAAAAAACGAATCCATTCAAAGCACCTAAACTAGGTGCTCAACTTCGACATAATCATTTCTACTGGGACGATTTTTCTTTCAAAGGACAAAGAAATATATTTCAGCCTTCTTACATCGGTTTTAAAAAATCGGCTGAACCAAGAACAGTTTCTACGTCCAAAATTTTGACAATGAGTGTGAAGTTTAGTAGTCCGTGTTTCAAAGCCGGGAACACTAAGCTCTCGATTCACATTCAAGTCTTCACTATCACAAGCAAAATACTAAAAGTCACAATAGCAACATCAAAAGCTATACCAATAGGAAAACCATAATTCATCCACATCTAAAGACTTTTCAAATGATCTAAACGAAATAGTTATAATCCCTATCTAATAGCTACTAAGCCAATCCTCCAAGATACCTAACATACCACCATCTTTCGGAGTAACTAGAAATTAGGTGAAAGCTAACTTAATTTGTATTGTTGCGATAGGAAAAAGCGATTACAGGAGAGTACACTGCATATAGTGCAATTAAATTTGACTAGGGTCAAAGAAAGAAAATAACAGTCAAGCGATATATGACAGCATATTCTGACAAAAAAGCACCATTTAGCGACATTAAATATAGTTTAAAGTTATGGATGGCAAACTAATCTCAAAGAGAGCACTTGAGTCCCATTAAATTGTCAGCGTAAATTATAGTATTCACTCAAATAATATAATACAAAATTGATAACGATTCAGCAGTCGAATATTTATATATAAAGGTACGTCTGTTATGGGTATAGACATAATAGATCGGCTGGATTATCCAACCGATCCGTAATGAGCACTAATTGCTAACAGTAAAACTACTCGACTTACCTGAATAGCTGGAAATCTTCCCAGTCCAACCACTCTTCCAGTTACCAAAGTGCTTTATTCGGTAAGTGCCTGATGGTGTATCCTCTCCGATGATCCACTGTCCTTCAGCAAAAGAACAGGCCATACAATCAATAGCTGTATCTCGCGTCCAAATAAAGCGTGTATCCAAATCATCATCGGTAAGATAAGTTTCCCAACTACCACTAACTTTACGCTGTACCTCAATGAACGTACTCTCAGTCTTCAGGTCATTACGGGGATGGCCAGAACGGAAAGTGACAGATACAGTATCGCCAGCACTGTAGCTGGTACCTACATCATCCCAGACTTGACCAAAAGTCTCCCACAGGCGTTTATCATCATAAACAACCCCAATTACATTAATGATTTGGTCATCAGATAGATCTTCCGGAGTGGGCCCTGCAGTAATATCTACGCCATTGACCATAGCATATGTCATCTCGGTATAAATCTGTCTATAGGCAGCAAGGGTATTAGGGCCGTATATGGTGTGTGCTCCCTCATAGTGCTGCCTATCAAACTCTTCAGGGGTAGTTATGTAACCGGAATACGCATTTGCCAAACCGGCAATCACCACAGTGTTTACACCGCTTCCTTCAAAAGCTGACAAGACTTCAGCCTCAAGACGTCGGCCTGCCATAGTCGTCATTTCACCCGGCGCGGCGACCAAAGCAAGTGAGCCTATGCGAAACATTTGGAAAGGTAGGTAAGGGGTATAAAGTGCTTGGCCTATTACCTCACGCTCTACAAATGTAGGTTTGGGGTACTGGCAGGGATCATCCTGAGTATCCTCATATACTGCAGCTGCAGAGAATGCACTCATCAGGCCAAAAAGTGGATAACCATTAATAGCCGATTCGAATAGTCCCACATCTCTATCCCAATCCACCCCCTCATTTTCAACAGACATTCCTTCAAAAATACCATCAATATTGCTGGGGCCATCCCAGGTTGATCCTGCAGTAAATGACCAGCCGACAGCACCTTCACAAATATCTATTTGCCCCTCACCGGTAAATTCACCTGCTACGGTATAGCCAGGGAAATAGATATGTTGATGTCGATAATCTAATCCACCTTCAAGTTTCACAGTAGCTGATTGGTAAAGAGACTGAGCTTTTGCAACCTGCTTTTCAGCAGATAAAAGTAAACTTTCATATTCAGAATTTTCGCATCCATCCCTAGGGCCACAAATATTCGGAGACGCATCACCTAAATTGCTATTGGCAAATGCCGCAGTAAATTGACTTGCAGCACCCTGCTCGGCAGCCCAAGACTCCAGCAACTGACTCGCCGCCCCCTTATTATCTCCGCTAAGTTGCCGCTGCCCTGTCCCTAACGAGACATTGTGTACTGCAAACCAATTAATAACTCCCAGTGCTTTGTTGTTGGCATCAACCAACTTGAGTTGGGTCATGGTTTTATTGGTATCGTATTGATAGTCGCTTGCATCAGTATTTTCTGAATAAGGGTCTGGGTTTCGATTAATACTGGTATCGAGCAAGATCCCCTGCTCAATAAAGATATCACCTGGAGTTAGTCCACTGTCCGCTTCAACGATTGACTGAAAAATACCATCAACAATAGCGTCATAGTTATCTTCCGCATACCCGAGAGCACTCATATTCAACATGACATAATGATCATACCCCCCAGGACCTACATGGGTATGTGTAGCAGTCAGCATTACATTCTTTTCTGTGTACTTACTATCACCATAGAGATTTTTCAATTTATCTACGACACCCTGCTTCACGCCCTGCGGAATACCTTGCAAATCTGCTGATACGAATACCAAACGCTCATTTTCAGAGCTATCAGAAATTATGAATGCGCGAGACCATAAACGGGTATGAATTCCCTTAGTTGTCTGCCCCGTTTCTCCATATCCTACCATTCCAACATCTGCTGCCGGGCCAGTTATATCATACTTACCAACACCAACACGCCAGTCAGATGCTTTAACAGTAGAAGAAGCTCCAATAAATACTATTAAAGCAATGACGTAACCATTAATTATTTTTTTCATTTTTTCTCCAGAATCTATACACGCAGGAGTACATTCGCCAGTTCACAGAAGTGAAGGCGTATCCTTTTCGTTGAAAGTTGATACCTGAATAAGCCACTTCCGATCAACTCGAACGCGACTCTCTAGATAGTTAGCCAATGTAATCTTGGCTTTTATTATCTCATCCTGAAAAGCGGCTTTATTATTTTAAAAATACTCATAGTAGCCATAACCTCCCTGCTGTCAGCACACTAAAACTGAGAGTACAGCTCTAGTACGCATGTTCAGAATACCCTAACTGGCTGTATTTGGTAGCACCCGCAGAGTAATTGCCCGCCATAAATCCGTTAATTTAGAGTCGAAAGTAAAATAATATTAAATATACGAAGATTTTCTGAACTACAGCAAACCTAAATTTTTACAATTCAAGCAAGTACAATCTAAAAATGAGTGTAAAGAAAGGATAGATTAGGGGATTTGAATTACATTTAGAGAGGAAATGTTAAACACTTTCGCCATTCAAAATTAGCACTCAATCAGTTTCCAATTATATTCCATAGATTGACCACTTGTTCACAAAAATAATTAAATTAACAATTAATTAGGCAAACACCTGTACTTAACATTCAAAGTTCTCTTGACGTGAAATAAGGTGGAAGTTGAATAACATTAATAATCGGTCCTTTTAGCATTTGACGCCCCTGACTATAAATATGTGAACTTTATGTAGCTATCAATATCCGACTACTCTGCAGTAATCCATATAGATACATATATAATGCACGCTAAACTTCTCCCCCTCTCAGTTTTTACCATATTGACCTTCTTATCCCTACCATCCCTGGCCGGTCAAAAGTGCGATGTACAAATGACGATACAGAGCGAATGGGAAGACGGATATATGGCTTCAGTGGTTGTACGTAATACAGGTACCGAGCCAATAAGTGATTGGGAACTTTCATGGCAATGGCCCTCAGACCAAGAAGTCACACATATATGGAATGCTACCTCAGCCCAGGATGAAAACCTGATCTCTGTAGTTGGAAAACAAGGCTATATAAAAGTACCCATTGGCCAAGCCCAATCTTTTGGTTTTAATATTCGCTACTCGGGTGGTGAACAGAAGCCTGCTCATATTAACGCTAGTTGCAACAACACCATCAATAAACCAGATCCGCCCCCACCTTCACGAGACCTGTTAGACCCCCTTTCACAATACAATTTTATTTTAGGCACTCAAACGATAAACCCCAGGTATACATTTACAGATAAGGGATCACTTGTTGAAAGTGCTGAAGCCATTTACTCAATGGGCTCTAACTTACTCAAGATAGCCCTTTCTCCGAGCCTATATAGCGAGCTAAGTCACTCTGGACTCGACTATCAATTCAAGCGAATGCTGGAAGAAATACCAGAATTTCAGCAAGTCTTGGAAATGGATTTCTCCATCTACATGTTTTGGGTCGAGGACTCCGGTTCCTGGATGGATAACAAAGGAATGAGTGAAGAAGAGCTAAAGTGGCAATATGACAAAATTTATTCGTTGGCTGAATATTTACTAACTGAATATAACGGCTCCGGTAAGACATTCATGATTGGGCATTGGGAAGGCGATTGGAACCTGGTTCAAAAAACTGATGGTACTAGAGATGACAGTCAGGAAACTATCCCTCCTAAGCGTTTACAAGGTCTAATTGACTGGATCAATATTCGACAAAAAGCCATTGACGATGCCAAAGCAAATATCACCCACTCTGACGTTAACTTATATCACTATATTGAGGTCAATAGGGTTGAATCTGCAATGCAGGGCAAAGAACGGATAACCAATGCCGTACTTCCCCATACTAATGTAGATTTGGTATCTTATTCAGCTTACGATCTCACTACCAAAGAAAAGCATTCAGATTTTGCCACTCTACATAGTGAGTTAACTTCAGCTCTAGAATTTATCAACTCAAATCTTCCCAAAAAATCTGGGCTGCCATTTGAAAAGCGGGTTTTCATTGGCGAATATGGTTACGGAGAGTCCTGGTTTAAGGATTGGGGAGCCCGCTCTGGCGAAGCCCAGGATATGCTATCACGCAATGTAATAAAAACGGCACTCCAGTGGGGTGCTCCATTTATTTTGTACTGGCAAATGTATGACAATGAGTATGATAGCTGGATCAATGAATTCGCTGGCTACTGGCTGATTGACAAGGATGGTAATAAAAAGGAGATTTATAAGACTCACCAAGAGTACTATAAGGACGCGAGAGCATTCTTAGATAACTATTATATGGAAAACTCCTCCCTTCCGTCAGAAAGTGAATTTCGAACCTATGCCTTAAAATGGTTTGAATCATCGAAAACCCCACCACAACAGCCCAAACCTGACACCCCCCCTACTATACCGGAAGAACCCGGTGAACCTTCAGGCCAGTGTAATGTGGAATATGCAGTGCAAAACGATTGGGGAAGTGGCTTTATGGCAAATGTGGTTATTTATAATAAAGGAAAGACTTCTCTCGATAAATGGCAGCTACAGTGGAACTGGCAAGGTAACCAATCAATCACAAACTTCTGGAATGCACAAGTCGCAGAAAGTAACGGGACTATAACTGTTACTAGTGAATCATCTATTCCCGCAGGAGAGGCACGAGCTTTTGGGTTTAATGCAAATTACTCTGGAGAAAACACCCCACCAATTATAATTGGCAACTGCACGGGTAGACTCACAACAGAACCTTCACAACCTAGTCAGCCCCCCAATCAGCCCAATGAACATTCAGATAGTAGCAGTATTAAGCTATGGTTTATTGGTGATTCGATTACTTACGGCATGACAACACTCCCTTATAATTCAAACGGATTTCGTAGCCAGATCTGGAACTATCTTACCAAAGCAGCCGATGGCAACTCAATCTTTCCTATAGATCAAGAATCTACCAGTGAGCAGCTAATTCTAAAATACAATGGAAAACAACTAGAAACGATTGGCACTATCACTGGACCAACAGGCCCTGACGATATGTCTCAACAGACCAAGAATTACTGGCACTCTGGGATACCTGGAGCTACAACCAGCGATTTACTTTGCTACCTTGATCCGATAGGCCATCAAATCACCCCGGGCTACAATTTCACCAACTGCCTCAATTCCATCAAGAACTTCAATCAATTTCTCATCGAAATGTGCAGGGAGAACGAAACTAGTACAGGCTGGCTCACTAATCAAGCCTGCAATTTAATGCGGGATATAACCTCTGAGGATAGCGTTGTCATACCTATACAGCTCGGCACTAACGACATCACCTTCCTTAGCATGAATAATGCGATTGATTGTAGCCTTCCCATACAAGAAAATAGTGAATCCGCCCAGAAGCTAAATATGGTCGTTAGTAAGATAATATCATCACCCAATAATATTCAAGGCATATCAATAATAGATAGAATACAAAATTACTTTGAGAGCATAGATATTCCAACTGAGAAAATTGCATTCGTAATTTCAACTATCCCTCGTCGAAGTGATTTAGATGGACAAGATCCGAAAAATTACTGTACGGACTTTTATAATCAAAAAATCAGGAAGTCACTATCAGCGGCCTCCAATACCAAAAATATTTTCTTAGCAGACCAAGGAAATATTGTCCCAACTGGAGACCCGGTACACCCAACAACTGAGGGCCACAAGATTATGGCTTGCAACTTACTTTATGGTAAAAATCTTGGCCATTCAGATATTCCTTCTTGTATTCTTCCCAGTAACATCCCAGATAAAGGGCTATTGAAAGCAATAGATCATGTATCCAATTAGCTAGGATTTCGCTTAACGGGCCCTGATTAGAAATTTTCAGGGCGCTGCTTTTACTCACCAATAACTTTGGGAGCCTTTATAGACCCGACTTCTATAGTAGCCGGCCTAACTCTGAACCAGATTTAAGAACTGCTTCCTATATTCTGCCCAAATCACTTTCCCTGAGAAATTACTTAAATCAACTTTTTTTAATTTTGAACCCGATAGAATTGACAAAAACATTGATTCCAGCTTTTTTACTGCATCATTACAGTCTGAATAACAGAAGTTTTCGGGATAGAACTCTGGGTAGCACTGTTCATCTGGCACCAGTGGAGTCGCACCAAGAATAGCTGCTTCCATCACCGCCAGCCCTTGGAATTCATGGTAAGCCGTAGAAAGGAATATATGGCTATGTCGCAGTACTTGACGATAGTCTTTAGCGCTTTCGAGATACCCGAGCACCAATAAATGGTCGGCAAACTCTTCTTGTATTTGAGTAAACTCAGCAGGGCTATTACGAAATGACTGCCCCATTAGATTAACAAGAAACTTAACATTTCTGGCTTTCAAGCCCCGAAGGATATCCAGCAATCGGTCCGCGCCTTTGTCATATTCCCAACGGGCCGCCCAACTGATAATCAAAGTATCTTGACCTATCTCGCCCCCATAAATGCTCTCTGCGCAGGAGCTCCAGGAAAAGGCCTCTTCAGTTTTCGCACTATCAAAAACGATGTCTTCTATTGGCACAGGAAGAACTCGCGACTTTTCCTCAATCTCCTCACAAATTCCGGGAGGAACACAATCAGGAAAGCGCTTGAGTAATTTCTTTACTCCTCCTAACAAGGTACTGCGGTTGTATTCAGAGTTGAACAAGACCAGATCACCGGACAAGGCCGTATAAATATTCAACAACTGGGGTTCTACCGATCGAAACGCATCAGAGCTCACTGGGTAAGCAAATTGATTCTCATGAAAATATACAACTGTAGGCACCCTAACGATTTCAGGAACTAAACTGCGCAAGGCACTTAGATCGGTCATTGAGGTTGTAACAATAAGGTCCCAACGCTGCTTCAATATTTGCGCAGTTTCCCCTCGGCCCCAGGAAAGGCTATTACCGCGAATTCGCCAGCTAAAGTATCGCGGTGGTAAGGTTAGTACGGTCCATTGCCAATCAGAAAATGCCGCTACCAGCCCTTTACGCCAACGCTTGTGACTGTCCGCATCATAAGCGGAGAGTAATAAAACTTTCATTAAATAGTAACAAGAAGAAGCGGCACCGGGATCAAGCTTAACCCCGGTAGCTATTGATTGGAGGGATTAATCGAAAGAGCGCACATTCATTAATCGTGCAAACAAGCTGGAAGTATCCCAACGAGCTCCACCAATAGCTTGTACCTCACTATAAAACTGGTCTACCAGGGCAGTTACGGGCAGTAAAGCTCCGTTATGTTGTGCCTCTTGAAGGACTATAGCCAAATCCTTACGCATCCAGTCCACAGCAAAACCGTGGTCATACTCGCCAGCTAACATAGTTTTTGAGCGGTTTTCCATTTGCCAGCTCTGTGCCGCCCCCTTGGATATCACATTGACAACCTGCTCTCCATCGAGGCCAGCTGCCTTGGCAAAATGTAAACCTTCAGCAAGCCCCTGAACGACACCCGCGATACAAATTTGATTGACCATTTTACACAGCTGGCCGCTACCTACTGGCCCCATCAGGTTGCTCGCCCGCGCATAACAGTCGATAAGAGGTTGCACTTTATCAAAGTCTGCCTTATCTCCCCCAAACATAACCGTTAAAGCACCATTCTCAGCGCCGGCCTGGCCTCCAGAGACAGGGGCATCCAGAAAACCGATTCCCTTTTCGCCAGCTGCAACTGCCAATTCCCGAGCAACATCGGCAGAGGCTGTTGTATGATCTACAAACAAAGCCCCGTCATCCATACTCGTGAATGCCCCCTGCTCTCCTGTCACCACTTGGCGGAGATCGTTGTCATTGCCTACACAGGCAAAAACAACCTCCGCGCCCTTTGCGGCTTCAGCGGGCGTTGCAAAGCTCTCTCCATCATATTCTTGTAGCCATTGATCCGCACGGCTAACAGTGCGATTGTAAATTCGCACCATGTGGCCAGCATTAGAAAGATGCCCCGCCATGGGATATCCCATCACCCCCAAGCCAATAAATGCAACTGTTGCCATTTCCTCTACCCCCATACCATCCAAATAAGTATTACACCGAGAACCAAGCGATAAATCGCGAATGGAGCCATCCCAATGCGGCTAATAAATTGAAGGAAAAAATGAATACACAAATAAGCACTAATACAAGATAAAACGGTACCAAGCAGCAAGTCATTCCATGGAACACTTTCCAGCGCAAGTAATTCAATCGTTAACAAAATAGCGCTGAGGGCAATAACAGGAATAGACATCAGGAACGAAAAGCGCGCTGCAGCCTCTCTCTTCATGCCAAGCATCAAACCAGCAGTCATTGTGATACCAGAGCGGGAGGTGCCAGGGATCAGGGCCAACACCTGTGATAAGCCAATCAGAAGTGCTTTTTTCCAATTTAACTGGGCTAGAGATTCGACCCTGCGCCCCTTTGCATCAGCCCACCAGAGTAAAATACCAAAACCAATAGTCGTAGCAGCGATAACACCGGCTGAACGCAGGTGAGTTTCTATGAACCCTTTGAATACCAGGCCTATCAGTCCCACAGGTATAGTAGCGAGAACAATTAACCAGGCCAGCCGCCCCTCATCGGTAAATTGTTTATTCGTAAATCCTCCTAGACCATCCCTAATCAGCACCCAAATATCTTTGCGGAAATAGAAAACTACTGCCAGTAAAGAGCCAAAATGAACAGCAACATCGAAGGCCAGCCCCTGGTCCTGCCAACCCAATACCTCAGAAGGTAAGATCAAGTGCGCGGAACTGGAGATGGGCAGAAACTCTGTCAGCCCCTGTATCAGGGCCAAAATTACAATCTGAAATGTTTCCATATGTTATTAAGATCGGATTTTTTGTCTTTTCTTCCAAGTCACTTCATTGCGCAAATAAACAGGCTCAAGCTCTTCAGCGGTCACTGTATGACCCTGCTCCCATAGTGGTACTGCCAGCTGCGCTATATCCCGAGCATGAATGAGGCTGGCTTGATCAACGGCAGCCAATGACGCCCCTTCAAAAGCCTCATAATGTAATCCCGGGCCCGCCCCATAGATCGGAGTACAAATCTCCGATTTCTCTAAAGACAGCAGAACCTCCTCCGGGTTCTGTACCGCCTCCGGGATCAAGCTATCGCAGGGAGAGTCACTGGAGTAAACCCCCCAATATACTTGTTGCATACGAGCATCCAGCATTGCCACGACGGGTGACTTTCCCCAGTCCGGGTGCGATCGCCGAGCTCCAAGTGCTAGGGCTGCGAGGCTGGAAACCGGAACCACCGGTAGATCTGCAGCATAAGCCAACCCCTGCACACTACTAATTGCTATACGGAGACCAGTAAATGACCCCGGCCCGCGGCTGACAGCAAGAGCATCCAGGCCTGCCAGCTTTATGCCGGCTTCTGCGAGAACGTCATCCACCATTGGCAAAAGGCGACGGGTGTGATCGCGTTCTGCCTGTACAAAACGCTCAATCAGCTGGCCATCAGATATGAGAGCAACAGAACAGGCGCCCGAAGTTGTATCCAGGGCAAGTATTTTCACAGCGTTCTTAATCCCGGTCATAAAAAGGGAGGGAATTGTGGCACGGGAGCGGAGGGGAGTCATGCCCAATATCGCAACCCGCAACTAAAAAACCCCGGACTAACCGGGGTTTATGAGGAGCCTGCCAAAGTTCACATCGTTGAGCCCATATTTATGACCCTAGGCGGCCTTTTTCGGTGGCCGGCCTCGACGGGCAGCACCAGCCTTCGGTGGACGGCCGCGACGGGCTGGAGCCTTCTTAGCAGCTGCTGTCGCAGTCGCTTTCTTGGGTCGTCCGACTCTTTTTGCTGGCTTAGCTGCTGAAGCTGCCTTCTTTGGACGACCGGCTTTTTTCGCCGTCGCTGTGGCGGCCTTCTTGGGGCGTCCAGGCTTTTTCGCTGCTGTGGCCTTGACTGCAGGTTTCTTCTTGGCCTTTTGAGTTTCGGCTTTTAATTTGGCTTTAGCCTTCTTCTCTAACTCTTTAACTTTAGCGGCAGCTTTCTTTGCAGCTGCTTTAACCTTAGCTTCAGCCTTCTTCTCAGCAGCCTTCAATTTCTTGGCATGAGCCTTTTCTTTGGTTTTTACCCAGCGTGTTTCAAATGCCTTGAGTGCGGCAGCTAACTCTTTATCTGCTTTGCTGGAGAGGCTCTTAGAGAGACTTTCCACCTTTTCTTTTGCAGCAGCTTCAGCCATATGTACGGCATCCATAGCCTTAGCTTTGGCAAGATCCATCTTTGCCGCTGCCAGCTTGGCGCGCAAATCCTTTGCCTTACTATTGGCACTGGCCAGCGAAGTTTTCGCTGTTGCCGCATTACTTTTCTGCGCTCGAGCCTTAGCCTTAGCAACACGGTCCATTTGCGCATCCAGCGATTTAGTCGCTGAATCTACCGCCTTCTGCGCTTTCACGACCGCTGGCGACGCTGCGGTCGCACTAGTTGCTCGTTTCGCGCGTGTACCTTTTTTTACTACTCTTGCCATCCCTTGTCTCCTCACTGAAAGAAGAAGTACATCCAAAAGTGTGCCGGCAGCATTGCCTTTTAGCTATCGAATAAAAACTGGAATCGGCCGTTTTTATTACTTATGCAGAGCGCCGCACCGCCTATTTCGATACAACTTTATCAAAGTTAATAAAAATACCCGGCATTGCAAGTAAAAAAGCGAAAAATGAGAAACTTTTTATAAAAAAAGTATATTTTTCTTATCAATTTTCACTTTTGGGTCCCGTTTTAGCACTTTGGTAGAAATTATTTTGTCCCATTGAGCTTAGTTTGCACAATTTCCGCAAGCGCCTCTATATGATCCTCACGCAAATTTAATGCAGGAATATATCGGTAGTCACTGCCCCCAGCATCAATAAAATTAGCGCGATTCTCTACCGAAATTTCTTCCAATGTTTCCAGGCAATCCGCAGAAAAAGCCGGGCAAATTACATCGACACTACTAACTCCTGTTTTACCCCATTCAATAAGGGTCTTATCGGTGTATGGCTGTAGCCACTCTGCCTTACCAAAGCGCGATTGAAATGTGACTTGCCACTTATCCTCACTGATTTCTAGTTCATCCGCTAATAACCGTGCGGTTTCCATGCAATGGCGATAATAGGGGTCCCCCTTATCAACATTGGCTTTTGGGATACCGTGAAATGAAAGTAACAATTTTTCCGCTGGCCCTGCTTTTTCCCAGTGTTCTTTTACTGAATTGGCCAGGGATTTTATGTAGAGCGGATTTTGGTAATAATCTCGAATCAGAGAAATATCCGGAATATCGCGACTATTGCGAAAAATTTGCGCCACCTGATCATAAATTGCTGCAGTTGTGGTAGCCGAATATTGGGGATATAGGGGAAGCACTATAAAAGACTCGAAACCTTTCTCGCGCAGAGTTTCTATGGTGTTGTCGAGGCGGGGCTCACCATAAGTCATGGCATATTCAACAGCGACATCGCAACCTTTTGCTTTTAAACGCTGCTGCAACAGCTCTGCTTGCTTCTGCGTATAGTAGAGAAGCGGCGATCCTTCCACTTTTGTTTCATCTGCACTGCTATTCCATATTTCCGCATAGGCAGGGGCAATACGTTGTGGACGAAAAGGCAGTACCAAGCAGTTCAATATGGTCAGCCAGATTGGCCGCGGTATCTCGACAACCCTCGGATCTGAAAGGAATTCCCGCAAAAAACTTCTTACTGCTGTAGGTTTAGGCTCAGCTGGAGTACCTAAATTCATCAAAATTATTGCCGTAGACATAAACCGCCCCGTTAGAAATCTTATCCTTTCAAGAAATCCTGCCAGTTATCGGGCAGGGAAGAGCGCATACTGCCAGGCCAATACCGCCGTGATCAACTCGCTCTATATCACTTCTGGAGATACAAAAAAGCCCCCAAGTGGGGGCTTTTAAAAAATGTTAGCGATGATCTCAGCTGAGAGCTTCCAACACTTTCTCGCGAATCTCATCCATACCGCCAACACCCATTACCTTGCTGTACTTGGGAGCCGCTTCAGGAGAGCGCGCTTCCAGCTCGCGATAGAAGCCTACCAGCGGTGCCGTCTGCTCGTGATAAACCGCCAAACGGTTGCGAACAGTTTCTTCAGTATCATCTGTTCGCTGGATCAGTGCCTCGCCAGTCACATCATCGACACCCTCAGCCTTGGGCGGGTTGTATACGATGTGATAGACGCGACCAGAGTTTTCATGAACCCGGCGGCCCGAGAGACGCTTTACGATTTCTTCATCGTCAACAGCGATCTCCAGAACATGATCGATATGTACATCGGCTTCCAGAAGGGCTTCAGCCTGGGGAATAGTGCGAGGGAAACCATCGAACAGGAACCCTTTAGCGCAGTCTTCCTGGGCAATGCGCTCTTTAACTAACGCAATGATCAGGTCGTCAGAAACCAATTTTCCCGCGTCCATAACATCCTTGGCCTGTAGGCCAAGAGGGGTACCCGCCTTCACCGCAGCGCGAAGCATATCGCCGGTGGAGATCTGCGGAATGCCGAACTTCTCTGTTATGAATTGAGCCTGAGTGCCCTTGCCGGCTCCCGGCGCGCCCAAGAGAATAATTCGCATGTTCAGTAAGCCTCCAATACTATCGACGAACCAAAAGCCGCCGCGCTAAAAGAGCGCTACCTTACACTCACACCTCAGATTGGGCAAGATTGCTACCGATACCCCCACAATCCATACAAACCACAGAGCACTATAAGGGGCTTAAAGTTCCGCTCTATGTAAGCCTGTTAAGATCCCTAGCTATCAGCACCGGGCTCCCGCTGAACTTTGGCCTTGTCCCAAAGTCTGTCCAGTTCCTCCAGCGTTGCCTCTGATACTTGCCTACCTTCACTGTGTAAACTGGACTCAACATAACCAAAACGCCGCTCAAATTTCCTGCTACACCCCCGCAAAGCTGCCTCAGGATCAACCTTCAGGTGGCGGGATGCATTCACACAAGAGAAAAGCAGATCCCCCAGCTCCTCCTTTGCATGCTCCGTATCCCCATTTGTCACGGCCTCCCGCAACTCTGCAACCTCTTCCTCAATCTTATCGAGGACACCATCAATATTGGGCCAGTCAAAACCGACACGGGAGGCGCGCTTCTGCAATTTGGCTGCACGCGTCAAAGCCGGCAGCCCCACAGCTACTCCTGCCAGGGTTCCTGCATCCCCTTTGGCAGTGCGTTCGGCCTCTTTAATCGCCTCCCAATTCCTCTTTATTTCAGCTTCATCAAGAGCTTCGGCAGAGCGGTCGCCGTAGAGGGTTCCACTTGGAAAGACATGGGGATGCCTGCGCACTAGTTTGCGTACCAAAGTGTCAACAATCTGGGGGAAATCAAAGTAGTCTTTCTCACGCCCTAACTGGGCATAAAAAATGACTTGGAAGAGTAGATCTCCGAGTTCTTCGTGCAAGTGCTCAAAGTCTTCCTGCTCAATAGCCTCTGCTACCTCATAGGCCTCTTCAATCGTAGAGGGGACAATACTGGCAAAGTCCTGTTTCAGGTCCCAAGGGCAACCGCCCTCAGGGCTGCGAAGCTGAGCCATCAAGTGGAGGAGGTCCTCCACAGAGTAATTCTTTTCCACGTTATTCCTTACTCAACGTTCAGCGCAGAATTCGCCGCTTTGCCGCTGCCACATTGGGCAGTTGATTGATCCGATGTAAAACTTGGCTCAACTCTTCAAAGTTGTGGATCTCAGCAGTCACGATCATTTCTACCGTATGCTTGTTCTTATTAGAGCGGGTTTGCATAGCGGTAATATTAATTTTCTGACTGTCCAGCATCACCGTGACATCTCGCAACAGGCCCTGGCGATCGTAGGCTTCGATCATAATTTCAACGGCGTAAAGTTCGCGGGGTTTTTCCGCCCAACTTACCTGGAGTACCCTTTCAGACTCCTCAACCTGCATACGCAACATATTTGCGCAGTCTTTACGATGTATTGAAACCCCGCGCCCAAGGGTGATATATCCCATAATTTCATCGCCTGGAACGGGGTTACAACAGCCGGCAATGTGGGTGAGCAAATTACCCACTCCGTCGATATAAACATCTGCCTTGCCTTCTCCCCGGGCAACTGGAGCCGTCAGCGATGGTACCCGAGGCACATTGTCGACCTTCACCATTCGCTGGGCTGCGTTGAGAACCTGACCCACGCCTATATCACCGGCACCCACTGCCGCATAGAGGTCCTCTAGGGAATGCATGTTGAGCTTGGCTGCCAACTTATCGAAATCGAAATCACTCAGCGCCAGCTGCTTAAATTCCCGGTCGAGAATACTGCGGCCATCGGCGATATTCTGATCCCGAGCCTGCTGCTTAAACCAGTGAATAATCTTGGCTCGGGCACGGGAGGTAGTGATATAGGCCATGCCCGAAGAGAGCCAATCGCGACTCGGCGCTTCGAGTTTTCCTGTGAGGATTTCAACCTGATTGGCTGTCTCCAACCGGTGGTTGAGCGGCACGATTCGGCCATCTACTTTAGCCCCACGACAACGGTGACCAATTTCTGTATGGATCTT
The DNA here is from genome assembly GCF_047324085.1 of Microbulbifer sp. CNSA002. NCBI lineage: Bacteria > Pseudomonadati > Pseudomonadota > Gammaproteobacteria > Cellvibrionales > Microbulbiferaceae > Microbulbifer > Microbulbifer sp. CNSA002. Next base: position 3,684,474 of record NZ_CP172449.1, read on the forward strand.
GTATGCAAAATCTAATGGTGTTGCACCCCGAGGCAGGTCTACAACATGACCGCCGGGGGTAAATACATAAATACGTGAATCTGCCTCACTGGAGCGCAAATCATCTTGTAGTGGGTTACCTCCCACCTCTTCATGCCAGTCGAGCACCTGGCGCAACCAGGATATTTTTTGCTCGTAGCTATCTTTACTCTCGCTCTTAAGATCAGTGCCCTTGTAACGCCAGTGAGCACAAACACCGTATTCCGCCTCTTCATGCATAGCAAAAGTTCGGATCTGAACCTCGAGCACCTTTCGCTCCGGGCCAATTACAGCCGTGTGCAGAGAGCGATAACCGTTTTCTTTGGGGGAGGCGATATAATCATCGAATTCATTCGGTATGTTGCGCCAGAGGTTGTGCACTATACCCAGAACCGCATAGCAATCCCTTACTGTTGGGACAAGAATACGCACTGCGCGAATATCATAAACCTGGGAGAAGCCGATATTTTTCCGGCGCATTTTCCGCCAGATACTATAGATATGCTTTGCTCGCCCGTAGACATCACCTTCAATATGGGCGCGCTCGAGTTCAGAGCGCAATAGCTCCAATACCTCGTCGATATACTGCTGCCGAGCCAGTCTTTTCTCATCCAGCAAGCGAGCAATCTGCTTGTAATCTTCCGGCTCAAGATAACGAAAAGATAGATCTTCTAATTCCCATTTGATATGACCAATTCCCAGGCGGTGGGCAAGGGGTGCATAAATATCGGCCACTTCACGAGCAACTCTCTGGCGTTTAGCCGGCTCTGAGTTTTTTGCAGCACGAATGGCACAGGTACGTTCAGCGAGTTTGATCAAAGCGACTCGCACGTCGTCGACCAATGCTACCAGCATACGACGGATATTCTCTGAATGTTCCTCTACCGCACCACTCGGGCTTTCTTCTCCGGTATCTGCGCTGCGACTGCGAATCGCAGCCATACGCAAAACACCACGAATCAACTTGGCAACTCGCTCACCAAATTCTTTTTCCACAGCTTGCAGTGGCAGGCGTTTTTCACGTACGGCACGGTACAGCACCGCCGCGACAAGTGCTTCTGAGTCTATTTGTAAGTCGGCGAGAATCTCAGCCATCTCAAGGCCTGTGGCAAAACTGCTAGCGCCCTCAGCCCAGATATTTTCCGCCTCAATTGCGCGCTGTTCTGCTTCGGCACTCACCTCAGCTGCGCGCCGCAAAGTTACTATCGCAGAACCATCCAGGCCCGCGAGCTTCTGTACATGGCGCAACCAGGATTCAAGGTCGAGTTCACCTTCTCCACCAAAGGAATGATGCTTTCTTACTTGAACCATCTTTTAACAAGAGTCATTTGTGTTATTGGCATAATTTTGTCGTTACCTGGCTTAGCAGCACATTTACTCAGTGCTCATGCTGGATTAAGCGCTTCTCTATCATAGGTTTGAACTCACCAAAGTCCATGATTTTCTGTATACATTTCAATAAGCTGCGCGAAATTCAGCAGTTTTTCGTACCAATTTGAGTGGGAGGGTATAAGTCTTGTCCAGCTTGTTGACCTTTTAACCAACAGTAAACCTGCAAAACCAATGCCTATAGAAAACTAAAATTGTGATATTGGGGAATATCGAGAGAAGTGAACAGGTTGCATTTGTTACTTAAAAGTGAATTTCTCCACCTCTACATGAACACAAAACAAGGCTTTACCGAACTTTACAAACTATCAGTTTTTTTGTATTTACCGGCTTAGTTATTGCTTTTTTAACTGGCAATGCACATATAGCAGGAGGATTAGAGGCTCCCCCCAAAAAAAGGGGCAAAAGAGATGATTGTAAATTGATTGGCGAATCACTTTACAAAGCTGCGAATCTCACAAAGTTTTTGCTAGTAGATATCAGGCACAATGCTGGAGTTAAAGCACTTTATTTCCAGCATTGATCAATAAAATAAGATAAATTAGAGAATAAAAGTAAGAGCTATTTTGGGGAGGCAAAAAGTCCTGAAGATAAATAACGATCTCCACGATCACAGACAATTGCAACAATCGTCGCATTTTCTAGCTGCGCAGACAGCCTTAAAGCACCGGCTACCGCCCCTCCAGAGGAAACGCCACAAAAAATACCCTCTTCTTTCGCCAGCCTGCGAGTCATATCCTCAGCTTCTCGCTGGTCCATATCCATGACCATATCCACTTGTTCAGGAACAAAAATCTTAGGTAAGTATGCCTCCGGCCAACGGCGAATCCCCGGAATACTGGAGCCTTCAGTTGGCTGCAATCCAACGATTTGAATATCGGGATTTTGCTCCTTCAAGTAACGCCCGCATCCCATAATGGTACCGGTTGTACCCATTGAAGAGACAAAGTGAGTCACCGTTCCAGAGGTCTGCTGCCAAATCTCCGGACCGGTTCCCTCATAGTGAGCCAGGGGATTATCGCTATTGGCAAACTGGTTCAGTACCAATCCTTTCTTATCCTCTTGCATTTGCAAAGCTAAGTCCCGCGCCCCCTCCATACCTTCTTCAGCGCTAACCAATATCAACTCAGCGCCATAAGCTGTCATTGAAGCCTTGCGCTCCTCGGTAGCACTGTCGGGCATAATCAATATCATTTGATAGCCCTTAATCGCTGCAGCCATTGCCAAGGCAATTCCCGTATTACCGCTGGTCGCTTCAATCAGGGTATCTCCCGGAGAAATATATCCTGCAGCTTCCGCATGGTTGATCATTGAAAGTGCCGGGCGGTCTTTTACCGAACCCGCAGGGTTATTGCCTTCCAGCTTGAGCAAAACAGTATTACTGGTATCACCTGGCAGGCGCTGTAGTTTAACCAGCGGGGTATTGCCTACGCAGTCAGCAATTGTTGGATAATCCATAATGCAATAAATTCCAGAAAAATCTCGCGGGGTTCAAGTGTACAGCAAGCGGTACTATGCACTAAATACCGTCTACTTTGGTCTACTCCCTACCCAGGTTATTAAGGGAGTTATACCTGAAGCGGTATTATTCAGATGGCTATGCCGCGCTATCTAATCTTGGCACCGTGAATCTTTGAGCCTCTAAAACGCGCATATTGTGACAAAAAAGAAGCGTTTTCTGATAAGTGAATGAGTGCGCTCAGATGTACATAACGGTAAAATGAGGGAAAAATAATCGTACAAGGCCCCTCTTAACATGGCCCCAGGCAACCCTATTCTCTCAATCGAGGAACCAGAGCAACCTCGATCCTTACGAACCCTGGTATTTCGCCTTACTGTAGCACCCGCACTAATCCTGTCCTTGCTCCTCGCTCTCGTTTTCACCCTGCAGCAAATGCACGATCGTCGCCAATTGCTATTAAGCCACGGTCGAGCCAGCGCCGAACAGCTAGCTGAACTAATTGAGATGAGCGGGGGCCATCCAGCTGAACTTAGAATGGAATGGCTGCGTAAAAGTTTGCTGGCGCTTATGCTGGAAAAAGATATGGTCAGATCTGTTCATGTCTACTCCACCGAACCCAGCCCCAAGCTAGCTCTCAACCCCAGCACCGGACTCAGCTTGCTGGCCAGTGTCGGGCCGCGTCCACGTACCCCCATTAGCAGAGACACCCTTAACAAGCGCGAACCCTTTATTTTTGAAGATGATGAGACCCTTCAGGTTTTACAGCCATTGAAAGGCGATATCACCACCTGCTGGATAAGTATTGAGCTACATCGCCCCTATTTCCTGGTGGGAACTTACCAAGTTTTACTCGTAGGCTTGGTGGGGTTGATTCTCTGTACCCTAGCCGCGCTGGCTTGGTCGGTCATCATGTCTGAGCGCTTTGCTCACAGCCTGATTAGAATGGGACATACTCTGGAGGCGATTGGCAGAGGTGAGTTTGATCGACGCACCCATGAAACGGAGAATCGAGAACTCGCTCAACTGGGAAACCAAATTAACGAGATGGCTGAAAACCTGTCCAGTTACCAACAGGAATACAAAGCCAACTTGCTCCAGTCTATGGATGACCTGCGCCAATCCCTGGACAGTATGGAAGAACAAAATATTGAGCTGGACTTAGCACGTAAAAGGGCGCAGGAAGCAAGCAGGATTAAATCGACGTTCCTAGCCAATACCAGTCACGAGATTCGCACACCTTTAAATGGAATTATCGGTTTTACCAACCTGTTGTTAAAAACTGGAATTGATGAGCTACAGCAGGATTACCTGCAAACCATTTTACGCTCATCGGAAAACCTGTTGACTACCATCAACGACATCCTGGACTTTTCCCGCATTGAGTCCGGCAACCTGGTCCTTGACCATATCCCTATGGACCTTGGCTTACTACTTGAAGAGACCCTGCAAATACTGGCCCCAAACGCCTATGAGCACCATCTGGAACTGGTGCCTTTGATCGATTCTCAACTCCCTCCCACTTTAATCGGAGACCCATTACGAATTAAGCAAATACTTACAAACTTGGTGGGTAACGCGGTGCGCAGCTCGGCAAATGGCAATATCCCCGTGCGCTTGTCAGTACATAGCGTTAATAACTCAGAACTTGTACTCCGTATTTCGGTTACCGGCCTGGGTAACCGTATTGACGAGGCTGGTCGCCGTGAAATTGAGAACATCCTCACCAGCAAGTCCCCACAGCTCACCCAACAAATCAGCGCAAATGGTTTAGGGATGTCTATAGCCCGCAGCCTAGTTGAGAGGATGAGCGGCTGCACAGGTATTGAAGAAACAGCCAATGACGGCAGCACCTGTTGGGTGCAAATTTCCCTCCAGGCTGAACGCAATCGAGGCATGTATCCGCGTATTCAATATCCTGGCTGCCGAATTTTACTTGCAGACCCCAACCCAGTTACACGGACCCAGGTAGCCCAGCTACTCAGCCAATGGCAAGTGGAGCCCATAGAACTCGGCGATACCGATACTCTGCAACCGGCAATCGAGCAAATGTGGCGGCACGATGCCCTACCGGATGCGGTTATTATCGATACAGCTACTGCCAAAGGTGATTTTGATAATTTCAGTAGCAAAGTGCAGTCGCTGGTTGATACCTATCAGTGCCGCGTGATCGTACTGGGCCCACCCGCTGAATTGCGTCGCTGCTACGACCAACTGCGCACCCGCACTCTCACTTTCCTTAGCAAACCCGTCACCCGAGACAATTTGCTGCGATCCCTGAAACGAGCAGTACCACAGCAGGGGCAACAACGGGTTAGTGGCGGGGTACAGGCGCTACCGTGGCCCGCACCACCGCGTGTGCTGGCAGTGGATGACCACGCGGCAAACCGCCGACTGGTCGGCGAACTTCTGCGAGCACAAGATGTAGAAGTCGTTATTGCAGCAAGCGGCGAAGAAGCTCTACAGCTTTGGCAGCAGGGAGCTTTCGACCTAGTATTTATGGATATTCAAATGCCCGAGATGGATGGTATCGAAGCTACACGCCTGATTCGTGAGCAGGAGACCGGCCGCCGTACTCCAATCATTGCCCTTACCGCCCACGCCGGCGCCGAAGAAAAAGCACGCCTGCTGTCTGCGGGACTGGACGACTACTTAAGCAAGCCTGTTAGCGAGGCCCAGCTCTCCCATATGATCAAGCGCTGGCTTAAGATCATCACTCCCCAGGCCGCAGAAAAAGTGAAGATTGAAGAGATGCGCCTGGTAGACATTGGCGAATGCCTGACCCTCGCCAACGGGGATGCCAAGCTGGCCAGGGACATGCTGCGCATGTTGATTGACGGTCTCAGTTCAGATGAGAGAGAGCTGGAAAGGTTGTACAACCTTGGGGATTACAAGGGCATGTTCGAACTCACTCATCGCATGCACGGTGGCTGCTGCTATTGCGGAGTTTCACGTTTGAGAGAATCAACTTGCGTGTTACAAGAGGCATTGCGCACTATCCAAGGCTCCGATGCCCAAGCCTTTGACCAGCGCAAACTCAATGCTGTTCTCAGGGAGATCCGGGCCCTGCGCGAGTGGGCTTCTGAACAAGACTTGGATGCGCTCTTTGGCCTGGAGGTAGTTGCCTAGCAGGATTCAAATACGACAAATGCCAGGGCCGAGTCTTTTTCATCAGACAGGCTGAGGTGGATTCTGTCCACACCAAGTTTTTCGGCCCTCTCCTCAGCTGCGCCCGCCAGTACCACCTGCGGTGCAGCGCCCTTGCGGCGACGGACATCGATGTCTTGCCAGGAAACCCCTTCACCAATCCCTGTGCCCAAGGCCTTGGCTACAGCCTCCTTCGCCGCAAATCGCTTGCACAGATATGCAGCGCGGATGGGCTCAGCCATAGCATAAAAGTCCTTCCTTTCCGCACTGCTAAGAACACGCTCAACAAAGCGATCACCAAAGCGCTGCCACGCCACCTCAATACGGTCGTAGTTACAAATATCGGTGCCAATACTAACAATCATTTTTTTCCGTAAACCTGTCGAAAAAGCTCTCTGCTCTGCAAAGGCTTATCCCCCAATACTTTCCTCAACAATAAACGTGTAAGACGCTTTGCAGGTGCTAAAGCCTCACCTGACCAGCCACCCCCATTCATAGCGCTGTCCATCCCCAATAGTTCGGCACCCGAAAAAAAATACTCTCCCAGACTCTCATCTTTGGAGCGGTGAACAGGAATTAAACCCCACTCATCATCCAGGCGATAAACCCCATCTTCACTTACAGGGTCTCCTTGCGGGCCGCTAATATTGAGGGACGGGCAGGTACCGAGCTCCAAGAGCAGTTGTAACTCAAAGCGACGAAGCGGACCTTCCAGTTCAGCGTTGGAGAGTCCCTCCAGCTGAGACAGAGATTCCAGCAGGCTCTGATAAGCTGCAAACAGCGTGTAATGCGCCTCGCCCTCGGGAAGGAGCCTTACCATCAGTTCATTGGCATAAAGGCCCGCATAAACCGCTCGGCTCTTGAGCCATAGTGGTACACCAACATTTTCGACTGGACCGAGCGTTTTAAGTGAACCCGCTCCCATCAATGTGACAAGCAACGGGGTGAAGGGCTGCAACGCTTGTTGGCGGCGCTGCTTGTCACGGCGGGCCCCTCGGGCGACACAGCCCAGCCGGCCGTAATCGGGAGTGAAAAGCTCCAGGATCAAACTGGAGTCTTTATAGGGCCGCGAATGGAGGATATATGCGGGTTGAGGCGGTTGAGGCGTTTTCATAGGTCCAGGGGAAATTGCCCTGATGATTACTCGTCTCTGTAACCGAGACTGCGCAGAGCCCGCTCATCATCAGACCAGCCAGATTTCACCTTCACCCACAAATTGAGCATTATCTTGCTATCAAACAAGCGCTCCATATCTTCTCTAGCCTGGCTGCCAATCTGTTTGATTCGCTCGCCCTTATTTCCAATGATGATACGTTTTTGGCCCGCCCGCTCAACCAAAATAGCAGCGCTGATATGCAAGACCTTACCCTCTTGGGCAAACTCCTCTACCTCCACAGTAACTTGGTAGGGAACCTCGGCACCCAATTGACGCATAATTTTTTCGCGAACAATTTCTGCTGCGAGAAAGCGCGAGCTGCGGTCGGTCACTTGATCTTCGGGGAAGAAATGCTGCCCCTCAGGCAAATGCTTCAGAATAACCTCTTCCAAAGTATCCAGATTTACGTTACGCAAGGCTGATATGGGAACAATTTCAGCTTTCGGGTGCTCCTCAGCCAGGGCTTGCAACTGGGGCAGCAGATCAGCTTTATCCTCGAGCTGATCCACCTTGTTCACGGCGATAATTAATGGGCATTTAATACCGCGCAGCTTATCTGCCACCAACTGGTCTGCCTCACTCCAACGAGTGCGCTCTACAACAAACACCACTACATCCACGTCCCGCGCAGCGCTGGCGGCAGCTCGGTTCATATAGCGGTTAATCGCTTTTTCTTGATCGGAGTGCAACCCCGGAGTATCGACAAAAATAATCTGGTTTGGACCTTCGGTTTTAATACCGAGCATATTGTGGCGGGTGGTCTGCGGCTTGCGCGAAGTAATCGCGAGTTTCTGCCCCAGCAGGTGGTTCAACAGTGTGGATTTTCCCACATTGGGGCGGCCGACAATCGCGACATAGCCACAGCGAGAAGGTTGTTCGCTCAAGAAATTTCTCCGAAAGAGTTGGAGGTCTCCGGGAATCCCCGGAGCCAGAAGCGCCCCCAGTGATACAGGAGGCTGTCATTACGATGCGGGAAATGGATCCGGCGCGTCGTTTCTATTGTAAGGTTAGTCCTGCCCGGTGAGGAGCTTATAAGCTTCCACCGCCGCAGTCTTTTCAGCATTACGGCGACTGCTGGCTTCGCCTTTTACGGGCTGCGTAAGGCCACTGACACGGCACTCCACTACAAAATGCTGTGCGTGTTCAGCGCCAGAAACATCTACGACTTTATATTCCGGCAGAGGTTTTTTACGCGCCTGCAGCCACTCCTGCAAGCGGGTTTTGGGATCCTTCACGGTCTCTAGTGATAGGCCCTGCAAGCGCAATGCAAACCACTCAAGTACCCGGGAGCGCGCAGCCTCCAAACCGGCATCCAGATAGATGGCCCCAATAAGAGCCTCTACGGCATCGGCCAGAATCGATGCCCGACGAAAGCCGCCACTTTTCATTTCACCTTCACCGAGGCGCAGGCAATCACCAATTTCCAGCTCCCGCGCAAGTTTTGCCAGGGTTTCACCGCTAACCAATTGTGCCCTCAAGCGACTCAACTGCCCCTCGCGCCCGTTGGGGAACTGCTCGTAAAGTGCCGCGCCGATAGTGAACCCGAGTATCGAGTCGCCGAGAAACTCCAGGCGCTCATTATTACGACTCCCATGGGATCGGTGAGTAAGAGCCAACTCAAGCAGCTCGGCCTGATCAAAATCATGGCCGAGGCGCTTGCAAAGGCGTTCCAATAAAAGATCAGTCACGTTTGCGGAATTGCTCCAGATCGATCAGCGCATCACAGCAAAGCTCCGGCTTCGCAGTGTCGAGCTGTTTATTAAACTTCATCACAACATCTACGTTGTATATCAGCGGCTGGCGCAGTTCGTAATTGATGCTCACAACAGAACCCTTTGCACCACGAACTACCTGCACAGATTTAGTAGGCTCTCCGCGCACATTGTTTACCAGGAAAAAACGGTTCAGCTCTTTTTTAATCTGACCCGTGGTCATATCTTCCAGGTTTGGGTTTTGACCGAGGGTTTTTAGCCCTTCGTTAACGTAACGAGCATCTACGTAGGCCGGTGCCATCTTGGACACACAGGTCAAAGCAAATCCCAACATCGCGATAATCAGCAGCCAACCCCAGTAGCTCATACCGCGCTGCTGCTGCAGTGAAAGGTTGAGTTTACTACCCATAACTATGCCCTCTATCCTTTATAAATAACCGGGCTAACGCCCGGCTGGTTTCTTTATTGGATTGAGCCTACACGCTTAAAGCTGGGCAAACTGAGCAACTTGTCCCAGTGCATCCAAATGGCGAAAGCTTTGCCGACGATATCCTTCTCTGGGACAAAGCCCCACTCCCGGCTATCGAGGCTGTTATCGCGGTTATCGCCCATCATAAAATAATGCCCTTCCGGCACTACACCACTAAAGTTACTGTACTGCCGGGGGCGGACACTTTTCTGCATCTCGTGGCGATAGCCATCGAGATCTTCCCACATGACTTCTGTTTGCGGGTTACTCGGCGGGATGGCCCGGATCAATTCTTGGCGAGCCATCTCACCGTTGACATAGAGCACATTGTTCTTCAGCTCTATCTTGTCACCGGGTAACCCAATCACCCGTTTGATGTAGTAAGTATCGTTATTGTGGGGTGGAAAGAACACCATGACATCGCCGCGCTTGGGCTCACCCACATCCATTACCTTGGTTCGGGACACTGGCAAGCGCACACCGTAGGCATACTTGTTGACCAGAATAAAGTCCCCAACTTCCAATGTTGGAATCATTGAACCTGAAGGAATCTGGAAGGGCTCGACAATAAAAGAGCGCAGAACAAATACGATCGCCAGAATCGGGAAGAAAGACTTCGCGTACTCGACAACGATCGGATCTTCTTGCTGGTCCCCGACATTCTTCTTGCGTTGACGGGCGAAAAACAGACTGTCAACTAACCAGATTCCGCCACTAATCACAACCAACCACAGCAGAATCAGAGGTAAATTTATATCCATTACTTTTCTCTACTATCCCTTATTTTTCGTCGTGGCGCAGGGCCGAAGCCCTACTGATCCACCTTCAGTACCGCCAGGAATGCCTCCTGCGGCACTTCAACACGGCCCAACTGCTTCATTCTGCGCTTACCCGCTTTCTGCTTCTCCAGCAGCTTCTTCTTACGAGTAACATCACCACCGTAACATTTGGCCGTCACGTTTTTGCGCAGCGCCTTCACCGTGGTTCTCGAAACCACCTGACCACCAATAGCCGCCTGGATCGCCACATCAAACATCTGACGGGGAATCAGCTCTTTCATCTTTTCCGCCATTGCGCGGCCTTTCTGCTGCGCATTATCGCGGTGGACAATCAGCGCCAGAGCATCCACCCGGTCACCATTAATCAGGATATCCAGTCGCACCAACTTGGCCGCTTCAAAGCGGACAAAGCTGTAATCCAAAGAGGCAAAGCCGCGGCTTACGGATTTGAGACGGTCGAAGAAGTCCATAACCACTTCGCTCATCGGCAGCTCATAGCGCAGGGACACTTGTGAACCTACGTATTGCATGTCCTTTTGAATACCGCGTTTTTCCACACACAAAGTGATGACGTTGCCCAAATACTCCTGAGGTACAAGAATATTCACCTCGGCAATCGGCTCCCTCATCTCTTCGATGGAGCCTACATCGGGTAAGCGCGATGGATTATCTACCATCACTATCTCACCGTCTGACTGCTCAACTTCATAAACCACGGTCGGCGCTGTGGTAATCAGATCCAGGTCGTATTCCCGCTCCAGACGCTCCTGGATAATTTCCATATGCAGCATGCCGAGGAAGCCACAACGGAAACCAAAGCCCAAGGCATCGGATGTTTCTGGTTCGTAGAACAGGGAGGCATCGTTCAGCGACAGCTTCTCCAGCGCATCCCGGAAAGCCTCATAATCGTCTGAACTAACCGGGAACAAGCCTGCATAAACCTGGGGCTTAACCTTCTGGAAGCCCGGCAGCATATCAATATCATCGGCGCCCTTAGCATGGGTCAACGTATCGCCCACAGGAGCGCCATGAATATCCTTGATACCTGCCACCACAAAGCCCACTTCACCTGCGCGAAGTACACCGGTTTCGTGGCGCTTGGGTGTAAAGATTCCCACGCTGTCCACAACATGGGCACGACCGATAGATTTGGTGACAATCTTTTCTTTGGTTTTCAGGGTGCCCTGTACAACACGCACCAAGGAAACAACGCCCAGGTAACTGTCAAACCATGAGTCGATAATCAGCGCCTGTAGAGGAGCATCGACATCGCCTTCAGGCGGTGGTACCAAGCGCACCAGATCTTCCAGTACATCCTCAACACCGAGGCCAGACTTAGCGCTGCAACGAGTCGCTTCGGCGGCATCGATACCGATAATATCTTCAATTTCTTCGGCAACCTTTTCAGGGTCTGCCTGGGGCAAGTCCATCTTGTTCAAGACAGGGATAACTTCCAACCCCTGTTCAATGGCTGTATAGCAGTTGGCAACCGACTGGGCCTCAACGCCCTGGGCGGCATCTACCACCAGTAGCGCGCCTTCACAAGCTGCCAGAGAACGGGACACTTCATAGGAGAAATCCACGTGTCCGGGGGTATCAATAAAGTTCAGCTGATAGGTCTTACCATCGCGCGCTTCATAGTCGAGCGTCACACTCTGCGCCTTGATGGTAATCCCACGCTCGCGCTCGAGCTCCATGCTGTCCAGCACCTGTTCAGCCATCTCCCGATCGGAGAGGCCACCACAGTCCTGGATAAAGCGGTCAGCCAGGGTAGATTTCCCGTGGTCGATATGGGCAATAATGGAGAAATTGCGGATATGAGAGAGATCTGTGGCCACTGCGGAATAAAAACCCTTGCAAAATCAAATGATTAGCTGGCTATAGTGCCAACTGTGTGGCGCAAGTCTAACAGAACTCATGGACAGAGGTGAGAGCTAGGTGGCCCAATGGGCCACCAATCGCTGGAAAGCGGCTAGCTTTCGATCTTAATTGTACGGAAAGTGGACTGCCCGGCCCGGAAGAAGCGAATCGGCAATAGCTCATCCTCCGGCAGATCCTTGACGACAGTTTTGTAGTCACTAATGTCGCCAACTTCTTCAAAACCAAGTTGCGCGATGATATCGCCACTGCGCAAACCTGCTTTGGCACCGGGCTTGCCTGGAATCACTTGTTTCACCAGCACCCCAGTTTCCACATTCCAGCGCTGCTTCAGGATATCGGGAATTTCCTCAACCACGACACCCAGGCGCCCACCCACTCCAGAGCTGGGATTGGCTGCCACTTGCCTCGCTTCATCTTCAGAACCCGGCAGGGTGCCGACAGTAACACTCAGACGCTCGGGTTTACGATTGCGGATCAACTCCACCTGGGCCTGTGTACCCGGTCGAATCTGCCCTACAACGTGCGGCAGGTCGCCAAAAACCCCTATCTTCTGACCATGGAATCGCAAAATGATATCACCGGGCATAATTCCCGCTTGAGCTGCGGGCGACCCAGGACTCACCTGATCGATCAGGGCGCCGGCGGGCTTACCAAGGCCCATGGCTTCCGCCATATTGCGGTCGACATTACTGATTCCTACTCCGAGCCATCCTCGATCCACCCGCCCTTTTTCCTTTAACTGGGCAACCACATCCTGGGCAAGGCTTGCGGGAATAGCGAAAGAGAGTCCGATAGAACCGCCACTGCGGGTATAGATCTGAGAGTTGATACCCACTACTTCGCCATCCAGGTTAAACAGCGGGCCTCCGGAATTTCCGGGGTTAATTGCGACATCTGTCTGGATAAAAGGAACGTAATTCTCGCGGCTCTCATTGGGGATACTGCGCCCCATCGCACTGACGATCCCGGCGCTTGCGGAGTAGTCCAAGCCGAAGGGAGAGCCAATAGCGACAACCCATTCTCCCACCTGCAGTTCTTCGGAATCCCCCCAGCGTACTGACGACAGGTCTTCCGCGTCGATCTTTAACAGGGCCAGGTCGGAGCGCACATCCTTGCCAATAACCTGCGCCTCGTACTCGCGACGATCAGTCAATGTAACGGTTACCTGGTCTGCACCATCGACCACGTGATTATTGGTTACGATATAACCGTCTTCAGAGATGATAAAGCCGGACCCCATACTCGCTACCGGGCGCTGCTGGCGCTGGCGCGGCTCGAAAAGGTGGCGGAAGATATCGGGAATTTCCTGTTGAAGCTGCGGCTGACTACTGCGACTAGTGCGGTTGCGATCAACCGTGTTGATTTTGACGACTGCCGGAGAGTTATCTTCGATTAACTCCGTAAGTTCGGGTAGTCCACGGGCACTGGCAGCCCCGGAAACCAACAGACAAAGAACCAGTAGATATTGTGTACAACGTTTAACCATAGGTTTGTTACCCCTAGTGATCCCTTCTAATATGAAACCATTGGATTTTCGAGTCCTTTCAAGGGCGAGCCTTGGCTTGTCCAGCCCCTTAGGGACTCTCAGTAACGACTTAGTGGCGATCTAGTCACCAAAGTTCTACAACAGACTGTAAAACTGTGTAAAGAGTTAACGATGTCCGAAATGCGCCCGCGCCCAGAACGCGGTCAGTTTCACCTGCCCACCGAGCTCTACGGCCAAAGTGTTTTGGGCGCCCCCCTACTCTATTTTCCCGCGCAAACCGGCACCCACCACGGCCTCATAATGGCCGGCACCCACGGAGATGAAGTCGCCGCAGTCGTCGCTCTATCCTGCGCGTTGCGGGCCCTCGCCACCAATTCATTGAGACATCACGTAATCCTCGCTGTCAATCCGGATGGCTGCCAGCTGGGCACCAGGGCCAACGCACGCGGCGTGGATCTCAACCGCAACTTTGCCACTGCAAATTGGGATGGCAGTGGCAATGTCTACCGGTGGAACAGTGCTGCGGAAAAACGCGATGTTCGGTTAAGTACAGGTGATAGCGCCGCCTCTGAACCCGAGACCTCTGCACTTTGCCAGCTGTTTGCAAAGCTGGGACCGACCTGGACCGTTTCCATTCACGAGCCCCTTGCCTGTGTCGAGGACCCCAGCAACAGCCCTCTGGGCATGCAGCTTGCCAGTGATTTCAAGCTGCCTCTGGTTGGAGATGTGGGTTACCAGACCCCAGGATCATTCGGCACCTGGTGCGCAGAACAAACACTGCCCTGCATTACCCTTGAATTCCCCCCAATATCAGCTGATGCGGCAAGTGAAGACTATCTGCAAGCGCTAATCGATCTGCTGACTTACGACCAATAAACTCTACCCGCCTTGAAAAGCAGAGGGGGCTCCACATCGCTGGCCAGCCAGGTGGGCCCATCCAGGTCCAGAAAGCTCGCTCGACTTCCCAAGGGCCAGGCTGCTCGGATAGCCCGAGAGGTACAAAGCATACATCCCAACATAATTTCCAGGCCGAGATCAGTCGCTTCATCTGCCAGTGCCAGGGCCTCGGTAATCCCGCCAGTTTTGTCCAACTTGATATTGACCATCTCATAGCGTTTGAGCAACTTCGGCAGATCTTCCCGAGTATGGCAACTCTCGTCCGCACAAATCGTCAGCGGGTGCTCAAAGCTCTCCAAAAATTCATCTTCACTCGCAGGAAGTGGCTGCTCAAGCATCGCCACCCCCAGCTCACTTAAATCATGACATCTCTGTAACAAGGTCTCTTTTCGCCATGCCTCATTGGCATCAATCACCAACCTGGCATCCGGTGCTGCAGAGCGTACTGCCGACACCCTTTCTTGCACATGTTGGTCATCAAGTTTCAACTTGAGAACATCAGCTCCCGCCGTCACAGCAATTTTCGCAGCACTTGCCATTGCCTCGGGACTATCAACAACTAATGTCTGTACGGTAGGGAGAAAATCCGGAGCCGGATGTAGACGCCTCGCTTTTTTAGCCTCCCAATCTGCCAGCGCACAATCCAATGCATTTCGCGCCGCTCCGGCAGGCATACGCAGCTGTAATTGCTCTCGGGTCAACCCATCACTCACCTCTTTGAGCATTGGCTGCAGCTGGTGCAAAACAGAGGCAGCACTTTCTCCATAGCGAGCATAAGGCGTGCACTCACCGACGCCAGAGACTTCACCATCACTAAGCTCCACCACCACAACTTGAGCCTCAGTGCGCGCGCCACGAGAGATGACAAATGCAGTACGTAGAGGCCAGCGCTCATCAAAACAGCGAGCCCTCATTGGCAGAGCCTCCAGGCAATAAAAGGAACTCTCAGTTTAGGCCAGGGAGACGAGGGCTAGCTGGCGAAGGCGGAGGCGACGGACTATTTCTTTTGGGAGGGCTCAATCTGCAGAAGTACAGGGGTGTAGGTGGGGTTTTGCGACTGGGACCTACTGTACCAGCGAACTCCCAAAGCACCGAAGACCAGACCGATCAAGGCCCCAATTACAGCACCGGCTTCAGCGAAGAGCGAATCCCCAATCAGTGCAACTAGCACCAGGGACATCAAGGGGACGAGGTAAACCAGCAAGGCACTACTGGTCAGGGCATTCTCGGTAATACCAATTACCGCCACATCATTGAGGTGGATTTTATCTGCGGAAAAACCGTTGAGAGCTACTTTAACGCGGGTCGAAGAAGAAAACAGATCGCCCAGCAATCCGGTCCCACAGCTGGACTTGGTAGAACAGCCATTACAGGCGCTACTCTGGGTGGTCTCCACCCAGATAGCATCGGACTCTATGGCCACCACCCGACCACGCTCTTGAAGCACCTATATGCTCACTTAGCTCTTTGCGGTAATTGAGCTGGCAACACGGCGCGCTGTAGTTTCGGGGATTTCACCCACCACTGTTACAGTGTAAGCAACACCTTCAATTTCCAAGCGGTCCATATAGGCTGTTGTGGCTCCGCGGATTGCGCGGCCTTTAAAACCCTCAAGTTCTGGACCGAGGCGCTGGACAAATACAGAGAACACTCCCAGCCCGTCGCTAAACACCATCATATCGCCATCAGATAAGGGCTTGACGGACACTACCCTGAAACCGTCGGGCAACCAGCCCACCTGCCAGCGGCTCTGTGAAGCCGTACACTCATTCCGATTGTCGATGCGCCGGGCATTATTCGAGACCGCCTGTAGTGCGGCATCCTCTACAGGGGAGAGATCCAGTTGTACAAACTGGTAACGCTCCAGTACGCGGCCCTGAGTGCTAACCAGCATGGTCTTCAACGGCAGCCCAGTCTGTTTATCGAGACTCACTACCAAGCCCAGGCGATAGCGATCCCTCGGTCGCGCCTCAATCACAACAGCATCGCGATCCGCGATTCGCTCCTCACCCCGCAAGATAAATTGGTAGGCGCGCTGAGCCTGTTGTTGGCCCGCCGAGCTCCATGCTGTAGCACGATTTCTTGGCGAAGCACTGACATCGCAATTTCCGGCACTGCCGTGGCTGATCAACTCTCTAGGCTCACCACTGAGGTAGCGCACGCGCTCTACCTGCTCACCTTCTCGAACCGCGTGAACAACCTGCAAAGTCTCCAGGAGGCCCGCATGCTCAAAGGTCACCAGACCACTGTATTCAAGCTCAGTTACTGCCTTTGCCAACTTGGCTAGCCAATGCTCAACCTCGTTATTACTCACCACACCCGGGCTTACCATGCCGCTCTGCGCTGCAGGGTTGAGGTTAACTACGCCAGATGTCACCGCCTCTTGCGCCGGCACGCCGCCAACAGCACTTTCTGGAGTTGCAGTTGCTGGAACGGCCGGTACCGCAGCGGGACCTTCCACCTCTCCCGAGCCCCCGTCCGTCATAGCAACTTCCACAACAGCCGGGGCTGCTGCGGGAGCAGTACTCATATCGAGATTGATAGTGGTGGGGGCACTGGGTTCGACCCCAGTGTCAACCTGGGCAAATGACATGGGTGCCAATAACGAGGAGGCCAACAGTAGACCGTTGGCCTTGAGAATCCCACTGAGGATTCGGCGCCCCCTGGTTTCGACTTTCGTCACACTACATTCCAACTTGTTCGCCGTAAGTGGCGCGAGCAAAAGGCACCATGCCCTGACTGCCCACATGAGCGGCTTGTTCTGAGTGCTGAATCATTACGCGATTCAGGTGGCGCATCAACTCGGGGGTTGGTGCCTGCTGTATTACAGCCTGCCCCACAACACCTGTGCGCTGCTCGGGTACAAAGCGGGGAGCCGCAGTGCTCACAGAGCGCGTAGAGGGAGCGGGCACATAAAAACCGGAAGGCTGCGGAGCAGACTGAACCACTGGTTGGGCTTCACGCTCAACCGATGCTACTGGCTGGCTCCCCCCCTGGATGGTGTTCTGCGGAGAATCTGTCATTTGCTGCACACCCAAAATGGCAGCAAAAGCCACCGTCGCAGCAACAGCACCACGGGACAGCGGACGCCACCAGCGATTGTTGACCAAATTTCCAGTAACCGCAGATCCCCCATTGCCGTTTTGCGACAGAGGCTCTTCCTCATCGATGGCGGCAGAAATACTCGCTGCAAGGCCGATGTCGACCGGCGCGACCTGTTCGCGGCGCATAACACTCGCCGCAAGTTGGTAACGCGACCAGCGCTCACCGAACTCTTCAGAGGCCGCGCTGGCCTTCAGAAGCCGTTGCAGCTCCAGTTCGCTGACTTCGCCATCCATGAGCGCCGAGAGCGACTCGTTAAGACGTTCCTGATGATTCCCGTGGGACATAGGGGTTAACCCTCTTGTGCAATCATTTATTCGGTGCCCACAAGCACCATATTTGGTTACATGTTATGACCGGAGTCTGAGCGGTTGGTTTCCCCGACTGGGAAAATTTTCCGCAATTTTAACCCCTGTCACCCAGTGTTTCCGGCTCGCCGGCCATCACGGCCTGGACTGTCCGGTCTATCGCCTCCCGTGCGCGAAATATTCTAGAGCGCACAGTTCCCACCGGGCATCCCATAACCTCGGCGATTTCCTCGTAGCTCAGTCCCTCAAGCTCTCTCAGCGTTACCGCTGAGCGCAGATCCTCTGGCAGTGCGCGAATAGCGCGATGCACCGCCGCTTCCAGCTGGTCGCGAAACATCTGACTTTCAGGTGTCTCGTTGTCACGCAGCAGGTCAGCACCCGAGTAAAACTCAGCATCTTCCAGCTCAACATCGGAAGATGGCGGCCGACGACTGCGGGAAACCAGGTGATTCTTGGCGGTATTGATCGCAATCCGATACATCCAGGTGTAAAAAGCACTCTCGCCGCGAAAATTGGCAAGAGCACGATAAGCCTTAATAAAAGCTTCTTGGGTTACATCCTGTACTTCACTGTGGTCCTTAATGAACCGACTCACTACAGCAACAATTTTGTGCTGGTACTTGAGTACAAGAAGGTCAAAAGCGCGTTTGTCCCCTTTTTGTACCCGTTCTACCAGCTCACGGTCACTCGTTGACGCCTGATGCGCTGTCATCCCCAACTCCCATATCCAGCCACACTGCGGGCGCCACAAAATTTGACTGCGGGGCCACCGGCGCAGGCGTTTCTTTTACTGTGTTGATGACAATGACAATAGGACATAAGTTCCACGTCAAATCGACGAATAATCAGGAGGCGCTATACTACGCGACCCTTAAACATAATTGAAATCTATGAATGCCCAGGCAAACTACGACGTTCTCGTAATTGGAAGCGGTGCAGCAGGCCTTACACTGGCCCTGCATCTCGCCTCCCAGTATCGCGTGGCCCTGCTCTCCAAACAGAGATTGCAAGATGGCTCCACCTGGTTCGCCCAGGGAGGCATCGCTGCAGTGCTGGATGAGATGGATTCGGTTGAGTCGCATATTGCAGACACATTAGACGCGGGTGCAGGACTCTGCCACCCCGCTTCAGTGCGCTTTACCGTAGAGGAGAGCACTGCTGCGATCAGCTGGTTAATCGATCAAGGGGTGGACTTCACCCGCGAGGAGCAGGGCTACCACCTCACTAAAGAGGGGGGGCACAGTCACAGGCGCATTATTCATAGCGCCGATGCCACCGGCCAAGCGGTACACAGCACCCTGATCACCAAGGTGCTAAACAGCCCCAATATCGACTGTTTCGAACACCATGTTGCCATCGATCTAATCCGCCAGCCAGATCCAGATAAAGGCCGATTTCGCTGTGCCGGCGCCTATGTACTCAACAAGAGCAACGATGAGGTCGAGCTGATCCAGGCTAAAGCCGTCGTCCTGGCCACCGGAGGGGCCAGCAAGGCCTACCTTTATACCAGTAACCCGGACGGTGCCAGCGGCGATGGAATCGCAATGGCTTGGCGCGCCGGGTGCCGCGTGGCCAATATGGAGTTCAATCAATTTCACCCCACTTGCCTTTACCATCCCAAGGCCAAAGCCCTGCTGGTAACAGAGGCTTTACGCGGTGAAGGCGCTGTACTCAAGCTTCCCGACGGCAGCCGGTTTATGGACCGCTTCGACAAGCGAGGAGAGTTGGCGCCACGGGATATCGTCGCCCGCGCTATCGACCACGAAATGAAGCGGCTGGGGGCAGATTGCCTCTATCTGGACATTTCCCACAAAGATCCTCAGTTTGTCCGCGATCACTTCCCAACGGTTTATAACAATTGCCTTCGATATGGCATTGATATCACCCGAGAGCCTATTCCAGTGGTGCCTGCAGCTCACTATACCTGTGGCGGCATTATGGTCGATCGCCATGGGCGTACAGATCTGGACCAGCTCTACGCCATTGGCGAAACGACATTTACCGGCTTACACGGCGCCAACCGCCTTGCCAGTAACTCGCTGTTAGAGTGTCTGGTTTACGCTCGCTCAGCAGCCCTGCATATCGATGAGCACCTGGGTATGGTACAGGCGCCCCGCCCATCTCCTGACTGGGATGCATCGCGAGTCACCGATTCCGATGAAGATGTAGTGATTTCCCATAACTGGGATGAGCTGCGCCGGTTTATGTGGGACTACGTAGGCATTGTGCGCACCCGCAAGCGACTCTTGCGCGCACAACACCGAGTAACGTTGCTGCAGAAAGAAATTCGCGAGTTCTACGCCAATTACCGCATCAGCAGCGACCTGGTTGAACTGCGCAATCTCTCCCTGGTATCGGAATTGATTATTCGTTCGGCCCTGGATCGCCGCGAGAGCCGGGGGCTGCACTACTCCCTCGACTACCCCCAACTGCGTGAACTTGCTATGGACACGATTTTGGTGCCAGAGAACTTTGCCGGCCAACGCCAATTTATTTAACCGACCAATTTTTAGCCAACTGGGCCCGCCACGGCAACCCAGCTAACTAGCGGGAATAGCGCAGTGCCACTTGTAGCCTGCGCCAATCCTGCGGCGCCAGCATATCCTTGGCCAACACCAAACGGAGCCGGCGCCCAGCCCTGTCCCGACCATTTATCACCACCAACCAAGACCACAACACCAGCTCATTTACAAACTGGAATTCGCGACGATCTGCGCCATCAGGGTGCCAAAACCACCTTCGCTCACGGGTCGATAAATGGCCGCTCACAGTTTTCACCCGGCGCCACTCTATCCCGGCGTAAACCATAACAAAAAGGCTCGCCAGCCCTGATAACACTAAAGGCAGGTTACACAACCAGACCAGTAAGATCGCCAGGAAGGTGATCAGCAAAAGGAGCAAATGCAAAAGAAAGGAAGGCGCAACGACGCAACTTAAGCGGGCGCTGCGCTCATAAAGCGGGGGTGTCGAGCTATTCCTGGAGTCCGGTGTTGTCACGGATGATTT
The DNA here is from genome assembly GCF_047324085.1 of Microbulbifer sp. CNSA002. NCBI lineage: Bacteria > Pseudomonadati > Pseudomonadota > Gammaproteobacteria > Cellvibrionales > Microbulbiferaceae > Microbulbifer > Microbulbifer sp. CNSA002. The sequence continues at coordinate 3,705,283 of NZ_CP172449.1, forward strand.
GCACTATACGCTTCAAGTCCGGGTCAGCCGGGTCTTCTCGACGCAAGAACCAGGCGAACAGATCCTGATCCTGCTCATCAAGCAGGCGGATATAGCGCTGCTGATCCTCTGGCTCCAGGGTCTCGTAAACATTATCCAGAAACGGCAGCAAAACCAGATCCAATTCCAACATGCCACGGCGACTGGCCCAAAACAGGCGGTTGCGATCCATACTTCTTTCCAACCAGATAAAAAGCGCAGTATACCCCCTGCCCCACCAAACTTGAAAAGGGCGCGAAGGACCCCCAAATTATGCCCCGAATACAAATGCAGGTGGCAGGATTATGGATCAGCAACAGTGGCAGGATTTTCTCAGCAACGAGGGCGCCATTTGGGAGGGCGGCAAAGCTCATTTCCCTCTCACCAGTCGCGAGGACCCTCAGAGTTTGCACCTGCTGGACCTGGGCCCAATCGGAGCTATTTCCATTACCGGACCCGACAGCCAGAAGTTCTTACAGGGGCAGCTCACCTGTGACTTGATCAACCTTCCCGATGAACACAGCGCCCTGGGAGCTCACTGCAACCCCAAGGGGCGTATGATCAGTGCTTTTAGTGCACTGAAACTTTCGCAAAGTGAATTCATCTTCCGGTTGCCAAAGGATTTGGCCCCCATCGCCCAGCAAGCGCTGGCCAAGTACGCCGTCTTTTTCAAGACAGAGCTGCACGACATCAGTGATGAAACCCACTGGTTAGGCCTGCAGGGGCGCGATGTGGCAGAACGCACCTCCAAACTGCTGGGCTTCGAGCAACCCTCTGTCGGCGAGGTGAAGCTATTTGACTTCGAAGGGGAGCGCTGCGTTGCCCAATGTATTACCGACCTGCAACTAGCCATCCTGGTACCCACCAGCAAGGTCCAGCAACTGTGGCAAAAGCTATCACCAGAGTGTGAAGCTACCGGCTATGACTGCTGGCAAATGCGTCAAATTGAAGCCGGTATCCCCCAGGTGGACGCCGCCACGACAGAGATGTTTATCCCGCAGATGACCAACCTGCACCTGCTCGGTGGCGTGAGTTTTAAAAAAGGCTGCTATACCGGCCAGGAAGTAATTGCCCGTATGCAATTCCGCGGCGCCGCCAAACGTCGCCTTTACCGGGCCAGCTGCGCTTCAGGGGATCTCCCTGAATCGGGCATGGAGATCTTTGGAGATGGAAAGCAAAGTATTGGCAATCTGGTGGAAGCCTGCCATAGCAAAGAAGGCATTCAGCTACTCGCCGTACTCACCATCGCCAAAGTGGCCGCAGGTGAAACCTTACACTTGAAAGATGGCCGCACTTTGGATATCGAGGAACTTCCCTACGATGCAGACGCCGATCCGCTAGCCTAAACCGGAAAAGTACTTTTAATCAAAAAGGCGGCTTTTTAGTCGCCTTTTTTGTTTATGATTTAACAACCAGAAAAAACCTCTGGAAAGTAAAAAGGTTTGCACCACTCAAAACGCAGCTTACTACCGCTACTATATTTATGGATATTTCCCTGGGCTTCAAAATTTCAGCTAAATAAAGCAGTGAGGGAGGCAATATTGAAGGAGTTAGACCAACTAATTGTCGTTCTTGAATGCTGTATTATTCTGGCAGGCTTTGCTGCAATAGTTGGCACGCTCCAACCCAGAAAAGGCAGAAATCTTGGCAAAGGAAGAATTGTATCCCTCGCGATGATTATTTATATCAGTTTGATCAACGCATTACTGGCTGCCTTCACCCTGACTCTATCCAATTTTGATCTCGCTGATCGCACCCTGTGGTCAGTAAGCAGTTTTGCCATGAGTGTGGCTACGTCGTTTTCTATCGGCTATCTATGGATAAAGAAACGACTCAAATCTGTTTCAATTGTTGCCAAGGTTACCTATTTCCTTCTTTTCGGCATTGCCGGCTCAGTAGTTATTATCAATATCATGAATGCGCTAGGGATCGTTTTCAACAGGGAGTATGGGCCGTATTTTTTATCCTTTGTTTGCAACCTATTTGTCGTCGGTTATGCATTTTCAAGACTGCTTATGCGCCCATTATGGGTAGCTATTAAAGAAAATGAACTAGGCCGAACCGACAAGGAGAAAACGGCGGCGTCCGGCTAATTTTCAGCTAAAAGTGTGGCGCCAACCATTGGACACCGACACCTAACAACAATTATTAACCATATAGCAAGCGGGTTAAAATAAAGCTAATTGTGAGACGGGAAACAACTTACCAGCTCTCCATTTCACTCATATACTGTTATCAACTTTCCTATTTAACCTTTCTGCTTGGGACAATAGCGGAAGATGGAAAAACTGTCGGTACAAATCGATCAATTGCTTGTCATTATTGAAATATCCATAGTGCTGGCAGGATTTGCGGCAATGGTTGCCACATTTCAATCAAGGAGAATAGAGAGTATCTCTAGGGGTCATGTGGTGTCCCTGGCCATGATTGTCTATATCAGCCTATTCAGCGCACTGCTCGCCGCCTTTTCTTTGGCACTTTTGAACTTCCGTATCGATGCTGGCTATGTTTGGTCTACAAGCAGCTCCTTGATGGGAATAGCCACCACAGGCTTTATTGTCTATCTGTGGAAAAAAAGACACTTTAAATTTGTGTCTATTGTAATGAAAGTTACCTACTATGGGCTTTTCAGTATCGCTTCATCGGTAGTTATCGTCAGCACCCTCAACGCTACTGGCATATTTTTCGAAAGAGAGTTTGGCCCTTATTTTTTAGCCTATATCTGTAACTTGTTTTTTGTCGGCTTTGCGTTTGCCCGGTTGTTAATGCGACCTCTTTGGAAGGCCGTTGAAACCAAAAAGAGGCACCCTGTGAAGGGTCGCCAATCTTAAATAGATAGGATTATTAGGCCAAATCAATCTCCACCCATAAAATACTAATTTTTCTATTTACAATCCGGGAGAGCTGAAAATTCCGCCTTCTTTGACTCATACCACTTCTGCATTGATTCTGGATCTTTCATCAAATCCTGCATTTTTTTCATAGCTTGCAAGTGCTGTACATCATTTTTTCGATACATCTCGATTCCGTGCATCTTGCTAAGCTCCGCCACCTCTTCAAAGTTATCCCCACGAAACTGCACATCGCAGGCGCCTCCTAACTCCTTGCAGGTCATCATTTTCATAGCAATTCCACCTTAGATTTCACAAGTGATACTTTATCTGACAGATAAATAACTTCAAAAGAGCTCCAAATAGATAATAGCTCTGATGGCGTTTCAAACCTCTAAAGCCCCCGCCACAAAACAATGCCTAAGCAGATAACTAACACATACAGCCACTGACAATTGACAGACAAATAGTTGTTATACGCCTTTAGGTGATGGACATTTAAGGAGCATCATTGAAAGCAATCACCAGGCACCAAACAGCTAGGGGAAAGGATTATTATATATCTATCACAGCCATCAAACTCCACCAACCCGAGATAGAAGTAGAAAAGGCGACCGCAAGGGCCGCCAATTTTAGAGTCAAGCTGCCTGGAAGCTACTGGCAATAACCATTTCTACGTCCTCCCGAGGACCGCTAGCAAACTGAGATTCACCCATAGGTTCACCCCCGAAAGCAGCCATCGCACTGACCAAACTATCCGCCATATCCACTTGAAGCGCTGAGTTAGTAGTCAGAACAGAGCTTTCACTAACTCCAACCTCAAACCCATCATATTCAACTATCTCTTCCTGACCTGGCTCAGCCAAAGCACTAGCAATAAAGTTACTGCTAGCAGTAGTGTCCGAAGTTGGAAGTGCCTCAAGAAGCCCGGGGATGTTTGCGGCCGGTATTGCATAGCCACCATCATTGGGCTGAACAAAACTGATTGCGTTATCTCCACCCAAGAAGTGCCCTTGAACCCGCAGCTGCTGATTTAGATCCGCATCGACAAGAATAACGAGATCATCACCATCCTGATGGAAGCTGAGCTGGTCTCTGCCAATTCCGTCAGTGAGCAGAATCCAATCCGTTCCGCCGCCCGTATTATCGATGGTATCGATACCGCCATTTGAACCATAATAATAATGATCATCGCCAAGGCCTCCGACCAGCAAATCATTACCATCCTCACCGGATAGAATATCATCGCCGTCTCCACCGTAAAGCGCATCATTGCCGGAATTACTGTTGGTGCCGTTACCCCCGACTAGGAAATCATTGTCAGCGCCACCGAGCAGTTCATCATCGCCAGACATACCGAACAGAGTATCATCCCCCTCAAGGCCTTTTATTTGGTCGTTGCCAGAGGTCCCTGCCAACTGCTCACCGCTACTTGTGCCCTCAACAACACTGTCGAAATCCTCTTCAGGCTCTTCACCGTTATCTGTACCTGGGAGGGATTCGAGCAAACCAGAAATTGTCGCTGCTGCAATAGCGAAATCGCCATCATCCGGCTGCACATAGCTAATTGCTTTGTCACCACCTTCAAAATGTCCGAGAACCCGAATCTGCTGTTCCAAATCAGAGTCGACCAGAATAATTAAGTCATTGCCATCTTGATGGAAGCTGAGCTGCTCCCTAGCAATACCATCAGTAAGGAGAATCCAGTCGGTACCGCCGCCGGTATTATCAATCGTATCCACCCCACCATTAGCACCGTAGTAGTATTGATCGTTACCCAGGCCACCAATCAGCAAGTCATCGCCATCCTCACCAGACAAGATGTCATCGCCATCCTCACCATGCAGGGTGTCGTTGCCGGATCCGCTATTTCCGCCATTTCCGCCGCTCAGATAATCATTATCTGCGCCGCCCAGTAGCTCATCATCACCGGACATACCAAATAACACATCATCGCCGGCAAGGCCTTGCAGCTGATCATTACCAGATGTCCCTACCAGTTGCTCACCTGCATCTGTACCTTCTACTACCGTGTCAAAGTCATCTTCCGGGCCTTCCTCGCCACCATTATCGGAACCGGGCAGTGACTCCAGTAAAGCAGGGATCTCGGTCGCCGCAATCGCATAACCACCATCGTTCGGCTGAACGTAACTAATGGCTTGGTCTCCCCCCTGAAAATGATTCAGCACACGAATTTGTTGGTTCAAATCAGAGTCAACCAGGATAACTAAATCATCACCATCCTGATGGAAGCTGAGCTGATCTCTGGAAATACCATCATTGAGTATGATCCAGTCAGTACCACCACCCGTGTTGTCGATAGCGTCCACACCATCATTAGCGCCGTAGTAGTAATGATCGTCTCCAACACCACCGACAAGCAGGTCATTACCATCCTCACCGGATAGAATGTCATTGCCCTCTTCGCCGTAAAGGGTATCATCGCCAGAGTTACTATTCATACCATTTCCCCCTATAAGGAAATCGTTACCTTCTCCGCCGAGTAACTCATCGTCGCCGGCCATACCAAATAAAGTATCATTGCCCTCAAGACCACTGACTTGATCATTACCTGATGTACCCGCCAGCTGCTCATCATTTGACGTACCTTCGATAACCGCATCAAAGTCACTACTACCCGCAGCAACAATCTGGTTAATTTCACTCTCAGTGAATGCGAACTCCTGATTTAATGGGTCATCTCCATTGGGCTGGATATAATCAATCGCATAATCACCGCCCAAGAAGTGGTTCACTACACGGACAGACTGCTCTGCATCCTCGTCAACCAAAATCACTAGGTCATCACCGTCGCGCTGGAAACTTAAGTGATCTCGCCCAACCCCACCATTAAAGAAGAGCCATTCTTCACCGCCGCCGGTATTATCGATTACATCCTGGCCATCGCCGGGGTAATAGATATAGCGATCATCCCCTTCACCGCCAATGAGGGTATCCGCTCCCTCTTGACCTATCAGGGTATCATTGCCCCCATATCCCATTAAAACATCATCTCCTTGCCCACCACCAAGGGTGTCATCAGCCTCAGATCCAGAAATAGTTTCTTCCGCCCCCACTTCACTTAAGGCAAACTGACTGGATTGGTTATTAGCATCATTAAACACAGAACTTCCACCATTACCAATAAGGGCATTCAAATTACCCCCAACCTGATCGGACACAGAATCTATTTCTAATGTAGCGCTAACTTTTAAAGCAAGCTCTGATTTTTCAAAAGAACTTTCGATCATTTTTTATCATTCCTTAATAATTTAAATCGTTTATAGAAAGCTACTCTCCTTACCCACGCTATCAAAACAAAAGTAAGCGAGAGGCTTTCCAAAAGGCATAAGAAAGGCCTGCCCAACGTTCAGAAGCGACACGTAGACACCAAGCATATCTTTATCACCCTTTTGAATTACCTTGTATTCAGGCTAATTGACCTTTAGACCTCCACCATAAAACACTCCTCTTTTTCAATTAAAAACCGATCTTTATTAGCGATATATTGCTCACATAAAAGATTCACAACCCTAAAAACAAAAATATGAAACCCAGAACCAATGAAGACATTAGCCAAACACACGCCACCCAAAAGGAAATGATGAATTAAAATATTTACCGAACTTAAACATTGAAATTCAAGATCACAACACAAAAAGATAAACGATAAGAAACCGTATAGCTTGTTTATCCATGCAACAGAATTCAATCAAACTGAAAGGCCAATTTGAAATATGAATCAGCCCCCTTTTAACCCCAAACAAATCATAAGTCGCTTATCAATATTTTCTATGCCTTAGCCCAAGAGGAAAGTCAACTGGACAACAGCTTCCACCAGCTGTAAAAATAATTACAGATATAAATGACCAACATAGCTTGTCGATATTTATATTCCCTCAAACTTCCACCTAAAACTACTTGGCAGCTTTTATATATTTAACCGTTGCCAATGATGGCAACCCTCACCAGAATGAACTCACCACCCCACAACCAAACAAAATGATAAAATTAAATTGGCAACAGCAATAAATATATACTTAAGACAGAGAAAACACTCTTTTGCTCATAGACCTTCTGGAGCGACTCTTACAATACTTTAACTAATCCTTCACATTAACTACAGTTTGCATGAATTTAGCAGAAGCTTCAGCTCCACCCTCACACGAAGTAGAATTTACATGACCAACCTCTGGAAAAGTCTGACCAATTCTTGCATATAAACTAAACTCTCCAAGAATTTTTCTATCGGATACCCTTACAATTTTTAGGTTATGATGCATAAGCCTTGGAGCTCCACCCTTTATCTCATTGTGACTTGTATCAACATAGAAAAAATCATCATCCTTAACATGCTCCACATATGTAATCTTAATTGAGTCGCCATATCTTAATTTAGATGCAGGAATATCAATTCGGGATATATTCACAACCTCACAAACCTTATCGGTTTTTTTATGCACGGAAGACGAACCTGAAAACCCCAAAAACATTTATTCAATTCAGACCCAAGCACCCCCCAGAAAAATAAATTCGACAGGAGTGAAAATAAAAACCAACACCAAGGAGGATACGATGCTTAACCCTCATAAACTATCACCCTTAAAACAAAAGCAAATATGCAATCACCTCTCAACAAAACTACTATCAAAAGACTCCCGAACAGGCTTAGTAAAGTATTCATAAATATTTCTTCTGCCCGTTTTCACCTCAGCCACAACATGCATACCCGCACGCAAGAAGAGGGATGCATCATTAGACTGTTTTAATTCTTGAGCATCCAATTCGATATCACAAAGATAACGATATCCCCGCTCTTCATCCATTACTGCGTCCTTTGAGATATTGGCAACGACTCCAGATACAGTGCCATACTTGGTAAAATTATATGTAGATACTTTCACCGTTACCGGATGCCCCTCTTCGACAAAACCAATATCTTTATTCAATATCCATGCCTGAACCTGTAAGTTACTGCCCCTAGGTACTATCTGCATCAGGGCTTGCGCAGATTCTAGAACCGCATCCTTCGTATGAATAGTAAGTTCTTGTACAGTTCCAGCTATGGGCGCTCGAATTACTTGCTGATCCCTGCGCAACCTGGCTTTTTCCAGCTCCTTGGTTTGTGCCGCGATATTGCGCTCTAACTCCTCTTGCTGCGAGTAACTCTGGTAAAGAGCGTTACTAAGTAAAGCGGAAGCTTGCAAATTAAGTTCTTCTAGCTGGGATTGATATTGTCCTATTCTTTCCCTTTCAAGCGCCAACTCTTCTTCTGCATCAATACGCTGCTGCTCCAATTCCAGGTATCGATCACGAGCCACCATTTGTCGGTCAAGTAACTGGCGTAGGGAGTCAGTGCGCTCAGTTAGAATAGGCAGTTTCTTTTCAGCCTTTCTGACCAAGGTACGCGACATCCTGAGCTCTTGTTGCTTTGATGTGATCTGCTGGTCAATTAACCTAACCTCAGCAAGGTGATCAGAGAGGTATCCCCTCAATAGAGTTCGCTGAAAATGAAACTGCTCCTCTACCCCCGTCGCTGCTAACTGCGCCTTTAGCAAAATTAAGGCTTCATCTATTGTGCTCGCTCGCCCGTCCCGCAACGCGGGTAAAAGTGCACTGAACACCCGCTCCCTTTCCAGGCGAGCGCGGGAGACAGTTAATTCATTCTCCAATCTATCCTGATCCGCAGCTGCATTAGTAGCATCCAATGTGATTAACGGATCTCCAGCATCTACTTGACTCCCCTCTTCCACATGAATCTCGCGGACTACCGATAGCTCTTTTGCTTGAATCGTTTTCACCTTTCCATCGGGAATCAAATTGCCCTCAGCCACGGCGACGATATCAATCTTGCCAAAAATAGCCCAAAGAATGGCTATCGTAAAAAACAGGCAAATGGTGTTAATAAGCCACAATCCCAATGGATTTGGTGGCGATCGCTCCACCTCCAGTGCAGCGGGCACAAACTCCAGCACCGAGTCACGCCGGTTTATCCAGCGATTAAAATTCAACGGGGATAGAAAACGCTTCATACCACCTCCCGCAAATTAGACTGCATGGCATTAAGGCGGGCGAAATGCCCTTTTTTCTGTATTAACTGCTTGGGGCTGCCCTGCTCTACAACCCTTCCCTTCTCCATAACAACAATACGATTTGCATCCCTTACTGCGGATAGGCGATGGGCAATAATCAGCACTGTGCGACCCCGGCAAATCTGGCGCATATTCGCCTGCACTATAGCCTCTGATTCATAGTCCAAAGCGCTGGTCGCCTCATCAAAGATCAGTATCCTCGGGTCCGCCATCAGCGCCCGCGCTATGGCAATTCGCTGCTTTTGACCACCGGACAGGGAGCTGCCCTGCTCTCCTACCACCGTATCGAATCCCTCCGGCAGCTCAAGAATAAAATCGTAAGCACCAGCCTGCTTTGCGACAGCCACCACTTTTTCCATAGGGGCACCGGGGTCTGCCAGCGCAATATTATCCCGAACCGTTCGATTGAGCAGGAAGCTCTCCTGCAATACCACCCCCACTTTTTGCCTCAACCATGCCGGGTCCACCAACGCCAGATCAACACCATCCACAAGAACGCGACCCCCTTCAGGCACATAAAGACGCTGAACTAACTTGGTTAAAGTACTTTTCCCTGAACCGGACTTACCGACAATACCTACAACCTCCCCGGGTCTTATGGATAACTGGATACCATCAATAACCAGCGGGCGTTCAGGGCCATAGCGGAATTTCACATGCTCAAAGCGTATCTCACCTCGAATTGTCGGTAGAGTAGTTCGGTTGGGATCATGCCCTGCCTCTGTTGGAGAATTGAGAATATCCCCCAGTCGCTTAATAGAGATGCCCGCTTGCTGGAAGTCCTGCCACAGCTGTACTAATTTCAAAATTGGCTGACTAACCCGACCTGCAATCATATTGAAAGCGATTAACATACCTACACTCAGATCACCAGAGATCACCAAGTGAGCACCCACCCACAAAACTCCCACCGTAACTAATTTATTAATCAAACTGGCACATTGACTAGCGACATTACCTAGATTCAAAGCCCTAAATGAAGCATTGACATAGCCGGCCAACTGCTCCTCCCAACGCCGCTGCATTTGCGGCTCAACCGCCATACTTTTTAAGGTTTCAACCCCATTACAAGCTTCAACAAGAAAAGATTGATTCTCTGCGCCCAACTTAAATTTTTCTTGTAATCGACTCCTCAAAATTGGAGTGATGACGATTGACAACAATACATATAGCGGCAGAGAGCCCAGCACGATCCACGTTAGTGTTGGGCTGTAGAGAAACATTACGGCAAAAAAGACCAATGTAAAAAACAGATCGACACAAAGTGTCAATGCTGATCCAGTGATAAACTGGCGAATGGAATCCAACTCTCTCACTCGGGCTACCGTATCCCCTACTCGACGGCTCTGAAAGTAAGCAATTGGTAGACGCAGTAGGTGACTAAAAAGGCGAGCCCCTAACACCACATCTATCCGATTAGAAGTATGACTAAATAGATAGGTTCTCAACCCATTTAAAATCACGTCGAACACGCAGACCATTAGGAAACCAAACGCTAGCACATCGAGAGTGGTTAATCCTTGGTGAACAAGCACCTTATCTACAATAACCTGAAAAAATAACGGGGTAATCAGCGCAAACAACTGAATAAAAAAGGAAGCAAGCAATACCTGCCCTAGCAATCTCTTATACTTAAGAATTGAAGGTATAAACCACGAAATATCAAACCTTCGCTCTACAGACGACAAAATTCCTTTCTTACGAAACAAAAAAACCGATAATAACCCAGACTCTCCAATCGGTAGCTCTTCAACCGGCAGCACAACTGGACTTTTTTGCCCAGCCTTTTGTAACAGTACCTTACCATCCCGAATGCCCGCCAGAATCGTGCAGGCTCCAGTAGAATCGAGCAATATTGCGGGCAACGGCAGACTTTCTAGCTTTGCACGTGAGCACCGCTGTTTTTTTGCTTTAAGTCCGAGAAAGGCAGCGGCCCTTAAAACTTCGTGAGCGGCCAGATTCTCCAGCGGAAACTCTCGATAAAGTTTTTCAGGGTTAGCCGCGAGCTGATGAAATCTTGCAATAACAGAAAGACTAGAGAGACAACTTTCCCTGTCGATTACAATTTCCATATTTACTCTCCAATACAACGTTCCTGTTTACCCATCCTGAAAATGGGAAGAGCGAGAGTAGGAGAAAATGTGGGCCCAGTAAACAGAAAGAAAACTGAAATTGATAGCAAAGCGTACCAACTGGTTAAATATACAGTATTTTTGTGACAAAGACCTCAATACAAGCTACCGCAAAAACAAACTGAAATTTAGTTTACTATCCAACAAGCACTCACAAAGACCTCTACGATGCAGCTTATTGCAGAACAAAAGTCAACCAAAAAACTAAAAACACAAAATTCAGTAGAAAAAACGGAATGCATATTTAATCGCCAAAAAATCCTCGCCCAATATGGGATGACACTCCCCCAAGGTAGAGAAATAATTTTAAATACGCGGAGATAATAAACTCTCTTTCTGCAATAATTTATGCACCCATATATCGCCTCAACTATCGCATTTACTTAGCGCCAAAAGCTGTATATAAATACAGCAGGTTAATTGTGGAAGGTGTTCGTGATAACGTATGATAAAATACAGCCCAAAAAGAGGCTCGCTTGCCATCACTTAAAGAGTATGTAAGTTAAGACCTGCACTTCAATACACTCAAATAAGACAGGTCAGACACTGTTCATTTATCAAACAACACCACGCCTTAGCAATTGATTCCTTGCGGGCTGTTCATTTGCCAGGTAATAAAGATTTCTTGTATGAAGTTGTTGGACTCGCTGGGCATCTTCAGTAACGGAGACTGGCGTATGGAGTCGATGGGGGTGGGCAGGACCACTAATATGAGCTATTGATCTTCATTAAATTAGATAGCATTCATCTCTGTGGAGAGTATATTGAGGGTAGATCTGGACAAGGAACCGAAAGTCAAACACCCTTGCTGGCGGTAGTTAAAACCATTAAAGAACGACTCCCAAGCTCTCGACTACCCAAGATAGTATGGACTGTATCTTTGACCTAAAATAAAAAAACCTCCACGACGACCGCACAGCGATCTTTAGCGCTGGCTGTGGCGATGCAGAGGCCTCCTGGACAAAAGGTATGTACCGAAAATTCTAAAGTTCTACCGCAATCCGCTTCAATTGACCCGCCTCTGGCAAAGCCCACTCAATAGGCTTTTCTCCACGCTGTTGCAACCAGTGATTTGCCTGGGAAAAAGGACGGGTTCCAAAGAAACCCCGGTGCGCAGATAGAGGAGAGGGATGTGGAGCACGCAACACTAAATGCTTATTGCGGTCGATAAAGCCTCCCTTCTTTTGGGCATAGCTCCCCCAAAGAACAAAGACTAACCCTTCACGCTGTTCCGCTAGCTTGTGAATCGCCGCATCCGTAAATTGCTCCCAACCCTGCCCTTGGTGGGCGCCGGCCTTGCTGTCCTCAACAGTAAGGGTGGCATTTAGCAAAAGCACGCCCTGCTCTGCCCATGGTTGCAGGCAACCGTGGTGTGCCGGAGGAATACCCATATCGGAGTGCAACTCTTTAAAAATATTTTGCAGCGATGGGGGAATGCGTACTCCGGGCATCACAGAAAAGCACAGGCCATGGGCTTGGCCAACGCCATGGTATGGGTCCTGACCCAGGATAACGACTTTTACCTGATCAAAAGGTGTGGAGTTAAAGGCATTAAAGATCTGGCCACCGGCTGGGTAGATCTTCTTGCCGGCAGCCTTCTCCCCCTTTAAAAACTGACGCAATTGGGCCATATAGGGTTGGTCAAACTCCCCGCCCAAAACATCGTACCAAGAGGGGTGGATCTTTATTTTGTCCGGAACCGGCATTCTTAAACCTTCAATATCTTTTTAACATAGTGTTGTAAGTCGGGCACAACTTCCTCCTCAAACCAGGGCCTGCGACGCAACCACAGGGTATTGCGCGGACTGGGATGCGGCAAGGGAAAGTATCCCGCTGGCAGAGCATCGCGGTAATGGCGAACATTCTCGGTAATACTGCCATACCAGTGCGGGAGGTAATGGCGCTGGGCGTATTGTCCCACCAACAGCGACAGTTGCAAGTTGGGTAGTTGTGCCATTAGGCGCTGGTGCCAGGTGGCGGCACACTCTGGTCGCGGCGGCAGGTCACCGCCCTTGCCGCGCCCAGGGTAACAGAAGCCCATGGGAATAATGGCAATCTGGGATTCGTCGTAAAAGGTGTCCCGCTCAATCGCCAGCCAATCTCGCAGGCGATCTCCTGAGGGGTCATTCCAGGGGATACTGGTCGAGTGGACCTTGGTGCCCGGGGCTTGGCCGACGATCAGTAAGCGTGCAGATACTGCGGCCCTCAAAACTGGGTTCGGCCCCAGAGGAAGCTGTTCTTCACAGAGGCGACAAGCCCGTATTTCCTCTAGCAGTGCCGGTAACTTCTCAACTACCACCTATTTTACGCCCCTATTGTTTACCGTCGGGGAAAGCCAAATGTAACAACCGCGCGCGGCGATCCTGGGGATCACGGGCACGACTGATATTATTGTTATTGAAAACCACAAATACCCCCTGGTTATTTACAGCAACCCCAGACCCCATTCCCCCCAACCGAGACACTTCATAGGCGTGCTCCGGGGATTCTTCAATCTCACGGTAAACCAAGCACCATTCAGCTTGCAAGCTCGGCAGAGTTCTTCTGCATACCGCATATGCGTTGCTTTCAAGAGTAAAAAGAGCGCCGTCATGATAATCAAGTCCTCTCAGGTTCTCCGGGTGGTCTCCAAAATCCAGCCCCACTACAGAAGGCAAAGAGAAAACTTGAAACTCTCCTTTATTTCCCACCTTTAACAATCCCCTGGGTTCCCGCTCTAAAGCTACCCACAAGTCATCGCCAACCTCAACTATTCCCTCCCCGCCATTGTTGAATCCCAGCGAATAACCCAGGTGTTCTATTGCTGATGACCACTTGTTATTAATCCAGCGTGAACTCCCATCTGTGTCCACTTCTGCTATTCGATTGTGACGTTCACTCAATAAAAATGTACCGTCGTCTCTACAACATATTCCACCAAAACGCATTGCGGATTTAGGCCGCAATAAATCCATAACAAAGTGAGAAACATTATCAGCTACTCCCCTTTTGGGCGGAGGCAGGCCGCTAACTTTCAGGTATTTTTCTAATGTCGCACTCTGACCGTGCAAATTGATTCTATATATTTTTTCCGATTCTTTAGGAGATATCGTTATTAATTGGCCACAAAAACTCAAACCAGATAGACCTACACCCGAGCTATTATCTATCCAGTAATCAGCAATATCTTTGGCCAAAAAAATCTCAGCAGCCATTCCCACGGATGCTAAAAATATGAAATTAATTGCGAGGAAAACTGTCTTGATCATTATATTCCCCATTAAACACAACCCAACTATTCGAACCCCAATAATAGAAAGTCTCTATTGGTATTTAGTCAGATTGATCTGGTAGAGCTAGATGTAATAAGAGTGCTCTGCGATCCTGTGGGTCGTGAATACGACTGATATTATCATTGTCAAACACAATAAAAACGCCCCGCTCTCCAATAGCCAAACCATCTCCCTTGCCACCGGTCCGCGATACCTCGTAGCCGAGTTCAGAGGAGTTTTCATGTTCCCAGTAATCCAGACACCACTCAGCTTTCAAGCTGGGTAATTCCCTGCGGCAAACTGCATAGGCATTAGGTTCCAGGGTCCACAAAGCCCCATCATAGTAATAGAGGCCTGCCATATTTTCCGACTCATCACGAAAATCCAGCCCTTTTACTGGCGGCGGTGTAAAAATCTGTACACTTCCCTTGGGGCCGAGTTTTACCAGGGCACGGGGATCCCGCTCTATAGCCATCCAAAAGTCATCGCCCACCTTCTGTAGCCCTACACCGGAGAGGTTGTACCCGTGCATATAACCTTGGGCTTTAGCCGTAGCCGACCACATATTTTCTAACCAATGCCCCTTTCCCTCCATATTTATTTCGGCTATGCGGTTGTAACGTTCACTCAACAAATAGAATTTATCATCGGCACAGGTGATGGCTTCAAAATCCATCGCTGCAGCTGGGCGAGTAAGTTCCAGTAGAAAATACCATAAATTAGTAGGCCTATCTTTTTTCGGAACCCGGAGCCCAGCCAGCTTGATATAAGGCTCCAAGGTTGCACTCCTATCTCCCAATACTATCTGGTAGATCTCCCTGGATTGCTTATCCGACACCGTAACCATTTTTCCATCGCAAAAACTCAATCCAGATATGCTTAACCCGGCACTATCATCCACCCAGTAATGAGCTATTTTTTTGGCGGGAATAATTTCAGCTGCCAGCCCCATGGATGACAAGAGCGCACATACGATAGTTAAAAAAATACGCTTAATCACGATCCTTCCAATTTATCGCCAAAGTGATTTAAGAACCGGGAGATTCCCTGCGGCCAACAGACACTACCAAGCTGTAAGGTCCCAATAGCTATTGGTACACAGCATAGTTACCCCAATTGCTCTAAACAATTTTAGCGCTAGTGACTAGAAGATATTTTAAAAATGGAGGGACTTGTTGAACGGGAAAGAACTAAAGGGATGGGATTAGCGCCGACTCCCGGAAAGTACGGCGCCAGACAGAGTCAATTATTGCAGCCTACTGACCTCATCTGGCATTGCCAGATGCAACAGCAGCGCGCGCTTGTCGTCAGGCGCCTGGGCACGGCCAACATTATTGTTGTCGAGGATAACGAAAATACCCTGCTCCCCGACTGCCAGCCCCTCGCCCTTTCCATAGCGGGTTTCTTCATAAACCCGCTCGGGAGATTCTTCAAGGGCGCGATAGTCCAGGCACCACTCGGCTTCCAGGCTAGGAAGTGCCCTGCGGCACACGGCGTGGGCGTTGCGCTCCAAGGTAAAGAGTGCGCCGTCGTGGTAATCCAATCCCGCCAAGTCCTCTGAACGGCCAGCAAAGTCCAGGCCATCTACTTGAGGCAGGGTCAGTGTGCTGGCCTCACCATCTGCATTTAGCCTCAACAAACCACGGGGTTCGCGCTCCATGGCTACCCAGAAAGTATCGTCGGCTTTCACCAATCCCTCGCTGGAAGCATTGGTCTTCTGTAGAAACCCCTGGGACCTGGCTAATGCCGACCAGCTATGCTCCTGCCAGCGTGCATTTCCCTCGATATCTACGATGGCAATACGGTTGTAATGCTCACTGACCAGATAGACCTGGCCATCGCTACAGGTAACACCTTCAAAGTCCAGATCTTCTGCCGGGCGGAACAACTCCTTGAAGCCTTCCCAAGCACTGACAGGCTCATCCTGCTCCGGTATCCCAAGGCCGTTTAAGCGAAGATGTGATACCAGGTCGGCACTGCCATCGCGAAATTCAAGCGTGTAGATCTCTTCAGAATTCTTATCGGAGACTGCCAGCAGATTTCCAGAACAGAAACTTAAGCCGGAAATATCCAGGCCTGCACTACTGTCAACCCAATAGCTGGCCAGCAACCTAGCTGGGGTAATTTCTGCGGCTATCGCCAGTGGCGACAACAGCACGGATAGAACACTGAAGAGAGTACGCTTGATCACTGCAAAACCAATTAATCGCGGAAGTTATTAAACTGCAATGGCTGTTCCAGCTCTTTACCGCGCAACAAGGCGATCACCTGCTGCAAGTCATCGCGCTTCTTGCCAGTAACACGCACCTGCTCACCCTGAATGGCAGCCTGCACCTTGAGCTTTTCATCTTTGATCAGCTTAACAATCTTTTTTGACAGTTCTTTGTCAAGGCCATTTTTCAGGGTCACATCCAATTTGACCTGCTTGCCGGATTGCTCTTTATCACCTACATCCATCGCCAGTGGATCGATATCGCATTTGATCAGTGCGCCGCGCAGCATATCCACCATCTGGTCTACCTGCATGTCCACTTCAGCGCGAACTACCAGGGAGAACTCACTCATCTCCACTTCCGCATCCACACCTTTAAAGTCGAAGCGGTTGGTAATAGTGCGATTCACCTGATCCACAGCGTTGGTGAGTTGGTGCTTATCCACTTCAGATACAATGTCAAAAGAAGGCATTAAGTTGTCTGCTCCTATTTCCAGGTTTCCGGAGTAATCTCCGCGTTGTTGTCACTATCAGCGAGCCAGATATGACCATCCTGAATGGTTGCACTCAGGTCCATATTACGCTCAGCCATAGCCGCCAATTGCTCAGTGGCATCAGCGGCTAAATGGTAGACGGTAAGGTTATCAAAGCGCTCCAATTGGCTGGCCTGTTTCTGCCACCAGATTGGTGCTGCACGGCGCCCGTAACTGTATACGATAACGCGCTTCGAGCGGTTGCAGGCTTTGCGAATTCGTTCCTCAGTGGGCAGCCCCACTTCGATCCAGAGATCGATTTCACCGCTCAGGTTTTTTTGCCAGAGATCCGCTTCCTCATCGGAGGACAATCCCCGGGTAAACTCCAGCGTTTCCGCCGCATTGTGAGCAAAAGCCAGTAGGCGCACCATCATACGCTCATCTGTTTCCGAAGGATGTCGCGCCAAAGTGAGCGGATGTTCGGCGTAATAATCCCTGTCCATATCGGATATCTGGACTTTGGCCTTAAATATTGTTGCTTTTAACGCCATTTTGGCTCCATGGTGATGCCTTCTCCAGCGCCGGGAGTCAGGCGGACTATTCTTGATGGGTTCACGTGAGAATAAGGATATTCCGCATGACCTCTGCGCTCCCCAGCGGCTGGCCCTTTTGGCAGAGCTCACTGCTACTGCTGCTGGCAACCACCCTCAGCGGCTGTGGTGTCAACAATATCCCAACCTATGACGAGCAGGTTAAAGCCACCTGGGCCCAGGTTCAAAACCAATACCAGCGCCGTGCCGATCTGGTTCCCAATCTGGTGCAAACCGTAAAAGCTTACGCATCCCACGAACGGGAAACCCTACAAGCCGTCACTGAGGCCAGGGCCAAAGTCAGCTCTCTCCAGGTTGACGGCAACCTTCTCAATGACCCAGCCAAGCTGCAACAGTTCGAAGCAGCACAAGGCCAGTTAACCAGCGCGCTATCCCGCCTTATGTTGGTGGTAGAGCGATACCCCGACCTCAAAGCCAACCAGAACTTCCTCACACTGCAATCTCAGTTAGAGGGCACCGAAAACCGCATCAGTGTCGCGCGCCGGGATTATATCCAGGCTGTAGAGCGCTACAACCGCGAGATTCGCACTTTTCCAGGAAGAATCTGGCATGCTGTGCTCTACAGGGATATGCCGCTTCGAGAAACTTTCGAAGCCACCAGTGAAGATGCCGATAAGGCACCTGAAGTCAACTTCCAATAGACAGGCGCCATCGACCCCAAAATGAACCGCCCCAGTCTTGCCATAACCATCCTGATCGCTCTGGTCTGTGCCTTAACAGCCTGGGCCGATGTGCAGTTTCCAGCGCTGTCCGGCCGAGTGGTAGATCAGGGAGAGTTGTTAAAGGCCGATGAGAGATACCAACTTACTGAATTGATACAGCAGTATGAGCGCGACAGTGATAATCAGCTGGTTGTCGCCACCATCCCCGAGCTTCAGGGCATCACTATAGAGGAGTATGCCAACCAACTGGCACGCAAGTGGAAGCTAGGAAAAAAAGACAAAGACAATGGAGTGCTTTTCCTGATTGCGCCCAATGATAGAAAGGTCCGTATCGAAGTAGGCTACGGCCTGGAAGGAGCCCTAACCGATGCACTGGCGGCAAATATTATCCAAACCAAAGTACTGCCAGAGTTTCGCAATGGCGATTTTAGCAGCGGAATCAATGCAGGGGTTCGATCAATTATCGCCGCGACGAAAAATGAATATGTCGCTGAACCCGTAGAAACCAAAGAGGGGCGTCGAATTGCTGTACTGGTAGGCCTGTTCCTTCTGCTGGTCATGCTACACCTCTTCGGCAGTGCCGTACTGGGTTCACCTGCACAGAGCCGCGTTTTTAAGCGGGGGCGCTACGGCGGCTACTATGGTGGAGGTGGATTTGGCGGAGGTCTATCCGGCGGCAGCTCTGGGGGCGGGTTTAGCGGGGGCGGCGGAGGTTTTGGCGGAGGGGGCGCATCGGGAGGATGGTAATGCTCACCAATACTTATCAACGCCAGGTAGCAGAGGCAATCAAGGAAGTAGAGTCCCGCACCGACGCTGAAGTCATGGCTGTGGTCGCCAAGGAAGCCGACAGCTACCTTTATATCTCTACCCTATGGGCCGCATTCCTAACACTGTTAGTCTCCCCCCTGATCGAATTCCTGCCGTTCTGGATCAACCTCCAACAGGCGGTGACGCTTCAGTGGATTTTATTTATTGTCCTGGCAGTAATATTCCGCTGGCGCCCCATCACCATGCGCCTGGTACCAAAGAAAATAAAATTCTGGCGAGCTTCAAATTTAGCCCGCAGGCAATTTCTGGAGCAGGATTTACACGCAACCAAGGACCGACTCGGGCTACTGATATTTGTTTCAGAAGCCGAACACTATGTAGAAATACTGGCCGACAAAGGCATTGCCCAACACATCACCAATGACAACTGGCAGAGAGTAGTGGAAAATTTTGTGCAACAAATCAAGCGGGGAAAAGCTGGAGAGGCATTACTGGCATGTATTGAGCAATGCGGAGATCTACTTCACGAAGCGATACCCACCAGCACCATTAAAGATGAACTGCCGAATCATCTAGTCGTCATCAATTAAATCCCCGTATCCCCCAAAACTGGCAACACCAACTTATTCAAGTTTCAAAACGAAACTCCACGCCATACCAACCTACCCTCATATTGTGACTTGAATCATCAACTAAGCTGCCTAAAGGCATAAAACCCATAAGTAAACTCTGTACAAGAAGATGATTCCGACTAAAACCCTATTGCAGCTTTTCAGTATTACTCTTCTGTTACTGGTATCTGGATTCAGTGCCGCTCTCTGGTCTCAAGAACTACAAAAGAAAAATACGACTTCGACAATCGGGGACGGTAACTTCCCGGGCACTCGTATAGCCTCCCCTCGCCCAAAGCAAGCCACGACCCGCTTCCTGCCAGCATTGGGTAACAGTGATAAATTAACATTTCATGTCGAGCATCAGTGTAGCAACCACATTAGCGATCTCGACGCTCTCAGGGTGGAATGGGCCATCAGTAACCGGCAAGTGAATTTTCCGACTTGGGACCCCAGCAGTACCAAGCCGGAGTCCGAAAAGTTACCAGCTGCCCCCACTGAGGTTGTATTCGTACCTACTATTTATGGCGGAAAAGTAATTTATACAAAGCTGATTGGGAAAATCTATATGGAAGTCAATATAGCCTTCGGTATTGATCTTGAAGTACCAGACTAAATTAACCCCCCTTCAAAAACGAATAATGTGCAACTGATCAACTCTGCTCAAGCAACACATGACTCCCAAAGCGAAATTTTATTTATCATTCAACAAAATACTTATCAGCCTGGCCCTGATATTATTCAACAGTACATTATCAACAACCAGCAAGGCTGATTTTATCAGTTTAAGTGGCGCTGAGACCGCCAACAATATTGCGGAGATCGATATACAAAAAAATATCCTAAACATTAGATTCGAGATATCAGCAAGCGATGCCAAACTATTTTGGCCAGGAATTGGTGATACACCAGACATTTATCGACTGGCACAATCGGCAAAAACCCAACAATCTTTCGACTTTCAAGTACTCTCTGGAAATAAGAGCATTAAGCCCAAACTCATCTCAATTCGAGTAGCCCAGAGAAAACCTAGAATTTCCCCTTTTGCTGGGAAAACCGATCCCCGCACCGGCATAAAAATGCCGGATTTCCCGGCAGATAAAAAGATTCTTTTAACTCAGCTGAAATATCCAATCGGTGGACTTTCAGTCCTGCAACTAAAACCACCCATCGGTAGTGATAAGCAGGCATCCGTGACAATTGGCTTTACCAGTCGCCACGGGCAAACACCTATCAGCGGCTTTCACTACCTATCCCAACCTGAACCACTCATTATCGACTGGAAAGACCCATGGAATACACATTTTAAGAACACCAATATTAGTCGGCGTAATCGCTACCCTCTAATGTCTTTCCTCTACGTAGAGCCCCGCCAGATACGCCATGAGATACTCGTGCGCACCAAGGACTTACTGGAGTGGACTAATCACCCTTTCGATGCCTGGCAACTATTAACACCAGAAAGTAAGGCCTTCCTGCACCACACAGTACGCAGCTATCTAAATAATAAAAATCCAACTTCTATTGATCAGTCGCCCTCACAGCCGAATAGCATTGAGACTGTTTTTCTTCGCGCAAATAATAGCGGGTACTCACAGATTTCAGAGAATGACACTATTGAAATGGGCTCAGTGATGATTGGCTACCGGGAAAAATTTTCCATCGATGCACTGCCCCGGAGTGTTACCGTAGACTGGAATCTATTCACCGATACGATCAACTCCGTTCCCACCCTAATTCAGGACCCCGCAGGCCCATTTCCCACCCATGTAATTCCCTCATTTCCTGATATTCAGTGGCACAACTACCTATACGATTACCGACCTCCAAATAGCGATCCACTTGTAATAGAAACCCCTAGCCTGGCGGTCCCTATGGCTATCCTATTTTCATTTCTTATTATTACGATAATTGTATTGACGCTATCCACAAAACACTCACTTATAGGCCGCAAGGGTTCAACTATTCTCTATACCGCCATAATAATCTCAGCTGTCGCTTTGTACCTCAATCTTCCAGAAGAATACCGGGTAAACCTCCCAGGAACCGCTAAAAAACGGGACTTGGGCCAAGTAACAGAACAGCTACTGTTAAAAGTTGCAGCCGCATTTAAAGAGCCTCTACCGATCAATCTGGAATTAAAGCTAAAAAACCTGATTACCAAGGAAGGATTCGAAAGTACCTATTCAAATCTGGCACAAATTTATCGCCCCCAAACAACGAGTGGTGGCTTGGGATCAATCAGTGCTATTACAAATCTTAAAGTCGAGTACTCCAGCCAAATTAACCTGAATGGCAACAAAGGATTCCGGTTGATTACAAGTTGGCAGGCGGTAGTAGAGGACCGAAGCTGGGGACAGTTTGAACAAAGACCGCAAGAGACCCGGGCCAATATCGCAATTATCCAGTCTGATAACCACTGGAAAATCGCTGGATTTACTCCCCTATCCGTGCGGTAAGAATAAAATAGAGAAATAGTTAGGGCTATGAAAAACAGCACATACAAGTTCCCCGCAATATTTGTTCTATACCTCCTTATGTCCAGCCTCAGCGGGCAAGCACAAGCGCACTTTCTTCTTAACTTCAATGTACGGATTTTCCATATAGAGCACACAGCCAGTGGTGCCAACCTATATATGAGAGTGCCTATGCCCTATTTACTGGCAGATAAAACAAAAAAGGGTCGCGACCCCTATACTGGCAAACTCCCACAACCCGCGCCCTATACCAAAAACTCATTGGATCAAGGCGGCTTGGTCCATTATGTGGATTTTCAGCAGCTGGAGCTAGCGCCTCTAGGACTCGGTAATATTGCAGAGAGCGCCACTTTTCTCCGCAATACTGACATGCAAATAAAAGGCGATGTAAAAGCCGTGCGCTTGTATCGGATAGGAAGTGAACCGGACTTTGCAACGCTGGAGGAGGCACAGCAGGCATTTTTAAAGCAATATTTACCTGAAGATACCAATCAAAGGTTGTATGTGGGTGACACCTTGGTTGATATTCAGATCTTCTACCCTCTGGAAGCTCCCCTTGGAGAATACCAACTATCCAGCTCTCTTAACCCCGGCCTCCCCAACCAGGAAGATACCGCCAACCTGGTACTGGATTACAACCCAGGTAAGACCCAGGTATTTCGCTCACGCGGTCTTATGCAAAAGCCACTACTGATTACCCACTCCTCAATAGACGCTGTGAAGACTTTTCTGGCGGAGGGCATCGCCCATATCCTGAAGGGGTTGGACCACGTGTTGTTTGTACTCTGCCTAAGCCTCGGTGCACTCAGCCTACCGCTACTCTTATGGCGCGCTACCGGCTTTACCATCGGTCACAGTATCACCCTCTCAGCCGGATTCTTTGGCTTTGTCCCCACAGTCAGCTGGTTCGTACCTATGGTAGAAACCGGTATCGCCCTATCCATAATCTATATGGCCTGGATATCACTACACAGGGAAGACACTAAGATAACAGGTAGCGAAAGCACAATTTTTATCGGCACCTGTATGCTCGGCCTGCTCCATGGCCTGGGTTTTTCATTTGTATTATATAAAATACTCCAAGTTGACTCCCCGAATATCTGGCAAAGCCTCTTGTCCTTCAACCTGGGAATAGAAGCCGGGCAAATACTCATAATTCTTGCCATATGGCCCCTTGCCTATTTAGCCAGGCTGTGGAAAAAGGAATGGGAAATCCGGATACGTTATTCTGTTGCTGGACTCTGCAGCGCAATTGCTTTTATTTGGACATTAGATAGAGGATATGAACTTGTTTCGGCAATCTTCTGAACAGGAGAATGAGTTTTCTCTCTGGCTATTACACTCGAGATAATACACCTAAAAATGTCTTGTATTCTCAAGCTCCAGAGGCAAAACTCACTCCAAAATTAACCTCCCTGTCACTACACACGTAATATTGAATAAAAATACAAAGTGCAATAAATCAGGACGTTAAATAATTTAAGATCCAAACCCCTTGGGATGCTGCTTCCCGGCGTCACCTATTACTTCCCAAGAAGCCTTTGAGTCAACCCATAAATGATGAACCACTTTTAGGTTTTCGTTACCATCCACCAAGCTTCCTGCAGGAATGTAAGTATTTAAAGAATCATTCTCTCCGGGCAGAGTCGAACCGCAAGTAGCGCAAAAATTTGTATGCCAATCATGCCCAGGCTTAGACCAATACTTAAGGTTCTCCTTACCTTTAACCCAACTAAACTTCTCGGTAGGCACGATAGCTACAGTAATAGCGCCACTCCCTGTGGAGCGACGGCAGATTGAGCAGTGGCACATATATAAATCTGTGAGGGATTCTTGTATCTCATAAGCTATCTCTCCACAATTGCATTCACCTTTAGTCAAAAAGACACTCCTTTTTTAATAATATAAAGATACAAAGCCCACATATCTGAGACATCTATATCACCTTGTATAGATTTTAACCGATCATAGAGTCCCAAAAGAGCATCTACTCGCACTGAACAATCTCCCCAGCTAATTTTAAGTCCGGCAATAGCTATATGTTCTACAACAAATGTCTCAGGCTGAACTTCCGCTCCAAAGAGATAAAAGGTTATCAGAAAGAACTGGCTTTTGTGGTGCGCATATCTATTTGCACAAACCTTTATCTAACCTGATTTCTCTCATCATTGATTCAAGTTTTCGGTAGCAAGTGGCTAATAGAGGCTGAGTTGAGCAATATATAAAAGTGAGCACCCGCACACTTAGTGTGGTGCTCACTTTCTCACTTGGTGAAAGGATTCTATACAACTTAACAGGTTACTGCGGGATCAACCGGGGCTTCATGTATCGTGAAGACCGGAAATATCATTAAAGAATTTAAATTTAGCAACATGATGATAGATACAGAGAACTAGGCGTAGCTTAGTGTAAATTTTATTTAGGCCTAAGGGCCTCAATAAACTCCGCATCTACCCACATAATTTCAAAATTCGGTGGAGTACAACGCCGACAGTAGAAAAGGTATTTCCCATCGGGCGTTACATATCCACCACCATCTTCCCCTTCTGTATTGATATTATCACCGAAGTTAATAGCCGCGCCCCATGAGCCATCTTGTTGGCGAAAACTGATGTACATATCGCTATCACCATATCCACCCTCTCTTTCACTATCCCAGATAATGTAGGACTCATCAGGAGCAATAAACGGATGAGCAGTCCACTTGCCTGTATTTATCTGCTCTCCAAAAGGTTTTGGCGCTTCACGCTTACCATCTAACAGACGCGAATATCGAAGAATGCCATCTCCATTTGAACCTACTTCATCAAATACAAACGTTCCTTTTGCAGAAGCCGTAAGGCGCATGATACGAAAGTCTTCAAATAGTGGCCCCAGGCTTTTAGGTTCTGACCAACCATTGTCAGTGCGCTCTCTATATCGATTTCTAGAATACATTATTTGACCATCAGGTGAGATAGAGCCACCCCAGGCCACCTCCGATTCATACCAGCGATTACCCTCAAGCTTGAATACAACTTTCGAAGACTCGCCACTTTGGTGATATCTTCTTGTAACGTAGTACTCCTGCATATCAGGCGTGAAGTAGCCACCCCAATCCCGATACTCTTTCGAGGGATTAGGAGCGAATAACTTTGGAGTTAACCCAGGAGGTTTCTGTCCAAGATAGGGCCCTTCAAGAGCTGTCTGTGTATCCTGACTATAACTGTTAACACCCAGGGCTAGCAGTGAGAGTAGAGCAATTGAAATACAAAGGTGCCTCATGACATATCCTTGCTTAAACATGAAGTAATAAGCAACCAATGTATCTATTCAGGCTTTATAACACCTGACGTCCATATGAATTTTGTCTGATTCTTGTGAGAAGAGGTGTGATCCGCAGACTATTTGTATGAAATATACACAAAAGCGACTCTATAGCGAAGGTTCAGACCTCCCTTTTGCCCTCCATATATACTGACCTTGCGGCTCATTTTGTATTGCCAATCCACACCGAGCCCCCAATTACAGAGAGAGTTATCGGGAAACAACGATCTTAAACCTATAGAAATACACCCTCAGATATTCACCTATTCGCTGTAAGTAAATCCACAAGTCTGCCCAAAAGAAATAAATGATAGTGGAAACTGTGAAACAACGAGTACTATTTTCTAATCTCAACCATATGATCAATTTTTATTCTGCGGGATTAAGAATGAGCGATACTTTAGTCCCAATGGCTGCTGCATTTTCTACCAGATAGACATCAATCTGGTAGAAAGTGCAGCTCAATTAGATACATTGCCTGAAATACACTTACTTAGATCTCTACCTATTGAAGTGAGAGCGCTTTCCTTGGTGGGAGGCTTGGTAAGTGATGTCTAGAGGTTGGATTGGGAGAAAGAACCCTGGGCGTTAGGTTCCTAGAGCTAGACAAGCTATTGAATTTACAACATTTAATCAGCTCCGGTGTCAATACTCTATTTGCTGGGTTTCCAGAACTGCTCCTGGGGTTGTAACTTACCCAAATAACAGAGATGCAATGCCAAACAAACTACCTGCCTTTAGCTGACGCAAGTTGAACTGGGTGTTTAACTAGGCCTGTTGAGTTAATGGAATAGCTTCTAGCTTTGCTATTACGTAGCTTGACAGAATCTTCACAACCCCATTGTTAAGCTGCTCATTTCAAACTTGAGTTTTCGAAATGAAAAGGTTATATCAAATTTGTTTTTTTCTGGTAAGTTCAGTATTGGTTATTGCTTGTAGATCATCACATCTAGAGATTTTTCCTGAGTTAACAGACAGCTCTTTGTTGGAAAAAAAATTAACTGTTGCTGAAATGCGAGAAGATGTGGAGGCATTCTACTTGGGGGCTTTAGAAAGACATCCGGCACTAGATCATTATACCGATTTGCAGGAGCTGGAAGAAGCGGTGAGAGACTTACAGCTACAAATCTCTGATTCTATGAATCGACTCCATTTCTATCGAGTTGTAGGGCAACTGGCGCACAAGTTTAATGATGGTCATTCTTTTCTGATATGGCCTTATCAGGAGTATGAAAAACTTATAGCCAGTGGCAAAAAGCCCTTCCCATTGGCTGTTACTTTAACTCCTGATGGTAGTATCGTAACAAAGAATACGTATATAAATGGTAGGCAATCAGTGCCGGCAGGGGCAAGAATTACAGGAATTAATGGTCAAAGTATTCAAACCTTGATGGATCATATGCAGAAGTTTGCAGGTGGGGAGTCTCGCTTTCTAAGAGAGCAAATTATTACTAAACGGTTTGGTGTAATGTTATGGGCTGTCTTTGGGTTTATTGACGATTTTGAATTGAAGTGGCAGGAGCCTGTGAGCCGATCCAATCATACTACCCAGTTACTTTCCAAACAAAACTGGCACCTTCAAGATGAAATTATCAATGGCAGGCAGGACTTCTATTTTAAAGTCATATCAGATGACACTGCTTATCTTCATATAGGCAGCTTTGATGTAGGATTGGACTGGTTTAGCGAGTTTATCGATCAAGCTTTTACTGATATAAAAAATAGAAAAATTACATGCTTGATTATCGATTTGCGCGAAAACTTAGGGGGTAATACTGATAGTGCCACCTATTTATTAAGCTATATTGCCCACAAAGAGTTTCGTATGATTTCTTATATGACAGAAAAATTGAATCAACAAAATCGAGGGCTTTTTAACTATAAGGGAAAAGCTGGAGAATTGATTCAATACGACTGGGATGAATGGCACCGCCCCATAGATAATAATAACTTATTTGAAGGAGAAGTTTATATACTGATTAGCCCGGTTACTTATTCTGCTGCTATCGTATTTTCTAGTGCGGCTCAAGATCATCGATTTGCTACATTGATTGGTCAGAAAACGGAAGGCTACTCTAACCAAACTGCGCAAGGTAACTTGTTTAATTTGCCACATTCACAATTGAGGGCATATATCACTACACGCAAACTGGTAAGGCCCAATGGGGACGATAAAGTTAGCGGTGTAATACCAGATATCCCAGTAACTCCGGATGCAGAAGCTATCGCTGCCGGATATGACTTGGCCATCAACAAAGTGTTATCTTTACGAAATAGTGCTGACTAAGAGGTAATCATGAGCCTGACAGCTTTATTAATTGAAGACAATACAGACATCGCTCGCCAGGTGTGCGACTTTTTAGAGCAACAACTGTTCCAGGTAGACTATGCCAGTAGTGGCAAGATGGGGTATAGCCTGTTTCAACAACATCAATATGATGTAGTATTGCTGGACTTAATGTTGCCTGATATTGATGGTATTAAGTTATGCCGACAGATCAAAACTAATTATGAAGTGAATACCCCGGTGTTGATGCTCACCGCTAGAGATAGTATTTATGACAAAGGGATTGGTTTTGAAGCTGGTGCTGATGATTATCTAACCAAGCCATTTTCATTGGAAGAGGTGGCTATGCGGTGTAAGGCCTTATATCGTCGACATAACCTTTATCGATCTCAAATCCTTAATATTGGAGAATTGTGTATTGATATACGCCAGCATAAAGCTACCCGCCGAGGGCAGACTCTAAAGCTCAGTCGTACAGACTTCAAACTACTATTGTTACTCGCCAAGGCGTTCCCTCAAGCTATGACCCGCTCTGAACTATTAAGTAGAATTTGGGGAGACAATTTTCCTGATAGTGATGTATTACGATCACATATCTATATATTGAGAAGTATATTGGATAAGCCTTTTTCATATAACATGCTAAAAAATATTCATGGGGTTGGATATAAATTAGATGTGCCATATGAATAACCCAGCTCAGTGGCCAAAGAAAGGCATACAGCAGCGCACCTTGTATTTAATTGCAATTTACTCAATTTTTTTGGGTTTGCTTTATAGTCTTGTAATAGTGGCTTATGCTTGGGTAGTAGAAGATAATATTTTTAATAGATTAGTCAATAATGAGGCCGTATATCTCAAGGAAGTCTATAAATCATCTGGAGAAATTACAACTCCAAGATTGCAGTTTATTCAGTTGTATGGAAGTAGAAGTGCTTTGCCAGGCAATATTCCTGTTTTGCTAGAGCAAGATCCAGAAAGAGTTGAATTTGTATTAGATCGAGGCCCAACTCTCCATATCAAACCAGTAATTCTGGGGGAGCTGGAAATGGTATTAGTTGCAGACATTTCCGCTTACGAAGTTAGTACTGATTTTCTACCAGAAGTAACGATATGGCTATCATTGATGCTTGTGTTACTCGTAGTTTTAGGTTTATTGCTGGCCTTCTGGGTATCAAGTTATACTTTAAAGCCTCTACAATCTCTTGCTTATGCAATCTCAAGAAGTAAGCAGCAGCCCATTTCGCCGGGCTTCGCCAGGGCTTACCCTAAAGATGAAATAGGTTATTTGGCAAAGACTTTTGAAGATACCTTATTGTATAAACAAGTCATCTTAAAGCGTGAGTCCGACTTTACTCGGGACATTAGTCATGAACTCAGAACTCCATTGAGTGTATTACGTAATATTATTAGCAAGGTAGCTGGTACTGGCAGAATATCTTTAATGGAGATTGAGAGGCTACAAAAATCTTCATCAGAGATGCAAAGAACTATATCAACTCTGCTGGCTCTGGCAAGGCAGGAGTCACTGGAACGCCAGGAGGTAAGCTTATTGTTTGTACTTGAAAAATCGATATTAAATCATGTACAAGCAAGCCCTGATAGCCTTTTAACTTTTGAACTTCAGGTTTCTGCTGAAGAAAAGGTGCGAGCTAATGAAAATTTGTTGCTGCACCTTTTTACTAACCTCATAGAAAATGCAGATCATTACGCCAGCGACCATAAATTGAGCATTAAATTTTCACAAGGAAATTTACATTTTTCGAATAATATTGATGAGATTCAGCAGAAGTTGATAAAAGATCCTTTTACTGAAAGTGCAAAAAACAAACATAGTTCCGGCTTGGGGCAAGGGCTGTACTTAGTAAAGCGTATTTGTGAAATGTGTTCTTGGCAAGCACGGTATCAATGCGCTCAAAGCAGATTTGAAATAATTATCAGAACTTAAATTAATGGCCACTCCACTCTCTCAAGTTGGATGCCCCAAGGTAGCAGTGGCTCATAACCCTCAACGGATTGACAGTGAGGAATCTGCTCAAGCAACTTGACGTAATACATTTAGGGGGCAAGGCTGTGCATCTTGGCAGTGCGAATCAATCTGAAGTGCAGGCATAATGCTTTAGCGCCATTGACCAAAGATACAAACAGGAAGGTCTTACGAGCCATCACAAAACTGCTTATCTAATCAATCCTCTTCAGGCGTCTTTCCACTTTTTCTCGCCACTCTTGGGAGAGGGGCCGCAATCGATGGACGGCCTCAAGTACTTGTTTGCTAAAAGCATACCCCTTATCAAATAAGGCTCTAAACATGGCATTTACACTGACAGAACCAGGTGCCTCAGCAACTTTACTTAGTTTTTTTCTTGTCCTATATAACCTTCCTCAAGCACCCTAAAATACACACCAGTGTTAAAGTAATCTTTAAATAATTTAACGGTATTATTATTATCTAAAGCCATATTGAGTTTAAAACATGGAATTCTTGGCTGACTTACCTCGAGGAGACAATCGCCTATGCTAAATTGGTCGCCGATAAAGACTTCATCTTCGATAAGCCCAGAGACTGTAAAATTTTCCCCGAAAGTTCCATAGGGTAAATGGCTTTTATACAGGATTTGTTGCCAATAATCATAACTATTGAAGTTAAGGTATCGTCAAGTGTATTGGTTGTCGTTAGGAAGTCATAACTAACATAGATTGATTTGTTCTAGGCTAAATACAGCTAGCACCAAGTGCTTTAACAGTTTTCAACCAGGAGTCCTGTTGATTCTTATCAGACATAATCATTGAACCAAATAAACTAACCTCTGCTTTCGAGAAGCCGCAGTATTGAAGAGTAAATCGATCAAGCTGCTCTAATACTGGCTTTGCTTGTTCTTCTAAATATTCTGTAGGGGCATCCATTGTCAAAATTATTCTTGATGTTTTGCCTTTAAGAAGTTGTATCGGTTCTGCACTACCACTCTCAAATTTAAAGGTAATTCCGGGAAGAAAAGATCGATCAATCAAGCCTTTTAGCTTTCCTGGCAATCCGCCCCACCAAATAGGCGACACCACAACAATATGCTGTGCCCATTTAAGAGCCTCTTGAAATTCAGATAGACAATCCTCCAATACTTGATAATCATCGTACCCAAACTCTAAATTCGAATTGAAGTCCATTTCCGACAGGTTATATCGCCGAACATTAGCCTGTCTCTTTGCTTCAGACTCATAGACATCGCTCAACTGCTTAACAAAACTGTTCTTCTTTGGATTGCCATTTAAAAGTAGGATATTTTTCATCTCGTCATACTATTGCTTAAAGACATGATGAAAAGTCTACCGTCTCCCCTTAAGGGGAGGGTCAAGGCTTTTATGACAGGAATCTATAGACGCAATACATTGATCAACCTTCTCAGCTTTATTAGAAAGTGATTCCAATTCAGCCTCAATTTTTCTTTTTACTTTCTTCAGAAAAACGCTGATTCGAGCCCAATCAACCTCTCCATTATGGTACCGAATAACATCCTTCAACTCAGCCAAAGTCACCCCAAGTACTTTGGCTTCTGAGATCAAAGTAAGAATTTCAACATCTTCTGCCGTATAGACTCTATATCTGCCCTGCCTTTTAGGAACGGCAATAAGGCCTTTTTCCTCATAAAATCTTATCGCTTTTACAGTGAGATTCGTTCTTCTTGACACCTCTCCTATAAACATACAGACCTCCTACCTATGCTCAATTTCCCGTTGAGATTACAGCCTATGAAAAATATTCATCACATGAAAGGAGCCTTCTATGAGTTTGGGACCTTCGCAGCTCTTACGGGTACCTAGTAGAACCCCATAAGAGCCGGGACTCACTTCTTACATTCTCATGCTTTCGGCATAAACATTACGTTGAAGAACGTAAATACGCAATACCGCAAATTAAGAAGAAAAGGCCCTCTAATTTCCTGTAATAAATTCAGACGGGGAACCTAACTACATAAATAAACTACTACTAATGGCAGTAACACCTCTATGCCGCCTCATACGCATCTGGCAAGTATTGCTAGTATCTGGACTACCTCTTACTTGATTTTCAATGGTCAGTGAGAATGTCTATTCAGAGGAACCTTAGAGACTGGTAGATTTTAATTAGAGGCACTCTACTGTATACCAAAAAGCTCTAGCTAAGTAAGTCTGGAGTTGTACCGCTCGCTTTAAGCATGTGGCCTATCCCCATGTCTTTTTGTTTCAGGTTAACAAATAGCTTTGAAGTAAAAACACCAAAGGGCATTTGAGCTACACCAGTCTCTGTACCGGTCGGCGTAACAATGGCATAACTAGGTGTTTTATAAGGCTTAACCTTTTTACCTTTGGCTTGATTAATGATAACGCTCGCTAAGATGCCTCCTTGAACGTTTGCTATATAGCCGTGCTTATTTTTATCCAGAGTAGAGCAATCACCTATCGCATAAAGGTTAGAATAACCCCTAACCCGCATATATTCGTCCACTTTAATTAATCCCATCTTATCTAACACACCGGGTAATTCTGTTTTTAGAAACTCCGTATTTGGCGACATACCTACACATTCATAAACCAGGTCTGCCTTGAAGGTTTCTTGAGTATTCATAGAACGGTAAATTGCACCTTCCTTAACTAGCCGGGTATTGAGGTGTACGCTAACGCCTTTAGCCGTAAGCTGCTCTAGCGCCTTGTTCTGAGCTTTAGGCTTAAGATGGCCAAGTAGTACATCTTTAGAATGCACCAAAGTCACGGTTTTATTGGGAAAAGCGCTGCTAATTTCCCCAGCCAGCTCCACGCCAACGGTACCGCCTCCTACAATCAAAACTGACTGAGATTTCGCCAGTATTTTTTGCTCATTCCGCATTTCTTGCTCACGCTCGGAAATCGTATAAGCTGATGTGGATTTAGCTATCGGCAAGGTTGGGTAGCGACTGCCTGTCGCGATAACTGCCTGTTTAAAGTGGATCTCTAATCCATTTGATGACTTTGCTATCCGGTCATCCATGGAAACCACATCTGCTTGAACAAAATCGCTCTGAATAAAGTCACGATAATATTTACGTGGATTAGCAGTCAGTAAGTTAGGCGCTATCGCATTACGTAATGTGGCAAAGGTCACTTCAAAATGGTCCTTTCGGTCAACCAATACCACCTGCATACCCTGCTTAGCTAACTTTTGGGCCACAGAAACACCAGCAAAGCCTCCGCCAACGATTAACACGTCTGTCCGTTTGATCATAACTCACCTCAATATCGTTCAACTGTTCGGATAAAGCGCGGCCGTTCGCAATGCCTCACGAACAGGTCACTTCTTGATAGGGAGATAAGGTTAAAGTTAGACTTAGACTAATGATATTAACTATAATCTAAGTTCTTGTTAGCTTTTACCTAACAAGTTGATTTAGCTGATATCGGGTGATGATACCGCGCAGGCATGAAGTAAAAAGGTGCACGCAGACTCCCAGCTTCTGCTGGTAGAAGAAAAACAAATAGCTGGTTTACGTAAAAGCTGCTCATTCAAAATGATCAGCGGTGTTGATGCTGTCCAGTTTGCAGGCACTGGCAAATGGTATCGAGTGCAGATTACTCATGTTGTCAGCACAACAGAAAAGATGCTTCATAAAAGAAAGCCAGTTAATGGCTATTTTCAGTTTGAGATCCTCAAATATGCTGCATCAGAAACTTACCTATATTTTCTCTTAACTCACGCCACTATGACTTTGGAACAATTACGATATTTTAAGGCGATAGTTGAAGGGGGCTCGCTAAAAGCTGCTGCCCAGACACTTCACCGAACACAGCCCACTATAAGCGCCGCCATCAAGAAATTAGAGGCGGACCTCAATCTACAGCTATTTGATCGGGACCAATACAGGAGCACACTCACAGCTGACGGCAAAGCCCTGTATGAACAATCCAAATATGTACTAGCTGAAGCCCACTCGTTTGAGAGCTTAGCTAAACAGCTAGTCGCAGGAGAAGAACTGGAAGTAGGTATTGCGTTTACTTCCGCCATACCAGTCGGCCCAATACTCAGCGCAATCCGTCAGTGCAAAATTGAGTACCCAAAAACACGCTTGGAGGTCTATTCCGAAAATGGCCTCGGGCCACTGGACTTATTGAAGGGAGGCCAGGTTTCCATAGCTATTATTCCGTGGACTGAAACTTACGACCAGCTTGAATCCATTCATCTAATGAATATGAAATTCATTTCTGTGATCGCTGGCGACTCTCCCCTACTTACCCAATACGATGAAGTCCCAAGGCAGATTATGCTACGCCATCCCCAGGTGATCATCAGTGGTAGGAAGTCATCCACTAAAACCTACGGGGTGCTTGAAGGGGGCGATCAATGGAGAGTCAACGATTTTCCGACTAAAAAAGAAATTATTCTTCAAGGTATGGGTTGGGGTACGCTACCAGAACATATGATAGAAGCGGAGCTTGAACAGGGCTTATTATCTCCCATTGCAGTGGAAGGGATCCCAAAACCGCAAGAACTGGAAGTGCGGGTGGCAAGACAAGCTTCTAATCCAATGGGCCCCGTAGCAAGTTACCTTTGGCAATTATTCCTAAACCTTCAGGGTTTTCATTAGAAAACACTTACGATATTTCTACCAAAATTTTTCAGATTCTTTATGTTTAATACATAGATTCTAAGAGTTTGAAGCTGGCCTACCAGGTGTTTGTATTTTACGAGAGAAACTCTTTGGTTGAGCTTCATCACACTAGCGCATAGGCAAATAAAAGGCGCTTAAATTATCCTGTTAGAAACAATTAAGTTTGTTTCCATATCAAAGATGCGTAAAATCGATAGATCTCTATTAGTATTTTGTTATTTTTAGTTGGGCTTGATTCGGCTCTCTCCTAAAGAGAAGTACCAGAATTTCCTAAACGATCTATTCCTTCAAGAGGAGAACGGTAGCGAGATATAAGAATAAGTAAAAGGCGCTGACCCAAGGTGCTACCAACACCCAGGGCCAGCTAACCAAATTGATACCTTCATTATCAAAAGTCGAGTAGACCAAAGGAACTTCCCCTTCGACCTCTCACAGAACCGTACGTGAACCTCTCAATTCATACGGCTCTTCGTATTCAGCACATTTTCAATCTTCCCATTCTCCAGTGTGCAAACAAGCCGCGCATTTGTTGACGAACCTTTCCAATAAAGGCCCAACTCTTGAAACAGCTTCGCTTCAGATGCTTAAACTTCTTCCTAGCCCAACGCATCAGCGTTTGATCAAGATACTTCTGTAACCGATAAACACCATATCTCCGCCCAAAGTGACCATAATAGTTCAGCCAACCCTGTATTGCGGGATTAAGTACCTTTGCCATTTCAGATAGTGATCGATCCACCCAGTTAATCACACGCCACTGCCTAACCTTATCCTTGATCCTCTTGAAAGCTTTAGGGCTCATTGAAGGACTAAATGCGGTGAAGATCTGTCCTTGGCGATTCCTTGCTTTTCTGGGACCAAATCGAAACCCCAGAAAGTCAAAGTGGATCACTGGGTGGGAGTCTTTACGATTACTATTCTTGCAATAGACCTTGCGCGTTTTCTCTGGATGAGCCTCAAGCCCGCAGGTAGCCAGGCGTGCTTTTAGAGCCGCCAGTAAGCGATCCGCCTCACGAGGATTACGACAATGGTAAACAGCATCATCCGCGTAACGCTCAAAAGGAATATCTCTGTGCGTTCTCACCATCCAGGCGTCCAGCGTGTAGTGCAAAAACAAGTTTGCCAGTAGCGGGCTGATTACACCCCCTTGTGGAGTACCTTGTGTTCGCTCTTCAAGCTGTCCGTCCCGATGTTGTACTGGAGCCGTTAACCAGCGCTGTACATAGAGTCTGACCCACCGATGATTATTATGTTTATCTAATGCCCTCAGCAGAAGTTCGTGATTAATATTGTCAAAGAAACCTTTGATATCTAAATCAACTACCCAGATTCTATCCCAGCATCGTTGTCGAGCTCGACGCACTGCGTCTATAGCAGATTTGCCTGGCCGATAGCCGTAGGAGTCAGGGTGAAATACCTTCTCCAATTCTGGCTCCAGCAGTTGCTTAGCCACCATTTGTGCAATGCGATCTTCGATTGTGGGGATACCCAGTGGTCGCAGGCTGCCATCGAGTTTCGGAATATCCACTCGTTTGACGGCTGATGGAAAATAGCTGCCAGATGACATCCGATTCCATAGCTTGTAAAGGTTTTTGACGAGACTCGACTCGTATTGCTCTATCGTTATCTCATCAATCCCCGCTCCGCCGCCATTAGCCTTGATCTGCTTCCACGCTTCCCAAACCGCTCGCTTGGGAATATTGAATGGCTTTGCGCTAATCGTTAATTCCTCCCCATCTGGGTTGATTACACGGTTAGTCGCCGAATACGACAACCCCTTCGCTCCACGTCCATTACAGCCGCTTCTCCACTACTACGGGTTGTTCCGCCCCTGTGACCAGTCTTGGTACTCAACGTCTTGTAGGGCCTCTACTTGACGCTCTTCCTTAACACCTGGACGACAGGTTCTCCTGTTCCACCCAAAAGCCTGCTGTGTGTTCACGCCACCTCTATGCCGGATGCCACTCGGTCGGTAAACAGGTAACCTCCAAGCTTATCCCCGCACTTAGCCAGTGCACGGGTTTTGACATCATCTTGGTAATACGCTTTCGACACCTCATCAGTGGTTCATTTGCATTCGTCTCTACACAACATACCTGACGTATCTCGTACGCCTTTTCCTCAATCGCTTCTAACCAAAGCTCTTTACTCCGATCACCTTGAGGCGGTTTGTTACCACTTCCTGCAAAGCGATAACGGAGGGCCGACCTCCATCTCCTGGATAGCACGTATTTTTTTATTTATAAAAAAATAAATAAAAAAAAAAATACTCAGGACGCACTGGCTATATGCATCATACGCTAGATACCCGCTCGTCTTCAATAAAGTGGTGTACATTCAGCAGCTTGAGGAGTGTCCCCAAGCCCTGGGAGCGTTGCGCTCGCCTTTTCTTCTTCTATGCTTATCGCTCTCGTGCTCCCCCTCTTCTAGCCGCTTCTTTCAATACTCACCCAAGAGAACGCCCTTTCTTGTAGCTTGTATCAATAGGAAACGAATATGTTGATGTTGAAACGCCGAATAGGTGAAAGCCTACGAATCGGCACCAAAGTTTCGGTTAAGGTATTAGAGGTTAAAGGCAATCAAGTGAAGATGGGGATACATGCCCCCAGATCCGTACCTGTTCATCGAGAAGAAATATATAGGCGCATCCAAAAGGAATAGATGGTGAAGTGTCGAAGCCGTTGAGAAGCAAATGTTCGGTCTTCCCAGCGGCTTTCCAGTTAGTCTATGACCTTTAGAAAGGCCTCGGTTAGCTAAATACTTGCACAAACTAACCAACAACAACTGTCTCTATGTGATATTTTTCAAACTCCAATACGAACTGCACTCAACTGAAACCTTTACAGATGGGGTCATTGAAGGGCGTATTACATACTATCTGCTTGTATTTAGCATAAGATTCTGCATTATAATTTCTGGAATGGGGATTCATAAAGCCATGAAGGTAAGTGGAATGATGAACCTCCACTTGCTCTTTCTGCTTCAACGTCTGCATGACCTCTGATACAGAAAAGTGAGGCTCCATCGCCGGGAATATCAAGCGCGTAGGAAATATAGGATCAATTTTGACGTAATGGCGAACTTGTGAACTATAAAATAAAATTGCCCCTGAAACATTACTCAAAGCTTGATGATCAGATAATCTCCATATGGCCGATGCACCAATACTAAAACCTACTAAACTCACATGACCAAATGATGCGCTGATTCGTTCTGATAATTTTTCAACGTATTTATCGAGCCCAACCTTTGATGTAAAGTGTGAATACGCCTCAACTTCACAATCGAAATTCATCAATTCTGAATTATACGGATCAACTATCTCTACACTACCAGGAAGATCAGCTGCAAATCGCTCTAACGCTTTTGTACGACCAAAAATATCTGAAACCAAAATCCAAGCCATAGTTTATTTTTTCATATAACAAGAAAGAAACGATACACCGACCAGTTATAGTTTAATCTATACATATTTATCGAGTTCGATACAGTATGTCGTAAAACATCGACCCAACAGCTCAGTTTTATGTACTGTTTTGGATATTCTTTTCAAAGCTCTGTATTCTGGCCTACTGTCAAGCAAATGACACACTATTTCTTTATGCCCCAACTCCTTAGCCCAACCGATCATTGTTTTGAATACTGAGAGCCCAAAACCCCAAAACTGTTGAGATATGACAACAGCCATCTCAAAGCCGCTATCGTCAGGTTGAATACCACACCACCCA
The DNA here is from genome assembly GCF_047324085.1 of Microbulbifer sp. CNSA002. Taxonomy (NCBI): domain Bacteria; kingdom Pseudomonadati; phylum Pseudomonadota; class Gammaproteobacteria; order Cellvibrionales; family Microbulbiferaceae; genus Microbulbifer; species Microbulbifer sp. CNSA002. The sequence continues at coordinate 3,743,356 of NZ_CP172449.1, forward strand.
GCTAATACTCCACCGATGTAAATTAGTCGAACACGGCACCCAGGCAGGGAGTCTACTTCTAACTTAAACTTGAGCCACTCATTAATACTCTGGACATCAAAGTATTCATGTTTAATTAAGTGCTCCCTAAGTGAATCCTCATTGAGTACAGCTAACAGCTTATCTCGCTTCACTTGGGTTAGCTCCTTAAACTCGACTCTATTCATATTAAAGTAATTTTGACCTTCTCGTTTTGGGGTGGCTTTAAAGACGAAATAATTTTTGCCTGCTTTGTAAGTTACCCAAGAGTAATTGCGACCGAAAGGTAGGTGCCTATTCAATAAGGAAAGTTTCTTTATCCATTTGAGGAAAAGAATGCAGCCACCGTGTAAAAAACACAAAAATAGGAAATCAACTTCATCACTTTATTAGTCGCTACGGTTTGCTCTCTTGTACTTTTCCTGGTATTCGCGGCGCTGCTTAGTAACTTCATACAATACAATTCCAGAAGTTGTTCCGAGGTTCAGGCTTTCAATCATTCCAAACATTGGAATGGATACGCAGAAAGCGCTATTTTCTACTGCAAGATCACTTATACCTCTAGATTCGTTACCAAACCAAACAGCCAGCTTTGGCTGAGTGTAATCTGCCTCATGCAATATAAAGTTATCTTTTCCTTTTACATGGGGAGAGGTGACAATCGAGATAAATCTGTTTTTCGCCAAATGATCCAGGCATTCCTCGGTACTATCAAAACGCTTTACGAAGCTCCATTTGATCGCAGAGACAGACGGCTTCGAGAGTGATTTCCTTTCTCTCATTTCCTGCCAGTCATCGGGTATTAGATTGCGAGGATCAACAATATACGTTTTTTCAACGCCTAATGCATTGACGTTTCTAATGACCGCTCCAATGTTCTTCATATCCATCGGGCACTCGAGAACAGCTATCAGATTTTTACAGCGATAAGGCTTAATTTCATCAGCTCTTTTTCGGGCACCATTTTTATCAATTTCCATATTCTCGAAGACCTTAGATAATTTGTTCATTCATAGCCCTACACTCAAATGCATATTCACGCACCGCTCGTAGTGTATCCTAATATTTTCATCTGGCGTTATTTCCAGCTTGAATCAAGGTATAAACGAGCAATAACCAACCCCTTTTCGTACGGACTTAGATTAGCAATCTTGATTCGGTATTTATCGCACCCAAGAGTATGCTTATAGTACGAGCCCAATAAAATGTCATTTGTTTTGTTACCTGCTCTTGCTTCATTGTAGAATTTCAAGCTATCTCCGATACCACTATCTCCTATATATTTCCCCTTATTCGCGAAAAAAACTGTTTGGTAAACAAAGTCTCCAGCCATATTCATTAACGAAACTTCCAATCCTGCTTTTTCATTAGCCCAATACCTTGGCTCCTCTGAATACCAATAAACCTTAAATTGAAACCCTACGTTCTCTGAGCACATATTCATAAATTCATATTCTTGCCCCTCTTCGCTCATATCAAAACTATCAAATCTGACATTATGGTATGTGGCAGGCATGAACATTAGCCAGCTTGTATCCTTCGTATAGATTCCATCTCCTTTAAACGTACAAGACGCTACAATGAATGACACAAATATAACTTGAAGCCAAGAGATTCTAAATATACTCAACTTTACTCCCTTAAACATAACACCTTAATAACCGTAAACTAGATCGCAGAAAAACGTAATATAAGCCATCCTGCACCAAAGACGTATAAATCATTGTTTTTTTAAAATAGCACACCGACATAGCTACTATAAAGAAAGCAACAACGGGCAGCTTGGTTTAACTTGGAAAAAATCGGCACTCTCTATCTCAGCCTCTAATTTCAATAGTTTTTCTGTATGCCAATATCTTTTAGGAGCATTTCATCTGCGAATATCACAATCCTGTTACTCCACTCATTAGGACCAAGCTCTTCTACTGAATCATAAAGATCAATCAGCTCTCTAGATTCTTGTTCGAGGAGGCTTTTAGCAACCCCTGAGATAAAATCATATAGATCGATAATACCCATAAGATGCTTAGCAACCTAAAATGTTTGACCGAAGGCGTTTTCTGCTGGAGGTGCCGGCCCATCTATTTTGAGGGCGACATAACTTCAATGTTATGATCCACTATTTGGAATACTCGCTATTTGGATATAAATTGCCTTAGGTTTGCTCTTAAATACCTCGGAAACGACTTCTTTTGTTATAACTTCAAGGTTCTTCACAGTTTCCCCGCGCACGTCATTAACATCTAAAACAACAGTAACTTGAGTTAATACTCCATTGTTAATACTAAATCCGAGCTGTGAGTCCCAGCCGTATTTTTCTTTAATGGCAGCTTGGGCAAGCTTCTGTTTTTCAAACATGCCTTTCATATCATCGACAGCATCACAGGCAACTAACAGAATTATTGCCAGAGCCAAAAACAGCATTCTAATCATTAAATTCTCCACTCGCTTCAAACTTACAACCCCAATAACAGGCCATAAATCTTTTACTATGCACTATCGCAGCTATCAGAAATTTTCTCCATTTTTCCGTAACCGACTTCACCAAAACTTCTCAAAGAAGCTGTTGATTCTTTTTTAATATTACTAACCATCCTGCTCCATTGGATATCAGCCTTCTTTGAACTTATAAAAACAATACCCCACGTCTGACTTTCAACCCAAGCTCCGCCATCATAGATTATATTCATTAGCAAATTTCCAGATTTTTCCAGCACTTCATATTCCTGATAAAACTTCTGGAACGGCCCACCTTCTTTCAGCTTAATGTATAATTCGGGAATCTCTCCACAGTTTAATACTACTACCTGATAAAAGGGTTCACCCGTATCATTTGGAAGAACTGTAGTAGAAAATCTTTCAATGTAACCTGACCATGTGCCGGACGCCCTTTCTGTCTCAGATAACTTATCTGGCTTTGCAACAAAAGTTGTACATGAAATCAATATTAAAGAAATAAATACTAAAAAATACTTCATAACCACCTTAAAACTTTAACGCTTGCATTTGCAGCGGCTGCTATAAAGCGTAAGGTGCCGCTGCTTTTTTGTTATGACTAGACTTACTCTGGCCATTTATCACCCTCCGAACGGGCAATAAAATCGTAGTTTAACTCAGTACCAAAGGGCTCAGATGGTAATTCCGAGCCTTGGTAAGTAACTGAGCACTCCTGGTTTAAAAATGCCAAAAGATCATGTATCCCAGCCTCTTTAGCTTCTTGTACAATTTTAGCAATTTCATTTCGCTGGACTTCAGATAACGATGAAAGCACCTCGTTGCGGTACTCGTTTTCTTTAGTATCCGGGTAGATACCCAGCGCCACCCACTTAGAAGTGGCTGATTCTTTTAAAGAAACCACTTTCTCAATAAATTCTTTGTATTTTCCTAACCCTTTATTCATGAATTAACTAGCCATTACGTCCGCGGCACATGCGAGCTTATAGTAAAGGAAAAGTCGAAGCGGAAAAGCCATCGCTGCACCTACGCTTGCAATGCACTATTACCTTGTCGCTCAAAGTCATATTTTAGCCCCTGCGGCAAGGTGTAGTACCCACTCTCATTAATTGAAACATACATTGTTTTGCCTGCAACTTTTGGCTCCCAACCTGAACTCAATGCAAATTCGACAGCCTCTCTTACAGACTTTGGTGACAGAGTAAAGTACCAACTACTAGCATCTATATACAATAGAGATTTGGTGTTTCTAGCGAGATGTACTCGAATATGGAATTCCTTGTATGGATACAAAAAAAGATTCTCTTGATTAGCTACCCAGAAATAAATGCTATTTCCAATATGTAATTTTCGTTTGATTTTATTTGTCATGATTGTGCATTTTATTTATATGTTAGCCCTCAAACCACTATTATCTTGACTACTATTTCAAATGTAAATCAACTGCTCACATTTACCTTTCACTATCATTTCAATTAGATGTACATAAACGAGACCATCGAACCAAATAAAAAGTATGATCAATATAACCACCATCAAATGTCGCAGATAGATAACCAACTCTTTGATTTTAAGATTATTACTCTAAAAATCTTAGCCTCTTCATAAATAACGGTCACTAAGAAGATCATTGAGCGACCCCACACGCTTTAATCAAAAATAGAACTCGCTCAACTACCACCGCCAAGTCGCCGCTATATACGGCCCATGTTGAGTAATATCATAAGCAAAACGCCCATCAGAGAGTCGATCGGAATAATCAATACTGTAATACTGATACCCAAGACGCAGTGAGGTTGTCTTCCAGGCGCGCCAGTCGAATCCGGCTAGTAGATTCCACTGTAAGTCATCACCCCCAGCGCCAAAGCCTCCCAGTTCCGTGCGTACAGCAATGGTTAGGCATTCAGTAATTCCGATTGCACCTCGCGCAGATAGCGTAGGTTCCCACCAACTCTGTTTGCCTCCAAGGCGATTCCTGAATTCGGGTCTGGGGCCTATATTAATTCCCGCTCGTGCTTTCACTTCCTGCTTTAATCGGTTCCAGCGCAAACCCGCTCCCACATCTACAAAGTACTTTCGCCCACTATTAGCCAGGTTCCCTTCTAAAATCCGGTAACCGGCTAGGGCATTTATCCAGCCCTGGCGAGCATCCACCTCAACATCAATATCTACATCGATATCCAGCTGTGGGTTTCGCGGCGGGGTTATGGTTGCCCCCTTGTCCAATCTGAGGTGCACATAGTAGAGATCCGCCACTACCCCAAAGCGCCCTTTCCAGGCTTCCAGGCGCACAGAAAATGCAGCGTTGAGGAGCTCCAGGGTTTTACTTAAATCCAGGTCTATATCGACACTGGTGTCAGCGACAGTGGAAGTCCCTTTAGTGCGAAGCGGGAGGAAAAGATAGGGAGTGGCGAGGAAGCGCCAGTCATCGGGATCTTTGGAAGTTAGGCTGGCAGCCGGTGCAGGCTCCGAACTTTGCGCAGCGGCGGTACAGGAGATAAAGCTACAGAGCGTCAGCGCCAATATTTGCCTTGCGCTTTTCTCTTTCGCCTGTCCCTGTTTCATAGCAGCAACCGCTCCAAATCATTCGAGGCCCGATAGAGCACCAATGAATAAGGATAGATAGAGCTGAGGGAAGTTTCAGAGTGAGGAAATCTGCGGCATAGGGGGAGGAAATACTGCCGGGCAGGTAAAACTACCCGGCAGTGAGAAGCGATTAGTCGTTCGCTTCAGGGCGCATATGCGGGAACAGCAGTACGTCGCGAATCGACGGAGAGTTGGTAAACAGCATTACCAGACGGTCGATACCGATGCCCTCACCAGCGGTGGGCGGCAGGCCGTATTCCAGCGCGCGGATATAGTCGGCGTCGTAGTGCATGGCTTCGTCGTCACCGGCATCTTTCTCCGCAACCTGGGCTTTGAAGCGTTCAGCCTGATCTTCCGCGTCGTTCAACTCGGAGAAACCATTGGCAATCTCGCGGCCGCCAACGAAGAATTCAAAGCGGTCGGTAACAAACGGGTTGTCATCGTTACGGCGAGCCAACGGAGACACTTCGGTTGGGTACTCAGTGATAAAGGTCGGCTGGTCGAGACGGTGCTCCACAGTCTTCTCGAAGATCTCGATCTGTACCTTACCCAGGCCCCAGCTATCTTTCAGCGGGATTTCCAGCTTCTCGGCTACCGCGCGGGCGGATTCGATATTGTCGATATCGGCCGCAGTCAGTTCCGGGTTGTAGTGCAGGATGGAGTCGAACACAGACAAACGCGCGAACGGCTTGGAGAAGTCGTAGCTGCTGTCCTGGTATTCCACAGTGGTGGAGCCCAGTACCTCTTCACAGATACCGCGCAGCATCTTCTCGGTGAGGTCCATCAGGTCGTTGTAGTCCGCGTACGCCTGGTAGAACTCAAGCATGGTGAATTCGGGGTTGTGGCGCGTAGATAGGCCCTCGTTGCGGAAGTTGCGGTTGATTTCGTAAACCCGCTCAAAACCACCCACGACCAGACGCTTCAGGTACAGCTCCGGGGCAATACGCAGGTACATATCGATATCCAGCGCATTGTGGTGGGTAACGAACGGACGCGCGCTGGCACCGCCGGGAATAACTTGCAGCATGGGCGTTTCCACTTCCATGAACTGCTGGCCGTTGAGGAAGTCGCGGATGTACTCGATCACTTTGGAGCGCACGCGGAACACTTCACGGGCTTCCGGCGTGGCGATCAAGTCCACGTAGCGCTGGCGATAACGCATTTCCTGATCGGCGATGCCGTGGAATTTTTCCGGCAGCGGGCGCAGCGCTTTGGTCAGCAGGCTGTACTCTTCACAGTTGACGTAGAGGTCGCCCTTGCCGGATTTGTGCAGGGTGCCTTTTACGCCGACGATATCGCCGATATCCCAGGCACCGAAGCGCTCTTTAATATCTTTCTGTGCCGCTTTATCGGCGTATAGCTGGATGCGGTCAGATACATCCTGGATCACCATAAAAGGTCCGCGTTTAGCCAGGATTCGCCCTGCTACGCACGCCCGTTTACCCAGTTCTTCCAGCTCCTCTTTCTGTTTATCGCCGAACTCAGCTTGCAGGTCGGCAGCGAGGTTCTCGCGGCGAAAACTGTTGGGGAAAGCATTGCCCTTCTCGCGCAGAGCGGAAAGCTTGGTGCGGCGCTCGGCGATCAGTTTGTTTTCGTCTTGCTGGATATCAGTCATGGTGATCTATCAGTTTTGTGATTGATATTGCCCCTCATCGACGAGGGGCGCGGTGAGAGTGGAGACTTTTAATCAGAGGCCGGCTTTGAGGCTGGCTTCGATAAATTGGTCCAGGTCTCCGTCCAGTACTGCCTGGCAGTTGCTGGTCTGGACATTGGTGCGCAGGTCCTTGATTCGCTGGTCGTCCAACACGTAGGAGCGGATCTGGCTGCCCCAACCGATGTCGGCCTTGCTGTCTTCCATGGCCTGCTTCTCTGCATTGCGCTTGAGCATTTCCTGCTCGTACATTTTTGCGCGCAGCATTTTCCAGGCTTTATCGCGGTTCTGGTGCTGGGAGCGCTCGCTCTGGCACTGCACGACGATACCGGATTCTGTATGGGTCAAACGCACCGCAGAATCGGTTTTGTTCACGTGCTGACCACCGGCGCCGGACGCACGATAGGTGTCCTCACGCACCTGGGATTTGTCGATTTCAATCTCGATATTGTCATCGATTTCCGGTGACACAAATACCGAGCTGAAAGAAGTGTGACGGCGGTTGCCGGAATCAAACGGCGATTTGCGCACCAGGCGGTGTACACCGGTTTCTGTGCGCAGCCATCCGAACGCGTGGTCGCCGGCGAAATGCACAGTGGCACTTTTGATACCGGCCACTTCCCCCGCGGAAACCTCTTCCAGGGTGGTCTTGAAGCCGTGGGCTTCACCCCAGCGCAGGTACATACGCAGGATCATTTCCGCCCAGTCCTGGGCCTCGGTACCACCGGAGCCGGCCTGGATATCCAGGTAGGCGTTGTTCTCGTCATTCTCGCCAGAGAACATACGGCGAAATTCCAGAATCCCCAGCTGCTGCTGGAGGCCTTCGATCTCAGTGGAGACCTCCCCTACGGAGTCCTCATCATTTTCCTCGACTGCCATTTCCAGCAGCTCGCGGCAATCGGCGATGCCGGAGTCGAGGTTTTCGATGGTATTAACCACCGTTTCCAGGGAGGAGCGCTCGCGCCCCAGTTCCTGTGCGCGGCTGGGGTCGTCCCAAACGCTCGGCTCAGCCAGCTCCAGCTCTACTTCGGTAAGGCGTTCTTTCTTGCTGGCGTAGTCAAAGATACCCCCTAAGAACGTCGGTGCGCTCTTCGAGGTCTTTTAATTGATTGATGAGGGGATTGATTTCCATGAACTTTCGGTGTCCGGACAAAATAAAAAGCGGCGCGCATTCTACCGCAGCGCGCGGGGGTCCTTCCAGTCAGATAGGGGCTGATATGGCGCTAAATCCTCTACTAGGCGGTCTGCCCCGACAGCTTTTCCAGGATTGCGCAGTCTGGGGACTCATTGCCGGCGCAGCTGTCGGCAAAGGCCCGCAAGGTTGCACGCATCCCCAGCAGGGTCTGCAACTGCTCTTCGAGCTGAGTAAGCTTGTAATTTACCAGGTCTTTGGTCTCGCGGCTGTGGCGCTCCGGGTTATCCCTCAACCCCAATAGCGCCCGGACCTCCTCAGTGGTAAAGCCACAGGCCCGCGCGCGGCGCACGAAGCAGAGGGTTTCGACATCGGCAGTGGAGTAATCCCGATAGCCATTAGCGGAGCGGCCGGGCACCACCAGGCCAATATTTTCGTAGTGCCGCAGGGCTTTTGCACTGAGGCCCGAATTCTCTGCGGCCTGGGAAATGTTCACGATTACCCCACTTAAGGTTTCAACTCAGGCACTGTTGTCCCGACAGGCAGCAAACTGATACTGCACTTTCTCGGCGGGGCTATATCCCAGCTCAATTGAGGCATCCAGGGCATCCATACCGACCAGGTGCATCAGGATATCTCCTGTTGGTGCGCCACATACGGCGGGGAACATCCTGTCGGTGCGGACTCCACAGCGGGACTCCTGCACCTTCACCCCATTGTCACTTAACTTGGCCTGACTCTGCTGAAGGGTCATGCCACCCCCTTCGCACTGCTTGCTGCCACTGCCGCGGTAAATCCACACCATTTCCCCTGGCCTCATGGTAGCCTCAGGAGGCGAGGGGGCGACTTCGGGCTCCACCGCACCGGGTGTATTCTCAACCTCGTTCTCCATCGCTTTCTCCTCTTTCGACTGGCCGCAAGCCGCTGTTGTGACGGCGAATATCAGTACCAACAGTAAAGACAAAGGCTTCATTAGCATTGAGCTTTTCTCCATAAAGCGATATTTATCGGAATCAAGATAGCGCCAGCGAGGCTCCAACTGGCAATATCAGGATACCGGAAATACAATTATTTTGCGCCCGTTGCTGCTGGAGAAGTGAGAATAACGCAGTATTTTAGAAATGATAATTTGATTGAATAGGTTGATTACAGGCTCCGCTGGCGGGAAACAGAGGCCACTTTACGGATTCGCTATTACCAGATTGCAATATTTAAGCTGTTCTGCTTGATGTAGTAATCCATAATAAACTTGCCGTAGGACTCAGCATTGATCAATGCCTGCTCTGTAGTCAGGCCGCCCTCCCGATAAGCTCCTGTATTTTTTACAGTATATCCCTTTTCACCAAAATCAGCTGTGCTAGCGTACTTGTGGCTGGCTTCATGTAAAAACAAAACAGCATTTACGTAGTCGCAGTTTCTCATAATAGAAGCAACCTTCATGTGCACATCGCCTTTATTTACAGGTCTCCATGCCGGATTACCATCTTTTTTTGTGAAGTGATGGATAGCATGATTCCTGTGCTTCTTGGGAGTATTAATATTTCGACTCGTCACATATCCATTGACTGTAGGATGACCCTTAAGCCCCCTAAAGACCTTTACGACAGTTCTATTAGTGTTAAGACCAGCAACCATCATCTTAATCACAAGAGCAATTTTCCAGCAGTGATCTTCTTGTAATTCATAAATTTTAAAGTAACGCTCAGCGCTGTATTTTCCCTCCGGATCAGAGAGCACATGTCCACCGGTGAAGCGGTCATGAACATAGTTCAATGCTTGCAAGGCTAGCGGAATCGCATTGTTTAACTTAGTCGTAACCTGGCCATCAAAATTCATATTACAGGGTAAATTATGAAATATTGAACCATAGCTATAGCGTACATGAACTTGCGCACCATTCGTTTCGGCTAGGCCAGTTTGACCAAAATAAAGTTTGGGCATAAGACTCCCCCCCCTTATAAGGTGCGATCGTACCAATTTATAATTGTAAGCGCGCAAAAATACGCGCAGTGTGTGGAAAACTCAAATAAAAAGCGCCAACCCGGGCTATTTCCCGGGCCGAAAGATATTAGTGGTGAGTACCGCTGTGGTTGCCGTAATGGCTGACCAGCATCCCCGCCAGCATCAAACCACAACCAATTAACTCCGTGGTATTGAGCATTTCATTGAGGAATAGCCAGCCCGCCGCCAGGGCAAAAACTGCCTCCAGGCTCATAATTACGGTAGCGTGAGAAGGCGCAGCATAGCGTTGGGCCAGGAGCTGGAAAGTAAACGCCAGTGCCGTGGAGAAAATCATCATATAGGCGATAGGCCAAGCCGCATCGATCGCCGATTGCAGTGTCGCCTCTTCGGTAAATAACGAGGCTACGGCGGACAAAAAGCCACACACCAGGAACTGGATACAGGCCAGCCGCAGGGCATCGTAGCGTTTTACCAATCGATCCGCCGTCAACACCTGAATGGCAAAAACAAAGGCGCTGGCAAATACCATTAAGTCGCCCACCAGCTGGGATTCTTCACTGAAGTCCGCCAACCAATAGAGACCGAACAAAGCGAGACCAATTCCCATCCAGGTCCAGCGATTGGTTTTATGCCCCAGGGACAAACCGATTACCGGCACCAGAAGCAAATAGAAACCGGTAATAAATCCGGCGCGGCCGGCAGTGGTATACAGCAAACTCACCTGCTGCAATGCTGCACCGAGGAACAACCAAAAACCCAACAGTGCACCACCTGGAAGGCAGGCGCGCCAAGTGTGATTCACTGATTGCCCATCAGCCTCACCGGGCTGGGCATCGCGACGGGAGGACAACCAGTAAACGATGGGGATCAAAATTAAACCGCCAAGAATAAAACGCCATGCGTTAAATGCCAGCGGCTCAATATCCGCCATGGCAATTTTTTGCGGTACAAAGGCAACGCCCCAGAAAAGAGCGGCTAATAACAACAGGACTTCGGCCTGGACTTGTTTACGCTTCACTACTTTTAACTTCCAAACAACTTGGGAGCTGTTGGGAAAAACTCCGTGTTTTCCCAACAGCCAAATACAAAGTGCGCCCTATACCGCTTCTAATAGGCTCACCATTAATTGCAAGGATTCCCGCCCGCGAAATTCATTAACATCGAGCTTAAAAGCCAAGCGCACTCTTTCCGTGGGCTGCGGCCACTGCTCGGTGTCCACATTAAAAGCAATAGCATCCAGCGCTAATTGCGGCGCCTGAGGCGGCGCCACCACCATTTTTAAATGGCGCTCGCCGACAATGCGCTGTTGCAGCAACAGGAATTCACCGTCGAATACCGGCTCTGGAAACGCCTGTCCCCAGGGCGCACAGGCGCGCAACATGGCTGCCGTGTGCAAAGTGTAATCTCCAGATTCCAACTCACCATCAGAGTCGATAACCGCGTGCAGCTGGTTTTCATTCAGGCGGTTGCGCACCACCTGCTCAAAAGCCTTGCGGAAAGCCTCCAGGTTTTCCAGGGGTAAGCTCAACCCCGCCGCCATGGCGTGGCCACCGAACTTGCTGATCAGGTCCGGATGAGAGGCGGCTACGTCACTCAGGGCATCGCGAATATGCAGCCCGGGAATCGAACGCGCAGAGCCCTTCACCAGGCCGTTATCACCCTCAGCAAATGCGATCACCGGGCGGTGGAATTTCTCTTTGATGCGGCTGGCCAAAATACCTACAACACCTTGATGCCAGTTGGCATCGTACAGACATAAACTCCAGGGAATTTCGCCCTCCAGGCGCAACTCATCCAGGGCCTCCATTGCCTCCCGCTGCATCCCCTGCTCGATCGCTTTGCGATCCCGGTTCAGGGCGTCCAGCTCGCCGGCCAGCTCCCGCGCTTCACTGGGATCGCGGGTAAGCAGGCAGCGGATACCGGTGCCGATATCGTCGAGACGGCCAGCCGCATTAATTCGCGGCCCCAAAATAAAACCAATATCTGTGGTGGAGAGCCTGCGCTGGTCGCGCCCGGCAACCTCCATCAGGGCGGCAATTCCGGGCCGGCAGCGGCCGGCGCGGATACGGGCAATGCCCTGGTGAACCAGAATCCGGTTGTTATGATCCAGTGGGACCAGGTCGGCCACAGTACCCAAGGCGACCAAATCCAGGTATTCAGCCATATTGGGCGGGGCGATACTGCTCTGCTCAAACCACCCACTCTGCTGTAGGGCCGTGCGCAAACGGCTGAGCAGATAAAAGATCACCCCCACTCCAGCGAGATTCTTGCTGGGAAAGTCACAGTCCGGCTGGTTCGGGTTTACGATGGCATCCGCCTGCGGCAGCTCACTGCCGGGCAGGTGGTGATCCGTCACAATCACTTTCATACCAGCGGCTTTTGCCGCTGCCACGCCCTCGATACTGCTTATACCGTTATCTACGGTGATCAGCAGATCGGGCTGATAATCTTTGGCTACCTCGACAATTTCTGGAGTGAGGCCATAACCGAAGTCAAAGCGATTCGGCACCAGGTACTCCACTCCCGGCGCGCCCATTGCACCCAGGGCCAACACCCCCAAGGTGCTACTGGTGGCTCCATCCGCATCGAAGTCCCCCACGATAAGGATTTTCTTTTGCCCGTGGATAGCATCCACCAGCAAGGCAACGGCAGCCTCCAGCCCTCGCATACTCTGCGGGCTCTGTAATTGAGAGAGGCTGTGATCCAGCGCTTCTTCGCTGACAATCCCCCGCCCCAATAGGACACGCTGCAATATTTTTGGTGTTTCAGAAGCAAAACGGCCAGTAGACAAATCCACTGGCCGCCGCTGAATTTTTGTACTCAATGTGTTTCTCAGCAAACAAATAGCTAATCGGCTGCCGCTTATTTCACGACAGTGCGCCGATTAACTGCCTTCTGACAGCATCGTCGCCATATAGTCATGTACTTGGGACAAGTTATTGGGCAATACCTTGAAGCGCTCCTCCCGCTGCCAGAGATCCTGCATATGACTCGGCAAGGGAATCTCCTTTTCTGGCAGAGCTTGGGCCACGGCATCGGGGAATTTTGCCGGGTGTGCGGTAGATAAGCAAACCATGGGTTGCTCAGCGGGGCAATGGACCTGACGAGCGGCTTCTACACCAATAGCTGTATGAGGGTCGAGCAAGTACTCGCTAGAGGCAAAGGTCTCACCAATCACCTCAACCGTGCGCTTGTCATCCACCCGACAGGAGGAGAAAACCTCTCTCGCTTTGCCCAGGGCAGATTCACTCAAGTGCATGGGCTGGCTGCGATCCGCGAGCAATTCGGCAACCGTCGCACCATCGCGACCGTAGAGGTCAAACAGCAATCGCTCAAAGTTGCTCGACACCATAATATCCATACTGGGAGATAAGCTATGCACCAGTGGTTTGGGAGTGTGGTCATTGCCGCTGATGCAGCGATGCAGAATATCGTTGGCATTGGTCGCAATTACCAATTGGTCGATAGGCAATCCCATCTGCCTCGCCAGGTAACCGGCAAAAATATCGCCAAAATTACCGGTGGGTACGGAGAAATTAACTGTTTTATCTGGTGCTCCCAGGCGCAGGGCGGCATAAAAGTAATAGACGATCTGCGCCATAATCCGCGCCCAGTTAATGGAATTAACCGCTACCAGGCGGCGTCCATCGGGCAGGAATGATTGATCGGCAAAACTCGCTTTCACCATATTCTGGCAATCGTCGAAATTACCTTCGAGAGCGATATTAAATACGTTGTCCGACTGCACTGTGGTCATCTGGCGTCGCTGGACTTCAGATACACGGTTATGGGGGTGCAGAATAAAAATATCGATATTGTCGCAGTGGCGGCAACCTTCGATCGCAGCCGAACCGGTATCCCCAGAAGTTGCTCCCATAACCACCACTCTTTCACCGCGCTTTTTCAGCAGGTGATCAAAGAGCTGGCCGAGGAACTGCAAGGCAAAATCTTTGAATGCCAGGGTGGGCCCGTGAAACAACTCGAGCACCCACTCATTGGTGTCCGTCTGCACCAGCGGGGCAATAGCCTTGTGGCGGAAGTGCTTGTAGGAGCGTCCGATAATACCGCTCAGCTCTTCATCACTGAGATCATCCCCCACAAACGGCTGGATAATGCGAAAGGCCAGCTGCTCGTAATCAAGCCCCGCCATAGAGGCAATTTCCTCGCGAGAAAACTTCGGCAAATTCTCGGGAACATAGAGGCCTCCATCGCTGGCAAGGCCTGTTAGTACGGTATCGGCGAAGGAGAGAGACGGCGCGCTGCCGCGTGTGCTGACAAATTTCACAGTATTTCTTGGCTCTTATCGCTGGCTGGGGAGTTAATTGATTGGAGCACCGAGCCCGGGGTTATGTCACTCGGCGCCCGCGGGGTTTATCCGAGGCTCTCGACACGAATCCTGACGACTTCACCTTCGACCGTTTCCAAAGCCTCTATTTGTGCAACCGCTTGGCGGAGGCTGGCTTCATCAGCTCGACTGGTCAAAATCACCACCGGGACAAGTGCTTCACCTTCAACCGGTTCGTGCTGGATCAGAGCCTCGATGCTGATGCCCTGATCACTGCAAATGGTGGCCACCTGAGACATAACACCGGGCTTGTCGTGGGCGGCGATACGCAGGTAATAACTGGTAATAACATCTTCTTCCGGCAGAACCTGGGTTCCCCCTTGGCTCGCAAGGGCGACACCCGCTGCCGGCACTCTGTGCTCCGGCTTGGCCTCAAGAGTGCGGGCCACATCAACAAGATCGGCGATCACTGCCGATGCCGTGGCTTCATCGCCCGCACCAGCGCCGTAATACAGGGTTGGTCCCACAGCATCGCCGCTGACCAGCACCGCATTCATAACGCCGTTTACGTTGGCGATCAGGCGGCGCTGGGGGATTAAAGTCGGGTGCACCCGCAACTCCACGCCCTTGTCAGTGCGACGCGCAATCCCCAGATGCTTGATACGGTATCCCAGCTCATCGGCGTAGCGAATATCTTCACTACAGATCCGGCTGATGCCTTCGGTGTACACCTTGTCAAAAGCGAGCGGCATAGCAAATGCCAGGGAAGCCATAATCACCAGCTTGTGAGCAGCATCGATACCTTCCACATCAAAAGTGGGGTCCGCTTCCGCATATCCTAAAGCTTGGGCCTGGGCCAGAGCTTCATCGAAACTGCGCCCTTTTTCCCGCATCTCAGTGAGGATGTAATTGCCGGTGCCATTAATAATTCCGGCGAGCCACTGCACCTGGTTGCCCACCAATCCTTCGCGCAGGGATTTAATAATAGGAATACCGCCAGCTACCGCCGCCTCATAGGCAATGGTGACATTGTGCTTTGCGGCCAGCTCAAACAGCTCATTGCCGTGTTCGGCAATCAACGCCTTGTTAGCGGTGACAACATGCTTGCCATTTTCAATCGCTGTGCGCACCAGCTCCTTGGCTACCGTAGTACCACCGATAAGCTCCACCAAAATATCCACGTTGGGATTATTGGCGACATCGAAAATTTCCCGGGTAACGTTTATCTGGCTGGTATCACAGTGTGCGTTATCGCGGCGCGCACCTATTTGCTCAATGACCAGGGCGCGACCGCAACGGGCTGCAATTTCCCGCCCATTGCGCGCCAATACATTCACCGTTCCACTGCCGACAGTACCCAGACCACAGATACCGATCCGCACGGCACGGGGTGCCTTTTTTACAACCACCTGAGCCTCCGCCTCCGCAGTCTCTTCCACTGTTGCGCTCACAATGTTCCTCCGCGCAACTATAGGGGCACCGAACCAGACCGGGATCTACCCCCGATTACATAGAAAGTGCCACCACAGGAAGCCGCGCAATAAATGCAAATAAAATTGACAAAAGATCATCAACCTTACCGAGCGGAACGTAAAAAAGTCAATATAATTGCGCCATAAAGGCACCGCTTCCGGCTAGAGTAGAGTCGAAACTTTTGTCACCCAAAATCACCTCTTGAAACCAACAGCGTCCTCAGTAGATGCTATAGAGGCATCTACTAGCATCAGGTAACAGCAACCTGCGAAATTGCATCCACCGCGCCTTTGCACAAAATAGGGGCGTACTGAATCCGGACTCAGATAGTGGTCGAGTAATGAAGAAAACCCTAATCCTTTATACAGGCGGAACCCTGGGAATGCGCCGAAGCGAATCGGGCTATGTGCCTGACGCCGACCTGGAAGGCGCTCTGGGCCGCCTCTTACAAGATGTTATCGGCCAGCTTCCACAATACGATTTCCAGGCACTCGACCCACTGCTGGATAGCGCCAATATGCGACCAAAGGACTGGTATCACATTGCCAGCCTGATACGCGACAACTATAGCCAGTACTCAGGCTTTTTGGTGTTGCACGGCACCGACACCATGGCCTACACCGCCTCAGCACTGTCCTTTGCCCTGCAAGGCATAGAAAAGCCCGTGGTCGTCACCGGTTCCCAGATTCCCTTGCGGGAGATGCGTAGCGACGCCTATAACAACTTAATTGCGGCGCTATTATTAAGCGGGTCCGACGATATCAGGGAGGTCTGCCTCTACTTCAACGGCAAACTTCTACGCGGCAACCGTGCAGTAAAGGTCAGCTCTGGCTCACTGGATGCTTTTAGCAGCCCCAATTATCCCTGCCTCGGGGAAGTGGGTATCCAGGTCAATATCGACCACAACGCCCTGCTGGTGCCCACCGGTGAACCGCAGTTTCAGATTCCCGCCGATGCCAATGGCGGGGTGATTTTACTGAAACTATTCCCCGGTATATCTCCCTCACTGATTGAAAAAATTTTAGAGAGCCGCCCCAAGGGCCTGATTATTGAAACATACGGCACCGGCAATGCACCGACTAACGACAGCGCATTTACCGAGCAGCTTGAGAAGGCCTCAAAGCTCGGCACTATTTGTGTAGCAGTGTCCCAGTGTTTGGAGCACCAGGTGGATCTGGGTAAATACGCTGCGGGCTCCGCACTGCTTGATGCAGGTGTTATAGGTGGTCTGGATATGACCAGCGAAGCCTGTTTTGTAAAACTCAACCACCTGTTGGCAATGGGCTATTCCGATATGGAAATTAAAACCCTTTTACAGCGCCCGCTGTGCGGTGAGTGCAACCACCCCAACTGATAGAAACTGGAACTATTGGCGAAGCCATATGGCTTCGCCTTTAAAAAAGGACCGAGCGAGTAACAGGGATTGAAGGGATAACCTCTATCCAGAAGCAAAATACCGATGAGCAACGATTTTTCGCAAAACCTCCGCCTTCTGTGCAGCTTCTACCCATCCATAGCCGAGGTGTGCCGGCGAATTGGGGTGAATCGTGCCCAGTTCAATAAATATCTCAACGGTAACACTCAACCCTCCCAATATACCCTGGGAAAGATATGTCATTTTTTTGGCGTAGAGCCCCATGAAATCGTGATGCCCCACGAGCAATTCAGCCAAATTGTTCGCGTGCGCAGCGCACCCGTCTCCGACAGCCTCCCCGCCAGGCCCTACAATCGCGATATTGATATTCTGATGCGGGAGTCCCAGGGGCGGGCTGATAAATATTTAGGCTTCTATTTCGAGTACCACTACTCCATGACCTTCTCCGACCATATTATTCGCAGCCTGCTGCATATTGAGTCGGATGGTGATGGATATTATTTTCAGCGCTTCGAACGAATGCGCTACCCAGACAGGGATGAGTGGTATAAATCCCGCTATAAAGGCATGCTGCTCTTTCTTGCCGATCGTATTTTTTTGGTTGGCTATGAATCACTGACTCACAATGAAATCGCACAAACTATTTTATACCCTACCTATAAAAGCCGAGTCAGCTATTTATCCGGATTAAAACTGGGAGCATCCGCCAGTGACAGGCGTGAGCCAGTCTGCACAAAAGTAGTTCTCGAATCTCTCGGTCGCAACATCAGCATTAAAAACGCACTGAAATTATGTGGTGTTTTTGGTCCTGAGTCCGAAGAGATCAACAAAAACATCCGCGAGAATATTCGCGCAACCTCTACAGAGGGGCCGCAGAGTTTCTTTGCGACACCACTCTAAAAATACTTCCCAATTAATTACTAAATTACCCCAACACGAGGCTTGCGGGAGGTGGGGATATTACCCCACCCCACACAGGCCCATACGATGAAGAGAAGAGAAACTGATGACCAACGATTTCCACACCCTCAAACCAATGCCGGTTTTTAGTGCAGGAGCAGAAACCCGCTTGGAGAAAGACTTATTGGGTGAGCGCGAAGTACCTGCAGATGTCTATTTTGGTATTCAAACTTTGCGCGCTTTGGAAAATTTCCAGATTACCGGAATTACCCTGAATCACTTCCCCAATCTGGTAAAAGCACTGGCGATGGTTAAAAAAGCTGCCTCCAGCGCCAATGGACAGCTCGGCTACCTCGAACCCAAACTGCAAGATGCCATTGCCACCGCCTGTGACGAGATTATCGATGGCAAACTGCACGATCAATTTTTGGTAGATATGATTCAGGGCGGCGCCGGCACTTCTACCAATATGAATGCCAATGAGGTGATTGCCAACCGCGCGCTAGAATTACTCGGTCACAACAAAGCCGAGTACAAAAAAGTACACCCCAACAACCATGTAAACCTGTCGCAATCTACCAATGATGTTTATCCAACCTCGATAAACCTGGCCATTCTGCTCAGCTACAGCGATCTGGTTCAGTCCATGGAGAGCTTGTGCGTTGAGTTCGACAAGAAGGCCAAAGAGTTTGCCTCAGTAATTAAAATGGGGCGCACCCAGCTGCAAGATGCGGTACCTATGACCCTGGGCCAGGAGTTTGCCGCCTTCGCCGCCACTGTGCGCGAAGATGTCGACAGAGTTAAGGAGCTGGTCGCCCTATTCAAAGAGATCAATATGGGTGGTACCGCGATCGGCACCGGCATTAATACCGACCCGGAATATCGCCAGCTGGTTGTTAACGCGCTGTCAGAAATTTCCGGCATCGATTTTATCTGCGCAGAAAACCTGGTGGAAGCCACCTCCGACATGGGCGCCTTCGTGATGTTCTCCGGCGTCATGAAACGCATCGCCGTTAAGATCTCGAAAATTTGCAGCGATTTACGCCTGATTTCCAGCGGCCCTCGCGCTGGCCTAAATGAAATTAACCTGCCGCCGATGCAACCCGGCTCATCCATTATGCCCGGCAAGGTCAACCCGGTTATTCCCGAAGTGGTTAACCAGGTTGCCTACCAGGTGATCGGCAACGACCTCACGATTACCCTGGCTGCTGAATCCGGTCAGTTGCAGCTCAATGTAATGGAGCCAGTGATCGCCTTTAACCTGCTACAGTCCATGCGCCTGATGACCCAAGCCATGACCACGCTTGCGGATCGCTGTGTAAGCGGCATCACTGCCAACGAAGAGCACTGCCTGCAACTGGTTGAGAACAGCATCGGCCTGATTACTGCGGTAAACCCGTTTATTGGCTATGAAAATGCCACCCGCATCGCCAAGCAGGCGCTAATTACCGGTGCCAGTGTGAAACAGCTAATCCTTGATGAGGGGTTACTGAGTGAGGAGGAACTGAACGATATCCTCGCGCCGGAGAATATGACCCAGCCGAGAAAAGTAGAAATTAAAAATCCTGCTTAAAAACAAAAACCGGCGGCCTCTCGGCTGCCGGTTTTTTAGCTATCAGCCGGGCTTAAATTCCCAGCTCTTTAAGCAGGCGATCCGGTGGTAAGTAACCGGGAACAACCCGACCATCTTCCATCACGATAGTCGGCGTACCGCGCACATCGATAGCCTCGTTGCCCAACTTGTATTGAGCTGCCACCGGGTTTGTCTTACAGACATCCAAAGGCACGTTTTCACGGTTTTTAAGTGCAGTCAGCGTCTTGTTGCTATCTTCCGCACACCATGCAGTTGCCAGTTTGCGATATCCCAAGGAGTTAAGACCACCGCGCGGGAACGCCAGGTAGCGCACTTCGATACCTCGCTTGTTCAACTCGGGCACATCCTGGTGCAGCTTGCGGCAGTAACCGCAGTCCACATCGGTAAATACATAAACGCTTGCCTTGGTTTCACCTTTTGGGGAGAAGACAATCATATCTTCTGTATCAAGGGCGCCCATAACCGCAGCGCGGCGCGTCGCTCTACGCTGCTCGGAAAGGTTGGCAACACCGCCAGCCTTCACCTGGTAGAGATCGCCGTAAACAAAGTGATTGCCATCAGCAGAGACGAACAGGGTCGTGTTGCCGTCATCGACATCCACTTCGTAAAGCCCTTCAATTGGACTCTCCCGTACCTCTCCATAGGTTGCTTTGGGATTACTCGCCTCAAGGCGTGTCTTGATGGTTTTTACAACGTTGGTATCGACTTCTGCCATCGCTGCAGAGCCCACCAGACTGAGTAGCGCGCCAGCGATTGCCAGCGGCTTCTTGATAAGCGTCATTACCAATTGCTCCTTAAATTCTCATTGGGCTTCGACTTAATCATCGGCCTTCAGTTCCAGCCAGTATGGCAGCTCTTTGCCGCTGCGAACCTAATTGGCACGTTTTAACATATCCAGTCACCTTGGACTACGCAAAACACCGCAAGACGTGAGCGCTTTAGCGAAATTGACTGTATCCCCGCGCCAGGGCAAGCCCGTGTCCATTTATGTCAGTTAAGGCAAGCAGACCCAATCAGGGGCACCAAATATGCTGCTCGTAACCCACATACAAAAAAGGCCGAAGCGTACGCTTCGGCCTTTTTCTGCGATCAAGGAGAGCTTAGTTGAGCTTCTCTTTGATACGTGCAGCTTTACCAGTCAGGCTGCGGAGGTAGTACAGCTTGGCCTGACGCACGTCACCGCGACGCTTAACCTTGAGGCTGTCAACCATCGGGCTGTGAGTCTGGAAAGTACGCTCAACGCCAACACCGTGGGAAATTTTACGCACGGTGAAGGAGGAGTTCAGACCACGGTTGCGCTTACCGATAACCACGCCTTCGAACGCCTGCAGACGCTCACGGTTGCCCTCTTTTACTTTTACCTGAACGATTACAGTGTCGCCCGGTGCGAAGGGAGGTACTTCGCTCTTCAGCTGTTCCTGCTCCAGCTGCTGGATAATTTTGTTAGTCATTTGGATCGCTCCCAAATACAGATTGTGTAGCTTCTCAGCTAGTTCACCGAACTACTCGCGCCTCCCGGCGAATTCGGCCTCAATTTTCTTCGAGCTTCTGTTCCCGCTGGATCTCATCCAGCAACAACTTCTGCTCATCGCTCAGCTCCAACCCTTGCAATAAGTCCGGGCGTCGCTGTTGCGTGCGCGCCAATGCCTGCTTCAGGCGCCAGCGGCGTATTCTTTCATGGTTGCCGGAAAGCAAAACTTCCGGTACCGCTACTCCCCGATATTGTTCCGGTCGGGTGTAGTGTGGGCAGTCCAGCAGGCCAGAGGAGAAAGAGTCCTCAACCGCCGATTGGTTGTGTCCAAGTGCGCCGGGAATCAAGCGGGTAATAGCATCCACCATCACCATAGCAGCCAGTTCGCCACCGCTGAGGACATAGTCACCAATGGACCACTCCTCGTCGATCATAGATTCGACGATACGCTCATCCACACCTTCGTAGCGCCCCGCCAACAACACCAGGTTGCCAGCTGCAGACAGCTGCTCCACTCCACCCTGATCGAGCTGTCGACCCTGGGGAGACATGTAGATACTGCGTACAGATTCACCATCTTCACCAGCCCAAGCTCGAGCAGCCTCGAGAGCCTGGTAAAGGGGCTCAGCTAACATCACCATTCCCGGTCCGCCGCCGTAAGGGCGATCGTCCACAGTCCGGTGCCTGTCACTGGTAAAGTCCCGAGGATT
The DNA here is from genome assembly GCF_047324085.1 of Microbulbifer sp. CNSA002. NCBI lineage: Bacteria > Pseudomonadati > Pseudomonadota > Gammaproteobacteria > Cellvibrionales > Microbulbiferaceae > Microbulbifer > Microbulbifer sp. CNSA002. The sequence continues at coordinate 3,764,967 of NZ_CP172449.1, forward strand.
CCAACAGCGAACTTCTAAAAGGCCATCTTTCACAGCCCGTCCACTGACGCCATACTCGGTCAATGCGGCAAACATCTCCGGAAAAATGCTTACCAGAGCGATTCGTTTTGTCATCGCTCCTACGCCTTAAAAAGCCGGGTCCCAGTCGACGGTTATTACACCGACTTCCAGGTCAATATTGGTAATAAACTGATCAGGTAGATAGGGAATCAAGCGCTCGCGCTTATCCGCTCCACCGCGCACCACCATTACATCGTTGGCGCCAGTTTCCATCATGCGAGCGACGGTACCAAAGTCGTGATCTTCGCCATCGAAATGGCTGACAACCTTTAACCCCTCGAGCTGGTGCCAGTAATACTCACCATGCTCAAGCTCGGGCATCAGTTCACGAGCTACAGCAATATCGCGCTGGCAAAGTCGAGCCGCCAAATCGCGGTCATCAATGCCTTTCACATGTACAATCAAGCCCTTGCCGTGACGCTTACCAGCGTCAATTTCGAGAGCTTCCCAACCTTTCGGCCCCTGCAAGCGCCAATTAGGGAACTGCAGGATGTTGTCCATCGGCTCGGTATAGGAGTGAACCTTGACCCAGCCGCGCACACCATAAACGGTAGTAACGCGCCCAACCGTGACCAACTCTTCGGAAGGTTTTCCGTTATCTGTCACAGGAGCACCACTTACGCGCAAATTAAGCAGATTCTTTCAGAAGCTTGCCGACGCGGTCAGAAACCTGCGCGCCACGACCCAGCCAGAAATCAACACGCTCGCGATCAACACGCAGACGCTCTTCCTGACCACGGGCAACCGGGTTGAAGAAACCAACACGCTCAATAAAACGACCGTCGCGAGATTTGCGGCTGTCGGTAACGGTCAGATGATAAAACGGGCGCTTTTTAGCACCACCACGGGCCAAACGAATGGTTACCATGTAACTTTCCTATAGGTTCAACACTAGGCAACCGCACTAAGCAGTCACCACAACAACTTTGTACCGGCAGTAGGGCCGGCAGAAAGGCGGCGTATTCTAATGTACCACCCCAGATTTGTATAGGGTCGCCAAGCCGCCCGGAGAACCGCGGTTCTCTACTTCTTTTTGAGGCCCGGTGGCAGGCCTCCGGGCATACCGCCCATACCGCCCATACCGCCAGGCATACCACCGCCCATACCGGGCAGGCCGCCGAGGCCGCGCATCATTTTACCCATGCCGCCGCCTTTGAGCTTCTTCATCATCTTGCCCATCTGCTTGTGCTGCTTGAGCAGGCGATTCAAGTCCTGCAGCTGGGTGCCTGAACCGGCAACGATGCGGCGCTTGCGCGAACCGTTAAGAAGGTCAGGATTGCGGCGTTCGGCCGGCGTCATGGAGGAAATCAGGGCATCCATACGCTTAAATTCTTTACCCATATCGGCCTGTTGCGCAGCCTGCGCTACACCGCCCATGCCGGGCATTTTCTCCAACAGGGAGCCAAAGCCACCCATGTTTTGCATTTGCTGCAGCTGATCGCGCAGGTCTTCCAGGTCAAAGCCTTTACCCTTCTGGACCTTCTTAACCAGCTTTTCGGCTTTCTCTTTATCAATCTTCTGCTCTGCTTCTTCAATCAGAGACAGAATGTCACCCATACCCAGGATACGGGAGGCGATACGATCCGGGTGGAAGGTTTCCAGAGCGTCGGTCTTTTCACCAACACCGATAAACTTGATTGGCTTACCGGTGACGTGACGCACGGAGAGAGCGGCACCACCGCGGGCATCGCCATCGGCCTTGGTGAGAATCACACCGGTCAGCGGCAGCGCATCATTAAAGGCACTTGCGGTATTTACCGCATCCTGACCGATCATTGCGTCGATCACGAACAGGGTTTCCGCCGGGTCCAACTCACTGTGCAGCTCACGGATTTCATCCATCAACTCGGAGTCCACATGCAGTCGACCAGCAGTATCCACAATCAGCACATCGGCAAATTGTTTGCGGGCAGCGTCCACAGCACCCTTGGCAATATCCAGCGGTTTCTGCTCAGCTGTAGAGGGGTAAAACTGTGCCCCCACTTCACCGGCCAAGGTCTCCAGCTGTTTAATAGCGGCAGGGCGGTAGACGTCCGCACTCACCACCATGACTTTTTTCTTTTCACGCTCCTGCAGGTATTTGGCCAGCTTGGCCACACTGGTGGTTTTACCAGCACCCTGGAGGCCCGCCATCAGGATTACCGCCGGAGGTTGCACGGCGAGGTTGAGAGGCTCTGCAGCCGCACCCATCACCTTAACCAGCTCATCCTGAACAATCTTGACGAACTGCTGACCCGGGTTGAGAGCCTTGCTAACCTTCTGTCCTACCGCAGCGGTGCGCACTTGCTGAACAAATGCCTTAACCACTGGCAGAGCGACATCCGCCTCCAACAGCGCCTTGCGCACTTCGCGCAAAGTATCGCGGATATTGTCATCCGTAAGGCGCGCTTTACCGGTAACTTTCTTTAAGGCCGCCGATAAGCGGTCACTCAGGTTATCGAACATAAATTCGTCTCGATCTCTCCGTTTACGGACTCAACCCCAGTGCGGAGGGGCGCGAAATTAGGGGGGAGCAAACTGCAACTCCCTCTCTGAGGCGCGGCAGTATAGCCCAGGTCTCGCCACAGCCGAAATATCGCAAGTCTTCCTTGTTTCAACTGGCTATGACACACTCCTGCCCTAACGCAATAATGAAGACACGGATTTACCCATGGCGGCTTTCGCCCACTGGACAGCTATCGCTCTCTACCTGGCCACAACCATAGTTGCAGGTGCGGCTCTGGCCCAAAAACAACAGCCGAATTCCAAATTGCTTCTCAGCCTTTTGGCGGGTGCACTTGTCACCCACGGAATATCCCTGGGACACGTTCTCTTTTCACCCGAAGGCTATCGCTTCGACCTGCTGGCAATGCTCTCGCTGATTTCCTGGGTAGTTAACTTTCTATTATTGATCCTGGCCGTTGGCCGGCCACTTACTCTACTTATTCTTATTTTCGCACCAGTGGGAGCCGCCACTGAATTTGCTGCATCCCATATTTGGGGCACCGTAACGCCACATCAACAGATCTCTGCCGGCATTGCGGTACATGCTCTACTGTCTATTTCTGCCTATTCGTTGCTGACCCTGGCTACCCTTCAGGCGATCTATCTCTATTACCTTAACCAGCAACTGCACAACCACAGGCCGGTAGGCGCCACCCGTCTTCTGCCACCATTGCAGAGCATGGAGTCACTGCTGTTTGGCCTGATCACTTTCGGGCAACTACTGCTCACCGCCTCCCTGCTGACCGGTTTCGTCTTTGTTGGCAATTTGTTTGAAGAGGGGCCAATACACAAAACCATCCTCTCTATGGTCGCCTGGGTTCTCTACACCATACTCCTATGGGGACACTGGAGGTTGGGCTGGAGAGGCAATACCGCTGTGCGTTGGACCTTAAGCGCTTTCGCCGCCCTACTACTTGCCTATTTTGGTAGTAAGCTGGTTATGGAAGTCATTCTCCAGCGCGGGTAATCGAATATACGACTGCAAAGCTTGCGGAGGTCGGCAATATGTTCCAATATCTCCGCTTGGAAATAAAAAGAGTTCTCCCTTGAACGAGATGCCCACGGGCCTGCTATTCGGTTTGCTGGCCCTATTGATACTGATATCCGCCTTCTTCTCCAGCTCCGAAACCAGCATGATGGCGCTTAACCGCTATCGTCTGCGGCACCAAGCCAAAAGCGGGCACCGCGGGGCAAAGCGCGCCACCGAGCTACTCGCACGCCCGGACAAGCTGATCGGCTCAATTCTAATCGGCAACAATCTCGTTAACGTTCTTGTATCCGTAATCGCCGGCTCGGTATTCGCGCAAATTTACGGAGAAATACTCACCACCATAGTCTTAACTCTTGCCCTACTGATTTTTGCTGAGGTCACACCAAAGACTATTGCCGCTCTACACCCGGAAAAAATTGCTTTCCCCGCCTCATTTATTTTGCGCCCGCTGCAGTGGTTGCTCACTCCCCTGGTGCTGTTGATTGGTGGCATATCCAACGGCCTGGCGCGTATGCTGGGAGTCGAAACAAAAGCGAATAGCGAAGCGGAACACTTGGCCCCCGAAGAACTCCGAACCGTTGTATTCGAATCAGGCGCCCTGCTTCCCAGCAAGCACAAAGGCATGTTGCTCAACGTGCTGGACCTGGACCAGGCAACCGTTGAAGACATCATGATTCCGCGCAATGAAGTCATGGGCGTTGACCTGGAAAACAGCGCCGAAGAGATCCTGCAGCAGCTAGCGGAAAGCTCCTACACTCGCCTCCCGGTATATCGCGGTGATATCAATCGAGTAGTAGGCATACTTCACCTGCGAAAAGCGGCGCAAATACTGCGGGACGGGCCGGAAAATTTAACGGCAGAGCGGCTCAATTCATTCACTGATGAGCCTTACTTCGTACCCGAGGCAACACCACTTCCCACATTGCTGATGAACTTCCAGAAAACCAAGCGCCGCATGGGGCTGGTAGTTGATGAGTACGGAGAGGTAATGGGCATCGTTACCCTGGAAGATCTGCTGGAGGAAATTGTCGGCGACTTCACCGCAAGTCCAGTACCCAGCGATGACGAGGAGATAGTCGCCATAGAGGATGGCTGGTACATGATCGAGGGCGGCACTTCTATTCGCGATATTAATCGCACCCTAGGCTGGGAACTGCCCACTGACGGGCCAAAAACTTTTAACGGCCTGGCAATGGAACACCTGGAGAGCATCCCCGACGGCAATATCAGCCTGTACATCCTCAATTACCTGGTGGAAATTGAGGAGGTCTCAGACAAGATGATTACCCGGGCCAGAATCAAGCGAATCGATAAATAACGCTACAACCGTTAATCACTCAACCTCTTCTAGCAAGCGCCTTACCGGTGCAAAGCTGGTGCGGTGTATTGGAGTGGGACCCTGTAACTGTAAAGCTTCCATATGCGCCTTGGTGGGATACCCTTTATGACCTGCAAGGCCGTAACCGGGATATTCAGAATCCAGCACCACCATTTCCCTATCACGGGTCACCTTAGCCAAAATAGATGCCGCCCCAATTGCAGCGACACGGCCATCGCCCTTTACAACGGTATCGCAAGGGTAATCCCAGTTCGGTTTTTTATTGCCATCCACCAACACAAATTCAGGCTGCACGGATAGCTGTGCAACTGCACGATGCATCGCCAGTAAACTTGCCTGCAAAATATTTAGCTGGTCAATTTCCTCAACTGTTGCACGAGCTATGGAGTAACTGAGTGCTCGCTCACAAATCTCATCAAATAACTGCTCGCGCTTTTTTTCAGTCAGCTTTTTGGAGTCGGCAAGCCCGGCAATTGGCTTGTTAGGATCAAGAATCACAGCTGCGGCAACTACATCACCAGCTAAGGGGCCGCGCCCAACCTCATCGACACCTGCAATCAAATCACCCTTGAAAGGGCAAACATAGGGGGGCAATTCTGTTTTACTACTCATAACTTATACTACTCGGCAGATTCAGGCTTAGCTTCCAGCAGCCCCACCACGGCATCAGCAGCCCGCTCAGAAGCATTGCGTCTCAACTGTTGATGCATTTCGAAAAACTCGCGCTCTAAATGATCCCCAAGAAGCGGATCTTCAAAATACTGCATCACCGCCGCACCAAGATTCTCCGGAATAGCATCATTCTGCAAAATTTCCGGCACCAGTTCTTTTTGGGCTAGTAAATTTGGTAGCGAAACCCATGGGGTATGCAACATCCGCGAGACGATCATAGACGTCAACCTGCCCAGCTTGTAGGTAACGACCATGGGCTTTTTAAGCAGCATTGTCTCTAGAGTTGCTGTACCCGATGCAATAAGCACACAGTCTGCCGCAGAAACGGCCCGCCTCGATTGCCCCTCAAGTAAAGTAATAGGGAGTTCTGGGTAATCTTTTAGCTGCTCTTGAATCTCTTCCATACGCTGCTTGTTGGCAGCGGGAATAACAAATTTAATATCCGAGTGGCGCTGGTGGCACCATCGGGCCGTCTGCAGAAACAACGGCCCCAACATGCGAACCTCACCTCCACGACTGCCAGGCAAAAGGGCAATTACCCGGTCGTCTTTCTCAAAGCCCAATGCTTTGCGTTCGCCGGCGACATCCACTTGCAGGGGAATTTCATCAGCCAAAGGGTGGCCAACAAAGGTCACCGGTACTTGGTTATCTCGGTAGAAATTCGCTTCAAATGGTAGCAGGGTCAACATGTGGTCGACAGCCCGCGCAATCTTTTTAATTCGACCCTGCCGCCAGGCCCAAACCGAAGGACTGACATAATGGACGGTGGGGATACCCTCAGCCTTGAGTGCAGCCTCAAGAGTCAATGTAAAGTCCGGGGAATCTATACCAATAAATAGATCGGGAGGGTTATCAGTAAAGTGACGACGGAGAGATCTGCGGATTTTCAACAGTTCCGGAAGGCGCTTCAAAGGCTCTACCAGCCCCATTACCGACAGCCGCTCCATAGGAAATAAACTTTTAGCACCCAGTTCCAGCATGCGCGGCCCGGCAATTCCCTCAAACTCTACATTGGGAAGCCGAGTTTTTAATGCGGCCATTAAACCAGAACCGAGGATATCTCCTGACGCCTCACCGACAACGATACCAATTCGTATCGGCTTATTTTTTTCTGACACGCCTAAATCCCTCCTCTTGGGGAGCTGTTTACGTTGGAATTAAATGGGAGTTGCATAAAGTGCAATCGGAGCTGCACGAAACAGCTCCAAAGAGAAGTGAATTAGCGAACAATGCCGCGAGTGGAAGACTGCAAAGACTCTATCCACGGCTGAATAACTGGAGATTCTTCGCGCAACTCCATCAAGGCCTGCAGCGCCTCTTGCATAGTAAGACCGCGACGATAAACGGTCTTGTAAGCTTTATTGATCAGGGCAATATCTTCTCTAGAAAAGCCCCGTCTGCGCAGCCCTTCTGAGTTAATGGTCTTTGCTTCGGCAGGGTTTCCGGCAACCATAACATAAGCAGGAACGTCTTTACCGATAGCAGCGCCCATTCCCAGGAAAGCATGCTCTCCCACAGTACAGTTCTGGTGAACCAAACTATAACCACTCAGAATCGCCCAGTCCTTAACAACAACATGACCGGCCAAACCACAGTTATTCACCATAATAGTGTGATTGCCAACAACACTATCGTGGCCAATATGGGCATAGGCCATGATCAGGTTTTCGTCACCAATAGTGGTCTCACCTCGGTCCTGAACGGTACCACGGTGGATCGTAACCCCCTCGCGAATCACGTTATTGTCGCCAATAACGAGTGTCGTCTCCTCACCACGATACTTTTTGTCCGGGGTATCCTGCCCTACGGAAGCAAACTGGTAGATTCGGTTGTTCTTCCCCAGTTTGGTCGGCCCACTAAGCACCACATGAGAGGCAATATCACAGCCATCACCTATCTCTACGCCGGCTCCAACAATGGTGTAAGCACCAATACTCACCCCGGAACCAATTACTGCCGTAGAGTCGACAATAGCTGTAGGGTGGATACTTGTCTGCATTCTGGGATCTACTCCTCGGCATTAATCGTACTGGGTAACCTGTACCCTTAAAAACAAAGGCTACCCGGAAAATCCTGAATCTAACTCTCCAGCGAGCTTTACAGAATTACTGAACCTTTTTGACGGCACATAGGATATCAACAGAAGCTGCCAGCTCGCCATCAACACTGGCTTTACAAGCGAATTTCCAGATATTTCTGCGAACAGATACCGCTTCAGACTCGAGCTCAAGACGATCACCTGGGATCACCTGACGCTTAAAGCGCGCCTTATCAACCCCACCGAACAGATACAGATATCCATCTTCCGGTTTTTTGCCAAACGTTTTAAAGCCGAGGATTCCCGAGACCTGAGCCAGGGCTTCAACAATCATCACTCCCGGGAAAATAGGCATTTCCGGAAAGTGGCCATTAAAAACTTCTTCATTTCCAGAAATGTTTTTATAGCCTTTTATATACTTCCCTTCTTCGAGTTCTACTACACGATCCACCAACAAAAAAGGATAACGGTGCGGCAGATACTCGCGAATTTCACGTACATCCATCATTCCAAATGCCCCCAGAAACCACTTCGGGGCGTAAAACGCCCCGAAAACAACAAAGCCAAATTAATTAATAACTAAAGTTCAATCGTCTGTCCCACTCTTTTGGGACAGTGCCTGAACCTGTTTTTCCAAATCTTTCAATCTGCGCGCCATTTGATCCAACTGACCAAAACGCACAGCATTACGACGCCAGGTAGAACTATCGGCAAAGGATAGCGCTCCAGAGTAGCTACCAGTATCCTTTATCGACTTAGTAACAAACGTGTTACCCGACACCTGACTGCCATCTGCAATCGTTATGTGCCCGTTAATACGGCTACAGCCACCGAGAAGACAATGCTTCCCTATCTCAGCACTACCGGCAATTACGGCACACCCGGCTATGGCCGTGTAGTCACCAATCTTCACATTGTGCGCGATTTGGACCAGATTGTCGATCTTGACTCCTCGCCCAATCACCGTATCACCCAAAGCTCCACGGTCTATACAGGTATTGGCTCCAATTTCCACGTCTTCGCCAATTTGCACTCCACCAAGCTGGTGTATTTTCACCCAGCTGCCTTTATTAGGCGCAAACCCAAAGCCATCGGCTCCAATAACCGTCTGGCTGTGAATAATACCGTGTGCACCGATAGAGCAGTTATGATGAAAAACAACGCCGGTATACAGGCGTGTTCCTGCACCGACCAAACTGCCCTCGCCAACATAGCAGTTAGCACCAACAATCGCTCCAGGCTCCAATTTTGCGTAGGCCTCGACCACAGAGCCGGGCCCCACACTGACACCAGCACCAATCTCTGCCGTGGGGTGAACCACTGCAGAGGGGTGAATACCAATAGGTGCTTCAGGAGTTGTATCGAACAGGGCTGTTGCTCGAGCAAAGGCCAAGTAGGGGTCCGCAACACATAAAGCCGTTACCGGGCACTCTTCAACAAACTCTTCCGATACCAGCACTGCGGCAGCTTTGGTCGTTTTCAGAAAGCGTCGATAATTAGGGCTTGCGAGGAAAGCCAAGTGCTCTGCACCGGCATCCTGCAGTGTATTTAAACCCTGAACTTTTTGATTGGAATCTGAACCGGGCGCCAACCGCAAGTCGGCCCCCAGCTCTTGCGCCAACTGGGCAAGAGAAAAGCTATCTTTCATAGAAGACTATCGACTTACTTGGCTGCGTTCATACGCTTAACAACAGCCTCTGTCAGGTCGACGCTGGGACTTACATAGTAGGCAGTATTGGAATCCAGCACTACGTCAAGCTTCTGCTCTTTAATCAGTGCGTCCAGGGCATCCCTGGCCTTTGGTCCCATAGAAGCCTGGATCTCTTGACCCACTTGAGCTTCCATTGCACGCAATTTTTTCACCGTTGTCTCAAAATCTGAGCGCTGGAAATTCATCTTGCGCTGGTACTCAGTCTTCTGCTCATCGGACCAGGTCACACTGTTTTTCTTGGCATCTTCAGCCATTTTTTGCAGCTCAGAACGAATTGACTCGGCACTGCTCTGCAGCTTCGAATATTCAGAGCTGGTCTTCAAGGAGTTAACCTTGGTTTTAGCTGCATCTGTGCTCATGATCGCAGCTTGTAGGTTAAGTACCGCAACCTTGGTTTGCGCCAGCGCTGCGCCGGACAAGGTCATACCTGCAAGTAATACTGCAACAATTTTTACATTCTTAAGCACGTCGGTCTCTCCAATAGATTTTATTTTAATTGCGCTGATATACGCCTAATTCATTTTATCTGACAAATTTAGAAGCTGTTACCCAGGGTGAACTGGAATACTTCCACATCGTCATCATCATTTTTCTTAAGAGCTTTCGCCAAGCTGAATGTCAGCGGGCCAAAACCGGTAATCCAGGTCAAGCCTATCCCCGCAGAGACATTCATCTTACCAAAGTCCACATCGTAACAGTTGATTTGGGTATCACCACAGCTGGTATCGAATACATTACCCGCATCTACAAAGAAAGCAGATTGAAGCGATCGCTGATCCTTGACAAATGGCAATGGGAAAATAACTTCTGCACTGCCTTCAATCAGGATATTACCGCCAAAGGGATCAGCGTTACTATAGCTATCAATCTCCAAGTTACCCTCACTGTCAACTTCGTAGCAGTATTGTGTATACTCTTCGCCATTTGTTGCACACGGCAAGCGTGTATAGAATTCTGCCGGTGTAGACCTGGGCCCTAAAGTATTGCGCTCAAAGCCTCGTACAGACCCAAAACCGCCAGCATAAAAATTCTTAAAGAACGGCAGCTCATCAAGGTCCCCGAAACCGTCACCATAACCCAAACGAGTACGTAAACGCAGAGTCAAACTCTTCGTTAGCGGACGGAAATATTGCCCAGTGTACACAAGCTTGTAGTACTCCAAATCACTACCCGGCACAGTAAACTCAGCAGAAAAATTTTGCGATGCTCCACGGGTTGCCAAAACACCTCGATTGAGCGTAGATCGAGCATATGAAGCAGTTAAACTCAGATTATTAAATGCATCACCATAGCGATCGATAAACCCATCAGCCGAAGTATTAAACTGGCTTGTATCTATTGTCATCGCTAGATCTTCAGCTACCCCATCATTTAATGCTTCTACTATCTCGACCGCCTCTGCCTCAGTAATACCATCCAGAGAAGTATCATCGAAGAGGCGTGGGCTGGACTGAATTTCCTGGACTGAGCTACTCGAAGCAGAAAGCTCCAAGTGGTTGAAATTAACATTCAGTCCGAGGCGGGAAATTTCCGACATCGGGTAACCAAAACTAACTCCACCACCATAAGTCGTGGTGTTGTAGTCAGAGAGGTTGACCTCGGAGTAATCATTCTCTGTGTAGAAGACATTAAAGCCACGGCTCACACCATCCGGTGTGAAGTAAGGGTCAAGGTAAGAGAAGTTCACAGACGTCTGGTAGGTCGAGGCATTCATCCCAATACCTACGGATTTACCGGTGCCTAACCAGTTATTTTCCTGGATATTGGCCCCCAGTACCAAGCCACTGCTCTGGGCCCAGCCAATTGTGCCGCCGATAGATCCTGAAGGCTGTTCTTCAACCGTGTATTCAACATCAATTTGATCGGATGTACCCGGCACCTCTGAGGTTTCCACCTCAACTTCCTTGAAATAGCCCAGGCGTTCAAGGCGGACTTTAGACTGCTCTATACGGGCAGAGGAAGCAGAAGCTGACTCCATCTGGCGCATCTCGCGACGCAAAACCTCATCTGTAGTGCGAGTATTACCTCGGAAATTAATTCGGCGAACATAAGCCCGCTTGCCGGGATTAATAAAGAAGGTGATTTTTACCGTTTTCTCTTCTTTATTGGGCTCGGGGATGCCATTAACCTCAGCAAAGGTATAGCCCTCATTCCCCAGGCGCTTGGTAATATAATCCGAGGTTGTTGTCATACGAACCTGGGAGAAGGTCTGCCCTTCCCGCACCAGCAGCAAGCGCTTAACTTCTTCCTCTGGGACTACAGGATCACCCGCCAGGTCCACTTCACTAATGGTGTAAACATCGCCTTCATAAACATTGACGGTGATAAATACACTCTCTTTATCGGGACTCAGGGAAACCTGGGTAGAGTCAATTTTAAAATCCAGATACCCACGATCCAGGTAATAGGATTCGAGACGCTCCAGGTCGCCGGTCAATTTCTCCCGGGAATACTTGTCATCACTGCGCAGCCACGACAACCACCCGGTGGTTTGCAGTTCGAAAATCTCTCCAAGCTCTTCATCGGAGAACGCCTTATTGCCGACAATATTGATGTGCTTAATCGCAGCTACTGAGCCTTCATCAACAATTACGCGAAGCTCAACCTGGTTGCGCGGCAACTCTTTTACTTCAGTTTTAACACTGGCGTCATAGCGTCCCTGGCCAACATATTGACGCTGCAGCTCCTGGGCCAACCCCTCAAGGGTTGCGCGCTTGAAGATCTGCCCCTCTGAAAGGCCATTCTCTTGCATGCCTTTCAACAAGTCTTCTGTTGCAATCGCCTTGTTGCCCGTAATCTCGATCTTGGAAATTGCAGGTCGCTCGCGCACAGTAATGACCAGGACACCATTTTCCTGGCCGATTTGAATATCCTCAAAGTAACCTGTGCGAAACAGTGCCCGAGTGGCACTCTGGATTTCCAAAGTCTCCACCTCATCCCCTACTCGCACAGGGAGAGCTGAGAATACGGTACCGGCAGAGACGCGCTGCAGCCCTTCCACACGGATGTCATCAACTACAAATGACTGTGCTAAAGCACTGAGAGGCAGTGCCAGGCTAAGAGAAGCCGCTTTCAGGAAATGTTTCATCTACTAATTCCAGGTGTTTTTATTCGCAATCCAGGAGTTACAACGCAAACTAGCGCCCCGCTCCCCCAGAATCAGAGGGTTGCCCCTCTACCATGTAATCAACATCGGGCCGGTCTGAGGTGCCGGACACCTTAGTTGTTTCAACTTTCACTACCTTCAAGTATCCAAGGCGCTCAAGACGCACTTTGGATTGTTCTATACGCGCAGAGGAAGCCAAAGCTGACTCCATCTGGCGCAGTTCACGCCGCAAGACTTCATCTGCGGTGCGAGTGTTCCCGCGAAAACTAATACGTCGCACATAAGTGCGCTTTCCCGGATCAATAAAGAAGGTAATTTTTACTGTACTCTCTTCTTCATTGGCCTCAGGAATACCATTCACTTCGGCAAAAGCGTAACCTTTGTTGCCCAAGCGTTTAGCAATATAGTCTGAAGTGGTTGTCACCCTCGCTTGGGAAAACCGCTGACCTTCTCGCACCAATAGCAGGCGGTTGATTTCCTCCTCCGCTACTATCGGGTTTCCAGCAATTTCCACCTCACTAACCGTGTAAACACCACCCTCAACCACGTTAATAGTAATGAATACACTCTTCTTGTCCGGCCCTAGAGATACCTGAGCCGAATCAATCTGGAAACCAAGATATCCACGATCCAGGTAATAGAGCTTTAAGCGCTCCAAATCACCAGTGAGTTTCTCACTAGAATACTTATCATCGCTGCGCAACCAAGAGAGCCAGCCAGTAGTTTTAAGCTCAAAAATCTCTTCCAGCTCTTTATCAGAAAAGGCTCGATTTCCTACGATATTAATATGTTTTATCGCAGCAACAGCCCCTTCATCGACAGCAACCCGCAGCTCAACCTGGTTGCGCGGCAGCTCCTTGAGCTCCGCTTTAACACTGGCGCCATATCGACCCTGCGCCACGTACTGGCGTTCAAACTCCTGGGTCAACCCCCTGAGGGTCGAACGCTTTAGGATCTGGCCTTCGGCGAGACCGTATTCCTTCATCGCCTTCAGTAGATCCTCAGTGGCAATCGCCTTGTTCCCGGATATATCTATCTTTGATATAGCCGGCCGTTCTCTCACGGTAATAACAAGAACGCTGTTTTCGTGGCCAATCTGAATATCTTCAAAAAAACCAGTGCGGAACAATACTCGGGTTGCATCCTGAATCTCGCCAGGCTCAACTTCGTCGCCTACCCGAATCGGAAGCGCTGAAAAAACTGTACCTGCAGAAACCCGCTGTAACCCGTCTACTCGGATATCGCTGAGAACGAACGACTGTGCCAAAGCGCTGAGAGGCAGCACCAGGCCCAGAAAGATCGCTTTCAGCAAATACTTCATACCGCTTCCGAGTCGCTTTTACTCACAACAAACTCGTGCCAAGACAAAACGTCTCACACGTATAAAAATCTCACTCACATTATCAGCCCGGAAAAAAGCCTATCCTGGGCACTACAAACGTAAAATATCGTTGTACAGAGCCAGCCCCATAATGCAGAGCACCAGGGCCATGCCCACCTGTAAACCAATCACCTGCACCCTCTCTGACACAGGGGACCCCTTGATCGCCTCAATACCGTAGTAAAGGAGGTGACCACCATCGAGTACCGGGATAGGCAACAGATTGAGTACACCAAGGCTAATACTGAGCAACGCCAGCAATGACAGGAAAGACTGCCATCCCGCTTCCGCGGAAGTACCCGCCACTTTAGCAATGGTAATGGGGCCACTCAAGTTTTTGGTCGAAAGTTGACCAAATAATAGTTTCTTCAAGCTATTCAGGGTAAAGACTGTTTTATCCCAGGTCTCCTGCAAGCCCTTTACTAAAGCGCCGCCCACCCCATAGTGGTAAATCCGTACTCGATCATCCGGCCAAGTCTCTGATACCGGCTGCACTCCGACCTGCCCTATGGTTTCACCGCTGTCCAGCTTGATCTCCGCAGGTGTTACAGACACCGTCAGCGGTTCGCCTCCACGCTCGACAGTGATATCCATTGGAACACCAGCGCGGGCTCTCACATAATCGGTCCAGCTTTGAAAAGATGAAAAGTCACGGCCATCGGTCGAGACAATCTTGTCTCCAGCCTTGAGTCCAGCTGAGGCTGCCGGGCTCCCCTCCACCACATTATGAAGAGTCATACTCACCGGTGGAGTCCACAGCTGCAGACCAATCTCCCCGAGCGGATCGGGAACTTCACGGCCGGCAAGCCAGCGATTGATATCCGCCACCATATGGTATTCGAGGTTGGAATCCGGATAGCGCACAGAGAATTCTATGGTGCCACTATCACCCAGGCGGTTTGCCAGGCGCCAATTGAGGGCCTGCCAAGTAGGGGTAGCCTCACCATCAACAGCAACAATTTCCTGCCCGGACTCAAGGCCTGCCGACGCAGCAATACTCCCGGGCTCAACGGATTTCACAATAGGAACCGGGCCCGCTGTTCCACCGAGGAACACAGCCCAGAAAAAGACTACCGCCAAAAGAAAGTTAGCGGCAGGACCGGCAGCGGCAATCGCCATCCTCGCCCATACGCTCTTGCGGTTAAACGCCTGATCCAGCTCTTCAGCCGCTACAGGCCCCTCGCGCTCATCGAGCATTTTTACGTAACCGCCGAGGGGGATAGCGGAAATAGTGAATTCGGTACCGTGGCGATCATAGCGGGAGATCAACCGGCGGCCGAACCCCACAGAAAAGCGCAGCACCTTAACACCACACAGACGTGCTACAAGAAAGTGCCCAAACTCGTGGAAAGATACCAGTACACCGAGAGCCACCAAGGCCCAGATTACCGTCTGAATTAGATCCATACTCAGCTACAACTTCTTGTCATACGCAATTTAGCGGCCATTATACGCCGGGCAATGTGTTTAGAGGGCGGCAAGCGCCTGCTTGGCCAGTTCTCGCGCATTGAAATCAATGGCTTCGACTGCCTCGAGTCCCGACAGTTCAACAACGGGAGCCCTATTCATCACTTTTTCTATCACCAATGCAATATCAGTAAATGCTAGACGCCCCTTCAGGAAGGCTTCTACTGCAATTTCATTCGCTGCATTTAAGACTGTTGGAGCACTTTTTCCCTCATTAACAGCCTCTCGCGCCAAACGCAGACAAGGAAAACGATTAAAATCCGGGGCCTCAAAATCCAGCCTGCCTTGCGCAACCAGATCCAATGCTGGCACCCCTGCATCAATGCGCTGGGGAAAAGCCAGGGCATGGGCGATAGGCGTGCGCATATCCGGATTACCCATCTGTGCCAGTAAAGAGCCATCCCGGTACTGTACCATCGAGTGAATAATACTCTGGGGGTGCACGACTATCTCAATCTGCTCAGGGCGCGCATTAAACAAATAGCACGCTTCTATAAATTCGAGCCCTTTATTCATCATTGTGGCGGAGTCAACAGAGATCTTCCGGCCCATCGACCAATTAGGGTGTGCACAAGCTTCATCCGGCGTCACCGCCCCCAACTCATTCGCAGGCCGTGTGCGAAATGGCCCGCCCGAACCCGTAAGCAGTATTTTTTCCACGCCCGCAGCTTCGAGATCCCCACAGGGGAATGGCAAACATTGAAAGATTGCATTGTGCTCACTATCAATCGGCAACAGTTGCGCACCACTCTTATTCAAGGCCCTCTGAAATATTGGGCCCGCCATAACAAGCGCTTCCTTGTTCGCCAGCAACACTTTCTTGCCCGCGTCTACTGCCGCCAAGGTTGGGCGCAATCCCGCAGCTCCTACGATCGCCGCCATGACTGTATCGACCTGAGTATCGGAGGCAACACGACACAAGCCCTCCACCCCACTTAGGACTTCCGTATCCACTTCATCGCCAAGCAGCACTCGCAACTCTTCAGCTCGCACCTCATCGACAACAGCAGCATATTGAGGCTTAAACCGCCGACACTGCTGAGCAAGGTCGGCAACCCTTTCACGGGCGGTAAGGGCAAAAACAGAATATTTTTCCGGGTGTCGCGCCAACACGTCCAGGGTGCTCACGCCGATCGAACCAGTGGAGCCGAGAACGGTAATTTGTTGCGGGGGAATTACTTGCATAGGCCCTTTTCGTACCTCTGATAGCAATATTGCTGCCACCAAACAATTGCACGCCCAGCATTAAGCTGGGCGCTAGCGAATAAAACACAAAACTGGAGCGAAAACGCCTCTACAAGTATTTCGGCAGCTCGCTCGCTAGTGCGGCCATCGTAAACACTGGAAGAGCCGCGGAAAGGCTATCTATCCGATCGAGGATGCCACCGTGCCCCGGTAACATATGACTACTGTCCTTAATCCCTCTGTGCCTCTTAAACATGCTCTCCACCAGGTCCCCAATAACTGAAGCCAGTGCAGTAACCAAGACACCAAAAGTGAACAAGACAGTATTTTTTAGTGGAAGCTCAAATAGGTAGGAAGTTACGAGAGCCAAAATCAAGCAAGCACCCAGGCCACCGAAAAAGCCCTCCCAGGACTTGCCCGGACTAACTTCTCTAGCCAGCTTCCGCTTACCAAACTTGCGGCCGACAAAATAAGCACCGACATCCGCCGCTGCAACGATCGCCACCACATAAAGAACCAGCCAGGCGCCGTGATCCAAGCCCCGCAAAACTACCAGTGACAACCAGGTTGGAACTAACACAACAAGGCCTATCAGGCCGCGTACCCACCGGTTGCCCCACAGAGCAGCACTGGACGGGTAGCTCTGCACCCACAAGAAAGCGAGCGCCCACCAACCACAGGCCACGGCCAGAATCTGGCGGCCGCGATCGATATCGGGATCATCAAAATTCATTGAAAAGACGTATTGAGCCGTGACCATTAGGGTTAATCCCAATGCGGCCAAAAAAACGAAGCGCAAGGCTCGATTCAAATTCGAGAGGTTGGCCCACTCCCAGCCCGCCAGCAAGATAACCGCCACAAATATCAGTGAAAACCACTGCATTGGAAGTAAAAACAATACCCCCATAAACAGTGCCAATAGCACCAAAGCAGTAATTATTCTTTGTTTTAGCACCGCAAACCCCTTTGTTAGTAACTTGACCACTCTGTCTGGATACTCTGTACAGATCAAGAGCGTGTCGGCAAAGATTTCCAACCAATTTGTATCGCAAGCCTGGCGCCGCAGACTTGCCCGGATCACGCCTGAGCGATCGCGTCATCCCCCTCGGCGCGACCGCCGAAGCGGCGATCACGTAACTCATATTCTGCGATAGCCTTATCCAGCTCGGCTTCGTCAAAGTCGGGCCAAAGCGTATCAGTAAAATAGAATTCACTGTAAGCGGCCTGCCAGAGGATAAAGTTGCTAATACGCTGCTCACCGCTGGAGCGGATCAAAAGGTCTACCGGCGGCAGGTCTTGAAGCTGTATGTATTTGCCAAGCCCATCCTCAGTAATCGACTCTGGGGAGCGCGTGCCATCGGCAACCTCTTGAGCCAATCTACGGGCCGCCTGGGCAATATCCCAGCGCCCGCCGTAATCAGCAGCAATTATCAGGTCGCCCTCAGTCCCTGCGCGGGTGATATCTTCCGCTTCGGCTATAGCGCGCTGCAAGCGCGGAGAGAATCGGTCCCGTCGACCAATAACTCTCAGGCGAACCCCCTCCTCCCGCATCCGCCGGGCCTCTTTGCGCAAATAGGAATTAAACAGGCTCATCAGCAGCTCGACCTCCTTCGGAGGGCGCTGCCAATTCTCGCTGGAGAAGGCGAACAGAGTAAGCGCTTTAACACCGCGAGTTTTACAAGCTGAAAGCAGGTCGCGGATACGCTCGACACCGGCCTTGTGGCCGGCTGAAGGGGAAAGGCCCTTGCGGGCAGCCCAGCGCCCATTGCCATCCATAATAATGGCGATGTGACGTGGGCCGGGAGCATGTAGCTCGGTACCACCGATGCTCATTAAATTTCCATCAGGTCTTTTTCTTTCGCTGCCAGTGCTTTGTCCACATCAGCGACAAACTGATCGGTAATTTTCTGAATGTCGTCACTTGCGCGACGCTCATCGTCCTCAGAAATTTCCTTATCCTTGACCAGTGACTTCACATCTGCCAGCGCATCGCGACGAATATTGCGAATGGAAACCCGCGCGGTCTCTGCCTCACTTTTTGCCTGACGAGTGAAGTTCTTGCGGGTCTCTTCGGTCAGCATAGGCATTGGAATACGGATAACCGCACCAGCTGTGCTGGGGTTGAGGCCCAAATCGGACTTCATAATGGCCTTTTCGATATCCGGGACCAGGTTTTTCTCCCAGGGAGTTACGGAGAGAGTGCGCGCATCCTCAACAGTAACATTGGCAACCTGAGATAACGGAGTATCAGAACCGTAATAGGAGACGTGGATGCCATCGAGAATACTCGGGTGTGCACGGCCGGTACGAATCTTGTTGAAATTTCCAGCCAGGGCATCAAGTGCCTTACCCATACGAGCTTTCGCGTCTGTTTTTATATCTTCAATCACGATTTCACTTCCTCTTCAATTAAGGTGCCTTCCTCGCCGCCAACCACAATATTCAACAATGCACCGGTTTTATCCATGCGGAATACACGTACAGGCATATTGTGCTCGCGGCACAGGCAGATAGCGGTCAAATCCATCACGCCGAGCTTCTTGTCGAGAACCTCATCGTAAGTCAATTGGTCATAGCGAGTTGCTGTTGGGTCGAGCTTGGGATCAGCAGAGTAGACGCCGTCGACCTTAGTGGCCTTCAAAACCAATTCGGCTTCAATTTCAATACCGCGCAGGCAAGCTGCGGAATCAGTGGTAAAGAAAGGGTTGCCGGTACCGGCGGCAAAAATCAGAACTTCGCCACGCTCCAGGTAGCGAATAGCCGCGCGGCGATCGTAGTGATCGACAATACCGCTCATTTGAATCGAGGACATCACTCTCGAGGAGATGTCAGATCTTTCCAGGGCATCGCGCAGTGCCAGGGCGTTCATTACCGTGGCCAGCATTCCCATGTGATCACCGGTCACACGGTCGAGACCTGCAGCGCTCAGCGCAGCCCCACGGAACAGGTTGCCGCCGCCAACAACCAAACCCACCTGGACCCCGATACCAACCAGCTGCCCAATCTCCAGGGCCATTTTGTCCAGCACCTTGGGACTGATACCGAAACCCTGATCACCCATCAGCTCTTCGCCGCTGAGCTTTAACAAAATTCTCTTATACTTGCGGTCTTTAATACCGGGCATTCGTTAGTCCCCTTCAATGTACCTGTTAGTGGCCAGGCCTTGCCGCTGAACATTACAACAATTTCAGTCATTTACACAGAGGGGTGCTCCGCTGCAGGTAAGAAACCCCAGCGGAAGCACCCCACTGCGATTGAGTGCCCGAGGGCACCCAATAATATGCGATTAAGAAGAGGACTTAACCTGGGCCGCAACTTCCGCTGCGAAATCCACCTCTTCCTTCTCGATACCTTCACCCACTTCGTAGCGAACAAAGGAAACCACATCGGCACCGGCATCTTTAACCAGCTTGCCAATGCTTACGTCCGGGTTCTTAACGAAAGGCTGCTCTACCAAGCTGTTCTCTTTCAGGAACTTCTTGATACGACCGCCCATCATTTTCTCTACGATTTCAGCCGGCTTGCCTTCCATATCCGGCTGAGCCTTGATGATGTCCTTTTCTTTTTCCAGGACGTCAGCAGGCATATCTTCCGGCTTGTTCACCTGCGGGTTAACCGCAGTCACGTGCATGGCAACATCTTTAGCCAGCTCGATCTCTCCACCGCTCAGAGCTACCAGGGCAGCGATGCGGTTGTTGGAGTGAACGTAAGCACCTACAACTGGAGCTTCAACCAGCTCGATACGACGCACGCCGATGTTCTCACCGATTTTCTGAACCAGTGCTTCACGAGCAGTTTCCAGCTCGCCTTCCATCAGGGCAGCTACGTCTTGCTGGCGATCGGCAAATGCCTTCTCTACAACCTTGGCAACAAACGCCTGGAAGTTTTCATCGCGAGCAACGAAGTCAGTCTCGGAGTTCACTTCAACCAGTACACCGTAGCTGCCATCTTCTGCAACTTTAGCGGCAACAACACCGTCAGCAGCGGTGCGGCCAGCTTTCTTAGCGGCCTTCAGGCCGGAGGCTTTGCGCAGGTCTTCAATCGCCTTTTCGATGTCGCCATCAGCAGCCGTCAGAGCTTTCTTACACTCCATCATCGGCAGGCCGGTGCGCTCGCGCAGTTCTTTTACCATAGACGCGGTAATCGCCATGATTCAATCCTCGGGGTTCTGTCACTAAAAATTAGAAAAAAGGGGCCGTAATTCGGGCCCCTTTTTGAGTTCGCAGTGTAAAACGACTGTGTTACACCACTTAGCCCTGCAAATTACTCTGCAGCGGCTTCGTCATCGTTAGCTTCGACGTACTCGTCCTTCGCAACGGTGTTACCAGCTTCTGCAGCGCCGGCAAGTACTGCGTCGGCTACAGCTGTGGTGTACAGCTTGATTGCGCGGATAGCGTCGTCGTTACCGGGGATCACGTAATCAACACCAGCGGGATCGCTGTTGGTGTCGACAACACCGATTACGGGGATACCCAGCTTGTTAGCTTCCTGGATAGCGATGCGCTCGTGCTCAACGTCGATTACGAAGATCGCGTCAGGCAGGCCACCCATATCCTTGATACCACCGATGGAGCGCTCAAGCTTATCCATGGCACGGGTACGCATCAGAGCTTCTTTCTTGGTCAGCTTCTCGAAAGTACCGTCCTGAGACTGGGCTTCCAGCTCACGGAAACGCTTGATGGAAGCGCGGATGGTTTTGTAGTTGGTGAGCATACCACCCAGCCAGCGGTTGCTGACGTAAGGCTGGCCACAACGCTCTGCCTGCTCTTTGATAGACTTCTGTGCAGCACGCTTGGTGCCAACAAACATAATCTTTTTCTTTTGAGCAGTCATGCCCTTGATGATCTGCAGGGCTTCATTGAAAGCCGGTACAGTGTGCTCAAGGTTGATGATGTGAATCTTGTTGCGGGCACCAAAGATGAATTGACCCATCTTCGGGTTCCAGTAGCGGGTCTGGTGACCAAAGTGAACACCAGCCTGCAGCATATCGCGCATACTTACTTGCGGCATAATAAACCTCTATATATACGGGTTAGTCCTCCACGTATCCCATGCGTCAACCCCTTTCAGGGCACCCAGACACATGTGTCGATGCGTGTGCGGCTTTTACTTGCCCAGGGAGTATCCCCAGGCGGCGCGCTTTATACCACAAGTGCACCCCATAGTGAAGAATTGGCACCGATTTCGCGCAAATGATCACGCCTCAATGCTGTTGGCGGGACGCCTGAGCCATCCTTGCGCCAATAGCGGCAAAATGTGTCCTACAGCCAGCAATCCGCTACAATAGCCCGCCTCTTGGGCGCTACCCGCCCCAACCCAGAAACAAAGGATACGCATGACCTCAGCCATTAAGACCCCAGAACAAATCGCCAAGATGCGCACCGCAGGCCGCCTCGCCGCAGAGGTGCTGGAAATGATTGGCGAGTATGTCGTTCCAGGAGTCACTACCGAAGAACTGGATCGACGCTGCCACGAACACATCGTGAAGGTACAGAAAGCGATCCCGGCCTGCCTCGGTTATCGCGGCTTCCCAAAGTCTATATGCACTTCCGTCAACGAAGTGGTGTGTCACGGTATCCCCTCCGAGAGCAAAATTCTCAAGAAGGGCGACATCATTAATATCGATGTGACCGTTATCAAAGATGGCTGGTACGGTGACACCAGCAAGATGTTCTTTGCCGGCAAGCCCGCCGCCCACGCTGAACGCCTGGTACAAATCACCCAGGAGTGCATGTACAAAGCCATCGAAATTGTCCGCCCCGGCACTACCCTTGGCGATATTGGCCACGTCATCCAGCAGCACGCTGAGAAAAACTATTACTCAGTGGTACGCGACTTCTGCGGACACGGCATCGGCGACGTCTTCCATGAAGACCCACAAATTCTTCACTACGGTCAGCCCGGAACTGGTGAAGTGCTCAAAGAGGGCATGACCTTCACCATTGAACCCATGATTAACGCAGGCAAAGCGGCCACGCGCGTGCTGGGAGATGGCTGGACTGCGGTAACCAAGGACCGCCGTCTCTCCGCACAATGGGAACACACCATGGCAGTCACTAGCGACGGCGTAGAAGTACTCACAGCGCGCAGCGAGGAGAACTTCTAAAGCCGTACCGACGGTGCCGCGAGGAATAAATGCATTACTCCCGGCACCACAGTGTGTTTCTCCGCAAACCGAACCCAAGCCGCCCCCACCTGCGGCAGCCCAAGAGCAAAACGGACTTCCCATGCAGCCGGTCAGCCCTCCCTACTTTGAACGCCCCCTGTTTTTCTTTGATCAGTCCCGTTTTCGCAGGGATTTAAGCTCCGGCGACAAACCCACTCTGGAGATATTTAAAGATGCTGTCGGCGCAGCCGAACGGCAAATGGCAGAGCGCTTTCGCGAGGGAGAGGACGTTGTCACACTGGTACACGAGCGCGCCCTGTTTGTGGACTGCCTTCTGCATTACGCCTGGCACCAGTTCGAGTGGAGAGACGGTATCGGGCTTCTCGCTGTGGGCGGCTACGGGCGCGGAGAGCTACACCCCCACTCCGATATCGATTTACTCATCCTCTCCAGCGATCACCCAACCCCGGATACCATCGACAACATAGAGCGCCTGGTGGCCTTTTTATGGGACCTGGGCTTGGATATCGGCCATTCTGTACGAAATATCGAGGAGTGCCTGGAGTTAGCCGCGAAGGACATCACCGTGGCCACCAACCTCACCGAATCCCGCACAGTTGTCGGCGACAGTACTGTTGGCGAGCAGCTAACTGCGCAAATGGAACACAAAAGGCTCTGGCCCACCGAAGAATTCTTCAAGGCCAAGCTCGCCGAACAGAAAAAGCGGCACAGCAACCAGCAGGCTGCTGAATATATTCTCGAGCCCAATATTAAGAACTCTCCCGGGGGCCTGCGGGATATCCAGACAATTGCCTGGGTTGCCAAATATTTTTTCCAAGTGCGCACCCTGAAGCAACTGCAAGGCAAGGCATTTTTTACCGAGGAAGAGTTCGCCATATTACAGTCCGGGGAAACCTTCCTCTGGCGTGTGCGCTACGGCTTGCACCTGCTCGCCGGCCGCGCGGAAGAGCGACTGCTGTTTGACTACCAAAGAGAACTGGCGAAGCAATTCGGTTATGTGGATAGCGACACCCAGCTCGCCGTTGAGCAGTTTATGCACAACTACTACCGCATCGTGATGGCACTGCAGGAATTGAACGATGTACTTCTCCAATATCTCGGCGAAGCCATCCTTCAGCGCAAAGGCAGCCAGCTGGTCATTCCGCTAAATGAGCGATTCCAGCTGCGCGACGGCAATATTGAGGTTACCCACGCCCAGGTATTTAACCAGGAGCCCTCGGCCCTGCTCGAGATCTTCGTGCTGATGGCCAACAACCCGGATATTAGCGGGGTACGGGCCTCCACCATCCGCCTGATTCGCGAGCACCGACACCTGATCGACGACGAGTTCCGCGCAGATCCGAAAAATACCCAGTTGTTTATGCAGCTGCTTCACTCACCCAGGGGATTGTCGACCCAGCTATCCCGAATGACCCGCTACCGCATTCTCGGGCGATACCTACCAGAATTTGGGCAGGTAACCGGGCAAATGCAGCACGACTTATTCCATATCTACACCGTGGATGCCCACACCTTGCAAGTTGTGCGCAATATGCGCAGCTTCCGGAGCCCCGAGGCGCGGGAAAAATTCCCGATTGCAGCGGAGATTCTCGAGCGTATGCGCCAACCGGAACTGCTGTATATCGCCGGCCTCTACCACGATATCGCCAAAGGGCGCGGTGGCGACCACTCCAAGCTGGGCGTTGTGGATGCGGCGGAATTCTGCCAGCGCCACCACCTGCCCGCCCGCGACCGGCGCCTGGTTTGCTGGCTTGTAGAAAAGCATCTATTGATGAGCCAGGTTTCTCAGAAGCAGGACATCAGTGATCCCGAAGTCGTACACGCTTTCGCCCGTGAAATGGGTGACCGCGAACATCTGGACTACCTGTACGCCCTCACAGTCGCAGATATCAATGCCACCAACCCGGAACTCTGGAACAGCTGGCGGGCCAGCTTGATGCGCCAGCTCTACCAAGCCACCCGGCACGCCCTGCGCCGAGGCCTGGAAAACCCCATCGACCGGGAAGAAATTATCGAGGAAACCCGCTGCCAGGCAATGGAAAAACTGGACGCTATGGGACTTCCGCAAGCCTCGGTGGAAAATATCTGGGCACAAATGGGGGATGACTATTTTGTTCGCGAGACCGCTGACAATATCACCTGGCACACTTCAGCCATCCACGAACTGCACAGCAGCCCCGACGCCAGCCAAAAAGACACCCTGGTTTTAACGCGAAACTCAGGGCCTGGCGAGCACGACGGCGCTACCCAGGTTTTTGTCTACACACCTGATAGAGCCAACGTATTTGCCGCAGCGGTTACCGGGCTGGATATGCTCAACCTGAACGTTCACGATGCGCGCCTGTACAATTCTGCCTCTGGTTATACGCTGGATACCTTTTACGTGCTGGATGAAGCGGGCCAACCGCTACTGGACGAACCCCAGCGCCTAGCTCAGATTCGCGACACACTACAGCAGGAATTGGCCCTGGTTGAGGACTACTCAAAGATCATTCAGCGACGTACGCCCCGCCGCCTTAAAATGTTTGAATTGAAGAGTCAGGCTCATCTCTCCACCGAGCCCGGCGATCATTACAGCACCCTGGAAATTACCAGTGCCGACAGACCCGGCTTGCTGGCCCGCATCGCGCGAATTTTTATTTCCCACGATCTGCGCCTGCACAATGCAAAAATTTCGACACTCGGCGAACGAGTCGAAGATATTTTTCACATTACCGACGCCGAGGGATCACCACTTACCGACATCGAGGCCAACGGCGCACTGGAAAAAGCCATTTGCCTGGAACTGAACAACCAAGACGCCTAACCGAAAAAACGCCCGAGGCCCGCTCACGACCATGAACCCAAATCTGGAACAGCTGCAGCCCTATCCATTTACCAAGCTGCAAGCCCTGAAAGAGGGCCTCCAAGCGGCGGACAAGCCGCATATTGCACTGTCCATCGGTGAGCCCAAGCATGCGCCACCAGAGTTTGTCAGTGCAGAGCTTGTTCGGCACCTAGACAAGCTTGCCGCCTACCCACTGACCAAGGGAATAGAGCCCCTGCGGCAGGCGATCGCCGATTGGCTGAGCCAGCGCTTTCAGCTATCCAATGTGAGCGCAGATAGCCAGGTGCTGCCGGTGAACGGGACCCGGGAAGCACTTTTTGCATTCGCCCAGGCGACCGTTTCCGCAGGCAGCAAAGTCCTGATGCCCAATCCCTTCTACCAGATCTATGAGGGCGCGGCCCTTCTCGCCGGGGCGCAGCCGCACTTTATTAACTGTGTGGCAGAAAACCAATTCAAACCAGATTTCACCTCGGTGCCGGAATCGGTTTGGCAGCAATGCGAGTTGCTTTACCTCTGCTCTCCCGGCAACCCCACCGGCGCTCTTCTCGAAGCTGAAGATTTTAAACAGCTGATAGAGAAGGCAGACCGCTACGATTTCACCATCGCCTCCGATGAATGTTATTCGGAGCTGTATTTTGACGAGTCATCACCGCCGGTAGGACTATTACAGGCCTGCGAGGAAATGGGACGAATAGACTTTCGCCGCTGTGTAGTATTCCACAGCCTATCAAAGCGCTCGAACTTACCCGGGCTTCGCTCGGGCTTCGTCGCCGGTGATGCCGATCTACTGCAAAAGTTTTTGCTCTATCGAACTTACCACGGCTGCGCCATGCCGCTGCCCAATCAATATGCTTCGATCGCAGCCTGGCAGGATGAGGAACACGTCCGCCAGAATCGCTCGCTTTACAGTGAAAAGTTTTCTTCAGTTCTCGAAATTCTCGACGGCTGCCTCGAGGTACAACAGCCACAGGCAAGCTTTTACCTATGGCCCAAGGTCGGGGATGGTGAGCGTTTTGCCAGGGAACTCTATGAGGCGCAAAATATCACGGTACTTCCCGGTGCATTTCTCGCCCGCGATAGCATCGGTTTGAACCCCGGTCGCGAGTATGTGCGTCTGGCACTGGTAGCGACACTGCAAGAGTGCATCGACGCAGCGCACCGCATAAAGGCATTTTGCAGGTAAGGCCAACTCACTTTTCAAGAACAACTGACAACTCGAGCACATACAGGAACTCCACGCCCAGGCATATCTTAACAATGGCAGTAAAAAATCTACTCAAGCAAGAGCGCGTTACTTATATTTTGCAGCGCCTGGAGGAACTCTACCCGGAAACTCCCGTTCCTCTCGATCACAAAGACTCCTATACCCTGTTGGTTGCGGTACTCCTATCCGCGCAATGCACCGATGAGCGTGTCAACCAGATAACCCCTGCGCTCTGGCAGCTGGCAGACAACCCCAGGGATATGGCGCAGGTCCCGGTAGAGGAGATCCAAAAAGTCATTCGCCCCTGTGGCCTCTCACCGCAAAAATCCAAAGCCATCAGCAAGCTCTCGCAGATCCTGATCAACGAATACCACGGCGAAGTGCCCGAGAATATGGCCGCGCTGGAGACCCTACCCGGGGTCGGACACAAGACGGCGAGCGTGGTTATGTCACAGGCTTTTGGGCACCCGGCGTTTCCCGTCGATACTCACATTCACAGATTGGCCCAACGCTGGGGCCTGACGAATGGCAAAAATGTCACCCAGACGGAAAAAGACCTGAAGCGGCTGTTCCCAAGAGACAAGTGGAATAAATTGCACCTGCAGATTATTTTCTACGGTCGCGAGTTCTGCTCTGCGCGGGGCTGCGACGGCACCGTCTGTGAAATCTGCACAACCTGCTACCCCAACCGTAAAAACCCCAAGAAAACCAAAAAGGCGTAACCGTGATTACTCTGTACGGCATTAAAAACTGTGACACCGTAAAAAAAGCCCGCAAATGGCTGGAGAAAAATGGAGTCGATTATCGCTTTCACGATTTTCGCGTAGACGGCATGGAAGATGTCCCCCTACAAGCTTGGCTGGATAAATTTGGCTGGCAAGAGGTCCTGAACCGCCGCTCAACCAGCTGGCGTGAACTGAGCGATGCACAGAAAAACGAAATGGATAATACACTCGCCTTAGATCTGGCCAGTGCGACCCCTACCTTAATCAAACGCCCGGTCACCACCACCTCAAAGATAACCCTTTTCGGTTTTAAAGAGGCGACCTTCGAACAACTGCAAAGCTAGTCGAATTAGGAGATAACCACCATGAGCAATATTTACAGCATCGGTTTTGGTGTCGGCACCTGTAACAGCAAGGGCGACTGGCTCGAAGTTTATTACCCCAACCCCCTGTTTAAGCCCAGCGCAGAAATCGCTAACGCAGTTACTGAAACTCTGGGCCTGGCAGAGGGAAATCACAGTCTGCCTCTGGACTCCACCCAGCTACAGAAATTAGCCGATGCTCTCCACAGTGCAGGCGCTGCTGACCAGGCCGAAATCCTGCAGCAATTCGCCAATTCTCAAAGACCACTCGCAGTAGTTATTTTGGCTACTGACGAAGCCCCGCAGTCCGTGCCAGAGGCCTACCTAAAGCTACATCTTCTCTCCCACCGCCTGGTAAAACCCCACGAGATCAAACTCGACGGTATTTTTGGCAAGCTGGTTAATGTCGCTTGGACCAACCAGGGAGCCATTGATCTCGAGGAATTACCGCAGCGACAACTGGATGCAAGACTCAAAGGTGAGTACCTGGATGTCTCCTGCGTGGATAAATTCCCCAAAATGACCAACTACGTAGTACCGGCTGGGGTTCGTATCGCACACACCGCTCGAGTGCGCCTGGGCGCATACCTTGGGGAAGGCACCACAATCATGCACGAGGGCTTTGTTAACTTTAATGCTGGCACCGAAGGGCCCGGCATGATTGAAGGCCGTATTTCCGCCGGGGTATTTGTCGGCGCCGGTTCCGATCTCGGTGGCAGCAGCTCCACCATGGGCACGCTTTCCGGCGGCGGAAATATCGTTATCTCGGTAGGCGATAACTGCCTGCTCGGCGCTAATGCCGGAATCGGCATTCCCCTTGGCGACCGCTGCACTGTCGAGGCTGGGCTCTACATTACCGCTGGAACCAAAATCGCCCTGCTGGATGACAGCGGCAAGCTGGTAGAGCACATCAAGGCCAGAGACCTGGCTGGAAAATCCGATTTACTTTTCCGCCGCAACTCCACTAATGGTGCAGTGGAATGTCTCACCAACAAGAGTGCTATCGAGCTAAATGAAGCTCTACACAGCAATTAAAATTGCACGGTGCGGAACTTCAGTTCCGCACTGCTGCATCCCACCCCTCTAGCCGCCTCTTTGCGGCCCATCTCCCTATACAAGGAAAGCCCAAGTGACTCCCACCCTCCAACTCGCTTTCGACCTGATTCGCCGCCGCTCTGTCACCCCCGAAGATGCTGGGTGTATGGACCTTATGATCCAGCGCCTGGAAAAAATAGGATTCCAGGTAACAAAATTGCGCAGAGGTGACACCGATAATTTTTGGGCAGTACGCGATGGCTCTAGTGAAGGCTCCCTGCTCGCCTTTGCCGGACACACCGATGTCGTACCCACAGGCCCAGAAGAAAACTGGAGCTGCCCCCCGTTCGAGCCTGAAATTCGCGACGGTTTTCTATATGGCCGCGGTGCGGCGGACATGAAGGGTTCCCTGGCAGCCATGGTGGTTGCCTGTGAGGAGTTCATTGCGGCACACCCAGACCACATTGGTCGCATAGCATTTCTGATCACCAGCGACGAAGAGGGCCCCGCAACAAACGGCACCGTTAAGGTTGTCGAGTGGCTCGAGGAGCAGAGAGAAAAGATTGACTGCTGTATCGTCGGCGAGCCATCCAGTAGTGAACGGGTTGGCGATATTATAAAAAATGGGCGCAGGGGTTCACTCGGCCTGGAACTAAAAGTTCTCGGCACCCAAGGCCATGTAGCCTACCCTCACTTGGCCGAGAATCCGATTCATACCCTGGCCCCCGCTCTCGCTGAACTCGCTGCCGAAGAGTGGGACCAGGGGAATGAATTCTTCCCCGCAACCAGCTTCCAGGTTTCCAATATCAATGGC
Source organism: Microbulbifer sp. CNSA002 (assembly GCF_047324085.1). Lineage (NCBI taxonomy): Bacteria > Pseudomonadati > Pseudomonadota > Gammaproteobacteria > Cellvibrionales > Microbulbiferaceae > Microbulbifer > Microbulbifer sp. CNSA002. Next base: position 3,794,495 of record NZ_CP172449.1, read on the forward strand.
GGTACCGGCGCAACCAATGTTATTCCCGGCGAAGTGGATTTACTCTGCAACTGGCGTTTTTCCACTGAATTAACCGCCGAAGACCTTGAGACTCGGGCCCGCGCAATCCTGGGTAAGCACAACCTCAAGTACGAGGCGAATTTTAAATTATCCGGATTGCCTTTTCTCACTGCCGCAGGCCCACTGGTTCAGGCAACTCAGCAGGCAATTCTCACCATCACTGGGGAAAAAGCGGAGCTATCGACCGCCGGCGGCACTTCCGATGGCCGCTTTATTGCCCCTACCGGAGCCCAGGTCGTAGAACTGGGACCAGTAAATGCCACTATCCATAAAGTGGACGAAAGGGTTGAGGCCGACCACCTGGATATCCTCAAAGATATTTATCGGGAAGTCTTAAAAGAGTTACTCACTTAAATTAATCCGACTCAACCTAGAGGCTCATAAGGGCGAAAGCTCAAAGTATTCTTTTGAGAGGCCCCGGCTTTCATGGCTGGGGCAGTAAAACTCCAGTAGGTTTATCTTGCCAAAAACTGGCTACCTCTTGAATATTACTATTCAGCGTATTTGCCAACTCTGCCAATACAACATCCCATTGCTCCAGACCGTGCAGGGTGGCTCGGGCCGACACAATTTATCGAGAGCAACATCTATCGCCAAGTTGGATTAGACTACTAAATGAGTTGCGGCAGAGATACTTAGTGAATCGCGCCGACGACCACCAACCGCTCACTGATTCTCGAGTCGCGCGGCTCCTGCCACCAACTCGAGTCCTCGAGAAAGACGCCATGAAAAGCGTAATCAAGTTGGACCCGCACAACCCAAGTGGCGAAGGCCTTGAGTCCTGGGCTGTCATCCCTCCCTCTTTTCTTACAGGCCCGACACCTATCCAGCGAGGGTATAAAGCCTTTGAGCGCAACGGCCTCTGCACTGGGACCTGGGATTGCTCTGGCGGAAGCAGCACAGGGCTCAATCCCTATCCACTCTTTGAGTTCATGCTTCTGATCGAGGGCCACGTCGGCATTATCGACGAAACAGGACACAAAGAAGTTATCTCTGCTGGAGAGCCGTTTTTCCTCCCGCAAGGCCTTAATTGCGCATGGGACATGCCGGTATACTACCGCAAGTACTTTATCAATTTATTCAATGATGAGTATCCTGCAGAGACTGATCCGTCTAAGCTGAGAGTCGTGCGCCCGCTTCCAAATATTTCAGAAGACGACTGCAGAGAGACCAGTCTCAGCGCTCTAGAGCCACACCAAGCCCGACATCTGGCATACGAGTCTGGTGATGGCAGGATCCAGGTCGGCACAATAATATCCGGCCCTTGTCATTGCGATATCACAGATTTCAGTCGGAGCGAGCTGATATGTATGCTGGAGGGGTCGGTACGGGTCACAACATCAAACGGCGAGGAGACCTTCCACGCCGGTGATAGCTTCTTCATACCATTGAATGCCCCGGTAGGGTGGCACGCCGACAAACCTTTTCGCGCATTCTTTTGCGCAGTCTGGCCCTGAGTATCAATGGATCACATCGATGACTGTCCTCATCTTTGGCGGCTCAGGAAACGTCGGCCGGGCCCTCATTCCGATCTTATATGCGAGTGGAGCAAAGATCCGGGTCGCCACACGATCGACTGCCTATGCCGCAAGTCTCCCCGATGATATTGATACAGTCATTGCCGATATGGACGACCCTTCCACCCTGAGGTCAGCATTTAAGGGAGTTGAGAGTGTCTTTCTTCTCATCGCAAATAGTCCCAAGGAGACTCATCAAGGCCTCTCCACACTGGCGATCGCCGCTGAATCACCCCCCAGGCACATCGTTTATCTATCGAGCGATCTTGCAGTTCGCGCACCGATGATTCCCCATGCGGGTGGAAAATTCGCCATTGAAACAGCGCTGCGAGCAAGTGGGATCGCGCACACGATACTACGGCCCACCTACTTCGCTCAGAATGATCTTATTCAGAAGGATGTAATCACTGCAGGTGCTTATGCAACGCCGTTGGGGCCCCACCCGGTTGCACGTATTGATATCCGTGATGTTGCGCTCGCAGCAGCGTCAGCACTCTTAGACATAAGGGCGAAGAACGAAGTATTTCTTTTGTCGAGTTTGGATGCCCCTAACGGCAATGAAACCGCCGCACTCTGGTCTATAGCACTAGGTCACGCCGTCATCTACCCTGACCTAACGCCGGAAGAATTTGCCAACAGCATCGAAACCATGGTGCCTCCGTGGCTGAATTTCGATCTTCTGGTCATGCATCGCTGGTTCAAAACAAACGGCCACCCAATCCATCAGGAAGATCTCGAGGCTCAAGCCGCACTTTTGCCGCAGGGTCCGCGAAGCTATCGAAGTTTCGTAGAGGAAACGGCCAACACATGGCAGAGTGAAACCTAAAGCCACCAAGTACCGTAGCTCACCTCCTTTTCAATACAGCCGCTATTATCGTAGTGGTAGGTCACCCTTTGTTCCGTTAGCCCAATACACACCCAGGTCCCATTAGAACCGTGCCCACCAGAATTGTGGTTACCGAATTAGAACCCGAAAAACTACTATTCACACAGTGTGACGAAATGGTTGGGATCGACCAGTTTGATACTCTCAAAGATATTTATCGGAAAGTATTAACATAGCTACTATTTCGATTAATCTGGCTTATTTTACAGGCTCAAAAAAGACGAAAGCACCAAGTTTAATTTTGATCTACCCCGGCTTTCCTTTTTGAGAAAGTAAAACTCCAAAAGGTTTATCCGCCAAATAAACTGACTATCCCTTCAATACTACACTTCAGCGTATTTATCCCCTCTGTTGACACCCCTTCGGTATGCTGTATCTAACAATAAAAAGGAGCTCACGGACCATGGATAGGTTTATAAAGTTTATTGCTGCGGCAGTTATTGCAAGCCCGGCATTTTCCACCCACGCAAATACAAATGAACATTCACCCAATTTTAGCTACGAGGATATTTTCGACCTGGAGTACGCCAGCGACCCACAGTTTGGCACTAACGATAAAAATATTTATTACGTGCGCAACTCCCTGAACAAAATGGCAGATACCACAAGGGCAAACCTCTGGTATATCAGCGATGATGGCAAAGATCATCGCCCCCTAACCTCGGGAGATTTTCACGACCACTCGCCACATCTATCTCCAGATGGAAAAACCATTGCCTTTATCAGCGACAGGAGTGGAAAGCCCCAGATACATTTGTTGTGGCTAGACAATGGTAAAAGTGAGCAAATTTCCCATCTACCCAAAGCCCCATCAAATATCCAGTGGTCCCACGATGGTCAGCATATAGCCTTCACCATGTTCGTGCCCGAGAACAAACCGCTGCCAGTGGAGCTTCCCACACCACCAGAAGGGGGCGAGTGGGAGGAAACACCTCAGTTTATCGACAAGAGCTTGTATCGCATTGAGGGCCAGGGATACTTAGAGCAGGGTAATTCACAGGTTTTCATGATTTCCCATGAAGGAGGCACTCCCCGTCAGCTCACCAGTGGGGACTACGAGCACAACAGCCAGCTCAGCTGGGGCAAAAATAATAAGGCCATTTACTTTTCAGCAAATCGCCACCCAAATCATGAAATTGAACTGCTGGATTCAGAAATTTACAAGGTAAATATCAACGATGGAAATATTGAGCAAGTAACCGAGAGATTTGGCCCCGATTTTCAACCTCAAATCTCACCCGACGGAAGAAAGCTGGCATATTTAGGCTATGAAGATCAGCGGTTTTCCTACCACCAAAACACTTTGCGAGTGATCGACCTCGCTAGTGGAAAAAACCAGCTAATAAAAACTGCCAGCGATCGTAGCGTTTCCGATTTTCAGTGGCTCGCTGACAGTAAGCGTATTGCTTACAGCTATGACGATCATGGCTCAACCAAAATTGCCATTAAGAAAATTGGCGGAAAGGAAACCTTGATAGCGGATGACGCTGGTGGACTGACACTAGGCGCGCCCTATAGTTTTTCAGATTTTGCTGTCTCCAAACTTGGAAACGTAGTTTATACCCGAACCACACCTCAAATTCCCGCAGAACTTGCAATTTCTCGTGGCGGTAAGATAAAAACTCTCACGGCGATCAACAGTGATTTGATACCTCTACGCAATATGGCCCATGTGGAAGAGATCAACTATAAATCCAGCTTCGATGGTCGCAATATCCAGGGCTGGATCGCCTACCCCCCAAATTTCGACCCGCAAAATAAATACCCCCTGTTACTTGAGATTCACGGTGGCCCACTATCTAACTACGGCCCGCGCTTTTCTGCCGAAATGCAGCTATTTGCCGCCGCAGGCTATGTCGTGCTCTACACTAACCCTCGCGGCTCTACCAGCTACGGCAATGAGTTTGCCAACCTGATCCATCACAACTTCCCGAGCCAGGATTACGATGACCTAATGGCGGGTGTCGATGCAGTTATCGCCCAAGGCTATATCGATGAAGATCAATTATTTGTCACAGGTGGAAGCGCCGGCGGCACACTGACAGCCTGGATTATTGGTAAAACTGAACGATTCAGGGCTGCGGTAGTTGTCGCACCGGTAATCAATTGGGAGAGCTTTGTTCTAACTGCCGATTACTCCAAAATATTTACTCGCTACTGGTTTTCCGGGATGCCTTGGGAGGCCCCCGAGGAGTATCGACGCCGCTCTCCACTCACATATATTGGCAATGTCACTACACCGACCATGCTATTGACTGGAGAAAACGATTATCGCACCCCGATATCTGAGACCGAACAGTTTTACCAAGCACTCAAGTTAAATGATGTAGAGGCGGCTATGGTGCGCCTTCCAAACACATCCCATAACTTTTCTGATAGACCCAGCAAGAGAATCTCTAAAGTAGCCTCGACCCTTTACTGGTTTGATCAACACAAACCCGATAGAGAAAATGAAAGCGAGGACTTGGCAACCAACTAATTCAAAATTTTACAGGCATATTCGGCCAAATAATGGAGTAGCAGGTCAGCCACCCTGCTGCTCCATCACGGGTTATCCCATCGAGCACACCAGTCAACGAATCACTCCCTTTACCCCCCTTCCTCAGGTATCCTCTAGGAAACAAAAAGGAGGAGCCTAAAGATCATCATGAACCGGCTAATAAAAATTGTCGCAGCGATGTTTATCGCCAGCCCTGCGCTCGCTGATAACCAACTACCTAATTTTAGTTACGAGGATGTATTTAACCTCGAATACGCGAGTAGCCCTCAGTTCAGCAGTGACGGGAAAAGTATTTATTACGTCCGCAACTCAATGAACAAAATGAAAGACGGCAAGCGCGCGAACCTTTGGCGTATCGGTACCGATGGCAAAGATCACCGCCCTCTGACCTCTGGAGACTACTCCGATTACTCCCCACAGCTATCCCCAGACGGGAAGACCATCGCTTTTATCAGCACCCGCAGTGGCAGCCCACAGATCCACCTGCTGTGGTTAGATAATGGCCAGGATCTGCAGATTACTCACCTGCCAAAATCCCCCTCAAATATCCAGTGGTCACGGGATGGAAAGCAAATAGCTTTCACTATGTTCGTACCGGAAAGCAAACCTCTGCCAGTACAGCTCCCCAGTGCCCCGGAAGGCGCAGAGTGGGCTAAGCCACCACAGTTTATCGACAGCAGCATTTATCGTTCAGATGGCATGGGCTATTTAAAGCAGGGACATGTACAGGTTTTTGTGATTCCTCGAGAGGGCGGTACTCCTCGCCAGCTTACCGAAGGTGAGTACGATCACCACAGCAGTCTCGCCTGGAGTAAAAATAATAGTGCAATTTACTTCTCAGCCAATCGTCATCCCGATCACGAAATCGAGCTGATGAACTCGGAAATTTACAAGGTGAGCCTAAAAAACGGCAGTATCGAGCAGATTACCGAACGTTATGGTCCCGACCATCACCCGCAGATGTCTCCTGATGGTTCAAAGCTGGCCTATTTAGGCTTTGTAGATCAGAAGCTAGGATACCAGCAACATACTCTGCACATCCTGGATATCAATAGCGGGAAGTCCCGTAAAATAAAAACAGCCAAGGATCGCAGCATCTCCAATTTCCACTGGCTGGACGATAGCAAGCGAATTGCCTATAGCTACGACGATCACGGCTCCACCAAAATAGCCATCAAGAAAATTGGTTCCGGCGAAACCCTGATGGCCAGCGACGCTGGAGGTCTGTCGCTGGGACGCCCTTACTCCGGTGCCAATTTTGCAGTCTCCAAACGCGGGGATATCGCATACACACAAACAACCCCTCAGAGTCCCGCCGAACTGGCTCTAGCGCGCAACGGCAAAACCCAGGCACTCACCCAGCTCAATGGCGACCTGATGCCTCTGCGCGAGATGGCAAACATTGAGGAGATCAACTACAAATCGAGCTTTGACGGCCGAAATGTTCAGGGCTGGGTCGCTTACCCACCCAATTTCGATCCCGAGAAGAAATATCCCCTTCTATTGGAAATTCACGGTGGCCCTTTCTCTAATTACGGCCCCAGATTTGCCGCCGAAGTCCAGTTATTTGCCGCTGCTGGGTACGTTGTTCTATACACTAACCCCCGAGGCTCCACCAGCTACGGCCATGAATTTGCCAACTTAATTCACCATAACTACCCGAGCCAGGATTACGACGACCTGATCTCTGGCGTCGATGCTGTAATTTCTCAAGGTTATATTGATGAAGAGCAGTTGTTTGTTACTGGTGGCAGTGGCGGAGGCACATTGACAGCCTGGATCATTGGTAAAACTGACCGTTTTAGGGCCGCTGTTGTTGCCAAGCCTGTTATCAACTGGGAAAGCTTTGTCTTAACTGCCGATTATTCCAGGTTCTTTACCAACTATTGGTTCTCAGGGATGCCCTGGGAGAAACCTGAGGAATACCGCCGCCGCTCACCGCTCACCTATGTCGGAAACGTTACCACTCCCACCATGCTCTTAACCGGGGAAGAGGACTACCGCACACCGATGTCAGAAACAGAACAGTTTTATCAAGCACTAAAACTTAATGACGTTGACGCTGCCATGGTTCGCATACCAGGGGCATCCCACAGTATCGCTGCCAGGCCAAGTCAGTTAGTTGCAAAAGTTGCATCGATTTTATATTGGTTTGACCAGCACAAGCCTGATAGGGAAAGCGAAGATCTAGCAAGAAATTAACTATCGGCACTAGTTAATTTTAGCTAATCGTCTAGGCGGGCCTTCAAAGCCCGCTCTTTTTCACATTTGCCTCCTACTTCCTACCTAACGCATAATTAGCTTTAAAGTTACCTGACAAACTCCCTACATCTAAACCGGCCAAACCCCTAATCTTAATTTACCCTAAAACTCCACAATCAATATGATAAAACCCTTTTTCGCTGCTTTCGCAATAGTTTTACCTTTGCTCATCGCATGTAGCAGGAGTGAAACTAATATTGAATCGACAAACTCTATACCTAATCAACCTCAAAATGTTAATTTGAGTTTTAAGTCAATTAAACTCTTCGAGTTCAACTGGGATCATGTTGAAGGAGCGATCTACTACCGACTTCAAGAGAATCCTGATGGAGCTTCAGGGTTTAGTCAGATTGGAAGTGATATCCAGTACGAGGCAGGAAGTTATATCTTAGAAGTGCCGTTGCACTCCAGAGTAAACGCTCAGTATATCTTACAGGCCTGCAATAACCACGGGTGTTCCAACTCAGATATTCTTGCTGTTAATGACCCTCTTATTGATAGTATTGGTTACTTAAAATCAAGCGACTCTACCGAGGGTGAATATTTTGGAGGATCAATAGCTCTTAGTGGCGATGGCAATACTCTCGCTGTCGGAGCGCCAGGTGAATTACTCCGAACTGAAAATTCCAACCCTCCCGGAACAGTTTATATCTTTACGCGCAACAACCTTAACTGGACTGAACAGGCTTCGCTCCAAGCCAGTAATGCTGATAAGGGAGATTATTTTGGCCATTCTATTAGCTTAAGTAATGACGGCAATAAACTCGCAATTGGTGCTCATCGTGAAAATAGTAGTGCCACCGGAATCAATGGTGATCAAGGTAATAGTAGCTTTAACTCATTCGGATTTGGTGCCGTATATTTATTTAGCCGCACAAGCAACACTTGGACCCAGCAAGTTTATATAAAGCCCAGCAACAGTGATCTTGACGATGCATTTGGTTACTCCGTCAGCCTTAGTGGCGATGGCAAAACTCTTGCAGTCGGCGCTCGCGGTGAAGATAGTAGTAGTTCAGGCATAAATGGCGACCAAACTAGCAATGACCACTCTAAATCTGGCGCTGTATATATTTTCAATTACAACAAGAGCAACTGGAAGCAACAAGCCTATATAAAAGCTGGTAACACAGGGCCAAACAGCCAATTTGGAAGAAGTGTAAGCCTTAGCAATGACGGAAACACCCTAGCAGTTAGCGCCCCCTTTGAAAGTAGCGGAGCTAAGGGTATAAATAGTTTTCTACCCAGTTATAGCGCAGCCAGCTCTGGCGCCGTATATATATTCACCCGACCCGAAACCACCTGGACCCAACAATCTCATATTAAAGCCAGCAACAGTGATAAATACGATTTGTTTGGCTCTGCCATTCACCTGAGCAGCGATGCCTCTACTCTCGCAGTAGGGGCTATTGGTGAGCGTAGCTTTGCTACAGGTATTAATGGAAACCAGGAAAACAATGATGCCCTTGACTACACTGGAGCAGTATACATATTTGTACAAACAAATGCTGATTGGGTCCAGCAATCCTACCTCAAAGCCCACAATACCGAACTCAACTATGCAAACGGAGGCGACATATTTGGTTTCTCCGTTAGCCTCAGCGAAAATGGGGACACTCTTGCAGTCGGAGCTCTCGGCGAAGACAGCCATGCCAGTGGTATTAATGGTGATGAGCAAGATAATAATGCCCAGGACTCTGGAGCAATTTATATATATACACGTTCAAATACTACCTGGAGCAAAGGAGCTTATATCAAGTCAAGTACAACGGAAAAAAATGATGAATTCAGCCATTCTGTAAGTCTCAGCGCAGATGGAAATACACTTGTAGTGGGCGCCCCTGGTGAAGATAGCAATGCCACTGGTATTGGTGGCGATAAGAAAAACAACGGTAACCCTAATTCAGGTGCTGTATTTATCTACTAATTTGTAGTTATTAAAGATTGATCCGAAAGGATTTCATCATTAGCTGGTTTAGATCCAATGAAATTTTGAATCTTGCTATCACAGGCTTAAACTACAACTCTCTCGGTCAAGAGTAATCCATGCATCCGCGCGGTGTATTTCTGACGGAGAAGGTTGTAGTTTAATTCCTTAGTCATTGATTTAAAGAGCGGCTCTAATTCAAAGCCGCGTTATGAACTACGACCAGCTGCTGTAGATGCAGCTGGACCTGCTACACCTCAAACTACCTGGTGCAACATTAAAGCAGTTAAACTATGCCCACTCTTAACTGTGATCGCGATATGCCTTCCACTTCTTCATATGACGATCCTTTTTTTCAGCCTTCAGGGTTTCCAGCTTGGCGAGCTGCTCATCTGTTAATACAGATTCAAATTGAGTGCGCATCTGGTTGCGGCTCTGCATTTTAGCGACTTCCAGTTTGCCAATCTTGGCCCCCAGGCTTGCCAGTGTCTGCTGATCGGCACCGGAACGTATTGCTTCACGCAACTCTTCATACGCTTTGTGCATTTCTTCGCGCTTAGCTATTTTTCCTTCACGGTTGGACTCGCGAAGCTCCTTCAGTTGATCCTTTTGAGCTTCCGTCAGGTCCAGCTCTTTAGCAATTTTTTCTGGTCCATGGCCGCGACCTTCCATACGTCCTTTACCATCACATGCCATACCAACGGCTGGTACTGCTACAACGCCAGCCAAAGCCAAACTACCTACTACAGTTTTCCAGTTTTTCATCGTTCAACCCTCTCGTTTGCATTCAGTAAGTACATAGTAAGTGGGCGCCGTGTAAACGGGGGATAACTGTGGTAAACCTTTGTTAAGAACTCACAACAAGCGCTTTTTATAATAAATACAGTTTACAAAATGCACCGACTGTAAAAAAATTTTCAAATTAATGGTTGTGAAGGGAAATAAAAGAGAGGGATAGAATTTAAGTTAGAAATTTAATCCGGAAGTTATACAGGCCTGACTAGTATAACTTCCACAAGATCAAAATCGTTTTAATGGAGAGCGGCTGAGGAGGGATTTTGTTTCGTATCCACATCTTCCAGTGAGTGAGTCAGAACAAAGTAATAAACAACCTGTTCGCGCCCCTGGACTTCTGCTATCAGGTCAAAGTTGTACTCTCCCCGCTCCCCGGGAGAAATACGCACAGCGGCTATATGTTCAGGCTCAATAAACAGCTCGGCGACGGGTCGTTTACCGCGCATTACCTGAACCAACTTGGTACGGGCATCTTCAGCGGTGAAGCGCCAGTGGTAGTCATCATCATCGTATACTACCGAATCACTACTTCCGGCCCTGACGATGCAATTTGTATGCTCTGCCAGCCAGGGCCAAAACTCGCTGAACAACAGGGAGCTTTTCATAGCGAATCAGTCATCCAACTCAAGAACATCACTATCAAGCGCAAGCTCTTCAGCTATTTGCCGACACCAGCGATTCAGCCGCTCTGTGGTCATCTCTTCCTGCTGGTCTTCATCAATAGCCAGGCCGACAAACTTTGCTTCACCTTCGACTTCAGCTTTTGAGGCTTCATACTCGTAGCCTTCAGTGGACCAGTGACCGACTATAGTGGCTCCTTTTTCCACAATAACATCGTGGAGCATGCCCATCGCATCCAAGAAATAGTCGCCGTACCCAAATTGGTCTCCCAGGCCAAATAAAGCGACGGTCTTTCCGCTAAAATCGATTTCCTGCACATCCTCCCAGAACTCTTCCCAGTCAGATTGAATCTGACCAAAGTCCCAGGTAGGGATTCCAAAGATAAGATACTGATAATTAGCAATATCCAACTGGGTGACATCGGCAATATCAAACAGGTCTACATTGTCTTCGCCAAGGCGGGCGCGGATGCGCAAAGCTACAGACTCGGTATTACCCTCATCACTGCCATAGAACAAGCCGATTTTACTCACAGTCAACCCTCTCCGCCCAGTCCGGGCCGCTACATACTAAATTACAAGGCGGCGTATTCTCCCAGCAATAACCAGGCTCAGCAAGTTACCTATCTGATCAGGTTTCGGCAGGCATAAAGAAAAATGCCCCCGGGGCAGCGGGGGCTAAGGGTTATGAACCTGCTGGGCCTTGGGGAAGGGTGCACCCAGCGGATCGCACAAGGAGTCTTTGGTTGGGGGGCCTAGGACTCTGAATCCTGGCTTGCAGAGCTTTCATCGCGCCGTTTCATTTGGCGCGCTTTGCGCTCACTCTTTAGCTGCTCTAGCTTGGCCTTCTGCTCATCAGTCAGAATGGCCTTAAACTGTTCTTTCATTTCGTTGCGGTTCTGCATCTCCAGAAGCTTTAGCTTGCCTAGCTCTTCGCCCAATTGATCCAGTGTCGCCTGGTCAGCGCCCGACTCAATCGCCGCATTTAATTCCTTGCGCAGCTCGATCATTTGCTCGCGCTGTGCCATTCTCGCCTCTCGGTTGCTCTCCCGGTTGGCCTTTAACTGTGCCTGCTGGCCTTCGGTCAACTCAAGCTGGCGGACCATATATTCAAATCCGCGCCCCTGACCACCTTCACCACCGCCGAAAGCAAGTGCCGCAGGGGCAACCAGAACACCTATCAAGGCCAAGCTTCCCATTGCTTGTTTCCAGTGTTTCATTCCTACTTCCTCATGTTCGCGTTCAGTGACTACATAGTAAGCCCAGCTTGTGTAAACGGGGGAAAACGCCGGTAAACATTTGTTAAGAACGGTAAAAAGCCCTATCGCCAGCGGTAACCAGCGCCAGCGCTTTGCATATAATGGCCACACAGAAACTGAGAGAACGCCATGAGCCGCATCCTTTTAATCGACGATGACACCGAACTCACCGACTTGCTAAGGGAGTACCTTACCGGAGAGGGTTTTCAAGTAACCGCAGCCAATGATGGTGGCCGGGGACTAGAACTCGCTCAGAGCGAGAGCTTTGACGCTCTGGTTCTGGACGTCATGCTGCCCGTTCACAATGGCTTTGAAGTACTGCGCAAACTTAGGGAGGAGGCTTCAGCAGCAAGCCGCTCCCTACCGGTTTTGATGCTTACTGCAAAAGGGGACACTGTGGATCGTATCGTCGGCCTGGAAATGGGTGCCGACGACTACCTGCCCAAACCCTGCAATCCCAGGGAATTGGCGGCCCGACTGCGCGCAGTACTCCGCCGCGGACGAGTCGAAGCTGAAGAGAGCGACGACACTCTTAGCAGCGGCCAGATTCGACTACTGCCTGCAGAGCATCAGGGTTATTGGAACGACCAGGCTTTGGCTCTGACCGGCGCAGAGTTCGCCGTGCTCAAGGTACTGGTTCAGCATGCCGGCGAAGTGGTTGGCAAAGAGGTTCTCACTGAAAGTGCCCTTGGCCGTAAGCTGATGCCCTACGACCGCTCCATTGATGTCCATGTCAGTAACATTCGCAAGAAGCTCGCGGATAAAGGTGCCAGCCGCGACCTAATTATCAATATCCGAGGTGCCGGATACATGCTCACCCAGAGCAAGCAGTAGGTTTTCCACGATGCGCAGTCTCTTCTGGAAAATGTTCTTTGGGGCCTGGATCACCGCCATGGTGATGGTTGTAGCCGCCATTTACATTACCCACTTCGGTGAATTCGGCGATCCCCGACAAGAGGAACGCTGGGAGGGCCCCGCCCTATTTCGCGAGGTCATGCGAAATATGCGAATCGCCCGCCGTCACGGTCCCGAACAATTCCAGCACTGGCTCGAGAAAGCCCCCAAAAAAGTCAAACGGCGGGTTTATGCGGTTGATCAACAAGGCAACGACATCCTCGGTCGCGAAGTGCCATCAAATATGGGCTCGTTGATCGACAGTCTTGATTACCGCAATCGCGAAGCTCACAAACTGGTAAATAACAAGCCCACTGTAGGCTTCTTTCTACCACTGCGCACCGGAGACCCCCTGCGTATCGTCGTCGTTGCTGGGGATAGCAAGGAAGGCCTATTGCTGCGCTTCCTGTGGCGCAACTTTTGGCCGATGTTACTGCTTTCCATGATCGCCTCGGGCCTAGCCTGCTACTGGTTGGCCCGCTACCTGAGCCGCCCTCTTGAACAGTTGCGCGCCGCCACCAAGCGCGTGGCTGCCGGCGAACTGGACTACCGCGTGACTCCATCCCTGAAGTCTCGGAATGATGAACTGACTGACCTGGCCCTGGACTTCGATTCTATGACTGCCCAGCTTCAGGAGTCGATGTCCGAGCAGCGTCGCCTGATCAAGGATGTCTCTCACGAACTGCGCTCGCCATTAGCGCGCCTGCAAGTGGCATTGGCCATCGCCCGCCAAAAGCAAATTAACGGGCTCGATACAGAACTGGATAAAATCGGCAAGGCAGCGGATTACCTGGAAGATATTATTGCCGACGTGCTATCACTTCCTATTAGCAGCCAGGAGCAGCGCCCCCTGGATGACGTAGTGGAAGTAAATGCCCTGATAAGCGCCCTGGCGGAAGACCTCCACAGCGAAGCTGCTGACAAAGACCTATCCTTTGAAATTCGTTCCGAAGGGGAAGAGCTCCTTGTCGCAACCCGGGGCAGCTCCCTGACCGCTGCCCTGGAGAACATCCTGCGCAACGCAATCAAGTACAGTCCCGAGCACGGCCGGGTCAAGGTGTCGATTAAAGAATCCTCAGAATCCTGCACTATCTCAGTCATTGACTCAGGTTCCGGCGTGGCAGATGAGGAATTGGAGGCTATTTTCCGCCCCTTCTATCGCACAGATAGTGCACGCACCCGGGAAAGTGGTGGCTTTGGACTGGGACTCGCTATCGCCCAGCGCACCATCCTACATCACCAGGGAAGCATCAGCGCCAAAAACAGTCGGGATGCGGGCCTGTGTGTTGAGATTAAGCTCCCCCTGCTACATATTGCCGACGATTAAGCATCGCAGCAGCTAATATAAGCATCTCTACCGCCAGAGTTTTCTGGCGGTTGCTTCCTTGCACCCGCAAATAGCAAAGGAACCCGCTATGCGCTGGATTATTTATATTCTTATTGCCTTGGTAATTCTCGTGCTCGCGGGATATTTATTCCCACGCGAAGTCACTGTTCATCGCAGCGTATTTATCAACAAACCGCCACAAGTGGTTTTCCCCTACGTTAATAATTTCCACAAATTCAACGAGTGGTCCCCATGGCGCCATATCGACCCCTCGGTACTCTATGAGTACAGCGGTCCCCTGGAAGGCGTCGGCGCCAAAATGAGTTGGCGCGGCGAAAACTCCAAAGCCGGAAGCGGTAGTCAAACTATCTTCGCCAGCAAGCGAGATTCTGTAGTCGCCACCAAGCTGGATTTTGGTGATGGCAGCCAGGCCACGGCAGAATTCCAGCTGGAACCAAAGGATGGCGGCACCCTTCTTACCTGGAACTTCCACAGCGATACCGGCGGTGGTCCCAGAGAACGCTGGATGGGCTTGGCAGTGAAAAAAATGGTGGGAGAGTCTTATGAACAAGGGTTGGAAAAACTTAAAAACCTGGTTGAAACAGCACCGGAAAATAGCACCTCCGACGGAACCTCCACCGATTCAGTTTCAGATATTCCATCCGATGTAGATGATGCAATGGGTGATGGCCCTCAGGGTGTCCCCAGTGAACTGCGAGACCAGAATGAAGAGGAAGCAGGAGAAACACCGGAAAACCAGCAGTAACACTCAGCAATTAAGAGTAGCGATTACTGAAATACAAAAAAGCCCGCAATTTGCGGGCTTTTTCTGTTTAAACCGACTTCGGTCGATTGCGTCGCGCGGCTGGCGCCGGTGACTTGCGCAACTTCCTGCGCTGGCGCTCCAGGTTTTGTTTCTCACCCTGGGTCAATGGGCGCTGGCCCAGTTTCGGCATTCCCGCCGTTACGCAGAGGTCATCGATCTCGCGGGGCTCCATCTCAATCCACTGCCCGACGCGCACATGGGAGGGAATAAAGACGCTGCCGTAGCGCACACGCTTCAAGCGGCTAACTCTAACTCCCTGGGACTCCCACAGACGACGCACCTCGCGGTTGCGGCCCTCCATCACTACGCAGTAGAACCAGCGGTTTTTACCTTCACCACCACTCTCTACGATGTCGGTAAAGCGCGCCGACCCATCATCCAACAACACGCCCTTGAGCAGACGCCGCCTCATTTCCTCATCCACATCACCCTGGATTCGAACCAAGTATTCGCGGTCGATTACCGAGGAGGGATGCATTAATTTATTGGCCAGCTCTCCGCTATTGGTAAACAGCAGCAAACCACTGGTATTGAAATCCAGGCGCCCAACAGAAATCCAGCGGCCGGTTTTCAGTCTCGGCAGGCGATCGTAGACCGTCGGGCGGCCTTCCGGGTCGTGGCGGGAGCATATTTCTCCAACCGGTTTGTTGTAGAGTATTACCCGGCAGCGATTCTGCTCTGCCGAAGGCAGCCGGCTACCATCAAACTCGATAAGATCCGCGTCAGTTACGCGCTCGCCAAGCTCCGCCACTTTTCCATTTACGGTTACGCGGCCCGCATCAATTGCGCGCTCCATTTCACGGCGCGAACCGAGGCCGGTGCGCGCTAATACTTTCTGTAATTTCTCGCCTGCTGGCGGGGTACCATCACTCATGGGGTGGTGCTTTCCACTTGTACTACTTCTTTGGAATCTTCATCGACATCAGCATTTGCCTCCACCGACTCCTCGGCGACCTCTTCAGCTGTGTCGTCTTCGGCAAACATACTGCTGGGTGGTAACGTTGCCGTTAGAGAGTTCTCGCTCTCTTCTTCTGCTTGCAGCGATTCAGCGCTGCTTCCCTCATCACTGTGAAGTTCACTCTCTTCACTTAGATCAACATTTACATCCAACTCCGAATTACCTTCAGAGTCTTCCTGCTCCATTTCCCACTGGATCTCTGCTGCCGCAGTTTCCACTGGGTCTTCCTCTGCATCCGTCTCGGCGGGCGCTACTTCGCGGTCTACTTCGGACTCGGACTCGGCGCCTGATGCTTCAGCAGCAACTTCCTCAGCCAAAGCTTCTACCAGGGCATCGTCTATATCTTCATGTTCGGCCGCAGTGGCTTCAGTAGAGGGTTCTGCCTCGGAGCCTCGCTCTGACTCAGAGTCTTCCGAAGCACTATTGTCCACCTCGGACTCCCCCTCCTCGGGAACCGGCTCTGGAGGCAAACCTTCCTGTTCCAGAATCTGGTTCAGACTCTCGATATCGCGGATCTCCGCCAGAGTCGGCAAATCATCCAGGGTGCTCAAATTAAAATAATCGAGAAACTCCCGGGTTGTTGCGTAGAGAGACGGCTTACCGGGCACATCCCGCTGCCCCACAACTTTAATCCAACCGCGCTCCAGCAGGGTTTTAACAATATGCGAGCTCACCGCAACGCCGCGGATATCCTCGATATCACCACGGGTTACCGGCTGTCGATAAGCGATAATGGCGAGGGTCTCCAAGGTTGCACGGGAATACCGTTGCGCCTTTTCCTCCCACAGCCGATTCACCCATGGAGCCAGGTCTTCCGGCACTTGAAAACGCCAACCACTCGCGACTTTCTTCAGTTCAAACCCTCGGTCAGCACAACTCTGGGCGATTTCTTCAAGCACATCTCTCAGGGTAGTCTTGGAGGGTTGCTCTTCCTCGTCCAGCAAAGACAACAGTTTTTCTTCACTGAGAGGCTGGCCCGCGGCCAACAGGGCGCCTTCGACGATTTTGCGCAGTAATTCGGGGGCGATTGTCATCTTCTATTTTCTAACTCGAATACATTTCCGACGCTTTATCCAAGGCCTCTACAGCGTCCTCTGGATCTTCAACCTCTTCGAGAATCTGGTCCTCAGGCTCGCTGTCAGCACCGTCTTCGCTTTCACTGCTGTGGGTAGCAGCGCGAGCGCGCACGTGGATCGGGCCAAAAGCTTCATTCTGCACCAGCTCCACCAGTGACTCTTTTACCAGCTCCATCACTGCCAGGAAGGTCACTACGACACCGAGGCGACCCTCCTCAACGGTAAACAGGCTTACAAAGGGCACAAACTGGCCGTGGCGGATCTTATCCAGCACCTGGGTCATACGCTCGCGGGTGGACAACTTCTCCCGCTCAACCTGGTGGCTCTCAAACATATCCGCACGCCGCAGCACATCAGCCAGGGCGACCAGGACTTCTTTCAAGTCAATTTCAGGGTCGGGGCGTGTGATACTGCGATCGGGAGCCTCTGCATTGGCCTGATGGACATCCCGGCCAACACGGGGGATTTCATCGAGATCCTCAGCCGCAGTTTTGAAACGCTCATACTCCTGCAAACGGCGAATCAGAGCCGCCCGGGGGTCCTCGCCTTCTTCCTCCTCCGCTTCAGGCGGTCGCGGCAACAACATCCGCGACTTTATTTCCGCCAACATAGCGGCCATTACCAGATACTCGGCGGCCAAGTCAAAGCGAATTGCCGTCATCATCTCCACATACGCCATATATTGATGGGTAATGTCGGAGACGTTGATCTCGAGAATATCCAGGTTTTGGCGGCGAATCAGGTATAGCAGGAGATCCAGAGGCCCCTCGAAAGCCTCCAGAACAACTTCCAAAGCATCTGGTGGAATAAAGAGATCCTGCGGGAGGTCGTTAAAGATTTCGCCCTGCACCAAAGCCAGGGGGGAATCCTCATCCGAGTCCTGGCCCTGCGATTCTGCATCGCCAGCCTGGGCAGGAGCTTCATCATCGCTCGCCGCAACCTCGGCCAGCACTTGCTCCTCGACCTCTGCTAGTAACTCATCACTGGACACCCTGCCCCACCCTCAATCGTGCAAACGCGCGATTATACACGGCGCCGCAGCTTTCAGCCGAGTATTTCGTCAGTTGCCCCACATCCCTGACGAATCAGTTGGGGCTCATCACCCGTCAGGTCGATCACGGTGGTGGGCTCCAACCCGCAGAAACCGCCATCGATAACCAACTCCACCTGGTGCTCCAGGGTATCGCGGATATCGTAAGGTTCGGTTAGGGGTTGTTCTTCGCCGGGCATAATCAGGCTACAGCTCATCAACGGCTCACCCAATTCTTCAATCAGGGCCAGGGCGATGGGATTATCCGGCACGCGAATACCGATGGTCTTGCGCTTCGGATGAATTAACCTGCGCGGCACTTCGGCGGTCGCCGGCATAATAAAGGTATAGGAACCCGGCGTATGATTCTTTAACAGCCTAAACATCTGGTTGTCGACCTTGGCATAGGTCGCCAGCTCCGATAGGTCTCGGCACATCAATGTGAAGTTGTGCTGCTTGTCCAGCTGGCGCACTCCTCGAATGCGCTCAACCGCCAGCTTCTCTCCCAGTCGACAGCCTATGGCGTAAGCTGAATCGGTGGGAAAAACAATAACGCCCCCTTGGGCGACGATCTCTGCTGCCTGAGTGATCAGGCGGCCTTGAGGATTATCCGGATGAATCTGAAAAAACTGCGCCACAAAGCCCCCCAAAAGCCTTACCGATTGAAAATACCTCACTGCCATCCACCAGGCTTAAAGCCGGACGATGGCCCCCAATTCACAAGCCAGAATTAGGGCAGCGAAACGTGACCCCGCTGTTCCCGGTGCAGAGTGTGCCACAGATTCCACACCGGCTCGACGTCTGCGGGCAACCTGACACAACCCAATTCACGCCAGGGCTGCTCCGGCTGGTGAAAATCACTGCCAAGAGAGCAGTATGGCATCGATTTGCCCGCCGCTTCCGCGGCCGAGAGTAACAATTTTTTTAACTCTCGGGTCTGTGTCGGGTTTTGCCGACCGCACAGCAGCTCCACCGCATCCCCATTTTTTTCAAGAAAAGCTCCCAGCAGTCGCAATAACTGGGTGCGGGTCAATCCGTACTTAAGCGGGTGGGCCAATACCGCACAACCGCCGGCACTGTGAATAGTAGCGATGGTCTCACCCAACTGGGGCCACTCAACTTTCACATCTCCTACTTTGCCAGCCCCCAGGTAACGCTTAAACGCCTTACCGGTATCATCTATATGCCCAGCTTCCACCAGCCATCGTGCAAAATGGGGTCTACCCAGTACCGAGTCGCCCGCCAGGGCGCGCCCACCCTCCAAGGCACCGCTAAAGCCACGCTTTTCCAGCTTTTCCGCGATACGCTCTGCCCGCTCCTCGCGCAACTGCTCACGCAGCTGAATGGCTTCTTGCAGAGGCCCCGATTCGGGATTGATGTTCAGACCTACAATATGTACGGGTCTACGCCCCCAAAGACTGGAGAACTCAATCCCCGCCACCACATCTACGCCCAAACAGTCACCTTCCTGTTGAGCCTCAGGCACACCATCCACCGTATCGTGGTCGGTCAGGGCGAGCATCGTCACACCTTGGGATTTCGCTCTCGACACCAGCTGCGCAGGACTTAAAATACCGTCAGACGCGGTACTGTGGCAGTGCAGATCTACCAGGTCTGTATTCAAATCGGCTGAAAGGGTCTTCAACAACAGGCTCTCACTCAGTTCGACGATGAAAAAGATCGCCATATCCGTCTTTTCAGGAACAATCGCCCTATTGCGCTGTCTATGCGGCACTCGGCGTTTTCAGGGATAAGGCCCGAACTAGCAGTCACTCACAGGTGACTCGCCAGGGCCGAAGTCTGACAGTAGTTTTGTCAGCGGGGAAATTGAACGGGCAATCAGCCCTGTCAGTTTCCAGCGGGCATTATCACCGGAATTGAGTATGACCGAAACGAATTCGACCACGACATCTCCCGAGAAGCCTAAAAAGGAAGGGTTTCTCAGCAATATTGCCTTCAATGTCATTATTCCGACATTGATACTGACCAAGCTTTCCGGGGATGACTGGTTGGGCCCAACCTGGGCATTGATAGTGGCCCTGGCCTTCCCGCTGGGCTATGGCCTTCGCGACCTGCTGCGCCTGGGCAAGGTCAATTTCTTCTCAGCCCTCGGGTTTATTGGCATCCTGCTCACTGGCGGCATCAGCTTGCTCAAGCTGGACCCGCAGTATATTGCGATTAAGGAAGCTGCAATCCCTGGCCTACTGGGTGTTGCCACGGCACTATCCGTTTACACCCGCTGGCCGCTGGTCAAAACCCTGCTGTACAACGATCAAATTCTGAATACGACAAAGATCGCCGAGTCATTACAGGCCAATGGTAACCAGCCAGCCTTCGACCGCACTTTGCGCCAGACTTCATGGATCGTTGCCGGGTCATTCTTTTTCTCCTCGGCGCTGAATTACATTCTCGCCAAAATGATCGTCACCAGCCCGCCGGGCACAGAGGCCTACAACACCGAGCTGGGCGAAATGACCGCCTATGGATATCTGGTTATTGCGATCCCATCAACCCTGATTCTGATGGGAGCTCTCTTTTTCCTGTTCTCCCGTATCGGCAAGCTGACCGGGTTGAAGCTGGAAGAAGTGATGGTCGCGCAATAACACCTTAAAAAAACTAACAAGAGCATTCAAAACAATGTGGTACGCAATCATCAGTGAAGATGTTAGCGATAGTCTCCCTTTACGCAAAAAAGCCCGCGCCGGTCATTTGGCCCGACTCAACCTTCTCAAAGATGAAGGTCGTCTCCTGGCTGCCGGCCCAAACCCCAGCATCGACAGCGAAGAGCCCGGTGAAGCCGGCTTTACCGGCAGTCTGGTAATTGCTGAGTTCCCCTCTTTGGAGGAGGCCAAAGCCTGGGCTGACAGTGACCCCTATATCGAAGCAGGCGTCTATGCATCGGTTACAGTCAAGCCCTACAAGCTTGTACTGCCCTGATAAAAACTCTAACTAACAAGCTGCATCACAATGAAGAAATTACTGTCCAGTGTACTCGCTGTAGCGCTGTTGAACTCAGCGCCAGCGGTACTTGCAGCGGAGACCCGCTATATTACCGACCAACTTCACGTGCCCATGCGCTCCGGCAAAGGCAATGAATTCCGGATTCTGCACCGCGGCCTGGCCAGCGGTACCGAACTGGCCCTGCTCGAAGATGCCGCCTCGGACGGCTGGGCAAAAGTGCGCACCCCCAACGGCACTGAGGGCTGGATCAGACGCCAATACCTTGTCAGTGAGCCCGTGGCAAAACTAAAGCTGGCAACCGCAGAAGCCAACCTGGCCCGCTTTGAAAAAATGGAAGGTAATCTGGGGGGAGAAGTTCGCCGGCTGGAGACAGAAAACGGCGAACTGAATAGCGCCCTGACCTCTGCCCAGCAGCAGAGCCAGGAATTGGCCGCCGAACTCAAGAGCCTGAAGTCCCTTTCTGCCGACGCAATTTCGCTCAACGATCGCCATCAAAAGCTTCTGCATCAGTACGAGTTGCTGAAACAGGAAAAAAGCATGGCGGAAGCGGAAATTCAGCGCCTGTCCGGTAGCGATGCCCGCAAATGGCAATTGTATGGTGCCCTATCCGTTGCATTAGGCGCTATTCTGGCGATGATTGCTCCCCATGTGCGCCCGCGCAAACGCAATTCCGAGTGGGCCAACTGATTCCCTCGCTACAACCAAAATCGCTTACTATACGACTGCGGGAATGCTGAGAAGCACCCCGCAGGCAGCGATACCCAAATATTTATCCTTTCTCTTTATCCATACGCTGACACAGTAGCAAACCGATTGACCCCGGACATTCAAAGGACACGGATGATGCGTAAGTTACTCACTTTTCTTTTTTGTACTCTGTTCAGTCTTCCAATATTTGCTCAAAACCCTCAGGTGGAGCTTAAGACCGACTTGGGCATTATTCGCGTCGAGCTGTTCCCCAAGAAAGCTCCTGTCACAGTAGAGAATTTCCTCACCTATACCGATAGCGGCTTCTACGATGGCATTATTTTTCACCGCGTTGTGCCAGGATTTGTCGTCCAGGCTGGAGGCTTCACTTTCGACTTCCAGAAGAAAGAAACTCGCGACGCTATCGCCAATGAATCAGCTAACGGACTGCAAAACCTGCGCGGCACTCTCTCCATGGCACGGACCAACAATCCCGATAGCGCCACGTCTCAGTTTTTTATAAACCTGGTCGATAACACCCGCCTGAATGCCAGCGAGAACAAGCCTGGCTACGCGGTTTTTGGCAAGGTTATCGAGGGTATGGATATCGTAGAAAAAATCGAACGGGAGCCCCGCGGCCTCTATCGCCAACACCCAGAGGCCCCCAACATTCCAATCCGCATACTTTCAGCAAAACGAGTTACCTCCAGCAACAACAGTGTCGCTGAACACAGCAAGGGAGAATAAGCAGTGATAGCTCTCAGTGTAAACCTCAATAAAATCGCCTTAATTCGCAATTCCCGCGAAGGCAACTTTCCCGATGTGGTCGCCCACGGGCGCACTTGCCTCGACGCCGGAGCCCAGGGTCTGACCGTACACCCCCGTCCAGACCAACGACATATTCGCCCCGGCGACGTGCGCGACCTGACAGAACTCTGCGCCAGCCGCAAGAACATAGAGTTCAACGTTGAAGGCAACCCCTTCGCCGCTCCCCTGGGGGACTACCCCGGCCTAATACCACTGGTTTTGGAAACCAAACCGGACCAGTGCACTTTGGTTCCCGACACCAATGATCAGCTCACGTCTGATCACGGCTTTGACCTCAAGCAAGATGGCGATCGATTAGTTCCGATAATTGATCAACTTAGAAATGCCGGAATACGTGTCAGCCTGTTTATGGATCCAGACCTGGACCAGATCAGCCTGGCCAAACAGGTCGGCGCTGACCGTATTGAGCTCTACACAGGCCCCTACGCCGAAGCCGTAACCAAACAGAGCCCAGAGCTGGAAACAATTTTCTCTGCCCACTGTGCCGCCGCCGAGCACGCACATCAGCTGGGGCTGGGAATTAATGCCGGCCATGACCTCAACCTGGTTAACCTACCGCGCTATCGCACATTACCGGGCTTGCAGGAAGTTTCCATTGGCCACGCCTTTACTGTCGATGCTATCGGCATGGGCCTGGAGAATGCCGTTAACGCCTACGTCGACTGCCTCGCTGGTAGCTGATGCAAAGCCTCAATATTATTGGCGCAGGTCGCCTTGGTAAAACCCTGGGGCGGCTGTGGCAGGAGAGCGGTGTATTTGGGGTGCAGTCAATTTATAACCGCAGTCTCGAGAGTGGACAAAATGCCTGTCGATTTATCGGTGCAGGCAATGCTGTCGATTCCCTCTCAGCAATGCCGTCAGCAGACCTATGGCTGATTGGTTGTATCGATAGTGAAATCGCTATATTTGCGCAGAGGCTTGCCGATAGCGGGCTGGTCGATGAGCGCACTATTATATTCCACTGCAGTGGCGCTCTCAGCTCTAAAGAACTAGCCCCCTTGGGACCCGCCCTGGTTGCCAGTGCCCACCCGGTCCACAGTTTTGCCGAACCGGAAACCTCGCTGCAAACATTTGCCAAAACCAGCGTCGCTGTCGAAGGGGATAGTCATGCGGTAGAGGTTATTTCTGCGGCTTTTGCAGCCATTGGCTGTGAAACACTGGCTATTGATCCCCTTAACAAGTCTCTGTACCACGCTGGGTCAGTGATCGCCTCCAACTACCTCACCACCCTAATGGACCTGAGTTTACAGAGCTTTGCAGCCGCCGGCATAGAGCGGGACAGCGCTCTTCGCCTGCTGGCGCCGATTGTTTCACAGACTCTGCAAAACAATTTGACGCTGGGACCAGAGAGGTCGCTGACAGGTCCCATTGCCAGGGGGGATGTGGAAACCGTTGGCGCCCAGGTGGAAAGCCTAGCTTCAGTAGATAGCCAACTGGCACTTTGCTATCGCCATCTGGGCCTCGCCTGTGTAGAGTTGGCGCGGCGCGGCTCGCTCTCACCTGAGAGCGCAGCCAGATTGATCGAACTGCTGAGTGAGCCAACGCGGTGAAAGACTCCTCCGAATACCTGGAAAAAAAAGCCTTCTTCGATAGCCTCCTGACAATTTATGGGCGCAAGCCTGTGCTCGAGGCTCTCGAGGATTTATCTGTACCCGTCCATAAATTACATCTGGCCAGCAGCAACCGGCGCGACCAGCTAATCCAGCGAATGGAAACCCTGGCCGAAGAGCGTCAGATTGAAATTGCTTACTGGGATCGCAAGGGCCTGTCCCGGATTTCGAAGAATTCCCGTCAGGACCAAGGTGTAGCCCTCGACCTGGCCCTGCCGCACTACGGCAGAGCGGAGGACTTTTTACAGAAGGTTGCAGCCCCAGAGCACAAAAACACCTATGAACTTCTGGCCCTGGATGGCATAACCAACCCTCAAAACCTGGGCATGATTATTCGCTCAGCCTGTGCCGGCGGCATTGATGGAGTCATCCTGCCAAAGAAAGGCTGTGCACAGATAGACCCCCTCGTTATCAAAGCCAGCACAGGCACCCTGTTTAAAACCCGGGTTTTGCGCTGTGACAAATTGGCAGCCACCCTGGGGGAGTTCCGCGAAGCGGGGGCTCAGGTTTGCGGGCTGTCATCCCACGCCCGGACGACCCTGAAAGAGGTCTCCAGTAACGTCTCCACAATTTTTGTGCTGGGCAATGAAACCCACGGTGTTAGCGATGCCGTCGCAGCTCAGTGCAATGAACTGGTGCGTATCCCCATGCAAAACGATGTGGAAAGCTTGAATGTGGCGGTCACGGCCGCACTAATTAGCTTCCGTCGAGAAATCTAACTCCGCCCCTGTGGGAGGTGCCCGCCTCCCACTCCCTCAACTTATCCCACGAGTTCAATCCCAATCTAACCAGGATTATCCACTACCCACAGATTCTGTGGATATCTCTGTGACTAACTTAGAGTAGTAGGCCGCAAAGGCCCGCCATTTGGTCTTTGTGACAATATGAAGAAAAAATAAACAACCCGGGAAACGCTCAAAAAATCAACGAGTTAGAGAAAACTTAGCTAAGCGTTTAGCGACAATCCGTACCAATTAAAGATCGAATAGAGAGAAGGGGCCGCTGTGGAAAATGAGACGCGAAGCCCAAAACAAAAAAAGAAAGGGGTGCTAAGCACCCCCTCTCGATTCTGCAGTTACTCCCACTCAATTGTCGCGGGAGGCTTGCTGGAAACGTCGTAGACCACACGAGAGATCTGCTCTATCTCATTGATAATACGGTTGGAGACCTTCTCAATCAGCTCATAGGGGAGATGCGCCCAGCGCGCTGTCATAAAGTCCACAGTCTCTACCGCGCGAAGAGCAACCACGTATTCATATCGACGGCCATCACCGACAACACCCACAGATTTTACCGGAAGGAATACGGCAAAGGCCTGGCTGGTTTTGTGATACCAATCGGCGTTGTGCAGCTCCTCGATAAAGATCGCATCCGCCTCTCTCAGAATATCGGCATATTCCCGCTTTACCTCACCGAGAATCCGCACGCCCAGACCCGGCCCCGGGAAGGGGTGACGGTAAACCATGTCGTAAGGCAGGCCCAGCTCCAGACCGATCTTACGAACCTCGTCTTTGAACAGTTCACGCAGGGGCTCTACCAGCTCAAACTGCATATCCTCCGGTAAGCCGCCCACATTGTGGTGAGACTTAATCACATGTGCCTTGCCGGTTTTTGCGGCGGCAGACTCAATAACGTCTGGGTAAATAGTGCCCTGAGCCAGGAATTTCACGTCCTGTAACTTGGAAGCTTCGCGATCAAAAATTTCAATAAAGGTATTACCAATGATTTTGCGCTTGGCCTCAGGGTCTTTTTCACCTTGGAGGCGCCCAAGGAAATCCTCTTCCGCATCAGAACGGATAACGCGGACGCCCATATTGTCGGCGAACATCTGCATTACCTGGTCGCCTTCGTTTTTACGCAGGAGACCATTATCTACAAATACGCAGGTCAGCTGATCGCCAATAGCCTTGTGCAGCAAAGCGGCTACCACAGAGCTGTCGACACCACCGGATAAACCGAGCAGCACCTTGCCCTCGCCCACCTGATCGCGGACTTTAGCAATAGAGTCTTCAATAATGTTCGCGGGAGTCCAGAGTTTCTCACACCCGCAAATATCAATCACAAAGTGCTCATAAATACGCATGCCTTGCAGGGTATGAGTCACTTCCGGGTGGAACTGTACACCGAAGAAATTCTTCTCAGCGTTGTACATACCGGCAATTGGGCAGGAATCGGTGGAAGCCAGCAGCTCAAAGCCCTCTGGCATCGCCACTACCTTGTCGCCGTGGCTCATCCAAACATCCAGTAGGGAACTGCCATCACCAGCGATATGATCTTTGATATCGCTCAACAGGTTGGATTGGCCTTCAACTTTTACCTGGGCATAGCCAAATTCGCGAATATCGCTGCCCTGTACGGTGCCTCCAAGCTGATGAGCCATGGTCTGCATGCCATAGCAAATGCCCAGTACCGGCACGCCCAGGTTATAAACCGCTTCCGGCGCGCGCGGGGAGCCCTCTTCCGGTACCGACTCGGGGCCGCCGGCGAGAATAATGCCCTTGGGCTGATACTCACGAATTTCCTCTTCGGTCATATCGAAAGCGCGAATTTCAGAAAATACGCCCAGCTCGCGGACACGGCGGGCAATCAATTGTGTGTACTGGGACCCGAAGTCGAGAATGAGTATTCGGCTGGAATGGATATCTTGGCTCATGACTTACTCGATAACTGGATTAAATAACGGCAAACGGACCTTAAAGGTCCGTTTGCTGCTTGTTCCGTCTAAATTTTTTCACCTGGAGAAGGTCGAAGGCTTAGCGTCGGCCCACCGGGTAGTTGGGGGCTTCTTTGGTAATTTGAACGTCGTGGACATGGGACTCACCCATACCCGCTGCCGTGACCCGTACAAACTCAGGACGAGTGCGCATGGTCTCAATATCGACACTGCCGGTGTAACCCATGGCTGAACGCAAACCACCCATCATCTGGTGAACAATGGCTGACAGCGGGCCTTTATAAGGCACTCGACCTTCGATACCTTCCGGTACCAGTTTTTCAGCGCCCTTGCTCGCATCCTGGAAATAGCGATCGGAAGAACCCTGGGTGCGAGACATAGCACCGAGAGAGCCCATCCCACGATAGGACTTGTAAGTGCGGCCCTGATAGAGCTCAACTTCGCCCGGCGCCTCTTCGGTACCGGCGAACATGGAACCCATCATGACAGATGAGGCGCCGGCAACAATTGCCTTGGAGATATCGCCGGAGTAACGGATACCACCGTCGGCGATCATGGGCACACCAAATTCTTTAAGGGCTGTGGCAACCTCTGCAATTGCCGTCACCTGGGGTACGCCGATACCCGTTACGATACGGGTGGTGCAGATAGAACCGGGGCCAATACCCACTTTAACCGCATCCGCACCGGCCTCAACCAGTGCACGCGCTGCGTCAGCCGTAGCGATGTTGCCACCGATCACATCCACCTGGGGGTGCATTTCCTTAATGCGGCGCACGCGCTCAATCACGTTGCGGGAGTGGCCGTGGGCGGTATCTACTACCAGCACATCAACGCCGGCTTCTACCAATGCGGCTACGCGATCATCGGTGTCCGGGCTGGTGCCCACAGACGCGCCCACACGCAGGCGACCGTCAGAATCCTTACAGGAGTTCGGGTACTGCTCTGCTTTGTTAAAGTCTTTAACAGTGATCAGGCCGCGCAACTCAAAGTTGTCGTTAACCACCAGTACCTTTTCGATACGGTGCTTATGCAGCAGTTCGCGTACTTCGTCGGGGCTCGCATCTTCGTGGGCCGTCACCAGACGCTCTTTCGGCGTCATGATGCTGGCGACACTGACGTCGAGATCAGTTAAGAAGCGAACGTCGCGGCTGGTAACGATACCTACCAAATCGCCACGATCCATTACCGGTACACCGGAAATATTGTGGTGACTGGTCAGCGCGATCAACTCGCGCACAGTGGCATCGGACTCAATAGTAATAGGGTCTTTTACAACACCGGCTTCAAACTTCTTCACCGCGCGAACGGCAAGAGCTTGCTCTTCTATCGACATACTCTTGTGAATAATGCCGATACCCCCTTCCTGGGCCAACGCAATGGCCAGGCGAGCTTCCGTCACTGTATCCATAGCAGCGGACACAATGGGGATGTTCAGGGTAATGTTGCGGGAGAGTTGGGTTTTTAAACTCACATCCTTGGCCGTGACCTCGGAATATCCGGGCACAAGTAGGACGTCGTCAAAAGTGAGGGCTTCGCGCGCGATGCGCAGATTGGATTCAGACATTGTTGACACTCAAACCTCGAATAGGCGGGATTGGGTATCGGCGCGATTATACCTCTACGAGCCCAAAGCGCAAACATCAATTTGCAGAAAAACGGATTTGTACAGTAAAGCTCTTTACCTATAAGGGCGATACTGCAATATTGCTCCGCCCAATACGCCCGACGAGATTCACCGATGCAGACAATTCCCCCTAGTCAAAATGCAAAGCGCAGCGTGCTGTCGGTCAGTGACCTGAATCGGGAAGTTAAACATCTTCTGGAAAGCAGTGTACCCCTTCTATGGATCAGTGGAGAGGTTTCCAATTTTTCCATACCCAGCTCCGGGCACTGGTATTTTAGCCTTAAAGATGCGCGGGCCCAGGTGCGCTGCGCCATGTTTCGCGGTCGCAATCGCAGTGTCGCCTTTCGGCCGCAAAATGGTCGCGAGGTTTTAATCCGGGCCAGGGTGAGCCTGTACGAAGGGCGCGGAGAATTTCAGTTAATCGTTGAGCATATGGAGGAGGCCGGCTTTGGCGCCCTGATGCGCCAGCTGGAACAGCTCAAAGCAAAACTGAATGCTGAGGGCCTGTTCGAAACAAGCAGAAAACGCTCTCTTCCGTTTTTGCCAACCAATATCGGCATTGTCACTTCGCCGACAGGCGCGGCAATACGGGATATGATTCACGTATTGGGCAGGAGACACCCTTCTGCACAAATTGAAATCTGGCCCGTAGCCGTTCAAGGTCAGGGTGCCGCTCAGCAAATCGCGGCAGCGATTGAAAAAGCGGGCCGCAGTGGTCGCCACGATTTATTAATTGTCGGTCGCGGCGGAGGCTCCCTGGAAGACCTGTGGTCTTTTAATGAAGAAATTGTCGCCCGCGCACTGGCCGCAAGCCCTATTCCCACTATTTCTGCAGTCGGCCACGAAACCGATACGACTATTGCAGATTTAGCCGCAGACCTGCGCGCCCCCACCCCCTCTGCCGCGGCGGAAATAGCCAGCGCCAATGCTGCAGAAATTTCACAACGGCTTGAGCACATCCAGCGCAGATTGAACCGCGCCATGGTCAACCAACTGAAACATTTATCTCAACAGGTTCAATTGCGACGCAACCGTTTGCGCCACCCCAAGGAGCAGCTCCTCAACCAGGCCCAACGACTGGATCATTTGGAGATGCGCCTGGTAGCAGCTTGCCAACAGCAAATCCAAAGTCGCAAATCCCAATTGGATTCCGCCTCCAGAGCTTTTGCCCACAACCTACCGACACGCCGACTCGACAATAGTCGAAAGCAGTTAATTCAACTCAAGGGAAACCTGGAGCGTGCGATGCAACTGATATTACAGCGCGGCAGTGACAAACTATCCCACGGAGCCCAATTACTACAAAACATCAGTCCCCTGGCAGTATTGCAGCGAGGCTACGCCATTGTTCTGGATTCAGAAAATCGCGCAATTCGCGATAGTTCAGAACTGGATACCGACCAGCAAGTCCATATTAAGCTGGCCAAAGGGAACTTCACTGCAGAAGTTAAAACCATCGAAAACTGATTTCTTTAACAATTAAAGAGCGCAAATTAAGCGACACTATAATGGTTGAGGTATAGTGCCTTCGGAGCAATATATGGATAGTGAATCTACTGCTATCCACCTCAACCAGTGGACCTTGATACTACTTTCAGTACTACTGCTTGCCCTTGCGGCCTGCACGGAACCAGATCGTGATTCTGGAGTAGCTGAATCAGTCACCATGTCAGCTGCCGAAGCGCAGGATGCCGACAAGCGATCAGGGCAACTGCCTGAAGTAACCCCCGCTAAAGAACAGCAAGTCAACTACATCGAAACCGGTGACCTTAGGGACATAAGAAAACACGGCACAATTCGGTTCGTTAATTTAACCGGTGCTTCCGAAGACCTGTTACCTCGTGACGATGTGGTGAGTCTCCGTCACTTCGAACTTGCCAACAAACTGGCCAAACAGTTAAAGCTGGAACCCAAGTGGATAAAAGCTGAAACGCCCGATGATGCAGTGCAAATGCTGATCGATGGCCAGGCAGATGTAATCGCCTATAACCTGACTGTCACTGACGCCCGTGAAGAAATTATTGACTTCACGGTTCCTCTTCGCCATTCGCGGTTAGTACTCGTCACCGGTCCTGAAGGTCCAGATATTTCAGATGCGAGCAAATTAAAGGATCTGGAATTTATTATCCCTGCCGGCTCCTCTATTAAAGAAACTGCAGAGCAACTTGTTGCCGAAAATCCAAACTCAAACCTAACTATTCGAGAAATTGATATTAACGGTAACCGAGATACCCTGCTGGATATCATCAATGGCCAGAAGAACCGGGTTGCTATTTTGGAGGATTTTTCAGCCCAGGATTTGCGCAATTACCGCGATGACATGCGGATTGGTGCAGATGTATCTGAAGTGCAAAATATTGCCTGGGGCGTACGCAAAGACTCCAAACGCCTACATACCACTCTCGATAATTTTTTGACCCGCAACCTGGTTAAGTCCCAGGAAGAACGTATTACCGATTGGAAGGGTATTAAAAAATCGGGGGTAATCAGGCTACTCACTTACAATGGGCCGACAACCTATTTCTTATGGAAAGGTGTATTAATGGGGTTTGACTACGACCTGGCCCAGGCTTTTGCCAATAAGCACAAACTCCAACTCCAGGTTATTGTTGTCCCCTACGAAGAAGACCTTGCCGACTGGTTAAGGGCTGGTCGCGGTGACTTTGCCGGGGCTGAACTCAATATTACCAGTGCCCGTGAAGACCAGGGCATGGTATTCACCAAGCCCTATGTCGAATCCACAGACCAGATCGTCAGTGGTAAAGGCAGCCCCCCTATTACCCAGATTCAGGATCTTAATGGCCGTAAATTAACTCTACGCGCCTATTCATCATTTATTGAAACCGCTGAAACACTGAAAGAAGCAGGTATCGATGTCGATATCCGTGTGGCGCCGCCAGATATTTCCCAGTCACAAATCTTCTCATTAATCGCCGACGGGCTGGTAGATGCGACCATATCCCACTCCGGTCGAGCCAAGATTGAGGCATCCGTTCAGCCACAACTGGTACTCGGAACCCTGATCGGTGACCCGCGTCCACAGGGCTGGATGGTATTAAGACAAAATTGGCACCTGCTACAGAACTTGAATAAGTTTTTGAAAAATTACAGAAAAACGAGCCAATATCAAAAACAATACCAGGCTTATTTTGAGCCGAACAAACGATTTACCCAGCGAGTAAGTTCCCGGGTAATACCGGGAGAAAACCTCTCTCCTTACGATGAGCTGGTGAAGGAATCCGCCTTTAAATACGATTTTGATTGGCGCATGATCGTCGCGCAAATGTGGCAGGAGAGCAATTTCAACCCTAAAGCCGTATCTCCAGTTGGCGCGCAGGGATTGATGCAGGTAATGCCTGCCACAGCCGAGGAAATGGGATTTCCTCCGCCGCTGTTCGAACCTGAAAGAGGTATTAAAGCGGGGGTAAAATATATGGATTGGGTGCGAGATCGCTTTAATCCCGCTTTGCCAACCGTAAATAAACTCTGGTTTACTCTCGCTTCCTACAATGCAGGATACGGCCACTTACTCGATGCCCAACGGCTGGCTAAAGAATTGGGACTGGATCCCAATGTGTGGTTCGACAATGTGGAAGTCGCCATGCTGAAACTGGCCCAGCCCCAGTACTTTAAACGGGCTAGATACGGCTATGTGAGAGGCTCCGAGCCGGTGCAGTATGTACGCAATATCAGCAATCTATACAAAGCCTATGTGGAAATGATGAGCGATGATGTGACAGTCCGCCCTCCTCTACAGCGCCTGCCTGGCAAAATCTATTGTGAACCCGGGGATGTGCCTGAGGGCGTTATCCAGCGGATGCCCACTTACTCCTCGCCCTAGGCAGCCACAAGTCCTTACAAGGTTAAAACGATTTTCCCGGTGATAGTACCGGACTCCAGTAATTTATGGGCCTCAACCGCCTGATGCAGAGGAAACTCAGCGGCTAGTTGCGGCCGCACTTTACCCGCTTCAATTAGCGGCCAAACCTTTTCTTCCAGCGACTTCGCAATACCGGCTTTAACTTCTGGCGAGCGTGCCCTCAAAGTTGAGCCGGTCAATGTAAGTCGTTTCAACATCACCGGCATCATATTTACTTCTACTTTAGCGCCAGCCAGGTAGGCAATATTCACGATTCTGCCGTCGTTAGCGGCCACACGAATATTGCTATTGATATAGCTACCGCCCACCATATCCAAGATAACATCAGCTCCGTGATCATCAGTCATCTCGCGCACAACGGAGACAAAATCTTCATCCCGATAGTTAATCGCCTTCTCCGCTCCCAACGCCACACAGGCTGCGCATTTATCTTCTGTTCCCGCAGTAGTGAAAACCCGGGCTCCCAATTGATGGGCCAGCTGGATCGCCGTGGTACCAATGCCAGAGGAACCACCATGGATTAAAATCACCTCGCCCGGTTTTAAACCGGCGCGGTCAAATACATTAGTCCATACGGTGAAAAAAGTTTCCGGCAATGCAGCTGCCTCAATAAGACTAAGGCCTGCGGGGACCGGGAGG
Source organism: Microbulbifer sp. CNSA002 (assembly GCF_047324085.1). Classification (NCBI taxonomy): domain Bacteria; kingdom Pseudomonadati; phylum Pseudomonadota; class Gammaproteobacteria; order Cellvibrionales; family Microbulbiferaceae; genus Microbulbifer; species Microbulbifer sp. CNSA002. Next base: position 3,827,335 of record NZ_CP172449.1, read on the forward strand.
CATTGTCCCTCTGGAGCTACTGCAAACTCTGCGTAGCCTCCACCATTGGTCAGGGCACAAACTTTATCCCCCACCTGCCAGCGCACAACTTTTTCCCCGACTTCAACAACCTCACCAGCCACTTCCAATCCCAATACCGGCGATGCTCCAGGAGGTGCCGGATAATGCCCTTGGCGCTGCACAATATCAGGGCGATTAACCCCAGCTGCGGCTACACGGATAAGGACTTCGTCTGCACCTGGAGCAGGCTTATCCATCTCCTGCAATTGCATGACTTCAGGCCCACCAAATGTAGGCAGATCAATAAACCGCATATTTTTCCCCTTTATAGGTTCACTTTTATTGCCACGCTAACAAAACAAGAGTATCAAAAATCATCAAGCAGTTTTTATTCAACACGCAACCCAAAAAAAACGGCCAGCTCCATCACAACTTTTAATTGTGAAAAGGAACTGGCCGTTTCGAAGTCTGCTGGCTTAAAAATAACTTTCTCTAAGCAGCAAATTCTCAGCCGAGATTAGAGTTCGTAAATAAACTCAACCCCCATAACACGACCTTTATTTAGCGGGGTAAAGCTGGCACCGATACCACCAAGGTTAACTGGTAGCTGCGTATCATTACCCTCAGTAACTTCATCAAGCATATTTTTACCGAATACAGAAACTGTATATTGGCCGCTATCCGCAGTATAACCGATACTAAAGTCCACCATTTCTACTTCAGACAGCATACCCTTGTTATCATCCGTATAAGGTGCTTCATCGCGATGATTGTAGTTAATGCGGGAGGTGATTGTTCCGTAGGAACCTAGAGAAAAATCGTGCACTAACCCTATACCATAAGTCCATGGCGCCAGGCGTGGGATCTCAAGACCCAGGTCTTCATCATCCACAAAGCCGTCACCATTCAGGTCACCGAGTACCTTATCGTAATCGCCATCTACATAGCCCACGTTGAAGGTAAGCAGCAGGTTTTCACTGAGCGCAGCCATGGTCTCCAATTCAGCACCACGAATTGTCGCATCTGCGGTGTTGCGGATAACCTGTACCACCCCAGCCTCAGGGGAGGAGAAATTCTCCTCCCGCTGCATATTGTCAATACTATTGTGGAACACCGCCATATTGGTGCGCAGTCGGCCATCAAGCCAGTCTACCTTGGCACCAATTTCGAAGCTGCTCTGCTCTTCCTGATCTGTTGCCTCGGGCTTGAAGTTCCAACTTGTATTGCGGAAGTTGTAGCCACCACTGCGGAAGCCTTTGGTCCAGAAAGTGTAGAGCTGAGTTTCATCGGAAACCGTCCACTGCAGGCCCAGTTTGGGAGTGAACGCACTCCAACTTTCACTATCATCAAGATCGTAGTTAGAGCAACCACTTAGGGTGCAGTAGTTCAGCGGGATAGAGGCAATCTTTGCGTCTTTTTCCTCACTCGAGTAGCGTCCACCCAGGGTCAACACCCAGGCCTCGTTCAGGTCGATATCAGCCTGGGTAAATAATCCATAAGTGCTGTGATCCTGCACACCACCACCGGTCCAATCGATAATGCCGCCCTCACCATCGGCCAGCAAACGATTTTCCAGGTAGGTCACATCCTGAGAGAACCAATAGACACCGGCAGTGATGGCCGTGCGACCGAAACGGCCGGCATAGCGCAACTCGTTACTCAACTGGCTCTGATCTACGCTTGAGTCCGCATGGAAACCGACAAAAGGCAGGGAATCAATATCCCCCAAACCCCGCGCCTCATATTCACGCCAAGCCAGGATATTTGTGATGGTGCCATCACCGAATTCAACGTCTTTATTGAACTCAGTAATGATCTGGGACCACTCGTCTTTTTGATAACCCTCTTCGTCCTGGGCTACTTCAAAAGAATCTTCACTATTGTCCCAATCAGGAATACCGTATGCCTCAGCAATCTGGGTTGCGCTGGGGAACTGATAGCTCCCATCTCCTAGTGGTATCTCATAACTTGCATAACCCCGATTTTGCGCAACCACCCCATCGGAATCCATGCGGCCGTGCTCCATCCGCACAAGCAGTTCTGCCGTTTCATTGAGTTGAACACTAAAGCTTGGGCGAATAAACCAGCTGTCAGAGGCACCGGCATTATCATTGCCGGTGGCAACATTTTCGAACCAGCCACGGTCATCGTTGTAGTAAACGGTCAGACGGCCGTTAACATCGTCAGAGATGGCACCATTAATTGAACCCGCAGTCACCACATCCAGATTATCCGTTGTGGACACCTTGACGCGAGCAGAGAATTCATCAGTTGGGCGCGCTGTTTTAACTACGACAGCACCACCGGTAACATTACGACCAAAGAGCAGGCCCTGCGGACCACGGAGAACTTCGATACCCTCCAGGTCAAACACATCGGTAACAACACCCGCATTCACACCGAGGTACATACCATCGACAAAGACCCCTACTGTGGGATCAATTGATGGAATAGAGCTATTCACTCCAAGACCGCGCACAGTGAAGTTTGCCGTATTTTTTACGGTACCCACATCCTCCAGCTGGACGTTGGGCATTTTGAAAGAAAGGCTTTGTAAATCCCTAGTTTGCAGAGCCTCCAGTTGGTCACCGGAATAGGCGGTTGCCGCTACCGGAACATCCTGAAGTAATTCTGCGTCTGCACGCTTACGGGCTGTTACCTGCACTTCTTCCATAAGGGTGCCGACTGCTCCCTCTGCGGCATAACTGGGGCTAATACCACTGGCTAACCAAAGAGTTGCTACGGAACAGGCGGAAAGCAGAGCAGAGTGCTGCTTGGGTTTTGACGGACTTCCCATGTTTTCTCTCCATTGTTTTATTTTTTTTATGTACAACAACGGACTTATCGCAATCGGTACTGCCTGGCTCCACCGCTCTACCTCTATAAAGAGGCTCCGACTAAGTGAAGCTCCGATTCAAGACCGCGCTGATAAAGAGGCACAGATTTCGTAGTGAATCTGTGACATGGACAGGTTACAGGCTCACAACCGTGTGTGGAAGTCTATTTAACGTAAATGTCTGTAAAAATAACTCAATTAGTCTGGAAAGTTCTTTCAACTTGAAGAAAAAAATTAAAGGGAATGGAAAAAATAAAATTATGCACTGTTTAAGGGCGATACCTTAAGTTGCCCTTTTACTTAGAAAATTGATTATTTTCAAAAAAGCCAATGACAATATGTATCTAAACCACCCAAAAAACACAAAACTTTTTGTCTATTTTAAATTGATGCGCTCTCAGCTCTTTTAGATTAGCCTGAAAGTGCCCTTCGATATTTCAGGTTACCGGCAATTCAAAACTAATAAACTCAATTAACCTGGTACATTCAAATACATTAAATTTGACCAATGGGTCCGCCTGAAAAATAAATTTCCATTAAAGCCAGGAGCTATTTCGGCGCAATAGATGTGTCATCACCACCCGCAGCCACATGGGAAAGTATTTCATTTATTTCCGCTGCATCGAGGGTTTCTTTTTCCAAAAGAGCCCCAGCCAATGCATCCAATTTCTTGCGATTTTTTGTCAGCAACTGATCTACTTTCATCTCAATACCGCTGATCAAAGCAATAATTTCGTCATCAATAATCTCTGAGGTGTGTTCGCTGAAGTCCTTCTGCTGGGCCATCTCGCGCCCCAGGAATATATGCTCCTCTCCCCGGCGGAAAGCAACGGGGCCTAATTTTTCACTCATCCCCCAATGCGTCACCATGTGACGGGCCAGTCGCGTCGCCTGCTTTAAATCTGCCTCAGCACCAGTGCTCACCTCCTTGAACACCACCCGCTCAGCAACCCTCCCCCCAAGCATTACGCCGATACGATCGCGGAGATAACTGACCTGCATACTGTGATGTTCTTCCGTGGGAATCTGCTCGGTAGCGCCGAGACTGTGCCCCCTGGGGATAATAGTTGCCTTCTCCAAAGGATCTGCATTGGGCAATAGCGTTGCTACCAACGCGTGTCCCGCTTCGTGATAGGCGATAATCCGCTTGTCCTCCTCACTGATAACCATTTCGCGCTCGCCACCGAGAACCACTTTATCCCTCGCCCTCAACAAACAATCCATATCCACTGCGGACTTATCTTCTCGCCCCGCCAACAGTGCAGCCTCATTAATCAGGTTTTCCAGATCCGCGCCGGCAAAACCTGCAGTAAGAGCCGCGAGCCGCTCTAGATCCACCTTGCCGTGCAATGGGACATCGCGGGAATGAATCTCAAGAATTTCCTTGCGTGCGGCCTTGTCTGGAAGGTCCAGAGTAATTTTTCGGTCAAAGCGCCCCGGTCTTAGCAGCGCCGCATCGAGAACATCGGGCCTGTTGGTCGCCGCAACCACCACCACCGCCTCCTGGGGGTCAAAGCCGTCCATTTCCCCAAGGATCTGATTGAGCGTCTGCTCCCGCTCATCGTGTCCACCACCAACACCCGTTCCCCGCGCCCGGCCGACGGAGTCAATCTCATCGATAAAGATAATTGAAGGAGCATCTTTCTTGGCTTCGGCAAACATATCCCGCACACGGGAAGCGCCCACCCCTACAAACATCTCAATAAATTCAGAGCCACTAATACTGAAAAATGGCGCTTCACTCTCACCGGCCAGCGCTTTCGCCATCAGGGTTTTGCCCGTACCGGGAGGCCCCATTAGCAAAATGCCCCGGGGGATCTTCGCTCCGAGCTTGCGATAGTGCTCCGGGTTCTTGAGGTACCCCGCCACTTCTTGCAGGTCCTTCTTCGCATTTGCCAACCCGGCCACATCATCGAAAGTCACTTGGGACTCACTGCGCTCAAACCGCTTTGCTGGTGATCGAGCAAAACCGAAGGGACTGCCGGGAGCCCCACTGGCCATCTTTTCCTGCATTCGCCGCCCCATCCAAACCAGGAGCCCAATAATCAGCATCCAGGGCAGAAGCAGAATCAACATCCGCTGCATAAAGCCCCCTCCCGGGGACTCTGCCTGGATTTCCACTTTCTCCTTTTCCAGCAGGGGCAGCAGTTCGGGGTCTTGAACGGAAGGTAGAATGGTTGTGAAGTGCTCAGGCTGTGGAGCCTTTTTTTCTTTCTCGCCAGTGTTTGACTCCGACAGCTTGCCCGCCTCCGGCTTAAAAGTGCCGCTTACTCTATCCCCCTCGATAACCACGCTGGCAACTTTGCCTTCGGCGACCTCTTTCTTAAAGTCACTGTAAGCTAACTCAGTCCGCTTGCCAGAAAGCTGTCCGTTAGTGCAGTACTGTACAGTCAGTATTAAAAGGAAAATCCACAGGAAGTACTGAAGCCAATTCAGCGGCCCTTGCGGAACCGGCTTTCCCGATGGCGGTGAAGGAGACTCCCCCTGCGGCAGCTTTCGCTCTTGGTCCTGCTCGTCCGCCATATATTCTCACTATATCTCTGGAGAAGCCTGCCGCCGGAAGATAGGCCGGACCTGGCAATGGGCAATGGAAAAGGTGCGAATCATCGGAATCCCGGTAGAGTAATGAGTATAGTTCGCCGCCAATCACACCGAGGAATTTAATGCCTCGCCCCCGGATAACTGGCGCACCCGGCACTCAAGGCAGTATTTTTCAAAGTAAGGCTTGCAAATTGAGGGAAGGCACGGCAGAATTCGCGCCCTGTCGAGACTGGTCGACCGCTCCCAGAGGGGCCCAGAAACTCGATAAGTTGCGGATTTTTAAGGATTTTTTCCAAAAAGAGGTTGACGGCAACGAATCAACTCTCTATAGTTCGCACCCATAACGACGCGCTCGTAGCTCAGCTGGATAGAGTACCTGGCTACGAACCAGGCGGTCGGAGGTTCGAATCCTCCCGAGCGCGCCATACAAAGAAAAGGGCTTACGTCTCACGACGTAAGCCCTTTTTTGTTGTAGAGCAGCTAATGCCAAACTGCTCTTTACACAATTTACTCTTCGCGGCCTCGCCCACCCCAGCAATCCCTATTCACTTTAAGCAATCACAAACAGCTTGAATGACCCAGCAGGGTTAGAAACAATCTCTTTCATTCGTTCCATACAGCGGATAGATATACGCACATCAGTCAGCGGGAGCAATTGCACCAACTGTGCAACCTCCAGATACGCTAATCCATTTTCATCTCGCTAGGGTCCTGTGCTCGACTAGAGATTTCGACACACAAAAGAAAGTTAGGAGTTAATACTCTTCACTTGGGCCCGATCGCACCTGGAAAAGGATTGAAGCCCCCTTCCACTTTTGCAGCTGCGCCTATACCGAGATAACAATCGATAGACTGCAATTCACTGATGCCTCAGAGTAGAAAACTCCCACCCACGCAGAGCAACAGCAGGGCAAACAACCGCTTTAGCAATTGCGGAGATAACTTGTGAGTCAGACGCGCCCCAAAACGGGCGAAGAACATGCTGGTGATGGCGATACCGACCATGGCTGGCAGGTAGATAAAACCAAAACTCCACTGCGGCAGTTCAGGTTGCTGCCAACCAATAACCATAAAACTCAGAGCGCCGACAGCAGCAATCGGCAAACCACAGGCTGAGGAAGTTGCCACTGCTTGCTGCATCGGCACGCTGCGCCAAGTCAGAAAGGGAACAGTTAGTGTGCCACCGCCGATGCCAAAGATGGCAGAGGCCCAGCCTGTTACCCCGCCGGCCGCTGTCAGCCCCAGCTTGCCGGGAACAGCGCGACTGGCCTTGGGCTTAAGCTCCAGTGCCATTTGAATGGCAATGGTGATAGCAAATACACCAATAATCTTTTGTAGCATCGGCCCCTGGATAGCTGCCGCAGTAAAGGAGCCGAGACTTGCACCGAGAAGAATACCCAGGCTCATCCAGGCAAACGTCGGCCATAGCACCGCGCCTTTGCGCTGATGCTCCAGAACCGAGTTAATCGAAGTAAACACAATAGTCGCTAGCGAAGTGCCCACAGCCAGGTGGGTCAGCACATGCGGATCGATACCCTGGGCAGTAAAACTAAATACCAGCACGGGTACGATGATGATGCCACCACCAACGCCAAACAAACCGGCCAGCACCCCAGCCACAGCTCCTAGCAGCAGATAGAGTAGAAATTCCATAAATTCCTCGAATTAATTAATGCGGGTTTCTTCTGGAGGCAGGCGATGGGGCCGCATGCCCGCAACCCGTTGCTCACATGTATTACCCGGCTGGGGGCACCGCAGTAAGGTTGCGATATTGACCTTTGAAATACAGCAGTGGCTGCCTTGCAGCAGCTTTTTGTAGGTTTAACGCCTTCACCTCACCAATCACAATCAGGTGATCTCCCGCAGCGTGTTCAGCATGAATTTCACAGTCAAGCCAGTGTAGGCTGCCGGCGATAATGGGATTCCCCAGCGGCGATTCCTGCCATTCAACTTCGCTCCATTTGTCCGCGCCTTGACGAGCAAACTGGTTGGAAATCTTGACCTGATCATCCGACAGGATATTGACTGAAAATCGGCCTGCCTGGCGAATTTTGGGGTAGCTGTACGAACTCGACATAACGCTGAATGACACTAATGGCGGGCTCGTCGATACGCTATAAAACGACTGGCAGGTAAAGCCTATCGGCTCATCCTCACGGCGCGATGCGATCACGGTAATACCGGAAGCGTAATGCCCCAGTGCCTCGCGAAAGCGCAACGGTTCTATGGCTGTACTGGAAAGTGACATGGGAGCACCTAAATATTGTAGACAGCTAAACCGAGAGCTCTCTTCGAACAATTTCTGCACCTGCACTTAACGCATTGAGCTTACCGTTCGCAACCTTACGGGATAGAGGCGCCATACCACAGTTCGTACAGGGATAGAGATCCTTAGCATCCACATACTTGAGTGCTTTTCGCAAGGTATCGGCGACTTCCTCCGGTGCTTCAATCGTGTTGCTTGCCACATCAATAGCGCCCACCATCACTTTTTTACCACGAATAAGCTCAAGGAGATCCATTGGAACATGGGAGTTGTGGCATTCAAGCGAAATCAGATCGATATTGGATTTTTGCAGTTTTGGAAATGCTTCTTCATATTGCCTCCACTCTGAACCCAGAGTTTTCTTCCAGTCTGTATTGGCTTTGATACCATAGCCATAGCAAATATGTACGGCAGTTTGGCATTTCAACCCCTCAATGGCTTTTTCTAAAGTGGCAATCCCCCAGTCATTTACCTCATCAAAAAACACATTAAATGCAGGCTCATCAAATTGAATAATATCAACACCAGCAGCCTCTAGCTCACGTGCTTCCCGATTGAGGATTTTGGCAAATTCCCAAGCGAGCTTTTCGCGGCTTTTGTAGTGGCTATCGTAGAGAGTATCAATCATTGTCATGGGGCCAGGTAATGCCCACTTGATAGCTTGACTGGTTTGCTGGCGTAAAAACTTGGCATCTTGAACAAATACTGGTTGTTGCCTAGATACTTCGCCAACAACTGTCGGCACGCTCGCATCATAGCGATTGCGGATTTTAACGGTTTCCCGCTTCTCGAAGTCAACGCCGTTGAGGTGCTCAATAAATGTAGTTACAAAATGTTGGCGGGTCTGCTCCCCGTCACTAACGATATCGATACCGGCTTGTTGTTGCTCTTGTAATGTCAGGCGCAAGGCATCCTGCTTACCCTCTTGTAATTGATCGCCCTGTAATTTCCAGGGGGACCAAAGTTTTTCGGACTCTGCGAGCCAGGATGGTTTAGGCAAGCTTCCAGCGCTTGAAGTTGGCAATAGGCGATTCATGAAAAATAATCTTATCTATATTTGTTAATTAAAGCGCGTAATTAGCGGCCCACTGATCAAGGATACTTCTGTATGGCTTGATAAATTGTTCTTCAGTAAACTTTCCTTGCTTTATAGCCAGCTGGCTACGCTCTTCCCGGTCATAAATTATTTTAGTCAGTGAATAATCCTGGTGCTTCAAGCTGGGCTGATAGCAGGTCCCCGCTACAGAGTTTGCATTATATATTTCAGGTCGATATATCTTTTGAAAGGTTTCCATCGTGCTGATAGTGCCTATAAGCTCAAGATTCGTATAATCACCAAGCAAATCACCTTGGAAGTAAAAAGCCAAAGGGGCAACACTATCCGGCGGCATAAAATAGCGAACCTGCAAACCCATTTTCTCGAAATACTCATCAGTTAAAGAGTATTCGTCCTGCCGATACTCAACACCCAGCACGGGGTGCTGATTTTCAGTTCGATGATAAGTCTTACTGCTCGATACACTCAGACAAATAACAGGGGGCTTGCTGAAGTTATCCTTGTAGGCACTTGAATTCAGGAACGATTGAAAAATTTTCCCGTGAAGATCACCATAACCTTCAGGAAGGCTAAACTTGTCTTGCTTCTTGTTATGCTCCAACAACAACACGCTGAAATCATAATCCCGCACATATGAAGAAAAGTTGTTTCCTACTATGCCCTCAATCCGTTGATTGTTTTTATGATCAACAATATTCGTCTTCAATACTTCAATGGTAGGAAAGGCTTCTCCGTTGCCTTCAATATCAATATCAACGGAAATAATATCCAGCTCTACGGAGTAACGATCTGCACTAGGGTTGTCCCAATGCGCCAGGGCATTGAAACGACGATCAATCATTCTCAAGGTATTGAGCAAATTGTCCCGACGGCTCTCCCCTCTCGCCAAGTTCGCAAAATTGGTGGTGATCCGCGTGCTATCCGCTGGACGATAGTTTTCATCAAAGCGTAAGTTCTTGATGCTGAATGCAAACTCTTTATTCATTGCGGCCTGGTATCCTAATTCCTAAGACAAAAACTGAGTTCGTGGCTTGGTGATTGACATTGCCAGGCAGGATAAGCCTCTTTATAAATGAACAAAAATGGTATATTTTCAACCATCCATTAATTTTACTCATGGTTTACCCGGGTAAAGCTATGCTAGAGCGCGCGCACTTAACAATAATCCAGGCCGTAGACCATCACGGTTCGCTAACCGCTGCAGCCAAGCACCTTTGCCTAACCCAGTCGGCGCTGAGTCACACGGTACGCAAGCTGGAACAGAACCTCGGGGCCCCTATCTGGTTGCGTGAGGGCCGCAGCTTGCGCTTGACCCAGACCGGTGAGTATCTGCTTGGATTGGCCAATCGAGTCCTGCCACAACTGGAACACGCTGAGAGCAAGCTAAAGCAAATGGCTCAAGGTGAGCGCGGTACCCTGCGTATCGGTATGGAATGCCATCCCTGCTATCAGTGGTTACTGAAAGTAGTGTCGCCATTTCTGGAAGATTGGCCGGACGTGGATGTGGATGTTAAGCAGAAATTCCAGTTTGGGGGTCTCGGCGCTTTACTGGGTTACGAGATCGACCTGCTAGTTACCCCTGACCCTTTCTATAAAGCCGGACTGCGCTTCGATCCCGTATTTGACTACGAGCAGGTGCTGGTAGTCCCTCGAGATCACCCGATGGCAAAGCGAAAGTACCTGACAGCAGAAGACCTGCGGGATCAGGTGTTGTTAACTTACCCCGTGCCACCGGACCGACTGGATATCTATACCCAGTTTCTCAACCCTGCGGGCGTGGTGCCACTGCGCCACAAGACCAGTGAAACTACCGATATCATGCTACAGATGGTGGCCAGCGGCCGAGGGGTCGCGGCCCTGCCGCGCTGGCTTGCAGAGGAGTACTCTACCAAGCTGGCACTATCGGTGGTGCGCCTCGGGCGACAAGGTATTGCCAAACAGATTTTCTTAGGAACTCGTGAAGACGACAGCGAAGTTGAATACCTGAGTGCTTTTATCAAACTGGCCAGAGGTTATGAGCACTCAGAAACTGGGACCTAAGACCGATAAGATTTATCGATAGCCCCGCAAGAATTCATTAAGCAGCAAGTTTCTATTTGCCGACAACGAACTAGATGCAGTAGGTCCGACCCCGCCCCACTACACCAAACAAGAAAGGCCTAAATCACAAGATCCAGGCCCCTTCTTTCTCGATTAATTGTTCCGCAGTTTCAGGCTATCTACTTACAAATATCCTGCTTTTGCACCACATCGTATTTCTGCAATAGGGCTTTGTAGCGGCCACTGCTGCACAGCTCTGCCAGTCCGCGATTAAAGTCATCTCTCACTTTTTCATCGCGGAAACCGACTCGAAAGTCTGTCATCATCGGGAATATCTGGAATAGGTCAACCTGAGCCATGGTATGACCCATTTTATTGCTGTAGTACTTAAATAGCTCCATATCCACCACGGCGACCGCATCTGGCATTTTCCAGAATTGGGCAACCAAGTCACGAGCTGTTGGCGCCTGCATAACATTCTGTTTCTGGGTGCCATTGGGCCCAAACATTTTTTCAAATTCGGGCCCAAGATCCATAGGAGCTCCCTGCCAAGTGATCACTTTCTTGCCCGCGAGATCTGCAACACTGCCAATCTTCATTTCTGCACTGGCTTTAGCAATGGCGTAGTTGGCAAAGCTGATCATATTGTTCGAGTAAAATAGGCCATCATTCTTCTTGAGTACATTCACCGCTGCCTGAACCATACCCTGCTCAAGTGCCGGGGCCGTCTCCGCAAACCCCATCTGTACGAACTCCAACTTATAGCCAGGGAGAGCTTGCCGAACGATATCTATTTCCAAACCACTGGTCGCACCGTCAATCACATAGGGTGGTGCATCCCCGGCGATCGCCACTTTTAACGGAGTTTCACCGGACTGGGCCAGCACCTGGGTACAGACTCCAAACATCAAGACAAGAAGGGCCAATAGCGAACGCATAAGCTTCTCCACAGTGACAGGAAAATCACTCAGACGCTCTAAGTGTTGGCAGACATCCCCCATTTATCAAGCTTCGCTTCCGCATAACTCTATCCATCCGAAACCTTGAATTCGGCAGTAAACTCCCCATTCTAAAACCAGGCAAATAGTAATTTGTCGCAACTGGGGCATACCGGGTAAAACAGTGATACATGAGATTGCCGATATTCTGATTGAGAATGAAACAAAGCTGCATCAATTCGAGATACGCAAAGACCCTGAAGTCATTAGCAAGCTGCTAAGCCCTAATTTTATAGAGGTAGGGAAATCCGGGCGGACCTTTGATTTCAAGGCAATAGTGCGATCAATGCAACAGGAGGAAAATACGGGCTGGGAAATTCACAGCCAAAACTATGAATGCATTCCTCTCTCTGACACAGTCATTATGCTGTTGTATAAATCTGCACGGCGAGGCCAGCAAGGGGAGTACAAGGGGTTTTGTAAGCGATCATCTATTTGGGTTAGAAGTAAAGGGCAGTGGCAAATGAAATTTCACCAGGGGACTCCCTGCCAAGAATTTAAGCTGGAAGATAATATCTCACGCAAACAACCGGCGTTTAAGCTGTGAGTGCTTTTATCGCAATTATCCTGCTAGCCCTGGCGATATGGCTGGTTCCCCACTTCTACCGACAGTGGCGCATTTTTTACCTCCGCTCACAACCCTTAACACGGGAACAGCTACAACTCATTAGAGAAAATCTTCCTCTCTATCACTACCTTAACTCCAATCAGCAGCAAGAGTTATGCAGTAATATCGCCCTATTTCTCCACGGCAAAGAGTTTGTCGGTTGCGAGGGGCTTCAAGTCAATGAACGCATGAAGGTGGCCATCGCTGCCCATGCCTGCCTACTCCTATTGGGCCGCAAGAATGAATGCTACCCCAACCTTTACAGCCTATTGCTCTACCCGGACACCTATGTCGCTCACGAAACCCGTCGGGAAGGCTATATAGAAACAGCCAGGCACAGTGCCCGTGAAGGGGAGGCACATTATCGTGGACCCGTAGTCCTCTCCTGGGGTGACCTGGAGAAAGATTTACAATCGCCTGAACGGGGCCACAATGTCGCCCTGCACGAGTTCGCCCACAAAGTCGATGAAGAGGATGGTTACTTTGATGGTCGCCCTCTATTTGAAAGCAGTGATGAAGGAGCCACCTGGGCTGAGGTTATGAGCCGGGAATTCCACCGCCTGAGACAAAGGGCCGAATTCGGTGAGTTTCCTGGTGATACGCCCTCCGTGCTCGATTTATACGGCGCCCAGTCTCCCGCTGAATTCTTTGCTGTAGCAACAGAAAGTTTCTATACGATCCCAACGGCTATGCACGCCTTACACCCGGAGCTCTATAAGGAGTTAAGTCATTTCTATAGAATTGATCCCGCCGAACTAATACGCGGAAAAAGTACCGTGGCCTGACAAATACGCTACCAGTTCGGTTTCTGTCCTCCTGCTATGCTTATTTCGTGCACCAGCGGAGTTGGAATAGTGGCCAATACGCATTGTTTAAGATTCGCTCTTGTGGGACTGGTTGTTCTTTTGGCCATGACTCAACCGGCCACAGCAGATATCGCCACAAACCAACAGGATGCAAAGGCTCTGATAGAGCGCCTTGAAAAACTGTATCTCAAGGGCCCTACTCCTGTCTTTGTTCTACAGCTGGAAAAAAATACTCTACCGGACGCTAAGTTACAGGCTTTTGCAATGGAGCAACGCCTTATTAACTTATCGGACTTGAGAAGTAATGCACTATCTCTGCATCGTTTTGGTGGCTTACCGGGACATAGTACGAGAGCATTTTTTACTCGAATTACGACAGCAGAAATTCAAGCTAATACCCTGTTACCTAACCTGATTCAAGCATTGGGTATCTCACCCGAGCAGATCGCCCAATACCAACCACTCGCAGGTGCCCAAGCCTATCCAGCCTATACTACCTGGCTAGCCAACTACGCTACACCCGCCGAAATTGCCGCTGCCCTGTTAATCAACTTTCAGAGTTTTGGCAAAAATGCTGAGCGCGTTGCAAAAGCTCTCAAACAAAATAAACGCTTTACCAATGAACAGCTCAGTTTCTTAATGACTTTTAGCCAACTTCCAGAAGGGTTTAGGGAACAGGCTATCGATATAATTGCAAGAGGACTAGCTTCAGGTGTTCGAGAAAATGATATTGCCATTCGCGTGCGGTTAATCCAAGCCTATGAACGGGAGTTTTGGCGAGCATTTGAAACAAGCAACATTCGCAATTAGTACGATAACTCAAATTCTCTAACTTATCGGCATTACTTAACCGCCAAAGATATACCTAAAATTCTTGATTGACCTAGTAAAAACTACTTTTATTCTCTCAAGCCGAAAGAACTTCCCCTATTACGAAATATATTGTAGACAATGAAAAAAATGGATCTCACAATACTTATATGGAAAGTAAAGGTAGACTTAAAAATGAGTGAATATGCGGAATTCAAGGATGAAAACTTCAGGTTATTAGTCCTAGATAAGTTAATGTACCATTATAAGGTAATACAGCCTGAATTCGATATTTTTCAGTTTGCCGATAGTTACACCAAAAGAAATATAGATATAGAAGAAGAAGGGTACGAGCCTATCCCCGAAGCTCTCGACCACTTCCGGTCCATTCCAATTAAGAAAGAATGGCTAAACGATATAACTGACCTTCATCAGGATGGGGGTGGCCATATCTGGTTACAAATCATTCCCTTCTGGTGTGGAACTACTGACGACTTTGATATCCATTCCACCGAAGACACAAACCTCCTACCAAACCTGAAAAAGCTCATACTTTTCTACAATGAAGAAAATCCAGAAATTTTAGAAGATTTCAAAAGAAAAGGCATAGAGGCCAAATGGGTATAACTCTAAAAAATTACTATCAGGCAAAAAATATTTAAATTCTAACCAATATCGTATATCAGTCCGCCCTTTACTTGAAACTAATGTTCTGAGTTTGAGATACCGCCAAGCAGCGACAAAGTAAACCTCAGATGTGAAAATTTTGACTTTCCTCACTTCCAATTGAGTACAGATATTACTTATAGTACACGCAAAATCTGGAACTAATTTAGAAAACACTACTCTATAGCCCCGCAAAAGATCACATCAGCAAGGATTAGTTTGTGAAACGTATTATTTCTTTAGTATCAGCCTCTCTAGTTTGTGTATCATGTGCCACAGTGAAGACAGTTAACCCTAAGAATAATCAGGTAGATATCACTCATAGAGGCCACAAAAGCTATTGCGAAAGTATTCCAAGAGTTTATAGCGGAACCTCTTACTCCTTTTGCTTGCTAAATAGCGAACCCAGTCAGACTGTAAATACTGGATCAACTATCAACCGTGTTCCACTGGTAGCTATAGATGCTGTTTTTTCTGTAGCCGCTGATACCGTTGTTTTGCCGTATACCGTAGTGACTCAGGCGAAGCATGGTAATATCGAAGTAAACTGATATGCTCCACCTGTAGATTAACAATTTTAAAGTAGTTATTAATAAGCCCAACTGAAAAGTCTCTCTTTTAACCACAGAAAAATATTTTTATTGGGAACAGGCCGCGATCACTGATTTTGTCTTACTTTCAAATCCATGATCCGGCCTCTAGCTGCCCCTAGGCTAAAAGCAAAACTAAACAAATTAAATAATATTGATTATTGGGTGGACAAAATTTCTTGGACTTGCCAGAACCAAAATGCCTGCACTATCGTCCCTCCACCTACATATCACACAATTAAAAAGCAATTGGTTGCCTGAAGAATATATGTACAATATGAAAGGCAGACAGCTCCCACCTGCCTCCAAACAACAACAAACAAAGACCAAGAGACATCATTTATAGCTCTCTTTAACTGTCTTATGTTCCAACCTCAAAGTAACAAGAACCCTTAGAGAGAAAACGCTATAGAACTCACTAACTTTGGAGATAACAAATTGCGATATCCAGCAATAGACATCACTAGAGGTATATTAGTAATTATTATGGCCCTCGATCATACTCGAGATTATTGGACTTCGACTCAGTTTGACCCATTGGACCTATCCCAATCCTCCATCGCTTTGTTTTTAACTCGTTGGATCACGCATATATGTGCCCCTGGATTTATATTTCTTACAGGATTGAGTGCCTACTTTCACGGTAAAAAACTTAACTCCAAGCCGGAGTTGGCAAAATTCTTAATACTTCGAGGGTTAGTACTAGTTATCCTCGAACTAACCTTGGTAAACCTCTCTTGGCAGTTTGCTTATAATTACGCTTTTGTACAGGTAATCTGGGCCCTGGGCGTATCCATGATCATACTGGCGGGCTTAATCTATTTGCCAATGATATGGACCACCATCGTTTGCCTGGCCGTAATATCCTTACATGGATACCTGAATGATGACTTCATGCGCCAGCTATTAGGTGGCTATGAATGGCTTTGGATTCTTGCGCATGTACGCACTAGTTTTAGACTTTTCGAGTTCAACACCGGTATTTTTGCTGCTTACAATATTATTCCCCTCTTTGCTCTTATGTACCTTGGCTATGTATTTGGGCCTCTTTACGAGATGGCAAACAAGCAACGAGTGCGTCTACTAATAACAACAGCAACTGCGCTATCGATTATATTTATTGCAGTTAGACTAATAGGCTTTGGCGACCCCAATGATTGGAATTCACAGCAGGGGCTTCCGGGCTTTATCAACACCGCCAAATACCCAATGTCGTTCAGCTATATCCTTATGACAATGAGTATAGTTTTCTTGATCATGGCTATCGTTGAAAATCGGCAAAACCGAATACTGGATGTATTGCTCCTCTTTGGGCAGGCCTCATTGTTCTTCTATTTACTCCATGTCCCAGTGATCAATCTGTCCGCACATCTATGGAGCTACTTAGAGTTTGGAGTAGCAACCAATTTCTTCAACGGCCCCAAAGTATGGCCTGAGGGCTACACACCTAACTTACTGAGAACCTATACTTACTGGATTGCTCTGATAGCGATACTTTACTATCCCTGCAAGAAATATCTTCAAAAGAAAAAAGAAAGTGGATCGGTGATATACTCCTACGTATAACTCTCGGCACAACTTTATTTCGCATATTAAAAATTCTGCTCTGGGGTGAGCAAAGCCCCAGAGTTACCTCCCAATCAGGACGATATAGATGTTGCAAAAAATAGACCAATGGATTGATCAAATACTGATAGACTTCAAAGAAGAGAGACAATCTTGCGCAAGGTTCACAGAGAAGTTTTCAGGGTATTATACGGAAGAATTTCTTAGCAAAAGCTACTTTGTAGTGGTTGATAATATTCCAAAACCGAGGTTTCCCGAGCTCTACCAGGCTGGCCTGGGTGACTTTGTCGACATGGAAGTAGCCGGTATCACTTACAAAGATACCTACTTTGTCAAAACACCTTTTGCTGCGGACATTTCCCTCCATTTCCATGAGTTAGTCCATGTCCACCAATGGTCTCTCTTGGGAGCAGAGTCATTTATCAAACGTTATATCAGTGAAATTCAGACCTACGGCTACAACGGTGCACCTCTGGAAAAAATGGCCTACAGCCTGCAAGATAGATTTATGGACAATTGCACTCCAACAGATGTTTTAAGTTACATTCAGAATCATTTGTAAGTACTCAATGATCATTGGACTTCATCTATAAAAAGGTTACCTTCTGGATAAGTGAAAGTGACCTTTGTGCTACCAGCCAAAATTGATCTTATTGACAGGCTAAACATTTCTACTAAAGCCTGATCATCAAGACACAAACTATAATTTATTAAGTTTTATAGTTTGCAAGCTCCACACCATGCTACAAGCAACCCGACTCTTCCTGATTTTTGCTGCCCTATCCACCTTAAATCTGGCATCAGCAACAACATGTAAGCCCATATTCAATCACCAAGATGACAAAGTGGCCAAAAACAATCGCTGCACCAAAATCAGCTTTCAACCAAGTAATACGGAAGGATCTGCTGTTATTATTATGGATGAGGACACCAAAGGCTCCTGCGCTTATACATCTGCGGTTCTATGCGGGAATACCGAGATTAGAATGAAAGATATTTCTGCAATTGACTTTAAGGTTGACGTGCCTCCAGGTAAGTGCGGCGCTAAAGAGTGGATTGCCGTTTATATGTTTCCCTGGTGTGAACAACCCGGTGGATGTTGGGCCGGGGGGCAGCGGGAAGTCGATTTTGTAGAAACAACAGGCTCCAATGATCCGGGAGGTTTCGCTTCCAATTGGGGAGGGCTTCCCAAACAGGCGGCGTGGACAAGCCAAACAGGTCCCCTACAGGTGAAGAGTGGTGCCCTACAGCATATAACTTTTACATCCAGGAAAATCATATCGGGTGAAGCTAGTGGAACCTATCAATGGGATATAAGAGTGTGTGAAGCATCTGCGTCTAAGTGCGATGATTCAAATCAGCTTTGGCATGCCTACCGGGAAAAGGGGCCTGCAATTTTTGATGAATCCATGATGATCGTGATCGACAACTGGGGCGTCAACAATCCACCCCAGCCAGGTTGCACGTTAAAAATAACGGATATGCTAATCACCAAATATTAACGATGCTTCTTACAACGATAGGGGGTTAGTGGCGAAAACCCTAATAATCTTTTTTCCACTGTAACTCTACACTACCGGAACCGCTGTCACCGTCATCGGCACTTTTAAACTCCAGGTTGAGGTTATCCCGAAGTTCTATTTGCATCTCCGCCTGCCATGGACTGAGAGGATCGGTACTTCTCTGTAATTCCACATAAATTCGATTGGTAATATATTTGCCCAAGCTCAATGCGTACTCATCACCTTCGTCTCCCTCCTCCTGCTCAATATTGAGTGTATCCAGGTGCAACAGCTCGCGTGTCTTGGCGATAGGATCCAATACCGCTCGACCCGACTGCAAACTGCGTACGACACTAACTAAACGAACAGCTTGTAAAGGTGAAATATCTGATAATGACTTCCCAAAAAGCAACTGCGCCAGAATTTCATCCTGAGAGGCCGAGGGGTCAGAGGTAAATGTAATATCCAAGTCCGCAGCAGTGCCTGATATCTGCGCGGTTATTTCTCCATCGCTATATTCATAGACACCTTCAACCAGGATAGCGACCTCATTATTCTCGAAGCGAATTTCTCCATCTTCCAGATCAAATTTCTTGCCGAATAAATCAAAGCTGCCGCGAACAATTGTTAATTCGCCGGAGGCTTTTGGCTTATCTGCGGTGCCTCGAATATCCACCACGCCGCGCAATTGAGAATTTAAGCCAAGTCCGCGCACATAGGATTGTTGGTCCAAAACAATCTCTACATCCAATCCAATTTTGCTAAACAAGGGAGAAGATCGCTGCACCTGTGGGCCATCGACCTGAACTTCCACCACCTGGATTTCCGGAACACTGCTGCCAATCCATTGCTCAATCTGTACGGCCAGCGGCTTCAAAGTGAATCGCCCGGTAATTTCTGCATCCTGGGTTGAGCCCGACAAACGGGCATCACCGGATATTGCACCGCGTACTCCCGGAGAGTTCAGCAAGTGGGCCCGACTGAGGCTTAATACGATGTCAAAACTGGGCGAGCTATCCGGAGGTAAAAAGACCGCCCCTCCCAGGTTTATCCGCCCACCATCACCATCGGTAGCGCTTCCTCGTACAATCCGCCACTCCTCAGGAGACAGCTGCGCGTAGAAGTTAATATCCGCAATGCGAGTATGGCTCGGTCGGTGCTCATAACGACCATTACTCAATTCGATATCACCGGTTAATAGAGGACGCTGCCAATTTCCGGTACCGTCAACATTGAAACTGAGCAAGCCGCGCATACGGTGGACACGGGGATCAATATATTCCGCAATCACTGACAAATCGGCCGTACCGCGCCCCTGCAATTGAAAGGGCACATTTCGCAGGCCACCAGTTTGATTATTATCAGCAAATAATTGTTCGAAGATCGGCGCAATCAATACACTTACTTGGCTATTTACTGCGTTGCTACCGCCGTGTTGGGCAATCAGGGATGCATCCAGCTCTCCATTCTCTGTCTGCCAATCCAATACTATCGAAAGCGGTTGAACCTGGATTCCGCGCTGCCCTCGCCCCAGGGCTTCTCCAGTAGCGCGCAATTCCCCTTGGAATTCAGGCTGCTTGGGGCTTCCACCAATACTGGCATAAAGGCTGACATCACCATTACCCGCCCTACCGCTGGAAAAACTATTCGCCAGATCCGATAGATCACCCTGGCCGCGCAACTCTAAATCCAGTCGCTCTGCATTCAAGCTACCCAGTATCGATAATTGATTGCGACCCGCCCAGAGCAACTCGATACCATCAGTTACCAGACTCCTGTCCGCATAGTCCAAAGTACCCTGTAAATGCCAGGGCTCCAGATGAAATTCTCCCTGGGAAATCAGGTTGGCTTTAATCTGCGGGTTTGAAATAGCCCCATCAATCCTGCCATCCAAGCTCAACTCCCCTTCAAGGGAGTTAGGGAGAGAGAGACCGACGAGATCTACCAGGAACAGCGGTAGATTGCGCGCACCCATATCAATTTGTAATCGGTCTTGTCTAGGTTCGATGGAGCCATCGGCCTGCAGCAATGCCACCCCCACCCGACCCAACTGCTGGGCATCTTCAGCGAGGGCTGTCAGACGGCTCTGGCTCTGTAGGGGCTCAGGCTCCCCTTTATCAAAACCTGAGGCAATCACGGGGGACTGAGGGCCTCTGCTCGAGGATGAACCAAACTGGTTGCCATTGCCGTTGGTAAATAACTCCAATCGCAAGTCACTGACCTCTATTAGGTCCATATCGCCACTGGCTTCCCCTTTTAAGTTAAAGGGGTAATCCTGCGCGACACCATTGGAATCCAGTAAAATACTTACCTGGGGATTACTCCACTCTCCCAGGACTGTTACTTCGGAAGATCCCCCTAGGCTTACCCCTTCTGCCTCGGTAACTCCAAGGTCATCGCGCAAACTGATATTTTTGCCATCGATCTGCCCGTGTAAATCCAACTGCTTCTGTTCAATATCAAGCTGACCGATCACTTCCAGATTGAGCTTCTCTCCGGTAAATACCAATTCATCAATAGTCAGCGCGTGCAGGTTTCCACTTATCGCCGCCGTCAACTCACCCTGTAAGTCGTGGTAAGTACTCACTGCACTCAAAGACAAATTGAGGTTTGGGTTTTTCCATGAGCCGATGGCCTCCACACGCAACTGGTGCAAGGTACCGGATAAAGCAGTGGGGATATCTACCCTATCAGCCTGGGGTAGCGAAGCTGCAAGCCGGCGAATTTCTTCAACACCCAACTCATCAATCTCTCCCACCAAATCCAGTGCTTTCAAATTCGTATCTACACTACCGAGCACTTCGATCCGTGCACCGGCAAAGTGCAAAGACAAGGCTTGCAAGTCAATCACACCTGCCTGGGTATCGACCCGGCCTTCCAATTGCAGGGGCTGCTGCCGATAGCTGCTTTCCACTTGTAAGCTGCCATTAATATTCGGCTGTTGCAGGGAGCCCTGCACCGAAAAATCTGCGCTGAGCCAACCACTGTCCAGGATATCCTGCCAAGGGCGGGAAAGTGTTAGCGGGATTTGATTGAGGTTAACTGTCCCATTGACACCGTCCGCGCTAATGTTGCCTTTAATCGTACTGCGCCGCTCATCCACTCGCAGCCAAATCCCCGTTGAAGATAAGCGCCAGGGATTAATATCGGCTTCGATTCTTCCTGTCAGATCCAGTTGATGTTCTGCTAGAGGAGCTGCGATCGAATTAATATCCAGCAGCAGTTTTTCGCCCTGTTTGCGTAGGGATAATTCACCGCGAGCATCCAATACCTGATTTTCCGGCAGATGCAGCTGTCGACTGACAAACCCCTGGCCCACCTCACTGGTAGAGAAATCGATTACAAAGCGCTCGCCCTGCATCCGGCCATTTACAGTGAGATTAAACTCGGAACCATTCAGCTCACTCACTTCGATAAATAGCTGCGCCGGTTTACCCTGCCAGCGGTATTGGGCGTTAGCCTGAATAGCAACAGGGGGAATCCCCTTCAACCGGCTGTCCACCAATTGCAGGCGAGCTATATCCAGCTGCGCCAAGCGAAACCCGGGAACTAGCAACTCCCAAGTAGTCGATGGCTGCTCCTCACTGACAACTTCAACCTCCTCTTCGCCGGAATCTGCCAGCGCAGAGAGAAGTTCATTGAGGATATTCAGGTTGAGCAGTAAATCTTTGGCCCCCACTCGCTCGATATCGATGGGATTTCGGGACAAGCTGTTGAGATTAACTTCCAGGTCCTGGGCTTCGGCAAGCGTATTAGCTCGATAGTCAATTCTCAGTCGCTCGAAAAACCAAAATCCTAATTTTTCACTGCGAATTCCCTCTGCCTCAATTTCGAGGTCGTCCACCAATTGCTCGGCAGCGTAAAAAGCCCCACGAGTAAGGCCGACGCGCCCCGGTTCCGTGCTGAGGAAATAGATAGCGGACATCAGGAGGAACAGACAAATGCCTGTTACCAGGGAACCCCCAGCACCCAGAGAGCGCCAGAGCCCACGCAGGAAAGCACCCACCCAGTGGGCAACGCCCAGCGCAAACAGGCCCAACCAGCGCATCAGAATGCCTGCCCCAAGCTCACATACACCTGATAGCGATCATCGATGCCCTCACGGCGATCGAGGGGAAAGGCGATGTCCATGCGGATAGGGGCAAAGGAGGTGATATAGCGCACGCCAAAACCCGTTCCCCAAAACAGGTCGGAAAACTTGGGCGCTGCGTCCTCATAGGCATTGCCGCCATCGAGAAAAATCACACCGCCCCAGGTATCCGTAAAACGAAAACGGCCCTCAAAAGAAATCTCACTAAGTCCCCGACCACCGATAGCATCGGAGAGGGTTTCCTCACCCTCATCATTAATCTCAATAAGTCGCGGACCCAACTCCTGGTAACCATAACCCCGCACGGAGCCACCACCACCGGCATAAAAGCGCTCATCCGCAGGCAGCTCAAGGTTCGACTCCCCTGTAATTGCCCCGGCTTTCAACCTTATTGCCAAGGTGGGCTTATAACGCCAGTCATCGGCTGTTTTATACGCAGTGAGCTGTAGGGTATTTTTAATAAAGGTGGTGTTGGTATTTCTAAGATCGATATAGGGTTTTACTTCCAACGCAGAAGTGGCGCCACGGCGGGCATCCAGAGGTTTGTCTGTCGTGTTTAATTTAAAGCCCAGGGGGAAAGCTAACAGTGTGTAGTTTTCATCGGGATCATCTGCTTCAACTGCCCCTTCCACCTTCTCGTCCACTTCACTGAATTTCAGCTCGGCGCCACCACTCAGCGTGCGATGCTTACTGATTTTTCTCGATACCAGTGCACTGAATGTCAGGGACTCTGAACGGTAGGAATCAACATCCTCTCCTTCCAAAGCAATACTGGCGGTCAAGCGTTGCTTGTCATGGAAGAAACGGGGAATAGTGAGCTTGCCTTCCAGGGTTTGCTTTACCTTGTTCAGCTTACTTTCGACTTCAATTTTTTCCCCACGATGGAAAACATTGCGATGTTCCCAGGCTGCTGAAATACCGGCTCCCTCATCGGAGGTGTACCCCACCCCCAAGGTTATGGTGCGGTGATTGCGCTCCTGAATAACAAAAGTAACATCCACCAACCCATCGTAGGGTTCAGAAACTTCAGTATTTACATTGGCAATTAAGTTGGTGCGCAGCAGACGCAACTGCGCAGCATCCAGTTTACTGCGGCTGAAGCAATCCCCGGATTTAATCTTGACCTTATCCAACAGGTAGTCCTCTTCGATAGAGGTGACTCCTTCAATGCGGACTTGGCCAACATGGACTTCGGGACTGGGGGCCACCCGATATTCCAGTCTCGCAGCAGCTTCCCGGTGAATCACCGTTGCCTGGTAGCTGACATCCACATTCAACAGACAGGCATTTTCATTGAGGTACTTGGTAATTTTTTCTACGCCCTCAAGTACCTTGCTGGCAATCAGGGGATCTCCAACATGGATAGGCAAACCACTAAAGCCTGCCCGCAAACCGGCCGGCATAATAATATCCAGGCTCTTGATATGGTACTGGGGGCCGGGAGTGACACTATAGAAAATTTGGTTGCCAGAAACAGACTCATACACAGTGGCATCATAATATCCCTGCGCACGCAGTAATTTTTCCAGGTTACCCCGCTCATAGTGCGCAATATCTGCCGGATCTTCGTAGTTTTCCAGCGCACTACTGTTCTTGCGCAACTCGTTGAGTTCGGAGGTCAATTTTTCCTGCAGCTGGGGATCGCCCTGCACCAGCAGGGTAAAACCCGGCAAGCGATCAAAAAATGGGATGGCTGCTGCCAGCTGCATTGGCAGCGCTAGAAGGGCAACAAGTAGGGAGACAAAGAGAATTCGCAAGATCTTTATCCAATGTCAGTAGCGGCTACTCCGCAAAAAATCCGGGTATCCGTTCCCTCCGTAGGCTGGAATATCCAGCTGATGACAACAGCTGGGATAATTAAATCGACTTATTGAGCAGCCAATAAGCCGATTCGGCGTTTGGGACTTCTATGGCTGTGTGCCTTGGCTGGGCATTAAGGGATTACAATCCTGGATAATCACCCGCCCTTCCAGAATATTTCCTTTGGAATACTCCGTGAAAATACACTGGTTAGTTTTGGGGTTATAATTCTCGATCCACAAATTATCTTCCTTCCAGGTGGCGCCGATATGGCGGTACCCATCGGGCACAGAGATACGCATGACCCCGCCAAAGCGCTTCACGAAAACCTGCTCATAGTGAAAGTAGTAGGCAAGCCAGCCGCCAACAAAGAAAACCGCAGCCACGATTGCGCCGATCTTAAGGCTGCCCAGGCGACTGCCGATAAAAAGAGAAGCAATAACCAGGGCAATCACCGCTGCCCAGTACAAATAAGTAACCATGACTGTTTTTCTACCGTGAATTATTGGTGTTTATAAAGTGAAGGGTAGCGCAGAACCGCAGCAAACTAAATGGCGCCGGGTTACGCTCCCTTACTCCTAAGGAGCCTCTGAATAACTCCGTAATGCCTCTGCGGGCCTTGAAGGTTGCAGATGTTAGGCGCAGCTCGCCGCGAATGGCCGTAGCCCTTTGCAAGAGCTGCAACGCAGCAGCTGTGGCCTTCAAGGCCCGCCCTTCGGGGCATGCAGAGCGATCCACACTCCGCGTTGCGACCTCTTGAAAGGTCTAGACATTCCTGCGAAGCCGCGCCTTGATTGTGAACCGCTCTGCATGCCAGAGGTATCACGGAGTTGTTCAGAGGCTCCCTAACTTACTCCTCTGCCAACTCCGGCAGCTTTTCAAATAGCGATAAGGCTTCAGGGTTGGCCAGGGCCTCTTTATTTTTAACCGGTTTACCCTCCACCACATTGCGCACAGCCAGTTCCACAATCTTACCGCTGATAGTTTTAGGAATATCCGCCACCTGGATCACCTTCGCCGGTACATGGCGAGGCGTGGTATTGGCGCGAATCGTGGAGCGGATTTTCTGGGTCAGATCCTCGTCCAGTACAACACCCTCTCGCAAAACCACAAACAGCACTACCCGTACATCGTCGTGCCAGGGCTGGCCGATACAGATACTATCTAGCACCTCCTCGACTTTCTCCACCTGGCGGTAAATCTCTGCGGTTCCGATACGCACACCGCCGGGATTAAGTACTGCATCGGAGCGGCCATAGATCACAACACCACCGTGTGCCGTAATCTCGGCATAGTCCCCATGCGCCCACACACCAGGCCAATTTTCAAAGTAAGCACCGCGGTACTTGGCTCCATCTGGATCGTTCCAGAAACCAATCGGCATACAGGGGAAGGATTTGGAGCAAACCAGCTCCCCTTTCTCTTCAACCACTGCACTGCCTGTATCATTCCAGACTTCCACCGCCATACCCAAGCCGCGACACTGCAACTCTCCGGCATATACCGGTAGAGTTGGGTTGCCAAGGGCAAAGCAAGACACAATATCGGTGCCACCGGAAATAGAGGATAAGCAGAGATCTGCTTTTATATCTCTGTAGACA
Source organism: Microbulbifer sp. CNSA002 (assembly GCF_047324085.1). NCBI lineage: Bacteria > Pseudomonadati > Pseudomonadota > Gammaproteobacteria > Cellvibrionales > Microbulbiferaceae > Microbulbifer > Microbulbifer sp. CNSA002. Next base: position 3,853,111 of record NZ_CP172449.1, read on the forward strand.
TAGCGAAAGCCTTCGTGGGCCAGCGGAGAGCCTGTGGAGAGCACCGCACGCAATTTCTCCAGTTTGTGGGTCTCCCGGGGTTTGCAGCCACTCTTCTCCAGCGCAGCAATATATTTGGCACTGGTGCCAAACAGACTGATTCCCTCTTCATCGGTCATATCCCATAGACTTTGGGATGAAGGGTAGAAAGGTGAGCCATCAAACAGCACCAGAGTCGCCCCACAAGCCAAGCCACTCACCAGCCAGTTCCACATCATCCAGCCACAGGTGGTGAAGTAGAAAAGTGTATCCTCACGCCGCAGATCGCCATGCAAGCGATGCTCCTTCAGGTGCTGGAGTAAAGTGCCCCCCACTCCGTGGACGATGCACTTGGGTACACCAGTAGTACCTGAGGAGTACATGATGTACAGGGGGTGATTAAATTCGGTTTGTACAAAGGAGAGTTCTTGAGCGGGCGCCGCAGCTTCAAAAGCTTGCAGTAGTACCGCCTTACCCAGCGGCTCTGCCGCTAGTACCTGAGCAGTTTCCTCTTCTGAGCGAGCAACCGGCACCACTACCAAAGTTTCTATGGATTCGATTCGCTGCATGATCTCGCGCAGACGCGGCAGTGAATCAATAACCTTGCCGTTATAGAAGTATCCTTCACAGGCAAATAGCACTTTCGGCTGCACCTGGCCAAAGCGGTCAAATACTCCATTGATACCAAAGTCTGGTGAGCAGGAGGTCCAGATAGCACCGAGGCTGGTGGTGGCCAACATGGCCACTACGGTATCGATCACATTGGGCATAAACCCCGCTACCCGATCTCCCTCAACAACGCCCTGGGCAACGAGGGCCGCTGACAGGCGCTCCACCCGATCGTACAGCTCCTTGTAGCTCAGCTCGCGGCGGCTACCGTTCTCCAGGCGCTCGACCAGGGCAGCCTTGTCATCGCGATAACGCAGCAGGTTCTCAGCAAAGTTCAGGCGTGCCTGTGGAAACCACTGCGTACCGGGCATGGAATCGTTACTGAGTGTCTCATCACCCTTATCTGCAGCGATAACTCCGGTGTAATCCCACAACTCCCGCCAAAAAGCTTCGCGATTATCTACTGACCACTGATATAAGGCCGCGTAATCATTGAGATCCAGCTGGTATTGCTGGTTGACCCTGCGACGAAATTCATCCATCTGGGTGGCGGCAATAGCCTCTGCGCTGGGTTGCCAGAGCGGTTGGGAGTTGTCCTTCATTTCAACAGACCTTGTGGCTCATTATTGTGTTTTCGAATCGCCCTCTCGGGCACAAGGGGAGCAATCATGCCCTGCCCCACCACTTAAAACTATTTTAATCTTTTTTAGATTTGTTAAATAAAAGTTAACATAGCTAAATCTATCAATTCCCCAGGAACCTGCCGCTGTGAGTGCCACGATCAAACAACTACGCGCCTTTGTCACAGTGGCCCGCAGCCGCAGCCTGGCCCAGGCCAGCGCTCAGTTGCACACTTCCCAGCCAGCCCTGTCCATTGCCATCCGCAATTTGGAGGATGCGACTGGCGGCCCGCTTTTCAGTCGAGAAGCCCGCCAACTCACTCTCACCCCGGAGGGCGAGGAATTCCTCTCCCGCGCCGAACAACTATTGCTCAACTGGGATCAATCCCTGGATGCGGTACAGCAGGCCTTTCGCCTGGAGCGAGGGCAGTTGCGCCTAGCAGTAATTCCCGCCTATGCGCTCAACCAACTCCCCCAATTATTAGCCAATTTTCACCGCCAACACCCACAAATCAATATCCTGCTGGAAGATGTGGTGATGGAGCGAGTAACCCAAGCGGTACAAGATGGCCGGGCAGAGCTGGGCATCAGTTTTCGCCCCGGGGATTTAGGCGGGCTTGAGTTTGTGCCCCTACACAGGGATCGTTTTATCGCAGTCATGCCACCCCAGCACCCCCTCAGCGAAAAAGGAAAAGTGCGCTGGAGTGACCTGGCCAGTTTTCCTTTTATAGCTATGAACCGCGGCTCAGCGGTGAGGCGCTGGACCGATGAGGCCTTCGGGCAAAGTGGCAAAGGCGTTCACTATATCTGCGAAGCTAATCAACTAAGCACAATCAGCCAGTTAGTACGTGCGGGAATGGGGATTAGTGCAGTACCGAGCTTGTGTGAAACACAGGTTCGGGAATATGGGCTGGAATCCCTGCCGCTATCGGCACCAGTAGTGAGCCAGGAGGTGGGGATATTATTAAAGAGCCGAGGCACCTTGTCGGCACCAGCAACCGCGTTTTTATCCGCGATTACTGGTTGAGGTCTATAAAAGTGCCTCTACTTATTTGAGCGACTAGTGACTGCTGGTTGCGCGCAGCATCCAAGCCGTTTTCTCGTGAACTCTCATACGATCAGATACCAGGGCAACTGTGGATTCATCTTCTCCCGCCTGGGCATCTTTTAAAACTTCACGACAGGTTTTGATCACTTGCTCATGCCCTTTAGTGAGAATTTTTACCATTTCTTCCGCCGGTGGTACCTCAACAACTTCTTTGATGGAGCTGAGTTGGGCAAAAGCCTGGTAAGTACCGGGAGCGGAAACCCCGAGGGTACGAATGCGTTCGGCAATATCATCCACTGCAGTGGCCAGCTCGGTGTAATGCTCTTCAAACATCAGATGTAATTCGCGGAACAGAGGCCCAGTAACATTCCAGTGGAAGTTGTGGGTTTGCAGGTAAAGGGTGTAGCTATCTGCCAACAAATGTTTCAAGCCGGCAGCAATCTTTTCCCGATCCTTTTCACTGATACCAATATCGATTTTTTTCATAATACAAATCCCTCTTCCAAAAACTGTTGTCACCGAAATGGTTATAAGGCCATTTTGGTACCTTTATTCACTTCTCACAAGCTATCGAGCCAATAGCTTATTTATATAGACAAGTAAGATTTATAAGGTGCAAAAATGGCGTGAATTTTAACCCGGCTATTGAAAGAAAATTTTGCGACAAGACATTGCCAATAAGGGACTCTCCAAATAAAACTATTTATCGAGCCTCCTGCTGGTAACACAAGAAATCAGGCACTACAAACTGGGCAATTACTATGGCTCGGCAGCTGCAAAGTTTGCAGAGCTAAGGTTTCCGTCTCGATTAAGTGCAATTTATTCAAGCTTGATACCGGCAAACCCATCAGGTATTTCATGGCCTCCAGAGCCTGCATGCTACCAACCACACCCAGCGCCGGACCGATCACACCTGCTGTAGAGCAGTTCTGGACTTCAGCCTGCTCCTGGGGCGGAAACAGGCAGGCATAACAGGGGCCGTTTCCTTCAGAAAAATCAAAACTAATCAGCTGGCCGGAAAACCCCTGCACCGATGCCATTACTACCGGACACCCTGCCTGATAACAAACCCGGTTGATCGTATGGCGGATTTCCAGGTTATCGGTGCAGTCCAACACCAGATCCACCTGTTTTACCTGCTCACGCAGCCAGGATTCATTCGCCATTTGGCTGTGGGGGTGAATGCGAATAGTTGGATTGGCTGCAGCCAATTGTTGTGCAGCCACCATCGCTTTGGATTTTCCCTGGTGATTGGTTTTGTACAAAACCTGGCGCTGTAAATTGGAGAGATCGATATGATCACCATCCACCAGGTGCAACTCTCCAATACCGGCTGCGGCCAGATACATCGCTGCCGGGCTGCCGAGCCCACCTAAGCCAACAATCAGAATTCGCGCAGAAGACAGTTTTTTCTGCCCCTCTTCACCCACCTGGGGCAACATTATCTGGCGACTGTAACGCTGTAATTCCTTACTACTTAACATGGCTCTACTTCCGCACGCTTACCTTTCAACAGGACATTAAAATCGGCAACCGCCTGCTTGTAATCTTCAGCTTTAGTAATAGCGCTGACCACGGCGATACTGCCAACGCCGCTAGCGATAACCTCACCGGCCCGCTGCATATTAATACCACCAATTGCCACGAGTGGATAATCGGGCAATAGAGCTGCCATTCGCGCAAGTTTCTGCACGCCCTGCAACTGATCCGACATATCCTTGGTGTTGGTCGCATAAATTGCACCAATGGCCAAGTAGCTGGGGCGATAACGGTAGGCCAACAGTAATTCGTAGAAGCCGTGGGTACTGATACCCAGCTTCAATCCTGCCGCTTGAATTGCCCTCAGATCAGCAGACTGCAAATCCTCCTGGCCCAAATGCACGCCGTAGGCGCCGCACTCAATCGCCAACTGCCAGTAATCATTGATAAACAGGCGCAGGTTATACGTCCTGCCAATAGCCACTGCCCGCTCAATCTGTGCGCGCAGGTCCCCACCCGGATTCTTTATTCGCAGCTGTAAAGTACGCACCCCCAGCTCAGCCAGGCGCTGCAACCACTCCACTGTATCCACAACCGGATATAAACCCAATGCTTGCGAGTCTGTTTGGGCAAACCCTTGAACAAGAGGCTGGGCTGCACCAAAGCCATAATCCAGCGCACGCTCTTCTCCCGGCACCAAAATTTCCGGGAAGTCGATTAAATCCAGGGGCCAGCCACAGTGGCCTACAGGTCCAGCACCAGCACCGATATGTGCATTATTTCCCCCGCGCAAGCCCCGCTGTACATAGGCTTTACCCACAACGCAGGCATCTCGCAACGGGTAGCCCAAAGCGCGGCAAGCGGCAATAGCGGAGGACAGGGTACAGCCAGTGCCGTGTGTGCCAGTACTGGACACTTCCCGGCCAATAAACCAGTCGGTCTTTTCACCATCCCACAGTAAGTCGGCAACTTCTCCCACACGCAATTGCGTATGGCCGCCAGTAACTAAAATTGTGGTACCGCCGTGGGCGTGCAACTGACGCGCAGCCCGCACAATAGATTCCGCACCCGCGACACTGACCCCGGTAAGCCATTCCAATTCATGTAAATTGGGAGTGACCAGATCACACTGTGGCATCAACTGAGCCAACACCGTTGCGGTAATACTTCCTTCGGTGAGCCCGGCTCCATTGGTAGCAACAGCAACCGGGTCGTAAATAACCGGAACCGGCTGCACCGCTTGCAGCTGGCGCAGGAAATCTGCCACCGCAACAACTTGTTCAGCATTCGCTAGCAGACCGATTTTAATTGCGGCAGGAAATAGATCCCGCTGTAAAGCCTGTAACTGAGAACCCAAGACCTCTAGGGAAACTGCATTAATTGCAGTAACTTCCACCGTATTCTGTGCAGTATTGGCCGTGATAGCACTGCAACCATGGCAACCGAGGTCGGCAAAAGTCAGCAGGTCCGCCTGAATACCGGCGCCACCGCCGGAGTCACTGCCGGCAATGGTCCAGACAATTGGCTTTTTCAATTGGAGTTGATCGCGCATAAAAATACTAATCCTGCAATATGCTCTCTGCCTGCTGCCAGAAAGGCATATCCAGGGTGGGGGTGCTGGGGCTGGCAGTTTGACGCCTGAGCATCAAGCCGGCATTAAAGGCGGCGCGCCCGGATTCCACAGCCAGTTTAAAAGCATTAGCCATCAGTACCGGATCCTGGGCTTTTGCAATCGCGGTATTCAATAACACCGCATCAAAGCCCATCTCCAGTGCTTCTGCCGCCTGTGATGGCGCACCGATTCCGGCGTCAATAATAAGCGGTACATCACTCAAACGCTCGCGCAGTGTTTGCAGGTTATATTTATTGAGCAGTCCCTGCCCGGTACCGATGGGAGCCCCCCAGGGCATTAATACCTCGCAACCCACATCCAAAAGTTTTCGACACAGAACCAGGTCATCTGTGCAATAAGGCAAAACCTTGAAGCCTAACTGAATTAATTCCCGCGCAGCTTCTACCAGACCAAAGGGGTCTGGCTGCAAATTGTAATCATCACCAATCACTTCCAGCTTGAGCCAATCGGTCTGGAAAATTTCCTGGGACATTTTTGCCAGCTCCACCGCTTCTCGCGGCGATTTACAACCGGCGGTATTGGGCAACAACTGACAACCGGACTCGCGAATATAATCCCAAAATCGATTGTCCTGCTGCTGTGCCGGATTTTGCCGGCGAAGAGACAAAGTAATAATTTCCGAAGCTGAGGCTTGCACGGATTCGCGCATAATCGCTGGGGAGGGATACAGGGCGGTGCCCACCAAAAGCCGGCTGTTAAATGTTTTTCCGTAAAGTGTTAATAGATCGCTCACCTTTACCCCCCCACTACCGGAGCAACAATATCCAGGCTATCGCCGTTATTTATCTGTGTATTGCTATATTCCGTACGGGGAATAAATCCACCGTTGATCGCAACGGCAAACGTTTCTCCGCGATAGCCGAGCTGCTGTAAAAGCGCAGAGAGTTTTAGCGGGGATTCAAGGCTTTGTGTTTCCCCATTAATTAGTACCTGCATCAAACCACCTGTAACAGTTGTTGTGCCACTTGATTCTCCACTTGCTCCACTACTGCCGGCGCTAAAAGATAACCGTGACGGTAAAGGCCGTTCACCCTAATCAGCCCATCCTCGCTGTGGATATAAGGCATATTATCCATAGTGGCGGGGCGACAATTTACGCGGGTCTCTACAATACGAGCCTCGGCAAAAGCCGGGTTGAGGGAGTAAAGCGCGGAAGACAACTCCATGCTGGAGCGCACGGAAATGGGCGACTGGTCTTCGCTCTCAATTTCCGTAGCACCAATTACTGTGCGTCCATCGCTGCGTGGTACAGCGTAGAGCTTATAGCGCGGGTGGAGCAGGCGCACTGGACGCTGCAAAACCACTTCCCGGGATTCCACCACCATCACCTCACCACGGACACCGCGTAAGCCTTCAATCTGCCCCTTGGCACCGAGACCACGGCAGTCGATCACGCAATCAAATTGTTCGCGCTCCGAGTTCACAGAGATATACCCGGCTTCGCAATTTACCTTGCTGTGCTCTCGCAGAGTGACTGCACCTCGGTGCAATACGCTAAGTAACGCAGGCAATAAGCGGTGATTATTGATATCCGCCTCACCTCGTAAGTAAAGCCCCTGTTCAAAGCCGTGTAAGGAGGGCTCTAATTTCGCTAAAGTATTGCTATCGAGTGGCTCCACCTGCTCCCTGGCAGATTCACCCAACTTACCCTGTAACTCCCGCAGGAATTGCAGCAGCTCACTTTTATCCTTGCCGTGAGCAACCAGTACTGAGCCCGCCCTGCGGTATTCCACGTCCTGCCCGCTCTGCTCCTCCAGCTGCCGGGCCCACTCAGACCAAATCTCAAGGCTTTTCAGCCCCAGGTTGTAAACTTGTTTATCGCTGTGCACCAATTCGGATAGTGGTGAGATCATTCCCGCTGCCGTCCAGCAGGCTCCCCCGACTGGTGCCGACAGATCACCCGCTTCAAACAGGGTAATATCCAGTTCCCGTTGGCAGAGCCGCCAGGCGAGCAAGCGACCTAACAGGCCGCCACCGGCAATAGCTACTTTGGCTTTGGTTTCGCTTGTCACAGACCACCTATCTTCGCAAATCCAAATCGACACCCAGCGATATGCGCTATGCACTCGCCGTACTTTTGCTATCCGATTCTTGGGGGAGAGGACTCTCCCCCAAAATACTCATTAGCCCTTGTGATAAATCTCGCTACCCATGTCCTTAAATTTAATCGACATTTCCTCCATGCCCTGTGCCGCTTCCTGCTTGGCCGCATAATCGCGCACATCCTGGGTAATTTTCATGGAGCAGAATTTCGGGCCGCACATGGAGCAGAAGTGAGCTACCTTGCCGGATTCCTTTGGCAAGGTTTCATCGTGATAGGTGCGTGCCCGCTCCGGGTCCAAACCGAGATTGAACTGGTCTTCCCAACGGAATTCAAAGCGGGCTTTTGACAGGGCGTCATCGCGCTTCTGTGCCCGCGGATGCCCTTTGGCCAAGTCTGCGGCATGAGCCGCAATCTTATAGGCCATAAGGCCCTCTTTAACATCCTCTTTATTGGGTAGGCCCAGGTGCTCTTTGGGGGTCACATAGCAGAGCATGGCGCAACCGTAAGTGCCGATAAGTGCAGCGCCGATGCCGGAAGTAATGTGGTCGTAGCCGGGAGCAATATCCGTGGTCAATGGACCTAGAGTGTAGAAAGGTGCGCCGTGGCAGTGCTTCAGCTGCTCATCCATATTTTCTTTGATCTTATGGATAGCCACATGACCGGGGCCTTCGATCATCGTCTGAACATCGTGCTTCCAGGCAATTTCAGTCAGCTCGCCAAGCGTGTGCAGCTCGCCAAACTGGGCTTCATCGTTAGCATCCGCAATTGAGCCCGGACGCAGGCCATCACCGAGACTAAAGCTCACATCGTAAGCCTTCATAATCTCGCAGATTTCCTCGAAGTGGGTGTAGAGGAAATTCTCTTGGTGATGGGCGAGACACCATTTGGCCATAATGGAACCACCGCGAGAGACAATCCCAGTCATACGTTTCGCAGTGAGCGGCACATAGCGCAAAAGCACGCCAGCATGAATAGTGAAGTAATCCACCCCCTGCTCCGCCTGCTCAATCAAGGTGTCGCGGAACACATCCCAGTTAAGATCTTCAGCAATTCCGTTTACTTTCTCCAGCGCCTGGTAAATCGGCACAGTACCGATGGGCACTGGCGAGTTTCGCAGAATCCACTCGCGGGTTTCGTGGATATTGGCACCGGTAGACAGATCCATCACCGTGTCCGCGCCCCACTTGGTAGACCAAACCAGTTTCTCCACTTCCTCTTCAATGGAGGAAGTCACAGCCGAGTTACCAATATTTGCATTCACCTTGCACAGGAAGTTGCGCCCGATAATCATCGGCTCCACTTCCGGGTGATTAATATTCGCCGGGATAATTGCCCGCCCTTCTGCAACTTCCCGGCGCACAAATTCCGGCGTGATTTGCTCGGGGATGTAAATACCATCACGTGCCTTCTGGTATTCACTTTCACTCATTTCCGCTGCCAACTTGGCTCGCCCCATATTTTCGCGCACTGCGATAAATTCCATCTCTGGGGTAATAATGCCGCGGCGGGCATAGTGCATCTGAGATACATTCTGTCCCGGTTTGGCCCGGCGAGGGCTGGGAAGGTTTTCAAAGCGGATATGATCCAGCCCCTGGTCCGCCATACGCTTCTGGCTGTAGGCCGCTTGGCGAGAGTCCAGCAGTTCAGTATCTCTGCGGGCCTCTATCCAGCCCTGGCGCAATTTGGGCAACCCTTCCCGTACGTCCACTTTAAAATTGGGCTCGGAATAGGGGCCCGAAGTGTCGTAAATGGTGAGGGGCTCATTGGGTTCAAACACCGGATTCTCTGCATCCCCCCCTACCAAACTATCTCCCAAACAGATCTGACGAGCACCAACCTGAATGTCGGGAGTTTCACCGGGCAAATACACCTTGCTCGAGTTGGGGAAAGATTGAACCGTGAGATTTTCAAGAAATTCTTTAGCGGAATCGCGACTGGCAGCGCGGGAGGACTTTCCGGCTTTACCGGATTGTTCAATGATCTCAGACATGCGTAACCTTAAAACTTGGAAATTTAAAGGTCGCAGCATCCAGGGCACATACAAAGAGAAAAGACGCCAAACTGTAACAAAACAGGCGACTTCAGATCTTGTTCCCTACGCGGGGGTTACCCCGATCAGGTTCAACGGATCTCGCAACAGCGATCTCAGCCCACAGGCACTCCGACAAGTAGAGCGCAGTATAGTGGAAGCGTCCGAAGAAAAACAGATGGCATAAAACTGTGCCAGAAAAACTAAAGCTTTGAAACGCCAATAAAGTAATCAATGCTCTCGGCGACAAAACTCCAACAGACTTCAATTTATTGATAACTGACCAAAGGGTCTCAAGCATTCATCACTCACAATATCTGAGTGCGTCCTACACTCCTTCTCGTTTACCGGAGCAGTGAATAAAACGATAACAACTTACGGCGAAAGTCGGTGTGGGAGAAAATACAATGTTGAATAAATATGGAGTTCTAGTAACGCTCTGTTTGAGCATCTTGTCGATACAGCCAGCAATGGCAGCCCCCTCCAAGTCTGTTGCTGCGGGTGACAGTATTACCATGGCATTCGGTGCAGACTGTACCCGCAATAAGTATTTCTGGGACCTGTTTTGTCTTCTCGGCGGGGACCAACCCGAGCATTCCTGGTTTGACGGCGACGACAATTCAGTGGAGAGTGTTCACGATAAATATAAAGTTAACTACCCCAATATGGCTGCCAATAAAAGTGCAGCGGAATCCGGTGCTGAGATGCGTAGTGGAGGCGACAATTTCTCCACTCAAGCCGATCGGATTCTATCTCAAAGTAATTTACCTGATCATGTCGAGGTAGTATTGGGCGGTAATGACATCTGTAACCGGGGTTGCGTCGATCCAGCCAACTGTAACGATCCACTTTACACCGATAGCGAGTGGCGCTCGGCAGTTCAAGCTGGTCTGGACAAATTAGTCGATGGTCTCCCTAACGGCTCAACGATAGTACTCGGCTCAGTACCACGAGTACACGATCTCCGGGCAGCGGGTCTGGATAAGCAAAGCGGTAATTCCCGCGTAGATTGCGAGAGTGTCTGGTCGACTTTCGGAATCTGCCGAATTGCAACAAATGGCGGCTCGATGAATGGAGAGAGCTTTGCTACTCGTTATAACGGAATAGCCACAGCCCAACAACGTTATAACGAAATCCTTGTTGAGGAAGCAGAAAGTTACAACGGTATGAATGGGGTAGAAGTTGTTGCTGAATATACCGGTGAGGATCAGTTAAATGCCGGGACTTTTCAGTTTAATAAAGATGATATTGATGGTGGAGACTGTTTCCACCCAAGCATTCAAGGACAAAATATTGTCGCTGACCTACTGTGGCAAGGAAATCCGGATAAATAAGTAACTTTTACTGCTCGGTAAATTCAGGGCCCGCAATAAAGTACCGCGGGCCCTAATCAATTCACTTACCTAAATCCTCATCAAAGTAACCACTCTCTTCAACCACATACTGCAATCTATGCGGCAAACCCTTTCTCATAAAGGCAACATCAATTACTTTTCCACTGGTAAGAGCACTCCAAAGCTCATTCTGACCACTGTGGACCCAACTGTCATTGACCCTCAACAGCACATCGTTTTCCTCGAATCCAAGTGCAGTAAAGAACTCATTGTTGGCCACCCCCTCCAAGCGCATCAAATGGTGGCCCTCAACTTCCAGCTCCGCCTCAATAAATTTAGCCTCCAAGAATTCTCGTTGTTCGAGTTGCTTCGCCAACCACTCTTGCCCAAGAGTCAACACAGCAGCCGGCTCGATTAGCTTTTTACCCTTTTCTCCCTGAGGCTGTTCAATACGTTTGCGCAGCTCCTCATCGTGCTGATGGGACAAAGTTAAAGGGATAATATTACCCTCTTCACCTTGCAATAGCAGGCGCTCCAGGGATCCCTGATTATCAATAACGGCATAGTGCCCTTTCAAACTCTTCAGAACGACATCTTTAAGAACAGACTGCCCCAGTGAAAAACTCTGTGCCTTCTGCCCATTTACTTCTATTAAAGCTTTGGACTTACTTTCTATACTCGATTCACTAACTCCTACCAGGGCAAGAGGTAGATCCGTAACAGGTAAATGATTCTCAGTATCTTTTTGTTGTTTCCATGTATATTTCTTCTTAGGATCTATATCAAGCCTGATTAGTTCTTTTTCTATCCAGTAAGAATATTGCTCAAATGATCGCGCGCCCTTTAGATACAAACCGTTTATAAAAACAACCGGCACATTTGTAAGGCCAAGCTCTAAAGCAATTTTCTGATCCCCCAGAACAACTTCTTTATAATTCATATCTCCAATACAGGCTTTAAATTGCTTGTTATCGATCAGTAAACTGCTTGCGGTCTGGGAGTAAGACTTCTCACCAAGGTTTGGAGTTTTTGCGTATAAGGCGTCGTGATATTCCCAAAAAATATTGTGCTCACCAGCGCACTTAGCTGAAACAGCAGCTTTGATACCTTCCCGATGAAACTTAAGGGGAAAATCAAAATTTACCTGGCGAACCCAACCAGAATAGTCACTCAACATACGCCTCAAGGTTGGCTGAAAGGATTTACAGTGGGGAGATTGAAAGGAGCAGAACACTGCAATTGTTATAGGCGCTTCGGGATTTCCTCGAGCGGCACGCCCGCCATAATCAAGATCTATTCGTGGTGGCTCTGGAACGGGAAGCATAACTTCTATTTCTTGACCATCTTTTGCTGTTTTGGCAATTTTTTCATGCAGTTTGTTGAGCCGTAATTTATGCTCCATTTCAGCAATATCATACAGCACAAGCTGGAGTTCCTTATCCAAGGCCTCTACGCTGACCTCCTGGCCACCAATCCGTGCAGCTATATGTTGCTGATCAAGTACTTTAGTTCCCACTGTTATTTCCGCATCCTTTGAACACCCCCCCATTAGGCTCAAAATACCCAACGCCATTAACTTTGCTATAACATTCCTTAGTCGCTTCACTGGTAATTCTCCTTTTACCGGTTTTGACCAATCTTACTCGCCAATTCTCATTTCAACCGCTTACAGCGAGCTTTATTCAGAACGTGTTCAAAAAATGAGAACCAGGCAAGCTTTTTGGCATCTAAGCTAACGTCTCTCCAGTAGAGGAAATATCCAACAAACTAACCCTGAGTAATTTCGAGAGCCTATTCGATCCTTGGATCACTGTCCCCCATATGAAATCACTTTTAAAACTACATGGGAAAATCTTGGAACCAAAACAGCCAATAGATCATATCGAAGTATCTAATAAAAGCTATAGCCAAAAGTATCGATTGCAGGAAACTCCAAATCGTCTATTAGAAGACGCTTTAGCGGAAGAATAAATTCAAGTCTCCAACAATGATGCCGGATCCGTTTATGACGGGGACAGTAAAAATAGAGAATCTACAGTCAATCTACGGCCAAATACTCAGATGTACTACAATTACTCAATGGTACTCTACTGAAAATCCATAGCTTGAGTTATTGGTACAACTTTCGCAATGGACGACATCACCATGATGCGACTACCACTTATTACCATCGTTTGACTTCACAGCGAGCCTATAGACCTTGTTAAATAGATGGATAGCTTAGTTGTGTTAATCATAAGCACCCTCAAGATACACCCGACACCAGACCAACTTTTTATATTCCACAGTAAAAAAGTAAAAGTGACTCTCAAGGAGAGTAATGCTTTTGGGCTAAAGAAACACACATCTAATTCACCACTATGACTGGTTCGTATGGATCAATGAAAGAAAACCAGCATACCTTTAAAAAATTATCAGAAATACAAGGCCTGAAAAGAATACAACTGGTTGTTGGTGGTCTTGGCTTTATAGGCCAGTACTTAACATGGGGACTATTACGAAAAGGTTTTAATGTAGTTTTAATTGCGCGAAATGATATTCATGATCGACTCGAACAACTAAAACAAAGAAATAGTTTTGTCAATCCTACTTACAAACTTTCGAAAAATGATTTCGACCGACTTATAATCATTTCAGGAGACTTGAACAGGCCAAAGCTCAGCTTAAGTTCTACGTCTTACAGACAACTACGCTCTCTACACATTGGTTCAATTTGGAATTGTGCAGCTGACATGCGCTATAGCTATAGCAACCTGCAACAAAGCATTAATACAAATATTAACGGTGTGGAACGATTAATAGAGGTTGCTGTAGCAGCAAAATGTCGGTTCAACCAAATATCAACCAGTTTTATTGCCGGTAAAGATCATGCCAGCGGAGTGACTGTAAAGGAAAAACTCTATCAACCTAAAGAATTTTTTAATGCCTATGATTACACCAAAAATGCAGCAGAGAATTTAATCGCAGAGTCCAAAAACCTGGAATACACCATCTATAGGCCAACTATTGTCCTAGGAGACTCGGTGACTGGCTACACAAACTCTCAGTCCGGTTACTATGAATATGTAAAACTGCTAAATAGACTAAAAGAACAGAATGTACAGACCCCCATTCACCTAAAATATCTTCCAAACTGCCTTATCAATGTCATTCCGGTTGACACTTGCTGTGATGCAATATTAAAGATTTCAAACAACCATAAACTCACAAAAAACCAATACTTTAATATTGCCGACTCTAACCCAATGACAATCGACGAATTCGTTAAGTTTAACCGCGATTACTTTGAGCTAGATTTAAGGCAAATTCAAGACAGCCACGTATTGTTAAGTAGCCTACCAGAAAAAGAAAGGCGGATACTTAAGATTATTAATAGAATGCAAAATGGACCATTTTTAAACAGCGACTTCAGGTTTTGCAGCGCAAATAGCCAAAGAGTCTTAGGTCACCCTGTTCAGAATCAATGGCGTAATAGCAAAAGTTATCTGACCAAAGTAGTGGACTATTTTTTAAATCAAACGTAACTAAATTCAGCCCGATCAGGTATGCCATGAACAAACCTAGTGACATATCACTTTCCCATTATGCAAACAGAATCAGTTACTCAGGGCCAAATGAAGATTCAAGATCAGAGCTTAAGGCTCTAAATATCAATGAAAATGATAGTATTTTATGTGTTACTGGCGGTGGAGATCGCGTCTTAAGCCTTCTACTGGGTAATCCCAAAAAAATAACCGCCATTGACTTGAATCACAGCCAAAACTATCTCTTGGAACTAAAAAAAATTGCCATCCAGAAATTAAATTATGAGGAATTTTTAAGGTTCTCAGGAATACTCCCATGCAAAAAGAGATTAAACACCTATGACAACATAAAACCCTCTTTATCAAAAAAGGCGGAATTATTTTGGTCAAACAACATAAATATTATTGAAAAAGGGTTTATTTATGAAGGCGCTTTCGAAAAGCACTTCAAGTTAATCAGTATGATAATTAAAGTTATTCGACCCAGCAAAATAAAAACTCTAACCCACCTAAAAAGCATTGAAGAGCAGCGTGAGTTTGTTAAAAACAAATGGAATACCCCAACCTGGAAAAAATTTTTGCATTTCCTTACCAACAAATATTTCTTCAGAACTTTCCTTAAAGATCCTGGGTTCTATGAACACATCCCACAAGAAGTGTCAATCTCTGAGTATTTATTAGGCAGAATGGACCACTCTCTAATGAACCACCTGGTTCTTGACAATTTCTTTATGACATTCCTGCTAACTGGAAAATACAATCCCGAACATGGAATGCCTTTATATTTGGAAAAAAATAACTACCCAGTAATTAAGGGGGCACTAGATAAAACAGCCATAGAAATAGTAACCTCACCGATAGAACAATATTTATACAAATGTAAAAATAAAATTGATAAATTCTCCATTTCTGACGTCTCAGCTTATCTTGATGAAGAGAGCTTTGTTTCCCTACTAAACGCAATATACTCAGCAGCTAGCGAAAACAGCATCCTCTGCATGCGCCATTTTATTACCAAAAGAACAATTCCTGACTCTATAAAAAATAAATTTTCTTTTAACCCAGTTCTTGAGGAAGAGCTCAATAATAGCGATATATCGTTTGTTTATAGTTTTAATGTTGGAGTGAAAAGAGGACACTAAATTACCTCACCAATGTACAGCTGTTACAGCAATTTAAATGACAGCTACCTTTAGGAATTCCTAATAGAAGACTTACAACGCTGCTAGCCAGCTAAGCTAGCGTACAGCGCAGGCACTAAAAAGGGCTACCCTTTAGACTGCCCGTTTTCGAATTAGAAGCCTGATAAACCACTATACCGGTTTAGACCACCACAGGCGCGGTTCACCTCCAATCCAGCGGGTAGGGCTGTCCCACACTACCCTATGGGCGCCTCCGGTGTTCCAAGCTGGCACGGCTCCGGGATCGCGCACGACTCACATGGCAGCGCAGGTGCTGCCCGGTAGTAAAAGTATTTCACCCTATCCAAACAACAGGGAAACTTGCAGGGGTTTTGTTTTACGCGGGTTTCCACAGTCTGGAGTTACTAACAGAAAGTCTGGATAGAGTTGTGCATAACTTTAATAAACGGGCTACAGGCCCCGTGGTTACAGGGGATTACTGCAGAGACTAAAAAATCACCGATATTTTTACCGGCTAAATTTAATTTTTGACGGGAGTGGTATGGGTACTTTTCTGGTTTTTGCGCGAGTTATTTTGTTGGATTATTTTTTGAGTGAGTGTAAAGGCGTTTGGAGAGAAGATCGGTAAAGACCTATTTTTATAGGCTTTTTAGGAGAGCGTCTGTTTAAGGTGCTCAGGTAGTTTTAGGTTTTTTTTAATTACTGACTGACTTTTTAAATAGAAAGTTGAGCATTAAAATTTTTCAGAGCTATTTTTATTTTTTCTATTTAATTTCGACTAAGTACTTTCTGCTTTCTCTCTCTTCCTTCCCTTTCTTATTTTTTTCTTTTGTTTTTTGCTTCTTTAAAGTATTTTCAGCCATAAAAAAAGGGCCACCCTATTGGGTGGCCCTTTTCGGATTAGAAGCCTGACGATGACCTACTCTCACATGGGGAAGCCCCACACTACCATCGGCGATGTTGCGTTTCACTTCTGAGTTCGGCAAGGGATCAGGTGGTTCCACAACTCTATTGTCGTCAGGCAAACTGGCTTGGGTTGGCGTTGGTCTTATAAGCAATGTGCTTGGCCTGCCGTGTTATCGCTGTTTGCCTCGGTCATATTGTTGACCGGCGATAACCCCAAATAAGTCGGTAAAACAATCTGTAGTAATACACCGCAAGCGATCGTATGTCTCTAACTCACAATCCGCTAGCTTAGCTAGTCGTTAGTAACCATCTCTGTTGTATGGTCAAGCCGCACGGGCAATTAGTACTGGTTAGCTCAACGCCTCACAACGCTTCCACACCCAGCCTATCAACGTGGTAGTCTTCCACGGCCCTTCAGGAGGCTCAAGGCCTCAGGGAGATCTTATCTTGAAGGAGGCTTCCCGCTTAGATGCTTTCAGCGGTTATCCCGTCCGAACATAGCTACCCGGCAATGCCACTGGCGTGACAACCGGAACACCAGAGGTTCGTTCACTCCGGTCCTCTCGTACTAGGAGCAACTCTTCTCAAATCTCCAACGCCCACGGCAGATAGGGACCGAACTGTCTCACGACGTTCTAAACCCAGCTCGCGTACCACTTTAAATGGCGAACAGCCATACCCTTGGGACCGGCTTCAGCCCCAGGATGTGATGAGCCGACATCGAGGTGCCAAACACCGCCGTCGATGTGAACTCTTGGGCGGTATCAGCCTGTTATCCCCGGAGTACCTTTTATCCGTTGAGCGATGGCCCTTCCATACAGAACCACCGGATCACTATGACCTACTTTCGTACCTGCTCGACATGTCTGTCTCGCAGTCAAGCGCACTTATACCATTATGCTCATTGCATGATTTCCGACCATGCTGAGTGCACCTTCGTACTCCTCCGTTACTCTTTGGGAGGAGACCGCCCCAGTCAAACTACCCACCATACACTGTCCTCGATCCGGATAACGGACCAGAGTTAGAACCTCAAACATACCAGGGTGGTATTTCAAGGACGGCTCCACAACAACTAGCGTCGCTGCTTCAAAGCCTCCCACCTATCCTACACAAATAGGCTCAAAGTTCAGTGCAAAGCTGTAGTAAAGGTTCACGGGGTCTTTCCGTCTAGCCGCGGGTACACTGCATCTTAACAGCGATTTCAATTTCACTGAGTCTCTGGTGGAGACAGCGTGGCCATCGTTACGCCATTCGTGCAGGTCGGAACTTACCCGACAAGGAATTTCGCTACCTTAGGACCGTTATAGTTACGGCCGCCGTTTACCGGGGCTTCGATCAAGAGCTTCGCCGAAGCTAACCCCATCAATTAACCTTCCGGCACCGGGCAGGCGTCACACCCTATACGTCCTCTTACGAGTTTGCAGAGTGCTATGTTTTTAATAAACAGTCGCAGCCACCTGGTCACTTCGACCGGCCTCAGCTTAGGGAGCAAGTCCCATCACCAAAACCGGCGTACCTTCTCCCGAAGTTACGGTACCATTTTGCCTAGTTCCTTCACCAGAGTTCTCTCAAGCGCCTTGGTATTCTCTACCTGACCACCTGTGTCGGTTTAGAGTACGATTCACTATTACCTGAAGCTTAGAAGTTTTTCCTGGAAGCAGGGCATCAACCACTTCACCCACTAAGTGGGCTTCGTCATCAGTTCTCAGCCTTAGGGACCCGGATTTGCCTAAGTCCCCAGCCTACAACCTTAAACATGGACAACCAATCGCCATGCCGGCCTAGCCTTCTCCGTCACTCCGTCGCAGTAATAGCGAGTACAGGAATATTAACCTGTTTCCCATCGACTACGGCTTTCGCCCTCGCCTTAGGGGTCGACTAACCCTGTCCCGATTAGCGTTGGACAGGAACCCTTGGTCTTCCGGCGGGGAGGTTTTTCACCTCCCTTATCGTTACTCATGTCAGCATTCGCACTTGTGATACCTCCAGCAGACCTCCCGATCCACCTTCAACGGCTTACACAACGCTCCTCTACCATGCTCCTAAGAGCATCCGCAGCTTCGGTTATCAGTTTGAGCCCCGGTATATCTTCCGCGCAGGCCGACTCGACTAGTGAGCTATTACGCTTTCTTTAAAGGATGGCTGCTTCTAAGCCAACCTCCTAGCTGTCTGGGCCTTCCCACATCGTTTCCCACTTAACTGATATTTGGGACCTTAGCTGGCGGTCTGGGTTGTTTCCCTTTCCACGACGGACGTTAGCACCCGCCGTGTGTCTCCCGCGATTGCACTCCTCGGTATTCGGAGTTTGCATGGGGTTGGTAAGTCGGGATGACCCCCTAGCCCAAACAGTGCTCTACCCCCGAGGGTGAGACGCGAGGCGCTACCTAAATAGCTTTCGAGGAGAACCAGCTATCTCCCGGCTTGATTAGCCTTTCACTCCGATCCACAGGTCATCCCCTAATTTTTCAACATTAGTGGGTTCGGTCCTCCAGTTGATGTTACTCAACCTTCAACCTGCCCATGGATAGATCGCCGGGTTTCGGGTCTATTGCCTGCAACTAAACGCCCTATTAAGACTCGATTTCTCTACGGCTCCCCTAAGCGGTTAACCTTGCTACAGACAATAAGTCGCTGACCCATTATACAAAAGGTACGCAGTCACCCCGAAGGGCTCCTACTGCTTGTACGTATACGGTTTCAGGTTCTATTTCACTCCCCTCTCCGGGGTTCTTTTCGCCTTTCCCTCACGGTACTGGTTCACTATCGGTCAGCTGGGAGTATTTAGCCTTGGAGGATGGTCCCCCCATATTCAGTCAAGATAACACGTGTCCCGACCTACTCGATTTCACTCTAAATGCCTTTTCGTGTACGGGGCTATCACCCTGTATCGCGGTACTTTCCAGAACCTTCCACTAAAACATAAAGAGCTTAAGGGCTAATCCCCGTTCGCTCGCCGCTACTAAGGGAATCTCGGTTGATTTCTTTTCCTCCGGGTACTTAG
>NZ_CP172449.1:3877500-5030000 GCF_047324085.1 Microbulbifer sp. CNSA002
TTGCTCAATCCAATTTGGCACTTCTTTCAGCATATTAGGGAGCGCGGACACATCGGTTCCACCACCCTGGGCCATGTCTTTTCGACCGCCACCCTTGCCGCCCAGCTTCCCGGCAGCAAAGCGCATAAGGTCACCCGCAGAAAGCCGATCTGTCAGGTCTTGGGTCACTGCGGCAACCAAAGCCACCTTTTCATCGCCCGGAGCCGCCAGCAGCACCACGCCGCTGCCCAGCTTGTTCTTCATTTGATCCGCCAAATCTCTCAGTGATTTGGGGTCAGCTCCGTCAATAGAGGTTGCCAGCAACTTAAAGCCCGCCAATTCAATAGCCTGAGTGGAAAGGTCTCCACCAGCACCGCTGGCCAACTTGGTTTTTAACTGGGCAATCTCTTTTTCCAGCTTTCGATTGTTAAGCAGCAGCTGTTCAACTTTGTCAGCCAAGGAGTCCGGACGCGCCTTAAGCAGAGTCGCTACATGCTCCAGACGCTGCTGTGCCTGATCGAACAGAGACATTGCGTGAGCGCCAGTAACCGCTTCGATTCGACGCTGGCCGGAAGCAATGCCGCTTTCCCCAACAATGCGAATCAAACCGATATCACCGGTGCGCTTCACGTGAGTACCGCCACACAACTCAACGGAAAAAGCCTTGTCATCGGATTTGCCCATGGAAAGTACACGTACAGTATCGCCGTACTTTTCGCCAAATAGAGCCATAGCGCCCATCGCTTTTGCAGACTCAATATCGGTTTCGTGAGTTTCAACTGGGGTATTTGCGCGAATTTGGCTATTAACCAGGGATTCAATCGCGTGCAGTTGCTTTGCCGTTACGGCTTCGGGGTGGGAGAAGTCAAAGCGCAGGCGCTCGGAGTCCACCAGGGAGCCCTTCTGGGTGACATGCTCGCCCAGCACTTTGCGCAAGGCGGCATGTAATAGATGGGTTGCAGAGTGATTCAGGGCGGTGGATTGACGAACATCTGCTGATACGACTGCCTCAAGGGTTTCGCCCACAGCGATACTTCCCTTCAACAACTTACCAGTATGCAAATGATGCGCGCTCTGCTTGGTGCAGTCGCGCACTTCAAAGCGGGCATCACCGGAACTCAAATAGCCACTATCACCTACCTGACCACCGGACTCTGCGTAGAAGGGAGTCCGATCCAGAACAATTGCACCCTCTTCACCTTCTTCCAAGCGTTCAACCTGCTCACCACCTTTAACGATGGCCAACACTTTGCCTGTTGCCTCGGTCGCGTTGTAACCGAGAAACTCTGTAGCCCCTTCCAGTTCGAGGACATCGGTATAGTCCTGTTTAAATTTACCGGCAGCGCGAGCTCTCTGGCGCTGGGCTTCCATAGCAGCTTCATATCCATCCATATCCAGGGATAGACCGCGCTCACGGGCAATATCCTGGGTTAAGTCTGTCGGGAAGCCGTAAGTATCATGCAGAGTAAATACCAACTCACCGGGGATCTCACTGCCTTCGAGGGAAGCCAGGGCATCTTCTAGCAGCGCCATTCCCTTATCCAGAGTCTTCGCAAACTGCTCTTCCTCTTTGCGCAGCGCATTCTCAATCACCTGCTGCTTTTCACGCAGCTCCGGGTATGCGTCACCCATCTGCTCGGCGAGCGCCTCTACCAGCTTGTAGAAGAAGACATCTTTGTGCCCAAGTTTGTGACCATGGCGCACTGCGCGGCGAATAATGCGGCGAAGTACAAATCCACGGCCTTCGTTGGAAGGCATTACGCCATCGGCAATCAAGAATGAACAAGAGCGGATATGGTCGGCGATCACTCGCAGGGATTTCTCTTCCAGGTCGCTGCAGCCAACCACTTCTCCCGCCGCCTTCAGCAGCGCTTGGAACAAGTCAATTTCATAATTGGAGTGTACTCCCTGCATTACAGCGGCAATACGCTCCAGCCCCATGCCGGTATCCACTGAGGGCTTGGGCAGTGGGTGCAGTTCACCATCAGCGGTGCGCTCATACTGCATAAATACCAGGTTCCAGATCTCGATATAGCGATCGAGGTCGTCATTATCGGAACCGGGAGGGCCGCCGGGCACATCGGCACCGTGATCGTAGAAAATCTCAGAACTTGGACCGCAGGGACCAGTGTCACCCATCTGCCAGAAGTTATCCTCGTCGAGACGGGAGAAGCGCTCGGCACTCACTCCCATTTCCTTCAGCCAAATATCGGCGGCTTCATCATCGCTGATATGTACGGTTACCCAGAGACGCTCCTCTGGCAAATTCAATACTTTGGTCAGGAACTCCCAGGCAAAGCGAATCGCTTCGCGCTTGAAGTAGTCGCCGAAGCTAAAGTTACCGAGCATTTCAAAAAACGTGTGGTGCCGTGCGGTGTAACCGACATTTTCGAGGTCGTTATGCTTGCCTCCTGCACGCACACAGCGCTGTGAACTGGTGGCGCGATTGTAGGAACGCTTTTCCTGCCCCAGGAAGGTGTCCTTAAACTGCACCATGCCGGCATTGGTGAATAACAGCGTCGGGTCATTGCCCGGAACCAGGGAGCTGGAGGGCACAATAGCATGGCCCTGCTCAGCAAAATAATTCAGAAAGGCGTCGCGAATCTGTGCGCTTTTCATCCGGCGTAATTCCACTTCGTTAGTTGAGTTTTATTTGATTGGCGTCAGTGACACGGTGTCACTTCTGTTCCACTACTGTGCCAGCCCTTGTTCGGGCATTCTTTTTTGGGCAAGCAGGTGAACATGCAGGTGAAATACGGTTTGACCTGCGCTTCGACCGTTATTAACTACCAGTCGATAGCCCTCGAGCCCCAGCTTGCGCCCCAGTTCTGCCGCCAGCCACATAAGGTGGCCGAGCAGGGATTTATCTTCAGCCTGAGCAGCGGATAAATTTACTAGGGGTTTGCGTGGGATAATGAGGAGATGGGTCGGCGCTTGTGGCGCGCGATCCTCAATAACGACACATTGGTCGTCCTCGTAGATCATCTCAGCAGGGATATCTCCCGAGATAATTTGACTGAAAACGCTGGGTTCACCCATTGGTTTACTTTTCCAGCTTTTCCTCGGCTGTCAGCTGCCGCGCTTCAGATTCCAGCATTACCGGTATACCGTCCCGCACCGGATAGGCTAGACCGCTGGCCTTGCAGACCAGCTCCTGTGTGTCCTCCCGGTATTCAAGCGGTGCTTTACTCACCGGACATACCAACAGGCTCAGCAACTTTTTATCCATGTTCCACCCCACTATTTTCCCTCGGTAATACTTCCGATGGGCAAAAATGACCGCGTATCATACAATGCTTCATACGCTTTTACACGGTATTCGCCATAGCTTCTGCTGCGCCACCTGCTGGCCTTGCGCTTTTTTACCCTTATATGACAGAAGCAGTCTCTACTGAAACAGAATTGAGATGGCTAAGTAGCAGCTCCCGGGCTAAACGCCCCTCCTCTATTTCATTAAATACCTCGTGGTAAGACCTTGAGAAACAGTGCAACTGCTTGTTTTTTGACCCCACCTGTCCAAACCACTTGCGGCTGAGTTCCACATCGACAATATGGTCTGATTCCGGCAATAACAGAAGGCAAGGCATGGATATCCCATCCAACCGGCCAGATAAAAACTCCCGCTCCTGCAAAAAAGTCTTAAACCAGCGCAGAGAGATGCTGTGATGCACAAGTTCATCACTGACATACCGCTTGACCACATCCGGACTACGAGATATCCACTGACTATTTATCTGGCTGGAAAGAGCCAACCCCGGAAACCAGCGAGCCAAAAATAGCGCGAGCCATAACAGAAGGCCTTTTGGCTCACTTTTGCCGCGAAAGCCCGGTGCGGAAAGATTTAAACTGTCGACAGACTTATATCGAATAGCACAGCCACAGGCGATAACAGCTCCCATACTGTGGCCAAGAAGATGCATCCCAAGCCCGGGGTTTCCACTTTTTACCAAGGAGATAAATTCATTTAGATCCTCACTATAAAGTGCAAAATCCTCAATATCCCCGCGCTTCCCATCCGACAATCCATGGCCATAATGATCTAGGGCATAGACACTGTACCCTGCTCGATTGAGGTCCTCCGCCAGCTCACTGTAACGCCCACTGTGCTCTCCCAAACCGTGGGATATAACTACCACACCCACAGCTTCTTCTACCCACCAGCGCCGGTAATACAGCGCCACTCCCCTGGTGACAAACTCCATTGCAATCTCCTTATTGATTATTATTTTGCTAGCTATTTGCTATTCCAGGGTTTCGCGGTACCTGCCTAGCATGGCCAAATGATTCATGCGGGACCGTTTAAGTAGCGCTTCCTGGGCTGCTTCAACATTCTCCGGGCGCCCCTGCCAAGCAGCGAGTGCTGGCTCTTGTAGTGCGCGCCCATAGGAAAAGCTCAACTGCCAGGGGCCACCACCCTGCTGATTCATTGCATTGAGATTGGCTGTGGCCTCTTCTGGCCCCTGCCCCCCGGAAAGAAAGTTAATTCCCGGCACTGCTGCGGGGACCGTTCGCCGCAAGCTGCGCAGGGTATATTCGGCCACCTGCTCAGGGTCAGCCGTTTCCGCCTCCGCACCAGGGGTTACCATACTGGGCTTGAGCAACATCAGCTCCAGTATTACCCCGTGCTGGTGGAGTGCGTGGAACACAGAGTGCCAAACCCGCTCATTTACCACCGCACTGCGCTCTATATCGTGCCCACCGTTCATCAGAACCTCTGGCTCCACAATAGGAACCACCCCTTCGGCCTGGCATACCGCTGCATAGCGGGCCAACATCTCAGCATTTGCGGTAAGCCCCAGGCCCGTGGGGTTGTGATGGCCAATGGGGTAGACTTCACGCCACTTGGCGAAGCGAGCTCCTTGCTTTTTATATTGCTGCAAGCGCTCAGACAACCCGTCCAGCCCGTAGGTGATCATATCCCCAGGCGCTCCAGGCAGAGGGCCCTTGCCCTTATCCACCTTAATGCCCGGCACTATCCCCTGTGACGCAGCCACCTCCGGCAAGGGCTGACCCTCGGCATCTTTTTGCCCCAGAGTTTCCTCGAACAAAATAACGCCACTGACACATTCACCTAACCCTTTACAGGACAGCAGCGCAGCACGGTAGTCGCGCCGGTTTTTCTCGGTGGAATCCAATCCAATCGTGGCAAAGCGCTTGGCAATAGTGCCGCCACTCTCATCCGCAGCCAGGATGCCTCTTTGACCATCGACCAAAGTTGCTACAGTTTCCTCCAGCATATCAATATGTGACATCTCTACCCCTCCCTTAGGTTATTACGCTAAGAGGATAGGCGGTCCAGCCTAAAAAGCTTTACAGGCTTTTACCGCCCTCCGCCAACCAGCCAACAACTGCTCCCTCTCCGCCTGAGTCATTGCCGGCATAAAGTCCCGTTCAATTTCCTGCAAACACTCCGGTAATTCCCTTGGTCGCCAGGTTCCACTGCCAATACCAGCCAGCAACGCAGCACCAATAGCCGTCGATTCAATCTGCTGGGGCCGTTCAACACGCAAAGAGGAAATATCCGCCTGGAATTGCATCAGGAAATTATTCGCGCAAGCACCCCCATCCACACGCATATGGGTAATCGGCAAGCCCAGGGCCTGCTCCATCAAGCGGGCCAGCTCATCACTCTGGTAAGCTATAGATTCCAAAGTGGCACGCACCACCTCAGCTCGACCAGCCCCGCGACTCAAGCCGCAAATAGTCCCCCGTGCCGATGGGTCCCAGTGCGGCGCACCCAGCCCACTAAATGCAGGCACAAGATAAACGCCGCGGGTATGAGGAATACTCTGGGCGATAATTTCGGTATCCACCGCCTGCTGGATCATTCCCATCTCGTCCCGCAACCACTGTATAGCGGAGCCCGCTGTGAAAACTGAACCCTCTACGGCATAGGCCGGATTACCCTGGGCATCACAGGCCACTGTAGCCAGCAACCCCTGGGGAAGCTCCGGGCGATCCTCGCCGGCAAAAGCCAACATAAAGCAGCCGGTTCCATAGGTGTTTTTTATACTACCGGGCTCGGTACAACCCTGGCCAAACAGTGCTGCCTGCTGATCCCCGGCAACACCACAAATCGGAGCCGATGTGCCGAGAAAAGCGTGGGGGTCTGTATCGGTAAAGTGGCTAGCCGACGGTAGAATTCTTGGAAGAATGGATTCAGGGCACTGGAAAAAATCCAGCAGCTCACTATCCCAGGCTTTATCTTTTATGTTGTACAGGAGGGTGCGACTGGCATTGGTGTGATCGGTGAGATGGGCTTTGCCACCGCTCATTTTCCAGATCAACCAGCTATCTACGGTGCCGAAGCACAGGTCGCCATTTTGAGCTCGGGTTAGTAAATCCGGGTTACGGCGGAACAGCCAAGTCAACTTACTTGCGGAAAAGTAAGCATCCAGCAATAGGCCACTGCGCTCTCGCAACCAATCAGACCTGCCGAGTTCCCCCAGCTCCCGGCATACCTCTGCCGAGCGCCGGCACTGCCACACAATCGCAGGAAAAACCGGCTCACCGGTATACCTATCCCAGACGATCGTGGTCTCACGCTGGTTGGTAATTCCCACCGCGGTGATATCCGATGCGCGAACACCTGCTCGCTGGAGTGCTGCAGCACAGACCCGGAGAGTTACCGACCAAATCTCTTCCGCATCCTGCTCAACCCAGCCAGGCTGGGGATAACGATTGGGAATTTCCGAGTAACTGCGACCAATCAGGTGGCCTTTACTATCGAAGATAAAGGCCGTGGTACCGGTGGTGCCCTGGTCAATAGACAGGATCATAGGGTTCTCGCGCTTATTCTTTTAGTCTCTTTCTGTACCTGAAAATACGGCCGAAATCTATCGACCAGTCATTCAGATAGTAGTCAGAGTATAAGCCCGATTAATTGCCGTCCAGCGCCCAGCTAATCGCATCTGTGGGGAAGCCCCGGTAAGCCAGGTATCGCTGGCGCCGCGCTCGCTCCTTCATCCACTGATCCCGTGGAAGCTCTGCGCTCATAGGGGCCCGGTATTTTCTCTGAAGCATCTCCGCAGCTAACTCAAACCAATCCACTTCCAACTGATCCAGCGCCTGGGCAATTAGTTCACCGCGCACGCCGCGCTGCTGTAGCTCCTGGCGAATACGCATCGGCCCCTGACCGCGCTGGACACGGGAGCGGGCAAAAACTTCGGCAAAGCGTTGATCGGATTGATAGTTGAGTTCGTGTAGGCGCTCAAAAAGCGTGTCGAAATCGGCGCTGGGGAATTTTGCCGCGAGCTTTTGCCTCAATTCATGGCGGGAGTGCTCGCGGCGGGTCAACAGCTCAAGCGCCGCGCTGAAAAGCGCTTGAGCTGGATCAACGGAAAAATCCGCTTTTGAGTACGGCATTTACTCTTCCGGTAATTCCGCAGCCTCTTCAGGGGTCGCAGGCACTAAATCACCGAGCAGCTGCGCACGCAACTGGCCTTCAATCTCGTTGCGAATATCGGGGTTATCGCGCAGGAACTTGGTAGCGTTCGCCTTGCCCTGGCCAATCTTGTCGCCCTTGTAGCTGTACCAAGCCCCCGCTTTATCCACCAGCCCCATCTTCACGCCGTAATCGACGATTTCACCAATCATGTTAATGCCTTCGCCATACATGATCTGGAACTCGGTCTGCTTAAACGGAGGAGCTACCTTGTTCTTAACCACTTTCACTCGGGTTTCGTTACCCACCACCTCATCGCCATCCTTAACGGAACCGATACGACGGATATCCAAGCGCACAGAAGAGTAGAACTTGAGGGCATTACCACCAGTGGTGGTTTCAGGGCTGCCGAACATAACACCGATCTTCATGCGAATCTGGTTAATGAAGATTGCCAGGGTGTTGGTGTTCTTGATATTACCAGTGAGCTTACGCAGAGCCTGGGACATCAAACGAGCCTGCAAGCCCACGTGGGAATCACCCATCTCACCTTCGATCTCAGCGCGCGGGGTCAGGGCCGCAACGGAGTCCACTACCAGCACATCAACGGCACCGGAGCGCACTAGCATATCGGCAACTTCCAGAGCCTGCTCACCGGTATCCGGCTGGGATACGATCAACTCATCGACGTTGACACCCAGTTTTTCAGCATAGATAGGGTCGAGGGCGTGCTCAGCATCTACGAAAGCACAAGTACCACCATTGCGCTGGGCCTCGGCAATCACCTGCAAGGTGAGGGTGGTTTTACCGGAGGATTCTGGTCCATAGATTTCAACGATACGGCCACGCGGCAAGCCGCCTATACCCAGGGCCACATCCAAGCCGAGGGAGCCGGTGGAGATCGCAGGAATACGCTCGCGCTCCTTGTCTCCCATACGCATCACAGTGCCTTTACCGAACTGACGTTCAATCTGAGATAGCGCCGCTTTTAATGCCTTGTCTTTATTGGAATCCATGACCATTCCCGTATTTCTGAGCTGAATTGAGTGGTGGCAAGCTTAACGAAGGATTACTGTATAGGCAACCAGTAATTCCTCATACTGAGTACCAGCTTCAGGCTGAGCGAGCCTCGCTTCAAAAAGAAGTCTGAAGCTGGAGCAAACGAACAAAGATTGACCCGGCGGACAGGTTCAAACCGGGTGCTCACGGACAACCTTTAACATTCCCTTCAGCGCCTCAACGACCGTCTGCGATTGCACCTCTGCCCGGTTACCACTGAACAGAAAACACTTCGCATCAATCTGCACTGGCTCTTGCCCCTCCGCATGGGCCCAGGCGATCCAAACTGTACCTACCGGCTTCTCGGCAGTGCCACCATCAGGCCCTGCGATACCACTGACCGCAACGGCGAGATTGGCATCCATCATCGCCAGAACCCCACAAGCCATCTGCCGGACGACCGGCTCACTCACTGCCCCAAACTGCTTGAGATCATTGCTGTCGACACCCAGAACACCGTTCTTGATACGATTCGCATAGCTCACGATCGATCCATCAAACCAATTCGAAGCACCCGCTATAGAGGTAATAGCCGCCGCAATCGCACCACCGGTGCAAGATTCTGCCGACGTCACACGCCAATCTCTCTTTTCCAGCTCCCCGCCCAACTCTCTGGCAAGCTCAATTATCTCTCTGTATTCCACCGTTTCTTCCTATTCAACCGCTCCTGGGCCACAACCAAATATTACAGCACAGAAGTGGGCTCTTATTCTGGGTGCCGACCTGCAGCAAGCTTACAAATTCCACTTTAAGTAAGCTGCCCCATACCAAATATACAACCGCCTCTCAGTGGTGAAGCCACAACCCCTTCAAAAAATCAATCCACGCCGGCTGCACACCGGCGCCGGCACCAAAAGATAAATCTCACGCTGTCGAAGCGCTCGCAAGCGGCGGCAGCACTCTAGAAAATAAAACTACCTATGGGAGCCAGGCTGCCAATTCTAATTTCCGCCGCCGGCCCACCTTCAAATTAGAATTTAAATTTTAAAAGGGGTCTTAAATCAGCAAATAATTTCAAGCGGGCAATCCAATAAGCAACAGCAAATTTAAAAATAAAAACGTAAACAATGTAAAAACACATTAATACACACTGGCTGATTCTAATTTTAAAGCAGAAAAATTTTGTATATGCGATAAGTTGGACCAGTCTCACGATAAAGGGCCCGGGCTTTCCCTATGCAACAATCGGCTTTTTGTTAGTCTGTTACTGCTGTACTGAATATATAAATATCACAATAAAAAAGCAGATAAATCCCCAAGCCCAACAAGTATTAATCATCGTGGCAGATCACCGCCATTATAAAAATACAATGAAGTTGGCACCCCCATAGATAATTAAAGAAAGACAAAATCATGAATTTAAAAAAATCAGCGATCGCGGCTGCTATTGTAGGCGCCTGTGTGTCCTCACTTGCCAATTCAAAAACTTTGGTCTGGGAAGATAATTTCGACGGCGACAGTATTGATAAGTCCGTTTGGACTTACGATGTGGGCAATTCAGGCTGGGGTAACAATGAGCTGCAAACCTACACCGACGATAGTGCCAATGCCTATGTCGAAGATGGCAACCTTATTATTCAAGCACTGCAAAACGACGACGGCAGTTTTACTTCCGCCCGCCTGAAATCCCTGGGTCGTATGACTTATAAATATGGCACCATTGAAGCCCGCATTAAATTACCTGACCTGGATGCCGGATTGTGGCCTGCCTTCTGGCAGCTGGGTGGCGACTACGGCCAAGTGGGCTGGCCCGCTTGCGGCGAACTGGATATTCTCGAGGCGGGCATGGCCGACGCTCTCAGTGCCGGCACGGTCAACTCAGAAGTTTCCGGCGCTTTCCATTGGTGGCATGAATCCGATGACTACACCGGCCAGGCGGACTACGGTCAATCGAAAAACCTTATTGATGACTTCGGCTCCAGCACTGACCTCACTGAGGACTACCATATTTTCGGTATGACCTGGACACCGGACAGTATCGTTATGTGGGTTGACGACGAAGCCAATGAAATTATTAGCATCGGCAGTGAAGACCCCGCATTTGACGAGTTCCGTCAACACCACTTCCTGATCCTGAACTTAGCGGTAGGCGGCGTCTTCCCAGAGATTTACGCTAACAGTGAAATCACCGCACCGATGCCCGCCAAAATGTATGTAGACTATGTTCGCATCTACGATAACGACGACAGCAGCTACAGCACAGAAATCTCCCTGGCTGAAGACACCGCCAAAACAGGTGATATCGGCGTATTTTCCGAGGGCAGCAACCTCTCCGAATCCTTGCAGCTTGGCACCGATACCGAGCTGTATGTCTGGAACCAAAACAGCATGTCAGCTACTGTCAGCGCCGAAGCTGCCGAGGGTGATGAAGCCCTCCAGTTTGATATTACCGCTGGTGAATGGTTCGGCATGGGCTTCTGGATGCACTATGACCTAAACCTAATGAACTACGAAAACGGTCATCTTAATTTCAAAATGAAAACCACCAGCAGCCAGACTATCGGCATTGGTATTTCCAGTACTGGTGGCGGAGATGCCTGGGTAGATCTGGTGGATGGTGATGATACCTACGGCCTGGAGCGCGATGGCGAATGGCATCAGGTAAGTATCCCCCTGAGTAAATTGGGAGTGGACTTCAACACTATCAGTCAGGCGTTTATGATTCGAGGTGATGCCGCCTCTGAAGATTTTGTTCTGTCCATTGACGATATCTACTTTAGCGAAAGTGTGGAAAAAACAGCCCCGACCGGTGTCTTTTCTCTCTACACCGAAACTGCAGAGGCCAATTCAACTTTCACACTGGGAACTGATGGCAACCTGTATATTTGGGGCGATACCCTGCTGGAGGCCACTCAAACCCCATTCGAAGGTGAAGAATCCCTCTCCTATTACTCCTCCGGGGCCGGCTGGTTCGGAATGGCATTTACTGCCGACAGCTACTACGATCTATCCGCCTTCGATAATGATACTGCAACGCTGAATTTCGCCCTGAAAACCAGCTCAGAAACCACCTTTAAGATTGGCATGAAGAGCGGTAGTGTCAGCGATATTGGCCAGCAGTGGATTGAATTTGCCAGCGGTTCCGATCCTTATGAATTCGCACGGGATGGCGAGTGGCACCAGGTATCAATCCCCGTTTCTGATTTCAGTAGTGAAGTAGATATGTCAAATGTTATCCAACTATTTGAGCTACTGGGCGTTGATGGAGATATCAGCGATATTGAAATTGACGATATCTATTTCTCCGGCGGAAGCTCAGACAGCGATAGTAATGACAACTGTCGTCCACACTCCCACAAGTGCCACCCTCATCATAAAAGGCACAAGCATCGCCATGGAAACTGCACCCCACCTGCACGATGCGCACAGGGACCCCGTAGACATTAAAAATACAAGGGCGCCGCTAAATAGCAGCGCCCTTTTCTTTTTTACGCCACCCAATTTTTTCACCAGCATCAAAACCCGCCCTGTCTGCCGGCAGATATTATCTTTTAAAGATATGATCCTGTGTGAGGGGAAGCACAACAACAATAAATCCAGATTAAATTTGCTTGCACTTTTGCCCAACACAGAAAGATCAAAAACAGAATTCCCGCACAAAACATTTGCAAACAAAAACACAAAAAGGAATTTATTTTCTTGTAAAAAAATTACAAGAAAATAAATTTTCAAGCGTATGCGACAAACAGGACTACAACTACGACAAGGGGGCCAGATTCGCTTTCCTGTGGAACAATCGTTTTGCTAGGCTTTGCCCGTGACCAGCACCTGTTTTTCGCGTGAATTTCAGGCAATTACAATTTAAGTAATCTGCATTCATTAAATCCACAAGCAACATTTGACTGAGCCACACCATTCCTATCAGGCGTTTTATTCTTATAAATAATTAACAACGAAAGAAAATTATGATTATTAAAAAATCAGCGATAGCCGCAGCTATTGTCGGCACCTTTGTGTCCTCAATAGCCAATGCAAAAACTTTGGTCTGGGAAGATAATTTTGACGGAGACACTATCGACACCTCCGTCTGGACCTACGATGTTGGCAACTCCGGCTGGGGTAACAACGAGTTACAAAATTATACCGATGATAGCGACAACGCTTATGTCGAAGACGGTAACCTGATTATTCAGGCCGTACAGGAAAGTGACGGCAGTTTTACTTCTGCTCGCCTAAAGTCTCTCGGGCGTCTGTCCTACAAATACGGAACCATTGAAGCTCGAATTAAATTGCCGGATTTGGATGCGGGATTATGGCCAGCATTCTGGCAACTGGGTAGCGACTACGGTCAAGCCGGCTGGCCTGCCTGTGGCGAACTGGATATTCTCGAAGCGGGTATGGCCGAAGCGCTAGAAGCCGGCGTCGTAAATTCTGAAATTTCCGGAGCCTTCCACTGGTGGCACGAGTCCGACGACTACACCGGGCAAGCAGATTATGGTGTATCGCAAAACCTGGTTGAGGACTTCGGTTCCAGCTCCGACCTCACCGAGGATTACCATATCTTCGGTATGACCTGGACGCCCGATAGCATCGTTATGTGGGTGGATGACGAATCCAACCAAATCGCAGCTTTGACGGATACCAGTGATTCCGCATTCGATGAATTTCGCCAGCATAACTTTTTAATTCTCAACCTGGCAGTAGGTGGCATCTTCCCGCAGATCTATGACAACAGCGAGATCACTGCCCCAATGCCCGCGAAAATGTATGTTGACTACGTACGTATCTACGACAACGATGACAGCAGCTACAGCACCGAGCTCTCCCTGGCTACCGATACCGCAAAAAGCGGCAACCTGGGCGTGTTCGGGGACAGCAGCGATATTTCCGAATCCCTGACGTTTGGAACTGATATTGAGCTCTACGTCTGGAACAATATGGAAAGCCAATCCAGCGTCGACGAGAGTGATGCCCTGGAGTTCCAAATCGATACCGGCGAATGGTATGGCATGGGTGTATGGATGCACTACGACCTGAATTTGATGAACTATCAAAATGGTCACCTGAACTTCCGCATGAAAACCACTAGCGAAGAGACTATCGGCATCGGTATCAACAGTACCAGCGGTGGTGAGTCCTGGGTGGACCTGAGCGTAGAAGGCGATACTTTTGGCCTGGAACGGGATGGGCAATGGCACGAGGTGAGTATCCCCCTGAGCAAATTTGGGGTGGACTACAACACCATTAGCCAGGCATTTATGGTACGCGGAGATGGGCCATCAGAAGCCTTCACCCTGTCCATTGACGATATTTACTTTAGTGAGAGCGTCGAAAAAACCACACCAAGCGGCACCTTCTCCCTATACAGTGAAAACACCGAGGCAGACTCCAGTTTCGAACTGGGCACTGATGGCAATCTGTATATCTGGGGCGAAACCCTGATCGAGACTTCTCCTTCCCCCTACGAAGGCTCTGAATCCCTGTCCTACACCTCCGCAGGTGCTGGCTGGTTTGGTATGGCTTTCACTGCTGACTATTACTACGACATGTCAGCCTTCGACAACGATACCGCCACGCTCAATTTTGCTTTGAAAAGCAGCTCCACCACGACCTTTAAGATCGGCATGAAGAGCGGCAGCATTGACGATGTAGAACAAAAGTGGATTGACTTTGCCAATGGCGCCGATCCCTACGGTTTCGCACGGGATGGCCAGTGGCACCAGATCTCTATCCCCGTAAGCGACTTCAGTGACGAAGTAGACATGTCTAACGTGGTTCAACTATTCGAGCTTCTAGGCGTGGATGGAGAAATCAGCGATATCGAGATCGACAATATCTACTTCTCTGGCGGTACTGGCGGCAACGATGACTCCGGTGACGATTCCGATAGTGGAGGCGACGAGGACGACGGCGAAGGCTCTGGCGATAGCGGTGAAGCTGGCAGCCAGGACCTGATTGCACAGGCTACCGTCACCGCCAGCAACGAAATCCAGCCCATCGCAAATGCAGTTGATGACAACAGCAGCACCCGCTGGGAAAGCGCCCATGGCGGTGACTCAGTATGGGTACTACTGGACCTGGGTGAGGCAGAAGCTCTGAACACCCTGACAATCGACTGGGAAACCGCCAACGCTGCGACCTATGCGGTACAAGGCAGTAACGACACTATTTCCTGGACCACATTGGCCAGCTTTAGTGGTGGTAGCGCTGGAGAGAGAACCGATGAGCACTCCCTGAGTGGAAACTATCGATATGTGCGCCTGTACTTCACTGAGCGCAGCACAAGCTATGGCTACTCCATCTGGGAGCTGGGCTTAACTGGTGGTGACGGTCAGGCTTCAAGTATCTCTGCAACCTCTGAACTGCAAAGTGCTGAACTGGCAATCGACGGAGATAGCAATACCCGCTGGGAGAGCGCCCACGGTGTGGACAATGTCAGCCTGACTTATGACTTGGGCTCTGTACAGTCCATTGGCACCCTCAATATCGACTGGGAAACGGCCAATGCGGCTGCCTACACTCTGCTCGGCAGTACCGATGGCAGCAACTGGACAACTGTTGAGTCATTTTCTGGAATGGGAAACGGTGAACGCACCGACGCAATCACCGTAGAGGGAAACTACCGTTACCTGAAGATTGACTGCACCGAACGCAATACCGTGTACGGCTACTCCATTTGGGAAATTAGCACTTACTAATAGCTGCTGGTAGTAGCAACTCGGGCAGCACTTTTACAGTGCTGCCCTACCTATAATCTGTCCCCGAAAGAACTAAAATTCCAAAGCTAGAGGTACTACACACCTTTTCACAGTAATTCTTTCTAATTCAAAGCCAACCTGAAAATAATAACCTTCCCAAGGCTAACGGTAGACCATCGCCAGAATCGAGCGCCCCTGCTTCACGTAACCGCGGAATAAATCCCCAACAGGGCCAATTAACTCATTCACTTCAATCCTCTCAAACCCCAAAGAGCAGTAAAAAGGCTCTAAGTGGTCGTAGGGAAATGTATAGGTGTCACTATCAAAACGTTCAGCAAGGAGCGTCAGCAGCTGCCTTGCAACACCCTGCCCTTGATGATCTGGTGCAACAGCAACTCCGGCCAGGAGCTTAAAGCTCTCATAGCGCCGCAAATAACCGCAGGCAATCACCTCCCCCCGTTCGCCGCGCACTATCCCGCAGTCCTCATGGCGTTTGGCTTTGCCACGAAATCCATACATGCGATAAAATTTGTTCGCTAGCGGAATCTCTATATCTGCCAGCCACTGAACACTATTAGAAGGCTGCGTTTTCGCCATAAACCTGCCCCTGTACCCCTGAAGTAGAAAAATGCCCAGAGAGACCTGTAGCACCTGCCTGCGCCCGCCCAATGTCTGTTATTGCAGTGCGTTGGTGAGCCTGGCTAATACCATAAAAGTGGTGATCATACAGCACCCACAAGAAGAGAAGCACCCGTTCAATACCGGGCGTATGGCGCACCTGTGTTTAAATAACAGCGAAATGCTTATCTCTGAAACCCTTCCTAATCATCAGCTGGACAGGCTACTCGATACACCCAGCGCTCTACTCTATCCGTCACTATCATGGCTACCCCAAACACCCCAATTAGCTGAAGGGAACAATACCCCTAGCCACCAGAATCAGCTGGAAAAGATTGAACAGCTAATTGTTATTGATGCGACTTGGAAAAAATCTAAAAAGATTCTTCACCTGAACCCCAAGCTACAACAGCTTCCAAGAGTCAATCTCAGTGGGGACTTGAAATCCAACTACGCAATTCGGAAAACCACCGTTGCGGATGGTCTGTCAACCATTGAAAGTATTGCCTTGGCTATGACTCGACTTGAAGATAAAAATGAGTATTCCAAGCTTCTGCAACCATTTGAAAAGATGATTAGCCTGCAACAGCAGAGCTATTCAGCAGAGCCAACTTAGGGCATTTGATACTCACAGTCAGTGAGGCCTCAAGCAAAGAACCTAAACAATTACTCCATCAGGAAATATCAAATTGGAAACCCCCTGATAGGTTAGCACGCACATAAAAATTGATAAGGCATATCGAATAATCGATCGATATCGCTCTTCATCAATCCTCGATTGAAGCTTAAATCCAATAATTAGTCCAAAATATGCAAATACGGTAATTGCAGATAGCGACATCAACTCCAAATCATCAAAACTCAAGTAAACTGAAAGTACAGAAAGCTGTATCAGCTTGCCAATCAAGAAACAGATATTGGAAATAAGGATTACTTCCTTTGATGATCTGGCAACTTCCAATAAGTAAATCATCAGTAGAGGCGCAATCGCATTAGTCGCGCCACCAATCACCCCAGCCAAGCCGCCCATAATGACAGGAAAAAGTACTGGCCGACTGGAGAATTTAGACAGATAACCCCTTAAACGATTGGAAAACAGGTAAATCAAGATTGATACCGCCAGTAACAACTTGAGAATATCCGGATTTGCCCAGGTTAACAGCCATGTTCCGGCAAGGCTTCCAAGAGACACCAATAATATTACTAAACTATATTTAGAAAAATTAATCCTATAATCTCGGCACTTATAAAGACTGGATATAATTACCATAAGCGACGGCAAGATGGTTAACACCACCGCCGTTTTCAAATCATAAGCAAGTGCCAGAATAGGCGTCGCAAGCATTGGGAAACCAAATCCCAATGCTCCGTGAGCCATACCTGCTACCAGAATAAGCAACAAACCAACTATAACTATCTCTATGACCACTCGTTAAGCAACCCTCGATATAGCAGGCATATTAAAACGTATTCGTTTAAGGTGCCTTTTCCTATCCTTAATTCCTGTTCTTGCGTGAAGGTATCGTCGATTATCTAACAACAATATCTGATTATTATTCAACCTAACCTTAAACATATTATGTGGCAACGATATTTTTAGCTCCAGCTCACGTAAAGCATCAAGCTCGTCTGAAGAGCAATACTCACGCTCGATAATATCATACCTGTATCTGAAACCATGGCTCTCATCAATTAAGGATGCCTCTATAAACTCAGACGACTTCCGAAATTCTTCAGGAACACGCAGTTTAAACTTACTATGTGAAAGCACCTGGAAGGTTTTATCGGAGAGGCTCTCGATTATCCTGTCGGCACAGACAAGAATATTTTCTCCGCCTCCATGCATATCAGCGTGCACAACGAAGAGACCAAAGTAGCCAGGCATCTCCGATTCAAAAGCACCGTCATTGTGCAAGAAGAATTCTCTATCACTATGAGATATAGCCAATGCCTCATCGCCTGTCTCACCACCAATCCTCACATCCCAAACCGTTCGCCCCATAGAATCATGCTCATGTACCAACCCAATGGTGTTGACAATATCCTCCATCACTTCAGCAGAGTCATCAGAAAATTTGAGATGGATAAGCGCAATCCCCTTTTTAAACAGGGCTATCTTATAACTTTCATACTCTATGTCCGAACAGGACCCAAGTTCAAAGCAGCAGTAACTTGGGACTCTAAGTGGCATGGCATGCGATGAAAAATAGAGTGACGACATTTTCAGCTCCCTTGATGAACAATTCCTTTACGATTCCCACTATATGAACTTCTACCCACAAGATAAAAGGAGCAATCTTTATGCCAAATATCACACATGTACCAAACTCATAAGTCTCCAACTTTAGTCCCTGATGGCGTTTAAAGCTCTTTTACATCGAAAAAGTAAGTGTCCCCGTGGAAACTCTCTGAATCGCCTATCACAAAGTAACCCAGGCCACCCTAATAAGCCCCCTGTTTTCACAAAACAGCAACTATCGCAGGTTCAGGCCAAGATAACCTACCTCCAAGCAGATAAAATTTATCGTAGTACGGTAAAACACAGCGAAATAGCTCTCTAGTCATGACCATTTAATAAAACCACAACAAATCCCCCTTAAAAAAGAAAAGAAAGCGTCGCAAGATAAGAGCCAGTATCGGAGACAAGTATGCCCTATTAATTCCCCAATCAGGTGGAATAATAAAAAGTCAGGCGCTAACAATAAAATATATAAAGCGCACTAAGGTCCCACCTATAAGGACCAATTCTGCTTTCGAGCCAAGCCGAGGGGAAAAGTATGGAAGATTTAAAGACACGGGAGCCATTTAAATGCCGTTACCAAACAGCTCCCAAGGAAATATCTAAGCAAACCCTCCCCGATGGTAGCCATATAAAGTTGAGCGCCACAACTAAAGTACTCGTTAATTATTCAGAGACACGCAGACGCATACGTCTATTAAATGGGGAGGCCCAAATAAGCATTTGTAAAGAGGTAACCTGGCCATTTATAGTAGAATCACGACAAGCATTGATCCGTACACATAAAGCCACTTTCAATATTGACCAGCGATATGGAATAACAGAAGTCACTGTTCTCGAAGGGAATATCACTGTCAGCCCGATAAAACAAAATAAAAATCGCGCCGAAATAAAGAAGGGTGAGATGCTCAAAGTGACTGAGCACAACACCGGTGCAATCAAAGGTTTTGAGGTTTCCAGCTATAAGGATTGGGGAAGTGGATTTACAAAGGCTGATAACATCAGATTAACAGAACTTCTAATATCGCTAAATCGCTTTACAAATACACCACTTGTGACGAGAGACCAGAACACTAGTAGACTACTTGTTAGTGGGGTTTATGACCTGAATCATATAGAAGATACCGTCCTCTGTCTGAGCAAATCTTATAACCTGAAAGTCACAAAAGAAGAGTCTCACACAGTGCTAGAGCTGCTTCCAGAATAATAACCTAGCTTGTTAAATACCAACAAAAGTGGTCTTGTGTACCTAACAATAAAGATAAAACAGTACTTTTCTGTAATTCTACCAGCAAATACGGTCAATCTTAGGGGCTCAGTATTACTAAAAATACGTAATTTGCTAGCCTAGTACCCTCAGCTGGCAAGGGGTACCAGGAATTCTCTTTCTGGTCCAGAGACTCCGAACCTTGCCAGCTTTTTTTATCACTTTGACTCAAAGTAAGTGACAGTAGAACCAAAGAAAAGACTGTAAACCCTACTCAACCGTGTCCTTATCTTCTTGCCTCAAATAACCAGCCGCATTTTCATCTTGAGCTAATTGTCCCTGTTCTGTCATTGGCAGAGCACGACTTTGCTGATTAATAGCATGAATATTCGAAGTGTTTTCCAAGTCTCTACTGCTTGTAATGGAGGCAATAGACTCTCTATCTTTCAAGAAACTAATTACGTCATCCCTGATTTCAGATAAGTCGCGTTCAGACTTATGCATTTCAAGTATATGCCTTGGATACTCCAAGTTTCTCATGCCAGATGCGGCAAATGTACTGGAGACAACCCTGGTTACTATCACCCAAGGCGTAATCGAACTTCTGACTAGTACATTTTCAGAACGAGTACTGTCATGTATTCCAGTGCCCGTTGAGATCTTAGATTCAGTGAATGTCCCTTCGCATTTAAAATACACCAATAGTGATTCAAACTGCATCTCAGCAAAGAAGATATGTGCCGCATTGACCAACAAGCGAGCAAATGTATTAAGAATAAATCCTATCAATAGCAGGTGAATTAGCGTCATACAGAGCGCGCCGCCTGCTGAAATATACTGTTCTAGCAGAGCTAAGCGGCCAGCTTCCTCGTCTAAGGCTCCAAACTCCTGTTTAATGGCTGTAAGAGATTCCGGCTGAAAGAAGTGAATAACATCAATCAAAGAATATGCAAGCCAAATAGCTAGCGCAGTAACAACGATATAAAGCGCATTACCTGCGAAAAGACTAATATCGCGAATCAGCTTGAATTTATCACCCAAATCAACAGGACGAACGGTAGGTTGTACTTCCTGGATCATTTCCCCATTGAATGAACCTTTACCATCCACTTGCTCTTCAAGTTTTGGATCAAGCTCTCTGTAAATACGATTGGGCACTTCCTTATAACGACGATTTGCCATCACAAGGTTATCCAAGTTTATAAAGATTTCCTTCGGGTGAACCGATTCCTGCCAGTTATCCCTTAATTCAGAAACCTCAGTGACTGGGTTTGCTATTTCGCTTCTAAAGCGCAGCATATAGACAACAGCAAAACTACAAGCAGCGCCTACAAATATAACCCCAAGAATATACAAGAACGGGCTAAAGCTCGGTAAAGCTTCAGTCAATACGCCGGACACACTGATTATTTCATCTAGGGAAGTAGTACCTTCCCCCTTAAAAGCCTCAACGCCTAAACTTAACCCCAATCCTAGCAACAGAGGCACCACAATCGAGAATAATATCGTTTTTGCAATACTTCCCCCCGTAAGGCTCGCTACACTTTTCTGGGCTTCCCGTGAAATACCTTTACTCGCAGAGTGCCATACAATCAATGTATAAAGTAAAGCGATGGCAGAGTACATCGGGAATAGCTTTTCTCCCATATCACCAGCAAAACCACTGAGACAAATAAAAGCGACAATGACATAAGAGAGCAAGACAGTTAATGTACTTACCCATGCGCCAAACTGTGCCTGAGCCATATTTCGAATGGGGTATGGCATATAAAGCAATTTAGGGAAGATACTGTGTAATACCCGAGCCAAGAAGCCCTTAGGCTCTAGAAAGGTTGGATTCTTACGGCCGACTAACATCTCTTCTAAGCCGGAAGCGGTATAAGCCACTTCATTTTTCTCTTCTGATGCCGTACTCGTTTCAGATTTCGAGTGGTTAAAAGCTAATGATACCGGATGATTTCGACCAACAAAGAAG
Organism: Microbulbifer sp. CNSA002; assembly: GCF_047324085.1. NCBI lineage: Bacteria > Pseudomonadati > Pseudomonadota > Gammaproteobacteria > Cellvibrionales > Microbulbiferaceae > Microbulbifer > Microbulbifer sp. CNSA002. The sequence goes on from NZ_CP172449.1 coordinate 3,898,600, forward strand.
CGTAATAAGGCCAAAATGCCGCCTGATAGAGCTCTGATACCGCTGACCAGTAGGATTGCCCCCACCACGACAAGCACCCAACCACTTACGGGGTCCGACTTCACCTGGCCAGCAGCGATAAACAGCAAGATTAGGGCTACAAGAAACTGAACTCCCCCCCTAATTGCGGTAACCCGGCCTTCTTTCTTAAAAGGGTTCTTCAGGCCCAAATCAATCGAGCCGTAATCAAACGCCATAGAGTATCCCCTTAGTACTGGTACTTATGCCTAAAGCCTTAATCTGCTAAAAGAAGATGTACTTCTCAACTCAATGCAGCTTAAGGCTTTCCTGACTATTTTTCACTCACTTTCTATAAAGATACTTGCTATGCACTAGTAAGCTAATTGCAGCCCTCTATGTGTTGCATGTATTTCTGTATAACTAGGTATTCTTGAAGGCTTGGATAAGGAGTTATAGGCTGCTCGCATATGGCCTGTACAACGCCTAGCCGATAAGCTATCTATACCTGTTCCCAGGCCAGGACATAGAATCGAGTTAATTCTCTCCGAGGAGTTTGATCGGTTAAATAGCTGCACAGAGTTTAAGATTGCTCGAAAAACGTAATATGCATTTAACGTATTGGAAGCCTCTTCCGGCACTCGCATAGTTGGAGCTGATATTAAATATGGCTAATTCTCATGGGAGGTAGGTACTACGACTGCTGATCCTACCGGAAGCTCTCCATGAAAGTCGTATTTGATCCGTTCTTGCACCCGATCCTCTACTTGAAAACCGAGCCTATCCCTAATTGGCAGATCTAACCCGCCATCCACAATTCCGAAGCTATTGGCAGGGCTAACCATTACATCAGTTGACCTGGAAAATAAATCACCCTCAATAAAATCTACAATTTCAACATCTTCAAATACTTCACTCCAAGCTTCCACAAGCTCCTTGGATGTATCAATTAAATAGATTTAATCTGGCAACATAGGTATCTCGGCCTTCAAAAGAAAAGAAACTTGTAGCAACATTTAATCAAAAGTATCTACAAATTCACAACTCTCTCACCTGATAATCAACTGTAAAATCCTTTACCCATGTAATTCCGGAGCCACTCATAACTTCATTCCCAAGTTCTATATCGGCAATAAATAGACCCTTGGGGATTAAACTATTTCGAACTGCGTAATTCAGTAATTCCAAACCAGGAATAGAGGCAATCATGGAAGGTTGCTTGGCCCTAAATGATACATACACCCAATTATTATCATTTACTCCCGACATATCCTTCCAATTTTTATGGTACCAAACCTCCCATACTGAATCATTAATCGATACCTCACTATGTTTTATCCCCGCAGGGTTGAAATGTCCATCAGTAAAATATGTCCAGATCATAATTTCAGCCGCTATTACCGAACGATTTGGTTTACGCCCTCTATAAGCTTCAGAAGTTAACCACATCGTCGTAGCCGTATTATAATCTCCACTCGACTTACTTTCTGTATGATGTGAAATATCAAGATTCGCCAGACTAGATATCTTTAAGGGGAATGCATCATCAAACTTAGGTTCCGGCGCCCAAGGAGAAGACCCTATTTTTATTTGTGGTTGGGAATAAATTACCCGTCGATCCAAAGGCCAAGACCATGACCAACCAAATTGTAACTCACCCTCTACCAGTCTTTTCTCCAAACATTGGGACCAAGGATCATCTTCTGCAGCATATTTATTCCAGACATTATTATTCATTATACCCAGCTTGGTAGGTACATTGTGAAAGTCTTCACAGCTGATAGTTGTAGTTTCCGGCTTTACCCAACCAGAACCATTACTAACTTTAGTAGCACAAGAAGCAGTCATAATAATAAAAAAACACAATAAAAATCTCAAAACTCCACTTCCCAGTAAGTTAACAAATAGCATTTTTCTCTTAAACTACCTAATTCTTTATTTTTGATAAGAAACAAAATATTTATCATCCAATATTAGCCCCAACACTCATACTTTCGGCAACTGGTACATAACGTATATTGTTATATCGCAATAGAGGAAAACAATATACGTTTATATACTTACTCTTGCCTAACTCTAATTTTGAAAACCCGTTCCACTCATGGATAAATTGAGCCTCATCTTCGGCCGCCACCGAAGGACTTGTATGCCACAGCTCCTTTGATAGCCGACTCATAACGACCATTAACGTCTTGCTAAGGGGCGACAGCGAAGCTGGCGTCCCGCGGAGTGCCGAAGGCACGGAGTGAACTTGAGCAAGTTGTTAAGTGATAACACTGTAATGCATATACTCAATTTTCACTTTTCCTGACTAATCAACTGCTTAGCTAGAGTAAACCGATTAACTTCAGACCGGAATTGCCCATTTTTTTTGTAAAACTTTATTATCTTGCCCATGAATTCAACTTCTGTTTCAGACATCGGCATATTATCCAAAGATTTAAGCTCTTGAATTTCCTTGCAGAGAGAAACAAGTTTAAATAGTTCTTCAAATATTAGGGGGTCGCTATTATCAATGAGGTTTATTGCGTATTCTATTTTTCTTTGTAATTCCATAGCATCCTTATGCACTTAACGCCTCAATAGCCAGCAGATGGAATGAAGCAAAGCGTAGTATAAGCTGTCCGGTGCCGAAGGCGCGAAGTTGATTGATTTGTTATGTTTTTAGTCATACTCCCAAAGCTCCACTTCACCCAGGTTCGTTGAAGCTCCATCTTTAATTCTAAAACCAGACTGAAAACATGAGATTGAACCAAACCAGGATTTTTTACGGAGTTCTATTATTACGGCAAGGGCACCATCAGGATCTCTTTCGCTCCATGCCAGAAGCGGATACTCCTTGCCAAAGATATCGTGCGTCCGTTCGAGCATGTTTTTACCAAGAACGTCTAGCTCAGGCTCAGGTTTGAGCTTTAGCTCCTCACAAACTCTCATCAACTCTTCTTTTATCAGATCAATCTTGCTCATGGTTATAAAACTGGTGTCTACTTTTTGTGGGTAACTCTGTCACATAGCGCTCTTAGCAACGACTGAAATGTAGCGGCGAAGCTGCGGAATGTAGGTCCAGCCACGAAGTGGCGATGTTGCCTAAATTTGTTAGGTGACGTCTGATTGGCACTATCTTTCCTTAATTGCACATTGGGTAAAGGGAGATAAGCTATTACACTCAATTTCGACTTTATGCACTGGCCCACTGTCTACAAGTGCATATGCCTTGTCTTGCGCGATAGTAATCCATGAGTCGTTGCTAAGGGCGCAAACAGACCAAGGAAAGAAACTGTGCGCCATAATGACCGACATAAAATTAAATTTCTCAATAGGCGCCAAGTAAAACGTACCTAGCTTGTCAGTTTTGCTATCGGAGCTCCTACCTTCACATTGCTCGACTCCATTCCCGGCTACAACGCGTACGGGCAGATTATTCATAGGTGATCCTGATTCAGTAATGACACCTGATATTTCAGGAGTAAGATTACTGTAGTGCGGGATTGGGACACATCCAATTAAACCTAGAAACAGTAGTAATGTTAAAATTCGCACTCTAGTCACCTAACGCCGCCAACACGGGCCGAAATGGAGCTGCGAAGCAGCGGAATGTAGGTCCAGCCAGCTTTGCTGGCGGCCGTGCTTAGCTTTGTTATGTTTTTAAGCTTCATACGTAGCTACCTCACTTAGCCACCAATTTAGTTTGTCATCTAGCTGCCATTGCTCAGATGTTTCAAATGACTTTTGAAGAACTTGGTTCTCCGACTCGATATCGATTGCCTCAACTACCAAGCTACCACTTTCCCAAATTGTTGCTCTTGTTAGAAGGCCGTTTCCATCGATTTCGATGTATCGAAATTTGACCGTATTCCCCAATTCCTCGGTGATAGAGACGGCATAGTCCTCAGTCTCAAATATTTTTAATTTAGAGGTTTTCCATTGCTCTAAATATGGTAGCAACTCATTCATGGTTAAACATAACGCCGTGCTCTGGGGAAAACCGAATCGCAGCGTAGGTTTTTCCTTAGCAGCATTTTGTTATGCGCCTGGCACATTGTTCTTTTCCTAATATTTTTCAATTTCTGACTTAACGACTTCTAACGCATCAAATTTACTATCATAGGCCTTAACTTGATGTATTTGGCTACTTAACTCTAGCTGCCATTTTTCACTCTCTGGCCACAAGAACATAATTCTATGTAAGACTCGAATATCTTATGCTGAACATGAAATTTCCTCGCCTTCTTGGAGCATTCACCCTCTACTAGAATACGGTGCAATGAGAAGTACCTCGTTGCCTTTATGTTCAGTTAACTTAGCACGCAAAAATAAGTAGAAAGATTCAATAAGATCTGAGCAAAGACTAAATTTAATTTTCTACCTTTCAATAGTCCTGCTCTTCATAAATGCATAACGCCAGCCACACAGGCGAGCGAAACGCAGTGTAGCGAGTCAAGCCAAATGCGTTTTTTTCATTTGGCGACTGCACTGGCTTTTGTTATGCATTTTCTCTCGCTAGCCATTTCTTAATTAATGGTGTAGACCCTCTCCCAAAGCTCCAAGACGCTAACTCTTTACGAGATAGCAGCTTGTATGAATCGTTTTCTTCGTTGAGGATAATTTCACCCTCGGTTTTTGCATAATATCCGACCATTACTTGGTTAAGGTTTTCATATATTGAGGTCGTGATAAGCTCAATATAGGTGGTTTCTAAATTTAGTTCTTCACGAATTTCACGCATTGCTGCCTTTTTTGGATCTTCGTTAGTATCAATAAAACCAGAGACTAAAGAGTACTTCCAATCCGGCCACTCGACGTTATGAGTTACAATGTATTTTCCATCATGTTCCACCAGAGCGATTGCAACAGGAGTAGGATTTTCCCAGAAGACAAAATCGCAAGTATTAGTGCTGCAGCATAGCTTATAACCTGATTCTAATAATCGTTTTTCAAGTTTGTGGCTACAGGCTGGACAATATTTAAAATCGCTCAAACTTTAACCTCTTCTAGCTTTCTTTTGAGATCATAGTTTATCTCTTTAGCAGAGTAAATCTTGGGCTTGCTTTTATAGCCTTCAGTATCAACTTGGTAATTTATCGAGAACACTTCATCTCCATCTTTTTCAAGTTTGAAACACAAAAATTCTTCCCAGCGCCCCGCCCAACCAGAAGTAACCAAAAGAGTGTAGCCGCTCTTTTGGTAGGTACTTCCTTTTAATTTATTAAACCTAGTTCTAGAAAACCCAAGATTCGATACCAAATAATCAAAAACTTCTTTCATATGGATAGCTCACGATCATGCATAACGCATCAATAATCGGCAGCGCTGTGGCAAAGCCACGCTTTTAGCTGTCCGGCGCCGAAGGCGCGTAGTTGATTGATTTGTTATGTGTGATTCTAGCATGGTACTTATTTCCCTTTGTCAGGCCAAGCCCACATTGGTTCATCTAGTATACCCTGACCTACAACTTTCGTTTGCCCCAGCTCTTTCTCAAGCCTAATTGAGTTGCAATCCTCTGAGCTTTCTAGTGCAGCAATTAACCGCGATGCATGAGATACAACCCATACTTGAGTAAATTTCGATGCTTTAATAATTAATTTAGCTAGGGCTGGTAACAAATCTGGATGGAGGCTAGTTTCAGGTTCATTCAACACCATTAACGGTGGAGGCCTTGGGGTTAATAGTACTGCCACCCAAAGCAGGTATCTCAGGGTGCCATCTGATAGTTCGAATCCAGATAAAGGTCGTAGCAGACCATACTGACTAAATTCAACAGAAAACCTCCCATTATTCTGCATGAGAATATCTAATTTGGCTCCAGGAAACGCATCATTTATTGCTTCAGATAAAGCCTGCGAGTCCCCAATTTCTTTTATGGTTTGAAGTGCTGCAGCTAGATCATGCCCGTCATTGTCTAAAATTGGTGTTCTTGTTCCTAGTTGGGGCTGCCTAGCAGGAGCATCTGCATCAGTCCTAAAATGATCGTAAAACCGCCAGTTACGAATATTATCCCTTATGCTAACAACCTCAGGTGTTCTTACAGGGTCCGCAATTTGACTGAATAAACTGTCGAAACTGCTCGCATACTGGGTTACAACCTCCCAGCTTCGATCAGAACGAACTTTTATTAAGCTTCCTTCACGATCTACCAACAAGCTTGCTGGACGGTAGGCGTTGCCAGCCCAAATACTCTCCTTTTTAATTTCTGGATCTAATGAAAAAGCAGAATTCGACGGCGTTGGTAACCCTAAAGAAATAGCATATCCAAAATCATCACTAGAAAAACCTAACCTCAACCTCGCTCGACTTTGTCTTGGTCCTCCTTGAACGAGTAACTCACCGCTTATCATTTTTTTTGTTATATTTTCAGGACCGGCCCAAAATGTAGAGTCTAAACCTCCTTCTTTTGCCAAAGCATTAACAACGCCTCCTTGGGCTGTTTCGGCAAGTAAACGAAGTGATTTATACAGATTTGACTTTCCGCTAGCATTAGCTCCAGTTACAACATTTAGATTGCTAAGGGGGATGACCAGATTAAGTAACGATCGGTAATTTCCTATTGAGATTGTATTAATCATATAAATCTATTTTCATAGTAGATTCTGACATATAACGCCTTGCTCACCTGCACACGCGGCGGAGAGCGCTTTGTGTAAACATGGATCACTGCGACTGACACAAAACGAGCGTAGCTATATGTGTCAGGTGTAGCAACTTGTTATGTGACTTTTTCACAGCTCAAAGCACCCTTTGTAACTTCACATTTAAATTTCCATGATTTTGGGTAGTCGTTTCCAAATATACCTGTATTTTCTTCCCAATAGTAGTGCTTACCACTTTCCTCAATAGCACATATTTTGATCGGCTTAAATGAATCAATTGGAACCATAAATGACATCTTGATCCATCCATATACAGGTTCAGAAATATACATACCTTCTTCAAGGTATAAAATACTGCCACCTTCACATGTTCCAGCCTTTGCCTCTAGCACCGAAGTAATTTGAACTTTTACGAAGCTTCCTCCGGCAATCGAAATTTCGTATCGAGGCTCAGAAATATGTCTTTCGGGATAAACAACACAGCTAGATAGACAAAGCATAAAGGCTAAGAGAATAAGTGGTTTCATCCTGACCTCACATAACGCCTAAAGCAGCGGACCAAAAACGCAGTTTTTGGTCCGCTGCCTTTACTTGTATGGTTATTCTTGATCGATTGCCAAGCTACAACCAAAGCCATCGATATATTCAGCCTTGATTTTTACACTGATGCTACCCGCATATAGTAACTTACCTACATACGTAGCGACCTTATCTTCAATCTTTAGCTCTGCTGCGCCAATGCTATTATTTTGAGGAGACGAAAATACAGCCTACACCAATGACGGCTTATATTTCTCAATTTTTGGAAAGTGCACTTTATAAATTCCGCCAGTAGTGTCGCCTTCCATTTTTTCAAATGTTATTCGCTCGTCACTTTCTTTGACCTCAGGCTTGCCACACGCAAAAGAGGTTGCCCAAACAATATTTGGGAATAAGACAATGACGATTAATATGATAGTTCTATTCATAGGAAACATAACGCCCGCCAACACGGGCCGGAGCTGCGAAGCAGCGGAGGTCCAGCAAATGTTTGCATTTGCTATCGTGCTTGGCCTTGTTAACTGACACTCTCACTACCCGCCATATTTTTCTCATACCAAACAGGCAAATTGGGGTTAACTTCCTGCCAAAGAACCCCATGATAGCTTTCTTTACGCAACTCTAATATCACCAGCACAAACGTTACAAATAAACTAATTCCGATTGTAGTGTACCAACTGACAATACCAGCTATTTCTGTAATAGTAGACATTGAAACGAAGACACCGGCCCAAATCAATTCAGATATTCTAGATATACGGATTACGTTACAAAATAAGAAAAAGTGGCCAACGACGAACAATACAATCGTCATCAAAATCATTGATCTGCTACTTATCACATAAGCCAGAATAGCTGCGACGGTTAGCACCGCTATATCGAGTAATGAAATCCTAAAGCCTGGCTTGAATTGACTCATATAGAAATTCCAGTTAACGCCATGAGCACGGGGAAAATTGGAGGGCCAGCGAAATTTTTTTCCTGTGACTTGCTTTGTTAGTTGCTCTCTCTAGCTCGGTATTCAATTATTAATGCCTCCATTTCTACATCGTCAAAATGTTTTTCAGCAAAATCGCCTTCTTCACTTCGATTAGATGGGTCAGCCCCATATTCAAGGAGAAGCTTCAAGCACCCTAAGTCTGATGCATAATGTATCGCTAACTCGCCCTCACTATTTGGCAAATTAGGATCTGCCCCGCCCTCGAGCAAAACACGAATTACTTCTGGATTACTATGAATATGAAGTGGAGCCATTCCATCGCCCCTTTTTACATCAGGGCAAACACCCAAATTGATAAACAACCGAATTATATCCGGATTGTCGTTGACATGTATCGGCTGTACATCGCCCGAACCGCAGATATCTACAGGCACACCAGAATTGATAATACTCCACGCCTCAGAAACACTTTCAACTGTGTGGAGGCGATGCCACCTTAATCCTTTCCCTGATTTCATTAATTGCTCCTACTGCCAACTAACGCTTCAATCAGCTGCTGCGCCAGCTGTCAGCTGGATTGACTTGTTAACTGTTAATACTAAGTTGCGGCGCAAAGAATATAACAACTACAAGTATTATACAGATAATTACTGCAAACGAAATTAAAGCTCGCCATATTGAAGCCTTAGTTGATAGCTCACCTTCTGTTCTAAGAGCGTGTTGAGCAAAAGTTGCTTTAACATGATTTTTTTGGATTTCTTGACTACTGATGCCAGTCCTGGAGATGCCACTTCGAATGATAAACCTAAAGACTGCAACCACCAGCGACACTATTGCCCCGGCAAAAAGCAGGCTAATTATTAAAATCCCAATTTTTATCAATATATCCATAATATGCAGTGACAGTTAACGCCGCCAACACGGCCGAAATGGAGCAGCGAAGCTCCGGAATGTAGGTCCAGCCAGCTTTGCTGGCGAACGTGCTTGGCTTTATTAAGTTTTTGGTTAGATCTATATGACATCGGGGTTGTTACCTGTTTGCATGTGCACTGCAGGGAATTTTTTAGCTTTGAACTCAAACACCACTAAACCACCCTCTGCCAACCATGGTTCAACTGCCTGATTTTTTGGAACCTTACTAACCGTATACTCTAAGCCGTACTTACGAAGGGCTTTGATCGCCGGTTTCCACAACCCCTCACAATTTTCTGAATTAATAGGGAATTCGCTATTGTACTCTGAGTTAAATAGCAGCTCGCGCCATATAGGATCTTGGCTAAGATCAATAACCGCCAACTCCAACCAGTGCCTATGGAGTTTTTTCAGTATTCTAGGCTTTCTCTTCATGTGAAACTTAACGCCACCAACACGGGCCGAAATGTAGCAGCGAAGCTGCGGAATGTAGGTCCAGCCAGCTTTGCTGGCGATCGTGCTTGGCTTTGTTAAGCACTACAGGCTCCACGGGGACGCGATACATAATTTATCACTGTTGCTTTGTTGCTTTGTTGCTTTGTTGCTTTGTTGCTTTGTTGCTGATAACGTTGATTGATAATGCGCCTCGAATACAGAAATACTGATAAACACACCACAGATACCAACAGTTTTATAAGCATTTCTTCTGGGCTGACCTCCATGCCTGTACCTCCAGGTGAAGGTAATATTGAAAGAACTACTCTCACGGCGTCGTTGGCACCTACGAAACCAATAATTCCACGTAAAATTCTTAAAATTACTATCATTTCACCGCCATGTAATTTCTGCTTAACGCCCGGCTTTGGGGCGGACTTGTAGCTGCGGAGCAGCGGAAAGGCCGTCCCAGCCCCGCAGGGGCAGCAACAGCCGCTTGCTATGCATTACTTCCACTTTGGCAAAATTACGTTGTCAGGGTAGTCAGGCGATGTTGTTGACATTCCCCAATAGTAAACGAACGAAACAGGCTCACTTTGATGCTGTAAGTGACCAACGACAAACCAATGCTGAAACTTGAATAAATTTAATCTCTTTACCTCAACGATATCAGTGACTACGACTGAATCACCTTGTTTGAGCGTTGCTACAGTATCACCGATGTAGCACTTGTCATTCTTATTCTGCCAGACAATCTCATTTTGGATTGACATTCCCGCTCTGGGAGCTCTACTACAAATGAGGCCATCGCTAGTAAGTATTTTAGTGCCCAGCATATTCTGAAATCGAGCTTCAGAACCCAACCTGTCGACGCTAGTGCAACCTAAGGGCAAGAGACAGAGCACAATAATTTTCAATTTACTCATAGATGCATAACGTTGCCAACAGGGGCGGCCGAAGCATAGCGTAGGCCGTCCAGCCCAACCAATAGCTGGGCGAGCCTGCTTGGCCTGGTTATGTGGTTGGGGGTATATCAGAATGCTCGCCATTTTTAATTACCGCCCGCATGAAATCAACTAAGTGCACTAATACCAAAGCTATTAAAACGCCAATGAATTCAGCACCAAGAGGTATTATTTCATCTTTCCCAAGTAAGACGCGAATCAATCCTACAAGAACTATTGAAGCACACAATATAAAAATAAGCTTAAATAAGTGTCTGATAAAAATTTTACCGCAACCACCTGCTTTAAACCCATCAATGACATCAATCATATTTCCTACTCATTGACACATAATGCCCGCAATAACCGGCCGGAGGCGCGATAGCGCCGGAGGTCTGGCGGAAGCCACGAGGTGGCTGGGGCGAAGTTAATTGTCTTGTTATGTTTCTGGGCCTCGCCACTTAAGACGATGCCTTTGATTTTGCGGCACAGCATCAAATAGCTCTTTTATTAGCCCAACTATATTCCTACATTCTGGCTTTCCTGTCGCGTACTTGCAGTATGACCGTGCGTGTACGTTTAGAAAATAGAAATCATGATCAACAAAGTCAGTTTCTAAAATAGAAGTTACAAGATCATGGGTTAACTGACACAATTCATATGCGCTTGCTTTGCTTCGACCAACGGGTAGCTTCCGAGAAAGCTCATTTCTTGCTCTCGGGATGGTGTGCCGTAAAAGCGCCACATATATTTCTTGTTTAACACTCATGCTCTATGGGTACTTCGAAAAATAACACCGTCAACACGAGCCGAAATGGAGCAGCAAAGCTACGGAATGTAGGTCCAGCCAGCTTCGCTGGCGTTCGTGCTTGGCTTTGTTATGCATTTATACGACTTGCTCCTTGAAGAATTGCACCGTGTCACTTTGGTCGTTAACCACAATTAAGCAGCCGCAGGACGGACAGACCTTTTCAGTTTTGGACTGAACAATGATTTGTTGTATATCGGATTCAGTGACAGTTTCGTTATCAATGACTTCTTCAGGAACAACCAGAGACCAGCCGCTACCTGCGAATAGATTTTTATTGATCTTTTCTCCACAGAGACATATTACCCAACTGCTCACGATATCCTATTCACTCCTTGTGCATAACGCCGTGCACACTGGCAAGCGAAACGCAGTGTAGCTTGTCAGAGCGGCGCAGCCGCGCTGTGCTGCACTTTGTATGGTTGTTCTTGATCGATTCTGATGTTGAAAATCCTTTTCGCTAACGGGTAAATTGAGACCCACCTTCGGCGGCCACCGAAGGCCTTGTTTATCACAGTTCGCTGCTTGGCTGGTTCGTAAAAGACCGATAACAAGTATGAACGTGATAAGCACTCACTAGGCATAACTCGGATAGTCATGTGGGCCTCGAGCCCGAATAGCAAGGCGGAGATAGCTTATCTTATGGAACCTCAAGAGATCAATGTCGGTATCGATACCAGCAGTAAACAACTCGATATTTATGTGAGACCTACTGGCCAGTTCTTTAGTGTTGCCAATGATAAAAATGGCATTAAAGATGCCATTAAACAACTACAACCTCTTAAACCTCAAAGAGTATTAATAGAGTCTACGGGAAGGCTCGAGTTAGAGTTTGTTTGCGCCGCCGACAAAGCCGGATTACCTATTGTTGTTTGCAATCCTTCGCAGATAAGGAGCTTCGCTAAATCCGCAGGGCGCCTCGCCAAAACTGACAAGCTAGATGCAATGGATATTGCACATTTTGGTGAGGCCATGAAGCCAGGGCTGTCGGTGCTAAAACCAGAAAAGCTTAGGGAGATCAGTGACTTACTGGCGGTAAGAAGTCAGTGTTTAGAGATGAGTACAATGCAAAAGAATCGGCTTCAGAGAATGCCGAAATCAGTACACAAACCTATACAGACCATTCTAAACACCATCAAGAAAGAGCTACAAGGTATCGACAAGCAACTGGATAAACTGGTTAACAGTGTGTCTGAGTGGCGGCAAAGGCGTGACCTATTGTTGAGTGCCAAAGGGGTCGGAAATGTATTGGCCTATACGTTAATGAGTGAACTTCCTGAGCTAGGACAATTGAACCGTAAAGAAATCGCTGCACTTGTCGGTATCGCCCCGATGAACCGTGATAGCGGCAACTTCCAGGGCAAACGATATATTCGAGGTGGAAGGCATCGCGTACGCACGGTTCTTTTTGTTTCCATCATGTCGGCCATACAACATCATCCCAAACTAAAGCCCATGTATAAGCGATTAGTCGACGCTGGCAAACCTAAAAAGGTTGCTCTGGTTGCCTGCATGAGAAAGCAGATTACGATCCTGAATACAATGGTGAAAAACAACACCTACTGGGATGAAAGTATGGCTTAAAAACTTGACGAGTAACCATAGTCACTTGTTAAGCATTAGACTGTAACGTACCCCTCGGACCAATGATCTTTGCCTATCTCATATTCATCAATATAAAACCCACTTTCCTCATCATCCTCAAGAGGGTCAATTAGCTTTGGGCAACCAGAGAACCCTGGTTGAGAAGCTAACCTTTCAATGGCGCCTAGGGCATCCTCTTTACTTGCGTAGAGGCCAATGACTTTTACACATTCATTATCTTCTGCGATGACGTGTAAGTGCTGTAGTAAAAATGCAGATTTCATAGTGTGCTTAACGCTTCAAACAGGGGCGCGCGTTAGCGCGTCCCGGCCGAAGGCCCTTGCTGCTTTGACTTGTTATGAGTGACCTTGGCACGTACATATTTGTACCACTTGTCACTTTCAGTTTTAATTATTTCCGCAGAGTGAAAATGACCTGGAGATTCTTTGAAAATAAGATAATTCTCTCCGGGCACGAAAGTAAATTGCAGTGTACATGCTCCACCATAGTACGGTGAGCGAGCAACCTTCTCATCACCTTCTTTCCAGAAATCCGGATTTTCATGTGAATTGAAGTCAATGGAACTATGCTCTTTTTTTGAGCGAAAGGTACGCCACTGAAACTCTGCTACTTCTTGGCCCTTTAACACTTCGATTACTTTGAATTTAAACTGATGGTTTTTAGAAACCGGTGTCGCGAGATATATTGAATTTGTATTTTCTATTAGTTCATCGCGGGACCAGTAAGATCCTTGAGCGGGGATGGCGCACGCAAAAGCTTTACCGCACAATAAAAGACTGGCTAAGATGATTGCGTATTTCTTCATGATCTTACTCATAACGTTGCCAACAGGGGCAGCCGGAGCGTTTGCGTGCGAAGCGCGCTGCGTAGGCTGTCCAGCCTAGCCCCACAGGGGCTGGGCGAGCCTGCTTGGCCTGGTTATAGCTGGCGCGCACTGAACAACCTACCTGCTCTCTGCCAGCCAACTTTGGCTGGCCACTGCCCAATATTTACGAAGAAAGAATACCGCACTTTCCCCAACCAATTCCTATCTTACTGGCACTCCACGAAATTGCTGCGGACTGCCTCTTTTTACAGCACCTGAGCGAACGCTCTAGGAGCGAAACTGCTTGAATAGCAATCAATAAAACTGCTCAATACTGGCTGATATTTAGTGGCACTAAACTTTCAGTTACTACGAAAAATCAATAAAACCGACCGCCACAATAACGCCGTGCGCAGCGGCGGCTTACTTTGTGTGCTTTTTGCACGAAAATGGGAGCGCAGCGACCGTGCAAAAAGTGCACAAAGTAAAATGTCAGCTGCCGCACCTTGTTATGTGGGTCTCAGGTATTTCTTGCCTACGAAGTAACAAACTATCATTGATACGAGTATGGATGAAACACACCAGGCAAAAACCCTACTGTAGTACTCAAGGCCACTAAAGAGCAAAAAACCATTAGGCACGAGTGCTATGAACATGCCAACCGGCATTGGAGCAAGTAAGACGGCCGAAAGTGGAACAAAAAGCAACAGTTTTATTGCCATATTCCACTGCACGCTTCTGATTTTCTTTGCATAAAAGTAGAGAGCGATTATCAATGGTGTGGACAACAACAACCAAAATGGAATACGCACAAGTAATTGCCAAGCTTGATCAATCATTTGTATCGCGATGTCCATATGCTCTATTTCCTGCTCACATAACGTTGCCAGCAAGGGCAGCCGAAGCGGAGCGTAGGCTGTCCAGCCCAGCCTCCGGCTGGGCGATCTTGCCTGGCCTGGTTAAATTTTATGTCCATTGAGGCCACCCCAGCGATTTAAGCCATATTAAAAAACTGATACAGCTCAGATATGGTAAACATTTGTACAGTCTGAATCGCTGCTTGCGATACCACAGAAATAAAATAGCCAAATACGTCGCAGTAAAACCGGCAACTACATGGTGAGCTAGCCTTGCTACGTCACGAGACTCGTTTGAATGGACAAAGCCCATCTCAATGACATACCAGTTTACCCACATAGCCGATAACCATGGCAAAAGTGAAATCACAATGAGAGAGTTATCAATACGGCTCACTTGGAGATTGCCCTTAGAAATTTAACGTCCGGCTCTACGGCTGGTAAAAGTGGAGGCGAAGCCGGAGCTTTTACCAGTCCGACAGCAGCCGCTTGTTAGCTTATGGGTCGATTAGCGAATTTACCTACACCCCTGCCACCAAGTTTATATCCCGAATACACAACGAACATTGCTAAGATGGAGTACAAGACTACAAAAGTTAATTCTAGCTGGCCTTTGATCAGGTAACCTACATACAACCCAGTTACTAAAATCAACAAATAGTGGGTGTATGTCATCGAGTTTCTATTCTTTCTCCCGCAATAAATACCTGCCAAGAATGGGAACAACATTCCTACTGCAAAGTTAATCATTTTTACTGTTAGTTTATCTGGATCTGGTTCATTTAATGGGAGATTATTTCCTAAGACCCTATCAGCAGTATAAAAAACCGCGAACGCTAAAATTGTTGCAAAGTATCCACCGATGCTAATAACTAGACTGCCAAATAGCCCTCTGAATTTTACTGTGCCCTTTACTTTTTCAGTCATTTCCATGTTCCACTTCATCCCCATTTATGTTTTATGTCAGTAATGTATCTCAAGTTCAAAAAAAGCTAACGCCTGCAGCAAAGGCCGACCGCCAGGGAGGTCCAGCCCGCTTGCGGGCGATTTTGCCTGCACTGGTTATGTGTTTTTGTCGAGGTAATAGCTAACATTAGCAATAACATCACTTGGCTCAAGGTCGTAACCTGTAGCATTTTTACCACTCCAGTTTACGCCAATTAACAGCTCACTATCAGTTAAATTTGGTGCCCACTCTTTTTCAAACTCTTCCCATGTTAATTCTTGTGGCTCAAAAATTGAGTATGCAGGTACATTTTTTATAATTTTCTGAACTCGACTATGAGTTGACCAGAATGGCATTGCTCTTTTTCCACTTGACGTTAAAGGGGCAGGATTCCCCCCCTCATCTTTGCAAGTCCATAGCTTACCATTCTTGGCTACATCTCGATAAAATGCTGCAGCCTGTGAAGCTGATTGTCCCATCTATACTTCCTTATTGATCACATAACGCCAAGCGAACCGGCGGCGTAGCCGTCGGGTTGCGCGCCTTGTTAAGTGTTTTACTCTGGTGACCATTCTAACTCCTGAGCGCTGCCTAAAGGTACGAATGAAGCAAACCCTGATATTTTGTAAATCGCATTTTTCTCTGTTGATTTAGCATAAACATAAAATGCACTTTGAGGCACCTGAAACCCACGGGAGCAGCTGCTACTAAGCTTATTTTTAATTATGACCTTACCGTTTACATTACCTTTATAAGACTTGATGACCGTGAAGGTTGCGGTTTGCTCCATAGCTTCTGAGTCTATTTCTTCGGATTCGAGTCTGCCAAAGAACATCACATCGGACTGCTCTAGGAACTTATCAGACTCCAAAGTGACCCGCTTAAACGGACTAATAGGACAAGCCGCGCTAGTCAACGAGAAAGCCAAGATCAATGTCGTTAGTACAATGTGCTTCATACACTTAACGCCTCGTTAAGAGGCAATAAAATTGTTGGCTAAAATTAGCGACGAAGGAGCAAAAGCCAACTGTTTTTTGTCCTTTTAAACGACTTGTTAGCACTACAATGTACTCACAAAGTGATTAATTATAGATTTTTTAATTTCAGGGGCTGTCTCTTGACTGAACCCATGACCTGTTTTGTAAGAATTATGCACTACTTTATGCTTAAACTTCTTATTTTTTAAATAAACCTCTATGTCTTTAGACATTTGAAAAGATGGCCAAATTTGATCATTTTCTGCTGAAATCAGAAGTATTGGGCCATTAATATTTTCAAATTTAAATAAGGATTTATTGACGTTAGTTTTATTTTCTAATGCAACAGTAAATCTGTCGATTAACTTAGCATTTGAATCTAACTCTAAACCTAAAGCTGGAATGTCTTGACCTTCAATTGTCCAAGCAGACTTCGGCACAGTTAGACCATACCAAGCAACCTTACTTGGAGTTGTAACAACTACAGATTTAATACGAGAATCCATACTTGCCAACAAAAATGCAGCCTCTGAACCTCTAGATCCACCAACCACACCAATTTTAGATGAGTCGATTAAAGGGTGAGTTTCTAAATAGTTAATTGCATCAATGAAATACTCCATTGGTATTTGATCTAGTGTTTGAGAAATACCTTTTTCTTTAAAATAAGCTAGCCCTAAAACAGCAACACCATGAGGTGCGATCATTTCACCATTAGCATTACCAGTACCTAATCCGCCCTCAGAGCCTCCAAAGGCAATTACCACGGGAAGTTTTTTTTCAACTTTTGGTAAATATAAGTTAGCAACTAAGTTTTTATATTCGACTTTACTTACCTCGTATTCATGATTTTCAGCTTTAAGTGAAAAAGAAGCTAATAAAATAATTAGAAATAAAGAAAGTATGGATTTATGCACGATATCTCCTTGTAGTGCTAACGCCGCCAACAGCTGCGGCTTTGTAGTTGATTGGTATTGCGCTAGCGTAGCGGAAAGCGCATAAGCCAAGCAACGGAAAAGCCGTCAGATGCTTGGCTTTGTTATGAGTTTTTAATACCGCGTATTGTTTTAACTATATGATGTATTAACCCACCAGCTATGAACAACCATAACCCTATACCCACAAGCATGTTCATCCAATATCCACCAGGATCGTCTGCTAATGTATATTGCTCTCTCCCCCCTTCCTATACTGCCCATCTCGCCAGAAAAGTACCCATTTGCGAGCATCACTGCGCCCAGCACTAAAACTATCAACATTAGTAATATTGCAGTAATTAACTGCAATATTTTCATTGTTTTTGGTTCTTCCACTCCGTACTACCCATTACTCATAACGCTTGCAGCTGGGGCGGAAAAACCAGAGCGAAGCGGCGGTTTTTGCGTCCCTAGCCTGCACTTGTTAGCTGCGGACCTCTACCACAGCTACGGATTTACATACTACAAAGCATGTATCAAACACCAATGCCTTGCACCCACCCTCAGGATTATATGAGGGAATAAAATTAGTTTTAATGTGATTACCAACTGCACTTTGATAAAGCTCCATTAGCGGTTTTGGCCCCTGCGCTAGTTGCCCATTAGAGCCTTTACAGAACTCTATGAACTGGCCTGCGTTATATGTATTGGCAAAGTCAGTAAGGGGACGCCAGCCACCAAATAGTTTTTCATGAGCCTCCCAAACTCGCCCTAGTATTTCATACCTATTTTCTGGCTGTGAGGAGTAATAAAGATACCCATGAGGCTCATTGTGATTCCATAGTAACTGGTGAGAATCCGTAAATTCGATCTCGCCAGACACAGAAGGCCGCACTTCGCTTTCTGTTACTCCATGACACGTAATCTTGAAATAGCGCGTAACATCATAGTCGTTCCAATCATCACACTGGAAATCGATTATTAAATCATCTGAATAATCTACGGCGGTGATTCGACCGTTAAGATCTTCGTATAGCTTCTCTGATAATTCTTTGATGTTCATATTTACGCGCAGCTAACGTCTCAATAACCCGCAGCTGGAACGCAGCGAAGCGGAGTGTAGAAGCCTCCCCCCTTAAAGTAGACGCCACCTTATATTCATCTTATGCGGCCATTCTTTCATATTCATCTGGGCTTTTGAACCCAAGTGAACCATGTCTTCTTTTAAAGTTATAGTACCTATCAAGATACCAAGCTAAGTTAGCTCTTAGTTCCTCAACGGATTCAAAATTAAATCCTTTGAAACTCTCAGTTTTCAGTGTTTGAAAAAATGATTCTACATACACATTATCATTCATAAATCCTGGACGGTTCATGCTCGGCTCAATACCCAGTTCTTTGAGTCGACTTTGGTATGCATAAGCACCGTACTCAGAACCTCGGTCACTGTGAAATATTAGATCTGATTCTATATTTCTGCGACGAACAGCTTTATTTAGCGCTGACAGTGTTAGCTCAACAGTTCGAGTATCCGACAACTCCCAACCCAACACTTTCCGGGAGTAAAGATCAATAATCACAGCTAAATATTGCCATTGTCCATTGATCTTCAGATAGGTTACATCACCAGCCCATTGAGAGTCTGGTTTACTCGGCATACCATGCTCTCTTTGTAGGTTTTCAACCTTAATATAAGGATTTCCAGGCAAAGGGCGTCGACGATAGATCCTTCCAGCTTTCCCCACGATTCCAGCCTCTCTCATAAGGCGTTCAACGCGTTTGTGATTTATTCGTTCACCATTAGCTTTCAGCTCTGCGCTAATTCTTGGACTTCCATAATTACCATCATGCTGTGTATAGATAGCTTCGATACACCCTAGAATTCGCCTATTCTCTATGTCACGAGTGCTCTCATCTCGATTGAGCCACTTATAAAACCCTTGGGGTGAAACATTCAAGTATCTACATAAGTACCTGACACCAAAGTCTGATCGATTAAGAGCTATGAACGAGAATCTTTCAGCTTTGGATCTTTCAGGTACATTTCCCACTTTTTTAAGAAATCATTCTCCTTTTGCAATTTCTCGACCTGCTTTTTTAGACGTCTTATCTCTTTATCATCGGTTTGAGACCGATTTTTCGTTGTTTTTGTCATACTTATTCTACGACTGGGCTTCTCGACCAGCTTGCCTTCTCTACTTTCCTGTCGCCATCTATACACCATTACTGGATGCAAACCAATAATGTTGGCGATAGTAGTCGTATCTACTTTCAGTTGATTAGTGAGAGCTACCACTCTAACTTTGAATTCTGTTGAATATTCAACAACTCGCTCTTCACTCAGTATTTTCGGCATTTTTTCCTACCCTATTCAAAAGGTAGGCGTCTACTCAATGGGGGAAGGTTTCTCCCACGGAGCCAGCATGCTGGCGGAGTAAACTTAGGCACCTGGTTAAATGCTAGCTTCATGACCATGTTATATCGTATTTGTATCCATATGTATTTATGTGGTCTTTAGCCAAAAAGTAGGTACTAAAATGATCACTGTAATTTATGCTATCTCCGTTTTCGAATTGCCAAAAGTAGACTACACCTTCGTCACTTACTTCAAAACTGACATAATCAATTGCTTTATCATACATTTCATCTAATTCGAAGGAAGTATAATTCCACGTTTGTTTGATTAGTTTGGCAAGATATTTAACTTCATCTTGATAAAACCAATCGCCAGAAGCAACAATTTCTTCTTTTATTATTTCTGGTTCCCACCCATCAGGTAGTTTGTAATTATTCATCTTGCATTTAACGCCTAGCCGCACAGGCCGGAGGTGCAAAGCACCAGAGGTCCAAAAAATGCACAGCATTTTTGATCGGGCCGGCTCTTGTTATGTGTATTTTAAGTTCCATCTCTGAGTTTACTCCTGCATTGTTGAATGAAGTCTCGATACTCAAGATCAGAATCTTGATGCAGTGTTTTCTCAAATACGCAACACAAGTTCCATAACGCTCTTTCTTCTGCCTGGTCCTCAATCATGAGCTTGTCTGAATCACTAAATCTACGAGTCAGCTCAAACAGAACCCATGCTTCATCTTCCGTGAGCGTGATTTTTACTTTTTTGCTCATAATCTCTATTTACACATAACGCCTAGCACACGGGCGACCGAAGCAAAGCGTAGGCCGTCCAGCCCACATATTTTGCGGGCAATCGTGCTGCTTTTTGTTATGCATTAGCCTCTCCGCCAGTCTTTAATAGTTGCAATAAGTAGGGCTATGAAAATTACTAGAAGGAAAAAGGCAACACCATACCCCACGGCACCATCTACTTTAGCTCCTTTGGCCTCCCAATGCCCATAGGTTATAAGCTGATATAGCATTGCAAAAGATATGAAGCCACTAGTAAATACAGCTAGTAACATATGCCGCAAATTGAAAAGCTTTTTCCCAAAAGCAAGCTCCCCCCATGAAGGAGTCTCGATTTTTCTATTGAGGCCTTTTCGACGCCATCGGCGGTCTTTGAGATTAGACATAGTTTTTATTCATAACGCCTGGAGCACGGGCCAGAGCCGCAACGCGGCGGAGGTCCAGCAAATGCTTGCATTTGTGATCGTGCCTGCTCTTGTATGGTTGTTCTTGATCGATTCTGATGTTGAAAATCCTTTTCGCTAACGGGTAAATTGAGACCCACCTTCGGCGGCCACCGAAGGCCTTGTTTGTCACAGTTCGTTGCTGCGCCGGTTTATAAAGACCGTTAACAAGTAGGAACGTGACAGACACTCACTATGCATAACTCGGATAGTCATGTGGGCCTCGAGCCCGAATAGCAAGGCGGAGATAGCTTATCTTATGGAACCTCAAGAGATCAATGTCGGTATCGATAGCAGCAGTAAACAACTCGATATTTATGTGAGACCTACTGGCCAATTCTTTAGTGTTGCCAATGATAAAAATGGCATTAAGGATGCCCTTAAACAATTACAACCTCTTAAACCTCAAAGAGTATTAATAGAGTCTACATGAAGACTCGAATTAGAGTTTGTTTACGTCGCTGACAAAGCAGGATTACCTGTTGTTGTTTGCAACCCTTCACAGATAAGAAGCTTCGCTAAATCCGCAGGGCGCCTAGCCAAAACTGACAAGCTAGATGCAATGGATATTGCACATTTTGGTGAGGCCATGAAGCCAAGACTATCGGAGCTAAAGCCAGAAAAACTTAGGGAGATCAGTGACTTACTGGCGGTAAGAAGTCAATGTTTAGAGATGAGCACAATGCAAAAGAATCGGCTTCAGAGGATGCCTAAATCAGTGCACAAACCTATACAGGCCATTCTAAACACCATCAAGAAAGAGTTACAAGGTATCGACAAGCGACTGGATAAACTGGTTAACAGTGTGTCTGAGTGGCGGCAAAGGCGCGACCTATTGTTGAGTGCTAAAGGGGTCGGAAATGTATTGGCTTATACGTTGATGAGTGAACTTCCCGAGCTAGGAAAATTGAACCGTAAAGAAATCGCTGCACTTGTCGGTATCGCCCCGATGAACCGTGATAGCGGCAGCTTCCAGGGAAAGAGATATATTCGGGGTGGAAGGCATCGTGTACGTACGGTTCTGTTTGTTTCCATTATGTCGGCCATACAACATCATCCCAAATTAAAGCCGATGTATAAGCGATTAGTCGACGCTGGCAAACCTAAAAAGGTCGCTCTGATTGCCTGCATGAGAAAGCAGATTACGATTCTGAATACGATGGTGAAAAATAACACCTACTGGGATGAAAATATGGCTTAATAACTTGACGAACAACCATAGTCACTTGTTAAGTTTTTAGTGCCCCATTGGATCAAAGTATGCCTCCCAAGTTAGAGCGCTAGCTTGTTTTGACTTAGCCTTTTTCATATAGATCATTGCATTTTCGTGTGTTGAACAATTTATAAGCGCTACGCCAAGATTGTAAAATGCATGCTTGTTATTACTACCTTGATCTATTGCCTTTTTAAGGTACTTAGTCGCTTCTTTATGATTGCCCATATCACATAGAACAGTACCATAGTTGATGAGAGTCACTTCATGATCAGAGTTCGTGCGCAAAGCCTGTTCAAGCAAACCCTTTGCCTCATCAAAATTTTGATGCCACTTGGAGCTATCTTTCCAAGTTTCATCTATCAAAGACTTAGCTTTGTTGTTTATATCTTCAATGTTCATTCTGAAACTTAACGCCGCCATAAACGGATGCCGAAGCAACGCATAGGCAGTCCGGTGGAGGCCGCGATTTTTGCGGCCGGAACGAATTTAATGGCTTTGTTAAGGTGTTTCACTCTGCGAACCCTGCTAAAGCCAACATCGCGGTAAAGCTTACTAAAGCAGCCAACCCCATTGGAACAAAAACCACGGGTAGTACAGTATGCTTTAGCTTCGACCAACCGAACACACTTACGAAACCGGCTGAGTATATGATGGCTGATAATAGAGCTCCCAAGGATGCTCCAACATATAACGCATTACTAGGTTTTCCAGAACCATCAGCCGGTGGAGTATAAAGCCATATACCATCAGGGTTATCCGTATGTAGTGAATAACCAAAAGCGGCAGACAGCAATACCATGAAAATAATTAGCGCTAGTGTTATTAGCACTCTATTCATACGGAACCTTAACGCCGCCATAATGGGCCGCGCTGAAAGCGTGGTCCGGGCCTTTGCGCGGCAAAGGCGTTAATGGCCTTGTTATATTTCATAGCTTTGTTCAGGGTCGATAGCCCAATGTATTTTTTGTGCATGGTTTTCATAGAAGCTTTCCATGCATTCTGAATTAAGTATTTCGTCACTGGTTACTGGCATTATTTCCCATTTCGGCGCATGACCACCGTGATTGGTATAACCGACATAAAACCTGTTCGTTTGCTTACTTTGCAGCACGTAACAACCATTCATTGAACAACGTTTCGCGACACTAATGTATGGCTCAAAACTTAGGGAATACCGAATCAGTCCTATATAGTCTTCAAAACTCACATATCGAGACTTATCTTTGCTAGTCGAAGGCAAGACCTCACGCTCAATCGTTCTCTTTAGCAAAGTCACTAATTCGTCCTGTGATTTGACTTCGATTTCCATCGATCCTTCCAGAAATATAACGTCAAGGTAATAGGCCGACTGGAGCACAGCGTAAGGAGGTCCAGCCGCAGGCGCCATTGACCGCCTTGTTAGGCATTACTGAGCTAGTGGATTTGGACCCGCAGCCATACATTGCTTTGACCCTTTTATTGTGTATTGTTCGTTTAGATAAATACAGTGCTCACCATCCACCGCCACACTATGCCCACCACTTTTTTCACGATAAAGCACCATGATTGAAACTATATAGCCACCATCTGTTTCATAAGCATGAAACTCATAATCGATAGATTGGTTGGCGCTAGTTACATTTTTTACATAATACTCCTGAGCGATATCGAAGGCCTTAGTGACTTTATCCGATGTATAATAGTTCTTATGCGGATACCACTTGGGGTGCTCAAAGTCAGTAGCCGCTGCTAATGACGAAAATAAAACCATGAAAAGTACGATTGCTCTCATTGGATGCCTAACGCCGGCCGCAGCGGCTGGCAAAGCTGGCGATTTTTGTGCAGCGAAGCGCACAAAAAGTGACAGGTTTGAAAGTCCGTTGCCGGCCTTTGTTAGGCACTGCGAAACACCGGGAATTTAATGCTATTGTCCAATGCATGGCACGCCTTAATGATTTCATTTTTACGTTGGTCTTTAGTCCAACCGTTAATGTGCTCACAATACCACTCATCTTCTAGTTCGGCAAAATGATTCAAGTATTCTGGATAATCTAAATCAACGTTTGCACTATATATTTGAGATGCTGCTAGCTCAGGCTTTATCTTACCTTCGACACATTCCTGAGCGATTACTTTGGCATACCCCATTAACGAATCATCGCCAGGTGGTCGAGCAATATCTAGCTCTTTTAATACACGATCAAAATAGTCGTCGATTTCAAATTCATTAAATGGTGGCTGGAAAGTAGCGAGCTCTGCCAAAGATTCAGTGTCAACTCCATTTTCTAGTAGTGTCATTGCCCAAGCCACTTTATATTCCGCTCCAGCTGGATGCATCGCTGCCAGCCCAAGGACTCTATATGTTTCGAATAATTGTGACTTAGAGAGCATAGCTTCCAATGTGCCTAACGCCGCAAACAGCGGCAGATTTGGAGCGGCGAAGCCGCGGAAAAGCTGTCCAGCCCGCGAAGTGGGCGATGCTGCTTTGCTTTGTTATAGCTTTTCAAGGTTATGCCACCAATGATTGCACCCAGCCCTACAATCCGTAGTTCTTCTACGGCCATCAGCAATGGTAAATATCGCGAGCCAAAGCCTAAAGGCCTTGAGCCATTCATGGCTGGGCAGAGCTAGCACCTTTGCCCGTGCATTATTGAAATTGTTCTTCCGCATTATTACGCAGGGCGTATAGGACTCCTTTAAGCCGGACAACTTGATACCTTCTTCAATTTCAGACTCTCGTGGATGAGATTGATGAATGCATAAGTTCATATCCCGTAGGGCGTCATGCCGCGCCTCTTCAGGGAGGCCTTGAAACCACTCGATTCCTTGCTCTACAGGAATTTCACCTTGAGCGATTCTATTTATTGTGACTTCGTATCGTTCCATGCTCGATTAGCTTGGTCTTGCCCACAAAAAGTAGACACTCTAACTATGCGTATTTTCGTTCATACTCTGCTGGACTTACATAGCCCAATGCAGAGTGCCTACGAATCCTATTGTAGAAAATCTCAATGTATTCAAACACCTCAGATTTTGCTTGCTCTTCGCTTTCGAATGTTCCGGCATAGACCAGCTCGACTTTTAGCCTGCTAAAGAATGATTCCATTGCCGCATTATCCCAACAGTTAGCCTGACGACTCATACTCGGCTTGCACTTGCTGTCGGACAAGAGATCCTGGTATTTCTGCGATCGATATTGCACACCCCTGTCAGAGTGAACTATTAGTCCAGGCTTTATTGGTCGTCGCTCTAAAGCCATTTTCAATGCTCGACGTGTCAATTCATCGGTCATCTGCGAGTCAAATGCCCAACCTACAATACGTCGAGAGTACAGATCCATAACTACCGCGAGGTATAGCCACCTCTCCAGAACCCAGATATAAGTAATGTCACTGGTCCAGCGGCAATTTGGTTGATCCACATCAAAGCAACGCTTAAGTAAGTTGGCGGAGACGTTAATGCTCCCCTCTACGGGCTGACTATATCGAAAGCCTTTGCCGTTTCTCGCTTTAATATGCTCCTGTTGCATAAGCTTAGCGACGTAGTTCCGCGAGCATGGCTCACCTAACTCTTGAAGCTCGCAAGCAATTCTAGGCGCGCCATAACGACCTTTAAACTCAACAAACATCTCTCGGATTTTCTCGATTGTTCGTATCTTTCTAATCGTGCGAGCAGATGGCAATCGCCCCCGCCATCGATAATAACCCGATCTTGAGACATCTAAACACCGACACATCAAGCTAACCGGGAATGACCCTACATACTCTTGTATCAATGCGTACTTTACTCTTGGTGGTTCGCAAAGTACGCAGCTGCCTTTTTTAGAAACTCAACCTCCTGACGAGCTTCATGCAACTCCTTCTTGAGCTTGCGAACTTCAGCGCTTTCCTGTTTGGAATAGTCGACACCGTCTAAACTATTGAACTGCTTATCAGACAGCCGATTAAATTGACGACGCCAGTTGTAGATCTGCTGTGCGCTGACGCCTAGCTCTCGCTCCACAGAAGCCGTTGTTGCTCCAGCCTTTTCCGCTCTCTTAACTGCTTCTCTGCGGAACTCCTCCGTATACGCCTGAGTTCTTTTCTTACCCATGATACACCTCCGTGTTAGGCCTAAACCTAACTATACAGGGTGTCTACTAAACGTGGGTAAGTCTTAGCTATAACGCCGCCAGCACAGGCCGGAGCACGCAGTGCGGAGGTCCAGCCCCGAAGGGGCGATTGTGCCTGGCCTTGTTAAGTTTTGGCTAGTTTGGAACATAGAACCTCGACCACACCAGCCGCATTAAAGTTTAATTTATAGTGAAGCCAATTTTCACCTTCCCAGGCTTCACCTTGCTTAAGATGTTCTTTTACCCACTCAGAATCATGTACGATGTGACAAGAATCAAAGCGCTCAGATTCAGAAAGCTCGTATTCTGCATTTTGAAATTTAAAGCCTAGTGTGTTCTCGCACTTGATAGTGATGTGGTTTTCCTGCCAATCATTGAATTCCAATACGAGGTCAGCACCGTCAAATTTGAAAGTGATATCTTCGGCGTCTGCAACCGAAAAGCCTAGATCTATGATTTCAATATTCTGACTCATGACTTCCTTGGAAACTTAACGCCCGGCTCATCGGCGAGCGTAGCGAGTCCGGTGGAGGCCGCAGGCCGGAGCGTAATGCAGCCGCTTGTTAGGCACTTACTTTATCTGGCAATTCGGTTTTAAAAGTTACGCCATATTTTTCACTTAAAACATAATTCAAAACACCATCTTGTTGCAGTGAATCTAATCTTTCCAACTTACTTATCGGTGAATTTTCTGTGATTCTCATAATTTGATGCCCGTACTTTTCTATTCGATCTTCATAGAAGACCATGCAGTCGTAAATCAATTCAGCATTATCGTTGTCCTTAATTAGGTCAACGGTCAAAGCATACATGATTTGGGCCCAACATATTTCCAAGACAAGGGTGCCCTCTGAGCAATCTCGCTCAGCTTTCAAATAGTAGGACTCGTCTGCGAACTTCCTTGGAATTTCTTTAACTATCTTCCACTGCATACAGATGCCTAACGCCCCAAGCTGCGGCGCGAAGCGTCCGACAGCCTTGGCTTGTTATGGGTTGGCCCACATATTTAAAATACTGTCTAGCGCTTTGATAACTTCCTCACGCTTGGCGCCTTTATTTATACCCTTAGGCAGTTTTGAATACCAAGGATGCCAATAATGTTCTAACTCGTGACCCTTTTCCCGAGTAGAAGGGTGTACAGACTTTGAAAAGTAATCCTTACACTCTAGTACTTGGTCAATGCTCGCAAACTGGAAAATGAAATTGCATACGTCTGCAAAGTAAACCCATTTTTCAATTAGATTATCTCTTGAAGCTTCAACTAGTACACCGCCTTCGTTTCGAGTGCTCATGTAGTCAATGTGCTTCTTGGGGTCTGCGATCTCTCTCCATACTTTGCTCATACTTTATGACCCATAACGCCCGCAATAACCGGCCGGAGCGAAGCGAAGGTCCGGTGGAAGCCACACAGTGGCTGGAGCGAAGTTAATTGCCTTGTTATGTGTTTTGCACGAGATAGTATAAATTTCCATATTCTCTCGAATCCAATCTTTCTATTTCTTTAGCCTCAATAGCTTCATGTAACCATTGTTTAATATCACTTTCTTGTACGTACGGATATTGCTTTCTACGAGTACGAATGAAGCCACATAGTCTCCATTCATCAAAGCCATCGGTACGTCCATTGACTCCGTAGTCGAAGTCAATTATGTCCTTCTTGCTAATTTGAACCTTACAGCCAACGCCATGGAAGAAGTATTTATGCTTGTCTCCGAGCGTACCGATTTGGTCAATCGGCGGGGCCCAATTATGAGGTTCGTCAGTTTCAAGATATTTCTTAAGCAGCTCGTTCGCCTCTTCGACTTTTTGCTGAAAGTCGGAAATAATTTTTCGAAGCTCAGTATTCATGATTTACACAGTAGTGGTAGGACAGCCGGTTACCCTAACTGCCCCCACGCAGATCCGGACGTGCGGAACTACCGCATCCGGCTCTTCAGTAATATATTCGCTCGTGTAAAGCACGAACCCTAATACCAGTCCACAAGTATACTGCGCTTGTATACTCGCGGTGGCTTTAGCCCAAAATATCCCAGCATTTCCTTTAGACTATTCCAGTTGTAACTCTTGCGCTGACTCCGCCGGTTGAGCCATTTGTGTATGCTGTGTAAAACATAGCTGTACAAACGGGACAAGCTTCGACTGTTGTCTGGTAGACCGAAGTAGTTCTGGAAGCCCTGTAGCTTGCGCTTCAGTGTGGGAAGCCACTCTCTCAGGCGCTCACTGCGCTTGGCTTTGATCCAGTGGTAGAGCGCTTCCATTGCGCCCTTCTGTTTCTTTACGGCAGTCCGGCGCCTGAGCCTGGGGCGTTTATTGACGTCCAGGCTCCAGTAGAACTCAAAGCCCAGAAACTGGAACTGCCGTTTTCGACCCGGATGGAAGCGACTAAACCGCTTCAGGTGCGTTTTCTCGGGAGCTAACTGTAGGCCAAACTTGTTCAGCCGTTGCGGTAGCACCCGGTAAAAGCGCTCTGCATCCGTTTTCAATTGGAAGGCCACAACAAAGTCGTCGGCGTAGCGGATTAGCATGGCTCTGCCACGCATACGCGGCTTGACCTTCTTCTCGAACCACAAATCCAGGGCGTAGTGCAGATAGATGTTCGCCAGTACCGGACTGATCACACCTCCTTGCGGGGTGCCTGCTGCCGGTTTACTGAACTTACCATCTGGG
The DNA here is from genome assembly GCF_047324085.1 of Microbulbifer sp. CNSA002. Lineage (NCBI taxonomy): Bacteria > Pseudomonadati > Pseudomonadota > Gammaproteobacteria > Cellvibrionales > Microbulbiferaceae > Microbulbifer > Microbulbifer sp. CNSA002. The sequence goes on from NZ_CP172449.1 coordinate 3,927,428, forward strand.
GTTTGCACGCGCACCTTAAGCCACTGTTTAATCAGTGTCAGCAGGGCTTTGTCGTCGATACGAAGGGCTAGCATGCGCAGTAACCAGTCGTGATCCAGCTGATCGAAGAAGCCTTTAATATCGGCTTCAACGATGTAGCCGTAGCCTTTGAATTGCAGGTTTAAGCCAAGGCTATGTACGGCTTGGTGGGCACTTTTCCTGGGGCGGTAGCCGTAGCTAAAGGGCAGAAAATCCTGCTCCCAGATACTTTGCAGTAGCTGCGCTACGCTCTGCTGCACCAGTTTGTCTTCCACCGTAGGCAGCCCCAGTGGGCGCTGCTTGCCATTGCCTTTGGGAATCAATACCCGCTTAATCGCCTGGGTGCGGTAGCATTTGTCACACAGCCGTTGATGTAGGCATTGGATATTTTGCGGCAGACCTTGCCGGTAAACTTCGGTTGTTACTCCATCGATACCGGGGCGGGCCTGCTTGTTAAGCTGGCCCCAGCTTTGATACAGCAGGTTGGAATTTAGCAGTCCGTATAAATTCTGAAACCTGTGCGTGGGGTGGCTCTGTGCTTTAAATGCGATGGCGTGCAAGGCGGTTGTCATAGTGTATCCAGCCCTACTTTGTCCGGACTATGTTTCTGTTGCACACCGATATTACTGTCAGCCCCTTCGCCATGTAAGCGGCTTTCCCGCTCTCGGACTACTATGAGCTGATCCGACTTCCGAGTGGTCTTCGTTAGTTTCACCATTAGGCTTAACGTCCCTACCTGTTCCTTCAGGAACCTGCTCGGATCTCTCAAGTTCTCAATACCTCTCTTTCTACATGCCACGGCTTGATAACCCCGCCGATCCGCCACAACCTCACCAATGCGGTTGCTTTGCCTGGACTTCGATGGCGTTACACATCTCGTCAATCGGAGCTCATTTTATTATCGGAGCGATACCAGCACTTCAGGGTCACGATAACCCCTATGGCCTATAGAATTCTCTGTGTACGCTTCACATAGTTTGTTCACAGTGAGAAAAAAAATGAGTATATTTTTTTTTCTTTCTGTTCCGCCCTACGCGCAACACTCGATACAGGTGGCTGGTTAGGCCTTACCCGACAGGGACTTCCACCCTGCAAGAAGCATCAAGTTTAGCTTGACGCACTAACGCCCGCATTTGCGGCTGGCTTGGAGCGCAGCGGAAAACCAGTCCGACAACATGCGCTTGTTAGCTATTTTCATAGACTTTACAAAAATCTGTAAGTTCTTTTGCATACGCTGAAGTTTTACTATCAGCGTGGTCTAAATAATCCTTGTAAAGATTACACCCTACAAAGGCTGCTTCGCCAATTTCCGGAACGAACCTCCAGGTGCGAGCGCAAATATTTATAAAACAGAGCAATTCTCGAACTAAGGGTGCACCTATTGTTTCTAAGGAGGATATATCCTCAGTTTCAATTATGTATATTACACAACGTATAACACTCGGCGTACAAGAATAAACGGTTCCTTGATGGTATGCAGAGCTATAAAGAAAACCATTTACAGCGTCGTCTCTATCATCTTCATCATCACCTATTAGATTAGCCAGTTCTTTAGGCGCATCTATTGCCGGCCCATAGGCATGAACTAAATTCTTCCAATCAATAGAATCAATTAAGCTCGTATCCACGCGATATCTTCCTGTATTGCTAACGTTGCCAACAGGGGCAGCCGGAGCGTTTGCGTGCGAGGCACGCAGCGTAGGCTGTCCAGTCAAGACCTGAAGGGGATGGACGAGCCTGCTTGGTTTTGTTAAATAGCTGGCCTACAAACATGTCCCAGCCTGCTCCATTGTAGATTCATTAACTACCCCTTTAGAGTCCGCCTTGAATGTGATGATATAGTGCCATTTACTGCAGACGATACTATTAGCCTCACCAGAGTCAACAATCGTTAATGTATTTTCAGAAGGGTTAAAAATAGGCTCAAACGCTTTATATTTTACCATTAGATAACCAATTTTCGTCCTATGTGACTTGACAGATTCCATTTCTGCCTTCCAGTACTCAACTCTTCTTGGCCCTTCATTACTAATCTCACAAGAGCAAAGAAAAACCATCATTAACAGGGTGTATAAATATTTCATAAGCTATTTAACGAAAATAGATATGCGGAACCGTTAAGAAATTGGCAGTGCCTTTGTGCAAGCAAAGGGAATGACAACTTTTAGGTTTCCGCATAATCGGGTTGTTATTTGTTGCTCGTGGCACTGTGTACAAATCCACTACAAATATCTTTCTTTTATTGTCTACCACGATTCGGAGAGAGAAACTAGCAGCACTAGGTTCGCGGCCTTGCTTCGAAGCGGCTGCGCCGTCCGCATTAACTTCGTTATGCGAGCGTCGCTGAAGCTTCGAAGCTTACATGAAGGTCGAACCGTTGGCTATGGGCTTTCCCGCCAATACTGTTTTTTTATACAGCAGCCTAATAATTACCTGCTATTCTTTATTGAACCCCCGCAAAACTGGAGCGAGCGACCAATAACGTTGCCAGCAAGGGCAGCCGAAGCAAAGCGTAGGCTGTCCAGCCCAGCCACCGGCTGGGCGATCTTGCCTGGCCTGGTTATAGCTGGCGCGCTCTGAACGACCTACTTGCTCTCTGCCAGCCAACTTTGGCTGGCCACTGCCAGATAAATTTACAGGGAAAAATACCATACTTTCCCCACCAGTTAACTAGCTGATTGGCACTCCACAATGGTGCAGCTGGCTTGCAGAACTTGTTGGCTTCAAACGAAGGCACTTGAACGAAACTGCGGTACCAGTTTGAAGGAGAACTCTCTGGCGAAGCGTGTTTAGGTAGAGATTGTTACTTGCAGCAACTACAAACCATCTAAAAAATGACCGCCACAATAACGCCCACCACAACCGCATTTATGGAGGTGCATGTTTTGTGTTATGAGCGTAGCGAACAAAAAACATGCACCGGAATAAATGTCGGATTGCTGGTGCTTGTTAAGTGTTGTGGAAAGCACTTGCTAGCTCCCCCAGTACTTTATAAACTTTGACGCCCCACAATTTTTGCACTTCCAAGTTTCTTCGTACTTTCTTGGTCCCACATAAAATGACAGAGTAATTTTTGGCTTTATATTAATGCCAGCTGGATCTCTAATCTCTACAAGACTCATTTTCCCACCACACTGTTCACATGGTTTGCTGGTCTTTTTGTGAGCATATATTGCGACACATAAAAAACAAACTAGAGCAACCAGTAAAAAAACTATCTCTTGTTCTGACATGACTAACACTTAACGACTACAACAGGGGCGGCTGGAGCGCAGCATAGGCCGTCCCGCGAAAGGGCCGAAGGCCCGTAGCAACCTGCTTGTACTTGTTAAGCATTGCGACGCTATAAGCCAGAATAACTTTGATAAACTTCATGATCTTTGTAGTCCCCTTGCTTATTTAAGTTGATATATATTTGAATGGTACACTCATAGAATAGCCAAAGAAATATAGATTCAAATTTACAGTCAGCCTCATTTTCTCGTACTACGGCCTGGTATCTAAAAGAATACTTATCGTAAGAATACACAATGTTTGCTGAGGCTAAATATTCCTCAATTGCTTTCGTACTATCGCCTTGCGATAGATTAGCAGAAATACTTTCCTGTATTTTCTCGACTGTATTGAGACTATTACCCCAGACAGGATTGCTAATCATTACTAGCGCTAAAATGGTAGCTATCTTCAATGCTCTTCCTTGAACGCTTAACGTCTGGCTCAGCCGCCGTAAAAAATGGCGGTTGTTTTGCCGGCCTTTTGGCAAAACAGGTGACAGTTTTTGCGGTCGGTTGCAGCCACTTGTTAAACCAAGTTGTATTCATTTAATTTAAACTGCTCTATCAGTTCATGAGCACTTGGCCTCTTTTCTGTTTTTACCTGAGGGTCAGCCCCAGCTTCGAGTAAAACACGGAATAAAGCCTTATATTGTGCATACACGATTCTGGCTTCTTCATCAGTAAATTCTCGACCGATGATTTGCCTAGTATCCAATACTGCTCTGGCTAAGCAGCTATTTCCGAATGAGTCTTCGGAGCTTACAGATGCACCATTATTGATTACATTCTGAAGAGCATTAAGAGCAACTTTGAAATCATCTTCATTGTAAGTCAAACAATACGTACTAAATGCAACACCTCTAATACAGTCATGAATTACTGGAGTATTCCATTCATTTATTGTGGATTGCTCAATAAAGTTTACATCAGCCCCTTGAGATATTAGGTAATTAGCTATTTCATAATTCCCAGACTTGTAAGCTACATGCAAAGGTGATTGTCCATCATCTTTTTTTGGTGGCGCTGTATGACAAGCATTAACGAGGTCAGGAATATTATTAAGGAGTTCTTTAACTAAAGCTAAGTCGTTTGCTCTAACCGCTTTAAATAAACTTTTAATATCCTTCTTTAACATATTCCATTTCTTCGATAGATGATGAATAGGGTTTAACGCCGGTAGCAACGGCGGCTGAAGCGTAGCGTAAGACGTCCAGCCAGCGCGCTTTTTGCGCTGGCGATGTTGCCTACCCTTGTTAAGTGTTTTACTCCGCAGCCCATTGCCCTAAGCCCTCTACTGGATTTGGCAAACGACCAACAAGCCACTCAGCACATGTACCAGGCTTAAATTCTGGGTTATGGCACTCTATTACCCAAGATAGAAACTCGTCAGGGCCACCATTCATATAAGGTGGTGGAGACACCGGGTGAAAGGATGTTGGCAGACGCTCATTGACTGACATGTAGTTCAAAACATGACCAAGCTCCTGGACGGTGTGCCACGCAAATTGATGGTGAATATCAATATCGAATTTCACCCACCAGCAGCCATCTGCTTCTGAACCTTTTCCGATGGCACCACGTATCGCTGGAACTTTCTCAAGATACTCAATTAATTTTGTAAATGCTCTATCGTCCATAATGACACTTAACGTCCGCCGCACAGGCGAGCAACTTGTTGCGAGTCCAGCGCACGTAGTGCGCGATTGTGCCGGCACTTGTTAAATTTTTCACGGAACAAGCTCAACTACCTCACCGACTTTAAATTTACTTTTGTCATTACCATTTACAAGGTAAAAACAAAACACATCCAAATCTGGACTGCCATCATTTTTTAAAGCCCTAGGTTGTGTCACCGATTTCTTTATTGGGCACCCAGCTAATGCGGGATTATCTCCGAGTTCAAATTTGGTGTCATCGAGCACACGGACGAATATGCCAACTGGCTTTCTTTCTAGTATGTGCTCTATCTTTACTTTTTGACTCATGATCTTATGAAATTTAACGCCCGCCGCACAGGCGAGCAACTTGTTGCGAGTCCAGCACACGAAGTGCGCGCTTGTGCCGGCTCTTGTTAGAGAGCGAGCGCACTACCGGCACTGACATGAAACGGTTCGCCAACAACCTCAACTGCTTCTGGAACAGGCAAGTTGTTACCACAACAGTCTATTTCAATGTACTCAACCATTCCTGATTTTCCTGAGAATATTAGGATCTCTAACGTTTTACCGGCTTCTGCAAGATTAAAGTGTGCTTCAAAAATTACACCATATTTACCTGGAACTGCAATTGCTTTGGTGAAAGCCGGGACCAGGACCTTGAAACTATTACAACCGCACTGACAGAACTCAGAAAACACGGCTTTATCGAGGTGATTCTTTAGCGCTGGTGCATCAGGGAACTGACATCTCTCTAAAATAAAGTTAATCCAATCCCGCGCCCTATGTTCGTTATTCATTGGTTCTCTAACGCCCGCATTTGGGGCGGCTGAAGCGCAGCGTAAGCCGTCCCAGCCCGAAGGGCGACAACATGCGCTTGTTATACGCCGAACTTTGCAACAGCGTGCTCATAAACGGGCCTGTATTTACTAAATATTGGTAGCACATGCTTAACCGCTTCTTTCTCTGCTTGGTCGTGCCAGCCAAAATAGTCTTCAGCTATATATAGTTCCTGCAGTTCTTCTTCAGGCAACTCTAAGTCAAGGTCAAAGAGAATTCGTGCTATGGCATCGTACAAAGACAATTGTTCTTTTGAATATTTACTCGCAGCTTCTCCTGCAATAAAGTCTTGACTTGGCTCTCCATAAACTTGGAATTCGCTGCTTATCAACTCAAGTATCTCAGAAACATCCATTGCCAAAGATATGCTCTCAATAAATGGATCAACACCTTCATCGGTGTATTGGGAATACGCCCACTCAATAGCTTTCTCGTAAGACATTACATGCTTCTTCAAGAGATAGCTGAGAACATTGTATTCGGCTGCACTGTGTTTCATATTGATTGCGTATAACGCCGCAAACAGCGGCAGACTTGTTGTTGATTGTTTTGTGCAATAATGGCGAAGCCATGCACAAAACGAGCAACGGCAAGGCTGTCCAAGGAGCGCAGCGACTGATGCTGCTTTGCCTTGTTAGGTATTTTCCACCTCTATTTGCCATACAAATTCGTGATCTGTACCTTTCTTTAGAACTTCGATAAATGTGGTTACTCTCGCTCTCCTGCCAACTTGATAGTGCTTCATGTTTCTTCTTCGATTCACTACGCAGGTGTATGAATAAGTACCACCGTTATCCAGCTTTAGCGTGAAGCCTTCAGCCTCATTATGCATTCCTGTAAAGTGAATATCGTCAATGACCCCCTCATAAGTCTTGCTAGGTACTTTGCCACTATAAATATTGTCCCACCATTCGGGAGAACCATATAAACCATAAACACCTTTCAGTCCCAGGTGAGGCTTACTACTATCGAGAGACAGTTTCTGTGCCTTTTCAACTCGTGAAGGATCATCTTCATGCTCAATTTCTAGTGAGAATATTTTCTTCATGGCTACTTCTGCCTAACGTTGCCAGCAAGGGCAGCCGAAGCGGAGCGTAGGCTGTCCAGCCCAGCCTCCGGCTGGGCGATCTTGCCTGGCCTGGTTAAATTTTATGTCCATTGAGGCCACCCCAGCGATTTAAGCCATATTAAAAAACTGATACAGCTCAGATATGGTAAACATTTGTACAGTCTGAATCGCTGCTTGCGATACCACAGAAATAAAATAGCCAAATACGTCGCAGTAAAACCGGCAACTACATGGAGAGCTAGCCTTGCTACGTCACGAGACTCGTTTGAATGGACAAAGCCCATCTCAATGACATACCAGTTTACCCACATAGCCGATAACCATGGCAAAAGTGAAATCACAATGAGAGAGTTATCAATACGGCTCACTTGGAGATTGCCCTTAGAAATTTAACGCCTGTCTCACAGGCATTTTTAAGTTTGTGAAGCGAAGCGGAGCAAGCTTACAAATGTCCTGTGCAGCCACTTGTTAGGCATGTTCGACCTCAATTTGCCATACAAACTCATGATCTCTTCCTTTCTTTAAAACCTCAACAAATGTTGTCACCTTCAGACGCTTGCCAACCTTGTAGTGTTTCATGTTTCTACGTCGATTCGCGACACAGGTATAAGAATAACTACCGCCATTATCTAGTGCTAGAGTAAAACCTTCTGCTTCATTATGCATACCTGTAAAATGAATATCTTTGATAATCCCTTGGTAAACCTTGCTGGGTACTTTACCGCTATAGATTTTTTCCCTCCATTCAGATGAGCCATATAGGCCATAAACTCCCTTTAACCCTAGGTGAGGTTTGCTTTTATCGAGAGATAGTTTCTGAGCTTGCTCAACTTGCCCAGGATGGTCTTCATGCTCAACTTCAAGGGAATAAATTTTTTTCATAGTTTAGATGCCTAACGCCGCTAGCAAGGGCAGCCGAAGCAACGCGTAGGCTGTCCAGCCCAGCCCCGTAGGGGTTGGGCGAGCTTGCCTAGCCTGGTTATGGTTGGCGCGCTCGGGACCGACTACTAGCACTTTGCCAGCCATAGTTTGGCTGGCCGCTGCCCAACATTTACGAGGAAAGAATACCGCACTTTCCCCAACCAATTCCTATCTTACTGGCACTCCACGAAATTGCACCGAACTACCTCTTTTTACAACACCCGAGCGAACACTCTAGGAGCGAAACTGCTTGAATAGCAATCATTAAAATTGCTCAACACCGGATGCTATTTAGTGGCACTAAACCTTCAGTTACCACGAAAAATCAATAAAACCGACCGCCACAATAACGCCTGGTTCAGCCGCGCCTCCGACGGCGGCGGTCGGGTGGAGGGGCGAAGCCCCGGAACGAACTGGAACCATTTGTTATAAGCGGTTTGTTACGAACTTCATTTTTAAGTTGCCAATTTGTTTGTGTTTTTTATTTAACATTAATCTTACATCATCCCAATCTGTTAAGACGGCAACCCTTTCTATAATGTCACTGATTGGTTCTGCTTCTTTTAATTTAAAGGCTGACAAACCAACCTTTAGACCATCGGACTCTTTAACGTACTTTTCTATAGAAAGATCAATTGTATTTCTAGATTGATTACTAACCTCCTCAATTAGTCCTACTATTTTCGAATGAATAATGCTTAACGAACCAACATAACCTCTAGCAGCAAGTAGCAAGTCATATTTCTCTGGCATTTCATTCAATGTTGATTTTTTGAACTTTTTGTTTTTTGATAGCTCTATCTTACTTACAAATATCTGTGTTTTAAGTTCAATTCTACTTTCTTCTTCATCAGTCCACTTAAAAGGGTAACTTGTTGAATGAACGGCTAAACCGTTATGCTGGACATGATTCCTAAGTGCTTCCATCAGCCTGTATTCAAATGAAGCATCATATTCTTCATTGAAGTATGATTGAGCTTCTTTAAATTTATCTTCAACTCCACTGAATATACTCTTTACATGAGAAGGAACCTGATCTACATAAAGCTTTGTAGAAGTTAACAAATTTACGATTCGCCTATTTGTTGAAATTCTGTTTTGGAAAAACTCTATATGATTAGATGGAGATGAAACTAATGAGTCGGCAGATATAGAAAGAATTTCTTTTTCCAAGTCCAAATAATTTGATAATAAGATTTCAAATTTTTCAGCAATTGATAAAGCATAATTCAGAGTTTCTCTTGATAATTTGATTTTGTGAAATTCCTCTGAACTAATATCTAGTTCAGGATATTTACCAAGAGCTTGTATTTTAAGAATATATTTCATAAATGATGATGCTTGTTGAGCTTATAACAGTTAATTCAAAAGAAGCATCTTTATATCATCCTTCTATATAATTCCACTCACTTCTTTCAAGATAACCTCAAAAATCCAATAATATCAAAAAGTTAAGAAATTTGGCATATTTCTCTACAGGTAGATATATAGCAGGCGCTATATATCTACCTGCTTTTTCTGCTCTTTATAACATTACCAACCCTGTAAAAATCAAAGAGATAGATCGTCACCTCCAGAAATAGGAGAAGCTTCTCTTGAATTCTGATATTGACAGCAGGACAAAAGAGCAAATACTGTATATAAAAACAGTCTAAGGGCAATATCATGGACGACATTCGCCACAAAATCCCAGGTAAGCCTGAACGATTTATGGACAATCTGCGATTTCATATTCGAAAGCAAGGACTATCGTACCGAACAGAGCAAACTTACACCCATTGGGTTAAACGTTTCATTCATTTCAATAAAAAGAAGCACCCTGCCGATATGGGATCTGTTGAGATTGAGACATTTCTTTCTCACCTTGCAGTTCAAGGTCTTTGCTCAGCAAATACACAGCGAATAGCTCTGAACGCTCTGATATATCTGTACAAGAGATTCTTTGGTAGAGATATTCAGGCTCTGGACTTTAAACTGGCAAAACAACAGAAGTACTTGCCTGTGGTTTATAGCCGTAGAGAAATATCAGCAATTTTGGATTGTTTGGAAGGCACCTACAGATTACAGGTTGAACTAATGTACGTTAGTGGTCTTCGCAGTGCCGAACTGCTTTCTTTACGCATAAAGGATATAGACTTCGACAGCAATAATATTTTTGTTCGAGGTGGTAAGGGGGATAAGGACCGCACTACGATATTACCTAATGGGTTAATTGTGCAGTTACATAGGCAGGTGGAGACTGTTTCCCTATTACACCAACAAGATCTTTTGGCTGGTTCTGGTTCGGTTTATTTACCTAACGCTTTGGAAAGAAAGTATCCAAGTGCAAGCCGACAACTCGCTTGGCAATACCTTTTCCCTTCCAGCACCATAGGCCAATGTCCTCGCTCCGGTGAAAACAGAAGGCACCATATGCACGCAACAACTTTAGCGCGCCAGGTTCGTATAGCTGTCAAACTAGCGGGAATCAACAAACCGGCGCGTTGCCATGCATTTCGCCATAGCTTCGCGACCCACTTGCTCGAAGCGGGTTATGACTTGCGTACGATTCAAGAGCTGCTAGGGCATTCGGATGTTAGTACTACTGAAATTTATACCCATGTCGTAAATCGGGGAAATAAAGGCGTTTTAAGCCCTTCAGACCGACTGCGCAACATTAATAAAATTGAGGAGGCTGGAGCTAACTATTTTGTTGGGAGCAAGGTGGGGGAAGCCCAGGGGCTTGGCTTATTGGCTGCATCTTAGTAGCGAAGAGATTGGATACCGGGCTTTCGCCGGTATCCAATAGAAAAAAGCCGATCGAATTATCCCGGTGTTACATCTCCGTTTTGCGCGCGGTGGCGCAGTGCGTGATCGATCAGAACCAGGGCCATCATGGCTTCGGCGATAGGCGTTGCTCGAATACCAACACAGGGGTCGTGGCGGCCTTTGGTAACGACTTCAATGGGATTGCCGGAGCGGTCAACGCTGCGGCCGGGAATGCGCAAACTGGAAGTCGGCTTCAGGGCGATATGGGCAATGACATCCTGCCCACTGGAAATACCACCCAAGACACCCCCAGCATTATTCGACAGGAACCCCTCTTCCGGAGTGATTTCATCTCGGTGCTCAGTGCCCTTCTGCTCCACGCTGTCAAAGCCAGCTCCAATTTCCACGCCTTTTACCGCGTTAATACTCATTAAGCCGTGGGCCAGATCTGCATCCAGGCGATCAAAAATAGGTTCACCCAGTCCGGCTGGGACGCCGCTGGCGTGTACTGAGATACGCGCACCGATGGAGTTCCCCTCTTTGATCAGCTCCTGCATATAGGTCTCCATTTCGGGGACCCGATCGGCATCCGGGCAAAAGAAGGGGTTTTGTTCTACCTGATCCCAATCCAGTTTTTGTACTTTAATCGGGCCCAATTGCGAGAGATAACCGCGCACTTCAATGCCGTATTTTTGTTTCAGCCATTTTTTGGCGATGGCCCCGGCGGCAACCCGCATGGCAGTTTCACGGGCGGAGGATCGGCCACCCCCACGGTAGTCGCGGATGCCGTATTTTTGCCAATAGGTGAAATCGGCATGGGCTGGCCTTACCTGTTCAGCGATATTGCTGTAGTCCTTGGAGCGCTGGTCGGTATTTTCAATCAACAGGCCAATAGGCGTGCCGGTGGTTTTTCCCTCGAAAACACCGGAAAGGATTTTTACCTGGTCGGGCTCGCGGCGCTGGGTGGTATAACGGGAAGTGCCGGGCTTACGGCGGTCCAGCTCTCGCTGAATTTCTTCTTCACTGATCTCCAGACCCGGAGGGCATCCATCGACGATACAGCCGAGCGCGGGGCCGTGGCTTTCGCCAAAGGTGGTGACACAAAACAGCTTGCCAAAGGTATTGCCCGACATAGACGACTTTTCCAGCTAGTAGGTAGTAAAACAGGATGGCCCACAATAGGGGCGCGCATTATAAATGATCTGCCCGCCTCAGTGCGCAGACTGGGGCAAAAAGCACAAGTGTCCGCAGAACCGGGCTTGTACCCATAACCCGGCAACCGAGATTGCCGGGGAGGCAAAAGGAATTATTCCTTTTCGAAGTAGGGTTGATAGGCGAGTAGTTCTTCCCGGCTGATGGCAAAAACACCGTGGCCGCCATCCTCAAACTCGGGCCACATAAACGGCACCTCCGGGAAGGCTTTTTCCAGGGCTTCCCAGCTATTGCCCACTTCGCAGATCAACAGCCCGTCGGGCTGTAAGTGGTTGGCAGCCTCGCGCAGCAAGCGGCGGGTAAAATCGAGACCGTCATCGCCAGAGCCCAGGGCTATATCCGGCTCAGCGTGGTATTCCTTGGGCATTTCAGCTAAATCGCGGGCATCGACATAGGGCGGGTTGCACACGATCAACTCATAACTCATACCGTGCAGGCCGGAAAATAGGTCCGACTGAACTGCGCGCACGCGTTCGTTCAACTCGTGACGATTGATATTGATCTGTGCCACTTCGATCGCGTCCTCGGAAATATCGCTCACATCGACACGCGCTTCCGGGAAGGCCTCGGCACAGGCGATACCGATACAACCGCTACCACAGCAGAGATCCAGAATCGCCAGGGGCTCAACATTGAGCCAGGGCTGGAAGTTGTGGCGAATCAGCTCGCCAATCGGTGAACGGGGTACCAGTACCCGCTCGTCCACATAAAATGTCATATCGCAAAAATGCGCTTCCTTAGTCAGGTACGCCGCCGGTACCCGCTCGCTAAAGCGCCGCTCCAGGATAGTGAGTACGTCGCGGCGCTCCTCCATGGTCAAACGGGCCTGGAGTATCTCCGGCTTACTGTAAGGGGGGAGATGCAGGGCGTGGGTTACCAGTAAAACGGCCTCGTCCCAGGCATTGTCGGTGCCATGGCCGTAGTAGAGGTCGGCCTCATTGAATCGGCTGGTCCCCCAGCGGATATAGTCCAAAACAGTGGTCAGTTCGTGGAGGCTTGTTTCACGCCTTTCTATCATCAATCTATCCTTAAGTGCTTTGTATCTCGTCGGGGCCCACTGTCACTAGCGGGTGCCCTCTGTTGCTGCTGCAGAGGGGCCAATCAATGCCCGGGGAGTGTAGTTTGCTCACACCAAATAAGCGACGAGTAAGGTTAAGTGGCCATTTTACAGCTGCTACCTAAAGACCCTAAGCCATTTTTCCGCCCTACTTCGCTCCGCCCTGCTAACAAAATAGCCTTCGCCAGTGGTCGTCAAATAACAGCTAACAAGCTCCTCGGGCCGCGAGGATCTTTACTCTCGGGTTACAAACGCTTAGGGTAGCGCACCCGCCCTTCGGGCTGAGATGTTGGAAAGAGCAGCATGAACGAACATTACGCGCGAATTATTGAAGCAATCGGCGAAGATCCGCAACGCCCTGGGCTCAAAGACACCCCGGAGCGCGCCGCCAAAGCCATGGAATACCTGACCCGCGGCTATAAACAGACCGTGGAAGATGTAGTCAACGACGCGCTCTTCCCGTCCGACTGCAGCGAAATGGTGTTGGTTAAGGATATCGAACTCTACTCCCTGTGTGAGCACCACCTGCTGCCGTTTATCGGCCGCGCCCACGTAGCCTATATTCCCAATGGCAAGGTCGTTGGCCTGTCCAAGGTAGCACGCATTGTGGATATGTTTGCGCGCCGCCTGCAGATCCAGGAGCAGCTGACCGTAGAGATCGCCGAGACCCTGCAAAACGTTACCGGTGCTGCCGGTGTCGGCGTGATCATCGAAGCCAAGCATATGTGCATGATGATGCGCGGTGTGGAAAAACAGAACTCTGTGATGAAGACTTCGGCTATGCTCGGTACTTTCCGCAGCAACCAGGCCACCCGCAACGAGTTCCTCTCCCTGCTGCGCCAGTAAACGCCACAGGTACCCAGCGGCCGCCAGGGCCGCTTTGACCGAGGAGTGACCGCTATGCCTCACCTGATCATAGAGTATGCGAAAAATCTGGAAGAGAAGATTTCTGTCGCTGCACTGGTCAGCTCGGCTCAGGAGGCGATGCACCGTTCCGGTTTGTTCGCCTCCCACAATATCAAGACCCGCGCCAAGTCCTACGATCAGTTTATTGCTGGGGACAATGGCAACAGCTTTATCCACGCAGAGATCCGCTTGCTTGAAGGGCGCTCTACGCGGGAAAGGGAGGCATTGAGCTCGGCTGTTTTTAACAGCCTGTGCCAATTTGCCGAAGGAGTTCCCGCAGTCTCGGTAGAGGTGCGGGAGATGGATGCCAGCTGCTATTCCAAGCGGGTTCCCTTCTAAGCGGTTTCACCGCGCAAGAAAGGCCCAAACCACTCTGCAATCGCCCGGGCACCACTCTCCTCCAGGTGCAAGTGGTGGCTTCCGGGAATCTCACGTGCCTCAATACCCGGAAACTCTTGCAGTACAGGGCGCAGGCGCTTGAGCATATCTGCGATACCGTCTTCAGCTAGAACCAGCTGCACCGGCATCTTCAATCGGGATAAGTAAGCTTTAATCTGTGGCTCATTGAGCTTGGCTGTGGAAGCCGCCATCAGCCGGGGATCATTACTCCACATATAGCCACCCTCCACTTCCCGGGTGCCCCGCTCGGTCAATACCTGCGCAGCCCACTCAGTTAGCGGAAACATGCCATTTTTGCGCGCTTCGACCGCCTCTTCGAAGGTACCGTAAACCCGCAGCTTGCGCGTGCCGTAACGGGCTCTCTGGGCAATGGCCTTGGCCAGGTTCTCCGGAGCTTTTTCATCTTCGGTGGAGGGAGGTACCAGGCCATCGATCAGTGCCAGGCGCTTTACCCGATCGGGAAAAGCACCAGCGGTTATCACCCCAGCGATAGCACCTCGGGAGTGCGCCACAATGGAGAACTTGCGCCAGCCGAGCGCGTGCACCGCCCCCAAAATATCTTCCGCCTCTTCCCAGATGTTGTAGTTGGCATCGAGTGAGCGGTGATAGCTGCGTCCGTGGCCCGGCATATCTATCGCTACCAGGTTAATTCCGCTCAGCAGGGGAGCCAGCCGACTGAAGGTGGCACAGTTATCCAACCAGCCGTGAAGAGCAATTACCGGCTCTCCCTCCGGGTCGCCCCACTGACGTGCAGCAATCGACTTGTGATCAAACTCAAGGGTGATTTCACGGGGAGTGATTTGATTTATCGCCAAAGTGATATCCACCGGATAGTGACTAAAACAGGTGGTGAAATGGTGCGGCCCACCAACAACATCCGCAATGACAGTTGTGATCAGCGCAATAGGGATTTACTGGCAGACACGACCGGAAAAATTACTCTGCGTGCTGCAACCACTCCAGGTCAGCGCAGCCATTAGCCCATACATCCGCACTGACACAGGCGAGGCTGGAAGTGCCCATCGGGTGTTCATTAACGCTGCCACAGAGGCCATTGAGCAGGCTGCCCACCAAAGGCTGGTGGCTAACCAGCAGAAGCGGAAAGGTATCCTGGGTTTGCAAATGGTCGAGCAGTTGCTGTGGGTGGGTATTGCCGATCAGCAGCGGTTCGGTAATAACGGGCAATCCCAGTTGAGCAGCAGCAATCTCAGCGGTTTCCTGGGTGCGTACAAATGGGCTGGCCCAAATTGCCTTTACCGCCGCCAGTTCCTCGGCGCGCTTTTTACAAACCTGTGCAACCTGCCTGCGCCCGCGCTCTGTCAGGGCTCTCTCTGCATCATTGGCGAGCATGGGCTCGGCTTTACCGTGACGCAAAATAAACAGCTGCATGGGGCTTCCTCAAGGGTAGGTTGTGACTTTGTTGATATCTGCGGGAATATTCGTAGGGAGGGCAGCGGATATTTATCCGGTGCCCACGGATAAGGCACCGGATAAATTAGCGATAGGAAAAGCGATCAGTTCTTGTCGACAGGTTTGTCGGCGTCGTCGGCACTTTCCTCAACCAGCTCGGGCTTTTCGCTGCTCTCAGGCTCGGAGCTACCCAGGATAATGGCATCCTCGGCTTCGTCTTCAGCCTTTTCCTTTTCACGCTTTACTTCCGTAGAAACCACTTCTGCAGAAACATCTTCGGCGCCCTCGTAACCGGACAAATCCTCTACTTCAGATTCAGGCCACTCGGCAAACGGGAAAGGTTTTTCGTCGGAGTTGTAGATCAGGAACTGGATCGCCTGGTAAACATAGGAGGCGAGCTGATCGCCAAAGCGACGCAGATTATCGTTGGATTTCCCGCTGATAATCGAAAACAGGAATTGCAGTATCACTACCGCCATCAGTAACCACGCGGCAACCTGAAGGCACACTGCAAACAGCACCATATAGATAAGGCGCACCCACTGGTTGCCGGAAGTAAGATTGCGCTTTAGATCGTCATTTTTCATATGAGGCTTCCATTTAAGGCTTGGCCGAGTAGGCCACATCAAAAGTTTGTGCGCCCGACATCAAATTGCGAATCACCTCAGGAATCGGCCGCTGTTCAAATAATATGGCGTGAATCGCGGAAACCAAGGGCATGTAGACACCCATTTCGTCAGCTTTCTGTTTAATCAGACGAACCGTATTCACACCTTCGGCCACCTGACCGATTTCTGCGACAGCCTGATCGAGCGGCTTGCCTTTACCGACCATATACCCCACCCGATAATTTCGGCTGAGGTCTGAGGAACAGGTCAGAATCAAGTCGCCAACACCGGCGAGGCCGATAAACGTCATGGGATCGGCACCCATCGCTTCGGCAAAACGCATCATTTCTGCCAGGGAGCGAGTAATCAATAAACTGATGGTATTTTGCCCGCGCTCCAGTGCCGCAGCCATACCAGTGATGATCGCGTAGATATTTTTTAGCGCACCGGCAAGCTCTACTCCAAACACATCACTACTGGAATAAACCCGAAAAGTCTCCGAGTGCAGTGCCGATTGAATCGCTTTGCAAAGTGCCTCGTCTTCACTGGCCACCACCGTTGCAGTGTAGTGCCCCGCAACAATTTCTTTTGCAAAATTTGGTCCGCTCAAGACCCCGACACGCATGTCGGTGGTTTCCTCGCGCAGGATATCGCTCATTAAGTGGAAGTTGTCGTGCTCGATTCCCTTAGTGGTGGAGATCAGCATGGTGCCCGGCGCCAACAACGGGGCTACTTTTTTTACCACCTCGCGAAAGGATTTACTGGGTATCGCGACAAAAACGATACTGCAACCATCGACCGCTTGCTCCAGGTCGCTGGTAAGTTGTAATTCCGGGTGCAGCGGCACGCCGGGCAGGTATTTATGGTTTTCTCGAGTGTCGCGACACTCAGCCGCCGTCTCCGCGTTGCGCATCCACTGGCGGGTGTCGTGGCCGTTGCCCGCCACAATGTTAGCAATCGCGGTTCCGAAACTGCCGCCGCCCAATACGGCAATAGCGAGGGGGTTGGAAGTTTCTTTTTGCATTGTCACACCGATAAAGCTTCTTATAAGACTTGCGGATTATAGAGGCATGACCCGCTGAGCCCAATGGGGTCAATTTGTTTTAAACTTCTGCCAATTGTGCGAAACGGCACAGTAAATAGCAAAAACGGCCCTCTGCCTTGACCAACCGATAAAACACCGCTCGATCCGGCAGGGGCCGCTTCTGGGACCAGCAAAGTCTAAAACAACTCCGCTGGCCATCGCTTAGCACTAATTAATAGCGCTGACTTAGCCGTGCATTTCCAGCAACAGCGTGTTCAGGCGGCGCACATAATCCGCCGGATCTGCCAACTGGTTACCAGCGGCCAGGTTAGCCTGGTCCATCAGGATATTGGTGAGATCCGCAAAGCGATCTTCATCCGCCTCCTGGTCCAGACGCTGTACCAGTGGGTGGGACGGATTGATTTCAAAGATCGGCTTCGCATCTGGCAGGGCCTGGCCGGCCTGTTCCAGGATGCGGCGCATTTGCGGGCCCATATCCTGTTCGCTCACCACCAGACACGCTGGGGAGTCCACCAGGCGAGTGGTTGCGCGTACGGATTCAACGCGACCTTCCAGAACTTCCTGTACCCGCTCAACCAGGGCACCGGACCCCTGCTCAACTTTTTCGCGCTCAGCCTTGTCCTCATCGCTCTCGGCTTCACCCAGATCCAGCGCACCTTTGGCCACGTCCTGGAACTGCTTGCCGTCGAACTCGTTCATATGGCCCACGAACCACTCGTCCACCTGATCGGTGAGCAGCAGCACTTCGATACCCTTCTTGCGGAATACTTCCAGGTAGGGGCTGGACTTGGCCGTAGCGAAGTTGTCGGCACACACGTAGTAGATCGCCTTTTGGCCATCCTTCATGCGACCCACATAATCTTCCAGGGATTGATCCTGCTTCTCGGTATCGGTATGGGTGCTGGCAAAGCGCAACAGCTTGGCAATTTTCTCTTTGTTGGAGAAATCTTCAGCCGGACCTTCTTTCAATACATTGCCGAACAGATCCCAGAACTTCTGGTACTCATCGCCATCTTTCTTCGCCAATTTATCCAGCATATCCAGAACACGCTTGGTCAGCGCACTCTTGATCGCATCGGTATTGCGATCTTTTTGCAGGATTTCACGGGATACGTTCAGCGGCAGGTCGTTGGAGTCCAGAACACCCTTCACGAAACGCAGGTACAGCGGCAGGAACTGCTCCGCATCGTCCATGATAAAAGTGCGCTGTACATACAGCTTGAGGCCGCGAGCGGCATCACGCTGGTACAGATCAAACGGTGCGCGCGCAGGGATGTATAGCAGGCTGGTGTAATCCTGTTTACCCTCTACGCGGTTGTGGCTCCAGGTTAAGGGATCGTCGAAATCGTGGGAGATATGCTTGTAGAACTCCTTGTACTCCTCAGATTTCACATCGGAGCGGGGACGAGTCCACAGGGCCTGGGCAGCGTTTACTGCTTCAAACTCAGGCGCCTTTTCTTCTTTCGGCTCTTCGCCCTCTTCCGCCGCCGGCATTTCCTCTTTCAGCATTTCCACCGGAATGGCGATGTGATCGGAGTACTTTTTAATGATGGAGCGCAGGCGCCAGCTATCGGCAAACTCTTTCGCTTCTTCTTTCAGGTGCAGAACCACCCGGGTACCGCGCTGGGGCCATTCAACAGTCTCTACGGAGTATTCCGCTTCACCGTGACACTCCCAGTGCACACCCTGATCGGAATTCAAACCGGCGCGACGGGTGAATACGTCCACTTTGTCAGCGACGATAAAGGCGGAGTAAAAGCCCACACCGAACTGGCCGATCAGGTGCGCATCTTTCTTCTGGTCTCCGGTCAGCTGCTGCATAAATGCAGAGGTGCCGGAGCGAGCGATAGTACCGAGGTTTTCGATAACTTCATCGCGGCTCATACCAATACCGTTATCGGTAATGGTGAGCGTGCCCTCTTCCTTGTCAAACTCGATGCGAATACGCAGGTCTGCATCTTCGCCAAGTAACTCAGGCTTGGACAGCGATTCAAAACGCAGCTTGTCGGCGGCATCAGAAGCGTTGGATACCAGCTCGCGCAGGAAAATCTCCTTGTTGGAGTAAAGCGAGTGGATCATCAGGTGCAGTAGCTGCTTGGCTTCCGTCTGGAATCCATGGCTCTCTTTTTGGGCCTCAACGGTCATCTATTCGGTCTCCCCGTACACGTCAATCGGAACAGGGAGCAAATATTGGGATCAGCCAGCAGGTTTCAAGGGGGGAAGGACAATCACTTACCAGTGGAGATCAGCGATCTCCACTGGTTTGAGCGGTAGCAAGGTTACCTTTACCGGTAATATCGATTACGAAATTGGCAGTGAGATCTGAGATCACACGGGACTCCGCATTCATCAGAATAGCGATACCCACTTTCAACTTTTCCGAGTAGGCAACCGCCGCACGGAAGCCCGCAACCCAACCGCCGTGGTAAATAATACGATCGTCACCAATGGTATAGAGGCGCCAGCCCAGACCATAGCCCGCGTGAGACAGGTAATCTCTCCAGATACGATGGCGCATATGGCGCTGGGTAGCGACTCGCTCAGTAGTCATATCGGCGATCACTTCCGGTGACAGTACCTTCGGGTAGTAGCCCATCTGCGCTTTCAGCCACTGGGCCATATCGGAGATACTGGCATTCACTCCCGCCGCCGGTGCAGCAAAGTAGTATTCCTTCTCCACTTTTACCGGGCGCCAGCCGCTGCCTGTCTGAATATGGGGTGCCGCACGGTTGTCGGAGGCCATAAAGCTCTCCCAGCCGACCGATGCGTTCTGCATTTTCAGCGGGACAAAAATTCGCTTTTTCAGCTGGCTGGCAAAGGAGACCCCCGTCGCCTCAAAAATCACATCCTCAATCAGGCTGAACAACACATTCTGGTAGCCGTAGCATTTTCCCGGCGTGCAGCGCGGATCGATATTGGCAAACTTGGGCAATATCTTGCTGAGAGGCTTGTTGTCCTCAAGGTAGTTGTCGTAGGCGTTTGGGGTCAGGCCCGAGGAATGGCTGAGCAAGTGTTCCACCTGAAGCTGGCGAGACAGCGAGGGCGTCTTAAAGCTCAGGTCCGGCACATAGTTGACCACCTTGTCATCCCATTTGAAGCGATCTTCATGCTCCAACATAGTGGCCATACTGGCAGCGAAGGTCTTGGATACCGAGGCCAGACGGAACACCGTATCCTGATCCACCTTGCCGGATTTACCCCTGACCCTGACGCCATAGGTGTCCATCGCGACCACCCGGTTGCCATCCACGATGACATAGGCGCCGCCGGGTATAGATTTACCCGCCATCATCTGTTTGAAGTATCGGCCAAACTGTTTGGCCCTGTCGTCTATATCAGCCGCTTGCGCAGGCAGGGACAGACTCCCCAGAATCACCAGGAAGAGAAAAAAACGTGCCATAGAGGCGCGCATGACGTAGACGATATTTGAAAGAATTGCAGGTCTCATAAGCAAATCGAGCCGCCAAAGCAATCCGGTAGTTGCAGATAAGACTAGCAGCCAGCGGGCAAAAACTCTATTTAGGCGCCACGCAGGACTGACTGCTGAATTCTAGTCTGCACTTTTCTCCGGCGCGGGGACGGCCATGCCAATCAGCGCAGGTCAGCGCAACAAGGCTTGTACAAACAAAAAAACCGCCTTGCGGCGGTTCTTCTTTTTGGGGTCCGGAGACCCCAGCGCAAAAAGCGTCTTACAGCTTCTCAGCGTTCTCGCTCAGGTAAGCCGCTACACCTTCAGGAGAAGCGTTCATACCTTTGTCGCCTTCCTGCCAGCCGGCGGGGCAAACTTCACCGTGCTCCTGGTGGAACGCCAGAGCGTCAACCATGCGCAGCATTTCGTCAACGTTACGGCCCAGCGGCAGATCGTTAACTACCTGGTGACGTACATTGCCTTCTTCGTCGATCAGGAAGGAACCGCGGAAAGCAACACCAGCGTCAGCTTCTACGTCGTACGCCTGGCAGATTTCGTGCTTAACGTCTGCAACCAGGGTGTACTTAACCGGGCCGATACCACCGTCGTTGACGGAGGTGTTACGCCATGCGTTGTGAGAGAACTGGGAATCGATGGATACACCGATTACCTCAACACCGCGCTTTTCAAACTCAGCGAAACGGTGGTCGAAAGCGATCAGCTCAGAAGGACATACGAAGGTGAAGTCCAGCGGGTAGAAGAAAACTACAGCCTTCTTACCTTTGATTGCTTCTTTCAGGTTAAAAGTATCGACGATCTCGCCGTTACCCAATACCGCTGCA
This sequence comes from Microbulbifer sp. CNSA002, assembly GCF_047324085.1. Lineage (NCBI taxonomy): Bacteria > Pseudomonadati > Pseudomonadota > Gammaproteobacteria > Cellvibrionales > Microbulbiferaceae > Microbulbifer > Microbulbifer sp. CNSA002. The sequence continues at coordinate 3,948,842 of NZ_CP172449.1, forward strand.
GCGGTGAAATCCGGAGCCGGCTTGCCTACCAGAACTGCCATGAAAACCTCCTCAATCCAATGATGGGTTGTTGATGATACGTAGGGTGTTCAATTTATGAGCAACAGCTATAAATCGAATGGGAATTAATAGTGGGCCGCTATGATACACACCCACTTATTTCAGGCCCATAAATTTTTTAAATCAGGCTGATAGCAGAACGGCTATGCGTGAACTAACACCCAAAATAGGATGACCTACCCGCAAAAATGTACAAATAGCAAACAAAGAGGGTAAAATGCGACCATTCCGGAATCTTATTGACACTCATTCTCAATTGCAATAGGATTCCTACCTGACTACTATTGAGTAAGAGTTGAACAGAGCCACCGCCATGTATGTATGTATTTGTAAGGGCATAACTGACCGCCAGATTAAAGAGGCGATCTATGATGGCTCCACTTCGGTGAAGGCGTTGAGACGCCAGCTGGGCGTTTCTTCTCAATGTGGACGCTGTGCCGAGCAGACCAAGGAGATCATCGACGAGACCATGAGCGGTGGGATGGTGTCCTCTGCCAACAACGGCCTCTTCTACTCCGCCAGCTGACCGTCCAATATGGCCACCCTCCTCTGGTGGCCTCTACCACTTTTATCTACCCAGCCCTCCAGCTCTTCGTAAAACCTTAAAAACCTGTATAAGACTCCCATCCAAGTCGAACTAGCGTGCCTCCACTGTCTTTATCTCCGCTCTCAACCTGAACACATATCGGCCAACCTTGGGCAGCTATAAATCTCAACCTGCAAACGCGTCTCCCGGCTTCAAATGCTCGCCAAACTCTAGCCCTCCGATTTACTGACCCCTCCGGCCTCACTGCAATACCCCTTGGATCGGAAAAGTTGGATATTGAGAAAATCTGTTTTAGAAAGCCTCTAAACAACTCCGTGATATTTTTGGTTTTTACAGCACAGAGCGTAAATCGCTATGAAAGCCTGTAGGGTCGGCCCTGTTAGACAAGGCACTCGCAGCGACGCACCTAAAATCTGCTGACTTCAGGAGCCCGAAAGTATTACGGATTTATTCAGACACCGCTTTGTTAACCCCTTCGTAATCCACGTGACATTCGACAGTGGTCAACATCAATTCAGGGCATGAGTCCATCAACAAAATATCAACTCAATCACTTTTATATTCCAGGTAACCATTCAATGAGTCGGTCAGATGGCAAACTATCAAAAGGTGGGATCATTTAATTTAGAAAAAAATTAATTATTCAAGCGCCATTCGAATACTAGAAAAGGTTTTGGCTCAACTTATAACTGCAAGCGTTTCACCCGTATATATAAATAAGAAGCATTATTAATACCAAACATGAAAACATTAACCTCAACTAAAATGCACAAACCACCAATAACAAGGGTTAATATTCAAAATAAATGACTTATTGTTGTATTGCTCACACAACCTAAATGATAATTATTTTCGTTGCCATTTTCGGCTAAATTTGCGTTAAAACCCTTGTTTTTCCTGCATTCCGCAAGAAAAATTATTTCTTGACTTGCCGCAAATCGCAACGCAAACTCAGCCCCGATTGCAACTTAAACCCTAAAATAAAATTAGGTAAATCAGGCAGCCGCAGACTTTAGTGACTAATAAACTTTAGTAACTAAAAATATCAACTAATCTCTAGCGACTAACAAATAGGAACTCTCTGCAAACCTTATTGAGTTGGCAGGGCTTCAGGAGCACAGGCTATGAAAGGCGACCCCAAGGTAATTGAGCATTTAAACAAAGTACTGGGTAATGAACTGGTAGCTATTAACCAGTATTTCCTACACGCCCGCATGTACGACAACTGGGGTTTAAAAGAGCTGGGCAAACAGGAATATCACGAATCCATCGATGAAATGAAGCACGCCGATTGGCTGATCGAGCGCATTCTTTTCCTCGAAGGTATTCCCAACCTGCAGCACCTGGGCAAACTTCTGATCGGCGAAAATACCGAAGAGATGCTCAAGTGCGACCTGAAAATTGAATCCAAGGCCATTCCCGACTTGCGTGAAGCCATCGCCTATTGCGAGTCCGTTCGGGATTACGGCAGTCGTGAATTGCTGGAGAAAATCCTCGAGTCTGAGGAAGAGCATGTAGATTGGCTGGAAACCCAGCTGGAGCTGATCGACAAAGTTGGCATTCAAAACTACCTGCAAACTCAAATGGAAACTGCAGCCGGCCACTCTGGCAAGTAGTTTAAGCCCTCTCACAGGCATAAAAAAACCGCAGCTTCCGCTGCGGTTTTTTTTGTTTCTACATTATGCCTACCATCTATAGCAGCAGACATATTGGAGCAAAAGCGGAAATTAATCCTCGCCTTCGCTCTCCGCTGATGCCTCATCAATCAAGGTTTTCAGCTCACCGTTCTCATGCATTTCCATAATGATGTCACAGCCACCGATCAGCTCGCCCTTAACCCACAGCTGGGGGAAGGTCGGCCAGTTCGCATACTTAGGCAGCTCAGCGCGGATGTCCGGGTTAGCCAGAATATCAACGTAGGCAAAGCGCTTACCGCAAGCCATCATCGCCTGGGAGGCCCGCATGGAAAAGCCGCACTGGGGGGCATTAGGGCTACCTTTCATATAAAGCAGAATGGTGTTATCAGCGATCTGCTGCTTGATGTTCTCCAGTGTATCCATAAGCGTGAAAAACCTCAGGTGGTCGAAGCAAAAAGTAAGTGTACAGGCACCATACCATCATCTGGTATAGCGCGCCGGCATTCATTGTACCCCAGTGGGGCCGGCAATAAGTACACCATCCCCTCGATGAAAGCAAAAACCGCAGATCTGCAACACCGGATACCATGTTGAAAATTCAGCCAGCCAGATAGCACACAGCTTATAAAGGCTGTGTTACCATTGCCGCAATCGATATAAAGTGCAGATTAGAAAGCTTAAACAGAATTTTCTGCGGAAAATAGATAGTTCAAATAGTCAATATTTAAGGAGATGCCCCGGTGGCCACCCCGACACTCATGCAAAACTATGGCGATCGAACCCTCACACTGGTGCGGGGTGAAGGCAATTATGTATGGGATGATCAGGGCCGACGATACCTGGATGCAATCTCTGGAATCGCCGTCTGCGGCCTTGGCCACTGCCACCCCAAAGTGACCCTGGCCCTGCACGAGCAGATTCGGACCCTGTTACATGTATCCAATCTCTACAATATCCCTGCGCAGGAGAAACTGGCAGACAAGCTGGTACAGCTATCCGGTATGGACAATGTGTTTTTCTCCAATTCTGGAGCTGAGGCCAATGAAGCAGCGATTAAATTAGCGCGGCGGCTAGGCAATAGCCGCAATATTGAGACCCCTCAAATCCTGGTAATGGAAAGCGCTTTCCACGGCCGCACCCTGGCTACCCTGACAGCAACCGGCAATGAAAAAATCCAAGAGGGCTTCGGTCCTCTGCCCGAGGGTTTCTTGCGTGTGCCGTTTAACGATACCGCAGCCATCGAAAAGCTCGCAGGTGAGCGCAACGATATTGTCGCAGTGCTGGTTGAGCCGGTTCAGGGAGAGGGCGGTGTACGCGTGCCCACTTCCAACTACCTGGGGCAATTGCGCGAAATCTGCGATCAACATAACTGGCTCCTGATGCTGGATGAAGTGCAAACCGGAAACGGCCGTAGCGGCAAAATGTTTGCCTACCAGCATGCGGACATATTGCCCGACGTAGTGACCACTGCCAAAGGACTGGGTAACGGTGTCCCTATCGGAGCCTGCCTGGCCAGGGGAATTGCCGCACAATTATTTTCTGCGGGCACCCACGGCTCCACTTTTGGAGGCAACCCTCTAGCCTGCAGTGCCGCACTGGCAGTGATCGATACGCTGGAAAGTGAATGGTTGTTAGAGCGCGCCGAGGCATTGGGACAACGCCTGCTGCATCAACTCAAACAACAGTTATCCGATTGCGATCAGGTCAAAGAGGTACGGGGCTTGGGGCTGATGATCGGAATAGAATTGCAGCAGCCCTGTGCCAAACTGGTGGACATAGCCCGCGAGCGCGGATTGCTGATTAATGTTACCGCCGGCAATGTAGTGCGCCTGCTCCCCCCACTCACACTCAGCGACGACGAGTGCCATCAATTGGCAAACGATGTCAGCTCACTGATTCACCAGTTTGCACTGCAAGCAGTCTGATGCAAAAAAAGGAGAACAGCTTATGGCGATCAGACATTTTCTCACCCTGACAGACTTGTCTTCGGAAGAGCTCAAGCAAATTATTGAGCGCGCGATCGAACTCAAAACACTGCGCACTCAAGGAATAAATACTGACCTTTTTCGCGGCAAAGTGCTGGGGATGATTTTTGAAAAATCCTCTACTCGTACCCGTGTTTCATTTGAGGCCGGTATGGCACAGATGGGAGGCAGCGCCCTCTTCCTATCTCCCCGCGATACTCAGTTAGGCCGCGGGGAGCCCGTTGAAGACAGCGCCCGAGTAATTTCCAGCATGGTGGATATGGTGATGATTCGCACCTTTGGCCACCAGGTACTGGAGCGCTTCTCAGAATATTCAAAGGTACCGGTGATTAATGCCCTCTCCGATAGCTACCACCCCTGCCAGCTACTCGCAGATATCCAAACCTTTGTGGAGCACCGCGGCAGCCCTGAAGGCAAGGTGGTCGCCTGGGTCGGCGACGGCAACAATATGTGTCACTCCTATATTAATGCTGCCCGCCTGTGCAATTTTGAGCTTCGCATAGCCTGCCCGCCCGGCTACGAGCCCAACGCCAATATCCTCGCTTCGGCAAGTGATCGGGTCACCGTAGTACACGACCCGGTGGAGGCTGTTAAAGGGGCCGATTGGGTGGCCACCGATGTGTGGGCTTCCATGGGACAGGAAACTGAACAACAGATCCGCCTGAAAGCCTTTGAGAACTTCCTCGTGGACCACGAGCTGATGAGCCATGCCAATAGCGATGCCATCTTTATGCACTGCTTGCCCGCCCACCGTGGAGAGGAGGTGAGTGCCGAACTTTTAGAGGATGGCAACATCTCGGTGGTATGGGATGAGGCTGAAAACCGCCTTCACGCGCAAAAAGCCCTGATGGAATTCCTCCAAGACCACAGTCGATAAACCCTAAAAGGGTACAGCCACTCCTGCGGTTGTACCCTGCTACCTGTACTCACTCCCCTGCGCCTCTCCTCCCGACAACGTATAAAAGATGCGATTGGCGACAAAAAATCCAAGAGATCGCTAAATTTAGCAATCGGCGCCAACGACTAATTTACAGCCAGCCAAGATGTCAGAATTAAATAAGCGTCAGTAAATTGAGCAATTGAGTACCACTTTGCTCAAAGAGCAGCCATTTGCAAATGGTTATTGCCGTTGTTAATTTACAGCGCTCTAGCTATTAAAAAAAATTGTAAGACACTGTACCCAGCGTTCTTTCCCGGCACCCACTCCTTTGCAGCCCAGGGCTGGCGGGCTCTGCCGCGAAAGTGGCTACTGACTCAGCACCTCTACCCACAATTTATCCACAAACAACTACATAGTTATTCGCCTTGAACTGACCCGCCTACCGCATTATCTTGTAGCGCACTCGAGGCCGACCCCCTATATATTGGGGTAGAGGCTCAAGAGCACCCCCATTATGTGGGGCAAATTCCGGCGCACCACCACACTTTTTGGCGGTGGGCGTCAGGCGCTGCTTTTTTCAAAGCAGAATCAGAGGTAAGCGGGCGGAATGGAATTTCCGCCACAGGCAGCAGCTGGCAAACCTTTTCAGATAGCCGGTAACAAGCCGCCTGTTTCCAGTGTCCACAGCTGTGGATAAACACTGGCAAAGCGAAGGACACGCTCCGCCATGCCACACAGTCATGTGGCCGCCGTTCTTTTGAACGCACGCGGACAGACAACAGAACAAACCTTTCGGAGATTTACATGCACACAGAGACAGGGCGCTCTCAAGCCGTGCCTGCGGAAAAATCAGGCACCTCCAGCGACCAGGCGACTGGCGGCACGACTCTGGCCGCTACTGCACCGGGCCAGATCCGCGTAATCAAGCGCAATGGCACCGTTGTACCCTACGACGACAGCAAAATTGCCGTCGCCGTCACTAAAGCCTTCCTCGCTGTTGAAGGCGGCACCGCCGCTGCTTCCAGCCGTGTCCACGAGCAAGTTGAAGAACTGGTCAGCCAGATCAGTGCCACTTTCAAACGCCGCATGCCCTCTGGCGGCACTATCCACATTGAAGAGATCCAGGACCAGGTAGAACTGGCCCTGATGCGCGCCGGTGAACAAAAGGTTGCCCGCGACTACGTACTCTACCGCGAAGAACACGCCCGCCTGCGCGCAGAGAAAGAAAAAACTGCTCAAATTGCCGAGCAAGCCGTCGATGCCCACCCCAGCATCCGTGTAAAGCAGGACGATGGCAGCCTTGCACCTCTGGATATGGAGCGCCTGCGCACCGTTGTCAAAGAAGCCTGTGAAGGCCTGAAAGATGTCGACAGCGCGGCAATTCTTAACGAAGCCCTGAAAAACCTGTACGACGGTGTTTCCGAAAACGATATCAATACCGCGCTGGTAATCACTGCGCGCACCTTGGTTGAGCAGGAGCCCAATTACACCTTCGCTACCGCCAGCCTGCTGCTGGACAAGCTGCGCTCCGAAGCGCTGCGCTTCCTCGGTGTTGCCGAGCGCGCCACCCAGCACGAGATGGAAAAGCTGTACGCCTCTACCCTGCCCACTTACGTGAAAAAGGGTATCGAGCTGGACCTGCTGGACCCGGCACTGGCCACCTTCGACCTGGAAAAACTCGGCGAAGCTCTAAAAGGCGAGCGCGATCACCAGTTCACTTATCTGGGCCTGCAGACTCTGTACGACCGCTACTTCCTGCACAGCGACGATATTCGTTTCGAGCTGCCGCAGATCTTCTTTATGCGCGTCGCCATGGGCCTCAGCATCAATGAAGAGAACAAAAACGAGCGCGCGGTAGAGTTCTACAACCTGTTGAGCTCTTTCGACTACATGAGTTCCACCCCGACCCTGTTCAACGCCGGCACCCTGCGCCCGCAGCTGTCCTCCTGCTACCTGACCACGGTACCGGACGACCTGCACGGCATTTACGGCGCGATCCGCGATAACGCCATGCTGTCCAAGTGGGCAGGCGGTCTCGGCAATGACTGGACGCCGGTGCGCTCCCTGGGTTCCTATATCAAAGGCACCAACGGCAAGTCCCAAGGTGTTGTGCCCTTCCTGAAAGTGGCCAATGACACCGCAGTAGCCGTCAACCAGGGCGGTAAGCGCAAAGGCGCTGTCTGTGCCTACCTGGAAACCTGGCACTTGGATATCGAGGAATTCCTTGAGCTGCGCAAAAACACTGGTGACGACCGCCGCCGCACCCACGATATGAACACCGCCAACTGGGTCCCCGACCTGTTTATGAAGCGCGTGTTCGAAGACAAAGAGTGGACCCTTTTCTCCCCGGCCGATTGCCCGGACCTGCACGACCTGTTCGGCACCGCATTCGAAGAGCGCTACAACCACTACGAGCAACTGGCTGCCGAAGGCAAGCTGCGTCTGTTCAAGAAGATCCGCGCCCTCGACCTGTGGCGCAAGATGCTGGGCATGCTGTTCGAAACCGGCCACCCCTGGATCACCTTTAAAGACAGCTGCAACCTGCGCAGCCCGCAGCAACATGCCGGTGTGGTTCACAGCTCCAACCTGTGCACCGAGATCACTCTCAACACCAAGGCCGATGACGAAATCGCCGTGTGTAACCTGGGCTCCGTCAACCTGGCCCAACACATTGGTGAGAACGGTGAACTCGACCGCACCAAGCTGGCCAATACCGTAAAAACTGCGGTGCGTATGCTCGATAACGTTATCGACATCAACTACTACGCAGTTGAAAGTGCGCGTCAGTCCAACATGCGTCACCGCCCTGTGGGCATGGGCCTGATGGGCTTCCAGGATGCGCTGTACAAGGCCGGTATCGCCTACGCCAGCGACGAAGCCGTCGCCTTTGCCGACAACACCATGGAAGCGATCAGCTTCGAAGCCATCTCCGCTTCCAGCGACCTGGCTGCCGAGCGCGGCAAGTACCAGACCTACGAAGGCTCCCTGTGGAGCAAAGGTGTTCTGCCGCTGGATTCCATCCAGATCCTGGCTGAACAGCGCGGCCAGCAGTTTATCGAACAGGACACCAGCTCCACTCTGGACTGGGATGGCCTGCGCGAGAAAGTAAAAGCCCAAGGTATGCGCAACTCCAACGTGATGGCGATCGCTCCTACTGCGACCATTGCCAATATCACCGGAGTTTCCCAGTCGATCGAACCGACCTACCAAAACCTGTATGTGAAATCGAACCTGTCCGGCGAATTCACCGTAGTAAACCCCTACCTGGTACACGATCTGAAAGATCGCGGCCTGTGGGATCAGGTCATGGTTAACGACCTGAAATACTATGAAGGTTCTGTACAGAAAATCGATCGCGTACCGGAAGACCTGAAAGCGAAATACCGCACCGCGTTTGAAGTGGAACCGCGCTGGATCGTGGACGCTGCCAGCCGTCGCCAGAAGTGGATCGACCAAGCCCAGTCTCTGAACCTGTATATTGCCGGCGCCGACGGCAAGAAGCTGGACCTGACCTATCGCATGGCTTGGTTCCGCGGCCTGAAAACCACTTACTACCTGCGCGCACTGGCTGCCACTACCACAGAGAAATCTACGGTAAATAGCGGCACCCTGAACGCGGTAAGTGCACACGGCGGTAGCAACGGAGTGGCTGCGGCAGCACCTGCTGAGCAATCTGCACCTGCACCGGCCGCAGTGCCTCAAGCCTGCTCACTGGACGACCCGGATTGCGAGGCCTGCCAGTAAAATTTAAGCCCCTTTTTTATAGGGGCTGCACTGACTCTCGGGGGAGAGCGTCGTAACCGCAAGTGCGGGCATGACCATGCGCAGCGACCCCGGTCCACCCATTATTTTAATAGTGGGTAATACCATAGGGACCGGGGATCGGCTGCGGCTTATTTCCCGAGAAAACCCAGTGCAATTGCCAGCGAAAATTCAGTGCAAATAAATGCACAAAAGCGCAGCAAAAATTGATCTGGCACAGGATTTTCTGTGCCCAGGCGAGTTAAAAATACGAGCCTGTAATGAATTATTGCCGGTAAAAAAATCACCGGTATGTCATCCCTGGTTACACACAATTAGTGAGTAATACACCAGGAAGATTTAAGAATTTTTTATCGAACTTTCGATAGTGAGACCGATCAAAAGGGCCAACTATGCTGAGCTGGGACGACATCGACACCAAGCCCCAACAACCTGAAAAAGCAACCGAACCGCGACCGACGCCGGAGGCCCAGGCAAAATCCGTGCAGGAGCCCAGCGCTTCCTACACAGCCGCTCCGGCGTCGCCTGCGGCCCAAAGCGGCTCCACTGCCGTTGATGCCGCCCGTGCCGCAGTTGCTAATATGGACCCGGCTCCCGGCCTGGAAGAACTGGAAATGGGTGCGGCCCGTATCCAGGTAGATGAAAAGCGCATTATTAATTGCCGCGCTGACCTCAACCAGTTGGTTCCCTTTAAATACGACTGGGCCTGGCAAAAATACCTGGATGGCTGCGCCAACCACTGGATGCCCCAGGAAATCAACATGAACAAAGACGTGTCCATGTGGAAAGACCCCAACGGTCTGACCGAGGACGAGCGTCGCATCGTGGAATACTCCCTGGGCTATTTCTCCACCGCAGACTCCCTGGTTGCTAACAACCTGGTATTGGCGATCTACCGCCATATCACCAACCCTGAGTGCCGCCAGTACCTGCTGCGCCAGTCTTTTGAAGAAGCCATTCACACCCACGCCTACCAGTACTGTGTAGAATCCCTGGGTATGGACGAAGGTGAAGTCTTCAATATGTACCGCGAAGTGCCTGCGGTTGCCAAAAAAGCGGCCTGGAGCCTATCCCACACCCAGGCCATCGGTGATCCCAACTTCAAAACCGGCACCGTTGAATCCGACCAGGAGCTGCTGCGCAACCTGATCGCCTTCTACGCTGTCACTGAAGGTATCTTCTTCTACTGTGGCTTCAGCCAGATCCTGTCCATGGGTCGCCGCAACAAAATGACCGGTGTTGCCGAGCAGTTCCAGTACATACTGCGCGACGAGTCTATGCACCTGAACTTCGGCATTGACGTCATCAACCAGATTAAGCTGGAAAACCCACACTTGTGGACAGCGGAATTCCAGCAGGAAGTCACTCAGATGATTCTCGAGGGTATGGAGCTTGAAGTAGCCTATGCCCGCGACACTATGCCCCGCGGCGTACTCGGCATGAATGCGAATATGATGGAGGAGTACCTCCAGTTTATCGCCAACCGCCGCCTTAGCCAGCTGGGCCTGAAAGAGCAGTTCCCTGGCGCTCAGAACCCATTCCCGTGGATGTCTGAAATTATGGATCTGCGCAAAGAGAAAAACTTCTTTGAAACCCGCGTTATCGAATACCAAACCGGCGGCGCACTGCAGTGGTAAGCGCTTCCTGGTTAGCGAATTACTAAAAAGGAGAAAGTAGTCGCTCACAGGAAGAGAAGTATTGAAAACGGGCTTAATGCCCGTTTTTTTTATTTTGAGCATTCCAGTTTCCTCTTCACTCTAACCATAGACTTAAGTTCTATAGAAACTCTTTCTCTCCCCCTGCCGCTGACCATCTCGGCAAAGCATTTGGATAGCGGCTTGTATTCGCGCATAATGCCCCGCATTAGTTGGTATAACAACTATGCCTCTAGATGAGCAGGCCTTCAGTTATCCCTACTCGCCTATTACCTAGCTACAATGAATTGATATATGAGCACCCCAGATTTAAGTGAAATAACTAATCTCAGCTGTGAAGATCGCTACGAGTATTTTCTGAGCATAGCCGGAGAAGAGCGGGAGATCTGGATACTGATCGATAGCCAAAATTGCTTTCTTAAAATACACACCGATGAAGATGGTGGCTTTGAATATCTGCCAGTATGGCCAAGCGCTGAATTTGCCCAAGCCTATGCTGAAAATGAAGCAGACCTCACGCCTAAAAGTATTCCCTTACCACAGTTTTTAAAGAAGTGGCTTTCTGGCTTAAGAAATGACGGCATTGAAATTGGTGTGTTTCCTGCGCCGGACAAAAGTGTATGGATTACTAACTCAGAGGAGTTAGAGACCGATCTACGGGAAGAGCTGAACAACTTCTAATAGGCTACTCACGTTGAAGCTACCGCTTCAAAAATCCGACAGAAAAAGTTCAGCTCTATTGAATAAAAATAAGATAACAGGGTAAACACCTGTTATCTTACTTGGGTAATGTACAATTACAGATTCGCCGCCTGATATTTATATATACCATTCACTTGAGGCGTTGCAATGAAAACCAGGAATAAAATAAGTTTCGACGCCACCAAAAACTATAAGGAAGAGAAAGATATAAAGCCGGTCTTGCCCGCTTATAGCAGCGCAGTCGCCAGTGCAAAGCATTCGGAAAAGAAAAGCAAATAGTATCCGGCTGCATAACTTTCACGTCATCTAAATCTCCCCATAAGTCGATATCCGAACTCAAAGCAAAATCCAAAATTCTTCCTCTAGAGAGCAGGTAGATATTAACTCCCTGATCCAGAGACCACCAATCATGTAGGATAACTAACACTTTATCGAGAAATTGGTATTGAGCAACAATCTCTCTACCATAAACGGGTATAGCTCTTTGGTTGGAGCCATCAATTAATACGACTTTACTATTATCAATTGGATTAAGCTTGAAGTTATTCACCTCAGAGAGAAAAGCGTTCGTCACTACCCTACCCCCTTAAATTCCAGACCTCTAACTTTACTACAAACTTATAAACCAAAATATAGTTCCTTGAATTAGCAAGGTATTTAAAAAATCTTAATATGTTCCCCTAATTGGGTAATGGTTATCAGGATTTCGGATAAACTCGATACCCACCAATAGCGTTTGCAAGTCAGGCCTCGCAAAAGGTGCATTGGAAATGTCGACTATTTGCAGCCTTCCAGATTCGTTGATGACAAAAACACCCGGTTCAGCAAAGGGCCTATCTGTTTCTTCAGGAGAGCGGGGTTTTGAAATATAGAGCCCAAGCTGCTGCATTTGGGGTATTGATAAACCGTAACCGATAGTAAATCCCGGCTGGATTGTTTCCATATGCAGAGAAGCTTTTTCCTCTGTATCGGCAGAGACAGCGGCCACATCAATACCCTCCGCGTGATAGCGGGGTAGTAACACACTCAATACACGCAAATACTTGGTACAAAGAGGGCAGTGCTTACCTCGGTAAACGACTACCATCTGCCAAAGGAAACTACCTTCGGGCTTCCCCAGTACCAACTCACCTCCACCAAGTCGCTTTACTTCTATTGCAGGAAAATCGATACCAGCAGCAAGCTTTATATTGCTCATTAGCACCCCACTTGAGAATATAAGAAGAGACTTAGTCAACCAATGAATCCCACCGTTAGTATAGGAGACTCGATGAAAAAGCCCCTTATTCGTTTTCTATCAACGCTATTAGCAGCCGGACTGCTAAGTGGCTGCCCTGCTAACCACCAAAGTAACTCTTCTCCTGAAAGTCATTCCCAGCCTCTTGAGTTTTTGCCTGCCCTGAAAGGGGACTACTTTAAGCTGGATTCAGCGATTATTGGGCGCCCCTACCATATCTATACTCGCCTGCCTGAGGGCTATAATCCAAACGAGGATACAACTTACCCGGTCATCTATCTCCTTGATGGGGATTCCCTGTTCCCAATTTTGGCTACTAATCACCTGTTTATGCATTACGATGATTACGCCCCCGAGGCGATTATCGTTGGTATTGCTTACGGCTCATTTAAACCTGAGATCAATCATCGCAGTTTTGACTTTTCACTACCCAGTGACACTGACACTGACACTGACACTGACACTGACACACTTAAGTATGGCGGTGCACCGCAGTTTCTCAACTTTCTAGAGCAGGAGCTCTTGCCAGCAGTTGAAAGCCGCTACGCGGTAAACCCTCGACAACGGGTTCTCTTCGGCCAAAGTCGAGGGGGATATTTTGTGCTGTACACTGCCTTTACTAAGCCCGACTTATTTCGAGGCTTGATAGCTAGTAACGCCACCTTTCTTCCACAACAGGAGTTTTTCCATAGGGAACCTGTACAAGCAACAAGAGAAGATCTGACTCTGGCAGTAACCAGTGGCTCCAAAGACATGCCAAACCTACGCAATAATGCACTCTCCTGGCATAAGCACTGGAAAGAACGAGGGAACACTCCCTGGCGCATTGCATTTACAACGATTCCAGGCGGTACCCATGCGGCAAATAGTACTGACAGTTACCGTTTCGGAATCCATGAGATTTTTGCGGAAGAGATCGAAATATCTCGTATGAAGGCAGAGAACAATTTGCAAGAGGTAGAGGATCACTAGAGCTAAAAATTAATAGAAGTAAATATATGATTCCCGCAAACTAAAAAGCCCGCTTAAAAGCGGGCTTTTTTAAAACGATGAGTTAATTACTCTGTACAGGCAGCAATACGACCAGCCGTATTTTTACCGGCACCACAGTTCAGGCCATCGGGGATACCGGTGTAGTCTGGGGCCATAATACCGCCGTTACGCTGAGCGTCATGATCGGTATAAATGCTCGCCAGGTTATAGGAACGCGCTGTCCCCTTATTGTCATTATCGCAGGAGAAGATAGCGCTTCCGTAAGCAATACCCAAGAAGGTCTTGTATTCCTTCAGATTTGACCACAAGTTGCGCTTAGCAGAACCAGAGCAGTTCATCTGGGAAGCCAGATTGATATAACCATCGTCCTCACCGCCCAACAGCAAAGAGCTAGCACTCTCAATACCTGGGAAACCGGCGTAGCCTCCAATGGTATAAACCGGTGCAGCCAGGTTGGTGCCGACATAGTTGCGTACAGCATAGACATCATTGGTTTGCAGGTAACGTACTGCTGCGCACTCACGACCGATAAACCAATCGTTGATCAAATCTTCGATCCAGCTACCGTTACACAGTCGATCAACCCCTTCAGTACCGGTGATTGCACCACCAGTAGTAAAGATTGCCGCGATACCGCTAATGGCAGTATCAAAGTCCACTTCAACTGCGTAGCTATCATTCAGGCCTGCGACATTAACGGTTTCGGTTTTCTTCTTACAGCTTTTCCAGAACCAGGAGCCAGTACAAACCTTCGAGGTTTCGGTCACAGTATTGGAATCCAGCTGGTTGTAAGCACGGTTATAGTAAGGGGACCCCGGTACGGCATTGCCCGCGAGGTACATCATCTGGGTGGCGCCCTGACTGTGGGCGATCACGTAGAAAGTATCATCGGCAGCACACTGGTTTTCATGCTCATAATCATCGCCTTCGCCATTGCGAATAGCGATTATCTGCCGAGCGATTTCACCCGCGGTGCCGTCATGCCAGTAGGGCATCTCGCCCTCATCGGTGGAGTTGTAACCAACCACACCGTAATTGCCGCCATTTACGCGTAATTGTTCAATAAAGTCACTACCCGCGTATTCATCGAAGTAGGCCTCACTCCAATAATCTAAAGCCGGCTGCTCAAGATTACCCTGGGAGTTAGTACGCTGCTTGATATGGCCCTCAGTACCATGGCCATGAACCAGGATGTAGCAGTTATCCGCACTTGCAGAGGCTGATCCCAAAAGCCCCGCTAATAGTAAAGAGAAGCTCGCACCCAATCGTTGATAAAGTGTCATTGTGATGTCCTTTTATTTTTGCTCGGGCTTGGTCCCAATTTTTTAAATTGTCTTTTTATGTTGCCGAGACTGTTTTATGGCTTGCGAAAGGTATCCGGTTAATAAGTGCCAAGAATATGACTAATAGCGCCAAATAGAATCTTAGGGCGACAAGCAATATGACTTTTCAGTCATAAAGAAATGGAGGTTTAGATGAATGTGACATAGTTTGCAAAAACTAAGAACCGCGACTTCGCTCTAGGTCACAGTATTGATGAAGCTAAAGGTGAGTGAGCACTTCCAAAAAACTTTTGGAGCAAGCTATCTTTTCGAAGAAATAACTTACGTAAAGAAAAGGTTGAAATCGTTTAACTTTTGATCAACCCCTATCGTAGCACACAAGTATCGTAGCCACTTTTCTATCGATATACCTATGACACGTTATGCACCCTTTCCATAAAAAATTGTGGCACTAAATTAAAACATGCAGCAAGAATTACAAGGTATAAATATATGAGCACCTCTACGGAGATAATTTTTAGAGTCTAACGACTCGGGAAATATACTACATATACTTAAAATCAAAAGGTAATCATCTAGTAGTAGGTTATCCACCGATCGAATGCATACTCATTGAACATCTACGATAGGAAGGGAAAAATGATAGAGCCAAAAAGGTTTTGGGATAAAACTGCAGCGCGCTATGCCAAAAGCCCTATAAAAGATTTAAAAAGTTACAAGAGAAAACTGGCTATAACACAAGAATATTTGCAGGCAGACTGGTCTGTATTGGAATTCGGATGCGGTACCGGTAGCACCGCCATTCATCACTCATCCTATGTAAACAGTATAACTGCCACTGATATTTCCGAGAAGATGCTGGATATTGCCAAGCAAAAAGTAAAAAGTGCCGCTATTAAAAATATAAGTTTTCAACAAGGCACCTTAGGTTCACTAAAATTCGAACCAGATAGTTTTAACGCCATCTTAGGGTTAAATATATTGCACCTTATCGAGGATATAGATGGTGCTATCGCGCGAGTTTACAATTTATTAAAACCCGGGGGCATATTTGTATCAAGCACTGTATTAATTAAGAAAAGCAATTGGCGATTCTTGATCCCAGTGATGCAACGCATAAACCTGGCCCCTTATGTCCACAAAATCGACAGGCAGGAGCTTTTAGACAAGCTTACACGAGTTGGTTTTCTTATTGATCAGGAGTGGCAGCCTAGTAAAGAATCAATTTTTTTGATAGCAAAAAAGTAAGTTCTTTATTCCCCATATACGTGGCCATATTTCAGAAATCAGGACGAATTCCAGTAAAAAAAATAGTAGGGAGGTAAGGGGGAGCCCCCTTACCAAATTTATCTCCCAGTATCATTACAACAGTTCAGGAGAAAAAATTAATTAACGCTATTTGAGTGGTAAATCATAGCCTGCCAAACATTTTGCTGACCGCTCACATAGTTGTCATAGGTGGGGTTTTTAATATAAGTCCAAGCCACTTTTCCATCGCCTAAGTACATAGGTTCATCCAAACCACCCCATCCATAATTAGGTAACTCGATTGGCCCTTCAAGTACGTTTAGATCTGCATCGACTTCCATTACATAAAAGGCTTTTGGCACTAATAATCTTTTAGAGCCGCTGTCGGCATAAATACGGTTATAGGCCAGGTTATCAGAAATACACTGGAACTTTGCATACCCAAATAAGTAACGTCCATTTTTTAAATCAATAAGTTGTGGATCACTAATTTGGCAATCATCATCCTCAACCAACCAATTAAAACCCTGGCCTTCCATACTACCGGTAGAGCTGACTTTGGCGATACCAATACGGGTTAAAGAGCTGGAGTCTAATGCATCACCGGAATAAAGTCCCTGCCTTGTTATTGTGGAGAAACTATCGTCATCTTCCCAATAGTTATAACTCATGTAGGACAGGAAACAGTTTGTGGTGTCGTAATCTGCACAATCATCATCAAACGGGCCTTCCCCAGATGGATCAATACCGACTTCGTCCTGAAGAAAGCGGTCCATATCCGCATATTCAATATATTTAGGCGAGACAATCAAAGAAAGGTTCGTATTGGCATCCACTGGTACAACAGTATGACCGCCACCATTTGATACCATCGCAGACGTTGATGGTACGAAGTGATTAAAGCGCCCTTCTGTAGACGAACTGGAAGTTTCCATTTTCACTGCAATGGTTCCGAGTTGCCCATGAGTGCTACCTATCCAGTCGTTCCAATCACTGGTACAAATTGCACCAAACATCTCATTGTCTGGATTATAGAATGAGCGAATGTTTACTACATGACCATCGCCGCAGGCCCAATACCAACCGCGATTATCTGAGCTGCTCATATCCAGGGACCAATTATTACGGTCAATAACCGTTAAGCCTGCCGAATAGTGAGAACTCCCATTTCCATCAAATACCCGTGCAGAAACTGAGAAACCATAGCTACTACGACCCTGGCTGTCATCCTCAACATAAATCAGCTCTTGTGCGCCAAGATGAGTTCCGCCGTGCATTTTATTTACTACGTAAGCATCAGGAACTTCACTTAAAGGCTGATTTTCCCACTCTAGCAGCCAAATCTGCTCGTTATAGCTGTAACTGGCATCTCGAATGTGCTGCAGTAAATCGTCATAGTCGCCAGAGGAAAGACTGGAAATAATATACTCCATCTCCTCTTGCATATCGGACCCTTTAATAGTAGTAAAGGATGGCGAATCCCCAAAATCAGTATCTGGAAAGTTTGCCTCCAAACCAGCAAGAAAATCGTCAAACGTCAGCGTAGGGTGATCAGTAAAGAAGTCGATATATTTACCGTGGTTGGTCGCAACCAGAAGACCAATTTCATTCGCAATACGGGATTCAATGGTGTCAATGTTATCTTCCATTTTCATCCACGTTGAACCGTATTGTTCAACAAGGTCAGCTTCAACCTCATAACGCTCATTGGCTTGATAATCTGTATTGCATAGAACTGCTACTGTGGAGCAATCAGAGCTTACAGCCACACCGTGGGATTCATAACACTGATTTAACAGCGTTGCATTACCCGTTGGCTCAAAACTGGAAGTATCTGGATCATACTGTAGCTCATAAACAGAACCGTGAGTTGTATCCGCAGCAGTGTCCCCCTCTGACAAAGTAGTGGAAACAAACATTCTCGGAGTATCGGTATCTGTTGCACAGGTCGCAGTATAACTACGAATCGGGATATCAATATCCTCTTCATCCTGCTCCCCGTCAGTGCGCGCTATATAGTGCGCCATCTGGTAAACCTCACGGGCATTGTTCATACCTTCTGGCAACGTTACGTCAATGGCAGTCAAAGAGGCGAAGCCTAAATCTGTATGCTCTACGTCCCCCACTACAACTGTAGTGCCCACATTATCCGAGATCGGATTATCATCGCTGCCGGACGAACCCTGATCGCTACCACTACCGCTACCGCTACCGCTACCGCCACTATTATTACCACTACCGCTACTATCTGAAGAGGGGTTATCCGAATCCGAAGAGGAGCTCCCTCCACCACCTCCACACGCGGCCAGCAATGCCGTCAAAGAAAGCGCTATTAACTTCTTATTTATCAGTAAACCCATCAGCTCTGCCCAACTCGTATGTCACTAAGATAATTTGTTATTGCTTGCTGTCATCCATTGAATTTTTATCCTCAATAGATGACCAAGTGCGCACTTTAAAGTGATGCAATCGATTGTCTGTGAACTGGTTTTAGAACCTGGCTGAGACCGATAAGTGGTAATTTTGCAGCGATAAACGGTACTAAAATACCAAAGCAGTAATAGTCGTATCATGAATGGTAATTGGGCGATACTTTACGAATATACAACTACAATGAACGGTTTCAGCTGCAACAATTGGATAGAAACTAGGAAAGCCGATATAGTGCTATTGATCGGCAATAAGCCAGTTTCCTGATAGATTGTCATTTATTCACAGCTTGGAAGTGTCAATATGAAAAGACTTGCTCTTTTAGCTTCGCTAATCATTCCCAGCCTTTCAATGGCAACTCCGGAGATTAAAGGCTCCCCCCAGGACTTACGCGACCTAATTTACCCAATATCAAGAGTTGTGACTCTCCACGGCAGTGCAAAAGAAACGGCTTATTCAGACCAAGCTATAATCAATATTATTGTCACCACTGAAGAGCCTCTCCTATCAGACGCCATTGCCAGTAATAGTTCTTTGCGTGAACAATTAACCGAGAGCTTAATAAAGGCTGGCATAGACCGAGCTAAGATTAAAAATTCAAAATTTTCATCTTCCCCACAATTTGGTTGGCTAGGCAAAAATCCTTCTAGCTATAAAGTTATTAACAGGGTCGCAATAACTATTAACAAGGAGGGACATTTACAGTCTATCGCAAGGCTAACCGATGAAAATAAAGAAATAGAAATAGTGAGTACTTCTTTTGAGCATTCAGAAGTATCTGAATATACAAAAAAGGTCCGATCTAAGGCACTAGCCAAAATCATGGAACAAAAAGCTGACTATGAGAGAACCCTGAGTATTCAGTTAACACCAGTTAATGTCCGTACAAATAATATCGGCTATCATGGGACAGCGGGAGCTGGAGCAATAGAAGAGGTTATCGTTACTGCATCCAGAACTCGAAACAGTAAATTTGAAGATAGCTTTTCAGAAGCATATATAGAAACAGAGGTTAGTTCCTTCGACGAAGTTCAGTATGAGGCTTCGTTGTCCGTGGACTTTCAGGTTGTGCCGTCAGCTACAACCGATTAACTTTCGATCAAGCATTCAGGTTGGTAGGAGTGAAATAGATACTTCTACCAACTAAATACCCCAGTTGTTTAACCTACCGAAAGTGATAATATCTGACTAATCTCATTCAAACTACGATTTGACTGGGACTGCCAAGTTTCGATGGCTGCTTTTAGTGCAGCCCAGTCTTTCTTGGAGGAGGGAGACTTGTCGACAACCCCTTCTCGGATTAAGGCTCGAATGGTATCACTTGCAAAAACCAAAGTATCAACTCCCATTCGTCTTAGAAATACTTGGGCAGTCTTACCGCCGAGTCGATCACCACCTTTACGCAAGTACAGAAGATTCTCAATATAGTTGTCTGTATTCCAGCTAGAGAAATACGCTCCCAAATTTCCATGCTCATTAGATAAATGCCAAAAGAAGTCTGCATTTCTCTGAATGGAGCGAGTTTTAGTCCAGTGCTTGATCATACCTTCCTGCCGCATTAGGTCATCTAACGCCTCTTCCGGTAAGTAACGACAGAACGAAACATCAAAGCCATAAAAGATCTTCTCTATATCCGGCCACTTTTTTTCAACAACCTTCCAACTAAAACCGGCTTGAAAAACAGCCCGAGATGCCGATGACAACCACTGACTATCATGTATCTCTCTCAAGAGCTGCGCAGGCTTTGGCTTCACCAGCTTCGACTGAAGTCCATCTAATCCTCCAAATCGATCAATCACAGGTGCCTCAATGGCGGCGAACTCACGCATAATTCAGACCTTCCAGTAAATCTATCTCCATTCTACGCCTATAAATAGAAATTCAAAGTATTTGGATTTTTAGCGGAATACTAACAAGGTGGTGCGCGTTTATCCTACCCAAACAACGCAAAAAGCCAACTGACTCTAGAAGTTAATATTTCAGAAAGCTGAAAAACAAAAGGACATTTTAACTTCCCCAACAAATAAAGGGGAGCTTGCTCCCCTTTATTTACATGATACTTAAGTAGAGATATAAAGAATAATTAGTTCCCCATAATCAGACCTATATCTCTAAAATAAGCATAACATATTTATTACTTAACCTTCTTATCAGTTTCTCCATTTTTGTATCCAAGTAAATCGAGGTAAAATGCATACTGTAAAGCGGTCTCCTTATAACGACGGAAACGACCCGAAGAGCCACCGTGACCTGCTTCCATATTGGTATTGAATAACAACTGATTTTCATCGGTCTTCAATTCGCGTAACTTTGCCACCCATTTCATTGGCTCAAAGTATTGCACCTGGGAATCATGTAGCCCAGTGGTTACCAACATATTGGGGTAATCCTGAGCTTTCACCTGGTCATAGGGAGAATAGGAAAGCATATATTCATAACTATCCTTATTATTAGGATTGCCCCACTCATCATACTCATTAACAGTCAGGGGAATTGACTCATCAAGCATGGTAGTTACCACATCAACAAATGGCACCGCCGCAGTAACTCCCCGGTACAAATCCGGCTCCATATTGACTACCGCCCCCATCAACAGCCCCCCAGCACTACCACCTGAAGCAAAGATTTTATCAGGGGCGCCATATTTTAATTTTCCCAACGCCTTAGTAACGTCGATGAAATCAGTGAAAGTATTCTTTTTATTGAACATCTTTCCATCTTCGTACCAGGCACGCCCCAGTTTTTGGCCGCCACGAATATGGGCAATAGCAAATACAAAACCTCGGTCAAGCAAGGACACCACTGAAGAGCGGAACCAGGGGTCTACGGTACTACCGTATGAGCCATAGGCATATTGCAGTAATGGATTAGAGCCATCTTTCTTAAATTTATCTTTACGATAAACCAAAGATACCGGCACCTTAACGCCATCTCGTGCCGCTACCAGGATACCCTCGCTCTGATAGTGCTCTGGGTCAAAACCACCCAGAACTTTGTCTTGCTTAAGCAATTCCAAATCGCCACTATCCAACTTGGCTTCATAAACACTATTTGGTGTCGTTAAACTCGAATAAGATACTCGAACACTCTCTGAGTCCAAGTTTGGGTTTGAACTCAAGCCCAGCCTGTATACTGGATCATTAAACCCGACTTGAAGGTCCTTATTATTCTCTAAATTAATAATTCGGAGACCCGTTTGCCCCGCTTTTCGTTCTATTACTGCCAGATGATGATCAAATAAAGTGAAATCTTCCAACAAAACTTTACTACTATGAGGTATGACTTCCTGCCAATTAGACTTATCTGTTGCGTCGTCCATGGCAACCTTCATAAGGCGGAAGTTTTCAGCTTGCCAGTTGGTCATGATATAAAAATCATTCCCTAACTTTAGCGCTGAATACTCGTGATCCTCTTCCCGGGGATATAAGGGAGCAAAATCGGCAAGAGGGGTGTTTGCGTCCAGGATTGACTGGCCACTGCTAGTTGTAGAACTATGGTGAATGCGTATCAGCTCTCCATCCCGGGATTTGGAAATCCACGTATAGAAAGCCTTATCCATCTCTTCGTAAACAACAACATCTTCACTCTGTGGCGTGCCCAACTTATGGCGCATTACTTGATAGCCGAGCAGAGTTTGATGGTCTTTATTGATATAGAAGACAGTCTGGTTATCGTTTGCCCAAACCGCAACTGGTGAAGCATTTTCCAATTTATCTGGCAGCATCTCACCGGTCTTTAAGTCCTTGAAGCGAATCGTGTAAACACGACGTCCAACGCTATCTTCAGGATATGCTACTAATTGATTACTGGGAGAAACGGCCAGGCGCCCTACACTAAAGTAGCCGTGGCCTTCAGCCAGCGCATTCACATCCAGCATAACCTCTTCAGGTGCTTCCTGGGTACCTTTACGCCGCGCGTGGATCGCGTATTCTTTCTCGGGAAGATAGCGGCTGTAATACCAATAACCATTATAGTAAACGGGAACCGTTGATTTATCTTTCTCCAGACGGCCAGTCATTTCCTCAAAGAGTAATTCCTGTAACTCTTTGGTGTGGTGCATTACCGAATCGGTATAAGCATTTTCTGCTTCGAGATGAGCAATAACATCTGACGCTTTTCGTTCATCATCGCGCATCCAATAGTAATTATCGATACGCTCATGACCATGCATAACCATTTTATAAGGCACTTTCTTGGCTACAGGAGCGGAAGCCTGCTCGCTAAACAAGGTTTTGTCCTCTGCTACTTGGTTATTTTCTGTCTCGCCACACCCTACTAAACCAAGGGTGAGCAACAGTGTTGCTGTGGTTTTATTCATAGAACTCTATCTCTCCTACCTATTTTTCTTTGTTCCATTGATATTTTATTGTCTGAATTTGATCCTCAGAGACTCAATCAGCGTGTGAATTCCAATGCCCAACCTTTAAATACATATTCTAACAACTATTTAAGCTCTACTTTGATGGCCTTGGCGAACACTAACCAGCCAGAATCAACCAACTCATCCCCGCTATTATCAGCGATGCCGTCACACTGAGTATCGCGCCCTCTCGAACCATATCCTGTATACGTACTTTACCGGTTCCATACGCAATCGCATTAGGCGCTGTAGCGACAGGCAGCATAAATGCGCAACTGGCACTCATCGCCGCAGGTATCATCAGCACCATGGGCTCAAAACCCGCTGAAGTGGCGGCTACAGCTAAAATTGGCATAAGTAGAGTTGCCGTAGCTGTATTGCTGGTTATCTCTGTCAAGAAGGTCACACTAAGGCATAGAATTACCAACAACAACCACAGTGGCATCGCCGTCAGGAAAGAAAGACCGTTGCCGAGCATATCGCTCAGTCCGGAACTGGAGAAACCTTTTGCTAGCGCTATACCACCGGCAAACAGTAATAGCATTCCCCAGGGGATCGTCTCTGCGGTCTGCCAATCGAGCAGCCGCCCTCCCTTACCGTTAGGCACTAGAAACATAGCGACAACGGCTGCTAGAGCCACGGTTCCGTCACCGGCAGCATCAATACCTATCAATTCGCTCCAACCGCCAAACGGTGCATTGCGAGTAACCCATAGGAGAATTGCCACACCGAAAACCATTAAGGTTCGCTTTTCCTCTTGCCTCCACTCTCCCACTTGAGGGGGCTCAATGTCATTTTTCAGATGCACATGACGGGTCAGCCAGAGGGCCATTATAGGCAGTGTCACCAAAGCAACTGGGACTCCTATTTTCATCCAGCCCAGGAAGCTAAACTCTCGTCCGGTTACTTCCTCGTATATTCCCATAAAAATAACATTGGGCGGCGTGCCCAGAGGAGTACCTACCCCACCCAGACTTGCGGCATAGGCAATACCCAGGATCAGGGCAATACTTAAGCGCTCATTGTCGATCTTACTGAGAATTGCCAGGGCTATAGGCAGCATCATCAATGTGGTAGCAGTGTTGGAAATCCACATGCTCAGGAAGCCTGCTGCCAGCATAAATCCGAGCACCAGCCTGCGGCCACTGGAGACGCCCACAATACGCAACATATACAGGGCAAGGCGCTCGTGGGCCCCACTTTTCTCCAGGGCCTTGGACAAAATAAAGGCCCCCATCAGCAACAGAATGACATGACTTCCCAAGGAAGCTGCCACCTCCCGATGGTCCGCTACTCCAAATAGAGGCAAGAGGACAAAAGGCACCAGTGACGTTGCGGGGATTGGCAGAGCCTCCGTTATCCACCAGATCACTGTTAACAAGGTAATTGCAGCAGTTACTGCCGGTAGATACTGCATCCCCAACGCTGATAAAAAGAAATAGAAGGCCACAGCAAAAAGAGGCCCCAAAACTATAAAGCGCTGCCGCGCGATTGACATACCTGCCCCCAACTACTCAAGGGTTGATTTTTATAAGTTTATATTTCCTGAGATTCTGGATTCAGGCCAGTAAAGGCAGCTGTTAACGCATCTCAGGCAGGCATACAAAATACAAGAAAGTAGACGGTCTGCGCAGTACTTCAGAGGAAGAAATTCTACAAGCGTCTAGGAGCAACATGGAGTAAACACAACTGCTTGATTTTCACTCGCAGTATTAACCTTCGCGTTGTAGTGTAAGCAAGTAACCACTTATTGAGTAGAGCCCATCAAATAAGAAAATCTATCAGCGGACACTTTTAGAAAAATAGGTAAAAATATACAATAATGACATTCCATTATTTTTAGCTTTTTAGTCCGCACTAAATAGATGCTCAGCCATCCTAAAGTGAGGGCTAGTATAAAAAACAACCAGTTAGTATATGAGGTACCCCTTGAAACGCACCGCTATCGCCGCTGTTATCGCGTTATTCAGTTCCAGTATTTACGCCGAAGAACAGCCTTTCTATCTGAAGGCTTCTCTGGGTTTCACACAGTTCGACTCCTCCGATAACGCCTATGTGACCAAGGAAGACTTAGACTCTACTGGTTATGGATTTACTCTTGGGTATCGCATCAATAAGTATATTGCTATTGAAGCAGGAATGACTGATCTGGGTAGCACAGAGCAGCAATCTAGATATGAACTGCACGATGAAGGTGATTATGACATTGATGGCTATAAATATATCGTAGATGTTTCTTCTACTAGCCACGCTAAAACCGAGTATAAATCGTACAGCCTCGGCACTGCATTTACAGCACAATTGCACAGACACCTAAGCGCAAGCGCCAGATTTGGAGTCCACCAATGGCGCAAAACCTCTGGTGGCACAGCTAGTTACGCCTATTCCGGCAGCTGGTACTCCCCAAGTGGAGAACTCCTGGAGTCAGAAAGCGTCTCTTGGTCTGGAGATTGGGATGCTGAGAAAGAGAGCAGCAGTAATCCCTACTATGGTGCAGAGATATCCTGGTCTACTGGCACTTGGGATATTGGCCTTGAGCACACCATCTTTGAAATAGAAGATGAGAAAGCTAACTTCACTGCACTGGGAATCATTTACAGCTTCTAATTCCTGTAAAGCATTTGGCCTCGGGAGGAGGTGAGTACCCACATACCTCCTCCCAAGGCTTAAAACGGAACATCTAGAGCCACCCCCGTAGTCCAAACTTTCGAATCTGGTCATCTCCCCTGTACATCTCGCTGGCATCCGTCAAACTATCGCCCACAATAGCTAGAAGTAGAATGAGGGCGGAAAGGAATCATGAGCACTATACCCAATACCGTGGAAGTCCTGGAGAAGCTCCGCTGGAATGCTCACCTGTGCAAACACAGCCACTTTCGAGCCTCTATGAAGGGGCGCAATTTGCATGTACTTTGCGGGGTGCCCATCGTTGTCGTCAACTTATTCCTCGGTTCGCTTTTCTTCTCCTTGATCAATGCGGAGCTGCCTGATTGGACCAAGTGGAGTGGTGCGGCTCTGGCCCTGCTGGCCGCGCTATTGGGCGGTGTGCAGACTTTCTTCAATTTTAAAAAGAACTATGAGGGACACCGGCAGGTAGGCAACGAGTACCTTGCAATCGCCAGGGAGTGCGAGCGGCTGATCGCCCTTTACTTCGACGATATCCTGGATCTTGAACATCTATCCAAGAAGATCTCAGAACTGAATACACGCTACAGCGAAATCAACCAGCGAGCGGAAGAGTTTATTGTGTCAGATAAGGTATACAGGCAAGCGGTGCATATCCAGAATCAAAAGGCCAACCGAGAGCCCTCTCTGGTAGAGCAGATGCGTAATCGCCAGGCCGCTGCGCAAAGAGTCGCCGAGGAGGCTCTCGAAATCGCAGAGAGCAGCCACTAACTCCCCCATCAATACCGCAGTACTTTCCTGGGGAAGTGGTAACTTCCCCACTTCCTATAGTAACAAACCGAAAAATGCAGACAGATCACAGTAGTCATCAACCCAGCACAGACACTTACCCATTATGCTATTTAGCCACCGATATCGGTACACCGAGCAATGTCGGCGGCCTATTTCGTATCGCCGATGCACTCGGCGTAGAGAAAATTTATTTAACCGGTGAAAGCCTGGTTCCACCTAATTCCAAAATTCGAAAAGTTTCCAGGTCTACAGAAAAGTACGTTCCCTACGAATATCACTCATCTGCAGCCAATATCGCACAAACCTTAAAAAATAAGGGCTATCAATTAATTTGCCTGGAAATTGCCTCAAATAGCGTCGAACTCAAAGATACTCCTGTTTCCAACGGGGATAAAATATGTTTGGTATTGGGTTCTGAAAAAGATGGGGTCAACCCTGAACTTCTGGAACTGGCAGATGCTGTGGTACACATACCTATGCAGGGTATCAATTCCTCAATGAATGTTACTTCCGCCTGCGCTATAGCGACCTATGCTTTGTTGGAAAAAATTTAATCGGGCACTTTGACCATTATATTTTTCTTATTAACATAATCGGGATCACCGCCCAACCTTTTATTGCAGTTCAATCCATTAATTGCCTGGATCTCCGCATTGCTCAAATTAAAATCAGATAATAAGAAGTTATTGCGTATGTGATCCAGGCTTTCCGCCTTGGGAATAACTATGCGATGCTGCTGGATATTCCACTTAAGGATAACCTGCCCCGAAGTCACCCCGTGATTTTTCGCAATGTCCACAATTACTGGATCTATGAGAGGTTTTTCATGAGCCTCGACACCGCTCCATGTAGATCCCGACCCCAAAGGAGACCAGCTGCAAATCGCAATTTTATGAAACTGGCAATAATCTACTAAAGGCTGCTGAGTGAAATAGGGGTGCAGTTCAATTTGATTACAAACAGGGCGCACTTCCGAGAAAGTCGCCAGTTGTTCAATATCAGGTTTACGAAAGTTTGACACCCCCAGGGCCCGCACTTTTTTCTGCTGGTAAAGCGCCTCCATTGCACCCCAGGTCTCCCGGGTATAGGCCGGCATAGGCCAATGGATCAGATATAGGTCCAGGTATTCCAGCTGCAAGCGCTCCAGGCTACGGGCAAATGCATCGTGAGTTTTATTGGTTCCCTGCTCCGTATCCCAAACTTTACTGGTAATAAAAAGCTCTTCCCTCGCTAGGCCGGATTCTTTGATCGCTCTTCCCAGAGCTCGCTCATTTCCATAGACCGATCCTGTGTCAAAATGACGATATCCCACAGACATGGCTTTCAAAATAACTTCTGTTACATACTCATCATCCTGCTGCCAGCTGCCAATCGCAGCCATTCCCATGCCGAGCTGAGGTATCTCTACACCGTTATTCAATTCGAGAAAATACATAATCAATATCCTTTCAGACTACTGAGCGGTAAATCAGCAAGGACCAAGAGGGAATAGAACCGGGGTCACGTTTATTTCGCTGAGTGTAGGCCGTACAGAAGTCAACGCGTAGAAAACAGCGAACTCACGCCAACTCCTGACTGCTAATCACTCACCATGCAATAAAAAGAAACTAATTTGCTAAGTTCAGTGAATATAAGCGATTATTTTGGAGGAAGTGAGCCCGCAAATACCGCTCCACGACTGACCCAGTTATCCAAATCCTCTGCGACAGCATCTTCTTCCACATACACCATGCCTTTTAAGGGGCGCCCGGTGTAATCCATAGGCCGGGTATAGCGTTCGGCCAACGCAGTTTGATACTCATCAGGCCCAACCCGGACCATCAACTCTTCTCCAACAACCCCACAGGCCATATTGCCATTCAACATAAAAGCGAGACCTCCAAACATCTGCTTTTCACTGAGGCCTTCATTTCCCTGAAGTAATTTGCGCACTTTTTCAGCCAGAGTTTCGCTGTACGCCATAGTTTTCTCCTTAATCACTTTTACTAGGCAGGAATACCCCCTCAGAAACTGCTTTTTTCTGAAAAGGTTAAAAACGATGAAATTTGAAAAGAATCGAGCGGAATTAAATGTGAACCCTAATCCCAACAAGACATTGGATGGAGCAATGAGCAAGTAAACTGCAAATACAACAGATAACTGCACCATAGCAAAAACGTTATTTCGAATAATCGTTTAAGTATAGCAGTAGCTGAAGTTTCTACTTTAAGGAAGGGAAAAAATACGCCAAGAAATGAAAGGGCTGAAAATATTACAGAAATATTTCTATTTTTACTAAAGATTGTGGTGACCTGAAACGGCCACCACAATCTTTACGCGTACCTCGGCAGGCAAAAACCGAGGGAATGACTTGTCTTAGTCGACAAACACCCGCGCGTTGCGGAACAAGCGCATCCAGCCGGAATCTTCTTTCCACTCATCTGGATGCCAGCTATTGCTGACAGCTCGAGCAACACGCTCAGGATGCGGCATCATAATAGTCACGCGGCCATCCTCAGAACTCAGGGAGGTAATACCATTGACCGAGCCGTTGGGGTTGGCCGGATAAGTTTGGGTAATTTCCCCTTTGTTATTTAGGTAGCGCATCGCGATAGTGCCGGAAGCTTCACACTTCTCCAGCGCCTGCTGGTCAGCAAACTCCACTCGCCCCTCACCATGAGCAACGGCAACCGGCATGTAAGTACCCGCCATACCTTTAAACAACACGGAAGGTGAGTCTTCAATGCCTACCAGTGCGAAGCGCGCTTCATACTGCTCAGAGAGGTTGCGCACAAAGCGCGGCCAGTGATCCGCACCTGGAATCAGCTCTTTGATCACTGAGAACATCTGGCAACCGTTACACACCCCCAAGCCGAAGGTATCGTTGCGATTGAAGAAGCCCTCAAACTGATCGCGGGCACGATCGTTAAACAGGATGGTTTTAGCCCACCCCTCACCGGCACCCAGTACATCGCCGTAAGAGAAGCCACCACAGCCCACCAAACCTTTGAACTCATCCAAGGCTACACGGCCAGACAGGATGTCACTCATATGTACGTCGACAGCGTTAAAGCCAGCGCGGTGGAAAGAGTGCGCCATTTCCACTTGGCTATTCACGCCCTGCTCTCGCAGTACAGCAACTTTCGGGCGAACACCTTTAACGATATAAGGTGCGCTGATATCGTCGTTGATATCGAAAGTGAGGTTTACTGTCAGGCCCGGGTCTTCTTTGGCAATGGCAGCGAATTCCTGCTCGGCACACTCGGCGTTATCACGCAGGGACTGGATACGGAAGCTGGTTTCCGACCAGATCTGCTGCAATTCAGCACGGGAGCGCTTGAAGATTTCAACACCGTTATTGGTGATGCACAGGTGTTCGTTATTGTTCAGGTAACCGATCTTGTGGGTGGGTACACCCACAGCGGCAAAGCGCTGTACCAGCATATCCGCTTCACAGGCGGGAACCTGCAATACCGCACCCAACTCTTCACTGAACAGCGCCGCAATCGGGTCTTCACCCAATTCGTAGATTTCCACATCCATACCCACGCGGCCGGCAAAGCCCATTTCCGCCAGGGTTGTAAACAAACCGCCGTCAGCGCGGTCGTGGTAGGACATGATCAGGTCTTCATTCAGAGCCTGCTGTACCACCTCGAAGAAACCTTTCAGCTTCTTGGCATCGTCCAGGTCTGCGGGCTTGTCACCCAGCTCGTTGTAGACCTGCGCCAGACAGGAGCCGCCCAAGCGATTTTTGCCGGCACCCAGATCGATAAACAGTAACTCACTTTCACCTTTATCGGTGCGCAGCTGCGGTGTCACTGTCTTGCGGACATCAGTTACCGGAGCAAAGGCAGAAATTACCAGAGACAGCGGTGCAGTAACCGATTTCTGCTCGCCCTCTTCCTCCCAGGCAGTGCGCATAGACATGGAGTCTTTGCCCACCGGGATGGTAATGCCCAATTCAGGACACAACTCCATACCCACCGCTTCTACGGTTCGATAAAGTTTTTCCTCTTCACCCGGATGGCCCGCAGCGCACATCCAGTTGGCGGAGAGTTTGATATCGGATAGTTGCTTCACCGGGGTACAGGCGATATTGGTGATTGCCTCACCCACTGCCAGACGGCCCGAGGCCGGTGCATCCAGCAATGCCACCGGGGTGCGCTCACCCATAGACATGGCTTCGCCGGCGTAGCTGTCATAGGCAACGGTAGTTACCGCGCAATCGGCCACCGGCACCTGCCAGGGACCAACCATCTGGTCGCGGGAAACCTGACCGGTTACAGTGCGGTCACCGATAGTGATCAGGAAGCTCTTGCTAGCCACTGTGGGCAGGCGCAGCACCCGCTCAGCCGCTTCATTCAGGTCGATATCTACTGTGGAAAATGCCTTACTTTCCACCTGGCGAGTTTCTGCTTCACGGTGCATGCGCGGCGGCTTGCCGAACAACACCGACATCGGCAGGTCTACTGGCTTGGATTCGAATTGCTTGTCATTTAACAGCAGGTGCTTGTCTTCGGTAGCTTCACCGACAACGGCGTAAGGCGCGCGCTCACGCTCACAGATTTGCTCGAAGCGCTCCAGATCTTCCGGCATCACTGCCAGTACATAGCGCTCCTGGGACTCGTTACACCAAATTTCCAGCGGGCTCATACCCGGCTCATCACAGGGCACATTGCGCAGTTCAAAATTACCGCCGGTACCGCCATCTTTCACCAACTCGGGGAAAGCATTGGACAAACCGCCCGCACCCACATCGTGGATAAAGGCAATGGGGTTGCTTTCACCCAACTGCCAGCACTGGTCGATCACCTCTTGGCAGCGACGCTCGATTTCCGGATTTTGGCGCTGTACTGAAGCGAAATCCAGATCTTCAGAGCTGGAGCCGCTGGCCATACTGGAGGCTGCACCACCACCGAGGCCAATCAACATCGCCGGGCCACCCAGCACTACCAGTTTGGCGCCAGGGGAAAACTCGGGCTTGTCTACATGCTCTTCGCGGATATTGCCGTAACCACCAGCCAACATGATCGGCTTGTGATAGCCGCGACGCTCGCCATCGAAATTTTCTTCAAAGGTACGGAAGTAACCGCAGATATTCGGGCGGCCAAACTCATTGTTAAATGCTGCACCACCGATCGGGCCTTCGATCATAATATCCAGAGCGGTAACAATACGCTCAGGCTTGCCATAGTTGGCTTCCCAAGGCTGCTCCCAGCCGGGAATGCGCAAGTTGGAAACCGTAAAACCGGTCAGGCCCACTTTTGGTTTGGAGCCACGGCCAACTGCACCTTCATCACGAATTTCACCACCGGCCCCGGTACCAGCACCGGAGAAAGGAGCAATCGCGGTAGGGTGATTGTGGGTTTCCACTTTCATCAGCAGATGAATGGCTTCAGTGCTGAAACCGTATTCCTTGCTGTCAGGATCCGGGTAGAAACGCCCCGCTTCGCTACCAGTAACGACGGCTGCATTATCCGCATAGGCGGACAACACATTGTCACCACCCTTCTGGTACGTATTCTTAATCATGCCGAACAGGGAGTGCGGCATTTCTTCGCCGTCGATGGTCCAGGAGGCATTGAAGATCTTGTGGCGGCAGTGCTCGGAGTTTGCCTGGGCAAACATCATTAGCTCTACATCTGTGGGATTGCGCTCCAGCTCTTGGAAACTGGTGAGCAGGTAATCAATCTCATCTTCGGCCAAGGCCAAGCCCAAGGTGACATTGGCATCTTCCAGAGCTTCGCGACCGCCCTCGAGAATATCCACACCGCGCAACGGGCGCGGCGCTTCTTCCACAAATAATTGCTCAGCTTGAGCAAAATCGGTGAATACCGCTTCAACCATACGATCGTGTAAGCGGGAGGCCAGCACAAGGCGTTCAGCTTCAGTTAACTCGACACCAGTAACGTAGTAGGCAATGCCACGCTCCAGGCGATGAACTTTGTTCAGGCCAGTGTTATGCGCAATATCAGTAGCCTTGGAAGACCAGGGAGAAATTGTGCCCGGACGCGGCACTACCAGGATCAACTCGCCTTTCGGCTCGTGTTTTTCCTCGGTTGGGCCGTATTGGAGCAACCGCTCCAGCAGGGCCATCTCCTGGTTATCCAGTGAGTCGCTGTCTGCAAAGTGAACGAACTCAGCGTAGAGATCGTCGATGGTTGGTTGCAGCGCGCGCAGTTGATTGAGCAGGTTTTTATGGCGGAATTTCGACAGTGCAGGAGCACCACGCAGAACTAACATTGCGGGAGATAGCCTCTTGTCTAAATGAGAAAGATTGCGCGAATGGGATTTCGCACAAGGCCCCGGAAATTTGAGAGGCGCAATTGTACCTGAAGCATCGCTACTCCAACACACCCGCCCGACACTTGGGTACACATGAACTAATTAGTAACCTGAATGTTCAAAAGACCAGCAAGCTTGGCTGTAAATAAACCAACTTTGTATCAAAGTCAGGTTCACCTACCTAAGTCTGTAATGCTTTGCAAGCGCGCAGATCACAGTGTTCAAAAGACAAACTGGGCAGATTGTCGTCAAATAATGTAAAATTGGCGGACTGCGTCAAATTTTGCCCTCGTATTTGAGAGCGAAATCGACATACAGGGCCTTAGGCACAACAGCAAAAAAACCAACGGACTAGCTAAAGGGGACAGCCTATGATGATGAAAAGCCGTATGCTGCGCTACGTCCGCCGTGTGTGCAAAGGGATCGCCCTGTCCTGCTGCGCCTCCCTGCTGGTTGCCAGTAAAGCACCGAATACGCTCGAGCGTGTCAAAGCCACCGGTGAATTGGTTGTCCTGTCACAAAACGGCCCCACCACTTATTACGAAGACGCCTCCGGCAACCCGACAGGCTTTGAATACGGCATGCTGCGTGCATTTGCTGAAGAGCTGGGGGTGAAATTGGTAATTCGCGACGTGCACGATCTGGACGAAATGTTCGATCAGCTGCGCGACCCAGAGGGTGGCGCGCACTTCGCAGCTGCCGGCCTCACGGTAACTCCAGAGCGTCGCGAACAAGTCCGCTTTACCCCATCCTATTTTGAAATTCGCCAGCAGGTTATCTACCGAGTTGGCGAACAGCGGCCGCGCAAAACTAGCGATCTCGAAGGAAAAAAGGTCGCCGTCATTGCCGGTAGTGCTCACGCAGAAGAAATGAAGAAACTCTCCACCCGCTATACCGAGTTGGATTGGGAGGAAGTCTCCGACGTGGACGCCATGGAATTGGTGGAGATGGTGCAGGAAGGAAAATACAATTATGCAATTGTCGATTCCAACGCCTATGCAGTTCACCGCGGCCTTTACCCAAACACCGCGGTTGCGTTCAACCTCACCCAATTCCAACCGGTTTCCTGGGCCTTCCCACAAAGTGATGACGACAGCCTCTATCGCAGTGCGCGTCGCTTTATGTTGCGCGCCAATACCAATGGCATGATTGCCCAGTTGCGGGAAGAGTTTTTTGGCCACGTCAGCGACCTAAATGTGGGCGGCGCCAAGGCCTTTGCCAAGCGCAGCCGCGAGCGCCTGCCCCAGTGGCGCGGCACCATGCAAAAGGTTGCCGACCAATATGACCTCGACTGGCACTTACTCGCAGCCCTCAGCTACCAGGAATCCTATTGGAATCCGCGTGCCCGCTCTCGCACCGGTGTACGCGGCCTGATGATGCTCACCCTGAATACCGCAAAAGATCTCGGTGTAAACCGCCTAAACCCCGAAGAGAGCATTGAGGGTGGTGCCCGCTATATCGTACAAATCCGCAACAAACTGCCGGATCGCATTCGCGAACCCGACAGAACCTGGATGGCACTGGCTGCCTACAACGTAGGCTATGGCCACCTTGAGGATGCCCGGGTACTGACAGAACGAATGGGCGGCAATCCAGATCTTTGGCCCGATGTGCGCGAACACCTGCCCCTTCTGGCCAAGCGTCAGTATTACAAGACCACCAAACACGGCTATGCCCGAGGCTGGGAACCGGTGACTTATGTACAGAATATCCGCCACTATCAAGCCCTTCTGAGCTGGAGTAGCCGCATTGAGGAACAACGACTGGCCGCAGCCAATGATGAAAACGGCGGGATCCTTGCTGAGAACAGCGCAGTGAATTCCGAAGCCAGCGCCGCCCCCGCTCTCTAATCCCCCTCTAGGCCAGCTTAGCCTGGCCGAAGAAAGCCCCAAATATCTCCACCTTAATCTATATTCATCTGGTCCCGGTTGGAGTGCCTGAGCGATGGATAATCCAGATACGGTAAGAGAGATCGAGCAGTTTATTGACTACCTCGTGCAGGCCGGGGTGTACTGCAGAGAAGATGAACTGGAAAGTGTCTACCACCGGGAAATGCAGGTCTTCATACTAGACCCTTCGGACCGGGTCACAGTGGCAGACAAAACGGCCTTCATCAATATGTTTAAAGCCAAGCGTGACGCGGGTGAACTACCTCTCAACGACTGGAAAAAAATTCACCACATAGTGGCAAATGAAAACAGTGCTTTAGTAATCTTCTCGCGAAAAAACAATTTGGCTGGCCAGGAGCAACTGTTAAAACTGGCGATCGATTTGGTTCATGAAGATGGGCGTTGGCAGGTCACGCGGGAAGTTATATTCCTAGAGCCAGCACTTCCTGGTTCAAGCTAGAAATACTCCTTACTCTCGATTACTTTTAATCTGCTTCCCGAAAACCTGCCAGACGCCTCGAAAGAACTCCAGGTAAAAACTGCAAATCCTCAGGGTCATCAATATCCGCAAGCACATCCAATTGCTGACACTGCATATCACATTCCTGTAATCGCTCCAGGGTTTGCTGGGCAACGACTTCAGTACTCCAACATATATCTTCAAACAAGCGAGAATGCAGATACTTCAATCCCAACAGGGTGTAGCCACCATCATTTGCGGAGTACATAACGGAGTCTGTATGCACTAGCGCCACAGCTGCGGCTCGGAGTCTTTCTGCATTTAATGCCGGGCAATCTGTCCCCATCAAAAAGAACCCCTGGCCAGCGGCGTAAGAACTTTTCGCAGCCCGCCACAAGCGCTGACCGAGATCACCTTCTGACTGGCTGTAAAGCTTTACTCCCTGAGGCAATTTGAACTCCTGCCAGAAAGGATGCCGGGAGTTGGGCGCAGCATGCAGCTCGACAGGACCTAGATCCGCCTTCACCGCTTCTGCCAATGTATCCTGCAATAACTGTAATGCGAGAGCGGCTGCGCCCTTCTCTCCCAAAGTGGGAATTAGCCGAGTTTTTGCATACCCTGGCAACGGAGCCTTAGCCATCACTACAAGACGCATGGGCGGCAATAGAAAACTACTCATAGCGCTTTGCCAAACTCTCTGCTGATACGCCCCGCCAGTAATCAAAACGCAATCGCCACATCAATAAAATAGTTCTCAATACGCCGTACTTTTCCCAGCGACGCCCTGAGGTTTCTACTTTTTCCCGAGAACAATAGGGCCAGTAATAACTACGCAAACGACGACTCAGCTCAATATCTTCCATCAACGGCTGCGCAGGGAATCCACCGATAGCTTCGAACAAACCACGGCGCACAAAAATGGCCTGATCCCCTGTAGCAATACCACTAAAACGAGAGCGTAAATTAACCAAAGTCGCAATCAAGGGAAACCAAAAACTGTGTCCGACAATTTGAATATTAAAACGCCCCCAGTGGGCATTCTCCTTTTCGAGGTTTGTGATGGACTTGAGGGCATCTGCGGGTAGACGGCTATCGGCATGCAAAAACACTAACCACTGACCTTTAGCCATTAACGCACCAGCATTCATCTGAACCGCCCTACCCCGAGTGGCGTGGACCAGCTGCAAATCAGACTGCTCTAGAATCTCAACACTACCATCGGTACTGCCGCCGTCTACGACAATAACCTCACAATCTTCCTGCACGTTCAATTGCTGCAAGTGATCCAGTAAAGAGGCTATTTGTTCCTTTTCATTTAATAGAGGGACTATCACACTGAACTGCATTAGTTGCGCCTCCAGCGGTTAAAAACCTCTAAGAAACGTAAAATAGCTGCTGGTGTGTGAGCACGTTTCCAATTGCCCGCGACAAATTTATTGGCTTCACTCATAGTGGGATAGATATGAATCGTTGAGAGAATCTTATTCAATCCCAACCCATATTTCATCGCCAAAATAAACTCCGCAATTAATTCCGCTGCATTTTCTCCGACAATGGAAACACCGAGTATTTTATCTTTCCCCGGCACCGTGAGTACTTTCACAAAACCTCGGCGCGCACCATCGACAATCGCTCGATCTAAATGTTCGAGATCGTAGCGGGTTATCTCGTAATTAACATTCTGTTTACGAGCGGCCTCCTCAGAAAGGCCAACACTGGCCACCTCAGGATCAACAAATACAGCACTGGGAACTAATGAATAATCTACGGCAAATTTTTTGAGATCACCAAAAAGTGCATTCACCGCCGCATACCAGGCCTGGAGGGAGGCCATATGGGTA
Organism: Microbulbifer sp. CNSA002; assembly: GCF_047324085.1. Classification (NCBI taxonomy): domain Bacteria; kingdom Pseudomonadati; phylum Pseudomonadota; class Gammaproteobacteria; order Cellvibrionales; family Microbulbiferaceae; genus Microbulbifer; species Microbulbifer sp. CNSA002. The sequence goes on from NZ_CP172449.1 coordinate 3,985,492, forward strand.
AATTGATAAGGTCCAGCAACATCTCCTGCAGCAAGAATATGGGGATAGGTTGTACGCAGGTATCCATCCAATTGAAGCCTGCCACTTTCCTGCAAGCCCAAGTTTTCAAGCCCAAGACCTGCCAATTTCGATTGTCTACCCAGCGCCAGAATTACTTCATCAAACTCCAACCTAACCTTATTGCCCTTATTCTGAACAATTAAGGTTCCACCGTTTCGTTCAGGACTACCCTCAAATTCAACGGCTTCATGATCTGTTAATATTTCTACACCATCGCGGGTGAGCGCCTCAGTTACGGCTGCGGATACTTCCGTATCAAGCTCCGGTAATATAGTGTTGGATCTCTCCACCAAGACGACTTGCGAACCGAGCCGGACCAATGCTTGTGCCAGCTCACAACCTATTGCCCCGCCACCTAATAACACCAGTCGGCGGGGCGGAGCTTGTAGCTGGGTAAAGCGATCCCACAAGGTATCGCTTGTGAGGTAATTCACTTGATCGAGTCCGGGAAACGGCGGGGCACTCGGCTCAGCGCCGGTAGCCAATACAATAGCTCTCGCCGTCAGTATTTGCTCTCCCCCATCGTTTAGACAGGTCTTCACCGTCCAGGGGTCTACCAACTCTGCGGTTCCCTGTAGTACTTCAACCCCAAGCTCGGTATAGCGCTCAACACTGTCGTTGGGTTCGATTGCTTGAATAGATTCTCTGACATGCTGTATAACCCGGGGAAAATCAATTACGGGCTCTTGAAGAATAACGCCAAACTCACTTGCACATCGCGCCCTATGGGCCTGCCGCGCGCACATAATCAATGCTTTGCTGGGTACACAGCCGGTATTGAGACAATCACCACCCATTTTACCCGCTTCGATCAGAGTAACTTTTGCTTTAACCGCTGCAGAGATATAAGCCGTGACCAAGCCCGCCGCACCACCACCAATAACAATTAAGTTACGATCAAATTTCTTAGGTTTCTGCATAAATCGATCACCCGGCCTGACGCCTGCGCTTAAGCCAGTTGAGCGCATATTTTGCAATTAAGGGAAACACACCCAATAGAACAAAAGACAATAACAGTGGCAAAGATAAAATATCCTTGAGATTTTCCACTCTCATCAACTGGGTGCCGGCATTTACATAAACTATCGTACCCGCCAGCATTCCGAGCTGACTAACCCAGTAGAAAGTCCAGGCTTTAATATGGGTGAGTCCCATCAGGATATTAATTAGGAAAAAGGGGAAAGCCGGCACCAATCGCAGCGCAAAAAGGTAAAATGCCCCCTCCCGCTCAATTCCCTTATTGACAACTTGAAGCCGCTCTGAGAAACGCCCCTGAATATAGTCCCGGAATAAATATCGAGCCATTAAAAAGGCCAGGGTAGCACCGATACTGGAAGCAAAAGAAACGATTACAGTACCCCAGAAAAGACCGAACAATGCACCGGCCGCAATAGTTAGAATTGCAGCCCCGGGAAGTGATAAGCCAGTCACCAAAATATAGAAGACCAGAAACAAAAACCCGACTAAAAGCGGCGACGACATCTGCCAACGTTTAAAGTCCTCCGCTCCATCCTTTAACTTTTCCAGGCTCAACCAATGGTGTAGATCAAGCAAGTAGAAAGCCACCACCAATACAACAATGGCGGCTACCAGCAGGATTTTTTTACTCATCGTTTTCAGGTTCCATCCGCCATAACAGAAAGCTAGAGAGCCCCACCACAACTACTTCCCTGCCCGGCTGTACAACCGTAACAGTGATCTGCAACGCAAATTGCCGATCCCTTTAGATCTATCTCGATTAAATCTCGCAAATGTAATCGGCCGGGAATAGGCATGTTGAGTTGTTGGTTAAAATCGCAATCAAATAGGTTTCCCTGCCAATCGACACTAACCAAGCTACGACACATAACATCAGCGAGATTATCCGCACTGTAACTGCCTTTAAGTAGCGCCATATAATCGTGAAACTGCCCCTTGGAAACTAACATGGAACCAAAACGCTTGATTGGCATATTGGCGAGAGCGAACAAATGATTAAATTTAATGGAGAAGTGGTTCGCCAACTCTCTTCGGTAGTCCGCCTCCAAAGCACTTTGCTCCGGGGGTAAAAAGGGTCCCTGGGGGTTATAGACCAAGTTGAGCTCTAAGCCACTGCCGGGCTTGCCATAGCCCAATGCATTTAATTTTTGTAGCGCCGCAATGCTCTTATCGAATACCCCTTTACCTCGTTGCTTATCGACATTATCGATTGAGTAACACGGCAGGGAGGCAACGACCTCAACCTGGTTTTCAGCGAGGAATTCAGCAGTATCTTCCTGGCCCGGCTCAAAAAGAACTGTCAGGTTACAGCGATCAATTACATGTACTCCGCGCTCTCGCGCCCCTCTTACAAGAGATCGAAAACCCCAGTGCAATTCCGGGGCCCCACCAGTCACATCTAGCACACGGGGTTTACGGACCGTAAGAACTTCCAATAACAGCGCCAAATTGTCGTCCGACATCATCTCGGTTCGATTAGGCCCAGCATTGACGTGGCAGTGTAAACAGCGCTGATTACAACGGTAGCCAATATTGACCTGCAAGGTCTCAATGGCCCCTCGGTGCAGGGAGGGGAAATCCGATAGCTCCAGCAGGGGTAAGGTCTCACGCATCGATATCACTGCTCCATTTCTTCAAGCTCTGGTTCTGTCGGAGCAAGCAGTGGTTTTATTACAGCTTGTGTTTCCTCAGGCATAGCTTCGAGGGGAGTCACCAGACCGCTCAACAGTGCTGTATGAGCGGAGGACTCCGGTTGCTCAGCCCCTAAAATACGTATGGTTTCCATCGCAATTTGCTGCGCGCGCGTGGCATTTTGCTGAAGATTCGCAATCGCTACCTCTGCGGTTACCGCCTCCTCACGAGGGTGCCAACAATCATAGTCAGTAGCCATAGCCAGCGTGGCGTAGGCAATTTGTGCCTCCCGGGCCAACTTGGCCTCAGGCATATTGGTCATGCCGATAACCGACGCCCCCATACTGCGATACCAGTGGGACTCGGCACGGGTGGAAAACTGTGGGCCCTCGATACAGATATAACTGCCGCCTCGGTGTAACTCAATTGGCTGCTCTGCCTGGGTCAGCGTGAAAGCACGCGCCAAACTATCAGCGACAGCAGAGCATACTGGATCGGCCATGGACACATGGGCAACCGCACCATCTCCAAAAAAGGTACTCTGCCGCCGGCGAGTCATATCAATGAACTGATCGGGGATTAACATATCCAGCGGCCGTACCTCTTCCTGTAGGGAGCCCACAGCCGAGAGAGACAGGATGTAGCGCACGCCGAGCTGGCGCAGGGCATGGATATTTGCCCGATAAGACACTTGGGAGGGAATCAGGTGATGATTACGACCATGACGGGCCAGGAAAGCTACTGATACACCTGCGAGCTTACCGCAGACAATGGCGTCCGAAGTCCTGCCAAAGGGAGTGTCGATATGGACCTCCTCCACCTCAGTCAGCCCCGGCATATCGTAAAGGCCACTTCCTCCAATCACCCCAATCAATGCCCTGGTCATATTCGCTCCTAAACAATTGGTTTTCGGCAGTATAGGAGTGCTCGCTGACCGTGTATATCACTCATAAATGAGCAGCTATTAACCACTGAGCGCCAGCAGGAAAGGCAGGCAAGCACAGCCAGAAAAATTCGTTCTTTACTAATGCCGCTTCGAATATCGCCATTCGGCAGAAAATTACACTTGCAGGTTAACTAACCGACGAACTATATTTACCCGGATAAAAATATTTAATCCGGGTAAATAAGGAGCAAAACTTTGAGCACCGACTATATCGCTATCGATCAGCAACAGATCATCGCCCGAGGGACACTGGAGGTCGTTATTCGCCAAGTGAAAAATATGGGTGCAAACCATGAACCCATTGTTTTTGAGGCCCAAAGCTGTAAACGGGTTGAAGTGGATTGGCATGGGGACACGGAGGAGGTGTTGGCAGTATCAGCTGTAGATACCGCGACTCACAAGGCCAAGCGCGGACGTCCCAAATTAGGAGTTATTCCCAGGGAGATTACCCTGCTTCCCCGCCACTGGGAGTGGCTGAGTCAGCAGCCCGGCGGTGCCTCCGTCACACTTCGTAAGCTGGTTGAGCAGGCACAAAAACAGGTTTCTCCTGAAGAGCGCATCACCCGCAAACAACAGGAACTGGATAAGTTCATGTTGTTAGTTGCAGGGGATACTCCAGGCTTCGAGGAAGCCAGTCGTGCTCTGTATAGGAATAGTAGGATCAGCTTTAAAAAAGCCATCCACTCATGGCCGAGTGATCTCAAAAAGCTAGTATTCAGTAAATTTGAAGAGATTGCAGAGATGCATAGCGGCAAACTTTAAAACGGACTTACTATGAGTGAACAACAAGACAATATATTTGTTAGTGGGGACTTGCTGCCGGTTTTCTTTAAAACGGCTGCGCCTATTATTCTAATAATGCTGGTAAACGGTTCTTTTACTTTATTGGATGCCTACTTCCTCGGGGAGTATGTAGGAGCCGAGGCACTAGCTGCAGTGACTTTGACCTTTCCAGTGTTTATGTTTCTGATAGCGCTTTCTTCATTGATTTCCAGTGGATATTCGAGTGTCCAGGCCAGATTACTTGGTGCAAGGGATATAGATAAAGCGAAGAAGGCCTTCTCTCAAGCCATTACACTAGCACTAATTGTTTGCATTTTATTAATATTGCTTTTTTTAGCAGGAGGCAAACAATTAACATTATTGATTGCCAATGGCTCGGTAGACCTTGCAGAGATGGGGTACACCTATTTAACAATATTGATATTTCTTTCACCGACGCTATTTATTTGCTCAGTGAATTCCGACACTTTACGATGCGAAGGGCGATTATATCTAATGGCCGTGGTTTCCCTATCATCGGTTATGCTCAACATTATTTTCAATTATATTTTTATCGCCCACCTGGATATGGGTGTGGCTGGCTCTGCCTATGGCACCGCCCTGGCACAGGCAATTGCCCTTCTGATAATTGCAGGCTACCGTCATTACGGCCAACCAGTGATTGATATGCAAATTATCCGACTCTCGATTAAACGGAATTTCTGGCCTGAGTACCTGTCTTTAGGCCTACCATCCAGCTTGAGCTACATCGGTGTATCACTCACATCTATCGCTGTAATTTTCAGTATCCAGGCCTGGAGCAGTACCAACTATGATACAACGGTGGGGGCCTACGGCATTACTACCCGAATCATGACCTTTATTTTCCTGCCCCTTCTCGGATTAAGCCAGGCATTTCAAACCCTCGTAGGCAGTAACTTCGGTGCTAAAAGCTGGTCCCGTGCCGACAGCAGTATCAATCTAGCTTTGACAATAGCCTTTTCTTATTGCCTGGTATTACAGCTTGGCGTGCTATTACTAAAAGACACTTTGGGAACCCTGTTCGTCAGCGACCCGCAAATTATTGCAGAGGTTGCACGTATCCTGCCGATGATGACGCTTGTCTACTTTTTGGCGGGACCATTGAAGATGATCAGCACATTTTTCCAGGCCATTGGTGACGCCAAACGTGCCGCTATTCTCGGGGTGACAAAAACCTATATTTTTGTACTGCCATTAATTTTGATTTTACCGTTGATGTTTGGTGAAGTGGGGATCTGGTATGCAGGACCAGTTGCAGAACTGATGCTGCTTATTTTAACAGTTTTTGTACTTTATCACCGTAGTCGCAACCAGGGGAATAAATATGGTTTATACACTTCCCGGGTATCTGCTTAAGTAAATTCTTTGCCGAAATTCGTGGCTGCTGATTACCTCGCTTAAAAATTCACTTAAGATTTATAAATTGAAGGGAGTCTTTGACTCCCTTTTTAGAGTTACGCCTCCCGCCCCTTAGCCCAAGGGGCCAGCAAAAGAATGGGGCAAGGTCTGACGATTGCCATCATAGAGATATGAAAGCATATCCAGATCCCCAGCACTGGGATTCCAGGTAGAACTATTCACCTGATTGGCCGATATTTTACAGCCTCCCTCACGAGTGTTTTTTACAATCCCCAGTGCCCTTGCCTGGTCGTCATACATCATGATGGAGTTTCCATCAAAAGCAGAATTGTGTGTTAAAAACCTGGTGAGGGTTTGCACCCGAGTTTGCTGCTGCAGGGAGTCAAGTGTGTTCTTCACTGACAGAGGGGCGTCGGCACGCATGTGTTCGTGGGCCAAACCCAGTGTATGACCGATTTCATGGGGAAGGGAGGCAATCGCTGCTCTATTAGTTTTCCAATCTACACCACAATATTGATCGGTTTTATTGGTAAACCCTACCGTCGCACTACTGCGGTCGTCCTTAATTGTAACCACTCCACGGCCTGCCGCTCCAACCTGCAGGAACTTAATCGCTGCAAATCTGAACTTTCGATAAATGCAAATTTCCCAATGAGACATAGCCTTTTTTACCGAATTAACATAACCGGAATCTAAATTGGAGGGCACATAATATTTCACCACACCATTCGGCCAAACCCCACCTACCTCTTCATTCCTATCCAAAGAAAATCCACCAAAGTCTATCTTATAGGATATTTTTCGAATATTTTTATCTATAGCTAGCCCCATGCTGACGCACCTCCTGAAAAGTTATTTTCGCTGCCATAACGAGAACCAACACTGCCGCACCAAATTCGGCAAGTCAAAATTCACCCGACAGAAATAGAAAACAAAAAGAGGGAAGAGATCACAAAAAACCTTTCCCAAACACCAAAACCAAAATCGATTCCTGTAATAAAAAATATTCAAATATTTTCAGCAAGCAACCAAAAGAACTAGGAACCACAAGAAAAGCCTTACAAAACGCAGACTTACGTGACCTATAGATAGAAGTACAAAAATGAAGAGAGAATGAAAATCAACTTTCAGCGATAAAAAGAAAACTTAACAACAGATAAAACTGTAAACACCATGAAAATGTAAAGATAGGTAAAACTATTTACTGGGGGAGCCCAGCGCAACTCTGCCTAATCTGACCCGACTTTATACAACCATAAAAAAAGCCACCCAATGGGTGGCTTTTTTGAAAACTAAAAGTTGGCAATTACTTACCAGCCAGTAATTTCCTTCAGAGCGTCGCCGATCTGAGCCAGGGAGCGCACGGTTTTAACACCAGCGTCTTCCAGAGCAGCAAATTTCTCATCGGCGGTGCCTTTACCACCAGAGATGATCGCGCCCGCGTGACCCATACGCTTGCCGGGAGGAGCAGTTACACCAGCGATGTAGGAAACTACAGGCTTGGTAACATTTTCCTTGATGTAAGCAGCTGCTTCTTCTTCAGCAGTGCCACCGATCTCACCGATCATAACGATTGCTTCGGTCTGCGGATCGTTCTGGAACATTTCCAGGATATCGATGAAGTTGGAACCCGGGATGGGGTCGCCACCGATGCCCACACAGGTGGACTGGCCGAAGCCGTAGTCGGTGGTTTGCTTAACCGCTTCATAGGTCAGGGTACCGGAACGGGAAACGATGCCCACTTTACCCGGCTTGTGGATGTGACCTGGCATAATACCGATCTTGCACTCACCCGGAGTGATAACACCCGGGCAGTTCGGGCCGATCAGGCGCACGCCCAGCTCGTCGCACTTCACTTTAGCGTCGAGCATATCCAGAGTCGGAATACCTTCGGTGATACAAACAATCAGCTTGATACCAGCGTTGGCCGCTTCCAGGATGGAATCCTTACAGAAAGGCGCAGGTACGTAGATTACGGAAGCTTCAGCGCCGGTCTTCTCTACCGCTTCTTTAACGGTGTCGAATACTGGCAGGCCCAGGTGAGTCTGGCCGCCTTTACCCGGAGTTACACCACCAACCATCTTGGTGCCGTAAGCAATCGCTTGCTCGGAGTGGAAAGTACCCTGGGAGCCGGTGAAGCCCTGGCAGATTACTTTAGTGTCTTTGTTAATCAATACTGACATGATTATTTACCCTCCGCAGCTTTAACCACTTGCTGAGCCGCATCGGTCAGACTGGTAGCCGCGATAATGTTCAGGCCACTGTCGCTCAGAACCTTGGCGCCCAGATCTGCGTTGTTACCTTCCAGGCGTACAACAACCGGTACTTTAACGCCAACTTCTTTTACTGCGCCCACAACGCCTTCGGCGATCATGTCACAGCGAACGATACCACCGAAGATGTTGATCAGTACGGCTTTTACGTTCTCGTCAGACAGGATGATCTTGAACGCTTCAACAACGCGCTCTTTGGTCGCGCCGCCGCCAACGTCCAGGAAGTTAGCTGGCTTGCCGCCGTGCAGGTTTACGATGTCCATGGTACCCATGGCCAGACCAGCACCGTTTACCATGCAGCCGATGTTGCCATCGAGAGCTACGTAGTTCAGGTCGAACTTGGCAGCGTGCGCTTCACGGGAATCTTCCTGGGAAGGATCGTGCATTTCGCGCAGGTCAGCGTGGCGGTACAGCGCGTTGCTGTCGATTACCACTTTGGCGTCCAGGCAGTGCAGGTTGCCTTCGGTGGTGATTACCAGCGGGTTGATTTCCAGCAGGGCCAGATCTTTTTCCTGGAACATTTTTGCCAGGCCGAGGAAGATCTTGGTGAACTGCTTAACCTGAGTCGGGTTCAGGCCCAGTTTGAAAGCCAGCTCGCGCGCTTGGTAAGGCTGAGCGCCTACCAGTGGATCGATGGTGGCTTTCAGGATTTTTTCTGGAGTCTCTTCCGCTACTTTCTCGATCTCAACGCCGCCTTCGGTGGAAGCCATGAAAACGATACGACGGGTGGAGCGGTCAACAACGGCGCCAAGGTACAGTTCTTGGTCGATGTCAGTGCAGCTTTCAACCAGGATACGGGAAACCGGCTGGCCATTTTCGTCTGTTTGATAAGTTACCAGACGCTCGCCCAGCCACTTCTTGGCAAACTCTTCAATCTCTGCCTTGGAATCTACCAGCTTTACACCGCCAGCCTTACCGCGGCCACCAGCGTGTACCTGGGCCTTTACTACCCACTTATCACCGCCAATTTCGTCAGCCGCTGCTGCTGCCGCTGCCGGGGTTTCCGCTGCAATGCCTTTGGAAACCGGCAATCCGTATTCCGCAAACAGTTGTTTGCCCTGATACTCATGCAAGTTCATAGTCAATACCAATTCACATATAAAATGTGTTTACTAATTGCAGATCACTCTGCACCTGAAAGAGAAATTTAAAATTTCCGTCGTTGCAAATTTCAAATTCCACAAATGAAACCGGGGCGCTAATTAATCAATAATTAGTGCCCCGAAATCGAAAAATATTCTTACTTGCGCTTCTTGCGATTTACGGTGTGAATCGCATGGCCGTTCACTCCCAGCGCCGCTTCTTTCACAGTTTCGGAAAGAGTCGGGTGCGCAAATACCGTCATACCGATGTCTTCAGCACTGGAGCCGAATTCCATCGCGATCGCCACTTGCTGAACCAAGTCTGCGGCAGACGGGCCAACAATATGGGCACCCAGTACGCGGTCAGTTTCCGCGTGAGCAATGATTTTCACAAAGCCCTGGGTATCGTTGGCGGCCATAGCGCGGCCGTTGATAGCAAACGGGAAGCTGCCTACGTTGTAGGGCTCGCCATCGGCCTTCACCTGCTCTTCGGTGCGACCAACCGCAGCGATTTCCGGGTGAGTGTAAATAACGTTGGGGATCACGTCGTAGTTCATCATCGGCTTCTGGCCAGCAATGCGCTCGGCAACCACAACACCCTCTTCTGAGGCCTTGTGTGCCAGCATTGGGCCGCGTACCACGTCACCAATCGCCCATACGCCCGGTGCAGAAGTCATGCACAGGTCGTTGACATAGATGAATCCACGCTCGTCCATCTTCACACCGGCATCTTCAGACAGAAGGCCTTCGGTGTAAGGGCGACGACCAACGCAAACGATCAGCTTGTCGAAAGTTTCCTGGTGCTCTTTACCATCTTTGTCCTGGTAAGTAACAACCACTTCTTCGCCTTTCACTTCGGAGCCGGTTACGCGGCAAGCGAGGCGGATATCCAGGCCCTGCTTCTTGAAGATCTTCTGGGACTCTTTGGCAACCTGTTGGTCCATGATCGCCAGGAACTTGTCCATCGCTTCAAGAACAACCACTTCGGAGCCCAGGCGGTTCCATACAGAACCCAGCTCCAGACCGATAACACCGGCACCGATAACACCCAAACGCTTTGGAGTTTCAGTGAATTCCAGAGCACCAGTGGAATCGACAATAATTTTGTTGTCTACCGGAGCGGGCGGAATATTTACCGGTACAGAACCGGAAGCCAGAATGACGTTTTCAGCTTCGTAGACGGTGCTGTTGCCTTCGTCGTCGGTTACTTCCACTTTCTTGTTCGCCAGCAATTTGCCGGTGCCGAAAATGGAGGTCACTTTATTGGCGGTGAACAGACCTGCTACACCACCGGTCAGCTTCTTAACGATCTCGCCTTTGCGCTCGATCATCTTGCTCACATCCATCTTGACCTTGCCGACTTCAATGCCGTGCACGTCGAGAGCATCTTTGGCTTCGTGGTATTTCCAGGAGCTGTCCAGCAGTGCCTTGGAAGGAATACAGCCAACGTTCAGGCAGGTACCGCCATTTACGTATTTACCTTCCTTGTTTTTCCACTTTTCGATACAAGCCGTTTTCAAGCCCAACTGAGCGGCACGGATGGCAGCGACATAACCACCAGGACCGGAGCCAATTACGATTACGTCAAATTTTTCGGACATGATCAGTTCCAGATATTTCTAATGCAGTGTGATCGAGGGGGCCCGCAGGCCCCAAGATTTATTGTTTAAACTTCGAGCAAGATACGCGCTGGATCTTCGATCATTTCCTTGATCGCTACCAGGAAGCCAACCGCTTCCTTACCATCGATCAGACGGTGGTCATAGGACAGCGCCAGGTACATCATCGGCAGGATTTCCACCTTGCCATTTACCGCCATCGGGCGCTCCTGGATTTTGTGCATACCCAGAATTGCGGTTTGCGGTGGATTCAAAATCGGAGTGGACAGCAGGGAACCGAATACACCACCGTTGGTGATGGTGAAGGTACCGCCAGTCATCTCTTCGATAGACAGTTTGCCATCCCGGGCGCGAACACCCAGATCGCGGATATTGTTTTCCATATCCGCCAGGCCCATGTTCTCCGCATTGCGCAGAATCGGCACAACCAGGCCTTTCGGAGAGGAAACCGCTACACCGATATCCTGGTAACCGTGGTAAACGATATCGTTGCCGTCGATAGACGCGTTCACTGCGGTGTAACGCTTCAGCGCTTCTACTGCAGCTTTTACGAAGAAGCCCATAAAGCCCAGGCGAGTGCCGTTGTGGGTCTTCTCAAACAGGTCTTTGTAGTTCTTGCGCAGATCCATAATCGGCTTCATGTTCACCTCGTTAAAGGTGGTGAGCATGGCGGTGGACTGGGAAGCGTCCAGCAGGCGCTCAGCGATACGCTTGCGCATACGGGTCATAGGAACACGCTTCTCTACGCGCTCACCCGGAGCAACCGCAACTTCAGCAACTGCAGCGGCAGGTACAGCAGCGGCAGCCGGCGCAGTGCCCGCTTTCATTACGTCTTCCTTAAGAACGCGACCACCCTTGCCAGTGCCTTCAACACCGGCCAGGTCTACGCCCTTCTCAGCAGCCATTTTCTTGGCAGATGGCATGGCAATTTTGTCGCCAGCCGCAGGAGCTGCGGCTTCGGCAGCCGGAGCTTCTGCTTTTTCTTCCGCCGGGGCAGCAGCTGCGCCAGCGCCCGCTTCAAACTTGGCAATCACCTCATTGGAGAGAACGGTATCGCCCTCACCCTTGATGATTTCAGTCAGGGCACCATCGGCAGGTGCAACAACTTCCAGCACAACTTTATCGGTTTCGATATCCACGATCAGTTCATCGCGGGACACAGCTTCACCGGGTTGTTTATGCCAGGTGGCGACAGTTCCGTCCTGAACTGATTCAGGGAAAGTTGGCGCTTTAATCTCGATCGTCATTTTTTCTGTTTCCTGAGATTGACTCTTCACTTATTACTGCCGCCGGTTATTTGACGGTCAGCGCCTCGTTGATGAACTTATTCTGTTCTTCAAGGTGCGTGGACATATAGCCCGCCGCAGGTGCTGCGGATGGGGCGCGGCCCACATATTCCAGATCCAGCTTCGGATGGGTTTCCGACAACAGGCGACGCAAGTGGTGCTGGCTGGAGTACCAGGCGCCCTGGTTCATGGGCTCTTCCTGACACCAGGCAACACTCTTGATCTTCTTGAATGCGGAAACCGCTTCCACAAACTCTTCGTCCGGGAATGGGTACAGCTGCTCGATTCGTACGAACGCCACATCTTCCTGTTCGCGCTCCATACGGGCTTCCAGCAGGTGGTAGTAAACCTTGCCGGAACACAGAACCACACGCTTCACTTTGTCTGGATCTACGCCCTGGTCCTGGATCACGTTGTGGAAGCGACCTTCTGCCAGCTCTTCCAGGCTGGAAGTGGCCAGCTTGTGACGCAGAATCCACTTTGGACTCATAATCACCAGAGGACGACGCATGGGGCGCACAGCCTGGCGACGCAGCAGATGGAAGATCTGTGCCGGGGTAGTGGCGTTACACACCTGGATATTGTGCTCCGCACACAGCTGCATAAAGCGCTCGAGGCGCGCAGAGGAGTGCTCTGGGCCCTGACCTTCATAGCCGTGCGGCAACAGCATTACCAGGCCGCACATACGGCCCCACTTGTGCTCACCGGAAGTGATGAACTGGTCGATCACAACCTGGGCACCGTTGGCGAAGTCACCAAACTGGGCTTCCCACACCACCAGGGACTTTGGTGTCGTGGTGGCGTAGCCGTATTCAAACGCCAACACCGCCTCTTCGGACAGCAGCGAGTCGTAGATATAGAAAGGCGGCTGGTCTTCAAACATATGCTGCAAAGGCACGTAGCTCTGACCGTCTTTCTGGCTGTGAACCACCGCGTGGCGGTGGGAGAAGGTACCGCGACCCACGTCTTCACCGGTAAAGCGGACCATAAAGCCCTCTTCCAGCAGAGTACCGTAAGCCAGGGTTTCCGCCATGCCCCAGTTCAGAGGCAGGGCGCCACCGGCCATTTTGCGGCGGTCTTCATAAATTTTGGAGACCTGGCGCTGCATTACCACGCCGTCGGGCACGTTGGTCATGCGAGTAGCGACATCCTGCAGCTTCGGCAGCGCATAGCCGGTATCTGCAGGCACCTGCCAGTCGTGGCCCAGGTAGGGGCTCCAGTCAACAAACATGGAGGAGTCCGGCTTCTTCACAAGACCGGTAGCAACGTCTTCACCGGCATCCAGTTTGTCGCGGTAGTCGTTAGCCAGCTTGTCTGCGGCAACCTTGTCCAGGATGCCCTCGCCCACCAGCTTCTCGGAATAGAGCGTGCGGGTAGTCTTGTGCTTGCGGATAGTCTGGTACATCAGCGGCTGGGTACCAGAGGGGTCATCGGTCTCGTTGTGGCCGCGACGACGGTAGCAGACCAGGTCGATAACGATGTCTTTCTTAAATTCGTAGCGGTAGTCCACCGCCAGCAGCGCGGCCAATACGACCATTTCCGGGTCGTCGCCATTTACGTGCAGCACCGGCGCATCGATCATCTTAGCGGGATCGGTGGAGTACTCGGTGGAGCGGGCATCTTCGCGCTTGCTGGTGGTAAAGCCCACCTGGTTGTTCAGTACGATGTGCACAGTACCGCCGGTGTAGTAACCGCGGGTCTGGGACATCTGCAGGGTTTCCTGCACCACACCCTGGCCGGCAAAAGCCGCGTCGCCATGGATGTTGATCGGCATTACTTTCTCACCGGTCGCATCTTTGCGGCGATCCTGGCGGGCGCGTACGGAACCCACTACCACAGGCGCACTGATTTCCAGGTGCGACGGGTTAAAGGCCAGGGCCAAGTGCACTTCCCCACCGGGAGTCATCACGTTGGAAGAGAAGCCCTGGTGGTACTTCACGTCACCGGAAGTATCGAGGGTCTTCTTGCCTTCAAACTCCTGGAACAGATCCGCAGGGTTTTTACCGAGGATATTAACCAGGGTATTCAGGCGGCCGCGGTGGGCCATACCGATCACCACTTCCTTCACCCCGTAGGTGCCGGAGCGACGGATCAGGGCATCCATCATCGGGATCAGGCTCTCACCACCCTCTACACCGAAGCGCTTGGTGCCGGGGTACTTGGAGTCCAGGTGGCGCTCCAGGCCTTCAGCGGCGGAAAGGCGCTGCAGGATTTCAATCTGGATGTCGGTGCCGAAGTTGGCTTTAGACTGGCTGCGCTCAAGGCGCTGCTGGAACCACTGCTGCTCTTCCAGGTTGGAGAGATGCATGATCTCCGCACCCAGATTGCCACAGTAGGTATTCTCCAAACCCTCGACGATTTCACGCAGGGTCGCCTCTTCTTTACCGAGGAACAGGCTACCGGTATTGAAAGTGGTATCGAAATCACCCTCAGTCAGGCCGTGGTAGCTCAGTTGCAGGTCGGGCACTTGTTCGCGAGCCATCAAACCCAGGGGGTCGAGGGTCGCTTTTTTATGGCCGCGATGGCGGTAGGAATCGATCAGTTGCAGAACTTTAATCTGCTTGCGCTCGTGCTCAATATTGGCAGAGCCGGCCGCACCGGGAGCGGCCACCGGACGCGCGCGGTGTTTGCTGAGCAGCTCAAAGTGCTGGCGAACAGCGGCGTGGGAAACATCGCTGCTGCCCTCAACGCGGGGGAGGCTATCGAAATAATTGCGCCACTCCTCGGGGACACCGTTGGGGTCGTGCAGATAGGTCTCGTAAAGCTCCTCCACGTAGGCAGCATTGCCCCCGGAGATATGGGAGCTACGCCACAGCTGCTCCATGGTACTTTCGTGCATGTTGATGCCTACCTCAATTGCAGTGTGCTTATCTTCTCTTGAGCCACTGCGCTTTCCTTTCACTCACAAAAGGGGAGGCGCACAAAGCCACCTCCCCTTTTCAGTTTTTTACCGGTTAGAACCGGCTTTTTGTCGTTTGCTTGGCACCCTACCTGGCACCGGGTTCGCAGAGCGCGAACCCCAGCGGGCCGATAACCGGCCGCAGCATCCCCTACACGGCGCGGGTCAGCAGCATATTGCGGATATGGCCGATCGCGCGCGTCGGATTCAGTCCTTTCGGGCAAACATTGACACAGTTTTGAATACCGTGACAACGGAATACGCTGAAGGGGTCATCCAGATTTGACAGGCGCTCATCAGTAGCCAGGTCGCGGCTATCTGCCAGGAAGCGGTAAGCCTGCAACAAACCAGCTGGGCCGATAAACTTGTCCGGATTCCACCAGAAAGACGGACAGGAAGTGGAACAGCAGGCGCACAGGATACACTCGTACAGACCGTCGAGCTTTTCGCGATCTTCCGGAGACTGCAGACGCTCGATGGCCGGAGCCGGGGTATCGTTTTGCAGGTACGGTTCAATCTTCTTGTACTGCTCGTAGAACTGCTCCATATCCACAACCAGGTCGCGGATAACAGGCAGGCCCGGCAGCGGACGCAGAACCAGTTTACCCTTGGGGGCAGCTTCAGACAGTGGCGTAGTGCACGCCAGACCATTGCGACCGGAAATGTTCATACCGTCGGAGCCACAAACGCCCTCACGGCAGGAACGACGGAAAGACAAGGTCTGATCTTCGGCTTTCAGCAGTTCCAGAACGTCCAACACCATCAGGTCCTTGCCCTTGGTGTCCAGTTCATAGTCCTGCATATAAGGCGCTTTGTCGGTTTCCGGGTTGTAACGGTAAATGCTTACTTTCAACATACTCTATTCCGCTCCCGAATCAGTAAGTCCGAGCTTTCGGTTCAAAGGCTTCCATAGTGTTAGGCGCGAAGTTTACTGCACGCTTGCCAACACGTTTTTCCGTGGGGAAATACATAGAGTGGCACAGCCAGTTTTCATCATCGCGCTCCTGGAAGTCCTCACGGGCGTGAGCACCGCGGCTCTCAGTACGGGTCTCTGCAGCAACTGCAGTGGCCTCGGCAACTTCCAGTAAGTTTTGCAGCTCCAGCGCTTCAACACGGGCGGTGTTAAACGCGCGGCTCTTGTCTTCGAGGCGCACATTTTCAATACGCTCGCGCAGATCTGCAAGCTTCTTCACACCTTCGGCCATAAAGTCGCCGCGACGGAATACGCCGAAGTGGTTCTGCATCACGCCCTGCAGCTCTTTGCGCAGGTCGGCAGCCTTCTCACCCTTCTCATTGGTTTCCAGGTGATTCAGGCGAGCCATAGCGGCTTCGAGATCAGACTCGGAAGCTTCGCGGTGCTCGATACCTTCGCGCAGGGACTTCTCAATAAACAGGCCAGAAGCGCGACCGAATACCACCAGATCCAGCAGGGAGTTACCACCTAAGCGGTTGGCTCCGTGTACGGACACACAGGCAACTTCGCCACAGGCGTAGAAGCCATCAACAATCTGGTCGTTACCCGCAGCGTCCTGGGTCAGAGCCTGACCGTGAACGTTGGTGGGAATACCACCCATCATATAGTGACAGGTAGGTACTACCGGGATCGGCACCTTAACTGGGTCGGCGTGGGCGAAGGTCTTGGACAGCTCACAGATACCGGGCAAACGGCTGTTGAGCAGCTCTTCACCCAGGTGATCAAGCTTCAGGAATACGTGATCGCCTTCCGGGCCACAGCCGCGGCCGTCGAGAATCTCGAGAACCATAGAGCGAGCCACAACGTCGCGGGAAGCGAGGTCTTTGGCGTTGGGCGCATAGCGCTCCATAAAACGCTCACCATCTTTATTGATCAGGTAGCCACCCTCACCGCGACAACCTTCGGTCACGAGTACACCGGCACCGTAAATACCAGTGGGGTGGAACTGCCACATCTCAATATCCTGGACCGGCATACCGGCACGCAGGGCCATACCGACACCGTCACCGGTATTGATGTGTGCGTTGGTGGTGGAAGCGAAGATACGACCGGCACCGCCGGTAGCGAATACAGTCGCTTTGGATTTGATATAAACCACTTCGCCATCTTCGATGCACATGGCGATCACACCCACAACAGCACCGTCCTGGTTCTTCACCAGGTCAATCGCAAACCATTCGTTCAGGAATTCGGTTTTGTGCTTAACGTTGTTTTGATAGAGGGTATGCAGCAGTGCATGGCCGGTACGGTCAGCAGCGGCACAAGTACGTGCAGCCTGGCCACCGCGGCCGAAATCTTTAGACTGACCGCCGAAGGGGCGCTGATAAATACGACCTTCCTCAGTACGGGAGAAAGGCAGGCCCATGTGCTCCAGCTCAAATACCGCTTCTGGACCTACGGAACACATATATTCAATAGCGTCCTGGTCACCGATATAGTCGGAACCCTTAACGGTATCGTACATATGCCAGCGCCAATCATCGTTGGGATCTGAACTGGCAATTGCACAGGTAATGCCACCCTGGGCAGATACTGTGTGAGAACGAGTCGGGAATACCTTGGTAATAACCGCAGTTTTATAGCCGGACTGGGCCATCTGCAGGGCAGCGCGCATACCGGCACCGCCTCCACCAATTACAATCCCGTCAAATGAAATAGTACGCATGTTCGCCATTGCTTATACACCCCAAAGAATTTCAATGCCCCACACCGCGTACAACACGGCAACGGCAGCCAGAATCACTTCTACGAACAAGCGCAGAACAGTGGCTTTACCGCCCATCATCCGGTTGGTGATGTAGTCAGTTACCACGGACCAGAGGCCAATCCAGGCGTGAATAATGGTGGACAGCAAGGCAACCAGGCTGAAAACACGCATCCAGCGCTGGGCGAACAGTTCGGACCAGGCCTGGTAGCCGAAGTCTTTACTAAAAAAGATAAAACCCACTATAAAGAGGGTATAGGCGAGCAATATTACCGCAGTGACTCTCTGGTAGAGCCAATCGAAAGTACCGCTACGGCCAAAGCTTGTTACTGTTTTTACCACAACCATACTCCCGCCAGAAGAATAAGGATTACAGCCAGCACCAGCACTGACACAGCGCTGCGACGGCCGCCTTCGAGACTTTCACCTACTCCCATATCCATAAACAGATGACGAACACCTGCCAGAATGTGGTAAATAAGTGCCGCCAGCGATGCCCAGAGAATGAGCTTGGCAGGGATACTGTTAAATACCGCTGCAATTTCGGCGAATCCCTGCTCGGATTCCAAACTGACATCGAGCATCCACAGTAGTAGTGCAACAACAACGAAGAGCACTACACCGGAAATACGATGCAAAATGGAAACCACAGCGGTAGCGGGAAGCTTTATAGTGGAAATGTCTAAATTGACAGGTCTGTTTTTGTTCACAGGAAAAACACCTTGTTGCCCTGAACGACCGGGCGCCCGTTAGCTTTTCAATGGAGGGACGAGCTGCTTGCTGATTACTTTGCACTCGACCTGATGAAGCCTTATACAAAGTAGCCGTACCATGGCGCAAGCCGCGCGGATTATAGGCATTCACTAGTCAAAACACAACGAACGCCTGCGATTACGCCGGGTTCCCACCAGTATCGCGTAGTAAATCGGGAATCGCGGGATTTCCTCAGACTTTCCTGTGCATTATCTAGACAAATACTCTACGAGTATGGAGCGGAACCGGATATCCTGTCGCCAATAGACTGGTCGTCCATTCCTTTTGGTTTGACAATTTGCGGCGCGGCACTTAAGTTTGGCCCCGCTCAAAAGGCCGCTAGCTCCCGAAAACAGCGGGAAAAGGCCGGCATAAGAACATTTTTAGGAGTCCGCAATGTCCGATAAAAAAGCGCACCTCACAGTCGATGGTATCGACGGCGCCCTTGAGATGCCAGTTCGCTCCGGCACCCTCGGCCCCGATGTTATTGATGTCGGCGGTCTGACCAGTAAAGGCTTATTTACTTACGACCCGGGCTTCGTATCTACCGCCTCATGTGATTCCAAGATCACCTTTATTGATGGCGGCAAGGGCCAACTGCTGCACCGCGGCTACCCCATCGAGCAACTGGCAGAAAAATCCGATTACCTGGAAACCTGCTACCTGCTGATGAATGGCGAACTGCCCAACGCAGAAGAAAAGAAGAAGTATGTAGACACCATTATGTCTCACACCATGGTTCACGAATCCCTGGTGAGCTTCTTTAAAGGCTTCCGTTACGATGCCCACCCAATGGCGATGATGTGTGGCGTAGTCGGTGCCCTCGCTTCCTTCTATCACGACTCCCTGGATATCACCAATCCGGAGCACCGCGAGATTTCCGCCCACCGCCTGATTGCCAAGATGCCAACCCTGGCAGCCATGTGCTATAAGCACTCCCAGGGCATGCCCTTCATGTACCCGGACAATAGCCGCAGCTATTCCGAGAATTTCCTGCACATGATGTTTGGCAACCCCTGCGAGCCCAGCAAGATAGACCCGGTTGTCGCCAAGGCAATGGACATCATATTCCTGCTGCACGCAGACCACGAGCAGAACGCCTCCACCTCCACTGTTCGCCTGGCTGGCTCTTCTGGTGCCAATCCGTTCGCCTGTATTTCTTCCGGCATTGCCACTTTGTGGGGACCCGCTCACGGCGGTGCCAACGAAGCGGTATTGAACATGCTGCAGGAAATTGGCGACGAAAGCCGTATCGACGAATTCGTGAAGCGCGCCAAAGATAAGAATGACCCCTTCCGCCTGATGGGCTTTGGTCACCGCGTCTACAAGAACTTCGATCCTCGCTCCCGCGTAATGCAGGGCATCTGTGATGAAGTTTTGGGCGCCATGGGTGCAGAAAATGATCCTCTGCTGAAGATCGCCAAGAAGCTGGAGAAAATCGCCCTTGAGGACGATTACTTCGTAGAGAAGAAACTCTACCCGAACGTAGATTTCTACTCCGGCATTATTATGAAGGCTATCGGTATCCCCACCGATATGTTCACCGTAATTTTCGCCACCGGCCGTACTTCAGGCTGGATTGCACACTGGAATGAAATGATTTCCAATCCGTACAAAATTGGTCGTCCTCGCCAGCTGTATACCGGCTACCCTCAGCGCGATTATGTACCGCTCGAGCAACGCTAAGCTCAAAGCAATTTAAAAAACCCGGCTATGCCGGGTTTTTTATTAATTAGATATTTAAATTTATTTTGATTCCACTGGCGATAATCAACTGCATTTCGATAAAAATTAAAAAGCAAAGATCTAAAATGTGACACAAGTCCCACTTTGAAAATTTTGCTTTACTCGCCCCTTCCATAACAGTTAAACCAACTGTCATCCAATGTAAAATCCGCCACGCCCGCCGGGACCCAAATAGCTTTGCTTTCTTTAAGTTACCCCCAACTTCGCGGCGCGATCAGACCTAATAACAAACCTTTAAATTTACTGAGACTAAATTCATGCTTAGTTTTATTTCTGGAATGTTCCGAAGTAACAAAACAGAAGACGCGGCGGACCTTGAGGAAAAATATACTCGCAGCTCTTATGCAGGAGCTAAAGGTGCCCGCACAATCTCTTACGATCCCACTCTAATTAAAGCCCTTGAAGACGATCACCGCACCTTGATCAGTATTTTTCAGCGCATGTGGTCAGAGGGTTATGAGAAGCAGAACTACCGCCAGCTGTCGCAGCTACTGACCCAATTTAAATCTGGCTTCCAGGCCCATCTAATCAAAGAAAATGTACGTTTTTACGTATACCTGGAGCAAGCACTGGCTGGCGATGCCCACACACTGCAAGTAGTTAAAGATTTCCGCACCGATATGAATGAAATTGCAAATGCTGTTGTGCAATTTTGCAAGCGCTATAACCACGAAGCCTTCACTCCTGAAATGGTTCGCGACTTCAAAATGGATTATCAGAAAATCGGTGAAGCACTAACTCGTCGTACTGCCCTAGAAGAAAAAGAACTCTACGTCCTTTACCAACCCTCCTAAAAGCAACGTTTAGTTTTTTTATCAGGAGTAGTGAGATATTTAACCTAGGAATGCCGATAAGAAACAAATCTTTACAATAGGCATACTATTTTACAGTCCGCAGCCCACAAGGACGGGGCCGCATATTTTTTGGCCGCTCAGCGGTCACAAAGTAACTGGAAAGCACTCCCCTTACCCCGCCAATTTTTCACAGCCAAATTAAATTTAAGCACTGAATTTGGGCAAAATACATTTAGCCCCCCAAAAAAACTGTGCGCATCAGTTAAATCCAGCCTTATTTTCCGACCTGACCTTACTTTACACCCAATTCTCTATCGTCATGTTCTAATCGGTACTAGACGTTTATTTAATTTTGTTTAAACATATAGGGATTAGAATTCAAAAAAACACCAAAGAGTGGGATATTAGTCTAAGAAAATTAGCAGGCCATCTGGCAGACAAATTAAAAATACAAAGACTAATAGAAAATCAAAGCAGTCGGGGGGAGGTATGACTGAGCTAGACGACACACTTGTCGAGCAATTACCAAGCGGCATCCACACTAATGATAACAGTTACCCAATTTATGTAATTATCGGTACTGGTCCGGTGGGTGTGCGTTGCGCACAAAAATTATTAGAATTCTGTGATGAAGCTCAAATTGTTATCTATGGAGCAGAAACAGAGTCTCCCTACAACCGGGTTAAACTTTCTCAATATCTATCAAGCCATGTAGAGTTGGAGGAGCTTGATAACCCTATTCTCAGTCAAAGTGACCACCGCCTGGCAGAATATATTGACCGTAAAATAGTCTCTATTGATCGCTCCCAAAAAACAGTCACCGATGCTGCAGGGAATATACAACCTTATTCCAAGCTAATAATAGCGACTGGATCAAATCCTATTATTCCGAAGATTCCGGGTGCGGATCTGCCTGGTGTTTACCCTTTTCGAAGTCTGCGTAACACCAATGATTTACTTGAGTTAAGGGAGCAGAATGCAGACATCTGTGTTATCGGTGCTGGTGCTCTGGGCCTTGAAGCTGCAACCGCGTTAAAAACACCTAAAAACAACATCACTTTACAATCCAGAGGACACTTACTCAGCGGGCTCCTGGGTGAAGAAGGAGAGGAGTTCCTAAAGTCCGCACTCACTGCACTGGGTGTAGAGTTAAAAATTTCGGACTCCCTAACATCCATTGAAGAGAGCGATAGCAAGCGCCTACTCACTTTTGAAAGTGGCGAAAAAATTCCCGTCGACGCTATCGTGTTGTGCACTGGGATTAAGCCGGAAATTAGCCTGGCCGAACAGAGCGGACTTTCAACTAAACGCGGAATCGTAGTCAATGAATGGATGCAAACTTCCGACCCGGATATTTACGCCGTAGGCGAGTGCGCTGAGTTTGACAAGAAAGTCTACCAATTGGTCCGACCGGGCTACGAACAAGCTGAAAGCTGCTGCTCACATATTCGTCGCAACCATAGCGGTAAATCTCTCTCGCAGCCCTACTCCGGCACTTATACCGATATTCAGCTGAAAATTGCCCATATTCCCTGCGGAATAATGGGAGAGGTAACCCCGGAAAACCTCAATCAGCAAGAGGACGTTGAGAGCCATGTCTATCGCAATCGTTTTAAGGGGATCTATAGACGCTTATTTATCAAAGGTGAATACATCGTTGGGGCCATTTATATTGGCAGCTGGGATGAAGCCAATGAATTGCGCCAGACCGTAGCACAGGAGCAAAAAATCTCTCTGCGCACACTGAAAGACTTTGAAAGCGAAGGGCGAGTGTTTGCCAAAAAAAGCGGCAATAGCATTAAAGATTTTCCCGATAGTTATCTGGTCTGCCAGTGCAACTCTGTCACCAAAGGGGAGTTATGCAAGGCTATTTCCGCTGGGAAGCGCAATTTAAACGAATTGCAACAAGCGACAACAGCCGGGTCTGTTTGCGGTAGTTGCCGCCCGCTAATGGCTGAGCTTCTGGATGTGCCAGCTCCCAACTTGGTAATGCGACACTCCAAGGGGATATTGATAACTTCTGTTCTATCATTAATCCTGATAGCCCTGGCTTTCCTGATGCCGCCAGCTCCAGTTTCCCCCTCAGTACAGACTGCACTTTTTTGGGAAAAGCTCTGGTACGACAATTTTTGGAAGCAGGTTACGGGCTATACCATTCTCGCTATGTGCCTGTTTACTGCCGCTCTCAGTATCAGGAAACGTTGGAATAAACTTAGCCTTGGGCATGTCGATCACTGGCGCTATGCACACAGCGTTACAGGTTTAATCGCTCTACTTGCACTCGCTGTACATTCAGGCTTCCGCCTTGGTGAAAACCTGAATTTAGCATTGATGCTGGTATTTCTAACTGCAACCGCAACTGGTTCTCTCGTCGGCGTTTTTATGGCGCGCAACCACCATTGGACTGACCTGAAACTTCGCGAACACCGAAAATGGTGGTCCCGAGTTCACTATGCCCTGCTCTGGGCCTTACCGGTCCTTCTCGCCTACCATATTTTTGCGGTTTATTACTTCTAGATGAAATCATATCAATTTAAATTCTGGCATTACGGTGTATTGCTAACGCTGGCTATCGGCTCAGCGGTGGCATACAACCTTAACGTTGACGATAAATCTCTATTTATCAGTGGAGATGCCACGCACGGTCACCATCAAATTGAGCTGGCTTGTACTTCCTGCCATACCGATGGCTTTGCCGGTGAGGATGCTGTTCAGCAAGCTTGCCTGAATTGCCATGCGGAAGAACTGGAGCTTGTAGACGACTCACACCCCCGGCAGAAATTTTTAGATCCGCGCAATGCTGTACTTCTGGAGACTCTTGACGCGCGGTTATGTGTAAGTTGTCACACTGAGCACAAACCACAAATCACCGGAGAGATGGGAGTAACCCTGGCGGGCGACTTTTGCTTTCACTGCCACAGCGATATTGCCGAAGAGCGCAGTAGTCACAAAGACCTGGGGTTTGAAACCTGCGCAAGTGCGGGCTGCCACAACTATCACGATAATGGCTCCCTCTATGAAGACTTTCTTATCGCCCATGTTGATCAACCTGATCTATTGGAAACTGCCAAGCTACCCGCTCGTACAGCAGTTCAGTCCTGGCTAAATGAGCATTCAGATAAAGCCCCTTTAAAAGTTAGCGAAGCAGACATTAGCAGCTCTAGCCAGACTGCAGAAATTGCAACGGTCTGGGCACAGAGTATTCACGCACAAACAGAGGTGAACTGCAGCAGCTGTCACGTCGATGGGCAAATGCAATTCAGTAGCGTTGAGATTGTCGAGCAATGTGCTAGTTGCCACAGCGATCAAAAAGAATCCTTCACTCAAGGAAAACATGGAATGCGCATGTCCAACAAGCTGGAAGAAGGCTTTATCCAGCAGGTCGGTGCCATCTCCCCGCAACAGGCCCGCCTTCCCATGAATACCAGCGCAACGGATGAATTGAGCTGTGTCAGTTGTCACGGGCCCCATGAAGTAAATCTGCAATTTGCCGCTGTAGAGGCTTGCCTGGGTTGCCACAGTGATGAGCACAGTCTCTCTTACAAAGAGTCCCCTCACTTCGATACCTGGAATTCAAACCCAGAGGGTGGCGTAAGCTGTGCCAGCTGCCATTTACCACGGGAAACCCATGGCGAACAGGTTGTAGTTAACCATAATCAAAATCATAACCTTCGCCCCAATGAAAAAATGATGCCCGTTTGCCTGAGCTGTCATGGAGCCGAATTCTCCCTTGCTGCCCTGGCTGACAAAACTCTGATTAACAATAATTTCAAGCATAAACCCGCAGAGAAGCATGAAACATTCGAGCTGATCCGCGAGCGTATTGCAAGGATTACCAAAAGCAAAAACATGCAAAATCAATCCCAATAGGAGGGGAAAATATGCGTATTGCCGCTTGTATTATCGCTGGACTGGCACTGCTCACCGGCTGTGAGAAAAACCAGGGAGTTGCTCCGGAGCGAATGGCGGATGCCATCTTTGCCGTTATCGAGGCAGACAGGGCCAACTACACCAACAAGGTTGTAAACCGCCTGCAGAACGAGGAAAAAATCCTTGACGCTGATGAGCATTGGCAAGATAAGAAATTGCTACCACTCCCCGCGCAGATGATGCGTATGGGAGCTGAGCGTGTTGCCGAAAATGAGTCTGGCTTTAACTATGCCCTGCTCTCCCTGTGGCCAATCAACAAGCAAAACAAACCGCGCACTGAGATGGAAAAAGAGGGCTTGCAGTACGTAATCGACAACCCAGGGAAAAACTTTTACGGCCGCGAAAAACTAGGTGATACCGAGTACTTCACTGCAGTATATGCGGATGTAGGTGTTTCACCTGCTTGTGTGAGCTGTCACAACGATCACGTAGACAGCCCGCGCACTGACTTTGAGCTGGGCCACACTATGGGTGGTGTTGTTATCCGAATCCCACTCTAATCAGTTAGTCAGTAGATAGCTGCGTCCGACTTTCGAGTCGGGCAACTCTCTCACAAAATATTGCCGGCGGGTATTAGTCGGTGAGAACTGAGTTTAGAATAATTTAAAAGAGTGGCGGCCGAATTCGTTTCGACCGCTCCCTCTTTTAAGCTGACTGGCTCTACTCCCGCTACTACCTCGCTGAAATCATTCAGACCAGTGGTTACCCGCTGTGGGCCTATTTCCGGGTCAGTCCAGTCTCCATTACGGCCCGCTTTTTCTTGGGCTTCGCTCCGCAAAGCACACCTAGGCACTACTATATTAATGTCAAAGTCCCGCAGAGCAAACCGACCAAGGTGATTGCAATACTGGGAAAACCTGCTAAAAGGTCAGCGCAGAGGATCAATAAGCCCCTGCAATCCCTCTACTTTTATCTCCAAGGCTAATGCCATTAACTGTCCTAGACGCCCCTCTGGAAACCCCTTTTTTGCGAACCAAAGCAGGTACTCCTCAGGCAAATCTATTAAAACCCGGCCCGAGTATTTTCCAAATGGCATTTTGAGTCGAGCCAGTTCTACCAAGTCTTGTTTTTCGAACACCTTAACAACCACCTAAATATCGACAAAAAAAGGGAATGAAACTCCCAATTTGGATTTGTTGCCAGTGCATGCGGACTCTACACTGGCTCCGAAATAGTCGGCCTGCGCCGATTCTTTATACCTCAACCTTCCAGTAACAGAGGTGTCTATGCGTATCAAAGCTATCAAATATCTCAGCTTGGCCGCAGTATTGACTGCAAGCCTTGGAGGTACGGGCTGCGCCAATATGAGTGATACCGACCGCCGAATCGGCACCGGTGTCGGTATAGGCGCAGTAACAGGTGCCTTGATCAGTGGCGGGCGCCCTGGTGGCACTGCCGCAGGTGCGGTTATTGGTGCCGGTGCAGGCTACCTCTATGATAGGGAAAGAAAGCGCAGAGATTACTATCGTTATCGCGGTCGCTACTATCGTTATTAATTCGCTGCTTATTTTTAGTTGCTAATCAGTATAGTGCGGGTGTCATTGTACTTCGATACTCGCACTACTGAGGCAGGCAGGGAAGCCGACTCCCAATTAAACTGGTTCCTATAAGACAAAATTGGCACAATCCTCGCTTTCGTTTTACTACGGCACTCATAACGATATTCAGCAACCATCTCCCAGATAAAGGCATTACGCTTGAGCAGGAGCAATAAATTTGTGCTGAGTATTTCCCTACTCTAGGAAGCACTCCCAATACCCCCTAAAACCTAAAAGTCAGACCAACGTGCATTGAGTGGCTACCTGATATAGGGTGAGAGGAAATTGAAGATAGGCTTTTCATCTGGCGGGATACAAAGCCCCTTATGTAATAAAGGCCCTAGAGTATGAATCTTCCAGGCTTTGAATGGAAAACTGTACTTTTTCTCCCTCAAGCAAATATAAGATAAGCCTAACCTAGGGACCTTGCTGCGCCCTCTCAATTTTCGCAGGAAAAGCTAGTATATTGATAAGGTCAGTCTGACTCGGGCCGGATACCAGGTCTTCCAAGGTGTATTGCTCCAAACAAATAAAAAAACTTTCCATAGCCTCGGCGAACATTTTCTTCAACCTACACGCAGGAGTTATGACACATTGATTATTTGTCCCAAAGCATTCTACTAACACGGTATCTTGCTCCAATAATCGAACTAGCTCTCCAACATTAATGTCTTCAGGAGCTCGGCTTAGCCGAATGCCACCATACTTACCCCGGGTTGCAATCAAGTAGCCTTTGAGATTCAACTCTTGTACCACCTTCATTAGATGGTTTTTAGATATTTGGTAGCGCTCAGCAACTTCTCTGATGGTTACTAACTCTCGATCCTGTATAGCAAGGTACATCAACACTCGCAAAGAGTAGTCGGTAAATTGCGTGATCTTCATTGGCAAAGTCCCTCATTGTGAAGCCAAGAATTTTCATCCCTTGAAAATTTAAAGATGCATCTAGTTTACATCATTGGAATTTAGGTGTAAATTGCCACGCAAAAGATGCATCTCATATACATGTATAGATAAAGGGGTAGAGAATGCTCAGTCTCAAATGCTCGTTCAACCTAGCCCTTAGGCTACGGTTACAGCCGAATGTGCTATTTATGACTGCCCCAAAAGCTATTAGAGGAATTTCGAGCGAAAGCGCTCTGAAGTCAGGGGCTGCTTTCCTGAATTTAAGGCCGCTAATTAATTTAAGAGGCCAACAAGTGAACTTCGATATATTCGCTTACACAAACTCTACCCAGGGGCGGCAGGTTAACAACGATTATTGGCCATTTTTCATTACCCAAATACAAGGTATCGGTCACCTAAAAATTCAATGTCTTACAAGACCAAACATTATTTTGAGAAGCCCATTCTCAATTTGATTTATTCAAGCAACACAAGGAAAAGGAGAGTTTATGTTTTTTCTGTTGCAAGTTAACGCCTCTACTGGAGGCCAATCTCATGAGATCAACGCAGCTAAGCAAGAACGCGAAAAGTCAGGCTTAAAACCTATTAACACTCAATCAGGCATCATAGATCCACTCCAAAAAATTAGAGATACCCGATGTTTACGATGTTTTGGTTTACAAGCAGCCTAGGGAGATATACGAAAATTAATAGTTTAAATAGCATATTGCTAAAAAAGCCAATTTATATTGGCAAGGATAACTCTGATGAGAACTTACAAATCTCTTTGGTGGACATTGATCGGCGTTTTAACTGTAACCTTTTCAATACTCGGATATTTTGGCAGTGAAATATATCGGAAGGCACCTCCGATACCTGACGCCTTTGTCTCAGAAAATGGCAAAATACTGACCACTAAAGATAAAATTTTAGATGGTCAAACTTCTTGGCAATCCGTTGGAGGAATGCAACTGGGATCTATTTGGGGGCATGGTGCCTACCAAGCCCCAGACTGGACCGCTGATTGGTTACATCGAGAGCTAATTAATTGGTTATCAATAGCGGCAAAAGAGGAATTTGGCCTACCATATGAATCTTTATCCAAAAGGGAAAAACACAAACTTCTGTATGACCTTAAATTAGATTATAGAACCAACACCTATAGCAGCGAATCTGGAAATGCCACTTTATCTAAGCGAAGAGTCACAGCTATAGAGCAAACTGCAAAATATTATAATGCACTTTTTGGGGGTGATCCCGCTTTACAGCCAACCCGCGCAAATTACGCAATGAAAGAGGTTACACTGCCTGATGCTGATCGCCGAGAACGACTTACTGAGTTCTTCTTTTGGACATCCTGGGTAGCTTCAACCGAGCGTTCACCAGGTGGCGCAACCTACACTAATAATTGGCCCCACGAACCATTAATTGACAACAAGCCAACTAGCGAAAATATTATTTGGTCTATTATTAGCGTGGTCTTATTGATTGCCGGTATTGGCGCCCTAGTTTGGGCATGGGCGTTCCTACGCACTGAAGACAAACACCCAACTGCCCCCAAGCAAGATCCAATCAGCACCTTCAAATTAACCCCCTCACAGAAAGCTCTTGGAAAATACTTACTAGCTATAGTAGGACTATTTACTTTCCAAGTTTTTTTAGGTGGTTTTACTGCCCACTATACTGTCGAAGGACAAGGATTCTATGGGATAGAGACATCGGAGTGGTTTCCATACAGCCTGGTACGCACCTGGCATATACAGGCTGCTCTATTTTGGATAGCTACAGGATTTTTAGCTGCCGGGCTATTTCTTGCTCCAATCATCAACGGTGGTAAAGATCCTAAGTTCCAAAAACTTGGTGTTGATATATTGTTTTGGGCATTGATAGCAGTCGTTATTGGGTCATTTGTCGGCAATTATCTAGCCATTGCACAAACTCTGCCACCAGAGCTCAGCTTTTGGCTGGGCCATCAAGGATATGAATTTGTAGATCTTGGTAGACTATGGCAAATCGGTAAATTTACCGGCATCGTACTATGGTTGGCATTAATGCTGCGCGGTATTGTTCCAGCATTAAAGCAAAAGGGTGATAAAAACCTGCTAGCCCTGTTTGCCGCCTCCGTAATTGCCATAGGATTATTTTATGGTGCAGGCTTCTTTTATGGCGAGCGCACACACATATCGGTCATGGAGTTTTGGCGCTGGTGGATAGTGCACTTATGGGTAGAAGGTTTCTTTGAAGTTTTTGCTACAACTGCGCTTGCATTTATCTTCTTCAATATGGGCCTTGTATCTAAACGCATGGCTACTGTGACTTCTCTAGCATCAGCGTCATTATTTCTACTAGGGGGTGTACCGGGAACTTTTCACCACCTATATTTCTCAGGGACGACAACACCCGTTATGGCGGTAGGGGCCACATTTAGTGCGCTCGAAGTGGTCCCACTTATCTTATTGGGTTATGAAGCCTGGGATCACTATAGCTTAAAAAATCGTGCACCCTGGATGGTAAAAATTAAATGGCCTTTGATGTTTTTTGTAGCTGTTGCTTTCTGGAATATGTTAGGAGCAGGCGTACTTGGCTTTACTATTAACCCACCGATAGCGTTATATTATCTTCAGGGCTTAAATACCACGGCCACACATGCCCATGGTGCATTGTTTGGAGTATATGGGTTCTTGGCTTTGGGCTTTAGTTTACTCGTTCTTAGATATATTCGCCCCCAGTTTATATTTAGCGAGAAATTGATGAAAACGGCATTCTGGTGGATGAATATAGGTTTGGCTTTAATGTTGTTCACCAGCCTTTTGCCGGTCGGTATTATCCAGTTTATGGCGAGCGCTTCAGAAGGCCTTTGGTATGCCCGCAGTGAAACCCTAATGCAAAGTGGAACGCTAGTTACTCTAAGATGGATACGAACTATTGGTGATGTGGTGTTTATCGTCGGTGCACTGGCTATCACATGGCAAGTAACACAAGGTGTGCTGAACCTAAAGAGGCATAGTTCAGTAGACTATCTATCAGGGCAAACCAAATCAGTCTCTTAAACTACTTATAAACCTATGCAACGTTACTGCGTAACTCAACAGTAACGTTGCATTATTTGCTAACCCCATAATCATAGATGGGTAAATTATAGAAATTCCTGAGGCCCCAAAATACCTTTTCTCAGTAATCACCCGTATTAGAGATGTTGAATTTTGACAATTCTCTTAGTAGGGGAAAGTAAATTACCTAATTATTAATTGAGCCGGCCTATGAATATCGGACTTGGAGAGAAAAAATTTACAAGTGTTTAATTTTCGTTTTTCCACAGCGTTCACAGCGATATTCAGTAACCAACTTTCCCTGCTTTACGTCAAACTTGCGCTCGGTGACCACTTTCCATTTATGAAAACCTTCCCTGCACAGGGTGCTGCCCTTGTGCTTTTGCCAAGCGGTTTTTCTTTTGAAAGGAATAACATCTCCCATTAAGCCACCTCTCCTGCAGCATGACCTGAAGCCCAAGCCCATTGGAAATTAAACCCGCCGAGCCAGCCGGTTACATCGAGAACCTCACCAATAAAATAAAGCCCCTGCCGGGTTTTACATTCCATAGTACGGGAAGAGACCTGTGCAGTATCGACTCCACCTAATGTTACCTCAGCAGTGCGATAACCCTCAGTGCCCGCCGGTACCAATTTCCAGCTTTGCAACTTTTCCCCAGCTTGCTGTAATTCCCCCTCCCCAAACTGTTTTAGGGGGCGGCTGGTAATTTGCGCTCGCTGCAGGAAAAACTGTACCAACTTTTTGCTCCAAACCTCAGCCAAAACGCTGTGCAAGTGGCTATCCGGGCTCTGATGTCGGCGCAGCGGTAACCACTTTGCCAGATTTTTCTCTGGAGCCAAGTCAAATATTACCGTTTGACCTTCTCGCCAGTGGCTGGAAACTTGCAAAACCGCTGGCCCACTCAGCCCCCTGTGAGTGAACAGCATCTGCTCCTGGAAACTACCTTCAGCGCAAGAAGCGGTCACTGATAGAGAGGTGCCGGGCAGGGTACCCTGACGCTCTAATTGCCGTTTATGCTGGGTGAATGGCACTAGCGCTGCTCGAGTTGGGACTACATCAAGCCCAAACTGCTTAGCGATCTCATAGCCAAACCCGCTCGCCCCCATGGTGGGAATAGAAAGGCCTCCAGTAGCCACGACCAAGGATTCACAGGTAACCGTCCCCATACTGGTTTCGACCTTATACCCCTGCCCCAAAGCTCGAATTTGAGTAATGCTACAGCGCGTGCGGATCTGTGCCTTAGCCGCACGGCATTCCGCTAGTAACAAGTCGACAATATCCCTTGATTTATTGTCGCAAAAGAGCTGACCGAGAGTTTTTTCGTGATAGGCAACCCCGTGCTTTTCCACCAATGCAATAAAGTCCCACTGGCTATAGCGAGCCAAGGCGGACTTACAGAAATGGGGGTTGTTACTGTAGAAGTTCTCTGCACTAGTGTAGAGATTGGTAAAGTTGCAACGGCCACCACCAGACATCAGGATTTTCTTTCCGACTTTGTTGGCGTGGTCCAGGACCAACACGTTGCGCCCGCGCTGGCCCGCTGTAGCCGCGCACATTAGTCCAGCTGCCCCAGCGCCAATGACCAATACATCGACGCTTTCAGGTAGCTGGCTGGTAGAAACCTCTGTCATAGGTAGGAAATAGTACTGCAGTAAGACCGGTGATCAGGTGCGAGGCAAGGTAACGCCGCGCTGGCCCTGGTATTTGCCACCACGATCGGCATAGGACACATCACAAACTTCATCGGATTCGAAGAACAGCATCTGTGCCACACCCTCGTTGGCATAGATCTTCGCAGGCAAGTTAGTGGTATTTGAGAACTCCAAAGTCACATGACCTTCCCACTCCGGCTCCAGTGGCGTCACATTGACGATAATGCCGCAACGGGCATAAGTGGATTTCCCCAGGCAAACCGTCAATACAGAGCGCGGGATACGGAAATACTCCACCGTACGCGCCAGGGCAAAGGAGTTTGGCGGAATAATGCAGTGGTCGCCTTCAACATCCACAAAGCTGTTTTCATCGAAGGTCTTGGGGTCAACTGTCGCTGAGTGAACATTGGTGAAAATCTTAAATTCACGAGCACAGCGAACATCGTAGCCATAGCTGGAGGTGCCATAGGAGATGAGTCGATCGCCATTATCGTTATGACGCACCTGACCGGCCTCAAAAGGCTCAATCATACCGTGCTGCTCTGCCATGCGGCGAATCCACTTGTCGGACTTGATACTCACTCCGTCCCCCCTGAATAGAATAATTAGTGCTCAATTAAAGAGGCGGAATCATAGCCGGTTTAGGCTGTGCAAAAAAGTGCCTATCCAAGGAATTCTCACTTGTTGCCACTGGACAGATACTGTATAAATTAACAGTGTTACTGTATGCACATACAGTTTAAGACGAAGACAGTGGCCAGATCGGACTAAAATTCAGTGGTGGAATCGTGGGCAGCGCAGAAAACTTCATAGAAAACAATCAGTTAGACCGCCAGGCAAAACACCAGAAACTGGCACAGCTACTCACCAGAGCCGATATCTGGCAAGCAGCGAATGAACCCCGACGACAGCGAAACGGCATCGCCAGTGGTTATCCAAGCCTCGATGCCCTCCTAGCGAACCACGGCTGGCCAAGAGGGGCCACTACTGAGCTACTCATGGACCAGATGGGTATCGGTGAACTCACCCTGATACTTCCGGCCCTGGCAAATCTCACTCAGAGGGGGCAAATGATCATACTGGTCAATCCACCCCATATCCCCTATGCGCCCTCATTGGCCAACAGTGGTATCCGCCTTGAGAACCTGCTGATCCTGCACCCCCGAGGCCCCAAGGATACTCTCTGGGCGATCGAGCAGTCCCTACAATCCGGAAGCTGTGGTGCCTTACTCAGCTGGCAGGGGCGGCAATCCCTGAAGCATAAAGATCTTCGTCGCCTACAGCTCGCTGCCCGCAATGGGGACTGTCTGCACTTCCACTTTCGCCCTCAGTGTGAATCAGCAAACCCCTCACCCGCGAGCTTGCGCCTACAGCTCACTCCCAGGGAAGGAGAGCTGGCACTAAGGCTTTTAAAGCAATTGGGTGGAAATTCAGGCCAGAACCTCTATTTGGCAAGAGCAGCAAAACTGGTCCGACGGGACCAACCAATGCACTGAACGGTTCCGAGGGATAGCTCCATGCTCTGGCTTTGTATTCAATTCCCCAGGCTTCCGTTAGAAGTTCTGACCCGCGCTCAGCAACAAGGAGAAGAGGCTCTACCCCAAGTTGTGGTTGAAAAACAGTTGGTGATTGATAGAAACCCAGCGGCATCCCAATGCGGCGTCGAGACCGGGCTCAGTATTGCCACTGCGTCTGCTCTCTGTGCAGACTTACAGCTGCTACAACGCGATTCCCAGCGGGAACAACAAGAGTTACAGCAGCTGGCCCAGTGGGCATACAGCTTTACACCACTTGTATCACCTCAGTCCGCAGGGCTTTTGAGTAATGGCGAGAGCACTCCCGCCCACCTCTATCTGGAACTGAGTGGCTGCCTAAAAGCCAGCGGTGGCTTCAAGGCATTGATACAACAGCTGAGCGATGAGCTTGAACAGATGGGGATCTACAGCCTGATGGGCCTCGGCCACAGTCCCAGTGCAGCTCATATGCTAAGCCAACTGACCGAACACCGGCACTGGCTTGCGCAATCAGATTCTCCGCCCAGCCCTCAGCAGTGGAGACAGTGGATTAGCTTTGCCCCATCCAAGCTCCTTAATTGCGACAACAAAACTATTTCCAAGCTCTACGCATGTGGTATCAAGCGAGTAAGCCAGCTGCTCGCTATTCCACTCTCTGAGGTAGGCTCTCGTTTTGGTCGCCCATTTGTGGACTACCTGGCACGCCTGAACGGAACTCGCCAAGATCCAGTCTGTAGTTATCAGCCCCCAGCACAATTCCGCAGCGAGCTATTTTTCCCCAGCCCCTTGGATAATAGCGAACAGCTGCTATTTCCTATCGGTCGCCTACTAAGGGAATTATGCTTCCAGTTGCAGCGACGCCAGCTCTACACACAACAGTTAAATTGGCATATGGATTTCGGCCAAAATAAATCTCAGGAAATAACCGTAGAACTCTCCACTCCGCAGTTGGACCCTCAACGCCTAATAGCACTAACCAAGCTGCAAATGGAAAGAGTAACTCTTGATCAGCCAGTGCAGTCCATCAGCTTAAATTGCAAGCATTTACTCCCCTTGGAGCAGGGATCACTGGATGAAGATTTATTTGGTGAAGGCAGCCAACATAAACGCAATCAACAGCTATTAGACAAATTAAAAGCCCGCCTCGGTCATCAAGCACTCTCGGGAATTGCCCTAAAAGAAAGCTACCTACCAGAGCAGGCCTGGCAAAATACAGATACCCTGATAATTAAAAGTAACGCTAAGGGACAGCAAATTAAGCCCATCCAAGCACCGCGCCCCAACTGGCTATTAGCTCGTCCAACCAAACTGGAAAGTAGCGAGCACAAGTTATTTTATCAGGGAGAGCTACAACTATTACAGGGGCCAGAGCGAATTGATGGCTATTGGTGGCAGCACGGGCGTCATGGGCGGGATTACTATATCGCAAGAAATAAAAGAGATGAGCTCTACTGGGTCTTTCAGGATCTTACAACCGAAGAGTGGTTTTTACATGGCGTTTATAGCTAAGCCTAAACCCCTTTCTTAATACTGATCTTCACCAAAACCCAAATCCCATCACAATCAACAGATAGACGCCGAGAGAATCAGCATGAGGTACGCCGAACTCTTTTGTCAAAGCAACTTTTCTTTTCTGCAGGGGGCATCGCATCCGCAGGAATTAGTCCAAACTGCTTACAACCTGCAATATACAGCCCTTGCTATCACCGATGAATGCTCCCTTTCCGGAGCTGTTAGAGCCTATAAAGAACTTGAAACCATCAAGTCTACAGACTCTAAAAATCCCGAGTTTAAACTAATTTTTGGCAGTTATTTCCGGCTCCATAACAACATAGAAATAATTCTACTGGCTCCGGACAAAACTGCCTACAGCGAGCTATGCCAGTTAATTTCAAAATCACGCTTAAGGGCGGAAAAAGGAACCTACATTACTTATCAAAGTGACTTGGTAGAGCTATGCAAAAACCTAATTGCCATCTGGATTCCAAATTTCATTAAGATAGAAATACCTGAAGAAATCAAGAAAACCTTCAGCGAACGGTTTTACATTGCCATCAACAACCACCTACACGCAGAGGAAAGCCTTAAGTCCAATATAATTACTGAGCTTGCAAGAAGAGAGAATATTTCCTTGGTTGCAACCAATCATGTGTTGATGCACTGCTATAGCCGAAAGCCATTACAAGATGTACTCAACGCAAATTATCATAACTGTACCCTGGATAATCTAGGGTATCGTATTGAGCAAAATGCTGAACGTTACCTTCGCAGCTTAGGTGATATCCAGTCGTTACACTCCAAAGAGTCTATAGACAATACCAACCTTATTGCCAAACAGTGTACTTTTTGCTTGAGCGAACTCAGTTACGAATACCCATCAGAAGTTATCCCTCAAGAAAGTAATGCGAGCAGCTATTTAAAAAAGCTAGTACAAATAGGAAGGGCTGCTCGCTGGCCACAGGGTCCTGAAAAGAGAATTGATGAGATTATCAATAAAGAACTCGCAATAATAGCAGAACTGCAGTATGAGCATTACTTTCTAACCATTTACGATATAGTCCAGTTTGCCCGGGAAAATCATATCTTGTACCAGGGCCGTGGCTCCGCAGCCAATTCAGTAGTTTGCTACTGCCTATTCATCACAGAGATAGATCCTCATAAAATTGGATTGCTATTTGAACGGTTTATCTCACGGGAACGCAATGAACCCCCAGATATTGATGTAGACTTTGAGCACGAACGACGTGAAGAAGTTATTCAGTATATTTACACAAAATATAGCCGCAAAAGAGCTGGACTTACCGCTAGTAAGATCACCTACCGCTTTAAAAGTGCCGTAAGGGATATCGGCAAAGCCCTTGGTATCAACGCTGCCACAATAGAACAACTTATTGCTGAACGCGCCTGGTGGGACACTCTAGATAGCTTCCCCCAACAGATGCAGAAAGTGGGAATAGATCCGAGCAGCGCAATAGGAAAAATGTTCCCACAGTTACTGCAGCAAATATATGGTTTTCCAAGACATCTATCGCAACATGTGGGCGGTTTTGTTATTACAGAACAACCATTGCACCAGCTGGTTCCTATTGAAAATGCCGCTATGGAGGATCGCACCCTAATCCAATGGGACAAAGAGGATATTGAAGATTTAAAACTAATGAAGGTCGATGTGCTCGCGCTGGGTATGCTGACTGCACTGCGTAAATCCCTGAACTATATTGCTCTATACGGCCCCAAATTGCGTTTGCAAGATATTCCCGCCGAAGATCCACAGGTCTACGAAATGATGTGCAAGGCCGATACCGTTGGAGTCTTTCAAATTGAATCTCGCGCTCAAATGAGCATGCTACCAAGATTACAACCTCGAAATTTTTATGAGCTTACTATAGAAATCGCCATTGTCCGCCCCGGGCCAATTCAAGGCGGCATGGTACACCCCTATTTGAAACGCAAGCAGGGGTTGGAGACCGTGCGCTACCCTCATAACAGTTTACGCCCAGTGCTTGAGCGCACTCTCGGTGTTCCTATATTTCAAGAACAAGTTATTCAACTTTCGATGGTCGCAGCAGGGTTTAGCGGCGGTGAAGCGGATGAGCTTCGCCGAGCCATGGCCAGCTGGGGAAAAAATGGAGATTTGTATAAATTCAGGGATAAGCTTGTGCAGGGAATGCAAAGTAATGGCTACAGGGATAGTTTTGCTGAGCAACTCTTCAACCAGATGAAGGGATTCGGCTCCTATGGCTTCCCCGAATCACACTCCGCAAGCTTTGCGCTTTTAGCCTATTTTTCTGCTTGGATTAAATACCATCACCCAGCGGCCTTTTACTGTGGGCTGCTCAATAGCCAACCGATGGGATTCTATGCACCGGCACAGCTAGTTTATGATGCTCAGCGCCACGGAGTTAAGGTTTTGCCTATTGATGTACTTTATAGCTATTGGGATCACAGCTTAGAGATACAAGAGCTCTCTTCACCTCAACAAAGAGCCTCATCGAAAAATTACGATACTAAAGGAAAATCAGCAGTTAATACGCCGGCAGTGCCGTTCAGGGAAAATTCAGCATTCAACAATAAAACTCCCGCTTTACGCCTGGGCATGCGTCTAATTAAAGGGCTAAAAGAAACCACAGAGAAAGCTATCCTAAAGCTTAGAGCGGATGCAAAAGTCCAATCTTT
Organism: Microbulbifer sp. CNSA002; assembly: GCF_047324085.1. Taxonomy (NCBI): domain Bacteria; kingdom Pseudomonadati; phylum Pseudomonadota; class Gammaproteobacteria; order Cellvibrionales; family Microbulbiferaceae; genus Microbulbifer; species Microbulbifer sp. CNSA002. The sequence continues at coordinate 4,023,147 of NZ_CP172449.1, forward strand.
AAAACAATTTCAAGAACTTTCAAAGCTAAACCATGAGCAGCTTTCCTGCCTTACTAAGGCTAATGCATTTATCAGCTTGACTCGAAATCGCCATAACGACAATTGGACTTCTATAGAAACCGATTACAGCAAGCCACAGACAAAATTTTTACCGCGAAATTATATAAAAGACAGTAGCGACATTGACTATAGCAGTACAGGATTAACTCTAGGCGAACATCCTGTCGCACTATTAAGAAGGCAAAAGAAATTTCAGAAATATACTAAGGCAAAGGATCTTACCTACCGTCTTGATCAAGAAAAGATTGACATCATTGGACTGGTAACTTGCCGACAGCGGCCCGGAAGCGCATCTGGAGTGATGTTTTTAACCCTGGAAGATGAAACAGGCTGCATAAATGTAGTGATTTATGAGGCCTATCAAACCTTATATAAAGCAGAGGTTATCCATGGAGGCATATTGATTGTTCATGGGGAGCTACAAATCTCTAAAGAGGCCAATAACAACAGCTATAAGACCACCCATGTCATCGCCAGAAGAATATCAAGTATCAATGAGAAAAATTACCAGAAGACAAGAAATTTTCATTGAAAACACTTCCCCTAGACGTATTCCAGTGACCTTATCGAGCAACCCTCACTCAAGTAACTCTACTTCACCTAGTGAGGGAGGAGTTCATATCTAAGTATAGGAAAACAGAAGGCTTTAAACTCATATCACTGGCAGCCCAAAAGTCATCTCTGCTCAAAAGGATGGATATCATAGTAGGTCGCGTTATCAACCCCCTCTTCCTTCGTAAAAACGGCGGTCCAAGCCCCAAATCGTGTTACAACGGGCAGCCATAAGAAGTCTTGACCCTGTAGATCTGAAGGTAGGGGTTGCTGTTCGGCCTTGGCAATAAGTTCAAAATTGTCCCTTCCAAAGGCCCTACCGGCTATTTCACCCTTAAAACAGGGTCGGTAATATTTAGGGTACAACTGGATGTCTTTACCCTTCAACGCTGAGATAAGCAAATCTGATTTTTCCTGGGCATCCACTGGCCCCTCTGTACAGACCAGCTTCGGGCCGAACCAGGGCTTATCCGTATAGCCATTGGCTCCCGCTTTCATATCAACGGCATCCAGCTCAGAAGCGGCAACGACTTCTATTCGATCTTTAACAAAAACCAGATAGACCGGCCGCGAAAGTGTGACTACATACAACCCATAAATCAATGCAGCCAGCTGTACCGTTCCCACCAAAAGATAATCGCGGACTAATTCACGCCTGGGCTTCTGGGGGTTAAAGATCACCAGGGACATCAAAGGCCCCATGGCCAACTCTACGCCCATTACAAGCAAAAAGAGATTCGCCCCCGCCATCATGTCGGCAAGCTCGCCCGGATACCAAATCCCATAAACAGCAATCAGCATCAAAGCCGCTACCGATAATGTAACCAGAGCGTGGTAGCCCGTCGCTTTTAACTTTGCCTGAAATAACATCCACCCACCTTATCAACAAAAAAAGCCTCCTATAAAGGAGGCTTTTTATCACAACTTAAGCAGGATTATGCGCGACATTCAGCCGGTGCAATATTGCCTGGCAGAGTTGCTTCTGCTGGAGCATTGGCCTTATCTGCAGCGAAACAAGTCCAGATAATTGGCGCAGTTGGGCGCTCACCTACCACCAGGCCATTACCTGCAGCAGTGGGAACCAGGCTCAGAGTCTCTTCACCCACAGCGGATACACGAGTGCCAAAAGCGATATCAATCTGGCCATTAGCAGTATCCACAGTAATAGTGTTTACATTCTGGGAGCCACCTGCAGCGCCGTTATTGCCCAGGGTCAGAACGCAATCACCTGCAGCATTACAGGGAGCAGTCGCAACACCAATAGCATTAGAGGTTGGGTAGCCAGCAGCAAAGCCACCGGCAGCATCCGGTACTACGTTAGCTGCGTTGTCAGCAACAACTGCGCGCGCTTCAGTAGCCAAAGTGAGGCCCTCTGCTACTCGGGAGCGAGCGGTGTAATCTTGGTAAGCCGGCAGAGCTACAGCTGCCAAAATACCGATGATCGCGACTACGATCATTAATTCAATAAGAGTAAAACCCTGTTGCTTTTTCATTGTAACCGTCTCCATACAGACTATTTGAAATAGTGAATCCCGTGAGGAAGTCGCTGAACAATATACAAGCTTTGTGCCAACGTTAACAAATACTAATTACAACCCCACCCTGCAACTGCGTTACTGATCACACATTCGCTCTCTGCATCAGATTCACCCTACGAAGATTGACACTAATCTTCGATATCCGACAAAAATTGTCACTCTTTAGCAGTTGACGGCTATACCCGAGACATTTAGTAAGTCTTTCAATTTATTGGCTCTCGTTTATTATTTCGCTATATTCCGTTCGATATCCTAAATATACGCTTTGGATGTAATGCTTTAGGCTAACCCAGCCTCTTAAGCAACAAGCATGTAGTAACCCTATACGGCAGTGTGACCAATGACAGCACCCCCTCTTAGCGGCCTAGCCAAGCGTTTGGTTGCCGATCAAATTTTTGATGAATCAACCGCGCTATCTGCCGTTAAAGCGGCCCGGCGAGAAAATCAAAGCTTTGTCCAGCATATAGCGGAAACCAAACTGGTTAAAAGCTCTGAGCTCGCCAAGATCGCTTCACAGGCATTTGGCACTCCGCTTTTTGACCTCAGCAGCTATAACTTTGAGCTGATTCCAAGGGATATCGTCGACGATAAGCTTGTCAGCAAACACTTCGCTCTTCCACTGTATAAAAGGGGCAACCGGCTATTTGTAGCGGTGGCGGACCCAACCAATCTTGCCGGCCTGGATGAGATAAATTTTAATACTGGGTTGAATACTGACCCCGTCATAGTCGAGGCCGATAAGCTCGCCAAAGCCATTGAGAACTACCTGTCCCAGGGTGACGATATGGGAGCGGGCCTCGATGGCATGGAGGACGAGGAACTTGATTCCCTCAATGTTGGTGAGGACGATTCCGATCGCGGCAATGATGAAGAACCCGGTGGCGATGAAGCACCGGTAGTTCGCTTTGTAAATAAGGTGCTTCTCGACGCAATCCGCACCGGGGCTTCAGATATCCACTTCGAACCTTATGAAAAATCCTACAGGGTGAGATTTCGTACCGATGGGGTCTTGCACGAAATTGCCAAGCCCCCCATCCAGCTGGCCTCCAGGCTTTCCGCACGCCTCAAAGTGATGTCCAAGATGGATATTTCTGAGAAGCGGGTTCCCCAAGATGGCCGCATAAAAATGAAGCTCTCCAAAACCAAGGCTATCGATTTCCGCGTTAACAGCCTGCCGACTCTCTGGGGTGAGAAAATTGTACTGCGTATTCTCGACCCCTCCTCTGCCAAGCTCGGCATTGATGCCCTTGGGTATGAGGATGAGCAAAAGCAAATCTATATGGACGCCTTGGCCCAACCGCAGGGAATGATCTTAGTTACTGGCCCCACAGGATCAGGAAAGACGGTCTCGCTTTATACGGGACTTAATATCCTGAACACCCCGGAGCTCAATATCTCTACTGCAGAGGATCCGGTGGAGATCAATCTCGAGGGCATCAACCAGGTCAATGTTTCAGCAAAAGTCGGACTCGACTTTGCCGAGGCCCTGCGTTCGTTCCTGCGGCAAGATCCCGATATTGTTATGGTGGGGGAAATCCGGGACTTGGAAACGGCCGAAATCGCCATTAAGGCGGCACAAACCGGGCACTTGGTGCTTTCAACACTACACACCAACTCTGCACCGGAAACCCTGACTCGCCTAATGAATATGGGCGTCCCTACTTTTAATATTGCCACCTCAGTGAGCGTAATTATTGCGCAGCGCTTGGCTCGAAGATTATGCAATGAGTGTAAGAAACCAACCACCCTTCCACCCGAAGTACTTGAGGCTGAGGGCTTTTCCGCCGTTACAATCCCTGAAAGCGACTGGAGTATCTTTCAGCCCGTGGGTTGTGAGCACTGCTCTAAAGGCTATAAGGGCCGCGTAGGTGTGTATGAAGTGGTTCGCATTACTGACGGCATCTCCAGAATTATAATGGAAGGAGGCAACTCTATTCAGATTGCAGATCAAGCTCGGCAAGAGGGCTTCAACAATCTGAGAGTTTCAGCACTGAGAAAGGTTGTGATGGGTGTCACCAGCCTGGAGGAGGCCAACCGGGTCACCAAGGATTAACTGCTTTTAACCTAACATGGGGTTAGGCTCCGCAGTGAAATCTCATTTTAAGCCGGCATAAGCCGCCGAGTTTTAAGATATCGAATAAAGAATCAAAAGCACTCTTCTGTCGACTTCAAATATGCAGAAGTGAAAAGTATATCCAGGGTAACATTTATGGCCAACGCTACAGCAGTTGCATACATCTACAAGGGAGTAGACAGTAAAGGGGCTAAAATTCAAGGTGAGATCAACGGTACGAGCCCAGCACTGGTAAAGGCCCAGCTGCGCAAACAGGGAATCATCGCCAATCGCGTCCAGAAGAAGCCTACCCCTCTCTTCGGCGGCGGCAGGAAAAAAGTCAAACCTGCCGATATCGCACTGTTTACTCGGCAGATGGCTACCATGATGAAGGCTGGTGTACCTCTGGTACAGAGCTTTGAGATTGTTGCTGACGGCATGGATAACCAGGGGGTCAAAGAATTAGTTTATAAAATACGCACCGAAGTTGCCTCGGGCACGGCATTTGCAGATGCACTGCGTAAACACCCGATGTACTTTGACGATTTATTCTGCAACTTAGTTGCCTCAGGTGAACAGTCTGGCGCACTGGAAACCATGCTGGACAGAATTGCCACCTATAAGGAAAAAACAGAATCCTTAAAGGCAAAAATCAAAAAAGCAATGACCTACCCTATTGCGGTAATTGCAGTTGCACTTGTTGTAACTTCAATTCTGCTAATCAAGGTAGTCCCTCAATTTGCCACCACTTTCTCTAGTTTCGGAGCGGATCTACCCGCATTCACAAAACTGGTCGTCAGCATGTCAGAATGGATGCAGGCAAACTGGTTTATAGCCCTTGTTATTACTATTGTCGGTATTGGCGGCACGATCGAAGCCAAAAAGCGCAATAAAAAAGTGGCCGAGTTTTTTGACCGCCTTATTTTAAAACTGCCAATTATCGGCCAAATTACCTACAACTCTATCTCAGCACGATTCGCCCGTACCCTTTCGACAACCTTTGCCGCCGGGGTTCCCCTGATCGACGCACTTAAGTCTGTTGCAGGAGCAACCGGAAATAGTATCTATACCGAGGCAACCCTTAAAATAAGAGATTCCGTCGCAACGGGTATCCCCCTCAATACCGCGCTGCGAACATCGGGGGTTTTTCCCACCATGCTGATACAAATGACAGCCATCGGTGAAGAGTCTGGTGCCCTGGATGAAATGCTGGGTAAGTCAGCCGACTACTACGAAGAGGCTGTAGACAATATGGTCGACAACCTTACTACTCTGCTTGAGCCGCTAATTATGGCAGTGCTGGGTATTCTGGTCGGCGGCTTGATGATCGCCATGTACCTGCCTATTTTCCAGCTGGGTCAAGTTGTTTAAAACAGATGATTGAAACCCTAACCTTTTACCCGGCGCTGCTCATAGGCAGCGCCTTTATTTTGGGCCTACTTATAGGTAGCTTCTTAAACGTCGTAATCCTGCGTCTCCCCGTTATGATGGAGCGGGAATATAAGCGGGACTTCTATAGTTACTTTGATAAAAAGCCTCCTAGCGAGGAGCAGAAAGAGTTAGAAAAGCCTTTTAATCTGGTACTCCCACACTCTCACTGCCCCAAATGCCATGTTGAGATCAAAGCCTGGCAAAATATCCCCATTGTTAGCTACCTATTTCTTCGCGGCAAGTGCGGTTCCTGTGGTACCTCCATTTCCAAACGTTACCCAATGGTGGAACTGATTACCGGCATTTTGACCGCTATCGTTGTCTGGCAATTGGGCTTCACCTGGCAGGCACTGGCTGGATGCTTTTTTACCTGGGCCTTAGTCGCCTTAACAGGTATCGATTTTGACAAGCAACTGCTCCCAGACAGTATTACTCTGCCGCTACTCTGGGCCGGTTTAATCATCAATATTTGGGGAGTGTTTGCTTCTCTGCAGGACGCAGTAATCGGTGCTATTGCCGGCTACCTATCTCTTTGGCTGGTGTTTCACATCTTTAAGATTGTTACCGGCAAAGAAGGTATGGGGGCTGGTGACTTTAAAATCCTGGCAGCTATCGGAGCTTGGTTTGGCTGGCAGGTGCTACCGATGGTCATCCTACTTTCTGCCGTCGTAGGGGCTATCGCGGGAATTTCCTGGAGCATTGCGGTTGGGCGGGATCGAAACCTACCCATCGCTTTTGGTCCCTATCTGGCTGGTGCCGGCTGGATCGCTATGCTTTGGGGGAGCCACATTATGAGCTGGTACTTCAATATCTCTGGACTTACCGGTTAAGCCGCCAGCTACCTACCCTCCATCTAATTGCATTACTATGACCCCGGCCAGCTATCTGGCCGGGGTTTTTATTTCTAGTGCAACCTATTTATTCTTGGGGAGGGCAGCCATTGTTTACCGTAGGTTTAACCGGCGGGATCGGTAGCGGAAAGTCAGCAGCCGCTGGGTATTTCCGTGGCCTGGGCATTAATGTAGTAGATGCAGACTGGGCGGCAAGAGTTGTGGTACAACCTGGAAAGCCCGCTCTGGAACAGATAGCCCGACACTTTGGGGCCGATGTCTTACTGGAAAGTGGCGAATTAAACCGGAGCAAATTGCGCACACTGATATTTGACGACCCAAGCGAACGGCAATGGCTGGAAAGTCTATTACACCCACTGATTAGAGAAGAAATAACTTCCTCACTGAACGCAAGTCAGGGGCCCTACGCAATATTGGAATCCCCCCTCCTGATTGAGTCAGGCCAATATGAGCTCGTTAACAGGATTTGTGTAGTCGATCTACCCGAGGCTTTGCAGCTTGAGCGCGCCAGCGCGCGTGATAACAGCCAGCAGGAACAGATTCGCAAAATCATGACGGCCCAACTGACAAGGGAGCAAAGACTAGAGAAGGCGGATGATGTACTGGATAACGCTAGTGACTTAGCCTCACTCAAAGCTCAAATAGAGCAGCTCCACCGGGAATACTTACGGATTGCTCGGCCGGAACAATCGAGCTAAGGAGCCTCTGAATAACTCCGTAATGCCTCTGCGGGCCTTGAAGGTTGCAGATGTTAGGCGCAGCTCGCCGCGAATGGCCGTAGCCCTTTGCAAGAGCTGCAACGCAGCAGCTGTGGCCTTCAGGGCCCGCCCTTCGGGGCTTGCAGAGCGATTCACACTCCGCGTTGCGACCTCTTGAAAGGTCTAGACATTCCTGCGAAGCCGCGCCTTGATTGTGAACCGCTCTGCATGCCAGAGGTATCACGGAGTTATTCAGAGGCTCTCTAAGTTAATTAGAGTACAATTCCGATTCAGATCACTTTAGAGCCCAAGCTAACTTATGCCTAAATCCAGCGTAACGCCGACACTCAACTGCCCTACCTGCAAAAAGCCCATTGAGTGGAGCGATAAGTTTCCCTTCAAACCTTTTTGTAGCGAACGTTGCAAGCTGATTGATCTCGGCGAATGGGCTAGTGAAGGACACAAGATTCCCGGGGAGTCAGTGTATGACGATGTGCTGAGTGATGATCTGGACCCGAACAAGCCCCGCCATTAAGGCCATCCAACCCACTTGAACAGCTGCCTGCAAGCAGCTGTTCAAGAAGAAGCTTAGGAGGAACTCCCTTTTACCGCTTCAATAATTGCTTGATTGGCATCGGGGAAGTGGAAGTTATCCAGCTCCCCAGCAGACACCCACTTGATTTCCTGCTGCTCTCGTCCATGGGCCTCACCCGTGAACTGCGTTACCAGCCAAGTATCCAGCAGCACAGTTTTTTCAGGGTAATCGTGACGAATTTCCACCAGCGGCTGCAACTCCTGTACTTCAATGGCCACCTCTTCAAGTAGCTCCCTATAGAGCGCCTCCTGCACAGACTCACCAGCTTCCACCTTGCCACCGGGAAATTCCCAGCGCCCCCCCATATGCAAATGGTCGGGACGGCGGGCAATCAGGATCTTGCCATCCCCTCGGGTTACTACACCGACAGCAACATGGACAACCTTACTCACTCTACTACCTCAAGTCCGATATTCTGCGTTGATGGTGACATACCCGTGAGAGAAGTCACAGGTCCAGATGTGCTCACTGCTGGCACCGCGACCCAGCTCTATACGGATAGTAAATTCAGGTTTTGAAAATACCTGCTCTCCAGCCTGCTCTTGATATCCAGATGCGCGCCCACCGGCACTTACTACCTGTACATCATCGAGGAAAATCTCCACCTTATCGGTGTCTAATTCGCCTTGGATAGCATTGCCGATCGCCATAACCAGCCGCCCCCAGTTGGGGTCTGAGGCATAAAGTGCAGTTTTCACCAGCGGAGAATCACCGACTTCAAAAGCTACCGTCAAGGCCTCTTCACTGCTGAGCGCGCCATCCACTTGTACGGTAACAAACTTGGTCGCCCCCTCACCGTCCCTGACAATGGCCTGGGCCAGCTCTATATGTATTTCCGAAATTGCTCTATACAACTCCAGGTAGCCAGTGCTCTCAGAGCTGCTGATCATCTCCCCCCGCGCACCTGTGGCCATCAAAACACAAGCATCATTCGTCGAGGTATCTCCGTCTACGCTAATTCGATTAAATGAGGCCGCGACAACTTCGCGCACCATTTGATCTAGCAGGGACTGCGTCACACCGGCATCAGTGGCGACATAGGCGAGCATGGTAGCCATATTCGGCTGGATCATGCCGGAACCTTTGGCAATACCGACAACGGCAATCTCTTCACCATTAATCATTAACTTGCGGCTCACAATCTTTGGCCGGGTGTCCGTAGTCATAATGGACTCGGCCGCCAACTCCCATCCGGCGGGATCAAGCTGTCCAGCAGACCCCGGAATAGCAGCGAGTAACCTCTCCATCGGTAAGTGCTCACCAATGACGCCAGTACTAAAAGGCAATACTTGTTCAGCAGAAATCTTCAGTGCATCTGCCACCGCCTCACATGTAGCCCGGGCATCCGCCAGCCCCCTTACCCCAGTAGCGGCATTGGCATTGCCGGCATTAACGACCAGGGCTCGCACTTCTCCTTTGGCGATATACTCTTTGGCAACCGTTACTGGAGCCGCACAAAAAGTATTCTGGGTAAAAGTGGCTGCAACTGAAGTTCCTTCAGCAAGCTCAACCAACAAAAGGTCATTGCGTTCCCAGTCTTTGATCCTGGCGGGTACACTGGCGAGTCGAACCCCTTCGACAACGGGTATGGATAATTCAGGCATAAGAATAACGACTTTGGGCTATCACAGCGCAGGCAAACCTAGATCCCGGTCCACCCAAACGGATTAGCGGAAATAAATGAGCGGTCGACATTATCAAAGCCGAACCTCAGTAAGGCAAGCCAAAAATAAACTTATCTGCGGAATAGGAATCCTTTTCCGCAGATAATTCTTTTACCGGTTAAAAAAATACCCCGCTAAGCGGGGCACTTTCTGAATTCAAGCAGTAGAGAATTAGCTCTGAGTAGAGGAAGCCAGCTTGCCGTGACACTGCTTGTATTTTTTCCCTGAACCACAGGGGCAGGGATCATTGCGCCCGACTTTAGGACCGCGACGCTCCGGTGCCGGGGTAGCCGGCTGCTGCTCCCTGGGCTCACTTTCTGGAAGCGCCGAAGCTTGAGCGTGTTGCAGCTCAAGCTGCTGCCTGCGCTGCTCTTCCAGGCGACGCTGCTCCATCTCTTCCGCTTGCTCACGAGTCATCGGCTCTACGTGGGCAAGAATACGCACCACTTCATGCTTGAGGTTCTCCAGCATGCTCTGGAACAGGTGGAAAGACTCGCGCTTGAATTCCTGCTTAGGGTTTTTGTTGGCGTAAGCTCGCAATCCAATACCCGCACGCAGGTGGTCCATACTGGAAAGGTGCTCTTTCCACAACTGATCCAATACTTGCAGCATAATCTGACGCTCGATAGTCGGCATCAGATTGGTATCACCAGAAGACTCACCAATGCGGGAAACTTTTGCAGCATAGGCTTCCTGCGCGGCAACAGTAATCTTTTTCCGCAGGCTCTCTTCATGCAGAGTGCGATCTTCATCCAGCCACTGCTGAACCGGCAACTGGATACCCAATTCGCCAGAGAGCTGCTGCTCCAGGGCTGGAATATCCCATTGCTCTTCCACGCTCTGGGGGGGGATAGAACCGGAGACAATGCCATCAACTACATCTTCACGAATGGCAGAGATCGTATCACTGATAACCTCAGCTTCCAGCAGCTCATTTCGCTGGCCGTAAATCACCTGGCGCTGGTCATTGGCCACGTCATCGTATTCCAACAACTGTTTGCGAATATCAAAATTGCGGCCTTCAACACGGCGCTGGGCTTTTTCGATAGCGTTGGAAACCATGCGGTGCTCAATCGCCTCACCGCGCTCCATACCCAGCATCTGCATAAAATTCTTCACCCGGTCAGAGGCGAAGATGCGCATAAGGTTATCTTCCAGAGATAAGTAGAAACGAGTAACACCCGGGTCACCCTGACGACCTGCACGACCTCGCAGCTGATTATCAATACGGCGGGACTCATGGCGCTCAGTACCGATAATATGCAGACCGCCCGCAGCGATTACCTGCTCGTGACGCTTCTTCCAATCTTCCTTGACTTGTGCGAGCTCCGCTTCAGTCAGTTCGCGATCTTTTTCCTGACCCAAGGCCGCCGCCTCAGCTTCCCAGTTACCACCGAGAACAATGTCGGTACCGCGACCAGCCATATTGGTAGCAATAGTCACTGCACCCGGGCGACCCGCCTGGGCGATAATCTGCGCTTCGCGCTCGTGGTATTTCGCGTTGAGAACCTGGTGCTTAATGCCCGCCTTTTGCAACTTGCGGGACATTTCTTCAGAGGTTTCGATAGAAGCGGTACCTACAAGGATTGGAGCCTGCTTTTCGCGACAGTGCTTCACATCCTCAATAATCGCTTCCATCTTCTCTTCCTGGCTTAGGTAAACCAGGTCATTGAGATCTTCACGTTGAATTTGCTTATTGGTGGGGATCACCACCACGTCCAGACCATAAATTTGCTGGAATTCAAACGCTTCTGTATCCGCTGTACCGGTCATTCCCGCAAGTTTGGGATAGAAGCGGAACAGGTTCTGGAATGTTGTAGAAGCGAGAGTCTGGCTCTCACTCTGAATCTGCACACTCTCTTTTGCTTCCAGCGCCTGGTGCAGGCCTTCGGAGAGACGGCGACCCGGCATGGTCCGACCTGTGTGCTCATCAATTAACACCACCTGGCCGTTCTGCACGATGTAATCCACATCGCGGTTAAACAGCACATGCGCGCGCAGGGCGGCGTGCACGTGGTGCAACAGGCCCAGGTTCCCAGGGGCGTAAAGGGACTGATCTTCCTTCATCAACCCACTGCGCGACAGCAGGTCTTCGATCAACAAGTGGCCCTGCTCCGTCAGCTCAACCTGGCGAGTCTTTTCATCAACGGTGTAGTGCCCCTCCCCACCTTCTTCGGCACGCTCCAGCTGGGGAACCAACTTATTCATTGCCATATAAAGGTGAGAAGAGTCTTCAGCGGCTCCAGAAATAATCAACGGAGTACGCGCCTCATCGATCAGGATGGAATCCACCTCATCGACAATAGCGAAGTTCTGAGGGCGCTGAGTACGGTCCTCTTTGCGCAACACCATGTTGTCACGCAGGTAATCAAAACCGAATTCGTTATTAGTACCGTAAGTAATGTCAGCCTCATAGGCCGCTTTCTTTTCTTCCGGTGGCTGCTGGGAAACAATAACTCCCACTGTCATACCCAGGAATTCATACACTGGGCGCATCCAATTGGCATCCCGCGAAGCGAGGTAATCGTTCACCGTAACAATATGAACGCCCTTACCTTCAAGTGCATTCAGATAGGCCGGCAGGGTTGCAACCAGGGTTTTACCTTCACCGGTACGCATTTCTGCAATACGTCCTTCATGCAGGGTCATCCCGCCGATCAGCTGAACATCGAAGTGGCGCATGCCCATGGCCCGACGACCCGCTTCACGCACTGCAGCAAACGCCTCAGGCAGAATTTGATCGAGCTTTTCCCCGTCAGCGAGTCGCTGCCTAAACTCATCCGTTTTAGCCCGCAGGCCTGCATCGTCAAGCTTCTGGAAATCCTCTTCCAAAGCGTTGATCTTTCCCACGACGCGTCGCATGCGCTTCAGCTCGCGGTCATTTTTTGAACCAAAGACCGATTTAATCAGTTTGCCAATCATTATCTAGAAACCACTTATCTTATTTGCGCTGTCGGCGCTAATATCGGGCAGATCGATGCACCGACGCTCCTTTATGCGAGGGGTGCAAGTAAACAGGAAGGCGCAAGCGCTGGCAACTCTTATGCCAAGCTACCAACAATTACGCGTAAAGGAAGGATAGTTCTTATCTGCCTGTGCGGCGGATATAGCTAGCTGGATCAACCGTGCGGTTGTTCTTATATATCTCAAAGTGAACATGGGGCCCGGTAGAACGGCCACTGGAACCCATCAGGGCAATAGTCTGCCCCCTCTTGACCACGTCACCCAATCCCACTTTCAGCTCACTATTGTGCCCATAGCGGGTTGAATAACCATTGCCGTGATTAATTTCTACCAACTGACCATAACCATGGCGCTCATCAGCCCAAGTGACAACACCTGCGGCTACTGAAACAACATCGGAGCCCATCTTGCCAGCAAAATCCACCCCCTTGTGCCAGGTCCTACGGCCAGTGAATGGATCGGTGCGATAACCATAACGGGAAGACATCCACCCCTTGCTGATCGGACGGCCTGCCAAAAACTGCTCATCCTCAAGTTTGAGGTTCGCCATCAGGGATTCGAGAGTGTTCAGCTGCATTTGGCGATCTTCAATCTGATGAGAGAGATCTCCAATAACATCCAGGAATTCCGGTGGCTGATACGGCAACTCTGATGCACCTGCGATTCCGGGGTCTTCCGGCCCACCGATAGCAGGTGCACTGCCAAACTCAAACTCTCCTTCATCGAGATTGGCAACAGAGGTTAAACGCTCACCCAGTGCATCAAGGCGAGTTAAACGCGCCTGCAACTCTGCAAGCTTAACGGTAAGAGCTGCCAGCTGCTCCCGCGCCTCTCTATCTGCTTCAGCAATTTCTTCCTGCTGTTTGCGCAGTGCGCGGCTCCAGGCCTTGGCCGTTCGGGAATCAAATAGGTCAGTTTTAGTAACCGGTAAATTCGCCCCCAGCAGAAATGCACCCACAGGGAGGCTCAGCAAGCACAACCCCAACAGGGCTTTGCTCAAACTACCAAAATTAAAGCTGCGAGTCGCACCGCGCTCATTAACCAGGATTACTTTCATAGGAACTGTGAGGAGTTCGACATTTTTAATTTTCGTTAGTCCCCAGCTCACAAGCCGAGGTGCCAAACCGATAAGGATACCAAAAATCTATAGGCTTTCTCTGTGAAACAATCATACAAAAAAGCCGGCACTATAATGCCGGCTTCTTGCGAAAGTATCAAACTGCCAAAATAGGCTTAATATAGGAGATCGGTGCTTCTTCCTGCTCACCTTCAAAGGTGACCATTTCCCAAGCATCCTCCTGAGCCATCAGGTTGCGAAGGGATTTATTGTTCAGCGCATGGCCAGACTTAAAGGCCTTGAACTCCCCAATCAGGCTGGTCCCCAGAAGATAGAGATCGCCAATCGCATCCAGAATTTTATGTTTCACAAATTCGTCTTCGTAACGCAACCCGCCTTCATTCAGAATACGGTATTGGTCAATCACAATTGCGTTATCAACGGAACCGCCCTGAACTAGGCCCTTGGAGCGCAAGTACTCGATCTCGTGCATAAAGCCAAAGGTACGGGCGCGACTCACTTCCTTCACAAAGGAGGTGCTGGAGAAATCCACGGATGAACTCAGGTTACGCCCCTGGAAAACCGGGTGGTCAAAGTCGATTGTGAAAGATACTTTAAAGCCATTAAAAGGCAGGAAGCTGGCAACCTTATCGCCATCCTCTACAGTTACTGGCTTCTTGATTCGCAGGAACTTCTTCGGAGCTGCTTGCTCTTGGATGCCTGCAGATTGAATTAGAAATACAAATGGGCCGGCACTGCCATCCATAATGGGCACTTCTTGCGCGGATAACTCGACAACCGCGTTATCAATGCCAAGGCCCGCCATTGCCGAGAGCAGGTGCTCTACCGTAGCAATGCGAACATCACCCTTTTCCAGGGTGGTTGAAAGGAGAGTGTCGCCGACATTTTCCGCACGAGCCTCGATTTCAACTACCGGGTCCAAATCGGTTCTACGGAACACGATACCGGTGTCTACGGGCGCTGGTTTAAGGGTAAGTACAACTTTCTTGCCAGTATGCAGACCTACGCCAGTGGCGCGAATAGCATTCTTAAGCGTGCGCTGTTTGATCATGAAACTATCTTTTCCCCGTCGGTGGACTACGCCCCTAAGGCGCAGCAAGCCATCGATACTAGCACAATTGCGACGCCAATACCAATTCTGGGCGAGTGGTCACCACAACTGTGCACCACCTACCTATATGAGGATAGATCAAGCAAAGATTGCAGCGCCAACGCATGTCGCTATGACAGCATTCTAAGATCCTAAGCTCCGCAAGCGCTGTTAATAATTGTTAATTATTTTAGATAGTTATTGCGACTCACCAGTTCTGATCAAAATCTACACAAACGGGGCAAGGGCCCACCCATTCGACAAGGTAGACCCGAGCAAAAGCCGCACCGCAGCGGCAATACCCAGCTGGAGCCGGGCAGACATGAGCGGTGTTCTGCCTCTGCGGTACCGTTTCCTAGTCTGCCTGACGGCGCAGGAAGGCTGGAATATCCAGGTACTCCATATCCGCATCAGCGGGATTCAGGGCAGGAGCCGGGCGCTTGGGGCGCTCCGCTTCAGCACGAGGGCGCGGATCAATGGCCTCGCGGCTTGCCAGTCCCGCAGAGCTGTGGCCAGCGTGAGCGCTGTGATTATCGCGAACCTCACGGGTTTCACGAACAGGCTCGCGAGGCTCTGGGCGGCGAGTATTATCCACCACCTTCGCCGGACGCGCTGCAGGAGTACCCTCGCCAAGACCTGCGGCCACAACGGTAACCCGCATCTCATCACCGAGCTTATCATCTACCGCTGTACCGATAACCACAGTAGCTTCATCGGAGGCGATTTCCTGGACAATCTCACCTACTTCAGAGTACTCACCCAGGGTCAGTTCCTGACAGCCCGCCTCTTCGCTACCTGTGATGATATTCACCAGGATACCGCGAGCACCTGCCAGGTTGACGTTATCCAGTAGCGGGCTTCGCACGGCTTTCTCAGCCGCTTCACGCGCACGGTTTTCACCGACGGCAGAACCGGACCCCATCATCGCCATGCCCATTTCAGACATTACGGTGCGCACATCGGCGAAGTCCACGTTCATGATGCCCGGGCGAATCATCAGGTCGGCAATGCCTTGTACAGCACCCAGTAAAACGTTATCTGCCTCTTTGTAAGCAGATTTCATTGTGATCTTGCTACCGAGTACTTCCAGCAAACGATCGTTGGGGATAGTAATCAGAGAATCAACTTTATCGCGCAGCTCGAGGATACCCTCTTCAGCTACAACTGTGCGTTTGCGCCCTTCGATCTTAAATGGGCGAGTAACTACCGCAACGGTAAGGATGCCCAGTTCTTTTGCAATCTCAGCGACAATCGGCGCACCACCGGTACCGGTACCACCGCCCATACCGGCAGTGATGAATACCATATCCGCACCGGTTAATACCTCAGCAATGCGATCGCGATCTTCAAGTGCGGACTGTCGGCCAATATCCGGGTTTGCCCCTGCGCCCAAACCGCGTGTAATTGTGTTACCCAGTTGCAGGATAGTGCGGGCCTCAACATCTTTGAGGGCCTGTGCATCTGTATTTGCACAGATAAAATCTACACCCTCAACATCATTGGCGATCATATGCTTAACAGCATTACCACCACCGCCGCCGACACCAATCACCTTGATGACAGGCTTATCCTGTACGCTATCAACTAGCTCGAACATTGCTGTTCCCCTTTCTTGCTCATGTCGAATTTTACAGCCATGCCTAAAAAAAATCCTTCACCGGATGGCTAAATCTGGTTGCACTCTATTACAAATTTCCGCGAAACCAGTGCTTTACCTTGTCCCACCACTGATTATCGTTGCGGACAGGCTGTATTTTGCCCTCTCGAGCCTCTTCCTGCTGCATCGCATACATCAATAATCCAACTCCAGTGGAATAAATTGGGTTGCTGACGATATCCGTCAAACCTGCAATACCCTGAGGCACTGCTAGGCGAACCGGCATATGAAAAATTTCCTCAGCCAGTTCAACCGCGCCCTCCATTTTTGAAGAGCCGCCGGTAAGTACTACACCCGCCGCACACAAATCTTCGAAGCCGCTGCGACGTAACTCCGCCTGTACTAATGTAAACAATTCGTCGTAGCGCGGCTCAACGACCTCGGCCAATGCCTGTCGGGATAAATCCCTGGGCGCGCGATCACCAACGCTCGGTACCTTAATGGTCTCACCTTCGCGAGCGAGTTTTGCCAACGCGCACGCATATTTGATTTTCAAGTCTTCTGCGTGCGGTGTCGGTGTGCGCAAAGCCATGGCAATATCATTGGTAACCTGGTCTCCAGCAATCGGTATCACACCGGTATGCCGAATAGATCCACCAGTAAACACAGCAATATCGGTAGTTCCCCCACCAATATCTACCATGCATACTCCCAACTCTTTTTCATCTTCGGTCAGGACTGCGTAACTTGAAGCCAATTGTTCAAGAATGACATCTTCTACTTCCAGACCACATCGACGAATACACTTTTCAATATTCTGTGCAGCATTCACTGCACCGCTGACCAAATGGACCTTTGCTTCGAGGCGAACACCAGACATTCCGAGAGGTTCTTTTACCCCTTCCTGATTATCAATCAGGTATTCCTGCGGAAGCGTGTGCAAAATCTTCTGGTCCGCAGGAATAGCGACAGCCCTGGCAGCATCAATAACACGATCGAGATCCTGCTGGGTAACCTCTCGATCCTTAATCGCAACTATACCGTGAGAGTTCAAGCTGCGAATGTGACTTCCCGCAATCCCTGCGTACACAGAGTGAATTTCACAACCCGCCATCAACTCAGCTTCTTCCACAGCGCGCTGTATAGATTGCACGGTTGATTCAATATTAACCACTACGCCCTTTTTCATTCCAGTGGAACGATGAGAGCCGATACCGACAATATTAAGTTCCCCATCACCGGAAGCTTCACCGACAATAGCGACTACTTTAGAGGTGCCTATATCCAGTCCAACAATCATGCGCTGATCGGATACCTGTGTCATTTTCGTGCCAACCTCGCTGAGCTGCATTCTGTTTCAGGTTCTGCTATCGGACCAGAACACAGCATTCGCTTTTAAACTTTTATCTATAAAACAGCCACCCGGGCTGCCTCGATGTTTACTTTTCTTCGTCTTTCCACTGAACCGCTACCGCATTGCTGTAGCGCGTATCGACGCTGACAACTTTTTGCAAGTGCGGCGCCAGTACACCCCGACTCAAATACAGAAAACGGTGTACCCGCTCCAATAAAGCATCATGGCCAAGTTTTAATTCAATTCCCGACACTAACTCCAGATGCCAACCGCTTAGGTCGTCAAATGACAACCGTTTAACCTCCATATCCCGCGTGGTCAGTAACCCCGCAAGCGCGCGGTATTGCAGCATAATCCGCTCTACCAATTCTTCATCCCCGGCAAGCTCGGGCAGGGACTGAACCCCCATATGTGACGGACGCGGCAGCAGATCCCCACTCGCTACCAACAATTTATCTTTACCCCAGGTGGCGAGAGGTTGCGCTTCAGTGATATCAACCTCAACACCCTTCGGCCAACGCCTGCTCACCGAGGCGGAAGTAATCCAGGGGTTAGACAGTAATGTCTGCTGCATCGCCTGAATGTCCGCTGAAAAAAAGCCCGCTTTCAAGTGAGGAAGAAGCACCTCTCTTAACTCTTCTTCAGTTACCGCATTAAAAGCCCCGCGTACTTCAACTTGCTCTAGAGCATCAACATTACTCAACTCAACCGATGGCACCCATCGCCATAACCAAACTGCACCATAGAGCAAAGCACTAAAGCCTGCGAACATCACCAATAAAAAAAAACACCGCTTCCAGTTCAGACGAAGCTTCTCGGGATCATCGGTTCCAAGAGGGCTCGCTCCGCGAGCTGTCTTTTTTTTTCTCCCGGCTGATTTCGTTCCAGCTCCTTTCACTAGCTACTTAGCCCTCGCCGCTGCGCTCGCCCAAGCGCCAATCAGCCAACCTTTGCGAAAGTGCTCCGACGTTGCCAGCTCCCTGGGTCAGGACAATATCACCTGGCTCCAACAGATCAGCTAATACCGGGGGAACCTGATCGATAGTTTCCATAAAAATCGGATCTACCTGTCCCCTGTTGCGTAAACTTCGCGCAAGCGTTCTGCCATCGGCACCGGCAATTGGCGCTTCACCCGCACTGTATACATCCAGCAAAATCAACTTATCCACTTCAGAGAGGACCTGAACAAAGTCTTCAAACAAGTCCCGTGTACGGGTATAACGGTGGGGCTGATAAATCATTACCAAGCGACGATCCGGCCAGCCATCTCGAACTGTCTTTACGGTAGCGGCTACCTCACGTGGGTGGTGACCGTAGTCATCTACCAACATCACCTTATCGGCTTCGGTATCATCGCTAACGGCATAATCACCGTAGATCTGGAATCGACGACCAACGCCCTGGAAGCCTATTAGACCTTGGCGAATTGCTTCATCACTAACGCCTTCATCACTAGCTACAGCAATTGCTGCAGTCGCATTGAGAACATTGTGAATACCCGGTGTATTCACAGAAACCTGCAATAGATCACCCTTGGGTCTCTGTACCGTGAAATGGCTGCGCAGAGGTTCTTGCTTTACTTCAACGATGCGGTAGTCATTACCCTCATCAAATCCATAGGTCAGAACCGGGCGGGAAAACTTGGGGATGACTTCCTGAACATTGGCATCATCCCCGCAAACTACCGCCAGACCGTAAAATGGCAGGTTGTGTACAAAATCAATAAAGATCTGTTTCACCTTTTCGAAGTCGCCACCATAAGTTTCCATATGGTCCGCATCGATATTGGTAATCACCGTCACCATCGGCTGTAAGTGAATAAAAGACGCATCGCTCTCATCAGCTTCAGCCACTAGATAGCGACTTTCGCCCAAGGCAGCATTGGCACCGGCAGCGTTGACCAGGCCACCGATAACAAAGGTCGGATCTTTTTTGTCTGCTGCAAAGATTGAGGCGATTAAGCTGGTCGTGGTGGTCTTTCCGTGGGTTCCCGCCACAGCAATGCCATAGCGATAGCGCATCAGTTCACCGAGCATTTCGGCACGGCGTACAATAGGGATTCTCTTTTCTCTCGCTTCAATCAGCTCCGGGTTATCGCCATGTACGGCAGAGGAGTTAACAACAACATCAACGCCGCGAACATTTTCCTCGCTGTGTCCGATTTGGACCTTAACCCCTAATTTGCGCAATCTATCAGTAACCGCTGATTCACGCAGGTCAGAACCTGAGACTTCGTAGCCCTGGTTCTGCAATACCTCTGCAATGCCGCTCATACCGGCACCACCGATCCCAATAAAGTGGATACGGCGAATACGACGCATGGCCGGTACCGCATAACTTTTATCTTCGTTTGTCCGCACTGAAGACATCACTTTAACCTTCGTCCACTTATTCTGTGTTACCTGGCCGAGGCCAGCTCTTCTCTGCAAGCGTTAACCACTTGCTCAGTCGCATCAGTTTTTGCCGCGCGCCGCGCGGAGGTCGCCATTTGCAATAGTTTCTGACGATCTTCTAACAGGCTTTGTAACAAGCCGGATAACTTCTGCTCGTCCATTTCCCGCTGCTGCATAACAATCGCTCCGCCAGCATTTTGCAACCACTCGCCATTACGCGTTTGATGATCATCAATTGCAAAGGGGAAAGGCACCATGATTGCACCGACTCCCGCAGCTGAAATTTCAGAAACAGTCAAAGCCCCGGAACGGCAAATAATCAGGTCCGCAGAGCGGTAGGCCTCAGCCATATCCGCAATAAAAGGGACCACCTCAGCTTCTACTGCCGCCTCTTTATAGGCGTCTTTGGCAGCCTGAAGGTGGCGCTCTCCAGCCTGGTGGACCACTACCGGGCGCAGGGAGGGTTTCAGCAATGCGATTGCCTTAGGAACCAGTTCATTAATTGCTACAGCACCGAGACTACCGCCCAATACCAAAAGGCGCAGAGACGACTGGCTGCCAATTCGTGTTTCTGGCTCAGGCAATTCTGCAATTTCTTTGCGCACTGGATTACCCACCTGCCTGGCACCGGGTAACCCACTGGGAAATGCTTCAAGCACCTGGCTGGAAATCCGCGCTAACAAGCGGTTTGTCGTTCCGGCAACAGCATTTTGCTCGTGAATAATCAACGGTATCCCCCCGAGACGGGCTGCAACGCCCCCTGGGCCGGTCGCAAAGCCGCCAAAGCCGAGTACTGCATCAGGTCGTACTTGCTTAACAACGGTCCTGGCCTGAGCAATTGCCCGCAAAATTTGCAACGGGGCTTTGAGTAAGGCCAACTTTCCCTTCCCCCGAATACCCTCCACTTTAATGCAGTGCAAAGGAATATTTGCTGCAGGTATTAATCGGGATTCAATCCCGCGGGCAGTGCCTAACCACTCGACAACAGCTCCCTGCTCTTGCAACGCTTTAGCCACAGCCAACGCTGGGAACACATGACCGCCGGTACCACCGGCCATCAGCAAAAACTTCTTTCCAGAAAAACGCTTATTTACTTCAGGCATCAAACCGTTTCTCCGTTGCTGCCCTTCACACTGGACTTGGGTGAATGGAATATTGGCAGCTGACGCAAAAGCTCTAGCCCCCCGCTTCCGTTTTCAGCAGGCTCTTTTAGTTCAGCCCGAATCCGCATCGCCAAGCCGAGTAATGCACAACATACAATCAGGCTGCTGCCACCAGAGCTGACAAATGGCAGCGTTAGCCCTTTAGTCGGCAACAAGCCTGAAGCAACGCCCATATTCACGAAAGCTTGTCCAGCCAATAGCACTGCCATACCAAAAGCTAGAAGTGCAGCGAAAAATTTCTCCTGCACCAGGGCCTCCTTTACCAGGCGGAGCAGTGAGTAAGTGAGAACAACAAAAAGCCCTACCAGCACTACGCCACCCAACATTCCCCATTCCTCTGCCAGAATGGCGAAAATAAAATCCGTATGGGCCTCAGGCAGGTAAAACAGCTTCTGCACACTATTGCCCAAACCAACTCCAAACCACTCTCCGCGACCAAATGCAATCAGGGACTGGGTAAGTTGGTAGCCACTGGCAAACTGATCCCCCCAAGGATCCAGAAACGTCAGCAATCGCTGTAAGCGATAGGGGCTCATCAGTGCCATTATCGCCAGTCCACTCGCAGCCGCAGCTACCAATAAAAAAGTATGGGGAAGACGCGCTCCCGCCAAAAAAACCATTGCCAACACGGTGCCTGAAATTACAACCACCGAACCGAAGTCCGGCTGTAAAAGCAGTAACAGAGCAACCGTTGCGAGAATCACCACTGGCACCATAAAGCTGGTCCAATGGCGTAGTTGCTTATTTCGACGTGTTAAAAAACTGGCAAAAAAAACTAGCAGACAGAACTTAGCCACTTCCGCGGGTTGCACAGTTATGCCTGCAAATACCAGCCAACGCCGGCTACCGTTCACCTCCCGTCCAATCCCCGGCACAAGCACTGCAATCAATAACAGGCAAGCAAACAGTAATAATGGCCAGGACAGTCGCGACCAAATTGACAGGGGAATCTGACTAACGACAAATCCAGCTAATCCGCCAACCATCAAAAAAGCCAAATGACGCCTGAGGAAATACCAGGGGTCACCATAAATATCCGTAGCAAAGGCGATAGATGCTGAAGCAACCATCACCACACCAATGCTAGCCAGAACCAGAACACTGAGTAGCAGCAGCCCATCCTGCCATTCACTACCTTGAGCCTTGATTACCTGGGCACTCACTGGAAGTCACCAGCGGTATCGCATAATTCCAGAACGGCCCGGCGAAAATCATCACCGCGGGCTTCAAAGTTCTGATACATATCAAAGCTGGCACATGCCGGTGATAACAATACATAGTCACCGCCATTGGCTAATTGTCTAGCCTCAGCGACGGCCTCTGCCATTGTGCTAGCCCTGCGAATCTCGCACAGACCATCAAAGACACCTGCTATTTTGTCTCCATCTACACCAATACAAACCAGGGCCCGGAGTGCTCTTGAACTTTTTCGTAAGGGAGCAAAGTCAGCACCCTTGCCATCCCCTCCAGCAATAAGCACTATTTTTCTGCTTGCCGTAGCCAAGCCATCCAATGCCGCCTGGGTTGCTCCTACATTGGTGCCTTTTGAATCGTTAACATAAACAACATCTTCAAAATCAGCCACGCGCTCACAGCGATGTTTCAACCCGCGAAAGCTGCGTAAAATTTTTAACATCGCCTCTGTGGGCAGGCCCAGTGCATAGCCCATTGCCAGGGCTGCCAAACCATTGGCAATATTATGCTTACCCACCATAGCCAAATCGGCCACAGGCATTAAAACTTCTGTGCCTCGAGCCAACCAGTTCTGCCCCTCTTGCAAGCGCAGGCCAAACTGATTGAGATCCGGCTGATCAAGCCCAAAACTCCACTCCCGTCTCTCTCGGGAAAGAGGCCCCTGGGATAAGGGGTCCGCGCGATTTATCACGAACTGATCCGCTCCGCGATAAATGCGCTGCTTGGCCCGGTGGTACTCCACCATACTGGGGTAGCGGTCCATATGGTCCGCACTCATGTTTAAAATGGTGGCTACGGTAGGTGCCAGCGAGTAGGTGGTTTCCAATTGAAAACTGGAAAGCTCCAAAACAAAGATGTCCGGCAGAGGTTTCTCAAGTAAATCCAGCACCGGCACACCGATATTGCCACCCACACCAACTGTCAGCCCTGCCTCTTCAACCATCTCCCCCAGGAGTGTGGTCACTGTACTCTTTCCGTTGGAGCCTGTGATCGCGGCGAGCTTTGCTGTCGATTGCATCCGAGTCAGGGCCTGGGCAAATAACTCAATATCCCCAACCACAGGAATCTCATCCGCAATCGCCTGCTGCAATACGGGTTCAGCAAGCGCAACTCCCGGGCTGGCAATAATCAAGCTCGCAGCGAGTATTGTCCCCGGGCGCAGTGGACCTGTTTCCACCGCAACCTCAGGGAACTCCTGACGGAAAGCTTCGAGCCCCGGCGGGTTATCGCGACTGTCTGCCACGACCGGCGTATGGCCGTGACGCAGCAGGTAGCGCACCACCGACTTTCCGGTAGCGCCAAGACCTATTACCACTTTCTGCTGTGAAGAAGTCGCGATCAGGCTCATTTATCTATTTATCGAATTTTCAGTGTTGCCAAACCAGCCAAGACCAGAATGACGGTAATAATCCAAAAGCGCACAATGACTCGAGGCTCCGGCCACCCTTTTAACTCAAAGTGGTGGTGCAGAGGCGCCATGCGAAAAATTCTCTTCCCCGTTAATTTAAAGGATGCCACCTGCAAAATTACGGAAACCGTTTCCATCACAAACACACCGCCCATGATGAACAGAATAATTTCATGACGGGTAATTACCGCAATAATTCCCAGCGCCGCCCCCAGTGCCAGAGCGCCCACGTCCCCCATAAACACCTGGGCCGGATAAGTGTTAAACCATAAGAACCCAAGTCCGGCACCACCGAGGGCAGCGCAGAACACCGCCAACTCCCCAGCTCCTGGAATTGCGGGAATATGCAGGTAGTCAGCAAATTCCATATGGCCGGATAAATAAGCAATCACCCCAAGTGCTCCACCCACCATCACAGTAGGCATAATCGCCAAGCCATCGAGGCCATCAGTCAGGTTAACCGCGTTACTGGAGCCAACAACGACAAAGTAGGTCAGCAATATAAAAGATATCGGTCCCAGGTTTATCGCAACATCTTTAAAAAAGGGAACAAAAAACTGGGTCTCTGCCGGGCTTGAAGCACTCATATACAGATAAATAGCTGCACCCAACCCGGCAACGGATTGCCAGAAATATTTCCAGCGAGCAATAAGGCCACGGGGGTTTTTATAAACGACTTTTTTATAGTCATCCACGAAGCCCACAGCACCGAAAACAAAGGTAACTAATAAAGTAACCCACACGTAACGATTGCTGAGGTCAGACCAGAGTAGGGCTGAGGCAAAAATTGAGGCGAGAATCAAGGTGCCGCCCATAGTCGGGGTGCCAGATTTACTCAAATGGCTTTGTGGACCATCATCGCGAACAGCCTGCCCCACCTGTAAATGGTTCAACCAGTGAATCATGCGCGGACCCACAAGTAGTGAAATACCCAGAGCCGTCAACGCAGCAAGAATTGCGCGCACTGTCAGGTAGTTAAATACCGAAAATCCGCTGACATGTTGTTGTAATAGCTCCGCTAGCCAAAGCAGCATTACTTCTCCCCTCTGCTATTGCCAAGCAGTGCCTGCGCTACCAATTCCATACGGGCGCTGCGTGATCCTTTAACCAAAACTGTGGTTTGTTCATCCAATTGTTGAGTGAGAGCAGTAACCAGGGGTTCTCTCTCGCGATAATTGCGCAGCGACTCTTGCCTCCCCGCAGAAAAGGCCATGCTGGCGGCAGTACCCAGCGGCCCCAATGTAAACAGCGCATCCAAGCCCCGCTCTCGTGCCAAAGCTCCAACGCTTCTATGCATTTCCTCCGCGTCCGGCCCCAACTCGGCCATATCCCCCAGCACCAGAATTTTTTTACCTGAACGCTGTGACAGCAATTCAATGGCCGCACCGACTGAACCCGGGTTCGCGTTGTAACTGTCATCAATAACGGTTGCACCGGCTATACCTGCCTGCTCCTGCAAGCGCCCAGCAACCCCAGTCACCGTGTTAAGTCCGCTGATAATTTCCACCGCAGGTATTCCCGCAGCAAAAGCACATCCAGCAGCAACCAGAGCGTTGTGAACGTTATGTTCACCAAGCAATTTCAGGCTAACAGGGTGGGCAACGCCTTCAATTACCAAGTCAAATGAAGGGCAACCGTTAGGATTCAATACAATATTATCCGCATGGATAGCACACTCATTAGATAAGCCAATACCCAGAGTCTTTACCCCTTCGGGCATATTCTCCAACCAGTAATTCGCATAGCCATCATCGGTATTGATCACCGCCGTCGCCGATACATCCAAACGGGTATAAATTTGGCCCTTGGCTTTTGCGATAGCATCAACAGAGCCAAAGCCCTCGACATGCGCTGGCATTACGTTATTTACCGCCGTCACCTGCGGCTTGCCGATACTACACAGGTAGCCAATATCGTCAGGGCCGTTAGCTCCCATTTCGAGAATCAACACATCGTGCTGCACTGTCAGCCCAAACAAAGTCATAGGCAAACCGAACTGGTTGTTCAGGTTTCCCTCAGTTACACAGGGTGTATGGCTCTGGGAAAAAATTGCAGACAGCATCTCCTTAACGGTGGTTTTTCCGCAGGACCCTGTGATCGCCACAACCGGACCGTCAAACTGCTCACGGCACAGTAAGCCAATTTGTCCCAATGCGACCGTCGTATCTTCAACGCGCCACTGCGGTAAACTGCAACTGGGCACTTCACGATCGACGACCAACCCCAATACCTGGCCATCCAGCTCACCGACAAAGTCGTGAGCATCAAAATTTTCGCCAACCAGAGCAACAAATAAAGATTTGGGGTCCAGCTTGCGGGTATCCGTACAAACCAGTTCAAACTCCACAGAGCCATTGATTAACTCACCGCCAAAACGGCTTTGCAGTTGCTGCAACGTAAGGGAATTAATCACCTTGGCTCTCCTTGCCTTCACTTGACTGGCCCGATTCATCCACGCGGGCTTTAAGAGCTGCAGCAGCTTGCTCACGATCGCAGAAGTGAATTTTTTCACTGCCGATAATTTGGTAATTCTCGTGCCCTTTACCGGCGATCAATACAATATCCCCCGGTTGTGCTGCAGATACCGCCTGAGATATCGCTGTCGCGCGATCAATTTCAACTTCGATATTACTGGCAGCCCCTTCGAGAATATCGTCGATAATTTTTTGCGGTTCCTCGCTACGCGGATTATCGCTAGTCACAATGGCACGGTCCGCCATCTCGGAGGCTATACGCCCCATCGCCGCGCGCTTACCCGTATCCCGGTCACCGCCACAACCAAAAACACACCACAAATTACCGCGACAGTAAGGGCGCGCTGCTGCTAAAGCCGCGCGAAGAGCATCTGGTGTATGGGCATAATCCACCAATACACCCACATCATCGGAACCCTCAACCAGGACACGCTCCATACGCCCCGGCACCGCTTTGATAGTGGGGAAAGCGGCAATAATATCTTCAAAAGGCATGCCCTCTGCCGCTGCAGCAGCTACGACAGCCAGAGCATTGTGAATATTGAAATCGCCGATTAAGGGTGCGTGCAGCTCACCGCTGCCCCAGGGAGAATTAAGTTTTACAGAAAAACCGCGCTCATGGCGACGCAGGTCAGCAACATATAAATCGCCCGCCTGCAGCCCATAAGTAATAACGCGCAGGCCACGCAATTTGCAGCGCTCTGCCAACTGGGCGCCAAACGGATCATCCAGGTTGATGACTCCTCGCTTCAATTTTGGCAGTCCGAAAAGCTTCTCTTTGGCTGCGCCGTAAGCGGCCATATTGCCGTGATAATCCAAATGATCTCGGCTCAAATTGGTAAAAATTGCCGTATCAAAAATCAGCCCATGCACACGTCCCTGAGAAAGGGAATGTGAAGAAACTTCCATTGCGGCAGCGGCAACGCCACTATCGCGATAATTTGCAAAGTCCGCTTGTAAACTCACCGGGTCAGGCGTTGTTAAACCCGTTTCCTGCAATTCGATTTGGTTATCTTTCCAGACACCATTGCCGATGGTGCCTATCAATGCTGCACTGCCAAAGTGGCGAGCCAGTAATTGGGAAGTCAAATAGGCGCAAGTGGTTTTACCGTTAGTGCCAGTCACTCCAACCAAGTGCATTTCACCACTGGGATTACCGTGGAAGCGCGCGGCAATTTCCCCTACCCGCTTTGCCAGACCGGGAACACTGACCACCTGGATATCACCACGGCTTTTACATTCCAACTTGTCGCCGTCGGCAAGCACTACCGCAGCACCTGCAGTAATTGCCGCATCGATATATTCCCGACCATCGACCACAGAACCGCGCAAGGCCATAAATGCATCGCCCGCTTTTATCTTGCGACTATCCAGGGCAATACCAGTGACAGAAATATCGGGAATACCGGCGTATCCCGGCACTAATTCTTTGATAGAAACAGAATGTTGTTCGCGCTGACTCACGATTTTGAACCCCTCTCGCTTAACTGCGCGGCCAATTGCCCTTCCGCCGATTCAATTTTTTCCGGCGGAACCTGCAACAGGCGCATAGCACCAGTCATCACCGCACCGAATACCGGTGCAGCAACTTCACCACCGTAATATTTGGCGTGACTGGGATCATCAATAACAACTACCGCGGCAAGGCGCGGATTATCAGCGGGGATAAAGCCCGCAAATACTGAGCGATAACGATTATCCGCATAGCCACTACTGCCAACTTTGTGCACAGTACCGGTCTTGCCGGCGACACGATAACCTTCTACAGCGGCAAGGCGTCCGGTACCCTTAGCACCAATCACCGTCTCCAACATCGCAGTAACCTGCCCAGCCAAGGACTGCTCAGTAACCTGCTCAGGCTCGCCCGGAACTTTGTCACCGGATAAAACCAGGGAAACAGGACGCTTAACCCCTTCATTCGCCAGTACGCTGTAGGCTTGTGCCAGTTGCACAGCGTTAACTGTTAAACCGTAGCCGAAGGCGAAATTAGCCCGCTCGATTGGGTGCCAGCGGCTGCGACTGGGCAAGATCCCCTGTGCTTCACCGGGGAAGCCACTGCCCACTGCCTCGCCCAGACCCAAGCGATAAAAGAGTCCCCGCAGAGAATTTGGTTCCAAATCGAGAGCAATTTTTGTAATTCCCACCTGGCTCGACTTGGTAATAATCTTGGTGAGGTCTATTTTTCCGTAATTAACCGGGTCCACCAGGGTTTTTCCCGGCACGCGAATATATCCAGGGCTGGTGTTTATTTCTGTTCTTGGGGTGTAGCGCCCGGTTTCCAAAGCCGCCAATACCGTTAAGGGTTTCACTGTAGAACCCGGCTCAAACTGGTCGATCAGCGCACGGTTGCGCATAGCCGCCGATTTAACCCCTTTGCGATCATTGGGATTAAATGAAGGCTGGTTGGCCATGGCCAACACATCGCCACTGTGAGTATCGAGAATCACCATAAAGCCGGAAGCGGCGCCGTTTTCCGACACCGCCCGCTTTAATTCCCGGTAAGCCAAATATTGCAGGCGCATATCGATAGACAAACGCAGATCCCTGCCCGGTTGTGCTTCCTGACGAATTGCCAAATCCCTTACCGTGCGCCCTTTCAGATCTTTAATTACCTGACGTGATCCCGGCTGTCCGGACAGCCAATCGTCGTAGGCCAATTCCATTCCTTCCTGGCCGCGATCATCGATGTTGGTAAAACCGAGAAGTTGGGCTACGACCTCCCCAGCAGGATAGAAGCGCCGATACTCTTTTTTACTGAAAACACCTGTAATACCCAGGTCCAGCACTTTCTCAGCCTCTTCTGGAGATAGGTGCCGGCGCAGGTACATAAATTCTTTGTTTCGGTATTTCTTCAGGCGAGAGCCCAGTTTGGAAGACGGTAAATCCAGCGCGCGAGCCAGGCGCACTAAATTCGCATCGCTTATTTCACTCAACAGCTTGGGATTGGCCCACAGGCTGTGTACCGGTGTACTGACAGCGAGAAGCTCACCGTTTCGATCGACTATTGAGCCCCGATAGGCAGCAATCTCTTCGGTGCGCAAGGTGCGGGCCCGGCCCTGGTCTTGCAGGAAACGATATCCACGCTCAGCAGCAGGCACTACCTGCAGTTTGGCCAAGTGGAACACAAGGGTAAGAGCGAGCAGGCACAGCAGGACCGCCACCAGCGCAAAGCGCCAGCGGGCTATACCCGGCTGAATATCCTTTTTTTTGACTGCGCCCATGTTTTCCCAGTTGGCGTTATCTATTTATTTTGCATCCCGGCTGAGCATGCCACTCTCCAGGGCCTGAATTCCAAAACTCAATTAACGCAAAATTCTTTATAATTATTTAAAGGCCAAAGCCCCCAAACGCAGAAACCCCACCGGGCAAGCAGTGGGGTACTTACGTCTTCATCCAAGGCGGTTAAAACTTAATCCGCCACTACCAATACCTGTTCCGAAGGTGCTGGCATATGCATTTTTAATTTTTCTCGAGCGACCTGTTCGACCCGGCTATAGGCAGACCAGGCACTTTTCTCCAAAAGGAGACGCTCCTGCTCATAGCGCAATTCATCGTGGGCTTTTTGTGCCTTACCGAGCTCAGCAGTTAACTCTCGGCTTTGTTGGGTGGTATGAATAACAGATAGCGACGACAGTATTACCGCTATCCACATTACCCCCACTCCAAGTAGAGCCTTGCCAGACATAAACTCAGCTTCCCGCCAGCTTTTCTGCCACCCGCATTACTGCACTGCGGGACCGCTGATTTTCATCCACTTCAACCGTGTTGGCTTTCACTGCCTTGCCCACCGAACGCAGTGACTTGGCTATCTGACTATCCATAACCGGAAGGCCACGAGGCAACTGGGGACCGCGCTCTTTTTCCCGAATAAAACGCTTCACCATTCGGTCTTCAAGAGAGTGGAAACTGATAATCACCAGGCGCCCACCCGGTGCCAGCAACTGCAGGGATTTATCCAACGCACTCTGCAGATCATCCAACTCGCCATTAATATGAATACGAATAGCCTGAAAGACTCGAGTAGCGGGATGTTTACCTTTTTCCCAAGCCGGATTCGCCTCTTTCACAACCTCGGCAAAATCGAGGGTGCGCTCAAATGGTTTTTCCAGCCGGCGCTTTACAATGGCAGCGGCCATTCGACGGGCAAAACGCTCCTCGCCGTACTCTTTAAACACCCGGGCCATTTCGGCCTCAGCCTCAGTGTTGACCCACTCCGCTGCACTGATACCCCGACTGGTATCCATACGCATATCCAGGGGGCCATCCTGCATAAAACTGAAACCGCGCTCGGCCTGATCCAGTTGCGGCGAAGACACCCCCAGATCGAGCAATATTCCACTGACCTTACCGGCAGCTTGCCCGGCAGCCTTATCCATATCGGCAAAAGACCCATGCCAAATGGAAAAACGGGATTCGCCGGCAAACCGCTGCTCTGCAAATTCAACAGCCTGGGGATCTTTATCCACCCCTACCAACTGGCCATTGGGCCCCAAGTGCTCAAGGATTGAGGCGCTGTGCCCACCCCGGCCAAAGGTGCCATCGATATAAAACCCATCCGGCTCAGTCACCAGAGCATCTACGGCCTCGCGTAACAACACACTGCGATGCAATTCTTGAGACACCCGGTACTCCCCTTATAAAGAGAGGGATGCCATTTCCTCAGGCATACCCTCTTCGTCTTCACTATCATCGAGCCAGGACATCCAGCGCTCCTCACTCCAGAGCTCCAGCTTTTTCCCCTGGCCCACTAACATCAATTTCTTTTCCAGCCCCGCATACTCACGCAGAGTTGGCGGAATCAATACCCTGCCATTGCCATCCACCTGCAGCTCACAGGCATACCCGATCAGCAGGCGCTGAGCGCGCCGAGCCACTTTGTTAAAGCTGGGCAATGCTTCAATCTTCGGGAGAATTTGCTGCCATTGAGGCGACGGATACACCAACAAACAGCGTTCCTCTGTATGGGCAGTCACCACCAAGCACCCCGCACACTCATCCAACAGCCTATCGCGGACGCGTGCCGGTATTGCCAGACGCCCCTTGGCGTCCATATTGATTGCGTGGCTGCCCAAATACACGTTTAGTGGTTCTCGCTTTGGAGATCGCGCCTCTCGCGACTCACTCCCATATGGCAGGTCAATGGAGAAAGATGTTCGACTTTAACCTGGCGGTGTGAACACCCACTTACTTATCGCGAATAAACCACAAATTTCCACGATTTTCCACTTTTTCCCACTCCCGACACTATAAAACTGGTCGACACAAAGTCAAGGAATTCGACCCCAAAGTCCCCATAACCCCTTGTAAAATCGCGGCCTCCAGAGAAGTGGCGCATATTGGCACATTGAAACTAGTCGGAACAGCACTATCTGGCACGATCGCCCCCTTAACAGTTAATCAATTTTTTTGCGCCAAGAAGAGGCTTTAGCCGAAATTAAACGAGAAGAAATAGGCGAATACAAAGAGGGCTACCGGAGCCGGGACTACCACATCAGGCAAACAAAAAAGCCCGGCAAATGCCGGGCTTTTGAAATTGTTGAGCTGGCCTGTAAGCCGGGTTCTGTCGAGGACAATCATTCATCTGGGATGCCTGTCACCAGACACCTCAAGCGACCTACCCGCCCTCAGTGCGGGTCACACCTATAGAGGGCCTATTTGGTCTTGCTCCGAACGGGGTTTACCATGCCGCGGACTGTTACCAGCCGCGCGGTGCGCTCTTACCGCACCCTTTCACCCTTACCTGTACTCCCAAAAAAGGAGCCATCGGCGGTCTACTCTCTGCTGCACTTTCCGTAGGCTCGCACCCCCCAGGCGTTACCTGGCGTTCCACCCTATGGAGCCCGGACTTTCCTCCATCGCACAAGGCGACAGCGATTGCCCGGCCAGCTCGCGGCGAAGAGTAAAGAGGCGACAGACGGATTGCAACAGGCAATTGCAGCAATTAGTGTCTTATTTTTGCTCCAGGCTCCAGTTGTACAGGGCTTTCTTTTTCACTCCAGTAATTTCGGCAGCAATCGCCGCCGCCTTTTTTGGCGGTAACTCCGCCAGCAGCAGCGACATTACACGCTGTGCCTCCCCATCCAGCTCACTTTCGCGAGAGCGCTCTGCACCACGCACCATCAAAACAATCTCACCGCGCTGCTGATTGCTGTCAGCTCGGACCCACTCAACCAACTCAGCCAGAGGCATCAACTGAAAAGTTTCAAAGGCCTTGCTGACCTCGCGGGCTATCACCGCCTCTCGATTACCGCCGAATACGACAGCCATTGCTTCCAGAGTATCAGCAACCCGATGCGGGGCCTCGTAGAACACCAGGGTACGGGTATCACCGGCCAATTCCTGCAGGGCTCGCTCACGGGCACCGGACTTGGCCGGCAGAAATCCCTCGAAACTAAACTTGTCACTGGGGAGTCCGGCGGCACTCAGTGCAGAGACAAAAGCACAAGCCCCCGGTATCGGAGAGACTTTGATTCCTCGCTCTCGGGCTTCACGCACCAGGCGATAACCGGGGTCTGAGATCAGTGGGGTGCCCGCATCGGAAATCAGGGCAATGGTCTGGCCCTGCTCCAAACGCTGCAAAATCTGCTCTGTGCGCTTGTCATCCGAGTGATCGTGATATGCCATCAATGGCGTATCGATATTAAAATGGGAAAATAATCGCTGACTGTGACGTGTGTCCTCCGCCGCAACCAGATCGGCACATTGTAGAACTTCGATCGCTCGCGGTACCATATCGGCCAAATTACCAATGGGCGTAGCGACAATATAAAGCAGCGCCTGATCCGGCCCCATAGCTGTTCACTCCAAATATAAATATTGCGGGAGAAGATTATGTCCGCCTCTTCCCGGCGCACCTCTACTGTAATCACCAGAATGGCAGCTGCCTCACTGGCAGTCGCACTGGCTGCTTGCCAGACACCGGCTTCCCGGCCAAACGTTTACCAGCCGGATTATTCGGCCGGCCACACCGCAAGCCGCAGTGAAGCTGTACGTATGCTGCGCAGTGCCGACACCCTGCCGGCACCGGCGCGGGATCAACAGCGCCTGCAAGCGGCCGCTATTCTATACGAGCTGGGAGATAAAGAGACGGCAAAAGAGGCGGTAATCAAAATTACGCCCGAACAACTGGACGACAATCTCTTCGCCAGTTATGCACAGGTCTATGGCAGCCTCCTTGCCGCAGACGACGACTTCTTTGAAGCCCTCGACCTGGCAGCCTCTCCACGACTGGACAATGTGTGGTCGGAGCTGCCGCAAAAGACTGCCTTACCTCTACGCAGCCTACGGGCTGATCTGTGGGGACTTCTGGGCAATCTGGACAGCGCGATTAGTGAGCGGCGCGAAATCTCCTATATCGCCCGATCCGACGAAGCGATCACAGAAAATAACAACGGCTTTTGGCATCTCTTGACCCAGCTGCCCTCCAGTGAATTGCAGGCTCGCGCCACCCAAAGCAATGACACCCAGATGCGCGCCTGGTATCAACTCGCCCTGCTGGGCCGCGACACCCAGACGGATATCAGCTCACAGCTGACCGCCCTCAGCCGCTGGCGCGAGCGCTGGCCTGCCCATAGTGCCAATTCCCATCCGCCACAGGCACTGCAGCTGTTGGAGCGCTTGGCCGCCCAGCGGGCAGACCGCGTAGCGCTGCTCCTGCCACTGTCCGGCCCCCTGGGCAACGCCGGCAGGGCAATCCGGGATGGCTTTATGGCCGCCCACTACACCGCTCTGAATGCTGGCGGCGCAACTCCGAAAGTGATGGTTTACGACACCGGTTCCGATCAGCCATTCGAGGAAATTTACCAGAGCGCCGTAGATGCCGGTGCGCAGATGATTGTTGGACCACTGGATAAGAGCAAGGTAGCCAACCTGCTTGCCACAGAAAAACTGCCAGTGCCTACTCTCGCCCTCAACTACGGCGATGAGGGGCGCCTGACCACAGACCTGGTCCAGTTTGGCCTGGCAATTGAAGATGAAGCGCGGCAAATTGCCCAGCACGCCTACCGACAGGGCAAGCGACAGGCAATGGTCCTCACCGCTGACAATAGCTGGGGGCAGCGCGGCGCTGAAGCATTTGAAGAAGAGTGGCTGCGCCTCGGTGGCTCAGTTAGCATTCGCCGGACGTTTAAGGACAACAGCAAGTTCTCAGCCCTGGTCAGCGATGCCCTGTTAATTCCCGCCAGCAACACGCGCAAGAAGGAATTGCAGAGTCGCCTGGCGGCAAAGCTGGAATTTACCCCCAGGCGCCGTGACGATGTCGATATGGTATTCCTGGCAGCACAACCCCAGCAGGCGCGCCAACTCAACCCCATGCTGACCTACTACTACGCCAGTGACCTGCCCGTATACGCTACCTCTCATGTCTTTGGTGGCAGCATCAACCGCAATCGCGACAGGGATATGAACGGTATTCGCTTTACCGCCCTGCCCTGGCTGTTTGAAAGCAATCAAACCAAGCAGGATATCGAGGAGCAGGCGTCGCCCGCACCGGCTTTTGCCAGACTGTATGCCCTAGGTGCCGATGCCTTCCGCCTCTACCCGCGCTTGCCGATGCTGCGCCAATTCCCGGAACAGAAAGTACACGGTCTCACCGGCGCATTGAGCCTGAGCGCCGATGGCCGCATAGTGCGCGAACAAATGTGGGCGCGAATCGACAAAGGGGTGCCGGTGCCCATCACTACCGTCGAGCCCCAATTGCCGCAGCGGGAGCCGATCGAATTAAGTGGGAATCGTGAGGCTTTTTAAGGGCTCAAGCGGCACTGTCGGCAGCCAAATGGAGGCTGCCGCGGCCCGCTATTTGCAGCGCGCGGGGCTCACCTTATTGGAGCGCAATTATCGCAGTTCACACGGAGAGATAGACCTTATCGCCCGTGAAAGCGATACTGTCGTGTTCGTGGAGGTGCGCTTCCGCCGCAAGAGCCAATTCGGCGGGGCCGCAGCCAGCGTGGATTCACGCAAGCAAGCTAAGCTACTGGCCACTGCCAGCCGCTATTTGCAGCAACATAAACTGGACTGTCCGTGCCGCTTCGATGTCCTTGCCATAGATGGCGATGCACAAAACATCCAGTGGATTAAAAGCGCCTTCGAAGCCTGAGGCAAAACCGAGATTTACCCCGTCAAGTTATGGTGAGTTCGAGCTCACCTGAATTAAGGACACAATGGAACAGCGAGTCGTAACCCTTTTTCACCACAGCCTTGAAGCCACAATGAACGCTGGCGAGATACTGGCCCCGCTGATTGCAGAAGCCAGCGAAATGGTGGTGCATACACTCTTGGCAGAGAGCAAAGTCCTGCTCTGTGGCAATGGTGTCAGTGGCGCATTGGCGCAAAGTTTTAGCTCGCAACTGACCGGCGGCTTCCAGCGCGAACGCCCCGGCCTACCGGCTATGGCCCTCAACAGCGACGGCGTCTCCATGGGCACCGTTGCCTCGAACCACGGCGGTGCAGACACCTTCGCACACCCGGTTCGCGCCCTGGGGCAGCCCGGTGACCTTCTCGTAATTATCAGCAGCGATGGGCGCGACTCAAACCTGGTTCAGGCCATGCGTGCGGCTCGGGACCGGGATATGGGCATACTCGCACTGACCGGCGGTGATGGCGGCGACTGCGCCGCCCTGCTCGATACCCATGATATTGAACTACGGGTGCCATCCGATGTCGCAGCAGAGGTACACCAAGTACATCTTCTGACAATTTTTTGCCTGTGCGACCTAATCGACAGTAGTTTGTTTGGTGGCTACGAGGAATAAACGATGAACAACAAAAAGTTGACCCTGGGGAAATATCTCCTGGCTGCCCTCGCGGCAACCACCTTGTTAGCGGGATGCAGCACTGTATTGGAGGCCACCCATGACGGTCCCATACAGCAGGACCCCGGCGAGCGATCTTTTGGCACCTATATTGATGACCAGCGCATCGAGACGGTGACCACAGTCAATATCAACAAAGCTCACCCGGACCTGAAAACCTCGAATATCAATATCAATTCTTTTAATGGTGTTGTACTGCTCACCGGCCAGGTGCCCAGCCAGGAACTGCGCCTACTCGCCGGGCGCACAGCGGAACAAGTACAGAATGTTCGCCAGGTCTACAACGAAATTCAGGTGCGCGGCAAAGTCACTTTACTGGCCAGCACCAGCGATACCTGGCTAACCACCAAGGTGAAGAGCAACTTGTTTGCCAATAAGGAAGTAGACAGTGGTCGCATCAAAATTGTGACCGAGAATGGAGTTGTTTATTTGATGGGACTGTTAACTCCTGCCGAAGCGGAACGGGCAGCCGAAGTGACCCGCTCGGTAGGCGGGGTACAGAAGGTTGTGAAAGCAGTGGAATACATCAACTAATATTTCCCGCACTACACAAACAAAACGGAGGCAACTGCCTCCGTTTTGTTTGTGCTCAAGCCTGTAATTTATACGCGCTCTATAGCAACCGCTGTAGCCTCACCGCCACCAATGCACAGGCTTGCCACACCCTTCTTGGCATCGCGCTTTTCCATCGCTGCCAACAGGGTAACCAGGATACGGGCACCACTAGCACCTAACGGGTGGCCAAGGGCACAGGCACCACCGTTAACATTGACCTTCTCCCAGGGCAAATCGAGCTCACGCATTGCAGCCATAGTCACTACCGCAAATGCCTCATTAATCTCGAATAGGTCCACATCCGCCGCAGACCAACCGGCATTTTCCAGCAGCTTGTGCATAGCGCCGACCGGAGCCGTAGTGAACCACTCGGGCTCACGGGCAAACTGGGATTGCCCTTTGAGAACAGCCAGAACTTTCAAGCCGCGCTTCTCAGCTTCACTTTTGCGCATCAACACCAGCGCCGCAGCACCGTCAGAAATAGAGCTGGAGTTCGCTGCGGTTACAGTACCGTCTTTACGGAACGCTGGCTTTAGTTGAGGGATTTTGTCTGGACGGGCATTACCTGGGGCCTCGTCGACACTCACCTCAATCTCGCCTTTGCGAGAGGCAATCGTGACGGGGGCGATTTCACGAGCAAAATCTCCACTCTCAATCGCAGCCTGGGCACGCGCCAGAGATTCCAGGGCAAATGCATCCTGCTCTTCGCGGGTGAAATCGTACTTATCCGCAGTAGATTCGGCGAAAGTACCCATCAGCTTGCCATCCGCAGCATTTTCCAGGCCATCCAGGAACATGGAATCTTTAACCTCTCCATGACCGAGGCGCATACCAGAGCGGGCCTTGGCCAGCAGGTAGGGGGCATTGCTCATGCTTTCCATACCACCAGCAACGATAACCTTACCCTCACCCATCAGCAGGGCATCGCGGGCCATCATCACAGTCTTCATTCCGGAGCCACACACCTTGTTAACAGTGGTGCAAGGAGTGCCGACCGGGATGCCGGCACCCAGTGATGCCTGACGTGCCGGAGCCTGACCAACACCTGCCGGGAGCACACAACCCATCAGCACTTCATCCACATCGGCAGGTGCCACACCCGCGTCCTCAAGGGCTGCGCGAATCGCCGCAGCACCCAACTGCGGGGCAGTGAGGGCTGAAAGGCTGCCCTGCATAGCGCCCATTGGCGTACGCGACATTCCGACAATCACTACAGGGTCCGAAGTTACATCACTCATTCTGGCTGCTCCAAGTTCTGTGCCGTCATCACTGTGGTGGCGGCAATTGTTTTAATGTCGCCGCATTATAGCCGAAGCCCCACCCCGCTCCGCCAGGGGTGCGGCCGGTGCGCATCAGTATCAGCCCATCGTGTTACTATTTACGCCACCAACAGGGATAAATAGGGGAGCGTTATGGGATCTACGGGACTTATTGTGCTGGCGGTAGTCATCGCACTGTTCTTTTTCATCATCAGTATCTTTAACAAACTGGTTTCACTGAAAAACCACAGCGAAAATGCTTTTGCGCAGATAGAGATACAGTTAAAGCGACGCCACGACCTGGTACCAAATCTGGTAGAGAGTGCTAGGGCATACCTGAATCACGAGAGGGAAAC
This sequence comes from Microbulbifer sp. CNSA002, assembly GCF_047324085.1. Lineage (NCBI taxonomy): Bacteria > Pseudomonadati > Pseudomonadota > Gammaproteobacteria > Cellvibrionales > Microbulbiferaceae > Microbulbifer > Microbulbifer sp. CNSA002. The sequence continues at coordinate 4,061,283 of NZ_CP172449.1, forward strand.
CCTGGAAGCGGTAATCAGTGCGCGCAATACCGCAATTTCAGACCTTAAATCTGCCGCTAAAAACCCTACCAATCCGGCCGCTATCGATAAGCTCGGCCGCGCAGAAGGCCTTCTCAACAGCGCTCTGGGTCGCCTGAATATGGTAATTGAGGCCTACCCGGAACTGAAAGCCGACCAGACCCTTCGCGAACTCAACGAGGAGTTAAACAGCACCGAAAACCGCGTGGCATTTGCACGCCAAGCTTTTAACGACTGCGTCACCAGCTACAACATCTACAAGCAGAGCTTCCCCCCAGTATTTCTGGCCGGCCTTTTTGGCCACAGAGCCAACGCCCAACTGCTTGAGTTCGCAGACTCAGAAACCTTTCAAGTCGCGCCACGTATCGAGTTTTAAATATGAACTTTTACGTTCACCAGGACAAAGCCAAGCACAGCAGTCGTTTGCTGGTTTTCCTGTTCAGCCTGGCCCTCATTACCCTAATCAGTTTGAGTACCCTGGCTACGGCAGCCATGGTGTCACTGTCTCGCGGCCAACCATTTACTCCCTTTGAAGTTGTGCAACTTCTGGGCTGGGAGACCCTTGGCTCAATAGCCTTTGTCATCGGTACCGTCGTTATTCTGGGCAGTCTGTACAAGTTCCATCAATTATCCCCTGGGGGAAAGGCTGTGGCGGAATCCCTGGGAGGGCACAAACTTAATACTTCCGCGCGGACTGAGCGGGAAAAAAGAGCACTCAATGTTGTGGAAGAGATTGCTATTGCAGCAGGTATTCCGGTACCCGATGTCTACATCATTGAGGACAGCACCATCAATGCCTTTGCCGCTGGCCAAAACCCTACCAACGCCATTATTGGCCTGACACGGGGCTCCTTGGAAAAGCTTACCAGGGAGGAACTACAGGGAGTTGTTGCCCACGAGTTCAGTCATATTCTCAGTGGAGACATTCGTCTAAACACCCAAATCACCGGGCTGCTCCACGGAATCTTAATTATTGGACTTTTGGGGCAGCTCCTTGTCATAAGCCCGGCACCCCACAGGCGCATAACCCCCATAAGATATCCGCTACTAGGCCTGGGAATAACTCTGATTATCCTCGGCTACACCGGTACGCTGATCGGCAACCTGATCAAGGCCGCAGTCAGTCGGCAGCGGGAGTTTCTTGCCGATGCCTCCGCAGTACAATTTACTCGCAACAACCTCGGTATTGCCAACGCACTGAAGAAGATCGGTGGCCGCGATTTAGGCTCAGAACTCAGCAGCCCCAACGCAGCAGAGTTTAACCATATGTTGTTCGCGGTTGGAGTAAAACGCTCCCTGCTCAGCCTTTTTGCCACTCACCCTCCACTGCCAGTTCGCATCAAGAGGCTAGAACCCGCCTGGAATGGCCTATTCGCCAATACGGAAGAACAGGTAAAAAGTGAAGCCCAGACTTTAAAACCCAGTGAATTGCAAAATCCTCAGTTCGCCATGGCCGCTCCTACAGCGCCTTTCCAGGCTGCTCTGGATGCGGTGGACAACAGCATTGCCAAACCAGATACACATCAAGTCGAGCTTGGACATCAACTACTGAGCTCTATTCCACCCCTTATCCAGCAGGCTGCACACGAACCCTTTACCGCCCGGGCACTGGTTTACTACCTTCTTCTGCACAAGGATAAAACCGAGCGAGACAAACAGCTAAACCTCTTGGAGAAAATTGCCCATCCCGCTGTTATCCGCGAGATGAAAAAACTCACTCCACATATGCAATCACTGCCGAGCAACGCTCGCCTCGCATTGATAGACCTATGTATCCCGGCCTTGCGTGCCCTAGTCCCTCAGCAGTACCAGATCTTTAAACGAAATCTTATCAAGCTTCTACACAGCGATGGGAAAGTTGAAGTTTGGGAATGGGCCCTGTACCGGGTATTAATGCACGCGCTCGACGGCGCTCCAGATCGACAGCGCCTCTCCCACAGCAAACATGCCAACAAAGATGCTTCACGATTTATCATTGCAGCCATCGCCCATGCAGGAAACAGCCAATACCTTCCAGCAAAACGTGCTTATGAGAAGGGACTCAATGCTCTCAGCCTTGAAATAACCCCGCTACCCGGCATCATTGATATCACCCTGCCACGACTGGACAAGGCCATTGCAATCGCCAGCCTTATCCCGCCCCTGGAGAAACCCGGCTTACTAAAAGCGATTGTGATCACCTTGAATCACAATGGGGTAATTAAAGCGGAGGAGATCGAATTGTTAAGGGCCATCGCTGACAGCCTGGACTGCCCTATGCCACCGATTATCCATAAGGCTAGATAGCCGCACAACGCCAGCAGAAATGCTGGCGTTGTGGACTTTTAATGGGCATGGTGCTGATAAACCGGCCCGATGCCCACACTCCACAAAATGACGGAGCCAATAAGCACCGTAACCATCATTACCAGGGCAACGGTTAATACTGCACAGGCATACAGAAATGCTCGATCCTTATTCATATTCATCAGGATCGGAATGCCGGCAAAGACCAGGTAAATAGAATACATCCCGGCAATGCCTACGGACGCCATCGTGAGCCAGGGGTGCGGATAAAGGACGACGATACTCGCCAGGAAGATTGGCGTAGTAATAAACACCGCAAGTGCCGTCCCTTCATAATGGCGCGTGGGCTCATCGCCCTCAACCCCGTAGGATCGCGCCATCCAGTTAATAAACTCTCCGAGGCAATAGACGCCAACCAGCAATGCAAAGTAAGTAACAACCGACAGAACAGCTGCACTTTCAGGTGTCAGCTTTGCTAGATGTCCCCCAACCTGAAAACCTACCCGGGTAACCCCAAAGTAACCGGCCACGGTAGGAATCAACGCCAGAAGCGGCACATGAGTTACAAACACCTCAAAAAAAGAATGGCGATCAGCGCGTATCGCTTTCCACTCTTTTTCCGGGTTGGTAAGAATACCTATTGTATGACTGAGTATCCGCACACCAAATCTCCCTTCCAATACCCTGCTTTGCAGTATCGGTGGCGCACAACAGATTGACCAATGCCAAAAGGGAATTAAGCGTCACTTTCAAATTTACTTGATTTATATCAGCTGTGGACAGACAGGCAATTTCGCCCGCTGCGCTTCGCTTTATAAAGCGCTTGATCAGCCGCTTTAAGGATACTCTCGGGTTTCTTTAGTTTTTTATTGCGGTGGGCAACGCCAATACTCACAGTAACTTTTACTGGCTTCCCTCCACCCTTCCCCCTGAGCGAGGCCCCTGCGGCAAGACGCCCCGATGACCTTAGGCGCAGTGGGTAGCTTGAGATTTTCTCCCTGATTTTTTCCAATAAAGCTTCTTTCGCCTCGCGACTGCGGCCCGGAAGATAAATAACAAACTCCTCGCCGCCATAGCGAAACACGGTACCGTGAGAGTGGCGCGCGAGTTGAGCCGCAACCATTTGCAAAGCTTGATCACCCACTTGGTGCCCATAGCGATCATTCAGCTTCTTAAAATGATCGATATCAACCATGGCAAGACTGTAATTCCATGCTGGCGTCAGCATCTGATAGCGGAAGGCCCGCCTGGAATGAAGCCCAGTCAGTTCATCGCGAAACGCCAATTCATAACTGGCCCCAAGCAGCGAAGCGACCAACAATATTCCCGCTACAGACCCGGTAAACTCGAGAGGAAGGCTCAACCAAACACTGCACAGCAGCAAAATAGAACAACTAAACAGACCCATAGCGGTGGGGCCAGGGTAGAGAAAAAGTAAGGCAAAAGCACCGAGAGCGGAAACACTGCCAATCAATTGTGGCAACGAAAATGCGTCGGGTAAAAACCCAGACAACCCCCTGGGCAAATTCTCGACCGGAAATGCCAGCTTCAGCGGCGCGCAGCAATCGTAGAGCAAGACAAAACCCATCCCCTCAGCCAGCAAAAACAGGCCCCACAGCAGCCCAAAAATACTGAAGACACTGCGATCACGACTGCAAGTAAACAGAACAAGATTTACCGCAACCAGTGAGAGATAAAGTGGGAGATCCCTGTGCAAGCTGGGGAGCAACTGGGAGTGAGCCGCGATGTATAGGGCCATGATAAGCAGCGCTGCAAGCGCAACCCGGCTTGAGCGAAAACCAAAACTGAGCAATGCCGCCATAGCCAATAGCAACACAGGCAGCTGCGGACTGTATAAGTGGGTCAGATCGATCCAGGGGAGATACTGCGCAACGAGAAGCACCAGAAGCATCCCTGGCAGCCAAATAAAGCGCAGCCATTGAAGGTACGGCGGCATGACATTCGCGGCAATAAAAGATAACGCGACATTATACGGACTTGGGACAAGCGTATACCCGGAACCGAGTCACAAAAGTGGAGGAAGGGAACTGGCAGGGCTTCAGAAATCTGCCCTACCAGCGAAAAGGAGCACTATTTAACGACACGCAGAGCCGGTTTTTTCACCGATTTTTTACCCAAACTGGTGGGTGGCGTCGGTTCGGGCGGCTCTGGAGTTTCCTCGGCCTCAAATACCATCCCCTGCCCGTTTTCCCGCGCGTAGATTCCGACCACAGACCCCACTGGAACCTGGATATCTGTCGGAACCCCGCCAAAACGGGCGTTAAACCTGATGGCGTAATTATCCATAGTCAGACTGGCAACCGCTGATTCCGAGATGTTCAGCACTATCTGACCATCGTCGTTCACATGTTGTTGCGGCACCAAAACACCGGGGAGGTGCGTATCAACCAGAATATAAGGAGTGCACCGGTTATCGGTTATCCACTCGTAAAACGCCCGCAGAATGTAGGGACGATTGGATGTCATGGCCGGCTTGCTCACCAGTATTCCCTCAACGCATTTCCCGTTCGTATTCGGTCAGACTCTGCTGGAATGCCTCGCGGGCAAACAGGCGGTCCATATAATCCAGCAACGGCTTAACCTGTTTGGTTTTCGGAAGGCTGATTTCAAACTGCTCGAGGCGCCACAACAGCGGGGCCATGCAGCAATCTACCAGAGAAAACTCTTCATTAAAGAAGTACGGCAGGTCGGTAAACATCGGAGCGATACCAACCAGGTTGTCGCGCAGTTCTTTGCGAGCGGAGGCCGCGTCCTTACCACCAGCAAGGATCTTGTCCACCAGAGGACACCAATCGCGCTCGATACGATGCATGATCTGGCGGCTCTGCGCGCGGGCAACCGGGTAAACCGGCAGCAGCGGCGGATGCGGGAAACGCTCGTCCAGGTACTCCATCATCACTTTGGTCTCGAACAGAACCAAGTCGCGATCTACCAGGGTTGGCAGGGAGTTGTAAGGATTGAGGTCAGCGAGTTCAGCTGGTTTATCATCGGCGTCCACATCGGTGATATCGACAGAAACCCCTTTCTCTGCAAGTACGATACGTACTCGGTGGCTATAGTGGCTGCGACCATCGGAGAAGAAGGTCATCGAGGAGCGCTTGTTGGTAGGCACACCCATGTTCAAACTACCTCAAACTTTAAGCCGGCTAGAACCGACCTTTTATTCAAAATATAAAAGGGCAGTGAGTAAACCCACCACCCATTAGAGACAAACTAGCGACGGCTTTAGTGGTGCACGTCTTTCCAGTATTCGCGGTTCAGCAACCAGGCGAAGATAAAGAACACAAAAATAAACGCCAGCACATAGAAGCCAACACGTTTGCGATCTTCAGCCATCGGCTCAGCAATGTACTCCATAAAGTTGACGAGGTCATACATTGCCCCATCAAACTCTTCCGGTGTCATAGAGCCTTTCACCTTACCGACCTCCAGGCTACCACAGGCGGCATCCATAATCGGGTTGCCGAGCTCATCGCGGACAACTTTACCGTGGTCGCGCTTGGGACCAGGGGCACACTCCTGCAAGCCTTGCAGCTCCATCAGAACGTGAGGCATGGCCACACTCGGGAAGACCTTGTTATTTACCCCGGTAGCACGACTGTCGTCTTTATAGAAGCTGCGGAGGTAAGTGTAGAGCCATTCCGGTGAGCGAGAACGAGCAACCAGCGTCAGGTCCGGCGGCGCGGCGCCGAACCATACTTTGGAATCATCTGGACGCATGGAGATCGTCATCAGGTTGCCGATTTTGTCGTCACCCAAAACCAGGTTCTCCATCATCAACTCAACCGGGATATCCAGGTCAGTGGCCACACGCTCCCAACGAGAGTAATTGGCACTGTGACAACCCATGCAGTAGTTAACGAAGTACTTGGCACCGCGCTGCAGGGACGGCTTGTCCCGCAGATCGATATTGATGTGATCCAGCTCCACTTCAGATTCTGCACCTACCGCTTTAATCGGGATAAAGGTCAGCAGGCCGACAACGATAATACCGATAAACAGGATGCCGAAAGTTTTACCACCAGACGGGCTGGTTACACGCTCGGGCTCTGGGTAGACCTCATCGCGATTGGTAATCCAGGGCAGCAAAGTAAAGAAGGCAGCGAGCAGCAGAGTTACAACCACCATGAAAGTATTCACGGAGTAATTAGCTACCGCCATCCACAGGAACAGCACGCCGAAGATGACACAAACAGCCCAGGAGCCAATGCCTTTCTTACTCTTCGGATTCGTCCAAACCGGCATGGTCAGGAAGAAGGCGAAGTAGAACAGGGTCGCTACCTGAGACAGGAAGTTACGATCCGGGGTCGGAGATTTAACACCCAGGTAGCCAAGGATAATAAATACTGCAGCAAACAGAAGCAGCAAGCCCTTCGGCAACCAACCCTTGTAGCGGATCGAGCGAACCGGGCTCTTGTCCAGCCAAGGCAGCACAAACAGCACAGCAATAGCGGCACCCATAGCTACCAAGCCAAGGAATTTCGCAGTAAGCGGACCGATATCCATGGTAACCGCACGGAGGATTGCGTAGAACGGCGTGAAGTACCAAACCGGAGCAATATGCGGTGGTGTCTTCAGCGGGTTCGCTTCTTCGAAGTTAGCGTACTCCAGGAAGAAGCCGCCCATTTCCGGGAAGAAGAACACAACAGTTGCGAAGATAAACAGGAATACCGCGATACCTACCAGGTCGTGAACAGAGTAGTAAGGGTGGAAAGCAATACCGTCTTTGGGGATGCCGTTCTCATCCTTGTTCTTCTTGATCTCGATGCCGTCTGGGTTGTTGGAACCCACTTCGTGCAACGCCAGGATATGCAGAACTACCAGCAATACCAATACCAGCGGCAGTGCAATAACGTGCAGGGAGAAGAAGCGGGTCAGGGTAATACCAGAGATCAGGTAGTCTCCGCGAATCCACTCAACCAGGCTATCGCCAATATAGGGAACTGCTCCAAACAGAGAAACAATTACCTGGGCCCCCCAGTAGGACATCTGGCCCCAGGGCAGTACGTAACCCATAAAGGCTTCTGCCATCAGCACCAGGTAGATACACATACCGAAGATCCACACCAGCTCGCGGGGCGGCTTATAAGAGCCGTACATCAAACCGCGGAACATATGCAGGTACACCACCACAAAGAAGGCAGACGCACCTGTGGAGTGAAGATATCGTATCAACCAACCCCACTCCACATCGCGCATGATGTACTCAACCGAGGCAAATGCCTCCTCGGCAGAGGGGTTGTAGCTCATAACGAGCCAAATACCGGTCAACAGCTGGTTGACCAGGACCAATAGGGAGAAAACGCCGAAGAAATACCACAGGTTAAAGTTTTTGGGCGCGTAGTACTTGCCCATGTGCTTATCCCAGGCCTGGTAAATGGGTAGTCTCTGATCTACCCAATCACCGAAATCTGCGAGCCATTTCATGCGGTGCCCTCCTGGTCTACGCCAATCACGATTACATCGTCGTTTTCATAGGAATAAGGCGGCACCTCCAGGTTGGTAGGCGCGGGAACACCGGTATAAACACGGCCAGCCATATCGTATTTGGAACCGTGACAGGGACAGAAGAAGCCACCCATCCACTCATCGCCACCCAGATCGGCAGCACCCACTTCCGGGCGGTACATAGGTGCGCAGCCAAGGTGCGTACACAGACCAACCAACACCAACAGCTTTGGCTTGATAGAGCGGTTTTCCGGATCTACATAAGCTGGCTGGATAGACTCCTCGGAGTTAGGGTCGCGCAGTAGAGGCTCCACTTTCTCCAGGTCTTGCAGTATTTCATCGGTACGGCGCACAACATAGACCGGCTTACCTCGCCACTCTACAGTGACCATCTGGCCCGGTTCAACTTTGCTAATGTTGTATTTAACCGGAGCGCCCGCAGCTTTCGCCTTGGCACTCGGTTTCCAGGAAGCGACGAAGGGAACGGCAACCCCCACCGCACCCGCGCCACCAACAACTGAGGTGGCAGCGGTTAGAAAACGGCGCCGTCCTACATTTACACCGTCATCACTCATGACGTAGTTCTCCCATCACAGCGACCCCGATAGCCCGGAGATTCGCTGGCCCAAACCCAAAAAGTCTTGAAAGAAGTCCCGCCCCGGCAGATTGCCCGCGCGAATAAACCCCACAAATCAAGCGGATACAAATCGGCGCAATGTTAAAGAAAATGCCAATTTGATACAAGGCAATGCTATGGGGAACGTCGGGAATCACGCGGCGAAACCGCGATAAATCCAGCAAAAGTCATAAGAGCGCTGGATAACCACAGATACGGGAATATAAAAAAGCCCGGCAAAAGCCGGGCCAAAAAGAAAGCTTAACGCTTGGAGAACTGCGGCTTCTTACGCGCTTTGCGCAGACCCACTTTCTTACGCTCAACCTCACGGGCGTCGCGGGTAACATAACCAGCGGCGCGCAGCGGTTGACGCAGCGCTTCGTCGTACTGCATCAGGGCACGGGTCAGGCCGTGACGGATAGCACCCGCCTGACCAAAGGAACCGCCACCTTTAACAGTAACAGTGATGTCGAATTTCTCGACCATTTCAACCTTTTCCAGCGGCTGACGCACGATCATGCGAGCCACTTCACGGCCGAAGTATTCGTCCAGGGTGCGACCGTTTACGGTGATCTTACCTTCACCTGCTGTGAGGAATACACGAGCAGTGGAGGTCTTGCGGCGGCCGGTACCGTAGTATTGAGTAGTTGCCATCAGATTTATTCCCGTTTAGATCGCCAGTTCAATCGGCTGTTGAGCCACATGAGGATGTTCACTGCCGCTGTATACTTTCAGCTTCTTGAACATGGCACGACCCAAAGGACCTTTCGGCAGCATGCCTTTAACGGCGCTTTGAACGGTGCGCTCGGGCGCTTTTTCAATCAGCTTTTCAAAGCTGATGGATTTAAGACCACCAGGGTAGCCGGAGTGGCTGTGGTAGATCTTGTCTTTGGCCTTGTTACCGGTCACGCGAACCTTTTCTGCGTTGATTACAATGATGTAATCGCCAGTGTCCACGTGGGGCGTGTATTCAGGCTTGTGCTTGCCGCGCAGGCGGGTTGCGATCTCGGCAGCAATACGGCCGAGGGTCTTGTCCGCAGCGTCAACAATGTACCAGTCGCGTTTTACCGCCTCTGGCTTGGCACTGTAAGTCTTCATGTTATAAACACCTGTAATATGACCCCCAGAATTAGGGGCCGTCCCACAAAAGAGCGCGGATAGTACAAAAGGAGTGTATGCTTTTCAAGCGGAATTTACCCCGACTCGACAGACTTATTCAGGGCGATGGGGCCGCTCCAGATATTCGCGGGACTGCATCTCCAAAAGCCGACTCACCGTGCGCTCAAACTCAAACTTAAGATTCCGGCCGACGTACAGTTCCTCAGCTGGAACTTCCGCAGAAATCACCAGCTTCACGCACCGGTCGTAAAATTCATCCACCAGATTAATGAAGCGACGCGCCTGGGCGTCCATACGCTCATCAAACTTGACCACCGACCCCAGAAGCACCGTATGGAACTCCCTGGCCAATTCGATATAGTCATTTTGCGATCGCGGCCCATCGCACAGATCCACAAAATCAAACCACGCAACATCATCCGCTACTTTCAAGGCTCGAATTGGGCGCCCCTCCACTTGCAGCTGAACCTCGCTACGAGCTTCGCAGCCACTGACACTCAGCTGTGAAAAACTTTGCTCCAGACTGCTATCCGCCTCAGGTCCCAGCGGAGAATGATATAGCTCCAATATCTCCAGGGTGCGCAGCCGGTAATCGGTACCGCTATCGACATTAACCACCTTGGTGTACTTCTCCAGCAGATCGATGGCCGGGAGAAACCGTACCCTCTGCAACCCATCTTTATATAAGCCCTTGGGCACAATATTCGAGGTCGCCACCAGGGCCACCCCCCGGCGGAACAGCGCATCCAACAGACCGGCCAATATCATGGCATCGGCAATATCTGAGACGAAAAACTCATCAAAGCAGAGCACCCGAGCGCGGCGGGCAATCTTATCCGCCACCTTCTCCAGCGGATTCTTCTCCCCTGCGTACTCCTTTAGATCCTGATGAACTCGACGCATAAAGCGATGGAAATGGGTGCGCTGTTTTTCCGCGAACGGCAGGGACTCAAAAAACGCATCCATTAGGTAGGTTTTTCCGCGGCCTACCCCACCCCAAAAGTAGAGACCCTTCTCGGGCTCATTAGCGCGACTGCGAATGCGGGACAAAAAACTGATGATCGCACCGCGCTCAGACCGGGCCACCAGGCGCCGATGAAGATCCTGCAGCTCCTCAACTGCCTGACGCTGGGATTGATCCTCAACAAAGTCCGGACGCTGAAGATCACTCTCATAACGCTCAAGAGGGGAAGAAAATAGTGGTTTGGCGGGCAACATAGAGGAAAATTTCTTCGACTACTGAATAACTGGCGCGCACTCTATCAAATTCAACCAATCTACGCATAGACCGCGGAGAGACATGGTTGGCACCCTTTACAACAGTGCAACTACCCGAAATAGCCAGCCCTCCCCGCAAACTGGAACCAGGCACTAACCATTCTGCCGCAATTGACCGACAACATTAATTGTCAGCGTAATAATCGCGTATACTGGCCTCTCTATTATGAGGGGCAATAGCCACGAACGCGGGCTACCCAAAGTGCAGAAACCGGCTGGGCCAAGATTGGCAGCCTCATCTCTCCACGAGGCGATCTGTACAATAAAAAAGCAAGTTGAGGAGGTAGTAAGTGCACTCTACATCGGTATTAATTCTAGTCGGCGTCCTCGGTATGACCCTGGGTGCATTCCTCGCATTCCTGGCTGTGCGCGGGCGTACCAGTGTGGAGCGCTCAGAGGAACTGGAGCAGAGACTCCGCGAAGCCAACAACAAACTCGAAGATTTCCAGTTGCAGGTCAACGATCACTTTGACCAAACGTCACAACTTGTTCACAACCTCACCGAGAGCTATAAAGAGGTTCACGAATACTTATCTAATAGTGCGCTGCGCTTATCCAGCCAGGATATCGGCCGCCAGATGCTAAAAGCCGGCAGTGGAAAACTAAAAGACAACGATGAGAAATTGCAGGATATAGAGCCACCTCGCGACTGGGCCCCCAAGGAACCTGGTGCCAAAGGCACGCTTGCTGAGGACTACGGGCTCGAAAAAGAGGCCCATGAGAGCAGCTAATAATTAATAAGCTGTACGAGATGATGAAACGCAGTTTTCCAAGCAATAAAAAAGGCGGGTAATCACCCGCCTTTTTTATTCGGCACTTACAGGCTCTGATAGTAATCCATCAAAATCTGCGCCACTTCAGGGCGAGAAAACTCTGGGGGCGGCGCAATACCATCACCCAACATTTCACGCACTTTAGTACCTGAAAGCAGAATAAAGTCTTCTTTCGTGTGATCAGGAACATCACGCATCATCACCACCTTATTCAGCTTTTTGGAATAAGCGGTGTGGTCGGCACGGAAAATCTCAATCTCAAGAGCGCCTTCGGGTACCTTTTCATCGAAGATTGTCTGAGCATCGAAAGCGCCGTAGTAATCGCCAACGCCGGCGTGATCACGACCGACAATCAGGTGGCTACAGCCACAGTTCTGGCGGAACACCGCATGCAATACCGCTTCGCGCGGGCCAGCATACAACATATCGAAGCCATAGCCGGTCACCATCACAGTATTCGCCGGGAAGTACAATTCTACCATCTTGCGAATGGAGGCATCGCGCACCGGAGCAGGGATATCACCTGGCTTCAGCTGGCCAAGCAGCATATGAATCAGCACACCATCGGCTTCCACCCCGTCGAGGGCCATTTTGCACAGCTCTTCGTGCGCGCGGTGCATCGGGTTGCGAGTCTGGAAGGCTACAACCTTATTCCAGCCACGCTCCTTGAATTCATTGCGAATCTCAACCGCGGTGCGGAAAGTATCCGGGAAGTCATTCTGGAAGTAGCTAAAGTTCAGCACTTCGATCGGGCCCGATACTAGAGTTCGACCCGCAGACTTAAAAGTTGCGACACCGGGGTGTTTCTCATCCAGAGTGCCAAACACCTGCTCAGCCATGGTGTCCATTTGCTCTTCTGAAATGGTTTCGATCGCCTCAACATCCATCACGGCGAGAACCGGATTACCCTCGACATTCGGGTCACGCAGGGCAATACGGGAGGCACCCTCAATTTCACTAGCGTCTTTAACAACATTAACAACCGGCACCGGCCAGAACAGGCCGTCTACTGTGCGCAAGGTTTCAGCAACACTCATGGCATCTGCCAGATTCATATAGCCGTGCAACGGATTGAAGTATCCCGCCCCGAGCATCACCGCGTTAGCGGCGGCTGCCGAACTGACCACGATTGACGGCAGGGACTCCGCTTCATGCATCAACTGGTGATGCCTTTCACTGTCATATACAAAGCGTGGCTGAAGCTCAACGCTGCCATGGGGGCGGACTAGGGACATTTAGGTCTCCAAAAACAGTAGTTACCGGTTAGTCTTAAAATTTCGATTGGCCATTATACGCATCTATCGCAAGTGACCAATGCCAATGGCATACAGGAGCCACATTATACCCTCCAAATACAACCCCTGAGTAACTCCAAGGCCTCCCCAGCTCAGTGAACACATTTAGATGCCGAATAATCGCTATACGGTAGGACTAGAATTATAAACGACCCCATAGCCGCTCAAAAACTGGCCCAACAACCAACCCAGGTTGCTAAGAAGTTATTACCGCGAAAAACTCACTCCATCAAACGCAACAATTTCCTCCCGCAAACGCCATGTGCAGCGATTCCGCTCAGAGACGTGTGTATAATCAGCGCAAAGAGGAGTCACGAGTGTCCCAAAACCGATTTTTACAAGATTGGATCCTACCAACCCTGGTAGGCCTTGCCATGGCTGCCCTGCTCTTGGTTATATTCCCACAACTGCGCGGTGTCGCCCCCGAGGCCGATGGAAATAATACCCAAGGTCCGGTTTCCTATGCCCACGCTGTCAATGTGGCAGGCCCAGCTGTAGTCAATATCTACACCCGAATGGCCATGCCGCAGCGCCAGCACCCCCTGTTTAATGACCCCCTTTTTAGGCGCTTATTCGACAACATGGATGTCCCACAAAGACAGAGGATGCAATCCAATCTTGGCTCAGGTGTCATTGCCAGTGACAACGGTTATATCCTGACTAATCATCATGTAGTCGACCAGGCAGATGCCATTGTTATTCTTTTAGCTGATGGGCGGGAAGCGCAAGCAAGACTCGTCGGAAGCGATACAGATTTTGACTTAGCCGTCCTCAAAATTGACCTCGACGGCCTGACCTCCATTTCTGTTGGCGAGCCCGACAGGGCACAAGTGGGCGACGTCGTCCTAGCAATCGGCAACCCTTTTGGAGTTGGGCAAACCGTGACTCAAGGTATTATCAGTGCGAAAGGCCGCCACCTTGAAAACTCAGGTACCGGCAGCTACTTACAGAACTTTTTGCAGACAGATGCTGCGGTCAACCCTGGAAACTCTGGTGGCGCACTGGTTGACTCACAAGGGCGCCTACTCGGCATCAACACCTCAATTCTCAACCAATCCGGCTATTCAGGCGGGATCAGCTTTGCCATTCCCGCCAATATTGCCTTCAAGGTAATGCAGGATATTATTGCTTATGGTCGCGTCGTACCCGGCTGGCTGGGCATTGAAGCTACTGGCATTAGCCCTCAAATGGCCAAGGAGTTCAATTTAAACTCTACTGGTGGCGTATTAGTAACAGCTATTTACAACGAGGGCCCCGCGCACATTGCAGGCCTTCAGCCAGGAGATGTCATCACACATATTGACGGTCTCCCTATCGGCGATGGCAAACAGGGCGAGGCCACTATGGCCACTCTGCGCCCCGGTGACACCATCTCAATAACCTTCATTAGAGAAGGCACTTCCCATACGGTTAATGCCACAGTTTCAGAAGAGCCACAGACAAAAACAGCAATAGAATAAACCCTCAAGGAGGAGTCTCCATGCGCTCAATGGTTTTAGCTCTGCTTTTTATAATGACCTCGATTCCCGCAGTAGCGGGAGATAAGGAAGACTTACAACAGTTGCTGATTGATTTTATCAGCAAAGCTGCCTCAGACTCTCTGGCCCACCAACGCTTTTGGGCCAAAGACCTGGTGTATACCAGTTCAAGTGGAAAACGCTTTGGCAAAAGCGAAATTATGCAAGGAATGCAAACACCTCCCACAGAACCAGTGACAACGAGCTATTCCGCCGAGGAAATTGACATTCGGTTGCTAGGGGATACCGCTGTTGTTGCATTTAAACTATCGGCTAATGACAGCAGCAAGGGGGAACCAAGCTATTACTTCAACACTGGTACGTTTGTTAAACAAGATGGTGAGTGGCGTGCCCTAGCTTGGCAGGCTACCCGTATACCCCCTACAGAATAAGCGCACTATATACACCCTACATAGAGGAATCTGCCAGAGTGTATTACTCAGAAACCCTTGACCCGAAAACCCGCAGAGCGGGCATGAGCTTCTAACCCCTCACCGAGCGCAAGAGTATGCGCTACACGCCCCAAGGTATCAGCACCTTTTTCAGAACAGTAGATCACCGAACTGCGCTTCTGGAAATCGTAAACTCCCAGCGGTGAGGAAAAACGGGCAGTGCCACTAGTAGGAAGGACATGATTGGGGCCAGCACAGTAGTCCCCCAATGCCTCTGCCGTATAGCGCCCAAGGAAAATGGCTCCGGCATTCCGGATCTCAGTAAGGTAAGCCTCAGGATTATCTACTGAAACCTCCAGGTGCTCCGGTGCAATCTGATTAGAGATTTCTATCGCCTGCTGTATAGACTCCACTTGGATCAACGCCCCACGATCAGCAAGGGAGCGGGAAGCGATTTCAGCTCGGGGTAACTCGGCCAAAAGCCTTTGCAGCGAACTCTCAACCCGATCTAAGTATTTGGAGTCAGGACACAATAGAATTGACTGCGCCTGCTCATCGTGTTCAGCCTGTGACAACAGATCCATGGCAATCCAGTCAGGATCTGTTTGCCCATCGCAAATAACCAGAATTTCAGAAGGGCCCGCAATCATGTCGATAGCAACATGACCAAAAACAGCACGCTTAGCACTGGCCACAAAGATATTCCCCGGACCAACAATTTTATCCACCGCGGGAATAGACTCAGTACCATAGGCTAGTGCCGCTACTGCCTGGGCACCACCAATCGTAAACACCCGGTCCACCCCTGCTATTGCCGCTGCCGCCAACACCAGGTCGTTCAGCGCCCCTTTCGGAGCCGGCACCACCATATTTACGGCATCAACCCCAGCAACTTTTGCAGGAATTGCATTCATAAGCACGGAAGAAGGGTAACTCGCCTTACCTCCAGGAACATAAATGCCGACACTTTGCATTGGGGTAATCTGCTGCCCCAGCACAGTCCCATCGGCCTCCGTATAGCGCCAGGACTCCTGTCTTTGATACTCGTGGTAACGCCTCACTCTATTAGCAGCTGCCTCCAGGGCCTCACGCTCCTCGGTACTTATACGGTCTAGAGCCGCGGTAAGCTCAGCAGCCGGCAAAGCAAAGTCTTTCGCGCTTTCCAGGTGCCGATGATCAAAGCGGTTGGTGAACTCGATAACAGCCTTATCACCATGAGCGCGAACACGCTGCAATATTTCTGCAACGATACTTTCAACCTCTTGATTTGCCACTGCCTCCCAAGCCAATAGCTGCTTCAATTGGCCATCGAAATCTCTATCGACCGTATTTAGCCGACGAATTACTTTGCTCGTCATAATGCTTCGGGTATCTATTTGGTTTGTGCTACAGCCGATGCCAACTTCTCAATCAAACTATTGATTGGCGCATATTTCATCTTCATGGCTGCCTTGTTGACGATCAATCGACTGCTGATTTGCGCAATAGTCTCTCGGGCTTCAAGACCATTGGCCTTTAGCGTATTGCCACTATCTACAATATCGACAATCTCGTCGGCCAAATTCATTAGCGGAGCAAGCTCCATAGCCCCATACAACTTAATAATGTCAACCTGACGGCCAATCGAGGCATAGTGCTTTTTGGCACTCTGTACAAACTTGGTAGCGACCTTAATTCGGCCACTGGGCAGTTGCCCCCCCTTAACACCAGCGGTCATCAGGCGGCAGCGGGCAATGCCCAAATCGAGAGGCTCGTATATACCATCAGAACTATGCTCGAGTAGAGTGTCTTTCCCCGCCACACCAATATCTGCGGCTCCATGCTGCACATAAGTGGGTACATCCACTCCCCTCAGGAGGAGGAGATGCACCCCTTCGCGATTCGTCGGAAATATCAACTTTCGACTTTTAGTTAGGTCTTCAGCAGGCTCCAACCCTGCTGCCTTAAGAAGCGGTAGGGTCTCCTGAAGAATCCGTCCTTTTGTCAGTGCGATTGTAATTTGTGCAGTCATTTCGATTTACGCCAGTCCGTCATTGGCTCTTGGGATTAACTTCGTAGCAATCAGCCGGGAACACGCCGAATATTCGCGCCCAGCTGTCGGAGCTTTTCTTCAATACACTCGTAGCCGCGGTCAATATGGTAAATTCGATCCACCATAGTAGTGCCCTCTGCCACCATACCAGCAATTACCAAGCTAGCTGACGCGCGCAGGTCTGAAGCCATTACTGGAGCACCCTTAAGCTTCTCCACCCCGGTAACAATTGCCGTATTGCCTTCCAGAGTGATATCCGCTCCCATTCGATTCAGCTCATGAACCTGGATTAAGCGGTTTTCAAAGATTGTCTCAACTACAGTCCCCTTTCCTTCGGCTACAGCATTCATTGCTGTGAACTGGGACTGCATATCTGTAGGGAAGGCTGGGTAAGGCGCTGTACGGAAGCTCACCGCTTTAGGGCGATTGCCTTTCATATCCAGCTCAATCCAATCATCACCACAACTGATATGAGCTCCAGCCTCTTCGAACTTAACCATAACCGCATCGAGGATATCGGCACGAGTATTGAGCAGGCGCACTTTGCCCCTCGCCGCTGCAGCTGCCGCAAGGAAGGTTCCGGTTTCAATACGGTCCGGCATAACAGTGAACTTGCAGGGAGTAAGCTTAGGTACACCGTGAACACGTAGGGTGTCAGTGCCAACCCCTTCAATCTGAGCCCCCATAGCAATAAGGAACTCTGCCAAATCGACGATTTCAGGCTCGCGAGCGGCATTGTGCAAAGTCGTAGTTCCCTCTGCCAGTACCGCTGCCATCAGCAGGTTTTCAGTGCCGCCAACTGTCACCTTCTCCATGACAATATTGGCTCCCTTAAGGCGACCGTTGGAGCGCGCTCGAATAAAACCACCATCGATGGTTATCTCAGCCCCCATTGCCTCAAGGCCCTTTAGGTGAATATCGACTGGGCGACTACCAATTGCACAACCACCGGGAAAGGAGACATTAGCAACTCCATGCCTAGCCAGCAGGGGCCCAAGAACCAGGATTGAGGCCCGCATAGTCTTAACCAGTTCATAGGGAGCTGTCAGGTCATTGACTGAGCGAGGGTCAATTTCAACACCCAGTTTTTCATCAATAGTGACATCACACCCCATACACCGGAGCAGGGTAATCATGGTGGTAATATCGTTGAGATGCGGCAAATTATCGATTTGCACGGGCCCGTCAGCCAACAAAGCAGCAGCCAATATCGGCAAGGCTGAATTCTTAGCTCCAGAAATCCGCAGAGTCCCGGAAATTGGGCTGCCGCCCTCTATTATCAACTTATCCATTCAATTTCTTTCTAGATAGCCAACACCTCAGCGGCAATGGCGAGTTAACGACTGGCTTCTTCTGGAGTCAGAGTCTGCATTTGCACGGCATGCAAGGTGCCATCGGCGATTTTTTCACCAAGAGCGGCATAGACAAGCTGTTGTTTTTTTAAACGACTCAGACCCTCAAAGGAACTGCTCACTACAGTGACCATCAGGTGACTACCTTCAAAAGCCACTTCAACAGTGCTGTCGGGAATGTGCCCTTCGATCAGGGCCTTGATTTCGTCTGGTTGCATAGGAGGGACTTGCGATTAGTTAAAAACAGCACGCAAGTGTACTTGAATCAAGCGGAGTGCGCAGCTACGCACTCCAAAGTTCGCAGATCAACTCACTTTATTTGCAGCATCGTCTGCCGCTGACCAATTAGAAATCACCTTGTCGATGTCCCCATAAGTCTGCATTGACTGCGAGAACTGACTGCGGAAAGTCTTACCCAGGTTAACCCCATTCAGAATCACATTGATCAACTTCCATTGGCCTGCACGATTGCGCACCAAGGTATACGAAACTTTTGTTATACCCTCTTTACTGCGAACTTCTTGCAGCACATTTACACGATTACCCTGAGGTGTAGTGCCGGGATTGACCACTTTTACATCCAGGTCGCCAAAATTTGCCACGCCGCGAGCAAATGTGGCTACAAGATCGCGCCGAAAAGCATCCGTAAAGCGAGAGCGCTGATCAGCAGTCGCCTGCTTGGCATAGCGCCCCATTACACCGCGAGCGATAAAGTCAAAATCAACAACCGGGGTCAGCACCCCTTCAACAGCACTGTAGTACCTTTGCGGGTCTGAATTTGCATACTGAGCGTTGGTACGAATTACCCCCAAAAGCTCATCGGAAACCCCTTTAATCATTACATATGGATTTTGAGCCGCATTGGCTGCAGGCACCACCGCAGAAGCAAAAACAACACAAAGCGCAAATCTAACCCACCGCGACAAACCGTTCCGGCCAATCCAAAATGATGCGTTCACAAATTATCTCCAGTTAGCAAATCATTCCTTGGACGCATATGGCAGAATTTAGTGCCATAGCAATACCACATATCAACCTTCCCGCAGCCCAACTGAGAGTGTGTCGATCATCCATTGAGTGACATAGCTGACAGCGGAGACGGCAAACTATACCATGGCCGCACCCGGTAATGTGGCGGTGTACGAGCGTGTCATTTGACACATCTAAAATGCACACTGGCTTTTTCCGACGCCAGCAGCCCGCTAATATAGATTAGCACGACAGCAAAAAGTCGAGTCACCTTTAAATACTGGACTCATATGACAAAAATTATCCACGCTGTCGCATAAGTAAATATCGAAACTGTCGCATAATAAGACAGTTTTACGAGAACTTGTTAGAGCACTAGTAAGCGATTGAGGCAGTTGATGACACAGGATTTGATTTTGGAAGCTGGGCGTCGCACCGTCCGCATGGAAACTGAAGCGGTGGCGGCACTGGAACACAGAGTTAATGGCGAATTCCAGCGAGCCTGTGAAATGATCATGCAATGTCGCGGCCGCACAATTGTTACCGGCATGGGGAAATCTGGGCATATTGGCCGGAAGATCGCCGCTACCCTTGCCAGCACTGGCACACCGAGCTTTTTTGTTCACCCCGGCGAAGCGAGCCACGGTGATCTCGGCATGATCACTCGGGATGATGTTGTCATAGCCATATCCAATTCTGGCTCATCCGCTGAAGTCCTCACCCTGCTGCCTCTGCTAAAACGCCTGGGCATTCCACTAATTAGCATGGCAGGAAAAACCGACTCCCCTCTGGCTCAAGCTGCGGAAGTCAATTTGGATATATCGGTAGCCACAGAGGCCTGCCCCCTCAACTTGGCCCCCACCTCATCAACAACAGTTACTCTGGTGATGGGAGATGCACTCGCAGTCGCCCTGCTCGAGGCCAGGGGTTTTACTGCCGAAGATTTTGCCTTCTCTCACCCCGGCGGTGCCCTCGGGCGCCGGCTTCTTCTAAAGGTTGAGGATGTGATGCATGCGGGCGACGAACTCCCCCAGGTAACTCCAGAGACGCTGCTATCAAAAGCCCTGCTAGAGATGACCAGCAAAGGGTTCGGCATGACAACAATTGTAAATAGCGACGGTGAATTACTGGGCGTCTTCACCGACGGTGACTTGCGCCGAGTAATAGATCAAAAAATCGAACTCGATAAAGCATTAATGGAAGAGGTCATGAGTCGCCGCCCTAAAACGGTTTCTACTGACACCCTCGCTGCAGAATCCCTGAGGATTATGGAGGACTATAAAATCACTGCATTAGTGGTAGAAGATGAAGCCCACCACCCTGTTGGCGTACTCCATATGCACGATATTCTGCGCGCCGGAGTTATCTGAGATAATACTGGACAATTAATACGCAGGTTTTGCCCTCACAATTAAAGGCGAAGAGAGATTACTCCGGTGATACCCGAACAAAAATTAAATGACTCCCTGAAAAATATCCGCTGGCTTGTTCTGGATGTGGACGGTGTCCTGACAGACGGCAAGCTTTATTTTGACAATAGCGGTAACGAACTCAAAACCTTTCACACTCTGGATGGGCACGGCATTAAAATGCTACAAAACTCTGGGGTGCGCGTAGCAATCATTACTGGCCGACGCAGTAATGTTGTAGAGCGCCGTGCGCACGACCTGGGGATCAATAAATTGATTCAGGGCCGGGAGGACAAGTTTGTCGCACTACAAGAATTACTTTCTGAAGAGTCATGCCGTCTGGAAGATATCGCTTATATAGGGGATGATTACCCCGATCTATTGGTAATGACCAAGATCGGGTGCCCCATTGCACCACCTAATGCAGCCCCACCCGTACGGGAGAGAGCCCTGTGGATCACAGAGGCCTGCGGCGGCGCGGGTGCTGTACGCGAGGTCTGCGACCGCATTATGATTGCACAAGGGACCTTTGATGCGGCGCTCGCCCCCTATATCGGAGAAAAGTGATGCGCTCGTGGTTGCCTCTCATACTGGTCATTCTACTTATAAGTGCCGGACTCTGGTTCTCTGAGAGTCCTCCAGAGCAATTCTTAAGCAAAAGACCAACCCCTCAACAACAAAATCGGGCAGCGGACCTTATTATCAAAGGGGCTGAAACCCGCCATTTTGACCAGGCAGGCAACCTAGCTTATCGAGTGGATGCAGAACAAATCACCTACTTTCAATTCAAGCGCCGTGACAGAGCCAATCTTCAAAAACCGCGCATGATGTTCTATACGGATGACCAGCCCAAGTGGGCCACCAGGTCCAGGCAAGGCATCGCTTTCAATCGCGGAGAACGCATCGTTCTCAGCGGTGCAGTTCAAATTGATGAACTCCCCACCCCTGATGGCATCCAACTGAAGACGTCACGTATTACGATCTTCCCTGACAGGGAATTCGCCGAAACCGACAAAGTTGTTACTATTAGCTCTGGCCCTAACCACACCAAAGGGAAGGGCATGCGCGCCTACCTGAAAGAAAACCGGATGGAAATTCTATCCGACGTGAAGAGCAGCTATGACACCCAATAACCGCTATCCCTCAATATTTAAGGCCGTTACTGCAATTGCGCTGGCAGCTATTGCCACTGCAGCACAGGCTTTACCCGACGACAGAACCCAGAGAATCTCTGTGGGCTCGGAATCTATGTCAGCCGACCGCGCCAATAACTTAGTGGTATATAGTGACAACGTGGTCATCACACAGGGCTCCCTCCAAATCAAGGCAGATCGCGTGGAAGTGTACTTCACGGCCAGCGATGAAATCAGCCGGGTGATTGCTGTGGGCCGCCCCGCGCACTTCCAACAAAAGATATTGGAGAGCGAAGAGCCTGTAAAAGCCCGTGCTGAGCGCATCGAGTATGTCATCAGCTCTGAAGAACTGCAGCTCACAGGGCAAGCTTATATCGATCGCGATGGCAACACCCTAACTGCGGAGAAAATCGACTACGATCTCGCAACTGAGCAAATGAGCGCTCGCAGTCAGCCTGGCCAAGGCAGAGTTGAGATGATCTGGAAACCTGAGAGCACCGAAACCAGCGAGCCTGCTGAAGCTAATACCGACACAGACCAGTAATTCATCCAAATTTCAGTGCCTGCAAAACAGCGCTACTTACAATGATGTAATCCGCTACCCCTCTCGGCCGCGGTTAGATTTCAGGACTCATTATGCCAACGCTACAAGCGTTACACCTCGCCAAACAATATAAAAAAAGAAAAGTTGTCCAAGATGTCTCTGTCAGCGTCTCAAGTGGGCAGGTCGTTGGCTTACTTGGCCCCAATGGAGCCGGGAAAACCACCTGCTTCTATATGATCGCAGGGCTGGTGCAGGCCGATGCCGGGCAAGTCCTAATCGACAACGAAGATATTACCCGCCTATCAATGCACGGGCGCGCCCGCAAGGGAATCGGTTACCTGCCCCAGGAAGCCTCTGTTTTTCGACGCCTGTCAGTGCGTGACAATATTCTCGCAATCCTCGAAACCCGAAAAGGACTCAATCGTGCAAAGCGCGAAGAGCAGGCCCAGGAGTTGCTCGAAGAGTTCAATATCACACACATTGAAAACAGCCTAGGAATGGCCCTATCCGGCGGAGAGCGGCGCAGGGTGGAGATTGCACGAGCCCTGGCTACAGACCCAAGCTTTGTCTTGCTCGATGAACCCTTTGCTGGTGTAGACCCTATTTCAGTGAACGACATCAAACACATTATTCGCCACTTGCGGGACAGGGATATCGGCGTTTTGATCACAGATCATAACGTGAGAGAAACCCTGGATATCTGTGAAACTGCTTATATCGTCAGCGAGGGGCATATTATTGCCTCAGGCACACCCGATGATGTTCTCGCTAACCAACAGGTACGCGAAGTCTATTTGGGACATGAATTCACGATTTAATGGCAAATGATGACAAGTGTAACAAAATAGGCAAAATCTCGAAAAACATATCATATCCCACATAGAAATTGACCTTCTGGCAGGCAATAGTCGGCACGCTTATTGCTTGTAATAGTTTGAGGGCCAAGGTAGTCTGCGCCATCTCGGGTTAATTTTGACGAACCCTTTGTCGCACTGGCCTGCAACTTTAAATTATGAAGCAGTCTCTCCAGCTCAAGCTCGGCGCACAGCTAACCATGACCCCCCAGTTGCAGCAGGCAATACGCCTCCTGCAGCTCTCCACACTAGATTTACAGCAAGAAGTCCAGGCAGCCCTCGACAACAATCCAATGCTGGAAGCTGAGGGTGAAGATCTGGCTCAACAAGTAACTGCCGATACTGAGAGCAACGCACAACAAGAGCCGCCAGCCGCTGCAGGGGAGGGTTTAACCCACACAGCCGCTGAGGAAAAAGAGCTTGGTGATTCTGAATGGAACCAGGATATTCCAACAGAGCTGCCGGTTGATTCTCACTGGGACGACATTTACAGCAGCTATAGTGGTCCCGCCGAGGGCGACGACCCCAATTTTGAGCGCAATTCTTCCACCGACACACTTCAAGACCACTTGCGCTGGCAATTAAACCTGACAGCACTTTCCAGTCACGATAAATGGATCGGCGAGCACCTTATTGACGCCATCGACCCAAACGGTCTCCTCAATACCACCGTTGATGATGTGGCCAACTCCCTTCAGCTCGAAGAAGATGAGGTAGTTGCAGTCCTTAAAGCTGTGCAACAATTCGAACCAGCTGGCTGTGGGGCCAGAAGCCTCCAAGAGTGCCTTCAACTCCAGCTCAAGCAGCTACCAGCGGAAACTCCGTGGCTAAACGAAGCGCAGACCATCATTGAGCGCCACTTGGAATTACTTGGAAAAAGGGATTTCAGGCAACTCACCCGACGCACACGTCTCAACGAAGCCCAGCTCGGCGAAGTAATCCGCCTTATCCAGACACTAACCCCCAATCCAGGTGAGGAGTTCAGCGGGGAACAGCCCGCATATGTCATTCCCGATATTATTGTGTCCCGCAAGGATCACCGCTGGCTGGTCGAACTCAATCCAGAAATCACTCCCAAGATCCGGATTAATGGCCACTACGCCTCCCTGGTAAAACGGGCAGACAACTCCCGAGAAAACAATTTCATGCGGGATCACTTGCAGGAGGCCCGTTGGTTCTTGAAGAGCCTGCAGAGCCGCCACGACACCCTGCTAAAGGTCGCTACGTCCATTGTGGATAAGCAGCAAGGCTTTTTTGAAGAAGGCCCAGAGGCAATGCGACCAATGGTTCTGGCAGATATTGCTGAAACCATTGGCATGCATGAATCCACCATATCCCGAGTGACCACTCAAAAATATATGCTGACTCCACGGGGAGTTTTCGAACTCAAATATTTCTTCTCAAGCCACGTCAGTACAGATTCCGGTGAGGATGCTTCATCCACCGCCATTCGAGCCCTGATTCGCAAGCTGATTGACACGGAAGTACCTCGAAAGCCGCTATCAGATAACAAGATCACTCAGGAGCTGGACAAGCAAGGCATCAAGGTTGCGCGCCGAACGGTAGCGAAATACCGTGAATCTATGGGCATCCCCTCCTCAAGTGAGAGAAAGAGGCTCATTTAAACCACAACCCAAACACAGCCAATTAACCTGACCCCTAACCCACCTCCAGTCATGCGCCACTGGCGCCTTCCGCCCCCAACCTGCAACCAAAATCCAAAATTTGAGTGTATCCTTCCATTCTGGCCCACTTCCTAGTAGGGTTGCGACCCGATAGGGGGTGAGCGCCGGCTTGTGATGCACCTTTAAGGAGAAATCCATGCAGATCAATATTAGTGGCCACCACGTCGACGTTACCTCACCTATGCGCAGCTACTGCGAAAGCAAAATGGAGAAGCTGTCCAGACATTACGACAACATCACCAACGCGCAAGTAATTTTATCTGTCGAAAAACTGATCCAAAAGGCTGAGGCGACGGTACATATAAACGGTCACGACCTCTGTGCTGGATCCGAAGACAGAGATATGTACGCGGCAATTGATGCGCTCACCGATAAGCTGGACCGCCAACTGAAAAAACACAAAGAGAAGTTGCAGAACCATCGCTGAACTATGACACTGGAAGCATTACTCTCTCCCCGCCTTAGCCTTTGCCATCTGGCGGGGAGCAGCAAAAAAAAGCTACTGCTCAATATTGCCCAGGCCATCGCCGAACAATATCCTCAACACGACTCCGATACAGTTTTTAATCAACTGATCGCCCGTGAGCGCCTTGGTTCCACCGGTATCGGCGATGGAGTTGCCATTCCCCATTGCAGGCTGCCCGGCTGTGATAGCCCCATTGGGGTTCTCTGTACCACCCAGCCCGCCATTGATTTTGACTCTGCCGACCGTCAGCCTGTCGATTTGCTATTTACTCTTCTGGTCCCCGAAGATGCTGAACAGGAACATCTGGATACACTAGCCGAAATCGCCGCTCTGTTTTCCAACAGCCTGGTTAGAGATAAGCTAAGGCAAGCACAAAGTAGTGATGAGCTATATGCCCTCGCTATTGATAGTACCGCAGCCGCCTAGAGGAGGTTTTGTTAGTAACTGAGTCTCAGAGCTGACATTCGCCTCATTGTTCAGGTAGTGCAACAAGCGAAATAATAAAAACTTGATCAAAGAAAAGGGCTCTCCATGCGCTTGGTGATAATTAGTGGACGCTCCGGCTCCGGAAAAAGTTCTGCACTGCAATTACTGGAAGATGTCGGCTTCAATTGTATCGACAACCTTCCCACCAGCCTGCTCCCGGAGCTGGTTAAGAGGGTCAAGGCACAACCGCCAAAAGAAAACACACCTCTGGCCCTGGGTGTCGATGCCCGCAATCTCTGGCAAGACATTAGACAGGCTCCCAGTGTTATTGAGTCCTTGCGCGAGGCAGGGGTTCAATGTGATGTTATCTATCTCGATGCCCGCGAACCGGTTTTAGTACAGCGATTCAGTGAGACCAGACGGAAACACCCTCTCAGCAATGATTGCACCCATTTGCTAGAAGCTCTCAACCAGGAAAAAGAGCTGCTCACCCCTATCTCAACCATCGCGGATATGGTTATTGATACCAGCACCTTGAGTTTGCACCAACTGCGCGAACTTATTAAAAATCGTGTTGTTGGTGAACAATCAAACAGCATGGCGATTCTTTTCCAGTCCTTCGGGTTCAAGTATGGGGTACCTGTGGATTCAGACTTGATTTTTGACTTGCGCTGTCTACCCAATCCCTACTGGGAACCAGCTCTAAGAGAAAAAACCGGTAAGGATATCGAGGTCGCTGAATTCTTGCGCTCTCACCCAGAGACCGCAAAGATGGAGAGTGACATCACCAACTTTTTGGAAAACTGGCTGCCCTCCTACCAGAAAAGTAATCGCAGCTACACCTGTGTCTCTATCGGCTGCACTGGGGGCCGACATCGATCAGTTTATATGGTTGAACAGCTGGTAAAGAAATTTTCCAAAGAGTTTGATAACGTCCAGATACGCCACAGGGAGCAACAAAAATAGATTTTTGTCGAGCAGCGCAATGCAGAAACACCAACTGACCATCATCAATAAACTCGGCTTGCACGCCCGCGCTGCAAGCAAGTTCGCGCAGACTTCCTCCAAATTCTGCTCCAATATTAAAGTGCATTGCCAGGGTAAAGCCGTAGATGGAAAAAGCGTGATGGCCCTAATGTTGCTAGCTGCAGGCAAAGGCACGGAGCTGGAACTGGAAATAGAGGGGACAGATGAAAATGCCGCCCTGGAAGCTATCAGCACACTGATCTCCGATCGATTCGGCGAAGCTGAATAGAGGCCAGTATACTATTGCCACGAAAAGCTCACTCTTAACATTAAATCGCTAAGCTTTTACATCGCCTCCCAAATCCACCACTAGCAGTAAGGACTTGTTGTGCCCAGCTCTCCCCAAGCCGAAATCAAATTCCGCGCACAGAATCAGCTGGGTGAGCTGTATGCCGCGCTGGATAGCGGTACGGGACAAGAAGTCCGGCGCATGCTCAAGACCCTGACTCCCCAGAGTGTTGCGCAATTGCTGGAGAGCTCTCCACCCCGTATCCGCCAGGTACTTTGGAATTTGGTGGACAGGGAAATAGAGGGTGAGGTCCTGCAGGAACTCACCGACGATGTGCGCAGCCAGATCCTCGCGACTATGGATACCGAGGAGATGGTGGAGGTGATGGAAGGCCTGGATGCCGACGATATCGCCGATATACTTCAGCAGCTGCCGGAGCGAGTTGTTGCCGAAGTGCTCTCATCAATGACGGAAACCGACCGCCTCCGGGTTGAAAGTGTTCTCGCTTATGATGAGAACACGGCCGGCGGTTTAATGGATACGGACACCATCTCTGTCCGCCCCAACCTGACTCTCGATGTGGTACTTCGCTACCTTAGGCGCCATGAGCAACTACCGGAATCTACCGACAGCCTTTTTGTGATTAACCGGAGGGGCCAATATATCGGTCTCTTGCCACTATCCAAACTTCTCACCACAGACCCATCGGTGACAGTTCGCGAAGTGGTCAATACCGATGTGGAACCAATACCCGCAGATATGCCCGACACAGAAGTCGCGCGCTTATTTGAGAAATATGACTGGATTACCGCACCGGTAGTCGATGAAGATAACCGCCTGCTGGGGCGAATCACTATTGACGATGTAGTAGATGTTATCCGAGAGGATGCAGATCACTCCCTGATGAGCCTTGCCGGCCTCGATGAGGAGGAAGACACCTTTGCCCCAGTAGGGCGCACTGCTCGGCGCCGGGCCGTTTGGCTGGGTATTAATCTGCTCACAGCTCTGCTTGCCTCCTGGGTGATCAGTTTGTTCCAAAATACCCTGGACAAGGTGGTAGCCCTAGCAGTCCTAATGCCCATCGTCGCCAGCATGGGGGGCGTGGCCGGTAGCCAAACGCTGACAGTGGTCATTCGCGGTATGGCCTTAGGCCAGATAGGACGCAGTAATTTAAGCTGGCTACTTTCCCGTGAGCTGGGTTCGGCGGCACTCAATGCTCTTTTGTGGGCGCTTGTGATGGGCTTGATAACCGCCATGTGGTTTGGCGATATATGGATTGCGGTAATTATCCTTGCCGCCATGATAATCAACCTATTAACCGCCGCACTCGCCGGAGCGATATTACCAGTAGCATTGCGTGCCATGAATATAGACCCAGCACTGGCCGGCGGGGTAGCCCTTACTACAGTCACCGATGTAGTAGGCTTTATGTCTTTTCTGGGCTTGGCCACTTGGTACTTTAGCTAAACCACCTCTGAACCAAGCCCCCTTATTTACCGAAAGCGAATCAAAGATGTACGAATACGACGACTACGATGACGACCTGCCGAAAAGTAAAACTCAGGTCAAAAAAGAAATGCACGAGCTGCAGGATCTCGGCAAACAACTAACCGAGCTCTCCAAGGCCCAACTGGCTGAAGTCCCCATAGATGAGGACTTGCAGGAGGCTATTGCTACGCTACATCGGATCAAATCCAATGAAGCCCGCCGGCGCCAGATGCAGTACATCGGCAAGTTGATGCGCAGTGCCGACCAAGAGGCGATAGAAGCTGTGCTGAGCCGCTTTAAAGAGCGAGACCAACAACACCTGCGTTTCGATAAAATGGCTGAAGACTGGCGCAAACGACTACTGGAGGAAGGCAATAGTGCCCAGGGTGAGTTCTTTGACCAATATCCCGGTGTCGACCACCAACAGCTGCGCCAACTGATTAGGGATTCCCATCGAGAAATCAAAAACAATAAGCCACCAACAAATCAACGAAAATTATTCCGCTATCTTCGCGACTTCTTTATCCAGGAAGCGGAATAAGGGCTCCGGGCGCTCCAGAGTGAACTTGCTGGCAGCGCCCGCAATCTAGACACCAGAAGTTATTGCGCTTTCTTATCCCCAGAAGCCGGCACAAAGTCCAGGGCGAGAGAATTTAGACAGTAGCGCAAACCAGTGGGCTCCGGGCCATCTTTAAAAACATGCCCCAAGTGTTCCCCGCACTTTGATAACACCTCAGTCCGCTTCAAGCCCCAGCTGTAATCGTCCTTTAAGACAATATTTTGTGGGTAGGCAACATCCCAAAAGCTGGGCCAACCAGTACCCGATTCAAACTTCTGCTCAGAGCTGAAAACCGGTAAACGGCAACCCGCAGTGACATAAACACCTTTCTCTTTGTTATTCAGAAGCTTGCCACTAAAAGCGGGCTCGGTACCTTTTTTCCAGAGAACCTTATAGCGATCCTCTGGCAGGATCTGCTTCCAGACAGACTTAGGGATCTGATCGAGATCAGTCCCCTCTGCAATATGCTTTTCAGCTTGAGCGACCGTCATATTCTGGTCGCGCTGGTGGTCATCTGCCTCAGAACATGCCGAAAGGGTGACAGCTGTAAAAAGAAGGAGGGGCAATAATGAATGCAACGCCATCTACAGTGCTCCTTTTACAGGGGATCATCACTAAGATTAGATGGCTATTGCACACTGCCTCTGGATTTTAAAACTCAAGCTGCAGGTGGGGACTTCTCTTCAGAGCCGACCCCAACTTGTGTCTTGTTCCCCTCATGGTCCAGAACCGCGCCCTCACGTTTGGCGCCATCTCCATCAAACAATTTCTCAAATCGCATTTGCGGGTCTGACCAACCGCCACTAATTCGGTAACTGACACTAGCGACCTTTTTAACCTGCTTTTTAAATGCCTTACTGATCAGGTAGACACCCGCAGCTGCAGGCAAACCACCGGCTAGGGCTGCAACCAAAGCCAGGTTATTCCCAACTGGCAAAGTAGCCACCAACGTTAAATCCAGATCTTCGCGGACTAAATTAACCCGCCCCGCCATCTGCAGTTCACTGGTGGGTCCCTCTACCTGGATGGGTACAGCGATTAAAAGCTGACCATCTCCTTCAAAGACCACTTCACCACGCACCCTATCAAAAGCCATACCACTCTTGTAAAGGTCGGTGAAATCAAGACGCAAGCGTCGCGCCCAGGTATCAAAATTAAACAGTGACAATAGACGCAACACGGTAGAGCCTGTCGCACCGGTTGATCGCAGGAATCGGCCATCGCGAATATCAACCTTAAGCTCTCCGGAGAGAAGGCTTCCTTTCACCTGAGTCGGAGCCCCCTCCCACTTCAAAGCAGTTTCAAAGATCGCCGACTTACTCTCAATCAATGGCTCATGGCCCATCTTGCGCTGGATATCTGCAAGATCATCAGCCACCAATCGGCCGATAAATTGTGATGACTGCTGCCCCTCGGCATCCCTCATCCACACTAATTCTGCACCTAGCTCACCACTGTGTTTGCCCTGCCCCTCGATGCGGAACCCTCTCACCGTGCCGTGGATATCACTCACCACCAAACGATCCGCAGCTGTCCTCAACTTAAATGACCAGGGACCCAAGGCCTCTTCACCTATTTGAAGGTTATCAGTACTAAAATCGATTTGTGGCAAACTAGTAAAATCAAACTGCGCCAAAGGATCCGCTACTACCTCCTCCGCAAAGGGGTCTAAGGGAAAAGCTTCATCACTGACTTCCGCCGGTTTCTCTGGCTGAGGCAGACGCAAATGAGCCAGCTTGAGGCGTAACGGTGCACTGCCATCCAATAAGCCTGTTAGATTTCCTGCAATCATTTCACTGTCAAATTTGAGCTTCCAATCTGTCCCCACTCCCTCACCGGTAACATGTATATGCTCAATTTCTGCAGAGCCCAACCGAAGCAGGTCTGTACTGAGATCCAGGCGCATCGGAAGTGGCTCATTGGCACTATCCTCAGCCTCTCCTGGGTTTTCTGTGGTACTTGCAACAGAACTGGCAGCGCTTGGCTTCGCTGGTTCAGGCAACTGATAAATATCCAACAGAGACTGCCAGCGAGACAAGTCAACAGTGGAAATATCCCCAGTGACCGTCAACTCCCGTTTGGAGGGCAAATTTGCCTCAGCATTCAAGGCGATTGCAGCCCGATCTAACTCTCCATCAATCAGCCAGAATTGACCCTGTAAATGTTCTCCATAGTCCAAGTGGAACAAGCTGCCCTGCTCTCCAATCGGCACTCGCAATACAAAATTAGTTTCTGTTTCCGCCGTCTTACCAAGTGGGTCAGGCAGGTTTACAGCCACACCGGCCAGGTTGGAAGTGAGCTCAAATACTGCGGCGTAAGGGGTTTTCGCTGATTTTGCAGGAATGGTCACCAAGGCTTGATAATCCATTTCTCCTTCCAGCCACTGCAGTTCTGGCCGCGAACTCCAAGCGTGTACCGACTCAACCAATGCATTGCCGTCGATAACCACCTGGGTATTCCGTGCATCCCCCTCACCAATATGTTGGATACGAGCAGTCAGCGGGCGGCCCCACAATTTGCCGTTCAGTTGGGTTCCTTCAAGGCCTGTCGCACTATCGTATTTCACCAAACCATTCAACGCAGTCGCATCGAGGCGGAGCCCTTTCAGCTGAAGGTCACCGTGCTGCAAATTGACTTCAACCTGTTGCTCGGGAACTACTGATGACTGTCCCAAGGGAAGAGTTAAGGATACAGCGCCATCCAAATTCCCTGTCAGACTCCAATCATCAAAGGCACTTCCAAGGTGATCCCTGAGTGGTGATTCACGCAATAGTCGCAACCCATCAGCAGCGGGTCCAACCACCTCAGTTTGTACATCAAGGCGTGAGCCTCCACCCTTCTGAGGGGTTACCGCAACCAGAATATTTCCAGCATCCATATTCCAGAGCTTGGCTTTATCAGCATTGACTCGCACAGTTTCATCATCGAGCAACAAGCGACCATCCACATCCCTGACCTCAGGCCACTCACTGGCGTAGTCCAGGCTCGCATTTGAAAAGTCGAGCGCCAGCTGAATCGTTCTGCGCTTCTGGTGAGTCGCGAATGCTCTAAGGGATTCTTCTTTACCCTCTTTGCTATAACTGCTACCGCGATAGATAAAGGCCGCACTCTCAACGCGCCCTTGATTGTTCTTACCCAGGCCAGTTTTCAACCAGCTGCGCAAATCATCGCTAACCACAAATGGCACCAGCTCTTCCTGGGTAATAACCCCCGCATCTTTTATCGATAGGGAAAGCACCAGATCCACAGGTCGTGTTTGGGCGTGGAAGGGTAGTGACAGCATAAACTGACCACCGACCTGACCAAGTTCACCGCCAAGCATCAGCGGGCCCGACAATACGTAGACTTCGTTCAACGCCTTATCGACATCCCAGGCTATGGTGCCGCTGGCTTGCTCGAACCCAAAAGCATTCTTATACAGACTGGGAAAGTGCGCTCCGAGGGGGGTACCGTCGAGTTCAACCCGGCCACTGGCGCCCTCAACCTGTAGATATCCACTCAACTGGGTAATTGCCGGGGCTCCTCGAAACGCCTCGACCGCAATATCTTCCAAGTTTGCGCTGATCTCTAACTGCCGATCTGCGCCAGCTCGCAGACGCAGGCTGCGCAACTGACCTTGGGGTTTTAGTGCACGCAACCATTCATCTGCAGCTCCTTCTAGTAACGACAAGCGATTTAAGATACTGCTCCAACCAGCGAGATCGACCAGATCGGCCATCAGGGCTATACCCTCTTGGTCACTGTTAACCTGCAGGTTCAGCGATGGCATTTTCAAGCCCTGCCAATCGATTTCAATATCCTGCAGCGCTAATCGCCAATGCTCTCCCGGCAACCAGCGGCCCGACAAGTTGCCAGAAAAAGCGCGCAACGGAGCCAGTGTATGCTCTTCTATATCATCTCCTGCCCTTTGCATATCGGTCAGGCTTTCTACTTGGGCCAAGT
The DNA here is from genome assembly GCF_047324085.1 of Microbulbifer sp. CNSA002. Classification (NCBI taxonomy): domain Bacteria; kingdom Pseudomonadati; phylum Pseudomonadota; class Gammaproteobacteria; order Cellvibrionales; family Microbulbiferaceae; genus Microbulbifer; species Microbulbifer sp. CNSA002. The sequence goes on from NZ_CP172449.1 coordinate 4,094,160, forward strand.
CCACCTGGCCCACTATGCGATACCCACTTACGGCATCACTATGCAACCACAAGCGGCCGTCTGCCCACTTCTTCCCCTGCCAGTGAAACCGGTCAGGTAACGGGGTGAGTTCGTGAAGCAAGCTGACAATGTCTTCATCCAGTAGCAACTCATTAAGCTGCATATAGCCGCGCAGTGAGAAGTGCTCTTTATCTTTGGGATTGCCCCGCCCCTCTAACACAACCCGTAGGGTCTCTTCATCAACCTGGCTGCTCTCCCCTTCACGGGAAATAAAAGCCCGTGCAGTCAGTCGGTGAAAATCTCCGCTATTTTCCAGCTGGATTTCAGGCAAATTGATTTCTGCCAGCTGCTCATCGGGAAGGCGCACAGTGATCGCTGCATCACTGATTTGGATTTTGGGGCTCAACTGGAATAGGCGGGCCGGATCTGCCGCTTCGGGATTGGGTGCAGTGCTGCCTTCAAGCTTAAGCGGGGCATCGGGAAACCCCTGCAGATACCAGAGGCCATTGTCATCGCGGTTGAGCCCGGCCGAAAACTGATTCATTTGCAGGTCTTTCCAGACCAATTCCCGGTTCCAGAGACTGGAAAGTAGATCCAGCTGGAACAGGCCGTGCCCCATTCTCAGCTCACCGTGCTCCCCCAGGCGCAACCCATCCAGCTGCAATGCAACTTCAAGGGCCTCCCAACGCAGGGAAATACGATCCATCTGTACAGGAACGCCTAGCTGCTCACTAAGCCAATGACTAATCTGCGGGCGATAGTTCTCTACCTGCGGGGACAGCAGTCGGCCTGTTTGCACGATGATTGCCAGTGCAATCACCAAACTTACCGACAGTAACCAGAACTTTCTTGCAATCCAGCGTATTACAACCATCGCTATACCCTCACCACCAAACAGGCACGGACCGAGCGCTGACAATAAGCTCTCTTAGCTTGCTGGCGAGTGAATAATGGATTACACAAGAACAATGTCATATTGCTCCTGGTTGTAAATGGGCTCTACCTGGAACTGAATCGGCCGACCAATAAATTCTTCAAGATCGGCGACATTAGCCGACTCTTCATCCAGCAAAAGATCTATTACCACCTGACTGGCCAGTACCATAATTTTTTCACTATCGTAAGAGCGCGCCTCTCGAATAATCTCGCGGAAAATCTCGAAGCAAACTGTCTCCGCACTCTTTAAGGTGCCCCTCCCACTACAAACAGAGCAAGGCTCACATAAAATCTGCCCCAGTGACTCACGGGTGCGTTTGCGAGTCATTTCCACCAACCCCAATTCGGAGACCCCGGTGATACTGGACTTGGCATGATCGCGCTCCAGGGTCTTTTCCAGGGTGCGCAAGACTTGTCGCTGGTGCTCGGGGTCTTTCATATCGATAAAATCAATAATGATAATCCCACCCAGATTCCTCAAACGCAGCTGGCGGGCAATCGCTGTAGCGGCCTCCAGGTTGGTCTTGAAGATAGTCTCTTCAAGGTTTCGATGCCCAACAAAAGCACCCGTATTGACATCAATTGTACTCATCGCCTCTGTCTGCTCTACGATCAAGTAGCCGCCAGACTTCAAGGTGACTTTGTTGTGTAGTGCCCTTCTTATTTCCTCTTCAACGCCGTATAAGTCAAACAGTGGGCGCTCACCGGGATAGTGTTCCAGGCGACCGGCAATTTCCGGCGCATATTTACCGGCAAATTCTGCCGCACGGCCGTGGGCCTCTCGGGAGTCTATACGAATCTTTTCGGTATAAGGGCGCGCAAGGTCACGCAATGCGCGCATAAATAGTGGAAGGTCCTCATAGATAACCGAAGGCACTGGACGCTCCTTAATGCGCTCATCCAGCTCCCCCCATAATTTGTACAGAAAGGGGATATCTCTCAGCAGCTCTTCCTCACTCACTCCCTCGGCAACGGTACGCAAAATAAAGCCCCCATCGGCCGACAAACCATCTTCCGCGAGGCGTAGAGAAGCTGCTTCAACCAACTGGCGCAATCGCTCGCGTTCGTTCTCGTCTTCAATTCGATTAGAGATACCGATATGGCGCGTCTGCGGCATATACACCAGGTAACGTGCAGAAACCGACAGATGGGTAGTCAGCCGGGCACCTTTACTGCTGATAGGGTCCTTCACTACTTGCACGATCAGTGACTGCCCCTCTCTGACTAGCGCGCGGATATCCGCCACCTCGGCATCCCGCGCCTCCATACCTTCTTCGTCGAGAGGCGCGATATCCGAGGCATGGATAAAGCCCGCGCGCTCGAGGCCTATATCGACAAAAGCGGCCTGCATTCCGGGCAGTACGCGAATCACCTTTCCCTTATAGATATTTCCTACAATCCCTCGCCGCGCACTCCGCTCCAGGTAGACCTCCTGGAGCACACCATTTTCTACCAGCGCAACCCGGGTCTCAGTCGGCGCAACATTAATTAACAGCTCTTCGCTCAAGATTGGCCCTCCTGCCAATAGGGAATGCCCGCATGATCCAGCATGGGGACTACAGCTTCCAATGGGAGCCCTACAACATTGCTGTAACTGCCACTAAAAGCTTCTACTAAGGCGGCACCAAAACCCTGAATACCGTAACCGCCAGCTTTATCGACAGGCTCTCCGGTACTCCAGTAATCCGCTATTTGAACTTTGGACAAGTGGCGGAACCTGACTCGAGTTTCAACTACTCGGCTAAACTGTCGATCCTGTGAACGCAAGCACACTGCCGTGAAAACAGAGTGCTCTCCTCCCGATAACGCCAGCATCATGGACTCAAAGTCAGCAAAATCTTGGGGTTTTTCCAGCAGCCTCTCACCTGCCATAACCACCGTATCCGCTCCCAAAGACCAGAGTCCCTGCGGGCTGTCAGCGGCTTGAAACCCGGCGACAGCCTTGTCGTGGGCCAAGCGTTCTATGTACTCAAGAGGGCTTTCAGCAGGTTGGCGCTGTTCTACAACAGCGGGGGACAATTGGGAGAAAGGCACCCCAATCTGGGCCAACAGTTCGGCGCGGCGCGGCGAACCAGAGGCCAAAAGAAGTCGATTTTCTGAAGCGCTTGTTGTCACTCTATTACATATTCCCTGTGGGTCAGCGGCTGATTATAGCGGCACTGTTCGAAAAATGATCGATTTTTTACACTGATTTACAGTGCCGACGAGACGGTCAACGAACGTGTAAACGCCCGGAAAGCCCCCTGAGCCACGGGGTCACCCAGGGCCAGAGCAGGGCTGTAGTCAGGGCGGGCCAAAGGAACGTCAGCCCGGGTACCGATTTACCTTCAAGGCCGTGCACCCAGTTACCCACCACTTGATGAATGCCCACCAGAACAAATACCCACAACAATTGCTGGGCCGGATTAAATGCCCGAGTGCGCTGGTAAGTCAGTAAGCTGAAATAGGCGAGTACCGATAGGGCCAGGGCATGGGTTCCCAAGCTCGCCCCCGTAGCCAAATCCTGGGCAATACCGATCATCCAAGCGAACCCCACCCCAAAGGTCTGGGGCATTCGGGTAATCCAGAATATCACCAGCAAAGCCGGAAATGCCGGCCGAAACCAGAGCCACTGCTGTGGCAGGGGCATAACCGAGAGAAGCAGTGACAGCAGAATAGTGACCGCGATAAACCAGCGGTTATTCGCTTGCAACAGAATGTCCTCCGCTGCCAATGACCGCCAATACAAAGCGGCTGCGATTCATCCGTCCCCTCGGCAACACTTCAGCCTCCGCAAAAGGTTTACCCGGGTCTCTCTGTACCGAAATGACCTCCCCGACCGGATAACCTGCGGGAAAGCGGCTACCCAAGCCGGAGCTGAGCAGTAGATCCCCCTCGCGAATATCACTGGTATTAGCAAGATGGCGTAACTTCAAGCGGTACAGATCACCTGTACCCTCGGCGACGGTGCGCATACTGTTGCGTAGAACCTGGACGGGAATGGCATGACTGGAATCAGTTATCAGCAGGATACGACTGTAGGAGTCACCAGCTTCAATCACCTGCCCCAGCAATCCACTGGCATCCATTACCGGGGTACCGATATCAATGCCGTCATCGCGGCCTTTGTCAATCAGCAGCACATGCTCCAAAGGGTCCGGGGTAACACCAATTACCTGAGCCACCAGTACTCGGTCATCGACCATTTCTGCTGAGTTCATCAGTTCTTTGAGCTGAGTGTTTTCCGCTTTTACGGCCGCCAATAGTTGGCTGCGCTGTTCCAGCAGTAAAACCTGGCGCTTGAGGCGGCTATTTTCCTCTTGCAGTTCTTCGCGCGAGCGAAACTGCTCATCGGCCCAATCGCCCACACGCTCGGGGGCTCCTGTAACCCAGTACAGTGGAGCAATAACTCCTGATAAGCGTTCTCTGACAGGCTGAAACCAATTGGTGTAATGATCGGAAACGATCAGCGAGATCGCGAGTATGATGAGAAAGCCCAGGCGGTATTCGGCAGAGGGACCGCGGGTAAATAGCGGTTTCACAGGCAATCCCCTCTTAACAGGTCAATCAAAGATGGTGAGAACAGTACAAGCCACAAAAGATAACTTGCATTTTTTTATTACAAGGAGCTTGCGGATATAGCCACAAGCTCCCTCGCAGGTCACATAATAGCGATGTCTACTAGTTAGACATCAGGTAGAGGCGGCTGCGATCCAACATATCCAGCGCTTTGCCGCCACCCCGCGCCACACAGGTCAGCGGGTCATCGGCAACAATCACAGGTAAGCCCGATTCTTCCATCAACAGGCGGTCCAGATCGCGTAACAGAGCACCACCACCAGTCAGCACCATACCGCGCTCAGCGATATCAGAAGCCAATTCGGGAGGGGATTGTTCCAGCGCACTTTTAACAGCCTGCACAATACCAGTCAGAGGCTCTTGCAGGGCTTCGAGAATTTCGTCGGAGTTCAAGGTAAAGCTGCGAGGCACGCCCTCGGCCAGATTACGTCCGCGCACATCGATTTCGCGAACTTCACTGCCTGCATAAGCACAGCCAATTTCCTCTTTGATCCGTTCAGCAGTTGCATCACCAATCACACTGCCGTAGTTGCGACGCACGTAGTTGACGATAGCTTCATCAAAACGGTCACCGCCGATACGCACCGAATCGGAATAAACCACACCATTCAGGGAGATAATGGCGATCTCAGTGGTGCCCCCACCGATATCCACCACCATGGAGCCGCTCGCTTCCTCGACATTCAAGCCTGCGCCTATGGCAGCGGCCATGGGCTCTTCGATCAGTGACACTTCGCGAGCACCTGCACCCAGGGCCGACTCGCGAATCGCGCGGCGCTCCACTTCTGTGGACTGGCAGGGAACACACACCAGCACTCTCGGACTCGGGCGCATCCAGCTATTTTCATGCACTTTCTTGATAAAGTGCTGCAACATTTTCTCGGTCACTTGGAAGTCGGCGATAACACCGTCCTTCAGCGGGCGAATAGCGGTAATATTGCCAGGAGTCCGGCCGAGCATGCGTTTGGCTTCTACTCCGACAGCCTCAACGATTTTCTGGCCATTGTAGTGACGGATTGCGACGACAGAGGGTTCGTCGAGTACTACGCCGCGATCGCGAACGTAAATCAGCGTGTTGGCAGTTCCCAGGTCGATGGAGAGATCACTGGAAAACATACCCCGCAAACGTTTAAACATGGAATTCGATTACCTTGTACTAATTATCAGCCCCCAGGTCGGGCACTGCGGGCGCGGCTTCTTTTATGGATACAAATCCTAATTAGTCCGCAAAAATAATTCTGAGTTCCGAGCCGCATTTCGAATCGGATTCTACGCAAAACACCGGAGTCTCTCATCACTCGGCAGGATTCGGCAAACTCTAACAACCGCTAGGCATCAGGGCAAGGCTGAAGGGAGTTCATTTGAGGCCCACTATCCATTACTGCCGGAGCCGGTGAGAATATAACCCCAATGTGCTAAATTTGCCGGTTCTGCCCGCCGCAAATAATCCGGGCAGTTTTCGACTCGCAACTCAAGCTGGAGGAGTCCATCACCATGGCAGTGGATACGCAAACTGTAGAAAAACTCGCGGAACTGGCCCGTATCGCCATATCCAAAGAAACCATCGAAGAAGTCAGCAACCGCCTCGGCGATGTATTGCAACTGGTCGACCAGCTGCAATCCACCAATACCGATGGCATCGCCCCGATGGCGCACCCATTGGACGAGGTCCAGGAGCTGCGTACCGACGCAGTGACAGAGGCTGACAAGCGCAAAGACTTCCTAGAACTGGCTCCCCAAACCGAAGAAGGCCTCTACCTGGTTCCCAAAGTAATTGATTAGCCGGCCCAACACTGACTAAGTTCACCTAAATACCCAAGCCCTCAGCCCGTCTAGAGCCTTTAAGGGAATAACATGCATCAGCTTACTATCGCCGAGATCATCCGTGGACTGCGGAGCAAAGAGTTCTCAAGTACAGAGCTAACCCGCCATTTACTCGGCCGCATCCAGCAACTGGACAGCAACTACAACAGTTTTATTACCGTCACCGAAGAGAGCGCCCTAGCGCAAGCCGCGGCTGCCGACCAACGCCTGGCCAACGGGGAGGCACCGGCACTGTGCGGTGTGCCCATCGCCCACAAAGATATTATTTGCACTAACGGCGTGCGCACCAGCTGTGCCTCAAAAATGCTGGATAATTTTATCCCTCCCTACGATGCCACGGTGGTAGATAACCTCAACGCTGCCGGAACCGTCTCCCTGGGCAAGACCAATATGGATGAATTCGCCATGGGCTCATCCAACGAAAGCAGCTTTTACGGCCCAGTAAAAAACCCTTGGAATACCCGCTGTGTGCCCGGCGGTTCCTCCGGTGGCTCAGCTGCGGCAGTTGCTGCACAACTGATACCCGGCGCCACAGCTACCGATACCGGCGGCTCTATTCGCCAGCCGGCGGCGTTGACAAACACCACCGGGCTGAAGCCCACCTACGGGCGTATTTCCCGCTATGGCATCGTGGCCTACGCCTCCAGCCTGGACCAGGCTGGCCCCATCGCCCGCAACGCCGAAGATGCGGCTTACCTGCTGTCCGCGATGGCCAGCCACGACCCGAAAGATTCCACCAGCCTGAAGCAGCAGCCCTCTGATTTTACCGCCGAACTGAATAACCCGATTGCCGGGCTGCGGATCGGAGTACCCCGGGAGTACTTTGGGGAAGGCCTTAACCCTGAAACCGCAAGCCGGGTTCAGGAGGCTTTGAGAGCGTTTGAAAAGCTGGGGGCTCAACTGGTCGATATCAGCCTGCCACATACCGAGTTAGCGATACCTGCTTACTATGTGATCGCCCCCGCTGAAGCCTCTGCCAACCTATCTCGATTCGATGGGGTGCGCTATGGCTACCGCTGTGAAGAGCCCAAAGACCTGCGCGATCTCTATATACGCTCCCGCGGTGAAGGCTTCGGCGAAGAAGTGCAGCGTCGAATCCTGGTAGGCACCTACGCCCTGTCCGCCGGTTATTACGATGCTTATTACAACAAAGCCCAACAGGCCAGACGCCTGATCAAGCAGGACTTTGTCGAAGCATTCGAAAAAGTGGATGTGATTATGGGCCCCACGACCCCCTCTCCCGCTTTCGAGCTTGGCGCAAAGAGCGCTGACCCGGTAGCTATGTACTTGGAGGATATCTACACCATCGCCACCAACCTGGCCGGACTACCTGGCATGTCTGTACCCTGTGGCCTGGTGGACAATATGCCAGTGGGCCTGCAAATAACCGGTAATTACCTGGAAGAGGCGCGCATGCTCAATATCGCCCACCAATACCAACAGGTAACCGACTGGCACAAAGCCAGCGCCGTATAAGGAGATAAATTGTGGAATGGGAAATCGTTATCGGGTTGGAAATTCACGTCCAGCTCTCCACCCAGTCAAAACTCTTTTCCGGCGCTAGCATCCGCTTTGGCGCCGAGCCGAATACCCAGGCTTGCGCTGTGGACCTGGCTATGCCGGGCACCTTGCCGGTACCGAATGAAGAAGCATTTCGCTTTGCGGTAATGTTCGGCCTGGCGATGAACGCGGAGATCGGCAAGCGCTCCGTTTTTGAACGCAAGAATTACTTCTATCCCGACTTGCCCAAGGGCTATCAAACCACTCAATTGGAACAACCTATTGTCGGCCCAGGTGAAGTGGAAATTCACCTGGAAGATGGCAGCAGTAAGAAAGTGCGTTTACACCACGCTCACCTGGAGGAGGATGCTGGTAAATCCCTGCACGAAGACTTCCACGGAATGTCCGGTATCGACCTGAACCGCGCAGGTACGCCGCTGATTGAGATTGTCTCTGAACCGGATATGCGCAGTGCCGCCGAGGCTGTGGCCTACCTGAAAAAAATTCACAGCATCGTAACCTACCTGGGCATTTCCGATGGTGATATGTCCCAGGGCTCACTGCGCTGTGATGCCAATGTATCCGTGCGCTTGAAAGGCGAAGAAAAACTCGGCACCCGTACAGAATTAAAAAACATCAATTCTTTCCGTTTTGTCGAGCGCGCAATTAAAGTCGAAGCTGAACGTCAGATCGATATCTTGGAAGACGGCGGCACCATTACCCAGGAAACCCGCCTCTACGACGCGGACAAAAATGAAACCCGCTCTATGCGCAGTAAAGAAGTGGCCAATGATTACCGCTACTTCCCCTGCCCTGACCTTCTGCCAGTTGTACTCACTGATGAATATGTCGAGCAACTGCGCAGCATCCTGCCAGAACTGCCCGATGCAAAAGCAGCCCGCTTCCAAGCGGAATACCAGCTATCTGCTTATGATGCAGACCAGCTGACACAGGAGCGTGCCAGTGCAGACTATTTTGAAACTGTGAGTAAATCCTGTGGCGAATCCAAGCTTGCCGCCAACTGGATTAACGGTGAACTGGCAGCGCTGCTCAACCGTCGTGAACTAACTATTTCACAATCGCCGGTTTCTGCCGACCAACTAGCTGGACTAATCTCGCGCATCAAAGACAACACCATTTCCAGCAAAATCGCCAAACAGGTATTCGAGGCTATTGCCGACGGAGAGGGCAGTGCCGACGAAGTCATCGAAAAGCGTGGGCTGAAACAAGTTTCCGATACCGGCGCTATCGAAAAAATGGTGGATGAGGTGATCGCTGCAAGCGATGCCCAGGTAGAAAACTACCGCAAGGCCGATGAATCAAAGCGCCCCAAAATGATGGGGTATTTCGTCGGGCAAATCATGAAAGCGTCCAAAGGGCAGGCAAACCCACAGATGATTAATAAAATCCTCAAACAAAAATTGGACGCACTGCTTTAACCCTCAACATTTCAAGACCTGGGTCGGGCTTCGCCCGCCCCCTATTTATGTAGCAAGGATATAGTTTTGAGCCTGAAAAAAGACAAACAGAAAGTACTCGGAGAAGTTTTTGACGAGGAGCGTATTGCTGGATTCTTGATTGGCGAAGCTCCCGCAGGCGTAAACCGGGATTTTCATCTTCTCGAGCGCGCCTACCGAAGTATGAAAGCAGAGAGCTTTGCCACATTTATAAAATTATTTCTCGCTGAAGGCCTGGATCTGAACAGTCCTGGTCCCGATGGAAAAACTCTGCTGGCACGTATTGCTGAACACCGCCAGGGCGGAGAATATAGCGAGATTTTAAAAGCCGCTGGCGCCAACTGAGAACTCTGGAAATTTAGGCATCGTACCAGCGAAAGGTGAGAGTATGACTTCAAATCCCGTTCACGGTATCGACGCATTGGTGCGCGGTATCCACTTGATTACCCGGCGTGAGTTACGCCCATTTATCCTGGTGCCATTACTAATAAATCTGGTGCTGTTTATTATTATCAGTAGCATAATGATTTCACAGCTCGGAGGGCTTACCGATTATATAAGTAGCCTGCTTTCCCACACGCCGGTAAATACGGAGAATATGTCCTGGTGGGAAGCCATTATGGCCAAGGGTGCAGCATGGACCGCCAGTGTTTTTCGCTGGCTGGCCTGGATTATTGCACTGATAGTGCTTTTCCTATTTTTCCTTGCTTACGGCTATTTATTTAGCGTCATCACCAACATTATTGCCGCCCCCTTTAACGGTTTGCTCGCTGAGAAAGTAGAGGAACTGCTAACCGGTAAAGCTCCTCCTGCCGAGCCGATAATGCAAATGGTATGGCGTACCCTGGGCCGGGAATTGCGTAAGCTGGGTTACTTTATATTTTGGGGTTTGATCGTATTTATAATTGCCACCATCACCAGCTGGACCATTATTATCCCCGCAGTGCTCACCGCAGTTTGGGGCGCTTGGTGTATGGCTATTCAATACGTTGACTACCCACTGGATAACCACCAGCGGCCATTCGATGAATTAAAAACGGTACTGCGCCGCCGTAAACTCACTAGCCTTACCTTTGGTGGGACCGTGATGCTTGCCAAAATGGTGCCGATTTTAAATATCTTTATTATGCCTGCGGCAGTTGCTGGCGGTACGGCTCTGTGGATTGAAAGATTGCGTATTGAAGGGGATCTGGGAACTGAAACTCCTATTCTTCAGTAATCTAACTTCAAATACCCCCCAAAAAAGCCCTCAGGAATAGAGGGCTTTTTATATTAGCGGCCTGTAGCTTTTTTCTTTTTCAGCCAGCGATACCAAGGTTGCCTACCCTTAGAAACACAAGCTGTAGCCGACAAGCATTTTTCCAAGTACTCCAGCTCACTGTTAAGCACCTCGCCCGAGAGACTCTTGCTCCGTATTTGTCGAATCCTGTCAGCCAGTAATGCATCGCGTAAACCCTCTGGTTTTTGAATTCCAGACGCCAAGATTTGCGGGCTCCAACTGAATAAATCCTGCGCTGTAATCCGGTCATTTCCCCACTCAGGATATCCTGAAAAATCACTATCAAATGCCAAGCCAGATTGATTCTTCAAAAAGTGATCATTCAATTGGCGATTTGAATCGCTAAAGTGCATAAAGAAACTTTGGGCATCCTTTTCAGAAGGTACCAACCGAGTATTTTCTTCCAGCATCATTGGTTTCAGCTTCAGCAGCTCCGACTCAGCCACTCCCAATTCCAATAACTTGTGAGTCAATAGGAATTCCCTTCTTCCCACCCCCTCATTGACCCGCCTTCCTGAAATGTCTATGTTACCTCCCAGCAATGCGAGAAAGTCACTGACAATATCTCCCCCCTGAAGGGCCTCACGGGTAAAAGAGCGAACGCTTAAAGCAGCCTTGCCGAACACAGACTCCCACAGAATTAACTTGGAGAAATAATCATAGTAAGTCTCGATATCCTTAGTGAAAGCTGGGAAAGCACCTTCACTATGTCCAAACAATTTACTGGAAGAGCTGCGGTAAGCAACAGCTCCTCTGGCTCCTTGCTTTTTAAAGGATATCGCCTGCAAGTCCTGTCTGCGTAAATACACAATCACATTAACTTTATCGAAATACTTGGCACAGGTACGCCGAACCAATTCGACACTTTCACGTTGATGCAAAAAACAGAGGTGCTCTGCCGATATTATCGCTTTCTCACCGCTACTTGATGCGAGCAATTCATCCAGTCTTGTATTCAACTGAAATCTGAGCTGACCAGTACAGCTAGAGACTTCCACACATCCCGAAGAGTTACCCTTTTTTCCCAAGGACAAAAACTCATACCCGGCTTCACTCAGAGCTTGTTCCTGCTCTTTCATCGCTAACTGAAGAGAACTTGAGCCGGTTTTATGGAAACCTATATGTAGATAGAGGGTACGCATTATTCGAGTATCTACTAACTTTTTATTGTAAGCCCAACACTACAGAGTTAGCCTCCAACTGCTGAGCTTTGATTCTAATCAACTATATCTTTTTTAATTTAGGGGGAAATAAAATCACTAACGTAATTATTATATATATTCCAAATCCCACAATAAGTTAAGGCATTGAAAAGTAAGAATTAACAATGACTTTCTCTGGTAAATTGGGGGGCTGCAAGGGACACAAACTCCCTCGCAGCATAAGAAAAAAAATCAGTGCCGACGTGGACGACGGTGGCCTCCAGAGCCACCGCGACGCCCATCGCGATCGCCGTGACTGCGCTGAACTTTCACCTTGGGCGGTTCAACCAAAAGCTCTTCTGGCGGCACTTCGCACTTGAGCTTACCACCGAGCAACTGCTCAATAGGTTCCAGGCGCATGGCATCATCTTCACAGGCGAAACTGATAGAAGTGCCCGTTTTACCCGCCCGGCCAGTTCGGCCAATGCGGTGAACATAATCCTCCGGCTCTTCAGGCAAAGTGAAATTCACCACATGGCTGATACCGTCGATATGAATACCACGCCCGGCGACATCGGTAGCTACCAGCACCTTGGTTTTACCAGACTTAAAGTCATCAAGGGTGCGAACCCGCTTGTTTTGCGCCACTTCACCAGACAACAGGCCCGCAGAAATGCCGTGAGCGAGAAGCTGCTCGTGCAAGCGGCGGCATTGGTCGCGGCGGTTGGCAAAAACAATCAGGCTATCCACCTCTTCCCGCTGCACAATGTTGTAAAGCAAGGTGTACTTTTCTTCGCTGGCGGACAGGTAGACATGCTGCTCTACGGTATCCGTGGCAACCCTCTCCGGCTCAATCTCCACAACTACCGGATCATCCGTCCACTGCTCCACCAGATCATCCACTTCGGGAGTAAATGTGGCGGAGAAGAACATAGTTTGGCGATGAGTTTTACGCGGCGTCTGACGAACAATGCGGCGCACTTGGGGGATAAAGCCCATGTCCAACATGCGATCCGCCTCATCGATCACCAGGACTTCCACCTGATCCAGGAAGCAATCCCGATTGCTGACAAAGTCCAGCAGGCGACCCGGCGTCGCCACCAGGATATCCACCAGCCGCTCATTTAGGTTTCTCTGCTGCTTGTCATAATCCATACCGCCCACCAGGGTATGAATTTCCAGCGCGGTGTGTTTACACAGTGCCTTGGCATCATCGGCAATCTGCATTACTAGCTCACGGGTCGGAGCGATAATCAGGGAGCGGGCTTCGCCGGCATAGCGCTCACCTTCAAACGGGTGCTTGAGCAGATCGTCAATCACTGTGATCAGGAAGGCCGCTGTCTTACCGGTACCGGTTTGTGCCTTACCCACCAGGTCGTGGCCATTGAGGGTGTGGGGAAGGGAGCGACCCTGAATTGGCGAGCAATACTGGAAACCCAGGTCGTGAATAGCGTGCATCAGCTCGTTGGGCAGTCCCAGGTCGTGGAAGCGGACCTTGCCCTCCTGTTCTGGAACCTGGAATTCATCCAGGGACCAGGGTGCTGCGGGTGCCGCTGGCTTTCTGCTACGCTGGCGCCCTTTTTGAGCGTTTCTGCTACCGCCCCGGCGCGACTTCCCCTCCGCCTGTGCGGATTTTGTACGCCCCTTGGCAGCCTTATCAGACGGCTTTTGCCCTTCTTTTCGGCGTCCGGAGCTGTCTTCTCCCCGGCGGGAGCCCTTATCCTCTTTGGAGGAGGATCGGCGGAACAACTTTCCTATCAAGTGAAATACTCGCTCAAATGTTCAAATAATCGGCGAGTATAACATCCCTACGGGGATCCCTGCCCGCTATAGTGACGGCACAGCCAGTAATCCACACTGAAAAACCGCCCCGCCCCACTACAAAATAGCGCCAGCAGCATAATGAAGTAGGTAGCTGCAAACTCAATACCATTTTTCAGGATGGTCACTCCTCCAGTTTCCACAAGCCATTCATAATTGCCGTGCTCCTTGAGTAAACCAACAATCTTCTCTTTACGCACCGAAGCTTCATCGATAAGGTCCTTGCGCCACTCCCAGGGCACACTCAAGGTTTTATCCGGCAACGCAGACCAACCGTTCTCCCAGTGGGCCGTATAGGCTGCCACTGCCATCACAAACATCAGGGGAATCGCCACCAGCCGAGTCGCTACGCCCAGCAAGATAGCGATACCACCAAAGAATTCCACCAATGCAGCTATCCACGCCATCAACATCGGCGCTGGAAGCCCCAACCCCCAATCGGGATTGCCAAACCAGGCAGCAACATCTTCGATATTATTCATCTTATTCATGCCGGCCAGGATAAAAATTGGCGCCAAATAAATCCGTAGTAATAATGGCCCCAGCCAGTCTATTTTGCGTACATAATGTACAAAGCAGTTGTACCAACTGCTCAGACTATTCATAGCTCCACTCATTTAGCTCACTCTCTTATCAGTGTCTTTGTTCACTTTAGTCGAGTGATATCGCCAACTCTTACACTGCACTATCTCAGCGCCCCAGAAAGCACATCTATGCTTGCAGAACCCAAGTAACTTGAGGGCAACCTAGTGGGGAAAACTTACGTACTGGTCCACGGGCTATTTCATGGAGGCTGGTGCTGGAGCAAAGTCGCCCACTTCTTGCAGCGTAATGGACATCGAGTGTTCACCCCCACCCACAGTGGTCTGGGGGAACGCAAACACCTACTCTCTCCCTCCGTTGGTCTGGATACCTTTATCCAGGACCTGATCAATACAATCCTCTGGGAGGAGTTGCGGCAAGTCACCCTTGTGGGCCACAGCTTTGGGGGAATGGCCGCAACCGGTGCCGCCGATGCTCTACCCGAGCGGGTACACCGATTGATCTATCTGGATGGCGCTGTTCCAGAGCCCGGGCGCCCATTCAGCAGCCAACTCCCCAGCGGTATAGAGGAGCAGCGATTAAAGCAGGCGCAAAATATCGACGGCACTCTGTGCATTATGCCGCCAACACCAGAAGACCTGGGGATAACCCACCCCGATGATATCCGCTGGCTAAACCGCCGTATGACCCCACATCCCATCAAAACACTACTGGACCCAATCTATTTACAACGCCCTCCAGAACAGGGCCCTCCTTGTACTTTCATTCACTGCACCCAACCCGAGTACCCTCCAGCCATCTACAGTAGCCGCAAAGCAAAGCGGATAAGCGGGTGGCTTTATCGGGAGGTAGCAATAAACCACGACTGCATCATTAATAAGGCAGAAATTGTGGCCAAACTACTTGAGGAAAGTCCGTAATCAGCACTGGGCGCAGGCGCCATTTGTACCGTAGAATGTCGGACCTTTTTGCAGTACCGCCCCGCCTTCCCCCGGCAGACTGAAAGCCTCTCCGAATTTTGGCCCGCCGCCCGTTTTCAGCTGTATTTGCGAAGGCCAGGGCCTGTTAACAACCCCCCGCAGGATTAATTTTTTGTCAAAATTAGCCCAGACCCCAGAACCCTCTATCGAGACCAGCAACAAGAGCTCAGGTTTTTCATTGTTCAAGCTTTACCGAAATGCCACTAAAACCGAATTGTCGCACCTAACCACCTTGGGAGGCCCTCTGGTGGTCAGTAACCTGGCTGTGGTGAGCATGGGAGTTGTCGATACTCTGGTAGCAGGACGCGCTGGAGAAGTAAGTCTCGCTGGGCTCGCCTTGGGGGCCAGTATTTGGGCTGTTTGCGCAGTGACACTAATCGGCCTGCTCGCTGCTATCTCCCCGGTTGTTGCACACTTGCGCGGTGGTCGCGATGAAGCCGGCTGCGCCAGGCAATTACACCAGGCGCTGTGGATCGCACTGATCGGTGGCATTCTGGTGTTTTCCGCCCTGCTTGCGGTTCCTATCTGGAGCCACTGGATAGACACGGAAGAGCCTGTCCGCAAGGTGATGGAGGGCTATGTACTGGCCCTGACTGTCGGCACCCTGCCTTTTGCACTCGGCACGGCGTTGCGCGGTTACTGTGAGGGTATGGGACAAGTGCGCCCGGTAATGCGCATCTATATCACTGCCGCAATTTTAAATATTCCCCTGGATATTCTTTTGGTGTTTGGTGCCGGCCCCATACCGGCAATGGGAGGGGCAGGATGTGGGTGGGCTACCGCAGCGGTCAGCTGCCTGATCGCACTGGCACTCTTCTGGCACGCGAACACTGATCCGGTCTACCACAAGCTAAAACTTAGGCTGTTACCGCCTCGCCCCCACTGGCCAACCCTGCGCCACTTGCTCGCAGTTGGCCTGCCAATTTGTGTGGGTGCAGCCAGTGAAGTTACTTTTTTTGCCAGCCTTACTATTTTGCTTGCCCCTTATGGCGCAGCCATTGTCGCCGCCCATCAGATCAGCATGAATGTGGGCTCGATTTTTTACTTGGTCGCACTAGCACTGGCCCAGGCCCTGAGTATCCGCACCGCCCAACTACTCGGTCAGGGACGGCCAAAGCGCGCGCGCTTCTGTGGCAAAGTGGGCATCAGTAGCGGGCTAATCTACGCACTGGGCACCGGTGTACTTTTGATTACCCTGCGCACCCTGTTTGTTCAGGCCTACACCAGCAATGAAGAAATTATCGCGGTGGCCACCAACCTGCTATTGCTGTGTGCCGCATTCCAGCTCGTGGATGTCACCCAGGCAATGACCTGGGGCGCACTGCGCGGATATAAGGACACCAGTGCGCCCATGTTTATACAGCTATTTTCCTACTGGCTGGTGGGGCTTTCTACCGCCTACTGGCTGGGAGAGAGCTTCTGGGGGGTATACGGTTATTGGACCGGTGTCTGTATCGGCTTGGGAACGGCTTCAATCCTGCTGGGAATTCGCTTTTGGCGAACCAGCCGCAAAGCCATCGAGCGAACCTACGGATACGCGTAATTCGGCGCGTATCACATTCCTCGGGAACGTATTGACTATACTGGCGCTCCAAAGTCCCAATCTGTGCCGGACACAAGGCTCTCCGGCACACCCAGATATACGAAGTTGACCGGAGTGCCGAATGATCCCGCGCCAATCCTCCCGAAGGACCCGACACCTGTTAAGCCTGGCTTTACTGCTTTCATCCACCCAGGCCCTGAGCGCCGACGACAGCACAGGCGAAGAGACAGAAGCGGTCCCCCAGGCTGCCAATATGCAGCTGGACCAACCGGTGATCACAGAGCTGGGGCCACCCACCAACGTTGCCCCTACTGAAGAGCAATCCCAGTCGACAGATGCTGGTTCTGAAGAAGCTTCCCTACCCCAAGCGGAAAATCTGGAGCTGGACCAACCTATCCAGGAACTGGATAAACCGGCATCTCCCACCGAGACTGCTCCCACTGCCGATAAAGAAACTGAAACAGTTAAACCTCAACCCGAATTACCGGAGCCCGGCACCATCTCCCTGGTTCCGGGAGAGACTGCCAAGCCGCTGCGATTGTTAGGCTCAGAGGTTCCCCCTGCGACCTCCACGCGCCTGGCCTGGTCTCCCAGCCAACACTTCGAAGGCGTCTATAGCCCCACCGCTGTATTGGTGGTTAACGGCGCCAAACCAGGGCCGGTTCTCTGCCTTACAGCTGCAGTGCACGGTGATGAGTTGAACGGTGTGGAAACTGTGCGACGGGTTATGTACGACCTCGACGCAGACCATTTGAGCGGTGCGGTAATTGGCGTACCCATCGTCAACCTGCAAGGCTTCCATCGAGGCTCCCGCTACCTGACTGATCGACGCGACCTGAACCGGCACTTCCCCGGCGATCCCAATGGCTCTTCGGCCTCGCGAATTGCCAATTCATTTTTCCACGAAGTGATCAGCCACTGTAACGCCGTGGTGGACTTGCATACGGGTTCTTTTTATCGCACCAACTTGCCACAGTTGCGCGGCGACTTAACCAATCCCAAGGTAGTGAAAATGACCCAGGGTTTTGGCTCCACGGTGGTGCTGCACAGCGCCGGAGCCAAAGGTACCCTGCGCCGCGCCGCTGTGGAGGCTGGTATCCCCACCGTCACTCTGGAAGCCGGAGCACCCATGGTGTTGGATGAGCTATCGGTAAGTCACAGCGTGAAAGGTATACGCACTCTGCTCAACCAGCTGGGTATGGTGAGTAAATTCCGCCTCTGGGGCGATCCCGAACCGGTTTACTACACCTCCACCTGGCAGCGGACATCTACCGGCGGGGTTATCTTTAGTGAGGTACAGCTCGGTGAGTTTGTGCGTAAAGGCGACTTACTGGGAACGGTAACCAACCCTATTACCAATGTGCGCACAGAAATTCGCTCTGAGCACAACGGCCGCATTCTCGGCATGGCATTAAACCAGGTCGTGCAACCGGGGTTTGCCGCCTACCATATCGGCATCCAGGCTCCCCAGGAACAAATCAGCCAGCCCCAGGAAGTAGTAGCGGAAGAGTCAGTCGCTGACAAATCAGAGAGCAAAGTACCGGCCACTCCAGAAAACCGCCAACCGCCGACAGAAGGTGAGGAGTAAATCCCCACCTATTAATCACTGACTTTATCGATCACCGTCACTTCGGGCATTGCCAAAGGTTCCGGTTGAAGGGTGATATGATCGATATCGAAGCGCTTGACCAGGGTTTCCCGCAAGCGCTCCAGTACGCTGGGCCAAGCCTGCAAGTCATCCACCACAATATGGGCCGACAGTGAAATAGTGCTGGAATCCAAGCGCCAAATATGGAGATCGTGCACAGAGCGTACCCCGGTTACCGCCGCCAGTGTCTCGCCCACAACCGGAAGGCTCAACTCCCTGGGTACCCGCTCCATCAATACATCGATCGCATCCCTGAGCAGTCGCACGCAGGAAACCAGGATTAACAGACAAATAAGCAGTGAAAGCAGGGGGTCGATGGGTACCCAACCGGTAAAATAAATCACAGCTCCGGAAGCCAGTGCCGCAACAGAGCCCAGCATATCGCCCATCACATGCAAAAGCGCACCGCGAATATTGAGTGTGCGCTCGCCTTTTAATAAAACCCAGGCCGCCAGAATATTAATCAGCAACCCCATGGCCGCAATCAACATCACCGTACTGCCGTGCACCGGCTGTGGGTTGCGCAACCTATCAATGGCCATAAAAGAAATACCGACCACGATCAGTAGCATAATCAGGCCGTTGGTTACCGCAGCTAAAACCTCCGCTCGCCCCCAGCCAAACGACAATTCCCGATCAGCGGGCTTTTTCGCCAGTACTGCGGCAATAGCCCCCAGTGCCAAGGCAAAAGTATCGGTCAGCATATGGGCGGCATCGCCGAGCAATGCCAGGGAACCAGATAGCCAGCCACCTATGGCTTCAACTATGGAAAAACTGAGAGTGAGAACCAGTGCAACAATTAATGGGCGCAAAGCCCCATTGCCGGTTCGGTGGTGGACATGATCATGCATAGGCTCCCTCCTCAAATCCCTGTGGCAGCTCCGCAGGTATCACTATTTTTGCCCTAAGGTAATTCGCTCCCAACCGGAATAATCCCTGCGACTTGAAACTTTATTCAATCCCGCCGCAGAAAAAATATCCCGCACGCTCTCAGCTTGCTGCCAACCGTGCTCCACCATTAGCCAGCCATCGTTTTCCAGGTAATCGCTAGCGGTTGTGGCGATATGCTCAATATCTGCCAAACCCTGTCGCTCTGCCACCAACGCAGTGCGGGGCTCAAAGCGCACATCGCCCTGCACCAAGTGCGGGTCAGATGCATCGATATAGGGAGGGTTGCTAACGATCAGGGAAAACGGCTGTGGCTCTAAACTGGAAAACCAATCGCTCTGGATAACTTGCACATTTTGCAACTTGAGGGAGCGCCGGTTTTCCTCTGCCAGTGCTACCGCAGCGGATGATTTCTCCGCTGCAATAATTTCCCATCCCGGTCGCTCCGACGCCAGAGCCAGTGCAATAGCACCAGTGCCAGTGCCCAGGTCCAGTACTCGCAACCTGCCCTGGGGGAAAAACTCCAGCGCGGTCTCCACCAACAATTCAGTGTCCGGGCGGGGGATCAGGGTGGAGGAATCCACCTTTAGCGATAGGGACCAAAATTCGCGCTCACCGATAAGGTGTGCCACCGGCTCTCCCGCTTGCCGGCGCTGGAGCAACTGCTCATAGCGCACTTGCTCAGCTTCATTCAATTCGTATTCCGGCCAGGTATAGAGCCAGGTGCGCTCGCGCCCCAACACACTGCCGAGCAGAAGCTCTGCATCCAGGCGCGCGCTGTCGCTATCGGTTAATTGGGCGCAGCGTGCGATATTTTCCTTGACGCTGGTCATGGAGAAAAACCTATAAAAACGCCGCTCGAGGCGGCGTAAAAAATCTGGATTTATTGGGCCAGTGCCGCCAACTGGTCGGCCTGGTATTCCGTACGCAATGGCCCGATCACCTCCCCCAGAGACCCCTGCATAATCTCATCGAGTTTATAGAGAGTGAGGCCGATACGGTGATCGGTAACCCGGCCCTGGGGATAGTTGTAGGTACGGATTCGCTCAGAGCGATCACCGCTGCCCACCAGGCTGCGGCGGGCATCGGAAATTTCCTGGGCCGCCGCCGTTTCCTGCGCAGTATTGAGCTTCGCTTGCAACAGTGCCATCGCCTTGGCTTTGTTTTTGTGCTGGGAGCGCTCGTCCTGACACTCCACCACAATCCCCGTGGGAATATGGGTTAAGCGCACAGCGGAATCGGTTTTGTTAACGTGCTGACCACCGGCACCGGATGCACGGTAGGTATCCACACGCAAATCCGCTTTATTAATTTCAATCGCATCGCGCTCATCCGGCTCCGGCATCACCGCGACCGTACAAGCCGAAGTGTGAATACGACCCTGGGATTCTGTTTCAGGAACCCTTTGTACCCGGTGCGCACCGGACTCAAATTTTAATTTTGCGTAGACATCTTCACCGGCGACGCGAGTGATAATTTCCTTGTAACCGCCGTGCTCACCGAGATTTTCGCTGACAATTTCTATTCGCCATCCCTGCTTCTCCGCATAGCGAGAGTACATGCGGAACAGATCACCGGAGAAAATAGCTGCTTCATCACCACCGGTTCCTGCGCGAATTTCCAGAAAGACATTTTTTCTGTCGTTAGGATCGCGCGGCAACAGCAAAGTCTGTAGCTCTCGCTCCAGCGGCTCCACTTGACCTTCAGCCTCGCGCAGCTCTTCCTGAGCCATTTCGCGCATTTCCGGGTCATCTTCCCCCAGCATCTCCCGAGCCGCGACCATATCTTCCTGCAACTGTTTGTAAGCGCCGTAGCATTTCACCACTTCTTCCAGCTCAGAATACTCGCGGGAAAGATCGCGGAATTGATCCTGATCAGCAATTACGTCGGCGTCGCCCAACAGCGCAGATACTTCCTCGTGGCGCTCAAGCAAGGTTTCCAGTTTATTCAGTAACGATTCTTTCATTGATGCTTTTTCTCTAAATCGATATCGGTGAGATCATCCAACCCAACGACCTCGCGAGCGATACGCAAACGCTCAATATCACCCTCCGCCGTGGCTTTTTTCAGACTGACGGTGGGTGCATGAATTAATTTATTAGTGAGAGAGCGAGCGAGCTGCTCCATCAGTCGACGAGGGTCCTCGCCTTTTTCCAGCTGCAAAAGTACCCGTTCAAGTTCGGAAGTGCTCACTTCCTGGGC
Source organism: Microbulbifer sp. CNSA002 (assembly GCF_047324085.1). Lineage (NCBI taxonomy): Bacteria > Pseudomonadati > Pseudomonadota > Gammaproteobacteria > Cellvibrionales > Microbulbiferaceae > Microbulbifer > Microbulbifer sp. CNSA002. The sequence continues at coordinate 4,115,481 of NZ_CP172449.1, forward strand.
TCGCTGCCGGTAGCTCCGAATACTATCCACAGCCTCCAAAGAGCGGCTCTCTTTGGTAAATTCAGCCGCTGCAGCATTTACGATTTCCTGAGCGGCCTCCGCTGCTTTCTCTCGGGAGCGCTTGCCCTCATCAATAACCCCGCGCAGATCGTCCACTGTATACAGATAAACATCATCCAGCTCGCCAACTTCTGATTCGATATCACGGGGTACCGCAATATCCACCATAAACATGGGGCTGTGCCGACGCTTGCGCAGCGCCGATTCGACCGCTCCCTTACCCAGGATCGGCAGCTGGCTCGCGGTGGAGCTGATAACGATATCCGCGCGCGCCAGATGCTCGGGGATATCCGCAAGCAGGATTGCCTCGGCCCCAAAGCTCTCTGCGAGCAACTGGGCCCGGCTCAATGTGCGGTTGGCAACAATGACCTGCTTGATTCCCTGATCGAGCAAATGGCGGGCAACCAGCTCCACGGTCTCTCCCGCACCGATCAACAGGGCAGTCTGCTTTTTCAGGTCGGTGAAGATACGCGAAGCCAGAGAAACAGCAGCGTAGGCAACAGAAACCGGGTTTTCACCGATTGCAGTTTCGGTGCGAACCTTCTTGGCGACGGTAAACACCCGCTGGAATACCCGGTGCAGTTCACTGCCAACACTGCCGGATTCCCGCGCCACCGCATAGGCGGACTTGATCTGGCCGAGGATCTGCGGCTCACCCAACACCAGGGAATCGAGACCACAGGCAACGCGCATCATATGGCGTACCGCTTCTTCATCGCTGTACACATAGGCACAGCCCTTGAGCTGCTCCAGGGGCACTTGGTGGTATTCAGATAGCCATTGCAACAGGGCTTCTGACTCCACATTTCCGTATATTTCGGTGCGATTGCAGGTAGACAGGATGGCCAGCTCGCGGCACCCCAGTGCTTTTCGCGCATCTCCCAGTGCGCCGGGCATCACCTCGGGGGCAAAGGCCACCCGCTCGCGCACTTCGACCGACGCGCTATCGTGGTTGATACCCAGGGTAAGAATTGGCATAGACTTCCGTTAGCATTAAATCTTAAAAGGCGGAAACCGCACTGGGAGCGCATTTTCATAGGCAGCCGTCTCCCTTGCAAGCGCAAGAGGCAGTAAAATTGCCCGCCGATTTGGCAAGAGCCACTGCCCACCACCGTTCCAAACCCGATTCACGACTAGAATTATATGGCGATAATCGTTTAAAACACGCCAGTAATACCCCGCTTTCAGCGACAACGTAACGTATGGACACGATCTATGCTCCCACCTCGCGCACATCAGCTTCCAACCCGAATTTCCAGCCACCAGCTCAAGCTTGCCGCATTCCTTGCCGTATCCGTAATACTTGCTTCTTGTACCCAGCACCAGACGCCGGCAGCCCCCTCTACAGAAATCGCGAGCACAGCACTGGAGCCGAGCAACCTTAAGGGGAAGGAAACCACTGAGTCAGAAGGGCCGGAAGCTAAAACTTTCCCTATTGATACCTTCTACACCCTTCTGGTGGCCGAAGTCGCCGGTATCCGCGAGCAGTACGACGTTGCACTAGCCAATTACTACCACCAGGCGGAGGTCACCAAAGATCCCGGGGTTGCCGCCCGCGCTACACGCATTGCCCGCTTTTTAAATGCCCGCCAGGCCGCCTTGGATTCAGCCAGGCTATGGGTAGAGCTTGAGCCACAAAACGCCGATGCACAGCTGGCCCTCACAGCCGAGCTGACTTTGTCCGGCGACTTACACACAGCCCTGATTCACGCCAGTAAAACCCTGGAACTCGGCGGCAACCCACCCATGCAATCTCTCGCAGCAACCGCTATTGGGCACGAGCAACTCACGGAACAAGCCAAGCGGGAGTTTGCCCGACTGGCAAAAGTCTATCCCCTCGATGACGAGGTCGTGCTCGCCTATGCCATGGTACTGCGCACCGAAAGGGAATTTGCCCGCGCCCTGTCCCTGGTGCGCCGCGTCCAAGAGCACCATCCAGACCAACTGGATGCACCACTGCTGGAAAGTCATCTATTGGTTGATCAGGGCAAGCGCAAGGAAGCCATTTCCCTTCTCGAGCGACTCGTCGGCATCCATCCTTCCGAGAGCCGCCTGCGCCTTCAGTACGCCCGCCTGTTGATTCGGGAGGACCTGGCCCTGGCACGCAAGCAGTTTGCCGAACTGGTTAAGCAGCGCCCTGAAGATGGCAACCTGATTTTGTCGTTGGCCCTAATTCAGTACGAGACCGAGCAAACTGACGAGGCCAAAGTCCTCTTTACCCAACTACTTGAATTACAGCAGCACGAATCCGCTGCTTATTTTTACCTGGGCAGCATTGCAGAAAAATCTGGGGATTTTTCCCATGCAATTAAATATTTCCGCGAAGTGGGGCCCGGTAGTGATTACGTAGAAGCCATTACTCGCGGTACGGAATTACTGGCGAGCCTCGAACAGTACAACACTAACCGGGAGTGGTTTGCTGAACTGAGAAAAAAACACCCCACTCAGGAAGAACATTTTTACCTGATGGAGGTCGAATTACTTCGCAAAAGTGGTGAAGCCAGTATGGCTTTACAGCGAGTAGACGAGGCATTACAAACCAACAGCACCAGCGGTCGCTTGATGTACACTCGCGCGCTGTTGCATGACCAACTCGGCAACGCACAACAATTCGAAAAGGACTTGAGAAACCTGCTGGAAAGAAATCCCGATAACGCCACAGTTCTCAACGCGCTCGGTTATAAACTGATTGAAGATAAATCCCGGCACACAGAAGCCTACCAATTGATCAGCCGCGCTTTGGAACTCGAGCCTGAGGACCCGGCAATAATCGACAGCATGGGGTGGATAGAGTACCGTCTCGGCAATCACGAAGCTGCGGAAAAGTATCTGCGGCAGGCGATGGAAAAGTTGCCCGACCACGAAATTGCCGCACACCTCGGTGAAGTACTCTGGGTTCAGGGAAACAGAGAAGCCGCCATGAATATGTGGAGAAAAGGCCTTCTGCTGAATCCCCACAGCAAAATTATTCCGGCTGCCATGAAGCGCCTACAAATCAAAGAGTCACTGGAACAACATGCATCAGATAGCTGACAAGACAACCGCGCGAAGATTCTATCTGTTACTGCTGGCATGTCTGGCAATAATGGTTTCCGCTTGTGCCGGTCAAAAAACCAAACAGGAACCGGAGCCAGGCTCCCCCACTGAAAATCAAAATCCAACGCCGCAAACAGTCGCTGAATTTACCCAGTGGAATCTCAAGGGCAAGCTGGGTGTTCGCTCCCCCAAAGAAAACGGCAGCGCTAACCTGGCCTGGCTTCAGGGCGGTGCAGAGAATTTTCGCCTGCATCTCAGCGGTCCGCTCGGAGCGGGTACTACCGTCATCACCGGCTCAGCCGGTGGCGTCAGTTTGGTGCGTGGTAGCGAGCCGCCAATTTATGCGCGCAACCCGGCACAGCTAACCCAAGAAGCACTGGGCTGGCCTCTGCCCGCCCGGGAGATGTTCTACTGGGTGCGCGGTCTTCCCGCGCCCGGCGCCAAAAGTGGTGAGCAGCGCAACGCCCAGGGCCAGCTGCAAAGCCTGCAACAATCCGGCTGGGCCTTGAGTTTTAGTGAATATCGCAGCGAAGGCCCCTTTATGCTGCCAACCCGGATCAAAGCACAAACCAACAGTCCTACTGGCCCGGTATCCGTCACCCTGGTGATTAAAGACTGGGGTTTGTAGAGAGTTTCACATAACTCTGCCAATGCCCAAATCGCAGCATGCAGGTATTATGGTGACCCTGTAATTGATTAACCTCTTTTTGCCTCATGCTGCTAACCCTGCCCGCCCCAGCAAAACTCAACCTGATTCTGCGCATTCTCGGCCGTCGCCCGGATGGCTATCACGAGTTACAAACCCTGTTCCAACTTCTCGATTTCGGCGACTTATTGGAATTCAGTGAGCGCAGCGATGGCATTGTCAGTGTCGATGCAGGCCAGCTGGATGTGGCTGAAGAGGACAACCTGGTTTATCGCGCAGCTCAATTACTGCGCAAACAAGCTGAGCCGGACCGACAAAATTCTCTCGGCGCCTCTATTCGGTTGATAAAGAAGTTGCCTCACGGCGGCGGCATCGGTGGAGGCAGTAGCGATGCCGCCACCACTTTGCTCGGGCTCAACCACTTATGGCAGTGCAATTTATCGATCGATAAACTGGCGGAGCTGGGGCGGCAATTGGGCGCGGATATTCCAGTTTTTGTGCGCGGGCGCACCGCTTGGGCGGAAGGGGTTGGTGAAAAATTAACCCCAATAACCACCGAGCAACACCACTACCTGGTTGTCTCAACTGGTTGCGAAGTGAGCACTGCAAAAATTTTTCGCGATTCACGTTTGACAAGAGATTCAGTCGCAATTACATTAGCGGCCCTTCGCGAGGAGCAGGCCAACGAGATGCGACTCGGCAGCGAAAAACTGGAAACATTTTCCGGCAATGACTGCCAGCCATTAGTTGAGCAGCTCTACCCTGAAATACGCGATGCCAGAGAATGGCTCGAGCAATTTGCTCCGGCACAACTCACCGGCACCGGGGGCTGCGTTTTTGCAGCATTCCCTACGGCAGAGGCGGCCACTGAGGCACACGCCAAACTGCCTGAAGCGTGGCAGGGTTTTACAGCAGCGGGTGTATTGGTTTCACCGACACATCAAGCGCTAGCGAAAATCTCCTCAGATTTTTGAGGAAACATTACTGGGGCGTAGCCAAGCGGTAAGGCAGCGGGTTTTGATCCCGTCATGCGAAGGTTCGAATCCTTCCGCCCCAGCCACTTTCTTTATATGCAATGGCACAGTCAAAAACCGGTTCCGACATGATTCAGTCTACGCTGATCCAGCCGGCCCAGGCCATTCGCACAGGGCTTTACAGAGCCACCCCCCAATTTTTAAAGAATCCTGAAGGCAGACTTGAGTGCAAGCGCCCGATGGTTGTGCGAGCACGCACCCAGAGCAACCCGTTGAGCAAGGAAAAAAACTGTGGCCAAAACCCTGTTTTTATCCGCGCAACAGTGCGCCGCTCAACGCAAAAGTGTTGCAGCAAAAACCCTGACTGCTAGCAAATATGCAGGCATCTACACTTCAATTCACTTCAAGACAGAATTAAAGGAACTCGCAGTGGCTGACTTAATGGTCTTTACCGGCAACGCAAACCCGGAACTGGCACAGAAGGTTGTCGACCATATGGCGATCCCCCTGGGTGAAGCCACGGTCAAGCGCTTCTCCGACGGCGAGATTGCAGTAGAAATTACCGATAACGTACGCGGCCGCGACGTTTTCGTGGTGCAATCCACCTGCCAACCTACCAACCGCAACCTGATGGAACTGATCCTGCTGGTAGACGCCCTCCGCCGCGCCTCCGCCGGCCGCGTCACCGCTGTAGTCCCCTACTTTGGCTACGCCCGCCAGGATCGCCGCGTAAGATCCCAGCGCGTGCCGATTTCCGCAAAAGTGGTTGCCGATATGATGGTGAGCGTAGGTATCGACCGCGTATTAACCGTCGACCTGCACGCGGAACAGATCCAGGGCTTCTTCGACGTTCCTGTGGATAACGTTTACGGCTCCTCTGTCCTGCTCGACGATATCGAGCGCCAGAAGTACCAGAACCTGGTGGTGGTATCCCCGGATATCGGCGGCGTTGTGCGCGCCCGCGCCGTGGCCAAGAGCCTCGACTGCGAACTGGCTATCATCGACAAGCGCCGTCCGGCCGCCAATGTTGCCGAAGTCATGAATATTATCGGTGAAGTCAGCGGCCGCACCTGCCTGCTGGTAGACGATATGGTCGACACCGCCGGCACCCTGTGTAACGCCGCCAACGCCCTGAAAGAGCACGGCGCCGAGAAAGTTGTCGCCTACTGTACCCACCCGGTACTGTCCGGCAACGCCATCACCAACCTGAACAACTCCGTTCTGGATGAGCTGGTAGTTACCGACTCCATCCCCCTGGGCGACAAAATGGAGAAGGCACCAAAAATTCGCCAGCTCACCCTGTCTGCAATGCTGGCCGAGTCCATGCGCCGTATCAGCAATGAGGAATCCCTGTCCGCAATGTTCCGCTAGGAACTTGCCGATCAAGGTATCCCAGCGCCCCGTATACCGGGGCACTTTGCCTTTAGCGCTGATTCCCGTAGAATACGCGCCCGCCCGGCACAGCCGGGCGATTACTTTTGGGCCCAGTGCCCATTTAACATCCATGCCAGAGCGGTCCGGTCGCAGGTCACTCTGGACAGACAACCCGAGGTTTATCCCATGTCTGATATTAAATTGAACGCCATTGCCCGCAGCGATGAAGGGAAAGGTGCGAGCCGCCGCCTGCGTCGCCTGGAAGGCCGTGTACCCGGCATCATCTACGGCGGTGAAGCAGAGCCTGCTTCTATCTCCGTGCTGCACAAAGACCTGACCAAAGCTCTGGAAAACGAAGCTTTCTTCTCCTCCATGCTGACTGTTGACGTAGACGGCAAAGAAGAGAAAGTTATCCTGCGCGACCTGCAGCGTCACCCGGCTAAAGCCCTGCTGCTGCACATCGACTTCCAGCGCGTATCTGCCAACACCAAAGTACACGTTAAAGTACCTCTGCACTTCCTGAACGAAGAGAGCAGCAAAGGTGTTAAGGCTGGCGGTATCGTTTCCCACACCCTGACCGAGCTGGAAGTTAACGCTCCTGCCGGCAAGCTGCCTGAGTTCATCGAAGTGGACCTGGCCGACCTGGAAATGGACGGTGTACTGCACATCTCCGACCTGAAACTGCCGGAAGGTGTTGAGTCTGTGGCACTGAGCCACGGTGCAGACCACGATCTGGTTGTAGCTTCTATCCACAAGCCTCGCGGCGCTGTGGAAGCTGAAGCCGAAGCTGGCGAAGGCGAAGAGTAATCGCCTTGGCTGCGGCACCGGATACTCCGATCCAGTTGATTGTCGGCCTGGGAAACCCCGGACCGGAATACGATCGGACGCGACACAACGCCGGTGCCGACTTTGTTGTCGAGCTGGCCCGCCAACAAGGCACCCAGCTCAGCCTCGACAGCAAATATCACGGCCTCACTGGCCGTGTGCGGGTCGGCAGCCAGGATATCCGGCTGCTGATTCCCACCACCTATATGAATCGCAGTGGTCAATCTGTCGGCCCACTGACGAACTTCTTCAAGATTCCCCCGGAAGCCATTCTGGTCGCTCACGATGAGCTGGACCTGGCCCCCGGTATCGCGCGCCTGAAAGCCGGCGGCGGTCACGGCGGACACAATGGCCTGCGGGATATCATTGCCGCACTGGGCAACAACCGAAACTTTATGCGCCTGCGACTCGGCATTGGCCACCCCGGCAGCTCGAGCGAAGTGGCCCGGTTTGTACTCCAGCGAGCCCCCAGGGCGGAACAGGAAACACTGGCTGATGCGATCGATCGCTCGATCGACGTTCTGCCCACCGCCGCTTCCGGCGACTGGGGCGCAGCCATGAAAACGCTGCACACCAACAAATAGATCCCACCCGCCGGCTTGCCTTTTGCCGCGGAAATCTCGATAGTGTGCTGCGCTAAATTGCCGGTATTTTCCCGGCTGGCCCGGACCCTGTGGTGGCCGAGACATCCCGCCCATCCAAAATCCCGCCAGCGCAATCACTACCGGACCTCAAACGCAATTAGCAGAGCGCGCTGTATGCGCCTCGGGCAAACGGAAAAATATCACCATGGGTTTTACTTGCGGTATTGTCGGCCTACCTAATGTGGGCAAATCCACCCTATTCAACGCATTGACCAAAGCGGGTATCGATGCGGAAAACTTTCCCTTCTGCACCATCGAGCCCAATGCCGGTGTCGTGCCAGTACCAGATCCCCGCATCGACAAGCTGGCTGAGATCGTCAAACCGGAAAAGGTCATTCCCACCACCATGGAATTTACCGATATCGCCGGCCTGGTTGCGGGCGCCTCCAAAGGGGAAGGGTTGGGTAACAAGTTCCTCGCCAATATCCGCGAGACCGACGCTATCGCCCACGTTGTTCGCTGCTTCGAAGACGATAACGTTATCCACGTTGCCAACCAGGTACACCCGGTAGCGGATATCGAGGTAATCAACACCGAGTTAGCCCTGGCCGACCTGGACACTGTGGAAAAGGCCCTACAACGCTTTACCCGCGCCGCCAAGGGGCAGGACAAGCACGCGATCAAGATGAAAGCGCTGCTGGAAAAAATCCAGCCACACCTGGATGAAGCCAAGCCGCTGCGCTCTTTCGAGCTTTCAGAAGACGAACTGGCAGACCTGCGCGAACTGAGCCTGCTCACTATCAAGCCCACCATGTATATCGCCAACGTGGACGAGGATGGCTTCGAGAACAATCCGCACCTGGATGCTGTAGCTGCCATCGCCGCTGAAGAAAACGCGGTACTGGTACCTATCTGCAACAAGCTCGAAGCGGAAATTGCCGAGCTGGACGACGAAGAGAAGCAGGAGTTCCTGGAAGAACTGGGTATGGAAGAGCCGGGGCTGAATCGCGTGATCCGCGCCGGCTACCAACTGCTGGGCCTGCACACCTACTTCACCGCTGGCGTGAAGGAAGTTCGTGCCTGGACCATCCCACTGGGCGCCACCGCTCCCAACGCCGCCGGTAAAATCCACACCGATTTTGAAAAGGGTTTTATTCGCGCAGAAGTGATCAGCTACAGCGATTACATTGACAACAACGGTGAGGCCGGCGCTAAAGACGCGGGTAAATGGCGCCTGGAAGGCAAGGACTACATTGTCGCCGACGGCGACGTAATCCACTTCCGTTTTAACGTCTAACCGCCTCTCCTTTTTTTGCCTCCCCACCTCGGGGAGGCGCGCCACCCGTGTAAATTCCATGGCTCAATCAAACTGGAAAGTCGGCCTGCCCCTGGCGCTGATTACCGTATTTATGTGGGCAACCCTGCCCATCGCTCTCAAAGGACTTCTCGAATACATCAGTCCCGGTACCGCCACCTGGTATCGCTTTGCCGGTGCAGCACTGTTAGCGGGCGCCTACTACGGACAAGCGCGCAAATTACAGCTCAAGCCACTATTCAGTCGCGGCTTACTGCTTTTCACCTTCCTAGCCGTTGCCGGCCTTCTTGTGAACTACCTCGCCTACGCCAGTGGACTCAATTACATCACCCCTGGTGCCGCTCAGGTTGTAATCCAGCTGGCCCCCCTGCTTCTACTGATATCCAGCGTGCTTTGGCTGGGAGAGCGCTTCTCTCTGCGTCAGTGGAGCGGCGTGGTACTGGTAGTAATCGGGCTACTGCTATTTTTTAACCAGCGCCTGGAAGAGCTGACCAGTGGCGCCGGCGGCGAATACCTGCTAGGGCTCGGCTATATCCTGATCGCCGCTGTCACCTGGGCTATTTACGGTTTTTTCCAGAAGAAAATATTGAGCCGCGCAACACCCCAGGATTTACTGGTAGTGATTTATATCGCAGGGACCCTGTTCTTCCTGCCCATGGCGGAGCCAATGAAGGTTTCCCACCTGGGCTGGCTCGAGTGGGCGCTTTTAGCGTTTCTCACCGCCAATACGCTGATCGCCTATGGGGCTTTTAGCAAGGCACTAGCGCACTGGGAGGCATCCAGTGTCAGCGCAACCCTGTCATTAGTGCCAGTCATCACCCTATTGTTCAGTACGCTGATTAGCTCTATCTGGCCCAACTATATTACAGTTGAGCCGCTCAACTGGATTAGCTGGGCCGGCGCCGGCGCCGTAGTACTCGGTTCTGCCCTCGCCGCAATCAGTTCCAAGCGTGGTTCTGAGCAGTCCCGGGCATCAGATGAAAAAAATCGCTAACTATCTGAAAAGAATACAAAAAAAGTGTTGACACCCCCGGCCCATCGTTTAATAATGCGCGCCCTCGGGACAGCCGAGACAACAAAAGAAATGGCAAGGTAGCTCAGCCGGTTAGAGCGCAGCACTCATAATGCTGAGGTCGGGAGTTCGAGTCTCCCCCTTGCTACCATTTCAAATCACAGAGACTATTCTTTGTGAACCTTGAAACTGGGGCGTAGCCAAGCGGTAAGGCAGCGGGTTTTGATCCCGTCATGCGAAGGTTCGAATCCTTCCGCCCCAGCCATATTCCCAAATTATCTAGCAGGCCCAAGTCTGGGCAGCAATCAAAAGCTCAACAGTTTTTATCTGATTCTGAGAATAGTTCGCCAGAATTCGCCCGGCGAACGCAATCCAAAAATCAACTACTCGGGCAGCACCACACCATTCGCTTCCATAACGGTTGCTCCGGCACTATCAGACTCAAGGGCAGTAGTACCTGAAGTTGCTGCAGGCGTTCGCACTTGTTCCCTGCGCAAACCAAGGGCCCGCAACCACTCAAACCCCGCCAGGCAGCACAGCAATGCCAGTATTACTAGCGGACCGCCATATCCCTTCATAGCCTCACTCTCGGACATACAAGTCCACACAAGCTGCACAACGCACAGGAAGGCCACAATCAACAGGGTCGGTTTGCGTCCCAGCAAGCTAACAACAAATACGCCCAGAGGCGCCCCCAGGGCCACTACGGGTGCCGCCGCCAGCCAATTCCCAAACACCCCAGGCTGCCAATCTCCCGCCAGCGACTTCACTATTACTCCGAGTACCGAGCAAAATGCCATGATCACCACGGATGTAGGGATCGCCACCTTGAGATCCACCCTGCTCAACAACACAAGAGCCGCATACACCAGCATGTCCACACCCACACCGGTAACTGCCACCACGCAAAAGCCGGCAAAAGCACCCAATAGCAAGCCGACACGAAAATCTGTTGGGCACTGAAGGTCCCCCGCGTGCTCACAATCAGTAATTTCGCTGAGGCGATACAAATGAAAAATGCCAAAACTGCCCCAGAGGACGGCAAAGGAAAGCTTCACCCAGAGTTCGGGTATCAGAGGGGCAAACAGTAGGATACCGGCGGGAGTCGCCAGAAGAGAGCCCAGCAGTGCCCCCCGCAACATCGACCAGGCCAACTGCTGGCGCCGACAGAGAATAAACAAGCTGGCACTGACCATCCCTATCGACTGAACCGCAAAACTAAAGTCGCGACCCAGGCTTGCCGGCATATCAAAAAACAGCACCAACACGGGAAACCCAACTGTCCCGCCTCCCATCGGCGTAGAACCTGCGGCATAGCTACCCAGCGCCATCGCCAGGGCCATGGACCAATGCTCGAGCGCCAGGGCCAGGTTCTCGCCCTGTAAAATCAGGAACAACCAAACACCGTAAAACAGAACCAACCAAGCGAACCAATAGCGAAGAGAGAATCGCGCCACGTTTTTCATCTTATTATTTGTGAGCTAAAGCGTCAGAGGGAGACAATAGTGGTACGAGTGTGAGATGGGATCAAGACAAGATTTGGCGAGTTCGCCTGTCACGGCTAGAAGGGTCGCCCGGCAGACTCAGCTGCCGGGCAAAGCGCAATTAGTTCAAGCGCTTCTTGCGGATCAGGTTTTGAACCTGCATAGAGGACATCATAGAGGCGTAGATTGCCGGCAGCGCGCCACGCTTACGCAGCTCCAAGAAGTCTTCATCAGACAGCTTGTTAAGCTTTTCTTCATCGATAACAAAGAAACCTGTCAGATCGTAAGGCTTGTCATCTTCGCTAACACGGAGAGTCAGTTTCTTCTGGGTCAGCAAGTCCTTGGAAACCAGGAACTCGATAAAAGAGTCAGTCACTGCAACACGCTGTGCAGTTTCAACCACCGCCTGGGCGCGATTCTTCAGGAAGTCAGTTTGCTCGCCTTCCCCATCGAACAGCGCTTCACCTTCAGAGTCGCTCAACATCTTGGAGTCTTCGTCGATACACAGTATGGCCTGATCAGCGTTGTCTGGGTTCTTCACCAAAACAAACGGATAAGTACGCACTTGCAACGGAATGTAGCTGCCATTCCAGCCATCAGCGCCCGAGAAAAGGTTTTCACCAGGGCGCAAGCCCGTGAGCGCCACAACTTTAAACTGATCAGCATTCTGGTCTTTAACGAACAGGATCGGGTAGCTCTGGGCTGCCTGTACTATCTCCTGAACTACCAGCGGCAGGACATGATTACTGCTTACATGGTCAAAAGTAATGTCTTGGGTGAGTTTCAGGTTGCCATGTGCCTTTTTATCCAAAGCTTTGATCTGTGCCATAAGTACAACTCCTAGCTACTTTTATAGTTACTAAATTTTCAGAGATACCCTAACGTACCACTTTTCTACGCATCTACGATGACAAGTGCTTCCCGACAGTCGCCGGAAACCAAAGCCAGCATTAAACAGGGAAGAAGCCCAGCTGGCAAACAAAGTCCGCCAACATTAACCTAAAGACAAATTTATTTGGTTAAGTTCGCACTATTCAAGACTGTCGAACCAACTAAATTCACTGCTCCTCCCTTCAAACGACTCAGCAATGTTCAAAATCGACGAATCGAGTATCAGTTAGCCAACCCTGACAGGTAGGTCATCACCTGTATCGCCCCACCCTCACCTCTACAACTATCGTAAGAAGTGGTGTTTTTTTATACGATTGAAGAAGTGGTTGGAGTGAGTTCGATGCAAAAACCGAGGGGCGCCTCATTATGATGAGCCTACTATTTCTCTTCCATCTCCTTGCAATGGCTCTAGCCGTGAAGAATTACCACACCCTAGCAACCGCAACATTCATTTTTGCCTTGATATCAAGCATCGCCTGGCTGGGCTATCACACCGGCGACAATCTCAACTTAGCCTTGTAGAGGATGGTGAATGGGGCAAACATTTCGAGAGCTTAATGCACTGGGCATACTCGCCGTATGTGCCGTACTCGTCGCCGCAGAGTACTTTCAATTAGTGAATGGAGAAATGCCCTGCCCTCTCTGTTTGCTTCAACGAATTGGGCTCACAGGAGTCTTATTTGGCCTGATGCTAAATGTACTCTATGGCAATCGCCCACTACATTACAGCCTGGCTACACTGTCAGCGCTATTTGGTGCCGCTACCGCACTGCGCCAAGTCAGCCTACATGTTATTCCCGGAACACCAGGTTATGGCGATCCATTAATGGGATATCACTATTACACCTGGGCACTGATTATCTTCTACATGACAATTATTGGCATCGCAATTATCAGTGCATTTAATAAGCAATATGGGAAACCCCTATTTATTAGCTTTCGAGATCAGAGAGCACTCGGAAAAACGGCCATAGTGACTGCATTTTCAATTACCACACTTAATATATTCATAACCTTCGCAGAGTGTGGACCTACTGCCTGCCCGGATAATCCAGACAACTATTGGCTCTTTGGCGGGATCATCGGAATTTAACAGCAAGCCGAGAAAAGAAAAGGGGCGGGGCTATACAAAAGACAGCTTGCCAAGCATATATCCATAGATCAACAGAATAAATGGAGGCCAGGACCGGATTCGAACCGGTGAAAAACGGTGTTGCAGACCGTCGCATTTCCTCTCTGCCACCTGGCCACAAAAAAACCCGGCGCTTTCGCTCCGGGTTCTTTGACTCTACGGAAGCAAAAACGCTTCCGAATAAATTTACAGAAGCACGCAGGCTGCCTGACAGCAACATATAGACAGAAGTTCTTGCGCGTATTTCATAGTAAATTGTCTTGTTTAAGTTGCCGCCAAGAATAATGGAACAAAAACTCCATTTCAACTCTTTCTAGGTAGCCCCAGAATACTGCCCAACCCTAACCTCATTACCGGGCAACGGCTGCTCTGGAACCAGCTGTGCCAGCCCAAGAGAAATTAAGGCCATTAAAGACCCCGCAAAGAATACCATTGGCGGAGAGACAAGCCACAGCAGGCCGAATACTATAGGGATAACCACTGCGGCAATATGATTGATAGTGAAGCTGACTCCAGCTGAAGCTGCGATATCTCGCTCATCGACTATCTTCTGGAAGTAGGTTTTAATCGCAATTGCCATAGAAAAAAACAAATGGTCAATAATATATAATGCCGCTGCCAGCGCAGCACTTTCTACCAGCGCATAACCCGCAAATACCAGTATCAGGCCAATATATTCCAAAGTGAGGATACGGCGCTCGCCAAACCGAACGATAAACTGTCCGATCTTCGGTGCGATATACAAATTAAGTAAATGATTTACCGTATAGAGAGCAGCAACCTCCCCCACACTGTATCCAAATTTTTCCACCATCAAAAAACCAGCGAATACTATAAAGATCTGCCTGCGAGCCCCACTCATCATCGTGAGCGCATAATAGAGCCAATAGCGTTTCCGCAGAATAAGCTTCTTATGCTGGCTGTGGGGCTGAGCAAACTGAGGGAAAAGGACCCAGGCACCTAAAGCAATGACAATGGTCGCGCCACCACCAATTAAATAAACCCAGGAATAATCCAAACCTGCGAAGTTCATTAATCCCCATACCAAACCATAAGCCAGAAGCGCGGCAAAGGAACCTGCGGCAGCCATACGCCCCATCCAAACTGCTGCTGTTTGTTTGGGAAACCACTGGAGTGCCAGGGAAGTCTGCAAGGTCTCATAAAAATGAAATCCCGTAGACATTAAAAGTGTAGTGAGTAACAACCCGGTCAATGAAGGATACAGCCCCGTTAGCATCACCCCAAGGCCAGTTGCTACCAAGGAGATTATCGCCAGTCTCTGCTCCCTGACAAAAAGTAATACAAAGACCACTAGGAAGGCCAAAAAGCCAGGTATCTCACGCACACTTTGCAACAAACCAATATCTGCACCGGTAAATGCTGCCTTTTCAATAACAAAGTTATTAAGTAACGTATTCCAAACAGCAAATGAGAGCGGCATCGAAGCTGCCAGAATAAGCAAAAGAATTTCAGGCCGGCGAAGACGTTGTAGCATAAATGACCTCCTATAGCTAAGGCCCGCAATATACGCCCTCAATATCCAACTGTAAAATTATAAAAATAGTACTGAAGAATGAGTTTTCATCGAGAATATTGCAGCTCATAAAATTAAATACTAATTAAGCCATTAAATAGTGGTAACACCGACCAACAACTTGCTCAACTGCCCGAAAAACGGTGAACAAGACGTACCAATTGGAAAAGTAGCAAGCCATCTAATTATGTATAAATTCCCGCTAATCATGTATTTTTAATGAGATGAGGAAGCTTAGCTCACTACATATAATGACTAGAATCAGACAACTCCAACCTAAATTCACCTATCCTTTAACTGCTATATGTCTAGGCGCCTTACACCACAGCATGACTGATTACCAACATAGATAACTCTTGGAGAGAAAAATGCGCATTCATTCCTGGCGAATTTATCATCTCACCTTAGTCATGCTACTTACCACACTCCCTTTTCTACTGACGAACGCCGCTGCTCAAGAAGATAACTTACCTGACAAACTTAAATTAAACGAATGGAAGGTGCCCTGGGAGGGACTCCCCAGAGACCCGCATGTAGACAGTAAAGGTAATGTCTGGTTCTGTGGACAAGCGGGTAACTACATCGGAAAGTTTACACCGACCTCTGAAGAGTTTAAGCAGTATGAAATACCTGAAGGCACTCACCCTCATAACCTGATTGTGGATTCAAACGATATTGTTTGGTATGCAGGTAATCGCAATGCGCATATTGGGCGATTAGACACCAAGAATGGGCAAATTAAACAGTATCCAATGCCTGAAGGTATCAAAGACCCACATACGTTAATCTTCAATCGAGAGGGAAATATCTGGTTCACGGCCCAGCAAAGTAACCGCATAGGCCTGCTAAATATACAGAGTGGCAAAGTTCTAAGTGCCACCCCAACAACCGCTAATGCTCGCCCCTATGGTATTAAGATTGATGCTCAGGGAAACCCCTGGGTAGCTCTATTTGGCACCAACAAGTTAGCGCGAGTAGACGCAAAAACCATGGCCATAAGTGAGGTTAACCTGCCACGCCCAAATGCTCGCCCTCGCAGACTGGAAATCGATCCTACCGGCAATATTTGGTACGTTGATTATCCAGAAGGCTATTTGGGGCGTTATACTCCGACGACCAAGGAGTTTAAAGAGTGGAAGCTACCCAGTAAGAATCCACGCCCCTACGGAACAGCACTGGACAACAATAACCAACTTTGGCTCGCTGATACTGGAGAGATTCCAAACATCATTTTTGCCTTTAACACAGAAAAAGAGAAATTTACAAGCAAGACCCCAGTTCCAAGTGGTGGAAATATAAGATATATGTATTTTAACAATATGGATGGAAGCTTTTGGTTTGGTGTTGATTCTGGATTTATCGACCAGGGAATACCAAAATAGAAGTATATATAGCTCTATTGATATCAATCGATGTATGGCGTCACTGCAATAGTTCTATATATCCTGATACAGGACAAACTATTCAAATGCAGACTTCCATTTAGAATTCTAATTTTTTCAGCTCTACTAACAGCCATTCACGGCGCCCTATGAGGCAACCATTGATGGATTACCTTATTGGCAACCCACTACAAGTTACACTAGCTTAAAATGGCATGAAGTAGCTCGTGTGGATACTCATGGCGACCGTTATAATTATAGGTGTTGAAGTATTCGCCTCAAATAAATCAAACTCTAACGAATCTACAAAACAAAAAGCGTGCAGCAATCATTAAATAAAACTCGTAAACAGAATTTACAATTATGGAACCGAAACAAACCGGGATAGCATACGATACCATCACACATCTATGGGAACGTAAAGAGTTCAACAGGAACAACGGTATTAGCCAGTATAAGCGGGCACTTGGCTTTGTAAAAAATAGAGGCTCCGCACTAGATGTAGGGTGTGGCTGCACAGGAAGGCATATCGAGCTTCTGCTAACTGAAGGATTTTCTCCCGAGGGAATTGATGTTTCTGAGAAAATGATAGAGATCGCCAGGGATAAGTACCCTAATGTCAACTTCTATCTAGAGGATATATGTAAGTGGAAAGCCACAAGAAAATATGACTTTATAAGTGCGTGGGATAGCATCTGGCATATACCAATTGAAAAACAAGAGGAAACAATAAGGAATCTAGCGTCTTACTTAAACAAGGAAGGCGTTCTAATATTTTCCTTTGGTGGAACAGATAAAGAGGACTATCATACGAATGATGCGATGGGACCGGAATTATATTACTCCACCTTAGGCACAAATAAATTTGTACAACTCCTTATTTCATCTGGTTGTATTTGTAGACATCTGGAGTACGACCAACAGTCAGAATTACACGCCTACTTGATTGCTCAGAAGATATAATTATTTTATATACACGGGCCCCGTCCCCTCAATCATGGGTAGCCTATATGTTAACCGGAGCAATGCTTGTTTGGTTTATTCTTACGGGTCTCAGCCTAGTTTTTGTTATTTGGGACTCAATCACTAATGCGCCAACCAGCTGGGTTCAGCGCCTGGCTTGGGTATTAGTAATTCTTTATACCGGTGTTATCGGCTTAATCTTCTACCTACTCACCTGTCGCCGTCCTTTTCCTGGCGGCCACGATCAATTCACTAGGGCCACATGGAAGCAAAGTGTAAATAGCGAAATGCATTGTCTTGCAGGTGATGCAACTGGAATCCTTATCGCAGCATCTATTGTACCCACACTGGGCCTCACCAATGGATGGGACTCCATAATTGAGTACTTGGCTGGCTTTGTTTGTGGTCTGTTTATTTTTCAGGCATTGATGATGCGAAATATGTATCAGGGAAACTACTTAAAAGCAGTGGGTAAAACTTTCTTTGCTGAAACTGTATCGATGAATATGGTTATGGCTGGAATGATACCCGCTATGGTTATACTGACTTCTCTATGGCCAAACTCTGAAGACCCATCAAATGCTACCTTTTGGTTTCGTATGAGCTTGGCAAGTATTGTTGGAGGTATCACTGCTTACCCTATTAACTATTGGCTGGTAAAAAATCACTTAAAACATGGATGTATGACCCTTCCGGGAAAAGATGGAGCCGCGCCTAATCTTGGTCATTGCTCTCATGAATGTGCCCCAAATTCAGCACCGCACACCTATGGTACCTCACAAGCAGAAACCCATAAAATGGAAATGCATTCTCTATCTATAATGGAATCAAGTATATGGATAACGGGCACTTTTATAGTTCTTTTTCTTGCAATTTATGTCACGGATAAAATCACACCAATATACTTTTGATCTAAGAACCTTATGCACTCAAAATAATCGCTTAAGCATAAGATTCAAAAATTTTCTTTCTCCGCCTATAGTAAGATTTCACTCTGAGGCTGGTTGCCAATTGATTACCGGGCTTATACCTTCAGTATTACATAACCAAACAATCGCTTTTATGCCAACCTTAAGCTTCCCCTTATTATCAATGAATTTCTCCCAATCGCTGGAATGAAAAGAGCGGCCATGGATACGGAACTGCGCTAGAGCCTCTTGCCAATTTGGCATATTCAAATTTAGAACCTCATTTGTTCCATGGTCAGTAGCAATCCAAAGCTTGACTCCATCTTTCACTCGCACAAGTTTTGTGATGTCTCCCTGCCATGAAGTTAATTGGTTTCGATCACAAGTCACGTACTCTGGAACAGCTAGCCTTTGAGCCAAAAGATCCGGGCTAGCAAAAACAAATAAGCTCAGCACTAAAAACAAATAATGTTCTTTATTCATAATTAAAGAAGGGGGAACAAGCCCCCCTTAACTGTTAAAGACCACGATAAGTCGCGCTTTGCTCATCCGCGCGAGTGGCCTGACCTTCAGTGAACTCATACATACAGCTATCGTCAGTGTAATCCATAAAGTTAGTTACCGGATCTTCCCCTTCAGCATTTCTTCCCCTGGTACAGGTATCCCGACCAACAGGGCAGCCATAAGCAGCCGATCTCTCCGCAGGAGTATCTGAGACGTAGTCTCCCCGGCCAAAACATCCACCTTGGAACGTATGATAAAGACCCAACCAGTGGCCAACCTCATGAGTTAAGGTGTCCCCCTCATTGTAGGGCGCAGCATCACCTCCAGGCACAGAACCAGTTAAAATTACTACGCCGTCATCAAGTGGATCAGAGGAGTAACTACTTGGGAATGTAGCCCACCCAAGTAGGCCATCACTAATTTCAGCTACATAGATATTCAAATCCCCGGCATCGCCAACTCGTAAGGAAGATTTCATTGACTGCTCAGCCGAAGAATTGTAACCAACGTTATACCAAGAATTATTTGCTGTAACAGTGGTTGAAACTAAATTAAAACTAAATGGAGTATTTGCGTAAGCATCATTCAACACATCCATTTGCGCATTAATCTCACTATTAGAAAGCGCTCCATTATTAGCTGTGTCAGTAATTACATGAAAGTAAACATCAACTTCTACAGAACCTGCAGGGCGCAATGCGTGCGCCACACTTCTATCACTTGATACACTACGCAGAGTAGAAAAATGCTGCTCTTTTAATGCAGCTTCCTGAATTGATGGGTGGCCTGTACCGCAGCGCTTTAGCCCAACGCCATTGTTGGCAGCCTCAACCGAAGAAACACTTTGAGCAAAACCTATAGTTGATGACGCAAGTACGCACAATGATAGAGCAGTTTTTATCGAGATATTGGAAACAGC
Organism: Microbulbifer sp. CNSA002; assembly: GCF_047324085.1. Lineage (NCBI taxonomy): Bacteria > Pseudomonadati > Pseudomonadota > Gammaproteobacteria > Cellvibrionales > Microbulbiferaceae > Microbulbifer > Microbulbifer sp. CNSA002. Next base: position 4,135,024 of record NZ_CP172449.1, read on the forward strand.
CTTTCTCATAACCTAAGCCTTAATTTTATTATTTATTTACACTCCCATAAGAGCCCGCCAACTTTCCACGCTTCCATAAACTTTTGTCAATAGCACCAATTCTTAAATTGATAATAATGACATCAAACTCTTTAATAAGGCGTAACGTTCAACAAGAAAAATGTAAATCCAAAAAAATATAAACTCAAAAAAATAAAATGCAGATACATTTTCTGCTGAAATTAGTTACACATGAAATTTTTTTCATGGAAAAACAAGGTGCAACTCACTTAAAAATACGAATGAAAATTCGCGGAACCTGAAATTACTGACAGGTAAAATCCCAATAAAAAAATACCGAATTTTATTTCAACAAAGCGGACAATTATATTTTTTATGATACATCATCGCAAAAATAGCTCGCACCAACTGGGGTTAATAATAAAAAGATATTCCAATCACTAAAGTATCTAATTCAAAAGACCAATCACAAATAACAAAGACCACCTACCTCCTGTGGTCATGGAGATAAGTGGCCTTTATAAATTTTGCAGCTTTTAAACTAGAGTGAACACTCTACTCTAAATTAGCCCCACTGTTTTTGAGAGCTAAGATCATTTCCGCTACTCGGCGAGCGGCAGGCAGTAAAGTGAAGCTTGTTATAACCTAGCTTATTTTCAGTAATGGCTTTTAGGACATCATCCAAATGAATATGGGCTCCTTCTTCAACCAAAATCAAATCATGATTATGAAGACCGCTCTCCCATGCCTTTTTTATATTATCCATATGACCTGGACTTTTTTCATTATATGAAAGATTATAATTGTAAACCTCAGAACCACCACCAGCTATAGAGTGCACTTTTCCTGATCCCATATTGAGAAACTGTTTAGCTCCAAAATCTGCTACACTATTTTTTCCGTCCGCAGGCTCGCCTGTTTTTGTCAAGCTTCTGACTGCATGATCAGAAGATGCAGAGCCATGAAAAGAGTAGAAGTATAGAGCTAATGTCTCTGGCACTTTGGCCTCACCAAAAGATCCCTTATCATATGAACCATGTGCGTAAAGAATCGCCTCTTTACCATTGGCTTGTTCTTTTTTATGAATTATTACTTTTCCAAACTGAATGGTTTTCATCACAATCCCTATCGTTCAAAGGTTACAGAATCTATTTTTTGACTACAACACCAAGGCACGGTCATAAATTTTAGATTCTTCATTTTAAGCTAAGCTTAATTGTTTTTAATAGTTGCAGATAAACAAAGTTAGATCAATGGAAATAAAATCTACGTAAGCGACTGAAATCCAACCTTCATTGCCACCCTCCCATTAAAGCAAAACCATAATCAGAAAAGTAGAAAAACCACCAGCTGCGAAACAAACATCATACAAAAACCCAAAATAATTACAAAACCTCAATTAAGGAATTTTTCATCCACATTTCAAACTAGGAGTAAAAGGATTTAAGCTAAATGAAAAACCTCACAAAAAAATGGTTATGTAACCTTCGAAACTGAGACTAAATTTTGCACGACAAAAAGTTCTATCACACATAAAAGACAACATTTTTACCTGTTACAACCATCATATAGTCAAGCACACCTAGCAAACTCTTTGTTCAATTTTTTTTGACTAAAGTTAGAGGTGTAGGGCATGCCACCCCTCATCATTGCTCTAGGAAGAAAGGTCAATAAGCTACAAAAATCTAGATTGACAACATAAGCAACACTATATGAAATGCAGAGTTATTTTTTTACAAACATACTAGAGAGAAATCTCTCACAGACGGCTAAGACTTAAACAGCTTTACGGCCTACCCTTTCAGTTGGATTACTATTTTAAGCTGATAAGAAAGAATTGATGAGCTGTGGACGAATGTCTAAGCTGAAAAAGAGTGGCATATGGTATGGATAAAACAAGATAAAAACTCCTCACCAAATCAACCTCCAAATATGAAAGATATAAATCGTATGTTACCAGGCATTGGAGGCTTTCTGGAGCGAAACAGCGATGGTGAGCCTGATGTCAAAACTGTTTGGCAGGGACAAACTAAACTGCCTCACTATTTGAAGGCAGCGGAGACTTTAAATCGGCTTAAAGGGTATGTATTAAATGTAGTAGTTCAGACTCGGTCTGACAGTTACCAGTTTTTAAAAAGGTGCTCCGTCAGGTCAAATTCAGTTTACAAGTTTTTCCTTCCTGATACTTTTCTATCTTTAAATGTTGCCATCTGTGTGCGGCGTGCATTTCTTTGTGCCAGAGATACTGAATCCGGAAAAGAATACGAGCATCGGCACGAATTGATTTAAAGCCGTATGCATAAATTGGCCGAGGTGTTTGCGCTAGATATTGCTGCCTATGCGGTAATAAGTAATCACTACCACATAATGCTATACATCGACACAGATTCTGATGATAAGGTAATTACTCGTTGGCAAAAGCTCTTCAAAGCCTCTAGCTTAGTCCAGCGCTATATTCAAGGCGATACCCTCGATCACGCTGAAGTAAACAGACTAAAAGAAGTCGCCTTTCTATGGCGGGAACTCCTAATGAATATCAGCTGATTTATGCGCTGCCTGAACGAGTCCATCGCCCGCCAGGCCAATGCCGAGGACAACTGCACCGGTTGTTTCTGGGAAGGGCGTTTCAAGTCTCAGGCCTCGCTGGATGAAAGAGCCCTTGCCGCCTGCCTCGCTTACGTGGACCTCAACCCTATCCGTGCCGGTATCGCTAAAACGTCAGAAGAATCCGATTACACTTCGATCCAGCAACGCATTCACACAGCCATCTCAGGCGAGCAGCCCAAAAGCCTAATGCCACTGGTGGGCGGGGAGCACCGGGATATGCTTAAAGGCTTGCCTTTTCAGCTGGATCACTATTTAGAGCTAGTAGACTGGAGTGGCCGGCAGCTGCACCCTAAAAAGCGCGGCGCTATTTCCGAAAACATCCCACCTATTTTAAATCGGCTGGGTATTTCGCCAAAACACTGACTCTATCTAAACCATAATTTTGAAAGCCGCTTTAAACGCTTGGTGGACTCAGCGGAAGCGGTACACCAGGTCTGTGCGCGGCAAAATAAACGCTAGGTACACGGGCTGCGGATTGCCAGCGCTTTCTTAGCCCCACCCCCTGCTAAATTACAGAAACCCGCTTATCAGCTGCCCTAGATTATATCGCCCTAACTCTACTCTCCCCTAATTCCCTACGGGCTCCCCATAAGATCTTTTAACGCCAAATTGCCATCTATTTTGAGAAAGATATACCAGCTACCAAGTAGTGGCACAAAAATTCTTGTCTAGTTTCCGACTCTCCATTCTTTGGATGTCCAGGATTGCTTATTTTGACTTATACTGCTCTTTGGATAACTCATTAACCAATCTATTTTCTAATTGCGCTGCAGTCCATAGTTTATGCGACTCTATTGATTTTGCATTTTTAATTTTGTCAAAAGGAAACTCTTTTCCATCACACCAAACACGCCGATCATCACCTCGACCAAGAACAAATTTAATTTTGCTATAACCAGAATCTTTCTCTCTATTATAACTTTTTGATGATCCAACTTTCCGCCATCTTTTTTTAGATATCCCGTCCCCGACTATATAGACCGGATCAATTAGACGAGGCCTATTAATAATTGACTCAATATCTGAGCCGGCAGGTCCAACAAAATCAAAAATCTCGATGAGGATACCCGCCCCACCCTCACTAGCTACTATTCTACAAAAGCAAAACTCTTGATCGCCCTCACCAAACTTAAACCTAGAATAGCTTTTAAGACTATAATCTTCTGTCAAAAATAATGGAATGAAATATACATCTCCATCTTCAAGTTTTAAACTTTTCATTTTTCTTTACATCCTCGACCTATCGATTTAGCAGGGGTGATTTCAATAACCGCACTCTCATACTCTTGATTAAACATAACCCCCCTTTCATCCGTTCTATTTTTATCAAAAGAATTAACTTTGTTGCCTCTATTCGTCTCAGAAATTGGCTCCCCTATAACTCCTGTTAAAGTACTGTGCTTTTCTATGTATGCCTGCTCATATCCCCGGGCTTGTGCAAAAGTTAAATCCCTCTTTAAAACTACTTGCTCACCTGTTCTCGGATCATAACGACCTGAACGTGTATGTTCATCAAGCCTACGAATAGGATCATTAGAGATCCCTATATAATAGGGTTCATCTGCTCCAGGCTCGTACAAGCCATAAACGGAAAACCCCGTTTCATCAAGCGCTGTTAGCCCGAATGGGTCAATCCAAACTAATGGGTTAGTCACATACCGATAATTATTTATCCCCCCCAACAAGCCAACTGGATCCTGCTGAGTAAACTCCCCAACTTCTGGGTCATAGTACCTAAACCGATTGTAGTGCAGTCCAGTTTCTTCATCGAAGTACTGCCCCTGGAAGCGAATAGGCTGCTCTATTTGGTTTTCATGAGCCAGTGCAATATTGCCATAGCTCTGATAAGCAACACTCCAAACCACCTCACCTTCCTGATTGGTAAGGGTATCAGGCGTTCCCAGATGATCCAGGTGGTAGTGATAAACCTGCTCATCTTCTTTTAGAGCAACCGGCTTAAAGGTACCCGGCTCGAAGTAGTAGGTGCGGGTATTCAGGTCCTGCCGCGTATGGATATCGGCTTTATTTTCACGAAGCAGAACATCGCCATCCCAGAGGAAGCTGGTTTGTTCACTGTTGGTGTTCTTACCAACACGACGACCCAGTGGATCGTACTGGTAGTGAATTTCTTGTTGAAGCTTTTCGCCGCCCTTTTCTACCTCGAGTTTTTCAACCCGCACCAACTGCTGGCGACTGTTGTACTGATAGCGGGTTTGAAGCTTCTGCCCTTTACCGCGCAGCTCGGCGATACGGTTGCCGTGGATATCGTAGCGATAGTGAGTATCGCCACGGAAGGCTAAACGGTTACCTTTGACCTGGGTGGCGCTGGCCTGTTGCTTGGCTTCATCCTTTGAATTAGCGGCGGCCAGAATATTGTGTGCGGGATCGTGCACAAAATGCTCTGGGTTAGGGCCATCAACCTGGGTGAGGCGATCCAGGGCGTCGTAGTGGTAGCTGCGGGTGCCACGTAGACTGTCCTCGATTTTGGCAATCTGGCCAGCTTTATTGTAGTGGTAGCTTCGCTCCAGGATTGAGTGAGAGTTTTGAGTTGGGTCGGAGACTGGGCCACTAGCTTTGTTTAGACATAGCCTTTGCAGCCGCCCTTGAGGGTCATAATCTCGCTGGCTCTCCAGCCCATTGCCGTGCTGGCGCTGACTCTCCCTGCCCTGCTCATCATGATTGATATTGGTAATCAGCTGATCGGTGTTGCTGCCTACCGAGCGGCGGTGCAGGCTCTCGAATTGGCCGGCGGGGTTAAAGGCGAAGTTGAGCACTTCACCATCGGGCAAGGTCGTGGCGATGCGATTGCCGGCAGCATCATAGTTATGGCTGAGTTTATCTTTGCCCTGCCAATCCGCAGTTACGCGTCCGTTAGCATCATATTCCCAGCGCAGCTTGCGGTGGGCATTTTCCGCTTCGATCAGCTGGCCGCTGCGGCTATAGCGGAAATTGGTTGCACCATCCGGGGTGACTTCTTCCAATAGGCGGCCAAAGGGGTCGCGCTCAAAGATGGTATCCACACCTTTGCCGGTATCAGCATCAGTCACTGCCCTGGAACTAATCAGGTGCCCGGCGCGGTTATAGGCGTAGCGAGTCACGCGTCCATCGAAGCCCACTTCTTCAATCAGGCGTTCGTTCAGGTCGTATTTGAGCTGGTACCGCTCACCATTTTCATTGGTGAGGCCCACAAGGTTGCGCTCGCCGTCGTAGTGGTACTCCAGGCGGCTGCCGTCCGGGTTAGTGCGCATCTTAACCTGGCTGAGGCCGTCGTAGGCGTAGCAGGTGCTGCGGCCTTCGGAGTCCATAACTTCCGCAAGCAGCCCCTGGGGGTTGTAACTGTACTGAGTCCTGGCTCCATCCGGGGTAATAACTGCATGGATTCGATCCTGGGCGTCGTATTCATAGCGGGTTATCTGGCCGGGGGCATGCTGAACTTCTTCCAGGCGGCGTGCACCGTCATAACGATAGTGCTGGGTGCGGCCCATGGGGTCTTTGACCGCTGCCAGCTTACCTTCCGGGTTCCATAGATAGCGAGTGGCGTTGCCCAAGGGATCGGTAACACTGCCGATCAATCCTACCGGGTTATAGCTATATCGGGTGCTACTGCCAAGAGGGTCTTTGGTGGTGACGATCTGGCCTTTCTTGTTGTATTCACGTTGCCAGGAGTTACCGGCGGGATCAGTCACTTTGGCAGGCAGACCTTCACCGTTGTACTCGATGCGGTGGCTGTTGCCAGCGGCATCGGTCTTTTGTATCAAGCGACCCTGGTCATCATACTTATAGAGTTCTTCTCGCCGACTGCCATCATCGCTAGGCAATTGTACTTTGGTAACTTGGCCCAGATCGTTGTAGCTGTAGAGGGTCTCTGCACCTTCAGGGTCGCGGTGATAAATCGGTAGGGCGCGATCATTAAAGCGGTAACGTTCCTGTCCCCCACGAGTATCCGTTACGGTAACGCCGTGGCCATCCTCATCCCAGGCAAATTTGTAGTTGTAGGTAGCCTGCCCGTCGATAGCATCACCCCATTGGCGTACGCAACGGGCAGATGGGCCTTCTTTATCCCACTCAAAGTAAAAGCGGTAACCGGTTTTTAGGATGCGCTTGGAAATAACATGCTGGTGATATTCATATTGCTCACTGTAGCCATCCGCATCGGTGGCTTTTATCAGATCACCTTCATCACTGTATTCGTACTGAGCCAGTATTTTAATGCGACCATCGCGAGTTTCTTTCTTTAACTCGCCAATACGCAGGCTATTGGGCTGCCCTTCGGGCGGGCTGATATGCAGAGCTTCACCGAGGCTGCTCTCGATACAAATCAGGCGCTCATCAATATAGTGGAAGAGGTAATAGTTACCGTAGCCGTCGCGGATTTCAGAGAGTTTTAGAGCCCCTTTAGTACCTGTCGCCTTGAAGTGTTTTTGCACACCATTTTGGGCTCCATAGGGAGTTACAACCCAGTGCTCATCGTTCACGCGAGTTAACGATAAATTTTCCACCACATTGTGGCTGCGGCCGCTATTACCCGGTGCAGGTAAGCTGATTACCCGGCCCTCGGCATCATGAAACTGTACCGCTTTGCCTGGACGCCATACCAGGCGCTCATTCAACGTGTGGGTCCAGCCGTGGCCCAAACCGAAATCCCTGGCGTTACTGCTGCGGTAAGTTCGCGCCAGAGTTAGTGGCAGTGGGCCATCCAGCACCGTATCCACCAAAGTCAGACGCTCTTCACCTGTTTTTAAGTTGATCGGTTCACCACCTTCACAGGCATTGGCATTGCACTGGGAGGTGTCACCGTTCTGGTTTTCCCCGGTATCGCTATTGGTATTGTCCGGCTCGTTGCTATTATTCGCTTGGCTACCTTGCGACTCACTTGAATTATTATTGGAACCACTATTGCTTTGATTGGAATTTGAGGTAGTGCTGCTGGCCCCTGAGCCACCAGAACTGCCAGAGCTGGCTGGCGGAGCCGCCGCTTCTGAGGAACTCAAATCGGAGAAATTAGCGCCTTCCCCTCCTTTAGCGTTGCCACCCTTTTTCTTGGAAACTAGCTGTTGCTGCTTCTTCAGTTTGGCCAAGTCCAACATCAGCTCGCCGACATTTTTAAAGGACTTCAGCAGGCGCGCATTTTTGGCCATAGCTACAGCGGCGCCGACGCCTCCAGTAATCGCCGCTAGGACGATAGTGAGGATAATTTCAAAGGCACCACCGCCGGCTATTTCTGTAATTTCCAGGCTGTGTTGTGCTTTTACATAATCCTCGGCAAAACGGAAGATAACCCCGCGCAGGGCCGGATCATCGTAAATAATTTGAGCAACGTCGAATGCCAAATCCAATTGCTGCCGAGTAACCTTTGAAGGGTCAAAACCGAGTACATCCACCACTTCTTTTTGCAGATCCGTAACGTACTCCTGGCCAGATTCTGCGAAGCTCTTGTCATTCCAGAAGTAATTTGCTGTGGCAACACCCAACCTATGCGACTGACGCAGAGGATTCAGCATTTGCGCCACTTCAAGCACATCTTTTGTCCATACCGCCAAGCCCCAGGCGGCATTGCCAAAACCGGTCGCGCCACTTTCAATATAGGCACCCACTTTTTCCAGCATTGAGCGCTTCTCATGCTGCTGCTGGATTTGAGCCGCCTCTGCCCTCTCCTGGGCAATAATTTGCTGTAGGCCGATACGAATCTTGGCAATCAACTCAGCCTGTTTCTCAGCAATTACGGTAGCTGCCGTTGGCGCTTCTTCAATAATCAGTCGATTCTGAATTAAAGCGCGATAAATCTCTCGTTCAGAAGAGGACAAGTGGCCAGGCGGCTCAGATAGGGGCCCCAGGAAGATTGTGCCCGAAGTACCCGCTTGAATACTGGTACTGAGCAAATTGCAGGAGCTACCTCCCAGGCTGAAAAAGTGTTGGTAAATTTTCTCAATAACCGCATCGTCGAACATCGAAAGCAAGTGGCCGACATCGACCTGCATAGGAATTCCCAGCGGGTACGTCCACCCTACTCTCACTTCGTACTGGATGCCTTGCTTATTTTCAACACGTAGCTGCATGATAATCCTTTAAACACTTACGCCTATCTGGACCTAGTGGGGACCTAATTCAGTTAACTCTCACCCGCGAACATCAGGGAACCCCCAAAGAACTCCGGTAAGCTTTCGATTCCGTCTATTTTTCGAACAAAATACCCTTAAGCTGAAACCAGCGTGACTTCAACTGATAATTCCTCCGGGCTTTGTCGGCGTCGATTAAAATCGAAATTGAAAGACCAGCCAATACCACGCCATTACACAACGAAGCCGCTGAGAAGAACATTCTCTATCCAAAAAAGGGAGCTTAAGGGCTACTGTGCTAGAAGAATACTAACGATTAGATTCTTATCTTCCTTTTCAATCTAAATAGGTCAAGAATCCAAGTGGCGCCGAATAAAACATAGGGCTGAGATCTACTTCGCGAGGTTACCGCAAATTAGGAAAATACGGTAGATAGCAAGTGTTAAGCTGAGTAGCGAAGCTTTCGGGAACAGTGATCAAAACTTCAGTAATGAAGAATTAGACTAAAACCATCATCGATTAATTTTTAATAATCAAATAAATATAGTACCTGCGTATTAGAAAAATATCCCGCAATACAACTTCTATGAACAATTATTGTTCAGTTGATTAAAGTAATTGGATAATTTCTCAACAGCGAGTATCAATATTCCATTATTGATAAAAGTATCTAATTAGATAGCGTTTGGCGGACCGCGAAATTGAATTTTTAGATTTGTGACACTCATCACAAAATAATTCAATTACAGGCTGAGGGAAAGGGGAAAATCAGCAAACATGAATGGCTGGAAAATAGCGTTAACTGCAAATAAAGCGCTTATGGGTTGAAGTAGGCCCAGTAACCTCATTATCAGGTGCCTGGGCCTTTTTTCAGAAAGCCTATTCGATCTCTTTGATCCGCATGGAGTTGGTGTGCCCACCCATATTGAGGCGTTCCCCCTGGGTAATCAGTACCCGCTGCCCTTTCTGCAAATCGATTCTAGAGCTTAATACCTCGATAACCGCTTCGGTTAAATGTCCCAGGGGAACTGAAGCCGGATCAAAGCTCACTGTCTCTACTCCCCGTAACAGCATCAGCTGGCGAGCGATCTTAGGGTGCCGGGTTAGTGCATAGATCGGCAAGCGAGTATTTGCACGGGACATCATTCTCGGTGTGCGGCCAGACTCGGTCAATGCGGCTACAGCACAGAGGTTCTCCACTCGCGTTGCAACATCAATCGCCGCCTGGGCAATCACAGTATCGATTAAAGCTGAAGAACCGTGGTCCTCTGCAGTATAGGGAACACTACCCAAATACTGTTCAGCGCCGATAATCACTTCACTCATAGATTCCACAGCGGCAACCGGGTAATCGCCCGCTGCTGTTTCCGCCGATAGCATAACTGCATCGGTACCGTCCAGCACCGCATTGGCAACATCCATCACCTCGGCACGGGTGGGAGTCGGGCTGGTAATCATCGACTCCATCATTTGTGTTGCAGTGATTACGCCGCGATTGAGAGCATTTGCGCGGTTGATCAGTTTTTTCTGCACCCCGACCAAAGCAGGATCTCCGATCTCTACCCCCAAATCACCGCGAGCTACCATAATCGCATCGGAAGCCAGGATTAGGCTGTCCATTTGCTCATCATCGGCAACAGCTTCGGCCCTTTCAACTTTGGCGACGATCGCCGCTTGGCTACCAGCCTCTGCCATGGCTTTGCGAGCAGTATCCAAATCTTCTGCACAGCGCGGAAAACTGACCGCGAGGAAATCCACTTCGAGATCTGCTGCCAGCTTGATATCCCGGTAGTCTTTTTCTGTCAGAGCCGGTGCAGACAGGCCGCCGCCCAACAAGTTGATGCCCTTGTTATTCGACAGCTTACCGCCCTGTAAAACCCGGCAATAGAGCTTGCTTGGGGTAGTGCCGGTTACTTCGAGACGAATCTTGCCGTCATCTAACAGCAGGATATTGCCGGACTGGCAGTCGCTAATCAGGCTTGGATAATCCACTCCAACGCGGTGCTCATCTCCCCCTTCAACCGGGCAATCCAGGTCGAGGGTAAATTCGTCATTGTTTTCAAGCTGTACACTGCCCTTGGCAAAACGGGCAATGCGGATTTTGGGACCCTGCAAGTCCCCCAAAACCGCAACAATTTTTCCCTGCGCTTCGGCGGCGTTGCGCACCTCTGTAACGCGGCGTCGGTGATCCTCTGCCGATCCGTGAGAAAAGTTCAGACGTACAACGTTCACCCCTGCGCGAATCATTTCATCAATTACGCGAGGCTTGTCCGTACCCGGGCCTAAGGTTGCTACGATTTTTGTATGGCGAATCATAAGATCCCGTCATCTAATAAATTGAGAAGGAGGTTCAGAGGGCTATCAAACAGGAATTCTATGTCCATTTAATGGCCCTCAGTAATTGAATTACCAAAATATGGTAAATGAGGGGGATCAGGCGGATTCAGCAACAGGCTGCTTCAACTGAAGTGACTCAGCCATTGCCAGACTGGTATCCAACATGCGGTGGGAGAAGCCCCACTCATTATCGTACCAGGCCATGACCTTCACCAAGTTACCATTCACACGGGTGTGGTTCGCATCAAAGTGACTGGAGGCACTGGTGTGATTGAAGTCCACGGATACCAAGGGCTGATCGCAGTAGGTCAGTACACCGCCACTGGCCTTAGCAGCTTCCTGCATAATGCGGTTAACTTCTTCGGCGGTGGTGTCACGGCCGGAAATAAACTGACAGTCCACCAGAGACACATTACTTACCGGTACACGGACGGCCATACCATCGAGGCGACCTTTTAACTCAGGCAATACCAAACCTACCGCTGCAGCCGCACCTGTTTTGGTAGGGATCATATTATCCGCCGCCGCACGGGCACGATAAATATCTGCGTGCACTGCATCTTGGGTATTCTGGTCATTGGTATAGGCATGCACGGTGGTCATAAAGCCGCGCTCAATACCCAATTCACGATGCAGTGCCTGAGCTACAGGTGCCAGACAGTTGGTAGTGCAAGATGCATTGGATACCACACGGTGATCCGCAGTGAGATTGCTGTCGTTTACACCGTAAACAACTGTGAGGTCCGCATCTTTTGAGGGTGCAGAAATCAGCACTGCAGCGGCACCGGCTTCTATATGGGCAGAAGCGGAAGCGCGATCGGTAAAGCGGCCAGTACACTCCAGGACTAAATCCACACCCAGTTGCTTCCAAGGCAATTTGGAAGGGTCGCGCTCCTGGCAAACCTGAACTCGATCACCACCAATAACCAGAGCATCACCATCGACTTTGACGTCTGTACCAAAGCGACCGTGAATAGTATCGAAGCGAGTCAGGTGAGCATTAGAAGCTACCGGAGCGAGATCATTAATCGCGACCAATTGAACACGATCGCTGTAGCCTGATTCATAGATAGCTCGGGTGACATTTCTACCGATACGACCGTAACCATTAATGGCAATTTTAATTTTCATCTCGCTTTACCCTCTTTATATGCTTCTGGTTTTTCAAGTGGCACCCGCTTGCGAGTGCACCATACCGAGTGTGTGTTATTTCAATTCCGCAGCTTGTTTTGCCAGACGAGTAATCTCAGCCCAGTTCTTTTCACGAACCAGAGTGCTGCTCGCCATCCAGGAACCACCGACACAAACCACATTGTTCAGAGCCAGAAAGTCCGGGGCATTTTGAGGCCCTATACCACCGGTGGGACAAAAGCGAACGTCTTGTAGCGGACCGCCAATGGATTTCAGCATTGGCACTCCCCCTGCCGCCTGGGCTGGGAAAAATTTCTGGTAGCGATAACCACGCTCGTAGAGGCGCATCACTTCTGAAACACTGGCAGCACCGGGCAGCAGCGGTACTTCACTGCCTTCAGCAGCATTCAGTAGGCGGTCGGTTGCGCCGGGGCTCACCATAAAGCTGGCGCCGGCTTCGATAGAGCGACGCAGATCATCACCATTTAGCACCGTGCCAGTTCCCACATGGGCTTCCGGCAGGTGTTTTGCAATTTGTTCAACAACTTCCAGGGCTGCCTCAGTGCGCAGGGTTACCTCAAGTACTTTCAGGCCACCTTCAATCAAAGCGCCGGCAAGAGGGAGGGCATCTTCAACTTTATCTACAACCAGTACTGGGACAACGCCAGCTACCTGCAAAATCTCGGCGATATTTTTCTGCATCAGATAATTCCAAATCTTTCGTTAAGGCGCCCAGTAAACAGTGACTGGTTTCAGCCCCTGCTTAAGAATACTGCGCACCGGCATTTCTAACTCATCACTGCCGAGCAACGCCTCGCGATAAACTTTTAGCTTCTCTTCGCCAGTGATCAATAACTTGATATTGCGCGCTTGCAAAATTGCACTCAGGGTCAAAGTCATACGCTCGGTATTGGAGCCGGTAACTTCACTTTGATTAGCAGTAATTGCCTTGCACAACTTTTGTGATTCAGGATTTAGTGCATCCTGTAAGCCCTGTGCATGGGGGAATAGTGATGCGGTGTGGCCGTCACTGCCCATACCCAGCAAACAAACATCAAACGGTTTCTGCAACTCGCCATATGCGCGCTCACAGGCCTCTTCACCTTCAGCGGCTGATGCATGTGAATTTTTCATACCCAGAAAATTGGCTTCGGCGCCAAAATTCTGTAAAAGCGACTTTTCAATAAAAGCTGCGTTACTACCGCTTTCGGTTTTTTCTACCCAGCGCTCATCAACGAGAGCCGCTGTAATTTGCGACCACGGAAGCGGGCGTTTGGATAGCTCGCGATATACTGGTTCCGGCGTACTGCCGCCAGATACCAGGAAACTTGCGTGATTATTTTCTTTAATACCTTTTTGCAGTTCGCAAGCACAATCGTGGGCTAGAGCCTGCACCAGGCGCTCGCGATCTTGGAAAAATTTTTCTTCAGCCATGGATTCTTCCATTTCTCTTAGTGGAAACCGGCGCGGTAAAATTAATAGCTGCGCCGGCTTTCCAAATTATTACTGCGCGTTAAACCAATGACGATCACTGCGTGACAGCAGTTTTTCTGCCTCTTCTGGCCCCCAGCTACCTGCAGGATAGGGCTGCGGCTGATTAGCCGTTTCGCGCCAATGCTCAATAATTGGATCCACCCACGCCCAGGCAGCAGCAACTTCGTCACGGTGGATAAAAAGCGCGGGATTATTTGCTGCAGCATCCAACATCAGGCGCTTATAAGCGTCGCTGCGGAAGCTGTCGTAAGTATCAGAAAGGGTTAAATTCAATTCAGCCGGTTGCAACTCGGTGGTGAGACTGTCCATTTTCTTCGCCATCAAAACCAGTTTGATACTTTCTTCTGGCTGTAAGCGAATAACCAAACGGTTGGGAACAATCTTTCCGGCTGACTCATCGTACACATGATGAGAAACATTTTTGTACTGCACTACAATTTCGGCACAGCGCTTTTCCATGCGTTTACCAGTACGCAAGTAAAACGGCACCCCTGCCCAACGCCAACTATCGATATGCGCTCGAATGGCAACGAAGGTTTCGGTTGAACTGGTTCCACCGTCGAGCTCATCGAGGTAACCAGGAACATCATTGCCATTGATTTGCCCAGCTATATACTGGCCACGCACAACGTTTTTATCGACCAAGTTTCCGGTAAGCGGGCGCAAAGCCTCAAGCACCTTAATTTTTTCTGCACGGATATTCTTCGCCGACATACTGTTGGGAGATTCCATGGCGATAAGGCACAGCAGTTGCAGCAGATGGTTTTGCACCATATCCCGCATAGCACCAGTTTCATCATAAAAACCCGCACGCCCTTCCAGGCCTACGGTTTCTGAAATACTGATCTGGATATGATCAATGGTTTTTGCATCCCAAAGATGCTCAAACAATACATTGCTAAAACGCAGTGCAAGAAGGTTTTGGACAGTTTCTTTACCCAGGTAGTGATCGATACGGAAGATACTATCTTCCGGGAAGTAACTGGCAATTTTACTGTTAATTTCATCAGAGGTTTGGGCGTTATAGCCCAGTGGCTTTTCCACTACGACTCTGGAATTTCCAGTAATAAGGCCTTTTACTGAGAGGTTTTCACAACAGGGACCAAATACCGCGGGCGGTATTGCCAAATAGAAAATACGAACCCGCTCTGAGTCGGAACCGAGAATTTCTGCCAGGTGATCCCACTGGCTATCCGGTACGGCGATATCCAGTGCGATCGGACAAAGTAATTGGCTAAATTGGTCCCAGCTCGAAGCACTGTACTCACCCTCACGGAGATATTTTTGCAGTGCCTGGTGGGCTGTATCGATATATTGATCAACATCTGACTGGCGGCGACACACCGGAAGGATGCGACAGCTCTCAACCAAGCTGCCCTCTCTAAATGCTCGGTAAAGTGCCGGTAGTAACTTGCGCAGTGCAAGGTCTCCGCCTCCACCAAATAACACCATATCAAAAGGGTTAATCATAAATTTTGCTCTGAGATCGTTCTTGTCTCGGAGCCTGTTTGGCTCCGTAATAATCAATAAAGAATACTTGCACCGGTCTCTGCACCACTGGCAAGCCCGCGCATATTAGCGAATAGTTCACGGCCGGTACCACGGGCACTTTCAGACAGGTCACACTGGGCCGGCTGGCGGGCATTAAATTCAGCTTCATCTACCAGTACGCGTAAAACACCAGCCTCTGAGTCGAGTTCAATCATGTCACCCTCTTGCACCTTGGCAATTGCACCGCCTTCTACGGCTTCCGGTGACATATGAATGGCCGCTGGGACTTTCCCGGAAGCGCCGGACATACGCCCATCGGTGACTAATGCCACTTTAAAGCCACGATCCTGCAGCACCCCCAACGTCGGTGTCAGCTTGTGCAGTTCCGGCATACCATTGGCGCGAGGCCCCTGAAATCTCACTACAGCGACAAAGTCGCGCTCTAACTCACCAGCTTTGAATCGCTTGAGCAGGTCGTCCTGGTTATCCAGGACAATGGCAGGCGCCTTCACCTTGAGATGCTCAGATTTAACCGCAGAGACTTTGATTACACTGCGCCCAAGGTTTCCTTCGAGCAACTGCAAACCACCATGCTGGGAGAAAGGGTCAGTGGCTGGACGAATGACCGTCGTATCACCGCTCTCTTCTGGAGTAGGTTTCCAAACCACACCGCCGCCAGCATCACTGTTGAGGAAGGGGTCTTCACAGTAGGGTTCAAGACCGGAATTACCGAGTACTGTGTGAACATCATCGTGTAAAAGGCCTGCGGAGCGGAGTTCGCGAATCAAGAACTGCATACCGCCGGCTGCGGCAAAGTGGTTAATATCCGCAGTGCCGTTCGGGTAGACATGACAAAGCAGCGGCACCACTTCAGAGAGGTCTGCCATATCCTGCCAAGTCAACTGAATACCTGCTGCACGCGCCATCGCAATAAGGTGCAATGTGTGGTTTGTGGATCCGCCGGTAGCGAGCAATCCCACCACTCCGTTAACGAATGCTTTTTCGGTGAGAATTTTAGCTACCGAAGTGTGCTGGCTAGGTTCAGTAATTTTTACCAATTGCGCCACGGCAGCTTCATTTAATGCCGAGCGCAAATCAGTACCGGGGTTTACGAAGGAACTGCCGGGCAATTGCAGCCCCATAATTTCTACCAGCATCTGGTTACTGTTGGCAGTGCCGTAAAAGGTGCAGGTGCCGGCACTGTGGTAGGAAGCACTCTCGGCTTCCAATAGTTCAGAGCGCCCTACTTTGCCTTCAGCATACAGCTGGCGAACCCGGACTTTTTCCGCATTGGACAGGCCAGTGGGCATTGGACCCGCAGGTACAAAAATTGAAGGCAAGTGGCCAAAAGAGAGAGCACCAATAACCAGGCCGGGGACAATTTTGTCGCAGATACCCAGGAATATGGCTCCTTCGAAAACATCATGCGAAAGCGCGATTGCTGTGGACATGGCAATCACATCTCGCGAAAACAGGCTGAGTTCCATCCCTGCACGCCCTTGAGTCACCCCATCGCACATTGCCGGTACGCCACCGGCAACCTGGGCCGTTGCGCCATTGCGCGCAGCTGCCTCTTTCAATTGAGCAGGGTAGACACCATAAGGCTGATGAGCGGACAACATATCGTTGTATGCGTTGACGATACCCAGGTTCGGCCCCCGCCCAGAGGCGATCAACTGCTTATCACCTTCCGGAGATGCAGCTATTGCGTGGGCCAAGTTTCCGCAAGACACATGTGCCGCTGCCCGCCCTTCAATATGCGCTTTCTCAACCTGCGCCAGATACTCTGCACGAGTTTCTTCGCTGCGCTTAATGATGCGTTCGGTAACGGTCTGAAGCTTGCTGTGAACCATGACTATTCCGTAATAACTCTGTTGAGGTGGTCTCTAGTTACAAAAACCACCAGGGTCACATTTCAGTGGCATCAGCCACCTGTGATTATCTTTCCGTGGAGCGCCTTTCGGCGGAATGGCTCCCACTGCAACCCTTTGGTTGTAGTGCCATCAATGTCCTATTGCCCAATCGTAAATCTGAAGCAGGAGGGACAAAGTTGCTTTTATCAGATCGCTGGAAACCCAATCATTCCAGCGGACAACCTTTCAGCCCACGGCAAGACTGCTTATGGAGACTCATGGGAAATCCTGTTATCGGGTAGAAATCTCACTTCCGAACCTCTTCCCGCTCTTAGAGCTGAATGTTAGTGATCCAACAATGCCGGAACCTCCTCCCCGCTGAGGTGGTAGAGACTTTGGACGCCCGGCTTGAGTAATTCACCCAATCTGTAGCCACTCAATCTTATTGATGCGCATTATGTAGTAAAACTACAAAAATTTTCAAGAGGCTTCAAATAGTGATTGAAGATGTTGACCAGAGGAGACAGGCATATAGGAAGTATTTGGCGTAAAAGCCATCATTTTCTTTAATACTGGGAAACTTAATGCCTTCATTCAGTCACAAAGAGAAAGATTGGCCTTACTTAGGTGTAGGATTTTTACAGACAAATGATAAGGTCTGGGAATCTCAAAGAATTGGGATAAAAAACTACAAATTACCCACAAATTAAGAAAGGAGGCGCACCCCATAAGCTAATTGCAGACTCATAACTGTTAAAATCCCACCTTCCAGCAATACTTACTTGTCGATGCCAGCAAGGCCAAGGCTCAGATAGAACTAGTTGATGCATGAAAGTCACAATTAACGATGTTGCCGAGCGCGCCGGCGTATCTATCAAAACAGTGTCCAGGGTGATCAATAATGAGCCCTCTGTACGCGCAGCCACTCGGCAAAAAGTACTCGACGCAGTCAAAAGCCTGAACTACACACCCAGTCTGGCAGCGCGGAATCTGGCGGGGACACACTCCTATTCCATCGCATTTATTTATGACAACCCTAATGCCCACTACGTTATCGATATGCAAAACGGCATATTGGAAGCCTGCAGAGCAAAAGGGTATGAGCTACTTATCCATCCTTGTAATTCAAAATCTCCAGTTATCCACAGCGACCTAAATAAACTTGTCGAGCACGGCAAAGTAGCCGGATTGGTCCTGACCCCCCCTTTTTCAGAGTCACCTTCTTTTATCGATACGCTCCAATCCATGAATGTGGAATTTGTGCGAATTATTTCTTCCACCAATACAGAGAAAGCAAAGGGAAAATCTATACAGATTGACGACCGCCAGGCCGCCTACAATATTACCCAGCACCTACTTTCACTCGGGCACAAACGTATCGCTTACTTAAGCGGAGGCGAGGAGCACCTTTCCACATTGGGGCGTCAAAATGGATACAGCCAGGCACTCGAAGATGCAGGAATAGCAGTAGACCGACATTTGATTGTTGAAGGGAAATATTCATTTGAATCGGGCGAGATCAATGCGAGAAAGATCCTCGACAGCGACAAACCTCCCTCAGCAATATTTGCCGCTAATGACGAAATCGCAGCGGGCGCTCTATTTGCCGCCCGTATGTTAAAGATTGATGTTCCCGGGCAAGTCTCTATCGCAGGATTTGAAGACAGCCCATTTTCTCGACAAACCTGGCCTAAACTTACAACCGCACACCAACCCAACCAGGAAATCGCCCGTTCGGCAGCAGAATTACTGCTTGAGAAAATTCAGTGTAAAAGTTCAAAAGAACTCAATGGTTCCGGGAAAGAGGGTGAAACATACCGTAGCTTCACCCCCGAGTTAATTATTCGACAATCCACAGGCCCCGCGCCCACATAACCCCTTCAGCTTAAGAGAGATCTGGAAAGTTAATTTCGTCGATAAATTTCACGCCCCAGGCTCCAGGTCCTATTCACTTGCAGATCCTCACCTAATAAAACCATATCCGCTCGGGCCCCTTCAGTGATTACACCTGCTCCCAGATCAAGGAACTGCGCCGGATACAAACTTGCCATGCGCAGTGCTTCCGGCAATTCAATCCCACACCAGTCGCGGATATTTTTAACCGCGCCGATCATATCCAAGTGAGAACCCGCTAATTCTCCGGTACTGGAGGTCAGTTTATCCCCTTCTCGTGTAACCACTCGATCAAATAGGGGAAAACTGGTGGCATCACTGCCCACTAGCGACATTGCATCGGTTACCAGTAACAACTTACCGCGAGGTTTTGCTTTCAAAGCTAACGCCATAGCGCCGGTACTGACATGGTGGCCATCGGCAATTAATCCACACCAGGCATCATCCCGGATCAGGGCTGTCCCCACCATACCCGGCTCACGCGAATGAAGCGGGGACATTGCATTATATAAGTGGGTAAATCCTGTCGCTCCAGCATCCAACGCAGCTTCAACAACTTCAGCACTCGCATTCGAATGGCCGAGGCAAACATGAACCCCCAGGGAAACCAACTTTCGGATATCGGATAGCAATACACACTCTGGCGCCAGAGTGACCAAGCGGATTCCAAGATCTTCCCGAGCGTAGATGGAAAGCTCCTCATGACTCAAAGAGCGGATAAACCCTCCTTCATGGGTACCCTTTTTGGCCTCACTTAAATGCGGCCCCTCAAAATGTACTCCAATCACACCCGGAACACCGCTGGACAAGGCCCCACTTACCGCATCGGCTGCCCGCTGCATCACTGGAAAGCTATCCGTAATCAAGGTGGGCAGGAAAGCACTGGTACCAAACTGACAATGGGCTTCACTTATTTGCTGAAGCGCATTAACTGAGGGCTCCTGATTAAACAGTACACCACCGCCACCATTGACCTGGATATCAATAAAGCCCGGCACCAACAAACCCGGTAAGCGCTCAGCATCGGAATTCACACCCCCACCCACTGCGGAAATCAGTCCGCTATCTCCAATGGTGATAGCAACATCTGCAAGTATGCGCTCGCCATCAAATAGCTTTTCAGCAATCAGGATAACCCCCACTTCCCCCTCCAAATACTATTTTCTGTTTTATTCAGACTGTCTGAGTAACTTTCTTTAAACCCGCCGGCTCATCGGGATTAATCCCCCGACTTACCGCCACGTGGGCCACATCGATATAAAAACGCTGCAACAGCGCCAGTGGAGCCACCCTCGGGTGAACCCCCTTACTCGGCACATGCAAATTAATCAGAGCCGCCCCACGCCGTCGAATTTCATCGATCTGCTGGCTGTGTGTGGGGAATGACTCATCCTCGATTGGAACATTCACCACTGTCAATTTCCCTTCCACCAGCGTAACGGGGCCATGCAAGAATTCCGCACTGGAATAGGACTCCGCATGGATATTGCAAACTTCTTTTAACTTCAGCGCCAGTTCCCGGGTAATCCCATAACCGGGACCCCGCCCCAAAACTACCAAGTTTTGTACCGAGGCCAGGTTTTCCGGACGCAATTGAATTTCTGCCCGCACCGCAGATCTCAAAGTTTCCGGCAACTTTTCCAGAGCATTACAAAGAGCGGGATCCTGCGTCCAATTGGCGACCATCTGCAGTATCGCAGATAGGGTCGCCAGATAACTTTTCGTAGCTGCAACCGCTTTTTCCGGGCCAGCCTTTAAGGGAATTACCAGGTCAACCACATCTTTAATCGGCGCATCTTCATCGTTAAGCAAAGCGACTGTATAAGCCCCCTGCTCTCTCGCCATGCGGGCCTGAGTCAGAATATCTGGGCTTCTCCCAGACTGGGAAATGACGATAACCAGGGCCTCATCGAGCTTTAATTTGCGACCATAAACACTGGAGACCGACGGTGCGGCAGCAAAAGTAGGGGTACCAGTTTCAATCTCTATCAGATACTTGGCAAAGACGCCCGCATGATCAGAAGAACCCCTCCCCACAATCATCACAAAACGAGGAGGCTTCTGGCGCAGCCGCTCTCCCAGATGAGACATTATATTGGCATTGGAATGCAGCTGTTCAGCAATCCTATCCGGCGCCTCACGAGCCTCAGCCTCCATGACCGTGGTAACCATAATACTTCCTACCTGACTCACTCAAAATATGAACCCAGTTCTCACATTAATACCGAGCTCCATCAATCAGTCTATGCCCAGCAGTACTTCACCTCGGTTAATTGACGCCATTAATCGTCCTGCTTTGTTTTCAAACGTCCACTAGCTCGCCAACCCGAAACCCCATTACTGTCACAACAAAACTGGAATTGGGTATACCTTTTTAATCTATGCTTAAGGCACCCCTATCAGTCGCTGCCGATCATATCTACAGGAAGGATCAATGCCCCAAACCCCGGGCAGTTGCACCACACAAAAATGGCGTTTAATCATTCTCCTTGTAGTTGCGAGCTTACTTAGCAGCTGCTCTAGCATACAATTCGCCTATAACAACATTGATTACTGGATACGCTGGAAGCTTCGTGACTATGTCGACTTAAATTCCCAGCAAGAGCTGGAGTTTCAAGGGGCTCTAAACAGCTTCTTTCACTGGCACCGCCAAACACAGCTACCAAAATATGCCGATTTCCTGAGCCAACTGGCAGATAAAGTAGATCAAGGTCAACTTGAGAATCCTCAGCTGGCTCCGGTTGAAAAAGAGGTGTACCACTTCATCGAAAGCGCCAGTAACAACGCCTTCAACTTAATGCTTCCTATTGTGGCGCAGTTAACGCCACAACAGATTGATCGCCTGCAACACAACTTGGCCAAAAAGCAGCAGAAAACACTGGAAAAATGGCAGCGCTCGCCGTGGAAAATACAACGACACCGCGATCGGCAAATTCGCCGGGAGAGCAGGCGATGGCTGGGAAGTTTAACCGAGCAACAAAAGCAGCTGATCGCAGCCTGGGTAAAGCAGGTAGAGTACAACCCTGTATTACGTAACGAACAACATATGATTTGGCAGCAACATGCCATTGAGCTTCTCCGACAGAAGCCTGATGGATACCAACAACAGTTGCGCGGTCTGCTGGAAAACCCAGACCAACTTTGGTCCGACGAATATCGCAAGGCGCAAGAGCAGCGCAAAACCCAAGCTCGCGAACTGGGAGAACAAATTCTATCCAGTACCAGCCCCACACAACGTCGTCATCTAAGCAAAACTCTGCGCGACTATGCCCAGGACTTCCGCTCTCTAGCCAGCCAATAATCAGACGCCCAGATCCCAACACCACCCCAAGCTAATGAACGACATGAGAGCTCAAAAAGCTAGCATATCCAGGATAAATTCCACGCAATAGATTCAAGAGAAACTAATAATCATGTGTGATTTCCTGCTGACGAAAGCGACCTAAGGCTGATAAGCTCGCCAACTCACATTACCAGCCAGGGGAATTCAAGTGCATATCGAATCCGCCACACAGGAACAATTGATCGAGTGGGAAAAAGAATTAAGCACTCACTACAACAAGATCTGTCAACACGAGTTAAGCCTGGATATCACACGTGGAAAGCCCTCGGCGGAGCAATTAAAACTTTCCGATAAACTTGATGGAATCCTCTCCGGTGACTATCGAGCGGCAGACGGTACCGACACTCGCAACTACGGTGGTTTAATCGGCCTGACCTGCGCAAGGGAGCTGGGAGCCGAAATGCTTCAAGTGCCGGTCAACGAAGTGATTGCCGGAGGCAACAGCTCTCTCACACTGATGTATCACGCCCTAGTCACCGGTTACCTGTTCGGCTTTGCGGGCACTACCCCCTGGCGCGAATTAAAAGCTCCCAAATTTCTCTGTCCTGTTCCCGGCTATGACCGCCATTTTACGATCTGTGAGCAGCTGGGTATCGAGATGATTAACGTGCCCATGGGAGAGCAGGGGCCCGACATGGAGCTTGTGGAAAAGCTCGTGCGCGAAGATGCAGAGATTGTTGGTATCTGGTGTGTGCCCAAGTTTTCGAATCCAACAGGAGCCACTTACAGCAAGGAAACTGTAGAAAGATTGGCGCAGCTGGGACAATTTGCCGGCGCTAGCTTCCGGATATTTTGGGACAATGCCTATTCAGTGCACGACATTGGCAACTTTGTAAATCTGCCAAATATTCGCACAGCAACTCTGGAAAATGATACTGCAGACTCCGTAATACAGTTTGCCTCAACTTCAAAAGTCACCCACGCTGGCGCAGGCATTGCGTTTGTGAGCGCCAGCCAGGCAAATCTCGATTCCCTCAAAGGCCAAATGCAGGCAATGACCATTGGTCCTGACAAAGTCAACCAGTTGCGTCACTCGAGATTTTTTACCGAATACACCAGCCTGACAGAACACATGCATAAACATGCAGATATTCTTCGCCCGAAGTTCGAGTGTGTTCTGGAGCATTTACATAATGCCCTCACCGATGCAGATATGGGTACTTGGGAAAAACCTGAAGGGGGTTATTTTGTTTCCTTTAATACCCTTCCCGGTTGCGCAAAAGCAGTGGTTAAAATGGCTGCGGATGCCGGAGTAAAATTAACACCTGCCGGCGCTACCTTCCCTTATGGTAAGGACCCTGAGGACAGCAATATTCGTATTGCACCCAGTTTCCCACCGCTGGAAGAACTGGATACCGCAATGTCTGTTTTCGTCCTCTGTGTCAAACTGGTGAGTCTACGTAAAAAGCTTGGCAAAATTTAACCATCCAAAATGTCAGGTGAGATTTCCTGAATCATCAAAAAAGGCAGCTTTACGCTGCCTTTTTCATAAAGAGCCGCTTCTAAGTCAGCTGGATAAATAACGTTTAGCAAACTTCTCGTCCACTTTTGATAAATCAACAACGACCAGCCCATCCACAGCATCGCAAAAATCCGGGTCAATATTAAAGGCGTGGAAACTGGTCCCTCCCGTTTTAGTAACAGAGGCATACTTTTTAAATAGGGGAGGTAGCATAACGCCCTCCTCACGCAAAATATGCTTCAATTGACGCATATCTGACACCGAATCCCCAAGTAATTCAGGCAGTTCAGATTGTGCTTCCGGAAATGGCAGTCGAGCATCCCCCAAGGAGTTTTCAGGAGCAAAATAATGGGAAAAATAGCGCACAATAACGGACTTCGCTCTCACGGAAAATGTACCGGGCATAGACACTGGGCCAAATAGGTAGCGTACCTTATTGCGCAATACCCACTGTCCAATAGCACACCAGAGCAGGTCCAACCCGCGCCCTCTCCAATATTCCGGCAGTAGGAAGCTACGCCCTAGCTCAGCAGAATCTGGCAGGCACTGCCGAGGAGGCTGCGGGTAATTAAATAGCGTACTGCTGTATATCTGATCATCCGAGAGCGCCTCGGTCGCTGCTATGCGGTAAGCTCCTGCAATCTGTCGATTTTCTGCATCCCACAACAATAGATGGTCGTAATGAGCATCAAACGCATCCCAATCCCGACTCTGGCCGGTCCCCTCCCCCACTGAGCGAAAGGCAATCTCCCTCACTCTGGCCAATTCCCGCATGACGGGGCAATCTGCTTTCTGCCGATATAAACGCACAGAAAAATTACCCAGTTCAGAGAGTGATACACAGGACTCAACCACTCGCGCTACATCGACTTTTGGCTCAGCTTCAACAATTAATTCCGGCCCCAGAGGGGCGGGCGAACGATGTAACTGGTAGACATGTTTACGCCACAGAGCAGCCTTGGCGCGGGGTGTTAGCGGCCAGCTACGAAAGTGTTCCGCTTCCAAGGGACGTCCTATACGAATATCGATACTGCGGCTGGCCTGTTTAAACATCTCCCTGATCAACCATAAAGTCGAGAGGGGCTTGTTCAACATGGAGAGGCCATAGAACCACCAGGAATTCCTCCCTAAAACCTGCACCGGCAATATCGGCGCATTGGTTTTTTCCGCAAAACGGGCAAAGCCTGAATTCCAGCGTCCATCCCGAACCCCATGGGGGGTGAGCCTGGATACTTCGCCCGCCGGGAAAATGATAATCGCTCCCCCATCACCTAAATGGCTATAAATACCTTCAATATCGGCTCGACTGGTACGCCCATTAAAGTTATCTACGGGCAATAAACAGGGGCGCAGGGATTTTATGTTCCATAATAATTGGCTTGCGACAGCTCGAACATCTTTCCGTACCCGCGCCACCATATCGATCAGAGCGAGACCATCCAGGCTTCCTAAGGGGTGATTAGACACAATCACCAGCGGCCCACTAGTGGGAACCCGAGCCAACTCTGATGGATTTAATTCGTAGCGAAAATTCAAGTCATCGAATACCTGGCGAATAAAATCCAGGCCGCCAAGGTGGGGGTAACTGCTGGTAAATTCCTGTAACTGTTCCTCACAACAGATTTTTTTTACTGTGGCAGAAACTAATTTTCGCGTGGTTTTTTGTGGTGCCGCGCTGTACCAGGCGTTTTTCTGCAAAAGAGTCTCAAGATGAATCATGCCGCAACCACCTCTGTCATTATGCTGGCAATTTTTGGAGTCCGATACCAATGTAAAAGATCTAAATTGCCATCCTGTTGTTCTACAACCGCACTCATAGAGTCGACCCAATCACCACAATTCGCATAGGTCACAGCATCCCCAAACACTGTTTTATTTCTAAGGGCAGGCCTATGGATATGGCCACAAATAACACCATCGAATCCCCGCGATATCGCTTCACGGGTGGCGACATCCTCAAAATCACTCATCATTTGTCGAGCGGCACCCACACGATTTTTTATTTGGCTGGCCAGCGACCACCAAGGCTTGTTAAACCGATTGCGCCAATAATTGATCCAGCGATTAAAGCGCAGCATCAGGTAATAACTGCGATCGCCGATATGGTAACTGATTGGATTTATTTTAATTCGGTGTTCAAACTGATCGCCGTGGGTTACCCAAAAGCGGCGTCCATTGGAAGCGGTGTGGATATAGTCTTTTTCAATTCGGATATTGCCGAGCCGCTTTCCGGCCCAGCTGCGCATTGGAGCGTCGTGATTTCCAGGAATATAAATGACTTCAGGCGTCAGGCTACTTAATTCGGAAAGCATTTCCAGTAGCAGCGAAGAGGCCTGGCACCATGTACCCCGTCCTTGAGCGAGTGCCTGCATATCAAAAATATCCCCAACCAGATAGACCGTATCGGCGCGATTCTGAGCCAGAAAATCTGCAAGTCGATGGGGCTCACTGTCTCTGCTGCCCAAATGGACATCGGAAATCCACAGTGCGCGATAGCGATTGCTCATAGCAAAGTTCCAGTCTGTACCAGTTATCAGCCCATAAAAATCAGGGCAGATACGCGGCAAAAATATAGGTCGTCGCTTGAGCTAACTTGAGAAAAATCGATAAATCCGTATTTGCTCTCTTGCTAGCAAATTGAGATCAACTAAATACAGAACGGCGTTGATCGTCAGCGCAACCACTTTGCAGCGATTTGATGACAGTCAGGAGGATTTTTATTGAAGCTTATATTGCAGAGGAAAAAAAGGTGCAGCGGATGATTTTGGCGCTAAAAACCGGGCATAGAGCCCGGCCTGATTCAGAGTAAAAATAAAGCTTACTCTGTGTCCTGGGGATGACGGATAGGCGGGGCAAAAGGAAACTTGGCAACTTTGTCACCCTTTACTTCAACAATCTTGCCGGTGCCCTCTTTTTCCACTTCATCAATACGCACGATGCTGTGCATCGGAATATAGGAACGGGTTACCGAAGCAAATTCGGTTTTCAGCTTTTCCTCACTGGGATCGACCACAAGCTGAGCCTTTTCCCCAAATACAAACTCCTCCACCTCGATAAAGCCGTACATATCACTTTGATAGATGGCCCGAGCGTAGAGTTCGTACACTTGGTTTTGATTGTGGAAAATAACTTTATAAATCGGGTTGGCCATAAGTCTCTCAGGATGGGGATGACCCCGAAGCTCAAATTGATCAAAGAACGGGCAAAGCCCGAAAAAGCGCGCAAGAATAGCACAGGTTCGCAACAGCTAATATAGCCATCTATGCAGTGCCGGGTCGTATCGCTATAATGCCCCACCCTAATTGTTGACCAGTTTTTAACCAGGCGCGATATGTCCGAAACATCGGTGAAAAAGCTATATATTAAGACCCACGGCTGCCAAATGAATGAGTACGATTCCGCGAGGATGCGCGATCTGCTCGGCGAGTCCCACGACATGGTACCTACCGACGATCCCGACGAGGCGGATGTACTATTGGTCAACACCTGTTCTATCCGCGAGAAAGCCCAGGAAAAGCTGTTCCACCAGCTGGGCCGTTGGAAGCACCTGAAGGAAAAAAATCCCGACCTGGTGATTGGTGTTGGCGGCTGTGTAGCCAGTCAGGAAGGCGAGGCGATTGCCAAGCGCGCGCCCCATGTAGACTTGATCTTTGGCCCCCAGACCCTGCATCGCCTGCCGGAGATGATGGAGACCAAGGAGCAAAAAAGCGGCGCAGTTATCGTCGATGTGAGCTTCCCGGAGATCGAGAAGTTTGATCGCCTGCCCCAGCCAGAGGCCGACGGCGCCACCGCATTTGTCTCTATTATGGAAGGCTGCTCCAAGTACTGCACTTTCTGCGTGGTTCCCTACACCCGTGGCGAAGAAGTCAGCCGCCCTGTGGCCGATGTACTCGAAGAGATCGCCCACCTTGCAGACCAGGGTGTCCGCGAAGTGAACCTGCTTGGGCAAAACGTAAACGCCTACCGCGCTACAGGAGAAGATGGCCACGAAGTGGATTTCGCCGAGCTGATCACTTATGTGGCAGCGATTGATGGCATCGACCGTATCCGCTATACCACCTCTCACCCGGTAGAGTTCTCCGATGCGCTGATCGATGTCTACGGACAGGTACCAGAACTGGTTAGTCATCTTCATCTGCCCGTACAGAGTGGCTCCGACCGCATTCTGATGGCAATGAAACGCGGCCACACCGCCCTGGAGTACAAATCCAAGATCCGCCGCCTGAAGAAAATTCGCCCGGATATCTGCCTGTCTTCAGACTTTATTATCGGCTTCCCCGGCGAAACTGACAGGGACTTTGAAGCGACCATGAACCTGATCCAGGACGTGGGCTTCGATATCTCCTTCAGCTTTATATATTCCCCTCGCCCGGGCACCCCAGCTGCCGACCTGGCCGATGACACGCCGGAAGAAGTGAAAAAGCAGCGCCTACAGCTGCTTCAAGCGCGGATTAACCAGCAGGCGGCAGCTATTGCACGCCGCATGGTTGGCAACACCGAGCGTGTACTGGTAACCGGTGTTTCCAAAAAGGACCCCGGACAGCTGCAAGGCCGCACCGAGAACAACCGGGTAGTCAACTTCCGTGCGGACGATCTCGCCCTGATCGGCAAATTTGCCGATGTTGTGATTGAAGAGGCCCTGCCAAACTCCCTGCGCGGTACTTTAGTCACATCTGAGCTGGAAGAAGACCTGTTCTAAGACTTTGTGATTACCTCAAATAGCGGCAAGATGTACTTCGAAAGCACATCCTGCCGCCAAATTAGGCTCAACTTACCCCCCAAATTACGCCCCGTAATTAAAATCAGGTAAAGTTAGAACCTATTTGTAGGAATCACCTCTTTCCCCTTTAGGGAAAATGGGTATACCCTAGCAATATAACCCCTGGATTAAAGGTGCCGGAAACCAATTTGGAAACACAAACCCTCGCTCACAGCATCACTCTCGAGCCCAACGACGCACGCCGTCTCGCCAATCTCTGCGGTCAGTTCGACCAACACCTACGCCAAATAGAACAGCGCCTGGATATCGAAATTCGAAATCGCGGCAACCAGTTTTCATTTTTCGGCGATGCCAAATCGGCGCGTGCCGCTGGCGAACTACTCAGTAGGCTCTACAAGGAAACCGGTACCAAGGACTATCTCACTCCAGATGAGATTCACCTGGCTCTGCAGCAAGCGGGGGTCGAAGAACTCACCGGCCAAGATGGTAGCGGTGACTCCAGCGAAGCTGACCAAGTAGTACTGATTCGCACTAAGAAGTGCTCGGTACGCCCCAGAGGTCTCAATCAGCGTAAATACGTTCGCGCTGTGCAGACCAATGATATCAATTTCGGTATCGGACCCGCCGGTACCGGTAAAACTTATCTGGCGGTAGCCTGTGCTGTGGAGTCTCTGCTCAAGGATGAAGTTGAGCGAATCCTCCTGGTCCGCCCCGCCGTTGAAGCCGGCGAGAAATTGGGCTTCCTGCCCGGTGACTTGAGCCAAAAGGTAGACCCTTACCTCCGCCCACTCTACGACGCCCTCTACGAAATGCTCGGTTTTGAAACTGTTGGCAAGCTGATCGAGCGCAACGTTATCGAAGTGGCTCCCCTTGCCTATATGCGCGGGCGCACCCTGAACAATGCCTTTGTTATTCTCGATGAGAGCCAAAATACCACCCGCGAGCAGATGAAAATGTTCCTCACGCGGATTGGCTTTGGCTCCACCGCCGTAATTACCGGTGACCCCAGCCAGGTCGACCTGCCCCGTGGCCAAGCTTCCGGTTTGCGCCATGCTGTTGGAGTACTGGGGCGAGTTAATGGAATCAGCTTTACCCACTTTGGAGCCAAGGATGTGGTTCGCCACCCCCTCGTGCAGCGCATTGTGGAGGCCTACGATATTCATGAAGCTGAGCTGGAAATGGCCTCAGCAGATCGAATTTCCAATAAAGCCGATGAGAATGCCGCTTAGAGTCCGCACCTGAGTTATGACTGATTTAACAATCGATGTGCAGCGGGTCAGCCGCTGCCACGACATCCCTTCCGATGAGGCTATCAGCAACTGGGTATCCAAGGCTTTGACCGGCCACCGCAACGAAGCGGAACTGTCGGTGCGAATCGTGGACGAAAGTGAGAGCCAGGAACTTAATCACCAGTACCGAGGCAAGGATAAACCCACTAATGTTTTATCCTTCCCTACCGATTTCCCTGCGGAGCTGGATCTCCCAATGCTTGGAGATCTTGTGATCTGTGCCCCAGTAGTTGAACTGGAAGCGGAGCAACAGAGCAAATCACTATCGGCGCACTGGGCACATATGGTGGTCCATGGCACACTGCACCTTCTAGGTTATGACCATATCGAAGATGCAGACGCTCAGGTTATGGAAAGCCTGGAAACGAAGTTGCTCGCCAACCTCGGCATTGCAGACCCCTACGCCCCACTGGATGAAGTGGGATGATAGCCGCTGTACCACCGAAGTAATGGCAAACTGCTACTGAATTTTATCTACAAACGAGAGAACCCCGGAGCATGGCCACTTCCATGACCACAGACGAGCCCCCAAGTAGTCACTCAGCGAGCAAATCCCGCGCGAGTGAAAAAAGTTGGCTGGAAAAGCTGTTCAGCGCCTTTTCAGCTGAACCCAAGTCTCGCGACGAATTATTGGACATCATTAAGGACGCCGCTGAAAATCAGCTGGTAGATGCTGAAGCGCTCTCTATTATCGAAGGCGCACTGGACGTTTCCAGCCAGCAAGTCCGCGAGATTATGATTCCACGCTCGCAAATGGTTGTGGTAGGCCTTCACGATAAGCCGGAAGAGTTCCTCCCCAAAATTATTGATTCGGGGCACTCCCGATTCCCTGTCGTCGGCGAAAGTGTTGATGATATACGCGGGATATTGCTCGCCAAAGACCTGCTCCCTCTCCTGTTGAAAGGTTTCGACGGATTTCAGCTCGAAGACCTGATCCGCCCAGCCAATATTATTCCCGAGAGCAAGCGCCTCAATATCCTGCTGCGCGAGTTCCGTGAGAACCGCTACCATATGGCGGTCGTGATAGACGAATACGGCGGTGTATCCGGTGTTGTGACTATCGAAGATATTCTCGAGGAAATTGTCGGTGAAATCGAAGACGAGACCGACGAGGAAGAAGCGGATAGTTATATCCGTAAAGTTGGGGAAAACGATTTTATCGTTAAAGCTCTGACTCCCATTGAAGAGTTCAATGAATTTTTCGAGAGCGCCTTTAGTGATGAAGAATTCGACACTGTCGGCGGTCTTATTATGCAGTCATTCGGCCACTTGCCGGGCCGTGACGAAGTCACCCGACTCGGTGATTTTATGTTCCGGGTACTCTATGCAGACAGCCGCCAGATACACCTTTTGCGGGTTGCCCATATGCGCAAACCGCCAGAAGAAGACAGCTGAGTACCGCTCATTACTGCAAGCCTTAACACACTGATACCCTGAGCGAACGGGGTATCCTGACAACAACTTTATGCGCAGATTATTTTCTCCTCTCGCCAGCGTTGTAGCTGGCGGGTTGATGACACTTTCATTTGCCCCATTTAACTATTGGGTATGCGGCCTGCTGTCCCTGACACTATTCGCCTGGATTCTGCTCTCTGCAGCCAAAGGGCAGGTGCTACCGGGTCGCAAAAGCTTCTGGCTCGCCCTCTGCTATGGATTGGGCCTCTTCGCCAGCGGGGCTTCCTGGGTCTACGTTTCGATTACAAATTTTGGCAACTCATCGGTGCCATTAGGACTGGCCCTCACCGGAAGCTTCGTCGCTATTATGGCGCTGCTGTTAGCCGCGCCCTTCTTCATTCTGGGCCGCTTCACAGATAATAAATTCAGCTTCGCTCTGGCTTTTGCCGCATTGTGGTTTATCAGTGAATGGCTGCGCAGCTGGGCCTTTACCGGTTTCCCCTGGCTCTTCGCCGGCTATGGCCATACAGAAACCTGGCTAGCGGGCTGGGCGCCGATTTTGAGTGTCTACGGCATAGGCCTGCTATTGGCATTTACCGGCGCAGTGCTGGCCCTGGTTGTCAGTGGCCGCCTATCCCCGCTCAAGCGACACAGCCATATCATTCTACTCACTGCGGCACTGGCCCCCTGGCCAATAGGAGCTGCCCTCTCCCAAGTCGAGTGGACCTCCGCAAAAGGTCCTCTTATCAGCGTTGGGCTGGTGCAGGCTAATATTCCTCAAGAAAAGAAGTGGTTGCCAGAGTTTCGCGGGGAAACTATCAGTCGCTACCAGGAGGGTACTCGCGCCCTTAGCGACCAGGATGTAGACGTTATTATCTGGCCTGAAGCCGCCCTGCCCATGCTCTACGGGCAAGCCCCCAACCTTATGCAGGCGCTGCAACGCAATGCTGAAACTACCAACATCGATTTGATCACCGGTATTCTCTATGACACCCGGGGTTCGGCACAGGAGGAGCGGAGTATTCACAACTCCGCCGCAGTTTTTGGCCAGAGCCCCAGCGTGTATCACAAGCGCCACCTGGTCCCCTTTGGTGAATATGTACCTCTGGAGGATTTTATTCGGGGCACTATCGAGTTTTTTAATCTCCCCACTTCCTTTATCCGCTCAGGCCCGGACGAACAATCACCACTCAATGCTGCTGGTGCAAGCTGGGCGCCGCTTATCTGCTATGAGGTTGTCTATCCCAGGCTGGTTGCCGACTCAGCACTGTCTTCCCAGGTTTTGCTGACCATTAGCAATGATGCATGGTTCGGGACCTCTATTGGCCCCTTACAACATATGCAAATGGCGCAGATGCGCGCTTTGGAAACTGGTCGCTACCTGGTGAGAGGGACAAATACTGGTGTGACGGCAATTGTGGACCCCAAGGGGAAGGTTATTAAAAAACTCCCCCAATTCGAGCGCGCGAATATGACCGGGGATATCAGAGCGATGAGTGGCGCCACTCCGTTTATGCTAGCCGGCATCTCATTGATATTTGCCTTGGCGCTCCCAATGCTGGCCCTGGCCCTGTTTTTACGCCGTAGGGTGGAACCCCAATCCAACTCCCCTCTCAGTGGCGAGCTACCCGATTAAAACAAGCCCTGCAGCCACTCCCTGCCGGGGTGGCCATCGGTAAGCTACCGCCACTGAATATCATTGCTATGCTTCATTCAATTTTCTAGCGAATATAAGGCAAGGTGATTCCCCATGCATTGCTTGAT
The DNA here is from genome assembly GCF_047324085.1 of Microbulbifer sp. CNSA002. Classification (NCBI taxonomy): domain Bacteria; kingdom Pseudomonadati; phylum Pseudomonadota; class Gammaproteobacteria; order Cellvibrionales; family Microbulbiferaceae; genus Microbulbifer; species Microbulbifer sp. CNSA002. The sequence continues at coordinate 4,167,859 of NZ_CP172449.1, forward strand.
TAGCGGTGGCACCGGGCTTATAGGCAGACTCTTTTGTCGGCGCTGGCTGGAGCGAGGCAATACTATTACGGTATTAAGCCGACATCCGGACAGGGTTCGAAACTTATGTGGCGAATCAGCCAACGCCTGCCGCGATCCCGCAGAGGTAAACCAGCCCGTAGATGTTATTGTGAACCTTGCCGGGGCCCCCATCTCCCGTCGCTGGACAGAAAAATATCGCACTGAAATTCGCAGTTCACGCCTGGACACAACAGAGAAGCTGGTTCGCTGGACACTGGGCCAAAGAGACAAGCCATCCTACTTCTTATCCGGCTCCGCAATCGGCTATTACGGCAATCGCGGAGGGGAGTTACTGAAAGAAGACAGCGCTCCAGGAGGGGGCTTTGCCGCACAGCTGTGTCGGGACTGGGAGGCCGCCACGCTCCCGCTGCAGCACTCTGGCGTTAAGGTAGGCATTATCCGCACAGCTATCGTTCTCTCCATGCGCGGTGGCGCCCTTCCCCAAATGCTGCCACCATTTCGTCTCGGGCTTGGCGGCCCCATGGGCTCGGGCGAGCACTGGATGAGCTGGATTCACGAAGAAGACGAAGTCGGGCTGATATTACACTCCATCGACAATCAACTTTGCCGTCCATTTAACGGAAGTGCACCGGAACCTGTAACCAACAACAGCTTTGCCCGAATCCTGGCCAAAGAGTTGCACCGCCCGGCGTTTTTACGCTTACCGGCCTGGGCTTTAAAGATAGCTTTTGGAGAGATGGCTGATGAATTACTGCTAGCCAGTGATAGGGTCGAGCCCTGTACAGCACTGGAAACCGGCTATACCTTCCAATTTCCAACTCTGGAGCAGGCCCTCTCAGACCTGCTCAAGGGTGACGGCGCTACCACTAAAGCCAGCGCCTGAACAAATGAATTTAAGCGGCGGCCATATCGCTTTCGAGTGCCTGGGCTAAGTAGCGTCGGCTAGATTCACTGGTCACCAGGTCGCCATGGCACTCCATTGGCGCAGATCCCACCCATTGGGCATGCCAGCGATACCAATGGGACTCCTCGGCTTTTGAACGCAGCTCGATAAACTCCACTTCGGCGGGAGCAAAACCGAACTCCCGAACTATCTGCCCGGCAAAGGTCTCAAAATTTTTACTGAGTTGGGCGCCGCTATCGCCACCGGCACACAGAAAAACCAGTGTGCGGCCATCTTGCTCAACCCGCTTGAAGCCAATCCAAACAGCCCGGTTCAACCGGTTATGTAACTGTATCGGAGAGAAAGAAAGTGGGATGCCCTTCATCATAAGGTTATCTCGATTATTGTTATGTTTCTTATCCACAGCCGCTACTCCATATTAAAAGGTAATCAATGGGTATGTCCTGTGGCGCCAGTCATCCTAAGCCCGGTACAACTAGCAATCAAGAGCTCTCAAACATTTGGGCTCGACGCCTGATCCCTCAAATCCTGTAGCCCTCTGAGATTACATTTATCAAAAAGTTCCTTATGGAACCTCAACATTTCCTGATGGACGGTAGCGAACTCCACCGATACCAGATCCGTGCCAGTATTTCCCGCCAGTAGACCTGGGTCCTTAGCAGGGAGACAGCATTGGGCAGCCAGCGCCCCACACCTGTTTGAGCGCGGGGCATCAATTCTCCGGCACTCCCAACCGGCAGGGGCTGTACCTCTAAGCCAGCGCGGGAAAAAATTTCCGCTGCGCGAGGCATATGCCACCAGTGAGTGGCCAAAAAAACCGACCTCACATTAGCACTGTGCAAAATATCAGCACTATTTACTGCATTCTCTGCAGTAGTACGACTGCAATCTTCACGCCAAGTGACCGGAGTGGAAAACTCTTCCTCCAACAACGCAGCCATTAAATCAGACTCTGCCAGCCGCTCTCCGCTGTGAACCCGACCGCCAGATACCAGAATCGGTAACTCTTTTGGTGCTTGCTCGACAGCACCGGCAACTCTTTCAAGACTCGCCGCAGAGAGTCTCTCCCTATTCGAATACCTGTCGCGATAACGCCCTGCACCAAGGATCACAACAGCCTCAGGCCTTATATGGGGTTGATAAGGTACTTTGCCCAATCGATCCCCAAGCCAGGATGAGAATGCCGGGGTCGCCCCTAACCAAAGCACACAAAAGGAAATCACAGCCAAGGGTAGAGAGCATCTCTCAAGCAAGGACCCGGATGAAGAGAATCGCAAAAGGAATGCAACCAGCAGCCCCAACAATGGGGCTGCTGGAGGCATCAGAAGCGTGGCCGCCGCCGTATAGAGCCCATTCAATACTCGAGACCACCCTCAATCTGGCGAAAGCATCCATAACCACACCGGTGGCAGGGAGTGATCTGGGTATTTGCCGGCGGCATAGCTCGGTATCCACAGCCCAAACACTGCAACTCCTCATCCGGCCCTACAAACTCGCCGGCCAAAGCCCAGGGCTTGCCCTCTTTAATGCATCGCATTAAGTTTGGCCATGCGGTTTCTGTGGGGTCCGCCGCATCCAGCAGCCAATCACCGCTGCGCTCCTCCAGGGTCTTCAATTCCCCACCTAGTCCCCGGATATAGTCAGCAGCACGATGCAGGTCATCTTTCAGCCAAGCGCGCAAAAATGCCATCTTATTGGCGGTGAGATTCTCAACAGCCAGCTCACCTTCGACCAAATCTTCAAAGTCTTCGCGAAACTCATTAATCAGATCGTCCTTCGGCGGCAACTTTGGTTCCTTCGTCACGGTATCCCTCCTATAATCCCGCGTTTACGCATCGTAAAAGATGCACTGGGAGCGAAACTTGATCGCGATCAATCTTTACCGATTGACAAGCGTTCACATCCCCCAATAAACACTGAACAGTTTCCCGCAAATTTTGATCACAGAGTATAGGTCCCGAATCGATGGAAGAGCAGTACAACCCCTCCGCAGTCGAAGCTTCCGCCCAGGAATTCTGGGAGGCCGAGAAGAGCTTTGAAGTAAAGGAAGACGCCGGCAGGGAAAAGTTCTACTGCCTATCCATGTTCCCCTACCCCAGCGGCAAGCTACACATGGGGCATGTGCGCAATTACACCATTACCGATGTAATTACTCGCTATCAGCGCATGCAGGGCAAAAACGTGTTGCACCCGATGGGCTGGGATGCTTTCGGTCTGCCGGCAGAGAATGCGGCCATCCAGAACAAGACCGCTCCAGCCAAATGGACCTATGCCAATATCGAGTACATGAAAGGCCAGCTCAAGGCCCTGGGTTTTGGCTTTGACTGGTCCCGCGAACTGGCCACCTGCCAACCCTCCTACTATCGCTGGGAGCAGTGGTTCTTCACCCGCCTCTACGAAAAAGGCCTGGTCTACAAGAAAAACTCTGCAGTGAACTGGTGCCCCCACGACCAGACCGTACTGGCCAATGAGCAAGTCGAAGATGGCGCCTGCTGGCGCTGTGGTACCACCGTTGAGCGTCGCGAGCTGGCCCAGTGGTTTATCAAGATCACCGACTATGCGGAAGAGCTGCTCGAAGACCTGGACAAACTGCCCGAGTGGCCCGAGCAAGTGCGCACCATGCAGCGCAACTGGATCGGCAAGAGCCGGGGTGTAGAGTTGAGCTTTGCTCTGCCCAAGTCTATTGCGGGCATGGACCACTTCGATGTGTATACCACCCGTCCGGATACACTGATGGGCGTTACCTATGTCTCCCTCGCCGCCGAGCACCCCATCGCTCTGGAGCTTGCCGAGTCCAACCCCGAACTCAAAACTTTTATCGCTGAGTGCAAAAAGCAGTCCCTATCCGAAGCCGATATGGCCACGATGGACAAGAAAGGCATGGATACCGGGCTCAAGGCGATTCACCCCATCAGTGGTGAAGAAGTCTCCGTATGGGTGGCCAACTATGTTCTGATGGATTACGGCTCAGGCGCAGTGATGGCAGTACCGGCACACGACCAGCGCGATTGGGAATTTGCACAAAAATACCAGCTGCCCGTTATCCAGGTTATCGAGGCTGCCGACGGCGAGTCTATCGATTTGGAGAAAGAGGCCTATACAGAGAAAGGCAAATTGGTGAATTCCGGCAGTTTTGACAGCCTGGATTTTGATAGCGCCTTTACTGCGATCTCCGAAGCGCTGATTGCTGCAGGTAAGGGTCGGGTTAAAACCAACTACCGCCTGCGCGACTGGGGTGTATCCCGCCAACGCTACTGGGGTGCGCCCATCCCCATGTTCAACCTGGCCGACGGTGGAGAAATACCAGTACCCGCAGACAAGCTGCCGATCCTGTTGCCGGAAGATGTCGAGCTCGACGGCGTTCAATCACCTATTAAAGCCGATCCCGAATGGCGTAAAGACGAACTCAACGGCACTCCCGTAGAGCGTGAAACCGATACCTTCGACACCTTTATGGAGTCTAGCTGGTACTACGCCCGTTATACCTGTCCCGATTTTGAAGAGGGCATGCTGGACCCTGACCGCGCCAACTACTGGCTGCCAGTGGACCAGTATGTCGGCGGTATTGAACATGCCATCTTGCACCTTCTCTACGCACGCTTCTTCCACAAGCTGATGCGGGATGAGGGCCTGGTCAATAGCGATGAACCCTTCAAGCAGCTGCTGTGTCAGGGCATGGTGTTAGCCGAATCCTTCTACAAGGAAGAACACGGCCACAAGACCTGGATCAACCCCGCCGATGTGGACGTTGAGCGCGATGACAAGGGCAAGCCGATCAAAGCGATTGAGCGAGCCACCGGCGAAGAGATTATTGCCGGCGGCGTGGTAAAGATGTCCAAGTCCAAGAACAATGGCATAGACCCTCACGCTGCGGTTGAGGAGTACGGTGCCGATACCGTTCGCCTGTTCACCATGTTTGCCGCCCCCCCGGAGCAGACTCTGGAGTGGCATGATGCCGGTGTGGAAGGTGCCAGCCGCTTCCTGCGCAAACTCTGGAAGACCGTTCACGCCCATATTGCAGCGGGCTCCAGTGAAGCACAGATTGACCAGCAGTCCCTCAATGACAAGCAACAGCAGCTGCGCCGCAAAACCCACGAGACCATCCAAAAAGTGGGGGATGACTATGGCCGCCGCCAAACCTTTAATACCGCTATCGCAGCAGTAATGGAATTGCTCAATGAAGTTGGCAAGCTGGCAGATCGCAATAGTGATCAAGGACTGGCTGTAGAGAGAGAAGCCCTACAGACCGCCGTCTTACTGTTGGCTCCGGTTACTCCTCATATCTGTCACCAATTGTGGCAAATTCTCGGGAATACCAGTGCCCTAATCGATTCTCCTTGGCCAATGGCAGATGAAAAAGCACTGGTGCGCACCTCGATTACTTTGGTCGTCCAGGTCAATGGCAAAGTACGCGCAAAACTGGATGCGCCTGCTGATGCAGACAAAGAGAGCCTGGAAAAACTCGCCCTCGCCGATGAGAACGTTCAGAAATTTATCGGTGAAGCTACGGTGCGCAAAGTAATCGTCGTACCTGGCAAGCTGGTTAATATTGTCGCCAAGTAAAGACCCGCTATATGATGCCGGGAGTTTCGCTCCCGGCTCACTTAAGTCAGCTCGCTGTAGCCGACAAGACCAAGGCAAGTAGTTTATGAAAACAATCGCAAATCGAGCCTTTATTTTTCTTCTCGCTATCACTATTGCCGGTTGCGGCTGGCATCTAAGAGGCGCACCTAAGAATTTTCCTCCAGGCAGTACACTCTATATATCCACAGTAGATCCTCGAAGTGATATTGCAGATCAATTAACGCGATTGCTAAATAACGCAGGGGTGCCTATGGCGGAATCTCCTGCAGAGGCGGACTATACGCTCATCATTCACCAGGAAACCGAGAGAAAACTAACCGTAGCTGTAGACTCTGAAGGGCGAGCATCTGAATACGAATTAATCACCAGTGCAATCTATAGCGTACGCACAGCTTCAGGCCAAGTCCTCCTAAATAAGGCACAGGCGGACGTTTACCGCACCTTGCAGTGGGATGTCGATGAAATTGTCAGTAAAGGTGAAGAGGAAAATACCTTACGCGCGGAGATGCAGCGGGAGCTTATTGGGCGTATTATCGACCGCTTACGGCGTATCGATGTGAATGCTTCATTAGAAGAGAAGAGCTACTAGGTTAGTTTTATTAATGCGCGTTAACCCCCATCAATTATCGCAAAATCTAAAAAAGGGCCTATCGCCAATCTTTATTATCACTGGTGATGAGCCCTTAATAGTGCAAGAGTGCTGCGATTTAGTTCGCTCAACAGCGAAAAAGCACGGTTTCACCGAGCGAGAACTTATTCACGCAGAACATAATTTTGACTGGAGCACGCTGGTTGCTTCAGCTGGAAACATGTCTCTGTTCGCAGAAAAAAAACTCGTCGAGCTGCGTTTGCCTGGAGGTAAACCGGGGGATAAGGGCAGTAAAGCCCTGCAAGAGTTTGCTTCACTGGCGAGTGAAGATCTTTTGCTTTTATTGGTATTACCGAAACTTGATAAATCGCAACTCAACAGCAAATGGGTCAAAGTCCTAGAACAATCGGGAGTACTGGTTCAGGTATGGCCTGTGACGATTCAGGAAATGCCCCGCTGGATCAACCAGCGCCTTGCATCTGCAGGCCTCTCAGCCGAGCCAGAAGCAGTACAAATCCTGGCAGAAAGAGTAGAGGGCAACCTGCTTGCCGCAAGCCAGGAGATAGAAAAACTTAAGCTTTCCAGCCCCGGGCAAGAAATCACCCGGGAAATGATGGAGCATAGTGTTACCAGCTCCGCCCGTTACAGTGTTTTTGACCTAATTGACACAGCACTCTCTGGCAACTCAGCCAAAGCCATCAAAACACTCGACGGATTGAGGGTCGAAGGTATTGAACCACCCATTGTACTTTGGGCAATAGCAAGAGAAATTCGCACTCTTCTCGACATCATGGAAAAACTGGATCAAGGCCAACCTCTAGCAAGATTGGTTCGGCTGCAAAAGCGACAGCCATTGGTCCAAGGAGCCCTACACAGACTTAATAAGAAGCAACTGGAAAGCTTATTAATTCGCGCTCGAGCTATAGATGTCTCTATCAAAGGTGGTAGTGGGCAGCAATCTCCATGGACAGGGCTATTAGAGCTGACTCTCAATTTTTGCGGGCAGAGAACCATTTAATCAATCTAATCTTAGAGAAGTCTCTGCAGCTATTTTATACACAAAAAAACCGCCCAATAGGGCGGTTTTTTCATACCTGAGTCTTTTCAGAATCAGTTCTGAGTGATGGTGGCAACGTTGCTCGCACCAACCTGCTCAATGCTCGCCATATTGTATGCACTGCTCTGGCTAACAGTGGCAACATTCTCATAGCCGCCCTGTCCAACATGAGCGGAATGCTCGTAGCCAGTTTGAGCCACAGTAATCAGGTTATCGCCACCAAAGTCTTGGTGAACATCTGCCAGGTTCAACTCACCCGCTTGATCAATATCTACAATATTTGCAACACCAGCACTATAACCATAGGCGGAGTTGCTGTTGCCAGTCTGATCAATATTTGCCAGGTTAGCATCGCCATACTGACCAAAATCAGCACTATTCATGTCACCGGTTTGTACAAGGTTAGCGGTGTTGTCATTGCCAAATTGAGCCATAGCACCAAAGTTATTGGTCTCATTCTGGGTAATATTGGCAACGTTGTTAACACCTGATTGGTAGCCAAAAGCAGCGTTAGCATCACCTTGCTGCAAGATAGTTGCAGTGTTGCTAATGCCGGACTGAGACAGGTCGAGCAGGTTAATATCACCGCTCTGCATCAGGTTTGCATTGTTCTCAGCACCTGACTGATAAACAGTCCCCACGTTGAAGTCACCTACCTGACCACCAACAAAACCGTCAAAAGAGGGGTACCAGGTGCTGTTCCAAACACCGTTATTGTCTCCAACCTGGGTGCTGACGAAGTAGTTGCCATCACCTTCCTGTTGCAGAACGCCCATGTTGTCGTTGCCGTCCTGATACATATCGGCATAGTTAAAGTTAGAGTCAGTATACTGATCCAAATGGATCATATTCTCACTACCAAACTGAGTAGCATAGGCACTATTATAGGAACCGGTCCACTGGTGGATAGTTCCAGAATTACCCTCCCCATCCTGGTAGGTCAAAGCTTCACTGCCCATTTGGCTTGATTGGCTGGTGAAAGCAGCATTGCGATCGCCGAGCTGGGTCTGATCGATGTAGTTGTCATCAGCATAATCCTGAGTTGCATCAGCTACGTTATTATTGCCCTCTTGCCACTGATAGGCAGCATTATTGTTAGCTCCATATACTTGGGTAACATTTGCAGAGTTATTGTCACCGACCTGTACCTGATCACCGTAGTTATTGTCGGCTACAGCCTGGCCTGCGCTAGCAATCAAAGCAATAGCAGCAGCAAGTGTAATTTTTTTCATTTATCAATCTCCCTCGGAATAAAATTATAAATACAAGTAAAATAGTGCAATGCCTTAATCGTACTGCACCAGTTGCACCGCATGGTCGTCACCGAACTGCGCGACATAACCAAACAATCCATCACCATTTTGAATAATGTTTGCAGAATTTCCGTAACCAACCTGGCTAATTAAAGCCACATTATCTACGCCATTCTGTATCGCTGTAGCTTGGTTGTAGGCTCCTGACTGCGATATCGCAGCATAATTAGAATCGCCTGTTTGTTGCACCAAGGCTGCATTTGAGCCACCCTCCTGGATCAGGACAGCCTGGTTGTAAAGACCAGACTGGGTAACTTCAGCAAGGTTGTAATCACCTACTTGTGAAACCTGGGCCAAGTTACCCGTAATTGAATCTTTTCTTAACAAAAGAAGATCCAGAGCACCCTGCCCAGCAGACAATTCATTGTGGTCATCTAAATCAGAAGCCCAGCACACCGAAAGCGGTAAAACCAGAAACAGAAATAAAATTGCCGTTACTCGTTTAGCTGTAGCAATCACCAACCACCTCTCCAATAAGAACGGTTAACAACTATAAGAAACAACATGAACACTATAGGTAAAAAAAAATATATCTTAAATCAGAAGAAAGATTACATTTAACCGGAAAGAATAAGAAGAACGTAAAACTTTTGTATTAAGGTGGTGATTCAAATCAAAACACACAAAAAATAAAACAGTTCAATTCCACCAAATTACACACACAAACATGAAAATACATAGATATAATTTAATAAAATTCCATTTCGCTAAATTACATATACCTATAAATGAACATACCAATAAAATTTAATATCCGCTAAAGATTTATAATATTTTTACTGGTGTCGCAGAATATTCACTGAGGACAGACATAGGGTATTGGCTATTATCTTCCAACGCCCACAAATTAGCATTAACCCCCTGGGATATAAGATGAATTACCGCCGACTCTATCGCAGAAAGAACACATAATTGAGCTGGATCGTTCGTGGTCATCCCAGCCTCTATTTCAAGTAAGCGTTTGTATTCCACAAAAGTATAAACATCGCCTTGAACTTGCCTCGACAAGATTTTCTTGCTCGTTAAAACACTACTTAGAACTCGTCCACTTCGGACATCTACCGCACGCAGGTTTACAGTAACCTCATCTACACGATATTGTTCAGAAATACCGATACCGAAGTAACGAGCCCCCGCACCCCCTGTTTTAATGTTTGTATCGTAACCGACTATTCCACCCTCTAACATAATATTGGCTGACATAAGAGAAGGCAGATCGAATACAGGACTGGCAGGATTGTCCTGTTCTTTCAGTGCAGCTCTAATTATTTTCCTTTCGGTTAAGAGGTTTTGTAAACCCTCCCGCTCAAGAGTCACAAACCACCCAGATTCATTCAGAACCTGAACCAGCATAGCTGCAGCCCCTTGAGTCACTGCGGTCGAGAATGAGCTGGAGGGCGCTGGCCGATATTGTCCAGTTTGATCACTAAAACCGTACACTGCTGCAACTATTTTCCCTCTAGGAGCAGGCAAACTGACTAAGTCAGAATAGGTGCTCATTCTATCCGTCAAAGTTGCCTTTTGTTGTCCAGGGCCGAACAACGCTTCCTTAACAGAACTGCACCCACTAATACTAAAAACAATAATTAGAATAAATATTCTCGATAACATCGCACCACCCCACAAAACCTAAGCTTACAAATATAATTTTATTAGTTACTTGGATTGAGACCTACAACTACAATTTCAGATATCTCACCCGTAACAGCGTCGGTAATGGTGATCGTCAATTCACCATCAATATCAACAATATTTACGATATAGTCATCAGTTACCAAAGTACCGTCATTACCATTTCCCACATCTGTTAGCAGCTGTGAGAGAAGACGAGATTCTAACGTGTCAGTAAATCTATCCAGGGAAGAAGAATCAGAGTACGGTGAATCCTTAGCATCAGGATCTTTTTTACTGTTCTGTGCGCTAGCATTATTCAGTAAATAATTACCATTAAGAGGATTGCCCCCAAACGATGGATTCACAGGCGTGTACACCAGCTCTGTTGCAAACACCGAGCCAGAAAACAATAAAAAAGCCGTTGTGAATAAAAATTTCATTATATTTCATCCCCCGCCAAATCAACATTTTGAGATAAAAGATCCTGCAACCGTTGCTGCCTCACATTATTATTTATTTGCGAAGCAGCCTGCTCGACAATTGCACCGAACTTTCTCCGCCCAGGATAAATGACAGTTTTAAAGACTTGCTTGCTCTCAAAGGTTACCCAAACAACACTGCCCCACCTTGCCGAAGGCCTTTCATGCACGGTCAGGTTGTAGTCGAATCCTGTCAAATTAGTTGTTATATAAATTGATAGCGATCTAGCGAACTCATGACCTATACCGCTTACCGTATTATCAATTACCAATCCAGTAAGCAGGGATTCCTCAGAGCTTTGATCACTTGTTTCTTGAGCGTAACTTTTGTGAACGATACACGAAAGCGCAACTGTTAACACAGTTGCGTACAAAAATAGTGATTTCATAGTATTACAAGTTTTGACTGGCCCAACTACTTGCTTCTAACCGATTCTTACAGCCTATTTTTCTATAGATTTTATACAAATGACTTTTAACGGTATGCTCACTTACACATAATGTTTCGGCTATATTGGCATTGGTATTACAGTCACAGATCAACTGTAAAATTTGCCGTTCTCGCTGCGTGAGGTTTGAAGCCTTATCGCACCACTTTTTCGGCTTTCTGTGTTGCCTGAGAAAATTATGGAGAACATCTCTTGGAAACCAGTATTCTCCCGAGAATATCCTACCCAACCTCTCCATAATGACTTTTGCTTCGCATTCGGAGGGTATTAATCCCAGAACTTTTTCCCAATGCAGAACAAAATCAATATCGGCCTTCTGATCGACATTGATCAATACTATGTTAGGAGGTGTGGGCAGGGAGTGTATCTCCCTCAAAAGATTCTCGAGATCTGAAGAGGATACATCGGCACAATCAAGAAGAAGGTATTCGGCCTTAATACCACTTAGGGATGAAAGTGTCGAGCGCTGAAGGATAGCGCAGGTAGTCTTAAATTCATCTTCAATTCGCCCGGCAAATATTGAGGATTGAAGATTGACGCATGCGGTTAAAAAGGCAACTGTAATCCCTGTTTTTTCTGACTTAGGGCTAACAACCTTTAGTGGTGCATAATCCTTATGCAAATTCATCTGGGTTCCCCCAATGTGCAGTCCTTTTATGTTTCAGCCTGTTACCAGCCTAACTATTTTTTATCAATTTTCCGCGCTCATCTTACGCTGTGAGCTAAATCTATTCGATCAACTCATTAACTGCAACCGGTAGTGATCTAGATATCAAAAATTCAATCTTAAGTGTGCCAACTTGGTTCTCTAATACCATTTTGTAATACAAAGGTATCATGGATCAGTAAACTAAAAAGAAAAATCAACATGCTTTGGTATAGATTTTCTATCGGCAATAGAACCCTATAAATATCAATTTTTTTGTACTGGTCCACATTATTAATAAATTTATTTTGACTAATTTAAGATAAAAAAAATTGCTACCAACAATAAGACGACAAACACAAGATGATTCGAGCCTCATCAGAGACAGACTGACAAAACGGTATTCGATAGCAATAAAATATAAATTTCACCTCATTACTTTTAAGCCATATTTGATCGAGTAAAATCACCTGAGAATTCATAGGATCAGACCCTGCAAATAAAAACGGCAAAATCACGACTTAAAATTAAACAGCTTAAATAGTAATCAGGAAAAGCTTGTTTTATGCTCATATTCGGCTATGCCTGAACTATTCCCCTAGGGGAATTGGCAAAACCGTACAAGTTAAATTGCAGCATCAAATAGAAATCTACATCCTCCAGGGTGAAGTTATGAACAGTGAGATCCACACATCAGATTGCAAAACCAACTATCAGGTTGCCAACCAGCCCAGCCCGCTTTCTGGTCATAACCTCTATATTGCTGATCAAGCGTTAAAGGAAGCCGTACATATTAATGGGGCCCATTGGGCTGAAGATGACCTGGAGCGGTATGGGGAGGTGTGTGGCAGGCCAGAAATGATTGAGCGGGGTTATGCCGCTAATGAATTTAAACCTATCTTCGAAAGTCACGATCGTTCCGGCCACCGCATTGATTTGGTTCGATACCACCCCTCTTATCACCAGCTAATGCAGCTGGCACTTTCAGAAGGTTTACACAGCTCTCCCTGGACCGACCCACGCGCGGGTGCCCACGTGGCCAGAGCTGCAAAAAATTACTTGCACACTCAGCTTGAAGCCGGTCACGGGTGTCCTATCACTATGACCTTCGCCTCAGTGCCCACTATCGAGCTAAACTCTGAAATCGCCATCGAATGGATACCCAAAATAACCAGCCGCACTTACGATGGAAGTAATCGCCCATATTTTGAGAAAAATTCATTGACGATCGGTATGGGCATGACCGAAAAACAAGGGGGCTCAGATGTCAGGGCAAATACCACCGCTGCAATTCCCCTCGCCGATGGAACCTATGAATTATTAGGGCACAAATGGTTTATGTCCGCCCCTATGTGCGATGCCTTTTTAATTCTTGCCCAGACGCCCGGCGGCTTATCCTGCTTCTTGGTTCCAAGATGGAGGCCGGATGGATCGAAGAACCAGCTGGAGATTCAACGCCTGAAGACAAAGTGTGGCAATGTTTCCAATGCATCTTCAGAAGTTGAGATACGCGGCGCATTGGGCTGGCTAATCGGCGAGGAAGGGCGTGGAGTCAGCGCCATCATCAAGATGGTAGCGATTACACGGTTTGATTGCATGATGGGTTCATCTGCAGGGCAGCGGCAAGCTGTTATCCAGGCAATATACAACGCTAGTGAGCGTAAAGCATTTGGCAAAAAGCTGATTGATCAGCCACTGATGCAAAATGTGCTTGCCGACCTGCAATTGGAGGTGGAAGGCTCAATTGCCTTTACCATGCGCATAGCCAGAGCAATGGATCAAGAGGGCAGCGAACACGAAAAGATGCTACTCAGACTTGGGGCCGCGGTGGGAAAATACTGGATATGCAAACGCAGTCCCCATCACGCCTATGAGGCTATGGAGTGCCTGGGAGGCAATGGAGCTATTGAAAACTTTATTACGGCACGGCTGTACCGAGATGCTCCGATAAATGCAATCTGGGAAGGCTCAGGGAATATTCAAGCGATGGACGTGTTACGTGCCATCACTAAAACCCCTGCAGTAATTAGCCACTGGTTTGATGAGTTAAACATTAGCCGAGGCATAAACACACAATTTGATACGGCAGTCGACAAGTTAAGAAACGATCTTTCCGACCTAAATCAATTTGAATACCGTGCCCGTCATATTATTGACCAAATGGCCCTGACCATGCAGGCGCACCTTCTGCTACAGGGGAGTAACCCTTGTGTAACTGACGCCTTTATCAAATCAAGAATAGGGATTAACGGCACACACAATACTGGAAGCCTACCCACTGGGATTGATATCGCCACTATTCTGGAGCGGGGAAACCCTCTTATAACTTAAGATACGATAACAGCTACTATCGCGCCTATTTCACGCTGATCGCTACCAGGGTATAAAACTTCCATCCCATGACAGTAATTTTCCGGTGTCTGCCGATGCCAGTTGACTCAAGACATCTACAATACGATTCGCGCTTAATTCAGGGGTGTAGAGTTTATCTGGGGGCAAATTAGACTGAAAAGGTTTGGATAGTGAAGTATCTGTCGTACCTGGGTGAATCGCTACCACACAACTTTCCTCCAGTTTCCGCGCCCACTCAATAGACAGATTCTTAACCAGCATATTTAATGCGGCCTTACTACACCGGTAGCTGTACCAGCCACCGAGCTGGTTATCCGTGATACTTCCCACCTTTGCCGAAAGCGATGCCCACAACAAAGGGCGTCTACGCTTCAAGAATCCATCCAGTGCGCGCGCTAAATGTAAATGGGAAAGTACGTTGACCTGAATCGACTGCAATAACCAGTGATCATCACATTGCGATAGGGACTTCTCCGGTCCGTGGAACTCATCATGTAAAATGCCACAACAGTTGATTACCCAACTTGGTGGCTCAGAGTGTTCGGCCAAAAAATTTTCAACAATATCGATGGACTCGGCTTGCTCTAAACAAACGGATAAATGGTGTCGCTCACCGACATGGCCAGGAATCATATCAACTGTGATTCGACTCAAGGTCAATAATGTAACTTGAGGATAGCGCCGAATAATTTCGGCGCCAATAGCCTGCGCTATGCCACCGGAAGCACCGGCTATCAACACAGATTGTGGACTTTCGAGCATACCGGCCTCCATGCCGGATTATGGAGTTTTACTATTTTCCTTTCTTTTTCTCTCCAGAAGACTGCACTTTCTCAGCTTTGCCCTTGGAGGCTTCCTTAACGACCCTTAGCATCGGCTCATCAGAGCGGAAAATAAGACCGTGAATTTCTGTCGTATTCTGCCCCTGAAGTAGCTGCTGTAAAAACTGCACTATCTGGGCTGAAATTTCCTGTCCCGGCACAAGGACCGGAATACCTGGCGGATAGGGAACAATTTCATCTGCACTGGTCCGACCAACCAGGTTCTCAATAGCTTCTGTGCCATTATCCATCAGCGGCAATTCTTCTGCTTCCGAAAAATAAGCATCTGCCGGTAGACATGTAAAACGGGTAAATTCTGGCAAACGCCTCGGCGACCCGATATGAATACGCTTGTGAGTATTTCCTGCCAATTGCTTAAGAGCATGAATCAAGCGAAGTAATTTGCTCTCTGTACTACCGAGGGTTACAAGTACAGTAATGGTATTGTAGGTGGTCTTTTCCACCTGGATGCCATACTGATCAAACAATTTAATCTGCATTTCATTGCCAGAGTAACCACTCTTGGAAATATCAATAGTCACCTTGGTGGGATCAAGGCGAATGTTATCACTGGCAAGTGGGTCAGCAATTAAGTCATCACGTGTTAGCGCGCGGAACACACCTGTCTCATTGACGGCATTACGTAAAACTTCCACCATCTTTAGACATTGCTTCAAACGACTATACCCCTCCATCGCCATTTGTTTACGCGCCACATCTAGGCTCGCAATCATTGCGTACTGAGGACTGGTAGAGGCGTGCATATTCAGGTTTTCGCGAAAACGGAATTCATCAAAGTCCGGGTCTTGCACGTGGATCATACTGGCCTGGGAAAAGGCCGACAGCATTTTGTGGGTGCTTTGGGTCACATAATCTGCCCCACACTCCAGTGCTGTGGGCCGTAACTCGGGATGGAAGAAACCATGGGCAAACCAGGCTTCATCCACCAGCACTTTCACTCCACGCTCATGGGCGTAGTCGATAATTGGCTTAAGGTCGTAACGCAACCCATCATAGGTGCAGGAGGTAATTACCAATAGGCGCGCATCACTGTGCTCATCCAGGGCAGCTTCAATATCCGAAAGCTTTACCGGCCCGTAAATTCCAAATTCTGGATGCAGTACAGACTTCAGGTAAACCGGCTCACAGCGATTCATCACAATCGCATGGTGAACTGATTTGTGACACGCTTGGTCAACGATAATTTTTCCGCCACCGCCAAGAATTTGCTGAATAACCACTTTATTCGCGGTAGAAGTGCCGTTGGTCAGGAAAAAGGTATGGCGAGCTCCAAAAGCCTGAGCCGCTAGATCCTGCGCCTCCTGAATAACCGAGTGGGGCTCGAGTAAACTATCTAAAACTTGAACAGATACAGACAAATCTGTATTGAAGATATGTTCACCCATAAAGCGATAAAAATCCCCCACCCAGGGACTATTGCGCAAACTGTCACCACCAGAATGGCCAGGTGTATGCCACGCATCCCGAGCTGAGAATACGTATTCTTTCAGGGTGTCGGCAAAAGGAGTCGAAGCTCTTCGAGCAATAAACGCCTGCACCAGGCGGAACATATGGTTGAAATTGCCCTCACGGCGGTCGAACAACTCATCGAAGCGGCGACGCAAATTTGCCAGGGATTTTGAACCGGATTTGCCCGGCTTGGAGGTTGTTCCAGCAAAACCACTGTGGGCTACGAGGAAGATATTAAGCTGGGAACGCAAAGCGTGAATTCGGTCAGCGAGGTCATCTGCAGCATCCAGCCCCTGCCCGTCACTGCCACCATCGACAATGACCGCTTGCAGGGAATCCTCTTCTTTTGCCAACCTTTCAGCATCTGCAGGCGTTACGGCTTCAAAATGAAGGCCAAAAGGATTGTCGTGTACTGCTGCCGTATTATTGAGAGCGGTAATCCACTCATTGGCCAATTTGCTATCAGAACTGACCAGAGCGACCCGGCACTCTAATTCAAGGCTGTTTTCGTTTAGGTTGCCCAACTCAGGCATCTTCAATTCCAAACCCATAATTCTTATCCATCAGCATAGCTTGCAGGTGAGTACAACTTGCTGTATCAATTATTCAACTATTTGATTTTATTAACTTTTATAAGGCCCCCGCGAGTTGCGGTGGCTCTGGAATTCCAGGGCAATAAACACCAGGGGGCAAATACTAATGTAGGAGGGAGGGGAATTCTGCGACTACATTGCATTTGGCGATTTTCGCCAAATGTACCCAGGCATACCAGATCTATTGCCAAGGAAGATAATAAAGTTAGAACTTTGCGCTACGCACAATACCATTAAACGTGAGGCAATCCTCGACCCTGTGACGCTGTACCTGGGATAATTGGTGAAGCGGAAAGTAAGCCCATTGGGAATGTTCATCAGAGAGAATATAGTCACCCTCTTTAATGAAATGGGCTCGAAAAATAAAAACATGTGAATTGAAAGCGTTGTGGTAGTAGATGCCACTGAGATACTCTATTCGAACTTCTCGTCCAAGTTCCTCATGGCACTCCCGCACCAATGCCTCATGGGCAGTTTCACCCGGGTCTAATGCTCCGCCAGGCAAGCCCCAGCTACGCTCAGCATAAGTCGCTTTCAGCTGTAGTACTTCTCCGCCAGTATTCGTGATTACCGCATGGGCACTCAAGCGGTAACTATCATCAAAGGCCATGAACAAACCCTGATAACAAGTCAGGTTAAGAAGGGAAAAACGAGAGCCTATTCATTGAGAGTACGCCCTCGTCGTTAAGGTTAAAACCCCTGGGCTAATACAAATCCAAATCCTAAAGTTTGCACTGATTCATCATAATCAAGGAGGCTCTCGCCGTAACCATTGAAATAGCGGATATATCCATCGACGCGTTTCCCGAGAGGGAAGCCCCAAGTCAGCTCCACTGCACCACGATTATCTGAGCGCAAATTGTTACGTAACATCAGTGAAACCGTGTGATCTCCATCGCGGTATCGCCCACCTAGTTCAAAATGCCCCAGGTAGTGCTCGATATCCGGATTATCATCATCATCCTTATCTTCAGGAACCCTGTACCAGGGCTTTAGGCTGATTGAATAATTATCCCGCTCAAAAATGAAATTCGCATATATTCTATTCCAGCTACGGGAATAGGGTTCACTGCGCCCATTTGACTGGTGGTTAATCGCTACCTGGTTAGCCACATTATTCCAACCAAATAGGCTCCAGTCATTGAGCCAACTCAGAATCAATTCCGGCTCGTGGTTTGTCTCACGGAAGGGAGCGGAGTCATCGGAGTTGTACGCCTGCCAAAAGCTGCGATTTGTATAGGCGACACTCAGTACAGAAGCCTGCCCCAAAAAACCCCGCCAAATAGGCACCTGCACAGAAAGCTGGAATTGAACTTCGACGTTATCCAACTCTTCTGCCTCAGCTAGGCCTTCAATGTCTGCCAGCCCTCCCTCTTCAGGGGCTGGATTGTAGACCATTGGCAGCACGTAGTTAGTTTTATGGGAAGCTAAAGTAAAAGGGTTATTGGCAGCATCCCTGATAGCCTGAGCCCTCCCCCCTAACAATACTTCATCTGTAGGAAGGTCTTCCTCATACTCGTCGACAATAAAGTCCGCTATCACCGGATCCTCTTCAAGAGTCAGTTCAGCTCTAACTCTTTCAGCGCAGATACGTCGGATTTCCCTTATCGTGACATCGGCATCCGAAACAAGAATTTGCTCGTTCAAGCAGCGCTTATGGTGGGTCTGCAGGTTTTCTCCCGCATCCATAGAAAAAGTTGATTCTGGCGCCTCTTCAGCTAAAGCTGTTGGCAACTGTGCAACTAACCCAACAGAAGAAAGTAATGTGAGCCCGGCAAAAACCCTTCTTCGATAGTAGGACAAAACGCTTTCCCCCAGTCATTTATTGCAATCGTGATGCAAGCTTACACTGGAGAGGATTACAAGTCCCACTACATAATTTTGCGATTATCGTGACAAGACAGCCAATCAGGCTAGAGAAGCCCTTATTTCAGCTTAGATAGAACAAAAAACTAAATAATGACAGGTATAGAAACAGCAATCTTCATTTAAGACTATTTGTGTGACCAATAATCGTTATAAAGTTTCCTCAAGCTGGACTAAAGTAGTCCTTTTAAGCTCGACGACCACTCCAAGTCCCTCAGCCGAACCTGCCACAGGCGACCAGTACTAGATGGCCAATCGTACCCCACTAACAGGCTCCGACTATCAACATAGCAATGGGCATCTCTTTCAGCTTCATCACCCTGGTAAATGTAAGCAATTATATCGGAACCCAGTTCCTGAGCCTTCTGGCTCGAAACATCCCCCGCCATTGATCTTGCCGTGCGATGACTCACCCTAGGAGAGAGCAACTTACCCCGCTGAGATGGATCGACGATATCAGGGGATACAACTTCCAGGCCATTTTCATGTTGTACCAACCTCGACAGGACAGGCCCCATAAAAACCCGCATCAGTGGAAACAATAGCCGCTCTTCCCCTTCGATATTGAGTTGCTGAGGGCCATTGGGGCCTGTCCAGCTGGCTTGAATATCATCACCTATCGCAGGACTCTTTCCCTCTTCTGGAATTAACTTGTAGTGGGCGCTCACCTCATCAACTTCATCTCGCCAATGCACAACACACTCACTCACTAGCCCCCCTTCCAAAAGAGCAAATACTTCGATACCAAACCCCTGGTCCCCGACTAAGCGCCGACTGACAAGCGAGCGTCGCCCCTGCTCATCATTCCCTAACTGCCAACTATCTTGCACAGGCATTTCCCTGCCATCACAACTGTAGTGATAGCGACCCTGAGCCAAAGTTGAATTTAAACGCATCGCAGGTTCCCTCCTTGCTCGCTGTACATCAGACCGGCGGTCCAGTACCCAAAAAGTATTGCACATGGAGGGAGGCTAACCTCGTTTTTTACGCCTCCTTTAGCCAAACACTATGGAGACAGTGACTAACACAAGGATTTAAAAATAGGAGAAAACTATGAAACAGCTGAAACACCCCCAAAGTGAATGACTTCACCTGAAGTAGTTGAAGAATTTTCCAGCCGGATGCGCCAATAGAGTGAACGTTTTATATAAAGCATTGGTGAGGTTCATTTAAGGTATCCAGAAATTAGGCTCGTCAAAATTCCAGGTAACTCCTGACCTAGAACCAACTATCAATTATCGGAAAACCTATATCTACAAAAGTACTTACAGCCTCTTCTTTTATTCTCATTCACCTAAAAGAAACTTAAGCTATTTAAGCGGAATAACGTCAAGCTGGCGCAATAAACATCAAATAATTTTTCCCACGTAACATAAACACAAAATTCCAACTGGCAGCACAGGATTTCCGGGGGAATGAGCCAAATATATTTGGTAGCCTTTAATTCTTGAGCATGACCAAAGAGAAAACCCTCTAATTTTATCATTAGCCATATCACTCATCGAAACCAGTAACTTGCAGGTACAGCAAAGTGAATGGCTTTCATAGCGAGTAAAAGTCGGCGCAACGGCATGTCAGAAATTTGTTTGAATAGAGGATCGCTAATTTAACTACTAATTCTCTTAGAAGAGATACGGAGACAATATCTTTAGGTATCCATGATGTTACTGGAATACAACCATTAGATCCCTATAAATGTCGCTTTCTCCTACCAGCTTTCACGCACTAGCGTCACCGAAGTCAAGAAATATGATATTGGCATTTAGGACTCTTAAAACACCCAAAACCTCAAGAAACATTCCCTTCCATAAAGCTTCTGTGTATCTACTGCTACCACCGTTTGTATGGACATTATTTTTAATATTATCAATCAGTAAAATCTTAGGGCTACAGACCCAAACTATGGAACTAATAATTGGGGTACATCGCACTTCAGCAGCTACCAATAAAATATCTAACAGTATTGGTCAGCCGTAGCTGTCAGATCACAGCCACGGCTTATCGGAAGATAGCTCCATACAATGACTACAAATTTGAAAAGGTGAACATTAAAGATATCGCTGCCAAAATTCGGCTTGACCGAACTCCTCATCCATGGCGTACGGTTTAAAACCAGTCTTACGGTAAGCAGCCTGCGCAGTGTAATTTTTTTGTAGAACTTCCAAGGTCAACTTACAACATCCCCTATCTTTTGCTTCTTTCTCAAGAAAACCCAGCATAGCCGTACAAACGCCCAAACCTCGTGCAGATTCACTAACAACAACATCGTGAATATTAATAAGAGGCTTACATAAAAAAGTGGAAAAACCAGTAAAGCAATTAATAAGACCAACAGCTCTATTATCTCGGTATGCTAAAATACTAAAAGCTCCAGGAAATTCACTTAGTGCCGACACCAACCCTGTTCGACAATGATCAGAAAGAGCTTCACCACCACCAAATGGATGAAGTGCATACTCTTCCATTAAAGCAATTATGCTTTTTGCATCATGCAAGTCATCATAATTCGCCAAACTAATTTTTAAATCAATATCTACATTACAACCTGACAACACCATATGATTCTCTTTTTACTTTTCCATTAGCTTAACGGTTTTATTGAATGTAATTTATTAACCACTTATACAGCCAACTTATCCACCACACTTATAGATCTCTGATACAGCGTGGACAACAGAGGGTACAATATCGGATTTACTCCGTAACTTCAGCACCCTTCTTTTCCGGTACCGCCTCGATATTGGCTTTTTCATCCATTGGGAAATGCTGTAAATAGCTACGCAAACGCGTCCGTCTTGCAAGCAATTGACGCACTCTCAAGCGATGCCGCCCCACTGAATTCGAGTGCCTGGAAACCCTCTGCCGCCTTCTGGGAATGGCGCTTTTCTTTCTTCCCATGATCTTAGATTCCTTTTTAGACCAGGTTTTAGGCAATAGTCATCTTTTTAGATTAGACCAGATACACTTGGCGCGCACGAACAAAGTCGCTATCCTGCTGACTAATTGTCCAAACGGTCACATCAGGATAGATTCATTGCACCCGCTTAATCATTTAATAGAGAACAACCAACATTGGTCAGAGGCAACTCGCGAAGATAAGCCTGACTTTTTCCTTAAACTGTCTGAGCAGCAGAGCCCTGAATACCTCTGGATTGGCTGCGCTGATAGTCGCGTTCCCGCGAATGAAATTGTCGGCCTATTACCCGGGGAGCTTTTTGTCCACAGAAATGTTGCCAATGTAGTAGTCCACTCAGACCTGAACTGCCTTTCAGTACTGCAGTACGCTGTAGAAATCCTAAAAGTAAAACATATTATTGTCTGTGGTCATTACGGCTGCGGCGGTGTCCAGGCTGCACTTAATAACGAGCAGCTTGGCCTGATCGATAACTGGCTGAGACACATTCAGGATGTCAGGGATAAGCATCACACCTTGATAGATCTTTTCCAGCAACAGCAACGCACAGACTTACTGTGCGAACTCAATGTTCTGGAACAGGTAATACACGTTTGCCAGACCACCATTGTCCGCGATGCCTGGCGTAGGGGCCAGGAACTGACCGTCAATGGGTGGGTATATGGACTCAAGGATGGCCTGGTGCACGATTTGGGTATTTCAATCAAGCACCCGGGGGAAATTGCTGATATTTATCAAAGTGCTCTCAGCAAAATCGCCCAGCGCAGCACGGAATAATACCGCCCAACCACAACTCCTTTCGTTTTTACCGCTATAAATGGGAAAGCCCCGGTATTTATTTATCGGGCTCGACCCTGCTTGGTGGAGAAACATGTCGGCATACAGAAAGTGGCAGTGCCAGAACTGCGGCTGGATATACGATGAGTCCAAAGGTTGGCCCGAGGATGGAATTCTTCCCGGTACTCGCTGGGAAGATATACCTGAAGACTGGTACTGCCCGGAGTGTGGTGCAGCCAAACAAGATTTCTCCATGCTGGAGATTGGCGCCGATACCACTCAAGCCAGCTTAGCTAGCAATGATGGCTTCCGGATCTGGGAGTGTATGGTATGTGGCTGGACATACAATGAGGCCGAGGGATGTCCACAAGATGGCATTGCTCCTGGTACTCGGTGGGAGGATATTCCCGACGAATGGAATTGCCCTCAATGCGGCGTTAGTAAACAAGAATTTGATATGGTCCTCGTGGGCCAAGCCCCCATAGCCCCGTCCCCTTCAGCCAACCAAAACGCATCCACTACAACCTCAGCACCTTTAATTATTATTGGCACAGGGCTGGCCGGGTATAATCTGGCGCGAGAATTTCGCAAGCTTACCCCCCGGTCTCCTCTCCTGTTAATCACCGCCGATGATGGGGCTTTTTACTCCAAGCCTTTGCTGTCAGCCTCTTTCTCTCACGGCAAGACTGCACAGCAACTCAGCACTTCCAGTGCTGAAGATATGGCTCGCGAACTCAATGCACAAATTCTGGTTCACACGCGGGTAATACATATAGATCGCCAAAACAGAACTCTGACGATTCAGCAGGATGGTGCAGAGCATGTATCCAAGATTCCCTATGGAAAGCTAGTTCTGGCAACCGGGGCCAAGTGCCGCAAACTTCCTCACTATGAGGGGGATGCCCAATCACATATCTTTCGCATAAATAATCTCAGAGACTACCACCGTTTTCGAACTGCCGTGGTGGGGCGCAAGCGCATACTACTCCTGGGCGCTGGTTTGATTGGCTGTGAATTTGCCAACGATCTGGTACAGACCGGCTTCGCAGTGGATCTGGTTGATATGGAGCAATGGCCACTGGCGACACTGCTGCCGGAAGTCGCCGGACGCGATCTGCAGAGAGCCCTGGAAGACTATGGCGTTCGCTTCCATGGGGGCTCATCATTAAAGCGTATTGAGAAATTGAGCACCGGTTTCCGGGCCCAGCTGAGTAATGGAGAGCAAATAGAAGCGGATGTCGTTCTCGCCGCACTTGGACTTGAGGCTAACACCGGCTTAGCCTCCATGGCCGGTATAGCCGTGCAAAGAGGTATTGCTGTAGATCGATATCTGCAAACAAGCGATCTCGATATCTACGCCCTGGGGGATTGCGCAGAAATAGATGGCCATCAGTTACTCTTTGTCGCCCCCCTAATCAGCTGTGCGAAGAGTCTCGCACAAACTCTGTCAGGAAATCTGACTCCCGTTTGCTTTGGCGTTATTCCTGTGGCCGTAAAGACAACCCTGCACCCAACTACCGTTTGCCCACCAAGCCCTGATACCAAGGGGACTTGGCAAATCAACAAAGAAGATTCAGGGGTTTGCGCCGCATTTCGCGACAAAAAGGGCAATCTACTAGGTTTTGCCCTTACCGGTAGTGCGATCGCCCTCCGGGAAAGGCTCAGCCAAGAGTGCCAGCCAATTATGAACGATCAGTCAAAAAATGACTGATAATCATACTTATTTTAATAGCTATTCGAGGTAAAGCGCGCAAACCGTTAACTTTTGCCTTAAAATGGCGGCCCTTCAAAGTTTTGGTACAAGTAGCCCTAGTATGACGACAGAGAAAAGCCGTACGATTTCCCCGTCACCCGAGCAAAGCCGGCTACTGCGGGACACCCTCGGCCACTTTGCTACCGGTGTAACTGTCATTACCACTCAGGATACCAATGGCCAACCTGCCGGCATGACGGCTAACAGCTTTAATTCCGTTTCCCTCGACCCCGCCCTGGTTCTATGGAGTATCGATAAGCAGTCCATGGGCTATAAAGCATTTACCACCCGGGAGCACTTTGCCGTGCATATCCTGCGAGCAGACCAACAACATGTCTCAAACCTATTTGCTGGTCGAGGGGCAGACAAGTTTGGACAGGTCAACTGGTATGAAGGCCCCAATGGTATACCTCGCCTAGAGGAGTGTGCAGCCTATTTCCATTGCCGCCGCGCGCAGTGCATTGATGGTGGAGATCACACAATATTGCTTGGAGAGGTGCTGGAATTTGCCGCTTTTGGTGGTGAACCCTTGGTCTTTCATCAAGGCTGTTATCGTGCATTGGCTGGAGAGTAGCAGCTCACTTTTTGGAGCCTAATCACTACCCAAAGGCTATAAAAATAATTTTTTAATGCCAATTAACCAGTATTTGGCAGAAACTTTGGTGTTGCATTAGTGACCTCGTAATAATTCAAGGGCAGTCTGAAGCAAACCATGAAAATGGACTGATAAGCCATGACTTCAACTACGCTCTTCTGTTTCGCCCACCGGGGCTATCAACAGCGAGCCAGTGAAAACACTCTCCAAGCAATCGGGCATGCGTTGGAACTCAACGTCGGGGGTATCGAAATTGATGTGTGGAATATTGGTGGGCAGCTTCTGGTCAAGCATGACCGGCGACTCGGACGCCTAATCGCGGGCTCTGAACTCATCACTGAAATGCATCCCGATGCCCTGAAAGAGAGACCTCTCCCTTGCGGGAATAAGGTCCCTACATTAAGGGAAGTTCTGGAACTTGTGGGAAATAGTGCCCAACTCAATATCGAGCTGAAAGGGCCTAACTGTGCAGCCCTTTTCGCGGATGAAATCCACACCTTTACGCAGGATACTGGTGCAAGCTACGAGCAATACATCGTTTCCTCTTTCGATCACCGCCAGTTGTACCAGTGCCTGCAATTAGCTCCTGAGGTTCGGCGGGGAGTGCTGGTTTCCGGTGTTCCCCTCGATCTTGCAGCCTGCTCTGCTCCATTAAAGGCCTATTCATTACATACGAACGTAGATTTTATAAATGCAGATTTAATAGCCGATGCAAAACAGCGCGGGCTTAAGAACTACGTATTTACCGTCAACGACCCCAACGATTTGATACTGTTGGCAGCTCAAGGTATCGATGGGGTTTTCACTGATGAACCTCAAATCGTATCCGATTTTAATGCCCGTGTTGAATTCACAAAAACTGGCACTTAGACGTTGGAGAAGATCCCCTTCACCAATTAAGAGAACAGACAGTAACCCGGGACAATTACCGGGCTACTGCTGTGAGTTAAAGCAGGAAAAGACTCGAGGCTAAATAGTCTCCCCTATTTATACAGCTTAAAACTCTGCGCTAGCACGTAAATACCAATAACCACCATTAAAGCCAAATGGTGATGTGAGGGCATGGCGTACCCCGAGATATCGCAATGTGGGCTCCTGCTCATCATCAGGCATTACGTCAAAGATATTCTCGCCCCCCAACGACAATTTATAATTTTCATACAGCGTAAACGTCGCTTCGATATCAACG
Source organism: Microbulbifer sp. CNSA002 (assembly GCF_047324085.1). Taxonomy (NCBI): domain Bacteria; kingdom Pseudomonadati; phylum Pseudomonadota; class Gammaproteobacteria; order Cellvibrionales; family Microbulbiferaceae; genus Microbulbifer; species Microbulbifer sp. CNSA002. Next base: position 4,193,845 of record NZ_CP172449.1, read on the forward strand.
AGAATTTCACTGCCATAACTATAGGTATCACTGGCATCCCCAGCACCAAACAACCCGCCTGTTGATTCCCAACTGCCATAGCGATTAAAACGCAGGTACCCTGCAAATAAATCACCCGTATCGAGATCAAAAGTTAAAGTCGTTCGATCACTGGGAACTTGGTTTTCCAGGTCAAATACCCGTGAGGCATTGATGGTATTTGGCGTAACACTGGTAACTTCCTGGCGATTGTGATTATGGCGTAAATCCACCACCAATAAACTTTCAAAAATCTCGAAATCACTGGTAACTGCCAGATCTATACCAGACACTTCCGAGTCATAAGCATTGACGAAATAGTTTGCATTGCTGCCGTTGAGTAGTGCTGCATTTTCTATACCGGCATTTTGCAACAGAATCACTTCGTCATCTCCGATGGCATTGTTGCGCAGAGCCAGGCGATCCTCGATGTCGATGTTGTAGTAATCTATTGTCACACTGGTATTGTCCAGTGGGGCAAAAACCGCACCCAAGGTGAAACTGGTGGATTCCTCCGGCTCCAGCTCAACGGCTCCGAGCGCTGACGCTACCGGATGAGCCACAGGATAGGTTCCATTGGGTATCAGGTTGCCACTGGAGTCTGTCGTAGTAGTAACATTTAAGGTATTCACCTGTCCGGGTGTTGGCGCCCTGAAACCAGTATTTACCGTCGCTCGAAATGCCAGTTGTTCATTCACATCATACCGTGCTGACAATTTCCAATCCGATGTCGAGCCAAACTCATCATATTCCTCTAACCGTAAAGCCGCTCCCAAAGTCAGAGCCTCAGTCACATCGGCTTCAAGGTCAATATAAGCTGCAATACTCTCACTACTGAAACTGCCCAGCGCTTCAATCGGGAACCCCTGAAAACCATCTGAACCCACACCAAAATACGCAGCAGTTGGACCTACCTCAGTGGACGCTGCATCCCCCCTACCAATTGAGTAAGTCTCTTCACGCCACTCAGCGCCGAATGCAAGGTTCAATGGCGAAGCAAAAGCCATGACATCAATGGGGTAGACAAAATCCGCATTGAGGCTGGACTCTTCCTGCGTGAGGGTTCCCGGCTTGAAGGAAGTAGGAGACAAAATACCCAAACTTGGATTGATTGAATTTTTCAGGACATAGTCCACTTCATTTTCAGCCAAACGTCCGCGTAGATCCCAGGAGAGGCCATTGGCAAGCTCTCCACGCGCCCCGAATACAGCCGCGATATCATAAATATCTGCACCGAATTCAGGGTTGTAGCCGCCGGGGAACTGAGTATAAATTGGGTTCCGCAACACGTACCCACTGTCGCTGGAAGTATCTGCTACCAGGTAATCCGAGGGGTTTAGGCCTTGCGCCAAAATAGAATCCACTAAAGACTGGGGAGCTGGATCGGGCATGTAGTCGATACTATTCGGATCAAGGGGGTCATTGGGGCTGTCTACTTGCAGGGTACCTCTCGCAGTAAACTGGTGTTCTGGATCGAGCACCGGTCCACGATAGAAAAAGTCAGAAATTGTTTCATTTTGTGAATAACCGAAGTTTCCATAGAGCTCTACCGAATCAGAGATCTCCAGGCCGCTGTTAATAAAAAACTTCAGGGACTCAACATCGGGATCACCCCATCTCTGACCCAAGCCATCCAGTGGTACTAAATTACTTCCCACAACTGATCCTACCTGCTGCGCATCTGGCCGCGCTTCGCTACGCCAGGTTTTATCTGCGCGGGAAAATTCAACGGTGCCATTAATAAATCCTGCATTACCCAGCGCAAATCCCGTATTAGCGGCAATACTCATCCGGGTTCCATCCCCTTCAAAATACTCCCCTGTCTGAGCTGATAAGCTAAATCCCTCTGCATCATCCTTCAGGATAATGTTAACGACACCGGCAATCGCATCGGAGCCATATTGTGCTGAAGCTCCATCACGCAAAACCTCAACTCGCTCTATAGCCATAGAGGGTAGCGCTGAAAAGTCGACGGCTTGGGCACCCTGGTTAACTGTGCCCAGGGGGGCAAGCTGCAAGTTAACCAGCGCAGAGCGATGGCGGCGAGCTCCATTGACCAGTACCAAAGTTTGATCTGGGGATAAATTACGTAAAGTTACCGGGCGGATAAAAGCGGTGCCATCCGCAATTGGAAATCTCTGCGTATTAAATGAAGGGGCAATTTTTGCCAGGGACTCAGTAAGATCAAAGCTCGCTTGATCCGCAATGTCCTCTCCGCCAACCACATCTACCGGAGAAAGAGTCTCGGTGGGAGATACACCCTCTTTGCGCGTACCTGTGGTTATCACTTCCTCCATTGCCCGATCAGCAGTATTAGAGGCACCCTCTTCCTTTTCCTCAGCAATCGCATACCCACCAGAGTTAAAAATCGCAACTGCCACCGCCAATGACAAAGGTCTCAACAAGTAACGCTTCATATTCACCACCCTCTCTTCTCATTATTAACATCAAACAGAACATCACCGGATAATTCATCAAAGCAATGCACATCAAATTAGATCCGTGCAGGGGTTAAACAAAAAAAGCGGCATACTGACGTTCCGTTAAGTTGCATCCATGCCAGAAATTAGTGCACGCCTAGGGTAGATCTTTTACGCGATTAAATGTCAACTTCCAACAAATCAAAAAATTAATGTCGCGATATTTATTTTAAAAGGAGGGGGTACACGTTTAGCAAATGCCAAAAACTGCCAAACGTGACTTTTAGAAAGGCTGAAGCAAAAGTGACAGCAATGAATTCACTTAAAAAAATAAATAGGTGAAATCAGCACCGTCTATTGAGGTGTATAAGTAACGTCAACCTCATAATCCGATCCCAGGCGACTGTAGCCCCGCACCATAAAATAGGCTTCACTCTCACCACTTGGCACGGTTAAGGAACAGTTCTCAGAGCTATCTCCCTCATAGGGACGGCAATCGTAATAGCGCCAAGTAGGTGCCGCACCAAAACGGACATATAGATCGGCATCATTAGTACCGGTCATATCCGCGATAAAATCTGTACCGGGCGTTACACTGAGAGGTCCATAGTGATCCTCCGAACCTCGACCCACATCACCACTAAAGGTTTCTGTTTGTTCCTCACCGGGGTCGGGATCGGGGTCCGGATCGGGGTCTGGGCCCGGATCATCCCCTATATAACCCTTGGCCAATTCAGCGACATAGGCAGCAGCAAGCTTTCCAAACTTCACCGCATGACTGGCATCTCCACCACTATTAGCGAGGGTATCACTTGAAGTGTGGATATAAGGGTTTGAGCCATTAAAAGTCGCCTCAAAAGGAAAGGAAACCGGATAACCCTGGTTATACCAAGATGCGTGATCAGAACACGCATAACCACAATAAGTTGTTCCAACAGTAAGGCCGCTCAGGTAGGTCTGGGCCAGATCCTCAAGAAAGCTATTCTGGGCACTATTGGTGTAATCTCCAATAATATAGATATCACTATTTGAGCCATAGTAATTGGTCATATCCAACTGCAAGGCACCTATCACATTTTTATTCTGTGACTTGTAATCGCTGGCAATATCATCTGAGCCCCGCAGCCCCACTTCCTCAGCAGCGTACCCCATAAAAGCCAGCGTTTTATCCGGCTTATAATCTGTAGCGACAATTGCATTAATGACATCAGTCAATGTTGCTATGCCAGACGCATCATCGTCAGCCCCCGGCGCTCTCGTACCTTCACCAGTGCCAAAACCGACCGTAGAATCCAGGTGCGCCCCCAGCACGATAATTTCATCCGGATCAGTTTGCCCCTGAATAGTCAAAATTACAGAGGGTTGCGCCCAACTATGGCTATAAAGTTCGACTGAGGCATCACTTCGTGAACTCGTTAATGCCTGCCACTCATCCCTTATCCACTCAGCACCATCCACGCCGGTTGAAGTGGTGTAATAGCGATTAGTAAAATTCGACAAACTTTGAATAGTTGACCGTATATTAGACTCTGAGATCTCTGCTTGCAGGGCGTTAACCACATCTGCATTATCAATAGAGTAAGCGATCACGTTATTCACTATTGTCGTCAGCGATGAAACCTGGGCAGCTTCTGCTTCCTCCAATGAGTCATGTACCATAAAGCCGCCACAACGGTTATGGTTGATATGCATCAGAGTCGATATTTCGGAAAGATTCTTTTCATTAACTTTTAGAATAGTGACTCCGTTACGTTCCTCACCTTGAATCGCGAGTGGTTGCTTGGCAACCAGGCTACTGTTTTGCTTTAAGGTTTTATAACCATCACTACCTATAGTTATCCACAGCTCTTCTGCCATAACAGCGCCGGGGAGTGCAAGAACCCCAACTAAAGACCTACTAATAATTTTTTTCATTATCTTCTCCACATTAAGTTAGCCCCCTGCGAATCCCTGATATTTCAAAAACACAGGCAGGCAATAAACACACATGCAAGAAGCCTGCACAAACAGCAGTTTTGAATCTCAATAATATTCAAATAATACAAAAATCAATGAGGATGGAACTACAGGCCATACCTATAAACAATCGCGGACAATCCAGAAATATTTTTATTATTCGAATTTCGAAAAGCGCAGAGAGAACAAACAAAACCGGATTGACCAATCCGGCAAGGAAAAGCTAGCACATTCAAATAAATACTAAAACAATTTGGCATCTTTCAGCGTAAGAGCCCCAATAAACTTTAAGTGGATCACAAATACACAAAAAACATAGAATATAAAAACACTATTAATAGCAAATAGAACTAGGAATAATTTCTGAACTAAAGGGTTTTTCAGCCCTTTATTTTAATTAGATCTACAAGAAGAATTTTAAGATTGCAACTCACACAGAATCTACCCAACCAGGAAGCCTCCTTTTTAACCCCTGCTGGTTTTGTAAAGCAGCGGCTGCACATAAAACGGTCTCATCAGCATATTTTCTGCCTACTATTTGCAGACCTACTGGCAGACCACTCGCTGAAAAACCGCAATTGATTGATATTGCCGGATGGCCTGATAAATTGAAGGGGTAGGTATAAGGTGTCCAGGAATACCATAGAGAGCCTGAATTACTATCCGGCACATTGACCCCAGCACTAAATGCGGTAATAGGTAAAGTTGGGGTCACTAACAGATCATATTTCAGAAAAAATTCCTGTAATCGCTCGACAAAGTTATCTCGCCACTTCAGCGCGTCGAGATAATCAGGTAAGGATAATTTGTCCGCTTGTTCTGCGACCTCTAACAATTGGGGCTCCACCAGTTGGCGCCTGGTACTATCCATCGCCCTAAAGATACTCGCTATTCCCGCACAAAATAGACAGCCAAAAGCTGCACTAGCATCATCAATACCCGGGTCAACCTCTACAACTTCAGCACCCAATTCCTGGAAGTGCATTACACTAGCAGAAACGTTGCTCACCACCATGGGATCAGGTGCTACGTAACCAAGACTGGGGCTGTAAGCAATACGCAACTTTCCTGTTCTTTCAATCAACCTTCCCTCTGTAGCTGCAAGGAAATCAATGTTCCGGCGAGGTATTGCGCGGATATCCCGATGATCCGGTTCACTGATTACATTCATCATCAGTGCACAGTCTTCCACCGTCGATGCTAAGGGCCCCACATGCACCAGGGAGGAGAAGGTACCTAATGGCCAATGGGGAACCTGTCCAAAACTCGGTTTGAACCCAATTGTGCCGCAAAAGCTGGCCGGAATCCGGATAGATCCACCACCATCAGCCCCCACAGCCAGAGGGCTCAATCCCAGTGATACTGCAACCGCAGCCCCGCCACTCGAACCACCCGATGTCTTATCCCTATCCCAGGGGTTTCTCGTAATACCGTCTATGGCGTTATCCGTCACCGCCTTCCAACCAAACTCCGGTGTCGTGGTTTTCCCTATTGGCGTGTACCCGTTGCGCTGTAATGCCGCAATGCAAGGGGCCGCACATCCCAGCGTCGTCTCTGGATCAATTATTTGGGAGCCGAAAACCGTTGGCCACATCGGTGTATAGAAGACATCCTTTATTGCCACTGGCACCCCATCAAGTAATCCCCGCACATTGCCAGACATATAGCGGTGTTCAGCTTCCCGCGCATAGGCGAGGCTTGTCTTTCTGTCAATCAAACAAAAAGCCTTAACATGCCTATTAAGTCGCTCAATTTGGTTGAGTAACTCCTCGGTAACCTCAACCGGTGAGAAAGACTTCTTCCTGTATCCATGCAACAGCTCAAGAGCTGTCATCCCAACGAAATCACCCATCGAGTAAGCCTTCCAATTACTGATCCGCTAACTTCATCAGACTAGTCGTCGGTAGCTAACTACTTGCTCCACCTTCTCTTAAAAAGATCCGATGGAATAATTTCACGCAATACAGAAAGTTCAGCTTCCAGTCAGGAAATTCACAGTAAGCTTTGGTGAAATCACCGACACGGATAACCGCTGTGAAATTTCCCTCTCAAATTGCACTCCTCTTTCTTTTAGTTTCATTGATCTCGGGATGTGCCACCATGAGCGAAGATGAATGCTATGTCGCAGACTGGCAGGCAATCGGGTATGAAGACGGTGCAGCAGGTCGAGACATTTCTTATTTAGGGGGGCGTCGTGAGGCTTGTGCAAAGTACGGTGTGTCAGTCAATACAATGGCTTATCGCAATGGGCGAACTGAAGGGCTGGAGCTTTTTTGCACCGAGCTGCGCGGCTTTGATCAGGGGCGCTCTGGCAACAGCTATAACGGGGTCTGCCCCGCAGACCTCGAAGGGTTATTCTTGCGGGGATACAATTCAGGCCAGAATATTTTTCTTGCCAAATCTGCTGTCGAGGAACTGGTATCGGCAATTCATGACCTGGAACTGGCAAGAGAGCATATTCTCGATGATATGACAGAGATCGGTGCTTTATTGGTAGATGAGACAGTCGACAACTCTGAGCGGGTGACCTTGCTCGCTGATATTGCTCGCCTAAAGGTCAGGCATTCAGAACTGGGGATGGAAATTACTGGCTTGCAGTTCGAACTAATGCAACGAGAAGCCGAGTATCAGGAAGTATTGGCCCGTTCCCCCTACCTGTAACTCTGCTCTAAAATCCCATAAGAGCCAAGATTACCTCTGCGGGCCCTAATCTGCAGAGGTTAATTCCTGTCTCTATCTATTGTCGTGAATCAACCATTTCTAATCCCGGTCTCCATCACTACCAAACTGGCACCATATGATAAATGGAAAAAGTAGGCCTCCTACAAAAGGCAGGCTTGCAGCGGTTGCCCCCTATTCGACTTATAGACCACCAGGAAATTTGCACCAAAGAACCAAGTAAAAAGACAGTTTCAAGAAAAATTATTCTCTATATTTCGGGCAATTGGATCAGTGCTGGTCTTTTATCCTACCCCGCATTGACTTCACCTGAGAGCGACGACTTTTTGCTTGCAGGCGACGCTCCTTGGCACCACGACTGGGTTTTGTGGCCACGCGGAATTTTGGCTTAAATGCAGCTTTATCCACCAGTTCCTGCAGTCGCTCCAGGGCATCCAGGCGGTTTTTCTCCTGGGTTCGGAACCTCTGAGCCTTGATAACCACCACGCCATCAGAGGAGATTCGACGATCTTTTAACTTTAAAAGACCATCCTTAATCAACTGTGGAAGTGAAGAAGCCCGAATATCAAACCGCAGATGAATTGCACTGGAAACTTTATTTACATTTTGGCCACCGGCGCCTTGTGCGCGTATCGCACTCATTTCGATTTCTTCTTGAGGGACAGACACCTTCCCTTTTCCATAAACCATAAACACCCAATGCCCGAGTTACATCATTTTACTAAAAATACAAAATCTAATGACCATTCTGCCCAAATAGTGCAGCTATTAACCAGCCCCACAACACAGATACAATTCGCCATTGACAGAAATCAAATTATAAAAAAATGCTTCCTATAAAATGAGCGTATCTAGGGGTAAACCTCATTTACCGGGAAACCCTCATTAAGTAATATTGCGCCAGCCGAATAAAAGCTATTTAAGGGGCCTTAAAGGCCAACCAGGATTTGCGGAATGATTTGTGACTTATTTTCAAGTCATAGTCAAATCCGCTAAGATTGCCCGGCTTCCTAGAAGTACTGGAGCAAAGAACAATAAAGACTCGCGCCCTGTAGTTTCCTCTGGACTGCTCCCGATGTCTCCGCGGGTGTGAGATTACCGCGACAAGGAGAAAACCATGCATAACGCCAAGCGTAGCCTCGCAGCGGCCATAGCACTCGCAACAATGACAAGCTCTGCGGCTTTTGCCAAAGAGGCAGCCTTTTCCCAGGTTATCGCCTTCGGTGACAGCCTAACCGATGTCGGCAACTACGATGTATTCACTAATGGGGGCGACGATCGCGAAGTAGCCATTAGTCTTTTATCCCAGAATCTGGGCCTGGGTGCCGTAACTCCGTCTTGTGCAGGTATGGAATCTTCCTTTTGCCTACCCACCGTAGACCCCTCACTGAGTGCAGAGGAACTTGAAGCTTCCGTTACTGCTCAGATTGCTGCTGGCTTGAGCAATGCCGGTACAGGCTGGGCCGTAGGCGGGCACAAAGCAGCTGATGTTCTGATGAATATCATCGGTCCCGACAACTATGCAGCCTACCTGCAGGCATATGGCCTGGAGGCTGACCCGAGCCGTCATAACCTGTTAAGCGCCCTGATGCCAACCACTGGTGACGAAGGCTTAACTCCCAGCTACCCGGACTCCGAACTCCTGACCCAATTGCTGGTACAACAGGCCACTGCAGCCCAATTAGTAGCCCAAGCCGAAGCTGCCCTGGCAGAAGGTGATACCGCAACTTATGCTGACCTGATGACCCAAGCTTCTGCTATGGGCGACGCCATTGAGGGCACCTTTGCTGATCTTATAGCCACTACTGGAACTTCCGGTAACCCACACCCACTGGGAATGGGCTACCTGGAAAGTACTCTGGGAAGTGCTGATCACAACGCTCTCTATTGGGTAAACGGCGGTGGTAACGACTTACTCAGCGGTTTCGAAGATGTCGTCGCTGGCACCTCAACCATCGAAGAAGTCACTGCGGATCTGGACGTTGCATCAACAATGCTGGCAAGCGCAGCTGGCGCTCTATCCGATGCAGGTGCCAATTACATCCTCGTATCCAATGTACCGGATGTCAGCAAAACTCCTGGCGTTTACGCTGCTGCATATGAAGCCGTTTACTCCAGCGACAATGCAGAGGCTCTGCAAGCTGCAGTTGATGCTGGACTAGTGAGCCAGGAAGATGCTGATGCCCAGCTGGCCACCGCCTTCGAAGAGATACTTTTCGAAGCAAGTAGCACTTCTGAAACCTTCAACTCAGCACTGTTAGCTAAGGCCAAGGATATCGACGGCGTTCTGATGGTTGACCAGGCAGGTATCCTGAAAGTCGCCCTCAATAACCCGACCATCTTTGGTTTATCCTCCTCAGAGAACCAACTGTTTTGTTACGACGGCAGTGGCAACGACTGTATTGAGCATTCCGTTTATGGCATTAACGGCACCGACCCCGATGCAGACAAGCTGATCTTCAACGACAGTGTTCACCCCACTCAAATTGGTCAGGAAATCCTCGGTGACTACTACACCGCAATCGTGAATGCTGCTCAGGTTGCCGGTCAGCTGCCAGATATCGCAATCCAGGCTACTCGCACCCACACCAACAGCCTTGACGAGAGCCTGGCCAGTGTTCGTTACCGCTCCGCTCAGACTGGCGTTTTCGCCGGTAGCTCCCTGGGTAACGTCGACTACGATACAGATTACACCGCCAATGTCAGGGGAGATGGCTACTCCAATATTCTCGGCATGACTTTCGCCGTGCGCGACAATGCGGAAATCGGTTTTGCAGTAAGCCGCTCCAATATTGATGTGGATAATTCACAGCTTGCTATTGATTCCACCTCAACCAACTACAGCGTTTTTGGCCGCATGCACTACGACATTTTCTTTGTCGAAAGTAACGCGACCCTGACCGATGTAGATTACGATGACGTCAGCCGTTCTGTCTCTCTGGGCGACACTTATAACGGTAACCTGACCGGGAATACCTCTGGCGAGAACTTGTCCTTGGGTATCACTGCCGGTGCCAACCTGCTCAACAGCGAAACCTTCCAGTTCGGTCCATTTGTAAGCTTCACCAAGGTAACTACGGATGTAGATGGCTACACCGAAGATGCCATCGAAGGCTTTACCTATACCGACCTGAGTGGCAATGAGCTCGACCCGCTGGGTATGCACTACGGTGATCAAGAGCGCCGCCTGAGAAATATGCGTTTTGGTGCTTTCGCCAATAAGAGCTGGGACACCATTAATGCCTATGCAGAAATTTGGTATGAAGACACCAACGGCACTGAAGAAGACACTATTGAAGTGGGTGTAAAATCCATGGAAGGTAATATGAATGCCATGCCTAGCTATGCCAGTGTCGACGAAGGTATCTTCAACGGTGGCATGGGTATGATTGCCGGTATCCGCTGGCAAGCAGCTGACGCTATTGCAGTTAGCGCAACTGTCGCTTCCCGCCCAACGACTGAATCTGCCTCCGTCAATTTGACTTACCGCTTCTAAGTGGTAACTGTGCCCCCTTGCCAGGGGGCACAGCCTCCCCTTCTATTTAATTTAACTACGATTCTTCTCACCTCAGAGCCTTCCCTCATCAGTGAAACTGAAAAAATAGGGTCCGTCCAAATGCTCCGATTAGAAACTGACAACCTGGTTATTCAGGAGCTTAATGAAGACCGGGATAACGGTTTAATGCTGGCACTACTCAATGATGCCGATTTTCTAAAGAATATTGGCGATCGCGGAGTTCGCACAAAACGTGAGGCTCGCAACTATATCCTAAATGGTCCCATTGCCATGTATCGTGAGCACGGCTTTGGTATGTACAAAGTGTCCTTGAACAATGGCACTGCAATAGGCATCTGCGGACTGGTTAAGCGAGAGGGGCTCAATGGAGCCGATATTGGTTTTGCCTTTTTACCCGATTATCGTGGCCAGGGTTTTGCTTTAGAAGCTGCCAAAGCTGTAATGACGTACGCCAGGGATATACTGGGATTAACGCGAATCCTTGCGATTGCACAACCAGAAAATAAACCCTCTATACGATTACTGGAAAAACTCGGCCTAGCCCACGAGAAGCAAATTGTATTGCCAGGCGAGACTGAGAAACTGGCTTTAATGGCCTGGCACAAAGACGCAGCTGAAATAACAAACTAGAATAAAAAGTATTTCTTAAGAAAGTTATTCTGATATACAACGTCGCTGCACCTTGATAATAAAAATACCACACAGACCCTGTGGTTTTTCATTGACATGCAACCATGCTGGTCTAGTCTCCAACTTACTATTAAGGAGAGGACTGCCATGATTATCGCAACCGATATGCCAGAAGTCAGTCGATGTGCCGCCAGCCAATGCGCTTATAACGCCAATGATGCTTGCCACGCCAGAGCAATTACCATTGGTGACGGTGCCGATCCCGACTGTGATACTTTCTTCACCAACTCCCGTCATACAAGCAGCTCCCGTACCGCCGGCGTTGGTGCCTGCAAAATGGAAGACTGTAAATTTAATGATGACTTCGAGTGCTCAGCAGAAAGTATTCAAATTGGGCTGACAGGAAAATCCCAGCACTGTCAGAGCTACACTCACTGACCAGGCAACCAACAACCCAATAAAAAAGCCCGGATCAATACTCACCGGGCTTTTCTATTAATCGGGGGCGATTAACTCACAGGTTCAAGTGAAGCCTCTTTTGAGCCCTCACTCACCGCAGTGCGAGGCTCCCATACAATCCCCTTGATATCCACGTGTTGTTTAAATAGAGGCTGATAATGAGCTTCAAGTACCTTTCGCTTAATCTTTAGTGTCGGCGTTAGGAATTCATTGAGGGGAGTCCACTCTTCCTTGGTAATAAAGATGGTCTTAATCCGCTCATGTTGCGGTAACTTATCATTTACCGAAGTCAGTAGCTTCTGCAAATGCTCATTAACTTCTCCCCGTGGTAATTTCTCAGCGGACTCGGAGATAGTCACCAGCATTACCGGCTGATCCATACCGTGCCCCAGAACACAGAGCTGGGCCAGCATTGTCTCATTACCAAAAAATCCTTCGAGTCGGCTGGGCTGAATAAACTTGCCTTTACTGGTTTTGAAGGTTTCTGAAATACGCCCAGTGATATGTACCAGACCGTCTTTATCAATAAACCCAGAATCACCCGTGTGGTAATAACCATCCCGTATTACCTCTGCGGTTTTTTCCGGTTCAAGATAGTATCCCTTCATCAAGGAACCGCTCTTAAAGAGTATCTCCCCTTCCTCAGAAATCTTAACTTCACAGCCATGGTAAGGCTTACCAACCGTCCCCGGCACAGGATCTTCCCCCGGCGGAGCAAAGCAACCGTAAATAAAATTCTCGGTCATACCGTAGCCATCGGCCACCTTCATTCCCATACGGTGGTACCAGCGCAGTAGTTCAATGGAAATAGGGGACGCACCGCTAACCAATATTTCTGCATCATCCAACCCCAGACCATTACGAACTTTCTTTCTCAACCAGGTATTGATTCCAGGAATACGTAGCAGTACTTCTTGCAGCGACGGCGGGATTTTTTCATCAATTCCCTCTTTAAACTTGGTCCAAAGGCGAGGAACCGAGAAGAACATCGTCGGACGCGTTCGCTTTAAATCTTCCAGGAAAGTATCCAGAGATTCGGGGAAATGAATTGGGGTACCAGAATACAAACAATGGAATTCAACCAGTATCCGCTCTGCGGCATGAGCTAAGGGCAAATAAGAAAGAACACGGTCATTCTCATCCATTCCATAACCGCGAATCATATTTGGGGAGACAAAAACCACCGAAGACCAGCTATGCATAACTCCTTTTGGATTACCTGTAGTTCCAGAGGTGTACATGATCGTAAAGATATCATCCAGATCAAAGGTCGGCTTTTCCTCAAAGCGCTCACTCTCTTTGATTAGGGTTTCCAGATCCTGGTCACAACGGATCTCACAGCGTTGGATAGCAACCGAGGGCAGCATATCAGCAACTTCCTGTAGAGCCGCATTATTGTCGGTGGCCCCACAGAAAAGCATCTTCGATTCAGAGTGCTGTAAAACATAAGTCATCGAGGAGACAGATTGACCTGGGTAAAGCGGCACGCTGATCATTCCCGCCAGCATGATACCCACATCCACAATAATCCAGTCCGCACAATTTTTGCCGTGAATAGCGATGCGATCACCGGGCTCGTACTGAGCGCGCAAGTAGCCAGCAATCCTGCGAGCCCGATCCATTACCTCACCCCAGGTATAGTCTCTCCATTGCCGCTGCTGCATTTGGCGAAGAAAGACCGTATCAGCCTGCTGCGCCTCCCTCTGATAAAGAAGCTCTAAAGGTTGCAGGCCCTTCACCTTCTCGTACTTTTCTTCCGGGGTCATCGCTAGTCCTCTCTGATTATTGTGTTTTTTTAATTATGAGCAGTATCATTTGTCCGGGCAGATTGCACCAATATGCAGCACACCCTGAGCGGAGTTACCAAGATAACTAAGCAGTAAAGCCATTAAATAACGACTTTTACCCGGCTTGGCTAGATCCGCCGAATGAATATGGCAGATGAAACACCTAAAAAGGCAGAATCTCTGACAGTTATTGTTTTACCTTAAGTTACTGAAGATCAGCTATTAGTGCAATTATTGTTATCAACAATAAAATGCGAATGACTGGTCACAAAGGAGCAGGCTCTTTGCTGCTTAATTAGGACATCAGGTCTAACAAAAGTATCCCTTTTATCAGGGCGCTACTTACTAATAGGACTAAAAACTAGAGCATTGTGGTACACAGTGTCACATGAGTGTAATTCAAAATTACTTTTGATTTCTTAAAAATTTAATCCGCACCAATTTCTAGTTTGATATCAGGGTTACAGAGAAACAACCTGAGACAACAAGCAAAAACAAATAGCAACACCCAACTTAAAAAGCCCGAAAACTACAAAAGCTTCCTTTTAGCAAGTGCGAGCACCCAGGTAAAACTAAAAACGACAAAAGCCGCGGAGACTTAAAATCCATTTAAGGCAATTAATACAATAACCTTAATTTAATTAAGAACATTAACAGCTCTTAAATATTGAAAATAGCCGCCTCAATACTTCAGAGAAAATAACTTTAATTTCTCATTCAAGAATATACTTTCAGAGCTCGCAACACCGAAAGCATTGTAAGTTTTGTTTAAAAATAGATGTGTTTAACTGGGCGTTAAAAGCGAGATTGAGGAGGGAGAAATGGGGAGAGGGATGTGAAAAACACCCCCCTCTCCTACAAATTGTATTAACCTACCTTTTCTCCGTGAGCCTGCTTATCAGCATGGTAAGAAGAGCGTACCAAGGGACCACAGGCCGCGTGCTTAAAGCCGATTTGCTCGGCGTAGCGGCGATACTCTTCAAACTCATCCGGGTGGACGTAGCGCTGCACCGGCAAGTGTTCTTTACTCGGTTGCAGATACTGGCCGATCGTAAGCATATCGATATCATGCTCGCGCATATCGTCCATTACCTGGAAAATTTCCTCTTTCTCCTCACCCAGGCCAACCATCAACCCGGACTTGGTCAGTACGTCAGGGCGACGCTTTTTGTATTCCTGCAGCAGCTTTAAAGACCACTTGTAATTGGCACCGGGACGAGACTCTTTATACAGGCGTGGCACAGTTTCCAAATTGTGGTTAAACACATCCGGAGCTTCTTTCTCCAGAATGTCCAGCGCTACATCCATACGGCCGCGGAAATCCGGAGTGAGAATTTCCACTTGCAGGTTCGGGGACTGCGCTCTCGATTCACGAATACAATTGGCAAAATGCTCGGCGCCACCATCGCGCAAGTCATCCCGGTCAACAGAGGTGATTACCACATAGCGCAAACTCATTGCAGCAATGGCATCCGCCAGGTTCTTAGGCTCTTCCGGGTCCAGTGGATTGGGCTTACCGTGGCCTACGTCGCAGAAAGGACAGCGACGGGTACAGATTTCACCCATGATCATAAATGTCGCGGTACCGCCACTAAAGCACTCTCCCAAATTAGGGCAGCTCGCCTCTTCACAAACCGTTGACAGTTTTTGTGAGCGGAGAATATTTTTGATGCGATCCACTTCTTTTGAAGCGGGAACCTTTACGCGAATCCAGTCAGGCTTACGCAGCAGGTTATCGCTGGCAATTACCTTCACCGGGATACGCTCTACCTTATCGCCATCGCGAAGTTTCTCCCCCTGCTGGAGGCGGCGAGTGCGCTTAACGGGCACCAGGTCGGGTTTATCAGCCATTACTTAATTCCTGCTGTTCTGCGCTCAGCTGCGCAAATACTTTTTCATCAATGGGTTGCCACTGGGCGTCGGGCAACTGAAGAGTGTGGAGCAGCTCGCGTACAAAAATCTCGGCGACCTGGCTCCAACTCGGGGTTGGTTCCAATATTTCTGCTATCTGCACCATCTGCATCCCCGCATAGCCACAGGGGTTGATCCGCAGGAATGGAGCCAGATCCATATCGATATTGATGGCGATACCGTGGAAACTGCACCCCCGCCGAACTCGCAATCCGATAGAGGCTATCTTACTTCCCGCACGGGGGCCTTCAGTGAGGTAGACCCCAGGCGCATCGGCCCTGGGTGCCGCTGCAACACCAAAGGTTTCCAGCATTGCCACCGTGGCAGTTTCCAGGGCAGTGACCAAGTCACGTACGCCGATTTTTGCTCTGCGCAGGTCCAGCAATGGGTACACCACCAACTGGCCGGGGCCGTGATAAGTCACCTGTCCCCCACGATCCACCTGAACCACGGGTATATCACCGGTATTCAGCAGGTGCTCGGCTTTGCCTGCTTGCCCCTGGGTGAAAACCGGCTCGTGCTCTACACACCAGATCTCGTCAGCAGTTTCGCCATCACGACTATCGGTATAGCGCGACATGGCCTGCCAGACACTCTTGTAATCTCGCCGCGCAAGATCGCGAACAATGGTCATCAGAGCACCATATGCACAGCGGGGTGCTGTTTCAGTTCTTCAAATAATGCTTTGAGCTGCTCCTCACCAGTGGCGAGGATAAAGAAAGTCATTGAGGTGAATTTACCAGTACTACTGTCACGTAAGGTAACGCGCTCTTCATCCAGGCCGGGGGCATGGCGACGCATCACATCCAGTACAAATTCGTGCGCCTCATCATTGGCATCACGCACGACCTTGACCATGTAGTCTTCGCAGGGAAATTCAATTTTCGGGGCTTTTTGATTGGGATCTTGACTCATACCACTCTCCGGGGCCGGGCTGTTAGATATTGAGAAAAGCTTAGGCACAGCCGGGCGGCGATTATACAGCGGCTAAACAGCAGTGGACAGTGAGCAAAAGGGGAAGTGGACAGAGAGTGGGGAGGGATGGACAGGGATGGGAATCATTCCCATCCCTAAATCAGCAATTAGCTAAAAAAGCCCATTACAAAGCGCTTGATGGAGTCCCACATGCGCTTGAAGAAACCGGCACGCTCCACATCTTCGGCAGCAACTGCTTTAACATCGGCGACAGTCTCACCATCCAGGGTCACAACAACTTTACCCACTGGCTGGCCCTTCTGCACAGGCGCTTCCAGCTCACCATCCACAATCAGGTCGGCCTTAATGCCTTCCTCACCGCCACGGGGGATAGTAACGAATACATCTTTAGCTACGGCAATACCCACGCTGGGCTCTTTACCACCCCAGACACGCTCCGTCTGCAACTCTTCACCCTGACCATAGACCTTGTGGGTTTGGTAGTAGCGGAAGCCGTAGGCGAGCAGTTTTTGGGTCTCAGAGGCGCGCTTCTCATCACTGTCGGTGCCGACAACAATAGCAACCAGGCGCATGCCGCGCTTCATTGCAGAAGCTACCAGGCAGTACCCTGCTTCTTCCGTATGGCCGGTCTTAATTCCATCTACAGAGGAATCGCGCCACAGCAAACGGTTGCGGTTGGGCTGGTTAATGCCGGAGTAGCTGAAATACTTCTCGGAATAAATATCGTAATGCTCTGGGTGGTCCATTATCAGCGCACGCGCCAGTACACCCAGGTCATGGGCAGTCGTTACGTGCCCCTCTGCAGGCCAGCCAGTGGCGTTGACGAAGTTAGTATCTTCCATGCCCAGCAGCTCTGCCTGCTGGTTCATAACTTCGGCAAAGACCTCTTCACTACCGGAGACGTGTTCTGCCAGGGCAATACTCGCATCGTTACCGGATTGAATAATCACACCGCGCATCAAGTCGATAACCGGCACCTGGTCACCCACTTTAACAAACATCTTGGAGCCACCCTTGCGCCAGGCCTTTTCAGAGATACGAACCATATCGTTTTCTTTGATGCTCCCCTTAAGGATCTCCTCAGAAACGATATAGGCCGTCATCATCTTGGTTAGGCTTGCCGGCGGTACCGGAGTATCCGCCTCGTGCTCAACCAGGACCTGACCGGTATTGGCATCTAAGAGCAGGTAAGACTTCGCCGCCAATTGAGGCGGTGCAGGGATAAGAGATTGCGCCTGGGCCAGGCCCGCACATAACAACAGGAAAGAACAGGCGATAATCCGTGTGATCATAGGTATATGTCTCGTCATTCCTCGTTTTCGTTGGCTTAACCTGCAACGAAATCTACAAGGTTAATCAGCGGCACTAGAGCTTGTCACCAAACGCCGCCTATCATTACAAAAATACAAAATACAAGAAAAAACGCGTCAATGCGCACTATTTTGTGAACGGGTATTCAAATGACTGCCGCCGATAGCATCAGTCACAATCATTTAAGGCAGATATCACCCTTACCTATTGATACCCAAAAGCCCACAACACTATTCGTAAACTACTTGTGGCTGTCCAAATTGCTTCTGCTCAACAGTTTCCCGCGCTGTTGCCAAAGCTCTCTGCTGGGTGAGTGGACCAATTCGAACTCGATAATAAGTCTTGCCGCCACTCTGAACAGAACTAACAGCAACAGGATAGTCAATGGCCGCTGCCAATTGGGTGCGAATTTCCTGGGCCTGCGCGGAACTGCTATAAGCACCAACTTGCAGATAGGTATTGTCGGGCAACTTGATAGTCGTATCTTCCGCCAAACCAGCGGTGCCATCACTATTGGCCAGCACTTCATTGGCCGCCGGCAACGCGGCCGGGTCCAGAGCCTCTACCTCAACCCGAGCAATGCCTTTATCAATGTATCCAAGCTTTTGCGCAGCAGTATAACTGAGGTCGATGATGCGCCCGTGCACAAAGGGCCCCCGATCGTTTACCCGCACGATAATACTGCGGCCATTGTCGAGATTGGTGACCTTGGCATAGCTGGGCAGTGGTAGCGTTTTATGGGCAGCAGACATGGCATACATATTGTAGACCTCGCCATTTGCAGTGCGTCGGCCGTGGAATTTTGTTCCATACCAGGAAGCCTGCCCCACCTCTTTATAGCCCTTGACGTCATTGCGTACACGATACGTGACACCGTTGACCTTATAAGGGGATTTATTGCCGGCGTCGCCGATCGGCTCGCGGACAGGGATCGGCTCAGGGGCTGCTTGCATATTTACCGGAGCAGCAGGGCCACTATCCTTGATGCTATTAAAGTCCGGTTGCTTGGTGTTTTCGGTTTTCTGTGGTTTTGGCTGCGGGCCACTACAGGCCGCTAATATCAGGACCGCCAGGGCCACTCCCCAACGCGCTTTGCACTGAAACATAATCCCCCCGGCGCGCGACAACTTATTGCTGCCGTCTCCAAGCCGCTATTATCTGGAACTGCTAAATAAAATAGAAAAATATGAACACTAAAAACCCAAATGGTTCCCTCCATTTGGGTTAAATTTAGCTGCGGGACTGAAGCCGCCTTAAGACTTGCCGCCTCTCGCTTTAACAATCTCTTGGGCCAGATCATTGACGGCCATAGCGTAAAGGCGACTGCGGTTATAGCGGGTGATAGTCGCGAAATTATTCAAACCGAGCCAATACTGTTTTCCCTGCTCAGTTTGCAGGGAGAATACGTTGGCCGGCATTTCCGGAGCCACCTGGCTAGTAGCGTTAAAGCCTTTGTCCGCCAATTCTCCAACGGTCCACTGCGGCTGCAGAGTATCGTTGACGATTGTCATGTCCGCATTCGGGCGGGGGCTGGCCAGTACCGCGACCGGTTCACCGGGCTTCCATCCATGTTTAACGAAATAGTTAGCCACACTGCCGATCGCATCGGTAGGGTTGTTCCATATATCCGCCTTGCCATCGTCGCTGAAGTCCACCGCATAAGAGCGGTAGCTTGAAGGCATGAATTGGCCGTAGCCCATAGCCCCAGCATAAGAGCCCTTGAGAGCCAAGGGGTCCATATCCTGCTCACGAGTCAGCAGAAGGTAGTTTTCTAACTCTTTGGTAAAAAACGCAGAGCGACGGGGGTAGTTAAATGCCAGCGTGGAAAGTGCATCCAAAACCCGGTAGCCGCCCATATTACCGCCGTATCGGGTTTCAATTCCGATGATGGCAACAATCATCTCTGCCGGTACACCGTATTTCTTTTCAGCCTCAGCCAGGGCCTCGGCATTTTGATCCCAAAAGTCTACCCCACCGGCAATGCTCTGCGGGGTGAGAAACATTTTGCGATATTCGTGCCAGGGCTTGGCTTTCTCAGCTGGCCGTTTGATCGCCTTTAGGATGGAATCTTTGCGCTTGGCCTCACGCATCAGAGTCTGCATTTCTTCGCGATTAAAATCGTGCTCTTCCACCATATAATCTACGAATTCTTGCGCTTGTTTATTATTTCCGTGACCCGGTTCCTGCGCACAGGCGGCGAGGGCCAGTCCCATCCCGATTAATAATCCCGAGGTCCACTTCAAAACGACCGCTCCTGTCTTCATCTCGCGTCTCTAAATCCGGTTATTGTCCCTATGCAGTGTTCCTCAAAAGTGAACTCTGCGCCGCTCAGTGCCAACAGCCATCAACAAGCCAAATCCGGCCATCAATGTAATCAAGGATGTCCCGCCGTAACTAATCACAGGCAAAGGCACCCCAACTACCGGCAACAATCCTGTAACCATACCAATGTTTACAAATACATAGACAAAAAAAGTGAGGGTAATACTCCCCGCCAACAATCGGCCAAATACGTGCTGGGCCATAAAGCTGATGTAAATGCCACGGGCGATAATCAGTACATATAGCAAAAGCAGCAACAGGGCGCCGCGCATGCCCCACTCCTCCGACAGTACCGCGATAATAAAATCGGTATGGCTCTCCGGCAGGAAATCGAGCTGTGACTGGGTTCCCTGCAGGTAGCCTTTGCCGTAAACACCACCGGAGCCGATAGCCGCTTTGGAGTTAAATATATTCCAACCAGCACCAAAACGGTCATCATCTGGGTTGAGCAGGGTCAAAATTCGCTGCCGCTGGTAATCGTGGAGCCCCCAGTGCCAAATTGGATAGGCAGCAACCAACAGCGCCATTGCCGCGGCACTGATCATCTTCCAACTCAACCCCGCTAGATACAGGGCAAAAAGACCGGACGCCGCAATCAGGATCGAAGTCCCCAAATCCGGTTGCCGTACGATAAGAGCTGCGGGAATCGCCACAATTGCCAAAGCTCCAATCACTGTGGTCAGTGATGGCGGCAAACGGCGTTGATGCAGGTAAGCTGCCACTGCCATGGGGACACCGAGCTTCATCACTTCCGATGGCTGGAAGCGAAACCCGCCTATCTCCAGCCAGCGCTGTGCCCCCATCGCCTTGGTGCCAAAGAACAATACCCCAACCAATAGCGCACAACCGGCCAAATAGGCCCAGGGGGACCAGCGCCGATAAAAATCCAGGGGGATTTGCGCAACGATAAACATGCCCACAAAGGCCACGCACATAAAAATTGACTGGCGCCGCACATAGTTCATATCACCGCCAGAAGCGCTGTACAGCACTCCAAGTCCTACAGCGGCCAACACCAACAACAGTACCAGTAGCGGTATATCAATATGCAGGCGGCGTGAGAGACTGACCGGCTTGCGCAGACTGCCGTGGGCATCTGACAAACGGTGGGAGAAATCGCGACTAGCCATTGCCAGCCCCCTCGCTCAAATAAGTGGTATCCGCCGTCTTCTGCGGTTCCAACTGCGGGCGTGACATCCACTCCGCAAATAGCTCTCTTGCCACCGGAGCAGCGACCTTGCCGCCGCCCTCACCATTTTCGACTAATACCGAAACAGCGATACGGGGGTTATCCACAGGCGCGAAGGCCACAAACAGGGCGTGGTCTCGGTGGCGCTCTTGCAGGGCCTCTGAGTCATAGCGCTCCCCCTGGGCAATACCGACCACCTGAGCGGTACCGGACTTACCCGCCACGCGGAAGTCCAGATCTTTACCTGCCCGTTTCCCGGTACCGGTACGGTGGTTGACTACAGCCTCCATTCCCTCGAAGACCAAATCCCAGTGATCAGGGCGGGCCTCGAGGTTGTGCAGTATCTCGGGAGGTTGTTCCACCCCGTTGATCGACTTGACCATCTGCGGGCGGTAGTGGGTACCGCGATTGGCAATCGTGGCAGTCATTACTGCAAGCTGCAGTGGCGTCGCCAACACAAAGCCCTGCCCCAGCACCGCATTCAAACTGTCACCGGGGAACCAGGGCATTCCGCGGGCGCCGCGCTTCCAGTCTCGGGAAGGAAATAGTCCAGAGCGCTCCATGGGCAGATCAATCCCTGTCTTGCTGCCCAAGCCAAAATGAGAGGCGATGCTGTGCATATCATCGATATCCCAGCGGTGCGCCATATCCCAAAAGTAGACGTCACAGCTCTGCGCCATGGCCTGTATCAGATCCACTTTCTCACCGTGCCCCCAGCGCACGTGGTCGCGGTAGATGCGCGGATCGTTGGGCAGCTTGTAAAAGCCGGGGTCCTTGACTGTACTCTCTCGGGTAATAATGCCCGCCTGGAGTCCACCCAGCCCCATCAACGGCTTTAGAGTCGAGCCCGGTGGATACTGCCCCTGCACCGCCCGATTAAACAGGGGCACATCGAGAGAATCGCTGAGGGCGCGATAGTCGGCAAAGCTGATGCCGGTCACAAACAAGTTGGGGTCGAAGGACGGCTTGCTGACAAACGCCAACACACCACCGCTATTTACATCGATCGCAACTACTGCACCGCGGCGATCTCCCAGGGCATCAGAGGCGACTTGTTGCAGTTGAGCATCCAGGTTGAGCACCAGATCCGAGCCCGGTTTGGGGTCCCGGCGCTCCAGTACTCGTAAAACCCGGCCACGAGCATTAATTTCAACATTTTCATAACCGACCTCCCCAAGCAGGAGGTCCTCGTAGGAACGTTCCAACCCGACCTTACCGATACTGCGGGTACCGCGATAGCGGCGCACATCATCCTCGGTAAAGTTACTCAGGTCGCGGTCACTGATTCGTCCCACGTAGCCCACACTGTGGGCAAATAGATCCCCGAGGGAGTAGTAACGCACCAACTCCGCCTCCACTGACACTCCAGGCATACGGAATTGATTAACACTGATCCGTGCGATTTCATCTTCGTTCAAACGAAACCGGAGAGGCACTGGCTCATAGGGGCGCCGGCGTTTGAGGCGTTTCTGGAACTTGGTGACATCATTTTCATCGAGTCGCACCAGGTTACCGATCAGCTCTAGCGTGGCATCCATATCGCGCACGCGCTCGCGAACTATCGACAAGTTATAACTGGCGCGGTTATCGGCTAGTAAAATGCCGTTGCGGTCGTAGATCAATCCGCGGGTCGGCGCGACCGGGCGCACCTGGATACGGTTCTCATCAGATTGAGTGCGGTAGTCTTCGTAATTAACCACCTGGAGGTTGTAGAAACGCGCTACGAGCACACCCAGTAAAAAGATAACCCCCACAAGCGCCACCAACATACGATTGCGAAACAATCGCTGCTCGGTATGGGGATCCTTGAGATGGTAATCGTGCGGCATCAGAATTTATTCGATGGTTTTTGACTGGCGTGCAAAAAATCTAATTCCCTACATTAACACAGGGCGAGTCAGGAGAGAGAACCGAGTCGGCAAATCTCTCCGCGACTTATCGCAAATATTTTATTTGTGGTAGGGATGGCCGGCCAATAATGTCCAGGCGCGATAAATTTGTTCAGCCAGAACCACCCTCACCAGCGGGTGCGGCAAGGTCAGAGGGGACAGAGACCAGCGCTGGTGTGCACGGGCGAGGCAGTCTTCGGATAAACCGTCGGGCCCGCCAATTAACAGGCTGATATTTTCCCCGAGCATTTGCCAATCACTTAATTGCGCCGACAACTGCTCGGTACTCCAGGGCTTACCTTTCACATCGAGCGCTACCACGTGGTCCCGCGGTCCCAAAGCGGCGAGCATCGCCTCGCCCTCTTTTTTTCGCGCTTTTTCAATCAGGGCTGCAGAGCTCTTTTGGCCTCGTTGGCCGAGTGGAATTTCCACCATTTCCAGAGCAATTTCCCGGGGCAGGCGCTTAGCGTACTCGGCGTAGCCCTCCTGCACCCAAGCCGGCATTTTTCCACCGGCGGCAAGAATGCGGATTTTCACAGCAATTAACCCTGGTGCGGATCACTGCCATCGGCATCGTCACGGGTATTCGGAGTCATAGACCAGAGTTTTTCCAGATCGTAGAAACCGCGAACATCTGCGAGCATCACGTGAACAACCAAGTCACCGTAGTCGACTAATACCCACTCACCCTGGTCGACACCTTCAACACCAATGGGGCGAATACCTTCTTTTTTCAGCTCGTCTACAACGTTCTCTGCCAGGGACTTAACCTGGCGGCTGGAAGTACCAGTACAGATCAGCAGATTGTCCATTACATCTGAAAGCCCGGAAACATCCAGGGAAACAATATCCTTACCTTTCAAATCTTCCAGCGCATTGAGAGCGATATCTTTAATATTTGTCATAACACCTTGATTCATTGCGGGTCGCCTGAAGCAACCTCTGTATAAAGTCGATGATCTTCTATGTACTGCAACACAGTTGCGGGCAGTAAATAGCGTGGCGACTGGCCACTTTTAATTAATTCGCGAATTTGCGTCGCGGAAATTGGCAACATGGTCTGCTCCCGCAACAACAGGCAACCACATGCTCGTGTATGCAAGTCTGCAACCGTGCCCCGATGATTCTCCAGCAGTTCTGCCAGAGGGCCATGCTCTTCGCTATCGCGATCTGGCAGGTGCCAGCCCGGCCTTGTTACTACCACCAGATGTGCCAGCTCCAAGAGGCGCTCCCAGCGGTGCCAGCGGTGCAGACTCAATAGGGAATCCAATCCCATGCAGAAACTGATGGAGGCTTCACCTCCCAGCTCACTGCGCAGCTCCTCCAGGGTATCTACCGTATAAGTAGCTCCGCCACGATGGAGTTCTCGCTCATCCAGGGTGAGTTCCTCACACCCCTCCAGCGCCAGAGCCAGCATTTCGCTGCGCTGGCGGGACGATACACCTGGCGTCTGCCGGTGGGCGGGCTGGTGGCTGGGTAGCAAGCGCATTTCATCAAATTCGAGCACCTGGCGCAGCTCCAGCGCCATGCGCAAATGACCGAGATGAATCGGATCAAAGGTTCCGCCAAACAGGGCCAACGTATGCCTTTTGCTCGCCACAATTATTTCTCGTACCCCTCGCACTCGCTGCCCCAAAGGAAAAAGTGCTTATTGCCGGATATGGCCATCTCCGAACACAATCCATTTTTGCGAAGTGAGCCCTTCCAGGCCAACCGGGCCGCGGGCGTGGATTTTATCAGTACTGATACCAATTTCCGCCCCCAAGCCGTACTCGAAACCGTCAGCAAAACGGGTTGAGGCATTAATCATCACTGAGCTGGCATCCACAGCACTCATAAAGCGGCGGCTGCGACTGTAATCCTGGGTGACAATTGCCTCGGTGTGGCCGGATCCGTAACAGGCAATATGGTCCATAGCCGCTTCCATATCCGCAACAACACGCACAGCGAGAACCGGGGCAAGGTATTCCTCACTCCAGTCATCTTCTGTCGCCGCTACACAGTGAGGAATGATTTCACGGGTCCGGTCACAACCGCGCAATTCAACCCCTTTTTCTTCGTAGGCACCAGCCAAGCGCGGCAGTATATCCGCCGCAACCATCTCGGCAACTAAAAGTGTCTCCATGGCGTTACAAACACCATAGCGATGGGTCTTGGCATTGAGGGCGATATCGTAAGCTTTGTCCAGGTCAGCCCGATCATCGATATACACATGACAAACACCGTGTAGGTGTTTGATCACCGGCACTCGGGCTTCGCGACTGACCCTTTCAATCAGGCCGGTTCCGCCCCTGGGTACAATCACATCCACATATTCCGGCATGGTGATCAGGGCACCCACCGCCGCTCGATCGGTGGTATCGACAACCTGCACCGCCGTTTCCGGCAAACCCGCTTCGCGCAAGCCGGCGGTAATACAGGTGGCAATTGCCTTGTTCGAGTGCAGCGCTTCACTGCCTCCACGCAAAATTGTGGCATTGCCGGATTTTAAGCACAGGCTCGCTGCATCAATTGTCACATTGGGCCTGGACTCATAAATAATGCCCACCACCCCTAGGGGCACACGCATTTTGCCCACTTGAATACCGCTGGGGCGATAGCGTAAATCTTCAACTTCTCCCACCGGGTCGGGCAGCTCTGCCACCTGCACCAAGCCCTCGATCATGCCATCGATGCGGGCATCGTTAAGCTCCAGACGATCCAGAAGAGCCGCATCCAGGCCGCGCTCGCGACCGGCCTGCATATCCAATGCATTGGCCTTCAGTAAAGATACTCGCTGTGCCTCCAGTTGGGCAGCGATGGCTTTAAGAGCATTATTTTTGGTGGAGGTATCCGCAGCAGCTATCTGTTTAGCGGCGGTACGGGCTGCGCGCCCCATTTGTTCGAGCTTGGCGCGAGTGGATTGCTGATCAGCGGTGTCTGTGGCGGTCACTTGGCTCTCCGTGCAAAATCCGGTCGGCCGCGCAGTATAACCCAGCGAGACCCGGTTGAAAGTGCCGATTACCGGGCCCCACAGCTTTATATCTAGCTATTCCCGCGTCCAACGGTCCAGGTTCTCGGCAATGGTTGCAAGCCGCATAAGAGGATCTTCTACCGCCAGCAGATCGGTGCGAACCTTATCCTCCAGTGGCAAAAGCTGAGCCAATTGCCAGGAAAGTGAGTCCGCAGACTCCACCGGCTCAAATTTAAGTGATAGCGACTGCGCCCGCTCCTTCAACTCTTCCAACACCGATAGAAGACCGTCGCAATCCGCCGGAATCGGCTTTTCATCTTCATCTGGTATCCATTCCACGTCCCCCAGAAGCAGGTCATCTTCTGCGCGACGGGTGTGGACAATGCGAAAGCGACGCCGACCTTTCACCTCCACGTTTAGCAACCCTCCCTCGCCCTGTCCCCAATCCACGATGTCGACATAAACACCGAGAGGCCATACTGAAGCACGCCCCACTTCACCCCCGGAGCGAATCAATACAATGCCGAAGCCACTATTGGTTTTCATGGACTCACTAACAAGGTGGATATAGCGCTGCTCAAAAATCCGCAGGGGTAAAGTCACGCCGGGGTATAGAGGGACACTCAGGGGAAAAAGGGGTATCTGTTGCAAAGTCATCACTCATTATTTTTTGTGTGCCCTAAAGATAACATCGCCCTAGGGAACTCTGCGGCAGGTTAAGAGACTTTTTACCGCCAACCGGTTGGATTGGGAGCAAGTTTTTCCACTTTGCGGTAATTGTCGCTGGCAAGCCCAACATCCAGCCTTTAAGCTGCTGCGGTAAATTGACCAAACGGAGATTTTTCATGCCTACAGCAACCGCTCGCCATATCCTGGTTGAAAATGAACAGCAGTGCCAGGACCTGAAACAGCAAATCGAGAACGGCGCTGACTTCGGTAAAATTGCCGAGCAGTACTCCCAGTGCCCCTCTAGCCGTTCCGGCGGTGACCTGGGCTCTTTCAGCAAGGGAATGATGGTTCCCGAATTTGACAAGGTCGTATTTTCCGAGGAGCTGCACAAGGTGCACGGCCCAGTCAAAACCCAGTTTGGCTACCACTTGCTGGAAATTACCAGCCGTCAGGACTGAGTCCCGACTGTTGAGCAGACATAAAAAAAGCCGGGGTTATCCCGGCTTTTTTTATATTTCAAATTCCTTCGATTCAGGCGCTGGGCGCCTCCTGCATCGGTGCCTCGGGCTCAACTTTATCAGATTGCCTCTGACGACCGAGCGGCTTGAACATCACCAGCAACAGGGGCAGAAGTGTCAGGGAACCCAACAGTGCGGCGGACATCGCCAGCGCGGTGAGGAGGCCGAAATAGATCGACGGAACAAACTTCGACAGCGCCAAAATTGAGAAACCGACAATAATCGTGATCGCAGTGTAGAACATGGCACGGCCAATCGTCGCATGGCTGCGATGCATGGTCGCCAGGTAATTGCCATCTTTGGCAAACTCCGCGCGGAAGCGATACAGGTAGTGAATCGCGTGGTCCACCCCGATACCCACGGTAATCGCGGCGATAGTGATGGTCATCATATCCAGCGGGATACCCGCGAGCCCCATACCACCAAGTACCACACAGGCCGCCAGCATATTTGGCACAAGTGCAATCAGAGCAATCCACAGAGAGCGGAATAGCACCAGGAACATCAGCAGGATTCCGACAAAAACGGCACCCAGGGTCAGGATCTGGGATTTAAACAGGCTCTGTAACATATTGTTGTACAGAACCAACAGGCCGGTCTGATGAACATTCTCTGGAGCTATGCCCATCTCATTGTGAGCGTAGTTGTAGATACGCTGGATCAGCTCATCGCGACGCAGGGTGGGGTCTGTCTCCATCACCCGCAGGGTGATACGAGCCTGGTTGTTCTCCACAGATAAATAGGGGGCTACCAGAACGGAGCGAATTTCGGCCGGCAGGCTGGTATTGGCCACCGCCAGCTCAAAGTCATTGAGGGGACCGCCATTCAGATCCACGGCAACTTTATACAGGGTCGCCAGAGATTGAACCTTGCCTATCTCCGGCTGCTCCTCCAGGTAATCATGCAGCTGCTCCAGCTTTGCCAAACCGGCAACCGTAAACCAGTAGCTCTGCTCTACTGACTCCTCTTCACCGCCAAATGGATCATCGGAGGCAAAGGGGTCCTCTTCTACAGCGAAGGGATCTTCCTCTGCTTCCATCGCAAAGGGGTCTTCTTCTCCCTCGAAAGCTGCCTCCTGCTCCTCGGGCTGATCCAGAATAATATCCAAGGTCACAGTGCCACCCAAGCGGCGGTCAATCACCAGCATGCCCTGATAAATTTCCGTGGAATCATCGAAGTAATCGATAAAGCGGTTTTCCACTTTCAGCTGGGATATACCCACCACACTCACGACGGCTGCCAGCAGTGAAATACCTAGCACCACAAACTTGTGGCGCTCAGCAAAGCGGGAAAACTGCAGGGTAAATGCGTGGGAGTTATCTGCACTCACACTGCCCACACGCTTCGGCAGCACCATCAGGAAACTGGGAATAATCAGGAACGACAGCAGCAGAGCCACAGTCACACCCATCGTCATCATCCAGCCAAAATCGATAACCGGGCGAATGCCGCTCACCACCAGGGACACAAAAGCCACGATGGTGGTCAGTGCGGTATACAGGCAGGGCTTGGCCATAAAGCGCACTGTCTGCAATACCAGCTTTTCAAGATCCCAATCCGGGTTCTGGGCAATATATTCCCGGTAGCGCACCGCCAGGTGGATGGTAATTGCCAAGGTAATAATTAGCAGCAGTGCGACAAAGTTGGCCGAGATCACTGTCAGTCGCCAGTCCAGCCAGCCGAGTAGCCCCAGCATCACCACCGCAGTGGTAACACAAGTCATCAGCGGCAACAGCACCCAGCGCGGCTGGCGGAAAATCAGCAACAGAGTAATCACGATAAAAGCGAGAATCCCCACACCGAATACCAGCAGGTCGCTCTTAATAAACGAAATCATATCGGCGGTAATCATGGTGACACCACCGAGGAACAGCTCCGCTTCGCCATTGTAGCCAGCCAGAATCGCGCGCACGGTATCGACTCGCTGGTGGGCAATTTTCTCTTGCCCAGTACGATGGGCCAGATAGACGGCGCTGATCTCCTCCAGGCGAACGGCCTCTTCCGGAGTCAGTCCCTCTGTATTGCGCTTACTGCGCAAAGCATCCCGCTCGCGCACCATCTCGATGCCGCGGCTATCCAGTTTCAGGTTCGCCAGTATGGCCGTCGTCTGCCCGTCCGGGCTCAGGATCAACTCCCGATAAATCGGGCTGGAGAGGAACTCTTGCCGGGCCATATCCCGATCGACATCGGGCCTGGCGAGCGTGCGCACCTCATCGCTGATATCGGTGAGAACCAGCTTGGGGCTGTACAGCAGTGGGACATCGAGAATGCTCTGCACACTGGACACACCATCTACCTTGGCCAATTCATCCCGCAACTTGCCCAGGGTTTCCAGGGACTCATCACTGAACAGGTCCCCAGTCTTGGAGCGGTAAGTGACGACCAGGAAGTCGCCACTGGCATAGCGCTCGGAAATCTCGCGGAAATAATCCAGGGATTTATCAGCTTCCAGAGTGAGGGAATCGGCAGAGGCATCGATCTTCAGGCGGGACAATCCGAGGGCTGCCAGCAGGGTTAACAGGCCGATAACCACCAACACCACAGCGGGCCGCTTGGTCACCAAGTATTCATAAGACTTCTGTAAAGCTGACAGCATAAATTTCCGCTTCTTTCCAAACTAAAAACTGGCCGCATTGCGGCGCGCATATTGTTCGCCTATGCGATGAATTAGCAAACCTAAAATTTGCCACCGCACCGTTTTATTGGAACTTTTTTCAGGGATTGTCGATATGCCCCAGGTCGCGTTCGGGAAACAGGGTATCCCTGACGCGACGTTTGAGCTCCTTAGCACCGGGAAAGCCGCCGTCACGCTTGCGCTCCCAGATCAAAATTTCGCCAATCCGAATCTCGAATACTCCCCCAGTACCCGGTTGCAATGCAACCTGATTAAGGTCATCGGCGAAAGTGTGCAGCAATTCCTGGGCCATCCAGGTGGCTCGCAACATCCAGTTGCACTGCACACAGTAGTGAATCGTAATACTCGGTTTTATCTCATTGCCCATCCTGCTCTCCCCAGCTGGGCAACAGCTTCTGCTCGATGCCCAACTGGTCGAGCAACCGCGCCACCACGAAGTCCACAATATCTTCCACCGAACTGGGCCTCTGGTAAAAGCCAGGGCTGGCCGGCAGGATCATGGCCCCCATGCGGGTGAGTTTCAGCATATTTTCCAGGTGAATCTCGGAGTAAGGCGCCTCGCGGGGAACCAGAATGAGCTGGCGGCGCTCTTTCAGGGCTACATCCGCAGCCCGCTCAATCAGGTTGTTCGATGCTCCACAGGCCACCGCAGACAAGGTGCCACCACTTGCCGGGCAGATCACCATACTGGCTGGCGCCCCGGTTCCAGAAGCCACCGGGGAAAACCAATCGCGCTTGCTGAAAAGGGTCAGCTGGCCTTCCTGCGCGGCAAAACGATCGGCGAGGAAATTCTGCAACTCGCGCTCATCGCCCTCCGGCAACTGCATATCAGTTTCGGTGTTGATGACCACCTGAGCCGCCTCGGATAGCAGCAGCCATACGCGCACATTCGAAGCCAGCAGGCACTGAAGCAGGCGCAAACCATACTGGGCGCCGGAGGCCCCGGTCATAGCCAGGGTCACGGTCTTCTCGAAAGGAGATTGATGCAAAGTCGATACCTTATTAAGCCCTGCGAGCATAGGGCTGCGCAGGAAACATTAGTCTTCTGACTTAGAGATCGTATTTCTGTTCCAGGGCACCGATAAGGCGCTGGTGGATACCGCCAAAGCCGCCGTTGCTCATCACTACGATATGGCTACCGGAATCGGCTAGCTGCAACACAGATTCCACACCATCTTCAATCGAATCAAAAGTTTTGGCCGGCACCGATGAGTGGTGGGCGACGTCTTCCAGGGACCAGTTAACCCCCTCAGGCTGATACCAGAGCACCATATCGGCCCCGGAGCAGGAGTCGGCCAGCTTGCCCTGGTGCACTCCCATACGCATGGTATTGGAACGCGGTTCAATCAGGGCAATGATTTTATCCTCCCCTACCTTCGCCCGCAGACCATTGAGGGTGGATTCAATCGCGGTAGGGTGATGGGCAAAATCATCGTAAACACGGATGCCGGCCACTTCTCCCAGGCACTCCATACGGCGTTTAACCCCCTGGAAGCGTGCCAGAGCTGCCGCACTCAAATCTGGGGTGACACCCACATGCCGCGCCGCAGCCATAGCCGCGAGGCCATTTTGCACATTGTGCTGCCCGGTCAGGTCCCACTCGACCCGCGCCACAGCTTCGCCTTTAAACTGAACCGTAAAGCTGCTGCCATCAGCGGCAATATCCACTGCGCACCAATCACCCACTCGCACACCATCGGCAGACTCGCTGCCAACCCGCTGTACTTCACTCCAGCAGCCTTTATCAAGCACCTGCTCTACATTCTCTTCGGCAGAGGCCACTATCAGGCCGCTAGCAGGCACAGTTCGTACCAGGTGATGGAATTGTTTCTGGATTGCCGCCAGGTCCTCAAAGATATCTGCGTGGTCAAATTCGAGATTGTTGATAATCACCGTGCGCGGGCGGTAGTGCACAAACTTGGAACGCTTGTCGAAAAAGGCAGTGTCATACTCATCCGCCTCAACAATAAAGAAGGGAGACTCTCCCAAACGAGCAGAGACACCAAAATTAGCCGGGACCCCACCGATCAGGAAGCCAGGCTGCATATCTGCCGCTTCCAAAATCCAGGCCAGCATACTGGCGGTGGTGGTTTTACCGTGAGTCCCGGAAACCGCCAATACCCAGCGGCCACCCAGGAAGTGATCGCACAACCACTGGGCGCCAGAGGTGTAAGCCAACCCTTTTTCCAATACCGCCTCTACTGCCGGATTTCCCCGGGACATGGCATTGCCAATAATCACCAGGTCCGGGGCGGGCTCCAGCTGTGCGGGATCATAGCCCTCGGTAATTTGGATACCCGCCTGTTGCAACTGGGTGCTCATAGGTGGATAAACATTGGCGTCACTGCCGGTTACGCGGTGCCCTTCCGCCACCGCCAGTTGGGCCAAACTGCCCATAAATGTGCCGCAAATACCTAGAATATGAATATGCATAGCGGAAAAATGTACTCCTACGGGTTGCGGCGCAAGCTTAACACGGCAAATCGGGCCAGTAATTGCCAAATACCCCAGTTACCATGCAATTTACTCGCTATTCCATTAGACTCCGCCCCCGCATTGGTCGGCCTCATCCCCGGTACGGTGGTAGGAATTTTCCCGAAAGGGTCGACACCCGATACGAGCTCCCGGTTATCCCCACTGGCACAAATGTTTAAAACTAGATGCGAGGCGGATTACCGGATCGGGATACTTCTCTATATCTCTATAAGCACAGGATAACCATGTCGAAAAAGAACGCCTTTTATGCGCAGTCCGGTGGCGTTACCGCCGTGATCAACGCATCCGCCTGCGGCGTAATTGAAGCTGCGCGTGAAAACCCGGACCAGATTGGCAATGTCTACGCAGGGCTAAACGGTATTCTCGGCGCGCTGCGCGAGGAGCTGATCGACGTGAGCCAAGAGAGCGCAGAAGATATTGCTGCACTGCGCCACACCCCCTCCGGTGCCTTTGGTTCCTGCCGCTATAAACTGAAGAGCCTGGAAGAGAACCGCGCAGAATACGAGCGCCTGATCGAAGTCTTCAAAGCGCACAATATTGGCTACTTCTTTTACAACGGTGGCGGCGACTCCGCAGACACCTGCCTGAAAGTATCCCAACTGTCCGAGACCATGGGTTATCCAATCCAGGCCATCCATATTCCCAAAACTGTGGATAACGACCTACCCCTGACCGACAACTGCCCGGGCTTTGGCTCCGTTGCCAAATATGTTGCCGTTTCCACCAAGGAAGCGGCCATGGACGTGGCCTCCATGTGCGCTACTTCCACCAAGGTATTTATTCTCGAGGTGATGGGCCGTCACGCGGGCTGGATTGCCGCTGCCGGCGCTCTGGCCCAAGAACAGGAAGGCGATGCACCCCACATTATCCTGTTCCCGGAAATCGCTTTCGATAAAGAGA
Source organism: Microbulbifer sp. CNSA002 (assembly GCF_047324085.1). Classification (NCBI taxonomy): domain Bacteria; kingdom Pseudomonadati; phylum Pseudomonadota; class Gammaproteobacteria; order Cellvibrionales; family Microbulbiferaceae; genus Microbulbifer; species Microbulbifer sp. CNSA002. Next base: position 4,227,040 of record NZ_CP172449.1, read on the forward strand.
AGTTCCTCGCCAAGGTACAAAAGACCGTAGACGAGAAAGGCTACTGCGTTATCGTCGCCTCCGAAGGCGCCCAGTACGGCGACGGCACCTTCCTTGCCGATGCCGGCACCACTGACGCCTTTGGCCACAAACAGTTGGGCGGTGTTGCACCGACCCTGGCCAACATGGTCAAAAGCGAACTCGGCCTGAAGTACCACTGGGCCCTGGCAGATTACCTCCAGCGCGCCGCCCGCCATATCGCTTCTGCTACCGATGTTGAGCAAGCCTACGCCGTAGGTCGCGCCGCAGTGGAAATGGCTGTAGCAGGCAAAAATGCCATTATGCCTGCCATTATTCGCGCAGAAGGTGAAGAGTACAGCTGGTCCATCGCAGAGGCGCCGCTGTCTGAAGTCGCCAACGTAGAAAAATTTATGCCGCGCGAATATATCAGCGAAGACGGCTTTGGAATTACTGAAGAGGGACGCAAGTACCTGCTGCCATTGATTCAAGGCGAGGACTACCCTCCCTACAAAAATGGCATTCCCCAGTACGCCACCCTGAAAAAGCAGCTGGTGGAAAAGAAGCTGGGTACCGATTTCGAAGCTTAATAGAAACGGTTGCCAGTCTCCCAAAAGCCTCCGAGTAAAATCGGGGGCTTTTTTCTGTAAACGCCTCTACGCAGACTCCACATCAGACCAAACCGCAAATTCATTGCCGCAAGGTTCCCTAAAATGGAAGCGCCTGCCACCGGGAAACGGGAAAATTGGCTTGGCTATTTCGGCTCCGCATCGCGTGACCTTCTCCAGGGTACCCTCCAGGTCGCGGCTGTATAACACCACTAATGCAGATCCATTTTCAGTAGTGCTCTGCAGCTCTGCCTTGAAAAAGCCACCGTCCAATCCAGCATTTGAAAAAGCGGTGTACTCCGGACCGTAATCGGTAAAAGTCCAATTAAAAGCCTCGGTAAAGAATGCTTTTGTCTTACCCAAATCCCTGGAGGGCAACTCAATATAATTAATTTTCTCGCACTCTCTCATAAGCTCACCATTTTCCTTATTTTTCAATTTTCAGGCTGTAGGTCGCACCGGAGTATTCACCACCTGAAAACTGCCATTTGCCAGCGCTAGTGGCCGATCCTGATAGAGAATAATGGCGCGATCCATCATCTGTACAAAATCGAGCATCGCATAAAGCACCACACCTTTTCGCCCCTGATATATATCAGGCCGATAAATCAACGCCGCCATCCTATCGTCCATGGCTTCATAGGTATATGAAGCTTCCCCAACTAATTTTCCCGACGCCGTAACGTAACAATGTGTCGCGGTTTCATAGGTTACCGTGTGGGTAGAAAGGTCGGGGAAATCACCTTGTTTTGAATAGTGTGTGCCGGTCCATTCCAGGCTTAAACCTTCCAATGTCTTAAATGCCTGCAAACTATGTCTCCCCCAGTGGTTTAATAGCTTCGCTGATCACTAGTAACTGATTTACCTGAAGCAATAAAACACACGCTGACTGAAAACGACACTCCTTGCATTAAATATTTATCTATTTTGATACGTCTCCGATAGGCCCCAATGATACCTCAATACTCCAGAAAGACATCTTAGGCATTTAACTCAAGTCTTTTTCCAATTCAGGGATCGGGCACGCACAAACACTTTCCCCTCCAATAATCCATATAATAAAGATTTTAATGGCTCGCAATGGAGTCTTGCCGGGCTACCAATATGAAAACGAGGAAGTGAAACACTCGGGCATATGCCCAAGGAGGTAAAGATGAAAAATACGTAATTAACGTGGGGAGAAAAGAAAACGGCCGAATATCTCTTGCCTTAATATCCGACCGTTCAATATGTGGAGTTAATTATTTATTGTTGTTGATATCCATCTCAGTGCCAAAACGGCTTGCGAATCTCAATTTCACGGTAGGCTTTATCTTCATTACCCAGATCGTCTTTCACTGTCAGGGTAATTTCATAACTACCACCGGTGGCATAGCGATGCAGTGCCATGGGGCCGGAGCGGCTGGTGCCATCACCAAAGTCCCACTCATAGCTCAGGTTACCGTCGCCATCGTAACTACTGCGCTCTTCAATCCACACCCAGCGCAGGAAGGTGTGGACTTTAAAATCAGCCCGAAGATCAACAACCTCCTCAACTGGTACAAGCTGCTCAACGGTGGAGATCGCTCCCCGGTCGTCCTCAACCTGGAGAATTACAGAATAAGTGCCTGCTGCATCGTAGCTATGACTGGGGTTTTGCTCAGTACTGGTAGTGCCATCACCAAAATCCCAGGCCCAGCTAACGATAGTGCCATCGGTATCGACGCTGCTGTCGAAGTAGTTCACTTCGAAGCCTTCAACACCCCACTCAAACCCAGCAACCGGCTCCTGGTTATCTGCCCCCAGATCCAGCTCAACCACAAGCGGATCGTGATCTGAAGCGCGGAATGCATCAGTCGAGTAGAAACTCTCCACCTGCTCATCGGTTTTATTCTCGATGTTGTAATCCAGCACCCGAGGCTCGTCGGCATTGATATGCCAATCGGCCGCACCTGTTACCAAAGGAGCCAGTGACTCACTGGCGAGGGCGTGATCCAAGTAACCGGACTCACCGCTGTAGACATAGGAGTAAGCTTCTCCTTCACCGAAAACCTCCAACAAATCAGCGTAACCAGCGTCCTTTAGAGTGCTAATTGGGTTTTCGCGGGCGTAGCTATTGAGGTCGCCGAGCACCAGAACACGGTCGTTGCCGCTACCTGTCGGGTCAGAATCAATCCATGAAACCAGGGCATCTGCAGCTTCGGTGCGCAGGGAGTTCCAGCAGCCCTGTCCATCACCCAGATCATCGTTCAAACTGCCATCTTCGGGACAGCTTCCCTTCGATTTAAAGTGGTTGACCACCACGGCCAGCTCTTCACCACTTGATAGTTCGGCAAAAGCCTGTAGCAGAGGTTGGCGGTTACCGTCATCAAAGGGATAGCTATCAGTTGTCGCGGCAGCGCCTACAGGCATTACCCGATCGCTGCGATAAATTAGCCCTACAGTAATTTCATCGGTGCCCAGTTGTGTCAGGTCTGGATTAATAAATTGATAGTTTTCACTGCCAGTAGCCGCGTTAAGGCCATTAATTAAATCCTGAATAGCACTTTCCGAACCGTAGCCATCGTTCTCAATTTCCATTAAACCAACTACATCGGCATCCAGGCCTAAAATAGCGGAGATAATTTTATGTCTCTGGCGCAGGAATTCATCTTCAGTATCAGCCCCACGGGAAGTAGGGAAACCGCCGCCATAACCATCGCCATTGAAATAATTCAGAACATTAAAGCTGGCGATCTTTAAACTGCCCTTACCCGGTAATTGTGGATCGTTTTCACGCAGGTTGGCAGCAACAAATTCTGGCGCCTCCACGGGATGTACTCGGTAGGCGCTGTAGCTATATCCCATTACACCGCGCAATCCCTCTACCGTATCGCCATTGCGTAAGGTATTACTGGCACTGAGGCCGGAGACGGGATAAGGCACAGCTTCCGGGTTCTGCACACTGGAACCATCGTCCAGCACAATCCTGTTCAGATCGTTTGCACTTTCCTGTGCTACGGCTGCAACCCCAGGCTCATTGTTGTGGGTGGGAGTATAGAGGCGGCCATTGGCCAGGGTGACTTCACCATAGCGCCCCAGGTTATAGTGATCATTCACTGTCAGGGCTTGCGGGAACTCAACCAACATACCCTCGTATTGCTCCTGCTCTTCGGCAGAACTAAACGGCAGTGTAACTTCCTCGGCAGTCACACTGTAGCCGCTACCACAAACCGTGACGCCATCAACCTCGTCTAATTCAGTAAAGTCATAGTATTCAGTAACCACACCACCGACGCGAACCAAGTCCCCAACTTGCACAGCTACACCGAAGCCTTTGTCGTGTACAAACAGTCCTTCAGAGGTATTGATCTGGCCATCCTGATCACTGTCTTCCTCTTGCAGGAAGAAGCCGGAAAGGCCGGTGCTGGTATCTTGGAAGTCACCAACAACAACCGCTTCAATTTCGTGGCGCTCATTCTCCAGAGTGCTTTCAAACTCATCACCCTGAACCTGGCTGATTAACGTAGAAATATCTCCGCAATCGCCGAGAACAACATCGTCATCACCGCCGTCATCTCCACCACCAGTGCCGTCTTCGCTGTGCCAGCCGAGGTTGGAAAAGTCATCCTGACCCAAGCTAGACCACTCTGAATCTGGGTCAAAATCCGTACTGCCGTCGGCACGACCTTCACTCACACTCCAGTCGCGGATTAAGGTTTGATTTTGGGTCCCCAGACTGCTGTCGCCCCATTGGCTACCGGGATCAACACCGATCTGGCCGATAACATCCACATATCCATTGGGGCCACTCAGGGCAACCGCATCATCCCCGTTAAACAGGCCGCTGGTATAAATCTGATCGGCTACTGACAGGATTGAGGAATCAGCACTTGCGTGGGCGAATACGTAAACATCGCCGTCTGCCAAGCTGCCACTTAGGGCGATGGTTGAAGCCGCCGCAGAGGAGCCATTGAAGTAAAGTTCAATGCTGTAGCTACTGAGGTCAACCGCTGCACCCGTGCCATTGTAAATCTCAAGGGCCTTATTATTGCTACTGCCCTCGATATATTCAGAAATAATGAGGTCGCTGGCTTGAACCTCTTCAGCCAAAAATGGTAACCCCAAGGCTGCAAGGGCAGCCAAGCCAATCTCTTTCATAATGTTCTCTTCACTCGTACCTGACACAGATTACGCGGCGCAAAGATTGGCGGTTAATTCCTAAAGTTCGATGAATGAAATATGAAATTTAAATTTCAGCTCTTTGTTCAAAAATCCATTTCACACAAAACCCGCCAAACTCGCCACACAATGCAAAAAAAGCGCCAAAGAATTTGTGCGGGGTGATGAATAGCGGCAAAGAAGCTTGAAAAGTTCGCCAAAAATTATATAGTCACTTATATAAGTGCTTATGGAACAGCTTTTATGAAATACAGCCAACTGGGGACTCAGCTTCGTCACCTTCTGGAATTACTGGATGGCGATGTAGCAGAGAGCTATAGGGCCTGTGGCCTGGAGAATTACAAACCCCGCTACACCCCGATAATGCGTGCACTTATCCACAAGAGAGATATCACCATTAGTGAGGTGGTAGCGAGCACCCATATTTCCCAGCCCGCAGTGAGTCAAACTGTAAAAGACATGATTAAACAAGGGCTGGTACAGACCTCTTCTGGAGAAGATGCTCGCCAGCGCAAAATACGCTTGACCCGCAAAGGCAGTGCGTTGATACCCAAGCTAAAACAGCAGTGGATAGCAACTCTGGAAGCTGAGCAGTCCCTCAATAGCGAATTACCGACAGAACTATCAGAGCTGCTCAATCAAACAATTCAAGCTTTAGAGAAACGCTCTTATTTAGAGCGGATAAAAGAAAATCTATCAATAGAGGCTACATAAATATGAAACGCCAACTCAAGATGAGTTTAGCGGTATTTATCAGTTTTTTTTCCGTATCTCTCGCGGCAAGTTCCGGCGCAATGAGTTCCTGCCAGTTTGAGACAGGCCCGGTTATTAAAGCTGCTGCAGTAGCTATTCAGAAGCACTATATATTGGAGGAAAAAGGACAGGCGCTATCCGCTCAACTCAATAGCCTGGCAGAATCCAAACACTTTAATCATCTTTGTAGTGACTACCAACAATTAGCCAGCGCACTTACCAAAGAAATTCGCACCCTTTCCGGTGATAAGCATTTCTATATAGAGCATATAGATAACCAAAAAGAAGCCCACAATTGGATTGAACAGTGGCAGGCTGAAGCGCCCAGCAATAACTACGGCGTTAAGAAAATTGAGATTCTTCCCGGTAACATTGGCTACCTTTCTCTCTCCTCCTTCCACACCTATAAAAATGCCCACCAAACCCTCGCTGCGGCTTTCACCCTGCTTCGCCACAGCGAGGGCCTAATACTCGATTTACGCAGTAATGGCGGCGGAGACGAAGAAACCGCCAATGCTGTTCTGCAGTCATTTATTGACCCCCATTCTCCCTTTCCCTTTGTTATTGAAAGCCGCAAGGGGAGAGAAATACCGAAACGTATTTCACCTCAACCCTGGCCCAGCTATGGGAGTGACAGACCAATGGTCATTCTGATTGATGGGAGATCCTTCTCTGCATCTGAGAGTACCGCCTTCGCACTACAACAGCTGGGCCGAGCCACGATTGTCGGTAATGCCAGCGCCGGTGGGGCACATATGATGGAGTCTCCCCAATCCCTCCCCTATGGCTTTGAAATCGGTATCCCAGATAAACGCCCGGTTTCTACGATTGCCGGCAGCCGCCCCAACTGGGAAGGACAGGGTGTTATCCCCGATATTGAAGCCGGCCAGCAGGAGATCATTCAAATCGCATTAAAAGTAGTGACAGAGGCCCTATAAGGCTCCCTTTACTTTGCTAAATTGAGCACTAGCGAAACGGGCACACAGGCTTGACCCCGCTCCACACAGGCAGAGCCGAATCCTCTTTATTATCTGATGGCGCGCCAGTTCGGCTTTTGAAAGCCCCCTCCTCTATGGTCAGGCGCATCAAAGCTGTTCCCTTGCGCTCCTGTAGGCTGGGGAGGCGCACCTGATCCCAGCGCTCCGGCTCTATATCTTCAATAATCGCTTTAAAAACTGCATCAAATTCCCGCTGCTCTTTGACCCTCTCACCTCGGCAAAACAATACCGCAGAGCGATAATTAGCACTGTGATGATAAGCTGACTTGGCCAGTACCCACTCATCGCAGCGGGCAAATGAAATACAGACCTGTTCTCCTGCCTCCAATAGTTTTTGTAGCCGGCTCTTGTTAGCCAGGTGAAAATACAAAAACTCCCCCAGACGCCAAATGGTTAAAGGAATAATGATGACTTCACCGTCTTCAATAAAACCGACATGGCCCAGTTTTAGCTCATCGACAAGCTTATAAACATCCTCTCGCCGATAACTGGCACGTTTCGGGGCACGACGTACACGACTCTTCGCTGAGGTTGGCAATTCATCAGAGATTGGCGAATGTAAATTCATAAAACCTCCTTTAATTCACTCTGGTATGAAATAGATATCGCCAATGTAGGATCTTGCTGGTACGCTGATAAGCGCCAGTTTTAACTATTTTATGGTGCCAGTTTTGAGTGCCGCCGAGCTTACAGACCTAACTCTCGAATCAGGCCAGCCGCTACAGGAACAGTTGTATCGACAATTGGTAGATTGGATCTGCAACGGCCGGCTGGCTGCTGGTACCAAGCTCCCCTCCTCGCGCCGGTTGGCTGAATCCCTCTCTATCAGCCGCAATACGGTGACATTAGTTCTGGACCAGCTGAAAGCGGAAGGCTTCCTTACCAGCCATCCTGGGAAAGGCGTATTTGTATCTCCCGAATTGCCGGCCTACACAAAGAAAACACACAGGCAGGGTTGGCAAGCACAGAAGAATAGATACTTACCATCACTTTCTCACTATGGTGATTTTGCACAGACTTTATCTTGGGGTAAGAAAAGTGAAGATCAATCTCTTCCCTTCACCCCCGGCCTACCGGATCTAAGCGCATTTCCATTCACTATTTGGAATAAATTATACCGCCGCCACCAATCCAGGTTAGCTCTCACAGGTTACGGGCAAAGCCAAGGTTATTTACCTTTGCGTATGGCACTTACGGAATACTTGCGCAACTCCCGGGGAGTTCGCTGTAACACTGAACAAATTATTATTACCAATGGAGCTCAGGAGGCCCTGAATTTATGTGCACTAGTCGCGATTAACCAGGGAGACAAGGTTTATATAGAAGATCCGGGATATCGCCGTGCTCGAGCAGCTTTCCAATCTATTGGAGCAAAGCTCGTACCAGCGAACCTGAAAGATAAGCACTTGGATGTTGATAAGCTGGTCAATAGTGCAACCCAAGCCAAGTTACTTTTTACCACACCAACACATCAGTACCCTATGGGTGGTGTTATGCCTGCTGGTGAACGAATCAAATTATTGGATTGGGCGACAGAGGCAAGCTGCTGGATAATTGAAGATGATTACGACAGTGAATTTTCATTCCAACACAAACCCATCGCAGCACTCCAGGGCATGGGAGAAAATACACCTGTACTCTACATGGGGAGCTTTAGTAAGACCTTACTACCCAGCCTACGATTGGGCTATTTAGTGGTGCCTAGTTCCACAGTAGAGGCATTTACCCAAGCCAAAGAAATGTTATCTGGCCACTCCCCCTTAGTCACACAAGCCGTCGTGGCAGACTTTCTCGACGAGGGGCATTTTGTGCGACACCTTCGCAAAATGCGTGCTAACTATATGAAGAAATGGGAACATTTCTGTCAGCTTATTCGAGAAGAAGTACCACCTCCAGCCGGACTAATTGCCAGTAGCGCCGGTATGCACTTGGTAATATCTACGCCGGGACACGACGACATCACCCTTTCAAAAAAACTACGCGAATACGGATTTGGCAGCACACCACTATCGCTCTTCTATTCCAATAAAACTGAAGATCCAGGATTGGTGCTCGGGTTTGCCAACACAACTTTCGAACAGAGGGCAGATTGCGCAAAGATTCTCGCAAAAACCCTGAAAAAGTAGCCATAACACACCCAAACAAAACTTATTTTTATAATGCAGGTTTCTTCATTTTTCGCACCAGCATTAAGCACCTCCACCTAAAATAAAAAAGTAAATATTTTAATAGAATAAAAACAATCTATTATCACCAAAATATCAAATAAAACCCAATAAATTAGGAAAAATTTCCTATGGCTCTTTCCCAAACCTAGGTCACAATCTCCATGGCTTTGGGTGTTCACTCTCTTTTTTAATTACTCAGATAATTAGGGAAATTTGATATGAAAAATAGAAATATGAATTCTATAAAAGCATCATTGCTCGCTGTATCCGGTATTGCCGCACTATCGCTCTCCGCCGCCGCTTCAGCTGTCAGCTGTGGAGATACCATTACAACCGCAGAATCACTTACCAGCGATATTCTAAACTGCGCAAGCCATCCTGCACTCGTGATAGATGCTGGCGGATCACTCGATATGGCGGGTTACCACCTCAGCTGCGATGGCAGTGGAATTGGCATTCAATTGAAAGACAGCGATAGAGTCCTTGAGGATACTGTTGGTGGAAGCACTATCACAAACTGTAACAATGGCGTATCTGCCGAAGGTGATGGCAGCCATCAAATCTTTGATATCACTGCTTCGTCAAACTCTATTGCAGGAATCGCCCTTTGGAGTTCAGGTAATACTGTTGAAGCCTCCGATGCTAGCGGTAATGGGGGTATGGGTATACGCGTTATGGGTGACGGTAATCGTGTGAGATACTCTTATGCATCAAGTAACGGTCTCCAAGGAATAAAGATCGTTGGTGACAATACTCTCATCAGATTCAATGAGACGAATCTCAATACGTCGAGTGGGATTGTAATTGATAGTGGGGATGGCGGCATTGTTGCCAACAATCTATCAGATAATAACGGCGTTAACGGCATTATGATGTTGGGATTGGGTCAAGTCGGATACTTGATCATTGGCAATACCGCGGAAAATAATGCCGGCGCAGATCTTGCTGACCACAATCACCCTGCTTGCACTGGCAATGTATGGATTAGAAATACTTTTGGAAGTGCTAACGATGCCTGTATTAATTAAATGATATAGCGACTTTAGTGGCGAGCCGATTAGTTTTAAATATCGGCTCGCTCTCACCTAAAATAAAACCCTTTCCCTCGACGGCCATCAACTGCCAATATATGTTTTCTAGAATAAAACTGTTACTTATAACAGCAATTAATAGTGGTCCTTATAGCTAGTAGCGACTTCCCCTGAGAATAAGGTATAGAAATCAAAAAATGATAAAGCTGAGTAAATATAGAGGTTGCTTTAAAGGAATAGCCATCGGCGATTCATTTGGCGCCCCGTACGAGGGTGGCGTTCTAGAAAGACAACTCTGGAAAATTATCGGGAAAACCGAACAGGGTAAAAAGCGTTACACCGATGACACGCAGATGTCTATTGATATTGCGACCTCCTTTCTTGAGCATAATTACCTTGATCAGGACCATATAGCCAAAAAGTTTGCCCAAAGTTATCGCTGGAGCAGAGGGTATGGTCCCAGTGCAGCGAAACTACTCAAAGGCGTCAGGGATGGTAAACGCTGGCAAGATTTAAACCGAAAAAAATTTAAGCATGGTTCTATCGGCAATGGGGCCGCCATGAGAGCACCTATTATTGCCCTCTGCCATCCCCAAAATGACTATCGCCTCAAGCAATATGTACAATCGGTGTCTGAAATTACCCACGCCCATCCAGTTGCTGTCGAGGGAGCATACTTGATCGCTATCGCCATCTGTGAATCCCTGCAAGACCGTTCAAACAGAGAGATATTGAACAAACTGGAAGTAAGTTGTAAGTCCGAATTATATCGCTACAAACTGGAAAAGTGTGCGACTCTACTGTTTAATCAGAAAATCCCACATCCGCAGCAAATCAAGCAATGGCTAGGTAATGGCATTACCGCGCCAGAGTCCTGTATCACCGCCATTTACTTTGGACTTAAGTATCGAAACTCTCCTTTAACGTCTGTATTAGCTAATGTTTTTTCTCTAGGTGGTGACACAGATACCTTGGGTGCCATGGCTGCTAGCATCTGGGGGGCATTAAATGGAGAAGACCGAATGGAAAGCATGGCCGACAAGGTCGAAAACATCGATTTCATTACCGAGCTTTCTGAGAAACTCTATTTCACCCAATATCAGCATGAAAAAGCCTTACAACCCGCATAGCCTACTAAAAAGGGAGAAGGGAAGAATACACCGCGCTTGGACCCTATGGTGATTCTTTTCTTCCACCCCAGTAGTAAGCCTTAAACAAGTAGAGCAGATCGTAAAATAACCAAAATGTTAATTTAAAAATCTCTGACAGCTTAACCAGAGCACCATGAGGCTATTAAGAAGTGCTTTATTAGGACTGGATACTTCTCACCCTGACCAAAAGCTTTTCGATACTTTCAACAGTAGTACGCGCCCCAATAGCGCCAACAAAGAAGAAATGGTTACCTGTAACGGTCTGTGAAAAATAAGCGGAAGACGAGCGGATAATAAGCTGTACTAGCTCCCATCTTTCCCTTGGAATCTGCTCTGGAGATGCACCTCCTAAAAGTTTACTGGCAAGAACTCGATTGCGAATAAATGCCCAATCATCAATATTGCACAGCACGTTTTCCAAATCCCCCATTGAATCACTCTGAATAACAACGGGAATTGGATAGTCCAAGAAGTCAAAGGTGTTTGCCGTTTTCAATGCCCTGGAAAGATCTTCCTTAAACCCTTGCCCATCATACATTAACCCAGTGCCAATAAGCGCGATGGGAATTGCTCCAAGGAACGCCTCCCGATAGATATCTTTGGGGATAATTGTGTGTTGGTTTAGAGCATTCTGCTCATCAAGCGCGGCCAAAAAGGCAGGATATATGCCCTTTCGACTGGCCATCCCATCAACTGTCATTTCGATGGCCTTGGCATTAGCTTCGGGAAGAAAGCCCGGCAACGCGGGTTCTGCGGCCATAGCCACAAAGCATTCAATCGAAAAATTCAAGGCTTTCGCCGCCCTCGCTAGAGCCCCAGCGATTTTCCCTCCCATACTCCATCCGCACACCACTACCGAATTTGGAAGGTTATATTCAGACAAAATCTTGGCAATAATTTCTGCAGCCTGATCTCCCCAATCTTGAATTGTAAACTCCGGGTGAGTACTGCAAAAAACCGCATTTTCCATAGGGTAAGAAATAGCAAGGAAGGGAAAATCCGCTCGATTGACCCAGTGACTTATAAAATCATCTGAGCGGCCACCGGGATAGCCGTAGAAAATACGCGCTAGATGTGCTGTGCCTGGAATAAATACCATTAGCGGATTGGTACTAACCGCCGGTATATAACGGTAAAGCACTGGAAAATCATTGATTGTTTCCAGGACTTCCCCGTCAAACAAAGTGGGACTCGGTGCCATATTCACCCTGCGGAGAGGCAATCCGTTAACTTGGCGCTTTCCCCCAGACCTCCTCTAAGCGCTTATCACGCCCACAGCGGTAGCGATAATACTTGTAACGCAGGGGATTACGTTGGTAATAGTCCTGATGGTAGGCCTCTGCGGGATAAAAGGTTGCAGCGGGTTTTATTTGTGTCACCACCTTTTTACCCAACTCCGCTTCTACCTTTTTCTTGCTCTCCTCTGCTAACACCTTTTCTTCTTGATTGCCGTAAAAAATCTCGGCTCGGTACTGGTCACCGCGATCGCAAAATTGACCACCGGAATCAAAAGGGTCAACGTTGTGCCAAAAAATATTCAGTAAGTCGGAATAGCTGACTTTATTCGTATCGTACTTTACCTGAACAACTTCCGCATGCCCCGTACCACCGGAAGATACCTGTTCATAGGTCGGGTTTTTGACATGGCCACCGCTATATCCTGAGGTGGTTTCCAGGACGCCATCGACCTTGTCGAATGGCGGCTCCATGCACCAGAAACACCCTCCTGCAAAAATAGCCGTGCGAATATTCGATGAATCCTGAGCCAGGGAAATACTGGCCAATGAGAGGAACAAGAGAGCAATAATACTGCGCATCATTCAGTCCTTTACCGATTGTCGATGGAACACATTCTCTTCTGTCGTCTATTCGCAGGAATTTATTACAGGGTGACGGTACCTTCACAGGCGCGCAAGAAAATATCCCGATACTCTATCCCGTTAAAACGCATCGGGTTAGTACTAGCGGAAGGCTCCACCGATGCCATTTTCCCAACTCTGTCGGCATCAGTGTCATCAATTCCAATCTCCGACAGGCTGTGGGGAATCCCCAACTGTTTGCGCAATCCGAGCAACCAGTTGAGTACCGCATCAAATCCGCTATCAAACATCTCATTACCGGCCAGTTGTAGATAAAGTGCCAGATGCCCCATAGGCACCTGGATGGCTGGACGGTTGGCGATCAGAACGTAGGGCATCAATATCGCATTTAACAAACCGTGGTGCTTGTCATACAGGGCCCCCAATGGATGTGCCAGGGCGTGGATAGCGCCCAAGCCCCGCTGGAAAGCTGTAGCCCCCATACAGGAAGCTACCAACATTTGCTGACGCGCCTCGAGTTCTGCGCCTATAGCATAAGCTCGAGGCAAATACTCCTTGATCAGGCGCATCCCCTCCAGGGCGATTCCCTCGGCCATAGGATGGTATTGAGGGGAGTAAAAAGACTCGAGATTGTGTGACAGCGCATCCATTCCCGTCGCTGCGGTGAGGTCTGGGGGTAACCCCATTGTCAATTGAGCATCGAGAATAACGATATCCGGCATCATGCGCGGATGGAAAATCAGCCTCTTAACCTGGGCTTTCTCATCGGTAATTACCGCAACCCGGCCAACTTCAGAACCTGTGCCAGCCGTCGTGGGAATGGCAATCAGCGGTAAAATACCCTCTGGGTCCACACGCCTGTAGTTGTCGCCAATATCCTCAAAATCCCAAATACTGTGCTGCTGTCCCGCCATAAGGGCAATGGCTTTGCCCGCATCCAGGGCCGAGCCCCCGCCCAAGGCAATGACCCCATCGCACTTCTGCTCACGCAGCTTGGCCACCCCATCGGCGATATTTATCTCATTGGGATTACCTTTGATTTTGGAAAAAACGCTAACTTCCAGACCCTCCTGTTGGCATGGGTTAATCGCACTATCGACCAGTGGCAATGCGGCGACTGTAGGATCAGTAACTAACAGAGGCTTGTGAATATTCAGCTCCAGGCAAGCTTCAGCCAATTCAGTAATGCGACCGGGGCCAACCCAAACGGTCGTGGGATAATTCCAATTGACATGGTATTTATCCACAATTTCCTCTCTGACGTTCTGTCACTTTTGCATATTCAAAATAGGCTGTGACCTTTCGGAAAACAGGCAGACAATTTCACTTTCTGCATCCGGCAATCGTTCCCGCTAACCATCATGTTTAAAATGAAATGACTTGGGGCGGGTTAAATTCTCAAATCCAATTTTAGAAAGCGTACATCCACGACCAGATTGCTTAACACCCGTCCAGGCCAATTCCGGATCCAGGTAATCACAACGATTTAAAAAAACAGTGCCGGCCTCTAAATACCCTCCCATCTCCATTGCAACATCTTCATCGCGGGTAAAAATAGCCGCAGTAAGACCAAATGGGCTGTTATTCATAAATTCTAGAGCTTCGCCATCATCGTGCACTTTCTGCACCCCCAGCACCGGCCCAAAAGTCTCCTCACGCATCACTCGCATGTGGTGTCGCACCCGGGTTAACAGTTGCGGTGCCATATATTGGGTACCCCGCTTGTCCATTGGGAATTCATTCACATCCAAGTGGACCTTCGCACCCTCTGCTATCGCTTCATCCACCTGTGCGCGAGCCCGGTCTGCAGCTTCCGCACGCACCAAAGGCCCCAAAGTGGTTTCCACTTTATCCGGGCGCCCCAGTCGATAGTCACGCAGTAAGTCGACCGCTTGGGAAATAAACTCAGAAAAAATATCTTCATGCACATAGGCCCGCTCAATACCGCAACAGGACTGCCCGGAATTAAAATAGGCGCCGTCGACTACCGCAGCCACAGCCTGATTAATATCGGCGTCGGCGCGGACATAAGCTGGATCTTTTCCCCCCAGTTCAAGTCCCACTTGAATAAATCGACCGGCAACTGTGCGTTCTAGATTCGCGCCAGCGCCAACCGAGCCGGTGAAGGCAACATGCTGGATTTCCCCCGCACAGGCTAATCGCTGGGTATAAGCATGATTTAAATGAAGAAACTGAAAGACACCGTAGGGCAGTCCCGCCTCGCGAAAAATCTCCACCATTCGCTCAGCACACAGCGGTGTCTGCGCCGAGTGTTTTAAAATCACTGCATTGCCCGATAGCAGTGCCGGTACCACTGCATTAACCGCCGTCAGATAAGGGTAATTCCACGGGGCAATTACCAGGGAGACCCCTAAGGGCTCGCGGCGGATAAACCGGGTAAAACCCGGCTTCTCAGGTAACTGAATGTCAGCGAGGGCTTCAGTAGCAAGCTGTGCCATGGTCTGCGCACGATCCATAAACCCGTTAATTTCTCCTCCTGCATAACGGATTGGACGCCCCATCATCCAACACAGCTCCCGCCCCAAACGCTCTTTTTTAACGGCAAATATTTCCACAGCCCGCTCGACAATGGCGATGCGCTCATTGAGGGGAGTTCGCCTCCATGCTTTTTGTGCTTTACTGGCCCGATCCAGCACTACACGGATTTCCACCTCTCCCGCCAGAGCGCGCTCTACATAAACACTGTTATCAATAGGGGAAATACACTGAAGGTGGTGCATGATTTTTGTAGTCTTCATCGGCATCGATACTCCCAATTAAATAATTTCGAAGTACCGCTCCAACTCCCAGTCACTCACATGGCGGCGATATTCCCGCTCCTCCCATTCGCGACTGGCAGAAAAGTGTTCAACAAAGTCGCTGCCAAATAATTCCTGTGCCGCTTCTGACGCCTTAAATTGCTGAGTGGATTCCCACAGTGTACCCGGCAACACTTGTTCGTTTTCCAATTCCAGCGAGTAAGCATTACCGGCGACAGGCTCACTGGGCTGCCACTGCTGCATAACACCGTAAAGACCCGAGCCCAAAGCTGCTGCCAGTGCTAAATAGGGGTTGGCATCGGCGGCCCCCAAACGGTATTCGACGCGCTGGGAAGTGTCGCCGCCGGGGATAGCACGCAGTGCCGTTGTGCGGTTTTCCACTCCCCAATTGGCTCCCGTCGGCGCCCAAAAACCGGGTACCAGGCGGCGATAACTGTTAACGGTCGGTGCCATCAGGGCAAGGAGTTGCGGCATCAGCCTTTGCTGCCCAGCTATGAACTGACGCATTATCTGGCTGATACCATCTGGCTGGCTCGAATCGAGAAAGGCGGAATCACCGCTGCCACTATTGCGCAGTGACAAATGAATATGCCCGCTTTGCCCCGGGTACTCACTGGACCAGCGGGACATAAAAGTAGCCATCAAACCCATCCGCTGTGCCAACACTTTCATAAAGGTTTTAAACAGAGCAGCTTTGTCTCCAGCGGCCTCAGCACCATCGACTGCAATAGCCGCCTCTAAAACTCCCGGGCCTGTTTCCGTGTGTAAGCCCTCCAAGGGGAAATCCATGCGCTCGCTCAGCTCCAGGATTTCCCGATACAGCTCTCCGTGTACGGAATTTCGCAGTATGGAATAGCCAAACACATCAGGGGTAAAAGGCTTTAAATTGCGGAAACCCTTGTTCCGCACTGAATCGGGCGTTTCGTCAAACAGGAAAAATTCGTACTCCAGGGCGGCACAGGGATCAAATCCCAATGCGCGACAGCGTTCAATCACCCTGCGCAGAACTGCGCGGGGGCACAGCGCCTGGGCTCGACCATCAAACTCCGCGAGAAACAACAACATATCGCCTTCAAAAGGCACATCACGGCAGCTATCGGGGAGTATACGTACCGGGGCGTCTGGATATCCGGTATGCCAACCGGTATAACGAGTGTTATCGTAGAGCTGATCCTTAACATCCCAGCCCAGGACCACATCACAAAACGAGAAGCCCTTTTCCAGGGATGAGAGGAATTTGGCGCGGCTCATATATTTGCCACGCATTACACCATCGGTATCGAATAAGCCCACTTTGACATGACTGAGGCCTCGTTCTTCGACAATTGCGTGGGCCTCCTGAGCGGTTTTTACCTCCCGTGCCTTTACCATGACTGGTCCTGCCCCGTTGTTGTTATCTCCGAGTTACAGGATAGACCCGCCAGACGAGCTTCGACGCCAAAAACCCGGCGCAGGCGTGACTTTCAGCCGAGCCCCTCAGCATATATAATCCGCGCTCCAGATTTTCAGTTATCTATTCATTCAGGACCAGCAATGAGCTTCGAAAAGATCCCGGCAGGTAAAGAACTGCCCAACGATATCAACGTAATCATCGAGATCCCTGCCAACCACGACCCGATCAAATACGAAGTGGACAAGGACTCTGACGCAGTATTTGTGGATCGTTTCGTTGCCACTCCGATGTTCTACCCAGCAAACTACGGCTATGTGCCCCAGACTCTGTCTGAAGACGGTGACCCCCTGGACGTGCTGGTTGTAGCGCCTTACCCGGTAATGGTTGGTTCTGTAATCCGCTCTCGTGTTGTTGGCGTTCTGAATATGACCGACGAATCCGGTGTTGACGCCAAACTGCTGGCCGTACCACACACCAAGCTGACCAAGCTGTACGATCACGTTGAAGAAATCAGCGACCTGCCCGAGCTGCTGATCAAGCAGATCGAGCACTACTTCGAAAACTACAAAGCCCTGGAAGCGGGCAAGTGGGTTAAAGTAGAAGGCTGGGCTGACGCCGAAGCTGCACGCAAAGAAGTTATGGCTTCCCGCGAGCGCTACCTGAAAGAAGAAGGCTAAGCCTCACTTCTTTCAGAAGACTCTGAGCAATAAAAAAACCGGCCTAGTGCCGGTTTTTTTATTGCCTGTTAGGAGAGACCCTGTCAGTTAACTTCCCAATTGGGAACAGGGACCGGAGACGGCTCCTCCCCCTTGCGCTCACTCTCATCCAGAAGCTGGCCTTCCGCTGCACGCAAACTGAGATGCTCTACCTCAACGCTGACCGGTTCCACCGACTTGCGTTCATGCTCCTTTACGAGGTTTCCCTCCATGGGTGCCAAGGTCCACTGCGGTTTGGCCGCAGCTTCCTCCTTGGGCTTGCTCTGCTCAGTAACAGCTGTTCCGCTTTCATCCTTAATGCTGACCTGTGCGCCTATTTTGGCCAGGTTTGCCTGAAACTGCTGTGCTTGGGGCAGAGACAAGCCTTTTTTCAGTACCAGCGGGCGCCCACTGAATAGTTTCTCTATCGCCTGGGGATTACTTTTAAACAGGCGCACCATACTGGCTTTTACATCACCAGCGGTAAAACCCGCCACCAAGTCACCGCGAAAAACCAAACTGTAGGTAGATTGCGACATCAATAATATTTCCCTGAGTTACTCTTCCGAATCCAGAGTCTGGTCCATGGTATAAGCCGGAGCCCCTTCAACACGCCCTCCTACCTGGCGGGCGGGAACACCGGCGACGGTTGTATGAGCGGGCACATCGTGCAAGACCAAGCTACCGGCGGCAATTTTGACGTCCTCTCCCACCTTAACCGGACCCAGTACTTTAGCACCGGCGCCAATCATCACTCCGGGGCCAATTTTCGGATGGCGATCGCCGCTGCCGCTGCCACTGCCGCCCAATGTCACCGAGTGGAGAATCGAGACATTGTCCTCAACCACACAGGTCTCCCCCACCACTAATCCAGTGGCGTGATCGATCATAATCCCGCAGCCAAATCGCGCTGCTGGGTGGATATCCACCGAGAACTGTTCCGATACCTGGCTCTGGAAATAGAGCGCCAAGGTATGGCGGCCTTGATTCCACAACCAGTGCGCTATCCGGTGGGATTGCAGGGCGTGAAAACCCTTAAAATACAGGAAAGGCGTCAGGTACTGGTCGCAAGCCGGGTCCCGGTCATACCAAGCGCAAATATCCTCGCTCATACAGTGGGAAATACTCGGATCATTAGCCAGAGCCGTGGCAATCACTTCCTGAAGTGCGGTTGCCGTGAGGGCATTGTGCTCCAACACCGAAGCCAGGTGATCCGCCATAGCATCACCCAGAGACTTGTGGCGCAAAATGGTATTGTGGAAATAACTTGCCAGGATAGGTTCGCCAGCAGCCGCCTCTGAGGCTTCAGCCCGCATCGCCTGCCAGATATCCCGCTGCCCTTGAACGGCTGCTTCCTCACCCATAATTCATCTCCCTTATATTCCCCAGGGCATTCACTGCGGCGCAGCTTGGCAGGATCACTAGCCCCTTTCAAGAGGAAGCCTCCATCGCAAAGTAGCTTTCTTGCCACCCCCCATTGAGGTGGTAATGAACTGTAACCAACCTATCTCAACAGGCCGCTATAGTTGCCCATTAAATGGGGGGTAGCAGTGATCCGGAACCCAGATATAGCGCGTATAGATTTCCTGAAGGTGCTCGCAAACCGCAGTGCCCAGGGATAGTTCTGACTCCTGCAGCAACTCGGACAGGCGCTCCACGCTGAGAAGTTCCTGAAGCTCTCGGGCCCTGGGGGCATAGCTCAGGTGCCAGCGTTCCGGTGCGACTCCGCCGCGATCCTCTGCATAGGGCCGGAACAGCCCATAACTATTACCCGTGCTGATTTGGTTATCCAGCCAGCGGTGGAAGGCGCCAAAAACTCCGTCGTCCGCCACCTCCTGGGGGGTGAGCTGGACTGCATAGTCAGCGGGGACTGCCGCCGCATCGATAATATCGAAATCGGTACCCCAGTGGTGACGGGATGCTCCCGGCAATGCGGACCAGCGCAGGATAGCGAAGATCAGCTCCCGCTCGCTTAACTGTTCAATATCCAGGGGAGTACCGTGACTATCGAGAACCGGGCGGTGACCCTGCGCTTTGGCATTCCAAATCAACAGTTGTCGATCAAAGGCGCGAAAACCGGAAACGATTTTAGGGGCAAACCCCTCTTCACGGGCATCCCGACTCAAGCGCTGGAAGGCGATCAGTGCTTCGGGATGTAAAAGCTGGTCAGAAGCTGGGTCGACAATGACATGCTCATCGCCGAGTCCAAATAACATACGCTTCAGCGGTGTCGATAACATTTGCATCTCATTATTAGGCGAACTCCAAAGGGCAGGCTAAATTATTCAACAGGCTATGCCTACTTTAACAGAGCGCAGACAATCGCCCTTAACTATGGCACCAAAGCAGGGGCACCAAAGCAGGGGCACCAAAAGCAGGCGCGCCGCACAATAATCTGGCGGTAATGTTTGTTAGCCACCTGTTAATTTATGTTAAGTTCAAAGCCGCAGTCGAGGGGTTGGCTGCGACAACGGACGCTCAAACTGGTAGGGAAAACCGAATGCACCCGAGTCAATCAGAACTATTAAAACTAAAAAACCTGGGCCTGGCCTCGGTCAATATTCTCCACTCTATTGGCATTCGCTCCCACGATGACCTGCGCAGGGTTGGGCCTGTCGAGGCCTTTATCAGCATTCGCAATCGGGGGATTAACGCCTCCAAAGTAATGCTCTACGCTCTTCAGGGCGCGCTGATGGATGTGCACTGGAACGACCTGGAGCCAGAACTGAAACAACACCTCACCAGCGAGGTCGACCGCCTCCTTGCCACCCAAAACTCTGACTAGCAATTCCCCTCAAACACCACGGAAAGCGTCGCAGACACGCGCACTCGACGGACTCGGCACAGCAGGCCAAGCTGTGCCGATCTACAGTAAGGCAAGTTGCGCCAACCCTATCTAAACTTACCGGTGGAGCCGCGGAATAATTCCGTAAAGACACTCACTCAAAGGAGAGATCCGATGTTGCGCATTGGGCTATTCCTGCTGACCAACCTTGCTGTCCTTGTATTGGTTGGCATTATTTTCAATATTTTTGGGATTGGGGGAATTCTTCAGGCAAACGGTGTCGATCTCAACCTCGGCGCCTTGTTGCTGATGTGCGCGATTTTTGGTTTTGGTGGATCTTTTATTTCCCTGCTCTTATCGAAAACCATCGCACGGGTCAGTACCCGCACACAAATTATCGAGCAGCCCCGCAGTGCCGATGAACAGTGGCTGGTAGAAACCGTACGGGAACTCTCCCGCAAAGCGGGCATCGGTATGCCAGATGTGGGGATATTTCCAATGCCCCAAGCGAATGCCTTCGCCACCGGTTGGAATCGCAACAGCGCTCTGGTCTCTGTCAGTGCCGGTCTGTTGCAGCGCTTCAGCCGAGAGGAAGCCCGCGCCGTTATTGGCCATGAAATTGGTCACGTGGCCAATGGCGATATGGTGACGCTGGCACTGATCCAGGGCGTGGTAAATACCTTTGTGATGTTCCTCGCCCGCTTGGTTGGGTTCTTCGTAGACCGGGTTATCTTGCGCAACGAAGAGGGATTGGGCATCGGCTATTTTGTCACATCCATTGTTATGGACATCATATTCGGCTTCTTCGCCATGATGATTGTCGCCTGGTTCAGTCGCCGCCGTGAATATCGGGCCGACCATGCCGGCGCCACACTGGCCAGCCCTCAATCCATGATTGCCGCACTGCAACGGCTCAAGGTGGAGTCCGATCGCGGCCACGAGGAACCCCTACCCGGCAATATGAAAGCCTTCGGTATATTCGGTAGTATGGGAGCGCTTATGGCCACGCACCCACCACTGGATGATCGTATTCTCGCCCTGCAAAACTTCCGTAATTAGTATCTAATTTGGTAGATAATCACAGCTGTACGTTCATTTTCTCACAGAGTTGTAACTTAAAAGGGTCACTTTCTGTGTGAACAGACGTAAATTAAAGCAACCATGAAAAGAGGTGCCATGAAGTACATCCCACTACTCGTCGCCATATTTTTAATTGGGTGTTCTCCTTCATGGAGTGACGGCCCTTACGAGATTTATTGGATAGATGGCGAAAAAGCCCTTGGTTTTAATTTGGGGGACGATGCTTATATACGCCGTATCGATGAACCACATCATATCAGTGCAAACGAGATGTTCGTCTCAGTCTACGCTTGCCCTGAGGGTGCCTGCGCTTACTATTACATAGATCGACTTAAAGACCACAAATTTGCAGATTCTTCCGAGTTTGTTTTTGGCCCCTACACAGAAAAGACCTTTGTTCAATTGGAACAAAAGCTACAACTACCAAAACTGGAGCAATAATAAAAACATGAGAAAAGCATCAAGATTTATGCCTAAATACAAAACTGAAAAGGCAAGTAAAGCTACGTTATTTGTTTTTCTCGCAGCAGTGTTAGCTCTCCTTATTTACCAGCCAATGTTCTTTTTATCTTTAGCTGGTTTAGCATTATTGGCCATAATTTGGGGCACTGTCGAACAGCGCAAAATTGACAGGCATTTCCAACGACTATGTAACAACCGCAAAGGTTTATCCATTTGTGAATTTGCCCGGGAGTTTGATCGCAAAATTGTAGACACATGGATTATTAGAGCGGTGTATGAGCAACTACAAGCGGCACTTCCCACCAAACAACTGGTCCCAATTCAAGCATCAGATGATTTCTTTAAGACCCTAAAACTGGATGAAGATGATCTCGATCTGGACTTAATTGAGGAGATCGCACAAAGAACCGGGCGAACCCTTGAGGACTATCAAAGCAACCCCTATTTAGGCAAGGTAACAACGGTCCGGAACCTGGTACTGTTTTTTAATCACCAGGCCTGTGGCGAGGCAACCTGACAGGCCGAAACAGGTTTTGCATCACGAAACAAAACTAGCGCATATGTCATCATTAATCCCACCGCAGAAATTTCATTGCTCCAGCAGCAGTCGGCGACACTCAGCCAAAGTGAGTTCCGATCCATAGCCCCCAGCTTTAAATCTCGCCAGCAGCCCCCAATAAACAGCCAACACCGCATAACGATTGCAAACAAGATACACTTTCAAAACAGCAACAAACAAAAAGGAAGACGACAGTTACAGACGTCTCTTCTAATCCGGCAGTTCAAAGGGAGGATTGTATTAATGACTCTACTTAAAACTCTACGCGCCAGCTTAATCTCAGTCTTTTTGCTGCTTACGCCAGCAATATCTGCACAGGCGGAAACCTTTGCCACCGACGACGAACACAACACCATGCAGGTGTTCAATTTTGCCAGTCCGTCGGTGGTCTATGTCACCAATGAAACCCTGGTGCGGGATCGCAGGACCCTGCGCCTCCACTCAGTGCCCAAAGGCGCCGGCAGCGGATTTATCTGGGACACTCAGGGCCATATTGTCACCAATTTTCACGTCATTGAAGGTGCGCGGCAAATCACTATTACTTTGCAGGATCGCAGTGAGTGGCCAGCCGAGCTGGTGGGATCCGCACCGGAAAAAGACCTGGCAGTTCTGAAAATTAACGCTCCCAGGGAGTTGCTAAAACCGCTGGTTGTGGGCACCTCCAGCAATCTCGCGGTAGGCCGTAAAGTACTGGCTATCGGCAACCCGTTCGGCCTGGATACCACTCTCACCACCGGGGTGGTCAGCGCCCTGGGGCGGGAAATTGAAGCCGCCAACAACCGCACCATTCGCAATGTTATCCAAACAGATGCGGCCATTAATCCAGGTAACTCCGGCGGCCCATTGCTGGATTCCCAAGCGCGTTTAATCGGGGTCAACACCGCAATTTACAGCCCCAGTGGCGCCAGTGTCGGTATTGGCTTTGCGATTCCAGTGGATACGGTCAAAAAAATTGTGCCGGAACTGATCAATCACGGCCGCCTGGTGCGCCCGATTATTGGTATCGAATCCGCCCCGGACCAGTGGAGTAGCCGCTACGGCTTTGAAGGGGTCGCCGTATTGCGTACCGCTCCCGGGCTTCCCGCAGAGAAAGCCGGCTTGCGCGGTATCCACCGCACCCGGGGTGGCGGCTGGGAATTGGGCGATGTGATTGTAGAAATAGAACAGCAGCCGATTCGCAGCTACGACGATTTGCTCAATGCCCTTGAAAAGCACAGTGCCGGTGACGAAATCACTATCGGCATACTGCGTGACGGGACAATTCGCTACACGTCCATTAGACTCGCGGCACCCGAATAAGCAGGCGATTGCGCCCTGAACAAGAATTAGGCCGGGAGCCGATAACCTATGCAGAAGTACTTCCTGTGTCGCTATGACGAATTAAGCGAAGGTCAATCCAAAGGGTTCTCCCTCGGAGACACTGCCGCCGGCACTGACAATGTGTTTGCTGTGATGAAAGATGGCGAGGTCTACGCCTACAAAAACACCTGCCCCCACCGGGGCATCAACCTGGACTGGCAGGAAGACCAGTTCCTCGATCCCGATGGCGCACTTATTCAGTGCGCCTCCCACGGCGCGCTATTCCTGATTGAATCTGGGGAGTGTATCGCCGGGCCCTGTACTGGTGATGCCCTGACCCCAGTACCGGTGGAATATGCACAGGACGGTCTCTACGCATTACTGGCCGACTGACAGCCCCCGGCCTTTCCCTCACGGGAGAAAAGGCAGGGCCTCCACCAGCTCGACGCCTTCAGCACCGAGGTTCGCGCGGTATGCGAGCACTTGCACACCAGCATCGACAGCGGAATCCAGGGCCTCAGCATAAGCGGGATCAATTTCCCGCGCCGCCTGCACCGTCTCGATACCGCTGTGTTGAACGCAGTAAAAAAGTACCGCCCGCACTCCGCTCTCAGCCAGCTTTTGCAGTTCGCGCAAATGCTTGGCGCCCCGGGCACTTACCGCATCGGGAAAGTAACCCTGTGCCCCATCTGCCAGGGTCACATTTTTCACTTCTACGTAGCAGTCCCCGTCGGCACCGGACAACAACAGATCGATACGGCTGTTTTCCTCGCCGTAGCGCACTTCCCTGCGCAGGGATTCATAGCCCTGTAACTCGCTGACTACGCCGGACAGAATGGCCTCTTCAACCAGAGCATTGGCGCGGCCTGTGTTCACCCCCGCCAGGGCTCCATCCGGGGTCGTACAGATTTCCAGAGTGTGACGGTACTTGCGCTTGGGATTGCCAGAATCGGAGTACCAGCAGTCTCCCCCCTCCACCCAACAATTCTTCATAGACCCCGTATTTGGGCAGTGGATGGTAAACACGTCGCCACTGGCAGATTCCACATCGGCGAGAAAGCGCTTGTATCGGCGCAAAAGTGTTGCCTTTTGCAACTGAGGGGTAAATTTCACGGGCTGGACCACTTGGCTGTAATTTCAGGCGCCACAAAATAGCAGACAACTATTTGTGGCGCGAATCGCGCAGATTTGATAGCTTCCTCGCTCTCGGTCGCCAGGGGTATCGGTACCGAGAACAGGATTAGCCTGACACCGCAGCGAATTTGATAGGTGAAAAAAGCATCACTTAGAAAGATTCCGGTCTAGGCTAGATTGAATTTGGTGGTATCGCCCCCATAAAGGGGGGCCCGTATAGAAAGAGAGGCAACGACTATGCCCAAAACTGCTGCGAGCACCGAATCTCTGCACGGCTTTGAGCCCTACAAGGAGACGCAGGGCGAAGAGTACATGAATGAGAAGCAGCAGGAGCATTTCCGCAACTTGCTGTTGGCCTGGAAGGCCGAGCTGATGGCGGAAGTGGACCGCACCGTTTCCCACATGAAAGACGAGGCCGCAAACTTCCCCGATCCCGCAGACCGCGCCAGCCAGGAAGAAGAATTTAGCCTGGAATTGCGCACCCGCGATCGCGAGCGCAAGCTGATCAAGAAGATCGATGCCACCCTGGAGCTTATCGACCAGGATGACTACGGTTTCTGCGAAGCCTGTGGTGTTGATATCGGCATTCGCCGCCTGGAAGCCCGTCCAACTGCCACTCTGTGCGTGGACTGCAAAACCCTCGCGGAAATCAAGGAGCGGCAGATCTCCGGCTGATCCACAACCGATAGCGGCACGGCGTTCGCTTGCGATCGCCCTGCTCGGAGGGGGCGATCAATGTATCGCCCCTATTCATTTTGAACAGCACAACTCCCTATATTGGTCGCTTCGCACCCTCCCCGAGTGGACCGCTCCACTTCGGCTCACTGGTGTGCGCCGTCGGCAGCTACCTCGACGCTCTCGCCCATGGCGGACACTGGCTCCTGCGCATGGAAGACCTCGACCCTCCCCGGGAAGAGCCCGGCGCGGCAACCCGTATTCTGAAATCCCTTGAAGCCCACGGACTGCACTGGCACGGCCCCGTCGAATGGCAGAGCAAGCGCTACGCACTCTACGAGGAAACCCTGTCCACACTGCGCCAACGGCAACTGATTTACCCCTGCGACTGCTCACGCAGCCAGATTAAGAAAAATGGTGGACATGCGAACGACTTCTGTCGCCTTAAATACGATGTGAGCGAACCCTCAGCGCTGCGATTGCAATGCGCGGGCGGCGAGGAAGGCTTTGTGGATATTTGGCACGGAGAGCAACGGCAGCTCATCCGCGAAGACACCATTCTCAAGCGCCGCGACGGCCTCTATGCCTACCAACTGGCAGTCGTTGTCGACGATATCGACCAACAAATCAACCAGGTGGTGCGCGGCTCAGATCTATTGGATACCACCGGTGCACAACAGCGCCTGTTTAAAATCCTCGGCGCTACTCCCCCCCAGTTCGGCCATCTGCCGCTGGTGATGGGCCCTGACGACAGGCAAAAACTCAGCAAACAAAATCACGCGCCGGCTATCGACGACAACATGGCTTCCGGTAACCTGTGTAAGGCTTTACAGTTCCTCGGCTTCAAACTGCCAAACACTGCCCTAACAGAATCCCCCGAGCATATTCTCAAGTGGGCTACCGCACGCTGGCGCCGCCACCAGATAGATATGCGCAACCGCCAATTGCACTGATTCCAAGCTGCACTTACCATTTCCGCGCCAGCCGCCCTTAGGGGTCCGGCTGATAACCCGCGTTGACGATTACACAGGGATGACTTCTCACCGGTACAGTGCGCGGGCAACAAATTTCTCTAGCGGGTTTTCAAGGCGATCTATGAGTAACCGCACACTATTAATTCTGCTGGTGCTGGTGGGTTATGTATTCTCCCCCACCATCTTTACCTGGATGATCAATCCCGTCGGCGCCTGGTACCGGCCGTTTATCCTCTGGTTCGTGCTGATCCTACTGGCGATTTTTATCCAGTGGAGGCGCAAATCAAATGAGCTTTGATATTGCCCACATTGCCCTGGTGGGAGTGGCTTATATCGCCACCCTGTTTTTTGTTGCCTTCGCCACCTCCAAGGGCTGGCTGCCTTCCCGCTGGGTGCGGCATCCACTGGTTTATGTGCTCTCCCTGGGCGTATCGTTATCGGCCTGGACCTTCTACGGTATCGTCGACCTGGCCTGGCAATATGGTTACGGGGTACTCGCCTACTATCTGGGCACCGGCGCCATGTTCCTGTTTGCGCCAGTAGCCCTGGAACCACTGGCGCGCCTGGCACAGCGCTACCAGCTGTACTCCCCGGCAGATCTTCTGGTGTTCCGCTATCACAGCCGCCAGGCGGGGACTCTCGCCACCCTGTTTATGCTGTTGGCGCTGCTCCCCCTGATCGCCCTGCAAATACAGGCGGTATCCGAGACCCTGGCGCTGCTGTCGCGGGATAGTGTGGCAGCCCTGGCACTGCCAGACAGCGGTGTATCAAGCAAAAACCTAATCGCATTTTTCTACTGCGTGCTGCTGGCGGTATTCACCAGTATGTACGGCGCCACCCGCGAGCGTGGCGAGGGCCTGGCCAGCGCCATGGCGCTGGAGTCCCTGGTAAAACTGGTGGCACTCACCGCGGTGGGTGGCTATGCCATTTACGGCGTCTTCGGTGGATTTTCCGGCCTGGATGAGTGGCTGCTGGAGAACCCCGATATGCACCAGCTGCTCTACACCCCCATCAAGCAGGGCTCATCCCACACCCTGCTGCTGGTGTTTATCGCCACTGCCGTGGCTATGCCACATATTTTTTACCTGAGTATTGCCGAGCGCCCCACCGGACAGGCAATGCGCACCGCCAGCTGGGGCTTCCCCCTGTTCCTGCTGCTGATGGCCCTGCCTATCTTTCCCATCATGTGGGCAGGCTTTGCCTTGGATGTGGCCGGCCCGGTGCAGTACTTCTCCCTGGCGGTTCCCCGCGCCAGTGGCTCGGCCCTGCTCACCACCCTGGCCTTTATCGGCGGCCTGTCAGCAGCCACTGGCGCATTAATTATGATCACCCTGGCCCTCGCCACCATGGTGATGAACCACTGGCTGCTGCCCGGCACCCGCTGGCACTCTGAGGACAATATGTACCGGCAGCTGGTGTGGCTGCGCCGCGCTCTGATCGCCGCTCTATTTATTGCCGGCTTTGCCTTTTACCTGTTACTCAACAACCGACTCTCCCTGTCGGACCTGGCCCTGCTGGCATTTATCGGATCACTTCAGTTCCTGCCGGGGATTTTTGCTGTAATCCACTGGCCGCGAGGTAATCGACGCGGATTTGTCGGTGGTCTGCTGGCGGGCATGTTGCTTTGGGGGGGCGGCCTGTTAATTCCGTCAATTTTTGGGATTACCGGCATCACCCTGCCCGGCACCTCCCTCCAAATCCCCCTGGGGATGTCTATCTGGACACAGATCACCACCCTGTCACTGGGGGTCAATGTCCTGTTATTTGTCGGCCTATCTCTGTTCACCCGCACCAGCAGCCTGGAGCAGTACGCCGCTGACCTGTGTAGCGACGACACCATCGCCCAGGCTCTGCGCCTGGGACTGGATGTGGAATCCGCCGCAGATTTTCGCCTGCGCTTGGCTGAAAGCCTCGGAGCCGCTACTGCAAATAAAGAAGTTAAACGCGCTCTCGCCGCCCTCAATCTGCCGGACAACGAGCGCCGCCCCTACGCCCTGCGTCAACTGCGCAACAAGCTGGAGTCCAATCTCTCCGGCCTGCTGGGGCGTGTTCTGGCGGTGCAAATTATTGATCGACACTTCCCGTTCCAGAACAGCGATCAGCCGGCAAACAAGGACATTCACCTGATCGAGACCCGATTGGGCCGTTATAAGCATCAGCTCACCGGCCTGGCCGCAGAACTCAATAACCTGCGTCTGTATCACCGCCAAATGCTGGAAGAGCTACCGATGGCCGCTTGCTCCCTGGGGCGCGACGGAGAAGTCCTGTTGTGGAACTACGCCATGCAGGACCTCACCGGTATCAGTGCCAGCGAGGTAATCGGCTCGAAACTGGAATACTTGGCGGAACCCTGGCGCAGCCTGCTGGGGGAATTCGCCCTATCCACCGATGCCAGCCGCTTTAAGCAACAGGTGAGCCTCGACGGCAACAGCCACTGGCTCAACCTGCACAAGGCGCGGCAAAAACGCAGCCGCAGCGACCGCTCCCGCGACGAGCGCGGCGATGCACAAATGTTGTTGCTGGAGGACATAACCGAAACCCAGGTATTGGAGCAGGAACTTATCCACAGCGAACGCCTGGCCTCTGTGGGCCGCTTGGCCGCCGGCGTGGCCCACGAAGTGGGCAACCCGGTAACGGGAATCGCCTGCCTGGCGCAAAACCTCCAGTACGACTGTGACAATCCGGAAGTCCTGGAAACCGCCGACCAGA
Source organism: Microbulbifer sp. CNSA002 (assembly GCF_047324085.1). Lineage (NCBI taxonomy): Bacteria > Pseudomonadati > Pseudomonadota > Gammaproteobacteria > Cellvibrionales > Microbulbiferaceae > Microbulbifer > Microbulbifer sp. CNSA002. The sequence goes on from NZ_CP172449.1 coordinate 4,256,251, forward strand.
TCTTGAGCCAGACCCAGCGCATCAGCCGTATCGTCCACTCCCTGGTCAACTTCTCTCACAGCGGCAACCAGGAAGACAGCGAGCGGGCCCCAGTGGACCTCTATGCCTGTGTACAGGAGGCGGTCAACCTGCTGTCCCTGCAACGGGATAAGACCGAGGTCCAGTTTGAGAACCGGGTACCTGAAGACTTGATCGCCCCGGGAGACAACCAGCGCCTAATCCAGGTGTTTATCAACCTGCTCAGCAATGCCCGCGATGCCAGCCCCGATGGCGGCCAGATTGTAATCGAGGGCTATCGCAAGAGCGGCAGCGCCTGTGTCTCTGTCACCGACAGCGGACCGGGAATTTCAGCTCAGCATCGTGAACGGATTCTGGAGCCCTTCTTCACAACGAAAGAGCCCGGCGAAGGTACGGGGCTGGGGCTGGCAATGGTTTACAGCATTGTCGAGGAGCACGGCGGCCAGCTGGAATTGGTCAGTCCCGCAAATCCGGAAACCGGGACTGGCGCCCGATTTATTGTGCAACTCCCCCTGGGAGACTGAGGTGGCTGGACAACCATATCGATCATTATTTGTGCAAAAATAATCCGATTAACCGTTTTTGAGTTGCATCGAAACGGCGCCCGGGTAAAACTAGGCGCTTACTGAGCATTTTGTAACCAGGCGTAACATATGAGCCACATCCTCATCGTCGAAGATGAAGCCATTATCCGAACGGCGCTGCGCAAGCTTTTAGAGCGGCACCGCTACAAAATCAGTGAAGCGGGTTCTGTGAAGGAGGCGCTCACCAAGTACCGCCTCAATGAAGTTGACCTGGTTATCTCCGATCTGCGCCTGCCCGGCGCACCGGGCACCGACCTGCTCAAGCACGCCGGTGATATTCCGGTACTGATCATGACCAGTTACGCCAGCCTCCGCTCTGCGGTAGATTCCATGCGTATGGGCGCCGCCGACTATATCGCCAAGCCCTTTGATCACGACGAAATGCTCGCAACCGTCCGCCGAGTCATAGGCAAAGCGGAGCAGAATCGCGCCCAGCCCGTCAACGAGAAAGAAAATACCGGCACTATCGCCGGCATGATTGGCAGCAGCCCTGTAATGAGGGAGCTCTACGGTCGCATCCATAAAGTTGCCCCCACAGATGCCACCGTCCTGGTCCACGGTGAAACCGGTACCGGTAAGGAACTGGTTGCCCGGGCTATTCACGAGGAGAGCCGCCGAGCCAACAAACCCCTGATCTCCGTCAACTGTGCCGCAATTCCCGACACACTGATTGAATCGGAGCTGTTCGGCTACGAGAAAGGCGCATTTACCGGTGCCCAGAGTTCCCGCGAGGGACTGGTAGCGGCAGCCGACGGAGGAACCCTGTTCCTCGACGAAATCGGTGAGCTGCCCCTGGAGGCACAGGCCCGCCTGCTGCGTGTATTGCAAGAGGGCGAAGTGCGGCCAATTGGCTCGATCGAATCCCGCAAAGTGGATGTGCGCCTGGTAACAGCCACCCACCGCAACCTGCGCCAGCTGTCAGCGGAGCGTAAATTCCGGGAAGACCTCTACTACCGCATCAATGTGGTGCAAATGACGCTTGCCCCCTTGCGCGAGCGAGGCAGAGACGTCCTAGCATTGGCAGAGCACCTGTTAGAAAAGTTTTGCACCAAGATCGAGCGTCCTTTATTGCGCTTGTCACCGGAGGCCATCCAGGCTGTTACCACCTACACCTGGCCCGGTAACGTGCGCGAACTCGAAAACGCCATTCAGCGCGCTGTGATCCTGACGGATAAGAACAGCCGTGAGATCGACCACAAAACCCTGGACATCGATCTGGACCTGGTACCGATCGAAGAAGCCGATGGCATCCCTCGCCCACGCAGCCTGCACACAGACCCCCGCGAGGACCTGTCCCTGGAGGACTACTTCGCCCGCTTTGTTATTGAACACCAGGACACCATGAGTGAGACGGACCTGGCCAAGAAGCTCGGCGTCAGCCGCAAATGCCTGTGGGAACGCCGCCAAAAGCTGGGTATCCCCCGCAAGAAGAGTCGCCGCAGCGCTGCCGCAGAAGTGTAAAAACTAACCCTATCCCCTGGGGGCTTCCGCCCCCTGCTCCCATTCCTCCCCCACCTGCCAGTCTCCTCCATTACTTTGTTACCCCACCCCCACAGGGGTTACCAACCAGAGTGTTACCCACACCCACCCAGAAGTAACAACTCTCGCACCTTCCGTAACGCAATGGCTCTCAGAAAAGTTCCGTCAAATTTCGTAAAGATCGTAACTTATTGATTTATAAGGATTTTTAAAAGTTGGCATACTAAGTGCTTTACTCTTAGTACAAAAATTGAAAACAGCCAACAATAAAAATAAATGACTGTTAAAAGCCCTATAACAACTAACAATAAGTGGGGCGAAACATAATAAAAATAATGGGGCGGCCGACAATAAAAGCAATGAGTGGCCAAAACCGCAAGAACAACAATAAACAATAACAATAAAACTCAAGAAGAATAAGAATAACAACAAGCGCGTTGCAAACTGACTGAACTGTACCTGGGAGAGGGTGTTTGCTTGAAAGCAAATTGAGAGCGCAAGGAAGCCGCTGCCTTCATACTGGTAATAATAATTCCCATATTTCTTTTCCCCCGAACTTACAGGCACCCGCATATTGCGGGCGCATTCCTTTGCGTGTGTTAGAATCGCGCCCGCGAGTTCCGATCTCTGAGGGTAAACAGCCACTGAGGCTCCTTTCCGGACTCGCTCCTGGGGTAGCCCAGGTATAGAGGCTCCAGCAGTGCCATCGTGAATCTCCCCAGAGGGACCACCACTTATACAGGCCGCCAACCAATGCGTGGCCAAGCACAGCGGGGCTTTCCCGGCCATCCCTAAATGGCAGCAGTCAACATAGACAGCCGTATGCTCAACAACCTGATTAGTAGTATCAAACGCTGGCGCAAGCCGGCCAGTAAAGGCCCCAGGGTTATCGCCCGCAACGACCACAGCATCTCGCGCCGAGAAATTAGCCGCGCGGCCTTAACAGTTATGAAGCGCCTTCAGGATGCCGGATACCAGGCGTATATCGTAGGTGGAGGTGTACGCGACCTGATGCTCGGCGGTCACCCCAAGGATTTTGATGTGGCCACCGACGCCACTCCAGAGCAGGCCAAGGTGCTTTTTCGCGGCGCACGCATTGTCGGTCGTCGCTTTCGCATCCTGCACGCCCGTATAGGCCGTGAAGTTATCGAAGTGACTACCTTCCGCGGTCACCACAGCGATGGCGAGACCCACGAGGCCAAGCAGTCCGAACACGGTATGCTGCTGCGTGACAATGTCTATGGCGACCTGGAAAGTGATGCCATGCGTCGAGATTTCACAGTCAACGCGCTCTACTACACCACCAAAGGGTTTGAAATCCACGACTACACCGGCGGTGTCGAGGATATTGAAAAGCGCCTGATTCGAATGATCGGCTCCCCAGAGGTCCGCTACAAGGAAGACCCGGTGCGCATGCTGCGCGCAGTGCGCTTCGCCGCCAAGTTGGATTTCACTATTGAAGGCACGACGGAAGCTCCCCTGCACGAGCTGGCGCCACTGTTACGCAATATTGCCCCGGCTCGTCTGTTCGATGAGATTCTCAAGCTGCTGATGAGTGGCCACGGAGAGCGCACCTTTGAGCTGCTGCGCCAGTACCAGCTCTGGCAACACCTGTTCCCGGATAACGCCGCACAAATTGAGGCCAACAACGCGGCCCTGAAACTATCCCAACAAGCCCTGCGGAACACGGACCAACGTATCCGCGCCGATATGCGTGTTACCCCAGCGTTCCTCTACGCCGCCCTACTCTGGCCTGCGGTGAGCACCGAGCAACAAAAGCTGATTGCCAAGGGCACCCCACCAGCGCCAGCGCTGGCCCAAGCGGCACAAAAAGTTACCAGTTCACAGCTGGCCCACACCGCTATTCCCAAGCGCTTCTCAATCCCCATGCGGGAAATCTGGGACCTGCAACAGCGCCTGCCCCAGCGCGGTGGCAGCCGGGCCCAGCGCTTACAGGAGCACCCCCGTTTCCGCGCCGCCTACGACTTCCTGTTGCTGCGGGAAGAAAGTGGCGAGATTGAAGCGGGCCTGGGCAAATGGTGGACCGACTTCCAACAGGCCGACGATGAGCAGCGCCAGCAAATGGTGCGCAAGCTACAGCGCACAGGCAGCGGTGGGCGCCGCAACCGTAACTCTCGCGGCCGCCGTCGCAAGCCGAGAGCAGAACAGTAATGGAAACGGTATACATCGGCCTGGGCAGTAACCTGGCAGAGCCCGGCAAACAACTGCGCAGCGCCCTATCGGCCATGGAACGAATCCCCAGTACAGAATTATTGGGGTGTTCGAGCTTTTACCGAAGCGCCCCAGTCGGCCCCGGCGATCAACCCGATTACATCAATGCCGTCGCAGCATTGAAAACAGCACTGTCCCCGCTAGCACTACTGGACCAGCTCCAATCTATCGAGCTGTCCCACGGGCGCGAGCGCTCCATCCGCTGGGGCGCCCGCACCCTGGACCTGGATATCCTGCTGTTTGGGGAATCTCAAATCGATGAGCCCCGCCTACAGGTCCCACACCCGCGCATGGCCGAGCGCAACTTCGTACTGCTACCCCTTTCTGAACTGGCTCCCGCGATGGAACTGCCCGGATTGGGAGCCCTGCCAGCACTCTTACAGGGCTGCCCGGAAAACCGCCTGGAAAAGGTTTGATCGACTGAGGCTCCCCAACTACTCGACGGGCGGCCCTCTCAATAGTACTTTTGCGTTTGCAACTCATCAGGGAAGACCCCAGACAAAGAGGAGTCGCTCAAGTGGTTATCGAAAAACCCGAGACCAGCACAGCTGAACTCAACCGGTCTAATAAAACACCGCCTAAGTTTATCGCGGTGGAAGGCAATATTGGTGTGGGAAAAACCACACTGGCAAAGAAGCTGGCCTCCACATTCAATTACGACACGCTGTTGGAATTACCCGAGGAGAACCCCTTTTTGGAGCGTTTCTACCGGGACCCCCAAAATGCCGCACTGCCCACCCAGCTGCACTTTCTCCTCCAGCGATCACAGCAAATCCAGGCACTGCGGCAGGACGATATCTTTGAGCCGGTGCGGGTGTCGGACTTTTTGATCGAAAAGGACCAGCTGTTTGCTGAAGTCACCCTGGATAAGGATGAGCTGCACCTGTACCAACAGGTGTACAAACATCTCACCCTGGAAGCACCCAAGCCGGACCTGGTGATCTATTTGCAAGCCCCCCTCGATGTGCTGCAAGCCCGAATCCGCAATCGGGGAATCCCGGCTGAGCAGGCGATAAGCAATGAGTACCTCGCCACCCTCAACAACGCCTACACCCGCTTTTTCCATTTTTACGATGAGGCGCCTCTACTCATCGTCAATACCGAGGAGATCGACATTGTCGATAGCCCAGAGGACTACCAACAGCTGGTCGAATATCTGTTCACGATCACCAGTGGCCGGCACTATTACAACCCAGGAAGTTAATCGTTATGTATGCACCCTCTGAATTAGAAAAGCTCGTAACCGTTCAAACCCTGCGAAAAATGAAAGCGAATGGTGAGAAGTTTATTACCGTTGCTCTCTACGATGCCCCTATGGCTGCGATGGCACAAAAGTCCGGGGTTGAGACACTGCTCGTCGGAGATTCCCTGGGCATGACCGTGCTGGGTTACGACAGCACCGTGCCAGTGACGATGGAGCAAATGATTTACCACGTCGAGGCGGTCGCGCGCGGCAATAAGAAGTCCCTGATTATGGGGGATATGCCGTTTATGACCTACGCCACCCCAGAGCAGGCACTCCAGAATGCAACCCGGATCATGCAGGCCGGTGCACATATGGTGAAGATTGAGGGAGGCGCCTGGCTCGCCGACACCGTGAAGATCCTTACTGATCGCGGTATTCCCGTTTGCGCCCACCTGGGCCTCACTCCTCAATCAGTACACAAACTGGGAGGCTATCGCGTTCAGGGGCGCGACGAAGAACACGCCAAGCAAATTCTCGAAGACGCCTTGCAACTCGACGAAGCCGGAGCTGATCTGTTGGTGCTGGAATGTGTTCCCGCCGACCTGGCAAAGCGTATTACCGAAGCCGTATCCATGCCCACCATCGGCATAGGCGCGGGCCGCGACTGCGATGCCCAGGTACTGGTAATCAATGACATCCTGGGCCTCACCCAACAGCCCCCCAAGTTTTCCAAAAACTTCCTGGTAGAGGCCGAGGATATTCCCGGGGCCCTGCGCAAATACGCCGAGGACGTCAAGCAGGGCGTTTTCCCCGGCGAGGAACACATATTTAAATAATACTCCCCTCATCCGGGTGCTTCTCACCCGGTATTTTTCTGCGGCAGGTCCCACCTGCCGCTCTCAAGCGGTAACACTATGACTTTCGACCAACTAATCCAGGATTGGCTCTCGACCAATGGCGCCACTTCTGTGCCCGAAGGCTGGACCCAGGGGCGAGCTACATTTGGCGGCCTTGTAGCCGCAATGCTGTATGAGCAGATGGCTTCAGAGCTGCCCTCTGAGAGCAGCTTACGCTCTTTTACCACCTCATTCGTAGGCCCGGTTGCCCCGGGGGAGATTAACACCCGTGCGGATGTCCTCCGCGCAGGCCGCTCTGTCACTCAGGTACAGGGGCACCTCGATCAGAATGGTGCCGTTATGCTGGCGGGCCTCGCCAGTTTTGGTCGCGGCAGGGAGTCATCCGTTCTCGCCAAAGGTCCCTCAGCACCGGAGTACCCCACCCCGGATAAATGCCTGCCCCTGCCCTATATCGAAGGTGTAGTACCGGAGTTCACACAGAAGTTCGATTACCGTATCGCATGTGGGAGCCTCCCTTTCAGCGGCGCGAAAGAGAGAGTTTTAGGTGGCTGGGTACGATTCAAGGATGGCAGTAAAGGCCGTACCGGTATCAGCCACTTACTCGCACTGATCGATGCCTGGCCACCGGCGACACTCCCGATGATGAAAGAGCCGGCTCCCGCCAGCTCATTAACATGGACAGTGGAGTTTATGGAGCCACTCCCAGAGCGCACCGCTTCTGACTGGTGGCAATACGAGGCCGAAGTGGAACAGGCTGAGGATGGCTACGCAGTAATACAGGCCCGCTTGTGGGATGCCGATGGACGTTTAACCGCCCTCTCCCGCCAAATGGTCACTATCTTTGGTTAACCAGCACTCGTCGATCAACTATCCCTTTACCGCCACTCATTGAGTGCCTTGGCTCCACGGATGGAACCATTTAAACGGTCCTAAAGAATTTTGTAACTTTTCTGCAGCCTTCAGATAACTCTAAATAATACTTCCCGATCCTGCTTAACCCGCCTAACGAATCAATTATTACCTGCATAAAAATATACAACTTTCGTGATTTTTATTATTTTTTTATGAAAAAAATAATTCGCGCCGCCCTTACAGAAAAATAAAATAAAAAAAACCTCCTTTACTCCAATTTGTAATCTACGCTATCCATCATCCCCTCCATCGAAAACAAAGGGGCCGCCAGAGAAACGCCCCAATTTTCGACCCCACTACAAAACCGTCGGTAATAACAAAGTTGGAGAGCAATAATGATAAAAAGAATATTTTTTTCACTCACACTTCTATTCAGCCATTCCGCCGCAGCAGTAGATTTTGAAGACGTTTGGGATGCAATTACTTCTTGTAACTGGTTTGAATTTATTGATGATGTCGACGATACCGGCTCAAAAGACCTGGACGGCTATGAATACGGTGACACTGAATTTGCCGATGCCAATTCAGGCAGTTTTGACATGATCGTCTACAACATGGATGGATTTTTGGAGTGTATAGGCGGCAACAGCAAGTCTGACTTCAAACAAATTATTAACACTTTTGATAATAACCCCAAAGACCTCTGGTTGATGCAGGAGGCTTGGAGCAAAACCAAAGCCAATTATCTGGACGACGACGACAAGCTCGATAACGACACAGTCCCCTATCGCTCCAAACACTGGAAAGGCACTGGTACCAGCTTTGGCAATGGCCTGCTGACCTTTTCCAAGTTTCCGTTTGACCGAGATAATCGCGATGACGACGACTACACCTTCGCCACTTATGAGGAGGAAACTTTTGATAAGTGCGCAGGTAATGACTGTGATACCGAAAAAGGCTTTACCGTAGCAAAAGTTGAAGTGACCAAAAACTTCCATATTCATGTGTACAACACCCATATGGATGCAGGACACCAAGACGATGACCTAAATGCCAAAGCCAAGCAACTCGACCAGATTGCCGATATGATCGTCGCCCACTCAAGTAATGCCACAGTCATTTTGGCTGGTGATTTCAATATGGCGTTTGATGAAAATGACGACGGCTGGCGCGGTACAAACTACCAAACCTGGAAAGCATTTTTTGCCAAAACCGGCGGCAAGCATGCCTGCCAATATATGCTATCTGGCAGTGACACCAGCTTGGAAGCCTGTGCTGATGAACTTCAGGACGATACCGATCATGTCGTCGTTATTAATAACAACCCCAATTACACGCTGGACGTAACCAATTATTATATTGGCTCCGCGGAGTACACCGGGCTGAGCGACCACGACCCAGTATTTGTAGACTTCTCATGGGTTAAGCACTAAACGAGCGGTTCACAGCCTCTTCCGCAGGGGATCGGAAGGGGCTTAACCAATTTACCGACAGAGTGAACGACACCGGACTGAAAACACAATCCAGCTACAATTTTGCTTATTGAGGAGAACTTTAACCCACGCATAAACCGCATGCTTGGCGGGAAGGGCTTTCAGTGGACAGGATTAAGAACCTAGTTGTCGGGAGTGGTCCTGCGAGTATCGCTACAGTCAAGGCATTGCAAGATATTGGGCAAGAAGTCGAAGTCATTGACGTCTCATATGATCTTGAGCATCACATTAAGCACCAGGTTCACTCCTTATCGCAAAAACATGTGGACAGCTGGAAAGATGAAGAAAAAAAACGGATTTTCCCTCCCCCCAAAGTCTCCAGCAGCGGCGTAGAAAGAAGGTATATCTTTGGGTCTGATTTTCCTTATAGAACCCCAGAACACTTTCAAGTCAACACAACCAACTGCAACACAGAGTTTTCCCACGGCTTTGGTGGCCTTGGAAACGTGTGGGGTGCAGCGATCCTTCCCTACAGCGAGCGCCAATTAAGAAACTGGCCACTCTCCCTAAGTGAACTGGCCCCATCTTACAAAAATGTTCTCCGATTTATGCCAATAAGTGCGGAGCCAGACAACCTCCAGACAAAATTCCCACTGTTTTCGGAAAATTTTGAAACCCTGAAAAGAAATCCAGCAACAGATTTTATATTGCAAAAACTCACCAATGTCGAAGACAACCTCCGGGGCAATGGCATTGAGTTTGGTCGGGCTCGGTTAGCCGTGGATGCAAGCTCTGGCAAACGTGGATGTCGATATTGCGGGCACTGTCTTTACGGCTGCGCATATCAATCCATCTTCAACCCCAAAACATTATTTGAAGATTTGCAAGAGGATGGTTTGACCATACACCAGGGATTTGTTGTATTGGAGCTGAAAGAGAATAAAGAGGGAGTCGAAGTTATTGCGGTTAGCATAGACGATGGAAAGGTATACAATTTTTTTGCAGAGAAAGTCTTCTTGGCTGCGGGGCACTTCGCCACAACTACTATCGTAGCAAGATCCCTTAACCTGCTAAATACACCCATCGAGATTCAAAGCAGTCAATATTTCTTTTTTCCTTTTCTCACCTATAAAAGACACCACTATGAAATTGAATTCACATTAGCAGAAATTTTCCTGGAAATAGAGAACGCGAACATAAGCCCAGAACAGATTCACCTTCAGTTATATGGCCGCAGCCAAATCATTGAAGACCAGGTTGCGGCTTTATTGCCATCATTTATCTCAAAAGATCTTGCTTTGGACCGTTTATATATCATTCAGGGTTTCTTATCTTCGGAAGATTCGGATACTCTGGAATTGACTTTAACTAACAAACGTCCAGATAGCTCTACAGTAGAAATAAAAGGGATTGAAAACCCCAGGGCCCGCTGGGTTATAGCAAGAACTCAATCATTGATAAGGCGCAGTTTAATTAAGTTGGGTTTAGTACCTCCCTTTTACTTGAAAGTACTTCCTCCGGGGAAAAGTTACCATAGCGGTGGAAGCTTTCCAATGAAGGGGGAACACGAAACCTTTTCCTCTGACCTGTTAGGACGGCCTGCAAACTTCAAGAACGTCCATATTGTGGATTCCGCTAACTTCCCCAATATTGCAGGTTCAACCATTGCTTATACAATAATGGCAAATGCAGATCGAATTGTAAGATCTATAAAATTTTCGTAATTAACTGCTATATCGCCAAAATTACAAGTATCCCTGAGCGACTATTGAATTCAAAAACAGCGAAAGAACGCTACAACCACTTTTTCCAATAGAATAAAGCGACTTGTCCAGCCAATGCCACCACCAGCAAGATACAAAAAGCAATAAAGCCCAATGATGACTGCCCCCAGGGAATACCACCGACATTAATCCCAAACAATCCAGTGAGAAAGCTCAGAGGCAGGAAAACTGCTGCCACCACTGATAGTACATACATACGACTATTCAACTGATCTGAAGTGCGACTCAACAATTCCTCCTGAGCGATTGCCGCGCGCTCCCTTACCGCATCGATATCGTCGATATGGCGCTGTAATCGATCATTTACCTCTCCCAGGAGGGCGTGGCTGTGCTCATCAAACCAGGATAGGGATTCCTGCTGCAAACGCCCGAGCACCTCCCGCTGCAGGCATAAGTAGCGTCGCAATACGATAGTTCTCTTGCGTAGCCGAACCAGTAGGGAAGAGAGCTCCGAACCTCCCTTATCTAATAACAGGTTTTCCAGGTCATCGATTTTTTCTTCGAAGTCTTCGGCCCGATCACACATACGCAAGACCAACAGATCTGCCAGGGACATCAAAAGAGCCGCAGTTCCACGGGGACCAAAGCCACTGCGCAAGCGAGAAAGCAAGTCATCCTCTGACAGCAACTTCCGTCGGCCGGTACTGATAATACGGTTTTCCTCGGCCCAAATGCGAATGGCGATCATATCCTTTGCGCGCGGCTTGGATTTTCGCTCAATGCCGTACATAGCCAACATCAGCCCCTGATCCACAGTCATTACACAGGGGCGCGTTGTCTTCGCAGACAGGGTCTCTATCGCCGTAGCTGTGAGTCCACTATCCTGTTGCAGCCACTCGACGGTGTTGGTGCTGTCGTAGTCAAAATGCAGCCAGAGAATTCCCTGATCAGGTTGCCAGGATTTCACCTCTGCCCAGGAAAGCTCTCGGCCCGAGCCTTTGCGATCGAGTAAGACAGCGTAGACCAGACCAGTTTCCATAGGCTCTCATATCACCTGATATTAATTGGAGCATCACTTTCTTTACGCGACTTATTTACTGAGATGGGCCAGCTCTGCGGCGTTCTGCTCCCAGTTTTGACCATCGAAAGGTTCGACCTCCAAGTCTCCGGGTCTCTCATCAAAACAGCGCGCATTAAGACTATAGCCATCCGGGTTGGAGCGCGGCACATAAAAAGACTTAACGCCGCAATGGCGACAAAACAGGTGCTTGGCCACCCCCGTATTAAACGTATAACAATCCAGGTCTTTTTCCCCAGACTCCAGCTTAAAGTTTTCAGCGGGAATAATGACGTGCAGAAAACCCACTTTCTCACACATCGAGCAATTGCACGCATGGGCTACCAGTTTCTCCTCTGAGTCGCGCTCGTGCCGCGCCCGATAGCGAATAGCGCCACAGTGGCAACCTCCGCGAAGTTCAGTAGTAACTTTACTCATTTGAATTATTGTCCTTTTCAAATAACGGGCGGGCAGCCAACAGTGAAAACAGCGAAAGGCCCAGCAGCAGGTGGAACCAGTTTGTACGCGCCAAGCCCAGCACTCGCGGAGCGCCGGTACCCACAAACAATCCATCCATTGCAATGACTACTGCCCCTGCCCCCAGTAACAAAGGGCCCGGTGGCGATAGTCGTCGCGGTGACATCAATTCCATCATTGCAACCCACAACCACAACAAAAGCCCCAGGGCGGAAAATACCTCTGTCACTTCCTGCGGCGATAACCTGCCACTTTCCGAGACGCCAATAGACGAGGCCAATACCAGCACCAGCACTACATAAGCGGGTCCCCGGGTACTCTGTCCAATACCTATCTCGAAACGTGCCCAAACCAACCCTATTCCAATTAGCAACAGCGAACTAAACCCGGATAGTTGCAGTAAAGCCCGGTGTAATTGGGTTGCCCCGGGATCAATACCGTAGCGATAGGCACCGACAATCGCGGAGACAGCGATAAATAGAAGACCCGCCATCACCAAGAGTGCAGCTGATTGGAAGCGAGCATTGGTAAGACGCCAGTACTGATTGGCAATCAGCAGTGCGGCGAGGGTGAGGAGAATGTCGATCAGCCAGAAGTTGTCCAATGTTTTGCCCTTTTTTTCCAGAATTCTAATAGAAAACCGGTAATAAGCGACAATTCCGCTTCGGCAGATACAAAAAAACCCGGCTTAAAAGCCGGGTTTTTTCAGTCCGTAGACTTAAGCTTCGTCGGAAGCTTGCTTGGCTTCTTCAGCGGCAGCTGCATCGGCCTTGGCTTCCTTGATAGAAAGCTTGATACGTCCACGCTGGTCAACGTCGAGTACTTTAACCTTAATCTTCTCACCTTCACTCAGGTAATCAGTTACGGCATTTACGCGCTCTTCAGCGATCTGGGAGATATGCACCAGACCGTCTTTGCCCGGCAGGAAGTTAACGAACGCACCGAAGTCTACGATACGTACCACGGTACCTTCGTAGATAGCGCCAATCTCAGCTTCCGCAGTGATCTCCTCGATGCGGGTTACCGCCGCTTCCAGGCTCTCACCGTCTTCACCGAAGACCTTGATAGTGCCGTCATCTTCGATATCAATGGAGGCGCCGGTCTCTTCAGTGATGGAGCGGATAGTCGCACCGCCCTTACCGATCACGTCGCGGATCTTATCCGGATGGATCTTCAGGGTCGCGTAGCGCGGTGCGTTCTCATTCACGGTGGTACGGGAAGAGTCGATCACCTTGTTCATTTCCGCGAGGATATGCAGACGCGCGTGCAGAGCCTGCTCCAGAGCGGTCTCCATGATCTCTTCGGTAATACCTTCGATCTTGATGTCCATCTGCAGCGCGGTCACACCAGAGGCGGTACCCGCTACTTTGAAGTCCATATCGCCGAGGTGGTCCTCGTCACCGAGGATATCGGTCAGAACCGCGTAGCCTTCTTCTTCCTTCACCAGACCCATAGCGATACCGGCTACCGGTGCCTTCAGCGGAACACCCGCATCCATCAGCGCCAGGCTGGAACCACAGACGGAAGCCATGGAGCTGGAACCGTTGGATTCAGTGATCTCGGAAACTACACGCACGGTGTAGGGGAAGCTGTCCGGGCTCGGCAGAACTGCAGCGATACCGCGACGAGCGAGGCGGCCGTGACCGATTTCGCGACGACCGGTAGCACCTACACGACCCGCTTCACCTACAGAGTAGGGAGGGAAGTTGTAGTGCAGCATAAAGTAGTCTTTGCGCTCACCTTCCAGGGCGTCGATGATCTGTGCATCGCCAGTGGAACCGAGGGTAGCCACTACCAGAGCCTGGGTCTCACCACGGGTGAACAGCGCAGAGCCGTGGGACTTGGGCAGAGCGCCAACTTCCACAGCGATCGAACGTACAGTTTTGCTGTCGCGACCGTCGATACGGGGCTCGCCACGCACTACAGCGCCACGCACCAGCTTCTTCTCCAGCTTGCCGAAGTAGCTTTTTACCAGATCAGCGCTAATTTCTTCAGTAGCCAGGGCTTCAGCGGCTTCGCTGCGCAGTTCCGCCAGGCGGGTGCTGCGCTCTTGCTTGTTGGTGATGCGGTAGGCTTCGGCAACCTTCCCGCCAAACTGAGCGTCCAGGGCAGCTTTCAGCTCGGTGTTTTCCGCCGGAGCCTGCCAGTCCCACTGGGGCTTGCCCGCTTCCGCTTTCAGCTCTTCACAAACCTTGATAATGGCCTGCATTTCCTGGTGTGCGTAGAGTACGGCACCCAGCATGATGTCTTCCGGCAGCTCCTGGGCTTCGGACTCCACCATCAGTACGGCGTCTTTGGTACCGGCAACGACCATGTCCAGCTCGGAGGTCTTCAGAGCTTCGTAGCCCGGGTTCAGCAGGTAGCCGTCTTGCTGGGTGTAACCCACACGCGCAGCACCGATTGGGCCAGCGAAAGGAATACCGGAAACAGATAGCGCTGCGGAGGTGCCGATCATAGCAGCGATATCCGGGTCCATGTCCTTCTCAGCGGAGAGAACAGTACACATCACCTGAACTTCGTTCATAAAGCCGTTCGGGAACAGCGGGCGGATCGGGCGATCGATCAGACGGGAAGTCAGGGTTTCTTTTTCAGACGGGCGGCCTTCACGCTTGAAGAAGCCACCGGGAATTTTGCCAGCCGCGTAGGCTTTTTCTTGATAGTGCACGGACAACGGGAAGAAGCCCTGATCTGGCTTGGCTTCTTTAGCGCCGACAACAGTACACAGGACAACAGTCTCTCCCATGCTAACCAGGGCAGCACCGGTAGCCTGGCGCGCGATACGGCCGGTCTCGATGGTGACTTGGTGTTGTCCGTATTGGAAAGTTTTGCTTACTGGATTCACTAGTTTTTTTCCTATTTCCTTACGGTTACTGGCCCATTCCAGTAACCCCTACAGTGGTTGCCTGGATAGAAGTTCCAAACCTTCAGTCCAGAGCGATACGGGGATGTACCGCTACCGACCCGGGTGGCCGGTGCAAACGCAGCACATCCGCCGGGATATTTGCCCCTGGGGTTGTGTTGCGAAACTGCCGAAAAGTGACAACAGCGCCACTTTTCAGCAAGCATTAAAGAAGAAAGCCCGCCAGAGGCGGGCATTCCAGGGTCTTAGCGACGCAGGCCGAGCTTAGCGATCAGCTGTGCGTAACGGTTCAGATCCTTGCGCTTCAGGTAGTCCAGCAGCTTGCGACGCTGGTTTACCATGCGGATCAGACCACGGCGAGAGTGGTGATCCTGCTTGTGCGCAGAGAAGTGACCCTGCAGTTTGTTGATGTTGGCAGTCAGCAGGGCTACCTGGACTTCCGGAGAACCGGTGTCGCCTTCAGATTGGCCGTGCTCTTTCAGGATTGCTGCTTTTTCTACTGCAGACAGTGCCATAACGATTAACCTCGTCGTAATATGCTTTAAAAGATTCGGCTGGCCCGTGCATATTTACAGACCAGCTACTCACTGTTGTGGACATAGTCCACTGCAATACTCTCACATCAACCGCTATCGGCTCTCACCAATATAGCGTTTTCTGCTTAAGTACTGCTTACCAGACGCCGAGGCGCTACGCACCCGTCGTCAGTAATTTCCCCTACGCCCAGAAAATCGCCATTTTCCAGGAAGAGGCGCACCATATCACCTTCTTCACCGATACGGTAGACCTGCAAATCCATTACCGGCTGCCCCTGACGCACATAGTAACCAGACTCGTCCGGAAGGGTGAGTTTGGGCAGCGAAGAGGCGGGAGAATCCACCGATAACAGGTGGTGATCCAACTCCTCCGCCATGCCCTCACCGCGCTCTGCGGTGAGCTCATCCAGAGTCACTGAATCGGCTTCGACGTAGGGACCGGCTGCGCTGCGGTGCAACTCTTCCACATAGGCACCGACACCCAGAGCCTGGCCCAGGTCTTCGGCAATACTGCGAATATAAGTGCCCTTGGAGCAGTGAACCTCAACTTCTGCACGGGGCTGGGCGCCCGGTGTAAAGCTCAGCAGTTCAAATTCAAAAATCTCTACTTCCCGCGCCTCGCGCTCCACTTCCAAGCCCTGGCGCGCCAACTTATACAGCGGCTGCCCCTTGTGCTTGAGGGCCGAGTACATGGACGGCACTTGCTTGATGGGACCGCGAAAGGCTTCCATCGCTTTCAGCACGGCTTCTTCAGTCAAACCGGAAGCATCTTTGGTTTCCAGTACATCGCCATCGGCATCGCCACTAGCAGTGGTCATACCGAAAACAAAAGTACTGCGATAGCGCTTGTCCGCATCGAGCAGGTACTGGGAAAACTTGGTCGCTTCGCCGAAACAGATCGGCAATACGCCGGTTGCCAGGGGGTCCAGCGCTCCGGTATGACCGGCGCGATTGGCGAAAAAGAGTCGTTTGGCTTTTTGCAGGGCGTCGTTGGCGGTAATCCCGGCGGGCTTGTTCAATAACAGCACGCCGTGAACCGGCCGGCCCCATTTTGGTCTGCGGCCCATGGATTAATCTTCGTTGGAGTCGCTATCGTCGTCTTGGTGTTTGCGATCTTCTTTAACCGCCTTGTCGATCAGGGCAGACAGCGCCTGGCCGCGCACCGAGGTCTCGTCGTAGCGGAAGTGCAAACGGGGAATAGTGCGAATCTGGATTGCACGCGCGAGCTGCGTGCGCAAAAAGCCGGCGGCTTTGTTCAGCACTTCGATAGAGGTATTAATTTTGCTGCGATCATCCTCACCCACCAGGGTGACAAAAACTTTAGCAACGGTTAAGTCGCGGCTGACTTCAACATCATTGACGTTGATCATACCCAGGCGAGGATCGCGAATCTCGTGTTGGATCAGCTGGGCCAGCTCGCGGCGCATGGCGTCGGCGACGCGGTCTGCGCGATGAAATTCTCTTGCCATTGTTTACCTATTGAGAATGGCGGTTTAAAGACAGGAAAACCCGCACGGCTAAGCCGCGCGGGTTTATCCTCGATCCGCTGCGGAACTCCTTAGAGTTCGCGAGCAACCTTAACGATATCGTAAACTTCGATCTGGTCACCGGACTTAACGTCGTTGTAGTCCTTAACCCCGATACCACACTCCATGCCGTTGCGCACATCTTGCACATCGTCTTTGAAGCGACGCAGGGATTCCAGTTCGCCCTGGTAGATCACAACGTTGTCGCGCAGTACGCGGATCGGCTTGTTGCGGTAGACGGTACCTTCAGTAACCATACAACCGGCAATGGCACCAAACTTCGGTGAGCGGAACACATCGCGAACCTGGGCAATACCCACGATCTCTTCGCGTATTTCCGGATCAAGCATACCGGACAGCGCCTGCTTCACTTCGTCGAGCAGGTTGTAGATCACGCTGTAGTAACGAATCTCTACGCCTTCTGTCTCAGCAACCTTTCGGGCAGCCACATCAGCACGGGTGTTGAAGCCCAGTACGATAGCGCCGGAGGTCAGGGCCAGGTTGATATCGTTCTCGGCGATACCACCTACACCGCTGGACACGACGTTGACAGAAACTTCTTCGTTGCCGATATCCGCCAGTGCGCCCAGGATAGCTTCCAGGGAGCCGCGAACGTCCGCTTTGATAACAACCGGCAGTACTTTGCGCTCGCCGGCTTCCATGTTCGCAAACATGTTTTCCAGCTTGGCCGCCTGCTGGCGCTGCATGCGCTCACGACGCTCTTTATCACCGCGCTGTTCAGCTACTTCACGAGCTCTGCGCTCATCCGCAACCACCATGAACTCGTCACCGGCGTTGGGTGTGGTGTCCAGACCCAGCAGCTCAACCGGAGTTGAAGGGCCAGCTTCTTTAACCTGCTTGCCCAGCTCGTTGGTCATGGCACGAACACGGCCGTAGCTCTGGCCTGCCAGTACGATATCGCCGCGCTTCAGCTCGCCGTTCTGTACCAGCAGGGTGGCCACAACACCGCGACCTTTTTCCAGGCGGGATTCGATCACAACACCTGTTGCCGGTACCTTGACCTTGGCCTTCAGCTCCAGCATCTCTGCTTGCAGGGAAATCGCTTCCAGCAGGTCGTCGATGCCTTCACCAGTGTGTGCAGACACATTGATAAACTGGGTATCACCGCCCCAGTCTTCAGGAATTACATCTTTCGCAGCCAGCTCGTTTTTAACACGATCGGGATCGGCAGCTTCTTTGTCGCACTTGTTGATTGCAACAACCAGCGGTACACCGGCAGCGCGGGCGTGGTTCACAGCTTCTTCAGTCTGCGGCATCACACCGTCGTCAGCAGCCACCACCAGGATAACCACGTCAGTCGCCTGGGCGCCACGGGCGCGCATCGCAGTAAAGGCGGCGTGTCCGGGGGTATCCAGGAAAGCGATCTCGCCCTGGCTGGTTTTCACACGGTAAGCACCGATGTGCTGGGTAATACCACCGGCCTCACCGGAAGCCACCTTGGTCTTACGGATGTAGTCCAGCAGGGAGGTTTTACCGTGGTCAACGTGACCCATAACGGTAACTACTGGTGCGCGGGACACCTCAGTGCCTTCACTGGCCTGGGTCTCGGCAACCAGCGCTTCCTCCAGCTCGCTCTCAGAGCGGAATACCACCTTGTGGCCCATCTCTTCGATGATCAGCTGTGCAGTTTCACGGTCCAGGCTCTGGTTGATAGTAACCATCTCGCCCATTTTCATCAGGCGCTTGATCAGGTCACCGGCTTTCACATTCATCTGTTTGGCCAGCTCGCCAACAGTGATGGTTTCGCCCAACTGTACTTCGTACACCTGTTTCTCCGTGGGCCTTTTAAAGCCGTGCGTAGGTTTAACCTTCAAGGTCGGACGAGACAGGGAGCGCGTGCTGCGCTTGGATGCTTCGTCTTCCTCAAATACTTCCAGCGCCTGTTCGTACAGAGCGGTTTTGCTGGATTTTTTCGGGCCGGACTTGGAGCGGCGACCGCGACGCTTACGCGGCTCGTCCTCAGAGCGATCAGCTTCAGCGGGAGCAGTGGATGCTGCCTCCAGCTTGCGACGCAGAGCTGGCTTGACCTCAGAGGTCTTCTCAGCACTTTTTGCCGGTGCTGGCTTAGCCTTGGCTGTCTGTGCAGCTTGCGCAGCTTTCTCTTTCTTTTCCTGGGCTGCGCGTCGGTCAGCTTCTACTTTAGCTTTCTTCTCTTCAAGTTCACGCTTTTCCTGCTCAGCCTGCTGCTTGCGACGCTCCATCGCGGCAATTCGCATTGCCTCGATATCGTCTGAGTAGCTTGAGCGGATTGGTGCGGCGGGCTCTGCCTTTTTCACTACGTTTTCCGCGGTCTTATCCTCTGATTTAGCCGCATCTTGATCGGCTTTTACTTCATTGCTTGCTTTCGCTTCGGCTTCAGCCTTGGCTTTTGCTTCTGCTTCGGCCTTGGCTTTCGCTTCGGCTTCAGCCTTGGCTTTCGCCTCGGCTTCGGCTTTGGCTAGCGCCTCTTCTTCCGCCGCTAGGCGTGCAGCTTCTGCCTCGGCTTCTACGCGAGCGCGTTCGGCTTCGGCCTCCAGTCTTTCCTGCTCATTTTGCAGGGCATCGACTGCCGCTTCCTGCTCGGGGCTGCTCGATTCTTCGCCTGCCGCTACGGTTTCAAGCTCAGCTTGAGGGCGCTTCACATAAGTGCGCTTCTTGCGCACTTCCACATTCACAGTCTTGCGGCCGGTGCCAGAGCCAGTCTTCAGCGTGCTTGTGGTTTTGCGCTTCAAGGTGATCTTGCGCGGCGCGGCGCCCTGCTCCCCGTGACTGCTTTTCAGGAAACTGAGCAAGACCTGCTTTTCCTCGTCTGACACCACTGCATCCACAGAGGTGTGAGGCAAACCCGCTTCTTTCATCTGCTTGAGCAGACGGTCTTCGGTGGCACCAACCGATTTGGCGAGTTCACTAACTGTTACTTCGGCCATTCTCTCTCCTAAAAGTCACTTGGTCGGAGGGGGTTACTTATACGTAAGTTATTTTTCGCTGCACTTAAGCTTCTTCGCCGCTGTCATCGGCAAACCAGGGCTCACGCGCCTTCATAATCAGCGCTGCAGCGCGCTCCTGGTCGAGACCTTCGATATCCAGCAGGTCATCGACAGCCTGCTCTGCCAGGTCTTCCATCGTGGAAATACCACGGCTGGCCAGTTGGAATGCCAGCTGGCGCTCCATACCGTCCATATTCAAAAGGTCTTCCTGGGGCTCAGATGCATCCAGCTTCTCTTCGGATGCCAGCGCTTGGGTCAACAGGGTGTCCTTGGCGCGGGCGCGCAGCTCCTCAGCGATATCCTCATCGAAGCCCTCAATTGCGAGCATCTCTTCGATGGGTACATAAGCTACTTCTTCCAGAGAGGCGAAGCCCTCTTCAACCAGTACACCGGCAACGTCTTCATCGATATCCAGGCGATCCATAAACACCTGCATGATGGAGCTGGACTCGGCTTCCTGCTTGCTCTGCCACTCGTCACTGCTCATGACATTGATCTGCCACTGGGTCAGCTCGGAGGCCAAGCGCACATTCTGGCCGCTGCGGCCGATAGCCATTGCGAGGTTTTCCTCTGCCACGGCTACGTCCATAGAACCGGTGTCTTCGTCGACTACGATGGATTCAATTTCTGCTGGCGCCATCGCATTGATAACGAACTGAGCGGGGTTTTCATCCCACAGAACGATATCTACGCGCTCGCCAGACAGCTCGTTGGATACCGCCTGAACACGCGCGCCGCGCATGCCCACACAGGCACCCACCGGGTCGATGCGACCGTCGTTGGTATTTACAGCGATTTTTGCACGCAGACCGGGATCGCGGGCCGCGCCTTTAATTTCGATTACCTGTTCGGAAATTTCCGGCACTTCAATGCGGAACAATTCGACAATCATTTCCGGACAGGAGCGGCTCAGCATCAGCTGGGGCCCGCGGGCTTCCGGTTGGATTTCCAACAGGATTGCGCGCACGCGATCGCCGAGTCGGAAAATTTCGCGACCAACCAGCTGATCGCGAGGCAGGCGCGCTTCGGCATTATTACCCAGGTCTACAGCGATAAAGTCGCGGGTCACCTTCTTCACAGTGCCGCTAACCATTTCGCCGACGCGATCGCGGTACTCGTCTACAACTTTGGCGCGCTCGGCTTCACGTACCTTTTGTACGATGACCTGCTTTGCGGTCTGTGCGGCGATGCGTCCAAATTCTACATTTTCCACCTGCTCGCGGAAAACGTCACCTGCTTTCAGGTCAGCATCTTTTTCGTGGGCTTCTTCCAGGGTGAACTGGGTACCCAACTCAGCCAAGACTTCATCACCGACCACTTCCCAGCTGCGGAAAGTCTCGTAATCGCCTGAACGACGATCAATGATAACCTCAATGGTTGAATCTTCGTCGTAGCGCTTCTTCGTGGCCGTTGCCAATGCCGCTTCGATGGCCTGGAAAATAATCTCCTGGTCAACGCCCTTCTCGTTGGATACCGCCTCGGCTACCAGCAAGATCTCTTTGTTCATGCAACTGTGCCTCAAAATCGCCTGAGCTCAGGCTCCTACAGGTTATTTGGTAAATTGGGGAATGATATTTGCTTTTTCGATACTGTCGATCGGCAAAAGGTATTCGTTTTCACTATCTACACGCAGAACCACTTCATCACCCTCTACACCGGCCAGCAGTCCGCGCCACTTACGCTGCCCATCCAGAGGCATACGCAGGCGAACTTCAATCTGGGCGCCGATAAAGCGCTCGTACTGGGCCAGTTTATAAAGAGGGCGGTCGAGCCCTGGGGAAGAGACTTCAAGTGTGTACTTACTACTGATGGGATCTTCCACATCCAGTACAGCACTGGATTGGCGGCTCACTTTCTCGCAATCCTCAACGGAAATACCGTTTTCGGAGTCGATATAAATGCGCAGCAGCGCGTTGCGACCGTGGGTTTGGTACTCAATACCCCACAACTCACACCCCAGCGATGCCACCACCGGCGCCAGAAGCTCTTCCAGCAATTCGCGTTTGCTCGCCATTCTCGTCACCACATACAAAAAATGGGCCTACGGCCCACTTCGAAAAATATCTGCAACTTTTCTTGCAGATACGAAAAAGCCCCTGACGGGGCTTTGACCGCACATTCGTGCAGTCAGTGTGCACGAATGCAAAATTTGGTAGCGGGGGCAGGATTTGAACCTACGACCTTCGGGTTATGAGCCCGACGAGCTACCAGGCTGCTCCACCCCGCAACAACGAAAGCGCAATCAAAGTTTCCCTAAGGAAAGTTGGTAGCGGGGGCAGGATTTGAACCTACGACCTTCGGGTTATGAGCCCGACGAGCTACCAGGCTGCTCCACCCCGCAACAACGAAAGCGCAATCAAATATTTTACCCGAAGGTAAAATTGGTAGCGGGGGCAGGATTTGAACCTACGACCTTCGGGTTATGAGCCCGACGAGCTACCAGGCTGCTCCACCCCGCAACAACTCCAAGAAACAAAGCCTGGTTGATCTTTGTTTCCCTGCGGCGGGACCAGCCCAACCACTCAAGAGGCTGCGCATTCTATTGGTGCTGACCCGGTGAGTCAAGCCGTAATTGGCATTTGTTTTCACCGGGGGGTTAAAGCCGTCTCTACCATCTCGCAAATCAGTATAGAAAAGGAAGAAAATCCCGCAAGCAGGCCACCTTCATATACCGTCTTCTTTCTTGCACATGTACTTTTTATAAAAAGAACGAAGAGTAAAACTCTCTTAACAAGCCTCTGAATAAGCTAGCGAGTTAACTGGTGCACTATTGCTTTTCGAATTGGGGGAAAGCGATCACTGACCCGCAACACCATTTTGCGCAGCAACTTGGCCGGCAGGCGATCGTCGGTAAACAAATCCACCACCCTATTAGTTCCAGAGTAAATCGGCTTGGATTCAACCCGGTGCAGCATCTGGTAACGGGCCAGGGCCCGAGTCAGCTTGGCCGGGTTATATAGACGGCTAACACTATCCAGTTGACGGGCCAAAGTATCCGCACCGGCCAAGCCCAAATTAAATCCATGTGCGGTCACTGGATGCATTCCCACAGCGGCATCTCCCACCAAGGCAAAGCGCTCAGCGAAAAAGTGATGTGCGTATACCGCAACCAATGGATAACAGTGGCGCTCACCAAAAGCTTCGACACCGCCGAGCTGGGACGCGCTTTCGCGGGATACGTGCCCGGCAAACTCTTCATTACCCATCGCCATAATCTGGGCAGAGAGACTGGCGGGAACAGTAACCACGGCCGATGAAATATTTGCCTTGGGCAAAGGCAACAGCGCCAGTGTCGAGCCGTAGCGGAAACACTCCCGGGCAATACCATCGTGGGTTAATTCGGTGCGTACAGGGCCGACAATCGCCACTCGGCCAAAGTCGCGCATATCGGCGCCAATTCCCGCCATGCGTCGCACTTCAGAAAAACGGCTGTCGGCTGCAACCACCAGGGAAGCGCGCACGCCCTCCCCCTCTGCCAACTCAAGATGACGCATAGCGCCACTCAATGTCATCCCGGTAACGGTCGAGTTATCGAGCAGCGTTATATTCTCAGTCTCCAAAACTGCCTCATATAAGATTCGCCGGATTGCAGAGTTGGAGACAATAAAACCCAGAGGCCCCCTCTCTCCCGGGCTAAAGTGGAGTGTCGAAGGGGAATTGCCGTCGACTACTTCGGCAGCATTTAGCGGACTAATCTCTTCCGGGGATAATCTCTGCCAAGCCCCCAGTTCTTGCAGCAGCTTGTAGGATTTGTGTGTCAGGGCAATCTCGCGGCCATCGTCAACGGGAGCGGACAGCGCCGACTTATCCTGGCGCTCAATAATTGCCACCTGACACCCTTTGCGGGCGAGCATCACCGCCAAGGAAAGCCCCGCCGGTCCAGCACCTACGATAGCTACATCGGACTCCGTCATTTTCACACCCCTGATTTGCACGCAACAAATACAAGTCACTCTAGTGACTCACACCTGGGATAAACTGATCCAGATCAGGTTAAAGCCAATCCTAAGCCGCTCTACAGAGGTATAAATTGGTGAACTTTAGGGGTATAAAACATCACGCCCGCCACCAGCGCTTCCGAAAAAACTGGAGCACCATGGAGTTCAAATATGGAACTTAAAATTCATTTCATTAACGCTTTTACCGACAAAGTCTTTCACGGAAATTCAGCCGGAGTTGTTGTTACTGAGGATTGGCTGGATGAAAATTTAATGCAATCCATCGCTGCAGAAAATAATCTTTCCGAAACCGCGTTCCTGGTAAAACGTCCGGATACCAGTTATGGAATTCGCTGGTTTTCACCGTTAACGGAAATTGATTTTTGTGGTCATGCCACCCTGGCGTCAGCCCATGTTCTTTTTTCTCAAAACCCTCAATGCGAGCAACTCCAGCTCCATGCGGCCGCTGTGGGCAAAATGACAATAAGCCGAGGGGAAAATGGAATTATTTCCATGGACTTCCCACGAAGGGAGCCACAACCCATAGATCGCATACCGCCAGAATTACTGGAGGGGCTTTCAATAAGACCAAGCCAGGTGTTACTTAACAACCAAGCTTACTTTGCCACCTACGATAGTGAGCGAGATGTTTTGGATGTACAGCAGGATGCTAGCAGCCTGCGAAAGCTCGCCCCCTACGATGTGGTCGTCACGGCAAAATCCGATAAGTACGATTTTATCTCTCGATATTTCTGGCCATCCAATGGTGGTGCCGAAGATCCGGTGACCGGTTCTATTCACACAGGGCTCGCCCCTTACTGGTCACAAATCCTGGACAAGAAAGAGCTGATCGCCTATCAAGCCTCCAAGCGCGGCGGCCTGCTGAATTGCACCGTCGCCGGGGACAGGGTCATTATCTCAGGCAAAGCAGTACCCTATTTGAGCGGGACCATACGGGTTTGATACCCCGAAAACCCGCCGAGACATCCAAAATAAATCACAATTTCCCCCAATTACAATAAGTACAACTAAACAGAGGAGCGTTGAGCAATGGAACAAAAAGGATCGTGCCTATGTGGCACTATCAACTTCGAAATCGAAGGTGACTTTGGCGGCTTCTTTCTCTGCCACTGCAGTTACTGCCGCAAAGATACCGGTTCAGCCCATGCAGCAAACCTATTCTTTGCATCAGCGAAACTTGAATGGCTATCCGGTGCAGAACAGGTCAAAACCTTTAAGCTGGCAGGGACGAGGCACAGCAAAAGCTTTTGCAATCAATGCGGTTCCGCAGTGCCACGAGAAGATCCCGAAGTTGGCCTCTTAGCGGTTCCCGCTGGCAGCCTGGACCGCCCAATAGATGTAAGACCTAATGCCCATATCTTTATGGCCAGTAAAGCCGAGTGGGATCGGGAACTGGAAACTGTACCTAAAGTAGACAAACTACCCCAGGTGGCTAGTGCGGACTCTGAATAGACCTGTTAATGATGGCTTTACTCGACCACAGTTGCTGCGATGATAAGGTTTCTCGCAGCAACTGAAGATCACATAGAGAGCATTAGCCGGGATGACCGTCAACACGCGGCTGGAATAGCACCGGGGTGTAATACAGCAGGAAAAGCGTGTAACCGACTACCCAGGCAATAATTGCTGCGAGCAAACCACTCGGGGCGGGTGCCCAAAAAACACGTGCGAGAGCAGACAACGCCAGAGCCATAAAAGCCAGGGGCATCAAGCGCGGCGCCTTCAATATCCGACCTGTGTGGCCGAGACTGACGCGGCTGGTCATAGACAAGATCAATCCGCCGATACCGCCAACGGCAAATGCGTGCAAGGCGGGACTCTGCCAGGAAGGGGCAATTTGGCTCCAAGCCAGAGCCGCGAGAAAACACCCCAAAATAACCAACCAGTAGCTCACATGTAGAGACCAAACCATCGGTTCTGCCCATATTTTTGTCGGGTGCCAGCGCACTACCCGGACCACCTGCAAAATACCCAGAGAGACCGCAAAAAAGGCCCAAACCATTTGCGGCAAGCCAACAGCCACCGACAGTAACAAGCCCACCGCAGCAATATGGGTACCCCACTCTACAGCCGGTATCTTATCTCTTGGGCTCAAGTGAAAGCGGCGCGCCGTAAAGAAGGGTATAACCCGCCCGCCGATTATCAGAATAATCGCCGTCACCAACAGCAGAGCCAGTAAGGCGATTCGGCTCTGTGCCCCTGGCAGCAACCAGTGGCTAGCGGACAATGCGGCAAACATCAGCATCGCAGGCAATACAAACATATTTCGCCACTGCTTGGTTCGCAAAACCCTGGCTCCGAGCAAAAACGCTGAGAACAGGAAAAAGGAGACTTCAGCAATTACCGGCATCCAAATAGGAACCGCTGCCAACAGGTAGCCCAAACGGGCCAACAGCCACAGGCCGACCAAAGCAATAAGTTGGGTTCCCTTTGGCGAGGGGATACCAGTCCAGGTTTGCATGGCCGTGCCGAGAAAACCTACAACAACAGTAGCCGCGAACCCGAACAGCATCTCATGAGAGTGCCAGACTACCCCCATTCGAAAAGCCGGCATCTGCCAACCGAATAACTGCCCCTGCCAGATAACCAGGGCAACCATACTCCACAGAGCAGCTCCCCAGAAAAAAGGGCGAAACGGCATACGCCAAATAGGTGCAATAGACTCCGCGCGCGCGCGGTCAACGATAGGTATCAAAATCCATTCTCCTTACCAACTACGGGAACACCAGGCTCCCTACACAAATAATTCGCAGTACAAGACCACCCCGACAGGCCTGCTTTGCTTGGAGAATCAAAGGCGT
The DNA here is from genome assembly GCF_047324085.1 of Microbulbifer sp. CNSA002. NCBI lineage: Bacteria > Pseudomonadati > Pseudomonadota > Gammaproteobacteria > Cellvibrionales > Microbulbiferaceae > Microbulbifer > Microbulbifer sp. CNSA002. The sequence goes on from NZ_CP172449.1 coordinate 4,282,819, forward strand.
CCTAAAAAAAGCAGGACACAGGGGTTTATCTGTCCGGCGGCGCCGCAACCTAGGCAAAAGCGCCGACTTTTCAGTCATCCGCATCAGTGCGGGATATCGCCCGAGATTCCATTTCCAGGGATTGGGAAAGAGCCCTATTCTCACTCAATTAACAAAAATAGTTAACAAAAAAATGAGTAGTCTGTGAATTATTCTAACTGGGGTGAAGAATCTTTTTCCGTGTAGATAACCTGAAAAAAACCACACGTTTTATAGGGTTATTTCTATTTTCAGGAAAAACTGGGCAAAGGTGAAGTGGACTTGAAGTATCTCACAAGTTTACTCAAATTGGGAAGCACTTCCATTTACAGAAACATACACGGAGCCACCAATAAACAAACACTCAACCAGGAATAAAGCTTGAACCTATTTCCCTAGTAATTCAGTACTTATCTCTCATATACAAACCATTATATTTTCACCATAATTTTATATGGCAATCATTACACGGTGCCCAGTGCCGGCAAGATACAGCCTAAGTTAAAGATTTACGCCAGCCTGTGCAGTGGAGGAATTATGCTCATACCAGGCTATCTTATCGCGGCATCAACCTTACTATTCTGCTGCCAGGCCCTCGCAACCAACACTTATATCCTGTCACAACAGGGTATTGGCAATCGGGCTATAGGGGACCAAAGCGACCCAACCATCATTAACAATCTCATCATGCAAACACAAGATGGTGAATTTAATAATGTGGTGGCTCAGCAATCCAACGGCAATACTGAAGGATCTATTATCCAGTTGCAGAGAGGCGTATCAAACGAGCTAATGTCAGCCCAATCCAGCAGCCTGGGTAGCACGACATCAGTCTCCCAGCTTAATGTTCTCAACAAGGCCGAAACCTCACAGACAAGTACACTGTTTAGCACTATAAGCATCAGTCAGGAACAATCCCTAAATCAAATTACGAGCATACAAAACCTTTCCACTGGTACAACTGCTAACATCTCGCAGATAGGAACCCTAAATTTTTCGGAATCTATCCAAGATGATGTTGCTCTTAGTGATGTCTCTATTAGCCAGTTAGGTAATTTTAATAGAGCTGAGATTATCGATAAAGAAAGTGGCATAGCAAACTCTGCCAGTATTATCCAAAGTGGAAGCCAGAATATTGATACTAGAATTATCCTGATACAGTCTCTGGGAACCAATAATCAAATTCAACAATTTGGCAATAACAACACTGCCCGGATAACAAATACTAACGGCGCCTTTAATACCAACTCAATAGTACAACTTACAGATTCCAGTGCTACTAGCATCCAAACAAGCAACTCTATTCAGGGATTTAACAGTTCCATCCAGCAAGGACAGAGTAATCGCGCTTCTATAATTGTTAATCTTGCTCAAAACAACCAGGCCTTTACATCTCAAAGTGGAACAAACAACGGGTCCACAATCAACCAGATAAACATTAATAATTTTTCCGAGATAACACAAACAGGAACAAGTAATAGCGCCACGTCAATACAACTCGCTATTGAAGGGGCCAGTAGTGTTGTCACACAAAGTGGATCGGATAATAGTGCTGATATTAGTCAAAGTGGATCAGCCTCTGAGGCAGCTATAGACCAGGAACTTGATCAAAACACATTAATAGCCATTCAAGATGGCTTTAGTGCAAGACTACAGTTGCTGCAACAAGGCCTACAGAATCAAGTAAGTTCAACGCAGTCTGGTTATATTGATGATGCGGACATCATTCAACTGGGTGAGCTAAACACTATCAATCTCACTCAAACCGGCAGCTTTAATAGTGCAGAGCTACTACAACTAGGTACAGACAACTTTCTCCAGGTAATTCAATTGAGTTTTGGTGCTACTATCTCCATTTCACAGATTGGCAGTAACAATTCTGCGATATACATACAGTAGAGAAAGAGGCTAAGAAAAACCATATTATTTATTGCTCAGATTTTTTCTTTCTGGGAAACATCCCCTTTCACAAACAGCAAACTTACAATCAGTGCTGCAGCAGCCAAACACGCATTAACAGTAAATGCCCGATCAATACCTTCAGATAATTCCGGAGCCATCGCAACAACCGTTGTATTCATCGCCAGACCAATAGCACCGCCGATAATTTGGAACATATAAATTAAGGCCGCCGCCAAGCTTGCCCTGGCAGGCCCCAATACCGTAACCGCAGTAGTCGTTATCGTAGGAAAATATAAGCCTAATCCTATACCGAGAGTGAGCATTCCCGGTACCAAGTGCAGATAGTGATCGCGAACCACTAGGCCAGAAAGTAAAAACATTCCCAAACCTAAAAAGAGTGCCGCTCCCGCTAAAATTAGGCGAGCCCCCAAAAATTCATATAACCACCCTGCTATATATGAGACTACCGCATAGGTAATCATCACCGGCAATAAACCCGCACCAGACCAAACTGCAGAATAGCTCAACTCCTTAATTAAAAATTGAGGAATATAAAGCAACATAGATACAAAAGTGACCGATAGAAGCAAAGTCACCACACAGATAGAAAAAAAGCGCCAATTAGTAGCTACATCCGGGGGAATAAGTGGGTCAGAGCGAGTATGAGGCTCAACCCAGGCAAATACCAAAAAGAAAATCACCGATGTTACTAAAAGTCCAATCACTAAAGGACTTCTAAATCCTACATCGATAACAAAATCCAGAGATAACATTAAAGCCAAAAGGCTAATTGATAATGAGGCCATCCCCCAATAGTCAACCTTTTCATTGCTCTCATCGGGCTTATCATCCTCAATTACTTTCCAACCCACCAACATTGCCGCCAAAGCGATGGGTAAGTTAATAAAAAAAATCCAGCGCCAGCTAAGAAAATCTGTAAAAAAACCACCCAACAGTGGCCCTACAGAGTTCGCAAAGCCACACACCGTCATTATCAAACCGCCTGCCTGACCGGCGCGGTCATCAGGCATGATCTGATAGGTCATGCCGAGCACAGCGGGCCACATCAGAGCACCACCAACACCCATTAATGCCCGGCTTCCCAGCAGCATCCATTCATTGACGGCCAGACCACCCAAAACTGAAAAAAAGACGAAGATTGAGGTTCCAACAAAAAATAGCCGGCGTCGACCAAACATATCCGCCAAGCGCCCGCCAGTAACTATAAAAATCCCGAACACCAATGCATAACCGTTAATCACCCACTGAAGGGTGGAGATATCTGCGTTAAAATGTTTTTCCATTGCAGGGATAGCGACGGAGAAGGCCGTAAAATCATTGGCCACCAAAAAGACTGCCAACGACAATGCTGTTAAGCCAATAATCTGTGATCGCGATAGCGGGGTCTTTGAGGCTGCCATAAATGCCAAACTTCACACTTTGCAAGTTATGCAATGGATATATAAGCTTGGACCAATGAAGGACCAACTGCAGCGCAAATTATCAGGCAACACCAAGTAACAGCCTAGAACCAATGGGGTTCTCATAAACTTTATTACTAGAATCTCGGTGCTTTTCTCCTATATCCAGAATTACTTTCTTCCGCAATACTCTGATTAGGTCCCAGCTCAGGCATAGACAAGCATTAATGCCAACAACAATGGCTTGATGTCAGTGTAAGTCCGCAGTCTCACTAATCCTCATTCCATGTTTAGCAGATCGAATCAGTCCAAAAGCAGTATCCGGTAGCAGAAGTATTTAAAGCTATCAGCCGATGATCAATCAGGATTGATCGACAGGCTTGAGCGGGGCCCCTTCTCCAATTCTTATAAATCAAAAATCAAAGACTGACAGGATTTTCCCATGAAGGTGCTATCTTTAGCCATTACCATTCTCTCGATCAATCATGGCCATCAGGCCCTGGCGAACAGTACTTACTCATCAACCAAGTAAGAACTGGCAACACTGCTACTGAAGATCAAATTGAACAAACAACCACTAACAACTTAATAAATCAAGCTCAGATTGGTGACAATAATAACGTTGAAGCAACACAATTTAACGGCAACAACAATTAAATAATGCTCACGCAGGCAGGAATTAACGATAGCATCACCACTACTTAATTTGGTAATAATACTGCGATTTCTCTGCAGTAAAGCCATGTGCCAATCTCTAGGAACTTGTATGTTCAGACAGCTATCTCCCAGAATCTATCATCCAACCCTCCTCCCAGCAGCCACATCCGAACACACTCAAAATATCAGGTATTTCCCGACTTTAGTCCCAGTATCTCAGTGCTTTTATCTCATTCCCCTGAGGAGTCTCATTGTCAATACTTTTTCCAAGGTTCCAATATCTGAAACGAGCTGGATTTCGACTTTTGGAGAGCCCAATCAAACGGATTACAGAGGAGAAATATCTATGACAAACGGTGAGCACTTATGCCCACCAGAATTTGGAATCATTGAGTCTTTTTTAGAAAGCCGCCAATGATCTTAGCCCCGGCATATCCAAGTACTAATGCCAATGACAATGGCTTGGAGCCAGTGCAAGTAAGCAGTCTCACTACTTCACTCACCATTTAGGGCCGATCAAATCACCCCCCAATGCCCAGCGGACGGTAGAGGCGGAATGTAGTCTCCGTTCGTTTACACCGAGATTGGATATGGATTTCACCTGTGTTGTACAGGAAGTACTGTGGACGTCATCAAAACGCCACAACGAATTGAAGTAAAGGAGTTACTTGTGAAGATCTTACCTATAGCCGTTACCACCCTATCCCTTGCCATCAGTGGTCTGATTCATGCAGATGACAATGAATATATCCTTTATCAAGAGGGTACGGGAAATACCGCAATGGGGGATCAAAGTGATCCCACTATTAGCAATAACCTGATTGAGCAAACCCAGATCGGCGATAATAATATTGCTGAAGCGTCACAATCTAATGGCAATACTAATGGAGTGATCATTCAGTATCAAGAGGGCGATACCAATGATGTTTTTGCCTTTCAGGATGGAACAACTGACTCCAGCGGAATCATGACCATTGTTGGGGATAACAATCAGGGAGCAACCCAGCAAACCTCTACTAGTAATACCACGATGGAATATACCATCACTGGCTCCAATAATACCGGCGGATCATTTCAAACTTTAACTTCAAACAGCATAATGGAATTCACGATAACAGGAGATAACAACATTGGTAGCTCCTTTCAACAAAACTCTGACTCTGTATCTTTGGTAGTTGATATCAATGGTAACGATAATATTGCATCAACTTTTCAGGAAGATAGTTCCAATACCAGTATTGTAATACAACAAACTGGTGACTCGAATATTGTTAGTGGTTTTGATGATGATGGCAGTGCTGATAATAGCGTTGTGAATATCCAGCAAGGAAACTCAAATACTATCAATTTTGTTCACGATGTAAGCTTTAACCAAAATGATACAATTGAACAATATGGAGACGACAACTTTTCTGGGTCATCTTCAAATAACACCAGTGGTAGTACAAGTTATTTGTTACAGGTAGGCGATCAAAATAACTCCTTTATCCTATATAATGACTCGGCAAATATCACTGCCTCAATCATTCAAGAGGGCTCAAGTAATAATGCTGATACATTATTAAGTCAAGCCTTTGATAGTAATTCCTCAGTGACCCAAACAGGAGATAACAACGACTCGTTACTTGCTCAAAGTGGGTCTTCTCACTATGCAGAAATCATACAAATCGATGATTTGAATACTATAGACGCTGAACAAAGCAGTTTTGATGCATATCTATACGCGGTGCAAAGTGGTGAAGACAACTTAATTAGCTCCTTGCAAGATGGAGACTCAGAGTCAGCTACTCTGAACCAAACAGGAAGTTTAAATGAAATAGATTTAACTCAGAGTGGACAGCAGGATACCGCTATTTTATCTCAGGATGGCAATAATAATTTCTTGATGGTCACGCAAACAGGCTTCAACGACAGCATTAATGTTACACAGCTTGGTGACAATAACAGCGCAACTTATATGCAGTAAGGTAAATTAGAGGGTCTACATAAATTATGTAGACCCTTGTAAGACTGCCCAATTATTAACGGTAATCTAAGTCATAACAGATATATATTTCTTCTTGGAGCAACTTATCCTTCAGCCTTTATTACTAGTATGTCAGTGCTTTTGTCCTATACACACAATGATGAATACTGCCAATACTAAGTAAGGACATTAACAAACACGATCATTGAGAAATGAGTGTTTGCTGATGGTTTTACAAATCACCTTACGAAGGAGGTAAATTCTCACCTATTAGGTGAATAAATAAGCAGCTAGAGAATCATTGAGTCCTTTTAGAGAAAGCCGCCAATGATCAAAGCCCCGGCATATCCAAGTACTAATGCCAATGACAATGGCTTGGAGCCAGTGCAAGTAAGCAGTCTCACTACTTCACTCACCATTTAGGGCCGATCAAATCACCCCCCAATGCCCAGCGGACGGTAGAGGCGGAATGTAGTCTCCGTTCGTCTACACCGGGATTGGATATGGATTTCACCTGTGTTGTACAGGAAGTACTGTGGACGCCATCAAAGCGCCATAGCGAATTGAAGTAAAGGAGTTACTTGTGAAGATCTTACCTATAGCCGTTACCGCTCTATCCCTTGCCATCAGTGGTCTGGTTCATGCAGACGACAATGAATATATCCTCTATCAGGAAGGTACTGGCAATACCGCCAGCGGGGATCAAAGCGATCCCACCATATTTAACAACCTGATCGATCAAACCCAAATTGGTGATAATAATGATGCTGATGCAGCGCAAACAAACGGCAATACCAATGGAGTGATTATCCAGTACCAAGAGGGAAATAATAATACTTCACTTGCCGATCAAGATGCTACTACCGATTCAACATCAGAAGCATACCTCACTGGTGACGACAACAATTCAGATACCAGTCAGACATCTACCAGTAATAGCACTATAAGCGTCTTTGTAACGGGAAATAGTAATAATGCGGGAGGCACTCAAGATATAACTTCTGACACATCCCTGATTATTACTATAGAAGGGGATAATAATATTGTTAGTCCACTTCAGGAAAATGTATCCAACAGTTTAATGAATTTTACTTTTGTCGGCGATGGTAATATCGGCAGTTCACTCCAGGAGAACTCCGATTCTGCAACACTGATTTCGGAAACTTATGGTGACGATAACGTTGTTACTACTACCCAAGCCGATAGTTCAAGCACTACTGTACTGATTTTCCAAACCGGAAATAGCAACTTAGGCGCCACAGGGGATCAGGATGGCAGCGCCAACAATACAGGTACAATTACACAAGTAGGAAATTCTAATACCGGTGTATTTGCTCGTTTCACAAGCTTTAGTCAAAGCACCACAATCGATCAGTTTGGAGACAGTAACCTTACTGATACTTCTGCCACAGACTCAAGCAATAGCACAGGAATTGTGCTACAACAGGGAGATGGAAATATTAGCGCCACCCTATTACAAACAGTTTCTGATAACAGTTATAACGTCTCCCAAATCGGTGATGGAAACTTCGCATTTCTTACCCAGTCTGGATCAAGTCACACTGCTGAGATCATTCAGATGAGTGATTTAAATGAGATAAATGCAGATCAACAAAGCTTTGATAACGACCTTTACTCCCTGCAAAACGGTGAGGACAATCTAATCAACTCATTACAGGATGGCGATATTGAAACGGCAACGCTGAATCAAGTGGGAACTTTAAATGAAATAGATCTTACCCAAAGCGGGCAGCAGGATATTGCCACCCTATCTCAGGACGGTAACAATAACTTCCTAATGGTTACTCAAACCGGCTTTAGCGACACCATCAATGTCACCCAATTAGGTAACAACAACAGCGCCACCTATATGCAATAGATTGAGTAGGGGAGTCTGTATACGTCACATATAGGCTCCCACCCCTACTATCCATTAGCTCAGATCCTACAAAATCACTATAGAATAGACACACTTACGAAAACGTCCAGACCTACTTTGTTACTAGTTTTTCAGTGCTTTTATCCCATTCCCTTCCCGGCGCCTTCTTTTAATACTTCTACCGATTATTCAGGATTCAAATAGCGCAGAGTTATTCAGTCCAGGAACTGGAGAGGAGGAAAGTCAAAGGTCAATATCCCAGCATAAGCAAGTATTTATGCTAACAATAATGGCTTGAAACCAGTGTCAGTCAGTAGTCTCACTAATTCTCTCCATTAAGGGCCAATAAAATCCCCCAATATCGGGCGAATTACAACGGCAGACTAATTTGCTGTTAACCAACACCAGAATTGGATATCGATGCCGCCTGTGTAATGCAGGATGCGCTGTGACCGCAATTAATGCGTCATAGCTAATTAACATAAAGGATTTATTTGTGAAAATCTTACCTATCGCCGCGACTGTACTCCCCCTAACCGCACTGGCCCTCGCCATCAGTGGCCTGGCCTACGCTGACAACAATGAATATATTCTGTATCAGGAGGGCAGCGGCAATACCGCTAATGCGGATCAGAGTGACCCCACGATTGGCGACAACCTGATTGAACAAGTCCAGATCGGCACGACCAACTCTGTCGATGCATCACAGACCAACGGCAATAACGGCAGCACCATTAGCCAGTATCAGGAGGGCGATAATAACGTATCGCTTAGCACTCAAGACGGTAACACTAACTCAACCGTAGAAACCAGTGCTATCGGTGACAACAACGATTTTGACACTATGCAGACTTCCAACTCCACAAGCTTTATCGGCGTTTATGCTACAGGTGACGGTAATGAAATAGAAAATACGCAAACAGGGAATTCAGATACCACGGTGATATATGCCATTGAGGGAAACAATAACGATGGGGACTCATTCCAAGCTAATAATAGTAATGTCAGTACTAGTTTTACCCTTGTTGGTAATGGTAACCGCGGCAATTTAAATCAGCAGAATTCGGACACCTCAACAATAATTTCGGAATCTTATGGCAATAACAACGATGCCAGACCTGCCCAAGGTAGTGTCTCAAATTCCACCATTACGATTTTTCAAACGGGCAACAACAATACTACCACTCTGCTAGATAGCGCTGGCGGCGCCAACAATATCACCACCCTTACCCAGACTGGCAATTCCCACCTTGCCAACTCCTTCACTTTCTCGAGTGTTAATCAGACCAACAACCTTGTACAAAATGGAAATAGCAACACTATCAGTGGAAATGCAAACAACGCAAGCAATAGTACAGCTGTTGCCCTTCAAGGAGGGACCGCCAATAATATTTTAATCTTTCAATTTAGCGTTTCAGATAGTTATGTGTCGATTACCCAAAGCGATATTCTAAATGTTGCCACAGTCAATCAATCTGGCTCCGGCCATAGGGCAGAAGTTATCCAAATGGATGATTCCAGTGTAATAGATGTCGACCAGGATAATACAGATAACGATCTGTACGCTCTACAAAACGGTGAAGACAATATGATTGATGCGACACAGAATGGCGTAAGTGAAATGGCGATGCTTACCCAGATCGGCATGATCAATGAGATAGATCTGACCCAAAGCGGCACGCTGAATACCGCCATCCTCACCCAAAACGGCAATGACAATACTTTAACCGTTACTCAAACTGGCACCAGCGATACTATCACCGCGATCCAGTTGGGGGATAACAATAGCGGCACCATTTCCCAGTGATTGAATTTAGGGGCAATCAACAAACAGCAAGCACCCTACCGATAACCTAATTTTATTTAAGCCCGCATTAAATACTCACACCTGGAGAGATGTGCAATATCTCTCCAGGAATTTTTTCCTAACAAATCCATACTTTTCCAACTTGCTAAGAATTCTTTACTGCACAATAACTTTTTAGAGCGTCATTATTTTCAACATCCCAGAGATTCTGATCAGCAATTTACTATCCGCACAAATTAAAGGTACAGCCAGGCCTAACAACACTCGATGCGACTGGCTCATTGACCATAGGAGGTGACCCATATAGAAATATCGATTTAGGGATATATTAGTAGCGCTCTTGAGATTATCGATTCACATCTAAACAGCCAGTATGCGAGTAATACCAAGGCAGATTAAGACATCAATAGCAATTAGATGGATTCGAAGTTTGCAGTGCAAAGCCATATCGACCTTTATCGCCATTTAGAGTGACAATTTAACACCTCAAGTTCAGTAGGTATTATATTTTAATTTAATCGATTGTTCGGAAACTATGACTTGAAAATATATTCCCACCCGGGAACCTCTAAGTAGCTCAGAAAGCTATACGGCCACAATGCACACACCAGAGCCAACTATTAGTAATAACCTTATAGACCAGACACAAACTGGAAATCACAATGATATAGATGCACGTCAAATAAATGGAAATACTGGAGGAGGTATTATCCAGACCCGGGAGGGAAATAATAACTTTATTGTTTCTGTTCAAGATAGCGCCTCAAATTTGTCTGTAGTAATTTTTCAAAGCGGTAACAGCAATTCAGTTCTAGTCTTGACCTTTTGGACGAACAACATAGAGAATAGAATCTTATCAATTTACTCCAAGATAGTGTTAATGAAATAGCAACACTAAGTTTGACCGCAATGATGATCGAGTTAGATCTCACGTAGATTGGCCAACAAAATACCGTCACCTGAACTCAGGATGGCAACAATAATTTTCTAATACTTACCCAAATCGGTGCGAACGAGAGTATAAAAATTGCTCAACTGAAAAATAACAATAGCGCTATTTTACTAAAAAATGGATTAAATGGCTTTCCTAAATAAAGTGGGGAGCCATCTCCAGATACAACGTTTAAAAAAATAAGAAAAAATAGGCCATGAAATTCTAGATATCTCCATATAAACTGTATTTATGATAGAAGTACTCACTTCAAGAAACTGCTATTTGCTGTTCAGTCATAGAAAGGAGTTATCATGCACACCAAGGTTGGTATTTGCGCCGTTCTAGTTTCATTCTCTGCCACATTTTCACTGGCTGAAAACAATAATACTTTCCTCCATCAGGAGGGAAGTGATAATAGTGCCACTGCCAATCAAAGCGACATTACCAGTATTGGCAACCAGATTACGCAAATACAAATTGGTAACAATAACTCGCTAGAGGCAACACAGAGCGACAGCAATTTGCGTGGCTCCATATTACAGACGCAGATCGGTGATAGTAACAACGCCTTTGCTTCACAAGAAGGCACAAGAGATACAAATTCCAGTGGTTACCAGATTGGTATTAGCAACCAGGGAAGCTCATTACAAGGCTCAGTTACCAACAGTCAGTTCAACTATACCCAGTTAGGTAGTCAAAATAGCGCTCAAGGCGTCCAAACGGATTCCGACAATGCTTCTATTTCCATCGCTCAAGAGGGCACAGGAAATACAGTTACTAGCTCACAGGACACTATTACCAGGGGAGAAATGCAGTTTTACCAAACCGGTATTAGCAATAAATCTACAGTAGCGGATTCCAATAACGGCTCTGATAACGGATTAACTTCTACCCAGAGCGGGGACAGCAATCAAAACAATGTGTTTCTTAACGCGACAAACTCCGCAACAGATCATCTCCAGCAAACCGGTTCAGACAACCAGATTTTCCTGGTCCACAGTATCAGTGACAATGATACAGTAGAGATTCTGCAAGCTGGGACGCAACAAACGCTCAATATTAGTCTTATCTCTACGGCTGATAATGAAGTCACTATTAATCAATTAGGTAGTAGTAATATTGGTACCTTAAATTTGAGCGGCACAAGTAGCGGAACGCAACTGCAACAGGATGGATATCTTAATAGTGTCAATCTTACTCAGGGTGGAGAGGGAGTTAACCTATACGCCCATCAAATAGGTAGTAATAATGAGCTGGATCTAACCCAGGGTGGGCGACAAAATACTGCCACACTCTCCCAATTTGGTAACAGCAACTATATCTATTTGATGCAAACAGGAATTAATAGCAGCATTAACATATTGCAACTTGGCAGTAACAATAGCGCAAGCTATCAACAGCAGTAGGCTGCGCCTTAGGAGTTACCAACTACAAGAAGTCAGGAGAGAAAGAAAAACTGTATTTAAGGCTGTATGAGCTGTGGATGCCAAATACGAGCTTACCGATGTGAATTCACAGCAGCACTCAGAAACAGTGTATTCCTTCTGGATCAGTAGTACACGTAAACATCAGCTTCCTCTTTTGAACCAAAGAACATTGTATGTCGAAACGAACAAAAACCTACTGATCTTGCCTCGTTTTAACGGACACCTCATCTGTTTGACTTTGGTACCCGTTAAAACGGGGCAAGATCATAGGCCGACGAAGAAAGTGAATTATTTACACAATGACTGATAAGTTAGTCACATAAACTATATTTTATTTTCTATTTATTGAGATCGATTCTCAAGTTTGTTTATACTGCGTGCGCTCTGGAATGATTCCGGGATGGCAGATGGTATAGCAGGGCTTTTGCTTGCTATAAAGTTGTATTTAACATGGATGTTGCGGCGTAGTAGTAAGATGGAGGCAGTTTCAGAGATCGACACAGGATTGCATGCGCTGGTTGCCATAGCGCGTTTCCATCAATTGCCTGCTGAGCCTGATCAACTTTCCCACCAGTTTGGTCATGAAGGACAATCCTTTTCTGATACCCAGCTCCTACAAGCAACCAAGGTCCTTACGTTAAAGGCCAAGCAGCTAGCGTCTGATGTCAGCGATCTGAGTAATGCCATGCTGCCCGCTATCGCTAAGGCACACGATGGCAGTTATTTTATTGTGGCACGCCTATCCGATGGTGAGGCATCTGCTGATTTCCAATAATGTCCAAGTGGATATTATTGATGTAAGAAAACCACCCACTTCCGCTAAGAAAGAAAAACGTCGAACTACCGTAAAGCTATGGATGAAATCAGAATCTATAGTACAAATTACAAGGACATTGGATGTTTACAGCCGAGCCGTACAAAACTGGAATATTGCTTACAATATCGCGCAGTTTCAAGGCATTAACCACTAAAAAATGCAGCTATCCGAAAGAGATGAACCATAGGCTTTAATATTAAGGAAAAAGTATAATTTGATTTATACAAAAACATCTAATGAAAGAAAATGCTACCAGCCACGTACTCGAGAGCCTTATATAAGCTACTGATCTTGAACGTTTTTTACTTTATGTGAAAGTACAGTAGAACTCTACCAGAATCTAATCACAAAAAAGGAAGCTCATATATTTAACATACAAGCTCCCAATAGACAACTGATTGATAAATTTTATAGACAAGTTAAATAAAGCCCGCTATGAAATCCTACAAGATGTAGCCACCAGTTTAAGAGACTTTGAAAAAAGACTCGCTCGAAAAAAATTTTCAATCCAGGCAATCTGGATCTTTAGTGAGATATTCATTGTTTACCCAAATATTAGTACCACTGCAATCAGGGTCAACTGTATCCCTCAGATCAAAAGGATCATTATCAAAAGAAGAGTTCGCAGAAATAATATTGAAGTTGGAATTAGTAAAAATAAGAACTATACCACCATCTTGGCTATCACCGTTGCCATTGTCGGTAGTTGTATTCTGTGATATCACATTATTTGACGATCCTTCTATTAGAATACCAGCCCCTCCATTTCCACTTGAAGTGTTGTTAAAAACTCGTGAAAAACTATCATCCACCTGGATTCCGTCGGCAACACTTCCTGTTACAGTACAGCCAGAAAAAGTATTGTAGTCATCATCCATATCGACTCCGACTCTACCACTATCAGTAATAACGCAGTCATTTATAGTATTGTAAATACTATCTATATCTATCCCATCATTAACACTATTAACAACTTCGGTATTAAGTACTTTGTGATACCCCTCTCCCTCTAAGAAAATTCCATCAAAACAGCCATCAATAACGCCTCCAGTGAGGGTGGCGCCATTGCCTTCGATTCGAATTCCTGCACCACCTAGATCCCCTCCTGTAGTACAGGTCAGGGAATAGTCGCCCATATTTAAGCTGCCACTTGGGCCGACAATAGTAAGTGCATCAGGTTCATCGGTTGTTAGATCACAAGATAAGTCCTCAGTAAGCACTTCTGCAGTTGTAATTACATCGCCACAAGCCACTTCAGCCAAGGTAATTGATGAATATGAAGACGCCGAAAAAGCCATTATCGCTAATAGTGCCACCTTATCTACAGATTGCTTAATTTTCACATCCAACTCCTATCAGTTCAGAAAAAATAATATACCTCAGCACAGAGATACTGAGTCCCCTAAGTTTGGATGCAATAATAACTTCCACCATAAGAAAAATTGCCCAAAGTAATTGACGTTCGAATGAATAAAAAAACCAAGTCATTCCTTTGAAGAATCTAACGCAGCTAAATCGACAACAAAGATTAAAAACAGAACCCTAAGCTGGCGCAATTACTTTCTAAGTATTACTAACATTTAATCCAGAACACCATACTCTGATCCAACTTGGGAAAGTACGATTTTATTCGCCAGCTAATGTATGCAGCTTATTAGGAAAGACTTAGATTATTTATATAAAACTTACTCATGATAGAAGTACTTGCTCCGGAAAACTATTACTTAATGTTCGATCATAGAAAGGAGTTATCATGTACACCAAGGCTCGTATTTACATTGCTCTAGCTTCACTTGTTGCCACAGATTCTTAGGCTGAAACAAATATTAAATCACTGCATCAGTAGGGTAGCGTTAATAGTGCCACTACTTACCAAAGCGATATTACTAGTATTGGCAACCAGATCATACAAATACAATTCGGCGATGATAACGATACCTTTGCTTCTCAGGAAAATACAAGAGACACAAGCTCCAGTGGCTAACAGATTAGCAATAGCAACCAGGGAAGTTCACTACAAGACTCCATTACTAACAGCCATTTTAACTATATCCAGTTAGACCATTAAAATAACGCCCAAGGTGTTCAAACCTACTCTAAAAATGCTTCTATTTCTGTCTATCAAAAAAACACAGAAAATTCTGCCACTAGTTCACAAGGTAATATTATTAATGGAGAAATGCAACTTCATCAGATAGGACTTAGTAACAAACCAACAATACTAGATTCAAACAATGGCTCTAATAATAGTACACTTTCCGCTCAAATCGGTGATACCAATCAAAACTAGGTATTTATTAGCACGACAAACTCGGCAATAGACTATATCAAGAAAGTTGGTGCGGACAACCAGGTTTTTCTAATTCACAGTGTTAGTGATAATGACAAAGTAGAGATTATACAAGCTGGGGCCAGGCACACTATCGATATTAGTCTTATCTCTACAGCTAATAATAAGGTCATTATTAATCAACTCGGCAGTAGTATTATTAAAACAGTGAATTTGGGCGGCACAAGTAGCGAACTGTAACTACTGCAGGAGGGATATATTAATAGTTTAAACGTCACTTAGAGTGGAGAAGAGACTCACCTCTACACTCACCAAATAGGTAGCGATCATGGGCTCAGTCTAACCCAGAGTGGGAGACAAAATACTGTCGAACTCTCCCCAATTGGTAGCAATAACTTTATACAAATGATGCAAACTGGGGGTTAATAGCAGTGCTGACATACTACGAATAGGTGGTGACAACAGCGCAAACTACCAGCAGCAATAATCTAGCCCTTTCAAGGTTGTCTCGAAAGCTGTGCTGATCGGTGAGCTGATTTGATCATCAGGGCGCAACCTCCCTATATTCTTGTCAATCTATAAAATATAGATCAGCCCAGTACGTAGTCAGTCAAAACGCAAACTCGACTTTATTCCTAACTTTGCCAAACTAAATTCTCATAGCTACATACCAATTCATCGACAAAAATTAAAGTAGCCTTTGATTGATCTGACGCTATAAATCAAATGGCTAACAACCCAACCTATGGCTTTAAACCATATCATCGTGTAGTAGAGTGATATTTTTTATGTACTAGCCTCCACTTAAGATTCCCAATCATTATTGACCGCACATAATTTTTCGTAGAAACACGAAAAACACTCTGCCTTTATATGGATGTTAAAGGCAGAGTATATGCTTACCACCCAAAGTCCAAATTGGTAAAGGAGTTATCCAATGAAGACCTATTCCCTTATAGCCACGGCCTTATCCTTTATGATCAGTGGGATTTCCTATGCGGAAAATACTGTCATCCAGAACCAGATGGGTACAGATAATAACGCGACAGCTGATCAAAGTGATCCGACCGTATTTGATAACCTTATTGTGCAAACACAAATTGGTGATAACAACGACGCTGATGCCAGTCAAACTAATGGCAATGTCAGCGGCGCCATTTATCAAACACAGCAGGGAGATAATAATAGTGTCACCTCGACACAAGATGCCACAACCAGCACTACGGCATCAGCACTCCAGGTCGGGGATAACAATATCGTTTTAACCAGTCAGGAAACCGCTTCAAACGGTAGCAGTGAAATCCTCCAGAATGGTGACACTAACTTTGCCAGCTCTGAACAAACCTCCTCAGATTCTGATTCTATTTCAATCAGCCAGTATGGCGATCAAAACCTGGCTACTAGTAATCAGGACACGAGTTCCAGCAATATTGTAGTCATTACCCAATCCGGTGACTTAAATATTTCAACTACATTGCAAAACACAGCAAGCTCTGGTAACAGCGCTACCACAATTCAATTCGGGCAACAAAATGCTGCTGGGATATCTCACCTTAACTCCTTTACCAATTCAGACTTGATAAGTCAGGTTGGTGATTTCAACAATGCCTCAATTAACAGAAACACCTCAAGTTCCGATAGTGCTATCGTAGTACAGTCCGGAGACTCCAATTTTGCCAGTGCTACTAGTTTTGATACTGCAGACAATACATTATCCATCTACCAATATGGGGATAATCAATCAGCGGTTGCCACACAAAGTAGTGCTTTTGAAAGTAACATTTATATTAGCCAAAGTGATGACAATAATATGGCTTTGGCAACACAATCAGGAGCCAGTGACAACATTGAAATTTATCAGTCAGGCTCATCCAATATGGCTACAGCCTTACAGGCGTCGACTGACAATAGCTCCAATATTATTTCCCAGGACGGTACACAAAACGATGCTACTGTCACACAAAGTGGTTCATCGGATACATCCTCTGTTGAACAAATTGGAAATATGAATATGGTTTCAGCTAGCCAATCAGCATTCAGTGGCTCACTGGATATCACCCAGGAAGGTGATGAGAACGAAATTACCTCAACACAGGATGGAGATACGGAGACAGCAACCATGTTGCAGGCAGGTAACTTGAATTTGATTGAGTTGGCCCAGAGCGGCATGCAAAACACTGCAACATTATCTCAAGACGGTAGCAGTAACTACATATCGGTTACGCAAACTGGCTTTAATGATGCTATCAGTGTTACCCAACTTGGAGACGGCAATAGCGCTACATTTATACAGTAGACTAATAGAGACTTTCGTTAAGGTGCCCTTTGGGCATCTTAACCTACTCAATATGCAAAAGTTAATGAGCACATCGCCTAAACATCACCATATGCTGTCATAGAGATTTTGTAGTCAAGGAGTATCTTATGAAACTCTCTTCCTTCCTTACCGATTCCCTCGCGCTGACCATCAGCAGTGCTGCTATCGCCGAGAATAATTTTGTTACTTCACAGCAAGGTGGGGCCTTTCTGAGCACCGCTGTAACACAAAATGGCAGTACCATGAGGCAGACAATACCCATACGGATCTGAGAAATTTGATGATATTAATCCAGATTGGCTGCTGTCATTCTGAAGAAACTTCACAAAGTGTATGTAAACCAAACCTCATTTACGTTACAAATTGGTAATGCCAACTTTGCCAGTATGCAGCAATAGTTATATCCAAAACTCACAGGATTAGGCTCTGTATGCAGTATCGTTCATCGGCAGAGCCTCAAGTGGATATCAGTGGTCAATTCGATTTACAAGGAGGAAGCAGTAACTGAACGGACAATGATTTAGGGATTTTTAGTTTAAAGGAGTAACTTATGAAAATCTCACCACTTATCTTTAGCTCACTTGCGTTGGCAATCAGCAGTGTGGTTTTTGCCGAAAACAATTTTGTAATCCAAAACCAAACTGGCATAGGTAATACCGCCACAGCCAATAATGCAGACTCTGATGTTAACAACAGCTTAATAGTACAAACTCAAATTGGAGTCAACAACAGCGAGGATGCCCTCCAAATTGATGGAACCACTGAAAGCACCATCGTGCAAAGCCAGATCGGTGTCGCCAATGACAGTGAGACTGCCCAGGAAAATACCAGTAATGGGCATATCAACACTTCTCAGACAGGGGATAGTAACAGCGCTAATGCTGGCCAGGGAAGCTCATCAGACGGATCGATTATCGTCAATCAAATCGGCGTATCGAATACCGCTACCTCCCAACAGGTTGTGACCTCTTCAAGCTCATCACTCACCACTCAAGTGGGTGAGCAAAACTCTGCAGAAATTTACCAGGAGAATATAAGCTCTGCTAGTGGCACACTTCAACAATTTGGAGTATCAAATACGGGGAATATTCTGCAACTGCTAAGGTCTGGTAGCACTGGAACTCTGCTTCAGGTCGGATCATTAAATACAGGCCGTATTGACCAAATTGACAGCGACACCGCTCAAGGGTCTATTACCCAAATTGGAGGTAATAACTATGCGAAGATCTCTCAACTGGATGCCAATTCTGATAGTGCAGAAGTATTACAAACTGGCACTCAGAACTCCGCTGAAACTACCCAGACTATTAGTAACTCTAATAGCGTATTTATTGCCCAATTAGGAACCTTAAATACAGCAACTACTAATCAGAATCTATCTGAAGATGGCTCCCTAATCGTAACCCAAGGCGGTTCAGGAAACAGCGTTGAAGCCGACCAAAATACACTGATTAGTAGTGGTGAGATTGCTCAGCTCGGAAGCCAAAATACAGTGGATACTGATCAATTAGGGCTTGATGTACACTTGCTGGTTGCACAAATCGGAACAGCTAATACCGTCAGCCTACAACAGGATGGCGTTATTCTCAGAACAGATGTTGCCCAAATTGGTAATTCCAATGAAGCAATGATCTCACAAAGTGGCCTGAATAACTCCATCACACTCCTACAAGTCGGCGAAGGGCATTACAAGGAGATATCACAATCTGGTGAAGGTCATTCCTCTTTCACGATCCAAATCGGCAGCGCCAACTTTGCCCAGGTCACACAGTAGGAGTAAACCGACACCCCTATTTTTAAGTGGCTCTTGAATATGTTGTAACACCATGCCGCCAATATCCTTTGTGATATCCGGCGGCATTATAGTTTATTAGCCCTATCGTATATTTCCGCCTTATACACAAGGCGCAGTCACGATACCACAGAGTAAAAAGAGTAATCTGCACGTATAAAAACAGCCGATCCAGGAAGTTCTGAGCCGCTAATTATTCCTACCTGTTTGGCTGGAATCTATGCAAACATCAATAACATGCACCCATTTCCCACGCCTGATCTCCGTCACCTATTACCTCACCTCCCAATCAATCATATCTATATTTTTCTCAGAATATCCGCTCAAAGGATCTCTTTTAAGCGCTACCTTAAAGCAACTGACAGAGAAGAAACCCTATGCAGGCAGGAAAATATTTCCCATTCATTTTTGCATCCGTGCTTTTACCAGCCCTATCTTTTGCTGACGTTCAGTGCGGCGATACCATTACCACCGCTGAAATAATGACTGAAGACATATTATTCTGCACTGCTATGCCGCCAATCACCATATCCGGTCCTAGCGGCAATCTGGATATGAACGGGTTTACCGTGCACTGTGCCGAACTTCCCGTGCTAAATACTGGCATTATTTTGTCTGGTCAGGGGGCTTTTCTCTCAAACGGGACTATTGAAAATTGTTATACCGGCGTCAGCGCAGAGGACTCGGGATTTCATGGAATTTACAATATCCTAGTGCAAACTAACGAAATAGGTATTTCCCTAACCAGCAATAACAATTTTGTTAGCAGTTCGACAATTTCTTTAAATACCCAAATGGGTATCTCTTCCGATGGGGATTTTAACAGCATACTTTCAAATGAAATTGTAAATAACGAGAGGGACTCTATTGTTATCCAAGGGGACTATGCACTCGTTTCGCAAAACACCATAGAGCCAGTAACTGGAAGTTTCGTAACAGGAGAGAATGGTATCGTTATCGGAAGCTCGTCCGGGGGTATTATTACGCAAAATACCGTTTTAAATATTATGTTTAGCGGCATATTGATGCAGGAGTTTGCGCAAACCAATTACCTTATCACTGGCAACAGAGTTGATGCGGGCGGCGTCGGCGTTGGCTTCGACCTTAATGACGCCAATGCGGATGCCTGTACGTCTTCCAATACATGGATCTCTAACACTTTTACAACTGCTAACCCCAGCTGCCTGGATTAAAATTTTGTCTAACAGAAATGTACATACCTGTAGATAGATTCAGAGAAAGGTAACACCGAAGGAAAGGCAATAAAAAAAGTGACCTGGCTGCGGGGGAGAACCAGGTCACTGAAAGGGTTTGGGTGGGGCTATTCAGCCCCCTGGTTTTTAGTCTTGGTAATCGATGGTCATATCAAAGTTGCCCTCAACACACTTGGCATAGTCGCCCTCATTCAGTGCAGAGTAGGCAGTCTGGTAATTCACCAACTGACATGCGTAGCTCTCATTATCGGGGGTATCCGCAGACCATCCCCAATCTTTATCCCAGTAAATATCCAGGGATGCTGCACCACCAGTCTGGAACTGCCCCATATTGGCACAACCGAGTTCTTCATCTGCCGGAATTTCTACACCGAAGTATTCCGCTGTGCTCTGGTAGTACTCGATCCGATACTGTGAGCGGTAGTCTTCAGTACCAGAACTACATTCGATGGCACCATTAATAATATTGGTGGTAACACCGAATCCAGCAGTCAGGTTATTGGCCAGATCTACACTGTTCGGTTCCCAGGTGCCATCGATTACATGCAATATGCTTGGCTTGGGAGGCTGTGGATAGACGAAGAAGAAGATGGAGCTCGCCAGGTTCAACCAGGTATCCGCTACCAATTCCGGCGCTTCCAGCAGGGTGTAAATATCACCGTACATTGCCTGGGAGAAGGGACCGTAGTTATAGTTCCAGCTCAACTGCTTAGCACCGCGGCCGAAGTAGCTCTTATAGCCACCATCACTATTGATCGCACAGGGCCATGCTTCTGCTGCCCAGCTGCTGCTGGCATCACAGGCGCCGTAGCCACCGGAAGTATCTTCTGTCCAGCCAATTTCCCGCAACCAGTACAGGCCCTGGCGCCATTCCGGTACTTCCCAACCTGTTGCGTGGGCACCGGTTTCCTGGGCGTAGTGTGCAAACATTACCGCCATCGACTTGCGACAGATCGCCTCGGCATCACGGCCATCGGTATAGTCACCACAGAAAGCTGGGAACTTGGCTACGGCACGGAGGAAATTGGTGTAGGTGTACTCTTCCGCTCTGAGGGCGAAAAGGTAATCCCAGTCTTCTTCAGACAGGATACTCTCAACGCGGAGGACGTTTTCGGGGTTTGCACTGCGGCCAGGTTGTACCGCCTCAACCACGGCGTTGTCCCGGGTTTCGACAGTATCCTTTACTTCCTGAAG
Source organism: Microbulbifer sp. CNSA002 (assembly GCF_047324085.1). NCBI lineage: Bacteria > Pseudomonadati > Pseudomonadota > Gammaproteobacteria > Cellvibrionales > Microbulbiferaceae > Microbulbifer > Microbulbifer sp. CNSA002. The sequence goes on from NZ_CP172449.1 coordinate 4,304,454, forward strand.
CAAGGAATCACTGCTGGTAATCGACTCTTCTGCAGCTTCCAGTTCGCTGATGCCCATCACATAGCCATCGGCTGCGGCACAGCCATCCTGGCTAATGGAGACCTCGTCCACATCACTGGCTTGAGTAGAGTCAGAAGCTGTCAGCTGGAAGGTGTAGGTTACATCGCTGTATACCTCAGACAGGGTCACTGAGGTAGCGCTGCCGGTATAGTTGGTCATCTTTACAACCGGGCCACTGGTTTGGCTCCAAATGTAAGAGATATCGCTGCCGCCGGTACTGCCTGAGCCATCCAGATTAACCGTTCCACTACAGCCTACATTGATACTTGAGGCCGAGATATTTGCGGTTACTGAGCTTTCAGAACCATCGGTATTATCATCATCGTCGTCTTCATCGGTATCGTCCACAGCGAGGTTTTGCACGGTTACCTGTGCTTCTTCAGTAGTGTCACCATCACTGACGATCAGGCTAAAGACATAGCTCACATCAAAGGTGCTTGAAGGTAGGGTAACAGTGGTGGATGCGCTGGTCGCAGAGGCAATATCTGCTTCAGGAGAGGCCGGGGATAATTGGGCCCAGCTGTAAGATAAGTTGCCGTCGCCACCGGAGGCACTGGCATCAAGTGTTACAGTGCCACCACCGGTAATTTGTGACTGCGATACTGAAGCACTGATCGTAATGGGAGTGCTGTCAGAATTATCATTGTCATCGCCACTGTTGTCGTTATCGTCGTTATCACTGCCGCCATCGTTGCCACCGGTGCCGGTGCCGGTGCCGGTGCCGGTGTCATCATCGGAGCCACCATCACTGGAACAACCATCCGCTTCCTTAAGAAGCCAAGGGGAACCCCAGGTATTTTCAGCCGTTAATGCATCGGTGGGGTGGTCGTCACCATTAGCCCACCACTGGGCAACAAATAGGTCGCCGTCGTAACAAACTTCTTCGCCTTTGCGATAGTTTTGACCGGAAATATAAGTATCGGAGTCATCGGCGCCACCAGTGCCACCACCGCTGCCGGAATCTGTATCATCATTGTTCCCAGAATCCGTATCTCCATTATTTCCGGTATCAGTATCATCATCAGAATCGGTGTTATCACCATCACCGGAATTGGAGTCATCGCCACCACTGGTATCGCACGCACCTGACTCTTCCAAGATCCAGGGGGAGTCCCAGCGGTTTTCTGCTGTCAGGGCATCCGAGGGGATTTGAGAAGCTGTTGCCCACCATTGAGCTTTATATAAGTTTCCCCCGTAGCAAACCTGGCTGCCACCGGAATAACTCTGCCCCGCAACGTAGTCGTCGGCGGGTTGTGCCGCACTCAAACCTTGAGTGCCCAGCATCAGCGCCGATGCTATGGCTGTGCGAATAAAAATATGGCTCATAGAATCTCCAATTGTCGTTTTTAGGGTTCTATTTAAAGTTTTACGCGATGAGGCAAATACCAAACTGCCAGGTATTATTTGCAAAAATAGAGATCGAGAGCTTGTGTGAATAACGTATAACGGAAGGCATTAATAAATAGAGCAGACATTCTTGGCATAAATATTTATACACTGCCAGGATGCTCTAAATTGAAAGGAGCCCACTTCCCTTCCCCGTCTTTATTTACTCAACTGGGTGCAACTGCCCCTGCACCTTTAATAATTATCACAAACACTTACTTTATTTCTGTACGCTGTTCAAATAGCCCCATACGTACTCAGCAGTTTCGATAAATAGCAAACGGAATGGTTCCAGATTTAAACAGAATATTTCGTGACCATATCGACACAGGTCACGTGCGCCAGTGAGCAAATGTCTAAATTCAAGATCAAAGGCACGTAAAAAGCGGAAATTATAGGTTTTTAAATCTACATAAAACCATAAAAGAGAAAAGTTTTACCAATAACAATACAGGATCAAAATGTAAGGATAATTACCTAGCCAACAGACACCGATAGATAAGTTCATGGCGCTTTACATCGTCTAAGTGAGAAAAAGTTCCCAATCTAATCAGGAACCACAACTGATAAATACAGTTTGTCACAATTCCTGTATCTTTCGTCAGTGACTTTTCTCTCAAAATAAAAGTACTTCTGGCCCATAGTATTTCCCTCACTCCATGGCGACACTTTAGATCGGCAATATCAGCAGTAATAAGCCGTAACTGACAGTCACTTATCCTTTGGCTAGCACCCCGTGCCCCAAGCAGGAAAGAACTCAAATTAGTTCAACAAAGGGAGATCTTTGTGAAGCCTTACCCTATCCTTTTTTCATCCACAATTCTGTTGTTAGGTACTCTTAGCCACGCGGACACAAGTACTGCCACTGTAGAGCAATACGGCGATAGCAATCTGGCAACAGCCGAGCAAGCCGACTCAACCATTGAAAATAACTTAATAGAACAAAGGCAAACGGGTAGCTCCAACTCTGCCGAAGCGATGCAATCTGTGAATTCATCCTTGGGCTACATACTTCAAATGCAAACTGGAGACAGTAACAGCGCCATCGCCAGCCAAGAAGAAAGCACTTCAACCACGGTGCAAATTGTGCAATTGGGTGATAATCAGACCGCACTCAGTACCCAGATACTTACCACTACGACTAATGGGGAAATCTATCAGGAGGGGCTATTGAATAACGGTAGACTCTTCCAAAGTGACTCCATTGGCAATACAGGCTACTTGTTCCAATCTGGACAAAGTAATATGGGGTTTGTTCGCGCCACAAGTGGTGACTTCCACTCAGGCTCACTTCTCCAAACAGGAACCTTGAATGATGGTGCCCTAATTCAACTACGCGGTACCTTCTATACCTCTACCGTGACACAAAACGGAATAGGAAATGAGGCGACCAGCTTGCAGAACTTTGGCGAGTCCCTTATTAGTGAGCTCACCCAATTAGGTGATGGTAACAATGCCATTCTCTGGCAAATATTCAATGAAAACAGCTACGCCCAAACAAGTCAGATCGGATCAGACAATATCTCTTCCTCTCGACAAGAAGGTGAACTCATGAGCATCACCACCACACAGGAAGGTATGTTTAATGAGGCTGTTGCATTTCAGGAGGGTACTTCGAGTTTCGCCTTATCTCAACAAAATGGGCTGGATAATTTTATTGATATTTCACAGAGTGAAGTCAATGGAAATATATCAGCCAGTCAAGTGGGCAATGGCAATATCGGAATGATATCCCAATAATAGAGATTACGATTTTTAATCGAGAGTTTTGATTGTACTGGGCTTAGGGAGCCTCTGAATAACTCCGTGTTACCTCTGGCTTGCAGAGCGGTTCACAATCAAGGCGCGGCTTTGCAGGAATGTCTAGACCTTTCAAGAAGTCGCAACGCGGAGTGTGAATCGCTCTGCAAGCCCCGAAGGGCGGGCCTTGAAGGCCACAGCTGCTGCGTTGCAGCTCTTACAAAGGACTAGAGCCATTCGCGGCGAGCTGCGCCTAACATCTGCAGCCTTCAAGACCCGCAGAGGCATTACGGAGTTATTCAGAGGCTCCTTAGGAACCGTCCAATCGATAATTGCCCGTTAGCAACTGGCCAGCGGGCAATTGTTAAACTCTTGCTTAAGATGCAAACACCCTAAGACGTCCCTCACGCTTCTCCTCGCTAAAGTCACAGCTGGTCAATCTAAACATCAACACATACTCGGAAAGGCAACGAGTATCGTGAATATCTCCTGGTAAGAACGCACTACAGTCACCGGGCTTCATTTGATAACAGCCCCGGCTCACCAGTTGTTCACCATCGTCTTGATTGAGCAAACCATAGGTAGACATCTCCACTTCACCATGTTGCACCGCGTAAAATACCCAGCCATTGCCATGGTTATGTGGTGGGCGATAGAGCCCACGAGGCTCAACATGAGCCAGCAAGATAAAACCCTTATCTTCGTCACGGTATAGCTCTACACTGGGTTCTTGGCGACTGTGTAGATCAGCCAACCATGCTTCATCAGAATTTGATGCCGCCAATTTTCCCAGGGCCTCTCGACATCTCACAATCGATGAAGTATCAAGTCCCTGCCAATTCGCTTTAAGTGCTTCAACACACTGTCTCAAAGAATTCGTCACTGATTGGTCCTCCTAAAGCTCTCTCGATATCTTGTTGAAAATTACTGCGAATCCACAAATTCAAGATACAACTTCAAGCCAGCTTTAAGTCAACCAGATCTGTGCCTGATTTTTTTTGCTATTAAGGTAGTGGGTGAAGTGTAAAAGCGTTGGCCTCAAAAATAGGAATAAATCGGGAAATAAAGATGGGTATTAATAGCTCCAGCAGTAATTAATACCCGCGAGTGCTCACTAAAACGAAGCACTCGCTAATGGGTTTACTTTATAGCTCTGGGGTAATCTTTAATTTTGCGCTTTGGAAGCAAGCCTGCTGGCAAGAATAGACACCACCTGTATTATTAATGCGGTTAACAAGAACACTGATGCCAGGCGATAAACGGCATTGAGACCATCCGCTATCTGCGACGGGCTCATGTCTTGCAGGGGCTGGCTGGGTACAAGCCCTACAAAAATCACACTCATCACTGAAGCTCCGGTCAATAAACCCAAACCTCGTGAAAGGCTGAGAAACCCGGAAATACGCCCACGAACTTCGGCCCGGGCGCTATTCATGGTCATGGTATTAACTGTCGACAGGTAAGTTCCGTAACCCATTGCCATAGTGACGGAAAAAACCAGATAGCCTACCAAGCCCTGCTCCACCCTGAGCAGCCCCATTCCCATGGCTCCACAAAGCAAAATTAACAGACCCAGTAATACGATACCCCGACTATTGAATCGATCCACGGCTCGACCGGCAAGATTTGAACAAGCAGCCACCATAAATGAACCGGTTGTCATCACCAGCCCTGCGATAAAAAGGTCCAGATCCAGTGCCAGGGTCAAATAAAAAGGCCCTACAATCAGGCTACTCATTACCGATGAAGCCACCAAAAAGTTTCCAGCCACATTCGCCAAGAATGTCTGCTTTCCAGAAGACTCCGTAAATCCTTCACGCAGGGGTTGCACTTTCTGCCTGACATAAAACAACCCCACACCAAATATCACCGATAGAGCGATAGCAATGCCATTAACTGCGGAATATCCCTCTCCCAATGGTTTAATTGCCAGGGTATAAAAAACAATGCTAAAGAACAGGAATGCCGCAGCCATGTAACGTTTGAATCGACTTCTGCCATCAACAACTTCGCCGACTATGTTTTCCGGCAGAGTTCGATATGCCAGGAAAAACACCCCCAATCCCACCGGCACCACCAGCCAAAAGATGGCCTGCCAATTCAGATTTTCGACAATCAAGCCGCCCACGATAGGGCCCATACCAGTCCCAACAGCAGACAGACTGCCCAGTAATCCAATTATCTTTCCCGTTTCACTTTTATCGAAAACGTCGCTGGCAATAGCCATAGACACAGCCACGAACATCGCGGCACCGACCCCTTGTATTGCGCGGAAAAAAACCAGGGTCCAAACATTAAAAGACAGCGCGCAAAGTAATGTCGATAAGGTGAATATCAATCCGCCACTTAGAAACAATTTCCTGCGACCCAGCTTGTCACTGAGGCTTCCGGCAATAGGCAGGGTCGCAGTCATACACATCATGTAGGCCACGGTAATCCACTGAGTATTACTGAAGGAAGCCCCCAAGCTTTCGATTAATACAGGCAGCGCCATATTAATTGCACTGACTCCCAAGGCTGCGAGCAAGGTCGCCAAACACAAGGTGACCAGGACTCCTCTTTTGGAAACCTGAGCAGCCTCTTGGAAAATTGGGTCTTCGGAATAACTTTTCGCGGTGTGCATAAGCTGAACTTTGACTTGCCAGTAATGACGCGTGAAACTAGCATACAACTTCAAGTGAGCTTGAGGTCAATAAGCGATGAATAACAGGGAAGAACTGGATATACGCGAAGTCTCCAAACTGTCGGGACTCCCCTCTTCCACACTTCGGTATTATGAGGAAAAAGGCCTGATAAAGTCATGTGGTCGTCGGGGGATTACCCGGATTTTTAAAGCCACAGTGATAGAACAGTTGTCCCTTATCTCCCTTGGCCGCTACGCCGGTTTTTCCCTGGATGAAATTGGCGAGATGTTTTCCTCTAATGGCAACCCCGCTATCGACAGGGAACAGCTCCTCGCCAGGGCCGACGATCTGGAAAAGAATATCCGCCGACTCGAAGCTATGCGCGATGGGCTACGCCATGTGGCCAACTGTCCCGAGGTCAATCAGCTGGAGTGCCCCAACTTCCAAAACCTAATCAGGAAAGCGACCAAGTTACAGCATAAGGAAGACAGGAAACAGAAGCGACGCTGACAGAATAGCAGCGAATAAAGTCAGGAGACACTAAACTCTGTCATCATTCCCGAGTCCTCGTGTTCCAAAACATGGCAGTGCGCCATATAGGGCATATCCGGCATCGCCGGCAGTGGGAAACGAACAAATATTTCCGCTTTGCCGCCATCGGATATGGGCATCGTATCTTTCCAGCCACGCATATAGAGTGGCGGTTCTGCATTATTGTATTTCGTGACTCGAAACTGGCAGCCATGGATATGTACCGGGTGTAGCATTCGGTCCTGTCCTTCTGAGATCTCCCAGCGCAGGTCCTTATTCCTCGCGACCTTAAATCCAGGCTCGGTAAATGCAAAGGAAACCCCATTAATCGCATTCGCAGTTAGCTGCTCTTTTAACGGCAATGCCGGCCCCTCAGTAATCAGCTTCAATACCTTGGCCACCACATCGGGGTTGGTCGTACCGGCGGCAACCATCTGCGGTAGCCCCGTTGCACCAATCACTGCTTGCGCCTGCTTCTGTCGGTTCATTTGCATCACCAGCTTCTGACTGATTGGTGGCAGGTTTGGGGGAATTGTCGGCAGGGATACCAGGCGCTCCGGCAATTTTCCTTTCCCCTCAGATGTTCCAGGCACCACACTGAGAAAACTGTGGGCCTGATCAAATGGCGGCAGGTGCATTATTGGCTGGGGCACTGGCAGTGTTTGGAAGTCGAAAGGCTTGCCATCGCGGGTATCGATCATTACTTCGTAGCGCTCTCCCGCAGCAATAGGTAGTACGTCCACTTTCACTGGTTCCGAGAGAAAACCGCCATCGCTGGCGATCACGTAGAGCGGTCGCTTGTCACTGGTGGCAAGCCGATAGTTGCGTCCGTTGGAGCCATCCAAAATACGAAAGCGCACCCAGCCTTTAGGTGGCCTGACCACCGGATTAATAACGCCATTAACCAGAAGTCGATCCCCACAATAGCCCGCCGCAACCGTCACTTCGTTAAAGCGATGGAAGAACTGACCATCATCGGTGAAGCGGCGATCCTGAATCACTAGCGGAATGTCATCCACACCCCACCGCGAAGGTATCGGCAGTGCATCGCCTTCTTCATCGTCGATAATAATCAATCCCGCCAAGCCTTTGAGTACTAACTCGGCGGTTGTCGGGTAGAGGTGGGGATGAAACCACAGGGTGGCGGCGGGCTGGATTATGTTCCAATCTACGGTCCAGGTTTCGCCAGGCTTCAATGGCATATAGGGGCCACCATCGGCATTGCCGGGTACGATCAGTCCATGCCAATGCGCAGTTACATTTTGCGGCAGATGATTGACCACGCTGACGGTTACTTTCTCGCCCTTACGCACCCGTATCGCTGGACCTAAAAACGGACCATTGAACCCATAAGTACGCGTAGTCACCCCCGGCAGGAAAGACTGCTTGCCCGGGCGCGCTGCCAATTTAATCCGGCCTTGCCCATCTGCACGCAACTCCGGGGGAATCGGTAAAGCCTGACGGCGACCCTTCTGTGCCTGGGCAGCTTTGGAAGTCGACACCCCTGTTAGCAAGGCCGCCCCCAATGCGCCAGTGGCAAAACAAAATTCCCGTCGCGACAATTGAGCCATGGGTCCACCTCCCTATGCGCCATAGCTCCAAGTGTCTAGGGCACTGGTCATTTTTATCCCCAGAAATCTTAGACGGCTTATTCCCATGGCCCAGTAGTATATTGCGACAACTGTACACTCAATACAGAGTGGTACCCTGGTGCACAACTCCGTGATCCACAGCTCTTGTGTTCTAAGCGAACTCGGTTAACCTTGCCCACGAAAAGTTAGTAGCGAAAATAAGAAGAGTAATCCCTATGCCGTTTCTTATTCTATCCATCCTTATTCAGGCAGCTTTTGTAATTCACGTGCTCAAAACCGGGCGCAACACCACTTGGATTTGGGTTCTGGTGATGCTGCCCATGGCCGGAGTTATTGCTTACCTGGTCCTGGAAATCCTGCCGGAATTAAACCAGTCACGCAGTGCCAAAAATGCGCGCAGGACGGTGCGGGAAGCTCTAAATCCCAATCGGGATATCCATCAGGCTGCACAAGAATTGTCCCGTTCCAATAATGTGGAAAACTCTATGCGCATGGCTGATGAATGCGTGAAACGCGGCCTTTATCACGAGGCAAAAACTCTCTATGAAAAGTGCCTCCAGGGGGTTCATCAAGATGACCCTGAGCTGATGTTTGGGTTGGCACGCTGTCAGTTTGCTCTCAATCTGTTTGAACCGACTAAAGAGACACTGGACCAATTAATCGAAAAGAACCCCGATTTTAAAAATCAGGATGCTCACTTACTTTACGCTCGTACACTAGCGGCATTGAAGCAAGTAAAAGAGGCCTACCACGAGTATGAAACGCTGTACCAATACTACAGCGGACCAGAAGCGACTTTTTACTTTGCCTTATTCTTGAAAGATCAATCCCAGGTGGAAAAGGCCAATGTCTTGTTCAATGAAATCCTTGATAAATCCAAAACACTGGGCAAGCACTACAAAGCGACCCATAAGCAGCTGTTAAAGCAGGCAAAACTGGAAGTATCCTGAACCAATCACAACATTCGGCTCAATGGAAAAAAAGGCTCCCAATATGATTTTGGCAGTAGATGTAGATTACCGGGACCCCGGAGCAATGGTAGCCGGGGTCGGCTTTGAGAATTGGTCAGCTCCTGAGCCCGAGCAACTATATCTCAGTAAAATAGAGAGTACCTTGGCCTATGAGCCCGGTGCTTTCTACAAGCGAGAACTCCCCTGTATCCTCACCCTAATCGAGGAGCACAAGATAGAAGCAGAACTGATTGTTATCGATGGTTATGTATTTCTCGGAGGGGAACAAAAACCGGGTCTGGGTGCCCATCTCTACTCTGCTCTCCAGCAGGAAGTTCCCATCATCGGTGTCGCCAAGAAACCGTTTAAGGACACCCCTTTAGAGGCGGAGCTGCTGCGGGGAAAAAGTATAAAACCGCTGTATATCAGCAGCCTCGGTCTCCCTTTGCCGGAAGCCAAAAATTTGATGAAAAAGATGCATGGGGACCACCGTATCCCCACTTTATTGAAACGCGTGGACCGCGAGTGTCGAAAGTCCCCACGATAATTCCCGAGAGAATGAAAGGCAGTTATCGCCGCCATTTCCCAGTCACATCCCTGGGACTTTCTTCCTACATTTTCAATACTTATTTCTCATATCCTACCCCTTCGATGCCAGCAATAATTTTTCTATTCGGCGGGAAATAGCTACTGAAAGTAAGAGCTACCTGGCATCCGTTTATCCCATAGGGATAGTTTGGCGCTTAGATAGACGGCTAGAAATAGCTAAGATCCCATACTGATGTATTCGGCTCGTAGTTTTTGATATCCACTTGTGAAGTGCGAGTGGACGATATTCATTAGCAGCCCCGAATGGGCTCCTTGGAAGTTTTGTAGTAAAGGAGTTACTCATGAAGTTATGCGCCAGTATTGCGACACTCGCACTGGTTGCCTTTAGCGGCAATGCGCTGGGCACCAACTCTACTGACTTGGAACAAATCGGCTCAGGTAACTCAGCAAATTCCGATCAAACTGAAGCGGGTTTCGGCAATACTATTATCAAACGCCAAATAGGTGACACTAATACCGCTACCGCCACCCAAAGTGGCGGTATTATTAACAGTAGTATTCAGAGTTCCCAGATCGGTAGCCAAAACGAGACCACGATATCTCAATCCGGTGGTGCTTCTCTAAGCGCAACCAATACACAAATCGGATCGCAAAATACTTCCGAGATCACCCAAGAACTCTCTCTCGACAGCCAGGTATCTATTCTGCAACTCGGTACCTCCAACGCTTCCACTATCGAACAGCGCTTTGGCAGTGGTAATACCATTACCAATATCCAGGATGGAGACAGTCACTTTTTTATTGGTCGCCAGGAAGCCAGTGCTAACGGCAGCATTTTTGTATTCCAGGACGGCGAAAGGCAAAGTGCTGTGGTAGAGGAAACCGCAGGCAATATAGGCAGTTCCGTTTTAATCTTTCAGTTTGATCGGGACGACTTCGCCACCGCCAGCCTGGTTGCCACAATCGATGGCACCTTGGACATACTGCAGGATGGCAGCGATATCTATGGCGGGCTCGCACAATTTGCCAGTATCAGCAGCAGTATGACCTTACGGCAAACAAACAATCGCCACTTCGCCTTTGCAACCCAAGTAGACAGTCTGTCCAATGACCTTCTGATTATCCAAAGGCTCGGCGATGCCAATATCACCTCGATTACCCAAACCGGTGCCTTTAATACCCTTGAGTTGCGCCAAAATGGTGGGGGCAACAACGCGGCTTTAGAACAATCCGCACTGAGTAGCAGTATCGATATACGCCAGACCGGTACCACCAACCAGATTACGGGTTCCCAGCTGGGTGCCGAATTCAACTCCATGAACAGCGAACAGTTCCTGATTGATAATGTGGTTGTTATTAATCAAGGCGGCTTACTGATCAGCGCGACCAATGAACAAACCGGGTTGCAGAATGTTGCCAATATCGAGCAGGCTGGAACAGAAGTAGATATATTCACCCGTCAATTGGGTTTTGATAACCGGGCAACGTTTGAACAGGCTGGTGAGTCTCTTTCAATAAGCTCCCGCCAGTTTGGCGATAGTAATAACATCACCATCACCCAGAGCGGTGACTCCAACTCAGCCTTTAGCCTGCAAATTGGTAACAATCACACCAAGGAAATTACTCAGACAGGTTCTAATGGCCGCGCTTTTAACTTCCAGATCGGCGGCGAGAGTAATACTGGCGTAATCTTCCAATAATTCCAGCCAAAATTCAGAAGCCCCCACACTGCGGGGCTTTCGAATGCGATCGCTACAGGAAAAAGAAGAAGGGTAAAGTCGTTGTGCAGCCCCGCGAAAGCGGGGAACAACTAGGATGCACTCCGACAACTTCTCCATCGTCGGTTTATCCCCGAGTATTCAGGGAACACCTTGCGCAGAGCACAAAGGCCATGCCTTATCCGGTTTACCCCTGTACAAACAGGGAACAGTCGCGCAAAAGGAGCGCGATCATAGCACACCCTCATTACATCCCCGAGCCTTCGGGGAAACATTTTCAGAACTAATGTCCGTGCGCTATCGGCTACGGTCCAGCCCCGCCCAGCGGGGGAACAAACTCAGGTGTCGGCACAACCCAACCCCACACTCGGTTTACCCCCGCAGCAGCGGGGAATAGCCCGAATCATTACCGTGCAGCTTTGACGATTTTCCACGGTTTAACCCCGCCTGGGCGGGGAACAGCCTCGGTTAAGATCGCCTTATTGCGCAATTACCGGTGCAACTCCGCTTATGCGGAGAACCTATTCGGAAAGGAGTGTATAACAGGATACCCTCCGGTTTAGCCCCGTATATACGGGGAACAGTATGAAGCTGGTTTGACCATCATCTCACCGGTCGATTTATCTCCGCTGATGCGGGGAACTCTCTAAGTCTGCCTATTTGCTATCCGCTAAAGCCTTAGTAGTGTTGCCGGCACTTTTGAATTCCAACCCTAGGGAGCCTCTGAATAACTCCATGATACCTTTGGCATGCAGAGCGGTTCACAATCAAGGCGCGGCTTCGCAGGAATGTCTAGACCTTTCAAGAAGTCGCAACGCGGAGTGTGAATCGCTCTGCAAGCCCCGAAGGGCGAGCCTTGAAGGCCGCATCTGCTGCGTTGCAGCTCTTGCAAAGGGCTACGGCCATTCGCGGCGAGCTGCGCCTAACATCTGCAGCCTTCAAGACCCGCAGAGGCATTACGGAGTTATTCAGAGGCCCCCTAGCTCTTCAAACACTTCCAGCTGTATAACAACTCTATTTATCCCAATCAGATTCGGCGGATTAACATCAATCCACAACCAAATGCTTTGGCCGGCCCCATACCCGCAAAAATATTTTTTATAAATAATTCGGGTTCAGTAACCAAAAGCTCTCCCCGGTAATCTACAGAACTGAAACCAGCACCGCGCTGCTTTTTATGTAACAAATTCCAACGATACCCATTGCAGTGAAGCTTTGGTGGGTAAATATCAAATCCGAGGCGCGTCCCCCGGTGAATTAACCAGCTGCGGGCGGCAGTTTGGCTGACATCCTGTAACCGGGTTTCAATCTGCCCCTGGTCAAACTGCTCCGGCTTTTCCTGCACCAAGCTCTGCTTCAGCTGCCCTTTGCCACCTTCAACAGGTAAACCATGCAATTCGCACTGCTCCCTCAACCAATGGTATTGGGCATCCATCAGCACATCGTGCCGCTTGCCGCGCTTTTGCCCTTCAGTTTTACGAGCAACTGTAGGGTTCGCCCGCAGGCGGAAGGCCAGCCGATCGCCGGGGTTTAAACGGGGCTCGAAGATTTTTGTCTCTACCAAAAATATCGGATTGTCCTGCGCAGGCCGGACTTTAGACAGCAGGTAATACACCGGTAGATTGCGTTTGCTAAGCAGCTGTTCCCGCGAGGATTCCTCACGAAATAAAAAACGCTCATCACCATCAAAAAGATCCCACAAGATTTGATGAATACCGTAGCTGTTTTCGCTGAGCAACCGTGCCAGCTGCTTCTGCACCGCCAGCGAGGGAGATAGTTGAACTCTGGATAAATACATAGCCGCTCCCTTATGACTGCCAGAGATTTTCAATACGCGGCTGGAACTGCCAGCGCTTGCGAGATAGGGGCTGATCGAGACGGCTAAGCCGCTGTACAGATCCTGCTGAAAACACTCCATCTTCCGCAGAGAAATCATCCAAGCTACCCTCCCAGTAGTAACGACAACTCTCTTCAGTGGGCAACCAGCGCTCCTGCCGGGCCCATTCCGGTTGGTAATCCAGCAACTCCGGGGAATCATAATGATCCAGGGCGCTGCGGAAATTATCCGCACCGATCACCCGTGCGGCAGTGGGGGCTGAAAGTGGAAATGCTTTTCGCCCCAAGTAGAGGTGATACTTTGGCCGGGTTAGGGCTTCACACAGCTCCGCCAGAGTCCAGTTAGCCTCTTCACAAGACCTCATGGCCACTATCGCCTGCGCATCCACCAGATACTCCCTGCGGGATAACAGGGTTCCCAGGCGCGCTTTCCCTACAACCAGCTCATCCCGGCGCGTATGGTAGCGGCGCTTGCCGGCGGAATCTGGGACCTGTACCGTGTGGAAATCCTTCAGCAAAGTACCGACATTCAGCACCTTTACCGCCTGGCGATATTGCCGGGCCAAGTTCTGATGTAAATCCTCTCGCTCCCGGGGTATCCCCAGTGCCGCACCAAATAGTCCCGCAATAGCGGATTTACCCGGATAGTGTGCGCTGTGGCGGGACTCTCCCACAGCCACTTCCCCCCAGGAAGCCATGGCACCGTAAAGACGAAATACTAGGTATTCCATAGCGCCACCTATTCGCTGACAAAGGCCAAAAGTTCCTCGATATTACCTTCGCCAGTTACGGCATTGAGGACATAGCGGCTATCGGCACAATCCCCGTACACCTTATCGAAACTCTGCAATTGCTTTTGCAGTGCATCAATAGCGTCATGGGCGTAATCCTCGCTATAGCGATCAACCGGCTTCAGGTAGGCCGCAGAGAGAGAGCGCGGTTGCTGGTCACCGGCTTCGGCCACGACATAAGAGGCATAGGCACGGCTGGCATAGCTGTTTTGTTTACCGCTGGGAGAAACTTTAAGGATTGTCTCAGTCAGCGCAGCTACGGCTCGATCGGCCAGTGGTTTATCCCCGCCCAGGTTTTCAATTAGCAGCTCTTTGTTAATGCAGATATAGGAATAAAATAATCCCGCAGCAAAACCCGCCTCACCCAAGTGAGCAGCACCGGCATCCTCGCTGCGATCATTCAAATCGTCTACCGCAGTAAAGTAATCATCTTCAATCACTACAGAGTGAGCCGAGAGTGCATGGGCCACCTGGCACGCAGCTTCAACGTTATAGGTGGGCTTGGAAGCGAGCATACGGCCAAACAAGGCGATATCCACCGCCATGTTTTCCTTACGCAATAAATCCAACTCTGTCTTCTCCGGCTCCCTCCCCTCTTCTGCCAAGGTTTTCAGTAGTGCACTGATCCCGTTTTGCTCAGCACTACTGAGGTGAACCAACTGCTCGATTTCCAAATCGGCCAGAGGGTTATCTTTTTCCGGCTTTTTTAACTTACCGAATTGCTCGGCAATTTTCTGTGCCCACAATTTGGCCTTTTTTTCAGAGACACCCAGATCCAATAAAGTCTCATAGGCCAGTACCCCTTGACGCTTGGTTCTGGTGCCAATTAGGCTATCCCCCTGCTCCGTAGCCAATACCTGCTGGAACAACTCTGACGTTCGCCAGTGACGCTTAAGGCTCTGGGAAGAGATTCGCAGGCGATCACAACCTCCCATCTTCGCTGTTTTTGGCCGCCCCAAGTCATCCCGGTTCAGGTTCGCAGGGGGATAGGCGGTCAATACATGCAATTGAATAAAGCGGCTCATAAATCTCTCCTTGTTGCGACCGTCAGGCCATCACATTACTTCGATTCATTTCTCAAGTATCTGATCAACAGTCACTGTCAATCGGTCTGGCTTTGCTCTGTGCTTAGTGTTGTTATGGGAATAGCGTTTAAAATATTTTTAGGCCCCTAAGACCCCTTTAATTTGGAATTCTCTAAATACTTCTCAGTCTGGTAATACGGCGTAGTAATCAGTTGCCCAACGCACAGCTAGGCGTTCCTGTGGATGTCTTGCGGGAATCGTGCGCATTTCTCTTTGCCAGTGCAGCAAATCATTGGCAAGAGAAGCTATATTGGCCCTGCCATCCAGCAGGGCCAGGGCCCGTACTATGCGGCGATAAAACTCGGCCGTATCGCGACTTTTTTGTAACTGAAAAAAGCGCAGCTCACTTAAAGGGGGGCGCCCGCCCCTCTCCCGGGGCATAGCCAGGGATCGGGCAAAGCTGACATCCATAGCCTCGCTGCTATCAATATCAATTGTTTTGCTCGTGTTATCAGCTTTTACGTGTGCAATTACTGTGGCTACCAGAGCCGCATCTTCGATACGAATTTGCTCATCTTTCTGCCAGCGCTCTGGCATATCCTTTAAAAAACGGATAAAGGCGGGAGTAGGCATTACATCCATGGGCTCTACCGCACGGCGCAAACGCGCTCGATCGGCCCTGCCAGCTTTGTCATTGAGCCAGCGGTGCCACTCGCGCAGTCGGCTCACATCTGTATCGCTAAGATATTGATATCCGGCCATCACAATTCCTCCTGTTGTTGCTCAACTTTGGCTGTATTATCCAGAGCATTTAAACTTGCCAGACTAGCGAGCTTATTTCTTAAAAAACGTCGCGCCCGGGTCACTCGCTGCAATTTCAAGTCTTCCGCAGAGCCCTCCATTGACCAATGGTCAAACTGCGCCAAGGCCGTTTTTTTCAATATGTGTGCCCAGGCAATAGCCACCGGTGCAGGTGTAAATTGGGATTTCTTGGATTCGAGGGATAATTGCTTGAGCGAGTGATAAAACTGGCTTTCCGTCGCCTGCCAAAACGCCTGATCGACAAATGAAAAATCCCCTTTAGCCTCATTAGGGTTATTAAACCAGGCAGCCTTGACCCTAAAGCGCAGCTCTTTCAAAGTATCTTTTGCAGCCGTTAAAAGCTGCCCTGCCAGCTGAATAAATAGCGACCGGTACTCGGGGGAAATAGGCAGTACTGGCATTTCCTGTTCATACCAGCAACGTGCTTTCATATTGTCCATGTCATAGCCAAATCCCCACAGGCGCACATCGACATTCGAATCCAGTTCTTCGAGAATTTCCGCATATTCCTCATGGAACAAGCGCACCGCCCGGCTCGCTTCATCGCCATTTGAATGGTCATTCCACATAAGCCCCAACCAATGCCGATAACCGAGGCCACTCTGTTGACCTTTCAAACTCAAGGGTGGGGCTTTTTTCTTGGGATCACGTCGATAGGGCGTCAGGGGATGAATCCAGGGACCCTCGTAATTAATGCCATAATTCTTAGTGGTATATTCCCGGATTAATTGATTCGTCTGCTCTCCACAAAGGTCGCAGTAATCCTTGCCTTCTCTCGGGATTTGGAAACGTATCCTGCGCGGCATACCCCAGTACATTTGCAGAGGATGGGTATCATTGGGAGACGTAGAGGAACCTTGTTTGTCAGAGAGGCGGGAGGGAGCGAGCCAGGGGAAGATACAACTATCAGAGCTTTCAGACCTCGCCCCAAACTCCTTTTGTGGCAAGATATTGAGCCACAATTTCTGCCAAAGGTTGGCATCTTCTGCCTCTGGAATTATCAATGTGGTCAAAGGGCCACCACCACGCAAACTGGTTCTATGCCCCACTCCTCCGGAGGGGGCGTTAATTTGCAAGGTAAACAAGGCACTAGCGGCACAGCTGGGACATACACCCTGCACCCTACCGCCCTTAATAAATAGATCCTGATTATCTCTACAGGTTTTACTGCCCGGCGCCTCAATCAGTAGGGCAGCAATCGACTTTGATTCCCCCACACTCAATTCCAAGTCCTGCATAAATGCAGGCCCGGACTCTTGAAACAATTCAAAATTGGGAGCGTAGTTTTGCAGCCGTGATTTCAGTGTTTCCTCAGTAGGCGCCTTTTTCCAGTAAACTCCCCAATCATCGACACTTTCAGGTGCAAAAGCTGTTTGCAACAGGCCAATTAAAAACTGGAACAGCGCCCCGCGAAAATCCGGTCGTACCGTACAGATATCTACGACAGGATTATCCACCTCGGCAATTTGCCAAGGAGCAATTCTTTCCTGCATACCGCATCGCCGGATAATTGGCAGCCAGGAATCTTCAACCAAATTCACCACGATCCTCCCTGATCCAGTCTCCGCCCTCTTACTCCGTTATAGCCATGCTTTTTTCAAGAGCTAGAGGGAACAGTTACACTCAGAGCAGTGCGAGCGCCTCTGCCTCATTTTTGAGTGCTCAATCTCTCAGCGTCACTGCCGGGACACTAATTCCGTTACCTTATGCCACTCTGACTGGGGAAAAATGATCTGGCTCAAGTCTGGGCATCTTTCTCACTTTCCGCACCGGAAATCAGGGTCGCGCCTACTACCTCACACAAAGAAAATTGCTCAGTTATCGCATAGACCACACACAAGATAAGGGTATTAATCCCATTCGCCTCTCTATATGAGAATATTCCTGTACAGACAATTCCCCCACCCTTTAGCCTGCATCAGCTATTGACCTCAATTGTTAATCAACAGATACAAAAAAGCCCCTTGATGGGGCTCAAAACTAGCGACAGATTCTATTGTGAAGGAAATTTAACGAATCGGTATCCAGCTCAATACTAAGTTAATCACTTTTAACCGGCCGGTAGCTATCGGCACTGAATCGCCACTACTAAGCCGTTCAACCCTTACCGACTTCAGATAAAAGAAAAGTCTTTATTAACTGCTTCTGACTCTGCTACAGAGCTGACATCATTTCTATTAGGTGTGCGGTGATCCACTACTTTTGATTGTATGGATATACTAGATTGGAGTTCGACTGTGAAAGTGCCGGCAATTATTACCGACACTTTCATACTATTAACTAGAAAATTTCGTAGGTGAAAACTTTTAAATTTACATCTTCAATAGCCTCTAAATCACCCTGAATATCAACCGTCAAGGTATCGCACATATCCGCGGCAATTGAACCATTATCTATCGTTAAGACTACTTCATTGCGAAAATCTGAAATGGGCACATTCGTATAAATATTTTTATCGTCCCTATCAACCCCTATTGCAGTTTGAGTACCATCTTTGGCAACACAACTTGCCGTGATCGCAACATCATATACAAAATCAAAAATTCTAGGATGATTTCTAGTGTAGCAACGCTCTCCCCTATGGGAATAACGACAAACAACATCTGGCCTCAACCGCCCCAAACCAGATACAATCGCAGTAATATCGAAACTGATTTCTTGCGCACCATCACCCAAGACATCAATCTCAGCAATTCGCCGAGTATCCGAAGTATAAGAGTACTCAGCAACATTGTGCTTAACGCCACTAACAAAAGCCATTTCTGCAAACGACTGACTCGCTAACATCAAGGCAAACACCGGCAACACAGACTTCAAAAACTTCATTTTTCATCCTTAAAAAAATAGTCGAGCAGGCAGTATAAATACCCAATTATTAACTATCAAGAAAACCCACCCAAAAATTAAAATTATAAATATTTCAGTAATTGCTACAAAAAAACTTACATATTCAGGCTGCATTCACACTCAATGTGCCCCTCAAAAACGTCAGAAAAATATAAATCCAAACTTAAATCAACCGGCCATTTAAATTACCCACTTATCTTTTTCCGCTACAAAATGGCAAATTACAACACCCCATCAAATAACAGGAAGCCATTCACAGAAAAGCCTGACTTTCATTTAAGCCTTACCTTGTGATTAAAAAGCGACAATTAACGAAGTATAAGAAACATCAACCACATCGCAGACATCGACAACATGCTTAAGAATTTTCTGATAATTAACAACCAAAATGAGCAGTGTAATAAATTGTTAATTCAGCAACCTAAAGCTTGTTCCCGATCGCATTACAGCTTAAGCTGCTCTTTTAGTTTACCTAAAATACACTACCTCGATTACAAGCTAGATCCTGGGTTATCTCAAGCGGGTTATGTTTATTTCACTCGCTCCAACCACTTTTCTTTATTACTGAATCTAGCATAAATACTCCTCAATCAGTTTTCTGTCATTACTTGATCTACTGGTGAAGAAGTAGCAGATATTGACTCCAACTATCCACTCTTTTCCTTATGATCAGCTGATACCCTTCAGAGTTGAAATCTGGTGACCTACCACCTAAAGAGAAAACAAGATCAGGAGGAAGATCCTTGCTGTATTCCAGGTTATGGAGGCCACAGAGAGCGATTAAAGACAATTGCCCGGTACTGTCTTAACTGGGAGAGTCTTGGAGAAGTGAAAAGAACAATAAGGGAATATTGCCCACGGGCTAAACATGTATCGAAAGCTGTAGAGGCCTTCTTAGCCAATCATAAAGCTATCAACTTGTTAAAGCACGATAAGTGCTGGCCGTGCCATTGTGTTCACCGTCAGCTGTCTGACTGGATACGTCCAGTAATCGTTAATACCGCCCAATTCCAACAAGAAGTTTTTTAACCACAAAATGCACTACCCCCAGGTTCTCTATAGTCTTGGCTCTTTATTATCCGCACAGCCTATATACAGCTCTGAATATTTCGCATTGGCTACTGGCATTCAACAAATTGGTAAGGTACTGGGCTTTTATGAAGTAAAAATTAAGTGAAAGGTGGCGGCTATCCGGGCGCGTCAAAAGGTACATGAGTGTGTATGAATTGTATGCGAGCGAAGTACCAGACATAAAAAAGGGGGGCGAAACCTCCTTGGAACTCTTTGAATGGACTGAGACTTTCTCTCGGTTTCATGTGTAGTGGCAGAAAAACAACCTCTAGAGCGGTGCTTACGGCGTGCATAGGGAAGCGCAGAAAAAAAAGCACCACATGTAATTCCCGCCCCCGACTAAGGAGTCTCAACGGCTGAGCATAATGCTGAAATTTAAGCGTGGTTTCACCTACTCCAATCGACAAAGTATCGGTTTACTCAATGCTGAGCAGGAAACTCGCTTTAGGCGAAGTGATTTCCAAAACATCCCAAAGGGCGCCCGGAATCACGGCCCCCTAAAACCCTTGATGGTCGGTAATGTACAGAAACTTAAACCTCATAGGCCGCCAAGACGACACTATGCAGCTATGCATATGCGCGCCTGTAAAAATTTTCATTCGTCTTCGCTATACATACCAGAGTAAAGCCATGTTGAGAAAGCGACGAACATTGCACCAACTACAAGATAGCCAATCACCCACAGCCATGAATAGGCAAACAGCCAGCGAAGGACATAAATTAGGAGTAAAGTACTAGAACTTATAAATAAGCAGCGACGTAAGACATTCATAATTGTTCCCTTACTTAGTCGAATGGCTAGTAACCATATAGTTATTTCTGAAATGACTAGCTATCTACTTGGCCAAAGTTAAGGTCTAAAGTTGAAACTAAGGTTCAAGTTATATTGGTTACATCACTTTCCGTATTGAACACTACAACCAAAGTGCTTGATACAAAACTATCAAAGACGAAGAATACCTGCTCCCCACCTGTAATCCCTCCACAAAAATTCTACTTTTGGGCTACGCACGACTAGCGCGGCGGTGACTGCTGGATCAATCATAGAGATTAAAACCACCCCTCCCACCTCCAGTGTGATTTTTGTATTCAATTCAGATCACATAAAAAATAACTTAGGTCGGCGGTAGTTCTGTAATGAGTTACCGGATTAGCAACCTCTCCCCATAGGTTCAGCTGGTCAGAACACCAAACCCCGAATTAGGGGGGTGCCCCTAATTGTCTCTAAGGAGGGGATAACCCCCTAGGAAAAATCAAATATCTGTTAAAAACACACGCCCGAATCACTCGTGTGTTGGCTCCCTCAGGAGGATCCGTTAAACTCTAGGCTTGGTTTAGAGTTCAGCTATAGCCATCACTAACTAGTGGGCAGTTAATCTATATGTTGTCCCAGAAGTCGAAATACCGAATGCCCGCCCCGCCAAAGACTCAGCCATAAACTGGAGCTACGACGTTACGCCTGCTAGATATTCACAGCCTGAGCCACCATGCATGGGCGTGAATTAAACTCACACCTTTACCGTCCAGGGTACGCACAATCTGCGTTCTCTAGAGGAGAAGTAAGTACATCCGAATAGATTCCCCACTCCGTCATGAATAGAGGCCCAGGAGCAATTCAGTAATGCCCTCTCAATATCTGCCGGGGTATACCTTCCACATCTAACACTTTGATGATATCCCCCTAGTCCGCAAGGTCTGTGTCAGACAGCCCATCCATCCCAACTTATCAGTTCGATATTTATATCCACTGTGATTTACACTCAAATTTTGGCTTGACTGAAATACAGCTTCATAAAAAGCAAAATCATCAGGATAGATTCGCCCCAGGAATTAATGGGCAACCTTACTCACTAGCATTAAGCCTCAATCTACCCCCAGCGCTTTAAAAACAGCATCGACCGGATCTGCATAGAAGCTAGTTTGGAACTTGGTAAACAGTTCTGCGGGAATTGTGGGGATATCTGCGGCACTGGTAATCGGTAGTGCAACACGCTTACCTCCTCCATCAAAAGCGACTTGCAGACTCTCCGCGATACTTTCGGCAGGAGTAACGCTCCCCCCCAGACTCATATCCCCTAGCACAACTAATTGGGCCTGAGCGGATTTCCCCATAATGCCGGATGCGAATGCCACCAAGCTCGGCAACGCCAGGGAAGTCAGTGGGCCGGTATTCTGGAGTTCAACAACATGTAGATGAAAATCGTACTCCAGCACCTTGGCCGAGGCGGAGATCCGGGAGGCATTGGCCTTGAAGTAGTTGAAGGCGATTTTAACCTGCTCTTTCGCCGTATTGGAGTTCCACAGCCCTGAAGTCGCCAACTTGCCAGTGCCCTTGGTAACCTGTAACTCCAAGCGATAGAGCCCCGGAACCCCCTTATTACTAATGCCAATGGTATGGATAAAGCCCGGTTTCCCAGGGCCCTCTGCAATCAAAGCGCCACCGCCCTGCTCTTTTACGGAGACAAAGTGCTCTTCCAGGGATTCAGCATCGATATAGCTAAAGTGCACATCATAGAACTCCATTCCACCGATTTTCTTTAGCTGCTCTTTCACTCGCCGACGCACCTGCAAAGCGTACTCCAGACACTGACGAACGGCTTCTTTATCGAACTGGCCATGAGGATATAACAGCTTAAGCAGGCCCGAGACGGTTTTGCGCACAGCAATAGTGTCCCGCTGGTTTAGGTTACTGCCGAGCTTGAAGTACTTATCGATAGCGTCGGCAAAGCTGCGTTTACGCATTTCGCGAAAGAACTCCGCCAGGTAATCGACAATTAAACCGTAGCGGTTGGTGAAAAACTCCGGGCGCATTTTGGGAATTTCCCAACCTGGAATATAGGCGTGAAAACGATCGAAGAAGGCGGAGTCGATCATCGGCTCTGGAAAGGGCGCCAATAGATGGCTCGTTTTGACCAGGGACTCGACAGACTGGTTGATGTTGCCCACGAAGACCATGGAAGCAGAGGCCTCCATCTGTTCACGACCACGGGCAAATGAACCCGAGGCCATGTAGTCTTTCATAATCTGGACACCGTCTTTATCTTTGAAATTAATGCCGGCTACTTCGTCGAATGCGACTAAGTCCCATAAACCCACCAAGCCAATACGGCGCGAGCTCATGTTGTAAAACAAATTGGCAACGGTTGTTTGCCCCCCGGACACCAAAATACTGTTTGGCGAGCACTCTTTATAGATATGGCTCTTACCGGTACCCCGGGGTCCGAGTTCACACACGTTGTAGTTGTTCTCTACAAACGGGATCATCCGCGCTAGCAGGTGCCACTGCACCGAATTATCCAGGTTAGAGGGCTCCATGCCGATAGAGCGAATTAATGTTTCTCGCCAATCCTGCACACTCAGAGCCTGCCGGCCCGCGTACAACTCATCCATATGCATGTGCGGCATCTGGATGGGTTTGAGCACCGTTACTCCAAATGGTGAACCTTTTTGCCCCTCCTCGTGGTAGTAGCTCAGGGTAGCAATAACCCAGATTCCACCAACGAGGAGTTTTTCATTATCCTTAACGATACCGGCAGAAATCTCCGCATCCTTGATCCCCAGATTACTAAAGGTCGCCTCATAGACATCTTTGCGCTCGTTCAAGCGCACACTGACACGGTCAATAACTTTGTAACTTCCGCGCTCACGTACCAGGGATTTCACCTTCTCGGCTTCATCCGGGCGCACATAATTTTCAGCCAATACGGTTTTAACATTATTTAGACCCTTTTCAATCACTTCCGGGTCATCCGAGGCGCAGTACATACCCAGTAGATATTCCAGCACGTATACGGGAACGTTGGCACCCTCTTTGATCAGCTTGGTTAAATCTTTGCGTACCACACGGCCGGCAAAGTGTTCATTCAAAAGCTGGTCTAGATCCCTGTTAACTTCACTGTTCATTGCGTCTTCTATTTATTAATCGCTTTGCAAGCAGCCCGTTGATACGGCAGCTCAGAAAAAATCATCGGTGATCGCAAGGTCAATCACTACCCGGTAGCGCGCAATCTCTGTGCCTAAATCCTTATCTCGCAGCAGCAGGAAATACTCCTTTTTGCGGTCAAAGTCAGTACCTGAGAGAGATAGGCGAACTTTCTTTAAAAGGTGTGAAACCTCTGTGGAAGTGCTGTCAAATGTCACGGTCTCTTCACTAGATACCAAAACCTCACCCTCATAAATTCCCACGGCGATGGTTACTGGCAACACCTGCTCGCTGACCTGCTCTGTCTGCATCAGGTCAAACGATTGAATATTGTTCACCATTTTCAAGCTGGGCTTGGGCGAGATCACAGATACTTTGCGTTTGGTGCGGCGCTCTGCTTTATCGCCGCGCAATTGCTGCACCGTGAGCACTGGCACCACAATTTCCTGGGGCATGGCACCGCCGTGTACAAAGCGGGCACCACCGACAAAGTGAAAACGGTTTGCGCCCTTTGGTATCCAGAAATGGGTATCCGACTGGGTACCCGCTGTATTTCGGCTGGAACCACACCAGGCCGTGCCGGTGCTCGGCATATTGTGGCCAATAACGTAGCGTTTTTTGCTCTTTAGTGTGTTATTCGGTTTATCCGCCAAGGATGTTCGATCAGCGGCTTCCAATTGACTGTGTTGGAATAAAAAACCATGGTCCGCCGTAATGAGTACCGTACTCGTATTAAGCGCCATCATGATCTTGCGAGTAAGTTCTGTCAGCTCCTCAATGGCGTGCTCCACCGCATTGAAAGTCTCGGACTCGGTAGAGGCGCTATCACCCCGGGCATCGACCACATTGTGGTATACATAGACCAGCTGTTGGTTCTTTAATGCCTCGCGGCCTTCGTCTCGGGTCCACCGTTGTACCGTCTCCGCTTGCACCGCCATACCGCTGTAAGCGCTGAGAATCTTGTTGCGGGCCTCGGTGCCCTTACTGGATTTGCCATCCACAAAGACATCGTCACCGCTGTCCTCGCGGTATTCCAAAGTTTGATGGGGCAACAGGGAGGCCATTCCCAGCGTGGTATAGCTCGGCAATACGCCCAACTGGCTGGCTAGCGTCGCTTCGCTATAGCGTTTCTTATTGATACGCTCCCGCAACTCCACAGCGGCCTCGTACCTAAAGGCATCGCTGATGATAACCACCAAACGGCGCTTGGGTGCTTTATCAAACTGGCTGCGCACCCAATGCTGATAAAAGTTGTGTTGATTGGGCACGCCTGAAATCTGCCAGTGTGCCAACCTATCCTCAGCTTCTATCAACTCTCCCCAGTTCCGCGCCAATTGGCCCATAAACCAGTTGGCATAACACTGCTCTATTTCGGTATCCAACGGTTTGAGAAGCTCCACCTGCGCATTGTGAGATGCCGTCCAGTAGTGGCGGTAGGCGCTGTCGAAGCGGTATAGCTCAGATTCATAGGCCTTATAGAGCGCCTCTGCTGAAGAGAAATGGAAACCACTGTGATACTCGTAGCGCAACTCAAACAGCTCAATAGCCGCAGTCAAGGCTCTGTACACCCTGCGGAACTTGCGCCGCAAGGGGTCATCTTTATGGCGCGAAGCCCAATAGCCATCGAGCCGCTCCGAGATCACCCGCTGGAAGTGCTTCAGATCCGCAGGCTGCGCCTCTGGAATATGCTCGGCCAGGTCGGCGATGATTCTCAACTCGGCTTGTCGAAAAGTAGCTACATTGACCAGCGTATCCATGGGTAGACTCTGGATACGCTGTTCTATATTGAGCGCGGTCGCAACCCAGTCCGCAATAACATCGTAAGCCCCGTAGTAGCGGGAACTGTCTCTCCAGCGGGAAAGCAAAGTGCGCGCAGTGGCGCGGGCGTCGGCGCTGGAAATCACTAAAGAGCGAGCCCAGTCAGGCACCTCTGAGATACTCTCACAGAAACCGGTGGCCAGTAACCGCAGCAGACACTGGCCAAGTTTGAACGGCTCCTCACCCTTCAGTTCTTCTGGGGTGGCCGGGTATCCCACTTCCGCCTGCAATGCCTCTACCAGTGACGGCACCAGGGCGTACTTCTCCAGCGCGTCCATCGAAGCGGGATTTTCTTCCAAGACGCGCTGTTTATCGGTGAGCTCAGCGCCCAAGGTAAACAGAACAGAGGCGATATCGGCACTCTCGGCAGCAGTCACCACCGCAATCATGGCAAGATCCAGTGCCGCTTCATCCATATCCGGCGATACAAACCGTTTGAGCCCCGCCAGACGCTCTTTGCTGCTAAGAAACTTTTCGCGCTTGGCCAGGTGTGCACGCAGGGATTGCCGATGCAGCCCCAGATCGTTAAAGAGGATGGAGATTCGATCGGCATGGAAGCACCGGGCATAGAGCTTAATATCCAGCAACCAATCGTCTTGTGCGACGGGCTCTGCGTAAGGGAAATACAGCAGATATTTCCCGGCACTATCCTCAAGCTCCAAGCGCAATTTAACCGCGAGTGAAGACTCGGCCGACATATTGAGTGTTGTTACCTCTGCTAGAGAGATATCGGCAAGCACCTCAGTAAAGCTTTGCTCGGGATCGTACCAAAATACGATGCGGTGGTTTTCCTGAAAGAATGCCTGTTCCAATCCTTGGCGCAACTGTTCGGTATTCATACTTTGCTCTTTTGTCTCGCCGCACTCATGTATTGCAAGCCCTGAGCACCGCCTGCCTAAGATCTTCTTTGAATACATTGAGCGATGGCATATCTATTAGCTCTGCATTGATTTCTTTATTACGCACTCGCTCATTTACTGCGTGAGTACTGGAATTATTATCAAGGGCATTATCAAGCTGCGTTTTTAGCGGATTTTGCGCGCAGTCATTACCAGATTCATTTTCAAGATGCTCACAGTGCTGGTAGGGGTTATCTTTTACGGCACATAGGAGCCATGCTTCAGATTTCGGTTTGGGGATCATTGCCACACCCAGCTCATAGCCTTCCGCAGCAAAACCTGCCAGGATTGATTTTCTTTTATCCCTCCATTCACCACGGCCAGCGGAAGCGGTACCATCCGAATCACGAAAAAGAACAGCTACTACATTATCCTTCTCTTTTTCTCGCTTTACTCGCGCTACAGCCGCGAGAGCTCTGGCATTCTCATAGTAGTACTTTGTTTCTACCGCTTTCTTTTTTCCCCGCAAAGACATTTTCTTCTTCTGCGGTGGCTGCTTGTTTTTTGCCAAGTATCTTTCGGACACATAGCTTACGCGCTCTGTACCCAGGTGTGACATTTCATAGCCCAGATAATGCTCTACTAGCTGATCCACCATAATCGCCATTGGACCTTCTGAAAATTCCGAACGGTCACAATTGTCATCAGACGGGTTGCACACCCCAATATCGCCAGGTCCCTCTCCACTTAACAATAAGTACACATCAACCTCCGTGTGTATCTATTGCTACAATCTCATTGTGAAGCTGCGTTAAGTCAGTATCGATAAACGCTTCCCCTGGCCCCATAAATTCTAGCTTTTTGGCTAAGGAAGGTATTTCGAACAGGCGCTTGGCTTTAGTTCCTCCCTGTTTATTCTTGTACAAATAGATCACGCCCTTCTTTGCAATTTTATCGTCAAGGAAATTCAAGATGACCGGGCTGTGTGTAGTGACCAATACCTGGTCATCAGAGTCCACGAGGTGATCCATCAGATACTCTACAAGCTCCGGATTAATACCATTTTCAATTTCATCAAACAGTAAAAAAGCATTTCCAATTTCCAACTGTGTCAGAATTGCCATCAGCCGAAGCATACCGTCATTGACGTGCCTGGCAGTGGAAGTCAATTTCCCCTTGCTAAAATGCTCTATTACCTGGAGCTGCTTCCAGCCAGACGGCAAAGATTTGGTTTTAATCTCGTCTAATTGTGGATAAATTGTTTTCAGCTCTTTTCTGAGCGCAGCTTTTCCTTCAGCACCTGACTCATGAATCAGTGCAGATAATTTTTCACCTCCCAAGCCTAATTTTCCTTTGGCCGCACGACTCTGACTGCGAAGCAATTCTGGACTAATAAGATCCAAGGAGCGAATATCCAGTACCGTCTGCTTAAGCTTTCGCAAAGTTTCATTTAGCTGACTTTCCTTAAGCACAGAAAGAATCGAGCCCTGGAACTCAAAAACAATCTCGTGGCGAGAACCATCGATAATGTATTCGCCATCTTCTACCTGCAATTGCCTAGAGTCTTTAATTACAACGCTTTCTTTCGTGCAGCTCAATGAACGACGGTTGAAACTTCCACCCCAAATTACCTCTTCGCCGTTCACATCAATGATGATCCGGAAATCGATATTGTTCTTCCTGGTTAGCTTTGAATTAAGATCTGCACTTTGCCAGTGTCGAGCTTTCAACCACTCTTCGACGTCGCCCTCCATCAATTGAGAAATAAAGTCAAGCGCTTGCAATACTGTCGACTTGCCAGAACCATTCAGGCCGACTAAGCAGTTGAACTTTGCCAACGGCAAAGTGAAGTCGACCAGTGATTTAAAGTTATCTATCCATAAAGACTTGATCATGCCGCCTCCGGTTTCTTTCCGGTAATCGCTTTAACCTCTGCCAACAAATCGCCGAACTTGCCGTAGTTCACTTTTACCCCATCATCCAAATCCAGTGGAATGCGCTGATCCGCGAAGTGGCGAAGTTTTTCGTCGAACTGGGCTAGCTCCGCCTGTTGTTTGTGCAGCTTGGCGATTTCTTTTTCCAGGCGCCTGGTTTCCGCCGCTGAGCTGCTGGCCGCCTTGTCCTGCTCCAGTTTTTGCTCGTAGGTACTCATTTTTGCGCTTAAAGGAATCACATATTCGGTGCGCATACGCGCCAGTGTGCCTTCGTTATAGCGATGTAGATAGACCAGGCATTCAAAGGCCTTTTGCTTGCCTGAGCTGAACAACCAATAAATGGGACGCTTTTTATAGGTTTGCAGGTGATCTTTGAAAAACTTAGCGCTGATATAGCGGCGCAGGGTGTCGCGGCTGGACTCGTTCTTTTTGGGCGAGAGGTTGTCGGCCAAAAAGGCCAGGTTTTGCTCCAGCTGTGCCGCATCCCACGCTTTGCCGATAAATTCGATCACGCGATTGCAGGCGTCGTCTGCAAACCACTCGATATCCGTCAGCGGGATAATGCCGTCTTCGTCGGCGGGAAAGCTGGGGTACTGACTGGAATCAAAGCCCTCGTTACCGCTATGGGCATAAATCAGGCCGGGCCGATCTAATGAATAGCGCCCCATGATGCAGCCGATGGCGTAGGAGACCAGCTCCTGCAGGGTGTCTTGGCGGAAGCGGGTCCACTGCTCCTCGACTGTCAGCTTGCCGCCATAGCGGTAGGCGGGATTTACCGTGAGGGTAATCTGCTCGATAGGGACGTCAGGAGTGAGCTCGTCGGCCAAGCCGTAGGCGTCGATAAAGAGGCGGTTATTCTCCTCCTCTAAGCGCTGCATTTCGGCAATAGTTGCGCGGTTTTGGGTGATCCAGGCGGTGTAGCTGGATTCCAGAGTCGGCGTGGGCTCGGAAGAGGCATTCAGAAGAGGGAGGGATTGGAAATCCCAGGAGCGCTCGTAGGCATTCCAGTCGGTTCTGGCTGTCGCCACCAGTGCACGAATCCATGTCCGCCACGCCACATCAGCATGAGAGTCAAGGAACGGAGTGGCTCGAAAATCCCCGGTTTGAAAGTGGAACGTTGGATTAAGAATCTTTGCGAAATCCTGAACGAACTTCGAGTTCAGTAAGCCGATTACAGTAACCTTCACATCTTCATCATCGAAGAAAGCACAGGTTCCACTTCCATCAAAAAGAAACCCGGTATCGTTCCAGCGCACGGATAACGAACCCGAAGTGATGTCCGACCATGTTATTGAATCGCGGAAGATCATATCCAGGTTGAAGTTGTGAGCCCATATTCGCCCGGTCGGATGTTTTCGCGTCTGCATTTCGTGGCCATCGTTTAGCCAATCTACGACGTGAGTGTTGTTCCCGAACCACTTGCGGAAGGGCCCGCCCTTCGCGTAGGGGAACCAACGTCGCCCAGACTCCTTGGCCCTAACCCGGGACTCCATGTTATATGCGACCTCGTGACGATCGACCTCGTGCCACAGCCGCACGTACTTATCGTTATTTCCGGTGGCCAATCCCATTCGGGCCCTTGCGACATCGCCCATGGCTTTAGGGGACCTCGCTAGCTCCCGCACGCGATCACTCACCCAGTAAGCCAGCGGGCTTCCCGGGATACTTCTAAACTCACTTTGTGCTGCGGCATCGAAGCGTTGTTCGTTGCAACACAGAGCCGTTTGTTTTTCAAACTCGTTGCCTTCTACCAGTCGGAAAAACACTGGCCTATAGCCCGCTAGCTTGCAATTCCTGAGCACTGCCGCAGTGGTCTGAACGACCTCTCCCGAAATGCTCCCGAAGGCCCGCGCACCGAGGTGTGCCATCGTGCGGATGGTCTTCTCCCGCAACATCCGCTCTCTCATCTTCTCGAAAGATGACAGAAACATCCAACTCTGCATCGTAACCATGGCATTGTGACCAGCACCTTTTGCCAGCACGAAACCACGCTCAATGAAACAAGCGAAGAGATCACTCTTAGTGTCAGCAAAATTATCTTTAACAAATTTTTTCAATACGCCGGTCATCCCTTTGCTGCCCATATACGGCGGATTGGCCACCACCGCATCGTACTGCGCCGCCAGCAACTCGGCCTGTGCTACCTGCGGCCCCAAGCGCTTGAGCGCCTCCGCCACAAACAGATCCTGAGTCGTAGTCTCGCCCAGCTGCTTTAGCGCCGGCAGCTTTGCCGCCAGCTCCTCCGGTACCTGAATCAAGGACCCAAAGGTTGTCGCGTGCTCGAACAGGCGCTTTAGCTCGATAAGATCGCCAACCTTCAGCCCATAGTCCGCGAGCGTCGCTTGCACTTCGGGGCTTTGCGCCAGCCCCTCTACATCAAAGCCTGCGCTGTCTTGCAGTGCCATCACATTGAGCTTTATACCGCGCTCAAACAGCCGCCGGTCATCGGCGCGGCCCTTCATCATCAGTGCAAAGCCCGTCAGCTGCGCGGCGCGCTCATCAATATCGAGACCGAACAGGTTCTTCTCAAGAATCAGTTGCGGTAGATCCCGCTGCCGATATCCGCGCTCTAAATAGATGGCCTTAAACAGCTCATAGGCCTCCACCAGAATATGCCCGGAACCACTGGCCGGGTCGATCAGGGTCAGCGCTTCGGGGTTGAGGCTATCCGGTGTTATGGCGGCGAGCTGCGCGTTGACTTCATCAGTCTGCTCGGCGGGTTCGATGTAGTACGCCATCTGCGCCTTGAGGGGTGACTCGGGATAGGTCGCCAGCCACTGCGCCCCGAGGGAGTTCTGCACCATGTACTTCACGATCCAATTGGGTGTGAATAGCTGGGTGGCCGCCGGAATATCTTCTGACTTAACCACCTTGCCGATCACCTGATCTTTCTTATCGGAGATATAGAACTGGTACAGCCAGCCGATAATCTCGATATCCTGCCAGTCCTGTTCCGGAATCCCGGCGATTAAGTCGCGAATCAGTGAGTCGGTTTTAGTGAGGTTTTGCGGCAGCAGCAGTTCGGTGGCATCGTCGAGCGCCTCAAACAAAAATGGCATGGCGCTGTGCAGGGCGTGACACTGGGCCAGTAACAGCTCGCGGTACAGCGCCTCATCGTTGCTGCCATCCAGTTTCAGCTCGACTAGGGTTTCCCTATCCAGCCCTGGCAATTCGATATCCAGACAGTCATCCAAAATCTGGAAACCTTGCGGGTCGCTAGGGTGTGAGAGTACGCGGCGGCCATGGTCGAGATAGCCTTTGAGCTCCATAAAACGGATAGCACAGAGACGGTTAAACCAACTGTAGGCAGCCTGATCCATGGTGGCGTGGAAGCCTTGCGCTTGCACCTGTTGCTGAAGGGCATTGCGGGCACGGGCAATACTTTTCGGAAACGGGCGCTCGCCAATCAGTACAAGGTCACCCTTTTGCACCATCGGCTCAATACACTCAGCGGTGATGCCATAACGGGCCGCCTGGCGGGTGACGGCATCGATAAAATCAATACGGGCTTTGGGCGCGTAGCGGGCGATATTATGGGTATTCATTACAATATCAATTCCTGGGCACTCAACCGCAGCGAGCGCTTTACTATTTATATTCAGTGGGTTGCTGAGAGAACGGCGAGCTGTTCCAGGCGCTGGAACAGGAGTTTTTCACGCTCGGTGGCGCCCTCGGCCTGGCTCTGAATGGCATAGGGGAGATCGCTATGCTGTAGCAGCTCGGCCACCTCTGTGGCGATGTAGTGCCTGACACCCGGTTCTGCAGCCTCTACCTCTGCCTGAAGTTCCTCACGGCCGTCAATGAGATTGAGGATATCCTCAATATCTCGACTGGACATGGGGTCACTGTTGCCCCGCCCTTTATAGGCCTCCAGTTTGGTGGCGATAAAATAAACGGGATTGATAAGGTTAATGTCCAGCTCGTCGCCAAGGGCGTAAGTCGTGGCAGTTTCCATGGCATCGCGGTACCAGCGATTGCCAAAGCCGAGGATTTCTTCATCGTCGGGCATAAAATCGACGCGCAGATCACCCAGCCGCATTGCGCATACCGGGAAGTCTTCGTCAGAGGCAGCGCTGTACTGCTTAAATCCCCGCCCCCGCAATTGCTCTTGTAAGTGATGAAAACCCACGTAGCCCATCACGTGGACGATAAGGTCCACGTCATCGGTATGGCGCACTTGTTCCTGCGTGTAAGCATCGGTGAGCAGCAGCCCGGTTGTGCAGCCACCCACGAACGTCATTTGCCGGCGCAGCTCGGGACCCAGCGCCCGCGCGACCAATTTCAACATGTCGATATGCCGATTAAACGCGGTCATTCGGGAAGCTCCAGATGCTGCTTTAATAGTTTGGCGGCTAGATTGCGCTCGCGGGGCTGGCCTATGCGTATGGCATCGACCAACGCCAGTAAGGCATACATCTCCGGGTCTCTCTTCACTGCTTGGGGAGCGCTTTTAAATAAGGGGGCGACTTCCATACCTTTGGTATTGCCGCAGGCATCCGCCCAAACTGGCTGAAATTCGCCCGCGCTCATCAGCTTTTCCTGCAAAACCGGAGCGGCAAAGGCCGTGGCAATACCGCGAGTGATTCGCCCGGGCCTTGCCGGGAAGACATAGCGAAGGCCGTACAGGATAAATTCGTACAGTGCTTTGGTATTAGCTCTGGGCACGCCGAGCTTGCGATCTTTAATAGCCAGGCCAACCTCGATACAGCGATTCAGGGACAGGCTGACCTGGCTTTTGCTAATACCGGTCTCCGCCGCCAGGCCCCGTGCCGAATATTCAAAAGCCGGCAGAGCACCCAGCGGTGCAAGTACACCGCCACCAGCCGGCGGATCTTCTGGCTCCCAGCCTTGCCAGTCGTCAGGCCAGGCCTTTCTCGCTCGGTCACAGCCTCGCTGCGCCTCCCGCTTCTGCAAAGAGACCAGCTTGAGCAGCAAACCAATATCTTGACTTTTCATATCTCTCCATTCTCGCCCGTCCCAAGTCCCGGGACAAAGGACAAGGTTGATCTTATACTTTTAAGAAAGCAAGCGCTATGGGGGGAAATTTGCAGTGCCGAGCGTCATTATTTGGCTTGTTAGCGCAACCGAATGCGCTTTTTGCCCTCAATCGCGGTTTCCAGCTCTTCTCTCAGGGCGGTGAGGAACCGATCGATATCCTCCTGGGACTCCAGATAGGCACCGCTGTGGACTTTGCTCAGCACACTACTCGTGTTAATCACGACGGCGGGGTTAAGCCCGGCTGCTGCAGCAGATGCCGGAACAGGCTGAACACCACCGGACGGGGGAGCCGGCTCTTTTGCCTTGCCGCCGGTGGCCGGAGCACTTTTCTTAGCCGCTTCCTTAGCACCTTCCTTGACAGCTTCCTTGGCAATCGCGTCTTGTTCGAGGCGCGCTTTAGCCGCTAGCTGTCGCTCTAGCTCGTAAAGACTGTCCTCCAAACGCTCTTCAGCGGTTTTCTGTTGCAACATATAGATCTGGGCAATACCGGTCTCGGCCTCTATATCCTTTTTGACCTGTTGCAAGGGATGCAGCAACGAGTTACTGAGTTCCGGGGTTCCAATACCGCTTTTCGCGATTTCAGCCAGAAGCTGCTGGACTTTAAACTCAACACGTTCACAGGCGTGTTCACGGCGCTGTTGCAACAGCGCTTTATTGACCTGATCCAAGGTTTCTACCAACTCGGCAACTTTGTTCAGTTGGCCGTAGGGAGATTTGGCCTTATTAATATGCTCCAGTTCGGCCAGTGCTTTGGCCGCAGCAGTATTCTTTTCCAGCTCTACACGGTTTTTACCGAAGTGCTGCAGGGCATTTTGGAGCTGCTGCCAGGTGTGTAACTGCTTGGTAAAGAAGTCATGGATATCCCGGTAGTCTTCCTCCAAGTCCAAGTAATCATTTTTCTTGTCTACCAGTGCTTTGAAAAAGTCAAAGCTCTCCCGGTTGGCCAGCAATCGCTCGAGGGTAAGCAGGCAATCTTCTATCTGCGCGGCACCTGGAAAATGACCGACATCGGTCTTGCTTTTGTAGCTCTTCAGATGAGCGAGCCACGCATTGAAGTGCGTGCGGTAAAAATCAAACAGCTCTTTTTCTGCGTCTGGGCCGAGGGCGTTGAACAAATCCCGGGTTAAGTCGCGCGCCTTTTTAAGCACGGTATTATCGGTCTGCCGCTTTTTCTGTACCGATATCTCACGGCGGCGACGGCTGTTGTTAAGATCTTCGAAGATCTCCTTAACCGGCAGCGATGGACCTCCGGCATGGAAGGAGATACGCCCTGCAACAGCAAGACGCCCAAGAATAAGAAGAATTTCACCATCGGGCCAACCGTAGGGCCGAGAGGAAAAACGCCCGATTATATCGCTGACAAGCAGCCGGTCTCTCTCGGCGCGCAGAGCAATAAACTGCTCCACTTCCTTGACCGCCTGGGGATTGCCCTCTTCACCATCCAGGGCGAGTTTCATTTGACCCAGGTCATCGATGGTCAATACCGCCTTTAATTCCCGCAAAGGCTCCTTTTGCAGGACTTTAAGCTGAGAAAGCTTGTTATAAGTGTTTTCCAGCAAGTACTTGCAGGCTTCATCATAACGGCTAGCAAGGCTATTAGTGGGCAGTTTGAGACGCTGGCCCAGGGCATAGCTCTCTGCGCGCAAAAGTAGATCTTCTAATGCTATGCGCAAGCGCTTGCGACGGTCCTGGTTTTCGCGGCCCCGATCGGCAAGGATACGAGTAATATCGGCATTGCTGCCATCGTCATTCAGGCGAATGAATTTATCGGTTTTCAGCCAGGTGCGCAGTTCGGTAAAGAATTGCTTGTCATCGGCTAGTTTCCACAGGGCCAAGCCACTGCCTTCGGTAGATTTGTTGATGCAGCCTGCCTCGTTGTATTGAGCATAATCGAGGTCCTGCGGAGAGACGATTTCAAGTCGCAGATCAGCTTCGTAGCGGCCATCCAGGGTGTGGCCGTCCAAGTAGCGGCCAATACTGTAATCGGTTTTATTTAATGGATAGCGGTATTTATTTTTGTCTTTAAACAGGTCCTTGAAAATCAGCTCGGAGAGCGCTTTATTTTCATCGCTACTCGCAATTTCAACCGCTTTGATCTTACGGGTAATATCTCGCTCTTCATTGGTGAGGAACAGGAACTCATCACCGTTACGAGTAATTAGGCTTTCTTTTTCCAGCCGTTGAAGCGTTTCTTCAATGCGTTTGCGCAGTGCAAGCTTGTCTTCATCGATCTTTTCAATGGATAGCGTAACCAGGTTATCCAAAGTGCCTTTAACCAACTCTACATAGCGGATCATGAACAAAGTGCGCAGTATCTGCACATCAAACACATCCAGGGAGGCGTTCTGATTGGCTTGATCAATAGTTCGTTTTACGGCGGTATCGAGAAAGCCCTCTACAGCGCGATAAAAACTATGCATAGGTATCAGTGCACCAACCCCCTGGTCAGAGATACTCTGTGCGGCCATTTGAAATGCGTCGAGCATAGAGCGCTCGCCGTAGGCGAGGTGCGCACCCGTAGCGCCCACCTTGCGAATTTCTTCAAAGACCTTTTGGACCAGCTGGAAATGATAGGGGGCGAACGGATAGTTAACGACGAAACTTTCGGCACCATCGAAATTGCGCAGAGTGGGGCCAGTGCGATCGAAGGTGATTTGGTTGCGTAAAATATCGCCGCTCTTTTCCCAAGCACTACGCAGTTCACTTTCCGCTTTGGGAGTCTTACGCAACAGTCGCTTTTGAATCACCTCATCCGTATTTGAGCTGGACAGGGATAGGCGGGTTTTGAAACGGCCTGCAATCTTGGAGAAGTCGTTTGCCTTACTGGCGGTGAGTTCACCGATTACCGCCTCCATATCCGCCTGGGAGGTCACAATGATCCAGGCTCGACCACCACAGATGGTGCCCAGGTTCTCGGTAATGGTCTGCAAGGTGAGCATCAGCCTAGTATTGGAACCGATAAACTGGCCTACCTCATCCACCATAAAGACTATGCGCTGTTCTGGCCCCTTTCCGTCCAGGTACTCTTTGACCCAGCGGCAGAAGTTTTCCACAGAAACAGAGAATGTCTCTTCCGATGCTTCAAACCACTTATTGGCGGCCTCGGGGGAGAGGTTCAAGGCAGTTGCAATAGCCTTTTCTATATCGTCTTGATAAAACTGGTAGCCATCGCGCTCTCTTTCCCAAGTCGAGCCTGTGCTATCTGCAAATGCATCTTTAAAGCGTTGGTAGGCGCCCTTCTGCGCCAGGTGGCGTTCCATATGCGCGATATGCGGGTGGTCGCCGCTGAACCCCTGATGCTCATTAAATACGCGCAGAAATACATTCAGAATCGGATTGCCGGCGTCATTGGAACTGGCCTTGCTGTCGATATTGAACAGGATGACATCTGCAGGGTGGGTAACGGCCTTATCCAAGTCTGCGCGGATCATGGCATCGCGCAGCTTTTGCTCATCAAAAAATTCCACCGCCTGACGCCTATTGCCGCTGGCACCCTGAGCTTCAATATTGGCCAGCAGGTAAGACAAGGTTTTCAAGAAATGCGATTTACCAGAGCCGAAAAAGCCGGAGATCCATACTCCCACTCGGTTTGCGATAGATGGGTCGTGCAGGTCTGTGCTATAGCTTTCAAAAAAAGCGCGGAAGTGACGTTCCAGCTCATTGGTGACGACGTACTCATCCAGCTCCTGCCAAATCGTGGCATCGTCGGCTTGATCAGCCTTAACCACGCCATTGATGGATCTATCCAGGGATTTGGAAAACAGGTCTTTAATGATCATCACAAGAATCCTTGTACCACCGATTATGTGCGAGGAACGAGCGGGAATGCTCGGTAGTAGTTATTGCTGGAAATCTGGTTAAAAAGGGTAAGGCTCTGGCCACTATATTCACCCGGATAGAACAACACTACTGGTTTGTGTCCGAGCAGGGCGTGGAGCTTGTTGAGCAAATTGTGCGCCCGCAAAACAGGCCAGACTGAGCCGACACCATGAATCAGAATCATATCCTGCTCGCCCCCCACAATCTGATCCATTAGAAAGGGGCCAAAATTATCCATGTGCATAGGGCCCGCCAGGGCTTTTAACAGCGCCTGATCACCTTTTGCTAACTGCATCTGATAGGCTTTGTCGAGAAAGCGACGCTTGGATAGGTAGTCCCGCATAATCTGCAGCAGGTTAATAGTGGCTACCTTTAAATGAGGGTGTTTCCTTTCTAGAAAACTGGTAAGAAAACCAAGGTACTCTCGGACTTTCAGTTCCTCTTCCGGCGCGTAATCAAAAATCCAAAATCCAATTTCATTTCCGAGACCTTTCCCCTGGAGAAACTCATGAGAGAGGATTTTGTCTGGAATCTGGTTTAGCCGTTCTTCTAGCGGCTGAATCATATCGCGACCTTTACTTCATTATTTTTGATCTATGTCAGAGAGCACTGGAAATATTGAGACACTTTTTAATACGCTGGCAGCGACTGCCATCCAGGAGTCCGTTTACCTCAGGCCGCACCAAAATATGCTGCAACTGAGGATTGCGGGTACTTTTCACAAACCCCACCTCTGCCAACATTCGAAGTACCACCTGCCCCATTTTCTTTTTGGATGACTCGGTCCAGTTCCCGATCTTACTATCGCGCTCTACCCTTTCCTCAAGAAAGCTGCCCCACAAATAGGGTTCTAACTTCTCAGCTTTAACGGCGAATGCATCGCTAACGACAGCTTCAACAAACTCCACTAATAACAGATTCCGCGCTAGGGCTGCAACAAATGCGACCTGGGTGGCCAGCTGCTCGTCACCGTCTCGCAACACTCGCCAGAATGGTCGATCAAGACGCTCCAACCGCTGGCGCAATGCGCGGGATTGGCGCTTGGCCGTTGCCGGACTGCGCTTCTGTAGTCGGTTATTCACCTGGATCTCGAGCTGCCACCTTTCCGCATCGACGCCCTGCAGTAGTAATTCTGCGACCACCCGGCACTCGCGCACTTGCAGAGAACCAGCAGTGAGATCACTATCGTAATGAAAGTTATACATATCGAATATCAGGCTTTAGATACAACCGGCCAGTGTACCGGGCAAAAGTACTTAGTCAGCAGAATTTGCCCGTTGCCTCCCACACGCCAGAGCAGACATGTAGACAGGAATTTCTTACGAGTTTATCCGAGAGCATGACCAAGTTCACGCCATCCAGCCAGTATTTCTAATGATTTTAGGGTTTCACCATGAGGACCTGTGGGAGGTTTGAAACCATGTGAGGAGTCAGGATTATTTCAACTACACCAGCACAATTTAAAGCCAACAAAAACCAATTCTTCCCATTATATGGTTGCCGCTACGATATGTTTTGGGTAAGCGCTTTTGGTTGCTAGTCAGAACCAGACAGAAGTGATACATGCTGCTGTCACCCATACCCTACTCACAGCAACAAGCGCGCCCCAGCGATTCCGGGGAGCCCCTACCCAACTATAGGCCTCTGATCCTTGCCTTTTAACTTAACCTTTTGAGTATTTATAAGAGCTATTTAGGGGGTAGCAGCTTCCAAATTGAATCGGATAGCACCGGATGACAACGAACGAGAGTGGAGGGCTGTGTACCCTCCAGATAGCAAAAAGCCCGGATTTACCGGGCTTTTTGGATGATTCCGAACTTCTTCGGATCTTGATGTGGTGCCCAGGGCGGGACTTGAACCCGCACGAGCATAGCTCACTACCCCCTCAAGATAGCGTGTCTACCAATTCCACCACCTGGGCAAAAATCTTTTACTGCTGTTCCTCACTTTCCTGGTTAGCAGCTGGCTCTTCTGAACCGGTGCTGTCTGCAGGAATCTGCGGGATATCGCCAGTTTCCAAATCTGTTTCGAGCTGCGGGATATCGCTGTCGATAGCCGGCAGTTCTTCGGCTGGGCCAATTTGCTGTACCGCTGCTGGAATTTGCGGAAGGTCCGCATCAACATTGGTGCCTGCACCTTGCTTAGCCAGGATGGCCAGGCCGAAACTGGTGACGAAGAATACCGTCGCAAAAATTGCTGTCAAGCGGGAAAAGAAATTTCCGCTACCTTGACTGCCAAAAACTGTCTGGGACGCGCCCGCACCAAAGGATGCACCGGCTTCGGCACCTTTACCTTGCTGCAACAAAATCAGGCCAATAATGCCCAATGCGGTCAAAACGTGTACAACTAATACCAATTTTTCCATTTTCTGGAAACTCTCTACCGGGGTCTAAACAACCCGTTATTCAGTATTCGCCAACCCGCGTGCTGTCAATTCAGACAGCAGCGCGACAAATCTCAGCAAACTCGCCGGCATCCAGCGAGGCTCCACCCACCAGGGCGCCATCAATATCTGCCTGGGCAAAAAGCTCCCTGGCATTTGCGGATTTTACACTACCGCCATATAAAATCTGTACTTCAGCACCCAAATCTCCCAACTGTGAGCGAATAAACGCATGTACAGCTTGGGCTTCATCAGGGGTAGCAGTTTTTCCAGTGCCAATGGCCCATACCGGCTCATAGGCAATCACGGACTGCTTCCAGCCAGCCGAATCAATGATATCGGCAACCGCTTGAAGTTGTTCTGCAACCACTTCGAGAGTGCGCTCCCGCTCGCGTTCTTCAAGGGTTTCCCCGACGCAAAGTATTGGAGTCAATCCCGCCTCTTGGGCCGCAACAAATTTTTTCGCCACTAACTCACTGGTTTCTCCGTAGAGACTACGGCGCTCAGAATGCCCGACAATAACGTAACGGGTATTCCAATCCAGTAACATGCTAGCGGAAACCTCACCAGTAAACGCCCCTTTGGGCTCCTGGCTAAGGTCCTGGGCACCCAAGCTGAAACCTCCGCTATTTTCCGCCGCATCAGCCACCAAGCCGAGGTATGGAAAAGATGGGCAAACAACAACACCGGACTTCACACCTTCGAGGTTGAGTTCGGTGAAAAAACGTTCGGCAAACTCGCGGCTGCCGTTCATTTTCCAGTTTGCTGCTACTAGCGGTGTTCGCATGTGTGCTCCTTCAAGGGGCGCAAATCTTAGCGACATTGACGCCAACATACAACCAAAATTATACGAGTTTCTTCTACGCCCCAAGAGGACCGATTTACTACGGGTTAAATCGCAGCAGATCAGTTATTTCCAATTCGCTCCACTACAGAGGAAATATCTTTGGCCAGCTGTTCCACCAGGGCGCTGTCGCGGCCTTCAACCATTACCCGGATCAGAGGCTCTGTGCCCGATGGCCTTAGCAGCACACGTCCGCTGTCTGCGAGCTGACGTTCTGCATCGACAACAATGGCCTTAACGTCTGTGTGATCGAGAACACCATCGCGATGAGCCAGTTGCACATTAATCATGTGCTGGGGGAACATTGTCATACGGGATTTAAGCTGATGCAAGGGCTCATCAAATTCACACAGGCCACGCAGTACCTGCAGTGCGGCAATGATACCGTCGCCGGTGGTAGATGCATCGGCACAGATAATATGGCCTGACGACTCACCTCCCAGCTTCCACTGATTAGCTGACATTTTTTCAAGCACATGGCGGTCGCCCACTTTGGCTCTCTCAAACGGGATTTTGTTTTCGCGCAATGCAAGCTCAAAACCGTAATTGCTCATCAAGGTGCCGACAACACCACTACAACCGCCCAGGAATTTATGCTGGTGCATAGCGATGATATACAACAGCTGATCGCCATCGACCAATTCCCCATTGGCATCGACGAACAACACCCTGTCCCCGTCACCATCAAAGGCTATACCCAGGTCCGCACCGCGCTTAACCACGGCCCGTTGCAACTGCTGAGGTTTAGTGGAGCCGCAATCTAGATTGATATTGAGTCCATCAGGGCCCGCTCCAATTACGCTGACTTCTGCTCCCTGCTCACGAAACACCATTGGCGCTACGTGATAAGTGGCACCATTGGCGCAGTCGAGGACAATTTTCAACCCCTCAAGGGAGAAACCCCAGGGCGTAGAAGCCTTACAAAACTCAATATAACGCGCGGCTGCATCATCAACACGATAGGCGCGACCGAGATCGTCGGAAGTTTCCATCGGCAGCTCGAGAGCGGCTTCAATCTCCAATTCAACCTCATCCGGTAACTTGGAGCCTTCAGCGCTGAAAAACTTAATGCCATTGTCGTGGTAAGGATTATGGGAGGCGCTGATAACAATGCCTGCACCGGCATGGAAAGTCCGGGTCAGGTAGGCTATCGCCGGAGTCGGCATTGGCCCCAACAGGGCGACATCCACGCCAGCATTAATCAGGCCCGCCTGCAGCGCTGCCTCAAACATGTAGCCGGAGACCCGAGTGTCCTTACCGATAAGGATGCGGGGGCGCCGGTGGTGTTTAGCTTTGGAAATTCTTCCCAGTACCTTGCCCGCTGCATATCCCAGGCGCAGCATAAAATCGGGAGTAATTGCTCCCTCGCCAACGCGACCACGAATACCATCAGTGCCAAAATACTTTCTTTCCATAACGCTTCTCAATTGTGTACTTCGCCGCTTTTCTGTTCTGTCGGAAAACCACAACAGGACCCTGCGACTTAAGGTCTCTGTAAGACATCACTCATCAAATTTCGCTGCAAACCAATTGCTGCATGCGCAACACATCCACGGTTTCCGCAACATCGTGGACACGTAAAATTCTTGCACCCCTTTGCGCAGCCAACATGGCCAGGGCCAGGCTACCGGGGAGTCGGCCATCTACATCTCGATCGAGCAGGCGGCCGATCATCGACTTGCGCGATAAGCCCGCCAGTATGGGCATATCCGCCGGCGCCAGCTGCGACAAATTACGCAACAACGCCAAATTGTGCTCATCGGTTTTGCCAAAGCCAAAACCCGGGTCGAGAATAAGCCGGTCCCGTGTCACCCCCAGATCGATACAGAGATCGACCCGTTTCTGCAGATACCTGGCGACATCCTCTACAACATCAGTGTAAGACGGATCATCCTGCATGGTGCCGGGCTGACCCTGCATATGCATCAGGCAGATCGCCAAGCCACTCTCGACGGCTGCTTCCAGTGCACCCGGGCGCTCCAGGGCGCGAACATCATTGATCAGTCCCGCCCCTACCGCAGCTGACTCGCGCATCACTGCCGGGGTACTGGTATCGACAGAGATAATCGCGTCAAAGTTCGCTTTGATTGCCTCCACCACCGGCACTACCCGATCCAGCTCCTGCTGCTCGGTGACCGGCGATGCGCCAGGGCGTGTCGATTCTCCGCCAATATCCAGGATTTTCGCTCCCTCAGAGAGCATCTGTTCTGCTCTTTGCAGAGCCAGGGTCAAGTCCAGGCTGCCGGAGGCATAGTAATTGCCACCGTCGGAAAAGGAGTCCGGCGTTGTATTCAGAACCCCCATAACCACCGGTTGGGAGAGATCTAAGGTGTGGTTACCACAAATAATTTTCATTGGCTGAAATAAAAAAATGCCGGATCGGAACAGGCTTTCGCCCTATCCCCAACCCGGCATTTGGTTTTGTCCAGTTAGTCGCTTCGGAGAATCAGTGGCCGTTTAATGGGCCGCCGACGGTATTACTCTTATCCGCCTCAGTTGAGGCCTCTGTGGTTTCAGTATCCTGGGTCGGGCTGTTTCCACCAGAGCCGAAGTTATTGTCTTCCCAGTCCCTTGGTGCGCGTACTTTGCGACGAGCCATCAGGTCGTCCACCTGCTCCGCATCCAGGGTTTCGTATTCCATCAGCGCATCTTTCATCGCTTCAAGAATATCGCGGTTATCTTCCAGCAGTTTCTGCGCGCGCTCGTAACAGCCGTCAATAATACGGCGTACTTCGGCTTCGATTTCATAAGTGGTCTTGCCGGAAACAGGATTACCCTGGCCGGGCTGACCACTTTCATCTTCGCCGTAATGCAATGGGCCAAGCTTTTCAGACAAGCCCCACTTGGTCACCATGCTGCGAGCCAAATCAGTGGCCCGCTCGATGTCATTGGAAGCGCCCGTAGTAACACCGTCGATACCCAGTGTCATTTCTTCAGCAATACGGCCACCAAACAAGGAGCACAGCTGCGATTCAATCGCACGCTTGGACAGGCTGTACTTGTCTTCCTCCGGCAGAAACTGAGTGACGCCCAGAGCGCGGCCACGGGGAATAATAGTTACTTTGTGTACCGGATCATGCTCGGGTACCAGTCGACCAATAATGGCGTGACCGGCCTCGTGGTAGGCGGTATTCACCTTCTCCTTTTCATTCATCACCATGGACTTGCGCTCGGCACCCATCATGATCTTGTCACGGGCGCGCTCAAACTCCTCCATGGTCACGGTGCGTCTATTGGCTCGCGCAGCAAACAGGGCAGCCTCGTTGACCAAGTTGGCCAGATCGGCACCGGAGAAACCAGGGGTACCACGGGCAATCGTCTGCGGGTTCACCTTATCGTCCATAGGCACCTTGCGCATATGAACCTTGAGGATTTGTTCGCGGCCGCGAATATCTGGCAGCCCGACAAATACCTGGCGGTCAAAACGACCTGGGCGCAACAGGGCGTGGTCGAGTACATCCGGGCGGTTGGTCGCTGCAATAACGATCACACCCTCATTACCTTCGAAACCATCCATCTCAACCAGCAACTGGTTCAGAGTCTGCTCGCGCTCATCGTGACCACCGCCAACACCGGCTCCACGGTGACGGCCAACAGCGTCGATCTCGTCGATAAAGATGATGCACGGAGCCTGCTTCTTGGCCTGGTCAAACATATCCCGCACCCGGGAAGCGCCCACACCAACAAACATCTCAACAAAGTCAGAACCGGAGATGGAGAAGAAAGGTACTTTTGCTTCGCCGGCAATTGCTTTGGCAAGCAGGGTCTTACCGGTACCGGGAGGGCCACACATCAATACGCCACGGGGGATATTGCCACCCAGGCGCTGGAACTTGGTGGGATCGCGCAGGAACTCAACCAGTTCCTGCACCTCTTCCTTAGCTTCGTCTACACCGGCAACATCGGAAAAAGTTGTCTTGATCTGGTCTTCGCCCAGCAGGCGCGCCTTGCTCTTACCGAACGCCATAGGGCCTGAGCGACCGCCGGCTCCGCCCTGCATTTGGCGCATAAAGAACATAAACACAGCGATAATAATCAGGATCGGGAAGCTGGCTACCAGAAGCTGCTGCCAGATACTCGGTGACTCAGGCTCGCGA
The DNA here is from genome assembly GCF_047324085.1 of Microbulbifer sp. CNSA002. Classification (NCBI taxonomy): domain Bacteria; kingdom Pseudomonadati; phylum Pseudomonadota; class Gammaproteobacteria; order Cellvibrionales; family Microbulbiferaceae; genus Microbulbifer; species Microbulbifer sp. CNSA002. The sequence goes on from NZ_CP172449.1 coordinate 4,348,650, forward strand.
CCAACGAATTGCACATTGCTGCGAACCAGCTCATTGGTGAGTTCATCGTCGATAATCTGTGGCTGGATAGTCTTGAAGCGGCTGCCATCGGCTTTTTCGCCGGTGATTACCAGACCGTCTACGATCACGTTCTTAACTTGGCCCGACTGCACATCCTGAACAAAGTCGGAGTAACTGAGAGCCTCATCCCGTGACTGCGGTTTAAAGTTTTGAAAAACCATCAGCAGTACCGCTGCGATGATCAACCACAGTACCAGGTTCTTTGCCATATCATTCAAAGGGATAGCCCTCTCGCTTTCGCAATCAAAATCCGTTCATTCCGGCAATGCCGGCCACATCAATACCGGATAAAACCAGTATAGGTGCGGGGGGTCAACAGCCTTCGCCCCCGATACAGGTATCGCTTATACCATATGGGGAGTCAGACTAGAAATACGCCGATGTTCTCAGTCGCTCTCAGCCCTTAAATCCTCGCGCCACCACGTATACTTCACGTGAACGGGGGCGGGAAGCACCAGGTTTGCGAGTTACGACACTGTTGTAGCTCCCACGCAAGTCGCGGATCAACTCGTCGAAACCCTCTCCCTGGAATACCTTTGCAACAAATGCACCACCGGGCTTAAGTACCTGCCGGGCCATATCGACCGCCAGTTCCACCAAATACATGGAGGCGGGCTGATCAACATCGCGTATCCCACTCATATTGGGGGCCATATCGGAAATCACAAGGTCTGCCAGTTCATCGCCCATGCGCTGTAACAGTTCACTGAGCACCGACTCCTCTGTAAAGTCCCCCTGGACAAAGTCCACACCGGCCAGCGGGTCCATCGGCAATATATCTGACGCCAAAACCTTGCCTTTGTGCCCTACCAACTCCATCGCTACCTGGGACCAGCCCCCTGGAGCCGCACCCAGGTCGACAACAGTCATTCCCGGCTTGAATAAGCGGTCCTTATTTTGTAGCTCCTGCAGCTTGTAGCTGGCACGGGAGCGATAGCCCTCTTTTTGGGACTGTTTGACGTAATGGTCATTAAAATGTTCACGCAGCCAACGGTGGCTGCTCTTAGATCGGCCCATCGGGTACAATGCCTACAATCACTACAGCTTAATTATAAGAGCGGCCACTGGCCGCGATCGGGTCCGCCGAACAAACGCTGGCGACGATCGCGATCTGTGGCCGCTCCCACATCGAATTCCACAAAGTGGTAATGGAGTATTGTATGCCTTTAACCGCCGACCGCAAAAAAGCTCTTCGCTCTCTAGGTCACAACCTGAAACCTGTCGTGACCGTAGCCGGCAACGGGCTGAGCGAGGGGGTGATGGAAGAACTGAACCGTGCACTCGAAGACCACGAGCTGATCAAGGTCAAACTGATGATCGCCGACCGGGAAGTACGCCACCAAATCGTTGGTGAGCTTTGCGAAAAATCCTCATCCGAGCTGATACAGGAAATCGGCAAGATTGCCCTGATTTTCCGTGCAGCGCAAAAACCGGATATTCGCAAGTCCAACCTGCTGCGTTAAACAAAAAGGGGAGCTAATGCTCCCCTTTCTTTTCTCAACCAGTGGAAACTGGCTTACACATCACAGGCAACTCCCAGGATTCTCCATTGGACAATCGCCTCAACCAGCATTTCTCACCATTGCCGACTAATTGAAACTTGATCGGCCGCCCCATATCCCGGCCAATCAGAGCCATCTTTTTGGGATCATTCTCAATCACCAAAATAGTATCGTCCACAAACACCCTCGGGCCCAGGGTCACATTAACCCCACCCAGCGCTTGCGAAACTGCCACCTGCAGCTTGTCCTGAATCTCCGGGCTCGTTTCCAGTAACAGTGCCGGTTGTGCAGTTTCAATATTTTGCTGGGAGGAGCAGCCAAGACACATCAATGCAAAACCACAAAGTTTAGCCAAAGCTGCCTTTTTCATTTTATTTCACCATTATGCGGTTACTGCGAGAGACTTCCTTGGTCACTCGTGCATTGAAAGCGGGGGCACCCTCGCTTTCACCGGAAATGGAGAATGCGCTAACCGCAATATCTCCACATTCGCCAGTCTCAATGTAATTCAACGCAGTGGCAAATCGCGCTTCATCAGCATCACCCAGGAGATTGTCAAAGTCATCACCAATCACACACCCGGGCAAATCAGCATCAGTTCCATAATTACCATTGGGTACAAAGCCATCGGAGTAATCGCCAAAGCCTTTTGCATTCACACCGGAGAACTGAATAGTGAAATAAGTGGTGCCACAGTTATCCAGGGGATAAAAACCGTAAGGCTTACCGCAAGTAGTCTCACCGATCTGAATAACTTCTACATCAATTCCGCGCAAGCCATTGATAATGGCCTCACTGGCTGAGCAGGTATTTTCACTGGTTAAGACAAACAGCCGCGACAGATTTAAAGTCGGCAATTCTTCCCCGTATAAAGACTCATCAACAAAGCCCAAACCGGTCGAGTAGAATGGAGTCCCATCCAATGGCGCTCCGGTAATTGGATTAGTTTCCGGATGCTGGTCGTTAAACTGGGCAATTTCAAATACCTGTCCCGCAGTATTATCACCTGCGATCATATAAGCTAACTCTGCAGCGATATCGAGATAACCACCACCGTTATAACGAAGGTCTAGTACTAAATCGTCAACAGACACAGACTCAAGCTCGCTGACAGCATCAATCAATTCCGCTTCGGCTGTCGCAATATGATCATTGAACAACATATATCCGACTTTGCGGCCCGAATTTGTGTCCACCGTTTTAACATATTGAACAGGATCTGATTGCACTGGTGATGCAACCAAAGTGACAGTCTCAATCGCTGAAGAACCCAAAGGTCTTATTTCAAATACATGGGACTCACCATCGTTTTCCGGCCACATACCGTAATTTAAGGTATCGACATCATCACCATAAGCCAGGTCAACGCCGTCCACACTGATAACTTCTGCACCGCGGGTGATAATATCCGGCAGATTACCACCGTTTTCCTCATCCAGATAAGCGACTACCGCTTTACGTGGCGGCTTATCGGAAAGTAGGGCCCACTGGACACCATAACCAACGTACACACCAGATTCAGTTTGTGAATACCACTCATCTGACGGAACCGTATAATGGAAGCGGTCCTTTTCTCGACCGGAGGGAGTTAGAGCGAAAGTTCTTAGCTCTTCGAAATAAGCTAAAGAATCATCGAAGCTCGCTGGATCCTGGTCTTCAATCTCGTCGTACCATAGGTAGAGCTCATTACTCATTGAGCGCAGCCAGTTATTCTCGTCCTCGCGGGTGCCCGCTACATCAGCATAAGCTGAACCCGTTGCTGGGTCTGTGCCACTGCGGGGAGCAACACACCGGCTCGCATAAGTTGAGACAGGCAGGAAGTTATCCTTTTCCCAAGTGCCGCCAACGGCAGTTGGCGTCTCAGAACCATCTCCACTATCAGAGTCAGAGCTACCTCCGCCTCCCCCACAGGCTGCCAAGCCTAAAGCTCCCAGAGTAACAACCCCTGCTAAAGCTAGCTTACGTAGACGGATTTCCATCCCCAAACTCCTATTAACCTTTTTATTAGTAAAGATATGTAAAGCGGTGGAGCCTACCACTATTTGAAAAAGGGTTCGATAACCAAGTTTTTCATCAAAAGAAATTGCTAAACCAAAATACAGAAAGGCCTGAAGAGGCACATCACAATTTGTACCCCACTAGGCCTTTCAGTACAAAATAGGTTAATTACTATTAATAACCCGAGTCAGCAACTAATTGCCGACTTTACCCAAAACCCCCTGCAAACTATCTTTTGCATCACCGAACAGCATGCGTGAGTTTTCTTTGTAAAACAGCGGGTTAGCAACTCCCGCATACCCTGAAGCCATAGAGCGTTTGAGGATAACAACCTTACCGGCCTTCCAAACTTCCAACACCGGCATACCGGCGATAGGCGAGCCCGGTTTTTCCACTGCATCCGGGTTTACCGTGTCGTTAGCACCGATCACCAAAACCAAATCTGTAGCGGGAAAATCTGGATTAATCTCATCCATTTCCAGAACGATATCGTAGGGCACATTGGCCTCGGCCAAGAGAACATTCATATGTCCGGGGAGACGCCCCGCTACCGGGTGAATACCAAAGCGCACTGTTTTACCTGCCTTTCTCAAGCGATCGGTCAAGTCACTAACCGCCTGCTGGGCATGGGCTACCGCCATTCCGAATCCGGGAACAATAATGATACTGTCCGCCGCATCCAGTTCATCCGCAAGCTCCTGCTGATCAATGGCAATTACTTCGCCATCGACTTCCTCATCGGAAACTTCACCACCATCAGAGCCAAATCCACCGAGAATAACGCTGATAAAAGAGCGATTCATTCCCCGGCACATGATGTAACTCAGGATGGCACCGGAAGAACCCACCAAGGCGCCCACTACAATTAACAGGTCATTGCCCAGCATAAATCCGGTAGCGGCAGCGGCCCAACCGGAGTAGCTGTTCAGCATGGATATAACCACCGGCATATCAGCGCCGCCAATAGCCGCCACAAGGTGAATACCTAACAGCAATGCAATTGAGGTCATTAACAGCAAGTTAATAACCGTACCCGCATGCACATCTGCCGGTACAAACAACACACCCAGAACAATACAGGCCAAAATGGCAATCAAATTAAGCCAGTGCCGGGCCGGTAGCATTAATGGTTTCCCGGAAACCAATCCCTGCAACTTACAAAAAGCAACCAAAGAACCGGTCAGGGTAATTGCCCCAATAAATACACCCAGGTATATCTCAGTGCTGTGGACAACATGAGCAGCTCCGTGTAACTCCACAACCGGATCGAGGAAACCGCCCCAACCAATTAATACCGCAGCTAAGCCGACGAAGCTGTGTAGCAAAGCAACCATTTGTGGCATTTGAGTCATAGCTACACGCTTGGCCAGTGCCAAACCAATCACCGCGCCGACGATCATGGCGATGGCGACCATCCAGTAAGCCCCGGCGGCCACTCCAGCAATAGTGGCGATAATGGCAACTGCCATTCCCACCATGCCGTAAATATTTCCCCTGCGCGCAGTTTCGTGACTGGATAAACCTCCCAGACTCAAGATAAACATCACTGCCGAGAAGAGATAAGCCATTGCAATCATACCGTTCATCACTCTCTCCTCCCGTTACCGGCGAAACATTTTCAACATACGGTAGGTCACAAAGAAACCACCGAATATATTAATACTGGCCACCAACACGCCGATGAAAGCAAGCAGGCTCACCAAACCCGAATTGGCAATCCCAAGCTGTACTAATGCACCAACAACCACAATGCCGGAAATTGCATTAGTAACACTCATTAACGGAGTGTGTAGCGCATGGGTAACATTCCAAATCACTTGCCAGCCAACAAATATTGCCAGGACAAATACGGTAAAGTGCGAGACGAAATCAGGAGGTGCCACGCGCCCCAACCACAACAATAAGATGGCAGCGACCGCCCAAAATGCAAAAATAGATACGGGAGATTTTCGTTTCTCAGCTTTCTCCTCAACAATTTTCACTTCTTCAGTAGCTTTCGCCGATGGCTTGGGCTGGGCAGAAATTTTTGGTGCGGGTGGAGGCCAGGTAATCTCACCGGATTTAACCACCGTGGCTCCACGAATCACTTCATCATCAAAATTGAGATTAATCTCACCATCTTTCTCTGGAGTCAGCTCCCCAAGCAGGTGAGCGAGATTGGTTGAATACAGGCGCGAGGATTGTGCCGCTGCTCGACTGGGCAGGTTGGTATAACCAAGAATAGTGACGCCGTTCTGCTCCACTTTTTCATGGGGCACTGTATAGTCACAGTTACCGCCCATTTCTGCCGCTAAATCCACGACGACAGAACCCTTAGGCATACTGTCGACCATATCTGCAAGCCACAATTTTGGAGCGGGTTTCCCCGGAATTAGGGCAGTGGTGATCACAATATCCACTTCTTTGGCCTGCTCGCGGAACAGTGCCATTTCAGCATCAATAAATTCCTTCGACATCACCTTGGCGTAACCACCGGAGCCCGAGCCTTCCTCCTCAATTTCTACGGTGAGGAATTCAGCCCCCATGGACTCCACTTGCTCACGTACTTCAGCGCGGGTATCGAAGGCCCGCACTATAGCTCCCATGCTTTTTGCCGTACCTATTGCAGAGAGCCCCGCTACACCAGCACCAATAACAAGTACTTTTGCCGGGGGAATTTTTCCTGCTGCCGTGATCTGCCCGGTAAAGAAGCGACCGAAATTGTGGGCAGCCTCCACAACCGCACGATAGCCGGCAATATTTGCCATGGAGCTGAGCGCATCCATTTTTTGCGCGCGGGAAATTCTTGGAATCGACTCGACCGCTAGCGCATTGATATCGCGCTCGGCAAGCTTCTGTAGGAACTCGGCATTTTGTGCCGGCTTCAGAAAGGCGATCAGCGTAGCCCCTTTGGGAATCAGGGCCAACTCTTGATCAGTTGGTGCTTGTACTTTTAATACTATGCCCGCATCAGCCAGGCACTGTTGCATATCCTCACGGATTTCTGCACCGGCTTCAGCATAAGCTTCATCAGTAAAACTGGCCCTGTTACCAGCCCCCTTCTCCACCGCTACGGAAAAACCCAAATCGCGTAATCGTCTTACGCTATCGGGAGTCGCTGCAACACGTGCTTCTCCCTCTGCGGTCTCTCTAGGTATGGCTATAATCACCGCCGTGCCCCTCTTAGTTGATTTTATGAACTTACAGCTACATCTACCTCAAAAAGTATTGGATTGCCCAATTTATAAACAGATCGAGTGTAAACGTCGTCAAAGGGGATGAAAAGGGGGATAACCTGATAGCCGTAATTGGTGAAATTAATAAGACTATATATCCTGAATTGGCTATATAGACCTGAGAGAAATAAGCAAAAATTAGTCTCGCTCGAAACCTTTTCCCTGAAGTTAAATTGCTATTTGTTTATCCAAAATATAAGGGATTTTCCTTTTTGAATGGCCTTACCGATCAATTCACTATGAATTTTCAATCCAAAAGAATCCCCACGGTAGAGCAAGCACCTGCAAATAAACAGAAACTACAAAAATTTAGGGGTAACTGACTATTTTTAATAACCAAAAATAGATCACCAAATACATCATGTTAGTTAAATATTATCGACGAATACGGATGCCACATTACGCTTATAACAAAAAATACCGCGCCATATGACAGTCTATCCACACAAACCGCAAATGTGCAGATGATTTTGCCTCCATAGTACCAAGTCACACTTTTCTGCCTGAAAAATATGTACTAGCCCCCTACTTGTGCAAAAAAAACAATATCCGCAGAATGTCGCACCAGGAAAAAGCAGTAACATCAGATTTATCTCATGGAATTAGAGACATACATCCACTCCCCCACCTCTGCGTATTTGGCACAACTATTGATTAAAAGTTGGTAAAGCCCAATAAAAAATATTAGATGAGTGCCGCAGTAAATTGTGACTAATCCAAGCCCTGGAATCATGCTGGTTGATGACAATCCCGAGCGAGCTCACTTGGTTTGTGAGCGATTACGTGCTGCTGGCTACAGTATTCTTGCCCAGATCAACAGTGCTGAGGGACTTCTTTTCCAGGTGGAAAAATACCGTCCGGATATTGTGTTGATAGATATCGAATCCCCGGACAGGGATATCCTGGAAAGCCTGGCCATAGTTAATCGTGAGGCGCCGACTCCGGTGGCCATGTTTTCAAGTAGCGGCAACGCAGACTTCATTAGCCGCGCGGTCGACTCCGGGGTAAGCGCCTATATGGCCGAGGGGATGACCCCAGAGCGCGTGGCACCAGCGATAGAAATCGCTATGGCACAATTTAAACATTTCCAGCAATTGCGTCAGTCTCTCGAGCGCACCCAGCAGCAACTCACAGAGCGAAAAGCGATCGAGCGGGCCAAAGGGCTATTAATGGCCAAGAAGAACCTCAGTGAAGAGGATGCCCATAAGACCTTGCGCAATCTCGCGATGAACAGCAACTCGACCATCCATACAGTTGCCGAGCAAGTAATCCAATATTTTCAGAAAGAGCATTAGAGTACCGATGTCAGCCCTTCTGTGCCCGGAAAAAAAGACCATCAAACTGCTTTACCTGCGCCTGACCGACAGCGCACCGCTGATTGTCGCCAAGGAGCTAGGCTACTTCCAAGAATATGGATTAAAGGTACAGCTGCAAAAAGAAACAAGCTGGGCCACCCTGCGAGACAAGTTAATTGCGCGCAAAGCCGATGCTGCAGCAATGCTCGCTCCTATGCCCCTGACACTGGAACAAGCACTACCCAATTGCCACGAACGCTTGTTAAGTGGATTAATTCTCAGCTGCAATGGTAACGCTATTACCCTTTCCGCAGAATTATTCGAACGCCTGCAAAATTACTGTGAAGGTGACTCACAAAGTGATATCGCCTTGGCGCTAAAGCGCTACCTGCACGACAATAAATACCCACCTACTGTCAGGCTCGCTACAGTTTATCCATTCTCCAGTCATAGCTTGCAATTAAGATACTGGTTGCGCTCTGCCGATATCGACCCGGACCGGGATATAAAACTGGTGGTATTACCGCCTGAACAAATGCTGGAAAACCTCCACAGTGGCGTTATCGATGGCTATTGTGTAGGCGAACCCTGGAACTCCCTGGCCGCCCACAAAGGGTCCGGCGTAGTCATTGCGGCTTGTAATACACTGCTGCCAGCTATGCCGGAAAAAGTGCTGACCGTCACTGAGAGCTGGCACCAAGCCAATCCTGCGACCCACTTGGCCCTAAGGGCAGCTCTTCTCAAGGCCTGCTCTTGGCTTGCCGCACGCACAAACAGAGCCGAAGCTGCCAAGCTCTTATCCCTGGGGCAATACCTCAACCTGCCTGAGGAGCTGATTCAACGCTCCCTCAATGACCAGATTCTCTACCACCGGGACCGGGAAATTCTCGCCAATCCCGGCTGGCACCTCTTTGCCCATATTGATAACGACTGTGGGCGTCCAACTCAGGAAAAAGCACGGCAGCTGCTGGAGATGTATTCAGACCTGGGGAGTTCGACGCTCCGTGCAGCAGAAGCCTATCGTCCAGACCTCTATCGGCAGACAGTGGATTTCCTGCTCGCAAAAAAATAGTGGCACATTAATTGAATGGAAATAATTCGATGATGCAATTGCCTTCCCTCAGGCGCATCAGCGCGGTGAAGCGGTTGTTCGCCGAATATAACGGGCAACGAAGTCCATCGTCTGCAGTCAAGCGGCTGCAGCTGTGGGCTTTTTTTGTGCCTGCGGAATTAGCAAACAAAGGAAATGCGCATGTCCAGTGACTCACTCAATCTATTCTCGTTCCGCGGGAAGATAAAAGTGCTCCACCTAACCTGGGTGGCCTTCTTTATCACTTTCTTTGCCTGGTTTAACCACGCACCACTGTTAATGGCAATTGCGAAAAGCCTTTCATTAACTCCAGACCAGGTCAAAACCCTACTTATTTTAAATGTGGCCCTGACAATTCCCGCGCGTATTGTGATCGGGATGCTCACTGATAAATATGGTCCCAGACTCACCTATTCGCTATTACTGGCAATCGGCAGTGTGCCTTGCTTTATTTTTGCCCTGGCAGACAATTTTGTGCAGGCAGCCATTGGCCGATTCCTTTTGGGCTTTATTGGTGCGGGTTTTGTCGTAGGTATCCGCATGGTATCCGAGTGGTTCCCGGCTCGACAGCTGGGTACCGCAGAGGGTATTTACGGGGGATGGGGAAATTTTGGCTCAGCCGCAGCGGCCATGTCCCTGCCCACCATCGCCCTGTTTTTTGGCGGTGACGACGGCTGGCGCTATGCCATTGGCCTCACCGGCGCAATCGCACTGGTTTACAGCGTAGTTTATTACTTCTCTGTGACTGATACGCCCAAGGGGTCAACCTATTTCAAGCCCAAAAAAATTGGTGCTATGGAAGTCACCAGTCCCGGGGATTTTATCCTGCTTCTGGTGATGAAAGTGCCCATGTATGCGGCGCTGGCTCTGCTAACCTGGAAATTATCCAGCGGCGTTGCATTAATATCCAACCTTACCGCCAACCTGATCTATGCAGGCCTGGTATTACTGTATCTTCTCGACGCGTATAAAACCTACAGTATTAACCGTGAAGTACTCAGCAACCCACCAGCACCGGTACACCGATACAAGTTTAAGCAAGTAGCAGTTTTGAATCTGCTCTACTTCGCGACTTTCGGTTCCGAATTGGCTGTGGTTTCCATGCTGCCCCTATTCTTCTCCGAGACCTTTACACTAGACCCGGTAAAAGCTGGCTTGCTGGCCTCCGCCTATGCCTTTATGAACCTCATGTCACGCCCTGCCGGCGGATTGATTAGTGACCGCTGGGGCCGCAAGTCTACCCTGCTGATCCTCACCGCTGGCCTGGCTCTGGGTTACTTCACTATGAGCATGATCGATGCCGAGTGGCCCCTGTACCTGGCGGTCGCCGCTGCCATGGCCTGCTCCTTTTTTGTGCAAGCTGGTGAGGGCGCTGTATTCGCAGTGGTGCCCTTGATCAAACGCCGCCTTACCGGGCAGATTGCCGGCATGACTGGCGCCTACGGCAATGTCGGAGCCGTTTTCTATCTCACCGTTCTCAGCATGGTGTCTTACCAGGCCTTTTTCCTGGTAATCTGCGCTACCGCATTGCTCGGCTTTGCCGCCCTGCTTCTACTGGAAGAACCGGAGGGACAAATGGCAGAAGTACACCCCGATGGCAGCGTATCCATGATTGATGTTGCCTAATAACGATCTACCCACTGCAGCGAGCACAGAAGAATCCGGGCTCGCTGCCAGTGACAGTTCGCAGGGCGATAAAGAAGATGCCCTGCAACTGTTCACTGCCTCCTGCGCTGGACTTCGCCAACACAATGACGACGCCTGCGCAGTGAGGCTTCCCGAAGGCGCTGAATTACAGCGCCACGGCAGCCTTGCCGCAGTAGCCGACGGTGTTGCCAATGCAGAAGCCGGCGGTGAAGCAGCCCGCGCTGCCATCAATGGATTCTTTTCCGATTATTACAGCACCCCGCAAACCTGGTCGACAAAGCACTCTGTTGCGCGGGTTTTGCACTCGCTCAATAGCTGGCTGTTTCGACAGAGTGGCGGCAGTGCCGAAATTAAACGAGGTTGGTTGACCACTTTTTCTGCCGTTATTTTCAAAGGCACCAGCGCACACCTGGTTCACATCGGCGACTCCCGGATCTACCGACTACGCAACAGGAAATTAGAGTGCTTGAGTAGCGATCACAGCCACAGCCTCGGACCTGGACGCACCTTTTTGAGCCGCGCCCTGGGAATGGATGCCCATATTGAAGTGGACTACCGCTGTGAGGAACTGCAACCCGGGGATATTTTCCTGGTGAGTAGCGATGGGATTCACGATTTTCTGCCTGAGACAGAGTTAATTGAGCTATTGCTTAATTTTTCCAGCTCAACCCCACAAGGGCTTATTGATGCTGCTCTGACAGCGGGCTCCACCGATAACCTGACTGCTGTCACTTGCCGGATAAATTATGTAGGGCTGCCCCAGTGCGATGAATTGGCTATGCGCAATCGCGAACTCCCGTTCGCACCTGACCTGCGCCCGGGCCAAAAGCTCGACAACTTTCTTGTTTTACAGGAATTACATGCCAGCAGCCGCAGCCATCTCTATCTGGCCCGAGACCTCAATACCGAAGTATTACGGGTGATAAAAACTCCCTCGGTTAATTTCTGTGATGACCCCCACTACATCGAACGATTTATTGCTGAGGAGTGGACCGGGCGACGAATCTCCCACCCAGGAATTATTAAAGTTTTTGCTCCGACTTCTGAAAGGCACTGCCTCTATCATATTCTCGAATATATCGAAGGACAGACTTTGCGTCAGTGGATGCAATTACATCCACAACCTCAAATTCCCCAAGTGCGGGAGCTAATGGGACAACTGGTTAGTGCGTTGCGAAGTTTACAGCGGTTGGAGATCGTTCACGGCGATCTCAAGCCAGAGAATATTATGATGCGCAACGACGGGCGCCTGGTAATCATTGATCTCGGTGGTGCCGATGGCCCAGGGCTCAGAGAGCAATTACATCTATCTGGTGAAACAGCACCCGGCAGTAAGAATTATGCAGCTCCGGAATTCTTTTTTGGGGATAGCGCCAGCCATCGATCAGACATCTTTTCCCTGGGAATCATTGCTTATGAATTACTCACGGGAAAATATCCCTACCCCGAACGCTTTGGTAGCTACCACTACCGTTTAAAGAGCTATAGCCAAATGCGCTTTGCTCGCGCATCCGCACACCGCAAAGATATTCCCTACTGGATTGATAGCGCCCTACAAAAGGCTTGTGCTCCTGACCCTAAAAAGCGCTACAACGCATTGTCAGAATTTATCCAGGATCTGCAATCTCCCAGCCCAGATTTTAAAGCTCCCCAAAGCCGCCCCCTGCTAGAAAGAAATCCGGTTCTTGTCTGGCAGCTACTAACTTTAATTCTACTGCTCTCTCATCTACTCTACTTCTTTTGGCGCTAATACATAAGATTTGAATAAGCACATTTACAGCGCAGAAAATTAATTAAATGCACCACTTTGTCGCAAAAATTGTGGACAATCAGGCCAAACCCCCTTTATTACTAAAAATAAAATTGGCATAGAGATTGAATGTATTTAATTACCAACAAATTATTCCCCCATTACGAGGCAACGGCGCCTGTACTCTTCGGCAGAAGAGGAGACGCCCTTGCCATTTCAGACGGGCCCTCTTCCTGCCGAATAAAACGAATTGAGACGGCAGGATTGTAAATGAAGGCAAATGTTAAACCTCAAAAGCTGATTGTGATTGGCAACGGTATGGTCGGGCACCATTTCCTGGAACAGCTCGCCAACCATCAATACGCCAACCAGTTTGATATCACCATATTCTGTGCAGAGCCCCGTCCCGCTTATGACCGGGTCCACCTTTCCGAATACTTTGCCGGACGCACAGCTGAAGACCTGTCCATGGGAAACTTGGAGCAGTATCAGCAGTGGGGTTTTAATATCCTGCTCAATGACAAGGTGGTGCAAATTGATCGGGACAATAAAACAATTACTGCGGCAAGTGGAGCCAGCCACTCTTACGACCAATTAATACTTGCCACCGGCTCCTACCCTTTTGTTCCGCCAATACCCGGTCATCAACACCAGCGCTGCTTTGTATATCGAACCCTGGAAGATCTCGATTCCATTCGCTCGATTGCCGCCAGTGCAAAAAGTGGTGTAGTTGTCGGCGGTGGCCTACTGGGCCTGGAAGCTGCCAATGCCCTGAAAGCCCTGGGACTTGAAGCCCACGTTGTCGAGTTCGCCCCAGGCCTTATGGCCACTCAGTTGGATGAAGGTGGTTCAGCCCTATTAAGAACAAAAATTGAAGCACTCGGGGTTCAGGTACACACCAGTACCGCCACGGAATTGATTGAAGAAGTAGACGGCCGCCTGCGTATGCAGTTCAAGGGAGATAAAGAACTGCTTACCGATATGATTGTTTTCTCCGCAGGCATTCGCCCCCAGGATGAACTGGCAAAATCCAGCGGGCTGGAAGTTGGCGAACGCGGCGGGATCGTAATTGACAGCAACTGCCGTACTTCAGACCCGAATATTTTCGCTATCGGCGAATGCGCGCTTTACGATCAGAAAATTTTTGGCCTGGTCGCTCCCGGTTACAGCATGGCGCGTACTGCTGTCGCTCAACTGACCGGTGGAGAGGAAAGCTTTAACGGTGCTGACATGAGCACCAAGCTGAAACTCCTGGGCGTACAGGTCGGTTCTATTGGCGATGCCCATGGTCGCACCGACGGCGCTGCCGCTATTACTTTTGTAGACGAGCAAAGCGGCGTTTACAAACGTATGATCACCGATAGCGAGGGAAAAAAGCTCCTGGGCGCGGTAATGGTAGGAGATACGGATGACTACGATACCCTGCTGCAATATCACCTCAACGATATTGATCTGCCCGAACACCCGGAACAATTAATTTTACCGGCAACCGATGGCGCCACTCCCGGGCTAGGTGCTGCTGCACTCCCCGCTTCGGCTACCGTATGTTCCTGCCACAATGTAAGTAAAGGCCAGATTATCGACGCCGTTGCCGGTGGCTGCCACTCACTGGCTGATGTTAAGGATGTAACAAAAGCATCTACAGGTTGCGGTGGTTGTGCTGGGCTACTGAAAAGTATTGTCGATGAAGAGCTAGCGGCGCTCGGCATGGAAGTGAACAATCACTTATGCGTGCACTTCCCCTTCTCCCGCCAGGAGTTATTCCACATTATCCAGGTGGAAGAAATAAAAACCTTTAGTGAATTATTAAGTAAACACGGTTCAGGGCGCGGCTGTGAAATTTGTAAACCTGCGGCCGCATCCATATTTGCCTCCCTGTGGAATGAACATATTCTGGAGCAGACTCACGTCGGCTTACAGGACACCAACGATACTTTTATGGCGAATATGCAGAAAAACGGCAGCTATTCCGTAGTTCCGCGTATTCCCGGCGGCGAGATCACACCGGAAAAATTAATAGTGATCGGCGAAGTCGCCAAACGCTACAACCTCTATACCAAAATTACCGGTGGCCAGCGTATCGACTTGTTTGGCGCGCGCCTGGAGCAGCTACCGGAAATTTGGCGAGAGCTGATTGATGCAGGATTTGAAACCGGCCATGCCTACGGCAAATCCCTGCGCACGGTTAAGTCTTGTGTTGGTAGCACCTGGTGTCGCTTTGGGGTTCAGGACAGCGTTTCAATGGCCCTTCAAGTAGAAAACCGCTACAAGGGATTGCGCTCTCCACACAAAATAAAAATGGCCGTTTCCGGCTGTACCCGTGAATGCGCTGAGGCTCAAAGCAAAGATGTCGGGGTTATCGCCACTGAAAAAGGTTGGAATCTATTTGTTTGTGGCAACGGTGGCATGCGCCCCCGCCATGCAGATTTGTTCGCCACCGACTTGGATGACGAAACCCTTATCCGCTATATCGACCGTTTCCTGATGTTCTATGTGCGCACCGCCGATAAATTACAGCGCACATCTGTGTGGCTGGAAAATCTTGACGGCGGCCTGGATTACCTGCGCGAAGTCATTATCGATGACAAGCTGGGGATTTGTGCTGAGCTGGAAGCCCAGATGGCCCGAGTAGTAGACACCTACCAGTGCGAATGGAAAACAGCCATTAACGATCCGGAAAAACTCAAGCGCTTCCGTCAATTCGTTAATAGCAACGAAACCGACGAAAAGATTGTTTTCGTTAAAGAGCGCGGGCAACCGCGTCCGGCGACCACTGACGAGCTAGTGGAAACAGCCGAATCCGCCTAAAGCTTCACCCGGCGGCGCAAGCCGCCAGTTATACCGTTATTAATAAATTGCTTTTGAATCCTTTCCATCCATTGTGAGGAAATTATTATGAGCCTGGCTGCCCTGCAAGAAACTCCCCCAAATTCAGTTGCCATAACCCACCCCCAATGGTCTCCAATCTGTCAGCGATCAGATTTGGTCACCAACTCTGGGGTATGTGCGCTTTGGGGCGATACCTCCGTATACCCAACGAAGGCTTTGAATACAGTGACTAAAACTGTCTATCAAAGAAGCATCGCCCTGTTTTTTTTACCCGACCAGGAACAACAGCTTTATGCCGTTGACAACTGGGACCCAATCGCACAAGCTGGTGTGATTGCAAGAGGAATTATTGCGGAGTTGGAAGGGGAATTAACCATTGCTTCCCCAATGTATAAAAACCATTTCCGCCTTAGCGATGGAGTCTGCATGGAAGACAGCGATATCAAGCTTGCCACCTACCCGCTGGCATTTAGTGGGAACACGGTTTACATCGGCAACAATAAGCTACAGTAATGGCAGTACAGGAATTTCTGAGCGCGCACCGCTCCTGCACTACCTGCCCCTATTGTGGTGTCGGTTGTGGGGTTTCGGTTAACAGGGAAGAGCGCGCAAATACTACAGCGATTACTGTTAGTGGCGACTCCCAGCACCCTTCAAATTTCGGCAAATTGTGCGTTAAAGGTTCTGCGCTCGGCGAAACGCTGGGCGAACACGGCCGTCTCCTGCACCCTCGCCTACACGGAAAAGATTGTGACTGGGATACTGCACTGTCTTATATGGCCGATGCCTTTAAGCAGACAATTCACGACCATGGCCCTGACTCGGTAGCTTTTTATCTGTCCGGTCAGCTTCTCACCGAAGACTACTATGTAGCCAACAAGTTAATGAAGGGATTTATTGGCTCTGCCAATATTGATACCAATTCCCGACTTTGTATGGCCTCTGCGGTGGTGGGATATAAACGCGCATTTGGTGCCGATGCGGTTCCCTGCTCCTATGAGGATCTGGAACAGGCTGAACTTATCGTGCTTGTCGGTTCCAATGCAGCCTGGACACATCCGATCTTATTCCAGCGAATGCAGGCAGGTGCTGCAAAGCTTGTCGTTATCGACCCCCGTGGCAGCGCTACCAGTGAAATGGCAGATCTGCACCTGGCAATTAAACCCGGCACTGATGCGGCACTATTCAATGGACTACTGCGTTTTCTCAGCCGGCACTATTATCTAGATACCGGCTATATAAAAAATCATACACAGGGATTTGCCGATACCTTAGCTGCGGCTCAAGACTGGTCACCAGAATTAACTGCGGCCACCTGTGGCATATCTATCGAAAAACTATTGGAATTTTTTCAGGCATTTGCAGCAACAGAAAAGACCATTAGTTTTTATTCCATGGGAATCAATCAGTCCAGCAGCGGCACTGATAAAAACAACGCAATCATCAACTGCCATTTAGCCACCGGACGCGTGGGCAAAATTGGTGCGGGACCATTTTCTATTACCGGCCAACCCAACGCGATGGGTGGACGCGAAGTGGGGGGACTTGCCAATACCCTCGCCGCGCATATGGAGTTTAACGAGCAGGATATTGACCGGGTATCACGATTCTGGAATTCCGATAAAATTGCTACCAAGCCGGGGATGAAGGCTGTGGATATGTTCCGCGCGGTAGAAAGCGGAAAAATTAAAGCCATTTGGATTATGGCTACCAACCCCGCCGTCAGTATGCCCGAAGCCGATAGAGTCAAAGCCGCACTACAGAAATGCCCGTTGGTTATTGTCTCCGACTGCATTGCCAATACCGATACCGCTCGCTGTGCCGATTTGCTACTTCCCGCAACGGGCTGGGGAGAAAAAAACGGCACTGTCACCAATGCAGAACGACGTATCTCTCGGCAACGTGGATTTTTATCCCCAGCGGGAGAAGCTCGCCACGACTGGCAAGCCCTGTGCGGACTGGCCCAGCATCTGGGTTATGGAGATCAGTTTAATTATTCACACCCCGCCGATATTTTTCGTGAGCACGCCCAGCTTTCCGGCTTCGAAAACCACGGCTCCAGGGCTTTCGATATCTCCGCACTCGCCAATATCAATCGCAGTGAATACGATGCACTGGCCCCGGTACAGTGGCCGGTCAACCAGGAGCACCCGGCCGGGTGCAAACGCTTATTCACCAGTGGACAGTTTTTTACTCCGGACAAGCGTGCGCGCTTTATCCCCATAGCGCCGCAGCCTCCGGAACAGCAGATCAGTGGCGACTATCCCATATGGCTCAATACCGGCCGTATGCGCGACCAGTGGCATACCATGACCCGAACCGGGCGGGTAAGAAAATTACTCGATCACAGCGAACTGCCGGAAATACAAATAAACCCCAAGGATGCCGCTCGCTTCCAGGTTAAAGATGGGGAATTAGTTCGGTTAAACAGCGCCTCATCTAAAATGGTCGGCCGCACCGCTCTCAACGGAGGGCAAAAAAGCGGGGAGATCTTTGCCCCTATTCACTGGAGTGAAACCTTCTCACAGGATTCCAAGCCCAGTGCCCTGGCGGACTCCAGTATTGACCCCTATTCCGGCCAACCAGAATTCAAACAGGTTCCCGTCAATGTCAGTCCTCTGGCAGCTGAATACTTTGCCACAATGATCTGTGCCGAAGAGACTGCCGATAGAGTATGGGATTGGTTACAGCGGGCCAACGACAGCAGTATCCTGCACTGGTATCGAGTCCCCTTGGAAAATGGCTTTCGCTATGAAATTGCCGCGAACCAGCTTATCCACGGGCGGGAACTGGCATCCAAGATAATGGACGACCAGCCCCAATTGTTCTGGCAGGAATTGGTTACCCCTAAAAGTCAGCGCTGGATCGCCTACGATAATAGCTTAAAACTGCTGATTTTCTCTGGTAGAGACTGGCACCAATTACCCAGCCGACAGCACCTGGAAAACTACCTGGCCACTCCCCTGCCTGAATCACCGGGGCAACTGCTTCATCCCATAAAGCCCGGTGTGAAGATGATTTGTACCTGCCTCCAGGTTTCCCGGCCACAGATAGAGGAAGCCATCGCCCAGGGCATTAACACCGTCGAAGCACTGGGAGAAACCCTTGGCTGCGGTACCAGCTGCGGTTCCTGCAAACCAGAAATTTCCAGCATTATTCGCACAGTTAATGCCTCTGAAGACACATCCATGGAGTCAACTCCGGCAAAGCAAGATCCGGCCAAAATAAACAGAAACGCCCCAATAAATATGGTTCAGGAATTTATTCCGCAGTAAGGTTTTAAATTCCCCCATGAATAAAAGAACCTCTGCCCGCAAGTGACCAACCTTGACGGCAGAGGCCTCTACCGAGCTATTGAGAACCTTCCGGGACAATCAACCGCTTCTGCAGCTAGCTTTTGCGTTAAATCGCGAGGATGGCAGGCAGCAAGCTGGGTATCACTATCGGCCAAATAATCAATCAGTTTCTGTATAGGACCTTCGGAGACTCCGTTTGAAGGTCTAACTGCATAGGCAGGTAAATTCGGAAGCTGCCAGTCTGGCAATAATTCTTGTACATCATCCTGTGCACTTATTAGAAATCTAGGTGGCGCCGATAGTCCCAGGCCGCAGCTCGTTAATCGATAAGCCGCTTCAACACTGTCGACAGTCGCTACCGGAGCGTAGCTAACTTCATATTCGCCCTGCTGCCGATGCAGAAATCGCCGGTGATTGGGCCGCATTTTCAGCCCAATCCAGGGCCAAACTGCAAGGTCGCGAGGATGACTCGGAAAACCATAACGATCCAGCATATCGCCACTGGCAATTAACACCCGCTCTAATTCAAATATCTTACGCGCTTTCAAATTGCTGTCAGGCATATTACCCAGGCGAATTGCCAAGTCAAAACCACCGCCAATTATATCCTCGTGCTGATCGCTGCATTGAAGTTGTAAATGAATACCCAGATCCCGCCGGACAAAGTCCACTATTTTGCTCAGCAAGCGGCTGTGGATCAAAACGGCGGGGATTGCAATTTTAAGCCGACTGATACTGCGTTCCTCTCGCGCTTTGTATTCTCCGAGACCATCGGCATACAAATCCAATATATTCTGTGCCGTTTTATAAATCTTTTCCCCATCTTCGGTCAGGGACAACTTGCGGGTATTGCGATACAAGAGCGCAACGCCAAGACTTTCCTCCAACCTCGCCACATACGAACTGACACTGGCGATAGAAATATCCAGTTCCGAAGAAGCGCCTCTAAAAGAGCCGCTTTCCACAACCTTGGCAAACACCAGTAAATAGCGAATATCCTTTAGCACAATAGCAACTCCCTATGAATTCTCTAAAGGTACTTCTGGGTCAACAGGAAAGAATACACCGCTCTTGCGAAGATCTGTGAATATATTGCTGTTAGCACGTAATCGGCACCCAGTCTCATGCAGCACACTCTTCCATACTTACTACTGGGGTGGAAGGAAAGAATACACAGCACTCGAGACACGCAGTGAATACATCCCTGTAAGCTCCTAATCGGCATCCATGCCTCATAGGGTCCCGAGCGCAGTGTATTCTTTCCTTCTCCCTTTTTAGCAAGTAAATTTTTATAAACAATATATTTCAGTTTTAAGTATCTAATCATTTTCCTACCAGGCCATTAAAGTCTCCAAACAATTGATAACTGCCAGGAGCAGCGAATGTCACTACTTCTTGCTATGTTTGGGTTTTCCCTGGCTATGTCCATTACACCGGGGCCGGTGAATATGGTTATTATTTCCTCCGGGGTGAATTATGGATTTATCCGCACCTTGCCCTTTGTATCAGGAGCCACAATAGGCTTTACACTGTTACTTGCAGCTATAGGCCTTGGGCTCTATCAGGTAATAGAAATTTATCCCCAGTTACTACGATATGTTGCGATACCAGGATCAATTTATGTGGCCTTTATCGGCTACCAAACAGCGGCTGCACCTACTAATCATGCGGATATTGAGCAGTTACAGAAACCACGCTTTTACCAGGGGTTTTTATTGCAATGGCTCAATCCGAAGGCCTGGATCGCCTGCCTTTCTGGAGTGGCTATTTTCTCCAGCAGCGATAACCACAGCAATTTACTCTCATTCACCCTGATTTACTTTCTGGTTTGCTACATCTCATTAAGTATTTGGGCTATTGCCGGAGATCGGGCTCGCCTATTATTAGAGAGTCAATACCGGCGCAAAATATTTAACAGATCCATGGGGAGCCTTCTGATTATTTGCGCTACCTACCTTCTCTATAGCCAGGCTTTTACAGATTAACTAAAAAATCTCTAACATTTAATTCACTCGACAACTACCTTGGGGTCCACCTAGTCTTAGTAAAAACTAAGCTTGGGCAGCCTATGATTAAGCTCCACCATATTGACCATATTGTATTGCGTGTCCAATCTCTAAAACCCATGCTCGACTTTTACCAAAATATTCTTGGATGCAGCATTGTGCGCCAACGGGACGATATTGGCCTCTACCAACTCCGCGCAGGCACTTGCATGATAGATTTAGTGCCAGTTGATAAACCTATAGGCCAGAGAGGGGGAGCAGCACCAGGAAAGGAAGGGCGGAACCTGGATCATTTTTGCTTCCGGGTTGAACCCTTTAATCCGGAGAGCATTCAGGCCTTTTTAGCGCAGGAACAGGTAAAGTTTTCGCCAGCAGAAGAGCGCTTTGGCGCCGATGGAATTGGCCTGTCAATTTACATCTCAGATCCCGAAGACAATGTGATTGAGCTGAAAGGGCCACCCACTGGCAACAACTGAAGTTTGTGCCACGCTTGCGGAGTAGCCGGGCCCAAACCGGTTTCCCAACGACTCTTTCTCGATCAGCCAGGCGACTCACTATGGAAGCGGAAGTAATTGACTACACCGTAAACGGGGATACTTTTTGCGGATATCTCGCATGGGATGAAAATATCAGTGACAAACGGCCGGGGGTTTTACTGGTACACGAATGGTGGGGGCACAATGCCTTTGTTCGCGAGCAGGCGGAGAAACTGGCCAATTGCGGCTACCTCGCTTTTGCAGTGGATATGTTTGGCGCAGGCAAACAGACCGATGATCCACAAGAGGCACAACAGTTCAGGGATGAAGCCCTGAAGGACCCGGTGGCCCTTGAAGCGCGCTTCCGCACAGCATTATCACTGCTCCAGCAGCGGCCCCAAGCAGACCCGGACCAGGTCGCAGCACAGGGCTATTGTTTTGGCGGCGGAGTCGTACTCGCTATGGCTCGAGTCGGCGTGGACTTGCGCGGCGTAGTCAGTTACCACGGGGCACTGGCAAGAAGTACCCCCGCACAAAACAAACCTATTAATGCTGAAATACAGGTCTACACCGGCGGCGCCGATGTGATGGTTCCACCGGACCAGGTCGGCCAGTTTGTTACTGAGATGCAGGAATCCAAAGCCAAATTAACTCTGGTCAGTTACCCGGGGGTTCTACATGGATTTACCAACCCCTGTGCAACAGACCGGGGAGAAAAGTTCGGCCTGCCGCTGGCCTATAACCGTGAAGCCGCTGAGGACGCTTGGCGGGGAACACTGGCATTTTACGAGAAGATTTTCTCCTGAAGTGAACGCCGGAAAACTGCTAGCAACCTTTTAGCGCGATAAAAGTACGCCTTGGGAGTTGGTAGCAGTACTCGTGTATTGCTACCACTTTCCTATTCGGTCAAATCCAAATAGCGAGCTCCCCCTCCCTGCTCCGCAGCTTCATCCCCGGGATTCCGTAAAGGGCATTTCTGCATAGACAAACAACCGCAGCCAATACATCCCTCAAGGTCATCGCGCAACTTGGTTAACTGCTGGATACGCTGATCCAACTCTTCACGCCAGTGAGAAGAGAGTGATGACCAATCCCCCGCATTGGGCGTGCGTTTATTGGGAAGCTCCCCGAAAGCCTCGCGTATTTCCGACAGTGGAATCCCGGTACTCTGGGCCACCTTGATAATGGCCACTCGGCGCAATACATCCCGCGAGTAACGCCTTTGATTTCCGGAGGTCCGCCAGCTGGCAATCAGGCCTTTGCTTTCATAGAAATGCAGGGCGCTGACTGCCACGCCGCTGCGCTCGGCCACCTCGCCAACAGTCAGCTCCCGCTTGATTTGCTTTGACTTTACCGCTCCTTTTTCGGCCGATTCTTCAGCTGCCATAAAAATGCCCACCAACCATTGACCTAAACATTAGTTGAGGTTTTACACTGCTGCACAACCTAATGCAAGCGAGGGAGAAAAGTGATGGAAAAGCACCAAGCAAACGGCGTTGCGCAACCAGTCGGTCAAGCCAACCCAAACCTGTTCTTACTACTAGTGGCAGCTGCAAGCCTGAACCCCAAATTTGCTACTGAAATACGCGAGTCTGGAGATACCGCGAAGAGAAACCCTGGGACCTAGAAGCAGCGACTAATAATCATGAAGCACACGACCAGCGGGATACCGTCTCAGAGCCGTATCACATTACTGTGCCTGGCAGCACTCACTATCATGTCGGGGGCCACTGTAGCCCCGTCACTACCTGCACTGCAGCAGTATTTCTCAGGGACACCCAATAGTGATTTGTGGAGCCGACTGGTAGTGACCCTGCCCGCTTTGAGCATCGCCCTCTGCGCTCCATTAGCAGGCTGGATTGCTGATCGCCATGGCCGCCTGCAATTATTGAAAGCAGCCCTGGTACTCTATGGACTATCCGGTCTACTAGCCCTATTTCAGGATAGTCTCGCAGGTATCCTGACTAGCCGCTTACTATTGGGAGTTGCCGTGGCCGGAACAATGACCTCGGTAACAGCCCTGGTGGGGGATTATTTCAGCCGGGAGCAACGCCTAACTTATTTGAGCCAGCAGAGTACTTTTATCAGTATCGGTGGGGTCGTATTTCTAACCCTGGGCGGACTACTGGCCAGCTTACATTGGCGCGCCCCCTTCGCAATTTACTTGTTGGCCTTACTACTAGTTCCAGCAGTTAAAATTTTCCTTTGGGAGCCCATGCGAGTAAGGCCTTTCAAGCACAGAGACCCCAAAAAAGAAAAGCAGGATAACCCGCTTGCATTTTATGCACTACTGGCGGCGGCAACTTTAAATAGCCTGGCTTTTACCCTGATTCCAACTCAGATCCCTTTTTACTTGCGCGAGATAGAAATTTCCTCACCCAGACTTATTGCTATGGCTATCGCCTCCAGTAATGTTATGGGAGCCATCGCCTCATTATTGATTTACCGGCGAGCCCGGAATCGACTGGGAGTGCTCGGCGTTTTTATCGCAAGCTTTACTATTATGGCCGCCAGCTTTGGGCTGCTCGCCGGCGCTGAAAACCTGACGGAAATAGTTGCTTTTATTGCCCTCTACGGACTTGGAATGGGTACCCTGATACCACATATCTTTTCTACGGCTCTCGAGTCTGCTCCGGAGTCAAAAAGAGGGAAAACTGCGGGATTTCTGACGACTGGAATTTTTCTTGGGCAATTTATTTCGCCTTTCATCAGCCAGCCCTGGATTGATAAAATGGGATATTCCAGTGCATTCTCATCCATGGCTTTAATTTTGATGTTCGCCGCCTCCAGCGCGGCTTTGATATACATCATTAAAATTAAAAAAGAATTCTCATTGGCATATACTTCCGGGCTGGGATCGGGAAACTGATCCGACAGGAAAGGTATTCCTCCTTTCTGCCCGATAAATCCACCTGACAACACACAGCCAAAGCCGTACGGTAATTTTGGCAAGGAGAAAAAGTGGAATCGATTATTTCCATCAAAGGCTTGGGAAAAACCTATGCCGAGGGGTTTACCGCCCTGAAGAATATCGACCTGGAAATTCAGCGGGGAGAACTCTTTGCCTTGCTCGGCCCCAATGGTGCGGGCAAGACAACCATGATCAGCATTATCTGCGGCATCGTAAATCCAAGCTGCGGTGAGGTCACTGTCAATGGTTACAATATTCAGCGGGACTATCGCAATGCCCGCAATGAGATTGGTCTGGTGCCCCAGGAGATATCCACCGATGCCTTTGAAACCGTTTGGGCGGCAGTGAAATTCAGCCGCGGTCTATTCGGCAAGGCTCCCAATCCCGCCTATCTGGAGAAAATTCTACGGCAGCTATCCCTATGGGAGAAAAAAGATAACAAAATTATTACGCTTTCAGGAGGAATGAAGCGCCGGCTGATGATCGCCAAAGCGCTATCCCACGAGCCCAATGTGCTCTTCCTCGACGAACCCACCGCCGGGGTCGATGTGGAGCTACGCCAGGATATGTGGCAAATGGTGCGCGAACTGAAAGAGTCGGGAGTAACCGTTATCCTCACCACCCACTATATCGAAGAGGCCGAGGAAATGGCCGATCGTGTCGGTGTTATCAATCACGGCCAACTGGTTCTGGTTGAGGAGAAAAATGCACTGATGAAGAAAATGGGGGAGAAAGAACTCAGCCTGCAACTGCCCACACCACTGCAACAAATTCCAGAGAGTCTCGCTGACCTGCCACTCAGTCTCAGCAGCGATGGCAGCCAGCTGGTTTATCGCTTTGATATCAAAAGCGAAGACACTGGTCTTGCGGAATTCCTGCGCCGTTTAAATGCCGCCAATATTGAATTCCGCGATTTACACACCCGGGAAAGCTCCCTGGAGGAAATTTTCGTCAACTTGGTTCACGGTGCCCGCCTTGAACGGGAAGAGCAGCTCAGTAAGGAGGCACAGGCATGAATTGGTATGGAATTGGCGCCATCTATAAGTTTGAGATGGCCCGCACCTGGCGCACCCTGATGCAGAGCATCGCCTCACCGGTGCTCTCCACATCTCTCTATTTTATTGTCTTTGGTGCGGCGATTGGATCGCGTATGGGGGATATCGACGGTGTCAGTTATGGGGCCTTTATTATTCCAGGATTGGTAATGCTGGCGCTGCTCAGCGAGAGTATTTCCAACGCCTCTTTCGGAATATTTTTCCCTAAATTCTCCGGCACCATTTATGAAGTACTGTCCGCTCCCATATCCTCCTTCGAAATCGTCACCGGATATGTGGGTGCCGCAGCGACAAAGTCCATTTTATTGGGGCTGTTGATATTGCTGACCGCTCGCTTTTTTGTGGATTACGAAATTGTACACCCCTGGTGGATGCTGACATTCCTCGCGCTGACTGCCGTCACTTTTAGCCTGTTCGGATTTATTATCGGAGTTTGGGCCGATGACTTTCAGAAGCTGCAAGTTATTCCGCTGATGATTATTACGCCGCTCACTTTTCTCGGCGGTGCATTTTATTCGATCAGTATGCTGCCAGAAATGTGGCAAAAAATTACCCTGTTCAACCCGGTGGTTTATTTGATCAGCGGCTTCCGCTGGGCTTTTTACGGCGTAGCCGATGTTAACCTTGGGCTGAGTATCGGCATGACTTTGCTCTTTCTGGTGCTGTGTCTCACCACCGTCTGGTGGATTTTCCGCACCGGATACCGCATCAAAACCTGATTCCTCCCCCACGCCGCTGTGCCAACCTTAGTAAAGGCGGTACAGCGGTGGACTTAGCATGGTGGAGGAATATCACGAAGGGGGCTGCGTTTGCGGGCAACTGCGCTTTCGCGCCCTCGGTTCCCCTCGCCGGGTCAGCCTGTGCTCTTGTCAGTGGTGTAGAAAGCGCAGCGGTAGTCCCATCGGCTTATCGGTCTACTTCAAAAAGAAACAAATAGCCTTTCTTCAGGGCCATTTGCAAACCCACACTCTTTACTCCGATGCCGGTCGCTGGATAAAGAGCCAGTTCTGCCCCGATTGCGGCAGCACGCTCACCTGGACACTGGAATTCCTACCCGAATATCGGGGCTTTGGCGGCGGCGCCTTTGATGCACCGGAATTTATTTATCCCGAGCGCTATGTTTACAGCCGCAACAAACCTGAGTGGCTCCAGGTCGCCAGTGATATTATCCTGTGCCCCGCGATGGCGGAGCAGCCCAAGAATACAGGCAATAATCCCGGCGCTAGTGGTGGGCACACATAAAGGTTCTCACCGCCTTTTGTACGCGCTCACGGCGCTCTTCCTGTGTCGACATTTGTCGGCAGCCGATCAAGACCTGCATATGGTGGCAACCCAGCAACAAACCGATAAAATCTTCCGCCGCTACGGCGGGATTATCCACCTTCAACATCTGTAACTGATTGGCTCTGCGCAATAGCTGCTCTATCTCCCCCAAAATCCGCTGGGGACCTGCGTCAAAAAATAGCTGGGCCATTTCCGACTCCTGGGATGCCAGAGCACACAAAAGACGTAACAGACGCACGCTATCCTCGCTCTCCACCATCCCCATAAAAGCGTCGCCAATACGCTCCAGGACCTGCTCTACCGATTCCCCCTCTTCTAAAGCAAAGATGGGCAGGGGCATCATCATTTCGCAGCGAGAGGCAATAGCGGCGCTAAAGAGCGTCTCCTTATCGGAGAAGTGGCTGTAGACCGTAAGTTTGGATACTCCCGCAGCCGAGGCCACCGCATCCACGCTGGTAGCGGCAAAACCGTGGGATAAAAACAGGTCCCGGGCGGCATCCAGAATGGCTTGGCGTTTCACCGGATCCTTGGGGCGACCGCGCTGGGCGGCCGTCTGGGTCTGCTCAGACATAGCTCTCCATATACTAGACTCGTTAGTTCATTAAATATACTATACTCGCCAGTATAACATTGATGGCCGCCCGGCCATGCTTGACCCAGTCACGGATCTGCCTCGACGCGCCAGCGCCGGGGAAGGAAGCCAATATGTACCGAATGCTAATCCTCGCTGCGCTCTCACTCAGCCTTTTGCTGAGCGCTTGTGCCCCCTCTGAATCCCAGGAACAAGAAACCAAACCGCGCCCCGCTGTTATGGTGCGCCCCACCCTGGCCAGCGCCCAAACCGATGTCTATCCCGGTGAGGTAAGAGCCCGCTTCGAGCCGGCACTGGCCTTCCGTATCGGCGGGAAAATCCAGCGGCGCCTGGTAAATGTCGGCGACCGTGTGGAACAGGGCCAGCCCCTGGCGGAACTGGACACTGAAGACCTGCTGCTACAACTGGATTCAGCTCGCGCCAGCCATACTTCCGCCGAGGCAGACCAGCGCCTGGCTAGCAGTGAACTCTCGCGCCACCGCAAGCTATTGGAAAAGCAGCTGGTGAGCCTCTCCCAATTCGATACCGTAGAAACCCAATTCGAAGCCAGCGAAGCGCGACTACAGCAGGCCAAGGCACAGCTGGATGTTGCCCGCAACCAGGCTGCCTATGCCGTACTCAAGGCGCCGGAAAGTGGCGTGATCGCCCGCCGCATGGCCGAGGCCGGCCAGGTCGTTGCCGCAGGACAAGGCATTTTTGAGCTGGCAGCCGATGGTGAACGGGAAGTGCGTATCGACCTGCCGGAACAATCCATCAGCCGCTTTAAAGTGGGCCAACTGCTAACTGTCGAACTCTGGTCCCAACCGGGCCAATCTTTCCCCGCACGCATCCGCGAACTATCGCCGGCAGCCGATCCCATATCCCGCACCTTTGAAGCCAGGGTCGCTTTCGAAAATAAAGTGAGCGGTGTAGAAATCGGCCAGAGTGCACGGGCATTTGTCCCCAGGGCGGAAAAAACTGATGTACTGCAAGTTCCGATGTCAGCAGTCAGTGCCGACGATGGCGCCGCATTTGTATGGGTATTAAATCCAGAGACAAAAACACTACATAAAACCCCGGTCAGCCTGGGCCCCTACGGTGAGGAATTTGTCTCGGTATTTTCCGGGTTGGAACGCAATGACTGGGTCGTGGCCGCAGGTACCCATTTGTTGCAGGAAGGTATGGTGGTGCGCCCTGTGGACCGTATGAACCGCCCCATCGAACAGGGGCCGTCTCTCGCCCATCAGGAATAAATTAAAGACGCGGGAACAATAACGCCTGCCCGCGAAAATTAATTCCCAATAAAGCCTCGATAACAATTTCCAAAGTGCGGCCGCGAAAAGCAGAGCCGCCCTTGAAACAGAGAAACTGCCATGGGTTTTAACCTCTCCGAGTGGGCCTTAAAAAACCGCCCGCTGGTGCTTTACGCAATGATCGTCCTGGGACTGCTGGGAACCTTTTCCTATACCCAATTGGGGCAAAGTGAAGATCCACCCTTTACCTTTAAGGTGATGGTGATCAACACCGTCTGGCCCGGCGCCAGTGCCGAAGATGTGTCCCGCCAGATTACCGAACGGATAGAAAAGAAGTTGCTGGAGACCGGTGATTACCAGCGTATCTCCTCTTTTTCCCGTCCGGGGCAATCCCAGGTATTGTTTGTTGCCCGGGACGATATGCACTCCCGTGACATTCCCGATCTCTGGTATGAAGTGCGCAAAAAGGTGGGGGATATTCGCCACACCCTGCCACCGGATATCCAGGGCCCATTTTTTAACGACGAGTTTGGCACCACCTTCGGCAATATTTATGCCCTCACCGGCAGTGGCTTCGATTACGCACTGATGAAGGACTACGCTGAGCGGCTGCAACTGGCCCTTCAGCGAGTTAAGGATGTAGGCAAGGTCGAGTTACTGGGACTGCAGGACGAAAAAATTTGGGTGGAAATATCCAACACCAAATTGGCCTCCATGGGCATTCCACTGTCTGCGGTTCAAAACGCCCTGCAAGCGCAAAACCAGGTCACCGATGGCGGCTTTGTGGATACCGTCAGCGACCGGGTGCGCATCCGTGTGAGCGGACAATTCACCTCCGTCAATGAAATACGCCAGTTTCCTATTACCGCAGATGGCCGCACCCAGCGCCTGGGAGATATCGCCCAGGTCCACCGCGGCTTTAGCGATCCGGCCCAGCCCCGCATGCGCTTTATGGGAGAGGATGCCATCGGCCTCGCCGTTTCCATGAAGGAAGGGGGAGATATTTTAAAGTTGGGTAAAGCCCTCGACGAAACCTTTGCCCGACTACAGGAAGATCTGCCCATAGGTATGGAACTGCGCAAGGTCTCCGACCAACCGGCGGCAGTAAAACGCGGCGTCGGCGAATTCCTGCAAGTGCTGGCTGAAGCCCTGGGTATCGTACTACTGGTGAGTTTTTTCTCCCTCGGCAGCCGCCCCGGATTAATTGTGGCGCTGTCGATCCCACTGGTATTGGCGATGACCTTCGCGCTGATGCACTACTTCAATATCGGCCTGCACAAGATCTCGCTGGGGGCACTGGTACTCGCCCTGGGCTTGATGGTGGACGATGCCATTATCGCGGTGGAGATGATGGCGATAAAAATGGAGCAGGGGCTCAGTCGGCTAAAAGCCGCCGGCTTCGCCTGGACCAGCACCGCTTTTCCCATGCTCACCGGTACACTGATTACCGCCGCCGGTTTTTTACCGATTGCCACCGCCCAGTCCGGTACCGGTGAATACACCCGATCTATTTTCCAGGTGGTCACCCTGTCGCTAATCGTTTCCTGGATTGCCGCCGTGGTCTTTGTACCCTATCTGGGCCACTACCTGCTGCCGAACCTGGCGCGACACGGCCACGGCGGTGAAGTGGCAGACCCCTACCAGAAACCCTTTTACCAGCGCTTCCGCCGCTTTATTACCTGGTGCCTGCGCAATCGCAAAACAGTGATCGCGGCCACCCTGGCAATTTTTGTCGGCTCGCTCGCTCTGTTCAAACTGGTTCCGCAACAGTTCTTCCCCTCTTCCGGACGCCTCGAATTGATGGTGGACCTGAAGCTGGCCGAGGGTGCCTCACTGAAATCCACCGAGCACCAGGCCAAAAGGCTGGAAACCCTGCTGGCACAAAACGATCAGGTGGAAAATTACGTGGCTTATGTGGGCACCGGCTCCCCGCGCTTCTACCTGCCTTTGGACCAGCAACTGCCCGCTGCCAGTTTCGCCCAGTTTGTTGTAATGACCCGCAGTGTCGAAGAGCGCGAGCAAGTGCGCAGCTGGTTGATCAATACGATGAATGAGGAGTTCCCCACCCTGCGCAGCCGTGTGTCCCGCCTTGAGAACGGCCCACCCGTGGGCTACCCCGTGCAGTTCCGCTTGTCCGGCGAACATATTCGCGAAGTGCGCGGGCTGGCCCGGGAAGTGGCCGAGCGCCTGCGGGACAATCCACAAGTGACCAACGTGCACTTGGACTGGGAAGAACCCAGTAAATCCATCAACCTCAATATCGACCAGGACCGCGCTCGCGCCATGGGCGTCAACAGTGCAACCTTGTCCCAGGCTCTGCAAAGCTCCTTGACCGGTATCACTGTGAGCCAATACCGGGAAGATAACGAGCTGATCGACGTGCGTGTGCGCGGTAATGAAGACGATCGCTATGCCCTCCGCCAGTTAGGCAACCTCGCAGTACAAACCGACAGCGGCCGCAGTGTACCGCTAAACCAGATTGCCACCCTGGAATACGGTTTTGAGGAAGGTATTATCTGGCACCGGGATCGCCTGCCCACTGTTACCGTGCGCGCTGATATTTATGGGGAAGAGTTACCGGCGACCGTAGTCAATGCCGTGTGGCCTCAGCTTCAATCCATTCGCGATAAATTACCGCCGGGCTACTTGCTGGAAGTGGGTGGTACCGTGGAAGAATCTGCGCGCGGGCAAAAATCGGTCAATGCCGGTATGCCGCTATTTGTGCTGGTGGTCTTTACCCTGCTGATGCTTCAATTGCGCAGTATGTCCCTATCCACCATGGTATTCCTCACGGCTCCCCTGGGCCTGATCGGCGTTACCCTGTTCCTGCTGCTGTTTGGCAAGCCCTTTGGTTTTGTCGCAATGCTGGGCACCATCGCCCTGGCGGGAATGATTATGCGTAACTCGGTGATTTTGGTGGACCAGATACAGCAGGATATCAGTCAGGGCCTCAGCCCCTGGGATGCAATTGTCGAGTCGACGGTAAGACGCTTCAGGCCGATTGTATTAACCGCACTGACTGCGGTATTGGCGATGATTCCATTGTCCCGCAGTGACTTCTTTGGCCCTATGGCGGTCGCCATTATGGGCGGGTTGATTGTCGCAACTGGACTCACCCTACTGTTCCTGCCAGCACTCTATGCCGCTTGGTTCCGAGTGCGCGAAGAGCACAATGAAGAGGCGGTGGAAAATAGCCCTAAATTTGGCGGGCCCATGACCCCGAATGCCACTACAGAATAAAATCACTGGGTAATCCAACAAAAAGGCGGCGCAGGTTTTCACTGCGCCGCCTTTTTTTATTTTCTAAGATTTTGTCAGGGAGTCGTAAACGATCCCGGTCCAAATATCCGGTGTCATAAAACCCTGGCCATACTGCGCATCAAATTCCGCTGTGGGCTTTGCAGAAATCACTTCCTGCCGGGTTTTACCCTCATCCACCATCGCTTTCACTTTGTCCCTAAGCCCTGCCAATATATTGCGCTGCTGTTGCAGTTCTGCCCGATTACTGAGAGGACCGTGACCGGGAATAATTTTGGTATCTTCCCCCGCCATCGCCAAAGCGGTGTCCATAGCTGCGATCATGCCATCCACCGAGCCGCCGGAAGAGAGATCGATAAAGGGATAGTTACCGTTAAAATAAATATCCCCCATATGAATCACATCGGCTTCGGCAAAATGCACGATGGAGTCACCATCCGTGTGGGCGGGCCCCACATGCTGGACCTTTACCCTATCGCCATTCCAGTAAAAGGTAGTGGCATCGGTAAAGGTAATCACCGGTAATGCTTCTGGAGGAGACGGCTCAACCTTGCGCTTAAACGCCTCAATAAACTGCTCGGTACTTACCCGTTTGCGCACATTCTCGTGAGCCACAATCAGGGCGCCGCTTTTACCCAGGTTTTCGTTACCGCCGGTATGATCTCCATGCCAGTGGGTATTAATGACAAAACGCAAAGGTTGCTTGGCTAACTCAGCTACTGCCTGTTGAATTTTTGCGGTCAAAGGCGCGTATTGGTCATCCACCATAAAGGTGCCGTCCTCTCCCACCAGTACTGCAATATTGCCCCCAGCCCCTTTGAGCATATAAACATTGCCAGACACGGCTTCACTACTAATTTCCACATTGGCAAACCGATCCTGTGCAGAGGTAAAAGATGCAGCCAATACAGAAACCGCCAGGGCGACGGAACCTACTACGTTCTTCATAAAAACTCCCAGTTGTTATTATTTCTTTCCAATATCTTCGGCAACTGATTATTTAGCTCAGGCTGCCTGCTTCAATAAAGTTTCTCGCTGCTGCGCCAACATCTCCAACAGCAGATCCGGTCGGTCAGTCACAATGCCGTGTACGCCCAGATCAATATAGCGCCGGTAGTTTTCCGTGCCATTCACGGTCCATACCGCCAAGTGGACTTTCTTTTTATTAGCAGCGCGCACCATACTTTCAGTAACTACGGGAATACCTTTTTGCTCCATCGGTAGCTGCATTGCGCTATAGCGTGGGCGCAGCAGTTTCTCTGCTCGGAGTAACTGTGCAATATAAAATACCACCGACTCTACGGTAGGCGTGCCCGTCGCCACTTGCGGACAGAGTCGACGAAACTCATTAATCACCCCTTGGTGAAATGAGGAAACAACGACCTGCTCGCCTTTTCCACACTTTGCCAGCACATCCTTCAACACTTTTGCAGCGCGATACTGGCGGCTTTTAATCTCCAGTATCATTGGCATATCCCCCACCATTGCCAGTGCCTCTTCCAGAGTCAACACTCGCAGGGGCTTTTCTTTATAGGGGTAATGCTCTCCATCCCGAGTCCAGAAATAGGCAACATTTAACTGACGCAGCTGCTCTAAGGTTTTATCCTCTACAAACCCCGCACCATCAGAGAACATTTCCAGCTCCCTGTCGTGAATCAACACTAAATGGCCGTCGGCGGTGAGCCACAGATCCACTTCAATAGCATCCACGCCCAGTTGCACCATTTTTTCAAGGTAAATCGCCGTGTTTCCTGGGTAGAGGCCATTGCCGCAATCATTACCATGTGCAATCACCATCGGCCCTTCCCCCCGAGGAAACCACAGAGGACAAGGTTTGCCCGGTGCAGACCGGGCATAAAGGAATAGGACGACTAGGGCAATTAAAAAGAACGACAACCAAAACATGCTTCACCACACTTATTATTTTGTCAGTTTTCAAGCTGGATAGTGTTAGCTTCGATCACGCCTCTTCCGCTAATTTGGCAACAGAATCAGTGTCAGCAAGCACGGCACTCTTTTTGGATTCTTCTTTCCCCGCCGGTTCTTTATCCTCACTTTCAGTTCCCTGTTTCTGACGCACATATAAAGCCTGTAACCAGAGGGGAGCAAAAATAACGATGTCGTAAAAACGATTAACCAAAACACCTAAGTGCAGTGAAGCCATCGCCAAAAACCGCAGTATTAAGGTCATTCCCCGCAGGGATAAGCCCACCCCAATACCAATCACCGTTCGCGCTGAACGGATAAACTGCTCCAAAGGAATTGCCAGAAAAGCCAGAATCAAGGGAAGCACAAACCCAAGTCCCATCTGTGCCAGAGGAATTGGCCAAAGCTGCTCAGAACCTAATAACTGCTGTTGCAGAATCAACTCACGTGAGAAAGCCAGGTTTCCACCGACTACAGCCAAAACCAATAAGAGTGCCAAAGCCACTCCCAGCAATAACCTGCGCGTACTCTCACCGAGGGAACCTACCGCAGGAAACATTCGAGTAACCTGCAAGCATTCCATAATCAACAACCCGACAGTGATCTGCAAAAAGATAACCACTGCGGCTGAAATACTGGCGAGACTATAACTGCCAAGTGAAGCTTCAGCGCCCAGTACTGCCGCCATAGGCTGTGCCAGTAACTGAAAATTCACCATAGCGCCAGCCAAAGCAACCACTAACACCAAAGAAGCTGTCAGAAAGCGGCCGAAAGAAGATGAAGACAGTAAGTGAAGACTTTTATCCGTCTCCTGCAAAATCTCTTCATAGCGCTCCATATGGCCATCCAGCGCTTTGGCCCGCCGAATAACCGATTCTACATTTTTGTTAATACGTCCCAATGTCGAAAGCATTGCACGCCAACTGGGCAGCATACGTTTTAGTAATTGATGCCTCTCCCGCGTGGACTCACGATAGGACTCCAGAGCTTTGGACTCGGCCTTACGCATAGACTGATTAATAGTATCGAGAACATCAGCTACCACTGGGTCCTCTTTACCGGGTATTTCCGAGACAGCTCGAATAGCCCTGGCCCAGTTTGACGGTTCCGGTGCTATTTCAGCACTGCGTACATAGTCTTCATCCAAGCTGCTGAGTTGTTCACAGAGCTTTCTATGTAAGGTTGGATACAGTGCCAAATCCCGCTGTACGGTTTGATCAATACGTTCAAATTCTCTTTCAATCTGGCGCTCTGCCGTGTCCCTGCCTTCGGCAAAAAGTACTTCTCGATTGCGCTCTACCAGTCTTTGTTCTGCGGAATCAATATTACTCGCCACAAAGCGCAACGCCCGATGGCCCAGACGCGCTATAGCATATACGGCGCGATGCACAGGCTCACGGGCCAGGAACAAAACAATCAATCCCAGGATACCCCAAAGCCAAAGTGGTAAACTTTGCATTAGTTGACTCATCTCTCCCCCCTTCATTATCAGCCCAATTGGCCTCTATCCTAACAGCTGCGGACAGCACATTCGCCCAAAAGTTCACAATTTGTACAGGAGTATGACGACAGCTTTGCCATTGGGATCAGGCCCTAATATGGGAAACACAGGGAAAGCTGATATAGACGCAGGGCCGTTAAGGCGACCCAACAATACGGAACCATACAGGTGACATCAATAAAGTTATCTGAAAACAGTTGTTCTTTTACATCAATTTAAGTTTATCCCATTAGAAGTTAAAAAAATAAACGTCTACATCGAGTAGAGAAAATCAACAATAAAGCACAATAGTTGCCAAAGAAAAAAAACAGCACCATATGCGAGACACAAAATGCCAAAAAAATAAATTGCACGCATACCTTTCAAAACTTTGACTGAGAAAAACAATACATTTCCAAACTTAAAAACCACAGCCAAACCAAAGCAAAAATATTCAAACCCCATAAATAAGGCACATTTTTTCCTAAGCCTTACCCCTCCTACGTCTACACTCCAAACTAAATTCTCATTGAGTGAGTGTTTTTCCCTAACACGGCAGAAAGAATTTTACGCTGACTCCCACGTCGTCATGGCAGATAACGTGGGGTAATTTTGGGAACCTAAACGACAGGAGTCGATGGAAGGTCAAACTCTTATTTTTAGAGAGATCTATCTGTATCAAGGAGAGGTACGAGGTATATGCCGGTTCTTTTTTTTAGCAACTCCGGCCTTCAAGGCGATCTATTATTTTCACTGTTTTCACAAGCTATTCCCATACCCTGGGAAAAATCTAGCATTGGAAAACAAAAAAACTGCCTGCAGCATTATCAGGCTATCGTGATAGATTGCTGGCAAATTGGTGTGAGTTCTGACTCAAAGCAGTTTCTTTCAGATCTAAAGAAGATTAGTCATGCAAAAGCTTTACTGATTAATCTCCCAGCCAACCTACCCATTCATATATCGGAAAAGTTACGCCAGAAAGGTTTTCACCTACTTTGTGATAGCAATACCAGTCAGGAAAACCTTATTCACAAATTGGATACCGCGATTCACAGTGCCGAGGGGCGACAACATATCAGCCCACAAAGCTCCCTCCCTCTTACCCGCAGGGAACAGGAAATACTCGGACAACTCACTACCGGTGAACCCAACAGTGTGATCGCAACAAAATTGCACCTTAGCGAACACACTGTGAAAAATCACATGTATAACATTTTCCGAAAAATTGGAGTTAAAAACCGGCTGCAGGCCAGTAATTGGGCCAAGCTCAATCTCCAGGAAGAGAGGATATGAGACTAACCCTGTTGATGTTGACACTGTGTGCATCCCTGGCCTTTGGCCAGGATGACACAGAGGTCCCTCCAGCAGATACCGATTCTGGAAAACTCGAAGACGAAATCAGTGGATTCAATATTGATCGAACAATAACCCGTACCGGGCACGATTTTGCCCGCTACATGAGCGAATACAGAAACCTTAATTATCCAGATGCCACTTACAACTTAACTATTTACGAAAGACCCTCAGCACGCTGGGGAAATCTCATTTGGGTTACCTATAACGACAAAATTGTTTTCAGGCGTTTTATCAGTCCAAGCACCAATAATATTCATCGCTTGGCCGATGAGGCCGCGCAATATATTCACCAGGAAGTACTGCAAGCGCGTGTTCGCAGCTCACTCACAGACACCTTTGATTTGGGTAAGGATGAATTCTAATGAAGATCAAATCATTACTGGGTACCGCTTTTTTTTCTCTGGCGGCGTTCTCATATCATCACGTCTCGGCCACCGAATTAATCTATGAACCGGTAAACCCCAATTTTGGTGGCAACCCACTCAATGGTACTTACCTTCTGCAAAATGCGCAGTCACAAGATACTCACGAAGATCCGGATAAACCAGACAGCCTCTATGAACAACCCAGTGCTCTGGATAGGTTCAGCGACTCGCTGGAAACCCGCCTGCTAAACCAACTTCTAACCGATGTTGGTGATGGTAATAGTGGAGAACTGATTACAGACGACTTTATCGTACAAATCGTTGATAACGATGGTGTCCTAACAGTACTTATCACCGACCGCAGTACCGGAGATAAAAGCGAAATCGTTGTAAGCGGGCTAAACCCGACAAACTAACGAACGTTTAAATTTCAAAGGATTCTTTGGCAATGCGTAATGCAATAAAAAAAGTGATAGCTTTGCCCATCGTAGCGACATTAATGACGCTAAGTAGTTGTTCCGCCGTCAAAGATGTGGGCGATGCACTTTTTGGTCCGGGCATCACAGATGCAATGCTCACCCCGAGGAAAAACACCTATCGGGACCTGATCAACCTTCCGCAACCGAAGGGTAAAATATTGGTGGCGGTATACGGTTTCCGCGATCAGACCGGCCAGTATAAGCCCGCACCAAACAGCAGTTTCTCTACCGCAGTCACCCAAGGTGGCGCGGCCATGCTCATGGACGTACTCAATGAGTCCGGCTGGTTTATCCCGTTGGAACGTGAAGGGCTGCAAAATCTGCTGACAGAGCGGAAGATTATCCGTGCAGGATTAA
This sequence comes from Microbulbifer sp. CNSA002, assembly GCF_047324085.1. Taxonomy (NCBI): domain Bacteria; kingdom Pseudomonadati; phylum Pseudomonadota; class Gammaproteobacteria; order Cellvibrionales; family Microbulbiferaceae; genus Microbulbifer; species Microbulbifer sp. CNSA002. Next base: position 4,386,109 of record NZ_CP172449.1, read on the forward strand.
CCAAGCCGGACATTCCCGTCAATAACAGCGTGCCACTTCCCACACTCGTAGCTGCGAATGTCCTATTGGAAGGCGGCATTGTTGCCTACGACCAAAACATTCAAACCGGTGGCGCAGGTGCTCGCTATTTTGGTATTGGCGCAGACGAGCAGTATCGCGTGGATCAGGTAACTGTGAACTTGCGGGCCATAGATATTCGTTCCGGGCGGGTACTGCACTCTGTATTGACATCTAAAACCGTCTACTCCAAGGCAATCAGTGCCGATGTATTTCGCTACGTAAAATATCGGCGCCTGTTGGAATTGGAAGCTGGTACTACTTATAACGAACCCGCACAGCTTGCTATGCTTTCAGCGATGGAATCCGCTGTGATTCATTTGATCAGTGAAGGCATCGTGCACAATTCCTGGGCACTTGCCAATCCGGATGAGATCGAAAATCCGATATTGCAGTACTACCTCAATGACAGCACTGTCATTATGTAGAATCAATGACTGACAAATTATATTTTTAAGCCCGGCTTAAAATTGGGATACTTGAAAAGATGTACCATAAATTCAGAACTATTTTTTCTGCCACCCTAGCAATGGCTGTTGTTAATCTTCCGGGTTTAGGTCATTGCTCAGACTTGGATTCCAGCAGTGAATTGGCTGTTGCGAGCGAATTAAGCGCAGCCAATCTTTACTCCATCACAAATTTAACCGTAATCAACCAGGAAGGTGGAAACAATAACGTACGTACCCGCCAATCAGGCAGTAACAACTACACTTCTGCTCACCAGGACGGCAATAGAAACAGTTTGTCGGTCACCCAATCTGGTGAGGACAATATTGTCACATCGAGCCAGGCTGGGGATTACAACTATTCAATATTGATACAAATAGGTTTTGAGAATTTTATAGATATCGACCAGTATGGAGTTGGCAATACTGCGGGCATATCCCAATTTGGAATACAAAATAGTGCCCATGTGGAAGAGATTGGCAGTTTTCATAACGTCAATATTTACCAAAGTGGGAATGGCCTTCACACCTCGGTCACTGTTACCGGAACCGCTACAACAACGTATATTAGCCAATATGACTAACAACTAATAATACTTCTCTGATCTTCCTTCATCTGATTAGACTTCTTTATTTCAATTCATGTAAGCTTATTAAGTGACAATAATTATTACAGCAACTTAGTAAGTTCATCAGAAATGTGAATATTTGCACCTCGCGCCGTATAAAAGAATTTTCTGACAAGCTTTATCATCCCACCTAAAAAAAGAACTTTCTTCCTAAAGTTTCGAGACTTCTGCCCTATAGCCACAACACCCAAAGACGACAAAACTCTATTCAGCATCAAGCTGCTGTTAAAAATGATATTGCTAGATGTTTCACTAGGAATGTGAAGGTTAGAAGCAGTCGGTTTCACTCCAGATAACTCACATACGCCTGGCACAGCCGTATCGTGTCCTGAGACAAAACACTCCCAATATCTAATGGTGCTGAATTCTTTTTATTTGTAAAAAGCTGTACAGCTATATTTGACATCCCTATGGAGTTACTGATGACTAAGTACACACCTATTGCCGCCAGTGTTCTTCTGGCGATCGCCAGTACCGGAGCCTTAGCTACCAACAACACTGCCATTCTCAACCAAAATGGCACTGGCAACATGGCCACGGCTGATCAGAGTGATGCCACTGTATCCAACAACCTGATCACACAAACCCAAACCGGTGACAACAACGTAGTTTATGCAGAGCAAACCAGTTTTAATGATTCCGGTGTAATTACCCAGACTCAAGTCGGGGATATGAATGACGCAGAGTCCTTCCAGAATGATTCCAGCACTGCGATTGTTACTATCACCCAAATCAACGACGGTCACTTTGCAACAACTACACAAAGTTTTGTAGATACCAGCGTTGCTACTGTCACCCAAAGTGGTAATCCGCAAGTAGCAGCAGTAACCCAAGCTTCCAGTACAAATGATAATGCTGTAGTGACTCAGTCCGGCGACGGTAATGTAGGTAATGTTATCCAAACTAACGGTTCATTTAACACCGCAATCTTAACCCAAACAGGAACCACCAATACTGCAACTTCTACTCAAACTTCCAGTACCTCGAGCACTGTTAACGCTATCCAGGCAGGTACCACAAACTCTGTAGTACACATTCAAACTATGGCCACCAACAGTACTTCTGTTTCCTTCCAGGATGGCACTTCCAACACATTCACTACATCACAGACAGCAGGTGATGGGAACTACAGTGAGGGCTTCCAAAATGGTACTACTCAGAACTTAACCCACACTCAATTTGGAGATGATCACTGGGCTTATACTGAGCAAGTGGGCACTACCAACACTGGTGTGATCACCCAAACTGGCTTAGATAACTATTCTGAAGGCTACCAGGATGGTACGTTCAATGTCTTAACCGTTGCCCAGCCAGGTAGTTTCAATACTACTGTTGCCTCGCAAACAGGTAATAACAATACTATCAACGTGACCCAGGCAACCGATACCAACATGGCTACACCTACCCAAGTAGGTGATTTCAACATGGCAATTATTATTCAATAATCATGGGAATAGGCCGGCTTAAAATGCCGGCCTATTTTCAACTTGGTGGGCTAAGTGCAAGCTTCAATTATTATTACTAGCCCTAAATTCTCATGAAACAACCATTTCATGTATTTAATGCCACCCTCCAAATCAGCTGACATTATTTGCCATAGCTAGTTCAAAAAAGAACTTTATTCCTAAGGTTTCGGCACTTCCGTCCTATGGCTGTAACCCCAGAAGACGACAAAACTCTAATCAGCATCAAGCTGCTGTTTAAATGATATTGCTAGGTTTTCACAAGGAATGTGAAGGATATTAAGCAGTCGGGTTCATCCCAGTTTCCTCACATACTTCAGACACAGTTGTAATATGCCTGAGGATGAGACTCTTCCAATATCAAATGATGCTGTTTTCCTTTTGTTTGTAAAAGCTGTACAGCGATATTTGACATCTATATGGAGTTACAGATGACCAAGTACACACCTATTGCCGCCAGTGTTCTTCTGGCGATCGCCAGCACCGGAGCCCTCGCCACGAACAATACCGCCATTCTCAATCAGAACGGTACTGGTAACATGGCAACCGCTGATCAGAGTGATCCAACGGTAACCAACAATGTTATCACCCAGACTCAAACTGGTGATACGAATGAAGTTTATGCTGAGCAATCCAGCAATAACGATTCAGGCGTAATTACTCAAACTCAAGTAGGAGATATGAATTACGCGGAATCATTCCAAAACGATTCCAATGTGCCAGTGGCTACTATCACCCAGATAAATGATGGCCAGTTTGCATCGACTACTCAGAGCTTTGTAGATACCAGTGTTGCCGTGATAAATCAAAGCGGTGGCCCGCAAGATGCAACTATTGCCCAGACTACCAGCGCAAATGACACCGCCGTAGTTAATCAATCCGGTGACGGTAATGTGGCAGTCGCCATTCAAACCCTGACCTCATTGAATAGCGCAATTATTACTCAAACCGGCACCAATGGCACCGCTTCTGCAACGCAAAGTAATAGCACGCAGAACACCATGAATATGATCCAAGCCGGTGATACTAACACTGTCGCTCACCAGCAAATATCTGCGAGCAACAGCTCAACTTTCTCCTTCCAGGATGGCTCTTTCAACACCTTGTTTTTTAGCCAGACTGATGACGGAAACTACAGTGAGGGCTTGCAAGACGGTACTACCCAGACTTTAGTCCACAACCAAAGTGGCGGTGACCACTGGGCATACACAGAACAAGTGGGACTCACTAATGTTGCTGTCGTTACCCAAAGTGGTTTCGATAACTTCTCCCAGGCGGCTCAGGATGGTACTTTCAATAACCTGACCGTGACACAACCTGGTGATTTCAATAGCGCTACATCATCGCAAGTTGGCAACTTCAACTCCATAACTGTGACCCAAGTAGGTGACTTCAACGCAGCCGCACCCGCCCAAGTGGGCGATGGCAATGTGGCAGTAATTATTCAGTAATCAAGCTAAAGGCCGACTGTTAAAGTCGGCCTTTTTTCAACGAAAAAATTATCTCACAAACTTTAATCTCAATTTATCCATACTAAGTTCTCATAGCCACCATAAGTGAACACTCTACAATAGTTCTGCATATATAGTGTTTAAGAAGTAAAAATCACTATATCTACCAGATAATCAGCTTCTTCGTTTCATTCAAGCTGTTCAAGATCTTTTATATTCAAAATTAAAATTCTACGGAGATAAAATGATACGCTACCAAACGTTAGCCATTGGACTCTTACTGTGTATCCCAAGCTACAATGCTATCGCATCCAATAATACCGCTACAGTTTTACAAAGCGGATTAACCAATAGCGCCACTGTGGATCAGGGTGATCCTACTGCTATTGGAAATTTAGTTACTCAAATTCAGACCGGGAATCTAAATACTGCTAATGCTACGCAGATAACAAACAGCACCTCTAATGGAATTGATCAGGAACAACTCGGAGACAGCAACTCCATTTTTTCAACTCAAACGGCAGCTACTAATACAACAGCGATGGTCTACCAAGACGGCGTTAGTCACAGCGTAACTACAAGCCAGACTAATACAACAACCAGCAGCGGTAGTGTTGAGCAATTCGGAACCCTTCAATCTGCCACCATCAGCCAGGTTAATAGTGTTTCTGACAATGCCGACTTTGAGCAATTTGGCACTCAGAACCTAGCTACAGTTACCCAAGCAAATAGCGACTCAAGTACCACCATATCTTCACAATCTGGAGATTCAAATGGTGCTGGATATACGCAGACAGGCCTGGCCCACTTGATTGATGCCACTCAGATTGGTACCTCCAATACAATCAGTGCTGTACAAAGTAGTCAGCAGGGCTCAATCACCATCATGCAGGATGGTGATAACAACACTTCTTTTCATGGACAATTCGGGACATTTGCAACTGGGTCATCGACGCAAATAGGTTCTATGAATATGATTAATATGAACCAAGGCGGCAGTAATAACTTGGCAACCACCTTGCAAATAGGAACAAACAACTCACACCAGACCGGACAGAATGGCATCAGCCAAACAGCCAATGCCACTCAAAATGGCAGCAATAATATGGGGTTTATTTTTCAATAACATCACGTTTAATTGTTTATTAACGGGCTACTCTAACAGGTAGCCCAATCTAAACCTCACTATAGCTCTACAAACCTTTCGCTTAAATCCGTTTATCGTATCCCTTTACAGGCACATCCAGGTAACGCAAAAAACAACAACAAAGAAGTTTTTCCTATTTTTTAGGCACTAACTTCCCATAGCAATATTTAAGGCTTACGATAAAACTCATACCAGCATCAGGGTATTGTCAGGTACTCCAGTGATAATACCTATTAGGGATAGCAATAAAACAAGGTGTGCCAAATTCCTTGCGCAATAAATGCCACGCCCTATCTATGGAGTCTTTTGTCCTTCCTAGGCTTGATGCTTCACCGTAACTGAAATCATGGGGATAAGAAAAATCCACCTTACCTTCAATCGGAGATATCGATGAGAATCCATACACCAATTTCCATGGGCATCAGTCTATGCCTTGTCGGGTCAATTGCTTATGCGGATGGAAATACAACTACCGTGGAACAAACGGGTAACAATCACCAGGTGACTGCAAACCAAGTAGACCCAACAGCAACCAACAACCTTATTGAGGTTATTCAGGCAGATGAAGCACAGGTTAGCAATAGCCTGCAAGACACTTCAACCAACTTGAGTATCATCAGACATGAACAGGTAACGCTGGGGAATGAAGCTGACTCGACCCAAACTAATTTCTCAGATGATGCAGAGGTAAATATCTATCAGGAGGGCGCTGGGAATTTCGCCTCTACTTTACAAGACAGCACATCTTCCAGCCTTGTTGACATTTCTCAGTTCGACAATGCAAATGACATCATTTTTTCCCAAACGGACAGTAGTTTCGATACAGTCAACCTCAATCAGTCTGGCTTTGATAACCAGATGTTAGTGACTCAAACTACCACCACGTTTAACAGCCTAAATGTGTCTCAAACGGGTGATCAAAATAGCGCAGATGCCGAACAAACAGGGTTTGATAATCTGTTGACCTCCTCGCAAACGGGCAATCTGAATACTTACTTTTCTATTCAAACGGGTGACATCCTGGTAGCAACAAGTACCCAGATAGGAGATGGTAACATTAGTACCCAGACCCAGACGGGAGATATTTTGTTGGTTTCTACGCTACAAGATGGTATTGGCAATATGTCCATCGTGGATCAAACTGGAGCAATGCAAACTGCAAGTAGCACCCAGATCGGCACAACTAACCTTCACACTATTACCCAAAGCGTCGACAATCAAACGGCTATTGGCACTCAGAATGGCGTGTTAAACCAAGGATTTATCATGCAGTAGCGGCATATTCGTTCCGGCTGAAAGTTATTATATTTTCAATATAGATAGAGGAAAGAATGCATTTTTCAATGCCAGCTTTAATTTATGAGTAACTCAGAAAGCTACCCAAAGAATGGCATTCTTTCCTTACCTGATAAAAATACTGCATCAATATTTTCTTACGTAGCAGAGGTTTCAAAATTCTTCGTCTACAGTTTTCCATGTAAACGATTTCTCACATTTTGACGTTACTCACTTCACAGGTAACACAGGCAAAAGTTTTAACGATCGGATTTACCACTAGACGGTAATACACAGGAGTTAGCCGTGCAGAAGATTACCGTAATTCCACTGGTATTGGCGATATCTGCCACCAGCTTGGGTTATGCTGCAGAAAATACTACATTAATCACCCAAAGCGGCTCCAGTAACTCAGCTGTAGCAGATCAAACTGATCCAAGCGCTATCGACAATCACCTGGAGATCAGTCAAGACGGCTCTGCTCATATTGCAGAGGCCGTACAGCAAAACGAAATTGAAAGCTCAATTATCCAAATACAAGAAGGCAGTCTCAACGACGCCTATAGCCTGCAAATGGATGGGATCGCAAATAGCGTAGAAATATTCCAGTCGGGCTCTAATAATCGTGCCAGTAGCTATCAATTAGCCACACAGCATGGGCAATCAACAATACGGCAGGTGGGGTCCGGTAACGAAGCAGAGATCCAACAACACCTCGGCAGCGACAATGTCTCTGTTATTGAACAAATGGGTGAGTTGCATGGCGCCTTGATTGGTCAATACGCGAGTTTTAATTCCGATGCGTTGATATTCCAGCAAGGCTCAAGCCATGAGGCCATAATCAGCCAGGAAGGCACCGGGCACTACGCCAGTATCCAACAGATCGGCGCCGCCAACAGCGCAGATGTCGCTCAATCTGATATGTACAACGAATTAGACCTCTATCAGGATGGCGAGGGCAACATGGCCACCATCGTGCAAGTGTCCTGGTATAACAGTGCCTACGTCACTCAAGATGGCTACTTAAATTCCGCCAATATTATGCAGGCCGGCAATGGTGGATTAGGCGGTGGCCATATGGTGATCGTTAATCAGTCTGGCAGTATGAATGACGCAACTGTGATTCAAAACGGTTTCTCCCAATCCGCCAATATTACCCAAACCGGTACCGGTAATACGGCAGTGGTTTTACAGTAACGGAGTTATTACCAGTCGGAGTAAGATCAACTTATTCCGACTGGAACCCTGAAGTAAAAGCATTCATTTCTTGATACTTATTTCTCTTTAAATTGAGAATAAAGCCCTATAGAAAATTACTATACCGCCATCAACAATGAAAATAGCGGTAGTTGGGTCAATTCGCTTTTAGCGCTCTTAATAATTACTGTCTGGAATTTAATTTCCTGTAGTAATTTCCCTATGTTTGCCTGCCGACGCCGCACTTCAAAGCCGTAATTTTCATGCTCCTTGTTATGTAGTCGTGGAGGTATTCGTGAAAAAAGTTATTTACTCGCCGGTAGTTACATTTATCTCATTTCTTTCCATCAATTCCGCTTCTGGGAATGACCAAACCGTAGAGCAGATACAGGTTGGCATTGGCAACAATGCCGTTGCCAACCAGAGGTTTCCGCTTAATGAGGGCAACTTAATCCTGCAAGAGCAAATTGGCTTTTTTAATGACGCCACCGGCATTCAATCCATAGAAATCAACAGCACAATTTCCCAATTTCAAACTGGCCGCAATCATTTTTCCAGAGTCTCCCAATCTACAGGGAGCGACAATGCGGGACAGAGCGTACAGATTGGCTCTAATAGCAGATCGCTCACCCGGCAAGTTAACCAAATAAACGGTTTCTCCCTGCATACTCAGGATGGCCAGGGACAGGTTGCCACCACGGTACAGATTTCCGGAGCCAATAACAGCGTCAACATTGAGCAGACAGATAGAGCCAATGTCGCCGCCGTGGCACAAGTATTCAATTTTACGGGTAATGCCTCAATCTCACAGGCGGGTTTGCTTAATTTAGGTGTCAGTGAGCAAACCGGCATCGCTCATGAATCTTCAATTACCCAGGCAGGCGCACTTAACTTTTCCGAAATGGAGCAGCTGGGTACGGGGAATTCATCGTCAGCTTCACAGGAAGGGTTGTTAAATTCAGCAAATTCTTTGCAAGCTGGTATTGGCAATACCAACCAATCAAACCAAATTGGGCTGGAAAATAACGTTTCATTTTCTCAACTAGGTCTGAATCAAATGGCCAGTAGCACCCAGATTGGCTTATTTAACCAGGTCCAAACCAATCAGGTGAGAGCGGGAGCATCCAGCAACACCCTACAGATCGGCATTTCCAACAGCAGCCATATTTCCCAGTAAATAGGCTCGTAGCAAAATTGCCAATCAAAAAATCCGACTTAAATCCCTGCGCTATTCATAGCAACAGGCAAAAGCTATAGAGAGAGAAAAGTGAAATTAGAACTCTGCAATAGAACTTTCTTCTCAAGGATTTACAACTTCTCTCCTATAGCGACTGCCTCAATTCCCAGCAAGAATATTGAGGACGGAACGAAATTTTGGACTCCTAAGCAGTATCAGGGAAGCCATCAAAATGTATCAGTCCTACTCTCCCACTTACCGGTTTGACTGGCGGCAATGCCTTTGCGGCAACGCTGCTCCCCCTCTTTACAGTGATACCTACCCCCCAGGCTAGGTGCACCTGCTGTAAAACCCTCGGCGCAGGATGACGTGCCACCCCCTTTCAGCCATTTAGGCTGGTATTTCACCATGTGATGCTCATTGAAGTTTGTAGTAATGGAGACACTCATGAAGACTTTGACCCCTATCGCTGTAGCCCTAACCCTGGCCATCAGTGGAACCGCTTATGCGGGCGGCAACACTGCCACTCAGGACCAGAATGGCGGCCACAACAATGCCACTATCGATCAGACCGGGCCGCTGACCTGGGATAACAACGCTATGCAGGAACAGCATGGCCATAGCAATGATGCAGAGATCACTCATAGCATTGAACTCGGCAGCTATGGGTACCAGTATCAGGAAGGTGATCACCATTCAGCGGAGTTGCTGCAAAGCGGTGGTGCCGGCAACGAGTCATTCAGCTTCCAGTCCGGCAGCACCAACGTGTCTGAGACTTACCAGATTGGACAGCTGGGCAGCTACTCCGCCCATCAGCAATCTGGCGACAACCACTACGCTCTCACCTATCAATTTGCAGGTGCTGGCAACATGGTGATGATTAGCCAGATGGACAGCCACAACACGGCAACCGCCACCCAGGTTCTGAGCGTTGGTTCTGAAACCGTTATCCGTCAGAGAGGAGAACTGCACAACGCAGACACCTTCCAGAGCGGCTTTGGCCACGATGCCAGCATGCGCCAGTCCGGTGAATCCAATGATGGTGATATTCGTCAGGTAGGTGGTGATCACTACGCCCGTATGCGTCAGCGTGGCCACAACCAGGAAGCGGATATTTCCCAGGCTGGGTATGACCACAGTGCACGCGCCCGCCAGAGAGGCCACCACAATGATGTGTACCTGGGACAGATCGGTTCCGGACACACCGCTTCGGCACGCCAATCAGGGCACAACAACAATAGCCTGGTGGGACAGTTCGGCCTCTATGAAACTGCTACGGTAATGCAGTCTGGCCACGCTAACCAAAGTTACGTTTGGCAGTAGCCCTGGCTGCAATTAAAAAGGGCAACCAATAGCTCAGCGCTAGTCAATTAAGCACTTCTGCTTTCTGATTAAGCTAGAAAAATCCGGAACTCCTAGCAAGGATTCCGGATTTTTTATGCATTTCTGCCCAACATGAGTTCTCCTCTCTTCCAGGATTAGAGAGTTAAAAGCAATACTAAGAAAAGGGGGGGCAAGATCAGAAAATAGAACTTTCTTCTCAGGAATTTACAACTTCTTTCCTATAGCGACTCACTCCGATTTCAGCAAAACTGATGAAGGCGGAACAAAATTTTGGACTCCTAAGCAGTATCAGGGAAGCCACCAAAATGCATCATCCCTACTCTCTTCCTCTGCTCTTGCACTGGCGACCATGCCTATGTAGCAGCGCTGTCCTACCTATTTACAGAGATACCTTTTCCTCCAGTGAGGTATACCTGCTGTAAAACCCCTGGCACTGGATCACTTGCCAGATTCTTCAGCCTTTTTGGCTGCTATTCCACCATGTAATGCGCATTGAAGTTTGCAGTAATGGAGACATTCATGAAAACCTTGACACCAATCGCCATAGCCTTAACTTTGGCTGTAAGCGGAACCGCTTATGCCGACTTTAACACCGCCACCCAAGATCAGGATGGAGGCCACAACCTCGGAACTATCACCCAGGTAGGCCCAAACACCTCACACAACTCAGCCATGCAGGAGCAGAATGGGGACCACAACAGCGCAGATATAGTTCATTCTGGTGAACAAAGTAGCTATGCGAGCCAGTACCAGGAAGGTGATCACCACACAGCCGAAATACTGCAAACTGGTGGACTTGAGAACGAGGCATTCAGCCTGCAGTCGGGAACCTACAATGTTTCAGAGACTATTCAGGTCTCGCAGACCGGCAGCTATTCCATGCATCAGCAGTCCGGCAGCAATCACTTTGCCCTGACCTTTCAGCTGGAAGGGGCAGGTAATATGGCTGAGATTACCCAGCACGACAGCCACAACACCGCAACTGTCACTCAGGTTTTAAGCTTTGGTTCCCAGTCGGCATTAAGGCAGCGGGGTGAGCTAAACAATGGAGACACATTCCAAACCGGTGCCAGCCACGATGCCGGTATGCGCCAATCTGGAGAATCTAACGACGGTGATATCCGCCAGATTGGTGAAGGCCACTATGCCCGTATGCGCCAGCGGGGCCACAATCACGAGGCAGATATCTCTCAGGCTGGATTCGGCAATAACGCAACATCCAGACAAAGAGGCCACCACAATGATGTGTACCTGGGGCAGATTGGTGAAGGGCATGTGGCTATGGCACGCCAATCCGGACACAATAACAACAGTCTTGTAAGTCAGTTCGGCCAATATGAAACTGCTACAGTAATGCAATCTGGCCATGCTAACCAGAGCTACATTTCCCAGTAGAGCTGGCAACAACAAAAAAGGGCGGCCCATGGCCGCCCTTTTTTTATCACCTGTAATTTACAGGTGCTCAACCGCATCGATTTCGTACTCCACCGCACCGGAAGGTGTTTGGACTACCACCACATCACCCACTTCCTTTCCAATCAGCGCGCGGGCAATCGGAGAGTTCACCGAGATCTTGTGCTTTTTAACATCGGCCTCGTCGTCACCCACAATTTTGTATGTGACTTCCTTATCGTCATCCAGGTGAATAATCGTTACCGTAGTACCGAAAATTACCTTGTCACTGGGCTCGATGCTTTTCACATCAATGACCAGAGAGTGAGAAAGCTTGCTTTCGATTTCCTGGATACGGCCTTCGATAAAGCCCTGCTTTTCCCGCGCCGCGTGGTATTCGGCATTTTCCTTCAAATCACCGTGTTCGCGCGCTTCAGCAATCGCCTGTACAACGGTAGGGCGTTCAACTTTTTTCAGATTGTCCAGCTCTGAGCGCAGCGCTTCTGCGCCTTCAACGGTCATTGGTACCCGGTTCAATGTGGGACCTCCATTATTGTTACGACGAAACCGGGCCCAGTGAGATCACGGGGCCCGGTTGGATTTCACAAGTTGGTTTTAAAGCTATTAAGACAGCTTTACGACACGCTGGTGAAGGTCTTGCAGGCGGCGAACCTGTAGCGGCTGCTCCTGACGCATGGCCATAGCCATGGCCTGGGCCGCTGCCAGGGTGGTGGTGTAACACACCTGGTGGTTCTCGGCACTGCGACGGATATCCGCAGAGTCGCGAATCGCCTGGCGCCCTTCGGTAGTGTTCACTACCAGTGCAATCTCGTCGTTCTTAATCATATCGACGATATGCGGGCGACCTTCACTCATCTTGTTGACGGTTGTAACGGGAATATTGTTTTCTTGCAAGACCTTGGCGGTGCCGCGACTGGCAATTACTTCGAAGCCAAGCTCCACCAGATCGCGAGCTACGCCCACTGCGTCGGCCTTGTCGAAGTCACGCACAGAGATAAATGCGCGTCCGGACTCCGGCAGGCAGTCGCCTGCGGCAACCAGGCCCTTGTCGAAGGCTTCTGCGAAGGTAGCGCCTACGCCCATTACTTCGCCGGTGGATTTCATCTCGGGGCCGAGAATCGGGTCCACTTTCGGGAACTTGTTGAACGGGAATACAGACTCTTTAACGGAGTAGTAGTCCGGTACGATCTCTTCAGTAAAGCCCTGCTCCTGTAGGCTGATACCCGCCTGACAGCGCGCAGCCACTTTCGCCAGTGAAGTGCCTATGCACTTGGAGACGAAAGGTACAGTTCGGGAAGCGCGCGGGTTCACCTCGATCACGTAGATCTCGCCGTCCTGGTAGGCCAGCTGGGTGTTCATCAGGCCGACTACGCCCAGCTCGCGAGCCATGGCTTTCACTTCTTCGCGCATACGGTCCTGCACATCCGCCGGCAGGCTATAAGGCGGCAGGGAGCAAGCGGAGTCACCGGAGTGAACACCACACTGTTCAATGTGCTGCATGATTGCGCCGATCACAACGTCCTTGCCATCGGACACCGCATCGATATCCACCTCAATAGCGGCGTTGAGGAAGTGGTCCAGCAGTACCGGCGCTTCGTCGGAAACCTGTACCGCTTCTTTCATATAAGTGAGCAGCTCGTCTTCTTTGTAGACGATCTCCATGGCGCGGCCACCCAGTACGTAAGACGGGCGCACAACCAGCGGGTAGCCCACGTCTTTCGCCGCCTGGATGGCTTCGGAAACAGAGCGCACGATGGCGTTCTTCGGCTGCTTGAGGCCGAGACGCATGATCATCTGCTGGAAACGCTCGCGGTCTTCGGCGCGGTCGATCTGCTCTGGGGTAGTACCGATAATCGGCACACCTTCGTTGGCCAGGTAGCGCGCCAGGTTCAGCGGAGTCTGGCCGCCGAACTGTACGATCACGCCTTCCGGCTTCTCTTTGGCAACAATTTCCAGCACGTCTTCCAGGGTTACCGGCTCGAAGTAGAGGCGGTCGGAAGTGTCGTAGTCGGTGGAAACAGTCTCCGGGTTACAGTTGACCATGATGGTCTCGTAACCGTCTTCGCGCATCGCCAGAGCGGCGTGTACACAGCAGTAGTCGAACTCGATGCCCTGGCCGATACGGTTGGGGCCACCGCCGAGTACCATGATTTTCTTCTTGTCGGACGGCTGCGCTTCGCACTCCTCATCGTAGGTGGAGTACATGTAAGCAGTGGAGGTACTGAACTCAGCAGCACAGGTATCCACGCGCTTGTAAGACGGGAATACACCCAGCTTGTGGCGGAACTCGCGCACAGTCTTCTGGCTCACCCCCAACAGGTCCGCCAAGCGGCGATCGGAGAAGCCTTTGCGCTTGAGGAAGCGCATTTGCTCAGTAGTCAGCGCCGAGGTAGGCAGTGACTTGAGCGGCTCTTCGATTTTGATCAGCTCTTCGATCTGTACCAGGAACCAGGGATCGATACCGGACAGGTCGTAAACTTCGCCGACGCTCATGCCCATACGGAAGGCGTCGCCCACGTACCAGATGCGCTCGGCACCTGGAACGGAGAGTTCGCTGCGCAGACGGGTCTCAGCGCCGTCTTTGCTCGGGTCAATTTTACTTTCCAGGCCGAAGCTGCCCACTTCCAGACCGCGCAGGGCTTTCTGCATGGACTCCTGGAAGGTACGGCCGATCGCCATCACTTCACCCACAGACTTCATCTGGGTGGTCAGGCGCGCATCGGCTTCACCAAATTTCTCAAAGGTGAAGCGCGGAATCTTGGTGACAACGTAATCGATAGACGGCTCGAAGGACGCAGGGGTAGCACCACCAGTGATATCGTTCTGCAACTCATCCAGGGTGTAACCCACTGCCAGCTTGGCCGCGACCTTGGCGATCGGGAAGCCGGTGGCCTTGGAGGCCAGTGCGGAGGAGCGGGATACGCGGGGGTTCATCTCGATCACAACTACGCGGCCAGTCTTCGGGCAAACGCCGAACTGTACGTTGGAGCCGCCAGTCTCAACGCCGATCTCGCGCAGTACCGCGATAGAAGCGTTGCGCATCAGCTGGTATTCCTTGTCGGTCAGCGTCTGCGCCGGGGCAACGGTGATGGAGTCACCGGTGTGTACGCCCATCGGGTCGAAGTTCTCGATGGAACATACGATGATGCAGTTGTCGTTCTTATCGCGAACCACTTCCATCTCGTACTCTTTCCAGCCGAGCAGGGATTCGTCGATCAACAGTTCGTTAGTGGGGGAGAGGTCGAGTCCGCGCTTACAGATCTCTTCAAACTCCGGCCAGTTATAGGCCACACCACCACCGGAACCACCCATGGTGAAGGACGGGCGGATAATTACCGGGAAGCCGAACTCTTCCGGTACTTTCTTCGCCTCTTCCATGGAGTGGACGATCTTGGCGCGCGGAGTTTCCAGGCCGATGGCCTTCATCGCCTTGTCGAACAGGTCGCGGTCTTCCGCTTTCTCGATAGCGTCTTTGTCCGCACCGATCAGCTCGACATTGAATTCCTTCAGGACACCGTGCTTATCCAGGTCCAGGGCGCAGTTCAGTGCTGTCTGGCCACCCATGGTAGGCAGGATGGCGTCGGGACGCTCCTGCTCAATAATCTTGGCAACGGTACGCCACTCTACCGGCTCGATGTAAGTGGCATCGGCCATGGCCGGGTCGGTCATGATGGTGGCCGGGTTGGAGTTCACCAGGATCACCCGGTAACCCTCTTCGCGCAGCGCCTTACAGGCCTGGGCGCCGGAGTAGTCAAATTCGCACGCCTGGCCGATCACGATGGGGCCTGCGCCGATAATCAGAATGCTTTGGATATCTGTGCGTTTTGGCATCTTTCTTCCGTTCTACTACCGGCAAAGGCCGGCTGCGCTAAATTTCATTCGTTTCTTGTTAAAACCGCCGCAAAAGCGGCGGTTAATTGCCCTACCCTGGGCGGCTACGCCCTTAGGCGCGCTCTTTCATCAAATCGATAAAGTGGTCGAACAACGGCGCCACATCGTGTGGGCCCGGGCTCGCTTCCGGGTGTCCCTGGAAGCTGAAGGCCGGCTTGTCCTTCAGGTGAATACCCTGCAAGGTACCGTCGAACAGGGACTTGTGGGTAACTTCCACATTGTCCGGCAGGCTGTCGGCGTCCACTTCGAAACCGTGGTTCTGCGCGGTGATCATCACCTTGGTGCTGTTCAGGTCTTGTACCGGGTGGTTACCACCGTGGTGACCGAACTTCATCTTGGCAGTTTTACCGCCCACCGCCAGGCCCAACAACTGGTGGCCCAGGCAGATGCCGTAGGTAGGGATGCCCGCGTCCAGGATTTCGCGGATAGCGGTGATCGCGTACTCACAGGGCTCGGGGTCGCCGGGGCCATTGGACAGGAATACACCGTTGGGATTCATCGCCAGTACTTCGGAAGCCGGGGTCTCCGCCGGTACTACGGTGATGTCACAGCCGCGATCCACCAGCATACGCAGGATATTGCGCTTCACACCGAAGTCGTAAGCCACTACTTTGAAGGGCTGTTCCGGCGCGGCCTTGTGGCCTTCGCCCAGTTCCCAGGTACCTTCGCTAAAGGGGTAGGCTTCCTTGGTGCTCACTACCTTGGCCAGGTCCATCCCTTTTAGACCGGCAAATTCCTTGGCCTTGGCCAGGGCTTCTTCGCGGTCGATATTGTCACCGGCAACGATGCAACCGCTCTGCGCACCTTTGTCGCGCAGCAGGCGGGTCAGGCGACGAGTGTCGATATCGGCGATACCAACGATATTGCGCTCGCGCAGGTAGTCCTCCAGGGACTGCTCGTTGCGGAAGCTGCTGGCCAGCAGCGGCAGGTCGCGGATTACCAGGCCGGCGGCCCAGATATCAGCGCACTCTTCGTCTTCCTGGTTGGTGCCAGTGTTGCCGATGTGCGGGTAGGTCAGAGTCACAATCTGGCGGGCGTAGGAGGGATCGGTGAGGATCTCCTGGTAGCCGGTCATGGATGTGTTGAACACGACCTCGCCAACAGAACTGCCATGGGCACCGATTGCGCGTCCTTCAAAGACACTACCATCTGCGAGCACCAGCAGCGCGGGAGTTGTACTCTGCATAAAGTTGTGGGGCATGAAAGCCTCCGACGTAGGGACAGCTTTAGTCAAATTGAACTCCAATCTTCAGAACTGCTTCCGGGCGGGGTTTGCGGGCTTCGGAGCACGCGGGCTCCTGACTGGTGCGCGCATAAAAAAGCGAGATGAAACATCGCAGCTTCATCTCGCTTTAAAAATCTGTTCACGCGTGATTCTCACAAAGTGGCCGACGGTTGCCGCCAGCTTTTTAGTAGGCTCACGCTGCGCGATTCAGCTTCGCGGCACCGGCCCAAATCGGGCGCAGATTCTACGCGAATTCACCTCTGGACGCTAGTGCAAAAATACGCCAGGCTACTTTCCCTGAAAATCTCACTCCGGCTTACGTCCCAACCGGAAAAGACTACTGCCCATTTTCAGCTCCGCCTTCTCCAGCATGGTCTTATTCATACGCAGGGCCACCTCCCGGCCGCTGTCGGCAAACTCGATCATACCGCCAGTGGCGGCAAAGCGCTCGGCATCGCTAACCGTCAGTACCGGGAAAAACTCCAGTGCCACCAACGCCTTGAGCAGTGTGGGGCGATCCAGGGTACTCAGCACCACAATTTGGCACTTGCGCGCCCGCAGCATCTCCTTGACCTCGATCTTCTCAAGCTCTACATCCCGCCCATCAATACGCTGATTTTTGAACCGGGCTGCCAGTGGCTCACCGAGAGAGTCCCCACCCATCAGGCACACCTTGAACGGGGCACTGCTGTTGGCAAAGGCGTTGACCGGCCACTGCAGGTGGTAGGCGAAGTGCACTATGTAATCCACCATTACCCGCCGCCCCAAAGGCGTATCGGAGAGCTGCACCGCAGCCTGGGCACCCACACCAGTGAAAAGTACTGACAGGAAAAGTATCAGGGCGGGAATAATGCGAAATGAACCTGGGCTGGATATCGTCATAGAAGCTCAAACCCTGCGGTTTGCACCTCCCGAAAGGAAGCTGCGGTGGGCTGTTACCCGCAGCGGCCAAAGCTCGCTGCGGCTCTATTTGCGCGCCAGCGAAAAGCCCGGCCACCTACTCAGGTTAGCCCAACGCAAAGGCCCCCGCCGGGACCAGAGTTACAGCGCCTAAAGATCCTCCCCCGGCAATATCGGGCGCCACTTCAACGCCTTTTCGATAGATATGATCATGGCCCCAGCCACATCCTTGCGCGTAGCGCTCTCGATGCCTTCAAGCCCCGGGGAGGAATTTACCTCCAATAACAGCGGCCCCTTGCGGGAGCGAATAATATCCACACCCGCCACTTTGAGCCCCAACACCTTGGCAGCCTTGACCGCCAGGCGCTTCTCCTCGGCGGTGACCTTCACTACTGAAGCCGTACCGCCCTGGTGAATATTGGCACGAAATTCCCCCGGTGCCGCCTCACGCTGGATCGAGGCCACCACACGACCGTCGATAACAAATAGGCGAAGATCCTTACCCTCCGCCTCGCGAATAAACTCTTGTACCAGGAGATTGGCCTTGAGGGACTTAAACGCATTAATCACCGATTCCCCAGCCTTGCGGGTTTCCGCCAGAACGACACCGCGCCCCTGGGTTCCCTCTAGCAACTTCACCACCAGTGGCGCACCGCCCACCATTTCGATCAGCTCGTTGGTATCCACCGGGGAATTGGCAAACCCAGAGGTTGGGATATTTAATCCACTTTGTTGCAGCAACTGCAGGGAAAACAATTTATCCCGCGACTGGCTGATAGCGGCGGAGCCGTTCAGGGCAAAAATATCCAGGCTCTCAAAGTGCCGCGTCAGCGCACAACCGTAAAAAGTCTGACTGGGGCGAATACGGGGAATCACCGCATCCAGGCTATTGAGTATGCGACCATCCCGGTAATGCACTTCCGGCTCATCAGGGTCGAGCTTCATATAGCACTGGCGGATATCGAGAAAACTCATGCGATGTCCGCGTTCGGCTCCCGCTTCCATAATGCGCCGGTTGCTATAGAGATCCGGGTTCGATGCCAGCAGCCCGATGCGCAGGCCAGTACCGGCAATATGGTGCTCATCCCGATAATATTCATCCAACTGGCTTTTCGGGATATCGCCAATACAGAAGCTCTCAGCCGGGTCCACCAGCATTCGCCCAATCATGGCTTCGCGCCCCAGCAACATGCGATAGCCCATGCTGTCCCGATTGGTCAGGGTCAGTTCGATATCCCAGACACTGCCACCAATGGAAATAGAGGTACGAATTACCGGGCGTTTTTCGCTTTCACCGGAGGAGCTGCGCACCAGCCTTTTATCCAAAAGCCGCGCCTCACAGCGCACTGAAGGGCGGCGCTGGTGCTGCAGTGGATGCGCCTCAAAACTCACCCAGGGTTCGCCATCGCGCTTGAAGGTATGGATGTTGTACGCGTGCAAACAGGAAGTTTTTGCCCCGGAGTCCACACGCACCTTAATCGCCGGGACGCCGAGTGCGGGAAGCCCGCACCACTCTTCGCTGCCGACAATCAGCTTTCTTTCCAATCGAGGTTCCTCAAAGGAAGGTTACAGGGTGACCGGTCGAACGAATGTTGCCGGCCTTTTAGTTTTACCCGCAAAAATGGCGGGCAAATGAAAATCGGAAATTTCTTTCACAGCGCCCCTGCAGGCGCTGAATTTATTTACTCTAAGTAAGATTAGTTAAGGCCGAGTACATCGCGCATATCGTAGTGCCCCGGCGCCCGCGCATTCCCCTCCTCTCCCATCATCCACAGTGCCGCGCGCACGGCACCGCGAGCAAAAGAGAGCCTGCTGCTGGCGCGGTGGCTAATTTCGACCCGCTCACCTTCCGCCAGGAACATCACCGAGTGTTCACCTACCACATCACCACCGCGCACTGTCGCAAAACCGATAGTGTCCCGATCGCGGGCACCGGTTTGACCTTCGCGGCCGTAAACTGCCACTTTATCCAGGTCGCGCCCCAGAGTTTCCGCAATCACTTCTCCCATACTCAGTGCCGTGCCGGAAGGTGCATCCACTTTGTGGCGATGATGGGCTTCGACAATCTCAATATCGGCCTCTTCAGCCATTACCCGCGCAGCAGTTTCCAACAATTTAAAGCACAGGTTTACCCCGGTGGAAAAATTACTGGCGAGGCACAGCGGCACCTGATCCGCATAAGCCAATACTTTATTTTTTTGCTCGCTATCAAAGCCCGTGGTGCCGATTACAATGGGGAGATTTTTCTCCGCGCAATAGGCAGTATTTTCCACAGTCGCTTTAGGGGCAGTGAAATCAATAAGTACGTCAAAGTCTGCCTTATCGAGGCTGTCCACAATAGCGAGGCCGCTGCGGCCCAGACCGGCAACTTCACCGGCATCGGCGCCGACCAAGCTGGAGCCAGGCCGCACTATAGCCGCTGACAGTTCGGCTTTATCAGACAGGGACAAAGCCTCCGCCAACGCTCGCCCCATTCGACCACCAAATCCCGTCACCGCCACTTTTACCGCCATCACAGCACTCCAGTCCAAATCAATAAGGTTCTGGATTCTACAACGCACCCGGTAGAGCGCATAGATACCAGTAAGCCAGTATTAGCATGTCTAAAAATCGCTAGTCACTCCGCAAAAGTAAAACAAAAAGAAATATCCACATATTTTTAAATTACCAAGAGGATACTTGCGCAAAAAGCGATATCAGCGGCCACTGCTACGCTTTACTGTGAGGGGTAAATGGAGCGCCAACATGCGACTGATGATCCTGTCCAACCATCTACCACACATCATGGTGGTAGTGATCTCTCTGAGCCTGGCTTTTGGCAGCACGCCGGCATCTGCCCAGCAGCAAAATGCCAATCCAGACTTTTGGGAGAAGTATGATGATATTACCGATTGGGTGACGCTGCGTTTGCAGCTCACCCCGGGACAGGAAAAAACCGTATTACCCATTATGCAAAAAAGCTTCGCAGAGAAAAAAGCGGTGCTGGAAAAATACGGATTACTCAGTGGTGAAAAGGTCGCTCTAACCCCCAAGCAACGCGGCGAAATTGGCGCTCAATTCGCAGCTATCAGCCTGGAAACACACAAAGAATTGGAAGGTATTTTAAATAAGGAGCAACTGCGCAAAGCGCAAAAAATCCAACAGGAATTCCTGAGTGAATTCGCAGCCCGCTTGAGAACCAAAACGTCCCAATAGAAGGCATTCCATTGGGGGGATAAAACTCACCCGGAAATAAAAAAGGCCCGAAAGCTAATGCTCTCGAGCCTTTTTAAATAGGCAACCCGCAAAACAATTTAAGGTTTTGCCGGTGCTAACAGCGATTAAAGCTTCATATCACCAAAGAAGTTTTTCACTCCTTCAAACCAACCGGTCTGACGCGGTGAATTTTTCTTTTCGCTGAGGGTATTAGAGAACTCTTGCAACAAGTCTTTTTGCTTGCCGGACAGGTTCACCGGTGTTTCTACCACAACGCGACACAGCAGGTCGCCGGTTGCACCACCGCGAACCGGGGAAACACCCTTGCCACGCAGGCGGAACAGCTTGCCGGTCTGGCTTTCCGCAGGAATCTTCAGCTTCACTTTACCGTCGAGAGTCGGCACTTCCAGCTCACCACCGAGGGCAGCGGAAACGAAACTAATCGGCACTTCGCAGTAGAGGTTCTTGCCATCACGCTGGAACAGATCGTGCTCTTTTACCACTACCTGTACATAGAGGTCACCAGCGGGGCCGCCATCGGGCCCGGCTTCACCTTCACCAGACAGGCGAATGCGATCGCCGGTATCCACACCGGGCGGTACCTTAACGGACAGGGTTTTGGTTTCCTCTACGCGACCGCGACCGTGACAGCTGCCACAGGGATCGGAGATAGTGGTACCGCGACCGCGACAGTTGGGGCAGGTTTGCTGAACAGAGAAGAAACCCTGCTGCATACGCACCTGGCCAGCACCACCACAGGTGCCACAGGTTTGCGGAGAGGAACCGGGCTTGGCCCCGGAACCGCTACAGGTACCACAGGCTGCCAGAGTCGGAACGCGAATCTTGACCGTGGTGCCGCGCACCGCGTCTTCCAGGTCCAATTCCAGGTCATAGCGCAGATCGGAACCGCGAGCAGGGCCGCCGCGACGGCCACCGCCGCCACCACCGAAGATATCGCCGAACACATCGCCAAAAATATCGGAGAAGCCACCGAATCCACCAGCGCCGCCACCGCCCATCTGGCCTTCCACACCGGCGTGGCCAAACTGGTCATAAGCTGCGCGCTTCTCGGAATCCGACAAAACCTCGTAGGCCTCATTGGCCTCCTTGAATTTGTTCTCAGATTCCTTGTCATCGGGGTTACGGTCCGGGTGAAACTTCATTGCCACCCGGCGGTAGGCTTTTTTCAGCTCTGCATCCGAAGCGCCGCGCTCGACGCCGAGGACTTCGTAATAATCGCGTTTCGACATAAAACTATGTTCTCTGGTCCGGCATCAAGAACGGCCAAACTCTCTTTCTACTTCTCGGTTTCTAACTAAGCTCCGCGAACGGAGCACCACCAAAACTGCGAAAACTCGGCAAATATTGGCGGATACCTGAAACAACACAGGGCGCGGGCCTCTGAAAGTAAGGCGCCGCGCCCCTGAAGTTCTCCGGCGGCCACTTTAAAAGCTGCCGCCGGAATTGCAAGCGAACGCTTACTTAGCTTCTTTTTTGTCGTCCTTAACTTCTTCGAACTCTGCGTCTACCGCGTCGTCGCCAGCGGAGGACTGCTGCTCGCCCTGGGCGCCAGCACCAGCGGCACCTTCAGCACCAGCGGCTTGAGCCTGCTCGGCGTACATCTTCTGGGCAACCGGACCAGAAGCTTCTGTCAGCTTGGTAGTTGCAGCTTCCATAGCGGCCTTGTCATTGCCTTTAACTGCTTCTTCCGCTTCGGTAACAGCCGCTTCAATAGCTGCCTTCTCTTCAGCGGTAGCTTTGTCGCCAGCTTCTTCCAGAGTCTTCTTAGTCGCAGAAATCAGGCCGTCGAGCGTGTTGCGAGTCTGCACCAGCTCTTCGAACTGCTTGTCCGCTTCGGCATTGGCCTCAGCGTCCTGAACCATCTTATCGATCTCGTCCTCGGACAGACCGGAGGAAGCCTGGATCACGATGGACTGCTCTTTACCAGTGGCCTTGTCCTTCGCGTGTACGTGCAGGATACCGTTGGCATCGATGTCGAAGGTTACTTCGATCTGCGGCATGCCGCGCGGTGCCGGTGGGATATCGGCCAGGTCGAAACGCCCCAGGGATTTGTTCTGTGCAGCCTGCTTGCGCTCACCCTGAACCACGTGAATGGTTACCGCAGTCTGGTTGTCATCCGCAGTGGAGAAAACCTGGGACTTCTTGGTGGGGATAGTGGTGTTCTTGTCGATCAGCGGAGTCGCAACGCCACCCATGGTTTCGATACCCAGGGTCAGCGGGGTTACGTCCAGCAGCAGTACATCTTTAACGTCACCGGACAGTACGGCGCCCTGGATAGCAGCACCCATGGCAACGGCTTCGTCGGGGTTAACGTCTTTGCGCGGCTCTTTGCCGAAGAATTCGGTTACTTTCTGCTGAACCATTGGCATACGGGTCTGACCGCCTACCAGGATCACTTCGTCTACACCGGAAGCGGACAGGTCGGCATCTTGCAGAGCGATTTTTACCGGCTCCAGGGAGCGGGTAACCAGCTCTTCTACCAGGCTTTCCAGCTTGGCGCGGGTCAGTTTAACCACCAAGTGCTTGGGACCAGTGGCGTCTGCAGTGATGTACGGCAGGTTGACTTCGGTCTGCTGGCTGGAGGACAGCTCGATCTTGGCTTTTTCTGCAGCTTCTTTCAGGCGCTGCATTGCCAGGGGGTCACCTTTCAGGTCGATGCCCTGGTCTTTCTTGAACTCGTCTGCGAGGTATTCGATCAGTCGCAGGTCGAAGTCTTCACCACCGAGGAAAGTGTCACCGTTGGTGGACAGTACTTCGAACTGCTTCTCACCGTCTACGTCGGCAATTTCGATGATGGAGATATCGAAGGTACCACCACCCAGGTCGTATACCGCTACAGTGCGGTCACCGCCCTGCTTGTCCAGGCCGTAAGCCAGTGCAGCGGCAGTCGGCTCGTTGATAATACGCTTAACGTCCAGGCCCGCAATGCGGCCGGCGTCTTTGGTGGCCTGACGCTGGGAGTCGTTGAAGTAAGCCGGTACGGTAATTACTGCAGCTTCAACTTTCTCGCCGAGGAAGTCTTCCGCAGTCTTTTTCATTTTCTTCAGGACTTCGGCAGAGATCTGCGGCGGAGCTTTTTTATCGCCTTTCACTTCTACCCAAGCGTCGCCGTTGTCAGCTTCAGTGATGGTGTAAGGAACCATCTTGATATCTTTCTGGACAACGTCGTCTTTGAATTTACGGCCGATCAAACGCTTAACCGCAAACAGAGTATTTTGGGGATTGGTCACCGCCTGACGCTTGGCAGACTGACCTACCAGAATTTCGTTGTCGTCAGTGAAGGCAACAATAGAAGGTGTAGTGCGATCGCCTTCGGCGTTTTCGATTACACGCGCTTTGTCACCATCCAGTACCGCTACACAGCTGTTAGTGGTACCCAGGTCGATGCCGATAATTTTTCCCATCTGTAAAATCCTCTTTTGATGCGCGCTGCCAGCTCTGTTCTATTTACACCGCGCGAATAATTCTTGATGTCAGCTATATTGGTGCCGGCCGCTAAATTTCAAGGCCGCTTTACACTTCTGCCGTTACGGCGCTTTGCTGACCACCACCATGGCCGGGCGAACCAGGCGGCCATTGAGGCGATAACCTTTTTGAAACACATCCAGAACCGTGTTCGGCTCCACCTCGCCGTTGGGCACCTGGGTCATAGCCTGGTGCAGCTCTGGGTCGAAGGGCTCACCGGCCGGATCGACAACTTCCACAGCATTTTTCGTCAGGGTTTCAACGAAAGATTTGTGGGTCAGCTCGATACCTTCTACCAAGGCCTTGTTGGCTTCGTCGGCCGTATCGATCGTCGCCAGTGCACGCTCGAGGTTGTCCACTACAGGCAGCAAGTCCTGTAGCAACTTCTCTACCGCAAATTTGCGCGCTCGCTCGATATCCTGTTGCGCGCGGCGACGGGCGTTCTGCTCTTCCGCCTGGGCGCGCAGGGCCATATCCTTGTGCGCTGCCAGCTGCTCCTGCAACTTGATAATTTCCTCGTGCAGGGCATCGGCACCTTCGGCCTCTTCCCGCAGGGCTTCCTCGGCAAGTTCGCTTTCTATAGAGGAAGGGTCTTCAATCTCTGCTGAAACGCCCTCTTCTGTAGCTGGTGCGTGCTCCGCCCCCTCTTTAATCTGATCTTCTTCGCTGCGCTCTCTGGCCACTGCTTTCTCCGTCGCGTCGACTCTGTCAGTAATGTGAGTTGAGCCCGTCTCTCGGGCACTGGAGCCTATATGGGGACATCCCCGCACAGTTCAAGTGGTTTTTCGCGCTAGCGCACATCCTCAGAGTAATGTGGCCCCGCCCCTATAGCTAACCGGGAACGAATACTGTATAAATAACCACTAATTGGGCCGGGCGCCCGCCGATTAGCAAGGACACAAGCGATCTCTATGCTGCTGCATCTGTCTATCAGCCAATTCACCCTGGTGGACCAACTGGAGTTGGAGTTTGGTCCCGGTACCAGCACCCTGACCGGCGAGACCGGCGCGGGTAAGTCAATCACCTTAGATGCCCTCGGCCTGGCGCTGGGCGGTCGCGGCAGCGCTGAGCTTGTGCGCACCGGCGCCAATCGCGCCGATATCAGCGCCACATTTGATATCGCCGAGCACCCCAGCGCCGCCAGCTGGCTTGAGTCCCAGGAGCTGGACGCCGGGCAGGAAGTCATTCTGCGCCGCACTATCGGCGCCGACGGCCGCTCCCGCGCCTATATCAACGGCCAACCGGTCACTCTGTTGCAGCTACGCGCCCTGGGCGAGCAGCTAATCGATATCCACAGCCAGCACGAACACCAATCCCTGCTGAAGAAAGAAACACACCTGCGCCTGCTGGATGAATACGCCCAGGCCCAGGATCTCGCCGCAGAGACCCGCAGCCGCTTCAAAACCTGGCGGGATCACTATCGCCGTTATCGCACCCTGGCCGACAGCGCCGAGGAAGCCGAAGCCCGCCGCCACTTGCTGGAATACCAGCTTAAGGAACTGGATCAGCTGGGCTTGAGCGAAGGGGAAATAGAGTCCCTCGAGAGCGAACAGCAACAGCTGGCCAATGCCGGGGAAATCCTCAGTGGCAGCTACCAGTTGGCCGCTTTCTTGTCAGGCGGTGAGGGTGATATCGCCGAACAGCTGCACCGCGCCCTGCAACTGCTGTCCTCCATGCCCGGGCAGGCTCCGGCCTTAGTGGAAGTGGCACAGATGCTCGACAGTGCGCGCATCCAGGTGGATGAGGCCGCAGCCACCCTCTCCCGACACATCGATCGCTTCGAGATGGACCCTGAACGGCTCTCCGAAGTTGAAGACAGGCTCAGCGCCATCTACCAGGCGGCGCGCAAACACCGAGTCCAACCACAGGAGCTGCCGGCACTACAGCAACAGTTACAGGCAGAGATGGACGATATCGGCAGCCCAGATGCCCTGGAGCGCCTTGCCGCAGATTGTGAACAACTGGAAAAGCAATATAGAAAAGTTGCCGGCAAGCTCAGCAAGCTGCGCAGTAAAGCGGCAACTTCGCTGGCGGAGGCCGTAAACGGCCAGCTGGCCGACCTGGCCATGCCTCACGCTCGAGTAGAGCTATCACTACAAGAGCTGGATACGCCCAATAGCCAGGGACTGGAAGAAGCGGAAATATTAATTTCCACCAAC
This sequence comes from Microbulbifer sp. CNSA002, assembly GCF_047324085.1. Lineage (NCBI taxonomy): Bacteria > Pseudomonadati > Pseudomonadota > Gammaproteobacteria > Cellvibrionales > Microbulbiferaceae > Microbulbifer > Microbulbifer sp. CNSA002. The sequence goes on from NZ_CP172449.1 coordinate 4,412,564, forward strand.
CCGGGCCAACCGCCTCGTCCCCTGGGCAAGATTGCCTCCGGCGGTGAACTCTCTCGGGTCAGTCTGGCAATCCAGGTGGTAACTGCGCAAACCTCCCGCACCCCCACCCTGGTATTCGACGAGGTGGATGTGGGTATCGGCGGTGCCACCGGTGATGTGGTGGGCCGCCTGCTGCGTCAACTGGGAGAAACCCGCAATGGCCGCAGCGGCCAGGTAATCTGTGTGACCCACCTGGCCCAGGTAGCGGCGCGAGCCCACCGCCAATACCTGGTGGAGAAGCACAGCGATGGCGAAAGTGTTTTTGTGGCACTGCGCGAACTCACCAACGGCGAGCGCCGCGAAGAAGTGGCGCGCATGCTCGGCGGCGCCCCCACCGCCCAATCTCTGGCTCATGCTGAGGAAATGCTGGAGAGAATTTAATCCCCCAAACCCTTCTCTCGGGCTGGCTATGGAGTCAGCCCTACCTCCTTCATACGATTCCGGCGCCAAATGTCACCAAAGGACAAAAATGGCGTATTTTGGTAAGCAATCTTATACCGTAGATCAATAAATGACCGCCACACAATCCGGTATACCACCCCTTTCGTCGGATATATGTGCCGATTTAGGACAAACGCACAAATATGACTGGGAGCGGCGGCTAAAGTCACCATATACTTGGCGGCTTATTTTTCGATGTATGAGTAGTCCCGGCCGAGGTTATGCAGAGAACGATTTTCAACACCCCTATTGTCACCCCAATCCTCCGCTTGGTTGCACGGGTGCTACTGAAGTTGCACGGCTGGCGTGTCAAAGCTGACGAGCAGTCTCTCAAACTAAAGCAGTACGTATTGATCGGCGCCCCCCATACCACTAACTGGGATGGCTATTACTTTATTCTCGCCGCACTCAAACTGAAGATGACCCCGCAGTGGATGGGCAAAGACAAGCTGTTTACCTTCCCGCTGGGTGGCCCCATGCGCTGGTTCGGAGGTATCGCCGTAGACCGCAGCAAAGCCAACAACCTGGTGGATGCCACCGCCAGGCAGTTCAAACTGCGCAAAGAACTGGTTATCGCTATTCCCCCCGAGGGCACTCGCGGTTTGGCGGAACGCTGGAAGACCGGCTTTTACCATATCGCCCGCAACGCCAGGGTTCCGGTGGTGCTGGGCTATATCAGCTTCCCCAAAAAAGAAGTGGGCATCGGCCCGATAGCGCAATTCAGTGAAAACCTGGAAGCCGAGCTGTTGAAGCTCAAGGAATTTTACGCGGATAAAATTGGCAAGTTCCCAGAGCTTTACACCCCACCCTGCCAGTCGTAACACCCAGCGTAAGCATTTGAAGGGTGCGGTGAATACCGCACCCGAAAGAATCACTTCTCTTTTTCTGTCACATACAGAACCAGGCTATGGCCAGTCAGCTCATAGCCGTGCTCTTCAGCGATCTGGCGCTGTAGCTCCTCAATCTCTTCATTGTGGAACTCGATAACCTTACCGGTATCCGTGCACACCATGTGATCGTGGTGATCGCCACGGTCCAGCTCGAATACGGAGTGGCCGCCATCGAAGTTGTGGCGCACTACCAGGCCCGCGCTCTCAAACTGGGTCAATACCCGGTACACAGTAGCTAGGCCGACATCCTCTCCCGCCTCCAGCAACAGCTTATAGACATCCTCAGCACTCAAATGCTGCTCACTAGTGCTTTCGAGCAATTGCAGAATTTTCACCCGCGGCAGAGTGACCTTGAGGCCAGCCTTGCGCAATTCCTGGTTTTCGTTCGACATGTATCAATATTTCCCGGCAGGATTTTAAAAGTTATCCGAAGTTGCCCAAACCCACAGCGGCCATTTATAAAGGATTCCGACCCTGGAGTCCCGTCTGTCAGCGAGCCAACTCTTCAGGTATTATCCCATGCCCTACGGAGTCAGAGAAACCCCGTACTGCTCACTTAGGGCAGAACTGGTAAGTGGAGGAACTTTTTTTCTCCACTTGAGACTAAACTGACTGTTTGTAAGAAATCAGCGTGAGCGCTGCCGTTTGAAACCGAATAATGGAGCAATGAATGCCGCCTAGTCTGAGATTTCTCACTATCGCCTTCCTGTGCAGCTTGCTGGGAGCTTGCACACTCGTAAAATTCCCCGGTGTACACCGTATTGAGGTGCAGCAGGGCAATATCATTACCCAGGAGATGGTGGATCAGCTAAAGCCAGGGATGACGCGACGCCAGGTACAGTTTGTTCTGGGCACTCCGCTGCTGGAAGATACGTACAACCCCAACCGCTGGGATTACGTCAATCGCCTTCGCGACAAGAAAGGCAACATCACCCAAAAGACCTTTAGCGTTTACTTTGATGAAGACTCCCTGGTAGCCACCAGCGGCGACTGGCAGCCCACAGGCTGGCCCTAAGCGGAAGTCCCCTCGGCGCCTTTCTTCTTCTCAGCCATACGCTTGGCTTTCTCGGCGCGCTGCTTGCGCGCCTCTTTGGGATCGGCGATCAAGGGGCGATACACCTCAACCCGGTCCCCGGGTTGCAGGACATAACTTTCCGCCGGCGGCAGCCCCTTACTCCCCAGCACCTGGGCAAAAATACCCATCTTTGCCGTATCCGGATCGACTTCAGGATACTCCTTGGGAATTCCCGAGCGAATTAGCGCCTCCCGCGCAGTGGTACCCTCTGACACCAACAAACGCATTAATCGCTGTTCGTGGGGCAGTGCGTACACCACCTCCACCGAGATTGTTTTCTCTTCTGTCATTGGGGTTTCCCGTAAACTTCTTCCGCGCGCTCACACATAACCGCGACCATCTGGTTGGCCAGGTCACTGAAAATTTTTCCCGCAGCCGCCGCGATCAATCGATTTTTCATCGAAAACGAAAGGGTAAAACTAACTTTACAGGCATTTTCAGCCAGTGGAGTAAATTCCCACAGTCCCTCGAACTGCTCGAAAGGACCATCCACCAGCTTGAGCGTCATCGACTTGGGACGCACCAACTGATTTCGGGTTACAAAGCTCTGCTTTATACCCGCGCGCGACAAATCCAGGCGCGCCTCTAAAGTAGTGTCATCGCTGTGGATAATCTCCGCAGCGCGACAGCCGGGTAAAAATTGTGGGTAACTGGCCACATCGTTGACCAGATCAAACATTTGTTCCGCGCTGTACATCACCAGCGCACTGCGTTCTATTTCAGTCATTCCTACTGTCTAACCCAGTCCATCAGGCAAAATTACCTGGGATTACCGTTGAACGGCTAATTTTGCCAGTCGGCGCTACTCAAGCAAGACAATTCCTGCAACAATCGCATTTTTTACCGGTGGGCCACACTTAGCCCCAGCCGCAGTAACAAAAACTACAAGCATTCAAAAAATAATAGCGAGAGTACTTATGACCGCAGTGAGAGAGCATTTTGGGTCAAGGCTGGGCTTTATCCTGGCCGCAGCAGGTTCCGCCGTCGGTATTGGCAACCTGGTCGCATTCCCTGTAGCAGCCACCAAGAGCGGGGGCGGCGCCTTCTTACTGGTCTACGCTCTCTTCGTATTTCTGATCTGTCTGCCTGTGATGATGGCCGAACTCGCTATGGGACGCCGTTCAGATAAAGACCCCGTCGGGGCCTATCGGCAGATATCCAAGGGCTCCACGCTGTGGAGTATTCCCGGCTGGCTGGCCCTGATCACGCCATTTATGATCGCGGTTTTTTATCTGGTAGTTACCGTATGGGTAATGGGATACCTGGTAGAGATCTTCTCCGGCAACCTGGATAAGCTCGCCACCCCGGATTTCTTTATCCACTTTATCAATACACCCACGGTATTTATTTACCTGGTTGTCCTGATGCTGATCATCAATGCCATTCTCGCTATGGGCGTTAAAGACGGTATCGAGCGGGCCGCAAAAACCCTGATGCCCATGCTGTTTGTCATGTTATTGGGACTAGTGTTCTTTGTACTGACTCTGGATAACGCCGCCCTCGGTTTGCAGTACTACCTGGTACCCGACTTCAGCAAAATTGATGGCAACGTAATCAGTAAAGCCATGGCCCAGGCCTTCTTCTCCCTGTCTCTGGGAATGGGCATCATGATTACCTACGGCTCCTATATGAAGAAGAAGGACTCCATTCCCGGTTCTTCCCGTGCCGTTGCGATTACTGACACATTGGTAGCCTTTACTGCTGGCCTGCTAATTTTGCCGAGTATTTTCCACTTTAACCCGCAGATTGATCCGACAGAGCTGAGCGACTCGTCCGCCGGTATGATCTTCCTGTTCCTGCCGAAGATATTCCTCGCTTTGCAAGACGGAATCGGCTACATGGGCGCCAGCGCCGTAGCGGCCATCTTCTTCTTCCTGGTACTGGTTGCCGCCATTACCTCACTGGTTTCCATTATCGAGGTGCCTATCGCCACCCTGCGCGACGAGCGCAACATGGAGCGTAAGAAGGCCATCTACATCGTTGCGGCAGTTCAATTTGTACTGGCCATCGCTTGCGCCGTATCATTCGGTATGGCCACTTGGTTTACAGAGTTTGTACAACTGGCCGGCGCAAACAAGTCGTTCTTCGATTTGGTGGAGATCATCTTCTACGACACCATCCTGCCTTTAAACGGCCTGCTGGTATGTCTGTTCGTGATCTACAAATGGAAGAAATCCAATTTTGATAAAGAGCTGCAAGAAGGTGACAGCAACTTTGCAGGCTCGTTTTCGCAAAAATACGTTAACTTCTCCCTGGGCACTTTTATCCCATTGATACTGCTGCTTATCTTTATCAATACCGTGGCCCTGAAGTTTTTTGGACACAGTTTTATATAGTCACTCGTAGTTTTCATGGCCAAGAAAAAGAAAGCACAAACATCCAATACCATCGCCCTCAACAAGAAGGCCCGCCACGACTATTTCATTGAAGAAAAGTTTGAGGCGGGCGTTGAGATGAAAGGCTGGGAAGTCAAAAGCTGTCGGGAGGGCAAAGCCCAACTGACCGACAGCTATGTCATTTTCAAAAACGGTGAAGCCTGGCTGCTGGGTGCCAACATCCAGCCGCTGCCCAGTGCCTCCACCCACTTTGTTACCGAGCCCGACCGCACCCGTCGCCTGCTGCTCACCAAGCGCGAACTTTCCAAGCTGATCGCCGCTGTTGAGCAGAAGGGCCACACCGTGGTTGCCACAGCCATGTACTGGAAAGGGCATCTAGTGAAGTGCGAAGTCTGCCTTGCCAAAGGTAAGGCGAGCCATGACAAACGCGAGACTGAGAAGAAGCGCGATTGGAACCGCGAAAAGCAGCGCCTAATGCGCTCGGCGCACAAATAGTGCACAGTGAACTATTAGAAGAATAATTACGGGATTTACCATGAGTGCACCGCGAGGACAGTTCAGCTCGAATATTGGCTTTTTGATGGCCGCGGCGGGTTCCGCCGTTGGTCTCGGCAATATTTGGGGCTTTCCAACCAAGGCTGCCAGCAACGGCGGCGCCGCCTTTGTAGTCGCCTACTTATTTCTAGCCTTTGCGCTCGCCTATCCGGCCCTGATGGCCGAACTCACCATCGGCCGCCACGCGCGCCGCAATATGGTGCAGGCGCTGCGCTCCATTTCCAACGGGCCCATCAGCCGCTTTTTCGGGGGCCTGACCGGCTTCGGCGGTATCCTGGTGGCCTCCCTGATCCTGAGCTTCTACGCCATTGTGGCGGGCTGGATGGTGGCCCACCTGGCCCAACCTTTCGCCAGCCTGTTCGGCGCCCAAGAGGCGGCCCAGTGGTTGGCCGGCAACAGCACCGATCGCAATATGATCATGACCGCCATCTTCAGTGGTCTTACCATGCTGATTATCGCCAGTGGTGTTGAGAAGGGGATCGAGCGCTGGTCCACCCTGTTGATGCCATCGCTGATCATCCTGTTATTGCTGTTGATCTGCTACGTACTCACCCAGCCCGGCGCCCTGACCGGCCTGGAAGTGTACCTGATGCCCAACTTCGACCACTTCACCCCGGATCTGCTAATTTCCGCCATGGGCCAGGCCTTCTTCTCCCTATCCCTGGGTGTAGGCACCATGCTGATTTACGGCTCCTACCTGAGCCAGCAGGAAAGCCTGCCGCGCCTCGGCGCCCTGGTAACCCTGATTGATGTGGGCATCGCCTTCACAGCGGGCTTGCTAATCCTGCCCGCCATGTACGTAGCCCAGGAAGCCGGTACCCAGATCTTCTCTGCCGACGGTTCCCTGATCGCCGGCCCGAGCTTGATTCTGCAAGTGCTGCCAGCACTGTTCGACACCATGGGTGAAGCCGGGATATTCGTCGCCATCGCCTTCTTCGCACTGATGGTTATCGCCTCCCTCACCTCCTCCATTTCCATGCTGGAAGTGCCGGTGGCCTTCTCTATCGAGAACCTGAATATCCCCCGCCGCATCGCCACCCCGATCGTTGGCCTGATCATCTTCGGCGTGAGCTGCGGCATCATCTACAACTTCGACGCCCTCTTCGGACTGGCAGTCAGTATCAGTACTGAATATGGCCAGCCCCTGCTCGGCATTGCACTATGTATCTTTGCCGGCTGGATCTGGCGCCGCGACCAGCTACTGAGTGAGCTCAAGAAAGGCCATGAAGATATCGAAAACACCCTGTTCTGGAAGATTTGGCCCTGGTACGTGCGCATCGTCTGCCCACTGCTAATCCTGACCGCTTTCGTACAGTCCATTCGCTAAACTGATCTCCCCCCGGCGGTACCTCACCGCCGGGAACTCCCTTCCCACCTAAGCCCTCCCTCAAAGCGCCTGACTAAAGCGACTCTGATCGCTCAAATGCCAATTACATAAAATTTATTGCTAACGTGAATTTTGAGGTATACTTAGGTGACACACATGAGTGTTTCTTATCGGGGATGACTTGGATTCGACGCCGGTTACGAAACCTTGGGTGCATGCCGAGATGGCAGCGAATCTCGTAAATCCAAAGCTGTATTTTATTAGTTGCCAACGACGACAACTACGGTGCCCAACTCGCTGCGTAAGCAGCTTGTGAAGCGCTAACTAAGGGTTCGTCCCTTAGCAGTCTTCAGCAAGGTTCCAGTATCGCGCTGTAGACTGTTATACAGAACTGGATCGCCGCAAGCCATACCCGTGGGTAAGCGGTTAAACAAATTTCGGGATCGCCCTATACGTCCTGACCGCCGGGCTGTAATGGGTTAAATCAATAGACGGAGCTAAGCATGTAGAGCCTCTGGCAGAGTGCTGACGGACGCGGGTTCGACTCCCGCCATCTCCACCAAATTGCTGTCTCAGACAGCCCACGAAAGCCCCGCAAACCTAGTGTTTCCGGGGTTTTTGCTTATCTGGACCATCCCAATTAATCTAACCCAAATCCAGCCATTTTTAGTGGGGTTAATTGCGGGGGCGAGCAGGTTTGCGCCACTGCCCCACCAAGAAAAAACACCTGGCAGCAATTGCAGACCCTACTGAAATCGGGCGCCTACTAACTGCCATAGACGACCCCAATAGTAAGAGCAGCCCTAAAACTACCCCCTCTCTTACTCTGCCCGCTAGAGAATTGCGAAAACTTGAGTGGACGGAAATCAATTGGGATGCCAAGCACATAAAACTGCCCAACGAAAAAATGAAAATGGGCCAGCCACACATTAACCCTCTTGCTAAACAGGCTCTAGCCCTGGTCACTGGGCTATGACAATGAAACCATGACCGCCCCCGGCTTCCGTGCAATGGCCCGTACTCTATTAGACCGCGACACTCGGCAGATTTAATTTAGAATTCGCGTTTTCATCAAGCAAAAACCTGAATGTGGCACATTCATCTCAAATCAGAGAGGTGGAACACATTCTTCAATGGATTTACGAGGATAAAGGGATATGTCCATCAACGAACATGCAACCAAGATACAGGTGAGTCGACTGGTTAACACCGCTCTGACAGCGATTAAGGATAAAGATCCGAGATTTGATCAGACTCTGGTTCGCACCCTGGATCAACTTAACTTAATCAGCCGGAACCTGAATACCGCCAAACATAACGTACAGCACTTTGCTGGAATGATGGCGAGCGGCGCTCATGGACAAAACGCCTACCGAGTCAATCAATCCATGAACTCGAAGCTGAGAACCCTTTCATCACTTGAAGCCTTCCTCGCAGAAGAGTGGAAAAAGCTTGGTAAAGCAGTTGACGCATATAGGACACAGCTACCATGGGAAGGCAAGACCGAATTGGAACTCCTGGATATGCTTGCGGGAGAAATCGAGTCGTTCGATAAATTACTTAAGAAAAACGTCATTCAGGTTCCAAAGCACCAGACCAACCCACACCAAACGATGACCCTTCAAAGAGAAATCACGCAATTAAAGGCAATACCCGCTCATACAGCGCCAAGTATGCTTGTCTTAATTTCCATCGGCCTTCGTTTATTTGCAATGTACGTCGGCTCTAAAAGAGTGAATAGCAATAGATAATCTCGATTTCCCTTTCGGCAGCTCGCTAGGCGCTGGACGTTTTTCATCTGACAGGCTCAATGCCTGTCGGAACCTTCTAAATAAGCGGGGCAAATCAAGATTGTGTTAGGAATACCCATATTTCTACCCATTAACCTGGTTAAAACAATACCTTAAAAAAACCACTTAGCCACTCACCCCATAAAGAACAAAGCCTCACCCATCGATCATGTGATGCACTCCTTACAATACTCACGAGCTGCACCTATACACGAGAGAAAGGTTTATCAACAATCAAGCAGGCTGCTCGCCTGTTGACACCGATAAAGGTTTTTTCATATCAGTAAGAGCCATCACTAGTCGAAAAATACAAACCTATTGGCAATAGTCTTCGCCGTCACCTTAGCTTTCATTAATGTATCAATAAAGCTATTCACTCTATACTTCAAGCATCCTTAAAAATTTAAATAAAGGACTGCCATGAGCAAGTCTGAGCACGAAGCGTTTATGCAAGCAGCCATTGAGGAAGCGCGCAAGGGCTTGGCCGCAGGAGGTGTTCCCACCGGCTGTGTAGTAGTGCGTGATGGAGAAATTATCGGCAGAGGCCACAATCAGCGTATCCAACAGGATAGTGTTATCAAGCATGCTGAAATGGACGCATTGGAAAAGACTGGAAGGTTACGAGCGGTCGAGTATCAAAAGTGCACGCTTTATACGACTCTTTCGCCCTGTCCAATGTGCAGCGGAGCCATACGTTTATACGGTATTAGGAATATTGTTATCGGTGAAAACAAAACCTTTCAGGGAGATGAACTGTTACTCAGATCTGAAGGCATAAGCCTAACCATCCTAAATAATTCTGATTGCATTAGTCTTATGAATGAATTTATCCAGCAGCACCCTGAGATCTGGCATGAAGATATTGGCGAGTAAAAACATCGAATTAAAGTGGGGTTAACTAAAAAACAATAAAAGAATTATTACTGTACCTAGAGAATGAGCATTCAATACCTCGGTTTTATGGATGCCCTGCCGTTAAAGCCTCACTACAGAGTAAGCTAGAAATACTTAGTGAAAAGATACCCCGGCTAACACAGAGCCGGAATTCGCTAGCTCAGTTTATGGGCGAACTCCTATCAGATAGAGTTGAGATTTTTTCTTTTATCATTTAGACCAGAGTCATGCAGGTTTCCCACCATGAATATCATGCCGCATCGCATTTTCACCGCCACTAAAAAGCCCAGTCTTATCCGTCTCTTCAAAATCTGATAACAGCTTTTTGGCACGTTATTTAGCCCTCTCCTTCCTCCGCTTTTCATATCCAAGGGAACGTTTTTGATCTGTCACACAATACTCATCCAGTAGCAAAAACCTCAAGAGCTATTGATAAAGCCTTTGCTGCTGCAATAGTCCCGTAACTTTTCACCGAAAGGCTTCATTTAGAACATCTCAATAACGGCGCAAAAAATGTTATCAAACAAAAGACATCAATATTTTCCCTCATAATGCCTTCGACCTTGTTGGCTGGTGCCCTTTTGAAGAGTAACTTAGGACGGGTGGCAATTTTCTAGTAGGCCTGATGTTCGATTGCCGCATCAAAGAGGGCTCGTGGTGTTACCCGGCCACTCGCCTTTTCAAAAAAATCAAACTAATGAATATTACGGAGCATCATCATGGAAGAGACTCTCACACTCTCTCCCGACAGCCTGCAGCGCCGCCTCAAAAAGCAAACCGCGTCCCTCACACTCTCTCCTGACGACCTGCAGCGCCTGCTAGGCAAGCAAGCCTCACAATTAGATAGTTCGACCTCTCTCTCTTTCGAATTCACGCCAACATCTCAAACAGACCCACTGCGACGTGACCCCGTCCTGAGCAACCTATTGCAACATGAAGCTCGCATGCTCAAGTGGCTCGGTGAATCTGAAGGCAATGCACGCCAATTTGCGCTCGACCCAATTTCGACCTTTCAGCGGGTATGCGACCCGAACCCCGAGCTGGTCGAGGAGCTGCGCGGCCTGTTTGACCGAGAAGAGCCAAGCGACTTAATTGAAGAAGAAATTGAACAGCAGCAAGGTCTGCAAGAAGTTGAATCCTCGCCAGATCCAGACCTTTCGCAAGGCTGGGATTTGATCAGTGCCTCGACTCAAGGAGCGGTCAACAATTGGATTAGCGAGCTCTTCGAAGGCGACTCCGGCCAATGGTCATTCAGCGGAAGTGTCGGCAAGGGCCCCGCCAAGGTTCGCTACGAGTTCGCATTTGATTGTCCCGCCTTCATCGCTCCCGAAGACCTAAAGGCGACGCTCGACCTGCCCATCACAGGGTTCATCAAGTTCCCAGGTATCACAAGCAACATCGAAGATGCGCAGGGCCAAAGCCCCGGTCACGCCCGGCTCGTTCTTGACCTAGACAAAATGCAAGCCAGCGCCAGCATCAACCACTATGGGCAAGTCACCGTGACCATCAAGAAGCCCAACTGGGACATGATGGAACTTGACCTCAGCGATATTCAACTTTCAAAGTCGATCAAGGGCCTCGACATTACCGACGCGATGAAAGGAGCAGTCGACCAACTCATCTCAAGTTTTGATTGGCCCATCAAGTACACGGTTGCTCAACACACCCCCCTGCCCGCCGGGAACCTGGATATCGGGGTGATGTATACAGCCTTTGATGGCGACTCCGACTCAAACCTGTTCGGACTTGGGATATGCCGTGGGAATCGCCAGCCAATAGACGCGCTTCTACCACAGACTGTCCCTAGCAACTGTACATCCGCACTCATCGTATCCAACGACATCATATTGACTTCGGTGGCCGCGGCGATTGCTGAAGCAACACCACTGACCTCATCGCAGCTGACGGTGACCGATACCTACCCCGAAAAAATGTACCTCAACACAGACGTCGAGGATGTGATTGAGGGTGCGCATATCAAAATCAAAGAAAACAACCTCCAAGCGGCGTTCAACAACGACGGCGATCTTGTTATCAGTGCCGACATCAGAGTGAAGCGTGGGGCCATGACCCTGTGGGTCTACCAAACCCTAAAGCTCTCTGCGACGATAAGCTTCAACGCCTACGACGATGTGCTCAACATTCAGGTGAAAACAAAAGCGAAGCTCCCCTTCTGGTGGGCATTCGTTCCGCTTGGCTGGGTCATTCAATTGATCATCTCAATTTTGAGTTCGAAGAAAGGGAGTGTCGACATCGCGATTCCCGGCTTCCAGGTCAAGAAGACGAATTCGCCCGCCTATCTCCAGGTTGGCGGTGACTGGGCCTATATGCCAATCAAGCTTCATTCCACCCCAATCGCGCCTCCGAATATTCAGATGATGCACATCAATCAGCAGCTGGATGAAAACGGCGGAAGGTTCCGGTTTGACTTCAGCAGATACGGCTCAGAAGTGACGAGCTTCATCGTTGCCGCCACCTACTGGTTCTTCAAATACGAAGGAGGTACGGACCACCAAACTCAAACGCTGGGCCTGTCGCTCACCCAGGTCCACAACAAGAATGCCGTCCTCACCGTCACTCCTGACGCCACCCTATTCGGCCAGAAGAAAGGTTTAAGCCCCTCAGACTCCCAATTGACATTGTCTTGCATCGCAGTGGTCGACGGCCCCAAAGACGGTGTGATCCTACCGAGAACCATCACCGATATCCCCGATGAATCAACCAGCCAATACATTCCCCTCGATGAGCCAGAGGCTTATGCTGCCCTGGGAGGCTGGGCGTGCGAGTACCACAAGGACAACGACCCGAGCGAACCCCCAAAGTCACACCACGTTCGCACCATTGAGCTCGATGCAACCACCGCGGTTCCTAACAACTACGAAGTGGGTATCCAATCGACTGCACAGATGCACGATGACTCAGGCAACAATGCCATCGCATCGATTGATGGCAATCTCATTGAGCTGAGCAAGAGCCCCCCTCTGATCGCAAAGTACGTGACAAACCTCCAAAAAACGAGTGATGACGTGTATGTCGAGATGGGCCAACCCATAAGCGACGCGGTAGTGTTCCTGTCTGGCTATCGCGTCCACTACGACAGCAGTGACCACGACATCCGGCAAGTCGGCGGAGGTTCGGAAACCTACTCCACGTCAGGCTCGCAGGTCATACTGCACAATCCACACGCACTGATCGGCGACGGCGACTCGGGGAACAGCAAGCACACTCAAGAAAACAGCGAATCACACGTGTCGTTTCTAATTATCGCAGTACCGGAGTAAATCGCGCGGTTGCTCGGGTGGCCATTGCACGCCCGGGCAACCCATGCGATACCTGGCGACCGCTAGGCTGGTATTTGGTGGCACTCGACTGCTAGGGAGCCTCTGAATAACTCCGTAATGCCTCTGCGAGTCTTCAAGGCCAGCCCTTCGGAGCTTGCAGAGTTATTCAGAGGCTCTCTAGACATTCTCAAGAGGAAGGTTTACTCGTATCAGTAGCAGCTATCTATTCAGGTTGGAGTATCAGCCTAAATTTACACAATAATTTACCACTTTCTACCGGATAACTGATTAGGCTCCCCCGCATAATAAAGTTTTTGATCATCGCTATCCTCAGTGACATTGCGAAAGCAATCCACATTTATCTATAGCTTCTTTATTAATCATTCTAAATTTAAGGATGGTAAATAATTGATAATGCTTTTACATTTATATGCGAACTGCTAAAGGACTTCTGGTCGACTATAAGATCGAATTAAAATCAGCAACTTTTAATTTGATAATTTTTTACCATATCGAACAAAATTTTTGAAAATAGCTTGACTGAATTATTCTGTGCTTTATTACCTACAGTTAAATAAAGAGACACTGTATAGGAAAATCCATGAATCATATCAATTTTACATAGCTCATTTGACTGAACATCCTCGGCAACCATATGCACCGGCAACCTGCCATAACCTAGCCCCCCCTTTACAAGGCGATAGGCCTCGTTCAAGTTGGAAACGGAGCATTTCACATTTGGCGAAAGCCAACCGAAAGAAACATCCATCGACCCGGAGTCTGCTACTAGAACTTGAGTCTCTCTCTTCAGTTCATAATAAGAAACATTTTTTTGGTTAGATAAGCTATGTTCTGGGCTACACACTAAGATAAATTCAACATCTAGCAATTTATCACTTAAGAAACCGGGGGGTGGAGTCATACCGATACATAAATCCACCGCATTATTAAGAAGTAACGCATTAGTTCCAGACATCGCTTGCTCCTTTATAGACAAGCGGACATTTTTTTGCTGGCTGTGAAACAATTTCAAAGTAGTATCGAGAATACTCTTTGGAAATGAAGTATCTACTGCAATACTCAACGTAGCTGCCGCCCCCTGTTTTAGCTGGCCAGCTAGATTCTCAATGTCATAATGTTGCCTCAATAACACCTCAACTTGCTCACTCAAAAGTAAACCGGCATGATTTAATTTGGTTTTCCTTCCATCTTTTTCAACCAGAGTTAAACCTAGGGTATCTTGAAGTTCTTGTAGCGTATAACTAATTGTGGATTGACTCTTGCCAAGTTGATCAGCAGCTTTTGATACTGAGCCTTCCTTCCTTAAAGCATCCAAAGCTTCTAACTGTTCGAGCGTGGTTTTCACGGAAGTACACCATATATCGATAGATTCGATCCATATTATCTTTGCCGTAACTACTAAGCAAACATGATGTAGGATTTCTCGCGTTTTAATAATTACCGGAAATGTCTACAATGCTTAAATCCATTACTACACTGCTGGCTGGTGTAGCTTTTACTGTGAACGCGATTGCCCAAGAGCCCGTGTGGGATGGCAATACAGTCATCCTTGAATCTCAAAAGGTTTCAGATGGCATATATGCTGTAATACCTTCAGACGCCTCTGAAAAAGCTGGCAATGGCTATCCTATTGCAACAAGTGGCGGATTTGTTATCGGCGAAAACTCTGTTCTGGTGATAGAGTCAATGATAAATGAGCGCCTTGCCGAACAAATGATATCGTTGGTCAAGGCTGAAACAGATAAACCCATCAAGTATTTAGTTAATACAAGTTATCACGGTGATCACTCATATGGAAACTATGTTTTTCCAAGCAGTGTATCTATTATCCAACATGAAAGTGCAAAGGATTATGTAGATAACTACTTCGAGCAAGATACTGCGTTCATGATTAGTAACTTCGGTGAAGGCAGGGGAATTGAGGATGTAATACCCAAAACCGGCGATATCTTAGTCCCCAAAAACGGAAGTATTTCTATTGATTTAGGAGGCAAAACTGTAGACATAGATGACTTTGGTTTTGCTCAAACTGGCGGCGATCTATTTGTCTCCGTTAAAGGAGAGAACATACTTTGGACAGGTAACCCCGTAGTCTCTACCAAACCTGCCTTGCCTTGGCTGCTTGATGGCCATCTATTAGAAACATTAGCAACCATGAAATATGTATATGGCGCAATAAATGAATCTACATTAGTTATCCCTGGTCATGGCCCAATTACAAACCGTTCAGCAATAAAATGGCATATTGATTACTTGACTGCACTTAAAAATAAAGTGGAAAAGGCAATTGCAAGAGGACTATCCCTTGAGGAGACGGTTGAGAAAGTTCAACTGCCAAAATACCAAGGGTATGCCCTTCACGGGTGGGTTCACTCTGGATTGAATGTCCCCGCAGCATATAAAGAGCTTTCCTCTTCTAAAGTTAAATAACCCTCTGATCTCATTCCTCCATAAGCGCTTACTATACCTCCTGAGTAGGTAGGTAAGCGCTTTCAAATCTAAGAAATCTAGTATGTCATATTCAAAATATGTATGGCGAAAACGCCTAATCTTAATGGGTGCCGCCACGGTTTTGGCTGCATGTAAAAACGCAACCATCGCAAATGAGGGGGTGATAGAAAATTTCGACAGCGCCGTTTATGCGGATATGATCATTATAAATGCAAAGGTAACGACCCAAGATAAGAACAAGCCAGTTGCCCAGGCCATAGCGGTTAGAGACGGAAAGATTCTGGATGTAGACACCGATGAAATAATACATCAGTACAGAGGTGAAACGACTGAAGTTATTGATGCGAAGAATAGACGAGTTATACCGGGCTTGATCGACTCTCATTCACACTTCTTGCGTAGCGGATTAGCTTATACGAGGGAGTTACGTTGGGACGGTGTGCCCGATCTAGAGACAGCATTAAACATGTTGTCGGAGCAGGCAAGTAGAACACCAAAAGGTGAATGGGTAAGAATTATAGGTGGCTGGTCTCCATGGCAATTCAAGGAAAAACGGTTGCCAACTATTGCTGAAATTAATAAGGCAGCTCCCGACACCCCAGTATATATCCAATATTTCTATAGTGTTGGAATGCTTAACCAAATGGGCATGGATAAACTTGGAATCAACAGCAATACGGAAGATCCAAAGGGCGGAAAATTCGTACGTGACTCACATGGAACACCCACAGGGTTAATGCTAGCACAGCCACATCCTGGAATTTTTTACGGCAAAATCGCAGCTCTGCCAGACACTTCAGAAGAAGTAAAAGTAAATTCAACAATTCACTTATTTCACGAACTGGCAAAATTTGGTTTAACGTCTGTTATTGACGCTGGAGGTGGCGGGTTCGGTTATCCCGATGGATATAGTGTCGCGGAAAAACTGGCCACAGAAGGAAAACTACCACTGAGAACATCCTTCTATTTATTTGCACAGAATCCAGGGAAAGAGCTGGAAGACTACCACAATTGGACAAGGGGAAATAAAGCGGGGACAAACACTGACAGTACTAAAGAGCACGGCTTTGAAATTGATGGAGGAGGTGAGTATCTACTATGGAAAGCTGGAGATTTTGAAAATTTTAGATCCGACAGGCCAGTGTTGGATGCCGATATGGAAAAAGATCTAACACCAATTATTAAGTTACTGGTAGAGCGTAGATGGCCATTTAGGATTCATGCAACCTATGATGAATCAATTACCAGGATTTTAGACGTTATTGAAGACGTAAATAGCTATAAACCGCTACGCGGACTTCGATGGTCGATTGAACATGCCGAAACAATAGGCCTGAATAATATCGAGCGTATAAAGTCACTTGGTGGCGGCGTTGCCATTCAAAGTCGTATGGTATTCCTTGGTGATGACTTTTCTGAACGGTATGGAGCTGAAAAGGCAAAAGCTACACCTCCATTGAGAATGCTTGTCGATAAAGGTATCCCTATTGGTATGGGTACTGATGCCACACGGGGCTCAACCTTTAACCCTTGGGTAGGCCTACATTATTTAGTCACTGGTGAAACCGTCAGTGGCCGCAAGCTCTATGACTCATCAAATCTTTTAACGCGAGAAGAGGCGCTCAAACTTTATACAATTGGCAGTGCCTGGTTCTCAGGAGAAGAGCATATCAAAGGAAGGTTGTCTAAAGGTCAATTAGCAGATTTTGCAATTTTGTCGAAAGATTACATGGAAGTCCCCCTGAAAGAAATCAAGTCAATCAGATCTGTACTAACTGTTGTAGATGGAGAAGTTGTATATGGAGATGGGGATTATCAGTCTTTATCACCAAAACTAGAGCCCCTTCTGCCTAGTTGGTCACCTGTAAAATTCTATGGCAGCTACTGGCCATAAATAGCTTCCACAGAAAGGCCACTTTAAGCAGTGGCCTTTATAAAGAGAGTTAAGCCTTGACTTCCCTTGCCCCATTCAAAAATAAACTGTTTTTGATCATTTGGACTGCAACATTAATCTCAAATACAGGAACATGGATTCATGAAATTGGTGCAAATTGGCTAATGATTTCACTAACCTCATCACCATTTTGGATCGCTATGGTTCAATCTGCAGCATCCTTACCTACACTATTTCTTGCGATTCCAGCTGGTGCCTTCGCAGATATTGTCGACAAGAAGAGATATTTAATAATATTACAAATATGGATGCTCCTGCTTACCTCCATATTATGCCTTCTTACAGCAACCGGATCGACATCTATTTTATCGTTACTGACGTTAACCTTTTTAATTGGTATCGGAACTGCATTAATGGTGCCAGTCTGGTCTTCTATAACACCACTAATAGTAGCCAAAGCAGACTTACCCCAATCCATAGCCCTAAATAGCATGGGAATTAATCTGGCAAGAGTGATTGGTCCAATACTCGGCGGAGTACTTTTGATCTATTTTAACCTGGAGGTACTTTTCGCTTTAAACGCTATTTCTTTCTTATGTGTCATAATGGCTCTTAGCTATTGGACACCGAATAGAAACGGCGCAACAAATCAACATAGTGAGAATTTCGTATCAGCAATAAAAAATAGTCTGAAATACATAAAGCGAGAATCAAAACTTCAACACGCACTGGTTCGAGCGTTGTCGTTTTTTATTTTTGCTAGTGCTCTATGGGCGTTACTCCCCACTTTTTCATCTCAATTATATACAGACGATCCAAAAGCATACAGTTTATTAATGTCATTTTTAGGGCTCGGTGCGGTAAGTGCTGTGTTTTTCACCAATAAGCTCCGCACAATCTTAAAAGTAGATAATTTACTGTGTATCGCATCTATTGGCTATGCTACATCCATGTTATTACTGTCATTTCTAACCAGCTATATCCATGTATCAGTAGCAATGTTCACTGCGGGATTTTGCTGGTTACTCTTTTTATCTCCGCTTATTCTGGCTACTCAGGAAATGCTACCAAATTGGATAAGGGCAAGAGGAATGTCATTTTTTATGGCAACATATATGGGCGCTATGGCTATAGGAGGTATGCTCTGGGGAAAAATAGCTTCCTACGCAGGAATATCAAATACGCTGCTAATTGCTTCATGTTTTTTGCTTGTCGCAACAGTATTTGTAAGAAATCAGCTTGTAGGCCCTGCAGACCAGGAGGCCTTGAATATCCCCTAGCAGAGTAGACCTAAAACTCTTATTTTAATAACTTATGATACCAATAAGGAGCTCCCACTATAGCCTTGAAAAGTCAACTGTCATTAAGCTTGAAAAAAGTAAACCCATAATAGCTATTCTCAAAGGCACAAAAAGCACCCATGGAAGGGATATAAGCTTTTAATCCCGATTGAGACAAAACACTCATAAACACCATTAAACTCTAATCCATAACTGCAAAAAAACCTAAAGACAAGCAAATCACTATAGTATTTATCACAAGAATAGTTGAGTCCAATACATATTCGTTTTCTAACTGCTATTTTATTTAGCCTTCCCGGCAAGACAATTAAAAACCAATATAAGCCCACTTATTGGAACAATAAAACAGATACGACGCTGTAACCCGGCACCTCATTTTAACACCACCTGAAAATATAATATTCCACTCTATTATTTTTGTATCAACATATCTAACAATGACTGGAATCCACTTAACTCAGCCAGCTTCCTCTGACAATTCTAATAAATCGAACGAATACATCTATATATTCATATTTTACTACTGCCGATATGGCTTTAAACTCCCCCACATGGGTCTTTATCTGAACTATGTTCGTCAATAGTCTTCCTTTGAAATTTAGAAGTGGAGCATGAATAGACACAATCAATCTGATGAAGCCTTTGATCCTACCCATCAACAACGAAACCGATTAATTCAAGGAATTTACTATGTTAAAAGGTATTAGAGAATTAAAGTTCTCAACATCTGGTGAACAGGGTTCTGATGGAGCCGGAGTAAAGTTAACTCGCTTGATTGGGACACAAAACCTGGAAATGCTGGACCCCTTTCTTCTATTGGATTCATTCGAAAGCGACAACCCCAATGAATATATTGGAGGCTTTCCCAACCATCCGCATAGAGGTTTTGAAACTGTAACTTACATGATAAATGGAAAAATTAGACATAAAGACAATATGGGAAATGAGGGCATTATAGAGCCAAATGGCGTGCAATGGATGACTGCAGGTAAAGGTGTCATACATTCGGAAATGCCTGAGCAAAAAGATGGATTGTTAAGGGGCCTTCAACTATGGGTTAATTTGCCTAAAGATAAGAAAATGATTGATCCTGACTACCAGGAGTTTGAAGAAAGTCAAATTTCGTCTGAAGCAACTACAAAAGGCCAAAACATCAAAGTCATTGCAGGGACAACTAATTTTGGCACAAAAGGTGTTGTGGAAAATAGATACGTTTACCCCACCTATATTGATGTAACCTTGGCGCAAGACCATAAATTTGTACAGAATCTAGAAGAAACACATAATGCATTTATTTATGTAATTGAAGGTTCTCTAAATACGGGATCAAAGAAGTCAAAGCTGGTTGAGCGTCAACTAGGCATTTTAACAAAAGGAAGCCAAGTTTTAATCGAAGCCGGTGGTAAAGGTAGCCGCTTCATACTGGTTGCGGGGAAACCTCTAAATGAGCCGGTAGTTAGGGGCGGCCCTTTCGTGATGAATACAAAGGAAGAGCTTTTTCAAGCATTTTATGATTTTAATAATAACACGTTTTAGAATTATCATGTGGTTCTACTGACTAAGGGGACTATAACTTGGAAATATTGAAACCGATGGTACTTTTTCAAAGGTACTATAAAATCTAGAAATGGATTCCTAAAGGTAATCAGGATGTACTGAAATAGTTCGATCAGATTTGAGTATAGCATCAATGAGTATGGATAGAATTCGTAACCCAGTATTCGAGCCTTTCATACAATATTTCTTAAGACCACAAATTAGTCTGTCCCGTAGCGATTATGCGTGCCACTATTTTCTGCGTTCTCAAAATAAAAACCGCAAGACCCACGTAGAGAATAATCACGTTTATTATAAGGGTCTCTAATGCCACAACATCAATACAACCTGCAAGCTCCCCCTGCCTGTATAGTAGGCCAAGAGCGAACCAGGGTGGAGGTTATCAAATGTGTTATTGATGGAGCAGCAAGATGATCCACTTATCGTATACGGGAGTTTCAACCACTACTTAAAGCCAATTGTTATAAAATAGTTAGAGTTACAAGCTTTCTGTCTAGCGCCAAGTTTTCAAACCTTTAGCTTTCCTATAGGCTAGTGTCACTCATTAGAATGAAAGTAACTAAAAGAGAATATTGAATAAAGTTTAATTCAGGTAGCAGATTGCATTGACCTTCAAGTTACCTGGAGTTGGTTCTGGTAATAAGCCATTTAAAGGTCGGTAACTCATTAACTTAAGAGTTGCCTGGTTTGTGGCGACTTATTTTTGATCTCCGGTCTTGACACACCTACACCAAGTTTCATTGAATGCTACTCAGGACCACCACTCCTTGCGCAAACTATGTAAGGGTTACAATGTATCGACTAATTGATTAAATGAACTGGAAAATAGGGAACTCGAGGTATGACCAATGCATGGATGATCCGCGCCGGGCGCGGTGGTATTTACAGTGAAGACTTCGAGAAAGGCTTTGCCGCAATCGGTTGGCCACAGCTGGGAGACCTAAGCCAGTATTCAAGCACCGAGCGCTTGCGGGACGAATTCATCAAGATTTACGGCAATGACAAGCCTGCGGCTACCGGCAATGCCCTCGCTATGATCCTGAAATTTCGCGATCAGATTGTCGCAGGCGATTATATTGTGAGCTACAACCCGGAGACCCGGAACTACCTGCTGGGCGTCGATAAAGGGGAGTATCTCTTCCAGCCGGATATTATCGGTGACTACCCCAACCTGCGTAAGGTGGAATGGCTCGGTAAAGTCAGCCGCGACCAGCTGCCCCAGAAAGCAAAGAACTCCCTCGGCTCCACCCTCACCCTCTTCTCCCTAAGCCAGGAAACCATTGATGCCTTCCTAACCATATTCGAGGGCCGTACGATAACGCCCCTGGAAGACGAAGCCGCAGAAACTGATAGCGCACAGCTCAAAGACGAAACCGTGGCCCAGAGTCACGAACTAATCAAAGACAAGATCGCCGCACTGCTGCCCGAGGAAATGGAGGAGTTGGTTGCAGCGATACTGCGCGCGATGAGCTTTAAGGCCAAGGTATCCCCCAAGGGCCCTGATCGCGGTGTCGATGTGATCGCCTCACCGGATGGCCTGGGCCTTACCCAGCCGCGCATTAAAGCCGAAGTAAAACATCGCAACGGGTCCATGGGTGCCCCGGCCATACGCGGCTTTATCGGCGCCCTGCGGGAAGGGGATTCCGGCCTATTCGTGAGCACTGGCGGCTTCACCCGCGAAGCCCGCTACGAAGCCGACCGCTCCACCTTTCCCCTCACCCTAGTGGATCTCGATGACCTGGCCGATCTTATCGTCAGCCATTATGAAAGCTTCGATTTGGAAGGCCGGGCACTGATGCCTCTGGTGCGTATTTACTGGCCAGTGGATTAAGACAGGCAGGCTAGTACCGTGATCGAATATCGCTATCCAGAAGAGAAAACCGTTGCCCTGTTTTTTGCTGAATTACTGCAAGATACAGTGGCAATGGATATTTTAGAACGTGGATATGTAACCACTTCAGAAGAAGCCACTCATCTCAGTAAGTTCTTCTGGGCCATGGTTGAGAAATCCGCACAAGAGTCAGAGCTACCTTGCGAGGCCAGCTCTGAATACTGGCTAGAAAAGCTGTACAACAGCTTTGGCGGATACCTTTTCGAAAAGGGTTATGAGCAGCAGTGGGATGATGAAATTGATAATGCCTAAACTTCAACATCAGAACCATATAATAATGAAAAGCTGCTTTTAAAACTTTTATGGTCTCTGAAAATACTAGCATAAACCTACCTAAGCCTTCTGACATAATGCCTAGCGAAAATTCTCAACTTCCTCTACACCTCGAAAACTCTTTAAAAATTAGAATATATATCGAGGCTTACACATAGTGATGAAATTTAACGAACATAAACTTGCCATCAAAGATATAGCAATTCACTACTCCCACAAGCTAAAAAACCAACTGGCCGAAGACATTCTACTTGGCAAGAGAGATATCACTTCAGCTGAAGAAACTAAACTACTGACTCAGTTTTTCTGGCAAATGGCAGATCAGGCAGCTAAAGATTATCAAAACGATGGACAACCAGATATTGATGTCGACCTTGAGGATTGCATGGAAAAGCTAATGAATATTTTCATCGGCTATACCAAAAGAGCAGGCTTTAACCAACAATGGGTTGAAGAATCCAATAGGATTAACAGCACTTAAAGTTTTTTTCACCATCGAGTCCAATGCCAGCTATTACCGGCCTTTCATCTATCCGTTTCTCTAGCGCTATTATTCTCGGCGACTCAATAAAACTGGCCAACAGTTTCCTGCCATCAGTGAACTAAAATCATCAATAATTCTTCTATCTATTTTTTCTTCATAGACATAATAGACAATAAATCTCGGCTGCTTACTAGTGCCTAACTTTGACTCTTCATAAAAACAGAAGGAAAAGTGTTGAATAACCTCATCACCGTCTACATCTTCATAAGCCACAGTAAGAGAGTCCCATGAAGGCGAAGATATACCCTTAAGTAATTCTTTTTGGGCACGCACATTATGGTCCTTGTAAGCAACAGTCAAACCTGCAAGCTGGTTGCTGGACACATGGAAAGACACTTTCGTATCACCAAATGTTTCCGGTAGAGAATACATAAAATCTGCTTTATCCGCTTTTAATACGTCAGGAATTCCTGCCTGCGTAATCATAGAAAAAGAGGCTAGCAGCAATATTAAAATTCCACTTTTCATCATCCACCTTTCAGCTCTTTTGATAAAACCGTCCCACCTCATAAAAGACGCAAGAAATTCTAGCAAGTTAAAAATACAAATCACATCAACTAGAAAAAAAATCTACAGACCAATATACCAATCACCTGTGAGATATAGAACCAGACAACCAATAAAATATAGGCGCCCAAATAATCTTATTGGATTTTATTCAGTTTTCTTCAGCGTCAAAGCTGCGTAAAATCGATAGATATTTATCAATATTTTGGGCCGTGATCAAATCGGCTTCGACAAGCCAGCAGCCCAAGATAAAACAAGAACATCAAGAGTTGTATAAAAGACCCATTCTCAAAGGAGAACGGTAGCGTGACGTAAGAGTAAGTAAAAGGCGCTGACCCAAGGTGCGGCAACACCCGGGGCCAGCTAACCAAATTGATAGCATAATTATCAAAGGTCGAGTAGACCAAAGGAACTTCCCCTTCGACCTCTCACAGAACCGTACGTGAACCTCTCAATTCATACGGCTCTTCGTATTCAGCACATTTTCAATCTTCCCATTCTCCAGTGTGCAAACAAGCCGCGCATTTGTTGACGAACCTTTCCAATAAAGGCCCAACTCTTGAAACAGCTTCGCTTCAGATGCTTAAACTTCTTCCTAGCCCAACGCATCAGCGTTTGATCAAGATACTTCTGTAACCGATAAACACCATATCTCCGCCCAAAGTGACCATAATAGTTCAGCCAACCCTGTATTGCGGGATTAAGTACCTTTGCCATTTCAGATAGTGATCGATCCACCCAGTTAATCACACGCCACTGCCTAACCTTATCCTTGATCCTCTTGAAAGCTTTAGGGCTCATTGAAGGACTAAATGCGGTGAAGATCTGTCCTTGGCGATTCCTTGCTTTTCTGGGACCAAATCGAAACCCCAGAAAGTCAAAGTGGATCACTGGGTGGGAGTCTTTACGATTACTATTCTTGCAATAGACCTTGCGCGTTTTCTCTGGATGAGCCTCAAGCCCGCAGGTAGCCAGGCGTGCTTTTAGAGCCGCCAGTAAGCGATCCGCCTCACGAGGATTACGACAATGGTAAACAGCATCATCCGCGTAACGCTCAAAAGGAATATCTCTGTGCGTTCTCACCATCCAGGCGTCCAGCGTGTAGTGCAAAAACAAGTTTGCCAGTAGCGGGCTGATTACACCCCCTTGTGGAGTACCTTGTGTTCGCTCTTCAAGCTGTCCGTCCCGATGTTGTACTGGAGCCGTTAACCAGCGCTGTACATAGAGTCTGACCCACCGATGATTATTATGTTTATCTAATGCCCTCAGCAGAAGTTCGTGATTAATATTGTCAAAGAAACCTTTGATATCTAAATCAACTACCCAGATTCTATCCCAGCATCGTTGTCGAGCTCGACGCACTGCGTCTATAGCAGATTTGCCTGGCCGATAGCCGTAGGAGTCAGGGTGAAATACCTTCTCCAATTCTGGCTCCAGCAGTTGCTTAGCCACCATTTGTGCAATGCGATCTTCGATTGTGGGGATACCCAGTGGTCGCAGGCTGCCATCGAGTTTCGGAATATCCACTCGTTTGACGGCTGATGGAAAATAGCTGCCAGATGACATCCGATTCCATAGCTTGTAAAGGTTTTTGACGAGACTCGATTCGTATTGCTCTATCGTTATCTCATCAATCCCCGCTCCGCCGCCATTAGCCTTGATCTGCTTCCACGCTTCCCAAACCGCTCGCTTGGGAATATTGAATGGCTTTGCGCTAATCGTTAATTCCTCCCCATCTGGGTTGATTACACGGTTAGTCGCCGAATACGACAACCCCTTCGCTCCACGTCCATTACAGCCGCTTCTCCACTACTACGGGTTGTTCCGCCCCTGTGACCAGTCTTGGTACTCAACGTCTTGTAGGGCCTCTACTTGACGCTCTTCCTTAACACCTGGACGACAGGTTCTCCTGTTCCACCCAAAAGCCTGCTGTGTGTTCACGCCACCTCTATGCCGGATGCCACTCGGTCGGTAAACAGGTAACCTCCAAGCTTATCCCCGCACTTAGCCAGTGCACGGGTTTTGACATCATCTTGGTAATACGCTTTCGACACCTCATCAGTGGTTCATTTGCATTCGTCTCTACACAACATACCTGACGTATCTCGTACGCCTTTTCCTCAATCGCTTCTAACCAAAGCTCTTTACTCCGATCACCTTGAGGCGGTTTGTTACCACTTCCTGCAAAGCGATAACGGAGGGCCGACCTCCATCTCCTGGATAGCACGTATTTTTTTATTTATAAAAAAATAAATAAAAAAAAATACTCAGGACGCACTGGCTCCATGAATGGTACGCTAGAAACCCACTCGTCTTCAATAAAAGGTTGCACATTCAGTAACCTGAGGCGATTCCCCAAGCACTGGGAGTCTAGCGCCCGCCTTTTCTTCTTTTACGCCTACCGTTCTCGCGCCCCTCCTAATACCTGCAACCGATATTACTTTCCGGACCTTCCCGTTGCGGGAGGTTTGCCAATGCTTTGCGTCTCATTAGGAAACCAATATGTTGATTTTAAACCGCCGTACAGGCGAGAACCTCAGGATTGGGGAAAACGTCTCAATAACAATATTAGAAGTTAAAGGTAATCAGGTGCGGGTAGGTATAATCGCTCCCAAGACCTTACCGGTTCACCGTGAAGAGATTTATAGGAGAATCAAAAGACAACAGAGGCAAGACAATGGGGATAAAAAGCAAATTTTCCCAGTAGAGTGAACCCTAACAATCCTGCTTTGGTCCTACTACTTCAAAAACGATAACTACCGCAACCCTTGTGTAATCGAACAATCTGTCCGGCATTTAGGGCTTCCTTATTCCAAAGGCCCCAAATGCTGGACAGGAAAGTTTAACAGTGCCTAGGCAAGGTCAATTAATGTAACAATTTAGCCAGCTGTACCACCTAATGCAGAAGATGCAAAGGCCGGCAAAATACGTTGTTCTATCAAACCCAGGGTTTTGTCATCATCTCTGTGGCCGGTGATCGCAATCACTAAATCAAGATCTTCAATGGAGATCACATACTGGCCACCACCGCCCCAGCCAAACTTTGCAATATATTTCTTGTTTCCAACCTTCAAAGGCGTTCGCCAGAAGAAGTAGCCGTATGAAAAATTGGTGTAGTCAAACTCATCATCTTTGGGAACAGCTACTTTACCAGTAGCCTTGGCAATATACGCCTCCGGTATTAACTGGTGGCCATTCCATTTTCCCTTATTAAGTACCAAAGTGCCCCACTTAACCATACTGCGCGATGTCATCATGGCTCTTGATCCTGCCTGGGGCACCCCACTAACAGCTTCCTTCCAGTGATAGAT
Organism: Microbulbifer sp. CNSA002; assembly: GCF_047324085.1. Classification (NCBI taxonomy): domain Bacteria; kingdom Pseudomonadati; phylum Pseudomonadota; class Gammaproteobacteria; order Cellvibrionales; family Microbulbiferaceae; genus Microbulbifer; species Microbulbifer sp. CNSA002. Next base: position 4,438,942 of record NZ_CP172449.1, read on the forward strand.
ATCTATCCCCATCTTCTCCAGCAGCTCTTCTTTAATAAAGTCACTCGCGGTGCCGGGAACTACAGCATCCAGAACCAGCATTGCAATCATTGGGTCTGAGCCTTGGTATAAATAAGTTTGCGAATCAGAAGTGATCGGCTTACTGTGACTTAGATAGATTTGGGCCAGCTTTTTTCCGGTTAACTGCTCTTTGTTTTCCAGTAAGACATCGAGTTTTTCCTCTGCAATACGGATTCCTGACTGCATGCTCATAGCATGATTCAGTGTGACAAGGTCTGCGCCTTTAACAAACTGCTTCCTATCCAATCCTTTGAGGAAGGAAGTGACAGGCTTGTCTAGGTCTTCCATGGTCAAATGACCTAACTGTATCGCCCTCCCAATTGCCAGGGCTGTATAGGCCTTGGTGGCAGACGCTTGTGGGTGAGGAAAATTGACACGACCAAGGGAGTAATAGGATTCAAATACCAGTTTGTTGTTTTGTGCAATTAGCAAGCTATCGTAAGGTGTATGTTGGTTATCAGCTATTTCTAGTGCCAGCTGTTGCAAACTCTCCTTGATTACATCTATCTCACCAACAGGAATACCGTCTTTTCTATCCGCTGGAGTTGTATCAATAAATGCTTTTTTAAGCTTTGGTATTGATCTCTCCAGGCCTGTGAGGTCACTACCATAGTCGGCCATATTTATTTCTGGAGCATGCAAATCTCCTGCGCTCGCAGTGGCGCTTATGCCATACATTAAGCCGATTGCGATTAGCTTTTTAATAATCATCTTAGAGCCCAAATTTATTTATAATTAATATGATTCGATATTCCATTGATTAGTGTTTCAGCTTATCGGCAAGCCAATAAATACTGCGCACGGATGTCTTTGGGAATGCTGTAGTGTGATTCGCCGATTCGATAACCACCGGCTCCAGAGATAAGTTAGCCAATTTTTGGCCCTTTAACTCGCCAACAAACTTTTCTACCGTAGCGCCGAGCTCCTTCTCTAATGCACCGTAAGCAATAAATACGTTTGTTTGCTTGGGTAGTTCCATCAACGGTTTGTTAGGCTCTGATTCAAGCCGGGAATCCATATAAGTGCCTATCAATCTTGATGGGCTACCGATAATGTAGTTTTGAAAAGTATCCGGTTGGCTTATTAAGGCATAAACCCCAAAGAGCCCTCCGAATGAGTAACCGAAATAAGTACGGTTATCTGGATTTGCGCGGTAATTGCTTTCGATATACTTAATAACGTCATTTCTTATAAAGGCGAGATGCTGATGAGCCTCTCCTTTATAGGTTTTTTTATCTTTATTATCTGAGGGTAGTGCTGGCTTAAAGTCCCGATATCGACTCGACCATTCATTTTCATCAGCTGGCTTATCTTTCTGCCAACCAATACCCACCAAAATGGCATCTTCCAGTGCGTATTCAGTAGTGGCCGATAGTATTTCAACTGCCCATAAAGCATCTGTATAGTAAATAACCGGGTGCTTCTTAGTATCACTCTCCTCGTATTTTTCAGGCAGCTTAATAAACAGCTCGTATTCTCTGTTACTGCTGGAGTCCTGAATGGGTATTACTTGGATTGTGGATAACTCCAGGGCCTTATGCTCACCTGCTTCAAGGGCAGCGATAGGTAGCAACAGGAGAAAGGCGACTAGTAAACGCTTTTTCATATCAGTATTTATACCGTTACATGTGATCGGAGAAGCGCTCAATATAAATAAGGAGCCAATGAAACACCTGAAATGCTCCTGATTTTTGGATGACTTTGTGCTGCTGGCATAAAGTTCTTATTTATCAATGAGTTACAAAGCACGCTTTAGATGTAATCAGGGTTTATGCTAGTATCGACGGCAAAAATTCAGCTCAAATTTTGTTCAGGTAGATACATCAATGGCTTTACAATATTGGGTGGGTGACTTCTTTATTGATTTATCCAGAAACCAGATCACCCGAAGTGAGCAATCGCAAACTATCCCCCCAAAAGCCCTTGCTGTCTTAACCCACTTGGCAAAGCATCAGCGAAAAGTGGTGAGCCAGGATGAGCTACTGTCTGAAGTCTGGCCCGATACAATAGTCACACCAAATACGCTGCAAAGAAGTATTGCGCAACTTAGAAAAGCCTTGGGTGAGGATCGAAAGCAGCAGTCTTATATTAGAACTCACGCCAAACAGGGTTATAGCCTGGAGTGCGATATTGTTTGGCAAGATGATGATTCTATTCCTCAGGATAAGACAGCACCGAAAGAAGAAGCTCCCTCCCCCACTTCCCCTAAGCCTGAAATAGATATAACACCGGCTAATCCAAGCCACCAAGCCCAGACTATCAAACCAAATCGATTTCCAATCTTTGCACTTGTCGGGTTGGTATTATTAGTATTTGCTATATTTAAATACTCTCCACCCGAGCAAAGCTCTCAGCTTGTATTTGATCGATTACAGGCAGTAACCGCAACTGACCGCAAAGAATTTGGCCCCTCTTATTCGCCAGATGGTGAATATATTATTTTTAATCGTTATCTAGATAAGCTCTGTGTTAATAAAATCTGGGCCAGGAATATACATACCCAGAAGGAGACGGAATTAACTCCAGAATGGGGTACTTATGGCCGCCATACACTATCACCAGACGGCAAGAAACTGGTATTTATTTCCGAAGAAGACTGCACCATACCGCTAACCCAGAATACCTGTTACAACCTGGTAAGCCTGGATTTTCAAAAGGCATTGGTAAGCCCACAACAACCAAATGTATTAATGCGCTGTAAGAACTCGGCCATTAGGAACCCTGTATGGTTAAATAACAATGATCTCGCTATTTTGCATAAAGAGACTAACCGTTGGCGGTTGATCAACTATTCAGTCAGGGATAATACCAGTCGAGTCCTTTATGATCTGGAGAATGGAAATCTGGCCTACTTTGATTACTCAATCGCTGATGGGTTAATAGCTGTAACCAGCCATCACCAAGATGGCCAGCTTTATATCGATATGCTGGATTCCAAAGGGGCACTTTTATCCAGCCACCCGGTAGACTATCCAGATGAAATCCCCCAGCGCAGGACTATATCCCCTAACTTTTCGCCGCTTAAAGATGAGTTAATCTTTAGCACAGGCCGACGACTCTTCTCTCTTACTTACGATGGAAAGGTCAGTAAGCTCGATTTGCCTTTGGATCAATCTGCCAGCACACCCGATTTTCACCCAAATGGGCAGAGGGCACTTCTCATTAAGGGCCGATACGATAGTGATATTGCATCAATACCGCTTAACCAATCTGAGTCATTCGAAACACCTTCGGAGGAAGATGTCAGCGAACTCTACCCAAGCACAACACGGTCGATTTTGGGAGAAGATGATGGCATTTTCCAACCCAATGGCAACTTGATTGCATTTACATCCAGGCGCTCTGGTGAAGACCAGGTGTGGATAACTGATGGCAGCGATTTACGGCAAGTCAGCCAGTTTCCAATGGATACCAATATCTACGGTATTAGCTGGTCCGCCGACGGCCAAAACATACTGGCGAGTGCCAATCAGGTACTGACTAAAATCTCCCTGGACGGTAGCAGAGAAGCCTATTCACTAGCGCATCCAGTTGACCGACTATTCCAGTGGGATAGTGTAAGTAACCTCGCGCTGTTAACTTTAACGGTTAAAGGCGTTACAAAGTTTGCAGAAGTAAACTTGGATAATCTTGAAGTAAGCATTATCAACGATACCCAAGTTAACTGGGCCCAACGAAGCAAGGATGGCCAGCTGATCTATATGGATCATATGAACCGCTTCTGGCAGCCTGGCCCTGCGGAAGACCAGCTAATCGAAGAGCTGGTTCATCAGGGCAGTGAGAAAAGGTTTGTACTCAAAGAGAATGTGATTTACTCAATCAATCGAGATGATCAGTTATGGTCTTACGACCTCGACACCAGTAACTTTTCTATTTTGAGAGCAGTGCATAGAGATATCGATTATTTGACTGATATTAATCAGGAAAACCTAATGATTACCTATGTTGTTGCCGCTAAAAAAGAAGTGGCTGAGTTATTCTTACGGGAATAGAAATACAACCTGTTTTAGTTTTAAAAAATAAGATGGTTCTCAATAAACCATCTTATTTTCCCACCGCGATTTAATTCCAAATATTATTCTTTTGTATACTTCTAACGCTCTATATAGGAGTCTATTAGTTACCCAAGAGGCTACTTAAAAAGTTTCATCAACTGTTCAACCATCCACATATGAAGCTGGCTATGGTTAGATCGACTATGCCATGCTGCTATAACCTCAAATTTTGGTGTTTGCGTGTCCAACTTAAGGGGAATAACTTTTTTATTGGGTAGAAGTCTTGAGGGATAGAACGCAATTGTGTCTGTAGCTGCAATTATATCTGGGGCAGCAGAGAAGCTGGGTATCGACATAACAATATTGCGTTTTAGCCCCTGCATCGCAAACCACTCATCGTGTGATCCTTTGAGGTTTGCCCGTGACGGTGAAATGATCAGTTGCGGAAGCTCGGCTACGTCTGCCAACGTTAATGACTTACTCTTCAGTGGAGACTTTTTTCCCGCTATACAGACATGTTGCTCCTCAAATAGCAATTTGTATGGCAGGTCATCCGGGATGAAATCAGGAAAGGTAAGCGCTAAGTCGATCTCACCAGCAACCATTAACTGATTGAGATTATCTGTTTCAAAGTCCCTGACGATAACTTTAAGTTCCGGGGCAGATTTACGGACAACCTCTAATAGCTGGGGCAGTACCGATTGAATTGCGTAATCCGTGGCACTAATACTAAAAATCCCTCTATAAGTTGCCGGATCAAACGCTATTGGGGTTAGCAGTGACTCTACATCCTTCAAAATACTACTGATCCTGCCTCCCAGCTGCTCAGCAACAGGGGTGGGCACCATACCGTTGCCTTGCCGGATAAACAGCCGGTCATCAAACACTTCTCTCAGCTTACGCAACTGTTCGCTTATCGCTTGCTGGGTTAACCCCACCTTTTCCGCTACCCGGGATAGATTCCTCTCTTGAAGCAGTGCTTCCAGTATACGTAGCTGTTTTAGGTCCAGGCGGCTTATACCATTCATATTTGTAACCAAGACAAAGAGTAGTTGTTTCAAATTGTATCCTTGCACCTCTAGTATTCCCACCATCACAAGGCACAGCCAAAACTCGCTGGGGCTATTCAGTTGCCCTTATCACCGCTGCTTTTTACCTGTGTCTTTTCAAACACTCGCTGCAGTCAGTTTTTAACAGGAAGGTCATTATGAAAAACGAGTCACTATTCAGTGAGATCAACCTGGGCCCTTACACCCTGAAAAACCGTATTGTTCTGCCACCCCTGACCCGATCACGCAGTAGCCAGCCTGGAAATATTGCCAATGACTTGATGGCTAACTATTACTCACAGCGTGCTGGTGCTGGGTTTATGGTTACAGAGGGCACGCAAATCGAACCAAGAGGCCAGGGCTACGCTTGGACACCCGGAATCTATTCGAAGGAACAGATCGAAGGCTGGAAAAAAGTGACCAAAGCCGTGCACGATCAAGGCGGTATCATCTTTGCCCAGCTCTGGCATGTTGGGCGTGTATCCCACACTTCACTACAGCCTGGCAATGCAGCGCCCGTTGCGCCATCTGCTATCCGTGCAGACGCAGTTAAGGTATTTATCGAGACAGGTCCAGGACAAGGCGCCCTGGCTGACCCCAGTGAGCCTCGTGCGCTGACAACAGAGGAAGTTAAAGAACTGGTTCAACTCTATGCCCAAGCCGCACGAAATGCGATGGAAGCTGGTTTTGATGGTGTTGAGCTACACTGTGCCAACGGTTACCTTGTGAACCAGTTTATTTCAGAACATACCAATCATCGCGATGATGAGTATGGTGGTAGTTTGGAAAATCGTCTGCGTTTCCTTAAAGAAATTGTTGCAGCGGTATCAGAAGAAGTCGGCAGCGAACGACTCGGTGTCCGGTTTGCACCGCTTTTCGAAAGTACCGATGAGGACAGAGTCTACCTAGGTCTGGTAGAGAGTGATCCCCACAAGACTTATATCGAGGCTATCAAGCTGCTAAACGAAGCTGGAATTGCCTATCTGTCACTGGCCGAGGCGGATTGGGATAATGCACCGGATTTACCTGAGAATTTCTATCGAGAAGTACGTGAAATCTTTGGCGGACGCATCATGTATGCAGGAAAGTATTCCCCCGAGAAAGCTTTGCGGGTGCTTGACGCAGGTCATGGAGATATCTTTGGCTTTGGCCGACCTTTTATTGCCAACCCGGATCTTCCCACGCGTATTCGCAATGAATGGCCACTCAATCAGGTTGATCCAAACACTATGTATGGCGGCACCGAAGTAGGATATACCGACTACCCTCTCTACCAGCCGTGATCTGGCGTAGGCTGGACTTGTTCATTATGAATTGCTAGCTGTAAGTGGCATTTCTATAAATATTTCTAAAGTCTATCAGCGCTATTCAAAAGGCATAAGCGCTTATTGATTAGAAATAGATAACCTCAGAGAATTCTATTTTCTGGGGCTTCTTTTATTGAGCTACTGTAGAATTATTTATTGCCGTTTTTAAAGGACTTGCCATTCAAGCAGGGCTTCCAATACCGATCCAGAATCATCTCGTAGTTCCAGCACCTGCTATACAAGCCTCGTAATTCGATATAAAGATACCGGGCCCCCTTTATTTGGGACCCGGTAGGCTCCTATTTGGAAGCCAGTGCGCGTTGGCCAGAACGCAAGTCAATAACAACAACTCCTTGCACGCCATTCCAGCCACCATCGTAGGCAAAGAGACGGCGGCCTTCTGTGTCAATAGCCATGGAGGAGAGGCTCTCCACTTCAATTCCGTCACCACGGCAGTCGCTATCACAACCCTTGCCACTAGATAGAATTGACTGTGAAAAGTCGTCCATATCAATGGCTACTAAATTTCCGCTGCGGGTACCTACTAAAAGACGGTTACCAATTGTATCCAAAACCACATCATGAGGGTCCATATCTGCGGTGCCGCCATTCACAGACGAAACAAAAGTGCTTATTTCACCGGTAGTCAGTTCCACTTGCCAGATACCACCAGTCCCGTAATCGCTAACAAACGCACGGTTATTAGTGAGATCCAAAGCTAAGCCGTTGGCGGAGTCAAAGGAGGGCCCTATGCCGGTATTATTATCAGAGATAACTTCCCTATCGCCACTATCAAGATCTACGCTTACTAACCCTGTATCCTGTAGCAAAACCATGTGATTGTTAGTGGCATCCAACTCCATGGCTTCTACGCCACCGGAGAACGCAGGGCCTTCACCAATACCAGGCGCAGAGATACTCTCGAATTCACCACTTTCCAAATCAAGCTTAATTAATTCATCGTTGCTCTCATCGAATATATATGCATATTGACCTGAGTCATCCGGAACAATCGCAGACGGTCGAACACGAGCTGAAGCGGGCGGAATAAATTCAGCCGCGATGGTGCGGTTGCCGTTTTGTAAATCTATTTCCGCCGCTATGGAACTATCTACAACAACAGTCAGTAACCGGTCAGTCTTACGGTTATAGCTTATATTGTTCCAAACATAGCTGGGGCCCGTACCAACATGATTGGAGGAAATTTCTGTACGATCTCCCGTATTGATATCGACAGACATGATCACCGGGTCGAAGAGAATTCCGGACACCAGAAGGCTATCGCTACCGACCCCTTGACTAATTGACTGGGGATTTACAAGCCGCAATCCTTCCCCCTTGGTCCAGTCAGTGACAACTGTGCGATCACCGGTTGATATGTCCACTTGCAGGATATTCTGAACTTGGCCATTGGTAACATAAATCTTGCCACTGTCAACATCGACGATTAAACCCTCTGGTTGCGACACGGGTTCGCCGCTGCCGATACCATTACCACTTATTGTTGTTCTATCACCACTTGCAATATCTATTCTAAGTATAGAATCTGTGCTGTCGTCACCCACGTAAAGCTGCCCATTTGGCTCATCTAGCGCAATACCCTTTGGATATATCATGTCAGCGCCAGCGCCAATCGGGGACGATGAATTAGAACTGGATATCACGGAGTAACCTCCATTCAGCAGGTCAAATTCAATAATTTCTCCATACGATCCCTGTGCTCTTGTGGCGTAAGCAATACCTCCATAGCCAGTCAATGCCAATGAAGTGAGATCTGCCGGAACCCATGTGGACAATTGCGTACGGTTACCGGTTGTCCGTTGTACAGAGTAGATACTCCCGTCCCTATTCAATACGATAAAGTAGTCATCAGCTGGATCGGCGCGCACCGTGGGGAATTTTTGTACCATATCGATTGGATTCAGAGATGGACCGGACCCAACCGATGGCCCAGAAATTTCCCGGCGCGTATATGTAAAATCTATCTCAAATATCATGTTCAAGCCGGTATCAGCGAAATACCGACTTCCATATAAATTGTCGTAGGACACCCCCACTGGCCAATGGATTAAAAGCTCATTCTTGACAGAGTGAAAACTTTGGACCGTTTCGCCTGAGACAAACTGGGCTGAAAGAATATAGGAGTCGCGACCTTTATCAACTGTGCTATCGAGATACCAAATTGACGAGGACGTTGCATCCATAATCGGTGACTGACTATCAATCGTGATGCTAGACAATTGCTCGGTAGTATTTTCGCCACTTTCCAAGTCTAAGACCCTGGTAGTAAGAGCGAGGCTGGAAAGCTTCCCTCCCATATTGGCACCCGCAGTGGGGAAAACCATACGAGGGGAAGGTATAACTAGATCAGTCACAGACACTTGTAGCGTAAGCTGGTTGGCGACTCCTTCACTATCAGCAGCGCTGATTGATAGCTGATAATAATTATCTTTGTCACTATCTGCAGGAGACTCAAAATCTGGAGCAGTGTTAAAGCTAAGTTCACCGCTAGCAGAATCAATAGAAAACAATGCAGTATCAGCATCGTCGCTCAATGAAAATGTGACCTCATCTCCATCTGGGTCCTGAGCCATAGCGGTGTAAAAAACCCCGCTTACATCTTCTTCGACTGTAACTTCTGTTGCAGATGAAAACTCGGGAGCGCCATCGTTGACATTAGTAACTGTTACCACAATTTCCTGGCTCGTCTGACCTCCGTTGCCATCGCTAGCCTCGATTGTCACCTGGTAGATATTATCTCCATCTGCGTCGGCAGGATTCTCGAAGTCTGGAGCAAATCCAAAGCGCAACTGGTTACCGTTATCTATCAGAAATCGGGACTGGTCTTCGCCGCCAATAGTGTTGTAACTAATGCTGTCCCCATTGGCATCACTAGCGGATAGTGTAAGCAAAGTACCGGTACTATTTTCCTCAGTAGTGACTTCACTTGCAGAGACAAACTCAGGAGCGCTATTAGTTGAACCACCACCCGAACCACCACCCGAACCACCACCCGAACCACCTTCATTCGAACTGCCACCGCCGCCTCCACCTCCACAAGCGGAAATAGCAATGATAGAGCTGAAGCACAGAACTTTTTTAAAGCTACCCATTAAATGAACTCCCCAAGAACTTTTAACAAAAATTTTTTGTTGTACTTTTATGGGGCGCAACTTTAGCAAAGAAAATTATGGAAAAATTAAGGATATTTATAGATTTTACACATAAATCGTACCAACTAGGTTAATGACCGGGCATTCACTGTATAGACCTTTGAACAAAGTGATCCTAGAGGTTAAGTAGCAATTTCTTCTGATCTTTTTTATCACTGACTTGATTGAAATAACCTTTTTGGGTCTCTCCAAGATTATTAAAGAAAAGACTAGAAACCCAATAACTAGACAGATCAGAAACCTTTGACTCAGAAACTCCTATAGGACGCACGAGTGTCGAAATTTGAGCAGAAGACAATAAGTTCAATATAGCTAGGAAGCATTCCATAATACTAATTATAGAAAAAACACTTAGAACCACTTACAAACCAGTTTCTAGTACGAAAGCTCTATCTTACATGTATTTTTATCAACCAAATTGAGCGATATATAATCAGCCCTGCCCGATTATTAACTACAATTCGAGTTCTGTTACGACTCTATAAGGCGACTCATGTAAAATGATCCTCTAGACTTCTGAACGGTAGGCTTACCGTTCTATCAAGGGTTAAACACTACAATTTCCAGAGCCTAAAGAAGAAATGAACAAATTCTTAACCATTATTGCAATAGCCTTGGCCACCACTTCCTGTATGACGCTTGAGGTACAGCCTGGCAACGTTATCGGGGACACTGTAGATGCGGGTAAAGAGGCGTTCCAAAGCATCAAGCGAAGTCGTAATGGTGAAGAAGAAAGAGACTTTTCTCACAAAATCAATTACGACCCGACTACCTCTAATGCAATCAACATTACCAACTGTAAAAAGGAAATGATGGAGGTGATCTCTGCCTCTGAACTTACCGTCTCAAAAATTTTGACTGAATCTTCTGAAGTTGTTGGAGAGGAAGCTAGCAAGAGCGTACAGTGCACTGCAAAAGTGGTAGTCACTAAGAACACTTAAAGCACCAGGCTGCTGGCCTTGATATAGTTCTGGTATAGAGCTCCTCTTGACCCTATACCAGTTCTCGGCCCGCTAATGAACTCCCCTGATACTCCACAGCCAAGGAATGGGAAAATGATTAAAAGTCTCTCAACTTTACTTACTATTATCTCGCTAAGTATGTCCTCCATCCTGGCTCAGGCAGATACTCCTATCAACGAAATAAACCACCTAATGGAGTTTGTCTCTGCTTCAGAGTGTACCTTTATCCGCAACGATAGTGAGCACACTAGCCAGGAAGCAGTGGAGCATATGGAGAAGAAATATAAGTATTTCTCCAACAAAATTGATAGCGCGGAGGATTTTATTAGGCTAAGTGCGACCAAGAGCACCTTTAGTGGTAAGCCCTACCATATTCAGTGTGCCGATAAGCCTAAAGAAGAATCCCAAAGGTGGCTTCTGAACGAATTAGCACGCTACCGTGAAACGACACAGCTAAGATCCAATGCTAATTGAGAAACTAGCAATGCAATCAAAATAGCATGGTAAATGCTGTCACCAGTTGGTTTGGCTCCGACTTCAACAAGCTAAACCCGCTACTACAACGCCTACATACAACAGGGGCAAAGCTCTCCGGGGAGGTTAAAGTTCAGTTCGGCTCTGGACTAGCTGGAATTATAGGCAAACGAATTGCTGGAAAGCTGGGTGTCCCACAAAATACAAAGGAATCTCCTTTTTCAGTAAATATTCGGCACACCCAGCATAAATTAGTCTGGTCTCGTACTTTCTCAAATAGCCATTCAATGATTTCAGAATTTGTACCTATAGGGACAAGAGAAAAAGCTGGTTATTGGATTGAAAAAACAGGGATAATTAATATCCGACTTGGCGTTTCCATAGAGAAAGGAAACTGGTTTTGGGACCCACAGTCAGTTTCTATTCTTCATATCCCAATTCCCTCGATCTTAAGGCCCAGGATCGTCGCAGGCAAATCAATCATTAACAATCAATATCACTTTGAGGTATCGATTTCGTTACCGATTATAGGGTTCTCATTTGGCTATTCGGGAATATTGCGTGAACAACTCCCTGAAACTAGATAGCTGTGCGATTAACCTCTGGTAAAAGGTATTTCAAAAACCTTGATTACATATACTTGTAGCCGAGCGTAACGAGAGATAATCTCACTAAAAACAATAGTGAAAGATATATGGAAAGTGAACTGCAATCACTTCGCGCGGAACTAGCTCTGCTGGAGCGAGACAATCGCCGTCGCATTGAGATATTCGAACAGCGGTTATCGGCTTTAGAAGCGCAGACACAGCAAGATACTAGGGATCAGTTAGCAAGCCAGCTCCCGACAGTGGATGAGCCAGAAGATGAGCTATCCCAATTGATGGGTACGCATCCCTCCAGATCCCCGTCGACAAAGCAACCTAATCCCTCTCTTCCTGAAACCCCAACCCAGCCAGCAAGTACTATTACCAATGCTCCTAACAGAACCGAGAAGCCTGGTAGACAGGCTAAATGGCTATCTGAGGAGCTACCGAGCCTATTGGAACCTGCTCTCGAACCCATGAGCCGAGTGTGGGGCTCCCTAATGAGTTTCTACCGGCACTACCAAAGCCAAGGGAAGGCTCCTGTCTTCTTTATGACCGCTGCCGGCATCCTGGCGCTGGTGTTTGGCTTTGCTTACCTGTTGCAGTTTTCTTTCAATGCCTATTTGGGGCCTGTAGGTAAAGTGACTTTAGGCTTCCTGGTAGCAGCGGCGACTACTACTGGTGGAGTAATGTTCAGGCGGCGCATGCCCAACATGGCGGATTACGGCTCAGGACTGATCGCTCTCGGGGTCATACTGCTTTACTTATGTGGTTACTTTACTGGGCCTTACTATCAGCTGGTTCCGATTCCTATCGCTGTGGGGCTGCTTGTAGTAACTACCGGAGTTGCTTATTTACTCGCCCTACTATTCGAGACCCGGGTTGTTTCCATGGTGACTCTGCTGGGTGGAGCCACGATGCCCTTGGTGGCCAATCATTTTGATCCATCCGCAGTTATTTATCTCAGCTACTTGTTGGTGCTCGCGCTCGCAATGCTGCGTTTGTCCAAGTTGATTCAATGGCCTCAGCTGGCAGTGGTCACCATGGTGCTCAGCGCAGGGATGTTCGAGTTTTCAGTCGCAAACTTGGGCGAGTCTAGCTCAAACTGGGGTCTGTTACTGATACTGCATGGTTTCTTCTACGGGTTTGCCCATTACATACTGGGTGGGCTTAGTGGCAAGGAAATCGATAGGAGGCGCCTCGGTTTGCTGGTAGCAAACCTGGTGCTATTTATTCATATTAGCTGGTCTCTAGCACCCACTGCTAATGCACTAGGTGTGGTTTGGTTACTCAATCTAATACCCTGGGCCGCGCTCGCCATCTACTCACGCCACCTGTTCGGATACAGTGTTAATAGTTCCTCGGCCCGTAGTATCCTCGCAATGGCTTTACTCCATGGGGGCTTGTTAACAGGCCTGGCAATTCTGGCACTTTGCAGCCCTGACTTTTTGGGCATTGTGTGGTGCCTGGAAGGCCTCCTGCTGATTTACCTTGGAATACATTTTGGTTTTGTCAGCGTGCGAAGTGAGGGCTATATCGCTCTAGCCCTCGCCGGCGTAACCTTATTCTTGCAAGCTCTCGTATGGGTGGCTGAGAGCTTGGTTCCTGCTCCACTACTATTATCCTTAGAGGTGAGTGCAGGCTGGACTAACTGGCTGACCCTCACTGCTGGAGCCTTTGCTCTCACCCAGTTATTACGCCGTAGTGCCGGTAAAATCACTCCCGCAGAACAACGTTTCACTTATATCGCAGAGATTGCTTTCGGACTGCTTTTATCTGCGAGCTTCCTGCTATCGGTGGGTATTATCTGGCCGCAAGGGATGTGGTTGCTGGCACCACTGCCAATGACTTTCCTGATCTGGCGTAGCCAGCGCACGAATTCAGCATTTAGCGAGTGGCTCGGTCTCTGGCATTACCTTCTGTTGTTTGTCCCACTGTTAGCCAGTGCATCGGTTGTAGGCAACCTTCATTTCTACGATCAAATCCCCTACGGAAAAATCGCCAGTATTGAAGCTTTCCTGGGACTTTGGTTGCTTGCGGAGCTTTATCACCAGCTGAAAATACAATCACCAGGGCAGAAGCTGGCATTGGCACTGCGTAAACTCTTTTACGCTTTACTACCCATTATCGCCTTACCTACCATACTGTATAAAGCCAGTGACTACTTCACTGTTGCTATGTGGTTCTCGTGTGGTATTGCCTTATTCCTCTCCACATGGCTGCGGATGGAACATCTAAAGCAAGAAGTTCGCATTTTGATTTCTGCTGCAAGCCTTATCACTATCGGCGGTTGTCTCCTACAGGAGTTTGTCGGCTGGCAGGGCAAGGCGATGGAGGGGCTATTACTGGGAGTCGCCAGCTTCATAGGGCTCATATGGCTTGGCCAGGGCTTAAAGCGATACCCCGCAGGTAGGGAGTGGCAGCATGCTATTCACTGGGTGCTGAAGCCTGTATTCCCGATGGCCTTCTACTATTTTGCGGCAGTACTGATAGCTGTCAGTTACACTTTAACTCATGACTTTGTCCTGTCATTACTACTCACCCAGCTCTATTTTGGAAGCCTCTTTTTCAGCCAACCCAAGCTAGGACCAGTACGCAACCAGCTTACGCCCTTCTACATACTGACACTGGGTATTTTTGAATTAATCACACTGATTCAAGTCGGAGCTGTCATTGTGAAATCGCACAATGCAGAGTGGATTGGAGCCTATAACCTGGTCTCTCTTGGCATCGCTGTCCTGCTGGCTTACCACAAAACCCTGCCTACAAGAGCCGTTTGGTCTGGTCATCGAATGGCAAATATGTGGCTGGTGCATGTTACCGCGATTATTGTTTACGTAGCTCTATTAGCACAGCTATTTGATGCCATGTGGCTACCGGCAGTTTCTTTCGCTCTCGTTGTCCATGCAACCCTACTATTGTTCCAGACATTAAAGCCCGAAACTCAGAAGTTACTTAAGTTGTCACTAATTATCTACGGCATAGCTGCACTGAAGATTGTGCTCTGGGATATGCAGGACTTCTCACTAATACAGAAGATAGTCGTTTGTATGTTAGTGGGATTATGTATGCTGGGGGCGGCATATCAATATCAGAGGTTTTTATCTAGACACAAGTTGCTCGAATAGCAGCTAGTTCATCAAAGCCACATCGGGAGTTTGGTATCGACAGACTCCCGATTATTTATCTGTCCATTTATCAAAATTATCCGCCGCTTCTACCGAACCGGTGGCCTTCGCCCCTCGGATTGGCAAGCCACTGGCAGTGAGTAATCCGTCGTTAAGACCATTATTACTGGATTTTAAAAAATTAATGTATCAATCTATCAATAAGCTGATGAGATCAATGCAGTAGAAATTTGTAAAACTATAATAAGCCAACTTTTCACCTCAAAGCCAGAGAGAGAAAACCTAGAAAATATTACTTAAACAATAGCTATGTAACTATATTTTATGTATCTACCAACGGTATAACAAAGATGACATCCCAACTTATATATTATGAACACCAACATCAACTTCGAAACCAGTTTCTTGTAATTCTATTTATTTCTTATTCAGTGTTTATTTTTTATCATGCAGGATGTCTACTGGCTAGCAAACCTTTCATATCAAAGTTGAAAAAAACATCTTGTCAAAATTAACTCAAAAATTAGGTATGCTAATTTATGTTGTTTTTCTATTAATTAGAGATACCTATTTTATTAGTGACCAAAAGGGTCTATTATTTGGCTTGTTAACTCTTCTAACACATTTGTTACACTGCAGAAACAATCAGTCAATAATGATTTTAAACAAGTATAAATGGCTCCCATCTACTTAACTCCATAGAAAAGATTCCCCACCAATAATACTTGGCTGATAACATACCCGATTACTGCACGAGCGTACCTCAAATAAGACGCTCCTCACAATAAAAACGTGAAATAGTTTGCATTTCATTATGTGGCCAGCACTATAATGCGGCATCCAAAATCCTGTAAGCGCTAGCGTTGTGGATAGGAACCACCAAGTCTATGTTTGAACGCCTCTTTGCCTCCAGAAAAAAGCCATTTGTACCAAATCGGGACAAACTTGAAACACTGACTGCCAACTTGTCCGGTAGCCGCTTTAGCATCTCAATACCGCCCAACAGCGTGCCCGATATTGACGAGGAATATTATGGTCCCCGTCTTGATATCTATAACCGGGAGGCCTATGACGATCTAAGTCGTGGCAAATGGTACCAAGAAGGGAGAATGCCTGGGCAGTCCATTTTAAAACGCCATTGGGGCTTTTATGGCCCCCCCTGGATTTCCATGGAATATGGATTCCTTTCACTGATAGTTAGGATCTTCCGTGTAGATGATTTACCGGAGAGTATGAGCTGCTTTAATCCAAGTCATTTAGAGCAAATCATTTTAAGAGATTTGTATTTTCGCTACGGCCCTCCCAAACTGGATATGAATCCTAGAGCAGCCCCAGTGAAATGGCAGAAAAAGGATATTAACGGTACAGACTGGCTTTACTGTGAGGCGCACCCAAAATGTAGCGAACAGGAATTACGGAAAAATCCATTTAGTGAAGCCGTTTATCACTCTCAGCTCTATGCCCCGCTGGATGACCAATACTATATTAATGTTTATTTTAATGCTATGGGCTACGCACCTGCCATTTATAGTATTACCGCCATGGATAAATTAATGTCTGAAACTTACTCAACTCTTCAATTAGAGTTGAGCCCAGCCATGCAACAGCGAAAAGAGGAAGTTATCCAACGATTTCCAAATTCACACTTTAGCGAAACCCGCACCCCAGAACCCTGGATTTACCATAAAGTGCGTGAAGGTAATTGCGGAATTGGGGAAGACTTACTTGAAGTGGTTGAAAAGGGCTCGCCGCCGCCTAGCTTTACACCTTAATAGATTTTTTACCTGTATTTATTATAAGGAAATAATATGCCAGCATTTAGAGCCGGTTGGACCAAGATTATTGAAATGGCCCCAATGGGTACAAAACAGGGCCGCGATGTCTATGTTAACAATACTCACTACCCTATGTATGAAAAAGTAAAGCAAGAGGCACAGACTAATTACTACTCTGCCACTTTACTGCGCGCACTCATAAGCCTGAATGCCGATACTGGCAGCAGTCAGAGCGCCAATGGCGCCGGGACTATTCGCTATCTGGTACGCAATGGTATGGCCATTGAGTACTATATCGACAATGGCGATGTGTTGATCCATAAACTCCATTTCGACAACTCACTGCAAACAGATTCCGGAAGTCAAGGAACAGGAGTTTACAGAGTTCAATATGATGGAAGCACTTGGGGAACAGGTGACTCTCCCGGCAAGCAAATGAATCTGAAGCATAAATGGAATGGTGCTCATTATGCAGCAGTAAGCGGTAAGTTTCGCTCAAAGGACTCTGCTGGAAAACTGTTAGTTAGGCATATTGAGAAATCCTATGGAGGGACTGAAATACTGCCCAGAGACATTCCCCAGATGGATAACTTCTACTCACTTTATTGGATTAACAATAAAGAACATAGTGCACTTCCATCTGTCGATGGCCTGACCTCCTTGATTCAGCAGGCAGCAAGCGCCAAAGAATCCGTCAACTGGTTGGTACACGGTGAGGGTGCCAAGACTTTCCAGCGCGCGCTGGAAATTTTGCAGAACACCCCTTCTTTGAGCCGTTTTGAAGCAAAAGATGAGGAAATAGTTCGCAATTTGCGCAATAAAATGTCCGGACAAAAAGTTTTCTTCTCCAACCCAGTAGGAGCAAGTCCCGACAAGTTGGAAAAGCTCTGCAATGTCGTTGGCCTCACCTATGTAGATAGCAATACTAACCCCCGCAATCTTAAAACCGCCGCAGGAAGAGAAAACTCCTGGGGTGAGATTAAAAGAATCGGCGCGGCAGCGTTCACTACCGGCGGAACAGCAGTTGCCTTAAAAGAGACAGGTGTCATTAGTATTCAAAAACAAGGTAGCATGTTATCGAACGTGTTTGAAGCTGCCATGAGCAACCCTACTGCAGCCGGAGTTGGGACTGCCATATTCGCTACTGGTGTCGCTTTTGTGGTTGGTAAAACTCAGGCAACTAAGTGGGCAAGCCAAGTCCGAGCGGTACAAGCAACCGCTAGCAGTACTTTTGGACGAGGTAACGAATATTGGTATGAAAGCGATGAAGATCTTATAGAGCAGCTATCTGCTTGAGTAAGATAAGAATATTAGATTTATAAGATCAAAAAGTGGGTTATAAATTAATGACTACAGGATACTCCAAAATAATTTTATAACCACTGACCTTCTCAACAATTTTTAATTAATGTGCGACTTAGTAGAAACACCTAGTGCTTTTACAAAGTCGCAATTAAGCATTGCGTACCCATCTAAAAATTAGCAGGCCACCCCTAAAGGTCATCTCCAAATTTAATCACAAAATATACATTTAAAGCTAGAAACCCTTATATATTTATAGATGTCTAAAAATCGAAAGCCTCCCCGAATTAATTTACTAATGTATCCCCCAAAATCACAAAGATTAAAAAGTTAACATTTAATATATTTACCAGACAAATAAAGATTGAGAGCTTATTACAGCAATCAAGCAATTTTATTTATATCAATGCTGTCTATTTTTTCATTACTAGCATTTGATAACAGAAACTCCACCACAAATTCTATCACTTCAGTATCCCAAACCATTTTCCGATGACCAACATCGTTGATTTTAATCATCTCCGCTGCGGGCCAGGTTTTATGAATTCTCTCTCCATGAAAAATCGGCACTTCATCGTCTTCAGTATCGTAAATCATCAGAAGCGGGGTCTCTTCCGGTGTATACATTTTACACTGCAACAACTCTTGCCAAGAATACCCTATTTGACTGGCAATCTTGTCTTGGCATAACTCTGCTGTTCCAGTGCTCACCTTCAGCATTTTTTTCATAATTTCTATAATGGGCAGGGGAGCACTCGGTGAGCCAAGTATTGCGTAGCACCGGGCTTTAAGCCCAAATTCCCGTGCACGCATTGTCATCATTCCGCCCATCGAGTGACCGACGATGGCAAATATTTCCGAAAACTGTCTGGCTAGAGAGCAGATATCTTTCGCCATAATATCGAAATTACAAACTTTGCCCTCAGAGTGGCCATGAGCGGTAGCATCGATGGCTACCGCTTGGAAACCCTGATCGGCAATTGCCATTGCTAGGGTTGCCATTTTTGCGGCTTTGGCCTCCCAGCCGTGGCATAGAATCACCACAGGGCCCTCACCCCAGGACCAGGCTGTGTTTTCTGTACCTAAAGCACCCCGGTAGGTAATCTTCTTGGCTTGGGCCAGCTGCGATCTCTCACGCTCGGAGTCAGCATAGCGTCTGGGTCGTGAAGACAGATACATTGCAATATTTGCCGATAACTTTGGGGATAGTCGCCCTGTGAGCTGCATTGCTCCCTGTATTATCTTAAGCATGTTATTAAATCTCTAGCCTGGTGTCTTATATGATCATTGATAGTGAGTTTTACTGCACATTAAGCAAAATACACTGATCAGGAATCGCTAAATACATATCAACGTAAAAACACAAAATAATACAGGGCAATTTCACTCAATAAATTAACCGATTCTACAATTATCCGCGCAATAGGAAACCAAACCCTTTTCTGGGCAATCTTTCTCAGAAAATAGGAATTTATTCCCAGCAGAAGCTTACAAAGTTATACCAATAAATTACTGCGCCTCAGCTCTTGCTATCTATAAACCCAGACCTCGAAGACATCTACACTAATAATCTAGCGATAGATTACAGTATTCCTGTAGCTATCAACCCTCCTACATATTTTCAGTCGTACTTCTGGAAAGTTGGGCATGAAAAGAATCAATCTGACATTAGTTTTTTGCACGGTACTATTGCTTACCGGTCAGTCGGTTGCAGACTATAAAAAGGGAGATTTTATCGTTCGCGTTGGCGCTGCTGCGGTCGATCCAAACGACGACTCTGGCAGACTCCGCCTAAATGGCACCCCCTTGGACTATACCCGGGTCTACGTGGATACAGGCTACTCCGCTAGCATCACGGGTACCTGGTTATTTGCAGACCATTGGGGACTGGAATTACTAGCAGCTGTACCTTTCCGGCACGATCTTGATGTGCGCGGTTTACCGGACCCGGATACCGGTGATCCACTGGGTCGGGTATCCCTGGGTGACATCAAGCACCTTCCCCCAACCCTCAGCGTACAATGGTATCCGGTATGCACCGAGTCCTGGGTACAGCCTTATATTGGTGTGGGAATTAACTACACCCATTTCTTCGATGAAGATATCAGCCGCACGGCACAAAACTACTTCGATACAGCCCTGGGTGCAGACTCAAGAGCATCCTTGAGCCTGAGCAATTCCTGGGGCCTGGCAGGGGAAGTGGGCATAGATATTGCCTTTGGACGAGAGAGCAACTGGCTGTTTAATGCGGCTATCTGGTACTTAAGTATCGATACCAAGGCAAAAATTCGCTTCCGCACAGAAGATAACGACTACGACCGCATCAATGTGAATGTAGATATTGACCCCTGGGTCTACTCAATAGGTATCGGCTATCACTTTTGAGCGGCCTTTTGTCCACTTCTCAATGAACTCGGCCAATCCGAGGTTCGATTTATTCGAATGATATGGTCGAATTTAACCAATTTTCATTCTACTCGTCCTCTATAAACTGCCCTTTATCCACAGCAGCTACTCCGCAGTGGCACTCAATTTACAGTTTAAGGACCGACACAATGAATACTTCCACTTTATCCACAGCATCAAATGCCCCCAGTGGTTCCTTGTTTCCAGCCGTCGCAGACCTTTCCGGACGTATTGGCTTGGCAGCAATCTTTTTACTGGCAGGCGTTAACAAGATCCAAAACTATGAGGGTAGCGCTCAGTACCTGGCCTACGGTGGTCTACCCGAGTTTCTACTCCCATTGGTAATCCTATTTGAGATAGGCGGTGCCTTAGCTCTGATTGCGGGTTTTCAAACTCGATTAACTGCTCTGGCATTCGCCGGATTTAGCT
This sequence comes from Microbulbifer sp. CNSA002, assembly GCF_047324085.1. Lineage (NCBI taxonomy): Bacteria > Pseudomonadati > Pseudomonadota > Gammaproteobacteria > Cellvibrionales > Microbulbiferaceae > Microbulbifer > Microbulbifer sp. CNSA002. The sequence continues at coordinate 4,459,586 of NZ_CP172449.1, forward strand.
TACTCACTGCGCTCCTGTTCCATAACAACCTGGAAGATCAAATGCAGTTTCTAATGTTCTTTAAGAACCTGGCTATAGCCGGTGGTTTTCTGGTGATAGCAGCCCATGGCGCTGGTCGTTTCAGCTTGGACAACAAAAAGAAAACACATTGATTCCATCTGAAGCCAGTCACAAAACAACCGCTATTTAGGAGTATGACATGGGATTGTTAATTAATGGCCAGTGGCACGACCAGTGGTATGACACCAAGAATTCAGGTGGCGCATTTAAGCGAGAGGCTGCACAGTTACGCAACTGGATTACTGTCGATGGCAGCGCAGGGCCCAGTGGCATAGGTGGCTTTAAAGCTGATTCCGGGCGCTACCATCTATATGTATCCCTGGCCTGCCCCTGGGCTCATCGCACCTTGATTTTCCGCAAGTTGAAAAAGCTGGAAGAACATATCAGCACCTCCGTTGTAAGCCCGGATATGCTTGAGCAGGGATGGAGCTTCAATACCGATGAGGGTAGTAGCGGTGATGCACTATTTGCTTATGACTTTATGCATCAGGTTTACACTCGCAATAAATCCGACTACTCCGGCCGCGTTACGGTCCCAGTACTTTGGGACAAACAGCAAAACTGCATTGTCAGCAATGAGTCATCCGAAATAATTCGCATGTTTAATAGTGCGTTTAATGAAATTACCGGTGATACACAGGACTTTTATCCCAAAGACAAACAGAAAGATATCGAAGCCATAAATCAATTGGTCTATGAAAATATCAATAACGGGGTTTATCGCTGTGGTTTCGCGACGACTCAATCCGCTTATGAAGAAGCCTACCGAGACTTATTTGATGCCCTGGATAAGGTAGAAGCAATATTAGGTAAGCAGCGGTACCTGACAGGCGATAAGGTCACTGAAGCAGATTGGCGACTATTCACAACTTTAATTCGCTTTGATTCCGTTTATCACGGCCATTTCAAGTGTAACCGGCAGCGTCTGGAAGATTTCCCCAACCTGCGCAATTATGTCCGGGAACTATACCAATGGCCCCAGATCGCAGAGACAGTGAATTTCCACCATATTAAACGCCACTACTATTTTAGCCATAAATCCATCAACCCCAGCCAGGTGGTACCGGTGGGTCCGATGATCGATTACAACAGCCCCCACAATCGGGTATAAATGCCCTTGCCCCTCGCTTGGGGCAAGTATTTGGGGTTCTAGGCCGTACAGCTTTACCCTTGATGTTTATCCACAACTACCGGTATAAGAATCAGGGGTTACATAATGCAAAAAACCACCTTAGAACAATGGCGCATGTTTAAAGCGGTAGTGGATGCCGGTGGTTTTAATCAGGCTTCTGCGCGAGTCCACAAAAGCCAATCCAGTATTCACAATGCGGTTAGCAACCTGGAAGCTGCTCTCGGAGTCAAGCTTTTTGAGGTATCTGGCCGCAAAGTGATACTCACGGAAGTTGGCAGCCTAATGCTGCGCCGTGGCCAATACCTGCTGGATGAAGTCTCCCGTATCGAGGATATTGCCAAAACCCTTGGTGAAGGTGTGGAATCAGAACTGCGTATCGCTGTAGATGGCGCCTTCCCCCAAAGTGTGGTTTTTCAGGCACTGGAGAAAGTTTCGGCGAGATATCCCCAGGTGAATATCGATATTGTCGATACCGTATTGTCCGGTACCAATGAGTTGATCCAAGAAGGGCTTGTGGATTTAGGCCTTTCTGTCTTTCGTATGAAAAATGCTCTCAACGATGAAATTTGCCGTATAGAATTTGTCGCTGTCGCTCATAGAGATCATCCGCTACATCAATTAAATTGCGAACTGACGTACGAGAATCTGAAATTATATCGACAGATTATTGTGCGGGACTCAGCTATGCAGACAAACAGGGATTCAGGCTGGCTAGGAGCCGAACAGCGCTGGAAGGTAGGTAGTTTACGGGCCTCCTTGGATCTTATTGAACAGGGCCTCGGATTCGCCTGGCTGCCCATCCCCCTAATTTCTAAGTTACTCAATGCTGGGACGCTTAAAAAGCTTAAGTTAAAAAACGGCAGCCTGCGCTCCACAAGTTTTTTCTTGAACTTTAAAGACCAGGATAAATTAGGCCCTGCCGCTAGAGAGTTTATTGGTGAGCTAAGATTACTGACCTTAGATATGCCAACCTCTGAAGAATCTTAAACATTCTATTAATACGAATAACCGATTCATTATTATCCAATATCTCCTATAACCACAGCAGCCTACCATAGCCAAATTATTTCTACCGATAAGGAACCGGCTATGTACTACTTCAGACCATCAGGGGAACGGGGGCAAGCCCGTTTTGGTTGGCTACACAGCAAACACAGTTTTTCATTTGGGCACTATTATGACCCGAATCATCTGGGGTTTTCCGCGCTGCGAGTTATTAATGATGATACCGTAAAGCCTGGGGCAGGATTTGACACTCATGGTCATCAAAATATGGAAATCATCTCCTATATTCTGGAGGGTGCTATCGAACATTTAGATAGCGAGGGAAACCACTTTGTCGTTCCCGCCGGTGAGATTCAAAGAATGAGTGCAGGTAAAGGTATTACCCATTCAGAGTATAACCACTCAAAGACTAAAAATCTTAAATTCCTACAAATCTGGATTCAGCCTAACCGGAAAGATATTCAACCCAGTTATGAACAAAAGACAATTACTCAAGCTGGGGCGCTAACTCCATTGGTAACTCCCGATGGACGCGATAACTCACTAATTATTCACCAGAATGCCAGCTTATTTCGCCTCCAGCTACGCACCGGTGAGAGTTTAAGGCTGGATACCCTTAAACGCCCAGGATATCTTCATATCATCGCTGGTAATGCCGAACTCAATGGCAGCCACCTGCTCGTGGCGGGAGATGGCTTGGGAGTTTATCAGGAAAAAATAGTATTAACCGCTTCAGTAAATGATCTTATCGCACTATGGTTCGACTTGCCTCGATAGTAGGCGATCTATCAACAGACTAATTCTGTGTGGGCTGTAAACCTGCTCTAAGATACCGCTTCTCGTAACAGGTATTAAACTCTATCTAACCGGCATATTCATATTCACAAGCACAAGACTACTCACTCTAAAAGCGACAATCTCTGGTTTACACCTAAACTATTAACTTGGCAGTGAATCACTGCTGTATATAGGAATCGAGTCACCAGGGATAAAATAATGGGATCAGCAGGCGACATGGAAAGTCGCAATGGCGATAAAAAAACGCCGGGAAGATGGATCTCCCTGCTTTCTCCGATTCCTCCGGCCATTATCGCCTTATCATTGCTTTTTCATCTGCCCGATATTTCCGCAGGTAGAGAGTTTTCTTTTGGCATTAGCTGGGTTCCAGAACTGGGGGTATCCCTACGCTTCTATATTGATGGCCTCAGCTTTTTATTTGCCTTATTAATCAGCGGTATTGGCTTTTTTATTACCATTTACGCCGCTGAGTATTTACGCGGCAATCCACTATTGCGACGTTTCTTCCTCTATCTCTATCTCTTTATGGTCGGAATGCTGGGTTTGGTATTGGCATCCGATCTCATTACTTTATTTGTGTTTTGGGAAGTGACGACAGTCGCGAGCTATCTCCTGATTGGCTTTAACCACTCCAGTGCTGTTGCACGACGCTCAGCATTGCAAGCCTTGCTGGTAACTGCCTTAGGGGGACTTTGCTTACTAACCGCTTTCCTATTAATGGGACAAATTGTCGATAGCTATGATCTTGAAGAGTTGTTAATAAAAGGAGAACAGATTAAATCCAGTTCACTGTATCTTCCTATCTTGATACTGGTACTTATCGGAGCATTCTCAAAGTCGGCACAGCTGCCCTTCCATTTTTGGTTGCCCAATGCCATGGCGGCTCCAACACCGGTGAGCGCATATCTACACTCCGCCACTATGGTCAAAGCCGGTATTTACCTTCTTGCGCGCCTACATCCGGTACTGGCTCACACTGAATACTGGGAGTGGATTTTAACCTGCACCGGTATTGCCACTGCCGCAGTAGCGGCATTGGCCGCCCTGCGTCAAACAGACCTGAAACTGGCCCTCGCTTATACCACCGTGATCGCTCTGGGCACTATCACCATGTTTCTGGGTTCTGATGCTTCAGCTGCCGTCGCCGCTGCAATTACTTTCTTGCTGGTTCACTCTTTTTATAAAGCCGCACTGTTTATGGTGGTGGGCATTATCGATCGGCAGACAGGTACTCGGGATTTAACCAAGCTTCATGGCCTGGCGAAGTTATTGCCCTTTGCTTTTATAGCTGCACTGGCTTCAGCCCTATCCATGGCAGGATTCCCGCCGTTCCTTGGATTTATTGGTAAAGAACTGAAATATGAAGGTGCACTGGCGGTAGCTTCAGAGCCCGCACTGGTGGGCACAGCAGCAATTTTTGCCAATGCGGTAACGGTGACAGTAGCCGGCATGGTGGCCATCAAACCCTTCTTTGGGCCTCCCCCCAAAGATGCCAGCCGTATTCGCTGGGCACCCCCCGGTTTGTGGATAAGCCCACTGGTTTTAAGTGCCTTCGGCCTCACATTTGGTTTGGCCCCGGACTTAGTCGGTGGCGGACTGGTGGAACCGGCACTGACAGCGATACTTGGCCTTCCGGAAACCATCGACCTAAAACTCTGGCACGGTATTAACATTCCGCTCCTGATGAGCATTCTTACTTTTGTGCTCGGGGTGATTATGTATGTCAATTTAAAACGTATGCGTGCCTGGCTAAACTGGGACTTTACCCATGCGCCAACTAGCGCCGATTTACTGTGGGATAAATCCTTAGAATTATTAAAAGCTTTTGCCGCACTGCAAACACGCATATTGCAAAATGGAATTATGCGTCGTTATCTCACAGTCATTTTTGTTACGCTCTCGATGGCCCTTTTTTATGCCTTTGTTCATACCGGCCACTTCTCACTGGAATACACTGCGCCACGACTTAATTTAAAAGAGTGGGCAGCCATACTGCTGACGGTAGGAGGTACATTTACTGCGGGTTTTGCGCGTAAACCTCTGACCGCCATTTGCGCTCTCGGCGCTCTCGGTGTGGGTATCGCTCTAATTTATCTCTTCTTTGGTGCACCGGATGTGGCCATTACACAGATTCTGGTGGAAACACTCTACTTGGTATTAATTGCTGCGATTCTTCCACGTCTGCCCGTATTTACTCCCGGTAAGAAGGAAGGCTTTCGTCCAAGGGATGCATTGCTCGGTGCCACAGTTGGCCTTTTATTTACCATTAGCATTCTGGTGGTTCTGCAAACCCCATTCGAGAGCCCAGTGAGTGAATTTTACAAGGAAGCTGCTGTACCCGAGGCTCATGGGCGCAATATCGTCAATGTCATTCTGGTGGACTTCCGGGCCCTGGATACTTTCGGGGAGATTATTGTGGTGTTTACCGCAGCTGTCGCTGCGGTGACCTTACTCGGTCATCATTTAAGACGGGGCAAGCAGTGAATTCTATTATCCTACAGACAGCGACCCGTGTGTTGGTAGCCCTGATCTTGGTCTTCTCCATTTATATGCTGTTACGTGGACACAATTATCCCGGAGGCGGATTTATTGCTGGTTTAATTGCCGCTTCTGCTTTTGCCCTGTTTGCCATGGCTTGGGGGATGGAGGCGGCACAAAGTGCTCTGCGCATACCTCCAGGGACCCTCGCCGCCTGGGGAGTTGTCATCGCCGGATTATCTGGATTGATGGCTCTATTTTGGGGAGACGGCCCCTTTTCTGGACAGTGGTTTGCCATTGTAGGTAGTAAGGAAAATGGCGGAATCATTATCAGCAATCTTTTATTTTTTGATATTGGGGTCTATCTGACAGTACTCGGAGCCGTTCTCACACTAATTTTTGCCTTGGAAGAGGCCAGCTGATATGGAAGCTCCCCTCGCCGTTGTCGTCGGCATCCTGATTGCTACCGGCGTTTACCTTATGCTGGCCCGCCACCTATTGCACTATCTGTTCGGCTTGGTACTGATTAGCAATGCCGCCAACTTGGCAATTTTCATCGCGGGGCGGTTGACCCGCGCCTCACCACCGCTGGTACCCAAGGATCAGGAAGCCCCGCAAATTATTGTTGCCAATCCCCTACCCCAAGCCCTGATCCTAACCGCAATCGTAATTGGCTTCGGCCTGCTGGCCTTTGCCCTAGCCCTGATCGCCCAGGCTTACCGTGAGCTGGGTACATTAGATGTGGATAGCATGCGTATTGCCGAGCCTGTGAAACCCAAGAGGAAGAAGACCACTTGAGTTGGTTATTGGCCCTGCCATTCCTAATCCCTATCGCCACGGCGTTAATCACATTTCCCGCTCGAGGCCGTAGATACCTTTGCTCTGCCATTTCGATATTGGGATGCCTCACTGCCCTCTGCATTAACCTTTATATTCTTGTCCTGGTAGAAAGCCAGGGCCCTCAGGCTGGGCAAATGGGAGACTGGCAGGCTCCCTTCGGAATCACATTGGTCGCCGATCGGCTCAGTGCGGTAATGTTGTTGATCAGTGCCATCGTGGGTTTGTGTGTCTCTCTATTTGCCATTTCAGATATCAGTGAGAAACGGGTGAAACTTGGCTTTCACAGTTTCTTTCAACTGTTATTGGCCGGTGTCAGCGGTAGCTTTATCACCGGTGACTTATTTAATTTGTATGTGTGGTTTGAGGTGATGCTGATTGCCTCTTTCGCGCTACTGGTACTAGGGGGTGAAAAAATACAGCTGGACGGTGGCATCAAGTATGTAGCATTAAACCTTGTATCCACGCTGTTGATGCTGACCTCTATCGGGTTGCTTTATGGACTCACCGGCACCCTTAATATGGCGCAGCTGCATATTTCTTTGGCCGAGGTACAAAATCCCGTCGCGATTTCAACATTGGCAGTTATTTTTATCTGCGCTTTTGGAATTAAGGCGGCAATATTTCCACTCTTTTTCTGGTTGCCCGCTTCATACCATGTTCCACCGGTCGCTGTAACCGCTGTATTTGCCGGTCTTCTGACCAAAGTCGGCGTCTATGCGCTAATTCGCACCTTTACTTTAATATTTCCCAATGATTTGGAATTCACCCGGGATATTTTATTGGGAGCTGCATTACTCACCATGCTGACGGGTGTTTTGGGCGCAGCAGCACAGTACGAATTCCGCAAAATACTCGCATTCCATATCATCAGCCAGATTGGATTCCTTATATTGGGATTAGCACTGAACAGCCCTTTAGCATTGGCCGGATCTGTGTTCTACATGGTCCACAATATTGTGGCAAAGACAAATTTATTCCTGATTAGCGGTACTGCCCAGCGCCTTACTGGCAGTTATGAGCTCAATGAAATTGGTGGTTTATATCGCGCCAGCCCACTTCTCTCTACTTTCTTTTTTATCGCCGCATTTAGCTTAGCGGGGTTCCCACCATTATCTGGATTCTGGGCGAAACTGCTATTAGTCAAAGCGAGCCTCGACCAGGCCGCCTATATCGTCGCTGCCGTCGCACTGATTACCGGGGCGCTTACCCTGTTTTCAATGAGTAAAATATGGGCAGAGGCGTTCTGGAAGCCACACCCCCAGGAGCATTGCAAAAATTTATATAGCCTCAGCGGCGCAGAGCGCTTCCAGCGGCTGTTGCCAGTCGCGTTATTGGCATTAATCACTTTGGCTTTGGGATTGGTTCCCGAGCCTTTTATCGAATACTCCCTGGGGGCTGCCGGAGAGTTATTGGAGCCTGATGATTACCTGAACGCCGTGTTACCAGGTACCACTCATTAACTTTGGGATGGATAAATAGAAATGCGTATTTTTCTATTAAATTTATTGCTCGCGATCAGTTGGTCGGCCCTGACCGGCAATGCTTCCATGGCAAATTTTTTCTTTGGTTTTCTGATCGGATTTCTGGCACTGCGAGTCTCACCTATATTACCCGGGGCACAGACTTATTTTACCCGCTTGCCCCGTTTGGCTCATTTATTCTTTTTCTTTATCGAGGAGCTTGTTTTATCCAGCCTGCGTGCCGCCTACGAAGTCTTTTCGCCCCGCTTGCAAAGCCGGCCCCTGGTAGTACGACTACCCATGGAGAGGCTCGATAGAAACCAGATTTTTATTCTCACTAACTTAATTTCGCTGACACCGGGCACTATGGTATTGGATGTCACACCCAACAATGATGCCTTAATCGTACATACTATGTTTGTCAGTGATCCAGAAACCTTTCGCGAGGAGATTAGGGAGGGATTTGAGAAACGGGTTAAGGAGGCCGTTTCCTGATGTTTCTCACAATTATCGATATTCATTCGCCACTGGTCACAGTAGCAATCAATATTGCCTCCTTTCTATTGTTACTCGCCCTGGTGATGTGCTTCCTGCGTATCGCTTTGGGCCCCACCTTAGCAGACAGGGTTGTCGCCCTGGATGTTCTCAATATTTTGGCGGTAGCCTACTGTGCACTACTGGCAATTGCCTCGGGACAGCCCGTGTATCTGGACGCTGCCATCGCCCTGGCCCTGGTCGCATTTTTAGTGAGTGTGGCCTTTGCCCGTTTTATTGAAAAAAGCGGCTCGCGCACAGTCACCCACAGCCATAGGGATCATGATGACATTTGATGAAATTTTTATCGCTTTGATAATTCTGGTGGGCAGTTTTTTTGGGTTCAGCGCCGCTTTGGGCTTGCTGCGAATGCCGGACTTTTACACTCGAATGAGTACATCGGGAAAAGGGGCTACGGTGTGTTGCGGATTATTGCTGGCGGGCGTAGCAATTCTTTTTAGCGACGCTCAGGTAACAGCCAGGGCCATAGCCGCTATTTTATTCTTATTACTTACAGTGCCAATTGGTGTCCATATGATTGCCCGGGCGGCTTATCGAGCCGGCACTCCCATGTGGCGGGGTACCGGCTACAAACTCAAGTTCAAGAACCCGATGCGCAATATTCAGTAAGCACTAAATCTTTTCGCCGTAAAGTTCTTCAATCATACTTTCGCTGCGCTGACGCAGGTGCTCCATATCCGGGTCCTGTAAAATGACATGACCCATTTTGCGCCCAGGGCGAAGTGCTTTGCCGTACAGCCAAACACCATCGTTATCTTGCTTCGGAGCTACATCAACCCCCAACATATTGACCATCGCAACTGGCACCGGGCAGGCAGTATCGCCCAGGGGCATATCCAGTATCGCGCGGATATGATTGGCAAATTGGCTAGCCTCAGGGCCGACAAAGGTCCAGTGACCGCTGTTGTGAACTCGCGGTGCCACTTCGTTGACAATCAGGCCGCCCTCACTGACAAAACACTCAACGGCCAATACACCCACATAGTCCCAGTCCTTCAGCAGGGTCGCCAGGTAACCCTCTGCGGCCTTGAGCAGCTCCGGGTTGTCGTAGGGAGCGGTGGACAGCAGTAAGGTGCCGTTGCGGTGGCGGTTTTCCGTCAGCGGATAAGCTTTGATTTCACCGGATGCCGAACGAGCACCGATAATGGAGACTTCACAGGCGAAATTCACCCCAGCCTCAACCACACACTCCTGATCTCCAGCTTGGGGAATGGCAGCATCCAAGTCTGCAGCACTCTTCACACACCATTGGTTCTTGCCGTCGTAGCCATTTTCACAGCTCTTAATAAACGCCGGATATCCCAGTTGGTCGACCGCTTCCCGCAGCTCTTTTTCACCCTGTGCTGCTGCGAAAGGTGCAACAGGCAGGCCAGCGTCTGTGAGTGCTCGCTTCTCACGCAAGCGGTGCTGGGCCTTCTCTGTAATATGCGGGTCCGGATATACCGGACAGAAGGGCTGAAATGAGCGCAGCAAGTCCACACTCACTTGCTCCCTCTCACTGGTGATCACTTCCGGGCGTCCCAATGCCTGATACAAGGCTTCAGGGTCCTGTCCCGGTTCCATCTCCACGATAGTCCCCAGTCCCTTCACACAGTCGGTGTTTTCACCGGTCTCAGCCAGGAAACTGAACTCCACTCCGAGGGGCTGCCCCTCTTGAGCCATCATCTGTGCCAACTGCCCACAGCCAATAATGGCAACTCGTCTCTTACTCACAACGATCTCCTATCACTCAACCGTGATCGGGACTTGCTCGGTCTGGCGCTCACGCCAGGCGATCAGGCGCTTCTGCAATTCCGCATCAGCCAAAGACAACATCTGCGCAGCCATTAAACCTGCATTGTAGGCACCGGAAGCACCGACCGCCTGGGTTGCTACCGCCACACCGCGAGGCATCTGCACAATGGATAATAAGCTGTCCATACCCGTCATAAAGCGGCTCTCAACCGGCACTGCGATCACAGGCAGGGGAGTCAAAGCAGCGATCATACCCGGCAGGTGGGCGGAGCCGCCGGCGCCGGCAATAATCACTTCGGTACCGGATTCGTGGGCACGGCTGGCAAATTCAACCATGCGCTGGGGAGTTCTGTGGGCCGAAACCACAGCAGTAGCAAAGGGAACTTCGAGCTCTTCCAGAGGCTTAGTCGCGTTGCTCATGGTGGCCCAATCCGAGCGGGAACCCATTACGATAGTGACTTTTTCAAAGGGAATCGGCTTCACTTGCGATTAACTCCAATATTGAACGAGCGCCAGATAGACGGGAATCGCCACCAGCACATTGAAAGGAAAGGTAACTGCCAGGGACAAAGTGATGGACACACTAGCATTGGCCTGCGGCAGGGCAACGGACATAGCCGCAGGCACAGCGATATAAGAGGCACTGCTACCGAGCACCGCGAGCAGAAAGATACCACCAGGCGACAAACCCAACAAACTCCCCAAGATACCGCCAGCGGCACCGCCAATCAGCGGCATAAAAATGCCGAAGCTGAGCAGGAAAGCACCCTGCCCTCTAACATCGGCCAACCGCGCCGCAGCGACACGCCCCATTTCCAGCAGAAAGAGCGCCAATATGCCATGAAACAGGGTCCCAAACAAAGGCATTACTGAAGCGGTGCGCTCTCCAGCCCAGGCTCCGATAACGATTCCCCCCAGGAGCAACAGTACTCCCTGGTTGCAGGTGACCTCGTGAAACACCCGGCGCTTGCTCGAATTGCCCATCGATTGCCGCGCCAACAACATGCCGACAATGATTGCCGGGACTTCAAGAAGCGCTACAAACAGAGGGAAATACGCTTCGTATTCAATATTCTGTGACTGTAGCAGGGCTACAGCCACCGCGTAGGTGGCAACACTGACAGACCCATAGTGCGCCGCCGTTGCCGCCGCATCCACACGTGACCACTTGCCAATCCAGCGCAAGATAGGGAAAGCCACCAGGGGTAACAGGGCACCAAAAGCCACCACCGCCAGGGACTGGGGAACCAGGGTGGCAGCGGAATACGCACTTAAAGCAGCACCACCTTTCAGGCCGATGGCGATTAGCAGGAAGATAACGCAGCTCTGGTAAAGACCTTTGGGTAAACGCAGGTCACTGCGAACCAGCTGGGCAAAGGCGCCCAGCAGAAAGAAACCAACAACAATATCCAACTGCATCTCTATCGCTGTCCCCGGCGCTGTCTGGAGCGATTATTAGAGATACGTATGCGTTTCGGGGTTTGCTGCGCCATCAGCCAGTAAGCAGCATTGGCCAGAACCACTACTAGGCCTACAGCCATCAAGGGAACCCCGTTTATACCGGCAAGATTTACTGACAAGCCTGCGCATAAAACTAACAAGCCGACAACCACGCCAAAGAAGAGTTGTGATCTCTGCATTGATAATGCCCCCACTGGTTATTGAAATTGACGCATTATCGGAATTGCTATTGATAGATAAAAATAGATATTTATTATGTAAACTATAAACCAAAACCTATATAGGTGATTTTGTGCCCCTAACTCGTGCCCATGCCCGCATTGGAACCGTTCGACAACTGGAGATCCTGCTCTGCGTCTATGAGTTGGGCAATATCAGCGCCGCAGCCAGAAAACTGCACCTAACCCAGCCGAGCGTATCGATGCAACTGGCCAAACTCTCCGATGCGGTGGGTTTACCTCTGTATTACTCGGTGGGCAGGCAACTGCAATTTACGGAGGCCGGGCAAACCCTGGTAGAAAGTGCCCGGGAAATCCTGAAGAGTTACGAGTATCTGGACCTGAAACTGGCCCAATTGCGAGGGTTGGATACCGGCAGCCTACAACTGGCAGTAGTGACCACCGCCAAATACTTTATCCCCCACCTGATCGGGGAGTTTTATCAGCAGCATCCGCGACTGGATATCCACTTCAGGGTGGGCAACCGCCAACAGATCATTGATTACACTGGTGAGGATGAAGATGACTTCTACGTTTTCAGCCACCCTCCAAAGAGCCAGGACCTGGAGCTGGTGGAGTTTCTACCCAACCGATTACTGGCTATAGCGCCTGAGAACCACCCACTGGCCTCCCGCAAGAAAATCTCCCTGCAAGAATTTGCAGGATGTCAGTTCCTACATCGGGAAGAGGGCTCCGGTACACGCCATGCCATTGAACAGTTCCTGCGCAAACGTAATGTAGACCTCAAGCTCCGTATGACCATTGAGAGCAATGAAGCCATTAAGCACGCGGTTATGTCCGGTCTGGGGGTCTCTATATTGTCGGAGCATACCCTGGCATTTGGCGGGCGTGCAGGCTTGTCAATTCTCGATGTCGAAGAGCTTCCTATTGTCACCCACTGGTATTTAGCTCGACGCAAATCACGCCCACTATCACCAGCAGCACAGAAGTTCCTGGAGTACGCCCGCAATCTGGAAAAAGTGCCCCTGGGTAATCTTCCATAGCCCAGCCTTATCATTGGAAAAGAGGGAAAGAATACACTGTACCCAAGACACGCAGTGGAAATTTCCCTGTAAACCCGAATAGACACTTATACCCCCAAAGGCACCAAGCGCATTATTCTTTCTCTTCTTATAAATTCCCTTCTCCCTGTAAACCTGGCTAGATAATTTAGGCCTCAAATTTTGAAAAATTCCCTACGGTCTTTTTCAGTCCTGCTACTTTTTGGGGTACTTGGCCCATGTACTGCCAATAATTATCAATCACAGCCACCTATGGCAGATAAGCTGTTTTGCCTGTGTCCGGATTTTCAGAGATGGATATCGAGATGACCTCAAAAGGAATTAATAAAGGAATTATTACTCTACTTTTCACTCTCTCAGCACTATCGACCCATGCCCAGGATGATTGGCGTGATATCGAATGGGGTGAATTTATTGTTCGTTTTGGCCTGACTTATGTCCAGCCAAACGATGAGGGCACCGCGCTTAAATACAGAGTTTTACAGCAATGGGATTTATACAACAGCAGTTGGCAAATCGACTCGACCCATGCATGGCAAATATCGGGAGTGTGGCGGCCCAGCGATCGCTGGGGCATAGAATTAATGCATATTAATGGCGCCAGCTATGGTACAAAACTGGATAATTTCACCGGCAACCCTGGGCGAAACCAAATCCAGCTCGGCGACTTTAGCACTACAACGACAATGGTTTTCGGCAACTGGTACTTCTTAGATCCATCCTATCGCGCTCGCCCTTATATCGGTGCAGGAATCAATTACACCAATTTCCACACCGTTGAAATCAGCCGCCAGTTTAACGAATACCTGATAGATTCAGAGCTCTCGGTCGCACCGGGATCATTTAATATGGGGCACTCGTGGGATTGGGGGCTGCAAGCCGGCCTGGATTATATCTTTGATTTCCGCGACTGGAGATATCCTCTACTACTTAACGCATCCGCGATTTATTACCTGGCAGACACCGATGCCACTATCGACTTCCCTACTGAATTGGGCAGGGATCGCCTCTATGCCCATTTTGACTACAACCCCTGGATCATAAATTTCGGGGTAGGCGTTAAATTCTAGTTACCGGAGCAATTTCATACAGTTGGGCGACAGTGAATACTCTTAAAATTTGAAGTTAAGTCACACTCGAGCTGCGTTGTCCCCAACTATAACTTCGCCGCTAAAAACTTAATCGGTATTACAACTATCTGGCACAATATAAAGGAATAACTGTGTCTCCCCAAAAAACTGGTTTCCAGCTTTCTCCTGTAGGATTCGTAAAAATATTCCTACTCATTATGACGGTTTCTGCACTGCTTATTTTTAGCCGCCACTCTCTAGCACAATGTACCCCCGGCAATAGTGGTACCACTGCCGCAGATGAAATCACCTGTGACGAAGACAATGACCCCGATGGTGCGGACATAGAAACTTATGCCGGCAACGATACCATCATTCTTAACGGTGGAACGGCGGAAAATGTACTTGCGGGAGAGGGAGATGACGAAATTACTATCACGGGAGGGATTGTTACCTTATTTGCCGACGGTGGCGCTGGCAACGATACGATAACTCTCGATGAGCGATCCAGTGATGTAGGGAATTATCTCGGGGGAGGAGGCATTCATGGAGGCGATGGAGATGACACCCTGATTCTACTCGATGGGCTGTCCTTTCACGTCTGGGGAGGAGAAGGAAACGATACCATCACCTTGGATGGAGGGTTCATTTTTAACTACCTGGATGGCGGAAACGGCGATGACTATATCTATTGGGATGAGGGCATCAGTAACGAAATTCGAGGCGGCTCCGGATCAGACACCCTACTGATAGATTCACACTCTTTCGATGGAGACGTCATACTGGATGGTGGTGATGATCTCAGTGCAAATGATGGTGAAGTCGACAATTTAATATTTAAATTGGATTACTCTGTTGATGGGACTCTTCTAAACAATTGGGAAAGAGTCGTTATCTGGGGTAGCTCCAAAATGACATTCACTGGGAGTTTAGCTGTCGGAGGAGGTCTCGATTCGGAAGGAAATTCCCTCGGCCTGGATATTCGCTGGGGTGGACAGGCATTTTTTGATAGCGACAGTTATGTAATTTCAGGAGATGTATCCAATAGTGGAACCATTGATCTATCCAACAATAGGTTCAACACCCTCACCATAGCCAAAGACGATAATGGAAACTATGGGCAGTACCGCTCTGACAATGGGCGCCTATGGGTAGACGCCATCCTTGAAGATGATTTCTCACAGAGCGATCAACTAATTGTAGAAGGAGACAGCTCTGGCACTACCACTATCTCTGTCTTTAACCGCTCAGGTAAAGGAAAGAGGACAAAAGGCAATGGCATTAAGGTGGTTTCCGTTAAAGGCGAATCAAATGCACAATTCACCCTGGCAGGGGACTTTGTCAGTAAAGATGATCAGCAGGCAGTGATAGGTGGAGCCTATGCTTACACATTGCACCAGAACGGCGCAGGAGGAAGTGATGATGGCAGCTGGTATTTGCGTTCAACTGTGGATAACTCTTCAGTATTTCCTGAAGGCGGAATGATCCGCTGGCAACCTACTGCAGTACTCTACGAAGCCCTCCCGCAAATTCTCAGAACACTCAATATTCCCTCTTCACTGCGCAGCCGCCTGGGCAATCGCTATTGGGTAGGTACAAGCTATTTGGACTTGGCCAGTAGCGAGTATAGCGATGCCCAAGAGCAGGCAATTGATAATCGTGGACTTTGGATCAGGAACTCTGCCCGGCATATTACCCTTGACCCCAATGAGTCCAGTACCCGTGCAAACTGGAAACAGACTTACTATCAAGTACAAGTGGGCTTTGATTTACCAATACAAGTCTCCGTATTTGGAAGCCAACTTATTGGCAGCGCCGCTTTGCACTACGGCGATTCAAATAACGATGTGAGTTCATTTTTTGGTGATGGCTCAATCGATGCGAGTAACTACGGCGTCAGCGCATTTGTCACCTGGTATGGATTGGATGGCATTTTTATTGATAGTCAACTTAAGCTAAATTGGTTTGACTTTGAAATGGATGCCAAATCACTGCGCGAACTCAATAATAGCGATGAAGCATTTGGTTACGCCTTGTCTATCGAGGGCGGCAAGAGTTTTAAACTGCATGATTACTATTCCTGGACACCCCATGCGCAATTGATTTACACCTCGGAGGAAGCCAATAACTTGCAGGATATCTATGCAGTACAAGCTACAGATATCAATAACAATGGCTTCCTCTTACGCTTGGGAACCATCTTTGAAAAGCGCAAGAGCCAACGTAAGAGTAGTCGCAATATGTATGGCTCAATTCCCTTGGAAAGGTTCTCTCTGTTCGCAACTCCAAGCCTTATTTACAATATCGACCAGAGGACTAATTTACTCGTATCGGAAACCCGACTTAGTCAAAAACCTGATACCTGGTACGGTGAATTGCGCTTGGGCGCGAGCTACGATGAGTGCGGTGATCACTGTTCTATCTATTCAGAAATTTATTACAGCAGCAGTTTGGAAAACCTGGGGAATAGTTTTTCCGGAGGCTTGGAATTAGGGTTTCGTTATAAGTGGTAGCAATTTGAGATTAAACTGAAAGCAAAATATCAACCTTAGAGTGCGACAGCTACATTAACTCTAGATTAAGCAGCGCCTATTCACTCTAACAGTAACTGAGATAAATTATATTCAGAGAATACTCTGCGTATTTTCTTATCGTTACCACACTTTCCCTTTAAATTCTGTTTCTTCAAGCCGCTAGCCTGACACCCAGGGATTGTTAAAAACCTATCCCTCCAGAAACGAACATCTGGCACTCTTGCGCAACGGACTCCTTGCCTCATGCTCATGGCTTTAAGCCAGATATCATCCGCATTAGGACATAACTCCAAAAACTTATCTTTATTCAGAACATCGGGATGTAAAGAGCCGGGATAATATAAAACACCCCCAACTCCAGTAGGAAAAACGCGATAAGAAGGTTTGATATTCATACTGCACTTCCAAGTTTCCCGCGTTGTCCTCCATTTATTGTAAGGTAATACATTACCTTTTTTATCAACACCTATCCTGTGAGCTCGATGACAGAAAATATGTGACGGAAACTTTAAATATGACTGATACAGCATATCGATGGCATCCATCGGGTAGAGGATATCGTCATCCACCGTGACTATCAGGCTATCAGGAAATTTTTGAAGCGCGTAATAATACTTTGTGTAAGGTCCTAGATCTTCATCAACAAATTCAATTCTCAACCCACGATCCACCTGCCTCATTAAAATGTTGGGCAACATATAATCTGGAAATTCTTTGGTCGATAGCCAAAGTACAATTAAATCCGCCTTTAGCGACTGCTGAAATAAACTCTCGATACATAAATGGATATCATGGATTCGCTTTCCATAACTAGTCAGAGAAACAACAATACTGTGTTTAGCCGCATTACCTACCCCAGAATCATTACCACTGAGGGTCGACTGCTCCAATATTCTCTTCCAGACCAGAGCATCTAATTTTAGGTTGTTGTTGATTGTATTTTTCTTGCTGCGCTTCGCCGTAAAACCCTTGAACATATTGACTTTACAATCTGGGGTTGAGACAACTCAATGCCTGGCTTTAGACATATACCTAAAAAGGACATTCAGTAATCCGTGGCCGCACATTAGAATTATTGAAATTCATAGTGCAGTAACAGAAATTGGTATAGGCGAGCTCACTTTTCCAAGATCGACCACACCCTCAATAGTAAAGGTATGGTCTAGTTTTCGGTAAATGCAACATTTACTACCCTACTTCACCTGCTCCTTCCGTCTCTGAGGCCAGTTTTTTCGTTGCACCACGGCGACCATATAACGCCAAAAGAACGCCAGATGGGAACATCAATACACCGTAAACTGCTGAGGGCACGGACATCTCACTCGAGTGTAAGAGCGTGAGGGTTACCATCATTCCGATGGTACTGTTCTTAATACCGAGTTCCGTTGCAACCGCAACCCCTTCCCGCTTTGGCAGGCCAACAACCCGGCTGATAAGAAGCCCCAATAGCACACCACAGAGATTCAATAGAATGACCGAGGGTCCAGCTTGAACCATCAAGTCTGCAAGGCGATCGCGAATTCCCCAGATAAGGCCTGCTACCAGTGCAAGCAATACAACCCCGCCAAAAATACTGACTATTCCCTCTGCGCGGCGAGCCAGGTGCGGTCTCCAAGCACGAAATAGCATCCCTATCACAACAGGCAAGAGGACAATACTGGATAACATCACCACTGTACTGGCGAATGGCAGAGTTACAGTCTGGTCAGCTCCGAAATAAGTTCGAAGCGCATAATTTGCGAAAAGCGGTAAACTGGCAATAGTAATCAGGCTGGCAGAAACTGTTAATACAATAGAAAGCGCCACATTGCCGCGAGCCATCAAGGTAAACAGGTTCGATGTTGTGCCTCCCGGACAGGCGGCAATAATGACTAGGCCAACAGCAATGGCCGGTGGTAGATTTAAGCCCCAGCAGAGGCCAATTGCTATAGCTGGCATCAGGAGAATTTGGGTAAAAGTTCCGATAATAAGGCCAATAGGCTTTACCGTTACCTGATGGAAATCCCTGGCAGTTAGGGTCATCCCTATTCCCACCATGATGATAAACAGCGAGATAGGCAAGCCGATCGAAATAAGGGGACCTGATTCCATGATTTTCTCCAGTATCAGTCACTGTAAGAAAAATACCCGAGCAAAATCAACTCCCAGATTAAAGCTGGCACTGGAGATGGATAACGAAATCAAGGCAGAAACTCCACTGCCAGGGGACTTATTTCGACATCGGTAATTCGCTGATTTTCTTGGTGCTCGGATCGATTCTTATAAGTGTAATTATTATTTTTAGTTCAGATGGTAAAGCAATCATAGATGATTTCACCAATCTGTCTTGTATTTTAGCAATATACAGAAGTTTAATGACTCAGGAAACGATACAGAAGGCCATGATTTCCTCCCTGAAAAGCGGACAGGTAGATAATTGGGACAACTTAATGTGGTCCGTGGGAAGTTCGGATACTCCCACTAGCGAGGACTCCGTTACAGCTTTTAGTGCAGCTAATCAACTCCCCTGGCTTCTCCCCACGCGACGAACGTCCTTATTGGAATACTTCTCCTGCCCAAAAGTAAAAGATGCACTTTCCCCTGAGTTGGATAATTACCTGCACGAACTCAGCCTCAACAAACCCAATAACCGCTTGGGCACTTACTTTGAAAGGCTCTGGTCATTTGCCTTTGACAAACATCCCGACTACCAGCTGCTCTACCAAAACCTCCCTCTAAGGTCCGGCGGCAAGACACTGGGGGAACTCGACTTCGTCGTGCAACACCTGCCCAGCAACCAGTGTGAACACTGGGAAATTGCCGTAAAATTTTATCTCCAGGTTACCGATATCCATTGGGTAGGGCCTGGAATCAAGGACCGACTGGATATCAAACTGGCAAGAATGGCAGATCATCAACTACCACTGATTGAAATGCCGGCAGTTCAATCAATGCTGAAAAAGCACGGCCTAGAGATAGATCGCCAGTGGGCGCTAATGCCCGGGAGACTATTCAAACCGCTGGATACATTTCGCCGGCCCTCCAGTCATGATCTTTGGTGGGTATCGTTATCTGAGTTTCGGTCATTCTCCCTGAGCCAGGCAAACCGCAGTGCTCTCGAGTGGCTGGCGCTCCCCAAGCAAGCCTGGCTGGCGCCTCAGAGCAGCACCACCGGCATGACTGCCGATCAATTGCTAGAGGCGCTGCTTCCCGAAAGCTTTACCCACCCACTGTGCATCGCCGCCGTCGATAAAAATGGCGAAGCCTGCAGAGGCTTTATCGTGCCCGACAACTGGTACCAAAGAGCCAAAAGTAGCTTGAGCATATAACCAGCCTCTCCCCAGATCAGAATCAGAGGCCCTCTCGCTGGCCTCACATTATTTTCTAAATTGGTGATTGACATAGATCAATTTATATTTACAATTTTCAGAAATTTCTGAAACTTAAGAATTAAATGAAACTATCGAGTCAAGCCCAGGCATTCGTACTGCACTTTGGTGAAATGGGTAGTCGCTGGGGATTCAATCGCACGGTGGGACAAATGTTTGCCCTACTCACCATTCATCCCGCGCCACTCAATGCCGAGCAATTGGCCCAGGCACTGAAGATCAGTCGTGGCAATGTCAGTATGGGGCTCAAAGAGCTACAGGCCTGGCGCTTGGTTGAGCTGCACCATCAACCGGGCGATCGCAAAGATTATTTCACTGCAGCTGGGTCAATCTGGGACCTCGCTCGCACTGTCTTCGAGGAGCGCCGCAAGCGAGAGCTCGACCCTACATTAAGTCTGCTTCGCCAGCTGCTGCTCAATGAGCCCCAAGATGAGCTGGATGCCCAAGCACAAGAAAAAATCCAGGAAGTTTACAGCTTGCTGGAGCTACTCGAAGAATTTGCCAACACACTCAGCAAGCTAGAACACCAGGACCTGCTTAAATTGATGAAGCTAGGCTCCGGTATCGTCAAGCTACTGGAACTCAAAAGTAAGATGACAGGTGGACAGAACACCTCAAACTAGCGAAAAAAACGCTAGTACGAGGAATATACCGCTGCACTCAAAGCGAAATAACACCTTCATCTGAAGCACTTATTCCGGGGAGAAACCCATAGGGCCAAATCCATGGCTAAAAGCCCCGGCATATTTTTAATCCAGCAGCCCATAGTGCTGGATTAAAAACGGCACAAGGCCGTGCCGCTGCCGATCCAAAGTCGGCTCCTGCAGGATTGTATACGCGGGAACACACACCTGCCTCTATATTTTCTTGCAGTGCCGATTAGCACAGGAGGTGCTAATCGGCTCACTGGTTCAAAGATCTCAGACCAGCAGAGGCTCTCATGCTAGATACCCTGATCCTTTCCAGGATACAGTTTGCCGCAAATATCAGCTTTCATATTCTATTTCCAACCATCACCATCGCACTCGCGTGGATCGTTTTCTTTTTTAAATTACGCTACGACCAAACTAATAATCCGGTCTGGATGCGCGCATATCGTTTTTGGGTAAAAGTCTTTGCCCTAACATTTGCTCTCGGCGTAGTGAGTGGCATCACCATGTCATTCCAGTTCGGAACAAACTGGCCCGGCTTTATGGCCCAGGTCGGCAATATCGCCGGCCCGCTTCTCGGATACGAAGTACTTACTGCATTCTTTCTCGAAGCAACCTTTCTCGGCATTATGTTGTTTGGCATTAATAAGGTGCCAAGCAAAATACATACTTTATCTGCCTTTATTGTGGCAACAGGAACCACTCTATCCGCTTTTTGGATTATTGCTCTCAACTCCTGGATGCAAACACCTGCCGGATTCGATTTACGGGATGGGGTCGCCTACCCGGCAAGCTGGACGGAAATTATCTTTAACGCCTCTTTCCCCTACCGACTTACACATATGCTGCTGGCTTCGGGTTTGACGGCATCTTTCTTTGTTGCGGGGATTTCCGCTTATCGGATTCTTAAAGGAGACCCCAAACGCGCGCCCCGGCTCGCCCTTAAAACAGGACTGATTCTCGCTGCCATCTTTATTCCGATTCAAATCTATGTGGGTGACTTACACGGACTCAACACTTTTGAGCACCAACCGCAAAAAGTCGCCGCAATGGAGGGAGTCTGGGAAACAGAGCGCGGTGCGCCCCTGCTGTTATTTGCGATACCCGACGGAGAAGAAAAGACCAACCATTTGGCGATCGGCATTCCCAAGATGGCCAGCCTTATCCTTACCCATGAGTGGGATGGTGAGATCAAGGGAATAAATGAATTCCCCGATAATCACCCACCGGTAGCCCCCGTATTTTTCGCCTTCCGCATTATGGTCGGCATAGGAATATTGATGCTGCTAACCGCTTGGGGAGGGGTCTACCTATTGCGTAAAGGTGAGCTGCCTCGCTGGATGCTTAAAACCCTGGTCGCGATGACATTCTCCGGCTGGATAGCCACTTTGGCCGGTTGGTATGTCACAGAAATTGGACGCCAACCCTGGCTCGTAACAGGAGTACTGAAAACCGCCGACGCTGTTACTCCAGTACCACCTTCTCATGTCGGTTTTTCCCTAACCCTTTATCTGGTTGTCTACGTGATATTGCTCTATGCGTACATAAGAACCCTGAAAGTGATGGCCCTGAAGTCTGTAAAAGTCGAGGAGTTTGAAACTCAGGAACTATTCGCCGGCACTAGCTTAACCAACCGCCCAAAAGATACCGAGAAAAATGACAAGGGAGAAGGCAAATGACCGGTAGCGCTTCTGCAGCGGCCTATTGGCTGCCTGTCGCCTTTGTCGCCCTTATGGGCCTGGCGGTAATAGTCTACGCAATTCTGGATGGCTACGATCTTGGTGTGGGCATTTTGCTCCCCATGGGAGAAGAGGAGGAATCGCAGCGGGATACCATGATCGCATCCATTGGCCCCTTTTGGGATGCCAACGAAACCTGGCTGGTGCTGGCAATCGGTTTGCTCCTGATTGCATTCCCAATCGCACACAACCTGGTGTTAATGCATCTATATATACCAGCTGCGATTATGCTAGTCGGGCTAATCATGCGAGGAGTGGCATTCGACTTTCGTGCCAAGGCTGCCATCGACAAAAAGCTAACCTGGGATCGAACCTTTAAAGCGGGGTCTATTATTACCAGCCTTGCGCAGGGGTACATGCTGGGGCAGTACGTGATTGGCTTTAAGCCCGACTGGTCTGCACAGCTTTTTTCAGCGCTCAGCGCTCTGGGAGTTACCGCCGCATATGCCTATATTGGCGGCGCCTGGCTGGTTCTTAAAACCGAGTCGGAGCTGCAAAAACGAGCGACTACGTGGACCCGTTACGCAGGGCGGGCCACCCTGCTTGGGGTGATTGCAGTATCGGCCATCAATCCACTGGTAAACCCAACCGTATTCGACCGATGGTTTACCTACCCTCTGGTTATGTTTGTACTACTCGTCCCCACCCTGTGCTTTATCGCCTTTGTCTCCAATGATGTTCTGCTGGCGAGAATGCCTAAGCCTGCAGATAGACATAAAGCGGTTCCTTTTTTCACGGTCGTCGTTATTTTCCTGATGTGCTTTATCGGCCTGGCCTTCAGCTTTTTCCCTGATATTGTTCCCGGCCAACTAAATATTTGGCAGGCAGCCAGTGCCACCGCCTCATTAAAATTTATTCTTGTGGGTGCGGTAATAGTAGTTCCCGTCATCCTCGCCTATACCGTTTTCTCTTATTACGTCTTCCGAGGAAAGGCGACAGAGCTACATTATCACTAGCTGCATTTCCATTCGGCTGGCAGAAATACCTGCTAGCCGAATTTAATTAATTAAGGTGGAACTACCCCACAAATCAAACAAGTTCTTCTTGCTCGCCCGAATTTGGTACGATTATAATAATCAATTCCAAAAGACAATTTTTTACATGGAAGTAAAGCGTATGCTAGCCCATGGCCAGTACCGCTTGTCTAAAGGGGGAGGTAGTTTGAACCAAATCGATCGACGAGCAATCAGCCGGCGCGACACCGCCAGTCCGCGCAAACCACAACGCAAAAATGGTCGGGAGAAGTATGAAAAGCTTCTTGACGCCCTTGAAGTATTAATTACTGAACAAGACTCTACGGATATTAGCCTCGCAAACCTTAGTCAGGTTGCAGGTGTTCCAGCAGCGTCTGTTTATCATTTCTTCCCAAGTGTAGATGCCAGCTTAACCGCCCTGGCCGAGCGTCACTATAAGTCTTTCGGTGACGTAGTATTGGGCCATTCGGATTTTTCTCCGTCAGAAAGCTGGCAGGATATGCTGAATCAGCTGTGCGACCTTGTGCGCGGCTACTATGAAGAGAATCTCGCGGCACTAAAAGTACATTTTGGACCTCAGTCCAGTTGGGCATTACGCCAACTACAAATGGAAAACAATTGGCGCCTGGCAGATACTCTGATCAAAAACCTGTCTCGGGAGTTTGAGTTACCACCCTCTCAGGATTGGCGAGACCGGTTTATGTGTGCCATCAACATTAACGACTCCTTCTGCTCCCAGTCTTATTCCCGCTTTGGAAAAATAACAGAAGACTCCGCAGCAGAGGGGAAACGGGCCGCTGCAGCCTACTTAAAGCTCTACCTCGGTGAGCTTTTGCAGAGGCGCCAATTGCGCTTTGCCCCACTGGAGGCTTCGGCCTAAGCCCAGTAGCAGAACCGCAACAAAAAAGCCCGACAAGTAATTGTCGGGCTTTTTTGTGCCCGTCACTTCCTCCCAGCCCTCTGCTTAAGCCTCACCTGACTAACAATTACCAATAATCAAAAAAAAGAGGGTAAAAAATATTTGCTAATAAAATAGCTTCAACTTTTATATATATCAAATGGCTATATACAAACTTATATTAACTTCACTTTATAACTATGTTGATTAAGGGAAGCAGCGCTAGAATTGCACTTTTGTGACTGGCAAGACTGAACCTACACTTCATTAACTAATATCGATTGTGGAGGTCCCTTATGCCCATTGCTTCACACGAGCTCTCGGTGGATTTCCCAGAATATGCAGACACAATCAAGCAGCTCATCGAAGACGATATTCAATTCAAACTCGAAAACGACATCTACAGCAAACTGGATAAACAAATAAGAGGCCTTCAGGATAGTGGTATTGGCACCGACGACGATCACTATTCCAGCCTCAAAAAACAGAGAGCCTACTTGAAACAGCACCTCTATAACCGCATTACTTCAGTGATTACCCATCACTAAAGTACGCGTTAACAGTTGCTCGTAGCAGCACTGGCGGTCACTGCAGTTGCTGAAAGGGCACGCAGCTAAAAAGAGCTTGGCCTATGCAACTGTACCTGACCTTTTCCTCCCCCTTTGCGCGCAAGGCGCGCATTGTTGTGCAAGAACAGCGTCTGCACTCTGTGGTAACAGAGCATTTCTCTCACCCCTTTCACAATGACGACGAACTTATTTCCAGCAACCCCTTGGGAAAAGTCCCCTGCCTAATCCTGGATAATGGCTCCTCGATCATTGACAGCGAAGTCATCTGTGCATTTCTTGATAAAAGCTTAGGGGATGGTCACTTATCTGCGCCACTGGACAACAATTGGGATCTGTATACTTTTCACAGTGTCAGCTCTGGATTAATGGACGCAGCAGTGCATCTGCAAATGGAAAAGCTGCGCGCACGGGAAGAACTTAGGTCTGATTTTTGGTGGCAGCGCTACTTCAGTGCTATTGAGAGATCTCTAGACTACCTGGAAAAGTACCTGGATCGATTACCCGCCAGTCTTAGCTTGCCACATATTAACTTGTGCTCAGCACTATCCTATCTTGATTTTCGCCATGAAGATTTTGACTGGAGAAGTGACCACCCGAAACTTATGGCCATATCGGAAGATTTGGAGAAAAATGAAAGCCTGAATAAGTGTCAGCTGCATGAGTAGTTACATAATGCGGAATACCAACAAGAATAAGTTATCCCGCTATTTGTTCTGAACAGGTCAAAATACTGAGTAGTACACTATTGGGTCAGGCGGAACGGAGACTCTGCAACCGAGATTCACTGTGATTATATCTCGGTAAGCTCGGGATCGGTATTCATTCTTTATGCGCTTCTACAGCGCAGTGCGTTCTTCCTTTTTAGGCGCCATGACTCCATCAGCAGAATGTAGTCTATTTTAATTAATATAAATGCCACACTTTTTTACTAGCCTGATCCCTTTTGGAATACTCCCATGGCCAAACAACCGAAGAGTACTCTTTGGATAATTCTGCACAGCGTGGCCATTGTTGCAGTTTTATGTAGTCTGCTAACGGGGCTCCGTATCTCCACCTTGACTAAGCCAAGTATTGGAAATATCGAAGAACTTTTACCCCAGGGACAGATTCATGATATTCACTTCTTTGTCGCAATTGTTACTTCAGCCATCCTTCTCTGTTACTTATTCTATAAAGTAACAATTAAATTAAAAAATACAAACTCATCCAGTGAACCTAATAAAACATCAATTAGCTACCATAGAGTAGTAACACGCATTGGCTCATTTTTTTTAACACTCATGATCTTAAGTGGCTGGATTTTATTTATTGGTTCCGGCAATCCTTCTATCTTTCGTCAGGCACACTTTTATAGTGCTTTTGCGATCTTACTTTATATATTTCTTCACGCTGGCGTTTATCTAACAACCTATGGCCTGAAGACTTTGAGTTACTTACTTCCCAATACTCGATCGGGCTATCGAACTTCAATTTTTACCTACTTATCTGTCGGCTGTGTCACTTTATTACTTTGGGTTATTGTTACAAATAACAGTTACCACGATCTTACAGTTGAGAAAATAAGTCCGGAAACCTTTATAAACATAGATGGAATACCCCAAGAATCCGCATGGTCCTCAGCCATATCACTTAAAATCCATACTGACGGAGGTGCTAACTTTATTGATGGTAGCTCAACCGTCAACTTGAGAGCCTTGCATAACCAACAGGAAATATTTTTTCATATCACTTGGGAAGATCCCACTGAAAGCCTGAAACACCTACCACTGAAAAAAGTAGATTCTGGCTGGGAAATACAGCAGCAAGGTTTTCAAAATTTTAATGAAACCCGTCACTATGAAGATAAGTTTGCCATCCTGCTTTCCAATTCCTGTGATTTCGGTGCTTCGGGAACTTCTCACCTGGGCCGCAAACCATCAGCACAGTTGCCCGCAAATTGGCATGGCAAGGGCTACCACTACAGCTCATCCGATGAAATACACGATCTCTGGCACTGGAAAGCAGTAAGAACCAATAAAATGCACCTGGCAGATGACAATTATATTGGCAAGCCTGATATTGTAAGGCCAGGAGCACGCCGCTATACCGCAGGATATCTCCAGGATGGCAAAGAGTCCGGGGCATACTTAATGAACTGGAAGTGGTACTCCTCAAAAAACGTTACACCAAAACGACTACCCAAAAGTCCCTCCAGCCTGACTCCATATCAAAACGAGGATACAAAGAGAGATTGGTCTATTTCCTGGTTTGATTACCAGCCATACACGGCTGAAGATGACAATTATCCTATCAATACGATTATGCCTTCAGTCCTCTATACCTCAAATCGCTTTGAGGGAGATCGTGCCGATGTCAGGGCCTATGCTGTTTGGCAGGAAGGCCAATGGTCTATGGAGATGGTACGAAAATTAAATACTGGGTCAGCGTTAGATGTAGCAATAAAAGATGGTATTTGCCTCTGGGTTTCGGCCTTTGATCACTCGCAAATCGCCCACACTCGCCACGCCCTCCCCGTCAAAATCAAGTTGGCAGATCAATAATGTTTGTGCGCATATTTTGGGTATTCATTTTTCCTGCAATCACGGTCTGTGCAGCCATACTGCACCAACCATCACAACCTCTGCCAAGGGAATACCACTTAGTTAAAATTGATAAAAATGGGGAGCCTATCGGGGCTTGGGCAGGTCCCTGGTCCTGTATCTGCGACACCGATACAGGGCTTCTTTGGGAAGTAAAAACCGACGACGAAGGAATTCACGATGGAAGGTGGACCTACTCGTGGTATCAATATGAAGAAGGTATAGAAAATAATGGAGATTGTTATTTTGAAGAAGAGCGGTGTGATACCGAGGATCTGATTCGCAATACCAATCAACAGAAATTGTGTGCAACGCAAAACTGGAGACTCCCCGATATTACAGAGTTACGATCCATTATCCTGCAGGAGAGTAAATCTGGCAGACCTCTAATTGCGACTGAATTTTTCCCGAAAACTCAAAGGGGAGATTACTGGACCCGTAATTTTGACAGGCCTTTATATGGCATCTACCAATACCTGGGAACAGGTGCTGGCGCAATTAATTTTATGAATGCAAAAACCGTCACAATTCCCTACCGAAACGCCGCTTTCGTTCGTTTAGTCTCCAATCATTCAACGGCCTGTAATAAAGATCCACAATAATTCCGGCGCGCCGCACAATTTTTTTTGCGACTAATCTCTATAGCTGCTGCGCCTGAAAATAATAACCACTACTTACAGGAAACCCCCGATGAGACGGTTCTTAAGCACTGCTTTTGCTATCTCGACTCTATGTTTGGCAATTGATGCCAGTTCAGCAACTAAACACCACAGATTGGCCTGGGATGGTGATGCATCCACCAGTGCCGTTATCGGTTTTTCGCCAGACGGCCACACGAGTAATCCTTACATTAATTTTGGCTATTCAACCAATGAAACTAGCTGGAGCAGTCAAGGGGTTGATTCAACATCTACCTTCGATGGCAGCTTAGATAGCTACTTTGTCAGATTGGAAAACCTAACACCGGATTCTGCAGTTTACTATCGTGTGTGTGATCAGGACGGCTGTGGCGACCGGTTCTGGTTTAAAACGGCTCCTGCGGAGGAATCTCCCTTCGTCATAGTCGCTGGGGGAGATACCCGCACGGGGCATACAACACGGCGCGAGGGCAATGCTTTACTAGCCAAAATTCGCCCGCTGGCCGTTATGCATGGCGGTGATTTTACCAACGCCAACAGTGCATCGGAAATGGATGACTTTTTACAAGACTGGACGCTGACCTACTCCAACGACGAAATTGATGGCTATAGCTATCAACGTATTTACCCTCTAATACCTACCCATGGAAATCATGAGGATGACAACTATTCAACCACCTGCCAGGTCTTTGGTGTGGACTTCAATGCGGATGGTAGTTGTAGCCCCAGTGATACCTACGGCGCAGTACAAATTTCCCCCCTATTGCGTGTCTACACACTAAACAGCCAGTTTCAGGAAAGCGGCTGGTCATCTTATGCTACCGCCATGAACAATTGGCTTGAGAGTGATTTAGCTGGGATTGGCGCCTACAGTCACTGGCGCTTTGCCCAGTACCACAAGCCCATGTTCCCCCACTACAGCGGTAAATCTGACAACCCCACATTATTTAATTGGTGGGCACAACCCTTTTATGACTACGCCATGAATATGGTGGTCGAATCAGATACCCATCTCACCAAAGTCACCGAAGTCGTTGCCCCCGGTAATAGCGATTTTTCAACCAACGAAACCGGCGGTACCGTTTACGTTGGTGAGGGAAGCTGGGGAGCACCAGCTCGCTCAGCAAATGATGCCAAGTTTTGGACCATAGATATGGCCAGCATCCAGCAGTTCAAAGTTATCCAGGTCAGCTTTGACCAACTCACTGTACGCACAGCACAGTTCGATAACAGCGCAAGTACCCTGACGCGAGAAGATCGAGCCAATAATCCTCTTGTATTACCGGAAAATATCAATTGGTGGAGCGCCAACCGAATTGGTGAAGCTATGGTTCTCGCACAAAATAACGTTGGCAGGAGCGTTATGCTTGAGGACGACAGTGGTAATGGCGAACTCTCACTACCAGTGACTGATGACACATTTATTTCATCGCGCTACTCTTCCAGCAATTTTGACAATGACTCAGATGGCCTTCTCGCAGATGGCAGTGATAGCACCTATGGAACGCTTTATTCACTGATTAAATTTGATCTCTCCAATTTATCTCACTGCTCGACGATAAATTCAGTTGAGATCGAATTTAATATCACCAACCGGTCCAGCAATAGTTATGGTATTTACTTGGCTGAATCCAACTGGAGTGAGGAATCAGCCACCTGGGATTCTGTCGGTGGATCAACGGTGCTTTCACAGTTGGCCGCCAGCTTTACCCCGTCGTCTACTGGAACCCAAGTGGTGAACTTGAGTTCATCAAGTCTTCTGGATAGTTGGCTGAACAATGAAAATACTGGCTTGGTCATTGCCTCACTGAGTGGCAGTGATGGGGTAGATATCTCTTCACAAGAAACCGGTATTGCCCCAGCCCTCAGGGTAACCGCCGATTGCAGCGATTCTATTAGTGAAGAGGTATCTCAAGTTGCTTCAGACGATGTGTTTATTTCATCTAGAAAAGAGGATGATAATTTCGATGCTGATAGCGATGGACTCCTCGCCGACGGCAGTGATCTAACCTATGGAACTCTCTATAGCCTCATTCGCTTTGACTTATCAGATTTAAGCTGTCGCCAGTATATTGATGCGACACTCGAGTTGAATGTAACCAATACCTCCAGCAATAGCTACGGCATTTACATGGCAACACAAAGTTGGCGGGAAGAGTCGGCCACTTGGGATTCTGTCGGGGGTAGTTCTATTCTCGGACTCCAGGTGGGCAGTTTTATCCCCTCCTCTACCGGCCGGCATCTCATTGACCTGGGAGCCTCAGGAATCGTCGACAGCTGGTTAAACGATAATAATAACGGCCTGGTCATCGCATCGGAACGGGGCATTAACGGTCTGGATTTAAGCTCCAAAGAGAGCGGGCAGAGCCCTTTTCTTACCTTACAGACACTCTGCAATTAATTGCCTTCAGGGCTCTCTGTCCGGAGAGCCTTATTTATCCCGTTCTGTGTATCTTATTTCTCCAACACTGGTTTAGATTTACAATCCAAATTTTTTGGCACGAACTTCTTCAAAATATAAAAATATCCACGTCGCCCTACCCCAAAACCATAATTCCTTTAAATAAAAGAACCAGTAATTAAGTTTACCAATCTACCTTATTAATTCCTTTTAAACCTGACGCTATAAAATTTATATACTATTAATCCCATGTCCAAGACTACGCTTCAGCCAAAGGGCAAAAGAAATCAGCAGTAAGGAATAGAGTCAGGTATTTCATCATCAAATAAATAATGAGCCAAAGGATGTACCAACGATCGTACGGAGATACTGTAAATGTTAATAAAATATAATCGTAGTTATGTCGCTTTATTGATCTCAATATTTATAGTCGCGCCATTTAGTGTCGCAGATACCCATGAGGAAGTCGTCACTGATCCAGTAATTCTTGAGGGTGCAGTAGAAGGACAGCCAAAGTCCAATCGGTTTTGGTGGCCTGATCAGCTGGATCTGCGTCCCCTCAGGCAGCACTCTCCAAGATCCAATCCAATGGGTGACGACTTTGATTACGCTGCCGAATTCCAAACCCTGGACCTTAAAGCGGTAAAACAGGACATCGAAACTCAGCTCAAAACTTCACAGGACTGGTGGCCCGCAGACTACGGTCATTACGGCCCATTTATGATCCGAATGGCCTGGCACAGCGCTGGCACCTACCGGATCGGTGATGGTCGCGGTGGTGCCCGTGGCGGCCAACAGCGTTTCGATCCCCTCAACAGCTGGCCTGATAATGCCAACCTCGATAAAGCCCGCCGTCTACTCTGGCCCATCAAACAAAAATATGGGCGCAAACTGTCCTGGGCTGATCTTATGGTGCTAACCGGCAATGTAGCCCTGGAGTCCATGGGATTCCCCACTTACGGATTTGCCGGGGGGCGACAGGATGACTGGGAGCCCGACCTGGTTTATTGGGGGCCCGAAACCAAGATGCTCGCAGATGAGCGTTACACCGGCAACCGAGAGTTGGACAAGCCCCTGGGCGCTGTGCAAATGGGGCTTATTTATGTCAACCCGGAGGGCCCCAATGGCAA
Source organism: Microbulbifer sp. CNSA002 (assembly GCF_047324085.1). NCBI lineage: Bacteria > Pseudomonadati > Pseudomonadota > Gammaproteobacteria > Cellvibrionales > Microbulbiferaceae > Microbulbifer > Microbulbifer sp. CNSA002. The sequence continues at coordinate 4,490,899 of NZ_CP172449.1, forward strand.
TCCCGATCCGGTGGCTGCCGCCACAGATATCCGCGAAACCTTTGCCCGCATGGCGATGAATGACGAAGAGACAGTAGCCTTGATTGCCGGAGGCCATACTTTTGGTAAGGCTCACGGTGCAGTGAAAGCTGATTGCCTCGGCCCAGAGCCCGCTGCCGCCCCAATTGAGCAGCAGGGGCTTGGCTGGGAAAATAAGTGTGGGAAAGGTAATGCCGACGACACAATGACATCCGGCCTGGAAGGGGCCTGGTCTGCCGCCCCGATCAATTGGAGTCAGCAGTATCTGGACAACCTGTTTAAATTCAATTGGGTCAAAACAAAAAGTCCAGCTGGTGCCGTTCAGTGGATTCCCGATGATCAGAGCGCGGCAAACCTGGTGCCCGATGCATTCGACAAGAACAAGCGCCATGCCCCCATCATGTTTACCACGGATTTATCCCTTAAGTTCGATCCCAGCTACAAAGAAATTGCCAAGCGGTTTCAGGAAAATCCGGAAGAATTTCAACGCGCCTTTGCCAAAGCCTGGTTCAAGTTGACTCATCGGGATATGGGCCCTCGCGCGCGCTATTTGGGAGCGGAGGTGCCCGAAGAAGATTTAATTTGGCAAGACCCTATCCCCAAAGTTGATCACCCTCTGATTGACAGCCGGGATATAAATTCTCTCAAAGCAAAAATACTGGCGGCAGGCATTAGCGTTCCCGATCTGGTGAGGACTGCCTGGGCCTCTGCTTCTACCTTCCGTGGTTCAGATTTTCGCGGTGGCGCCAATGGTGGCCGTCTTCGCCTGGAACCCCAAAAGGACTGGTCGGTAAATGATCCCTCTGAACTATCACAAGTCCTGGCATCGCTGGAAAAAGTCCAGCAGGAATTTAACAGTTCCCAATCCGGGGGCAAAAAAATCTCAATGGCAGATATCATTGTACTTGGAGGCGCAGCAGCCATTGAAAAAGCAGCAGAGCAAGGCGGACATAAAATTCAGGTCCCATTCAAACCTGGACGCACCGATGCTTCCCAGGAACAAACAGATATTAATTCTTTTGCGGTACTACAACCTCTGGCCGATGGCTTCCGCAACTACTTTGGCGATGGTTATGGGAGAACCCCTACAGAGTTATTAGTTGATAAAGCCAGCCTGTTAACCCTGAGTGTGCCTGAAATGACTGTTCTGGTTGGAGGAATGCGCGCACTTAATGCAAATACCGACTCCTCACAGAATGGTGTACTTACTCAGCGCCCCGGCACACTGACGAATGATTTCTTTGTGAACCTGCTCGATATGTCTACTGTCTGGTCCAAGTCGGCAAAGTCAGAGGGTATCTATGAAGGAAAAGATCGCAAAAGTGGCCAGGCAAAGTGGACAGCCACACCTGTAGATCTGATTTTTGGTTCAAACTCTGAATTAAGGGCAGTCGCAGAGGTTTATGCTTCCAGTGATGGCGCTGACAAGTTTGTAAATGATTTTGTGCAGGCCTGGACCAAGGTAATGAATTTGGATCGGGTTGATCAGCCTCAGTCTTAAGAATCATATACCTCAATAAAGAAAAAACCGAGGCTAGCCTCGGTTTTTTCTTCTGGGAGATTATTTAAGTTTTAATCCTGCCCCTTTAAATGCCGATCAAAAAATCGCTTGATCATGCTGTATTGGTGGATGCGAGTCTGCTTACCGTGCAAGCTATGCTTCTTGCCTGGATAAGTCATCAGCTCAAATTGTTGGCCGTTGTCCTGCATCTGTTTTATGAGTTTAGTGGTATTGGTAAACAACACATTGTCATCCGCCATGCCATGATAAATCAGCAGATCACCTTGTAAGCCCTTCGCATAGGGAAACACAGAAGATGCCTCATAGGCATCCATATCCTTGGTTGGATTGCCCATATAACGCTCAGTGTAATGGGTATCATACAGCGTCCAGTCCGTAACCGGCGCACCCGATACCCCCGCCTTAAAGTAGTCTCCGGCTTTGAACATACTCATCAGTGCCATGTAACCACCGTAGCTGTGACCGAAGATACCTACTTTATTTTTATCAACGTAAGGCAGGGTACGCAGGAATTCAACGCCGGTAATTTGATCTTCCACTTCAGGAGATCCCATATTCTTAAAGATAGGATTCTCAAAAGTGGTACCGCGGTTTGCTGAACCACGATTATCTAGGGAAAAAACAATATAACCCTGTTGGGCCATATACTGGTTGAATAGTTTATCCCAGCTATTGGTAACCACCTGAGCGTGTGGACCACCATAGATAAACACCATTACCGGGTAACTTTTCTTCGCATCAAAATTAGCAGGTTTGTACAAGCGGTAGAAAAGCTCCTGGCCATGGGGCGCCTCAATACTGCCAAATTCCGGAGTGATCCATTGATCTTTATAAGGATAGAGAGGGTGAACACGATTTACAGCGTTCTGCTCAAGCCAGGTGATTCTGGCCCCTGAGCTGCTGTGCAGGCTCACTTGAGGCGGCGTGGTAACGCTGGAAAATTTATCAATATATCCAGAGGCATCCTCAGAAAATTCGATAGAGTGCATACCACTACGCTGTGAAATTCTCTTAATGTCGCTCTCCCCTTGCAGGGAGACTGCATAGAGATGCCTCTCGATTGGAGTATCTTTTCGTGCGGTAAAATACAGACGGTTAGCCTGCTCATCAACAGCCTCTAACTCGTCAACCACCCAATCTCCCTTAGTCAATTGTGCCTGTAATCTGCCGCCAAAATCATATTTATACAAGTGTTTGAAGCCATCCCTCTCCGATGACCAAATAAATACATCGCTATCTTCCAAAAAGTGGAGATCATGGCTCAGGTTAACCCAGGTATCGCTGGACTCGGTAAGGAGCGTTCGGGTTTTTCCCGTATTGAGATTGTAAGCACGAAGCTCTAACTTTTGCTGGTCTCGAGATTGCCACTGGAAAGTTAACAGGTGATCACGGGCCCATTTTACTCGGGGAATATAAATATCCTGATTATCTCCCAGGTTGACCCAACGGATATCCCCCGAATCAATATCTATAAGGCCAAGTCGGATTTTTGCGTTCGCACGCCCAGCAGCGGGGTAACGTTGCTGTATCATTTCGATACGATCCGCATAGATTTCGCTACGGGTTACCTGATCAACTGGCGACTCATCAACTTGCAGGAAAGCAATATGCTGATCATCAGGAGACCACCAATAACCGGTCATCCGGTCCATTTCCTCCTGGGCAACAAACTCAGCCATTCCATTTTTAATATGATCTTTGCCGTCGCTGGTTAGCTGCTTTTCCCTACCGGTTTTCAGATCGACAATATAGATATTTTGGTCGCGAATAAACGAAACAAAGTGCCCCTCGGGAGAAACCTTTACATCGGTTTCAAAGGTTTCCGTTTCAGTCAGTCGACGCGAAGAACGGTCTTTGAGATCGTAATAGTAAATATCGCCGGCCAAAGGGAACAACAGAGACCGACCATCCTCTGACCAGCTGTACTCCATTATTCCACTACCATAAATTCGCTGGCGCTCCCGTCTTGCCTTTTCCTCATCCGAAAGAGTTTCACTACCGCTGTGCAGACTATCGGAATTGACCAAAATTCGGGACTGACCGTCTTTCAGGTTGTACTCCCAAAGATCGTAACGGTTGTAATCTTCAACTCTACCTTTGAGGAAAGTTACACGCTGCCCATCAGGTGAATATTCCAGCGCTCGGGGAGCGGTACCACTCAGAGCCGGGTCGGAGAATAACCGTTCAATGCTGAGTGACTCTGCAGAACATATTCCTGCAAAAGTACATCCAAGTAATGCAAGCAGTGCTTGTTTCATAGGAAAACTCTTTATATTAAGTATTGTTGGCAATTCACGTACCACTTTGCTAGCAGGGGTATTATTTAGAAAATTCTGATTAATTCCATGTTATCTCCGGCTTCCCTAGGAGCCGGCCTAAATGACATCCAGGTAAGCCATAGCTTCTCTTTGGCACTTGTTCTGATCACCAGAAGTATCTCAAATTTATCGGAAGCCCTCTAAAAAATGCAGCTATATTGTGGATAGAGCAAACCGGTGAAGGATTCTACAACGGAACCTTCCGGGACATGCAGTACCTTACAGTTTTGGGTTTGCGCACAAACAATCCTGCTGCAATAGCCCCCCTTTACAAATGTTTACTCTGCTTAACCAACATTTGTGGTTAGCTAATGTCGGACTAAAGCTTTTATCAAAATATGGGGTAAGAATAATGAAGGTTCATCTCTTTGCATCTGCAGCTGTGATTTTGATCGCTGCTGGCTGTAGCTCTACACCAGAGATCCCCACCACTGAATCGTTTGTCACTGACATCACCGAACTGGGCCATCGTCGCTTTACCTACAAGGCAACCATTGGAGCTGGCCCCAAGGGCCAAGGCGGTAAGCGTGGTGGTCCGGGTGGTGGAGGTCCAGGTGGCGGTGGTCCCGGTGGTGGTGGTCCCGGCGGCGGTGGTAAGGGTAGTGGTGGCCCAGGAGGTGGCGGTCCCGGCGGCGCCAATTCTGGAGATGTGAAGAAAGTTGCCCGGCAGAGAATGGAACTCTTGCTAGCCGAAAGTGGCTTCTGTCCCAATGGCTGGTTCCTGATCGAACAAACTTTTGACCAGAACAGAGCTGAAATTATTGGCGAGTGTCGGGCGGTTGCACGATAAGCTTACACCTCTCACTTTCGCTCTATGTATTCTGCTCGTATCGCTTTATACATAGCAACTTGCCAGGGCGCAAAGCCCTTTGCCTAAATAGCCCCTCAACTGAGGGGCTAACTTCACTAGTCCGCGATTTACACTGCCTAATACCTATGCCTGCTCAACAATGAGTCTGCATGGAACCTTAAGTGCTCCTCAATAAATGAAGCGATGAAATAGTAACTGTGATCGTAACCTGCATGGTGCTCTATCCGAAGAGGATAATCACTGGCTTCAGCAGCTGTTTGCAGGGAATGTGGTCTCAGCTGTTCCTCAAGAAACTCATCCTGTTCCCCCTGAGAAACCAAAATCGGCGTTTTCTCTACAGCGCGCCCCATTAGCACTGTTGCGTCATATGGCTCCCAGCTCTTGGGATCAGCTCCCAAGTATGTTCCCAGCGCCTTTTCTCCCCAAGGGCAAGCAATAGGATTGCAAATTGGACTAAAAGCAGAAATTGATTGATATCGCTTGGGGTTTCGCAGACCGATGACCAGGGCACCGTGCCCGCCCATGGAGTGCCCGCAAATCCCGCGTCGACCATTGGTGGGGAAATGAAGTTCTACCAGGCTTGGAAGTTCATCCACGATGTAGTCATACATTTGATAATGCTGCTTCCAGGGTTCTTGAGTCGCGTTCACATAAAAACCAGCCCCCTGCCCCAGATCATAACCCGGGTCATCCGCCACATCGTCTCCTCTGGGGCTGGTATCGGGTATCACTAAGATAATCCCTAACTCTGCAGCGACTCTCTGAGCACCAGCTTTTTGACTGAAGTTTTCATCCGTGCACGTCAGGCCCGAAAGCCAATAAACAACAGGATATTTCCTCTGTGTATTCCCCTCTGCATCCTGTGGTAAAAAAATGGAGAAGACCATAGAACAGTTGAGCGTGCTGGATTTATGTCGGTAACGCTGCTGAAAACCGTCAAATGATTTAGTACTGCTAACCAATTCAATCGACATTTTAAGTGGTCCTATCAAGCCTGCTGGAAATGAATAACACTGCGAATACTTTTACCTTCATGCATTAAATCGAAGGCATCATTTATTTGCTCAAGGGGCATTGAGTGAGTAATAAAGTCATTCAATTTAAATTCTCCAGCCAGGTAACGCTCTACGAAAGAAGGCAATTCAGAGCGCCCCTTTACACCGCCGAATGCTGATCCCTTCCAAACCCGCCCTGTAACCAACTGGAATGGGCGGGTACTGATTTCCTGTCCCGCACCTGCCACTCCAATAATAATGGACTCCCCCCATCCTTTGTGGCAAGACTCCAAGGCAGCTCTCATCAGGTTAACATTGCCCACACACTCAAAAGAATAATCCACTCCGCCATCGGTAAGCTCTACGATAACCTCTTGAATAGGCTTATCGTAAGCCTTGGGGTTAATACACTCAGTGGCTCCCAGTTTCTTCGCCAGCGCAAATTTGTCCTCATTAATATCGACACCAATAATTCGTGAGGCGCCAGCCATCTTGGCTCCGATCACTGCGGATAAACCAATTCCACCCAAACCAAAAATTGCCACACAGGAGCCCGGCTCAACCTTGGCGGTGTTGGTAACGGCTCCCATTCCCGTAGTAACACCACAACCCAGCAGACAAACCTCATTTGAGGGGGCTTCGGGATTAATTTTGGCCACAGATATCTCAGGAAGGACTGTGTATTCAGAAAAAGTAGAGCATCCCATATAATGGAAAATGGGTTTCCCATTCACCGAAAAGCGTGTCGAACCGTCAGGCATTAATCCTTTGCCCTGGGTGCCCCTGATTTTTTGGCACAAATTGGTCTTTCCAGAGAGACAAAACTTACATTCGCCACATTCGGGGGTATACAAAGGAATTACATGATCCCCGACAGAGACACTGGTCACCCCCTCACCAACGGATTCAACAACACCCGCACCTTCGTGACCAAGGATTGCCGGGAATACCCCTTCAGGATCATCTCCTGACAAAGTGAACGCATCTGTGTGACAAACGCCGGTGGCGTGTAATTTCACGCGAACTTCACCCCGTTGGGGAGGCATAACATCGACATCCTCAATAACCAAACGCTCCCCAGGCCCCCAAGCTACAGCTGCTTTACAACGGATTGTCTCTGCACTCATTTTCAATTCTGCCTTTCATCATTCGTTCCAGTGGCGCCCAGCATAGTCCCCTAAGATTATTGGTGCAAAGCCAAGCGCCGCTGCTGAAGTAAAATCAGGAAAAATCTAAAAGCTCACCCTTATAGTAATAATTGGTAGCGCTGAACAATTATTCAAAATAATTCCTTTAATTGATTAACAATTAATAGCTTGTCGCTTCCTCCACTGCAGTGGGGAGCTTCCATGAATGGCTCGAAATGCTTTTGAGAAAGCACTGATATCGGTGTAGCCCAAACTTGCTGATAGTAATCCCACATCAATACTTGAGGCCCGTAGATGCCAGCGAGCAGTCTTCATTCGCGCCCCCTGTACCAACTGCTTAAAGGAGGTTCCCGCTTCATTTAAACGGCGCTGAAGCGTTCTCATTGGCATACCGAGTAAGCGAGAAATTTGCTCCAGGGAGTGCTGCTGGGCCCCGAGAGTTTGAAGGATTAAGACTTGAACCTGTCGGCTGATATCACCCTTGTGCTCTGCCAATAAGCACTTGGAAAACTCCTCAAAATATCTCATAAGACCGCTGCTGGGTTTAGCGAGGGGATAGTTCATCAATGATCCATCAAAAACCAAGCGATCTCGATCTTGCTCAAAACTAGCCTCAATGCCAAAAAAATTTTGGTAACTACTCAGCGGAGATTGGGGCTTATGCCGAAATGAAACAGAGCGGGGAGATACTTTAGAGCCAACCATCTCCTGTATCAGGCGATAGGCAGCGCCTACTGAAAGTTCAGTATACTGTTGCGCGGGAATTGCGTCGGGGAAGTGATTAACTCTCTCTGCAATCAAGCAGTCATCGGTTTGGTAAATTTTCCAGTGGTCCGCCTGGTTGTGTAACACCATATACCGATGAGTTACTGTCAAAGCACTGGATAGATTCTCACTTTCCAGTATCAGCTTACCAAGGACACCCAGCATACGTAGCCCTTGCTTCCCCGCCAATCGCAAGCCAAAGTCACTACAGGACAAGTCCCGTGAACACAAATTAAGGAGGTCCACCAGCGTTGCAATGGGGATCAAGATATTTGGACGACGTGTACAATCCGCAGGAAGCCCCACTTGCGCTAAAAAATCTGATGACTGACCACCGAGCTGTGGCACCAATAGATTAAACCCAGCCAGCGCACCACTGCGAATTTCATAGATAGGCTTCATGTTTTATAGCTACCATATTGCCAACCTCTCATTTGCACTATCACACAGTGTCTAGGAATAATGAGCATCGGACAATAGCTATATCATATAACATAGCTCTTCAACTAACTGGGACTACCCCTATCCACAAACGCAACTTATTTGAAGGCTAGTGCCTGACTATTGTGGCACTTTCCACTATCTACTCATAAAACTATCGGTTTATACGAGAAAGAACTGCAAGGAAATTTCACATGGAAACTGAAAATCTAACACTATTTTTAGGCTGGGCTTCGATTATAAACATATTGATACTACTGGTATCAACTATTGGACTTGTCTGCCTGAGGAAGTCGATCACCAGGATTCACGCACGAATATTTGAGCTTAATGAACAAGATTTAGGCCGTGCATATTTTCAATATCTGGCACAATACAAAATTGCTATTATCGTCTTCAATATTACACCGTATTTTGCTCTAAAAATTATCAGTTAATTGATAAAAGCGGAAATATTTTGCAAAAAAATAAGAAAGGTAAACTATACCTTTCTTATTTTCATAATTAAGACGGACAGGGGAGTATTTCGGGTCCGCCGGCAGATACCCTTTTCAGAAAATGAAGTTATTTCTGAAATATTTATCAGCCACTCTTTTTCACAAACTTTGTCAGAATTACAATTCTCTGACCCTCGACCCGTCCTTCGATATGCTCAGGGTTATCGCTTAAGCTGATACCGCGAACTGCCGTTCCCCGTTTTGCAACCAAACTGCTTCCTTTTACATCCAAGTCTTTGATAATAACTACATTATCTCCAGCTTGTAACTGGGCACCATTACTATCCAGATGAATCACCAACTCACCAGCCTCTGGTATTGCCCCGGCCTCTGCCCAGGCCAGCAAATCGCCATCCAAATACAACATGTCAAACAAGTCTTGGGCCCAGGTCTCGCCAGATAAGCGCTTTAGAATACGCCATGCCAACACTTGAATTGCCGGCTCGGTACTCCACATAGACTCCGACAGACACTGCCAGTGCGCACTTTCCAGCTGTGCAGGATTTTCCAGCTGGTCCCTACAGGTTTGACACAATAATACTGCCGCATCTGGATAGCCCTCTGACTGGGGTACGTCATAAACCGCCAAGCCATTTTTTGCTTTACAGAGCTCGCACTGATTTCCACTGCGTTGTGCCAACTGTTCCTGAGTCACAGCCATAAGTAACCTCAAAAAAAGTAGGGATTATACGACTGATTCTTCCTTCACGCCTCCCAAATAATCACATTTAACGGACATCGTGGTCGACCGTGAACATGGTCAAGCTCAGACAGGAAGTAAATAAGACTATCAACAGCCCAGTAGTAGATGGAGCCATCAGGTTGCCGAGGGATTCACAGGCTTCAGACAAGACACTCTAGAGCACTAAAACTTCCAACAGCCGCCAATATAGATTGACGACTGTAAAGAGCATTATGCGTTAAGTCCCACACTCAGTGGTGCGAGGAGACCGCTGCTGCGAACTGCCCACCCTGCTTGCTGGCGATGGCACTGGTAATATCCCCTAAACTGAGAATACCGACCATACGCTTTTCACTATTGAGTACCGGCATTCGTCGTAACAACTGTTGCTCCATTTTGTGGACAGCAGACAGCAGATCATCCTCTTCCCAGCACCATTCAATCCCCTCTGTCATAACATCTCGGGCGGACAGCGAGCTGAGATTGCCCCCCTGAACCACACCGCGACATACAATATCTCTATCAGTCACTATTCCTACAAGCCTGTCATTTTCTCCGATCGGCACTGCACCAATATCTTCATCTCGTAAAATTTTTGCCAACTCCTGTAATGGAGTATCCGGGGTGCACCAGGTTGCCCCCTCATGCATTGCGTGTTTAACTTTCATAGGTACCTCAAAGCTCTTTAGACAAATGCCAAAGAGAGTGACGGGTAAAACCCATCACCCTTAACCCCTATAGATCAGTGCACTTCAATCCGCTTTCTTTGCGGGGGATGCCCCTCATGTTTTGGTACCGTGAGCGTGAGAATCCCATCTTTGAAATTTGCATCAATCTCACTTTCGCGAACATCTTCACCAAGATTGAAACTGCGCAAGAACTTGCCGTAACGCCGCTCCTGACGAAGCACGCGGCCATCCTTCTTCTCCTTAACCTCGCGGTGCACCTCAGCTTCAAGGGTCAAAACCCCATTTTCTAGGGTTACACTGATATCGTCCTTACCCACTCCCGGCAGCTCAGCGCTAATTTCATACATATTCTTGCGCTCACTCACATCGATACGCGGAGAAAAAAATCCCTCGCGTTCAGAGCCGATTGCACGGGTCGGTGAGAGCATTTGTTCAAACATATTATCAAGGTCCAATAGGGACCCTCTGGGGATCAGACTCATATCTACAACCTCTTTTTACGCTAAGCCGCAAAAGGCGCCAGAAAACTCAAGAGTCCGTCTTGCGCCTGTTACATCTTGAGTACAGTCTAGGAAATACTGCGACAAACGAAGGGATTAAGTGCCGATAAAAGCCATTACAAATTGAATATGAGAGCTGTCGTATATTTCTTTTGTACATATAAATATTAAAAACTTCCTTTCCAATTGCACCTAAAGAGAATTTCCACCTCCATATCCATCAATAAGCAACCAGGGCTCGTGGCCAATATGGCTATTTACTAGGATTAAATAAGGCAGTTAAACGAGGATATGTTCATGGCCTTAGCATGGGTCCTTGTGGCTAACCAGTCCCAAGCGCGAATTTTTGAAGCCAACAAACGCGCGGGAAATCTCAATGAAATCCAGGCACTACTCCATCCAGAATCACGGCTCTCTGGCAGAGACCAAGAGAGTGATGCACCCGGACGCACTTTCGACAGCTATGGTCAAGGAAGGCACTCAGTAGGTAATTCTGCAGGATTACATCGCCGTGAAGGTGAGAATTTTGCCAGAGAAATTGCACATACCCTGGAGAGGGGAAGACAGGAGGGCCAGTACGAAAAACTGTATATTGTTGCAGAACCCTATATGGTTGGCAGCTTGAGGGATGCCTTGAAAACTCCAACCCGCGCAACAATAGCGGGAGAAACAGGAAAAAATCTGGTGGCTTGTGAACCCGAGGAGATCCGGGCTCAGCTTCCTATTTGGCTATAGTGACGTTCGGCCAGTAGAGAGGGTCACGAGTGAACCTCTCTACGAACCCCGCTCAAGCCCTGCTTTCCATTAAAAGCTTATCAATCAGGGCATCCTTTTCAGTCCATAACTCATTTACCCACTGATTAAACTCCACCCGAAACTCCTGATCGGTTGCGTAGTCTCTCTCAAAAAACCGGCTCGGCAACTGGACTTTCTCAATGCGAACAATCACTTTCTTTAACTTACCGGAAAGGAAATCTTTAAAGGTAGGTATACCATCCGGGTAAACAATGGTGACATTCAGTAGCTGGTTCAGCTGCTCACCCATACAGTGCATTGCAAAGGCAATCCCTCCGGACTTGGGCTTTAGAAGGTGTTTGAAGGGCGATTGCTGTCTTTGATGCTTCTCTTTACTAAACCTTGTTCCTTCAAGGAAGTTCATAATACTGGTGGGTATTAGCTTAAATTTTTCGCAAGATTTTTTCGTCGCTTCAAGATCCTTACCGCGCATCTCCGGATGTTTTTTCAAAAACTCTTTGCTGTAACGCTTCATAAATGGAAAGTCGAGTGCCCACCAGCACATTCCAATCACAGGAACTTTGATCAACTCTTGCTTCACAAAAAATTTCAGGAATGGAATTCTTCGATTAAAAATCGACTGCATAATAAAGATATCAACCCAGCTTTGATGGTTCGCTGTGACCAGATACCATCCATGTTTATCGAGATGCTCTATCCCCTGTACATCCACCTGGGTTCTTTGGGTCAGCTTCATCCAGCCTTTATTTAGGGTTATCCACATTTCTGCCCAAGAAATAAAAAAACCCATGAAAAGTTTTTGCAGAAAGGCAAAAGGGAAAATGAACCTAAAAACTGAAAACAAGAGTATGGGGGCTGCACAAACCAATGTGCTAACGGCCAGCAACACCGAAGATATGACCAACAGTAAAAACGAGGGGAGAAAGTTAAACATCTAAAGGCTCTTTTAATTTTCCGGGTTTACAGGTCAGGCTGTCACGCCATATTCACAGGTTACCCGTTTCTTTTTTAATATCTTGAAATCCACTTATCACAAACTAAGCGGACTCTGCTCTCATCAGTGTATTTACATAATCCGGGCTACAGGCTGCCTATCGCAATTAACATGGCTGTGTATATTTATGGCTCATGGGAAACTGCTCCACTGCAATCAATTCATGCGCCGAGCGCCTAGGATTTAGCCGCGCTAGTGGCAATATCAAACCGCAGCAACTCTGGGAGAGTAACACGCATTTCAACCCCATATTTTTTGACTGAATAGTCTGAAGCTATCAGCGATACATCAGCGCAAACTGCACGGATGAAACCAGTGGCAGCAGCCCGGCGAGCGGCCTCATTTTTTTAGCATGCCCAGGATATGAAAAGACGCCATTGTACTCTTTCTATAACCGTGGATTAGCAACTTTTATCTTCCCACGCCGCAAAGGCACGATAGTAACTGGAGCAGCGTTGCACCCTGCTAAACTTGGGGCTCCAGGTCGTAGAATTGCGCCGGGAGAATAGAATGGGAATTACAGGTAATAAGCAACACTTCCACCGCAAGCAATGGCTCAGCGTACAGCAAGCCGTTGACCACCTGAGTGCACTGTCTGAAGAGCCACTAACCAGTGCGCATCTTGCAGACCTGGCCGATGAGCAGCTTCTTAACCTGTACTGGTACCGTCCTGGCCAAAAACTGTCTTTGGAAGATCACAAGGGGACCCGTGAACTGGTAGAGCCCGTCAGGCTCTGTTACGAAAATGCCAGTGACTGGCACGCCATCGTGGATATCTTGCGGAACAATCCAGCGCTGCCCGCCTACGAACATGACACCCCGCTTCTGGAAGATGCCGACGGAAACCGGCTGCGAATCACCTTCGACTACCACCAGCGGCCAGAACCGTTTAGCAGCCGCTGGTACCCTACCTATGCGGAGTTAGTGCTCAAGCGCAACGATTTGGAACAACTGGAACCCCATCTGTTTACCAGCCAGGCGGTTGAGACCGGGTTTGAGCGTGAGACCCTACTGAATGTTATCTGGCAACTGGAACAGCTAGCCCTTGGGGATGAAGAGCACTCCACCAGCTGGCTGGCAGACCAACTGGCACAACGCTCTTCCGCGCTGGATCGGCTATCTTGTGAGCGCATCCTTCAGGCGGCCGAGCGCGAAAGCTCTCCGGGGCGCTCGATATAGCACGGCATTTCCTACTAACACCTTTGACTCCTTTCCCATACTCAGGAACTCCCCATTGGTGGTAGAGCCCAAAGGCTGTACCCTAGTGGCACTTAGCAAATCTAAGTGTGACGTACTACCAATAGGAGAGAGAAGTGCAGGCCAAAAACAGCTCCTCCAGCTACGGCTGGGTAGCCATCGCCCTCCACTGGATAATGGCCCCTGCGATCATAGGGACTTTTATTCTCGGTTGGTGGATGCGCCAGCTATCCTACTACGATCCCTGGTATCAACGAGCCCCTGAAATTCACAAAGGGGTGGGCATCATCCTGCTTGTGTTTCTACTCTTCAGGCTGGCTTGGCGCTTTGCCAACCCATCTCCGGCGAGCAACCCCCAAACACCCAGCTGGCAGAAGTTTGCCGCCACCGCCACTCATGGACTGATTTACCTGTTACTACTGGCAATCATGGTTTCCGGCTATCTGATTTCTACCGCCGATGGCCGTCCTATCGATGTCTTCGGCATAGTGAGTATCCCTGCAACCTTACAAGGGATTCCCAATCAGGAAGACATTGCGGGATCTATCCACGAAATCCTTGCCTGGGGCCTGATTGGACTCGTAGCAGCACATGTCTTGGCAGCCCTCAAGCATCACTTTATTGACCGTGACGGCACACTGCGCAGAATCCTTGGCATCCGTGTAAAGGGTTCTACAGACGATCACTCACACGTACAAACAACACTCTCAACCACCAAATAAGGAAAAAATGACATGAAGAAGCTCTCTGTATTTCTTATTGCAGCTCTGATGGGGACTGTAGCTCAAGCAGCGGAATACAAAATCGACACCAAAGGGGCTCACGCTTTTGTGCAGTTTCGTATCAAGCACCTTGGATACAGCTGGCTGTACGGCCGTTTCGATGACTTCAACGGCTCCTTCTTTTACGATGAAAAGCAACCAGAAAAATCTTCTATCAATGTCGACATCGATGTAACTAGCCTCAACAGCAATCACGCTGAGCGAGACAAGCACCTGCGCAGTGATGACTTCCTCGATACCGCAAAATTCCCCACTGCTACTTTCAAGAGCACTAGCTTTGAACCTTTGGAAGACGGCAAAGCCCGTCTAAATGGCGAACTGACCCTCCGCGGTATCACTAAGCCAATCACAATTGACGTTACCAATATCGGTGGCGGTAAAGACCCTTGGGGCGGCTACCGCCAGGGCTTCAGTGGAACCACTGAGTTCGAGCTGAAAGAATTCGGTATCAAATCCCTAGGCCCAGCCTCGCAGAAAGTTGAGATGATCCTGGATATCGAAGGTATCCGTATCTAACAACAAAAAAGTACACCCCCTGAGCCCGGAAATTCCTCCGGGCTCCCCCCTAACTGCGCTTCGCAACACTCCAATAAACAACGCAAGCAGCAGCTGCAGCCAATAGCCAGTCGACGCCTGCCATCAACCCTCTCGGTAAGAAAAAAGCTAGCATTGTGATGACAATACATGTCCCCAATAAAGTCAGCAGTGCTCGCGGGTTCCAGCCACAGAAATAGTAATAACGCCCATCACTATCGCTGCAATACAACTGCTCTACCTCCATCTGGCGCTTCTCTATTAAGTAGTAGTGAGACAATATGACACCGTAGGCAGGCGCCAGAAAAACCCCCACCCAGTTTACGAACGCCACTAAACCGATTTGTTTGATAACAGCGGGCCACAAAGCACTAATCAGAAAGGCCAGAAACAGCGTTATCAATGCCGCCCTGCGAAACCCCAGGTACTTTGGCAGAAGATTTGAAATATCGTTAACTGGAGCCACAAAGTTCGCCACCACATTGATACCGGCCGTTGCTGTAAAAAAAACAACCGCGGCGATCAATGACAGCTCCAGATTCCCAAGCTTCTGCACAATATCAGTGGGATTTGCCAAGTTCTGGTGGAAAACTGACTGGGCGGCGATAGTGGTGAACAGAACAATTATCGCAAAGCCAGTCATGTTTATAGTGATTCCCAGCCAATTTCCCTTTCGCATAACAGACACGTTCTTACAGAAGCGAGCAAAATCTCCATAACTTAGGATTATCGGCGCATAGAGAGCCAACATAGTACCTGTGACTTTGATGAGCTGGACCAAGCCATCGCCCCAGGATGCTATAGACCGATCAAAGAAAGTAGCAACAGCAAATGCAAACTGTCCGTCACTGCGAACCACTAGCATCCACAACAGCGCTAGCATCACTCCATAGACACAGGGTGCAGCCAGGTTGATAAACCAACGGATCGTATTGATACCTTTGAAAAATAGAAGAGCTTGAAATAATGAGACAAGTACGAGGGAAGCCCAATCGATCCGGTCCATTGCCAGCCACTGCCCTCCGACAGCTTGTGGCCACCACTCTCTCAGTAATAAAGACATGGCATGGGCAGCAAACCAAGTCTGCGCACCGTACCAAAATATTGCCACGCTCCCCCGAAGCAGCGCAGGGACGTTAGCACCTCGGATCCCCATACTCGCCCTGGCCAATACGGGAAACGGTATACCGCATTTAACACTCGGTTCACCGATTAAATTTAACAAGATGATAATTAAAATTGCTGCAATAGCGATCCCAGCGAGAACCAGCCAAGCATTCGTATTGGGACCGAGGAATAAGGTTGCCGCCAGGGTATAGCCAGCGAGACTTTGTGCAGCGTTGGCCCAAAGGTTAAATATCGTCAGAGTGCCCCAGCGTTTAGCTTCGGGCTTCACCACCGCTAAATTTTCATTCTTTAGCTGCAAAGTGTCACCTAAGTGCATCTGATAAATAGCGCGCCAAAGCAGCTACTTCAAATCAGCCTTTTCAACAATGACATACAAGCCGTCAAAAGTGCCAAATTTAACAGTTAATAATATATATTCTCTTTTACAATTGAGACTTATTTTCAATAACAGTAAAAGTGGTATCCATTTACCAAATTAGCAGTAATGCCGCTAGCACTGGCGCACAACTGTGAAATATATTGTGTAGCCATCGATTAAAGAAGATCCGGTCGACAAAGATACAGGCAAGTATCCATTAAACTAGTGTGCAGCCGTGTATTTGGAGAACATTAACCAAGTCACAAGTAAAAGTACGAAAAGGTCTTTAAGATTTTTGACGGCGGCACAACTTTTCAGCGAAAATGGAAGCAATTACTGACAATTATTGCACTTCCTCTAGAGACAATTATCAAGGGAGCGCAAAAATAGAACAATTTCCAAAAATCGTAGTGACTAAATCATTCAGAACTGGGGCAATCCTCTCCGAGACTAGCAGTGAGACAGCGGCGCAGAGCAGCGCCCATCACAACAAGTAGTATCTCAGCTCAAGGGAAATAATCGCCGCAGATGGTAAGCCAAGACTCCGTACTGCTGAGGTATTCGCAGGACAAGCACAGCGGGCATCCACCAGTATGAATGAACTTTGTCGCAATCAGGCCACAACTTGAGTTGGCCACGGCAGAAGGGTAGGAATATGGCTTGCTTACAGCATCCAGATAGGGAACAACCAGTTTACTTAATGGCACACCACACCATTGGGCGCCGGCAGGGTGCAGTAGACACAAGAATCACAAGTGCTGAAATATCAGGCATCCATGCAGCAGTGCAGTGGACCGGTACACATTGGAATATTCGCGACCTGAGTCGCAATGGCACCTGGCTAAATGGCCAGCAGTTGGTACCCGCTAAAAGCTACCCACTCCAGACCGGTGATAAGATCGCTTTTGGGCGGGCGAATAACCCAGCTTGGATCGTCGAAAACCTCGATGCTCCCGAGAATTTGCTGATCGATATTCACTCTGGCGAGGCACAACCGCTGGAACAATACCACCTGCTGCCCGATGAGAACGAGCCCCTCGCCAGTCTTCAGTACAGCCCCTTAACAGGGCAGTGGTTGTACGAGTTCACAGGTCCATCCGCTGAAGACGGCGATAAGACCCTGATAAATCATGGCGATCGTATCGATTGCGGCCTGCATAGCTGGCAGCTCTTTCTTGCGGACAACCAAGGGGCAACGAAAGAGTTGTCTCTGCAACAACTGTCTATTGTCGACTTTGAGCTGAAGTTCTCTGTGAGCTCCCACGAAGAGCATGTACAGTTACAACTGCAGCGGGAAGGTATGAAGCAATCCTTACCAGCAAGAATCCACAACTACCTCTTGTTGTACCTTGCTCGTGCCCGCCACAAAGATATGCAGAGCGGCATGGATACTGACTCCCAGGGCTGGGTTTCTATTCAGGTAGCCACTCACGAGCTGGGTATCACTGTTAACCACTTGAACACCCAAATCTTCCGCGCCCGCAAACAAATCTCTGAATCACTACCTGATGCAGTAGATACTTCGAGCCTGGTAGAGCGTCGATCCTGGGAAATCCGTATTGGTTGCCCACAATTCGAAATTTATAAAGGCAACCAACTCGAGGCAAAAACAGAGCCGGAAGCGGTATAGCTTAATCTCCAGATAGGGGGCTTAAGGCTAGGCCCCTTCATTACCTATTCAGTAATTATTTGCCAGGGTGGCGGAGCTGAATCCTTTATCCCTCGGCAAGAATTACAATGTCAGCGCAACCACCCTCTTATATCGGCCGGTACAAGATCATCAGGCAGCTTGGAGCCGGGGGAATGGGAGTTGTGTACCTCGCCAAAGATGAGCGACTTAACAGAGAGGTCGCTATAAAGCGATTGCTCAACAACCCTGAAGACGAATCTGCCTCACAACGAATTCGCCAGGAAGCATTACTGCTCGCACAACTAAACCACAACCACATCGTACAAATTTATGATGTTGTGGAGGAACAGAACGATGTAGCCCTGGTTATGGAGTATGTTGATGGCCGCCCACTCACCTATTGGACACGGGAGTTTAACCCCAGCCTCCGCCAGAAAATCCAGCTACTCAAGCAAATCACTACTGGTCTTGCGCGTGCCCATGCGGCTGGAATTATTCACCGCGACTTGAAAGCGGACAACATTCTTATTGACAGCAATAACATCGCAAAAATCGCTGATTTTGGAATTGCCCGGAGCTGGCAGGATACGAAAGAAGTTACCCGCGAGCAGCATATCGCCGGCAGCTGGTACGCGATGTCCCCGGAGCAGGCCCTCGGTGAGAAGCTGGATAACCGCTGTGATTTATTTGCCCTGGGAATGCTCGCCTACCACTTACTTTGTGATCAGCCTCCCTTCGGTAAGCATGGAAGCCCATACGTTATTATCGATCGAATCATCAACAACCCGCATCCACCCGCAGGAGCCATAAACCCCGGACTTCCTACGGCGCTTTGCAAATTACTGGATAAGCTGCTGGCCAAAAACCCGGACAAACGCCCTGTCAGTGCTGCCGTTGTAGCCACCGATTTGGATGTGATACTGAGTCAATTAATATCGGACCAGGAAACCGCCGATGACCATGACATCACGATCACCACTGAAGACTTTCATGTACAACATCGACGTAAAAACAAAGGACACAAACTTCTAACCGGCATTCTCCTGGCATCCGGTGCGATGTTACTAGGCTTAACCGCCGCTGTTTTTCCTGAACTTTCTCTATGGGGAAGTAAAAAACCCTCGGCAAAGTACATTGCGATTATTGAGCCTGACTTATCAAACCTGCGCAGCCGAGAGGAAAAGCTACTGGCTAATAACCTTCTCAGCTCCATCAAGCAGGGGCTTTCCGATCAACCAGCGCTACTACTGGTACCCTATTCGGAATCCCAGCAACTAAAAGGCAAGCCCTTGCGCGAGCAAGCAAAAGCGCTCAACGCTCAGCTGCTGCTGCAATTTGCCCTGAACTGTGAGGCCACCGCCTGTGAAGCTTCATTTGCCCTGATAGAAGCCGAGGGGTTTGCTGAAATCGCCAACCGCAGCGCCATGCTGAATCTGGATGCACCGCTGGAGAGCCGCGCACGTGTCTTGCAGCAACTGCACTATCTACTTCCCAACTACCCAACAGAAAGCCAAGGAGCTCAGCTCAACCTTAGCCATGAAGATTACCAGCAATACCTTGAGATATTCGAACAGCGCAATAATGAAGCTAATGTTGCCGGGGCAATTACCAAAGTTGAGGCTCTGCTAAAGAGGAACCCCTACTTCCCCTCCTATTATGAATTGTTCGCAGATCTACTAGCCACCCACCTATATCACTCGCGGGATACCAAAATACGCGGCCGACTCAAAGGGCTTCTCAACAACATACCCGCAAAGATTTCCAACCACCCAACGGTGTTGGTTACTAAGGTGCGTATTGCCATCTTCCTGGCAGATACAGAGCTTACAGAGTCCTTACTTGCAAAACTAAAGCTGCAACTACCTGATCAGGCTCTCTACTACTTCCTGCGCGCGAAAGCCCACCAGCGAGGGGGGAATTACAGCCGTGCGCTGGAAGTCATTAACCAAGCTCTTAACATTCGTACCAGCCCCCTTTATCTTCGCCAAAAGGCTCTGACCTTGACCCTGATGGGGCAAATGGAAAAAGCGAGGCCTTACCTTTTACATGCTATCCGTCTCAACAATCAATATATTGATGCTATCTCCCTACTTGCAGCCAATGAATTGGATTCAGGCCGCCCCAAAGAGTCTATCCGGCTCCTTAGTGAGGTGGGCTTAGAGCATTTAGGGGACCGGGACACCTTCAACCTATGCTTGTCCTATTACATCGAACAGCAGCTGCAGGATACAAAAAACTGCCTGAGCCATGTTGCTGAACGAGCCCCTAACGATCCTCACGTATATCTGCTGCTGGCAGAAATTGCCCGCCTGGAAAATAGACAGCTGCAGTTACAAGAGTTTGCCTTGCGAGCTCTGACCTTGGCACAAGAGCAGGAGGACTGGCTTGGATTGTTACTGCGGGCAAGGGCCTATTCTGAACTGGGCCAGGGTGAGCAAGCCATTGAGACACTATTAAAGATGGATAACACCGCTCCAGACGGCCTATTTGTCAATTACAGCCGCGCCCAGGTTTACATGGCTAGCGGCGATATGCTTTCCGCTAAAGCCTACATAAGAAAGACTTTAGAGTTAGGTATGGCTCCAGTCTGGTTCACAACTATTGGCTTTCAATCTATTTGCACTATGGCAAATTTTGATGATTTACGTGCCACTTATCCAGCATTATGTTCTGACAGGATTGACAGCTAAAAGGTTAAAAGCAAGTCAAACAGAATGGAATAACGTGAACCATTTCCCTTTAAGAGGCGACAGATGCCTTCACGAAATTGTACTATCAGGTAAAATCCCCCATCCATCCGATAAGAATTCAATACAATGGACGTAGTTGCGTTGGAAAAAACCGAGGAATATCAAGGCCGTTACAGGGTTGAACGCACCCTGGGTGCCGGCGGTATGGGGGTCGTTTACCTCGCTGAAGATATCAAACTGGGGCGTAAAGTTGCAATCAAGCAACTCCGATCTGATTTAACCGGCAACTCCGCTGAAGCGCGCTTTCGCAGTGAGGCCCAACTTCTCGCGAGGCTCAACCATCCCAACATTGTCCGTTTATACGATGTACTTGAAGAGAAGCACAGTATTGCCCTCGTGATGGAACTGGTTGAGGGAGTAACACTTAAGGAGTGGATGCGGGAGAACTCCCCAACCCTAGCGGAAAAGCTAGACTTGTTGATGCAAATTTGCCAGGGCTTGGGGAAGGCACACTGCCTGGGAATCATCCATCGCGACTTAAAACCAGAGAACATTCTCGTCACTATTGATGGCATCGCCAAGATTACCGACTTTGGTATTGCCAAAGCCCTGGACTGTGATCAACAGCTGACCCGCGAAGACCATATTGCTGGCAGTGTTCAGGCTATGTCTCCGGAGCAACTGCAGGGTACAAAATTGGACGCTCGCAGTGATCTATTTAGCCTTGGAAGTATTGCCTACGAGTTGCTCTGTAACGAAAAACCCTTTGAACGCGGAGAGATGGGCGCACTCGCCTTTGCCCAACAAATTACCACCAAACCCCATATCCCACCTCAAAAGACTTGGCCGGAGATCCCCAAACCCCTAATCGCCCTACTCGACCGCTTACTGGCGAAACGGCCAGAGCAGCGCCCCGATAGTGCACAGCAGGTTTTTGAGGCCCTAGAGCTGGTGCACAAACACGGTATTGACGAGGATACTCAGCAGTATTCGGAAACGGTTACGCAGTTACTGATTAAACCCAAAAAGCAGCGTCGCCGTATTGGCTGGGCATTAGCGGGCTTAGCCGCCCTCAGTGGTACAGGCTTTTGGGTTTGGCACACCCTAATGCAGCTGCCCGCGCAATATATTGCAGTTCTACCAGTGCAAATCAATGGGAGCTTAAAAGGCGGTAATGAAACTGAAGTACTAGTGTCCACAATGGTCCGGCGTGCCCTGATGAGCACCCCAAATAAGCTGAAGTCAAGTGCGCTTGTAAGCCATAACCCCGCTAAAAATACCAATATAGATACACAATTAGAGACTTTGCGTGGTAGGGGTATCACCGATGCCCTATTTGCTCAACTCGAATGTCTAGACAACCGCTGCAATATCGAGCTCCAACGAATTAGCCCTACAAATAGCCAGGTAAAGCAACAGGAAAGCTTCGTCTTTCTGATCAACAAGCAGCAGGAAGCTCAATACTCCATTGAAAATACTGCTATAGAGTTATTCTCCAAAAGCTACCAAGAGAAGTCAACTAATCAAATTCGAATGACATCTCTAGACTACGATAATTACTTAGCAATCTTATCAAAACTAGGAACCCCCAGCGAACTAGAAACTGTTGAGATACTTGAAAGCTTAGAGTTACTTATCAGTAAATACCCAAGGAATACAAACCTGTATACGGCATATGCCGAAGCAGCAGCCAAAATCTTCCAACAAACAAACAAAAGTAGAGTCCTTACCTCTGCTCTTGCAATCTTGATGACAGGAGAAGATTCTGGGGCCGATAAGACAGCCTTATTAGAAGCAAAGTTAATGATCAAAACCGTAGGGGCTGATAGAGAAGGATTTGAAACAACATTGCAGCGCCTCCAATCTCGAGGCTACCCTTCCGCTCACCTGTTAACCCAATTTTCTCATTTTAACTATATGCAAGGTGATTATGAACAAGCCTTAAATTACGCATTACAGGCAACGGCCCTTAATCCTTCCCCTATCAATTATTACTTTGTTGCAATAAACCAACTTGCCACTGCGGAGTATCCTTCAGCAAGGAAAACTACTCAAAAACTTATTCATCGAGAACCAGACTACTGGCCTGGCTATGCAGTTTTAGCTGCAATCGAACTGGAAATGGGAAACTTTGAGCAGGCTGAGAAAATCCTTACTACCATTCCACCAGAGCACCGCACCTGGGGAATAAAAAGTAATCTGGGAACAATATTATTTTTACGTGGAAAATATAGGGACTCACAGGAAGTCTATTTTGAACTACTAGAAAAATCACCCCAAAATATAGTAGTACTGAATCAAATAGCAGAAACTTATTTAATGTTGGGGAATCAAGTTGAAGCAAATGAATACTACAGGAAGGTCTTAAACCTTACCGCTGAAAACTCTGATTTACGGACTAAACAGTACCGATCAATAGCCCTAGCACATCTTGGCAAAACTGCAGAATCAATTGCTCTCGTAAATGAACTACTACAAGAATCCTCTGCTGACACATACGTCAAACATGCAGCTGCTCAAGTTTACGCCATGGCTGAAGAATGGCAATCTGCAAACTACTATCTCGAGCAATTATTAGACCAGGGGCTGAGTGCGGAATGGTTTAGCCTACCGCCCTTCCAAAAGCTGTGCATCCAGCCCCAAGCATCTCAAAGAGTAATTAATTTAGCATGCCTTCCCAATTAGGTGCTGCCATCTGAACCACTATTACTTCCACCTGAGGAGGAGCCTCCACCGCCAATTGGAATTGGGTCAACCACCGCCTGGGGGTCACCCGATACAAAATGCATACCGGTTTCAGGGTCGACACACATCCACAGGAAATTAAAGCGATCCTGGATGTCAGCTCTATCCTTGATGCGGATAATCAGCTGAGTGTAATCCCCATCCACTTCACGTGCACGAGCGCGGAACTGGTGACGGAAATCCGGGGTCAATGCAATGAGACCGTCCAGCTTATGACCCTGGCGGTAACGTACAAACTCAAGCTCACGCCCAGGAACATCTGACAAATCCAGCTTTACTCGCAAGATTAGTTCAGCCTTCCGGTGAATTTTGAAATGCATATTGCCAAACTCTTCTCCAGGAGTCCCTTCAATATGCAATGGCCAGTATACCGGCTCATTATTTTTCTGCTCCTGGGGCCGCAAAACCAGATCTAAAGTCATCCCCTCTTTAGGCACCTCAAGGTCCAATGGGAGCTTCTTATCACACTCGCCCATTATTCATCCCCCTCCAAAAAAATTGTTATTTGGTGTCATCAACGGACATTTTAATTGATATAAAATACGTCCGTGACTGTATCATCACAACCGGCTCATCCCCTAAAAAAAGCCGGCGGTAATAAAACTGCCGACCCGAAATGATGGTCCCAACCATCGACGGTTACAACAACACTATCAAGAGCAAAATTCGGCATCCGTGCCCGGACAAGCATATCCAGTTGAATCGACCAAGGCTCTGCACCTACCGATTCCAGCTTGACCGCTCAGCTTGCGCTGAATCCCTTTACTCCCTAACGCACAGAGGGCGATAGGGGAATTAAATCCATCCGAAATTTTATTGTGGGAGCTGCCCTTCCATGGCGAGGTAACTGTTCCCACAATCACCTGTACTCCCTCAACTGGGCCTGAATGTACAGACTTAAGGACTACAGGTCGATCACGCCTCATTACAGGGAAGCACACACCAAATATTTAAAAGGGGGACATAGAGCGCAAAAAGTCATCATACGCCAAAAAAATATTTAATAAGCGCTTAATTTAAGCAGAAGTTAGAGCGGAAGGATTATTCCTTTTCCACAATGGTGGCGCCGAGACCAAAATAAGGCCATGTTTCTTAAATAAATATAAAACTATTCTTGGAGCTTGTTGAAATCAATCGATGATCCCATTCGCCAATTTAATCTAACTTGAATTGCGTCACAAAAGATTATTGGGTATTACTCGATAGGCTTAAAGAATGGAAAATACTTTATAGGTAATAGCTCTCAAAATGGAGTCCAAATTAAAAAAAAAGCCGGCAGTAATAAAACTGCCGGCCCGAAATGATGGTCCCAACCATCGACGGTTACAACAACACTATCAAGAGCAAAATTTGGCATCCATGCCCGGACAAGCTCATCCAAGAGAATCGACTAAGACTCTACACCCGTCGATTCCAGCTTGACCGTTCAGCTTGCGCTGAATCCCTTTATTTCCTCACGTCACCTGAGGGACCGAGGAAATTAAATCCTTTCGAAAAATTGTGGGGGCTGCCTTTCCATGGCGAAGCAACCATTACCACAGCCACCGACCCCCTCAACTGGAAGCTACTGTACAGATTTCCAAATTACAGATCGATCACGCCCAAACACAGCAAATTACACACTAATTACTCGCCAAGTGTTTTATACGCCGCACAGGACTGTTAGAGTCGCCATATAACAAAAAGCATCACGTAGTGAGGACACAATGGAAGCGAACCTAGAAGATGTAAAAATTCTCTCTCCCCGCCGCAATAGCACCGAGGCAAAAAATATTGATGAACTGGCAAAAGAGCAACTGCAGCACTTTTGTATTGATAGTGAATCAGAACATGGAAAACTGTTAGAACAGACCGCAACCCTGCTCTACCAGGCACAGGGCAATCTAAGCCAGCTGTGGAGCCAGGTAACGGACACACTCCAACGCTTAGACAAGTCTGACAAGATTGCCTATTTCAATGCCAAGCGATTTATGAGTTTCCAGCTGGCTAAATTATTGGACACCTTACAAAACCCATTGCGAGCTAGCTTTCAAAGCCTACAGGGGGACGACTTTAATATCACCACACGGGGTGGTTATCCCCTGTTCGATAATATTCCCGCTATTTTTTCTGCAACCCCGGTAATTGCTCGCACAGCAACTTACATTTATGCCTGCACCGAGTGGGTGGACGATGCTTTCCGTGGGCGCGAGCCAAGCCACGATATTTATTCACGTTTACTCAACCCCACTTCCATTTCCCTGGCCAATGCTATTGTGGATTTGGAATGCGGACCTGAAGCCAGTGAATATATGGCCTGGAATTTTAATTCCGGTATGGCTGCAATCGATGCACTCCTGTCAAATCAATTGCGCCACGGGGATATCTTAATTGTTTCCAGGAATATCTATGGCGGCACTCACCAACTATTACAGGATTTCTACGCGCGCAAAGATAAGCTGTCTATCAATCTGGCCTGGTTTGATGGCACTACCGGTGAAGAGTTTGAAAAGCTATTGGCTGATACCCGGCAAACACATATAGACGCAATCAGTGCCGGAGCAAAAATACATGTCTATATTGAATCGCCATGCAATCCCCACGGGATCATGCTGGATGTACCGGCTATTTGTAAAACCGCTCACCGGGAAAATATCCTGGTAAGCCTGGATGCCACCTTGGCAACCCCTTTCCTATATCAGCCACTACGCCGCAAAGATAGGGAAGAGAGACCGGATTTTGTTGTTCACTCCTACACCAAGGATATCGGTGGCACCGGTGCCGCCACTGCCGGTGTGGTTATCGGCGAAAACCACCGCATGTTTATCCCTAAAGGCGACAGCGCAAAAGGCCTTAATTGGGATCAGTGCATGTTCTGGGATGTTTATTACATCAAAGGGGCTTTCCTGGATGCAGACAAGGCCTGGGAAGTGCATTGCGGTATGCGCACCCTGGAAATGCGCATGCTCACCAAGTGCATTAATACTTTGAGCCTCAGCCATTTCTTCGCCAGTCACAGCAAGATCCGTGTCAACAGCCATGCAGTGGAAACCCATCCCAATTCCGGGCTGCGAGAATCGCTGATGCGCTACCAGTTCCCCACACCATTATTCAGCATTGACATGGAAGCTGCGCAAATTCCCACCGAAGCCTTTAAAAGTTTCTTTGACGCGCTGGAGCCCGCTTTCGGGCAGATGGTGAGCTTAGGCCAGACAAATACTATGGTGCTGTGCCCCGCCCTGACATCTCACTCAGAGTTATCACCTGAAGCGATGGAAGCGGCAGGTATATTCCCAACCACTATCCGAATTTCTGTTGGGGATGAAAATATGGCGCAGATGGCCGCCCATGTGATCAACTGCGCGCGCCTGTATCTCGATCCTGTTAGCCCTGGTTTTAGCGAGGGCTTTATCGCCCCGGAAGAAGCCGACAAACTCTTCAGTCGCTTTTATCTCGAGTCGCACCAGAAAGTGATAGAGACACAGCCAAAAATTGTGGACTATCTCTAACCACCCAAAACAAATCCATCACCGGTAGATAGCGCCGGTGATGGGCGCTTGTTGCACTATCCTATATCCCGTAGTATCACGCTTCCTGTCCACAATTTAATCAATTCAAAATGCCGAAACTTTCCACGTGGCTCTTCGCCTGGATTCTGTGCTGCTTATCCACTGTTGCAATGGCGCAAGGCTATGAAAAGCTCTACAGTGATTATCGCGGCAGCCTCTATCAAATTCGACTTATCGAAAAATCCTCCAATTCAAAAGCCGGCCTGGGGTCAGGCTTTCAAATCTCTCCCGATGGATTGATCGCCACCAATTACCACGTAGTGGCACAAGCGGTTAGCGAGCCAGACGAGTACTCCCTGGAATATCTTGCAGTTAATGGCACCCGGGGAAAATTAACTCTACTGGATATTGATGTGGTCAATGACCTGGCGCTGCTGCGCCAGGAGAAACCGGGAGACGAATACCTGGAATTGGCGACAGACACCCCCAAAAAAGGGGAAACCATTGTCTCCCTGGGCAACCCATTGGACCTCGGCATGACCTTGATTCCCGGAACCTATAACGGTATTGCCGGCGGTAGCTTCTACGATCGTATTCACTTTGCCGGATCTATTAATCCGGGAATGAGCGGCGGGCCAGCGATCAATACCCAGGGGCAGGTAGTGGGCATTAATGTGGCAACTGCGGGCAACCAGGTTAGCTTCCTGGTGCCAGTGGATAAGCTGTCGTCACTTTTAAAGCACTACCGCGCCGAAGGCGGCACTCTCAACCTTAAGCAAGTAACTTATCAACAGCTTTTGGATAACCAGCAAAAAATTATCGACTCAATACTTAGGGCCGACTGGCAGCGTCGCGCCCTCGGTGAGGCCCAGGTTGTCGGTGAAATAATTCCAGCCATTAAATGCTGGGGAAACACCCAAGAGAGCGAAACTAACCCGATCAAGCGAATTGATAAAGGCTGCACCGGACAAGATGTTATTTTCCTGTCCGACGACTTCAACACCGGACGAGTAGAGTACGAATTTTTCTGGCTGCAGGCCGAGGATCTTCTGCCCGCGCGCTTTTATGCCGAGTACGAAGGGCAGATGGACTCCTTTTACCCAGGCAATAGCGCTGGAGAAGAAGATGTAACCAATTTCCGCTGCCAGCAAGGATTTACCTCTCAGGAGCGCGGCAATGAAACCTCGGTGTCCAAGCCGGATCGCAATCGCGAGCCCCTGATCGCGCGCACCAGCTACTGCGTCAGGCGCTACAAGGACTTCCCAGACCTCTACGATATTTTCTTCCTGAGCCTAAGTGTGGATCAGAAAAATCGCGCACTGGTCAGCCACTTTACCTTGTCCGGCTTTACCCAGGAGTCCGCCGACGCCTTTACCCAGAAGTTTACGAGCGAGATCCAATGGCCCTGATTATTGAAGAACTCAATCGCGCCCACCGGGTGCAGCTGCGCTACCGAATGGACGGGGATAAATTTACCCTGGGCCGCGCTTACGACAATGATGCAATTCTGGAGGACATCCACTCCGATGCCCACCATGCCGAAATCAAGCGGGGAGAGGACGGCCAGTACGTCTTACACGACCTCAATTCGATCAACGGCTGCCAGCTTTTGGGAAACCTGAAAGACAAGTCCGTTAAACCCGATACCATCGCTCAACACAGGATCTCCTCCGGTGACTTGCTGCAGTGTGGGAAGTCACGCTTCCGGGTTTTCCATACGGATGACCCGGTAACTGAAGCTACCCCTCTCCATTCACTGGAAAACCTGTTTTCCAGCTTGTCCCACCCCCTGGGAGCAATACTGCTGCTGTTGTGTTTTGGCTTCGCCAGCGTACTGATGAGCTACCTCGGTTACGCCCGTAACTATCAATGGACTATTGCCGTCAACATTCTTGCTACGGCCATAATTGGCATGGTGATTTACGCCGGAGTCTGGGCGTTTATCGGCAGGGTAGTCAGGCATGAAACGCACTTTTTCACCCATCTATCCATCGCCGCCATAGGTGCACTTACTTACACCTTTTGGGAATGGCTGAGGGGGCTAATCAATTTCAATTTTGCCATCGGCACTACTATTCAGGTCCTAGACTTCCTGGTACTTGCCATCATATTACCGGCAATGCTCTGGTCCGCCTGCTACCTGGCCACCAACCTCGCCAGAGGCTGGCGCTGGACAGTGGCACTGACACTGCCACTGGCATTCCTCGGCCTGGGCTTAGCTGAAAGCGTTAACAACATGGACGAATTCAGCGAGGTTCCACCGATCTCCACAGAGCTGAAATACGATAATATGCTATTCCGTAACCCTGTTCCCATGCAGGAATTTATTGGAAATTCGGCCGATCTGTTTGATATCCCCATCAAGAAAAAAGAAACTAAAGAGGGCGCTGAAGACTCCTCCAGCGACAATCAAAGTAGTACCGCAGAGGTAGAATCATGAGCAAGATTTATTGGAGCCCAGGGCTCGACCAGCTGGAACCCTATACACCCGGGGAGCAGCCCAAGAGTGAAACCCTGATTAAGCTCAATACCAATGAGAACCCCTACCCTGCCTCCCCCGAAGCTTTAAGGCTCTTGGAGCAACACGACTTTGCCGATGCATTGCGCCGCTATCCCGACCCTGAGTCCTGTGAATTGCGCCGCGCTATAGCCGATAAGCACAATCTCTCTGCTGAGCAAGTATTTGTGGGCAATGGCTCCGATGAAGTGCTGGCACTGAGTTTTTACAGTTTTTTCCGCCGCAGCGAGCCCCTGCTATTTCCGGATATCACCTACAGTTTTTACCCGGTTTATTGCCAGCTCTTCAATATCAAAAGCCGCACTGTTCCCCTGCACGGTGATTTCTCTATCCAGCTTGAGGACTATGCCGCTCCCGCAGCCGGTGTAATTATTCCCAACCCCAATGCACCCACGGGACGGTACCTGCCGCTAGAGCAGATTGAACAGCTCTTGCGCTCACAGCCTGAAAGAGTGGTGGTTATTGATGAGGCCTATATCGATTTTGGCGGCGAGAGCGCAGCAACACTCATCGATCGCTACCCCAACCTGTTGGTGATACACACACTGTCAAAGTCCTATGCCCTCGCCGGGCTTCGCCTCGGCTTTGCCATGGGGCAGAAGCACCTGATTGAAGGATTGCTAAGAGCCAAGAACTCCTTTAACTCCTACCCCATTGATGCCATTGCACAGCGTGTGGCCACCGCAGCGATCCGCGATACCGCCTGGCACAGCGACAATTGCGGCAAGGTCATCGCCACCCGCGAGCGCTGTGAGCGGGCGCTTACAGACCTGGGGTTCGAAGTGATTCCCTCCCAAGCCAATTTCCTTCTGGCCAAACCACCGGAGCCCGGCGCAGAAGCCCTGTATCTGGCACTGCGGGAGCGTAATATTCTCGTACGTTACTTCAACAAGCCCCGGATCAGTGAGTACTTGCGTATCTCTATTGGCACCGATGAGGAAATGGAGCAGCTGATACGGAACTGCAAAGAGATACTTGCGTCACAGAGCTAGCACTCTGTCTGTCTATACTCGTCGGGCGCCACTTGAGGTGGCCCGACAACTGTGACTTATTGGTATCCAGGGACCTATGCACCCGAAAGCTCAAAATTCAGTATCCACTACCGAGGCCGTCAGCCCCTTTAAAGCGGGATTATTACGGCAATTAACCCACACCCTGATTCTCGCCTCGGCCCTGGCGAGCGGCGCCGCAAGTGCCAACGACTGGGATAAGGTCGAAGGGCCCAGTGCACAGACACCATCGAGTATTGGCACCTACACCAATGGCTGCCTAAGTGGCGGGGAGACCCTGCCATTGAGGGGAGAGGGCTATCAGTTGGTGAGGACTGGCCGCGATCGACATTTTGCCCACCCCCAGACCATTAACTTCCTGAAGGAGTTTTCCCAGAGCGTGGCGCAGAAAGATCTGGGCAGAATCCAGATCGGTGACATGTCTATGGCTCGAGGGGGCCCTTTCGGCAGTGGTGGGCACAACAGCCACCAAACTGGCCTGGACGTAGACATCTGGTATTCCCAGGATCGGCGAGCCGCAGAGCGTCCCCTCACCCCGTGGGAGCGTGATAATATTTCTGCTGTTGCCTTAGCTGATGAGCGCAAACACCGCCTAATCCCTGAGAACTGGGACGACCGGGTTCCCAAAATCCTGCGCTTGGCCTCAGAGGACCAGCGGGTCGAACGAATTTTTGTACACCCGACCATCAAGCGCCACCTGTGCGAAATATCCGGCGAAGATAACGAGTGGCTGCGCAAAGTGCGCCCCTGGTGGGGGCACAATTACCATTTTCATGTGCGCCTGGCCTGCCCAGAGGGAAGCACCAACTGTAAGCCCCAGGCACCAGTGACCACTGCAGCCTGTGGCAGTGACCTGGATTGGTGGTTTAGCGATGACTTCTATGCAATTCTCAATGGCACTAAACCCCAGCCGAAACAGAAAAAGCCGAAACCAAAGACCTTGCCTCAACAGTGCGAACAGGTATTAACCGCACCTTCGGCAGGCACTACGACGGAATAATTTTATGATTAACACCTTGCTTATCTGCGGCGGTGGCGGCAGCGAGCACGACGTATCCCTCAGAACTGCTGATTTTATCGAGGACAAGTTGTCAGCGGCAGAGGACATCGCCCTATTGCGGGTGGAAATGGATAGCAGTGGCTGCCTTACCGACAGCCAGGGCCGGGTTTACCATATCTTTTACGATCGCAAAATTCGCGATGAAGAAGGTAACTCCTGGGATGTGGACTACGTAATTCCTGCAATTCACGGTTACCCGGGAGAAACCGGCGATTTGCAGTCGCAACTGGATATGTTCGGCATCCCCTATTTCGGCTCTGCACCTGAGCCCAGCAAAATCTGCTTTAACAAAATTAAAACCAAGATGTGGCTCAGCGCTCTGGGTATTGAAAACACACCTTACGAGTTTTTGCACAGCACTGAAGTCGAGGAACTACAAAAAGCTCACGATGCCCTGGAGAACTGGGGCGAGGTATTTGTAAAAGCCTCCAATCAGGGATCTTCCGTAGGTTGCTTTAAGGTCCGTGACAAAGAGGAGTTAGAGGCCGCGATCGAGGATGCCTTTAAACTCTCCCCTTATGTGCTGATAGAAAAAGCATTGAAAGCCAGAGAGCTGGAAGTTGCGGTTTACCACTACAACGATGATGTGATCGCAACCCGCCCGGGAGAAGTACGCGCCCCAACGGATACTTTTTACACTTATAAGGAAAAGTATGCCGAGGGCAGCCGCGCGGTCACCTTTATCGAAGCTGCTGATCTTCACGAAGAACAGCTTCAATGGATAGCCGAAGTATCCCTGCGCACTTTTAAGGCCCTAAAGCTGAAGGATTTGTCCCGCATAGACTTTTTCCTGACAGAAACCGGCGAACTCTACCTCAATGAGGTCAATACTTTTCCCGGTATGACCCCAAACTCCATGTTCCCCAAAATGATGGAAAACCACGGGCACAATTTCACCGAATACCTGGCCGGTCTGATCCGCTCTGCGGTATCTTCACCTAACGACAAGACATAATTAAAAGGGGCTTATTGGCCCCTTTTCTTTTTTGCTCATTTCGATCCGACGGGCTAGTGCAACAACCACCCCTGTTGACGTCGCCGTGAAAACTGGCCGCGCAGAAACTCCATCTGATCGCCGCGAATCCGCTCACTGTTAATCAGGGCAAGGTATTCAGCTGCATTGGGGCAGAAGGGCAAGGCCAACAGCTCCATGTCGATATTTTCCAATAATTGATTGCCCTTATGCTGGTTACAGCGCCTGCAGGCCGCAACCACATTTTCCCAGGAATCAACTCCGCCTTTGGAAACAGGAATAACATGGTCCCGTGTCAAATCCACACTTTTAAAGAAATTACCGCAATAAAGACAAGTATGGGAATCGCGAAAAAACAGTGCTCGATTTGTTAGAGGTGGGCGCCGGCGCGGACGGGCCATACGTGCACCGCCACAGGCGATAATAGCGGCCAGATCAAGGCTGGAACGATCGCCATTGCGATTAAAGCCTCCTCTCACCCGCTGGACAACACCTCCCAGCGACCACGTAACCAGCTCCCGCACGTACAGACAGGATGCCTCTTGCCAACTCAGCCACTCCAGCGGTTGTCCCGCCAGATTTAAACGCAATATTCTCGCGTGCATAACCTCGCCTCCCCACTGTCGAATAGAACAAGGCAGCCCCGGAACTGTTTCCGTGTAATCACAAAGGTTTTTATAAAGAAGAAAAAAGAAGTTTTGGAGTGACAGATCGAAGGGACTGGATGACGATGACAGAGGCTGGCGCAATTCGCAGCATTAGAAAAAACTGCCACCTTCGAAAGTAAAAGCTTGCTCCCAGACAAGGTGGAGGAGTCTGAAAGCTTTTTTACCAACGAAAATACAGATGCCCACAGGCGTAGTTTTGCCTTGGGTAATACGGGCACTTCTGCTGGTAGATTACTGAATGCGCCACCCTCCGCCGGCCCATGGGTAATTTGGCCGGCCTATCAACATTAAAGCGGATAACTATTACAAATTCCAGACAGCGACATACCGCTGATGGAATAACAGCAAATTACAGAAGAAAGGTGTAAATTGTGGAAAGCGTTGCAGGCAGGTTAAAGCAGAATGTAAAACACCGCCCAGGCAATCCGGCCCGGGCGGTGCGTCTCACAGGATGGTGCCCATATCCCTAGGGCGAGCGGCGCAATCCATTTATCCATTGCCGCAGTAGTGCAGTCCCTTTCGCGTCCTTGCAAGTTAATTATGGACATCAAGGGAGAAAAAAGTAGGGGAAATCTGCTGAATTTTGTGTAAGAGATATCTCACAAACTGAGCTACCTGTTACAAAAGGGAGGGGAGACAGGAAATTAATCCCGTGTTAACTATAGGGGTAAATAGATAAGCGCGGCAACTATAAACATCTTTATTTCAAGTTCAATCGATACCATGAAGAAAACGTTGAAATATACGCTAATATTTTTTATCGCCCTCGGCGCGGTGCTTTCTACCGCCTTAGCCACCTTTAAATCCAGCGTCAGCGTGCCTTGGCGCCAACTGGTCGGTGGTATCAAAACAACAGAAAAAGAAGTGACAGGCCGGCTGACCGCAGCAGATGGATACTCGGTCCAGTTATTTGCAGGGGATGTTCCCGGCGCACGCTGGCTCACAGTGACCCGCAATGGAGACATCATCGTCTCTCAGCCTAAACATGGCAAAGTTTCACTTTTATTACAAGATAAAGACGGCGACGGCCGCAGTGACGGGCAAAAGACTCTTATTGATAATCTTCAACGGCCCCACGGATTATTGCTACACGACGGTTGGTTATATATTGCCGAAAGTGACGCAGTTGGACGGGTTCCCTTTGATCATTCCGATGGGCGCCTGGCTGGACGCTACCAGAGAATTATTGAAAACCTTGAGGACAATGGACACTGGACAAAAACTATTGATATGAGTCCCGATGGATGGCTTTTTCTCAGCAGTGGTTCCAGCTGCAACGTTTGTATTGAAAAAGATCCTCGCCGCGCAACCATCATGAGAATGAAACTAAACGGGGATAATTTTGAAATATACGCCACCGGCCTGCGTAATAGTGTGGGGTTCGATTGGTCTCCAAAAGATGGCGGACTTTACGCAACAGATAATGGCCGCGATTGGCTCGGCGACAACCTACCGCCAGATGAGCTCAACCTGATTCGCAAAGACCAATTCTACGGATGGCCCTACGCCTACGGTGACCGGGTTCCCGATCCGGATCTTGGGGTGGATGCAAGCCCTGAAATCCAGCAAAAGATTGCTGACTCAATTCCTCCCGTGTACGAATTTCGCGCTCACAACGCACCACTCGGGATTAAATTTTTGCGCAGTGTGGAACAGCCTAAGGATTATCGCCATGCAGCGCTGGTCGCCCTGCACGGCTCGTGGAACCGTAGCGTGAAAGATGGCTATAAAGTTGTCTCCCTACACTGGAGTGACGACGGGAAAATTCAACAGAGGGATTTCCTGTGGGGATTTCTCAGTAATGACCGCCAAACGGTTTACGGCCGCCCTGTCGCCATCGCCGAGGATAAACTGGGCAACATCTATATTTCCGATGACTACGCCGGTGCAGTTTATCGTGTGAGCCAAGGGGCCCCTCGCCAAGCTGTATTGACAACACAGCAGCCACAACTGCAAAAAACAACCACGGCCAACGCACTTTCAATAGATGCCGAGGTGGTGCAACTGGGCGCGCAGCTCTATCGGTCTAACGATTGTGCCCACTGCCATCAGGCCCAGTTTCCCCTGCGCAACCTGTCCGCTAAATACACAGCGCAGACCCTGGCTGACTACTTCGATGCCCCAACACCACCAATGCCTAACTACAACTTTACTGCGGTGCAGAAAAAAGCCCTGGCGCACTATCTTTTATCCCGGGAGTCGAGCCTCTAGGAATTGCACGCCTAAACGACACTGAGAAGAGGCTCCCGGATGAGGGGGCCATGGAATTGACCCCCGCAGCGCCAGCCGCTAAGGTTGCCCCGCAATTAAGAGGCGATGCTATGGCGGCAAAGAAAAAAACAGCAACTTTTGAAGAGAGTCTCGAGGCGTTGGAACAGCTGGTTGAGCGACTCGAAGGCGGAGATCTCCCATTGGAGGAGGCTCTCGCTGATTTCGAAAAGGGAGTGAAACTCACCCGGGAGTGCCAACAGAAGCTCGCCAAAGCCGAGCAGAAAGTGAAGCTGTTAATTGAAGAGAGCGGCAATATCCGCGAGCTCCCCTTTGATGCCGACGACAACTCCGGGGACCCAGTTTAAGTGAGTTCCGCAAACCTGCCAGAGGAGCTGAAAGCCTTTCTACAGGCCTCCTCCACACGCGTCGAAAGCCGAATCCAGCAGGCGCTCAACACCCCGATCGACGGCTCAGAAAAGCTGTTCGAAGCAATGCGCTATGCCGCACTGGGCCCCGGCAAACGCCTGCGCCCCGCTCTCGTCTACGCTTGTGCCCAGGTTTTTCGGGGTGTCGATTTTGACCTGGCCTATTGCGATAGCACAGCGGCAGCCCTAGAGTGCATTCACGCCTACTCCCTGGTCCATGACGACCTGCCGGCAATGGATGACGACGACCTTCGTCGAGGTCGCCCCACCTGTCATATCGCCTATGACGAAGCCACAGCCATTCTCGCTGGCGACGCACTGCAAACCCAAGCTTTCGAGTTACTTCTCGCAGAACCGCTTGCCCCTCAATTGCAGTTACAACTTATGCGTGAGCTCGCCACTGCGGCGGGGGCCCGAGGTATGGTCGCCGGCCAGGCTATCGACCTGGACTCCGTTGACCAAACCCTCACCCTGGATCAGCTGGAGCCCATGCACCGCCTAAAGACCGGAGCTCTGATTTGTGCCAGCGCACGTATGGGCGCACTGCTGGGGGGGGGCAGCGAGAGGGAGCTGGAGGTTATTACCCGCTACGCCCAAGCTATTGGCCTGGCATTCCAGGTCCAGGACGATATTCTCGATATCACTGCTGAAACCGCGGTTCTGGGCAAAACCCAGGGCGCCGATGCCCTGCGCAACAAACCCACTTATGTCTCTCTGCTCGGCGTCGACGGCGCCCGGGACAAGCTGGCAAAACTGCACGCCCAGGCCTCCCAGGCACTGCAAAGTCTCCATGGCGATACCCTGCTACTACAGCAGCTCGCAGACTATATCGTGCAGCGCGGACACTAAGTCACAGCCTTGCCTGTGGGGTTTGGGATGCAATATGCCCGCCACGGGCATACAATCCCCCTCAATATCACCATCTGTTGCAACTGATACATTTGATGCTCGAAGAAATTCCACGCACACGCCCGCAGACACCGCTTCTCGACTCGATCGACGACCCGGCGCAGCTGCGCGCCCTCGATGAACGCCAATTGCCGGAACTCGCCAGCCAATTGCGCGAGTACCTGCTGTATTGTGTCGGCCAGACCGGCGGGCACTTTGGTGCCGGTCTCGGTGTGGTGGAACTGACCATCGCCCTGCATTACATATTCAATACCCCGGAGGACCGGCTGGTTTGGGATGTGGGCCACCAGACCTACCCCCATAAAATCCTCACCGGTCGCCGCGAACAGATGCTGTCCATGCGCCAGCAAGGGGGCCTGTCCGGCTTCCCCAAGCGCAGTGAGAGCCCCTACGATACCTTTGGAGTCGGCCACTCCAGCACTTCGATCAGCGCCGCCCTGGGTATGGCCCTGGGCTCCCCTGACGATCGCAAGGTAGTGGCGGTGATTGGTGATGGCGCCATGACGGCGGGAATGGCTTTCGAAGCCCTGAACCACGCCTCCCATACCGGCAAGGACATGTTGGTTGTTCTCAATGACAACAGTATGTCTATCTCAAAAAATGTCGGCGGCCTGGCTACCTATTTCGCCAAAATCCTGGCCAGCAAAACCTACCTGAACATGCGCGAGGGCAGCCGTAAGATACTGTCTGCCATCCCCAAAGCCTGGCAATTGGCGCGACGCACCGAAGAGCATGTCAAAGGCATGATCACGCCGGGTACCCTGTTCGAAGAACTGGGTTTTAACTACGTGGGCCCCCTGGATGGCCACAACATGCACGACCTGGTCCACACCCTGCGCAACCTGCGCAGCCAGCCTGGCCCGCAACTCCTGCATATTGCCACCACCAAGGGCAAAGGCTTCGGCCCCGCTGAAGAAGACCCGGTGGGCTACCACGCGCTGAACAAGCTGGAGCCGGAAGCCAAGGTGCAAGTGGCCGTACCCGGCAAGAAGAAACTGCCCAAGTACCAGGATATTTTTGGCCAGTGGCTGTGCGATGCCGCAGAACAGGACGAGCGCCTGGTCGCTATTACCCCGGCCATGTGTGAGGGCTCCGGTATGGTGGAGTTCTCCAAGCGCTTCCCGGACCGCTTCCACGACGTAGCCATTGCCGAACAGCACGCCGTCACTCTCGCTGCGGGCCTCGCCTGTGAAGACCAGAAGCCGGTAGTTGCTATTTATTCGACATTTTTACAGCGCGGCTACGACCAAATGGTGCACGATGTGGCAATCCAAAACCTGGATGTCACTTTCGCCATCGACCGCGCCGGCCTGGTGGGCGAAGACGGCCCCACGCACGCGGGTAGTTTTGACCTCACATTTATGCGCTGCCTGCCCTACCTGGCTATCGCCGCGCCCAGTGACGAAAACGAATGCCGCCAGCTGCTCTATACCGCCTACAAACACAACGGCCCCACTGCTGTGCGCTATCCGCGCGGAACCGGTATGGGTACCGCCATCAACAAGGAAATGACAGAGCTACCGATCGGCAAGGGGCGCCTGTTGCGCCAGGGCAGTGGTGTAGCCATCCTCAGCTTCGGAACCTTACTCGGCCCCGCTATGGCCGCTGCAGAGCAGCTGGGGGCCTCCGTAGCCGATATGCGCTGGGTAAAACCCCTGGACGAGACACTGATCGATGAACTTGCCGAGAGTCACCAACTCTTAGTTACCATCGAAGAGAACACCATTGCTGGTGGTGCTGGCAGTGCCGTACTCGAATACCTCAATAGCACTGCGCGGTCGGTACCGATGCTGCAACTGGGGCTTCCAGATCAAATTATTGAGCACGGCAAGCACAAAGACCTGCTGGCGGCCATCGGCCTCAATGCCTCCGGTATTGAGGAACAGATTCGCAGGCGCTTGCAACTGATCAATCACCAGGAGTTTGGCAGTCGCACAGCGGCAGCCAACTGACCCAGCCCGCCTTTGGCAGCCAGCTAATGCGGCTGGCTGCTCTTCAAATGCCCGGCAATAAATTGCCGGCAGTGGTAACAAACCACCCATTGACTAAACCCGGCCACTATTGGGGCCACACGTTTTCACTTGAGGGGATTATGTCGTTTATCAGAAAAGCCCTATTTACATCCCTGGGACTTGTTGTGAGCCTCAATGCCTCAGCGATGGACCAGGACACCTTCCGAAAAGCTTACAAATCCCTTCCTGAGAGCAGCGCCTCCGAGCGCCTCACCGCCCTGCAGGATTTACGCTATCGCTGGATCATGGAGAGTTATCCCAGCCAGGCAACCTACGAGGGCTATCCCGGGCAAAATCATCGCTGGGTGGATAACTCTCTTAAGTCTGTGGAACTGCGTCAAAAGCAGACCAGAATCCTTTTAGGGGCTGCACGTAATATCGATCAAAGCGATCTGCCAGCCGAACAGCAATTGGATTACCAGCTGCTCTACCAGGATTTGTTGGGGGAAGTAAAAGGCTTCCAGTTCCCGGATCACCTGCAACCGCTTACCCATATGAGCGGCATCCAACGCAGTATACCGGAAGTGATCAACAGCATGCCCAAGCGCACTGCAACCGATTACGAAACAATAATCAGCCGTCTGGAAAGGTTGCCAATCCTGATTGAACAAACCCAGGGGCTGATGCGCCGGGGTCTGCGCAAAGGAGTCACACCACCACAAATCACCCTGCGCGACCTACCGCGTCAAATACGCGCACTGGTACCTGCCGCGCCGGAGCACAGTCCATTGCTGACTGCATTTAATCAAATACCTGAGGCCATTCCAGCAACTAAGCGGAAAAGCCTGCAGCAACGCGCCTATGCCATTTACAGTAAACAACTGGTACCGGCCTGGCAGGGTATGGCTGAATTTGTTGAGCGAAAATATATTCCCGAGGCCCAGGTGGATACGGCTTTAACCAGCCGCCCTGACGGTCTGCGCTGGTACGCCCATAAAGTGGAAGAGAATACCACCACCGACCTCAGCCCCGAGGAGATCCACCGCATTGGGCTTGCGGAAGTGAAGCGAATTCGCGGGGAGATGGATAGAGTTATCCAGAAGACTGGCTTCCAGGGAGACTTCAAAGCATTCACCGAGTTTCTGCGTACCGACCCGCGCTTTTACCACACCAGCCGGGAGGGGTTACTGCGGGATTACCGCGATATTGCCAAGCGCATTGATGCAGAGCTGCCCGCTCTGTTCGGCACCTTGCCACGCCTGCCCTACGGTGTGAAACCGATACCCAGCTACTCCGAACAATCCCAAACCACAGCTTATTATCTGCCCGGCTCCAACGAAGCTGGCCGTGCAGGTATCTTCTTTGCCAATACCTACAACCTGCCCAGCCGCCCGAAATGGGAAATGGAGGCGCTCACAGTGCACGAGGCGATGCCGGGTCACCACCTGCAAATTGCCCTGGCTCAAGAGCAAACTGATATTCACCCGCTGCGCCGTATGACTTTCTACACTGCATTTGTAGAGGGGTGGGGCCTTTACTCCGAGAGTCTTGGCTACGACCTGGGCCTGTATAAAAATCCCTACAGCGAGTTCGGTGCTCTCTCTTACGATATGTGGCGTGCAGTGCGTTTGGTAGTGGACACCGGTATGCATCAGCTGGGCTGGAGCCGCGAGGAAGCGATCGAATACTTTATGGAGAACAGCGCCAAACCGCTCCACGATGTGACCGTCGAGATAGACCGCTACTTAATTTGGCCCGGCCAAGCCCTGGCCTACAAGTTAGGGCAGCTCAAAATTAAAGAGCTGCGCAAAGAGGCGGAGGAAACCCTGGATAGCAATTTCGACATTCGCAGTTTCCATGACGCTCTGTTGGGATCTGGAGCACTGCCACTGAATATTCTTGAAGAGCGCATGGACAACTGGCTGGAAAGCCAGGCCTCTGTATCTGTTCATATCGACATGCAGCAAGCTGAACAACCCGCCACCAGCTGACGATTTTTGCCGCAGGAATTACCTGCCCGCCTATTTATTCTCTATTTTCACCTACCTTTTGCAATGAGACACAAGTCCATTGCAAAAGGGTTTTCTATCGGTGAACAATCACTACGACCTCGCCGTAATTGGGGGTGGCAATGCCGCTCTGTGCGCAGCGATAACTGCTGCCGAACTCGGGGCCAAGGTGATTATTCTGGAAACTGCGCCCAAACCCTATCGAGGCGGTAATTCCCGTCACACCAGGGATATACGCTGTATGCACCGAGGTCCCCTTGGGCCACTGGAAGGTGACTACAGTGAAGACGAGTACTACGAAGATCTATTAAAGGTTACCGGGGGTAAAACCAATGAGCAGTTAGCTCGGTTGGTGATACGCTCTTCGGAAAGCGCACTTCCCTGGATGCAAAAACACGGAGTCCACTTCCAAGCTCCTCTGTCCGGCACACTATCCCTCACACGCACAAATGCTTTTTTCCTTGGCGGCGGTAAGTCCCTGGTTAACGCCTATTACCGAACTGCAGGCAAATTAGGTGTTGATGTGCTGTATCGGGCACACGTTAAGCACCTGCAGCTAGAGGGCAATCATATTACTCGTGTCGACTATGTTTACGAGGGACAGCAATACCAAATTGAACCCAGCTCAGTTGTAGTTGCCTCCGGCGGATTTGAAGCCAATCT
Organism: Microbulbifer sp. CNSA002; assembly: GCF_047324085.1. Lineage (NCBI taxonomy): Bacteria > Pseudomonadati > Pseudomonadota > Gammaproteobacteria > Cellvibrionales > Microbulbiferaceae > Microbulbifer > Microbulbifer sp. CNSA002. The sequence continues at coordinate 4,531,985 of NZ_CP172449.1, forward strand.
GGAGTGGCTGGAAAAAGCCTGGGGGCCAGCTGCCGAAAATTTCCTGATACGCGGAACACCTTATAACCGGGGTGTGGTGTTGGAGGATTTACTGGAGCAAGGCGTACTGTCCGTCGGAGATCCCACCCAGTGCCATGCAGTGGCAATTGACGGGCGAGCGCCGAAGTTTGATGGCGGCATAGTAACACGCCTCGATTGTGTGCCCTTTTCCATCGTCGTTAATAAACAAGCTCGGCGCTTTTATGACGAGGGAGAGGATATTTGGCCCAAACGCTATGCCATCTGGGGCCGCCTTGTCGCACAACAACCAGACCAAGTGGCATTTGCAATTATCGACTCCAAGTCTTTAAAAATGTTTATGCCGTCAGCATTCCCTCCTACCGAGGCGAATACCTTGGAGGAAATCGCGGAAAAAACCGGTTTACCCTCTGAAAAACTGATCGACACAATAGCGACCTTCAACGCTGCCTGTAGCAGTAGTGAAACTTTTCATCCCACTGAGTTAGATGGTCTCACCACCACCGGCCTGACACCAGAAAAAACCAATTGGGCCCGTCCTATCAACGAGCCACCATTTTACTGCTATAGCTTGCGCACCGGGGTTACCTTTACCTATCTGGCGCTCAAGGTTGATGAGAATGCCCAGTGCAACACTGCCACTGGGCTGGTAAAAAATCTGTGGGCTGCTGGGGAAACCATGGCCGGATCAATTCTCAGTCAGGGATATCTTGCCGGCCTGGGTATGATGATCGGCACCGTTTTTGGACGTATCGCTGGCAGGGAAGCCGCTAACTATGCAATTGGATAATTTGGAAGAGGCACGGCGACAAGCAGATATTTGTAATGCTTGTCGCTATTGCGAGGGCTACTGTGCCGTTTTTCCGGCACTTCAACTACACCGCTCTTTCTCAGAGGGAACCATCACCCAGTTGGCCAACCTTTGCCACAACTGTCGAGGTTGTTACTACGCCTGCCAGTATACCGCTCCCCACGAATTCAACATCAATATTCCCCAAGTCATGGCTGAAGCACGACAGAAAAGCTGGGAGTCTTTTGCCTGGCCCGGAGGTATCGCCAGAATTTTCCAAAAACGCGGCAGTCTGATCGCCCTGGCCACTATAATCGGATTTGCCGTTATCTTTTATGTGATAAGAGCACTGAAACCCAGTGGTGGCGAGAGCTTCTACGCAGTTATTTCCCATGCCACTATGACCGGAATTTTTCTACCCGCTTTTCTGTACCCGCTGTTTAGTCTAAGGATCAGTTTACGGCGCTACTGGAGGAAGGTCGGCGGGGAAAAAATTTCCTGGGATCACTTTAGAAGAGCATTAATCTCTGCAGGGAAACTAAAGAATCTATCCGGGGGCCACGGGGACGGATGTAACTTCGAGGAGGAAGACCGATTCAGCAACCAGCGAAGATACGCGCACCAAGCTGTTTTATACGGTTTTTTATTGTGCTTTGCCGCTACCTGCTCGGGTACTGTCATGTATTACTTTCTAAACATGCCAGGGCCATACCCAATTTTTTCGATACCCAAATTACTTGGTATTCCAGGTGGTTTACTCATATTAGTAGGGTGTAGCAAACTTATCCAACTAAAGCTCAAGGCTGATCCAGAACTGGGCTCGGCAAGAGTTTGGAGTGGGGAGATGGGGTTTGTTGGGCTACTGTTATTTATCGCACTCAGTGGTCTCCTACTATTTGCCCTGGGGGGAACAGCCGCACTCCCCCTACTATTGGATTTACACTTGGGTGCAGTTCTCGCTTTTTTTTTACTTACGCCCTACACCAAAATGGCTCATGGTTTTTATCGGATGGCAGCTTTGATTCGTGATGCTCAAATGAAACCTGAAAATTAAAAGCAAGCCCTTACTACATTACCAATCAAAATTAATTCCGAGGTAAATTGAGCGTGGCTCTCCGGGGAAGTAGCGGCTACCACTAAAACTACTGTAATCCGCGCGCTCAGCATAGGCTTTATCGGTAATATTCAGTATTCGAGTAGAAATTTCATATTGTTTCCACTGCCAGGCCAAATGGAGGTTCAGTAAGTCATGTCCTAGATACCGATGAGCATTTTGAGGATCTGTAAAATAGCTACCCTGGTGTAACCATTCAAGCTCCGCTGATACCAAAGAATTCGGGGACCAGTGAAGTCGATAACTACCAAAGGTCTTTGGCGCAGAATCTACAAGCTTTCCATCCAGTTCTACACCTTGCAACTCCCTTTGATCTGCATAGCGATGTTCTGCATAGCTGGTACTCACCTCTAGCCGTAAGCTTTCAGTGAATTCATAATCTACAGCCAACTCAACTCCCCAGTGCCGGGTTTTGCCATTGGACTGGTTAAAATAGTCGGCATCACGAAATATTACATTCTCCTTTTTCATCGTATAAGCCACCCACTCATATGACAAAGAGTCGCCTATTTTCCGCAGCCCTACTTCAAAGCTATTAATTTCCTCTGGATCCAGCTCTGCTACCGTCTGCTCTCGCTGTAATCGATATAACTCTGTCGCTTGGGGTACACGATAACCCTGGGCCAATTGAGTAAAGAGTTGTAGTTCATTACTTAACCATAATAGCGCTCCCAACTTGGGGGATATATTGTTAAAGCTATCTTTTCGGTCATTTGGCCGGCTAAACCGACAGCCTCCAAAGTCACAGGGTAATCCATTTTCATCTGTGCGCCCGGGAAGCATTTGATTGTCGTAGTCATAGTGTGCAGATTCAATCCTGACTCCACCAGTGACTTCTAATTGATCATTAACCTTCCAGGTTGCCGATGCATAGGGGGCGATATTCCAGGCTACGACTTCATAATCGTAGTGCTTTCCCTCTGGTATGGTTGCCTGCAGAAATTCAGAGCCCTCGGTAACACTCTCTTGGGCTTCCAAGAGATATCCTTTACTTAATTCAGTATCAATACCGGTTAGCAGATTAAGCTTTTCACCCAGCTCCAGATAATAACCGCTTCTTATCCCAACACTCTCCTGGCCATTTTCCTCCATTGGTTGCCCCGGTAAATAATGCTGCCGAAAACGCATGTCAGTTTTACGGAGGTAAGGAGCCAAATGTAATTGACTAGTTTGATTCATAGGTATATCAATCAGAGAGTAAAATCTGAGAGAATTGGCATCTCGAAACGCCTCTGGATTAGGGTTGGTACGACTCAATCGACGATTGCGGTAAACTCCGTCACCCTCGAGGTAACCAGCCGTCTCCTGATTTAAGCTTGTCGCTACTAGACGAGTTCGAACTCTGCTATCACCGACCTGGTGGGTATACTGGATGCTAGCCTTTTGCTGGTCCAATCCTGACTGATCCCTATATCCTCCATCAGTCATCAAATACAAATCTGCACTGATCACATCACCTTCACTACTGAGGCGATGATCTGCTGATACACCCAATCGATAGTAATCGTGGGGCCCCGCTTCAGTGTTGAGAGATCCATTCTTTCCTTCTACAGGATCGCGGCTGATAACATTGATCAATCCATGCATTGCATTAGAGCCATAGAGGGTACCAGCAGGCCCTCTAACAACTTCGACATGCCGAGCTGTCTCGCTGAAGGATTCAAATAACTCATTGATATTACAAAATCCATTTGCTCTCAGTGGAATCCCATCCTCTGCTGTCAACAAACCACCACAGGCTCCCGCACCAGTCAGTACCGGGGAACGTAGGGCTGGCAGGTATTCCTGTCCATTCCCTCTTGCTAGGTTTGCTCCAGGTACACTCACCAGGCTTTGTTGAATATGGGTATTACCACTTTTTCTGAGTACATCATTATTTACAACAGAAATACTCTCCACCCGCTGTGAAATATCCTGTTCATATCTACCCGCAGTCACAACGATAGTTTCAATCTGAGTTTCACTGCTATGTGAAAAACTGATCGGAAGCAGGACCAGTGCAATATAACCCAAAGTGATCTTATTTATGATCCTCAAGTCCACATCCCTATTCTTTAAAAGATATAATATCTTATGTTGTGACCAGATAATACCAGAAAATCATATTCATGATCCTTATGAATATTAGCTAACCCTAGTTTCCTTACTAAATGGCGTAAAATTTAATATTTTAATTCTCGTTACTTTTTACGCAATAAAAAATGCAAGTAACAATCAGACAAAGAAACAAGAAAGATCAAAACTCTTAACAATTTTTACAGAGAGGTTATCTTTCGAGTACAAGCACACTAAAGTATAAAAGTAAGTATATTCAGAGTTCTGCACTAGCCATAAAGAAGAATAGATTCTATATAATTGTATATACTATCACCACAGGAAATTAGCTGGCGCTAAAGTAACCAATATAAACCTAAAACAATAAATCAGGATAGGTGCTAACAGCATAACCATATAAAAACAAAGAATTTATTAATGTGGTCAGGAGCTAGCTTCACAGAGCAGGGCTTAAATATTTTAGCCAGATCGAAGATCTGGCATGGTCGACATACTTAGATTTAAGCCTTCATATATACAGATAAAGATTTAAACAGGTCATGCCTCTCACTGTTTTCTGCTCTATTCTAATCTCTTTCATAATAGGTATAACCTTGCATACTTGCATTGAAGGTCTTAATTATTTGCTGACGTTCACGAGCGCTAATACGCCCACTGCGAACAGCCGCTTCAACCTTATTACGAAAACGCGTCTTTACTTCATGCGGCTGATACTCGACATAACTTAAAACATCCTCAATAGTATCCCCATGAACCTCTTTCACAAACTCAAAGCTGGCATCTGAATTCAGTCTCACACTGACAACATTCGTATCACCAAATAAATTATGCAGATCACCTAGAGTTTCCTGATAAGCGCCCACTAGGAAAACACCGAGGTAATACTCCTCGCCGTGCTTTATTGAATGCAGAGGTAAGGTTCTTTCGACTTCCTGGTTGACCACGAATCTCTCAATTTTTCCATCACAATCACAGGTAATGTCGGCCAAGATAGCACGCCGACTTGGAGTCTCATTTAGTCGATGAATAGGCATAACAGGAAATAACTGATCAATAGCCCAGCTATCAGGTAAGGACTGAAATAAACTAAAATTACCATAATAGATATCAGCTAGTGAATCTGCCAAGCCTTCCAGATCTTCAGGTATTCGCTTCATTTCTGAAAGAGTCTCTTTTATACGATGCAAAACATTGTAATAAATTGTCTCTGATACAGAACGAACACGAAGATCTATTTGGCCACGCTTGAATAATTCGCGAACTTCGTCCCGATAAAACTGCGCATCATTGAAGCACTCTTGCAATCTTTGAGGCTTCAAATAAGTCAGAATTTCACGCATATTTTGAAGTAATTGATGCTCATCTTCCTCAGCTTCTTTTAGCTCTTCTGAGTCGAAACTTACAACATCAAGGATATTAAAGAGCAAAATTGATGTGTAGGCTACAGTAGCACGACCAGACTCCGTAACAATTATCGGGTGGGGTAAGTTCTTGCTATCTAATGTACTCTTAATTGTATCAATAATATCTTCGCAGTATTCCTCAAGTGAATAATTGCGGCTTTGCCCGGTACTTGACTGTCTACCGGTGTAGTCAACTGCTAAACCACCACCTAAATCAATATACTTTAATGCCGCGCCCTCTTTACATAAATCGGAGTAATAGCGACAGGCTTCTAGTACACCACCGCGGATATCGCGGATATTCGGAATCTGAGAGCCCAAATGGCAATGTAGTAACTCAAGGCAATTGAGCATTTGATGCTCTTTTAAGTAATCAACCACATGTATAAGTTGGCTTGATGACAGTCCGAATACACTTCTCTCACCACTGGTAGCACTCCAATGCCCACTCACTTGAGTCGTCATTTTAACGCGCACGCCAATATGAGGGAAAATATCTAACGCTTGACTTCGCTCTACAATAATCGGCAGTTCGGTTAAGGTTTCAATAACAAAGATACATTTCAACCCAAGTTTTGTTGCCTCTAACCCCAATTCTATAAATTCTTGGTCCTTATAGCCATTACAAATAATTAGGCTATCAAGTTCTTCGATGGTGGATAAAGCTGCAATCATTTCGGCTTTACTACCAACTTCAAATCCATGTTGATAGCGAGAACCAAATTGAGCTACTTCATCGACAATTTGGGCCTGCTGGTTTACTTTAATTGGATAAACACCTTGGTATTTATTCTGGTAATCCAGTTTTTCGATTATCTGACGGAAAGTTTCATTAAGTGAGCTAATACTTTTATCAAGAATATTCTCGACACGCAGTAAAACAGGCATGTGTAAATCGCGGTCCCGCATACCCTCTACAATTTGCATCAAGGGAACAGCGTCTGCCCCATCATCACTAGGATTTTTTATGACAACATTACCCTGTGAATCTATATCGAAATAACCATTGCCCCACTGGTTCACACCATAAATATTACCTGCCTCAGCTATATTCCACTGAGTATTAACTTCACTCTCTAGTTTATCTTTCTCTAACATCTTTTTACCATTAAGAATTCATTAGATTCCATTGAAGTGAGCATTCCACACCTTTCGCAAATCGTAAGAAGTGGGAATCGATGCAATCTATGACCTCTTTTAACTCCGCATCAGAGTTAGCACCACAACGCAAATCCAATTGATCTCCACTTCCGTTCATATCACAGAAACCCATATCAAATTCAATATGGCCGCACTCGCTGCTCCAGTGGGCATTAACTTTATGAGCGAAGTGCTTACATAAACGCCTAATCATCCTCTCGCTGTCAATGTGAATTACCGTTGAAAAAGCTAAAAATTGGCTATCATGCTCAGCCTCAACTTTATTAATAGTGCTCATATCCCCACTTCTTAATTAATTCACTTTATGCCGAGCCAACTTTCAAGCGAAAAGATGTATTCAGCAATTAACATCTTTGGTAATGATAATCATTATCAAAGATGTTAATTGCTTTTATGCCCGAAAAAAACCACTTTTACAATTGTTACGACAGCATAACAGCTAATAAAAACCGTCAATAATTAAAACATTTTGAACTCAAAGACAGCTTTAAGCTTGCTAATGTTAAACAAGCCTGATTAGAATTTTAGAAAGGAGAAAATACTTGAATAATGCCTAAACCGATACTTAGTACACCTAAATTTACCGTTTAACTTAAGCTAGTCTTTTATTATGAAAATCTATACCCTTTGCCATGAATCGTAGCAAAGCGGTCAGCCGATATACCAACTTCAATAAACTTTTTCCTGATACGACTAAGATGCATCTCAAGGCTTCGATCATAACGGGAAAATTGCCTGTTGAGTACCGCACGATATAAAAATTGCTTACTAACTACCTTGAATCGGTTCTCAGCGAGTATCCAAAGTAGTCGAAACTGAATAGGTGTAAACGCTAAATTATCTCCCCTATAAAAAACCTGCTGCTTTGATTTTAATAACCTTAAATGATCGATATCAATCTCACCCTCAATGTTACTTTCCCCCTTGTGAGTTCTACGCAGTATTGCGTTTACACGCAGCACTACCTCGGTGGAATCAATCGGCTTGGATATAAAATCATCAGCCCCCTGCCGAAAGCTCTCTATCCTTTTTGCCGTTGTATTAATTGAAGAGAGAACAATTACAGGCGTTTGCCCCCAGCTACGTATAGCCTGTAAAGGTGATAAATCATCATTGGTGGGCAAAAACGCATTAACTAAAATAAGATCAAAATAGTCTGCGGGCATTACCATCAACCCTTCACTAACATCTTGACATTGAGTGACATTAAATCCTTGTTTTTGCAAAGTGCCGCTCAATTGTCTGCTTATTTTAGTATCACTTTCCAATATTAAAATATGCGCAGTTGCCACAACAGCCTCTTATCCACAACCAAATTAAAACTTGAATTTTTTGAATCCAAAATTATTCATAGCGCAAAAATACTCTCGCCCACCGACGACCTTAATATGGGGGAACCCGACTGGAACCTACACATAGCTCTTACTTTTGACGTCTGACAGTAATTTTAATAGTACATTTTCTAAACTATTTTCAATGGATACACATATGACTTACCAGGACATTTAGCACTGCAAAACATCAATACTGCTGCGCACTTCCTGTACAACCATTGCCCGGGACACGCCACTAACATGCTTAGTGCCCAACACAATATTGCATTGGCTATAACACAAATCTGTTCACATTTAGAACATCAAAACTTCACGATGCAGCTTTATGTATCAACCTAAATTCACCGATATTAATGATAATCACTATCATTTGCAACAAGTGGAATATATAATACTGCCTCAGAACCTATTTTCTCATGATTTGAGACACTTTAATGTCAGCCCAAAATCCAGCGCTTTCCGGTCGTATCGTCAAGACTTTTTTTTACTATGTACTACCTTCAATAGTCGGCTTAGTTGCAATAACAAGCGCCAACCTGATTGATGGCTTTTTTGTCGGCAACACCATAGGTACAGACGCTCTCGCTGCAATCACTCTAATGATCCCGTACTTCACCTTGTTGATAGCTATTGCCATCATGCTGGCAATAGGCGGGGCTGTGAGCGTAGGTAAAGCCATAGGTGAGAAAGATCCGAAAACAGCAAACGCCATCTTCAGCCAATCCCTTATTGCTGCTGTGGTTATTAACACTCTGTTAGCGCTGGGCAGCTTAGCCTTCAACGATTTACTTTTTGAAATACTCAATATTTCAGCCCAGGTTGCTGTATTAGCAAGGGAATATTTCGACGTCATTCGCTGGGTGTTCATTTTACAGTTAACCACAATGGTGCTGTATTATTTTGTACGTGCTGATGGCCATCCGATATTAGCCACATGTGCATTAGTAATCGGCGCTGTTCTCAATATTATTCTCGATGCCTGGTTTATCGTGTACTTGGAATTCGGATTAGCTGGGGCTGCTTATGCAACTGCAATAGCACAAGTTATACAATTTTTAGTATTGAGCCGTTATTTTTTTAGCAAGAAAAGAACACTTAAGTTCGAATTACAACAAAGAAACTGGAAACTACTTCTTAACTCAGCTTATAACGGTATATCAGAGTTTATAAACGAGATATCTGTTGGTATTATTTTTTTCATTCTAAATACTTTAATGATAATGCGGCTAGGCGTAGATGGTGTAGCGGCATTTACTCTGGTCAATTACTTCATTTTCTTAAGTGTCATGCTTAGTTATGGTTTAGCTGATGCACTTCATATCGTTGTCAGTCAAAATTTTGGCGCTCGGCACTTAACTAGAGTGAAATCTTTTTTGTCAATTGCAATATTAAGTACCATCTGCCTGGGTATCATAATCGTTGCGCTGCTCGTTTTTTGGCCAGAAACTGTTCTGAGTTGGTTTACCAATGAACAAGATCAGGAAATATCCCGAGTCAGCATGCAATTGCTGCCATTGTTGCTTCCACTATTTTTAATTAATGGGACTAACATCGTCTTAACCTGTTACTTAACAGCAATACACAAACCAAAACCTTCAGCTTTAATTGCTATTAACCGCAGCTTATTATTCCCCGCCGTATTTTTGATTGCCTTTTATTATATGTTGCCCAGCTGGCACTTATTACCAGCAGCAATAAGTGATTTATCATTTATTGTTGCACTGCCATTAGCAGAATGGTGCACTTTTTTGTTGGCCGCCTATTTTTGCTACCAATACAGGCCTACGAAGCTGAAAGTAAATCAAACTTCAGTCTAAGTAACGCCAAGTGAGATACAGCTCTAAAACAATAGTAACAATTGTAAACTTACTTGCTGGTGAGAATGTGTATCATTATCATCTGGGTAAGTTCTTTTACTTAGTATCTCCAGGAGAATATCGTCATGCCATTCACCGCAAAAGAGCTGGCGGAAAAGGCTTCTTTTCAAGCATTTGCTAATGCATATATAAGAGAAGTTGACCCCGGTGTTTGGCATACAAGCTCTGATTGGCAATTACAAACTGGTGTGGCCCTTGAAGAAGAAAATGGTTATGCACTAGAACTTTATTTGAACGGAACTGGAGTTACACTTGCTTTAGAGGCTTCTTATCGTTCAATTGTCGGCCGACATGTATTTACTAAAAGCTATCGCAAATTAGCAAATCAATGGAATTGGCAACCCATAGATTTTACTTCTGCGATTATGATGTTAATAGATAACATTTATGCAAAAGATAATAACCAAAACAATAAGCCAAATACTCCAGCCAACAAAATAGAACTATTAAATCGCACTTTAGAAAGTCTTCAAATCATGCAGGATTATCTTACTAAGCGACTAGATGATCCTACACTTAATAGCTCCGATTATATTTGTTCTGAACAGTCTCTGTTATTTGGACATTGGCTTCATCCAACACCCAAGTCACGCCAAGGCATTCACTCTTGGCAACATGAAAAGTATACGCCGGAATTGAAATCTAAATTTCAATTACACTTTTTTGCCGTGTCAAAAGATCTTCTGGAGCAAGATTCTTTACTCGACGAGAGCGTTGAGGAAATTATCAATAATATATTAGGGGCCGATATTGATATTGATATCGATAAACAACTAATACCTGTACATCCCCTACAAGCACAGTGGCTGTTACACCAGGACTATGTTCAGCATTTACAACGTGACGGATTAATTGTCGACTTAGGTCTTATGGGTAAGATGTTTACGCCCACTTCTTCTGTCCGCACTTTGTACTGCAGTGAGCTGAATTATATGATTAAGCTCTCGATCCCTGTAAAAATAACTAATTCGCTAAGAAAAAATATGGCTCACGAATTAGATCCGGGATTAAATGTTGGAAAGTTGTTCTCATTAAGCAACTTCAAGCAAAAATTTCCACAGTTTGTTTTAATTGAAGATCCTGCCTTTATTACTGTTAAATTACCTAATATGCAGGAAACAGGCTTTGAAACTATTATACGGCAAAATCCATTCAGTAAAGATACAAACAGTCTAGAACTACCCACAGTTTCAATCGCTGCATTGGTACAAGACCCTATCTTATCTGGAACTCAGTCTAAATTAGCGCAGCAAGTTTTAAGCTTGGCTTCCAAGCAGGGCATTAGCGTAGAGGAAGCAGCGTTAAAATGGTTTAATTGTTATTGGCAATGTGCAATTGAACCAACAATTAGACTTTACGATAGTCAGGGTATTGGTTTAGAAGCTCATCAACAAAATTCTCTATTAACTATTTATGATGACTGTCCAATTAGATACTACTACCGAGACAATCAAGGTTTCTACTTGTCAGAAAAAATGCAGGATAAGTTGCTCGAAGCTGTACCTGAGTTGAGGAATAATCCTGACTTATTTTATCCTGACAATATGATTGCAGACCGGTTTGGATACTATCTTTTTGTCAATCAGTTATTCTCAATTATTGGCCGTATGGGACAAGATGACCTTATTGATGAGAATAAACTATTACAATTAAGTTACAGCAAGCTTAATTTTCTAAATTCTAGAGTACTGACAAGCGTCGGCAAAAACTTTACAGATAGATTATTTAATAATTCTAGCATTCCCTGCAAGGGAAACCTTCTAACTCGCGTTGAAGATGTTGATGAGCTGGAAGCGGAAAAAGAATTAGCTGTTTACACTAATATACGAAATCCTTTCTTCGACCTGCATCAAGAAAGCTTGACTACCCATAAGCAAGTTAACGAGGTGACTCTTGCTCACAGTTAACCCACAGCAGCATTTATCTCAACAAGACTTAGAAATCTCTCCTTATAAAAATTCTGACAGCCACTTAGCTGAAGAAAAAAGAGTGATTCGCCAGCTCTTGGAAGCATTGTTGTTCGAGCATCTTTGTGATTACTCTTATCACGATGGTTTTTTCTATTTTACATTAGGAAGATCTTTTTATCGTGCTTCAGGAAGAATTTCTGGTTTTAGTCGAATTAGAATCAATGCAGAAGAAATGTTTTTTTCTCAAAGAGATGAAAAGCATGTAGATACAAAACTTCAGGCACAATGGATAAAAAATATATCTCAAAGCATTGATTGGCAACCAATAACACTAAATGCCCTTGTTGAGGACTTGCCTACTTCAGTAGTAGTAAAGAAAAAGCTGGCAATTGAGCTCGAACAAACTGTTAAACTTTGCCAGTGGAACAATAAGCATTTAAACCGCCATATAAGCCGTCGTGAATTAACATATACCCAGTTAGAGTCTGCAATTGATGAAGGGCACCCTTATCATCCATGCTTCAAGGCACGAACTGGGTTTAGTGAGCTTGATCATAAACTTTATGGTCCAGAGTTTGGCAATAATTTTCAACTACATTGGTTGGCGATTAGACGATGCTATTTGAAGCGTCGATTTAACTCTGTAACTGAAAAAATATTTTGGGAAACTGAGCTTGGTGAACAATGTTACCAGCAGTTAAATACACAAATTAAAAATCTAACTTCCGATAGTACTGCATTTTCATTGATGCCCATCCATCCATGGCAGTGGAAGTTTTTAAAAGATAAACTTGAGCCCGCTATTGCTGATGGACAAGTATTTTACCTTGGAGAGGCTGGCGATCAATATCAAGCCAGCATTTCTATTCGTACATTATTAAATATTAGCCATCCTGAAAAAGCTAATATAAAACTACCTCTGAATATAATTAATACTTCTTCACTACGCACTATAGAAAGTCACACCATTTGTACTGCACCTGCTATATCAAACTGGTTAATACAAATTCTGGAGTCGGATAACTACCTGAAGCAAAATATGATTTTGCTGGCGGAGTACGCCGGAATAAGGCCTACAAATGATGGCACTGAACATCAGGAATGGATTGAGAATCTCGATGGTCAATTGGGTGTAATTTTTCGACAGAGCCTGCACTCATACTGTGATGAGAAAACTGTAATACCTTTTGTAGCCCTAAGTATAATAGAACAAGATGGCAGCCCTTTTATCGAGCCCTGGATTGCCGAATATGGTTGTCATAGTTGGCTGGAGATCCTGCTCGAAAAGGTGATTATTCCCATATGGCACTTACTAGTTCATCACGGTATTGCAATTGAGGCGCACGGGCAAAATATCTTATTGCAACATAAAGATGGTTGGCCTGAAAAAGTTATAGTGCGCGATTTTCATGAAAGCATGGAGTACGTTCACAATTACTTAGCACAACCGGAATTAGCGCCTACTTTTACTGACTTCGAGGAAGAATATAGTTTTGGCGGGCCAAACCAATATTATTGGATGGAAAGTGTCGAAGCTTTGCGCGAACTTTTAGTAGATACCTTATTGGTTTTTAATTTATCTGACTTGGCCGTATTACTTGAAGATTACTACCAATTTCCAGAAAGTGAATTCTGGAAATCAGTTTATCACAGCTTTAGAAAATATCAGCAATCAAACTTAACTGATCAAAAGCGCATAGCCCAAATCGATTTATTCCAACCGGAAATTAAAACCGAATCACTATTGGATAAGAAATTTCGCGGGAATCGTGAAACAGAATTTCATCATCACATAAGAAATCCGTTAGCAGACGCTGCTTTACATGATACCCAAAAGGAAACCTCCAAGACATCAATATCAGTGCCAGCAGTACCAGGAAAATCCTATGCTTACAATAAATGATAAGTTTTATAGTAAAGAAGACTTTAACGAGCAACAGCAGTCCTATGTCTCAATAAATACTATTAATGAGAGTAACGCTGTTGCGGTATGTGTTGAAGATAATTTTATTTGGTTGACTCTATGTTATTACTTAAAGTCAAAGAAAATATCTGCCATGCCTATCCACCCCAGTGTTCCAAAGGATACTGCAAAGCGTATGGCAGAAAAAGCTGGCTGCGAATTGCTGATTTATGGTGACTTAGCAGGATTAATTGAGCTACCGGCAACTAATTTGAATAAATCTGAAGCAGGTATTATTCAAATGAGCTCCGGCACCACAGGTGAACCAAAATGCATATTGCGAAGCTGGGCGGATATTGATATTGAGGTAAAGAGTTATTGCCAGGCTTTCAGCGACCCGGACAGCATGACTCCAGTTGTCGCTTGTCCCGTTACCCATTCATATGGATTAATTTGTGGCGTAATGGTTGCTCTGAATCGGGGTCAGTCACCACTGATAATTAGCAATATCAATCCTAAATACCTTATCAAGAAGCTGCAGAGTTGTCAGCGTCCGCTTTTGTATTCTTCTCCGGTAATGTTGCAGGGATTATTACGTTTATGGCCGGCCAATAGCAAACTATTTGCTGCTATGACTTCAGGTTCCACTATGCCACAACAGGTATTTGAGCAGATTCAGGCACGTGTAGAAAACTTATATCAACAGTATGGATGCTCTGAAGCGGGCTGTATTAGTATAGGACAGGATTTATCTGCTGCTAACGATCAAGGAAAGCCATTACCTCATGTCGAAATTACCTGTGGTAATCTCGACAATAAACAGCAAGAGATAGTTGCTTATGTAAAAACTGCATCAGGAATTAAAACTGTTAAAACACAGGATATCGGCTATTTGAGTGAAAATGGTCGACTGCATTTTCTTGCACGAATGGATGACACAATCATCGTATCAGGGCTAAATGTATATCCTGCAGAAGTAGAAGATATCATACTTGAACACCCGCAAGTTAATGATGTAGTGGTATTTAAGATAGATGATCAATTTGCGGGCCAACGAGTTTGCCTACAGTATGTCGCTTCCCCAGCAATAGACCCCTCCGAACTACGCCAATGGTGCAGTCAACACTTAGCACTATTTCAAGTACCGCAAATATTACAGCCGGTCGATGAGATAATGCGAATGGCTAACAGTAAAGTGAACCGTAAGCAGATTGCGCTGAACTATCAACAGAACATACTAACCAAAACAAATAAAAGTAGTGAAGGAAAACAAGCTGAAAGAGCCAACTAGTAAGTAGGGGCTATCTATTGAGCAAACAAACAATATATTAATTATGCAAAAGACTGAAATAGTAGATTCGATTCAGAGCATACTTACTAATGAGTTGAATCTAACACATATAGAAGATGTTCAGCTTCACTCCAAGCTAAATGAAGATTTATACCTTGATTCCGTACTGATCCTGCAAGTACTTATTAGCTTGGAATTAAAGCTGGGAATTGATATACCCGATGAAGCCTTGAACTTGAAGGATTTTGATACAGTCGATAGCTTTAGTGAGTTTATATTAGGCCGGGTTAACTATAAGAGCGAGAATGGCGCTTCTCCCAAACATACCGATCCTCAAGAGAAATCAGGAGTCGAAATAGCTCCAGCAGAACAAGCTGAAGAGCAGACAGAAGAGTTTGAGGATATTAAAGTACATTGTTTTGTGAGTTGTCTATGCGAGTGTATCAAAGCAAATGATCATGTTGACCATAGACCATTTTATTTTGGTGTATGGGACGCCGATGTTGTAGTTGATAATGATTATTGTATCAACTATCACGCTGAGAATTTGAACCATGACTTCTTTCGAAACTGGTTCGAGAAAATTTATGGTGTCGAGGTAAAGTCCTGGTACAACCAAGGCTTATCCAAAAGCGACAATATTAACACCTTACTAACATTACTAGACAATAAATCTGCCAGTCAGAACATAATGGTAATGCTAGATATGTATAGGTTGCCAGAACGCGAAAATAAGTTTAACCAGAATCCATTCCCTCACTACGTAATGCTGGAAAATAGCCAAAATCCAGAAATGTTATTTATGTGGGATCCTGATTTTCGCTGGGAAGGAGAGCAAAATAAAAAACAAGTATTACACGCAATTGAGTCGGATGCTGTTGCTGGCGGTTATATCTTTGATAGCAGCCAAATTAAACCAAGCTCCAATCAGGCAATCCATGACTATTTTACTACCTGTTTGAACTTAAACAATAATCCGATGACGGATGCTGTGCGAAAAATTGTCAAGGCACATTTGGCTCCTGAAAGTCAGCTAAGCCCCTCTAATTTGAGCCGTGCTCTCACTCAGCTTCCCGTATTGGCTATTCGAAAGTATGCCTACGAACATGGCTTAGCATATTTTATGTTGCAGCTAAATTTGGATTTTGATGAATTTGAAACATGGTGCGACATTATTGAAGAGTTAGTTTCCACTTATAAGCAGATTCAATTTCGTTCTATGAAAATCGCGAATTACGCTACTGAAGGAAACTATCCATCCGAATCATCGACAGATATTAAAACAGAAATCATGCAGCTACTGGATCAACAAGATCAGCGAGAATTTAAAATCAAAGGTCAGCTACATACATTATTTCAACAATGGCAAAACCATGTAGCTATTACTAACAAAGAACGTTCCAATGAGGTGTGCATATGATTTTATCTATCTGTACAATCTCTTTTCGCCATCAACTGGTTTCAATTGATCATTTGGCAAGGTGGGCGAAGCATAATCATTTTCAGGGTATTGAATTGTGGGGAACTCACGCAAAAAACCTCGCCTCTCAACCAGAATATAATAAAGATTGGTTGGCGGACTACGGCCTAAAAATCACGATGTTAAGTGATTATTTAGCACTATATGCCACTGAAGCTGAGTTACATAAACAAGTAGAACATTTATGTTACTTAGCAAAACATTGGGGTGCTAAGAAAATTAGGACTTTTGCCGGCTCCGAGGCAAGCGCAAACACATCTGAGCATGGCTTTGCACGATTAACAAAGACGTTGCGCAAGGTCTGTCAATGGATGTCCCGACATGATCTCAACTTGATTATTGAAACACATCCCAATACATATGCGGATTCCGTCCCAGCAACAAAGCATTTATTACAGAGCGTTGCTTGTGACAACCTTCAAATCAATTTTGACGTACTCCATGTCTGGGAATCAAAAACTGAAGTGATCCCAGCTTTTGAGGCTTTAAAAGATAATATTAATCATATCCACTTAAAAAATGTAAGTTCTGCAGAATTCCTGAATGTGTTCTCGCCTGCTAATGTATATTCTGCTTCTGGCTCGCGGGAAGGTATTGTCCCGCTGTTTGATGGCGCTGTTAACTATCAGGAATTCGTAAGTCATATTAGTCAACATCCAGACAAGAGAGTCCGCAACATTGAAGCTTCACTGGAATGGTTTGGTGATGACTGTAAAGAAACACTAGCTAGAGATAGATACCTAATTCAACAACTTCAGCAGTGTCGCGAACCACTAGCCATTTAGTAAATTGGGTCTGCTAATTTCTAGGAAATCTGGCAGACCCAAACTATCAACTCTTAATCACGGTAAATTTTCGTTAAGTCTTGGTAATGATCGACACGTCTATCTCGCAAGTATGGCCAAATACGACGTACTTGTTCACTTTTCTCCATATCTATATTCGCAATTAGTATCTCACCATCACTTTCACTTGCACAGGCAAGTAGCTCGCCCTGTGGACCACAGATAAAGCTATTACCCCAGAAATCAATGCCGGCAGAACTTCCACTGGAATCACTTTCATGGCCCACACGATTACAACTAATAACTGGTACGCCATTCGCTACCGCGTGGGACCTTTGTACAATTTTCCAGGCTTCAAGTTGCCGTTGCTGCTCAGCCGCATCATCGCGCGGGTCCCACCCAATTGCGGTTGGGTAAATCAGTAATTCTGCTCCAGCCATTGCCATCAGTCGGGCAGCTTCAGGAAACCATTGATCCCAACAAACCAATATGCCCAACTTGCCAATGCTCGTATCTATAACTTCAAAGCCCAAATCACCAGGCGTGAAATAAAATTTTTCGTAAAATCCCGGATCGTCCGGAATATGCATTTTTCGATACTTTCCGGCAATAGAGCCATTTTTATCCAATACCACTGCAGTATTGTGATAAATACCTGCAGCACGCTTTTCAAATAAAGAGGTCACTATGACCACGCCGAGTTCTTTTGCAAGCCTTCCAAAATAATCCGTACTGGGTCCAGGGATCGTCTCAGCTAAATCGAATAAACTCACATCTTCTGACTGACAAAAATACAGACTACGATGCAACTCCTGCAGCACTACCAAATCAGCACCTTCACTCGCTGCGGCACGTATTCCCTGAGTTGACCTATCAATATTTTGTTGGCAATCAACAGTGTTATCTTGCTGAACAAGTGCCACTTTAACTATGTTACTCATTAATAAATTCGCTAGATTGTTTAATTTTAGATTAGATGCAAAAAATTTTTTTTAACGCCTAATTAGCCAAGAGGTTTTTCGGCAGCTGCATAGTTAAACAATGCAAACTACCGAACTGTTCGATAATGGGCCGGCAATTAACCGCAACTATCTGATGCTCCGGAAATGCCATCTGGAGAGTTTGTAACGCCTCAGTATCTTCTTCAACATCATATACAGGAGCTAGTACCGCATCATTGATAATTAGAAAGTTGGCATAAGTGGCAGGTAAACGCTCGCCACTTGCATTTGCTTGTCCGCTAGGCCATGGTAATTCCAGCAAATTAAATGGTTTCCCATCAAGCGAGCGCATTTGTACTAAACTCTGCTTCATTTTCTCAAGTTCATCAAAAAAACGATAACCACTTTCATTACAGCCCTGATAGACAATAGTTTGGCCAGGTGCGAACCGTGCAAGAGTGTCGATATGACTATCTGTATCATCGCCCTCTAATGCGCCATGATCCAGCCATAGAATATTCTTTGCACCTAACTCAGTTTTTAGCAGTCCCTCGATATCCGCTCTTGTCATGCGGTGGTTACGATTTTTATTTAGCAGACAGCGCTCAGTCGTTAAAAGGTTGCCCTTTTCATCAATATCTATTGCTCCACCTTCAAGAACGACGTCAATTTTCCGCCAATTACAGATACCCAATTGCTTAAACATTTCCTGGTTAATCTGATTGTCTAAATCAGCCGGGTATTTGCTTCCCCATCCATTAAACGTAAAATCGAGAGCAACAACTTCTCCTTGGCTGTTCACTACTGAAATTGGGCCATGATCTCTCGCCCAACTATCATTTGTGGCAACAATAACAAACTGAATATTCTGAATTATTACATTAGCCCCATGTAATAACTGGCTAATATGTATTTTTAAAACCTCATCATGACAAACGACTACCAGTTTTTGCCGAGCAGTTATAGCTTCGCAAATAGAAACATAAACCGCTTCTACTTCGCTTAGTATCGGTTTCCAATCAGTATCCGCATGGGGCCAAGTGAGCATTATTGCATCTTGCTTGGCCCATTCAGGTGGCAATCTATTTGACATAAGTTTTAATTACTTTATCTGATAGTTATTTTAAATTTACAGGGGTATTGAACCAGCACCAAATGATAATAATTATCATTACAATGATATAGAAAAATTCATTTCGCGCAAGTTTGGGCTCTGATTTAAATAGACTTTCGCACAGTTTTATCGTTTTCCAGATTTCATCTGGAAAACAATGCAAAGCCCTCTCAGTAAAGATTTTATTTATTTAGCATGCTCTAACTTCCTCCGAAACAATGCACTTGGCAATGTAACTAATAGATAGCGTTTTAAGAGCTGAAACAGGTCCGGCTGCACTTTGAGATTAATTACTGGATGGGAGCGAGGCACAGCTCTCCACCTGACTTTCAATAAAGCCATCTCAGCTATTCTCAACTATATCTGTTCTAATACGGGAAAGACTTGTTTACTGACATGTCAACATTGATTTCTCCGCTAGAAGCAAATCGCCGAGTCTCTTTAAAGGAATATCATGGCCTGGTTCTACTTAATACTCGCCGGACTATGCGAAATTGGTTGGGTGCTGGGACTGAAAATTTCACAGGGCAGTAACACCCGCCTTCTGGGTGTGGTTATGGCTGTGGTATTTATTGGGGTCAGTGGATTTCTTTTGTGGCTGGCGCAGCGGGAGATACCTATTGGTACTTCCTATGCGGTCTGGACAGGAATTGGTGCCGCCGGAGCCTTTGCGGTAGGGGTGCTGTTCTTTGGAGACTCCACCAGCCTTGGACGCTACCTGGGGGTTTTGCTCATTATCTTAGGCGTTGTCACGTTAAAACTTTCTCATTAATTGAGAAGCACCCGGGAAAATTCCCGGGCGCCAGTTCTATTAATCCTCTGAATATTTGTGTTTACGCGCCTGGTTTTGTACAGATCGATACATCTGGGATAGCGCTCTCTCCCCTGCCCGTTTCTGCGCGAGAGTTTGACCGTTACGGCTTAGTTCCTGTTGCAGTTTTTGCCAATTGCGCAAGCGCCGATCATCCAGCGAATCGCCCGTTATTGCCTCTTGTACCGCACAGCCTGGCTCTGACTGGTGCTGGCAGTCAGAAAAGCGACACTCTCTGGACAAGGCCTCGATATCAGAAAAAGTCTCCGCCACGCCATCTTCAACATGCACCAATCCTAGCTCCCGCATTCCAGGGCTATCGAGTAACAGCGCTCCCCAACTCAGGGAGTGAAGAGAGCGTTTCCGTGTAGTGTGACGTCCTTTACTATCGGCTTCGCGAATGGTCCCAGTCTCAGCCAGGGGTTCGCCATACAGCGCATTTAGCAAAGTGGATTTACCCACTCCAGAAGAACCTAACAGCGCGATAGTTTCCCCAGGTAAGCACCACTGGCGCAGCTGTGCCACGCTTTCTCGATCCAGGCTATTTACCATTGCAGCGGGTAATTCGCCGAATGGACGCAATGCCTGAAGAAAAGGGGCTGTATCTTCACACAGATCGGTCTTAGTCAGTATCAGGTGTGGGCTGCAACCAGACTCCCGAGCCAGAGCCAAATAGCGCTCGATACGTGAGAGGTTAAAGTCATCATTCAGAGACGAAACAATAAAAACACTATCGACATTGGCGGCGATCATCTGCACCTGATGCCCCCCAGGTGCCATGCGCTCAAACTGGCTGCTGCGGCTCAACAAACGCACGAAATATCCACTGCTCTTCTCTAACAACAGCCAATCCCCCACCGCGGGCAAATTAGCCACAAGACTCCCGGTTAGCGGAAGGGACACAGCCCCCTGCTCGCCGGCCAATTCCAGGCGACTGCGGTGTACAGCCATAATCCGCAGCGGCAAACACTGCTCGAGTTCTTCGAGCGTCAGCTGCTGTTGGAAAAAAGACTTCCAACCGAGTTTTTGTAGCGGAGAAGCTTCCCGCTCAATTTTGATAGATAGGGAATTAGTGCCGAATCTATTAACAGACCGGCGGGTAAAGTGAGATTTACTCAAGATTGAAACCCTCTGGGCGCAACAAAGCACCAAGCGACCGCAGATACGCGGCCAACAGAGCTTTCTCAGGGAAAGCCCGACGTCTAGGAATCTATCGCCGGGCGTGGGCAGCTGGAGGCTGCTACTGGACCCGACGGAGGGTTGTAACAATCATCAATCATCCTCCGCAGTCATTGAGTTCTGGATTCCGCCAAAGTACCTGGCGGGCTATGGGCAAATTAGCACTACCCGGGGATAGGAGCAAGGATAATCCCGGGAAGCCTCTTAGTAATTGCCCCGCCACAAAAAGCAAAGCCGGCAAAAGCCGGCCTTCGAATCCGATTACAGCGAGTGCATCACCTTTCTCGACTCACCATAACCCGATCAGTTGAGTATAGATCCGGCTTTTTCTTTCGCCATCGCGTTTACTCGAGAAGCATCTTCTCCTGCGGGTGTTTCCACCAAGTGACGAATTTATAAAGGTTTTATGACACCCCCAACCACCTCCCCCAGACCTCCACCTCCTCGGGGTGGGAGGCCGTCAATGCGTGACTACGATTCAATACCAACTGAGAGAACCGCAACAAGTACAAAAAAAATGGGAAGCGCTATGCCAACAACAAAATTCACAGGGCCCGGCACAAAGGCCGGGCTGATTCTGGGGGCAGTCTTCTGCTCCATCCAAATACCGGTGTGGGCATCTGACACACCAGACCCCACAGAGGTCAATATTCCCGGCAACCTACAAAGCCAACTGGGCTGCGATGGCGACTGGCAACCAGGTTGTGTCGCCACCCTGCTCAGCTATGACAGCGAAGACGACAAATGGCAAGGCAACTTTTGGATACCCGCCGGCAACTGGGAGTACAAAGCCGCTCTCAACAACAGCTGGGATGAAAATTATGGCTGGGGCGGCCAGCGGGACGGCGGTAATATTCCCCTTAGCCTGGATGAGGCGCGCGAAGTTAAATTTATCTACGACCACGAGAGTCACTGGATCACCGACAACCACAATAGCGTGGTCGCCACTGTAGCCGGCAACTTCCAATCCCTGCTGGGGTGCCCGGGAGACTGGCAACCCGGTTGCCTGCGCAGCTGGATGCAGGATGCCGA
The DNA here is from genome assembly GCF_047324085.1 of Microbulbifer sp. CNSA002. Taxonomy (NCBI): domain Bacteria; kingdom Pseudomonadati; phylum Pseudomonadota; class Gammaproteobacteria; order Cellvibrionales; family Microbulbiferaceae; genus Microbulbifer; species Microbulbifer sp. CNSA002. The sequence goes on from NZ_CP172449.1 coordinate 4,554,183, forward strand.
TGGAGATAGCACCTACACCTTTATCACCTCAGCGCTTCCTGCCGGCTCCTATGAATTCAAGGTAGCCCTGCACGAAGGCTGGGAGGAGAGCTACGGCAACAATGGAGCCAACGTCAGCTTTACCGTGGCTGCCGATTACGATGAAATCTACTTTGCTTTTGACTCGAATAGTAAAGAAGTCACCGTCAGCAGTGATGGCTTCGCCAAGGGTGACCTGAGCAGCGATAAAGCTCACTGGGTGGATAGCAGCAGCTTTGCCTGGGATATCCAGGTGCAGGAAGGCACCAAGGTTAAATTGCACTACAGCAACACCGCCGAGCTAAAACTGGAGGACGGTGATATCCGTTCCGATGGCACCATCGATCTCACCCCTCTCGCCACCCTGCCCGACAGCGCCCAACAAAAATTCCCGCACCTGGCCAGTTTCAGTGCCTGGCAATTGCCGGGGCAGGCTTCCACTGGTGATCTGGTCACCCAGCAACTCGCCCTCGCCGCTTACGATGCGGAGGGCACGTTACTGGATGCGACTGGTGTGCAGATGGCAGGCGCGCTCGATGATCGCTTCTACTACGACGGTGAACTCGGTGCCCGTGTCGGCGAGGAGAATATCCAGCTCGATCTTTGGGCTCCCACCGCACGGGCAGTAAAGCTGCACCTGTTTACAGACTCCAGCAGCGATAGCGCCGATCAGGTGGTATCCATGCTGCGCGATGAATCTACCGGGGTTTGGAGTGCCGATATCGACAAGCAGTGGGACCGCAGCTTTTACCTCTATGAGGTCGAGGTGTATTCCTACTTCAGCCGTCAGATTGAAACCAACCTGGTCACCGACCCCTACTCCCTGAGTCTCTCCATCAATAGCGGCAAAAGCCAGATCATTAACCTGAATGACCGGGACCTGATGCCGCGCGGTTGGGACCGCCTGCGCAAGCCCAAGTTAACCCAGCCAGAAGATATCAGTGTCTACGAGCTGCACGTACGCGATTTCAGTATTGCGGATCAAACTGTCCCCGAAGCAGAGCGCGGCACCTTCAAGGCTCTCACCCGCAAGCACAGCGACGGCATGCGCCACCTCAATAAACTGGCCCGCGCCGGCCTCACCCATATCCACCTGCTGCCGGCCTTTGACTTTGCCACAGTCAATGAGGATCGCACGCAGCAGCAGCAAACCCCGGACCTCTCAGACTACGCATCGGACAGCAGCGAGCAGCAGGCCCAGGTAGATGCGATTCGCGATACCGATGGCTTTAACTGGGGCTACGATCCATTGCACTACACGGTCCCCGAAGGCAGCTATAGCAGCGCTCCCGATGGACCTGCGCGCATTCGCGAATTCCGTCAAATGGTGCAAGGGTTATCTCACTCCGGCCTGCGACTGGTGATGGACGTGGTTTACAACCACACCAGCTCCTATGGCCAATACGACAACTCCGTACTCGATAAAATCGTCCCCGGCTATTATCACCGCCGCAATCTGGAAGGCGGTGTGGAAATGAGCAGCTGCTGCGCCAATACCGCCAGTGAGCACGCCATGATGGAAAAGCTGATGATCGATTCCCTGGTCACCTGGGCCCGGGCCTATAAGGTGGACAGCTTCCGTTTCGATCTGATGGGACATCACAGCCTCGACAATATCCTCAAAGCGCAAGCGGCACTGCAATCACTGACCCCGGCAGCCGATGGTGTCGATGGCAGCGCTATCTATCTGTACGGCGAGGGCTGGAATTTTGGCGAGGTGGCTGACGATGCTCGCTTTGTACAGGCCCGCCAGGGCAATATGGCCGGCAGCGGTATCGGCACCTTTAACGATCGCCTGCGCGATTCCGTGCGTGGTGGCAACCCCTTCGGAGGCTTTGAGGAGCAGGGCTTTGGTACCGGTCTGTTCACCGACAGCAACGGTAAGTTTGAGGGAGAAGATGAGCGTGCCACACTGCTTACCCTGGCAGATAAAGTCCGCGTTTCCCTCGCCGGCAACCTGGCGGATTATCCTTTTGAAGATGCCAACGGCAATATCATTACCGGCAGCGAGCTGGTCTATAACGGCCAGCCCACCGGCTATACTGCCGACCCGCAGGAATCCATTAATTATATTGCCGCCCACGACAACGAGACGTTGTTCGACGGAGTACAGATCAAAGCCAGCGACAGCGCCGACTTGGCTGAACGAGTGCGTATCCAGGCATTCAGTAATTCCCTGGTTCTGTTCGCCCAGGGAGTGCCGTTTATCCACGCAGGCCAGGATTTCCTGCGCTCAAAGTCGATGGATCGCGACAGTTACAACTCCGGTGACTGGTTTAATGCACTGGACTTCAGCCTCGCCACCGATAATTGGGGTGCGGGTTTACCTATCGCAGATAAAAACGAAGATAACTGGTCCCTGATGCAACCTTTACTGGCAAACCCGGAACTGGCTCCCGAGCGCCGGCACCGCTTGTGGAGTTCTGCTCTATTCCGCGAGCAACTGGCGATTCGCAACAGCTCTCCCCTGTTCCGCTTGTCTGATGCAGAGTCCGTAGAGGCACACCTTAATTTCCTCAACACCGGACCCGACCAGATTCCTGGGCTGATTGTGATGGAGTTATCCGATTCCAATGGCAACATCGATCGCCGCTTTGAACGTATTGTGGTGCTATTTAATGGCGATGACGAATCATTGGAATTTACCAGCGAAAACCTTATTGGTGAGTACCTATTCAAGCACCCACGTCAGCGCCGATCAGTAGACTCACGCCTGCACAAAGTAAAATTTGATAGGAGCAGCGGCACCTTTACTCTGCCCGGCCGAACTACCACAGTATTTGTGCAGCCACGCCGTAGATATTAATTCTTTATAAATTTTAAAAGGCCGGATTTTCCGGCCTTTTTTTCATTTTTTAGAAACTAATTTCCCGGCTCTCACCAAGTAATCAGCTCGCAATTGTCATATTCCGCAGATTGATTTAGCGTGTACCTAAATAATAAATAGGTGTACAAATCATGAAGCGTCTCCTTCTCTGCGGCATCGCAACTCTTCTCTCATCCGCGACACTGGCAAAAACTACTGTTATCCATGCAGGCACACTCCTCGCCGTTCCCGGTGAGAAACCTTTGCAAGAGCAAAGTGTAATTATCGAGGACGGCAAGATCAGTGCTGTCAGATCCGGTTATGTAAGCCCGGATAACGCTGAAGTCATTGATCTTAAGAATAGTTTCGTAATGCCGGGCTTAATGGATATGCACGTGCATTTACAAGGTGAGCTGGGCCCTAAAAATGATACCGAGGCTCTCAAGATGTCCATGCCGCTGACCCAGATGCGCTCGCAAATGTTTGCCATGCGAACCCTGGAGTCTGGTTTTACCACTGTGCGCGATGCTGGTAACAGTGGTGAAGAAATGTATGCGATGCGCGATGCGATCAATAAAGGTTGGGTAGATGGCCCGCGAATTGTTGCAGCCGGCAGGGTGGGAATAACTGGTGGCCACGCAGATATCAGCGGGGTCAGTCCAGAGCTAATGGAGCTGCATGATGACAAGACCAAAACTGTATGCGACGGCCCCTACGAGTGCCGACGCGCGACCCGCCATGCGATCAAATATGGTGCTGACTTTATCAAGATTACCTCTACCGGTGGTGTGCTCACCGATCGCGCTACCGGAACTGGTCAGCAGATGGAAATGGATGAGTTAAAAGAGGTGGTCCTTGCAGCCAAACGTATGGGCCGCAAGGTGGCCAGTCATGCGCATCAGGAAGAAGGCATTATCGCCGCACTCGAGGCTGGTGTAGACAGTATTGAGCACGGCACCTACGCAGGTCCCCGCGCCCATAAGTTATTTAAAGAAACCGGCGCTTATCTGGTTCCGACACTTCTCGCCGGCGATACTGTGGTACAGCTGGCAAAAAATACCGATGTCTTATCTGAGGCTCAGAAGGAAAAAGCCATTCGTGTTGGCACAGACATGCGCGGCAATTTCCGTAAAGCGGTCAATGCCGGAGTAAAAATTGCTTTCGGTACCGACTCAGGTGTATCCAAGCACGGCATCAATGCCCGCGAGGCGGTACTGATGAGTGAAGCCGGTATGGACAATATGGCCATCCTGCAATCCGCTACCGTTAACGCCGCCGACCTGATCGATATGAGCGATTCACTGGGCACCATTGAGTCCGGTAAGTACGCCGATATTATCGCCACCGATGGCTCGCCACTGGATAATATCGATGAACTTTTAGATGTGGATTTTGTGATGAAAGGGGGCAAGGTCTTTAAGAATTAAAAGCTTCTGAAAAGTTTAATAGCGAAATTAAAATATTCGAACCCAGTTTTAATTAATTTCTACAAAATAAAAAAGGCCGGATAACTCCGGCCTTTTTTATTGGGGTGCTTCAAGAAAAGTGAAAGTTAGTTTTCCTCTTTTCCTTCTTCATCCTCATTTTCGATCAAGTGACCAAGTTTGCCTTTTTTGGTGGACAAATACTTGGCATTGTGGGGATTGCGTCCGGACTGGTGCGGCAGGCGCTCAGTCACATTGATGCCCAAGTCCTCCAGCGCTTTAACTTTGCGCGGGTTATTGGTCATCAAGCGAATGGCATGGATACCCAGGTGTTCGATCATTGCTTTCAGAATCGAGTAATCCCGCATATCGGCGCCAAAGCCCAACTGCTCATTGGCTTCCACCGTATCCGCACCACAATCCTGCAAGTGGTAAGCGCGAATCTTATTTAACAGACCGATACCTCGGCCCTCCTGGCGGAGATAGAAAATAGCTCCACGCCCCTCCATCGCTATGCGATGCATCGCATGTTGTAGCTGGGCACCACAATCACAGCGCAGGGAGAAAAGTGCATCTCCGGTCAGGCACTCAGAATGAATACGGGCCAACAGAGGCTCTTCGGTATCGAAGTCACCCATGGTGAGTACCACGTGCTCTTTTCCGGTTTCCACTTCCTCGAAACCGTGCATCTCAAACATACCCCAAGAGGTGGGCAATTTTGAGGATTCCACAAAACGAATGGTCAACTTAATACCTCTTTAAATCAGTGTCGAGCGCGCAGTAGCAGCACGCCGCCCTGCTGTTCCATATCAACCCGACTGAGAAAACTATTGCCGAGAAGCACTACGCTGGGAAAATCATCGGAGTGTACAGTCGCATCAACATTGTGAAGCTTGATTCCGCCAATGGTTACACTGTTCAAGCTCACTTTGTAAGCCCTGGTAACTCCATTGGCAGTGGAAACCCGTATTTCTTGTGCAGTATCCAAATTCAAACCGAGACGGCGAGCGGTGGGATAATTGAAGGCAATGCTGGTAGCACCGGTATCCACCATCATCGGCACTCTCAAACCATTAACCCAGGCATCCGTCATGTAATGACCCCGGCTATCAGCGGAAAGCCGTACTTCAGCTTTTGCCGCCTTGGCAAAACTGGTTGCGATAGGAGCTGCCAAGGTCAGCTTTTGCTCCTGCCCAGCAACACTGATCCGTGCATAACGAGTAGTCGCTTCCAACAGGGTGACGCCCTCTGGGGATTTTTGTCCCGCCTTAAGGATTTTCTGGCGGCCATCAATCTCCAGCATGGCGCTATCGCCAAACAGACCTTTTAGCTGCACCTGCTGAGCATTGACATTCAGTGCAAATAAAAAGCTAACTACAAATGCAAAATAGCTGCGCATTGATCTTCCCTATCCAACCTAGACACCCAGTACCCATGCGGTTAATTGCAGCACCAGTGACGCGTAAACGGCGGCCAGTATATCGTCGAGCATAATTCCAACGCCACCTTGCACCTTGCGATCAGCCCAACCAATGGGCGGGGGCTTGGCAATATCAAATATCCGGAAGAGGACAAAGCCGTACAGTGCCCAAGCCCAACCTGCAGGAGCCATAAACATGGTGAGCCAGTAGCCCACCATTTCATCCCAAACAATACCGCCGTGATCGTGAACTCCCATTTTCTTAGCAGCTGCACCACATAGATAGCAACCTACCACACCAGTAACAAACACAATGGCCAGATACCAGAATGGAGGCAAATCCTTCATCAACCACCAAAAAGGAATCGCTGCCAGGGTACCAAACGTACCCGGCGCTTTGGGTGCCAGCCCGGAGCCGAACCCAAATGCCAACAGTAGGGTGGGATCGCGCAACAGCTGGGAAAATGTCGGGTTGTTAATGCTCATGTTATTGAATTCTCACAAAGGCACTATGGTCTACACAATGACTTAAAAGTGCCTATAGCCTGGCGATTGAGCAACCCAGGGGTTCCCGTGATAGGAGCAGCGTACCTGCGGCTCCCCCTCAACGAGTTTCCCTATGGGTGTGAAACCCAGCTGACGAACTTGATCAACAGCGGCTGCCGGTGCAGTAAAACAGAGCTGATAGTCATCCCCTCCACAGGCCGCCAGCTCTACGGCGGTATCAGCTGCCAATCGATTGGCCAGGGGTGCTATGGGCAGAGATTCCAGGTTTATTTCTGCTGCCACACCGCTCGCTTTGCAGATATGGCCCAGATCCCCCAATAATCCGTCGGAAATATCCAACGCACTGGTAGCAATGCCTGCAATCGCGCTGGCGGTTTCTAATTGCGGCTCGGGAAAATAGAAAGCCTGCTCCGCCTCCCGCCGCACTGACTCAGTCACATTCCGCTCTGCCAAAATAACGGGCAGGGCTGCTGCGGCAGCGCCCAGTGGGCCGCTCACATAAATATTGTCGCCGACAGAAGCGCCGTCCCGCCGGAGGGGCTTTTCGGTATGGCCGATCACCTGAATCGTAATGGACAAGGGGCCAGCGGTAGTGTCGCCACCCACAAGGGAAACCCCAAACTTGCCAGCAGTTTCCAGCAGGCCACTGGCGAATTTCTCCAGCCAAACGGAGTCGCTATCGGGTAAGGTCAGGGCAAGGGTAAACCAGAGGGGGCGGGCATTCATTGCCGCCAGATCACTGATATTCACACGCAGTGCACGGCACGCAACCATGAATGGGTCAGCACCTGCGGGGAAGTGACGGCCTGCTACCAGGGTGTCCATAGAAGTGGCCAACTGCCCGCTGACAGGTGCTTGCAATAGCGCGCAGTCATCGCCAATCCCCAGGGCTACACCTTCGCCCTGGGGAGCGCGGGCGAAGTAATCGCGGATGATCTCAAACTCCCCCGGCGCTTTAGACATAATTGCTGGCTCAGCCCTTCTTGTCTGCGGCTACCTCTGCCGAGCGCAGGTCCGCAGCGGTCTTATCCAAAATGCCGTTGATAAACTTGAAGGCATCGGTGGGACCAAATTTTTTCGCCAGGGCCACCGCCTCATTAATGACAACCTTGTAAGGTACATCGATACGGTTTTTCAGCTCGTAAGTGGCCATGCGCAACAGCGCGCGGGATACAGGGTCCAGGTCTTCCACTTTGCGATCCAGGTGCGACGTGTAAGCGCCCTCTACCTCATCGAGGTTTTTCGCTACGCCGTGGAAAATATCGCGAAAATATTCCACGTCGGTTTTGCTCATATCATTATCGGCGTGAAACTCGGCCTCAATGGAATTGAGGCTGGCGCCGGCCATCTGCCACTGATAGAGCGCCTGCATGGCGTAGTGACGTGCCTTACGGCGGGCGGATGCAGTTACGGTCATTGTCTTTTCCGGTAGATACTTCACAGAATGGGCTGCACCGGCACACCTTTTGTGCCGGCGCGCCGGCAATTAAATCTTGCCGAGTAGGGAAACCATTTCCAGGGCGGTTTCGGCAGCTTCACAACCTTTGTTGCCAGCCTTGGTGCCTGAGCGCTCGATAGCCTGCTCAATGGAGTCCACAGTCAGCACGCCAAAGGTGACGGGAATACCAGTATTCATGGATACCTGAGCCAGGCCTTTGGTGCACTCGCCAGCCACATACTCAAAGTGGGGGGTGCCACCACGGATAACCGCGCCCAGGGCAATAATGGCGTCAAACTTTTTAGTCTCAGCCAGCTTCTGTGCCGCCAGGGGAAATTCGAATGCGCCCGGGGCGTAGTAGATAGTGATATCTTCATCCTTGATACCCTTGCGGCGCAGGGTGTCCAGTGCACCATCCTTTAGGCTTTCAACCACAAAGCTGTTCCAGCGGCTCACCAACAGTGCGTATTTGCCCGTACTGCCGACAAAGTCCCCTTCGATCACTTGAATATTGCTCATAATTTTCAATCCGTATTTCTTGTCCATCGCCGCCGCTATCAGGACAGTAGCGGCGCTTCAGTATTGTTACTCTTTTATTAGGGTTGCGGCGCCTCTACGTTCAGGTATTCCTCTACCTCCAGGTCAAACCCGGAAATAGCACTGAACTTGAACGGTGCGCTCATCAGGCGCATTTTGCGCACCTTGAGATCCCGCAGAATTTGCGAACCGGTACCTACCTGCTTGTACACCAGATCCTGGCTGGGGCGCTGTTGCTTGCCGCTGATCAGCCAATCAATACTCTCTTCGATTTCTTCGGTGGTTTCGTTGTGGCAGATCAGTACCACAACACCCTTGCCCTCTTCTTCAATACGCTGCATCGCGCGACGGAAGGTCCACGGGGTGAATTTTTCATCGCCGCGCTGAATCGTAAGCACATCGCGCAGAGTATTTCCCACATGCACACGAACCAGGGTCGGCTCTTCTGGGGTGGGGTCGCCTTTAACAAAGGCAAAGTGGCGCTCGCGGCGGGCCTTATCGAGATAAGTGCGCAGCTTGAACTCACCGAACTCGGTGCGCACCTTGCGCTCATTAACGCACTCAACGGTTTTCTCATTCAGGGCGCGATAGGTAATCAGGTCGGCGATAGTGCCGATCTTCAGGTTGTGCTCTTTCGCGAACTTTTCCAGGTCCGGGCGGCGGGACATGGTGCCGTCTTCATTCATGATCTCAACAATCACCGCAGCCGCCTCAAAACCCGCCAGGCGGGCCAGGTCGCAACCGGCTTCGGTGTGGCCTGCGCGGCTTAATACACCGCCGGGCTGGGCCATAATGGGGAAGATATGGCCGGGCTGTACAATATCGCTGGGCTTGGCATTTCTGGCCACAGCGGCGCGAACCGTACGCGCGCGATCGGCGGCGGAAATACCGGTGGTGACACCCTCTGCCGCCTCAATGGATACGGTGAAGTTGGTGCTGAACTGGGCTCCGTTGTCCCGCGACATCAGCGGCAGGTCCAATTGCTCACAGCGCTCTTTGGACATGGGCATACAAATCAGGCCACGGGCATGAGTGGCCATAAAGTTGATGTCTTCAGCGCGAATCTGCTCCGCAGCCATCACCAGGTCGCCCTCGTTCTCGCGATCTTCATCATCCATCAGGATTACCATTTTGCCCTGGCGGATATCGTCGATCAGTTCTTCAACCGTATTTAGTTCCATGGTTAACTCTGGATAAATTTATCAATTGCAAATAGAGCGGCTATCGCTGCTGTTTTCGCCGTGGTGCACGGCCCATCTTTAGCGCTTGTAAAACCCGTTCTGGGCCAAAAATTCGAGGGTCATACCCCCACCACTAGGCTTGGCTGCCTCATCACCGAGGAGTAGCCGCTCCAAGTAGCGCGCAATCAGGTCCACTTCCAGGTTGACCCGAGTACCGGCGGTATAGCCGGCCATAATCGTTTCCTGCAACGTGTGTGGCACTATGGTGAGTTCAAACTCAGCCCCATCCACGGCATTGACCGTGAGGCTGGTGCCATCGACGGTGATAGACCCTTTATGGGCAATATAGCGAGCCAGATTTTCCGGTGCGCGCAGGCGGAATCGCTCGGCGCGAGCCTCGGACTTGCGCCATACCACCTCGCCAATACCATCCACATGGCCGCTGACAATGTGTCCACCCAGGCGGGTCTGGGGTGTCAGTGCTTTTTCCAGATTGACCCGATCGCCTTTTTTCCAGCGGCCCACCGTTGTCACATCCAGGGTTTCCGCAGAGACATCCGCCCAGTAACCATCACCGGGCAGGTCCACAACCGTGAGACAAACACCATTGGTGGCGATACTGTCCCCCAGTTGCACATCACCCAGATCCAGCTTACCGCTGCGCACACGCACACGCAGGTCGCCACCCTGGGGTTTTAACTCTGCGATCTCGCCTAAGGCTTCAATAATTCCGGTAAACATCAGCGCTCGATATCGGTTGTTGCAGTAATGCGCCAGTCGTGACCAACTGCGCGCATATCGGTAATCGTAATCGGCAGCATCGAGCCCATACGCTCGATAGGCAGTTCAAACAGCGGCCGCCCGGTGCTACCCAGCAGTTTTGGCGCCATATAAACAATTATTTCGTCGACATGGCCACGATAGAGGAATTCACCAGAGAGGGTCGCACCGCTCTCTACCAAAACTTCATTGCACTGGCGTCGCGCCAACTCCTTGAGCAGGGCGAGCAGGTCTACGCGGCCCTCTTTGTCGTGGGGTAAAACCACGACTTCCGCACCCGTTTTCTCAATACGCTCGCGGCGCTCGGCCTCCGCGCGCTCTGTCGTGCACACCAATGTGGGGGCATCCCCCTGCAAAATAAAGGCTCTCGCTGGGGTGCGCAGCTGACTGTCAACAATTACCCGCAGCGGCTGCACTTCGGCGGCTCGCTCTGCGGCCAGCATTTCCAGTGCCATTTCATCGGCGCGCACATTGAGATTGGGATTGTCGAAGCGCACCGTCTCAACCCCGGTGATCACCGCACAACTGCGAGCGCGCAGGCGCTGTACATCGGCGCGAGCCGCTGGGCCCGATACCCACTTTGACTCCCCACTGGCCATAGCGGTGCGCCCATCCAGGCTCATGGCGGATTTGCTTCGCACCAGGGGCAGTCCCAGGGTCATACGCTTGATAAAGCCAGGGTTTAGAGCGCGACACCTCTCTTCCAAGATGGGGCCTTCCACTTCGATCCCAGCATCGCGCAATATTTGCAATCCGGCACCGCTGACATTCGGATTCGGGTCCTGCATTCCGTAAATAACCCGGGCCACGCCGGCCTTTACCAGCGCCTCGGCACAGGGACCTGTGCGGCCGGTATGGCTGCAGGGCTCAAGAGTGACATAAACCGTAGCCCCCTGAGCCAGGTCGCCGGCATCACTCAGGGCTTCGATCTCAGCGTGGGGTTCGCCGGCCCGCTTGTGCCAGCCTTCACCGACAATATTGCCATCCCCGTCAGTAATCACACAGCCCACTCGCGGATTCGGCATAGTGGTGTAGAGACCGCGCTCTGCCAACTGAATAGCGCGGGCCATCAGTGCTTCCGCACTGTGTACAACCGTTTGACTCATTCTGTCTTCGATCCCTTACTGGTCAGGCGTTCAATCTCTTCTCTAAACTCGCTGACATCCTCAAAACGGCGATAGACAGAAGCAAAGCGCACATAGGCCACCTGGTCCAGCTCACGCAGTTGCTCCATCACCAATTCACCAATAGCACGCGCCGGCAACTCCCGTTCTCCGGTCGCCTGCAGGGCGTGTTTTATTTGAGATACCGCCGACTCCACCCGCTCAATACTCACCGGGCGCTTTTCCACAGCGCGCTGAATACCCGCGCGCAACTTGTCTTCATTAAACGGCTCGCGCTGGCCGTTTTGCTTGATCACTCGCGGCAGCAGCAGCTCCGCAGTTTCAAATGTGGTAAACCTCTCGTGGCACTCCAGGCACTCGCGCCGGCGGCGTACTTGGTCGCCCTCAGCCACCAATCGGGAATCGACTACTTTTGTTTCTTCTGCGCTGCAGAACGGACAGTGCATGTGGGATTATCCCCGGAATGGAAAATGGGCCGCAGTTTACCACAGCCGTTGCACTGTGTGACCGCGGCACGCACAGCCACAGTGCATCGCAAATTCAACAGGGACACATAAAAAAAGCGGCTCTATGAGCCGCTTTTTTGTCAGCAGTGCTGATCAACCTTTTTTATACACAGGAAACTCTGCGCAAATCCCCAGAACCTTCTGCTTCACATCGGCGATAGTGGCTTCAACATCACCTTTCTCCAGTGCATCCAGCACGTCGCAGATCCAGTGAGTGAGCTGTTGGGTTTCCTTTACACCAAAGCCGCGAGTAGTGATTGCCGGAGTGCCAACACGCAGGCCGCTGGTAATGAAAGGAGAGCGCGGATCGTTGGGTACCGCGTTCTTATTAACGGTGATGTTAGCGTTACCCAGGGCTTCATCCGCATCCTTACCGGTGTACTCTTTGCCAATCAGGTCAACCAGCATCAGGTGATCATCGGTCCCACCGGATACAATGTTGATACCGCGATCGAGGAAGGTCTCCGCCATTGCGCGGGCATTTTCCACAACCTTCTTCTGGTAGGCCTTGTATTCAGGGGTCATGGCCTCTTTGAAAGAAACCGCTTTCGCCGCGATCACATGCATCAGCGGGCCACCCTGACCACCGGGGAATACGGCGGAGTTGAGCTTCTTCTCAATTTCTTCGTTGGCGCGCGCCAGGATGATACCGCCGCGGGGGCCACGCAGGGTTTTGTGAGTAGTAGAAGTCACAACATCGGCGTGGGAGATTGGGGAGGGATACTCACCTGCGGCAACCAGGCCTGCAATGTGAGCCATATCCACAAACAGGTAAGCACCCACTTTGTCAGCGATCTCGCGGAAACGCGCCCAATCCATTACTCGGCTATAGGCAGAGAAACCAGCTACGATCATCTTCGGCTTGTGCTCAAGCGCCAGGCGTTCAACTTCCTCGTAATCCACTTCGCCAGTTTCCGGGTTCAGACCGTACTGCACTGCATTGTAGATCTTGCCGGAAAAGTTAACGCGGGCACCGTGGGTAAGGTGGCCACCGTGGGCCAGACTCATGCCCAGCACAGTGTCACCTGGGGCACAGAGCGCCTGATAAACAGCCGCATTAGCCTGTGATCCAGAGTGCGGCTGCACATTCGCGTAGTCAGCACCAAACAGCTCCTTGGCGCGCTCAATGGCCAGGGTTTCCACTTTGTCCACGTACTCACAACCGCCGTAATAACGCTTGCCTGGATAGCCCTCGGCATACTTGTTAGTCAGGCTGCTGCCCTGAGCTTCCATTACCATTGGGCTGGTGTAGTTCTCAGAGGCGATTAACTCGATATGGTCTTCCTGACGAGAGTCTTCCTCCTGGATGGCTTCCCAAATTTCCGGGTCGTAAGAAGCTAAAGTGACAGATGAATCAAACATGGTGTTCCCTCGGTAAAGCGGGCTTGAGTAGAGGCTTGTAAAACTCGATACCACAGCGCCCAGACTTATGAGTAGGACCAAAGGCTCCCAGCGTGGGATGGCCCTACTGCTCAATGCATTCTGGGCATTTTAGAAAGGCGCGCATTGTACACCAAGGGCAGCATGAATGCGCAAATGCAGAGACGTGGCGGGACCAACCCGTCCACCTTAAAAAGACGGTCAGAATTTGTACACCACAGAGCCAGACCAGTAATCCACATCTGACTCAATGATGGTGTAATCCAGTTCCAGGGTCGCCTCGTCGGTCAGTTTGAAACCAGCCCCGAGCCCGGCAGATGCACCGTTATCCGAGTACTCTTTCTCCCAATTATCTATCTCCAACTCCTCATGGAGGTAGCCGATACGACCTTTCAGATAAATATTGCCCGGGCTGCGATAGGTGGCATAAACAGCTTGTGTTGCCAAGGAGTAGTTGTAATCGTACCAGTAGTAGTCGAACTCACCATCAATGACAGAGTCGGTGACTTCTGCCTCGAATCCCCAGCCAGAACCCCAGGTATAACCGGCTCGAATCCCCCCATTTAAAGGACTCTCCCCCCTGGCATCAACATCCAAAACACCGAAGACGCCACCGATATACGCACCCTGCCCATAAGCGGTAGCGGAACACAACAGAGCGGTAAATGCAGCCATTGCCTTGAGATTAAAGCCCACCATCTTCCCCTTAAATCTCGAAGTCTGATCAAAGGGCAGGGATTATAGGGGCACAATCAACTGGCACAAGTGTTCACTTAGACAGGTCAGCATGTAATCTGGGAGCTTTTAAAAAGAGGTGTCACCTTTAGTCAAACTTAGGAAAGGGGCAATTAAAATCTCAGGCTAAACCCGCCTGACCAATAACTGACATCCTTCTCTAATACGGTGTACTCAAGCTCCAGATGATAAATTTCATTCAGGCTATAACCAATTCCAGCCCCTAAGCTGACACCCAAGTCATCACTACTTTCGCTGCCAACAGAAACGTCTTCATAGAGAAGGCCCAGGCGCCCTTTCAGGTACCAGTCCCCCCCTGTTCTGTAAGTCGCATAAGTAGCAAGAGTGCGTATGTCTACATCCACATTCCGACCATAAGCCTCAGTCTCACCACTTAATAGTGAACTGGTATATTCACCTTCCACCCCAAAACCCGAGGCCCGCACATAACCTGCTCGCAGTCCCAAATTCAGAGGATTATCGACCCCTTTGAAATCAAAATCTGTTATTCCGGCCACGCCCCCCCAGTAGGCGCCCTCGGCAATTGCGCCCGTTGAAACAACGAGTGCCAGCACACCTATACCAGCCTTAACTATTTTCATTAACACTCCCATCCTGTTGCATTAACTTTGTCGTGACACATAAATAGAGCGCTGCGGAATAATTCGATGACAACCTACGACTTCAGCACCAATAAATTTATTGAACAACGGGAAACATCGCAGCATGCTTAAATGTGCAACAACACGTCATTAGAAATTATTAAAATATGAAGGATCAGACACACCCTTATCTAGGTCCGACAGAAGAGCGTACTTGTGGAAAAAACTGAAGAAAGGGCTACTCGAAAATAGGTTTAATTTATCTTGTGGTCAAATACAACGAAGTACAGATAAGAGTTGGCCCAAGGAATTCAGCGGCATGGTCAGCCTCATACCTATTGATAACCTCAGCCCTCCCCTGAGTAGGTAGCGGTAAATTCCACCTTGAGTCCCACTAAGTCCCCCTCACTTGATCCAAATCAACTTTGGATTGGTACATATGGCAACAATAGACCCATCGACAAATCGCGGAGGTCTGGGATGAATGCCATCTACCGACAACTGTGCTGTGACCATAAACATATGCAAGAGTTGCTCAACGCCTTTGAGCAATTACTCCTGGATCTTTTTGGCTGCAGCGATCGCGATCCAAACACCTTGTCACTGATCCTTGATGCTTTGGATTATTTATCGGCGTACCCAGATAGATATCACCACCCAGTTGAGGACTTAATATTTTCTCGGCTGTTGACTAAGCCAGTACATGACAGGGAATCAATTTACGAAGCGCAAATGCAGCATGAAAATATAGCCGCAGCGACAAAACACATGTGCGATTTATTTTACGCTATTGCCAATGATGCGACCGTTGAACGGAGAGTGCTGCAAGGAGCTTGCAACACCTACCTGAAGCTGCAACGCAAGCATATGGACTTGGAAAATAAATCTATTTTCCCACAGATCGAACAGTACCTGGGGACTACCGACTGGATTTATATTCAGAAACAGGTCAGTGAATTAAGCTGCAGATATTTCGACAGGGCAACCAGAAAAATTTACGAGTCCCTGCACGAAGATCTGACACAACATCAAATGCCCGCTCAGGCATTAGCTTAGGTCACCAAAACAGCAGGAGGAAATGTTAATGCAGTTTAAACGCCACGGCATATCCATTGGCATGGAACGCATAAACGATGAGTTTTTCCTTTACATAAAGGCAATTGGTGAGTTAACCCATGAGGATTATGAGCATATAACACCACTATTAGAATATGCTCTGGAAGGGGTAAAAAAACCTCAGGTTCAATTACTGATTGATCTCCGGGATTTCGAGGGCTGGGGGATGCACGCGATCTGGGATGAGTTCAAGCTGGCCTTAAAGCACGGCAATGAATTCTCGCATGTCGCTGTACTTGGGGATGAGGAGTGGCAGCAAATAGCCACAAAAGTCGGGAGCTGGTTTGTTAGCGGTGAAGTCCGCTATTTCAAACAGCAACAAGAGGCCATGGATTGGCTACAGGAAACAAGGAAGACGGGTATTGGTCACAAGGAATCTGAAAAGGAATTAGCTTTCTCCACACACTCCTGATAAGTAGTGGATTAAGGGGGCGTTTACGCCCCCCTTTTTTTGCCCGAAAATTACTCAGTTACTTATTTCTAAGTATTCACCTTCCTCTTTTTACTGTCCCAGGAAGGCGTTCCCAATATAAGATTACCTACGCTCAACTCGTTACGGCAAAAAGAACAGTAAATGTTCTCATAGTGTAAGTTGTTCCGATGCAGAATATTGAGCACATCAGCCAGGGTTGGACTCTTTTGATTATGTCTATTTCGAATCGTCAAGAAGTCAGCTTCCATCTTTGTGGTGTACAAAGAAGCACCAACCTTTGCGTCATACAGAGACTTTTGAAAGGGATCATTTAAGTCATATTGCTGCAGTCTTGCCTGATTCCGAATAGCTTTCACATTGTGTTTATGGGCTTCATCCACAACACTCTGAATCTGGGCGTAACTCTCACCATCATTAATAAATCGGCGTGATAGGCGACCAAAAATCTGTCCGGCCGTACTGCCGTGGTACCCCTGAAATTTTTTCAGCATATAGTTACGGCATATCTTACCCTTACCAATATGCTCATGAACTTTTGCTTTCCCATCTACAACATCTTGTAGACCAGGGTCTTCCAACGTGTAACCGTGAGGTGCAAAGAAAAGCAGGTTATCGCCACCGTGACCTTTATTATAAAAAACCTGCTTGGTTGCGGCACCGTGGGCAGAAATCACCAGGGACGGCGCATCCCCAACATTGGTACCTTCCGGCGCAAAAATTTTGACCAAATCCAATTCACGAACAGGCATATGACACCTATCTAACGTCGAGTACAGAAATAAGAGGGTCACCCCTCCAAACAAAACAACCGTGCCAACAACCTACTATGACCAATCATCCACACTCAAGTTTTATTGCATGATTTTTGACATTAGTCACGAAGAGGAAAATTTTTTGGACTAAGCATTAGTCAAATAAGTGGGGTGTGAAATAAATATGACAGAAATAAGGAGGGATTGAGGAAGGCAGTGCAGACCCGGCAAACTCAAAGCTCAAAAAAGTGAGCCGTAACAAATTGGTAGATGGTGACCCATAATAACAATGCATTCACATTTTTAGCTTAACGGGCACCATCTTCTCTCTACTTAAGAATTGAATACGAAATTAAAAAACACCGATTAAGTGGTTGGATGCTGCATTTTGCAGTCCCAGGATGGGGTTCCAATAAGGATATTGCTAAAACTTACTTCGCTTCGACAAAAAGAACAGTAGATATTTTCATAGTGCAGATTATTTCTATGCAGAATGTTTAGAACATCCACTAAAGTGGGATTATCCATTTTTACTCTATTGCGAATAGTCAATAAATCCGCCGACATTACCGGCTTAACCCCTTGATCAATAAATGGTTGATGCATAGGATTATTAGGGTCCAGATTATTCACCCTCTCATTGTGCTCATGGGCATTATCCACAGCCTTTTGCACATCAGCATAGCTCTCACCTTTTATAAAAGGCCGGGTAATACGCCCTAAGATCTGGCCAGTAGTTGACCCGTGATACCCCTGATATTTACTCAGGGTATAGTTATGGCAAACCTTTCCCTTACCAATCCATTCATGATATTTCGCGTTGCCACTCAAGACACTACCAATACCTGGATCATTTAGAGAGTAACCATGGGGAGAAAAGAAAAAGAGGTTATCCCCTCCGTGCCCTTTGGGATAAAAAATTTGCTTGGTTGTTGCACCGTGAGCAGAAATTACCAGGTTGGGAGCATCTCCCACCTGCGTTCCTTCCGCTGCAAAAATCTTAACTAGATCAAATTCTCTGACAGGCATACTTCCCTTCCTCTCACTTCTTATTTTTTTGAGGCTTACTCACTAGCGCTCTGTGACAAAGGCTACTATGGCTTATTGGATATTTGCTAGAGGTGTGAAATACAAAAAATACCAGGCAAAAGAGCTACAAATATCCAGGCTATACAGCCAAACCCTCTTAAACAAAGGAGAAAAGAAAACACTTCCAAAATAGTGACACCAAATTAGAACCATCGTACCCTTTTGAGACGGCAGTATTCGCAGCTATTCTGGCTAAAATGACCCAGATACTGCCGAAATAGACAAGGAATAAAAATTAAAATTAGGAGGCTTTATGCGCCAGCGTGCTCAATAGCCACTATAAAAAAGAAGCGATAGGTTCCAGAAAATCAATTGGAAAAGTGAAAAACCTTTACCGATATCAGTCGTAGCCGCAATGGGTTCCGGCCAATTCACTCAACGCCAACAAGTCAAGGATTTCAACCATTCGACCACTAACATTCACCAGTCCATCTCGCTGAAAACGCGAAAATAAACGGCTCACCGTCTCCGCTGTTAACCCCAAGTAATTGGCGATGTCCGTTCTCGGCATAGAGAGTACAAATTCACGGGGGGAGTAACCACGACATGCATAGCGACTGGAAATATTAATCAACAATGCCGCTAAGCGAGCATCAGCAGCACGCTTTCCCAACAACATTAAGATTTCATTTTCCTGCCGCAACTCTTCGGAAAAAATGCTATAGATTTGCTGCTGCAGTGCTGGAACTTCCTGAGCTAAGGTTTCCAGTTGGTCAAATGGCAACAAGCACACACTGCTATCTTCCAGCGCCTCCGCATAACTGGGGTGAACCCGACTACTATAAGCATCGAGCCCCAACAGCTCACCAGGAAGGGCGAAATGTGTTACCTGGATATTCCCATCTGCACCAATGACTACCGTTTTGACACTTCCAGAGCGAATCGCATAGAGATTTTGGAAAGGGTCACCTGCTCGATACAAGGTTTCACCCGCTTTAATTACCTTTTTCTTGCGGGTAACCCGTTCAAGCCGGTCAATATCTGCCTGCACCAGCCCTGCAGGCAAGCACAAACGCCTGACTGAACAGTTACTACAACTTATGGCCTGCGCTGACTTGGTCATAGCTAGGCAACCAAATTCTTTTACTGACAATAATACTATTGCCGGCCATGAATCAGCTTTTTGACTCTTTCATCACCGGCTTGTCCTGGTAAACACACTCCATAATACTAAGCGACACACATGGTAGTTAGTAACTTGCCCTATGTGCTAACTTCGTAAAGTTAAAAGATTAAAACTCAGGTAAAAAGCTTTCGATTACCATTCGTTGCTGTTTTTTGCCATCCTGATCCAAGCCGCTCTTAAAATTGCAAAGTTCATTGGCCCACTTGGATGTTCTGACCCGAATAGGTGGCTCCTCAGCCTGTACCACTTGTAAAACCACGTCGGCTACTTGGTCAGATGTCTGGTATATCTCAGCTGTCTGCTCTGGGCTTCGCGACCTCATACCACCAATATACTGATTGAAGACCCCCTGGTATTCATCTTCGGGATACCCCTGGCTCCGCTCCAACTGCGAAAGCACATTATTGGCAAACTCTGAGTGGATTCCACCGGGCTCGACAGCGGTAAAATTAATATTAAAGGCAGGGGTTATATAACTTGCCAGGGCCTCTGTATAACCCTCAACAGCAAACTTTGCCGCACAATACAGCTCATTGAACGGCTGCCCAACTAGCCCACCCACTGACGAAATATTGATAACGTGTCCACTACGAGCTTCACGCATATAGGGTAAAACTGCTTTAGTGCAGCGAACTACACCGAGGTAGTTCACATCCGTCACCCAACGTATCTCTTCTTCGCTGGCGTGTTCCGTGGTCTTTACAAAACCAGCGCCAGCATTGTTGATCAATAAATCGATACGCCCAGCATCCCGGATAATGGTATCTATGCAGTTCTGAATACTGTCAGAATCTGTTACATCCAATTCCATCACTTCGAGAGCCGCCCCCTGAGAAGCCGCATTTATCAGCTGGTCGGCCTTGGAGAGATCTCTCATGGTGGCAAAGACCCTAAACCCCTGCTTGGCCATTTGCAGCGCCAGACTCTGCCCCAGCCCTGTGGAAGTCCCGGTAATCAAGGCAACCTTGCTCATTGCTCTCACCTCAGTATTAGTTAATCAATCTCAAAATGTAAACTACCCAGTGCAGTATACACACGGATAGCAGTAAGTAAACCGATCGGTGTATTTTTTGGCAATGTACCTGGCTGCTGCTAAACAATAGGGCTGGCGAGTCAGAATAAGCCGTAAAATAAGCTCCGCCAGCTTTATTCTCAGAGGGCGTAACCTGATACCATTAGCGCCCTTTTATAGCCCAGACAGTTTCTGTGAGTCGGAATGTTGGATAGCCTCCGGCGCATTCACGTTCACAGGTAGTCCCGCAACAAGGTATTTCTATGTCCATTGCCGATTTGAACTTTTTGAAAGCACTGCCAAAAGCCGAGCTTCATCTCCATATCGAGGGTTCACTGGAACCGGAGCTAATGTTCGAGTTGAGCAAGCGCAACAATATTGAAATTCCCTTTTCCAGTATTGAGGAAATTAAAGCTGCTTATAAATTTCATAATTTACAGTCGTTCCTCGATATTTATTATCAAGGCGCTTCGGTCCTGATCCATGAGCAGGATTTTTATGACCTGACCATGGCTTATCTCAAGCGCTGTCGTGAAGACAATGTTGTCCACACAGAGATCTTCTTTGACCCCCAAACCCATACAGAGAGGGGCATTGATATCGGTGTGGTTATCAAGGGCATTAACAGCGCTCTTGATGATGCAAGAAATGAGTGGGGAATAAGTAGTCACCTTATTTTGTGCTTCTTACGCCACCTGAGTGAAGAGGAAGCAATTGCCACCTTGGAAGCGGCAAAACCATACCTCAACTTAATAAAAGGTGTAGGGCTGGACTCTTCTGAGCTGGGTCATCCACCCAGCAAATTTGAAAAAGTTTTTGCTATGGCCAAAGAGCTAGGGCTTGAGAGAGTTGCCCACGCTGGTGAAGAGGGGCCTGCCGATTATATCGTAGAGGCTCTCGATCTTCTGGACGTGAGCCGTATCGACCATGGGGTTCGCTGCGTTGAGGACGAAGCACTAATTGAGCGCCTGAAAGCGGAAAATATCCCCCTGACCGTTTGCCCGCTCTCCAATACCGCACTCTGTGTGTACGACAATATGAACCAACACCCCATTTTGTCACTCCTCGAGCGCGGCCTGTGTGTCACTGTTAATGCAGATGATCCCGCTTACTTTGGCGGTTACGTTAATAAAAATTATCTGGCCCTTAGCGAAAGTCTGGGCATGACTAAAGAGCAGGCGAAAAAACTGGCCCTGAATAGTTTTAAAGCGAGCTACATTTCAGAGGCAGATAAAGAAAAGTGGGCGGAGGCAATATCAGCAATCGAAACGGTTGCTGAAGTTTAGTGGATTGGGTAGTGTCCTGACTTACCATAAAGCCAGGACACTATTTCAAAATTCAGTCTTCATCATATCCGCAGTGAGTACCCGCTAGCTCACTGAGTTCAATTAAATTAATAATCTCAACTGATCGGCCACTCACTTTAATTAATTTTTCTCGCTGAAAACGCGAGAAAAGCCGGCTGACAGTTTCCGCTGTCAAACCCAAATAATTGGCGATATCAGTGCGCGGCATCGATAAAACAAACGCACTGTGAGAGTATCCACGGCGAGCGTAACGGCTGGAAATATTAATCAGAAGAGCCGCCAAACGAGTATCGGCAGAGCGCTTGCCCAACAACATTAAAATATCGTTTTCCTGGCGCAACTCTTCAGAAAAAATGCTGTAAATCTGCTGCTGCAGGGCTGTCACCTGCTGGGCCAAAATTTCCAGTTGAGTAAAAGGCAGCAGGCAAACACTGCTGTCTTCCAATGCTTCCGCATAACTCGGATGTACCCGAGTACTGTAGGCATCCAGACCGAGCAGTTCCCCAGGTAAAGCGAAGTGGGTGACCTGAGTGTCACCATCTGCGGCAATCACCACAGTTTTAAAACTGCCTGAGCGAATTGCATAGAGATTGGCAAATGGATCGCCAGCTCGGTAAAGGGTCTCCCCCGCTTTAATTATTTTCTTTCGACGCGTGATCTGCTCTAGCCGATCAATATCAGACTGACACAAACCAGCTGGCAAGCACAAACGCCTGACTGAACAGTTGCCGCAACTAACAGCTGTAGAGGAATCCATCATACTAAACCGGTCGGTAAACTAATTTGCCGCAATTGTAACGGCTGTCGAGCCGTTAGTCTCCTGCCGGTAGCTATAGAACACGTGAATATTTCGCATCTGTTTCTTGACTGTGCAAATACATATCAAATGCAGCGGCAACATTTCTCACGAACCAGCGGCCTTCCTCGGTAACAATAATATTTTCGTTATCCTGATAAATTAGACCATCGTCAAACATAGGCTGTAAGCGCGCTAATTCCTCAGAGAAATACTCCTCAAAGGAAGCACCTATACGCTGTTCAACAAGGTTTTTATCCAGGCGCAAACGACACATTAATTCACTAATAATCCACTGGCGCAAACGATCTTCATCATCCATTAACCAGCCGCGGCAGGCTGCAGATTTCCCTTCTCCAATCGCCTGAGTATATTCTTTTAAGCGATGTAAATTTTGCCAGTAGCCATCGCGACTGTAGCTGATCGCCGATGCCCCCAGACCGACCAAAGCATCTGCCGGCATTAGGGTGTAACCCTGGAAATTGCGCTGCAGCATACCGGCATGGGCTGCCTTAGCCAGTTCATCCCCAGGACGGGCAAAGTGATCCATCCCCAAAAATTCATACCCCGCCTTACCCAGGTGCTCTACAGCCGCCAGCTGCATCGCCACTTTTTCTGCGGCAGAAGGGATTAAATCCGTATCAATCAGGCGCTGGGCCTTAAATCGGTGTGGCAGGTGTGCATAGTGATAGAGAGCGATGCGGTCCGGTTGCAGCTCCAGCACTTTATCCAAAGTGCGGTGCAGGCTGCTCAGCCCCTGCTTGGGTAGTCCGTAAATCAGGTCGTAGGAAATGGACTCAAACCCGCGCTCACGCGCCGCTACGGTCAACTCCGTGACTTGGTCGGCACTGCAGATACGATTGATTGAACGCTGAACTTCGATATCGAAATCCTGCACCCCCAGGCTCAAGCGGTTAAAACCCAGTTCACGCAGGGTATCCAGGGTCTCCAACTCAAGGGTACGTGGATCGGCCTCAATACTGTATTCAACTCCGTCGCCTGGGCGCAAATCAAAAACTTCAGCGAGTCCGTCCATTAAACGACGCATATCGCCGTCACTTAAGAAAGTCGGCGTGCCACCGCCCAAATGCAATTGAGTAACGGGGACATCAGCCACTTTATCCCGATACCATTGAGCCTCCTGCAATAAGTGATCCAGGTAGCTGGAAGCCAGGCCATACTGGTTAGTAATTACTTTATTACAGGCACAGAAGTAACAGAGAGAACGGCAAAAAGGAATGTGAACATAAAGGGACAAGCTGCGAATATCCTGCAGCGCTGCCCAGGGCTCAATTCCATTTAATGTGTGAAAACGATCGGCGGTAGGATACGAGGTGTAGCGCGGGCAGGGTCCGCTATAACGGGATAAGAGTTCTTCAGACAACCCTCCCACGGGGCTTTTAATCTCTTGCTTCATATTCATTCACACCTCGTTCGGTAGTTTGCTTGGAAATCCGACACAAACAAAAAAGCAGCCACCGGGTCTTCGACCAGAAAACCACAGTGACTGCTCTACCCCAGACCTATTTATTGCTACCTTTTAGAAGCGGTAGCCCAGACCAGCCATATAAACCAGCGGGTCGATATCCACTTTGGCGGTCACTTCGCCCACATTGGGCACTTTGACTGTGGCATCGGTCTCGATGTCCATCCAGAACACAGACATATTGAATAGCCAGCGCTGATCGGCACCGAAGGTAAAATCGATACCGGCTTCTGCTGCCAGGCCAAATGAATTATCCAGGGATAATTCAGCATCACCGGTGGCTCCAAGCCCTTCGAAAACAGCATCAGCGGTGCTGCTGATTTCTTCATCAAAGAAAGCGGTGTAGTTCACACCCAGGCCAACATATGGCTGAATGTTGGACTGTGGCTCCATCGGATACCATTGAACCAACAGAGTCGGCGGCAGGTGCTTGGTTTCACCCAGGTCGAAGCTGCCCAGGCCCTGGCCTTCAACTTGAATATCGTGGCTGAATGGCGTCGCGGCAACCAGTTCCACACCCCAGTGATCGCGGAACATGTAAACGCCAGTCAGGCCCAGTGCAGAACCGTTATCCACATCGACGCCAGTCTGGTCAATGCCGGTCCCATTCAGGGAAAGAACGCTGGAATTGGTATCAGGTGCTACAGTGGCCATGCCACCGCGCAGAATAAAACTGCCTTCTTCATAAGCCAGTGCGGGTGCAGAAAGTACGGCGGTCAGAGCGACTGTCGCACAAGCAGTTAAACGGTTCATTAACTTCTCCATAAAGCGATTAGGCATTTTTCCCGACTCAGGAAGGGCCCCCCTCCAGGCACAATCACAAGTCGCGGATAGGTTACTCGCTGACTGCCTGAGACTGCTTGATCCAAATCAAGCTGCCGAATTACCTGGAAAAAAATCCATTGGAGCAATGCAGCAGCAGGATAATTGCGATGCTTAAGGGAGACCCGTTTCCGGGAAGGGGCGGGGAAGATAGCGGCTCAGAAAGTCCGAGGGAACCGAGCACTCTATGGTATTTGATACGATCTTGCCAAATTGAGAACTACCGCAAATTTTTTCTTTAGACGACAGGGCTGAGGGCAAACAAAACAGGCCTAAACTGCACCACTGCCGACATTGCCAGACTGTGGTGCAAGGCCTTTAAGCAGGCGCTAAGTAAGGCTACCCGCCGGACGCCGGAACATGTTCTGAATACTGGAGAAATCCAGTTGCTGGTTTTCCTCACTGGCGCCATGCAGTTGGAAAAGATTTTTCGCCAGGGCTCCCATCGGGGTAGAAGATGCACTGGTTGAGGCAGCATCCATAGCCAGTCCCAGGTCCTTGAGCATCAATGCCACACTGAAACCGCCGGCATAACCCTTTGCCGAAGGCACGCTCTCCATAGTGCCCGGGTAGGGATTGTAGTTAGCCAGGGACCAATTATTACCCGAACTTTCCCGCATAATATCGCTCAGTACCTTGGCATCCAGCCCCTTATCCACCCCCAGCTGTAAAGCTTCTGCGGTACCGGTCATATGGATCGCAAGCAACAGATTGTTGCAAATCTTTGCCACCTGCCCGGCACCGGCAGCACCGGCGAGAAATATCTTGCTGCCCATCACCTGCAGCGGGGCCCGCGCAGCATCGAATGCCGCTTCATCCCCGCCGCACATAAAGCAAAGCGTCCCCGCCTGTGCCGCAGTTGTACCTCCGGATACCGGGGCATCTATCGCTCTCAACCCACGCTCCCCGGCAGCCTGGTTGACCAGGCAGGCATCCTCTGCGGAGATAGTCGAACAGTCGATAATCAGGGTATCGGCCGGGAGTTGCTGCAACAACCCAGCCTCTCCCAGGTAGAGCCCTTTCACTGCGTCGCCACTGGGCAGCATGGAAATTACGATATCCGCGCCCTCAACAGCCTGCTCGGCACTGTCACAGGGCAGGCAGCCCTCTCGCTGTGCCTGTTCCAGAGCAACAGGGCTCAAATCAAATGCCGCGACGGTATAGCCGGCCTTCGCCAAGTTGGCAGCCATGGGGCCACCCATATTACCCAAACCAAAAAAGGCTATCTTTTCCATAAAAGCCACTCCCTATTTTGTTGTTGGTATCCCTGGCAATTAACAGCCCGGGACGCTCGGTAAATACGATATCTACAGGTCGGCCAGCGGGTGCTCACCGCCCCAGGGTCCCTCAAAGCAGCTTTCCACCTGCGCAGGTGCAATCTGTTCCAAGCTGTCAGGTTGCCACTTGGGTTCGCGGTCTTTATCAATCAACAGCGCACGCACTCCTTCCTTGAAGTGGCCACTGGCACAGAGGTTTACCGCGAGTGCCAACTCCATGCGGTAGATATCCGCCAAGGACAGGTGTCGAGCCCGCTGTAATTGCTCCCACACAATCCAGGGGGTCAGCGGAGAGCCACCTGCCAAAGTGGCAGCTGCCCGCTGCAACCACTTATCCACACCCTGGTATGCACTGATGGCGGCACAAACCTCTGGCAAGGTGGCAAAATCGGTAAGCTGCTGGATTTGGTCATAATGCTCTCGCAGAGCAGACTCAGGCCGCTCCAGAAGGGGCAGCTCCTGGGATTTAAGGTAATTGCTAATTAACTGGTGATTGGCTTCCAGGTTTTCACCGAAACTGAGCTCCGCTAACGCAGACAAGACTGATTCCCGCTGATCCTGGCCTATCATGCGGTCCGCCATACCGGTAAACAGGGCATCGGCACCATTAAACTGCGCACCGGTCAGCCCCAGGAAAAGTCCAAGGCGCCCGGGCATACGATTCAGGAACCAGCTGCCCCCCACATCGGGAAACAAACCAATCGTAATCTCCGGCATTGCCATGCGAGTGGTTTCGGTCACAATCCGGTGGCTGGCTCCCGCCATAATGCCGATACCGCCTCCCATCACGAAGCCACCGCCCCACACCACGACGGGCTTGGCGTAAGTGTGAATCTGGTAGTCCAGGCGATATTCGCGGGAGAAGAAGTCGCTGGTGAAGCCGTAGTCCGGTGTCTCACCATAGGCGGCGGACTCCCGATACAGCGCCACCACATCGCCGCCAGCGCATAGCGCCTTGTCGCCACTGCCATCGATCCAGACTGCTGCGACTTCAGTGTCTTCAGCCCAGCGGTCCAACTGGGCCGACAACAGATCGATCATGGATGAATTTAAGGCATTGAGAGCCTTGGGGAGGTTTAGTGTCGCGATCGCCAGGGCGCCGCGCCGGGAAAACAACACCGGGGAATCCTGATCCATTTTTATTCGTCTTATAGCTCTTGTACTAGATAGTGTCGCAGTTAAACACAGATCACATTTG
Source organism: Microbulbifer sp. CNSA002 (assembly GCF_047324085.1). Lineage (NCBI taxonomy): Bacteria > Pseudomonadati > Pseudomonadota > Gammaproteobacteria > Cellvibrionales > Microbulbiferaceae > Microbulbifer > Microbulbifer sp. CNSA002. Next base: position 4,581,055 of record NZ_CP172449.1, read on the forward strand.
ACGTCAGCCACACGCGAGTACAGCGGGCTACCTAAGAGATGCCCGGTTGCACTTTTTACGCAAACTGATAAGTTGCGCGCAAAATCTGACCGATTCCAACACCCATTACGGAACCCCAAATGGCCGAATACGTATACACCATGAACCGGGTGGGCAAAGTAGTGCCCCCCAAGCGCGAGATCCTCAAGGACATCTCCCTCTCCTTCTTCCCCGGCGCCAAGATCGGCGTACTCGGTCTAAACGGCGCAGGTAAATCCACCCTGCTGCGCATCATGGCCGGGGTCGACCAGGACTTTAACGGCGAAGCCCGCGCAATGCCCGGCATCAAGGTCGGCTACCTGCCCCAGGAACCGCAACTCGATGCCAGCAAGACCGTGCGCGGCAACGTAGAGGACGGTGTACGCGAAGCCATCGACGCCCTTGCCGGCCTGGAACAGGTCTACGCCGATTACGCCGAGCCCGACGCAGACTTCGATGCCCTGGCCAAGAAACAGCAACAGTTCGAAGACATTATCCAGGCCTGGGACGCCCACAACCTGGAGCACCGCCTGGAAGTTGCCGCAGACGCACTGCGCCTGCCCCCCTGGGATGCGGACGTAAACAATCTGTCCGGCGGTGAAAAACGCCGTGTGGCCCTTTGCCGCCTGCTGCTGTCCCGCCCGGATATGCTGCTTCTCGACGAACCCACCAACCACCTGGATGCGGAATCCGTATTCTGGCTGGAGCGCTTCCTGCACGATTTCACCGGCACTGTGGTTGCCATCACCCACGATCGCTACTTCCTCGACAATGTTGCCGGCTGGATTCTGGAACTGGACCGCGGCCACGGCATCCCCTGGGAAGGTAACTACACCACTTGGCTGGAACAGAAAGAAAAACGCCTGGAGCAAGAGCAGCGCGGCGAACAGGCCCGCGCCAAAGCCATGCAAAAGGAACTCGAATGGGCCCGCCAAAACCCCAAGGGCCGTCAGTCCAAAAACAAGGCCCGTTTGTCCCGCCTGGAAGAAATGCAGTCCCAGGACTTCCAGGCCCGCAATGAGACCAACGAAATCTACATTCCGCCCGGCGAGCGTCTCGGCGACAATGTGATTGAGTTTAAAGGTGTGAGCAAAGGCTTCGGCGAGCGCCTGCTGATCGACAACCTGTCTTTCCGCGTGCCCAAGGGCGCAATTGTAGGTATCGTCGGCGGCAACGGTGCCGGTAAGTCCACCCTGTTCCGTATGATCAGCGGCACCGAACAGCCGGACTCCGGCGAGATCAAGATGGGTGAAACCGTTAAGGTCGCCTACGTTGAACAGGGCCGTGAAAATCTGGATGACAGCAAGACCGTATGGGAAGCCATCTCAGACGGCCACGATATGCTCAAGATCAACAACTACGAAGTGGGCTCGCGCAACTATGTTGGCCGCTTTAACTTCAAGGGCAGTGACCAGCAGAAGCGCGTAGGCGAACTCTCCGGCGGTGAACGCGGACGCCTGCACCTGGCCTATACCCTCAAGCAGGGCGCCAACGTACTACTGCTGGATGAACCCTCCAACGATCTGGATATCGAAACCCTGCGCGCCCTGGAAGAAGCCCTGCTCAACTTCCCCGGCTGTGCCCTGGTAATCTCGCACGATCGCTGGTTCCTGGACCGCGTTGCCACCCATATCCTCGCCTATGAGGGTGAGAGTGAAGCGGTATTCTTCGAGGGTAACTACACCGAGTACCACGAGGACTTTGTGCAGCGCAAAGGTGAGGATGCAACACCCCATCGCATGCATTATAAGAAGCTTAAGACTTGATTTTGATAATAAAAAAGCCCGCGTAAGCGGGCTTTTTTACTTAGAATTGAAAACCAATATCTATTCCAAGCATCAATCTAAACTCTCCAAACTGGCTTTCTCCACTCTTGCATAATACAGGTACACTTATATCTAACAACTAACACTTGCCCTGATTACAACCGAGACAACTCACCTAGCACTATATCGTCAAACTGAAATTAGGTATAAAAGATATCCACTAAACATTAAAAACGTAGTATCCAACGTGCATCAGTTAACGATAACACCTACTCGTACCCCATAAGACTGTCATCTTCTTCCCTTAAGGTAGTATGAATAATAAATTTAGTCCCGACTTGTAAAATTTTAAAGATTGAGAGCGGACTTAAACAATATATAAATTGGCAGAATCCAATTTTGTTATGCCATATTTTTATATAGTAATTGAAATACAATCAGCCATAGAAAATTACCAGATACAAAAATACAGCCTACAAATTCCAGAAAAGAAAACAGCTTCCTAGGGGAGAGTAAAATCCAATATTTTAAGAATAGAAATAGCTGAGCCAGGAAAGCATACAAAAATCACTCCGCAGTCATCCCTGGCTCAAAGTATCAACTAAATGCTGATTATGAAAGATCAGCCTGAACTAGCCGATATCTGGAACCTCAACAACTGCTTGAGGGCCAGCTTGGATATCAGTTTCAATATGCATATTACGTCTCCTTTATCGTTTCTTTCTCAAGGGTGTTTGCGCCAAACAATTCAGCGTCAAACAAACTACAGCTTAACTCGATTACACCATACCACACCAATGAAACTCAAACTTTTTGAGGATAATGTCACAAAATTTGAGTAACAAACCTATTCCACGAGATATTAGATAATTTAATCAAATAAATTATGAGCAATAGGCACCAGAGTACTACTTACAGTAACTTACCGCCTTACACTACGACTCTTCAAGTACCGCCAAGCACAAAAATAATCAAGCTAAAAACCACTTATTGGCACGTATATCTCAGAAAACAAAAAATAGTTATCCAACCAAAAGGGTATTAGCTAAAAGTTAACTTTGCTTTATTGGCACTTCTATAGAAAACTCTATACCTTTAATTAGAAGGGACATTTCTCTATAGAAAGCACCAAAATAAAGAACGCATATAAATCATGCCAACCTGATCAAAAAATATTGAAGTTATTCCCAGAAAAGTAGCTATGCAATAGATACCAAAAAGTTATAAACACACGATAACGATACAGATGAAACTGTTATTTAAACTACCTTACACACAATCCGGTAGCCTATAGTGCCTATTACAATCCTCTGTGTACATTCAACACCGCAGGGCGCAACCCCTATCAAACTTGAAAAGTGTATCTCTTAAAAGGGCATCCGATTGGAGCTGCTCACAACACCTCGCTCTAAATACCTTAAATAAGGAGGCCAGCTGGCTGTAGACTGGTTAGCTTTCACACAAACAAACCAGGAACCTATACTAACCAGCTGACCTTGAAAGAACGATACCAGATCGAAGTCCTCAATGGACAGAGCTATTCGGCTCTAGCCATTGCACTACAGCTCAATCGCCCCAACAAAACTATCTCTCGAGAGCTTAATCGATTTCATCCTTACTGTGCTGAAAGCGCTCATCGCCAGGCGTTACAGAGGCGATAAGGGGCTCGTAAGTACACCAAGTTTGATTTCGCCATGAAGATGCAAATCGACCATCAGCTAAAAAACACTAGTCCCGAACAAGTTGCTGGTCGGATAAAGCTTGAGAAATATGAGAAAACGATCAGTTGTTCTACTATTTATCGCTGGATAGCTCAGCTTGGTTGGAGGCTGCAGCTTCCACGAAAAGGCAAAGTCTACCGAAAGCGTACAGGCTCTGAGGCAGGAGCGAAGCTCATTCCGGAGCGTATTGATATTGAAGAACGGCCTACGATTATTGATGGAAATACCGGGTTCGGCCACTGGGAGGGCGATGCGGTTTACTGCCAAGATAGCTATCTTGTGACTTTAGTTGAGTGAGTCTCTAAGTTGTTGCTCACTCGTAGGGTACCCAACAAGAGTGAGACGACGGTAAGTCGCACAATCAAGCAGATGCTGAAGCTATATCAGGCAATATGTAAAACAATAACGTTCGATAACGGAGGGGAGTTTGCAGGTCATCGATCAGTTGCACAGAAACTGGGATGCAAAATATATTTTGCAAAGCCTTATCACTCTTGAAAACGTGGATTAAACGAAAATACGAATGTTCTGCTGAGACGTTTCTTCCCGAAGGGTATGAAAATTGACAAGATACCCAAAAACCGTATTGACGAAGTAGTGTTCCGAATAAACACTCGTCCAAGAAAACTTCTAAATTACTTGAGCCCACTAGAACTTCTAACAGGCAGCGTGTGTCACTTATGTTGGCAATCTAGGAAGTAGCTGATTCAAAGATAAGTTAATCAACATTCAAGAGAAATTGATTGAATTCCATCTATCCGGCTCAAGCGAGGAAAGGAAGCCCCAAGCCCATTGTTGATAAGGTGGCATTCCGAGGGCTTTACGCCCCAAAAGTGCTAGAAAGGCCTTTCTACACACCATCTTTCATCGAGCACCAAGGAAGGCCTTTCCGTTGGCAACTTTACACTCACTGTGATACGGGAAATCCAGGTGAGGCAAGAGTTCATAAAAGCAGTGATTAACGGACAGGGTATTTAATTTGGTGAAGCCTTACATCACTCTCACCGGCAGAGGTAAGGCAACTACTTGACCCTGTGTATAAGACTCTTCACCTTAGGTGTGACAAAGCGAGGACTTGGTACTACTTAGAGATAATATGTTGAGCCGAGGAATCCATCTCATTCATACACACATAGTAAATAAAAATAAAATTCATAAAGACTGCACACAAAGATTAAACCATTATAACTTTATGAAAGCTTTCCAGGCTCCGAGTCAATTTATTCGATGAGCGGAGGTTACGGCACGTAAGTTTATACAAGCGCAATGTAAATATCCCAATGCGTTCCTCACTTATGGCTCTGTAGTTAAGGCAGCGCGAGGAATCGTCTGACTTTCAGTTTTATGCACACCTAATGCCGCCTTTTGGAACATACCTGAGCTCGAGCTGGCGAGCTCAGGTTACTCATCGAGCACCGGGGGCATTAGGCTAATTGCAGCATGAAGCCCATTTCAAAGAGTATAGGTCGTCCCCTCAAGTTACTTAAACCCCAAGTAGAACGCATAACTATACTTGAGCGATGGCTCTTCAATCAGGTTGGAACTGGAGCTACTCGGGAACCGGGTCTACCTGAGCGTCTGGACCAGCTTGAATATCAGTTTCAATATACATAATTTATTTCCTTCCTACGTTAATAGTACTCAAGTACGGAAAACCACAACTTAAGCAAAACCTATTTAATCAAACTCCAATCAGATTGGAGCTGGGGTTACTCAGGAACCGGATCTACCTGAGCATCCGGACCAGATTGAATATCAGTTTCAATATACATATCGCATCTCCTTTCTTTCATTTATCACTCAAGCAAGAATCATTAAACTTGAGTGCGCCACACCACCCAACCCAATCACAGGGTTGGAGATATTTCCAAGTCAGAAACTACCTGAATATATGAATTACCGTACATTTCAGATCTCGTTACGAGATTTATTATGCAGAATGAAGATTCAACTCACTGTGTACTGCAACACAGTCTGCCAAAGTTCTATCCAGGTTGACGACTACCAAACCCAACATCGAATCAATTATGACTCAGGAATAAGGCTCACTATCAGATCAGGACAGGCCTGAATTTCTGCTCCGAAATAGATACCATACCCCCTTTCAATCATTTTCAATTGACATAAAGTAACAATTATTTTTGAGCCGCATTTAATTCAGTTTCGGATCCTGCCTGAATATCAGCTTCAAAGCTCATATCGCATTCGCCCCTTTTTACTGAAACAAATTAGTAAAGTTAATTCTGGAGAACTAAAAAAACACTTTGCAACAACTCTAGATCTCTAATTGTTTTTCACCTTCAGAATTTCCCTCACCGCCCCGTTAGATGCGCCTGAGTTGATTACTACTTTGAAGCTCGCTTTAACATCAATCTTAAGCCACATAGAGCTTATCCTTCCTCTTGCTGCTTATGTAAACCGAAGAGAGAATGCTCCCAATTAAAAATTCACTGTCTCATGGGTGGGCAATCACCATCAGGGTTTTTGCATTTTTCTGCACACAGGCTACCGCCATCTGCAGGTTCTCCGGATCAAGTGCCGCAAAACTCTCATCCAGAACCACTAACTCAGCATTTTGCAAAAGCGCACGAGCGATAAATAAACGGCTCATCTCACCATGGGACAACCGCCACCCCATCTCGCCAACTGTTTGTAAAATCCCCGCCGGCATTTTTTTCAATAGCGGGGTCAGCCCCAACTCATCACAAATTGCATAAGCCTTGCGCAGGCTCTCCTGGCGAGGTGGCCACTGGTCTCCCATTAATAAATTAAAAAGAAATGAATCTCCCAACACATGATTTTCATGAAACTGGGGAGCTGATGCGACCATCCTGCGCCAAGGTTCAGCACCGATACTTGCGCGGTCGTAGCCATTGAGCAGCAACAGGCCATCATCCGGTTTCTGGATGCCGGTGAGAACATTCGCCAGAGTAGATTTCCCTGAACCAGAAGTGCCCTGCAGTAAAAGCCGGTCGCCGGGATAAATGCTGAGGTTGCATCCCGCCAACACTGCTTGATCTTTTCCCTCGTAGGTGAAACGGATATCGCGTAAATAACACAGCGGCTGCGAGGAATCCTGCTGGCCGGCCGACGCGGCCATTGCCAAACCCGCACTGCCCCTTAAGTGGCGATCTTCAAGGGAAAACAGTTCACGTACTTTTTCCCAGGAAATTGCCGCACTTAAGGCGCTGGTAAAACCATTCATACACTTTAAAATTGCGCGATACCCCAACAACATTCCTCCGAAGGCAATTGCGAGTTGGGTGCTACTGGCACTGTCGCTAATAAATATTGGGGCCAGCCCCACGATCCCTAAAAGTAACCATAGGCGTGGCAAAAAAGCCTGTAAACGCGCCATGGTGTTATCCATGTGAGAGGAACTCTCCAGGTAGTCATTTAACTCACTGTCTTCACCCTGGTGCCACTCGCCGGGAGCCTGCTGCGCGAGCCGGGTGCGGTGGCCGATCATTTTCTCAATCAAACGATGGGTCATAGACAGACGCTGTGCTGTCCACTCTTTGCGGCCGTAGTACTGTGCCCGCCCCAGGAAAAATGCAACCGCTAAAAATAGGGGCAAAATTGCTGCATAGATAAGACCACCAGCTCCCATCAGTAAAATTGAGGCTGCAATTAACAGTTCTACAACACCGAGCAATAATAAAAAGGCACCCTGTAATGCACTGGCTTCTATATTCTCCGCATCGTAAACCCTGCCCAATACCTGACCCGAACCCATATGGCGAATACGACTGGGAATGACGCGCAGCGCGCTGGCGAGCAATCGCTGTTTCAGAAGTGCGCCGGTCTCAACGGAGACCACACCGCGCAGCCGGGCTGTGAGCAGGGATAGGGGAACCTGAGTCACCAACAACAACACCCAGGCAGATAGCCAGCCGGTATCAATATGGCCCTCGAGCACAGCCCTACCTATCACCCACCAACTGCACAGAAAAATAGCCATCTGGGCACTGTGACAGGCAAGCATGGCGGCAAAGCGCCAATACAGCCCACGCTGGCGAAGCTGTAAGCGGAAAGACCGATGAGAGGATTGACGCAACAACCAGAAATCATCCAAGCGTACGCTGGCAAGATTTTCCCGCAGTAGAGCCGTCGTGGCTTTCTTGCGACGACGCCCTTGAATGTGTGCGCTATCCAGCAATTGTTCGATACGCTCGCGCTGGGGCCCCTCAAGCTCGCAAGCCAACTGCTGAATAACCAGCTCTAGGCAAACTTTCTCCACTTGCAGTGCCGGTGTGAGCAGCCGTAACTTATGCCCCCTGCCACCACACAGTGCGATAAAATATTCCCCCTCGGGAAAGCGAACCCGCAACAGTGCCGGGGCGGCTCCCAACAGCATGGTTTCCAGCTCTGGATAGCTGCAACTCACCTGCTCCACTTGCAAGTCCAAAGTTTCAGCACCTGCCTGCAACCTGGCATTCAACTCCAAGGCGCTTCCCAGGGATTTGTGCTCCGCTACCTCAGGTTCCAAGCCACTGTATTTTGCCAAGGCTTGTAAGGCGGCCTCCAGCTGCGACACAGGCCAGCAATGGGGCATTAATTCTTTACAGCTCACTGGCCACCTCTGTAAACCGGGAGGCCGGTATCGCCCCGGGAACTCCTTGCACTTCTGTCAATTGACCGCCGGCCATGCGTAAGTGACGCCAGCTGCTACTCTGCCAACACTCTTGCCAAAGGGTGCTTTCAGCCGCCAGTAGCTGCGCATAGCGAGTGTTGCCTTGGGCTTGAAGCTCACTGGGCTTACCATCTTCAATAATGCAACCATCGTCCATGACCAAAACACGAGGAAAGTCCCGGGTTTCGCTGATATCGTGGGTAATACAAATCAGGGTAACCCCCTGCCAAACCTCCCGCACCCGGCTCATCAGACGCTGCCGCTGTTGGCGATCAAGCCCCCTGAACGGCTCATCCAGAATCACACAAGCAGTTTCCTCACGGCCAAGTGCGCGCCCCAGACGTACACGCTGCCCTTCACCACCACTGACCAGGGCACCACTTTCGCCCAGCGGGCTTTGGAGCCCCTCCGGTAGCGCTGCTACCAGCTTAAGTAAATCCGCTTGCTGTAAAATGGGGTAAAGGGGAGCTCCCGGCTTATTGCCGTAACTCAAGTTCGCTAAAAGGCTGCTATTCCAAAGCTGAATTGCGGGATCTACCCAAGCACAGTGAAGTCGGAAACGGTGCAGTAATTCTCCCTTCAGTTCTCCTCCATTGAGCATTACACGGCCACTGGCCGGTTTGTGCCACCCCAGCAATAACCCGGCAAGGCTCGACTTGCCAGCGCCGGATGCTCCGACCACAGCAATTTGCTCACCGGGGCTGATTTCCAGATTTACCCTGTCGAGAATAGTGCGACCGCTGGCATTAACGGTAACATTCTCAAACTTGATACCCACCGGTTTTGCCGGGGAAAATTCCACACTATCAGCGGAACTTTTATCTGTGTCTGTTTCGGTGACTGCTTGCAGCGGTTCGAGGGCTCTCAGTAAAAAATTCCGTTGCCGTGGATAACTTCGCATCAGTCCCGCAATTTCTTCACCCAGCGGCGGCAGTGCCAACACCCAATAAATCAATAAAAGCAGATCGGGACTTGCCCCTCGTGCATTAACACAATAAATCACCAATACACTACTGAGGGTACAATTAATCAACAGCTGTACCGCCTGGCTATTGAGCTGAAAACTCAGTGATGAGTATCCAGCCCTTATCCATTCGGTGAGCAGGTTTTCATGCTCACGCCGTACAGACTCGCCGGCGCCGTGCGTGCGGATTGGAATAACTCCCAGCAGCGCATCCATATAGAAGCGAGCCAGGGCTCCCGCATGAGTTTGTACTCTCATACTGTAATCAGCGAGTACCGGATGGAACATCAAGGGTACAGCAACTTGTAATACCGACATGATTAGCACCAGAGGGGCAGCAGCGGGAGCAAGCCAGATTATTCCCAGTGCAGTAGCAAGCAGGGAGAAAACTCTAAAAATTAGGCTCGTTCCGAGAACAGGCAAACCTCTCAAGGCGGCAATACGATGTGAGCGTTCGGCGGTATCAGAGGTGGGGCGGCTCTGAAAGAAGTGATCGGGTATTTGGGGTAGAGCGGCTAAAAACCGTATGCGGAAACGATTTTCCAAACGGCGCCCGACCACCATTTGGACTTTTGCGGCGGGAAACTGCAATAGCATTAATGTGATCATAAAGACCAACAATAATGCAATCGTGCCTGCTCGCTGTATCTCTGTCGCTAACTCACTGTGGATATCAATCAGGCCACGGAAAAGCAAAGCTTCGAACATCAGCCCCAGTACCGCTCCGAGCATAGCAATAAATATAGTGAGTGGCGCAATCAATCCATCTTCGCGCATCAACCCCCAGAGTTGCCTTAGAGGTTGAACCGGTGGCTCCCGCAAAGCCCTGGATAGCGCTTCCGATTTTGGTTTTACTTCACTGACATCGCGAACCCCTTTTACGCTCACAATGACCGCGCCACTAAACTCCAACTGCTCTGGCGACAGTTCAATTGTCTCTGCAGGCTCACTTCCTCGGAGACGGGACGGCCGGGCGCACCAGTAATTCTCTGGTACTAAAGAAAATGCTTGGCTGATATCTGTAGAAAATTCAACGGACAGCCGCTGCAACATACCACTGACTTCAGTTCCGCGCTTTATCGCCCCGGACGTAACCAATGAGGTGAGCATTCGAACGGATGCGTCGAGAAATGCCAGCGAAAGCCAACTCTCATCCTTAAGCGCTTTTTCACAGATCGCGGTGGCCACTGTATTGCCAACCTTTAACTGTGCAATACGCTCTTTCAGCGGGGCAATAAAATCATCGCCACCTGCCCAGTTTCTCCAGCCCTGAGGGGGCACCCGTGCGGTATGAACATGCAACTCATCCAAAAAACGACGCGCGCTGGGCCAGCGCCTACCACTGGCGGGGTCCATCACCTGCACAATACCGCGATGATTTTCCCAGGCCACGACAAAATGAGTGTTACCGTTTGGTAGTCGCACCACAACCAATCCTGGCAAGTAGCCAGTGGAACTCAATAAGAGATGGTCCACGGGAACCACCATCTGGGCAGCTTCAAGCCCAAGCTCTACCGCAATCTTTTCCAGGGTATTTATCGAAGTACCATCTACATCAGTCTGGCAGGCATCGCGCAAATGGCCGTAGTGTGTATTTACACCAAAACCTTCGAGCAAGCACTTCAGGGAAGCCGGACCACAGTCCATATTAGAGGTCTGAACTACCTCTGGAACTAACCAGCGTCTTTTGCTTTTCACTGTTACGCTCCCTCTTCCACGGTCTCTGTGGGAGCTTTGGCCGAGAGTATCTCACCCGTCCTTTGTAGAAGCAGTTGGTATGGTGTTTTCTTGCCTGTGGCAATTTCTACCCTGGCCGGTAAATCATGCAGTAAAGGGAGATGGGGTGGTGCTTCACCTTGTAAGGATAGCTGTACAAGAACTTTGCCTTGCTGGACGGCACTAGCGACCCGTTCTACTCGGGCCTCCAATTGCCCATAACGGGCCCAGGAAAATCCATCCAGTTTTACATGGGCATTCTGCCCAGGCTGAATATGCCCCAAAGCTAATGCGGGTGGAAAAAATGCCTGTATAGAAATAACACCTTCTGCTTGAATGGTCGCAACTTGCTGCCCAGCGACCAATACTTCGCCTTCCCGTATTTTTGCCAGCGAGGCCAATACCCCGGTAATTGGGGCACGCAGGTTCTGTTCGCTAACAGCAAGGTGGCTTTGCTGAATACGGGTGTCAACTTCCGCAATCTTCCCATCAATATCCTGATGCCGCTGCTTTAAAGCACTCACTTCAAGCTGATATTCACTTATTAGCTGTGCTCGACGATCCTTCAAAGCGCGAATATCCGCCTGTACTTTCAAGGTTTCCATCGCCATTTGTTGGTACGTCCGTTTTGCGGCAAGGTAATCCAATTCTGAACTCTGCTGTTTTTGTAACAGCCGTTCATAACGATCGGCAACATCCGCTTGAATTTTCTGATTACTGACTTGAAGCTGGTACTGTTGCTCCAATAGCTTCAATTGATCACTGAGTGCCTTCTCATCTTCGCCAAATTTCTTATCCAGCAGCTCTCGTTCTCTTTCAACTGATTCAAGTTGATCGCGTAAGCTTCCAGATATCTTGCTATCCCCCCGCAGGCTCAAATCAAGTACGGACGTATCAAGACGAATTAGCACATCGCCCTGCTCTAAGGTATCCCCGAGCTCTGCCTCAATTTGAACAACACGTCCAACTCGCTGGGTACTGACATGAACAGTATTGTGCTCCTGCTCCAACCTAGCGTCATCACTCACGCTATATGTTGTAATTTCTACTGTAAAAAACCAAATAGCCCAAACAGCCAGAAGCAGGACACCGAGAGCAGTTACTATAACCAAGGTACGGATAGAATCTGAAACAATGGCGCGTGTAGTGTGAAAAAAAGGCGTTGACAATATGAAAAACCTACTAACTGTTATCGCACAGGAACGAAGCGAAACTTAACTTTCTTCCCTCGATTTTCTTGAAGTTTTCTTCCAAAAAAATCCGCAGTACCCAAATTTAAATTTCCCCGATTTAGGAGTCAATTAGAATCTATACCTAATTTCACTGGTACAACAACTAGCAATTCACATTCTGAGCCCTAGTTATAATACAGAGAGGTAGCTATGCACTAAGGTTCCAGTGGTGTTTCAGCTAAAATTTTTTGACCTGAGATTATTCTCTAAAAATGAAGCTCTATATCTTTGAAGAGTTCACATCAGCAAAATTGACATTCAAATATAAAGCGTAAGTAAGTATAAACTTACATTGCGACGCAATTAGATTCTATTGAACACCCACACAACAGTCGCACCCATCGATTGGCAAAACATTGAATAGGGATACGATATTAGCAACAGAAATCGGGAATGTTACATTTATTACAAATCCCAGCGTTTAATCTTAAAATTACTCAGGTAACACCTCACCTTCAATTAGCTTAAATCACCAGAAGGCACACTTAAGAACCTTCCAGCAGCTAACTGACAATTAAGTATTTATCTGGTGGCAATCCAACCTTCTCATCTGAATTTTCATTAAAACGACCATCCCCGATTAGAAGCTTGCCTTGTGCAGTTTAAATACAGAATTTACAGCTAGCCATAATGCACCTAACAAACAAGGGACAAGTTTAATTAGGGATAATTGATCACTTATATTCTTGTTAGATTACTGATAAGCCTCAATAAAAAACACTTTTTCCACTCAAAACAACATATGTCTAAGTAGAAAAATACTATCTTTTGGCTATACACACACAACTTAAACAATATAAAAATTACAATTCACCATCAACCACATAAAGCGCAAGATGTATAATTATACCCAGATATACAAATACATATGAAGCAGAACAAAGCTTTAAAATAAGGAAATAAAACACTAGAAATTACAAAAAGTTATAACGCCACTAAAGAACCAGAAGGAAACCTAAAACTTTGCACCACCATTTTACCTTAGCTAATCTCTAAATACAGAAACAGGAAGAAATGCTTAACCTTTTGCTACGTTCCTAAAAGTGGTCTATAACACCACCTTGAAATGGGACTTCCCTATGATTAGCTGCAAAATCTATTTAAGCCCTCTAAAGCTGGCACCAGATTCAGCATCTAAATTATTGCAAGAACTTGTTATCAAACAATTAGACACCGAGGAGGACCCCAATATAGCCATTATCAGCATTATTCAAATGTTTCCTGATGAGTGCTATATAGAGCTATTTTGTTCGAAACAGCCAGAACTGACACACAAAAATTACAAGTTTTGGCTATTTAACTCGATGAACGGGCGCGAAGCTATTTTCAGATCGAAGATCCAATCAAAGTAAGAATGATAATTTATGAAGAAGATTTCATTAATGGAATAAACATATCCATCTGTATTAACCAGGAATCAATACATGATCAGCTGCAAGATTTTTTTAAGCTCACTTAAATTAGCCCCGGACTCAACCCCAGCGTTTTTTCAAAAATTAATTATCAAAGAACTTGAAACTGAAGAAGACCCAAATATAACTTTTATTACAGCCCAGAAAATTACACCCGATGAGTGCTATATTGAAGTATCCTGCTTAAAGAGACCAGATCGAACACACCAAAAACTTCAAGCTTTGGCCATTCAACTTGATGAAAGCGCGAGGCGATATTTTCAGATTGAAGACCCTATCCGGGTAAGAATTATTCAGATCGAGGAAGATTCTGTATATGGGGTCAATTAATCCTCCAGCCATCAAAAGTGTTAATTTTAATTACTTTAAATGTGTATTGAAGTTAGGGCCGCCAATTGGCGACCCTCTTTCAGATTAAAATTAAAAGCGTGCACTGGCACCCAGTCTAAAGTATCTAGGTGTCTGGTAGTACTGATTAACCCCCCAGTTAGGATCAGCTATTCCGGGACTAATTTCCGCAAACTCATCAACTTCTGTTTCAGCATCTGCATTTAATAAATTAAAGACATCTGCTCTTAACTCCACATCAGCCAAACCAACTTGAGTACTATATACTAGCGACAGATCAATTTGATTAACCCAGCTCGTTCTACCTCGACTACCACGCTCCGTTCTTACCAAATTCCCATCTGGGTCGGTTAAGTAATAAGTATCTCCGTAGGAGGGTGTTCCATTTGGATGGCCTGCTCCAAAAGAGTTAATTGGCCGTCCTGACTGAAGGAGAAAGTTAGCCCCTAATAATAGGTTTTCCATAACTTGATAATTCCCATAGATTTTAAATTTATGGGTACGATCATTTGGCAGATAGCCATTGGCACCATCCATAATTTCAGGGAAATCAAAGTCTTGAGTGATCCCAGCATCATCCTGACCATTATCAGATTTGACATACCCTTCTGTATTTCCTTTACTTTCAGACCAAACATAACTGGCTGTTAAACCCCAAACGCCATCAAAAGCTCTATCTACAGAAAACTCTAGCTCTTTATAGGTCCGCTTAGCTTCAGGATATCCCAGCAATTCAGCCGAGAAAGTTGTCATTTCCAACTCACCAGTACCATACCTATCATAAGGAATAGTCACATCACTTCCAGGATTAGCAAGAACATAACCATGAGCATCCCCTGTATGAGCATAGCCTAGCGCGTCAACTGCATGGTCTATACTGATATCATCTATATGAGATTTCAGGTCGCGATATGTCGCTTTAACACCCACACTCCAACTATCATTGAGAACCTTCTCATAACCAAGAATATATTCATCCTGGTACATCGCCTCCAAATCCCGATCGGATAATTGTCGACTATCGGGAACCTCTCCGCTAGAAGTAATATTTACTGTACCTACTTCTTGGGTGGTCGGGACACCTTCAGCCCCAATATCTAAAGGAATATAACTAACCGAATCATAGTCGCCATTAAAGATAAAATAACGCTCGAATCCAAGCTCTCCACCGGATAATCGAACATTTGTATTGGCTGCGACGGGCATATGGTATCTGCCCCAATTACCAAAAATCCGTGACTCTCCATCTCCAGTGAGATCCCAAGAGAAACTCAGACGTGGCGCCCACTGGTCATCAATTTCAATAAATACATCACCCTCTCCATTGTAGTTAGAGAAAGTTTCGTTTCTAAGCCCGGCACTTACAGTAAAATTATCGGTGATATCCCATGTATCCTCAATGTAGAAAGCCTCTGATTCAACCTTGAATGAACCAGAAACATCCCCTACTCGATAGCGCACTAGATGAACCGGACTTCCATCCCCATTAGCATTAGGAACTATTCCCCCATTCGTAAGCTCCGCCCCAGGAAGAGCGGTGTAATAACGATAATAAACACCTTTCCCATCCCGCAATCCCGTGCCGGCATAAGTCTCAGAGGAAGAGGAGGAATTATCTTCTCGATCATATCCAAAACGAACAGTATGGTCTCCAAGCACCCAATCAAAGTCGATTCGATTTGCTTCGCGCTCATCACCTCCAGTCTGAACCCTATAATTCGTATCGCATCCTGGATATAACGAAGAGTTTCCTGGTAGAGCTCCATCACTTGTATCAACTACATATGGGCATTCAACATCTGTTGTGCCGATAGTAGTGAGCTCATATTCATTTTGCCCATGTAACAAAGACATGCTGAGGTTATCTGTTAATTGGCCATCATAGCGTAACAGCCAGTTTTCTCCACCCCGATAATCACTGATCGTACCCTTGTAATCGAGCTTATTCTTATTGTAATAATCATAATTTGACTGCCTATTTTCTCGGATACGCTCATCGGAAAAATGAACATAACTTAAGATGTGATCATCGGTCACATTCCAAGTTAAGTTAACTCCCCAAAAGTCATCAGCCACTTCCCTATTATTAAAGGTATCTGGGGCCTGGAGAGTGTTATACTCTTCAACAGTTTCCTGTTGTTCATAGAGCGCATAGAAAAATAATTTGTCCGGTACAATCGGACCACTTATATAGTAGTCCGTAGTATATCTAGACTGTTCATTCTCCGAATTGAGATCATAGAGCGTTCCATCTGTGGATAATGTATCCGGGCTTGTTTCCCTTAATGATCCTGGCTCAAAGTAAGTAACTACACCATATTTAAAATCATTGGTTCCACGCTTTGTAACAGCATTTAAAACGCCACCTAAAGACCGCCCAAACTCTGCACTATATCCACCAGTTTTAATTTGAAACTGATCATAAAATTCAAAGGGTACAGAAGAACCACCTAAGCCATTGCGAAAATTGGTAACATTCAAGCCATCAATATAGTAAGCATTTTCACCGACAGAGGCTCCGCCAAATGATATAAGATCTTTATCCTCTCCGAATGCGTTATCCCCCAACACAGTTCCCGGAGCAAGCAAGGCAACAGATTCTATATTTCTCCCTACAGGCAACATCTCAATATCCTCTAAACTGATATTGAGAGCAGATTCAGCTGTTCCAGTACGTATTTGTGGTAAGGCCTCAGCTACAACCAAAACCTCTTCCATATCGCCTTGGCTCAAAGGGATACTTAATTTACCTGTGCTACCGATAGACACTAGTACCGATTCGATTACTGCCGGTTGGTACCCTGATTTCTGCGCGGTTATTTTATAAACTCCACTGGGTAACTTGACCTTGAAATCCCCATCGTCACCGGTTGAGATAGTCCTTTTGAAGCCATTTTCTTCATTTTCAATAAAAATGGTTACGTTAGGAATTTCACTACCATCTGCCCCAATAAGTCTTCCGTCAATTCCCCCATTTACATTTCCAGCCGCAAGTACATTAGTGCTAGCTACTGACAAGCCAATGGCACTGGCCAATACTGCCATTTTAAATAATTTCATAAACCTATCCTTTTGCTTATAGAAATATTTATAGATTTTTTTAGATTAAGAGGCTGTGTTAATTATTAATCCATACTCCCCGATCGAGTTGCGAACACCCAAGACCTCCATTTAAATCAACTAGAATACATACACGCCCCCAGAAAAATAAAACTGGCACAAGCATGTTATTTAATTGAATACCCACCCTAAACAAGAACCTTTAAATGAACAGCTCCATATTAAACACCCACTACTTTTTAAAACAACCTTAAAAGTCCATATTACCGACATATAAATCTAGAGATAGTGACAAACATAAACATGAGTGCAAAAATAACTGCCAGTTACCGGAGAAAATTATATTTTGGTAGTTAAATCGTTATATTCAAATAAAATTAAAAAATACAACCCTATAAGAAGTTTATATGCCCTTTAAGACATATAGAACAAAGGTGAATAACGATGCGATTTAATACATGTATGAGCATAAACCCCACTTATAAGTGGGGTTTCAAAAGGTCAGATGCCATTGGAATGAGAAAGAGAAAATAGCTAAATAAAGGTTTCCTATTTTCTTCAATGGGGAAAATTTACTGCCGTAAAAACTCCAACATCCATCTGGCAACTGCATTTTCATGGATATCGTTCTTAAGAGACTCCTGCCCTTTATCAACCACAGCTTCACCAAAAGCCTCCCGACGAAGCTCCATTAAGCTATTCGAGTAGGGCTTAGTAAATTCCGGGTGCGCCTGGAAGCTAAGCATATGATCATCCACCTGCACCATTGCCATTGGGCAGAACTCACTGGAAGCCAGTACTCGCCCACCAAGCGGCAGCTGATCCACCTGATCCTGATGCGTTACTAAGAGACTAAAGTTGGGCGCGGGTTCAGACATCCAACTAGGCGTCTCCTGCATTTCGTAGGTGTGCACCCCCAGCCCCCAGCCCTTATCTGACTTACGAGCCCGGCCTCCCAGTGCCTGGGCAATTAACTGGTGACCAAAGCAAATACCAATGGTCGGCTTCTTCTCACCATGTAACTTGCGTACAAAATCCATTAAGGGCGCAATCCAGGGTTTGTCGTCATAAACGCCTGTCTTGCTACCGGTAATCAGGTAAGCATCTACTTCATCTATATGATCGGGATACTGGCCGTGCTGGACTTCGTAGGTGTTAAACTCCAAATTGGAGTCCTGGTCGCGCAACAAGTCGGCAAACATCTCCGGGTACTCCCCAAATTCGCCGACAAGCTCTTTGCGCACATCATCGGTTTTTAAAATTCCAATCTTCATTATTTTCACCGCTGAATTGACTACATAGTATTGGGATTATGGCATATCCAGTCATCTGAGACCGCTATCAGAAAGACTTACCCCGATATGACAAGCGCCATAACAGCACATCTTTCATCATAGATCTTTTACCTATCCGGGTCGCCTGATAGCTCTTTGGCCCGCCGCCTAGGAGCAACATTTCTCTCTGGGCATTCTTAGCTGAAGTAGTTTTGTGTATGATCTCGGCTTTAGCACATTTTTCAGCCAACCCTTCGGCTACAAGGCGGCCCAGAGGCAATTAGGGCCGCTTGCTGTAACGACTGAGGACCAACAATGACCACAACAACCTCCCCGAGTGATCGGCAGGACAGTCCCCCAGGGCGCAAGACAGCCTTTATCCGCTTCTTAGATGCAGTGGAATGGCTCGGCAACCTTCTCCCCCACCCAATCACACTGTTCGCACTATTCGCCGTTAGCGTGATAGTCATTAGTGGTATCGCTTCTTACTTTGGCCTGTCTGTCCCCGACCCCCGCCCGGTTGGCGCTGCTGGCCGAGCGCCAGATGGCGTTATTGAGGTTTTCAACCTTATGAGTGGCGATGGCCTCAGAATGATCGTTACCAGTCTGGTTAAGAATTTCACCGGATTTGCTCCTCTGGGGACAGTTTTGGTGGCTCTACTGGGGGTTGCGATTGCCGAGCACTCCGGCCTGTTAAGTGCCGCTGTTCGCGGTCTGGTACTCCAGGCCTCCAAACGCACAGTCACTGTCATAGTGGTTTTTGCCGGCATCATCTCTAATACCGCCTCTGAATTGGGCTACGTGGTACTGATCCCATTAGCCGCAATGATTTTCCACTCCCTCGGTCGACACCCTATCGCTGGCCTGGCCGCCGCGTTTGCCGGTGTCTCTGGCGGCTACAGTGCAAACTTGCTGCTGGGAACGGTGGACCCATTGCTATCGGGGATCACAGAATCTGCAGCTCACATGATCGACCCGACCTACTCCGTGGGCCCGGAAGTAAACTGGTTCTTTATGATTGTCAGTACCTTCCTGATCACCGGAGTTGGTAGCTGGGTGACCATGAAGATCGTAGAACCCAAGCTGGGTAAATATGATCCCAGTGAAGCATCTGTCGATCTGACTCAAGACAAAGTTGGCACCCTGACCGACGCCGAGAAGCGCGGCCTTAAGTACGCAGGTTTGGCTGTTTTGGGCGTATCTGCAGTACTCGCTTTGACGGTGGTGCCTGAGTGGGGTGTTTTACGTAATCCCGAGACAGGCTTGGTCGCGGGCTCCCCGTTCCTTAAAGGTATCGTCTCACTGATCCTAGTGTTCTTCGCTATCCCGGGATTTGTTTACGGCAAGGTTGTCGGCACCATGAAGAATGACCGAGATGTCATTGATGCTATGGCCAAGAGCATGAACAGTATGGGGATGTACATTGTCCTTGTATTCTTTGCCGCACAGTTTGTCGCCTTCTTTAAGATCACCAACCTGGGCACCATTTTTGCCGTTTTAGGTGCTGATGCGCTACAAAGCATCGGCCTCACTGGGCCACTACT
Organism: Microbulbifer sp. CNSA002; assembly: GCF_047324085.1. Taxonomy (NCBI): domain Bacteria; kingdom Pseudomonadati; phylum Pseudomonadota; class Gammaproteobacteria; order Cellvibrionales; family Microbulbiferaceae; genus Microbulbifer; species Microbulbifer sp. CNSA002. The sequence continues at coordinate 4,600,743 of NZ_CP172449.1, forward strand.
GTTCCTGTTCTTCATCATGATGTGTGGCTTTGTGAACTTGATGTTGGGCAGTGCCTCTGCTCAGTGGGCGGTGACAGCTCCCATCTTTGTACCCATGCTGATGCTGCTGGGCTACGCCCCCGAAGTAATCCAGGCGGCCTACCGTATCGGTGACTCTGTGACCAACGTTATCACGCCGATGATGAGTTACTTTGGCCTGATCATTACTTTTGCTGTGCGCTATAAGAAAGACTTGGGCATGGGTACATTGATCGCCACTATGATTCCCTATTCCATCTTCTTCTTTATCGGATGGACAGCCCTGTTCTTCATCTGGGTTTTTGCCCTGGGACTGCCCGTCGGCCCCGGTGCAGCTACCTACTATGGTGGCTAATCCACTGATTAATCAGTAATCCTAGAGCCCGCTTATGCGGGCTTTTTTGTCTCCCCAAGATGACCGTACATTTGAACTGGTCATTTATATCCGCTGGTAACTACCCAAAAAGTGTTAAAGCGTTCCTGAAATCACCAGTCATTCAAGATAGCTTTAGGCAGGGGTAAAAAAGTGGATAAATTAAGAAAAAATTATTATTCCCAGATATGGAGTCACCATAAAACAAAAAAATTTTTTTGCTGTCATAGGGGAATAAAGTTTCAATGTATTAACTTTAATTGGTATTTTTTTTCATTAGGTGACATTTTGATTATGAGCAAAAGCCAAAAGCCCTTCGAATCCACAAAAAAAAACAAGTAATATAGGCCTTGAAATAATACTTAGCGGAGACTGATAGGCGGATTGCGCCAGTTTCGGCTGCCTTGTTTTAATCTCATATATCATTTTCTCAGGATGAGTCGTGTGCACTTTGTGGTAGTTAGTGCAGTAACAGTTATCCATAGCGCACAATACATATCAGGAATTCGAAATAAAACAGGCATTCGCCAATATGACGGTTTTGCAAATCCGTCAGACAATGCCCAGGAATGTGTAATCCTGGAATTTGCATTTATTTGTAGATTCCTAAAATTATCGGGCGCGCCTATCAGTTGAATATTTCCGCTCAAATAGAAGTTGCGACCCGGCACGCCTAATAATTAAATCAGGCTGGGTTCTTGGAAGGATTTGGAAGAAATTGACCCAACAAATAAGAGCTAAGCTGTTAACCGGCTTTTATGACCAAGTATCCCAGCTAAACGGCTGCCCGGAAACACTGCTTAATAGCGCCGGTATTAACCCCGAGCAGGTTGAAAAACTCGAGGGGTATCTCCCGTTGAGTAAAGTGACTGACCTTGTTGAAAAGGCCGCACGACAACTCAATTGCGCGGATTTCGGATTGAGACTGGCAAAAAGCCAGGGGGCTGCCGCCCTCAGTTCTCTTGGAGCAGCAGTATTGCAGTCGTTGACCCTCGGGGAATTCCTCAATGCTGCCGTAAAGCAATTCGCCGCCCCTCCTTATAACCTGCGAGTTGAATTGGAAGTTAAAGGGCTCCAAACGTTTATAACTTTTCATTGTTTAAATGATTTAGAAAGTTATATACCTTCGGACTCTCCATTGCCTCTCGAGCTATTCCGGGAATTTCTCCTTGGGGTTTCTGTTGTCGCACTACAAATATTATGTGGTGAAAAGTTCAATCTGGAGGCGGTTCATTTAAAGTCCAAACAGCCCCTCCACGACCAATATGAAAACTTTTTTGGTACAAATGTACAGTTTTCACAAAATAGCGACACCTTGATTCTAAGTAGCGGCCAGCTGGCCCAACCGACCGAGAAGTGCAACCCGGTTTTAAGGCCTCTATTAAAGTCTTATATCGACAAAGTACTGGAGCAAGGTGAGTCAAACCTGATTCACCAAGTAGAACAGCTGATCTATTGCCTGATGCCGCTAAAGCGCTGCAGTTTGCAGGAAGTCGCCAATCAGCTGGGGATGCACAAGCGCACACTGCAGCGCAGGTTGCGAGATCGGGAATTGGTGTTTGAGGATATTCTCGACCGTATTCGCCGCGAACGCGCAGAGCATTACCTCAGTAGAAAGTTGCCACCTATGGCCCAGATTTCCAATATGCTGGGGTATCGGGAGCAGAGCTCATTTAACCGCGCCTGCGACCGCTGGTTTGGTACCACTCCAATGAAAGTTCGCCGCAGGTTGTTGAGTGAAGCTGCGGCGAAAGCTGCACTGGAAACTGAAAGTTAAAGTCCCTTCAGAAAAATACAGGATCAGTCGTAACACACGCCAGATTTTAGCTTGTGTCACGACTGATTAAATACCCAGCCTTTCCTGCTTGCTCAGCCCCTAATTCCCACCTCCACCACTGATCAATTAGAGCCTGTCAGCTCTCTGGATCATTAGTCGTAAAGTGAGCTCTCCAGCCCCACACTTCTTTACAAGTTATCCACATTACTTACTCATTCCTCGACTATTTTCGATGGCAGTCCCAGGCCAATTCGAGAAGCCAGCCCTTCGCTGAGCGGTAATCGCCATTTCCCGAGTCTATAGTTTCGGGCGACAGCAATAACCTCTGTCAAAACCCAATGAGCAAAGTTGAGGCTCCAGGGACTCCCCTCAAAGTGCCTACGACAGGAGAACACGATGAAAAAAATATTTATCCCAGTAGCAGCCCTCTTACTGGCCACAAATGTATCTGCACAGCCGCGCCAGCCTCCGCAGGAAGCGATTGATGCCTGCAGCAGCTTGGCTGAAGGAGACGCCTGCACTGTCGAGACACCCCGAGGCACATTAGAGGGCACCTGCCGTATGCCCCCGCAGATTGAGCAGCTGGTCTGTGTACCTGCCGGCGGCAAGGGCAAAGGCGGCCCTCGCCCCATGGAAGATGAAGAACAGTAACTCCCAATAAATCGCAACCGGCCAGCGGTACTGTAAATCTTGAGATGTCATTATGAAGAAGTGGTTATTTGTGGGGCTTTGCAGTATTGCGCCTCTCTCGCTGGCTCACGTACCCGATAGCGCCCTGGAGGCTTGTCGAAACCTGTCCAGTGGCGCCAGCTGCTCAATGGAACTGCCCAATGGCCGAGTCAGTGGTCGCTGCCGCAACCACCCCCAATCACATGGCCTAGCTTGTGTTCCCGAGCGCAAACTGACTGCGCGCTCTACAGGAGGGGGCGCCACTGGTGGACGCCACACCGCTCGCAAACACACAGTGGTGCAATCCGATGGTCTGCAGCACACTGTTCCCGCTACCGAAGCACCGATTACCTTTAGTGAAGTGAGTATCAGTATCCAGGGACCCTGGCGCGTTATTGAGGCCAATGGTATTTCCGAGCATAAGACTGGTACCTTCCCCAATCGCGGCAATCCCCATGAAATCGAGGTGCAGCGCTACCGTTTCCGAGTTCCGGCTATTCCCCAAATTGCCGCTCAATCTACACCGGTTCCGTTGCAGAATTTTGGTATCGGACTGAACGGAGTGCCTTTCGACCCCAGTGCTGCGGAATGGTACCTGGGCAATCGGGGACGCTGGCGCTACGAAGCCCTATCCGGTGCGATTCAGCTGGGTGTAGACGATAACTACGCCCATGTTCAGCCCAATGGTGCCTATCACTATCACGGAATTCCCACCGGTTTATTACAGCGCCTGGGGGTATCTAAGGAAAGGCATTCGCCACTGATTGGCTGGGCTGCCGATGGATTCCCCATTTATGCCCTGTACGCCTATGCCGATGGTTGGGAACCGAAATCCGGAATTGCGGCAGTGACTTCAAGCTATCAGGTGAAACCCGGGAAACGCCCCAAGGGCAGTAAAGAACCCGGTGGCTACTACGATGGTACCTTTGTGGATGATTACCACTATGTGGCTGGCTCCGGCACATTGGATGAGTGCAACGGCAGAATGGTTCGCACCCCGGAATTCCCCAAAGGCACCTATGCCTATTTTCTAACAGAGGACTGGCCCATTATCCCGCGCTGTTACAAGGGCACCCCGTCAGAGGATTTTCGTCGGGGCCCCGGTAACAACCAGCGCAAGGGAGCAACTAGGCGCCCCTAGCGCAGGAGGCTCTGAAAACTCACTTCTCCAGGGGAATACGCAAGGTATTCCCCTGTCAAAACAGCTGTCCCCAACTGGAGTGTCAGCTCATATCAATTACCGCCAGCGCTTCCGCCAGGGTTTTGACCGAGTGCATTTCCATTCCCTCGATATCGTTTTTAAGACGGTTGGCTGCAGGCACAATGGCTTTGCGGAAACCGTGTTTGGCGGCCTCGCGCAAACGCTCTTGGCCCGAAGGCACTGGGCGAATCTCGCCTGACAGCCCCACTTCCCCGAATACCACCAGATCCCGGGGCAGGACACGGTTGCGGAAACTGGAGACTACCGCCAATAACAGTGTCAGGTCGGCACTGGTTTCCATCACCTTTACCCCGCCGACCACATTGATAAAGACATCCTGGTCCCCCACCAAGACCCCACCGTGGCGATGCAACACAGCGAGCAGCATGTTCAAGCGGTTCTGGTCTAGGCCCACCGCTACCCGGCGGGGGTTGCCGAGACTGCTATCGTCCACCAGGGCCTGCAACTCCACTAACAGCGGCCGGGTGCCCTCCCACACCGAGGTCACCACAGAACCGGCTGCGATCTCCTCGGCCCTTTGCAGGAAAATGGCTGAGGGATTGGATACCTCTTTCAGGCCCTGCTCTGTCATGGCAAACACGCCGAGTTCATTGACGGCCCCAAAGCGATTTTTATGGGCCCGCAGTGTGCGGAAGCGGGAGTCGTGGGTGCCTTCGAGGAGAATGGAGCAGTCGATAATATGTTCCAGCACCTTGGGGCCTGCGAGGCTGCCATCTTTGGTGACATGCCCCACCAGAATGAGCGCCGTGCCGGTCTGCTTGGCAAAGCGGGTCAGGTAGGCCGCACTCTCGCGCACCTGTGCCACAGAGCCCGGTGCCGATTGCACATCGCTCATATGCATCACCTGGATCGAGTCCACTACCATAACCCGTGGATTCACTTCCTTGGCCGCCATACAAATACGCTCCACATCGGTTTCACTGAGCAATTGCAGAGAATCCGTGGGCAGCCCCAAGCGCTTAGCGCGCATAGCAACCTGCTGGAGAGATTCCTCACCGGTGATATAAAGCGCCGGCATTGAAGTCGCGAGATGGCACAAGGTCTGGAGCAAAACAGTAGATTTACCCGCACCGGGATGGCCGCCGATCAATACAACGGAGCCCGGCACCAGCCCGCCGCCCAGCACTCGATCCAGTTCCGAGGCCGTAGTGGGAATACGCGGCAATTCACTGAGATCGATTTCCGATAGTTTTTGCACTTTGCCAGCACCAGCGGAGCCGGCGTAGCCACTTTGCGCATCGGTAAAATTCGCGGCGCGGCTGTCCTTGTGATCCGGTCCCAGGCGTACTTCCGATAGGCTATTCCAAGTGCCACAAGCACTACACTGCCCTGCCCATTTGGTGTAGTCAGCGCCGCATTCATTACACACGTAGGCAGTTTTACGTTTTGTGGCCAAAGCACTCTCCCGAAAAGTCACAGAATTGATCGGCGCACAGTTTACCCCTTATCCGGCCGAGGCGGGTGGTGCTCAGCGGTCTAAAATGACTCTCCTACACGGATCCCTTCTATTGGCATCTTCTCCTTCTAATTGGTCTATCTACGCGATTGATCTAGATCAATTCACCCAGCCCCCTCCGAGATAACATCCGCCGCTGCCTCTACCCACTAATGGGGAGGCGCTGAACAACACTGACTAACCATCGAACAGGAAGTAAGTATGTCGTCTATTACTCTTCGCGGCGCGATTCTGGCGCTCGCCATGGCCTCGACCTCCGCCCTGGCTGCGGATCACGAAGTTAAGATGCTGAACCAGGGCAAGGACGGCATGATGACTTTTGAACCGGCATTTCTCGCAGTAGCACCGGGCGATTCTGTCACCTTCCTGCCCACTGATGCGGCCCACAACACTCACTCAGTTTTGTCCCCTGCCGAGGGCGCTACCTGGAATGGCAGTATGGGAGAAAAGGTGACTGTCACTTTGAACCAGGAAGGTGTCTACGTATACCAGTGCGACCCGCATCTGCCGCTGGGTATGGTTGGGGTAATTCAGGTAGGTAAGGCAACCAACTTGGAAGAAGCCAAGAAGCATGCCGAAGGCATGAATGCCGGTATTGCTATGAATAAGGAGAGGCTCACTCAATACCTCGGCCAAGTCCAATAAGAGGAGTCGCGGCGTGGACATCCTATTTGAAAAAGGTCACCACCTGGTTGCGCGGTTCGGCGATTTGGTTAAAGAGCAGAATGGCAGCGATGGGGTACAGGCCAATCAATTTGTTATTCGCCGCGGCACCAAAGGGGCGCTTATCGATCCCGGCGGCGATCTGACCTACACACACCTCACCATTGAGCTCAGCCGCCATTTGAACCTGAGTGAACTGGATCTGATCCTGGCCTCTCACCAGGACCCGGATATTATCGCCTCGCTGCCACGCTGGATGCTGCATTCGCGCTGTAAGGTGGCGGTGTCGAAGCTGTGGTCGCGGTTTTTGCCACACCTGGTTTCCGGCTTTGTCGCCTCGCGTGCCGGTGCTGAACGCTGGCAGGAACGCATCATGCCTCTGGACGATAAGGGAGAAATTATCCCCTTCAGCGACAGCGAGATTTGGGCGCTGCCAGCGCACTTTATGCACTCCTGTGGCAACTTCAGTTTTTATGATCCGGTAAGCCGCATATTATTTTCCGGCGATATCGGTGCCTCACTCGGTGGTGAGGAGGGTGAAGTCAAAGATTTCGACGAGCATCTGCCGTCGATGGAAGGGTTCCACCGCCGCTATATGGGCGGGAACTGGACCTGTCGTCTCTGGGCCAAGATGATTCGGGAACTCAACCCCGCAATGATTGTGCCCCAGCACGGCGGTTACTTTGCCTCGGGCGATATCAAAGAGCGTTTCCTGGGCTGGCTTGAGCGCCTCGAATGTGGGCCGGACCTGTTGCGACACCAGGACTTCCGCCTCCCCCTGGGCCGCTCTTAATCCGCCATTCCGCAAGCGGGAAAGTTGCACCGGCAGAGGCCAGCCCATACACTGCGGGCTGGCTTGTTTTCTGAATACCGCCATGCACACCGGGATCTTCCGCCTATTTTTGCTCATACTACTACTGGCCTTCGGCGGCCAGGCAGTTGCATCATCCTGTGCGGAAACACACGAATCCCCAGCGGTATCTATCGCTGCAGAAGAAAAAGCCCACTGCGACGAGGTAACCCTTGAGAACTGCAGCGACAGCCATCCCTCCAGTTGCACTGCTGAATGCAGCTGCTGTGCAGGGCCAGGCACCAGCTCTGCGGTAAACGCTCAATATAAAATCCTTGTATACAACCGCAATCTACTTGTAACTGCCTACCGGGAATTTAATTCCTCTCCAGATCCGGAAATGGCACTGCGCCCACCCATATTCCGCACTTAACGGGCCCCGTATGCCTAGGCATACGCATACTCCCCAGTTTTACTCCAAGTATTTTTTATAAATACTCACGCGCCTGTGTGCGCCCTTAATCTCATCATCGGAGTTCATATGAACCGTTCAATTTTGATCGCTATTGCTGCGCTACTCACAACCCTGGCATTAAGTGCCTGTGCCGAATCTCCAGACCCCAAAAAGGAATCTGTGAGCCTGACCACTTACAAATCCGCCACCTGCGGCTGCTGCAAAATTTGGGTTGAGCATGCCCAACAAAGTGGCTTTGACGTCGTAGCAAAGGATGTCGAAGACCTTAACGGCGTGAAAAAGCAGCACCATATCTCTCCGCGCTACCAATCCTGCCACACCACAGTGTCAGAACAGGGCTATGTTTTTGAAGGGCATGTACCGGCAAAGCTGATACAGCGTTTCTTACAGAATCCACCGCAAGATGCCATTGGTCTCGCAGTGCCAGGTATGCCCCTGGGCAGCCCCGGTATGGAAGTGGGCGACCGTTTTACGCCCTATCAGGTATTGCTGCTTAACAAAGACGGCAGCAGCGAAATTTACGCCGAAATCAATACGGCACAGGAGCAGTTTTAGAAGGGACATCGATGACAGAGAGCTTCCGCACCGACGCCGTATCGAGGCGTACTTTCGTCACAGGTCTCGGAGCGGGAGCCCTGCTGCTGGGGTTACCCCACAGTTCACGCCCAAACTCGCCTACAGCTTCGGCAACAACCCTGCGCGGTAACCACTTTGATTTATCCATCAGTTACCGCCAGGTAAATCTTACCGGGCGCGAACGACAAGCCCTTACCATTAATGGCAGTCTACCGGGCCCCATTTTGCGCTGGCGGGAAGGGGAAACCGTCACCCTGAATGTCCACAACCAATTACCCGACAAATCCTCCCTACACTGGCACGGTGTTAGGGTACCCAGCGATATGGACGGCGAACCGGGGTTGAGCTTTAACGGGATTCAACCCGGGCAAACATTTCGCTACCGATTCCCTGTGCGCCAAAGTGGTACTTATTGGTATCACAGCCAATCCGGGTTTCAACAACAGCGGGGGCTAATTGGGGCAATAGTCATTGATCCGATATCTCCAGAACCATTTTCTTACGAGCGGGATTATGTTGTTGTCCTATCCGATTGGAGCGATGAATCTCCCCAAACTATTTATACCCATCTAAAAAAAGACCCGGACTACTACAACCGGCAACAGCGCACGGCTACAGATTTATGGCGTGAGGTGCGCACAAAAGGTGTCGCACAAACCTGGCGGGACCGGCATCAATGGAACTGGAAACAGCTTTCCGACCGCAGTATCTCCCAGGTCACAGGCGAGACTTACACCTACCTGATTAACGGGCATACACCCGATACCAATTGGACTGCATTATTTAAACCTGGTGAGAGGGTTCGCCTGCGATTAATTAACGCAGCTTCGATGACCTTATTCGACCTGCGTATCCCCGGCCTGAAAATGAAGGTGGTGGCGGCCGATGGACAAAATGTCGAGCCCGTTAGCGTCGATGAAATTCGTCTTGGCAGCGGCGAAACCTATGACGTAATTGTCGAGCCAGAGAGTGAACAGGCCTACAATATATTTGCGCAGTCCATGGACCGCAGTGGCTATGCGCGAGGCACACTGACAAGTGATATACGTCTGAGCACAGAAATTCCCGCGATGGATCACCGCCCAGTGCTCACCCTACAAGATCTGGGTCTGGCGAGAAAAACCGAAGAGACAAACAGCCACTTTAAAACAGCCCAGACTGCTCACACCGAAAAACATTCCGATTTGCCCGATGCAACTGAGGGGGGATGGTTTTACGGAAACCTCGCTGCAGCAGGGCTCGGTAGTAATAGTCCTATCATTCACCAGCCAAGTGAATCCGGCTTCAGGGTGGATCACCGCGCGCTGACACCAGCAAACGGCATCTCTGACCCCGGTGTAGGACTCAGAAACCATAAACATCGCTATAACCGCCGTGTACTGTCTTACAGCGACTTGCACAGCAGTGAACCCACCCAGGACGAACGGGAGCCACAGCGGGAATTACAGTTACACCTGACCGGCAATTATGAGCGCTATCTCTGGTCAATAAATGGTGAAAAATTTCGCGATGCCAGCCCATTATTATTTCGGCACCAGGAACGCCTGCGCATTACCCTGGTCAATGACACCACGCTTCCCCAGCCCATGCACTTACACGGTTTTTGGAGTGAGCTGGAAACCGGTGACGGAGAGTATTTACCCCGCAAGCACACGGTGATCGCGCAACCCGGATCAAGCATCAGTTACTTAATCAGCGCCGACACCTATGGCCGCTGGGCTCTACACAGTCAAATGCTTTACCAGAGGGCCGGTATGTATCGGGAGGTGCGCATTGTTTAAGAATGTTGCAGGGATAGCAGCAACACTATGGCTACTTGCTGCCCAGGCCAGCTATGGGCAGGCAGAACCTCAGCATCAGCACCACAGCTACCAGTCCTCTGGCGAGGATAACGAAGGAGAACCCATGGCTGAAGTCAGCCTCGACTATGTGGAACTGCGAGGTGATAACGGCGGGGAAATCGAGGGAGACTTCAGTTATGGCGGAGAGCAAAATAAGTTTGTTGCCGAAGTCGACTATGAGCGTAGCAGTGGGGAAATTGAAAAAAATGAACTCTGGGCACTCTATAGCCGGGCAATTTCAGCAAACTGGAATTTCCTAATTGGAATTCGCCACGATTTTAATCTGGAGACTAGCAGCCGGAATTGGGCTGCTGTGGGTATTACTGGAGAGTCTCCCTACAAATTCGAAATGGATGCGGTATTTTTCTATGGAGAACATGGCAGTACTGCATTTCGCCTGGAAGGCGAGTATGAAATAAAGTTGGCACAGGACTGGAATCTGGTCCCACGTATCGAGCTGAACTTTTTTGGGCAGAACGATGAGGCCCGAGGTAGCGGTTCCGGCTTATCGGAAGCGGAAGTCGGCTTTCGGCTCATGTATGAAGTCACCAGGAAATTCTCACCCTATATTGGCGTCCACTATGAACGGGAAGTGGGCAATGCCGCTGATTTCGCCCGTGAAGAAGGTGAGGATGTGGACTCAACCGTATGGGTACTGGGGTTTAGAGCTTGGTTTTGACAAAATCCAAATTTTTATATCTATACAAGTTGTACCACTTCGCATCAGCTGTAACCAACTTTACCGCCTCCTCAATCTGTCATAGCATCTAATAGATCTTAATCGCCTTTTAAAAAAATTTTAAATTCAGCAAGGATGCCGGTGATATGATTTCCCCCCGAATACTGTTAATCGCAGTTTCTCTACTGTGTGTGGGACTATCAGCAGAACCTGAAAGCCCAAAGAGCCACTCTTCTGTTAACACGATCAAACACCTGAGTTATGGCGATGAAATTCTTTTCTCATCCAGAATCTTGAGTCGTGAAATACCAATCAACATATATTTACCGCAAACGTTCCATCAAGCATCAAAGCAGCATAGATACCCGGTTATCTTTATTAATGGCACTCACGGCAAAGAATTTTTCCACGCCTTAACCGGGGCAGTAAAGCATCTAAGTAGCGTAGAACGTATGCCGGAAAGTATTGTAATCAGCCTTAATGATGGTGGTGATGAACCGGAAACCTACCTACATGGAATGTGGACACATACCACAGAGGAGAAATTTAGCGCCCAGGGAGACCCTGAGGCCTATAGTAAATTTCTAACTGAAGAACTATTCCCATATTTAGAAAGTAATTACCGCGCACTCAACAATCGAATGATTATTGGTGTTTCAACTAGCAGCATCTTTCCTCTCTACGCCCTAACTAACAAACCTGGATTGTTTCAGTCTTACTTCTTTTTATCTGCGGCCGATATATTTGGTATGGGACCCACTTCAGAGAGTACTTTTATTGATGAAATAACTACAAGTATGCAGACCTCATCAAACAAGATCAGTGCTTTTTATTTCGCCATGGCCGACAGTGATATGCGTAAAGATAAGCGCTATGATAAAATCTTAAGTCAAATTAATACCAAACTATCGCCTTACGTAAAAGAGAATCTCAAATTAAAAATAGAAGTTCTTAACAATGAAAACCACTACGGTGCCTTTATAAAAGCCGCGCTAACGGCTATTGAGCTTAATTATCCCCACGAAGAATGGTCCGCAAATTATCGAGAATTGATATCCCAACCTGGTGACGCCTTGCAAAATATCGATCATTTCTATCAATCACTCTCACAGAAATATGGCTTTCCTATTTTATCCAGGGCTACACGTTGGAGAAATGTTAACAAATTAAGCCATATCACCAAGTTGTTACTAAAGGATGGTCGTATCCAAGAAGCCATCAATGTCGCAAGGCGATGGGTGGAATATCGGCCAAATTCTATTGACGCCCACCAAAGTTTGGCCCAGGCGTTACAACAGAATGATGAAATTTCAGAAGCTTCTGATGTTTTGAAGAAAGCACTAGAAATTTCTCGCAATCAGGATAAAAGTAAAACGGCGGCGATAAATCGGCAAATAGCTGAACTCAAGCTCAATTAGAATACGATTAAAAATTGTATTTACTTAAAATAAAATGAGATAAATATATATGGATTTCACCAGTGCTTTTCAATATAAAAAATGGGCCAACTTAGAGCTATTATCAGCTGGCGAAAAGCAACTTCATCTTCTACCCAAGGAAGATGCGAGCTTCTTTATCCGTATACTCAATCATACTGCGGTGGTCGACAGCCTATTTATAAGCCGCATTACCGAAACACAGGAGCTGTTTTCTTCAGATAACACCATTGAGACACCTACGATTCCAGAACTAAGAGATAGAATGAATAACAATGATTCCTGGCTAATCAACTTCTCTCAAACAGCAACTTTATCCGATCTTGAGAGAGTAATTAATTTTCAATTTACGGACGGGGATTCTGGGCAACTATCAATCTACGAAATTTTCGTGCATTTATTGACCCATGGCAGCAATCATCGAGGAATGGCATCGCGAACGTTATCTTCGAAAGGCCTGGAAAGGCCAAAAGATACTTTTACCCGCTTTCTACATGAAGTTGAGCCTGAGAGACGGATGGCAGCTGCTATTACCGAATAAAAAACGCTATGCACTAAAGCGAGCCGGCTTTAATTTCCAGCTCGCCCACAGAAAACATATCGATATCTAAATCCAGCAGCACCCAGCTACTAATAGCAAATTCACAGAACCTCTCTACTCACTCACCAGGCGTAAATCCGTAGCCATCTCATCTTTCCACCAGGCCTTTGTTGTGGTGGGAGATTGCAGGCGAACAGCCTCTCCAATGATAGGCGTTACCAAAGTGACACCTTGATCTTTGGCTGCCGTCTGTGCGCGCTCCAGAGGTTCATACCAATCGTGTAGGGCAAGGTCAAAAGTACTGTTGTGGATAGGTAACATTGCTCTCCCTCCGAGATCGAGATGTGCCTGTACACTCTCTTCAGGCATCATATGAACCGAACTCCAAAGCTTGTTGTAAGCACCCGTTTCCATCAGTGTCAGGTCGAACGGACCAAATCGCTCACCAATTTCACGAAAGCCACTAAAATAGCCACTGTCACCGCTAAAGAATATACGGCCCTCGCGCCCTTCAATTACCCAGCTGGCCCACAATGTTGAGTCTTTATCCGTTAGTCCACGCCCGGAAAAATGTTGAGCCGGGGTCGCGGTAAAGTGCAAACTGCCCAAGGCAAACGATTCCCACCAGGCCAACTCCTCAATTTTTTCGGCCGCAATTCCCCAGTTACGCAAACGACTTCCCACCCCGGTAGGAACGATAAATTGCTCTACTTTATTCTTGAGTGAGCGAATACTATTTTTGTCCAAATGATCGTAGTGGTCATGGCTGATAACGACCGCTTTAATCGAAGGCAAGTCTCGAATCTCTATGGGCAATGGATGAAAGCGCTTCGGGCCCATCCACTGAACCGGGGATGCCCGCTTGCTAAATACCGGATCTGTCAAAACATACTGATCATCCATTCGAATCAGTACTGTGGAGTGCCCGAGGCGATATACGGCACTCTCAGCGACTGGGGCAGCCAGCTCTGCAGCGGGAATCTGTCGCAATGGAATAGGCTTCACCGGTGCGGGGGCTGCACGATCCGCCTTGATGTAGGCGCCGATCATCTCAACTATACCGCCACTACTGACTTTGTAGTCCGTATCACTGTTGCGGAACTTCTCGGGTTGATTTGTACAGCTACCAAAGAGACCTACCGACATAACAATCACTCCTGCCAGAATCCACCAGCGCTTCTTCATTTCACTTACCATGTAAACTATACAGTGCAGTGTATAAACTAACTATATGAAAGTAAACTATATAGTGTAAAATTTGCGTAAGAAGTAACTCGCCGGCAATGGAATCCCCCGGCCCAGATTTCACAGAGATACCCATGACTGAAAAGAAACCAACCAGAAGTGAGCTGAAACGCCAAGCTATTATTGATGCTGCCAAGCAGGCTTTTCAGGAGCTGGGAGTGCAGGGCACGAGTATGGACGAGCTGGCAGCCCGAGCACAGGTATCAAAACGCACCGTGTACAACCACTTCTCCAGCAAAGAAGCCCTGGTAATGTATTTGATCGGTGAACTCTGGCAGCAGGCCACCCAGCCCTCCGGTTGTGACTACAACCCGGATAGTGATATGCAATCACAACTCCGCACACTGTTAGAGCAGGAAATAAAAACGATCTGCAACCCGCAGTATATTGAGCTTAACCGCATGGCCTTCGACTACTTCTTCCACCAGCCGGAAGCACTACAGAAGGAAATGGAAAAATATAAGGCCCATGAAACCGGGGTGCAGCGCTGGATCAAATCTGCCGTAGCTGATGGGCGACTAAAGTCTCTCGACATAGAGGTCGCCAATGGGCAGATTCACAACCTGATTAAGGGCGGTTGCTACTGGCCTCAGTTACTTCAACTCTCTGGCCCACCGAACTCCGCCGAGCAAGAGGCACTGGCCGAGCGCACCGCTGCGATGTTTTTAAGTTATTACCAGGCTTGAATCGCTGCCCTAAGAGGCCATTTTTCACCTACTAATTTACCAACAAAAAAGGCCCCAAAAGGGGCCTTTTTTATTTTATCGGGAATAAATTAAAGTCTTTCCCAAAGTATCTCCCAGTTCCCACCAACACCTGGCTCGAACTGTATTGCACCTCTTTTTACTTCCTTACAGTAGTGGGAGTAAGCAGAGTCCTTACACTCGTAGACATTACCGTCACGGCCCAGGACTTTGGTGCCCGCAGCATAGTTTCTATGACCTCTAGGGAAGACATAATCATAATCCTGATCACTTGAAGATTGGTCATCGTCATTGGAGTTATCATCATCTCCGTTCGAAGTATCATCGTCTCCATTGGAGGTGTCGTCATCGCCGTTGGAGCTATCGTCGTCGCCATTAGAAGCGTCGTCATCGCCGTTCGAGGAGTCATCATCCCCATTCGAGGAGTCATCATCACCAGAGGTGTCTTCAACCAGGTAGAAGTTCAGAGTGTTTTGATCAACCATGTTGCCATCGCGGTCTTTTACCACCACTACAACCATATGGTGCCCTGCTACAGTCTCTGAGAGAGTCAAGCTAGTACTGGCAGTATCACCATCATCAATGTTATTGCTATAGCTTGCTAGAGTATCACCGCCATGATTTACCACTGTAACCTCAACGCTGACATCTCCCGTAGCACTGAGAGCCAAGTCTAGAGAAATAGCACCGCCTGTAATTGTGTATTCACTTTCAAGACCACTTACCGTTACTTCATAGTTGGGCTCTTCTTCGCTCAACTCGTAACCGATCTCGACATTTTCCAGGCCACTGCCATCTTTTAGATAAATGCGGTTGATACCGTACAGAGGCTCAAAGCTATTATCACCATCGAAATCACCGGCGCGGATATCGGTTTGCTCTGCATTAATCAACTCAGCCAAATCGTGTGACCAGTTTTCAGCGATGCCCTGCTCTTCGGAGGCAATTTCCAAAACAGTGCTGTAAGATGAGTTTTCACCTGAGCCATCAAATACGCGGGTATACACTTTATCGCCAACGTTCAAGTCCTGAGTCGGATTGATGGTACCCGCAGCGCTCCACTCGGTATTAGTGACATTATCGCCATCGAACTCCACATCGATAACATTGTAGAAAGCGTTAACCGTATCACCCACATCCCAAACAGCCAGAATTACATGATAGCCCTCGCGATCTGGCACCTGACACTCATGAGTTGTATTTACATTTGGCTGTTCATAATTGCCATCTATCTCACAGAATGGGTCGAGATCAAATTGATCGCGAGTCAAGACTGAATTCGGATTCCAATCTTCTTTAGTAATATAGTATTTCCAATCACGAGTTACATGGTTGGCGGTGAAGTACCATTTGAAGGTTTGCCAACCGGAGCTAATATAATTTTTTACCCAGCGATCAGATGTCTGTTCATTAAGCTCAGACCAGGCACTGCTTCCTCCACTGGCAATTTGCCCATCGGCAGGGCCGCTATCGGGAAAGCCTTCAGGACCTTCAATACTCTGTGGCTCCCACTGAACTGCGCCGCAATTCAAATTCATTTCACCGGTATCTAATGCGTATTTACACAGGGTACCACGCGCAGAAGCTACACCACCGTCAGCGGCCTCAACATAACCATGACTGAAAGCATTAGAACTGGCACCGGCTAATACCACTGCCATTAATGTGCGATTGACTATCGGTTGTTTAAATACGGATGCTAATTTTTTCTTACGTAGAATCATATCTCTGCCCATTTATTACTTTGCGCTCAACTTCCTTCCCAAGCTGAACACAAATTTTTACTTTTAGAGGATGTAAATCCTGCAACGCTAGCGACAGAGTTATGGACCACCACTAATTGGCACGGTTCCTATTATTTTTATAATTTAAACAAACAACTTTCAGCGTGTCGCCGAAAGATAAGTCTAATTTTTAATAAATACCATCCCATTAAAAGTTCCATACAAACACAAAAATAAAAACATAAATAATGACAAAATAATTTCTTACAAAATAGAAAAATGACGACCTAAAACAAAAAATAAGCCCATAATTTCGGGTAATTAATGCAACATAACATCAATAAAAGCGACATTTAGTGGTATTTTATTCCAGCAAGGGCAGTCAGGTACAAATCCGAATATACCGCTTATAAAAATATAAAAACAAAATATGGAAGAACTATGAATTTCACACTTAAGTCTTCCCGAAACTCAAAATGAAACCCTAACTAACTCCACCTATCGCTTACCGGCAAAAAAACACGGTGCACCCACGACAAAATAGAAACAGAAAAAACCTAGAAAACAACGGCCAATACTTCTTCTGTAACTAATCGGGCAGAGGGTTTTCCAATGAAAATTAAAAATAATAGTTTTTTAAAGCTTTCACTTCACTGAATTCACGCCGGCCAGATATCCCTGAGTCCACAGAAAATGCCACCTTTCGATAACTTACAAATAGTATTCCCAATGTATCAAAGCTGGCATTTTGGGGGCCTCAGAGCAACTCTTTGACCCCATCAGTTTTAAGATTTAATCATGGAGTTTCTAAAGCCCAAGATTAATATCAGGTTTGCGATAAACCACAGATCTTTAATAATAAAAATACCGCTGGAGCTAAGTTGCCAGGGAGCTACCCAACTGCCTGGATAGGAGTAGAGGAAGGTCTGGGTTGTTATAAATACTGCGGCACAAAGCAATAGTCCCGGCCAAAACAGCTGCCGGATATAAATACCCAAGGCGAGGATAGCCAGCGCAATCAAGTCATATATACCGATAAGATTTGAGGCCACCTGCACGCTAAATAGACTGTATAACCACGACATCAGTGGCGAAGTGCTTACCAGGCCTTCAATCCCCTCAGCCTCAAGCGCTGTGAATTTCATCCCTCCAATCCAGAGTAATACCAAGCCGACAGGGAAATAATTGAGCCATATCAGCTTTAGTGGACTCAACGAATCCCTATACAACCAGGTAATACCCAAGGTTAACAGGGCAAAGTACTTAATTATCCCCTGTCCTGAGCCAATTGCCGGAAAGCCGCCCAGGGAGTCGATCCAATGGCCGCTGCCAAGAAGACTCAGTAGGGGCACTAGCGATATTAAAATCAGAAGGATTGCCAGGGGCTTAACAACCCGCTCAAAGCGAAGGGCGAGTGCCCCCAAAATAGCGGCGACTGAAAAAATAATGGCGGTCATTAAACGTATAGAGGAAAGCACCTCCTCATTAGTGACACCGTAGAATTCAAATACGCGCTTGATACCACCCCATTGGCCGGAAAAAAGCGCCACCGTAATAAGCGCAAAGGCGATGGCCACCAGGGCGAAGGGAAGTTTTCGAAGAAGAAATGACATTTGTTGACGACCTCTTAACAAATTAGAGCTTAGTCACCATCCTGACCAGAGCCCCTTTCTCCATACAGGTGAAAGGCGGCTCTGGGGTATTGGTTAAATCTATGTCGTCTTGGCCCGGGGAATTATTACACCCCCATAGAGAATCACATTTACTGTTACTCCAGTATCAATGTGCCCCGATACATTTGCATCTGGCAGTTGAACGGGTATTCGCCCGGCTCGGCTTTTGGTATTTCCACCAAGGTATCCTGATTCAGGGCAAGCTGAGCGCTGACTTCCAAGTCTGGAAACAATACCCACTCGGAGCAGGGGCTTGGGTCCTCCCGGTGAAAATGCAAAGTCGCTGTGCGACCGGCGGGCAGGCGGATAAGATCCGGTTCGTAAACTCCATCCTTAACCAGAATCTGTAAATTATCCGTGCTCGGCGTCGCCTTACTGGCACCTCTTTTTGGCCCCAACCAAAACCACCAGATAACAGCCAGAATCATCAGCACACCGACGATATTTACGAGAACTTCAGCCATTTAGCGAGCCTCCGATGGTTTAAAGAAGCGCAGGCGGTTGGCATTACTGACCACTGTCAGGGAGGAAAGCGCCATAGCACCACCGGCAACAATGGGGCTCAGTAACATACCCGTAATCGGGTAGAGGACACCGGCGGCGATGGGAATACCCAGAGTGTTATAAATAAAAGCTCCAAACAGGTTTTGCTTGATGTTGTGCAAAGTGGCCCGGGACAACTCCACGGCATTAGCGACCCCGTGCAGGGAGGAACGCATTAGGGTGACATCGGCGCTCTCAATAGCAACATCGGTACCGGCACCTATCGCAAAGCCCACATCGGCCCGCGCCAGGGCCGGGGCATCGTTAATCCCGTCACCCACCATACCCACTCGCTCGCCTTTTTTTTGCAATTCAGCGACGATCCCCTCTTTATCTTCCGGCAATAGTTCTGCGTGAACTCGGTCGATGCCCAGTTGCCGGGCAACCGCTTCGGCACTGCCGTGATTGTCCCCGGTAAGCATTTCAATGCGTAAACCCAGTTTGTTCAGTCGCTCGATTGCAGCTTGCGCATCAGCGCGAATCGGATCGGCTACAGCAATAATCCCCCGCAACTTGCCGTCCACGGCGGCGTACATCACCGTGCGCCCCACCTCGGCCAATTTGGCTGCCCGCTCACTCCAGGCATCCAGGGAAACAGCCTCCTTTTGCATTAACTTGGTATTCCCCAATAGCACGCGACTGCCACCGATATCACCACTCACACCGTGAGCTGTGATGGCTTCAAAGTTGGCTGGAGACTGCAATTCAAGGTTTTTATCGTGAGCGGCCGTCACTATGGCTTCGGCCAAGGGGTGCTCTGAGCCCTGCTCCAGGCTCGCCACTAAACGCAGCAGTTCATCGCTGTCGCCATCACTATCGATATCTGTTAGACGCGGAGAACCCTCGGTGAGAGTCCCGGTTTTATCCACAACCAGGACATCCAGAGTACAGGATTGTTGCAGGGCCTTGCCGTTGCGCACCAGTACACCGTACTCGGCACCTTTGCCGACCCCCACCATAACCGACATGGGAGTCGCCAAACCCAAGGCACAGGGACAGGCGATAATCAGCACCGAAGTCAGTACTACTAACATATGGGCAACCCGAGGATCGGGGCCCAAGTTGAACCAAACCAGTGCGGCCACCAGGGCAATAATCATCACCACTGGCACAAAGATGCCGGAAATCTTGTCCGCCAAACGCGCGATAGGTACCCGGGAGCTCTGGGCATTCTTTACCATCTCGATAATCTGCGCGAGACGGGTGTCGGAACCCACTTTATCTGCGCGAAACAACAGGCTGCCATTTTTATTCAGGGTGCCGGCGGCGAGGCTGTCACCCTCCGCCTTTTTCACCGGCACTGGTTCCCCAGTGAGCATGGATTCATCTACCAGGCTGCGCCCTTCAAGCACAGTGCCATCCACCGGAATTTTCTCGCCGGGGCGGACGCGCAGCTGGTCTCCCTGCTGCACCTGCTCGATAGGGAGATCCACCTCTCGGCCGTCTCTCAATACCCGCGCGGATGTATCCTGGAGCTCCAACAGCTTCTCCACTGCGGCACTGGTGCGCCCGCGCGCCCGAATCTCCATTGCCTGGCCGAGGCTGATCAGGCCAATAATCATGGCACTGGCCTCGAAGTACACATGTCGTGCCGCTTCCGGTAAGAGATGGGGAACCAATACCACGATCATGGAAAAGAGCCAGGCCGTTCCCGTGCCCAGGGCCACCAGCGTATCCATAGTGGCATTGTGGTGACGCAGTGCCTTCCAGGCACCACTGAAGAAGTTGCCGCCACAGAAGACCAGCACCGCCAGGGTAATCAGCCCCATGACACCCCAGGCCAGCTGCTCCGCAGGGGTATTCACCGATACCTTGTCGGTGATCAGCCCCCAGGCCATCATTGGCACGCCCACGCCCAGAGCAAATGCCGAACGCCACAACTGCTGGCGGTAGTGCCGCTGTGTCTGCTCCCGCTGTTCCGCGCGCTGCTCTCGTTCACTACTTCGCAAGAGTTCAGCGCCGTAGCCCGCGCCTCGGACGGCTTCGATACAGGATGCAGCCTCTGCCGGGCCGTATACCGACAGGATTTTATCGGACAGGTTTACCCGGGCATCAGTCACCCCGGCTACGGCCTTAACCGCAGTCTCAATTTTGTTAATACAGCCGGCACAATTGACTCCACTCAAACGGAACACCGTTGGCGCAGATTGTTGCTCCTTCGTCATCTTGCTCTCCCGCAACACCAATTACAGCGACAAAGTTACAACCTTACCGCTAGGGGAAGGCAACAGTTGGCAGCGCACCGTCTGCCGAAATTTCGCAGTCAATTCATCCTTCAGCTTAGTGGTTGGCACCAGGGGCAGGAAAAGGCTGAGGATTCGCCAATGATCGCGCATGCGATGCGACGGAATGTTATTATCGCGCCATGACACATCCCCTGCTTCCCGAAAGACCCCTGAGTATCTCTCCTTCTCTGGCTGCCACTGTCGGCCTGGAGGAAGCTGTGCTGCTCACTGCACTTGGCGACCTGGCTCCATTCCTTCCCCTGGAGCCCTACGGAGGCCGGGATTGGTATACCGCCGAGGGGGAGCAGCTATATCTGCTGCTGCCCTTCTGGCAGGCAGCGGATATCCAGCGGGTAGCCACCAGCTTGCGCAACCAGGGTGCCCTTCTGCTGGGGGCGGCACCATTCGGCAGTAGCGAGATTCTGAAGTTCGCCCTGCCCGGTGAGTACAAGCGCCCGGTGGCAACACCCCCTACCCCGTCCAACCGCAATGCCAACACTATTGCCCCCAGTTGGCAGCCGGATAGTGAAACCATGGCCCGTATCGCCCAACTGGGTATTCCCGAGCACTTTGTAAGGGAGCAATTGCCGGAGTTTGTCACTTACTGGCGCGAGCGCGCCGAGCCCCGCCACTCCTTTGGCTCCCTGTTCCTGCGCCAGGTTAAAAGCAAATGGGAGGCTTTTCGAGCAACAGCTCAGCGCAAACAGCCACTGCCCAACGGCTGGCAACCCAGCGATGAGACCCTGCGCAAGCTGGCGGACGAGGGAGTCCCCAGCACTTTTGTCGGTCGCGGCCTACAGCGCTTTCTCGATTACCACCGCTCCAGTGGCAAGCAGTCCATTTCCTGGGATTTGGAATTCAATGACTGGATTATGGAAGACTGGGAAAAGCAGGACACGCCATTTATCGAAAAGCGCAAGCCCACTGCTATGTCCCGCGACTGGCAGCCCAGCGAGCACACCTGGGAGCAGTTGCAGCGCCTGGCCATCAATCCGCGCTTTGCTGCCGAATTGCTGCCGGAATTCATTTATAAATGGACCGAGCGCGGTGGCCACAGTGCCCGCTGGGGTGAACTGTTTATCGAGTATGCGCGGGAAGAGTGGGCCTATTACTGCCAGGGTATTGAGAAAAACCCGGTGGCTAAACCTATCTCCCGCAACTGGCAGCCCAGTGGTGACTGCCTGAGTCATTTGATGAACCAATGCGAGATAGATCGCGACTTCGCTCTATCCCTGGTTCCGGAATTTATTATTTACTGGCGCGGTCAAAATGCCGCACGTAAAAGCTGGGACGCCGTATTTGTGCGTCACGCGCGCCACCAGTGGGCGGAGCGCAACAAACTGGCAATAGGAAACTCTTATGGCAATCCACAAGACTCCCACAACAACACCAACCAGCGCACCCGCGACCGGTCAATCGGCGACATACTCACAGACACAAACTGGTAGTGAACAGGGCCAGGAACTGCTGAACGAAAAGAAGCGCGCAATCAATGAAGTATTTGCGCTGTTTAAACTGAATTATCACAATCAGTTCAGCGCAGCGTTTCCAGACACTGAAACCCTTCACCACGCTAAGCGCCTCTGGCTGGAGGCCCTGCTTGCTTTCGCTCCCCAGGATATTATGCAGGGTGCCAAGCGAGCGATCTTGCAAAGCGAGTACCTGCCCACCGTACATAAAATGCTGCAGCTGTGCGCCGCTGGGGAGAATGGTTTACCGGAAGCACGCGCCGCCTATCGCGAAGCCTGCAATGCCCCCAGCCCCAAAACCAATTACAACTGGAGCCACTTAGCAATCTATCACGCAGGGCGGGAATCCAACTGGTTTTTTCTTGCCAATAACCCCGAGTCTATCGCCTACCCGGTCTTTGCTGAGCACTATCGAAAAATATGTGAACGAGTCCTGGGGGGAGAAAAACTAACCGTTCCAGAGCAATTAAAGCTGGAGGAAAACCCCGGCTCACCACTTTCCAAGGAAGAAAATTCGAAAAGACTCTCGGAGATGCGAGCAAAGCTTGGCATTTAGAAATTAACAGCCAACTGCTTACTCTGACTTTGAATACAGGGCCTGATACCTAAAGGCCCTCACGCCAATGACTTGTGAAGTGAAAGCCCTGATCTAGCTTTACTGTGCTTGAAATAAAAATAAACAAAGCACAGGACAGATCATGAATAATTTTAAGACCACCGTAAAAACAAGTTTGTTTTCCAGCCTTATATTCACTTTCGCTACAAATACCAGCGCTGACTTTGCCAACAGGAAATATATTGGGGCTACCCTCGGTGAAACCTCTTATCCTCAATTTTGCTCATCTGCAAACCCCCGGATAAAATCACAGATTCCTCACGGATCTACAGACGGACGTTTTCATTGCAATAGTAGCGGCAGTACGATTAAGTTTTATGGCGGCTTGCGCTGGAACAGATACCTCGCCCTTGAAATCAGCTATCTAAAACCTTCAGCTGCGCAAAGCAGCTTTTATACCAATAATGAAAATGGAGAGTATGCAAAGGCTGCATACCAGGTTGAAACACATTTATTGACCGCCTTTTTATTGGGTTTTTATCCTGTTAACTCCAATATAAATATGTTTGCCAGAGTCGGGGCTGGAGCTTGGAGAGGGAAATTATCAGAGCAACAATCCGCTCAATTTTATATCCCCCAGCAATTATCCAATGGACAATTCACGGCACAACTTCAGACGTTCGATAAAGACACGTCCCAAAACCACAAAGGCCCTCACTGGGGAGTTGGGGTCGGTATGAATTATGTCTATAGGAATCACTGGATTTGGAGACTGGAGTGGGAGAAACTGGAGCCCACTGGAGTAGACTTCAATGCAGAAACACTATCACTGGGTTTAGGGCGGCTTTTTTGAATTTTGTTAATTGACACCTATAACTTTATACAAATTAAATAGAGTTCCCGCGCACTATTACTGGGAACTCTACCTTTAGGCGCCAAATCCAGTTAATAGAGTAGGTCCTACCTTAGACCAATCTAAAAGACGTTATTATTTTGGTGGTTGCCTTAATCAAATTTCACTCTAAAATCAGCTTCAGCGGTCCCCCATATAAGCTAAACAAGGTCAAGCCATGAACCGCTTTAGCCCCCTATTCATTATTTTTCTACTTTCCTTACCAGCCCTTGCTTGCGCCGATTTCTACTCACACAAATATGCTGGTATTTCTTTCGGTAACCAGCATGCCAATAACTTGTGTAGCGAAGCAGAAAAGCGAGTTCAACAAATTAGCGCCAGCTTAGATCAAGTGGATCTCAGTCTGTGTGATGATAAAAATAACGCCTGGAAACTATTTGCAGGAATTCGATGGACACCTTACCTGGCAATTGAAGCCAGCTATCAAAATTTCAATAAGTACCAGCTGGATACCCATATCTCATATGGGAATGGTGAATATTTAAACTATTTCTCTGATTTTGATAGCCAGCTTTTCAATATATTTTCCCTGGCGTATCTTCCCCTGGGAGAGTCATTTAGCTTATTCGGGAAACTTGGCACCGGCATCTGGTACGCGGAAACCAATGAGATTCAGAAGGGTGAAGTTTTTATCCTATACCAGCTTGAAGATGGCAGTTTAATAGAACAATTAACTCCAATCAGAGGTGAATTAACCGATAGCAGCAATGGATTCCACTGGGCATATGGTGCTGGTGTTAACTATAGCTATAGGGGCAAATGGAGCCTACGGATAGAGTGGGAACAGTTTTCAAAAATTGGGGGCGATACGTTTCTGGATGAAATAGATAGTGAAGCTATCACCATGGGGTGGAGTATGCATTTTTAATGATAAAATCCAGTTAAATACTGATAGAACTCCTCTCTATAAACAGCCATTAACTAACACATTCTAAAATGAACAACAAAAAGAATAAAATACTGAAGGAAAAAGATCTGGAGGAATACCAAGAAGACTATCGAGCGAAAATAGATTATGAAAACACGCTAAAAGAAACCAAAAAAACTCATTCAATTATATACATTACAATAGTATCTATACTATTAATTTACTCAATCTTCGTTTCGAGAAGCTCTAGGCAGCTAGATAATTTTCAATGGGCCATTCTTATAGTGTTTGTGCTGTTAATATTCGGAACAAAAAAACAGCTAGAGCAAGAAAAACTTGAAAATCCACCTATTTGCACCGACTGTAAGAAAAACATGGAGCCCTATGAGTTTCGCTCTAAAAGTAAATCACTAGATATTAATGGTATCGCCTACCTATGTAGGGACTGTAAGTCGAAAATAATTGATACTGAGCCATCACATTCTGGCTAATTCACATAGACAAATGGCCTATCTTTCCGATCCAATTAGATATCTATAAAATCAATAGCCAAGCTTCACAAGATTAGACGAAACTGTATCAATAAGTATTATGTCAAGATTTCTCAAGGCTTCAGTCCTACTGTTTTTTCTTTTTATTCTTTGGATTATCTATCTAGCCAATACCGGATCGAGTAGTATATTTTTTGACCTTGTCCGTGCTATCCCCTATGGCGATAAACTAGGCCATATCGCCTTGTTTGGTACTTTTGGTCTTATCCTGATAACTGCCACCCGCGCCACTTATTTTAAGCTCGGCTTTATTAGAGTTTACTATGGTGCTATCGCAGTGCTTGGCTTTGCCCTGATTGAAGAGATAAGCCAAGCATTTGTTCGCTCAAGGACTTTTGACTTACTTGATCTGGCCGCCGATATTGTTGGAGTGATACTTGCGAGCTCTCTGGTTTACCTGGTTCAGAGAGCCCGCAATATTAACAATTTAAGCCAGCCTGAAAACCCCGATACCGCTAGTGAGACAACAGACGATTGATATCTCTCCAATCAACCAATTTAAAATTCTGGGCTGCGCTGGGCATTCGGTTGCGCCCATCCTGGACAACTAACAAACCTCGAGGATATTCCGCACCCAAAGCTGAACTGGTAACGGCCAAACCATCGGTCTCCGAACTGCCATCCACACCTAGCTGGAGATTCACACCAACCCGAAAATGGGTAATAAATTCATTCCCACTACGGCTGAATAGTGCATAGCTATCATTACCTTGACTGGATATCACTAGATAGCCCTTATCGCCATCCTGATAAAGTGCCAATCCCTCTATATCTGCCACCAGCTTTTCACCATCCACTTCTGCCACCAACTCTGGAGAGGCCTCTGATAAGGACTTTAGGTTCAGCCGCCAAATCCCCCGGTCTTCCTCAGCAAAAAACAGGGTTCCGAACTGGTCATCCACAACACAGCCTTCAACCTGTCCATAGTCATCAAACTGGATACCCTGCTCAATCTCAAACTCATTGGAGGACTCAGAGACATTGATTTTTAGCTGATGCAAGCTGGCCTCCTTGTCAGAAACCCAGGCATAAAGCCCACTATCGTCCTGTTGCAGGCACAAGCCATAGGGATCATGAAGCCCTATACCCCGGTATCCAAGATACCCCACCTCGCCCGTTGTACTGATAGAAAATAGATCCAAACCGGGGTTAGTACGATTAGAGGCAACGGCAATCGCATCAATATTAGGGTGAGAAATTTTACGGATATCAACATTATTAACCCTGCCTACCGGAAAGTGCTGTTTTAAGCCGCCTGATAGATGATAGATATTGAGCCCCTTTTTTTTATCTGTAGCAAAAATCAGGCTGTTTGCCGGCGAATGAGAGTTCACCCAAATGGCGGGATCATCGGCAGCATCTCCATAAGAGTGAACCGGGTCAGTTTGTCCCCTGGCGGCAATAGTGGGAATAATCTCAAGCGGATTATCTGTAACGCTAGTCAGTTTGGTATTTATCGGGAAATAGGTTATTTCACTCTGCTTATCATTTAACACGGCCAACCTATCACCAAAAACTGCTATAGAGGCAGGACTTTCTGCAGGCAATGTCCAAGATTGGTCGGGCATACCACTTCCTGACAAGTCGAAAGCCTGTACTCCCTGTTCCACAGCAATCCAGATTTGGTCCTGCTGATAACCCAATCGCAAGCTGCCGAAATCATCACCGAGCTGTTTCGCCGAGATTAAAAGCTCACGCTCCTCATCTCGCTCTGCATCGGCATTCAATGCCAATATCCCTACAGGCGGCTGTGATACCAGTAATCGCCCCCGACGGTTATCCACGCTACAACTATTAACCTCCTCCCCCAAATATATTGGGCGGATCTCGGTAAAGTCCCAGTGCTCATCACTGGGAGAAAGCAGGTACTCAAACCCCAGTCCGTCCTCTCCAATGGCAAACAGGTGATCTCTTCCTGCTTGCAGTGAAAAACAGAGTGCGCTCACAGGCTTAGCACTCTCAAGCTTTCCTAAAAGTTGAAGCTGCAAATCATCGTTTAGATCAGTAAATAATTGATATAGATGTAATAGCGCTTCCTGCTCTTCGTAAGCCGCCACCAGGTAGCTGCCATCTTCTCTTGGCTGAATGGCAAGTGCCTCTACTCTGCCATCCTTTTGAACTTGTATTTCTGCGGACTCATCTACAAGCACTAGCCCTTTATCTTTACTGGATAGCAACAAGTATTGCTGCTCAGGGAAACTGACCAGCTGAATCTGTTCAGCTATCAGCCCCTTTAAAGAGATGATCTTTTGTGAAGATAATCTTTGACTATCCTTTTCAAGATCACATCCGAGTAATATAAGGCAGGACAAAACACCCACTATTGAAAAACGCATAATAAAACCTGCTTAGAACTTACCGGTAACTGACAGAAAATATTATTTTTACAAAAACAAAGCCCCCACAATATTGCAGGGGCTTTATCAGGGTAAAAAATTGCACTAATCCAAAAATTCCAGTGTAAATTCTAGAAAGTGCTATAGCTCAGCCCAATCGCATAGGTCGGACCGTATTCTTCGTACTGACCATTAAACCCAGACGTGTGAACATAGTAAGGTTCATCCGTGAGGTTAACCCCAGTAAAAGTAAGTTGAAGGCCATTATCAAAGCGGTAGCGGGCCGACAAATCCAATTGCAAATGGTCTTCTTCGTAGCGATCATTAGCCTCATTTTCAAGGTCTACTTCCAGCAGGCGTTCACTGCGAAAAGCTGCTGACAGGCGCATACTAAAGGCATCGCGCTCATAGCCTACAATAAAGTTGCCGACAAAATCCGCCTGGGAAGGCATAGATATTTTGTCACTGCGATCACTGCTATTGAGACCCAGATCAGCTTCTGAATCGGTAAATGTTGCATTGGCCCTGAGTAAGAACCCATTTTCAAAACCTTGGGTCCAGGCCAGTTCGGCACCGCTGATATGGGCGTTGTCTCCGTTAATCGGTTGCCATACTTCAGCATCATCAACCGCTAAATTACCTACAAAACGGGTAAAATCGGTATTACTGGAAACCTCAGACATGACAATAAAGTTATCGATACTCTTATGGAAAAGTCCCACAGAGAACATACCCAGGTCGTCCGCATAGTATTCGGCAGACAGGTCGATATTGCGGGATTCATAGGGGTCTAATTCTGGATTTCCAGCTTCAACCTCCAGTTCCCCATCATCGTATTCAATTTTGGCCGGAGAGGGGTTCAAATAGCCAAATGATGGACGCGATAAGGACTCCGAATAGGCTGCACGGAGAACTACATTATCGTTGTAATCAAACTTGTAATTAATACTGGGGAAGAAGTTGTCGTAGTCCCGCTCGTAGTTAACCTCAGTGGCATAAACCTCTTCTGCAATTAAATCGGCACCCGGCAGGGACTCTTCCGACTCCGCCACATTCACACCGTCAGCAGTAAATTCAGTGCGCTCATAGCGAACCCCAAAAACCAGCTGGGAGCGGTCTAACTCAATAGAATTCATCACATACAAGGCCGTGATGTCTTCATTCATTGCGTAGTCACGGGCGGATGCCAAAGCGGTCTCCGTCTCATCTATGTCAAAATCACTGAGGTTAGCATTGATAAAACTATTCAGGCTTCCAACATTGACGCCAGGTCCAAATGCATCCAAACCATAATCGATACTATTGCGAGAAAAATTCGCCAGAGTGTAATTCCCACCAAACCCTTCATATACAGTCGCATTTAAGTCACCAGCCTTTTCTCGCTGACGCTCATGTAATCCGAATTTAACTACTGAAGGATTGCCAGCCCAATCCATTTCTCTACTGATATCAATTCGGAAGCTGATTTCTTCATCTTCAGTAAAGTTATCTTCAATGACCAACTCATCGAGTTGATAACTGGCCGGGTCCAATACTGCTTCAACATCCTCACTTCCCACCGCCATACGGGGAGTATCACCAGCTTCAACATACCCCAGACGCAGGGAGTCCAAGACAAAATCGGTATCGCGGCGATTGGGTTCAGATTCCTCTGCATGGGAATATCCCAAGGCATAGGACAATCCCCATTGCTCAAAATTATGCTCTCCGCCAAATACCGCAGAAATAATTTCCTGTTCTTCCAGGCGGTCCTTCAGGGACTTCTCCAGTGCTGCCTCTTCCCACTCTGCCGAGTTGGCCGAAATAGTCTCCGGCTCATCGCGTTCATCATCGAGCTTCCAGGAATTGCGCTGGCGGATTTCCTGATCAGAAAAATCGGAGTACAAGCTGTGGAGATAGATGCTTGAGTCACTGCCCAGTTCCAGGTCGAAGTTGGCAGCAAGACCTGTGCGCTCCCGGGTAATACTGTAATCGCGATGTTCTATTTCGGTCGCGCCCTTAGCTACAGAGCCATCTTCAGCGGTCAGTTCTTCCCAGCTACCATCAGTCTCAATATTATCTGAGCCAAAATCCCGTTCCTGGTGACTTAGCGCCAAGGCCACCCCGAGACGGCGCTCTCCATCAAGTTCAAAAATATTGGTCATGGTCGCAGCCACTTTGGGGCTGTACTCTTCCTGAAGCTCGCTGTAACTATTCTCTACGCTGAACTTGTAGCGATTGCTGTCATAATCCAGGGCATTCAGACTTTTGATCTCAATGGCACCACCAATAGAGTCTGCGCTCATATCAGGCGTAAGAGTTTTAAATACCTCCAAACTCGCCAATAAGTCCGATGGAATAACATCCAGGGCTACCGCCCGGGTGTTTGTTTCCGGTGCGGGCAGGCTCACCCCATTAATTGTCGCCGCATTCAAATTTGGATCTATACCCCGTACCCCAACGAAACGCCCCTCACCCTGATCTCTCGCAATAAATACACCGGGCATCCGCTGTAACGCTTCTGTGACATTGGCATCGGGGAGTTCACCAATCGCATCAGAAGTTTGCACCGCTACGACCTTATTGGCGTCCCGCTGTCGATCCAAGTCGCTGCGCGCATTACTTGCCTGGGCGGTAACCGTCACCGTTTCCATTAGCTGCTCATTTTCTGCGACAGCATTTGCACTAATGATGGCAGTCGCCAGAGCCGCCAATGGCATTCCCAGTAACCGCAAGCCTGAAGTTCTGTATTTCATTGCGTCCCACTCCCACATTACCGGTGGTTAATTGAATTGGACGCAGACTAGAAGGCCGCTATGAACTTTACGTGACATTTTTTTTAAGCTTGTCATCACATAGTCAATTAGTACTGCGACGATAGATGTAAGCCCTGTTATTTACACAGATATCCATCGCCTTAAAAAGAACCATCAAGGCAATTAACAGTAAAAAGCGTCATATACTGAAGCCAAATATGGAGCAGTCATGAACGAAAGCCCCAAAAACCCAGCACGCCGGTCTCTTTTTAAAGTCTTGGGTGGTGTAACCGCCACCGGTACTGTAAGCAGCTTACTACCCGGCTGTAGTGGGAGTGAAAATCCCACACGCAACTCCCTCACCTTTCAAGAAATCCCCCATAGACTGGATTACCAACACCATCTACCAGAGGGCTATAAATCCACGGTTCTGCTGAGGTGGGGAGACCCTTTACATAAAGAGGAAACATCTTTTCAGCCTGAAGAACTTAGCGCCAGTAGCCAGGAACAGCGATTCGGTTACAACAACGATTTTATTGCTTTTATGCCCTTGGCAGCGGGGACCAGTTCCACCCAGGGGTACCTGCATATACAAAGTAAAAATAGTGATCGCGGGCTTTTATGTGTCAACCACGAATACACCCAGCCCCATCTAATGTTCCCCGGTTATAACGACGAATACAGTGCCACCCGGGGAGTGAGTGCCGAGCATGTGGCCATTGAACAGGCCGCCTGCGGACACTCCATCGTGGAAATTCAAAGAGCTAAACAGGGCTGGAAGTTAGTGGCTGACAGTCCCTATAACCGGAGGATAACTTCTACGACGCCAATGGAAATCACCGGTCCCGCCGCAGGCGACGAACGTTTGAAGACCCGCCAAGATCCCAGCGGAACCCAGGTCCTCGGCACCATAGGTAACTGTGCAGGAGGAAAAACTCCATGGGGAACCGTATTAATTGCCGAAGAGGGGTTTGGCGGCGCTTTTCAGGGAGACCCAAAAAAGCTCGAAGATTCCCGGGAGATCGAAAACCATCAACTTTTTGGTATAAAACCGGAAAATCGCAACTGGGGTGACCACGACCGCCGATTTGATATTCAGGTAGAACCCCATGAGCCCAATCGCTTCGGTTGGATGGTGGAGTTTGACCCCTATAACCCCCAATCAAAACCGCGCAAGCTGACCAGTTTGGGGCGCTTTGAGCACGAAGGCTTTACCCTGGTCTGTAAACCGGGACAACCGATCGTTGCTTACGGCGGCGATGATGATGAACATCAATTTATCTATCGCTATGTATCCCAAGATAACTATCAGCCCGAAGATCCCGATACAAACCGAAAGCTACTCGTTAATGGCACGCTCTATGCCGCGCGATTTGCCGACGATGGCAGTGGCGAATGGCTGCCGCTGATATATGGCCAGGGCCCACTGACCGCAGAGAATGGTTTTCGCAATCAAGCAGATGTAATGATTGATGCGCGCCGCGCAGCCGCGCTACTGGGAGCCACGCCAATGGATCGGCCGGAGGACGTGGAGACTAACCCCCACAATGATTGCACCTATGTAATGCTGACCAAAAATAAGAAGCGCAGCGATACCGATGCCGCCAACCCCCGCGCCCGCAATACTGCCGGCCATGTATTGGAAATAGCGCCCCCCGGGGAGAAGGGAGACCGCGACCACACCAGCTCCCAATTTCAGTGGCAGCAATTTCTACTTGGTGGAAATCCCAATGCTGAAAACCCGGCTGAAAGGGGCGCCTATGGACAGCAGTCCCCTTACGATATCTCTGAGCACGGCTGGTTTGCCAATCCCGATAACGTCGCTTTCGATCCCAGGGGCAATATGTGGATTGCTACCGATGGCTGTGAGCGCTTTGGGTTCCACGATGGACTTTGGGCAATGGCGACTGAGGGGCCTTTGCGGGCCGCACCCAAGCATTTTTTTGGCTGCCCGCAAGGGGCTGAAGTGTGCGGGCCGGAATTTACTCCCGACGGAAAAACCCTGTTTATTGCCGTGCAACATCCGGCCGATTCACGCAACTCCACTTATGACCACCCCCTGCACCGCTGGCCAGATAATAACCCCCTGTTACCACCTCGGCCATCGGTACTGGCCATTTACCGTGAGGACGACCAAATAGTCGGTAGCTAGGCGATTGATATGACAAACCAGGGACCCTGCTAAAATTTTAATCTAAAGCAGTTTTTGGCCTCTCACCCCGCCTATAGGCAGGTTGTCGGAGGCTTATAAGCCGAGGTCCCTATGATATCGAGGTGTGCAACCCTTATACGCCGCCTTACCGCTGTGCTGGCAATCGCCAGTTTTATCCTTGCGGCCACACCGGGAACTGCCCAGGTACCAGAAAATCCTGTAAATCTCCGGGGCAGCGGCGCCAGTTTCCCCTACCCAATCTATGTGGAGTGGTTTCGGCAGTTCACCCACCGGGAAAACAACATATTTATTTTCTACGAGATGAGCAGTAGCGGTGACGGCATCAGGGACTTTGTCGGTCATACAGTTGATTTTGCCGCCTCAGATGCCGCCATTGATATCGATGAGTTACGCAACCTAAAAGGTGGTGGCGTGGTACTGCCGGTTACTGCAGGGGAAGTCGTACTGGTATTTAACCTTCCAGGAATCGACAAGCTAAAACTGTCCAGGGAAGCTTATGTGGGGATTTTCCTGGGAGAAATAACCCACTGGGATGACCCCAAGATCGCGGCTGCAAACCCCGATATCAAGTTGCCCAGAGATGAGATTACCGTTGTCACCCGCTCTGAAAGTTCGGGAACCTCATATATCTTTTCTGGACATATGAGTAGCGTGAGCCAGGATTTCCGCGAAAAAATTGGTTTGGACAGAACACCCAGTTGGCCAAAGTTGCCCAGATTTAAAAGAGCACCGGGCAATCAAGGCGTAGCTGCTAAGGTTCGCAAGAAAGTTGGGGCCATTGGCTATGTCGAGCACGGGTTTGCCCAACTGGTAAACCTGCCCGTGGCTTTACTGGAAAACCGAGCGGGCAATTATATTGCCGCCGGCCCCAAGAGCGGAGCAGAGGCACTATCAGAGGTTGAGTTTCCAAAAGCATCACTACCAATTAGTGGTGCTCCCAACCTTATCGCCTGGATCTGGGACCCCAAGGGAGAAACCGCCTATCCCATTACGAGCTTTTCCTGGCTGTTACTCTACGCAGACCAGGATGATCAAAAAGCACAAGCATTGCGGCAAATGCTGGTCTTTATGTTGAGCAACGCATCCCAAAGCCAGGCCGGAAGCTTGGGCCTGGTGCCCCTTCCGGAGAATATACGTCAAAAAGTACTCAATGCCGTTACCTACGTACGCTAATTTACGTAGCTTCAGCGCACTCCACAATACGATTACGTCCAGCGCGTTTGGCCTGATACAACGCAGAGTCTGCCCGTCGCATTAGCTCCAGGATATCTTCTCGCCCCTGCAGACGGGCTATGCCAATACTTGCGGTAAACTGGGCTTGCCCAACTGCACTTTTAATCACGATTTTAGCGATATCCCGGTGTATACGATTGGCAACCTTCATAGCTCCTTCGACATTGGAGCTGAGTACTAGCGCGAATTCCTCCCCACCAATACGCCCGAAGATATCCACATCCCGCACGTGTTGAGAAATTACTCGGGCAGTCGCACAGAGTGCCTGATCGCCGATTAAGTGGCCATGAATATCATTAACAGATTTAAAATTGTCGATATCCAGCATTAATACACACAATGGCATTTGGTTATTAATTGCCACAGCCACCAGATTACTGGCCTCTTCGAAAAAGCAGCGGCGATTAAAAATACCTGTTAGCGGGTCTGTGCGCGCCTCCTCTTCAGCTTTGGCTTTAGCGTACTCCAATTCCTGTGTGCGAAGTTTTACCTGTTGCTCCAGCTCGGTTCTCGAGGCTTCCAGGTGTAGTAGATACCTTTTTTCTGCAGTCTCTTTTTGTTGCCTTAAACGTTTTACCAGTAATCCGATAGCTATCATTATTGCCAACATCTCAACAAAAGAGGCAACCGGGGGCCAATAGTAATTAATTGGATTGTGCACCACATAACCGAGATCCCTCATCGCCTGCACCAAAAGCCCCAACACCAAAACGCTCCAGGCTAAAGCAAAAACGGCCGCAGAAGTATCCCCCTGTCGCCAACGCACCAATGCGACAACAACAACACCAGGATAGAAAAACAGAGCAAGCATCATGGAAATGTGCGCCAGAGCTTCCCACTGCAGAACAACGCAAATAACCAGGAATAAACCATTGAGTAAAATTAATTTTAAAAAGTAATCCAATCTTGGGATGTACTTTTTCGTTTCAAGAAAGTATCGGGCAAAAAGAATCCCGGTCAGAATCGCCACAGCACTACTAATCGATTGATAGCGCCAATCAAATTGTTCTTGGAGCAAATATTGATGGGTATATCCCAGTAAAGATCCCCACACCCAAATTTTCGTTACGGAATATAACGAGTATAGATACAGGATATTCTTACGCGCAGTAATAGCACCAATCAGCGCAAGAATGGCCATCAAAAAATAACCACCAAAAAGAAATGACGTTAAAATGGCCTCAGCCTTACTCCTCTCTTCAAGTTGTTCAGGTCTCCAAATACGCATACTGGGAAAGGCAACGCCCAAAACTCCAACATCAAATTTAACCATCATTTCCTTTGATGCGAAGGGGGGGATTTTAAGTGGGAACGCAAAACGATGATGCTTGATTTTTCGACTGGAAAAAGGCTGGTTCGCAGACAGACTTGCCAGCTCAGTGTAAGGCTGACTGCCGCCCTGAATCCTAGAAAAGGCCGTCAGCCCATCGAGCTGGTTATCCACATATTCAATTGAGACATAAACTGTTTCACTACTGGAGTTTTTTAATATGAAGTGAGACCAGAAGGCTCCGGATTTAAGCCCGGTAGATCCGGCAGTTCCCAGGGGAAGAAAAAGTTTATTTTTGTAAGCTTTTTCAGCATCAACAATGCTTCCAAACCCCGATGGATCATGCCAAATTGCATTTAGGCCACTCGGTTTACTTCCTCCGTCCAACGAGGTGATATCCACAACCGTATGGGGGTAACTGGGCATAGAAAGAAGTATGGCAAACATCAGCACTGCATAACAAACCAAACGGTAGTGCCATTTAGGGCCACCCTTTTGAGTCCACAGTTCAAATTTACCAATTGTTTTTTTCATTCTTACTATGTAGATGTGCAACAATTTCCGTCTTCATAAAGACCAAATCAGTCATAATGGATACTGACTTCCAAAGTAAATTGATGATGCTTTTTGTATTTCAGAGAAATAGCTTCCATACAAGAAAGTCATCAATTCATACTTACATAAAATAGCTATGTATGAATTCTACAAGTCCGCACCTGTACAAAAAACACACTAGCAAGGACTTTAAATTATCAGGTACAACTTTTTTCTGCTCCCCCTATTTGGCAGTTTCACTTTTCATTTATCAAGCGCTTAAGTAATGTGTTTTATGCCTTTTAGCTTGAAATAAGGGTACACAGGCTGTTACGCCGTCTTACACCTTGGGGCTAAGCCTTAAAGTCAGGTATTAATTAGGATACAAAATCTTAAATACGCCAAAGAGAAAATTCCTGTTAACGATTACATTTGACTACCCACATCAAATTTAAATATTGTCTCTAGAACGCTAAATTTAGAAATTGTTGCTGATCCGGGGATCTCATCATTGTTTACCAATCAGTACATATAAAAAATATGCCACTCTTAGATATTAAGGAGCCTCTAAAGAACAACTGAATACAATTGGGCTTATCTCACAACCCAAGCATTGAACCCTCCCTTAGACCAAACAATGAACCAATAGTCACTCCTG
Source organism: Microbulbifer sp. CNSA002 (assembly GCF_047324085.1). Classification (NCBI taxonomy): domain Bacteria; kingdom Pseudomonadati; phylum Pseudomonadota; class Gammaproteobacteria; order Cellvibrionales; family Microbulbiferaceae; genus Microbulbifer; species Microbulbifer sp. CNSA002. Next base: position 4,636,669 of record NZ_CP172449.1, read on the forward strand.
AAGCAGGTTTCTTATACAAGGAGCCCGGTGAGGTTCAGTGCAACTGGAGAGCTATCAAATAGCTAGCCTTACCAAACTAGACGCCACGATGTCGTCTACAATATCTAGGACCATCACTTGATCTTCTTCCTGAGTAGAGCAGTTACTCCCCCTCTGGTATTTAGCGACAGGTTGCTTATCAGTCAGCATGCTCCCAGGACCTAAAAATTGTTGCTCTACCACTTATGTCAAAGTCTCTTAAACCGTATTGGAGATACTTATGTTTAATAATGTTGGCTGGCTTGTGGAGGCGAAAATAAAGAACGGACAGGAGCAGGCCTTTAGGTCAATTGTTGATGAAATGGTAGAGGTAGTCTCGCAGAAAGAAGCGGGGACATTGAATTACCAGTACTATATTTCTGATAGTGGAGAAATTATTGTATACGAGCATTTCAAAGATGTAAGTGCCGCGCATAAACATGTGGACACCTGGGAGAGTTATTCAGAGCGCTGGCTCAAGACGGCAGAACCCACTCGCGTCATCTATTTAGGCGATCTTCCCAAAGATCTTCAGGCACGCCATGCAGGCCTACCCCCCCAGCAGTATCACACCTATGCAGGATTCGAACGCAGCCATTAATAAACTGGATATAAAAAATTATACTATTTCTTATGATGATAGTATTGTAATTAGGGGAGCGAATTTTAATTCTTTGCTTTCCAAACGGCTAGTTCTAGCAATAAATTATAAATACTATCCCTATAAATCTAAGCCATGTCATAAAGCGCTTTTATCACTAATACCAAACCACACAAAAACATTACCAATAGAGTGTATTTCCTAAATTTTTTAAAGCTGACCTGATTCAATCTCCTTTTAGCGAGGGTTACACCAATAATCCCCCCGAGCCCAGCCGCCACACCATAGAATGCCAACTCTAGGGATACCGCCGAGAATGTAATATAAGTTCCCAGCTTTACAAGCTGCATTAACAGCCCATTAAAGGCCTTAGTGGCTATCAGGGATTCTTTCTCGAGGCCATAATTCAGCAAGAAAGGGTTCTTAAGGGGACCCATTGCCCCAATAAGACCGGAAGCAAAAGCGGTCACCAATCCCAAAGGTAAAAAATAGGGAAGTGACATGGGAAAAGATCTTTCCCTATGGCCAAAGCGATACTGAAGTATCGTGGACATTAAAAAAAGCCCAACCACTATTTGTATCCACTCTGGGGACATCTGTGTATAGGAATATGCACCTAGCAATGCCCCGACTAAGCTTCCCGGGGTAAGCCAGCGTACTACCCGCCAATCAATATAGGACCAGAAAACCAGTGCCCGGTATGGTGAAGCCAGGCACTTGGCAATGGTTACCGTTGGTGCAACCAGGTGTGGACCAACGATAAAGCTAATCACTGGAACAAGGAGCAGTGCCCCGCCCCCGGCCGCAAGCGTGCTGATATACCAAATCAAGACGCCAAAAAACAGCAGCAATAGCTCTATCATTTTACCGCTTCAGAAGTCACCAAAATCACAGTGAATAAAGTAGAAATTCAGGCTTGGACGCAATTCCACCACTAACCGGCAATCCAATACTCTCTTCACTAGAAGAAACGCAGCCTTAGCTCAACCAGTACAAAACCAAATGCCAGTAGCTAAATTGAAAAGAACTGCTGAATCCCAACAAGTACATTGGTTGTTGCCACTGAGGCCAGGATCAGCCCCATAACTCGACTCACGATACTGGCCCCGGCATCACCAATAAATCGATATATCCAGTTGGCAGTTAGCAGCAGCAATATCACTATCGCCAACACCGCTACCATGGCAGATGCTGTACTCAGCTGATGAACCACATCAAATCGATGGTTATCTGTGAGTACCACAGCCGCGAGCATGGCTCCGGGTGAGGCAATGGAGGGCACCGCAAGAGGGAAAATCGCTGTCTCATGCCCCTCACGGATGATTTCTATCTCCTGCTCTGGCTTGCTCTCACCAAATATCATGGTTAAGGCAAACAGGAACAGGACGACGCCTCCAGCTACCTGAAATGCAGAAAGGGGCACGCCAATCGCCTCGAGGAAGAATTGCCCTGCGACCAAAAAGAACAACAAGATCCCGGTTGCGACGAGTACTGCCAGCCAGGCTATCCTGCGCTTTTGCCACTCTGCATGTCGTGAAGTGACTGCGATAAACACTGGCAGAGTACCCACCGGGTCAATCACAGCAAAGAAAAAGACAAAGCTACTGATCCAATCGTTCAATTGGGACTCCGACGTGCCGTGCTACTATCCGCTTAATTAGAGCCCCAGGCAGTATGGGCAGGACCGGAGCGAGGTGTGCTTAGGGGGTCCAACGCCGTTATCTACGGTAACTGCTGGCGCAAGCGTAACTTGTAACTTAGAAAAAAAGTCTAGTGCATGACGAATCACTCACCGACCGCCCGACGCATCGCTAAAACCATCCTCAATGGTTTTGACGCCTATTTCGCAGACTATCAGAACATCACTTTGGGCGCCAAGGCCCGTTTTGAAACCGCCTCCTGGCAAGCGGCACACGAGGCCAATAAAGCCCGGATCGATCTGTACAAAACCAAGGTCACCCAAGTGGTGGACCTGGTCCATTCGGTAACCAGCAAGGACACCAGCCAGCTGGAGCTTTGGCGTGATGCCCGCGCCACTTATGCACAGCTGATTGCCAATCACAGCAATTATGAGATCGCCGAGACCTTTTTTAACTCGGTGTTTTGCAGCCAGTTTCACCACACCAACATTCACGACAGCAATATCTTCGTCAAGCCGTCCCGAGCACCGGAAGACAAACCGCTACGGGATTACAGCATCTATATCAGCTACAGCGGCCGCCACGGCCTCGAGTGTATGATCGAAGATATTCTCAAGGATTTCAGCTTCTCCACGCCCTGGGAGAATATGGAGCGCGACATTGCCCATATCTGCGAATCCCTGCGCAGCGCCCCCCTGGCCAATGTGGACAACGAGAAACACTTGCGAGTGGATATGCTGGAGTCGGTTTTCTACCGTAACAAAGCGGCCTATCTGGTGGGGCGCATAATCCTGAACGGCGAAGTTATCCCCATGATCCTGCCCTGCCTAAACAACGGGCGCGGCGGTATTTTTGTGGACACCCTTATCTACAATAACGACTCCGCCAGTATCATTTTCAGCTTTACCCGTTCCTACTTTATGGTGGATGCGCCAATCCCCTCCCGCTTTGTGCGCTTCCTGTCCACCATTATGCCGCTCAAGGAGAAGTCTGAGCTTTACAACTCTATCGGCTTCCACAAACACGGTAAGACCGAGTTCTACCGCCATATCCTCGCTCATATGAAGGTCAGTAACGACAAGTTTGTTATTGCACCAGGCATTAAAGGGATGGTGATGAGTGTATTCACATTGCCCTCCTACCCGGTGGTATTTAAAGTCATTAAAGATGAGTTCGACCAGCCGAAAACTGTCACCGAGAAGATCGTAAAAGAAAAGTACAAGTTCGTATCCCGCTCTGACCGGGTCGGCCGTATGGCTGACACCCAGGAGTATTCTTACTTTATTTTCTACCGCAATCGCTTCAGTGAAGAGCTGATCAAAGAACTGCAGGAAGTGGCACCATCAAAACTGATCATTGATGAGAAGCGGGTCATCATCAAACACCTGTATGTAGAGCGGCGTATGGAACCGCTTAACCTCTACCTGCAACACGCCAATGAAGAGCAAACCAAGGAGGCCATGGAAGAGTATGGCAATGCCATCAAACAGCTGGCAGCCGCAAATATCTTCCCAGGTGACATGTTGCTGAAAAACTTTGGGGTTACCCGTCACGGGCGGGTAGTATTCTACGATTACGATGAACTCTGCCCATTGACGGAATGTAACTTCCGCAAGATTCCCGAAGCTCATACCTCTGAGCAGGAGCTGGCCGACAAGCCCTGGTATACCGTCGCAGAAGCCGACGTCTTCCCAGAAGAATTCCGCCTGTTCTTCTCTGGCAATCCCACCGCGCGCGCTGCATTCGAAAAGCTGCACGGCGATTTATACAACTATCGCTTCTGGAAACTCTTACAAGATCGTATTCGCGCCGGACATGTGGAGAGTGCTTTCCCCTATCGACGCAAGTGGCGTTTCCCGCGCCGCTCCCATAACCGTGCACAACAAAAGTAGACGACCAATCTATGACTATATTGGTAGGAGGACTTTTCCAAGGGAGCGGATAATCCGTGCATATTTTTCGCTGGGCTCTAGTTGCCGCAACTTATACCCTGCTGACGACCAGCGGTTGCGGCTATTTCCCCAGCGAGATGTCCATCCCCGGCAAGCTCCCTCCAGCAAAACGCCCACCACCTTACGCACGAATCACAGGAAAACCCCATGTGGTCAGCTGTGCAACCCCCGCCCGGGGGTTTCCAACCCTGTCCTTTGATGAGGTCTTTACTTTTACTGAAAACCCACGCCAACCCTTCGTAGAGTCATATGGCCTTCCCCAACAGTTCGATGTAATCGGCTATGTATGGGGCAGTGAGAGGTGTACACCAGCGGCCTTCTGTAACTATGGAGACTATTACCAGCTGCTGGGACGCGGACCCAGAGGCGACTTTGCAACTTGGATTTCCACCCCGCAATATCCCCGTATTACAATTCAATCCCCCTGCGGCCAGCGACTGAAGGTGGGCCAGGGCTATCGCTTTTCATTTAGTGATGGACAACTGGTGGGATTTAGCCCCAACTAAAGAAAAGAGTTGCCACTAGTGTGAGTAGACCGTATTTGAAACATAACGTGGACACACTCACTTAAGCCTGTAAAGCTTCTATGCTCCATACACTCTTGAGCCCCACACTGCTTTTCTTCTGTCCTTTTTAGTACCTCTGGGAATGCTTCTTCAAGTAGCGGTAAATAGCGTCCTGGGCCCGACAGCCCCTACTCCCTTCATTAGCCAACCTGGTATTGGTTTGACCGGCATCAATTAAGCGGGCCTTCTGATTATCATGCCACTGTAGTTCCATGATCTTCTTAATGGTTCGGAGGTGTCGAGAATTGGTTACCGGATAAGTGACTTCGATCCGTTGATCCAGACAGCGGTTTTTCAGGTTCGCAGAGGACATCCACATCAGTTCATCGCCACCATTATGAAACACATAAATCCTTGCGTGCTCCAGAAACTTATCCACCAAACTGATCACCTTAATATTGTCGGATAATCCAGGGGTGTCGCATACCAAAGAGCACTCACCGCGAACGAGTAATCGAATATCTACTCCCGCAGCGCTCGCCCGATAAAGGTGGGCAATCAGTTTGCTGTCTATCAGGCTGTTGCACTTAAAAAATATGCCAGCTTTACGCCCAGCAAGGGCGGCCTCTATTTCCCGGTCTATGGCCTGCTCAAAGGAACTTCTCAATGAGAAAGGAGAAACGATAATATGCTTAAAAACCTGTTTTGTATTGGGGAATCGCATAAATTCAAACAAGTTATAGATGTCGCGACCCACTCCCTGATCATTAGTCAATACACTGAAATCACAGTAGACACGGGCAGTACTCTCATTAAAATTCCCTGTTCCCAACTGGGTATAAAAGCGATTCTTTCCCTGCTCACGGCGAACTACAGAAATTAATTTCGCATGAACCTCCATTTCAGGAACGCCGTAAACAACCAACACTCCCGCTTCTATTAATTTACGGGACCAATAAATATTGGCTTTTTCATCAAAACTCGCCCGCAATTCAACAACCGCAATTACTTTTTTATTATTTCTAGCCGCATTAATTAACGCCGCGATTACCCTTGAGTTTTTCGCCATTCGATACAAGGTAATACGTATCTCTTTTACCTGCGGGTCAATAGAGGCCGAAGCAAGGAAATTTGTTATTGCCCAAAAGTCATGGTACGGATAACAGAACAATCCATCATCGTCTTGCAATTGGTCAAAAATATTTTCACTGGTGGATAAAGACAAGAGCGGTGCCGGCCTTCTATACCGACAACTTTTGGAGTCCGGGGCAAAGCCCATAAGATCTTTGGAGTTGTGATAACGCCCACCAGGGGTATAACTATCCCTGGACCCCATCTTCAGCTTTTTCTTAATCAGCTCCAACAGTGTATTAGGCATTTCCATGTCGTAAGCAAGACGTACTGGCTCTGCACGCTTACGCTGTTTGAGTGACCGTTCAACACGTTCGAGAATATCCCGGTTGACATACTCTCCCAGCTCAATATCTGCATCCCGACTTATCTTGAACATATAGGCCTTGGCAGAAAGAATAGGCAGAACATTGCGGAAGACTTCTTCCAGGCACACTCGAATAATATTATCCAGAACGATGTAAACTTTCTCTTTCCTGCCTTGGCGCGATGGGATTTCCAGGAAGCGGGGAAGAATAGCAGTGGGAATCTCCATAACTGCATATCTGCTTGGCTGCCCTTTTAAATTCAAAGTGATAGCGAAATAGATATTGTTGTCACTCAGCAATGGCATTGCTGATCTGCCATCGATAAAAAAAGGCTCTAACTCCGGTAAAACCAGGCTATGGAAATAATTTTTTACAAATCCCAACTGATGGCTATTTAAGCTATCTTCTCGAACAAGATAAATACTATGTTTTTTCAACCCCGATAACACTTTGACATAAGCTTCGGCATAGCGCTTTTCAAGTGTCAAAATACGATCATTAATAGTTTTCAATAGCTGGGAAAAGTGCTCCCTCTGCCCCACACCAGAATCAATACTCGCCAACCTCCGTACACCAGCCACCTTAATGCGGAAAAACTCATCCATATTCTGGGAGAAAATTCCGAGAAAGTGTACCCGTTCGATAGCTGGGACTGTTTCATCCTCGGCTTCCTGTAGTACTCGTTCATTAAAAGATAGCCAGCTTAATTCGCTGGGAAATAGAGGAATATCATTCAGCATAGTTAGAGCACTTCACCAACGCTTCTACTATTGATCACCAAAATCCAAATACCAGCCTCCCCAAATCCGCCCTACTGGTACAGAGCTTAAAATCTGGCTAACTATAAAATAATAGAACAAGGTGACAGCGTATTTTTGGATTAACTCCTTGTGATATCGGCTATAAAACCAACAGTAGAGTTTTTATCTTGGTAGCGGGATCAATAAATAGAGAAAAGATGCACTCTATCAAGAGTGAAGCCTAAACTGGGTAGAATAATGATGTTAGCAGTGCAAATGGTATTTGTGACCCCACAGACAAACTGAAGGGTCACCATTTAATCTAAGGAAGGTCTGCAGCCCATTATTGGCGATCTATACTACTCCTCCTCACGCTGCTTTAAAAAGCGATAGATGGCATCCTGGGATCGACAACCTTTTCGTCCCTCATTAGCTAACTTGGAATTTGTTTGCTTGGCATCAATCAGCCGCGCCTTCTGATTATCACTCCACTGCAATTCCATAATTTTGCGAACTGTAGCCTGGTGCTCCGGATTCATAAGCGGGAAAGTGACTTCAACTCGCTGATCCAGGTTTCGTTTCATCAGGTCCGCCGAAGACAACCACATCAGCTCATCACCACCATTGTGAAAAATATAGACCCGGGCATGCTCCAGGTACTTATCTACCAAGCTGATAATACGAATATTGTCTGATACGCCCGGAGTTTCACAAACCAATGCACACATCCCACGAACGATAACACGAATTTTTACACCTGCGGCACTGGCACGATACAGCTGCTCAATAATCTGGCTATCCACAAGGTTATTACACTTGAAAAATAGCGCCGCTTCCTTCCCTGCCTGGGCGGCATCAATTTCACGATCTATCGCTGCAGTAATCGCATCCCGATAGAAAAATGGTGAAGTGATAATACGTTTAAAAGAAGGGCGCTTACGCGGTGCCTGCATAAACTCAAATACATTGTACACGTCCCGACCCAGCTCCTGGTTATTGGTCAATAAGCTAAAATCGCAATAGACCTTCGCTGTATTCTCATTAAAGTTACCGGTGCCAAGATGGCTGTAGAAACGATCTTTGCCATCCTCGCGGCGAAGCACAGAAATTAACTTGCAATGTACTTTGAGATTGGGCATGCCATACACCACATTCACCCCGGCATCGCTCAACTCATGGGACCAATGGATATTGGCCTTTTCATCAAAGCGTGCCCGCAACTCCACCACCGCAGTCACTTTTTTGTTATTGCGAACCGCATTAACCAGAGCCGCAACTACACGGGAGTTCTTTGCTACCCGGTAGAGATTAATCCGAATTTCTTTAACTTGAGGGTCTAGTGCGGCAGAGGCCAGGAAATTGACAATCGCATGGAAGTCATAATAGGGATAATAATAAAGCCGATCCCCTGCGCATAGCTGTGAAAATACACTTTCATTTTTCGGTAAGGCTGGCAGTGGTGTGAGGCGCTTATAGCGAAGTCGGGCGGATTCTCCCGGGAATTTCATCAGATCTTTGGAGTTGTGATAACGCCCACCGGGGGTATAGGTATCATAACGACCCATTTTCAGTTTCTTCTTCACCAACTCCAGTAGAGCCTCAGGCATATCACCATCGTATGCCATACGCACCGGATCTGCGCGCTTTCTCTTTTTTAGTGAGCGCTCCATTCGATCGAGAATATTCTGGGTTACCTCTTCACTTAACTCCAACTCAGCATCGCGACTGATCTTAAAGGTATAGGCGCTGGCTTTAACGATAGGCACCACATGGCGAAATATTTCTTTAAGGCATCCTCGGATAATATTATCGAGAACGATGTAGACTTTCTCCCGCTTCCCCTCCCGTGGAGGAATCTCCACAAAGCGGGGAAGTGTATCCGTAGGAATCTCCATTGCCACATAGCGCTCGGTACCATCATCCAACTCAAGTGCTATCGCAAAATAGATACTGGTTTCATTAATCAATGGCATGGGCTTGCGCCCATCGATAAAGAATGGCTCCAGCTCCGGCAGCACTTCCCGGTGAAAGTAACTTTCTACAAACTGGCGCTGGTTATCGCTAAGCGAAGTCTCCCTAACCACATGGATATCATGCTTTGCCAGATCCTTTAAAGCTTTGTTATAGGCCTTCGCATAGCGCAACTGTAACCTCAACACTCGATTATTAATCGATTGCAATAGATTACTGTAATATTCCTTCTTTTCTCCGCCAACGGAAAAGGCTGCTAAACGACGTACCGCTGCAACATGCACACGGAAAAACTCATCCAGGTTATTAGAGAAGATTCCCAAAAAATGTACGCGCTCAATAACAGGCACACTTTCATCTTCCACCTCCTGTAAAACACGCTCGTTAAATGAAAGCCAGCTCAACTCTTTGGGAAATAGAGGCACATCGTTAGACATTGCAAAACCATAAAACGCACCCAGTATCTAACGGCAGTTTAAAAATCCAGATTATTCTGGAAGCAGCCTTAACACGGGGCTGAGGGTCAAGATTAAGTAAAGAAATATGCCACTGAAATGTGGCTGTGAGCAAGCGCCTATAGCAATATAACGATCTAGTATGGCTTCACAGTTTTCTGCCACACTGTTTCAGTCCATAAATTGACACAAATAAATAAAAAATATCTTTTATTTATAAAAGATATTTAATAATTTTGTAACACTTTTAGAGGTGGCGCCTTTTTGGTGCGCTGTAAATTGACTGCACTCACTATTGGACTGAAAAGTGGCAAAATGAATAATAGAGCGTCCGACTCCATACATTAGCGCTTTCAACGGGATATTGATGCAAGCTCCAAACGAACGCTATGCCGCCCTAGATTTGGGCTCAAACAGTTTTCATCTGCTCCTGGCAGAATTTCGTGATCAGCGCATGGTACGCCTGCACACAGACAGAGCCATGGTGCGCCTGGCCGAGGGGCTGGATATTAACCACCACTTGGACCCGGCGGTAACCGAACGGGCCCTGACCGCTCTGCAACGCTTTCAGCCAGTGATGGATAAACTGCCCCTCGACCATGTGCGTGTTGTGGGTACAAATACACTGCGCATGGCTGCGGCCAATGCCGATGGTTTTTTGGAAGAAGTGGAATCAATACTCGGAGTGCCGGTGGAAATTATCAGCGGTATCGAGGAGGCCCGCCTGATCTTCACCGGGGTTCTCGCCGCCGCCAATGGCCCCCCTCGCTTGCGCTGCATTATTGATATTGGCGGTGGCTCCACGGAGCTGGTTCGCGGTGGTGATACTCCACAGCAACTGGAAAGCCTGGATATAGGCTGTGTTTCCTACAGTAAACGTTTCTTTGCTGATGGCCTGATCAGCCGCAATACCGTAAACCACTTCCAACGCGCGCGGCGAGCGGCGCGGGCCGAATTGCAGGAGCTACAGCATATTGCCGAAGGCGCGGAAGTTACCGGTTGCTCCGGGACTATCAAAGCGGTTGCCAGGATTTGCAATGATGGCGAAGTAAAGGCGATCAAGCGCGGGGATATCGATCAGCTTGCGCACCGGGTTTCCTCCGCCAAACATATCGCGGACCTGGATTTACCCTACCTGGATGAAGAGCGTCGCCCGGTATTCGCTGCCGGCCTGGCGATACTGCATGCAATATTCTGCGAACTCGACATTATGCGTATGGAAGTCTCCCCCTATGCAATCCGCGAGGGCATAGTGCACGACTTGGCCGGGCGCTTGCACGGCGGGGATCGACGTGCAGATACGATTGCCGCCATGGTAGAGCGCTGGCAGGTAGATACCAACCAGGCTAAACGTGTCAGTTCCACCTCACTCAACCTCCTGCAGCAGTTGCGCCCCCAGTACCCACCAGAAGGCAAGGTGCGACTGCACTGGGCTATCCAGTTGCACGAAACCGGCCTGGCCCTAACTCACAGCAGCTTCCGCAAGCTGGGGGCCTATATGGTTAAACACGCCGATATGGCCGGATTTGCCAAAAGTGAACAGGAGCACCTGGCCTATCTGGTGCACAACCAAAGGGGAAGAATCAAACCGCCACGGGAGCACTATGGCTTCCACCCCAGCCCAGACCTTCTGTTATGCCTGCGCCTCGGATGTATTATTCACCGGGACCGCACCGAACGCAGCCTGGACGGCTTAAAGCTATATGACCAGGGAGACGCCTATCACCTGGAAGCCGATCAACAGTGGCTGGAGGATAGCCCGGCAATTGCAGAATTGTTGGAGCAGGAAGAGCAACACTGGCGCTCACAGAATCGGCCCCTACAGATAACGGCGGTATAAGAGCCAGGGGCCCTTGTGAGCCACTCTGAACACTGGCGTTTTACGCAAATATTCACCCTACAATCAAAAGCTATGAAACTGAGCGAAGTCACTCTCGAACACCACTATGCGGATATGGGGGAAGCCTTTGGCATCCCCATAGCACCCACTCCTTTCCGCCACCCCAAGGTAATCGATACCAACCCTTCTGTGCTGCAACTGTTGGGAATAGACCCCAACGAGAAATCTGACCCCGCCTGGGCCGAGCTGGGCTGCGGCGCCCGCCTGTTTAAGGGAAGCCGCCCATTTGCGATGAAATACACCGGTCACCAGTTCGGGGTCTACAACCCAGACCTGGGGGATGGGCGAGCACTGCTATTGGGTGAAATCGAGAGTGAAGGCCGGCGCTGGGAACTGCATTTAAAGGGTGCAGGAAAAACGCCCTACTCCCGCTTTGGTGATGGCCGCGCAGTATTGCGCTCCACCATACGGGAGTACCTCGCCAGTGAGGCACTCTACGGCCTCGGTATTCCCAGCACCCGGGCACTGTGCATTGTCGGAAGCGACGAACCTGTCACCCGTGAGAAAATCGAAACCGGGGCCATGCTGATCCGAGTAGCGGAGAGCCACGTGCGTTTCGGTCACTTTGAATACCTGTTTTACACCAAGCAACTGGAGGCCCTACAGGAGTTGATCGGGGTTATTTGCCGACGCTTTATACCGGGTACAGAGGGTATGGCAGTGGGCGACCAAGCTGAAGCACTTCTGCGCTTTACCACCCGGCGCAGTGCAGAGCTAGTTGCAGCCTGGCAGTCCGTAGGCTTTGCCCACGGCGTGCTCAACACCGATAACATGTCGATTATTGGCGACACCTTTGACTACGGGCCCTACGCCTTCCTGGACGACTACGACCCCACTTTTATCTGCAATCACTCCGACCACACCGGCCGTTACGCCTTTGAGCAACAGCCTGGAGTCGTACTGTGGAACCTGAATGCTCTCGCCCATGCACTGTCGGCCTTTGTCGGTGTAGACGCCCTACGCGAATGCCTGGAGCAATTCCAGCCGGTGGTAAGCGAGGCCTATGCGCAACGTATGCGGGCCAAACTGGGCCTGGAAAAAGAAGAGGATGGCGACCAGGCCCTCTGCTCGGAACTGCTGAAGTTGCTTCAACACGGCCAGGCCGACTACAGCCTGTTTTTCCGCGCCCTGGCCCACTACCGGGGGGAGCGTCCGGCCAGCGCTTTGCACGAGTTACTCAAACCCACTCACCACAGCGCCCTGGATCAGTGGCTGGAGCACTACGATCGCCGCCTCACCCGGGAGACAAATAACTCCCGGGAGCGCAATCTAGCCATGCTGTCAGTCAACCCGAAATACATTCTGCGCAACTATTTGGCACAGAAGGTCATCGAGGCTGCTGAAGATGGCGACTATCATCCTTTGCGGACTCTGCGCCAGTTACTGCAATCCCCTTTCGCCGAGCACCCGGAGCGAGAAGTCTGGGCCAGTGCACCGCCAGAATCCGGCAAGCGTATCCCCTTGAGCTGTTCCTCTTAAAGGTGCCTTTGGGTAACTCACAAAGGTCCCGAAATTGGGACAAGTAGAGAGAAAAGGCAGGGATATGTGGCCAAATGCTACTTTTTGACTGTTAGATTTTACCTGATGACGACTAGCCCACTGCCCTCTCAGGTGACTTGATGTAATATCTGGGTCACCCTACTTTACATAGGAAAATAAGTGATGATTAGAAACCTGCTTCTGGCCACCTTTGGCCTGCTGTTCGCCCTGCAGGCCAGTGCTGCAGATATCCTGGGCAACTGGCGCACTATCGATGACGAGACTGGAGAGACAAAGTCCATCGTCAACATCTATGAAAAGGATGGGAAGTATTACGGCAAGGTAGTGGATCTTCTGATGAAGCCTAACGACACCGTTTGCGACAAGTGCCCAGGCGACCTGAAAGGTAAGCCCATTGTCGGCATGGATGTCATCAGCGGGCTGGAAAAGAAAGGGAAAAAATACGAGGACGGGGAAATTCTCGACCCGGTTAAAGGCAAGGTTTACGACCTGAAAGTCTGGCTGGAGGATGACAACACCCTTAAGCTGCGCGGCTACCTGGGCTTCCTCTACCGCACCCAAACTTGGCACCGAGTTCAATAAGCAACTAGGTGCAGCTCTCGGGCCCGAGTTCTTTCGGGCCCAGAAACCTCTCTCTCAAACCCAGTTAAAGCACCACCCTGCCGCTTTCACCGCTCGTTGCACGGGCCGACACCACTTTATCATCTTCACTGGTATCAATTCGTACCTTGGCGCTCATACCTGCGCGCAGAGGCGGAGAATCCTTGAGGGGGTATAGACGCAATCGCACCGGCACCCGCTGCACGACTTTCTCCCACTTGCCACTGGCATTCTGCGGCGGTGTGGAAGCAAACTCACTGCCACTGGCGGGGCTCATACTGTCCACCTGAGCCTGCCACTCAAAATCCGGGTAGGCATCCAGGGTCACTTCCGCCTGTTGGCCCGTGCGCACGCGACCCAGCTCGGTCTCTTTCAGGTTGGCCTCCACCCAAAGGCCAGTGGAGCCAATCATTTGCAGCAGGTTAATGCCCAGAGTGGCCATCTCCCCCACCTTGGGTACGGTATTGGCGATAGTGCCATCCACGGGAGCAATAATGCGCGTGCGCGATAACTGGTAGCGGGCGGTATCCAGCTGCGCTTGAGCCACTTTTAAATCTGCCTGCTCTTCCAGGGCAATACTGGGATCACCTCCCAGTTCAGCGCGCAAGCTGGAGAGCTTCTCAGCATTAATCGTGATCTGTGCACGGGCCCGCTCCAGCTGCTGGCGGGCGCTGTCCAGCTCCGCCTCGGAAAACGCCACCTTGCTCAGTTTTTCATTGCGCTCCAATTGGCGGCGGTAAAAGTCTGCATCTTTGCGTGCCTGCTGCAACGCTGCGTCTGCTTCAGCATATTCTGAACGGCGAGCGAGCAATTCGTTGCGCACCTGGGCCAGGCGCGCCTCCGCCTCAGTCACCGCCAGTTCGAAGGCCGTGCGGTCGATCTGAATCAATAATTGCCCCTTCTCCACGACCTGGTTGGCACTCACCAGTACCTGGGTGACAACACCACTAACCTCAGGCGCCAGGGAAATCTTGTCCGCTTTCACGTAAGCGTTCTCTGTCTCGACAATATCGCTGCCGCGCAACAGGTTCCATCCCCCTATCAGGACGGCCAATACCAGGAAAAAGGAGAGTGCGAACTCTCGTTGTCCGGCGCGGTCTAGCTTAATGGACAGCTTTTCAGTCACATTCAATCTCTTCACGTGTCAAATTCTTGCGCAACCGCAATAGCAGCGACTGCAATTGATCCACCTCTGCGGCGGAAAAGCCCGCAAGTGCCTCACTGCGGGTCTGCTGGGCTACACCGCCCAGTAACTCAAGGGCCGGCATTGCCTGCCCCGTCAGATAAATACGGAAACAGCGCCGGTCCTCGGGATCGGGCCTCCGCTCCACCAGCCCCTCCTGCTGGAGGTTATCCAGCTGGCGCGCCAGACTGATCGGCGCTAGGTCCAGGCGCTCGGCCAACTCTGCCTGCTTAAGGCCCTCCTCGCGCAGTAGATGCCAAAGCACCTGCCAGCGGGATCCACTCAGCCCGTGGTCCTTGGCTCTGCGGTCAAAGTTTCGCCGCAGCAGCCGTGCTGCACTGTGTAGTTCAAAACTCATTTCAGTAACGGCATCTTCCCTGGACATATCTGCTCTCCCTGTCTAAGGCCGCTCATTATAAGCCTGCTTATTATTTCATCAATGTGCGAGTTATCAATATCCCAAAACCCCATTAAAAAAGGCGGTCACTAGGACCGCCCTTTCGACCTGCATCCGGGATGGGTCTATTTCTCCAGAACCTCGATCTTATCGACCTTCTGGAAGCCCCGGGGCAGCTTGTTGCCACGCCGGCCACGCTCGCCGCGATAGTGATCCATCTCCGAGATCTTGATCTTGGTATGGCGCTTACCGGCGTGAACGACCAGCTGGTCCCTGCCCTTCAATACAGCAACACCGATGACCACCTCTTCGCGGGCCGCAGCTCGGGCCGAAGTGATATTGATAATCTTATTGCCCTTGCCTTTGGACAATTCCGGCAACTCAGTCACAGGGAATACCAACATGCGCCCTTCAGTGGTCACCGCTGCCAGCAAGACGTCATCGAGACTATCCAGCAATTGAGGTGGGAGTACCTGGGCCCCCTTGGGCAGGGTCAGCATGGCTTTACCCGCCTTATTGCGCGACTGCAAATCCGAGAGCTTGGCGATAAAGCCATAACCCGCATCGGAAGCCAGTAACACTCGCTGCTCATCAGGGCCCATCAACAAGCCCTCAAAGGTGGCACCGGAGGGAGGATTGATACGCCCACTGAGGGGTTCGCCCTGCCCTCGTGCCGAAGGCAATGTGTGGGAGGCAATGGAGTAACTGCGTCCGGTACTATCGAGTAATAACGCTGGCTGGTTACTCTTGCCACGCGCGGCAAAACCAAGACTGTCCCCCGCCTTATAACTGAGCGCTGCCGCATCAATTTCATGGCCCTTGGCCGCGCGAATCCAACCTTTTTCAGAAACGATAACGGTGATGGGATCTGAAGACAGCAGCTCGGATTCACTAAACGCCTTTGCCTCTTCACGAGCCACAATCGGGGAACGGCGATCATCGCCAAACTCTTTGGCTGCGGCCAGAAGCTCTTTCTTGATCAAGGTCTTGAGGCGACGCTCGCTATTCAGGGTCTTGGTGAGGGTATCTCGCTCTTTTTCCAGCTCCGCCTGCTCACCGCGAATCTTCATTTCTTCCAGGCGCGCCAACTGGCGCAGCTTGGTATCGAGAATGTAGTCCGCTTGGATATCCGTGAGCTCAAAGCGATCCATCAGCTCCTGCTTGGGCTCGTCACAGGTACGGATAATTTCGATCACTTCATCAATATTGAGGAAGGCAACCAGCAAACCTGCCAACAGGTGCAGGCGCTTCTCAACTTTATCCAGACGGAACTGCAGACGACGACGGGTGGTAGTGGCGCGGAAAGTCAGCCACTCCCGCAGGATTTTATCGAGGGACTTCACCTGCGGGCGCCCGTCGATACCGATCATATTCATATTGACGCGGTAGTTGCGCTCAAGATCGGTAGTGGCAAACAGGTGATTCATCACCGATTCCATATCCACCCGATTGGATTTCGGCACAATTACCAAGCGCGTCGGGTTTTCGTGATCCGACTCATCGCGCAGGTCGCTCACCATGGGCAGCTTCTTCGCCTGCATCTGCTGGGCGATCTGCTCCAGTATCTTGGCACCGCTCACCTGATGGGGCAGCGCGGTAATGACAATATCGCCGTCTTCCTTGCTCCACAGGGCGCGCATCTTGATAGAACCGCGACCGGAGGTGTAAATCTTACGGATATCATCCCGCGGCGTAATAATCTCTGCCTCAGTGGGCATATCCGGGCCGAGAATATGCTCACACAGCTCTTCTACTGTGGCCTTGGGATTTTCCAGCAGCTCTACAGTCGCGTTGACCACTTCGCGCAAGTTATGCGGGGGAATATCCGTAGCCATACCCACGGCAATACCGGTGGTACCGTTCAATAGAATATTGGGCACCCGCGCAGGCAGTACGCAGGGCTCATCCATGGTGCCGTCAAAGTTGGGCTGCCAGTCCACAGTGCCCTGCCCCAGCTCCGACAGCAGCACTTCCGAATATTTACCCATGCGCGACTCGGTGTAACGCA
Organism: Microbulbifer sp. CNSA002; assembly: GCF_047324085.1. NCBI lineage: Bacteria > Pseudomonadati > Pseudomonadota > Gammaproteobacteria > Cellvibrionales > Microbulbiferaceae > Microbulbifer > Microbulbifer sp. CNSA002. Next base: position 4,653,579 of record NZ_CP172449.1, read on the forward strand.
TCGCGGCAAAGGACTTGGGATCATCCGGCGAGCCCCAGTTGCCCTGGCCATCAATCAGTGGGTAGCGATAACTAAACGGCTGTGCCATCAGTACCATCGCCTCGTACACGGCACTATCGCCGTGGGGGTGGTACTTACCGATCACATCACCAACGGTGCGCGCGGACTTCTTATACTTGGCAGTATTCTTCAGGCCCAGCTCACTCATGGCGTACACGATACGCCGCTGTACAGGCTTAAGGCCGTCACCGATATTCGGCAGGGCGCGGTCCAGGATCACATACATGGAGTAATCCAGGTACGCCTTTTCGGTGTACTCCTTTAACGGCAGGCGCTCTGTGGCCTCATAAACAGAGGTGTCGGTCATACAGCACTCGTTATTTTGTTCGGAAGGGGCGGATTATGGCGGACTGAGGCGGGAGGTTCAAAGGGAGCTGGTAATGAAGCACTATCTGACAAAGGGGATTGGCATAGTCCTCAATCTCGAACTGCTTTAGTTCTATGCAAAATGGTACTACTCAGTTATTGCATTAGGAAGGAGTAGGTAAATAAAAGGCCTTGTGCCGGCTCCCCTTTCCTGCCGGGAACGCAGTGACTAAAGCAAAAAAGGGATTGCGGCAATTGCGCGATCCCCTTTTCATATTTACGTACCCTCAAAGAAATAGGACTTTTACAAAGGGGTCGTACAGGTAGAGAAATTACGAGACCTGAGACGATGCGCAAAAATCAGCTCGATATCCTTGATTGCTTCAACATCTACCAGTGGACCGTAAATGTCTTCTAATAAGAAGGATAAACGCCAGCCTGTTGCCGCAACACTGCGCTCTTTGAATAAATCCGTAACTGTATTGATAGAGCCTGCTCCAGATCCAAATACATCCAAAGCCGCACTCATAGATACACGATAGCTATTGTTAACCGCGGCCAGCTGAGAGAGCCCGGCAGCATCCCAGAATAATGCACTGTAAGTATTGAACTCTCCCTCAACGCCAGCAGCGCCGTCATCAGTGGTTATTTCATAACCAGGCAATCGGTCCCGCACAACACTAGCACCGCCATAAGTGAGGTATGCAGGCGTTTGTGATTCACCACTGATACTGTACAGGGTGGGGATATTGAGGCCTATTGTTTCAATCTTATCCATATAGGACCCACCAACGAGTAAACAGCTCGATCCACCCTCCTCAAGGAACATCGGACCGGTAAAGAAATTGCCACTAACCGGTTCTTTCACCGTGCTGAACTCGATTGTTACCCAGGTGTCTGACCCGAAAGTGCGAGCTAGTAATTTCAGCTGCTCTTGGAAAGCCTCCCGGGCACTTAAGCGGGGACCACTTTGTTGATTTGGATCTGGGTGCAGGTAGGTTTGCGCAATACCGTTAACATTATCGATGTAACCAAATACTTCTTCTTTTATCGAAAAGGTATCAGTTGACTGGTGCAAAGCGGCTGTACCAGGCCAATCAAAATCCATCATAATACCGTAAAGATCCCACATATCCTCAGCATTACGCAGATGGAGTACAGACTCTTTACTAATGTCTAAATTGCGAATAACAAATGGTCTTTGCCATTTGTACTCAAGGGCCTCGGCAGTATAAAGAAGCCATTTTTGTGCTTGATCGAAATCATTGGCCGCTTTCAAGACCGCTTTTGAGACTCGACGTGAATGAATCAGGTCCGCAAAATAGCGCTGAGCTAGTTCTGGAGCATCATTGATTATATCTGCAACCATGCGATTAGCCTGATTCAAGATAATAGGCAGACGCTTGGATTCCTGCACCAATGTCGCCTCACTTTGTGCAAGCTCCAGAACAATGGCATTTACTTCAAACCATAGGCTTTCCAATCTATAACGACTACCAGCTTCTAAAATTTTACCGCTGCTATCGTAGAGTTTTACACGGTGCTCAGCTGCCAGGGCAGTATTCGCATCCTCCAGCAAAATAAAATCACCCAAAGCATCAATGGTGCTGTTAAGCGTATTCACACGATCTGCGAATTCACTAACAGCATCCCAGCTGCCATCCATATAGTCCTGGGCGGCTGTAGACAAAGATTCGAACAATACGGTACGAGATTCGAGCGCTTCTTGCTTCTCGCGAAGGCGGCTCATTTGAAGACCAAGCGAGTCCTGTTGCGAACGGTAATCCAGAACTATTTGCTCAAAGCCATCTTCAACACCGGCATCCAGTGCTAAGCGCTCCACTTCCGATTGGATTGTTTCCAAACGGTTATTTAGTCGCTGAAGACTTAGCTTCATTGAAGCTTGGATATTCGCTACATTTCGCGACCAAGAGGCTACTTCACTGCTTTTCCGGGTATCATCAGTTACATAGACACAGCTCTTTTCATAGCAATTATCGATAAATGTGGCACCCAACAGGCTATATATACGATTAGATAATAGTTGGTGGCGCCCTGAATAGGCCTCTGTTAATGCCTGGGCATTATGGAGGTAGTTATCATAATCCAACTTGGCAGTAGCAAGACTACTGTCCGCCTGCACAATAAAACCTGTGTCTTCCCCATCGAGGAACTCACTCAATATATTGAAAGAATCAAAATGTGTATCGCTGCTAAAGCCATGTGGCACAGCCAACTTCGACATACCGAGGAAGTTGGTATCACCGGTAAGCCAGGACATAGCATTTTTCAACTGATTAAGTTGAAAATGCCACTGCTCAACCGCCTGAGGTAAACCGGAATGCGGAGAGACTTCAGTAAAATCAGTGCCGGAGAATAGGGTGCGTAACTCAGCTTCCTTGGCTACCAGAGTATTCTGCAGAGATAAAATCTCATCGATCATTTGAGTAGACAAGGAAGAGTTAAGCTGGTCTGACTCTATCAATAAACCTGCCTGCTGTACTTTTACAGCCGCGAGATTACCCATTAACTGGTACAGCAAGGTGATATCTTTGTACTCGCCGGGCAGAACACCGGCTGGGGCGACATCGTTTTGGGTATTTGTTACGGAATCATAATATCGAGGGCTAACTTGCCCCCGAGAACTGGTCAATTGCTGCAGATAAGTGGGCGTATTCTCTACAAGAGCCACATACTCAACGAAAGCACTATTGAGCAGGGTAAAGGCATTCCCGACATGCTCAATTTCAATAGCAGCCAGCTCTCCATTCAAACGACTGGACAGCGCCTTATCCAGAGCAATATTGGCGTGAACAATTTCTGCGACCGCTCGATCGTAATAAAGATCCAGCAACGACTGTTGAAGCTCTAAATTCGCGGGGTATAACTCTAACTGTTCATAAATCAGAATTTCAGCAACAGAAATACGTGCACGCTCCGGATCGCCATATAAATCAGAAAACTCTTTGGGAGAAACACTGCTAAGATAGCTATTAATAACCTCTTCAGATTTAGCATCCAAGCTATACATTAAATCTAAATAACGGAATGCTGCATTATCGCGAGAATAAACCCCACCTTGCGGATCCTCTCCCTCAGCACTTACTGAATCAGCTTCGTTATAATAAAGCTGCTTACGAATAGCATCTACTAGTAGCTGACTTTCTACTTGAGTACCAATTCCAGTAGAAAACTCCAGTGCATTAGCTCCATCTAGTTTTGATGCAACTATCAATTCACTGCCAGACAACTTATCTGTGACTCCAGATTCGCCTCTAGCAGGAGAGTGCAACGACAGCCCAGCAACTAGTGCCAGCCCCATAACAGCTGTCGATTTCGACGAGTATTTCATTTATTCCCTTCCTATATTTTTATAATTTATCCCTTTAGCCTGCTACATCCATCCACATACGTTCACCGCAATAAAACAATACAACAGGATAAAATTCGCACGCTTTCTAACATGGCAATTAATTTAATTCAACAACAAAAATTTTCCACCAACCCGCATTACCACCAAACTCATTAATTAAATAAATTCGCATATAGCAGAGGCAGATATACATGTTAAATATATTTACAGAAGGACTCTCGTATAGCCCGAGAAACATCATTAAGAAAAATGTAAAATCTATAACTTATATCGCACAACCCACAAACTTAATTTAATACTCAACAACTCACCACATAAAAACCTATATTATCCTGACTATAAACATGATTTTCATAAAATCCATAATGGATAGCCTTAGAACATAAAATTTTCGATTCAGCTATATTGAACAACTCAAAGTAGTGCCTATAAGAAATAATCATATTTTGGTCACAACTCTATAGGAAAACATCAGAAAAATAATTAATTTTCTCAACATGGTTCCTTATTAAGCAAGAAATACAATTTCTTATATTGATATTTTTTTTAAACGATAGAACCAAATGAAGGTTTCTTATCCACGCAGAAATTATAAACATTCAATAGAGCTATAAATACTTCACTCAGAGCACCAATGCGGAGATAATTATTGGTATCCAATATCTATAGGGCTATCCATGCCGGACCTTAAAATCAAAGAGCTTTCTATCGGCACCTTACAGGGCGCAAGTTTTACCCTGGAACCCGGCCTAATTACCTGCATATCTGGGCCATCTGGTTCAGGCAAAAGCCGATTGCTTAGAGCCATAGCAGATCTGGAATCTCACAAAGGTGATATATTCCTGGGTGGTAAAGCTCAAAATTCTTACCCGGCACACAAATGGAGAAGCCAAGTGATGTTGGTTCCCGCGCAGACTGCCTGGTGGGAAGAAACTGTCGGCGATCACTTCGCAACCCCCATGAATGATGCACTTAAACTTCTCGGCTTTCCTGAAAATGCAGTAAAGTGGCAAGTAAATCGACTCTCTTCGGGAGAAAAGCAGCGCCTGGCTCTTATTCGCGCAATATCCTACAAACCTCAAGCCCTTCTTCTAGATGAGCCTACGGCCAACCTAGACGGCAGATCCGCGCAAGAGGTAGAGCAATGGCTGACAGGTCTCATTGAGGAGCACGAGCTGCCTACGATTTGGGTAGCTCATAGCCAGGAGCAGATTCGAAGGGTAGCTCACCGCCACTTGGCCATTGTTGATAATCAACTGAAAGAACAGGAGATCCGTCGATGAATGTAATCGACCTATCCTGGTGGCAGTTGTCTTTGGCAGCAGGGTTGGTATTGGCTCTAGCCGTATGCACTCATGTAGCGCGACTAAAACTAAGTAGATCGTTAATTGTTGCCGCTCTACGCACGGCTATTCAGCTCACTCTGGTAGGATTGGTACTGGAAACCCTTTTTGCAGTTGGCACCCTACTTTGGGTGGGACTTCTGGCTTTGGCAATGCTGCTATTTGCTGGGCAGCAAGTGGCAGCCCGACAAAAGTATCGCCTGCTCGGTGGTTGGAGTTTTGCCGTAGGCACTTTATCAATGCTGGTGTCCGCTTTCAGTATCACCATATTGAGTTTGGCCGTACTGATTGGCCCTACTCCCTGGTACCAACCCCAGTATTCCATTCCACTTTTAGGTATGTTGCTGGGGAATACAATGACTGGTGTTGCCCTAAGCCTGGACCGTCTAACAGAAAGTATGCACCGCTCCAGGGATATTATTGAGAATCGCTTGATGCTGGGGCATACCTGGCAACAAGCCAGCCTGGAGTTTCGGCGGGATGCGATGCGTGCAGGATTGATGCCGACAATTAATTCCATGGCTGCCGCTGGGATAGTATTTTTGCCGGGAATGATGACAGGGCAGATTCTCTCAGGCACCTCCCCTACAATTGCCGTCAAATATCAAATCCTGATTCTTTTTGCGATTGCATCAGGCACCGGTTTCGGCACTTTTCTCGCCGTTGCCCTGGCCTCAAGGCAGCTCTTTGATAAGCGGGAGCGCCTGCGCACTGATCGCCTGATTAAAAATGTCTAAAGTCTGTGGAGAGATGATTCGATCGAAGGAAGGAGAGCACTGGACACCTGAGAACCAGCGCTCTATTAACCTTTAACGGCCAAAGAATAAGATAGCCCCGGCGATAATCAGACCTACCAGCAAGGCCCATACTCCCCGCAGCATCAGCGATCGGGCATATTCCGCCTCTTTGTAACGCAATGCATAGGGAATGCCGGTAATCGGCCCGAGGACGATCGTTACAATCCCCCAAACCCAGCGCTTGTTACCCAAGGCCGTCAACGCAGCCATCAGGCCACCAAACCAGCATAAAGTTACGCCAATTACAATTACCACCAACGCCAGGATGGACCACCATTGATTGGCCAGGAAAATTTCTACAATTTGGGTTTCAGTCATGGAATTTAGCCAGTCCGTATTACCTTCCGATTACATCTTAATGCTCTCGGCACCTTAAAAGATTAGGTGCTTCCAGAACGAGACATCCGGATACCAACGCAAAGATGCTAAAAGAGCCGCCGCAGTGAGCGAAACCCATACAGATGACCCTTTTGGTACCCATCTAAGCTGAAATCACCATTGAGGGAAGCGGCGATACAGCCCTAGGACGCTATAGTAACCCTAAAGTGAATCCCGGGCGTATATTCCGTCTTGACTAAAAGATCCCCATAGAGATAGCGAGCACTCACTATCATGAGTACTCAGTAACTATCTCCAGCCCCGTGATCTTCTGGGTATCGTTGGCAAATTCGTAGTAATCCGGCTTTTCATCGATAAAGATTTGATGGGTCATTGTTGTCTCGGCCGGAAGATCAAAGATCCCCGCAGGTACTGAGTACTGGGAAGTTTCCTTTAAGCGATAAAAGAGGTGCGAACCGCACTTTGAACAAAAACCCCGTTCAGCCCAAATTGATGAATCAAATACACTGACATGTTCCTCACCGGTAATCTCAACACTGGTTTGACAATCCACCGCCAACAGAGGACCACCGCCCCATTTTTTGCACATACCGCAGTGACAAACCCCCAGATTTGAAGAGGGCAAAGATGCGCTAATTGTCACTGAACCACAGAGGCAACTTCCGTGTACTTGAGTCATTTTTTACCTAAGTATTTCTTACTTCAGAAAATCAATATTAAAATCGGGAGTGGAATCTACCATAGAAAACTAATCAGCCATTGATCAAAATCAGCAATATCGTAAGCTTCATATCGCAATGTGAAATAGTGCACAAACCTCCCAAGAAATAATCACTCCGCAATAAACAGCCAACAAACAATAAAGCACTGATTATTTAGCTCACCATACTAAACTCATCCTAATATCTAAAAAGTTAATGAAAATCCTATGATTTTTCAAGACAGCTAAATATGTGCACCTTATCAAGTAACATTAACGCTTATTTACTGGGATTCAGGCAAACTTATATATTCCCCGAGAGAACCCACTCAGTAACCAGACATTACTTGAATTATTTTAAATAAACTCTAATTCGAAAATTCCACCCTTGGATCACCAAAATCCTTACCAATATAGTCAGGTGCGCAAGGGATTAATTCTGAAGCCTCTATTCCCGCATCAATCAAATACTTTTCGACATTTCGGCTTCGCTCCATTGCCAAGTTTTCAAGTTCTTCACGAAGTTCCAGAGATGGGTTTTGGTAAAAAGCAACCTGGGATCTTCCGCTTCTGCTCATACCTGCCATGGAATAGGGGTACAGGGCTTGCCAGTCCCGGGCATTAGAGATACCGCATACTCCTGGCCGTGCGTCAGGGTTCTTGAGTAAAACAAAGACCATACGCTGTAGTTGTGTCAGTGCTAAATTAGTTAATTTTGCACTTCCAGGCTCAAAGTCAATAGACGCAAATGATTTCGCCCTGAAACGCCCCCAGGCATAACGTGCCAACAAATAAACGCCATATGGAGTCAAATAGCTTATCAAGGCATCTATAATTGCCTTTTGTAGCAACTCACTAAATACAAAACTAAAGGAGAACTTGGGATCGCGAATATTGCCGCTAACAGGCATGCCAAACTTGATATCCCCCCGCCCGTCTTTTAGCAACCATAGAGCAATATTCAAGGGAATCAGCGTGGACTTCACCGGTAGCTGATCATCTTTCCGCACCCGGCGAACTTTTAGTTTTTCCAGTCGTATATCGGCAAAGCCATTGAGTTCATTTTCAAATACCCGAATATTAACTACCGCATCTCCCTGCCCCTGAAGGATTTTGTAACCTAACAACTTGGCCATATAAGGCGTAGCAGGTATCAAATTTACGCTGGTGAGATATCCGGTAAGATCAGCATTCCACTTTTTATCTCCCAAGTAATCTACAGTTCCCCCTATCTGAACCTCACCAAATCCGCCAGGCCTTCCATTAACAACAATCACCGCAGGGGGGTGTTCGGCTAAGTTACTTAAATCACTGAGATTAAAGTTGATATCCCGGACCGGTAAGCGGGCCCTGAATTCATCTTGATAGTCTACCCAACTAAAAGTGCCGTGTTTTAGATATAGGTCACCGAGATGATATAGTAGCGGTGGGCTGCCTTCCTCCCTGAAAGCAAATGTGTCAATACCACCAAATCCTCGCAGTTCATTAATTTTTCGGGCTACCGGAAACTTCCCCGATAAATCCCTTAAGAGAATAAATCGAGGGCGCAGAAAGTCGATAAAACCAACAGTGAGTGTTTTCTTAGGGCGGTAGTAGCTCAAACCTTCAACCCACAGGGACTTAAAATCAGCCATCCATCTATGGCGATCAAAATCCAAACTATCCGGGTTTCTCTCAAAAAAATGAAAGTGAATTGCCTCACCACTGGCAAAGCGCCACTCGGTATCGGTAAAGAGCAAGTGCGACAAGGTTATGCTCTCACCGTGCACTAACTCTTCCCCAGAGGGTGAAAGTAAAGTGATGCCATTGACCCTCACAACAGCGAGTTCTGCCCCCTGACCACGGCGGTAGTTTCCCTCCAGCATTAAACTCGAGAAGCTGAAGCAATGATCTCCCTGATCCAGATAACCACTGGGAAAACATCCTGCAATTTCCTTAAACTGTAAATCCTTGAAGTCAACTCCCTGCCGACTGATATTTAAGTGCCCGGCCCCCATACCGGATACGGATAAAAGTTTAAGTGGCAATTCCTGTGGAAAATTTTGCTCATGCAACTGTACATTACTTATTTTTATCCCAGAAAGGATAAGCTGCCTACCGCTAGAGCCATTAATACCTTCTGCCTTGCCAATACTAAAGGCCCCAAATTCATAACAGGGCGCAATCTTTTCGTCTTTTAATAGCCCCCCTGGCATACATCCCCTCGCACCAGAGGCTTTCGCCAAAGATTCCCCTTGCAAGGAGATATTATCAATTTCAAATTTTGGTATTTTCAGAGGGCCCAAATTTTTCCTGGGTATTGATAACCCAACCAATTCTACAGAACCTTGAACTGACCAGGGGTGTGACAATTTGATTTTCTGTAATCCCGGCATGGATAATTTATCAACCCCAAAACAATGGTGGGAGTCACCTGCCCTGGCCCGACTCAGCTTATCCACAGTTACTGCAAGCCCCGTATCCCGCGTACACACCCGGATATTCTGCAAGCTTAGATTCGACACTGAGAACTCTGCACCGCTATCCCAGATAAATCGACTCCAACTCAAGCTCTGGACACCGGCTTCTAAATAGCCGCTACCCTTTTGCCAAAACGCGATAGGCTTACTCTTTAACGGTCCTAAATCCAAGCGGGGGGCGTCGGAATCTATACCCAATTTTGCCCAGGAATCACTAAAGCTTATTTGTGGGGTCTCAATGCAATCAGCAAGACCCATATCTTCATTATTTTCAGAAGAATAAGATCTCAACCCACAAAGCAGAACATCATCGATATTGAGCCCATAAAAATCGAGAGTATTGGAGGAAAAAGACGTTCTCTTCGTGAATACTCGCCCCAGTTGCAACATGGGTACAGTTTCAAAGTCCTCCTTTAATTCCACTTCTTCGATCGACCAACCGCTTTTCCCTACCGAATGGATATCTTGCCCAAATACACAGGTCGGTATCGATTTATACGCCTCTGCTAGCCAGGGAAGACACAAGGTTACTCTGTCAGCAGCAACATCCTGCAATGCAATTTTTGACTGGGTAGGCTTTTCCCGGGACCATAGCAACTCTAGCTTTGGTATAAGTACACCCCCAAGGTCAAAAACATTCTCGCCAGACAGGTTTTTCAACTGCACGGATTGAATTGCTGAGTCATCCATATTGGCAATTAGATTGCGTTGGCTGAAATAAACGAAGGAGTAATCTCCCAGTAAAAGGCGCTCAACATCTACACAGTGAATATTTAGTGAACTCACTTGCCTACCGCCGGGAAAGCAGCCACTCAACTGCTCAGCATTTGCACCGGGCAAAGCGATATAAGATTCAGAGTCTGGTGTACGTCTATGCCTTAGCCTGACAAGGGGTAGCTCTATCTTTTTTAAGTCAAATAATTTCCTGCCTCCCTTTGTCTTCGCTTCAGCACTAACCACGGAAATTTTTTTTACAGAGAGATCTATCCCCTGCTGCCAAGATATAAAGAGCGGCTCCCTTTGCTCTAATGAGTGGATATCAAAGCAAACTGGCAGGTTTTCGTGGTTTTTATTGGCGCGATAAAATAACCTTTTCCAACCTTCATTGAGACAGCCAGCCAGTTTCTTCAAAACAAGGTTTTTTATTTCCAGGTTTGGGTTTTCTATGGTGGCCAGCCCTAAGTCGTCAGGATTTTTATCCGCATCAATATTTTGTTGATCCAGTCTTCCTTTTTCGGTGCCGTAATTATCATCACCAACTCCTTGAGGAATACCCGGTAACTGACTGGTCGCCACCCAAGGATTATTTGTAACCTTTCTTTTAAATAAGCTATCGCCACTTTCAAACTGCTGTATCAGTAAGCCACTTCCTGCACCAGCGGAATCATTTAGAAGTAATCGGTGAAGGCGCAGTTTTCCCAAAATGGCATAGCCATCTTCACCTCCCTGCCAGGCAAAATGTCCCTGCCCTGAAAAGCTGTTCAAACGTGCGCACAAAGGCTGCCAATCCGAGGGGAGAAAGTCCTGCGGCAAACACCCTGATAGTGACTGGATAAAAAAGTCCTGAGCAGATAGCGGGCCGTTACGACCTATTGTATCAATGGCCCGCCAGCGTAGGTCCTGTAGTTTAGCTCTGGGACGGCCTCTGGCACCTATTGAAAATTGAGCCAATTGCAGAGGACCGCTAGAAAGCCCCCAATCAATATTGTGTTCAGCAGAGCCGAACTGAAAGGCAAATTCCTCTGTACTTTTGAGACCAACCATAGAGACACAGTGATCGGGCTTCTTCCACAGACCGCCCGGTACACACCCATTGGCTGTTTCTATCGCAAGATGGGCAAAAGATAATATTCGCGTTTTGGCATAAAACTGAAGAGGACCAAATACACCATTATTAGCCCTGATGGGATGGCTGGTAGATCGAGCCATATCCAAGAGGTAGCCCCGATTAATTGAACTGGCCCCTGTATTTATTTTTAAGCGATCGTTCCAGTCGAAAACCGTTTTTTCCGGCAGGTCTAAATTAGCCGCTCGCAGACACAGGTGGGAGTTGGCGTTACGCAGATGTCGTGGACACCAATCAAATGCCTGGGCAAAGCCTCGCCTCCATCCCAAGCGCTTTTTCGGGCGTTCAAAATTAAACTCACTGATGCTAATAACCCCGGCCCGCCAATCCTGCCAAAGGCGATCACTGTGCCTCAGTACAACACTCTCACCATTGAGCTGCCGCCACTGGGCACGAGCCTTGCGGCCAAACCCGAATTTCATATCGCCTTCTGCGGCAAGCCGGCGGGCGGAGGCGCAATGTCCAATCAGGCTTTGCAGCCCTGTTATTGCATCGGCCCAACGCTGTGGCGGGCATCCTATAAAGTATTCCGCAGTAAACTTGTTAAGATCTGTATTGAGGCTCGGCCAGGAAAAATTGACCTGAGTTCCTTTCAAGCTGCCTATCACCGTGTTGTATCGTGATTTCCCTCTCTCCCAGGCCAATAAGTCACCGACCTGTAAATCCCCAATAGCAATATCTACATTCAGGGGAACATCACCTTTGCGCCATAATGCCAGCGTGAATTTATCGGTTTGGAGTTTGCCGATGGCTGCGCAGGTAGCTTGGTTCCAAATAGGCTTGTGCAGGTAGCAAAGTTCACTATCTCGTATCTGGGCGCGACCGATAAGCAGCCTGAAATCGCGATCCTGCCGCGCTCCACCTCCAAGATTCCATCCACCTACCTCCCACTCCCGGTACAGTTCACCCGGGTAAGATTGCAAGTCCATATAGGCACCGCTCACCGATGCCTTGGGCAAATGAGCTCGTCCCCATAACAATTGCCACCAGCTGTAATCGAGCATTACCTCATGAGCGGAGAATCCCCGCCCTTCGCGATTCTCAGCTTTTACATCAATCGCTATAACACTTAGATTCAGCAGCGATACGCGCAAATGATCCACATGGAATTCAAGGCCTCGCTCCTCCATCCAGTCGCCAGCTTTTACCCGCACCCAGTTTGCTGCCCACCAGTGAAGAACTTCCACCAGCAATAGCCCAGCTAGCAGCCACCAGATTAAGCGGCGGAAAAAGGCACTCTGAGAAGCGGGCTCTGGGGGCATTAGAATTAAGCGCCAGAAAATGAATTTTATGCAGATTACAACTGCAATTAGGCCCATACAGTAAAGACCAGCACCTGGGGATTTTTTTGCCTTGGCGCTGCTATTCGCGATAATAAGCAGCTGCGTCGTCCATTCGCTCGCAGTCAAATGCGAACTGTCTACTATTTATCCAGGGGTGTATTTGCGCGGCGCGGAAGTTTGGGAAGCCAGTATCCTTACCGCCTCTCATTTTTTCTGTTACCCAGCCAGTGAGTAGACATGCAGGAGCATCCAAACTACCAGGACATCCTTTTGGTCGGCGGCGGCCATAGCCATGCTATTGTGCTGCAAATGTGGGCCATGAACCCTCTGCCAGGCGCGCGCCTGACCCTGGTCTCTCCCCAAGTGCAAACCGCCTACTCCGGTATGTTGCCCGGAATGGTTGCAGGCCATTACTCCCTGGAAGACACTCATATAGATCTTGCCAGACTCTGCCGGGCCGCTGGTGCCCGCTTTATACAGGCCTGTGCACACGAAATTGACATCGATAATCGCACCGTATCCCTATTGGGTAGACCTCCCATAGAGTACGACCTGCTCTCTTTGGATGTCGGCGCGACTCCCGCCCGCGAGTTACCGGGCTCCGAATTGGCAATCCCGGTAAAACCTATCGGGCATTTCTACCGTTTCTGGCAAAAGCTGCAAAAACAGGTTGGTGAAAACACCTCACCTTTTCGCTTAGGAGTTGTCGGCGGCGGTGCCGGAGGTTGCGAGCTGTCGATGGCAATGGCTCACGCTTTACAAGGCGCCGTTAAGAAAAAGCAGGTAGAGGTTCACCTGATTCATGGCGCCGCAGCAATTCCCCAGGGCTATCCAGTCAGAGCACGCAAATTAGTCTCAAAGGAGATGCAAGAGCTAGGGGTTCAGTTACACCATAACTGGAACGTTAATGAAATTACCGAACAGGGTGTCGTTAATGGGAGCGGTGACTGTCTGCCCCTCGATCAGGTAATACTCACCACCAATGCCTGTGCTCCCCCCTGGCTGGCCAACTCGGGCCTATCCCTCGATGACAAAGGCTTTGTGGTGGTGGATCAAACACTTCGCGCCCAGGGGCGGGAAGACGTTTTTGCAGCTGGTGATGTGGCCAGTTTCGCCCCAGAACCTCTACCTAAGGCTGGAGTTTACGCCGTTCGCCAGGGGCCAGTTCTATTTCACAATCTGCGCGCCTCCCTGACCGGACGCCGCTTAAAACAATACCGGCCACAAAAAGATTTTCTCAGCCTGCTTTCCTGTGGTGGCAAGCGGGCTGTGGCAGTTCGAAATGGCTTCGCCGCTGCAAGCGGTCTGATGTGGCGATGGAAAGACTCTATCGACCGCACATTTATGCGACGCTTCAGTGAGCTGCCAATGGACATGGCTGATCACACTGCCAAAACCAAAGACATCGTCGACCAGCGCTCAGGCTCTTCTCTATCTCCTATGCGCTGTAATGGCTGTGGCGCAAAAGTTGGAGCCGATATCCTGCGCCGCACGCTGGCGACCCTTCCGGATCAGCATTCGGAATACCTGTTAAAGGGCGTCGGTGATGATGCCGCAGTTATGGACCTGCCGGCTAATCATTTATTAGTGCAGAGCTCCGACCAATTGCGTGCACCTGTAGATGATCCATGGATATTTGGTCGCCTGGCGGCTCTGCACGCCCTATCCGACCTATTTGCTATGAATGCTCGACCCGCCACTGCACAAATCCTTGCAACCCTGCCTACGGCTGCAGAGGAAATTACCCGGCGAGACCTACAGCAGTTACTTGCAGGAGCCATCCACGAGCTGAACCGACACCACTGTGTCCTATCTGGCGGGCATACCGCCGAAGGTTCTGAAATGCTAATGGGCTTAACCGTCAATGGATTTTCCGAGCGGGAGCAACTCCTGGAAAAAACAGGTGCCCGCGGGGGAGACTGCTTGATCCTGAGCAAGCCATTGGGAGTAGGCACTATCCTGGCAGCAGAGGGCGCGGGAGAGGCTAAAGGCCTATGGTTGCAGCAGGCGCTGGAAACCATGTTGCATAGCAATGCCGACGCCGCAGAGATATTTGCCCGTCATAACGCCAATGCGCTGACGGATGTCACGGGCTTTGGCCTGCTGGGTCACCTATTGGAAATGCTCGGCCCTGAAGGGTTAAGCGCGACACTGATCGCTGAGAATCTACCGCTAATCTCCGGCGCCGCCACTTGTATCGAGCGCGGATGGCTATCCAGCCTGCAACCGCAAAATGCCAATGCCTACGCCTTTGTCGAAAACCCCCAGGAGTGGCAGCCATTGCCACAGTGGTCATTGATTACCGATCCACAGACTTGCGGGGGGCTCCTCGCTGCTGTTCCTATTGACCAGGCCGAAGCCTGCGTGGGCGCACTGCTAGAACGCGGTTACACCCAGGCGTCAATTATCGGTGTAGTAACAGACGCACAGAATCCAGAAGTAAGCGTACACTTGCGCAAGTCTGCAGACTGGCGAGCGCTAATTTCACAGGACAACGAGACTGTACCAGGACAGGTTTAAGGATTTTGCGAAACCGGAACAACAGCCGGTTATGAGCTTTGTATGATTTCTATTGAGAGAGGCCTTCACCGACTTTATTAACTTGTCATCTGTCTTTCAGCGCGACATACTGGCGTTAGAAAAAACATCGGTGACATATTTCCCGATACCAAAAAAGGTCTTCACAGATTGGGGAGTCGGCTTTTAGCAATCGACAGGAAGACCCCTATGAAAAAGATCGTCATTATTGGCGGCGGTGCCAGCGGCCTGCATTTGGCTACGCGGCTCGGTCAATATTTTTCTTTTACCCCTTTCTTTAAGCGCCGCCGCAAGTCCCCCGCTGCACAAGTTACTCTGGTCGATCGAAATCGCACCCACCTCTGGAAACCACTGCTACACCAAGTTGCCTCCGGCGCATTGGATGCCAATATGGATGCACTGAATTATCAGGTGCACGCCCGCATTCACGGCTATGAATTTCAGTTGGGTAGCCTGCAATCTCTGGATCGTGAACGACAGGTAGTTGAGCTCGGACCCGTTAATGATGAAGACGGTAGCGAGTTAGTACCCGCGAGGGAATTGGAATACGATTATTTGGTGCTGTGTATCGGCGGGCATAGTAACGACTTTCATATTCCCGGCGTCAGGGAAAATTGTATTTTCCTGGATAGCAGTTATGAAGCACAAAAATTTCACCAAAACCTTCTCAACCGTTTCCTGCGTTTAGAAACCCGTGTTGACGATAAATTGCAAGTGGCGATCGTTGGTGGCGGGGCAACGGGTGTAGAACTCTCGGCAGAACTAGTGGATGCTGTAAAGTTGGTTGGCAACTATGGACGCATTCGTCCCAATGCGATGGAAATCACCTTGATAGAAGGGGGTGATCACCTACTCCCAGCACTACCAAAACGAATTGGAAATAATGCTGAACGCGAGCTGGCCAAGATGGGGGTTAATATTCTTACCGGCCATCATATTTCAGCTGCAACAGAGAGCGGACTCACCACGTCTTGTGGCAAGGAAGTTCCAGCCGCTATCCGAGTGTGGGCTGCCGGCGTCAAGGCTCCGAAATTTCTCACTCAACTGGATGGCCTCAGTACCAACCGACTCAATCAAATCGAAGTGGAAACTACCTTGCAGACCCAAACTGACGCAAAGATTTTTGCCATGGGGGACTGCGCCAGTTGCATTGACGGCAATCACCAGCGAGTGCCTCCGCGCGCCCAGGCAGCACAGCAAATGGCTACCCTGGTTGGCGATAATATTATTGCCCTATTTGAAGATAGGCCTTTGCACCATTTTTATTATCGCGATCGAGGCTCCCTGGTATCCCTCAGTCAATACACTGCCGTTGGCAACCTGATGGGGGCGTTGGTTAAAGGCAGTCTTACCGTAGAAGGACGCCTTGCTGGCCTTGCCTATCGCTCACTCTACCGTATGCACTTGGCGGCAATCCACGGCTGGCCGAGAGCTATGCTGCTCTACCTAATCGGGCAGGCGAACCGGTTTGTGAAGCCGAAGCTCAAGATGCACTAAAGTATCGATCCCATGGAGCTAAGGGGATATTAGACAGTTAGTGCAAAACTAACTAATAGCACTACCAATAAACCCTGCACATGGAAGTGCCAGGGCGGTAACATTATGAATCAGACCAGCCCATCAATTAAGACCTCTGAGCTGAATGCGAGCTCCTTTGTAGATCCAGGCAAAGCCCTTGTGTGAAAATATAAAATGAAAAAACAGTATCAAAAAATTGTTGTACTTACCGGCGCAGGAATTTCAGCTGAATCTGGCATAGGTACTTTTCGCGGTGCCGATGGCCTGTGGGAAAACCATCGCCTGGAAGATGTCGCAACGCCAGAGGCATTTGATCGCAATCCGGCACTGGTACATAGATTTTACAATGAACGCCGCCAGCAGCTGCTATCTGCAGATATCCATCCCAACCCCGCCCATCTCGCCCTGGCCGAACTGGAACAGAAATTCCAAGGGGATTACTTACTGGTTACTCAAAATATTGACAACCTGCATGAGCGCGCGGGCAGTGAGCAGTTAATTCATATGCATGGAGAGCTACTAAAAGCACGATGCCGTAGGAGCGGAAAACTATATCCCCTCGATTCGGACCTTTCGATAACTGATACCTGTAGTTGCTGTCAGCAGGCGGGAAACCTTCGCCCCCATGTGGTCTGGTTTGGAGAAATGCCTCTGGAAATGGAGACTATCTATCAGGCGTTGTCCGATTGCGACCTATTTATCAGCATTGGCACATCTGGAAACGTCTACCCAGCAGCGGGATTTGTCGAATGTGCCAATCAGGCTGGAGCTCACACCATAGAGTTGAACCTGGAGCGCAGTAGTGTCGGCGATGCCTTCAAGGAACACCGCCACGGACTGGCGTCACAGGTAGTCGATACTTTTATAAAAGAAATTATTAATTAAGGTGACTCTGAAACTGCATTTTCTGTCTGCGAGGATTTCATCGGGCCATAGCGCTGTATCAAAGTGGTTACCCCCTCATTATCACGCACAAGGATATAGAGTCGGTCAAACTCACTGGCCTCTCGAATGGGTCGCCCTTTTTCACCGCCGAGCAATTCCGCCAGTTTTGGAGTGGTATTGCTGTGCCCAACCACTAAAATCCGATTTCCTGCCTGCTGCAAAGAGTTAGCAAATTCTTTTAAATCTCTGGGGTTATAAATTTCCACTTCAAGCCCCAGCTCTTTTGACAGAGGCTCAACCGTTTCCCGGGTGCGGTTGTAGTCAGTGCTATAGATAGCATCTATACCCACTCCCCCAAGAATATAGGCGAGTTGCCGAGCACGCTGCTGGCCCGCCTCAGTCAAATGAGGGTCGCGACCCACCCCGGGCCCTTTCTCTTTTTCTGCATGGCGTATTAAGTAAATAACCTGAGACTCAGAAGAGTCGGCTAAAACCCAATTTGAAGCCCCAACCAGAACAAAAAGTGTACAGAAAATAAACGACTTAAGTCTTGAAAGCACAGTATAAACTCCCAGGTAAATAACGGGGCAGACATATGCTGAATATAATAAGGTAAGTAAAGAGAGGATGCGGCGAAAATGCCAAATAATGCGATGAATTAAAATCGAACGATTTTTGAAAAAATATTTGATGCCGGATATCCGGCATCAAATTAGTGGTCATCCAGAATTAGATTTTCCACTCTTTTACGGTGTCCAGACCGTACTCATCAATCCACTGGCTCAGGGCCTTAGGATTACGCTTTTTCTTTTCAACAGTAGCGCCGGTATACGGGTTGCGATAGTGACCAGTTTCCAGCTTGGGCTCTGCTGCCTTTGCTGCCGGTGCTGCACGACGACCGCGACGGGGGCTGTCACCTTCCTTCTTGAGGTGACGGGCAACGCGAGCCTTCAGGGTTTGTACGTAGTCTGCAGGATCTTCATCACCCAGCTGTGCTACCAACCACTCAACGATTTGCTGGCCACGGGCAACGAAGAATTCCTCTTCATCCATGTGGTATTCTGCAGCAAGGTTTACCAGTGCTTTATCATAGGCAATTACGCCATCTTTCTTGCGTTCAGCCTGAGCCATTTGCTCTTGTAACTCTTCGATTCTTGCCTGATGTTCGGCGATTTGTTGTTCAAGTTGTTCGTATTCCTGAAACATTCAATAAACCTCAACGACGGTTATTAAAAAACACAGAGATATATCTGTGGCGCTGGGCGACACAGATTGTTATTTCGGATATACCGTGTAAAAAATCAACAAACATCATGGCTGGCCAATGGCAAGCAATTTAGTGATGTTTAGTCCGGCATATTATGAATTGCCCGATATACATGAGTAGATACCACTACACATCGTGTAGTTCTGGTGTTAGGTATATTCGGCAAATACATTATTAAAAACTAGCCGATTTCAGCTCGGTTCGGCAAACACTCCGAATCACTGATTATATTTTTCGACTGAGGTCGCGAATAATAATCTTTCACCGGCAAATATCAACCATTTGTGTCCCTACCTTTGAATATAATAGGAATAATTCAAAATAAGGGCTAAAAAGTGTAACAAAGGCGGCCATATCTGCAATCTTAAAAGGATATCCCTAGGGAGCGCAATTAGCTATATTGTAGCTACAGTCGTCAATTGCAAATTAGTCGCTGTGTAACGGTAATCGAGCATATTGCCAAATACAATTGGATACCCAGATCATACTATGTCCACTCACAATAATATCCACCATATACCGACTTTGGCCGCTCTGATGACGCCATTTCCCTACCATATCGATATCAATGCCACGGTAGAGGATGCTCTGGCAATGATGGAGGAGCACAAAGTACGCCACCTGCCGGTAACACGTGCAGGCGACTTGGAGACGGTCATTTCCCGAGGGGATATCGAAAGAGCCAATGCACCGGGACACCGTTTAGAAGAGCAGCAACTTTATGTACATGACCTATGTGCCAGACGTCCCTTTATTGCAGATATCCACGACCCGTTAGATAAAATTCTCTTAGCTATGGCGGATACAGGCATTGGCTCGGTACTGGTTATGCGGGAAGGCGAGCTGGTTGGAATTGTAACTGTGACTGATATTTTGCGCTTTTGTAGCAGGTTTATGGCGGAGTTGGCCCAGCCGGTAGACGATTCTATTGCTTGAACTCACTGCGATTACAGGGGCCAAACCCAAAGCAACATGGGGATACTCACAACGAGTACCAACAATTCTAGTGGCAGCCCCATTTTCCAGTAATCACCAAATTCAAACCCTCCCGGCCCCAGAATTAGGGTGTTATTTTGGTGTCCAACCGGTGTTAGAAATGCGCAAGAGGCTCCAATTGCGACAGCCATCAGGAAGCTGTCTGGATTCACCGCCAGTTGTTCTGCAGTGCTCATGGCAATTGAACACATCACTGCCGCAGTGGCGACATTATTCATAAAATCAGACAGCGTCATGGTAACCACCAGGATCAGCCCCAGGGCCAAAACAGCACTGCCCTGAGCCAGGACATCCAACAAAACCTGAGCGACCAAGTCTGCAGCTCCCGTTGACTCCATCACATCAGCAACAGCAATCAAAGTCCCCAATAGCACGACGACGGACCCGTCGATAGAGTCATAAACATTTCGCAACGGCACTATCTTCAACGCCATAAAAGCCAATACACAAGTGGCGAACGAGATTGCTGCCGGCAATAAGCCGAACGCTGCACCAGCGACACCAAGCACCATAGCCAATAGGGCAATGGCCGCCTTCTCCTTGTTAGGGATGCTAATATCCCTTGAGGCCAAAGGCACACAGCCCTTTTCCCTAGCAAAGCTGTTTAGGTTTTCATCGGCCCCCATCATTAACAGAGCATCACCGGCCAGTAATGGTGTCGAACGCAACCGGCGCACCGAGCGGCGCCCCTGGCGCGAGAGTGCTAGCAAGTGAATCTGGTATCTCGCTGCGAGGCGTGAAAACCTCATAGGGCGTCCCACTAAAGGGGAATCTGGCATGACAACCAACTCCCGCAGCTGCATTTCGGTACGATCCGCCAGTGCTTTTATTGGGGTCTTATTCTGAGAATCACTCTCGGTGTTATTGCTACCCGATTGTCGAGCCTTACCCGATGAATCTGCCCCAAGGGCTCCCACTGTTTTCAAACTGAGATTGGACAAGCAGGTGGCAAGGCTCTCCGGCTCCGCCTCAATGACCAAAATGTCACCGCTATTTACTTTATGCCAGGGAGTCGCGGGAGAGACCCTGGCATCATTGTGTACGACACCCACAACTTGGGCATCTTCTGTTCCCAGCATTTTGGAAATTTCACGTAGATTCTTACCGGCAGCTACACTTTTTTCCTCAACAAGTGCTTCTGTTAAATATGTGCCAGTTTCAAAGGAGGAGGCCCCTGTTCGGTTGCGTGCAGGCACCAAGCGCCACCCAACAAATGCAATAAACAAAACTCCGGCTATCGCAACTGCCAGACCCACCGGGGTGAAATCAAACATACCGTAGCTACCGGCGCCAGAATCCGCCCGAAAACCGGAAACGACCAAGTTTGGCGGTGTACCTATCAGTGTGGTCATTCCCCCCAGAATCGTTGCAAAAGACAGGGGCATTAAAACCCTCCCCAGTGCCACTTTCTGTTTCTCGGCCATATCCACAGCCACTGGCATTAATAAAGCCAACGCGCCGACATTATTCATAAAGCTAGATAAAAACGCGCCGAGCCCAATGAGTAACAATATGGATACTGAGATACTCCCGCTTTTGCGGACAACTCGTTGTGCAAGTGCATCCATTGCGCCGGTATTTTGTAAGCCGCGACTCAGGATTAACACACAAGCTACAGTCACGACCGCTGGATGGCCAAAACCAATAAAAGCATTTTCCGGGGGAATCAGACCGGTAAAGACACAAGTCAATAAGGCTGCTATAGCAACCATATCGTGGCGCCACCGCCCCCATATAAACAGGGTTATAGTGACACTTAAAATAATCAGGATTAGTAACTGGTCAACAGTCATGGAGAAAGATATCCCTGAATATAAAAGCTGCTCAGATTTCTGTTCAGCTATCTATTCAGGGTATACCCGGGAAATTACATGGAGCGCACTTCTACGCCATAACCCCAGCTACATTAGGGGTACAAAATTCAGGAGAAAGTAACTGCCCGCTCTTCCAATGGATAAAACTGAGTACCTACTTTAATACAAACCCTGGCAGTACTGCAGGAGAACCAACCTCTATATCCAGTGACCTGAATATTTCTATAGGTGCCAACCATCGCCTGGCGCAAGCGTTGAGCCCAAGGTCTTAACTTTTCTCCATCGTAGCCGGAACCACAGGCACAAACATGTAAATTAACGAAATTAGCAGGAAGCCCCTCTTTAACCAAGGTATCTGCTAGCTGTCGAGGCGTGTAGGTTTTCCACTCTCCTCCTTGCCAGTTAGGCATGCCGTTTACATATACTTTTTTCTGCTTGTTGTTACTCGTGGAGCGCTCAGCACCAATAAATTGTCCATCCCCGGCACCCGTGCCATGGGTTACGATGTAAAGGGTATCGGCAGGGTTCAGCTTACTCAAACACTGGTTCACCCACCGATACATGGCTTTTCCAAAACCGGAGGTTACTTTATTGGCCAGGATTTGATTCACCGGTATGCCCCAGGCTTTCGCCAACCCCTCCGCATATTCCTGCATTTCATCACTATTTATCGGGATATAGATATATTTTTTAGCCACGTTTTTATCCTCTATACATGCAGGAGCAACCCGCCCCTTATGTAATCCAAATGCTTCCAGGATTTTTAAATCCGCTGCAATAATTCAGGGAAGCTAAGATTTACCTTCTGTGACCTGAAATCGCATTAGGTTCAAAAAGTAAATGTAAACACTGAGCTATCGAGCAATAAATTAAAAAGTATTCTCTCATACTGAGCATTAATTTCCGGTGTAAATATCAAACTGTCATCTAACGCTAAGCACATCATATATTGCATACACAAGTAGCTTCTTCAGTTGCCATAGGCCTGGAAAGAAAATGGAGATACAATCAAATACCACCTATTTCCTAAATAAGCAGGAGTGCTACCTTGCGGACCGATACTGCGAATTACACGGACATCTTCCTGAATGATATTCCGCTGATGGACGTACGCGCCCCAGTTGAGTTTGTTCGCGGCGCTTTCCCTTCCGCAAGAAATCACCCCCTGCTTGACAATCACCAACGTGAACTGATCGGGACTGAGTACAAGAACAAAGGCCAGCAAGCAGCAATTGACCTTGGCTGGCGTTTAGCAACAGATGAAGTGCGAAGCTTATGTCTTTCACAATGGAGCGCATTTATACGTAAACAACCCCAAGGTTACCTCTACTGTTTCCGAGGCGGTTTACGCTCCCGAATGACACAAAAACTGCTACGCTCGAATAATATTGAATACCCGATAGTAGAGGGTGGCTATAAAGCCATGCGGCAGTTCCTGTTAAACAAGCTGGAAAAGCATTGTACCCAGCTGCCCTTTATCGTTGTTGCTGGTCACACCGGCAGTGGCAAAACAGAATTAATCCAGGCTGCGCGGCGGTATATCGACCTTGAGGGGATCGCAAAACATCGAGGTTCTAGCTTTGGACGCACCAGTAGTAGCCAACCTTCACAAATCGATTTTGAAAATCAGATCAGTATCGACCTGCTGAAGCTTTCCCAGCAGGCAGGTGCTATTGCGATTGAAGATGAAAGCCGTCTAATTGGACGCTGCGCACTTCCTCCAGTATTGCAAACCGCCATGAAGGCCGCTCCCCGGGTTCTTGTCGAGGAGCCATTGGAAACACGGGCACAGCGCATTGTGCAAGATTATGTTCACGAGGGCTTAGAGCGCTTTAAAAGCAGTGAAAAATCAGCAGCTGAATCTTTGGGGGAAGAATTACATCTCAACCTCAATAAAATCAGTAAACGCCTGGGAGGGCTGCGCTACAAGCAGCTCAACGAAGCCTTAGCTTCAGCTAACCAAGAATTACTGAGAACGAATAATAGTGATGTGTACATCCCTATCGTGGTGTCACTGTTGCGGGAATACTATGACGGCAGCTACGACCATCTTATGAAGAAATCGGAACAGAAAATTCTGTATCGAGGCAACTACAACGAAGTACAACAGTGGTTGAAGGAGTCCAACCACTCACTGCAAAAACCAGAATAACAATCCTCAGCTTTTGTGAGCTAGGCGATTTAATTTAAATCTCCGCATTAAAAACCAGTCCCTAAAACTGCGCGGCAGCCAGCGGGCCATCCAGGGCAACAGGCTGCTGCGGTTGCCAATACGCACCAAAGGACGAGCGCGTTTTCGCAGCAGCTCACGCACCAATTTTTTAGCCAGTGTGCTTGCCAATGTAGCATTCTGTTGGGACTCCTGGGCACGGGCCCTAACCGCCTCTTCCTGCCGTTTATACAGGGAGTCCGGCGGCAAAAGACCGCGCAGGGATGTCTCAGCGTGGCGACCAAATTCCGATGCGATCGCGCCGGGTTGCACCGTCATTACCCGAATGCCAAAGGGTTTTAGTTCAAGTCGCAAAACATCAGAAATGGAGTGTAGGGCCGCTTTAGAAGCACAATAGGCACCAGAGAAAGGTGTGGGCATTACCCCGGAAACCGAGCCGATATTACACACAATTCCGCCCTGCTCCGAACGCATTAAAGGTACACAGGCTCTAATCAAAGCGAGAGGGGCAAATACATTGGTTCGGAACTGCTTTTCCAGTGCTCGCGTGTCCAGTTCCAGCAGCGGCCCCATCTGACCATAACCGGCGTTATTGACCAAAATATCGAGCCGCCCGTATGCCGCTTTTACTGCGTGAACCACTCGATTGATATCCGCCTGGGAATTCACATCCAAGGCCTCTGTGGCAATTCCCAGGTCCGCCAGCTCTTGTAAACTTTCTGGGCGGCGCGCTGTGGCAATCACTATGGTTCCCCGGCGATGTAGCGCCAAAGCCAGCTCCCGCCCAATACCGCTTGAGCAGCCGGTAATTAAAGCCACTCGATCCGGAACCACATAACCCCGCCCAATTTGCGCAAGGCTTTCCGCAGCAAAACTTCGATTGGGGGAACGAAATCTGGAAATGGGCGGCTTATCCACAGGAACTGCTCCGTTTAATGGTCCTATCTCTCAATGGGCGTTTGCAGGTACTCAATCAATCCAAAAACATTGCCATAGGGGTCGAGAAAGCTCGCCATCAGCACACGTCCAGAAACTTCCTCTATATCCGTGTGCTGCCGCACCCCCATAGTACCGAGTCGCTCAATCTGCGCGGCCAAATCCAAAACCTGCCAGTAAGCAACTACACCATCGGCCCGGCTGATCGCACTGCGCGCATCGGCATTTAATCCGAGCTCGCAATCACCAATACTAAATGCCGCATAGCTATCGCTTTCATAGCTGGGTTTCTGTTCGAGTACCTGCGTATACCAGGCCACAGCCTCGGTAATGTTGGCAACTCCGTAGACTGTTTTGCGCAAGCCAAGAATCTGCCCCATTTGAGACACCCCGTTGAGTAATTTTTATCCACTGGGTGGGGCACTATGGCGCAGTTTATTGCAGCTCTTGCTCCAACTGCTCCAGTAGGTCCAGGGGTTCCATCTCAACCCCTTCCAGTTCGGCGTTCCAGTTTATCCCCACCAATAAGACATCTTCATGCATGCCGGTAAGCCAGTCATCCATAAATTCTTCCAGGTCAATTGCCACTGCCTCATAGTCAGCCCAGTCTCCTTCGCAGTGGTCTTGTGCAAATTCTCTTTGCGACCAAAAGGGCATAACGTCGGTATCGGCCCGCTTTTCAGACTCACAAAGTGCAAAGCCCTCCTCACCCTGCAGGGCCCAGACGCAGCCCTGGCCTACAGCTTCAGGCAAAAAGCGCGCGCAATTATCTTCAAAATTATCGGTTAGGGTTTCGCTTTGCATAACAACTTCGCTTAAACGGTTTTACCGCAGTTTACGTTAGTTTTCCCGGCCTCAATAGGCCCTAAATTCTGTCGAATACTGCCATCGACTCAACATGATCGGTATGGGGAAACATATCCATGACACCCACCTTACTCAACCGGTACCCCAACTTCACCAATTCACCGGCATCCCGGGCCAGGGTGGCCGGGTTACAGGAGACGTAGACGATCCTACTGGCAGAAAATCGCGCCAACCCGCGCACAGCCTCCAGAGCGCCATCCCTCGGTGGGTCCAACAGGATTTTATCGAAACCTGCTTCAGCCCAAGGCGCACCTGCCATTTTTTCGTTCAGGTCGGCAGAATAGAAGTGCACATTTTGTAATTGGTTCAAAGCGGCATTGTCCACACCCCGTTGAGTTAAAGCACCGACACCTTCGACCCCGATCACTTCCGCTGCACGACGCGCCAATGGCAGGGTAAAATTCCCCAATCCACAAAATAAATCCAATACGCGCTCGGAGGGTTGCGGATCGAGTAACTCAACGGCTCGACTCACCATCTGCCGATTCATCGCAAAATTAACCTGCACAAAATCCTGCGGTTTAAACCTCAGCGTCAGGTCAAATTCCGGCAACTGATAACTTAGATAAGCGGCTCCTTCTGTCGGCCAGATTCTCTCCAGGGAAGCATCACTGCCACCTTGTATATACAGGTGTATACCAGTGCTTTTAGCAAATGCTAACCAGAGCGCCAAGTCCTTATCTGACAGGGGCTTTAAATGGCGGAGCACCAGAGCTGTCACATCATCTCCAACCGCCACTTCCAGATGAGAAAAGTTTGCCCGGCCTTCACTTTCGCCAACAAGTTTTTTTAGCGACCCTAAATGTTCGGCAATTTTTGTATGTAGTACCGGGCACTCATCAACATCTACCAAATCATTGCTGTGCTTTTTTCGAAAACCAAAAAGCAGCTCGCCACCCTGGGACTTTTTTAATTTGCGAATGCCGATACGGGCCTTGCGCCGATAACCATAGGCATCAGCAGTTAACGGCGGCAGTATTTCTTCGGGTTCAATACCGCCAAAACGCAACAACTGATCCAAAAGAACTTTTTGCTTTTCAATAATTTGTGCCGATGGCTGCAGGTGTTGAACCGAACAGCCTCCACATGAATCTACATAGGCACACTGCGGCGCGCACCGATCCGCTGAAGCCGATATGACGTCCTCAACAATTCCCTCATCAAAACGGCCGCGCCGTGCGGTATAGCGGAATTTAACCTGCTCTCCCGGTAAGGCACTATCAATAAACACCGTTTTGCCACCTACCCGGGCAATACCACGCATATCGTGACTAAATTTTTCTATTGTCGCTTCAGCGCGGCTCGGCAAGTTTTTTTTAACCGGCTTGCGGCCAGTAATAAAACGGGGCTTCTTACTCATAATTAATTGGGAGAATTCAGTACAACTAAAGAATAGAAAAAAGTTACAGGGTCAGGCGGTGGCCGTTATCGCGCAACCAGCGGCGCAACTCTTTAAATCTGGGGCACACACTTTGGACCAAATCCCAGAAAGCGCGGCTGTGGTTATGGTGTTGCAAATGGCAGACTTCGTGAGCCACCAGGTAATCCACTATAGGTTCAGGAGCGAGACAAACAAGCCAGTTAAACTGCAGCTCACCGCGAATACTACAGTGACCCCACTTGCTTTTGGTACGACGGACTTTTACTGATGAAATACTTAACCCCAGCTGCTCGGCCAACACATGGGATTTTTGCGTTAACAATGCCAATGCTTCCCGCTGGTAAAGGCGTTGTAAAGCAGTTTGCAGCTGCGTGTCATCAGGCTCGCGATAGCGGGTATAAAGCCCGATAGCACCATCGCCAATACCGGCACTTTTACTGCTTGTCGCACGCTGTAAGGGAAGCTGCTGTCCCAGCCAGGGAAAACTCTCACCAAAAGCGTACCGATATTGCGGCACCTGCGCAGCGCGCCGGTCGGCTGCGAGTAACTGCGCTCTCACCCACTGGATATTTTCCTGCAGGAATTCATGCCCGTAGCGGGCTGCGCAACGCTGTGGAATTCGCACTTCCACACCACCGGAAGACAGTACCAGCCCCAGACGCTTTCGCCGGCTCGAACGTACCAAGCGATAGGGAATATCTTCAAAAATAAAATCCTGGGCCTGTTTCAAGCGGGATCTCCACACGCAACCCAAGAGATAATACTAGGCACCATGAGCTACAACAGCCATGGTAATGCGAGAAATACAACTGAGTTTCCCATTGGGTGCATAGATCAGAATTTCCCACACCTGGCTGCTGCGCCCAATATGCACGGGTTTTGCACGGCCGCGAACCTCCCCCTCGGGGACAGGGCGCAGATGATTAGCATTAACTTCCTGACCGACACAATAAAATTTATCGGTATCCACTAATAGGTTGGCACCTATGGAACCCAGCGTCTCCGACAATACGACATTAGCACCACCATGCAAAATACCGAAGGGCTGGCGAGTGCGATGGTCTACGGGTAGGGTCCCTTCCAGATAATCATCGCCAATTTCCGTAATTTCCATTCCCAGGTAGCCGGGCATGCATTGGGATATTCCCTGGTTCAGTTCTTTCAGTGAAGGATCTAAATGCCAAATTGCCATTACAATAAATCTCTTGTGCGTGTGATACCGGAGCATTAACCCGGACTTCTTTACTTACATTCAGGACCAATAAATTTTTCTACTTACCAATAAAATAATCTGGCAGAAAAAAATCCGGGGGGATAATAGCCGGGCGTTAAATGCGTGGGGCCAAACAAGCCATAACGAAACAACTCCATATCCAACATCCGCAGCTCCCAGCGAAGGCGGCTGCGCTGCAAGTACAATGCCTGGGCCTGGGCTTCACTATCAGTGTTCCGATAGGCGTAATGCAGGGAGAGCAACTCGCGCTCTAAATTATCCCGGCGCCACAAAAGGCGCTGGTAATGCTGCTCTATGCGGTATTCGGCGAGACCGCGCTCGTAATTCTGTAAAAACAAATCAGCAGTAGGGCCAGTGCAAACTCCTTGGTAATTACGTCCCCTACGCCCCTGGTGATAGCCATTTTCCGCAGTGCAGTAAGTCTCTATACCCTCTTCATGGCCCTGCAGCCATGCATCGCTATCCACATGCATGTCGTAGCTGTCACACTCTTGGGCAATATCGTACACCAGCGACTGTGAGCGACCGCGAGCGCCGTCTTGCAGGCCCCGCTCATACCAGAGCCCCGCGCGGCACTCCTCTTCGGAAATTACTGCGCAGCCGCTTAACCCCAGCACCAGCAAAACGAGAAAAAGACGTATTTTTCCTGCAAACATAAAATGGGACTCCCGGCGCTGTACTTCCCGCCTGTTATTGGAATCCAGGTATCACTTAACCAAAGCGCTTGTCGGCGACAAAAGGATTGGTTTGGCGCTCCTGGCCAAAAGTGGACATGGGGCCATGCCCCGGTACAAATTGAACCTCATCACCCAGCGGCCATAGGCGCTCTTTGATAGAGCGAATCAGGGTATCGTGGTCTCCCTGGGGGAAATCTGTGCGCCCGATCGAACCGGCAAACAAAACATCTCCCACCAGAGCCAACTGGCTGGGGCGGTGGAAGAAAATCACATGGCCGGGGGTATGGCCCGGGCAGTGGTGCACCTCCAGTTCCTGATCCCCTACAGTAACCGTATCTCCCTGCTCCAACCAGCGGTCTGGAGTAAATACTTCGACAGCGGGGAAACCAAACATCTGCGCCTGCATGGGCAACTGCTGAATCCAGAAATCATCGCCTTTATGCGGCCCTTCTATCGGCAGCTGGAGCTGCTTGGACAACGCCGCAGTGCCGCCTACATGGTCCAGGTGGCCGTGGGTCAGCAGGATTTTCTCCAGCTTGAGACCGCGCTCCTCCACCGCCGCCAGAATCTTATCGAGATCGCCACCGGGGTCGACAACAGCCGCGCGCTTACTGTCTTCACACCACAGCAACGAGCAGTTTTGCTGGAAAGGAGTAACCGGAATCAGGTGATATTGCAGCGACATAAGAAAGCGGCCCTTCATCTTTTACAGGAGACTGTTGAGGTAATTGGGGATTATACCGCGAGAGCCTGCTGAGAGGGTTGTGGATGCCGATGAGCGGGCTTATTCACTGTCTTGAGCAGGGAGCGCACATCCTCTATCAGCTGCTCAACAACTTTCGGGTTCCGCCAGTAATCCTCAGGGGGCGAGGGAAAAGCCACTGAACTCAAAGCGCCGTGATCGCTCAGCGAACAAGTCTCATAGTCTCGGCACACCGCCTGGTTATAGGAGGGGCTCAGGGGTTTAAGGGGCCAGCCAAACAGGTCATTGGGGTGATAAAAATTCTTCCAGCGAAAATTGTATCCCCGGGTATTGGAGGTGACCGCCTGAATTTGCTCCCGGGGTCGATCGGCGCACCACAGGGGCATTGTCGGCCCCAGGGTGTACCAATGGCTCAAGGTCTTGAGGCGCAAAAACCTCTCACGCGCCGACCCTTTGTGAACGCCTGCGGGACCACCATCACGCCAAACACCGCAACTGACATTGGGGCGCTGGGCATCCCAGAGGTAATTAGATAGGTTGATACAACCCACCGAATGGCTGATCAATATCACCGGGGCCCGCTCATCAACCTGATCAGCGGCCTTGGCCAGCGCCGCATAAATCTCGCGCTGGGTCTTTTCGTAGTTGCTATCCCGGCGATCCACAGTGCCGGACTGCGCCGCTGTCTGCGACATCCCCAGGAGTAAATATTTTCGTGCACGCAGGAAGTCCAACTCGCGTTTCTGCATACTCTCAAAGGTGCGTTCGATGTTGCTCTGGAAGTGCTCCAGGCCGGGTAATTCAGCGCAGTAGAGACGCGACCACTCCTCCCCAAACTCGGTTTCCAATGCCGAAAACAGTGGCTTTGCAAACGTGTTATCCACAGCCCCCATACCCGCAGCAGCAAGGATTACGATATCCGCCATGGCTTCCTCTTCTTATTATTCTATCGGCGCCTTCGCAGCGCTCGGCTTTTTTAATTGAATGAACATTGATGAAAACCCGCACAAGGGGCATTCTCACTGCCAAAGAAAAATCGAAAAAATACTGAAAGTGGCGCGAGGGGAAGCTGCACAATAATGCATCCCTTTACGAGCCGGTGTGGATACATCACAGTAAATATGAACTAACGTACCCACTAGTGAGCCGCAGAAACTGCATTGCGACGGGTTGAGATGACCGATTTAACCCGAATAGTAATATACTGCCCAAAGCTAAACCGGCGCCACTCCAATTTGCCACCCAAGAGGCGGAATCACCAGAAAGCTGGCCTATTACAGTGCTGTAACAATACCCGGGTCCTGGTGCATAATAGTGGCTGTACAAAAATCAAACATTTATAACAATCCCTCCCGCAGCGATGCTTTTAACTTCCAAATACAGCCTGCCGGATTGCCCCGAGCACGCCCTATCGCGCCCGCGCCTGCTGTCGGTTCTGAACCAATGCCACAGCGATCAACTGCTGTTGGTGACGGCTCCTGCGGGATACGGCAAGACCACGCTGGTTACCTCCTGGGCCTCACAGCAGGACAACCCGGTCGCCTGGTATACGCTGGATGCCAGCGATAATGAACCGAGCCAATTCTGCCGCTACCTGGTGGAAAGTGTGCACAGGGCGACCGGCAATGGTATCCCCCAGACTCACCAGTTATTGTCCGCGCCCCAGCGCCCGGACCCCTCAACCCTGGTGAGCCACCTGCTGTCGGAACTGCGGGGCCTGCCCAGCGAACTGCGCATCGTGCTGGATGACTACCACCAGATCGACAACCAGCAGGTGCACGACACTACCCGCTTTTTGTTACGCCACGCCCCCGCCGGTGTCGGTATTGTTCTCACCAGTCGCAGCCAACCGCCTTTGGGCCTGGCCACCCTGCGAGTTCAAGGGCGATTACTGGAATTGGGCAGTAATGAGCTGGCCCTCAACATTGAGGAAATCGCTACCCTGCTCAAGCAGCGCCTGCCGTTTAATCTCGACGGCGACCGCGCAGCCCAACTGCATCATCTCAGTGAGGGCTGGCCCCCCGCCGTACAGCTATTCACTTTATCGGTGCGCGACAGCAACGAAGTGGATCGCTATCTGGCAGAGCTGGAGCAGGGCCACAGTCATATTCTCGATTACCTGGCTGAGGAAGTGCTGGAGCGGCTGGAACCCCAACTGCGCCAGCTCCTTTCCTGCACATCGATCCTCACCCGGGTGAATGCCCAACTGGCAGAGCGCCTTACCGGTCGCCAGGATGGTCAGCAGTTGCTGGAAGAAGCCGCGCGCCGGGGGTTATTCCTGCAGGCGCAGGATTCAAGTCGCCAGTGGTTCCGCTTCCACCCGGTCTTCGCCCGCTTCCTGCAGCGGCAAATCAATGACCGCGAACACTTGCTGCAACTGCACAGCACTGCCTGTGATACCTGGCAAGAATTAGACCAGCCAGTGGAGGCCCTGCGCCACGCTCTGGCCGGGGGCGACCGCGAGCGGTTAAAGCAACTGCTCAACGACCGAGGGGAACAACTTCTGCGCGCGGGGCAATCGCGCCTGCTGCGGGACTGCCTCGACTGGCTCGGTGACGAAGCCCTGCAACACAGCGCCCGCTTTACCCTCCTGTCCGCCAAAATGGCGCGGGAGAATTTTGAATACGACCTGTGCGAGAAAAACCTGGCGGCCTCGGAAAGCTGGCTGCAGCGGGAGGACCCGGCACAGTGGCGCGACTTTGAAGGCGCCTTTGCCACCATGCGCGCCCAGGTGGCCATTGCCCGAGGGCAGACACTGCAAGCCAAGGAGTATGCCGAAGAAGCTTTGGCCCTACTCCGCGCAGACCAGCTGGGCGAGAGAATCTCTGCTCTGCTGGTCACCGGTGAGACCAGCTTCTGCCTGGGTGCCTTGCAAGAGGCCAACCGCTATATGCAGGAAGTTGAAGCCCTGGCGATCGCCGAACGAGATATCCCCAGCGCCGCCTGGGCCATCTGCCAACAGACAGAAATCGCCTTTGCCCAGGGCTTACTGAAAAAAGCGTCCACGCTGCAGGAGAAGGTGCAGACCCTGGTGCAGAAAAATCACCTGTCCACACTACCCATCTCGGAATTTGTGTGCCGGCTGCGCGGCCAGCTGCAATGGGAGTCCGGCGATCTGGAAGGTGCCGAGCAATCCGCTCGCCGAGGTATGCAAATCAACCGCCGGGTCGGCGAGCACTGGTTGCTGCCGGAGTACACCCTGCTGTTAAAAATCGCCCAGGCCCGAGGAGAGAAAGAAGAGTCCCTGGAGTGGCTTGAGCGTATCGAGCGGCTGCTCACAGACGGGCGCTACCACCGGGACTGGATCGCCAACGCCGATGCCACCCGCATCCGCACCTGGCGCGCCCTGGGCAATCAGCAGGCCATCGCCAGCTGGTTGGAACAGGCTACTCCCGTCGCTGACAGGCCCAGCAATCACTTTGAGCAGTGCCACGGGCGCAACCATGTGCGCGCGATGATTGAGCTGCACCACTGGTCCGATGCCAACCGCCTGTTGAGCCGCCTGAAACAAGTCGCCAACGAGTGCGGCCTGGAAACAGATCGCCTGCGCAACCGGGTGCTGGAATCCCACCTGCTGTGGCTGAGGGAGCAATACCCGCAATCTGTGGAGGCTATTAGTGAAGCCCTGCTTCTCTCCCACGAACGGGATTTTCGCGCCAGCTTCCTGCAGATCGGCAAACCTTTAATCGTTATCCTGAAAGCCGCCCTGGAAAATGGCCTGGGAGATGCGGAGTCCAGCAAAGCCCAACAACTGATCAAAGCGGCACAGCAGCAGCCAGAGCTGGACGGTGGTATTCGCATCGAACTGGATGACACCATTATCCGCGAGATACTGGCCAGCGATGCCGTGCCGGACTTCCTGCGCCACTCCCCACTCACCCCAAGGGAATGGCAGGTACTCAATGCGATTCACTCGGGGCTGTCGAACGAGAAAATCGCCCGTCACTTTAAGGTGGCACCGAGCACCATCAAGACCCATATTCGCAGCCTCTACCAAAAGCTGGACGTCAAGGATCGCCAGGAGGCCATCGCCCTGGCCGAGCAAATGCTTCGCTCGGTCCAGGACAAGCCCTAAACAGTCCTGCTCCAGCGGCACAGGGACGTGCCCACTATGCTCCTCATCCCCCGCCCGCCAATACCAAACCACCCCAGGCCGGTCACCCTTTACCCCCCTCTCCCCCCTCGCCGGGGAGGAGGAAGCCCGCCAATGACTGCTCCATACTCACCCTATCCTTTAAAGGTGGACTATCTCCCCCTTTCAAATAATGAAACAAGGCAGTAATCCATGAGCGGCTACAGCTATGAGTGGTGGCGCAACAGCGTTATTTATCAGATTTACCCACGCAGCTTCTGCGACGCCAACGGAGATGGCATCGGTGATATTCCCGGAATTACGCAAAAACTGGATTATGTAAAATCCCTCGGCGTAGACGCCATCTGGATCTCACCCTTTTTTAAATCGCCGATGGTGGATTTTGGCTATGACGTTGCCGACTACCGCGATGTCGACCCTATTTTTGGCAACCTGGAAGATTTCGACCGGATGATCGAAGCGGCCCACGAGCGCGGCCTGAAAGTGATTATCGACCAAATCCTCAGCCACACCTCGGACCAGCACCCCTGGTTCCAGGAGAGCCGCGCCAACCGCGACAACCCCAAAGCGGACTGGTATGTCTGGGTTGATCCCCAAGAAGATGGCACCCCTCCCAACAATTGGGTCTCCGTATTCGGAGGAGGCTCCTGGCGCTGGTGTACCCGCCGCCGCCAGTACTATTTGGCCAACTTCCTCAAAGAGCAGCCGGACCTGAATGTACACAACCCGGAAGTCCAGGAGCAGTTGCTCGCCGATATGAAGTTCTGGCTCGATCGGGGTGTAGATGGTTTCCGACTGGATGCGGTCAACTTTATTTTCCATCAGCAGGCCCTGGGCAATAACCCGGCGCGCCCGCTCAAGCTCGACGAGAAAGGCCTGCCGCCAGTCAATCACTACGACTACCAGTGGCACCAGAATGATAAATCCCAGCCGGAAAACCTGGTGTTTCTCCAGCGGGTAAGACAGTTAATGGATCAATATCCCGGCACTGTAACCGTAGGTGAAGTTGGCGACGACAATACCCACAAAATCATGGCCGAGTACACCACGGAAAAACGCCTGCACATGGCCTATTCCTTCGATCTATTGACCGAGGATTGTAGTGCGGACTTCCTGCGCGAAACCCTGGAAAAAAACCGCGACGTAATCGACAAGGGCTGGCCCTGCTGGTCGATCAGTAACCACGATGTACCCCGCTCAATAACCCGCTGGAACAAAGGCTTTAACGACGATCAAGCCGATACCAGAGCCCCGCTGTTCCTGCTGATGCAATTGGCACTGCGCGGCAGTGTCTGCCTCTATCAAGGGGAAGAACTGGGCCTGCCGGAAGCGGAAATTGCCTATGAAGACCTGGTAGACCCCTACGGCATTAATCTGTGGCCGGAATTCAAAGGCCGCGATGGCTGCCGCACACCGATGCCCTGGACCAATACCAGCGACGACAACGCAGGCTTTTCCACAGCAAAACCCTGGCTACCCGTCTCTGGGGAGCACCAGCAACGGGCAGTAGAGGTTCAGCAGGACGCCCAGCGCTCCATGCTCAACCGCTTCCGCGCACTGATCGAATGGCACCGGGAGCTACCCCAATCGTTGGCGACAGCAGAGCAGGAAGTGATCGACAGCGGCAGTGATTTGTTTGCTTTTGTAAGGCGCAGCGACAGCGAAGAAATGCTGGTTGTTCTCAACCTGGGGCAAAACAGTGGCACCCTGGAATTACCTGCAGCATTCTCCGGTGCGCAGAATATTACCCCGGCACTGTTTGCTGGCAATGCAGAAGGAAATAGCTTAGAGCTAGCTGCCGCAGATGCCTGTGTGCTGCTGCGTAAAAAAGCCTGATTGATTAGCAATATTTAAAAGATGCCCAGCTCATATTCGAGCCTGGGCATCGAGTAAGAATTACAGTCTCTCTGCAACGTCTCTTCCTTTCGACGTCTGCTTTCCCGCCGGCACAATGCCGGCTTTTTTCTGTTTAACTCCAGCACTTCATCATCTATAGCCTGCAAAATAAAAAAACCCGATAAAGATATCCGGTATGGCTCCCCTCTCAAGGTAAGTCTTCGCTATTGGAAATAACCAAATGCAAGGCCAAAATCATCAACTAATGAAAAATACCAACTCATCGAGTTAAGAATCCTTCAATCTCAATTTAAAGCACTACCACTGGAGAGTCACGTCATATGATTTTTCAAATTAAAAATTGAAAAATCAAAACGTTTATATAAAACCGATAATAGGACTTATGTTTTAGCTACTTCGAAATGGGACAGTCCTTCCTTGAAGTACAAGGTGAGAGAGGTTTCTCGCAACCTTCCCACCCTATCAGTGAGACTGGTTTCCTTAACAAAATATATGAATTGCTTCTCCCAGTGAGTATAAGTTTACCTCTTCTTTCTAAAACAACCGTACTTAATTTCAAATATGCTACCAGGAGACTCCCGTGAAGCATTCAGTCTTACTTGGTACTTAACCGCGAATATCTTCCATAACATTGCTATTCAAACTGTCTTATATACAGCATTTCATATCTTGTTCTACTTTCAATATCAGAATTCAAGAGAAGCTTCTCCTATTTCTGGAGAGAGCGAGCTAAGTCATTGACTTTAAAGGAGGTGACACTATTGTCACGAGCAAGAAAAGCAGGTAGATATATATCCGCTGTTATATATCTACCTGTTGAGAATTGCGCCAAAGCCTCTAACCTACTGATATTGCTGTGTTTTTTGGGTAATCTTGGATGACTGCACCAGAATTATATAGAAGGGTGATATAAAGACGCTTCTTTTGAATTAACTGTTAGGCACCAGTATGCACAAAAAGGATATTACAGTTGGCTATGCCTGCTTGGAGTGCAAGAAAGTCTTCAGGAAGCACAAATATACCCAGGATAAACGCGGAAACTGGGAGCCTGTAGAGTACGAGGTTGTCTGCCCACAATGCTCAAGGGTAATGTTTGAAACGGGCTCTGCCTTCAAGGCCCCAAAGGTCACCGACACAAAGGCATGGGCCAAACTTAGGCCGTTATTCGAAAGTGGCTACAAATTTAACCCAGATTTCGGCAGTCCATTCGAGGAGCCCCCAGCTGTAAAAGAGGTGCCCCGCAAAGCTCCTGAGTCAGAATTTAGAAAACCCGCGAGGAAGAGGCGTAAAAATGCCTAACAAAGCCAAGCACGACCGCCAGAAAAGCTGGCTGGACCTACATTCCGCAGCTTCGCTGCTCCATTTCGGCCCGTGTTGGCGGCGTTAAGTGCAGGAAGAATATGAAGAAAATTTTTGGTTCGACATTTTATTTTAAAAAGCTATTCCCCTCCGTGTGGTTTGGATTTCTGGCTTTTTTTATCATTACAGCGGTATTGTCGGGTGCAATGGCTGAGTCTTTTCTTGTTCTTTAAGAAGTCGCTTTGGGACTTGGCTGATGAGGTCTACGACGAAGGAGATTCGGTAATGTTCCGAAAAGGGGATAAAGAACAAAGGGTGTACTTAAAAGACATCATCAATGTTAGTCATACTCAAATGCAGTCCCCAGAAAAGGTTGTACTTCATTTGCGGAAAGAAGGAGCAATTGGCAAAGAGCTGGCATTTAATCCTCCCATGCGCTTTAACATGTTCACTAAAAATCCAATGGTGAATGATCTTATTAAGCGGGTAGATCGTGCTAAAAGCACTTAACAATCCGCAGCAATCGCTCCCGTTGGTCGCTGGGACAGCCAAAACGCTGCGCTTATTTGTCTGCCCCTGTGCGGGGCGTTACTAGAACCATATGAATAAGATCATCATCACATTATTGCTTTCAGTGATTGGCCAAGACGTACTCGCTTGTTCTTTTAGCGAGCGTAGTGGCGAAGAAAAATTTAAAGATGCAAATCGTGTATTTCGAGCAAAGATTGTCGGAACTCAGCTGGGAACTGAGAACTTGGAAGGTGAAACCTTCGAAATTGTTAAAGCAAAATATAAATTGATTGAGTCCTACAAAGGCCGTAATACTAAGAGCGGCTATGTAAAAGAGCTTACTTTCAGCCCAGGTAATTGTATGCTCGGT
Source organism: Microbulbifer sp. CNSA002 (assembly GCF_047324085.1). NCBI lineage: Bacteria > Pseudomonadati > Pseudomonadota > Gammaproteobacteria > Cellvibrionales > Microbulbiferaceae > Microbulbifer > Microbulbifer sp. CNSA002. The sequence goes on from NZ_CP172449.1 coordinate 4,691,200, forward strand.
CTACTAACCGGAATGGAATATATTATATATCTTGGCGATACAGATTTTGTAACTCTACCAAGTGGTTCTTGGGGCTATTTCAATCCAGAAGGTACGCAAGTGTTGCCAGAGCTTGAGAAGTTACGGGCTCTCGCTAAAGGCGAGCGCAGTGCTCCGTAGCGCTAGTAACAAGCAGCGGCAGAGCGACAGCCAACGCTACGCACCTTTTGTGTTACTCGCTGGCGCTCAAACACTAACACAAAATGCGCTCCGCGCTGGCTGCGCCTGCGCTGGGCGTTAAATTTCCTAAGGGCAATCTCCAGTGAGTCGTATTGATAACTCTCTCATTGTGATTTCACTTTTACCGTGGTTATCGGCTATGTGGGTAAACTGGTATGTCATTGAGATGGGCTTTGTCCATACAAACGAGTCTCGTGACGTTGCAAGGCTAGCTCTCCATGTAGTTGCCGGTTTTACCGCGACGTATTTGGCTATTTTATTTCTATGGTATCGCAAGCAGCGATTCAGACTGTACAATTGTTTACCATATCTGAGCTGTATCAGTTTTTTAATATGGCTTAAATCGCTGGGGTGGCCTCAATGGACATAAAATTTAACCAGGCCAGGCAAGATCGCCCAGCTTAAGGCTGGGCTGGACAGCCTACGCTCCGCTTCGGCTGCCCTTGCTGGCAACGTTATGTGAGCTTGTGATGAAAAGTTCAAAAGCTTTAAAGCATATATCGAGCGTCGAAATTGGCCTTGGCTTTATACTTGCGCTGATTTCCATGTGGCTGTTCCTAAATATTACTCTAGAGCCAATCCACCAAGAGCCGCATAGTATTGATAGGATCATCGCCTCAGTATCATTGCTAGGGTCCCTAAGCTTATTGATTCCTGGCGTTGCTCTGCGTATTTCAGTCAAGGTGGGCACCATACTGCAGTCTTTAGTGATTATTTTTGCAGTGTTTATCATGTGGTTGGGTTCTAAATAGGATGCAAGCAAGCTCACTTAACAAACACAGGCAGAATGCTCCGGCCCGTAGGGCCTGCGCGGGACGCCCTACGCTTCGCTTCGGTCGCCCCTGCTGTGGGCGTTATGGTTTATCGATGAAAAGATTAATTCCACTAATTTTACTCTTTATTTCATTTCCCTCTTACTCAGGGAAACTTTTTACTTTCAATAAAGATGATGTTGTATTCAATGTACTATCGCATATTCAGTTAAGGCACTCAGACCTCGCAAAAGTGGAACTCATGCCAGGAAAAGTGCAGGCACGTATTAATAACGAGGGAGACATGGAAGCTTATTTGTTCTTTAGGTATAAAGCTAAAAATGAGCTAGGGGTATTGTTCGTGTGTGGGAAAGTTAATGAGGATGGCGAGCTACTTGCTATATCAAGAGACCTTGAAGGTAGGCGCGGCGTAGCGAACTTTGTGTTTCCTAAAGCAATGGGGTGCTATGAAAAGCCATAACAAAGCCAAGCAAAATCGGCAGCGCAAAATGCGCGCTGCCTGGACCTCGCTATCGCTCGGCCTTTGTTGGCGACGTTATGCACTCTTACGGAGTATAAGTTGAAAAATTTACTTCCAATAATTTTGGCTTTATCTGCCCATTCTACATGGGCAGAAGATTTATGCCCTGTAAACGAAAATGTCGAACCTGATATGAGAATGCCCGAATCATATTTCACCAAGGACCGAGCGGCAGAGGCATCCAAAAAGATACAAGGGATTGTTACGGGTACAGACAAGGTTTATGAATGGATTACTGTGCCCAACTCACTAAAGCTAATTGAAGGGTATGTTCTTAGACGTGATGCCTTAAACAGCCAAGGCACTATGCGTGAATATCATGTTTCACAGTTCTGTTCATTTATGCAATCTGAAGCATGGTGGTATGACTAAGTGCATAACAAGCGGCTGTTGTCGCCCCTGCGAGGCTGGGACGGCCTTTCCGCTGCTTCGCAGCTACAAGTCCTCCCCAAAGCCGGACATTAACTCCCATAAAGGAATTTGAGTATGAGCCATGACTTAGGCTTCTTTTCCATAAAGCAAGGAGCCACAACAGCGGAAGTGAGAGCAGCTCCCTCATGGCCGCAATCAGAGGAGCTTAAGTCATTCATTTCAGCCTTAGAAAATGAATATCCATGCATTGATACTCTCTCCGATGATGAAGTTGATAATAGTCCTTGGTTGTGCGGCTTCGATAAAGGTGAAGGCCACATAATCGTGAGCATGGTTTTTAGCCGTGCGTCCGAGGTAGGTAAATTCGTCTGGAGCTTGCTCGAACAACATGAGCTTATTGTCTTTGACCCTCAAGCAGATAGAGCTTACATAGGTAACAATGAGCTTCCAGAAAGTCAGGAAACTAAAAAATGGTGGCAGTTCTGGAAGTAAGAGTTAACAAGCCCAGCCAGAGGGGCCAAAAAACCGCCGCTTCGCTCTGGTTTTTCGGCCCCTGCTGGCGGCATTACGTGCTAAGGGGATATCGTGTCATTTGACGATAGGTATAGAAATAAAGATTGGAACGAATCTATCGAAGAGTACTTCTACTCGAAGTTGAAACGAGCAAGAACGCAACGAGATCAGTACTTGGTAATCCAAGCTCTTACTTTGGCTGACAAGCATCCAGAGATATCTATTCGTTTGGTTGATGAATACTTCGAATCCAGAAAAGACAAATTTGAAGATGTTCGAGCACTATTAGCAAAAGCCAATGCATTTATCGCGCTAAATGATCTCGAAGGATGTATAGCCACCTTTAAAGAGATACTTGAAATAGAAAGGGAGTTTCCAAACCATCAAACAGGGGTGTACCTTGATTATCCATATTTGGTGGCAACTCAAAAAATAAAAAATGAGTACGCTTACGCACTAAGTGTATTACATGAGCATGTTGATAGGCTTACGTTTCCACTTGATCATTATAAGTGGCACGCCTCTAAAGCTCTAATCAATAACGATGGTTCAGAAGCACAAAAGGCACTTGAAGCGGCCAAAGTTAAGAGGTCTGGATTTCGTTTTCATCAAGATGTCGGTTTGGTGGGTAAAGAACATGAAAAAACAATCAAACATCTGTGCAAATTCAGCACGTAACAAGTGGCTGCTAGGGACTGCATTATGTTTCGCTCCATGCAGCCCCAGAGCCAGACGTTAAGTGTTCTATGAAATGTAAGCACTGCGAATCAGAAATAGAATTACAATCTGCCATAGATAGTGCGGAGTTTTCCTGGCCTCTACGCCAAACGGTTTGGTGCTTGTGTAGTAGATGTGGCAACGGCAATCATGTTCGCTTTGAAAGAGGAATTGCACAAGTAGTTAGCTTGTCAGGCTCCCCTGGTTACGAGTATGAAGTGCTTTCATCAACTAATGAGCCAACTATTGAGGTTCGTGCTGACCAAGAATATTTGCACGTGTGGCTGCAAGGTAAGCACCATGAGGTGCAAGCACGTGCGTAAAACACTTAACAAGGCCATCAACTTTGCGCCTATCGGCGCCGGACAGCCTACGGAAACCTTCCCCCATTGAGTAGACGCCTACCTTTTGAATAGGGTAGGAAAAAATGCCGAAAATACTGAGTGAAGAGCGAGTTGTTGAATATTCAACAGAATTCAAAGTTAGAGTGGTAGCTCTCACTAATCAACTGAAAGTAGATACGACTACTATCGCCAACATTATTGGTTTGCATCCAGTAATGGTGTATAGATGGCGACAGGAAAGTAGAGAAGGCAAGCTGGTCGAGAAGCCCAGTCGTAGAATAAGTATGACAAAAACAACGAAAAATCGGTCTCAAACCGATGATAAAGAGATAAGACGTCTAAAAAAGCAGGTCGAGAAATTGCAAAAGGAGAATGATTTCCTAAAAAAGTGGGAAATGTACCTGAAAGATCCAAAGCTGAAAGATTCTCGTTCATAGCTCTTAATCGATCAGACTTTGGTGTCAGGTACTTATGTAGATACTTGAATGTTTCACCCCAAGGGTTTTATAAGTGGCTCAATCGAGATGAGAGCACTCGTGACATAGAGAATAGGCGAATTCTAGGGTGTATCGAAGCTATCTATACACAGCATGATGGTAATTATGGAAGTCCAAGAATTAGCGCAGAGCTGAAAGCTAATGGTGAACGAATAAATCACAAACGCGTTGAACGCCTTATGAGAGAGGCTGGAATCGTGGGGAAAGCTGGAAGGATCTATCGTCGACGCCCTTTGCCTGGAAATCCTTATATTAAGGTTGAAAACCTACAAAGAGAGCATGGTATGCCGAGTAAACCAGACTCTCAATGGGCTGGTGATGTAACCTATCTGAAGATCAATGGACAATGGCAATATTTAGCTGTGATTATTGATCTTTACTCCCGGAAAGTGTTGGGTTGGGAGTTGTCGGATACTCGAACTGTTGAGCTAACACTGTCAGCGCTAAATAAAGCTGTTCGTCGCAGAAATATAGAATCAGATCTAATATTTCACAGTGACCGAGGTTCTGAGTACGGTGCTTATGCATACCAAAGTCGACTCAAAGAACTGGGTATTGAGCCGAGCATGAACCGTCCAGGATTTATGAATGATAATGTGTATGTAGAATCATTTTTTCAAACACTGAAAACTGAGAGTTTCAAAGGATTTAATTTTGAATCCGTTGAGGAACTAAGAGCTAACTTAGCTTGGTATCTTGATAGGTACTATAACTTTAAAAGAAGACATGGTTCACTTGGGTTCAAAAGCCCAGATGAATATGAAAGAATGGCCGCATAAGATGAATATAAGGTGGCGTCTACTTTAAGGGGGGAGGCTTCTACGCGTTGCTTCGGCTGCCCGTTATGGCGGCGTTAGTTGTAAGGGAGTAAAATGAGATATATCGCAATTTTGGTATTATTTTTAATTGGACAAGCAGAGGCTGCAATCTATAAATGCACTGATGAATCGGGGAAAGTCAGCTTTCAAGAGCAAGAGTGCACAACAAAGTCTAAAGAAAAGCTAAGTATCAAACATAAGAGAGAATCAAATTATAATCACTCAATGTGGATTGAGCCCAATTATGTAGATACAGCTTACTCAGCATTATTTCAAAATGTGTCTATATATGAATTTCAAGGTAATGATAGTATTCTCAAATATATGCCTTTTGGTTGGAAACCTTATAGAGTCAATGGAAAAGTTTTAGAGGTCTATAAAGGCGATTTAAACATAGGTGATACGGCCTCGGTAATCGTATATCTGAGGCCGCCTTATGATAGAAAACAAATATTTTCTAACAAATATCTTTTAAGTTTCTGTAAATCTAAATCTGGTGTTTTCTTTGTGGGCAATGATTTTCAAGCTCAAAAAGCAACTTCAGGAAACATCAGAAAATTTCAAGATATAAAAGAATATGGCACTGACTATAAAGGGGATGGTAAGTGCATCACCAACTGGCCTTCATTTAACCCTGACAAACACAACTAACAAGTTTAGGCAAAGGACTAGCAAACCTGTCACTTAAATTACTTTCGCAATTACGTGCCAGATCCGCCAGCCTGTGCTAAAGGCGTTACATTCATAAATTATGAAAATCGCAACATTACTAGTAATAACATTTTTGATTTCGGCCTGTGCAATTAATCCCCACACTGAAATCTGGGCACCAAAAATTGGAGGGGTGCTAATAGATCATGGTAAGCCTATTTCAGGTATTACTATCAAGGCTGCACGCACAGATTGGCTTAAACCTGTAGAGGGTTGCCCCGATAGTTATCGAGAGGTGGTCACTGACATAGAAGGAAAGTTTCTATTGCCAGCTGACGAGCATTTTTCTCTCTTTTCCGTTATGGGAGATAGTGTTTTTTCATGGAAAGTATGTGCAATTGTCAATGAATCATCTCTGACACTTTGGCTAGGCGAGTCTGTTGGTATTGTTACCGAAAAAGACAATGCAACATTAAAATGTGATATTTCAAATGAATCAACAAATACAGGCAAGGGGGCCGTGCTATGTACCAGCATGTAACAAGTCAATTAACTACGCGCCTTCAGCACCGGACAGCTTACACTACGCTTCGCTACGTTCCAGCTGCCGGTTATTGAGGCGTTATGAGTAAGTTTAAAATGAAGAATGTCCTGATATTTCTATTGGTATTAATACTTCCCCAAATGGGTATGGCATGCTCTTGTTCAAATATTGAAGTCGAGGATTATTTGTCTTCGTGTGATTCTTTATTTGTTGCTCGGTTAGTAAAAGAAGAATATAAAGAATCTGATGGATCAGGAGGCGAAATAAAGGGTAAATTTGGTGCCCCTATTGAAGTATTTCAAGGCGATCCTAGTAAAATAAAAGGGCTTAAAGTTGAGCATATGATTGGTTCGTCTTGTGACCAATATCCAACGATAGGTAGTAAATACTTAGTTTGTGGAAAAAATAATGAAAAATATACTAGCTATAGCCATTGCTCTTATACCGTAGATCACGCGGAACATTATCGCCTAGATATATTAAAACAGCTAAGAGATAAAAACTCATAACAAGCCATTCAAAGCGCCAGCAATCTGGCTGGGACCTCCACTGCGTCGCTTTGTTTGTGCTTTAATAGCACAAATAAATCAACTACGTTCCGGACCCTTAACGGGGCGTTATATTTTTGTTCAGTATTCAACTTTTATCAACATAGGGAAATGGTGTATGAAAGAAGGACTTGAAAAAGTTAAAAGTGAGATCAACTCAAAGATTTCATTCTGGAACAATGTAAAAAGCCGTAAGGTTAAAGCTGGATTAATCGTTCTGTTTATAGGGATAGTTTGTTTGAAAATTTATACAACCGTTTTTACATTCGATTGGTTCACAAACTTAATTCAATGGTTGTAAGTTTGTTTGCAAATATAACAAGCGCTTCAACAAGGACAAATACTGGTTGGCTCCTACGCTGCGCTTCGGATTTTAGCCAGCCAGTATTTGACTGTTAAGCGGGCGTCATGAGCCATCGGTTAGATAATGAAATTCAATCTTATTCCAGCACTCATTTTTGGTTTATTTATTGCGGTACTTAGCCTATATGTTGCTTGGCAGCATAATCCGCAATGTGAGTTTCATTGTGAGGGTGCAATTTATTGGGGGGCGTGGCTGCAAATAGGTTTATCTTGGTTTATTGTCGGCTCGCTTTCGGTATACGGTATTATCTGGTTAATTCGAATTTTTTATAGATTGGTGTGGAGATCCGGTGACAACTCATAACAATCACAGGCACGCTGCTACGGCCCTTCGGGCCTACGCGGGACGGCCTACGCTACGCTCCAGCCGCCCGTGCTGTGGGCGTTATATTTTTTAAGGGAATACATAATTGAAAGGAAAGAACTGCCCTGTGTGCGACAAAGATATTGGTGTTCTGGCAATAGTGAAAGCCGCACTTCCAAGCCGTATAAAGTGCCCCCACTGTAAAACCCAAGTTGTGTATAAACCATTTCCTTGGGTGTTATCGGTTTTGTCCTTGGTGCTGTATTTGGCGCTCTTGATTATTACAATTGCTGTTTACAGCCATTACTTTTCATTCAACCAAAATTCTCATTTAGCAATCTATATTCTATTGGCAATTTTAGTATGGCAGCCATTTGAGCTTGTAATAGCAAATAGACTTAGAAATAAACACAATTTATGGGTAAGATAAAATATAACCAACTGCTCAAACATCGTTCCGGCCAAAAAATGGTCTCCACTGGCCTCGCTATCGCTCGCCGTTTAGCAGGGCGTTAGGTTTCCTTGAGATGCCAGAACCAGATACGAACATAATCCGAAGATTACTGAATGAAAGCAGAGAGCACGATCTTCTCGATTTTATGGAGTGGGATTTGGTCTACAACCGGGAGGATTTGCTTGAAAATCTTCCCGGTAAGAACGGTGATCGAGAAAGAGACATGGATGAGCTTTATACGACTGGGCTTGCCGTTGATCATATTCGCTGTGTTGTTAACTATGACCACGAAAAATCTCAAGTACTAGATGGAAATATGGTTTACACGCTAAACCAGAAGCATTTGAAAAATGGCTAGAAATGGGATGTCTTCGTCTCATACAACAAGAGCTATACGCATATTTAGAGGATAATCCACTTGATTAATCCAAAACCTAACGAGTACAAGCAGGTTGCTGCGTTCCGGCCCATTATTGAGGCGTTATATTTTATGATGAGAATACCGTTACTATTCAGCTTCTTACTTTACTCATCGCTTGCTCTATCATGTGGGGATGATGACTTATTGTCCTACTTGGAGTTCGAGCCTTCGAAACTCTCCGGTGAGGAGAGTCTGCTTCATGTTAAGCTGTCAGTGCCTTTAGTTTGGAAGCATATGAACCTTGCTGGGGCGACATTTGTAAGCCCGAGCGCGAAAATCGCGCTCAAGAATGCAGGGGAAGATACTGGCTTTCGCTCATACAAGCTGAGTGGGTCAAAAGATTTTTTAGAGAAATCAAAGTTTGTAGTGTTTTATGAGCCGCATATTCGCGTTGAAAGAAATAAAGACGGAAATGGCCATAGGGTATCTATGAGGCCTCTTTGTGAGATTTCATTCGATGTTCCACTACAAATATAACAAGCGTAGGTACGGGCGTTAAATGACAACATATAAAGTAACATGAAGTTAGTTATCCCTATAATTTTGATATTTTTGGGTGTTGCTATGTGCCTTTGGGGTAGCATGGAATTACTACAAGTAAAAGAATTTACTGGTAACAAATATACATCTGTAGGCAGGGATTCATACTCTGGGTTAATTGCAGTGTTAATCGGCCTTGCCACATTGGGTTATGGCTTGTTCGAGCTTCACTTAAAACGTGGCACCAAAAAGTAGATGAGTGCTAAATTGATAGTTCAGCCATTTAACAAGTCGGTGTTGTCGCCGCGAAAGACGCGGCTGGGACAGTCTACGCTTCGCTTCTTCGGCCCCAAACCTCAGCGTTATGAGCCTCTCAAAGTATGAATATTTTTAGAGTAATTTTTATAGCTTTATTAGCGGCGTCTTGTTCAAGCCCCGAGAATTACCAAGAGGGTTTTGACTGGATTTTACACGCAAATCCAGAGAGCGAGGCTATCTCTGCGGCTGATAATGGTGATTTACGGCTGATTGGCCTTACAGGCATGCTTCTTAACGAAGTTCCTCTCATTGATAAGAATTGCGAATATGGCAGCAATGTCAAGTATTTAAAGATTGACGACGTAATAGATAGCTTCGCAGAAAGGAAGTACCAAGTAATTGCGCCAGTATATGCGGAAACATATAACTATCATCTCATCACCTATCTTAGGAAAAAGGGTATTGATATATGCAGCCCATAACAAGGTACTCAAACACCGTTCCGACCGAAAAACGGCCTCCACTGGACGCGCGAAAGGCGCGCGCCGTTTAGCACGGCTTATGCTCTATAAGTGATGGATAAAATTTCAATTAATGGCGATTGGCCAGAAATAGAAAACAAAGAACTTGAGAAGCTGATCGCTCAAGAATTTTGGTGTAAGAATAAAAGAGAAGATCAAGCCAATATCCTTTATATAAAAGTTTCAGGTGATTGGATCAGAGTTTACGTTGATTATGAAATTTTATTTTGGCGCTCAGGTAACAATGGCCTAGAAGACCCTAAAGCCAGTAGAGAAACAGATTTTGGCTACCCGTTAATAGATTGGGGCAAAACGTTAGGTATTGAAGGTACAGTTATAAAATCAGTTTCAGCAAACCGCATAACTGGTGGTGCGCAAATAGAGTTTAAGTTCTCAAATAACAAAGTTTTTAAAGTCCAAAGCATAGATGACTATACTACAATCAAAACATAACCAGTTGCCGCACAGTCGCCCTCCGGGCTGGACCGCCCTGACGGTCAGCCTGTAGGCAAGACGTTTTATTTTTGGGTGCATCCGATGAACTTGGGAAGGTGGGATTCAGCAATTTTAAAGAGCGTGTTTTTCCCCGCGTTCCTTGTTCTCATCTATACATTGTATGAAATTGGACTTCCTCAAGATCTATATAGTTGGGCGGGCTTTGGGTTGTTCTCATTAATTTTTCTGGGGGTTTACTTACTATTCTCAATCGTTGGCTGGCTATTATTTGGTTTTCCTGTTCATTGGTTAATTTGCAGGTACGGCAATGGAAGTTATTTTCTATATTTCGGCGCGGCAGTGGTTTTTACTGTCGTTATATATATTTTCTCAGGTGTAGCAGAGACGGCAATAATTTATGGTTCTTTTGCGTTAATTCAAGCAATGCTGTTCAAGTATTATGCATATAAACAAGTACAAACATAACTAAGTCCGCCAGAGGCGGCCAAAAACCGCCGCTTCGCTCTGATTTTTTGGACCCAGCTGGTAACGTTAGCTCTCTATGAAGATTCGAGTATTTACATTTCTGATACCGATGATCTTGTCTTCTTGTACGTCACAAGAGAATAAAGAGGATGTATTGCAGTCCGCATACGGGGATGACCTTGATTACTTTGGTGGCATCACCTTCCTAACAGGGCCTTGGTATGCACCTGGATCTGAGTACGGTTACCACATAAATGATGGTGTGCTCTATATTGCTTATACTCCGGAAGTTGGCCTCGACAAGCGCATTATCAAAGTTTCAGACTGCCCTCAAATAGAAATTGGCATCAAAGAAATTAAACGTGCCATATTTGAAACAACAGAGATATTTGTTGGCATTAAAAAGCCGGCTGAGTCAGAGATCATTATAATGGATGGCCCTAGCTACCGATTGGAGTATCACTCCGATAGCATAAGTGGTTCAATCATCCTTGAGGTGGAGCAAATAACAGTTACGTCACCCCTTGGATTAACGCGGCCTAAAGCCGATGCTTGCGAATGAGCTAACAATCCATGCAAGCGGGACACAGAGCTACGCTCTCCCTCCTTCACTTTGCGTCATGTGTAAAGGGACTTTATGACACTTTTCATATTGGGCATTCTTTCGGTGACAGTATTTTCCCCATTAGTATTGCCTTGGGGTGAAAAACTACTGATTTATTGTACTGCCGTATGGTTTTTATTGTGGCTTATCTTTTTCTTGCAAACGGAGCGTGAAAGTGATCCGATTTATGGTGTAGGTATAGTTGGCGATAGTGCTGCTTTAGGTATTTCAATTTTGGTCTTTGCTATCGTAGTATTCGCACGAGGCTTTATTCATGTTGTCATGAATGAAGTTAAAGCTAATCGTAATCAAATATGACAAGCGCAGGCATGATCGCAAATACTACATATTTGCTGGACCTCCGCCATTTTTTGGAATGTTATGTTCTAGGGTCTTTCGATGCAGATTAAATTGGTACATCCAGTAGTAAAAGCTTTCCTGATGTATTTTTTAAGTGTTATGGCGATTGCGATGTTCTTTGCCCTATTTGGTGATTGGATAAGGGAAAAAACCAACTACTCGCTCATTTTGAAGGGATACATTGTTGGCCCCCTCGTTTGGCCGGTAGCTTACTTGGGGATGGTTTATGGTAAATCGAGAACTTTAGACAATAGTTAGTGATGACAACTCGAAATCTTACCAAGGTTATAAGCTGATGGAGAGATAGGCACATCGACAGCTTTTCCATTTCGGCCTTGCCTTGATTTTAAAGCCTCGCATACTGCGGGCGTTATGAGACATAAGAGTGTATACCTACGAACTTGAAAAGAACATTTGGTCTGAGAAAGACTTCTCCCTAATGGGGGGCACGACTCCAAAATATGGGGTTTCCTGGCTGATACGGAGAATTTCGAGTTTATGATAGATCTCGATTACATTTTTCAATGGATTCATCCAAGAAAAGGGGAAGCATATTTTAAGTTCTGGGTTGCTCCCGTTACGATGGTATTTGAAAATGCTTACGATATTTTACTTGACATTGAATCCAGGCAAGGTGAGCTAGAAGTCGCCGATCTGCATATGGTGAATGAGAGAAAAACAAAGAATGGTCGCTTCGATGAGCATGATTTTCGTTTTGACTACCAGGAAGGGGAATTTAAAATAAGCGCCACTGGTTTCAAAATGTACGTTCGTAAAGCACCAATTTTACAGAGTGGGAAAGCTTTGAATTACAAATTACGCGGAGGTATAGATTTTAGCCGAGAGTACAGTAGCTCATAATAAGTGACTATGGTCGCTCATCAAGTTTTTAAGCCATACTTTCATTCCAATAGGTGTTATTTTTTACCATCGTATTCAGGGTCGTAATCTGCTTTCTCATGCAGAAAATCAGAGCCACCTTTTTAGGTTTGCCAGAGTCGACTAATCGCTTATACATCGGCTTTGGTATGGGATCGTATTGTATGGCGAAGAATTTGTAGTTGTTTAATGGTATCCTTAATACCATTTTTATTACTGGTAAAACTAAAGAATTAATCAGTAGGTCTCACATAAATATCCAGTTGTTTGCTACCGGTATCGATACTGATATTGATCTCTTGAGGTTCCATAAGATAAGCTATCTCCGCCTTGCTATCCAGGCTAGAGGCCCACATGACTATTCAAGTTATGCCTAGTGAGTGTCTGTCACGTTCCTACTTGTTTTATAAACCGGCGCAGCAACGAACTGTGACAAACAAGGCCTTCGGTGGCCGCAGAAGGTGGATCTCAATTTACCCGTTAGCGAAAAGGATTTTCAACATCAGAATCGATTAAGAACAACCATACAAGTCGCAGCAATCGCTCTCTTTGATCTCAAAGACAGTCAAAACGCTACGCTATTTGACTGTCTTTGTGCGAAGCGTTACTTACGGAGAAACTCTTGAAAAAAACAACCTTTTTTTTATTCGCTCTATTTGCCACAAGTAATACCATCGCTCAGGAAGACAATTACTACTTAAGAATATCTTATGGCAGCGTTGACACAGATATTGAAGCCCAAGAAGTTATAGATAGTTATGATTATTCACTATCAGATTCAGAAGGCTGGAGCTTTTCAGCTGGTTACCGGATCAATAGGTTTCTCGCTTTAGAAGGTGGATTTAGCGATTTAGGAAAATCTAGTGGAATGTACCACTACTCAAGTACAGATACTAACTTTAGCATTACAGAAAACCTCAGCTCAGAGATTAAGTTAAAGACACTAGGCTTATCTATTTCTACTGATACGAAAAAAGCATTATATACAGGGCTTCGATTTGGATATCAGCGCTGGGATGTTAAATATAAATTCAAAGGGGAGTATTTGGAGTACCTTGCAGCTCCAACTGTTATTGGAGCTCCAGGTACTGGGGGACCTGTTGAATACTCAGAATCAAGCAAATGGCGCAACGATGGTTACGATTGGTACTATGGGATAGCAGCAGGTTGGAATTATCAGAATTGGGCCATAAGCCTGGAACACACAATCTATAACGTCGATAATGAAACCCCATCTTTCTCTGCATTAGCGCTTAGCTATAATTTCTGAATAATCAGTTTACAGATTCGAAGGCGGCCTCATCGAGGGCCGCGCTATTTTTAAAATAGTATCAAATCCTTGATACATCTCGATCTAGAGCCAATACTCACGGATAGATCGAGTGGTATGATAACAGAGTAACCTAAATGTCCATCGTCATCACCGTGAGTCCTCACTTAACGGCCAGTGGTTCAAGCAACCGAGATGGGTACGTGGCATCCTTGATTTAATGTCGCTCTTGAAAGGTAGATGCTTAACAAATTAGTGCTGTTCGCCTAAACACTAGGCTTAGGACTTACCTACTAATAGTAGATCCCCTATATAGTTGGGTTTTGGCCTATCATGAAATGCACTATAAGCTAAATAGAACTTAGGCATATACTGAAAGCACCTGCATATGGCCTATACCTTAGGCTTGTTGGCCAAGGACTACAGCACGGATTGCTATTCGAAACCCCGTAGAAAAACCGCGACGTTATCAATATAGGCTGACCCTGCAGCTTAATCAGTTGTCACGGATATATCCCTTTCAATAGCCCGCAGAAATAATGGTTTTTCACGCCAGCTTACTGCCCGCTATTTTACCTTTAACTCTACACCTTCAAATTTCTCTTACCACCGTCACCAATGTCCACATAGCGAATGGCGCAAACTGCTAGATTGAGTTATCTAGTGCTGGAACAGACTCCACAGGTAAACCTTTGTCATTGGGAAATCCAAAGTGCAAGGTCAAGAATCATCGCCAAATAATCAAAACAACAGCGACCAGCAATCGCTGGATTTGCAGAACGCTGATATTGATGCAGTTTACACTGAACTAAACACATCACCCGCCGGCCTCACCAAAAATGAAGCCAGCGCCCGCCTGCAAAAATATGGTCCCAATGCCATTCAGGAGAAGGAGCAAAGCGCACTCGCTAAGTTTTTGCGATTTTTCTGGGGCCCCATTCCCTGGATGATTGAAGCGGCCGCATTGCTCTCTGCATTAATTGGCCACTGGCCCGATTTCGCCATCATTATGGCCCTGCTGTTGTACAACGCGATTGCCGGGTTTTGGCAGGAACACAAAGCTGCCAATGCGCTGGCAGCACTGAAGGCCAGTATGGCGCCCAAAGCCAATGTATTAAGGGATGGGGAGTATCAATCCATCGATGCGGCGATGGTGGTCCCAGGGGATATAGTGCGAATCAAGCTAGGGCAAGTCGTGCCCGCTGACGTGCGCTTTACCGAAGGGAAATCCATCAGTATTGATCAGGCCGCCCTTACCGGGGAATCTCTACCCGTCAGTAAGAGCATCGGTGATATTGGCTATTCCAGCAGTATCGCCAAACGCGGGGAGATGACCGCTGTTGTCATTGGTACCGGGCACAATACATTTTTTGGGCGCACCGCCCAACTTGTTGCCGGCGCAGGGCAAAATGCCTCACATTCGCAGAAAGCCGTCACCCATATCGGTGACTTCCTCATCGTGCTGTGTTTGGTGCTGGCCGTTATTCTGGTGGGCACAGAGTTATACCGCGATATCGTGGTCGCCGAAATATGGCACTGGTCAGATATCATCAATATTCTTCGCACTGTACTGGTGTTGCTGATCGCATCAATTCCCGTTGCCATGCCTTCGGTCATCACAGTGACCAATGCTCTCGGTGCCCTGGCGCTATCCCGTAAAAAAGCGATCGTCTCGCGGCTGGAGTCCATCGAAGAGTTGGCTGGTGTTGATATCCTCTGCTCAGACAAAACCGGCACCCTCACCAAGAACCAATTGTGCCTCGAAGAACCTACCTTATTCAGCGCGAAAAAGAACGACCAGTTAATTCTTGCCGCCGCTATCGCATCTGAAGCAGGCGCCAGTGATCCAATTGATCAAGCAATTTTTGCCGGCCTGAAAAATAAGGAAGAACTGAAGAAATATAAGGTTGATGAATTCACTCCCTTTGATCCGGTGAGCAAACGCACTGAAGTCAAGGTACAGAATCAGGATGGGCAAACCCTATATTTCAGCAAAGGGGCCCCCCAGGCTATTGTCGACTTATGTAACTTGAGTGGTGCGAAGGCCGACAAAGCCTCTGCTTGTGTGCAACAACAGGCCTCCAGGGGACTGCGCTCCCTGGGTGTTGCGCAGAAGGCAAACGGCTCACCGTGGCAATTCCTGGGTATTCTGTCTCTTGAAGACCCACCTCGGGATGACTCCAAAGACACTATTCAGCGCGCACGGGAACACGGGCTTCAAGTAAAAATGATTACGGGCGACGATGTGGCTATCGGCAAGGAAATCGCCACCCAAGTCGGTATTGGAACAAATATTTTCGCTGCCAGTAGTGTGTTTACAAAGTCCCAGGATATGGACCACCTGCCATCTACTATCGTCGACACCGTTGAACGTGCAGATGGGTTTGGGCGGGTTTTTCCCGAACATAAATATGCCATTGTGAAAGCATTGCAAGGCAGAGGTCACCAGGTTGCCATGACTGGCGATGGTGTAAACGATGCGCCGGCCCTTAAGCAAGCTGACTGCGGTATCGCCGTTAGCGGAGCAACCGACGCCGCACGCGCGGCTGCAGCCATTATCCTGACCTCTCCCGGACTATCAACCATCGTCGATGCCATCGATGAAGCCCGAAAAATATTTGAACGCATTATTAACTACGTACTTTTCCGGGTATCCATGACCCTGGATATTATGGTCGTGGTTGTCTTTGCTACCATAATGTTCGGCTTCTCGCCCCTAACCCCGGTTATGATCGTACTAGTGGCTCTTCTTGATGACATTCCCATTATGACCATTGCCTACGATAATACTCTGCTTCCCAAGGAACCTGTGCACTGGCAAATGCGAGACCTATTACTGGGCTCCAGCATTATCGGCCTTTTTTCTATTGCTCAAACAATGGGTATTCTCTTTATTGGAATGGAATGGCTCAATAACACCAACTGGCAATCCTGGATCGCATTAAATAAAGAGCAAATTCAAACTATCGTATTTTTACAGATCGTAGCGGGTGGACATCTACTGTTATTCGTTGTGCGCTCTCGTACAGCTTTCTTTTCCAAACCACTACCCGCATTCCCTCTGTTTATCGCAATTGTTGGCACCCAAGCATTTACCGTGCTGATGTGTGGATTCGGCTGGCTGGTGCCGGCAATACCCTGGACTATAATCGGTCTGGTATGGCTATACATGATTATCTGGATGTTTTTCCTGGACCTGGTAAAGAAACTTCTTTATCGAAGATTAAGTGATATCTGAGCCATCTACAAAAGCCTAACAAAGGTAGGCAGTCGAACTATGAATTGTTTCGAAGATTTCAAGGTAAAGCCTGGCATCAAGATAAAGCTCTCCGATATAGATCCGAGCTTCAAACATTGTTACGAAAGTCGTGAAGAGGCACTCCCAGATACCCAGCGTATAGATGAGCAGATACGTTCATTCACTTACAAGCTTTACGCTGAGCGTAAAACATCTCTACTTATCTGCTTGCAGGGAATAGATGCCTCGGGGAAAGATGGCACCATCAAGCATGTATTAGGCGCAACAAATCCACAAATGTGTAGAGCGATTTCCTTTAAGGAACCTTCAAAAGAAGAGAGCGAGCATGATTTCTTATGGCGATATCACAAAGTAACCCCTGCGCGAGGGCATATATCAATCTTTAACCGCTCTCAGTATGAGGGCGTACTGATTGAACGAGTGCATAGCCTGGTTCCAATGGACATTTGGAGTGAACGCTATGATCAAATTAATAACTTTGAGAAATTACTCTCTGAAAGTAACACAATAATACTGAAATTTTTCCTATATATCAGTCAGGATGAGCAGTTGGATAGATTCAAGCAACGTATTGATGATCCCGCCAAACAGTGGAAAATCAGCGAAAGTGATTATACTGAGGCAAAATATTGGGATGAGTATATATGTGCTTTTGAAGATATGCTAAATCAATGCAGCACCGAATACGCGCCCTGGTTTGTTATCCCCGCAAACCACAAATGGTTCCGGGACTTGGCCGTAGCCTCGATTATTTCTGAAGCATTAAAAAAATTAAATCCCCAGTTCCCTGCCCCCACTGTCAACCTGGAAGAGATAAAAACCAAATATCATCAACTTAAGAATTCTTAACAAATTAAAAGCTAAAAAATTAGGGTTCTATTATTCCTTAAACATTTAATAAATAAGTTATCTTTTAATCATAGATTTCTATCAGAAGAATTAAAGTGAATGCGCTGGGCAGCTCGCCGTCATTCTCAATAAATTATACAAAGTCACTCTGCCTCAATACGAAATCAGCTGAAGTATCATTTTCCTCTGGCTACTGATCCCAAATAAGCACTCAATTGTTATCAGTAGCAAATAACTGTATATCGTTCACCCAAATTCATAATCAGGGATAATGAAATTATCTTCTATCGCAGAATCTATCCACCCATAACTATTGAAGCTTTTCGTCCTAGTACTAAATATACTGCAACATAGTTTTCTATAAAAAATTCACCCCAAGGCCTAGCCCATAAAAAAGACCTCTCGAATAGACATACATAGGGTATAACCGCTAGATAATCCAGCCGTTGGTCTGATTATAGATAACCAAAAATAAAAATTTTATAAAATCTATGCAGATATCACTGCTTGACGTAAGGCGAAAATAAAAAACCAGGTAGCATACACTACCTGGCAGAGAAGGATTTGACTTGGTATCAAACGATCAGACCAAATTAAAGCCGTTCAATTTAACCAAAGCGCCGAAAATTTTAACAGACCTCTACGGTATATGGAGATATGCACAGGCTGACCTGCTAGTCAGCGGTCTCTCTACTTTTAATAATAACGATATTAACTCGTCAGTGGACTTTAGATCCGATTTACATTAATAGATAAAGAACTCTCGATAAGAGCTCATAAGATTTATATCTTAAAAGATAACTGCTTCACTGAAAGAAAACTGCTAACCATATAGTTGCCTCATCTGCAGCTGTCTCCACCACCCGGTGCCTTTGATTTGCCCTAATCAACAAGTTATCCCCCTTCCCAAGGTGGTGCCTCTCACCATTTTCCATTTCTATAACACCATAACCGGAAAGTACTAACACCCACTCATGCTCATCTTGATCATACCACCCTGTTTCCGGCGAGGACTGCCCGTAAGATATAATCCGCTCAATCCTGCAGCTTTTCCCCTCTAGTAAATTCTCAAAATGCTCCTTAGAGTGATCACCTGGTAGTTGAGTGAAAAAATTACCCATAGTCTCCCCTAACATTAAATCGGCATGAAAAAACAATTTACAAAAATACAACTATACTAAAATCAATAGACTCTACAAATGGGATTAAGATAGAAAAACATACGCCAACCGAAATCAAAATGAGCCCGAGACCAGAAAATAGAATATCTTTTACTAAACCTTCAATATTGGCTCTTTGACGCCCCCAAAAACACAACACTCACATAAAATATAAAATAGATCATTCGAAATAGATATGAGCACCTATTAAAAAGCAGCAGATACCAGATCACGACCTATAAAACACAAAGAACATATAATGACTATATATTTACATTCAGGGCTACATAAAACAGGCACCACAGCAATACAATGCTACGCCTATAAATATAGAAAGCTATT
This sequence comes from Microbulbifer sp. CNSA002, assembly GCF_047324085.1. Lineage (NCBI taxonomy): Bacteria > Pseudomonadati > Pseudomonadota > Gammaproteobacteria > Cellvibrionales > Microbulbiferaceae > Microbulbifer > Microbulbifer sp. CNSA002. The sequence goes on from NZ_CP172449.1 coordinate 4,710,161, forward strand.
AAGAAGTAAAGGTATTTTATATCCCATTATTCATCGAAATTTAATTAGCATAGATAAGGGTCACCATCTTTTTGCACACTCATTTTCCGATCACCCTGAGAGCCCGCCTATATCCAGAGGAAAGTTGCTAGCATATGATTGGAAGTCAAAATCGCAGAAAAATAACCTTGATCTATTAATTAGTGCAGAGCCTATTTGTCGACATACTTACAAAACAAAAGATTGCTCCTGGATTGAGGCTCGGCACCATTATTTAAAACAACTCTCCAATACAATACCCCCAGAGCAAACCAAAATCATCTTAACCTTGCGCAGACAAGATAATTTTGCCCAGTCTCTCTACAAAGAACATATTATGAAAGGAGTATCTCCACTAGCGAAACTGTCATTTAAGGAGTTCCTATCAAAGATAGAAGGGAGAACCCTGAACTTTTATAAAAATATAGCAGCATTCAAAAAATTCTTCCCCAATATACAAATACTCATTTACGAGCAGCTATGTAATGGCGACCTACCAGTTAATTTTTTCCGCTCGCTAGGGGTTTCCGGCTTACCAAACTCTAACAAGATCATAAGGGAGAGTCTCTCCAATGAAGAGGCCGTTTTAAAGCAAATATTGAACCAGCAAATACACTCAAAAGCTGAAAATATAAAACTATTAAAATGGATAAAATCTGGCAGTACGCAAAACATAATCAAGCGAACACTACCAAGATCATCACACCTATGGAACTCTGATGAAGATAGAGCTAATTTTTTAGATCGATATTCACAGGAAAACAAAAAAATAAACGATGAATTCCTCAATGGAGGTAAAGAGCTTTTTCCGTCAAACCATACATCTCCCCAAAAAAAGGCTAACATTATCACACTACAGCCATATTTAATTAAAACACTTCAAGCCCTATCTAGTGATATTAAACAGTTACTGGGGGAATACCGCTTTAGAAACATAATCAATGCTATAGAGCACTGATTGCCAAATCTGGTTAGAAGTCCTTTAAAAAGAATCGCCAGCAACAAAGTATGCTACTGGCGCCTAACTATTTAGAGGATCTAAAGTGATAAATCACTTACCGCTGATATATCATTCCAAGAAAAACGCTCAGCACGATATACACTCGTATCATTGACTACCATCTCCCAAACCGTCTCTGCAGTCTGATCGCCGGCGACTTCAACAATATATGCATCTCTATTGTTGCCGGTACTAGCACTGGATGGGCCGCCCGCGCAAAGTAGAATATTCCCTCCGGAAAGTTCATCTACATCCCCTAAAGAATTCGTGTACTTTGGTGCAACGTACTCCCAAGTCTGCACTGCCACCATTTCCTCTGTGTTCAAAGAGAATTTCACTGCGCGGCTATTATAGATCTCACCACTGTATTCGGACTCATTCCTATTATCGTAAATCAGAATATCTCCGTCTGAAGCAAGCATAGCTGCATGCTGAGAAGCCATCCAGGTGCCAGCTTGCAATGAAAATAATTTCTCAAGAAATCCCTCGGAAGTATCCAAATCCCTACCCATAATCCAGTTTACTTCGCCACTATTATGATCAATATTGACCACCCAGCTTTGAGAGCGACTTGACAGTAAAATCGAATTATCCTCAGAAATATAGTGTAATGAGTTAGAGTGAGTCCAATCCAGCGCACCATTGCTCGCTTCTCGACGGGCTAACTCACCGGGGAAACGCTGAGTATCGAGATGATCGAATGCAGACCATTCCCATACAGTATTGCCCTGCCCATCCACTTCAAAAATCGCATCTCCTTTTATCAATTGACCATCAATTGTTTCATAGGCGTTTGTTAATACCAGTAAGTTTCCATTTTCAAGAAGAATTGCATCGTGGTGATAGGCTGGCAGCTCAAATGATTGCAGCGTTTCACCAGCAAAGGAGATAATTCTTGCTTCCTGATCCAACAGCAACATTAAATTGCCATCCTGTAAATTGCGCACTACCGGTGCTCCGGTGAGAGGAGTGTCTCCGTGGAGGTACCAAACAACCTCACCCTCTTCATCGAATCCCCAAAAGGTATTATCCCTGTCACCTGAAGGTGAAAAAATAGTTACACCTCCTTCGCTTTGCTCTGTAAATGTAGTTACCTCAACTGGGGGAGCGCCTTCAGGTAACGAACCAGTCTTGAAAGAAATAGTCGAGCTCTGCACAACGTCTCCACTTTCCAGCATTGCCAGTGCAGTAAAACGGTAAGTGGTATCGGCTCTTAAACCTACTAGGGTCATATCATGCTCTGTGCCCCAATCGGTATAATTTGTTCGCCGACGGTCGGTTACCGCCGAATTGATCCTGATCGCCACTCGCGACTCACTGCTAGTCGATACTTGTGCATTAACCATTAAACTATTTAGTGGATGCATCGAAAGGGTTAATTCTACTTCGTCTTCCAAAATAAGCAGAGTTTCATTCGCTTGCTCTACCTCAACACTCACGCCCGGATTGCTGTAAAGCATTACAATAAATACTAGAAAAAATATGGGTAACGTCGATCTTCCAGTCATAGCCAAATCCTATTTAATAAATATTAAAAGTAATCATCCCTACCCTGGTATTTCATTTTCAGGGGAGCTTCCAATAATCAGCTATCACATAACGCAAAAAGGGTGGATTCGTTTACCTGGCTTTCAAACCAGAAAGGAATATTTTGGGCGATCCCGAAAAGAAAATTTCTTTATTAAATTTTCTAATGCGCAAAGGCCTGCACAACAAATATGAGAAATGGGATAAATGTGGATAACGGTATAGTTGCGACACTTACTAAGATGAAATAAATAACAATAACTTTTGAAACCTATTTCTATTATTCTAGTGTGATTCAAGAACGCTGTTAATTGACTCGTAAGTTACGGTAGATAACTCATAAAACCTTAGCAACTAAGACAAAATTCCTAAAAATCACCAACAACTAGAAGAGCATCCTCTAAGAGAACCTCAGTATATTCCTTTTTGTTGTCACCAGCCCTTAAGACCCACCTTACCATCCCTTGGACTTGTAGTGGTTCATACCGCCGCAGTACCAACCCGCAGCCGAGGCCGAGTATACGGTTATCTGCTTTGGGGAAATCACCAGCTATGGACTTGTCCCTGTAGAAGGGCAGAAATACTTGCCCTTAGACAAACTGTAGCTGGATTCAAAATCCACGGTTGTTTACACGGCCCACTGGTAGTAGAGAGGTGTGTAATGCATAGCCGATCTTCGCTGCAAAATCATCAATCCATTTCCACGAAACAGAAGGGATCTCTACGCAAAAAATCATCATTCGCCGCTGCCGTAGTGATTGTGGGATCTGCAATTCTTGCCCCACTGACCTATGCCGTGGATTATTCCAATTCCCGCTATAACTCGAGATACAGCGCTCAACATGGACATGGAAACTACGGAGCACACTCCAGGTATAGCAGGGACTACCGAGCAAATTCACGGCATAGCAGGAATTACAGATCGCACTCAAGGCACAACCGGGACTACAGAGCACACCCCCGATACAACAGAAATTACAGGGCGCATTCCCGATACAACAGGAATTATCGGGCTCACTCCAGATACGGAACACATTCCAGATACGCGGCGAATCCACGGCATAGCCGCCATATGTGGTTTAAATCCAATATCCAGGGAACACCGCGTATTGTGATCGACCTCAGTGATCAGATGGCATACTTCTATAAGGGTGGGCGCCTGGCCGGTATGTCCCCGGTATCTACCGGCAAAGCCGGACACCGCACACCTACCGGTAACTTCCGTATTTCACAGAAGAAATACAGCCATCGATCAAATCTGTACGGTCACTACATCAGCCCACGGGGCTATGTAATGCGCAGCAATGTGGATGTGCGCCGCCACCGCAAACCTGCGGGTTCTCGATTCCGCGGGGCATCTATGGATTACATGATGCGTATCAATGGCCCCGTTACCATGCATGCCGGCCACGTCCCGGGATATCCCGCCTCTCATGGCTGTATTCGTATCCCCTGGCATATGGCTAAGATTTTTTATGCCCACGCCAAGGTTGGTACCAAGGTGTCCGTGGTGCCTTAAGTTGGAAGTAACAGGTAAATTTTTACCAAGCATAAAAAAGGCGGACTATTTAGTCCGCCTTTTTTAATTAGGAAGCCTCGGCCTCTTTTCTCTTTGTTAAATCCATACGGGTAAAATAATCGTGAGCCGCTCGATTAACATGCCTTGCCAGCAATAAAGTAGACACCATTGTTGGAATCGCCATTACCGCATACATCCCGATGATGATGCTGTTTACCGCACTTAAAGAAGCCACCGCACCCAATATAATCAGCACCATGTAGAGTCCGGTATAAAGACTCTGCCAGCGGCCACCGAAAAGAAAAACATAGCACTTCATACCGTAATACCAGCAGGTAACGATAGTGCTGAAAGCCAGCGGAAGGACCATTAGCAGTAGCAAAATTGGGCCGAACTGCCCAAACACCTGAGAAAATGCCTGTGCAGTCAGGGTGACGCCAGCAATATCCCCTTCCTGCTGCCAAGCGCCAGTCAGTAGTATCACCAGGGCAGTACAAGTGCAGATAACCAGTGTGTCTACAATGGGGCCCAGCATGGCAACCACGCCTTCTCGAACGGGCTCACGGGTTTTAGCTGCACCATGGGCCAAAGACTCTGTACCTATACCCGCCTCATTAGAAAATGCGCCCCGGCTCACCCCTACTGTGATGACCGAACCCAGAGTACCTCCAGCAATAGCTTGACCGCTGAAAGCATCCGAGAAAATTAACGCAAATGCTGCCGGTACCTGCTCCCAGAAGCTGGCAATTACCACAAGGGTCATGCCCAGATAAAACAGCACCATGCCCGGCACTACTCTTGCGGAGAATTTACCGATACGCTGGATACGACCGGCTATAACGTAAGCCGATGCAACAGCAATTAATAAGCCAATAACAAAATCAAAAGTGAGTGAGCCTCCGGGCGCAACCCAACCCAAGGGCTCAGCAAAAGACTCGCGCAGTAGCTGCGTGGTTTGATTGGACTGAAACACCGGCAACATACCGCAGAGTCCCGCCACGGCAAACAGTACCGCGAGCGGCATCCAGCGTCGGCCCAACCCCTCGCGAATAACATACATGGGGCCACCTTGCAGTTCCCCGGAGGTATCACGACCGCGAAACATCACCGCCAGCGTCGCTGTATAAAACTTGGTAGCCACCCCCACCAGGGCGGTTACCCACATCCAGAAAATCGCCCCAGGCCCACCAATCGTAATTGCGATAGCAACCCCGGAAATATTGCCAAGCCCCAGGGTTCCCGACAGCGCTGTGGAAAGCGCTTGGCTATGATTCACTTGACCAGGGTCATTGGGGTCATCATATCGGCCACTTAAAAGCCCAATACTGTGCCCAAGATGACGGTAGGGACGGCCACGAGAATAGATTAATAGCGCGAGGCCGCCACCAACGAGTAGCACTAATAAGGGGGGACCCCAGACAAAACTGGCAAAAGCCTCTAATGCCTGATCAATTGCAGGGAATATCGACATAATTTAATTCATTTCCGGTGAGATCCGCCCAGTCTAGGTACGCTCACACCAGACTGTCAAAATGCCACCATAAAACTCCGTAGCCCCATAAATGCGAAAACTTTGGGAAAACCTGGAATCCCGGCAATAAAAAAGCCCCTAACAGGGGCTTTTCTAACAATCTTTTACAACTTTTTATCAAGCTGTAGTAGTTGCCTTTAATGCGGGCTCGGGTTCAGAACTCTCCCTCACAAGCGCCACCGATATAGCGCCAAGCAACATACACACCCCCGCCAAAACAATGATGTAAATTGCCTGGTTTTCGAAAACTGTTTTCAATATCAAGCCAGCTACCAGGGCGGAAACAATCTGCGGGGCTGCGATAGTGAAATTAAAAATCCCCATATAAACACCAGTCTTATCCGCCGGCAGCGAGTCGGAGAGGATCGCATAGGGCATAGCCAGAATAGCGGCCCAGGCAATGCCCACACCCACCATCGGTAGCAATAATCCCAGGGCGCCACTGGGTACGGAAACTTCTGTAATCAACAGATTCACCTGTGTGGGATCGCCCCCCTGGAAGAACAGGAAGCTGATGTATCCCAAACCGCCCAGTGCCAGCGATAGGGAATAAGTGAGCTTACGCCCCAGCACCTGAGACAAACGGGCCAGGACAATAGAGAAGATCGCTGCGAACAGGGAGTAAGCAGCAAAAATAATTCCTACCCAGTCACCGGCAGCACCCTTAGCGGCAGCGATATGTGCGGGAATTTCTTTGACGCTTTCCAGATAGGCGGGATCAAACCACTTGGCTTCCACTCCCCAAACGTGCTGAGTGATCGCGGGCGTGGTGTAAACCCACATAATAAACAGGGCAAACCAGGAGAAGAATTGCACCAGGGCCAGCTGGCGCATGGTGCGCGGCATTTTAATTAGCAGTTGGAAAAAACCAATCAAGCGCTTTGCCAGTGGAGCTTTTTGCTGTCGCTCCTGCTCCAGTTGCGCGGAGTCGAGACCTTTATAGGCATTGTACTGCTCCGGCGGATACTCCTTGGTGCGCAGCACAGTCCACAACACACTGCCCAGCAGCACTGTGGCGCCGATATAGAAAGCCCATATAACGGAGGGCGCTACCTCTCCCGCACGAGCGGTATTCTCCAGACCAATCACATTAGTCAGAATAAATGGCAACATGGAGCCGAAGATGGCACCAATGTTAATCAGCAAAGACTGTATCGAGTACCCCAGGGTGCGCTGCTCTGATGGCACCATGTCGGACACCAGGGCGCGGAAAGGCTGCATGGTCACGTTAAAGGCCGCGTCCATCAGGGCCAACATAACGCCGCCGAAAATAATTGGGGCCACTATCGCCACCACAATCCCGGCATTGGGCATAAACGCCATCCCCAGGGCTGCGGCGATGGCACCAAAAAGGATAAAGGGGTTGCGGCGACCGAAGCGACTCCAGGTCCGGTCCGAGGCCGAACCCACGATCGGCTGTACGATAAGTCCCATGAGCGGCGCTACTATCCAGAACAGGGATAGAGAATGAAGGTCCGCCCCCAGATCAGACAAGATTCTACTGGCATTGGCATTTTGCAGAGAAAAGCCAAATTGCACCCCGAGAAAACCGAGACTGACATTCCACACTTGCCAAAAGGGCAAGCGCGGTTGCTGGGCTTGCGGCGCAACGGCGCTGCTTGCTGATTGGGTCATAGAGGTCACCGCATCACTAGTTATGCTTATTCTGCCATTCTCACACGCACTCCCGGAGCATCCATCCTCCCCCATAGGGGAGGATGCGGGCCAGATCCTTCGCTTTAGGATAAACTCAGGCCCATGCGTATACGCCGGGCCAACACGAAACTGTGAATCCTAATCAAGCAACTGAAGTCCCGCGCGATGATCCTAAAACTCCCACTCCTGCGCCTGGTGTGTCTCGCAGCTACACTCTGCCTGAGCGCTCAATCCCTGGCCGCTGAACAGCGCAACTACCGCGATCACACCATGAGCGAAGACTCACTAACTGTACAGACGAGTGAGGGCGAGGTCACCCTTACCCCGGTTGGTCCGTCAGCGCTATCGGTGCACTATCGCCGCGAAGGCCTGAAGCAGTTGCCCTCATTTGCGTTGGCCACCAATTCTGCTGGCCGATCCGAGGCGATGCTGGAGCAACAAGGGGACAAGCTCGTTTACCGCACTGGCTCGCTTACTGCAGTCATCCACAAGTCTCCCTTCCGAATCGAGTACTTGCGCGGTAGCGAACAAATCCTGAGTGAAGAGAGTGGTTTCTTTGCCACCGAGACGATGCGCGGATTCCGTTTCGCACTGTCGCCAGAGGAAAAACTGCTGGGTGGCGGAGAGCGGGTTATGGGGATGGACCGTCGCGGTCAACGCCTGCCTCTATATAACCGTGCCCATTACGGATACACCACCGAATCCAACCAGATGTATTTTTCCCTGCCAGCGGTACTGTCCAGCAACAAATACATTCTGCTGTTCGACAACTCTGCCACCGGCACCCTGGATCTGGGCGCAAACGAAGAAGATATCCTGCAATTTGAAGCTGTAGCCGGGCGCACCGCTTACATCGTGGTTGCCGGTGAGACTTATCCACAGTTGCTGGAAAATTATGTATCCACCACCGGCAAACAGCCCCTGCCCCCCCGTTGGGCCCTGGGTAACTTCGCCTCCCGCTTTGGCTATCACAGCGAAGCTGAAGTCCGCGCAACCGTGGATAAGTTTGCCGAAGAAGATTTCCCCCTGGACGCCCTGGTGTTGGACCTCTACTGGTTTGGCCCGGATATAAAAGGTCATATGGGCAATCTTGCCTGGGACAAAGAAGCCTTTCCCGAACCAGAAAAGATGATGGCCGACCTTAAAAAACGCGGCATCAATACCATCCTGGTGACCGAGCCTTTTGTCCTCTCCACCTCCGAGCGCTGGCAGGAAGCCGTGGCGAATAATGCCCTGGCCAAAAACCTGGCCGGAGAGCCTAAGCGTTTTAATTTCTATTTCGGCAATACCGGCCTGATCGATGTCTTCGCTAAAGATGGCCGCGACTGGTTCTGGAATATTTACGATGGGTTATTGGAACAGGGCGTAGCCGGCTGGTGGGGCGACCTGGGTGAACCGGAAGTTCACCCCTCCGATACCGTTCACGCAATCGGTATGGCCGATGAAATCCACAACGCCTTCGGCCACGCCTGGGCGCAATTACTGCACGAACGCCAAACGGCAAAGCACCCTGAGCGCCGCCCCTTTATTATGATGCGCGCCGGTTTTGCCGGCTCCCAGCGCTACGGCATGATCCCCTGGACCGGCGACGTCGCTCGGGAATGGGGTGGCTTACAGCCCCAGGTGGAATTGGCTCTGAGTATGGGCTTGCTGGGCTTTGGCTACACCCATTCAGACCTGGGAGGCTTTGCCGGCGGCGAGAAATTTGACCGCGAACTCTACATCCGCTGGTTACAGTACGGCGTATTCCAACCGGTTTATCGCCCGCACGCCCAGGAGCATATTGCCTCTGAACCGGTTTTCCACGATCGCCGCACCCGCGATATCCTGCGCGAATATGTAAAACTGCGCTATCGCCTGCTGCCCTACAACTACACCCTCGCCTTCGAAAACAGCCAGACCGGCATGCCGCTGATGCGCCCGCTGTTTTTCGAAAACGAAAGTGACCTATCTCTCCTGGACTACAAGGATGCCTACCTTTGGGGGCAGGACTTCCTCGTTGCCCCGGTCGTGGAAGAAGATGTGGATGAGGTCGCGGTAAAACTGCCCGGCGGCACCTGGTTCGATTACTGGACTGATGAACAATATTCTGGCGATCAGGCCCTGGTAGAGGTGAACCTGAAAACGATTCCTGTACTGGTGCGGGCCGGCGCCATTATTCCCACCATTGACGATATTCACAGCAGCCGCGATTACTCCAGTAAAAACCTGATCCTGGACTACTACGCGCACCCATCAGCAGCAAAGTCCGAGCGCTATGTTTATGAAGATGATGGCGCTACCGCGCAGGCTTTTGAAAAAGGCAAATACGAGAAGCTGCATTTCTCAGCTGAAAACAAACAGCAGGGTTTAACCTTCGCCTTTAAGCGTGAAGGAGACGGTTATACCGGTATGCCGGAATCCCGCAAGGTCAATTTAAAGATCCACAACTGGCAACAAGTGCCTGCGCAGCTCGATGTTACCGGCGAATCCCTGCCTATTTTCGACAGTGAAAAAGACTTTGCTCAGGCACCCCGTGGGGCCTGGTACAACAGGCGCAAGCAGCAACTGCTGGTTAAATTTGACTGGCACAAAAAACCGCTGGATTTAGTGCTCAAAAATCAATAATTCAGCAAACCGCTGTTCACTGACAAAAAAATTTAAAGTCATCAGGAAACAATGAAGAAGTTACATTCCCTGTTTATTGCCAAACTCCTTTCGGCTTCCCTACTGGGCGCTGCTCTATTCGGCACTGCCGGCTGCAGCCAGGAGAGCAGCCCGGAAGAAATACAGCCCGCTGAAAAAGTTGCGGAGAAAAAAGCCGTTATCTACCAAGTGCTACCGCGCTTATTTGGCAACACTAACAGTACCAACAAACCCTGGGGCACACTCGAAGAGAATGGTGTAGGTAAGTTCTCCGACTTTACCCCAAAAGCACTGAATGGAATCCACGCGCTGGGCGCCACCCATATCTGGTACACCGGCGCCCTGCACCACGCGCTCGTTGGCGACTATACGGAATACGGTATCAGTAACGATGATCCAGATGTGGTCAAAGGCCGCGCCGGCTCTCCCTATGCCATCAAGGATTACTACAGCGTAAACCCGGACCTGGCCAATAACCCAGCAGAGCGATTACAGGAATTCCGCGCACTGGTGGAACGCAGCCACGCGGCCGGCCTGAAAGTAATTATCGATATAGTGCCTAACCATGTAGCCCGCGCCTATCATTCTCTCGATAAACCCCAAGGCGTGCAGGATTTTGGAGCTGGCGACAACACCCAGGTCACCTACGCCCGCAACAACAATTTCTACTATGTGGTGGGCGAAGACTTCCGCGTGCCCGTTGCAGAAGACAGTTATCAGCCACTCAATGGCGAAGCCAATGATCTTGTCGATGGGCAGTTTGTAGAGAGTCCAGCTAAATGGACCGGTAATGGCGCGCGCAGTGCACAACCTGCCATGCACGACTGGTATGAAACCGTCAAAATTAATTTTGGCGTTCGCCCCGATAACAGCAAGAACTTTTCTGAGCTACCCCAGGAGTATGCCGAGCGCGACTACCGGGCCCACGCCCAGTTTTGGGCAGACAAGAAAGTCCCGGATACCTGGAAAAAATTCCGCGATATCGCCCACTACTGGCTGGACTTTGGCGTGGACGGATTCCGCTATGATATGGCCGGTATGGTACCGGTAGAATTCTGGAGCTACCTGAATTCCTCCATCAAAATGCGCAACCCCAACACACTGTTACTTGCCGAAATCTATACTCCAGAGCGCTATCGGGATTATCTGCATCTGGGCAAAATGGATTATCTCTACGATAAAGTCGGTACTTACGACGCTATTCGTGCGGTCATGGAGAACAAGGGCAGCGCAGATAAAATCGCAGAGGTACAGGCAAGCCTGGTAGATATTTCCTCTCATATGTTGCGCTTTATGGAGAACCACGACGAGCAGCGTATTGCCAGCCCACAATTTTCTGGCAACCCAGAGGCAGGCAAACCTGCAATGCTGGTGTCTGCCACGCTCTCTCCAGCCCCTACCTTGGTTTACTTTGGCCAGGAGTTAGGAGAACCCGCCAACAAAGATACCGGCTTCGGCAAAGCCAGCCGCACCACCATTTTCGACTACTGGTCAGTACCCAGTGTGCGCCGCTGGAACAATGAGGGCACTTTTAACACTGCACTGTTGACAAAAGAAGAAAAAGAGCTGCGCATCTTCTACCAGCGCCTGCTTAATTTCTCCAAACAGAGCCCGGCCTTACTTGGCGATTACCTGGACTTGCACAGCTACAACCGCAAGCAAAACTCTGGCTATGGGGAAAAACAATTTTCCTTTGCCCGCTGGAGCGAACATGAAAAATTGTTGGTAATCGCCAACTTCGATAACAGGGCAGTGGAGTTTGATTTTCAGTTGCCTACAGCACTTCTAGAGGCCTGGAAACTACAACCGGGCAGCTACCTGGCTGAAAGCCAGATATCCAATAAGGTGGCAAACCTTATCTTGGAAAAAGACCAAGCCTCCACAAAGATCCAGTTGGCCCCCTACGAAAGCCATATCTTTGCAATATCCACTGCCCCCCAGAAATAGCCACTCAGCCCTGGAGGGGACTACTCCCCTCCAGGAACGCTTAAGCATAGCAATTTATACCCACCCTACCCCCTTTCTCACAACATAATCCCGACAATCCCTAACCATACTCATCAGGTAACTCGCTTGACATAAACACTACTCCATGTATATTGCTCACAATTATATTGTGCACAATTTAAATAAAAGCCGAAATTGATATGCAAGGGGACATTATGAACCGACAACCTAGCCGCTATTTTTCACCACTAAACCTAATTTTGGCTGCACTTTTAGCATCAGTAGCACTTCCTACAATGGCTGAAACTAACAAGGCTGAACAGAGCGAAGCACCTATCCAGGTAACAGACGAGACTTTTAACTGCATCCGAGATATGACCAAGGTGCGGGGGTTTTATGTGGATAATTTACTGGGAGATCTGGATGGGACTCTAGAGGTCGCAAACTCCAGCACTGGAGGTGTTTATCCTCCTGGATCAGTGGTCCAGTTGGTACCCGGGGAAGTGATGATCAAACACCAAAAAGGCTTTAACCCCGCCACTAAAGATTGGGAGTTTTTTGAACTGGATGTTTCTGAGGAAGGCAGCAAAATCCGTAAGCGAGGTTTTGTTGATGTAGTTAACCGTTTTGGAGGTAACTGCTTTGCCTGTCATGTCCAGGCCAAACCGCAGTGGGATTTAATTTGCGAGACCGGACACGGCTGTGAACCCATACCATTAACAAAAGAAATACTGGCCTTGCTGCAAAAAACCGATCCTCGTTGTGAATCGAACCCAAAGTTAAATCAAGAAGAGAATGCAAAATTGCAGGCGCTACAACAAGCTCTGCTGGCTAAAGAAAAAGAAAATAAATAACTAAAGAAGCCTGCAGACCAACTTCCTGGCCTGCAGGCTCTTATCAATTACAGTGCAACCACACTATAAATCATGGTTTGATCATTCACCTGCACCTTGTAGCTTCCGCTTACAGAAGTGTAGATATCAGACCCACCCTGCTCCAAGTCACCATCGGAGTCGCTATCGCCGTAGTTTTCAGTCCAGTCAGCATTAACATCGAACTTGAAACGCTGCTGGGATTGGCCATCAAAATTTACCTGGATTTCCCAGGTATTGTCGGCAACTAATTCCATAGCGTCAGCACCCCAACTATTTGGTGTGCCACGGAAATAAAGTGAGGAAAAGTTGGATGCGTAACTACCACAGTCTGCACAGGTCAGGCTGTAGCTCAGGGTTTCATCATTTACCTCAACAATATAGGTACCTGATACATCGGTGTAGATATCATCCCCACCCTGCTCCAGAGAACCGTCCGCATTGTTATCCCCGTAGTTTTCAGCCCAGTCACTGCTGACATCAAACTTAAAGCGCTGGTTACTGCTGCCATCAAACACCACAGTGGCACGCCAGGTATTATCTGCAACCAGGGTCATCGCCTGAGTGCCCCAGCTATTGGGCGTACCGCGGAAATTTAATGCCGTAAAGTTTTGAGCATAACCAGCATTGGGATCAGTCACGGTAATGGTTGCCGTAGCACTATCGGTCAGGCCATCGTTGTCAGTAACAGTGACTGTCTCGGTATAAGTGCCCGCACTGGCGAAGCTCAAAGTCGTCGAGGAAGAACTACCACCACTGCTCCAGCTATAGGAAACCACACTACCGTCGCTATCAGTAGAGCTGCTGGCATCCAGGGTGACACTCTGATTGACTTCTACTGTGCTGGATACTGGAGTCACACTTGCAGTGGGTGCTTGCTGGGAAGAGACCTCGGTGATCGAATAGGCCAGAGTCTCATCATTTACTTCAATCAAGTAGTTACCGGTTACAGAGGTATAGATATCTTCTCCGGTTTGATCCAGCGTGCCATCAGCACCATCGTCACCGTAATTTTCGGCCCAGTCACCATAGATATCCAACTTAAAGCGTTGGTCTGCCTGGCCATCAAAATTGACCACCAATTGCCAGGTATTATCTGCTACCAATTCAAAAGCCGTTGCTTCCCAATTATTTGCTGTGCCACGGAAATAAAGGCTGGGGAAACCTGTACCAGAACATTCATCACCACAGGGACCAGATAGCTGCCCACCGTGAATGGCAGCAGCGGAATAAGCTGCAACATTGAAAGTGGCATAGCCATTGCTGCCTACGGAAATAACATCGCCACTGCACTCATCATCTCCCGCCAGGACATTGCAGTAGTCCCCTGCAGGAAGGCCTGTATACAGTGTCTGGCTGAAAGAATTACCCTCGTTATTGATAACGACATAGCCTTTATCACCGCGTCCAAAGGCAATCTGGTTATCTCCGTTATCCCACCAATTTTCCATACTGGTGCCATCGGTATAGTTACGGAAACCCACCATATTGGCAATATTGCCCCATCGGTGCTGACATATCCATTCGTTGTTTTCACAACTCTCCGGACCAGTATTGGGGGGACCAATATCCGTATCGGTAAAGTCATAACCTGACATTACCTTCGGATAGCCATAGGGGTGTGCCAGCATAAAAACGTTGGCCAGGTTGTACTTGTAGCCATCGTGATAGGTCAGGTTACCGCCGCCACCGTGGCCACGCTCACGATCGTGGTTGTCGATAAAGTGAACTGCATCGCTGGAAGATAAAAGTCCCCAACTCTCGCCAATACTGGCAAGATTTTTAATTTGGCCGTTAAAATTACTCGCCACATCAGTGCCGTACTTAAACTCAGTCACACGGCCCAGGAAAGTGTAGTTGTACGGCTGAATCTCAGAAGCTTCGCCAGCTGCGCCGATAACTTCAGAAAAGATCCAGGGATTGCCAGCTTTACTCATGATGCCGTACATATCGCTGGGAGACATGTGCTTAACCGCATCTACACGGAAACCATCAACGCCCATACCCTGCAATTTATTTAGGTAATCGGCCAGGGTCTGCTGAACATAAGTGGAACCAGTATCCAGATCCGGAAGTCCAACCAAGCGGCAGTTCCAGACATTATTGGCATCACTATAGTTATCGACGGTGCACTCCGAATGATAATCCCAAGAGGAAAACTCTCCAGGGTGATTCAACAGTGTCCACTCGGTGCCGCCTGAACCTGTACCACCGCCATTCCAGGCCGCAGTATGGTTGATCACTACATCAGCATAGATTTTCACACCCGCCGCATTACAGCGACTGATCATGCTCTGTAACTCAGCCTCGGTACCGCTGCGGCTGGTCAGGTTAGTGTAGGAAACCGGCTGGTAGCGCGCCCACCAGGTGGTGTGGCTGATATGTTCATGGGGCGGGGAGATCTGTACCGCATCAAAACCTTTTGGCCCCAGGAACTCCTCACATTCACTGGCGATATCATTCCAGCTCCATTCAAACAAGTGTACAAAGGCTGTACCTGCGCTGGCATGGGTACTGGACATGGCTCCGAGTACGATACTCGCGCCTCCCAGAAGCCCTTTTAACGGAAATTGTTTTTTCATTTTAGCTTTCCTTTTTCTCTCATCTTTAGTCGTTATCTTTTTTGTATAAGGAGAACCCCAGGAGCAGTTGCCCACCAATGATTAATGGCTCTCCATTTCTACATAAATAGGGTCAACCTATAAGCACGCCTTTTCCCAGGCACTTGCAAATACTTGGATTGCATTCGCCCCACAGTAGGAGCTAGAAATATTCTCCTCAGGCGACACAACCAATAGGCATTCGCTCAAGAAAAGAATTTGTGGGAAGCACCGAAAGCGGCGAAGAAAAGTTCAGGCTTATCATCACAGGTGACCATTTATTATTTTTTGCAATTCAAGCCAGATATTTGGAAACCCCAACTACGCAGTATCTAAACTGCTGGATTTCAATACCCGGCCAATTGATCACTCATCCTGAGATATCCACAGACCACCAAAGGCATCAATAAACCGGTAGTGTGTGAACAGATACCGAACAGCAGCGGTAATATGCACCTCCTGTGCTACTGCAAACCCGAAATTACAACTATTCGGGCATTTGGAAGGCTAATAATCAGTGCTTGAGAGCACATCCTCCCTATAGGGGGCGTAGTAGATATTTGTGCTACAGGTCTAAATAGCGAAGATAATTTGGCTTTTAAGACCAAAATTTAAACAGATGGGAAAACAGAATCACTCACAACTCTAGCTTTAAATGCTTGAAGTAATGACGGTATGTGAGCACTTCTTAGCGATGACTCTAGATAGATAGAAATTAATACTCCAGATATTTCTTAGTTATTCCATGAGCATAATCGCAGTGTTCATCAAACTCACTTACAGGCCAATCTCGAAACTCCAGTAGATCCTGACCTATTTCTGATATCTCATCAGATAGCTCAAGTTGAGCCAACCAGTTTGCAAGAATTGCACCCACACCCTAATTGGCACCAATCAGGATTCCGCTAATAGAGCCTGTAGAATCTAAATCGCCATCGTGATTAACAGCCATCAGCAACGCTTCTTTGAAGCTTGGAGCTTTAGGGGCACAGTAAACTGAAATAACAAGAGCCTCTTCAGTCGCCCAACCTTCCCCCACCTGTTCAATCGCCCGACCTCAAGGTCTATCTCCACGAGCAAGCTCTTCAGCCAACTCTATAGCTATAGCGTCTCCATATGATTTGGATGTTTACACAGCTCCGTTATAGCTGTAGTAATGCCTTATTTACCGTAGTCTAGAGTAATATTGCATCAAGGATATCGAGAAAATCGACATAATCCTGCATTATGTGCGCTGGGCTTACAAGAAATTACTCGACTGTTCGACAAGTGTAAATGGAGGCAGTAATTGAAATTTAGCAAGCGGCAAGTAACTTTTCTTTCACTTGCCTTATTATCTGGATTTGTTGCATGGTACGCACTCGGTGCTGCATCTTCTTGTGCTCATTTTGATATTAAAGATTTTTGCAAAGGCGTATTTACTGTTGCACAAGATGAAATGGTGCTAAGCGAAAAGTTAAACTGCTTCCGGCTAGTCGAGTTATCTAGTTCGCTATGCGACTACACTTTCAAACTGGGTATAGGTGCGCTAGCCCTGGGTATATCGACGTTAATAATTAGCATTAGAGAATTAATCTACTCAAATGTCGTAGACAACTGGAATATCGAAAATTCATAATAAATTAATGAAAGTCACTCCGACAGGGCTGGAGCTTCACTTCGCAGTTTCTCTGTAACGCTTAAACCTTTTATAGTGCGTTATGAGCCAAGTAGAATGAATAAAGAAATTGCTAATTGATAACTAGCATATAACTAGCCAATGAACTACACCTCTGCGACATTTCAGGGCTTACATTTTGTTTAACTACGTTTTAGGTACCCAGTACGGCTACCTTAATGGTCAGGAACTGGATTTGTGTCAGTTCAATCAGTAGCTAAAAATATATAACAAACGACGGTACAAATACATGTTTTGCGTTTTGATCTCTCTACCAGTCGCTAGCAAGAGGGACGGGCGTTAAACATAGAACCTTTCTAAAAACACTTCAATTTGTCACTTAAACACCCAAATCACTAAGTTTATCTACCTACCTCCTACAGTAGATGTGGCAATCTGCCATACAAAACCTGCTATGCATCTAAGCTATTGCGGTAGATAATTTTGATTAGTTCCTCAGACTGAAGGCTCAAGTTTTGGCATAGTGTATCTGAAGGAAATTGCCTTACAACTTGGCACCATAGCTTCATTCAAGTGTGATCTCACCTTATCAGTAGAGAAAGTAATGTATTTTCCTTGTAAACTTACCGGGCAGTGAACATGTAGTTCATTCCATCTGCACTAACTATAAAACCGCTCAGCCGGTAACTGAAATAGACAGCTAGGGCTCGATCCCTACTGTGAAGCTTCAGCTTTTATATTCAAATTAAGGGGAAAAGGATGAAATTTTTCAAAGGGATAAAGGTATTTTGCCTTGCAGTGACACTTTCAGCTTTATACGGATGTGGTGTCGCACACGTAAAAACAGACGTTCAAGCGCAAAGTTTTGAAGACTATAAAAATATATTAATACAAGACGTAAGGGTGTACTCAAATGAAAGTGCAGCCAAAAACAATAGTGCCCTACAGGAAAAAATGAAAAGTTGGGAGCTCCATACCCGCAGTGAACTCGAGGAATTTGCCAGAGAGAGCGATTATCAACTCGTCAATTCCTTAGATGAAGCTGAAGGTAAGACTTTGCTCGTTGATCTTGATGTGAAGGTTCAATACGGAAATCGCGCATTGCGCTGGGCTGTTGGCTTTGGCGCAGGAAAGGGAGGCGTTGACTCTGTCCTGACTGTTAAGGACTCCGAAACCGGTGATGTTAAATACAAGGCTCATGCCGATAGTGATCTGTCCGTGGGCGGTGCAGGTGGAGATATTGGCGCTGTACTTAAGAAAAATATCAAAGCGCTCATTGACCAGTATCGGGAAGTCTAAACCTTACGAATTGAGCACTAGGGACGCGCGTATAGTGCGCGCTCCCTCTTCACCGGGTAAGTTTCTTTGGGAAAGACTAAAAGAACCGATCACGGCTTAACTCAAAGAGCCTGTAGCCGATAGTTACTTATGGTGTTGTAGTTAGCCCCCACTCTCTAAGTAATTCCAATCCCAACATACTCCAACCAGCTCTCAATAACGCTACCAGGCAAGAATACATTTTGAATTCTGGTCACCCGCATTTTGGTTCTAGTAGGGCTTGCACGCGCTACCTATAAACTTGATCTACCTCAATACCTCCACCCCCAACTTCGCCATTATGCGCAACAAAATTATTCGATGAGATAGGCGCCAAATTCGACAAATGGGACAGTCAGGTACTCGGGCTGACCACCCCATCATGATAGATTAGACCTCTTGGTCAACTGCAGGTCGCACTGGCCAGTAACACGCTTAGTTGAGGAGAAAAAATGGAGCAGCAAAGCACCGTATTCGTTGTAGTGGACCCTAACGATGAGAAGCATGTAGCTCTGGAGCGAGCCCTGATCACTTCACGTGGACGCAATCCTCAGCCGCGACTGGCTGTATTCGTCGCAGTTGATGGTGAAGCGGTGGATACCCGTGCAGTTAACGACCACCTATTTCGCGATGAGTCGTGGTTCCGTGAACAAATTCGTGAACCCATCTCAGAAGCTGGTCTTTCCTGTGAGATCACTGTTTGCTGGTCCAGTGATTGGCAGGCGGCCATCGTGCAGGAATCAAAGCGTTGCAACGCAGAAATGATCTACCTACCAGTACACGCGAAGAGCAGCCGTCGCTTTACCTTCGCCGAATCCAAATGGCGAGTCCTGAAAACAGCGCGCTGCCCAGTAGTATTGATTCGCCCTGGCGCCAAGGACGAGCGCAAAGTTGTATTGGCTACCGTTAACTACCAGGCAAAAACCCTCGAGCAGCGCGAGCTCAATCGCCAGATCAGCGAACGCGCGACCTATATCGCAGGTCATTACGGAGCAGAGCTACACCTCGTAAACGCCTTCCTGGATTCCATGCTCTACCCAGATCGCGGTGCTTTGGCCAAGCTTGCCGATAAAACCGGTGTCCCCACCCATCGCATTCACGTAAAGCGCGGCTATACCAGCGATGTTGTTGAGGAGGTGGCCCGTGAGATCGATGCAGACTTGGTCGTGATGGGAACCATGAATCAGTATGGCGAGACCGGTTCATTCCTGCGTGGCAATACTGCCGAGCGTGTAATTGGCCAGTTGGACGTTGATGTGATGGTATGTAACCAGTTCACCACAACAACAATGAACAACGATTAAGTCATCCCATTTTCAAGGATGCTGAAAGCCCCAGCAGTGCTATCTGCAGGGGCTTTCTTTTTTGGATTTACTGCGATTTAGCCGATAGTAGTAGCAGAGTTCCCTCGGTATCGAAATTCACCCTGCCATCCTCAACTTTGGCTCGCTTGCCCGAATAGTAATCGGTCAGTTCGATACCATCGGCAAACACACCTTTAACTGATACGCTCTTCTCACCCGCGGACAGTTCCATCGCCACAACTACCGGCTGCTCACCAGATAAGGTGCGGGAGAATGTATAAGGCTTATCCTCCAGCTTCTGGTGTACACCAGCTCCAACTGCCGGGTGCGATCGACGAAACTGCCCCAGCTTCTGCCAATGAGCCAGCAATGCACGGGTTTCCGGCTTTTCCAAGTCATCCCAGTTCATATTGGTGCGCATAGAGGCGTCGCCGAATGCGCGATCATCAATCATGGGGCGCGCCAGTTCATCACCGTAATATATCTGCACTGCACCGGGCGCCAACATCAGTTTACTTGCGGCACTCAGTGTGTGCTGGCGCTCGCGGTCAAATGAGTGATGGTCATCGTGGGAGCCTAGATAATTTAGGACACCGAGCCCTTTTAGTTCACCACTGTTCAAGGAGGAGGAATAGCTGGAGAAAATATCCTCCGCTGGCTTGCCCGCAACCTGGGCAAAATCAAAGTTAATCAGGCTGTCAAAACCGTACTGATAAAAGTCTACTTTCCGATCGCTATAATCGTAAGAGCGACCAACACTGGGACCAAAGTTGTTAACGCCGAAATGGTAAACCTCACCCACCATAAAGAAATTGCGATCGTCCAATTTCTTCTTCGGGTTCTCAGCCTTCCACTCCGCCAGGGCTATATCCGCTTCGTTTTTCAGTATTGCCCAGGCTTGTGGCTCTACATGTTTGACGGTGTCCACACGAAAACCATCGACACCGTATTCACGCACCCAGTCGGTTAACCACTTGATCAGGTAATATTTGGGGGCGCGGGGATAGCCAGTGCGCTCGAAAAAGGCATCCAGTTCACGCTGCTCTTGCTGCAGGCGGCCTTCTTTTTTCCACTTTGCCACCAGTTGCGGCGGCAACTCGACATCTTTCTCGCTCTCCGTGAGGATATCCGTCAGGTTCGCGTGAATTGCACACTCAACATTGCCGGCATAGTCAGACCAGTCGCATTGCTGGCTATTGCGCAGCCAACTCGAGGGCCATCTGGAATCCTGTTCAGTGACTGGCCCGGTGTGATTGAGAATTACATCCAGCAATACGCGAATCCCCTGGCTGTGAGCTACCTCAATCAATTCTGCCAGTTCTGCTTCGGTGCCAAAGTTGGCATCTACGGCAGTCCAGTCCTTAGGCCAGTAGCCATGGAAAGCGTAGGTGCGTTTATCGGACTCATTGTAGCCATGGATGTTCTCAATCACCGGGGCCATCCAGATAGCATCGACTCCGAGATCATTAAAATACCCCGCTTCAATTTTCTCGATAACGCCGCGCAGATCCCCTCCCTCAAAGCCACGCAGGTATGCCGCATCGTCTTTGCGACCGTAGGGGAAGTCATTGCTGCGATCGCCGTTATTAAAACGGTCCGGCAACATAAAATAGACTGTCGCATTGCGCCAAAAAGGATCTACCGGCTCTGCAGCCACGGCAGCTTGTACACCACCCAGCATCAGGCCAATCAATAAGCTGGTGAATTTTCCCATTGTTCTCTCTTTTATTCGCCGCTCAGAATCAGCAACCACCCGCATAGCGGGTGGTATGGTGAAAGCCCCCAGAGGGGGCTTGTTACAATCCCGCCAATTGCATCTGCTCTTGCCGGCGTTCTTCAACCTCTTGATTCTTGATGTACTCTCGAATCATCTGCTCATCAAGCCCTACTGTACTCACGCAGTAGCCCCGAGCCCAAAAATGTCTTCCTGTGAAATTTCTCTGTACATGCTTGTACTTCCGAAATATCCGGATCGCAGATTTCCCTTTCAGAAACCCAACCGTATTGGAAACACTTATCCTGGGAGGAATCATTAACAACATATGAATGTGATCCCTCATTGCGTACCCCTCGACCAACTCAATGCCTTTTTGACGACACAAGTCTCGGAATATTGCTCCAATCTCACGTCTCAATGCCCCAACTAACGCTTTCTTTCGATACTTGGGCACAAATACCACATGGTACCTGCAATAATGTTTCACGTGAGCTTGGCACTGCCAATCTCGCATATGGCCTCCTTAAAGAACTTGCCGGTTCATGGAGGCCATATTTTTACTCTGCACGCCGGAACGGCAGAGCCTTGTCAAGTCTCACCGCCAGAGGCGGTGGTTTACCCATGTATTAATTATTCAGAAGCTCCCCAGGCCACTCTAATAGGCCCAGTAAATCAAACATCCTCCCGCGCGGGGGCGTAGGTGCTGCGCAGGGTATAAGACCGGCAATAAGGTTGTGCAATTACCCCATAGTAAAACTATTTTGCGAGCGGCGCTTTTGCAGAGTAATGTAAAACCAGCAGATCGCGAGAAACCGCAGCGCTTTGTCGTGGTCCAAGCGTCACATTCTGTTAGCAGTCAAAGGAGGCAGGGAATGTCGGAACAACAATCTAGGCAAGGGTGGATCATCGGCATTATTGTGGTGGTCGTTGTCGCTGCAGCAGCCTATTGGCTCTGGACCGGCGAGGAAAAGAAAAAAGAAATTCCCACTATCGGTGTTGTCGAAGAACCCCAAACTGCTCCCGAGCCAGAAGCCCTGGCACAACCTGAGAGCCAGGAACCAGCCCAGCCGCCCGAGGAGCCGGTCATTGAAGAGGAGCCCGGCAGAGAGCCGCCTCCCCCCCTGAACGAGAGTGACAAGGCCGCATATGACGAGTTAATGTCCTTGGCACCCGACGGCGCCCTGTCCCGCTGGCTGGTACCCGACGAAGTAATACGTAAATGGGTGGCCGCTGCCAATGCAGCATCCCGTGGTGAGCTGATTCACAAGCATCGCCCGCTGAAAACCATTCGCGGCCCCATCACCGTTACCGGGTCATCCGCTGAGGGCTACCAACTGTCCCCGGAGAACTATCGCCGTTACGACCAACCAGTACGATTGTTCGCACTGGCTAACACTGATGCCATCATTACTTTGTATCAGTACTGGTACCCCCGTTTAGCTCAGGCCTATGGCGAGCTGGGGATTCGCAACAAGTCATTCCACCAGGTGGTGATTGGAGCAATCGACAATGTACTGGCAGCGCCAGATGTTGAAGGCCCTATTCAATTGATACGCCCGTCGGTGTATTACAAATTTGCCGACCCAAAACTGGAAAAACTCCCTGGAATACAAAAGCTGATGATCCGCATGGGCCCCGACAATGCAGCCCGGGTTAAGGAAAAGCTCAAAGAGATAAAGGCTAAGCTCGAAGAAATGCCCGTTCAGGAGCAAACCCAATAAGCAGATCTCAGGCCACTCAGCTTACAAGCTGGGTGGCCTCCCACCTTTAAGATTCGGTTGTTTTTTAACCATTTCATCGCCTGGACACAACAAACCCTGCCTTCATCAATTTGAACCGCCGAAAAACTTATTCAAAACGCCAGCGGTCATACCCATCCGATACTCAGCCCATAGCCATTGGGGTATATTACCGGCTGTTCACTAAACGATCCCAACACCAAGCGGCAACAGGCACTGCCCTATAGGGAAAGATCCAGGGTTCAACAGGAGCGAATCAATCGTAGGGTGCCCTGCGTGCCCCTTCTGCTTACTCCCCACCCAAGATCTATTCTGTCTCCGCCGGTATAGGCTGTAGATAACAATCGAGGCTCATTTTGAAATATCGTTCCTTCGGCCAAATTCTGGCTGTGACTCTCTTATTTGCTGTGTCGCTGGCCCAGGCTACCCCTGAAATTAACATAGCCCCAACACCCACTTGGGTGGATGCCGTCGACCTCTCGAGTAGTGTCACTGCACCCGAAGGCAGTGTTAGGTATCACCTGAGTAACTCCCAGATATCCCATACGAACGAACAACACCAATACTATTTTCAGTTGGTGATGGAGCCCCTCAATCAGCAAGGGGTTAAACAGGTATCGGAACTGAACATTAGTTTTTACCCCGCATTCCAGCAGCTGGTCGTCCACGAAATTACCGTCACCCGCAATGATCAAGTGATTGATCGCCTGGAAAAACAGGACTTCAAGTTATTCCAGTCTGAGCAGGAACTGTCCAGCAAACTCTACTCTGAAATGTGGAATGCGCTTTACATTCTTGAGGATATCCGACCCGGTGACCAAATCTCCTACGCTTATACGCTCGAGGGAAGCAATCCTATTTTTGAACGCGGGGATTTTGGTACTTTCTACCTATCATGGCCAGATGCCATCGACAGGCGCTATGTAAAAATTACCAGTGACAACAAGCTCAACTACCGTTTTAACAATGAAAAAGTACCGGTGAACGTTACCCGCAATAACGGCACTTACCAGTACACGCTGGACCTGAAGCAGGTGTCTCCGATACTTCAGGAGGGGGAATACCCTCACTGGCATGACCCATTCAACTACATCCAATATTCAGGCTATAACAGCTGGGCTGAAGTGAACGACTGGGCAATGACACTCTACGATATTGACCTTTCCCTGCCAAAGGAACTCACCCGACAATTGGATCAATGGCGTGCAGAGGAAGGCCTTGAGAGAGCGGTCAGCAAGGCTATTACCTACGTTCAGGAGGATATTCGCTACTTTGGGATCGAGTTTGGAATCAACTCACACCAACCGCGAACGCCGAGAGAGACTTTGGATAAGCGCTATGGCGACTGTAAAGACAAGGCCATATTAATAACCGCCATGTTGTCTCACCTGGGGGTTAACTCTTACCCCGCTTTGGTGTCTTCAGGACGCGGGCGTGACCTTGCCAATGATATCCCCTCTCCCAGTTCGTTTGATCATGTAATCAGCGTCATTGAACTCAATGGACAAGATTATTGGGTTGACGGCACCGCTTCCGGACAGGGCTCTAATATCAAGAGTAAAGGCTTCTTTGATTATGAATTGGCACTCCCCATTCGAAAGGGAACCCGAGCATTAAAACAAGTAACCACGATTTATCCCGCCAATGGCACTCTGCAACTGGATGTCACCGAAAATTTTGAAATCAATGCCAGTGCCAATACCGCAGGGCTAACTGTTGAGTCCACCTACAGCGCTCTCAAAGCGGAGCAGATGCGTCAATTTTTCCAGTCAGCGGACTCTGAATACATAAAGAGTAATTACGCAAACTTTATGGCAACTTACTACCCCGGTATTGAAATCACATCCAATATCAAGCACCAGGACAATCGGGGTGAAAATATACTTCAGGTATCGGAGCTATATGAGATCAGTGATTTTGCCGAGTTGAACTCTGCCCGGAAGATTTTCTCACTGTATGGCTCCAGTATCGCCTCTTATATTACCAGCCCCCAGAAGCGTATTCGCCAGAGCCCATTAGCGCTGGCACATCCTGTGGATATCAACCACAAAGCAGTAGCCAAAATTACTGGAGAGGTTTTGTGGAGAGAGGAATCCCAGGATCTACAGATAGAAAATCCCTGGTTCACCTTCTCCAGAACCTCCGATCATATTGGCAATAACATCTCGGTGAACTACGCCTTTAAATCCAAAGCGGACCATGTCCGCAATACGGATATTGCCGAGTATATGGAGCAACTCGATAAACTGGATGAAGCACTTCAATATCAGTTCTGGGCCAAGGGCGATAATTCGAATACTCAGGAAACCAGCAAGGCAATGAAAAACCTGGTTAAGTCACTGATCAGGAAGTAAATAATGAAAAAATTCCTTTTTGCCCCCGTTATTTACTTACTGGCCTCTTGTGCGGCCCACACTTCCATCGAACCCGGCGATAGTGAAATAAGGCTGCTAACCGAACAAATTGCTAGCGCTCCAGATAAAGTTGCTTATGAGGATTTCTGGGTTGCCTATCTTGAGTCTCAGCAACCCCTGAATAATATCGCGGCCAGAGAGCGCTACCAGGCGGAGCTATCCGCGATTGAATCTGGGGATAAGTCTTGTGAAGCCGTGGACTGGAAGGCCGTAACAAACAACAACATCCTGTCACTGACGCCCCATCTCAGCGCTGCAGAATGCTATGAGTCTGTGGGACAGTTAGAAGCCGCCAACTACCATAAAAACCTGTTTGAATTTATTGCTACTGGTATCCTTTCCGGACGCAGTGGTGAGTATAGCTATAGTGCCTTTGAGGTCGGAAGCTGGGCAGATGCAGAAGACCTGCTCACCATATCCGGCTATGAAATTATTGATAGCTATTTTGAATTTGCAAATAGTCGCAATGCTATATACCGCGTATATAACGTAAAGGAAGTAGGCGGCTATCAGGTATCGAAAATCTACTTCGATAATGCCCGCTTTCTACACCGACTGCTCGCGATCCGGTATCCATTTGCCGGCACATCGGATCAGCTATATGCCGATATTATCCAGATATTAGCCTCTACAGACTATGCTGCTCGACACGCCGAAGGCATTGTGTTTCATGCGGAGGGTCAGTATCCACAGGCTGAACAAGCTTATCTGGACGCTATTGTTATGGGATCCATTTCCGCCAATATCAGTTTAGGGCGGCTGTGTCTCAGTGGCAAAACTGAAAAATTTGCAGTTAACGAGTGCGCACAATTATTTGTTGCTGCTGCGGACCTGGGCCTCGAAGAGGCGAAGATTTACCTAGCCTATATAGCCTTTATGGGCCTGGGAATTGACCCAGACAAAGAATTAGCAACTTCACTACTTTCCAGTGCCGAACAACACCTGAGGAAGGGCCAGGCGGAGTACGAACTCTACTCCCTTTTTGCGTCAGAAGAATTTAACTCAGCTAACGAATCCGGTGCTGCACAATTCTTGCAAGCCAGCGCTAATAAAGGTTACCCCGTAGCCCACTTTACCCAGGCTATTGGTTACCTTGAGCAGAATAATTACTATCAATTTGAAAAGCTTATTCAAAAAGCTTCCGATAGTGGCTTTTCACCAGCCCAGTTTTTTTACGCCAGCTACCTGCTGGAGGAGAAAAAAGAAATCAGTGGGGGCATGGCACTTCTCAATGAGGCCGCAATTGCAGGAAACCCCGCCGCACTCTTTGAGAGAGGGCGTATCACACAACTAGGCGCCCATGGCCAACCGGTTAATATCAATCAATCTATCAGGGACTATCAAGCTGCGGCATATCGCAATCATCTTCCTGCACAATTAAAAATGGGGATCCTGCATTCCAAGAATATTATTGCAGATGCCAACGCCGATATTGCCTATGCCTGGTATTTATTGTGTGGACGGGCCGGCCACCTGGAGTGTATTACCAATATGGGTTACTCCGCCGAAAATGGTTATGGAGTGGAACAAAACCCGACTCATGCAGCACAACTTTATAGGCTCGCAGCTGCAGAAGGCTCAGCCAACTCCAGTGCCAGGTTGGCCGGACTCTACGAGGCAGGTAACGGAGTAGAAAAGGACCTGGAACAGGCAATCTATTATTACACTCAAGCAGCAGAGAGGGGATTAGCAAGTGCTATGAATAAGCTGGGGCTCATATACTTGGACTCCGGTAGTGATTCTTTCCATAACTATCCCGAGGCTCTTCATTGGTTCGAGCAGGCAGCGAATCAAAATTCAAAGTATGGATACTTTAACCAAGCCCGTATGTATGAACAGGGGCTTGGTGTAGAAGCTAATCTAGATCGAGCAATGTCACTCTACGAGGAAGCCTCAAAGAGAGGGCATGGTATAGCTTCACTAAAAATTGCTGAGGCCTATAGTCAAGACGAAAATCCAGGCAAAAACCTTGATCAGGTACGTTACTATTTGAAATTGGCTACTGAACAAAGTGACGACCAGCAGTTGAAACAAATCCTGGAAAACTGCGCAAACACAAAAGATTGCAATGTCTCACACTTAAAACAGTTTCTGAGTGGACTCTCTGCAGAATAAGATTATTTATGCGGTCGACTATTCACAGCGAATAGTTGACCGCGTTCAACCTTCTTTTGCCAACAAGTTCCTAAACCACTCTTTTCCTCACTTAAAAATCCCCAACTATTTTTCAGCCTGTTTTCTTTAGTTTTATTGGCAAAAAATTCCTAGGTGCGATCGATAGCACCATTTTTTGCTCAAGTAAAAAATCAGCCTCAAAAGCAAGCCAACCATCACAGATTATGACTGACAGCTCTTTATACTCCGCGCCAATTATATTTGGTTTAACGGATCTATCGAGGCGATATGACCTATTCACTGAAGTTACTCACAGCTATCAGTTTATCTGTATTTCTTACTGCTTGCGGTGGGGGCGGAAGCTCCGATGACAACGAACCTGACGATACTCCAGTAAGCAACGATAGCGATTCAGGGGCAAACTCTGACGGCGATGATGACGATGGCAATACTGGCTCTGATGATGACAGCTCCAGCTCTGATGATGATGACAGTTCAGATTCGGATGATGACGACGGCGATGACTCCCCTAGCATAAGCGGTGACAGCGGCAGCGTCAGTGAAGATGTCGAGACAACGGTTTCTGGGCAACTGGTCGATGACTCAAACAGCAATCAAACCTTTGAATCCGGAAATTTTCAAGGGACTTACGGAGAGCTTGAAATATCCAGTGATGGCAGCTGGACCTATACTTTGGACCTTGAACTATCCGATCCAATTGCTGGCTCAGAATTAGTGACCGACACATTTAATATTGGTATCGGTTCCAGTGATTCAGAAGCCACTATATCCATTTCCATAACCGGTTACGACGATGCCTACACGTTCAACCCCGCCAGCCCACTGGCCACTTTGATTGTTGAAGGTAAGGAATTTTCTTCGGGAACGTTCCTTTTGGAGGATGTCGATGGCAATACTCCGGAGTTTGTCGAGGAAACACTTAACGGATCCTACGGCGATTTCAAGTTATACAGCAACGGAGATTGGGAATACAGCCTGAATGATTCTGCAGACAGTTTAAACAATGGTGAAACGACAGAAGATACCATTTCATTTCAACTTAGCGATGGCACTACTCAATCGATTACCTTCTCTGTCGTCACTTTAGAGCCTGATGAAAGCAGTATCGTATTCATTTTCATGAACTTCTCTGATGCCGTACCTACAGATACCACTGATATCTCTGATATTGCAGATATGGTCTTTAACGATGAAGACTCTCTCGATAATACCTACCTAAAGAATTCATTGGGACAACTAAAATTCCTGCGCCATCGCATCAGCGACAGCTCCCTGGAACATTACTGCTATGGAGAAGGTAGCAATGAAGATAGCTCCATTGACTGTATCAGTTACAACATTCCGGATAACCAAGACGGTGGCACTTTAAGCGTTGACGATGCGGCAGCCCGCTCCAGCCAGGGAGGAGAATATACAGACGGAGGATACACTTGGCGTGACAATGCAACAGAATGGGCAGAAGCCAATTTAGTTGATAACAATAACAACCCTATCAACCTAAGCGACTGGCGCCACCGTGTTTACATCTACCCGCCAAAGGCCAAGAGTGCTGGGCTGGTTGGGGCTGGTGTCGCCTCTGTTGGTGGTAAATGGAGCATCGTTACCGCTTATACAGACCAGATAATAATGGGCCATGAACTTGGCCACAATATTGGACTCAGCCATGCCGGCAATGATGACAACAATGATGGCGATACCTTCGATAGTGGCGAAAGCGAGTATGGAACAGATGGGAGCTTTATGGGGAATGCCTGGACTTCGCGCTTATTTGGCAGTGGTCACCGAGAGTACATGGGCTGGTATGATTTATTCCCCGAATATACCCAAACGGTAACCCAGACCGCCGGCAGCACCGAAGAGGTGGAGATTGAGGCTATTGAGCTGACTGCGGGAGAGCTCTCAGGAAACCTGCCCCAGCAGCTGAAAGTTGAGAGTGCGGGTAGTCAGAATGGAGAAGACTACTACTACGTGAACTACCATGTAGGCCATGACATACTGAACCCATCGTCTCATATGGAAAATTCAGTATCCATTCATTATCTCGATAATAGACTCTTTAACCATGTAGCAGAACTCAAGGAACCAGGAGATAGTTTTACCGACTCAAATATTGGCTTAACCATTGAGTTTCAATCTATGGCCGCAGACAAACAGTCGGCCACTATCTTAGTCAGTTACAGTGATTAGACTATAAATCCGTTACCGCAGGATAAATACTATGAAAAAGTTCATTCTAATAGCGTTTGCATTGAGCTTCTCCCTGTTTGTGCAAGCAGAGGAGATTGTAACTGGCACCTTGGAGGAAATTATCTCTGAAGATTTTGAAACGGGAAAATCCGAGCGTAAGTTTTCCCTGAAAGATGAGCAGACTGGCCGCTACTTCTTCCTGAATGCCGATGAGGCCAAGCTCAAAGGTATGAAATCTGGAGATCGGGTTAAAATTCGTGGTGAGCGTGGAGAAAAGCACATACTACGTATAAAAGAATCAGAGAAAATAGAAGTAAAGGATAGCGAATAGCCATTTATTAATTTAAAACGATTCACCTCCCTATCTGATTAAAGCGGAATAGTGCTCAGAGATAACCCGAGCACTATTCCAGATTTTCTTCTACCCCACCCTTAATTGATTTAACTGATCCATGTGCGGCATAAAGTTCAGAGCACAGCGGCGGTTAAAATCCTTGATTTCCTCCAGTTTATATTTGTGTGCAAACTCATTACCTGGACGCAACTGTTCCTGCCCCGGGTAAATCCCCTTGCCAGTCAACAGGCAATTCCAGGATACATTCGGGAAATAGACATCCAGTTTTTGATCCAGTAGTTCATCAGTAATATTCTTGCCTGCCATCCAGGACATCAAGATTGAACGCAGGGAGGGAGATATCTTTTCATTAGAGCCATTGGCAATCCAATAATCCGTATCTGTTCTCGAACTAATACGATAGTGACAGACGATATAGTCCCGCACCGCATCAAAACGAGCGCTGATACGATTATTAAAGTCATCCCTATATTTATCAGTATGATCACCATTGTTATAGGCCTCTATAAAGCGCACTACAGTCTCCTGAACCATATCAAGCGCCGTTGCCTCCAAAGGCTCAATAAAGCCTTGGGAGAGCCCCACCGCCAGGCAGTTCTTGGCCCAGTGTTGGGCAACCCGTCCCACCTTGAACTTTAATCTACGCGCCTCGACATCACTGTCCAGCAAACCCAAGTGAGCGCGAAATTCCGTTTCTGCCTTGTCATCATCGACAAAGCGAGAGCTGTAAACGTAGCCGTTGCCATTGCGATTAGTCAGGGGGATTTTCCAGGCCCAGCCATATTTCATCGCAGTAGAAATAGTGTGCGGTGCATACTCCCTTTCCTGGTCCGTAGCAAATACAACCGCAGAGTCGTTATACAGACTCTCAGCGCTACTAATAAATGGAACTTTCAAGGATTGTTGTATAAGACTTCCACGGAAGCCGGAACTGTCCACATACAGATCAGCTTTGAGAACCTCACCGTCAGTAGTTTTCAGGTGATCAATATTCCCCTGTGCATCGAGCATAGCACCAGCCACTGTCGCCACCTTATAGCGAACCCCTTTTTTTTCGGCAACACCCCGCAGGAACTGGCCCAATAAACCAGAATCAAAATGGTAGCCATAGGCAATTTCAAAAGGGAAGTTTTCTGGTGCGACCGGGGATAATTTTTGCCGAATCATCTCAGTGGCCAGAAAGAAGTGGTCCGGGTGCCCCTCCAAGTCAACGCCCTTCCTGCGCAGGTAACTATTATGAAAAAATGCCGGGATAGTAAATTGGTCAGGCTGGCCAACAAAGGGATGAACATACTCGGTAAAGCCCGGTTTGACCGACCAATCCCTAAAGGTAATACCGACCTTGTAAGTAGCGTTACAAGCAGGCATCCACTCCGATTCGCTAACTCCTATAGTCTCCATAAAACCCTTTAGTGGCGGAGTTGATCCCTCCCCCACACCGATAATTCCAATATCCGGTGATTCCACCAGGGTGATTTCAAACCCTTTATTCTGCCAATGGGTCGCCATCAGATTGGCGGTTATCCAGCCAGCGGTACCCCCGCCAAGAATAATTATTTTTTTACATTGATTGCTCATGGCGACTCTCAAAAATTCGGCACCGCACTTATTTTCGGGCCATTTGATATTTCAAAAAAAAACCGCCCGGCAAGCGTAGCTCAGCGGGCGGTCTCTTATCACATCTTCAGTTTACACCGAAAGAATCAGCGATACTTAGTAGCTATAGTTCAAGCCGAGGTAGAACTGACGTCCAAACTCAGTGTATTCACCGAGGACGCCATCTACTCCGTATGATTTCACATCAGCCTCATCCGTAAGATTGTTCGCTGAGAAAATCACATCGATACCATTATCAAATGCGTAGGATATCTGTGCATCGACAGTGGTATAGGCTTGCGCTTCCACTGGTGTGGAGCTACCTGGTACCGGCATATTCAGGATAAATTCATCCCGATAGCGAACATTGACATGGGAGCTGAAATTACCAATATCCCAGAATACTGTAGTGCTCCAGACATTTTCAGAGAGGCCCGGCAATGGCAGGTTTTCACCATAGAGGTTACCGCCACTCACTTCGGTTTCACTCTCAGTATATGAATAGCTGGCGGTCATACCCAAGCCAGCCCAAATACCTGGCAGCTGATCAAAGGTTTTGGTACCCGCAAGCTCGATGCCTCGAATATAACCACCCTTGTCATTGTTCACGTAAGTCTCAAAAGCGCCAGCTTCCAGACCAACGGGAATTTCAATACCCAGGGAATCAAACAGCGCCGTCCGATCTGCCTGGCTGTCCAGGTAGATATACTGCTTTTCTACCAGGCTTTCGATATCTTTCCAGAAAATGGCTGCAGTTACCGCGCCGCCATCTTCGAAATAGTGCTCATAAGCCAGGTCAAACTGGTTTGCACGGAAAGGATCGAGGTAGGGAGACCCCTTGGTCCAAACGTTGTACTCCGTAGCGCCATCGTTGTTAACACTGTTCCAGGAGCCAGCGCCGCCCTTCAGCTGCCCAACTGGCGGACGGCCCATCACTTTAGCTGCAGCAAAGCGAATGTAGTCCTGCTCGGTCAGCTCAAAGTTCAAGTTAAGGGAAGGCAGGGTATCTGTGTATTCGGGGCCGTACTCAACATAGTCGTAGCTATCTGAAGTTACACCCACGTCATCAGTAATTTCGATACCATTGCCAGCACCCACATTTTGGATACCGCTGGACTTCACATCGGTTTCAACAACCCGTACACCGAAATTACCAGTTACTGGAATACTACCCAACTGGGTTTCGATATTGGCCATCAGGTAGTAGGCAAAAACTTCCTCTTTCACAGCACCGGACTCAACGAAAGTCCAGTCCTGGCTAAATACCTTTTTACCTTCGTAATTACCGGCACCAAAAATACTGGAAGCCAGGGCATCCATATCGTTGACTACGAATTGTGGTATCCCATTGGTAGATTCAATGCTGACATAGCCGTCCAGTAGTTGCGGCTCACAATCGATGTCGGACAGGTTATCCGCGCAGTAGTCATTGAATTGACCATCGCGGCTACCGTACAGGAAAGCACCACGCTCAGAATCGAAAGTACGCTCAGAGACACGGAATCCAGTCTCTATAGAGGCAATGGCTCGCCACTCCAAGTCAAACTTGTAATCGAACTTGAAGGCTTCAACTTTATCTGTGTACTCGTGGGGGTACTCTTCGTAGCGCGACAAACGCATGGTATCCAGATCGGTGAAATCTACACCGGAGAAAACGCCTGAGGGAATACCATCACCATTAAGGGAATAGGCAAAGCTCTGCCCAGCAGCTTCTTCCCAGGTCTCTAAGTTCCCATTGTCATCGTAGGTCAGGTCGTAAGCGTGCATGGATACAATCTGATCCTTGCGCGTCTTGGTGCCCTTACTATAGGAGTAGTCAACGGCCAGGGTATGGCGGTCACCAAAATTCCACTCCAGGTTCAGGCCAATACTATCGCTGTCCGCCTGAGTGGATTGATCCTCAGAGCGGGATTCAAACCAGGGGCTGGAATCGTAAACAGTTTTTGGATCGGTAATAATTACCGTTCCATCGGTAACCACTCCGCCGTTTACTTCCGTATCGGAAAGGGTATACATGTCTGTATTGGCCAGCCCACCAACCGTAATACCGTGGCGAGTATCCACACGCTCAAAGTCAGATTTGAAGTAATCCAACTGGGCCTTGAAACCATCGGTAGGCTCAAAAACGACGCTAGCCAGGTAACCATTGCGGGTATCGGTACCATCACCTGACTGCCATTGGAATGCGCGCGGCAAAGCATCTGCGCTGCCGTCACCATCGTAATCGCTTGCCGGCGGTTCATAACCGATCTGGGCGTCTGCACCCGTGCGGGACTTTACAAAGCTATTCGGCTGCTCAAGGTGGGAATAACCCAGGGCGACGCCCACCTTGTCATCCATAAATTTACCCATGTACGACAGCGTGACACGCTCACCGAACTCGTCGGCACCGACGTCGTCTGCTGCGTCGTTAAACGACATGCGTACATTGGCATTAAAGTTGTGTTCTTTCTCGGCGTCGAGAGGATTGGCTGTTTTCAGCTCTACAGAACCCGCTACACCACCTTCAATATGAGAGGCTTTCGGAGTCTTGTAGACCGCCGCCTGATTAATCAGCTCTGCTGGGTACTGGTCAAAAGATATCCAGCGAGTACTTTCGGTATAACCACTGGTAGAGGCCTGCTCACGACCATTCAGAGTGGTCTGCAGGAAGTCGCCGTTCATACCGCGGATATTTAGCTGTGAGGACTGACCGTTGGATCGCACGGTGGTTACGCCGGGCAGACGGCCCAGGGCATCGGCGATTGATTGGTCGGGAAGAGATGACAGCGCGCCCGCATCTATCACATCGGCCACAACATCGGCGGCGCGCTTGGCTTCAACGGAGTCCAAAACGCTGGTGCGAATACCGGTAACTGTTACTTCTTCCAGTGTTTCCTGCTCCTGAGCATAGGCCCCAACCGAGGTGGACACGGAGGCCGCGATGGCAGCAGATAGCAAAGTGGGTCTGAGCGCCCCTTTACCTTTATTGGATAGACTCATCATCTTCTCCCTGGACTTATCGTTATGTTGAGACCCTGCATCCTAGGGCGGCCCCTAATCCATAACATCCTCCCCCGAGGGGGGAGGAGACGGGAAAAAGTGTGAGATCAATCACAGGTGTAATTTAATACACGTTTGTCAGGCCATAACCCAACAAAAGTAGCGGGCAATTACCCCTCAAGCTGTACTGCAGCGCCAATCAGAGCCTGATAACCCGCATTCAACGCGTATACCGGAACGGCCTCCATCCATTGAGCGACACGCCCTTTCGTCAGGAAACGCTGCTCAAACTCGCTCTCAGGTAGCAGTTCAGCGATCCTGGGCAGTATACCACCGCCCAAAAATACCCCGCCACGAGCGCCCATGTACAAGGCCGCATCCCCGGCCGCACTGCCGAGGAAATTCAGGAAATCTATCAGAGCTTCACGGCACAGCGGATCTGAACTTTCAAGGCCTCGGGCGCTGATATCGGGAGGCGTCAGGTCCTCAGCGGTCTCTCCGTTCAGCTCGCAAACTGCGCGATAGAGATTAACCAGCCCATTGCCCGACAAAACCCATTCGTTGAAAACAGGTAACTGGGTTTTCATCAGGATTTGCAGCAACTGCAATTCACGCTCAGTGGAGACTGTCAGGTTGGCATGCCCGCCCTCTCCCGCCAGCACATGGTATCGGCCATCGGCTTCAGCCAGTCCGGCAACACCGAGGCCGGTTCCGGGACCGAGCACCGCCATAGGGGCACCTGCCTGCCGGGGAGTATCGCGCAGTACCTGGTAATCTGATTCGGCCAGACGGGGCAGAGACTGAGCCAAGGCGGCAAAATCATTAATCAGCTCTAGGTGGGGAAAGCTAAACTCTTGCGCCAGCTCCCCGGCGTCAATAGTCCAGCCCAGATTGGTCATATAAACCTTTCCACCTGTTGGAGTCATCTCCAGCGGACCGGCTGCTGCAATACACGCCTTTTCCGGGCGCGGCTGGTTTAACCCATCAAGCCAGTGCTGTAGTGCTG
Source organism: Microbulbifer sp. CNSA002 (assembly GCF_047324085.1). Classification (NCBI taxonomy): domain Bacteria; kingdom Pseudomonadati; phylum Pseudomonadota; class Gammaproteobacteria; order Cellvibrionales; family Microbulbiferaceae; genus Microbulbifer; species Microbulbifer sp. CNSA002. The sequence goes on from NZ_CP172449.1 coordinate 4,745,827, forward strand.
CATCAAATCCCTCGAAGCGTTGGCAATCAACGACTTTGAGTTCTTCCAGCTGGTAACCCTCTGCTACAGGCTTGGCGATGGCAAATCGGGCGTTGGTCCCACCGATATCCGCTACGATACTCGTCATAGTTATCCTTCTAACTTCCCCCTAAAAAAGGCGATATAACTTAAGGCGTCAGACAAAATATTGCCAGCCCCAAAGCTTACTACAGAGGACAACTCACCCTATAAAGAAACCGCATGACCCCATGCATGACCCAGATAAGCTCGGTAAACCTCGCAACAGAAAACCAAACTGCAACTTTCAGTCACTTTATTTTAGCGATCAGCGGGGGGGATATTTTTCACGCTATCGGTAAACGAGCAGATTTCATCTTTACTAAATCGAGTATTGACTCGCTTCTGTGAGGCCGGTTGATAGCTAATACCCACACCGCTACGCCGTGCAACCTGGGGCCGAATGGGGCGGGGGCAAAAATTACCGCCACAGTTAGGGCAGACGTTACTGAGAAATGTCTCGACGCAGGGCTGGCAGAAAGTACATTCGTAAGTACATATCATCGCCTCTTCCGAGTTTGGCGGTAGATCTTTATCGCAATTCTCACAGTTCGGCCTTAACTCCAGCATCCCAGTTCCCTCCTTGTTCGCTAAATAATTTTTTGAAGTTTATTAGTCTTAATTTCTCGCTCAACCTCCCTACACAAAGGAAGTTATCCCAACAGAAAATAACTACATAAAACCTGTATAAGCTTTATATATGGAAGATTAAATAGCTTTTTATATTAACGACTTACTCTATCCAATAGTGGTATTAAAATGACAGTAAATCGACAAATTCCGACATGCTCAACTGTTACAAAATCAACATTGCAAAATGCTTATCCAAGCCATCAAATTGATGACTATCTCTTGATAAGATAACCACATTAATTAATTTCTAAGAAAGGAAAACCAACTTAGACACTTCCCTCAGATTCCACAACCAGAATGCGAGCCTCACCAACAGGATGAGCTACATGTTCCGTGCCCTCAGAAGCGTGGAATATATCACCAGGTTCAAGAAGTTCCGATTCGGTTCTACCTGCCACTTTGTAAAACATTTCTACATGACCATCGAGAACAGCGAAGACTTCCTGGCCATCATTGATATGCCAAATATAAGGTTTATTAGTCCAATGCAGTTTAGTGGTAATCCCGTTCATATTTGCGATAAGTTGCGATTCCCAGGGCTTACTACCGGTAAAATCTCTGCTACGCACTATTTTCATAATGTTTATTCCAATATCGCTTTATAAAATTTCCGGAACCATCATTTAGAGAGTCGGTAACTATAAGGCGGATTCTTCAGGCGCAGGTGAAGTCATGACACCATTTTCATCAGCCTTTTTTTCTGCCAGCTCATCAACTCGCCTCACCCCAAAAGTCACCGTTGGTGGAATTCCCATCCCCAGATCGATGTCCGCAACACGATAATTGCATCCCCTGGCTTTAAGAATGGCATTCACCTTCTCCTGCTTCTCAACCGCTTTGATAACGGTATTGGCTATTACTTCATCACTGCTAAAAGCGGTTACGGACTCATTGACCCTTTCACCGAGTTCCTTGGCTTTATCAAAAATACCCATAATTTCCTATTCCTTCTTTATTCATTCGCGGCCGAAATCATAAGTTAAATATCTATTTTTAGGAACCACAAGCAGGTAGCCCTGACTCCACCTCGGGGCAACAACAATCAAAGGTTAAGACGAGCTGGTCACTTACAGCAGAGGCTTTGAGTAACCAGTTAAAAGGGGCCCATTAGTCAGCACCAGGCCTTTGTACAAAATAAGCTGACCACCTATTCATGAAGCGGCAAATCCGCTGGATTATTCATGCCAAAACCTATTTACCCCTATAATTTCGAGACTCTCCCCCTCTCGTCTTGCCCACCCCAGATTGATGTGTCACTATCATTTTTTTGAGGTTTGGTAACGATAAATGAGTGGGCGCAAGCAGTTCGATGAGTCACAAGTACTAGACAAGGCCATGCGCGTTTTCTGGGAAAAAGGCTACAAAGCAACTTCCTTGTCGGATCTTGAATCGGCCATGGGACTGAATAAATCCAGTATCTACAACACCTTCCAAAGCAAGGAAGGGTTGTATGGCCGCTGTCTGGAACATTTCCACACCCAATACGCCTGCGATGCTATGGATACCTTGAATCACCCGGACTTCCGCACAGCCATGGGCGGCTTCCTGGAAATGCTTCAGTCTGGTATGGAGAGCTCTGAAACTCCTGAAGGCTGTATCGCTACTATGGCAGCAATGGAGGTGGGTGCCAGTGAAGGGTTTCTCGCTGACCTGGTAGCCAAGGGTACCAATGATATGCTGAACCGGATCGAAACCCGTATGCAAAAGGCTATTGACGATGGCCAATTGCAGGCCGATGTCGATTGTGCCGCCCTCGCCGCGATGGTTATGGCGGTAAGCCGAGGCGTAGTGGCCCTGAATAAAGGCACGGGCAGTACCACAGCAGGCAAAAACAGTTACCAACAGCTATCCACAATTCTGGACCAGTATACACTTCCCTAAAAAAAGCCCACCCCAAAACTTCTTGCCTCTTTGGGGTGGGAATGGGGGTATTCCTGTGAGAATTAACTTTTAAAAATAGCGACGTAATTCCAACTGAAAATAGTCGTCGTTGCGCAAATTGTAGGTAGGATCTTCTTCATCGGCATTACCGAAAAAACGCGCTTCCGCTTCCATTAACCAACGGTCATTTAGTCGGTGGGTCAGTTCCAGATTGGAAAAACGACTACCGTTATCCAAATCGGTACTTACGGCAAATAAAAGCTCCGTATCCTGTGTATTATTTAGGGCGTATCGCGCACCTATTGCAATGTCATTTTGACTGGCCGTAGACCAAGGTCCGGTACGATCATCAAATTGATACTCCATTAATACCCCAAGATCTGAGATCGTTTCGCCAATACCATAAAATGTATATTCGAAACCGCCGACAGCCGCTGTCTGGCGATCTTCACCGCGAGGTTTAAATGAAATAGCTTCAAACTTCCACAACCAATCTCCACGGGTAGTTTGGATGTCCACACCCGTCTGATCGATCTGTGCATAGTAAGGCGCAAGCAAGCCATCTTCCGTAAGCAATAATAATGGATCCCGATTAGTGCCGGAAAAATGGCTGAGACCCAGGTCCCAATCCCCAAGTACATGGCTGTAACGCAAGGCCCAATCTATGTGCTTCTCCTCCCGGTCAGATTGATAGACCGCAGCATCCTCATCCACCGGCAGCGGAGCACGCAATCGCCCTTCCCGGCCAGCAAACTGACGCTCGCGAAAGCCCAGTAAACCGTACACCTCCAGTGTTCCCCAATCACGCTCCATCAGGAGGTTAATCATGGGTTGGCCAAGCTTGTCTTCACCATCGATATTTTCCAGCGCATCATCCTGGTTAATCACATCCACCAAATGCACGGTTTCAGTAACTCCCCAAAATACTTTGCGCACCCCGGCGTAAAGCTCGAAACTATCGTAAGCTTTCCACCAGTAAAGCTCGCCGAGATCCGCGTGATTGCGATCGCTATCCTCACTGTCCCAGCGTCCAAAGACACTGGCCACAACACGCTGGTTTCCATCGTCAAAATCCCGGTAGTACTCGAGATTTAAAGACGCAGAAAGACCGGCATCACTTTGTGCTGAATCCAAAGGGTCTGCGGTGAATGCGCGGGCCTCCAGGCCCGCATAACCGCTCAACTCATTTGCTCCAGCCATATGACTCAACGCCGCCAATAGTGGCAACAAAGTGAGTATTTTTCGGTTAACCATGGGCGCAATCCCTATTTCGCCCTGGAGAGACTATTTTTGGTGAAGTCGCGATCGGTAAAACCATTGCCAAATACCCAGTCGCCGTACAACAACTCTGTGGATTTACCAGTCTGGTGATTAACCATTTCCATTTTATTGGCTCGCCAGTATTGATCGCCGTACTGGTTGTAGTCGGAAATCGTGAGGGTCTTCATCAGGTCCCCTTTTCGGTCATAATAGTCGGTTCTCCATGCGCGGTACTCCTCTGTATCAACCCAAAGGTGTTGAATGGAATAACCGGATTTAGGATCAACCGGGTCCAACTCCAGAACAAAGTGATCGCGGCCATCGAAAGACTCGTTGCGCAGATATTTGTAGGTGTATTTCTCCACCTCCTGTGAGGCGATATCTTCATAGGAGAATTCACTACCCATAAATGGTCCAGACTTGTTACTGGAGGAAATACGCTTTACTCGCTTTAAAGCAGGCAAATAGAGCCACTGGTCATCGGATCCCACTTTATGAGTAAAGGACAAAAATGCTGTGCCCTTTACATCCCGAGGGTTGTCAAAAATCACCAGGGATTTATCTCCGTCATTTTCCTGCTCCAGAGTTTTGGTGCGCATAGCCCGCACACTCTCCTCTCCATATTTATTGCGCAGGGTCATTGTTAGGCTGTTGCTGAGATCGCCGAATCCCAAGTCGCGGCGGTCCGCCTCCTTGGCAATTTCCAGACCTTTTTCTGCGGCCAGATCCAGTTCACTGGCAGAAACAGATAAAGCTGCCAGAGCCAGGGCACCTGCTAGGGCCCGTGTCAAAAACGGTTTATTAGAGCGGCTGGGTTGCATAGTTTTGCTCCTTATTTTCAATAGGGGTGATAGCGGGGTCGTACGCCTTGGCATCGAGCTTCATCAAGAGAATCGGAAGAAGTAGGAAATCCGCCAGCAAGGCCATCAAAATGCAAATTGCGGTCAGAAGTGCCATGGAAGAATTCATACCGAAGGAGGACTGGGCCAACACCATAAATCCGGCAATCAGAATGACTGAGGTTACAACTATCGCTACACCCACTGAAGAGAAGGCGTAACGCAGTCCGTCCTCCACGTTATAGCCTGCACGGCGCTGGCGCAGGTATTTACTGAGGAAGTGCACTGTGTCATCTACCACAATACCCAGTGCCATACCGGTCACCATAGTGACAGCCACATTGACTTCAGCTACCAGTGCACCCCAGAGGCCAAATGCCAGGCCGGCCGGCAACAAGTTGGGAATTAAGCTTAAGAAACCGAGTTTGACACTGCGCAGGGCAATACCAATCAGTGCAGAAATTAACACCAGCGCAACCAGAGTGCCCACCAACATGCCCTCCATATTGCGCTCGGCAATATTGGCAAACATGATCGCCGGACCTACACCATAGGCAGTTACACCAATGTTTTTCTCCAGCCAATTACTGCCGGCATCCGCTACCGATTTGAGTTCTTTCGACTTGAGGTTATCGAGAGTCACAATAATCTGCGTCGACGACTTAGCCACATTCAGCTGATTATTTAAATCCAAGCCATAGGGAAGAGACAGCTCGTACAGTAATAAATACTGGGCTGCCAATTCCTGCTCTTCAGGCAACCTGTAGTAGGCCGGATCGTCAGCATGCAGATTTTTGTTCAAGCGCTTGAAAGTATCGCCAATGGTATTGACATGGCGCACCCCGGGCTGGGCCTGCATCCACTCAGTGAAACGCTCCAGATTGGCAAGAAACTCCGGATTGCTAACACCATTGTTGTCACCGGATTCGATCGAGTAAATCAGCTGGTAAATACCAGAGAGGTTGTCATTGATATAATCTGAATCGGTTCGGAACTCCACAGATTCATCAAAGTAACCAACAAAGTCATCATTAATCTCATTGTTTGGAATCATTGCCAGTAATCCCAACGAGATAATGACTCCCGCGAGTAATATTGGGCGCTGACGGCGAATCACAAAATCTCCCAGAGTATCCATGGAGCGTCCAATTTTGGATTCACTGGCGCGACTCTTGGCTGGCAGTATCGCCATCAATGCAGGCAGTAAGGTAACCGATAAGAAGAAAGCCACCATCACACCCATCGCGGTAATATTACCCAGATCGTGGAAAGGAGGCGCATCGGAAAAGTTCATCGACAGGAAGCCAATGGCGGTAGTGATCGAAGTTAAGAACACAGGCCCCATGTTGAGCTGCAAGCTCTCTTTAATTGCATCCTGCTTGCTGAGTCCACGGCGCATTGCAGCAAACAGGCTCACCAATATATGTATCGAATCCGCCACTGCAAGAGTCATGATAATGGTGGGCGCAGAAGCGGAGGGCGGTGTCAATTTAACACCTATAAAACCGGCCAAACCCATTCCTGCGGCCATGGAGAAGACGATAACCAGCAGCGCTGCAAAAGTCGCACTGAAGCTCCGCACCAACAAAAATACAACTGCAATAATCACCAGGTACATGAGCGGAACTAAGGTGCTCATATCTGACTGAGAGGCTTCAAAAAATGCATTACTCAGTAAAATAATACCGGTCGCATAGACCTCTACATCGTATTTTGCCTCAATCTCTTCCATCAATGCCTTTGCAGCTTCAGCCGCTTCAGGGGTTTCATGCATGGATTTTTGTGGAAGCTGGAAGGTGATATTGATTCCTGTAACGGAACCATCACTATTTACCAGGCGCTCCTTCAAGGTGGGATCTGCCAGCGCTACAGCCTTGATAGAGGCCAGGGTTTCTGCATCTAAATTGCTGGCATTTTCCACCAAGTCCTGTACCAGGAGGTCATCTTCCTCGGCAATGGTGTGCTGGAAGTTGGTGATTGAATCCACCCGCAGCGCATAGGGTAACAACCAGGATTTCTCGGTCATCTCCTCTACGGCTGCCAGGGCATCATTGGAAAAGGCATTGACATCTTTAGGCACTACCGCAAACAGAATATTGTCATTCTTGGTATAAGTGCGCTGGATTTGCTCATAGGCCTGTAACTGCGGATTAGATTTACTAAAGAATGCCTGGTAGTCATTATTGAATCCCAGAAATCTTGCTCCGCTTGCAGCAAAGAAGGCTAACAGTAGTGCGCCAATGGCTACCAACCATCGATATCGAATAAGCCAATCCGCATAACGGCTGACCCAATTCGAAGGTAATTGGGGGGATGACATTAAATCAGCTCCTTCAAACAACTTGATAGAAAAATAATGAATCAACAACCTAAGCAAATGAGTATTTACTTACGGCCACAGAATCCCGTAGTAGCCAATATAAAATCAGCTACAAAATTTGATAAAAAGGCACACTAATGCAATCAGCCAAACCATAAATATGACCGAGACATCAATTAAAAGCTATCGCTTTAGGCGCTATAAGAACCACTTCTTTGTAATTAATGGTAGCCAACTATCAGGAAAAGCTTACCTTTCCCCAACACAGGGGCGACCGCGAGAGAGCCGCTGAGTTAAGAGAATACCTAATTTACAGTGTCGTAAATCTAACAATAAATATAATAATTATTTATATGTACCTGGGATATACAGATATATTAGTAACCTGCCTATTATTATCACTATAAATTAACTCGTTAATTATCCTCTAAGAAATAATTAGGGGGCTCGACAAATTAAACATCTCTAATTATTTCCAACCTATGACCAATCAGTATCACCTTCTGTATCACCCAGTCTCGTGAAAACCTTGAGAACCTCCTGCAGCCCTCATTGTTCTGTGGTTATAGCTCTTTCCACAATCTATGCAGAACATCTTGAACCGTTCGGTTCACCATGTCAACAGCGGAAACTCAAAATATATAAAGGCAAAGCAGCTCGAGGGAGTCGGTTACGCAAAATCTGGGGTAGAATCGGCCGACGATAATGAGAATGAAGGAATTGTGCTGTGAAAAAACTGCTCCTGCCCATCGCAATCGGTGCATCGTTGCTGGCTACTCATGCCTTTGCAAGCGATCCTAAGCCTCAGCAATTGCTGGAAAATACTGAATCCAAAGTGATCGAGTGGCGTCGCCACCTGCACCAGAACCCAGAACTGGGCAATCGCGAATTTGAAACAGCCAAATATATTGAAAAACACTTACGTGCACTGGGCCTTGAAGTTGAAACAGGTATCGCCCATACCGGCCTTGTGGGCTTTTTGAGAGGCGGCAAACCGGGGCCAACTGTTGCCTTGCGCGCGGACATGGACGCTCTGCCAGTCACCGAGAGAACCGATGTGCCCTTCGCTTCCAAAGCGAGAACTACTTACCAAGGTAAAGATGTTGGCGTTATGCATGCCTGTGGCCACGATACCCATGTGGCCATGCTGATGGGCACTGCCGAGGTCCTGGCAGGCCTTCGCGATGAGCTGGCTGGAAACGTCTTGTTTATATTCCAGCCCGCAGAAGAAGGCGCACCGGACAATGAAGAAGGTGGCGCGGAGTTGATGCTCAAAGAAGGAATCTTCAAGAAGTACAAGCCGGATGTGGCCTTTGGCCAGCATGTCACTTCATCACTACCCACCGGCGTCATCGGCTATCGCTCGGGCCCGCTTATGGCCGCTGCCGATGAATTCCGTATTACCATCAATGGCCGCCAAACCCATGGCTCACGCCCCTGGGGTGGAGTGGACCCTATTGTCGCCGCGGCACAAGTCGTAATGGGCACCCAAGCCATTGTCAGCCGCCAGATCGACATCACCAAAGAGCCCGCAGTCGTTTCTTTCGGACGTATTGACGGTGGTGTCCGCAACAATATCATTCCCGATAGTGTCTATCTGAATGGCACCATCCGTAATTTTGATATGGATAACCGTGCAGAAATTTTCAAACGCTTAAAAACCACTGCGGAGTTAATTGCTGAAAGCTCCGGTGCAAGCGCAGATGTGGAGATTCTGGAAGGCTATCCGGTAACGATAAATAATGCGGAGCTGACAGAAATGGCCCTGCCTATTCTGAGATCTGCTGTCGGCGACAAGAATGTTGTAGAAGTACCCAAAATCACGGGGGCAGAAGATTTCTCCTACTACGCCAATGAGGTCCCTGGCTTTTTCTACTTCCTGGGAGTAACTCCTAGGGATCAGGATGCTAGCCAAGCTCCAAGCAATCACTCACCGCTTTTCTATGTGGATGAGGACGCTTTGCGTAAGGGTACTGAAGCGCTGACCCTGTTAACTTTGGATTATATGGCGAACTATAAAAAACAGTAATTGTAAAGGAGCCCCTCTTGGGGCTCTCTTTCACAATTATCTATTCCTCAACATCTAAGGTTATAGTTTTTTCAGTTGTTGCTCCATCATCATCCGTAATGCTGAATTTGAAAGACAAAGTGGCGGGCTCTGCTGGTGTCATAAAATAAGCAGTCAGCTTGTCCGCATCAATCAATTCAACTGCAGGGCCAGATACCTGCTCCCATTTCTGGCTCACAATAGTTCCATCCTGATCTCTTGAAGCCCCACCGCTCAAGGTCGAAATTGTATTAATCTTAACACCGCCAACAGCCCCATATGCAACAACCATAAACGGTGGAATGTTCCCTTCTACGATTACCGTAAATATACTCGTTACTATTTGGCCATTGTTATCTTCAACCTCCAGCTCAAACTCCAGAGTAAACTCACTTCCCGGGTTTTGCGGTGCTATAAAACTCGCACTACCATCAGTGTGAGTTATCAATTCAATCCCCCTATCGGAGAGGGAACTCCAGCGATAGTCGACAATATGCGCACCAGGGACATCCCAAGAAATGCCAGGAACCAGTAAGACATTTTCACCGGGCTCAACTTCTTGAGTAGTGCTTATTACTTTCGGGGGAACTAACTCAACATCTACGCTGACTGTCATTTGGCTTGTCGCCCCTCTGTCATCAGTGACACTCAATTTAAATGACAATACAGCTGGCTCTGCTGGAGCTTTAAAATTGGCAATTAAATTATTAGCATTTACTAATTCAACGGGTGGACCCGATACTTGCTCCCATTGTTGGCTCACAATATATCCATCTGGATCATTTGAATAGGAACCATCTAAAGTCACATTTGTATTCGGTTGAACCACTCTCATAGTTCCAACACCCATATTTGGGGGCACATTCCATTTTACAAGTACATTGTATATACCCGTTGCAGTCAGACCATCGTTATCTTCAACCTCAAGCTCAAACTCCAGTGCTAATTCTGTACCCCAGGGAATTTGAGGTGCTGTAAAGCTCGGAATTCCATCGGCGTTGACTGCCAATTCAATATCCGTATTGGAGAGCGAACGCCAACGATAATCTACAATATGACCATCACTATCCGAAGCCGATATAAAAAATAAAACTTCTTTGCCTGGCTCTACCGTTAGAAAAGCATTCCTGACCACAGGAGGTGTTAACACCTTAACAAAAAAAAACCTTTTCTGTTCAGTTTTTGCACCACCGTTATCTTCAATCTCAATCGTAAATACTAATGCTGAGAAAGACACTCCTGGCTCTGCAACTATCCTTGGAACAGTAAAGGTTACGGAACCATCATCAAGCTCTTTCAGCTCAATACGCGGGCCACTAGAAACCTGCTGCCAATGATAGCTAACGATGGTTCCATCGGGATCATAAGACTGGCCTGCGGATAATGTAACCTCTTGGCCGGCAGTAAATGCTGACATTGGCTGATCGACTATCAAAACAGGAGCTAAATTAACTCCAACACTAACCGCCACTTTGCTAGTATTCTTTAGACCCTTATCATCCTCAACTTCCAGCTCGAGAATTAACTCCTGTACAACTCCAGTAATTTCGGAGGGCGCGGTAAAGCTAGCGAAACCATTACCAGAGTCATCTAAGATAACAGGAGTACCGGAAATCTGTGTCCAGCGGTAAGCCACAATACTGCCGTCGGAATCTGAAGACAGAGTACCATTGAGCAGTACCGCCGAATTACCTTCAGCAGTTTGATTTTCACCGGCGATAGCCGTGGGTGGCTGGTTGATATGCCCAGCACCACCTTTTAATATAACCAATCCCTGTAACGGATTTGCGACAACGATATCCGCAATACCATCCCCGTTGATATCTCCACTAGCCATACTCTGGGGGCTAGTATAAGTTGCACCAGGAATGGCAATTTGTTCACTCAAAGCCAAGGTACCATCATCTTGCTGTTGATAAATTCTTAAGAACTCTCCACTGTCCGGCAAGACAACTAAATCAGCAAGGCCATCATTATCAATATCTTTTATTAAAAGCTCTCCAGGAGGACTTCCAAAGCTGTGAATTTCAGGTTGCTGTAATAAGCTATCTTCTCCCTGGTAATATACAGCGATTCTTAAATTATCCTGCCCTCCACCCACTATTGATAACGAAATATCATTGCGGCCATCATTATTAAGGTCACCAATTGCGATTCCTTTTATTTTAATATCATCATTAACATCAGCATTTCCATCTAATTCAATACTGCTAATTTCGCTCAACCTCAAAGAATCATTCGGCGCTAGAACAACCAAGCTATTTTGGAGAGACCCGTTAGCAATTAGAGAAATATCTGTTATACCATCTCCATCCACGTCACCCAGTGCCACCTGCCCTGGACTTTCAATAGCTAGATCGCTAGCGCTACTCACATAGGTAGATGACTCCCCTACTTTATGGGTTATTACAGCACCATTCTCTCCCCAACTAATCCCGAGAATTCCTTTATCACCATTATTACCAAGGTTGACAATTGCGACTCGCTCAGAATAGGAGTTCTCCAAAGATTCCGCATATTCTAAACCGTTAGCAGGATCTTGCAGGTATACCTCAATTATGCCGCCATCAACCCCAACAATAACATCTTTCAAATCATCATTATCAAGATCACCTACTGTAATAGACTGAGGCAGACTTGCCTCTCCACCTGCAAGCGGGTAGTCAATAGACCCTGTCAGACTACCAAATTCATCCTGTAGAAATACTTTTAGCTTAAAGTCATTTTCGGGATCAAAGTTACTCGATGTAGTTAGTACAACATCATCAAGTCCATCATTATTAACATCGGCAACAGAAACTGCCTCTATTTTTGATCCTGTGGAATAAATCTCTACCGGCTGAAACTGAACCTCTCCAATTGCAGTGCTTGCAAGCAGAAAAGCAGCTGAGGAAAGAGCAAAATATTTTGCAAGTAATTTAAGTTTCACAACATCTCCTTGTGTAAAATCGCTTCAAAAGCGGAAGTAAATTAGCACAAAATGTGAAAATTAAGTGTGATCAATTATGAAAGAAAATATCAAGAAAAGACACAAGAGCAGACACTAGTACCGAAAAATAAATTTAAAAATTAATCTTCAAAACAAAAAAATGTATTTCTTTAAGTAAATTAGGCAGGTAAATAGATAAAGTTAAAAGGGACCTCCTAGATTTTTTCTAAGAAATAAAAAAGCGGCCTAAGCCGCCTTTTTATTTCTTTTAATTAAACACGCTAAGCGCTTTCCGAACGTCCTCTATTAGGACGCCGTCTCGGAGCTCGTTGTGGTTTCTGTCCATCACTGCGACCAGCCTCAGCACCGCGCCCTTTACCGTTACCGCCCGCGCGCTTAGCTGGGGCCCCTTTACCCGCAGAGGCGTTACCACTGCGGCTGCTAGAATTTCCACGCCCCTCAGGCTTACCGCGTCCATTACCGCGGTTGCCCCGACGTTCCTCGCTATTGCCGCGCGCTTCACGCCGCCCTTCACTCTTCTGAGAGTTACTCGCAGGGCGCTTGCTGGAGCCGGGCTTTTGCAACCCACCCCGCTTTGGATTACCGGATGCGGGCACCTGGTGGTCTGGCTCAAACTCTTCGATTTCCTCGCGCGGAATTGGCTTGCCGATCAAGCGCTCAATATCGCGAAGCTGCTTAATCTCATCAGCGCTAACAAGGGATACCGCTTGTCCCTGAGCGCCCGCACGCCCTGTGCGGCCAATACGGTGGACATAGTCCTCAGGCACATTGGGCAAATCAAAATTTACTACCTGGGGCAGCTGGTCAATGTCGATGCCTCGGGCCGCGATATCAGTCGCCACAAGAATCTGAACCTTGCCAGCCTTAAAGTCCGCCAGGGCACGAGTTCGTGCATTTTGACTTTTATTACCATGAATGGCTGCTGCCAGGATGCCGTCACCTTCGAGCTGCTTCACCAGCCTGTTGGCACCATGTTTAGTTCGGCTAAAGACCAAGGCTTGGTGCCAGTTATTCTCCCTAATCAAATGACTAAGCAGTTTCGTTTTTCGAGCCTTATCCACAGGATGGAGTTTCTGTCGCACCGTTTTAGTAGTGGAGTTGCGTGGACTGACATCAATTTCCAGCGGATCTTTTACCAAGCCTTTCGCCAGCTGACGAATATCTGGTGAAAAAGTTGCGGAGAATAGAAGGTTCTGGCGCTTGGCCGGTAAAATCCTCAATACTCGTTTGATATCGTGGATGAAGCCCATATCCAGCATGCGGTCTGCTTCATCAAGTACCAGGGCTTCTAAGCGATCGAAGCGAATTGCCCCCTGATTGTGCAGATCCAGCAAGCGCCCAGGGGTAGCTACCAAAATATCCGCTCCGCCTCGCAGGCGAGAAATCTGGGGGTTGATCTTCACACCACCAAACACCACCGCATGGCGCATAGGCAGGTACTGGCTGTACCCCTGCACATTATCGAAAACCTGAGCCGCCAATTCACGGGTTGGAGTGAGTACCAGTGCGCGTACTTGCCCTTTTCTAGCGCGCTCCCCCTGGCTAAGACGATGCAGCAGCGGCAATGTGAAGCCCGCCGTCTTACCGGTACCAGTTTGGGCTGCGGCCATAATATCGCTGCCCTTCATTACCGCAGGAATAGCTTGTGCCTGGATTGGCGTAGGCGCAGTGTATCCCTGTTCTGCAACGGCACGAGCAATCTCCTGGGCAAGGCCCAGATCTTCAAACAACATAAATAAACCTCGAACTGCGCCGCAGGCGCAATCAAACACACTCACTCCCCCTGAGGGAATGAAGAGAGAAATCGGAGTCGACATCGGGAGCCTGTATTGCTCCCAGCGTGTACAGCCGTCTAATCGCCAGTCCTCGTAACCGGCGCGCGGCATTCAGTAGAAATTTCCTGGAAGAATTTTTGAAAAGTTCCGGAGGGGCTACCGGCGGATCACCGGCCTACAAATGACGCAGCTGAGAAAAATCAGCGGCGGTACTATACCACACAAAGGCTGACTGTATAGTTTCACCCAGCCAAACTCCTTTCCTTTATAGGTTTATACAGAGCAGTTGTTGGGGAGATCGTCTTCAGGACCGTAACATAGTTTCACGTTCGCAGCGCGAGCGTCTATCTTTGAGGTACCCCATCCCGTTGCGAACTTGTAAAACAAAGCTGCTCAAAGCAGCCAGGATAGGAACCGTTATGTCACCCAACAACAGTGTGAGTACTGAACACCAAGTTGAGCTGATCACCCTCGGCAATGGACGCAAAGTCTCAATACGCCCCATCTGTCGCAGTGATGGCCAGCTTGAGAAAGAACTAATTGAACAGTTGTCTCCAGAAACTCGCCGCGATCGCTTTATTGGCGGAAGCTGTAAAGCCAGCCAAAAACTATTGGAGTTACTCACAGATAACGACCACCATGTACATGAAGCTTTTATTGCACTCTGCAGTAGTGACAGAGCACAAAGAGCCGTTGCTATAGCACACTACGCACTTGACGTTGACGGACGCGCTTGTGAGTGTGCCGTTGTGGTGAGCGATGACTGGCAGGGGTTAGGTTTGGGACGCTTAATGTTAAAGCGACTCATCAACTGCGCTCAGGATCAGGGGCTTGAACGAATCTATTCGATTGAGTCAGCACAAAATAGACGAGTGGACAGTTTCGCAAAATCCATGGGCTTTACCTGTAAAGCCGATGCCAAAGACTATACCCTGCTCACCTATACACTAGAATTGAAAACTAATCTTGAGACTAATGGCTTTAGTCACAAAGAGGAAGTTTCCCGAATAAATTTGGAGTAAGTGAGTAATTTAAGAATTTAAGTCCATATTTATATTTATTTATCTATATGAAGCAGGTGCCCTTGGTACTTGCTTCACCTATTTTCTACTTAACTGTACATCGTTTTCCTAATACAGTCTTGGCGACCTCAAATTACTTACAGTTATTGGTCTTTTATAATACGACCTCAAGAAAAGTTGGATCACCACCGTCCGCCAAATTTCCATATACTTATTTTGTATTTATACGCTCCACAGCAGGGTACCGCTCACTTACCCATTCATGGCAGATATCTGCCAAGCATTGGGCTAAATCTTTCTCACTAATTTCCGAAGGTATTGATATCCCGGCACTGCGACGCTTACCTTCATTGCTCTGATAGAATGTGGCCCAGCTATTCGACTACCTTTCGATAAACATCTCTTTATCAAAAATATTATATTTAAATTTTTTCATAAAAAACTACATAGAATAAAAAAACTCCACAGGTTTACAGTTACCCACATAAAAATTATTGTAAATTCTCAGTTATACCATCCCTATTTTGTGTAAGTACTTGATAGCTACCGATGATTCTTTCAATCAACTCTGGGGTTAAATCTAAAGCCTCACATTTCTCGCCATTTGCTACAATTGGGGCCAATTGATTAAATTCTTTCTTCAATTCCATAACATGTAAAGAATACAAATGTAACAATATTATTAACAACTCAACCTCTTCTTGCTTGATTATTACTCTTTGCTCAGCCAACTCAATAACTTCAAAAGCGTACTGCTTCTGTCCTTTAGCAGTCAAATTTTCCCAGTAATCTGGTGTTTGCGAAATAGCAAGCTTTGCTTGAAGAGCATTGAAATTTTTTTCACGCTTCGAAGCCAGCCTTGCTATTGGCAGCAGCCGGTCTTCCTGAAAAATTTCCCTGAAATCATCCATATAATACCGGGCCTTAGAAGCACATTTTTGAGGAAGGTCCACCCAGGAGCACGACGCAATAAGAAAATTAATAATTATTAATGACAAGTATTTCATAGATAAACCCCCTTAAGAGCGAGACCTCTATTCAACGAAAACCATACTGAAACAGAAATGTAACATCGAGACTTGTCAACTTGCCACTATGTATCCATTTAGAAACAACTGCCATCAATAGAACACCATCTGGAAAAAAGGATTAACTTTCCAATAAGCAGTAATTACAATCGGTACTACTACAAAGAAAAGCACTATTCCCCAACGTCCTCAGAAATCCATTACCTATAGTGTAAATAGTACGCTTACCACAAGAACGGCCCCTAGTTTCGATGAGATAGGGTATCTGCAGGAGTTAACTTAACTCCTGCAAACCCAATAAGTTCTTCTTTTATATCACTCTTCTTTAGTCAAAAAAATCATCACACGCCAATGGCCCACTAAATTCTAGCAAAGCCTGGGGCATTTGAATTTGCTCCTTCAACTGTCCAAATTGATACAGATAGAAGTTGACATCTGCCTGCATGGATTTCATATAACTCTGCTCACCACCAAAAATAATTACAGAGGGAAACTCCAGCGGATAAAAGCTGGCAATATCTGCTTTTGCTTCGACAACTAACTTGTATGAAATTTTGTTAAGTTCAACTTGTAGATAACCTGAACAAGCATCAGCTTCCCGCTTAACAGAGAAACCATTAAAAGCCGGTAAAAAAATCAGGTCATACTCTTCAGAAACATATCGCCCCGCCCACATTTCAATCTCTGAGTCACCCAGTTTAGCTCCGGTAATCATATAGTAGAGGTCATCTGTTAGCCCCATTGAATAGATCATACCGGCACTGGATTCTTTGTCATACCAGCCCTTATCCAATTGCGCATAGCCAACACCGGCTAGAGACATAGAACCATCAAAGTAACTGTAATTGACTGGGGTACCGACCGTATATAGGAACCACTTTCCTCCTACCCCAGGTATCTCAGGAATAAATCCAAAAGGGGTTTGACCGGGGTTTAACCCATGCCAGTAATGGTGGTGTTCACCAGCCCACTCCATATTAAACAGGAAATCTGGGTGTAAGACCTGTACACCCTGCTCATCGGCCACAACTACTCCCGGTACTTCATAGTAGAACTCATCAATACCTTCAGGGTGCTTCAAGATCACTTCATCAAAAAAGAGATCATACTTCGTGGTAGCTCCGGCCTCTGAAGAAAAAGCTAAATGGATATAGGCTTTAGGCTTGGCAACTGCAAAGTCAGGTGCAATATAGGTTTGTAAGCTAACTTTGAAATATCCCACATCGGGAATTGCAATGTTATAGAACCATTGCTCAGCCCAGGTTTCATCAGAGCTAGGCTCATGTGCACTTAAGTCACTTAGAGTGGTAGCACCAACAAATATGGGAGATATCATTAATCCGATTACAATCAGTATTCTTTTTATCATAAAATACATTGAATAATCCTCTTTTACTCTTCACTAGTTACATTACGACAACAACGTTTAAGCTGGGCATTAATCCAAAGCCGAATTGCCAGCCACAAGATACTAGCCGTACAGTGCAAGATTATTTTTCATTTCTTATGGGTATTAATTATTTGCGATCTATTCTACAAAGATAATCAAATACATTTATTTTAATTTTTTGGTCAATCAACCTTCTACTCAATAAAAGTGGATAGTCATAAAAGCAGCGTGATATTCCTCTTTAATCGCGAATAAACACCTAAACTGTTGGATAAAATTCCCTCCTCTCGGCGCTTTAATTAACATGAATAAGAATATTCCTTCCAAGTTACCAATATTGATTGGTGGTGAGTGGATTCAGTCCAAAAGTACTGAGTGGCTGGATGTAACCAACCCCGCTACCGGCGATGTTATTACACAGGCGCCATTGTCTACCCCGACTGAACTGGAGAATGCAGTAATTTCCGCCAAAGAAACATTTGACCAATGGCGAAATACGCCGGTTACCGCAAGAGCACGGATTATGTTGAGGTACCAGGCGCTTCTGAAAGAAAATCAGGAGCTGCTGGCTGAAATCCTCAGCGAGGAAACAGGTAAAACTTTTGAGGATGCCAAAGGGGACGTCTGGCGCGGTATTGAGGTTGTTGAGCATGCAGCCAATATCGCTTCACTAATGATGGGTGAAACCGTAGAGAATGTTGCCAACACCATCGACTGTTACTCCTATCTACAACCTATTGGAGTTTGTGCGGGGATCACACCATTTAATTTCCCCGCAATGATTCCACTGTGGATGTTTCCAATGGCGATTGCCTGTGGGAATACTTTTATTCTGAAACCCTCTGAACAGGATCCTGTCACGCCTTGCAAACTGGCCGAATTATTTGCTGAAGCGGGGGCTCCAGCAGGTGTTTTACAGGTAGTACATGGCGGCAGGGAACAGGTGGATTTTCTTCTAACGCATCCCGGCATTCAGGCCATTTCATTCGTTGGTTCAGTCCCCGTAGGGCGGCATATTTACCAGATGGGTACCCAGCACCTAAAACGAGTTCAAGCTTTTGCCGGTGCAAAAAACCATATGGTCGTGATGTCCGATGCCAATAAGGCTGCGGCTATTAATAATATTGTTGGATCATCCATCGGAGCTGCCGGGCAACGCTGCATGGCGATTTCCGTCGCTGTACTTGTTGGGGAGACACAACAATGGGTAGACGACATTAAAGACGCTATGTCAGCTATCAAGCCCGGTCATTGGAAGGATACGCAAGCGGGCTTCGGTCCACTAATATCACCCGCTGCTCGTGCGAGGGTGCTTGGGTATATCGCCCAGGGCAAAAAGGAAGGCGCCCGCTGTGTATTAGATGGCTCTGAAATTACTGTCGAAGGGTTTCCCAATGGAAACTGGGTTGGTCCCACCCTATTTGCCGATGTAACTTCGGACATGTCGATCTATACCGACGAGATTTTTGGTCCCGTACTTTGCCTGGTAAATGCCGACTCCCTGGAAGAAGCAATCCAATTAATCAATAACTGCCCCTATGGCAATGGCACCTCAATATTTACGGCTAGTGGCGCTGCCGCACGTAAGTTCCAACACGAAATATTAGTGGGGCAAGTCGGTATTAATGTACCTATTCCAGTGCCATTACCTTTCTTTAGTTTTACCGGCTGGCGAGCGTCTTTTTACGGTGATCAACACGCTTATGGAAAACAAGCTGTACGGTTTTATACCGAAACCAAAACTGTTACGGCACGCTGGTTTGACAGTGATATAGAGCATGCAGAGCACACCAACTTAACCATACAGCTCAAATAATGTTAACTGGAGAGCAGCATGACTAAAACAGTCGCATTTTTAGGGTTGGGCCATATGGGACTGCCTATGGCCACCAACCTGGTCCAGGCGGGCTTTGAAGTTAAAGGGTTTGACCCGGTCACTGAAATACTGGATACCGCTGTAGAAAGCGGTATCAAAAAGTGCTCCTCTCCCCAAGAGTCCGTCGAGGAAGCAGATTTTGTGGTAAGCATGCTGCCTAATAGCGCGGCGGTTGAGTGCCTGTATATTGATGCCGACAAACTACTCGACAGTATTTCTCGCGACTGTTTGATTATCGACTGCTCCACTATTTCTTCCAACAGTTCTAAGCGCCTTATTCGTGAAGCCAGAATCAAAGGCCTGCAAGCCATTGAAGCCCCTGTTTCCGGGGGAGTGGCGGGTGCTAGCAAAGGAACTTTGAGTTTTATGTGTGGGGGAGAGGCCGGTGATGTCGACAGGGCCCGGGAAGTTCTAGAGCCAATGGGTAGCAATATTTTCTATGCAGGAGCAGCGGGATCTGGCCAAACAGCAAAGATTTGTAACAATATGCTGCTGGCTATTCATATGATTGGTACCGCTGAAGCCCTACAAATGGGGGTAGATAATGGACTCGACCCCAATGTGCTCTCCGACATTATGTTAAAGAGTTCAGGAGCCAACTGGTCCCTACAAAATTACAATCCCTATCCCGGAGTAATGCCCGAAGTTCCAGCGAGTAAAAACTATAGCGGTGGCTTTATGGTAAAACTTATGTGTAAGGACCTGGGGTTGGCGCAGGAAGCAGCCACTCAGAGTAAGAGCTATACGCCTCTCGGCTCAATGGCGCGCAATCTCTATGGAATTCTCAATTTGCGCGGAGGTAGTGATTTGGACTTCTCATCTATTCAAAAGCTATTTCAAGAAGTGGATTAGCCGCGTAGCAGGCTGGGTATCCACAACCCCTGCCGCAGCTCCACTTCTCTCCAGCACCAGTTACTGGCTATGGTTGCATGACTTTACCGAGAATTCGGATTTCACGCACTTGATCCCACTCTATAGCAAAGTAGAACTTTTGTTTGCGTCCAGCATTACTGGGAATCGTGAGTTCTTCAGGGTTTCCTTTGCCCCTAAACAAGTTGGTTGCATAGCCATCCTGATTAATAAGGAATACTACGATAACATCAGCTTCCAGAGTATTGATGAGAGCAGCACCAATTGAACTCTACCCTGATTTACGCCCATCATCGATGCCTTCTCTGTCGCCATCCATGATGGTTTTTTGCCAAACTTGACGATACTAGACATCACTGATTCTACCGCTTTCCCTACGCTACACTCCTACTCACCAGTATTTTTTCGTGCAAACACAGAGGAACATAAAATAAGACGGGCAAATAAAATCGTTATTCGCACTGATATCTCCATATCCTTTACTATCCATTCCAGCCTAAGCCAGCTCCGGTTAGCTGGCTTAAGTTGGGAATATTAGCAAAAGAAATATTACCTGGAAAAACGATTAGTGCTTGGGCGGTACAAAATCAGGATTACTGTCCCTGCCCTGTTGCTGCAATTTGAACCTCTCGAATATTTACATGCTGGGGCTGGGAGTACATGAACATAGCTGTGCGAGCAATATCCTCTGCATTAATTGCACCACCAATGGATTCTTTCCATTGTTGATAGGCCTCAATAATTTCTGCTGAGGTAGTGTGGCTTAGCAGCTCTGTTTCCACCGCGCCGGGGCATATGGTCATTACACGTACCCCGGTAGGCGCCACTTCCTCGCGCACGGTTTCACCAATAGCAGAGACAGCATATTTGGTACCACAGTACGCAGCATGATTGATAAATGTTTTTACTCCAGCAATCGAACTGATATTGATAATGGTCCCGGAATGGCGAGTTTTCATATCTTCCAAAACTGCCTGCATACCGTTAAGCAAGGCCAATACATTCACATCGAACATTTGCCGCCACTCATCGGGGTTCTGGGTTTCAATATTGCCCAGTAACATTTTGCCGGCATTGTTAATCAGACAGTCAACCGGGCCGAACTGAGTCTCAGCCTCACGAATTGCCCCGCGCAAGGCTGCCATATCAGTCACATCCACTTTCCTGCAAAGAGTATTTGGCAGATTTAAAGCTTCCAGTTTGTCCACACGCCTTGCCAACAATAATAAAGGATGCCCGGCAGCAGACATATGTTGGGCAATGGCAGCACCAATACCTGAACTGGCT
Organism: Microbulbifer sp. CNSA002; assembly: GCF_047324085.1. NCBI lineage: Bacteria > Pseudomonadati > Pseudomonadota > Gammaproteobacteria > Cellvibrionales > Microbulbiferaceae > Microbulbifer > Microbulbifer sp. CNSA002. The sequence continues at coordinate 4,767,062 of NZ_CP172449.1, forward strand.
CCAGTAATAACAACGAGTGGTTTGGACATGGGCTCTCTCTCCTTCAATGAGTTATCCCGGCGGATAGTTTTGTTTAAGTAGACCCAGTATAGGAATTCCGACTAATATGATTAGCCCAACCAATCGGAAAACATTGTTTGGTTTTTATGAACAATATCTCATGGCGCGCTATTCGTGCATTTATTCAGGTGGCCGATGCCGGAAGCTTCACCGCTGCAGCGCGGGACAGCGGCTTTTCCAAGGCCAATTTGAGCCAACTGGTCACAGAGCTGGAAACAACCCTGGATATACAGCTTCTCTACCGCACGACAAGACAACTGCGTCTTACCGAGATTGGTGAGGGTTACTATTTGCGTTGCAAGCAAGCGATGCAGCAGTTGGATTCAGCCGCCGAGTGGGCCAGTGAATCAAAGGGAGGACTGGAGGGAAACATCCGCATCAACGCTGTTGGTGGCGTTATCGGGGAGAGCTTGATTGCTCCGCTGGTGATCAAGTTTCAGCAGGCCAATCCAGGAGTTAGAGTCCATCTGGACTTTTCCAGCACCCGAGTAGATTTGATTCAAGACCAGTACGATTTGGTGATTCGTATGGGCAGTTTGCCGGACTCCTCTCTAATCGTGCGTAAACTTCACACTATCAAAACCCGATACGTAGCCAGCCCAAAGTTCCTTCAAGAATATGGACCTATAGAAAAACCTGCTGACTTAGCATCTGTACCGCTAATTTCCGGCAGTGTGGATCAATGGCTGCTAACACGAGGTAAGAATCAACAGGTTGTGCAAGTTGAAAACAGCACTAAATTGATTAGCGGAAGGGTAATGCATCGCGCTGCAATTGAGGGACTTGGAATTACCCGGCTAGCAGATATCTATGTCCAGGCAGATATTGCCAGTGGACGCCTGGTTGAAATTCTGCCCGGCTGGTCTGAGTCTACCGAGCTCTCCATGGTATGCCCGCCCCTACGCCACCAATTATTACGGGTGCGCAATTTGATGCAGTGGCTCAAGGAGGGTTTTGCAGATATTTATTTACAGGCTTTAGCTGTTAGTCCTATTGAATAAAGTACCTCAAATAAACGCGAACAATTTGTCTCTGTGACTATCTTTTCCTAATTACCGTCAAAGTTCACCTTCTGATTTTTTTATTGCCTGTAATTCCACCGGTGACAAAGCCTTGTAGCCACGCAAATAGGGCCAGCCATACCCCCAGCGAAATGGGGTGGGTAAAAAAGGCGTACCGCCAACCCGAACTCCAAGTAACATCATTAGTGCAACTTCTTCTTCCCCGGTTCCAGCTACACAGACTTCCAGATCTTTATCCGCTTGCTCGCGTTCATCGTATGTGCCCCCTTTCCAGTAGGCATAATCATGGGCAATACAGCAGTCGAGCCACAACTCCTGTTGATCAAAAGTTCCATCGGGAAATGCGCTACAACCATCAGTAGTAAATGGTTCTATTTCCTGCGCAAAGGCTTCCAAACTCAATAAGGAAATGAACAATAACCAGCGGCACATCAGTTCTACTCACACACTCGAAAAAAGTAAATCGGCTCGAACACTGGAATATAACCCCACCTCTTCGATAAACCACTAAAAATTGAATTTGAGCCCACTTGCCATTAGTGTCTATTGGACACATAATATTTCAAGACCTATTATTCAAGCCCTGGAGAGACCGGGGTTTATTCACAGCAAGGAGCTTGCTGCTATGGCCCAGCACTACGATTTTGCCGTTTTCATCGGTCGATTCCAGCCATTCCATTCCGGACATCTAAAAGTAGCCCAGTGCGGATTAGCTCAGGCCCAGCACCTGATTATCCTGATTGGCTCCGCCAACCAGCCCCGCAATCCTCGCAACCCCTGGACTCATCGCGAGCGGGAACAATTTATCAGGAAAAGCTTAAGCCAGAGTGACAACAAGCGCCTGACCTGCCTACCTTTAATGGATGTGCCCTATAACGATGAGCTGTGGGTACGCAATGTACAAAACTCCGTTAACGGCATAGTGACCGCTCATCACACCATTCCCCACAAGCCACCTCAAATTGCATTAATCGGGCACCAGAAAGACCAGAGCGGTTTTTACCTCAACCTCTTCCCCCAGTGGGGATCCCTTGGGGTGGAGAATCACAACGAAATCAGTGCAACCCCCTTTAGGGAGGCACTATTTACCGACAGCGCCGATAGCTTGTTGAATTCACTCAACCAAGAAAAGCAATTGCCAGAGGGCACTATTGGCGCTTTAAGAGAGTTTGTGGAGACCAATCCAGCCTACGGCGAAATGCGCGAAGAAATGGCATTCATCCAGCGCTACAGATCCTCCTGGGCCACCGCTCCCTATCCGCCAACTCACGTTACTGTCGATGCTGTAGTGGTCCAATCTGGCCATATCCTGCTGATAGAGCGACGAGCTTTTCCCGGGCGGGGTTTATGGGCGCTGCCCGGTGGTTTTGTCGACCCCGGTGAGCGACTGATCGATGCCTGCCTGCGAGAATTGCGAGAGGAAACACGCCTTAAAGTCCCGACACCAGTGTTGAAAGGATCTATACGCCGGCAGGATGTATTCGATGAACCCTATCGCTCGGCCCGTGGAAGGACTATCACACACGCCTATTACATAGAACTGGCTCCCAGCCAACAGCTACCCAAGGTAAAGGGCGGTGACGACGCTCGCCATGCCCGCTGGGTTCCCCTCGCTGATCTGGACCCTCAGCAGCTATTTGAAGACCACTATTACATCATTCAATCCCTGATTGGCGGTGCCTAAAGCTGGTAGGAGGTGGCCAATTGCCGCCTCTTGCACATTCAACAACTCGCATTACCTTCACCAATACCCAAAAAAACACGCCAATACTTGACAGCTTAGTATCGAAAAGACACTATTAACTTAGTTGGTGTCCTTTAGACAATAATTGGCAAGGCCCGCACTGGAGAGACCGGTGCTAACAACTACTCACGGAGGATTTCCGCGATGAACCAGTACAACCCAATCCTGAATGTCGACAGCTATAAAACCAGCCACTACCTTCAGTACCCAGAGGGAACCCAGTATGTCAGCAGCTATATCGAGAGCCGGGGCGGCCAGTTCAAAGAGGCTGTTTTCTTTGGCCTACAGGCATTTATCAAGCAGTACCTGACTACCCCGATCAACGCAGAGCACATCGAAGAGGCAGAGGAGCTCTGTCTGGCCCATGGCCTGCCATTTAATCGCGAGGGATGGGAATACATTCTCCAGGAGCATCAGGGTTACCTGCCCATTGAGATTCAAGCAGTTCCCGAGGGCAGCGTTATCCCGACTAGGAATGTCTTAGTCCAAGTAGTCAATACAGACCCCAAGTGCTTCTGGCTAACCAGCTATATCGAAACCGCCCTGCTGCGCGCAATTTGGTACCCCACCACAGTTGCCACCCAAAGCCGGGAAGCCAAAAAGGTCATTCAACGATATTTACTGGAAACTGCTGAGGGCCTCGACTCACTGCCCTTCAAGCTACATGACTTTGGCGCACGCGGTGCTAGCAGCGAAGAGACAGCTGCGATTGGGGGCCTGGCCCACCTGGTAAATTTCCAAGGCACAGACACCATTGCCGCCGTACTCGCCGGCCGCCGCTACTACGCAGCCCCAATGGCCGGATTTTCAATACCCGCTGCAGAGCACAGCACCATGACCAGTTGGGGACGCGAGCAGGAAGCCAAAGCCTATGAAAATATGCTGACGCAATTCAGCGGTGACAATCGTCTGGTCGCCGTAGTGAGTGACAGCTACGATCTTTGGAGTGCTATCGAGAATATCTGGGGCGGTGAATTAAAAGAGAGGGTAGAAAATAATGGCGGCACCCTGGTAATTCGCCCGGATAGCGGCGATCCCGTTGATATAGTCACTCAGACTATTGAGCGCTTGATGAGAATATTCGGAGCGACCATTAATAGTAAAGGTTTCCGAGTACTTCCTGACTTTATTCGGGTGATCCAGGGTGACGGGATTTCTCTACACACCATTGAGGGCATCCTCAGCGCAATGAAAGCCAGAAAACAGAGCGCTGAAAATATTAGCTTCGGTATGGGAGGTGAGCTTTTACAAAAAGTTAACCGAGATACCATGAGATTCGCCATGAAAGCCAGTGCGGTTCGAGTCGATGGCCTATGGCGGGATGTTTACAAAGACCCCGCCACCGATAGCGGTAAGCGCTCCAAGAGAGGGCGCTTGGCATTAATAAATCATCCCGGCGGAACGCCCTACACTATTCATGAGCAAGATATTGGTAGCCGTAATAATCTGCTGGAAACCGTCTACCGCAACGGGAAATTACTTATAGAACAAGACCTGGAAACTATTCGGAAACGGGCAGTTATTGTTGAGGGTAGAGATATATTGGCTGTTGCCAGTTAATATTAACTAATCAGTAATCTTTTAGGGAGCGTTGATGTTATTGGAAATTGCAGTTGGAGATGCCTACGGAGCCGGATTTGAGTTTTGTAGCCGTGAGATTATTAACAATAACAATCATGCTAACGGGTATATCTCTCATCCCCTTGGCATCAAACCCGGTTGTTATACCGACGATACTCAGATGAGCTTGGCTATTGCTGAGCTCCTTCTTGAGAATTCGAATCCCCAAGAGTCGGACTTTGCACAAGCTTTTATCCACGCTTATAAGCGTGATCCTCGCCTTGGATATGCATCAGGCTTTCAAAGCCTTCTCGATAGCTGTGAAACTGGAAAGGATCTAACTCGCAAGATAAGGCCTCACAGCAAACGTAACGGTGCAGCAATGCGCTCAGTACCCCTTGGGCTTATTCCCGATATTGATCAACTACTAACAGTGGCTAAATGCCAAGCTAGCGTTACGCACAATACCGAAGAGGGGATCTTATCTGCTCAAGCAGTTGCCCTAATGGCACATCTATTAATCTACCAAAAATCAACTCTAATTGAGTTGCCCAAGCTTATTGAGAAAAAGCTCAACCTAAAATTAATAGGAAGCTGGTCTGGCAAGGTCAACTGTGATGCCTTAGAAACCTTGGCTGCGGTAAATATAGCACTACAAAGTAATCGAGACTTCCTTGGACTATTGAAGACCTGTATAGATTTTGGTGGTGATACTGATAGTGTCGCCGCAATTGCCTGCGGGCTTGCAGCACTTACCAGAGAGTACGATTTGGAACTTCCTTTCAGTTTACTCTCTGGCCTGGAAAATAGTACTTATGGATACCAATACTTGATTGAGCTAGATAAAAAATTAGTTAACAATTTTTTATCTTAAGAAGCGAAACTATTTTTCAGTTAAAGCTCTAAATTTCTTATAAATTTATGATCAGCGGAGCTTTCACTCAAACGATAGAGCGCTGCAGGCCGACCTTTTTCAGAACGTTTTTCACCAGTATCTACTAACAAATTTGCCTGCTCAATTCGCCTGCGAAATGATTTTTTCTGTATTGGTTTACCAATTATTGCCTCATGTACATGCTGCAACTCTGGCAAGGTAAAAGTTTCCGGTAATGCAAATGCAGGCACAATAGTATAGAGCGCTTTTTGAACCAAACGCTCATGGGCACGACTAATAATTTCCTGATGATCAAAAGCCAGAGATAATTGAGATATCTGAGAGTAAGGCAACCAGTCCACACTCGATACGGTATCGATTGCACTTGCACAGCGCTGGTGGGCAATCAAGGCAGTATAGGCAACCGATATCGACCATCCGCGCTTGTCTCGGCTAGATCCACCAAAGGTATAAAGCTGCTCTAAATAGGGAGGTATAACTGATGTCTTTTCTTTTAGCTTTCGGTTAACCGCCGCCTCCAGACTATTATCTTCGGTTTCAGAGACAAATCCTCCAGGCAAAGCCCACTTTCCTTTCTCTGGATGAGCCGAGCGCTTAACCAATAACACCTTGAGAAAGCCTTCGTGATAGGTAAATAGAACTGCATCCACAGTAACTAAAGGAGCGTCAAAGTTACGCTTCTCATAGCGAGCTATATAGTCTTTTTCATTCATAGGGAGAGACAAGTATCATTTAGACACTTAGTGTAACTCGAAGGTATTGGTGGGATAAAGTTATTTACTTTCAGATAATTCTGAGCCGTCAATTTCCTCTTGTAGCTTTTCCAAGTCGTCCAGAATTCTCAGGAATTTCTGTCCAAATTCTGTAACGTTATATTCCACACGGGGAGGAATCTCTGCATAGCTGATCCGCTCCAGTATCCCGAACTCCATATTTCTTCGTAAACATTCATTCAGGACCTTGGTAGTCAAACCCTCAACGCTGCGAACCATCTCCCCCGGTCGATTTACCCCTCCAGCCAGAAGCTGATAGACAGTAAGGGACCATTTACAGCCATAGATAGTCTCAACCATTCTGGCACTTCTCTTGGGCGGGCGCTTTCGCGTGAGCATGTTTTTCTCTGATTTCATCAATACTTACCAAAAAGTAACTAGTGCACCATTTTGTGCTTACTTTTCAACCTATCCGATTCTTTTCTAAACTCCACTCACGTAATGAGCATATCTCAGTGAGGAAATAATATGAGTGACTCCACTAAAAGACCAGATTCTACTGAACAAAAAGAAGTTGCCTTAATCGTTGGTGGTTCCAGTGGTATGGGACTCGCCATTGCAAACCTACTGGTGAAACAGGGAATCCACACAGTTATTATTGGCAATAATCTCAACAAACTTGAAAGAGCCCACAACGAATTAACTCAGATGGGCTCTGCAGAAGCACTTCAGGCAGACCTCTATCAACAGGCTGATATCAGCGATATTATCGAATATATAAAATCCAGCAATCATCATTTTAAATACCTGGTAAACGCCGCTGGATATTTTAATCCTACTGCATTTCTTGAACATACTCGGGAAGACTACGACACTTATCTCGACCTCAACCGTGCCACCTTCTTTATTAGCCAGGCCGTAACAAGAAACATGGTAGACAACGGCGGAGGGAGTGTAGTGAATATTGGCTCCATGTGGGCCAAGCAATCCGTAAAGGCGACACCCTCCTCAGCCTATTCAATGGCCAAAGCCGGTTTACATTCGCTCACCCAACATATGGCGATGGAACTGGCCGATCACAAAATTCGTGTTAATGCAGTATCCCCTGCGGTGGTTAAGACGCCTATCTATGAGTCCTTTATCGATTCGGGGGAAATAGACCAAGCACTTGCTTCCTTCGATAACTTTCACCCTATTGGCAGAATTGGTACCCCCCAGGACATCGCTGGTGTCGTAGATTTTCTTTTAAGCGACAAAGCAAGTTGGGTAACTGGAGCCATTTGGGACGTTGATGGCGGGGTAATTGCTGGGAGAAACTAGAATACCAAAACGCCCGGATAGAAGTATTTTATTCGGGCTCAATTTAGAGAAATTCCTGCACTGCAGCTCCTGCTAAAGAATTGTTATTTTACCTTTTATTTAAATATCCAGAGTAAACCATCAAAACCATCTAAAGTAGAAAATTAAATCCTAAGACATGACCAATCGCTTGTGCAACAAAATACCACTCACTATAAGGTATTTTACAGCATCAACAACATTCTGATCGGCTTGCAATAAGCTATCACTCTTCTCAAAAAATCTAATTGCCTTCTTATGGTCCAAAAACGGCATATCCAAAGTTGCACGGCTATGAACAATATCCTTCATATATTCATAAAGTTTCCTGTTTTTCTTATCCGTAAGTGGTGGAGTCCAAAGAGGCTGTTTTTGCTTCTTGTATACTTGCTCTGTTAACACAGGTTTCATGGCTTCTCTGAGTATATATTTCTCCGTTAACCCGCGAATCTTGTATTTATCCGGCAATACTGAGACATACTCAACCAGGTGATGATCCAGAAAAGGTAGGCGCCCTTCGATAGAGTGAGCCATTTCTGTTCTATCCCCCATCATTGTAAGAACATAGTGGGGCAGCATAGACTTGGTAAAGGTATATAGACTTTTTGATAAAATGGACCTGTTCTTAACCGAAAAGGCACCTCCCAAGTGTTCCAACAGAGTTTCTGCAGGCTGTAAGTTCTGTATATACTCGGCATAACCCTCACAAAACAATGGGAATATCTTTGTGCCCATATCCATAAAGCTCTGCATCCAGTTTGGAAAGAAGCCAAGGGCTGACTTCACCACCTGTGACTGATGCATTCTTGTAGAGGCCATAAAAACGCCTTCGGAAACAGGATCACCAGACTGCAATTTCTGCAAGATAGCTTGCTTTTCTTTTTTTGGAATTGCATCTAAATAATTTTCGATAAAATCTTGCCTGAACCAACCGTAACCAGCAAATACTTCATCTGCTCCATCCCCAGTAAGAACCACTTTATAACCGTGCTCTCGAACAACTCGGCTTAGAACATATTTAGTGATAGCGTTACCGTTAAAGAACATTTTTTCGCCGGTATAAGCAGTATCCTCAAAGCAAGAGATCAGTGTGTCACTATCAATTTCAACAGGGTGATAATTACTTCCCAAGTAATCAGTCATGGATTTTGCGTTAGAGGACTCATCATAGGCCGGATGATCAAAAGATAAGGTGAATGCATCGATCGGCTTATCCACCATACCTTGCGCTATACCAAGCACGGAAGAGGCATCTATGCCACCACTCAAATAGCAGGCAACAGGTACATCAGCTTTGAGCCTTAACTTAATCGATTCAGAGAAGCGCTCGCGCACCTCACTAATAACCTCTTTCTCATCGAAAACATTACTTCTTTGTTCCGCAATAGTGGGGAAGTGTAAATTCCAATAAAGATGAGTCGAAAATTGTAGATTATCCAAATAGGCCAAACCATAATGACCAGGAGGAAGCTCATGAATATTGTTAAATAAGCTAGAGGCTGGAGCATGCAAGAAGCTAATTTCTTGCCAAAAAGTATGTGGATTCCAATCTATCGGCAAGCCAAGCGCTTTGAAGGCCTTAACTTCTGATGCAAAACACAAGCATCCATCTGCCCAGTAATAAAAAAGAGGTTTTATTCCAAATCTATCTCGAGCAGAAAATATTAAGTTTTTTCTTTTATCGTAAAGTACGAAAGAAAATTCTCCTCGAAGATAGTCCAAGCAATAAACGCCAAACTCTTGATATAGGCCGATAAGTATTTCACTATCCGATTGTGTAAGAAAACGATAGTTCCGCCTTATCAAATCATCTTTTATCTCTAAATAATTATAAAATTCACCATTAACAATGCAGACTACCTCTCCATCATCACTCAATAGTGGCTGCTGACCACCTTCCAAGTCAATAATACTTAGGCGCTTATGAGCCAGCCAGGCCCGTCCATCTCCTGATGACCAGAACCCTTCACCATCAGGCCCTCGATGGGAAAGGGTCTGTAATGCTCGATAAATCTGTTCCCGGTTGTATACAACGGTATTTGAAAATACAGCTAGCAGCCCACACATTTTGCTGCCTCCCCAATATCGATAGAAGGACTGCCTCAGATTAGCAAAAAAGTACTTCGCGCCATCTACTCAAAAAAAAGCGAACAAATACTTATACATTAAAGAATTGAACTAGAGATAAGTATGAGATTAAAATTTATAACCAAACTCACATTTCACTAGCTGAGCTTGATTACAAGCTCAGACTTAAAGAGAGTTATAAATTTTAAAGATATCATTTTCTTTCACTATCCAGCTAAGCTTTAGCTAAAACTCTAGATATATTGCTGCTCTAGGAAAATCTTTTGATTTACCTGAGCAACCTAAAATCTTTACTTAGAATAAAGATCTCTAAAATTTACATTGTACGTATTCCATTCGGTCTAGATTAATGATAACAATACCATTTAAACTCAAACAACTAACTTTATACGTAAATATAAATTATACAGCCCAATTAATAAATATAGACCGCTCCTGCATTTTCAGCTTCATTGCTCTCAGGGTTTGCGAACAAACCGCTATCCGCTCCATCTTCAGTGTTCGCCCCTACTGCTAAACTAGCTCCATCTCCACTTAACGCAACAGAGCCACCAAAATGGTCTCTCGAGTCTGTGTTGCTCGCCTTAATATAAGCTTCACTAGACCAGTCTACGCCATTAAATATATAGGTATAAACTGCTCCTGCTCTAGTTGAAGATTCGTCTGTACTATCTCCGAACAATCCTTGGCTATAGCTTTTCTCTCCCCATGCTCCCACGGCGATAGAACTGCCATCATCACTCAGGTTTACCGCCTCTCCAAAATAAGCCGATTCATGAGGATTGAAAGCTTTCAAATTGGCAGTTTGCTCCCAAGCGTTTTCTTTTCGAGAAAAAATGTAGACAGCGCCACTGTTAGATTCACTTTGTAATGGGGCGCCAACTGCTAGAGTTTGCCCATTACCACTTAAATTGAGCGCAAGTCCAAACCAATCATCAGCGACAGGATTACTAGCCGATATCTTGCTATCTTCCACCCAGGATTCACCATCCAACTGGTATAGATAAACGGAACCCGCCCCTGCATTGTCAGCATAAGCCCCAACGGCGAATGAAGCCCCGGCATCATCAAGGCTTATCGAAGAACCAAAACCTAACCCCTCAGAACTATCAGCAGCCTTAATGTAGGCATACTGTGACCAACTTCCCTCCTCATTACGGAACACATATACCGCTCCAGAATCTTCAATAGAATCGCCATCAAGACCACCATCTTCACTGGGTGCGGTTACTGCTAAAGTAGAACCATTTCCACTAAGGCTAAGGGCATAGCCAAATAGGTCATTATTTCCTTGATTGTCTGCTTGAAGTCGGGCGCTATGGACCCAACCTTCATTACTTCGGGAAAAAATATGAACAGCGCCCGCAGAAAAATTATCATTTTCCCCGTTCTCCTTGAATGCCCCTACTGCAAGCGTATAACCATCATCGCTAAGACTCAATGCAGTTCCAAACTCTGCAGCTTCTTGAGGATCTGGAGACTTAAGATAGGCTTGCTGTGTCCATTCGCCATCTTCCTGACTAAAAATATAAACTGCACCTGAATCAGGTGTCAGGTCATCCTCTTGGTCACCACCGCTATCTTCGCGAGGAGCACCTACTGCAAGCAGGTTGCCATCATCGCTAATTGCTAGATCCCAACCAAACTGATCGTCAGCATCCGTATTACTGGATTTAAAATAACCGATACTGCCTATCACATCCTGATCAATTGCTACTGCATCAGAATCGATACATCTCTGATCATCGCAGGTTTGCAATAAGTATTGGGCATTAAGCTTTTTGAATAAAGGCACCACTAATTCAATGCGCTCTTCTTTTGGCGCAATGGGATTTCCAATAGGTTCAAACCCAGAGTGCCCATCAATATTTTCAAATAACTGATAATAAGTTGCCCCAGAAACATCGTTCCAGCGAAAGGTTAGCGTTTTAGGCTTCTCATAATGGACCGCCATCGTAGCAGCTGTAAGCTCGCCACCTGTGTCTGGATCATCTCCCCCGCTCGAAGATCCATTACAACCTGAAAGATATACACTGAACATCAAGATTACTAGGTTAATATTAAATTTCACTATATGCTTTCCTTATAGGTCATCGTATCATTTTTCAAAACTATCTTATCCTTATCCCTTAATTAGATATTATTTTTATTGTCAACACGAAAATACAGAATATTCTCGCATCGCCTTAGCACTAAAATATTTCCAACAAGAACCACTGCAAGAAGTAAAATTCGAATGAACTTCGAATATATCCGTAAATAAACGTCTCCTTTTATAGACTTAGGTCTGATTCTCTTTTAGAGCCTTGACAGGATTAAGGGCTCAGACTGCTTTATTAATTTGCCAATTAAGACTTAGAAGTTCATTCTTGAATTCACAATAGCTAATTAACCAGTATGAAAAAACATAAAAACATAAAAAGCAAACACTCAGACGAGCAGACATTATTATGTATATTTTATTTATTCAGCAGCCGGCAGCAATAACTACTAAACAAAGTGTAAAACACTTATCAACGCCTATACTATTTACCTTTTATTATTGAGTTTGCGCCAATCATCCTGCACACCAAATGGAGCAACCGACCAGTACGAAACCAATAGTAATGCCTATAAATATAATTTGTTAATTTAATCTATAAACCATCACTCTTCACATTACAACCGAGACTTTATAAGACACTCATAATGAAACAGCCATCTAAACACACTGATACTTTTAAGCAGCCTACAAGATTCAACTGACAGAGTGAACTTTTTTTAATAAATATATTTTTACCCTCCGAACTAGAACAATAGGTCCAACTAAAAGTCTTTAATGGCTAGACATCTGTCCGAACTTGAGGGTACGTTCTTATAAAGAAATGTGACTCAAAATTTCTTAGCCAACAAAAATACGGATAATTTTTTAGCAGTTTGAAGCCAGATATCCCACATGTTTACACAAAATAAATCGATGAAGAGATGGCAGCTTAAAAATTTTCGTGCGCCAAAAATAAGAAATGTGGGCTTCTAGCCATTCAGATAATAGAGTATTATTTTATCGTATCTCATACCTTTTATGCATGAAAGCAGTTTAAAAAGGTGTAGTGGTAATTTCTTGCAACTAAAATCTGTAAGTATTCCAATATTTATTTGGAGTTCAAGATATTAGATACTCAACAACTCTTCCAGCTCGCCCTGCATGTAATTGTCGAATCCACGGCTTCATCCTAGATTTACTAACTCCCATGACCTCACAATATTCATTCATTATATATTTTGCCTGACTATCGGTTATACAACCTAATATTTGTACTCGGAGAGAGAAAATACCTCTTTCACAATTGGATCATTATTGATCTTGTTGAATGTAGTGCGACCAGCGGCCAAATTTAATATGACGATTCCTTTTACAACATCTAGATAAATCACAGTCCTATTAAGGCATGATTTAAGCTTAACCTTTGGAACCACCCCTATTACTAATTGAATTTGGTAAAATCAAATCTACTGGTTTTCTTGAATTAACATAATCCCGAAATTCGGGAGCTACATATTCAGAACGCAACTCCCATATCCTTTTAAAAGGGCTCATTGATAAATATGCAGTATATTGACGAGTCATTGAATCCCAAATAGTAAAATCCAACCTGTTTGCCTTATATTGGAAATAGGCCTCTTCCCAGATTTTAAAAAAACGATATACAAAACCAATGATTCTCAAAGTATCGGCACTTGACAAAGAATCAAAATCCTTCATTGCTTTGGCAAAGATGTCTGCCATTGGTCCGTCACAAATTGCTGCCACAGCTTCTCGATGAGCAATGGATATCTCATGCATAGAAGCAATCTTTGATTCTTTATTCTGAACTCTTATTAAAGCGGCAAGATAGACTAAAGATGCGACAACCGCAAAGGCACCGACAAGCTCACCAACGGCACTTAATGTATCCCATAGCATACTCAAAATTCAATCTCGTCAAGCAAGGCGTAAATTATATAATTTTTGACACTATCACTTTAGACTTTGAAAATACCCGAAACTACTAGTCTCACTGTCAAGGTATTATATAGGCACTTGTCACATGGTGCTTATTTCATCTTTTAAAATAATTTAGACTATAGGTAATTAGAAAATGACAAAATAGTAAAACCAATAGAATGGATTGATTTGTGCACTTCTTTTTTATCGAAAATATCACATAGATGCTAAGGCTATATATTTTCGCATCAATGAAGTTGCCTATTTTAAATAAGTATAATTCTAAAACAAGAAATTTAAACTAAAGGAGTTAAATAATATCCAGCTGAAATGGCATCCATTAAGCTGAATAACTGATACAACTTCTGAAAGAGAGATAGAGCCCCTCAAAAGGAAGAGCGCTCCATGTTAATCATATGCATTGATCTGTTGCCTTAGTACACTAAGGCAACACCAATACCTATGTTAGAAAGCTTAACCCACTTCAGCGAGATTCCCTTTACTTTCCAGCCATTGCTTGCGATCCCCAGCACGCTTCTTGGCCAATAACATATCCAAAAGCTGGTTGCTATCATCACCGGTATCGATATAGAGCTGTACGAGACGACGGGTATTGGGGTCCATCGTAGTCTCACGCAATTGCATAGGATTCATTTCTCCCAATCCCTTAAATCGGGTTACCTGAATCTTGCCCTTTTTCTTTTCTGCACTGATACGATCGAGGATGCCCTGTTTCTCAGATTCATCCAACGCATAATAAACGTCTTTACCGATATCAATTCGGAACAGTGGGGGCATGGCCACATAGACATGGCCGTTAGTGACCAACGGTCGGAAATGACGTAAGAAAAGCGCGCATAACAACGTGGCAATGTGCAGACCGTCCGAGTCGGCATCGGCGAGGATACAGATCTTGTTGTAACGCAAGCCTTCCAGGTTATCGCTGCCCGGGTCCACACCGAGGGCTACAGCGATATCATGCACCTCCTGGCTAGCGAGAATTTCCCCTGAGTCAACTTCCCAGGTATTCAGGATTTTACCGCGCAGAGGCATGATAGCTTGGAACTCCCGGTCTCGCGCCTGCTTGGCAGAGCCACCGGCTGAATCTCCCTCTACCAGGAAGAGTTCAGAGCGCGTGGTATCGCCACTGGAGCAGTCTGCCAGTTTGCCAGGTAAGGCCGGTCCCTGAGTAACTTTTTTACGTGCAACTTTTTTCGCGGAGCGCATGCGCTTCTGTGCATTGCCAATACACAGTTCCGCCAGTTTATCGCCCTCTTCCGTATGCTGGTTCAGCCACAAGCTGAATGCATCTTTGGCGACACCGGAAATAAATGCGGTCGCTTCACGAGAGGAAAGTCTTTCTTTTGTCTGGCCAGAGAATTGAGGGTCAGCCAGCTTGGCAGAGAGAACGTAAGAACACTGGCTCCAAATATCTTCTGGTCCCAATTTAATTCCGCGCGGTAGCAGATTGCGAATTTCACAGTATTCGCGCATTGCTTCCAGCAGGCCAGCCCGCAAACCGTTGACATGGGTACCGCCCTGAGCGGTGGGAATCAAGTTTACGTAGGACTCAGCGGTGACCTCTCCGCCCTCTGGCAACCATTGAACCGCCCAGTCTGCCGCCTCAGTAGTAGCTGCAAAACTGCCTACAAATGGCTCTGCTGGCAGTACTTCCCAACCCTGAT
This sequence comes from Microbulbifer sp. CNSA002, assembly GCF_047324085.1. Classification (NCBI taxonomy): domain Bacteria; kingdom Pseudomonadati; phylum Pseudomonadota; class Gammaproteobacteria; order Cellvibrionales; family Microbulbiferaceae; genus Microbulbifer; species Microbulbifer sp. CNSA002. Next base: position 4,782,131 of record NZ_CP172449.1, read on the forward strand.
TTGCAGCGGCCAAATAGTCCTTGAGGCCATCTTCGTAATACCACTCATCGGACTCGCCATCCTGCTCATTGATAAACGTAACCGTGAGACCCGGGCAGAGCACCGCCTTGGCACGCAGAAGGTGTCTTAGGCGCACCACTGAAAATTTGGCGGAATCAAAATATTGGGGATCTGGTAAGAAGCGAACACTGGTGCCTGTTGTGCGCTTGCCGCACTCACCTACTACTTCCAGATCTGAGGCCTTTTCACCATCCTTAAAGCCAATGCGATGAACCTTGCCATCTCGCTGGATAGTAACCTCCAGAACTTTTGAGAGGGCGTTAACCACCGAAACACCGACGCCGTGAAGGCCACCGGAGAATTGGTAATTATCATTGGAAAACTTACCGCCGGCGTGCAAAGTGGAGAGGATAACCTCTACACCAGGCCGTCCCTGCTCAGGGTGAATATCGACAGGCATACCGCGGCCGTTGTCGCTGACAGAAAGCGAGTGGTCCTTGTGTAACACCACTTCAATTTTCTTGGCATGTCCGGCCAGGGCTTCGTCGACACTGTTGTCGATTACCTCCTGAGCCAGGTGATTTGGGCGTGCGGTATCGGTATACATCCCGGGGCGCTTACGCACCGGATCTAGTCCCGTGAGTACCTCAATATCTTCGGCGGAATAATTAGCCATAATTCTTATTGATTACTGCTCGTTAAATAGAAATTCGGTGATAGGGTCGCAATAGCGTGCGAACTCCTGAAAACTATGATCGCCACCGTCTTCAATGGTCTGGCGTTGCCCTTGGTAGAAATCCTGCGCATCGCGATAATCCAGAACTTCATCCCCGCGCTGGGCGAGTAACCAGTAGCGACTCTGTAACGGCTTCTCCAATTCAGCCTGTACCCGCTGCATGGCATCTACATCAACCTGGGTAAGACGGAATTCCTCTTCTTCACCGCTATAGGGTTTTAAAACCTTCCCCACATAGGCTGGAATAAAGCGCGCGGGGCGCACTGCGGGATTTATCAGTACAGCGGGCAATCGGAAGCGCTCACCAAGGTAAGTGCACCAAAATCCCCCCATAGAACTCCCTACCAGTCCAATGGGCCCCCTATCGGACTGCCGAAGGAGATCCTCCACAAGAGCCACCAAAGATTTCTGCGCCTCCTCTGTATAGGGAGGAATCTGCGGTGCACAGAAGGTAACATGCGGGTATTGGGCCTGGAGCCGTTCTCGCATCAACTGGCATTTGAAGGACTGTGGTGATGAAAGGAAGCCGTGCAGATATATCAGCACCGGCCTTCCCTGAAGATCATTAGTTTGCATAGGCGGTGATTATAGCGCCCATATCGTCAATCGGGGGCGCTATGTAACCAGAAGCCTCAAAACGTGAGGGTATCACAGCAATGTGCGATTCAAACTGGCAAAGGCCCGCCTCATATCTACACGCATATCAGACCAGAAAGTTACACTGGTAAAACGCTCCATGCGCCCACCGGGGCCATAGGCACCAAAGTTCTCACCGATATCGCGGCGATCCCGGAAGCGCATCACAGCATTGCCCTCCCGATCATAAAGCGTTCCGACCAGTACCCCATAGGCACTCTGCTCGGTGTAGACGCGCCAGGTCCATGGAGAGGGGTCCAGTGGTGCAGCTACCGAAAATTTTTCCAGGGATAAGGACAGTGTGTAATCTGCCTCTTCCTCCTCCTCTGCTACCACGCTGTTACGCGGTTCGAGAAACTTCTCTGCAAACGTTTTGACCAACAGTGCATTCATCTGCTGTAGGTCCCTATCATCCAGCTCGTAATCTTTCTCTCTGTAGCGGGTGCGTGGCACCGAAGAAAAGCGCTTGGTGTAGTCAATTTGCACAGGGGCAATAAACACTTTGGAGCCGCTCATATCAAAAGCAAAGGCCGCGGCAACTTCATCCAACGAGCTGGATCTGGGAACCAAACCTTGGCTATCCTCCTGCACTGCCAGCTTTGACTCTCCCACCTTACTGGGGTTCTGTGCACAGGCGCCGACTAATAACGCCAAGCCAATGAGCGGTAAAACAAATATTCTGTTCATTATTATTCCTCACTTCCCGATGTTATCCACTTAACTGACGGAGTAGCTGCAAAATACGCATGAAATGAGGGGCAGTAGCACAAATAAAACCCTAGTACCTATTAGCGTATTTTATCAACTGTCAAATACTACTATTGATTCTGGTTTGCCCCATTAAACAAATATCATCAATGATCATAAGTCTGGGGAAATTTCATTGTACGGTCAGAAGACAAAAAAGATAATGGTAAGTTCGTAAAGGGAGGCTTTACAAATAAAGACGAGCTAGAAACTCTCAAATAAAACGATAGAAATCCCACAAAGTGGGACTTCAAAAAAGTAGGCACATTTCAAGGAGAGGTGACTCAGTAGCCGGAAGACGCAAAATCGACAGAGTATTTTGAAACCTCAACCCGTTCGACCCCGGTTTTATAGCTACCGTCATCATATAAATCGAACCAACGATATCCCGGCATCTCGTCGTCTACAGCAAATGGCCCACTACCCGGAGTAAATTGTACAGAAGTGGAGGGTGTCGCATGTAAGCCGACCCGGCCCTCATGGTTATCAAACTGCTGATGTACATGGCCCCACACGAGCGCTTTGACTTGGGGCGCTTTGGATACCATTTGCAAGAGTTGCTCGCGTCCATCGCGCAGCATATGGCCATCAATCCACTTACTACCCACCTGCACCGGCTGGTGGTGCATCATGATCATTACCGGGTGTTCCCGGGTTTCCCAAAGCAGCAGCTGCAAACGCTCAAGCTGAGCTTCGCTGAGACCGCCACATATCTGGTTTTCAACACTGGTATCGAGAAGCAAGAGGCGCCAATTTCCTAAGGCAACCACTTCTGTACAGCGTTGTGGGGCCAGCTGTTTCATACGAGAGCTTAAGTCGTGATTCCCCGGTAGCCAATACCAAGGTTTCTGCACCCTGCGCATTTTCTGAAGAAACCGGCGGTAAGAGGCCTCGGCCCCATTCGCGCTAATATCTCCTGTCGCCACCAGCAGTTGCGCTGCCTGCTGCCTGGAAACGATTGCGGACAGTACCTCATCCAAAGTATGACCGGTATCCAAACCCAGTAATTGATAATCCGGCCGGCTGCCGATGTGTGGGTCTGTTATTTGGATCAGACGATATGAATTGGTCTTATCGGACCTATTAGGCTCATTGTGCTCGCGAATCACTTGCTCACCTTGTAATCACATCCATGTGTTCTACCGCAGAATTAAATTTTTCGGCCATCCAGCACTAATTGAAATTCTGCGCGACCATTTGCAAGACAGTACTCAAGCCACTCACCGAGAAAACGGTTGGCCTGAGGCCTCTCATCTGCGCGCTGCATACGGGAATTTGGGTAAGCGATATCCACTCCTTTACCACCTACCGGTCCACAGCCATTAACTGCTATCACCTCTGCCATCCGCGCATCGTGATAGAGACGAGCGGTCAGGTTGGGAGATGCCAGCCAGTGGCTTTCACTGAGATTTACCTCTGCGTCCAGTGACACTTCTGTGGTGTACCTGGATCTCGCTACCACTCTCAGCTTTAAGCTGCCACCAGGGATTTGATAGCACCATTGCTCTCTCTCTGAAAGCTCAGGTAGCAGCCTCAGTAGACGTAGGTAGTTAGCGTCGCAGTCGGCATGATAAGACGGTAAATCGACGCGATATACTGCTTTACCGTTGCCATTTGGCGACATTTTCATCTGCCTGCGCTGGCGCGCACCTACCTCACGTACTAGAGCCATTATCAACACTCCAATTCATTTGCCGCCGTGACTTACATCTCAGTTTACCTTTTGTGCGGGTAAAGTAGCGCAAAGAGCTGTGACCGCTCAGGCTGGTGGCGTCATATGAGTAAACTGCTTCCGATTTAACTCTAGCCACTGCACCGAAATCAGTGTGGTGGCATTGTCTATCGGGTTTTCTCCCGGGCCGTAATTCCCCCGCATCGCATCTACGACGTTCTGCCTCGGGAATACCCGCAAACGGATATCCTCATTTTCCTCAGCCAAGCCGAATACGCCCTCGGCTTGCTCCAAATCTACCAGGGCACAATACAGATGTATCCGCTCCGAGCTGCCCCCTGGGCTGGGGATATAACTGTGGATAAAATGCAGGTCGTCCACAGTACATCCAGACTCTTCCAATACCTCTCTGTGCGCTACATCCTCCAGACTCTCCCCTTTCTCCACCATACCGGCTACCACTTCAAGACACCAAGGCCCTGCTGGGCGCCCTAGGGCACCAGTGCGGAATTGCTCGGTAAGTGCCAACAGGTCCCTGACAGGATCGTAAAGTAAGACTCCAACGGCCTCTCCGCGCTGAAACAGTTCCCGCTCTATTTCATTGCTCCAACCCCCGCGAAACAAGCGGTGGCGCAATCGCAGGCGCACCATAGTGAAAAATCCCTTAAACACGGTTTCCCTGGAAATTATGTCTACCGAATCAGCGGTGAACTCCGGGTTTAAATCAGTTCGACTGTTATCTTGTGGCATGGTTCGTCTTTCCCTAGGTTTCGGTTTTGCTGCGCTGCTTCCGCGACAAGACCGGGGTACCAGCTGTTATACTCTGCGCCCACCGTACCAGCCGCTGACTGCAGAGGCTATCCGGGTTTCCGTGTTGAATTTCGAGAGTACACAACATGAGAGTGCTGAATATCGCCTATCAGCAGCTACGGCGCTATGGCAAGACAAGGGTTAGCTGGGCACAAAAGCTCACCTTCGGCCTGATTAAAAATAACCACTACACCCAAGTGTTCAGCGACCGCGATATCGCCGCATTTGAGGCACCCTTTGGTATTCGCGACCTGGGTGTAAAAAAGGCGAACCGACGCTTGATGGAAACTGTCGAGGCCTTTGAGCCAGACCTGATCATCGCAGGCCACTGCGATATGATCACTAACGACACCCTGAAGGCCATTAAGCAACGCCTGCCAAATTGCTTTATCGCTCACTGCAATAATGATCCCCTCTTTGTTCCCAGCAATGTCGAGCGAATCAAATACCGCGCGGAAGTCGCCGATGCAGTTTTTGTATCCACCGGGCGAAGAGAACTGAAAATATTTGAGGGCTTTGGTGCTCGTGTTTATCACATGCCGAACCCAGTTGAACCCTCGATTGAAAACCTCAATAACGCTGAACGCACAGATTTAGCCATCGACCTGCTTTTCTGCAGTAACAGCAATAATTTCACCAAGCGTTTGCAAATGGTTAAAAACCTGAAAGATGCCTTGGGGGATTCGCTGAACTTTAAAACCTATGGCAGCTTCGGCGAGGCTCCCGTTTGGGGCCGCGACTACGACCACGCTCTATCTCAAACCAAAATGGGACTGAATTTCAATCGCCAGGATACCCATTACTGGTACTCCTCAGCACGCATGGCGCAGCTGGCGGGCAACGGTATTTTGCAGTTCACCAGTGATAAATTACATTTTGACGACTTGTTGCCTGCTGAGAGCGTCGTTTATTTCTCCGATGAGCAGGACCTATTAGAAAAAATCCGCGAATTTAACGGTGACGATGCCAAGCGACGCGCCTGGGCCGCACGGGCCAGGGAGTTTTTCCACAATGAAATGAACTCGAAGCTCTACGCTCAGTACATTGTCGAAGCCACGAGCTTACAGCCTTTTAGCCACGACTATGCTTGGGCTCAAGATATCAATCTGGATGGCACACTCAGGTAGTGTTGCACCCACTCTATTCGATCAGATGCAATAGATTATGAGTAATAACCCAATTCGAGTCGCACAGATACTCGCCGGTGCTGAGCACGGTGGTGCTGAGAATTTCTTTGTGCGTCTCGTCAGTGGATTAAATCCCCGCAGCGAAATTACAGAAAAAGCGTTTATTCGCAACCACGATCACCGGGTACAGGCACTGCGTAGCAACAGTGTTGAAACCGAAGGTTTTAAATTTGGTGGCAAGCTGGATTTTCTCGGCCGAAAAAAATACCGCAATGCCCTGAACCAATGGCAACCGGATATCGTGATGACTTGGATGGGACGTGCCACTTCAATCACCCCCAACTCTGAAAAATACCGGTTGGTAAGCCGCCTAGGGCACTATTACAACCTGAAGTATTACCGTCACGCAGATTATTGGATCGGCATCAGCAAAGGTATCTGCCAGCATTTAAGGGACGGAGGTATCCCCAAGGATAAAATTTTCCATATCCCCAATTTTGCCGATGAGACACCAGTTAATCCGCTGCCTAGAAACAGCTTCAATACTCCGGAAGACCGGCCCCTGATCCTGGCTGCAGGCCGCCTGCATATCAATAAAGGGTTCGACACCCTCCTGCATTCACTCACCCAGGTTCCCAATGCCACTTTGTGGCTCGCTGGTAGTGGCCCTGAGGAGAGCAAGTTGAAATCCCTATGCCATCAACTCGGCCTGGAAGAGCGGGTTCGCTTCCTCGGTTGGCGCAATGATGTCACCACCCTGATGCGCACTGCGGATATGTTCGTGTGCCCTTCTCGACATGAGGGCCTGGGCTCTATTGTGATGGAGTCCTGGGCCCATCGCTGCCCTATAGTAGCGACAGACTCTCAGGGCCCTGGAGAAGTGATTACCAATGGCAAAACCGGTCTGATTACCCCTATCGATAATGCCGATGAACTGGCCAAAGCCATGAAGTCCGTTATCGAGTCGCCGGAATTGCGCCAAAGCCTGATCGAAAATGCGGCCGAGGAGTACGCAACGACTTATGCGAAACAGGTTATCGTCGACTCCTATATCGATCTATACGAAAACCTGATGAAGAAAGGGCGCTAGCGGTGAATGGCAGCCACCGAATACCCGGTGGCTGCTAAATCGTATTTTTCGTTTCGTGCCAAATCGTACTTATTGATAGGCCGGGGGCAAATCCCGCAAAAGAGCGCTAACCCCATTGGCGATCAGTCGTTGACGCTGCTCAATACTATCGGGGCGTGTTAACAATTCGCTGGCTCTCCCCCCCCAAATCACAGCCCCGCCCGGGCGCCCAATACCCACACTCATAATCACCAAGGGGGCATCTGTCAGGGGCGGTAGTTCCACCACATCCTGTGGCGCATTGCTATCAAACTGTTTGTCCCAGCTGGGATCCCGGGTATCACCGGAGAAAAACTCATCGACTACCGCAACCTGGTAATCCACCACCATATCCGCATCCTGGTCCTGGGAGACTTGGCGATATCCTCGTTGCTGTAACTCTGCGGCAACGGTATCCCGCATTTCTTCATCCAACTCCACCAGCTGGGCAGAGGCATCTTCTGAGCCACTCAACGGCGCTACCCCCCATTTATACGTGGCAAAGGCAACCGGTGGCTCCCCGGTAGCGGCTTTTTCAACCTGTATCTCCTGGCAACCCGCCAATACCAAGATACTCAGCAAGCCTGTTAATAAATAGCGCATAAAAACTCCTACATTCCCGTACTTATTTTACTGGTTCGACCGTGCCGTAAAGTTCTATCTTAGGACTCCAGGTATACCACTTGGGTTCAGCTTTCGGGTAGAGAGGGAAATGGCTGCCCGACTCCACTTCAAATCCCATAAAAGGGGCTTCTGGCGTGGCAAATGCGATCCCCCCCTGCAACAGGGCCTGAGCCGATTCTGTGTTGATATTAAGCCCACTTTTCAGACCGAAATTCACATCGACGCCACTGGCATTCCAAAACACCGTGTGCTCTCGCACCAGGGGCTGGTATTGGGGTTCGATATGAACATAGATATACACTCGATCAGCATACTCCCCCAGGGAAAAACCTGTAACCTCTCCCACTTTTACCTGGCGATAATAAACCGGACTCCCTGCTACCAGAGATCCTCGCCTCGCAGCATCCAGGATAATTCCCAGTCCAGGGCGGGTAAAAGTTTCTGCAAGATCCTCTTCCGGTGCCTGTTCCAAAGCGTAAAACTTTGTCTGTGGATCTCCTAAGCCAGGCTCAAGCGCCAGGTAGCGCCCTGTAATCAGGGTATCCAGATGGGCAATCTTATCGATGCTAATTTGCGGGGAAACCACCCATATACGTGTGCCCTCCCGAGCAAACTGCTCTCCGCGGTGGTAAAGCTTGGCCCTGGCCCACACCTCGCCCAAAGAGCGATCGAGTCTCAGGCGAGTAATCTCTCCAACTTGTACCCCGCGGTAACGCAACGGTGCTCCAACTCTCAGTCCCTCGGCACTGACAAGGCTGACTTGAATTTGTATCCCTCCCTCCATAGCCGCTTCCCGACTACTGAAAAGAGGGAACTGGTCTCCATTTTTTGCCTGCCCGCCTTTTCCAAGGTCTTCCCGGCGTATGCCAAAGGCGACACCGCCGCGCAGGAGTGACATCAGCGAATCTGCCTCCACTTCCACCCCCTCAGTCAAGCTTGCTGTAGCCCGCAATCCGCTCACATTCCAGAACCGAACGCCTTCCTGCACAAAGTGGGCATAGCGGGGCTCTATCACCACATAAACCTCTACCCCCTCGCCATCCCTACGCAATTCCATTCCCTGAACTTTTCCTACCTCTATACGGCGAAAGTAAACCGGCGCGCCCCGCTGCAAAGACCCGGGATTGCGTGAAGTGAGGCGTAAATGCAGCCCCGGCACACGGGGGTCCATCGGTGGCGCAGAGGTTCGCGCAGTGAAATTGCGCTGGGAGCGCTGTCCTTTGCGCAAATCTACTTCTATACGATTACCTTGGATTAAATCGTTTAGTCCGCCAGTAAAATCGAAGGTCGGGGGGGCTAGCCAAAAACGGGTATTTTCGGTGAGCAATTCATCTGTTGTCGGATCCATCAGAACTTTGACTTCCATACCATTCAAACGGCGGTTTGCCTTGGTCCCACTGACTTCCCCTACCTGGATGCCCTGATAGTAAACCTTCGTAGAATCCGGAGTAACATTCACCCCCTGATCGAAATTTAATGTCACTGGAATTCCCGCATCTGCTGCGGCAAAATTTTTATATAACTCAAACTCACTACCATTTACAGCGAGTGGAGACTGACGTTGATTTTCCGGGGTATAAAAACTTACGCCCCCGGCAAAAAGTGCTGCCAGGGATTCTAAATTGACACTGATACCGCTAATACCGCCTTCAATAGAGATCCCTGAACTATTCCAAAAGCGGCTGCCCCGATGAACCAGATAGGCATATTCCCGACGAATAAATAATTCGATACTGACTTCAGTTCCGTTTCGATCCAAACGGTAATCCGCTACCTGACCAACTCGCAGCTGACGATAATATACTGGCGATCCACGACTTAAAGAGCCCAAACGACGGGACTGCAAAACAACACGCAAGCCATCCCCACGGATAAATGCAGGAGGCTGATCCAGGGCAACAAAGTTGCGTTTGCGCTTACCACTACCTGATTCAACGGCAATATAATTGCCAGAAAGTAGTGTTTCCAAGCCGCTAATACCGGTAATAGATAACTCGGGTTTTACTACCCAAAACTCAGTGCCCTCTACCAATAAATATTCTGCACTGCGATTTAAACTAACTTCGGCCAGAACGCCATCGGCTCCATTCAGCTCTTTCGCATTAGGTACAAGGCGCACATCCTGGACCATACCAATATCGACCCCGGAATATTTGACCACCGTTTTTCCTTTTACCAGGCCGTCGCCAGAATGAAATAAAATAGTGGCTTTAACGTCTCCCTCTGACAAATCCTGATAGAGCAACCAGAGAGCAATCAGCCCCGCGATCAAAGGTAAAATCCACACTAGGGGTAATCCCCTGCTTGCGCGCACTACTCCCCGCTGAGCACCTCCATCCAAGCGAGACGCATCACTCGTATCCTGCGGGGGCAGCTCATCAGCCATTTTCTGCGGCGCTCCTATGAGCCGTTTCTGGCTCTACTGCAGACTCATATAAATCTCCGTCATAGGCATCCCAAATTAAACGGGAATCGAAAGTTCGTGCCGCCAACATGGTCACCACTACCACAGAGGCAAAAGCCGTAGCACCAGCTCCAGCAGTTACTTGGGAAATAAATCCCATATCCACTAGCGACACCAAAATTGAAATCATAAATAAGTCTAAGAGTGACCAGCGCCCGATGCCGGAAACTACTCGATATATTTTCATGGACTGAATGGGGTCGAAGGACAGGCGCAACTGAATTTGGATCAGGAGCAATCCCAATCCCAGTAGCTTCATCACAGGAACTGCAATACTGGCAACAAAGACAATTAAAGCTATTCCCCACATTCCCGAGTTATAGAGTTGCATGACCCCGCTAATGATGGTGCTGGGATCACCGGCACCTAAATAAACTACTGTCATTATCGGTAACACATTGGCAGGTAAAAGCAATAAAGTGCCAGTAATCGTCAGAGCCCAAGTTAACATCAAGCTTCCTTCGATTCTGCTGTGTACTCTCGCTCCACAGCGCGGACATCGGCAACGACCATTTTGGGGAAGAATAATTAATTGATGACAGCACAGGCAGCTAGTTAAGCCTTTTTTTAAACCTTTATTTGGTACGCTATTCACAAGCTTGTCCCTTAAGCGCACGACGCTGTGCTAAGCGGTGCCAAATTGCTGTTTGGTCAAAACTCAGGGAAGAGAGATTTGCCAGTAGCATCATGGCACCAAAACAGTACAGCCCCGGTTCTACCTCCATCTTGCCCAAATCCCGTAATTTAATCAGGGCCACCAAAATTCCGAGCATATAGACATCGAGCATGCCCCACTCTTTCAAGTGCTGGTAAAAACGAACAGCATTGGATACCGGTCGGTCAAGCCAGGCCCAAGCACTGCCCCAACAAATAAATAACAACAGGGCAAATTTACCTACCGGAGCCAAAACGCTACAGAAAAGCACCAGCGCCGAGAGCCAAATAAACCCAGCCTTGAAAAGAGAGTAAACGCCATTAAGCAAGGTACTTTCTGCACCAAATGAGAACAGAGAAAAGTCGAGCAACGGCAAGCTAACAGAGGGAATAAACAGTAATAGGCCGGTTAGGCTGAGAGCCAGAGTGTAGTAAATACTATGATTGCCATTGCGATGCAAAGTACAGCGACATCGTGGGCAAATTAGCTTTTGTCCCGGAGGCGCCAAGCCGCCGGTTAAAAGTAGATCGCATTCGTGACAGACCCTCTGCCAATCAGCCAGCATCGCGTTACGCCCCTCATTCATGGACAGTCAGTCCTTGCCTTATTCTGCACAATTTTTGCCGCATCCAAATGCTTATGAGGCGCGTCTATTGAAATATAGGCCCTCAACCTTATTCAATGGGCCAGTGTTATTGCCAAAAAATTACCGATAACCGCACGTAGGTGTCGGTTTAACGAAGATATAGCAAAAAGCCGAAAGCCGTCTCGACGGTCGGTTTGACCCCGGGTAAACTCTCGCGACTGCTATTGGGGAGACTGGCAATATTAGTAATAATCGCAAGCTGGAGCCCTCTATATCCCCACTACGTGACACCAGCTCCAAATAACTTGCAAAAGCTTGAAGACCGTACCCTCCACAGGAAGTCGAAACAGATGAAAAGAAGTAACCGCACAGAGCCGCAAGGCCGCAAGTTGCGTCCGCTGAAAAAACTAATCGCCGCTACGCTGCTGGGCCTGGGCGCCATGCAGGCGCAAGCCGACACCCTGTGGGATATCTATACACAGGCCCTGGAGAATGATCCTCAATTAGCAGCTGATCGCGCCGCTTACCATGCGGGTATCGAGGCCAAATATCAGTTCCGCGCATTCCTGCTTCCTCAGGTTAATGCTACTTTCGAAGCCGCTAGAACTCACTCTGATAGCAGCCGGAATTCTGCTCAGTTACTGGATTTGACTGATAATGACGACGACAATGATGTCGAACTAGTGGATTTTAGAAGCCAAACTAGCAATTCCTTACAGGAAAGAACCTATAGTGCCAACCTGACCCAGGCTATTTTTGACGCTCCAGCCTGGTTCGATTATCAACAGGGCAAGAGATTAACAGAGCAGGCGACAGCAGAATTCAGTGCTAACCAGCAAGAAATGATGATTCGTGTCGCCACCGCCTACTTTGATGTATTGCGTGCTTATGACGTCCTCGAGGCAGCTGCTGCCGAAGAACAAGCCCTGGCTAAACAGCTGGAACAGACGCAACAGCGCTTTGAAGTCGGTCTAACAGCAATTACTGATGTCTACGACTCCCAGGCTGCCTATGACAGTTCCGTTGCCCGGCGCTTAACAGCTCAAGACAACCTCCTCAGTAACTTTGATGCCCTATCAGTATTGACTGGAGGCTACCATGATCAAGTAGCTCCTCTGGTAGATGACTTCCAGGTAGCTCCGCCGGTGCCTTCAGATCGCGCCGATTGGGTTGAGTTTGCCCTCGCCAACAACTTTGTCCTTAAAGCTGCACGACTTGGCGCCGATGCCGCCCGCTATAACGCTCGGGCAGAAGCCAGTGAACACCTACCCACTGTCACTGGCTCGCTTTCTTATAATAAACTCACTCAAGATGGTAACGAGAAAAATCGATTCAGCGACATAACGGGCAGCCAATTTGTACGTTACCCGCAAGATATTGACCAATGGGGAACAAGTGCAGGGGTAACTGTAAATGTGCCCATCTTTACTGGTGGCCTTCTCAGTGCCAACCGTCGCCAGGCTAGAAACCAAGCCTTCCAGGCCCAGGACCTTAGCGTCCTTGCAGAGAGAGATACCATACAAACCACGCGCACCCTGCACCGCGCTGTTGTCACCGATGTATCGAGAGTAGCGGCCCGAGAGCAAGCCGTCGTCTCTGCCAAGAGTGCATTGGATGCCACTCAGGCGGGATACGAAGTAGGCACCCGAAATATTGTAGATGTGCTCCTGGCTCAGCGGACCCTGTTTGACTCACAAACTGACTACGCCAACTCGCTGTACGACTACATTCTAAACTCACTGAGCTTGAAGCAAGCTGCAGGACTCTTATCCCCTAAAGACCTTCAGGATCTGGATATGATGCTGAATCCTGCAAGTAACGTCTCTCGCGTGGAGGAAACTGGAGGCACCAGCCTTCCAGCACCTTCGAAGTAACTGCGTATACGTATCTACCAGAGAGCAGGATTTTTATTCTCTCTCTGGTCTTCATTTTGTGTAGCCAGCCGCTCCACTTCGCCCAGTAAGCGCTGCAAAGCACCACTATTTTCTGAAGCTACTTTTTTCGCTCTCTGACCGGCGGCTTTTCTTTGCCCCACATCATCCAGCCAAGCCTGAACCTGTGAAGCCATCGATTCACTGTCTTCGACTACAATCATGGCTCCAGCCTCCTGCAACAAACTAGATACAGTGGCAAAGTTATGCAGGTGGGGACCGGAAATAACTGGTACCCCCCAGGCAGCGGGTTCAATCATGTTGTGGCCACCAACAGAAACCAAGCTACCTCCCACAAAAGCAATATCACTGGCCCCATAGAAGCGCAGCAACTCCCCCATGGTGTCTCCCAGAATAACCTCATCACTAGCTTTAATGGCTGTGCCTTCACTCCTTCGAACCAGGGCAAAGCCACGCTCCCGACACAGGCGGGCAACACCATCAAAACGCTGTGGATGCCTGGGCACCAACACGAGTAAAAGATCTTTAATTTCTCTCTTCAAAATAGAGAAGGCATCCAAGATCACCTCATCCTCACCCACATGGGTACTAGCCGCCAGCCATATAGGCCTGGAAGACTCCCCCCGCCACTGGTGCGCCAGCGCCTGCGCTTCACTGGCCAGTCCCATGTCAATACTGAGGTCAAACTTGATATTGCCGTTGGCTACTGCTCTCTCCGCAGGTAAGCCCAGATCGATAAACCGCTGCATATCAGCAGGGTATTGCGCAACAACACGATCCAGGTTGCTCAACATCGTTCGAGTCAAAGAGGGAAAACGCCCGTAACCTCGTGCAGATTTTTCACTGAGCCGTGCATTGGCCAATAAAATTGGGATCTTCCTGCTCGAGCAGAGCTTGAGTAGGTTGGGCCAAAGCTCAGTCTCTATAATCACCAATGCACTAGGGCTAAGTGCATTAAGAAATGGCACCAGGCATTCAGGGAGGTCATAGGGAAGGTAGTAGTGAAGTAAGCGGCCACCAAGAATTGGCTGCAAGGCTTCTTGTACGCGCTCGGATCCGGTTGGAGTTGTAGTCGTAACCAACCACTGCCAGTCTGTATGTCGCGCAGCCAATTTAGAGATAACTGGCACGGCGGCTAGGGTCTCCCCTACAGATACAGAATGGACCCAGATTAACGGTGCCCGGCTGTGCCTTTTGGGAACCTGACCCAGACGCTCTCTTAAACGCAACCGATAGGCCGGCTGGCTACGCCCTCTCCACCAGAGACGTAGAAGGACAACAGGTAAAAACAGGCGGAAGAGCCAGGAATAAAATATTTGCATGAAGCAGGGATCACCTAAAGATCAATATTGCCACCAAAGAAAATGCAATGATGACGGTTATCTCTTCCAGGTAAAACACCCCCGTAAGAAAGGCCTCAGGCCATTAGTGATCGACCACCCGGTAAAACTCAGAGCGCACCCCAAAAACACCACAAGCCATGCCGGCTGAACGGCAGGCGCGGAGCCAAGGCCCAGAGCCCAAGCGCTTTCCACCGAAAATCAATCCTAAAATACAGCCTATGCTGGAGATCAACAGTTGCCCCAGAGCCGATACAAAGATGCTGGTATGACCGCGACCTTTGGCAAGTTTATGCTTTGCCAGAGTGATACCAGCGGAGAATTTTCTACGCGACAACCAACGCATATTGGCGCGACTCTCCGGTACAGCCTCGTAAACCCTCGCCTCCAGGCAGTAAACAATCTTTCCGCCCTTGGCCTTAAACTCTGTGAAAAAAATCACATCTGTACCGGCACCTAGAGGGTCCTGCTCATTAAACCTCAGGCCTAGCGATCGGATACTGCTCATCGGTATTAATACATTGCTGGTCGCACAGTAGTTGAGCTGTTCTCCAGTCTTTCGTTTCTGCCGATAAAAAATACGTGAGTAATAGGCAGGCACAGAATCCGGCCAACGCCGAACAACACTGCCACAAACCACGCTACTGCCCCCCAGCTTTTGTGAGTAATCATATAGCTGGATCAACCAATCGGGCTCTACCCACTCATCATCATCAATGAAAACTAGGTAGTCAGCTCCCATATTATCCAGTTCATCGATACAGCGATTACGTGCACAAGGGATTCCCCGCCGCTCTTCAACAGCACAGTTGAGAGGAAAGGGAAAACTTCCCGACAACTCCCCCACAACTTCCCTACCAGCCTGAGTATCCGAATCGTTATCGACAACCAGTGCAGCCACATTTAAGCCCGTGGGTAGCTGTAGCTTGGCCAGGCTTTGCAGAGAACTGCGAAGCCGCTCCGGTCGCTGATAAGTACAAATACAGATCACTAACAAGGGGTGCAATGTAAACTCCAGATTACGGCCAAGGACAAATCGGATATAAGCTATCTGAGCTGGGTTAAAAAAGAATCAGCCTATACCCTTAAGAATGACCTGTCTATAATACCACTTTTGCCAAACGCTTTATCAGGGCATCTATGCTCCATATTATATGCTTGTGCCCGACCTTCCTTGCTAAAACGCAACCCATTAGTCAAATTAATTCAAAAAACTATTCTTATAAGCCCTGGTATATCTCCCCATGAAAATTATGCAGCTTTTACCCGCCCTGAACTCTGGGGGGGTTGAGAGGGGGACCGTTGATCTTGCCCGCTACCTGGTAGCAGGTGGTCATCAGTCAATCGTTGTTTCCAGTGGGGGGAGCATGGTCGAGCAGCTACAAGCTGAGGGCTCAGTCCACATAGAACTGCCAATCCACAAAAAGTCTCTTTTAAGCCTGTTACAGGTCAGATCACTTCGAAAGGTTATCTCTCGTGAGAAGCCCGATATCATCCATGTGCGTTCCAGAGTTCCAGCTTGGCTAGCCTATCTTGCCTGGCGAAATCTTGACCCCGCTAAGCGCCCCCGCCTTGTAAGCACGGCTCATGGCCTTTACTCGATAAATCGATACAGTGCGATTATGGCGAAAACCGAACAGGTAATCGCTATTTCAGAATGTGTGAATAACTACTTACTGGAGAACTATGCAAACGATCTAAAGCGCCCCCCACAGATCGTTTACCGGGGTGTAGATACAGATGAGTTCAATCCCGATATCCAGCCACCGGTGTCCTGGTACCAAAAAGTACACCAGGATTTCCCCCAGCTTGCCGGCAAGCGCTGGCTCCTCTTACCCGGCCGGCTGACCCGCTGGAAGGGGCAAGAAGACTTTATCGATCTAATCCATCAACTAGTCAAAAACCGTTCTGATGTTCACGGCATCATTCTCGGCGGAGCGGAGAAGAACAAGCAGCACTACGCCGATGAATTGGAACAAAAAATTTGCTCAATGAAGCTTGAGAACCACCTTACTCTAGTTGGTCATCGTAGTGATATACGCCACTGGTATAGTGCCTCCAGTTTGGTGTATAACCTATCACGTCGACCTGAGCCATTTGGCAGAACCGTTATAGAGTCCGCAGCAATTGGCACACCTGTCATCGGTTATAACATTGGGGGCCCGGCAGAGTCGCTGAACGCCTGTTTCCCTCAAGGGCTAGTTGATATCAATGATCCAGAAGCCTTATTCACGCGTACTCAGGAATTGCTCGACAGCCCTGGGCAAAAGCCTCATTTATCTACCGATTTCACATTGGGAAGGCAGGCCGAACACACTATTGAAATCTACAAGAGCCTACTCACAGAGCGTACCGGAGCGAACCCGCGTGATTAATTTGAGCCAGAGCGAGCCGTTTGCCAGCGGAGGCAATCGCTTTTGCTACCGACACCCGGAGCGGTCTGAACTCTGTGTCAAGGTGATGCGACCCGGCCGAACAGCGGAGCTATTGGGACGAGCTCCCTGGTACAAAACCTGGCGAGGGGAATCATATTTTGATGACAATCTTCGCGAACAGGAAGGTTATAGCCAGCGGGCCATTGCAACTAATCGAGATGGGCTTTGGCAACATCTGCCTCGATGGTTTGGGATACAGGAGACCAGCTTAGGCCCCGCTGCCGTCACTGATATGATTCTTGACGCTGATGGCAATCCGGCACCTACTCTTCGCCAATACCTAAACAAATATGGACTCAATGCCGAGGTGCGCGAATCTTTACAGCACTTTTCTGAGTGGCTGCTTGAGTATGAAGTACTCACCAAAAATCTGATTGCCCACAATCTGGTCCTGCGAAAAGAGCAGGGGAAACTACAAACTTACCTGATTGATGGGCTGGGTTGTTCCTCTTTCCTGCCTCTGCCAAAAATTTCTAGCTACTTTGCGAAACGCTATATCCATCGCCGTATCGAGCGCATGTGGCTGAGAGTCGAGTGGGAAATTTCCGATAAGGAAACCCCCTGGCGAAAATATGAAGCTGAGGGACTCAAGCGCTAACGGCTTGGCAACCCTGATCGACGCAACAATGCTTGAGCACACAATAGGTATTGATCCAGGGGGTCACGCTGGCCTCCTGCCTTCACCTCAAGCTTTTCACTAACCAAACCTTGATCCAAAAGTCGTAATACCGCTGAACGCACCTTATTAGACTTGCTGCGACTCGGAACCCGAATTACACCGACTTGGGCCCGACTTTGTAACGACTCGAATAGCATAGAGATACTGTCCTCAGTGACCCAGATTGTCTCCGCTTCCGACAACTGCTTCTGAAGCCAGCCCGCCGGACAAGAGCGCCAGTCAACCAACTCAACACTGCTTTTCTCCAGCTGCTCCATGGTACCCGCCGGTGTTCTCCGACTGTCAGAGATACACCAACTCAAGGGTTGGGCCAATAATTTCTCAACTTGCTCCCGGATTGAGAGGGTATCCCAACTGTAATGCTTACTGGGTCCACCCAATAAAATAAGCCCCCTTCCAGGCTGCAGTACATCGCTCTCAAGCGGCTCAGTCAGTGCGCCCTGGCTCACAATCACATTAGGTAGAGGGGGCGGACGGTCGTGTTCGGGTACGACCGCAAAATCAAACCAGCTGTAGGGTAACAAAGGGCGGTTAATTGCCACCGCGCGACCACCAAACCGGCAACGGGCAGACAACATAGGAAGCCGGCTTCGGCGACCTGTGCCAATTAGAAAGTCTGGGGCTGGCAACTCTTCCAGCTCCTCTCCCGCTTTTAGGAGAATACGGCTGGCTGTATATTCTGGTGATATATCAAAAACCTGCACCTCCCCGATATAGCTCCTGCGCACCCCTTCAATCAGAGCTGCGCTCTGCTTTTCATGGGCCCGGTTGCCATCTAAAAAACGCCAAATAGTAAGTTGCAAGATAGGACCCTAAACTACTGAAACACCGGAATATAAGGCAGTGTACCTAGCGCATGCCAGTGGAGCTACTGTAACAAGGCTATGGGAGCCCCAAAACATCCAGTATACTCCTTCCAGGGATTTCCAAAGGGCGTCCCCAGTGAATCCATGCCTCTCAGGAGACCCCGTTAAAGCGCTCAGCCAAACAGACATCCGCTACTACTTTGTGTAAAGCCCCACAATTATCACCAAAAAGCAAAATTTGAGCGTTCATGGACAACAGACTTTTATATAGTACCCACCCATACAGCCTATTTTCGCGCACCTAAATACAAAATTTTCTGAATGGCCGACAGTTGCACCTATGCCTGAACTTGGAAGTACTCTAAACAAGCTTTCCCAGCCCATTTATCGCCAGCAAAGCTCACTGTGGATTTCAGGTCTGCTCAAATGGGCCTTTCTTGGATTATTTCTGCTGGTATGTGGTTACTATGTTTCCCCCAAAGTTTCAGGGGTACAAACCAGCTTTTATCTAACTTTACTACCCACAGCCTTTTTACTGCTGGTATGGAGGAAGAGCTATCACTTCTTAATTTCCTGGCAATTCCTAACCTTTTGTAGCCTGCCAATCATTCTAGCGCTATCAACACTGTGGGCCTCACCGGACACCGCAGATGTTTATAGGCAATCCGATTACTACTGGAAATTGGTTTTATACCTAGCTCTATTCTATTGCGCTGTTTTCTTCCTACTGGAACAATACGGCGACAACATCCTCCATAAGCTATTACTCTCACTTATTGCGATTGGACTGCTGTCCGGTATTGCCTCATTAGTTTCTTACTCCCTTGACGGCGGACTACAGAATCTGCACCGAATTGGCGGTATATCTCTTGAGGGCAATATTGATAAAACAGGAATGCTATTTGGCTTCCACGCTCTTTTTTGCTGCTACGGCCTCTACCAAAACCCCCGCATTTGGCGCTGGTTATCAGGAGCGGGCTTACTCACCTCCTGTATCTATATAGTTTTGTCACAAACCAAAGTCCCGATTGTTATGGCCGGCTTCTCAATCTTTTTGGTTGTATTCGGCAACCTTTCACGACTGCTGAAGATACTCGTTGTTGTTGCCATAGTTTGCGTACTGCCCCTAGCCTATTTTACGTTATATGGTGATCTGCCTCTTCTACACCGGGGTAGTGCCTATTCCGTTCGCATGACGCTCTGGCAAAAGACACTTGAAGAGTTCCTGCAATCCCCACTGTTTGGTCAAGGCCTAGTGCACAAGAAGTTTATCGAGCTAAACAGAATGGTGCCCCATCCACATAATTTCCTCCTGGATATCGCACGCTTCAGTGGAATATTGGGGGTGGCCGCTTGTGCCTGGCAAGGACTCGCAGCCCTGTGGACAGTGAGATCCAAAGAGAGGCTTCTGAGCTGGATTCCCGGTTTGTACTTCACCTGGTTCCTATTCGGTGTATTGGCAATGCTGACATACGCCCAGCAACCTTTGGCCAAGCCCAATTATATTTGGTTCTTTTACTGGATTCCCCTAGCTATCCTGCTGGCACGAAGCAGCATTGAAGACCGGGGCTTGAGCCATTGTAAAACTATCCAGGAAAGTAACCCTCAAAAACAGTAACCGCTGAGAGATAGAGTCACACTGATGAATGTAACCGTATTTGGCACCGGCTATGTGGGCCTGGTGCAAGCAGCAGTCTTAGCCGAAGCTGGCAATAAAGTAGTTTGTATCGATATAGACGCGGACAAGATCAACCGCCTCAAACAGGGCATTATCCCCATTTATGAGCCCGGCCTCGAACCTATGGTGAAGAACAGTATCACCACAGGCAATCTATCTTTTTCAACCGATGCCGCCTTTGGCGTAGAACACGGTGAACTGATCTTTATCGCTGTGGGCACCCCTCCAGATGAGGACGGCTCAGCAGACCTTCGCCATGTGTTAACTGTTGCAAGGACTATTGCAAGCCACATGGAGTGCAAAAAATACATCATCAACAAGTCCACAGTACCTGTGGGTACAGCCGACAAAGTGCGGGCTGCTGTTGAAGAAGAACTGGCTGAGCGGGATAAGTCCGATCTGCCCTTCGATGTTATTTCCAACCCTGAATTCCTCAAGGAGGGGTCGGCGCTCAATGACTGTATGCGGCCAGACCGGATTATTATCGGCACCTCCGAAACAGAATCAGAACAGAAGCTTCGCCACCTGTACGCACCATTTAACCGAAATCACGAAAAAATCCTGGTGATGGACGTAAAAAGTGCGGAGCTGACCAAGTATGCCGCCAACTGCATGCTGGCAACCAAGATCAGCTTTATGAATGAAATGGCAAATATTGCCGATAAAGTGGGCGCTGATATTGAAGCAGTTCGGGCCGGAATCGGCTCAGACCCTCGAGTTGGTTACCAGTTTATCTACGCAGGTATCGGCTACGGTGGCTCATGTTTCCCTAAAGATGTGAAAGCCCTGATTTCCTCGGCTCAACAGCTGGGCATTGCTGCAGATATTCTTGCCGCCGTGGAATCCCGCAACGAGCGCCAGAAACACTATCTCGCCGAAAAAATACAACGTCATTTTAACGGAGATATTCAGGGCAAAACTTTTGCGCTCTGGGGCCTGTCATTCAAACCCAATACAGATGATATGCGCGAAGCCCCAAGCCGTGTGCTGTTAGCTCGATTGTGGGAGCAGGGTGCGAAGGTGCGGGCATTTGACCCTGAGGCCATGGAGGAGTGTCAGCGAATTTTTGGCGATCGCGAAGACCTGACCCTTTGCGACTCCAAGACAGAGGCTTTACAGGGTGCCGACGCCCTGATTGTCGCGACCGAATGGCAACAGTTCAAATCTCTTGATATCGATGAAGTAAGCAGCGCTCTCAGTGCCCCGGTTGTGTTTGACGGACGCAACCAGTACGAACCAGAGGAAATGCGCGAGGCAGGCTTTGATTATTACTGCGTAGGGCGCCCGGACACCACCAGCTCTTACTAAGTAAGCCTTACTTAAAATAAAAACCCGGCCGATGCCGGGTTTTTATTTTCCATCATGCTATTCGCATCTTTACTTCCGCCTGGCCCGCCACATCACTGAGCCAGCCCCGATGCGCAGCACTACGCCCATGTACCACCTCAAAATAAAGGTTTTGCAAACGCCCTGTGATAGGGCCGCGACGACCACTGCCGATAGAACGCCCATCCAATTCACTAATAGGCAATACTTCCGCCGCTGTGCCAGTAAAAAACGCTTCATCAGCGATATAGACTTCATCTCGCGTGATACGCTTCTCTACTACCCTGTAGCCACACTCCCGAGCCAACTCAATAACTGTATCGCGGGTAATCCCATCCAGGCACGACGTCAGCTCAGGGGTATAAATAGTCCCATCGCGAACAATAAAGACATTTTCTCCACTACCCTCAGCAACATAACCCTCAGGGTCCAGTAATAACGCCTCCTCGCAACCATTGCGCACCGCCTCCTGTAACGCCAGCATCGAGTTTATATAGTTACCATTGGCTTTCGCCTTACACATGCTGATATTCACATGGTGTCGGGTGTATGAGGAGGTATTCACCTTAATCCCCTGCTCCAGCGCCTCGGGGCTCATATAGCTAGGCCACTCCCAGGAAGCGACAATCACATGGGTTGAAAGATTTTCTGCGCGCAACCCCATTCCCTCTGACCCATAAAATACCATTGGTCTTAGATACGCTTGGCGCAGGTTATTTTCGCGCACCACAAGCCGCTGAGCTTCATTCAGCTCATCAGTGCTATAGGGCATTGGGATATTCATTATTTTTGCAGAGCGAAACAACCGACGGGTATGCTCTTGCAAACGAAAGATACTGGTCCCGTTATCGGTTTCATAAGCACGTACGCCCTCAAACACCCCCATTCCATAGTGCAGGGTATGAGTGAGGACATGCACCCGGGCATCGCGCCAGGGGACCAATTCACCATCAAACCAGATAACGCCGTCGCGATCGGCAAAAGACATGGGTAACTCCTACAAATCCTGAAAAACAGTTTAATCGGGCAGCAGGTAGAAACCCGGTATTAACCGAGTAATTGCTGCCAGTTTATTTGAACGGTCTTTCTTTCCGCTGTGAATTGGTCATCGCTCACAATCCCTGGCAGTTGTTGTAGTGCCAGGCGATGACCTTCAGATCGGTAGGCTTTGTAGGCGTCGATCAGATGTCCGGCTTGTTTGGCCGGCATCAGGCCTGCGTCAATTAGACTTTCGAGGATGCGGATATTATCGGTATACCGCACGATCGAGGGCGAAGTTTTTGCCCAGGCCAGAGCAGCATATTGAACCATAAATTCAATATCGACAATACCGCCCTCACCGTGCTTTAAGTCAAACTTTTTATCGTTGCTCTTATCGAGGTGCGCACGCATTTTATTGCGCATTTCCACCACCTCATCACGCAATTTATCGCTCTTTCGCGACTGGCAAAGCAATTTTGTACGCAACTGTTGAAACGACTCACTCAGGCGGAGACTACCGGCGACAGATCGAGCTCTCACCAGCGCCTGATGCTCCCAGGTCCAGGCACTCTCCCTCTGGTATTTTTCAAAGGCAGCCAATGAAGTCACCAAGAGTCCTGAATTACCCGAGGGGCGCAGTCTTGTGTCTACCTCATAAAGAGGCCCGCTGAGTGTACGGGTTTGCAATATGTGGATAAGTCGCTGTGCTAGTCGGGTAAAAAAACTCAGGTTATCAATACTGGTTTTACCGTCGGTAACCTGCATCGCATCCGCATCGTGCACAAAAACAATATCCAAGTCAGAACCGTGGCCAAGCTCCAATCCCCCCAGCTTTCCATAGGCGATAATGGCAAAGTGCATGTCCTCTGCCGAGGCCCCCGCAGGCACACCGTATTTATCCACCATCTGTGCCCAGGCGAGTTGCAATGACTGCTGCAATATCGCCTCTGCCAACCAGGTAAGGGAATCACTGACTTTCATCAAAGGCAGGGCACCATTCACCTCTTGTGCCGCAATGCGCAAGCTTTGACTCTGCTTAAAATATCGAAGCGCCTCCATTTGCAATTCCAGATCTTCAGGATCAATCCGCAACAATTCGAGACGCAGCTCATTGGCAATATCTGCCGCCGTAGAGGGTGCCAGTAACCTGCGGGAATCCAGTAACTCATCCAGCAGAATTGGATGGCGCGCAAGTTGCTCAGCAATCCATGGACTGGCACTACAAAGACGCACCAGCTGGTTGAGCACGGGGGGATTTTCATTAATCAGGACGAGATAGGCACTGCGACGCAGTACTGAGCGCACTAAAGGTAAAACACGGGTTAGCACTAACAAGGGATCAGCCTGTAACCCTGCTGCGGCCAGTAGCGTAGGCATAAATTGATCCAGGCGCGCACGGGAAGAAGCAGGTAGTGCCGCAACCATTGTTGACTGGCACAGCTCCGTTAAGTGCTCGAGTGCCTGCGGTGGAGGAAGAAACCCTGTACTTTCCAAAATCTGCAGATTCTCTTCATTTGCAGATTCGTCGCCGCAACTTGCCCAGAGTCCCTGCCACTCCTCAGCCACACTGGGGGCAGCCATTTCCTCTGGTGGAGCGATTACAGTATCGAACTCCCGCTCAACCAAGGAACGAACATCGACCAGCTCACTCTCCAATTGCTTCCAATTATCGCGGCCCAGGGCAAATGCCAATTTTTCCCTTTCACCCTCCTCAGCTGGGAGCGCCTGTGTCTGCTGATCCCGGTAAGCTTGAAGTGCGTGTTCAACTCTCCGCAGCAGCAAATAACAACTGGTCAGTTCACTGGCCACTCCCGGTTCAACATGGCCATCACTTTCCAAAAGGGGCAGTAGCTTGAGCAAGCTGCGCTCGCGCAGCGCGGGTTCGCGCCCTCCGCGAATTAACTGGAATGCCTGGGCAATAAATTCCAACTCGCGTATGCCGCCCCGCCCAAGTTTGATATTGTCCGTTAAACCGCGAGCGCGCACTTGCCGCTGTATCAGGGCTTTCATTTCACGCAAAGCATCAATAGCACTGAAATCGATATAGCGGCGATAAGTAAATGGGCGCAACAACTCCATCAGCTCTTCAGCAAACTCCTCCCTGCCGGCAACAGGGCGAGCTTTGACCATGGCGTAGCGCTCCCACTCACGCCCTTGAGTCTGGTAATAGTCCTCCAGAGCGGCGAAATGGCTTACCAGGGGACCACTGTCACCGTAGGGGCGCAAACGCATATCTACACGAAAAACAAAACCATCCGCATTGATTCCATCCAACGATTTAATCAAGCGCTGGCCGAGTTTTTGGAAAAACTGCTGATTTTCTACACTCTTTTCGCCATCGGTATAACCGGGCTCAGGGTAGGCAAAAATCAGGTCAATATCCGATGAGAGATTGAGTTCCCGGGCTCCCAATTTGCCCATCCCCAACACCACCATCGACTGATTATCGCCAGCTCTACTACGAGGCTCCCCATAGCGATCCACTAACTTTTCATGGTGCCATTGCATCGCCGTACGAATGGATAGCTCTGCCAATTCACTAAGTCGCAGACATGCCTGAGGAATATCCCACTGCCCGGCAAAATCGCGAAATATGACCTCAGTCGTTACCCGGTTGCGCAATAAGCGCAATTGAAGATCCAATTCCTCATCACTTTCTATGGTCGGCAGGGAGAGCCCAAGATCTTGTTTAAGTAACAAATCCCGTAAAAGCTCTGGGCGGCGACAGCACTGTTGATAAAAAAATTCTGAACCAATTAAGCTCCGAGCCACTCCTTGCGCAAGCAATGGCTCTGCCAGCAAGCTCTCCACCTCAACAACAAGCGCGGCCTCCGCCAGTTCACACCAGTCATGCCACATTGACTGAAGTTGAGCGCGGATGGGTTTTGGGCACTGAATGTTGTCAAACATGAGGGTCAATCCTTGGGCGAATATCAGCGAGCAATTCTGCCTAGCTATCGGCATTCCGATAGCTAGCGGTGGTATTGGACAATGAAGAGTGGCCGAGCAAGCCCACCCCTCGGGTCACTTCATTGGCCTCGACATCTTCAAACAGTTTTATCAGAGAAGCCTCTCAAGCTAGAAAGCGATATCCGGCGGTGGGGCCACCCTCAATACCTCTGCCACAGTGGTCAAACCCGCCGCTACTTTTTTCGCACCGGAAAGCCTCAGACTATTCATACCTTCGCGCATCGCCTGGCGCCGCAGTTGCTGTAAATCACAATCGGAGGTGACAATAGCTTGTACCGACTCGCTAAATGGCAGGATTTCATAAATTCCCTGACGCCCACGATAGCCCGTATTACGACACTCCAAGCAACCTTCCGGCCGGTAGACTTTCTCTGGCAGCGGCGCTCTCCAGGGTTTTACCAGAGACTGCCAATCGGCCTCTTCAATTTTGTCCTCCTGCTTGCAACTGGGACATAGTGTGCGCACCAAGCGCTGGGCCATCACCCCGAGGATGGTGGATTTCAACAAATAGTGGGGCAAGCCCAGATCCAATAAGCGGGTGACTGCTGTTGGAGCATCATTGGTATGCAGAGTTGAGATAACCAGGTGGCCTGTCAGTGCCGCTTGAACCGCCATCTGAGCGGTTTCCAGATCTCGAATCTCGCCCACCATGATAATATCTGGATCCTGGCGCATCAGGGTTCTGATACCCGCAGCAAAATCAAAGCCAATGGCATGGTGAACCTGGGTTTGGTTAAAGCTCTCTTCCACCATTTCAATAGGGTCTTCAACGGTAGAGACATTCACCGCACTAGTCGCCAGCTGCTTGAGGCCTGTATACAAAGTGGTAGTTTTCCCCGAGCCGGTAGGGCCGGTGACCAGTACGATTCCATTGGGCCGTGACAGCATCGTCTGCCAACGAGCCAAGTCATCGCCACCCAGCCCCAGGTCTGAATAAGATCGCGCGAGAACTTCCGGGTCGAAGATACGCATTACCAACTTCTCCCCAAACGCGGTGGGCAAAGTAGAGAGGCGCAACTCCACCTCACTGCCATCAGGCCTTTTTGTCTTGATACGGCCATCCTGGGGTTTGCGCTTCTCTGCTACATTCATGCGCCCTAGAATCTTCAGGCGACTGGTAACCGCAGCATTCACTTGATCTGGTAACTCATGAATTGGATGCAAAACACCATCAATACGAAAGCGTATTCGCCCCACTTCCCGGCGCGGTTCAATATGGATATCACTGGCTCGCTGGTCAAAGGCGTGCTGCAACAACCAATCGACGATATTGACGATGTGTTGATCGTTGGCTTCAGGGTCCTTTAAGGTGCCCAACTCCAGCAACTGTTCAAAATTATTTGCTGCTGAGGTTCCCTGAAGGCCGCTTGCGCCAGAGATTGAATTGGAAAGGGAGTAAAATTCGACGCAATGTCGCTTAATATCGGCCGGATCAGCTACCACACGGCAGACCCTGCGGCCGGTGGTATGTTCCAGCTGCTCTTCCCAGCCATGGGTAAACGGTTGAGCTGTTGCTACCACCAGCTCTTCAGCGCCCGCCTCAACACAGAGAATTTGGTGTCGCTTGGCAAACTGAAAGCTCATCACCTCGGTGACAGCGCTTACATTAACCTTAAGCGGGTCTATATGATACAAGGGGTGAGAGGAGCTCTCAGCCAACCAGGCACTGAGGACTTCCCTACTCAGCAAGCTCCCAGGTTGCTTGCGGTTGGCCAGGTCACAACTGGCTATATAGCTGAGCGGGTGCATCTGGGCCTGTTCTGCAGTCCGCGGAGTACCTACGATGCGGTTGGCATCCTCTCGGCTAACAAAGCCCTGCCCCACCAAATCCTCTAGTAATCCGCGCAATTCCAGTATTCGGTCTGCAACTCTGCTTTCTGCCATTGGCAACCCCTTTATTCTCATATGGCGACGTTGCATTGTAGCCCTATCATCAAGCTGTGAAAGTGCGCTGTTAACGCACTGTTACGAAGTTGCCCCGATTGGGGTACCATGCCGCCGTTTTCGCATTCTGAGCAATGGAGCTAACCATGGCCCTGTCGAATATTGCCAACTTATTTGGCCGCTCTCCGATTAAGCCAATCGAGAAGCATATGGCTACGGCCCACGAGGCATCGGCTGACCTGATCCCCTTCTTTGAAGCACTGATCAAAGGTGACCTCAAAGAGGCAGAACAGATCCAACTGCGCATCTCCGCCTCGGAGAACCGCGCTGACGATATCAAGAGAGACCTGCGCCTGCATCTGCCGGACAGCCTGTTTATGCCAGTGTCCAGGACTGACTTGCTGGAATTGCTGCATGCCCAGGATGAGGTAGCCAACACTGCCCAGGATATCGCTGGTCTGGCTGTGGGCAGGAAGATGCAGATTCCCGCACCTCTCCAATCCTTGATGACCACCTTTGTGGAGAGCGCCGTCGCCACCTCTGCACAGGCACTGCGCGCGATCAACGAACTGGACGAGTTGCTGGAAAGTGGCTTTGCAGGGCGCGAGGTGGATATCGCCAAACGCATGACCGAAGAGCTGGATGAACTGGAGCGCAAGTCAGACAAGCTTGAAGTCGAAATTCGCGCGTCGCTGTTTGCTATTGAGAAAGACTTACCTCCGGTGGACGTTATGTTCCTCTACCGGGTTATTGAATGGATCGGTGAACTCGCCGATCGCGCCCACAGCGTGGGCAACCGATTGCAGTTGTTGTTAGCACGTTAGGGGGTTTGGCGTGGAAATTATTAGTCAATACGGCCATATATTATTGATTTTGGCCTGTGTGGCAGGCTTCTTTATGGCCTGGGGCGTCGGTGCCAACGACGTAGCCAACGCCATGGGTACCTCCGTAGGTTCCCGTGCACTGACTATCAAGCAGGCGATTGTTATCGCCATGATCTTTGAATTTGCCGGCGCCTATTTGGCAGGCGGAGAGGTTACCGCAACCATCCGCAAAGGCATTATCGATTCTGAAGTCTTCGCCGCCCAACCGCAGCTGTTGGTATACGGTATGCTTTCGGCACTGCTGGCGGCGGGCACCTGGCTGCTGGTAGCCAGTATTCTCGGCTGGCCGGTATCCACCACCCATTCTATTGTCGGCGCAATTGTCGGCTTCTCTGCGGTAGGTATATCCCCAGATGCAGTGGCCTGGGGGAAAGTGGGCAGCATCGTAGCTAGCTGGGTGGTCTCCCCAGTTCTCGCGGGCACCCTGTCTTTCCTGTTATTCCGCAGTGTCCAGCGCCTGATCCTAGACACGGAAGACCCCTTCAACAATGCCAAGCGCTACATCCCCTTCTACATGTTTGCAGTGGGCTGGATGATTGCCATGGTGACCCTTACCAAGGGCCTCAAGCACGTTCTTAAAGATGCCAATATCCAGCTCAGCTTTATCCAGGATGCCGGTATCGCCGCCCTGGTGGGCCTTGCTGTCGCCGGTATCGGGGTCACCATGCTCAAGCGCGTCCAGCGCGACCCGGCAGCTGAAGCTGAAAACCGTTTCGCCAACGTCGAGCGCGTATTTGCGATCCTGATGGTCTTCACCGCCTGTGCCATGGCCTTCGCTCACGGCTCCAACGATGTCGCCAACGCCGTTGGTCCTCTGGCTGCCGTAGTTAACACCATCCAGAGCGGCGCTATCACCGTTAAATCCACTATGCCTTCCTGGATATTGCTGCTCGGCGGTATCGGTATCGTGGTGGGCCTGGCGACATACGGCTTTAAGGTAATGGCCACTATCGGTAAGAAAATCACCGAGCTGACACCGAGCCGTGGCTTCGCTGCCGAGCTGGGTGCGGCCTCCACCGTCGTACTGGCTTCTGGTACAGGCCTGCCAATCTCCACAACTCACACTCTGGTGGGCGCGGTATTGGGTGTTGGCCTGGCGCGGGGTATTGGCGCCCTGAACCTGCGTATGATCACCACTATCGCCGCATCCTGGGTAGTCACCCTGCCAGCGGGTGCAGGTATTGCGATCCTGTTCTTCTACTTCTTCAAAGGCTTGTTCGGCTAAAACCGAAGCAGCACACAGAGCAGATCAGCAAAGGGGGCTAAAGCCCCCTTTTTTTATGCCTCTCATATCCACCACTTTAGTAAGGCTCCCTGTCGATATCTATTTCGCTCCTCTGGCATTAATATTTAGGGAAATAAACTGGGCCGAGCCCGCCGACCAATCTATGCCTGCGAATCCACCCTGATGCCATTACTGTTGTTTGTCACTCTTCTGTGGGCCTTTTCCTTCAGTTTGATAGGCGCCTACCTGGCCGGACAGGTGGATAGCTATTTTTCCGCAATGACACGGGTGCTCCTTGCCACAGCGCTATTTCTACCCATGCTGAAATGGAAGAGTTGCCCTCCCCGTACCGCGATACGTTTAATTGTGATCGGTGCTGTACAACTGGGGCTGATGCACTTGTTTTACTACCAGTCATTCTTACTGCTCAGTGTCCCCGAAGTACTTCTATTTACTATTTTCACTCCCCTGTATATCACCGCCCTTGAGGACTACCTTAACAGGCACTTTTCTGTCTGGAACCTCACTATCGCAGCCACAGCCGTATTGGGAGCAGCCACTATTCGCTGGGGCTCCCCCAGTAACGACTTTTGGATTGGGTTTGCAGTCGTCCAGGGTGCCAACCTATGTTTTGCCGTAGGGCAGGTGGCATACAAGCGCCTGATGTCCAGAGAGCAAGGCCCCCTCCCGAGACAAACCTTCGCTTGGTTTTTTGTAGGCGCCAGCTTGATCACTGTTATTGCCTGGCTCCTGCTTGGGAAACCGCAGTACCCACAGGGCTCACAGCAATGGGGTGCTCTACTCTGGTTGGGGTTGGTGGCATCAGGTCTGGGGTACTTTTTGTGGAACAAGGGTGCTACGCAGGTCTCTACTGGTACCCTGGCCGCAATGAATAATGCACTGATTCCCGCTGGCTTATTGGTAAATCTGTTAATCTGGAATCGGGATGCCGATCTAACCCGTCTCGCCCTTGGGGGAGGACTGATCGGAGCCGCTGTTATCTTGAATGAATGGCGCAACAAGAGTAGGGAAAGTCACCATGGCGAGTATCGCAGTACCTGACCTGAAGACCCAATTACATCAACTGATCGCCTGCCCCAGTATCAGTGCAACCGACCCTTCCCTGGATATGGGTAACCGCCCGGTGGTTGAGCTACTGGGTGGATGGTTGGAAGGACTTGGTTTCAATGTAGAGGTAATGCCTTTAAAGGGATCTCCCAACAAAGCCAATATGATTGCTACTCTCGGCGGTAAAAGTGGTGATAAAGGCGGGCTCGTTCTATCCGGACATACTGATACAGTCCCCTTTGATGCGGGGCGCTGGCAATCGGACCCCTTTAAGGTTTTAGAGCGCGACAACCGCTTATACGGTCTCGGCACCAGTGATATGAAGGGTTTTTTCCCTCTGGTTATCGAGGCTGCGCAGACTTTTCTCGACAAGCCTTTACAAAAACCATTGATTATTTTGGCAACAGCCGATGAAGAAACAAGTATGAGTGGTGCCCGCGCCCTGGTGCAGGCTGGCAAACCCCAAGCGCGCTACGCGGTAATTGGTGAGCCCACCGGGCTTCGCCCGATACGTATGCACAAGGGGGTTATGATGGAAGCAGTGCGTATTACTGGGCAATCCGGCCACTCATCAGATCCCAGTTTGGGGGCCAACGCGCTCGAGGCCATGCATAAAGTTATTGGTGAACTATTAACACTGCGAAAAGAGTGGCAACAAAAATACAACAACCCCGGATTCGCCGTTCCAGTACCCACGATGAACTTAGGCTGTATCCATGGGGGTGACAACCCCAATCGGATCTGCGGCCACACAGAACTCCAGTTTGATATTCGCCCGTTGCCAGGAATGCAGCTTACGGACCTGCGGGAAGAACTAAACAAACGTATCCTTACCATTCCACAAGACAATAAAATTCAGGTGGAAGTGGCCTCTTTATTCCCCGGCACTGCGCCCTTTGAACAGGATTCCCATTCAGAGTTAGTAAAAGTTGCAGAACAACTTTGTGGCCATCCCGCTGAAAGTGTTGCCTTTGGTACTGAAGCGCCCTACTTGAAGAGTTTGAATATTGACACTATCGTGCTCGGCCCCGGCGATATTGACCAAGCTCATCAGCCGGATGAATTTCTCGCCCTGGATCGTATCAACCCTATGGTCAACATTCTGCGCGACTTGATTGGCCGCTTTTGCCTTTAATCTGCCTGCGACAGCCTCCGGGGCTTTAACACCACAAGACTTGCACACGGTAAGAATTAGTGAGCGACGATAACGCCTCCCTGAACTGGTTTCGCCACGCGGCACCTTACATCAACGACCTGCGCGGTCGCACTTTAGTAATTGGTATCCCCGGCGACGCTTTAGAGCACGCCAATTTCCGCAATCTAGTACACGATATGGCGCTGCTTGCCAGCCTTGGGGTTCGCTTGGTTGTTGTGCACGGCGCGCGGGAACAAATTAATAGAGCCCTGGATGAGCGCGGCATTGAAAATCGATTTCACGAGAACCAGCGTATTACCAATCGAGAGACATTGGAGATTGTTAAGTCTGTCGTGGGTAAACTGCGCTTCGATATTGAAGCCGCATTTTCCCAGGGATTGCCAGACTCGCCCATGGCACGTTCGGCCCTCAAGGTAGTCTCGGGCAATTTTGTTACCGCCCGTCCCAGTGGCGTGCTAGATGGCGTGGACCTGGGCTGGACCGGCACCGTGCGACGCATGGACACCAACACTCTGGAGCAAAACCTAGATCAGGGTTCCCTGGTACTCCTTTCTCCCCTGGGCACATCCCTGACCGGGGAGCTTTTCAATATCAATTACTTGGATCTGGCCGCTGAGGCTTCCAGAGTTTTGCGCGCCGAGAAACTAGTGCTATTCCGCGAACCTGAGCAACTTCAAGTGGACGGAAATCCGGTACACGAGTTAAGTATTTTGCAGGCAGAGCAGGTTTCACCCAAGGTGCAAAGCGCAACCCTGCGCTGTGCCATTCGAGCCTGTAATGCAGGGATCGCCCGTACACACCTACTTAGCTTTTGTAAAAACGGCGCCTTAATTCAGGAGCTGTTCCGCCGTGAAGGCGCCGGTACCATGATTTACCGGGACAGCTACGAAGTTGTGCGCAGAGCGCGAATTACCGATGTGGGCGGTATTCTTGGACTGATCCGCCCGTTAGAGAAAGATGGCGTTTTGGTACGGCGCTCCCGCGAGAAGCTTGAGGCAGAAATTGAACACTTCACGCTTGTGGAAGTGGATGGTACTCCAGTTGCCTGTGCAGCTCTGTATCCCATTAAGGATGACAAGGGCACTACCACAGCAGCCGAAGTTGCCTGCCTTGCAAGCCACCCGGAATTTCGCGGTGGCGGGCGTGGTGCCAAGCTGATGCGCCACCTTGAGAGACAGGCGCAAACAGTCCAGGTTGATGAGCTCTACGTCCTCACCACCCAGACAGAGCACTGGTTTATAGAGCAGGGCTTTGAGCAAGTCGGTATCAGTGAGCTGCCTACCGCGCGAAAGTCCCTGTACAACATTCAGCGCAATTCGAGAATCCTGCGTAAACGCCTGGGGAAAAGTCAGTCCACTTAGTCATAGGAATTTGGAATATCTATCCTTAATACTCCTTTAATGGGTAGTTTGGGCGCAAAAATATCCCAGGAAAGTCCGTTTTTTGCTAAGCTGGCGCATTCATTGTTGCCAGCTGGAATCTGTGACTATGCCCCAATACCGCTCCCGCACCTCTACCGCCGGTCGCAATATGGCCGGAGCCCGCGCCTTGTGGCGTGCCACCGGTATGACGGACGAGGACTTCCATAAGCCAATCATTGCCATCGCAAACTCTTTTACCCAGTTTGTCCCCGGACACGTACACCTAAAAGATATGGGTCAGCTTGTCGCAAGGGAGATTGAACGCGCCGGCGGCGTGGCCAAGGAGTTCAATACGATCGCTGTGGATGACGGTATCGCAATGGGTCACGACGGCATGCTCTATAGCCTGCCCAGCCGCGAAATTATCGCTGACTCAGTGGAGTACATGGTCAATGCCCACTGTGCCGACGCCCTCGTTTGTATCTCCAACTGTGACAAGATCACACCGGGAATGATGATGGCAGCCATGCGCCTGAACATTCCAGTTATCTTTGTCTCCGGTGGCCCGATGGAGGCCGGCAAAACCAAGCTGGCTGACCACAAGCTCGACTTAGTAGATGCTATGGTGATAGCCGCTACAGATACGGCCTCCGACGAGGAAGTTGCTGAGTATGAGCGCTCTGCCTGCCCGACCTGTGGCTCCTGCTCAGGTATGTTTACAGCGAACTCCATGAACTGCCTGACCGAGGCCCTGGGGCTTTCACTCCCTGGTAACGGCACCATGCTTGCGACTCACGCCGACCGCAAGGAGCTATTCCTGCGCGCTGGTCGCGAGATCGTAACCCTGACCAAACGCTATTATGAGCAGAATGACGAAACTGCCCTGCCGCGCAATATCGCCAACCGCACAGCCTTCCGCAATGCCATGGCACTCGATATCGCCATGGGAGGCTCCACTAATACCATCCTGCACCTGCTGGCAACCGCTCAGGAAGGTGAGATTGACTTCACCCTGGAAGATATCGACAGCCTCTCCCGTGAGGTTCCACAGCTGTGCAAAGTTGCCCCCAATACCGAGAAATACCATATAGAAGATGTACACCGCGCTGGTGGTGTAATGGCTATCCTTGGGGCGTTGGAGGCCGCAGGTCTTATCGACTCCTCGCTGCCAACCGCCTACGGTGGTTCGCTCGCCGATGCCCTTGCGCGCTGGGATATTTGCCGCACGGACGACCAATCTGTACTGGAATTCTATCGCGCGGGCCCCGCAGGCATTCCCACCCAAACAGCTTTCAGCCAGGAATGCCGCTGGTCCACTTTAGATGCAGACCGCCAGCGTGGCTGTATCCGTTCTGCTGAGTACGCCTACTCCTCTGAGGGAGGGCTCGCCGTTCTCTTTGGCAACCTGGCCCCCAATGGCTGTGTAGTGAAGACTTCCGGCGTCGATGAGTCGCTCTGGAAGTTCGAAGGCCCCGCCCATGTAGTAGAAAGCCAGGAAGAGGCTGTTTCCAATATCCTCGAAGGGAAGGTCAGTAAAGGGGAGGCTGTTATCGTCCGCTATGAAGGCCCTAAAGGTGGACCTGGAATGCAAGAGATGCTTTACCCCACTAGTTATTTAAAGTCCAAAGGACTCGGTGAGCACTGCGCATTGATTACCGATGGCCGCTTCTCAGGCGGTACTTCAGGCCTCTCTATCGGACATGTTTCACCGGAGGCGGCGTCTGGAGGTAACATCGCTCTCGTGCGCAATGGCGATTTAATACGTATTGATATTCCAGCGAGGAAAATTGAAATCGCTATTAATGAAAGTGAACTCGATAAGCGACGCCGAGAAATGGAAGAAAATCCTAATGGCTGGACGCCAATCGAAAAGCGCCCTCGTAAAGTCAGCAAAGCACTGAAAGCCTATGCCATGCTTGCCACCAGTGCAGACCGCGGGGCGGTGAGGGAAATTGACTGATTAAAACTGTTCTAAACAAAACGGCCCCAAAGGGCCGTTTTTTTATTCCGCTATTTTGTAACTGATTCGATTGCGTACCCCGTAGCGCTCCACTGGCTGGCCATTCTCCATTTGGGGGCGATACTTAAACCGCTCTGCCGCGGCTACAGCGGAGCGATCAAATACGCTCGTGGGATTACCATTAGAATCATAGCCCCCAACCACACGAGCATCACGTACCGCCCCAGTTTTGGTTACCGTGAATTCTACAACGGCATACCCCTCTATCCCCCTGCGCAGTGCCGCATTGGGGTATCGCGGTTTAGCTTTATAAACTGGTAAAGGGTCGCGCGTTATTTGCACCCCGGTAGAAGTAACAGGAGTGGGCGTACCAATCACTACATTCATCGTAACGGGTGTTACCTCAGTTTCCTCAACCCGCATCGTTGGCTGCTCCAGCACAGCTTGTGGCGGTGTAGGCTCCTCATAAGTTTGGGTAACAATCTCTTTTTTTGGCATATGTACCGGTTTTATCGTAGGCAACAGGCTGAGTTTGGGCTCCTCGATATCAGTAGCTACTAGTTGACTCATCAAAAAGATCAATCCAACTGTGATTGCAGCGGCAAAACCCAGGCTCTTTGTGTAGCCCGCGAGTAAATGTGGGGGGAAAAATAAGGGGTTGGAAATCGACTGGCAAGCTCTGTCCATAACACCTCTCCTATTATTGTTAGGGTGCGATAAGCGGCATTCATATGCCGAAAATGGAAAAGCTGATCAGCTACCATTAATCATTAGCCAATTTACAAAAAAATGCAAATAGTCTGTTAATACAGGTTATCTCAAAATTTTGTATTGCCGCCAGAAAAGAAAAAAGCATAAAAAAAGCCGCGCATTACTGCGCGGCTTTCAGGGAGCTAAACAATTAACTAGTATTAAATTGCCAATTGTTTTTCACGCTCCTGCTCACCCTCAACAAAAGAGATCCACTGGTTAGCGAACTTCTCAGAGCGCTCATCTTTCCGTGCAAGCTTGAGGCTCTTTAGTGCTGCGTCATAACGCTTCAAGTTGGCATTAGCCATACCCATCACGATATGCAGCTGATCAACACGCTTGATCCCGCCTTTTGCCAGGGCTTTTTTACCCATGGAAATGGCTTTCTCATTCTGATCCAGGTCGAGATAAATACCGGCCAAACGAGAATAGATTTCACCTTTGTCAGAAAGCTTGGCTGCCGCTTCCAGCTGGGGAATAGCTTTCTGCAGCTCCTGTGCCATCTGGTAGGCCTGAGCCAGGGTTTCCAGGTTTTTAGCCGTACGCGGGATCTTCTTCTCTTGAATACCCTTGGCAATCACCTTGGCCCCTTTATAAGGCATTTCATGCCCCATAAAGAGATACCCCATATTCAACAGGTCCCTATCCTTTTCCAAAGCTCCGGCAAGGTAAGCTGCTTCCATCATGTGCAGCTGGTCCTTTTCGCGCTTTAACTCGCCATACATCGCCGCCAGGGTGGTGTAATAAACGGGCTTCGGATAGTACTTAACCAGATTTTCGAGAACACCGGCCACTTTCTTGTAATCGGTGCGCTCAAAATAAATGAACTGCTGTATACCGTACCAATTTTCTTTTGGTACTTTGCCCTCTTTTTCGTACATGGATACCGCTATATTGATATCCGCAAGAGCCTTATCCTGGTTGCCAAGCTGATTATAAGCTGTGGCACGCAAAGCGTAGGAGTCAGCAGTGATACGATCGGAAACCTTAAACCACTGGTTCAGGTAGTTAATCGCCTGCTTGTAATCCTCAGTAACGAAATACAGCTGAGCCAGCGTAAACAAAGTGCCTACTTCTAAAGCTACCGGCAGGTTTTTTTCACCCTGGTCCAGCACCTTTTTAAAGTAAGGAATCGCCTCTTTGTAACGCTCAGTGCTGTAGTAAACAACACCGAAGAAGTTGTACATCTGGGCAATTTCATAGCCATTGAAGCGCTTCTTAGCTGCGTCCATTTCTTTCAGGGCTACAAGAGCGGCTGGCCAATCCTCTGCATCAGCAGCTTCTTGAGCTTTTTCCAGCTTCTTATACGCAGCTTCGCGCATCGCCGGCACTTTACGAGTTTTTTGCTTACTCGGCTTTTTCTGTTCCTGCGCCTGTGCAGAAGCGAAAGGTGCTGACACACCTACCGCATTCAGCACGGTAACGCTGACCGTCGGTGCCAAAACCAAGGGTAGCGCCACTGACGCGCGCAGAGCGAACTTGGACAAACCTTTCTTGATGGTCGTCAACTTCATAGTGCTTCCCCTTTAGTCCTTAGCCATGTTAAAGCTAATCTTAGTCTTAACATTAGGAACTTCGATCGGCTTGCCATCGACTACCCGCGGCTTGTACTTGTACTTCAACGCGGACTTCAGGGCTGCGCGATTGAAAACCGTTGTGGGCTTGCCGTCCAAAGTGAAGGCTTCAATTACGATCGGATCACGTACAGAGCCGTTAGTCGTTACGGTGTACTCAACGATTACGTAGCCTTCTATCCCCCGCTGCTGAGCGCGACGTGGATATTGTGGCTGTACTTTAACGATCGGCAGGTAGTCACCTTCGCCAAAACTGAAACCTGACAGCTTAACGCCGCCTCCCGCTTTTGGAGCGGAAATGTTGATGTTGCCATCAAGATCCGGCTCTTCAAACTCGGGCTCCGGCATCTCCGGTGGCGGAGTTTCCGGCTCGTCAGGTTTTACCGGCTTAGCGGTGTCGTACTGTGTTTCAATCTTCGTATCAGGCATCACCACATCGGCAACTTTGAAAGTTTCCTTATCCTCAGGAGCTTTCATGTTTGCCGCAATCAGCTGATGCATGGTGAAGATGAGGCCAAAGGTCGTGGCTACCGCCAATGTACCTGCCCCAAGAAGTCTTACCGGATTCATAGCTGTTAACTCTTCTCTGTAGCGACCGAAACTTTCTTGATACCAATCTTCCTGGCTGCTTCTGCAATCAGGGCAATCTTCTCAATACTTGCTCCCTTATCGGGCTGAATTACCAACCACCCTTTCGGGTTTTCCGAGTAGAGACGCTCCAGGACAATTCGTACCTGACGCTCATCAACCTTCTCTTTGGCAATCCAAACCTCGTCACTGTCGTTGATCGCTACCAGGATAGAGGCGGCCTTGAGTTCAGCGGTTGTCGCTTGCGGCTTCTCAACATCAGCACCCGGCTCCTTAATAAAGGTCGCGGTGACGATAAAGAAGATCAGCATGATAAACACCACGTCCAGCATGGGCGTGAGGTCAATTGCGCCGGCTTCTTCTTCTGCCGTATTTTGTCTTTTGCTCATAGCAACTCTCTTAGCGAACTTTTTCAGCGGGAGCTCAGGGAGCCCCCGGCGAAAGTATCTGGCTTGGCTAAACCTTCACAGCAAATAAGTTGGCCTATTCGCTGGTGTGTGCTTAGTGATCCATCGTCAGATGATCTTCGAGTAGCTGGGTTTCACGCTCAGCTTTACGGGCGAGGTAAGTGTTGGCAAATACGCCTGACAGAGCCGCAACCATACCCGCCATTGTCGGGATAGTTGCCATGGATACACCACTGGCCATCTGCTTGGCGTCACCACCACCTGTAATCGCGAGAACGTCGAACACGTTGATCATGCCCCAAACCGTACCCAACAGCCCAAATAGAGGGGCCAGGGCGACACAGGCTTGGATCATGTCCATATTGTCCTGAATTTTCTCAGATACCCGGGAAATCATCGCATAACGGATCTGGTGCGAAGCCCAGGATTTGCGCTCACCGCGCCCCTCCCATTGGTCTACCGCACCTTGAACGTCACTTTTCAAGCCTTTGTTAAAGTAGAAAACACGTTCAAAAATCAGCGTCCACATAAAGAAGGTCAGGC
Source organism: Microbulbifer sp. CNSA002 (assembly GCF_047324085.1). NCBI lineage: Bacteria > Pseudomonadati > Pseudomonadota > Gammaproteobacteria > Cellvibrionales > Microbulbiferaceae > Microbulbifer > Microbulbifer sp. CNSA002. The sequence continues at coordinate 4,820,803 of NZ_CP172449.1, forward strand.
CGGCGATCAGGAACAGTACTGGCCCGCCCGACGCCATAAAGGCGTTGACGGCGGCCCATGCGTCGATTAATGCGTGCATGTTGCCGCCTCCTCTTATTTGCGCTCGGCGTTTTCTGCCACGATACCAGCACTCTGCTCTTCAAGAATATGCAGAACACGCTTGGCACGGGCATTTACGATGGTGTGCATCAGTACAGTCGGGATAGCAACACACAGACCGAGAACGGTAGTGATCAGGGCTGAGGAAATACCACCGGCCATTGCCTTAGGATCGCCCGCACCAAAGATAGTGATCGCCTGGAAGGTTACGATCATACCGGTAACGGTACCCAGCAGACCCAGCAGCGGAGCAACCATGGCGATGATTTTCAGCAGGTTGAGGCCGGATTCGATTGCCGGACGCTCTTTCAGTACTGCTTCTTCCATCTTCAGCTCGAGAGTTTCGCCGTCTACACCTTTGTTCTCTTCCGCAACAGCCAGTACACGACCCAGCGGGTTGTTGGTGTTCGGAGTAGAGGAACGCAGCTGAGCATTCACTTTGGCACCAACACCGGTCAGAACGATCAGGCGGAAGATTGCCAGTAACATCGCAAAGACACCAACAGCAGTGATGATGTAACCAACGATGTCACCCTGGTGCCAACGCTCTACGATGTCCGGGCTGTTGATCATAGCTTTCAGGTAGGAGCCACCGGTAGGACCAGTTGGGTCTACACCGAAGGCACTGAAACCACTGGTAGAAGCCTGCAGAGCTTCAGCCATGCCTTGGAACTTGGCATCCGGCTGACGGATCAGCTCAGCCATTTTGTAGGCATTGTTCATTTCCAGGTATTTACCGTTGGAAACCAGGTTGAAGTTACCTACGCGAACCACTTCCTGATCAGCCTGCTCACCATTGGGCTTGATCACGGTTGCGTTAAACTTAACGATCTTGCCGGATTCAATAGTTTCGCGCTGAATTTCAAACCACAGACGCTCGATTTCTTCGATAGTCGGCAGCTGGGTAGCACTGTTCATCTTAGCCAGAAGACCATCGATGAATTCAGTACGGTTAGGATATTGAGCGGAAACCAGAGAGGAACCGATATTGGCACGCAGGTCAGCAGCAGTAGAGGACATATGGCCGAACAGTTCCTTCAAGGAACCCAGACGCTGGTCCAGTTGCTGACGCTTCTGATCAACAGCAACTTCCTGCTCCTGGTATTTCTTTTCCAGGTCAGAAGAGCGCTTTTCTTCAGCGGTGCGAGTATTTTTGGCTTGGTTTAGCAGAGCATTCTGGTTCGCTTTCTGACGGCGGAACTCAGCTTCACGCTGCTTGTGTTCTTTGGACTCGGCAACTTTGGACTGCTGAACCATTTTCAACAGGTCGTCCAGGGAAGCAGCCTTCTCTTGAGCAACTGCGGAGAAGCTGATCAGACCAGCTGCTGCCGCTACTAAAACGCGTTTGGCGAAAGAGGTTTTCATTGCGCTGCCTCCGGAGCCGGGATCGGCATGGTCATGATGTCGATAGTGGCCTGCTTCTTGGCAATTTTCAGACCGTTCATGAGAGCGCGGCGGTATTCACCTGCGTCGATCTCAACCCACGCTTTTTGCGCTTTGTCATAAGCGAGGGCAATTTCTGCATCAGTAGTCTGAGCCAGCAGGGCGATACGGCCGATTTGCAGAACGCTCACCTCGCGCTCTTGACCGGCAACGGTCAGAGTATCGCGGTAAGAGTCGATCTTACGGGCGTATTCCGCTTCGAAGTTGTACAGTTCCAGTACCTGGCGGAACTTCTCCGCAACACTTACATCGGAACGGTCCATGGTGCTCTTAACACCGTTGAGGTTCGCCATACGCTCTTCGAGCTTGAACGGTGCGTCCAGCTCAATGAACTGCTCCAGACCTTCCAGCATACGCAGGATCAGCGGCTGAATCTGACGTTCAATGACAGTAACGTTGGCAATAGACTCATCCAGCTCATTGATAACTTCGAGCTGGTTGGCCAGCTGCTTTTCCAGCTGACGGTTGTATACGCGCAGACCATCGATTTCTTTATTAACCACCTTGAAGTCCTGCAGCAGGCTGCTGGTTTCGTCGGCAATCTTGTCGATGCGTTTTTGCGATGCCTGGGCCGCAGTGGTTTTCTGCTGGCCGACGGCGAGTACGTTATCGAGAGTATCCGCAGTGGCTACGCTGCCGTAGAGCGCGCCGGCAGACAGCGCAGTGGTCAGCGCCACAGCCATGAATCGCTTGGTTTTCATTAGACCCCCCAGTGGGTTCAATATTTCACAACATGGTCGCGATGAGTTAGCTGCCACAACGCGGTGTCCTTTTGTTTTAAAAACATTGGTTAGAAGACAGCTAAGAGCCGCACATTGTAAACAGCCGATTTGATTATTCAAATGCCGATTGCCAGCATCGGCCCGCTTGGGTAGCAAGGTAACACTTGGGTAACATCCCCGGGTTACTTGCACACATTAGCGGCGACGTTCCTTGTGTAAGCTGTTGGAGAATTTAACAGATCGATCAACTTTTGATCAAATTGTTTTTATTTAAATCTGTCATATTGGACTAATGAGTAGTTGTACTCATTCCTGTCCGAGGCCGGGTAACACTCTCGTGCTGATTCGACCCACGAGTCATCCATGTCGGGAAAGTATGCATCCCCGTCGATATTTGCGTCAACTTCGGTGACATATAAGCGGGCAGCCAGCGGCAGTGCCTGGCGGTAAATTTGTGCCCCACCAATGACCATCACTTCAGTGGCGCCGCTGTCTTTAGCGCAGCTTTGGGCCAGGCTCAGGGCTTTATCCAGAGACTGGACCACCTTTACCCCTTCCGCAACCCAGTCAGCATTACGCGTAATGACAATATTGACACGCCCCGGAAGTGGGCGACCAATAGACTCAAAGGTCTTTCGTCCCATTACTACTGGCTTTCCCATAGTGGTCCGCTTAAAAAACTGCAGATCGCCGGAGATTCGCCAGGGGAGTTCATTGTCCTTGCCGATAGCACCATTGCGGGCAACCGCCGCAATCAAAGCAATTGAAACCGTCATTACCGCTCCTTAAACCGCTACAGGTGCCGGAATATGTGGATAGGCCTCGTAACCTTTGAGTTCAAAGTCCTCGAAGCGGAAAGAAAACAGATCTTTCACATCTGGATTCAAGTGCATTTGTGGCAGAGGCAGAGGGTCGCGTTGCAATTGCAGTTCGACCTGCTCCTTATGGTTGGAGTAGAGGTGAGCATCACCAAAGGTGTGGATAAAATCGCCGGGCTTCAAACCGCATACCTGTGCCAGCATAAGGGTCAACAGGCTGTATGAGGCGATATTAAAAGGCACCCCCAGGAAAATATCTGCGCTTCGCTGGTACAGCTGACAGGACAACTTGCCGTCAGCGACATAAAACTGGAACAGGGCGTGGCAGGGAGCCAGGGCCATGCGTCCTTCACGGGCATTATCAGCAGGTGAAACACCTTCATCTGGCAGATCCGCAGGGTTCCAGGCGCTAACCATCAGGCGCCGGGAGTCCGGGCGGGTTTTCAACTGGTGTACCAACTGCTCAATCTGGTCGATCTGGCGGCCATCCGAAGTGGGCCAGGAGCGCCATTGATGGCCATATACAGGGCCCAGATCACCGTCCTCTGTCGCCCACTCATCCCAAATCCGCACCTTATTGTCCTGGAGGTAGCGGATATTGGTATCCCCCTGCAAAAACCACAGAAGTTCGTGAATAATCGAGCGCAAATGGCACTTTTTAGTGGTGATCAGCGGAAAACCCTCCGCCAAATTAAAGCGCATTTGATAGCCAAACACACTGAGAGTACCAGTGCCGGTGCGGTCACCTTTAACGGTGCCGTTATCGCGCACATGGCGCATTAGATCGAGATACTGCTTCATCTACTGCTATGCTCCGCCTTTAACTCGGGAAGACCCTGCTTTCTTACCTTTCTGCTCAGTTCTCCCCTCGGGAAGCGGCTGAGTTTTATAACTCCACACCAGCAATGCGATGCCGGCAATAATCATTGGCAGGCTCAAAAGCTGCCCACGAGTCATCCATCCAAATAAATCAAAACCAATATGCCCATCGGGCTCCCTGACAAACTCCACCAGGAAGCGGAATACACCGTAGAGCGTCACGAACATACCGCCCACCGCGAGCCGAGGGCGCGGCTTACTGGAGAACCACCAGAGCAGCGCAAAGAGAACCAGCCCCTCAAGGAAGGCTTGATACAGCTGGGATGGGTGCCGGACCAGAAGGTCCGGGTCCTTTGGAAAGACCATGCCCCAAGGGCCTTCAGTTTCACGCCCCCAAAGCTCCTGGCCAATAAAATTACCGATCCGCCCAAGCCCAAGACCGATGGGCACCAGAGGAGCAACGAAATCAATTAGAGCTGGGAAGGTTGTACCAATTTTGCGCGCATAGAGTGCCGTGGCCAACATTACCCCTATCAGCCCGCCGTGGAAGCTCATCCCCCCTTCCCACAGCCGGATCAGTGATATCGGGTCTTCGAGCAACTGGGGGAAATTATAAAAGAACATGTACCCCAAGCGGCCACCGATAACGACACCAATGGCACAGTAGAGAATCAAGTCCTCAACTTCGGATTTAATGACCGGTGACCAGGGTTTGGCACTTCGGCGCAATGCCAACCACCAGGCCGCGACAAAGCCAGCCAAGTACATCAGCCCATACCAGTGCACTTTTAAGGGGCCTATTGCAAAGGCTACCGGGTCAATTTCGGGATAGGTCAGCATGGGGGAATCGCGATTGCTAATAAAGGGCGTATTATGGTCGTAAAGCCCCCCGCTGTGGAAGGGCAGCTTGCCCCTAGGGAAGATCCCCATGTGTCTACTGCTATTCGCCTATCAATGCCACCCGAAATACCCTCTGCTGTTGATCGCCAATCGGGATGAGTTCTATCAACGGCCAACCGCTGCAGCGGCGCGCTGGCCAGGGACCGAGCTAATTGCGGGTAGAGACCTTGAAGCCCAGGGAACATGGGCCGGCGTCTCCCCCGGTCGGGTCGCCGCTGTAACCAATATCCGGGAACCTGGAACACCGGAACCTGTAGGAGCGCTATCCCGCGGGGAAATACCGCAGAAATTCCTCAGCCAACAAATTAGCCCTGAGCATTTCATCCACTACCTGGAATCCCAGCAGTACCGGGGCTTTAACGCCCTGCTGTTTGATGTTGAGAATCAAAACACTCTCTTCTGTGCCGGAAACCGGCACAAGCCATTTACGTTTGAACCGGGTATTCACGGTATCTCCAACGGCGCACCGGACGAACCCTGGCCAAAGGTGGAGAGGGGCAAAGCGGGGCTGGCAGAAATAATACCTGCGGCCGACCAGCTGGTAACAATCGAGAGCTTTGTGGAGCCAGCCCTGGCACTACTCAAAGATCGCACCCCCGCGCCGGACCAACAACTCCCCCATACCGGGCTACCACTGGAGATTGAGCGGGCACTCTCTCCTATATTCATTCAAATTGATGCCGATAGCTCGGCGACAGAACCAATGCTTCGCAATGGAGGCTACGGCACCCGCGCGAGTACCGTGATCACCATCGACCAGAGGGGGTACGGCCAACTTTGGGAGCAGACTTTTATAAACGGCAATCAAAATGGCCCCCTGCGCTACCTCACTACCCAGTCGCCCAATTAAGCGGGGTTAATCCTGATGGCAGACAAATTGTGCATAACTTTTTGTGCAAGCCTCTGCACCATATTCAAATAAGCCCCAGTAAACTCGCCCCATTTTCACCCACGGGCGAAAAATTTGACGCAAAACTCATCATCCGCAAATCCTTACTCTAAAAAGAATAAAGCGCCAAGCAAATTTTGCATTTATTGCCATACTTACTTTCACAGACTGAAGTTGGTTGAGTTTCGCGCAAGCAGGACACCGACAGCAGTCTTAATAAAAGGAAGTCGCGCGGGACGCATGACACGTGCGAGTCACCGATAATATCCCTGAGTATCTGGATGGGCTCGCCACAGGTTGGGAAGGTATGAACGATCTGGCGCCCGGCATTTTCCAAAATATCGCACCGGGCCCCCGCAGAATCGCTGAGGTACCATGTCGTATTTCAACCCCGAGCATCGTAGACGCAAATCTGTACTTCCACTGCTGACACTGGGTAGCCTCTGTGTCTTCATTCTTTATTATGCTTTCGCAGCAAACCAGAAAACCGTGCCCGTTTTACCGGAGAACGCTGTTCGCCCTCATTTAGTACACTGGCTTGAGGAAAACCCCGATGCCTGGCCAGCCCAGGACCCCATTTTCAACCCCGCCGCTGTGCGCAAGATCTACCAGCGTACGGATTACCGCTTGCTTTGGTTCGATAACTACAGCCTAAGTGATAGTGCCAATGACCTGCTGAAACAACTCACAGCTGCCAGCTCCGGCAATCCGAGCAGCATGGTCGACTACCGCTACCACCTGGGATACTTCGATCGCACCCTGCGCGATACGCCTCAACGTCTGCAGATGGCTGCGGTATTGGATATCTTACTGACCGATGCCTTTGTGTCCTATGCGCAAGATACCCAGCTGGACAGGCTAAAGCCCAAAACCCGCCCGCGCCGGGGTGTCACACCGGTTCTGCGGGATAGTGAAGGTTTCCGCTTGGTTGCGACCAGCACAGCTCAACAGCAGGCTTCCAGTGAACCCAGCGGGCGCAAGTACTTCCGCGGATATGATCGCGCAGCCAATCTCGGCAGCAATGTACGCAGCCGCTATTACTCGCGGGAATACAATGCGGATACTTCCGGCAATTACTCAGGACGCAATTATTCCGGTAGCACTCGCACCTATGAGCGCAGTCGATACCGTTCCTACCGGGACAACAATAGTGGCTCGGGTTCTGGCAGTCGTGTTTATTACAACCAGGGGCGGTCAAATACTGCCGCCCCACCGGTGAGATCTGAAAACAGTGAGGGGCCTTACTACGAGGAAAACCGGCCCTATGGCAACGATGTAAGAGCGCTGCGCGGTGAGCTGCAACGACTGCGCAAGATTTCTTCCAGCGGTCGCTGGCGTCCGATCCCCGCGGGTCCTGCCATGACCATGGGTGCACGCCACCCACATGTGGGCCTCCTGCGCAATCTGCTCTCCCTATACGGTGATTACCAGTCTTACTACAGCTACGGCGGCACTGATCGCAATCGCTTCGATCGGGGTCTTCACCAAGCGGTGGTGCGCTTCCAGAAGCGTCACGGCCTGAGGGCAGATGGTATTGTCGGTCGCTCAACTCGCAAACGCCTGAACTTATCCCCAGCTGCGCGCGCCCGCATTGTGGAAATGAATATCAAGCGCCGCGAAGAGTTGCCGGAACAATTGGGTAGCCGCTTTATCCAGGTCAATATTCCCGCGTACCGTCTCAAGTACGTGGAAAACGACCAGGTCAAACTGGCGATGAATGTCGTCGTCGGTAAGAAAAAACACGCAACGCCTGAAATAACCACCCGTGTCAGCAAGGTAGTCTTTAACCCCACTTGGACAGTACCGCGCAGCATCCTGGTGAATGAGATACTCCCCAAAGCTCGTAAAAACCCAGCGGGTATGGAAAAAATGGGATACCGGGTGATTAGCGGTAGGGGTGAAAAACTGCCCCTGACTCCGCAAAACCTATCTGCTGCAGGTGCGGGTTCCTACCTTATGCGCCAAATGGGCGGTGAGGAAAATATATTGGGACGAGTCAAATTTGAAATCCCCAATATTCATGACGTGTACCTGCACGATACGCGCGCGCGCAAACTTTTTTCCCTGACCTCACGGGGCTATAGCCATGGCTGTATCCGCCTGGAAAAACCCCGCCACTTGGCCGAAGCGCTGCTTCGTCCCCAAGGAGATTGGGATCAGTGGCGTATCGATCAATTGACCACAGGAGAGGAAACCACGGAAGTGGATATGTCCCAACTGGTGAAGGTTTATATCACCTACTGGACTGCCTGGGTCGATGGCCAGGGCAACCTGAACTTCCGCCCGGATATTTATGGCAAAGATGGACTGACCGATAATCAATTTTAAAAGAAACCGGGGCGGCTATACGTCGCCCCGGTTATAACCAGGGAATTATTGAGCGTGTTATTCCATTAATTAGCCTTTCTTAAGCAGCGCCATTCCTGAAAATTATTTAAAGACTATCAGTCACAAGTTATCAATGTGAGCACAGTGATAAATCTCACTGATTTCTCAGTGCTTGCAGGGGTGACTTATGGGTGCTGCCAACAATTCACTTTGCGCTTTTTTGCCACGCAACCAACTAACCTCCCTCAGGGCGAGTGCTGCTGCGATTGCCGTAGCAATATCGCTGGGCATTCACTCACCACAAATACTCGCCGAAGCTAAAGATACCGTCGAACCTGACCTGATCGGCAGTCGCGATCCTTTTTTACCTCAGGGCAGGCAATTTTCCCTGCTCAGCGAAGCGTTAGCACGCTATCAAACCCTGGCACAAGGTAATTACTGGAAACCGCTCAGTGCTGGACAACCTATCGCACCGGGCAGCCGCAGTCCCCGGGTTGCGCAATTGAGAAGCCTGTTAATGCTCTATGGTGATCACCATCCCGAAGAGTACGGAGCAGATACTTCTAAAGCAGATGTCTACGACAAAAAATTGCAGCAGGCCGTTAAACGGTTTCAGAAACGTCACGGATTAAAGCAAACGGCACTGGTTGATGAGGGAACCCGGAGTCGACTCAATACCCCGCCAGCTAAAGTTGCCAAAATTCTGGCAGCAAATATTGAACGCTGGAAACAACTCCCCAAGGATTTAGGGCCTCGCTATATCATCGTGAATGTTCCGGAATTTAATTTGCGCCTAATTGAAGGCGATAAAGAGCAATTCCGTATGCGTGTGGTTGTGGGAAAACCAAAACACAAAACACCGCAAATCGCTACCCGTATGACGCGACTGGAATTTAATCCTGTATGGCGTGTCCCGCCCAGTATTGCGCTGCGGGAACTTTTACCCAAGGGCAGTTCCGCCCTCAGGGCAAAAGGTTATCGCCTGATGAATCATCGGGGTAGATCAGTACCATTTACACGTGGAAATGTAGCCGCAGTGCGTCGAGGACAAGTTTCACTGCAACAAAAAGGCGGGCCGGGAAATGCTTTGGGAAGAGTGAAATTTGTTATCCCCAATCGGCAGGCCATTTTTCTCCACGACACAAATAGCAAGCACTTATTTAAAAAATCCCAAAGGGCCTTTAGCCACGGTTGTATTCGCCTGGAAAAACCACTGCAGTTTGCTCGCATGATGTTAGCTCAGCAAAACAAGTGGAGTGATGCCCGTATCAATCGCGCGCTGGGAAGTGGTCGCACCCATGGTGTTGCCCTTAAAAATCCCCTACCGGTTTATATCGCTTACTGGACTGCCTGGATCGATGAAAATGGGCAGCTTCAGTTTCGGCCGGATATCTATAACCGGGATCAGTAATAGGAGGTAGCGGAGTGAAGCGGATAAAGAGCTATAGGGACTACTGAGTTATCAGTATGGCAAATGGCCCATTCCAGCTCGGCATCGCCGCACTGATAAGCCTCGTAATTGCCTCGGCCAGCCCTTTGAATGCTTCATTCACTGGGCAGACCGATGTCATTATTGAGCCAATCAGTTCAACCCAGCAATTGCGCGATACCGCTCAGGCCTACCGAGTGTTAGCGAAAAACTGGCGACCGATTGCCCAGGGGAAAACTTTACAGCCCGGAGACAAAGGCCCTCGTGTCCTGCAACTACGTAACTTGCTGGCAATTTATAAGGATTATCACGGTCAACCCGGGCCGCTTTCCGCCCCACAAAAAGACCCCCGAAGATTTGACAGTGCGCTCCAAGCTGCAGTGGAGCGCTTTCAGGAGCGTCACGGACTGAACGTTACAGGCATCGCCGATGAAGACACACTTGCAGCCTTGGCCGTATCTCCAATAGAGCGCGCTCAGCAAATGGAATTGAATGCATCCCGATGGGAGAAACTAAAGCTCCCTGAGGATGATCGCTACGTAATCGTTAATGTGCCTGACTATCGCTTACAGCTTATCGAAGATGGTTCAGTTGCTCTCGATATGAAAACCGTCGTAGGAAAAAGCAGCACGCGCACACCGGATATGCGCACGCGAATAACCAATATTGTTTTCAGCCCAACCTGGACTGTCCCGCGAAGTATTCTTGTTACCCAGCTTTTGCCCAAGGCACGACACAACCCAACAGCCATGCACAAGCGAGGTTATCGAGTGGTGCAATATCGCAGCGGTAAATCGTCCCCTATTACAGAGGAGACTATTGCCAAGGCAGCCGGTGGGCACGCTACTTTGAGGCAATTGAGTGGCCCTGAGAATACTCTAGGGAAAGTGAAATTTGTTATCCCCAATAAGCAGGCTATTTTTCTCCATGACACACAAGCTCAAAGCCTGTTTAAACTTCGCCAGCGGGCATTAAGTCACGGATGCGTAAGGCTACAAGCACCAGAAGAATTAGCTTATTTTCTTCTCCGTGACCAGGGGTGGGACAGAACCCGGGTAGCGCAGGCAGCCAATGGACACGATGCTCTGAATGTAAAGGTTAAGGGATCACCCCGTATTTACATCGTTTATATGACCGCCTGGATAGATAGGGATGGGCGCCCCCAATTCCGCCCTGATATTTATCATCGTGACAAAGAGCTGCCTTATCCAAATTAGGGAGCCTATCGGCAAGTGAAAAATATTAAGTATCGCTAAAGGATTTTGCCTGTTCTCATTTTCGCTGGCAGCGCTCTATAACGCTAAAGCTCCCCAGGAAATAGAACTTGAAAGACACCGGTCAAAATAACCACCTAAGCAAGTTTGATTTAATTTTCAAAGCACTACTCACACTTCTATTTAAACCCTGGCTTTGGTTTGGAAACTACATCCTTATCATCACAAAATTAGAGCTTTGCCATATTCACAACCGTGGTAGCAATACTGGCCGGATCTAATTTTTCCAGGTTTCTTTTTATCGCCCGCTTCTACTGGAGGGCTCCAGGAAATCGAGATCAATACGCCCCCAAATATAGGGCGGTCCAGGGTCTGCCAGATAACCTAAACAGCTGAATGTCCGGAGAAATACTACGCTAGCAGCACCTAAGCCACATGTATATACATGTACATACAAACTCTTATCTTCTCTATATCTAGGTTGTCTTCTGTATATAGATGGGTAAACCATCCACTAATAAAGAAGGCTATCAAGCTCATGACCGAAGAGGTGATCGGATAGCTCCCAAGTACACTGACGAAACAGCCCGATAAAACTTATAAGTCGCAGAAAAATAATTTTTTAGTGATTAGCGTGCAATGACAACGCTGTCTCCTCCCTATCCAACACCGTCGACTGATCAGCAATAAAAATTCCGGTTTCAGGTAGCAGAAAAGAAAAAATATACCACCGGGGCCATCTAATTATTTCCGAATTAGCAGCTTCAGGTTTGTAACAACTGGTTATTTTTTGTACATTTTCCGCCGTACCCGGTTGCGCCAACTAAGGCAAACCGACGAGAGATTTAACGACGAGGCGGAATTATGAAGAATCCATCCAGACGTCGATTCCTGGCAGTGACCTGCGCAACTGCGGCGGCCGTCAGCGCCGGACCGACTTTCGCAAAAGTAGGTAGCTCCCGCACCCTGAAAATGCGCAACCTGCACACCGGGGAGAAGCTGGAGGCCGCCTACTGGACCAACGGAGATTACAGCAGCGGAGGCCTGAAGCAGTTCAACAAATTGCTTCGTGACCACCGCGCCAACGAAGTGACCCGAATGGACCCCAAGCTTCTAGATATCGTCTACAAGCTGAAGGAGAAGTTCAATTACAACGGCACCATTGAGATTATCTCTGGATACCGTTCACCTAAAACCAATGCCAAGCTGCGTGCAGCTGGCCGAGGCGTAGCGAAACGCAGTTACCACACACGTGGTATGGCCTTGGATATCCGTATGCCGGGAGTGTCCCTGTCGAAGTTGCGCCAGGCAGCACTCAACCTGAAAGCGGGCGGTGTCGGATACTACCCGAAGAGTAACTTCGTACACGTGGATACTGGCCCTGTACGTCGCTGGTAATCCCCACCCAACAGATACAAAAAACCCGGCAGTCGCCGGGTTTTTTGTTATGCCTGTGAGAGCAAGATTTATTCACCATCAACCGGTAAGCTAACCGGCATCACATCCTGATCGGATACTGGCACTTGGGTAGTACCTGCCATCAACCCGGCGATACGTTCCAGAAGTTTGCGTGCCTGCGCCAATTGGGTCAGCTCCGCCAGCTCAATCGGGTCTTCCATTTGCAACAACAAGCTCTCGAAATCCACAAAAGCCTGCTCTAAAGCCGTCACCTGATGTCGATCCAGCAACAGCTCCGCTAAGCCGCCCCCACCAGTGGGAATCCAGTTTGACTGGAGAGTTGCCATAATTGCCAATATCGCCTGCTTTGAATCGGCAGCGCGGCTACTTTCCACATCGCTCTCGGAACTCTCCGGCAACCTGCGCAACAGCTGCTCATCAATCACCCGGGTGTGCGATGCACGGATTTGCTGCAATCGGGCAACCGGTCCAAGGGATAAATAGGGCCGTGACAGGCTGTTGGCTGCCGTCGGCCAACGGCGGGCCAAGCCTGCCATATCTTCTTCCACACCTTTAACGATCAAGCGGGTTAGTTCACGGCGCCGATTGACGGCCAGGGCCTCGGGTTTTTCCCCATCGGACTTAGCCAAAAACTGCTCCGCAACCCGCTCGCTGGTGGGTCCCCAGAGCATGATTTCCAGGGCGTGAAAACCGGTGCTGGCCTCTTCATGTGCCGTCAGGCGGTGCTGCTTGCGCAGGTTCGTTAAAGTCAGATCAATGGCGGTATCGTTAACGATACCGCTCTCAGAATAACCCGGCACTGTATCCAGGTAGCCCGCCTGGGCCGGCCAACTATCTACTGATAACAGTAATTTTCTACCCTGGCTGCGCAACTCTCCCGAAGAAAAAGCCAACTGGATATAAGGCAGTGCAGCAGCAAATTCCCTGTGGGCATCCAGCCAGGCAAGCCTGGCATTTTCCAGCTTATTTTCATTCGGCTGAGCCAGGAGACCATCCACTTCACGCTGCAACGTTTCAACAGCGGCATGGGCGTGGATAACCTGGGCCTCACCCGCCTGCCAAATTGCAAGGGATAATTCGGTCGCAGCCTTTTCATTCACAGGTTGCGGCGCAATACTTTGTTGCGATACCTGCTGCGGTTTTTCTACCGCTTTTTGTTCACAGGCAGAAAGTCCGGCCAGGGCCCCGATTAAAACAGCCAGGGCCCGGTACTGGATAATAGATCCGTTCACTCAATTCCCCATCTTGTGCATTTCACAAATACTGGCAAGCACCTACTCACTCTCTTCCCGCAAACTGATCACCGGCCAGCCGCGAGCCTCAGCTTCTGCGCGCAGGCGATCATCCGGGTCCACCGCAATTGGGTGCTCAACTTCGCCCAGTAAGGGCAGATCATTGATGGAGTCACTGTAGAACCACTTTTCACTGTTGGCGTATTCCGGGTTGTGGGCCAGCCATTGGCGCAACCGGACAACTTTTCCCCCCTGGTAACAGGGTTCACCAACGACCTTTCCGGTGAACCGCCCCTCATCCTCCTCTGGCTCAGTGGCCAGCAGGGTATCGACACCGAGGCGCGAGGCAATAGGCTCAACCACAAAGCGATTGGTCGCAGTGATAATCATGATGTGGTGGCCTTTGCGGCGGTGCTCGCCGATCAGCTCCTGGGCCCGAGGCAGCCACAATTCACTGATAACTTCCTGCATAAACTCGCTTTGCAAGTTATCCAATTGACCACGGGAAAGCTGAGCCAGGGGCTCCAAGGCAAATTCCAGGTAGGCAAAAATATCCAATTCACCGCGCTGGTAATCTTGATAAAAGCGATCGTTAGCCGAGCGGTAACGGGTCCCGTCGACATGTTCACGCTCCACCAGAAATTCGCCCCAGGCATGATCGCTATCACCACCTATCAGCGTGTTATCCAGATCAAAGATTGCCAAGTGCACCGTCGACTCTCCCATAACTATAGGTTCCCCATAAGCATTTGACCGCCAGGAAGCCGGAAACGTCCCCTGCGCGGCCGCTAATTTTACCTTGCGCCGCACGACAGCACACGGACTGCGTCACTGAATTGCTGTAAACCCCCCGCTGTGGAACAATGCAGAACAAGTAAGTGCAGCGCACGGCCGCACACAACAGTATTGAGGATGGTATTTTGGGCGACGGCAAGCCGGCACAGGCCGGACGAAAGAACCGCCGTAAGCCCGCCAAGCATTCGAATCGCAATGATAAAGCCCCGGCCGGTAACAAGAACCGGGGCACGAGTGGCGAGAGCAGCAGCAATATCGATGCCGAGGGGTTCCGCCCCAATGTCGGTATTATCGTGCTCAACGCCCGCGGTCAGGCACTGTGGGCGCGGCGGGTAGGTGGCAAGGACGCCTGGCAATTTCCCCAGGGTGGTATTAATCCGGGCGAAACCCCTGAACAGGCGCTATATAGGGAACTATACGAGGAAGTAGGCCTTACTCGCGATCAAGTCAGTATGATTGCCTGTACTCGAGGCTGGCTGCGTTATCGCCTGCCTCAAAGGCTGATTCGACGTCGCTCCGAACCACTGTGCATCGGGCAAAAGCAAAAGTGGTACCTGCTGAGGCTCGAGGCAGAAGAGGCCTCTATCAGCTTCGACAATGGTTACAAACCTGAATTCGACCACTGGCGCTGGGTAAGCTACTGGCATCCACTGAGTAAGGTGGTGACCTTTAAGCGTGAAGTATACCGGCGCGCACTAACCGAGCTGGCCCCACAACAAATACAGCTGGAGAGACGCTGGCTGCGCGGACAGGAAAGCTGACCGCATAGGGTAGTTAGCAGCGAATCTTCACAAAATGGCCCCGATCAGCATCGAAATTCTACTTTCCGGGGCCATCGAATTTCTCCGTTGATTGGCGAGGACAGGCCATTGCTCGGATCTCTGCGCAGTATCGTTCAGGAAGTAAATGCCGCCCGGAACCTCACCGCGGTGCTCGAAATCATTGTGCATCGCGTGCGGGAAATCATGCACACCCGCGTCTGCTCCGTATATCTGCGCGACAAGCAACACGGTAACTATGTCCTGATGGCCACCGATGGCCTCAACCCCAAAGCGGTTGGCCAGGTCCACCTGGCCCCCGGCGAGGGGCTGGTGGGCAATGTAGTTACCCGCGAAGAGCCGATTAACCTGGAAAGGGCCGAAGCCCACCCCGCCTTCCAATATTTCCCCTCTACAGGAGAAGAGCGCTTCAGCGCCTTTCTCGGCACACCGATCATTCACCACCGCGCCGTACTGGGTGTCCTGGTTGTGCAGCAAGAAGAGAAGCGCCGCTTCGACGAGTGGGAGGAAGCTTTCCTGGTCACACTTTCGGCGCAGCTCGCCGGCGTTATCGCCCACGCCGAGGCCACCGGTCTTCTGGCCTGTATTGGCAAGCAACAACGGGAAACTCACTTCTCTGGCATTGCCGCGTCCCCCGGTGTGGCTATCGGGCGGGTACATATTGTCACCCCGCATGCGAATCTCGGCACAGTGCCCTACTCCGAATGCGAGGATGTGGACACTGAACTGGCCCTGTTTCAACAGGCCCTGACAGCCGCCCAAGAAGAAATTCGCGAAGTCGGTGAGCGCCTGAAGAGCGACCTCAGCCCCGAGGAACGGGCGCTATTCGATGCCTACATCAGCATGTTGGATGACAGCTCCCTCGCCGTCGAAGTGTGCGATCGCATCCAACAACAACTCAGTGCCCAGCGGGCCTGGGCCGAAGTTATGTTGGAACATGTGCGGCGCTTTGAAGCCATGTCCGACTCCTACTTTCGCGATAGGGCCGCCGATGTTCGCGACCTGGGCGCCCGAGTGCTGATGCACCTGCGGCAACAGCAGCAGAGCGACCGGGACTTTCCCGATAACACCATCCTGATCGGCGAAGAGCTAACCGCAGCAGTATTGGCAGAAGTGCCCAGGGAAAAGTTGATCGGAGCCGTATCAGTTAAAGGCTCCTCCAACAGCCATGTGGCTATTATTGCCCGAGCCATGGGACTGCCCGCTGTAATGGGAGTCCAGGACCTGCCCTACGAAACCATCGACGGTGTCGATATGGTGGTGGATGGCTACCGAGGCGATTTGCATATTCACCCCGGCGCAGAACTCAAGCGCCGCTACGACGATATTGTTGCAGAAGAGCAGCAACTGGCCCGCAATCTGGACCACCTGGCTCAACTCCCGGCAATCACTTCCGATGGCCATCGCATTCGCCTGATGGTAAATACCGGGCTGATGGCCGATGTCGTTCGCTCCCTGGAGCGCGGCGCAGAAGGAGTAGGACTTTTCCGCACCGAAGTACCTTTCTTATTGCGAGACCGCTTCCCCTCCGAGGAAGAGCAGCGGGAAATTTACCGGGAGCAACTGGAAGCCTTTGCCCCCCTGCCCGTCACGATGCGCACCTTGGATATTGGCGGCGATAAAGCATTGGCCTATTTCCCGATCGAGGAAACCAATCCCTTCCTGGGGTGGCGCGGCATTCGCGTAACTCTCGATCACCCGGAAATATTCCTGGCGCAAGTGCGCGCCATGATGAAAGCCAGCCTGGGGCTAAATAACCTGCGGATTATGCTCCCCATGATCAGCGGCCTAAACGAGCTCGAAGCCGCGCGCAAACTGGTGGAAAGAGCCTACCGGGAGCTGCTTGAAGAAGGTTACGAAATTGTTATGCCCCCACTCGGGGTAATGGTAGAGGTACCCTCCGCCGTCTACCAAGTGCGGGAACTCGCCGTACATGCAGATTTTATATCGGTGGGTAGTAATGACCTCACTCAATATCTCCTGGCGGTGGATCGCAATAACAGCCGCGTAGCCAATATTTACCACGCCCTGCACCCAGCGGTACTGCGCGCTTTGCAGGAAATCGTAACGGCAGCCCATGCCGTTGGTACCAAAGTAGGGATCTGTGGAGAACTAGCAGGAGAACCTAGTGGTGCATTGTTATTAGTAGCCATGGGCTACGATATGCTATCGATGAACGCCACTAACTTACCGCGAATAAAAGCTACGCTGCGCGCCGTTAGCCGAGCCGATATTGAGCAGCTCTTGCAACAGGTTTTGCAGATGAATAGCCCCGAGCAAATTGAAAGTACCGTGAAGGGGTTTCTTAATGAGGCAGGGTTGAAGGTCTCTTTGCAGCCGTAAATGATGAGGTATTTAAATCTAAATTTACCCAATTTTATAAAGCCTGAGTTCAATATCTAACAACCAAACCGTTAGCCCCTCGCAACAGCAAGATATTTGCCCAAGCGACTAATTAAGAGCTACATCGCTCAACATTATTCTGACCCACCAAATAGCTTCTCAATGTTTCCTAATCCTTAAGCTGCTTTTTCAGAAATGGCAAGCTCATTATATTTTTAAGCGTGTCAATGGAATAGCAGAATGTCCCCCACCCAAAGAAAAAACAAATAACTACTAAATACGCGTGATACTCAATTAGTACACTCACCCCTGAAGCCTTGGCCTCATCACACTTCCAAATTTCCGATAATTCTGACAAGTTAGTGAGTGCCAGCTCTGGTAATTATGGTCATTTTGACCGTTATTTTTGAGCTTTACATAGAATGTATAAAAATACTTTACAAATCAGCAAGTTATAAGTTGAGTTAAAAACCGGGATAGTAGTCAAAGTGATCATTTTTGTAGTTTGCACTTTAGTAGCAATTACATCTAACCCTATGATTTTAATTTAAAATTTCCATTACAGCGGGAAAATTGATTCCGAAATAGTAATCATGATAAAAGTGGTCAGAATGAATACTATATAAATGTTATGCAGATACACACAACAAAGAAAGGACGGAGTTATGTCTAGTCATTATTTCTATGGGGAAATACATCTTGAAAGCCAAGAAAGAGCTCAAAAACTCTGTGACATTGTAGATTACGAAAACATATCAAAATTATACAAAAATGTACCTCCTGAAAAACGACGACACTCTTCAATTCCATCAATTTTTGAAGAAGGCCACCCTGAATATTGTCAATTCGAGATGTGTGTTAACGAAGGAAATCTTGTAAAAATAGCGATTAATGCAACTTTTGAGCTGACGGAAGAGGAAGAACTCAATAATTTAGGAAGGTTCTTATCATCCTTTGGTGCAGAGAAAGGAATCCTGGCTTACTATTACTCAGGTGCTGATTTTACTCCAGAATTTTATAATTATTTTGGAGGGGAGTTTAGTTTGGTCTATAGCTTTGGAGAAGATCAAAATACTGACAATAAAATTCTAGATGAGGGGGCCAACAGTCTAGAAGAAACATTTGAAAATATTCGTAAGCATAATATTAACCTCGAATCTATTCCAAAAAATCCCGAAGAACACTATTACGAAAAGCTAGTTGAAATTATAAAAAAACAAGGCCCACCTATACTATTTGATAGCACCCCGATTCATGAGCTAGAAACTGATCAATATTTAGCAAATAGAATACGTGATAAGTTAATAGAAAAGCTGGAATTCCTTGACAGGGATGGTAGAAAATTACTACAAGAATATATTCATGAAGTTCATAATTCAGCTATAAAAATGTGTTTAGAATCTTTTTATAAATGTAATTGTGAAATTCGCATAAATGGAGTAGATATTTCTAATAAAGGAAAAAATAGAATCGGTGTACATTTCTCATAAAAATGTGTTTAACGAACCACCAGGCTTGAAACTCTATTTTCTAAATATCCAAGCAATAGTCACTTCGCATTGAAAAAGTTACCATAAATGCATAAACTGGGTAGCCGGTAGTTTTTAGCTACCGGCCCCCACACCACCCATCATGCGGGTCCGCAATGGGCGGTTCCTATCCGTAATGAATCTCTACCCAACGATAGTGTCGAGCAGATCTTCATTTGAGTGGAGTGTCATGGCAGTGCGCTACATCAACTTTAACCGACTGGAAACATATCAGTAGGCTAGACCTGTCCTTCAACTCGTGGATTTAGGTTCAGGCCTTCACCCTGTCCAAGGTAATAATCTTGGCATTTGGCTACTATGCCGTCTGCTGACTTCTGTTTAATCACCTTGGCCATTACTGACCGAGGCGCTGCTATTTCCCACCGTTTTGTCGATCCCTGCGATGGTGGCTAGCGGGCTGGGCCTATTTATGAGTCAGCGGCCATGCTGAGAGCTTCACAGTAGCAAGTTAAACAGATCTCCCCAGATAAGAACGTGAACTTTCACTACACAACTGCATCATTTACTCTACCCGTTAGATCACATGGCTTCGGTGTCCTTGGCCACCTCGCCTCCAGGCTAAGCCTTATATGATGTTTCTGTCCGTCAGCTCGTAATTTTGCTAGCGGCTTCCTCCCCACCAGACCTCACGGTATTGCAGTTGCCATTCGCTAGTAGTTAGCATTTAATGGAACCCATTAAATGGTGATCTCCCTACAGGGGACTTTCACCCCATTAGTTCACGCCCACACCCTGTCCAAGGTATTAATCTTGGCATTTGGCTACTATGCCGTCTGCTGACTTCTGTTTAATCACCCTACTCATTACTGAGCGGAGCGCTGCTGTGTTCCACCATTTTTTTTCTATCCCCGCGATGGTGGCTAGCGGGCTGGGCCTACTTATGAGTCAGCGGCCACGCTGACAGCTTCACAGTAGCAAGTTAAACTGATCTCCCCAGATAAGAACGTGAACTTTCACTACACAACTGCATCATTTACTCTACCCGTTAGATCACATGGCTTTGGTATCCTTGGCTACCTCGCCTCCAGGCTAAGCCTTATATTATGTTTCTGTTCGTCAGCTCGTAGCTTTGCTAGCGGCTTCCTCCCCACAAGACCTCACGGTATTGCAGTTGCCATTCGCTAGTAGTTAGCATTTAATGAAGTCCATTAAACGGTGATCTTCCTACAGGGGACTTTCACCCCATTAGTTCACGCCCATGCTGGGCGTACCAAGTAAAGGCACCCGACGTCAAAACCGCCGCTTCGCTTTGGTTTTGTCGCAGGTGCTTTAAACGTTAGATTAATTAGAGTGATTTATGAAGAAGTTAGCGTTTTTTTGTTTTTTATTATTTTCATGCTCATGCATAGCGAAAGATATTGGGTATGATCCACTAGCAGATCCCTTCCAACAGATAGATGAGTCTGCAATACAAGCAAAAAAGGAAAATAAATATATTTTGGTTATTTCAGGTGGAGATTGGTGTCGTTGGTGCCATGTGCTTGACGATTACTTAAGCTCAAATAAAAAAATATACAATGACTTGAAAAATAGCTTTGTTCTAATGAAGGTATATCTGGGAGATAAAAATTACAATGATGAATTTTTTTCTCAGTTACCAGAGTCTAAAGGAGCACCTCACTTTTGGGTATTAAATGCCAATAAGGAAGTATTGCTATCACAAAATACTAGTGTTTTTGAAAAAGGTCGAAATAGCTACGACGATGAAGTATTTACTAAGTTTATTAATCTTATTGAAGAGCACAAATCTAAATCGGGTAGCCGGTAGTTTCTAGCTACCGGCCCCCACACCACCCATCGTGCGGGTCCGCAATGGGCGGTTCCCTATCCGTAATGAATCTCTACCCAACGATCTCGTAATGAAATCAAACCCATCTCTTCGAAGAACTCATTATTGAGCGCAATATGAATACCCTCAGTTTTTGCGCTTCGCCAGTAACTTTTACCGGACGAGCCGCAGGTAACTGCCAGCGACTCACTCACACCCATACGCAGTAAATTTCGAACTTTCGTTCTCACTCTGCGCCAATTCTTCCAATAGCTCATTCTTAATCGCCGTCGTATCCAGCAGTCAAGATCGATACATTTTTGATAGCCTTGCGCTATCCTAAAATAGTTGATCCAACCACGGAGGTATACGGTAAGTTCTTTCAGTTTCTTTTCCATCGAAATACCACGAGATCGCCCTGTAATCTGGCGGACGCAGTATTTAAATTGGCGCAGTGACTTATCATGCCAGACAAGCTTTGCTCCACGGAAAGAAAAACCCAGAAACTTACAACGACTAACCGGGACTACTTGGCTTTTTGCATCGTTAACTTTGAGTTTAAGCTTGCGCTCAACAAAGCGTTTGATGCTAGCCATAACCCGTTCGCCGGAACGCTTAGAGGAAACAACAATCACAAAATCATCCGCATAGCGGACAAAAAGGTGTTGGCGTTTTTCCAGCTCTTTGTCGAGCAGATCGAGTACAATATTGGACAGCAGCGGCGATAAAGGGCCACCTTGCGGCACCCCCTCATAACACGCTTGCCAACATCCATCTTCTACCCAGCCTACGCGCAAGTAGCTTGCGATCAGTTTGAGTAAACGCTTATCGTTAATTCTTTGGCCGAGTAAGCTCATGAGAAAGTCATGATTCACTCGATCGAAGAACTTGGATAGATCGACATCCACCGCTATTCGCTTGCCACCCTCGATATACTTTTGTAGCTTTTTCACCGCGTGATGCTGTGATCGCTTTGGCCGGAAGCCATAGCTAAACTCTGAAAAAGTCACATCGAAAATAGGGTTGATGATTTGCGCGATTGCTTGCTGAATAACACGATCAAAAATCGTAGGTATCCCTAGACCTCGCTGACCACCGTCTGACTTGCGAATGTAGACGCGTCTAACAGGCAGCGGCTGGTAATGACCTTGCCGAATGGCTTCGATAATTTCATCGCCGACTGCCTTGAAGTGCTGCACAAAATCATCAACGGTAATCCCATCAATGCCTGCGGCACCTTTATTCGCGCGAACGTGCTTCCATGCAGCATTGAGGTTTTCTTTGCTGAGGATAGCGTCGAGTAGATTTTCATTTGAGTTAAGTGTCATGGCAGTGCACTACGTCAATTTTATATCCGGCTGGCAACATGTCGGTAGGCTAGCCCTGTCTTTTAACTCATGGATTTAGGTTCAGGCCTTCACCCTGTCCAAGGTATTAATCTTGGCATTTGGCTACTATGCCGTCTGCTTACTTCTGTTTAATCACCTTGATCATTACTTACCGAGGCGCTGATGTGTTCCACCACTTTTGTCGATCCCCGCGATGATGGCTAGCGGAGTGGGCCTATTTATTAGTCAGTGGCCACGCTGACAGCTTCACAGCAACGAGTTAAACAGATCTCCCCAGATAAGAACGTGAACTTTCACTACACAACTGCATCATTTACTCTACCCGTTAGATCACATGGCTTCGGTGTCCTTGGCCACCTCGCCTCCAGGCTAAGCCTTATATGATGTTTCTGTCCGTCAGCTCGTAGTTTTGCTAGCAGCTTCCTCTCCACAAGACCTCACGGTATTGCAGTTGCCATTCACTAGTAGTTAGCATTTAATGGAATCCATTAAACGGTGATCCTCCTACAGGGGACTTTCACCCCATTAGTTCACGCCCATGCTGGGCGTACCAAGTCAATCAGCAACCACCCGCATAGCGGGTGGTATGGTGAAAGCCCCCAGAGGGGGCTTGTTACAATCCCGCCAATTGCATCTGCTCTTGCCGGCGTTCTTCAACCTCTTGATTCTTGATGTACTCTCGAATCATCTGCTCATCAAGCCCTACTGTACTCACGCAGTAGCCCCGAGCCCAAAAATGTCTTCCTGTGAAATTTCTCTGTACATGCTTGTACTTCCGAAATATCCGGATCGCAGATTTCCCTTTCAGAAACCCAACCGTATTGGAAACACTTATCCTGGGAGGAATCATTAACAACATATGAATGTGATCCCTCATTGCGTACCCCTCGACCAACTCAATGCCTTTTTGACGACACAAGTCTCGGAATATTGCTCCAATCTCACGTCTCAATGCCCCAACTAACGCTTTCTTTCGATACTTGGGCACAAATACCACATGGTACCTGCAATAATGTTTCACGTGAGCTTGGCACTGCCAATCTCGCATATGGCCTCCTTAAAGAACTTGCCGGTTCATGGAGGCCATATTTTTACTCTGCACGCCGGAACGGCAGAGCCTTGTCAAGTCTCACCGCCAGAGGCGGTGGTTTACCCATGTATTAATTAACTACGCACCTACGGCGCCGGACAATCAAACCTACGGTTTGTCTTCCTGTTATTGAGGCGTTTAGTTCACAGGAGAAATCATGAAGGTTATACAAATTATATTGTTACTACTTATTTCAAGTGTTTCAGTAGCATCAGATAAAGGAGAATACATGTTATCGGAAAAAGAGTTAGCCGTTCTTAAGGTCGGTAAAAGTGTCGCTGAAGAATTAGCAAAGAAGTTGCAAAATTCTGGAGACCCTAAAAAAATCGAAGCTCTAGACTTAATGAATCAGATGGCTTTAATTAAACAGTTTCTAGTTAGTCGTACGATGACCGTTCCTGTTGCTCATTGCATGAGCGTTGAGGGCGGTGAGAATCTGAAGAAACTTTATGATCAATGGATAGATACAGCTAAAGATGACATTCGAAATGGCTATGAAATAATCAAAGATGGCTTTCAGGGGATGTCATATGAAGAAATGGATAAAGGTACTATCGCTAAAATTGAAGAATTAGAAAGCAAATACTCTTCTTATTCAGAAGATGAATTAAAATCTGAATGCGTAAAAAATAAAAAATCAATTTCAGTTTTTCTAGCCGGTTATGAAAACACTTAACAAATTACTCAAATTCGTTCCGGGCGCAAAAAGCGCGCCATCCACCGAACAGCCTACACTACGTTTCGGCTGCCGTTTAGCAAAGCGTTAAGGTTACCCATGAATCGAGCAACAATAATAAGCTGTTTAACCTTTCTGATTATCGGTTGTGCAAGCACAAATGAATTTGACGACCAAAATAATCATCACATTAAAATTGATGAAGGATTATTCTATATCAGAGAAGTAGCTGCTGGCAGAGTCTTTGAAAACGCTGAAAAGGTCCAGCAAGATTGGGAGGCTAAGACTACCGAGCTTTGCAGTGGTAAGTTTGAGAAAATGATTTATCAAGATGGCGAGCATCATTATATGGTTACTGATGCTGAAACTTTCTTTTTACCATTAGTAACAATGGCTGGTGCCCCAAGAGTTGAAGGTGTTGTTCGCTGTGAAAGCTCGCCTCTTAATACACAACAAGCAACCGAGGTTCTGGTTCGTGAGTTATACCTGCTGCCAAAGGAACCTTAACAAGTCGGTCAATGAACGCCTACGGCTGGACCTCCGCACCGCGTGCTCCGGCCCATTACCGAGGCGCTAAGTTTTATGCTCAAGTATTTTTGTTCATATCGGCCCTCTGGTTAAGCTCTGAAATAGTAGAAGAGATATTTCCTCAATCAATTCAGGCCTAATTCAGATGTAAAATAGGACGAGAAGGAGGGTCTTACTTGTCTTATAAGCGTACAAGGCCTGAGAGAATCCACTATTTGTTATAGGTTTTGATGGTCTTCAGGCCTACAAACGGTACTATTGTATATAATCTATACAACTTTTAGAGATACATTAAGCTAGTGCTGGGGTGTAGCGGCATTGAGTAACCTTAAAAGATGTGTCTCAAACACAACCAAGGCGTTATGTATAAATAGATATGGAAGATCATGTATATAGCCCGACAACTTTTTGGCGGATATTTGGTGGCATTAACGACTTTACCGCTTGGTTTATGCCCTTCTTTCTATTTGCTGCATCATTAGTGTGGTTCTATAGAGAGCGCTCCATTTTATCTGGACTTTCACTTTTCGCAGGAATATTAGTTGCCGCCTCAAGGGTTGCGCACATATTAACACCTAGCGTACATTCAGTTGCCCTTGTGTCCTCCGAACCAACTATTGAGCAAAACCCAATCATCTGGTTTTTATACGTACAAGCCTTAAATATTGGCAGTTTTATTTTCGTTGTATGCGTTGGTTATCATTTTGCATTCAGCCAAACACATAAATCGGGTAGCCGGTAGTTTCCAGCTACCGCCCCCCACACTACCCAACATGCGGGTCCGCAATGGGCGGCCCGTAATGAATTTCCACCCAACAAGCACGCAACGAGATGTCTAACAGGCAGCGGCTGGTATCGCCAACTGCCTTGAATTGCTGCACAAAATCATCAACGGTAATCCCATCAATGCCTGCGGCACCTTTATTCGCTCGAACGTGCTTCCATGCAGCATTGATGTTTTCTTTGCTGAGGATGGCTTCAAGCAGATTTTCATTTGAGTTGAGTGTCATGGCAGTGCGCTACGTCAATTTTATATCCGGCTGGCAACATATCAGTAGGCTAGCCCTGTCTTTTAACTCGTGGATTTTGGGTTCAGGCCTTCACCGTATCCAAGGTATTAATCTTGGTATTAGGCTACTATGCCGTCGGCTGACTTCTGTTTAATCACCTTGATCATTACTGACCAAGGCGCCGCTGTGTTCCACCAATTTTGTTTACCCCCGCGATGGTGGCTAGCGGGCTGAGCCTACTTATGAGTCAGCGGCCACGCTGACAGCTTTACAGCAGCAGGTTGAACAGATCTCCCCAGATAAGAACGTGAACTTTCACTACACAACTGCATCATTTACTCTACCCGTTAGATCACATGGCTTCGGTGTCCTTGGCCACCTCGCCTCCAGGCTAAGCCTTATATGATGTTTCTGTCCGTCAGCTCGTAGTTTTGCTAGCGGCTTCCTCCCCACAAGACCTCACGGTATTGCAGTTGCCATTCGCTCGTAGTTAGCATTTAATGGAATCCATTAAACGGTGATCCTCCTACAAGGGACTTTCACCCCATTAGTTCACGCCCATGCTGGGCGTACCAAGCGTAGGCGCGGGAAAATTTTCCGCTGCGCTCTAAATTTTCCCGTGCTAAGGCGTTACGCATCGGTATTGAGAGGAGCGATCGCTAAATATATAACTACTTTAGTATTTTTATTATTTTTCACGGAGGCAGAATTAGTGAGTGCTGGTACAGACGATTCAAAGATTGAGCTAAATGACGAAGATGGGGCCATTGAGCTAATTTATCGGTCTTCGAAACCGCAGGTTAGCGGTGTAATTGCCTCCAAAGAAGATGGGGAGGATGAATGGTACGTATTTGTAAATGCCGCAGAATTTGTTCGTGATGAACCCCTTGAGAGTAAATTGCGGAAGGTTGTTCACGAATCGTTGCTAAATGTAAATGGCGTCAAATCCGTGGAGGAAGCTGACCGGGAGGAATGGTTGGTGATGGGGAACCCTGATGGTAAAGACTTAGTGCGTGCGTGTATAAATGGCTTGAAATCTATTGAGTCAGAAATAGAAGTTTATATCAATAGTTTTTCTGGCTGATAATGCATAACAAACTAATTGACGCCCGGGAGCAAGCTAGCTCGGACCTCCATTGCATCGCTCGCTTTTGTGCTGAAATAGCATAAAAAAGCTCCTACGTTCCGACCCGTTATTGGGGCGTTAGCTCCAAGACTTACCCACGTTTAGTAGACACCCTGTATCTATTAAATTATCGGTTGTAGTGTTACTTTGTGTAATACCATAATTAGTTACACTTATTCAGAATCTGGGGGTTAAGCTACGAGCTTCACAAGTATGTGTATCACTATCATACTGATTAGCAAAAGCCAACATTCCTATCACCGACATTGATACCTCATTGTATGGCAGTTGTATTTTTTAAATTTCTTCCACCAGTATCATTTATTGAGTTAACATTTTGCTTAATTGTCGTTTCTGCTAGGCATACTGAGGAGCTAACTATAATATTTCTATTTACTTCAATCGCGTTTGGGTACTTTCGAGTGGCGGAGCCTTTGCTTTCTGAGGAGATAGGTGTTAGAGAGGGGAGTAACTCTAACAAATGTCGAAACTTCTTACGCTGAACTCACAACAGATTACTCTCATGTACAGCATACGTTAGATGTCGAATAAATAAACACATAAAAATTGTATTCAAAGAATTTTTGGTAGTATTATGACGATATTTGTTAGGGTGGCATACTCATTATATAAGCTTTCTCCCCCTTCCAATATATCTATATTTACCAAGGGACCTGTAGGAAACTTTCAAATCGTTAGATGGGACTTCTTGTTTCCAAGAGCCAATTGATGTGAAGGTAAAAATTAAAGCTGTTTCATTTGGTGGCACTGTAAGTCAATCTAGTTATATCAAAATCAAAGATTCCGGCAAGCCTACACCTTGTTAACTAAGAACTGCATTCGACATATTGCTTTATGTACTTTTAGTGCGGTTGCTACGCTCCCACTTTCGTGAAAAAAACGCACGAAATAAACTGCACTTGGAAAAATCAACAGCTACAAATATGCCTCACGTATCTTTTACAATGGCCCGTAGATTGGTAATCCTTGTGCTAGGAGTTCAAATTTTCCATTGGTATAAAAGATTTAATGTTAGTGATCCAAATACAGCTGTGTTCAAAAATCTGTGTAAGCTAAATTTTATGTAAGGAAATAGAAAAATGGAAAATACAATATATAAATCACCTGAATCTGAGCTGGAGATTAAAAGTCCACCTAAGACTCTATCTTCCTCAGAAAGGCTAGCAGAGTCTCGGCGGCAAATGGAAGAGTCTAATGCTATCCAAACTTTAAATTTTGTATGGGGGTTAAGGCTCGCCGGAAATATTATTTTTATTCTATTCTTCATAGTAGGATTAATCTCATCCTATAATAGCACTTCGATAGTAACTACAGGCGTACTTATCTTTTCCATTTTATTTTTTTGTACTGAAACATTCTGCATCTTAGGTTATTTTCGTAGAAAATCTTGGTGCCAAATTCCACTTCATACATTTTCAGCATTTTCTTTGTTAAATATACCTTTTGGTACTGTTTTTTCTATATTACATTATATCAAAATGCCTAAAGTTAAATTTGACGATTAATTATTTTTGCCTTGTATACTACCCATACAAGGCAACTTATAATGACCTAATGCTTAAATATACTTGACTATGTATACCCTTTAACATTTCACAAAAAGATTTTATCATTCCATTTTTTGGTATTATTCTTCGGATAAAAAACCTCACAATGAATTTTTTCACAAGTTTATATGCTTTATTTGAAATATTGGCATTCCGGTTGAAGAGGCTATTGATTTTTACCATTACACTCCTACTTGCACTTGCTGCATATTATCTTACTTTTACAGCTTTCTATGATTCATGGTTCCCTTATTATTATGAGGAATATCTTTCATACTTTTTCTTAGCTGGACTAGCAATAGTTGTATTATTACCATTCGCCATTGCAGCCACTTCAGGCCAAAAGAATGGCCTGGGTTATCTTTCTAAGTACGCCAATTCAGCAACGAAGGTTCATTTAGCAGTAGTTATCTTATCTGTGTTAGTTTTTGTTTATATGATGTCCAATGGCGTTTTTTTAGATGAGGCCGGTATTTATCAAGTGGTACCATCAGGTGAATAGACGTAACTAGCAACGGTACCTGGCACCAAGACCGAAGCTCTGCTAAGGTTTTGATGCCGATGCTTTGGATGTTCCACAATTAGGGCCAAGTTCTTAACAGTTTCTATTCCCCTACACCCTTCCCTTCTGGACTCGCATGTAAATTTCTTCACGGTGAACTGGAAGTGATCTGGGAGCTTGTATTCCTATCTTTACCTGATTTCCCTTAACTTCCAATACTGTGATTGAAACATTGGCTCCGATCCTTAGGTTTTCACCAGTTCTGCGCTTTAAGATCAACATATTTCTATTCTCTGCTTTTCAAGCCATGGGTAGACTTTTTATTGATGGACGGCTGAGAAACTAATCTATTGAAGAATGCAGGGGGAGCGCGAGAACGATAGGCATAGAAGAAGAAAAGGCGGACGCAACGCTCCCAGAGCTTGGGGAGTCTCTCCAAGCCGCTGGATGTACTCGACTTTATTGAAGACGAGCGGGTTTCTAGCGTATGATCCATATAGCCACTTTGATAGGTATGTTATCAATTTGGTTAGCTGGCCCCAGGTGTTCCCGCACCTTGGGTCAGCGCCTTTTACTTACTCTTACGTCACGTTACCGTTCTCCTTTGAGAGGGTGGATCTTTTATAAAATCTTATTCTATTGAGTTTCTTTGGTTATAGGCCTTCAAAAAGCGTCCTATTTACGACCAAAATACCAATAAATGTCCATCGATTTTACGCAGATTTGACACTGAAACAAACTTAATAAATTTCAATAAGATCATTTTTGTGCCTATTTTTTGTAAGTTACCGCCTTGGAAAATATCGGCTTATGTAGAAAATGGCCAATCGTATTGGCAATCTTTAATGGCCTTTACGTTAGAACCTCAAGACACAAGACAATCAACAATAAATACGTAAACGTACTCCTCATTTCAAAAGAGAAAGGCTAAGTATCTTCTGAGTATTGGATATATTGCCGTGGGTTTTATGCGACTTACCCATTGGCATTCGCACTCTGATTTTCGGCCAGTAATTTAGGGGGGATATCCTGCATGATCGTACCTATTTACAAGTTCAATGCCCCTGAAAACTTATTAATTACTCTTCTTAAGCCGTCTGTTTTGGCTGGGTGCTACTTATCATACATTCTGATATTTAAAATACTGCAGGAAGCATCCTAACTAGTTGATTTATAAAGATTTTTCCTCAATCTAAAAGAGGGTTCAAGGCGAATATACTGTACACTTGATATGGCCACTGGAAAATTCTTCAATCGATACTGGTTAGTATATTAGTGGGTATCTTTCTCTGATTTGAGTCGTTTTCCATACTTTAGGCATGCTGATAAATGATATGATTTCGTCCACTTTCGATTATACGAATAGACCAGTCAAGGAGAATAAATGGTCAGTCAGAGAATTAATTATTTGCAGGTAGCAGGGATACTCACAGTGTTGGCTGCTTTAGTTCATATCGGGTGTATAGTATTTGGCGGTGATTGGTATCGGTTTCTCGGTGCCGGTGAGCAAATGGCTCAACTAGCTGAAAGTGGCCACCCCTACCCAACTATTGTAACTAGCGTAATTTCAGCCGTTCTACTGCTTTGGGCTAGCTACGCTTTTTCTGGGGCGGGTTTAATTATTAGGTTACCGCTGATTCGGCTTGGCCTGATACTAATCTCAACAATATTTTTGGCTCGTGCGCTGGGTTTTTATTTCATAATGCCGGCCTTCCCAGATAATTCGCTAACTTTCTGGCTAACCAGCTCAGGCATATGTTTAATTCTCGGCTTAACCTATTCGCTTGGTTTAATACAGAGATGGAACCTAATTGGCGGAAAGGCCTAACAATGGGTGTGTTACTAGAAAATTTTATTCGTGAAGAACTCTCCGAGCGCTTGATTGGGCGCATTGAAGCGACTGTTGAAGAAGCTAAGCTTAACCCATCGATAGCTTTTAGAGAGTTTAATGGAAATGTTTATGACCTTGTATTTAATTTTGAAAAATCAGAAGTAAGTGTAAATAGTGTCTTAGATGCTAGTTCAACCGGCACTGAGAACTTGTCAATAGATGTATTTTTATTAGCAATAGGGTCCAATCTTAATTGTTACGTAAATTTGTAAAACTTAAATTTCTAGCTCTTATAGCATGTACCGCTTTAATTATAAGTTGTGGTGAAAACACGTGCACAGCACAATCTGATAAAGTGGTCGCAGCAAAGCGTTTGACTAGTGAACAGTTAACATCTCTCTATCATTCATCACTAGAGCTTATGGATAGCTCTGAAAATATAATACTTACAGGCGATCAGATTCCGGCTATATTTTCAAATACAATTAGTCCAACTCTTATTCGGGTGAAGTCGAAATCTATCTGGCTGTACCTAGAGGCATGTAGCTTTGACAATAAAGTGGTTATCTTTATTAATGCTCCATCTGTGCTCAGTAGGAGTAATATCACAATAAGGTGGGGAGAAGGCCCAACCACACAATCTATTGAGCTTTGGCATCAAGTGTAACAGGTAAGAGTATTATCTTTCCCTATATCATTAAAGATTATGATTAAGAAATTGATATTAGCATTTGTGAGCAGCATAGCTATTGGCTGTTCCACAGTAGTTACAGAATATATTGAGCGGTCTAATAGCTTTGATTTTAAAGAGATTGTTTCTTTCGATAATATTGAAACTTATGGATTTAAAAATAAAAGGCATTGCTCTATAGAGTATAAAGTATGCACAAATAACCTTCTAGGGGAGCCACTTGAAAACAAGAAACTTCGCTATAAGGTTTCCCTGGAATCATTTAGCGGTGTGGAAAGTACTGTCAGCTTAGATATTTCAAAAAGCTCACTGCCTGAGGCGCAGTTGTTCTTATACATGGTTTTAGGGCATCTAAAGAGTTTATGCTGAACTCGACTCTGTACTTCAGGATGTTAGGTTTTAGAGTTATAGTCCCTGACTTATTAGGGCATGGTGAATCTGATGAGGATAAAGAATATGGTGTTGGTGACAGTAAAATAGTTAACGAAATTATCAACAAATATGAAAATAATACCCTGTATATTATTGACAACTCTATGGGTGGTACAACTGCAATGCACATTTTACTTTAAGAAATGACATTGATGAAATATTTCTACAAGCTCCAATGCTTCGATTTGATAAGGCAGTTTTAAATTATACTAAAGCTAACTTTCCGAGTATGATAATGCTTTTCTCAGAGGAAAGCATCAAGCAAGGAGCGTTAGATAGTTTAGTTAGATCCGATATCACCCTTGAACAGACGGACATTCAGCCAATTATTGGATCTTCTAATGTACCTATAATTATTTTTTCATCATATTCAGATCCTATTGCTCCACACAACATCTATAGCGATCTAGCATCGAATGGTGTTTCAATTGTAAAAGTTGACGAACGAAACCACCCAAGTATGTCAATAATTGGTGACAATGAAAGTCGGGAGTTGGTTCACTGGCTCGGCAAGCTATCAAGGTTACGATTTCGACATAACCGGCTTAGCATTTAATCATCTATTAAACGGAGCGACGAACCATGAATGGTGTTATATTCATTGGCTTACAAGCCAGCGGGAAATCCTCTTTTTATCTTAAAAATTTCTATAAAAGCCATCTCCGCCTGAATTTGGATATGCTTAGAACACGACATAGAGAGAAGATTCTATTCAATGCCTGCTTGAAATCTAAGCAGCCAGTTGTGATTGACAACACAAATCCAACGAAAGCAGAGCGGGAAAAGTATATTAATGGCTTTAAAGAGCACCGCTTTGAAGTCATTGGGTATTATTTTTCATCAAATTTGGCTGATTGTATTCAAAGAAATGCCTCCAGAGAGGGTAAAAAGCGAATACCAGACGTTGGGCTAAAAGGGACATACAACAAGCTGGAACTACCGGAATATTCAGAAGGTTTTGACAAGTTATATTATGTAACAATGAAAAACGGGGGTTTCACAATAGAAGAGTGGAAAGATGAAGTTCAATGAGTTAGATAAGAAAATGCGCGTATATGAAACTGCGCATGATCACATTGTTTTACCCGGTATATATATCGTTGCTCGGATTGATGGTCGTTGTTTTACAACACTAACTAAAGATAAGCACAGTTTTGAAGCACCTTATGACCCCAAATTTCGAGATATGATGGTCGAAACCGTTAAACACTTGATGCAATGTGGATTTAAGGTTCTTTATGGATATACACAAAGCGATGAAATATCACTACTTCTTGATTTGAATGAGAATACTTTCGAGAGGAAGGAGCGAAAACTAAATTCAATTCTTGCAGGAGAGGCGAGTGCAAAATTTAGTTTGCTTCTAGGCGACATTGGGGCTTTTGATTGCCGTATTTGCCAGCTGCCCCATAGGCAGCTTGTCATCGATTATTTCCGTTGGAGGAATGAGGATGCTCACAGGAACGCTCTGAATGCCCACTGCTACTGGAGTCTACGCAAGGAAGGCTTATCTCCCGAAGAGTCTGCCGCTACATTTACAAAAATGTCAGTAGTTCATAAAAATGAATTCCTTTTCCAAAAGGGAATCAACTTCAATGACCTTCCGAACTGGCAAAAAAGAGGTGTGGGAATTTATTGGGAGCCTTACGAAAAAGACGCATATAATCCCATTACCGGTGAGGCAGTTAAAGCAAGTCGCAACCGACTGAAAGTTGACCTCAATCTTCCGATGAAGAACCAATACAGTGATTTTATTGATGATATCGTTCCTGAAATCACATGAGGAAATTCGCAACGCGGTATCATTTGATCAATAAGCAGAAATTGATTTAGACGCTTATAAAACAAAAAAGGCTGTGGGGATTACCCACAGCCTTTTTTTAATATGCTTTTTAGCACACTCGCTCTATTAGTCTTCAGACTCTGAGCGATACGTGTCTGCATCCAGCATATTGTCCAGCTCGCTCACGTCGGAGGGCTTGATGCGGAAGAACCAGCCATCGTCGTAAGGAGAGGAATTTACAGTTTCCGGAGCATCTTCCAGAGCTTCATTGACAGCAACTACTTCACCGGAAACCGGGGAGTAGATATCGCTGGCAGCTTTAACGGATTCAACTACACCTGCCTCGTCACCAGCAGCCAGGTTGGTGCCCACTTCTGGAGTCTCAACGTAAACCACATCACCCAGGGCATCTTGTGCGTGATCGCTGATGCCGATGGTTACAGTGCCGTTCTCTTCCAGGCGTGCCCACTCGTGGCTGGAGAGGTATTTCAATTCATTGCGGATTTCGCTCATGCTGTTATCCCTTGATTAAGCATCTAAGTTTATTGTCTTAGTGACGCGTACACCTCTGGGCGACGCTTAAATAACTGACTTGCCGTTGCGTACGAAGCAGGGCTTAACCACCTTGACTGGCTGCAGTTTCTTGCGGATTTCCACCTGTGCGGTATCACCAACACTCACCGGAACTCGCGCCAAGGCGATAGAGTAACCCAGTGTGGGGGAGAAAGTGCCGCTGGTAATGATACCCCGGTCATCACTATCGTCTACCACTACTGGTTGACCAGCGCGCAATACACCGCGCTCTTCCAGCACCAGGCCTACAAGCTTGTGCTTAACGCCATCGGCTTTTTCCTGCTCCAGAACACCACGGCCGATAAAGTTGCGGCTCTCCGGTGCCCAGGCAACCGTCCAGGCCATGTTGGCAACCAGTGGAGAGGTCTCATCGTCCATCTCATGCCCGTACAGGTTCATACCCGCTTCCAGGCGCAGGGTGTCGCGTGCACCCAGTCCACAAGGGGAAACGCCCGCTTCGGCCAGGGCGCGCCAGAAACCACTGGCGTCTTCACCCGGTAACATAATTTCCAGGCCATCTTCACCGGTGTAACCGGTGCGCGCTACGAACCAGCCACCCCGGGCAACGCTTTGGAAAACTTTTAGTGCATCAATCGCGGAAGTCCAATCAATGCCCAAAACCTCTTTGGTTTTCTCGATGGCATTGGGGCCCTGGATAGCGACCATCGCTACATCCGGGCACTCTGTCAGGGTCACATCGAAGGACTCTGCCTGCTTGCGCATCCACGCCAGATCTTTCTCACGAGTTGCACAGTTAACAACCACTCGGTAGCCGGGATCGCGCAGGTAGACGATCAGGTCGTCAATCACGCCGCCTTTGTCATTGAGCATGCCGGTGTAAAGGGCTTTACCCGGGTTGCCATCCAGCTTGGCCACATCATTGGCCAGCAGGTAGCGCAGGTAGTCGCGAGCTTGGGCGCCATCTACGTCGACCACGGTCATATGGGAGACATCGAACATCCCCGCATCGGTGCGCACCTTGTTGTGCTCATCCAGCTGCGAACCATAGTGCAGCGGCATGTCCCATCCACCGAAATCCACCATTTTGCCGCCCATAGCGACATGCGTGTCATACAGAGGAGTTCTATTTCCCATTTTTAAAATCTCAGTCCGTCAGGTTCCGAAGCGGCGTATTCTAG
This sequence comes from Microbulbifer sp. CNSA002, assembly GCF_047324085.1. Lineage (NCBI taxonomy): Bacteria > Pseudomonadati > Pseudomonadota > Gammaproteobacteria > Cellvibrionales > Microbulbiferaceae > Microbulbifer > Microbulbifer sp. CNSA002. The sequence goes on from NZ_CP172449.1 coordinate 4,855,648, forward strand.
CGGCTTGGGTACCGGCCTTTCCAGCGGGGCAGGCGCGGCAATATATATGCTCTGCAAGCCTAGCAGGCATTGGTAGTAAAACCTGTCCAGGTTCACAGAGGCCGTCAAAGATTCCGCTGGCGCTCTATCCTGCATTCGCCCGCGTTTGGGAATCGGGCAATACCCAATACCCGCTGTATTGGGCTAGTGCAGAGATGATCATTTTTTGATCAGATAAATTCTTAATCAGTCGCTGCCCCGGTCGCGCCCTTGACCAGCCTCTTCCGCGTTCTCTTCTGTGTTTGCAGATTCGTCGACTTTGAGGCCGTACTTCTTCGATCTCCAGCGCCACAAACGCTTAGCCAGCTCCTGGCGGTCGGGTGTTTTATCTGCCTCGTCGACAATTTCTTCGCCGAGCAGGGTCTCCAGCAGATCCTCCAGGGTCACCAAACCTTCGAGACTGCCATATTCGTCCATAACAGCACTAATCTGCACGCGGCGGGACAGCATTTTCTGGAACGCTTGGTAGATAGTGGCTGTTTCCGGCAGGATCAACATTTCACGGCGATAATCCGCCAGAGTTTTCTGGTGCTCGCCTTTGGCGTAGGCCAGCAATAGCTCCTGCCGCAATACAAAACCCACCACACAATCCGGGTCGCGATTTTCATAGACCGGGATACGGGAGAAACGCCCTTTCTCTGCATCCTCGTAGGCCTCTTCCACAGTGATGTCCTGCGGCAGGGAGAAGACCACCGTGCGGGGAGTCATCACCTCGCGCACGGAGTGGTCCCGCAGGGTGAAGAATAGGTTGCGCAGGATACTGGACTCCCGCTGCTCTAACTGCCCTTCGGCCTCGCCAATTTCCGCCATAATGGCGAACTCATCGCGGCTAAAGCCCGTAAGGGTTGGGCCGTGGGACAGGCCTTTGGTCAACCACTCGGACATTTTTACAAACGGGTGGAGCAACCAAACCAGACCGCGCAATACATAAGCGGTAGTGGGGGCCAGTTGGCGCCAGTACACGGCTCCCAGTGTCTTGGGGATAATTTCAGAAAAGACCAGAATCAACAGAGTCAGGATCGCTGATGCGATACCCAGGTATTCATTGCCAAAAACCGCTGCTGCCTGGGCACCGGCACCTGCAGCACCCGCTGTGTGCGCGACGGTATTCAGGGTGAGGATAGCGGCCAGGGGGGCATTAATATCGGATTTTAATTTGCGCAGCAAAGACCCCGCTTTATGCCCTTCCCGTTCCATTAGGCGCACGTATGGCGTTGTTACGCTGAGAATAACCGACTCGGCTATCGAGCACAGAAAAGAAAAGCCAAGGGCAATAAAAATGTAGGTTATCAGTAAAATCATAATTCTCGAGCGTAAATATCACCAGAATAAAAGTTTCGCGCTCCACCTATTGCGCAATAAATCAGTCCACTCAGCAATCCACTGAGTAGCCCTCCAATATTTGCTGGGTTGGCAAAATTAACCCCCAAGATGAAACCAAATATCCCCAACGCACTTAGAACAAGCCAAGCCGTCATTACGAGTAAAATACTCCTAGGAATATCCTGCCAAGCAGGTTGCCAACGCTGAACTACCAAAGCAAAACCAACAAGTGTGTAAATTACTCCCGACATGCCGGCAAAATAGGACTGTGGAGCCCACAAGAACTGTGTGAGGTTTGCCACAAGCCCTCCAAGCACCACCAACGCAATTAAAACTGAGGCCCCTCCTCGAACTTCAATTGGCCGGGCTAAAATCCATAGGGCTAAAGCATTCATAAGGGCCTGCAAGAATGAAAAATGTACAATTGCAGGGCTCCACAACCTCCAATACTCACCTTCCTGCAAGTGCTTAGCCAATGTTGACTGACCGACGCTAGTGCCAGCCGGGTCAGGAGTAATTAAAAGCAAGCCCGCCAAGCTACTAGTGAATAAAAACCACCCCAGAAAACAAAGAGTAATTAACAGAAAAGTTAAAGGGGTGCTATCCAGAGGGAAGCTTGGTATATAGTAAGTCCTCTCACCCCTCTCAGAATCTGGCTCGCTACTCTCCTTGCCTTTAGATTCATTTAACTCTGAATCCACTTCATTAATTTCCAAACCCCGGATCAACTGAGAAAAATAAAAATCAAGATCTATTTTTTCAGTATCCCAGTGACTAATCAGTGGCCTTAAGAGTTCCGCCAATTTAGTATCTTCGGCTATTACGCATTGTTGTTTGCCTTTTTCAATAATTCGTACTGGCAAACCGTGACTTTGTATAAAACGGGCTAATTCCGTCAATTCTTTCTCCATCGGGAAAGAATAAACGGTTATCCATTGGCTCACTTATCACAACCTTTTTTCTAATAGAATCTGAGTCAAAATCCGAGCTACAACTAAACCGCCATAGCCCGCATAATAATCCGCTTCTTTAACATGGGGCTTGCATCTACCATGCTCAACCCAGTGTTACGCAGCCAGCGCCAGTGCACATCGCCAGCACCGAACAAAGACTTAAAGGCACTCATCGCTTTCATAGTGGCGGCGTTGTCGCCGCGACGGCGGCGTTCGTAGCGGGCCAAAACTGAAGAGTGAGAGGGCTCCAGGCCGCGTGCCATAGCGCGGTCAATTTCATCTGCCAGCACCCGTACATCCTGCAGCCCAAGATTTACACCCTGGCCCGCGAGGGGGTGGATACTGTGGGCGGCGTCTCCCACCAATACAGCACCAGGGCCACGATAACGTTCTGCATGGCGCGCGCGCAGGGGGAAGGAAAAGCGCTCACTGACGGATTCCACTTTGCCCAAACGGCTCTCAAAGGCTTTTTCCAGGTTCAGGGCAAAGGCCTGGTCATCCAGCATCAATAGCTCCTGCGCCAACGCTTCATCCGCAGACCAAACCACGGCGCAGTGATTGTCATCCCCCAACCCCGCGAGAGGTAAAAATGCCAGTGGACCCGTTTGTAAAAAGCGCTGCCAAGCGGTGTGACGGTGAGATTTCTCACTGCGCGCGACACACACCAACGCAGTTTGATGGTAATCGGTATCCTGGGAGCGGATATGCAGTAAGTCCCGCACTTTAGAGCGGGCGCCATCGGCACCGATTAACAGGCGGGTGCGCACTATCTCAGGTTGCTCACGGAGGCCATCCTCTTCATTTAAGCGATCTTCACCGCGGGGCTGTAAATGCCAGAGTCCGCAGTCGCGCCACCAGCTCTCCAGGCGAAAACCATTGACCAACTCCACGTTGGGTAGGGTTTCCAGCCGTGCTCTTAACGCGGCGACAATGACATTATTCTCGACGATATGACCGAGATTCGGCAGCTGCACATCGCGGCTGTTAAAGCTTACTGAGCCGGTTCCATCTGCATCCCAAACCCGCATTTCCACATAGGGGCAGGCGCGGCGGCTGGCAATATCATCCCAGGCTCCCACCTCTTCGAGCAGCTCGCGGGAGGCCTGTGTCAGGGCCACCACGCGAGGTTCATACTGCGGTGACAATTGCGGCGTTGTTTCCGGGGACGCCTCCAGCAAGGCCAGACGCATGCCCGGGTGCCGAACTGCCAGCAGCGCTGCCTGGGCCATGCCCACCATGCCCGCACCCACAATGGCAAAATCCAAACGATGTCTGTTCATAAAAGCCAATTCCGCTGAAGTGGCAGTAGCCGTCCCCGACCCTGCACCTTTTAAAGCCCAAATCCCGCCGCTTGACTGACAAATTCCCGGCGCAGCGGCGGGACCATTGTAAGGCCGAGCATTCCCAACTGACGAATTCCCTGTTGCAGCCAGCCGGAAGAGGAAAACAGTGTGGGAATACGGTCACTGAATCCAATCGTCAATTGCTGGTCCAGCTGGCGCATCTCTCCGTATTGCTGCAGGAAATCGAGCCGCCCTGGCAATGTATCCGACGTCACTGTCGACAGCGCTTGTGCCAATCCATAACAGTCCCGCAGAGTCAGGTTAAAACCCTGCCCTGCTACTGGGTGCAAAAAGTGGGCACAATTGCCCATCAACACCACATTCCGGCGCCACTGTTCCTGGGCGATCGATAAACTCAGTGGATACCCCTGAACGGCTCCAACCTTAATAAAACGTCCGGCACGCCAACCAAATACCTGCTGCAGTTTTTTCAGGCGTTCAGCCTCAGGCATTACACCGACACGCTCAGCTTCTGCTTCCTCGCAAGCCCACACTAGTGCCGCGCGGTGCTGCCCTTCTCTATCTGGCAGCGGTAAAAGTGCCATGGGCCCCATTCGGGTGAAGCGCTCGTAAGCCACACCTTGGTGAGGCTGTTGCAGAGCGACAGTAGCGACCAGCGCTCTCTGAGGGTACTTAACCGAGCTGATTTCTATTCCCAGCTGGCGGCAAAGGGGAGAGTTCACCCCATCGGCAACGACCACCAATCCGCAGAACAGTGCCTCATCGGGGGAATTCTCACCGGATCGCCACAACAGGTTTGCGCCCGCAGAGGTCATGTTAATGTCAGTAACCTGCGCCGGCGCTAATAATTGGGTGGAAGTGCTAGTCAGTGCACTGTGGAGAATCGGGCCCAGCGCTGCATTTTCTATCACTGCACCCAGAATGCCCTCAAAGTTGACTCCCTGTCCCTCACGGGTCGAGAGGGCGGCGCCAAATGCATGCCCCCGGTCACTCACATGAATACGATCAATCGGGGCGCTATAGGCTTGCAGAGCAGGCCAGAGTCCAAGCTCCGCAAACAACTGCAAGCTGCCTGCGGCAATGGCTGTGGCTCGCGTGTCGAAACTCGGCAACTGAATACTGGCAGCGGCATCCGGCAGTGCTCTCTGCTCCAGGAGCGCCACACTGAGTTGAGGACAAAAATGTGACAACATTAATGCCAGGCTGGCTCCCGCCATGCCGCCACCGACAATGGCCACATCTACTTTACGCGCCGACTCACCCATCCCAATTCCCCCTTTGATTATTCGGCATTGAAATATTATTGGCCGAACAATCCAACAATCACTTCTAACGGGTCAGTAAGTCCCGTCCGTGAAGCATGGTGTATTCAATATCTTCAATCGCTTTTGGAGCCGCTGCTGAGAGGATCTGAGGCCCTCTATTGGTAAGTGCGACATCATCTTCGATTCGAATCCCGATCCCGCGAAATTCTGCGGGAATACTCTCATCGTCCTCCGGGACATAAATTCCGGGTTCGACCGTCATTACCATTCCGGCTTCCAGCTGGCGCCAGGCTCCATGAATGCGATAATCACCCACATCGTGCACATCCATGCCCAGCCAATGGCCAACCCGGTGCATATAAAACTGCCGATAAGCGCCAGACTCTATCAACCCCTGGGTGTCGCCTCGCAACAGTCCTAAATCGACCAACCCCTGAGTGATTATCTCAACACTGGCAGCGTGGGGATGGTCCCAGTGATTGCCCACTGAAACCTGTTCAATCGCCGCTTGCTGTGCCGCCAAAACGATCTCATAAAGTGCGCGCTGCGGTCCGCTAAATGAACCATTAACCGGATAGGTGCGAGTAATATCGGCCACATAACCACGGTACTCACAGCCCGCATCCACCAGCACCAAGTCCCCATCGCGCAACTGGGCATTATTACTGCAATAGTGCATCACCAACGCATTGCCGCCACCCCCAACGATAGTGGGATAGGCTGTTTCCCGAGCTCCGGAGTCGACAAAGGTATGCAGGAGAGCAGCCTCCAGCTGGTATTCGTAAAGGCCCGGCTGGCATCGGGTCATAGCCCGGCTGTGTGCCTCGGCACTGATTTTGGCCGCCTGCTCCATTAAGCGAATTTCCTGGGCCGACTTGATCAGTCGCATTTCCCGCAACTGGTAATCGAGGTCGACCATTTCCGGTGCCCCCCCGGTATCCGGCGCTGCGGTAATCCGCTCCAGGTAATTGCGGATTCGCTTATCCAAATGGGCGTAGCGGCCCATGGGGAAATAGAGCAGCTCGCGCCCTTCTAGCAGCCCCGGCAAAATATCATCGAGATCACCGATGGGAAATGCATCGTTCAAGCCGCACTGCTGCATCGCGCGCTCCGGCCCCAGGCGCGGGCCATCCCACTTTTCTTTTTCCGCATCGCGCTCGCGACAGAACAACAGGGTTTCTCCCTGTGTTCGTCCCGGCACCAAAACCAGCAGCGCTTCCGGTTCATCAAACCCAGTGAAATACAAAAAATCACTGTCCTGGCGAAACGGAAAATAAGTATCCCGGGAACGCAGTTGCTCCCCAGCAGATGACACGATTGCCAAACTACCTGCGGGCAAATCTGCCATCAGGCGGTTGCGTCGGCGGGCGTACTCAGATCGACTGATTCCCGCTGTGGTTTTCGGGGTCTTAGACATCAGTGAATGGTGGGCTCGCTATTGGAGTCCTTACCCTTTACCTCAGTAAATATATTGAGTACGGCTACGCGCACGTATTCCTGCAGTTCCACCAGTTGCAGCTCAGTCTCCTCACCCTCTTCAACATGTTCGGCATCCAATTGAGCGATGGCACTAATATCTTTTAAAGCTTCGTCACTGGTGGGCATCAATTTTTCCCGGGCCCCGCCGACACCAAAGCCGTGCAGGAATCCATCGCACCAATGACCCAGCGCCAGAGCGCGGGAGACAACATCTTCGTCATCGCACAGCACCAACTGAAAATCGAAGTTAGAGCCGTCGAGCTGCTTGTGGCTTTCCTCAGTCAGCTGGAAAAAATCCCGATTGAGATCTGCCGGCACCGCCTCCACATCGAGCAATCCGGCCAGCTCATTCTGCCAACGCTGTTTGTCCGGTCGCTCGCCCGCCGCCAAAATGCCACAGATAAAACCGTGCAATTCACTGGGGTCAGCCTGCCCCCCAGCTGAGAGAATGGCGTTGGCGAGGAGTTCAAATCGGCTAGCTTCAGAAGTCATGGTTACCGTACAGCTTTTTGTAAATTAGGCTTTTCAATCCGGCCGTCACACTAGTGCCAAACCGGGAATTTGAGGCATTAAGAGACAATTTTGTGATTGTCCGCGCAGGTGCAGCGATTGACCCACCAATACGCCGGCAATATAGTAGCGGAATCCCTCGCAGTCTGTCGTGTTGCGAACTCAGACGTCGACCTCAAATGCAGGAAATATGGATAAGCTGCAAGCGCTAGAAAGCACCGTGGATTCACTCATTGCCCGCTGTCAACAATTGGCGGATGACAATCGTGAATTACGCCGGCAGGAAGCCGACTGGCTGCGTGAACGCCAGCGCCTGATAAAAAATAACGAGGCCGCCCGCTCGCGGGTAGAAGCTATGATTAACCGTCTTAAGGGGCTAACGCAAGATACCTGATGTCTGAAACCGCATCACCCTCCGAAACTGTAACTGTTTCTATTCTCGATAAAGAGTACCGTGTCGCCTGCGCGGAAAGCGAGCGCGCCGGACTACAGGCTTCGGCACACCTGCTACACGAACGCATGTCCCGCATCCGCGCAACAGGTACTGTCATCGGCTTAGAGCGTATCGCCGTAATGGCAGCGCTTAATATTGCCCACGAGCTTATCCAGGCGAAAGCTGAGCTCAGCTCCATTCCCCTGCAAGAGGAAATGTTGGAGCGGCTTACTGATAAGGTGCAAAGTGCATTGGGCGAAATAGACTCGGAAGAAAAACTTCAGGAGTAAGGTGACAAGAAGCCACTTTCTGCTACCGGTCACTTCATTTAAATTTCTGGTTAACAGCCCCCCGCTCTACAAGTTATAATTGGTTCATACCCTGGGGTGTTGGCCAGCAGACTATGTCCTTGAGCCGATAATCTTACCCCGGTGGTTTCCAGCGGGTGCTGGTGAGCAAGTCCGCCTTGTAGCGGAAAGCCTTATGTACTCCGGATCCCACCACCTTGAACCTTACGGTTCAAGGCTCCGTCTACAGCCGCACACTCGGGGTACCCTATTTCTTCACGCTCTTCTCTTCCCACAATGACTGAAACCAAAACGCAACTGCGCCGCCGTATGCGCGCGGGGCGACGGGAACTCAGCGCCTATCAACAGCGTTTGCATGGCCGTGCAGCCATCACTCTCCTGAGCCGTATCCCACAAATGAATCGAGCAGTGCATGTCGGTATCTATTGGCCGACTGATGGCGAGCTGGATGTCCGCTACCTGCTGCAACGTTTTCCACAAAAACATTTTTATTTGCCACAGCTGCCGGCAGAACCACACCCCCACCTCCGGTTCAGGCGTTGGCAAGGCGAACCCCTGGCTTTTCGCAATCGCTATCGCATTCCGGAGCCTGTGCGCACAGCTCACCGCGCTCCCAAGCTCCTGGATCTTGTTTTGGTTCCTCTGGTCGCCTTCGACCCCAGCGGAGCGCGCTTGGGTATGGGGGCCGGTTTCTACGATCGGACTTTTGAGCGCAAACAGTTATTACCAGGCACTGGACCACAACTTATCGGCGCGGCGCACCATCTACAATGTGTGGATAACCTGCCCACAGACAATTGGGATATCCCACTGGATATGGTGGTTACAGAGCAAAGGATTTACCGCTGCCGCTAAAAAGTGGATAGTGGAGTACAAAAAAAGCCGGACACCTAAGTGTCCGGCTTTTTTTGTGTTTGCTCGTGGGCAGAGCGCCCCCCCGGCATCAGCCTAACGGGTAACCACTCCCTGTTGCAGAGCAGCCGGCGGTTCAGCTTCGGAAGAAAATACCTCAGATAAACCACTGGTACTCAACAGAACGCCCGCGACAAAGACAACCACAGCGATTGTCAGCGCATCGGCTTTCATTGGGACCATCCTGTACGATAATTTTGTTTTTATATGCGTTTCGCCCCGCTTATGACCAAAGCCACAGCAAAAGTTCCACGCGAATAGACAATACTCAAGAAGCGGCGTAATAGTAACCGTTTATTGGATATTTTATGAGTTTTTTGTCTCAAAATTAGACAAGCAAGTTCGACAAAACAGGATTTGCAGTCTATACACGTTTCGATAAATGAGACGTCTTTCTCAGGTATCGGGAAGCGATGGTTTAAGCGCCCAAAAATAACCGATAAGCCGGATTCTGTGTTTCATCCCAAAAACGAAATTGAAGCTGGTGTAATAGTGTCTGTAGTTCGTCCCTCGCTGCCGGCTCCACCTGCAATCCCACAAGAACACGCCCATAAGCTGCCCCGTGATTGCGATAGTGAAACAGCGTTATATTCCAACGCCCGGCGAGATGCTCGAGGAACTTGCGCAAGGCCCCCGGGCGCTCGGGAAATTCAAAGCGGTAAATAACTTCGTCGGGCAAGCCCGGCACTCTACCTCCCACTAAATGGCGAATATGCAGTTTCGCCATTTCGTTATCGGTAAGATCGGTAACCTGATAATCTTTGGACTCAAGCTGACTGACCAATTGGCTGCGGTCTTCCTCAGATACCACCTGCAAACCCACAAAGATATGCGCTTCGTTATCACTGGCAAAACGATAGTTAAACTCAGTAATTGAGCGGTCCCCTAAATCCCGGCAGAACTGCAGGTAACTTCCCGGTTGCTCAGCAATTTTTACTGCGAGGACCGCCTCGCGCTTTTCACCGATCTCAGTGCGCTCACTAATGTAGCGCAGGCGATCAAAATTAATATTGGCTCCACTGCACACTGTGGCGAAGGTGCCATTGCGATTGTCGTTTTGCTCCAGATATTTCTTCAGCCCCGCCAAACCGACGGCCCCGGCCGGCTCAGCGATAGAGCGTGTATCCTCGAATATATCCTTAATGGCCGCACAGATTTCATCGGTACTAACAGTGATAACCCCATCCACGGTTTCGCGCAGAACCCGGAAGGTCTCCTCACCGATTTGTGCAACGGCAACACCATCGGCAAACAAGCCCACCTCCGCTAGCCGAGCGCGCTCGCCGGCTTTCAGCGCGGCCTCCAGACAGGCAGCATCCTGCGGCTCTACACCGTAGACTTTGGTTTCCGGACGTACATATTTGATATAGGCGGCCATACCCGCAGCTAAACCACCCCCTCCGACCGGAATAAACACCGCGTCCAGGTTACCCGAGTGCTGTCGCAGCATCTCCATAGCCACGGTGCCCTGGCCGGCGATTACATCGGGGTCATCGTAGGGGTGGATAAATACCAGCCCCCGCTCTTCAACCAGCTCGCGAGCCCTCGCCGCCGCTTCATCAAAAGTATCCCCATGTAGCACGACTTCGGCACCGCGCATGCGCACAGCACTCACCTTAATTTGCGGGGTGGTTTTGGGCATCACTATAGTGGCGCGCACTCCCATTTGGGCAGCGCTCAGGGCAAGCCCCTGGGCATGGTTACCCGCCGATGCAGCAATCACTCCCCGGGCCCGCTCCTCGGCGGGCAACTGCAGGAGCTTGTTGTATGCCCCTCGAATCTTGAAGGAAAACACCGGCTGCAGATCTTCGCGCTTCAACAGAATCCGGTTGTTAAACCGATGGGAGAGTTGGCGCATTTGCTCCAATGGCGTCTCGGTAGCGACATCGTAAATACGTGCGTCTAAAATGCGCTTGATATAGGACTTGGGCATGACGTGTTTGACGGCCGTAGCGGTTAATTACTGTGCGCGACTCAGCGTAGACTAATAGCAGGGTTACAAAGGCCCTGTGTGAAGCGCAGCACCGGCATGACAGTCTAAGCCTTGAGAAGCACATTTGCCACAAAAAACAACCAGACGCGCTTTTTTTTATCGTCAGATACAAATTAAGGCGAAATAATTGCAAAGGAAACTATCCAGAGTATGACCCAGGATGAATTGAAACAGGCGACAGCTCGCGCCGCTATCGACTATATCGCCCCGCGCCTGGAGGACAATTCCATTGTCGGCGTAGGTACCGGTTCCACCGCTAACTTCTTTATCGATTACCTGGCGGAGATCAAAGGTACCTTTGACGGTACTGTGGCCAGTTCTGAAGCCTCCGCACAGCGACTCAAATCCCACGGCATTCCCGTTTATGAACTTAATGCCGTCGACAGCATCCAGTTCTATGTGGATGGTGCCGATGAAGTGAACCCGGCCCTTGAAATGATCAAAGGTGGTGGTGCTGCATTGACTAGAGAAAAAATCGTGGCGGCCTGCTCTGAAGAATTTATCTGCATTGCCGATGAGAGCAAGTGGGTAAAAGTCCTGGGAGAGTTTCCCCTACCGGTTGAAGTTATCCCCATGGCACGCTCGCTGGTTGCCCGGGAGCTGGTTAAACTGGGCGGTGATCCGGTTTATCGTCAAGGTGTGATCACAGATAATGGCAATGCCATTCTCGATGTATACAATCTGCGTATCGAACACCCCACTGTCCTTGAAGAAACCATCAATAACATTACCGGTGTGGTGACCAACGGTATCTTTGCCAAGCGCTCCGCCGATATTTTACTGCTTGGCACCAGTGCCGGAGTGAAGACCATTACCGTTTAAACATGTCGTAAATAGTTATGCACAAAAAAAATAAAAAATGCGGACTGCTGGTTTTGCTCAGTGCTGTTGCACTGAGCAGCGGCTGTGCAACCGCGCCTCCAAGTAATCTCGACAACGTCTGCTCTATTTTCCAGGAAAAAAAGAAGTGGTACGGCGAGGCAAAAGACGCGGAGGAAAAATGGGGCTCTCCAATTGCAGTGATGATGGCAATCATGCACCAGGAATCCCGTTTTGTGCATGATGCCAAGCCCCCGCGCACCAAGATCCTGGGCTTTATCCCCGGCCCGAGGCCGTCCGATGCCTACGGTTATCCCCAGGCTCTGGGGACCACTTGGCGCCACTACCAAAGGTCTTCCTTTAACTACGGTGCCGATCGGGATGATTTTGGCGACGCCATCGATTTTATCGGCTGGTATAACAACACCAGTGCACGCCAGTGCCAGATACGCGCCAATGACACCTACAGCCTTTACCTCGCCTACCACGAGGGGCACGGTGGTTTTAATCGGCGCACTTTCCAGAATAAAGCCTGGCTAAAGAATGTATCCCACAAGGTATCTGCCAGGGCGCAAAAATATCAGCAACAACTCAATAGCTGCGAACAGTCGCTGAAAAAACGCAAGAAATTTCTCTGGATTTTCTAGCTGATCACAGCGACCGTTAGTCGCAAGGCCCACCTCGGTTTAAATTCGGTGCAGTTTTCCTGCATTATGAGCGGCGGCAGCCGCTCACTAAATTTTATGACCTCACAACTACTCCAGGAAAAATTCTCCTTGCTGGCGGAAAAAGGCGCTACAAGGCGCCAGAAACTGACTACGCTGAAGACTAATAGCTACCCGCTTTAGACTTGGTACAGGTCACTAAAGCTCCGCCACAAGCATAAATTTACAGCCCCAACGTGACGCTGGGTGCTCCCTCTGAGAAGCAAAAGCGTCCTTATACTTTTTGGAGTGCCCGATGAAGCTCTTTTTGAAATACCTGGCTGTATTGGCTATATCACTCAGCGTGCCGATGACCTTCGCACAACCTGCTACCAGCCAAACAACCGCCCCCAAAGCTTCGTTTAGCGAACCGCAGCTCAAGCAATTTGCCAACGCCTATCGCTCTATCGTGATGCTGAGTCGAGAATACGCTCCCAAACTGAAAGCGGCTGCCGATATCAAGGAAGCGGAAGCGATCAACAAAGAAGCACAGGGAAAAATGATCGCCGCAATTGAAAAAGCCGGCCTTTCCAAAACCAAATACCAGGAAATTGCCAACAGCATTAAATCGAATCCCGCCCTACTGGAGAAAGTGAACAAAATTCTTCAGCAAAGCCACGCGCCACAGCAGTAATCCAACTTTGTGAGTGGCGCTTTGATCAGCTCATTGCGTCACTCAAATCCAGCTTTACATCTAACACCTGGCAAATAATCGGCAAATTGGTTTTCACCCAATTCTTGTCAAAAGAGCCCCAATCACGCAGCAGGTAGTAGCCGTCATTGTGGCGCACGCCTTCCTGAATGAACTCTACAACTGTGCCATGCCCCGGCAATCCTTTCGCAATAATGTCCTGCACCGTACGGCGAGGCCATCCAGTTGCCTCCTCCAAAGTAGGATTATTGGGACGCGGAATATGCTCGATCAGGTAAGCAATCAACATTCGCCGGCAGATGGTCGGGTTTAACAGACTTGCAACAGACGTCGGTGACATTTGACCAGTCCTTCACTAACGGAATTTTTCCTATTGTTGACGAATATGACTTACAGGTCGAGGAAATAGTGATTCACTATCGCTATCAAACTTTAAAAGAACTGTCAGTCCACAGAGGATCAAGCATAGAAAATTGTTGAGAGCAAAACTGGGATTTTCAGTCGTTAACGCAAAAAATACACATTAAAAGACAGAAATAGACAACTTTTATTCCATAAGCCCATTAAGTTCGAAACTGTCACCACTAATAAAAGCACAGGCAGTTGCATATAAATTAAGCAGAAGCCTGACTTTCTCTCTCTGTTTGCGCATAATCCATACCGTAATACAGCAGCAGACAGAAAATAATTGTGAGGCTGAAAGAGTGGACAATGAAAACCCCAAACTCCGCGAAGCGGGGCTAGGTATTCCCGCCGCTGCGGTAAAGGCCCATCTGGTTGGCGCACAAGCGACCGGACTGGACTGCCAACAACTACTCATCGATAGCGGAATCGCCCCCGCCCAGCTAGATGATCCCGATAGCCGCGTTGGCCGGGAGCAGATGGCCAACTTGTTACGCCTTGAGTGGGATTTTCTGAACGATGAGTCAGGAGGATTCCTGGCGCGCCCTTGGCTGCCGGGCACTTTTGCCATGATGGGGCACGCTTGTATCACCTGTCCCAACCTGCGCCGAGCCCTGCTTCGCTCTAGCCGCTTTATCAGCATGGTGAGTGACGACTTGCACATCAAGCTGGTCGAGGATGGTGAAGAAGCTCGACTGATCATTCACCACACCAATGAAAAAAAATTGCCCAACCAAATTTTCGTCGAATCTATCGCGGTAATCTGGTTGCGCTTTTTTAGCTGGCTGATCGACCGTACCATTTTATTAGAGCGCGTTCTTCTGGCGTTTCCCCCGCCCGACTACAACGAAGACTACAGCGATATGTTCCCTTGCAGGCACTACTTTAACCAAGGTGAAACCTGCCTGGTATTTAACACTCGCTATTTGCAAATGCCCCTGGTACGCGATGAGCAACAGCTGGCAGACTTCCTGTCCCGCGCCCCCGAGTGCCTGTTGACCCAATACAAATCCGACCACAGTTTCACCGGTCGTATTCGCCGTATGCTGCAACAGCAAAACAGTATCGAAAATCTGTCACTGGATGATGTCGCCGCACGCTTGTACACATCTCCACAGACACTGCGCCGCCGCCTCAAAGAGGAGGGCAACAGCTGGCAGGATATTAAAGACTCTGTTCGACGGGATATGGCGGTTTACCAGTTAAAACAACAGGAAACCGCTGTAGCTGAAATTGCCGAGCGCCTGGGCTTTTCCGAACCCAGCGCTTTTAATCGCGCATTTAAAAAGTGGACAGGGCTAGCTCCCGGAGCTTACAGGGATAAATTCCGTAGTTAAGGCGACACTAAAAATCCCGGTCAAAAGACCGGGATTTTTTATAAATGAAATCCACCTTGGCAAATATCCTTTAAAGGGATTCCCGTATCCCGGCTACTCCTGAGAGTTTGTCACTACCCGGATACTAACTCGCTCAACATTGAGGGCTTTTTGGTCCCTCTTCTCTGACATATCTTCCGCTACAGGCTTAGCCGAGCCCATTCCTGTTGCAGTGATACGGTTTGCCGCTATCCCCTTCTTCAGTAGAAGCTCTTTCACTACATCCGCACGTTCTTGGGAAATTTCCTGCTCTGCAATTTCATTGCCCTCACCTTTAACATGCCCTTCAATCGCAATGGTTAAGTTGGGGTTGTCCTGCATGATTTTTGCCAGAGCATCGATATCCTCAGCTGCAGGGTTGGTGATTTTTGCGGTTCCCTTTTCAAAGTTCACCCGCATGGGAAATTCCCGGTCGGGATTGTCTGAAAAGCTCTTGAGGTAATCACGCAAATTACTGGAAAAGTTATCGGGACCCAGTTGCGCTTCCTCTTCCGCTTTCTCAAGGGGGGAATCCCCTACTGGCTGTGAAGCGGACTCCATAAAGCTCGCTTCCTGGGAAGTCATGGAAGGATTACTTTCTGAATTTTCCTTTTTCCCTTTCAACATACACATATTCAATGCGTAGAGAACCACAAGTACCAACAGCAAAGGAAAAAACCAGCTACTGAAACTAACCGGTTTACGTTTTTCTTCGGGCCCCTGAATTGCTGTAGCCCGAGGTTCCTGGGGTTTGGCGTGGCCATGGGTAACCAGAGCGTCTCCCAGCTTCCCAAAATCTGGAACGTCGATTGCTTGGAGAAGGTTATCCGGTATATACCCCTGTAAATGCTCCCGCTGCCCAATCAGGAATGAAGCCAAGTCGGAAACATCCATTTTTTGAACTTTGGCCTGGCTTTGCATCAACGAAGTAACTATCGGTGCGGATACACTCAATAGATCTCCGCCCTCTTTCCCCAAATTATTCGCTGCAACTTCCAGGACCTCTTTTTTACGACTGCTGAAAATTTTTTCCAGCATTTTCTCACCGATGTCTGTAATTGACTTCAACTTTTCTGGTGAGGAAATAGCGGTGGCAAATTTAGACAAATCCAGCGCTTCACTTTCAGAAATTAAATTAAATAAATAACCCATTCCCGTCTTGCTACTAGCCCTGTTCAACATACCAGCCAGTATGTAAGCAACACCTGAGCAGAGTGCAGCTTCACCTTGCCCTGCCGGCAAATTCAAAGCCTTTGTCAGCGCATCAATACCCCCGGAGCCCAATTGGCCGGTAGCCATATCCAAAACATTATCCGCCATAGCCAAACCTCGCTCACCACCTCAGGGACCGTCAAAGTACATTTATTTGTCCGGGGTCACCTGTGTGTTACCCATTCAAATTTTTCTCAGCTGCCCTGTATCACCCATTACCCTGCCTGACATGGGATTCCTCCAGCCGCAAAGATAATTTAAGTGCCAATTTACCGTGCCAAAATTTCAATAGATTTAGGCGCCTTACTTGAGTGTACGGCAGTACCTCCACATGGTTAGGTTAATTTGGAATAAATAAAAAGATATTTGACTAGGAATTTTTCGGTAGTACCTGGAAGCTGAGTCATCTCCCGTGGCAATTTTTATCATTGAACCCAAGCTGCACCGCACTATGGTAATAAGCGAAACCATAAAATAAAAAGAGGCTAAAACCGTGCCAACCGAAGCCTACATCTACGATGCTATCCGCACCCCGCGGGGCAGAGGCAAATCCAGCGGTGCCCTTCACGAAGTCAAACCTATCACCCTGCTTTCAGATCTCCTGAAAGAATTACAGACCCGCAATAGATTCGACACTGCCAAAGTGGACGACATCGTTATGGGCTGTGTTACACCGATCGGAGATCAGGGTGCCGATATCGCAAAAGTTGCAGCTTTAGCTGCCAATTGGGACTGGGATATCGGTGGCGTAACTCTGAATCGCTTCTGTGCCTCCGGTGCCGAAGCGGTCAATCTCGCCGCTACCAAAGTTCGCTCCGGGTGGGAGCATCTGGTAGTGGCCGGAGGTGTAGAGTCCATGTCGCGGGTGCCCATGGGCAGCGATGGCGGCGCTTGGGCGATGGACCCACGCACAGCAATAGATACTGGATTTGCACCCCAGGGCATTGGCGCGGACTTGATCGCTACACTCGGCGGATTTTCCCGCGAGGATGTGGATAACTTTGCGCTGGACTCTCAGCACAAAGCGGCAGCCGCCTGGAAGCGCGGTGCTTTCGAAAAATCTGTGATTCCCGTACGCGACCAAAATGGCCTGACAATACTCGATCACGACCAGCTGGTGCGCCCAGATGCGTCCATAGAGGCCCTGGCACAACTCAAGCCGTCCTTTGCCGGGATGGGTGACCTGTGCTTCGACAGCATTGCCATATCCCGTTACCCACAGGTCGAATCAATCAACCATGTTCACACTGCGGGAAATTCCTCAGGAATCGTCGATGGCGCAGCCGCCCTACTGATCGGCAGTGAACAGGCCGGGCGGGATCTGGGGCTCAGCCCCCGCGCCCGTATTGTCTCCGCTGCGGTAGTGGGCACTGAGCCCACTATCATGCTCACAGGCCCCGCGCCCGCCACTCGCAAAGCCCTAAAGGCCGCAGGCCTGACGGTGCAGGATATTGACCTCTTTGAGGTGAATGAAGCCTTCGCGGCAGTGGTGATGCGTTTCCAACACGAGTTGGACGTGGACCCACAAAAACTCAACGTTAACGGCGGCTCAATCGCTATGGGCCACCCCCTCGGCGCGACCGGTGCAATGCTGATCGGCACAGTATTGGATGAGCTGGAACAACGGCAACTTCGCTACGGCCTGGTCACACTATGTGTGGGCGGCGGTATGGGTGTAGCAACCATTATCGAAAGAGTTTAGGGGGCAGACTATGAAATCCATTCGCCTGGAAAAAGACGATCACAATATTGTCCACCTGATTATGGACAACCCCAATGCCTCAGCCAATGTGATGGATCGGGATTTTACCGAGTCGCTGAGCGCAGCGGTTGAGCAACTTAAGCAGCAAGAATTTTCTGGAATTATTGTTCGCTCCACAAAAAATACCTTTTTTGCCGGCGGCGACCTCAAATCTTTATTTGCAGCAAAAATTGAAGAAGCTAAACCTTTCTTCGAATCCTGCGAATCAATGAAAGCCAACCTGCGCTGGCTGGAAACCCAGGGTAAACCCGTCGTTGCTGCGATTAATGGCACAGCTTTGGGCGGTGGCTGGGAAATTGCCCTCAGCTGCCATCAGCGCATTGTTATCGATAGCACCGCAATAAAACTGGGATTGCCTGAAGTCACATTAGGCTTACTACCTGGTGGTGGCGGCTGTGTACGTATGCCCCGCCTTTTAGGCATCCAGGAGTCTCTACCCTACTTACTGGAAGGAAAACAGGTGAGGCCGCAACAGGCTCTCAAAGCCGGTCTGGTACATCAGCTCGTTACCAGTGAAAATGAATTACTAGAGAAGGCTGTCTCTTATATTCGAGAGAATAGTGAGCAACCTGTTGCTCAGCCCTGGGATCAACCGGATTACCGGATGCCGGGAGGGGACGCAAAGAATCCTAAAAATGCGCAGTTACTGATGATCGCCCCAGCAATGCTGGAGAAAAAAACCAAGGGATGTCTGCCGGCCCCAGAGTCGATAATGGCAACCGTCGTCGAAGGGTCAAGGGTCGACTTCGAAACTGCTACGCGAATTGAGTCCCGACATTTTGTAGGCCTCGCTTGCGGGCAGGTTGCCAAAAACATGATCGGTACTTTCTGGTTTGCACTCAACGAAGTCAAAGCCGGAGCATCGCTGCCCGCCGCCGCCCGCGATCATAAAACGTCGCCCATGCAAAAAATTGGCATACTCGGCGCCGGCATGATGGGCTCAGCCATTGCCTACGCCTGTGCCAGTAAAGGTGTTGATGTCGTATTAAAAGATGTATCCATGGAAGGTGCCTTAGCCGGCAAACAATATGCAGAGAAATCCCTGCAAAAACGCTTACAGCGGGGTCGCATTACCGAGGACAAGGTCAATCAGATCCTCTCCCGTATCACGCCCACAGACAGCAATACCGACCTGGCTGATTGTGAGTTGGTGATAGAAGCAGTTTTCGAAGACCGGGAACTCAAGCGTAAAGTTACCCAGGAAGCCGAAGCACAGCTGCCGAAAAATGCAGTATTTGCTTCCAATACTTCGACACTGCCGATCACTGGGCTCGCTCAAGCTTCCGACCGTCCCCAGCAATTTATCGGCCTACATTTCTTCTCCCCTGCCGACAAGATGCCACTGGTGGAAATTATCTGTGGGGAGCAAACCAGTGATGAGACTCTCGCCCAAGCCTTCGCCTTTGTATTGCAGATTGGCAAGACTCCTATCGTTGTTAACGACAGCCGTGGCTTCTTCACCTCAAGGGTATTCGGCTGCTTTACCAATGAAGGTATCGGCATGCTTAGCGAAGGCGTTAATCCCGCCACCATTGAAAATGCCGCAGCCCTAGCTGGCTTCCCAGTCGGCCCTCTAGCTGTTAGTGACGAGGTCTCCCTAACGCTGATGAGCCGTATACGCCAGCAGACCATCAACGACCTGCAAAAAGAGGGTAAACCCGCCCCCACGCATCCCGCCGACGGAGTGATCGACCGAATGCTTGAAGTGGGTCGCGCTGGTAAGGCCGCAGGTGGCGGCTTCTATACTTACCCTGAGGGCGGGAAAAAGCACTTATGGAGTGGCCTTGAGAAGGAATTTCCCGCCAAAAAGGCACTGCCGATAGAAGATGTGAAGGAACGGCTGCTGTTTATTATGGCTCTGGAGACACTTCGCTGTTATCAAGAGGATGTGCTACGCAGCGTACGCGATGCCAATATTGGCTCTATCTTCGGTATCGGCTTCCCACCCTGGACCGGTGGTGCATTGCAATACATCAGCCAGTTTGGCCTGAAAGCGTTTACCCAACGCGCCCAGCAACTGGCTGATGCCTATGGGGATCGATTTGCCCCGCCAGCAATTTTGCTGGATCTGGCAGAGTCAGGAAAAGCTCTGGCAGACAACCCTTAACCCAGGGGTTTGAGCGATGTAAACAGGCTTTTAAAATCTCGCTGTTTACATCGCCAATCAAAACACTGGTTCAATTTTTCAGTAATAAAATGCGGTGGTGTAAGGATGGTACCAAGAACTGTTTACAACGAAGATCACGAACAGTTTCGAGAAACTTTACGTAAATTTTTAGAAAATGAAGCTGTACCCTACCACCATCAGTGGGAAAAAGATGGTCAGGTAGATCGTAAACTGTGGAATAAAGCTGGAGAAATGGGCTTTCTGTGTCCGCAAGTTGACGAAAAGTATGGTGGCTTGGGGCTGGACTATGGCTACAACTCCATTATTGATGAAGAGGTAGCCCGAGCGGGACTTTCCGGTATTGGCTGGGGCCTGCACTCTAATATTGCAGTGCCCTACATTATTAATTACGGTACGGAAGAACAGAAGAAAAAGTACCTACCCAAATGCATTAGTGGTGAGATGATCACCGCTATCGCCATGTCCGAACCTGGTGCCGGATCGGATCTCCAAGGCGTGAGAACCACAGCTGTGCGCAAAGGGGATCACTATCTGCTCAATGGTTCCAAGATTTTCATTACCAATGGACAGCAAGCAGACCTGGTTATTGTCGTGGCCAAAACCGACCCTCACGAGGGGGCCTCTGGAGTCAGTTTGCTGCTTGTGGAAGCAGATAGCCCTGGATTCAAGAGAGGCAGTAACCTAGAAAAAATAGGCATGAAGGCCCAGGATACTTCAGAGCTGTTCTTTGATGATGTCAAAGTCCCTGCGGAAAACCTTCTCGGTGGAGAGGGACAGGGATTTATTTATTTAATGCAAGAATTGCCTCAAGAGCGTTTAAGTGTGGCAATTTATGCAATAGCTAATGCAGAAGCAGCCCTGCAATGGACGATTGATTACGTACGAGATCGCAAGGCTTTCGGCAAACCCATCTCTGCCTTCCAAAATACACAATTCAAGCTGGCTGAGCTGGATAGTGAGTTGACCGCTCTTCGAGTATTTATCGATCGCTGCTTGGAGCTTCACTATAAAAAGGAACTCGACGTTGCAACTGCAGCGAAAGCCAAGTTATTGAGTACAGATTTCCAATGCAAACTTTTGGATGAATGTGTTCAGTTACATGGCGGCTATGGCTATATGTGGGAATACCCCATCGCCCGGTCTTGGGCCGATGCTCGTGTAGCACGTATTTATGCCGGAACCAATGAAATTATGAAATTAATTATTTCCCGAGACCTCCTGCGCGATGACTAAATTAAAGTGCTAAATTGAAATTTCTGTTCTCAATTAAAATAATGAAATAAAAAGTGAAACAGCAAACGAAGAATCACTGCGCCCCTCTTGAGGGGCTAAAAGTACT
Source organism: Microbulbifer sp. CNSA002 (assembly GCF_047324085.1). Taxonomy (NCBI): domain Bacteria; kingdom Pseudomonadati; phylum Pseudomonadota; class Gammaproteobacteria; order Cellvibrionales; family Microbulbiferaceae; genus Microbulbifer; species Microbulbifer sp. CNSA002. The sequence continues at coordinate 4,876,540 of NZ_CP172449.1, forward strand.
CGACTTTTCTACCCTACTTCCCGGTCCCTATGCCACTATGCTATTGGCGGACTTAGGCGCAGAAGTACTAAGAATCGAGTCTCCCACACGCCCAGATTTACTACGGGGCTTTCCGCCTTTAGTCGATGACACGGCTTCCCTATCCGCCGCCCACGCAACCATTAACCGCAACAAACGCTCCCTGGCGATCGATCTAAAAAATCCAAAGGCGCAAGTGGTGATTCACCGGTTGCTTCAGCAATACGATATTGTGATCGAGCAATTCCGCCCAGGAGTAATGGATAGGCTGGGCCTTGGCCACCAAAGCTTAAGCCAACAGCGCGCAGACATTATTTACTGTTCGATTACCGGATATGGCCAGACTGGACCATTAAAGCAACGTGCCGGGCACGATATCAATTATCTCGCACTATCTGGCCTAGCCAGCTATTCCGGCAACCGTGACCATGGCCCCTGCCTGAGCGGCACACAGATAGCAGACATCGCCGGCGGTTCACACCATGCGGTTATGTCGATACTGGCTGCGGTATATCATCGCCAGAGAACCGGGGAAGGCAGTTATATCGATATCAGTATGACGGACTGTAGTTTCGCGTTAAACGCAATTAGTGGGGCCAATGCACTGGCTTTAAATACCGATCCCAAGCTGGAATCCGAGCTGCTAAACGGTGGAAGTTATTATGATTACTATCGCACGGCAGATAACCGCTATCTTTCTGTGGGAAGTTTAGAGCCACAATTTGCTGAGCAATTTTTTACAAAGATAGGTCGAAAGGAGTGGCTGACTCGCATTGTCCAAGACGGGCAACAAGAAACACTTAAGAAAGATATTGCAGAAATTATTGCCACAAAAAGCCAGAAAGAATGGATTGATATATTTCAGGATATTGATGCGTGTATTGAACCCGTACTTAATTTTACAGAAGCTGCTGATAGCGATCTTATCCAATCCAGAGAGATGATCTGTTCTGTGAATGGAGACATTAAACAGATCAACACACCCTTTAGATTTAACGGCCAAAAGCCCCCCTTATTTAACCGAGGGGCAGCTCTGGGAGAGCACAATCACACTGTGCTGGGTGAGCTCGGCTTTAGCGCTGAAGAAATTGAAGAGTTTTGCGAAGTTCAGGGTGTCACTCATTAATCACATTGAACAAGGTTGCTAGAGCAGTGATAGCTGCCTCTAGCTGCCACCCCCGCCACAACCCCCACCACAACTGCTTCCAGAATCTGAAGAGGAGCCGCCACCCCAAATACCAGAGAAGGCACTGCCGGAAGTTCCGCCTTGACAGCTCGCGGCACAACCAATATGACTGGCACAGTGATCCGCAGCGGGACTATTTCTCGATCGACAGTTTAGCGAATAATGAAATCCATCTTTAATCCCCAACTTTTTATCAATTGAGAAAACCAGAGGTAACGACTTTGGCTTGGATGGACTTATACCACTTCGAGCACAAGCAATTCGCCACATCCTCTTAATCCCCTCACTAGCTATGTCCTTATCTGGCAAAACTTCATTGGGTGTGTGGTGCAGAAAGTGTCCAAAAGCTTTATTACAAAAATTGCGATACACCTGTGTGCTTAATATAAATTCATGCCAAGCGACATCAAGCACTTGAGATGGCATAGCGATCATTTGTCTACCAGCCGTTTGACAAATATTCCCTCAACCCATCAAGTACCATACCCAGCTGCTTGTTGCTGAGATGAGGGTATTTTTTCTTCACTCTTTGTTTGAGAGACGGATGGAATTGATAGTCTCTTAAAAATCGTTCCCGCCGTGATTTTCGGTAAAAGAAAAAAGCATAGTACTTACGATCAATAGACAAATTGCTATAAAACCTTCAATTACCATAGTAACCCCCACTTTTAAACAATTATTGTTCTAAATCAAGTCGTAAAAATGCTTTATCTCAATGCAATATCAATAACACTCTTATACCACTCTATTTTAGGAGTTGAGAGTACCAAGTGAGCGCTTATAAGTTGGGACTTGAAGTATTTTTGAATTTTTATTAATCTAACACTTAACAACTTTTCTTTTTGGAGCTATCTACGCCAATGAATTAAGCCTTGCACACACTGGAGATAAACCGGTTTCTTAAGAGGCCATCAATTCCCGTGCAAGTGGCGTACTCCATTCTCTACAATTTTTTCTCAAGATCATGGTATTGCGCCACCCATTCCGACTACCGGAGGGTGAAATGCAGAGCATTTGTTCTATAAAAAATCTTTACTTAAACGTCCCTGAGAAATCTCTATTTAAAGGGATCCATCTTGACTTCCCTCCGGGATTTACTGGCTTAGTGGGAAATAATGGCAGTGGAAAATCGACTTTTTTAGAGGCTTTGATTGGGAAACTAAAGCCTGAACAGGGAAGTATTACTTGGTATACAGACTATCTTAAAGTGGATCAAGTGAGCAGCAATTCCAACAAGAGAATTGTAGATATATTCGACCCTACGGGCCTCTATGACTGTTTTTCACGTATTGAATCTGGCAATCAGAGTGAGGAAGATCTGATGCGTGTCTCAGATTCATGGGAGCTACCTATAATTTGGCAACAGCATTTATACAGCACCGGAATAAATCTCACGTTAGACACTCCTATCGGCAATCTTAGCGGTGGTGAAAGAGTCCGACTGGCTTTAATCAATGCCTTCTCTCATAAAAAACACTACCTACTACTGGATGAGCCTAGTAATCACCTAGATTCAGACGGTAGAAAATGGTTACAGCAGAAAATTAGAAACCATTCTGCCGGAATTCTATTGGTCAGTCATGATCGAAGCTTACTCCAACAAGCTGACACGATAGTGGAACTAGATTCAGGAAAACTACGCACATATGGTGGTAACTATTCACACTACAAGAAAGAAAAAGAGATACAGAGACAGTCTGTAGAAAAGAAAATTGAAAGTACCAAAAAGAATATAAAAAGCCTAAACAAACTTAAGCAAAGTTCTGCTGAAAAAACTACAACCAGAAAAAACCAGGGTAAGAAATTAAAAGGTTCTCAATGTAAATCGCTACTAGATGCGAAAAAAGATCGTGCAGGGCAAAGTTTAGGCAAGCTGACTAGAAACCTGGATCGTCAGCACCAAAAGTTAAAGCTAGACTTAGAAAGTTGCCAAAAGGACTATAAGAGTCATAAGCTCCCCAATATGCAACTTAGTAAAACAGGGCTAACTGGCGGTATTCGTCTGCATGTTGAGGATCTCAAACTGCCCTACGGTATTCAGAGTGATCCCATATCACTTACCATGCACAGTGGCGATCGCTGGCATATTTGTGGCGCCAATGGTAGCGGAAAGACAACGCTACTAAAGATCATTGCTGGTCGAGTTAAACCTCGCAGCGGTTTGTGTAAAACTTTTGGCAGCTGTTTTTATCTGGATCAGAACCTAAGTCAACTAAATGGAAATCTATCTGCCTTGGAAACTTTATCCCGCCTGCACTCTGATAAAGATACCAACTTCTGGCGCACAGCCCTAGCCACAATGAATATTCGAGGTGATTCTGCACTTCGCTCTACCAATACTTTAAGTGGAGGGGAGCGACTAAAGGTTGCTTTACTTGCCGCTACTCGTGGCACTGAGGCACCAGACCTGCTACTACTGGACGAACCGGATAATCATTTGGATCTGGAGTCGCGTATAGCGCTGGAAACTGCGCTGGTAGAATACCCCGGGACATTTTTATTGATCTCCCATGACTCTACTTTTGTAGAAAATGTGGGAGTGAATAGAAGGGTCTATCTATAGGCATATTAAGACCTAAATAAAGGAAGTGAGATGTGAAAACGCTGCGCTTGCTATTAGGGGATCAATTGAACCAAAAACACTCCTGGTTTAGAGGTAACCAGGAGGATAAAATCTACTTTATGGCTGAAATGCGCCAAGAGACCGATTACGTTGTTCACCACATCCAAAAAATTGTTGCCTTTTTTGAAGCTATGCAGATTTTCTCAGAGTGGCTTAAAAATAGGGGCTGCAATGTCATCTACTATCGAATAGACGATAAAAACAACAAACAAAACCTTACAAAAAATATCGAAGATATTATTAGAAAACGCAAAATTGAAAAATTTGAGTACCAACTTCCCGATGAGTACCGACTAGATCAGCAGCTGCTACAACTAGAAAAGAGACTATCAATAGAATTTCAAGCCTACGACACTGAGCACTTTTTAACCACCCGAAAAGAGCTGGCAGACTTCTTCCAGGGGAAAAAATCGCTACTTATGGAAAGCTTCTACCACTATATGCGGAAGAAGCATGACATTCTGATGAATAATGAAAAACCTGAAGGGGGAAAATGGAATTTCGACCAAAGCAATAGAAAGAAATGGAATGGAAAGCTGGACAAACCCAAGCAGGGAAAAATAACAAGTAATGTCACTTCAACTTTATCTCGTATAAAAAAGTCTGGAGTTAAGAGTATTGGAGAGATTGATCCAGAGAATTTTATATGGCCAACCAGCAGGGAGGAATCTATAAAACTACTTCGTCATTTTTGTAAACATCTACTTGCTCATTTTGGCGATTTTCAGGACGCAATGGATCCAGATGAAGCCTTTCTTTATCACAGCCGAATTAGCTTCTCCCTAAATAGTAAACTCATATCTCCAAAAGAGGCTATCGATACAGCGATAAAATCTTGGAAAGATGGAAAAATTTCAATAGGACTTAACCAGATTGAAGGTTTTGTACGCCAAATATTGGGCTGGCGAGAATATATGCGTGGTGTCTACTGGATGTCTATGCCCAGTTATGAGCATCAGAATAAGTTGAAGAATAAAAATAATTTGCCAGATTTTTTCTGGGATGCCAAAACGACCATGAACTGCCTTCACAACACCATCAGGAATAGCTTGGAAAATGCCTATGCTCACCATATCCAAAGGCTTATGATTACCGGTAATTTTGCGCTATTAACACAAACTGACCCTGACCAGGTGGAAAGTTGGTATCTCGGTATTTACATAGATGCTATTCAGTGGGTTGAAATGCCTAATACCCGGGGAATGAGCCAGTTCGCCGATGGTGGATTGGTTGCAACAAAGCCCTATATTAGTAGTGGCTCCTATATCAACAAAATGAGTAACTATTGCAGCGACTGTATTTATGACGTCAAACAACGAACTGGAGAGAAGGCCTGCCCATTTAACAGTCTCTACTGGAATTTCTTAATTGAAAAAAGAAAAATGCTAGAGGGCAATCATAGAATGACAATGATGTTCAGCCTTTTGGATAAGCTTGAGAAGAGTGAAGTGACAGCAATAAAAAAAAGGGCAAAGCAATTTATGACAAAGAAATCGTAATCTCTATATAGATCATAAAATCCTTTATCGAAGGCTTCCTTAATCATTACTAAACTAAGCCAATACTCGCCTTATTAGACTCTGGTCATGAATACTGCAATCATTACCCTCGATTTTATCAACGATATTTGTCATCCAAAAGGACAAATATCAGCAGCGGCCCCAAGAGTCCATAAGAATAGAGTTATTGAGAACACCAATAAACTCCTTATGTGGGGAAGAGCAAGACATCATCTTATTTGCCATATCAGAGTCGCTTTTTCCACCGACTACAGGGAATTCTCCTCTAACTCTCCCCTCTTCAGCTATATCAAAGATATAGGCGCCCTCCGTCAGAAAAGCTGGGGCACTGCTTTTGTTGATGAACTCAATATTACTGATAGCGATATATCTATTTATAAGAGGCGTGTCAGTGGCTTCTATGGGACCGAACTCCCAGTACTTATTGCTAGCAACAATATAGAAAGGATTGTTCTCTGTGGGGTATCAACACAAAATACAGTCGAACTGACAGCCAGGGAAGCTCACGATAGAGATTTTTCAGTACTCATTGCCTCAGATGCCTGTGAATCTGACACGGAATACAATAAACAGAATAGCCTGAACTTCCTCACGAAGATAGGCAGTGTAAAAACTGTCGATGAGATTATTGCTAGTGAGGGTGTTAGTAAACCATGAGTACCCGCATTTCCAATAGAGAATTTGCCCTCAGTGTCATTACCGCAATTCTGGCGGCCAGCTGTATGTCGCTAACCGGGCTATTTGGTAAAGAACTAACCACCTTTAGCTCCTTATCACTGGTGGTCTTTATTCGTTTCTTTGCCCCATTTTTACTCCTAACTTGGATTTGCCTCATTGTTTTCGATAAAAACCCTGTAACTCATCGAATAGACAGGATTGATGGTGCAAGGGCGTTATTCACTTGTCTCGCTCAGTATTGCCTGTTTTATTATTTGTCCAAAGGCTCTCTACTTGTCGCCGCCCTTCTATTTTCAACGTCAGGTTTATTTCTCCCTTTTATTACCCGGTTTGCCAAAAAGGATCCGATAAAAAAGAAGACAGTAGCGGCCTGTTTAATCAGCTTTATCGGCGTTGCTTTTATATTGAAGCCAACTGCTGGCTTTGATAGCTATATGATAGTGGGCCTGCTATCGGGCTTCTTTGGAGCTTGTTCACAGTTTGTAATGCACCACTCTTCAAAGAAGCAAAATACGATATCCTCAACCACCAAGATGTTCGGCCTATCCAGCCTCTATATGCTTGCCATTTTATTGATTGAAGGAAATCTTGGGGAGCTTACGAAAGTCGCGGTATCTCTATCAGACTCGGTAAGTTTTGTGATTGTGATTATTGCTTTTAGCCTGGCGACAATCAGTAATCAATCCTTGCGCACTAAAGCCTATCGTCGGGTAAACAGGCCTGCCAGCCTATCTCCCTATTTATATACAAGCCTGATTTTCTCCGGCATATTGGATTGGTTTGTTTATAGCACACTCCCAACCTGGAATACTTATGCCGGCAGCTTACTGATAGTTATCGGAGGTATTATTCAGGCAATCAGAACTCAACCCCAGATTAAGGCATCTCATTCTTAGCAAGGATAAGCGAGGACAGGGAATAGCGGGAGAAACTCAGCCCCACAGATTCAATTATCTGCAGGGCCCAGACGATTACTTGAACATCAGTTCAGGATTAACCATCGTTTTCATTTCCAGAACGTTGCCATTTGGATCTTCGATAAAGAAAGTTTCCTGTTCGTATTCATTGCCGACAAAGCGACGGTAGGGCTTGTCCAGGTATTCCAACCCGGTAGCTTCGATACGGCCTTTCAGTGCCTGAAACTCATCTTCCGGCAGGTGAATGCCAAAATGAGGAACAGCCACTTCTCCCATATCCACCTTGTGGCGAACATTGGGGAGCTTCTCCTCACTCTGGTGCAGGGTGAGTTCGTTACCCCAAAAGTCGATATCTACCCAGCGACCTTCTTCACTGTTGCCGGTCTTGCAGCCTAAAACATCGCAATAGAATTTCTTGGCGGTTTCCAGGTCCCCTGCCGGAATCGCAAGGTGCAAACAATTCGATTTCATATAGCCTCCAGCCTTTGCTAGCTCCTCATAGAGATCAAAAATTGATTGACTGACATCTGCTAGTCATTAGCCCTTCAACCCTCCCCCCTAACTGCATTAACATTTACTTTGCCGTCGGAGCCACCCAAAGGATACAAATAGGATCAAGTGATCCCGTTAATTATTTAAATAAAAGTGGCCGCTTTACGCGCTGGCAACTTATACCGGGAATATTCCTAATATTAGGGCCCATAGCTTTAGCTAAAGAGCCCGAACTCAGGGAGTATACAGATGCATATCATCGCACCCCGCCCCGAAATGGAATATCCTCCTAGCCTAGGAGTATACTTTAACATATATATTTCAATCTCTAATATCGAACCCGCGGAGAAACTGCTTAGTTATTGAACGTACTCCTCGACACTTCAGCGCCAAATCCTTATAGTGCGGCCCCCACATCACGCCTCCTATTTTGGCGAAACTGGCTTACCAGAGCCCATTTGTAATCCTCAGGAATACTCTCTTGATCTCCACCGCGAATATCACCATGCAGTTTGGTGCCCAACCACTGTTTGAAAACATTTCTGTAAAGTTCGGCAATGGCAACCGATATGGCCTTATCGGGGCCAATGGATGTGGAAAGTCAACCTTTATGAAGATCCTGAGTGGTGCCTTGGCGCCCTCGGCCGGCAACGTATCCATTGAGCCTGGATGCACCATGGGTACTTTGAGCCAAGACCAGTTTGCATTTGAAGAGTACACCGTCGTCGATGCGGTCATCATGGGAGATGTCCGCCTGTGGGAAATTAAGCAGGAACGTGACCGCATATACTCGCTACCGGAAATGAGCGAAGAAGACGGCATGCGCGTAGCCGAGCTTGAAGTCCAATTTGCTGAGCTGGATGGCTATAGTGCAGAGAGCCGTGCGGGAGAAATCCTGCTTGAAGCTGGCATCGACGAATCCCTACATTTTGGCCTGATGAAACAGGTAGCTCCCGGCTGGAAATTGCGTGTATTACTCGCCCAAGCGCTATTTGCCGACCCGGATATTTTATTGTTGGATGAGCCGACCAATAACCTGGACATCCACACCATCAAGTGGTTGGCAGATATACTGAATCAACGCAAAAGCACAATGGTCATCATTTCCCACGATCGCCACTTCCTGAACTCTGTCTGCACCCATATGGCCGACATAGATTATGGTGAATTGCGGGTTTTCCCCGGCAATTATGAGGACTTTGTTGCGGCCTCCACGCTAATACAAGAACAACTTCACGCAGAGAATGCCAAGAAAAGTGCCGAACTGGACGAGCTACAGAGCTTTGTGAACCGCTTTTCTGCCAATGCATCCAAAGCCAAGCAGGCCAGCTCCCGCGCGAAGAAGATGGAAAAAATCAAGCTGGACGAAATCAAACCCTCCAGTCGGGTCAGCCCTTATATTACGTTTAACCAGTGTAAAAAATTGCACCGTCAGGCGCTGACTCTTGAGGGGCTTACCCATGGTTTTGACAGTGAAACGCTATTTCAAGGTGGCGAAATGCTGCTGGAAGCCGGTGCGCGCCTAGCAATTATCGGTGAGAACGGCGTTGGTAAAACAACCTTCCTGCGCTGTCTTGTCAATGAGATCCAAGCAAACAGCGGAGTCGTCAAGTGGTCAGAAAATGCCGCTATCGGCTACTGTCCGCAAGACAGCAGTGCAGATTTTGATGGTGACCTGACGATATTTGAGTGGATGTCCCAGTGGCGCACCCCCAAGCACGATGATCTGGCTGTGCGGGGTATTCTGGGCCGACTATTATTTACCGCAGATGATGCCAATAAAAAGGCAAAGGTCTGCTCTGGCGGCGAGAAAAATCGCCTGCTATTTGGCAAGCTAATGATGATGGACACCAATGTGCTCATCATGGATGAGCCAACCAACCACTTGGACATGGAAGCCATCGAAGCCCTGAACAAGGCACTGGAGAAATATGAGGGCACACTTATTTTTGTGAGTCACGATCGTCAGTTTGTCTCATCCCTGGCAACCCGAGTTATTGAAATCAAAGATCAAGCACTGATTGATTTTCAAGGCACTTACGAGGAATACCTGGCGCACCAGTCAGGTACAGAACAACAGGTAGCCTGATTCCAAACTCGAACCGGAAAAGACATACTGGGGCGATAACAATACTCGCCCCAGGTCTCAAAAGCTGGAAAGTGTAACCAATCACCACCAGATAATACGGGGCTCGGTAGGCATCACCTGAGCCCCCCTAAAGTCGCCCCCCGCTACTGCAATCCATCCAGATTCCTTCCTGGGCCAATTTCCTACGAATTAGTAAAAAAACCAAACAGCCAAATAATTTTTATACAGGTTAAAAGTCGATTTACTTTTTCCAACCATCATCATCGACCTCAGGCCGATGCCTGCCTATATAAGGAAAGCGCTCAGAAGATACATTTCAACCATCCTTATTCTGCTACCAAGCGGATGACTTCCAGTGTCATCAAAGTTAAACAACATCTATTATCGCGAACCCTAAAAGCACCAAAAGTATTCATGTTGCCTGTGCAAGCACCACTGGGGAGCAGATGCCGACTTTCTGGACTATTTACCTAATTTGCCCCTGCAATGTAGCGATTCCCTACTATCAAACCAATTAAACAATACTTTTTTGCTACACCGGCCCATCGCTAACCAATAAATGAGTATCTCGTTTTCCCCAAGCGTGATTTTTTGGTGCAGAGTTACTTAAAAAGCTAGGAAAAAAGCGTAAATGCCGAGAAAAAACACTGGAAAACAGGGGTTAAGTTCTGGTACATTCCGCGACTATTTTTTAACCAACTGCCGATTTTCTCATCGGCCGCCAGTGCGAAATTCGCCTGTCGCTGTAACAGAGGTAATAGAATGAAACCAACCAAGCCCCTGCTACTGCTGGCCTCTAGCCTGTTGTCCGTAGCTGCCCAAGCTGAGATGACCTGGAGTGACAACAGCCTGAGCCTTCTTTACGGCCACGATTACAAAGTCGACTACAGCAAGAACACGGATGACTCTGAGAGATCCGTAGTAACTTTCGAGCACGCCAGTGGCCACAGCTGGGGTGACCTCTTTATTTTTGCCGACTACCTGGACTCGGAAGATGGCTCCAATGAGCTGTATAGTGAGATTTCTCCCCGCCTGAGCTTAGGCAAGCTCAGCGGCAGTGAGCTGGCTTTCGGACCGGTTACCGATGTGCTTGTCGCCACAACTGTGGAGATAGGCAATATGGATGACCCGGATCACCTGACGGCCACAGGCCCTCACTTCACCAATTACCTGACAGGTGTGGGCTTTGATCTCGCGGTACCCGGCTTTTCCTTTGTACAGGCGAATTTTTACCACCGCGATAATGATGACAAGGCCAGCAACGAGCAGCTGACCCTGGTTTGGGCCATGCCTTTTACCCTGGGTGATGCCAGCTTTGTCTACGACGGGTTTATCGATTGGACCAGCGCTTCTGAAGATGCCAATCCAAGCACAAACTTTACCTCCCAGCTGAAATGGGATGCCGGCGCCTCTTGGGGTGAACCCAAGACCCTGTACGCGGGTATTGAGTACGTACACTGGAACGACAAGTTCGGAATTGTCGGTGTCGATTTCGACGAACGCAACGTTAACCTGCTAGTAAAGTACCACTTCTGATATGAAACCCACTGATATCCAAACATCGGCGACCCCAGGGTCCGACATCCCGCAGGTGGGAGGCAATGCCTCATTCCTGGAGAAGTTGTTCAAGCTCTCAGAGCGCCAGACGAATGTTCGCCGGGAAGTGATTGCCGGCGTTACCACATTCCTGACGATGGCCTACATCATTTTTGTGAACCCCAATATCCTGGCTGCAGCAGGTATGGATAAGGGCGCTGTGTTTATGGCGACCTGTCTTGCAGCCGCTATTGGCTGCCTGATTATGGGGCTCTACGCCAACTACCCCATCGCATTGGCGCCAGGTATGGGCCTCAATGCCTTCTTCGCCTACGTTGTCGTCGGTGAAATGGGCTACAGCTGGCAAGTAGCCCTGGGTGCGGTGTTTATATCAGGGGTAATCTTCCTGCTGCTCAGTATCTTCAAGCTGCGAGAGTGGATTATCGATAGTATTCCCCTCTCCCTGCGACAATCCCTGGCAGCGGGTATCGGCCTGTTCCTGGCGATCATTGCCCTGAAGAGTGCCGGTATCGTTGTAGCCAGCCCCGCTACCCTGGTAACCCTGGGCGACCTCAAGTCAATTGAGGCGATCCTGGCAGCACTGGGCTTCTTTATTATTGTGGCGCTGTCCTACCGCCGTATGCTGGGCTCAGTGATGATCGGTATCCTTGCGGTAACCGTCATCGCCCTGGCAATTGGTAAGGTAGAGTTCACCGGTCTGGTATCCGCACCTCCCAGCCTGGCACCAACTTACCTGGAGCTGGATATTGCTGGCGCCTTCGAAGTTGGCATGATCAGCGTGATCTTTGCCTTCCTGTTTGTCGACCTGTTCGACACCGCAGGCACCCTGTTAAGCGTTTCTGATCGCGCCAAACTGCTGGATAAAGATGGCAAGTTGCCTGGAATGGGCAAGGCCCTGATGGCCGACAGTTCCGCATCTGTTGTTGGTTCTGTGCTGGGCTCCTCAACTACTACCTGTTATGTAGAGAGTACTGCGGGAATTACCGCCGGTGGTCGCACAGGCCTGACTGCTGTGGTTTGCGCCGGGCTATTCCTGTTAGCGACCTTCTTCTCGCCCCTAATCGGTATGATTCCGGCCTATGCAACCGCAGGTGCTCTGCTGTATGTTGGCGTCCTGATGACTTCCGGTATGTCATCTATTGATTGGGATGACATTACCGAGGCCGCACCGGCAGTAATCGCCGCAGTGATGATGCCTTTGTCGTTCTCGATCGCGCACGGAATCGCCCTGGGCTTTATTTCCTACGCAGTTATTAAAACGCTGAGCGGACGTAGCAAAGACGTCAGCATCAGTGTCTACGTGTTAGCGGCACTCTTTGTTGCCAAGTTTGCCTTTTTCTGAGGGGTACATTGATGAAAAAGCACTTTATTAGCGCACAGCAGCTCCTGATAGACTCTTATGCTCTCGCCGAGCAAATCTATAAGGACGGCTTTCGCCCAAACTATATTGTCGGTGTTTGGCGCGGTGGCGCTCCTGTGGGCATCGCTGTACAAGAGCTGCTGCACGTGATGGGAGTGGATGCAGACCATATCGCTATCCGCACTTCCTCCTATCTCGGTATCGGTGAGCGTGATAAGAAAGTGCGTGTGCACGGCCTTAACTACCTGATCAAGCGCCTGGAGTCCCACGACTCCCTGTTGATCGTGGACGATGTGCACGACTCTGGCCTGAGTATTGAGCAAACTATCGAAGACCTACGCGCTGCCTGTAAGAAGAACACGCCGGAGATTCGTATCGCGACCCCTTACTACAAGCCGAAGAACAACAAGGCCAAGCGCGAGCCGGATTACTTTATCCACAAGACCGAAGAGTGGTTGGTATTCCCCCACGAGATCGACGGTCTGTCCCGGCAGGAGATTCTGGAGAACAAACCAGAACTCGCCCCCTATGTGGACAGAATCGCCACTGCTGTTTAATCAGCAATATTACCGGGGGCTAATGCCCCCGGTTCTCTTCTCCTCTCATCTCCCTCTCTCCCTTAGGCCATTCCGGCAAACCCTCCCCCGGTACTCAACTCCTGCCATAGGCAATACTTCAATACTCTATTAATAAACCCCACTTATGAAACTAAAGTTAGTGAGAATCAATTTATAAAGTAGAAAAGTTGGTCCAAAATTAATGCGATAAGGCCAAATGTCGGAAAATAAAAATGAACGACAAATCAGCGGGACTTAGTAAATCGCAGCTCGATGCTTACTGGATGCCTTTTACCGGGAATCGTCAATTCAAAAGAGATCCCCGTATTATTACCTCAGCCGACGGCTGCTATTACCGTAGTGCTGATGGCCGCCCCATATTCGATAGTCTCTCTGGCTTATGGACCTGTGGTGCTGGACACAACCGCCCGGAGATAATTGACTCCATTACCCGACAAGCAGCCCTTCTGGATTATGCCCCCGCTTTCCAATATGGCCACCCGGGAGCCTTCCAACTAGCGGAGCGTGTCAGCCAGATGATGCCCATGGGGCTCAATCGTATTTTCTTTACAAACTCCGGCTCTGAATCCGCAGAAACCTCTCTAAAAATAGCTAGAGCCTACTGGCAGAAGATGGGCGCTCCAGGGAAAACAAAATTTATCGGACGCGTGAAAGGCTATCACGGAGTTAATTTTGGCGGTCTTAGTGTGGGGGGTATTAGCGCTAATCGAGCAATCTTTGGCTCATCTTTAGATTCTGACCACCTTCGCCACACCCTTTTACCCCATAACCGCTTTGCTAAAGGACAGCCTGAACAGGGAAGTTTCCTGGCAGACGAGTTGCTGGAACTTATCAAACTGCACGGTTCTGAAAACATTGCCGCTGTTATTGTCGAGCCCGTAGCGGGGTCTGCGGGAGTATTGCCCCCACCAAAAGGCTATCTCCATCGCCTTAGGGAAATATGTACTCAATACGACATATTGTTGATATTTGATGAAGTCATTACCGCTTTCGGACGCATGGGGAAAGCCACCGGAGCAGAGTTTTTTGGAGTGACCCCGGATATGCTCAATACAGCCAAACAGCTTACAAATGGCGCTGTTCCCATGGGCGCTGTGGCTGTGCGTCAAGATATCTACGAGATATTCATGGAAAATGGAGGGCCTCAATACCAACTGGAGCTTCCCCACGGCTATACCTACTCTGGGCACCCACTAGCCTGCGCAGCGGCATTGGCGACACTGGATATTTTAAAGAAAGAAAATTTATTTGAGAGATCTGCGGAGCTTGCCCATATCCTGGAAGACCATATCCATCAACTCAATGGATTACCGTTAATAGAAGATATTCGTAATTGTGGACTTGCCGCAGGCCTGACAATCGAATCAGCTCCAGATGAGCCATTACTCAGGCCTTACTTAATTGCTATGAAGATGTGGGAAAAAGGCTTTTATATTCGCTACGGCGGCGACACATTGCAAATCGGCGTCCCATTTATAGCACAGGCAGAGGAGATTGACGGAGTTATCAACGCATTAGCGGAATCAATCACTGAGGTCGCAAACGGCCAGTAGCCAGAACCTACCCCTTCTCACTCTGTATAAAAGATTCCCCCTACTGATACGGAAAATTTATATCGCCGCCTAGCTATCTTTAATGATACAAAGTAAATCGCAAATAGTAATTCAATAACTCTATATTAAAAATAGCGCCATGAACAAATATATTCGCCTTACAAATGTATTACTAAAGTACAAAGTGGTTATAGCGATTCTATGTGGTATTTTATTAAGTTCCTGTGAGCAAAGAACTACTAAGCAAGAAATAAACTTACCAGCAAAGAAAATTTCATCTCCTATTAGAACCACAGCCCCAGGACTTTCAGAATCTTATGCTGACATTCGTCGTCAGCAAATTGCTGAAGTGGACTATCGGCTGAGCATCAATCTGGATAGTCAAGCTAAGAACTTCTCCGGAATTGTGCACGCAGATATCAATTTTGGAAAAATACTCGAACAGCCGCTCACTATCGATTTTTCCGGTGGTGCGGTTGATTCAATCCAGGTCGATGGAAGATCTGTTCCATTTGAGTACAACAACTACTTTATTTCTATTGATTATCAAAATCTACCAGAAATATCCCACACGATTACGGTGAATTATCAACACCCGTACTCTAACAATGGCTCAGGATTACATCGCTTTAAAGACCCCAAAGACGAAAAGGTCTATTTATATACGGACTTTGAACCTTATGATGCCAATCGCCTATTCCCACATTTTGACCAACCCAATTTGAAAGCGCGTTACACCCTGGATGTAAAGGCTCCAAAAGACTGGGTAGTAGTTAGCGCGGAAAGAGAGGAGAGAGTAGAAGAGAAAAGAAAATCGAACCACTGGTTTTTCCCTCAAACCAAGAAATTTTCATCTTACATATTCTCTTTACATGCAGGTCCTTACCACATCTGGGAAGACACGGCAGGAGATATCCCCCTTCGCTTAATGGCAAGACAGAGCCTGGCAAATTACGTAAAAACAGAAGACTGGTTTACCTTCACCAAACAATCCTTTGAATTCTTTCAGCCCTACTTTGAAATTGATTATCCATTTAAAAAATATGATCAAATACTAGTTCCTGATTTTAACGCCGGCGCTATGGAAAATGTTGGGGCTGTAACATTTAACGATTCTTACATATCCCGAGGAAAAAAGACCCAGGCCCAGCGGATGCGCCTCGCCAATGTTATTGCCCATGAGCTGGCCCATCAATGGTTTGGTAATTTGGTCACCATGAATTGGTGGGATGACCTCTGGCTCAATGAGAGCTTTGCCACTTACATGGCCAATCTGGCTCTAGCCGAAAATAGCGAATTCACTACAGCCTGGGAGAACTATTATTTAGGCGCCAAGCAATGGGCTTACCACACTGATCAACGCCCCACTACCCACGCTATCCAACTTCCAGTTAACAATACTGATGAAGCCTTTGCCAATTTTGATGGAATTACTTATGGCAAAGGCGGCTCAGTACTCAAGCAATTGCCCTACTATTTGGGCAAAGAAGAATTTCGCAAAGGCGTCAGTAATTACTTAAAGGCTTTGTCTTATGACAATTCAACCCTCAATGACTTTATCAACCACCTGGGCAAAGCTGCGGATAAAGATCTTAATTCCTGGCAGCAACAGTGGCTTTACCAGGCCGGCCTCAACACAATTGAAGCCAGCTTCCAGTGCGATGATGACCAAATCAATCATCTGGTAATTCAGCAAACAGCACCAGAGGAATATCCGATATTAAGGGAACAGCGCACACAGCTGGGGGTTTACCAAATGAAAGCTGGAAGTATGAAACGGGTTGCAACCCTTCCAGTGCTTTATAGTGGTGCCAGAACCGAAGTAAAAGAAGCCGTGGGGCTACCCTGCCCAGAGGGGCTATACCCCAATGAAGAAGATTGGGCCTATGTGAAGGTAAATCTGGATGAAGTTACCATCAAGAATATGGCTCAGCATATCAATGATATTGAAGAACCGTTTGCACGACTAATGTTCTGGCAAAGCCTATTTGATAGCACCTATGACGCAAAACTGCCTCTGGATGAGTATATTAGTTTTATAGTGAATAATGGCGCCGACGAAAAGGACATCAATATTATTCGTTTGAATGCCAGATATATTGAATTCACTTACGATTTTCTGACTCAAATCCCCCTAAGCACAAAGCGCCGTAACGAACTTACTCAGACCGTTGAGAGCTTTGTCTGGGGTCAACTACTAGAGGCGGCTGAAGGTAGTGATCAACAAAAAGTCTGGTTTGGTGTTTTTACCAATATCGCCCACTCCACTCCAGCATTAAGTCATGCTAGAGACCTATTAATGGGAGAGTTTGCCATTAAAGGACTGGAACTCGATCCTGATATGCGCTGGAAACTTATCAAGTTGCAGAATCGTTATCTGTTCTCAGATTATGAGCAGGCAATCACAAGAGAATTGGAAAAAGATAACTCCGACAGATCTAAACTCAACGCACTATCTGCTGAAGTTATTCGCCCCCAACCCGAAAACAAATCAAAGTGGGTAGCTAACCTTATATCTAATCGAGAAAAATTCAAGTTAAGCGAAATTCGAAAAATTACAGAGTCCCTTTTTGCACCAGAGCAAATAGAGCTATTTAACATTCACGGTCAACCCATTTTTGATTCACTGGCTCAGGTCAATGAGGATGAATCTCAGGAATTGCTTACTGCTTATGCTTACGCCCTACCGCTAATGTGCTCTAGAGAAAATGTAAATGAGATTACTAAGTCACTAAAAGAAAAACCACAACTTAAGCCCATATTGGTAAAGGCACTAAAAAATCATCGCTACTCCGGAGAACGCTGTATCAATATCGGGAAGCGATTACTTTAAATCTTCTTTAAACTAGCTATTAATATTGAACTAAGGGCAATATCCAGCCCTTAGTTTCCCTTACCAGGCTTTTGGCTGGGTATTGCGCGTAATAAAACGGTGCAAAAAATGATATATTTTATCTCAATGCCCCCTAATAAAGCATATCTATTGCACCAGCCAACTTATACTTATCCTTCTCTAAAAATCTTGTTACAGTGACATTTCAAAGCCTAAAAGTTTAAAGGGCGTTCCTATTTGAACCATTGTTTTAAAAAGAAAGACAATCAAATAAAGATGTATATATCAGTACAATTAGACGACCTGTCCGATGGTTCCATTAACAATCTTCTTGAAACTCATCTACGGGAAATGTACCGACATTCCCCACCTGGAAGCGTTCACGCACTAAATCCTGATGAGTTAAATGACCCTATGATTACCTTTTGGGGAGCGAGAATTGATGGAGTTTTGGCCGGCTGTGGTGCCCTAAAAGAGATCACCCCTGATTTGGGCGAAATAAAATCCATGAAAACTCATTCTCTATTCCTGCGCAAAGGTGTTGCCCGCGCTTTGATAGAAAGAATATTGGAGGAGGCAAAGCAACGTAAATATAAAGAGATAAAGCTGGAGACAGGTCGCGCTGAAGCTTTTGCTCCCGCAATCGCCCTCTATCGCCGTTATGGATTTGAAGATTGCGACCCTTTCAGTCACTATAAAAATGACCCTTTTAGCCTATTTTTAGGTAAAAAATTATAATCAATAGGTATTCCTTATCAGTCAGTGTGAGAGTTTTTATTACCATGGCGCTATCCAGAAGATCCTTTATTAAATATTCCAGCTTAGCTTCCCTTACTTTCGGTGGAGTCAATCTAACCGCTAAAGAGGCTAATTCCAGTCTATCTATATCAAATCTTCCCAGCCTGGAAATGCCTTTACAGGAGATTTACCCCGCAGTCTTTTCTGGTGAGATCTATGTAGCAGGGGGATTTATCCCATCGGATGCGGCAGTTTTCTTCGGTCTCTCTCCAACTAAACAAACACATATCTTTTCTCCAAGGGAACAAAACTGGAGGCATGGGCCCAATTTACCTGAGGTAAGACATCACCTCGGTATGGCCAGTAACTCCAACAGTCTATATGGCATCGGTGGTTTTTTTGGCGATTCGGATAGCGCTTGGCAAGCCCGAAATACCGTTTATAAACTTTCCGGCGAATATAAGCATTGGATAGAAACCAGCCCTCTCCCCCGGCCCTTGGCTGAATCTATTTACACCAACATTGGGGAAGACATCCATGTCATTGGCGGTAAGGCCCCCAACGAACAGTCTAAAAATAGAGATACAAATTTTCATTATGTGCTTACAAGAGGAGATCATTGGGAGCAAGCAGCACCAGCCAATATCAAGCGAAACTCCGCAGGTGGGGCAACTTTAAATAACAGAATTTATGTAGTTGGTGGCCGCCAGGTTAGCGACAATGGTCGCAAGGCCAGGAATCTAACTTATGCCGAAGTTTATGACCCCAGCCTGGATAAATGGGAAAAGATCCGCCCCCTCCCCCAAGCTATTGCCGGGCTCACAGCAACCCCATTAAATAATAAATTAATAGTTACCGGCGGTGAGGCATTTGGCCCCAATGGCAACTGGAAGACCGGTACTGCATATAACAATATTTGGATTTACGATCCAGTCACAGATGATTGGAACAATCAGGGTCATTTGCCCCAAGCACGACACGGTCACGGAGCAGTAGTTATCGGTAATACCCTTTACATATTAGGTGGAGCAAAAAAAGTGGGGCCGCAAGAAACTCTCGCTTCTTTAGTACAAGTAAGATTGAAAGACTGAAGAGTAGACCCATACACAACAAAATTCTCTATTAATTATAAAAATATAGTAAAATATTCGACGAACAATATCGCACACGATTAAAAAACATACAAAAGAAGAGGTTTCAATGAAGCTAATTAAGCTATTCTCTGTAGTTTTCTCAACCCTTTATATGATCGGCTGTGGCTATGTAACTACCAACTATGGAGCCACTCCAGAAAATGTAAATGCTATCAAGGCAGCTGGTGAGAACAGAGTTTCTGTTGATAAATTTTCATCTGTTTCAGGCAAAGAGCGCTCTTCTATTGGCTGCCGAGCTGCAGGACCCATTAAAAATCAAAATGACCAAACATTCGAGTCTTATATCCACAATGCATTTATCAATGAGCTAAAGATGGCTGAGGCTTATGATGAAAGCTCGGAAGTTTCTATTCGAGGTGAAATCTCTGAATTGGATTTTAACTCCAACATAGGTGCTGGAAAATGGAAGCTTTCAGCTACTATTTCCTCTTCGTCTCATAATGGATATCAGGTAGAGTCGATATATCCTTTTTCAACAAACTGGGTTGCTGATAAAGCTTGTCAACAAGTAGCACAAGCCTTCCAGCCCGCAGTATCTGACCTTATCAACAAAATCGTTACACACCCAGAATTTTCCTCTTTAATGAATAATAATTAGTATTAATCCCTCTAAGATCGGCAGGCAAACACGGCATAGTATTTGCCTGCTTTCTTCGTTCTTTATAGTCCACATCAATAATCAAATGCCACTACCACTCTGCCGAGTAGATAAGTATCCAATATATCTATCCCGTATCTCACGCACATAATTAACTGGCTCCCTGCCGCGCACATAACCAAAACGGCTATCGCGATAGTATTCAGGCTGGGACAGCAGCAACATGGCCTCTTCAACATGGCCAAACCACTGGTTAGGGTCCCACTCCAGTCGTCGGGCTAACGCTCTGGCATCCCTGACATGACCGTGACCCGCATTATATGCAGCCAGGGTAAAATAGATCTTCTGCTCTAGGGGTATATTTTCAGGAAAACGTTTATCCAGCCACCCCAAATAAGATACACCTGCGCGGATACCGTTTTCAGGATCATACAAATTGTTAACTCCCATCTGTCGTGCTGTCCGAGGTAATACCTGCATCAAGCCCTGAGCACCTGCAAAGGAGCGCGCTTGGGGGTTAAATTGACTCTCCTGGTACATCTGCGCAACCACCATACGCCAATCCCGATCGGTAGCCTCAGTATATTTCTTTACTATGGGATCAAAGGGCGATAGCTCATCAGTGCTGCGCAGGCGCTGCCCTTGATGTCGGAGGATACGCTTTTGCTCCTTGAAATATTTGTTGTAAGTAACGTTAAAGAACAGGTCCCGATTGTGCTTGTTCAGAAAGTTATTCAGTTGTTCCAATAATACCGGTTGGCCAGTTCGAACGGCCCAGGCGATATCTCGCTCCCCTGGCAACTCCCCCACTACAGTAAAGTCATCCCGGTAAGTGCTTTCAATGGCGGCCAAGTGTGAGTCAACTACGGTATAGGGAAAAATACCCCTGGCTACTGCATCAATAAGAAACTCACTGGTAGCGCCTTTTAGACGGTGGATCTGTAGCGGCACCATATCTTGCCCGTGCTGCTTTTCCATTATTTTGACCAGACTCTCGTGATAGCTCGTGGTGGGATTAACCACTACTGTTTGCCCTGAAAGCAGGATCTCGGGAAGGGGTAGCTCTTTATCAGGCACCTTTGATTTTGCGGCTACTACCTGTTCCGTAACTGTCATATAAGGCTTGGAAAATGCCAATCCCTGCTGGCGGCGAGCCTCGGTAACAGTTAGGGATGCAGCAATCATGTCCCCCATTCCATCATTCAATGCTTCGACCAAATCCTGGTCCTTATCGGGCACAACCATACTCAGGCGTAATTTATGGTCACGGGCAAACTTCCTTAGCAGATCGTAATCAAACCCCATCAACTCACCGCGCCAGATAAAGTAGGAGGCGGGGTGATTGCGAGTAAGTACCCTTAAAGTTCCGCTCTCCTTTATTGCCTGCCAATCTCTCAGTGGCTGCTCTCGGTTCTGACTGGCCAATACCAATTCAGCGGTAAAGAACTCATTCAACTCACGCCTCAAAGCGATAGCATCTTTGCGTACAGCCCAGGCGATAGGCCTGCGGGAATCGAGTTCTGTGGTGGCTGTAAGTTGCGGGTAATCAGTTAGAAGCACATCGGCCAAATTACTATCAATAATTGTTGCGGGGTATTCACCCGCTGCTACAGCCGCGATAAGCTCGTTGGTTGCAACCGGCTTATCGAGGTAGGTGATCCTGTAATTTTCCGTATCGGCTCGCTGCTCCAGGGTTTCAGCAAATGCACTGCCCCGCCGCAGCACGACTTGTAAGGGCACAGCCTCTTCCACCTCGAACTCTTTATGAGTAATTAGCAACTCATCAACATATTGTAATGGGCGGGTAAAACCCAGTGATAACTTGCGTTCTTCGGTGCGAGAAAAATTGGTGGCAATTACATCCCCACGTCCATCAATAACCGCTGGAATTAAATCGGAAAAGTTATCTACGTAAACCCACTGAGGCTTTAACCCGCGGCTACGAGCAAAATTTTCCGCAAGTTTTCGCCACTCTGTTGCAGGTAGTCCTTCTCGTGGTAAGGCGCTCTCCTGGGGGCCCCTTGGAGCCAACAGGCGCAACACACCTCGCTCTAACAGGGCTGGCAAATCTCCTTGCTCTACATAATTTTCAAACTGCGGCTTTGCGGGCTGTTTATTCTGCGGCGTTGGTATCGGTTGTTGGGGAGATTCCGTTAAAACCTGTGAGTTTTCTACAACAGGATCTCTATTACTCTCGCATGCGGCAAGCAGCAATATTAAGACAAATAGCGGAAATATAACGAAAAACCGTTTTCTGCTCACAGTGCACCCTTTCTTATTCTATGAGAAGCATTACCCTTAACGCGCACGCTATGCTTCACAATATGGTATTGCCGCTGTTACAGAAATCGTACCAGTTTGCTGGGAAATTATCCCCTAAAAAAAAGCCCGGCAAAGTCAATTGCCGGGCAAATATACGTTGGCGAATGTCGGATGTCTCTTACACAGAGTGACAAGCCTTTTTTATTCAGTGAGCGCTCTTATGGTTGCTATGATGACTTGGGTTTGCCCTTCAGCTCTGCCAACCTCATTTTTATTTCTTTGTTCTGCTCCTCATCTGGGAGCTCGAACATCAGCGGCTTCGCCACTCGGGCAAAATACTCCGCATCTTTCTTTTGGTAGAGCTCTTCTGCCAGCCACTGGGCAATATGCAGCTCACGGGGGGCACGCTTGTAAGCCTGCTCCAGCTTTTCCAGATATTCCTCTCGGGGGTAATCCAGCATCTCCATAGCCATCGCCAGGCCAAACCAGTGAGATGCATTTTTCGGTTCTTCCTTCACCAGGAAGTCGAACTCTTCCCGCGCCATTTTCAAGCTGCGAAGATCCCGCTTACTACCGGGCGCCACCGCCTGCTGATTAACCGTTAACCAAGCATGGGCACTCAAGTACCAGAGCTGGCCCCGGTCCTTAGTGGGGACACTGGCCAAAAGGTGGCTGGCCTGGGGGAAATTACCCAATCGCAGATCGGCACTCGCTTTAATCGCAGCCAGCTCAGTACTGTAAATACCCGTACTGTAGGCATATTCAATCAACTCATCCAAAGCCAGCAGGTTGTAACCGGACTGGGCGATAAATCCAGCCAGGATACTCACCGATTCTCTTTTACTGAGGCGTTTAACCGTAGGGCTGGCCTCTTTAAAGTCCGCGGGGATAGCGCCACTAAAATGTTCAAAGCTATCCGCCTTATAAGTGGCTACATAGGCCTTTTCAATTTCTTTCACCGACATCCCCAGCGCTTCTTCCAGGGCGAGTACTGGGTCGGCACCATCGTTATAGGCTTTGACGAAATTATCGAAATTATCCTGCTTGCCGCTTTTCATCATCAACCAGTGAGACAGAATCCAACCTCCGGCATAGACATCTGCCTTTTCGTCCGCATCGGTGTTGTACACCGTCGCGCGCAACAGGTCTTCCAGCGGCATAAGCCCGGTATACATCAGGGTCATGGCCCGTTCGCTGGGAATGGAGCCAATTTCGTAGGTGCCTTTTTCCGGGAATGACATGGTTGCCATAAATTCAGCAAACCCCTCGCTATACCAATAGGGGTAGTGGGTGGTGTTGCCGTTATAGCTCAGAAAATGGGTGTATTCGTGGAACAGGAATTCGCGCGCTTTGAGCTGCCTCTCAACGCTGCGACCATCCAGGTTTACCAGGGCATAGTTACCCTCCGCAGAGGTATCGAACAAACCGTTGGTCATATCCGCCAGCTCAACACCCACCAGGTTTGCATAGGTGTCCCGGTCTGCAGCCGCATAAATAGTTAATCGCTCGCTTTTTGGATCTGCATCGAGTAACTCCAAGGCCACTGCGCGATAGCGCTCCAGGTCTGCTACCAGACTTTTGACTGCGTTGGGATCACCATCGGTAATCACGCGAAAATTATCACTGTCGACTTCATACCAGGTCACCTCCCCCAAACCACGCGGCGCGGCGTAGGCTGAAGCGATAAATCCGAAACAAAGTACTAATAGAACAACTGAACGAGAAACCATAGTTCGGGCCACCGAGTCATTGTTGCTGAAGCCCTCCCTAGCTGATTAGCGAAGACGACACAGTACCGGTTTTCACTGATCAAAAAAAGATCAATTTGATCACAAAACGGCTTTTCGCCTATTTTTGTGTGACCGGAAAGACACAAAATAGATAGCTGTTCACAAATAGTTTTCTGCAGCAGATTGCGACATGAAGCGAGACAAACGTCTCAAATTTAGCCCTGTTTACGTACAAAACTAGGATGAACTCCTATAGTACGGGGTCGACCAAGGAGGGAATCCTGGTCAAAAAAATAATAATGATTTCATCAGATGAGAGAAAACTAATGAATACCAAGCCACTACTGGCGCTGCTTGGCGGCGCCCTAATGTCTGCTCATGCCTGGTCGGCACCGGAATATATCGCCGACGTGGATATTACTTCTTTTGACGGTACGGTCCTGGATGCGAACTTATTTATCCCGGAGACGCCCGCACCAGCAGACGGTTACCCCACCGTTATTTTTACCAACAGCTGGGGGCTGGAGAAGCACCAGTACCACTTCCAGGCCAAAGAGCTGGCAGAAAACGGCTACCTGGTGCTCAGCTACTCTACCCGGGGATTTGGGCACTCGGGAGGACTTGTTGACGTCGCAGGGGATAACAGCCTTAACGATGTGGGAGTCCTGATCGACTGGCTGGAAACCAATTACCCGGTGGGCAAGCTGGGTATGGCCGGAATTTCCTACGGCGGTGGAATTTCACTACTGAGTGCCGCTAAGCACCCTCGCGTCGATGCAGTAGCTGCGCTATCCGGTTGGGCAGATGTAGTAGAAGCTTTGTACCCCAATGAAACCGTCAACCTGGTATGGGGCACGCTGCTTGTTACTACGGCCTTCCAGAAAGAGGCCGAACTCGAGCAGGTATGGAGCAACCTGCGCGACGGCGAAAATATGGAACAGGTAATTAATTTCGGTGCTGAGCGCTCCGCAATGAGTTACGTGGACGAAATCAATCAAAACGGCACAGCGGTGTTGCTCTCAAACAATTTCGCCGACTACCTGTTTAAGCCGAATAGCATGACCGATTTCTACTCCCTGCTCGAAGGGCCCAAGAAACTCATGCTAAACCCCGGCACCCACGCGATTACCGAAACTCTTACCGGTAACAACGGCCATATCTGGTCCACCAGTTTCCGCTGGTTCGACCACCACCTTAAAGGCGAGGACAACGGGATCGACACCGAACCCAAGGTGGATATGACTGTGCGTATCAGCAATGAGCTAGAGCAATTCGAGGACTACCCGGTAACAGACGAAAGCACCACCTGGTACCTGCAGCCACGCTTTACCATGTTTAACAATGCAAAAATGGAGAGCGACAAGTACGACGGTTGGAGCTGGAGTAACGAATTCCACGGCGGCTCAGATACCTTTGCAGGCACCGGTATCCCGCTGGTTTCCGATGCACTGGAAGGCTTCGGTATTCCCGTTTACGCGCCCATGATCGCTATCAACGGCTACTACGCCATCGAGTACAAATCACCGATTCAGTGGGAAACCTTGAAGATTCGCGGCGAACCCAAACTCGAAATGTGGGTGGAACCCAGCAAAAAAGAAGTGCAACTCAACGTGCACCTCTACGATGTGGGTCCGCTGGGATTGGGGCGCCTGATAACTCACGCCCCCATTACCCTGCATTCAGACAAGTCTGGGCAAAAACAAAAGTTCGAAGTGGACTTTTTCACCACCAGCTACGATGTCCCGGTTGGCCACCGTGTAGTATTGGCCATCGATACTCAGGGTTATATCTACCAGAAGCCGGAAAATACCAATTACACCATCACAGTGCCCTACAGCAGCAGCAAGGTCTCTAGCCTGACCGTACCGCACCTGTAGGTCTCCCCACAGAAACCCGGCATCCACTGCCGGGTTTCCTCCCACCTTCCCCTCAGCCCAACTATTTGCATCGCGTAATTTTTCTCCAAAGCGGTACAATCAGCCTTTTGGCTGAGTGCTCCCCCTACCATGAAAAAGAACATCCCGCTCGCCCTGCTAACTGCGGCCCTGCTCTCAGTAGCAGGTTGTAACCCCGCAGAAAAAGCATCGGAACCAGCAAAAACCAATACTGCCCAGGAAGTCGAGGCTAAAGGCCTCGATTTTGATAAGGCTCCCGAAGGGCGCCTGCCCGAGGGCACTACCCCCTTGGATTACCAGCTGGAACTGGTGCTGGACCCGCGCAAAGACTCCTTCACCGGCAAGGTGGATATCGATATCCAGCTGGCGGAAGGTGCCCGACATATTTGGCTGCATGGCAAAAACCTGGATGTGCGCGAAGTCTACGCACAGCTCGATGACGGCCGCCAGATTCCGGCCGAATACCGGGAAGTACTGGACAGTGGTGTTGCCGCAGTAGAGTTTGCGGAGAAGATCGATGCGGGCAGTTTCAAACTGCATATCGACTACAGTGCTGCATTTGATCGCAACCTGGCCGGGCTTTTTAAGGTCGAGGAGCAGGGCGATGCCTATGCCCTGGCAAAATCTGAATCGATCCAGGCCCGCAAGTATTTACCCGGCTTCGACGAGCCAGGCCTGAAGGCCCCCTTTACTGTCAGCCTGACAATACCCGAAGGCTACGCAGCGATTAGCAATGGGCCCGAGCTGAAGCGCGAAGCGGCAGGTGACGGCATGGAGAAAGTCACTTTCGCCACCACACCACCGATGTCCACCTATTTGCTGTCCCTGTCAGTGGGCCCATTTGACCAGGTTGAGCGCCCAGCCATTCCGCCGAGTAAATACCGCAAGGAGCCCATTCCCCTGCGCGGCTTCGCCCGTAAAGGTCGCGGTGAGGATATGAACTACATCCTCGATATCACCCCCAAAATGGTGGAGACCTTCGAGACCCAGCTGCAACGCCCCTACCCATTCAAGAAGCTGGACATTATTGCCGCCCCCCAGTGGCCCAGTGGCGCTACTGAGTTGTCTGCGGCAATTACTTATCGCGAACAGCGTATCCTGGTGGGCGACAACCCCGCTCCCGGCACCCGCCTGGCTCTCGTAGAAGTTCATGCGCACGAAATTGCCCATATGTGGTTTGGCAATCAGGTCACCCCTCCCTGGTGGGACGACCTATGGCTGAAAGAAGGTTTCGCTACCTGGGGGGAGGCGCTGGCCCTCACCATTATGGAACCTGAAGAGGGGCACGACCTCAACGCAGCGACTTATGCGATCGGCGCCATGCAGCTAGACTCCCTGGCCAGCACCCGCGCCATTCGTGAGCCCATCGCGGACAACAACAATATTCGCAACGCCTACGATTCGATCACTTACTCGAAGAGCCTGGGCGTTATCCACATGGTGGACACCTATTTCGGAGCGGAAAACTTCCGCCCGGCACTGGGGCGCTACCTGGAAACCTTCTCCGACAGCGTGGCCGACTCACCACCCTTCTACAAAGTGATCGGCCAGGAAACCAACACCCCGGAACTGACCGAGACTTTCCGCAGCTTTGTCGAGCAAAAAGGGGTTCCACAACTGGATATCGCCATGGACTGCAATAGCGACGGCAAGGCCTCGCTAGTGGTTCAGCAGAGCCGTTACAAGCCACTCGGCTCCCCTATCGCCGACGCCAGCGATAAATGGAGCATCCCCTTCTGCTTCAGCACCGATAGCGGCGTGCAGCAGTGCCAGATCCTGACTGAGCCAAGGGAAACCCTGGAGATTACCGGCGGTGCCTGCCCAAACTGGGTAATGCCCAATGCTCAGGGCAGCGGCTACTACCGCTGGAACCTTCCCAAGGCGCAGTGGCAAGCACTGATTAAACAATTTGCCCAGTTCTCTGCCACTGAGCAGCTGTCCATTATCGACAGCGCCTTCTCAGCTTTCGAGGCCGGCAATCTCACTGCGGCACCACTGCTGGAAGTAGTGCGCAAATCCGCAGTGGCGGACAAGCGCCAGGTGATCACCATGCCACTGCGCTACCTGCAGAAGTACCGGGATAATTACCTGGGTGAATCCCAGCGCTCTGCATTCCTGAATTTTGCCCAGAACCTGTACCTGCCGATACTAAATCGCAGCGCCAATAGCAGTGATAGCGACCAGCAGATGCTGCACAGCGACCTGCTAACCTTTATGGCACAAGTTGCAGAAGATCCTGACTCGCGCAAGCAGTTACAGGAAATGGCAACCGCCTTTACCGGCTTTAAACAGGAACGGGATGCGAAGGCGTTAAGCTCTGACCTATACCAGGCAGCCCTGAGTGTGGCAATACAGGATGCGGGGGAGGATTTCCTCGCACACCTGATCAAAGTCCGCGCCGAGCTGGATGATCCCCGCTTTGAAAATGCCAGTGCCAATGCCATCGGTACCAGCAACAATCCCAAGCAAGTGGAAACCATTCAAGCATTAGCGCTCAGCGACGAAATGGGGCCGAGAGAATCATTTGGCCTGATCCATTACGCCCTGGCCCAGCCCAGGGTTCAGGAACAGCACTGGGAGTGGCTGCAACAGAACTTTGACAAGGTAGTAGATAAGATTCCGGCCCAGATCCGCCGCCGCACCCCATCACTTGCCGCTGCCTTCTGCGATAAACAGCACCTGGGCGAACTGCAACAACTCTTTGCCCAGCAAGGTGATTTAGCCCCCGGATACCAGCGCAGCCTCGCGCAAGCCGAGGAGCGAATCCAGCTGTGTATGGCACTGGAGAAAAAAGGCAAAGCGTTAATGGGGGCATTGCCGAAGGCAGTCAATCTCGCTGCTAAACAATAAAAAACAGAAGCTGTTATTTAAATAGCAATTCGAAAAGGCCGGTATTACTAAGTAATACCGGCCTTTTTTATTACTGAGCGTATTTGAGTTAAACGGTTATGAAGAAGCAGACTTATTATGCTTGCGCAGTCGGAAAGATAACCAGATCAATGGCAGTCCCAAAATAATCGCATAAGCACCGATTACCCAGAGCAACGCCAGAGCACCAGCCCCGGGGCTGACTAAAATCGCAACTCCGAAAATCACCGAGAGAACACCAATAGCGATCAGCAGCCACTCGTTATCAATTTCCTTGCGCAGGCGAACAGCACCGACAATTTCAAAGATACCCCGTACCAGGGCCCAGGCACCGATAAAAACGACCAACACTAAAGCGGTAACCTGAGGGAAAATAAAAGTCACAATTCCCGCAGCTAAACTGATCAGCCCCGAGATAATCAACCACCACAGTGGAGTGGACTTATGCCGCCCCATCACCGCTGCAACCAGGGAAAAAATACCATCCAGGAAAGCGTAAACCCCAAAAAGCAGCACCAGGGTCAACAGGGACAATCCCGGCCAGACAAAAGTCAGCACGCCGAAAATCACCGCGACAATACCGCGCAGCAGGAGTAGCCACCAGTTTGCAGACAACACCTGCAAAATAGGTCCGGTCGCCAGGGGAGGAGTGTCAGCGGACATAGAAAAGTCCCCAGGTTGAGTAACTTTCCATATTGAAGAGTCCCTTACCATCAGGGAATTGAATTTTTCCCCAGCGGTTTTTAAAGGCAGCCTACGAGCGCGGCCAGGCAGTCGACTCTGCAAAGACTGTGACCGCGCCGCAGACCACTATTTTCAGTGTAGCTCTAAACGACAATAGGGAAGTTACGCAAACTGCCCTGCGGGTCATAAAAGGAGAGGAAGGGAGAAAACTAATAAGGCAAGACTGCACTCGGGACCGTATGAGGCATGGATGCCGATTATGAGTTTACAGGGATGTATACACGGAGCGTCTCGAGAGAAGTGTATTCTTTCCTTCTGACCCAAGAGTAATTTGGAGAGAACGGCAGCCCGAACGGGCTGCCGCAATAGCAAAATCAGGCCAGAGCGCCGATCACACCACGCAGTTTATCCACAACGGCATCGATCTCGTGCTTCTCGATAATCAGCGGTGGAGACATACACAGGGCATCGCCAATACCGCGGGCCATCACTCCAGCTTCCCAGGCCATGCCAGAGACTTTAGCTCCGTATTTCCCTTTCAGATCCTGCGGCGCGCGCAACTCAATAGCGCCGACCAAACCGTAATTGCGCACATCGATCACATTGTCCAGGTCAGCCAGGCTGTGCAGGGCATTTTCCCAGTGCTGGCCAATTTCACCGGCAGCGCGGGTCAACAGGCCTTCGCGCTCGTAAATATCCAGAGTCGCCATACCCGCCGCACAGGCAACCGGATGTGCTGAGTAGGTATAACCGTGGAAGAATTCCACCGCACCATCGGGAGCCGCATTCATCACGGTTTTATAAATTTCGTCGCTGACAAATACCGCACTCAGGGGCACTGTGGCATTGGTAATCCCCTTCGCGGAGGTGATCATATCCGGGGTTACGCCGAACTCGGTGGAGGCAAATGCAGAACCGGTACGGCCCCAGCCAGAGATAACTTCATCAAAAATCAGCAGTAGGTCGTGCTCATCACAAATTTCCCGCAGGCGTTGCAGGTAGCCTTTGGGAGGCAGTACCACACCGCCGGCACCGGCAAACGGCTCAACAATCACAGCAGCAATCTGGTCGGCACCGTGGAAAGCTACCAGTCTCTCCAGGTCTTCAGCCAACTCAATACCGTGTTCCGGCAGGCCACGGCTGAATGCATTGCGTTCGATATCCAGGGTGTGACGCATATGGTTGGCTTTCACCGGCTGGCCAAAACCCTGGTAGTTAGGAGGAATACCGCCCACAGAAATACCGCCGAAGTTTACTCCGTGATAACCCTTCTCACGGCCGATAAACATAGTGCGAGTGCCCTTGCCGCGTACACGCTGGTATTGCAGGGCAATTTTCAGGGCGCTCTCAACTGCCTCGGAACCGGAATTACCGAAGAACACATGGTCCAGGCCATCGGGAGTGTGCTTTACCAGGCGCTCGGAATATTCGAAACCCAATTCGTGGCCGAAATTAAAAATAGAGCTGTAGTCGAGTGTTTTTGCCTGCTGGTAAATTGCCTCTGCAATTTCAGAACGGCAGTGACCCGCATTGCTGCACCACAAACCCGCAGTCGCATCAATAACCTGGCGACCGCCTTTCTCCGTGAGATAAACCCCCTCGGCGTGCTCTACAATTCTCGGTGCAGACTTAAAGGTGCGGTTGGGGGTAAACGGCATCCAGAAAGCATCGGTTTGCATCTCAGACATAGTATTAATCTCCGCAAGTTCCCTGAAGTTTCAAACTCTTAAGTAGGGGAGCCACAGGCTCCCGAAAATCTGTTCGGGCGCTTGTCACCTAGGACAAGCGCAGGCCAGTTGTGTTCAGACCGGGGCTCAGGCCCCGAAACAGCAATATTTGGTCTCGTAAAATTCGGCCATACCCTCGACGCCGCCCTCGCGGCCAATGCCGGACTCTTTAACACCACCGAAAGGTGCCACAGTGGTGGAGAACACTCCGGTGTTACAGGCAATCATGCCGTAGTCGAGCGCCTCTACCACACGATTGGCACGGCGAATGTTTTCACTCATCACGTACGCCGCCAAGCCGTAGGGCGTTTCATTGGCACGGCGAACCACATCTTCCTCATCGGAGAACTTCTGTACCGCCGCCAGAGGGCCAAAAATTTCCTCCTGGGCGATACGCATGGTATCGGTAACTCCAGTGAGGATGGTTGGCGCAAAAAAGTTATCGCCATTGGCCAGCTGCTCACCACCAATTTCAATTTTTGCTCCGGCCTCAACCGCATCCTGTACCAGCCCCTGAACCCGGTCCACAGCCCTGCAGAAGATCATCGGGCCCATATTGACCCCTTCCTCGGTAGCGTGGCCAATCTTCAGGGCGGCAACCTGCTCGCGCAGCTTTTCCACAAACTCATCGTGCACGGATTCGTGCACGTAAATACGGTTGGTGGCCACGCACACCTGGCCCGCATTGCGGAATTTGGTCGCCATACAGGCGCTGACTGCGGTATCCATATCCGCATCGTCAAATACGATAAACGGCGCGTTGCCGCCGAGCTCCATAGACATTTTTTTCACGGTGCTGGCGCACTGGGACATCAACAGCTTGCCCACAGCAGTGGAGCCGGTGAAGGTGAATTTGGCCACACGGGGATCTTGGGTCAGAACCTTGCCAATTCCCGGAGAATCACTGCCGGTAACTACATTGATAGTCCCCTTGGGCAGGCCCGCTTCTTCCGCTAACTGGCACAGTGCCAACGCAGATAGTGGCGTCTCCAGGGCCGGTTTGATCACCACAGTACAGCCCGCCGCCAGTGCCGGACCCGCCTTGCGGGTAATCATGGCGTTGGGGAAGTTCCAGGGAGTAATACAGGACACCACACCCACCGGCTGGCGGATGGTATTCAGGCGCATGGCCGGGTTGTGAGTCGGGATCGTCTGGCCATAGGCCCGGCGGCACTCTTCCGCGAACCACTCAATAAAGGAAGCCCCGTAGATAATTTCACCTTTCGCTTCCGCTACCGGCTTGCCCTGCTCCAGGCTAAGGATCATTGCCAGGTCATCACTGTTATCCATGATCAGCTGGTACCAGCGCTTGAGAACCGCAGCTCTCTCACCGGCTGTACGGCGGCTCCAAGCGGGGAAGGCTTCACTGGCAGCCGCCACCGCCGCCTCGGCATCCTCTGCGGTACCGTCGGCCACACGGCCTAGCAACTCGCCATTTGCCGGGTCACATACATCTACAGTGGAGGCAGCGTCACGCCATTCGCCCGCTATATAGTTCTGAAATTTCAACAGGTCCGAATTTGCAAGTTTCACAGGAAAATTCCTAGTAAATAGATGTTATTAGTAGTATGCGGCGATTCTGGCCGCAGCTGACTGAGGAGAATAGTAGTATTTTTCCAACTAAAGTTTATATTTATCAAACTTTAATCGAATCCGCAGCCCGCAGCGCCGGAAACAACCTGGAAGTGCAGCTATGAGCAAAACCAAAAACGCCCTGGGAGGCCGCCTCAGCGATATGGATTTGCGCCTGCTGCGCGTCTTCCGCGAGGTTGTCCACGCCGGAGGCATCACCCCTGCCGAAGTCACCCTGAATATCAGCCGCTCCACGATCAGTGTGCATATCTCCGACCTCGAGACACGGCTGGGTATGCAGTTGTGCTTGCGCTCTCGAGGCAGGGCCGACTTCAAACTGACCCCGGAGGGGGAGGCCTTGTATCGGGCTATTTTGGAGCTCGATGGACACCTGGATACCTTCAAAAGCCAGGTCAATGCGATCCAATCCCAACTCACCGGTACCCTGCGCCTGGTAATGCCCGACGATGTATTGGAAATACCGCAACTGAACTTGCCCGGAACTATCACCCAACTGCGTGAGAAGGCCCCGCAACTCCACCTGGAAGTACAACTGGCCGCCCCTCAGGAACTCGAGTTGGAAATCCTCGCAGGCCGCGCCGATATCGGTATCAACCCCCTGCACTCACGCCGACCGGGGCTGGAGTACCAACCCCTGTTTTATCACCAATCGATTCTCTATTGCAGTAACAGCCACCCCTGTGCCCAGGTGTCAGCTATTGATGAGGAGCTACTCACCCAGCAGGAGTTAGCTGCGCCCAGTCATACTGTTCTCTCTGGCGCGGCGCACCTGTATCGATTGTTTCCCAAGCGATCCACAGCCAACCATATGGCAGCCAGGTTGGCGATGATACTTTCTGGGTGCTTTGTGGGTTTCCTACCGGAATACCTGGCCCGCAGATATGTCGGGGAAGGAACCCTGCTCCCCCTGCTGCCGGAGAAGTTTCACTACCAAATACAAAATGCTGTCACCTTCAAAAAAAGTGCAGCAACTCATCCCGCTGTGCAGCTTTTTTTGGGAGCCTTGCAAATCAATAGACAGATATAGCCACTGCTATTTATCCCTAGTGATACTGAAATAATCGAGTCAAGAATCCAGTAAATAGAGAGATAAGAATTTCAAAAATTACCTTTTACTTATGATCGATCCTCTACTGTGGAAATTGTCATAATAATTAAATAAATTTAAACATAAAAACACAACCAAAAAGTAAATCATCTGTAACTTAATGCGCCACAGTGGTAATCTCCTCCTCCAATAGAATTACAGGGATAACCCGTGATAGATTTTAAAAACTCACCAGTATTTAAACTCAAGCCTATAGATATCTCTGAATCCAGGGATGACTTTAATAAGTTCCTGATCGAGGGGGAGTTTATTTTTGCAGGTTTTAAAACTATTCGCGATCAGGTAGTTTTCACCAACAAACGCATTATTGCCGCCAATGTTCAGGGTATCACCGGCTCAAAAGTAGACTACACCTCTTTGCCTTTCAGCAAGATCCAGGCATTCTCTGTTGAGACCGCTGGCACTTTTGACCTGGACTGTGAAATAGAAGTTTATTTAAGCGAGATCGGTAAGGTAAGGTTCGAAATAAGAGGTTCTTTCGATCTTATTCAGTTCAACGAATATATCAGCCAATACATATTGGACTGAATTCAACCCTTAGTAAATACACAAAATAACTGGGGCTCAGCAGCTCCCACAACTTTATCAATCAACCCGATAGTAGAGAGGGATGTCCATGTCGCAAATCTGGTTAGAAAGCCTAATTACTGAAAATGCACAACAAGGCTTTGAACTTGCAATGAAACTTTCCAGGATGGGAGTAAAATATACCCAGCCTTCAGATGAAGTACGGGGTAAGCTGAGGTCCGCCTATGAGGAAAATGCAGATAGCCTGATCGCCTCCTCTCAGGTTGTTGCCATTAACTTCCAAACCGTTGCAGCAGCCAATAATTACTGGCGCGGCTAAAGGATTAAGAATGCGTTATCTTTGTAGAACGGGTAACGCATTCTAGATCTGCAAACATTCAAACAACTTCCCTTCATCTCCTCCTCAATAATTTATGGTCTTTTAGTACTACAAACTCTCTGATTCTGTACTAAAAATTAGCCATCACTATAGGTAGCTGCAAGATCGTCATATTCACTGTTGACGCTCTCGACCTTATTGATATTTATAAACATTGCGATACTGCCTTTGGCACAAGATAGATTAACTCAACGATTAGTAATATTGCGCCTCAAATGGGAAGGTGAATGAGATGGAATACAATGACGATGAAAAGTACTTAATTCAACTTTGGGAAACCCATACCGAGGCCGAATTCGATCTAAAAGATGCCGACGCCGCAATTGCTACCATGACAGAAAATCCCGTATTAATTCATGTACCGGTTAATACCGGCGCAACGGGAAAAGAACCCTTACGAAAATTTTATAGGGATATATTTATTCCTCAAATGCCAGCGGATATAAATTTACAGCTTCTTTCCCGCACCGTGGGCAAAGACAGCTTAGTGGATGAGTTTATTCTTCACTTTACCCATTCTATTCGTATGGATTGGTTCGCACCTGGTATCGAAGCAACAGGGAAGAAGCTATCAGTCCCCCATGTGGGAATTATTAGCTTCTCCAATAGAAAAATCAGCTCTGAGCATATTTACTGGGACCAAGCGACTGTCTTGGATCAATTGGGTATATTGCAGTCAGGTCTACCGGTAACAGGAAGTAGTCAATGTCATCGTTTGCTAAATAGTAATGCTCCGGCAAATGAACTGATACCGTAACCTTCATACCCAAAGGGCAAAATCCAAGCCGCGAACTAACCTGACCAGTCAGTCACAATCGGGTCGACGAAAATAGCCATAACTGAATCTAAAACGTGAGAACTTGCGTCTAACTACTGTAATTTAAATAAATGATATAGCCATTAGGATTTGCGGTAACATCAGTAGATTACCGTTTTCACTAATAAATTTTACCGAATTGGTAGGGGTAGTTATGCGAACACTTGGAAATTTCCTCTGGTTTATCCTTGGCGGTGTCTTTATGGGACTCTGCTGGTGGTTTTGCTCGCTGATTGCCTTTATCAGTATTATTGGTATTCCCTGGGGAAGAGCCTGCTTTGTAATCGGCAAATTTTCTTTTTTCCCCTTCGGCAAGGAGGCAATTTCCCGAGAAGAACTCACCCTGCGCGGTGATATTGGGACAAGTGGCTTTGGTTTAGTCGGAAATATTATCTGGTTCCTATTGGCTGGCATCTGGCTCGCTATTGGCCACCTTCTGCATGCTATTGCCTGTTTCCTTACCATTATTGGAATACCTTTTGGTTTGCAGCACCTTAAGCTTGCAGCAATTTCACTCTCTCCGATAGGTAAGACTATTGTCAGCAAGGAAGTAGCCCATTCCGCTAAAATGCGTAATGCAGATGTTGAAGTGACCAGATTAAGAAGTGGTACTTAAGTAAACATACATTAACAATGATACCGTACCAACTTGGGGCTATTAATAAAATAGCCCTGAGCTCTCAAGCCTCATCGTATTAACTCGACCATAAAAACTTTCAGATCAGAAAAATCACTCTATTAATTTTGTTATAAGTAGATACGATTAATTTATAGTATTCAATTTTGAATCCATCCATTAATATCAAATTCAGAGCTATTCATTTCGTACAGCAATTAGGCAACCTATAGAAACTAAATAATAAAATAAGGATATTTAATGAAAAACATAGCAAGACAAATCTCTGGCTCAATTATACTTTCTTTGGGGCTTATTGGCCTGGATGCCTATGCGGATCCAGTAAAAAATACAGAGCCCGCACAGGTTATGCTTTTTGGTAGTTTTCATTTTAGCAACCCCGGTAAGGATATGGTGAAAACACAAGTTATTAATGTTTATACCGAAGAAAATCAAAACTATTTGGAAGACTTATCCTCACGGATTGCCACTGACTCACCAACACATGTTCTTCTGGAATGTCACACCAATGACGAAAGCAAAATGAACCTTCGCTTTGCCAAATATATTAAAGGTGAGCATAAGTTAAATATAGGAGAAAGCGAACAACTGGGATTTAGGGTAGCCAAGAAGGCGGGCCTATCAAAAGTAAATTGCTATGATTCGGATCAGGATCTTCCTTACGGCGAGCTTTTATCCTATCTGGAGAAGAGTTCTCCTGAGAGGAAAAAGTTGATAGATGATTACCTTGAAGCCTGGGGAAAACGCTTCAATGACTTGTATGCCTCATCAACCTTGGAGCAAGCTCTTGATAAACACAATGACCCCGCCGAAGACAAAGTAAACCTAGGCTCCTATATAATGCTCAATGACGTTGGCCAAGGTGATAACTTTATAGGGGCCGATCTATCCTCCAAATGGTGGTCCAGAAACTTCCGTATGTATGCCAATATCCAAGCCGTCGCCCAACCGGGTACCAAAGTTTTCGTTCTAGGTGGACAGGGGCATAGCTCTATAATGAGACCGATGCTCGAATTGGATGATAAACGTGAAACCTGGGATGTCCGCAGTTATTTCTAAAGAAGGCTCAACACCAAAGTCAGCCCCTTAGGGGGAGGAGCCCTGCCACTGGTTTTATAGATAGAGTAGAACTTTATCTACACCCCAAAGGCAGGGCGCTATGGATATCTATAAGACCTTATTATTCGGTATTCTTTTCAGTCTAATACCACCGTGTACAGCTGAAGAACCCCCTAAAGAAGTACAGGTATCGGCAGGAAAGCTTGAAACACTTCCCTCCCTGACACTGGAAGGACTTGCTGAGCGCCCAATTCATGTATGGCTGCCTGATCAATATCCTACACAGAAACCCTATGCCGTCCTTTATATGCACGATGGACAGATGCTGTTCGACAGTAAAACCACCTGGAATGGTCAGGAGTGGGGCATGGATGAAGTCGCCTCTCGGTTAATAGCAGAAAAGAAGGTACGTCCCTTCATAGTTGTCGCTATCGATAACATTGAGACACTTCGCCACGGTGACTACTTCCCCCAGAAAGCTCGGAGTTTTTTGCCTAAAGAAGCTTCACAGGTCCAACATCCATTTAACCAAGCCGAATTGCGCGGGGATCTTTACTTACAATTTTTGGTGACCAAGGTTAAACCCTATATTGATAGTCATTACGCTGTGAGTGGTGATCCCAGCGACACCTTTATTGCCGGCGCGAGTATGGGGGGATTAATATCACTCTATGCGGTCACAGAGTACCCCGAAGTGTTCTCTACGGCTGCAGCTATATCCACCCATTGGCCAGGGATTAACCCCGACGACAAACTACCGATAGCTAAGGCTATTCGCGACTATCTAGAGGCAAATTTACCTAAGCCTGGAAGTCACCGATTTTATTTTGACCATGGTACAGAAACCCTGGATGCTTATTACCCGCCTCTGCAACGGGCTGTGGATAAAATCATGCGCCAGAAAGGGTATTCCTCTTCAAATTGGCAAACCCAAGTATTTGAGGGTCATGCCCATGATGAGAAATCATGGAATTCTAGACTCGATGAAATATTAATATTTCTATTTGGAAACCCTTAAACAGACGCTTGAGTTACTTTTTTATTTCAGATGCCGGCGTCTATATAAATAAAAGACATAGTTGCCGGCATTCCAACTTATCCCTTAAGACTACTTTGCGACTTTGTGGCATCCAACAATAGTTCTGCAACTACACTTCTCTATCAAGCTCCCAATAGTTTTTGGCAGACAAATGACTATTGCGATTGAAGCTTTTCCTAACGCATCACTTCTCCTGCGACAAGAATGAAACGTAAAAGCCGAACTGTTCTTTTAATACCTGGAATTTTTGATCGAGGAACCTCCTTACTTAGAATGCAGCACGAATTAGCTGCCGAAAATTATGACGTACACTATATCCACCTACGCTATAACTCCGGCTGGCATGGTATGGAACACCTTTCGTCCCAGCTTCTCGCAAAATTGGAGCATATCGTAGATAAAGAAACTACCTGTACCCTGGTGGGATTCAGCATGGGAGGGATAATCGCACGGTATTATTTACAAGCCCTTAATGGTTTGGAGCGGGTGCATAAATTTATATCAATTTCCTCTCCCCACCATGGTAGTTACTGGGCAAACTTTCTTCCTTACAAAGGTGGGAAACAATTGCGGATCGGCAGTGATTTCTTACGCGCGTTGAATTTGGGCATTCAAAAATTGGAGGTTACCGAGCCGGCTTCAATCTGGACACCCTATGACATAACCATTATGCCCCATAGTAGTGCTATCTTGGGCTTGGGAGCATCCTACGAAGTTCCAGTGATACTACATCGAATGATGCCGCTAAGTAGTAAGGTAATTTCACTACTAAAACGGGAAATTAAATCAGGATTAGATAAAGAAGCTCACTGACAGAAACTAGCTTTAATTTTATAAGTTTAACGAGAAGTAAGGCATGGACAGCCCAGAAGAAAAAACTTCGATTACAGATAAGGCAATTCACAACTACTATCGAAAATTTGAAAGCCTGATTGCCTTAATTTTGACTTTTATTATTGTTGTAATCGTAATAGTCGCGATCAGTCGCCTGGGATATTCAGTATACAATATGCTGCTGGTGGGTATGCAGGACCCTCTGGACCATAAAGTATTTCAAACGATATTTGGCGAGATTATTACTTTACTGATTGCACTGGAATTTAGCCATACACTTCAATATGTAGTTACACGTCAACAAAGTATTATTCAAACCAAAGTTGTTGTACTTATTGCTATTTTAGCTTTATCCCGAAAATTTATTATTTTAGATCTTGATAAGGTCAATGCTGGCGAACTTTTGGGATTATCTACTGCCACTCTCGCACTGGGCCTTACTTACTTAATATTGAAGCTTAAAAATAGTAACTAAGGGTACTATTGCAAACCAGACAGTAATCCGGGGTGGAGGAACACCTCCACCCTCTCACTATTTTAACTATCCTCACGTAGAGCGTGATGTAACTTTACCGGTGGGGTCTTACGGGCTTTCTTACTGCGCATACGCAAATTGAGGAACTCCACAGCCATTGAAAACGCCATGGCAAAGTAGATATATCCCTTAGGCACATGGACATCAAACCCTTCAACCACCAGAGTTAAGCCCACCATAATTAAGAAGGATAGTGCCAGCATTTTCACGGTAGGATGACGATCAACAAAATCCCCGATTGGTTTAGCCGCTACCAACATAACGATTACCGCCAGAATAATCGCTATTGCCATGATTGAGATCTCGTCGACCAATCCGACAGCGGTAATTACAGAATCCAAGGAAAAGACAATATCCAATAGTGCAATTTGTAGTAGCACCATCCAAAATCCCGCACTACCGAGAGAGGATGCACTCTCCTCCTCGCCCTCGAGACTATTGTGAATTTCATGGGTAGCTTTAGCGATTAGGAACAGCCCTCCGCCAACCAAAATAATATCGCGACCTGAAATTTCCATGCCATAGATGCTAAATAGTGGCTCGACCAAGCCCATAATCCATACAATAGAGAAAAGCAGAGCCAACCGGGTCACCATTGCCAGGGTAAGACCAATAAAGCGCGCGGGCTCTCTCTGTTTTGGAGGCAACCGTCCAACCAAAATGGAGATAAAGATAATATTATCGATGCCCAGCACTATCTCCAGCGCCGCCAACGTGGCCAATGCTATCCAGGCCTCAGGGCTGGCTATCCACTCAAACATACGGTCTAATCCTTATATAATTTATTATTTAATAAGCCTTTAATGGACAAATACTTTATTTTTCTATTCTGGCTTTATCACTTCAAAATCTAGGTATCTTCCTCCAGCCAAGCTTTCGCCTCAGTTTCTGATTCAAATGTTCGATATTCACCACCAATAAACCAGCTACCTACTTTTCCGGCGACTTTTAGCCAGCGTTTATCTGAAAGTACGGCAACCCGGTTAAACTCCCGGCCGTATTCAATACCCAACTTAAAATCATCCCAAGCCGCCCGAGGCTCCCACCCCTCCAATTCTCGAGCATCCATAAATACGTTTATTTTTGGGTGCTCAACTTTTTCTATTGCTGCGGTCAACATTGGTACCATGGTTTCGTAATCATCATGGGTCAACTTACCACGGGCCTTCACAGTAAGGAAAATATAATCGGATTTCTGTTCCAAACCGATAGACACACCATGGGACGTAACAGTCATAAGACACCTGCAAATCTTTTACGAATTATCACTACATAATCCATACTTTAATCATCGAAAAAGCCATGAATTCATGAGTTAAGATAAAAAGATCATATTAATTGAAAGGTGATAGATTTAAGTATTTGAATAGCTACTCTCTTACAAGCTGATGGTATCAGAACCACTGCCATCAAACTGTACCAGACAGAACTCATTTCCAAAGGGGTCAGTTAATGAAGACTTAACTCCCCATTCTTTTTGCCGGATTTC
This sequence comes from Microbulbifer sp. CNSA002, assembly GCF_047324085.1. Classification (NCBI taxonomy): domain Bacteria; kingdom Pseudomonadati; phylum Pseudomonadota; class Gammaproteobacteria; order Cellvibrionales; family Microbulbiferaceae; genus Microbulbifer; species Microbulbifer sp. CNSA002. The sequence goes on from NZ_CP172449.1 coordinate 4,917,618, forward strand.
ACCCTGTATCTGTCCACCAGCATCGACCACCTGCTCTATTGCCAGAAGCAAATCCTCTACAACAATATCCATATTTACCGGCGTCCAGTGCCGATCATAGCTACCTATATTTTTTTTACTGTTTATCGGCCAGATCCCCGAATCCCTTTGCTGTAGAAATATAGGCACAGTGCCACCGAGCATCTCAATCATATCCGTTCCCAGGCGGCGACCTTCGTAGAGGCCAAATGCATCTCGATAAAAATTGATCGCACGGTTTAAGTCATCGACATCAATGTTGAGAAGTACTTGCATTGTGATATACGACCCACAAAACTCTGCTTTAGTCAGCTCCTGCTGGCTTGGGTTCTCCACATTGCCAGCAGTAATCAAAAGCTGCACCGTTATCTTCCCCACATGCCTGGCAGAACCAGCTATTCGAATCCACCTCAGCCTCAGCCTCAGCCAGGACCTGTCGGGCTCGCTCCAAATCGCGGTCACGCTCTAACCATAATTCTGGCCAAACCTGGTTGGGGGCTAATTCACCAGTAGCCCCCTGGGCATATTCATTTTTTAATCGTGTTTTTATTCCCGCAACTTCAAGTCGACTCTTTGCCAACTCAACCAACAAGCGGTTTTCATGGGTATAAATAAGTTTCATAATTGGGCCGCACAAATATCAGGAATCCCCAGATTACACAGCTATTAATCTGCAAACAAACCCGGTTTCTGCCAAGCCGGCAATCCCTGAAAATTCTCAGCGCACACCGATCAAACCACAATTTTCATATTCACAGTATTTCTCTTCTCCAACCGTAATGATCTCCAGAATAGACTCTACGGAGTCAACTGCTGAACGGCTGTTCAATAGAATTCTGCCTGAGCGATTGGCAATATATTCAAGGACAACTTTTCCTTTTCTATTGCGATGCTCAGCAATTTTCTGCCCTTTTCTGACTTGATCACCACGATTGACAAATAGCCTGATCCACTCTCTTTGCCTCTGCTTGAGATTGTTATTGTGAGACATACTTGTATAAATTTTTTCTGCGCTAACAAGCCCTGCTATTTCACCAAAAATTGGCGCTTTTTCAGCATGGGCATAGGTCGCACCAATGGCACTTAAAGCCACGAATAGAACGGTAGTTTTGTTCAAATCAGCACCCCTACACGCTATAAAACTCGTGAACTGGAATACTCATATCCTGAAAATGTCGCCCCAAACTTTTCTCAGGGCAATAAGTTAGGTATAGCTGACTAGATAATTCACGCCAGAAAATCCACTGCGCGTCGATCCGGCAGCTGGTATGAAGGTAGAGGGAGATAAACACTGACTACACCGGAGCCCTGTATGTCTAGTGGCAATTCCGGCGTGAGTGGGAAAAATGCATGAGGACCGGGAATCCGGCCCTCAAATCTGAAAAGCTAGCTCAAATCAATCCAGGTGGACTTGAGTTCACAGTACTTATCCAGCGCGTGTAGCGACTTATCGCGGCCATTTCCAGACTGCTTAAAACCGCCAAATGGTACGGTGATATCACCGCCAAAATAGTTATTTACCCAAACAGAGCCGGCGTATATATCCCGGGCCATACGGTGGGCACGCCCCAGGTTATTGGTCCAGATACCCGCCGCCAGGCCGTAGATTGAGTCGTTGGCAATGGCGAGTGCTTCTTCCTCTGTCTCGAACTCGATAACAGACAGTACCGGGCCAAAGATTTCTTCACGGGCGATCGTCATGTCACCGGTGACACCGCGAAATACCGTTGGCTCATAGTAGTAACCGCCTGCTACTTCATCTACCGGTTTGCCGCCGCAAACCAATTGCGCACCCTGCTCCAGGCCCTTGGCCACGTAAAATTCAACCGTATCAAACTGGCTGCGATCGATCAGGGCACCCATACGGGTACTTGGGTTTTGCGGATGCCCAGGCTTAAAGCACTCTGCAGCTTTAGCCACCTTTTGAATAAATTCATCGGCAATAGATTTTTCTACCAACAGACGTGATCCGGCGGTGCAGGTCTCTCCCTGGTTGTAGAAAATGGCCAAAGCCGCCGCTTCGGCCGCCTTATCCAGATCTGCATCGGCAAATACAATATTCGGGCTTTTACCGCCGAGCTCAAGGAAAGTACGCTTGAGGTTGGACTGACCTGAGTATTCGGTCAGGGTTTTGCCTACTTCGGTGGAACCCGTAAAGGTCAGGCAATCGATATCCATATGCAGGCCCAAGGCCTTGCCCAAGCTACTTCCCGGCCCCGGTAGCACATTTAACACACCATCTGGCAGGCCCGCTTCCTTAGCCAGGCCCGCCAGCTTAATCGCGGTCAGCGGTGTGTTAGACGCGGGCTTCAGGATAACGCTGTTGCCGGTGGCCAGGGCCGGCCCCAGTTTCCAAGCGGTAGTGGATAAAGGGAAGTTCCAGGGCACAATGGCGGCCACCACCCCCAGGGGCATACGGGTAACCAAGCCCAGCTCACCGGGGCCGGTCGGGGCCACTTCATCGTAAATCTTGTCGATTGCTTCACCGCTCCAGCGAATCGTAGTGGCCGCTCCAGGGACATCCACGGCCATGGTATCGCCAATCGGCTTACCCGCATCGAGGCTCTCGAGCAGGGCAATTTCCACCAGGTTCTCTTCAATCAACTCTGCAAAGCGCACCATAATTTTTTTGCGCTGCATTGGCGGCATTTTCGACCAGACGCCAGACTCAAAGGTTTCCCGAGCCACCTTTACCACCAAGTCCGCGTCATTTGGACCGCAACTGGCAATTTGCGCCAGCTCTTCACCATTTGCGGGATTAAAAGTGGCGCGAGTTTCACCGGAGAGGGCATCGACATAGCTGCCATTGATAAAGGCACGGCCCTCGATCTTCAGTGAGGCCGCCAGAGCCTGCCATTCCTGCAGGTTTTGGGGGATATTATTTTTCGCTGACATGACACACCTCATTTAATTTGGAGATAGTTTTCCCGGTTATATCGAAAATGTGATCACAAATCAAAGGGCTGAAGTCATTCTAAACTAAGCCACCTGCGTTTCCACACGCAGCCAATCATCTTCCAACTGCATCGCCAGATTATCGCCGTGGTGTAATTCGCCCACTCCCGCCGGTGTGCCCGTCAAAACCACATCACCGGGTTCGAGCGTAAAGTAACTGCTGACATAGGCCACCAGATCGAGAATTGGTGTCAGCATATTTTCGGTTTTACCCTGCTGGCGCAGTTCACCGTTCAGCCATAGGGAATAGCTGAGCTTGTCCCAGTCCGGCAACCAATCGAGTTTCACAAAGGGAGAAAGAGGGCATGACTTATCGAACCCCTTGGCCTTTTCCCAAGGATGTCCCGCTTTTTTCAGCTTCGCTTGGAGGTCGCGCAAAGTTAAATCCAGGGAGAGGCCCAAGCCAGCAATGGCCCCGGGGACTTCTGCCACGTTGGCATTACTCAAGCGCTTACCAATCAACAGGGCAAGCTCACCTTCAAAGTGGCAACTACCGCGCCCCGCTGGTAAATGGATGGCGTCTGCCATAGGTACCGCGGCTGTTGCCGGCTTGATAAATAGCAGGGGTTCTTCTGGCACCGGATTATTTAACTCCGCCGCGTGGTCTGCGTAATTGCGCCCCACACAGACAACCTTCCCCAAACCAAACGGTACTTCACTGCCACAGGTAAATTGATGTTGGTACATAGATAAACAAGATAGTTAGGATAGAAATTTCGAATAAAGCCTTGGAGGCTGCATGTGCTATGATCGCGCCTTCGCCAAAATTGCGGCACCCCCGAAGAAGTGATCTAAGCACTTTGCACCTGTTATTCGCACTCAGTGAAGAGATAGTTTATGGCTCCGCACAGTTCCGATCAAAAGAAGTCCCTGCAAAAAGATAAAATCCGCATCCTGTTGCTGGAAGGCGTACACCAGTCCGCCGTCGACTTACTCAGCTCCCGAGGCTACACCAATGTGGAGTACCTCAAGACCTCCCTGCCTGAAGATCAATTGATCGAGAAAATTGCCGATGCGCACTTTATCGGTATTCGCTCGCGTACCCAGTTAACCCGCAAAGTGTTGGAACATGCGTCCAAACTGGTAGCTGTAGGCTGTTTTTGCATCGGCACCAATCAGGTGGATTTACAGGCGGCGACGGAATTGGGTATCGCGGTATTTAATGCGCCCTACTCCAACACTCGCAGCGTTGCCGAGCTGATTATTGCCGAAACTATTTTTATGCTGCGCGGTATTCCAGAGAAAAATGCTGTGTGTCATCGCGGCGGCTGGCAGAAGTCAGCGGTGGGCTCATATGAGGCCCGGGGCAAAACCCTGGGCATTATCGGCTACGGCGCTATCGGCTCCCAGGTTTCTGTTATGGCCGAAGCTATCGGGATGCGAGTCAGATTCTACGATGTGATTACCAAGTTGCCGCTGGGCAATGCCACCCAAGTAAACTCACTTCCGGAATTGTTGGCGGAATCCGATGTGGTCTCCCTGCACGTACCAGAGTTGCCTTCCACCAAAATGATGATGGGCGCCGAGCAGATCGCGCAGATGAAGCCCGGCAGTATTCTCCTCAACGCCTCTCGCGGCACTGTGGTAGATATTGATGCCCTGGCAGAAGCACTGAAGAGCAATCACCTGGCCGGTGCGGCAATCGATGTCTTCCCGGTTGAGCCCCGTGGCAACAGCGACGAATTCGTCTCTCCCCTACGCGGAATCGATAAGGCGCTGCTGACCCCTCACGTAGGTGGCTCCACTGTGGAGGCCCAGGAGAATATCGGTACAGAAGTATCGGAGAAACTCGCTCACTATTCCGATAACGGCACCACCACCAGCTCTGTGAACTTCCCAGAAGTGGCACTGCCCGGTCACCTGGATACCCACCGCCTGCTGCATATTCACAAGAATGTGCCCGGTGTACTGAGCGCCATCAACCAGGTGTTCTCAGAAAATGCCATCAATATCTCCGCACAGTTCCTGCAAACCAATGAAACAGTGGGCTATGTAGTGATCGATGTGGACGCAGAGTATTCTGATCTGGCACTGGAAAAATTGAAGAGTATCCCCGGCACCCTGCGCTGCCGCGTGCTTTTCTAAGCCTTTCGGTCATTGGCGGGTACCCACAAATACCCGCCAATGACACGCCAATCGGAGCCTTCCTCGCGGTAAAAAAGATTGATCCCCCCCGGCCACCACTTCTACAATGGCCAGACCTATTCTTTTGCTTCAGGCCCAGGTGACCACATCCACGTGCCACCCCTGAACCAAAGCCAGAGTTATCCACAGCAGGTGCTCCCTTGCGTAGTAATGATTCCGCCTCAACCGGCCTTCTCGCCGGGATTTCCGCCTTCCTCATTTGGGGGCTGGCGCCACTGTACTTCAATAAATTACAGGATATTCCCGCTGCGGAAATCCTTGCCCACCGCAGTATCTGGTCGCTGGTACTCGCTATTGGTATTCTGCTGATTGTACGCAAGATGCCGGATTTTCTGGCAACCCTGCGCGACGGCAAGAAGATGCGGATGCTGGCCCTGACCACGGTATTGATCGGCGGTAACTGGCTGGTGTTTATCTGGGCAATCAATAACGGCCATTTGCTCGAAGGCAGCCTGGGTTACTACATCAATCCACTGATCAATATTTTGCTGGGGGTCCTGTTCCTGGGTGAGAAACTGCGGCGACTGCAATGGATCGCTGTGGCACTGGCCGCTACCGGCATTGCCTATGAGCTTTGGCAGTTTGGTCGCATACCGATCATTGCCCTGTTCCTGGCCTGCTCCTTTGCGCTATACGGTTTGGCCCGCAAGCAGGCCCCTGTGGAAAGCCTTACCGGCCTCGCGGTAGAAACTCTCTTTATATTGCCAGTGGCCGTGATCTACCTGTTTTGGAGCGACAGCCCCACCAGCAACTTGCTGAACAACAGCCTGGAGTTAAACAGCTTACTGCTCTTTGCGGGCCCCATTACCCTGGTTCCCCTGCTGCTGTTCACGATTGCCGCGCGCAGGCTCAACTTATCCACACTGGGCTTCCTGCAATACATCGGCCCCACACTGATGCTCGTGGTCGCCACCCAGGTATTGGGCGAGTCTTTCAGCGAAGAAAAGCTCACCACCTTTATGTTTGTCTGGCTGGGGCTAGCGCTCTACTCTGTCGATGCACTGGCACAGCGTAGAAAGCTGCATCTACAAGGTAAAGCAGCGCTTTAACGGTAAAACCTGTGTAAGAATGGCCGCTGAAATTAACCGAAGGCGGCCATCATGAATTACTCGCCGACAGCCAACCCACCTCAAGTGCGACTGCTACCCAGCAGGCAGCGGTCGCTGACTGTTTTACTCGCTACTCTGCTTTGGACCCTGCTACTCAGCTTCGGCTGGAAAGGTGCTTATACAGAGCTCCTACTGCAAACCAGCACAGCTGCCATATCAGCACTGGTTACTTTTTGCCTGTTCGAGCAATGGCCGCGCAACTTGCCTCAACGATTACCTCGCTGGGTAATACAGGTGGTGGGTGTGGCAATCTCTATTCCACTGACATTGCTGATCCTGTCCCCTGCCTTGACAGAACCGGGGGCACTTCCACTTTGGCAGGACCACAGCCGACACTGGAGTTTTCTCCTGATAGCGGTGACCGGCATGTTATTCGGGCCCTGGCTCGCTATGTCTGCGCTGTTGCGCCAGCGGGATATTGCTGTACGAGAGCAGGCGCAACTTTTTGAGCGGCAGCGGGGAGCCCTGGAGCACCAGGCGCTCAATGCGCGGCTGCGTTTATTGCAATCCCAGGTGGCCCCACACTTCTTATTTAATACACTCGCCAATGTGCAAGAGCTGGTAGAGTCTTCATCCCCTCAGGCACCCGCACTACTGAACAACCTGATTGCCTACCTGCGCGCCGCAGTACCGAAACTTGAGTCGGAGCAAAGTACCGTCGGGCAAGAGCTTACTCTGGTGCAGGCTTACCTGGGCCTGATGCAAATGCGTATGCCGGATCGCCTGGAATTTTCTATCAAGGCTGGTGAGGAGGTGCGAAGTCAGTCTTGCCTGCCCATGTCTCTGATGTCACTGGTTGAAAATGCCGTCCGCCATGGCATAGACCCCAGTGAGGAAGGGGGACGTATCGATATTGAAATAAAACTGGAAAGGGGCCTCTGTATTGCCACAGTCACCGATAGCGGTATCGGCATCCAGGACAATTCCAACAGTCTCGGGACAGGGTTGGCAACTTTGAGAGAGCGGCTACAACTCACCTATGGCGATAGTGCAGGCTTGCGTTTGATCGGCCAACAGCCCACGGGTCTTTGTGCCGAATTGGTATTCCCCGCCGAGGAGCAAATATGAGTGCCACGCCCACTACCGCCCTAGTAGCTGACGACGAACCACTACTGCGCCAGTCTTTGATCCGCAAACTCAAAAGTGTTTGGCCGGAGCTAAAGGTTGTTGCGGAGGCCCGCAATGGTCGTGAAGCCGTAGAACTATTTGAAGAAAAACAGCCCGATATCTGTTTTCTGGATATCCATATGCCGGGTAAGTCCGGTATTGAGGCAGCCCAGAGTATCGGGCGTCGGGCCCATTTAGTTTTCGTTACCGCATACGACAACTACGCCGTGGAAGCTTTTAGGCAGGGTGCACTGGACTACCTGGTAAAACCGGTAGAGATTGAGCGGCTCGCCGATACCGCCGAGCGGCTTAGGGAAAGGCTCAGCAGTTGCAAACCCGTCAGTCATCAACAGGAGTTACTCGAGCAATTAGCGAGACAGCTTCAATCCAAGGAAGACAAACCATACCTGCGTTGGATTCACGCTTCCATAGGCCAGCAATTGCGGATGATACCGGTAGAAGATGTGCACTATTTGCGTTCAGATGAGAAGTATACCCTGGTAGCCTGGAGCGAATCCGGCAACAACAATCTCGAAGCCTGTATTCGCACACCATTAAAGGATCTAACCCACCAACTTGACCCCGAACTCTTTGCCCAGGTTCATCGCTCTGTTGTCGTCAATTTAAAGGCCATCCGCCACGTAATAAGGGACGGAGATACCGCTCAAATTACCCTGCTAAATAGGGAGGAAATACTCCCCGTAAGCCGGCGTTACCTGCATCTATTCCGCCAAATGTAATCAGTTTGTTAGTAGGGGGCATTTGAAAGCCAATTTTTTCTCCGATGTTGGTCCGTAGAGATTTTCGCGAATTTATTGGACAACATTAATTCTTGAACAAGAATTACATAAATCTCCATAAGATTGCCGGAAAGTTCAATGAGCCGCCACCTCCTTTTCCTTGCCATTCTGACACTTACATTTATCTCGGAAAATATATTTGGCCAGGACAAAACCAACGACGTAAAGTTTGAAACACTAGTTTCCTCTACAAAGGACTGGGAAGGACATTCCCTACCAAAAATGAAACCGGGGCAACCGGAATTAACGATTGTTAGCGTTACTATTCCGGTGGGCGAACAGATGCCCGTACACAAGCATCCAGTGCTAAACGGTGTCTATGTAGCAGAGGGCACTTTAACCATTGTACTCCCAGGACAGAAGGAAACGCTTACTCTGGGGGCGGGTAAGGCATTTATCGAAGTTACCGATAAATGGCATTATGGGCGCAATGATGGTGATACTCCGGTAACTATTATTCTCTTTTACTCGGGCCTGGAAGGACAACCAACCACCGTCTATAAAAATCCTGATGACAAACTAAGTTAATAGCAGCCTAAATCCTGATCCTTTACAGGGCATGAGTCCACGTCATCTACAGACTTGACCAAAATTTTTAATCATCTTTTTGTACGTTTAAAAATGTCTGCATATCCTTGGTATGTATTTTCCGTACTGACTGGAATCTATAAAACCATGCGACTGATCGTTGATATATTTGCCACTCTTGCCCTCGGGGTGTTTTTCGCGATTTCAAGCCTGGCCGAGCAGCCTGAATCTCTGAAGCGTTACCCACCTTATGTGGAAGATGATGGCAAAATGCACATCTACTTTTGTGGAACTGGCACGCCAGATCCGGCCTATCAATACTTGCGCCATCCCGCCTGCGTTGCTATTCGCAGCAGTGGGAAACTATTCCTCGTCGATGCCGGCGAAGGAGCTACAGCAAGAATTGGCCAGCTCGGCCTTAATCTCGCCCAGCTGGACCCCATTTTTATTACCCACTGGCACTCGGATCACTTTGGTGGTTTGGCCATGGTGATCAACGAGTCCTGGTTTGTTGGTGCCGACTCGCCTATTAATGTCTACGGACCCTACGGCATCCATCGCATTTTGGATGGAATTAACAAGAGTTTTGGGCCGGACATCCTTTTTCGATCGGCAAATAGGCAGGGAATTCTCGATCCAGTCCTAGCGGTCGCCACTCCCCACCTAGTGAATATTGCCGGGGATCAAAGCGAGGTCGTACAAGATGTGTGGCACCACAGGGATACTTATGTCTCTGTGTTTGCCGTACATCACGAACCGGTTTTTCCCGCATTTGGTTACGAGATACGTTTTGGCCCCTGTAAAGTCATCATTACTGGTGATACCCATGTTTTCGATGCGCTAGAGCCAATTGAACGGGATGCCGATCTACTGATTTCTGAGGCTCTCAGCTATGCCCAATACATCAGCAAGCTGAAGCAAACCGGGGATAACCGTCGCGCTCGTTTGCGATATGAGAAGGCAAATCAAATTATCCACTACCATTCCAATACTCTGGACATTGCCAAGATGGCAACCAAAGCGGGAGTAAAATCGGTTGCCTTAACACACCTAATACCACCCCCCGTTACTGAAGCTGACAAGATCGGCTTTATTAAGGGAATGCGTAAATTCTATTCGGGCCCAATTCGGGTAATGGATGACCTGGATGAAATTGTGCTATCGGACAATGGACAGGGTACCTGTAAGGTTGAATACCCTACTAACAAAGTTCCCACAAGTGCAAAACAGACTTCGGAGAAAAGTGATAAACCCCGCAAGAAGCCAGCCTCCACACCGAGTCCCTCCGAATCCAAGAAAGCCAGTCAACAACCCGATTAACAGCAGGCTAAACAGTGTGAGCCGCATACGGTTGGTGGCTCACAAAGCTTCTGGATGGCCATACCATTCCAAATCACTTATCTCACTATTCCGCACTTCAAACCACGCTTTCCGCAGCCTATGCCTAGCTGGGTAGCGCACAACTCAATATTCCAATAGGTTTCTTTGCATACAGTGACTCTAAAGAGACCACCATGGCGTCAATAGCTAGTACCGCACACCCAATAGTCTCAGTACCGTTAGCGATACAGAATCTTTACCTCTATTCACAACGGAACAACACCATAAGTACGTCTTTGCTGACCATATTCTTCTTATGAAATTCCAGCTGATTACCGTGGTTGGAATTTCATCGCAGTCCCCTTTATATAGGTACCGCGACTAGGACCTAACCGACTATTGGCTCTCTATCTGTCAATTTGATTTTACAAGGATATAAAATGACTCAAAAAGAATATGCCAGACTTTCTGGGCTTATTTATTTACTTACTATATTGTTGGGAATATTTTCTTTAGTATATGTGCCTTCTAAAATTCCCACAGCGTGGGAAAATGCATCATTAACAGCGCAAAACATCCTGGAATATGAATTTCTATATAGATTAGGAATTTTAGGCGGGATACTTCTCTATATACTATTTTCAATACTGCCACTAGCTTTATATCGCACATTTGCACCTGTAAATAGAGGATGTGCGTTGTTAATGGTTATTTTTGCTCTCACCAGTATTCCATTTACTCTACTCAATATAGTTAACAAAGTTGATGCTCTCACACTTCTTAGCGGAGCAGAATATCTCCTAACTTTTGAAAAAGAACAAATTTATACCCAGGTATTATTGTTATTAAAATCGTATAGTAACGGAATCCAAATAATCCATGTTCTCTGGGGATTATGGTTACTTCCTTTCGGATACCTGGTCTACAAATCAAACTTACTACCAAAAATACTGGGCATACTGTTAATGGCAGGATGCCTTAGCTATTTAGTAAGGTTCTGCACAAATTTACTTTTCCCTGAATATCAAATCCCCGCTTTTATTAGAGTACCCGCCTCTCTAGGGGAGATCGGAACCTGTCTATGGTTACTAATTATGGGCATTAGAACTCCACCAACTATTACCGAATCAAATCAAAAGTTATCTACCAGTAAGATCGAGGGAATGTCATGAACGATAAAGACAACTTAAAGAGCACATCGACCAAGCTCACTGACAGTCATATAGATGTTAAGATTAAAATAGCCGGGCTATGGGCTTCAGTAGTACTACTTTACATCTATGGGGATTTCTTTGGGCTATTTAGGACAGGAAAAATAGATAGAATAATTGAGGGGTTCGGGCCATTTGGAGCGGTCACACAAGAGTCACTACTTACTGTATCAATCATTGTGTCACTCCCCTGTATTATGGTTGCCCTTACTTTATTACTTAAACCATCTATCTCTCGCTGGATAAATATTATTACATCCTCAGCTTTCATTATTTTCTTATTTGTAACATTTTTAATGTCCACCTGGTATTTCTACTTCTATCTGGGATTTATCGAGATTATTCTCAAATTAGCTATTATTTGGCTGGCTTGGCGCTGGCCTCATGAGGAGTATTAATAGAGTTTTTGACCAAAGGAGAAGGAAAGAACATATTGTACTTGGGCACCGCCGCATAAGGCATGGATGGCGTCTTCGACCTTATCGGGGAAATTTACAGAGCGTTCATTTCTTCTAACTAAGTAGATTCGCTAAGGCTTTCCGAGTGAAAAGTGCAGGTCAAAACTCTGCGAGTTGAGCGATACAAGTTATCGCTCACAGCCTATTTGGTTAACCACTCATCCATCGCCGCTAATATTTGATGGCGATAAGGTTGGGTTTCGTTAATCATCTGGTGCCGGGCACCGCGTATCAATACCCGGTGGCAATTGGGAAAACGATTCCGAACAGCATGAAGACCATAACGCCAATCAACGGTTTTATCATCCGTTCCCTGAACCAAAAGGATCGGGCGCGGGTTGCGTGCCGTGCGGGGAAATGTCTGCAACCAATCCACCATCGCCCTGAGCCAGCTCATAGAGATTGATTGAGATTGAAGGGGGTCCCTGAGTGCCTGACGTCGAGAAAACTCCACATCGTGGGTATTAATCGTAAAGGCCCGGCCGGGTTCGCGGATAAACAGGCGGCCCACATAATATTTCCAGCGATTTAGCCAGGCCCAGTTTGACGGCCTTACCAAGGGAGCCAACAAAAAGACCTTATCCAGAGGCTGCCAGCGGCTGTATTGCAGATGGGCCAGTAGTGCAGCGCCACCGGTGCTCTGGCCCATTGCATGCCAGGGCCCGGGCAACTTATTTCGCGCAATTTCCAACAGTCCATCAAACGCCTGGCGGTATTGCAGGAAAGTATGGATAGCAACACGCTCACCACTGGATAAACCATGTCCGGGGAAATCAAAAATCACTACATTGAGATCCCGCTCCAAGCCAAAGCGGATTGCCGGGCCATAAATACCCGTATGATCAAAATAGCCGTGGCAAATAAACAAGGTGCCCTTGGGTTTCTCGACCATCCAATACTGTGAAACCAGTTCAAATCCGGCAACTTTAAAAGTGCCTACCCCGGTCTTATGGGCTCGGGGAAAATGCAAATCGTAAAAATTACGATAATCCCGCAGCTCTTTGCACAGAGGGGTTTCGTCAGCGCCGAAATCCAGTTCAGGCAACTTCTGACGCAATGCCGAGTAGTCCGGGCGCTTTATTACCGGACTATTATCGTAGGTGCTGAGGTCTTGCAAAGTATCCATTAGTGCAATGGTACTGCATTTTGGCGGTAGGGGTAGTGATATCGTAGCGGGAAAGACAACCTGAAAAGAAAAAGGTGGGCATAGAGCCCACCTCTTCGCAACAGTGGAAGACTGTTACTTGATTTGCGGCTCCAGCTCACCGGCAGCGTAGCGTTCGCTCATAACATCGAGGCTAACAGGGCGAATCTTGCTGGCATTACCAGCAGTGCCAAACGCCTCATAACGAGCGATACAGATTTCCTTCATCGCCTGCATAGCGGCTTTGTAGAACTTACGCGGGTCAAACTCAGATGGGTTCTGAGCCAGGAAGCGACGTGTGGCACCAGTCGAGGCCAAGCGCAGGTCGGTATCGATATTGACCTTGCGCACACCGTACTTGATACCTTCACAGATCTGCTCAACAGGAACGCCGTAGGTTTCCGGGATCTCACCACCAAACTCATTGATTACAGCCAGCCACTCCTGGGGTACAGAAGAGGAACCGTGCATTACCAGGTGGGTGCCAGGAATACGAGCGTGAATCTCTTTGATACGGTCGATGGCCAGGATGTCCCCGGTGGGCGGACGAGTAAACTTGTAAGCACCGTGGCTGGTACCACAGGCAATTGCCAGGGCATCCACCTTGGTTTTCTGTACGAAGTCAGCGGCCTCTTCCGGATCGGTCAGCAGCTGGTCGTGGGACAGCTTGCCCTCAGCGCCAACACCATCTTCCTCTCCCGCCATACCAGTTTCCAGGGAACCCAGGCAGCCCAGCTCACCTTCAACAGAAACACCACAGGCGTGGGCCATATCCACCGCGCGCTTGGTGACATCTACGTTGTATTCGTAAGAAGCCGGGGTCTTGCCGTCTTCCTCAAGGGAGCCGTCCATCATCACTGAGCTAAAGCCCAGTTGGATAGAGCGCTGGCAAACGGCGGGGCTGGTGCCGTGATCCTGGTGCATAACTACCGGGATCTCAGGGAACTCCTCAATAGCCGCAAGAATAAGGTGGCGCAGGAAGGGAGCACCGGCGTACTTGCGGGCGCCCGCAGAGGCTTGAACGATTACTGGAGAATCGGTCTCTTTGGCCGCTTCCATAATCGCACGCATCTGCTCTAGATTGTTTACATTAAATGCGGGTACACCGTAGCCATGCTCTGCGGCATGGTCCAACATTTGGCGCAGGCTGATAAGAGCCATAATTAATTCCTTTCTCGTCTACTCGTAGTATTTGTATTTTTGCTTTTATGACCTGCCTGCAAATTGCGACAGGCCTTATTTTTCGTTATTTAGTCTTGTGCGCGGCTTTCCAGTATAGCGACCGCTGGAAGCTTCTTACCTTCAACATATTCAAGGAAGGCACCGCCACCCGTGGAGATATAGGAAACCTTGTCGGCAATGCCATACTTATCCACAGCTGCCAGAGTGTCGCCGCCACCAGCTATAGAAAACGCTGCGCTCTCGGCAATGGCTTTAGAGAGGTGCTCGGTACCGCCACCAAACTGGTCAAATTCAAACACACCTACAGGACCATTCCAGATAATGGTTTTCGCACTGCTGAGAATTTCTTCCAGTTGCTCGGAGGATTTCGGACCGATATCAAAAATCATATCGTCTTCAACCACAGCATCGGCACTTTTGGTTTCCGCTGCAGCGGATTCACTGAATTCTTTACCTGTGACTACATCAGTTGGCACAGGGATATCACACTTCTGCATCAGGGCCTTGGCGGTATCTACCAGATCGTGCTCGCAAAGGGACTTGCCCACTGGCTTGCCGCTGGCTGCCAGGAAGGTATTGGCAATACCACCACCAACAATCAGCTGATCGACTTTGTCAGCCAGGCTTTCGAGTACCGTCAATTTTGTAGAAACTTTGGAACCACCAACAATAGCAACCAGCGGGCGCGCCGGTTCAGCCAGGGCTTTCTCCAATGCGTCCAGCTCAGCAGCCAATAGAGGGCCGGCGCAAGCAACCGGTGCAAATTTAGCCACACCATGGGTGGAAGCCTGGGCCCGGTGGGCAGTACCAAAGGCATCCATCACGAAGATGTCGCACAACTGGGCATAGGCCTTTGCCAGGGACTCATCGTCCTTCTTTTCACCGCTGTTAAACCGTACATTTTCCAGCAGGGCAACTTCCCCATCGGCCAGCTCAACGCCATCGCGCCACTCTTTGACCAGCGCCACATCACGGCCCAACAGCTCACCCAGGTGTGCGGCGACCGGGGCCAGGGAGAATTCTTCCGCGTACTCCCCCTCTGTAGGGCGCCCCAGATGGGACATCAACAGCACTTTAGCCCCGGCTTCGATGGCGGCTTTTATCGTCGGTAGTGCCGCGCGAATACGTGCATCGGAAGTTACACGACCGTCCTTAACCGGTACATTCAGGTCCTCACGAATAAGTAAGCGCTTACCAGCGAGATCGAGATCTGCCATCAGTTTGACCGCCATTAGCCAATCCTCTTCTACTTCGATTAACTGAAAAATGTGGGCGGCGATTATATCAACTGGAACCTATCGATGCCGATATTAAAAACAGGGGAATACGTTGTTATATCAGCCAATCTACGCATGATTAGCGCACCTGATACTGTCTTAGGGGTCATCAAGCCAAAAGCGACCTTAGTTGATAGCTGTTCGCCCAGGAAGTTAGCGAGTAGTCACTTCAAGTAGAATTGACACCTAACGCCAACTAATGACAATGCTTTCAGGATCAATCCTCCAACCTCCAAAGGACTACCTAAGCCAGTTAAATAAATAAAAGGCCATGTAATTGCGATTAAAGTAGCAATCGACACCAGACAATGTAAATAAAGCCTTGTAGAACTCAGAGTATCAGCCATGAATCAGCCATTCACACACAGAGAGTTACTAATTAATTACGCCAGATAACAAGCAGGCACAGCCAAATTGTACTTCCCGCTTCTAAATTCGATCGCTAGAATCGCCGCCCCCCTTCCAAATGCATATTAGTCACAGAGGCCACTTAAAAGTAAAACTGAGGGTGGCCAACATAAGAGGTAACCAAAACGATGCAACCAACGGATAGTGATATCGTTTTTCAAAGCTATGGACGCTGTTGCAATAAAGAACAGTTTTTTGTGGATTTTTATGATCGTTTTATGGGAAGTTCTACAGACATCCGTCAGCTCTTTGCCAATACAGATATGAAAGCCCAGCGCCATCTTTTGCGTAACGGCATTATGCAGCTGGTGCTTTATTCACGCGGCATGCCAGACACCAAGCTGCGCGCTTTGGGTAAAAGTCACGATCGCAACGGCTATAATATCCGCCCAGAATGGTATCGCCTCTGGCTCGACGCCCTACTCGCCACCATTAGGCAGCACGACGAGGAATATTCGCCAGAAGTTGACGCTGCCTGGAATCGAGCAATCCTTCCGGGTATTGAAATCATACGCCAAGCTTACTGAGTCATACGCCCAAAAAAGTACAACTTAAATTTGCTAAGCCCCAAGCCAGCCATTTATTATCAGACTTTCTGGCAGTTTTTCTCTGCTTATATCAATGCAGGGTTTACTAATGCTGGTTTGGCGCTCCCAATCTAACTTAAAGGGAGTGCAAAGAAAATCACCTGATGCCAGTTTAGAACTATAAAAAATTAAAGCCATGGAACGATAATTCTCTCCTGAAGGAAAAAGGGACAAGGAAACCATTATGAAAACAGTACGGAAGTACAGCATTCCATTAGCGCTCGCTATAGCGCTCTCAGCTTGCAGTGACGCTCCCCAAAATAATAAAAACCCCGAGGCCAAGAAAGATCTGTTTGCCTCCGAGAATTTAGAAAATAAGTTTGAGTCCCTAAAAATAGGTTATGAGAAATTTACTCTGCCCAATGGCCTGCGTGTAATCGTCCATGAGGATCGCAAGGCTCCTATTGTTTCCGTGGGCGTTTGGTACCACGTTGGCTCAAAAGATGAAAAACCTGGAAGAACAGGGTTTGCGCATTTGTTTGAGCACCTGATGTTCAATGGTTCAGAAAACTATAATGACGAGTTTTTTAAACCGTTTGAACTAGCTGGTGCAACTGGTATGAATGGTACCACCTGGCTGGATCGTACAAATTACTTCGAAACAGTACCCACCAACGCCTTAGACATGGCTCTATGGATGGAGTCTGACCGAATGGGTCATCTATTGGGCGCAATTACTCAGGAAAAACTCGATGAGCAACGTGGCGTTGTGCAGAATGAGAAGCGCCAGGGCCAGAACCAGCCCTATGGGAAAGTATGGGAGCGGATGCAGAAAGCAATTTATCCAGCTGGGCATCCCTACTCCTGGACCACCATCGGCTCAATGGAAGACCTGAATGCAGCTTCTCTTGAAGATGTTCACGAGTGGTTTAAACAGTATTACGGCGCAGCTAATACCGTACTAGTACTTGCCGGTGATATTGATGTAGAAACAGCAAAAGAAAAAGCAGCCCATTTTTTTGGCGACATTCCCTCCGGCCCTCCTCTTATCAAGAAAAAAGCGTGGATTGCCAAGCGAGATCAGTCCAGCCGTGAGCAGATGTTTGATCAAGTTGCTCAATCGCGTCTTTATAAAGTCTGGAATACCCCTAATCTAGCTCACGACGATGCTGGAGCTATTGCTTTGGCAGCAGCAGTTTTGGGGGATGGAAAAAACTCCCGGCTCTACCAGCGCCTCGTATACGAAGATCAAATCGCTACCAAAGTTAATATTGGGCTGCATGAATTTGAATTGTCTTCCATCTTCCCTATTGTTGCCGATGTAAAGCCCGGGGTTGAACTCGCAACAGTAGAGGCCGCCATTGAGGAAGAACTACAACGTTTTCTCAAGGAAGGGCCAAGCAAAGAGGAACTTGCAAGGGTTAATATGAGTCACTATGCATCCCAAGCACGCAACCTCGAGCAGGTAGGTGGCTGGGGCGGTAAGGGCGTAATTTTGGCTCGGGGTGAACTCTACCTCGACAATCCCAACGCTTACCTGGAAGCGTTAACCAAAATGCAAAACACCAGCCCTCAAAAGGTAAAAGAAGCCGCAGTAAAATGGCTTTCCAGTGGTGATTATAATCTGGAAGTACACCCTTTCCCCAAATACACTACTTCCGAGACTGGTGCAGATAGGTCTAAATTACCCGATACCGGTGAATTCCCCAGCATCCCATTTCCAGAATTACAGACCACGAAACTCTCTAACGGTCTAAAAGTGATACTTGCCCAACGCGACTCTGCGCCAGTAGTCGATATTCGCCTTATGTTTGATGCCGGTTACGCTGCAGACCAGGGTGCTAAATTGGGAACCTCTAGCTATGCCATGTCCATGCTAAAGGAAGGGACTACAAAATTAAGCGCCTTAGAGATTGATGCCAAAGCAGAAATGTTAGGGGCCAGAATCTCGGCTGGTTCGAACATTGATACTTCTTCTGTACGGCTCAACGCATTAAAAAACAATCTCGATAGCTCCATATCCTTGTTTGCCGATATCGTAATGCATCCAGCCTATTCCGATGAAGAGATTGAGCGGAAACGTGCTCGGTGGATAGCAGGAATCCAGCAGGAAAAAACCCAGCCGGTAAACATGGCTTTGCGGAATCTGCCACCTCTTTTATATGGTGAAGGACATGCTTATGCAGTTCCTCTCACCGGTTCGGGAACAGAAAGCTCTATCAGCTCCCTGAACCGTGAAGATCTGGTAAATTACCACAAAACCTGGATGCGCCCCGATAATGCCACTCTGGTTGCAGTCGGAGATATCAGCATGGGTGATCTGACAAAAAAATTAGAGCAGCACTTTGCGGATTGGAAAGCACCCGAAGAGCCGTTACCTACAAAGAATCTACAACAGGTTGCGCACCCAGAAAAAACCAGAATTTATCTAATTGATAAACCGGGGGCTGAACAGAGCATAATTATTGGCGGTCTCCTGGCTCCGTCGGAAACGGTGCCACAGCGAGAAGCCTTACATATGATGAATGATATATTTGGAGGCACTTTTACCGCACGAATTAATATGAATTTGCGGGAGGATAAGCACTGGGCTTATGGAGCCTATTCATTTATGACTGGGGCCAAAGGACAGCAACCGCTCTTAGTCTATGCACCAGTTCAAACGGACAAGACCAGTGAATCTTTAAAAGAGCTTTATAAAGAACTCCAAGCCTATGTCGGCGATTCTCCAGCAAAAGAAGACGAGCTGCAGAAAATTAAAGACAAGCGAATCAATGAATTACCCGGCCGTTTTGAAACAGTTCGAGCTGTATCAGGAGCTATTTCTGGAATGGTTACCTACGATCGACCTTTGAATTATATGGAAGGTTATGCAAATGAAGTTCGCAATGTCGATCTACCTTCGATCCATTCACTTGCTCGAGATACCTTAAAGGTTGATCAATTTACCTGGATTATCGTTGGAGACAAAACCAAGATAAAAGATAAAATTGGTAAACTTGGTATGGGATCAGTTACCGAGCTCAAAGTAGATAAGGATTTATCTGGCGCAACTTCGACTGAAGAGGGATAAAAGCTAGCGATAGCGGCCAGCCTGTACTCTCATGTATGACTGGCCGCCTTATATCGTTCCAAACGGATGAATACCGATGAAAAATAGAAACACACCTTAATGCTACTCATCTAGTCAACAATAATTGACATGCTGCATTCAAACTAGAATTCTTTGCTCCAACTCACAATTCCCATTATTAGGTATCAAGATGACTCTCGGAGCTTCAACTTTAAAACCCCAATAACTCCCCACAAAAATAGAAACAGCCTAAAAATCTAGCAAACAAAAAATAAAAGCTACGACCACACTTAAAAAAAAATTAAAAACATCCTTAAAAAGATAAAAATAAAACAAAATATAAATTCAATAAGAAAACAAAAACAACAGCAGTCAAAAAATAATTATTCATACGACAAGAAAAGCCTGATAAATTCCCCTCTTCGACGCTCAAGTAAATATCAACAACTAAAAAACTTGAAATTAGAACGTCGACAAAAGCAACAATAAACATAGAAATCTTCAGGAGCATCCAATGAATAAATCCTTGTCTGTATTTGCAGCCAGCATTTTAGCGCTCGCCGTGACCGGCAACGCCACTGCTGAGGACAAGCGTTATATCGTGACTTTCAAGCAGGGAAAAGGCGAATCCGTTAAGTCTTTTATGAAGAAGAGAGGCGGAAGACAGGCTCTTGAAATACGCCGCCAGAATGCAATGGCAGCACATATGTCTGCAACAACCCTAAAAGAAATGCGCTCGAACCCGGATGTTGCTTTTATTGAAGAAGACGTTAAGCGGTATCCGATGTCCCAGGAAACCCCCTACGGAATCACCATGGTGCAGGCAGATCAACTAGGTGATACTCAGGCCGGCAACCGCACAGTCTGTATTATTGATTCCGGCTACGACCTGGTTCACGAAGATTTATCCGGAAACGCCGTCACTGGTACCAGTGACCCAAGCGGCGCAGGTAACTGGTATGAAGATCAAAGCGGTCACGGTACCCATGTGGCCGGCACTATCGCTGCGATGAATAATGGTACTGGTGTCGTTGGCGTGATGCCCAGCAGTAATATTAACCTGCATATTGTAAAAGTGTTTGATGGCGACGGCTGGGCCTACTCCTCCTCCCTAATGGCAGCCGCAGAGGTTTGTGCCGACAATGGTGCCAACATCATCAATATGAGTCTGGGCGGTGAAAATGCCAACTTCCTCGAAAGACGAACCTTTAACAACCTAAATCGTCAGGGAATCCTGTCCATCGCGGCAGCCGGAAACGACGGCAACACCGCGCACTCCTATCCAGCCTCATACTCTTCCGTTGTATCCGTCGGTGCTATCGATAGCGATAAAGCTATCTGGTCCTCCTCTCAACAGACTGACCAGGTAGAACTTTCCGCCCCCGGAGTACAGGTTCTATCTTCTGTTCCCACTGATACTGGCAGAATCTCTAGCTTAACCGTCGGCAGTGTTGACATCGAATCAGCCCCAATATCAGGCACCCCAGCTGGTGCAATCACCGGTTCAATGGAAGACTGTGGTACGGCTGAATCCGCTTGCACCAATGTAGCGGGTAAGATTTGCCTAATTGCGAGAGGCAATATCAGCTTTGCGGAGAAAGTTTTAAATTGTGAGTCCGGTGGTGGTATCGGAGCGATTATTTACAACAATGAAGAGGGATTACTCTCCAGCGCAACCCTGAGCGATACTGTAACCACTATTCCCTCGGTTGGTATTTCTGACACTGACGGTGCAACTCTGCTCACGCAGCTGAGTGCCAGCGTAGATTTGGAAAATGAGGCTACAAGCTACGAATATTTCAATGGCACTTCCATGGCTACCCCACACGTTGCCGGTGTTGCCGCATTGGTATGGAGCCACTTCCCCAACTGTAGCAATACAGAGATCCGCAACGCCCTTACGGCCACAGCGGAAGATCTCGGTGATGCGGGAAGAGATAATGCTTACGGCTACGGCCTCGTCCAGGCAAAAGCAGCCTATGACTACCTGGATACCTACGGCTGCTCCGGCTCCTGATCCCATTCGGATTAACTAGGGCTTAAATAAGAAAGGGGAGCAAAGCTCCCCTTTCCTTTGCCAGAACCGAGAAAAACCTGTTGAGAGTTTTTATAGATAGCCACAGGGTTAAGAAACTGTTTGGGACTCAAGATATATCCACCCCCGTACTGAAATCGCTCTCAGAGAGTAATCCCTCAGCGAGCAGCTGCTTTAAAACCCCCGAACACCGTTCTCTCAAAGTGTCGCGCACTAATCGTACCGTCGGTGTTATTGACTGCCTCCCCGGAGATACCAACCATAGCTCCGTTGCCTTGGGTTTATAGTCTCGCATAGTGGCCACTACCTGACCGGAAAGTAAATCCGCAGACATATCCAGACATGACTTAATGGCAAGTCCATAGCCAGAGGTACACCAACGTCGCACTAGGTCACCGTCATTTGACGACCTGTTCCCAGACATACGTATCTTGTATATCTCTTCGCCCCGAAAAAATTCCCAATTATTGTGCACAATCTCGTGAAGCTGATAAAAAAGGCCATTATGTGCGGAGAGATCCTCCGGTGTTTTCGGGGAACCCTTTTCCTGTAAGTAGGCCGGGGTTGCACACAATAAACGGGGCACGTCACAAATCTTAAAACCATACAGGTTGGCATCCGCTGGGGGGCCGTAGCGCAACGCGATATCCACAGGATCCCGGTAAAAGTCCACTTGACTATCACTGATATTCACTCTAAGACTCAGCCCCGGGTGCTCCTGTAACAATTGATCTAACCACGGAGTTACAAGGTTCCTTCCCAGGTCCGAGGATGCACCTATGCGAAGCTCGCCATCTATCTGACCGCTGTCTTCCTTGAGATTTTGCCGGGCGAGGTCCAAAGTCAGGAGGGCCTCCTCACATTTGGGAATAAACCTTTCCCCAGCACTGGATAGCCGCAATTGCCGCGTTGTGCGAATAAACAAGTCCGCTCCCAGCGCGCTCTCCACACGCTTGATCGCTGCGCTGGCAGTTGCAGTGCGTAAGTCGAGACTGGCGGCGGCCGCAGTGATACTGCGAAACTCAGCCACTTTAAGAATGACCCTCAAGTCTTCAAGCTGCATATTTTCAATATATTTTTGATAAAGATTCAAAGATTATAGTGTTTCTAGCGATGCAATCTAGATCTAGAATGACTTCATCAGCTCGACATCCCAGTCCTTACCCAGGAGGCAGCTAA
The DNA here is from genome assembly GCF_047324085.1 of Microbulbifer sp. CNSA002. NCBI lineage: Bacteria > Pseudomonadati > Pseudomonadota > Gammaproteobacteria > Cellvibrionales > Microbulbiferaceae > Microbulbifer > Microbulbifer sp. CNSA002. The sequence continues at coordinate 4,940,094 of NZ_CP172449.1, forward strand.
GCTGTTCACTAGGTCTCCTCTGAAAGGATCAAGGAAAAGAGTACAAACCTTAATCCAACACATATTGAAACAAAGAGGCGTTCACATGAGCAGGCTCACTATCGTTGCCAACATTAAAGCCAAGGCCGACAAAATTGACCTGGTGAAATCTGAATTGTTAAAACTCATTAATACAACACGAGCAGAAGCTGGTTGCATTAATTACAACCTTCATCAAGACAATGACAATCCTGCACACTTCCTGTTTTATGAAAATTGGGAAACTCGCGATCTGTGGCAAACCCACATGAACAATAAGCACCTGGAAGACTATATGAAAGCAACCGAGGGCGCCGTTGAAGAGTTTGTATTGAATGAAATGACCGAGATTGATAACTAATCAAACTCGGTGTGTTATCCAGGTTCCCGCCTGGATAACACCGAGCTAATAAATACACTTCTTCAAAAGGCTTTCCCGGTAAATTAAGCGTAAAAGCCCTTCGACGGAGCAACTCTTCGTCTAGAGCTATTCCCCAATTGCAACCCAGCCAAATAAAATACTAATCAACAAGTCCGGATTGCCAATTAAGGTTGATAATCACCTGTAAATTAAGCTGTCGGTTTATCTGGGTCGGTCATCCTTTGCACTCAATCAGGCCCTATGCTTAAATTATTCCATTAACAGTCACTAATAAACATAATTAGCCTGAAGGATTTATGGAACTGGAATTTTTAACGGCAACCCTGTTTAACCTGGGCATTAACCTAATTTATACGCTGCTAGCGTTATTTATTGGTATCACCGCACTGATTACCATTGATAAGAAACTGCTTCGCTCTGTAGATATCGAAGGCGAGCTAAAAAATGGCAATATCGCCGTATCTATATTTGCATCAACCATATTGATATTTGTTGCCATCATTATTTCGTTTGGCCTCAAGGGATAGCACTATGCGCAAGTGGCTGGCTATCACACTGATACTTTCCCTCGCACTGATCACCCCTGAACTTGTACGGCGAGCTAATACACAGGAGCCGCCAACTAAAAGCACACCGGAAATCCCCCTTTCCGATAATTTATGGAGCTTTGGTAGCAGCGGCAGTCAGTTAGCCAGTATTGTGGACTCACAACAAGGTGTAGTGCGAGTAGTGGGTACCCGCTATCCTCTGGAAGAAAAAACCATCCAGCAAGTAGTCGACAAACGCTCACTGGAAGAGAGCGCTCATGTCTCAGTGTGGAACTGGCAGGGAATTGAGACGGCGACAGCTTCCGCTCGGGGACTGGACCAGCAGCATCACTTTGCCAATAGCTACCTGGTGGGGTTCAAGCCCTTTAAGACTCAACAGCTTTGGGTGCCTCTTTATACACTGGCTATGAATAAAGAGTACCAATACGATCACCTGCAATACGCCGGCTTGTCAGACATTTGGCAAACATCCCGGCAGGCCTATTACCAAAAGCGTGGTGACTGTGAAGACCACGCTATTTTGCTGGCAGATTGGCTGATTGAACTGGGAGTTGATGCGCGGGTGGCACTCGGAACCCATAAAGGTCAGGGGCACGCCTGGGTAGTGGCCATCTTGAACGATCAAGAGTACCTGCTGGAGGCAACCAGCAAACGTCGCCAGACCAGCTGGCAAGCCATGCCCCTGGCAGCGCTGGCGGAGGGTTACGATGCTGAATTTCAGTTTAACCGCCACTTTTTCTGGGCGAAGAAAAACCCAACACCCACTCGACAATACCGAGGCAATCACTGGGTAAAGAAATCCCAGTTTATTCGCGGTTAATGCCCAAAGGGGGTGAGCGTTTACAGCCACCCCCTTTTATCCATTTCAGATCAGATCGGAGACCCTGGCGGCAATGCTTTAACCGCACCAGGTTTTACTTCCAGCTTACCCTGCTTAAAGGCATCGATGCGCTGTGCCTCATAGTAATAGTGCGCACTATAGCCCTCAGGATCATCGCCAAACAGCCGCATAGAACCAATTTCCTGAAGAAGTTTTGCCAGCTCCAAATGCGCTTTGGCCCGCACTGATTCGTCTGCCTTTGCATTACTGGCCAGTAACATCAACTGCTCGATATAGGCATGATTAACCCGCTGGTGCACACTCGCCTGCAGACCGGTATAACCCTCACCCTGCAGAGCCAGTGCGCTCAAGCGCTGCAATAGGCTAGCAAACCCCGGTACCTCACTGCTGCGGGCACTCTGTTGATTCATTCGCGCCGCGCGCTGCGGGTCCATCAGGATTGATAGCGTATGCCCAGCAGCCGCTTCCGCCAGAGCCACCCCATCAAAAGCTACCCCCGTATATGAGGGGAAGCTCTCGATAGTACGTTCGTAGCCATAGGACTTGGGCGGAATCAGCTGCAAGACCTGCTCCGGCAAGGTGAGAAACTGCGGCGAAAGTGTATCCAGCAGTGCATCAATTGCCCGCTGTTGTCGCTCTGCGGGCACCAGGGTATAGCTATTTTGATCGGTACCGTTGTAGACATAGTCATAGTCCAAGCCACCAATCAATTTGCCCACAGCCTCCGCCTGGTAGCGATGACCGTAGTACACAGGCACCAGGGTCTCTTCCAGGTCAGAGCGGGGCGCGGATAAGGGCGCTGCCGCCGCAGAGAAGCTATCCAGGGCATGACGCCTCAAGTCGACCATCCGCTGGAATTCCGTCAATGGGTCGGTGCCGTTGTCCCAAAGGTGTGAGACTGCGTGAGCATTATTGATGGTGCGGGAGTCCGGGTCTGAAATAAAACGCAGCTCTAGTTCCTCAGCCTCAGCGATAACACTGTCGAGATAACTTTTTTCATCATCGCTCTCGCCATAGCCATAGCGAACCGCCAACTTATCCCAACTGCCGATGCCAGTGGCGTAGGCATCTGTCAGGTCCAACTTACCTCCCAGCAGAGAGACCAGCGGAGCCGGGTAATCCATAACGGAAGCCCGCTCTTCGCTACTGGCAGCAAAGTTGTGCGCCAGACCCAGGGTATGGCCTACTTCGTGAGCGGATAACTGACGGATACGGGCCAGGGCCATATTCTTTAGCTGCTCAGTACTGACGGTATCGCCGCGGTAGGGCTGTACAAGCCCTTGAGCAATCAGAAAGTCCTGGCGAACACGCAGGGACCCCAAGGTAACATTGCCTTTTAGAATTTCGCCGGTGCGGGGATCGTAAACCGAATAACCGTAGGACCAACCGCGAGTGGAGCGGTGTACCCAATTAATCACGTTATAGCGAACATCCAAAGGATCGACGCCCTCCGGCAGAATCTCTACGCGAAACGCATTTTTAAATCCTGCTGCAGCGAATGCCTGGTCCCACCAGCTCGCCCCTTCGATCAGGGCGCTGCGCACCGGCTCAGGAACTCCGGAATCTACGTAGTAAACAATCGGCTCCACAACCTCATCGCTACCCGACTTCTTCTCCAGTCGATGACGGTAGATATAACGCTGGTCCAGAGGCTCTTCAATCGCCGTAGCGTAATCTCGATAAGCGAACGGGAAGTAGCCGCTGCGGCTGTGAAAACGGCGGGGCTCATAGTCTTTATCCGGCAATTCAATCAGGGAGATATGCTGGCGCAGGGACACCAATGTAGGAGTCGGAACCACTTCGCGCAGATAGTTTCCCGGAGCTGATCCAGCAAAAGTTAGCTGGGCCTCAAACTCACTGTTCTTGGGAAAGTTTTTTGTGCGGGGCAGATAAATTGCCGATTTGCTCTTATCCACACTGTAACTGCCCTGCTCTGCGCCCTTGAGACGTGTAGCAATGCCGTGCTGATCGCTCAACAGGAAGGGCGTAAAGTCCACCAGTACCGCCTTATCGCTCTGGGCAAGCACCTTGAAGCCCCAGAGTACGGACGAAGCGAAAGCTTCCTCAACCGCGCGGCGCTCAGCCGCATTTGCTGATTGGGCACGGTATTTCAGGTTCACCTGATGCAGTAATACCTTGTTACCCGACTGCTGGAACTTCACCAAGCGGCTCTCACCCACCTGGTTGCGATCCAGGCCCACCGGGTTTGAACCCAGTCCCTGGGCCAGCCCGGTGAGCAAGAGCAGCTCGCGCTCAAACTCATCGATCTCCAACAACACCCGGCCGTTAGCCTCGTCCCAGTAAAAGTCGTGGAAGCCGCTGTGCCTATGCATGCCTGCGGTGTACTCCGCGATGCTCCCGGCCTGTGCCATTGTGCTGACTATCAAGAAGCACAGTGCGGCAATGTGCCTGCTTATGAACATTGAATACCCTCAATTTATTAAGTGTTATGGGCTAAAAATACAGAATACCCGCTGGAACATCCACGCCTGGCCATCACTCCCCGGGCCTGCGTCAGGAAAAAATGAAGAATATTTCTAGCTGCCTGCATCTGTTCGGCTACTCAGGCGCGTCACATTGAAAAGACACACAATAGGAAACCGGCATATGTGGAAGCCAATCGCACTTTCAACCTTGATAGGCCTCGGTATCAGTACCCAGGCAATGGCCCACGATTCTTTTCATGTCGATACCAGCACCTGCACAGTGTCTACGAATTACGCTATTGAAGTAGGCCCGGACTTCTTTACCGTCGATGGGGAAGACGGAAAACTGGTGACATTTCAGCTGCCCAACCAGCTATCAGTGGATGGTGAGTTGCTGTCCCTCAATTCTCAGCAGGAGCAACTGCTTCAGGAATACCGCCAACAGCTACACATCGCCGGTCGCGACACACTGGTACTCACCCTTGAGGCGGTCGATATTGCAATGGATGGCCTATCCATTGCCATCAGCACCCTCGCCGGGCCGGACCACCCGGATATCCTCGAACTCCAACAGTTTTCCGCCGACCTGATCCAGCGCACTGAGGACCGCCTCAATCGAGAGGGCGAGATCTACCAGCTGGGAAACGAGGAAATGGGTAACTATATAGAGAAAACCATCTCTGAAGAGTTTGAACCCCGTATCGAACGCCTCGCTATGGAGTCCGCGGGAACTATTGCCTGGCATGCCTTCAAAGCTGCCTTTACCGGCGGAGAAAGCATTGAAGAACAGGCCACTGAAGAGGCGGAGCGCTTACTGGAACAGCGCGGTAAGAGTATTGAGCAGTCTGCAAACCGCTTGTGTACACAACTGGAATCCATCGATCGACTGGAAAGCGACCTACATCAGCAGGTACCAGAACTCAGTCACTACGACATAGTGAAAGCCGGCCTGGTTGTCATCAATTAGGCGCTCTTGATTTTCATCCCCCCAAACTCGGCCGCACTGCGGCCTCTTTTTTAAATTTTCCACAGTATTGTCACAACCCCTGACGCTGCAAAAACTCCATTGCGTCGGTGACACTTTGTTCAGCATTTTCGACATGGGACATATGCCCCATCTTCTGATACAGAATTAACTCTCCATTAGGCAACTTGTCAGAGAAATACTTTCCTACGGACAAGGGAATAATTTGATCTTCTGCCCCCCAGATAAATAAAATTGGAATTTTAATAGTCTCCAAGTCCGGCAACGGCTGGAAATTGATTGTGGCATTAGCAACCAAATTGATCGCTGTACCGCGATTTTTCTCATAGCGGGAAAGCAAATAGATTCGTTCCAACATTTCCCCCGGCAGAGCCTGCGGATTGTAGAAAAATTTGGAAGCCAGCATTTTTCTCAATAATCCACGACTACCAATGTGCGCAACCATTTTTCGCCCCCAATGGCTGGTGGCAAATCGAGCAATACCAGCAGGCATTTCCAGTCCCTTGCCACATTTATAACCACCGGGAGAGACAAGAATAGCGGCCTTGGGTATATTCGGATGTCCTGTTAAATAGCGTAAAACCCCATTTCCACCAAATGAATGGCCAGCGATCACAAAGTCCCTAAGTTTCAGGGTTGAGACAAATTCTGCAATAAAATCGGCAAAATGCTTAGGTGTATAAGTGCCTCCTGGTAACGGGTCAGTCAATCCATGCCCTGGTAAGTCCACCAAAATAACATGATATTTTTCTGCCAATTTTGTCGCCCAGGCATTCCAGGCGCTCAGTGAATCACCACCACCGTGAAGACAAAGTATATTAACGCCATCAACAGGCCCCATCTCGCGATAATTAACGGATAAACCACCAGCTAGCGTAAGTTGATTAAAAGAGAATTTCAGTAGCTCATTGCGACTTAAACTGGGACTACAAAACGCCATCCACAGAAGCCAGAGTAGAATTAGAAAAAGAATTAAAACCAGCCAAAAAGTCATCGTTCTACCCGAGCCCCTCACCTTTATGCGCTGAAAAAGTGGCTGAGTTGGCGGAAATAGTAATACCGCAAGCAAAAGCTTGAAAATAATGGCCCAGATCCGCGCCCATTCAACAAGGATAGACGGCGCTCGCAACTGAAACTGGCTGCTACACCCAAAGGTAGAAAAAAGAAAACCTCTTAGTAATTCACCAATATCCCTGCCTAACCTAAAAAATGCAAATATTAAGTGCTATTTACTTTAGAAGGCCTCTAGTATTTCATGTCACACAAAGGGTTATCTGGACATCTGAGCCTCCGTCGCCCGGCAAATAGCATCCAGGGTAAGGGCAATATCAATATCGGTAGTCACCCAGGAAGAGACGCTAATACGCAGGGCCGCTTTTCCTCTCCAGGTAGTCGTTCCAAACCAGCAAACGCCCTCCTCCTGTATGGTCCTGACTATCTCTTGAATGTCTTCCGCAGTGCCAATAGTTGCCACCACCTGGTTTAACACTACATCGTTAAGGATCTCATAGCCCATTTCTGCCAAGCCTTCGCACAGATGCTGGGCATGGATACAGCAGCGATCAATCATCGCCGCTACTCCCTTCGGGCCCATCTCCTGAATCGCCGCCCACACTTCCACCCCTCTGGCCCGGCGTGAGAATTCTGGCACCATATCCTTGGGGGGCACCAGCGATCCCACTTGCAAGTATGGCGCCTGGGTTGTCATCACATTGTGTACAGCCCCCGGCTTTCGACAAATTGCCAAACCGCAGTCATAAGGCGTATTTAACCATTTATGAGCATCTACAGCCCAGGAATCTGCTTGTTCTACTCCAGTAGTCAACACTGATTTCGCTGGAGATGCCGCTGCCCACAAACCAAAGGCACCGTCGACATGTACCCAGGCACCTTTGGATTTAACTTCGAGAATTATGTCTGCAAACGGATCAAAACTGCCGGAGTTTACGTTGCCCGCCTGAAGGCAAATAATGGTGGTTTCATCAACCTCGGGAAAAGTATCTGCACGCACCCTCCCCTGTTCATCACAGGGCGCTTTAATCACCTGGTCCATACCAAATCCAAGAATAGAGAGCGCCTTGTGAACTGTGACATGGGACTGTTCAGAAACAACAATACGCAGTGGCGGCGCACCAGCTAGCCCGCTTTTTGCCAGGTCGATATTTAATTTTTGATAAAGCGTATTTCGCGCAGCAGCCAAGCACACCATATTGGCCATAGATGACCCTGTGGTGAAACCCACACTACTTTCCATCGGCAAGGTTAACAATTCCAATATCCAGTTTGCCGCAATACGCTCCAGATAAATTGCAGAAGGCGCCGACGCCTCCAGAACCGCCACTTGGTCCCAAACGGCGTTCATTACCGCCGCGCCCATAGAAGCTGGCGTAGCCCCACCTACCACCAATCCGAAAAATCGCCCACCGGTACTGGCAACTGTTGCCGGAGAACCATAACGATGCAGGCTCTCGACAACAGCCTCTGCCGGTTCCCCAGCCCGGGCCAAGTCGCTGTTAAAAAATTGCATTTGATCAATATCAAAGGCGGACGGACTTACGCGGCGATCGCGAATATCGGAAACATACTCCTCAGCGTACCGCGCTGCCAGGGATAGTACTTCTCTGGCATTAGAAAAATTTTTGCTGTCATTATTATCCATTTTCGCCCCCTCAACTCCTTTTCCAGTACCTGATCTAGTATAAAAAATTAATTACTCTATTAGACTTAAACTAATAAAAAATTAATTAAAACGATACGAACAATAAGGACAAAAACACCTATCTTTATGGCAAGAATCGCTTTTAGATAAAGTTGAAATAACAATAAACCTGGCACGTTTGAAGACAAGGATTAACTTGAAAGGACTTTTTATCTAGTGCTATCTTCTGCCCCAACATAACCAGTCGGGGCTCATACAGTGTTTGCTTACTTGGGGTTTATCTCGCTGGTATGGATGGTTGTAGGTGTTACATTGGCAGGAGCAAAATACTCTGGCTATAGCCATTCAAGACAATTCTGTAGCGAACTAGGAGCCGTTGGAAGCCCAACCCAGAAGCTCTCCCCCCTCATTAACAACTACCCACTTGGCATATTATTCTTCTTATTTGGCCTGCATATAATTCAAATTGAACAGGCCCCATTTGTACTTACCATCATTGGAGTTTTAATTATCATCCACGGTATTGGAACCTGGGTTGCGGGTTATTTTCCTATGGATGCAGATCCCTATACAAAAACCCCTAGTCTTGAATGCCAAATACACTCCTGGGCGGGGATGCTTATGTTGTTGTCTTTACTCATTGCGCCATTGCTAAGTACTTTCAGTAGTTACTTCTCAATAGAATTCAGGCTATTTAGTACAGCCTGCTTGCTCGCTTCTATCTATTTTACTGTTACCTTAAAAAAAGCCTACGAAGAAAAAACCAACCCCGGTCTGCACCAACGTCTCAGCTATGGAGCACAGTTGATATGGTTAACGGGGCTTTCCTTTAATCTGATAACGAGCTGACAAATAATTTATAGCAACTTGGAGTGATCAATCTGATAACGCTTCGAGAACAGTAAAAGCCCCTTCTGGGAGAAAGTAATCGCCCTGGAGTCCGCTCTTCTAACCGCCCACTGCTTTGCCAAGGCATCTTCGAGTATCCATTGACCCAAGCTGCCTGCAAGGTGGCTTTTTCGTTCGCTCCAGTCTAGGCATGACTTGCAAACCGGGCGCTTACGCTGCTTAAAACTAGCTACGGCTGCCCCTCGCTCCTGAAAAAATATTTCGCCCTCTTTAGTCAAGGAAACTTGCTGTGATTGCTCGGAGAGCAACTCACTAGCCAAGAGGGCCTCGTACAATAGAACACCAGTCATTCCTGCTAAATGGTCATAGCAGATGCGGGACTTCCTTAAATCTGGATCTGCGGGCCCAGTGGTAACTTTTTGAGGTACCAGGGTACTACTCAGATTGAGCAGTGCCTCTAGCGCTTCGGCAACTTGATGACTCGCCAGCTGAAAGTACTTGTGCCTACCCTGCTTGCGAACTATCAGCAGCTTGCTATCTACCAGCTTGGAAAGATGATTACTTGTAGTCTGTGCAGTCACATCAGCCTCACAGGCTAACTCAGTTGCTGTCAGTGCTTTTCCACTCATAAGCGCCATCAGTATCTTTGAGCGTGCCCGATCCCCTATCAAGCTGGATATCACCGAAATATCAGGTTCCATAGTTACCCCCACAACAGTTCGCTGGCCACCGAAGTATAGAAAATTAAACCGTCTAGAATGCCAGCAAATTATGAATAGAGGCAACTTAGATGACTGTAACCTGCTTTATTGAATACAAGATCGATCCGTTTAAGCTTGATGCTTTCCGACTGTATGCAGAGAACTGGGGCAAAATTATTCCCGATTGTGGTGGACGGCTATTAGGGTATTTTCTACCTTCTGAGGGCACCAACTTTCAGGCCTTTGGTATTATTAACTTCGATAGCTTGGCTCACTATGAACAATATCGAAAACTGCTGAAGCAATCTCCTCAGGGCAGTGAGAATTTCCAGTTTGCGATGAGAGAGAAGTTTATTCTTGAAGAGAAGCGCAGCTTTTTAAAGGCTGTGCCGGAAACCTACCTGAAGCTTCCACAGGAAAATCAGTGATGATTGCCGTCATATTTGAAGTTACACTAAAGCCTTCAGGAAAAGACAAGTATCTAGCTGTTGCAGCGGACTTAAAAGAACACCTGGCCGACTTTGATGGATTTATCTCAGTCGAGAGATTTCAAAGCCTCAATCAGCCAGAAAAAATTTTGTCACTCTCTATTTGGCGGGATGAAGAATCTGTAGTGAGTTGGAAAAATCACAAGGCACATTGTGATGCACAACACCTAGGCAAAAAACAACTATTTGACAACTATCGTATAAGGATTGGAAAAATTCTTCGGGATTATTCTATGCAATAAATCAACAGTCAAATTTGACTAAGACTATAAAGCCTCTGCATCTTGTTCTCTTACTGAAAAACAGAACGCAGAGGCCCCCATTCCTAAAAACGGACTGACCAAAATAATCGAATTACATTGGCAGAGAAACTATAAGCCGGTTCGTCACCGGGACTGATAGATGTAGCTGAACCGTGTACTGTGACATCGAGAAAGTCATCGTAGTCAAATAGAATATGATCCCAGTAAAGATTAATTGTATTCCTGCGATTTAATAGAGACCAGCGCCGTGGCAACTCATAGGACACTCCCAGGCCAAGGGCCAAGGTTGTGAAATTGCTCAACTCCTTATCACGAGCACGAAAGTTGGTAGCGTTGAGATAGGGAAAAAGGTCGCTGTAAAAATCTGCACTACTCTGCTGATAGTAACGGATCTTTCCTTCAAAAACCCACTCGTCTTGTTCTTTCCAAGGATGGGTATAGCGAAACTCTACATTGTCTGCAACGATTCCCCAACTATCCGCATAGTGTCGATACTCCCCTTTAATCGCTGCGCGATAGGGCAATCTATATTTGGCCCTTAGGGCAACCGCATCACTGTTACGAGTTCTGGGGTAAACCTCGGCCTGATAGCTAAATCCTGTTCCAGATGCTTCATCGAGATACCTAACACTGCGATAAGGGTTGTTGAGATACCCTTCATCCGACACAGTTTCGACACTCACCTCTGCAATCAGCTTTTGCGTGAGAATCTGATTCCAACTAAATGCGTAGCGACGGTGTTGCGCTTCCTCGGCAAAATTATCGTCGCCATTGCGGAACACATCATCACTTCCGTAACTAACCCGCAGGTCGATAGTACTTAAATCGCCAAAGAAACCCTGACTGATGCCGAAAGCAACGGTTTGTGCCTCGTAGTCATTCTCAGAACTGTTGGTGTACCCCACGCTGATCGTAGTTTTATCCACCAGGTAGTCAGCGCCCAAAGAGTACTCATCCCGTTGCTCCGAATACTCACTGGCCGTGGCCTCCACATCAATAGAGGCCCCGGAAATCATGTCCACATAGTAATTGGCAGACAGAGAAACATTGTTGCCAACATTCTGGCGAATCAATACTGAAGGCCCATCAATGGTCACTCCACCACCGCTATAGGCGTGATACATATTGTCTGCCCGCTCTTCGGGAAGCACTGCGGCCACGGCAGCGAGCGGTGCCAAAAATGCCAACCCGCCCCAGCGAGATAGAAGCTTAGTTACAACCACATCCACCTCCACTGCCTCCTTCAGCTCCACGCGCAGCTTCGCGAGCTTCATACACGTGATTCATATAGCGAGCAGCTACCGGATCCTGCTCAAACCCCATAATAGGATCCGCAAGAAATTGTCGTTCGTAGGGTGCAATCCACGGGTTAACAGTGCAACCTGTACTCATCAAGAAAGTGCAAACTAGCAATAGTGCACGCATGACACTACTCCCGAATCAATTCCTTAATCATTTTTTTATAGGCAGCTTCATCCCCATCACGATAACCTTTATGGATATAGCGAACGTTGCCATCACGATCAATAAATACGGTGCTGGGCATAGCGGCAACACCATACATTTTGCTCACTTCCCCTTTGCTATCAAAAAGAATCGGAAAATCCACTGGAATTTTCGCTAATAGCGAGTCCGCATCCTTGCGCTGTGCATCCACATTGACTCCCCAAACCTGGAAGCCAGCAGCTTCATAGCGAGCATGTAGCTGATCCAACAGCGGCATTTCCTGACGACAAGGGCCACACCAGGAAGCCCAGAAATTCAGCATAATGACATCGCCGCGCTGCTCTGCAAGCCTCAAATTTCCGCCTTGGTTGGAACTCAAGGTAAAATCCTTAGAGGGCTCTGCGGCGGAAGCCTGTGACATCGATAAAAGCAGCGTCAGGAAAGCAGCCAGGTATTTCATGGAAGAGTCCTTGTTATTTTTTGATGATCAATTAAAAAAAGATGGTAAGTCCCAATTGGGCAGACAGATTATTGGTGACTTGGGCCTCGCCAAATAATTCATGCTCAAAAACATGGTCGCGAACATCCAGGCGCACTGCGAGCCAATCGTTGGCAAGCATTCTCACTCCTGCACCAAAGTTGTAAGTGAAGTGCTCCTCGTCAGCAAACGAGGTATTTCCCACACCTCCCGCAACATAAAAATTGGCATTAAAAGCCCAGTCATCAAATACAAAGTACTCACCCTGAAAAATATTCCAGCCCACAGAGGTATTGTAATAACTGAGTTCACGCTGCTCATCAGTCAACAGCGGTGCTGCACCGCTCAATCTTTCAAAGCTGGATTCTCCCAACTCAGTCTGGGCATAGGTGGCCTCAATAAAAAAATCTTCGCTGATATGGTAGGCCGCTGAAGTACCGTAAAGGGAATTTGAGCCAAAATCCTCGACATTGATAACACCAGCAAACAGACCAATTTCTATATTTTCACTATCTATCAAGGCGTCACGTATCTCTCGCCGCTCCAGTTCAGGTGCGACAATATCCGCAAGTACTTCATCATCCTGCTGAGCACTGCATACCTGGGTCCCCACCAGTGCGGAAAGCGCCGCAGAGCCTACAGATATACGTCGAAACCAAGTTTCCACTCGACTATCTCCTGATTATTTTCCTGCGTAGTAAGCAAGTAGTGATTTGTGTATTCAGCCCTGATGGCAAAACGGCGCGATAAGTAAGTACGCAACCCTACGCCCGCCAACATCGTTGTATCTTGCCGATCTTCGGTGGCAACGATAGTTGCGTTTGGAGAGGTAACATTTATCCCGGCTCCCAAAACAAAATAAGGGGATATTTTCCAACGTGGAAATGGCTGGTGGACCATTGCCACCTGATAGACTTGGCTGTCTGAATAGGAACCTACCGCCTGGGTTGCACGTATTTCAGTAGCCAGATTGGCAGTAAATTGGTAGCCCAGGCTAACTCCCAGGGATTCCGCTCCAGCAAAATCACCGTAATTCAAACCTAGGTAAAAGTAACCGTCGTCAACATCGGAAAAATCTGGCAGAGGAACTCGAACAATTTCTCCATTTTCTCCGTAGATTTCACGTAAGTCGTCAACTTTTACCCAGCCACTTTTATTGCGTGAAGTAAGCACTTTTACCCAGTCGGTGCGGCGTTTAAGCAGCCAAATTTGTTCACCATACTCAGCGACATAGAATATCGGGTAACCGCGCCCCGGGCCTCGGTAAATATTAATAAATGCATTACCGACTGTAACCGGCTCTGCATCCTCAAGGCCTTTATATTTTTTCTCAGTCTCAGTCTCAGTCTCAGTCTCAGTCTCAACCAATTCTTCTTTTGGGGTTTCATCTGAAGAATCAGATTCCATCAAAGTTCGTTCAGAAGAAGCCTGCCCAGAAAAAAGTAGCAGCAATACAAATACCGCGAAACTGCCAATAGAATTTTGGTGTAACTTCAACATGGTTTAATCTGCCGGCGCCGCAAAAGGATCGTTATAGTATTGAGCGCCAATATCAAACCACTCGGCAATCAAGCGCAACTCGGCATCTTCTAAGTACCCTTGGTGTGCGCCACCATTTTCAAAGATAGAAAAAAACGAGCTCTCAAGAGCAGAGCTCGTCAAGGGAGAGGAAATATTGACGGTAACCATTACCGGGATCGGATCACCGTTACTGTCGAGAACTAATTCGCCATCCTCATCAACCTCGTAAACAGGATTTCCATCATCATCAAATTCCTGTACAAGCCGCGGTGTTAGCACCCCACTGGATAACTCCAATTCAGCGCGATCGGCCACCAGCTCGGAATAGGAAACAAACCAAGCATCATTAACAGAGGAAGCCGAGGTTGTAAGATCTAATTGCCCATCGGGTATTTGAGTTGCTCCAGCAGCATCAACAGGAGAGTGACAGCCTGTACAGGTATAATCAGCTATTACTGCTCCTGTACTATCCAATACTTCACGGGGGAAATCCCAGAGCGGCTGAATATGTTGTTCATAGTGAATGACGATTCGACAATTACTTTCCCACTCTGTTAAACAGGTGGATTCCACCGGTGCATCCGTACTCAAATCACCGTATGAAAGCAATAACTCATCATCCTTAGTCCGTACCGCAGGATCAGTCCATAAATCGGTAAAGTGCAGATCTCCTTCAAGTGCAGCCTCACCAATATACCGGGCCAATAATTGAGCCATGGTCTCGCCCATTTCCGCCAGTAGCGCGGGCTCAGTATTGGAAAATGGTGCTGCCGAGGTCGGCGCTCCATCCCAAGCTGAATCCAGCTGCATATCCGTGCGGCCATGAGGAGCTTCGCTATCGCTAGTATGACAACCGTTACAACTGCGCACTTCACCCGCTTGTAGTTGTAACCAATTGTTATGACTATCGAAAATGCGTTTTCCATCCGCATCGACAACGGATATTGCCAGGGGCATATCTGCGGGAACTTTTACCCTTACGGAACCATCGGGCTGGATTGGGGTATAACCCAATATTTCACGCATGCCCTGATTACCATTGCGGCCAAATGCCGCTCCATCAAAGTCCAGAACATCATCATCGGGAATGCCCACGGCCTTGGAAATTTTCAGGAATCGTGCAGGCCGCAAATCTGCTGTGGTTTGGGCGGGGTCCGCCAAGGTTTCGATTCCGGCAATATCTTCACCATCAAAATCATAAACACTGCGAATATCCAGGATTCCGACAGATTCCTCCACCAGATCCGCATCGACATCGACTCCCGGGACAGGATCTGGAATATAGGTGGGTTCAGTGCGAGGCTCCAGAGTAACCCCTTCGGATATCATTTCTCCCTCTTCCACAACCACAATAGGAAGCTGGGTACCGGCGATATAATCGTAAATCCACAGGCCGTAGAGTGGGTCTGCCAATTGAACTTCTTCGTCTTCGGTAAGAGTATCCGGGCAGGTCTCCAGCAGCTCGGTTTCTTCATTGATAACCCGGCATTCACTCCAGGTTACCAACAAACGACTTGTCCCATCGTAGAATGGCCATGCGGAAGCAAAAGTACCATGGGGAGAAATAGTATCGTCGGTAGTGACTTCTCCAACAGTGATAGAAGCCTGCCCGACCATTTCACCACTTTGCTCCGGCTCACTGTAGGCTTCGCTATAAACAATTCCGTCGATAGTCACGAGATCGCCACCATAAGTGAGCCCAGAGGGAGCGCGCAACGTTACCAAAAGGCGGCCATCCGGCATTTCGTGCGGTCGATTGAAGGCGGCCTCAGTCTCTTCTGTACCCGTATTTTGACTGTGATAACCGTAATAAACCGCCAGGTCAGAACCATCTGGGTTTACTGTATATAAGCTTAATTTATCGATACCTGCCGCATTGTCCCAGCGATTAAACAGGACCCGTCCATCACTCAGTACAACTGGATTTAAATCATGGCTCTGATTAAACGATATTTGAGTGATATCGGTTCCGTCCGCTTCCATTACATGGAGTACAAATGCCGGCTCCTCTCGATTTTCAGTCAGGGCCGAGAATTGCGGTTTACCGTCATCCAGTAAAAGAGCTCTGGAGCGCCGCTGGCGGGTAGAAGAAAAAATAATGCGTCCATCGGGTAAAAAAGCGGGAGCGATATCCTGGCCTTCTTCAGCAGTTAAATCTGACTCAATTACCCGATTGAGTTCTTCTGTTTCGGTGTTGTATACCCAAATATTCCAGGTAGGCTGCTCATCGTCATCAGCGTCTTCTATTTCCGGTGCCCGCATAGCAAATATAAGCTGGCTGCCATCTGCTGAAGTATTCAGATCTTTTACATCGTAATCACCGTCAAATATATTTGCAGTAATGACAGTTTCTGCAGCACTGGCGGTTGCACGGTCTTTTAAAATCAGTTGAGCTCCGGCAAAAAATTCCCCGGGCTCATAAATATTATCCTGAAGGAGGCTGCCATCATCGTCACTACTTAATTGACGAAGTACAAAAGCAACAGGATAGTCCTCCACCACAGGATCTTCGGCTTGGTCTTCACCACCACTGGAACTGCCACCGCCACTACAGGCCGTCACCAATAGCAAAAGCGGTAGCGCACGCAAACATTTCATTTTTGTTATCCACCCGGGTTTGGCACGAGCAGCACACGCCTTTTTTGTGCTCTTAGCCTAAGAACTTTTTTATACGGCTTTGACCGCTGAGGCTAATTCTCGCAAGTTGCGCACAAAAAGTTTGCCAACTGGGACGCAAATATTGAAAGTCATTCTGACATTGTTGAAATCTGCTTTTAGACTGCTTTGCCACACCCCAGTGATCTCACCGACAAAAATAGTCCAATGAAAAATAATTCGTCTCGAGCGCGTGTACTCCGGCTCACCACGGTAACCGCACTGCTCGGAGTAGGTTTGTGGAGTAATTCTGCCCTATCAGCATCGCAGGACCAGGCTCTCCAAATTCACAGCCGCATCACCGGAACCATTCCCAGCGAGAGTGTATTGCTGGATATGGCAGAGGATATAGAAAACGGTGATCCCACCGCTGCGGCGTATACGGCAATGGAGAATGACGCCTTCTATAATGTCACTCTAAAAAATCTGGCCACTCCCTGGACTAATGAGGAGCAGGACGTATTTGAACCATTAAATGATTACACTGCGACGGTAATCGGCATGGTTCGGGACGATATGGACTTCCGCCAACTGCTCTCGGCAAATATTCTCTACACCGGTGATATTTCTGGCCTGCCCTCCTACAACACGGGAAATAACGACCACTACGAGACACTGGAAGCCGGGGGTTATTCCCTGCAGGACAATCTGGTGCAGGAAGCTCAATCCTCTCTCAATGGTCTCCCCGCAGATGCCACCGCCGGCGTTCTTACCAGCCGCGCCGCCGCCAAGGCTTTTTTTAGTGCGGGAACCAATCGCGCCATGTTTCGCTTTACCATGCTCAATCACCTGTGTAACGACATGGAGCAGGTGCAGGATACTTCCCGCTCACCGGATCGTATTCGCCAGGATGTAAGCCGCAGCCCTGGGGGCGACAGTCGGGTATTCCAAAATAACTGTATCGGTTGCCACAGCGGCATGGACCCCATGGCACAGGCATTCGCTTACTACGACTATGTATACGATGCAGACAATGATCCCGATGGTGAAGAGGGAGCCCTGGATTACAACGCAGCCGGTGATATAGATCCAGAAACCGGCAGCCGTGTTAAGGCCAAAAACCTAATTAACAGCGGCAATTTCCCCCACGGTTTTATTATTCCCGACGACAGCTGGGTTAACTACTGGCGCGAGGGCATAAATATGCATCTGGGCTGGAGCGACACCTTGTCCGGCAACGGCAACGGT
The DNA here is from genome assembly GCF_047324085.1 of Microbulbifer sp. CNSA002. Lineage (NCBI taxonomy): Bacteria > Pseudomonadati > Pseudomonadota > Gammaproteobacteria > Cellvibrionales > Microbulbiferaceae > Microbulbifer > Microbulbifer sp. CNSA002. The sequence goes on from NZ_CP172449.1 coordinate 4,957,542, forward strand.
ATCAAATCCCTGGGAGAGGAGTTGTCTAACAGCCGAGCTTTTGCCAAATGCCAAGTAACTAAGGTGTTTCGCCAAGTTTGTCTGCGCGAGCCGGAAGATTCTACCGACCGCAACCGTATCGAAACTATTACCGATGATTTCAGCAATACCGGCTACAAACTTAAGCAGGTATACGCAGACACTGCGGTTTACTGCGCGGGAGATTAAAAAATGAAAACCTATAAAAGTCTCCCAGTGATAGAAAATACACTGATAGTTCGCACGCTTCGTATCGCTTCACTGTTTTGTGCTGCCCTGGCAATCAGTGCCTGTAGTGGTGGCAGTGGAGAGGGCACCGAAAGCCAACCGGATACCAGCGACAACGATGGCACCGCTGCCTATTCCGGACCGGATCCTGAAACCGATGATGTCAATCAATATAAACAGTACATCTGGGATAACCTGGCAGCGACAAATCGATGCGGCAGCTGTCATATTGAAAATAACCAGAGCCCACATTTTGTCCGCGGCGATGATATCAATGCTGCCTACGATGCCGGGCGTGAGTTAATTAACTTATCAGTTCCCGATGAATCCCGTTTGGTAACCAAGGTTGGTGGTGGGCACAATTGTTGGCTTTCCAGCGATGATGCCTGTGCGGAAATTATTACCAACTATATCGAGGAATGGGCTCGGGCTAGCGGCGGCCTAAGCAATACAATCACCCTTGTCGCACCTGTCGAGCGTGAGGTGGGTGCCAGTAAAAGTTTCCCCGAATCCAGCGGCAGCTTTAGCACCACAGTTTACCCTCTGTTGCGCAGCTACTGTGCCAACTGTCACAGTGAAGATGCGACAACGGCACAAACCCCCTACTTTGCCAGCTCTGATGTCGACCTGGCCTACGCATCTGCGGTCAGCAAAATTAACCTGGATTCTCCGGCCGACTCCCGTTTCTCTGTGCGCCTGGGCAGTGAATTTCACAACTGCTGGGATGACTGCTCAGATAACGAAGCGGAAATGACCGATGCGATCCAAGCCTTCGCCGACACTATCAGTGTCACCGAGGTAGACCCCGACTGGGTTACCAGTAAGGCACTGCGCCTCACAGACGGTATTGTTGCGAGTAGTGGCGGCCGTATAGAGAGCAATGCAATTGCTCTCTATGAATTTAAAACCGGCGGCGGCACCACTGCCTACGATACCTCCGGAGTTAACCCCGCAATTGATCTCGCCCTATCTGGCGATGTGGAGTGGATCGACTCCTGGGGGCTGCAATTGAAGGGGGGTAAAGCACAGGGGGCTACTGCAACCAGCAGCAAACTTTACGATACCCTTACAGCCACCGGTGAATACTCAATTGAAATCTGGGCGGCACCAGCCAACGTCTCACAGGATGGGCCCGCGCGTATCGTCACCTATTCCGGTGGCGATGATATTCGCAACTTCACTCTCGGCCAGGATCAATACAGTTACACCGTGCAAAACCGCAATGACAACACCGATGCGGACGGTATGCCTGCCCTGGCAACCGATGATGCCGACCAGGTTGTACAAGCCAGTCTCCAGCATGTGGTGGCCACTTACGATCCAATTAACGGACGCAAGCTTTACGTTAACGGTGCAAATACCGGGGAGCCGGACCCAAGTGAATCCGGTTTACTCTCTACCTGGGACGATACCTTTGCTCTCGCAGTAGGCAGCGAAGTCAGTAACGGCAACAGTTGGGAAGGCTCCATTCGCCTTTTGGCAATTCACTCCCGCGCCCTATCGGAAGAGGATATTGCTACCAACTACGAAGTCGGCGTCGGTGAAAAATATCTGCTGTTATTCAAAGTTGAAGAGCACACAGGCATTGCCGAAAGCTATGTCATGTTTACTGTGCAGCAATTTGATAATTATGCCTATCTGTTTAGTGAACCCACCTTTGTCAGCCTCGACGACAGTGTCGATCCATCTGGAATCGCCATTGAGGGAATGCGTATCGGTATTAATGGCCGCGAAGCGGAGGTGGGCCAGGCCTGGTCCAAGTTATCCACTGCAGTCGACAATAGCTATGTAGCAGGTGAAGGCCAGCAGCTTTCCAGGCTCGGGACCATTATCACTCTGGATAAAGGCCCCCTCGATGATGAATTTTTCCTGACCTTCGAAAAAATCGGCAGCGAAACCTATAACCGGGTTGAGGCTACTCCAGCTGAACCTGCGGATGCCGCTGATCTGGAAGCGCAATCGCGCATAGGTCTGCGCCGATTTGAACAAATCCATGCAAGCCTGTCCCAGGCGACCGGAGTCTCCATGTCCCACCCGGATATTTATGAAACCTGGGAAACTGTGAAACGCCAGCTTCCGGTTGAAAGTGACATTGAAGGATTCCTCGCTGCACAGCAAATGGGTATTACCCAGCTGGCAGTGAAGTATTGCAGCACCCTGGTGGACTCCAGTGAGCGCAGCAGCTACTTCAGTGGATTTGACTTCAGCGCTTCCGCAGACACCGCCTTCGACAGCGCCAGCAAACGCGCGCAGATTATTGATCCGCTCATGGAAGGTTTGCTTGGCCACGAGATGAACTGGCATGACGGCAGCGTCTCGCAGCTTGCCAGCGCCCCGGACCTGGCCTCTGTAGAGACAGAACTGGACACGCTTATCGACACCATGACCGCCTGTGGCAGCAGCTGCGATTCAGGTCGCACAGAAACTACTGTGAAAGCCGTATGTGCTGCCGCCATGGGCAGTGCCATGATCCTGATTCACTGATCGCATAAAAAAGACTAGCGGCTTTGTCGGCAAAACTTTCGCCGGTAAAGCCCCTCCACAATAAAGAGCCGGCACACCGAAAACTATATCCGGGAATATTATGAGCAAGAAAAAACACTTTGATCTGGACCAGCCCCTACGGCACCCGGACCACCACCGCCCGGTAACACGCCGCGACTTTCTCGCTCAAGGCTTCCGAGCGGGCATGGGAACAGTGCTGGGCGGCTCTGTCTTCAGCTTGTTTGCCAATCCCCGTAGTGCCCATGCAGCCCTTTCCTCGGACCTGGAAGCGCTACGAAAAACCAATGGCGGTCCCTGCGATGTCAGTGCATTCGGTGCCGGTAAAATTCCTTTTATTTGTTTCGATCTCGCCGGCGGCGCCAATATTGCAGGCTCCAATGTGCTGGTAGGCAAAGAGGGCGGACAAATGGATTTTCTCGGCACAGCCGGCTACAACAAGCAAGGCCTCCCCGGGGATATGGTTCCCTCCCTCGGTGATGAATTTATCAATACTGACTTGGGTCTCGCCTTCCATAGTGACAGCGGCATGTTGCGAGGCATCCTGGAAAAAATCGCTGCTGGCACAGCATCGGCGACCAACGGTGCAGTTATTCCCGCTCGCTCGGAAAATGATACCGGCAACAACCCACACAATCCCATGTACGGTATTAACCAGGCGGGAGCAAACGGTTCCCTGCTGGCCCTGATCGGCTCCAGCTCCAGTGATTCCGGTGGTAACTCCATGGCTCCTTCCGCCATGATCAACCCCGAAGTTCGCCCCACCAAAGTGGATCGCTCTTCCGACGTTACCGGCCTTGTAGATGTAGGAGACTTGGTGGGGCTGCTCAGTCAGGAGGACACTGTCGCAGTGATGGAGTCCATGTACCGTATCTCCGAAGCGAAACTCAGCAACGTAAATACTAAAGTCAGCACCGATGCAGTCATTAAAGACCTGGTGCGTTGCGGCTATATGAAAAGTGCTGACCTGGCTGATCGCTTTGGCAACCCTGCCGATTTAAATCCCGAATCCGATCCTGATATCGTCGGGCCATCCGGTGTTTTTACCAGTTCAGAATTGAGTGGAGACAGAGAGTTCCAAAAGACCGCCTCAGTGATGAAGCTGGTCGTCAATGGATATGCCGGTGCAGGCACTATTACCATGGGTGGCTATGACTACCATACCGGCGACCGCGCCACAGGAGAGATTCGCGATTTGCGCGCAGGGCGCTGTATTGGCGCTTGCCTGGAGTATGCCGCCCGCCGCAACCAGCCCCTGATGATTTACGTTTTTAGTGATGGTTCCGTTTTCTCCAACGGAATGCTGGACGACTCGGTAGAAGGCCGTGGCAAAGGCGTCTGGACTGGCGATGATCAACAGACAGCCGCCTCATTTTTCCTGGTATACAACCCGGCGGGCCGACCACAATTACTCGGTGGCACGGCGGACGAACAGGCGATCCACCAGCAACTCGGCTATATGCGCAGCTCCGGTGATGTAGAAACAACATCCACCCCCGCCGCTAACAACGTCAATTTATTGGTGGAAACTGTAGTACTCAACTATATGGCCCTGCACGGGGAGCAAGGTAATTTCTCAACCTTATTTCCGAATCACGGTCTCGGCGATAGTAACTTACAAGACAGTATGACTGCCTTCGCCCCCATTATTTAACTTGGATAAGTGATGTTCCGCTTTTTTAAATTGCTATTACTGTGTAGTGCCACACTTTGCGCAATTCCTTCGATGGCCGAATGGCACTACGCTGAACGTGCAATTATGGGAACTCAGGTTCGCCTACAACTTTGGCACGAGGACGGCATTGAAGCCGAGCACCTTATTGAAGAGGTCATGACAGAGTTTCATCGACTTGACGATCAGCTCTCGCCCTATAAGGAAAACAGTGAACTATCACTCGTTAACCGCACAGCTGGCCGGGGAAACGTCAATATTTCCAAAGAGCTCACCAACCTGATTGATAAATCCCTTTGGTTTAGTCAGCTCACCGATGGTGCATTCGATATCAGCTACGCCACCCTGGGCAAGCACTATGATTTTCGCCAGCAGAAACAGGCAGACGCCCAGCTGACGGACTCGTTGTTAGAAGCGTTGAATTACCGCCACTTAAAACTGAATAAAAAGGCCAATACACTCCGTTTTGGCCACGAAAACACAAAAATAGATTTAGGGGGAATTGCCAAAGGCTATGCGGTTGATCGGGCAATTGAGATCCTCAAGCAGGCAGACATTTGCTGCGCCAGTGTCAGTGCCGGTGGCGATTCACGCATGCTGGGAGATAAACAGGGGCAACCCTGGTTAGTGGGTATTCGCCACCCCCGTGAAAAAAGTAAAAATGCTGCGGTTATCCCCCTGCGTGATATTGCTATCTCTACCTCAGGTGATTACGAGCGTTATTTTATTGATGAGCAGCAGGATAGAGTGCACCATATTTTTAATCCATCCACAGGAAAACCCTCGGAAACTTCTGCAAAAGACACTGATAAGTTGATTAGTGTCAGCATTATTGGCCCCCGCGGCTTTGATACCGACCCCCTTTCTACCAGTGTGTTTGTTCTGGGAAAAGAGAAAGGCTTGGCACTTATTAATCGATTGCCCCAATTTGAAGCAGTAGTTATAGATAGTAACCGGAAGTTGTTTTTCAGTCGCGGTTTGGAGAATCTTTGAGTAATCCGTTTTATCTTCATAGAAAATTTGCCAACAAGATCACATCAGATCGTTGATCCCCTGACATAATTTGCGCCGACCAAAGAATAATGCCAATTCCTATCAAAAGGTCTGCCATGAGACGCCCCTTTCAGTGCTTTATTTTATTTATCGGCCTTTTAGGCTCTGCGTTTGTGCAGGCTCAGGAAAGCGATTTCTCTGCGGAGAAATTGGAAGAATTAAAGCGCGATGTACTTAAATTAAACAGGGATTTATTGATTCTTGAAGAAGATTTGCTCTATCCCGCACAGAGCCAAATCGCCTTTTATGTGTCTATGGATGTAGGCCACTATTTTACTTTGGATGCAGTAAAGCTACACATCGATAACAAGTTAAGTGCAAGTCATCTGTATACGGAACATCAGCGGGAAGCGTTGATTCGCGGTGGTATTCAACCGCTTTACAAAGGCAACCTAAAATCCGGTGATTACACTATTTCTGCTTTTATAACTGGCCTTGGGCCCGAAGGGCGCGAATACAAGCGGGCAGCCAAATTGGAATTGAATAAAAGTGATGAGCCCGCCGTTATTGAACTGGTTATCTCAGACAACTCTGGAAAACAACAGCCGGAGTTTGAGTTGGTGCAGTGGCCAACGCCCTGATTAGCCATGTACTACCCATCTTTTACCCGCATCCTATCCCTGGCGCTCACCCTTGCCGCAAGTAACCTTTGCGCTCAGGAAGCGGATACTGTGGCCGAAACAAACGGTCCCAGCAATGAGCAGCGAGCCCCACAAAAATACCAAAGGGCTCAAGACCTGGCTTATGGCGCTACGCTTTACGAGTATTTTCAAGGGAATTACTTTGATGCCCTGAGCACACTGCTGGTTGCTCAACAGCGGGATTCAATTCAAATTCACAGGGATAACGCCGCATTGATAGAGGGCGGGATCAGCCTAGGGTTTGGTTTACATAGACGAGCAGCTGAACTTTTTGAACAGCAGAGTAATGTCGAGGCTGCGCCAAAATATCGCCGCACTGCCTGGTTAAAGCTGGCCGAATTAAATTACCTGAACGGTGATTTTGTCAGCGCAGCAGCACACTTGGAAAAGTCAGGAGTTGCCGAGGAGTCCTCTCTACCTCTCAACTTAGCGCTGCGCAATAAAGACCTCACCACGGCTCAAAAATTACTGAAAACCAGCGATTTATACCCTGCGGAAAAGTTATTGGGACATATCAACTTAGGCGCTGCCTTTGCCAGGTCCGGCCAATTGCCTGCAGCAATTCACGAATATCAAGTCGCTGTTGATTTTGCAGAAACAATTGATATTCCTTCATCTGAAATTCCCATACTCATTGATAAAGCCCATATTGGTATGGGGTACGCCCTGGCACTTGCAGAGCAACACAGCGCAGCTAAAGAAGCCTTTTCCAGGGTTCGCCTCAACACACCCTGGGCAACTCGCGCACTCCTGGGAATGGCTTGGTCCTCTATCAATGGTGAGGACTACCAAGCGGGCATAGACGCACTGCAATTTTTACTGGATAAACACCGCTACAGTCCCGCCGCACGGGAAGCGATGGTAGCCCTGCCTTATGGTTACGAAAAACTGGAAAATCGCTCTGTAGCCCTCAGAGCATATCAAAGCGCTGAAGCTTATTACCTGGAAACGCTTACTGAGTTACACCAGTTACAACAAGACCTGGCGACGGAACCGCTGGCCTATGATCCTGTTCAGCGCGAGGCTTGGCGCTATGGCTGGTTACAACTAGCCCAGGCCTCTCCCCTATTGCGCGATAACCAACACTTTCTGCGGCCAATCCTACAAAGTGACCACTTCCAATTGCGGCTCACCGAACTGCGCGATCTGCAGCAGCTCACCCAGGTCCTACAGACCTGGCAAGATAAACTACCCCAATTTGCTGACCTTATCGAAGAGCGTCACCTGCGCCGTACAACGATTATTGATAACTACAATAGCGCCCAGTTTGACCAGCAGTTGCAGATGGCAACACAGCAATATGATCATTTGAGGGCAGCTCTCGAGCATATTGAACAGGAGCGCGACGCACTCACTTTATTGGCGACCACCGCCACTCCAAATGAACAAAGTGAAACCCTCGAATTACTGGAAATTCTCACCGGCGCTCAAGAACGTCTTAAAAAAATCCAGCACAGCGGCAAAGCCAGCCAACAACAAGCAGAAACCCTGGCGAAAGCCCGGGGGATTTTGCTTTGGCAAGCCAGTGAACAGTATCACGAGAAGTTGTGGCAGCAGCAAAAATCCCTACAACTGCTCGAAGATCAGTTACGCAGGGGGCGGGAACAACGCAAGAAAACAGATACCGAAGCACAGCGGGGGCCACAACTGCGCCAACTAGCCTATCGGGTGGTCACCGCCGGTGACGAAATTCCAGCTCAGCAAGCGGCGATTGGTCGAGCCAGCGAATTGATTGAAGCCGACCTACGCCGAGAAGTTATCGCCCAGCTGGGTAGGGAGCAGCAGCAAATTCACAATTATATGGCCCACACACGCCTGGCTATCGCACGTCTGCAAGACGCTGAAATGCAGGCGATCCCCACAACCTCTCAGGCTGACAGTGACACGGATAATACCGGGGCCGCAGACAATGAATAACGCCCCGCATCCGGCAGCTGTGTTTACCCTGCGCTCCCTGGCTATTGGTATTTGCTGTGCCCTGACAGCCTGCGGCAATCAACCGGTACAAACCCTGGCTGACCTGCCCCGCGCCAACCCACCCAGCCCCCAGGAAGAGGCACCGCAAAATCCGCCCGTGCAAACCGTTATCGCGTTGGAAAACCTGGTGCAAAGTTACCGCATGGCACTGGAGAGCCACACCGATCCCAAGGTTCGGCAACAAATCCATTTGCGCCTGGCTGACTTGGAAATGGAACGACTGGAGCAAAAACAGTCCGACAATCCGGATACTATTGTCGACTACTCCAGCGCGGTCGATTATTACCAAAGCCTCTCTGCACAGCGCCCAAAAGATGATTACATTCTCTATCGCTTAGCCCGCGCCCGAGCACTGGACGGGGAAATGCCTGCGGCCTTACAGGCATTGGAAAAGATTGCCGGTAGCGCACCGGACTCACCGTTTATCGGCGAAGTCTTATTCCGCCGTGGCGAGGCGGCATTCAACCGCAAAGACTACCCCAGTGCCGCCCGAGATTTCCGTGCATTGCTCAAGCAGGGGCCGAGTCCATTTACGGATAATGCTCGCTATATGCTGGCTTGGTCAGAATTTAAATCGAGCAATTACCGCGCATCCACAGAAATTTTTCTCCAGTCGCTGGATATTTTGCACAGTGAGGAACAGGGGGAGGAACTCCCTGTTGGGCGGCAACGCCTGCGTGAAGACAGCCTGCGCGGGCTCGCATTAAACTTCAGCTACCTGGGAGGTGCTGAAGCCATTGAGTCTTTTAACCTCAATGGAGAGCCACGTCCCTATCAGCACCAGCTATACAGTGCACTCGGTACCTGGTATCGGGAAAAAGAGTTGTTCCGCAATAGTGCCGATACCTTTTTACAATTCGTCAATCACTACCCACAAACCCAGCAAGCCCCACAGCTTCATCTTCTCGCCGTTGCAACCTTGCAAGCGGGGAGACTACATAAGGAAGTTCTGCCCACGAAGCGGGACTTTGTGCGTCGCTATGGTGTGAACAGTGATTACTGGCAAGCAGCAGGTGAAACTCAACAACAGGAGTTGGCCAAAACCCTGCAACCATGGCTGTATGAATTGGCCCAGTTTGACCACGCCCGCGCTCAGGAATTGGCTCAGCAGGTCACAAAACTACCCGCGAATAAGGTGAAAGAACGTCGCCTTGTCAGCGCACAATCACTGGGTGCCTATCGCAGCGCAGCCGCGTTATATCAGGAATACGCGCAGACTTTTCCACAAGATCCACGCACGCCATCCATGGTTTTCCTGATGGCGGAGTGTCTTGAGCAGGCTGCAGATCACCCCGCCGCCTGGCGCGCTTACAGCCAGGTCGCCTGGGAATACCAAGATCCCAAGTATGCTGCCGAAGCCGGCTACGGAGCCATCCTCAGTGCAGCCAGAGTGCATGAACAAACTCCGGATCAAGAGTCGGAACAGAAAATCCTGTGGCTCGATCGCAATATCGAAGCGAGCCTGAAATTTGCACAGAGCTGGCCCCAAGACCCGAGAGCTCTGCCAGTACAGCTGGCCGCTGCCGATAAGTTGTTACAACAATCGCGCTTTGCCGAAGCCATCGCCGCTGCCGAGCACGCCGATCAATGGCAACCGCCAGCCAATAGGCAACAGCAAATAAGTATTGCAATAATACTGGCCCACAGCCATTTTTCCCTGAAGCAATATCCCCAGGCAGAGGCTGCCTATACCCGCGCGCTCGGCTACCAGCCAGACGATAAGCTGCGCAAAGACGCATTGCGCCAATTGCAGTTATCCATCTATCGCCAGGCAGAAATCATTTTGGCCCAGCGCGAGAGTGAGGATGCCGCTCCCAGTGAGGAAGCCCTCAATCACCTGCTGCGTATCCGCGATAGCGGGCGCACAGAGGTTGCGGCCACCGCCCAATATGATGCGATTAATTTTCTTATTCAATTAGGGCAGTGGCAGCGCGCCAGCACAGAACTCGCTGATTTCCGCCAGTTTTATCCCGCGCACACCTTGACGCCGACACTGGCTGCCAAAGCCATCGTTATCTTTGAAGCTCTGGAAATGCCGGCGGCTGCCGCCACAGAATTACTGCAATTAGCCGCTACAGATCCGGATCGGGAAGTTCGCCGTCAATCCCTGTTTATGGCAGCAGAAAACCTGCAAAAAGCCGGTGAATACAACAGGGCTATTGAAAGCTATCGCAACTACAGCAAATTGTGGCCAGAACCCGCCGAGCAACGTCTGGAAGCGCAATTTCAGCTGGTCGAAATCTACGCTCAGACCAAAAAGCCCACTAAGCGGAATTACTGGCTACAACAACTTGCACAGAACTCGCTGCAGTCACCCCGCGGGCGTTACCTGGCCGCTTATTCTCAAAGTGAACTGGCGGAACAAAGTTATGCGAAATTTGCTGAACTGGCACTGCGCTTGCCGTTAAAGACCAGTCTCGCTAATAAAAAGCGGGCCATGCAAACCACCGTGGCGGATTACCGCAAAGTCCTGGAGTTTGGCATCGCAGAATTCACCCCTCAAGCAAACTATCGCCTCGCGGAAGTGTACCGACAGCTCAGCCGTGACCTGATGGACTCACAGCGCCCTAAAAACCTGAACGAGCTGGAATTGGAACAATACGAAATTCTACTGGAGGAACAGGCCTATCCCTTTGAGGAGAAGTCTATAGAGCTTCACGAGGCCAATATCCAGCGCACGGTTGAGGGTATTTACGACGACTGGGTTAAACGCAGCTTCCATTCACTGGGAGAGCTGTTACCCGCACGCTACAAAAAAGAAGAAAAAACCCTGGAGTGGAGTGATGCACTGCACTGAATTTAGCGCCCATAAATTATCTTCAATCGCACGGTTATTCACTACTGCGCTATTGGTTTTTCTACTCTCCGCATGTAGCGGCCTGCAAAAGACGACATCGCCCGCAGATAGTGACGCCGCGCAACAACTGACAGAGAACCCCTACTTGCGGGATGGTAAAAGAGTACCGCAACAGGCCCGTGCGGCAATGGAACTGGCTCGCCAGAATTTTCAGGCAAATGATTTACCTGCGTCTGAATCGCAACTGCTCCAAATTACTGAAAAGTGGCCGGAGCTCTCTGGAGCCTGGCTTAACCTGGCAATCGTGCAACAGTCCGGCGAGAAATACGAGGAATCCGAGCGCAGCTTTCGCCAGGCTATTGCTGTAAACGATAACAATGTATTTGCCTGGAATCGTCTTGCCGCCCTGATGCGTGACCGGGGGCGGTTCGAAGATGCAGAGCAATACTACAACGCCGCCATAGAGCGTTGGCCACACTATGCCGATGCACACCGCAACCTGGGAATCCTCTACGACCTTTACCTGCAACAGCCCGAGCGTGCCCTTCAGCATTATATGGCAGCGCAAGATTCCGGTACTGAACAGGATAAATTGCTCAGTGCATGGATACTCGAGCTGGAGCGGAGACTTTAACAATGAAATTATTTTCTAGCCTCATACTGAGCCTGTCTATCTTTGCATACGGCGCAACAGCAGAGGAAATAACAACGCTGGAGTCCACCGTAATTGGCAGTCAGGAACAACCTAAGGTTTTATATATCATTCCCTGGAAGCAAGCCGACAGTTTACAAAGGCTCGACAGCGTTCTGCCGCAAACTTTCTCCTCTGTATTTGAACATCAGGAATATTCTGAATTTCGGCGGGAAATAAAGCTGTTACAAGCTGAACAGGAAAAAACCGATTAGGCTGGCCCAACAAAATTAAAAATAATTTTTTGCGGCGTATGGAAGCGGCACTGCTTAATTTATACAGCGAAGACATGGAACCGCCGCAGCAGGCTTCAACGTCCCGCGGCCCTCTTTATACACCAAGGGTGGGAACTCAATCGCTCTCCCTTTGCACTACAAATTTATAACTTTATCTGTGGAGAATTAAATCATGGAATTCACTCAAGCGATGCTGCGTTTTTTCCAAAATGGCGGACCCTTCATGTACCCAATTGCAGTGGTCCTGGTTATCGGACTGGCAATGGTAGTAGAGCGCTGGATATTTTTATCACGCGCGCGGAATGCCAATAAAAAGGCGTATCAACAAGTATTGCCCATGTTGCAAAAACGCAGCTATCAAAGTGTCTTGCAGCTGGCCCGAGACAACGATGCAGCAATGGGCCGTATCGCCGCAGCGGGCATCAACACTTTGCAATTTGCCAAGCGCGAGGAAAATATTGCCCTGGCTATTGAGGAAGGGATTCTCGAAGCTGTTCCCCGTCTGGAAAAACGCACCAGTTACTTGGCCACTCTCGCTAATATTGCCACTCTGCTGGGCCTACTCGGCACTATTATGGGTCTGATTGCTGCATTTACTGCAGTAGCCAGTGCCGACCCATCTGAAAAAGCGACCATGCTCTCCACCAGTATTTCCGTAGCGATGAACACTACAGCATTCGGTTTGATTTCTGCCATTCCCCTGCTGTTGTTTAACTCAATGCTACAAAATAAAACCAATGAGATTGTCGATAGTTTGCAAATGGCCGGGGTTAAATTCCTTAATCTGCTGACCATGGGACGCCCACAGAAAGCGGAACAACGCACCGCTAACAGTTAAGGGATACCGCCATGCTGAACATAAATATTCGCCGGCGTGGATATGAGGAAGCGGAACTCGATATCACCTCGTTTATGAGTTTGATGACCATTTTGGTTCCTGTGCTACTGCTAAATATGGTGTTTTCCCATATCTCCGTGCTCAAGCTGAACCTGCCGGGTATCAGCGATGGAAGTTCCAGCAGTGTGGAGGAAAATCACCAGCTCGAACTCGTTTTGCGCACGCAGTATGTCGATATCAATTATCCCGCTGGGCAGCGGGTTAAACGCATCCCACACGAAGAAAACTCACCGGATTTCGCCACGATATCTATCGTTTTACAGCAGATAAAACGGCAGTTGCGAGAAAAATCTATCGACAAAGATGATCTGGTGATCCTGTCAGAAAAGGGAACGCCTTACAAAACTCTGGTCGCCGCCATGGATACTGCACGCAGCTACCGGGCTGTAGTGGCCGCATCTGTTGTTGATGCAGAACTGTTCCCCCAGATATCTCTCGGCGATGCACCGGAGCAGACAAAATAGCGGGGCCAAACTATGAAGATAAATGCAGCCGCAAAACTGCAAGAGCGCAGGCAAAGGCAAAAAAAGCAGCAGTCAAAACTGAACCTGGTATCACTGATGGATATCTTCACCATCCTGGTATTTTTCCTTCTGGTGAACTCAACCAGTGATGTTCAGGTTCTGCAGACTGATAAAACCATAAAACTGCCCAAGTCCACCTCACAACAGAAACCCGAGGTGACTACTGTAGTGCGGGTCAACAATAAACAGCTGTTTGTCGGGGACCGATTTATCGCCAGCATCGATGACATCGATCCCAGCGCAGAGAATATTGAAGCCCTGGTAACAGAGCTTAAATACCGTGCTGAACGAGCGGGAGAGCTGAGCGAAGCCCAGAAAACTCTGGGCCGAGCAGTGACTATTTTAGGTGATGAACAAGTTCCCTATGAGTTGCTGAAGCAGATCATGCACACCTGCGCAGCCGCAGACTTCCGCGATATGTCTTTCGCCGTAGAACAAACAGCGCCGGAAGATCCCTCGGGGGTGGAATCCTGATATGAGTACAGCAACCATTAGTTACGCCCCCTGGCAACTACAGGAAACAGTGCTTCCCTGGTCCGCCTCAAGAGAGGAGGATCAGCGCTTTATCAAATTGCTGCGCGGTGGCCTGATAGCCCTGGCCATCAGTGGCATTGCCGTTGCACTGGCGCCAGTACCCGAACTCACCCGGGAACAGGCCGAAAGGGTGCCACCACAGCTGGCCAAAGTGATTCTGGAAAAAAAGGAATTGCCAAAACCCAAGCCAAAGCCGAAACCCAAAGAGCAAAAGAAGCCCGAGGAAAAGAAAAAGCCCGAAGAGAAACCCAAAAAGAAAGCGGAAACACCCGACAAGCCCAAGCCTGTGGAGAAGCCGCGCAAGGTTGAAAATCCCCCGGTTGCCAAGGTACAGCAGGCCCGGGAGAAAGCGGCCAATAGCGGTCTGAATGCACTCGCCGATGATCTGCTGGATATGCGCGAGAGTTTTAATACATCGGATATTAGCCGGGGCCAGCTCAGCTCGGGGAATGCTACTGCCACTAAAATAGAACGCAGTATGATCGCGGATAAGTCAAAAGCCTCCAGTGGCGGCGTTGCCGCCGGTAGAGTAAGTCGGGATACCGGTGGTGTCTCACTGGCCGGACGTGAGAACACCCGAGTACAAAGTACCCAGGCAACGGGTTCAGCCAAAGAAGCGGTGGCCAAGGCCCGAGGGCAAAAATCCATACGTACCGACGATTCCATTCGCAGTGTTATGGAAGCCAATAAAGAGGCCATTATTGGAATCTATAATCGCGCGCTGCGCAGGGACCCAACTCTGCAGGGAAGACTCACCGTACAGTTGGTGATCGCACCGAATGGTGCTATCGCGTCGATCAAACTGGTAGAGAGCGAGCTCAATAACCCGGCACTTGAACGCAAGTTGCTGGCGAGAATCCGCATGATCAATTTTGGTTCTGCCAACGTTGAGAGTACTACCAAGAACTACTCAATCGACTTCCTGCCTTCTTAAGTTCCGATAGCTATCTTGTTTGTAGCGTGGCGACACAGGGACGTGCCGCCATTTGAAGGGCGTTAATAGGTGGGCAAGAAGCTGATCCACCCAATCAACTAAAGCAAATCCAGCGCATAGCGACGCAATGTTTGCATAGGAATAATTTCCAGCGCCTTCACATGTGTACTCTGTAAAAATACCCGGGGTGCCATATCCAATTTCTCCGCTTCAAGCCAGCGCGCGGCACAGAGACACCAACGATCCCCTTCCTTTAAACCGGGAAAATTAAACTCCTCTACCGGTGTGCTCAAATCATTGCCGCGACTGCGGGAAAACTCCAGGAACTTATCAGTCACGGCAACGCAGACGGTGTGAGAACCGAGATCCTCTTTACAGGTGTTACAGCAGCCATCGCGAAAGAAGCCTGTCTTCGGGTCCAGGCTACAAGGCACCAGTGGATCACCAAAGACGTTGACTGAATTTTCTATCTCCATTCCTGACTCTCTCCACTTCTATCACCAATTAGCTGAATGTCCACCAGCTGCCAGCGCAGACCATTGCGTTGCATCAACATGCGCAATTCAGGCCGACCATGCTCACCATATTCAACACTCAGATGATTGAGGTCGGTAAAATGCCAGCCCATGCGCTGCCAGGAATCTTCATTCTCTTCCGCTGCAGAAGTCTCATTCTCGGAAATATCCGGTGTTTCACCACCCTGTCGATAAATTTCCCGCTGAAATGCCTCCAGATCCTCTCCCCCACGAAGAAGGTCGGCAATGCCCTCAGGAGTAATAAACTGTTGTAAAAGTGGATCCATAAAGAAATTTGCACCAGCACTGAGTAATTCATCAAATTCCTGAGGAATAGAGTTACTTAGAGAATTCCTAAGTTGCTGCTGTAAGCGGATCTTTAAATTGTCACGTAAAACAGGAAAATCGACATAGCGCTCTAACGTGTCGATACTCTCAGCTCTAACCTGCGGCTGATCGGATTTAGCCATTTTCGCCGCACGCTGCAATTGCTCGATGGAATAAAACGGCAAGGCGACATACCCAGCGGTAATCAACACCAAAACCAGGCCGCTCATCCACAGTATTTTTTTCATCAATTCTATTCCTTAGTCACTCCCCGGGGATTTTATGCTGAGAAAGATGTATCACCTAATTTGCCAATGTATTGGCGTGGCATTGTTCGCCACTCCTGCCTATGAGATATTTCCCTCCCAAGACTCTGCACCCCATTAATAATCTAAATCTCAATAAGGACAGCTAACAGGATGAGTGACATCTATACGGCACCAAAAGCCGATTTGGCAAGTACGCGGGAAATGGAGGAATTCGGCTCTGTAGAGAAGGGGATTGCAGGGGACTATTCGTTTTCTCTCGGTGAAGCCCTCAGTGAAGGGTGGCAATTATCACTAAGCAATATGGGAACTATATGGCTTAGTTTTATTCTTTACGCACTGGGCGCATCCGCAATAATGCTCATCCTAGCGGCATTAATGTGGGGTTCTATATCATCGGCTGCTGGTTTATCAGGCATGCTATTCCTAGTCATCTTAGCGCCTATCGCCGTAATAGTGATCGTTGCCCCTCTTATGGCAGGTTCTATGATGGTAAGTATAAAGATTGCCAGAGGAGAAAAAACCAGCGCCACCGAGGTATTCTCCTATTTCGATAAAATCGTGCCCCTTGGCCTGGCAATGTTTTTATTATATTTCCTCGTTTCGATTGGCTTTTACCTGTTACTTATTCCCGGTATCTATCTCTCAGTCGCCTATATGATGGCCCTGCCGCTTATCGTAGATCACAACCTGGGTCCCTGGCAGGCAATGGAGGCTTCACGTAAAGCCATCACCAAAAACTGGTTCGCCTTTTTTGGCCTTTTGCTGGTAATGATGGTCATTTACGTTGCAGGCAGCCTTCTATTCCTCATAGGATTAATATTCGCCCTTCCCTGGATTTTTGCGACTTACGGCGTTGCTTACCGTCAGGTCTTCGGCGCCCCCACTCAAAACACATAATCGGTTCTACCAAACAGGAGCGGTGGCTTGCTGGATACCACCTATAACGTCGAAACACCCGAGGGGATTGATTTGCGCGCGCGGGCCGCTGGGCCCGTGCCACGTATCCTTGCGTATGCAGTGGATGTGTTTTATCGATCATTGATATTGGCTGCGATCGGCTTTGCGTTGCTATTTGCCGGCTTTGCCGGTGCGGGTATCTGGCTCGTCTGCGCCTTTCTTCTCGAGTGGTTTTACCCGGTGTTTTTTGAAGTTTTGCGGAACGGCCAGACACCGGGCAAAAAGGCATTTGGCCTAATGGTGGTCAACGACAACCTTACGCCGGTGTCTTGGGGAGCATCCATCGTTCGCAACCTGCTACGCTTTGCGGATTTTATGCCATTTGCCTACGCCACTGGCGTAATAAGCATGACACTGGGGCGTCACTTCCAGCGCCTTGGCGACCTGGCAGCAGCCACCCTGGTGATCTATCGCGAAGAGGAAAAGGCACCAGTTGCCCTGCCGGATACCACCCCGCTCCCACCACCGCAAAACCTTCGCCAGCAAGACCAACAGGCACTGGTTAGCCTTTTGGAGCGCCACCAGGATTTAAGCGAAGCGCGTCAGCAAGAGCTCGCCAATCTGCTCGAACCGATTACTCGGAAAAGGGACAGCGATGCCTTGAGCTACCTGCGCTCCGTGGGCAGTTGGCTACTCGGTGGCAGGGGATAGGCAGAGGTACCTATGAAGCAGAGAGACTTTGAGAATCGCTACCGCGACAGCTGGGAGCAATTAGAAGCCTGGCTGAAAGCGGATCGGAACAAGTCCGAAGTTGCGGCCCTGGACCTACCCGTCGCCTATCGCAACCTTTGCCAGCAGCTGGCAATGGCTAAGGAGCGACAATATACCAACCGCCTGATAGACCACCTCAACCAGCTGGTTATGGCGGCACATCACCGTGTCTACCGCCAGGAAACCTTGCGCCGCAAGGGATGGTTGCACTATTTGTTGGCAGGTTTTCCCCAAGCCGTGCGCGCTAATAGCCGCGCAGTACTGCTGGCATCCGCTTTGTTTTTAATACCTGGCTTGATCCTGGGAGTCGGCACTTACAACAACGATGCCCTGGTGTACGCAGTAATGTCACCAGAACAGGTTATGGGTTTTGAATCCATGTATGATCCGGGCAACCGGGTACTGGGCCGCGAGCGCGGCTCTGATACCGACCTGTTCATGTTCGGTTTTTATATCAAAAACAATATTGGCATCGCCTTTCGCACCTTTGCCGGCGGTGTACTGTTTGGCCTTGGCTCAATTTTCTTCCTGGTGTTTAACGGCATCTATATTGGCGCAGCGTTTGGGCATATCACCCGGGTGGGCTTTGTCTCCACCTTCTACCCATTTGTGATTGGCCATGGCGCCTTTGAGTTGACCGCCATAGTTCTGGCGGGAGCAGCGGGCCTGATATTGGGACGCTCTCTAGTGGATCCGGGCCAGCACAGGCGTACGGTCGCACTGCGCTTGGCCGCTGTCGAAGCAATGAAGATTATGTACGGCACTTTCCTGATGCTGGTGATTGCCGCTTTCCTTGAAGCCTTCTGGTCCTCCAGTGCCAGCACACCGATTGCGATCAAGCTCGGGGTAGGCGCCCTGTTTTGGGTACTGGTCTTTGCGTACTTTATCCTGGCGGGACGCAGGGAGGGCGCAACTCATGCAAATTAAGAATCTGGCTGTGCGAGCCCGCTTGCGCTCTCCCTGGGAGTCTGTCGATCTCGGGATCGCCCTGGCACGAAAATACTGGTGGCAACTTTTTATAGTCTACCTGTTGCCTGCAGCACCGCTATTTGCTTTGTGTTATTGGCTGTTTCCAGAGTCACCAACGCTCTCCATCTTATTTATTTGGTGGCTGAAACCCGTATTTGATCGGCTGCCCCTGTTTATGATCAGCCGCGCATTATTTGGCTCACCGGTATCCATTGGTGAGGCATTGAAGCATTTCTTTAGCCAGAATCGTCGCGACTGGTTTATGTGGCTTACCCTCCGTCGGCTGAGCCCCACACGCTCTTTCGATATGCCAGTTACCGTGCTGGAGCAATCCACGGGCAAGGCCCGTACCTCGCGCCTTGGGGTACTGCACCGCAAACACTCTGGGGCCGCCACCTGGCTAACACTAACGCTTTACCATATTGAGATATTTCTACTTGCCGCATTAAGTGTGATGGCATTTCTGTTTATCCCTGAACAGTATTCCGATGGGATCGATTGGATCCCTCTGCTCCAAGGGGACACTCAATGGCTGGAATGGATATATAACGGACTCTACCTGTTTGTTATGGCAGCAGTAGCCCCCTTCTATATCGTTAGCGGATTTTGCCTTTATATTGGCCGTCGTATTGAATTGGAAGGCTGGGATATAGAAATCCAGTTTCGGGACCTGCTGGAACGCCAGCAGCGTGAACAGGAGTCCCACCGCAGAAGAAAACCAAGCACTGCTGCCCTAATCCTGATCTGCGGGCTCACCTTTGGCTCATTAATTCCAGCGCCCCCCGCCAGCGCCGCATCTTTGGAAACCCCGCAGCAGGCCCAAGAGCATATTGACGAAATCCTCGCCGGCGATGAATTTCATCAAATGAAAGAGATCAGTGGTTGGCGCAAAAAAGACAAATCTGAAACAGAAGCCGTCAAAGAAAAGTTCCCCGAGTGGTTAATTAACTTTATCGAATGGCTTTTTGAGAACTCTAAAGATACGCCTGAAGTTGACGATGAAGTTAAATGGGGCCCAACAATTGCGAAAATCCTGGAGCTGCTGCTTTGGATTGGCTTGGTATTCGGCCTGGGCTATCTGCTTTGGAGACATCACGATAAAATTCTTCAGAGCTTGAAATGGCAGCCTAAGCCAAAGAAAAAGCAGCCCGTCCCCGAAACCCTATTCGGCCTGGATGTACGCCAATCGAGTCTGCCCGATGACGTTTGCGCGGAGGTCATGCGCCTGTGGACAGAGGGAGACAAGCGAGCCAGTTTGGGACTATTGTACCGCGCCACCCTCTCTCACCTGATTGAAGACTTCGAGTTTTATTTTGGCGATCACCTTACCGAAAGTGAATGCGCACAGCTGGTACAAGTAAGGCAACAGGAGCCGAATGAAGTACAGCGCCCAGTAAGTCCCGCCCTGAGTCAATTTGTACAAGAGCTTACTGCAAACTGGCAGCAGCTTGCCTATGCCCACCGGCCGCCAAAAGAGGCTCAGTTAAGCTCACTTTGTAGCCAATGGCAGGAGGAATTTGGCAATGACCGCTAAGAGAATTCTGTTGGCAGCTTTGGTCATAAGTGGCGTTGCACTTGTATGGCTATTCCTCACTTTCTACGAGCGCTACTCCAAGGAGATCGACAGCGGCTGGAGCATGGAAGCCAGACGAAATCCCTACCTGGCAGCAGAAAGATACCTCACCGATATCCAACTGGCGCCGCGTCAGGCAGATAATATATCTGTACTCCAAGGCCTCTCCTCCGATGCCACCCTGTTTATCAGCAGCTCCAGCCAGGTCTATAACCCCACCAAGGCCCAAGAGCTTCTCGAGTGGGTCGAGCGCGGTGGCCACGCCATCGTTGTAGCCTATACCGGCAACTTCGACAGCGACTCCGGGCGCAGTGAAAACCGCGATTGGCTACTTGAGTCCATGGACGTCTCTATCCAAGAGGGACACAGTAAGTTCGAACTGCAAGAAACCCTGGAGCAATTGCTCGGGGAGGATGCGGTACTCGAGCCTGAGCAGAGCCCCGCTGATGCCATGCGGGAGCACAATCGCAAACTGGACGAAGGCGAAACGGAAGATGAGCCGAAGGAACAAGAGGAACCTCGCAACCCCGATGTGTCAGAAGAGGATCTGGTAACCCTGCCTGTTGAGGGCGGCAGCGAAATACAGCTATACCTCGATGCCAGCCACCTGCTCTACCACCCTTCGTTTAATGACGAGACTATCACCGATGGACCTGTCTTCTGGGCAAAAGTACGACGCGGCGATGTCGGCGTACCGTTTATGCAGTTCGAGCGCGGCAATGGTGTGATTACCCTGATGACTGACAGCACCCTGTGGCAGTCCCAGCGTATTGGCCACTTCGATCACGCCTATTTCTTACAATTGCTGGCCGGCGAAGGAGAGTTTGTCTTTCTCACCCGCCCCCGCTTTGAAACCCTTTCTAAGGTTGCTCGTCAATACGCTGCAGAGTTTTTTCTCGCCGGCGCACTGGCCTTACTCGCTTGGCTATTACTACACGGGCGCCGCTTCGGCCCCTTGCAGCCGGAGCCAGAAGTGTCCCGCCGTTCTCTGCTAGAACATATATCCGCCTGCGGCCATTACTACTGGCAGGACGACCAGGGGGAAACCCTGCTGCGCGGCCATCGGGAAGAACTTCTACGTCGTCTTGGCGCCACCCATATCAACGCCACTAAAAAACGCAAACTGTGCGACAAGCTCTGTGCCTCCACCGGTATGGATGAACGGCTAATAGTTGAAACCTTGTGGGGCAAGCCCCCAACAACCGAAGAAACATTTACTGAACACATGCGTAATCTGCAGCGAATTGAGGCAGTCCTATGAACGAGACCACCCTTCAACCAGAACAACAAACCACGGGCCCGTCACCTGACTGGCAGGCTGCGTCCGCCAAACTTCAGATACTGCGCAACAATATCAACCGGTTGCTGATTGGCCAGGAGCAGGTGGTTGACCAGGTACTCGTAGCTCTATTGGCTTCTGGCCACGTACTGCTCGAAGGTGTACCCGGACTCGGCAAAACCCTTCTGGTGCGCACCCTGGCCAACTGCTTTGGCGGCAATTTCCGTCGCATCCAGTTTACCCCGGATTTGATGCCCGCCGACGTTACCGGCCACGCCATGTACAACATGGGAGAGAGCCGCTTTGAAGTGCGTCGCGGGCCGGTATTTACCAACCTGCTGCTGGCGGATGAAATCAACCGCGCCCCCGCCAAAACCCAGGCCGCCCTGCTGGAGGTGATGCAGGAGAAGCAGGTCACTATCGACGGCCAGGCACTGAAAGTACCCAGTCCATTTATGGTACTCGCCACTCAAAACCCCATCGAGCAGGAAGGTACCTACCCGCTACCAGAGGCGGAACTGGACCGATTCCTGCTGAAAGTCCTCATCGATTACCCCAGCCTCGAAGCGGAACTGCAATTGGCCGCCGCCGCCAGCAGTGGCCGAATTGAGCGCAGCCTGCAGGAAAAGCTGGCCGGAGAAATTACTGTCGAGGGATTGCAGCAACTTCAGGCCCTGGTGCCCCAGGTGGGCTTGGACGAACAGGTATTGAATTACGCCGTGCGGCTGGTGCGCGCCACCCGTCAATCACCGCAGCTGCGCAGCCCCGCCGGCCCACGCGCCAGTATCGGCCTGCTACAGGCAGCCCGCGCCAATGCGCTGTTACAGGGACGGGAATTTGTACTGCCGGATGATATCAAGGCCATGGCCATCCCGGTAATGCGCCACCGTATCGGCCTATCTCCAGATATGGAAATTGACGGTGAAACTGCTGATACGGCGCTGGCAATGATTATCGACAGTGTTGAGGCGCCGCGACTGTGACACAGACTGTAGCTGCAACAGAGCAACAGGTAGCACCAGCACAAAGCGGTCGCACCGGCCCGAGTCCGCGCCTGGTCAAACTGCTCGGCTACTGGTGCCTGGCAGCTCTGGCAATTACAGCAGCGCGAATTTGGTTTCCGCAAGCCAGCTCATTTATCGGCAACCTTTGGTGGGGAGCGAGTGCCCTGTTAATCAGCGCCACCCTGCTGGACTATCTCACTGGTTACCGTGTAACCGGTCTGCAGGGGCTGCGGCGATTGCCAGGCAACCTGGCCCTGGGCGTACGCAATACTGCGCGGCTAAAACTTCACAATACCGGCCCACGCCCACTATTACTCCAGATTTCCGACTCAATCCCACAGCAACTGGGATCGACAGGGCTGCCGCGCTCCGCACAACTTAACCCGGACCAGGAAATCACCATCGAGTACGACCTGGTACCCCGTCGCCGAGGCAGTGCCTCTTTCGGACGAATCGAGGTGCTGGCCAACTCTCCCTGGGGACTCTGGCAGACAAGGGTATGGCTGGGACAGGAGCAGACCGTCAAGGTCTACCCCAATTTTCTTGGTATCTCCTCGCTACAATCTCTCTCCACCGAACAGAGCCTGCGCCTGATGGGGTTGCACCAGCAGCAGCGTCGCGGTGAGGGAATGGACTTCCGCCAGCTGCGTGAATACCGCCAGGGAGACAGCCAGCGACAGGTGGACTGGCGCGCGAGCTCACGGCTGCGCAAACTGATCAGCCGTGAATACCAGGACGAGCGCGACCAGGAAATTATTTACATGCTGGATTGCGGCCGCAGGATGCGCGCTAAAGACGGCGAGTTGAGCCACTTTGACCACGCACTCAATGGCTTGCTACTTTCAGCTTATGTCGCCATCAAACAGGGGGACGCGGTCGGCTTGCAGGCATTTGCTGCGGCACAGGAGAGCAGTGGTGGACAGCTGCCGCCAGTAAAAGGCGAAAGTGCAATCAATCTACTGTTGAATAATGTCTACGACCTCCACTCTGGCACCAGTAGCGCAGATTACACTAGCGCCGCACAACAGCTGATGGCCCACCACAAACGCCGTGCCCTGGTAATCCTGATTACCAACTTGCGCGATGAAGATAGTGATGAACTCCTAGCAGCAGTCAAATTGCTGTCGCGCAATCACCTGGTGATGATTGCCAGTCTGCGGGAGACTTCTGTGGACAAATTGCTGCAACAGCCGATTCAGAACTTTGATAGTGCAGTAAACAGCGCCGCAGCGAGGGACTTCCTACGCCGCAGGGAGCAATTACTTCAGCATTTGCAGGCACACAATGTCATAGTGGTAGACTCGAGGCCGGAGCTTTTGCACCAGTCTCTGGTAGAGGCCTATTGGCGCCTAAAGCGCAGCGGCAGAATCTGAATCGACAAATTTACCGAGTGGGGACTCTCCGAGCCCCCACTCTGCAAACCCTCCCTATAACCTTCCCACTACCCGCAATAATCCAGGGCTGTCCGGGAACTCTACCCAATCCCGGGAATCTCTTATTGAGCGCGCTACCTCCTGGAACCTTTAGCTTCCAGCAAAGTTAGATTTATTTTTAGAATGCGCTGAAGAAAAGAAATTAAATTCCAACAAAACCTGATAAAGCTCAATTTACCTCGTATTAGTTCGCAAAAGTTAACTTGGGGCAGTGGCACTTTGCTGTATCACCCGTTAACCTCTTGTTACTCATCTCCGGGTATTTAAAATGGGCCCGGGCAAAGTACAGACCTTCTTATTTATGAGCGGTAAGCGCACCATCCAATACTGTTCCCGTCTGTCCCAGTGGCAGGCGCTATTGCTATTGCTGGTATTTCTCAGCGCGCGAGGCCTGGTTCCTGCCGGTTTTATGCCGGCAGATTTTGCAGCGGGAACGCCCTATGGGCTCTGCCATGGCGATAGCCGCAGCGCATTATTGCTCAATGCCCTCAAAGCGAATTCCCACAGCGATCATCACGGCGACCACTCTTCAAGCCACAACCACGATACGCTTACCGCTCACTCATTTGCCGATAACCATTGTAATTTTTCCGCCGCTGCCAGTATTGCCAGCGCACCAACAACAGAATTGGAAATAGTCCTAACCGGTTTTACTCAACCGCCCTCTTATCCGGCTTTTTTCCACGTTATCTCTAACGCTTACAGCCGCCCACTGATTCGCGCCCCCCCGGTTTAATTCCTTTTTTATTCCAACATCATCACTCCGCAGTTCGCTGTGGACCGCAAGTCTCATTGCTGTCTTAATATTTTCAGCGCTTTGGATCTTGCCAAAATACGACCACTTTTTCAGGTGGGGATATGTCGCGTGCGCCAAATATTACTCAGGCCTGCGCGCTCACTGCTGCGTGTTCGAAACGCCAGCGAAAAGGATTGAAAACCATGCATCAGAGCATCAACGCAAAAATTTTTCTGAAAAAACCTCTCAGCCTGGCACTCGCTGCCTGCTGTACCTTTTCAGCACATCTCGCAGCGGAAGAATCCGAAGAGCCAGAACCATTAAAAGATAGTGAAATGGAACAAATGGTGGTTACTGGGGTAAAGACTGAACTCCCCCTCAACCTGGTAACCGACCCGAAAAAACCCCGTCAGCCATTACCTGCCAATGACGGCGCCGACTACCTGAAAACAATTCCGGGATTTTCCGTAGTGCGTAAAGGCGGCACCAGTGGCGATCCGATGCTTCGCGGAATGGGGGGCTCGCGCCTGGGAATGGTAGTGGATGGAGAAACATTGGCGGGTGGTTGTCCCAGCCGAATGGACCCACCTACAGCCTATATTTTTCCCGAGGCAATGGACGAAATTGAAGTTATTAAAGGGCCACAGAGCGTCCTCTATGGCCCCGGAAATTCCGCCGGCGTAGTTGTGTTTAACCAGCAGCAGGAGCGCCCCACTGAAAGCGACTGGAATATGCATGCGAGCCTGCTCGGCGCCAGTGCCGAGCGCCGCGATGGTCTATTCGATATCTCCTATAGTTCGCCGCAGTTTTCTATCCGCAGCTCCTCGACCTCGGCATCTGCGGACGACTACGAAGACGGGGATGGCAATGAGGTAAATTCCAGTTATGAGCGCTGGAGCAGCCAGGTCAATTTGGCCTGGACTCCCAGCGACGATACACGGGTCGAGTTCGATACTGCATTTAGCGATGGGGAAGCTGCCTATGCAGATCGGGGAGTCGACGGTTCCAAGTTTGCCCGTGAGAGCCACAAAGCTAAATATGTCCGCAGCAATATCAGTAGCTGGCTCGACTCAATTGAGCTCCAGGCCTACTACAACTATATCGACCACATCATGGATAACTACAGCCTGCGCGAGCTATCCAGCACCGCTACCCCCATGGTCATGAATCTCGATAGTGAGACCACAGGTTTCAAGATGGCTCTGGTGTTTACGCCTATGGACGATGTGGAATTGACCAGTGGAATTGATGCCCGGGAAAATCGCCACACCGGGCGTTCGACCATGAACCAGTCCACCATGGACTACCGGGATATGAAGCGAGAGGCCGATGCCGAATTTAGCCAGCTGGGGTTATTTTCTGAGGTCAGCTGGCAAGTCGCAGCCAATCAACGCTGGATCGCCGGTGCACGAGTGGATGATTGGGAAGTAAAAGACCTTCGCGATGAAGTTGCTCTATCCATGATGTCCTCAGTGGATAACCCCACTGCGGGAGAAACTCGCTCAGAGCTATTGAGCAGCGGCTTCCTGCGCTATGAATATGGTCTCGAGAGCGGCCCCAATAGTTCTGCCACACTCTTTGCCGGGCTCGGCTACACTGAGCGCTTCCCCGATTATTGGGAAATTTTCTCCTACGAGACAGCAGACTCCTACAGCGCACTGGATATCGAATCAGAAAAGACCACCCAGCTGGATATCGGCTATATCTATCGCGGTGAAAAACTCTCTGCCAGTGTCTCCGGATTCGTCAATCAGATTGATGACTACCTGATGATTGAGACGGATTACGAAAAAGCTGCAGTAATGAGTAGCATGGACTCTATGGGTAGTATGAATATGGATAGTATGGACTCCTCCGATATTCGCACTACCTCCATTGTCAGAAACATCCAGGCGCGCTCCTGGGGTTTGGAGTTTGACTCCTCATATCAGCTCAACGAGCAGTGGCGCACTGAATTCACCGTAACATCTGTTCGCGGTGCCAACGAAACCGATGGCACTACCTTGGCACAACTGCCGCCTCTGGAGGGCCGCCTGGGACTCTACTATGAACAGGCCCAGTGGTCAGCAGGTGTTTTATGGCGCGCTATCGCAAGCCAGGACCGGGTGGATATCGGCAAAGGCAATATTGTTGGTCAGGATATTGGTGCAACCGACTCTGCCAACGTCGTTTCCATCAATGCCGGCTGGAAACCCAGTAAAAGTGTACTGGTAACTACCGGTATCGATAACCTATTCGATGAGACTTACGCTGAACATATCAGTCGCTCTGGAGCCAATATTATTGGTTTCGATCAGTTGACCCGGGTTAACGAACCGGGACGCACCTTCTGGCTGAAAGCCATTTATCGAATTTAAAAGCTATTGGGGCCCCAGGGCCCCTTTTCCATTCTATAAAAAAATCAGTATTTAATTAAGAAATTTCTACGAATAAATTATTGAGAAAAATAGGTTAAAAGGCGGAGGGCATACTAAAAGCGGTAGGAAAAATTCAAACTCAGGGTACGCAGATGCCCGAGGTTAACACGTTCTATTTTGCCAATATTATTGTAGTTATACTCTAATGAAGTATCGAAATCCTGAGTCCACATAATTCGGTAACCCACCCCGGCGTTCCAAAAGGTATCACTGCCACTGGCATCAATAATATAGATATATCGATCATCCGGATAAAATGGTGGGTATTCTCGATACCAATAGCCTCTTCTTATAACATTGTTCAAATCCACATCGGCATAATTATATCCCACCATCCAATAGAGACATTGAACGTGACAATTCAGGGTAAAATCAATTTTAAAATTTAAACCTACCTGATCTACTGTGACATGATTATCATCAAAATGTGACGCCCGCAGCTCAACTTGCCAGACTCCTACCGCCGGCGTAATTCCAAGGCTGACATAGCCAAAAGAATCCCGCTGCTTATTTAACTGCTGCTCGCCACTCCCAAAACCAACGGTACCGATAATCCGGTACTCTCCCGTGGCGACACCATCAAAAGGATTATTCGCCTCGAATCCATAACTGGTCGCAGCTATAAAAAAGGAAAGCAGGTAGACGGATAGCTTTATCATCGCCACTCACATCAAAAAGCCAGTCATCAAGTTCAAGCTCAGTGAATTATTTCAAGTTGTTTCTACATCAATAATGGCCCAGACGCCTCCTACAAAAGCCGGGTTTTTCTTCAGGTTGTCTACATCACCTGCTTGCGGCATTGGCTGTCCAGCCTGACGGAGCTCTTCCAACCGCTGAAAAATCGTTTCAGCCATTTTTTGCAGGGTCCCCTCAAGGGTATCGGCATAGCAGTGGCAATGCGGCAGATCCGGTGCAATGGCACCAAATCCGGCATATTCAATATTGTGCACCACAACCGGGTAGCGCATTGAAAAATACTCTTATGTATTAGCTTTCCAAAGCGTAGACTGCTTTACATTTTACGGGGGAATTTGGCAAGGAAATTAGCTAATTAGCTAATTAGCTGGGAAATAATATTTCGCGCTGGCACAGATTCAACACTATAAGTGACAGCACTGAGCAGGAAGAACTGCCGTATTCAAATTAAAACCTGCAGCACTACAGTTTTTCACACAAGAAAATATTTGGAATTTAGTTAACGGGGCATTCTACCTAATAGGGCCCGGCGGGAAAATAGCATGCTGTTATAGGTGCGCCGCAGCGCAATATCATTTGCATCGACTGCATTGGAGAGGGCTTCAAAATGCCGCTGCAACCAGTTTATTTCCTCCTCCAGTTCCCGACGCAAACAGCGAATTTCACCTTTATCCTGGTTAAAGCGCAGATCGGGTCCAGACATCAGTGAGCCTCCTGAATTTGGAAATATCCAGATCCCCTTTAAAGCCTCCACCAGTGGTGGTGGAGGCACAAATATACTCTCTATATGTTTACTGGCGTCACACCCTAAGCAGCGGACTTATCCAGCAGTAGGGATTGCCAATCAAAAGAAGAATCGCCAATTACATAGAAAAAGGGATTCAGCAGAGAGTCTTTAGTGTTGTAGCGCAACAAATTAAACTCTTCGTCCACAACAATACCACCTGCTGCTTCAACTACAGCCTGAGCTGCCGCAGTATCCCACTCGCAAGTAGGAGCGAGACGCGGATACAAATCTGCTGCACCCTCAGCAACCAGGCATAATTTCAGCGACGAGCCCATATTTTTGCACTCGACAGCACCCAGTTCAGACTCGATACGTTGTACCAACTGGTCGACGGTGCCAGTTCCATGGCTGCGGCTGGCCACAAGCTCAACAACTTCACTATTATCCAGGCGCGGCTTCAGTGGGCGCACCCGAATGTCAATTTCGCCATTGGCATCGCGCTTAAAGGCTCCTTCGCCCTTGCAGCCGGCGTAAGTGATATTCAGTACCGGTACGTAAACCACCCCCAAAACGGGCTCGCCATTTTCGATTAACGCGACATTTACAGTAAATTCACCGTTGCGTCGGATAAATTCTTTGGTGCCATCGAGCGGATCGACAATCCAGTAACGCTGCCACTGACTGCGCTCTTCGAACGAGGGCATTTCCTGCTCTTCTGATAAAACCGGTACTCCCTCGATAAGCTGTGCTAACGCCGGTTCCAGTACTTTGTGAGCGGCCAGATCTGCGGCAGTTACTGGGGAATCATCTTTCTTTGTCTCGACTTCCAACTCAGCGCTGTTGTGATAAACCTCGAGAATCGCCTCTCCCGCGCGTTTGCAGATCTCTATCACCTGCTCCAAAAGTGCTTTATCCATTACAACTCCATACTCTTTGAATTCACCATTATAAAATCTTAGGCGGAGAAAAGGTCCTGAACGGACAGATAGCGCTCACCAGTGTCATAGCTGAACACCAGTACCCGGCTGCCCGCATCCATCTCCCCCTCGCGCTTTTTCAGGGCCGCAAGGCTGGCACCGGAGGAGATACCCACAAAAATTCCCTCTTTTAATGCGCAACGACGCGCCATTTCAAAACTGTCTTCCTCACTCACCAATACAGTACCGTCGAGTACTTCCGTATTGAGTACCTGGGGTACAAAGCCGGCGCCGATACCCTGCAAACGATGCAGGCCTTTTTCTCCACCGCTAATCACCGGTGATTTCTCCGGCTCTACCGCATAGACCTGTAATTTGGGAAAGTGCTCTTTTAAGACTTCACCACAACCAGTGATATGCCCGCCAGTACCCACACCGGTAATCATATAATCCAGCCCCTCAGGAAAATCTGCCAAGATTTCCTTGGAAGTAACATCCCGGTGCACCTGGGCATTGGCGCGGTTATTAAATTGTTGGGGCATCCAGCTATTCGCATGTGAGGCCAATAACTCCTCCGCCTTAGCAATAGCGCCGCCCATACCGCGCTCTTTAGGTGTAAGGACCAATTCTGCGCCCATTGCCTTCATGACCTGGCGACGCTCTACCGACATAGACTCCGGCATGGTCAGGATCAGGCGATAACCCTTCACGGCAGCAACCATCGCCAGTCCAATACCCGTATTACCAGAGGTCGGTTCGATTATTACCCCACCGGGCTGCAGGGCTCCACGACGCTCTGCATCCTCAATCATCGCCAAGGCAATTCGGTCCTTAATGCTGCTGCCCGGATTAAAGCGCTCTACCTTCATCCAAACTTCTATATCGGGACGGAAGAGGTGATTGATTCTTACGTGAGGGGTATTGCCGATTGTTTCCAGAATATTGGCCGCTTTCATCAGTGAGGCTCTCCATGACTAGTGCTCAAGGCAAACAACTGCCGGGCATGTATTTTCGATGCTCCATATTACCCTAGAAATGTCCCGCGGCCGGCACTGGAGAAAACTCAATTGGAATTAGAGAGTACAAGCTATCGATGATGCGGAGGAAAACCGTTAAATTGATGGGGAGGTATACAAAATAAAAATAAGGTAAGTACCTATGTCCGTAGAAAATTCCGCACCCCAGCACAACTTTCGCAATTACCTGGTACCGATGTTCCTGGCCAGTGCCACTTTATTCATCTTTCTGGATACCTGGAAGCTGGATAACTT
Organism: Microbulbifer sp. CNSA002; assembly: GCF_047324085.1. Lineage (NCBI taxonomy): Bacteria > Pseudomonadati > Pseudomonadota > Gammaproteobacteria > Cellvibrionales > Microbulbiferaceae > Microbulbifer > Microbulbifer sp. CNSA002. The sequence goes on from NZ_CP172449.1 coordinate 4,988,048, forward strand.
GTGGATGCCCGCGCTAAAAGCGCTGCCGATACTGTGCCTAATGATGATTGCCAGACTGGAGCTGCGGGGCAAAACCCTGCTTTTCACTTTTCTAGCCCTCAGTTCCTCCGCCATCGGGGATGTACTCCTCGAAATGCAATTCCCCCAACACTTTGTGTTTGGACTGGGTGCTTTTCTTATTGCCCAGCTAGTCTACGCGCTGGGTTTCCTGCGTTTTGCGGAGCCCCCCAATCGGCGCAACCTTATTCGGACACTACCTGTAGTGATTGCCGCACTGCTTTTGGCTCAAATTATCCTCCCTGCTGCTGGGGATTTAGCCCCGGCAGTATTAGCGTATCTGCTGGCTATCCTCGCCATGGCGGTCGCAGCCGCAATGCACAAGGGTGACGCCGCCCTGCTATTTGCCGGGGCTGTCATCTTTATGGCTTCAGATACATTGATCGCTATTAACAAGTTCATAGCCCCACTACCGCTAGCCGATGCCGCCATCATGCTCACCTACTACAGTGCGCAACTGTGTATCCTGTACGGAATCCGCCGCGCCCAGGCATAATGAAAACGATCCGGGAAGGCAGTGGCAAGCCAACTAAACTTGTCTTCCCGCCCCATTTCAAAGAGGTACATAGCTCCCATGCTCGATTGGCGAAGTATCGATACCGTATTGCTGGACATGGACGGCACCCTGCTGGATTTGCATTACGACAATCATTTTTGGCTCACGCACCTGCCCAAGCGCTACGCTGAAGTCCACGGCTTTGACCCACAGGAAGCCCAGCAGAAGCTCGAGGCTGAGATCAATGCCCGCCGTGGTACGCTGGAGTGGTACTGCCTGGACTTCTGGGCGGAAAAACTGGAGCTGGATATCCTCAGCATATTGCGCGAGATCGAGACCCGCATCGCCCTGCGCCCTCACACTGAGGCGTTTCTGAGCGGCCTGCAACAACTGCAAAAGCCCACCTACCTCGTGACCAATGCGCACCGTCAAGGGTTAGATCACAAGCTGGAGATCACCGGTATCGACCGCTGGTTTGACGGCATCATCTCCTCCCATGATTATGGACATGCCAAGGAGAGTGCCAATTTCTGGGACTCTCTGCGAGATAACCTGGAATTTGACCCTGAGAACACCCTATTTGTCGACGATAACCAATCTGTTCTGAGCGCGGCCCAGGACTACGGTATCGCCCACCTATTGTGTATTCGCCAACCGGATAGCCGCGGGCCCAAACGGGAAATCACCAACTTCCCGGCGATCCATCATTTTGATGAGATCATGGCTTTTAAACGCAGCAGACTGGACACCGGGTCCACCTGATTTCACAAGGAAACCATGGAAAAAGTACGTATCGATAAGTGGCTCTGGGCCGCGCGCTTCTTTAAGACTCGCAGCATTGCCAAGCAGGCGATCGAAGGTGGAAAAGTCCACGCCGATGGCCAGCGGGTCAAAGCCAGCAAGGAAGTCACTACCGGTGTCAAACTGAGCATCCGCCAGGGATGGGATCTGCTGGAAGTTGAAGTAACCGCTCTATCGGATCAGCGGCGCGGCGCCGAGATTGCGCGCACCTTATACCGCGAGACCGAAGACAGTATCGCCCGCCGGGAAAAAGAGAAAACCGAGCGACAGGCAGCCAATGCCGGGATGCAACAGGAGCGCCCCAATAAAAAGCAACGCCGCCAGATACACCGCTTCCTGCGGGAACAAGAGTAGACTCGGCAGACAAAAGTGGTGAAATTTCCGCCATTTCCCACTTTAGCTGCTAAACTGCCCCCACTCAACCGGATAGAAAACAGCCATGATGAAACGACTGATCGCCATTTCCCTGCTGATTTTGCTCGGTACCCAAACCGCCCTAGCAGACAGCCGAGAACACGAGCAGCTCAAGCGCTCAATCATCAAGATTTACACCACCGCCGCCGCCCCGGATTATTTCAACCCCTGGGCCCTGCTCAACCCCAAGCAGCTGTCCGGCTCCGGTGCCGTTATCCGCAACCAGCAAATCCTGACCAACGCACACGTGGTGGCCAACGGCAGCTTCATCCAGGTCCAGCGTCACGGCGATGCAAAGAAATTCCGCGCCCGAGTGAAATTTGTCTCCCACGATGCCGACCTCGCCCTGCTGACCGTCGATGACGAAAGCTTTTTCAACGATACCCGCCCCCTGACCCTGGGCAAATTGCCCGATCTGCAGGAAGAGGTCACCGTCTACGGCTATCCAATTGGCGGCAAATCTCTTTCGATTACCCGCGGAGTACTCTCCCGCGTGGAGCACCAATATTATGCCCATGCGGAAAGTTACCTGATGGCGGGCCAGATAGATGCGGCCATCAACCCGGGCAACAGCGGCGGTCCGGTTATCTCCAATGGCCGCATCGTCGGCGTGGCCATGCAAACCAACCAGAGCGCTGAAAACCTGGGTTACTTTGTCCCCCCCAGCGTGATCGCTCATGTCCTAGAAGATGCCAAGGACAATATGCACCAAGGGTTCCCCGAACTGGGGCTGGTAACCCAAAGCCTGGAAAGCCCATCGATGAAAAAAGCGGCCGGTCTCGAGGAAGACCAGGATGGTGCCATGGTCGTTAAAGTGTTCGACAATTCCCCCGCAGCTGAAGTGTTTAAACCCGGCGATGTCCTGCTCGAAGTCGATGGCTTTAAAGTAGCGGCTGACCGGACTGTGGAATGGAGGGAAAACCAGCGCACCAACTACCACTACGCCGTGGACCGCCACCATGTCGGTGAACGTTTACCCGTGCGCTTCTCCCGCGATGGTAAAGAGCAGACCGCTGAGGTCACGCTGGCCGCAACACCTCCCTCACGCGCTATGGTGCTGGGAGAGCAATTTGACCGCCAGCCCCGCTACTATATCTACGGCGGTGTTGTCTTTGTGCCCCTGAATATGAACCTGATCAAACGCTGGGGCAAAAACTGGCACTCCAAGGCGCCTATTGACTACCTCTATGCCCGCAATCAATGGAGTGACGAGGAGCGCCGCGAGCTGGTCGTCGCCCTGAAAGTACTGCCCGCCAATGTGAACCTCGGTTACCACGATTGGAAGAACTGGATTATCGACTCAGTAAATGGCCACAGCATCAAGGACTTCGACGAGTTCGCTCAATTGATGGAAGGCAACAAACAGGACTTTGTAGATTTGCGCGACCGCTCCGGTTATCGGATGGTCTTGGATGCGGCAGAGGCCCAGGAGCAGCAGCCTCTGATACTGCAGACCTACCATATCCCCCAGCGCCATTCACAGGGGTTGTTCAGCCAGCTGGCCAATAAAGAAGAATAAACATCGGGAGAGGCAAAGGATGCCCATAAAGTTACTGTACTTATCCAGCATTTTTGGCGGTCTGCTCATGACCGCCAACGTTAATGCAGGGGAACTGTATCGCTGGGTCGACGACGATGGCCGGGTGCACTTTGGTGACCGCCCCCCGGCCCACGCAGAGGCCAAGGATATTTCTGGCAACCTGACCCCCATTAATTCTGCCGATGCCACCACAGCACCCAGACGCAGCCAATCGGAACAGCCGCGGAATATCGAACAACAATACCAGGAGCGCTTGAATCGTGAAGCGCAGGAAAGACAACAACAAAGAGACAAGGCCTGTAGCAAGGCCCGCAAAAACCTAAAAATATTACAGGGCCGGGTCGTATTTTTTGACGACAATGGCAAGGAAGTACGCCGCACAGAGCGGGAGCGCGAACAGATGGCACTCGACTATCAACGCCAGGTCAACCTCTATTGCGGATAAGTTAGCCGGCCCCCAGGGGCGCGGCTTCCCCCCATTACTCAGCGACAGCTACCATTTAGGCATATCCACCTCTAAAATCCTGCGGTTTTAATACCGAGAGCCCCCGACCTATGTCCGATCAGCTGGAACGCTTTATTTTCTCCAAACACGATATTCGCGGACAGGTGGTGACACTTACTGATTCCTACCGCGATGTACTGGAACACAACCCACTGCCTACACCAGTAGCCCGCCTGCTGGGGGAGTTCCTCACTGCAGCCAGCCTGCTTTCAACCACACTGAAGTTCGAAGGTGTCCTGAGCCTCCAGGCCCGTGGCGAAGGCGATGTGCCGATGATTATGGCGGAGTGCACTCACCACAGCGACCTGCGCGGCATCGCCCGAGTTGCCGAGGGTGCACAAATCGACGAAAACGCCACCCTGCGCGATATGATCGGCCCCCGTGGAGCCCTGGCCATTACCCTTGAGCCAAAGCGCGGTGAGCGCTATCAAGGTGTGGTTCCCATGGAGCAGGACAACCTGGCCGGCTGCCTGGAAGACTACTTTAAGCAATCGGAACAGCTGGCTACCCGCGTATGGCTGGAAAGCAGTGACAATACCGTCGCCGGTCTTATGTTACAGATTCTGCCAGGCAATAATGCCGCCACGGAAGAAGAAAATCAGGACGCCTGGGAAACAGCGATTCACTTGGCGGAGACCGTAACTGACGAGGAGTTATTTACCGTTCCCCACCCAGAGCTTATTCACCGCCTATTCCACCAATTGGAGCCGGCAACCCTGGGTACCGACACTATTCGCTTCAAGTGCAGCTGCTCGAGAGAGCGCAGCGCCCGCGCGCTGGTTTCCCTGGGTGCAGAGGATGTCTACCGCCTGCTGGAAGAGCAGCAGGGTGAGATTATCGCGGACTGCCAATTCTGTAACACCCAGTACCGCTTTGACCGGGACCAAATTGAGTCGCTCCTCAACGCTCCCCCCCACACTCTTCACTGATCCTCGAAGGGCTGCGCAACCGCCGAATCCTCAGCGCAGCCCTACCACCTGACACCCCTAATCCCTCCATTAAATTCAAAAAAAGAATAATTAGGCGTGCAGCCATAAATGGTGTGAATTTATGTCGACATTATTTTCCATGACAGCGCTGTCATTGACTACAAAATAGCCATAGTTGGTATCCGCATATTTTGAATTTTGCAATAATGCGCCCCCAAAATTTTCTACGGCTGTCTAAACCTTGGGCAGCCCCATTTTATTTACTGTCCAACTTTCACGGGTATTCCACGAATGGCACAGATCGACGACTCCGCGATGGTCTTCAAGAACCTATCACCGGCACAATTGGTAGAGCAGGCTCTGACGCGCGGCGAGGGCAAGCTGTCAGATACAGGCGCTCTGGTGACTGAAACCGGCGCACGCACCGGTCGCTCCCCGGCTGACCGCTTTGTTGTAGAAGAGCCCTCCACTGCCGACAGCATCGCCTGGGGCAACGTCAACCGTCCTTTCCCGCAGGATAAGTTTGACGCCCTGTGGGATCGTGTAGAGGCTTTTGTTGCTGGTCACGATACTTTTGTTCAGCACCTGCATGTGGGCCAGGATGAAGACCACTACTTGCCAGTGGTAGTGACCACCCAAACTGCATGGCACAACCTGTTCGGCCGCAACATGTTTATCCGCGCCGAAAAGTACAACCCCAAGTCCAAGGAAGAGTGGCAAATCCTGCACGCTCCTCACTTTGTCTGTGAGCCCGAGCGCGATGGCACCAACTCCGAAGGCTGCGTAATTATCAACTTCGGCCAGCGCAAAGTACTGCTGGCCGGCATGCGTTACGCCGGCGAAATGAAGAAGGCCATGTTCTCCGTACAGAACTTCCTGCTGCCAGAAAAAGACGTAATGCCAATGCACTGCGCGGCTAACGTCGGCGAAGATGGCGATACCTGCCTGTTCTTCGGCCTGTCCGGTACCGGCAAGACCACCCTGTCCGCGGATCCCGAGCGCTACCTGATCGGTGACGATGAGCACGGCTGGACCAAGGGTGCCGTCTTCAATATGGAAGGTGGCTGCTACGCGAAAACCATCGACCTGAGCCAGAAAAATGAGCCGGTAATCTGGGATGCCATCCGCTTCGGCGCCATCGTTGAAAACGTGGTAACCAACGATCACGGCACTGCTGACTACTGCGACACCAGCCTGACTGAAAACGGCCGCTGCTCCTACCCGCTGGAACACGTTGAAATGCGTCAGCTGGAAAACCGCGCCGGCGAGCCAAAGAATGTTATCTTCCTGACTTGCGATGTATCCGGCGTACTGCCACCGGTATCCATCCTCTCCAAAGAGGCTGCGGCTTACCACTTCCTGTCTGGCTACACCGCCCGCGTAGGCTCCACCGAACTGGGCGCAGAGGCCGGTATCCACCCGACTTTCTCCACCTGCTTTGGCGCGCCGTTTATGCCCCGTGCACCGCGCGAATACGCAGACCTGCTGATGAAGCGCATTGAAGAGTTCGGCTCCAAGGTCTACCTGGTAAACACCGGTTGGACCGGCGGCTCCGGCGACAACGGCAAGCGCTTCCCGATTCCGGTAACCCGCGCTGTCGTTGCCGCTATCCAGAGCGGCGCCCTGGAAGGCGTTGCCACTGAGCACCTGGATGCCCTGAACCTGGATATCCCGATGGAAGTGCCCGGCGTGGACAAGTCTTACCTGAACCCTCGTGAAGCCTGGGCTGACAAAGCTGCTTACGATGATCAGGCAGGCAAGCTGGCCAAGCTGTTCGCCGAGAACATTGAGAAGTTCAATGTCAGCGAAGACGTTAAAAATGCAGGCCCTAAAGCCTAAGTAGAGGTTGTCGGGCACAGTGCGCTGTCCGTGACCCAAAAGCCGCTGCTCCCCCGGGACCAGCGGCTTTTTTTGTGGCTGATCCCAAGCCCGCAGCCCGTCGATTTTTGCGGCTATAGTGAGTAAACAGGCGCCGACGATTTTAGCGTCGGAGGAAAAACTCTCTCAGCAGCAGTCGCGAGCACTATGTCCGCAGGTAACTCGTTTACTCGCTTCGAAACTCTGTTCCCACACAGGCCGCCCGGGCAAAGAGTCAATCGGGTGGTCGTCAGTGCCCTCACTTTAATACTCAGTGCCATCCTGTTTACCCTCTGGCTCTATCTATTCCTCTCCTCGCAAGAGAAGTCCTATGTCGAGCAGCGTGGCTATCGCCTCGCCAACGAGGAGTCCTTTAACAAATTCCTGCGAGAGGGCAGTAACCGCTCCAGCGTACAAGCACTCAATCAGTTGCTTCGGGACCGGGGTGTCGCTGAGGTTTTTCCTATTCGTGATCTTCTGCGACAGGGGGGGGACTGGCTGGAACTGGGGGAACCCCCATTCGCCATACCACCCAGGGACCAGTGGTCCAATATTGTGAAAACCCTCACCCTGGTACGAGACCAGGTAATACCGCTAATTGGCCCTGTCACTGTGGTTTCCGCTTACCGCACTGATGCCTACAACCGAAAACTTGCGACCGAAGACCAGCCCCGCCACCGTGACTTTTGCGGGCTGGACTTAATTCCGAATTCCAATATCGGTAAAAACGAACTCGCTGAAGAGCTAAGCACACTGCACGCACGCCTCGGTCCCGATAGCAATGTCGGGATGGGCCTGATTGACGATGTCCTGTTTCATGTCGATACCTGTGGCTATCGCACCTGGTAATTGAGGGAGCTGCCCGATGGTTATGCAAAGTAACAAAGAGTGCGTAGAAATCGGCCAGCGTCAACTGCGCCGGCGGATCATCATCATTGGGTCAATCGCACTGGCAATTCTCACCGGTCTATTTGTTTTTACTTACGAACGAGCGCGCGAGGCTGATGACCGGGTGAAATCCCCTATCGATATCCTACCGCTGCTAATGATCCCGGAGGTTTACGATATCCAGGGCTATCCGGCAGCTTCCGAGAGGGCATTCAGCCGCTTCCTGAGCAAAGGCAATAACCATGCACGCTTTACTCAACTCAAAAAATTCCTGCGCTCCAACCGGGTTGAACAGGTTGTGCAACCCTATGAGCTATTGCGTCAGGGCAGTGACTGGCAGGATTTGGACGAACCCGCATTCGCCATCCCTCCCAAGGAGCTCTGGTGGGGCATCGTAAATACTCTGCGGGTAATCGAGCGGGAAATAGTGCCCCGCGTCGGCCCGGTAACAGTGGTCTCCGGGTGGCGCACAGTGGATTACAACCGTAAGGCCGGGGGTTCCAAGGGAAGTAAACATCTGCATTTCTGCGGGCTGGATATAGTTCCGAAAAAGAAGTTCTCCCGAGAGCAATTGGTGCCCGTACTGAGGGATATCCACAAGCGCAACGGCCGCGAGTGGCAAATGGGCCTCGGAATCTATCGGGGCATTCGATTTCACGTGGATACGTGCGGATATAGGCGCTGGTAAAACCCCACTGCATCTGCTTAGATAGAGCAAAAATTAGGCGCCCTACCACTGGGCTGCCGAAAGAGAAGCAGAGGAAGTCGCAGTGCAAGAAAAACTGGAAAGGCGCTCATTTATATTGACCTTATTATTGGTCAGCGTAGCTTTTTTACTCCTAATAAAACCCTTCTTTACCCCTATTTTTTGGGCTTGTGCCACCGCACTGATTTTCTACCCCGTGTACCGTCTGCTGATGCAGCGCTTTCCCAATTCGCCTAATTTAATGGCTCTGCTAACCCTGTTTATGTGTATCGTTCTATTGGTGATACCCGTATTGGTAGTGGCCACCTCTTTTATTAATGAAGCGGTAACTCTGTATCACCGGATCCAGGAAGGACAAATTGATGTTTCTAAATCCTTTGAACAGATTCGCAGTGCTTTCCCCAGGGTTAACAGCACGCTCGAAAGTATTGGCGTGGATGTCGAGGAGGCCAAGCAGCGCCTGATGGGTGGAGTGATGAATGCCGGTAGCTTCGTCGCAAAAAATGCGATTGAGGTCGGACAGAATACTGTTAACTTTTTCGTTATGTTGGGTTTAATGCTTTACCTCACCTTCTTCCTGATTCGCGATGGCGAAAGGCTGGTAAACCTGATTATCCATGCCCTACCACTGGGTGATGAGCGCGAGCACCTTTTACTGGCAAAGTTTGCTGAAGTCACTCGCGCAACCATTAAAGGAAATCTGGTAGTCGCTATTACCCAGGGCGGCTTGGGCGGAATTATTTTCTGGGTGCTGGGTCTACCGGCACCGGTGCTTTGGGGTGTATTAATGACACTGTTGTCATTGTTGCCCGCCGTCGGTGCCGCATTGATCTGGTTCCCCGCTTCTATTTACCTCTATGCTATTGGCGAACCCATGAAGGCAACGATTTTACTCGCCTATGGTTTCACCGTGATCAGTCTGGTAGATAACCTGTTGCGCCCAATATTGGTGGGTCGAGACACAAAACTCCCCGACTATTTAGTGCTTTTCTCCACTGTCGGCGGTCTGTTTATGTTTGGAATCAGTGGCTTTGCGATAGGCCCCCTTCTCGCTGCACTATTCCTCGCCTTCTGGGAAATTTTTATGCGTGAGTTTGTGCATCCCGAAGATGTCTTAATGCCACAAAAACCTGAAGATCTTTAACCTGTTCCCCGGGGCGGAAAAGCCTTAATTCCGCCCCACCCAATTAATATACAAAGTCAGCTCGCACAACAGCTCAGTGGGCAGCCTCCTGTAGCTCTTTCAGCTGCAAATTGAGATCGCTCATCGGCGACTGATCAACCAACAGTGCTCCCTCATTTGCCCGATCCAAATCCGCCACCAGTAAAATCACTGTTGAGAAAGTCAGGGCCAAAGCTATAACTACCTGGGCAGATCCCCCGCGACTTATACCCAACTGGTATCCAATTGCCAGCATCGCCAAAATGGTCATAAAGTACAGGGAGAGCCAGAGTGGACCCGGTATACGGTATTGCAGCCCAACCACAACCCTGGCACGGTGCAGATCTACCATCCCGTTAACCTGCTCGGCAAACTGGCGTAAATAATCGGCGTTGTAATCCTGTGCGATGTGCGCCTCGATCAAACGCCAAAGAGCCTGGTGAATTTCCTCACTGCGAGCTACATCTTCCGGAGTGACGGCGATTGATGGGTCAATATCCCTGAGATTTGCATATTCAGCTATTAGGTCTCGCGCCTTATTCTGCTTATCCAATTGCAAAAAGCTCGCATTTAAATATGCGGCCTGGATGGTATTGACCTCCTGCAACAGCAATGCCTTGCGTTCATTAAATCGGTCGGCTGTCATATTAAAGGTAAATGCCAAAACGAATGCGACTAGGCCCAAAGTGGCAGCTACCGCACTGCCCAGGGAAGAATCCTCCTTGATACTGGCATTCACTACCCGCCGCCGCCCCAGATAAATCCCCACAGCTAAAGCGCAAAGCACTACGGCAACTGAAATGGTATAGATCAGTGGAAGTGGCAGAGTATAGAAAAGGCTGTCAAAGCGCATTTAAGCCCCTGCAAAACGGCAAGTCCATAACGGTGCATTGACGCACCAATATTCTTACTTTGGCGCATAAAGCATAGCAGTTATAGCTGAGCTATTGGCCAGTTAGACCTTAGGGCAGTAGCATAGGCGTATCGGTAAACTACAAGGGAAATATTCGTGAAATATCTGCTGATCTTCTTTATTACTGCGTTTATCAGCCTTCCCAGCCTCGCTCTGGAAGTAGGTGAAATGGCGCCAAATTTCACTCTCAAGGGGTCTGATGGCCAAACCCACACATTGGCGGACCTCCAGGGAAAAAGCGCTGTTGTGATCGCCTGGTTTCCCAAGGCATTCACCCGTGGCTGCACCATAGAGTGTAAATCGCTCGCCCAAAACGGTCACTTAATCAAAGATTATGAAGTCACCTATTTTATGGCCAGTACAGATGATCTTGACGATAACACCCGATTTGCTGAAGAGAGCGAAGCGGACTTCCCGTTACTCAGTGACCCCACCGGTGAAACGGCTAAAGCGTACGATGTACTTATTCCCGTAATGAATATCGCCCGCCGCGTTACCATTTATATCGGTAAAGATGGCCGAATTAAAAAAATTGACAAGGATATTAAACCGGCAACCAGCGCAGAGGATATAGCGCGAACGCTTGGTGAATTGGGAACTAAAAAAGTTTCAACCTGAAGGGTAATCCAGATCAATTACTATAAATATCAAATAGCTCAAATTTTGGGCTATTTGTATTGCAAAATCACTTTTTAATAGAAAAAGAAATTCCAAAACAACATTGCTCTCCTTCAAAATCCGCCAGCCACTTACACACACTTAGGTTAACTTCACCCAGGCTAGATTGAACGACATGTTCGAGAAGGTAATCGGGCTCCCCTGAGGAAAATACACGCTGATCAGCCTCACGTAACGCTTTGGCATTCTCTGCCCAGGCCAATTGGACATCAGTTTTACCAACCACATCCTCTCCAGCCAATTCGCATATCCTTTGGTTACCCCAAATATATCTCTCACTTTTATCTTTTACCCAAAACAAGAATGGAACGTCATCAACGACTTTCAATTCATCTCGAGTCATATAACACCTGTGGATTGCTCACATAAAGCATTTAATAAAAATAATAATAGCTGAGTTAATCGACCCCATAAGCTCATAAAAAAATAAAAGGAAAACTTAGCTATATAACTTAATGCATGCGTACCACTATTATGCCGTGCAATTTAACTTCACAAAGGTATCATACGGCCAATAATTAATATTGAATATAGAGAGAGGTTATGAAGGAACTGACCAGACACCTAACAATACTGGCAGCATCATCGATTCTTGTTAGTGCATGTAGCGGAGATGGAAGCAATTCATCTAGCCCAGAGCCGACACCAGAAGTACCATCAATTACCCTACATGGAGTCTTTGATGAAAGCTTCTCTGAGTTTCCAGAAATAACAGTCAGCATTGGCGAAAGCCAATATACTGCCGAGCAAACAAACAACAATGAATTCACGGTTGAAATAGAAGGCGGGCATAGCGACGAGCTAGTAACCATAATTGCGCAGGGTGCGGTCTCAGATGACTGGAGTTATAGTTTTAAATCCTATGCTGGGTCATTTAGTGAACTTTCGAGCCAAGCAATAAATAATGAAGTAAGCTACCTCAACAATAACCCGGGTTTAGTGTTAAACAGCTTATCAGCGTCGATCTCCAATCTTGCAGAGATATCAAACAACAACAGTGAAATCACAACCACTGAAGGCCTAAAAAAACATATTTTCGAAGTGCCTATGGAGGATGCTATTAATTTAGCTATATTCCTAAAAGGTGCAATTAATGAAGAGTTCTCAGACAACACGAACTTTTTCTTTCTCGAAGATAGATATTCAAATACGACAGACTTCATCAGAGATTATTCATTCTCAAAAGCCTATGTAGAAGACATAATTCAATCAAATCAAGAGTATGCAGATGAGCTTCTACTGAAAATCCTAGACAATAATTACTCTCACCAACAGAATTACAGGCTGAATGAATCCTTAGAAACAATCTTTTTGACTGGAAGCTCAGGCAGCGACAATTTAATACCCGGGGTCATACAACTCAAGGAAGAATTACAAAATTCCGGCACAGCTAGTTTTATTGGAATTGGAGAGTTCACTCTGTCACTGAATGAGGACGGTGACATTAATGGACAAATAGCTGACGGAGTAAGCTGGGGCAGGTTCAGCCTTCATAACTGTATAGATATTCGAAACAGCAACTTTAATACAAGGCATATTTATTCGACGCCATATAGCCAGGTACTGGAGATCAACCTCAATAGCACTTGTACAAGCCAGAGCGGGGAGCAATATGAATATAGCGAAAAAAGATACTTAAACACCATAAATACAAGTTATTCCGCCTCCTGGGAATCAATTCCCAGTCACTTTTCAACTAAAACTTACCATCCAAATTTCTACCAAAACTGCAACTGCAACTACTTCTCTGGAAAGTTCAGCATGGACTCTGAGAATACTGGTAAAGAGAAATTTGGTCCGGATCTAAAAGAAGAAGAAACATTTTCAGCAGTTCTAACTAATGAATTAGTCATAAACTACGAAAGTGGCCAACAAACACGTTACATTCCCACGAGTACATTCGGAAATGCGACCAGGGTCATTGCCGTTAGCACAGGTAGCGATGGCACAACAGATATATTTTCTAGTTTTTTGGTTGAAGAAAATGACACACCACTTGAGGCTCCTCCATTAAGAGTGGAGACTCACACTTCATTTCCAACTCCCAATATTTGGGCAATCGTTTATTCCGATAATGGAACTATTCAACAAGAATTTACCTACCCTCTCGATCCATTCAATCCATTTTCTGACTATGACTGGATGACGGATGAACGCAAAGGCTCGTGGGAGATAGCAGCAGACGGCTCAATAGTTTCGAACCACTACTATGATCCAAATCTGGAAACGGAGGAGAATTCCACTGCTGCTTACCTGCCATCCTGCGAGGGACAATCTGAAGACTGCATACTATGGAAAAAAAGGCGATTACGACTTATCAATACCGATGAGGATATATACTATCTTGAATCTTACCTTGAAACCTTCTCTTCAAGACTAGAAGAAGGCCGGACAGATTATAAAAACGGCTTCATTGGCCGCTTTAAAAAAGTAGATATCTAAAACCAGCTGCAATCTATTTTAATTGAAAAATGTGCTTGGAGAAAAGTTTTCCCCAAGCACAAATTCTCTTTATTCCCCACCGATCTCCAATTCTTTTAGCTTCCGTGTCAAGGTATTTCTACCCCATCCCAATAGATCAGCTGCATCGCGTTTACGCCCAGCAGTATGCTTAAGCGCAATTTCTATTAACGCTTTTTCAAATGCGGGAACAGCCTCATTTAAAATTTCGCGCTGCCCAGAGGATAGGGCCTGGTCAGCCCACAAGCGCAGTGCTTTTTGCCAGTCTGCCGGTGTTTCTGTCGTCGCGCCCTGCTGATGCAACTCCTGTGGCAAATCTTCAATATGCACCTCGCGCCCAGAGGCCATCACGGTAATCCAGCGGCAGGTATTTTCCAGTTGTCGTACATTACCGGGCCAATCCAGCCCAGAGAGGTACTCCTCAGTTTCCTTGGTTAGGATCTTTGACTCCACCCCCAGATCTTTTGCCGCAGCATTAAAGAAATGCCTCACCAATCGCGGAATATCCTCACGGCGATCCGCGAGTCTTGGAATATGGATGCGAATAACATTCAGGCGGTGAAACAGGTCCTCGCGAAATTTATGCTGACATACCAACTCTTCCAGATCCTGGTGAGTCGCCGCAATAATACGCACATCCACTTTGACCGGGGTGTGGCCACCGACACGGTAAAATTCACCATCAGCCAACACGCGCAATAACCGGGTTTGCGTATCTGCGGGCATATCACCAATTTCATCTAGAAACAGGGTGCCACCATTGGCCTGTTCAAAACGTCCGGCACGCTGGGAGCTGGCACCGGTAAAGGCCCCTTTCTCATGGCCAAATAATTCAGACTCCATCAGGTCCTTGGGTATAGCCGCCATGTTCAATGCAATAAATGGCTTATCCCTGCGCGGACTGTGATTGTGCAGAGCCTGCGCCACCAACTCCTTACCGGTACCGGATTCACCGTTGATTAAAACGGTGATGTTGGAATGAGACAAACGGCCAATCGCGCGAAACACCTCCTGCATCGCCGGCGCTTCTCCAATGATTTCTTTACTACCCTGACCATTTTCCGGCTCAACCCGCTCTTCAGCACTCTGTTCGCTAGCGTGCATCAATGCGCGCCGGGTTACCGCTACGGCTTCATCAATATCAAATGGCTTGGGCAGGTATTCAAAGGCTCCCCCTTGGTAAGCAGCTACCGCGCTATCCAGGTCCGAGTGCGCAGTCATAATAATTATCGGCAGGCTCGGTCGTTCAGCCTGGAAACGCTGCAACAATTTAAAGCCATCGGAGCCCGGCATGCGGATATCACTGATTACTACATCCGGTGAATCGCTATAGAAATCATCCAGGGCGCGGTCGCCACTCTCGTAACACTGGGTATCAATTCCCTCACGCGATAGCGCTCTCTCCAGCACCCAGCGGATTGATCTGTCGTCGTCAATAATCCAAACGCGATTACTCATTCTCTAGGTTCCTGTATTAGCTAATTCGGTAGTCAGGGGCAGATAAATTTGGAAAATGCTACGGCCGGGTTGGCTGTCACACTTAATCAGCCCCTTGTGCTGATTAATAATGTTCTGGGAAATTGAAAGTCCAAGGCCTGAACCCTCGGCGCGGCCGGAGATCATCGGGAAGAATATCCGCTCGCGAATATCCTCCGGTATGCCCGGGCCGTTATCTTCAATTTCTATACGGCAGACCAATGGACAGTTGCGGCGGCCAATGGTGAATTGGCGCTGGATACGCGTACGCAATACCATCTCCCCACTACTGAGGCCAATACTTTCATCGATGGCTTGCATGGCGTTGCGGGCAATATTAAGCAGCGCCTGAATCAATTGTTCGCTATCGGCGGGGACATCGGGAATAGACGGATCGTAGTCCCTGCGAATTTGAAGCTCACCGATACACTCAGCATCCAGCAACTGGGCAACCCGCTCCAGAACCTCGTGCACATTAACCGGTTGCAGTACTACCGGCTGGCGTGGTCCCAATAAACGGTCAACCAGATTGCGCAGGCGATCCACTTCCTCGATGATAATCTGTGTATATTCGTCTAACTCCCGGTCCGGCAACTCGCGCTGCAATAGTTGTGCAGCCCCACGGATACCACCGAGGGGGTTCTTGACCTCATGGGCCATACCGCGAACCAGGTTTCGTGTCGTTTCCTGGGCACTGAGCAGTGCATCTTCCCTGGCAATTCGCAACAGGCGATCCATCGGCTGCACTTCCACAAGTAGCACAGAAAACTCGGGGACCGGGCTGACTGAGTAATCCACGGTCCGGGTTTCAAGATTGTTCAACCTCCAACTGGCCCGGCGCACTGTATACTTCTCATTTTTGCGCAATGCTTCCCGCATAGCCTCATAGGCAGTGGGAGATTCTCGCACCACCTCCTCCAACTTCGAGCCTTTAACCCGGGTACTGGAGGCGGCCAACAAGTCCTCAGCAGCATTGTTCAAATAGCAAAGCGATAAGTTTTCATCCAGCACCAACACTGCGGAAGTCAGGCTATCGAGTAATTGGCGCAACTGGCGATCATTCAGCATTCACAAAATTTCCGATTCATTCCGAGGCTCTGACCAAACTCCCTTTGGTCACCCCCAGCAAACTAGCGCTGTATCTAGTCAGTGCAAAAAGCAAACCAAAATGGCGCATATGCTGGCATTTGCAGGCGGGAACAACTTCAACCGGACACAATCGGTGCGCAGTTAGCTGCAGTGGCATAGCGAGTTATTCAGCTTAAAAAATGAGATGCCGCCAGTCACAGGCAGAATGCACCATAACGGTGCGCAGGTCAAAAAACAAACAAGCGGAATTAGGAGAGGGTTAGAAGTGAGAGGGCAATTAGATTGAGGGGGCTTTCGCCCCCCAGTATTCAACCCCTGGCTATGGGTCGCTTCACGTAAATTGTGACCACGCGGGATTGAGCCAGAACCCGCCCATTTGAACCCACTAAGACGGCCTGCAGAGTATGTGTTCCACGTTCAAGAGCCGAGATATCTAGAGCATTACCGTCAGAACTCCCCTGCCAGCGCTGCCCATCAATAACCGCATAGAAGCTCGAACCTTCTGGATAGGCTGGAGTTACTTGCACCTCAAGCGCAATCAGGGTTTGCCCAGGGGGGATAGTAGCCTCATTAATTGGGCTCACAATCTGGATAGAAACAGCCCCGGAACCCCTATTTTTGCCGTTTGGCGACAGCTTTCTTGAGGGTAGCTGTCGAGGTAAAGCGATCGGCTGGATGTTGATCGGTGCCAACTCAACTTCCTCCAAGTTTCCATTTGGAGGTGGCGTGTCACTAAAGGTTACCTGACCATCGGGACCCACTATCTTGTATATGGCCCCAGTCTCTGCGAAAGCCACAACAGCTACTATGGGCAAAGCCAATAAAACAGCTTTCAGTAGTTTTTGAATTCCCAACATTCTATTAGCCACCCTGCGACTCCCCCCATTTCAGGTACAGGGACTTTCATACTTTTGGCGCCATTTATTGCTGCTGCAGACCACAGAGCCCTCAAGTCCCGGCTGACAGTGTACTCGCAATAAAAAAGCCCGCACCAGGGTGGCGCGGGCTTTTCGAGAACGGCTCGACGGCATCACGGTGATGCCGGTCGCCATTACACGGAGTAGTACATATCGAACTCGACCGGGTGAGTGGTCATGTTCAGACGCTCTACTTCTTCACGCTTCAGCTCGATGTAGGCATCGATAGCATCGTTAGTGAATACACCACCGGCTGTCAGGAACTCGCGATCCTGGTCCAGAGCATCCAGGGCACCTTCCAGACTGGAAGCGACAGTCGGGTACTCAGCCAGCTCTTCCGGCGGCAGGTCGTACAGATCCTTGTCCGCAGCATCGCCAGGGTGGATCTTGTTCTTGATACCGTCGAGACCCGCCATCAGCAGCGCGGCGAAAGACAGGTACGGGTTGGCGGTCGGGTCCGGGAAGCGAGTCTCGATGCGCTTACCTTTCGGGGAGGGCACGAAAGGAATACGGATAGACGCAGAGCGGTTGCGCGCAGAGTAAGCCAGGATTACCGGCGCTTCGAAGCCAGGTACCAGACGCTTGTAAGAGTTGGTGGAAGCGTTACACAGCGCGTTCAGGGCGCGAGCGTGCTTAACGATACCGCCGATGTAGTACAGAGCAGCTTCGGACAGACCAGCGTAGGCGTCACCGGCAAACTGGTTTACGCCATCCTTGCTAAAGGACTGATGAACGTGCATACCGGAACCGTTATCGCCAACCAGCGGCTTGGGCATAAAGGTCGCGGTCTTGCCGTAGGCGTGGGCAACGTTGTGTACAGCGTACTTGAGGATCTGTACTTCGTCCGCTTTCTTGGTCAGGGTGTTGGCGGCAACGCCGATCTCACACTGGCCGGCAGTACCTACTTCGTGGTGATGCACTTCTACGCGCAGGCCCATCTGTTCCATCGCAGAACACATAGCGGCGCGAACGTCGTGCAGGGAATCCACCGGAGGAACCGGGAAGTAACCGCCTTTAACGCCGGGGCGGTGACCAATATTGCCTTCGGCAAAGTTGTGACCAGAGGACCAGGCTGCTTCTTCGGAGTTGATCTTGTAGAAGGCGCCGCCCATTTCAGCACCCCAGGTAATATCGTCGAATACGAAGAACTCGGGCTCAGGACCGAACAGAGCGGTGTCACCCAGACCAGTGGACTTCAGGTATTCCTCAGCGCGCAATGCGATGGAGCGAGGATCTCGCTCGTAACCCTGACCGGTAATTGGGTCAACGATGTTACAGCGAATGATAACAGTGCTCTCATCGGTGAAGGGGTCGAGGAAAGCGGTCTCGTCGTCCGGCATCAGGATCATGTCGGATTCGTTGATGCCCTTCCAACCGGCGATGGAAGAACCATCGAACATTTTGCCTTCTTCAAAGAACTCACCGTCAACTTCCGACGCAGGGATGGAAACGTGTTGTTCTTTACCCTTGGTATCGGTAAAGCGCAGGTCTATCCATTTCGCTTCACTTTCATTAATCAAACCGAGCGTTTTCGCTGACATTGCAGTCCTCCAGGTCTTGAAAAGTAATTGGTCGCTATGCCTTGCTGTCGCTGCCGGCATTCACTCTCTACCTGGCGTGAAATAAAGCAAGGAGTGTGCCAAATTAGGGCAATCGCCTCATAGTCCCGGTTGGCGCCGGTGCGAGCCCCAGCAAAGTGCTGACGCAGCCAGGATAGATGTATTGTGGCCGAGCAGCCACATAAATACGCACCAAAATAGAACATATTTGCTCTCGCTTCGCCCGCAAACAGTGCACAACCAACTTGGCTCCG
The DNA here is from genome assembly GCF_047324085.1 of Microbulbifer sp. CNSA002. NCBI lineage: Bacteria > Pseudomonadati > Pseudomonadota > Gammaproteobacteria > Cellvibrionales > Microbulbiferaceae > Microbulbifer > Microbulbifer sp. CNSA002. The sequence continues at coordinate 5,006,749 of NZ_CP172449.1, forward strand.
GCTAGTTTATAATGCCGCACCTTCTATCAACATGCGGTACCCCACGGATTCCCATGCACTTTGTCGTCAAGTTTTTTCCAGAGATCACCATCAAGAGCAACCCTGTGCGCAAGCGCATGTCGCGCCAGCTCAAGGACAACCTGCAGCGCCTGCTGCGCCAGCTGGACGACCGTATCCAGGTGCGAAAGGATTGGGAAAAGATCGATGTGATCGCGCCCGATGCTGTGTCCCACCTGGGTGGACGTATCGAAGAGGTGCTCTCTCACACCCCCGGCATCGCCAACTTCTCCCGCGTGCGCCAGTTCCCCCTGGGCGACCTGCACGACATGTACGAGAAAACCCTGTCGGTATGGGGAGACGCCCTGAAGGACAAGACTTTCTGCGTCAGGGTTAAGCGCACCGGCAAACACGACTTCCAATCCCTGGATGTGGAGCAGTACGTGGGCGGCGGCCTCAACAAGAACACTGAGGCATCCGGAGTCAAACTGAAAAACCCCGACATCACCGTTAAGCTGGAGATCCGCCACGATAAGCTCAACGTGATCGAAGAGCAGCATCCCGGCCTGGGCGGCTTCCCCCTCGGAACGCAAGACCCGGTATTGTCGCTGGTATCCGGTGGCTTCGATTCTACCGTGGCCAGTTACATGACCATGAAGCGCGGTATCCGCACCCACTTCCTGTTCTTCAACCTGGGCGGACGCCAGCACGAGCTGGGCGTGAAAGAAGTCGCCTACTACCTGTGGAACAAATACGGTGCTTCCCATCGGGTGCGCTTTATCACTGTGCCGTTTGACGAAGTCGTGGCAGAGATTCTCGAGCGGGTCGACGACTCCCATATGGGCGTCATTTTGAAACGCATGATGCTGCGCGCCGCCGATGTGATCGCCAAGGAGCTGGAGGTGGACGCCGTAGTCACCGGTGAAGCCATCGCCCAGGTTTCCAGCCAGACCCTGAAAAATCTGTCGGTGATCGACAGTGTTACCAATACCCTGGTATTGCGCCCACTGATCACCACCGACAAGACCGATATTATCCGTACCTCCCGGGCCATCGGCACTGAAGAGTTCGCCGCCAATATGCCGGAGTACTGCGGCGTTATCTCGGTTAAACCCACCACCCGCGCCAAAATTGAAAAGGTGGAGTCCGAGGAAAACCGCTTCGATTTCACCGTCCTCGATCGCGCTATCAGCAATCGGGTGATGCAAAATATTGATCAGGTGATCGAAGAAGTCGATGGCGAAGCACCGGATGTGGAGATCCGCGAGGAGCCGGGCAGCGCAGTGGTTATCGATATCCGCCACCCGGATGAAGAGGAGCTGGACCCGTTGGAGCTAGGCTGTGAGGTGCAGACTATTCCTTTCTACCGTCTCAACAACAGCTTTGCCCACCTGGACCAGGAGCGTGAGTACCTCCTGTATTGCTCCAAAGGCGTTATGAGCCGCCTGCACGCCTCACACCTGTTGGACGAAGGTTTTCGCAATGTGGGCGTGCTGCGCCCGCTGATTCCCCACAGACCGGAAACCATTAAGAAGTAACTTCTGCTCAAGGCGCGGGCAACCACCGCCCGCGCGGGTTTTAAAGCAATCACCCCCCCGGGGCGGTGATTTTTTACTCAAAATCACTCCCAATTGTCATGCGGCCCCCCTATAATCGCCGCCTTTGGCCGGAATGCTGCTGTAGAAACCCCGCAGGCCCCCGCCCCGACTTACCAAGATTTAACGCCCAGAGGCCCCCAGTGATAGAGAATCTGCGCAATATTGCGATTATCGCCCACGTAGACCATGGCAAAACCACCCTTGTGGACAAGCTGTTGTCCCAGTCCGGCACTCTCGACCGCCGCGACGAAGGCGCCGAGCGCGTCATGGACTCCAACGATCAAGAGCGTGAGCGTGGCATCACCATCCTGGCGAAAAACACCGCTATCCGCTGGAATGACTACCGCATCAATATTGTCGACACCCCAGGGCACGCCGACTTCGGCGGCGAGGTAGAGCGCGTACTGTCCATGGTGGATTCAGTTCTGCTGCTCGTAGACGCAGTAGATGGCCCCATGCCGCAGACCCGCTTCGTAACCCAGAAGGCGTTTGAGCAGGGCCTCAACCCGATCGTGGTGATTAACAAGATCGACCGCCCAGGCGCGCGCCCCGACTGGGTAATGGACCAGGTATTCGACCTGTTCGACAGCCTCGGCGCCACCGACGAGCAGTTGGACTTCCCGGTTGTCTACGCCTCCGCCCTGAACGGCATCGCCGGTCTCGACGACACCGACCTGGCCGACGATATGACGCCGCTGTTCCAGATGATTGTGGACAAGGTTGAGCCCCCGAAAGTTGACCCCACCGGCGCTTTCCAGATGCAGGTTTCCGCTCTGGACTACTCCAGCTACGTAGGCGTAATCGGCGTTGGCCGTATCACTCGCGGTACCCTGAAGCCGAACCAGCAAGTGGTGGTTCTCGATCGCGAGGGCAACTCGCGCAAAGCCAAGGTCCTGCAGGTTATGGGTTACCTCGGCCTGGAGCGAGTGGAAGTGGAGCAGGCCAGTGCTGGCGATATCGTGTGTATCACCGGTGTGGGTGAGCTAAATATCTCCGATACCCTGTGCGACCTGGATACTCCAGAAGCCCTGCCCGCCCTGAGCGTGGACGAGCCCACCGTGAGCATGACCTTCCAGGTCAATGACTCCCCCTTTGCCGGCCAGGATGGCAAGTTCGTTACCTCGCGCAACATCAAAGAGCGCCTTGACCAGGAGCTGATTCACAACGTGGCCCTGCGTGTAGAACAAGGCGACTCTCCTGATAAGTTCAAGGTTTCCGGCCGTGGCGAATTGCACTTGTCTGTCCTGATCGAATCCATGCGCCGAGAAGGTTTCGAGCTGGGCGTTTCCCGCCCCGAAGTGGTGCAGAGAGAGGTCGACGGAGAGATCCACGAGCCTTATGAAGAAGTGGTTATCGATGTTGAGGAACCCCATCAGGGGCCCATTATGGAAGAGCTGGGCCTGCGCAAGGCCGATCTCACCAATATGGAGCCCGATGGCAAAGGTCGCGTGCGCCTAACCTTTATCGTGCCCTCGCGCGGCATGATCGGCTTCCGCTCCCAATTCCTTACCATCACCAGTGGTTCTGGCATTATGACCAGTATCTTCGACCACTACGGTCCGGTGAAGCAGGGTGAAGTGGCCAAGCGCATCAACGGTGTACTGGTTTCCATGGTCAAGGGCAAAACCCTCGCCTATGGTCTGTTCGCACTACAAGATCGTGGTCGCCTGTTCCTGGGCCATGGCGAAGAGGTCTACGAAGGCCAAATCGTCGGTATTCACTCCCGTGGCAACGACCTGGTGGTAAACCCCACCAAGGCCAAACAGCTCACTAATGTGCGCGCGTCAGGTACCGACGATGCACTCACTCTGTCACCACCCATTCGTCACACCCTTGAGCAGGCTCTGGAATTTATCGAAGACGATGAATTGGTAGAAGTGACTCCTAACTTTATCCGCCTGCGCAAGAAAATTTTGCAGGAAAATATGCGCAAGCGCGCGAAGAAATAATTAGTATTTTCTTCAACTTTAAAAAGGGCCCCCTGGGCCCTTTTTTGTTTTACCATTTCATGACATCTTCAATCCCTTAAGAGAGATAATCAAAAACTGCTCCGCGGAAACATTACATAGTGAAGTGGTGATTGATTAACTCGACAGCGGCCATGCGTACTAAACTGCGGGGGAGACTGCTTGCAAGAGGCCGCAAATAACGCTCGCCAGTAACCGGTATTTTTTCCCCACCTCTTAATTTAAAAAGAAAATTTATCTTATTTTTAAATTAAATAATCGACCATTTTTATCGTTGATCTGCTCAAATATTTATTCCTGAAAGGTGCAGTTAAATTTATGTACGCACTTTTTATTGTCCCCATCACAAAATCACAGCGGAAATAAATATAGCCACTCAGCGACTACTCTCCGTGGCTTGCACATTTATTCCACATTTCCTCGCGGAACTTTTACCTCTCCATTTATTCAAATTTTTCCACATATAACGACAAATTTCTTTATACATAATTAAGACCTATGGGAGGTCAATCTAATGTTTTCTTTCCTGCAATCTCAGGATCGAACAAGGATGTTGGTGGGCAGCCGCAGTGAACGCGGATCTAAATTTGGGTTTAAATTAAAAGCTGCGGCGGCACTCGCAGCAGCAATCGCCATCAGCGGAAACGTCAGTGCACAAGAAACCTCTAAACGTGTATCTGCCTATTGGGCCGATTGGGAATACTGGGCCGACTCATCCTTCACCCATGACAACGTGGATTTCTCCAAGCTCACTCACGTTCAGTACGCCTTTGCCTGGAATGACGAAGACGGCAACATCTACTTTACAGACCCCTACGTTTTCTACGGCCTGGGCGCCCAATCATTTTCCGGCGGCGCCGGTGATGGTCCCGTAAAATGCTCGCCGCAATTCTGGCACCCCTACAGCCAATACGATTCCAGTATTCAGCCCGCGGTCTGCCAGGGCTGGAATGACCACGAATCAGGTTTTGTAAAATCGGTACATGACGACGGTGCCAAGGCGATCCTGTCTATGGGCGGCTGGACCCTCTCCCACAAAGTCTCTGAGATGATGGAGAGCGACACCGCGCGTGCAGCCTTTATCGAAAATGCAGTGACACTGCTTACTGACTGGGATTTCGATGGTCTCGATCTCGATTTCGAATACCCCGGCTATGCACCGAACGGCGGCCGCTCGATCGACAAAGAAAACTTCACCACCCTGCTGCAAGAGCTGCGCGCGCGCTTTGATGAGGTTGAAGCGGAGACCGGCAAAAATCTGGAACTGACCGCTGCCGTGGCCTGTGGCCCCTCGATTGCAGAAGAGGGTTATGATTTTGCTGCTGTGGGCGAAGTCCTCGACTATGTCAACCTGATGACTTATGACTTTGGTGGCGACTGGGATACCGTAGCCCAACACACCTCGCCGCTGTACCCCTATGAAGGCCAGGTCAACGAAGGCTTCGACGCAGACAGCTGCCGCAATATGTGGATGACTGAGGGCAATATTCCCGCTGAGAAGATCACCTTGGGTATGTCCCACTACGGCCGCAGCGTGGCTGGCGCCACCGCAATCGGTGAAGCCGCCTCCGGACAAGACGTCGCTCACTGGGGCTCTGACACCGAGACGCGCTACTACCAGATCGTCGAGAAAATGCAGAGCGACTCTTCATTCCAGACCGCTTACGATCCCGAGGCCGTCACCCACTATGGTTGGTTTGAGGATGGCGGTTTTATCTCTTTCGAAGATACGACTTCTATCGCCGCACGCGCCCAATATGTGCTCGACCAGGGCCTGGGTGGCGTGATGATCTGGCAGCTACGCGGTGGAATGCTACTGGAGAACAACGAGTATCAATATCCATTGCTCGATGCCGCACTCGAAGTCTTCGGACAGGGCGGTTCCAGTGATAGCGACACCGGAGGCACAGGAGATACCGGAGACACTGGAGACACTGGAGACACTGGAGACACCGGAGACACCGGAGACACCGGAGACACCGGAGATACTGGAGATACTGGCGACACCGGAAGTGGCGGCGGCAATAATAATGGCGGAAGCAGCACCTGCGTCGCGTTTGAGCAGCCCTATGCCGGCGACCCAGGTTATTCAGTCGGTGACGTTGTTGTCTTTGAAGGAGTCGCCTACGAATCCACCCACGAGCCAAACTGGTGGTCTCCAGGTTCCGCGCCATCGCTGTGGACCGAAACCACCTGTCAAACTGAGGGCGAAGGCTCTGACAATGGTTCCGACAGCGGTTCTGGCGATAGCAACGACAATGGCTCCGATAGCGGTTCTGACGATAACGCCGATAACGGTTCCGATGACAACACCGACAGCAATCAAGGTTCAGGTGAAACCGCTTCCTGCCCCGAATTCCAGCAGCCATATGCTGGTGACGAAGGCTATCAAGTTGGCGACCTAGTAACCTTTGAAGGCCAGGTTTACGTGTCTACCTTTGGACCCAACTGGTGGTCCCCGGCTAACGCCCCCCAGTACTGGGAAGCGAGTTCCTGCCAGTAACCTGGATACACTTTGGCCGCCTTCTCAAGGAAGGCGGCTCTATGTATCTTCTAATAAAAGGGCCCTTATCGGGTCCTTTCTATTTATTATTTAGTCCGCGCTTAAAATAATTATTACGGCGTATCTTGTAAAATATGCATTACTTCACCAAAGTCATCTTTTGACAAATTATTTCTCAACCAACGAATTCCATCATTTGTCAGATTTTGCTCGTATTTAATTTGATTTTGATCTCGAAGATAAATTCTGAGCCTGGGGTAAGAGGCAATAAATCTCTGCAGCTTGTAATCAATTAAACTAAATTTTTATTATCATCCATTCTTAAAATGTATTTTGGAACCCAGCGGCTAGGTGCCGGGCCAGTGCCAGTAGCTGTTTCCACCGCCTGAATTTGACTCCAATTATACTCTTTAGGAAAAAGAGAAAATAATGAATTAAATTTCACTCCATTGGAGCTGACAACAAAATAACTATTTATCCCCAAGACTATCAAAGATAAAAAAAGGATAGGATTCTAAAATTCTTACGAATTGATTGCCTCAACCCAGAGTCCCCTAATATCTTAGTCTTAACCCCTTATCAAGTTCTATTTTGCCGTAGGGATTGCAGCTTAAAGAAGGTCACAAAACGATATTATAGAAACATACATTACTGGCCGCATTGATAAAATATATCCCTCAGTAGTAAGGCCTGCCAAGATAGCGTTCTCAGATAAAGACTGCTCTCGCTGAGATACTAAAAATTTAAAATAAGAAGTAACTATAAGAGCCACTAATGAAAGTAGTAAGCAGAATGACAATTCAGTCCTACTTACAGTGAATAACAACGCGCTGGCTATTCATAGGTGGCATGGGAAACTGTAAAAAGAGGATTTCTTTTTCATTTTAGGGGACTCTCACCCCAGACACAAAGCACATCTATGCCCTATGCCTTCATAGATATTTTGTTCTTGTATGCAAACTTTGCAGTGGTCCATAATTACTAAAAATTTTTAGGCTTAAAAAATACATATAAAAACCATGCATATTTATTAAATTATTGACAACTATCTTTAGCGAATAGATGACTCATTACAACTAACGATTTCAATATTTAGCACGTTAGAACTAAATAGTTAGGTGGAGACATAGCACTTAATAATCAACGGAAGAGTTAGAAAAGACTGTATAGCACCTGAATAACTCTCAATTCATGAGATCAGAAGACGACTTGGTAAGTTATTGCTTGTTAGACTGACATGTGGTGGTTCGATCTGCCTGCACCGCAGAACTACTTTATATACGCCACATTAGGTTATTGAAGGAACCATTAACTGTATGGAATCAATAGTGCTTAACTAAATAATTAACACAATAGGCTGTATCCCATTCAATTACCCGTGACACATCAATTATGGCCATAAAAGCGCTGCTCAACTTTCTGCCACTGCGCCAATGCAGTTTGTGAGTGCAAACAAACTGTGAGTCTCTCGAACCTTGAGGCATAAGCGCGTAAAACGGCCAATCCCTGATGTGCCGCAATCTCGTGAGGGAAGCGGTTAGTGCCAGCTCCCAGTGCCGGAAACAGTATCGTTTTGCAGCCGCGCTCTATCGCCAACTCCAAAACGCTTTCATAGCAGTGCCTCAACAGCACTATGGCCTGGCTCCCCCATTGATCGCCACTACTCCACTGGGGCGTAACAGTATGCAATAAGTAATCGACCGGTAAATCATAGGCTCGAGTCAAGCGAGCTTCACCAACTGGGCATGCTCTTTGATTGGCACATTGGGGGGTTAACCGAGTCCCGCACTGGGCATAAATCTGCGCTGAAAGCCCCCGCCCCCGAATAAGGTGCTTGTGTGCCGGACACACCAACGCATCTCCACACATTGTCAAAATATCGCCAGAAGTCAGTTGAATTTGTGTCACGATTTCTCAGTTCTAAAGTTTGAGTTACTGATACTGTAGCTTGCTACTTTGGTCGGTGACAGATTCCCCCTATACTCACCATTGCTTCACTCCGGCAGTGGCTACCAGCATAGTTGTATGATGCAGGATGGTCCCGAGCAAGCGGAAGGTTGCAGTCGGTATAGCAACGGGAATGACTATGAACTCAGGGTATAACAATCAAAACCCCGCGATATCCACCTCTATTGATGAAGTGCAGCGCATAGATCTGCGCAGACGGATATTGGCCTCCTCTTATATGCTGATATTCGCTATGGCTATCACCGGGGCTATGGCGATTATTGCTCTTACTGCAACCAATATCCTGCAGGCATCGACGCTTTTTATCGTCGCAGTTGTTATTTTATTTGCATACATCACTGTCAACATTATCGGCCCCACCGAAAAAACGCCTCTATTGGTGGGCATTCTCCTACTAGTGCTGTACTTCTACTTACTAATGACTGGTGGTGTAAACAATACCGGTTTGATGTGGGCGGTTATGCTGGTCCCCGGATTTATCAACCTTTACGGCTATAAAACCGGCACCACTGCACTGCTCGGAATAGGTCTCGCTACGGCAGCAATCCTGTTTTACCCGGATTTCCCCGGGCTCACGGCCAAATATGATACGGCCTATCGTGCGCGTTTTATTGCAGTATTTGGCGCACTCACGGCTCTAACCGCATTACTTGACAGTAGCCGCCACCAAACTCAGCAGCTCCTTCAGCGATTAACAGGTGAATTGGAGACTTATGCTGCCACGGACACATTGACCGGATTAGCTAACCGCAGAGAAGCATTTCGCGCCATTCATGAATTAGAGCGCCGGAATGCTGAGCTGAAAGATCAATATGTCATCCTTATTGGTGACTTAGATAACTTCAAGACGATCAACGATACCTACGGGCACTCCTTTGGCGACCGCGTATTACAAGATGTTGCCAAGATATTGAAAAGTAATACCCGGTCTGAGGATATTGTGGCGCGCTGGGGCGGCGAAGAATTTTTATTGCTATTGCCGAATACTGACTTGAAAGGCGGCAGTGTCCTTGCAGAAAAACTTCGTCGCAGAGTATCGACCCTCAGCCGCCGCTATACACGCCCGGTAAAAATCTCAATCAGTCTCGGAGTCGTCGAAGGCAGCACCAATGGCAAGCCACTCAATCAGCTATTGGCCGAAGCAGATAAACGTATGTATCGAGCCAAGAATGGTGGGCGCAACAAAGTGGTAGCCGCATAAATATTAAGTCACCAAGTGGCGCAGTAGATAGCCAACGGCGAGTGCCAGGACCGCTGCGCTACTGCCAAAAAACAGAGTTTTTAAGCCCGCCACCAGCAGGTGGTGGGAAAACACCAATCCTTTGCACAAGCCAATAGCAAAAAAAGCGCAGACCGAAAGAACGGCGCTCGCATAAAATTGTTCGGCGGGATTAAGGCTGTGGAAAAGGTAGGGCAACAGGGGAATAGCACCTACACACAAAAAAGCGACGAAGGTTATCAGTGCCGCCCCCAGAGGCTTATGCTCTAAGCGGCTTATACCGTACTCTTCCGCCAGCATTGTCTCTATCCACAGCTTTTGATTCGCGGTGATAGTGGCAACAATATTATCGAGAACTTCACCTCGAAATCCCTTTCGATAGAAAATCTGCCTGATCTCTTCCCGCTCTCCCTCGGGAATTAAAGCAATATGCTGACGCTCTGTACGCATAGCCGCGGCTCGTTGCTCACGCTCCACACTGGCAGCTTCATAATTGCTTACCGCCATGCTGAAACCATCAGCGATAAGGTTGGCAAAGCCCATCACGAGCACAACCGCTTCGGAGAAGCCTGCACCAAAAGCGCCTGCAACAATGGCAAAGGTAGTTACGCAGCCATCTATCGCTCCCAAAACAAAATCAGAGAGCCACTGTGACTGTGGACGACTTCGCAAGCGCGCCTCAATACGCTCCGGTCGATGCTCCTCAATTAGCGCTTCCCGGCTTTCCTGTTGGTGTTTTGGGTTTTGCCGGTCCATAACCAGGCGAGCTACTGTAAAAACCGCTGCATAACATAAGCATCTTGCAACCTTCCCAAAGGATCGGTAAATGCTCTATCTAGCGTTTTGATAATAGTGAAGCCCAGCTCGGTATAAAGGGTAATTATGGGCTCATTGTCGCTGGGAACGTAGTTGAACTGCATTTCCAAATAGCCGGCGTCCTGGGCTCTGGCGATTGCATGCTGGACCAGTGCACGATCTACACCGCGATCGCGCACATCCGTGTGCACGAGAAAGTTGGCTGTCGCGACATGGCTATGAATACCAGGGAAATTAACCCCTAATTTATACACCCCCAGCAGGTGAGGTAACTCTTCGGTAACATAAGTCTGTAAGTCGTCATTAAGCCATTGAGCAGAAAACACTTCTCGACTGATCTTATGCGAGAAAGGCAGATCCCCTCTGTTTCGCACAACACTAAAGAGGCTCCACATGCCTTCGAGGTCACTCTCTATAGCCTGCCGAATATCCATAGGAATCCATATCTCAGACGGCTTGCCGCACTTGCCTAGCGCACAATGAAGCTCCCCCGATCCACACCGGTATTTCCAGTCTTGGGATCATAGGCATATAGCACAATTTCATAAACACCTGGCAAATCCGTCGCAAAGGGCGCACTAAAAGTATTCATAGTCTCCTGTATCTCTAGCGGCACTCGAGCAAATGATTTGCCATCTCTTTTAATCAATGCCACAACTTCTATCTTACTGCCATCCCAAAGCCCACCATCGGTAAGTGAACATCCGCACATCATTACCACATTAGCGCGAATCTCAAAGGGACTCTGGTCCAAGCCTGTATAGAGATGGGTCTGTGGGCTGAGTAAATCCACCAACATTCCCGGAATTTCCACAATCAGCCCATCACCAGAAATAGGCTTTCCCGGAACCAGCCAAGTCTGTGTCTGCGCCACCACTCGGGCCTGCTTTTTGATATACGGTGCAAGAACTTCCACCGTCAGAAACACCGGCTCACTGATATTCAGTGTAGCGGTAAAATGTGCAGCGCCATCGGCGATAGGTTGGAACCTCTCTCGGGGCGTTTTCATAATTCTGGTGGTGTCACCGGTGCTCCCTTGGGTAAGCCCCTTGGCAAGAATTTCCCCAGAATCTGCATCGCGAATAATAACCATGGCACCACCGATGGAGGAGCCAATAAACTTGGCATCCATGGCCTTGGCGCGCACGGTAATTTCAGTGGGTGTTGGCTCCGCCCATAAAGCGGAAGGAAACAGTTGTAATAGCAGAGCGACGATAATAAATCCTGAACGTCTCATAGATACTCCTCTCTTATACATTGCCCAGAAGATAATAAGCCCCCAAAATACCCACTCCCCAAAACACAGCCCCTACAGCCAACCAAACAAAATTCCAGGGAGTAAATCTCGAGTTAGCCTGTCCTGAAATATCTCCATTAACCATATTGGCAGCTTTCTGTCCCTCATAAAGTGGCCACAATGTAAAGGGTAAGAGAAGTATGCTTACTATATCGATCAATGAAATTACATCGGAGTAATAGGAAATCCTGTCGACAATAGCCCCGGCAATCGCAAAAACTACATATAACGTAGCCCAAAGTGCCGGCACCCAGCGGTAATCCACCTTATCAATCTCGATACGGCTTTGAATCCTGGAAAAAAGGGAGTGAGTAAAAAAGATAGAGAATATCGCCCGCATAACCGGCCACATATTCTCTCCACTAGCACGCTGATATTCTGCCCAATGACGGTAAAACCAATAAACTGAATAGATACCCACTGTACCTAGGCTCATTACCCAGAATTTGGTTGGTGAAACTATATAAAACTGCGCTTCATCTTCTGAAACAGTATCTAATTCAGCCTCTGGGGCAGAGTAAATATTTGAATCCATTGGGACTTTTCCATAAACAAGTATTTTAGGGAAAACCAGCTTTCCTCTATACACAGACGATATTCACAGAAATAAGCCCAATAAAAAAGCCGGGCTATGCCCGGCTTTTTAAAAGAGTCAGCTAAAAAGCTTATGATTGCTTCACTGATTCCACCCAAGAGGCTACGCGGCTCTCCAATACGGGCACTGGCAAAGCACCGCCACCCAGTACGGTATCGTGAAATCCGCGAATATCAAATTTATCACCCAACTGATCTTCAGCCTGCTTGCGCAGCTCCTGAATCTTCAGCATACCGATCTTGTAAGCGGTCGCCTGGCCCGGCCACGCCAGGTAACGACGTACTTCGGAACGTACTGCAGTCTCGGGGATTGCGGAGTTTTGCAGGAAGTACTCCACCGCTTGCTCTTCACTCCAGCCTTTGGCGTGCAGGCCGGTATCAACAACAAGGCGAATGGCTCGCCACATTTCAGCCGTCAGGTGGCCAAACAGGTTATAGGGATCTTCGAAGGCCCCCATTTCTTTAGCAAGCTTCTCAGAGTACAGCGCCCAGCCCTCTACATAGACAGTAAAGTGAGCTTGAGTGCGGAACTGCGGGATACCTTCCAATTCCTGAGCAATTGAGATCTGCATATGGTGACCGGGGTTGCCTTCGTGGTAGGCCACAGTTTCCATATCAGTCGTGGAATAGGCACTCATATCGGACAGGTGCGCATAGTAAATACCCGGGCGGGAACCGTCGGGAGTGCCGGGGTAGTAATGCTGGGCACCGCCATCCTGTTCGCGGAAAGACTCAACCCGCTTTACTACCAACTCAGCTTTCGGCAGAAGGCCAAAGTATTCCGGTAATTTCTTGGTAATGTTGTCCAGGAACGCGGTTGAGTCATCCAGGTAGCCCTGGCGACCTTCATCGGTATTCGGGTAGTAGAATTGGCCATCTTCGCGAATAAACTTGAAGAAGTCCTGCAGGCTACCTTCGAAACCAACCTGCTTCTTGATAGTTTCCATCTCACCACGGATACGCGCCACTTCTTCCAGGCCGATATTGTGGATCTGGTCGGCAGTCAGGTCCGTAGTTGTGGTGTTGGCCAGGCGTTGATTGTAGTAAGCCATACCATTGGGCAAGCTACTAGCACCTTGAGGCTCTGCTGAGGCCTTCTGCATATCCGCTTTGAGCCAGGTAACCAGCCCTTGATATGCGGGGAAGAACTCAGTCTCTAATGCCTTGCGCGCTTCCGCGGTCAGCTTGTCTGCCTGCTTCTGATCAATAGTACCGGCTTCGAGCAGCTCAGCGATCTTTCCTTTGGCGCCGGCCCACAGAGGTGCGTCTTCACCATCGGTAAACGGCGCGCCTTCAATCAATTTACTGGACTGATCAATCGCACCTTCATAGGCAAAGCGCGGGGGGCGGATACCTTCTTTGGACGACAGCTTGGCGCGGTCAAGCAGCTGGTTGATCGCGCGGGAGATACCACCGATACGGGTGATATACGCCTGCATATCTTCAATGTTGTCGACCTTGTGGAAGTTCAGCAGGAAGTTGGGCAACTGCGATTGTGCACCTCCCATCTGCTCAAAGATGTAGCCGTGACGGATAAACGGCGCAGCGGCCTTGGCCTGTTCAAACTGATAAATCCAGATATCGTAGGAAGTTTTCCCTTCCTGGGTCAGCTTGCTGTAGTCGAAATTCTTCTTGAGCTCTTCAACACTTTTCTCTTGCCAAACCAAGCGGCGAGCCTCTGCGGCTTCACTCATATCGTCGATTTGGTCGTAGTGGTCTTTGCGGCCCAGGTAGGACAGCTGAATCGGACTGAACTGCAGCTGTTCCTCATAACGCCCATCCAGCCACTCAGTCAGGCGCTTGGTTTCGGCAACCGCATCTACAGTTACTGAGGCCTCGGCAACCGCATTTTGGGGCTTATCTGCGTTAGCTACAGTCTGGCTACTCTTGTCACCCTGACAGCCCGCAAGGATAGCGACAGCCAGCAGGCTGGGGATCAGTGGGTTGTTCAGCTTTATCGGCATCTTCCTATCTCGATCAAAAGTTGTACAAAAAAACGCCGCTAACTTTGACACGAATTCGGTGAGGTGTCGATTCATGCCCCCCAGAACGCCATATGTTTGCGTTGAGTTGAGGCAAATCGGAGATTTTGGACTAGGTGGACCCAATACCTGGAGCAGGATATTGCCACAAGTGACCCTGCGGTAATGGACTAACGCCGGCTTGTGACCCGGTCCACGATATGTAGCTCTCGCTGGGGAAAGGGTACCGTCAAGCCTTCTGCCTCCAGTGCAGGCTTAAGCTTTTGCATCAGGGACCAATAAACATCCCAGTACTGATCATTGGCAGCCCAGGCCCGCAACTGTAAATTTACCGCGCTGTCAGCAAGCGCCTTAACAGCGAAACTTGGCTCTGGCTCAGCGAGAATACGGGGTTCCTGTTCTACCAAGCGACGTAATACTGTTAGACCGCGATCAATGTCATCGCCATAGGCGATACCCGCCACAATCTCGATACGGCGAGTCTTATTGCGACTGAAGTTGGTGAGCACTTGCCCCCAGATAGCACTGTTGGGTGCGATAATACGCAGCCCATCCGTGGTATCCAGCTCCGTAGTAAATAGCCCTACCTCGCGAACAGTGCCCATTATGTTACCGAACTGAATCACATCCCCAACGCGGAACGGCCGCAATCCCAGTAGTAGAAACCCCGAAGCAATATTTTGCAGGGTATCTTTCAACGCTAAGGCTACTGCCACACCAGTAGCGCCGAGTAGAGCAATTAAGCTGGTAGTGTTAATACCAAATACATCCAATACCAGCAGTGCACCAACAATATAAACCGCCCAGCTCGAAATACTGCGCAGTACTGGGCGCAAGATAACATCAAACCGGTCCGGCAGACGATCAACCGCTCGGCGGGCAAGATGGGCCACAAACAGCGTCACCAAAACTATCAGTAGTGCGACCGCCAACTTTAGGGATAATGCAGTTACTTGGGGCCAATACTCATTGAGTAAGCTATTAATATTCATCGATCCCCGAAAATAAATCCCTATTTTAAATTCAAGCCAAACCTAAATTCTGCGCCTCATCGACACAACGCTGATGAGCCGGACAAGTTTCCAAGTGATCATTGACCATTCCAGTTGCCTGCATATGCGCGTACATAATGGTTGATCCCACAAAACTAAAACCCGCTTTCTTTAACGCCTTACTCATCGCATCAGATTCTGCTGTAGTGGCCGGCACCTGTTTCATGGAGCGGGGGCGATTAACAATCACTCTTCCACCGGTGAACTGCCAGAGAAAATCCCTTAAGGATATACCGCGATCGCGCAATTCGAGGGTTGCCCGTGCATTCTTGATGGCCGATTCAACCTTGAGCCGGTTGCGAATAATTCCCGGGTTGAGAAGTAATTTCTCTACCTTTTTAGGGGTGTACCGAGCAATTTTTTCAGCATCGAAATTATTAAACAGTTTACGATAATTCTCCCGCTTATTGAGCACTGTAATCCAGGATAAGCCCGCCTGGGCCCCCTCCAGCAACAAAAACTCAAACAGGATCTGGTCATCGGTAACCGGCCTACCCCACTCCTCATCATGGTAATTTTGATAAAGTGGTGTAGACAGGCACCAGTCACAGCGCTTTTCCGCCATCATTACTTCCTTTTTATGACTAGCTTGCGCCGGAGAAAAAGTAATACTGAATAAGCTGTAAAACCAAAAGCAAGGCAACTAACCCAAAAATAATATTATTACGATTCACTTCGACTCCAACAAATTGTTCTGTACTAACCAATCGCGACATTCGCATAACATAGTATCCAAAGCCACCCCCGATTGATAACCGAGTTCACGTTCAGCCTTAGCACTACTAGCAACGACTCTCCGCGTTACCAACGTGGCCTTTTCAGGAGTAATAACCGGCTCTTGCCCACTCACACGAGACCAGAGATCGGAAAACCAGGCGATAGATTGAATTAGAAATGCCGGTGTGGTGCGTTTTGGTACAGGTTTATGCAATAACTCAGCGATCTTTCCAAAAAATTCTAAAAAACTGGCATCCGTTCCGGCCAAGATATAGTTTTCGCCACACCGTCCCTTTTCAACCGCATCGATATGGGCTCGCGCTACTGCACCGGCATGGCAAAAAGAACCCCAGCCCGGTGGAACACCTGGTAATTGATTTTTATCAATCAGAAAAAAGGTCTGCGCCCAGCTGGTGGTATCGTATTTACCAACAATTGCACAAGGGTTTAGAAATACCGCATCCAGGCCCTGCTCAATTTCCTTGCGAACGGCAATTTCCTCTCTTTTTTTCGTGTACAGATAGTGATGATGAGGGTCATCTGCCAGCTTATCACTTTCTTCAGTAATTCTTTCCTTATGGTAGCCATAAGCAGAAATTGAGCTGGTCACCACCATACGCCCTACATTTTTCTCCCTGGCAACTTTGGCAATATTCGCCGCCCCCTCAACATTATCTTTCCACTGCTGGGCATTACCGCCGCGCCACATACTGGTATTAGCCGCCATATGGAAAAGTGCATCGACATTATTTGGAATTGCAGCTTGAAGGGACTGAGGGTCATTCAGAGAGGCCTCAACCAGATTGACGCCCAGAGAGCGCAACATATCGGTATTGGAGGTGCGCCGATGCATGGCGGTAACTTTCCATCCATCACCAACCAATTGCTCTACCAAATTAGCGCCGAGAAAACCGGTTCCCCCGGTTACAAATGCGTGTTTCATAAATCCACCGGATGAGTTGTTATCGTTATTCATACCCAGTGATTAGCTCTATCGAAGCCACCTCCTTCCGGAAGGGCAGACCGGTTGGTGATACCACCACTCCGACAGAGTGGGCGGCACACTAACTTCACTAGTGACACCGCCGCAAAACTAAACCCCTTTGCAATCGTCCTACCGGGAGTTTTATTAATTAATCCCGCTATTACTTTTGTTGGGTTAGTTGGAAAGACTACTCGATTTTCATGCCCAGCTGGTAGGCAAGGAAGCTCCACTGATTGGCGAAGTCTTCCACCTGCATCCATACCGGCTTGCCTGCACCGTGCCCAGCCCGAGTCTCTACGGCAAGCCAGACTGGTTTGTCACAGCCCTGATCTTTTTGTAGGGCTGCCGCAAATTTGTAGCTGTGCCAGGGAACCACTCGATCATCGCGATCGGCAGTTGTGATCAGCGTGGCCGGATAGCAGGTGCCCTCACGGGTGTTGTGGACCGGAGAATAGGCATGCAGCGCTTTGAACTCATCGCGATTTTCACTAAGCCCATAATCGCTCGACCACTGCCGGGCATTAGCGGAAGCGGTATGATATCGCAGCATATCCAGGACACCGACTACCGGTAATGCCGCCGCAAATAAATCCGGTCGTTGTACCAGCGTTGCCCCCGCCAATAGTCCACCATTGGAGCGACCACTAATAGCAAGCTTTTCAGGAGAAGTGACTTTCTCCTCGATCAGCCACTCAGCTGCAGCGATAAAATCATCGAAGACATTTTGCTTTTGCGTCTTGGTACCCGCCTGGTGCCAAGCATTGCCGTACTCGCTACCACCGCGCAAGTTGGCCAGTGCCAGGGTGCCGCCCATATCCAACCAACCGACAAAGCGGTTGTAGAAGCGCGGTAACTGAGCGGAGTTAAAACCACCATATCCATAAAGCAGCGTCGGGTTGGAGCCATCTCGCTTCATTCCCTTCTTATGCACGAGGAATAGAGGCACCCGGGTACCGTCCTTACTCTTATAGAAATGCTGACTCACAGTCAGATCGGAAAAGTCTGCTGCATATTTTGGCTGCTTGAACAGTTTGGTTTCACCAGTCTGTACATTCAGGTGGTAGATACTCGGCGGGGTAATAAAATTAGAGAAAGCATAGAAGGTCTCAACTTCATTCGGCTCACCATAAAACCCCTTCACTGAGCCCACCCCTGGCAGCTTCAGCTCGTACTGTTTCTTACCGTTAGTATCGGTCACCAGCACTCGCGATTTCGCATCCTCCAGGTAGTGAAGCACAAAGCGATCACCGATATAACTGGCACTCTGCAAGGCACTAGTCGTCTCCGGCACCAGATCGCGCCAGTGTTTGCGTTGCGGCTTATTCAGATCAATAGCGATTACACGGCCCAGCGGCGCCCCCGCACTGGTCTCAAAGTAAAAGGTGCTCCCTTTATTTCCGAGATACTGGTATAGGCCATCCCAGTCATCCAGAAGCTTAATTACCTTGCCGCTTTCATCCCGTAAATCGCGATAGTAAAAGCCGTTCGAGTCATAGCCGTCGAAGATGCCAAACAGGAGATAGTTACCATCGTCACTCACCGTCGCGCCTGGATTGCGGGTGGGATGATCAGTAATTTCATAGACCAGTTGATCACTTTCCTGGGCATCTCCCAGTCGGTGAAAATATACGGCTACCTGTTTGCTATCATCCGCCGTGCCATCTCTGTTAAACGGGTACCGGCTATAGTAAAAACCGGACTCATCCGGCGCCCAACTGGCATCACTAAACTTGATACCGGTCAGTTGTTCCTTCAGATCCTTGCCTGTCTTTAGGTCGCGAATACGATAGTCGGTCCAGTCAGTGCCACCATCCGAGATACCGTAAGCCAGATAGCGGCCCTTTGGACTGACTTTGAGGCGCTTGGCAGCAATAGTGCCATCTTCACTTAGGGTGCGTGGATCTAAAACCGTATCGCCCTCAGCAGACAGGCTAGAGGCCTTATAGAAAACATTCTGATCCCAATCACCGGTGTTGTAGCTGTAGTAATAGCTATCGCCCTTCTTGTACGGAACACCGTAGCGCTCGTAGCGCCATAGTTCTGCAAGCCGGTCATTGATTTTCTGCCACCCGGGCAGGTCCTTCAAACGCGGTAATGAATGATCATTCTGTTTGGCCACCCAACTCTTTACCTCATCACTGGACATTTTTTCCATCCAGCGATAGGGGTCAGCCACCTTTTGACCAAAATATTCATCAATTTGAGCACCCGGTTTACTATCCGGATAGCTATCAGCTGCGTGAACACTCACCGCAGCAAGTGCACCGGCAACCAGTGCCACTAGCTGTCTCTTCATACCGTTATTCTCGGTTTCTCTACTGGGAACAGTCCGCTAATCTAGGCGATTTAGACGATCGGTTCCAGAGCAGCAGAGAGAAGTGAGATGAAAGGATTGATCCAAAGGGTAAGCCATGCCCAAGTTAATGTAGCGGGAGAGGCCGTTGGGGCCATAGATAAGGGTATCCTCCTGCTGCTAGGTATCGAAGCCCAGGACACTACCGATAGTGCAGATAAGCTGCTGCACAAAGTCCTGAATTACCGTATTTTTCCCGATGATAAAGGGCGTATGAATCTCAACCTCCAAAAGGCGGGAGGTGGGCTCCTGATTGTCAGTCAGTTCACACTAGTTGCCGAAACTGATAGAGGTTTACGCCCGAGCTTTAGTCGCGGCGCATCACCAGAATACGCGGAGGAGCTCTACAACTATTTCGTTAAAAGTTCCAAAGCCCAATTTACGCCAGTGGCCACTGGAATATTTGCAGCGGATATGCAGGTTTCACTAGTCAATGACGGCCCGGTAACTTTTATGCTGGAAACCTAGAGACCTTCCACAGGCTCTTTCTGTTGTTTCACCTAATCAGGAAAACTCTACCAGTTAGTTAGGTTGCTAATGACTAAAAATATCGCTAAAAAATGGAGAGGCAAAAGGATGACTAAAAAGCCTATAGTAGTAAACAGTGATATCAAACTCGATCCACTTTTGGATAGTGACACAGAAATCATCTTTGCCTTAATTGAAAATAACAGACCACTGCTAGAGAAATATCTCTATTGGGCAAAGCTTGTTGTCGACCTCCCAACCACAGAAAAATATATTGCCGACAGAGTATTCAGCAATAGTTTCGGAGCATCCTGGTACAAGATCCACTATTCAGACAAGGTAGTCGGGATCTTTGGCATCAAGGAAATTGACCTTAAAAAACAAAATGCAGAAATAGGGTATTGGTTATGTAAAAGCTGCCATGGCAATGGAATCGTAACTCGAATCGTAAATAAAATATCTAGCTACTTGAAAGATCTGCACGATATTCAAGCGTTGAAAATTCACTGCTTATCTGAAAACAGTGCCAGCATAGCCGTAGCAGAACGCGTAGGTGGAGTGCATAGTGAAACTATTCCAAATTATTATTCGATTGATGGAATATTTCAGGACTTAAAAATCTACACAGTTCCTACCTGATTTATTATTTTAACAGTGGAGTTCAGGAATATTTATTGCTGAATATTTACTGGGCTCCACTCAATACCATCTGACCCTTGTCCCGCATTAAATATACGCTTAACTTTCCAAGTTGCGGTATCTATTTCAACAACTTTTCCGTCTCTCTGAGAACCGGCAAACAAAAACTTTCCGTCCGGAGAGAAAAATAGCGATGCTGGCTGTCTGGCCCCTGCGCTGCCGACATCAATCTCATGTAACTGTTTACGGGTCTTGGCGTCATACACGAGTATACGATTACCATTTAAGTCTGCTACAGCTACCACTTCGCCATCAGGGTGAAACCTGATTCGGATAGGCAGAAAACCAACATCTATCGTTTCTTTTTGCTTTAACGTTTCAGTATCGAAAATAAAGATATTTTCTGACTGATTATTTCCTATCCATAGCTCGCTATTATCGGGGCTTACCCACACTGCCTCCGGCCCATCCCCTGCCGGTATTGTAGATTTCAATTCCATAGTCTCTGTATCAATTACACTGAACGTATCCGACCCCCGGCTAGTAACGTAGGCGGTCTTCAGATCAGGTGATAGTGCAAGCATATGGCTACCTACCTGGTCAGTACGGGCAACGCCCAATACTTTTCCTTCAGCCACATCCACCTTTATCACGTCGCTGGTTTCTTCTGTCGTAACAATCACATTATTGCTGTCGCCCAGCCAAGCGATACCGTGAGGGCCTTTGTGTGGACTGATATCAATTCTTTTCAGGCGCATACCGCTCGCGATATCGAATACATTCAGCTCTTCTCCCACGTAGCCATCTTCAAGGTAAGAAACTACCACCACTTTAGATTTATCCGGCGACACTATTAATTCATGGGGCGAACCTCCAGTTTCCGGTTTCTTAACCTCTTGGCCGGAAGCCAGGTCAATAAAACTCACCGTGCCCTCATATTTATTTCCTACTACCAACGTCTGCGCCCTTAGCGATCCAGCAGCTAAAAGTACTAATGACATGGAAATTAAAAGTAGAAATCTCATTAGCAAGCCTCTCGGAGGAATTTGTCGCTAGTAGAATGCTTCCTTAACAGCACATCCCAGCGAGCCTTTTAGAACTGAAAAGTCAGCCCTGGTTATCCACTGAAACACTGGATAATAGATCGTAAAAATAGAATTCTTTAGATGTTTTCTTCATTACAGGGATGTTACTAACAGAATTCTTGGATAGTACTGTGCATAACTTTTGGATAAAGGTCTAGAAGCCTTTAATTTCGTGCAATGAAATAATTCGATTAAAAAACCAACGAAAAAAGTGTCAGGTTATCCACTAAAAGTAAGACCAGAACGTTACTAACAGAAAGTCTGGATAGAGTTGTGCATAACTTTAATAAACGGGCTACAGGCCCCGTGGTTACAGGGGATTACTGCAGAGACTAAAAAATCACCGATATTTTTATGGGCTAATTTTAATTTTTTGCGGGAGTGGTATGGGTACTTTTCTGAGTTTTACGCGAGTTATTTTTGTTGGATTATTTTTTGTGTGAGTGTAAAGGCGTTTGGAGAGAAGATCGGTAAAGACCTATTTTTATAGGCTTTTTAGGAGAGCATCTGTTTAAGGTGCTCAGGTAATTTTAGCTTTTTCTTTTTTATTTACTGACTGACTTTTAAATAGAAAGTTGAGCATTAAAGTTTTCCAGAATTACTTTTATTTTTTCTATTTAATTTTTACTAAGTATTTTCTGCTTTCCCTCTCTTCCTTCCCTTTCTTATTTTTTGTCTTTTGTTTTTTGCTTCTTTAAAATATTTTCAGCCATAAAAAAAGGGCCACCCTATTGGGTGGCCCTTTTCGGATTAGAAGCCTGACGATGACCTACTCTCACATGGGGAAGCCCCACACTACCATCGGCGATGTTGCGTTTCACTTCTGAGTTCGGCAAGGGATCAGGTGGTTCCACAACTCTATTGTCGTCAGGCAAACTGGCTTGGGTTGGCGTTGGTCTTATAAGCAAAGTGCTTGGCCTGCCGTGTTATCGCTGTTTGCCTCGGTCATATTATTGACCGGCGATAACCCCAAATAAGTCGGTAAAACAATCTGTAGTAATACACCGCAAGCGATCGTATGTCTCTAACTCACAATCCGCTAGCTTAGCTAGTCGTTAGTAACCATCTCTGTTGTATGGTCAAGCCGCACGGGCAATTAGTACTGGTTAGCTCAACGCCTCACAACGCTTCCACACCCAGCCTATCAACGTGGTAGTCTTCCACGGCCCTTCAGGAGGCTCAAGGCCTCAGGGAGATCTTATCTTGAAGGAGGCTTCCCGCTTAGATGCTTTCAGCGGTTATCCCGTCCGAACATAGCTACCCGGCAATGCCACTGGCGTGACAACCGGAACACCAGAGGTTCGTTCACTCCGGTCCTCTCGTACTAGGAGCAACTCTTCTCAAATCTCCAACGCCCACGGCAGATAGGGACCGAACTGTCTCACGACGTTCTAAACCCAGCTCGCGTACCACTTTAAATGGCGAACAGCCATACCCTTGGGACCGGCTTCAGCCCCAGGATGTGATGAGCCGACATCGAGGTGCCAAACACCGCCGTCGATGTGAACTCTTGGGCGGTATCAGCCTGTTATCCCCGGAGTACCTTTTATCCGTTGAGCGATGGCCCTTCCATACAGAACCACCGGATCACTATGACCTACTTTCGTACCTGCTCGACATGTCTGTCTCGCAGTCAAGCGCACTTATACCATTATGCTCATTGCATGATTTCCGACCATGCTGAGTGCACCTTCGTACTCCTCCGTTACTCTTTGGGAGGAGACCGCCCCAGTCAAACTACCCACCATACACTGTCCTCGATCCGGATAACGGACCAGAGTTAGAACCTCAAACATACCAGGGTGGTATTTCAAGGACGGCTCCACAACAACTAGCGTCGCTGCTTCAAAGCCTCCCACCTATCCTACACAAATAGGCTCAAAGTTCAGTGCAAAGCTGTAGTAAAGGTTCACGGGGTCTTTCCGTCTAGCCGCGGGTACACTGCATCTTAACAGCGATTTCAATTTCACTGAGTCTCTGGTGGAGACAGCGTGGCCATCGTTACGCCATTC
>NZ_CP172449.1:5035000-5037500 GCF_047324085.1 Microbulbifer sp. CNSA002
AGGGGTTTATTTTTTGGAGTGGAAACTGACTAATTTATTTAGAGCTATTTTTGCAAGTTATCGGAAATACTGGACCCACACTGTAGGCGGGCAGTTCTCGTCAGCCTGCGGTGCATGACTCCGGATTTATGAACGGCTCACATAGCAGCGCAGGCACGCGAGATAGTGAAAATATTTACCGCACCCTAAAAAGAAAACCCCGGCAGTGCAGCTGGTGTAGGTTTCTTTATTAGAAACCTGACAGCTGGTGACGGTTTAGCCTGCCGAAGGTCACTCCGAGGGTGAGAGCCACAGGCTCAAACCACTATGACTTTGCACGCAGCGCGTCTCTCTTCTTTCCCTTTCTTATTTTTTGTTTTTGTTTTTTGCTTCTTTAAAAATATTTTTCAACCATAAAAAAAGGGCCACCCTATTGGGTGGCCCTTTCGGATTAGAAGCCTGACGATGACCTACTCTCACATGGGGAAGCCCCACACTACCATCGGCGATGTTGCGTTTCACTTCTGAGTTCGGCAAGGGATCAGGTGGTTCCACAACTCTATTGTCGTCAGGCAAACTGGCTTGGGTTGGCGTTGGTCTTATAAGCAATGTGCTTGGCCTGCCGTGTTATCGCTGTTTGCCTTGGTCATATTGTTGACCGGCGATAACCCCAAATAAGTCGGTAAAACAATCTGTAGTAATACACCGCAAGCGATCGTATGTCTCTAACTCACAATCCGCTAGCTTAGCTAGTCGTTAGTAACCATCTCTGTTGTATGGTCAAGCCGCACGGGCAATTAGTACTGGTTAGCTCAACGCCTCACAACGCTTCCACACCCAGCCTATCAACGTGGTAGTCTTCCACGGCCCTTCAGGAGGCTCAAGGCCTCAGGGAGATCTTATCTTGAAGGAGGCTTCCCGCTTAGATGCTTTCAGCGGTTATCCCGTCCGAACATAGCTACCCGGCAATGCCACTGGCGTGACAACCGGAACACCAGAGGTTCGTTCACTCCGGTCCTCTCGTACTAGGAGCAACTCTTCTCAAATCTCCAACGCCCACGGCAGATAGGGACCGAACTGTCTCACGACGTTCTAAACCCAGCTCGCGTACCACTTTAAATGGCGAACAGCCATACCCTTGGGACCGGCTTCAGCCCCAGGATGTGATGAGCCGACATCGAGGTGCCAAACACCGCCGTCGATGTGAACTCTTGGGCGGTATCAGCCTGTTATCCCCGGAGTACCTTTTATCCGTTGAGCGATGGCCCTTCCATACAGAACCACCGGATCACTATGACCTACTTTCGTACCTGCTCGACATGTCTGTCTCGCAGTCAAGCGCACTTATACCATTATGCTCATTGCATGATTTCCGACCATGCTGAGTGCACCTTCGTACTCCTCCGTTACTCTTTGGGAGGAGACCGCCCCAGTCAAACTACCCACCATACACTGTCCTCGATCCGGATAACGGACCAGAGTTAGAACCTCAAACATACCAGGGTGGTATTTCAAGGACGGCTCCACAACAACTAGCGTCATTGCTTCAAAGCCTCCCACCTATCCTACACAAATAGGCTCAAAGTTCAGTGCAAAGCTGTAGTAAAGGTTCACGGGGTCTTTCCGTCTAGCCGCGGGTACACTGCATCTTAACAGCGATTTCAATTTCACTGAGTCTCTGGTGGAGACAGCGTGGCCATCGTTACGCCATTCGTGCAGGTCGGAACTTACCCGACAAGGAATTTCGCTACCTTAGGACCGTTATAGTTACGGCCGCCGTTTACCGGGGCTTCGATCAAGAGCTTCGCCGAAGCTAACCCCATCAATTAACCTTCCGGCACCGGGCAGGCGTCACACCCTATACGTCCTCTTACGAGTTTGCAGAGTGCTATGTTTTTAATAAACAGTCGCAGCCACCTGGTCACTTCGACCGGCCTCAGCTTAGGGAGCAAGTCCCATCACCAAAACCGGCGTACCTTCTCCCGAAGTTACGGTACCATTTTGCCTAGTTCCTTCACCAGAGTTCTCTCAAGCGCCTTGGTATTCTCTACCTGACCACCTGTGTCGGTTTAGAGTACGATTCACTATTACCTGAAGCTTAGAAGTTTTTCCTGGAAGCAGGGCATCAACCACTTCACCCACTAAGTGGGCTTCGTCATCAGTTCTCAGCCTTAGGGACCCGGATTTGCCTAAGTCCCCAGCCTACAACCTTAAACATGGACAACCAATCGCCATGCTGGCCTAGCCTTCTCCGTCACTCCGTCGCAGTAATAGCGAGTACAGGAATATTAACCTGTTTCCCATCGACTACGGCTTTCGCCCTCGCCTTAGGGGTCGACTAACCCTGTCCCGATTAGCGTTGGACAGGAACCCTTGGTCTTCCGGCGGGGAGGTTTTTCACCTCCCTTATCGTTACTCATGTCAGCATTCGCACTTGTGATACCTCCAGCAGACCTCCCGATCCACCTTCAACGGCTTACACAACGCTCCTCTACCATGCTCCTAAGAGCATCCGCAGCTT
>NZ_CP172449.1:5042500-5272645 GCF_047324085.1 Microbulbifer sp. CNSA002
CAGCCGGGAAACCCCTTCGGTATATTCCGTAGTCGCTTGTTGAAATAATTGATCCCGTAATTCCACCGGCCACTCCATCGTCTATGAAAATTACTGTACCGGCTTCAAATAAAACCTTACAAAAAGTTTCGCTGCTCTCGATTGGCAGTATGTGTCGGTTCTGGAACAATGAAGGAGCGTGGTAAGTCCATACTTGCGCTACACTGGCGCAAAACTGCCACCGGTAAGTAGGGTGTGCCTATGGCCAAGTCCATAAACGAAGACCAAAAACTCGATAACCAACTTTGCTTCAGCCTTTATTCTGCCTCCCTGGCAATGAGCAAGATGTACAAGCCTCTATTGGAGACACTGGGAATAACCTACCCCCAGTACTTGATGATGCTGGTGCTCTGGGAAGACGATGGAATCACCGCTACGGAGCTGAGTCTGCGGCTTGGCCAGGATAAAGGTGCCCTAACGCCAGTTATCAAACGACTGGAGAATCAAAAGCTGATCAACCGCCACCGAGACCCGGAGGATGAGCGTCGAGTCATTATCGAGCTGACTGATGCCGGTAGGTCGATGCAAAAAGAAGCTGCTTCAATTCCCACTCAAGTGCTGAATGCCTGTGGCTTGAATCCTCAGTCTGCACGGGCGCTAAAGACGCAAATAGAGACGCTTCGCCAATATTTAGCGAACCCCTAATCTTCCCCTCTTTTATCGCCCCGCCATTAGCGGGGCCCCCGCTTTGACTCCATTTGTTATAGCTATCGTCCTTATAGCGACATTTAATTATCGCAATAACAGTTATCGCAATAACTTTATCTGGCGTCCAAGCTGACGCGCTGTTTAGAAGCTGACTTAGAAATCCGGACTACTACCCCCAGCTCAATAAATCCAGCGGGAAAAGGACTGGACTCCATTCCAGGCGGCTTCTGACAGACAAACACACATCAATGAGGACAGGTTAATGCAAACAGTTTACACCGCAGTAGCAACCGCAAATGGCGGCCGTGATGGCGAAGCTCAATCATCAGATGGAAAGTTAAGCGTCAAGCTCAGTATTCCCAAAGAGCTTGGCGGCCCCGGTGGCGATGGCACCAACCCAGAGCAACTGTTTGCTGCGGGTTACTCTGCCTGCTTTATTGGCGCTCTTAAGTTTGTCGCCGGTAAAGAGAAAGTAAAAGTCCCGGAAGAAACCACTGTGCGCGCTGAAGTTGGAATCGGTCCCCAGGGTAAGGGGTTTGGTCTGGATATTGACCTCTATATCGATCTTCCTGGTCTGGATCAAGCGACGGCAGAAAAAATTGCCAACACCGCTCACGATGAAGTTTGCCCTTATTCCAATGCAACCCGAGGCAATGTTGATGTGCGCCTGCACATATCTTCTTAAGCAACCGGTAGAGAATTGAAGGTATCCGTTATGAATGGCTTAAAAGTTTCCAAGCTGGCACTACCCCTTTTCTTTGCTCTAGGTATGACTTCTGCATCTGCTTCTATTTCCCCTGGTGTTGAGCAAAATACCCAGGGGTTCCTTCAAGCTCTGGCACAAGGTGGCGGCAAACCCATTGAGCAACTATCACCAAAAGATGCCCGCGCCGTCCTGGTCGGAGCCCAAGAGGGTGCGCAATTGCCGCCCGCTGAAGTCAGCAAGAAAACCATTACGGTTAATGGAGAAAAGCTGGAACTGACTATCGTTAAACCGAAAAACACCCGGGGCCAGATTCCCGCCTTTATGTATTTCCACGGCGGAGGCTGGGTCTTGGGTGACTACCCAACCCACGAACGCTTGATCCGCGACCTGGTTCAACGCTCCGGCGCCGCTGCGGTATATGTGGATTACACCCCATCTCCAGAGGCCAAGTACCCGACTGCAATTAACCAGGCTTATGCGGCTACCCAGTGGGTCGCGGAGAATGGCGAAAAGATCGGGGTCGACGGTTCCCGTCTTGCCGTGGCCGGTAACAGTGTCGGTGGCAATATGGCAGCCGTGGTTGCCTTGATGGCGAAAGAGAAAGGAACACCGGATCTGCAATTCCAACTGCTGCTCTGGCCGGTTACCGATGCCAACTTCAACAACGCTTCTTACAAGCAGTTCGCCCAGGACCACTTCCTGACACGGGATATGATGAAGTGGTTCTGGGATAACTACACTACCGACCCCAAACAGCGCAACGAGATCTATGCTTCACCTCTGCGCGCAAGCAAATCCCAGTTGGTCGGCTTGCCTCCCGCTCTGGTGCAGACTGCTGAGATGGATGTGCTGAGAGATGAAGGCGAAGCTTACGCCCGCAAACTTAACGAAGCTGGTGTGACCGTAACCGCTGTTCGCTATAACGGCATGATTCACGACTACGGCCTACTAAATGCCCTGAGTGACGTACCCGCAGTGCAGGATGCACTTGATCAAGCGGGCTCCGAGCTTAGGGAACACCTCAAGTAAAACTTAAAAGCCCTGCAATGCGGGGCTTTTTTATTCAGGTACCTAAAGCAGCGTTTTAGCCACTGCCTCAATTTCTATCAATGTCTCTGGCGACGCCAGGGATGTGACTCCCACTCCCGTGATTGCCGGGCGAGTAATACCCAAATATTTAGATAGCACAGGGACTATTTCCCCCAGATGCTCACTAACTTCTCCACGCACATAGATACGTAACTGCAAAAGGTTCTCTACCGACGATCCGGCCTCATCCAATACTGTCAATAAGTTTTGCATGGCGCTTTCCGCCTGAGCACCAACCCCTTTGTTTTTAACTTCACAATTACTATCCCAATCCACCTGACCCGATACAAATACCAAGCCTGTTTTGGTATCGACTCGGGCGTGGGATAGGCAGGAAGAACTGCCATCATAAAGTGAAGAAGGATTAATATTCAGAATACTCATAACAGACCTGTACGCTTTCTAGCTTTTGAAAAAATCATAGTAGAAAGGCAGCTTTGCCAAAGCTATGGAGTAAAGCTTGTTACGGATACAATCAGGAAGCCATTGACTTAGAAAACCGTTGGTGCAGATCATTGAGAATCCAACTTACCAATGGATCATTTTCCACTCGGGGATGAAAGGCGGCTACAACTTCGTAGCCAGGTGGATACTTGTCCAAGGTAATTTCCACCAAGCCCTCACAAGGCATCAACCTAGAGGGAATAAAGGCCAGGGTATCCGTCCTTTTCAAGAACTCCTGGGCTATATAAAAAGAGGGTGCCGAAGCAACAATCTCTCTTTTTAGATCTTGCCCCTCTAGCCAACGATCGGCTGAACCGCGCAAGCCTCCAACCCCTGGCGATGTAATCACAAAATCAGATTGCATCAACTGATCAATAGGGACCAACTCATCTAAACTATACATAGGATTAGCCGATACACAGACATAACGCTCATTAAAGAGCACCTGTGTATTAATTCCATCAGGCACATACCCCGCTGATGTGAAAGCTAAGTCAATTTCTCCCTGATGCATTTTCTGGGTGAGCGAGACGCTTTCAATATTAGTGACAATAAATTTCACTTTCGGCGCATATTGCCTGACCCTTTGGATCAACTCGGCAACAACCACTTTTTGCGCGTAATCTGTTGCAGAAATCACCAGAGTTCGGGAAGTCTGGCTTGAATCAAGAGAGCCGGGGGCAGGAATCTCACTGAGTAACGTCAGCACCTGTCGAATCTGTGGCTCTATAAATTTTGCATAACTGGTGGGAGCCATCCCATGCCCAGTGCGCACAAATAGATCATCCCCAACTATTTTTCTAATCTTCTTCAGCTGCAAACTGACAGCTTGCTGCGAAACCTGCAGATGCTCTGCGGCAAGGGAGATACTTTCAACCCTGAATAGTATTTCCAGGGTTTTTAAGTGATTAATTTCAAGATCTTTGATCATATCAACTACAAAAGCGGAGCTTTCTGCCAGTCACTTACGGCTGTAGATAAAGATTAAAATAGTGGTTTCTAATACTGAAGTTAACGCGACCTCCAAAGCCATAGTGGCCGCGCTGTATTATTAAAAATACTCAGGGGATTTTTCTGGCCGCACGATTTGCAATTTGAAATCCCAGGCGGGCCGCGGTACGCGCACCATGATCCTCAATATCGAAATAAGGATTAAATTCAGCGACATCCGCCAAACAAACTTTATTGGATTCCAAAACGGTATCCAGCAAGACTTCCAAAAACTCCATGGAAACCCCCCTGCCAGAGGGGGCACTCACCGCTGGCATTACTGCCGCCGGCAATACATCCAGACATACCGTCAGATAGACAAAATCCACCTTCTCAATAAAGTCGCGGATTCGCGCCTGAACCGTATTCAGATTCCAACTACTGATTTCACGATCCCGAATAACCTGGGCACCCAGCTCATCAGCTCTCTGGTAGAGAGCAGGTGTGTTGGCGTTATCCGCCGCACCTACACAGAGATAATTAAATTCGCGACCATTTATCCTGCACTGCTCCGCAATCTGGAAAAATGGCGTGCCCGATGACCCCTTTGGCGCAGGAGTGCGTAAATCCAAATGCGCATCAAAATTGATAATACCCAGGCTGCTCTCGCGGTGATGCTCGCGCATCCAGCGGGCAATCCCCTGATAACTGCCAAAAGCAATTTCATGGCCGCCTCCCAATACCAGAGGAAAGTGACCGGCACCGAGCAACTCATTGATACGGGCACCCAATAGCGATTGGGCAGACTCCAAGTCTTCCCGTTCGACCCTGACGTTACCCGCATCGTATAAGGGCGCATCAAAAGTTGCCGGCAAATTCGCCATGGCCAAACGTAATATTCTCGGTCCCTTGGCCGCGCCAATTCGCCCTTTATTTCGACGCACACCCTCATCAGAAGCGAAGCCGAGAACAGTCAGGCCGGGAGGGTCATCCAATTGCAAAGGAGAAATCCGCTGGTGCCAGCGCTCACCTGCACGTCCATCCTCAGAGTCGGTGCGACCACTCCATAACTGCATATCAGCAAGTTGTAACATCAATACCTCCGAGGAAGATCTTTATTGGCTTCAAGCCCCCACTTTGTAGGCAAGTTGAACCGGAATATCCATTGGCCGTGCGCAATATGCGCGCGCAAACCTTCGCACAGTGGGCTGTGGGAACTGTAAAGCCCCAACGCGAGAGCTGCCGATACTTTTGGAAGTAGACGATCAAGCAATGCCCTCTGCAAGTACCTTAAAATATGTCACGGAAAAGAAGCATTTAAGTTACGCTTCTATAACACTAACGTGCCGCATTTTTCAACAGCACGTGTTGCATGTCGGTACTATACCGCAGACGCTGTAGGCTGCTCCATAGCTTTCCCTTTGTGGGAACGGAAATTAACCCAAGCTCGAGTCCCGACATGAGAAAGCAGGAGTACGATAAACATTGCTGTTAATGTACTGGCCATACCAAGCTGCTGGGAACCAACTAACATTAATCCCCATCCAATTATCAACCACTGAGCAATATAGAACGGAGTTATGTTTTTACCCCAAAACACCATTACGTCAATGAGCTTTCTGTTCTTTACTTTGTTTAAGAGGAAATTACTAATCCAAAGCCAAAGGAAAGTATAGCCAATAAGCAGAATAATTAGACCTGGGCCACCTCTCATGTTTTCGGCAAAAAAGTATTGCGTATTCAACATGATTAGAAGGCCACCTATGCTCATTAGGGCTAAGCCAATCCATATGCTGCGTGAGAACAATGCATCTATATTTTTTGTATTTTTAAACCAGTAGCCAACTGCCATGCCTGCGAGGGGATAGGCAAGCCAGGAAAATAACGGGAACATTACCCCTTCGCGCTTATTGCCAAAAAACAACTGTAAAATTTCGTCAATAACAACGGAGTTACTGCCGATATCCCAGACGAGTGAGGAGCCGAATGCTACGATAGCTGCCGCAGCGAGCCAGTATATAGGATGAGGCAAGAAGTGCCTGACTAGTGCACAAATAGCAAGCGCAAGGCCAGCAAACTGGAAAATATCTACCATAAGAAATTCACTCAGCGGTGTGTATTCTCCCAGTTGCTCTTGTGTCACAAGGCCAAACTGTAAAGAAAGCCACATAGGCACTGTGCCACGGGCGAAATTAAGTAAATACCCTATTGCAAAAAGACCAGCAGCACGAAACAAATCCTGTTTCAGACTCGGCTTCGAACTATAGCCAATGAAAATACCCATAATCAGCATAAACACTGAAGCTGCCGGAGTTCCCGCAGATACCTGGATAGCAACACCAATAGCACTGTCTGCCACGTCTGTTCGTCCATAATGATATAAGACGTGAATAGCAATCATAAACAGTACGGCAATGCCTCGGGTCAGATCAAAGGCCAAAATACGAGGATTTTCTTGCGGGAGCACCACTGCTCCTGAAAGACTGGAATTACTCATTTTCAAGAGCTCCTAGCTTTAGAGTAATGAATTTAGTGTGCATTAACTGATATAGAGATATTGCAAAGGCAAGATGCACTTCCTGTGAAAATGTAAGGTATACAAAAAGCCTTATTACTTATTTATCGGTTACAGCCCCCTGATCATTAATGTTAAGAGGGGACCGTTTATTTATTCCGATTGTAAATCTAAAGAGGCTTACAGTTTATAAGTATGCCCTATTTATCAGCCAACGCTGTGACATTGGTTAGCAGTATCAAAAAGTGTCGCCCATTGTAAATACAAAGCGGCACTCATGAACTAAAAATAAAGCCCTCGATAGATACTAAATAGAGATCAACATTCCAATTCTCAGATAATAATGGGCGCAAAAACCTTATAAAAATTGTTGATAATATTGTTGCTCATTTAGCACCAACTTATCCTTATTTCCGATATACATCCACCCTAAGAATCAACTTACCCGATTCTCAGTTGCATATCAGCAAGCTGTAACATCGCGCCCCTCCAGGAAAATTCTTGCAGGCTTTAAAGCGCCAACTTCATAAGCGAGCTGATCCGGGGTATCCATCGGCCAAAGAACAATATCTGCTCGCAGCCCCTCGCGCAGTACACCGCGAGAACAGCACAAACCCAATGCCCGAGCGGCTGCACGGGTAACACCTGCGAGAGCTTCTGCCGGAGTTAAGCCAAACAGCTGACAACCCATATTCATCATCAAACGTAGGGAAGCGATTGGACAACTCCCGGGATTAAGGTCTGTAGCCAATGCCATACAAACCCCCGCCTCGCGTAATTTTTCAATGGGCGGAACCTGGGTTTCGTGCAGCGTATAGAAAGCACCCGGCAGGAGGACGGCCACGGTGCCGCTTTCCGCCATGGCCCGGACATCCGCATCGCTGATGTATTCAATATGATCTACCGATAATGCCCCGGACTTTGCCGCCATTTCAGTGGCCCCTGTACGCGCCAGCTGCTCGGCGTGCACTTTTACTGGCAGGTCCAGTTTTTTCGCTGCATCGATAACTCTCTGGCACTGATCGACAGTAAACCCAATCGTCTCGCAAAACATATCCACGGCATCGGCCAATTGCTCGCGGGCTACAGCGGGCAATATCTGCTCGCAGATAAGATCGATATATTCATCGGCACGACCGTCGTATTCCGGTGGCAGAGCGTGTGCTGCCAGACAGGTCGTTACTATTTCCACTGAGTTGTGTTGCGCCAGACGTCTCGCGGTGCGCAATTGCTTTAGTTCAGTATCCAGATCCAGGCCATAACCGGATTTAATTTCCACGGTTGTAACGCCTTCGGCCATCAGCGCGTGCAGACGGGGCTCAGCCAACTTATACAGGTTCTCGGCACTCGCACCCCGTGTCGCCCGCACGGTAGAAATAATACCCCCGCCAGAGCGAGCCACTTCTTCATAACTCTCTCCCCCCAGGCGACGGGCAAACTCCCCCGCGCGATGGCCTCCATATACGAGATGCGTGTGGCAATCGATCAGGCCCGGAGTTGCCCATTGACCTTCGCCATCAACAATGCGGTCTGGGGTGCACTCGGGCAGATCCCGGCGGGGACCAATCCATACGATCCGACCTTTGGTTACCGCAATTGCAGCATCCTCGATAACACCGTAACCACCGGCAATGGATGGGTCCATTGTGGCGGCATTCAAATTGGTAATCAGCAAATCACAGCGTTCTGACATAAGCTTTTAGCGGCACGCTTTTCCTTTTAAACCATAGATGCTCGGCCCGATGACCGACAAACCAGTAACGGGCAGGATACAGCTCCCCTCTTCGACTTGACAGCCCGCAGCAGGGAAACCATAGTAGTCGTAACTATCCTTGTATATACAACAATATACAAGCCACGGAAGCACTGTACCTGAGTCTATGAATACTGCAAGTGAACCCCGATACGCGGCCATCAAGCGCCATATCCGCCAACAAATTGAGTCTGGCGAGTGGCCAATTCATTCCCAGGTGCCCTCGGAGAACCAACTGGCACAGCAATTCAGTGTGAGCCGGATGACCGCAAGGCGGGCACTCACCGAGTTAACCGATGAGCGCGTTCTGATGCGCTCCCAGGGGCTGGGTACTTTTGTCGCCGAGCCGGTGCCCGCCAGCTCACTGTTGGAAGTGCGCAATATCGCCGACGAGATCTCGGCCCGGGGGCACAGTTACAGTAACCGCATTCTGTTAGCTCAACCCTGTGTCGCCAGCGCCGATGTAGCCCTGGCATTGGAAGT
This sequence comes from Microbulbifer sp. CNSA002, assembly GCF_047324085.1. Taxonomy (NCBI): domain Bacteria; kingdom Pseudomonadati; phylum Pseudomonadota; class Gammaproteobacteria; order Cellvibrionales; family Microbulbiferaceae; genus Microbulbifer; species Microbulbifer sp. CNSA002. The sequence continues at coordinate 5,051,108 of NZ_CP172449.1, forward strand.
GCCCGAACAGGCAAAAGTGTTTCACTCCATTATTGTGCACTGTGACAACGGTTTACCGGTGCAGTGGGAAGAACGATTTACCAATCCAGCCTTGGCTCCAGATTACCTGGACCAAGACTTCGCCCACACCACCCCCAACGCCTATCTTTCCAAAGTCGCACCGCTGACCGAGGCCGATACAACCGTCGAGGCCATAGCTGCGGAAGCCGCTATCGCCCACGCACTAGAAATTGCCCCCGGAGATGCGTGCCTCCAGGTTTGGCGACGCACTAAATGCAGTGCCGGCACCGTGAGCTTCGCGCGCCTGGTTCACCCTGGCAATCGATACCGCCTCGGTGCACAACTGAGATTCTAGTTATTGATTTATCCCGCGCGCCCTGGGAAAAGAAACAATCAAATCCGGGACGTGTGAATTTTTTTACGAGAAAAATTGACGAGGAAGCTATGTCTACCGACAAACGCCACGATCCCAGCCGCAAAATCCGCGCGCCTCGCGGCAGTGAGCTCAATGCCAAAAGCTGGCTCACCGAAGCTCCCCTGCGCATGTTGATGAACAACCTGGACGCCGAGGTAGCTGAACGCCCGGAGGACCTGGTGGTGTACGGTGGTATCGGCCGCGCCGCGCGGGATTGGGAGTGCTACGACAAGATTGTCGAGGTGCTGAAGCGCCTGGAAGACGACGAAACTCTGCTGGTGCAGTCCGGCAAGCCTGTCGGAGTCTTTAAAACCCACGCCGATGCACCCCGGGTATTAATTGCCAACTCCAACCTGGTACCCCACTGGGCCAACTGGGAACACTTTAACGAGCTGGATAAAAAAGGCCTGGCCATGTACGGCCAGATGACTGCCGGCTCTTGGATTTATATCGGCTCCCAAGGCATCGTCCAGGGCACCTATGAAACCTTTGCCGCCGTCGCACGCAAACACTTTAATGGCGAAGCGAAAGGCAAATGGATTCTTACCGGTGGCCTCGGCGGCATGGGTGGCGCTCAGCCACTGGCGGCGACCATGGCCGGTTTCAGCATGATCGCAGTAGAGTGCGACGAAACCCGTATCGATTTCCGTCTGCGCACTGGCTATGTAGACAAAAAAGCCACCAGCCTCGACGAAGCCCTGCAAATGATTGAAGCCGCGATGGAAAAAGGCGAAGCCATTTCCGTTGGCCTGCTGGGCAACGCAGCAGATATTTTCCCGGAAATTGTAAAGCGAAATATTCTGCCAGATTCGGTTACCGACCAGACTTCCGCTCACGATCCTTTAAATGGCTACCTGCCCCAGGGCTGGACTATGGAATACGCTGCGGAGATGCGCAAGAAAGATGAAGCCGCAGTAGTAAAGGCAGCCAAACAGTCTATGGCGGTTCAGGTTGAAGCCATGCTGGAGCTGCAAAAGCGCGGCGCCGCAACCCTCGACTACGGCAACAATATTCGTCAGATGGCTCTCGAGGAAGGTGTGGAAAATGCCTTCGATTTCCCCGGCTTTGTACCCGCTTATATTCGTCCGCTGTTCTGCGAAGGTGTCGGTCCTTTCCGATGGGCGGCCCTGTCCGGCAACCCGGAAGATATCTACAAGACCGATGCCAAGGTTAAGGAACTGATTCCCGACAATCCGCAGCTGCACAACTGGCTCGATATGGCCCGCGAGCGGATTCACTTCCAGGGACTGCCCGCACGTATCTGCTGGGTGGGCCTGAAAGATCGCGCGCGTCTGGCACTGGCATTTAACGAAATGGTAGCCAACGGTGAATTGGAAGCACCGGTAGTGATCGGCCGCGACCACCTCGACAGCGGCTCTGTAGCCAGCCCCAACCGCGAAACTGAAGCCATGATAGATGGTTCCGACGCTGTCTCCGACTGGCCGCTGATGAATGCCCTGCTGAACACTGCCTCCGGCGCTACCTGGGTATCCCTGCATCACGGTGGTGGCGTAGGCATGGGCTTCTCCCAGCACTCTGGTGTGGTCATTGTCTGTGACGGTACCGAAGCTGCGCGCAAACGTATCGAACGGGTTCTCTGGAATGATCCCGCCACCGGCGTAATGCGCCACGCCGATGCCGGTTACGAGATCGCAAAAAAATGTGCAAAAGAGCAGGGCTTGGACCTGCCCATGCTGAACGACTGATTTTTTACCGCAATAAAAATACCGCCGGCGGAAATCTTTTACAGCCCGAATAATTTTTATCGGGCTGCGCCGCCGGCGCCTCACAGGGTGTTGAAAAAGCCAACAAGCAACTTTTTCAAGCCATCTTTGCGGCACATGTCCACAAAGATGGGCACTCAAATCAAGCAATTGCAGTGCTTGATTTTGCGGCAGGCGCTTTCGCACCGCCCGCGCAGGCTGTTTTTCAACAGCCTGCTAAGCAGTAAATATTTTTTGGTGAATGAATTTATGTATCAATTGGAAATCGATCCCGGTCAATTGAGCCTTGCGCAACTGCGCCGCGTAGCCCGCGAGTCGGTGCAGCTGTCCCTGGCGAAAAGCGCCTACCCCGCTATTGAAGCCTCTGCCCACACTGTTGCCCAGGTTATTACCGAAGGGCGCACGGTTTACGGAATTAATACCGGTTTTGGTTTATTGGCCAACACCCGTATTGAAAAGCACGACCTGGAAAACCTGCAACGCGCTATCGTACTCAGCCATGCCGCCGGTACCGGCAACTTTATGAGTGAAGCCACCGTGCGTCTGCTGATGGTGTTGAAAATCAATTCGCTCGCGCGCGGCTTCTCCGGTGTGCGCCCACAGGTTATCGAAGCTTTAATGCAACTGGTCAATGCCGGTGTATACCCCGCTATCCCTGAGAAAGGTTCTGTCGGCGCTTCTGGCGATTTGGCGCCCCTGGCTCATATGAGCGTGGTACTTCTCGGTGAAGGGGAAGTATTTATCAAGGGCGAGCGCAAGAGTGCTCACGAAGGCCTCAAAGCCGCGGGGCTTGAGCCCATTACCCTAGCTCCCAAAGAAGGCCTCGCCCTGCTAAACGGCACCCAGGCTTCTACCGCCTTTGCCCTGCTCGGCCTGTTCGCCAGTGAAGACTTGTTCGCCGGTGCCCTGGTAACCGGTGCCATTACCCTGGAAGCCGCCAAGGGCTCACGCCGCCCTTTCGATGATCGTATTCACAACGCCCGCGGCCAACAGGCTCAGCGCGACGTAGCGGCAATTTATCGGGACCTGCTCGGTGAAACCAGCCAGATCGGTGATTCCCACCAGTTCTGTGAAAAAGTACAGGACCCCTACTCCCTGCGCTGTCAGCCCCAGGTCATGGGTGCCTGTCTGCAGCAGATGCGCTTCGCTGCCGAAGTATTGTTAGCCGAGGCAAATGGTGTTTCCGATAACCCGCTGGTATTTACCGACGAGGAAAATCCGGATAACTCCGACATTATTTCCGGCGGTAACTTCCACGCGGAGCCTGTTGCTATGGTCGCCGACAACCTGGCGCTGGCATTGGCAGAAATCGGCTCCCTATCCGAGCGTCGCATGGCCCTGTTGATAGACAGCAACCTATCGGGCCTGCCTCCTTTCCTGGTGGAAAATGGCGGGGTGAACTCCGGCTTTATGATCGCCCAGGTCACCTCAGCGGCGCTTGCCAGTGAGAACAAATCCATGGCGCACCCAGCCTGCGTGGACTCACTGCCCACCTCCGCCAACCAGGAAGACCATGTATCCATGGCCACCTTTGCTGGCCGTCGCCTGCGGGATATGGCCGACAATACCTGTGGCATCCTGGCGGTGGAGCTACTCGCTGCCTGTCAGGGACTGGATTTCCGCGCGCCGTTAAAATCCACGGAAAAACTGGAGGCCGCCAAGGCAAAACTTCGCGCCCGAGTACCTTTCTATGACAAGGACCGCTACTTTGCCCCGGATATTGAAGAGGCAAAGCAGTTGCTGAGCAGCGGCGCCTACTTAGAGTCAATAGACCCCAACCTCCTGCCCAGCAGTCACTAGGTTAAAAAACCTTCATGGCTTGATTCGCGCATTGCGAGAGAACCATTTTTCTCACAATGTGCGAATTTTTAGTGGTTTCACCCGCCTGCCGACCTTACCTTTTTTGACTCCGAACAAGTGGGTCTATCAAATTGAAACTGAAGAGTTTCCATCAACCAATACAGACCTGCCTCGGTATTCAGCTTTGCTAGAACATTTACTCTGCCCCGTGATGATTCACGCGCCAAAAATGCTAGGCTGAATGTAGAAGTGTTACCCGCCAATAGGTGTGGAGGTCTTGATGAAACCGCTGCCCACTAGATTGCTGCGAGGCTCAGGTTGTGCGCTCGCCATCGCAGCAGGACTGGCTCTATCGGCCTGTAATGGAACATCCGGCTATCCCTGCGGAGGCAACGATTGTTCCGCCAGTTATTACGGATACAGCCCTTATTACAACAAGACGTATTACAACCTGCGTGGCCGCTATGCCCACTGCCACCCGGATGGCACCTGTCACAATATGCAGCACTGTAACTTCTACTGGGACGGCAACTTTTATCGCCTGAGACCGCCTGCGGTTGTAAATACCCAGTATCAAATTGTCGATCCACCGCCGCGCGCAAGACCTTACTAAGTCTGAGATTCTGTGCTCGCCTAGTTGGCGCGCCTAGGGGCTTGGCCCCTGCCGGGCCTCTCCGGGGGGAAATTCCACTTACCGGAGAAAGCACTATGAATAGAGCTGTAAAAACGGTGATTCTCACCGCCACGGTGTGCACAGCCCTAGCCCTGGGTGCCTGTGCCACCGATGGTTACTACACCACCTACACCAGTTACGGTGGCCCAAGTGGAGGGCAAGTCGCTTACACCTCCTCCTACGCTTATCCCTATGCCACGCCCAACTATTACGCTTCGAGTAATGTCTATTTAACTTCCTACAGGACACCGGTTTACCAAACCGTTGGTTTCACTCCGGTGAATACCTATTATTACCGTGGTGGCTACGCCAGTTACCGATCCGCATCATTCCGCGGCCACCCTCGCTACCGGGCTCGCTATTACTATCGCGGAATGCCCTACTACAACCGTTTCTATTATCCTCGGTCACCCCACGCCCGCTACCGGGCCCATCACCGAGGCTATAGAAGTTATCACCGCGGCGGTTATCGCGGCTACCGGGGCCATAGAGGCCACTATCGTGTTCGCGGTGGACACCATCGCGGTAGACGCTAACTCCAAGCTTTATTAGGTAACTAACCCCGCTGTAGCAAACCATCAAAAGACGCAGCGGGGTTAGTTAATCGCCAACCTCAATACAACCATCCGTTTAATTAGCCTTCTCCCTCCAATACCACTGTCGCCACTTTTAACAAATTGGCGCGTTATACATCTCAATGACGGCTATTACCTCTACCCTGAATAAACAAGTTATTCGGGAATGCGTCACTCACACCACTCAAAGAGGTAACTGCGGTGCAGAAAATACTACTTATTCTGCTTGCCGTGGCCCTGGCGACAGGAGTTGCCGGTTGTTCGACAACCGCGCCCCAGGGAAGCCCAAAGTCATTAACCCTTGACGGTCAGAAGTTTCGCTGTGTTGAGCAGGAATTGGAGACCAAGGTACTGGTTAGATGTGTTCGTGCGGGGTAAGTTATTTGCACCGTGAGAATTTGTAATTTAATCGTTTGTATCAGGGCACGCGGACAATACGCAGGGTATCGGTGTGACCACCAATATCCTGTTGATAGCCCCGGGATATCAACACGAAGTCCCCTGAAATTAGCAGTTCCTGATCCAGCAAATAAGAAATTGCTTTTTGATCTCGCAGTGGGCCGTCCATATTGGAGACATCCATTAATACGGGGTCAACGCCGCTGTAGAGGGCTACACGATTGCAGCACTTTTGGTGCCGACAAAAAGCGTAAATAGGAATTAATGCACATACTCTCGACATCAATAACGCAGTATTTCCAGTTTCGGTCTGGCAAATAATGGCTTTAATTTCTCGGCAATGATTCGCGATGATCATGGCGGCCATGGCGATACACGCATCACCCGCAGGGTAATCGCCGCGAAGGCTTTCCGGCGTGGAATAAATTTTACGGTGTTTTTCTGCCCCAAGAATAACTTCAGCCATATGCTTAACGGTTTCAATAGGATATTCGCCTGCCGCTGTCTCAGCAGATAACATTACCGCATCAGTACCATCCAGTACTGCATTGGCCACATCGCAGACTTCTGCTCGAGTAGGTACTGGACTCGAAATCATCGACTCCATCATTTGTGTCGCAGTAATAACTACCCGATTGAGATAACGGGCATAGCTGATCAAATGTTTTTGTACTCCCATTAATTCTGCATCACCAATCTCCACGGCAAGATCACCACGCGCTACCATAATGGCATCACTGGCTAAGATGAGCTTCTCAAGGCGAGCATCATTGGATACCGCTTCAGCCCTTTCAATTTTGGCAATAATATGTGCGGTGCCACCCGCCTCTCTGAGTAACTTTCTCGCTTTGTGAATATCGCGAGCATCGCGAGGGAAAGAAACGGCTAAATAATCTACCTGTAACTCGGCGGCAACTTTGATATCCCGATGGTCTTTTTCTGTCAGTGCCGGCGCAGTAAGGCCACCTCCCTGCTTATTTATTCCCTTTCTATCAGATAGCCAGCCACCATTTTCAACCTCGGTTTTTAATGACAGACCAATAATTTTTTTGATGCGCAAACTCAATCGGCCGTCATCCAGTAACAGGCAGTCTCCCTCATTACAGTCTTCTGCGAGTGCTTCATAATCAACCCAAACACCTTCAGGACTGCCACTTTCTTTATCCCAATCAGGGTCCAAAATAAATTCTTCACCTTTGCGCAGATATATACGCCCATCAGTGAATTTTCCGACACGAATTTTGGGCCCCTGTAAATCTCCCAGCAGGGCAATATGTCTGCACTGACGCTCGGCTTCTTCACGGACAAATTTTGCCCGGCGCCGGTGATCATCGATTTTTCCGTGAGAGAAATTCAGGCGAACCATATCCACACCGGCCTTGATTAATTGCCGAAGTGTTTCTTCTTTATCGGTAGCTGGACCCAGGGTGGCAACAATTTTGGTGCGCCTGATCATATCGACGACCGTCCTTTAATCGATGGCCAAATACTATTTTTTTACATCAGTGCAAGCATAGCTTGTCACTGCTGTCGTCTCATCACGGCAGCCAACAACTAAGCTTTTGTGAAAGCCGAAAAGTGGCTGGCTTGGGTGTGGGCTGGAGAAGGGTTTGTGTTTGGGAGTTATTCGTCGATGAGTAGGTTGGTACAAATATGGCTTCTGGGAGCCCTATTAGTTGTCGGCGGATGTCTAACAAACCGAATAGAAGAAGCCCAAGTTGTTCAATCCTCAGGCAGTATGGGAGCAGTCTGTGGTAAGAAGTGGCAGCTGGTACGCTTGCGCGTCAATGGTGGGGTGGTCGACATCCAGAGGCCTGCGGACTTTACCTTTGTGTGCAATCTCCAAGGCAATGTCATGGGGAGGAGTGGCATAAACACCTATCGGGGAGAGGTGCAGGTAACCGATAACGGGCAGTTACTTTGGGATACCTCCAGCTTTGTCTCTACCAAGATGGGCGGCCCCGAACCCTTGCTGCGGCAAGAGCATGCCTACCTCGGTGCCCTTGCCGCCACTCGCCAGGCATTTACCAAATCGCGCGGGAATCGTTTGATACTTCGTGACCCCTCCGGTGATATCTATATAGAATACGTAAAGGCCGGACCTTGAACGCCGCCACAGAAGACCTGTAAATTTTTAGGTTAAATGTCGCAAAATCAATGAGAACGACATCATGCCACGTCGTGCTTTTTACTTACTACTGAGTATTATCGTATGCAACCTGGTGCTTGCAGGCTGCAGCACCCCCAATCCCCCAATTCCCCAACTCCAACGATCGGCCTGGTCTGCCTGTGAGCACGAGTGGGTGCTATCGAGCTTGTATTACTCCGGACGCACTTATGACTCAACCCTGAGCTGGAGCAGGTTTTGGCGGGATAGACCCTTTTTCAAATGCGATCAATTTGGTTACGTTAGGGGCAACAGTGGCACCAATCCGTACTTGGGGCGATTTTCTCTCACTAGCAGCGGTGCTTTCACCTGGGAGCGGATTCCCGCTATTGCGCGCATGGGGGGAGCACACCCCAGCGATGAACTGGAGATCGATTACCTCAATGCCCTGAGAAAGTCTGATTTGATTGTTATCGTGGGTAACAAGATGATGATCAGCAATACCGATGGCAGTGCCTATATTGAGTTTGAACAAGTAGACCGCAGCTACCGCCAGGCCCAACCCTATAAAAAAGGCGACCCATTGGGTCGCCAGAATGACAATCAAGAAGAATCAAAAAGATGAGCTTTAGGAGTCTAAAAAAGCACTCTTGAGGGGAAAGCCTCAGCGGCGCATCTTAATTTGCATAAGTGACAGAAAAGTTACAAAAGAACCTTAACGGCGTCTTTGATGTATCTCCAGATTCTCCTGCCGCTTGCGTTCACTCTTTCTCAGCAGCAGATAAGTCGCTCCCAAGCCCCCGTGTTGGGGTTGGGCACTGTGAAAAGCCAGTACTTCGTGCAGCTGCGGCAACCAGTGATTGATACAGCTTTTCAATAACGCCGGCTGTTTACGCCCCTCACCCTTACCGTGGGTAATCAGGGCACAGCGCACATCCGCTTCAACGCAATCACGGATAAATTCCATCACGGCCCTGCGCGCCATCTCCACAGAGTGGCGATGTAAATCCAGGCGCGCATCCACGCTGTATTTGCCCAGGCGCAAATTGCGATAGACCCCGTTTTGCACACCATCGCGCTTGAATTCCAACGGATCCCATGGCTCTACGAGATCGATATATTCACCGGATAGGGGGTTCATTTCCCGCTCTGTCAGGCGCGTGGCAGCGGCGCGGCGCTCCCGCAACATAGACTCAGATTGCTTCGGCTCCTTGCGCAAATTGACGCGGCGCTCCTGCGCCAGCGGTTTAACGTCTCCCATTTCACCGAGAGCGTCTTTAAATAATTTGCTGTCGCTGCTCACAAATACCCCCTGCCAGCGTCAGTCGAGAAATAAATCCTTGGTTAAATTGTTTGCATTGGCTGGATTGTGGGCATAACCGGTGAAATCCTTCACACCGCGCTCTGCCAACAGCTCTTCATCGATTAGCTGGCGACCGCTCAAGGCGACATCTTTAGTCGTCAGTATCTCGTAGGCCGCATCGGCCATAATCGAGGGCTTGCGGCTCTGCTCAAACATATCACGACTACCCACCGCAAATTCAATCGCGGCGGTGGCCACCAGTGTGCGCGGCCACAAGGTGTTCACGCTGATCCCCGCCTCACGCAGCTCTTCTGCCAAACCCAGGCTGAGAATGGTCATACCAAATTTTGACAGGGCGTAAGGAGCGAAGGGCCCCAACCACTTGGGCTGGATATTCAGCGGTGGGCACAGGCTGAGAATATGAGCATTGTCAGCTTTTTTCAGATAGGGAGTCGCCAAGTGGGCGGTGAGATACACCGCGCGACTATTGATACTCTGCATCAGGTCGTAGCGCTTGGGTGGTGTCGACTCAACATTGGTCAGGTTGATCGCGCCCGCATTATTAATCACAGCGTCGATGCCGCCAAATTTTTCGGCAGCCTCCGACATAGCCTGCTCTACTCGCTGCTCATCGCGCACATCCACCTGCAGGGCCAGGGCATTGCCGCCGGCTTTCTCCACTTCCTCCGCCACCGAGAAGATGGTTCCCGGAAGCTTGGGATGTGGCTCTGCCGACTTAGCGGCAATCACGATATTGGCACCATCCGCCGCGCATTTGAGGGCAATCGCCCGGCCGATGCCGCGACTGGCACCAGTGATAAAGATGGTCTTGTCCTTAAGCGCGCCTGAATTATTGGTCAGGGATACAAACTCTTCACTCATTTTTTTCAGCCTCCGGGGCAGTCACTGCCGGACTGTAAATTTCCTTGAAGATCGCCGGCATACGTTTTGGCTTGCCAGTGGAAAGCTCAATGCACACCATCCGCCATTCGGCCCGCAATACCAATGCCTTATCGGCGGCGCGAAATACCTGAAAGCGGCGAGTCATATTCAGACGCCCGTCCACCTCAGTGAGCCAGGTGCCAAACAGCAATTCCTCCCCCTCTCTGGCCGCCAGTATATAGTCATACTCGCCATGACGAATTGCCATTCCCCGGTCAAGCTGCTGATAATTCGTGACATCCAGACCCAGGGCTGCGCTGTGCGCCCAGGCGGTAGCCTCACACCAACGCACATATTCCGCATTGTTGGCATGACTCAGACCATCCACATGTTCGGCGCCAACCGTCACTTTGGTGATAAATGGGTTTGGCAGATCCCACTGCATAAGCGGCTCCAGGTTTGTGCTGCGGTTGCGGAGGGATAGTCAGTAAAATGGACGCTATCCCCGGGGAGATTACAGATATAAAAAAAGGCCCCGCTAAGGGACCTTTTTATCGTGCCAGCTGGGCTAAAACGAATTAAGCGTTCGCTTGAGCGCCTTCTGCTTCTTTCTGTGCCTTATCGAGGGCAGCAGCGAACAGAGCGTCGAAGTTCACAGGCGGCAACATCAGTGCCGGGAAAGAACCTTTAACTACTGCGTTATCGATCACTTCGCGAGCGTAGGGGAACAGAATTTGCGGGCAGGCAGTATTCAGGGCCTGGGCCAGCTGTTGACCTTCCAGACCTTTGATACCGAATAGGCCAGCTTGTTTTACTTCCACCAGGAAAGCGGTGTCTTCTTCCAGCTTTACGGTGATAGTCAGGGTCAGAGCCACTTCGTACAGATCGTCTTCGATCTTCGCGGTCTTGGTGTTCAGCTCCTGATTAACCTGGGGCTTCCACTGCTTTTTGAAGACCTCGGCACCCATCGGGGTTTCGAAGGAGAGGTCTTTCAGGTAGATGCGTTGCATCGCAAATTGTACTTGTGGAGCCTCTGCGTTTGCCGCTGCGCCATTCAATTCTTCAGCCATGTTACAGCCTGTTCATTATAAAAAGTTTATTGATGCCTTCCGTGAGAAAGGCTCCGGTAATAACTCAACAGTTGGGGCCTCGATAAAACGTTTCAAGGCCCAGACCGGATAAATAGCAAAAATTGGGGACCGCATGTTGGCGGCCGCGTCAGTTTTCCGCTTATCCCGCTGCTTTCAGCAATTTGTCGAGTCGGCCACCGCGCTCCAACGCCATCAGGTCGTCGCAACCACCTACATGCTTATCGCCAATCCAAATCTGCGGCACCGAGCGGCGCCCCGCCTTGTCAGCCATTTCTGCGCGCAAGCCGGGATTATTGTCCACAGGGATTTCGCGATAAGCGACACCCTTGCTATCCAGTAGCTGCTTGGCGCGAATACAGTAGGGGCAGAAACGGGTGGTATAAATGACAACATTCTGCATGACAAAACTCCGTCAAACTTATACTTCAGGTTAACCTTTGCCTTTAACGACAGGCAGGTTCTGGTTAGCCCACTCGCTCATTCCGCCCTGCAGGCGACGCACTTGGAAACCTTTCTGTTTCAGCATGCGCCCCACCGGACCTGCGTGCTGCCCCATCTTGTCAGCGACAATAATGGTCTTATCTTTAAACGGTTCCAGCTCGGCAATGCGCTCAGCCACATCCCCGTGGGGAATATGCAGGGAGTCGACAATATGACCGGCAGTGAACTCGCTGCGATCGCGAATATCCAGCACCTTGGCCCCGTCGCTATTGATCAGCTTGGTCACTTCATGAAGTGATGCCGGCTCGCCAGACTTGAATCGCTCAGTCAAAACAAATGCGTAAAGCAATGCCACAAGCAGGCCGACCAACAGCCACTGCTCAGCTAAAAAGTCGAGAAAATCCACTTCGCCCCCAAAATCCTCAAGTGGTAATCAATAGGGCACTACGGCGCCCAATGCCGGCGGGAGTATACACGATCATGGCGAAATTCTAATCAACCAAATCCCTCCGCCCCAGCCTCTTTGTAATCCGGCTTAAGCTAAATAACATGGTGAAATACCAGCCCCACAGGTTAAAATCCGCGTCCGCAATTTAACCCTTGGAAGAGGAATACTGTCGCTATGGCCGCTACGCAAGCCCCGCAAAAACGCCCCCTGGTCCTGCTGATTCTGGACGGCTTCGGCCACAGCGACAATCCCGAGCACAATGCGATCCACGCTGCCAAATCGCCGGTTTGGGACAATATCTGGGCAACCCGCCCAAAAACCCTGATCCAGACATCCGGGATGGCGGTGGGCCTGCCCGATGGACAAATGGGCAACTCGGAAGTCGGCCATATGACACTGGGTGCCGGTCGAGTGGTCTACCAGAACTTTACCCGGATCAACAAAGCCATCCAGGACGGCGACTTCTTCCGCAATACCGCTTACACCACTGCGGTCGATAAGGCTATCGCCAACAACGGCGCCGTCCATATTATGGGACTCCTGTCCGAAGGCGGCGTACACAGCCACGAAGATCATATTGTTGCCATGATAACCCTGGCGGCACAGCGCGGCGCCCGCGCTATTTATGTACACGCGTTTCTCGATGGCCGCGACACCCCACCGCGCAGTGCCGAACCCTCCCTGGCGCGCCTGATGCAGGTGTGTGACTCCGTCGGCAATGCCCATATGGCTACCCTGGCCGGGCGCTACTTCGCCATGGATCGCGACCAGCGCTGGGAGCGCACCGAGTCCGTTTACGACATGCTGACCCTGGGTACAGCAGAGCATAGTGCCAGTGACGCCCAGGCAGGGCTGGCCTCGGCCTATGAGCGCGGTGAAAACGATGAGTTTGTCGCGCCAACGGTGATTGGCGAGCCCGCCCCGATCCGGGATGGCGATGCCCTTATCTTTATGAATTTCCGCCCGGATCGCGCGCGCCAGTTAACCCGCGCTTTTACCGAGCAGGACTTCAGCGGCTTCGAGCGCAAAGCCAAACCGCAGCTGGCGGACTTCGTCATGACGACCGAATATGCTGCCAATATCCACGCCAGCTGTGCCTTCCCGCCAGAAAACCTGGTCAACTCCCTCGGCGAGTACTTGTCTGCAGAGGGCAAAACCCAGCTGCGCATCGCCGAGACAGAGAAGTACGCCCACGTTACCTTCTTCTTCAGCGGCGGCCGCGAAGAGCCCTACAACGGCGAAACCCGCGAACTGATCAAGTCACCGGATGTGGCCACCTACGATCTGCAACCGGAAATGAATGCGCCAATTGTCACTGACAAACTGGTAGCGGCGATTGAGAGCGGCGAGTACGACGCCATTATCTGCAACTACGCCAACGGCGATATGGTCGGCCATACCGGTGTTTTCGAGGCGGCAGTAAAAGCCGTCGAAGCCCTGGACCAGAGTGTAGAGCGCGTCGTAAACGCCGCTCTGGCTGCCGGCGGCGAAGTGCTGATAACTGCCGACCACGGCAATGTGGAAGAGATGTTCGACGCCAACTCCGGCCAGGTCAGCACCCAGCACTCCACTCTGCCGGTGCCTTTTGTTTATATCGGCGAGCGCAATGTGCAAATGTGTGACGGAGGTAGTCTGGCGGATGTAGCACCAACCATGTTAGCGTTGATGGATCTGCCACAGCCGACGGAAATGACCGGCCAAAGTTTGGTAAAAATGGACTGATGAAAACTTTCGTATTCCTCCTGATCACACTGATTTCCCTACCCGCCTGGAGCCAGGCAGAGGGAGATGAGCAGGCGCGCCTGGCGCAAATCAAGCAACGCATTGAGTCCCTGCAACAGGAACTCAACCAGGTGCGGGGCCAGCGTGACCAATTGCTCAAGGATTTGGAGGAGAACGAGAAAGATATTTCCGGGCTGCACCAGCGCATAGACAAGATCAAACAGGATATGCGCAGCCGCTCGGACAAGCTGCGAGAACTCCAGCAAGAACAACAGCAACTGCAAGAGTCGCGACGAAGTATGCAGCGGCGGGTCGAGCAGGAGATCGCCGCCGCATACCGACTAGGCCGACAGGAGCAGATCAAGCTCCTGCTCAACCAGCAAGATCCACAGAACGTCGCCCGCCACCTCCGCTACCACGATTACTTCCTCCAAGAACGCAGCCGCATCATAGACACTTACCTGGAAACCCTCACCTCACTGGAAACCGTATCCGCCTCCATTGAGCGCGAGCGCGAAACCCTGAAAGCGGAGCGAGAGCAGCTGCAGAAACGCCAGAGCAAACTGCGCGTCGCACAGCAGAATCGCAAGGACACGCTGGATAAACTGGCGGCGCGGCTCTCCGATGGCAGCGGTGAACTCAAGCAGCTCCAAGGGGATCGCACACGCCTGCAAAAATTGATCGACGAAGTAGGTCGCGCCATCGCCTCACTGGTAAACCCCAGCGAGCAAAAGCCCTTTGCGCGCCAGCGGGGCAAGATGCAGTGGCCTGTTGATGGCCGCCGCGCCAATGCCTATGGACAGCGCCGCGCCAATGGCATCACTTGGAAAGGTGTCACCTTGCGCGCCAATGAAGGGGAACCGGTGCGGGCGATCCACCGCGGCCGCGTGGTTTTCTCCGATTACCTGCGCGGCCACGGCATGCTGGTTATCCTGGATCATGGAGAGGAGTACATGAGTCTCTACGCCCACAACCAGTCCCTCACCCGCAATATTGGCGAGTGGGTGGAAAGTGGTGACACCATCGCTCGGGTTGGCAATAGCGGTGGACTCAGCCATAGCGGTGTTTACTTCGAAATTCGCCACCGGGGTAAAGCGCAGGACCCTACGATTTGGTGCAGCTCCTGATCGGAGCTGGCACAGAGGGCATAATACGAGGCGTAAAATCCCGGGCATTTTCCACGCACCCGTTATAGAGCCCCCTCGCAAATCACAGCGATCGGGATTACACACCCGCCTAATGCTCCCCACTTCATCTCACGACTCCCGCCGCTGTGCTAATTAAATGAGAAAGCACCACGACGAAAAGCTGCGGAGTAGCGGCTTTTTTATCGCCAAAAGAGAATAAGAGCGGGAGCCAACCCAGGTGTAAGACCCATGGGCTTATGACGACTAAGATCGTGACACTGTAGAATTTGGCGTCCGCTTAGAATCCCTGCCAATCTCTGCGGTCTACACTTTCGCAAAGCAGCGAAGAAATAAGGCAGAGGTCACAACAACATGTTTATCCCCAAGGCGCTGACAACCTTGATCGGCGCAGCCGCTCTGACAGCCCTGCCTTTAATGGGTTTGACCGACGGCGATAGCCATTCCCAGGTGGCTGCAGACACTGAAGCCCGCCTGCCGCTGGAAGATCTGCGCAGCTTTGCCAAAGTTTTCGAGCAAATTCGCCAGGGCTATATCGAGGAAGTGGACGACCGCACCCTGCTGGAATACGCCATCAAGGGCATGCTGCAAGGCCTAGACCCGCACTCCTCCTATCTTGATCGCCGATCCTTTGACGATTTACAAGCCAACACCACCGGTGAGTTTGCCGGCCTCGGGATCGAGGTGGGCATCGAAAACGACCATATCACCGTCGTCACCCCCATGGACGACACCCCCGCCTCCCGCGCTGGCCTCAAGGCCGGCGATGTCATACTGCGCCTGTCGGGCAAATCCATGAAGGGTGTGAGCCTGGATGAAGCGGTGGAGTGGATGCGCGGGCCCAAAGGAAGCAGTGTCACCCTGACCATCGCTCGCAAAGGTTTTAAAGAACCTTTCGATGTCACTCTCAAGCGGGACACCGTGCGCGTGCGCAGTGTGCGCAGCAAAGTCCTCGATGATGGCTACGGTTATCTGCGCATCAGCCAGTTCCAGCTGGACACCGGCGCCGATGTGGCCGACGAGCTGATCAAGTTGCAGAAGAAAGGCGCACTGAAAGGGCTGGTTATCGACCTGCGCAACAACCCCGGTGGCGTGCTGCAATCCTCGGTGGAAGTAGCGGATGCATTTTTGGAAGAGGGCCTTGTGGTCTACACCGAAGGTCGCAATGAAGCCGCCAACCTGAGCTATTCCGCCGAGCCGGGCGATTTAACCGAAGGCGCTCCGTTGGTTGTATTAATCAACGCGGGCTCCGCCTCTGCAGCGGAAATTGTCGCCGGCGCCCTACAGGATCACCGCCGCGCAGTGGTGATGGGCACCGACAGCTTCGGCAAGGGATCGGTACAAACGGTAATCCCTATCAATAATGAACGCGCTATCAAACTGACAACCGCGCTCTACTTCACCCCCAATGGCCGCTCAATCCAGGCCCAGGGCATCACACCGGATATCGTGGTAGAGCGGGTGAAAGTCACCCGCTTGGACGACTCTCCCAGACCCACTGAAGCGGATCTGGCAGGGCATCTGGACAACGGTAACGGTGGTGCCGACCGAACTTCTGAAGACCGCTCGAGAGAACAGGAAGAACGGGAAGACTGGATGGATCGCGACAACCAAATCTTCGAAGCCCTCAATGTACTCAAGGGCCTCAATCTCTACGCTCACAGGGACAGGGGTTTGCGCGAGCGCCTTGCCCGCGCAGACGAACAGCAGTAAGCAGAGTGCGGCGGGCCCAGGGCCCGCCGTGCAAGACCTACACCTACCTACAAGCGCATTTCAATCCCTGCGCTGTGCATAAACGCTTTCGCTTCGGCAATGGTGTATTCGCCGAAGTGAAAAATACTCGCAGCCAATACCGCATCCGCACCGCCGTGCAATACGCCATCCGCCAGGTGCTGTAGATCTCCCACACCACCGGAAGCAATGACTGGCACTTGAACCGCCTCAGTAACCGCCCGGGTCAGGGCCAGGTCAAAACCGTTCTTGGTGCCGTCGCGATCCATACTGGTCAGCAGGATTTCACCGGCACCGTATTCGGCCATCTGCCGAGCCCAGGCCACTGCATCAATGCCAGTGGGCTGGCGCCCGCCATGAGTGAAGATCTCCCAGCGGCCCTCTCCCACCTGTTTGGCATCAATGGCCACCACAATACACTGGCTGCCAAAGCGCTCGGCGGCCTCGCGTACAAACTCGGGATTTTTCACCGCCGCTGAATTGATTGCAGTCTTGTCCGCACCGGCATTCAGCAGATTGCGGATATCTTGCAAGGTGCGCACACCGCCGCCGACAGTGAGGGGGATAAACACCTCGTGGGCCATTTTCTCCACCGTGTGCAGGATGGTATCGCGCTGCTCGTGGGTGGCGGTGATATCGAGGAAAGTGACTTCATCCGCGCCCGCTTCGTTGTAGCGGCGGGCAATTTCCACCGGATCGCCGGCATCGCGGATATCGACAAAGTTAACGCCCTTCACCACGCGGCCGTTGTCCACATCCAGACAGGGAATAATACGTTTCGCCAGAGCCATTATTTGTTCCGTTGGTCGCAAAGCTGCTGCGCTTCGCGCAGGTTCAACTTGTCTTCGTAGATCGCCCGGCCGGTAATCGCACCGTAGATTTCACCGGCATCCAACAGCTGTTCAATGTCCTCGATGCTGCTGACACCGCCGGAGGCAATAATAGGCACCTGCACTGCGCGGGCCATTTCCAGGGTCGCCTCAATATTGACGCCTTGCATCATGCCGTCGCGGGCTATATCTGTATAAACAATAGAGCTGACGCCACAATCGGCAAAGCGCTTGGCCAGTTCTGTCGCCTTCAGCTCGGAGACCTCAGCCCAGCCCTCGGTAGCCACCAAGCCATCTTTGGCATCGAGCCCGACAATAATATGGCCCTCGAACTCGCGACACGCCTCTTCCACCAGCTTGGGATTTTTTACCGCCGCAGTGCCGATAATCCCCCACTGCACACCGGCATCCAGATAACGCTCGATAGTGTGCAAATCGCGAATGCCTCCGCCAATTTGCACCGGTAAATCGGGAAACTGTTTGGCGATAGCAGTTACCGCTTCACCGTTCACCGGGTTGCCGGCGAAGGCACCATTCAGGTCCACCAGGTGCAGGCGCTTGGCTCCCTCGTTCACCCAATGCTGGGCTGTCGCCAGGGGATCATCGGAAAATACAGTGGCGTCATCCATCTCGCCCTGGCGCAGGCGCACGCATTGGCCGTCTTTTAAATCAATCGCGGGAATTACAATCATGTCTTTTCTTACGTCGGCAGTAATTTCAGTGTGATCGGTGAGCTGGGCCTATTGGGCCCGGCCGTTCCAGTGGACAAAGTTCTTTAGCAGCTGCAAGCCAGCCTCTGCACTCTTCTCCGGGTGGAACTGGGTGGCGAAGATATTCTCCCTGGCAACTGCGGCAGCCAGGGGAATTCCGTATTCGGCTTGCCCGGCAATATCCGGATTTTCAGCAGCCGGCACATAGTAGCTGTGGACAAAGTAGAAACGGCTGCCATCGGCAATATCGGCCCACAAGGGGTGCGGCTGACGCTGCTGAACGCTATTCCAGCCCATATGGGGCACCTTGAGCCGTTCAGCACTCTGCGCCGGGGGAATGTTGTCGCCGAAGAATTTCACCGGCTCCGGGAAAATCCCCAGGCAATCAACGCCATTATTCTCCTCGCTGTGGTGCATCATAATCTGCATACCCACACAGATACCCAGCACCGGGGTACCCACACTGATGGCCTCGCGAAGCAGCGGCGAAAAACCCGCCTCGACAAACCCTGCCATACAATCCCGAATGGCACCCACACCGGGCACCACCAGGCGCTCTGCGCCCGCAGCCTGCTCCGGCGTCTGCGCCAGCACCACCTCGGCCTCCGGCGCCACCTTGTTCAGGGCGCTGGCCACCGAGTGCAGGTTGCCCATACCGTAATCGAGTACTGCAATCTTACCCATCACAAGACTCCTTTGGTGGAGGGCATAGTGCCGGCCATACGGGGGTCCGGGGTCAACGCCATACGCAGGGCGCGGCCAAAGGCTTTAAATACAGTTTCCACCTGATGGTGAGCGTTGTGGCCCCGCAGGCAATCAATATGTACGGTTACCAGCGCGTGATTGACGAAGCCCTGGAAGAACTCAAAAAACAGTTCGGTATCAAAATTGCCGATCCGCTTCTGGGTGAAAGGCACATCCATAACCAGGCCGGGCCGGCCGGAGAAGTCGATTACGACCCGGGAGAGCGCCTCATCCAATGGGACATAGCTGTGGCCGTAACGGGTCATCCCCTTTTTATCTCCCAGCGCTTCAGTAATGGCTTTGCCCAGGGTAATGCCAATATCTTCCACCGTATGATGGTCATCGATATGAATATCGCCATCGCAGCTAATGTCCATGTCGATCATGCCGTGGCGGGCAATTTGATCGAGCATATGCTCCAGGAAAGGAACCCCAGTCGCGAACTTGCCATGACCTTGGCCGTCCAGGTTAACGCTGACTTGAATCTTGGTTTCCAGGGTGTCACGGGTGACGCTAGCTGTACGCATCGAAAGCGATCCTTATTTGCACGATAAGACAGAGGGCGCAAATTATAGGATGAATGACACCCCCTGTGGTTCTCTAGTGTCAGATGAAACTTGATTCGTAATTGTTTAGCTCTATCATGCACCGCATGGTTACTCTAAAGCGCCGAAAATCCCATTACTGGGCCAGCCTGTTCCTGTTACTCGCCGTAGTAGCAGCTCAGCCGCTGTGGGCGGAGCACTTCCACCTGGGCGATACCCAGGTAGAGATGTGTGACCTGTGTTGCATGCATTCACCTGCAGCACTCGGCAGCGAGCCATTGCTCGTACAGGCTGAGCCCCAAAGTCACTACGAACGGCCCTCTGCGCCAACCGCGCGCGATCGCCAGCCAGAGCGCCAGAGTGCGCGCGCCCCTCCCTTCTTCCTGTCACTCAGTTAACACCCAAAAACCGATAATTTTTTAGTGAATGCCCACGCTGGAGCGCGTATGGCATTGTCCGCCTGTGACAGGAATAAAAAACAATGACTAAGTTCAATACTCTGGCCCTGGCTATTGCCAGCTTGGCCGTGCCCGCTATTTGCGCCGCAGAAGACAGCAACAAACTGGAAGAAGTTAACGTCACCGTATCTCCCCTGGATAAGCCCGCCGACGCAGTAGCTGCCCCGGTATCAGTGCTCTCCGGCGAGACCCTGCGCAAAGCCGCTTCCGCCACCCTGGGCGAAACCCTGAAGAACCAGCCGGGAGTGGCCAACGCCTCCTTCGGCAGTGGCGTGGGCCTGCCGGTTATTCGCGGCCAGAGCGCCAACCGGGTGAAGATCCTGAACGACAACCTGGATGTCTCTGACGCCTCCAACACCAGCGCCGATCACGCCGCCAGTATCGAACCTCTACTGGCCGAGCGCATCGAGATACTGCGCGGACCGGCGGCACTACGCTACGGCAGCGGCGCTATCGGTGGGGTGGTAAATATTATCGACGGTCGCATCCCCACTGAGGTACCCGAGGAAGTTGAAGGCGCGGTTGAGATGCGCCACGACACCGCCAACAGCCAGGATGCCTCGGTATTCCGCTTTACCGGCGGTGCCGGGCAGCTGGCCTGGTACTTCGACGGTGTCTATCGCGAAAACGACGACACGGAAATCCCTGGCCTCGCTATTGTCGAGCACGAGGAACACGAAGAGCACGACGAGGACGAAGGCGAGCACGAGGAAGAATTCAACACCGACGGCTACGTCGGCAACACCAACGCCCGCGCCCACAGCTACAGCGGTGGAGTTTCCTGGATTACTGAAAGTGGCTATATCGGTCTGTCAGTAAACAAGCTTGAGAACAACTACGGCATTCCCCTCGGCACTCACGAGCACCACCACGAAGAGGAGGAGCACGACGAGGACGATCACGAGGAACACGAAGAGCATGAGGAGGAGAGCGAAGTCGAAGCTGTGCGTATCGATATGGCGCAGACTCGCTACGACCTCAAAGGCGAGCACCGCTTCAACAGCAACTATTGGGACAAGCTGCGCCTGCGTATCGGCTATAACGACTATGAGCACGTAGAGCTGGAAGAAGGTGAACCCGGTACCCGCTTTACCAATGAAGCCTGGGAAAGTCGCTTGGAAATCACCCACGACAACGATAGTGAGTGGCGTGGTGCTTACGGCCTGCAATTGTCCGACAAAGACTTTGCTGCAGTGGGCGACGAAGCCTTTATCCAGCCCTCCCGCACCCGCAGCGCCGGCCTCTTCACCATGAAGGAACGCGAGTGGGGCAACTGGCACCTGGACCTGGGCGCGCGTATTGAGCTTGTCGATGTCGATCCGGAGACCTCAGAGGATCGCGACTTCAATCTGTTCAGCACCAGTGCCACTCTGCAGTACTTCCTGCAAGAGCACCAACATATCAGCGTCGGCGCCACCCACTCCGAGCGCGCCCCGGTAGCCGAAGAGCTGTTCGCCGACGGTGAGCACCTGGCCGAGTCGCGCTACCTGATCGGTAACAGCGACCTGGACAAAGAACGCTCTTTAAACCTGGAACTGGGCTATCACCACCACAACGAAGCAGCCAGCGGCTGGCATGCAGCGCAGATTGAAGCCAGCGTCTTCTACAACCGCATCGGCGACTACATCTATTCGCAGAATACCGGTCTTGAGTACGAAGAAGAGCTGCCCATCTACGCCTATGCCAATCGCGATGCCACCTTCTACGGTGCTGAAGCCTCGGTGAAATTTCCCCTGCGCAGCAACTTCTATCTGACTCTGTTTGGCGATGTTGTACGCGCGAGCTTCGACGAAGATATCGCCGGTGAGAGTTCCGATGTGCCGCGCATGCCTCCCCTGCGCCTGGGCCTCGCCCTGGGAGCAGAGTACGACCAGTGGGGTTGGGAATGGCGCACAGTCGAAGCTGCGGACCAGGACCGCGCCGGCGCCTACGAAGAGGAAACCGACGGCTATACCCGCATGGACCTGAGTGCCCACTACAACTTCAACATCGGCAGCAGCGACGCGGTGATCTTCGCCAGCGCCCGCAACCTGCTCGACGAAGAAATTCGCAACTCCACCTCACTACTGCGCGACTACGCTCCTGAAGCTGGTCGCAGCGTCGAAGCCGGTGTGCGGTTTATTTTCTAATAAACACCTGCTTCAATGGCCCCGCAGTGCTTTCCCAGCCTCGCGGGGCTGCATCTCCTACAATTCCGGCATAACCTATTTGTAGAAGTGCGCGGGAACATCGAGCCGCGCTGCGGCGTCATATGCGTGACACCACACGACAAATACACAGGGACAATGCTCTCCATGGCCTGGATAAAGCGCACTTTTATCGCACTTTTAATCGTTTTCCTGCTACTCGCTGGCGCCGTCGCCTGGCTGTTAGCAGGACTCGACATCAACCAATACAAACCCCAGTTAGAAAAACTCGCTGCCAAGCAGGGCGTCTCCCTGCAACTGGAAGGTGATATCGGCTGGCAGCTGTGGCCCAAGCTCGGCCTGCAACTTGAAGATGTACAGCTGGCACCATTAAAGCTACCAAAACAAACTCTGGTGAAAGCAGAAAAAATTGCCATCGGCGTGGCCCTCAAGCCACTACTGCAACGCAAAGTAGAGGCTGAGGAGATAGTCCTGGTAGCTCCGCAAATTGAGCTCACCGTCGACAAAGAAGGGCGCGGCAACTGGGAGCTGATCAGCGAGGCCCTGGAAGCTCAGAGCAAGCAACCTCCCAAACTCTCCATCCCCAAGGAACAGGAAGAACCTTCACAACAACAGGTCGACCTGAGCCTGCAAAAGCTGCGTATCGAGAAGGGCGTGGTGCTTTACAGCGATGCCCAGACTAACAAAGAGTACAAAGTCCAAGACCTGCAGGTAAGCGTTATCAACCTGGTGCCGGGTGGCGAGCCAGGCAAACTCACCGCCGCAGCAGACCTTACCGGCAGCGACCTCAAACACCCGCTGAAGCTAAAAATTGACAGCACCCTCGCCCTGGATGAGGGCCTCAATGGGCTGCGCCTGCAGCCGCTACAAGTAGACCTCACTTCTGAGAACAGCGCCAAGGCCAGCCTGCATATGCGCGGCTACCTGCGCAGGGACAGCAACACCCAGCCTTGGCGTATACAACTAAACGTCAACGCCAATGCCGACCCTCTGCGCCCCTGGTTTGAACTGACGGGCACCGAAATCGATACCCGCGATAAAGCGGCACTGCAAAAGCTGAGTATCGAAGCGAGTGTGGAAGGTACCGAGCAAAAACTCGACCTGACACCGCTGCAACTGAAACTGGACGACGTCACCTTTAGTGGCAACGCCCAGTTGCGCAACGCAGAAATGCCCGGGCTGGACCTGAACCTGCGCGGCGGCGCCTTTAACCTGGATAACTATCTGCCCCCTTCGAACGAAGATGAGGCTGGAGCCGCTTCGGCGGAACAAACCGAGGGAGTGGAAGCACAGAGTGCGCAGGCACCCGCCGCTGAAGGCAAAAAGCAGGGAGAGCAGGCGGCACAGAGCGATCAAACTGAAATCGCAGGAAAACCAAAGAGAACAGTAGCTGCCAAACCGCCTGCGGCAGAACCCCTGCCACTGAGCGACCTGCGCGGCTTCAACGCCAATATCAGCCTGGCACTGGACCAACTGCAAGCCGCTGACCTGCAAATGGACAGCCCGGAAATCCAACTCACTGTGGATAACGGCCTCTACCGACTGCAAAAATTGAGCGCCGATATCTATGGTGGCCAGCTGAACACGAATGGCCAGCTCAACGCTCGCGCCCAGTCCGCCGAGGCGCAAATGCGCGGCGGTCTCACCAATGTGGATATCGGCAAGGTCCAAGCTGCCCTCTTCCCCAGTGAAGACGTCCAGCTGGCTGGGGAAGCCAGCGTTAACTGGAGTGCCAGCACCAAAGGTAAAACATCCAAAGCCTTAGAGAAAAACCTGCGCGCCTCCGTTGAGGTTTCCAGCAAGGAAATGTCGATTTCTCCATTCAATCTGGAGAAAAACATGTGCCAGCTGTTTAGCTACGCGGAAAATACCGAAATGCCCACCCGGGACTGGCCCAACAGCACCGGACTGCAGGACCTTCGCGCCACCATCGCGGTGAAAGGCGACCAGGTAGATGTGAGCGAAATTCTCGCCGGTATCGAAAATATCGCCCTGACCGGTGACGGAGAGGTGGACCTGAAGAAACAGGGCTTCGATTTCAAGCTCGGCCTGGCCCTGGTTGGCGAAAGCACCTCCGCCGACGGCTGTACCGTGCGCAACAAGCGCTGGCGCAACCGCCCGCTGCCACTGCGCTGCAAGGGCGACTTCGACGATGTGAACATCAGCACTTGTAAACCCGACAGCCGCCGCCTCGACGACTTGCTGCGGGAAGAACTGAAGCACAAAGCCGAAAAGAAATATGGCGATAAAGTTGAAGAAAAGGTCGACGAACTGAAAGAAAAATTGAAAAATCTCTTCGGCCGCTAAGGCCCCGCTAAAGTGCACCGGGGTCCACCCGGTGCACAACTCCAGCGTTCAACCACAGATTCCAGCCCGCAGTATCCCCATGACCCCAAAGCAGTTCCAAAATGCCGTCCTGAAATGGTTCGACAAACACGGGCGCAAAGACCTGCCCTGGCAGCAGGACATCAACCCCTATCGGGTTTGGGTGTCCGAAATCATGCTGCAACAGACCCAGGTCACCACGGTGATTCCCTACTTTGAGCGCTTTATGCAGAGCTTCCCCACCCTGGAAAGCCTCGCCCGCGCGCCTCAGGACAAAGTCCTGGCTCACTGGAGCGGCCTCGGCTACTACGCCCGCGCCCGCAACCTGCACAAGTGCGCCCAGACGGTGCTGGAGGAATACGGCGGGGAGTTTCCCCAGGACGTAGAGGAACTGACCGAATTGAGCGGCATAGGCCGCTCCACCGCTGGCGCTATTGCCAGTATCAGTATGGGACTCAGGGCGCCGATCCTCGATGGCAACGTCAAACGGGTGCTGGCCCGTTTTCACGCAGTGGAGGGCTGGCCCGGACAGACCGCAGTTGCCAATCAACTGTGGCAACTGGCCGAGACTTACACCCCAAACCAACGCGTTAACGACTACACCCAGGTGATGATGGACCTGGGTGCCACCCTGTGCACCCGCTCGAAACCACGCTGCGAGGAGTGCCCGGTAAAAAAATCCTGTGTGGCTCACGCCCAGGGCAATCCACAGGATTTCCCCGGCAAGAAACCGCGCAAGGAAAAGCCGGTGCGCAGTGCCACCCTGCTCTTGCTTGAACACAAAGGTGAAATCTATCTGGAACAGCGTCCGCCCAGCGGTATCTGGGGAGGACTCTGGAGCCCACCTGAAGCCGACAATACCAGCGACTGGCTCAAGGCAAAGCGCTGGCGTGCCAGTGACGTCCAAACCCTGCCGACCCTGCGACACACCTTCACTCACTTTCACCTGGATATTTCCCCGGTGTGGGTACAACTGAGCAAAGTCCCAGCACAGGTGGCGGAGAGCGGCGCTGGCTGGTATAAACTGCGGCGTTTAAACCGCCCTCGTGCGGCCCAGGAACTGGGGCTACCCGCCCCTATCGTCAAGCTGGCAAAACAACTACTGGCGCTGCAGGCTCCCCTGCTCACGCCGACCACTGCCGACTAAAACCAGGAGGAGTCCATGTCCAGAACCGTATTCTGCCGCAAGTACCAAGAGGAATTGGAAGGTCTGGATGCACCGCCCTTTCCCGGCCCCAAAGGCATGGATATCTTCGAGAACGTTTCCAAAAAAGCCTGGCTGGAGTGGATGTCCCACCAGACCATGCTGATTAACGAAAAGCACCTGAACATGATGGAACCCTCAAGCCGCGCCTACTTGAGCGAGCAGATGATGAAGTTCTTGAGCGGCGAGGAATACGACGCAGCCGACGGTTATGTTCCGCCGGAACAGCAGTAACACAAGGCCCTGAAGCTTCCCCGGCAAAGAAAAAAAACTTTTTTATAATCAAGGGGTTGACTCTGACCCGGGGAAGGGCTTTAATACGCGCCTCGCGACGCAGGGGAAGCCCAGCAAGATCGCAAAGCCCGGATAGCTCAGTCGGTAGAGCAGGGGATTGAAAATCCCCGTGTCGGTGGTTCGATTCCGCCTCCGGGCACCATATCCAAAAGCCTCATCCGCAAGGATGGGGCTTTTTTTATGCTTGATTCACAATGAAACTCCAGCTTTCAAATCTAGGGCATACTTATTAATCACCCACCCTTCTGCTACGCTTGCCTGCTTTTCATCCAGCCCTGTTAACCCCACCAATCCCCATTTCACCTTAAAAATTCTTTTTGCTTTTAACTCATTAGGACTAGAAAGCTCACCCCTCGACCCATTTCCCCCACCCTCTTCATGAGTCCTTTCACCCCTTCTACCTCAAAGTGCAGCTTTTTAAGAGATTGCTTTATTTCTTCTCGACCTCATTAATTATTGGATTATGCTTGATGGAAACCCTCCCCTTTTCATCTATTCTGACAATTATTTTTGTTAGTAAGGCCCTACCACGCCTTAGCGCTAAGTGACATCTAACTTAAGGAGCATCTATAATAAGTATTATCTGGGCAAATTAATGTTTAATTATCTCCGCTCTTGAAAATAGAAACTGTGAGAAAATATTACCTATTTTGACCATTAACAATGAATCAATTTTCAACTAGAAAAATATCTGAAGAATAGTAACTTAGCCTTTATACCAACCTCTATATTTCAACAATTAGACGGGATGGATCAGAACAATGACACTCAAAGAAATATTTCTCCTTATATTTGTCACTTCCCCCTCTTTATCTACTGCATGTGCGCCAATCATTCAAAAGAAGATCGCTATTCCCCCACTGTCTCCAGATAAAGAATTTACATACGTATACCCAAAACCTGAAAAAGATTATTTTATTCAGAAAATTGAAAATTCTAGTAATATCGCTATTGTTGAAATCCATGTTGATCATCATTACACCAACCATCCATACGACGCACAAACTGGCTTTATAGTTTTATATGGATGGGGAGATCCACAGCCTAAATTCATTAGCATTCATCGGCAAGGATCAAGCTGTGGAAAACCGGAAAAAATAGAAGCAAACTCAAGATATGTAGCTATCTTTGAGAAAAATAAAAACCCAATACTAATCCCTCTTAAAGAGGCCGAAGAATCTATCAGGTTTCTTGGCAAGCCAGAATATATGCATACATCCGTTGGTCTTTTACCAAGAGAATTGTAACCACAAAAGAATACAACATGAAGAACTATATACTAGTTGGCACAGCCTCTTTAATGCTTACTTTATTCTCATCAATTTACAGCTTTCTATACGGAAAAGAAGGCAATGACAACATCCTCAATGAAGCCCGAGCACTAGCTCAAGAACATGCAACCAATGAATTAAAAAATAACAATTTAACCTTGATGGCAGAAAGCTACATGGAAAGCAAAATAGCGAATATCCCAGGTTTAGATGAAGAAAAATATCTAAACTGCTTATCCACTTTAGTAAGCTTGAAATTTTATAAAGACAATGCTGACTTTGAGCCTAATCTTACAGAACCTGAAAAAATTCAACAATTAAAATACACCCCAGAAAAATCGCGCCACTACGCTGTAACATTCAACGAAGTTAAACTTTCTGCAATAAGGAGGCACCCTGATATTAATTGTATTTTTTAAAGATAAATATCAGCTTAACAGTATTTTGAACCATTTCACTTCCCTTTCCTAATCATCTCAGCCTGTAACTTTTCGGCCAATACCATTTCAATCACAAATATCAAGCGTAAGATAGATATTTAATTGGACCAACACCCTACCTACTGTAGAATGCGCGGCTTTTTGCACCTAAGCAGTGAACCACAAAAAAGTTATAGCTAAGTTTCAGAGGTATATATGCCAGCAGGGAAGCCGAATAAGGGTGTTCATTTTATTTATGGAAGTATCATTGCTCTTATTGTGTTGAGCTTTTGTTTTTTACTCTATAAAAGTGAAAGTAATGGTTCCCTACGGGTGAAAATAGGAAACAATGAGCTGGAACTACAAATTGATGATAACAACCAATCAGTTTCAATTCGAGCCTTACTCGATAAGCTGTTCCAAAATGAGGAAGCAAGTCGTGAATCCAAGGCCCTATTAAAGGAATTTGGTAATTTCTATTTGCCGACCGATCCTGAACTTATTGGAGAGATTGAAAAGCAGCCCGTCAAGTCGCAAGTCTCCCGACGTTTGCGGGAGCTTCTCTATGGGTTAAAGGGCCCCTTCGATCGACAAGCTCACAGCTACTACGATGTTGAAAGCTTGCAGGTTATCGACGCAATTAGCGGTCTGGAGTTTAACCATCCAGTGTCTAAAGGACTACGAGAAATGTTGATCTATAGACGTGGCCCCTTTGAAGAAAGATCCAAAGATGTACTGCTAAGCGTTCCCGCAGGCAATAGTATTCCATCAGGAAGAGCGGCATCCTGTCGCGGCAATGATTTTTTCAGGCGGGAAATTCGTATTTTTAATACTCAGCGAACAAATTCAATTTCCGTCTTTGTCAGCGGTAGTTTTCCTTGTACTGCTGACACTTCCAATGACATACATCGGCTAATTCAACTTTCCTATGCCGATATGAAGAACCTATTGGGAGATTCTCCTGTGGGAGCCAAGGAGCCCGCCCTTGCTGAGATCATGATGAATATCAATTAATTGGTGGAAGTTCAGCCGTCAGGCAGTTCATCCTCTCGCATTCATCCTTATTACTGCTAACCTTGGGCCTGCAAAGGAATAAGAATAAAGGGAATCAAAGCATGGCCCAACCATTTCACCTTGAGCGTTTTGTGACGGCGCAAGAAAGCTCTTATGAAAGTGCCCTGAGTGAGTTGCATAGCGGCCATAAGCGCTCCCACTGGATGTGGTATATATTCCCCCAGATCTCCGGCCTGGGGCATAGCGCGACATCCGAACATTTTGCAATTAAAAACCTGGATGAAGCCCGGGCTTACCTGGAGCACCCTGTGCTCGGGCCCAGACTCAAAGAGTGCTGCAAGGAGTTATTGCAACTGAATAATTACTCCGCTTACCAGATATTCGGCTCACCGGATGATGTAAAACTTAAGTCATCCATGACGCTATTTTCTATCGCCGATCCCAAAGACAAGCTATTTGAAGAGGTGCTGGAAAAATACTATGAAGGACAGAAGGACCTTCGTACTTTCGAGATACTGAAAGTTCCTGTCCAACAT
The DNA here is from genome assembly GCF_047324085.1 of Microbulbifer sp. CNSA002. Lineage (NCBI taxonomy): Bacteria > Pseudomonadati > Pseudomonadota > Gammaproteobacteria > Cellvibrionales > Microbulbiferaceae > Microbulbifer > Microbulbifer sp. CNSA002. Next base: position 5,080,061 of record NZ_CP172449.1, read on the forward strand.
TAGTTACCTGCAAGGGTGGAGCTTTTTTATGATCGGAAGGCTGGATGGCAATCATAATCTGAACCATTATATTGGCGTACAAACTGTAGTATCCATACTCACAGAATCTACCACTCTACCCATATTAAATTTTCCTCATCATTTTAAGCCAAGCCGATCAGCACCTCTTCCCCCCCTCCAAAGAAACTGTAAATCTACAGCCCACCTTAGAACTCTCTCCATTCGATTTCTAATTGTCTTTTAACAAGGCTATTCCTACCCAAGCCTTGGACTCTCAACTTTTCGAAGTTACGATTTTCTACTAATGCATACAACCTGGACCTAGTCGATGTCTATAATGGTAACGGCAAATAAAATCCAAAGTTCAGTCAAATTAGTGGCTTTCTATGGCACGAAGAGTCCCCAAAAAAATTGTCTTTATTGGCTCCAGTTCTATCTATGGAAAAGGTGATATAGAACTAGGCGGATTTGTTCAACGATTCCGGTTTCGGTTCGAAACTTTAGATCCCCATAATATAGTTTACGCTCTGGGAATATTCGGAGAGAACGCGAACTCTTTAGCCATAAGACTTTCCCGAGAACTGCCTCCAAGAAGGCCACACTTAATCGGGATATATCCTGGTTTCAATGATATTTGCCGCATCGGGGGACCAAAGGCTGAGAACTCTGTAGCGCTGGACTCTTTCCGTCAAACAGTGCGACAGCTGTTACAAACGTCTAAAACCATCGCTCCGTCCTTCCTAATGACAGGTATTCCGTTCGATGAGCAACGAACCACTCCCTTTCGGAATAGTGATAGCTATTTCTATCAGGCTGATGCGGACCTTTATAACCAAGCTATGAGAGAATCTGCCACTGCCGAAATGATCCCCATACTGGAGTTTGACAATTTATGGCGAGATCAGGAATTTATTACTCTTCTCTCAGAGGATGGCCTCCATGCAAATCCCAAGGGACATCAATTACTGTATGAACAGACTTGGGATTTTATCTCTAAAAATTACTTTTAGTATTTATAAAAATTTTTCAATCAGATAAATTCTGAAAAAAAATATAATGACCGTTACGATATTGAATAGTTTATATTTGTTTTTTTCATTTTATAAAGATCACCCATACTTTACATATGCCACTTTTTCTCTATTTCAAGCTTCCTTTAGATACACTAGAAGTAATTAAGATTTTAAGATGAAATTTTCTATGGCCTTATTTGCATTGGCAGAAGAGGGCAGAACTTTATTTGATACAGTCCAGGAGAAATACTACGAAGGTCAAAAAGACCCTCGTACTCTGGAAATTCTAGTTATGCAGCAATAGAAACCGGGAACCCTCATTTAAGCCATCACTTTAACAGTCAGGCCGTTTGGGCGGCTTCCTCCTCCAGGTTGTCGCTGCCTAACAAGCGGTCCATCACCAGACAGGCTGTCAGATCCCCGGTCACATTGACTGCTGTACGGCACATATCGAGAATCCGATCCACCCCCAGAATCAGCGCAATACCTTCCGGCGGGACACCAATACCGGCCAGAATTGTCGCCAGGATTACGATACCGACGCCCGGCGTACTGGGAGAACCAATTGAAGCGCCAACGGTAGTCACTGTCAGCCCCACTAGCTGCGCGGTTGTCAGGTCAATGCCATATACCTGGGTTAGGAACACCGCTGCGATTACCTGATAGAGCGCCGTGCCATCCATATTCACAGTAGCGCCCAGGGGCACAATAAATTTGGCGATGGATGGTTTTACTCCCAGGGGACTTTCTGCAACTTTCATTGACAGCGGCATTACCGCAGCAGAGCTGGATGTGGAGAATGCCAGCAGCTGCACTCCGCTAATTCTCTGCAAAAATGTGATCGGGCCGACGGAGGTCACCAGGGAAACAATTATCAGGTAAAAGCTGAGAAGAATAAGTAGTCCCAGAATCACGGTGCCCACATACACAGACATTCCCAAAATTGCAGTGAGGCCCACGCGAATAGCAATATCTGCCAGGAGGCCAAATACGGCCAGGGGCGCAAACAGCATGGCCCAGCCAACCACTTTAAGTGCCACCTCCTGAATAATGCCAAAGGCGTATACCGCTGTTTCCCGCTGCTTTTGCGGCAACAGCATCACGGCAACACCAATGAAAATCGCGTAGACCACCAGCTGCAACATATTGCGCATGGCAATACTTTCGTTGAGGTTGGCGGGAATCAACTCAGCAATACGCTCGGGAAGCGGTTTGGACTCCATCACCTGGGGGGCGCTCGCAACTTGCAACTCGGTAGCGGCGCTAAGCAGGGACTCATCGATATAGTCGCCGGGTTGGATCAACTGGACCAGGATAATCCCGATAATCACCGCAACGGTGGTGGTGCCGACAAAGTAGGGGGCGATGCGCAGCCCGACCCGTTTAAGCTGACTGACATTCCCGCTGCCACTGAGCCCCAGGATGATTGAGGACATAATCAGCGGTATCACCACCATCTGGATCATATTCAGAAAGATGGAGCCCGGCAGCTTAAACCAGCTGGCCAATGCCGCACTGAGATCCTGGCTCACCAGCGCGGCCCCCTCAGGAGATAGCAGCAGGCCGACAGTTAGCCCCAGGATCATGGCGACCACTATCTGCATCCATAGGCGAGTGCGCACCAGCACACCGAGGGATTCCACCATTCGGATCAGATAGAAATTTGTACCATTGCTCATTGTTGGTATTCCGGATTACCTGAAATAGTTAGAGGCATTATGTCCCAGGGCCATTAAGGAAACCTGGCGGTCAGATCAAGTCCTGGGCATATAAGACAGTTATTCGACGCCATTTATTGATATCAATAAGAGTGCTGAGCCTCTCTTCGTCTTTCACTATTTGAAGCAACAATCGGGCCTGAGTTAACGCCTGGGTGGTCCCGGAGGTCCCCGGTGGGAGAAATCGCACTGGCTTTGATTGCCGGTCAGGGCACAACCTCTCTCCCCTTTCAGGCAATGCAGGATATCGTTTTCTGCAGCGAGGTTGGCGTGGTAGTGATAGCCCAGGCCGGCAAACTCATGGCCACGGCATTCGTCCAGGTCATCGGGCTCGCGGCCATCGGCATTCTCCCGCGCATAGATCAGGTAGCCATCTATGGCGACACCGACAATCGCAGCATGACTTGCGGCAGACGGGTAGGCTTGGCTGCAACCCAGGGCAGCATGGTAGTGATAACCCACGTGGGGGTTTACATGACCACCACAGGCATCCACTGGCGCTAAGGTGTGTGCACCTAAAATTGCACCAATGGGTGCGGCAATATCAAATTTAACCCCATTAAAAGCGACTCCATAACCGGAAAAACCATCGGGATTCTGCTTTGACTTGGCCTTGGCGGGCTGTACGGGGATCAGGTAGCGGGTATGAAAATCCGGGCCCATATAGCTGGCCAGGCACTCCACACAGTAATTGTTGTATTGCGGTGCCACATCAGGCCGCGCGGCCATCTCGCAAGCCTGCTTCGAATCGGTAACCTTTATCGCCCCAGTTTTAGGATCATATAGGCTCCATTTTGGATCAGAGAAAAAGGTCGCAGCATTTTTAACGAAAGGTCCATCAATCGGCACTATCTGCTGCTTGATAAACATCATGCCGCCAGACGTAATTGGGTCGACAACATTGCGTGGGCACCAGGGCCCCATTTTATGTTCGGGTTCAGCCTTTACCACAATCATCCAGCATTGGGTCTTGCGCCCCTCAGAGAGGGTGCAATCCACTTTTTTAATTTCCTCAACCAGTGCATCTTTGGCAAATAAGTGGGGGATACCCATTTGCTCGGTAAAATCGGTATGAGCGTAAACAGAAGAACTCAAAAATATCAGTAGAAAAAATGCTGTACGCATGGCGACCACTACCTGAACCCTTGGACTGCTCAAGTTTAGCAGCGCTGCCTCCCTCGCTAAGGAGCCTCTGAACAACTCCGTAATGCCTCTGCGGGTCTTGAAGGCTGCAGATGTTAGGCGCAGCTTGCCGCGAATGGCTCTAGCCCTTTGCAAGGGCTGCAACGCAGCAGCTGTGGCCTTCAAGGCCCGCCCTTCGGAGCTTGCAGAGCGATTCACACTCCGCGTTGCGACTTCTTGAAAGGTCTAGACATTCCTGCGAAGCCGCGCCTTGATTGTGAACCGCTCTGCATGCCAGAGGTATCACGAAGTTATTCAGGGGCTCCTTAATTACTGGGAAATTGTTGTGCTAACAGAGTGCGAATCCACTTGTGCAAAGGGTCCTGACTGCTGCGAGTATGCCAGGCGGCAATCACATCAAACCCCGGGGGCTGTTCGACAATAGGCAGTGTTTTTAGTCGGGGATCAGGCAACAGTCGCGAGGGCAAAAAGGCAACGGTATTGGTAGAGGCAATGCACTCGGCTGCGGCGGCAAAAGAGGGGACAGACAGCACCACATTGCGCTCCAAACCAAACTGCTCAAACCAACTATCCGCCATGCCCCGCAGATCCCCCCTGGAAGGTGATACCACCAGCTGTGGCAAAGCCGCCAACTCTTCCATTTCCAATGGCTGATTGGCGCTGTGCGGCATATCGGTGTGCTGACAACATACGCAGACGTAGTGCTCTCGATACAACAACATGCTGGGACTGTTATCCGGCACAAATCCCGGCGTGCTAAACACCAGATCCACTTCACCGGTTTGCAGTTGCTGGGCCATGCGATCAATTTCCAACTTAAGCACCACGACTTTTATATCTGGAGCCTGCTGACGCAGTTGCTTGAGGAGAACTGGCAGTACCACCCGCTGCTCAAAGTCCGTTGCACTGATGGTAAAGATGCCCCGATGCTGTGCCGGATCGAATTCATCCGTACGCAGCAGCGCCGCGACATTATTCAGGATCTCATCCAATTTGGGAGCCAGGCGCTCGGCCAGGGGGGTGGGAATAACACCGTTGCTGGTGCGAATAAAAAGCCGGTCATCAAAGATTTCCCGCAGGCGTTTCAATTGTTCACTGACTGTTTGCTGGCTCACACCCAGTTGGTCAGCCACCCGGGATAAGTTCAGTTCCCGCAAGATAGCGTTCATTAGGCGAAGTTGACGCAACTCCAGCCTCTCCAGTGGGTTCGCCCGATGATTTCTGCTCAAACCTGTATCACTCACAACTGTTACTTGGTTTTCATTGTATCCACGTAACCCTAGCATTGTGAGTAGATTGGCCCGTATGGCATCCACTTCGGTGGGGGGAGAGTTCACTATGCAATCCGCAGCCCGATCCTCCTTTCAGGATCAATTAGTTACAGCAATTATTCACTACGCTGATCCCAGTAGCGATCTGGTGTACGACAAGCGTTCAGAGGGCCCAGGGCCCGCCAATCTGGTCGAGAATGTTATTTCCCAGCAGGTTCACATCTACGATGGTCGCGCCCTGAAAACCGCCGGGGAGCGTTTTCGTCTCGATACCCAGGGATTTGAGCTTGTACGCCCTATGCTCGGCATAAACCTGCGCCAGCTGGATGATGCGCTACACGCGCTGGACCAACCCTCAGGGAGTGGCCCCAGCCCTAAGGAGCGCGACCAGTTGATTCGCACCCAATGGTATCCAGCTATTGAATCCTGGATAGGCGCTCACCTGGGTGCAGCAAAGGTACTGACCTTTGACCACACATTGCGAGCCCAGCCATCGACTGATGCGACACCGGAGCTGAGCCGCAGTCGCCGATCCCCGGTGAAACTGGTGCACAACGATTACACGCCCTGGTCCGCAGAGCGCCAGCTAAAGGAAACCCTGGAGGCCCGGGGGTACAAGCCATCAGATTATCCGCGCTACCAGTTTATTAATCTCTGGCTGCCCCTATTGCGCCCGGTGCAGGAGTCGCCGTTGGCAATGGTGGACCTGCGCACTGTCGCCGCCAGTGATTTCCACAATATGCGATTAATTTACCCAGAGCGAAAAGGGCAGATTTCGGTGTTGAGTTTCAACCCGGTTCACCGCTGGATTTGGTTTAGCGATATGCAGCCCGGCGAAGGCATTTTACTGCGGGTCTTTGATAGCCAGCATCGAGGCGATGTAACCGGTGTTCCCCACTGCGCTTTCGACCTGCCGGGAAGTGCAGGGGCACCACGCAGAACCAGCCTGGAAATTCGCACTATTGTCCTGTTTGACCAATAACACCAACGCTTTTAAAAAAACACCCGGCCACTCAATAAAGTGGCCGGATTGAGTGAGACCTCATTATGGAAAATATACTTCGATCGATTGATCCACTAACCGGAGAGGCAATCGGATCGCTACCTGTCAGCAAGCCCCAAGATATTCAGGACATGGTGGAGAAAGCCCACAAAGCGCAGCGAGTGTGGTCGAGTAAATCTCTTCAGGAGCGGGTACAACTACTTCAGCAGGCTTACACAAAACTGAATGCGGAAGAGGGAGAGCTGGCACAACTTATCAGCCGTGAAATGGGCAAAGATGCCCGGCGAGCACAGTATGAAGCCGGCGGCGTAGTTCAAGGCGGTGCCTGGTTAGCGGGGGATGCCGGAGAGGCCCTGCGGACAAAACGCAGTGGCGGTAGCGAAATTCAATATCGGCCACTGGGCGTTGTTGCGGTTATCTCCCCCTGGAATTATCCACTGGCCATGGCCAATAACCTGATTGTTCCCGCCCTGGTCGCTGGCAACGCTGTGATTCTAAAACCTTCAGAAGAATCGCCATTGGTCGCTGACTTATTGGTGAAAACACTCAATCAAATCCTGCCTCAGGACATTTTACAAATCGCTCACGGCGATGGCGCCACCGGTGAAGCCCTGGTGAAATCCCCCATCAATATGGTCGCCTTTACCGGGTCGCGAACAACGGGCCAAAAAATTATGGCCAATGCCGCTCCGGCATTGAAACGCCTGGTTATGGAGTTGGGTGGCAATGACCCAATGATCGTGTTGCAGAGCGCCAATATTCCCCAGGCAGCACAATTTGCCGTTGGCTCCAGTTTTGAGAATTCAGGCCAGATGTGCACCTCCACAGAGCGTATTTATGTGGACGAAAAAATTGCCGATAAATTTGAAAATGCCGTGGTGGCATTGGCGAAGCAGTATCGTGTCGGCGGGTGGCAGGAGCCACAGGTGGATATCGGCCCCTTGGTTAATCACCGACAACACCAAAAGGTGGTGGAGCATATCCACGATGCCCTGAATAAAGGCGCAAAGCTTCTTTTAGGGGAGCGCGATCCACAGTTGCCGTTTATTCCGCCCACAGTTATCAGTGGTATTCGACCGGGCATGCTGGTGGAAGATGATGAGACTTTTGGGCCTATCGTAGCCATCGACCGCTTTAGCTCAGTAGACGATGTGGTCGAGCGGGCCAATAACTCTGTTTACGGTCTCGGTGCGGTTGTGTTTGGTGAAAGCAAACAGGCCGAACAAGTCGCCAGCCAGCTGCAAGCGGGAATGATTGGCATCAACCAGGGCGCCGGCGGCTCACCTTGGGTAGGCGCCAAGCAAAGTGGCTTTGGCTTCCACGGTGGAGCTGAAGGGCACCGGCAGTTTGCACAAATTACCGTTTTAAACCGCTAAGTCTTTTAAAAGTTTTTCTATAGAAGTACAGCAGATGTCCACGACTGAAAGTATTGATACTGTCACCCACTTGAATGACTTCTTTGTTATCGCCCACGAACCCGGAGCAGAACACCCGGCTCTACCCACCTGGGCTACTCGCAGTAAAAACCCGGCGGCCCTGGCCGAGCAAGCGCCGCAACCGGTTTCACGACGAGATATCGCCGAGGTACCCGGAGCCTTCCAATTGCTCAATGTCTTTTCAAAAGACGAATGCCAACGGCTGATTGATATCACTGAAGCGGTGGGGTATTTACCGGATGCAGCCGTCTCCCTGCCCCGGGAGGTCCGCCATAACGACAACCTGACCTGGGTGGTTGACGAGGTTACAGAGCGGCTGATCTGGCAGCGATGCCGAGACCTGGCGCAGGACTTAAATGGTTACTTTGGTGGAAGAGAGGCTGTTGGCATCAATCGGCGTTTCCGCTTTTATCGCTATGGTGAGGGAGATTTCTTCCAGTTCCACACCGATGGCGCCTGGCCCGGTAGCCGCATTGACAACAACCAGTTGATCACCAATGGCTTCCCCGATCGCTATAGTGAAATGACGTTTTTAGTACTGCTGAGTGAAGATTTTGAAGGTGGTGCAACCCGATTTAGGGTGAATGCAGATGATCCCCTAAAACAACCCAGTCGGGACTCTTTATTAGACATCGATGTCCGCACACCTGCCGGGGCCGTACTGTGCTTCCCCCATGGAATGCATCCCTTACACAGAATTCACAGCTCTACTCCAATCACCCGAGGAATCAAATATATTATTAGAACGGATATTCTCTTCCTGCAGGAATAAATTCTTCAAGACTTGTTAAAAGGGAAAAGATGCTTCGGCTCACATCGAAGTATTAAGTGCTCCAGGCGCTAGAATTCCATTCGATTTCTACCTTGGAGCACATTCAGTGGAATTGCTTAATTATCTGGATAAACACTTCCTAACTAAAGAGCAGCTTATTCAGGCTACTCAAATCAGCGAACTACAATTGCAGCGCTACCAGGATGAGGGTGTTATGCCAAAGCCCTCTTATAAGCTTAATATTCAATGGGAGTGTGAATCCTTTTTTGGACCCCACTCCGAAAAACAGGCAGTTGAGTACTTTGCAAAAGGCTACGCCAGCTGGATTGGTATCATAGAGGCTAAGCAAGACTTTAACTCTATTTATCAATGCTTTGCTAATCGATATATGGCTAAAATAGCTCAATTGCAAAATTTAAGATACAAATCAAGAAACCCAAAATTTTCATCCGGAATTTCTCAACATATCGAAGAGGAATGGCAACACTTTATTGAGGGGACTTATGGATTATGTACTCGCAGTGGCCTGCCAGAAGATATAGCAGCAAAGGAGCTGGCTAGCACAGAAATCAATGCACTTCTTGCTCAAGATAATTTAAACCAAAAACAAATACATCGGCTTAATCGCTTTGTAGATCTTCTAGATGAAACCAGCGCATATTTTGCACCTCACGAAAGAAGTACAAGCTCAAGAACGAAGCTAATTGATATACCACGCCAGGAGTACAATTTAGGTTGTGCAATATAAATTTTTCTATACACCAATATCCCAGGGCAAATAATTATTCAATTACGGGGATAGGGTCCCCGATATACTCCGTAGAAGTTGCCCTCAGCAAAGGATGAGCTGTAAGTATTTTCCCCGAATACTCAACGGACGGTTTCAGGAATGGGCCAAAATCTTCTGTCAACTCCGTACAATTTAACCAGGACTCTACAAAATCTGGGCGATTGGGCGCAATCATAGGAAGTGACTTTTCATGGTAGCGCTTAGTGGCTGGGTGGGAGTCCAAAGTAATGATTGAGCAACTGAGTAAATTTCCCCAGATTTTATACAAACCACAAAAGAAAAAAGGTTCACCATAACTGAATTCTACCGGGTACTTGCCACCTTGGCTTTCCACCCAGGCGGTAGCGGGTATTAAGCAACGGGACTTGCGATATTCCGGTCTGGAGTCCAGTTTCTTCCAATTACTGTTGATGGACCAGTATTTTTTATGGGGCCGCCAAGTATCACCATGCCTTTCAAGATAGAGATGCCAAATGGCATTTTCTATTTCAGCAGAACCCTTCCGAGTAGTTACAATAGACACCTGCTGGGTGGGCCTCCGGCGTCTACCGTAAATCATATGTCCGGCACCCCGAATGCCATAGGTATCGAGAAAACGCTCCATACCCGCATGATCACTGACATCAAAGACACTACACACCCAGAGCCTCCCACTTATCCCGCTGAACTGGTTTTTTCAGTATATTCGGACAGCCACCTTAAATTACTCTCGATCCCTCTCATCTGGCACAAGGTTAACTCCAATTCCTTGCGCAAATCCACTCCCACAGCAACAGAAAACCGACGTACGTACTTTTCATAGTTCAAAATACTAATCGCGTACATAGGGCGATTGTCATAACTGGACCTATAGCGGCAGATACGAATCGGTTCACTATCAAAAACTATAACTCTGGGGCGCATAATTAAACACCTACAATACTGTGCAAAAATACAGTATATCTTCATTTGACGTGAACCTGTCAAGGAAACAGAAGACTGACGTCACTGTCACCATTACACGAACGCAATACTTTCCTTAGGAATTCGACATAAATAATTGGCGCGCCAGCCACCAAACAAAAAAATAAATAAATAAATCTAAAATTCTGATATAAAACGGAAAATAGATTCCAATTATATATTACAAAAGTGAAATTAATTCCTATAAATTCGCAATTGGAACATAACGAATGTCATAGGAACACTCTCCGCTTAAAAGGTACACATAATGAAAATACGTAACATTTACGCAACAGTTTTATTTTCAGGATTATTGAGTCCATTTTCTGTTTGGGCTATTGACTGTGGAGATATTATTACAGCACCAACCACTCTGGATAGGGATTTGCTCTGTGTGATAACGGAACAAAATGAAGTCGCTTTAACCATAGAGGGTCCTAGTGGAAGCCTGAATATGGACGGCTTTCAGCTTACCTGTGATGATGAAGAGGCAACGGGGCAGGCCGGAATACTGTTAACTGGTATTGGAGCCCAGGTATATGGTGGGATCATTGCGGCCTGTCGAGACGGGGTCAATGCGGAAGGGGAAGGCTCACACAGTATTTATTCTATGGAAATCATTGATACGATATTCGATGCCATCTACATAGAATCCAATAACAGTATTGCCAGGGATAATATTATCACCAACAGCGATCGCGGCGATGGCATAGAATTAAATGGTAACACTAATACCGTAACTCGAAATACCATAACGGGTATTGATAACTCGGGCATTGAATTAAGAGGATCCTTTAACAATATTAGTTTTAATGAGATAAATGGAAGTGGCAATCAGGGAATCGAAGTAAATGGGCAATTTACCAATGTCTTCTCTAATATAGTGACCAACGGATTAAATGATGGTATTGCCGTAGGGGAAGGAGATGAATCTGACAATGCTGATTTTTCTACCATCTCACTAAATAACGTCTCAGGAAATTCTGGTTTAGGTATTCCGATTAGGCTTTCCTCAAATACTCTAGTAACTCAAAATACCGTAGAGAGTAATGGCGAAGGAGGTATCGGTATCTTTGTTGAGGGTAGTGAATTTAACAAGATTGTTCGAAATACCTCTCTCAATAACTCACCTTACGATTTGGAAGATGATACCGATCCGGGCGATTGCAGCGGCACCAATACTTGGGTCTTTAACACGTTTACCGCAGCAGAACCTGCATGCCTGGATTAAAATATCTATTGAAAACAGTGGGTAGCGAAAATATAAAGTGTCTCGCTACCCATTGCTATCTACCTAACGATCACTAATTGGCCGCTATTTAATCTTAGAAGATCTCTCTTCATCCCTAAGCGTTAGCACTTCATAACCGTCACCAGTTACCAAAATCGTATGCTCCCATTGGGCCGATAGCTTTTTATCCTTAGTTACTACAGTCCAGCCATCTTTCTTGAGTTTGGTTTTACGATTTCCCTGATTGATCATGGGCTCAATGGTAAATGTCATTCCCTCCTGTAAAACTTCACCGGAACCAGGCCGCCCAAAGTGAAGAACCTGAGGTGCTTCATGCATTTCCCGGCCAATACCGTGGCCACAATATTCCCGTACAACACTGAAGCCGTTGCGCTCGGTATGGCGCTGGATTGCATTGCCGATATCACCAAAAGTAACTCCCGGCTTTACCGTGGCAATACCGGCCCACATAGCTTCATAGCAGGTGGTTACCAGTTTTCTGGCAATAGGGGTCACGGTGCCAATGCTATACATTTTGCTGGAATCCGCGATATAGCCAGATTTCTCCAGGGTAATATCCACATTGATGATATCTCCCTCCCGCAGTAGCTGCTTATCACTTGGCATGCCGTGACAGACTACTTCGTTGACTGAGGTGTTCAGGGCGTAGGGATAATCATATTGCCCCTTGCTAGCGGGGCGGGCATTGAGTTCATTGACAATAAATTCTTCTACCCGCTCATTAATTTGCATTGTCGAGACCCCCGGTTCAATAAAGGAGTCCAACATGGCAAATACACGGCTCAACAATTGGCCCGATTGGCGCATTAACTCCTGCTCATCAGGAGTCTTTATTTTTATTTCACTCACGTGTCAGCTCTTCCAGGGTTAATGCCTGATTGCGCAGCAACTTCTTACACAAGTCGCTGTAGCTTAATTCCGGGTTCAGCTCCGCCAGCATCCCAATCTTGATCCAGTACTCCGCCTGGGAATTAATTGAACGGGCCATCACCGTACTGGCCTTGCGAATCTCATCGTGTAGCTCATCGGATATCTTGACGATGCCCATAACTATTACCTAGATATGCTTTATATACAAATTGTATACGTTACATATAAAAGCGCACAATAGATATACAGAATATTAATATGCAACTTATTGCATAGCTCGATAGGGGGCGCTATTGTTGAGGAATAAAAACAATAGTGGCGAGGCCATCATGACAGAGACCCCTGAGAAGAAGCGCAGTGCCCCAAAACCAAGCCGGCTGCGTATTGGTCGGCGCTATCGCCCGAGCCGCCTGGAAGGCAATTACGACGCCATTATCATCGGCTCAGGCATTGGCGGTCTGACTTGTGCTGCGATGCTCAGTGCCATGGGCAAGAAAGCCCTTGTCCTTGAGCAACACTACACTGCCGGGGGATACACCCACGCCTATGACCGCAATGGTTATGAGTGGGATGTCGGCGTCCACTATATCGGCGATGTGGGCGAACACCCCACCATGACCCGCAAGATCTTCGACTTTATTTCCAATAACCAGTTGCACTGGGCGCCAATGGACAGCACCTATGACCGCATCTGTATTGGCGATAAACAATACGACCTGAAAGCCGGCCGCCAGCAATTTATCGATGAGTTGGTCAGCCACTTCCCCGATGAGCGCGCGAATATCGAGGAGTACCTGCAACGGCTGAATGTGGTTGCCAAAGCTATGCAGCGACTGGCAATGGAAAAAATGCTGCCCTCCTGGTGTGGACCTTTTATTCGCCTGTGGAGAAAACTGCGCGAACCCGCCTGGCTCAATAAAACCACCCGCGAAGTTCTCAGTGGAATCACCAGCAATGAAAAGCTGATCTCTGTGCTGACAGGGCAGTGGGGTGATAATGGCATGACCCCATCCGAGGGCAGCTTTATTATTCACGCTCTGATCGCCAAACATTATCTCTATGGCGGTTACTATCCTGTCGGTGGCGCCAGCAAAATCTCCGAAACGATTATTCCCCAAATCCAGGCCAGTGGTGGAGATGTATTTACCTATGCCAAGGTGGAAACCATCCTGATGAATGGAGATCAGGTTCGCGGTGTAAGAATGTCTGACGGACATGAAATCGAAGCGCCATTAGTTGTCTCCGGCGCAGGGGTATTTAATACCTTCGAGAAGCTGTTACCGCGCAGTACCAGTGAGCGCATGGGATATATCCGCGACCTGGACACCGTCAACCGCTCCATGTCTCACCTGTGTCTGTATATTGGCTTGGAGAAAACAGCGGAAGAATTAAACCTGCCCAAGACCAATTACTGGATCTATTCCAGCGATCAGTACGAAGAGGATATGCAGGCCTTTATCGACGATCAGGATAAGGAAATACCGCTAGTCTATATTTCGTTCCCGTCTGCGAAAGACCCCACCTTTACTCAGCGCTACCCGGGCCGCGCCACTATCGAAATTGTGGCACCAGCCAACTACGATTGGTTTGCCCAGTGGCACGACAAGCCTTGGGGCAAGCGGGGAGATGATTACGAGGACCTGAAGGAGGCATTTAGCCAGCGCCTGCTGGAGCATTTGTATAAGCATATGCCGCAGTTGCGTGGGGAAATCGATTACTACGAGCTTTCAACCCCGTTATCCACGGATTATTTCTGCTTCTACCCACGGGGAGAGATCTACGGACTGGATCACGATCCCAACCGCTTTGAGCAATCCTGGCTGAGACCCAAAAGCCGGGTCAAAGGGCTCTACCTTACAGGGCAGGATGTGATGAGCTGCGGCGTAGCCGGTGCGATGATCTCCGGTATGCTCACAGCGCAGAGTATTATTGGATTGCGTCAAACCGGAAAGTTGATGAAGAAAATATTTTCCAACCAAGCCCCAAAGGCGCCGGTAAATTCCAGTGAGGAACTGGGTAATGCCTCTAGCTGAGACACTATCCTAAGCTAGCTCTTCACCTGCAAGCTGTTCGGGGTTAGCGCCTCGGCAGTTTGCTGGGAACACGATCAAAATTTAGTACCCGGATCATCAGGCGGCGGTTCTCCCGCTTGCCTTTCTCTGTCTCATTATCCGCAATCGGATCAGTATCGCCGTAGCCCTGGGCTTCCATACGGTCAGCGGAGACGCCCCGCTCTATCAGGAAATGCTTTACCCAATCCGCTCTGCGCTGGGACAGGCTGAGATTCTTCCTCGCATCGCCGCCACTGTCTGTATGCCCCTCAATGGAAATTCGCATCTCTGAAAAATCGCGCATGATCACCAGCAAGGCTTCCAGATCGGCAATGGTTTCTATGCGGGGGGCAAAACCACCGGGATCGAACTCCAGGCGCAGGCGGAACGTGTCTCCGATGGAGCGATTATTTCCCCGTAAAAACCTCACCAGCTCATCGGCAAAGGGGGCCGCTTCTCGGGCAGTCTTCTCACTGTCACCTGACTGTATTCCATCGACAGGCTCGAGCGTATATTTCTTTGGGGATTCGGACTGGTCACAGCCCACCAGAGTAAAGGCCAATAAGAATAGGCAATTGGCAGACAAGAATTTACCCGCCATAGGTACAGCTTCCGGTTTCTCGACGTCAAATTCAGTGTAGAACAGCAAAAGCGCTGATCAACCGGAAGCCCCGGCCGCTGTGGCCATTAAATAAAGTTGAGAACTGCCATCATATCTGTGACTACCCGGGCACCCTGCTGTTCCAGCTGGGGGCCCCGCACTGGGTGAGCGCTGTAGCCAACCACGCGCATACCTGCAGAGACGGCCGCAGAGACACCGGCAATGGAGTCCTCCACCACTAGACAGCGCTCCGGTGCCACCCCCATGGCATCTGCCGCGTGCAGGAACAGCTCTGGCCAGGGCTTGCCCCGGGATACATCGTCGGCACTGAAAATACGCCCGTCGAAATAATCGTACAAGCCGGTCTTATTCAGTGTCAGCTGCATTTTCTGGTGAGAGCCCGAGGAGGCCACGCAGCTGCGCAGACCCAGCTGTTGCAGTTGGTCGAGCAGGCCTTCAATACCCACAACCGGCTGTAATTCCTGCTGGAAAGCCTCGCGGATACGCCGCTCCGTATTGCCAAAATAATTATCCGGTAGTGGTCCGCCAAAGCGCTTCTCGATTTCCACCAAGCAGTCCCTGGCCGGGCGACCGCTGAATTGCTCGTCCAGTTCCTCGGCGGTGGTCTGCAAGCCCAGGCGATTCATTTCTTCTGCCAATATGCGACAGACGATGCTCTCGCTGTCTACCAGCACACCATCACAGTCAAAAATAATTAAATCGGTAGAAGACATGGGAACCTACATCGTTAACGCGCAGAGAGCAGCATCAGGCCGAGGATGACACCGATGACGCCGCTAATACGCAGGAAATTTTCATTGCCACGGGAAATTTTAACCGCTAATTCTTTGCCCCGCTCAAAACCAATTTGCAGCATATAGGCACCACTCAATAGCACCAGTACGCCGAGGGCATTGAACAAAATATACCAGTGGCGAGTGTCTGCAATTAGTAACAGGATCAGGCCAATAATAATTCGCGCCCAGGCGGAGAGGGCATATCCGGTTTCGTTAAGCCGTTCGCTGAGGCTTTGTGCCAGTTTCGGCTTGGCAATAATCGCCAGTGATAACACAACGATGACAATGCCCAACAACCAGATAAATGCTTTTATCATGCTCTTCTCTCCCTGAATACTCTCGAGTCCATTCCTTCAGCGACTACAAGTCACCCCATTGAAATTGCAATACCGACAATGCTGCTATCGGCGCTGTCTCAGTGCGCATCACCCTTGGTCCCAAGCGCAGAGGCATAAAATCCTGCGCCAGTGCCGCATCGATTTCCACCTGCGATAGCCCGCCTTCTGGACCTACCAGTAGCAGGGCGGACTCCGGTGTACCGCGCTCCGCCTGCCATTGGCGCAAATCCAGCTCGGTGCGGTGATGCAATACCAACTTGGCTTGGGGCTCAGCTTCAGCAGATTCACTATGTAAATACTGCGCCAGCTTTATCGGTTCGGCAATCTCCGGCACCCGGTTGCGCTCACACTGCTCACAGGCACTGATAGCAATCTGGCGCCAGTGACCCAGTTTTTTCTGTAAGCGGTCCCCGGACAGCTTCACTTCACAACGTTCGGTAAACAGCGGCTGTATCGCCGCCACTCCCAGCTCAGTGGCTTTCTGTATCACCCAATCGAAGCGATCGCCACGGGAAATACCGATCGCCAGGGTCAGTGCCAACGGTGACTGGCGATCCTCTGCACAGTACTCTCCCGTGCGTGCGCGCGCTCGTTTGCCGGTCTCGATCAACTCCGCCGTATACTCACCACCATTGCCGTCAAAAAGAACTAAAGGGTGGCCCGCATTCAAGCGAAGTACTTTTACCAGGTGACGGGAAGCCAGCTCATCCAGGTCTACTTCTTGATCGGAAGCCAGAGGCTGCTTGGAAAAAATACGCGGGATGCGCATGGGAGAATCCTATTCAAACACCATAAAAAAGCCGACAGGAATGTCGGCATTTTGCTGGCAGTTAGTTTAGGCATTTATACCCCAAAGGCGCAATGGTGAAGGCGATCCACCACTGCGCCTGAATACCTGCGCTACACAGTCTCCAATGAGACCGGGGTATCGTCTTCTACTGCAACTTTGTGCTTCGGGCGTAACTTCTCAATAACTTTGTACAGGTTGGGAACCAAGATCAAAGTCACTGCCGTTGCAAACAGTACACCGAATGCCAGGCTGATCACCATCGGGATCAGGAACTGGGCCTGGATTGAACGCTCGAACATAATCGGTACCAGACCGATAAAGGTAGTAATCGAGGTCAGGATAATCGGGCGGAAACGATCCCGGCCCGCGTGTACTACCGCATCCATAACCGCCATACCCTGAGCGCGCAGCTGATTAATACGATCCATCAATACCAGATTGTCGTTCACAACCACGCCCGCCGCTGCGAGGAAGCCGAGCATCGACATAATGCTGATGTTGTGTCCCATCAACAGGTGGCCAACTAGGGCACCGAAGAACCCAAACGGCACAGCAGTAAGGATCAGCAACGGCTGAGAGTAGGAGCGGAAAGCAATCGCCAGCAGCGCATAAATGCCGAACAGGGACAATACGAAGAAGGCCAGGATAGCACCGTTAAACTCTTCCTCTTCCTGCATTTCCCCAGCGGTTCTTAGGGAGAAACCGGGGAACTGGCGCTCCAGCTCAGGTACCAGGGTCTCGCGCATATCCTTAAGGATATCCTGCGCGCTGGAAGTATTCGGCGTTATTTCGGCAAATACCCGCACGGTGCGCTCGCGATCGTTGCGGCGAATCGTGGTATAGCCCGGCACGTAAACTGCCTCGGCCACCGCTGAAAAAGGTACTTCCCCATCGTTGGTGCGAATGCGGATTCGGTCCATCTGCTCTTCGCTGGCGCGCTCCTCCATGGGGTAGCGAACCATTACGCGAACATCCTCACGACCACGTGGGATACGTTGAACCTCCTCACCGTAGAAACCCTGACGAACCTGCCTGGCCACGTCTGCCAAGTTAATACCCATCGTAGTGGCATAGGGTTTCAGCTGGATCTCAATATCGCGACGGGCACTGGTCAGGTTATCCCGCACATCATAAACACCGACATAACTATCCAGTTTTTCCTTAACCAAATCAGCAGCAGCGCGCAGTTCACCCATATCCCCTGAGGCTGTGCTCAGGTTCAGGCTCATACCATTACTACTATTGTTGATGCTCGCATCAATATTCATGTCCTCGACACTAGCCGGCAACTCGCCAATCAATTCACGCCAGCGCAACGCTAAAGACTCGGAGGTGACATCGCGCATCTCTCCATCGGTAAGCTGCAAGGTTACATAAATATTGCCACGCCAATTGAAAACCAGGGAGTTTTGCAAGAAAGACTCACCCTTGTTCTGCTCCAGCATTCCCTCATCGGTTTCCAACTTATCAGCGGCAGTGAGTACCTGCTCCATTACCCGTTCAGCTTCACTGAAGGGTTCACCTGAGGCCATAGAAATTCGCAATTGCAATAAATCAGAGGGGACCTGGGGTGAGAATGAAGAGCCCACATAACCACTCTGGAAAACAGCGATCGACAAACCCAGTGCCAACATAAAGCTCATCACTGTGGTGCGGCTATTGCTAAGGGACTTTTCCAGTAAAGGTAGGTAGTACTTATCTCCAGCCGTCTTCATCGCACCGGCAAAACTTCTACGTACGTTTTGTAATTTAATTCCCAGTGTCGATTTGGCAGGTTTCTCTGGCTTCATGCCCACCAAGTGAGCCGGCAGGATCAACAGGGATTCCACCAGGGAGAAGACCAGACACAACAGTACCACCACCGGCAGGGCCAGCATCATCTGTGCGGTAATGCCGGGTAGAAACAGCATGGGGATAAAGAACACCATGGTGGAGGTCACGGCGAAAATTACCGGGGAAGCTACCTGCTTCACCCCTTGCTCAGCTGCAGCTAAGCCAGATTCACCTCTATCGTGGGCAGCATGCACTGCCTCCCCCACAATGATCGCATCGTCCACCACAATCCCGAGTATTAACAGGAAGGCGAACAGTGACAGCATATTTAGGCTGACGCCGGTCACCGGCAACAGCCAGAAAGCACCCAGGAAAGCGACAACAATGCCCACGGTTACCCACATGGCCAGAGCCGGGCGCAGGAACAGCATCAGCATGACAAACACCATGGCAAAACCGCTCAGGGCATTGGTAGTCAGCAGATTCATGCGGCCTTCAAATGCCTTGGAGAAGTCGAACCAGACATCCAGTTCCATGCCCGGTGGCAATTGCTCGCGAGTCTCCTCCAGGAACGCTTTTATTCGCTCAGCGGTTTTCACCACATCCAGGGGCTCGCCCTGAATAATGCGAAGGTTCATGGCGGGATTGCCATTAAAGCGAATAACGTTGTTATATTCCTCAAAGCCATCGCGCACTGTCGCTACATCGCGCAGCAACAATACAGAGCCATCGGCACGGCTAACTACGGGGATACGCTCGAAGTCTTCAGCGGTATAGGCCTGGCCACGAGTTTGCACCTGAATATCACCGCGGTCCGAGCGCACCATGCCGGCAGGCAAATCCAGGGAGGAGCGGCGCACCGCGTCGGCAACCTGATTAAAGCTCAGGTTGTAGCGACGTAAATCCAGCTCGGAAACTTCAATGGATAACTCGTCTGGTCGATCACCCCAAACATCAACTCTGCGCACACCGGAAATCAGGTTGAGCTTATCGCGCAAATCCAGGGTGGTTTCCTTGAGCTGACGCTCAGAAACTGGCCCACCGATGGCGATCATCATTAACTCGGCGTTGGCTTCAATCAAGCGAATAACGGGACGCTCAATACCGTCGGGAAAGGTGTTGATACTATCCACCTGAACCTTAATATCGTTGAGCAATCGCAGCTCGTCGTAGCCATCCATCGCCTGGATTTCAATAGAGGCACTACCCCGTCGGGAAGCAGAATTTACCTCCTTAATACCCTTTACTTCGGAGATAGCCTCCTCAACCCGAACGGTTACCTGCTGCTCCACCTCTGCCGGACCGGCGCCGGGGTAAGAGATATTAACCTCTACAATCCCAAGCTGCAGCGTGGGAAACACCTCCCGGTCGATACTCATAAGGCCAAAAATTCCGCCGATGATTATCATAATCATCAGCAAGTTTGCGGCTTTGCTATTGCGCGCAAACCACGGGATGATTCCACTCATTACTTGCCTCCCTGGGAAGCATTGCTAACGCCGGCAGCATCACCTGTTGCTGATATCGCAGCGGGCTCAGCAGTATCTTCAGAGATATTGCCCAGGCCCGCAGGTCTTTCATTCAGGGGATTTGCAGTCAACACCATACCTTCGCGGGAATACCCCAGGCTCGAAACAATCACTCGGTCACCCACAGCGATATCACCGCGGAGCCAGATTTTGTCACCTATGGTTTGTAACAGCTCAACAGTTTTGTAGATCAGCTGACTCTCGTCATTCAGCACCAACAGGTGATCCCCTTCATGCAGTGCCTGACGGGGCAACTCCACAACATCATCAAAGGTTCTGCCGGCAATATCTGCCTCTACAAACAGGCCATTCATCAGCGGTACATCCCCTTCATAGGGCTTCTGTACCTGGGCAACAGCAAAAATAAAGCGGCTGTTGGGATCGATACTCGCTTCGGTTCGCACCAATTGCGCACGCCACTCGTGTTCACGTCCAGCCACAACAGCTTTCAGACGCACAGCGGGACCATTCTCAATAGTTTTACCCAGGGGAAGATCGAGCAACGCCAGTTGCTGGTCGGTCAGAGGGAGACGGACTTCAGCGATACCGGTGCTGTGAATTTTTGCCAGAGGGGTGCCGGGGGTAATGTACTGTCCCAGGTCGACAAAAGTCTCAACTACACGACCTGCAAAGGGGGCTTTGAGTGATGTGCGCTCCAAATCCAGCTTTGCCTGGTCGCGGTCAGCTCTCGCGGCTTCCACTGCAGCCTGGGCAGCTTCGAGATGGGGTTTGCGCAGGAACAGGGCATTGGCAGCTTCAGATCCCAGGTCACGCCACTCGCGCTTAGCTTGCTTGGCATGGCCCTGCTCCTGAGCCAGGGCGGACTTGGCATTTGCCAGTTGCGATTCTGCGCGAGTGACCTGGTAGCGATAGTCTGCTTGCTCAAGCTGTAATAAACGGGCGTCTTTATTGAAGAAGCCACCGGGAACAAATGCATCATCCACGCTTTCGATCACACCGCCGACTCGTGCGATCACATCGATTTCATGGCGGGCATGAACGGTTCCCTGGCTGGGTACCAATAGTGTCTGGCGACGGGGTTCTATATAGAGAACATCGGCCATTGGCGGTACCACCACCTCTGGCGGTTTTTCCTCCGGCTTCGGTTTCAATACAACCACCGCAGCAATAACAGCCACCCCGACTAACAATACAATGAATAACAGCTTGTTTTTACTCGAGACTTTCACAGGTACCCTCTACCCCGTTCCCTGACCTGAATTGGTCAAATTTTAGTTAGTACGCATTCTACTGGAGTTCGACGCACATAAGAGGCAATTTGGATGCAGACTGCCGCACAACTTTGTGTCCTGCCGCAAACCTTCCTCGCTGCGCTCGGGTAACGCATAATGCCGACCCAAAATTACTCCTGTAAGGGCCCTCTCGTTTACCCGCCAAATACCACGGAAACTGAAAGGCTACTTACTGGTCCAACATCGCCCTTAACGGTACGAAATTTCCCGGAAAACGGATGTAAACATCAAATGCTGGATATCAACGTTCGCATCGCCGAAGAACTCAATGTCAGACCACAACAGGTTACCGCCGCAGTATCCCTGCTCGATGAAGGAGCCACAGTCCCATTTATTGCGCGCTACCGGAAAGAGGTGACAGGAGCCCTGGACGACACCCAGCTGCGCACCTTGGAAGACCGACTGCGCTATCTGCGCGAACTGGAAGAGCGCCGCGCTGCCATCCTGAAAAGCATCGATGAGCAGGGCAAGCTGACTCCAGAGTTGTCACAACAAATTAACAGTGCCGACACCAAGAATCGCCTCGAAGACCTCTACCTCCCCTACAAACCCAAGCGCCGCACCAAAGGACAAATCGCCATCGAGGCTGGACTGGAGCCACTGGCCGATGCACTGACCAACAACCCCTCCCTCGACCCCGCAGCCGAAGCAGAGCAATACCTCAACACCGACAACGAAGACGCCTCCCTTCACGTCAAAGACATCAAAGCCGCTCTGGATGGAGCCAAATTTATCCTGATGGAACGCTTTGCCGAAGACGCCGAGCTGCTGGGCAAGCTGCGTGAATTCCTCAAGCGCGACGGACAGGTGAAATCCAAACTGCTCGAAGGCAAAGAAGAGGAAGGGGCCAAGTTCCGCGACTATTTTGAATACGCCGAAGATTGGTCCAAGGTGCCCTCCCACCGCGCCCTGGCTATTTTCCGCGGCCGCAACGAGGGCGTGCTCGCCATCAGTGTGGGCCTCGCTGAAGAAGAAGGGGCCTCCCCAACCGCCAGCCATCCCTGCGAAGCCATGATTGCCCGCCATGTGGATATCACCGACGAGGGACGACCTGCAGACAAATGGCTCGGCGAAGTGGTGCGCTGGACCTGGCGAATCAAGCTGCTGACCGCACTGGAAACTGATCTGATGGGTGAGCTGCGTGAGAAAGCAGAGGAGGAGGCCATCAAGGTATTCTCCCGCAACTTGAAAGACCTGCTGCTGGCAGCTCCGGCCGGGCAAAAGGCCACTATCGGCCTCGACCCGGGCCTGCGCACCGGGGTCAAAGTCGCCGTGGTCGATGCCACCGGCAAGATACTCGATCACACCGCTATCTTCCCCAACCCGCCACAGAATCGTCACCAGGAGTCTGCAGCGGTTATTGCTGCCCTGTGTAATAAATACAATGTGGGCCTGATCGCCATTGGCAACGGCACCGCCAGCCGCGAAACCGACAAATTCGTCGGGGAAACCATTAAGCAATATAAGCTGACAGCTCAAAAAGTTGTGGTTAACGAAGCCGGTGCTTCCGTTTACTCCGCCTCTGAATTTGCTGCGCGGGAATTCCCGGATCTTGACGTGACTATCCGTGGAGCCATCTCCATCGCCCGTCGCCTGCAGGACCCGCTGGCAGAATTGGTGAAAATCGAACCCAAATCCATTGGTGTTGGCCAGTATCAGCACGACGTTTCCCAGACTCAACTGGCCCGCTCATTGGACGCAGTGGTTGAGGACTGTGTAAACGGTGTCGGCGCTGAGCTGAACTCCGCCTCTGCACCGCTGCTGGCTCGGGTTTCCGGCCTGACTGCATCTATTGCCAACAATATCGTCAGCTACCGCGACCAGAACGGCGCTTTCAAAAATCGTAAGCAACTGATGGAAGTTCCGCGTTTAGGGCCCAAGGCATTTGAACAGGCCGCCGGCTTCCTGCGTATTAATAACGGTGAAAATCCGCTGGATAAATCCGGTGTGCACCCCGAGTCCTATATCGTGGTTAAACGCATTGCCGAAAAAAATAGCCGTGAAATTAACAGCCTTATCGGCGACTCCGGCTTCCTGCGCCGACTGAATCCGGCAGACTATACCGACGAAAAATTCGGTGTACCTACCGTTACCGATATTATCGCCGAACTGGAAAAACCTGGCCGTGACCCGCGCCCAGAATTCCGCACGGCCAAATTTGAAGAGGGCGTAGAGGAAATTAAAGATCTACGCCCGGCAATGGTACTCGAGGGGACAGTCACCAACGTTACCAACTTCGGTGCCTTCGTGGATATCGGTGTTCACCAGGATGGCCTGGTACATATCTCTGCACTCTCAGAGAAGTTCGTTAAAGACCCTCACGAAATCGTAAAAGCCGGTGATATTGTCAAAGTTAAAGTGATGGAAGTGGACGTTGCCCGCAAACGTATCGGCCTGTCCATGCGCTTATCTGACGAGCCCGGTGAGCAAGGTAGTGGCGGTATTAAAAAGGGTGACCAGCGCGAAAACCGCCAAGCCCAGCGCTACAACAAGCAGCAGGGCAACAGCTCCCAGAAAGGGGGCCAAGGTAATGGCCGTGGTAGCATGGGTGATATTTTGATGGCCGCGATGAAGAATAAAAAATAACCGATAAAAAGGGCGGCCAAATGGCCGCCCTTTTTATATCTCTCTGACAACCCCTCTTGGCATATTATTCAATTAAAAACTCTCCGGGCAACTCGCTAGTAAAATGTAAAGCTTCTCCACTTACAGGGTGAGAAAATTTCAGCTCGCTAGCATGTAACAGTAGCCTCGAAGCCCCCTTCAACGCATCAAGATGGGCATAAAAGGGGTCCCCCAATATTGGATGTCCTATTGCCTGCATATGCACGCGGAGTTGGTGAGAGCGTCCAGTAACTGGCATAAGTCGAATCAAGCTACTGTTTTCAGAGCTGGAGACTTTCTCCCAGCGAGTTAGAGATGGCTTGCCCTCGGCAAAATCTACTTTTTGCCTTGGCCTATTTGGCCAGTCACAAATAAGGGGTAAATTCACTTCACCATTTGCATTTTCCGGCACACCCCATACTCGTGCATAGTAGGTTTTCTCAACCTCACGATTTTGAAATAAAGTGCTCAGCGCCTTATGCACCTCAACACTGCGTGCCATTACGATTAGTCCTGAAGTATCCATATCCAATCGATGGACAGTTAATGCATCTGGATATAGTGATTGCGCTCGACCGGCCAAACTGTCTTTATGATCAGCGCTTCTTCCCGGAACACTAAGAAGTCCACTGGGTTTTTCTAAGATGAGTAGTGCTTCATCCTTATACAGCACTGAAATAAACGGGTCTGCTGGAGGATTATAATCCCGCATTATTCGTACCTAATAACCTCAATAAATTAAGTTCATAGCCAGTTAAAAGAGTCTTTCTTCTGCTTAGCGAATTGGAGGACTTAATATGCAATACAGTTACTTTCAGAAAGTAGAAGTTACATTCAAATATAATAAAGAATTATACCCAAGCCAATTACTCCCCGTTTTTAACTGGATACTCTTTAATCTCAAGAGATGCTTCTCTATGCAAAAGTCTGACGAAAGAGAATCTACAACAGTCACAAATGTCAGCAAAGGATCAATATCCTATTTTGTTCTAGTACTGCTGCCAAAAACAGATCAATTAACAGTCAACTTGGCACAAAAAAACTGCCGGGCAGATCAAAAAGAACGTTCTTTCCGTTAAAAAAACACTATGAAGGTCAAAAAAACAGGAAACTCATCCTAGTCGGGCTGGCAAATTAGTGATAAATATTTCACCGAAAGGTAAAGTAAATGATGCTTAGTTTGTTTTGTTTAATTTATATTAAACTACTCGAGACTATCGAATCTAACAGTTAATATCTATCCTCCACTAATAATAAGTGGCAAAAAAGTCACAACATTATATTTAAAATATTAGGCACGTTTCTTTGGAGGGTTAAGTGGAACACAAGTTTAAAAAGAGCTTTTTAAGTCTAGCAATCGCTGGTACTTTTTCTTTAACAGCATTTCCAAGTTTTGCTCAAGAGGGGGAAGATAAGTTAACTCAAGAAGATGTTTCTGCAAAAGAAGTTGAAATTGCAGAGTCCAGTTCTCAGAATGAAGTTGAAGAGGTTATGGTTACTGGATCACGTATCTCTCGTGATACCTTTTCCAGTGTGTCCCCCCTTCAGATTATTGATACAGAAGGGACTAGAGCAGCTGGCTTAATTGATGCTTCGTCTATCTTGCAAAACAGTCAGGCCGCTTCAGGCCAGCAAATTGACTTAACTTTTTCTGGGTATGTACTTGATAACGGGCCAGGTTCATCAACTGTAAGCCTTAGAGGCCTTGGTTCTGGACGTACCCTTGTCTTGCTCAATGGTAGACGCTTAGCCCCTTCAGGTGTAGGTGGTGCTCCTAGTGCTCCAGACTTAAATCTGATCCCCTCTTCCTTAGTTCAGCAATATGACATGTTGCTTGATGGCGCCTCCTCTGTTTATGGCTCAGATGCGGTTGCCGGTGTAACAAATGTCATCCTGAAGAAAGATTTTGATGGCTTTGATTTCGAGTTTTTCTCGACTAATCCTACCCAGGACAGCGGCGAAGAAAACACTTTCAGCCTTAGCTGGGGTAAAAATTACGATCGCGGTTTTATAGGCTTCGGTGCTGAATATTTCGAAAGCGATGCTGTTACTTATGCTGATCGTGAATGGACATCAGGTTGTGAACAGAATATTGAAGTAGGTCGTGACGGAAACATCTATAAAAGTGATGCTTATTACAGCACTAATTATGGAATGGACTGGCAAGGCGGCTGTAATGTCGGGCTTCTCGCCGGTCGTGTAAGTGTACCGGGTGCAGGCAGCATCTACTATACACCAGGCCAAAGCAATGGAGGTTGGAGTAACTTCTCTGAGTCTAACCTTTATGCAGTAGGGGCTGATGGCAATGGGGATGGCGTTACTGACGTTTCCTTCCTGGACTATAGCTTGAACGGTCGCGAAAACTTTGCACATCTCTACCCAGAACAAGATCGTGCAAGCTTCATGGCCTTCGGTGAGTACACTTTCGATGGAGAAATGAACCTTACTCCATTTTTTGAAACCCTATACTCTCAAAGAAATACCTTTGTTAATACTGGAGCCTCCCAACTATTCCCTGATGTTCCAGCTGAGAATCCCTACAACATCTGTAATCCTGATGGGGTAAATGGAGTTGACTGCGGCCTAGCTTATGATGCCCTACTTACTAACCCAAATATCGTAGACGACTTTGCTGCATACTACGGTGGCTCACCAAGTGACTTTGGTCTTTTAAATGGTGCACTCGGTGCTCAGTCAACAACGCCTATCGTTGCGGTGCGTGGAGACAGAAATAAAACTGAAGTAAGCCTGGAAAGCCTTCGTTTTGTGACCGGTCTTCGTGGAGACCTGCCAATGCTTAATATTGGCACTATGTCAGACTGGTCGTTTGAAACTTATGCTTCATTTAGTAAGTCCGATGGTAGATCCACGACTTGGGGGATACGTGAAGACCGTTTGATGCATTCATTGAACACAACTGTAGAAGATCCAAATAATCCTGGAAACTATATTTGTGGTGATGGCACTGATGGCTGCGTACCCGTTAACCTCTATGCAGGTTCACTATACGACGGGGTTATTGGGGATTTTGCTACCCAAGAAGAAAGAGATTACGTATTTGGAGAGCGGAAGTTCCGTACCGAGTACTATCAGACTATTTTATCCGCCTTTGCATCAGGTAATATTTTAAGCCTTCCAGCTGGCGATATGGCTTTGGTTCTCGGACTTGAGTTCCGTAATGACCGTATTAAGTCAATTCCGAACGATGTAGCAGCTGAGGGTTTATTCTTTGGCTATACATCTGATAAGGGTGCTACCGGTCACAAAGATACTCGTGAAGCTTACGCAGAGTTAGAAATTCCTTTGCTAGCGGGTAAATTCATGGCTGAAGAGCTTACAGCTAATTTGTCTGCTCGTTTCACCGATGATGAGTACTATGGCGGCGACTGGACAGAATCTGTTAAGTTAGGGTATCGCCCTGTTAACTCCTTGCTCTTACGGGGTACTTTTGGTACTTCATACCGCGCTCCAAACTTACGCGAGAACTTCCTCAAAGGACAAACAGGGTTTAATGACGTTACAGACCCCTGTGTTATTCCAGAGGCAGCAATTGATAACGTAACTGGTAACGGCTATAACGCTGACTTGGATACACGCGCACCAGAAGTTCTGGCAAATTGTATTGCTAATGGTGTGGACCCCACGGCACTAGACAATAACGGCCTTGCCACCTATTCATCTGAAATTATTTCAGGTGGCTCACTGGAGCTAGAAGCCGAAACTTCTGAGTCTTATACGCTTGGATTCTCTTGGGAGCAGCCTTTCTTTGATGCCTTTGGTCTAACTATTGGCATGACTTATTATGATATTGAAATTGAGAACGCAATTGTTGAGCCATCTCATCAATATCTTGTAAACGACTGTTATACAAGTGCAGTTCAAAGCTCATTCTGTGGTCTGATAGAGCGCAATGACGAAGGCTTTATAACTTCTATTGATGCGGGCTTTATTAATCGCGATATAGAGGTGTCCAGAGGCATCGACTATAACATCCGCTATGAGCAACCAGTAACAATCTTTGGCGCTCCTATCGAGCTATCTGCCAGCATTAATGTTAACCGCATGCTGGAAAGATCATTTACCTACATCAATGATCAAGGCATTGAGGACTTTGAAGACTACTCCGGTGGATTTGGTTATGCTAAGTGGACTGGCAGCAGTCAGCTACAAGCAGAATATGATGATTTCCGCTTCACCTGGAGCTCACGCTATATCAGCTCTGTAGAGCAAAACGCATTATATTTGGATGAGTTTAGTGATATCTATGATACCAATGAAACAGGTTATAGCTCTGATACCTGTATTGGTGAAGCGAATGGTGGTACTGACTGTCGTGATGTTGGTTATGCTGATGATTACATAGTTCATAATGCATCACTATATTATTACGCAGACACCTGGACAGCAGGCATTGGTGTTAACAACATATTTAATGAAGCACCTCCTGAAGTAGATGGCGACGAAATTCTATCCATCAATAATTCACCAATTGGTTATGGCTATGATTTACAGGGCCGCACCATATTTATGAATATGCAAATGAATTTCTAATTTGCTTTAGTTTTTTAGGCCCGCTATGCGGGCCTTTTTTATTTGTATTTCGAGTAAACACCAGATGAATAAACTTAATTACAATATTTGTATATATTTCTCACTACTAACAACACTCTTATTTTCATCGGTCTCTCAGGCCAACTCCCCCTACCCTCTAGAGTATTGGGCACTTCGAGATGTAATAAGAAATGTAGAAATATCTCCTGACGGAAAGCACCTGGCATTAATTAAAATACCAACTAAGGACGGATCTCCAATAATTGAAATCTATGATACAAATTCAATGGAGAAAACGCCCTATAGAGTCAATTCTGATCCAATGGAAATCACACGATTCTATTGGGCCTCAAATGACGTAATAATCATGAACCTCCGACAACAAGTCAGAAAAAAAATCGATGGATTTAACCAGGGGGTCTATGAAGGAATTATTGCATCTCTGGATATTAAAAAGAAAAAATTAAAAAAATATGATCACATGGGGGCAAGAGTAGAGCATCTACTACCAGAAAAGAAAAATAAAATTATATATTCATTTTTTCCGGGCGGGGATAACAATAAGATAAAAGAGGCATTTAGACCACAAACATATTATGAATTAGACCTGAAAACTGGAAGTAAAAAACTAATTTTGCGCGGAAAGCTTGCTCTAGGGGCGGTAGAATTTGATGGGAAGGGAAATCCCTGGCTAGCTAGGGGTTTTGATATTTCTGAGGGTGAATATGTTTGGTATGAAAGAGTAACAAATAAAAAAGAATGGCAAGAAATTTATAGGCTTAGTGAAGACAGTTTTGAGACATTTGAAGTAAATGGCTTCGACGAAAAAAATCCAGAAATTTTTTTCGTAAGAGCAAATAACGGAAAAGATAAAGTAGGCCTTTGGGAATTCAATATTGCCAAAAAGAAATTTTCTGAAGCAATATACTTAAGAAACGATGTAGATATTGCTGGAGTTACTTACCATAGTAATAAATGGACAAATCCAGATACTATAGCGGGTGTATATTACTATAAAGATGGGGTGAAAACTGAATATTTAGACCCCATCAGTTCTGCAATGGCCAACCAAATACAAGGAGTTATACCTAATTCAGAATTCACAAGAATAACTAGCAGAGATCGATCCGGAAACTCTCTGATTATTACAAACACTGGTTCTCATGATCCCGGTTCATTCTATTTATTACATAAAGGAAAACTGAGAAAAATTGGTAGCCGCCAACCTCTACTCGAAGCAGACCAGCTTTCAGAAGTACGTTATATTGAGTATAAATCCCGTGATGGTAAAAATATACCTGCATACCTGACCATACCAAATGGAGAACCTCCTTTCCCTGCTGTCGTAATGCCACATGGAGGACCTTTTGTATCCGAAGTGGTAATTTATGACGAGTGGGCGCAAATGTTGGCTAACAACGGCTACTTAGTGCTCCAACCACAATACCGAGGCTCAATGGGGTATGGAATGGAGCACTACAAATCTGCATTTAAGGATGGCGGTCAGGGTGGCCACAAAATGCAGGATGACAAAGATGATGGGATGCTCTATTTAGTCGATGAAGGACTTGCAGACCCTAAACGAATGGCAATTTTTGGTTGGTCATATGGTGGTTATGCAGCTCTTATTGCTGCGAGTAGAGAGGATCAAATATACCAGTGTGCCATTGCTGGAGCAGCAGTTTCAGACCCTCAAATGCAAGTGAATTACTATCGCTATCGTATGCGAGGAGCTCAGAAAGAGGAACAGCTCACCATGTGGGGAGATAGTATATCCCCGATAGAACACGCTGCCGATGTAAATATTCCCTTGCTAATTATTCATGGAAGTGTAGATCAGCGCGTACCATTGATTCATGCAGAGAAGTATAGAAAGGCCCTAGATAAGCACGAAAAAGATTATAAGTACCTTGTACTAGAAGGTGCCGATCATTTCTCAAATACACTTTTCTTTAACCATCAAAAAGATCTTTTTGAGTCAATGATTAGCTACTTAAATGAGGATTGTAATTTAGCAAAAAAATAAATTCGTAGATACGAGGCCACTCATTATCTAGTGGCCTCCTCTTTTTTAGATATACGAAACCGATCTCATTACAATTGATGATAAAGCCTAGTCTCAAATAATTAAATTCTTTTAAGTCGAAAAGATAAAATCCATCATTGCACAATAGCTGGAGCAGCTGTTCCAGCCACCTTAATGCAAATGAACTAATATCGCTATCGTATACGTACGAAATGTGGGTAGACTGCATTTCGCTACTGGAACATGCAAAATATGTAAACATCCCACTTCTACTAATCCATTTCTGTGTAGACCAGTACGCGCCACCAATTCACGCGAAAAATACCGCAAGGCGCTAGAAAAATATATAGTAAAGACTCAAAATATATTGAACAAGATGGTGCAGATCGCTTTCAGATACTTTTTTCTTCGAGCATCAAAATAAACTGTTTGAGTCAATGATCTCTTACTTTAAGGATAAATAAGGCCCTCAAGACCTCTAGTATTTTGATAGTTTTTTAGATTTTTGCCCGAATTTTATCGGGCCTAAATCTATATTTTATTCTAAAGAAATGCTCAACGCCCTTAAAATTTCAGCGCTCATACCAGCCTGATTCATGGTATAGAAGTGCAGGCCTGGCGCTCCTCCCTCTAACAAAGTTTCGCAGAGATCAGTCACTACTTCCAATCCAAGCTTTCGAATATCATCAGAATTACGATAGCTTTCCATACGTTTAACCAACCATCTTGGGATTTCTGCACCACAATTGCGAGAGAAACGCACAAGGTTAGCAAAATTAGCTATAGGCATAATACCGGGGTAAATAGGCGCGTCTATGCCAGCCTTCTCACACTGATCAATGAAATAAAAATAAGAATCTGGATTATAGAAATACTGGGTAAGAGCACTATTGGCCCCCGCCTCGAACTTGCCTTTAAGATAACGTATATCATCATCATAGCTGTTCGACTCAGGGTGTATCTCAGGGTATGCAGCTACTTCAAGATGAAATTGATCACCAGTATGTCGGCGAATAAAAGCGACTAATTCATTCGCATAAACCAGTTGCGCCACCGCCCCCATGCCCGATGGCATATCACCACGCAGTGCAACTATTCGATTAATTCCCGCCTCTTCATATTCATTTAACAAACCCAGTATGGTCTCTTCATTGTCACCACCAAACGATAAATGAGGGGCAATGGAAATACCATCACGTCGCATATTGGTCACAATACTCGACGTTGTATCTCTCGTGGTGCCACCAGCACCATAGGTAACAGAAAAAAATTCAGGATTAAATGCCTGGAGCGCTTCGCGAGTTTTGTATAGCTTCTCGCGACCCTCTGGCGTTTTTGGAGGGAAAAATTCGAAACTTATGCGAATGGAGTCTTTCATTATATTTCTCCAACCCCGCACAATTCAGGTGCCGGCGATACCGGCACCTTTTAGTTAGGGGTGATTAGTACTTATAACTTTCAGGTTTGAACGGACCTTCAACTGAAACACCGATATAGTTAGCTTGTTGCTCGGTCATACGGGTAATAACACCACTAAAACCCTCAACCATATAGCGTGCAACTTCTTCATCCAGGTGCTTAGGCAGCACTTTTACATACAGCGCTGAAGTTTTTTGATCTGCCGGTAAGTCAGCAAACTTTTCTTTGAACAAATGGATCTGGGCGAGAACCTGGTTGGCAAAAGAGCCATCCATGATGCGACTCGGATGGCCAGTAGCGTTGCCGAGGTTTACCAGGCGGCCTTCAGACAGCAGCAGCAAGTGATCATTGGTTTCGCTATTGCGAACCACCTTATGTACCTGCGGCTTAACTTCCTGCCACTCCCAGTTTTCACGCATAAAGGCGGTGTCGATTTCATTATCGAAGTGACCAATATTACAAACCACCGCGCCACTCTTCAGGGCGGAAAGCATGTGGGCATCGCAAACGTTTACGTTGCCAGTTGTAGTAACGATCAGGTCTGTATTGGCCAGCAGCTGTTTGTTAATACCCTCAGCGGTACCAGTATTAACGCCGTCGATGTAGGGGGAAACCAGCTCGAAGCCGTCCATACAAGCCTGCATCGCACAGATCGGGTCCACTTCAGAAACTCGTACGATCATGCCTTCCTGGCGCAGGGATGCTGCGGAACCTTTACCTACGTCGCCGTAACCAATAACCAGCGCTCGCTTACCAGAGAGCAAGTGGTCAGTGGCGCGCTTGATGGCGTCGTTGAGACTGTGGCGACAGCCATATTTGTTGTCGTTCTTGCTCTTGGTCACAGCGTCATTGACGTTGATCGCAGGAATCTTCAGGGTGCCTTCGCGCAGCATATCCTGCAGGCGGTGTACGCCAGTGGTGGTCTCTTCACTCACACCGTGGCAAGCATCGAGAAGTTGCGGGTATTCGCGGTGCAGCAATTCGGTGAGGTCGCCACCGTCATCCAAAATAATATTGGGTTGCCAGCCGGCAACATCGGCACCAATAGTGCGCTCAAGGCACCACTCGTATTCTTCTTCAGTTTCACCTTTCCAGGCAAATACGGGGATTCCGCGCGCAGCAATGGCAGCAGCGGCGTGGTCCTGGGTGGAGAAAATATTACAGGAGGACCAGCGAACTTCAGCCCCCAGTGCGACCAGAGTTTCAATCAGCACTGCAGTCTGGATTGTCATGTGGATACAGCCCATGATACGGGCACCCGCCAGCGGCTGCTCTGCGCGGTATTTCTCACGCAGGGTCATCAGTGCCGGCATTTCACCTTCTGCAATTTCAATTTCACGGCGCCCCCACTCGGCCAGGGAAATGTCTGCGATTTTGTAATCTTTAAATTCAGTGCTCATTTGATTCATCGTTTTTGAGTCCAAAAATTATCTGCTTGCCGAGTGGTACCCAGCATATTTTGTGTGCCCGCGCTTTTGGCGCAGGCATGAATATTTATTTCTGAAACTTAGAGGCCGGCTTGGGAGCGAAGCGCATCCGCCTTGTCGGTTTTTTCCCATGGGAAAGCAGTAAAGCTCTCACTGCGTTCCTGGCCATTGCTGTCGATCCAGTTGTAAGTGTGGGTAAACGGATCGCGACCAAAGTGACCATAAGCTGCGGTCAACTGATACATCGGGTGCAACAGGTCGAGGGATTTGGAGATGGCGTAAGGACGCAGGTCAAAGTTTTCACGCACCAGCTCTACCAGCTTATCCTCTGGTACCAAACCGGTTCCAAAAGTATTAATTGCTACGGAAGTCGGCTCGGCGACACCGATGGCGTAGGAAACCTGAATCTCACAGCGCTTGGCCAAGCCTGCAGCGACAATGTTCTTAGCCACATAGCGACCTGCGTAAGCGGCAGAGCGGTCAACCTTAGAGGGGTCCTTACCGGAAAACGCACCGCCGCCATGGCGAGCGGAGCCACCGTAAGTATCGACGATAATCTTGCGCCCGGTGAGACCGCAGTCCCCAACTGGCCCGCCAATAACAAAGTTGCCCGTCGGGTTGATATGGAACTTGGTGTCTTTATGCAGCCATTCCAGCGGCAAGGTGTTGTGAACAATCAGCTCCATCACTGCATCGCGCAGATCTTTTTGGCTGACATCCGGGTTGTGCTGGGTTGAAAGAACAACCGCATCGATCGCGCAGGGGCGGCCCTGTTCGTCGTAACGGAAGGTCAGCTGGCTTTTTGCATCAGGACGCAACCAAGGGAGCAGACCGGATTTACGCACTTCAGCCTGGCGCTCAACCAGACGGTGGGAATAGTAGATCGGCGCAGGCATAAAGGTGGGAGTTTCATTGGTCGCATAACCAAACATTAACCCCTGGTCCCCAGCACCCTGGTCTTCCGGCTTAGCGCGGTCTACACCCTGTGCGATATCCACAGATTGTTTACCGATTACATTGATAACACCACAGGTCTCGCCGTCATAACCCACGTCAGAAGAGGTGTAGCCAATATCGGTAATCACTTTACGCACCAGCTCTTCCAAGTCCACCCAGGCAGAGGTGGAAATCTCGCCGGCAATAACAGCAATACCGGTTTTCACCAGGGTTTCACAGGCAACCCGCGCCTGCTTGTCACGGGCCAGTAGAGCATCCAATACAGCATCGGAAATCTGGTCGGCAATTTTATCCGGGTGCCCCTCAGATACGGATTCTGAGGTAAACAGTCTGTATTCACTCATTTTGAGGTCTCCATTGTCCCGCCGCAGCGGTTGAATATCTTTTAACTTCAGGCTGTGCCTGACAAACCCCCGTCAGGGCTTAATAAACTCTCTTATCTGGATCTGAAAGCCGTTGCGCAGGGCACTGTAAATACTGCGCCCATCTTGTAAGCCGGCAGTCGCGGCCCAGTCACTCAACTGCTCTGGAGCAAAACCCAACCATAAATCTCCGCAGGCCTCTCTGGCCCAGTCCTGGCTGTGTTCTTGCAATTCTGCAATTAAAAGCTGCCCGCCCTTTTTTAGGGCGCCGTGCAAATCGTGAAAAATTTGTGCCGGGTCAGGAGTGTGGTGCAGCACCATGTTCACCACGATGGTGTCGGCACTGGCCGGCCGTGCCGCAGCAGCGCGAGTATCGCTACAGACAAACTCGATATTTTTAATACCCTGTTCATCGGCAAAAGATTGAGCCCGCTCCAACATTGCAGAAGACAGATCCAGTGCTGTCACTGTCGCGAAACGCTGAGCCAACTCCTGTAGAAATTCACCTTCTCCAGGCCCAACTTCCAAGGCATGGCGACCAGGTTTGAGCAGCTGAGCCACCTGTGGTCCGTATACGTCATAGCTGGCAATCAATTCCTGCTGCTCGCGAAAGCGGTTGCCGTAATCGGCAAAGAAACGTCGCGATGCTTCCGCTCTCTCCTCAGAAATCCGGGATACCGCCTGCACCCGCACATCGGCCAGAGGCAAATGATCCAGGTTTGTAAATAGCTGTGCCAGCAATGGAGTAGCTGCAGTGCGCCGGTAGAAAAGGTTATTACCTTCGCGGTGCTTGTTCACCAGACCTGCCTGGGCGAGCACTTTCAAGTGATGGCTCAAAGCAGGTTGGCGCAAATCGAAGATTCGGCACAGCTCTAAAACACTGTAAGAATCCTGGCTGAGCAGGCGCAATATTTCGAGCCGCAGGGGATCTCCGGCGGCTTTCAGGGTCAAGGCCAGCTGAGGAATTGCCTCGGCTGGGCTCAGTTCGGGAGCTGGCTCATTTTCAGACATGGGGCGAAGTCTAGCAGGGGAGCACACCTATATCAAAATGTTTTGATATAGCTTTATTAAATATTTTTGATATAGATGTTAATGGCGCCGCCTGATGCATGGAATTGGAAGTTTGTTGCTGCACTCAACAACAATTCCCCCACCAAAGCTTTGCGCAGGGCCGCCCTTTACGGGAAAATACGCCACCATTTTCGTTGTTGCGGGAATCTGCCGGCAGAGCAGCGCCGCACCCTAGCCAAGAAACCAGAGAGCTCTTCTTATGTCTTCTACTCCCTCTCGCACTGAAAAGGCCAACGCCATTCGCGCCCTATCCATGGACGCGGTCCAAAAAGCCAAAAGCGGCCACCCCGGTGCGCCCATGGGTATGGCGGATATCGCCGAGGTGCTGTGGAATGACTACTTAAAGCACAACCCGGTCAACCCCAGCTGGGCCGATCGCGACCGCTTTGTACTGTCCAATGGTCACGGCTCCATGCTGCTTTATTCCCTGCTGCACCTGTCCGGCTATGATCTGCCGATTGAAGAGCTGCAGAACTTCCGCCAACTGCATTCCAAAACTCCGGGCCATCCCGAATACGGTTATGCCCCTGGTGTAGAAACCACCACCGGCCCACTGGGCCAGGGCATCACCAACGCTGTTGGTATGGCAATGGCAGAAAAGATAATGGGTGCCCAGTTCAATCGTCCCGGCTACGAGCTGGTAGACCATCACACCTATGTATTCCTGGGCGATGGCTGCCTGATGGAAGGTATCTCCCACGAAGCCTGCTCCCTGGCCGGCACTCTGGGCCTTGGCAAGCTGGTCGCCTTCTATGACGACAACGGCATCTCCATCGATGGTGAAGTGGAAGGCTGGTTCACCGACGACACGCCCAAGCGCTTTGAATCCTACGGCTGGCACGTAATCCCCAATGTGGATGGCCACGATTCTGCCGCTATCAAAGCCGCTATTGAAGAAGCGCGCTCTGTTACCGATAAGCCCACCATTATTTGCTGCAAAACCGTGATCGGCTTCGGCTCCCCGAACAAACAGGGGCGCGAAGAGTGTCACGGTGCACCGCTGGGTGACGAAGAGATCGCCCTGGTTCGCGAAACCCTCGGTTGGGCCCACGGCCCATTTGAAATCCCCGAAGATATCTACGCTGGCTGGGATGCCAAAGCCAAAGGTGAAGCCCAGGAAGACGAGTGGAAAGATATCCTCGCCGATTACCGCGAAGAGTTCCCGGAGCTGGCAGCCGAATTTGAGCGCCGTATGAGCGGTGAACTGCCTGCGGACTTCCTCAGCAAAGCAGATGAGTACATCAAAGCTTGCCAGGAAAGTGCAGAGAAGATCGCCTCTCGCAAAGCCAGCCAAAACGCTCTCAACGCCTACGGCCCGCTGCTGCCCGAATTCCTCGGCGGCTCCGCCGACCTGGCTGGCTCCAACCTCACTATCTGGTCAGGCTCCAAAGGTGTCAGCGCCGAGGATGCCTCCGGCAACTACATCTATTACGGTGTGCGCGAATTCGGTATGAGCGCCATTATGAATGGTATCGCTCTGCACGGTGGTTTCGTGCCCTACGGCGCTACCTTCCTGATGTTTATGGAATACGCCCGCAACGCTGTGCGCATGGCCGCACTGATGAAGCAGCGTGTGGTCTTTGTCTACACCCACGACTCTATTGGCCTGGGAGAAGACGGCCCGACTCACCAGCCGGTAGAACAGCTCAGCGCCTTGCGCGCCACTCCAAACCTGCACACCTGGCGCCCCTGTGACGCCACTGAATCCGCAGTGAGCTGGAAGATGGCTATCGCGCGCAAAGAGGGCCCCAGCACCATGGTCTTTAGCCGCCAGGGCCTGGCTCCTCAAGATCGCGACAGCGCACAGCTGGCTCAGATTGAGCGCGGTGGATACGTACTGTCCGACTGCGAAGGTGCTCCTGAAGCCATTATTATTGCCACTGGCTCCGAGGTAGAGCTGGCGATGGCGGCCCAGGAGAAACTGGTTGGCAAGAAAGTTCGCGTTGTTTCCATGCCCTGTGCCGAGTTGTTTATGGAGCAGGAAGAGGCTTATCGTGAGTCAGTACTGCCTTCTTCGGTACGTGCACGAGTAGCGGTAGAAGCGAGCCACAAAGACTACTGGTATAAGTTTGTCGGTTTCGATGGCGCTATTATCGGTATGGAAACCTTTGGCGAATCTGCCCCTGCCGGCGACTTGATGCGCTACTTTGGTTTCACTGTGGACAATGTGGCTGAAGCGGTAGAAAAACTGCTGAAGTAATACTGTTCTCTCCACTGAATATCGTTTAGGTATCAACCCCGCGCGGCACTGACTCAGCGCCGCGCGGAGACGCTTAGCTGACATTTTTTCTCCTGCCTAAAGTTGTGCTATGACCACTAGAATTGCCATCAATGGCTACGGCCGTATCGGCCGCTCCGTTTTACGCGCACTCTATGAGTCTGGCGCCCGCGATAACTTACAAATAGTCGCCATCAATGAACTGGCTGACTGCGACACCATTGCACACCTGACAAAATACGATTCTGTCCACGGCCGCTTCTCAGGCGAAGTTTCCGTGCATAAAGATGTCCTTGTGGTTAACGGAGATTCTATTGCCGTAACTCATTGCGAGCAGTTAGAAGACCTGGATTGGCGACGGGATCAAGTAGATATCGTTCTGGAATGCACCGGCAGCTTTAAACAGCGACGTAACGCAGAGTTGCACCTTGCCGCCGGAGCCAAAAAAGTATTGTTTTCACAACCTGCCAGCCGGGATGTCGATGCCACCATTGTTTACGGGGTTAACGACCATATTTTAACCGGCAAAGAGCAAATAATTTCTGCAGCCTCCTGTACAACTAATTGCAGCGTGCCAGTTATCGCCGCTCTGGATAAGGCCTTCGGAATAGAAGCTGGAGTTATTACTACTATCCATTCAGCGATGAACGACCAGCCAGTAAGTGATGCCTATCATCATACTGATCTGAGAAAGACGCGTTCAGCAGTAAGCTCAGTTATTCCTGTTGATACGGCCTTGGCCCGGGGTATTGAGAGAATATTACCTAATTTAGCAGACAAGTTTGAGGCACAAGCCCTGCGAGTGCCCACAGTCAACGTTTCCGCGATTGATTTATCAGTCTCACTACAAAAAGAAGTTAGCCGGGAAGATGTTAATGCCCTATTAAAATCAGTTTCTAAATCTGAATTTAATGGTGTGTTAGGTTTTACCCAAGAACCTCTCGCTTCCTGTGATTTTAATCACGATCCCCGCTCCGGCATCATTGATGCAAGCCAAACTCGTGTAGCGGGGAATCGCTTAGCCAAGATTTTGATTTGGTTTGATAATGAATGGGGATTTGCCAATCGGATGCTGGATGTGGCGAAACTGCTTTCTCACTAAACTAATTGTATAGTATCTGGGGAGATCTAATTCCTCCAAACTTAAATGCAATTAAACCAGCCCCAGAGGCGGTAACGCTAACAGCTACCGCCTGATTTTTTACATACACTTTTATTTAAAGGGCTTTATATTCCCGGAACCTCGAATGGTCTTTCGGATATTTTTTCCATCTTTGAATTATAAATATAAGCGTTTTCTACTGACAACTGCCCATTTATACTTGATATATCAGAAAAGTGCTTTAACGTTTTTTTCATATAAAACCTATTTTCACCATCAACTCGATAGAGATCCCACTTATACTCTCTAGCGAGTTGGCACTCTGAAATAGTATCAGGGTCCCATAAGCCTGGGATACAGCTCTCTGATCCTTGAGAGTAATGCCTAATGGTTAGCTCACCATTTTCCTCTAGCCTCCAGAGGCCTGGTGTTAGATTAATCTCGCTTTCGTCAAATTGCCCATCAAGATTTAAATCCAGTCCTCGTACTGTACTCACTGATCCATCGGCATTTAATTCAACCCAGTAGTGCTCTAATACGGTGAAGAAAGGCCTGCTAAGATTAGGAATATAATACATTCCGGGCACCTCTTGTCCTTCCCAACCCTCTAGCTCCTGGCCAAATAGAGAGCTGAACTTTGTTAGTTTTATTTCATAGGACTCATCCACAACAAAGACTCGATTATAATCATCGGAGTTATAATCGAAAAAAGTATAGGTAAGGGTTTTCTTATTTGTAACTTCAACCGTAAGTTGATTATGATCATTTACAAACCAAACTCCTGACAATTCAGTTTCAAATGAAGTTCCATCGATGTAGAGTTCAGGAACAATAATGTCAACCCTTCCGCCATTCTCGTAGTCACCATGAAAAGACATATCCAATACCATTACCGCATTAACTGGCGATAATTCTTTATCGGAGTCGACAATATCACTAACTGTTGATGCAATAGGCAAACTATATGTTTTCCCCAACTCAATAACATTGGATACAGCTAATTCTGCGGAAGACCTCAATGCTAAACTCATTAAAGTTTTCTCTATGAAGTAACTACCTTGATATTCTCCACCAGGGTAGTGCTCATATTGAACAGAATTAAGAATAACTGAATCGACAGAAGCCGCATTTGAAACCCAATTTAATTTGGTAACTCTGATATGAGTTTCTACAAAGGCTAAATCATACTCATGATAATAATAACTTGTAACTAGATCTGCCCCTTCAAGAACAAGTCCATCATCGGATTGTGCCCAAGTAATCATGGCACTATCCATGGCACCAATCATTTCTCCTGTTCCATCAGCTCGAAGTGTTAATTTTAAATTATCCCCCAAAAGATAATAAGTATCTTCAATACTGGATAGAATTGATGGTGAAGCGCTAACAAGATTTTGATTCTTGGAAATAGAAATTTTCGTCGATTCAAATTCTTCCAAAAAGTTTTCTTTAATTTGCGAAATATATAAAGCCATCAGACTAAAGTTTGTGGCGAACTCATATACGTCATCAAACTCATCAGGTACGGCAAATCTATCTTCCTGTGGATTATTGATCAATAAATTAATATATGCAGCTACATCAAATACTGTATAGGGATTTAGCTGTTGATATGCTGTCTCATACTGAGATTCAGATATTAACGTACCATTATTCTCAACCTCCAACAGAGCAGAGAGTGCCGTAGTAACACTGGTAATATTTACACTTAATAATTCAGAACGAACTAAAATAGCGTCATCCCCAGATTTTTCTAGCAAGCTTTCAAATGAGCCCAGCGCACTGACGAGCTTCATGCCGCTACCAGCAGGGAAAATAGCCTCAGCCTGAACAAAGGAATCAGTCTCTAACTCAGAGACCTCCAATTCTACTGTGTAATTCCCATACATATCCAAGTCAGCATTAAAAACTTCATCTTCAATTTGGAATACCACTTCCACCCCGGTATAGTCACCAACCTCAACATAACCTTGAATAGTTAAGTTCATAGTAATTTCAGGATCATCATCTATAGTGTCTTTTTTATTACTAGATGACCCGCCACTACAAGCAGAGATGCATAGGAAAACAACCAAAGGAAACAATTTATGGAATAACTTAGGGTAAATCATACTAATTTATTGACTGAGGAAGATTAATTAAGGGGGAGTCTAAAAGAAAAATGTAAATCAGATTTACACAGATGCGCTAGCATATTAAAAACCCATAGAAAAACCAACCAGCCTAACCAAAATAGAAGAGCCAGACCTCAAAAGGCAAATATCTTAATAAATTAAAAAATTTTAGATTCGCCACACCTATAAAGCCCCACTTGGTAAGCAACCCCAAGGACAACTAATTTTCAAGCAGCGAAAAATTTATTAAAAACGACCTGAATTTATAAATTTTTATAAAGTATAGAAAATCAATTTCTATAAAAATCGTTGTTGTTTATACAAGCTTCGACATCAAAAACAATTGCTTTCTTAGGTTTGTTATTTTTCTGCCTAAATTCAGTAGCCAGCCTTAACAGCTCCTGCTCTCTATCTTCCTTATCGAGCTCACCCAATCTTTCAGCTGCATTATAAAAGTCCTCCCAACCATTACTATCAATATAAAGCTGACGAAAAGCTGGAACCAAAGATTCATATTCTGCAGCCAAAGCCAAAGTAGCATTATTGGTTTTCTCTATATAGGCCTGGTAGCGCGCGGGGTAAGACCACTCTGCTGCCATACGCCAATAGCAACGCCTCAATCGACTCAGAATTTCCTCCTTTTCTTGGCGCTTTTCCTCGTCGGGCAAGTTGGATTGGTAAACTGGTTGAAGCTCTTTACGCGTCGCTGTCATTAACTGTCGTACCGCCAGTGCCTGAGCCTTAGTCTCCTCAGCAGAACTCGAGAGACCTTGGCTACGAAGCCAATCAGGTAGGGCAATTTCGGACACTGCTGTAGCAAAGCTCTCATTAAAGCGGGTATCACCCGGCACATAAACTCTTCTGTGGGCCAACTCATGAAATAAGAGTCCGGCTAGTCTCTCCGGTGTCCAATTCACAAAGCTTGATAACACAGGGTCATTAAACCAACCCAGGGTGCTGTAGGCCGGAACGGCTCCCAGGTAGACATCGTAACCCTGGTTCCGCAGGCTGTTTGCTTTGGCAATAGCCGCTGATTTGCGGAAGTAGCCCCTATAGCTAGCGCAACCGGCTATGGGGTAACACCATCGTTTGGGGCTCAGGGAAAACTCTGGTGCGGCCAAGACATTCCATATCGGGTACTCATCATCGAGCTGCACATAGGAGCTATAGGCTTGCCCCACTGGTAGTTTTAACTCCTGTGCTGCATAGGCACGGATTTCCTGAACGAGCTGTAATTGCTTCTGGAGTTGATCACTGGCATTGCCGTCTTGAACCAGCTCTTCAATCGGCTGCCGGGCAGAGAGTATCCGCAATTGACCGCTTGCAGCCTGGAAGTAATAGCCCGCAGTCTCGCACCCGTAGAGCCCTAACAATACTAATACGAGCAGCCAAACTCTGGGGCGCGCTAAAAACCTAAGATCAGAAATACTGATATACACTCTTTTTCCTATTAGTATTTTTCTTAGAGAAACCCACCAGTCAAACGATTCCATGTGCAAAAGGTTATTCCATGTCACCAGTGGCAGCCGTCTTAACAGTATTTGCCCTGGTTTTAGGTGCTGTTGCCTGGTTGCGACTGCTATTTATTGGTTTTAGTCGCGACCCCTTGTCGGGGCTGATAGCACTATTTATGCCACCTTTGGCGCTTTTGCTGCTTCTGCCTGACAGGCGAGAAAATAGTGATCTTTATTCTTTATGTGGCGCGTCCTTACTCTGCCTGCTAGCAGCCCTGACCCTGCGTTGACCAACCCGTCGTTCTTACAATAAGTCGATCCAGCTTGATTTAGGTCAAGAGATTTCCATTACAGCTCCCTAGACTGCATAGGTGAAGCATTAGCCTATTTGGAGAGAAAAATGGATGCTTTAATTGACCTGTTTACCAGCTTTTCTGGCCTTCTCAGCTTGGCCGTTATTGCCTTTATATTCCTGATGGCAGCGTTTTTCGTTCGCTTGGTTCGCAACAAT
Source organism: Microbulbifer sp. CNSA002 (assembly GCF_047324085.1). Lineage (NCBI taxonomy): Bacteria > Pseudomonadati > Pseudomonadota > Gammaproteobacteria > Cellvibrionales > Microbulbiferaceae > Microbulbifer > Microbulbifer sp. CNSA002. The sequence goes on from NZ_CP172449.1 coordinate 5,123,219, forward strand.
GTTGAAAAAGCTGTTGCCGAGCAGGAACGCATCGCAGCACAAGCAACCGGTTCCAATAAATAACTAGGCTTCCATCGTTGTTGTAAGCAACCAAGCACAAGCTAGTTTAGCGTTTATCTCTCGACCTGGTATCTAATAGCGGGCTTTCTACAGCCGGTAGGGTGGTCAACCTCCCTGCAGCTGGGAAATAACCGTGTCATCAAGCTTCTTGTCATGGAAGAGATGGAGTTGATGCTACTGAGAAGAGAGTGCGGCGTTGTACCCGTATAGCTAGCGCTCTCAGGTGAGTAACCCTATCGAGAGCGCAACTGCAATACCTCAAGCGCTGCCTGTGAAGCTAACCGCTGAAAACCCAGTGGTGACTTTTTTATATCTCAGGTAGCAGGCTTATCTTTGGGTGAAGACTTCATCCAACGCCCAAATAAAATGCCAATCTCAAACAATAGCCACATGGGGAAGGCCAATAAGGATTGGGAAATTATATCCGGCGGTGTCAGTAGCATCCCAATTAAAAAGCATCCCACAATCACATAAGGGCGCTTACTTGCCAGGGTCTTGGCATCCACTACGCCACTCCAGATCAGTAGGACTGTCGCGATAGGAATTTCAAAAGCAAAACCAAAAGCAAAGAAAAGCTTCAGCACCAGATCCAGATAACTGCGCATATCTGGCATTACCTTAATATCTTCTGGAGCAGTTCCAACAAAGAAATCAAAAAGAAGGGGAAAGACCACAAAATACGCAAATGCAATGCCGATATAAAAAAGTGCGACGCTACTAATTAATAATGGAATAGCAATACGTTTTTCATTTTTATACAGTCCCGGGGCAATAAATGACCAAACCTGGTAAAGCACAAAAGGGATTGCAATAAAAAAAGAAACTATAAAGGTCGTTTTGAACGGAGTAAGGAACGTGGAAGTCACCTCTGTAGCGATCATTCCAACATCACCCGCCAAACGCTCCTGTAGTGGGTGGGCAATAAAATTATAAATTTCAGACGCAAACGGCATCAAGCAGACAAATAAGACCAATACGACCAAAAGGATTCGCAATAGGCGATCACGCAGTTCGATCAGGTGGTCGATAAAAGGCTGATGTTTATCTTGGGACTGATCGCTCATGACTGGCTATCTTTTTCCTGTTGCGATGTTTTCTTCTCGCCTTGTTTTTCTTCTTCATCTTCATCGATGTTTTCAGGATGGTCCGGGTTTAAATCCGGGTCCCCAAAATCATGCCAATGCTCCGGGTATTCGGGGTCCTGTAACTCCTCGGCAGTTTCATCCTGTTCTGGCAAATAATCCTCCTGCTCTGCACGAGGATGAGCAGGTTCTTCTATCGCCTTTTCAGGCTTTGGTGCCTCAGGATGATTTACTCCAGCTGCCTGTTTTTCTACTGGTGTCCCTGCAACTTGTGGTTTTTCAGGCTGATTAAGCGCGTCGTGAACTTCCTTATTGGCTTCGCTAAAGGTTTGCTCCATCTCACGACGACTCTCCTCAATCTCACGCATAATGCGCTCGTTGTGAAGTTCACGCCGTATATCATCGGCTCCAACCTCTCGCTCCAATTCTTCGCGAGCACTATGTAAGGTCCGCTTCAAACCGGACCACCAGCGGGAAGTGGTACGCACCGCATCGGGCAGTCGCTCAGGGCCAACCACCAACAGGGCCACGGCAGCAACTACCAATAGTTCTAAAAAGCCGATATCAAACACAGAGTGACGCTCGCCTTAGTCGTTGCCGATTATTTGTCCTGAGACTGTTTATCTTTATTTTTGACAGTAGTGTCTTGGCCTGGCTTCTCTTCCTCATCGTGCTTGAGACGCTCGACATCTTTGTCTTCATCAGCATCCTTGGATTTGTCTTCATCCTTAACCGCTTTGCGGAAACCCTTAATTGCGCCACCCAGATCGCCTCCGAGGTTTTTCAAACGCTTGGTTCCGAACAGTAGCAAGACTATGACCAGGACAATCAACAACTGCCAGATACTAATTCCACCGAATCCCATAATTGTCTCCATTACATTCAATAGGATGGCTTGAGTTTCTTACCGGGCACTCCCGCCATCAGGGGTGGTGCCACAAGTGATTCAAATTTTACTTAGTTCGCGCAGCTTTCTCTTCCAGGCCAGAAAGACCAAATCGGCGCCCAAGCTCTCGAACCACGTCCTGAGAATCAGCGCCCAAGTGAGATAGCATGACCAGCGAGTGAAACCATAGGTCCGCTGTCTCGGCAACCAGGTCTCGATTATCGCCACTACTCTGTGCGTCTTTTGCTGCAAGAATAGCTTCAGTGGCTTCTTCACCGACTTTTTCCAAAATCTTGTTCAGGCCTTTGCTATGTAGACTGGCCACATAGGATTCAGAAGCATCACTGCTATTTTTACGGCTTTCCAACACCGCATCGAGCTGTTGCAGCACATCTTTCATAATTGTTTCACTTATAAATGGACTTCGGGTCCTGAATCACCGGCTGATTCACCTGCCACTCTTCATCTTGAAGGAGGTGATAGAAACAACTACTGCGTCCGGTATGACAGGCGATTCCACCTTCCTGCTCGACCAACATTAATACGGTGTCCCCGTCACAATCCAGGCGCAATTCACGCACCTTCTGCAGGAAACCAGAGGTTTCTCCCTTGCGCCACAGGCCCTTGCGGGATCGGGACCAGTAGACCGCGTAACCCTCACTGGCAGTGAGCGCCAGCGATTCGCGGTTCATCCAGGCCATCATCAACACCCGCCCGGTTTTGAAATCCTGCGCAATCGCAGGAACCAGGCCATCACTGTTCCAGCTGACTTTATCGAGAAAACCGGCCTTTGCTTGAATTTGAGTCAATGTCTAACAATCCTTAGAAGTTCCAGTGTAGGCCGAAGCGCCCTAGGGCCACAGCAGCAGCACTAGTGCAGCAACGCCCAGTACCCAACCGGTCGGCGGCAACTGAGCCAGCCATTCCGGCTTACTGACAGCGACGGCGCCAACGCCCAACACAACTCCGGCGACCCGCCGAATATATTGGCGCAAGCCTCGGCGTTGCGAGCCCGCCAACTGCTCGCCAATTACCTCTAACTTGGGCGCCAGTTCCCGCGACTGCTCCAGAGCTGAGTACACCAGCTGTGGCATCTGCGGGAATTTCTCAAGCCACTCTGGACCATAGCGCTTTATCTCACCCACAATTGTTTTGGGGTGGATTCGATCGCGCATCCAGCGCTCTAAAAATGGATGAGCAGTCTTCCACAGATCCAGCTGCGGATAAAGCTGTCGACCCAAACCTTCGATATTCAACAGGGTCTTTTGTAACAGTACCAGCTGTGGCTGTACCGCCATATCGAATCGACGCGCAGTCTGGAACAGACTGATCAACACCCGAGCGAAGGAAATCTCTCCCAGGGGTTTTTCAAAAATGGGCTCACAGACCGAGCGAATAGCAGACTCAAAGGCATTGATCGGCGTATCGGAGCGAACCCAACCACTTTGCACGTGCAGCTCCGCCACCATACGGTAATCGCGGCGGAACATCGCCAGGAGATTGCGCGCCAAATAGTACTGGTCTTCCCGTGTCAGGCTGCCGACGATTGCGGTATCAATCGCAATATATTGCGGGCGCTGTGGGTGCTCCCTGGAAACGAAAATGTTGCCCGGGTGCATATCCGCATGGAAGAAGTTGTACTCGAAGACCTGCTTAAAGAAGATCTCAACACCGCGCTCAGCCAGCAGCTGCATATTGGTGTCCTGGGCGCGAAGCTGGGCCAGGTCGGTGACGGGGATACCGTCGATACGCTCCAACACCAGGACATTTTCGCGAGTGTAATCCCAGTGCACTTCGGGGATATACAACAGCGGGGAGTTGGTAAAGTTGCGGCGGAGCTGGGTGCCGTTGGCCGCTTCACGAGTTAGGTCCAGTTCACCTTCAATCGTGTGCCGATAGTCCTCAACCACCTCCACCGGGCGCATGCGGCGCCCTTCGGGCACAAAGCGTTCAATTCCACGGGCGATCACCCCCAGAAGTTTCAAGTCTTCCTGGATTACCTCATCAATGCCCGGGCGCAGTACTTTGACAACCACTGATTCGCCGCTCTTTAATTCAGCCGCATGCACCTGTGCAACTGAAGCCGCTGCCAGTGGCTGCTGATCAAATTTGGCGAAGACCTCATCCACCTTGGCACCAAGGGCCTCTTCGATCAGAGCCGTGCACTGGTCACTGGGGAAGGGCGGCACCTTGTCCTGTAAATAATCTAATTGCTCGACAATATCTGGCGGCAGCAGGTCGGGACGAGTGGAGAGAAGTTGGCCGAATTTAACGAAAATGGGGCCCAGCTCTTCCAAGGCTCGGCGCAGCCTTTCGCCCCGTGGCATCTTGGACTGCGGCAGCAACTTCACCGGAAGTAGCAATCCCCGCAACCACAGTGGGCGCTCCTCGGCTGGCAATAATTGATCGAGACGATAGCGCAGAAAAACCCGCGCGATTGTGAGACTTCGACGAACAGGCAAAACTACTCAGCCTCCCTGCGGGAAAACTTTTCTTCCAGCAAGCGTACGCGCGCCTCGAGCCGTTCAGCAGCTAGAGAGGCCTCGGCCAGGTCTTCGACAAATGCTTCGAACTGGGCCTGGGGCGGGGTCAGCTGCCACTCCTCACTGATAGCCTCCGCCGCCACTTCAGGCGCCCGATTCAGGTTGCCTCCCAACCAGCGGGCAGCATCGCGCAGGACATTGCCAATTGAGTGGGCGGGAATATCGCCAACCACTTGTGCCAGCGGCGCTTCCCAATCGATATCCAAGTCACTCAAGATCCATTGCAGTTCTGCCAGCAGGGCACTGGAGCCGCTCACTGACACCCCCAATCCGGCAGGAGTTGCATCCGGGTCTTTGATCAGGCGTACAAAAGACAGCGCTGAACCGCTTAACTGGGTGGTAACTTCCCCCTCCCAGTGCTGGCGCACCCGCACCTGGTCACCCTCGATACACAGGCAAAACTGTAGTTGCGGGGCGGTTAAATCCAGCGCCATGGTTTTCCCATCCAGTGCGGAAAGGCGCTCGCGTGTCGCCGGGTCATACTGGAGGGCAGCATTAATTGTGGTTTCCAGCGCGGCATCAAAGCCCGCGCGAAAAGTGGGGTCGCTCATGGCGGTTTACGGCCTCGTGCCTGCGCTCAGAGAAAAAATAGGCTTATGCAGTTTCTTAGGGCTTGATGCCCCGGTGCAAAGCGACAATTCCGCCGGTCATGTTGTGGAATTCACAATCGACAAAACCGGCATCCGCCATCATCCCCTTGAGGGTTTCCTGATCTGGATGCATGCGGATACTCTCCGCCAGGTAGCGATAGCTGTCCGCATCATTGGCAACCAGTTTGCCCATAAATGGCAACAGGCGGAAAGAGTACTGATCGTAGACTTTCTCCAACAGCTTCGACTGGGGCTTGGAAAACTCCAGCACTAACAATCGGCCACCGGGTTTCAACACGCGCAACATGGAGCGCAGTGCCAGGTCCTTATCGGTGACATTGCGCAGGCCGAAAGCGATCGTGATGCAATCAAAGGTATTGTCCGGGAAGGGCAGGTACTGGGCATCCGCCTGCACCGGTACCACGTTGCCGGCGATTCCCCGGTCGAGCAGGCGATCGCGACCCACTCGCAGCATCGATTCATTGATGTCCGCCAATATTACCTGGCCGCTGGCACCCACAATACGGGAGAAGCGCGCGGTGAGGTCACCGGTACCCCCGGCGATATCGAGAATACTTTGGCCCCGTCGGGCCCCGGACAATTCGATGGTGAAGCGCTTCCAGAGGCGGTGAACACCTCCAGACATCAAGTCGTTCATTACATCGTAACGGGCTGCTACAGAGTGGAACACTTCTGCCACACGACCGGCCTTTTCTTCCACCGGCACTTCCTGGTAGCCGAAGTGGGTGGTCTTGCGATCCTTCATGCTATGCCTGCTGAGCGAAAACTTTAAAAGGCCATTGTACATTGCCGGAGCCAGTGGGGCACCGCTTGAAATCAAGCAGAGCGGAAACCACTAAAATTTAGTGGGATCACCCGGGACTGTTCTATGAGCTATCAATTCCAATGTGACTCTCCTTTTCCCGAGCAAATCAAATCTATCGCCCAGGCAGAAGTAACGGCGGCAAACGGATACTTGCTCCGCAACGGAGGGGAAACTGCCGTCCACGAACTGCGCAAACGCTGCAAGAAAATTCGCGCGCTACTGCGCCTGGTCCGCCCACAAATCAGTAGCACTTTTCAGCGTGAAAATACCCACTACAGAAAATTGGCAAACACTCTCGCCCACACCCGCGACCTCACAGCACTGCGCATCGCTTTACTGGGATTGGCACCGCCACATCACTTTCACCGGTTACACCATCTCCTCGACGAACTGATCCAGGCAGAGCAAAACCACTCAGCGGTTCAAGCGGCATTGAAACTCCTCGATAAAGGTCAAATAAGAATTCCATCGTGGCCGCTTGAACAGCTCGGCTGGCATGATGCGGAAGCCGGTTACCTGCGCGGCTACCGAAAAGCCGCAAGCGCATGGCGTAAAGTGCGCAGGCACAAAAATGCAAACCGCCTGCATCTATTGCGTAAAAGAGCCAAGGATCACTGGTACCAGAGCCGCTTATTGAGGAAGCGTTATCCGCTCACTGTGGGCGAGCGCTGTAAGTCACTAAAGGAGTTGGGAGAAGTTCTGGGTAACTGGCGTGATCTCCATTTGCTGGCACGGCTGGTAATCACTCAGGGAGACAAGCTGCAAAGTGAGTTTGGCACGGTGCTAAAAATTATCCGGCACCGACAAAGCCTACTAATGAAAAAGACCGAAGCACTCTGTGGGGCGCTTTTCTCCAAGCCTCAATTCAAGATCTAACCGGGGAAAGTGTCGGTGTGGATGAACATGCCATCCACACCGACAGCTGATGGAATTACTGTTCCAATAATCCGCCAGCGCGTGCCATTACGTGAAACAGGAAGTTTTGTTCGTTGGTGCCGCTCACCAGGTGCGCACCCGGTCCGCGCGCCCAAACACCCACATCCTCACCGGCGTGGGATTCACTGCTCATGGGAATCAGGGCATCCTGCTGGTAATCCAGGGCGGCAGTGTCTGTGCTCACCAGGCTCGGACGCGCTCCGCTATCACCGGCACTGTAGCCCGGGCCATTGGCATAGCTCAGAGTCGTGTAGGGCAGGCCATCTTCCGCCAGGGCATGAGAGGTTTCCGCTTCGCCATGGCCGTCATTGCCAATCACTTTTCCGAGAATGGGGTTACCGCGAGTGGGGTAGCCGGCGATAGTCATCACGTGGCTGTGGTCCGCAGTAACAACAATCAGGGTGTCTTCTGCACTGGTATTATCCATGGCGTACTGAATCGCTTCTGCAAATTCCACCGCATCGGTCAGGGCGCGATAGGCGTTGCCGGCGTGGTGACCGTGGTCGATACGACCGGATTCCACCATCAGGAAGTAGCCGCCCTCATTTTTCTGCAGCATCTCGAGACCTTTGGCGGTCATCTCTGACAGGGAGGGCTCACCGGCTTTGTCGTCCTCGCGAACAGCCTCGAATTCCATATGTGAGGAATTAAACAGGCCGAACAACTTGTCAGTTGCAGAAGCGTCTACGGCTTCAAAAGCAGTGGTGTCTTCAACGTAAGCAATATTATTTACACCGTCGTCGTAACGGGCCTTCCATTCATCCACCAGGTTGCGCCCATCTTCACGGCGCCCCGCTTCACCTTCGATATCGGTAATATCGCTGGGCAGGAAGTTGCGACGGCCACCGCCCATCACCACATCGATACCATCACCGGCTTCAAGCTCAATCAGTTGAGCGGCGATATCGGTGCAGCCATCCGGGGCTGCTTCTTCCCAGCCGCGCTCAGGCACCTTGGCATAAGTAGCCGCCGGAGTGGCGTGGGTGATACGCGCGGTGCTGATAATACCGGTGCTCTTGCCCAGGTCTTCAGCCAGCTCAATTGCCGTCGTCAGCGGGTACTCGAGGCTGGCAGCACAATCGCCGCGCGCAACATTTTCGGCAACACTCAATACACCGGCCTTGGTTTTAACACCGGTTACCAGCGCGGTCATGGTGCCGGCAGAGTCCGGGGTTTGCTGGTTGGTGTTGTAGGTTTTAACCAGACCGGCAAATGGCATCTTCTCAAAGCTCAGCTGGTATTCCTCACCATCGAGGCCCTGCTGCTGACCCGCCAGGATACGGGCGGCGGTCACTGTGGAGATACCCATACCATCGCCAACGAACAGGATAATGTTCTTGGCGGCACCGGGGGTGTTGTTGATTTCTACAGCGCTCGCTTCTTCGATCGCCTGCTGGGCTTCCTGGAACCAGCTGCTGTTGCTCTGCGCAGAGGAAACACCGACATGCTCCTCTTCGGGTAATTCCACTACGCCGTCAGAGTTTGAGTTGTCGTCGCTACAGGCGGTGGCCAGTAGGGCGACAGAGAAAGCCAGTACTGTTTTCTTAAAATGTCTCATGGTGAATTACCCCCAGTTATTCTTCTGTCAGCGACAGGTCGGTCGCAGCAGTCATCACGTGGAAGACTGCACTCTGCTCCAGGCTACCTTGTACCCGCTCGGCGCCGGCGCCGATAGCGTGCAAGCTGATATCCTCGCCCGCATGGCTCTCAGACTCCAGGTGCACCATTGCTTCCTGGTGGAAGCCCGGCGCCTCGGTATCCACGCCGGAGAGATCTTTGCGTCCGGTATCGGCGGCGATATCGTAGCGCTCATCCGCGTCGGTATTTTCACCTAAATCGGCATAACCCAGGCCATTGGCATAGCTCAGGGTGGTGTAAGGTTTACCGTCCGCAGCGAGACCTTCTTCCGCTTCTGCGGCACCGCTGCTGTCATTCTCAACCACTTTACCGAGTATCGGGTTACCGCGAGTCGGATAGCCGGCGATAGTCATCACATGGCTGTGGTCGGCGGTCACGAGGATCAAGGTGTCCTCAAGATCCACTTTATCCAAAGCAACCTGTACCGCATCCGCAAAGGCGATGGCATCGTGCAAGGCGTTATAGGCATTACCGGCATGGTGGCCGTGGTCGATACGCCCGGACTCTACCATCAGGAAGTAGCCATCGCTGTCTTTTTCCAACAGCTCGATGGCGGTATCAGTCATCTCGGCAATGCTCGGCTCATCGCTGTCCTTGGCGATGCGATCCGCATCGTAACTCATGTGGCTGCTGGTGAAGAGCCCCAATAACTTATCGGTGGAGGCAATGTCGACGCCTTCCAGCTCGGACCCACTCTCCACGTACACAGCAGTCTGCTCGCCGTCATAGCGCTCCAGCCATTCACTGGTCAGGTCGCGGCCATCTTCTCGCTTGCCATCGTTGTCGGTGGTAACAAAGTTGCGGCGGCCACCGCCGAGCATGACATCGATACCGTCGCCGGCAGACATCTCAACCATCTGCGAGGCGATATCGGAACAATCACCCTCGGCGGAATACTCCCAGTTGCGCTCCGGGCTGCGCGAGTAAGTGGCTGCGGGCGTGGCGTGAGTCAGGCGCGCAGTGGAAACAATGCCGGTGGCCTTGCCACGGCTCTCCACCATTTCCAGGAAGGTGTTTAACTCCTTACCCTCAGTGCTGGCGCAATCAGCTCGCAGTGCATCGCCGTCGATATTAATTACACCGGCGCGGGTTTTTACACCGGTCATCATAGCGGTCATGGTACCGGCAGAATCCGGGGTCTGCTGATTGGTGTTGTAGGTTTTGATCAGTGCGGTATGCGGAAACTCTTCAAAAGAGAGTGCATTTTCTTCGCCGCTCTCACCGACTAGCTGGCCTTCAAGAATACGGGCGGCGGTTAGTGTGGAAATGCCCATTCCATCGCCGACGAACAGAATTACATTCTTCGCAGTTTTTGCCTCTCGGGAAAGCGAAGCGCGCTCTTCCAATCGGTCAGCACTTTCCGTGTACCAGGCACTATTGGTTTGGTAGTCGGGCAGGGTTGCCGCTGAAACAGCGGAAGCGAGAGGAATCAGACAAAAGGCGCTCAGTGCGCGGACAATTGTTTTTGCCATGGGGGCCTCCGAAACTCGTTAATTTGGCGAGCATTAGAGTTCCAAAATGTGACAAAAGAATTACGCGCCGGTTACGTTGTTAATATCTTTGCTCTGAAAATCAATGAATATCAAAGAATTACGTAAACTTGACAATATTTGGCAAAGACGTACCAAAAATTAATTATTTCGGTAATAAATTATTGAGAAGAGTGGGGAGATATTGAGAGAGAGAAGGGTGGAACCGCCCCCTGGGGAGCGGTTGTCATTACCGATCAATTTGCCACTAGCCGATAAACTTCACCACACTCTCATCCGGGTCGCGGCCCTGACCAGCATCGCGCAGACGCTGTAGGTAAGCCTCCCAGTTGGACGAATAGTTTTCAGCTAGTTCGTGCAAATACTCCCAGGTAAAAATACCGGTGTCGTGGCCATCGTCGAAATCGATTTTTAGCGCATAGCGGCCAGCCGCCTCCACCGTATCGATACCCACATGCATTTTGCCACTGACCAGCACCGGTTCGCTGGCACCGTGGCCACGCACTTCGGCGCTGGGGGAGTAGACGCGCAGGTACTCTGCCGGCAAGGTAAATTCAGCATCGCCAAATACCAGATGCAGGCTTTTCTCTGCGCGATTTAATCGGATTTTTTGCGGTTTCATTATATTTACAAAATAAAACGCGACAGGTCTTCGTTCTGGCTCAACTCGCCCAGATGGCTGTCCACATAGGCGGCATCAATGTTCAGCGAAGTATTGCCATCGCCCGCATCAAAGGAAATTTCCTCCAGCAAGCGCTCCAATACCGTGTGCAGACGGCGTGCACCGATATTCTCGGTGCGCTCATTCACCTCGAAGGCCACTTCCGCGATGCGGCGAATACCGTCTTCACTAAATTGCAGTTCCAGCCCCTCAGTGGCCAGCAATGCTTTTTGCTGCTCGGTAAGGGAAGCGGACGGCTCGGTGAGGATACGCTCAAAATCTGCGGAGCTCAGCGAATTCAATTCCACGCGAATGGGCAGGCGACCCTGCAACTCGGGAATCAGGTCCGAGGGCTTGGACAGGTGGAAGGCGCCGGAGGCAATAAACAGGATGTGATCGGTTTTAATCATGCCGTACTTGGTGTTAACCGTGCTGCCTTCAATCAGTGGCAGCAGGTCGCGCTGTACCCCTTCGCGGGAAACATCGGCACCGCCGCTCTCCTGGCGCTTGGCGACTTTATCGATTTCATCGATAAATACGATGCCATTCTGCTCAGCAGCGCGGATCGCACGGGTCTTAACGTCTTCGTCATTGACCAGCTTGGCCGCTTCCTCGTCGGTAAGCTGCTTGAGGGCCTGTTTCACCGGCAGCTTGCTCTTGCGGGTCTTGCCCTGGGACATATTGGAGAACATGCCCTGAAGCTGGTTAGTCATTTCCTCCATACCGGGAGGGGCCATAATCTCAACGCCCATAGGCGCAGCGGCCAGATCCACCTCAACCTCTTTGTCATCGAGATCACCTTCGCGCAACTTCTTGCGGAATAGCTGGCGAGTGCTGGAATCCTTATCGGTGGGCTCGGTGGAGCGCGCCGGCGGCAGCAGGGCATCGAGGATGCGCTCTTCTGCTGCGTCCATAGCGCGCTGCTCAACACCAGCCATGGCCTGCTCGCGTTCCTGCTTCACTGCCATCTCGACAAGATCGCGGACAATCGACTCTACATCCCGACCGACATAGCCCACTTCGGTAAATTTAGTCGCCTCTACCTTGATAAAGGGCGCGTTCGCCAGTTTAGCCAGGCGGCGGGCAATTTCCGTCTTACCCACGCCGGTAGGGCCAATCATCAAAATATTTTTCGGCGTGATCTCGGCGCGCAGGTCTTCACTAACCTGCATACGGCGCCAGCGGTTGCGCAGCGCAATGGCTACCGCACGCTTGGCCTCCTGCTGGCCGACAATATGGCGGTCGAGTTCGTGGACAATTTCTCTGGGTGTCATCTGGGACATACAAATTCCTGCAAAAATTCTTGCGGGGGCTTAAACAGCCCGCCAGCCGGTCACTCTAGGGTGTACCCGGTAATCAATAAGCCAGTTCTTCGATGGTGTGGTTCTGGTTGGTGTAAACACAGATATCACCGGCGATCTTCAGTCCCTGCTCCACAATAGAGCGGGCATCCATATCGGTATTGTCCAGCAGCGCGCGGGCTGCCGACTGGGCGAAGGGGCCACCGGAACCGATAGCAATCAGGTCGTCTTCCGGCTGAATCACGTCGCCATTACCGGTCACAATCAAACTGGCAGTGGAATCGGCAACCGCCAGCAGGGCCTCCAAGCGGCGCAGGGCGCGGTCGGTACGCCAATCTTTGGCCAACTCCACAGCGGCGCGGGTCAGCTGGCCACCGTGGGCCTCAAGCTTGGCTTCAAAACGTTCGAACAGGGTGAAAGCGTCTGCAGTACCACCGGCAAAACCGGCAATAACCTTATCTTTGTACAGGCGACGCACCTTGCGTGCATTGCCTTTCATAACGGTGTTGCCCATGGACACCTGGCCGTCGCCGCCAATCACAACTTTGCCGTTGCGGCGACAGGATAAAATAGTAGTTCCGCGATACTGTTCCAATGGAGACCTCTCGGATTGCGCGTGTACTCTGGCAGCGGGCATCGAAGTGCCCGCGCCGGGGAATTGTCTTCAGACTAGGTAAGTGAGGACGGTACGCGCCGATTTCAATAAGAGAGGTCACAATTACTGAGTGGGGCAACACACCTTAATAAACGGAATTGATGGTCACTGGGTCGCCGGGCGTTTTAGCACCAGCGGCATCAGGCGATGCTCAGCCAATGTTTGGCGCGCTTTGGCCATCCGGGAGCGGTTGCTGTAAGGGCCCACCAATACCCGGTGCCAGGTACCCCGGCTATCGGTGGCCGATTCCACTTTGACATCCAGGTTGGCCAGGGTCAGCTCAACGCGCAAGCGCTCCGCTTCAGAGGCATCGCGAAACGATGCCGCCTGCAGGATATATACCTGTGCCGGGGTGCTGCGATCGGGTTCCGATGAGCTACTGTTCTGGGAACTGTTGGTGGAGTCACTGCGGCGCGCCGGTTGTGCCACTTTGGGCGGGGGTACCGTGACTTCGTTTTCTTTTAATTTTGTATAAAAATCAAAACGCGGTTGAGGCGATGTTTCCTCTCGCTGCTGCACCGCCTTTGGCTTAATGCTGCTTATTCCCCGGCTGTCCTTGTCCATGCCCTGAAGAAACAGTACGGCCACCGCAAAGCCACCGACAAAATTCCCCAGGACAAACCAAACCCATGCGGGTTTGCCTGCGGCTTTTTTACTGCGGCGATTACTGGTGCGACGGCTCATCGAAAATTTCTTCCCTGCAAGGTTTTAGCGGTTTGTGAATTGTACCGCCAATTTAGTGCCAGGCGCGTAACCCAGCGCATATTCACGATAATTCCTGCGCATCCATATCCACAGCCCAGCGCAGGCGGCGATTTTTATTGCCCTCCGCCCAGGCACACACTCGCGCCAGCAGCGGCTGTAAGTGGGCTCGGTTTTGTGCGGTGACCTGAATATAAAACCGGAAGCGCCCGGATTTGCGCTCCAGTAGTGCCGGCACCGGCCCCAGATACTGGATCTGCGGCGATGGGGGTGCCAGGGACTGCATAAAGAGTCGCGCATTTTGTAGAAACTCTTCAGCCCAACCAGGCTCTTCACACTCCGCTCTCACCAGTGCCATAGCACTCGCGGGAGGCAACTGTGCAACCGTGCGATCCCTCAGCAACTGGCGCGCAAAAGCGCCATAGCCTTTTTCCAGCAGCAATTGTAAAAGCGGGTGCTCGGGGAAGCGGCTCTGAACCAATACCCGCCCACTGAGACTGCCGCGCCCCGCACGACCCGCCACCTGTTCCAATAACTGGCCGGTACGCTCTGGCGCGCGGAAATCTGCGCTGAACAGGCCGCCATCGGCATCCTGGATCACTACCAAAGTGACCTTGGGCAAATGGTGCCCCTTGGCCAGCATCTGGGTTCCCAGCAACAGGCAGGGCTCGCCCTCTCGCGCCGGTGCTAACAATTTATCCAGGGCCTGTTTGCTCGCCGTGGTATCCCGGTCCACACGTATCACTGGGTAGTCGGCAAAGCGACGGGCCAACAGTTCCTCGCTGCGTTCCGTGCCGGCACCCAGGGCCGAGATCGAACGGCTGTGACATTGTGGACAGCTATCAACCAGCGGGCGGCGGTAATCGCAGTGATGGCAGCGCAACTGGCGTTGCCGCCGGTGCATAGTCAGCTTGCTCGAGCAGTGCGGGCAATCCGCCAGCCAGCCGCAATCATCACAAGTCAACGCGGGGGCAAAGCCGCGCCGGTTGATAAACACCAGGGCCTGCTCACCTCGCGCGAGGGTATCACCGATATGGCGAAGCACCTGGGGAGAAAATCCCTCTTCCAAAGGCTCCCGCAGTGTCGGTACTACGTGAATTTGCGGCGGTTTGGCATCGCCGGCGCGATAGCGCATACGCAGGTGTTGATAGCGCCCATTCAGAGCGTTGTGCAAGGTTTCCAGAGAGGGAGTGGCCGAACCCAAAACCACCGGCACATTATTATTGCGCCCCAAAACCACGGCCAAGTCCCGGGCCGAATAGCGCACACCGTCCTGCTGTTTAAAAGAAGCATCGTGTTCTTCATCGACAATCACAACGCCGAGCCTGGGCAGGGGAGTCATAATGGCTGAACGGGTGCCGATCACAATATCTGCCTGCCCACCCGCTGCCGCCAGCCAGGATTGAGCGCGCTCGCCGTCGGCCAAGCCAGAGTGCAGCGCTGCAATACTGTGCTTGGGAAATCGTGCGGCAATACGCCTCAGCGTTTGCGGCGTAAGTCCAATCTCCGGCACCAATAACAATGCCTGGCGGCCGCCATCCAGAACCCGCTGCATCAGGCGTAGATAAACTTCGGTCTTGCCACTGCCGGTGGTGCCCTCTAGTAGTGAGGCAGAGAAGCCGCTGCAATCGATACTGTCGAGCACCTGTTGCTGTTCGCTGTTCAGCTCCGGAGCCGGTGTGCTCTCTGCAGCGGGCAATGGCGCAGGTACGGTAGGGCCTGGAATCCACTCCACCAGGCCGCGATCCTGCAGGGCTCGAATCACGGGGGTATTGTGGCCGAGGGTCTTAAGATGGGTTCGGCTCTGCTTGCCATCACTCAACAGCAACTGGAACAGAGCCTGCTGCTTGGGCGCGCGTGCCAGTGCAGTTTTCGGTAAGCCCTTTCCCTCTGTCGTGAGCTGAAGCCACTGCTCCGCCCAATGATCAGACGGCTTACCTTTGCGCAGTGCCACGGGCAGGGCAGCGGCGTAGACCTCGCCGAGGGGCGCCTGGTAATAGTCGGCAATCCAGGACAGCAGCTTGCGGCTGCCATCGCCAAACAAAACCTCTGAATCCACCAGTTCCAGCGCTGGCTTCAAACTGCTGTGCGGCGACTCCTGCACTATATCCAACAGTACTGCCACTAACTTGCGCCCGGCAAAGGGCACCCAGAGGCGCTGGCCGGGCCGCAGTGACTCCGGCGACAGTCCCTCTGGCGGCAAATAGTCAAACAAGCGCCTCAGGGGCACGGGCACTGCCAGCCTTAAAATGACTCTCTGTTGGACTGACTCCTGCACCTGGCCCCCACTCACTCAAGCAAAAGGCGCTAGTGTAATGGCAGATGTGGCAAGTTGCAGGGCTTCGTCGGGGATAATGACTGTTAAGGAGCCTCTGAATAACTCCGTAAGGCCGAATTGGCGACTTAGGCGTCACAGAGGAATTAGTTAGGTCAATTGTTATCAAAGCTATTGTGCAATGCTAACAAGTGGCCATCCTCAGTTGTTTCGCCACCCAATTGTGCTTGAACCGCGACATTAATCTGATAGTATGCGCCGACTTTTTAAACAGCCTGGAACCATACTGGTTCCTGCACCAATGACGATGCCGTGCTCGGCAAAAGATCGAGTGGCGGTTTCGAAAAGAGGCAATCATGAAAGCAGATATCCATCCTAACTACACCGACATCTCCGCTACCTGTTCCTGCGGCAATGTTGTAAAAACCCGTTCCACTCTGGGCAAAGACCTGCAAATCGACGTTTGCTCCCAGTGCCACCCTTTCTACACTGGCAAGCAAAAGCAGGCTACCACTGGTGGTCGTGTTGACCGTTTCAAGAAGCGTTTCGGCAGCCGTATCGGCAAATAATCCGGGCTCTTCGCTCGAGTGGGCCCGCCGCTTGCGGCAGGGTCCATTCCAAAAAGGCACCTCGCACTGCGATGGTGCCTTTTTTGTATCTATTCATTCCCCATCATACCCAGCAGCCGTAAGCGTCTGTGTACAAAATCAAAATCGACTTGAATCGCTTAACCTTACCGCTATTGGCGACCATTTTATCCTTATAAATCAAAATATTGCGGCTATTTATCCCGAAAATCGTCGACAAGCACGATAAAAATAGAAGTCCGTACCATATATTGCAGATTTTCACGCTTGTAGCGCCAAGCTTCCCTCGGTTATTCTCTGGCCCCCGCAGTAACCGGGATAACACTTAAGTGTTGTCCACAGTATTCGAGAGAAAAGCCCCCAAATGACGGATTCATTGCGCCAGGCAGCGCTCGATTACCACGCGCTCCCCAGTCCCGGCAAACTTTCAGTAGAACTGACGACCCCTGCCGAAACCCAGGAAGACCTGTCCCTGGCTTACAGTCCCGGCGTCGCCGAACCGGTGCGAGAAATCGCCAAGGACCCAGAAGCAGCCTATCGATATACCGGCAAAGGTAATCTGGTAGCAGTCATTTCCAATGGCAGCGCCATTCTCGGTCTCGGCAATCTGGGCCCGCTGGCCTCAAAACCCGTGATGGAAGGCAAGTCACTGCTGTTTAAACGCTTTGCCGATATCAACTCAGTAGATATCGAAGTTGATGCCAGCAGCCCGGAGCAGTTTATTCAGACCGTGGCCTCGATCGCCAACACCTTCGGCGGTATCAACCTCGAAGATATTAAGGCGCCAGAGTGCTTCCATATTGAAGAGACCCTAATCGAGCGCTGCCCGGTACCGGTTTTCCACGACGATCAGCACGGCACCGCCATTGTGACCGTTGCCGGTATGCTCAATGCTCTGGAGATTCAGGGTAAGAAAATTAGTGAAGTGCATATGGTCTGCCTGGGCGCAGGTGCCGCTGCGACCGCCTGCTGCAAACTGCTGCTGGCTGCCGGAGCGCGCAAAGAGCAGATCACCATGCTCGACAGCCGTGGGGTTATCCACTCGGGTCGAACGGATATCAACGCCTACAAAGGTGAGTGGGCACGGGATACCGATATGCGCACCCTCGACGATGCCATCGCCGGTGCGGATGTATTCCTTGGTGTGTCCGGCCCGGACCTGCTCTCCGCCGAGCAGCTACAGCGCATGGCCCCAAAACCGGTGGTCTTCGCCTGCTCTAACCCCAACCCGGAGATTAAACCCGAGCTGGCTCACAGTGTGCGCGACGACCTGATTATGGCCACAGGCCGTTCCGACTACCCAAACCAGGTTAACAACGTCCTCTGCTTCCCGTTTATTTTCCGGGGTGCCCTGGATGTTCGCGCTGCGCGCATTAATGAAGAGATGAAGCTGGCAGCGATCGAGGCGATCCGCAAAATTGCCCACCTGCCGGTACCGGATTCAGTGCGCGAAGGTTATGGCGGTATCGAGCTCAGCTTCGGGCCCAACTATATCCTGCCCAAGCCAACCGACCCGCGTTTACTGCCTGAGGTGGCTTCGGCCGTAGCTCGAGCAGCCGTAGACAGTGGCTGTGCGCGCCTGCCCTACCCGGACAACTATCCCCTGGAAACCCTGTAAAGATCACAGATTTCCTCACTTAACCCGTTAGAGCAGGCATTTACCGCTTTCGCTCTAACGGAGTTCTTGAGCCATAAAGCCCCCGTCGCTAAACTGCCTTTCTGTCACAGCATCAAAGTTGCCCAACATAATGAGTCATGTGTACGTGCTGACCAATCAGCACCAGCAGTTCCTGAGTAAAAGCGGCGAATGGACCGATGGCCGCGAGCCGAACAAACTGTTTCGCAGCGAGCATAAAGACGTCGCTATCAACCAGATGTTCGAGGCTAATACTCGCAATGTGAGCCTACGCATTGAATTGCTACTGTGCGAACTCAGCATTAAGGGGCAGCCCCAGATCCCCGAGGAAGCTCTGGCACCGGTATCCAGTGATGTGAGTCAGGGTGACCCTGAAATCACCCCCTCAACACCTGAGGAACTGCCAGAGCAGGCCAACCCGGAGATAGAACCCCAGCCTGCGCCTGAAGCCGCACCGGAAGAAGCGCCTGAGGTTGCCCCGGAACCAGCGCCCGCTGAAACGCCCGCACAGCCTGACGAAAACAAATCTGAATCCGCCGCCTGAGCGCCAGAACATTCAGCACCGGCACAGAGAGTCGCCCGAGATGGCAGCGATAAAGAAGCGTTCCGGTAGTACCAAGGAGATTCGAGTGCCCATTTCCCACCTGGCCGCGCTATCGCAAGCCAAACCAGCCCAACTGCTCAAAGGCATCCTCCGCGGTGTCGAGAAAGAGAGCCTGCGTGTCGCTCCCGATGGCGCCCTTGCGCAAACGCCGCATACCACAGCACTGGGCTCCGCACTTACCCATGAAAGTATTACTACCGACTTCTCTGAGGCCCTACTGGAATTTATTACGCCGCCAGTAGCGACCCCAGAGGAAGCGTTACAGGTCTTGGACCGTATCCACCGCTACACCTACAACCAGATCGGTGACGAGCGCCTGTGGGTTAACAGCATGCCCTGTGCGATTGGCGAAGATAAAGATATTCCCGTTGCCCGCTACGGCAGCTCTCACAGCGGCACAATGAAAACTATTTACCGGCTGGGCCTGGGGTTGCGCTACGGCCGCGCCATGCAGACTATCGCCGGTATCCACTACAACTTTTCGCTTCCTGAAGAGTTCTGGCTGTGGCTGCATGAAATCGAAGGCAGCAGTGAGGATTTAAAGAGTTTTAAAACCCGTCGCTACTTCGATCTAATTCGCAATTTCCGCCGCAATTACTGGTTGCTGATTTACCTGTTTGGCGCCGCACCTGCGGTATGCGCTTCTTTTGTCGATGGCCGCGAGCACAGTCTTGAGCCCTTCAATGGGGATGACCACACTCTGCACGTGCCCCACGCTACGTCCCTGCGTATGGGCGACCTGGGCTACAACAGCAACGTGCAGCAGTCACTGGTGGTTTGCTACAACGACCTGCGCAGCTATTTATCGACGCTCTGTTCAGCGATCAGCAGTTCCTACGGCCCCTACCAGGAAATGGGGGTTAAAAATGAAGGCGGCGACTACCAGCAATTGTCCACAGGCATACTGCAAATCGAGAATGAGTTTTACTCACCGATCCGTCCCAAAAACCCCGCCAAACGCGGCGAAACAGCGCTGTCTGCCCTGGATAATCGCGGTGTTGAATATGTTGAAGTGCGCTGTCTCGACCTGAACCCCTTCGCCCCCCTGGGAATTGACGCCCAGCAGATGCGCTTTCTCGATAGCTTCCTGCTGCACTGCCTGCTCACTGACAGCCCCAAAACCAGTGATGCCGATTACCGCAGTACCCAGGAGAACCAACAGCGTATCGTCTACCGGGGTCACGAACCGGAACTAACACTGCTGGATAACGGTGGCGAGCGTAAACTGAGCGACTGGGCCACCCAATTATTGGAAGAGGTCGACTCAGTGGCAGAACTGCTGGATAACGCCTGGGGCGGCTCGCAATACCGCGGCTCAGTGGGCGTGCAGAAGGCCAAGGTGAAAGGGGATATCCTCACACCGGCACAGCAGATACTGGCAGAGATGCGCGAACAAAACATTACCTTTTCCCAGTGGGCTATGGATAAAGCCGAACAGCACCGCCGCTACTTCCTGGAACGCCCTCTGGACAGCGACTATCTGCAAGACTTCTTACAGCAGGCAGAAACCTCACTGCTCAAGCAAAAAGAAATTGAAGCGCAGGATAGCGGTACTTTTGAAACATTCCTGAGCCGTTACTATGCCCAATACAACTGCTGCCAGGACTAGCGGCTGATACAGTGCCGCAGCCTGAGCGAGGCTTATGAACTATCTGGCACACCTGTTACTGTCCGGGCCCAATCCGCGCTGGCGACTGGGCGGGCTCCTGGGGGACTTTGTTAAAGGCCCCCTGGATGACAGTTGGCCAACGGATATTGAGCATGGTATTCGCCTGCACCGTCGCATCGATGCCATCACCGATGCTCACCCGGCCTACCGGGATGCCCTGTCACAACTGGACCCGCGCTGGCGTCGCTATGCCGGTATCGCACTGGATATATGGTTTGATCACCTGTTGGCAGAAAACTGGCAGCAGTGGCACTCTGAGGCGCTGGATGAGTTTTGCCGGCGCTGTTGGAGAGACTTTCATTTCGACAGCCGGTATATTCCGCCACGCGCAATGGCATTTATTGAGCGCGCCGAGCAAATTAAGCTGCTGCAAAGTTACCGCGAGGAGCGGGTAATCGAGCTGACCCTGGAGCGGGTTGGACAGCGGTTGCGCCGCCCGGTAGCACTGCAGGAGCTACTGCCTGAACTTATCGCCGGGCGGAACAAACTGGAAAGCAATTTCAATAAACTATTAACCGACTTGAATCTCGAAGCGAACCGCTTTCGACAGCACTATTCAGGACCCGAATTACCATGACCTTACCCAACCCGCGCATCACTTTTCTTCTGGTCTTCCTAATGGTGGCCTTTTTACTCGGCTCCGCCTTTTATCTCGAGTACGTGCAGGGGCTGGAGCCTTGCAAATTGTGTATTACCCAGCGGGTAATGCTATTGGGTGTTGGCGTAGTTTCGTTGATCGCATTCCTGCACAACCCTGCCACCATTGGCCGTCGTGTCTACGGCCTGCTGGTATCCCTATGGGCAATGGGTGGTCTCTACTTTGCCGGTCGCCAGCTTTGGCTGCAAAGCCTGCCGGAAGACCAAGTGCCGGCCTGTGGTCCAAGCGTCAGCTATATGATTGAAGTTTTCCCGATGGCCGATGTGCTCAAGGCGCTGCTGAGCGGCGATGGCAATTGTGCTGAAGTACAGTGGACCATGATGGGCCTGAGTATCCCCGGTTGGGCCGCTATCGGTTTTGCCGGTCTGATCCTGTTCGGTGGCTGGCAAGCATTCCGCAGAGCTTAACAATCTCCGGCGGCTTTACCGGCCGCCATTTCCTACATGTCAAAATCCACGCTGCACAACATACTCCGCTGGCTGGGGGGAGCTGCCATTCTGGTTGCCTGTACCTGGCTGGGCAATTTCACCAGCTCAAGCCTGTCACTACCCATTCCGGGATCTGTCATAGGGATGCTGATGCTACTGGTGATTCTCGTGTTCAATGGTGGGGCTCCCGCAGGCCTTGCCAAAGTCAGCTCACAACTGCTTTACCTATTGCCGCTGTTATTGCTACCGGCGGCTGTCGGGGTATTTTTTTTCCAGGGCCTGACTCTATCCGACTGGCTAGCCTTAATCGCCGCTATTGTGATTGGCACACTGATCAGTATCGCTATTTGCGCACAGCTACTAAAGAAATTGCTGATTCGCTCTGGGGGTAATAGAGAGTGAATGAATTTCTGGCGAGCCCAATCTTTGTATTGCCCTTGAATGTCATAGCTTTTCTTGTCGGCGTTACCCTTTACCGGCGCTACAAGACTGTTCTGCTGCACCCTATCATCAGCGCTAGCATTTTGACCGCAATAACATTGAGTGTTCTCCATATCCCCTATGAGAGTTACCAGGGCTCCAGTGCATTACTGTACAGCTTGCTAGGGCCAGCAGTTGTTGCCCTGGCTGTCCCTCTCAAACAAAATCTAGTGATTATCCGCAAAGCCGGCTGGCCGCTACTTGTCACTATTTTTGTGGGTGCGATTTTGGCCCCAGTTATAGCGGTATTAATCGCCTTGGTATTTGGCGCGGGCAAGTCAGTACTACTGGCGTTGAGCGGCAAATCTATTACCACACCCATCGCATTGGCCCTGGCGGAAACAATCCACGCTTCTCTCAGCCTCACTGCAGCTATTGTGGTCTTGACCGGGGTGGTCGGTGCTATCGCTGGCCCAGCTCTAATGAGTAGGCTCAATATTCACGATGAGCGCATTGTCGGTATCGTACTCGGCATCAATGCCCACGCGGTGGGGACCGCACGAGCATTAGAAATCAGCGCCCTGTGCGGCGCCTGTGCAGCATTGGCCATGGGTACCTGCGGTACGCTCACCGCGCTGATTTTGCCGCTCATTATCAGAGGATAAAACACCCTAGATTTGCTCCACCAAAGATCGCCGCAGGCATCGTTGTATTCTGGCGTAGATCACACTCTGCACCTTGCCGTCGGCGGGGGAATCTCCTATCTTCTTAGGGCCTTCGGGATCAGCAATAAAGCTGGCTATCACGGCAACAGTAACCAAAGGATTCTTGGAGATGCTGGAAAATTGTAAATCTGCGCGCGAGCGCTGGGGTGGCGTCAGTGAAATCATTGACCGCTGGCTACAGTCCCGACAAATCCTGCTGGTAAGTTACTACCATCTATCTGAGAAAAAAGAATTTAACGATGGGGATTCGGAGACCGAGAACGGTGTTCGTCATCTTTGCCAGTTGCTAGTGGACTACGTCTCTGCGGGACACTTTGAGGTATACGAACAGCTCATACTTGAAGGCCAGGCTTTTGATGATAAACAGGGGCTGCAACAAGCGCGGGAACTCTATCGGGATATTGATGTGACCACTGATGTCGCTGTCGATTTCAATGATAAGTACCAGGAAACCGACGATCTATCCAGCCTGAACCCAGATTTGTCACAGCTGGGGGAAGCACTGGAAACCCGCTTTAGTTCCGAAGATCGAATGATCGCACTTTTGCACACAGCCCATAAAAACCAGCTGGTCTAAAAAACTGAATTCATCACTGTAAAGGCGATGGGAAGCCGGCGCCTTTAATCGAATATTTTTGCTGTTGATTTTTCAAGGTAAAAAATAAAGGCGCCCATTGGGCGCCTTTATTGAATCCAAAGTAGTAAATTTATTTACTCGCTTTTGGGCTCTTCTTTTTTCTCTTCTTTTTTCTCTTCTTTTTTCTCTTCTTTTTTCTCGGCGCCATCTTCCTTGCCAACATTGGCTTTGTGCAGCTCCACTTCAAAAATCAGCGTTGCGTTAGGGCCGATCTTACCGCCTGCACCACCCGGGCCATATGCCAGCTCGGAGGGGATGTAAAGCTCCCACTTGGAACCCTCTTTCATCAGTTGCAACGCTTCGGTCCAACCCTTGATAACACCATTAACCGGGAACTGGACCGGCTCACCACGGGCGTAAGAGCTATCAAACTCTTCACCATTAATCAGGGTACCCTTGTAGTCCACTTCAACAGTGCTGTTCTCACTGGGCTGGCCGCCGGAACCCTCAGTAATCACTTTGTACTGCAGACCGGAATCAGTGGTAACAACACCATCTTTCTTGGCATTCTCTTCGAGGAAGGCTTTTCCTTCCTGCAGGTTTTTATCAGCAGTCTCTTTGAATTCTTTCTCTTGCTGAGCCAGCATTTCCTGCTGCTTCTTCTGCATTTGCTCTTGGAAGGCGGCGATAGTTTGCTGCTTTTCTTCTTCAGTCAAACGGGATTCATGGCCGCTGGAGACATCCTTAAGAGCCATCATCACCACTTGGGGATCTAATTTCACATCCTGAGCTTCAAGGCGCTTCGCCATATCTTCGGCAATGATGTAGCTGACCTTCTTCTCCTGGGTGTCCAGGGCAACTTCTTTTTCCTGCTTAGATCCCTGTTCGTTACAGCCGGTCAGCGCCAGGCCAAGGGCAATTGCTGCAGCCAAAGGGTATTTATTCATGGGTGTTGTCTCTTTGTCCGTATTGCGTTGAATGATTCGCGCTTGACCCTGGGTCAATGCCTGCGGCGGCTTATCAAGTAATCCTGATTCGGCCCTTAGCCTCCAGGCGCACCTTTTCCGCCAGTCCGCTCAAGTCTAACCTAAGGCGACTGCAAGTGCATACCGATGACGCGCACACTGTGCAGGACACCACATTCCACCTTAAGGTTCCAGGGACCAGCGAGAAAAAAATACATTTACAGCACTATTTTCGCTGCTTACGGCATACATTTTTTTTAAAAACAGCGCTATTATCGACCAGTCGCCGGTTATTGTTCCGGACTGTTTGAGGTGCTTTTCAGTTTCAGAACAATTTACAGTGTTCAGATCCTCGATTTAAATATGTCTATTACATATAGATCTGATCCGTACACTGTCCGGATGTTCCAATTGATAATAAACGTCAGGACATTTACTCATGGCTGCCAAACAAAGAGCTGTCAATTCAGTCGCAGAACTGGAAGCACAAATTTCCAAGCTAACCGTCAAGCTGGACAAAGCCCGCAACAAGAAAGTTACCGATGCCGGCAAAAGTGTTTTAAAAGCCGGAAAAGCACTGACTTCCGCAAAAGAAAAATTAGCTAAAGCGAAAACCAAACTAGTAGACGCTAGAACTGCAGCCAAGACACGAAAGACAGCTGCCACTCAAAAACGTGTAGAAACCGCCAAGGCCAATGTAGAAAAGCATAACGAAGTACTCCAGCAAGCAAAGGCATCACACGCCGAAGCAAAGGGTACTGAGTCCCAGGCAAAAGCCGAGCTGAAAGCTGCCGAAGCTGTACGTAAGGCCGGTGTAAAAGCAGAAAAACTGCTGAACAAATCCAAGCCAAAAGCCCGTAAAGCTACCACCTCAAAAAAAGTAGCCGCTCCTAAAGCAACCGCAGCAAAGAGCCGCACTAAAGCAAGCACTACCAACACCACCAAAACAGCGAAAAAGACAGTGGCAAAAAAAGCCACAGAAAAGAAAACTAGTGCCAAGAAAGCGCCGGCAAAAACCGCCGCTGCCACTAAAGCAGTAAAGAAAACTCCCGCAAAGAAAGCCTCCACTGCTGCGAAAAAAGCGCCAGCCAAGAAAGCTTCTACTGCCGAGAAAAAAACTTCAGCGAAGAAAGCTCCAGCTAAAACTACTGCTGCCAAAAAACCAGCGGCGAGCAAACCCTCTACGGAAGCCAAGCCTGCAACAGTCAAGCCAAGCGTGGAAACTCCGAAGGTGAAGGCTGCCAGCAAGCCAGAAACCGTAGAGAAGCCCAAAGACGATTCAAAAACCATGGCTCCAGCTGAGCAGCAGAAACCTATGGATACTCCGCGCCCAGCAGCAACGATTACTCCTAGCACTCCGGCAAACAGCCTGTTTTCTTCGGAGCAACCCAGCGGCGAGTAGTCTCGGGACTCCTCGCAGCCAAATACGGTGCTGCTTAATTGAGCTCTGTACTTTTCACGACTGTATTACCGGCGACCCCAGAAAAGTACAGTGCCCAGAGGGGTGTAACAGTGGCTTAACCCGCTGCCCCCCTGTGAGCCAAGTAGCTTTCGATCAGGCCCGCCCAGCGGGCCTGATCTTTTTGCTGCAAACCATATTGCTGGGATGCTAGCTCCAGTGCAGAACGATCCCCCGGCCAGTCCTCAGCATAAATTTTCCACAGCGCAGCCAACTGTAACTGCTCCAGCTTCAATTCATAGCGTTTACACAGTGCGTAGGCCCGCTGGGTATGGGGGCGCAAACTCCCCAACCAACGACGCAGGTGTCGCACACTGCGAATCATTCGCCTGCGCGGCGCAACGCCTCGATCTGCGACTCTCCATCCCTCTTCACTGATTTCCTTGCCACAAACGGCTGTATAGCTTGCCCACAGCAGAAGACACACGTCAGCGCCATTTCTGTCTTGGCAGTCGAGTAGGAACTTCTCAACATCCTGATAGGCATAAAAGTCCAAGCTGAACTGCCAGAGGGGGTTTTCCTTGGGGGAAGATGGAGGTGAAGTATTTGTCACGTTAAAATCCCGACCCTTTGCTGATCGGCATAGTGCCCCAGTCTCTGTGGAGTCCGGGTCTGTTCAATAGCCTAGCATTCATCGGCCTATTCATATGAGGTTTTTCCAGTGATCAATTTACAAGGGGTTTCTCTGCACCGAGGTGAGCGCGACTTGCTTGACAGCGCAGATTGCAGAATCTTCCCCGGCCACAAAGTCGGAATTATCGGTGCCAACGGCTGTGGCAAGTCAACTCTGTTCAAACTGCTGCTTGGACAACTGGAAACCGATGCAGGGCGGGTAGACCTCCCCAGCACCTGGCGTATCTCCCATATGGCTCAAGAGGTAGAAGCTAGTGAGCAGTCAGCACTGGATTACGTTTTAGACGGCGATAGCGAGTTGCGGCTATTGCAAAAGCAACTGGCAGAGGCCGAAGCGAGCGGCGATACCGACGGTCACAAACTGGCAGAACTGCACGAGCGCATGGCCAGTATTGATGGCTATAGTGGCCCGGCGCGCGCCGCGCAACTCCTCGACGGGCTCGGCTTTTCCCACGAAGAGCAACAGCGCCCCGTTCGCAGCTTCTCAGGTGGCTGGCGTATTCGCCTCAATTTGGGCCGCGCCCTGATGTGCCCCGCAGATCTTATGCTATTGGACGAGCCCACCAACCACTTGGATCTGGATGCCACCCTTTGGCTGGAACAGTGGCTGCAACGCTTCCCCGGTACCCTGCTGATTATTTCCCACGACCGCGACTTTCTCGATGCAGTGGTCGACGGCATTGTCAGTTTTGAACAGCAAAAACTGGTCTTGTACAGCGGCAATTACAGTGCCTTCGAGCGCGCTCGCGCTGAGCGCCTGGCCCAGCAGCAAATACAGTTTGAAAAACAGCAGGCCGAACGCGCACATATGGAAGACTTTGTGCGGCGCTTTCGCGCCAAAGCGAGCAAGGCCAAGCAGGCACAAAGCCGCCTGAAAGCCCTGGACCGGATGGCTCTGATTGCCCCAGCCCATGTGGATTCCCCTTTTCATTTTACTTTGCCATCCTCAGAGAAAACCTCTAATCCGTTAATCGACCTGCGCGAGGCGGATATTGGCTATGCCGAAAAAATAGTGGTGAAGAACGTTCAGCTGGGCATTCAACCGGGACGCCGTATCGGCCTGCTCGGCCCCAATGGTGCGGGCAAGTCCTCTCTAATCAAAACCCTGGCTGGCACACTCGCCCCCCTCAGAGGCGAGCGCCAATGTGGCGAACACTTGGCCATCGGCTACTTCGCCCAGCATCAGCTGGAAGCACTGGATAGCAACGGTTCCCCATTGCTGCACCTGCAAAGGCTGAGCCCCGATGCCTCGGAGCAATCGCTGCGGGATTTTCTCGGCGGCTACGGTTTTATCGGCGATCGGGTTTTCGAAACGGTAGGGGGCTTTTCCGGCGGTGAAAAAGCCCGTTTAGCCCTGGCACTACTGGCCTGGCAAAAACCTAACCTGTTGCTTCTCGATGAACCGACAAACCACCTTGATTTGGAAATGCGCCACGCCCTGACCCTGGCGTTGGCGGAGTTTCCCGGTGCCGTCATATTGGTTTCCCACGATCGTCATCTACTGGCCAATACTGCCGACGAATTTATTCTGGTGGCCAATGGCCGCGCCGAACCCTATAGCGGTGACCTTGATGACTACAAACAGTGGCAGCTCGGCTTTAATCGGGAAAAGAAACGCAAAGAAGAGAGCGCCTCCACTGTTACAAGCACAGAGGAAAAAGCCCCTGAGGATAAGAAGGCCCAAAGGCGCGCCGCCGCCGCTCTACGCGAACAACTGAAACCCCTGACCAACAAACTCAAGAATATTGAGCGACAGATGGCTACGGCAGAAAAAGCATTGGCCGCAGTACAGGAAAAACTTGCCGATGAAACGCTATATAGCGGCGGCCAGCAGGAGGAAATAGCTCGACTTAATAAAGAGCAGTCGGAGCAGCAGGAATTAATGGAAGAGCTGGAAATGGAATGGCTGGAAATTTCTGAGAAGCTCGAAGAAATTCGCGGCGAGTAATTTTATAGAAGATCATTTTAAACAATATCTTCAGCGGGCTTCAGAACCTTTCTGCCGTCCGCTGAAGAAGTCTATTTTAGTTGTCCTTAACGAATGCAACCGTATTCATCCACTGCAATACCAATCGGTGTATTTGGGCATTGATCGATATAGCTGGGTACACCATCAAAATCTGTATCCAGCGGGCAGCCATCTAATTGCACATCGATTCCCACTGGGGTCTGCGGACATTGATCAGTGGCATCAATAACACCATCAGCATCTTCGTCATACCAAAAATCCGGATATTCAAGCCATTGATAGCCGACCGCCAAGCTGGCAAAACCATCGACACCACCTTCTTCGACCCCCTGGAAAAGCCGTATATCTGCGCGGGCCTGCCAGCGGGGCCCCAGGTGATATTTAATTCCCATTCCCACATTCACCATATTCTGCCGGTCATGCCAGTCACAATGGTAAGGCGGGTAGGGATAATGATGGCCGTCTGGCCGATCCTCTGGGACATAGAATTTCTTACGACAATCCCAAGGATAGGGATAGTATGGGTCGTAGGGATGATCCGGATCATAGACATACTTTGGGTCATCTGGATGCCAGTGTTTTTTACGGTAGCGCCGGTCGTAATTAATACGCATTTCACCCAGGCCAAACGCGACATAAGGCTGCCAACAAAAATTACCGCAGAACTGCCCTCCAAATTGATATAGGAGATCTATGCGGTAGTTATACACATCTACTTTCTCGGGCGTATCCGCAACACTCACGACGAAATAGTCGACAACCCCTTCCATCGCCCAATGATTTGTCATGTTAAAGCCAAAACCGGCACCGACACCTGAGGTATCTCGCATTTCAAAACCGCGAAATGGCGTGCCCTGTAGGCGGTCACCATCAAACCAATGCTTACCCCCATTAACATAGAGGTTTAAAGTTCCAACAAAATCAGCGCGGACTTCAGAAACTGTAAAGAGTAAGATAAACGGCAGGCTATAGAGAAATGAAAGCAGAGGGTCACGCCTTCTCATTAGAAACACCAAGATTCCTTCCTTGATCAACCCCCCAAATTATTATTAACATCAATATCCATTAATAAAAATAATTCGGTTTTGTTTTCGCGATGCTTCCTGAATCCGGTTCTTATTGGAAATAAAATTCGATAATCACAGCACCACTAGAAGCATAGACGGCTAGTGGCGAAAAACAGTAATAAAGACAGGAGAGTTAACCCTTGCTGGCACCCAATATCGATAACTATGTTAGGAACTTGGTTCACCCACAAAACATACAAACCACCTGCTATGTCCCCAAAAGTATCCGTGAGTACGCACAGGACTTCCAAAATAATTCCAATAGCAATAGTAAGTGGTATCACAAGCGCAGTAGTGATGGACTAACCCGGATCGACCAATTAGTAAGCCAGGCAGTACAAATTCAAACAAATGATTATGGAAGGATTACCCGTGTCGCCAAAGTACTAGTGGAAACCCTATATACCTGGCTTACTGGATTTGATCCCTCCACACCCACCAAGCTACTCGATAGCGATGGAATAACACGCCGTAAAGATGCCGTTTTAGCTTTACTCGGTGGAGCTTACTGCTGGTATCGACAGGCCAGTGAAGCTTTCAGCTCTGAGAGGAGAGCAATATCCAACATCGAAGCCCATTTGGACGTCCCTTTCTCACTATTTAATTACCGATTTAGCCGCAGTGGTTTTAATCTGCACACAGTGACAACGCTGTTATACCGTGGCGATACCCGCCCACCACAGAAGCTGTGGCAAGCCGGGGGATTCTTTCCCTGGATGAATCAAAATGGCCGCTTTGATCCGCACCTGGGTACCGGAGCATCTAACCAAGTCATCTCAACCACTACCAATGCAAATATTGTTGCGCGCTTTGCCTGGCACAACAAAACTTATTGCCCAAAAAGGTATTATTTTGTGCATGGAACAAATGAGGGTGACTTAGCCACTACCGGTTTTATCTATGAGCTCGATAAAAGAAACCACCAATGCGTAGAGGTTTCCACTGTCACCCAGGGACGTGAAGTTGCCTTTATGGCTATTCCCAACCAATTTATTCGCCGCTTTCGCATGCGTTATTTTGCGGGCACCCAAAATAATATTGAACTGTCGGACTGGATGTCCTATGACAGTAACACCATCCGCAACCTGAATGTTGTAGAAGACAAGCGCCGATGGGAAGCCGCCAAGAAAAACTGGAATGAGTTTTTCTAACAATAGAGGTGGGCTGTTGCATGCCACTGGTGCCATGTTAGCACCGGTGGCAAACATCGATCGTCAGTGCGAATTATTCGCCTTTGGACTCTTCAACAGTTGACGCATCTACGTCAGTGGTAGTTAGCGGCAGCGCTTCACCAGGTAACCTGCGGTATACCAGATCCCAAACACCGTGCCCCAGTCTCTGCCCTCGACGCTCAAACTTGGTCTCTGGGCGCCATTCTGGCCGGGCAACATAATCACCCTCACTGGCGGTATTTTCTAGCAGGTTTTCACCCTGCAATACTTCCAGCATATGCTCGGCATAATTCTCCCAGTCTGTCGCCATATGCATAAGACCGCCAGTTTTTAACTTGCTGCAAATCAGGCGAACAAATTCCGGCTGCACTATCCGGCGCTTGTGGTGTTTCTTCTTGTGCCAGGGGTCAGGGAAGTACAGCTGGAAACGATCCAGGCTCCCATCGGCAATACAATCGTTTAGGACATCGACCGCATCGGCCATGTAAACACGCAGGTTCTTGATACCTGCCTTGCCGGCATTATTGATCAACCGGCCAACCCCCGGCGGGTGTACTTCAATACCAATAAAATCCTTATCTGGCTCGGCTTCAGCCATGGCCAGCAGGGAATCCCCCATACCGAAACCGATCTCTAACGCCAGTGGCGCCTCGCGGCCAAAGACCTGTTGGCGATCCAGAGGTCCATCAAATAGGGAGAGCCCAAACTGCCCCCAATAATTGTCAAAGGCATTGCGCTGCCCCTCTGTCATTCGCCCCGCGCGAATCACATAGCTGCGGATAGATTTCTTCTTAAATTCTGTGCGGTAGGGAAAATCTTCCGCAGATTCGTCTTGCATTGTTCGCGACCTCTTATGCGAAACGGTTTATATCTTGATGTTTTGTTCGGGCTCGGTAACTGAGTGTAAGCCCAGTAAAGGTGGCTACTTAGAGAAATTAAATGCGGCAAAAAACAGGACTAGCCAACCGACAATCATCATCAGCCCACCGAGAGGAGTGATTGGACCTAACCATCGGGGGCCTCCCAGTGCCAGGGCATAGAGACTGCCGGAGAAAAAGATAATACCGAAAGTAAAAAGAGCACCGCTCAGGGTCAGCGATAATCGGTTTCCCCAGTTTTGCATTAGCAGTACCACACCAAACAGCGCCAGGGCATGGATCATCTGGTACTGGACTCCGGTTTTATAGGCCTCTAACAGGTTCTCTGCCACTTTACCGCGCAGGCCGTGAGCCCCAAACGCCCCCAGAGCCACACCACTAGCGCCAAAGAATGCGCACAGCAGCAGATAGAGTTTGGCCATTACCTTCCCTTTTTGTTTTACCCAGTGGTGACAGGTATGCCTGTAACAGGCGGGACAAAAAAAACCGCGCTACTGCGCGGTTTTCTACCCGTGTACCAGAATGCCGATTTAGGCTTCCATAGCAGCACGCACTTTCTTCATGGCATTTTTTTCCAGCTGGCGAATTCGCTCAGCGGAAACACCATACTTATCAGCCAACTCATGCAATGTGGATTTCTCCTCACTGAGCCAGCGGGCCTGAATAATATCGCGGCTGCGATCATCCAGTTGTGCCATGGCACTGGCGAGGCTGGTCAAGTTGGTTTCCTGCCAGTTATCCCGCTCAAGCTGGGCGGCCGGATCAAAACTGCGGTCTTCCAGGTAGTGAGCCGGTGCCTGCCAGGCGGTATCGTCATCGTCATCGACACCCGCATCAAAAGCCGCATCGTGTGCAGCCAGGCGGCCTTCCATTTCATGGACCTGGGTAACATCCACATTCAGGTCTTTGGCGACGGCTTTAGCTTCTGCATTGGTCAACCAGGCGAGTTTTTTCTTCTGACCGCGCAGGTTGAAGAATAATTTGCGCTGCGCCTTGGTGGTGGCAATTTTGACAATACGCCAGTTGCGCAGGATAAATTCGTGGATTTCAGCTTTAATCCAATGTACCGCAAAGGATACCAGGCGCACTCCCTTTTCGGGATTGAAGCGTTTGACGGCCTTCATCAAACCGACATTACCTTCCTGAATCAGGTCGGCTTCATTGAGCCCGTAGCCGGAATAAGATTTGGCGATATGCACTACAAAGCGTAGGTGTGACATGACCAGCTGGCGTGCAGCATCGAGATTTTCGCGGTAATAGAGGTCTTCTGCCAGGTGCTTTTCCTGTTCAGCGGTCAGTACGTCAAAACCACTGACGGTCTGGATATAAGCTCCCAGGTTGGCGCCCGGAGACAGCGTATGCACTGGCTGTAGGCTGGTTCCCATTCAGGTCTCTCCTGTCATTATTAGTCGGCCGATCTTACCGGCCGCTGCCGGCGGATACTGTATCCGGCGACAAGCTGGACTCAGTGTAGCACTTGCACGGGCAGATAAGAAAGCCCGCCAACAACTACCGTATTCTGTTGTATTTCGCGGAATTAGAGGGGCTTTTTACGCCTCAGGTTCCCTTTGCCAGAACACTTTACCCTTCTTGATCAGACTGAACGGTCAGCGGGGTTCTATCTTGCGAGTGTGTCGCGCTACCGCAAGCCAAGCCCCTAATAGGCCCAGAGAGGAGGCCCCCAAAGTTAATTGAAAGAAGTAACTGGCGCCCGGCCCTCTCAGTTCGAAGCTACTGCCATAACTTGATGACAGACTCTCAACTGGACCAGACAACATAGCCACACCACCTGCAAGCAACAGCCACGCCAACAGCCCGCCAAATAGTCCATAACAAATGCCACTGTAAAGGAACGGCCGTCGCACAAACGCATTAGTGCCGCCAACGAGCTTTACTACCAGGATCTCCTCCCGACGACTTTCGATATGCAGTCGTATGGTATTGATCACCACCAATACCACTCCCAGCGCCAATAACAGGGCTAGACCTGCGGAGAGACACTGTCCCAGTTCGGTGATCTGGGCGAGGCGCTGGACCCAGGCGAGATCCAAGACCACTGAATCCGTCAGTGCCTGGGCTCTCAGATTCTCCACCAAAGCCTGAAGTTTATCGCCGTCCTTCGCATCCCTTGGCCGCAGCAACAGTACTGCCGGCAGGGGGTTGGCATCCAGGCCAACCAATACATCCCCAAGCCCCGAGGCCTGTTCAAACTCTGCCAGTGCATCTTCCGGGGAGACATAAGTTACCTCCGCGATAGCGGGGTCACTGCGCAATTTGTCGGCCAGGGAATTAACCGCAGCCTGTCTCGCATCTTTGTGTAGAAAAACAGAAATTTGTGGCTGCCCATCCCAACCAGCCACCGCGCGCTGGAAATTCAACAATCCCAATTGCAATGCCGCCGGCAGGGCCAGGGCAATAGCAATCACCAGCGCCGTCATTGCACTGGCCATGGGTGCGCTAAAAAATCGACTGACAGAGTCGGCAGCCATCTCACGGTGATGCCCCAACCAGCTATTCCATCGATCGCCCAACCCTGTTTGCGCAACAACAGCGCCGGTGCTGCGCACACGCTTGTCTGCGGCAGGGTTGGCCTGCCGTTGCGCTTTAGCTTGGGTGTACTTCACGGCTCGGAACTCCGTCGTAAATCAATTGGCCAGCCTGTAGGGTCAATACCCGTCGGCGCATCCGTGCAATCAGCTCCAAGTCGTGGCTCGCCACCAGCACCGTAACCCCCACAGCGTTAAAGTCGGCGAACAACTGCATGATTTCCTGCGAGAGTGTTGGGTCCAGGTTGCCGGTGGGCTCATCGGCAACCAGTATCGCGGGCTTGTTGACGACTGCGCGGGCAATCCCAACCCGCTGCTGCTCACCACCAGACAACATAATGGGATTTTGCTTTTCCTTATGCAGCAAGCCGACCTTATCCAGGGCTGCGCGAACCCGACGCCCCACCTCGCGCTTATTGCAACCAGCAACAGACAAGGGCAGGGCAATATTGTCAAAAACGCTTCGGTCGAATAGCAGCTGGTGATTCTGGAAGACAATACCCAGGTTGCGACGGTAGTAGGGGATCTGGCCATTGCGCAGGCGGTTGAGATTCTGTCCGGCGACAAGAATACTGCCCTTAGTAGGGCGTTCAATCGCGGTCAGGAGTCTCAGCAAAGTACTTTTACCCGCACCGGAGTGACCGGTGAGAAACACCATATCGCCACGGGGGATTTCCAGGCTGACTCGCACCAGGGCATCCTGCCCCGATGCGTAACGCTTGTTCACATTATCGAAAGTGATCACGGCTTCTGTTGTTCTTGTTATTTCCTAGGCGAATTATCAGGCCTTATCGCGGCCAAACAGGGCGGATACGAACTCACGAGCGCGGAATGGCTGTAGATCTTCCGCCTGCTCACCCACACCGATAAAACGCACCGGGATGCCGAAACGGCGAGCCAGGGCAAAGATAACGCCGCCTTTGGCAGTACCATCCAATTTGGTCAGCACCAAGCCAGTAACGCCGGCCGCCTCACGGAACTGAGAGGCCTGGTTAATCGCATTTTGGCCAGTGCCAGCATCCAGAACCAATAGCACCTCGTGGGGCGCGCTGGGGTCCAGTTTGCCCATCACCCGGCGCACCTTGGACAACTCCTCCATCAAGTTGGATTTGGTGTGCAGGCGCCCGGCGGTATCGGCAATTACCACATCGACGCCGCGCGCCTGGGCAGACTGAACCGCATCGAAAATAACTGACGCACTATCGGCACCGGTATGCTGCGCTACAACCGGTACATCGTGGCGCTGCCCCCAAACCTGTAGCTGCTCAACGGCTGCGGCACGGAATGTATCACCGGCAGCCAACATCACCGACTTGCCTTCACCGAGAAAGCGGTGAGCCAGCTTGCCGATTGTTGTGGTTTTACCCACACCGTTTACGCCCACTACCAGGATGACGTAAGGCTTTTTGCTGATATCGATTTCCAGGGGAGCATCAACACTATCGAGTAAGTCAGCCAGCTCCTGCTGCAATGCCTTGTAAAGTGCATCGCCATCGGCCAGTTCCCGACGGGACACCCGTTCGGTCAGGCGCTCGACGATCTCGCTGGTGGCCTCAACTCCCACATCTGCCATTAACAGCTGTGTTTCAAGTTCTTCCAGCAGATCTTCATCGATCTCCTTGGCCCCGAGGAACAGGTTTCCCATCCCCTCGACAAACTGGTTGCTGGTGCGGCTGAGGCCGCGGCGAATACGCGCAAAGAAGCCCTCTTTCTTTTTGGCTTCCGGTTTCAGCTGCTCTTTGGCTCTGGGTTTTGGAGCTGGCTCGGGTTGAATCGGAGCTGGCTTCTCGGCCTCTTCTTTTATTACAGGCTCTGCTGCTGCAACCACCTGGGGGGCTTCGACAACGGCCTCCGGCTCGCCCGCCACATCAGTATGCTGCGCCCAGCCGGCACTTTCCTCTTGGGGGGCAGAAGCTGGGGCAGTGGGTTCATCGATAGGGACCTTTGCCTCCTCCAGAGCGGAAGTTTCTCCCTGGGCAGGCGACTTTTCCTCTATGTCTGAGGGCGTTTTGTCCAGCGCTGAGGACTCTTTCTCTAGCGCTGAAGGCTCTGGGCTCTGCGCCGATGATTCCTCTTCAGACGCAGCAGTGACCTCCGCCTGGGATTGCTGGGGCTCACTTTGTTCGGGCTTGCGCTTCTTCTTTTTGCGCAGGAAGTCAAAAATCATTCGTATGTCCGGATGTACCGCTTGCAGAAAGACGCTAATCTTAGCATCGCTAAGCCCCCAGTAGAGAGTTACCTTGGCCAGAAGTTCATCCCGAAAGCAAAGCCCGCAAAACCTTTCACAGTTACGCATCATTGGCGGACAGTGGCGCGGGCGAAAATTACAGTTTGCCCCAGTGGAGGGCTTGAGACCTACCGGCGACCGACTGCGGGAGGTTCTGTTTAACTGGCTACAGTTCTACCTGCCCGACGCCCGCTGCCTGGACCTCTTTGCCGGTTCAGGAGCCCTGGGTCTGGAGGCGCTATCCCGAGGCGCCGGCTCGGTAGATTTTGTCGAGCTGAATACTCGCGCTGCGCGAACCCTGGCGGAACAGTTAAAACAGTTAAACGCCCGGGAAGCCAAAGTCCATAACTGTAGTGCAGAAGAGTTCCTCGGAAGTAATGGAAGTAAATACGACCTCGTATTTATCGATCCCCC
Organism: Microbulbifer sp. CNSA002; assembly: GCF_047324085.1. NCBI lineage: Bacteria > Pseudomonadati > Pseudomonadota > Gammaproteobacteria > Cellvibrionales > Microbulbiferaceae > Microbulbifer > Microbulbifer sp. CNSA002. The sequence continues at coordinate 5,159,498 of NZ_CP172449.1, forward strand.
TTTTGCCGACAATCTTTGGCAGGCAACTCTAGGCGCCCTGTCCGGCCATCTTTCGCAGGATGCATTAATCTATGTGGAAACACCGCGAGACACAGTGATTGCATCAATACCTGGCTGGGAACAGGAAAAAGAAAAACGTGCGGGACAGGTGTGTATGCGCTTGTTTCGTCGCGCTGGCCCGGCAGGTTAGGGAAGAATAAAAAGATTCGGTTTTGACCTTAGCCGTAAATTGTTTACCATTCGCATCCCATTCGGCCCGCATTTAAGCCTTGGCGTATGAAAAAAGTCGTCTATCCCGGAACCTTCGATCCCATCACCAATGGTCACTTGGACTTGGTGGAGCGCGCATGCCGCTTGTTTGACCACGTTATCGTGGCTGTGGCTGCCAGCAATCGCAAAAACCCCCTGTTCACCTTAGAGGAGCGGGTAGAACTTTCACAAAAAGTTCTCGGTCACCTGCCCAATGTCGAAGTCATTGGGTTCGATATCCTGCTCGCCGACCTGGTGCGCCAGGTAGATGCTTATGGCGTACTGCGCGGTCTGCGCGCGGTGTCCGACTTTGAATACGAGTTCCAGCTGGCCAATATGAACCGCCAGTTAGCGCCCAATATGGAAAGCTTGTTCCTGACACCGGCAGAACATTTGTCCTACATTTCATCCTCTTTAGTACGTGAAATTGCCTCCCTGGGCGGCGATGTCACCAAGTTTGTTCCGGCTGCTGTACAAAGCGCGCTGGAAGAGAAATTTCGTTAAGCCTGAATCTGGCTATTTCTGATACACTCGAGCGGATTTATCCACAATCCGCGGAGTGTTACGTGCGCAACTTTCTCGCCGCCTTTGCACTGGTTCTGAGTCCCGCTTTCGCTTTTGCCGATGAACCACAACCGGAGTTTGATACCGGTCGCACTGCCGTTAAGTCCTCAACGGCCAACTTCTATATGGCAGTCACTGCCAACCCCCATGCCAGCCGGGCTGCCGAACAGATTCTCGCCCGGGGCGGCAGCGCTGTGGACGCCGCCATTGCCGCTCAGATGGTATTGGGATTGGTAGAACCACAATCCTCCGGGATTGGTGGCGGCGCATTTATGCTCAGCTATGACGCTGCGGCAAAGAAGCTCAAGTACTACGACGGGCGCGAGACAGCCCCCTCTCAGGTAGACGAAAATTACTTTATCCGCGACAACAAGCCGCGTTCATTTTTTGAGTCTGTAATCGGCGGCTACTCGGTCGGCGTTCCCGGTGTTGTGCGAATGCTGGAAATGGCTCACGAGCGCGATGGCAAGTTACCCTGGGAGCAGTTATTTCAGCCGGCCATACACCTGGCCAAATCCGGCTTTCAGATATCACCGCGCCTTCACCAGCTGTTACTGCGCATGCCGAAGGTGGCTGCTCGACCGGAAATTGCCAGCTACTTCTTCAACAGTGATGGCAAGCCCCTGCCGGTGGGTCACAACTTGAAAAATCCAGCTTACGCGGAAACTCTGGAGGCAATTGCCCAGGGCGGTGCGGATGCCTTCTATCACGGCGACATTGCCAAGGCTATCGTCAAAGCTGTGCGCTATGACAGTGCCAACCCTGGGCTCCTGAGCCTCGAAGATATGGTTAGCTACCGGGCCAAGGAGCGCCAGCCCCTGTGTTCGGAGTTTCTCGAATATCGTGTGTGCGGTGCGGATGCCCCGTCGTCCGGAGGTACCACAGTAGGCGGCATTCTGGGCATGCTGCAACAATTCCCACTGGAGCGCTTCGAGCCTGGCAGTGATCTGCTCACCCACTTATTTATCGAAGCTTCGGAACTGGCATTTGCCGATCGCAACACCTACTCCGGTGATTCCGACTTTGTCCAAGTACCCAGTAAATCACTGGTGTCCAGGGATTATTTGGCTCGCCGCGCGCAGTTAATCGACCCGGACTCCGCCACAGCTGCGACTCCGGGTACCCCAGCCGAACTCGGGGTGAAGCGGGTGATGGCCCAGTCGCCAGAGTTGCCCAACACCAGTCATTTAGTGATTGTCGACCGCTACGGTAATGGTGTCAGTATGACGACCAGTATTGAAACCGGCTTCGGGTCGCGCCTGATGGTGAAGGGCTTCCTGCTCAACAACCAGCTCACCGATTTTTCCTTCACTCCAAAAAACAGTAGTGGGGAGCGGGTGGCCAACCGCATTCAAGCGCGCAAGAGACCGCGCTCTTCCATGTCCCCCACCATCGTTTTCAACAAAGATGGCAGCATGCGCCTTCTGGTGGGTTCCCCCGGCGGCTCACGAATTATTGACTACACCGCGCGCACCATTCTCTACCACCTGGGCTTGAATATGCCGATTGCCGAAGCGATTTCTGCGGGAAATATCGGTGCAATCGGTAAGAGGGTCGAATTGGAGCCCGGCTTTTTCAGCCCCGATACTATCGAGAAACTCGAAGCCCGTGGGCACGAGGTTGTCGAAAGGGGCCTCAACAGTGGTATCCATGCCATCGCTTTGCAAAATAACAAGCTGTACGGGGGAGCCGACCCCCGCCGCGAGGGCAGCGCCCAAGGGCGTTAACATTGATCAACCGAGGGGCGCACTGCCCCTCGGTTTCTTCCTCTCCTTAGCGCCTGCGGTCATAGACTTTCTGACCTTTGTAATAAGTCTGTATCACCCGGACACTACCAATATCTCGCTGCGGAATTAAAAACAGGTTTTTGTCCAAAACAATAAAGTCCGCCCACTTTCCCACCTCCAAACTACCAGTATCCTGCTCCAGGTGATTCGTAACAGCACCGGTAAAAGTGAACATTTCAATCATTGTCTCCAATGATATCTGGTTACTGACTCCAGCATGGATGTTCTGGATTGGTGACACCTCTCGCCCGGCAACATATCCCGAGTCCATAACCACGGCTATATGACGAGGCTCTGTATTAGATTTTCGACTTTCAGTTAAGTAACTTTTATCATCTGGAGAAACTTTTGAGCGCGCTGCTACTGACAGCAATAAAATCGGTTTTTCCTTATCAGCTGACAATACACCCCCAGCATTATCCGAACTAATATTAAGCAGGGTGTTACGCAATCCCAACTCCCTGCCACCATCCAGGGATATCTGTATGAGCTTTTGTAGAGCTGCCAACTCTTTATTACTCTTAGCATCCAGGTAAAACTGGAAATTATGTGAATTAGCACGAGTAATTATCTCGGAAATAAGTTCACTCGATAGGCCTGAATCACGTTGATCACCTAAACCTACCTTGTCAGCTTTCAAGCTGACCGAATTGATCTTGAAATCATCACCGGAATATTTTTCTGCAACCTTCTGCAATTCTCTAAGTTTCTTACCAGTGACATCCATCGCTATTTCAAAGGATGCTCGGATACGCAAACTCAATTTCTCTGACGATAGTGGGCGATCGAAGGCGCTGAGATACTTATTTAAATCATTGAGCGGCATTACAGCCTGAAAAAAAGTAGTTACGCCTCTCTGGGCCGCAATATTCTTAATCTCTGAAAAACTTCGAGTTGGTTTTTCACCCTCATTATTTACGGGTATCAGACGGGAAAAAACCTCCACCGCTTCACGACCATGAAAAATACCGATGGGAAGACCATCTTCATCTTTTTCGATTCTACCGCCCTCAGAAAAATTAGACTCCATATCAATCCCAGCTGCGGCAATACCTTCAGAGTTAGTCCATACACTGGCGCCATCTTCTGAGAAAAGAATAATGGGGATCAAATCATTTATTTGATCCAGTATTGCTTTATGTGGTCTGTGTGGTGCAAAAATGACATGACGCCAGCCGCTGCCAACGACAAGCTGCTTCTCGGGGTTGGCCTGAATAAATTTACGAACGCTATTCTCATACCCCTCTACAGTTTTATATGTGGATAAATCCAAACTGTCACTGATACCAACATCAGGTATTTGCTGAATAAAACCGGGCAATACCATTTTTCCACTGAGATCAGTGACCTTTGTTCCCTCTCCTACAAGGGCTTCTGCCCCCCGATCTGTACCCACATAAACAATGCGCCCATCGCGGATAGCCATTGCCGAGGCAACACTGCGGGCCGGGTCGACGGTATAGATATACGCATTCCTTAAAACGTGCTGGGCGGTTTCAACACTGGTGGCCGGCGAGGGGGATTCAGCTCGTTCACAAGCAATTAACAATAGTGAAATGAGCAGGCAGGCCAGACGCATAGGGACTCCTCACAGTTTTCCGCAATTCCCCGGGACTCGGGTCTTATCAGGAAAAGTGTAGAAAGCTCGGACACATTTGTGTGCCTAACCTCGAGACCACAACCAGTGATACCCAAATGACCCACTGGTGCAGGGACCCAGACCGCACTCGAGGAGAACCGCGACTAAATTGGCCAACACGACAGTGAAGAACGAGATGGCAATGCACTTTTCAATCAAAGTAAACTCTCTCGTGGCAAAACTTCGCCGCTTAAAGCCAAACATTAATGCAACGCCACAGTAGATCAGTAAGACAAAGAAAATCAGCGCAGACCAAGTGTATAAATGTAAGCCAAATACTGGGCTGCCAAACCCTGGATCGCCAGGGGTGATATGCAGCAATACCTGCCTGACAGCAGCAGCCAGACCGGCCAGACACGAAAGAATAACAACGCCGTAATGCTCTGCACGAATACTAAAGCGCAGGTTCAACATCAATCCCATGCCAATCATGGCAAAGGCAACACGTTGTAAGAGACAGAGAGGGCAGGGGTGTTGGTGAGATACCAACTCCATGATCAAGGCAATCCATAGGATTATGCTTACCGCTAACAGCGCCAAGCTATCCAGCCTTCTGACCATAAACACCATCATGGGCACGGTCCCTAGAAAGACAGCGACAGTGCTCGCGTCATATGATATCCACACCACATAATGAAGATCAGCAAGGTCAACAACCACCAGCCCATTGCAGAGCGGCGACGACCATTCCAAACGGCCCAAATCGACAGGGTGACCGTAAGAAAAGGCAATATCATGACCACTAAGCAGCTCCTTATCGGCAATACGATGATATTAGTATTGCCTAAAGCTGCCAGAAGGATGCGATTTAACGTTGGCAGCTAGAGCAGAAAAAGGTATTTCTCTGGCCCAAAACCATATCTTTGACTGCTCGGCCGCAAGAGGGACAGGACTCACCCGCACGGCCATAAACATTTAGCTGTTGGGCGAAATAGCCAGGTTTTCCATCGCCGCCAATAAAGTCCCGCAAGGTAGTCCCACCTTGGGCGATTGCCTGACTGAGAACCTGCTTTATGGACTCAGCCAAGCGCTGGTATCGGGCTTTGGAAATAGAACCGGCCTGTCGATCTGGGCGAATGCCCGCCAGGAAAAGAGATTCACTGGCGTAAATATTACCCACCCCCACAACGATACGGCCATCCATGACGAAGGTTTTGACAGACTGCTTGCGCTTGCGCGAAGCCTCGAACAGATAGTCACCACTAAATTCTTCCGAGAGAGGCTCTGGGCCCAAATGGCTGAGTAAGTCGTGGGCCAGTGGGTCCGCCACTGTCCACAGTAGGGCACCAAAACGGCGCGGGTCGCGGTAACGCAGTGTGAGACCACTATCCAGGCGCCAGTCGATATGATCATGCTTTTCCGGTGCCTGTGCAGCCTCGACCATTCGCAGGCTGCCAGACATCCCCAGGTGCCAGATAGCGCAGCCTTTATCGGTGTGCACCAGCAGGTACTTGGCGCGGCGCTCCAGCTTCAGTATCCGGGCATTGCGGACACGGCGCTCAAAGTCTGCTTCCACGGGCCAGCGCAACTGGTGCTGGCGCACTTTTGCGGAGCGAATTTTATGCCCCTCCAGGTGAGGTTGCAGGCCTCTGAGAGTGGTTTCTACTTCTGGGAGCTCTGGCATCTTCTGGAGTTACCCTGTGTAAACTGGCTGCTCAATTTCCAATACGCACAAAAAAGCCCGGTTAGAACCGGGCTTTTTGTACAGTAGCGGTAGGCAATTATTTAATTTTGCCTTCCTTGTACATTACATGCTTGCGTACAACGGGATCGTACTTTTTGATCTCCATTTTCTCAGGCATGTTGCGCTTGTTTTTGGTAGTGGTGTAGAAATGGCCAGTACCGGCGCTGGAATTCAGACGAATCTTCTCACGCATTGCTCTATCTCCAATCTATTAGCTGGGCTACAGCCGTTACACTTTTTCGCCGCGGGCGCGCAGCTCAGTCAGCACAGCGTCGATACCTTTCTTATCGATAACGCGCATGCCTTTCGCGGAAACACGCAGCTTCACAAAACGCTTCTCGGATTCAACCCAGAAACGGTGGCTGTGCAGGTTCGGCACAAAGCGACGCTTGGTGCGGTTCTTAGCGTGGGATACATTGTTTCCGGTGACCGGACGCTTACCGGTTACCTGACATACCTTGGACATCTGTTGGCCTCTTCAAAACGCTTGTGCCCGCATGGCGCCAATCCTGAAGAGGAAAAGGTAGTGCGGGAACATAAAAATCGGGATTCTAATCCGGTTCCTGGATGGCGGCGGAACCTGTGCAGAATCTGGCCCGGCCGCAAAGAGCGGCGTTTTATACCAAAAGAGCCCGTAGGGAGCAAGTTTTGTACAACATTTCAACGCCGGGAACGACACCTTTACATCAATCCCTGCTCTGCAAAGGATAGCGCCTTGCCCTCACCGACGATCAAATGGTCCAGAACCTTGATATCCACCAGCTCTAGTGCCTGGGTCAAACGCTCGGTAATCCAGATATCTGCCTGGCTGGGCTCACTGACACCAGACGGGTGGTTGTGCGCCAAAATAACCGCCGCAGCTCCCTTCAACAGCGCTTGCTGTACTACTTCGCGCGGGTAGACATTCGCTGCATTCAGAGTCCCCTCGAACAGCTCCTCAAAAGCGATCACCCGGTGTTGATTATCCAGGTAGAGGCAGCAGAACACTTCCCTGCGCCGGTGCCTGAGCTGGATTGCCAGGTAATCCCTGACCGCCCCGGGACTGCACAGTGCGCTGCCGTGCTGTATCGTCTCCGCCAAGTGCCGCTTGGCCATTTCCAGCGCCGCTTGCAACTGTGCAAACTTGGCGTCGCCGAGCCCTCGCGCGCGGCAAAAGTCATCTCGCTCGGCCTCTAATAGAGGGCGCAAGCCACCAAAATCATTGAGAAGTCTCCTGGCCAGATCCACTGCTGAGAGGCCGGGTAGCCCCACGCGCAGAAAAATTGCCAACAACTCTGCATCCGACAGGGCTTCAGCCCCTCTCTCCAACAGCTTTTCCCGAGGCCTCTCACCTGCCGGCCAGTCCTTTATTTTCATTTGTAGCCCAGTTAGTCAGTGTCTTATCTATCGCACATCTACTGAACACCTCTTCCACGCTGCACCTTTGTAGCACTACTGCAGTCTTATAAGAAACGACACAGAAATGCTAATCTTACCGGCTCGCACCAAATCGGAAACAGCATTTATGTCCTCTCTGGCCGACAAACGCATACTTTTAGGTATCAGCGGTGGAATTGCCGCCTATAAGAGTGCCGACCTGGTTCGCCGGCTCAAAGAGCGCGGTGCCGATGTCCGAGTGGTAATGAGCGCCGGAGCACAGGAGTTTGTACAGCCACTGACCTTTCAGGCGCTATCCGCTAACCCGGTGCATACAGACTTGTTGGATCCCTCGGCAGAAGCCGCTATGGGTCATATCGAACTGGCGAAATGGGCTGATCTTATCCTGATTGCTCCAGCCAGTGCCCAGGTAATGGCAAAGTTGGCTGCCGGTATGGCTGATGACCTCTTAACCACCCTTTGTTTGGCCAGCGAAGCCCCCCTGGCCCTGGCACCAGCCATGAACCAAGCCATGTGGCGCCACGCAGCTACCTCAGCCAATGCTCAGACCCTAAAGGAGCGCGGAGTCATATTCTGGGGCCCAGGCGCGGGTAGCCAGGCCTGTGGCGACGTGGGCCCCGGCCGTATGCTGGAACCAGAAAACCTGGCGGAACACACTGAATCCCTGTTTCACACAAGCCACTCACTGCAGGGCCGCAAAGTAGTAATCACTGCCGGCCCTACCAGGGAAGCCATTGACCCAGTGAGATTCCTCAGCAACCACAGCTCTGGAAAAATGGGCTTCGCCCTGGCTGCGGCGGCGCAGAGTGCCGGTGCCGAAGTGACGTTGATTGCCGGCCCCGTAAATTTGGATACGCCGCCAAAGGTCAATCGTATCGATGTTATCAGCGCCCAGGATATGTATGAGGCCGCCAAAAGTGCCGCCGATCACTGCGATATCTTTATCAGTGCAGCAGCCGTTGCTGATTTCCGCCCGGCCCAAGTCGCTGAGCAGAAAATCAAAAAGAAAGACGGGCAAGATGATGATGCAATTGCCCTCATCAAAAATCCCGATATTGTTGCAGCCATAGCCACGCGTACTGAGCTACGGCCTTTCACTATCGGGTTCGCCGCAGAGACAGAACAGGTTCTCGCCCACGCCCAGAGCAAGCTGCAGCGGAAAAACCTCGATATGATCATTGCCAACGATGTGAGCCAATCGGATTCGGGATTTAACAGCGATCACAACGCTGTCACTGTGATAGATGCGGATGGTCAGAGCCGACTGGCTCCCGCATTAAAGACCGACCTAGCCCGACAGCTCATTGAACTCATCGCCTCCAAGGCTCAGTGACAACATTTACGCTCAAATCAGGGATATCTGTGGGCTCCAACAACAAAAAGAAACCAGGCGGTACCATGCAGAAAGGGTTATTTTTACCGTTATTATTAGTAGTTGTCGCTTGGCTGGGCGGTGCCTATCTGTTAATCCAGTATCTTGTAATACCCCATAATCATTCGCAGATTGAGCTAGCCGCCAAGCAAAAAACTGCCGAACTAGCTGAAGTCGTGCAGTCTTACGTCGCAGACTATTCGAAGCGCCTGCAGGCCCTTGGATCAAGGAAGCTCCCTGCAGCAACACTGATTGAATCTACCAAACTACCTGAGCAGGTATCCCTCCAGGCCTTTTCTTCCGAACAGGTTCGAGTGGGATCAGGGCAAAATCCCTCCCTGAACTTTGCCTTGGTCGATCTGTTAAAGCGCAGTCAGGAAATACCTGAGCAACCGATGGAAGTACTGCGTACAGGTGTGGAAAATAGCTGGCAACTTCATAGTGTTATCACCCTGGAAAATGAACAACTACTGGCTACCCAACCCTTTTCCGTGCTGGAAAACATTTTAAAAAGTCTGGGCGGTAGTCATGGACAAGTTCAGTTAATGCAGAAGTTTCCCGATGCCCACCGACAAACTCTGTGGCGCGCAGGCATAGGAAAAGGCTACAACACTGTAGAGCAACTTGAGGACAGCTATTTAAGCCTCCACTTCAGTCCCTCCCAAATCTTTGTCGAACAGCACAGTCTGCCCACATACTGGATTTACATCGGAGCCGGTATTGGAATATTGGTGAGCCTATTCGCCCTACTGAAATTCCTACCTCGCGATTCGAGAGCCCCGTGGGAAAGAAGTAAGGATGCTAGTGGCAGCGAGCTTAATAAGGCGCACCCACAAGCCTCTGATGGAGGAAATACACAGGTTTCCAATACAGATTTTCTGCCGCAGAGCTTGGCCTCAGCACCCAGTATCTCGGACTCTGATTCGGAGAACTCAGAAAGCGAAGAAAAAGAAAATAGTTCAAAGGACTTGCCAGAAAGTGACGATGACAAGCCCGAGCTGCCTCTGACCTCTGAGTATCCCCAGCATGTTTTCCGCGCCTACGATATCCGTGGAATCGCCGGGCAGGAAATCAACGAACCTTTTGCCTATCAACTAGGTAGAGCGCTCGGCACCCTGGCACAGCACGCTGGAGAACATCTCTTGCTAGTTGGCCGAGATGGACGCAATAGCAGTGAGACACTTAGCCAGTGCCTGATTGAGGGAATTCTAGATAGTGGCTGCAACTCTATTAATCTCGGCCTGATTCCATCACCACTTCTCTATTACGCTTGTGCGAAAGGAAAAAATACCAGTAGCGGGGTCATTGTTACCGCAAGCCACAACCCTGCGGAATACAACGGCTTTAAGATCGTACTGAAAGGTCGCGCCCTGGCGGAAGACAAACTGCAGGGGCTCTACCAGTTGATGAAAAAAGGCCCATTCAAAAGTGGGGAAGGCGCCAATCGGGAGCAAGAAATCACCGATAAATATATCGATGAAGTTTTCAATAATGTCGCCCTCGCCGGGCAACCGCACTTGGTTATCGATGCTGGCAATGGCGCCACCTCTAACCTGGCTCCCCGCCTCTTTGAGCAGCTCGGCTGTGCAGTAACACCGATCTATTGTGAGGTGGATGGCAACTTCCCCAATCACGCACCGGACCCCTCCAGACCAGAAAACCTCGAAGCCTTGACTGAAAAGGTTCTGGCTACAGGAGCAGATCTGGGCGTGGCCCTGGATGGTGATGGTGATCGTGTTACCCTAATTTCAAGCAGCGGCCGTATCGCTTGGGCAGACCAACTGGTTATGTTGCTGGCAAGGGATATCCTTGCGCGCAATCCGGGAGAAAATATTGTCTTCGACGTTAAGAGCAGTCGCAGTTTATCCCAGCTAATCAGCCAGTATGGGGGCCGCCCCATTATGTGGAAGACCGGACACTCTCCGATGAAAGCCAAGATGTTGGAGACCAAAGCCATTTTGGGCGGCGAGCTTTCCGGACATATCTTTATTAAGGACCGCTGGTTTGGTTTCGACGATGGTATCTACGCTGCTGCGCGGGTACTAGAAATTATGGCACTGCGCGAACAAAGTCTTGATGAACTCCTCGACACCTTGCCGAAAATGCACAGCACCCCTGAGATCCTGCTACCAGTAGAGGAAACTGAGAAGTTTTCACTGATAGACCAGCTGCGCGATAAGGGGAATTTTGGCAATGCCGATATCAATACTATCGACGGCCTGCGTATAGAGTTTCCCGATGGCTGGGGGCTTGTACGTGCCTCCAATACCACTAGCGCACTAACCCTGCGCTTTGAGGCTGAAAATGAACAGGCCCTGGAGCGCATCCGTACTGAGGTGATGGGACAGCTCAGAAGGATTGCTCCCGCAATTACTGTACCCGACTGGCAGCTGCTCGATTAAGATAAAACGGCGGAATAGACTGCGCCGCCATCGGGCCAGTGCCCCTATTGCTTAGAAAACAATCCACCACATTTGCTTTAAATCGTTGGCGACTCAATTCAGGACCCCAAACCTGATTCCCTTTCGCCCTGTGTAAGGAACTGCCCATGTCCCTAGATCTAAACTCTGCGCTGAAAAGTGCCCAGGTCCTCAATGAAGCACTGCCCTATATCCAGCGCTTTACAGGCAAAACTATTGTGGTCAAGTTCGGTGGCAACGCCATGGTGGATGAGCAACTACAAAACAGTTTCGCGCGAGACATTATCCTGATGAAGCTGGTAGGTATGAACCCAGTGGTAGTGCACGGTGGCGGACCTCAAATTGGGCAGCTGCTAAATAAGCTCAGTATTGAGTCCCGCTTCGTAGACGGAATGAGAGTCACCGATAGCGAAACCATGGATGTTGTGGAGATGGTGTTAGGGGGCACCGTCAACAAACAGATCGTCAATTTGATTAACAAAAATGGGGGCCGCGCGGTAGGTATCACCGGTAAAGACGGATTACTGGTTAAAGCGCGAAAGTTGACCCGAAAAAATGAGAGCGCGGGACTACATGCCTCTGAAATCATTGATATCGGCCAGGTTGGAGAAGTCGAGAAAGTTAATATTGATGTGATCAATATGCTGGTCCACAGTGACTTTATCCCAGTTATTGCGCCCATTGGGGTCGACGGCAATGGGGTTTCATACAATATTAATGCCGATCTCGTCGCTGGAAAAATCGCCGAGGAATTGAAAGCAGAAAAGCTGATGTTACTCACCAACGTCGCCGGTCTGCAGGATAAGGAGGGGGAGGTTCTCACCGGACTGACTACCAATGAAGTGGAGAGCTTAATTCAGGATGGCACCATCTATGGCGGCATGCTGCCAAAAATCACCTGCGCTCTGGACGCTGTTCAGGATGGGGTAAATTCCGCTCACATCATCGACGGCCGTGTGCCCCACGCCATATTGCTCGAAATATTTACAGATCGAGGCGTGGGTACCCTGATTACCAACATAGAAGCACAAACTGTGGACCACTAGCCCCTTGGCAATTGAAGACAGCCCGGCGAATCGGTAGGATTCCGCCGCCGTCAAAATAAGACGACAAGAGCAAAACTAAATTCCGCCCCCCAAGCGGACCAAAGGCAGTCAATGAGCAGCGAAAAAATCAATCGGCGTCAACAAATCCTGGAAGCTCTAGCACATATGCTGGAAGTCAGTCCCGGCGCACGTATTACAACAGCAGCACTGGCCAAGGAAGTTGGTTTCTCTGAAGCCGCGCTATATCGTCACTTCCCCAGTAAATCCAAGATGTTTGAAGGGCTGATCGAATTTATTGAGGAGACCATTTTCAGCCGTATCGCAATGATCCTGCAGGAGGAGCCCTCGGCTCTCAATCGCTGCCAGAAAATTCTGCAGCTCCTGCTAGCTTTCTGTGAGCGAAACCCTGGAATCACTCGCCTGCTCACAGGCGACGCGCTTACCGGTGAAACTGAAAGGCTGCATGGACGAATCCTGCAGTTATTTGATCGACTGGAAACCCAAATTAGACAGATCTTGCGCGAAGCCGAGTTGCGCGAGCACCTGCGCCCGACTCTTCCTCTCGGTGGTGCTGCCAACCTGCTTTTGGCGAGCGCGGAGGGGCGTATCGTCCAATACGTGCGCAGCGGTTTTAAGCGTAAGCCTACAGAGTACTGGGCAGAACAGTGGCCCGTATTAACGGCTGGTTTCTTCCGTGAGACAGTGGCTGCAGCCAGATAACCATTTCCTCATGAGGGCTGTTTGGCGGTAGCCCTCCGAAATTATTCAGGCATTGAGAAATTAGCTAGCTCTCAGCATTAAGTTCGGTATAGCGGGCTACCGCCTTATCAAAATCAACCCCTATGGTATCCGCTTCAGCCGCACGCCGGCTGAGGCGCTCCTCAAGCACTTCCATTTCTTTTTGTAGATCTGCAATTCTCTGCAACAATTCGGGAGCCACCTCACGGCCGCCCCGCTGCGTGCGCGCAGCAGAGGCTTCTTCCTGGGCAATTTGCCGGCGTAGACTGCTGATATTTGACTGCATGATAGCCATATCCTGCTCTACGACAGCCAACTTGCGCGACCGAGCACTCTCAATATCCGCAATACTGTTATAGCGCTTGAGCAACTTACGATCCGCCTCACGCTGGGCCTCCAACTTAAGCTGGGCCTGGTACTCTTCAGGACTGAGCTGCGGTGCGATTACTTCAACTACACGACCGGTAAGAGTGAGAATCTCATATCCATTTGGAACAAATTCCGGTGGAATAGCATCGTTGATCACCAGGACTCCCTGGTGATCAGTGTATCGATACAAAACCCGGCTATTGTTACCATAAGCCTCTACAGCCAACATCAAAAGGGTGCTGACCAATAGAGGTACTAAAGGGGCGATTCGCATCGCTCTTCTCTCTGAATTAACCGGCCCACAGCTAGGGGGGGCAATATTTATTGACCCGCGACACCGTAGCGCTGCCGGTAGTCCACAATTTTCTGCAGAGTATCGCTATCATTCGACTCCTGCTCGAGAAAGCTGATCACATCGTCTAACTGCACGATGCCGACCACAGGAATATTGTACTGTCTCTCAACTTGCTGAATAGCGGAGAATTCACAATCTTCACTAGCCTTTTCCTGGCGGTTGAGACCAATCACAACTCCCGCTGCTTCTGCGCCATGAGATTCGATAATTTGCATCACTTCGCGCACGGCTGTGCCCGCAGTAATAACATCATCGATAATCAAAACCTTGCCATTAAGCGGCGCACCCACTAAGGTTCCGCCTTCACCGTGATCCTTGGCTTCTTTTCGGTTGTAACAGAAAGGCTTATCGATCCCCTTTTGGGCTAGAGCCACAGCAGTCACCGCACCCAGCGGGATACCTTTGTAGGCCGGCCCAAAAATGACATCGAACTCCACTCCCGAAGCGATTATCGCCTCGGCATAGGCCTGCCCCAGCGCTGCCAGTGCAGCACCGGTGTGGAAACGGCCGGCATTGAAAAAGTAGGGGCTTTGACGGCCCGACTTCAAAGTGAAGTCGCCGAAACACAAAACCTGATGATCCAGGGCAAGTTGGATAAAATCGCGCTGATATTGCTGCATGGAAAATTGTTAACTATTGGCTAAGGTGAAGGGAGACCTCCCCGTAGCATTCCCGGGGGTAGGCATGCATATAATGTTTCTAATGATACACAGTCCGCTGGTAAGGGGCTAATAATGCGAATAGTAAGCTTGTCGGTAGACGGCGTTCATCAGGCCGCCCAACGCGGTCTCTACGATTGGTTGGCGGAGCAGGACGCAGATATTATCTGCCTTCAGGATCTGCGCTCTCTCGAGCCTGAATTGGACCACCCAATATTTCACCCCGACGGTTATTACAGTTACTTTTTCGACTCGGGAACTCCCCACGAAAATGGTGTGGCTATCTACACCCGCAGCCAGCCCAAAGCCATCATATTCGGCATGGGCTTCGCCAATGGTGAGGATATGTACGGCCGCTATCTACAGGCGGATTTCGAGCGACTGAGCGTTGGCTCTCTGCTCGCGCCAGTCGCCTCCGATGAGACGTCGTTAGAGAAAAAAGTCCAATTCTTTGAGGACATGCAGGCGCACTTGCTAAAAATAAGCCGCAAACGCCGCGACTTTATTTTCTGTGGTAACTGGGGCATGGCTCACCGTCGTGCAGACGTACAGAATTGGCAGGATCACCAGGATTCTCCCGGCTTTATGCGTCACGAACAGCGCTGGCTGGACCAACTGTTTAATGATGTTGGCTATGTCGATGCTTTTCGCCGTGTAGTAAAAGATACCGACGAATTTAGCTGGTGGCCCAGCGGTACTGTCGGAGAAGGAGATGGCTGGCGTACTGATATGCAGATCGTTTCTCACGGTCTAAAAAATCGCATTGAGTACGGTGCAATCAATAAGAATGTGAAATTCTCCAGCCACTTACCGGTAATCATGGACTACGAAATCGAAGTTTGAATCGCACGGAGTTCCGGCCCCTTCCCTATTGGGAGAGGGCCGGATACAAACCAAGGGGCGGCTGCTTTACTCGTCCAGCGCCCGCTTTTGCAGAGCGATCAATTCATCAATACCCGCCTTGCCCAACCCCAGCATCTGAGCAAACTGCTTTTCGGTAAATGGCTCACCCTCTGCAGTGCCTTGAACCTCGATCATGCCGCCATCTTCGGCCATCACCAAATTCATATCGGTATCCGCTGAACTGTCTTCCGGGTAATCCAGGTCCAGTAACGGCTCCCCCTCATAAATTCCCACTGATACCGCCGCTACCATATTCTTAAGCGGATCTTCGGCAATGATTTTTTCCCTCTGCATATGACGCAGGGCGTCAACCAGTGCCACACAAGCACCTGTGATTGCTGCGGTTCGGGTACCGCCATCGGCCTGGATAACATCGCAATCGACGGTGATTTGATTCTCACCTAGCTTCTCCAGGTCTACCGCCGCTCGCAGTGAGCGCCCGATCAAGCGCTGAATTTCCACGGTGCGGCCACTCTGCTTGCCCTTGGCCGCTTCCCTTGGCATACGAGAGCCTGTGGAGCGTGGCAGCATGCCGTACTCTGCAGTTATCCAACCGCTGCCCTGGCCGCGTAAAAACCTTGGGACTTCACTGGAGAGAGAGGCATTACACAAAACCTTGGTATCACCAAACTCCACCAACACAGACCCCTCCGCATGACGGGTATAGTTGCGGGTAATTTTTACCGGGCGCAATTGCGCAGGGGCGCGGCCACTGGGACGCTGCATAGTCCACCTCAAATATTGAATGAAAGCCCCGCATTATATACCCCAGCATGGCGATCCAAACGCTGTGTTATTATGCCGGGCCGATTAATACGCCTGTAGGGGATCAGCTATGGCCAGTCAACGGGAACAGAACAAAGTGCGCAGCATGACAGCCTTTGGACGCGCCGAGGCCAATTACGCAAGCGGCACTGCTATCTGGGAACTGCGCTCGGTCAACCATCGCTACCTGGAACCACATTTCCGTTTACCCGAAGCGGCTCGCTCCCTGGAAACACAACTGCGCGATACGCTGCGCAAGACGCTGTCCCGCGGCAAAGTTGAACTGACCTTGAGCCTGAAGACCAATAGCGCCGAAGACACTGGGCTGGAAATCAACCAACCCCTCGCCCAGGCGCTGATTCATGCGGCAAAACAGGTAGCCGGTGGCGAGGATGTTCAACCACTCAATCCCTTGCAAATTCTCCAGTGGCCCGGTGTTATCAGTGAACCTGAAGCAGATACCGATAAACAGACGGCAACGATATTAGAGGCTTTTCGCGAGGCACTGGGACAGCTGCGCGCAAACCGTGAACGCGAAGGCGCTGAGCTAGCCAAGTTTATTGAGGCCCGACTCAAGGGAATCGAAGAGCAGGTAGCCAATGTTCGAGAACTGCTTCCCCTAATTCTTGAAGCACAGCGAGACAAGCTGCGCAGCCGCCTGGAAGAATTGCAAGTGGAGCTGGACAAGGACCGGCTCGAACAGGAGATCGTCCTGTTGGCCCAGAAGGCTGATGTGGATGAAGAGCTCGACCGCCTCAGTGCGCACACTTCTGAAACACGTCGGGTTTTAGCCGGCGGTGGATCAATCGGCCGGCGGCTGGATTTCCTGATGCAGGAGTTTAATCGCGAAGCCAACACCCTTTCCTCAAAGTCTGTGGTTACTGACACAACCCAGGCTGCGGTAGAGCTCAAAGTATTGATCGAGCAGATGCGCGAGCAAGTACAAAACATCGAATAACCCTCTGGGGCATTCTCACCGAGACTGTGGATGCCCCTCTGCCACCAGAGAGGGGGATTTGTGATAGCTCACCCTTTAAGGAATATTTATGCGACACAACCTGAAGTGGGTCGGCGCTATTTTTTTAGTGCTTGCTGCAATTGAGATTATTAATATTCTGAGCGGCCGATCGCTTAATTACTTTGGTATTGTTCCCCGCTCAATCAACCACCTCCCCCATATTTTTTCTGCACCATTACTGCATGGAAATAGCTGGCATTTCTTCTCGAACATATTCACTCTGTGCATCTTCAGTTTTTTAGTGTTGCAGTACGGGGTAAAAACTTACCTTAAAGTGACCCTGTTCGTTGTGATCACCACCGGACTGGCCGTTTGGCTTTTTGCTGGCAGGGGCAATCATTTGGGAGCTAGCTCAGTTATCTATGGCTATTTCGGCTTTTTGCTTCTTGCGGGATTTATCAGCAGGAAATTTAGCCGTTTATTAATATCTATTGTGGTAGCCGTCCTTTATGGAGGGCTTATTTTCGGTGTCTTGCCACGAGGTGGTTTTATCTCCTGGGAGTCCCACCTATTTGGATTTATCTTTGGATTGCTGGCTGCAAAGCTGTGGGCCAAAGTTCCCAGTTATAGCAAGGCCAGATAAACACAAGTCCTAACACCAACCTTTCAACCTCAAACCCCAGTAGTAGCCAGCAAAGGTTTTCATTACTGGGGTACCCTCAGGAAACAGGCCCCAAAGCCAAGCTACGTAAATGCTACGTACACGTCACTAAGAAGCGTTTAGCGATTCATCTTTTCTACGCACGATAATTCTTTTATCTGAAAATATTCGTTTATCATCCAGTTTCCCCCCTGTGAACCCCTCCACATCTCTCCCGTAGATAAATTCTCACTATCAGATTTTTTTCCCAAAACTTATAAATTTGTCGCCAAAAGCCACACAAGTTTAAAGGCTTAAGCTGAGGATAATAATTTCACGAACGTTATAAAGAAGTACCATTTTGAAACTTTGGTACCAATTTTGGTCAAACTGACTTACCGACTGTGAGAAAGACAGTTTCAAGGCCTATCCGTTAAACAAATTTATTTTGTTAGTGCGGAGTTTTTCAGGAGTCTCCGGCCTATCGGAATACTGATAGCCGGATTTAAAATATCTCGGAGATATAACAATAATGAAATCATCATTGAAAAGTCTTTTGCAAAAGACGACTCTGGCGAGTGCGTTTTCGTTACTGTGTGCTACCCCTTTCGCTACTCACGCAGCGGACGCGGAAAAAACACTGCTAACCGACCGCATCATCGTAAAGTACAAGGAGAGCGCTAAAGTTGGGAAGGCGGCCACCATGGCCACAGAGACGGTCGAAAAAGCTTCCCGTCGTGCCGGCCACAAGATGCGCCACCTCCGCCGTATGGCCACTGGCGCCCAGGTAATGCGCCTGGAAGGCCGTAAAAGTAGAGCTGAAGTAAACGCGATCATCGATCGCCTGAAACAGGATCCGGATGTGGAATACGCAGAGCCGGACCTGATTATGAAAGCGATGGCCGAGCCCAATGACCCGAGCTATCTCAGCCAGTGGCATTACTACGAGTCCACCGGCGGCTTGAACCTGCCCTCAGCTTGGGACGTTACCCAGGGCGATGGCGTAGTGGTTGCCGTACTCGATACCGGTTATCTCCCCCACGCCGATCTGGTAGACAATATCCTACCAGGCTACGATATGATTTCTGACACTTTCGTCTCCGTAGATGGAGATGGACGTGATGACGATCCCACTGACCCAGGGGATTGGTATACAGATAAAGCCTGCGGTGACGATCCGAGCATCCCCTCCGAGAGCGACAGCAGCTGGCACGGCACCCATGTAGCCGGCACCATTGCCGGGGTTACTAACAACAACATGGGTATCGCCGGTGTAGCCTATGATGCGAAGATAGTGCCCGTTCGTGTGCTTGGACGCTGTGGTGGCTATACCTCTGATATTGCCGACGGTATTATCTGGGGTGCCGGTGGTTCTGTCAGCGGATTACCAAGCAACCAAAACCCAGCCCAAGTATTGAACCTGAGCCTCGGCGGTGGCGGTAGCTGTGACACTACCACGCAAAGCGCTATCGACACTGCGCGCAGCCTCGGCGCTACCGTGGTTGTCGCCGCTGGTAACAGTGGTGCCAACGCAAGCCAATACTCGCCTGCCAGCTGTGATGGGGTTATTACCGTTGCGGCAACTGACCGTACCGGCGGCCGCTCTTATTACTCCAACTATGGCAATGTGGTTGATGTCGCTGCACCCGGTGGCGCACAGAGCTTCGCAAACGATTCCGACGGTATCCTTTCCACCTACAACAACGGCTCTACCGATGCGGGCAGCGATAGCTACTATTACAGCCAGGGCACCAGTATGGCAGCCCCCCATGTCGCCGGCGCAGCAGCGCTGATTTATTCGGTTAACCCCGACGTTACTCCGGATGAAGTTGAATCGATCCTCACCAGCACCGCTCGCAGCTTCCCCTCTTCTTGCAACAACTGCGGCTCCGGTATTGTGGACGCGGCAGCAGCTGTAGCTATGGCGAGCGGCGACGATAGTGGTAATGGCGACGACGATGACGACAGTGGCAGCAATGGTTCAGGTTGGACAGAAACTAACCTTTCTGGCAGCCAGGGCAGCTGGAATGACTTCACCATTGATGTTGAGTCGGGGACTTCCACCCTTACTATAGAGATGTCCGGTGGCTCCGGCGAAGTTGATCTCTACGTGCGCCACGGTAACTATCCTACCCTGCGTCGATATGACTGTCGTCCATACCTCTGGGGTAACGAGGAGAGCTGCACCATTAGTAACCCGGATTCCGGCACCTGGTACATCAGTGTCTATGGGTATGAATCCTACAGCGGTGTGACTTTGGAAGCGGAAGCTAGCGAGTAAATAGCGACCCGTTCAGAGTAAAAAAAGACCGGCATTTGCCGGTCTTTCTATTTATAAACTCCAAAGAAAATCCTTTCACGAAGAAAACCATGCCTAAACATCAAAAGTCGCACCTAGCCGTGGTACCAATTCGACGTATCGCATGCTCTTGCCAATCTTTTGATTAGTGCCAATCAGGCACCACTTTTGTAAACCTGAAAGTTAATTACGTCAAAACCCCTTCAGCGAATACTGACTGATTTCAGAATCCATGCTTCACTGGCATATGCGGCCCAGTAGCCGTGTGGCAGAGTTCGATAGATACGCTATCTAATAATAAAAATATGGGGTTTCTGTGGACCTGCTTACTTTCTCCATTCCATTTTTTCTGACCGCCATGCTTATGGAGTTCGCCCTGGATCGCTGGAAAGGCTGGGGGCTCTACAGGCTGAATGACACTATTGGCAATCTCAGCACGGGGATTCTCAATCGTATTATCGGGCTTACCTATAAAAGCTTATTCCTCGTTATCTATATCCCGCTGTTTACGTTGCTACAACCCTACTATCAATGGGTTGGTTTCAACTGGTCTATCGACAATGTCTGGCACTTGGCCCTGGCAGTTCTCGCATACGACTTCTGCTACTACTGGAAGCACCGTATCTGTCACGAGGTAAATATCTTTTGGGCAGAACACCTGGTGCACCACCAGAGTGAGGACTACAACCTGAGCACAGCATTGCGCCAGTCTTCGGGGGGGTTACAGCTGGATTGGATATTTTATCTACCGCTTCTATTGATTGGTTTGCCGGCAGAAATTGTTATTGTCGCCGGCGCAATTGATCTTATTTACCAGTTTTGGGTTCACACACAAAAAATACCCAAGATCCGCTGGTTGGAGTGGTTTGTCATTACCCCCTCGAATCACCGGGTACACCACGCCCAGAACGCTGTCTACGTAGATAAGAACTACGGCGGAATATTAATACTTTGGGATCGCTTATTTGGCACTTACCAGCAGGAACTCGAATCTGAGCCCTGTCTTTACGGTGTGCGTAAACCCCTGAATACCTTTGATCCTGTAGCAGCCAATTTACAACACTTAAAGCGCATGGCCATTGATGCCTGGCACACGAAAAGCTGGTGGGAAAAGTTCACTCTTTGGTTCCGCTCCACAGGCTACAGACCCACAGATGTAGAAAAATCCATGCCAGTAGCCTCTACCGATCTGACAAACTTTAAACGTTTCAACCCTGAAATTAGCCCTGGTTTGCGCAACTACGCATTCGCACAACACCTCTGTTACACCGCCACAACCTTATCTCTCCTCTGGTTCACCAGCGTATTGAGTTTCTGGCAACTTATGGGCTCGGTTATTGCCTTGATTATCTGCCTGGCAATTAATGGAAGGATACTGGATGGTCATCCTATTTCAGGGCGCCTCGAAACTTTGAGACTCGCAGCACTCATCTGCGCTATTCCGCTACTAAACAATACATATGTACCACTCTTCATATCCTACTTGCTCGCAAGCTCTTTGGTATGGTGGTGGTTGGCAACCCGGCGCAAAGAGGATAGAGTCACTTTCGTTAGCGATTAACAACAGGGAGATCCCCTTAATCACAGGTGGTTGGCGGTGATTGAGAAACTCCCGCGAGGCTATCCCGGCCGGGCCCAGGCGCGCAGGTGGTAACGCGCCCTGAATCTCCCAACAGATACCCCCACTCCGGTCGGGGGCTAGCCTTGTCCCTTCATGACACTCTTTCATCTCCAGACGCAAGCTTCGGTTATAATGGGCTCTTTGCTCGCGAACAGGATCAGTTGTGCAAACAGGAACCCTCTACACCGTCTCCGCTCCCTCCGGTGCAGGAAAAACCAGCTTGGTCAAAGCGCTGGTAGACAGCGACAGCCAGGTTACCGTATCGGTTTCCCATACCACTCGTGCCATGCGCCCAGGCGAAACTCACGGCGTTGACTATCACTTTGTCGAGCGAGAAGAATTTTTGGCAATGTTGGAGCGTGATGCTTTTTTTGAGCACGCCCAAGTTTACGGCGATAATTATTACGGCACCGCCAAAGCTGAGATCGAAGAGACTCTTGCCAGTGGTCGCGATGTAATCCTGGAAATCGATTGGCAGGGGGCCGAACAGGTTCGTCGCCTGCGCCCTGATGCAGTGGGTATTTTTATTTTGCCTCCGTCCCAGGAAGCCCTGCGCGAGCGCCTCACCGGACGCGGTCAGGACGATCAAGCAGTCATTGATCGCCGTATGGACCAGGCCATCGACGAAATGACCCATTATGTCGCCGCAGATTACCTGGTAATCAACGACAACTTCGACCAAGCGTTAACAGAGCTGCGTGCCATTATC
Source organism: Microbulbifer sp. CNSA002 (assembly GCF_047324085.1). Lineage (NCBI taxonomy): Bacteria > Pseudomonadati > Pseudomonadota > Gammaproteobacteria > Cellvibrionales > Microbulbiferaceae > Microbulbifer > Microbulbifer sp. CNSA002. The sequence goes on from NZ_CP172449.1 coordinate 5,181,652, forward strand.
GTTGCCCAGCGACAGCGCTTAGAGCTGCAGCAACTGCGCCACGGCGATCTACTTCAGGCACTGTTGCGCCACTGAACCAATTGATCGAATTGCATACATTTCCCGGTCCGGTAAAATAGCCGGTCCCCTGTACAGAATTTGCCTTCGGGCACAGCAAATGGAAACGAAAGTTTATGGCACGTATTACCGTTGAAGATTGCCTTGAGCATGTGGACAACCGCTTCGAGCTCGTTATCGTCGGCAGCAAACGCGCCCGTCAGATCGCTACAGGCGGCAGGGATCCATTGGTTCCCGAAGAAAACGATAAGCCCACGGTAATTGCCCTGCGCGAAATCGAAGAGGGCCTGGTGGATGCCGCCATCCTCGACGAGCCGGAACGCGAAGAGGCACCTGCTCCTATCGTTGCCCCCAACTACCTAACAGATCAGCAAGTCTGATCAGGTCTCTTACTGGGTACTTTTTGAGTTTTATGAGAGGCGCGCGCGGCATTGCACACCATAGATAGTTTGGCCCACCGCCTCTCCTCATACCTTCCCCCCGACCAGATCCAAATCGTCCGCCGCGCCTATTTTTACGCGGAGCAGGCTCACGATGGTCAGCAGCGCCGTTCCGGCGAGCCCTATGTCACCCACCCGCTGGCAGTTGCCACTATTCTCGCGGGCATGCATATGGATCACGAGAGCCTGGCGGCAGCCATGTTGCACGATGTGATCGAGGATACGGGTATCCCCAAGGCAGCTCTGGCCGAGCAGTTTGGTGGAGAGGTTGCCGACCTGGTCGATGGGGTCTCCAAACTAACCCAGTTCGAGACCGACAGCCCGGCAGAAAAGCAGGCGGAAAACTTCCAGAAGATGGCCCTGGCCATGGCCCGCGATATCCGCGTGATTCTGGTCAAACTGGCCGACCGCCTGCACAACATGCGCACTCTCGGCGCGCTGAAACCGCAGAAGCGTGCCCGTATTGCCCGCGAGACGCTGGAGATCTACGCACCCATCGCCCACCGACTGGGTATGAACGACGTTCGTATCGAGTTCGAGGATCGCGCTTTTTTTGCCATCTACCCACTGCGTGCCAGCCGCTTACGCGCCGCCCTGGTCGCCGCCCGCGGCAATCGCAAAGAGCTGCTGGAACAAATTCAGAATGCTATAGAACTGCGCTTGCAGCGGGAGGGCATCAGCTCTCTGGTGATTGGCCGGGAAAAGCACCTATTTAGCATCTACCAAAAGATGCGCGCCAAGAAGAAGTCCTTCAAGGAGATAATGGATGTCTACGCTTTCCGCATCATTGTGGACAGTGTGGATACCTGTTACCGGGTTCTAGGTGTTATGCACAGCCTGTACAAACCGGTAATCTCCGAGTTTAAAGATTACGTCGCTATCCCCAAATCCAATGGCTACCAGTCACTGCACACAGTGCTGCTGGGTATGCACGGGGTGCCCATTGAAGTTCAGGTCCGCACCAAGGAAATGGATGAAATGGCCAACAGTGGCATTGCCGCCCACTGGCTGTACAAAGCCTCCGGCGATGAGGTGATCAATACCGGTGGCACCAGCCAAGTGCGCGCACGGCGCTGGGTCCAGGGACTGCTAGAGATGCAGCAGCGCGCCGGCGACTCGTTAGAGTTTATTGAAAACGTAAAAATTGACCTGTTCCCGGATGAAGTTTACGTCTTTACCCCTAAAGGGCAGATCGTCGACCTCCCCGCAGGAGCCACTGCCGTGGACTTCGCCTATTCCGTACACACGGATATCGGCAACTCCTGTGTTGCCGTGCGTATCAATCAGCGCCTGGCCCCTTTGTCCCAACCTCTGGAGAGCGGGCAAAAAGTCGAGATTCTCACGCGCAAAACTGCACAGCCAAACCCTAACTGGCTCAATTTTGTAGTAACCGCCAAAGCGCGCAGTGCTATCCGTCACTTCCTTAAGCACCAGCGTCACCACGATTCCATTACCCTGGGACGGCGCCTGCTGGAAAAAGCACTCAGTAAGTTCGACACGAGCCTAGACGCGCTATCGCCAGAGCAATTAGAAGCGGGCCTCAAAGAAGCGAAATGCGCAACTTTGGACAAACTGCTGGAAGAGATAGGTATGGGCAGTAAAGTGGCCTTCTCTGCCGCTAAATTACTCGCGCCCGTCACCAGTGAAGAGACTGAAGCCAGCAATATCTCTTCACCCTTAACGATCGATGCCCAAGAGGGCATGATGATCAGTTTTGCTCGCTGTTGCCGCCCCATTCCCGGGGATGCCATTATCGGCCATATCAGCTCGGGCAAAGGCGTAGTAGTACACCGCGACACCTGCCGCAATACCGGTGATTTTCGCGAGCACCCGGAAAATATCATGCTGGTGAACTGGTCGCCGGATGTGACAGGGGAGTTCCTCGGTGATGTGCGGGTAGAAGTCGAGTCAGAGAGAGGGATTATTGCCCGACTGGCTACTCGTATTACGGAAGAGGGCGCCAGTATCGAGCAGATCAATGTGGATGAGAAGGATGCCCACAACAGCGTGATCTCCCTGACCCTAGAAGTCAGTGGCCGTGTACATTTGGCGCGTGTTATGAAGCGCCTGCGCAACCTCCCTTCTGTCATACGCATCGCCCGCCCTTGAGGAACACAAGGGAATCCCACTGGGAACTGCCATTAGGCTTCAAAGCGCGATATATTTAACCGACTTCTGAAAGCCCCGCAAATAAGTAAGGGATTATTCGGAAGTTCCGTATAGGTCTTCCTTTTCAACAATATTGATAAGTAATGGAGTACCCCATGCCCAATCGAGCCGTTATTAAAACCGACCGGGCACCCGCCGCAGCTGGTACCTATTCCCAGGCAGTAAAAGTGGATAATACTGTTTACCTGTCGGGACAAATAGCTCTGGACCCAGAGACACAACAGATGATTGGCGGAGGTTTTAGCGATGAAGTCCACCAGGTCTTTCGCAACCTCAGCGCAGTCTGTGAGGCCTCTGACGGATCTCTCCAGCATATTGTGAAACTCAATCTCTACATTACCGACAGCAGCAACTTTGCCGCTGTAAATGAGATAATGGCAGAGTTTTTCGAAGAGCCTTATCCCGCCAGGGCAACCGTCGTCGTCAAGGAGTTGCCGCGGGGAGCCTTGTTTGAGGCCGAAGCGATTATGGTGACCTGAGGCAAGAAGTTCTCGCCGAAGCTGTCACAATAATAGAGGAGGAGGGCAACTCAGCCCTCCGACTCCAACAAAGCACTGTAGCCCACCTTGTAATCTGGATACTTCAATTCGTAACCACTGGACAGCATCAACTGATTGCTGAGCTTTTTCGAGCGGCGCTCGCTCGTTTGCACAATCTCGCGCAGGTGGGCACTGGTGTACCCCATCGCTTTTACCAGCCACTGCTGTAGCTCGTACATTGGCACAGGCTGGCTATCGGCACCAATATAAAGCGGTTCTGGGGCCACCCCCTGCTTATGTCGTTCAATCAGGTGCAATAGAAAGCCAATGCAGTCATCTATATGGATACGATTGCTATATTGCGGTGGCTGGGGAGGGGCGCAGCGACCAGCGCGAACCTGTGACAGCAATCGATCGCGACCGGGCCCATAAATACCCGCAAAGCGTACAATGCAACTATTGGGAATTGAGCTGCGGATGATCTCTTCGGCCGTCAGCAAACTATCCCCCTGAAAACCACTGGGCATAGGTAAAGTTTGCTCATCGATAAAGTCGTCGCCGCTCTGGCCATAAACACGAGTAGATGAAACCCAAATAACCAAGCGCGGTGGGGATGGAAGGTGCGGAACAACTTCAGCGACTGCCTTTGCCGTTTCCACATAGGCGCGGTGATAGCCGGTTGGCGTGTGCTCAGTGGGGGTAAATGTTGCGAGAATGATATCCGCCCCCGTAGACAACAAGCGTTCAATATCCTCTTTCTTAGTGGCATCCCCCCGGCGCCAATTCACCACATCTGCCCTGCGCTTACTCGCCAGAGCTACCAAGGGATTGCGCCGCATCCCATAAACCGCGTATTGCTTTCGGTCTATATGCAGTGCCAGTCTCGCCCCGAGGTCACCACACCCAAGGATCCAAAGCTTTTCTTGTTGTGTCATATAGTTCCCGGTGAACAATCTTTGCTGCTCACCTTATTCCCTTGATTCAGTGCTATTCAGTCCTAAGGTGCTGGGGTCATTTGGGCAAATTCAAATTCGGAATGCTTATAGTTCGCCGCCGAGGCTCTCCCCAAAGGCGGACTAGTTGCCACGCCTTTTGAACATGCGATAGATCGCAAGAAAAATTATCGCACCAATCGTAGCCGTTATTATGTCGCCAATTCCGAAACCAGTCACTGGGCCACCGAACCCAATCAGGGCACCCAGCCAGCCTCCAATAAAGGCACCGACAATGCCGATGACCATAGTGACTATCCAACCACCAGGATCTCTCCCGGGCATAATCCACTTTGCCAAAGCGCCGGCAATCAACCCGAGAATGACCCAGGACAGAACTCCCATGACGTATCTCCGTTCGGTGTGCCCCTTACAGATATAGCAAAATTTTGCGCCTCAATCCCACCTGAATTCCCAAAACTAGTAAATTTTCCCAATATTCGCTCTCAGCTTACAGATTGAGACAGGGTATTGGCCAGCAGCGATTATTTATGAATAATTACTATTACCAATGGCCATCTGATTGCCTCGACCATGACTCTCAATGAACTGCGCTATATCGTAACTCTCGCCCAGGAACAGCATTTTGGCCGTGCCGCCGAGCGCTGTTACGTCAGCCAACCGACACTCTCTATCGCGGTAAAGAAACTGGAGAAAGAACTCGGTGTCGCCCTGTTTGAGCGCTCAAAAACCCGAGTGCAGGCAACACCATTGGGCGAGAGAATTGTCGCCCAGGCCCAGCTGGTTCTGGAACAGTCAGCAGCTATCAAAGACATTGCCAGCGCCGGCAAGGACCAGCTGGCGAGTCCCCTGTCAGTTGGCGCCATCTTTACTATTGGGCCCTACCTGTTCCCACACTTTATTCCCCAACTACAGCACCTGGCACCAGAAATGCCACTCTATGTTGAGGAGGGATATACCGCCACTCTGAGACAGAGGCTGCGCAAGGGCGAACTGGATGCCATCATTATTGCGCTGCCCTTTACCGAGCCCGACGTTGTCACCCAACCCCTGTACGACGAGCCATTTGTTGTATTGATGCCCGCAGGGCACCCACTTACAAAGCAGGAGGTTATCTCCCCGGATCAACTCACTGAAGACAATGTGCTTCTTCTGGGTGAGGGTCACTGCTTCCGTGATCAGGTACTGGAAGCTTGTCCGAACCTACAACTAACCATGGAAAAAGAAGCGGGCGGCGGCAGCATACGCACAGCCGCAGATGGCAGCTCACTGGAAACACTCCGCCATATGGTGGCTTCAGGGCTAGGGATTACTGTATTGCCACTCTCAGCCGCCACCGCATCACAGTACGCCAGTGGCCTGCTCGAGACCCGCCCCTTTACCGCACCGGGCCCACGCCGCACCGTAGCACTGGCCTGGCGGGCAAGCTTCCCCCGACACCGCGCAATCGACATACTGCGAGAGGCCATTAGCCAGTGTCACCTGACCATGGGATAGATAACAACCTGGCCGAACTGCCCGTTACCACCCTCAAAGGCGTGGGGGATAAATTTGCCCAGGTGTTGGCCAAACTCCATATCAACTCCCTACAGGATTTGGTTTTCCACTTGCCCCTCCGCTACCAGGACCGCACTCGAGTAGTACCCATTGCCGGCCTCACCGCCGGTATGGATGTGGTTATCGAAGGGGAGGTCAGTGCCGCCGATGTCGTATTCGGCCGCCGCCGCAGCCTGGTGGTCAGATTACAGGATGGCAGCGGCACCTTAACCCTGCGCTTTTTTCATTTTTCTGCCGCACAGAAAAGCCGCTTTGCCCGAGGAACCCGAATACGCTGCTTTGGGGAGGCCCGTCGCGGAGCCAACGGCCTGGAGCTCTACCACCCGGAAACGGAAATCGTCGGTATCGAAAACGCGGAGACCGCAGATACCCTTACGCCGGTTTACCCGCTAACAGAAGGTGTGAGCCAGGCCCGTATGCGAGGATTGGTGGAGCAGGCACTGGTTCTACTGAAAAACGGTGCTGTTACCGAGTTCTTGCCGGCAGAGCTGTTACCCAAATCTCTGCGCTACCCCCTCAGGGACGCCTTGCTGTATTTGCACGCCCCTCCGGCTGGCACCCAGCTAGATCAACTGGCAGCAGGTACTCACCCCGCCCAGCAGCGTCTGGCCCTGGAAGAGTTACTGGCACACCATCTGAGTCTGCTGGAGTTGAGGCGCAATAGCGCTAGGGTAGCGGCACCACCTCTGTCCGTTAACCGATCCCTGGAGCGAGACTTTTTATCGCGCCTGCCATTTTCCCTCACCGGCGCACAGCAGAGAGTTTGCGAGGAAATCGCTGAGGATCTGGCTCAGCAAACCCCGATGATGCGCCTATTGCAGGGAGATGTGGGCGCGGGAAAGACCCTGGTCGCCGCTATGGCTGCCCTCAAGGGCATCGGGGCCGGCGCTCAAGTAGCAGTCATGGCACCGACAGAAATCCTGGCAGAGCAGCACCGAATCAACTTTTGTAATTGGCTGGAACCTTTAGGTATTGAAGTTGCTCAGCTAACGGGCAGCTTAAGGGCTGCCGAGCGGCGTAAGCAGCTGGGCAAGATAGCCAGTGGCGATGCCCAGTTAGTGGTGGGCACCCACGCACTTTTTCAGGAAGAGGTGGCTTTCCACAACCTGGTGTTAGTGATTATCGACGAGCAACACCGCTTTGGCGTACAGCAACGTCTGGAGCTGCGTGAGAAAGGGGCGGCAAGTGGAGCTACCGGCAGGCTGCAACCCCACCAGCTGATTATGACCGCTACACCGATTCCCCGCACCTTGGCGATGTCCGCCTTCGCTGACCTGGATTGCTCAATCATCGATGAGCTGCCGCCGGGGCGCCAACCCATCAACACCGTTGCCATTGCCAATGATCGGCGCGACCAGGTTATGGAACGGGTGCAAAGCGCCATCGCCGAGGGTCGCCAGGCCTACTGGGTTTGCACCCTTATCGAGGAGTCGGAAAGCCTGCAGGCCCAGGCGGCAGAATCGACCGCCGAAGAGCTCGCCGAAATGCTCGAAGGCGTTCGCGTAGCCTTAGTACACGGCCGCCTGAAGCCAGAGCAAAAAGAGCAGGTGATGAGCGCCTTCAAGGCCGGGGAAGTGGATTTGCTGGTGGCCACCACGGTCATTGAAGTGGGCGTCGACGTGCCCAATGCCAGCCTGATGATTATCGAAAACCCCGAACGCCTGGGCCTGGCCCAATTGCACCAGTTGCGCGGCAGAGTCGGGCGCGGCTCTATTGCCAGCCACTGTGTGCTGCTGTACGGCACACCGCTATCGCAGAATGGCCGCGCCCGCCTGCAAGCGCTGCGTCAACACAGCGATGGTTTTGCTATTGCAGAGGAAGACCTGCGTCTGCGAGGTCCCGGGGAAATCCTCGGCACCCGCCAGACAGGGGAGATCCAGCACCGTATCGCAGACTTGCAGAGGGATGCTGAGCTGCTGCCGCAAGTGCAAAAAATTGCTATTTCCCCTCAATTGACAGAGGGCATGCGACAACAGCTGATTAAACGCTGGTTACAGAACAAGCCTCGATTTGCCGAGGCTTGAGGAAAGCGCCCTAGTGGGCGCCTACTGTGTTGTTGTCGTTAATGCTGACACTCTTGTAATTGGCATCGTAGTAAGTCTCTTCGTCCAAGGCACCTTCACTCTTCGCCACCACACTACTTACTACCGCATCACCGGTAATATTGACCGCCGTGCGCACCATATCCAGCAGGCGATCTACGCCGATCACAATGGCAATCCCCTCGAGTGGCAGCCCCACCTGTTGCAATACCATACCCAACATAATCAGGCCGACGCCGGGCACCCCAGCAGTACCAATAGACGCCAGAGTTGCTGTCAGGATCACCGTCAGAAAGCCGGTCAGGCCGATCTCAATTCCAAAGAACTGGGCAATAAAGACCGTAGCCACACCCTGCATAATCGCGGTGCCATCCATATTGATAGTCGCACCCAGAGGAACTGTGAATGCAGCAATTTTATTATCCACACCCAGGCGCTTCTCTACCGTCGACAAAGTCACCGGGATAGTGGCAGCAGAGGAAGCGGTACTGAAGGCAAATAACATGGTCGACCACATTTTCTTCAGTAGCTCTAGGGGATTGAGCCCACTCAGCAGCTTCAGAATCACCGAGTAAGTACCCAATGCATGCAGAAGCAGGGCACAGACCACGACCAGGAAATACTTTCCGAGTTGTATCAAGCCTCCTAACCCAAGACCGGCAAAGGTTTTCGCCAGCAACGCAAAAACGCCATAGGGGGCAAAAACCATCAGTACACCGACCATGCGCAAAACAACGGTATTGAGGTCATTAAAGAAAGCGGCAATACGTTGACCCGGCTCCCCGCAACGAGAGATCGCATAGCCCATCAACAGGGCAAAAACGATAATCTGCAGCATATTTCCCTCAGCCATAGCGGCAACAGGGTTGGTCGGGAATATATTGACCAGTACCTCTGAAAGAGGTGGGGACTCCTTCGGCACAAATGTTGAAGCGGCTTCAGCTGCGGCTTCATTAACACCAACTCCAGGCTGGAAGATTAATGCCAGACACAGTGCCAGGGTAATGGCAATGGCCGTTGTCGCCATATAAAGCAGGACGGTTTTACCCGCCAGCGGTCCAATTCGGCTGCCTTCCGATAGGGCACAGGCGCCACTGATCAGCGAGACCAGAACCAAAGGTACCACCATCAACTTTAGTGACGCGATAAAGATACGGCCGATAACATCAAACAGGCCTTCGGTCAGGTAAAGATTAATAGCACTGTTCACGCCAGCACCGAGCAGCTGGGTCTCATTCAAGGAGTTGATTAACCCCCCAACGGTAATGCCCGCAAACATTCCCACTAAAATTTTGGTCGTAAGCCCCATAACAAGCTTCTCTTTATGAATCGTTGTTTTCATTGCAGTGAGCACTATATCCATTGCCGTGCTGGGGAGCAAAAATGCAACAGGGAGAGACCTGTTGCCACCGGCCGGGATACAATGGGGCCTTTATCCAGACTGCGGAGTTATCGTTGCACCAATCACCATTTGTGCCCTCTGGCGATTGGCAGAGTTTGCCTCTTGAAACCCAGCAGCAACCACCCAAAAATCTGGTGCCCTGGCTGACCTATTCCGGATCACTCACCGCCGCTCTCAAGCAGCAAAGTGACGGGGACTTTTATGTTCGCGTGCTGTATCAGGGTTGGCAGACACCTCGCCCAGAAGAATGCCTTGTACTGGGTTTACACAATGGTAGCCGGGCCCTGATTCGGGAAGTTTTGCTCTACGGTTGCGGACAGCCCTGGGTGTATGCCCGCAGCGTTTTGCCCGAACGCAGCCTTCAAGGAAAATCTCGCAATCTGCGCAGCCTGGATACCCGCCCGCTGGGGGAGCTGCTGTTTAGTGAACCGGGTATTCGCAGAGGGGAGATCGCCCTCAATTTGCTGCAAAAATCCCCTGGCTGCGCCGATCGTGAACTTGGGGAAAAGGATTCTGAAGTCTGGGGTCGCCGCTCGCTATTCTGGCTGCGGGACAAGCCTTTACTGGTGTCGGAGGCTTTTCTTCCCAACTTCACACCGACAGGTGACCCCATAGCGCAAGAAGCAGCCAAAACTATCGCAACTGAGGATTCACTGTGATCAGCCAACAGATCGCACAACGCTGGCCCACCGCGCTGCCCTACTGGCAATTAGCGAGGATGGACAAACCCATAGGTTCACTGCTGTTACTCTGGCCCACTTGGTGCGCACTATGGCTAGCCGCTGAGGGGTGGCCGGGCTTCCACTTGTTTATCGTATTTACACTCGGTGTGATCCTGATGCGAGCGGCTGGCTGCGCAGTCAATGATTTCGCCGATCGCAAAATTGACGCCCATGTAAAGCGCACTGCGGAGCGTCCTCTGGCCACCGGCGCACTGACGCCAAAGTCTGCATTGGCGCTTTTCGCCGGCCTCAGCGCTGCCGCCTTCCTTCTGGTACTCACCACCAACACACTCACAATTCTCCTCTCGTTTTTAGCTCTGGCTCTGGCATTCGGCTATCCCTTTGCAAAGCGCCACACACACCTACCCCAGATGGTCCTGGGCGCCGCCTTTAGTATGGGAATCCCCATGTCTTTTGCAGCGGTTACAGGAGAAGTACCAGCAGAGGCCTGGTTGCTCTATACCGCCAACTTGGTTTGGACCCTGTGCTATGACACTTTCTATGCGATGGTGGACCGCGATGACGATCTTCAGATCGGCGTTAAATCCACCGCCATTTTGTTTGGGGAAATGGACAAGGTGATCACCGGAACCTTACAACTTTTAGTTCTAATAGCCCTGCTGCTTATTGGATCAAGGTTCTCACTCGGTATTTTTTACTACTTGGCGCTATTGCCGGTTTGCAGTTTATTCGTTTATCAGCAGTGGCTGATTCGGGACCGAGAGCGAGAGGGCTGTTTTCAGGCTTTTATCAACAATAATTGGGTAGGGTTTGCCATTTTCGCCGGCATATCGCTGCATTTTCTGCTGAATTGAAAGATGAGTGGGCCCTAGAAGTGGAGCGTCATATATTTGTCATATAAATCCCGTTTAATCCTCGGCCATAACTGGGGAAACCCTGACAACAGAGCGGGTATGGCAGGCAAATGCACAGTAAAACGATCCTGATTGTCGATGACGAATCCGCAGTGCGCGATATGCTGCGGGTCGCACTGGAAATGGCGGATTACCGCTGCCTTGAGGCGGAAAACGCCCAGGAAGCTCACGCCCTGATTATCGACGAGAAGCCAGACTTAGTGCTGCTCGACTGGATGCTGCCGGATGTTTCCGGGGTAGAGCTGGCAAGGCGCCTCAAGCGCGATGAACTCACCACCTCATTGCCGATCATCATGCTCACGGCAAAAGGTGAAGAAGACAATAAAATCAAAGGGTTAGAGACCGGGGCCGACGATTACATCACCAAGCCTTTCTCCCCCCGGGAGCTGGTTGCACGCTTAAAGGCCGTACTGCGCCGCGCGGGCCCGGCAACCCCGGAAGAACCCCTCAGCGCCGGCGCATTGATATTGGACCCACTGAGTCACCGAGTCACTATCAAAGGGCAGCCGGTGGATATGGGGCCAACAGAATTTCGCCTTCTCACCTTCTTCCTCTCCCACCAGGAGCGCGCCTATACACGCACCCAACTCCTCGATCATGTATGGGGTGGGAATGTCTATGTGGAGGAGCGCACCGTGGATGTCCATATCCGCCGTCTGCGCAAAGCCCTGGCCATTGATGGCCACGACCGCTATATCCAGACAGTTCGCGGCACCGGGTATCGGTTTTCTGTGCAAACCGCAGAAAAAGTGTGACAATCCTCTCTGGATCGGTACCGATCCCTGCAGAATCAAACCTCCGCGCTTAACGGGTGCGGGCCTGGTTCCATGAGGTATTGAATGCGGGCGGAAGAGGCTGTGCCACTGCCGCCATCTATCAGGCAACACGGCAACTCTATGTTGGATCGCAGTATTGGCGAGTTCTCGCGTTTCGTAATTATCGCCCTGGGATGCACCATTCTCGGTGTCACCTCCGGCAGCTGGTCTCTCGCCCTGATTGCGGGATTGGCCAGCTATCTGATCTCAGTGCTGTGGCAACAGCAACGTTTCAACCGCTGGCTGGCAAACGGCAGACGCGGCCCAGCCCCAACCGCCTTTGGTATTTGGGGCGAAATCTACGACGACTTTTACCGTATGCAGCGGCGCCACCGCCGCGAGAAGCAGAAGCTGCACGTGATGTTGCGCCGAGTGCAAGACAGCACCAGCGCACTGCGCGAAGGCATTGTAGCCCTGGAAGACGGCGATAACCTGGCTTGGTGGAACCCTGCAGCGGGTGAACTCCTTGGGTTGCAAGCCAGTGATTCCGGCCAGTCATTAGTCAACTTTGTCCGCGACCCTGGCTTTGTCAGCTATATGCACGGTGATAACAGCGGAGAACCCCTCACTCTGCCCGCACCTGGCAATGAAGCCCGCATGTTACAGCTGGAAGTCACCCGCTACGGTAAAGATGAGGCTTTGGTCATTGTTCGCGACATCACCCGTTTACACAATCTCGAGCAGATGCGCCGGGATTTTGTCGCCAATGTTTCCCATGAGCTGCGCACCCCCCTCACGGTAATTGCCGGCTACCTGGAAACACTGCAAAGCAGTGATATGGCACCGCCTCCCTGGAGGAAACCCCTGGCTCAAATGGAGGAGCAGACTGGCCGCATGAGTACGCTGGTCAATGACCTGCTGCTATTGGCTCGCTTGGAGACCTCAGAACGCAAAAGCGGGGATATGGCTGTAGCCGTACCAGAACTGATTGAGAGGGTGGCCCAGGAAGCGCGCAGCTTCAGTGGCGATCGGCATCATCATATCGAAGTTGATTGCAAAGGGGATTGCTACCTCAATGGAGACCCCGGCGAATTACACAGTGCGTTTGCCAACTTAGCTTTAAATGCAGTGAAATACACTCCCGAAGAGGGCGGAATTCAATTGCGCTGGTGGCAGGATGACAAAGGCGGGCACTTTTCCGTAGAGGACAATGGTATCGGTATCGATTCGATCCATATTCCCCGCCTGACTGAGCGCTTCTATCGAGTTGATCCAGGCCGCTCACGGGACAGTGGCGGCACAGGTCTCGGGTTGGCGATCGTTAAGCATGTGTTGCTGCGACACAATGGAGAAATGAGTGTAGAAAGCACGCCCGGGCAGGGCAGTCTCTTCACGCTTCACTTTCCGCCAGCAAAGCTGGCTCAAAAGCCAGCATCCAGGTTGAGTTCTGAAGCCGCTAATTAAAGCGGCTTTCGATTACTCCAGTTCCTGCAGTTCTACTTCTTTACCGTCTTTGACATAGCTGGCCGTGCCCTCTTTACCCAGAGCGTTTGCTTCCCGGCGCAAAACCAAATGGTGCAACTGCAAATCCCCATCGCGCAGCAGTAGGTGCTCATTGCCCTCATCATCGGTAGGCAGGGCCTTAGCACCAATGAGGGCATCTCGCAGAGCGCGCAGCTTGGGCACATCGCGATAGCGATTCAAGTCATTCGACAAACGGGCTTTCATGCGCTCACTCTCATGCAGTGCCGCCGCTGTCTCACGGTACTTGGCAAAAAAGAATACGGCTCCAATGGCAAAAGCTACGATCACCGCTATTTCAAACCACTCAGGCATAGTTACTCCTTATTATCATTTTTGCGCCAAACAATTAATTGATTATTGGCCGGCAAGAAATTTAGTTCTGTGCGACTGAACCCCGCACTCTCTGCCAGCTGATCGAGCCATTCGAGATCGCGAATCCCCCGCTCGGGATCATGCTCCTTCAACTCGATATCAAAATCCGCATTAGTAGGGCCAATAAACTCTCCTGCAATTTTCACTGGACCGTAAACGATCAACAAACCTTCCGGCTCCAGAACATCGGCACTGTGCAGAAAGAACTTTTGTACCAGTTCAGCCGACATAATATGTAAGGTGTTTGCAGTGAAAATAGCATCAGCCGAAATCTCGGGCCAAAATTCGCCAACATCGAGCACTAGCGGCTGTGGCAGGTTGCTATTGGGGACCTCCGCCAGCCAGGACTTTACTACCTCCAGCTGTTGCGATCGCTCTGAAGTTTGCCATTCAAGATGCGGTAAATGCGGAGCAAAATATACTGCGTGCTGACCAGTACCACTGCCAACCTCAAGCACTTTGCGACTTAAAGCCAACAGGCGAGTCAGTTGTTGGAGAATCGGCTCGCGATTGCGCCCGCAGGAGGGCGCATTCGGCAATTCAGTACTACTCACTGCGGTTCATCCCGGGTAAATACCCAATCCCACTCAGTGGACATATTCGGGTTATAGACATAACCGGCCACATCAAACCCTTTCAGCTCTTCAGCCTTCTTTACCCTCTGGTCAATGGCCCAGCGACTCATCATGCCTCTGGCTTTTTTAGCGAAGAAGCTAATCATCTTATACTGACCATTTTTCAGGTCCTTAAAATGCGGGGTGATCACCTGAGCATCAAGCTGCTTGGTTTTGACTGATTTGAAATATTCATTGGATGCGAGGTTTACCAACTCGCGACTCTTCACGCCCTGCAACTGCGCATTCAATGCTTCGGTAATCTTATCTCCCCAAAATTCATAGAGATTCTTACCCTTGGCATTTTCAAATTTAGTACCCATCTCGAGGCGATAGGGCTGCATCAAGTCCAATGGGCGCAGCAAACCATAAAGGCCAGAGAGCATACGTAAGTGCTTTTGCGCATAGGCAAAGTCCCGCTTACCCATAGTCTCCGCCTCCAGTCCGGTATAAACATCACCTTTAAAGGCGAGCAGGGCGGGGCGGGCGTTGTTATCGGTAAACGGACGCTTCCAAGTATGGAAGCGATCGTAATTTAAGACTCCCAACTTATCTGAAATTTTCATCAAGCTGGAAACCTGCTGCGGGCTCAGTTCGCGCAGCTCTTTGATCAGGGCTGCTGATTCTTTCAAAAAGTCCGGCTGGGTGGTTTCCAGTGAGGGAATATCACTTTCATAGTCCAGGGTTTTCGCCGGTGAAATAACTATTAACATCGGGTGCCTTCTCGCTTCGCTATCGCCTCAACCACACACTACCAAGCTATTGTGGCTGACCCAAATATATCGCGGATGTTTACTCTGGCTTTAGGACGTCCTGCCACCAATTGAGTGGAGTCTGCCCGTCCTTAGGGTCATAAACATTGCCGTAATACCAAACGCTGTTAGCCCCATCGCAGGCACTGTTGAGGATCTCCTCAATCTTATCGAATCCACAACTGACATGAATGCTGTAGACCAATACGCGCGGAGCCTCCAGATCCAAATCGCCCCCGAGCTTCTCCAGCTGTGGGGTCAACTTATCAGACAGTTCCGTGCTATCGCCGCGACAAAAAATACGCACCGCCAAATTCCCCGAGCGCTTTACCAACTCAAATTGCTGGGTGTCTTTATCGACCTTAATGTAATCCCCACTGGCGATTCCCTTAATAAAGACAGGGGATCGCACCAATTGGCAGCTATCATCCTCGCTCACACGAACCTGTAGCCGTTCCACCACGGGCTCACCTTCGGGGTTGTTGCCCGCAAATAACTCAATGACTTGAAGTGCCGTCATAAACCTCAGTTCCCGTACTGTGTACAATGAGTAACCATTCTAATGACTCAACATTATACAGGGAGGGAGGCAATGATCTCGCGTACCCAAGCGCTTACGGCATGTGTCGCGTTTTGGACAACCACGATTCTCGGAGGATGCGTTGTCAATCCAGTCACCGGTGAGAAACAGGTTTCGCTGATATCTCCGCAGCAGGAGGTTCAACTGGGGCAACAGCACTATGCTGCCAACCAACAGCAACAGGGCGGCCAATACACCATTGATCCGGCCCTGCAAAACTACATCAATCAGGTTGGCCAAAAGCTGGCGCGGGCCTCAGACCGCCCCCAGCTACCTTACGAGTTTGTGGTTCTGAACAATTCGGTTCCCAACGCCTGGGCCTTACCCGGCGGCAAAATCGCTATCAATCGAGGCCTGCTGGTGTTACTCGATGACGAAGCTGAGCTCGCTGCCGTACTGAGCCATGAGATAGTTCACGCTGCTGCGCGACATTCCGCAACTGCGATGTCCCAACAACAATTACTGGGCGCAGGCCTGGCAATCGTGGGAGCTGCCACCCAGGACTCTGGCTACTCTGACTTGATTGCCACCGGGACTCAACTGGGGGGCTCCGCCTATATTGCCCGCTACAGTCGCGGCAATGAGTTAGAGTCAGATCAATACGGTATGAAATATATGGCCGCTGCGGGATATGATCCCCAGGGGGCCGTACGCCTGCAAAGAAAATTTGTTGAACTGTCGGAGGGGCGGCAAGCTCGTGGACTGGAAGCGCTCTTTGCCAGCCATCCCCCTTCCCAGTCTCGTGTCAGCGCTAATATCAAGCACAGTCAATCTCTACCCAAAGGGGGAATCACCAACCGGGCCTCTTACCAAAAAGCCATAGCGCAATTAAAGCGCGATGCCGATGCTTACAAGAATTACGACGATGCGGTTGTCGCAGCCAATGATAAAAAGTTTGACTCTGCACTAAAGCTGGTGAGAAAAGCTCAAAAACAGCAACCCAAAGAAGCTGCCTTTTTTGCGCTAGAAGGCGATTTATTCAGTCAAAAGAAACAATATAAAAATGCTCGAAAGGCATACGATAGTGCCATTCAAAAGAATCCGGCGCTATTTTCGTATTGGCTAAAGCGGGGAATCACTAATATCCAATTAAAAAATTATAGCTCTGCAGAGGGCGACCTAACCAGATCACTACGCTATCTGGATACAGCTTACGCTCACTACTACCTCGGCCAGACCTATGAGAGACAGGGAAATAAGCAAAGTGCTTACAAGCACTATCAGGAAGCTGCTGGGGCTGGAGGAGAAATTGGCACCATGGCACAAAACCGAATAAAAGCCATCACCAACAAAGGGTAAATAAATTTGATTTATAAATAAAAAGGGCCGTCTCAGACAGCCCTTTTTTAATTTTGCTTATAACTGAAAAATTACGCTAAGTTCGAACTTTTCTACATCAAGTTCAATAAAGGGAGTCAAAAAGCTAAGCACGGTATCATTTTCAAGATCCGGCATTACATCAAGCGTTGAAGTAGATCCAGCACGATAGGTATCACTACCAAAGCTGCGAATATTAATATTATCATCTGCCTCCATAGTGCTATAAGCGGCCTCAAAGGCAATATTCCGACTAAAGAAGTGAGTGAAAGCCAGCTTCATATCGTCTTTCTCGTCCAGTTTCATACCAAACGAGGTGCTTTGTGAGAAGAAATAATCTGCACCGATCTGCCAATAATCGTCATCACCTTCATAGTCGGCATAAGAAAGTTCAGTGGTCAAATACCTCCCACCTCCCAGGCTTGTGAAATATTTAGAGGAAAAGACAGCCACATCCAGACCATCGTCACTGACAAAATCAAAACCAATATAATCAGCACCGCTCAACGGATAGTTGTATCGAAATTCAACATAAGTCTCTTTATCAGACTCAAAATCAGTATGGGAAAGTTCTAATAAAAAAATTCGGGGTGAATAAATAGCCAAGAGCAACCGTGTCAATATTTCGATCATTAACTTCAGTTAAATCTATACCGAAAATAAAACCATTTTGAGAGAAATACTCCCCGGTCACAGCGTAATTATCGGCATTATTACTATCTACCTCATTATGGAAAAAGGCAGCCGATACATTGCTTACTTTGTTAATATATCCAAACTCATTTAGGGGGCCTAGAGTTTCTTTTCCAGAAAAGTAATAAGTAGTTTCAACCAAAAACTGATTTCCATCTAAATCAAACTCACCGCCCCAAATATCTAGATTATAATCCAAGCTAGAATAGCCAGCTGTAGTAATTAAATTATATTCTTCAGCGTCAGCGGTTACAGAGAGAAATAACAGGGGAAGAACAGCGAGACTGAATCTCATTTCCAAAACCTTTCGTTAACATAATGATCTAAATTAGGATGCGAATTCTAACAATAATTTTTCACTGTGCAACAAACACTATTTGTAAGAGATAAAATCAAAGCCCACATATAAAAGAGTTATGCGATAGGTTCACTATTGCAACTAAACCTTGTTGATTTATTTCACACAGCAGACCCTCTATGATCTTTCTGCCCATATATAGCTCTACTGAACTAACAAGCAACCTTTTGTCTAGAGATACCTATCGATGAATGTTCTTCATCCACTGGCTTTTATAGAACATTCAAATCGATAAGGTTCCTCTTAGTAAGCCCACACAAGAATTAAGCTATTTTTGGAAGGGGTATCTCGCGATAGCAAGAGACTTAGGGAGGTTTCAAGCTTATTTAGAGGTCGTATGTAAAAAGGAAGATCAACAAAGTATCTCCAACTATTACATAAAAACAACTAAATACAGAAGAAAATTGGCACCAAGGTACCGAGAAAGATTAGAGCAGTAAAGCTAGGTTACTTTGAGCTTACTCAAGTTAAACATGAAAAATAAAGGGCTATCAATGACAGCCCTTTATTTAAACTAACTTACAATTGAACAGTTAAGCCCAACTGATAGATATCAAGATCACCCTTAATATCATTGTTAGAGAGATAAGCCGTTTCAACAGCAATATTGCGGTTAAAGAAGTGGGTCATACCCAGCTTGTAACTTTCTTGCTCATCATAATTAAATTCAACAGAAGTGCGTTGATTGAAGAAAAATTCAGACCCTAACGCCCAGAAATCATCAGCATTCTCAATGCTATTGTAAACCAATTCTACAGTCAGGTATTGCTCTCCAGCCAGATGAGCGAAGTACTTGGAGGACAAAGCACGATTTTCGAATTCTTCATCAACAAAAAGGTTAAAACCAACATAATCAGTCGAATTCAACTGGTAGTTATAACGAGCCTCCATGGAAAACTCATTATCACTATCATCATCAACATGATTTAACTTAACAAGAAAATCTGGAGAGAATAGATATCCGATAGACTGATAATCTAAATTAGTCTCCCAAAGGTCACTTATGCCGGCACCGACAACCAAACCATTAGAAGCAAAGTATTCACCACTTACCGAGAAAATGTCAGAGTGATCACCGCCACTGTTAAAGTGCGAGAAACCTGCAGAAACATTACTCACTTTGTTGATATATTCAAACTCTTTCAAGGGGCCAAGAGTTTCTTTACCGCCAAAATAGTAAGTAGTTCCAAGATCAAAAGAATCTGTGTCAGAACTGTAGCTTAAACCATTGCTTCTAATATCAAACTCGGAATGAGAGTATGTAGCATTAGTAAAAGAGTTGTATTCCTCAGCACCTACAGTTGCAGCGGCGAGCATCAGGGGGAGAGCAGCAAGCTTGAATCTCATTTGATAAATCCTTCGTTAACGTAGCGATCCAAATTGGGCTGCGGATTGTAGCAAAAGTTTTTTGGTGCGCAACAACAGCAAATTACACGATAAGCAATTAGAGCCAAATTTGCGGTAAAGCGAATATTTTTTTTCGACAAAAAAACGTATCAACAAGAAAAACAAATGCTGTAATTGGCTGTAATGTACCAAATGAATAAATTCCAGCTAAAAACAATAAAATAAAAAGTTTTATTTTTTATTCGAACACATATTTATTCAGGCTGTGTTCAGGTTCAGTTGATTAACATCAAGCGCTATTAATATTTACAACCCATTGCGGGTCATAAAATTCCCCTATTAAGCTAATTTTTACAAAAGGGGCCACGCTGGCAATGATTTCATCGATTTTTTTACTGTGCTCATCTTGCATAGCATCCCGATCTTTTTTACATCGCCAGCTAGCAATGGCTATCAACACATTGGGGTCATCAATTTTTCGATGAAGCTCTGTGCCCATCGCTCCCGGGGAGCGCTGGATAATCTCAGAAGCGCGCATCCAGGCATCGGCATAATCCTCAGCTTTAAACCCATTTTGTAGATGAACTTCGAAGATAAATTTCATGCTCTGTATTACCTAACGACTAACAAATAGTTTTCCGTAAAAAAAAAAGGCCGCACTAGGCGACCTTTTTAAGTTAGCAAAGCCCTTTAGGACTTGCGTAGATTTTCCTGGTGCCCATGCCGGATATCAGCACCCTCCACCAAGTAAACAACCTGCTCACAAATATTCTTCGCATGGTCACCGATCCGCTCCAGTGAGCGCAGGGTCCACAACACATTAATGACCCGGGAAATACTGCGCGGGTCCTCCATCATGTAAGTTACCAGTTCACGTACGGCCGTACGATAATCCATATCAACCTGCTGGTCCTCAGCAAGAGTTTGCAGAGCCGACTGCACATCGAAACGTGTATAGGCATCCAACGCGTCATTGAGCATTTTGCGCACGGCATTGGCAATATGACGGATTTCGGTATACCCGCGCGGCGACGTACCTTCATCTGTCAGTGCTATGGCCATCTTGGCAATTTTGCTCGCCTCGTCCCCAATGCGCTCCAGGTCGCGGGCAATTCGAATCACAGACAGCACCATGCGGAGGTCGGATGCCGCCGGTTGGCGCTTGGCAATAATTAGCGTGGCGTGCTCATCCAGGGCCATCTCACTTTTATCTATGACTTCTTCAATACGCAGCACTTCCTCGGCCAGCTCACTGTCCGCATTGGCCAGGGCATCAACCGCATCGGCAACCTGGCGGGCGACCATACCGCCCATTTCCAGCATCTCTGTCTTTAAGCTTTCCAGGTCTTCATTAAATTGGCGTGAGATATGTTGATCGAAATGCATTTCCATAGTTTTCCCTCCGAGCAGGAACCTTAGCCGAAGCGGCCGGTGATATAGGCTTCAGTGAGTTCGTGCTCGGGGTTGGTGAACACCGTTTCAGTATCATTAACTTCCACCAAATGCCCCAAATGGAAGTAAGCCGTACGCTGACTCACCCGCGCAGCCTGCTGCATCGAGTGAGTAACGATTGCGATAGTGTAGTTCTGGCGCAGCTCATCGATCAGCTCTTCGATTCGCGCCGTTGCAATCGGGTCCAGGGCAGAGCAGGGCTCATCCATTAGGATTACTTCCGGGCTCACCGCAATAGCGCGGGCGATACACAGGCGCTGCTGCTGACCACCGGACAGACCCGTACCCGGCTTATCCAAACGATCTTTAACCTCATTCCACAGACCGGCGCGGCGCAGGCTGTTTTCTACGATCTCATCCAGATCGGCACGGCGGCTGGCAATGCCGTGGATTTTTGGGCCGTAGGCCACATTCTCGTAAATGGACTTGGGAAAAGGGTTTGGTTTCTGGAATACCATGCCAACGCGGGCGCGCAGGGGTACCACGTCCACTTTGGGGCCGTAGATGGGGTCACCATCCAGACTTAACTCGCCCTCGACGCGACAACCTTCAATAGTGTCATTCATGCGGTTGAGGCAACGCAAAAACGTCGACTTACCACAGCCGGAGGGACCGATCATGGCAACCACTTCATTTTTTCCGATATCGAGACCGACCGAGTGGATCGCCTGGGTTTCACCATAGAAAACATTCACATTGCGCATACGCAACTTGGCGGTGTCACAGAAGGGTTGGCCAACTGTTTCTCTAACATCAGCCCGATCATTCATCATTTGCCTACCCGCAACATCGGATTGCGCCGCATCAGTTTGGCTGGCGGCATCCAGGGTCATGGTACTCATATAATATCCCGCTTTCTGATAATCCGCGCTCTGTTACCAGCGGCGCTCAAGTTTCTTGCGCAGCAATACCGCGCTGGTATTCATCACAATCAGCACACTCAGCAACACCATAATGGCTGCGGAGGTGCGCTCGACAAAGGCGCGCTCCGGGCTGTCTGCCCACAGGAAAATCTGCACAGGCAGCACGGTGGCCGGGTCGGTTACCCCAGCAGGTACGTCGACAATAAAAGCGACCATACCAATCATCAATAGGGGCGCCGTCTCACCGAGGGCCTGGGCCATACCGATAATCGCGCCAGTCAACATTCCCGGCATCGCCAGGGGCAGCACATGGTGGAAAACCACCTGCATACGCGAAGCCCCCATACCCATTGCCGCCTCGCGAATTGAGGGTGGCACCGCCTTCAAAGCCGCGCGGCTGGAAATAATAATCGTGGGCAAGGTCATCAGTGTCAGTACCAAGCCCCCTACCAGAGGTGCCGAACGCGGCAACTCAAAGAAATTAATAAATATCGCCAGACCCAGAAGGCCGAAAACAATAGAAGGCACTGCCGCGAGGTTATTGATATTCACCTCAATCAAATCGGTCCAACGGTTTTTGGGTGCATACTCTTCCAGGTAAATCGCCGCCGCCACACCGATAGGAAATGACAGTGCCAGAGTTACCAACAGGGTAAACAGGGACCCCATCAAGGCTGCGCGGATGCCCGCCTGCTCTGGTTCACGGGAGTCGCCATTAGTAAAGAAGATGGTATTGAACCGCTTCTTCAGTTCACCGCTGTCCAACAGCTGCTCAATCCAACCAGCCTTCTGGTCCGAGGTACGACCACGGAAACCCTCTTTGGAATCCTTCAGGCTTTTGACGAAAGTATCCACATCGTCATCGACTGACAGCCAGACTTTCTCGGATTTACCCAACAGTTCCGGATTCGCAGCTAAGCGATCGCGCAGGGTAAAAGGTGCTCCGGAGGAAACCAGGCTGTAGAGTTCACGCTTGTCACTGCGACCAGTCACAGTGGGAAAGCGCTCGCGCAGGGACTGGCGAATAACACCGGTGAAGTTTGCCCAGGTCAGACTTTCATCATCGACCTTATCGATGCCCAAAACCTGTTTGTCGTAGTGCACTTCCAGCTGGATAGCTGTCTGCACAAAGGCACCACTGCCTTTGCTGATAATGTCAGTGAACAGAATCAGTACAGCGAGTACACCAAAGGCGATACTGCCAATACCCAGCCCACGAAACAGCTTTTCTTTGCGGTGACGGCTGGCGAGGCTTTTCTCTATGCGCTCGCGAACTTGCGCCTGAGTAAGATCAGTCATACTGCTCCCGGTATTTTTTCACTACGTGCAAGGCAATAAAGTTCAGCACCAAAGTGGAGATAAACAACATCAGGCCCAAAGCAAAAGCGGCGAGGGTCTTTGGACTGTCAAATTCCTGGTCGCCAACCAACAGAGTCACAATCTGCACCGTCACAGTCGTGACCGATTCAAGCGGGTTGGCGGTGAGGTTTGCCGCGAGCCCGGCGGCCATCACCACAATCATGGTTTCACCAATTGCGCGGGAAACCGCCAGTAATACACCGCCGACGATGCCAGGCAGTGCCGCAGGAATCACAACTTTGCGCACCGTCTCGGACTGGGTGGAACCCAAGCCCAGGGCGCCATCGCGCAGGGACTGGGGCACCGCATTGATCACGTCGTCAGACAGAGAGGAGACAAAGGGAATAATCATGATTCCCATCACCAGACCAGCGGCCAGTGCGCTTTCACTGGAGGCCTGTAGGCCCATAGAGGTGGCCAACTCGCGAATAAATGGAGCAACGGTTAAGGCAGCAAAAAATCCGTATACCACGGTAGGTACACCGGCGAGAATTTCGAGTACCGGCTTGGCCAGGGAACGCACGCGCTTACTGGCGTACTCGGCCAGATAAATAGCCGCCATCAATCCCACTGGTACCGCCACAAACATGGCGATCGCGGACACCATCAGGGTTCCGGTAAACAGCGGGACAGCACCAAAAGCACCGCTCGATCCCACCTGGTCTGCGCGCAGGGCCATCTGTGGGCTCCAGTGCAAACCAAACAGGAATTCACTCACCGGCACGGACTGGAAGAAGCGCAGGGATTCAAACAATACCGATAACAAAATTCCGACAGTGGTTAGAATCGCAGCGCTGGCACAGGCAATCAGCACTGTGCGCAGCACTTTTTCAACTTTTTCGCGAGCGCGCAGCTTCGGAGAAAAGCGCAGCAGTGCAAAAGCGGCAAGGCCGCTGGCCAACACCAAACTCAGGAAGGCCTGTAAATTATTGGAGCTGGAACGCAACTGACCGAGGTAGTCCGCAGCACTCTGCAATTGCGGGGACTTTTCACCTATCAGGTGGCCCGCCGCGAGATTCTGGATCTGCGCGTAGAGAAGGTTCTGCCCGGAGATACTCTCCGGCTTATCGGCAATACTATTCATGACCATCGCACGGATGATCGAATCGTCAAACACCAACCAGCCACAGAGTAATATCAGTGCTGGTAAACCACACCAAAGGGCGGTGAGTAATCCGTAGTAACTGGGCAGGGCGGCCAGATTGCGAACGCCGCCAAGACTGCGAGCAGCGTTCACTGCACGGCGAAAGCCAGTGCCGTAGGCCACTAATATCAAGAGCAGCAAAAGTGCGAACAGTGTGGGGGTTTGCATTGAATTACCGTACTAAAAATATCGTCGCTGGCATTATCCAGACTTTATCCCCGCGTTCCATCACAGGGGGGGCGACAATTTGTGAGTCTTCTTATAAAGAACGGCCAAGCCCTTTCGAGCTTGGCCGTCAATTCCCTTTGACAGTACAACTCCAGAATTTTTTTACTTGGCTGCGAGATTACTCAGTGCGTTCAGCTTGCGCACATCAGTAGCAATCTTTTGACGCTTCTCGGTGGGCAGAGGAATCATACCTTTGTCAGCCAGGTAGCCGTCTTCACCCCAAGCGCGCTCATTGGTGAATTCAGCCAGGAACTGCTTAACACCGGGAACCACGTCAGCGTGCTGCTTCTTAACGTAGATAAACAGCGGACGGGAAACCGGGTAGCTCTGGTCAGCGATGGAGTCGAAAGTGGGGGCCTGATCTTCGATCAGGGAGCCCTGTACCTTGTCAGCATTCTGGTCGAGGAAACTAAAGCCGAAGATACCCAGGGCGTTCGGGTTGGCAACCAGCTTGTTCACGATCAGGTTGTCGTTCTCACCGGCCTCAACATAAGCGCCGTCTTCGCGAACGTTGTGACAGATCGCTTTATAAGCGCTCTTGTCTGTTTTCTTCATGGCTTTGATCCAGCCAAACTTCTTACAGCCACCTTCCATTGCCAGCTCGGCAAAAGCATCGCGAGTACCGGAAGTGGGGGGCGGACCCAAAACTTCGATTTTGGTGTTGGGCAGAGCTGGGTTTACGTCCTTCCAGGTCTTGTAGGGGTTGGCTACCAGAGTTTCAGAACCGTCTGGGTTAGGAACTTCCTTAGCCAGGGCCAGGAAGATGTCCTTGCGAGTCAGCTTAAAGGGAGCTGCTTTCTTAGCATTCGCAAGAACGATGCCGTCGTAACCGATTTGCACTTCAACAACATCAACACCGTTGCTGTTACACATTTCCAATTCGGATTGCTTGATGCGACGGGAGGCACCGGTGATATCCGCAGTACTTTCTCCAACACCCTGGCAAAACAACTTCATGCCACCACCAGTACCAGTGGACTCAACGACTGGAGTTTTAAACTGGGTTGCGCGGCTAAAACGCTCCGCCACAGTCGTAGTAAACGGGTAAACAGTAGAGGAACCTACAACACTAATGTAATCGCGCGCCGCCATAGCAACCTGTGAAGTTGCCAGGGTCAGGGCTGCCAGAGAAGTCGCCAGAATTTGCTTGTTCATTGTGTAACTCCGATGAGTGTTTTTATTTCACGCGGCGATGCTAGGAACAACGGGTGACGATTCTATGAATAAAAGATTACAAAAAGGTTACAGCTGTATTTTTACCCTGCTGGCATGAGAGCGGGCAAAGGGTTAACCTTCGAGCAACATAAATAACAATAAGATGTAAAGAGAGAAGCCCCCATGCGTTTTCTGCTGTGCAGCGCGCAGGCACTCGAGCGCCTGACCAGTCATACCGGGCAACTGCTGTCCTGGTTCACCTGGGCCATGGTCCTGTTACAAAGCTGTGTTGTGGTGATGCGCCACGGCTTCAATACCGGTTCTATCGCCCTACAGGAATCCGTGATTTACCTGCACGGTGCCGCCTTTATGCTGGGGCTGGCCTATGCGTTACAGACCGATGCCCATGTGCGGGTGGACGTCTTCTACCGCAAGATGAGCGCCAGGGCCAAAGCCTGGATCAATGCAATTGGCTATCTGATATTCCTCTTACCGCTTTGCGTCTTTCTATTTATAAGCAGCTGGCACTTTGTACTGAATAGCTGGTCAGTTTTTGAAGACAGTGCGAACGCCGGCGGCCTGCCTGGGGTATTTTTACTGAAGAGCCTGATTCCTCTATCCGCAGTCACCCTGGCTCTGGCGGGGCTGGCCCAGTTTATTCGCGCCCTGGTGCAATTGATGCTGCCCCAACAACAGTCCATTCCAATGTCGTCGTCAAAAGCAGTACTGAAGCAGGTAGAAGGGGCCGAAGTGTGATTGAGCTAATCCCCTTTCTGATGTTTGCAGTCGTCTGCGCTCTGCTTATGTTCGGCTACCCAGTAGCTTTTACCCTCGCGGGTACCGCCCTGCTATCAGCGGGCCTGGGTATTGTGTATGGCGTATTTGATGCTGAGTTGCTGCGCGCTTTCCCCGATCGCCTCTACGGCATTATGCAAAACGGCACTCTGGTTGCCGTTCCGCTATTTGTGCTGATGGGGGTAATACTGGAGCGAGCCAAGATTGCTGAGGATTTATTGGTTAATCTGAGCAAAGCCTTTATGGGGGCTCCCTCGGGACTTGCCATTTCCGTAGTGGTAGTAGGCGCGCTGCTCGCCGCCAGTACTGGCATCGTCGGTGCAACTGTAGTCACCATGGGGCTGATGTCACTGCCCACCATGTTAAAAAATGGCTACTCCCCCAAACTGGCTACCGGCACTATCTGCGCCACCGGTACCCTCGGGCAAATTATCCCACCCTCTATTGCCTTGGTTCTGTTGGGTGACACCCTCTCCAATGCCTATCAACAGGCACAACTATCTGCAGGCATTTTCAATCCCAAGCCAGTCAGCGTAGGGGATCTGTTTGTAGGGGCAATTATTCCCGGCTTACTGCTGGTGGCCGCCTATATCATTTATCTATTATTTATTGCCCGTCGCCCCAAACCCACGGAGAGCAGCGAGCCTCCAGAAGTGGATAAGGCCCAGCTGCTTCGCAGTCTTTTACCCCCGATTGCCTTAATGCTGATTGTGCTCGGATCAATCATCGTTGGCGCTGCCACCCCTACAGAAGCGGCCGCCGTCGGCGCACTGGGGGCGGCGTTACTGGCGTCCAGTCGCGGAGCACTGAGCTTTAAGCGCGCCGGGGAAATAGGCCGCAGTACACTTCAGGTCTCGGCCATGGTTTTCGCCATATTGATTGGCGCCTCATTGTTTTCTCTGGTATTTCGCGGTTACAACGGCGAAGAGCTGGTGACAGGATTTTTCCACAGCCTGCCCGGAGGGGTAATCGGCGCGACCCTGTTGGTGATGCTGGTAATATTCCTGCTGGGCTTTATCCTCGACTTTATCGAGATCACCTTTGTAGTGGTACCAATTGTGGGCCCGGTACTGCTGGCAATGGGCGTCGATCCGGTGTGGCTCGGCATTATGATTGCCATCAATTTGCAAACCTCTTTCCTAACGCCTCCATTTGGGTTTGCTCTCTTTTACCTGCGCGGGGTGGCCCCCAGTTCTGTCGCCACATCGGCCATCTATCGCGGGGTAGCGCCTTTTATTGCCATCCAACTTTTACTGCTGTGCCTGCTGGCGATATGGCCGGCCCTGGCCACTTGGCTGCCGGGGGTGGTTCAGCAACAGTGATCTGCGCATGTGGAGAGCCATCCATAGACTGAGAGGCAGTACCAACGGCCAAAAACGCGCCTACGGTCGACTAAAGGCCGAAATTTATTCTGGTCAATTACTGGCCAAATTGTGCTAGAATGCGCCACCATTCCAGTAGTGGAAACCAATAACTCTAACAATCTGTGAGTACCCGATGTCCGCACTGTCAGCTCTCGATGAAGATCCGCAACCCACAGGCACGCTAACCCTGCAAACCCTGGCTATGCCCCGCGATACCAATCCGCAGGGGGATGTTTTTGCCGGTTGGCTGATGTCGCAGATGGACCTCGCTGGCGCCATTCTCGCACAAACCATGGCACGCGGCCGTGTCACAACCGTTGCAGTGGGCAGCATGGTTTTCCTGCGCCCGGTTCCGGTTGGCTCAACAGTCAGCTGCTATGCGGAGGCTATCGAAGAAGGGCGCTCCTCGATTCGCACCATGGTAGAGGTTTGGCTGACGCGGGTGGATTCCGGTGAGCAGGTCAAGGTCACCGAGGGTGAGTTTGTATTTGTCGCTATCGACGATGCCGGCCGTACCAGGCCGCTGCCCTGATTGTAGGTTTCGAGTTCGCCGGCTGTAGAGCAACACAGCCGGCAATATCATCGGCCCAGTAGTTGGGCGCTAATCTTCCTTAAACTCTCTCGCCTGGTAGTAAGCCTCTTCACTGATCTCGTGGTAGGGCTTCACATCCCGTTCAAATTCTTTAAAGGCTTTGTAAACACGGGCAAACTCCGGGTCCTGCTGCGCCGTCTCCTGCATAATTTCGTTGTTGATCTTCTTCAGGTGAGACAGAACATCCTCCGGCAAGCGCTCCACTTTTACCCCGTGCTCTTCTACCAGCTCCTTGAGGGCCCGGTTATTGCGTGCCGTGTATTCGTCCAGCATATCCTGGTTAGCTTCACGGGCGGCGACCCGCACTATTTCCTGCAAATCAGCAGGCAATTTTTTGAACGCCTTTTTATTAACGATAAATTCCAGGATAGAGCCCGGCTCATGCCACCCGGGGTAGTAGTAATACTCAGCGACCTGGTGGAAACCAAAAGCGAGATCGTTGTAGGGCCCCACCCATTCGGTAGCATCGATCACTCCAGTCTGGAGGGCGGTATAGAGTTCTCCACCGGGAATGGTCACCGCAGTGCCGCCTGCGCGGTTTAAAACCTCACCACCCAGGCCGGGAATACGCATCTTTAGGCCCTTTAAATCCTTCACCGACTCAATCGGTTTGTTAAACCAGCCCGCCATCTGCACACCGGTGGAGCCCCCCGCAAGTGGAATTAGGTTAAAGGGCTCGTAGATCTCCTCCCAGAGTTCGAGACCACCACCGTGGTGTAACCAACCATTCATTTCCTGGGCATTCAAGCCAAAAGGCACCGCAGTAAAAAACTGGGCAGCGGGCACCTTGCCTTTCCAGTAATAGGCAGCACCGTGTCCCATCTGCGCGGCGCCTTCCGATACAGCACCAAATACGCCCAGGGCAGGTACCAACTCACCGGCACCGTACACTTTGATCCTGAGACGCCCGGCTGACATCGCCTCGACTTTCTTGGCAAAACGCTCCGGCGCACTGCCGAGGCCAGGGAAATTCTTGGGCCAGGTAGTAACTAATTTCCACTCGAACAACTCTTTATTGCCCTCTGCGGAAAAGTGCTGGGCAGGGCCCATCGCTGCACGGGAAGCTACCAGGGCGGCGAAGGTAATGGCGAGCAGGGCTAAGAGCCCGAGAATGATAGCCGGGTACCAATTGAGTTTTTTCATTGCTACTAATTTATCGTTATTTTTGTATTGTACAAATTATCGGCAGACGCTTTGGTCGCCAACTTAGGTCTTCAGGGGAAGTCCTCTGTGATCTGACCCTGGTATTTTGAATGGATTCCCGCTATCGCTGGAATCCATTCACCACTATCTAACTTTCAATTCTGCATGCTTCTCAGTACCGACATGCTCTGGCACTCAGTATTTAATGCTTAGTGCCAGCTCAAGCCATCACTTAAAGCGGCTGCAACTTGGCCATTGAAAGTATCAGCCTCTTGTCGCCAACATCGTCAAAATTAACCAGCACCCGCATTCGAGGACCCGTTCCCTCAAACTCAATGACAGTTCCTTCACCAAACTTGGCATGGTCCACTCGCCCGCCCAGGACCAGCGGGGGTAAATCATCGAAGTCTGGCGCCGGGTCGGAAAACTGGCCTACCTTGCCGTAGTCCGCCTGATAGAGAGGACGGGAAATTTCGGTCTTCAGGCGCACTTCTTGCACCAAATTAGGTGGAATTTCGCCGATAAAGCGGGAAGGGCTGTTATAGGTTTCGCTGCCAAACAGACGCCGGTTTTCCGCGTAGGTAATGTATAGCTTGCGCATGGCGCGGGTGATACCCACGTAGCAGAGGCGTCTCTCCTCCTCCATGCGGCCGGGCTCCTGCGCCGACATCTTGTGGGGGAACAGGTTTTCCTCCACACCCGCCATAAATACCAGGGGAAACTCCAAGCCTTTGGCGGAGTGCAGGGTCATCAGCTGGACGGCATCCTCAAACTCATCCGCCTGACCTTCACCGGCATCGAGGGCAGCGCTGTCGAGGAACTGGTTAAGAAGCGGAATTTCCTCTTCATCTTCCTCTCCTTCGGGCAGGCCTGCACCGGTAAAGCCGCGACAGGCAGTAACCAGTTCCTGCAAGTTCTCCACCCGTGTTTGGCCTTTCTCGCCTTTCTCTTTGCCGTGAAACTCCAGCAAACCGCTGTTTTCGATCACATCCTCAGCAATAGCATCCAACTCTTTATCTTCTGCATTTGCTGCCAGCTGGTTAATCAGGTCCAGGAAGCTCTGCAGGGCATTGCCGGCGCGAGCAGCCAATACCCGTTGCTGCAACATCAGCTTGGCCGCCTGCCACAGGGAGCAGCCCTGCTCCCGGGCATAAGAACGCACCATCTCTACAGTGCGCGCACCGATGCCACGGGTGGGCGTATTCACTACCCGTTCAAACGCAGTATCATCATCGCGGTTGGTAATCAGGCGTAAATAAGACAGGGCATTCTTGATTTCCAGGCGCTCGTAGAAGCGCTGGCCGCCATAGATACGGTAGGGAACCTGCTCGCGCAAAAGCCCCTCTTCAAGTACCCGGGATTGGGCATTGGAACGGTAGAGGATGGCGATGCTGTCGCGGCGATTACCGTCGCGCACCCAGTCATTGATACGTTCGACAATAAAGCGCGATTCATCCTGTTCGTTGTAGGCCGCGTAGACGGCGATGGGCTCACCCTCTTCACCCTTGGTCCACAACTCCTTGCCTAGGCGACCACTGTTATTAGCGATCACCGCATTTGCCGCATTTAGAATGGTGGAGGTGGACCTGTAGTTCTGCTCCAGTCGCACCGTCTGCACTTCTCGTAAGTCTGTGGAAAAGTGCTGGATATTCTCGATCTTGGCACCGCGCCAACCGTAGATAGACTGGTCATCGTCACCCACGGCGGTGATATGGCACTGCTCACCGGCGAGTAAGCGCAACCAGGCATATTGAATCGTGTTGGTATCCTGGAACTCATCCACCAGGATATGGGGGAAGCGCCGGCGGTAGTGGGCCAGAATAGCGTCGTTATTGAGCCAGAGCTCGTGGGCGCGCAGCAGCAGCTCGCCGAAATCCACCAATCCACCGCGCTGACAGGCCTCTTCATAGGCGAAATAGATTCGCACCATGGTCTGCAACCAGGGATCGGCGCCGGCATTGATATATTGCGGACGCAGACCTTCATCTTTCTGCGCGCCAATCCACCACTGGGTTTCACGCGGTGACCACTTTTTATCATCCAGCCCCAGATCTGCCTGTACCCGCTTGATCAGGCGTAGCTGGTCGTCGGAATCCAGGATCTGGAAGTTCTGCGGCAACTTGGCTTCTTGCCAGTGAGCCTTGAGCAGGCGGTGAGCCAGGCCGTGGAAGGTGCCCACCCACATGCCAAAGGTATTCACCCCCAGCAGCTCTTCGATACGGGCGCGCATCTCGCGGGCCGCCTTGTTGGTAAAGGTTACCGCCATAATGGAGTAGGGCGAGGCGCCCTCCACCTGCATCAGCCAGGCGATGCGGTGTACCAGCACCCGGGTCTTGCCCGAGCCGGCACCGGCCAGAACCAATTGATTGCCGGGCGCGGCAGCTACTGCTTCGCGCTGGGCGTCGTTGAGGGGGTCTAAAATCTGAGATACGTCCATGGGCGAAGATTGTACCAGAGCTGATGCACAAGACCTGTGTAAATAAACAGGATTTTGCCCTGCCTGACAATGTAATGTCGCTCGCCAGCGGAGGGCACAGCGGCTAAACTGCGCCATCTGGCATAGAGAAGGAAGTCCTGTGAAACCGGCGGAAGTAACGCAACGAATCAGTGAACAACTGTCATCCATGCGCAAATCAGAGCGCAAGGTGGCGGAGTATATTCTCGCCAACCCCGATGAAATCATTCATATGCGCATCGTCGACCTGGCTACTGAAGCCCAGGTGAGTGAACCTACCGTGGTGCGCTTTTGTCGCGCCGTGGGCTGCTCCGGATTCCAGGAGTTCAAGCTGAACCTGGCGCAGCAGCTGGCTTCCAGCCCCAGCTTCGGCCAGATTGCGGTTACGGAAACGGATACCATTGCCGAGTACAAGCGCAAGGTTTTCGACTCCACGGTGGATACCCTGCTGAAAGTCCGCGATAGAATTGACGACCGTGCCCTCGAGGCCGCTGTCACTGCGATGGCCGCTTCCAAGCGGGTGGAATTCTTCGGTTTTGGCGCCTCCGGTGCCGTCGCCGCCGATGCCCAGCACAAGTTCTTCCGCCTGCAATTGGCCACCGCTGCTCACTCGGACCACCACATCCAGAATATGTCGGCCATGTCCATGCAAGCGGGGGATGTAGTAGTAGCTATCTCCCAGAGCGGTCGCACCAAGGCGCTACTTCGCTCCATGAGCATGGCAAAAGAGCAGGGCGCTCTGGTGGTTGGTTTGGCACCCAGCGGCTCGCCGGTGGCACAGCAAGCCAGCATCCCACTGGAAGTGGATGTAGAAGAGGATATTGAGATCTATACGCCGCTGTCCTCGCGCATCGCCCATCTGGTGGTAATCGATGTCCTCGCTATCGGCGTAGCCCAGCGCAAAGGTCCTCAGCTACAGGAGCACCTGTTGAAACTGAAACAGGGACTGTACACATTGCGGGAAGACAAGCACTAAACTCCCTGATATCCAAAGCGGGCAAGGGACAATGTGCCCGCCCGTTTCTACCAAAGCCATTTCCCGCCAATTGGGCTTTGCCGGGAAGATCCTTCCAGGCTGTACCTGAGCAACATAATGACATCCATCGCTTCTAACCCGGACGAGAAAGCCCCGCGCTGGCTAGTGGTGTGGCTGGCCGCACTCGTTTCTCTGACACCTTTTTCCATCGACAGCTACCTGCCGGCCATTCCGGCGATGGCGGCGGCCCTGGATACAGAAGTCGAGCGGATGCAGTACTCAGTGTCCAGTTTTCTGCTGGGCTTTGCCCTCGGACAACTATTTGGCGGACCATTATCAGATCGCTGGGGACGGCGCCTTGTAGGAACTATCGGCCTCAGTATCTATATAGCCAGCTCCCTGTTAGTCCTGTTTACCGACCATGTAGACCAACTGATTATCCTGCGCTTCTGCCAGGCAGTTGGCGGCGGCTTTGCCACAGTAATATGTGCTGCCATAGTGCGCGACCTACACAGTGGCCGTGAGGCGGCAAAAATTATTTCCCTGATTAGCACCATCATGCTGATTGCACCGCTGATCGCCCCGGTGATCGGCTCCGCACTGCTAGCCGTAGGCGGCTGGCAAAGTATTTTCGTCTTTTTGTTACTGTACGCTCTTGCAATGCTCGTACTAGTACAGTTGCTGCTACCGGAGACTGTCTCCCGCTTTACCCGCGCACGCCGCCAGATGATGCCGCTAAAGTCTCTCGTGGGCAGCTACGGCCAGGTTTTGCGCAATCCCCGCGCTATTGGGTTCCTGATTGCACAGGCCTGTGTCAGCGGTTCGATGTTTATCTACATCACCACCGCGCCCTTTGTGTTTATGGATTACTTCGGTGTTAGCGCGAATCAGTTCCCACTGTTTTTTGGTATCTGCGTGCTCGGGCTAATTTGCATGGTTCAGGTGAATATCCGCTTACTGAACTTTTTTGAGCCGCGCAATATCCTGCTGGCGGGTATTGTGTTGCAGCTATTGGGTTGCGGCCTGCTGCTGCTGGGAACTATGACAGGTGTCAAAGAACTGACCCTGTGGATGATTCCCCTGGTACTGGTGATGAGCTGTATCGGTATTACCGGCCCCAATGCCGCCGCCTGTTATTTGGAGTTCTTCCCCAAAATCAGCGGTAGTGCCAACGCGCTATACGGCGCCGCTCTGTTTATTACCGGGGGGATACTGGGTGGACTGGCGAGCAGCCTGCACACCGGAACCCTGACACCTATTGCAGGATCTATGGCGGGCTGTGCTTTTGTGGCACTACTCTCTGCACTATTTGTCGCGAAGGTTCGCCAACCGATCGAGTCCGATATCCCTGCGACCCGGCGCTTTACCCCGCGTTAACGACAGCTCTTTACACCGGCTCTAAACTTTCCTCCTGAAGCGCCCGCTGCACTGCGGGCCTTTCTTCCATTCTCTTTTGGAATGCTTGAAGCCGGGGCCACCGGGGCATATCAAACTGCTGATGTTTCAGCCAGCGAGAGAGAACATACAGGTAGGCATCGGCAACCGTGAAACCGTCTCCCATTAAGTAGTCTTTATCAAGCTGTCCTTCGATATAGTCAAACCAGCGGATAAGCCTAACCCGGGAATCCTCCTGTTCTTCTTCTGTACCATGCCAAAACAGTGGTTTGAATAGCTTGTGGACTTCAGCACTGAGGAAGTTGAGCCATTCGAGAAGCCGGTAATGGGCCAGGGTGCCCACTGGTGGCGCCAGTTGCGCGTCGGGCTTTTGCTCCGCCAAAAACTGGACGATTGCCGGACCTTCTGTCAGTACTTCTCCGCCTTCCAGTTGCAGTGCCGGCACGTACCCTTTAGGACTAATCCTTGTAAAGTCGTCGCCGTTTTCCAGCTCATGGGTTTTTAGATTGACCTTTTGCAGGCCCAGATTGATCCCTGCTTCACAAGCGACAATATGAGGCGATAGAGAGCAAACACCTGGTGCATAAAAAAGCTTCATGGTAATCCTGTAGAGTCATTACCTGTATCCAGGCAGTATAGGCCCGGCTAATTTCTCCCCACTGAAGCTCGACTGAAACTGGCTTCAATTCCTCTCTACAACTGTTGCTGAAATCTACTTACCGCGTATCCAATGGTCCAGGCTAAAGCGACCGGCACCGGCACAGGTCAGAATCAGGAAACCACCGGCAATCGTGATATTTTTCATAAAGCTGGTCATTTCTGTTGCATCACCAGGGGACAGGTGTACCAGGAAGGCCGAAGCGAGACAGAACAGGAAAAGGACAAAAGCAGAAATCCGGGTGAATATCCCCAGTAACACCGCGAGTCCTCCCACCAACTCAATAACGATGACTAGGGGCAAAATGAAGCCGGGTATCCCCATGGAAACCATAAAGGCCTCTGTCATTTCGTAGCCGCCAATTTTATTCCAGCCGGCAAATATAAAGATCAGCGACATCAGTACCCGACCGATCAGCTTTGAGGTGTCGCACAACATCGAATGCTTCACTACTACTTCCTCAATTGCGCATTTATGGGTATGGACTATCAACCAGTGTAGACACTGTCGTGAAAATTCATGAGATAGTCGGTAGCTGCCTTTACTCAGGAGGGATAAAAACCACTAGATTGGCGTGATAATCATCCTTTTTATTTTCAATAGTCAGTAGGAATCTACTAATTGGCAGTTAGAAAGTAATGACGTAATGTTTAAAAAGCTAAGGCATTAATGAATTTTAGTGGGTAGGGGAAGTCGATCCGTTTGAGCGCAAAACTGAAAAATGCAGTTGTGTGGCGCCCTAGAGCCGCTACAATTGCGCGCCCATATAAAAGGGAGTTGGCCGCTTGTGCCTGCGCGGCCCGCCCCGGTGTAATCCTGTTGCCCTAGATCCACTCCAAGGGAAATCGAGCAGCCTCTGCACGACTACAATAACGGCACACTCACCATCATATAAATTGCCGCCGGGGCGCTCCCCAAAATGGCATTAAACCATCCGAGAATATTTCAGCGCTGGAGTCCACACACGGCATGGAAGTTTATTACACCTTTTGTTTTCTTGCCGCCGTATCAGTTTTTCTGGGCTTCTTGAACCAATACGTATTGCGCGCCCAAACCACGATCGCTATTACCGCCGGTGCCCTGGCCCTATCACTATTGGTCACCGCCCTGGGAAAGTTGGGGGTGGTGGAGTTGCGCACCTGGGCAGATCAGCTTCTGCCGCTGCTCAACCTTGAGGATATTCTGCTCAAGGGAATGCTCGGGTTTCTGCTTTTTGCCGGCAGTTTGCATATCGATCTGTTGGAGCTGCGCAACCAGAAACTGGAGATCGGTCTTCTCGCCATTGTCGGTACCCTCATTTCCACCTTTGTGGTCGGGGCCCTTCTTTACTGGTTCCTGATACTGATCAATATGCCGGTGGCTTTTGTTTACTGCCTGTTATTTGGTGCATTGATCTCTCCCACCGACCCTATCGCCGTACTGGCAATTATGAAAAACCTGAAGGCCCCGGAGCAGGTTTCCATTCAGGTGGAAGGTGAGTCCCTGTTCAACGATGGCTTCGGTATCGTGATCTTCGCGGTGATTTACGCACTCGCTTTCGAAGGCGGCCAACCTACGGTACCGGCAGTGGCTGAGCTATTCGCCATCGAGGCACTGGGGGGCATATTGCTGGGACTGATCATTGGTGGCGTTTTCCACTGGGCTATTTGTTGTACCAATGATCACAGCCTGGAATTGATGCTGACCATGGTTATTCCCACTGCCGGTTTTTCCCTGGCCAATGTACTCGGGGTCTCCGGCGCCCTGGCAATGGTGGTGAGTGGTATTATTATTGGCAACTTTACCCGAGAGCGCGGCTTTTCCCGGGTGAGCCAACACGAGCTGGATAATTTCTGGAGCATCACCGAGGACTTCCTCAACGGTTTGCTCTTCCTGCTGGTGGGCCTGTTCCTGATTACAATCGACCTGCGCCCTTCCGACTACCTGCTGATGGCAGTGGGCATTGTCATTGTTCTTACCGCCCGGGTTTTCGCTGTCGGCATACCCTTCCTGTATTTAAAAAGTCGCCGCAAGTACCACCCCTATACCAACCGGATTTTGATCTGGGGAGGGCTGAAAGGTGGTCTGGCATTGGCGCTGGCGATGTCTATTCCCGCCGGCAGTGCCTTCGTCCAGGGACAGGACCTTCGCTACCTGTGGGTGGTCATGACCTATGGCGTGGTGCTCTTTTCTATCGTCGTACAGGGCTCTACCATAGCGCCATTGATTCGTCGCAGCCGGGAGTTTTCTGAGCCCGAACGCGACGAGCCCCAGCAACCGACAGCCAAATAGCGATAACGATTAAATGGAACACTCCGGCTTCCTTATTGAGGCAGTAATTTTCATGGCTGCCGCAGTGATTGCGGTACCCATTGCCACACGCCTGGGCTTGGGCTCAGTCCTCGGTTACTTACTCGCCGGTGTGGCCATTGGCCCAAGTGCCCTAGGCCTGGTCGGCGATGCCAGCGATGAAATGCACGTTGCCGAGTTTGGTGTTGCACTCATGCTGTTCCTGATCGGCCTGGAGCTGCAGCCGAAGAAATTGTGGAAAATGCGCGGTGCTATCCTCGGCACCGGCAGTGCCCAACTACTGTTTTCCGCTGCGGCCATCGCTGGATTGGTTCTCGCCTTTTCTGAGATGGATTGGCGCTCATCGGTAGCTATTGGGCTGATCCTGGCACTATCCTCAACTGCGATTGTATTGCAATCCCTCAGTGAAAAGGGCCTGCTGAAAAGCCAGGGCGGGCGCGCTGCATTTGCGGTACTTTTGTTCCAGGATATCGCTGTTATTCCCATCCTCGCGCTATTGCCACTGCTGGCAGGTACCGCTGCCAGCCCCCATGAAAGTGGCTTGAGTGGTTGGTATTACGCATCGGCAGTTATCGGCACCATGCTGGCTTTTATTTTCGCCGGACGTTACCTCCTCGGTCCCTTACTACGTCTAATGGCAGGCAGCCAAGTGCGCGAACTGTTTACCGTGAGCGCGCTACTGATCGTATTTGCCGCAGCTGCGGTAATGACCTGGCTGGACCTATCGCCGGCACTGGGTACTTTCCTCGCCGGGGTACTGCTGGCCGAGAGCGAGTTCCGCCATGAGCTGGAAGCGGATATACAGCCTTTTAAGGGCCTGCTGTTGGGTCTCTTCTTTATCGCCGTGGGTGCCAGCCTGAATTTCTCCCTGATCGCGGACAACCCGCTGGTGCTTATCGGATTAGCATTGGCGTTGGTGCTGGTTAAATTTACCGTGCTGTTTGCCCTGGCGCGCACCTTGCGAATGTCAAAGGGCGAGGATTGGTTGTTCGCTCTGTCATTGGCGCAAGCCGGTGAATTCGGTTTTGTATTGGTAGCGTTCTCTACCCAGCTTCAGGTCCTGAGTGCGGACATCGGCAACCTGTTAGTAGCTCAAATTGCTCTGACCATGGCCCTGACACCAGTGCTGCTGCTGATCTACGAACAGTTTATCCAGCCGCGGTTTGTCACCGGCCCAGAGGTTCCCGCCAACATAGATACATCACCGCCTGTGGATTCCGGCTCTCCGGTAATCATTATTGGTTACGGGCGCTTCGGGCAGATCGCCGGGCGACTTCTAAATGCCTGCGGTTTCAATACCACTTTACTCGAACGCAATGCAGAACAACTGGACCTGGTGCGCCGCTATGGTATCAAGGCTTACTACGGAGATGCCTCGCGAGAGGATCTACTGCGCGCCGCCGGAGCCCAAAATGCAAAGCTGGTTATCCTGACCTTGAGCGACCAGGCCGCCTGTTTGGAAATTGTGGCCCAGCTGCAAAAACACTTCCCCAATGTGACCATCCTCGCCCGGGCCCGCAACCGTATGCACCAATATGCTTTGATGGAAGCCGGGGTCCGCTATATCTTCCGCGAGACCGTGGACTCGGCCCTGACCATCGGCGAAAAGGCGCTGGAACTATTGGGGCTCAGTCCCATACAGGCGCGCCGCGCCGCCTTGAAGTTCAAGCAGCACGACCAGCGTATGCTGGAGGCACTTTTCCCCTACTGGCGCGATGAGTCCCAGCATATTGCACAAAGCCGAATCTATCGCGAGCAGCTTTTACAGGCGTTACAACAAGACCGCCGCGACAAGGACCTGCATCTGGATCACTACTGGGAAGAAGCCAAGCCCGAGATGGAAAAACAGTAAGCCGGTTATTGGCCCTAGGGGTTGTCATTAAGCACGACAATGGCAGCCCTGCCAGGACTCAGACTCTCGCTGATATGTCCCTCTCCGTGCAAATCATTGGCTAATAAGATATCTCCGGGAGCAAAGGTATATTGTTCACCGGAGCTGGTTGTGAGCTTCACCCTGCCTTCAAGATAAAGAATAAACTGCGCCTGCGGGGCACAGTGCCAATCAAAACGCTGTCCCTCACTAAACTCCCGGAACT
The DNA here is from genome assembly GCF_047324085.1 of Microbulbifer sp. CNSA002. Classification (NCBI taxonomy): domain Bacteria; kingdom Pseudomonadati; phylum Pseudomonadota; class Gammaproteobacteria; order Cellvibrionales; family Microbulbiferaceae; genus Microbulbifer; species Microbulbifer sp. CNSA002. The sequence goes on from NZ_CP172449.1 coordinate 5,220,624, forward strand.
GCACCTGCTTGGCGGGATAGGGGATTGAGTAATTACCCAGGGGCTCGCGCTGGGGACTGTCTATTTTTCTTTTCTGAAAAAGGGAAACCCCATTAACTGAACACAGCTCTACAAACTCCATATCAAGTTTTCACCAATTTAAGCGTGTCTATTACAAGAGAAAATTTATTCTTTATTAATTAAGCTCGCCTCTACCAGATCAACCTCCAAAACCAATTTGCGGTGGAGTTCATCATCAATCTTCCTGGAGACTCGCAATTCCAACAGTTGTTCGCGCTCAGCAGAAAGTGCGGCAAGGTGATAATGACGCTCAACCCTGGAACGCATCCAGATAATATCCTCGCTTTCATCTTCTCCTAGGGTTATGCGCCGCCGATAAATCGCCAAAAGGTGATCCACCGCCTCAAAAGCAAGATCGCGATCTTTTTCGCCTCGATCAATATCATGACGCATATTCATCAGCTGATTCACTGCCGCTGTGGCAGCAGATATTCGCGCACCTTTTTCATCACCAATAGCGGCAAAATTGGGGGCTTCGGGTAAACGGCGCAATAGAACAGGCAATAAAAAACTTGCCAGCAATAAGGAAAGCAAGATAACGCCCATTGCAATAATCAGGGCTAAATCACGGCCGGGCAACGGCTTTCCATCTGTCATAGCGAGGGGAAGGGAAAAGGCTCCCGCCAATGTAATCGCCCCTCTTACCCCGGCGATGGTCAACACGCTAACCAATAAAAAATGGGTACCAAAAGATTCTACTTTCTGCCCAAAACGTGAGAGATATAGGGAGACCCATACCCACACAAATCTCAGGAGAAGTAGTACAACAAATATTGCCAGGACATAAAAAATAATTGTTAAGTCACCAGTGTGGCGCGCGCCGGAGAAATCCGCTCCGGTAATTCGAACCAATTGCTCTCCCAACAAAACAAAAATAATACCGTCAAGAACTGCTTGTACTGTTTTCCATACTGCACGGCGGTCCATCCGTGTAGTCGACATTTCCGCGCCGTGTAAGGTGGTATAGTGAGTCGCAATTCCAGCACTGGCAGCCGCCAAAATACCCGATACCTGTAAAGTATGGGCGGCGATATATGCCGCAAAGGGCACTAATAAGCTCACTAGAACTTGTACAGTAGTGTCCTCACCGCCAATTCTGACCAGCAGACGCAAAATATATCCACAGGCAAATGCCGCTCCAGCACCAATAACCACACCGCCGATAGCGACCCAGAAAAAACCAGCCAGTGCGTGGGGAAATGAAAAGGTCCCGGTGAGGGCAGCAATCACTGCAAAACGGAAAATATCCAATCCCGAGGCATCATTAAACAGGGACTCTCCGGCGAGGATATGCTCCAGCCGTGGTGGCATAGAAGTTCCACCGTGGACCACCGATACCGCCACGGGATCGGTCGGTGCCAAAATTGCCGCTACTGCAAAAGCCACCGCCAGTGGCATGACAGGCACCAACCAGGAAATAAAATATCCCATACCCACAACGGTAAAAAGCACCAAGCCAATAGCCAAGGTAACAATGGCACCGATATCACGAAACAGGGCGCCTTTCGGTATTCGCCAACCGGCAATAAACAATAAGGGCGGAACAAACAGCAGGAAAAAAATTTCTGGCTCGAGGGGTATTTCTATTCCCAAAAAGCTACCCAGTATTGCTCCCGCAGCAATTTGCAATAGAGGCAGTGGAATAGGTAAAGGCAACAGGCGCGCAATAACCAGGGTAATGGCCACAACTAACAACAGCACCAGCGCAATAACCAGATAGTGCATTACTCGCTACAGTTCCCTGTGACGCCTTATTGAAATAGATCTCTATCGAGTAACTAGGGAGCCTCTGAATAACTCCGTAATGCCTCTGCGGGTCTTGAAGGCTGCAGATGTTAGGCGCAGCTCGCCGCGAATGGCCGTAGCCCTTTGCAAGAGCTGCAACGCAGCAGATGTGGCCTTCAAGGCCCGCCCTTCGGGGCTTGCAGAGCGATTCACACTCCGCGTTGCGACTTCTTGAAAGGTCTAGACATTCCTGCGAAGCCGCGCCTTGATTGTGAACCGCTCTGCATGCCAGAGGTATCATGGAGTTATTCAGAGGCTCCCTAGTGCTGTTCACTCAATATCAGGAAGTTTATGCGAGAATAGAAAACAGGGAATAAATTCTGAGAAAAAGTGCCGGCGCTTTGCAGCGCTCCAAAAAATTACTCTGCAAATTTGGCAGAGTTTTTGGAGTTTCTTTACTCAAACATATCCGGCTGTTCTTTTGCAATTACATTGTAAAGAGGCTGAAAGCTAAATAATCCCGCCAGTTCAGTTCCCACAACCGCCCGGGTTCGTATTGCCACCTCTGGATCGATCAAAATAGGCTGCCCAGCTGCTTCCGCCAGTAACTGAGCCTGGCAGCTTTTTTCCATAGTGATATACCACCAGGCAGCTTCATCAACGGATTTACCCACCGTCAGTAAGCCGTGATTCTGCAATATCAGTGCTTTGTGGTTACCCAAGGCTTTAGCAAGGGCCGCACCTTCTCCCATTTCCAATACCACGCCGGAAAAAGTATCCAACAAACCGTGGTCCTGATAAAAGGCACAAGCATCCTGGGTAATGGGATCCAGAAGGCGCCCGAGAGTAGACCAACTTTTCCCATAAAGGGAATGAGCGTGCGCAGCGGCTACCACATCCGGGCGGGTTTTATGGATGTGAGAATGAATAGTAAAGGCTGCGCCATTAAGGTAACCATCCCCCTCAACCACCTCTCCTTGATGATTGACCAGCAACAGTTGTGACATCGTCATCTGTTTAAAGGAAACCCCCATGGGGTTGACCCAAAAATGATCGTCATATTCCGGGTCACGGACAGTGATATGACCGGCTACGCCTTCATCAAAACCAAATTTTCCAAACAGCCGAAAAGCCGCCGTCAGCTTCCTCTTACGCTCTTCACGAACTTGTTCTGGCGGCTGGGTTGGCTCGCCAAGCAACATATTGATGTCGCCATTCATAACAGCAGCATCAATACCGGTTTTTGTTTTATTTTTTTCTGTTGTAGCCACCTAGCGGCCCTCTCATCTTTGGAAAATGCCGAGGCATGGTTATAGCATGACTTTTATTTTCTATGCGAGGATTAATAACTTAATAAAATGGTGACTGCTTAATGCGGAAAAATATAAAAGTGACTTTGATGTCTTTTCTATCAGTTTATTTTCGCGCGGTAGAAATATAAGCAAAAATTTACTGCCAAATAATGAAAAATTAGTATCTTGCACTTAGTTTCTTTTACTGAATAATTAGGACTGTTTACTCAAAGTAAATTCCCACCCAGATGTCATAGATATGACTCTGAGTAGGAGAGAGTTTACTCTATCAAAAACCTTCCAGGACTATCTTTCCTTTTACAGCCTGGGATTCGATAAGCTGATGTGCTTTTAAAAGGTTATTTGCATTTATTTTCCCAAAATTCTGCCCCATAGTGGTTTTAATTAATCCCTGGTCAATTAATTCCGCAAGTTCATTCAACAGAACATGCTGGGCAACCATATCCTCGGTAGAAAACAGCGCGCGAGTAAACATAAACTCCCAGTGCAGGGACAGACTCTTCTGCTTCAGTGCCATAACATCCAAGGAGGCGGGGTCGTCAATCAAACCAAACTTGCCTTGAGGTCTGATACTTTTGATAATTTCCGTCAAGTGCTCTTCGGTATTAGTGAGGCTAACAACATAGTCGACGCCATCGATACCCTCGCGACTTAACTGTTCGCTAAGAGACTGCCGATGATTGATCACATGGTGGCTTCCAAGCTCTTCAAGCCAGCTTTTGGTTTCGGGGCGGGAGGCAGTACCTATCACAGTCAAATTGGTCAGACGACGGGCCAACTGGACCATAATCGAACCTACGCCACCAGCGGCACCAATGATCAGCAGTGACTTGTTGTTTGCCCCTTTACCCACCGCAACTTGCAGGCGGTCGAATAGCATTTCCCAAGCGGTAATCGCAGTGAGAGGCAGCGCCGCTGCCTCGGCACAGCCAACCGTCTTGGGGGCAGTACCAACGATTCTCTCATCCACCAGCTGGTACTGGGCATTGCTGCCCGAACGGGAGATATCGCCCGCATACCAAACCCTATCGCCAACCTTAAAGAGTCCCGCTTCCGGGCCTACCGCTTTCACTATGCCCACAGCATCCCAGCCAAGTACCTTCCACTGACCGGTATCCGGGCTGGCCCGCTGCCTCACCTTAGTATCTACCGGGTTAACTGAAACGGCCTGTACTTCTACAAGCAGATCCTGGCCGGAGACTTGCGGTATGGGGAGGGTTATATCCTGTAGCGCTTCTTTATCACTGCTTGGCAGAGACTGTTGATAACCGACGGCCTTCATCATCAGTTTTATCCTTTTCCAATGGGGTAACAGGTGTGGAGGTATCTTAAAAAGGAATATCCACAGGAAAAACTGCCTTCTCGCAGAAGCTGTTTCAATTATTTTTTTAAATTCCAATAACTGTGGATAACTCTATCCACAGTTATCCACAAAGCTGAACTAGGGCAAGGGGAAATGGCCATCTGTGGAAAACTTGAGAAGAAATTTACTCACCAGGGCATTAAATCTTTGCGCTGCTTCCAGAAACAGGAAATGGCTTCCTCCTTCCGCCACATCAAAGATCTCAAGCCTGGAACCCTCAACTTGCTGGTGAATCCACTGCTGGCACTCTATTGGGTGTGGACTGGCACGACCGAAAGCCACTAGCGTCGGCTTATCAATCCTAGGGATAAAATCCCGCCAGTCCTTTGTTACGTTATCCACAAAAAGCTTTGCAGCCCAGCGACGAGGACACTGCAGATTAACCGCAACCAGCTCATCCCGTTGGGTTTTCCCCATTAAAGGCGTGACCATAGACATAAGAATTTGGCGAGTGGTCTCAACACTTTTTTTTCCAACCAAGTTATCCACAAACTGGTAGAGGCTCTCCGGGGTTAGTATGCCTCCAGCTGCCAATCGCTCCGCTTCACTCCAGGCGGGATCTGCCAGTAGACAGGGGGGTTCATCGATTAGCACTAGTGCACTGACCCTATCCCCACCAAACATTTCCAGGTAGCTCCATATCACCGAGCAGCCGGCGGAGTGGCCGAGTAAATGAAGAGGTTCCTGTTGCAGACTTGAGATCAGCTCTTGCAAGTCCTTGGCGAGGCGGGAAATTCGATAGCCATGATTGGGCTTGTCAGACTGACCATGACCACGCATATCCAGCGCGATCACACGAAACTGATCGCTGAGCCCAGCGAGCTGATGTTTATACAACACCGCCCCCTGGGACCAGCCGTGTAGCATCAATAATATGGGGCCGCTGCCGGCCTCTAGATAGCGCAGGGTGACGCTATCAGAGGTAGTAAATTCACACAGCTTTACTCGCTTGTGCATAAACCTTTTGCGGCAGATGAACAGTTATTCAACCGTGACTGATTTAGCCAGGTTTCTGGGTTGATCCACATCAGTACCTTTCAGCAACGCCACATGGTAACTCAATAGCTGCAGCGGCACGGTGTAGAGAATCGGCGCCAGACTCTCTGGGGAATCTGGAACTTCCACCACGGTAATACCTTCTTCACTGGTAAATCCGGCCTTGGGGCTGGCGAAAACAAACAGTTGCCCACCCCGTGCACGCACTTCCTGCAAATTGGATTTGAGTTTTTCCAGCAGCTCATCATTGGGGGCAACGACAACCACGGGCATATCGCCGTCCACCAGTGCCAGGGGGCCATGCTTCAATTCGCCGGCGGGATAGGCCTCCGCGTGGATATAGGAAATTTCCTTCAGCTTTAGAGCGCCCTCCAGAGCAATGGGGAATTCGACACCACGCCCTAAAAAAAGCGCGTGGTTCTTCTCTGCAAAGGCCTTGCTGGTGTTTTTAACCACCTTATCCAGACCGGTAAAACTCTCCATTAGCTCAGGTAACTGGTGCAAGGCGCTGACCAGCTCACCTTCACGCTCCGCCGACAGGCCATTGACCTTGGCGAGGGCGATACAGAACAGTTGTAAGGCTACCAATTGGGTCGTAAAGGCTTTGGTCGAGGCCACACCAATCTCAGGGCCCGCCTCGGTCATTAGCGATAGCTCAGACTCTCGCACCAATGAGCTGTTGGGCACATTGCAGATGGTCATGGAGGCCAGGTAGCCCAGGTCCTTGCCCTGGCGCAGGGCGGCGAGGGTATCAGCCGTTTCTCCGGATTGAGAAATACTCACAAACAGCGTTCCCGGACGCACCACTTTCTTGCGATAGCGCAGTTCACTGGCCACTTCCACCGAGCAGGGAATACCGGCCCAGTCCTCCAGCCAATAGCGGGCTACCATTCCCGCATGGTAACTGGTGCCACAGGCTACTATCTGTACCTGCTCCACCTTGGGCAAAATCTCCTGGGCGCGGGCACCAAGGGCCTGGGCCAACACTGAGCGCTCACCGATACGGCCCGCCAGAGTGGCTGCGACCACCTGGGGCTGCTCGAAAATCTCTTTCTGCATAAAGTGGCGGTAGCGCCCTTTATCGGTAGCTTCATGACCGCCGGTCAACTTGTGCACCGGGCGACTGACTTCCTCTCCCAACTTGTCTCGAACTGCGATGCCACCGCGACGCACTTCCGCCACATCGCCCTCTTCGAGGAATATAAAGCGATCAGTCACCTGCCGCAGGGCCATAGGGTCAGAGGCAATAAAGTTCTCTTCAATACCCACTCCCAGGACCAGCGGACTACCAGAGCGGGCACAGGCCAAAACTTCCGGCTCTTCATGACTAACAACCGCGAGGGCGTAGGCACCTTCCAGTATATGCGTGGCTTCAGTCACAGAGTCGACCAGGCTGCGGCCCTCAGAACTTAATGAGTGAATAAGGTGAACCACAACTTCAGTATCGGTTTCAGACTCAAACTCATAACCTTTTCCCTGAAGCTCTGAACGCAATTCCTGATGGTTTTCGATAATGCCGTTGTGAACCAGAGCGATATGGCCTGACAGATGGGGATGGGCATTTTCATCGGAGGGAACACCGTGGGTAGCCCAACGGGTATGGGCAATGCCAATATGGCCCTCGGCGCTCTCCTCACTTAATTTGGCCTCCAAATCTGCGACCTTGCCCAGGCTTTTGCGCAATTGCAGCTGGCCATCTCCACTGCTTAAGCAGACTCCGGCTGAGTCGTAACCGCGGTACTCCAAGCGGCGCAGCCCTTCCAGAAGAATCCCCGTCACATTGCGCTGTGCCAGCGCACCTACGATTCCGCACATAATTATTTCCTCATTAACCCGGGAGTCTCGCCGCCCATTAAAATTTCAGGCTGAGCGCCTCTGCTCCTATCTTCAGCGGCACAAATGAGCTGGATACCCAGCTGCTCCAGTTTTTGGCCCACGGCATCCGCCAGGCCATCATCAGTTACCAGGATATCGACCTGCTCCCAGGACAATTCCAGATTGGGAATCCGCTTCCCCACTTTACTGGACTCCGCCAGTACAACCACTTCCCGCGCAACTTCCGCCATTACACGGGAGAGGCCAATTTGTTCATTAAACGTACAGGTACCGCGTTGCAAATCGATTCCATCGGCACCAATAAAAGCGCGATCGAAGTCGTATCCTCTCAGTACCTGTTCTGCAACCTGCCCCTGGAAGGCCTCAAAGTGTGGGTCCCAGGTGCCTCCGGTCATCAACAGCGTCGGTTCGTTTTCAAGTTCACGCAGTGCATTGGCCACATGCAGCGAGTTAGTCATCACCACTAGGCCACGCTTGCTTTCAAGCTCAGGAATCATTGCCGCCGTGGTGCGACCGTAATCGATCACAATTCGATGGTGATCCGGTATCATCTCAGCAGCGGCTCGGCCAATGGCCCGCTTACTCCCAGAGGGCCCTTCTTCATGGACCAACTCCCTCGGCACTGGGATAGCACCACCGTGGCGACGCAGCAACAAGCCGTGATTTTCCATCGCCGTCAGATCCTTTCGAATCGTAACTTCCGAAGTTCCGAACTGCCGCGCCAATTGCTCGACAGTGGTCTCTCCTACTTCATTTAGCAAGTGGAGAATACCGTGGCGGCGCTGTTGGGTGTTGCGTTTGGACATAGGCAGATAACTTTCATTTCGAAACTTAAAGATAGCAAAACGAAACTAAAGTTCCCACAACTTTTATCAACAACCACTACTCAACAGATTAGATACCGGTATAGGACTCACTCAGACTGTCTGCTAGAGAGACAAAGTTTCCAACATTGTCTGAAGAAAGCGCGCCAACTCTCCACCGGTAACGGCCCGGTGATCGGCACTGATAGAGAGAGGGAGTAGGGGACGAAGTGCGGGCCATCGATTTACCACCACAACTCCCTGGCACACCCGCCCGGCACCGACAATGGCAACAGTGGGCGGCATGACTACCGGAGTGGCATAACGACCGGCTATGGAGCCGAAGTTGGAGAGAAGTATGCTTGCCCCCTGGAGGTCTCGCTGGGCGATCCCGGTCTCGCGGGCCTGGTGTTTAAAGTCCGCCACCTGCTGGAGCAGATCTTCATCAGTACGCTGGGCAACATCCCTGAGTACCGGCACATAGAGCCCTCGCGGAGAGTCCACTGCCAAGCCAATATTGATACTGCCCTGCGGCGCCAGCTTATCATCCTGATACAGGGCATTGAGGGTAGGTTCCGCCTCACAAGCTTCCTGTACTGCACGAATCAATCGCAGCAGCGCCGGAGCACTACCCCACCAGTTGGAAATATCCGCATCGTCACACAGCGTTATCTGCTTTACCTCATCCCGCGCTCGGCTCATGGACAAACCCATTGCGCGACGTGCAGGCGTCATGACTTCAGACTCAGAGTCGAATTGGGGTGCAACGGCTGTAGTTTGTTCGGCAGAAGCGCGGGCAGGTGATGGATGCTGCCCCTTCGCCACAGTTTTGGCCTTTGCTCCCGGCCCCGCCGCAGTGCGTACCTGAGCTTCCGTTACCATTGCACCCGCAGGTGATATTGACTGTAAATCTACCCCCAAACGCCTGGCCAGGGCCCGTACTCTCGGGGTGGCCAGTCGCTTCAAGCCCACCTCCGGCCCCCGCTCAGCCCCCAACACACCTTGCCCTTGCTCTATTTTTCCCACCACCGTGCCGCTGTCGGCCCGAGGACTAATCTCTTGTTCCGATTCTTCAGCTTTAGTGGGCGGGCTTTCAACTGCGACTTCTCCCTCGGCCATAAATCCCACCAGGGGATCGCCAACATTCACAGTCTCATCCACTGCCGCAAATAGCTTCTCAATAGTGCCGCCCCAAGGAGCCGGCACTTCCACCAAGGCCTTAGCGGTTTCCACTGTCACCAGAGTTTCATGGGCGGCTATGGTGTCTCCCTCTTTGACATGCCACTCCCGCACTACCGCATCGGGCAGACCTTCGCCGAGATCCGGAAGGGTAAAAGTCTTCATTGTGGCCCTCCGTTGGCGTAGTCCAGCACTTCCTGTACGGCCGACAAAATACGCGGCACTCCGGGTAGATACTCATCCTCCAGTTGATAGTAGGGCATCACCGTATCGAAACCGGTCACCCTCTGTACCGGTGCCTTTAAAAGATCGAAGGCATACTCATTAATCTGTGCGACCAACTCGGCACCCAGGCCACAGAACCTGGCCGCCTCGTGCACAACGACACAGCACCCGGTTTTCTCCAGGGAGTCTATTACCGTGTGAATATCCAGGGGTTTCAGAGTGGCCGGGTCGATAACCTCAGCCTCTACCCCTTCCTCTGCGAGCTGCTCCGCGGCTTGCAGGGTCTCTTTGAGGGAAGCGCCCCAGGCGATAAGCGTAATATCGCGGCCTTCCCGCAACACAAAGGCGCGATCCAGTGGCAGAGCCTCGCCAGTGTCGGGCACTTCCTGGCGAACGGCTCGGTAAATACGTTTGGGTTCCAGGAAAATTACCGGGTCCGGGTCTCTAATTGCCGCCAATAGTAAACCGTAAGCCCGTGCAGGAGAGGAGGGCACCACAAGGCGCAGACCTGGAATATGGGCGAACAGGGCCTCGGTGCTCTCGGAGTGATGCTCCGGTGCATGGATTCCACCTCCATAGGGGGCCCGATAGACAATCGGGCAGGAGAGGCGGCCGCGAGTGCGATTGCGATAGCGCGAGGCGTGGCTGAGGATCTGATCGAGACCGGGATAGATAAAACCCATAAACTGGAATTCGGCCACCGGTCGCAGGCCCTGTACCGCCATACCGACAGCCATTCCGGCAATCATGGTCTCGGCCAGAGGGGTATCCATCACCCGGTCCCGGCCAAACCTGGCCTGCAACCCCTCGGTTGAGCGAAATACGCCACCGTTCAGACCAACATCTTCACCAAATAGAACCACCATCGGGTCTGCTTGCATCTCGTAAGCCAGAGCCTGGGTGACAGCCTCGACTAAAGTTATCTCAGCCATTAGCTATCTCCCTGCAACTGTTGATACTGCTCCAGAAAAGGCTCCGGCAACTTTGCATAGAGGTGGTCGAATATTGCTGTGGCGACATCTCTGGGGGTTTCCCGGTAGATGTGGACCGCTCTCTCCAGCTTCTGTGTCAGCTCCCGTTGCATCTCTTCTTCCTGCGCATCATCCCAGGCACCGCAGTTTTCCAGGTAGGATCGCAGGCGCCGCAAAGGCTCCCGGGACCAGGCTTCACTGACATCTTTTTTGGGCTGGTAGCGACTGGCATCATCGGCGGTGGTGTGGTCACACAGGCGATAGCTGATCGCTTCGATCAGAGCTGGGCCAGCACCACTGCGCGCCCGCTCCACGGCATCACCCACCGCCTCACGAACGGCAATCACATCGTTGCCGTCTACCTGCAAGCCAGGTATTCCGGCGGCAATAGCCTTCTGTGCCAAGGTCTTACAGGCAGTTTGCTCATCTCGCGGTAGGGAAATAGCCCATTGATTGTTGTTGATAACGATCACCAAAGGCAGGTGCCAATCCCCAGCCAGGTTTATCGCCTCGTAAAAGTCTCCCCGCGAAGTAGATCCATCGCCGCCGGTCGAAACAGCGACGCGCATGGGTTCACCGAAATGCTCATGTTTATATTTCAGGGCAAAGGCTACACCGGCACCGTGCAACATCTGGGTGGCTATAGGCACACTCAAGGGCAAATCTTCGCGGCTATGGCGAAAGTTCTGCCCCCGCTCATCGCCCCCCCAGATTGCGTAGATCTCCTCGATAGTAACGCCCCGCTCCAGAAGAGCGCCTGTCTCCCGGTAATTGGGGCAGTAGATATCCTCTTTGGCCATGGCGGCTGCGAGACCAACACCAATAGCTTCCTGGCCGAGGCTGGAGGGATAGGTGCCAAGTTGACCGGTACGCTGCATTTTTACCGCGCGATCATCCACCATACGAGCCAACGTCATCTGGCGGTAGTAAGCAATCAGGGTATCCGGGGTGGCAAATTCCGGTAGGGCTTGGGTCGTCTGTCCCTGTTCATCCAAATATTGCAGCGAAGCAATATCAAAACTGGCAAGCAGCTGTAATCTGGGCTTGTGCATCGGGCCATTCCTTTTGTTCCCGAAGCGCAAGTTTAATGGATAGGGTGGCTATCAACAGGCGTGGAGAGGGAAGGCCCGCCGGAATTATAGTTTCCGAGGGGCAACCCAATTACGGTAAGGGTTATTTAGCTTTTCTTGGTCGGACGCTGCCAGCCGTTAATATTGCGCTGCTTGCTACGCGCTACCGCCAACTCTTTGCTCCCCACAGCCTGGGTAATGGTGGAGCCAGCACCCACTGTGGCTCCGGCGCCCACAGTTACTGGGGCTACCAGAGCTGTGTTAGAACCTATAAAGGCATTGTCGCCGATCTCGGTCAGGGACTTGTTCACACCGTCGTAATTACAGGTAATGGTGCCAGCACCGATATTGACCGCTTCGCCCACCAGGGCATCACCGACATAAGAGAGATGATTAACCTTACTGCCCTCACCAATTTTGGCTTTTTTGGTTTCGACAAAGTTACCCACCTTGGCACCGGTGGCCAGCTCTGTGCCCGGACGCAAACGTGCAAAGGGACCAATAGTGCAAGCCTCACCAATCTCAGCGCCTTCGATAATGGAATTGGCCTCTACCTTGGTGCCATCTGCCAGACGACAGTTTTTTAGCAGGCAATTAGGTCCAATTTGTACCCCCTTACCCAGTGAAACTGTCCCTTCGAAAATGCAATTGATATCAATAGAGACATCGGTATCGCACTCCAGGCTGCCGCGAACATCTATACGCATGGGGTCCAATAAAGTCACCCCCGCATTCATAAGACTGGTCGCATGGTTATGCTGCAAAGCGCGCTCCATCTGTGCCTGCTGCGCACGGCTATTTACTCCCGCCACTTCCAGTGGATCACTGGCAATTACGCCCGTTACAGGAATACCCTCACTGACCGAACGACCGATAATATCGGTCAGGTAGTACTCACCTTGAGCATTGTCACAGGACAACTCCGGCAACCAGCGAGCCAACAGTGCTCCAGGAGTCGCCAAAATGCCGGTATTAACCTCACGGATAGCCAAGGTATCCGCATCGGCATCCTTTTCCTCAACGATCGACTGCACACAGCCGCTGTTATCCCTCACGATGCGCCCGTAACCGGCGGGATTTGCCATTTCAACTGACAGCAGGGCAGGTCCGTGATCCGCTGCCGATAGCAGTGATTGCAAGCTGCCAGCCCTGACCAGAGGCACATCACCATAGAGCACCAAAACGGTGGCTCCCTCGCGGAAATAGGGCACGGCCTGGGCCACGGCATGCCCGGTACCCAATTGCTGTTCCTGCTCCACAAACCTGACACCACGATCAGCAAAGCGGTCACGTATCAGGTCTGCGCCATGCCCGATGACCACGGTAATCTGCACCTCTCCCAGCAACATGGCGGTATCAATTACCCGCTCAAGCATGGGAATACCGCCAATAGGATGCAGCACTTTAGGCAGGTCAGAGTGCATGCGGGTGCCTTTTCCGGCGGCCAAAATCACAACATCGATAGTCATAACGGGTGGATATTCCAATCGTCTACAAAATTTGAGTGCATTGTGGCCACTAGACCCGGTTTACTCAAGCGAACAACAGTTCGCCCCGGGGCCCTGGTATTCAACGCATTAAGATTGCTGCGCCGCTTTGATCCCGGTAATTTACCCCCTGTGAAATCAACCGGTTACTCAACCCAACAAAACAAATATAGCCGCCAAACACAGAATCGGGCGGAGGGATATTTCAATGAACACCACCAAGCAGAACAAGCCGCGCCACCATTTGTTGGCTCTGGCTGTCCTGGCACTGACCCTGCCGATGGGTGCTGTGGCAGAAGCCGAAAGCGCTCTCGAAGCTACCAAAGAAAAGGAAGTAGAAAAGGCGGAAGCCCAATCCTGGGATATCAACAAGCCACCCTACGAATTCAAACCGATCCAGTTAGACACCCGCGAGACCACCTGGAGCAACCTGGATATCAGCCCAGATGGCAAAACCATCCTGTTCGATATGCTCGGCGATATCTACACAGTGCCGGTAGCAGGCGGCGAGGCGGTAGCCCTGACCAATGAAATCGCCTGGAATATGCAGCCGCGCTTCAGCCCGGATGGCAAGACCATCGTGTTTATCAGCGACCGTGACGGCGCCGACAACATCTGGTTGATGGATCGCAATGGCGACAACCTTCGCCAGCTCACGACAGAGAAGGAAAACTTGCTGCACTCACCTAACTGGAGCCCCGATGGCCAGTACCTGGTAGCGCGTAAAGGCTTTATGTCTGGCCGCAGTATCCCCGCCGGTGAAATCTGGATGTACCACTACGGTGGGGGTGAAGGTCGCCAACTGAAAGAGCGCATCGGTGGCGATATCGCCCAGAAAAATATTGCCGATCCAGCTTTCTCTCCAGATGGACGCTATGTCTATTACTCCATCGATACCACCCCCGGCACCGTGTGGAAGTACAACAAAAACTCCACCCAGGAAATTTTTGCCATCAACCGCTATGACCTCCAGGATGGTGAAGAGGAGACCTTTGTCTCCGGTCCCGGTGGCGCAGTGGCGCCTGTACCATCCCCGGATGGCAGTAAACTGGCCTTCATTCGCCGCCAGGACAACCAGACCTCCCTATTCCTGAAAGATTTGGATACAGGACTGGAAACACCGGTTTACTCCGGCCTCGAACGCGACCTGCAGGAAATCTTTGGCCCCCATGGCAACTACGTTCAATACGACTGGATGCCCGATGGTGAATCATTGGTCGTTTGGACTGGCGGTAAATTCCTGCGCATCTCCATCAACGGCGACAGCGTCGCACCGATTGCGGCCCATGTGAAAGTTGAGAAACAGGTAGCGGATGCGGTGCGCTTCCCGGTAGACGTAGCGCCGGAAACCTTCGATGTGAAGATGATTCGCTGGGCGCAGAAATCCCCCAACGGCAAGCAGGTCGCTTTCCAGGCATTGGGCAAGATTTATATTCAGGATGTCGCCAGTGGTGAGCGTCGTCGTCTGACCCGCCAGGACGACCACTTTGAGTTCTATCCCAGCTGGTCCCGCGATGGTCGCGAGATCACTTATGTATCTTGGGACGACCAAAACCTGGGCCATGTGAGGGTAGTTTCCGCTCGCAACGGTCGCGGTAAAAACATCACCAAGCAGCCGGGCCTGTACGTTGAACCAAGCTTTTCTCCAAGTGGTGACGCAGTGGCCTACCGTCGCTTTACCGGCGGCTATCTGCTCAGCCCCGAGTACTCCCTGGAACCGGGCATTTACCTGGCAGACGCCGACGGCGACTGGCAGCGCCGGGTCGTGAAGTCTGGCTATGAGCCTCATTTCGGCGCCAGCGAAGATCGTATCTACTTCTCCGAGTACCAAAACGCTGACGGCGGCAAGCGCGTGCTGAAGAGCACCAACCTGGAAGGCAAGGATGAGCGCGAGCACCTGCACGGCGCTGAGATTACTTCCTTCCGCCTGTCTCCAGACGGCAAGTGGGTTGCCTTCACCCAGGACTTCAAAGCTTTTGTCGCGCCCTTTATGCATACTGGCAAATCCGAGGTTATCGGCCCCGATAGCAAAGCAGTCAAAGTCACCCAGGTATCCAAGCGAGCCGGTGAAAACCTGCATTGGTCTGCCGATAGCGACACTTTGGGCTGGGCACACGGCCCCAAACTGTTCGAGCGTGAACTGAAGGACGCCTTCGAATTTGTCGCCGGCGCTCCGGAGGAACTGCCAGAGCCAGTTTCTGAAGGCATCGACCTGAGCTTTGAACAGTCCTTTGACAATCGCGCAGGTCTCGTTGCCCTCACAGGCGGCAAGGTTGTCACTATGCGCGATGCGGAAAACACCCGTGAAATTATCGACAATGGTGTGGTTCTGTTCCGGGGCAACCGTATTGTCGCCGTGGGACCCGCAGCGGAAGTGGAGATTCCCACCGAAGCGAAGCGTATCGATATCACCGGCAAAACCGTTTTACCGGGGCTTATTGACGCTCATGCCCACGGTGCTCAGGGTCGCGAAGAGATTATCCCGCAGCAGAACTGGAACCTGTTCTCCAGCCTGGCATTTGGAGTGACTACTATTCACGACCCCTCCAATGACAGCAGCGAGATCTTCTCCGCCGCTGAAATGCAAAAGGCCGGCCTGATTACTGGGCCGCGTATTTTCTCCACCGGCACCATCCTCTATGGCGCCAAAGGTCCAGGCTACAAAGCCAAGATCAACTCCCTGGAGGACGCTCAGTTCCACGTGAACCGCCTCAAGGAAATGGGCGCCATCTCGGTGAAGAGCTACAACCAGCCCCGCCGCGACCAGCGCCAGCAAGTACTGCAGGCAGCCCGCGAAGCCGGCATTATGGTAGTGCCCGAGGGCGGCGGTAAGTACCAGCACAATATGAACATGATTGTGGACGGGCACACCGGTATTGAGCACTCACTGCCGATCGCCAATGTCTACGGCGATGTGGAGCAGCTGTGGAGCCAAACCCAAGTGGGTTATACACCGACCTTCGTCGTGGCCTACGGCGGTCTCTGGGGTGAGGAGTACTGGTATGACCGCACCGAGGTATGGAAGAACGAGCGCCTGACCCGCTTTACCCCCGATTTTATCGTTAACCCCCGCTCTATCCGTCGCCCCACTGCGCCGGATGCCCACTACAACCACTTTAATGTGGCCCGTCAGGCCAAGCAGCTGCGCGACGAAGGTGTCACCGTACATATCGGCGCCCACGGCCAGCGCGAAGGACTTGGAGCCCACTGGGAGATGTGGATGATGGAGCAGGGCGGTTTTACTCCTTGGGAAGCCTTCCGTGCCGGTACTATCGATGGTGCCCGCTACTTGGGTATGGACGGTGATATCGGCAGTATTGAAGCTGGTAAGCTGGCTGACCTGATCGTGGTTGACGGCAACCCCTTGGATAACCTCCGCCTGTCAGAGAACATTACCTACACGGTAATTAATGGCCGTGTGTTTGAGGCGGAGACCATGAATGAAGTAGGGGCTGGCGAACGCTTGGCATTCTTCCACGAACGCCTGCCTATCAGCGCTATGCCCGCTCCTACGGCAGAAGCGGTACAGGAGAAGATGGAACGCCACCACTGGGTACACTAACCTCAGGCACAAACTGAGATGTAAACAAAAGGCCGGGGACAAACCTCCCCGGCCTTTTTTATTTTAAAGCCCTACCTGGTCCGGCGACGTCCTCCCAGCTTATGCCAGAGAATGGCACGATAGATTGCGACAGGCAGTCTAAAGATTCCCGTAATCAGCCACCAAAATGACTCATAGATGGCAATCGTCTGATCCACTAATGGATGATCCTGGTCGAGCCTTTCTGGATAGTGATCGTGTCGCAATATGCCCCGATGAAACAGAAATCTGCGTAAAGGCCGGCTCAGTCGCCAACTAAAAGACTTGGTTATACGGTTTAAGTTATCGGCGAGAAAGCTCTCCGAGGCTATCTTTTGCTGTGTGAGCAGTTCGAAATAGTGGCTTTTGGACTTATTTTCATTCTGCCAATCAGTATCAAAATCCATCTTTGTTAGCCAATCGCTTTCCCCGAATCCATCTATCTTGCGCAGATCCGATGTGTATTGAGGGATAGTTATCTGATTGTTAATGATGGCCTTGGAAATACGATATACATCAGCATTCATCCGGTCAGGGTTCTGCAATTCCCGACTAAGCCTTTGCTGAAAGCCTGACCGAAATTTGAAATGGAGAAGATGAGCGCAATTTTTACTGAGAGGAACCGGCGTACATGAGTGGGTTGAACGTAAATATTGAAAACCCGTCCGCCAATAAACAAGCGGAATTTTATAGGATTTAACAAAGTAATCAGAAATACCAGATATTTGCGCTCTGGCTTTGGAGCGAATTTCAAAAAAAGGAAAAGCTAATATGCTTTTTTTCTTAAAGCTTTTATAAGATACATAGTTAGGCGTTGATTCCATTAACTCGGAAAGATTTCTTATATCATATGTATTCCCTTGAAGGTTGTCGCTAAAGAAATCTATTAGTGGAGTATATAGAGCAAAAGCTAATTCACCCTGCATAAGCTGAGTCATAACTTTCAGGGAAGCTTTACCTGAAATTTCAGGTAACCAGAGAAACTCATCAGCATCTACCACAAGAGTCCATTTTCCCTGGCAATAATTCCGGGCAATTCGGTTAACCCAATCTACACCTGCGTTTGCCTGGGGGTAGCCACAATCAACTTCGTATAGCTGGACATCATTCTGCTTCAGTAGATAGCTTACCGAGTTATCGCTACTTCCCGTATCCACCAAATGGAAACATGTCACACCTAAAGACCGGTAATGGTCAAGAAAAGCTGGGAGAATATCCAATTCATCTCGGAAGATGCAAATAAGAGGGAAGCGTGTTTCACTAGCACTTTCAATGTACTTAACTACTTTCAAACTTTCACCCTAGCGAATTTACGCAGCCTTCGAATCGTTCGCTTTAAAAACCCTGGCTTATATTTTCCCCCTTTATTTTTTTTGGCTTCTTTTTGCTGTTTTCTTAGTAGTAGGAGGCTTTTCTCTTCCGAGTCGAGCCCTTCAAGGTAAGGACTTATTTGCCTGAAATCTCCTTCTTCTTGAAGGTGATTTCTGGATTTCATAGAGTTGTCACCGGTGCGATAGTAATATAAAGGATCAGGATAATAGGATACATTTTCCTTTGCTAAAATTAGCTTGCTATAGAATTCAATATCATCCTTACCTGTTCTATATCTCTCTGTATAACCTCCGTGATCTCTAAACTTAGTAGCTTTTATCAGACACGTCGCATCACCGACTATATTTACTTTCGTTGCCCAGGCTCTAGCTGGCCCCATAAAACGAATTTGAGTTCCGAGCATACCTTCTGGAGTATTAGGTGCCCCCTTGCCGCTGAATCGGATAGAGCTACAAGTCAGGCAATCAATATCTGCAAAAGTTGCCGCGCTAACCAACTTATCTACCATTTCCGGCATCATGACATTGTCATCATCAAAAAAAAGTAGATAATCTCCGCTTGCATTTTGTGCTGCAGTATTTCTAGCAGCCCCTACATATCGGTTTTCTTGGTATACAAACTGCCAGCCCTTCTTCTGATAGTGACTTTCTATAATTTCCAGCGCGTGTAGCGCTTCTTGTGAATGGCTACCATCATCAACCACAATAACTTCTATGTTCTTATAAGTCTGATCTTCAACACTTTTTAACGCTTGATAGAGAAAGTCTGGACGCTCAAAATGAGTTACGCATATAGAAACCAAGGGATCATGCCTATTGGAAGATCGGGCGTTTTTAATAATTGAATGCTCTTGGCCATGCCACTTATTCCACACATCTAGCGACTTCTTAAGCCTCTGGTGTTTTATACCCGGTGCAGGAAGTTTCTTTACATGTAATTCCAACTTTCTCGCTAAAGCAATATGATTTGGCTTGAAGAGGATTTTTTTTCCATTTTCGTCATCAAGTAACTCTCGAGTACCACCAGTATCAGCAGCAATAAATGGTACTTTAGTTGCAAGGCATTCGTAGACAGAAATCGGAGAGTTTTCTAACAAAGCTGGAATAACAGCCAAACGTCCTTCTCCACTCAAATACTCTACAGCCTGTATAGCATTACAATCATTCATAAAGGAGACGTCTGTACTCCAATGCTTTTGGTTTTCCTCTATGAATTTTCGCGCATCAAATCGATAAGAGTGTCCTCCCAAAAAAGTAATCGATGGTAATCTAACTCCTCTTTTAGCAAGAGTGTTTAATGCATTTACAAAAAGAATAATCCCCTTGCGAGGCTCAAGCCGCCCGAAAAACACCCATTCTTTTGTCTCCAAATTACTACTTTTTATGGCTTCATTATCAGATAAAAGATCGTCCAAAAATACATTTGGCCAATAGTAACTGCGCTCAGGCAGGCGGTATTTATTATTTTCCATCCAGCAGACTAAGTGTTGACTTCCACAGATCAGAGTATCTGCCATCTCGGCACTTCTACGCTCCATAAATACCCACCCCAATTGCCGTTCCTCTTTAAGGAATTGTTGATTACCTTCGGCAGACCAGAGTGTTGGGGAAGAACCTTTAACAGCAAAATGTATATCTTGGAATGCAATACCAAGACTCTTGGCAAGTAACGCTATATAACCCATTCCACGCCATTCTGAAACATGGACAATATCAAAGCGATCATTTCGCTTGAGCCATTCATAGGCTGCATAGGGCATTGCCATAGTACGAGCCATTGTCGTTTTGGCTAGCGCTTGCGGTGCAACACCATGAAATTCAACATTGAGTTTTGCAAAAAATTTTTTTGTGATTTTCATTTTCACAGGATTTTTTGCTAAACCATTAACGAAACAGATGGTGACTTTGTGACCAGATCTCTGCAGAAAAATAGCCAAATGAAAGTAAGCCGTTCCAATACCACCATTTTTTATTGGACCAAATATATCCTCCGTTAGTATGCATATACGTTTAGATTTCTGAACAGCTTCAAGGCGTATATCCTCGTGAAGCTCTTTCATTATTCAAGCCACCTTAGATCGCGACTAACATTTGTTTAAGATAACGCAATCGGCCATTTCGTAAGACAAGTCCATTTTCCTTAACACGTACGGTAATTTCTGAGTTTTCCTGCTTTATTTCAGGGGTTAATGAGAACCGGAATCCATACCAAGCTAGTTTCGGGTTTCGAGTACCGAAACGTTCTACATAACGATTCGCCGTGGCTTCAGCTACAATATTTCCGTTCACCTCTAAGACAATCACTAAATTTTTAGCTATATTGCTTCTATCCCATGCCCATCCCTCAAGAACCCGTGGATCGAGTGCAAAAAGCTCTCGCGGTGGAATTGACCCCTTAATAGGTGAGCCAGTATATCCCTTAAATATACGTTGTAAGGTAGTACCTGATTTTTGAATCACAGCCTGAAAACTAAACTTGGGTTTAAATTCAGTTTCATTGATTTTTCCCTGCTCATGGATAATTTTTGCAATATCATGTTCAGGCTCATCCTTACCTTCTACTGTATAATCCTTGTCTACAAACTCTCCTACCTCTGCGTGATCTTGCCCATATAAAGTGGTATCTTCAGTATCTATCCCTTGAGTACTTTCAGCTGTGTTATTTTCCGATTTAGAGAAGAAACTCCAGGTATATTTTT
Source organism: Microbulbifer sp. CNSA002 (assembly GCF_047324085.1). Lineage (NCBI taxonomy): Bacteria > Pseudomonadati > Pseudomonadota > Gammaproteobacteria > Cellvibrionales > Microbulbiferaceae > Microbulbifer > Microbulbifer sp. CNSA002. The sequence goes on from NZ_CP172449.1 coordinate 5,241,262, forward strand.
GGTTAAATATCTCCTCAACTGCTACCTCATTAAGTATTGGACTTCCAGAGATAGCTGCAAATACATTTTTAGAAAGTTTTATAACCCGTATAAAACGGGTGTAAGTCATTTCTTGATCTTCTAACAGAAACTTAATATTAAATTTTTCACCTTCTTCCCATTTATCTGGAATTGGGAATCTATGTAAAGTAAGTTCATTATCTTGTAGCTCCAAAGAAATTGACTGGGGCTCGCCATTAACGATTAATTGCCTATTTCCCGGACCTTTGGCTACACAGAGCAAATGGGAATTTCTCTCGTCCAAACCTACAACCACCCTCGGATTACGGTTTTTCATTTTACGAGGCCGGTCGGCATGTAAAAGCCACACGGGTTCCTCATCCAAACGATTCTTATCCCGATAAAGTGCTGGTCTTAATTTAGCTCCAATAGGCTGAGCTGAAGGAAGAAGGGCTAGTTTACGATAGGCAATATTATCATTTTCAATCAACGACATTGAGCGAAGATAGACTGAGTTAGCGTTATTTCGAGATTCTTCCAGTTCTTCTAAATAGTAATCGCTCCGAAGATGGCACTCAGGAATAACCATCAATTCAAACCCAAATTCTTTGTTCGCCCTTAAAATATATTCTTGTACCAAACCGTAGCGAATATCATAAGGGAGTATTGACCCCACCTTACTTGATACCAGTTTTGGAATACAAATAATATTTGTGCCTATAGCATTTCCAAAGCTGATCTCAGAGACGATATCTACACCTATCGGCATTACCACCTTGTTTTCAGGTAGAGATAAAAAGCTAGTGATTATGAATTCATGATTTATTTGAAGAGTTTTGCGTAACTCACCACAAAATTTTCCACCTAACCGAGAGGATGTACCATCACAGAGAATGCAAGCATCTAGAGTACTTTCAGAAAGACTTTTTGCCAGTGCAATCCCTGCTGGAAATCCAATGAAATCCACCAAACTACAATTGAGACCGGCTTCCAATAGAAAGTTAGAAGCTCTCTCAGCAATATTTTCAAGATAGGGATCAATTAATAAAAACTTGATGGAGTCGGGTCTATCAACTAAAAGTGCCTCAGAAAACTCCATAACACTCTCAGTATCCCGCAATAGAACAACCACTTCTAGGGTCGGTAGCTCCATCTCATTAGAAGCTGTTAAGGTGGGCAAGCCTGTAATCTTGGTGATCGCTTCAGCACCACTATACTGCTTAAAAAGATCTGCTAAGTAGGCATGAAAACCATACCAAACTTGAAGGTTATAATTGTTATCAAAACTGGAATGCGCAATCCTATGCCCATTCTTCAGTACCTCTTCTAGCCTTTTCGCAAGCTCAAATGCGTAGGGTGCGATAAGACAACTTTCATGGTCTTCTTTTGCGATAAGTTCTGGAGTTCCCCCTACTCGCGTTGCAATAAAAGGAATATTATTCTCTAGTGTTTCATATACTGCCATGGTGGAGTTTTCAATCAGGGAGGGCATTACCGCTATCATATCCCTGGAACATAAAAAAGAGAGAGCTTCCGGCTGGTTATAATCTGTGATGCAATTGACTTCAAAACTCCAATTAGATGCTTTTCGCTCAATATAGTCCGCAACCTTCTCATTGTTTTGATTAGGTAAGGCTTCACCATATTTACCTAGGAAATTAACTCTGGTAGGACAATTCCCCGTCCGCTCAAGTAAATCCAGAGCGGTACAAAAGAGCTCCAATCCTTTCCGCATTTCCAAACGACCAAAGAAGGTCAATTCGTTAGTGCGAACTACATCACCAGGCTGTCGATTAATGCGTTTATCATCAACGGGAACTTCAGAAAAATCGAGAATATTTGGCTGAACATAAGTTGATGTTGGCAGCTTATAGCCGACATAGCGCATAAAGCAAAGTAGGTGTGCGCTACCACCAATTACCATATCGGAAAATTCAACACATTTCTGCTCAGCAAAACTCGCTGGTAACAGCTCCCTTTTTACCAATGGCTGCATTTGATAATGACGATTCCAGAGGTGCGGGGACGATGTCTTTACAATAAATAAAGTATCTTTAAACGCCAAACCCAACTTCTTAACCATTAACGCATAAATTAATCCACCTCGCCATTCGGAAGTGTGGATAACATCAAAACGTCTCTGTTCAATTAACCAGCGGTATGCCGCACTATATCGTCGCTGCCAACTCTGTGAGGGGCCGATTATTGTTTCATCCGTGTGCACCAAGTAGTGCAGTGAAACACCAAAATTGGAATATTCCTCAACCCAATACTCAGGTGTTTCATTCTCAACTGTTTCACCTTTTAAGTAGAGCACATGTACTTCGTGCCCATGTGCTGCCAGTCCTTTCGCTAGGTGATAGTAGGTTGAAGCAATCCCTCCATTTCTCACCGGACCTAGGATTTCTTCTGTGGCTATACAAACTCTGAGCTTCTGGTCCGACTCAAAACCTGCATAAGTATTTAAATCAGGGAATGATTCTACTGAAAATTTGTCAATCTGCATTCTGTAGGGCCCTCTGCGAGAGGCTAGGCTTCAGAACATCCTCCTTATTGACAAAGTAATCCCATGTAATTTGAATACCGTCTCTTAATGATACCTCCGGCCTAAAGCCCAAGTACTGTTTTGCTTTAGTAATATCCGTATAGTTATGGCGCACTTCACCTGCCCTGAAAGGGTGGTTAGCTATTTCAAGATCTTCATGGCAGCCCGAGACATCCCTTAGTAAACTAATTACTTCGTTAATTGACGTCGGCTGGCCGCTACCCAGCTGAAATACCCCATTTTCTCTCTTTTCCAGAGCCCTAATTATTCCCTGGCAGAGATCGCCTACAAAAATAAAGTCTCTAGTCTGATAGCCATCTCCGTAGACATCACAGACCTGTCCTTTCAGAATATTTTTAATAAAGGCTGCTATCACACTTCCTTTGTGAAAGGAAAGCGGACCATAAACATTAGAGAATCGTAAAGAAGTTATTGATAATCCATAACTTTGAGAATATGCAGAACAGTAGGCCTCTGCTGCAGCCTTAGACGCACCATAAGCCGATGCGGGATTCACTGGCATTAATTCGTGTACTGGTGGATCAGCTTCTCCAATGATCGCCCCACCTGTAGAAGCATTAATGAGATGTCTAACCTCATACCTTCGCATTGCTTCCAGAAGATTGACAGTCCCCTGTACATTTACTTCAAAATTATAGACAGGGTTATTTATTGAATTAATAACACGTGTATCTGCAGCTAAATGTATAATAGCATCAGCTTGCTTTACAGCTTCATCTACGTCCCGTTGATTTCTAACATCTCCTCTAATAAATTGGTGAGGTATTCCGGCTAATGCTGCGGTAGTGCCAGTGACCTCATTATCTAAAACTAAAATTTCGTCATATAAACTCAAAGTACTGAGATATTTGACTAAATTTGAACCTATAAATCCACATCCACCAGTAATAAGGATTCGCGTAGACATAGCTAAAGCTACCCACTAGGAAATGGTTTCAGTAACTTCACTAGTTTTTTCCCGATAGGAAATATCGGCAAGTTTATTACCTTTTGTCCAATAAGAAACGCAAGGTATTTTTGTATGATCAGCCCGATCTTGATATTGCATTGTTATATCTGTAATTTCTTGCAGAAGGCTATCTTTAATAAGAATCGGCTGCCATCCAAATGAACGAAGTAAATCATTTTTTACATTGAGATCATTTCTCTCTGCCTCCTTCCTAGGGTTTGGCAGATAACTTATTTCACAGTCTGTCAGTGATTGAACTAATTGTGCAAGATCGGAAAGTGTTTGCGTTTCCGCCATCTGATTGAGAATCAGTGGCCGTTCACCGAGCTCCGGTGGATGTAAAAGTGCCTGCTCAATACATTTGCAAGTATCAGAGATATGGATAAATGCGCGAGTTTGACCACCTGTGCCATGAACAGTCAGTGGGAAACCGACAGTCGCTTGCATTAGAAATCTATTTAGGACTGTGCCGTAGTCCCCGTCATAATCAAAACGATTTATCAGACGCTCATCCAAACTAGAGAGTTCAGTCTGCGTTCCCCAAACAATCCCCTGGTGAAGGTCAGTAATACGAAGCCTGTCATTTTTCGCATAATACTGAAACATCTGCGAATCCATCGTCTTGGTCATATGGTAAATGGAGCCGGGATTAGGCGGATAAACGATAGAGTCTGAAATTTGACGATTATCAACTGTCTCTATTTTTACATCCAAGTAACCTTCAGGTATTGGTATGGGCTCCTCATGGCCGTAACCATACACTCCCATTGTACCGAGGTGAACCAAGTGAATATCAAGCTGCGTCTCTACAATCGCATTGAGAATATTATGAGTACCACAAATATTATTAGCGATCGTATAATTTTTAGTAGAGCTGCTTTTCATCGAATAGGGCGCAGCGCGCTGCTCACCAAAATGAACTATACTATCTGGCTTTTCCTCCTCTAAGAGATTTACAAGATCGTTAAATTTCTGGGAAACATCCAACTCCACAAAGCGAATAACCTTTCCCGTTAATTCAAACCAGGTATCAATACGCTCTTTCAGTTCTCGAATCGGTGTTAATGATTCTACATTGAGCTCACTATCAATTTTTCTTCTAGAAAAATTGTCAATAATAATAACTTCATGACCTAAATTACTCAGATGTAATGAGGTTGGCCATCCACAAAAGCCATCGCCACCGACTATTATCAGTTTCAAAGAGCCACCTCCACAAGTTTTGCCAACCAGGCCGTTGGCAGATCAATTTATTCAGGATTGAGGTGTTATCGTCTGCTGCTTAATTGGATAACGTGAATCTTACAAAATCCAATTTATAACACAGGCTTTCCAGCTTTACCGATTATACGAGTTAGCATCCGCGCCAACTTTTATAGATTGCACCTTGAATAGTTTTCTCAGAGAAAATAAATTTATTATTTGACAGCTCCAACTTTCACATTTATGAATATTTTCATAGCTTAAGAAAATCAGTGCTAGCTGCGAGCATGTACTCAATAATAAGCAATCTTATTATATTTGATTTAAATCGAGCGCAACTGCACCTATTTGCAGCATGCAAGTCAATATCCACGCCAAAAAACCTGGTTACCATTACTTGGAAAATTAAATGTCTACTTTAGAAATCAATCAGCTGGATAACTTTGAACAAGGGAAGCAAGCTGCATTAGCTGGAGAAATAGACCTGGCGAGAGAGTTATTGCGTCCAATTGCCGATCTCAACCCTTTTCATCCGGCTACTTATTTCCTGTGCTATGCCGAATCAAAAAATGGGTCGATTCTAAATTGTGATAAGTATGCGCTGACCTTCATCTCAAGACATCCACACCATGTAGGCATGAGAATAATCTCCGCTATGCTAAATATAGCTAAAGGAGACATAGATCAAGCTGAAAAAGATATAAAAATAGCAATCAAGTGCAATCCAGAACATAAACGAGCTCTGAAAGTCTTTGACCAAGTCAAACTGATACGAATCGAAAATAACGCCAGGGAAGCGATTGAAATTTTAGACACTTCCCGTTCTCACCCTGCATTTTCAAAACTTTCCCGCTCAAAGGCAGCAAAACAACTAAAGAAAATAGAACCTTTAGAAGATTGGGATAATCATGAATTGCAAGCTAAAATCGCATTTTTCCACAACTGCACTAATATACGCCATGCACTGAAGAATTTTGATTCGGATCTCATCACTAGTGCCGTTGAACTCGGCTACTGCTCATGGCCAAGAAAATTACATAAATATGTACAAGGGTGCAATGTTTTAGATGTCGGTTGTGGTTTTGGCGGCTATGCCATGGGCTACCTCTGTGCTGGAGCAAACAGTTATACCGGTGTAGACCCAGCAATGTCTTTAGACTCCAGGAGGGTTCGCAATAAAAGGATAAGAAAGTGGGTTAACGCTCCAATGTCCGGCCAGGACATCATGGATTTAATCCCGGATATTGATCTACGCCAGTGCTCTACCCGCGATCTCGTCGGCATAAAGACCTTTGATACGGTTTGCCTACACAATGTCACTGAGCACCTATTGGAAATTGAGGGTGTATTCGAGGATATTGCGGGGTTGTTAACCAAAGGAGGAAAAATTATATTTCTGCATCACAACTTTTATGGCTGGAGTGGGCACCATATGCCTCCTCATAATCCATCAGTTTTGGATGAAGGGAATCCAGATCATCTTAAGTTTTGTGATTGGAACCATATTAATATTGTTCGCCATTTGCCACATGACCACTATTTACACACACATCTAAATCGCATTCGAATCGATGAATTACGCGCATTAACACGTAAGTATTTTAATATCGAAACCTGGGAACTACAGCCTTCCCATAGTAATGTTTTAGAGCGTTTAACTCCGGAAATAGAGACCAGGGTAAGAGAAGAAATTCCTGATATTACACTGGATGAAATGAAGACAAATGTTGTTTTTTGTGTAGCTTACGCTAAGTAATCAATTTTTTTCCGGAGCAAAATAATGTACGAAATTGATGATGCGGAAATTGCAAGGGGTTGTTATGTACACCCAGAAATTTCATTTTCTAAAACTGAAGTTCCACAGAGCGTATTTGAGACACCAGGAATGGTTTCGATTGCCGAACGCAAATTACTCTATTCATTGGCGTCAAAAAACTTCCAACAAAAAGGGTATATTGTTGATGCCGGAAGCTTTATGGGAGCATCTGTGGTTTCTCTCGCACATGGGTTGATGAGTAACTCAGATTTTTCAAACAACAGAAATTCAAATATATTGGATAGTAAACCTATTAGTAGTTATGAATTGGGTTTTCTACCTAAACCAGCAAATGGTTCGGATCGTGTTTGGGAGTGTGACTCACTAACCTATAAGTTTGGTGAATCTTTTGTTCCAATACTAGAAAATAGTATTTCTCCATTTCAGTCATTGATTGAACTAAATATCGGTGATTTTAATGAGTTTTCCTGGCCTGATAATCCAATTGAAATTTGTTTTATTGATGTATGTAAAACTCAGGACCTAAATAAACATGTTTCAGCAGAGTTTATGCCAAAGCTGATTGAGGGCGAATCATTTTTCATTAATCAAGATTTTTTCTTTGATCGTTTACCATGGATTAAAGTAACCATGGGATATCTTGAAGATTATTTCGACTGGTATGGGCAAGTATTCTCAAGCTCAATCTATAAGTGTAAAAAACCAATTCCTAAGGAAGTAGCTGAATACGACCCATTCACCGAAGCTAGCCTAGAGGAATGCTTGAAGCTCCACGATAATCATCCTAAAGAACATCTAACAGATGCTCATAAATTAAGAATGTGCTTGTCTCGCTCATACCTTATTGCAATGAAGGGGGATAAAGATGAAGCACTAGATTATCTCAAAGTAGTTGAAAGTGATTATGAGCATATGATGGATGAAAATACTTCTATAGACAGAAATGATCGTTTTCGATTCAACAGAGCTGTCCGGCAAATAAAAAGCGGAATTTTTAGTTGAAAACTAGTATTTGGGATAAATCAAAAAGGTCAGGAATATAGTTTCTGACCTTTTTGTTCAAACAAAATGTATTTAAATTTAAGCTAGGCTTATATTCATGTCTTTTTTCAAAGCTGCATCAAGTTCTTGAGCTCGTTGAAATGCTTTACGTTAAGCTAAACGATTTACATACTCCTGATACTCTTCACGTCCATCTATAGTTCCAAACTGTAACCCCCACCCCAGCTGTGCACCAATATATACATCTGCTGCTGTAAAACGTTCTCCAATAATATACGGGTTTGATTTTATTGCACCAGATAGCGTATCTAGTGCAAGTTTATAATTACCGTAACCCAACATTTGCTGTTTATCTTTAACCTCATCTTCATCAAAGATATATTTATTCACGATGGCGGACTCCAATGGTCCAGCTGAGTAAAACATCCATCGGTAATAATTGGCACGCTCTTCGTTATTTATCGGAGACAAACCTGAATCGGAAAATACATCTGCCAAGTAGATACATATTGCTGCTGCTTCAGTTATTATTTTGTTGTCGTGCACTAGTGTTGGAACTTTCCCCATGGGATTCAAAGCAAGATACTCTGGCGATTTCATGTCTTCGCCATATTCAAGTACTTTGGTTTGATAGGGTACCGATATCTCCTCTAACATCCATCGAACAATACAGCCTCTCGACTGAGGATTCGTATAAAAGATGATTTAATTTGCCATGTCAATATCTCGAATTTATGTGGAAACATAAATTTTAGCTAGGCAAGTATCATTTCTTCGAGAGATTTACATGTCAAGTTATTAAGTAAAAATACTATCTATTTGCTTGGACAATTCACTCGGCTAATTCAACAGTTATATTCTCTGGCCCCAAGAGAAAAGCTAATTTTTTATTTTGATATTCCAATATTCCACTTCTTGTGCTGATTCCTTGCTTCGATAAATATTCTAAAGCCTCATTCAAATTATCTACCTTTAAACACAGATGGTTATAACCGGGCCTTGCCAAGTCAATTAGTGATGGATTAGTTTTAACCGCTGGATATCGGTAGTGAAGTAGCTGTATCTCAAACTTCGGAGATGACTGCTTTAGTACCATCGTAAAGTGATCTGCTTCTACATTATCGACCTGAAGATACTGCGACGCTTTCTCTCCAGTTAGAAAATTTTTGAGTAGAAGCTCAAAACCCAGCAGTTCAAAAAAACTGACACTTTCCTCTAGTTTCGTAACAACTACTGTTACGTGATCTGGATGTTTAAACATGGATTGAGAGCCTTCAATCTGGATTTAAGTACAAGTTTAGATGTAATTGATTAAGTTTTTTCCAAATACAAAATATACAAATCAAATTTCTGTATTTTTAAGCAGGTTATTACTCAATATATAAGTTAATTTGTTGTTTTATATTCCAGTTCTTCTAGAGAGTACCGAAATAAATTTGTCACATTATCTTTCAAATGCTAAATATATAGGTTTGCTTATTGTTTTAACGGAGTGAACTGGTGGTCGAAACTTTATCCCTAAGCAGCAGTATAAAGTCCAATATAGCTAAATTATTTTTATTACTCTCAGCTTCTAGCAACTTTGTTTATGCAGAGACAACTATATTTCAAGGTGACATACTTCATTTTACAGCCGACCCGGCGAAGACCAATAAAGCTTATGAGTATATTGAGGATGGCGGATTAATTGTCAAAGATGGAATAATTGCAGGGATAATTTCTGAACAACAAATTTCGGAAAAACAAAAAGAAGCAGAGATTGTAGATTATCGCGGCAAGTTAATACTTCCCGGCTTTATCGATTCTCATATTCACTATCCACAAACAGGGATGATTGCGGCTCATGGCGAGCAATTATTAGAGTGGCTTAAAGAATACACCTTTCCAACTGAAAGTAAATTTTCCGATAAAGTACACGCGAAGGAAGTTGCAGAGTTCTTTATTAGTCAGTTACTTAAGAATGGCACAACATCAGCACTTGTGTTTGGTACCGTTCACCCAGAGTCTGTAGATGCTCTCTTTGAAGTTGCTCAACGGGAGAACATGCGACTAATTGCAGGTAAGGTACTGATGGACCGCAATGCCCCAGAATACCTACAGGATACACCCGAAAGTGCCTATTCCGATAGTAAGAAGCTGATCGAACGTTGGCATAATAAGGATCGATTGAGCTATGCCATTACTCCAAGATTTGCCCCGACAAGTACTCCTGAACAGCTTAAGCAGGCAGCTAAGTTACTAGATGAATATCCCGGTGTGTATATGCATACCCATGTTTCCGAAAATAAGGATGAAATTAATTGGGTAAAATCATTGTTTCCAGAAGCAAATAGTTATCTTGATGTTTATAACATATATGGATTAAATCGCGACCATTCAGTGTTTGCTCATGGTATTTACCTGGATGACCAAGAGATGGAAACTATGGCTTCGGTAGGTAGCGCTATAGCTTTTTGCCCAACGTCTAATCTGTTTCTAGGGAGCGGATTATTCCCGCTTAATAGAGCTGAAGAAATTAATGTTAGTGTGGGCCTGGGAACCGATGTGGGGGCCGGCACCAGTTTCTCGATGTTAGAGACTATGGATGAGGCCTATAAGGTAGTTCAGCTACAGAAGTCGATTGAAGATGCCAGTGGTATAAAGACACTCTCTCCACTTAAAGCTTTCTATCTTGCGACCTTAGGATCTGCACAAGCACTGGATATCGATAAAAGAGTTGGAAATTTTGAAAAAGGAAAGGAGGCAGATTTTATTGTTATTGATTTAGAGTCAACTGATTTAATGAAGTTTAGAATGAAGTCTGTAAAGACACTTGAAGAAAAACTATTTGCCCTGCAGGTTCTTGGTGATGATAGAGCTATATACAGCACATATATAATGGGTGATAAAAAATAGTTTATCTGGTATTTGATATCGCGTGACCTATTTTTCGATACTCTTCTTGTACTCGCTCTAGATTATCAACCCCAAGGTAGTAGTCGTCTTTGCCAAAAATACTCTCCCAAACAAAGGGATAAATGGCAATTACCTTGGGGTTTGCTATCGCAAAATCATAAGCTTGCTTTGCCTGGCTGATTAATTTTGATTCAGAAATACTACCGAAACCTCTGTTGGAGGTTTTAAATGCCCTCGGTATTAAATAATAATTAACATCTAAATGTGATGTTTTAACCATTAGCTTTTCTACTAATTGTTGTTGAAAACTCTCTCCTACATAGTAATTTACAGCAAATAAATTATACTTTTTAGGAATTATTTTTTTGAAATTTGACTTTCTAACTGTTCCATTCATAAATGTAATTGCTCTTTTTGCTTTAGGAAAGCTTTCTTTAACTAATTGAGCAATTTCTTCTAGATATAGCTTTAGTGTTTGATTATTTAATTTTGAGCGATGGAAGGGTTCATCTAATGGATCAAACGCTATAATAATGTCACTAAATGGCTCTAATCGTTTCTTTGCTAGTTCCCACCGCTCCAAATAATCCGCTCGTTTCCTATAGGTCGGATAACCATCAAAGAATATTGGTGCTATTTGTACCCATATCTTTAGTCCATGATTCCTTGCGGCCTTCATGATATCTATTTCATTGTAATAGACGTCAACAAAAGTTGTAAATTGCGACACCTCACTGATTTCATCTATGGTCCATCCAGAGTGAAAGAATCCAAATTCTGTTAAATGCTCTGGAACTTTAATGTCATTATGTATTAACGAGGGAGTAACTATATTTCCATGTAAGAAAACATGTCTCGGACGTTTTAAGTCTTCGGCTAAAGTGGCTTTATTACTGGATTTTAGAATACCAATGGCGTTAGATTTTTCAGGCAAGAAAATTAGAGTAATAATAAAGGAGATAAATACGCCAGTCGCTAAACACTTCATCGTATAAAACTTCTTAAACAAAGAATTAAGTCATCTCTAGTGATTATTGTAGCAACCGCTATTACTAAGTAGTAACTTATTCAATTGTCTAAAATAGATGCATGGCAGTGAAGTTGCCAATTTATACAATTAGGCATCAGCTTCCAGGGCCGATACCTAATTGAGATATTACTGTGATATCATCAAATATTGTTTTGTTTCTACATCAAAAACAGCTACGCCTCGATTTGGCATAGAGACATACAGAACATTTTTAGCTTGATCTACTGCTGGAGTAAGCAGCATATCCTCCCACTCTTGTTGTATGGCACTTAAAAGCAGGGTTCTATTTCCGGTTTCTCTATCTATAGCCAAAAGTTCCATGTTAACTGGTTCATCATCGCTGTCTGTGTGATTGTAATCTTCTACATATATTAGATTACCTTCATTGCTATACGCCAAATCCCCTAATTCATGGACACTTTCTCCAGCACCAATTTCATTACTTGATATGATTTTTGTTATTTCATTTTCCAGATTAAACTCGACAACTTTCCCATGAATATCTGAAATGTATATTTCTGTAGATTCTGCATTTATTGAGATATGGTTTGGATACCAGAACCCCATATCGGGGAAAGAATTGATTTCAGTTCGATCTCCAGACTGTAAGTCTATCGATATCAGTGAGCTACTAGAAATAGCGAGTATTCTATCTCGAGTAGTATCTATAGATAGTCCTGTAAGGCCATTAAAATTCTCTCCAATACCGACACCAGGACCAGAAATAACCAATCTTTCCCCTGTTTCTGGATCTACTTTAATTATACTTTGAGAATTTATTTCTTGTACGTAGATATTTCCGTTTCGACTATCTACTGCCAAATCTTGAAAGTGACCCTCGACTAGCCCTTCTCCATTATTTGGACCAGATATAATCTCCCGATCACCGGTTTGTGGATCTATCGCTATTACTTGGTGAATATTATCATATTCATATTTAGAGTATCGGGATTCTGCATAGTTATGATTGAGTAGAATAAGTCTTTGATTGTACTCATCATATGTTAGGTCAGAATTTGTCGAGAGTAGGGGACCTTTTCCTCTTATTCTTTTTGATACTAGTGTTCGGCTTCCATTTTCCTTATTAACCAAAAGAGTATGCCCTGTTGAGCATGCACTAATTAGAATTGATTCACCCGTATCAATGATACCATTTTTCGCTTCATCAAAATTCAGATTTTCATCACCGATGTCTAATTCTGACGACACTAGCTTTCGATCACCACTAATTAGGTCGATCTCAATCAATCTGCTGTGGGTATCACTGACATAAGCTAAGTTGACTTCCAAATCAATCGTTAAGCCTGTCAAGTTTTGTAGAGACTCTCCCGAGCCTACACTCACTCCTGATAATTCGGTTGCTTGCCAAGTAGCAGGGTTTAACTCCAGTAATCCATCCTCACTTACAGCAAAAAATCGTCCGTCGACAATTTCGAATCCTTGATTGAAATAGCCTACTGAACTTCCGTCTTCATAATTAAAAGAGGATATTTTTTCACGGTCCCCGGTGATAGGGTCTACTTTTATTAAATAGCTCGGAAAATAATTTTGCACATAGATATCACCAGAACTGATATCAATAGAAATTTGTGGTCTTCTCCCAAATGACAGTGAATCATCCCCTGACTCGGAAATGATATTTAAGCTATTAAATTCACGATCGATAGAAATTAGCTGGTCATTTTGGATTATTAAGAAATTACCCGTAGTGTGGTCAAATTCAGCTCCGACCACATCGGAGAACTCTGAGGAAATATAATCTTCCTGCATGCTTTCCAGATTTAATACCCTAGTAGGGTTAAAGGCGTACGCTAGATTTCTATCGCTATCAAATGCCAACGGACCGCAAAATCTGTAGCTATTAAATCCGTCATAGCTATTAACACTCACTGAGGCAGCAGCTGGGGAGGTATTCCCATTAATATCTGTTACCTCAATGTTAATGCTAGTCGTAGTGCCTTCCTCAAGCGTTATTTCTGCCTGCCAGGTTGCAAAATCATCATCCGATGTTGCGTCAATTCCATTTACAGATACCCTGGCAACACCAACATTATCATTTGCGCTACCACGCACAACCAGCTGCTCTTTATCACTCCATAGCCCGTCGCTAGCGGGAAAGATAATACTTGCGCTTGGGTATTCACTATCGGTTTCCTCTTTCGGTATCGAAGAGTCATTGCCGCCTGAAGAAGAACCCCCTCCGCATCCAACCATTAAGTACATCAGGAAGGTTATTAATAAGTAGTTTCTAATAGAGGTTTTCAACATAAATGCTCTTTATCGTAGAGGAGTCACTCGAAAAAATAGATAAAAAAAAAGCAGCCGAAGCTGCTTTTTTGTCGCCTGAAAACAGGCCTTACGAGTAGGTAAGAACTGCTTACTTACCGGCCGCCTTGCGAATTGCCTGCAGGGTACGCAGACGCGCTTCGGCTTCGGCCAGCTGGGCTGAGATGCGCGCGTAGTCGACTTCGGACGGCGCCTTGTGCAGGGCGTGTTCCGCTTCTTCGCGGGCCTTCTGCGCGGCGTCTTCATCGATCTCACGTTCGGCTACATCGGCGAGGATAGTCACCATATTAGGTTGTACCTCGGCGTAGCCACCGCTGACGAACAGTACTTCCTCTTCACCACCGGGCTTGATGATGCGCACCGGACCGGCTTTCAGAGCGGTGAGCAACTGAGCGTGACCGTAGGAGAGACCCAGCTCACCTTCGATACCACTCACAATCACCATCTCTACCAGCCCGGAGAAGAGAGACTGCTCGGCGCTGACAATGTCACAATGTACTGTCATGGCCATAGTATATGCCTCTCTCGATTAGCCCTTGGCTTTGTTGGCTTTTTCCACAGCTTCGTCGATGGTTCCCACCATGTAGAAGGCCTGTTCCGGCATGTGGTCATATTCACCATTCAGGATGCCCTGGAAGCCACGAATGGTTTCTTTCAGGGAAACGTATTTACCTGGTGCACCGGTGAAGATTTCCGCAACGTGGAACGGCTGGGACAGGAAACGTTCGATCTTACGGGCGCGGGCTACGGTCTGCTTGTCTTCTTCAGACAGCTCGTCCATACCCAGGATCGCGATGATGTCCTTCAGCTCTTTGTAGCGCTGCAGTACAGACTGTACTCCGCGAGCCACTTCGTAGTGCTCTTGACCAATTACTTGTGGGTCCAACTGACGAGAGGTGGAGTCCAGCGGGTCAACAGCCGGGTAGATACCTTTAGCGGCGATATCACGGCTCAGTACTACAGTGGAGTCCAAGTGCGCGAAGGTGGTCGCCGGAGACGGGTCAGTCAAGTCATCCGCCGGTACGTATACCGCCTGGATAGAGGTGATAGAGCCAGTCTTGGTGGAGGTAATACGCTCCTGCAGAACGCCCATCTCTTCCGCCAGGGTCGGCTGGTAGCCTACCGCAGAAGGCATACGGCCCAGCAGTGCGGATACTTCGGTACCGGCCAGGGTGTAGCGGTAGATGTTGTCGACGAACAACAGTACGTCTTTACCTTCATCACGGAATTTCTCCGCCATGGTCAGGCCGGTCAGGGCTACGCGCAGACGGTTGCCGGGCGGCTCATTCATCTGGCCGTAAACCATCGCCACTTTGGAGTTGGCTTTATTTTCCAGGTCAACAACACCGGATTCAGCCATCTCGTAGTAGAAGTCGTTACCTTCACGGGTACGCTCACCAACACCTGCGAACACGGACAGACCGGAGTGCTCGGTAGCGATGTTGTTGATCAGTTCCATCATGTTTACGGTTTTACCTACACCGGCACCACCGAACAGACCAACCTTACCACCCTTGGCGAACGGGCAAACCAGGTCGATTACCTTGATGCCGGTTTCCAGCAGTTCGGTAGAGCTGGACTGCTCTTCGTAGGTCGGCGCAGCGCGGTGGATAGAGGAGCGCTCTTTCTCACCGATAGGGCCACACTCGTCAATCGGGTTGCCGAGCACGTCCATGATGCGACCGAGGGTTTCCAGGCCAACCGGTACAGAAACCGGAGCGCCGGTATTGCGCACGGACAGACCGCGGCTGACACCTTCGGATGAACCCATGGCAATAGCGCGTACCACGCCGTCACCCAACTGCTGCTGCACTTCCATGGTGAGGTTCTTGTCCTCAACCACCAGTGCGTCGTATACATTCGGAACAGAATCGCGTGGGAATTCCACGTCGATGACCGCTCCGATCACTTGCACAATTTGCCCGTTACTCATTTCCGGATCCTCAGCTTTAAATTCTTTCTAGGCTGACCATTACTGGCAGCGGATTAAACCGCCGCCGCACCGCCGACAATTTCGGACAGTTCCTGGGTAATGGCCGCCTGGCGCGCCTTGTTGTAGACAAGCTGCAACTGATCGATCAGCTCACCGGCGTTATCGGTGGCGCTCTTCATCGCGATCATACGCGCTGCCTGTTCACAGGCTTTGTTTTCAACTACTGCCTGGTATACCTGGGACTCGATGTAGCGAGCCAGCAATCCATCCAGCAATTCAACCGGATCCGGCTCGTAGAGGTAGTCCCACTCGTGCATGAGTTTTTCATCTTCGTCCTTCGGCAGCGGCAGCAATTGCTCAACCTGCGGCTTCTGGGACATGGTGTTGATAAACTCATTGGATACCAGGAACAGGCGATCGATATCGCCTTCTGCGTAACGGTCCAGCATTACCTTAACTGAGCCAATCAGCTGGTTGGCCTGGGGCGCATCGCCCAGATCGCGCACCGCTGCGACAACCTTGCTGCCGATGGCATTAAAGAAACTGGCCGCCTTGTTACCTACCGCGCAGACTTCGACGTCGACACCCTTCTCGGACCACGCCTGCATCTCGCGAATAGCGGCTTTGAACATATTGACGTTCAAGCCACCACAGAGTCCGCGGTCAGTGGATACCAGGATAAAACCGACCCGCTTGGCCTCGCGCTCTTGCAGGTAAATATGCTGGTACTCGGCCGAAGCGTTGGCGACGTGGCCGATCACTGCGCGTATGCGCTGGGCGTAGGGACGCCCCAGTGCCATGCGATCCTGAGCCCTGCGCATCTTACTGGCTGCAACCATTTCCATTGCGGCAGTAATTTTCTGCGTGCTCTTGATGCTGGCAATTTTTGTGCGTACTTCTTTTCCGCCTGCCATAGTGATTTACCTTGTTCGCTGGAAGTTAGATTCCGAAAGAGCGGACACGCCGCTCTCTCGCGCTCTCCAGGGAGTTCTTACCAGCTGCTAGTAGCGACGAACTTCTCGATAGCGGCTTTGAAAGCTGCGTCGATTTCGTCGTTGTAGTTACCAGTGCTGTTCACTTTCTCCATCAGCTCTGCGTGTTCGCTGTTCATGTAAGCGAGCAGGGCGGCTTCGAAATCGAGAACCTTGGCAACTTCTACTTCTTTCAGGTAACCCTTGTCGGCGGCGTAAACGGAAACAGCCATGTCCGCGATAGACAGCGGAGAGTACTGTTTCTGCTTCATCAGCTCGGTTACGCGCTCACCGTGATCCAGCTGGGCTTTGGTAGCTTCGTCCAGGTCAGAAGCAAACTGGGAGAATGCCGCCAGTTCGCGGTACTGAGCCAGAGCGGTACGGATACCACCGGACAGCTTCTTGATCACCTTGGTCTGCGCTGCACCACCTACACGGGATACAGAGATACCCGGGTTGATCGCTGGGCGGATACCGGAGTTGAACAGATCGGTCTCGAGGAAGATCTGGCCGTCGGTAATGGAAATCACGTTGGTCGGTACGAACGCAGATACGTCACCGGCCTGGGTTTCGATGATCGGCAGGGCGGTCAGAGAGCCGGTCTTGCCTTTCACTTCACCGTTGGTGAACTTCTCTACGTAGTCGGCGTTTACACGCGCTGCGCGCTCCAGCAGACGGGAGTGCAAGTAGAAAACGTCACCGGGGTAGGCTTCACGTCCAGGCGGACGCTTCAGCAACAGGGAGATCTGACGGTAGGCCCAAGCCTGCTTGGTCAGGTCATCGTATACGATCAGGGCGTCTTCACCGCGGTCGCGGAAGTACTCACCCATGGTACAACCGACGTAGGGAGCCAGGAACTGCATCGCTGCCGGATCGGCGGCGCCAGCGGCTACTACGATGGTGTGATCCATAGCGCCGTGCTCTTCGAGCTTGCGCACTACGTTGGCAATAGAGGACTGCTTCTGGCCCACGGCAACGTAGACACACTTAACGCCGGTACCTTTCTGGTTGATGATGGCGTCGATCGCCACAGCAGTCTTACCGATCTGACGGTCACCGATGATCAGCTCACGCTGGCCACGGCCAATCGGGATCATGGTATCAACCGCTTTCAAACCGGTTTGTACAGGCTGGTCAACGGACTGACGGGCAATAACGCCAGGCGCTACTTTTTCTACCGCATCGGTCAGCTTGTTGTTCAGCGGGCCTTTGCCGTCGATCGGGTTACCCAGCGCGTCTACAACGCGGCCGAGCAATTCCGGGCCAACGGGGGTTTCCAGGATGCGGCCGGTACAACGGCACTTCTGGCCTTCAGCCAGCGCCTTGTAGTCGCCCAGGATTACAGCACCAACGGAGTCGCGCTCCAGGTTCAGCGCCATACCGTAAACGCCGCCTTCGAACTCGATCATCTCGCCGTACATCACATCGGCCAGGCCGTGGATGCGGATGATGCCGTCGGATACGGAAACAATGGTGCCCTCATTTTGGGCTTCAGTGCTCACATCGAGATTTTCGATGCGGCTCTTGATGATTTCACTGATCTCAGAGGGATTCAGTTGCTGCATGCTCTGTTCCTCAAGTCCCCGCCGGCTAACGCCAACGGGGAGAGTAATTTAGGAGTTCATCGCCTCGGCGAGCTTGGCCAGACGGCCGCGTACGGTACCGTCGATGACTGTATCACCGGCGCGGATGATCGCGCCGCCCAGCAGGCTCTCGTCCACCGAGCTGTGCAGATGTATTTCGCGTTCAAACTTCGCGCTGAGCTTTTGGCCCAGTGCTTGCGCCTGTGCATCGCTCAAGGCGTGCGCGGAAACAACTTCCACCTCGAGGGTGGCTTCCGCTTGCGCTTTCAGCTCTTCGAACAGTTCGGAAATTTCCGGCAGCAGCTGCAGGCGGTTGTTTTCCGCCAGCAACCGGATGAAGTTCCTTCCGTGCTCGCCGAGTTCGTCTGAACAGATCGACAGGAATTTATCTGCGCGCTCTTCACTGGTGAGCTGGGGGTTATCCAGCAGCTCACGCACTTTTTCGTTCTGGCTGACCGCTGCCGCAGTGCTCAGCGCAGTGCTCCAACCACCTAAGTGGGAGGCTTCCTGCGCATAAGAGAATGCAGCTTTAGCGTAGGGCCGGGCCAGTGTGCTGAGTTCCGCCATTGGGTTCCTCGCTTACAGCTCGGCTGCCAGTTTATCGATCAGGTCGTCGTGCGCCTTAGCGTCGATATTGACCGCGAGAATCTTCTCCGCACCCAGGACAGACAGGTCTGCCACACGGCTGCGCAGTTGCTCTTTAGCGCGATTCACTTCCTGGTCGATCTCAGCTTTGGCCGCAGTTTTCAGACGATCGCCTTCAGACTGAGCCGCTTGCTTGGCTTCATCGAGAATCTGGTTGGCGCGCTTGTTGGCACCATCAATGATCTCGTTAGCCTGATCTTTGGCTTCCTTCAACTGCTCGGCAGCTTTACGCTTGGCCAGTTCCAGGTCTTTCTGTGCGTGTTCGGCGTCAGCGAGACCATCTGCGATCTTCTGCTCACGCTCTTTCATCACGCCCAAAAGCGGCGGCCAAACAAACTTCCAGCAAAACCAGACGAAAAACAGGAAAGTAATCGACTGGCCGATTAGAGTCAGGTTGATATTCACTCCGACACCTCTTGCTCTTTAAATAGGGTTAAGGGCAATTGGAACGGCGTAATTAAACCAGACCAGGAGCTACGGCGAAGATCAGGTACATAGCGATACCAACACCGATCATCGGAACCGCGTCAAGCAGACCAGCCATCAGGAACATCTTGCCCTGCAGAGCCGGAGCCTGTTCAGGCTGACGAGCGGAACCTTCCAGCAGCTTGCCACCCAGAGTACCGAAACCGATTGCGGTGCCCAGGGCGCCCAGACCGATCAGCAGTGCACTTGCGATGTAAACCAGACCTAATGCTTCCATTGTGTTCTCCAAATCAAAGTTAAAGAGTTGTTGTAAAGGTCGAAAAAAGGGTTAAAAACTTATTGATCGTGCTCGTGCTCATCGTCGCGATGGTGTGCCATCGCCATGTACACGGTGCTCAATACCATAAATACGAACGCCTGCAGCACGATTACCAGTACGTGGAAGATCGCCCAGCCCATGTGCAGGAGGCCCGCACCAATAAAGCCGAGAACGCCAACGCCAAAGACAATCGCGATCAGGATAAAGATCATTTCACCGGCGTAGAGGTTTCCGAACAGACGCAGGCCCAGGGAGATCGGCTTGGCGATCAGGGATACTGCTTCCAGCAGGAAGTTCACCGGGATCAGTAGGATGTCAAAGAACAACTTGCCGGTATGGAAAGGGTGCAGAGTCAGCTCTTTAAGGAAGCCGATGGCACCTTTTTCGCGAATACTGAAGAAAATCATCAGCGCAAACACCGCCAGGGCCATACCCAGGGTGGCGTTCGGGTCGGTAGTCGGAACCACTTTAAAGAAGAGGTGATCGTTACCGGAGATCTTGGCGGCAGCCATCGGCAGCCAGTCTACCGGTACCAGGTCCATCAGGTTCATCAGGAACACCCACACAAAGATGGTCAGAGCCATCGGGGCAACCATAGTGTTGCGGTGGGGGAAGGTTTCCTTAACCAGCTTGTCGATAAAGTCGGTAACCAGCTCCACAAAGCTCTGGAAGCCTGTGGGCTTGTCCACACTGGCCTTCTTGGCTGCGCGGGCAAACAGGAAGCAAAAAATCAGACCAAGGCCGATAGACCAGCCCAGAGTATCTACGTGCAGGGCCCAAAAGCCCATATCCGCAGCTTCCTGGGAGGAATGCGCCATAGTCCAAGTAGACTCATTCAGCACAGTACCGTCGGCGCGGGTATACCCGGCCGGCAGCTTGCCGTAAGTCATATTTTGCAGGTGGTGTTGGATATACCCCGTCGCGGTTTGAGCTTCGCCTGCCATAGTTCCTCAACAATCGTAAAAGTAAGAATTCTTTTTTCTTATCCACCGGCTAGCGGACCATGCGCGCTACCAAAATCCACTGCACGATTACACAGAGGACGTAGCTGATAAAAAGCGCCGCGGCATTCAGTGGCTTGACGGTGGCAAACACCGCTGCAAAACCTGCCATGGTCAATATAAATTTGCCGGTTTCCGCGCGGTAGAAATTGCCTACCACGCGATGGGCCGCGCGCGCACCGCTATCGCGAAAGGCGCGCCTGCCAAAATATGCTCCGGGCAGTGCACACAGGGCACCGCCGATAAATACGGAGAGCGCAGTCACCGGTTTACCGCTCAAGTGCAGTGCCGCACTGGCCACCGATATCAGCAGAAGCTGTACCGCGGCTATTCGTAATACCGGGGGTTTTGTCATAGACGGGATAAGCCGACTTTTTTTGCGCTGTCCGCCCAAAATTTGGGCGTGCGAATTATGCGGCAACAGCATCGCCGATTCAACCGGCAAATGTCGTCAACTTATTTGATTTTCAGGAGGTTTTGCACGGAATTACTCGCCGCAGTGAGTATTTGCCAACAGTTATTGCGCGCGCCACTAGGACGCGCATTTCCCTGTGGCCTCAGTCCTCGGCGTAACCCAGGTGGGCGAGGATTCCATCCAGCTCTTCCAGAGTGGTGTATTTGAGTACCAGGCGGCCGTTGCCTTTATCGTTGTGATCGATAGATACGGGCACTCCGACTTTTTCTGCCAGGCGCTCAGTCAGGCGACGGATATTGGGGTCGGGCTTCGGTTTTTCCGGTGCGGGGGCAGCCGGCTGTTGTAAACGGCGCACCAGCGCCTCTGTCTGGCGCACGGTAAGGCTGCGCTCGACCACCTGGCGCGCAGCGGAGCGCTGGGTGGCACCGGATAGACCGAGCAGAGCTTTGGCGTGCCCCAACTCCAGATCGCCACGCTCCAGGAAAGTCCGAACCTCTTCACTGAGACTCAACAGTCGCAACAGGTTGGTTACTGCGGTACGGGATTTGCCCACCGCATCGGCCACTTCCTGCTGGGTCAGCTTGAACTCATCCTGTAAACGCTTGAGGGCTACAGCTTCCTCTACCGGATTCAGGTCTTCACGCTGGATATTTTCAATCAGCGCCATGGCGATCGCGGCCTCATCGGAGACGCTGCGCACCAGTGTCGGCACTTTATCCAGGCCGGCTAATTGAGCCGCGCGCCAGCGCCGTTCACCGGCGATGATTTCATAGCTCTGCTCACCGATACTGCGCACGACGATCGGCTGCATAATGCCCTGGGCGCGTATCGAATCCGCCAGCTCTTGCAGGGATTCCTGTGGAAAATCCCGGCGTGGCTGGTAGCGGCCGCGCTGCAAAAACTCTATCGGCAACTCCTTCAACTCACCGTCGACCACGGCGGTTTCGGTTTCAGCTTCACCGGTAGCCTCGGCGATCGCGGTGCTGTTTTTATTGCTGATCAGGTGGGATAAACCCCGGCCCAGTCCTTTGCGTTTGGCGGCCATAGTAATTACCCCTTATACGGCTTCCGCCACAGGGCGGCTTTTCTTATTGGAAGATGGATTGGCGGGATGGCGGCGATTGATTTCGCAAGCCAGTGCCAGGTAGGCAATAGCCCCTTTCGAATGGCGGTCGTAATCCAGCGCCGGCTTGCCGAAGCTGGGAGCCTCAGCCAAACGGACATTGCGCGGGATACAGGTTCGATACAGGCGATCGCCGAAAAACTCCTGCAACTGCGCCGACACTTCGCTGGTGAGACTGTTGCGCGGATCGTACATGGTGCGCAAGATGCCCTCGATTTTCAGGTCCGGATTGGCGGCCTGCTGGATCTGGGTGATGGTGTCCACCAGTGCTGATAACCCCTCCAGGGCATAGTATTCACACTGCATGGGAATCAATACGCCGTGAGCTGCACAGAGGGCGTTTACCGTCAGCATATTCAACGATGGCGGACAGTCGATAATCACGTAGTCGTAACGATTACTCACCGCAGCCAGGGCGCGGCGCAGGCGGGATTCGCGCCCCTCCAGATTCAGCAACTCCACCTCTGCCGCAGACAGGTCACCGTTGCCCGGGATCAAATCAAAACCGCTCTCTGTGGATACAATGGCCTGCTCAACGGGTAATTCAGCGGCCAGCACATCGTAACCGGAAACTTCCAGGTCACTTTTATCCACACCACTGCCCATGGTGGCATTACCCTGGGGGTCCAGGTCGATCAGCAATACGCGCCGCTTGTTGGCAACCAAAGATGCGGCCAGGTTGACGCAGGTAGTGGTCTTGCCAACCCCGCCTTTCTGGTTGGCCACAGCAAATATCTTGCTCAAGATTCTTGTCCTTTGTTGTTTCCGGGTGCGTTTGCCCCGACGCCGGCTCGGCTTCGGGCGGCGGCTGTTGTGCCCCACGATAGGGGAGCAGGATTGGGCGGGCGACAAACCCGCCAAACTATCATCTTATTCTGTGCGACAGAGCTGAATCATATGTCGCTCACCGTCGCAGCCAGGCACCGACAACCGGTGCACCTGCTCGACCTTAATGCCTTTTGGCAGAGCGCTCAACTCATCCTCAGGCAGCTTGCCCTTCATGGCATAAAAACGACCCCTAGGTGCCAACATGTGCTCACTGCCATTGACCATATCTTCGATGGAGGCAAAGGCGCGGGACACCACACCGGCAAAGGGCTGTTCTGGCACAAAGGCTTCTACCCGCTCATTGACTACCGTGATATTGGGCAGGGGCAGGGTGCTGGCGACTTGGAACAGGAAGCGGGTCTTCTTGCCGTTGCTGTCGAGCAGGGTAATGGCGCGCTCCGGATGCACAATTGCCAGAGGAATCCCTGGCAGGCCGCCACCGCTACCCACATCGATCAAAGAGCCTTCGCCACAGAGATTTACCACACTGAGGCTGTCGATAATATGGCGCTCCAGCATCTGCTCCGGGTCGCGTATGGCGGACAGGTTGTAGGCACTGTTCCAGCGGGCAAAAAGCGCCAGGTATTCCAGTAGCTGATCCTGCTGCCGGTCACTGAGTACCACCGACATCTGTGCCGCCGCCTCTAACAGGCGCGGACGAAACTGTTCCATTGAGTGAGAAATGGGTCTATCCCCCAGTAGTCCCGCGAAATTCAAACCCCGCAGGGCCTCGCGGGATACCCTGTGGAAAACCGATTTATACCGCTTTTTTGCGCTTTAGCAGCCCGCGCTTTTTCAACTGGATCAACAGCAGGGATATGGATGCGGGCGTCACGCCCGGTATTCGCGAGGCCCGCGCCAGGGTATCTGGGCGGGTCTCTCCCAGCTTTTGCTTAACCTCATTGGACAGACCAGAAATATCGCTGTATTCGAAGTCCGCCGGGATCGGGGTATCTTCGTAGGCCTGCAAACGCTCAATTTCCTCGCGCTGGCGATCGATATAACCGGCGTACTTGGCCGAAATTTCCACCTGTTCGGCAACCTGCTCGTCGGTTACCGCTTCCCCTTTGAGGCCCGCCACATCCTGATAGCCCAGTTCCGGACGGCGCAACAGGTCCATCAGGCTATATTCCCGCGCCAATGGCTGCGGCAAATTGGTTTCTACAGAGGCGGCCTGGGGCGTCTTTGGGTGCACCCAGGTATCTTGTAGTCGCTGGGTCTCCCGAGCGATCTCCTCGCGCTTTTCACTGAACGCTGCCCAGCGGGTATCGTCGACCAGGCCCAATTCGCGACCTTTTTCGGTCAGGCGCAGGTCAGCATTGTCCTCACGGAGCAGCAAGCGATATTCCGCGCGGCTGGTAAACATGCGGTAGGGCTCTTTAGTGCCGCTGGTGATCAAATCATCCACAAGCACGCCCAGGTAGGCTTCATCCCGACGCGGGGCCCAGGCTTCGCGCTCCTGGGCCTGTAGGGCGGCATTGGCGCCAGCCAGGAGTCCCTGGGCAGCCGCTTCCTCGTAGCCGGTGGTGCCATTGATCTGGCCGGCAAAGTAGAGCCCCTGGATAAATTTGGTTTGCAGGGACGGCAAAAGGTCGCGCGGGTCGAAGAAATCGTACTCAATTGCATAGCCAGGGCGGGTGATATGCGCCTTTTCAAAGCCTTTGATGGAGTGCACCAGCTCAATCTGTACATCGAAGGGCAGGCTGGTGGAAATACCATTGGGGTACAGCTCGTTGGTGGTCAACCCTTCAGGCTCGATAAACACCTGGTGGCTATCTTTGTCCGCAAAGCGGTGCACCTTGTCTTCGATGGAGGGACAGTAGCGCGGGCCAATCCCTTCAATCACGCCGGAATACATGGGCGAGCGATCGAGCCCCCCCTGGATAATTTCATGGGTGCGGGCATTGGTGTGGGTAATCCAGCAGCAGACCTGGCGCGGGTGCTGATCGCGGCTGCCCAAATAGGACATCACCGGTGTGGGGCTATCTCCCCACTGTTCCTCCAGCTCGCTGAAATCTACCGAGCGGGCATCAATACGGGGAGGGGTGCCAGTTTTGAGGCGATCGACGCGGAAAGGCAGTTCGCGCAGACGATCTGCAAGGGCAATCGAGGGCGGGTCTCCAGCGCGGCCGCCGGCGTGGTTATCCAAGCCGATATGTATACGCCCACCAAGGAAAGTCCCTGCGGTCAGTACTACTGTCTTGGCGCGAAAGCGCACCCCCGCATTGGTGACAACGCCCACAACCCGTTCACCTTCGACAATCAGGTCATCCGCCGCTTGTTGGAAGATCTCCAGGTTTTCCTGTGCTTCCAGGATTGAACGGATAGCGGCGCGATACAGGGCTCTATCGGCCTGGGCACGAGTTGCCCTTACTGCGGGGCCTTTGCGGGCATTGAGGACCCGGAACTGAATTCCGCCCAGGTCTGTTGCCGTTGCCATAGCGCCACCGAGGGCATCGACTTCCTTCACGAGATGACTCTTGCCGATACCGCCGATCGCCGGGTTGCAGGACATTTGTCCAAGGGTCTCGATATTGTGGGTCAGCAGCAGAGTGGAAGCTCCCATACGTGCCGCTGCCAGTGAGGCTTCGGTACCTGCGTGGCCTCCGCCGATCACGATCACATCATAGGTCTTAGGGAATTCCATAGTGGCTGCTACTGGTTACAACTGGGGGCGCACATTTTATAGGCAGTAGGTGTGAGTCAGCAATTGGCTACAAGCATATTCCTGCACTCTAGTTGGTAGACGCTTGTAAAGCTGTAAAAACTGAGACTATCCAGTTCCATGCTATTGGGGCTCTCTTTCCAAGGAAACTTTCTAGAGCTAGCTTTAGAGCAAATTATTTTTTGGCTCTCTTAAGTTTATATAAATGAATAAATGTATTTCTTAGAGAGAGGTTTTTGATTTAGTTGTTTTTATTAGTGTCCGGCAAATCATGTATAAGCAAAATAAAGTCTTATAAATCAACAGGTTACACTGATGAAAACATGGGCAATAACCCCTTGGCTGAAGGGGGGGCAACCCCGGTAGACGATTGTGGAAAGCCGGGACAACTTTGCGCGCCTCGTGCTGGCGGGAAAGTTATCATCATAGCATTCGTTGCTTACGCAGGTGTTTATCCCCTTTTTTACTCACACCTGGCAATTTCAGGTTTTAGCTTGTGCGTAGAGGGTGATAAGACTTGGGGGTTAATTGTGCGTAAGAGTGAATATTGTATAAGTCTGTGAGTTTTGTTGCTGTATCTATGTGATTTATAGGTGATTGAAGCAAGTGAAAAGATATCCACGGGAAATCCCCGTGGACATGTATAACTCGATCGGCGCCATATCTTATTTTGCAGAGTTTTTTGCCAGATTTTTTCGCGAATCTATTTAATAAGATCGGGAAAAATTGGGGATTTAATTTACCCGCCCTGAAAGTCGGGGTTAAGCCTGTGTAAAAGAAGTGAGAAATATGTTGGGAAGCTGGAAGTAGAGAAGCGGGGGAGGATAAAGTAGCCTCCCCCTTGGGATAACTTGGAAGTTGGGATGGGGTGTTTACTTACCGATACAAAAACTGCCGAAGATCTTGCCGAGTAATTCATCGGCACTGACGGTGCCAGTAATTTTTCCCAGAGCCTGCTGGGCTTGGCGTAAGTCTTCGGCGAGCAGTTCGCCTGCACCGCTAGTGTGAAGTTGCCGCTGGCCCTGATGTATAAAAGCTTGTGCCCGGCCCAGTGCGTCCAGGTGTCGGCGCCTGGCACTGAATGTTCCCTCTCCAGCGCCGCTGAAACCAATACTCTGTTTTAAATGTTCTTTTAACGCATCGAGCCCGGCACCTGTTTTTGCACTGATGGCAATCACTGGCACGCCTTCAGTGTGTGCCTGAAGGCCAGCGCTGTAGTCGGTGAGGTCAATCTTATTCAGTACTAATGTCAGTTTGTTGAGATCTTTTAGCTGACTGGTAAATTCTGGCCAAACTTGTGTGGGGTCCAGGGAGTGGAGCTGCTCTGCATCCATGACAAGAAGTACCCTATCTGCGCCGTGGATTTCCTCCCAGGCGCGTTCGATACCAATTTGCTCGACTCTATCCGGGGCATCCCTTAATCCCGCAGTATCGGCAAACTGGAGGGGCATACCGTCGATATGAATATGTTCGCGCAGGATATCCCGAGTGGTACCGGCGATATCGGTGACAATAGCGGCGTCGTGTCCGGCCAGTGTGTTGAGCAGGCTGGATTTCCCTGCATTGGGGCGTCCTGCGATAGCAACTCGCATTCCTTCGCGCATTATCGCGCCCTGACGCGCCTGGGTTTCCACACCCACCATTTGTGCCAGTAGGGTTTCTATATCAGCTGCCACTTTGCCATCGGCGAGGAAGTCGATTTCCTCTTCGGGGAAATCAATGGCGGCCTCCACGTAGATACGCAGATGGGTAAGGTTTTCCACCAAGTCTTCGATTTTCTCGGAAAACGCGCCCTGCAGTGAACGCATGGCATTACGCGCTGCCTGGGCACTGCCGGCGTCGATTAAATCGGCGATCGCTTCGGCCTGAGTTAAATCCATTTTGTCGTTGAGGAAAGCCCTCTCGGAAAATTCTCCGGGTCGGGCTTGTCGAGCGCCCAACTCGATAGTTGCTTGAAGTAACTGATCGAGAATCACTGGGCCGCCGTGTCCCTGGAGTTCCACCACATCCTCCCCGGTAAAGGAGTTGGGGGCGGGGAAAAAGAGTGCCAATCCCTGATCGATTAACTGCTCTTTGTGGGTAAAGTTCCGGTAGTGGGCAGAACGGGGCTGGAGGGAATTTTCCCCGCAGATTTGTTGGGCAATTTGCAGGGCTCTTGCGCCCGACAGTCGGATAACGCCGATGCCGCCGCGCCCGGGCGCGGTGGCAACAGCGGCAATAGTGTCGCGATTGAGGCTTTCTTGTGTCATCGGCTGAGTTTACTCGACAGAACGGAAAAGGGCCGCATTAGCGGCCCTTGTTTATTGTGTTGCTGCAGATCGGTACTGGTTAGTACTTACCGGCATCCACCTGTTTATTGATATACCAGGTTTGCGCAATGGTAATCAGGTTGTTGGCGATCCAGTACAGAACCAGACCCGCTGGGAACCACAGGAAGAACACTGTCATCATTACCGGCATCAGCTGCATGATGCGGGCTTGGGTTGGATCGGTGGGAGCCGGGTTAAGCTTTTGCATAAACCACATAGACAGGCCCATCAGTACCGGCAGGATAAAGTAGGGGTCCTTCGCCGACAGATCGTGAATCCAGAAGATCCAGGGCGCGTGGCGCAGCTCAACGGTTTCGGTGAGCATCCAGTAGAGCGCGATAAATACCGGCATCTGCAACAGGATCGGCAGGCAGCCACCCATCGGATTGATCTTCTCGCGGCGGTAGAGCTTCATGGTCTCTTCCGCCAGCTTTTGCCGGTTATCCTTGTACTGTTCCTGCAGCTTTTTCATCTGCGGCGCAAACTTGCGCATACGCGCCATGGATTTGGTGCCAGCGGCGGACAGAGGCAGAAGCAGCGTCTTGATAAATACGGTGAGCAGGATGATCGCCCAGCCCCAGTTGCTGACAATATGTTCCTGGATAAAGTGCAGGACACCGAACAGCGGTTTGGCGATCCACCAGAGCCAGCCGTAATCGACGGTCAGGTCGAGGCCGGGAGAGATTTCTTCCAGACGGTAGACATCTTTGGGGCCAGCGTAGAAAGAAGCGCTCAGCTCGCCTTGGGTGGCAGCGGGGATTTGCACTTGAGGTGCGGTAAAACCCATGCGGAAGAGGCCGTTGGATAGCTCCTTCAATTCAAAAGTATTGCGCTCGTCCTGGGGGGGAATCCAGGCACTGATAAAGTAGTGCTGAACCATAGCTACCCAACCACCTTCGATGGTTTCGCGGGTGGGGCTTTCAGCAATCTCCTCGAAGTCCTGCTTGAAGTAGTTCTTTTCGTTGGTGCGGATGGCAGCGCCGAGGAAAGGCGACATACCGAAACCGGTGTCGGTTGCGGGTTCACTGGCATCGCGCTTAATCTGACCAAACATGGCCGCGGACCAGGGTTTGTCACTGGTGTTATCCACCAGGTAGGCCACTTGGATCAGGTAGTCTCCACGCTTGAAGGTGAAGCGCTTGGTGATATTGGCGCCTTCCTGTTGCAGAGTCAGGTCTACTATCAGGGTATCGTCGCCCTCAACCATCGCATATTCGGTTTTTGCCACCTTGAAAACCGGGCGGCCAGCGGCGCTGTCGGTCCCGTTTTTACCGATAAGACCACTCTGGGCAATATAAGTATGGTTGCGGGTCTGGTTCAACAGGATCAGGGG
This sequence comes from Microbulbifer sp. CNSA002, assembly GCF_047324085.1. Taxonomy (NCBI): domain Bacteria; kingdom Pseudomonadati; phylum Pseudomonadota; class Gammaproteobacteria; order Cellvibrionales; family Microbulbiferaceae; genus Microbulbifer; species Microbulbifer sp. CNSA002. The sequence continues at coordinate 5,270,521 of NZ_CP172449.1, forward strand.
TTGGTCCGGGGTATCCAACTTCTCTTGTTGTTTTCGCAGCGCCACTTTGACAATATCGCCGCCACGAGGATTGATGAGCAGATCAAAAACGTCGGTGGTGACACTGATCAGCTTGCTCTCGGTACTGCTGCCTTCATCGGATGCGGGCACCTGGGAGCGAAGTTGGGGAACATCACTGTCGCCGGTGCTCGCGGGTGTTTCGGCGGGTATTTGGCTGACAGTGTCGCCGCCTGTCTGCACGACAGTTTCGCGGTCGAGTTCAGGAGTGTGTTGCTCTTGAAATGCGTTCCACTGGAAGATAAGTGCCAGGAGAACCGCGAGAATTCCGCCGAGCAGCGTATAGCGTTGCCAATCCATCTTATTACCTAGAGCGTGTTCTTGTGTCTGGTAGGGGGAACCGGGTCCAATCCACCAGGGTGCCAGGGGTGGCATTTTATAAGGCGGCGCAGAGTTAAATAACCCCCTTTTATCGCTCCATGAGTTTCAATGGCCTCTTCAGAGTACCGGGAGCAGGTGGGGTAGAAGCGACATTGGTTGCCTACCCAGGGGCTGGCCAGGTAGCGGTATACATGAATCAGCTTGATCAGTATCCACTTCATGGTCGGGGTTGCGGCTGTCGAGCCCGCTTGGCCAGTTTACGCCAGAGTTTATTCAGTAGTTTCGCCAACTCGGCCTTATCCAGATCTGCGACCCCAGGGCGCGCGAGTACCACGGCATCCAGCGGCGGCAAATCGTATTGCTGCAGACGGAAGGTTTCCCGGGTTATACGCTTGATTTGGTTGCGGTCGGAGGCGTTGCGTACATGCTTTTTAGCAATAACGAGACCGAGGCGCGGGTGTTCCAAGGAGTTGGGACGGGCGAGGATCAACAGATGAGGGTGTGCGGCGCGCACCTGGTTTTCATTGAATACCAAGCGATACTGCGCCGCATTGAGCAGGCGCAGCGTCTTGGCAAATCCGAAGCTGCTGCGCACCTGCTGCATAAAGAGATATCTCTAAAAGGGAAGAGATCTTATGCAGACAGTACTTTGCGGCCTTTAGCGCGACGGCGGGCCAGAATCTTACGGCCGTTTTTGGTTGCCATGCGAGCGCGGAAACCGTGAGTGCGCTTGCGCTTCAAGTTGCTTGGTTGAAATGTGCGTTTCATAGTCTTGCTACCTGAGACTTTGTGTTCAAAATTTCTCGGGACCTTTCCCGGCCGCGGCCTGGACTCCGGTCCGGCACAAAGCCGGTGCAGACGGAGCTACGCGCTGCGAAGGCCGCGGATTGTATAGAAACCCAGCAGTGAAAGCAACGCGCTAATCAGGGAAATTCTTTTTATTGGTGCGCGAGTTTACTGTAATTTTTTACGCCAACTAGACAAGTCGTTGAGTCATCAGGGGTATCTCTGAATGCCCACTGATTGACCCCAAGATACCCACAGCTTTCTGTGGATAACTTTCAAGAGGTTCCCACCTCAATTGTCTAATTGTTGTGCAAATCCTTGATTGTGTGGATCTTTTTGCGCAGTTTTTTCAACAGATGCAGTCTTTCTTGTGGATAACCTAAAGGTGGAAAGGTATACTGCGCCGATCTTATTTGACGGCCCCGGGTGATTTCTAATCCGGCCTTGCCGTCTCTCCTTGGTCTTACCATTTTGGGGTTTTTTGGGGGGTTTCTTGACTGAATCCGTATGGAAGCAGTGCGCGAGCTGTTTACAGGACGAGCTGCCGTCTCAGCAGTTCAATACCTGGATCAGACCGTTGCGCGTCAATCCCGTCAGTGCGGAGGGCGAGTTGCGCCTGATCGCACCGAACCGCTTTGTGCTGGACTGGGTTGGCAATAAATTCCTGAACCGCATTCGCGAGTTGGTGCAACAGTTTGCACCAGGGCGCCCTCTGCAAGTGGCGCTCGAGATTACCGCTCGCCGGCCGGCTCGCTTCCAGCGCGGCCATGTAACAAATAATGCCCCTCCGACACCGGTACCGACACCCGCGCCATCGGCGCCAACTCCGCCACCACCTCCAGTGCAGCCGGCAGTAGTACCGCCACAGGTATCTGTACCACCTGTTGCCACTGCGCCACCTCCGGTGACTTCACCGCTGGGATCTGGGTTTGGTGCCAGCAGGCCGGTGCCTCATCCCGCT